>MEPP01000032.1:229711-256255 GCA_001769855.1 Bdellovibrionales bacterium GWA2_49_15 | reverse complement strand
CATGCGACGGCAACATTCCATGCGACAATAGAAATACAGCGCGTTTTTGAAGTTATTTTTTTAAAAGATGTGGGATAAGCTAAGATAACATTTATAGGGGAGAAAATGTGTGCTCAATCCGTCCTTACCTTAAAAATATTTACATTGTTAATTAGCTTTTTTATTTTATCGTATTTGCCTGATGTGAGAGCCGATCTAATAATAGGAATGCAAGCAGGGTATGATTTGAGGTCGGGGGTAGTAACTAATGAACCTTTGTAAGAGGGTAATACACCGCTCTTTGCAGACATTAATTACTCTACTTAAAACTTTAAATGAATCTGCGGTCAAAAGTTTAGATGAGGGATTAGAAGAGACGTTAACCCTGCACCAGATGGACTGTTCACCGAACTGGGCAGGAGTTTTAAAACCACTAATTGCATTGAGAATCTGAATAAACAAATTGAGCAATACACTGGCAGAGTCTGTACGTGGAAAACCAGTTTCCAGAGACAACACTGGCTGGCATCGGCCATTGAGGAGATTGAGCCCCGGCTCAATAAAGTCAGCGGATGCAGGCATCTTAGGACATTACGAGAGCAGATGAAACGATTGGTGATGAACAAACAAGAGGAGTCGAAGAGTGCGGCATAGGCAAAAATTTCAACTGAAAAACTAAAAAACTAAAAAATGGATTGCGCCCGTCTAACTAATAGACATTAACTTGATAATTTGGCATATCTGCTCTGCAAAGACCCTGTAATTACTGAGCATTTTTCGGCTTAAGCATTGCATTCTAGGCCATGAAAAATGCCTTTTACGATGGGGAAAAAAATGAAACTAATAATCTTGTGGATTTGCTTTTTGCTTTCGTTTGCGGCGCTGGCAGAATCACCGCTGATGGGGGCACTCTTGATGCGTTATGAGACTGAGCTCATCTGTAAAGACGGTACGCCAAGAATTCGAAAAGTTTATCATACCACCAATTTGGGCATTGTGAGTGACGTGCAAAACCCGTCGCTGTTAAGTCCGAACTCTTATGAAGAGGGAGCAATCGAAAGTCAAAACACTGGCAATTTATATTTTGGAAGTAGCGCTTTCAATGACATCCTCGTGGTGCAACCGGTGCGCGATGAGAAACAAAAAATCGTTGGCGCAAATATCTATTTAAGTTTTTGTCAATTCAACCCACTCATCCATTCAGACCGACCATTATCTAATTTTCAAACTCCCACAGGAATGGTTCTCACGGAAAATTATAGTGCTTGCCCTCATGGAAACGTTATTGCTCTTACGGCCACCTTATCTGCCGCACAGTTTGAGAATTACCCCGCCACTTCAGTCGTAACTGATTTTGCGGGCAGTAACAGCAACATGCTAAGAATTTGCAATGGATATTTTGACACTGCGATCAGCGATAAATCCAGGCAAAATGGAGCAGAAATTCCAAATGTCCAACCAATCGCCAATGAAAATCCAGGTAATGCCACTCCACGATAGAGTGCTTTGATGCGAGCTTTCGTATCAGCGATTGAAACATAAATCCCGCTTTTCTAAAACAGATGAGTGCGGATTCTGCCGGTTATCACACGAAAGATAAGCTCGACCAAGCATTTGTCAAACTTGAAAAGGTCCTTTCCTGAAATGATTCTGCTTCTTTTCTGCAGTGGTTATATTATCTACGATGAAGTCAGATATTTTTAAAAGGGGGACCAGATGGAAGAATTGGCAAACAAAACATGCATTCCTTGCAAAGGCGGCGTCCCTCCGCTGCCCGTGCCGGAAAGAAAAGCTCTTTTAGCAAAGCTGGCCCAAGGCTGGGAACTAACCCATGACCAAAATCATCTCTTCAAAAGTTTTAAGTTTAATGAGTTTAAGACACCCATGAGGTATGTGATAGAGATCGGCCGACTTGCCGAAGAGCAGGGCCATCATCCCGAACTGACTGTTGGCTGGGGGCATCTTGAGGTGGAACTTTGGACCCATAAAATCTCTTCCTTGGTTGAAAGTGATTTTATTTTGGCCGCAAAGATTGATCGATTAATGCAAGAATCTAAAAGTCCGATGCAAAAAATTACCCCATGCTTATGGTTTGATAACCAGGCCGAAGAGGCGGTGGAGTTTTATACTTCCATTTTTAAAAATTCCAAGGTGACAGGTCTCACCCGTTATGGAGAGGCCGGAGCAGAGGTATCAGGACGGCCCAGGGGATCGGTGGCGACAGTCTCGTTTCAGCTAGAGGGACAGGACTTCGTCGCCTTAAACGGCGGACCAGTATTCACTTTTTCCCCGGCGCTTTCGCTGATGGTGAATTGCCAAACCCAGAAGGAAATAGATACCATCTGGCAGAGGTTATCTGAGGGCGGTAAAACAGAACAATGTGGATGGCTCAGAGACAAATATGGAGTTTCCTGGCAGATCGTACCCACGATTATGGATGAGTTGTTTCAAACCAAAGATTACCCCCAATCCGAAAGAGTGTGGAAGGCAATGATAAAAATGGTTAAGCTTGACATCGAAACTTTAAAACGCGCGTCGATGGAAAAGTAATAATATTTAATTTAACGTTTCTTGAAATGGGCCCGGTAAAGATCCCAGGCATCGACCTTACTTCCATCGACAAAAGTGCAAACTGCAACTTCGTCTTTGTTCTCGAGATAAAGTGTCTCACTTTTGCCACTTAACTTTGTACACAAAAGATCGGCAGGGTTCATGCCACCTGATCCGATATCTATTTTTTCCTTAAGCATCGTCTGACTTTTTTCCAGAACCTTCACCGCCTGGCATTTGCCGCTTCTGCAGGCCTTGCTATCTGAGTAGCGCGTTCCTTCATCTCCTCGGGAGTTACGTCCACTTTGTGAGTGGCGAAGGTCCACAAATAGCCGAATGGGTCGCGGATATTGCCGATGCGATCACCCCAGAACATCTCCTGCATCTCTCCCATGGCCTGGCCACCCGCTTTGACCGCGCTTTTGAACGCGGCATCAGAGTCCTCCACATAAAGATAGAAATTTACCGTTGTCCCCTTTAGTTCTGATGGAGATTTGGCGCAACTCTCGTCGTGCCCTGGATGCTCGTGCTTCTCGCTACCAAGCATGAAGTGAGAATCGCCGATCTTCAATTCCGCATGAATCAAAGCTCCGCTGGGTGAGTCCATTCGGTAAATTTCTGTGGCATCAAATGCCTTCTTGTAGAATTCTATCGCGCGCGCACCATCTTTGATCACCAGCCCCGGAGTGATCGTGTGATAACCTTCTGGGATTGGTTTTACCTTTTGTTCCATTTTTTTCTCCATTTTAAATTATGAATAACGCCGTTTCATCTTTGGGCCGGTGAGATATCCCGGCAAACAGCAATGATTACTGAAATTTAGTTTGAATTAAACCAAGATGGATTTGTAATGAGAGACAGACAAAAAGATTGCCATTATGGTCGAATGCAATTTGCCGATGCCATCTTGTATTGATATCATTGAGTATCCTAGCATGAATAACAAGGGAGCCCTGGAAATGAAATTTCAAGAGGTATTGCATTTGAATCTTCTGGCTTTGGTCTTCGTTTTTTTTGGTTGTGCCACGGCACCTCTACCTCCCGTCTATGTGACTAGAAACACTGCTCCTGACTCTGATAAAGCAGCGCTAGCCAAGGTGTATTGTTTTAGAACAAACAATACCCTGCCCAGCGCTCAGGCCGGCATGGTGGTTGGGTTTGACAATATGAGATTAGAAAAACCTTTGGAAAATGGTGCCTTCGTGGAGCTTGAGGTGCCCGCCGGCAAACATGAGTTTTTTATTTGGGGTGGCCCAGGTAAATTGGATACCCTAACCTTAGAAACATCTCCGCAAAATACCTACTATGTATATTTTGATCTGGGCCCCTGGTGGGGCAGCTTCTTTGGTGGAGGCGTCAAGGCATCCATTTCCTCGGCTTCCAAAAAGGATTTTGACCAGGCGGCCATACGATAAGAAAACTACGTCGGTCAGGCTGCCCACCCGAACTGCCGTGCCATCTGGCGTAGCTGTTTGCTTCTTATCCATGAAGGCACTTCTTTTTTCAGAATAATTTTTGAACTTATCTTGAGCTAAATTTAATAATGCTGATTCCCTTGGGCGAAAAATTTTCATTTATCTCTTGAAGAATCTCTTGATTAAAAGTCGAGCTTGCCTGAAGTCTCAGAACGGACCCTCGCGCTTGTTTGTAATTATCCAAATATTGAGTAACGATGGCTTTCAGATTTTGGTTTTCATTTTCTTCGCCTATCATGGTAAGGGCGCGTTTAAGCGGATCATCAATCTTAAACTCCACATCGATGATTTGGTTATGAGCTTCAACCTGCATCTTCATTGGTCGCAAATCAAACTTATGACCTCTATCGATCATGGGAATAAGTACCACCATGCCCGGTCCGGCGGTTCTCAAGAACTTGCCCAGTCTGAAGATAACCAATCGCTCGCTGTCTTTGAGGATTTTCAACATAAGTACCTGATCATTTCGCTCGAAGTTTAAACGCATTTTTCTGCCCCATTTTCCTCTGATCTGTTATGATCAGTCAAAAAATATTGGATGACCGATCACACTGTAGGCGCGCAGACAAACACGGCAAAGGCCCGATTGAAAAAAATATTCGGAACCTTATTGTGAAAAAAAAAATAAAAATAGAGAATTCTGATAGCAAGGACCAGCGTTCGAAATACATCTTCGCTTCGATATTTATTTTCCTAGGCTTGCTTAGCCTGCTCATGCGGCCGGACTACAACTCTTTGTCCATCAAGACGCTAATGATTGAAGGGATTACTTTGCAGGGAGAAGGGGATTACGCGCGTTTGGAATTTTTGGCGGAAGGCCAAGCTGAACCTTTCATTTTCTCTGGCACTAGTCATGAGCTCACACCCCTATACGAAAGCTTGATGCAAAATCATCCACCGCCAGTCACCATGACTTTTTGGATTGCTCCTGCCTTTCTAGGCTTTGGGAGCATGCAGAGAATTTTAGGCATCGACTTGAAGCAAAAAAGACTCATTGAGCCCCGAGGTCTTATTGAGTCCAAGCGTCGACACTTTTTGCAGACGGGGCTTATCTTGCTTGCCGTTGGTGTATGCTTCACCTTGGCCATTTACAAGCGATGTGATGATTGGATTTGGAGAAATGAAGATTAGAACATTGTAATGATTATAGGATTGGCACCAATTTTTTCGGTGTGAGTTCAGTTGCTTACTCACTTATTTCATGCAGACCTTGCAGATCGACTGAACGTAAGAGCCATTCTCCTCAGGCCCATAGACATTGAGGAGTTTTATGGTGCAGATCAATTCTAGGGAATCTTTTCCAAATCTTTTCCCTCGGCTCGTACTTTAATGCCTTTATACATTCATCTGCCTTTTAATCTCTCGCGATGTTTTTTCAATGGCCTCGGCCATCTCTTGTTGAGAAGAAAAAGCATACCCAATCTTGAACCCGTGAGAATGAGGTTCACCAAAGAATGCGTTGTTCGATAACTGAATGAGGACACCCTGATCTTTTAGTTTCACCGTAAGCATTTCCAGGTTCACTTTTTTTGGTAATTCCAGCCAAAGAACCGGACCTCCTCCTGGCGAAGTCCACTTAACTTCTTCGGGCATGTAATCTCTTAGCAAACCCAAGCAATTCTCATAGCGAATGTCCAATTCCTCCTGAATATACCTTAGGTGAGTATCGTAATAACCTCGATCAATAAACTCAAACAGAACGGCTTCTATGATTCCAGGAACGGCAATTGTTGAAACCCGCTTGGCCATGAGCAGTGATTCAATCGTTTTATCATTCGCCGCTAAATAACCCACACGCAAGGATGGGAGAACCTTTTTGGTAAAAGAGTTCATATAAAGAACACTATTCCCGCCCATGGCGCGCAAACCGGGTTTGAATTCCGAGTAAGAAAGCATCTCGGCTCCCCAATCGTCCTCAAGAATTCCAAAATTAAATTCCTTTGCCCATTTTACAATGTTGGAAATTTCGGAACTCGAATAGGAATACCCATTGGGATTTTGAAAATTTGTGGTTAGGTAGACAAGGCCTGGTCTCTTCTCTGAAAGCCTTTTTTGCCAAATTTTTTCGTCCAGACCTTTGAATGGATCAATGGGAAGTCCGATAGTTTCAATACCATTCATTTCGAATAAAAATTTCCCGAGGAAATATGATGGATCTTCTGTGCCAACAATTTTCGTCGCCAAAACACGAGTAACGAGATCAAGAGCTTGCTGTGATCCGTTGGTAATGATGATATGATCTGCTTCAACATCCATTCCACGATCTCTAAGTCGGAGCGCGATTTTCTCTCTTAACGCCGGCATTCCTTGAGGATCAGCAGACTCAGGAATTCCGGGAGACTTCAATACCGACCTGAAGCAAGCCGATAATTTTTCCATTGGAAGAATTCGAGGATCAACAAAAACTGAGCTGAGTGAAATGGCATTATTTAATTTTGGTTTAGAAGGTGCAATATTGGCAATTTTCTTAAGCGCCGGGCCCGGGACGTTAATAGGACTCTCAAAAAATCTAGGTTCTCCACCTTTGGCAACGAAAATGCCAGAACGGTCTTTGCTCTCCACGAGACCCTGTGCTCTCAGTTCATCGTAGGCCGTTTGAATGGTGTTTTTCGATAGTCCGAGTTGAAGCGATAGTGCGCGGACGGGTGGCAAGCGACAACCCTTAAAATGGCCATCAGACTGAATCTGCCTTCGAATAATGTGAACCAATTGTTCCACATTCAAGGGTCTACCCGAATTTTCCGAGTCAAAGTTTAATCGGATGTAAGGTTGACGTTCCACGAGAATCTCCTTTTTAGTGTTCCTTGTATGAACGTAGCAGCTCACCTCGGCTTGCTTAAGGGACAGTTCGAAAAATTATCTTAGGACAGTTCTTGGGACAGTTCTTCTGTCCCACAATAAAAATTGGTTCTGTCCCTTCAAATTCTTGTGGATCAGGAGGATACCTCAAATGCAACTAACAATGTAGCAAAAGGAGCTTAAGCATGGTCACAAATCAGGGTACCACTCACATTAACTTGAAAACAGGTCTTGCCGAGATGCTAAAAAAGGGCGTTATTATGGACGTTGTCACCCCTGAGCAAGCGCGAATCGCTGAAGACGCCGGGGCCATCGCTGTCATGGCGTTAGAAAGAGTTCCTTCGGACATCAGGAAGGACGGCGGAATTGCTCGAATGTCAAACCCGGAACTGATTCTTCAAATCATGGAGGAAGTTGATATCCCCGTGATGGCGAAGTGTCGCATTGGGCATTTTGCCGAGGCCCAAGTGCTTGAAGCGATCGGGGTAGATTATATAGATGAAAGCGAAGTCCTGACACCGGCCGATGAGAGCTACCACATTAACAAACATTCTTTTCAAGTTCCCTTCGTCTGTGGTGCCACTAATCTTGGCGAAGCGCTGAGACGAATTGGAGAAGGTGCAGCTTTGATAAGAACCAAGGGGGAGGCAGGGACAGGGAATATCGTTGAGGCCGTTCGTCATCTGCGCCAGATCTCTCAAGAAATTAAACGAGTGACCTACCTAGAAGACGCTGAGCTTATGACGGAAGCAAAAAATCTTGGTGCACCTTTTGAACTTCTCAAGCTGATTAGAAAAACAGGAAAACTGCCAGTTCCAAATTTTGCCGCCGGTGGAGTTGCAACTCCTGCAGATGCCTCGCTTGTTATGCAACTGGGGGCAGAATCCGTTTTCGTAGGTTCCGGAATTTTTAAATCAGAAAATCCTGAGGCATTTGCCAAGGCCATTGTCAAAGCGGTGGTTCAATTTGATACCCCTTCGGCCATCCTCGCGGCCTCGAAAGGTCTTCCCGCGGCCATGGCGGGATTAGAGATGCGTTTAATCCCTAGTGAGCAGAGATTAGCTCTGAGAGGTTGGTAATTATGAAAATAGGTGTCCTTGCACTCCAGGGTGCCATAAAACTTCATCAAGCTCATCTGGAGGCCCTGGGAGCAAAATATATTGAAGTCACCGGAGAAAAGCATCTCAAAGAAATTGACGGTCTAATTTTGCCTGGCGGGGAAAGCAGCGTCATGCTCAAGCTTGTCGATATCGTCGGTTTAGGCACGGAACTGAAGGCATTCGCGAAATCCAAACCTGTTTGGGGTATATGTGCTGGCGCTATACTCATGGCCAGGTCGGTAAGCTGCCCGATCCAACCTTCTTACAATGTCATCGATATCTCAATTCAGCGCAACGCCTATGGAAGGCAACTGGAGAGCACGGAGCAGATTATTGATGGATATTATGTTTCCTTTATCCGCGCCCCGCGCATCCTGATGGTGGGAAAGAACGTTAGTGTCATGAAAAATCTGAACAACGACCCAATCTGGGTAGAATCTGGCAATCTCATGGTCACCACATTTCATCCTGAGATCAACAACGCGACACCGTCGCCATGGCATATACATTTTGCAAAAAAATGTAAGGGAGGATCTTAATGACGATAAAATCTGTGATACAAAACTACAGCAAAGTTAAAATGGCATTTACACCTACGCCGATCTATAAGCTATCCCGTTTGTCTTCACATCTTGGCCACAATATTTATATTATGAGAGATGATCTTACTGGTTTTGCCATTGGCGGAAATAAAATACGGAAATTGGAATACCTGATAGGAGATGCTCTTAAGAAAAAGGCCCAAGTCCTGATCACTTCGGGCGCAACAAGTTTTAGCAGAAATGCCGCCGCAGCAGGAAGCGCATTTGGTTTTGACGTCCATATTTTTATTGTCGGGGATGAAGCAAAACAAAATAGCGCCGGCCAGGTCCTGTTTGGACTGCTGGACACCAAGCTTCATTTCATTCCTGAGAAGAAAAAAGAAACTCTGGTGGAAGAAATTTCCAAGCTCAAAACTCTTTTAGAAGAAAAAGGCCAGCTTGTGTATGAGCTTCATCCTGGCGGAAGCGATGAGATAGGAACCGTATCTTACATCAATGCTTTTGATGAAATCATCCAGTTCTCACGAAAAAACAGCATTCATTTCAACACAATCATCGTTACAACAGGTTCAGCCGCAACTCAGGCCGGACTTGTGCTAGGGCAATGTATCGAAGGTTATGAAACAACCGTTTTGGGAATGGCGATTGCACGTCCGGCCGATTTTCAAAAAAACAGAATTCAGGATTTGATAGAAAGAACTGCAAAAATGCTTGGCATTCGCTGGGACGAAAATAAGATCATGGTTGATGACCGATTCATCGGGCCCGGTTACCCACTTCCCTCCAAAGAAAGTCAGGAGGCGATGAAGATCTTTGCCTCATTGGAAGGGGTGCTCTTGGATGCAATTTACACTGGAAAGTCCGCCGCCGGCCTCATTCACTATGCTTCAAATGGATTGTTCGCAAAGAAGGACAATATCTTGTTTATTCATACCGGCGGAAATTTTGGAATGTTTTACTAATGGCGCAATATAAAAAGGGTGCCCTTAATATTCTGGATGTAAATCCCGTATTATGTTAATTTTATAAGGTTCAAAATCTAGTTTGTTGAAAGGGGTTTTTGTGAGGAGATCATTTTCATTCTTATCAGCACTGGGTCTTTCATTCGTGCTTTCGGGGTGTGCCGGCCCAAAACCAAAAGTCGCCTATGTTGAACATGATCTTTCACCGTATTTTAATAATCAAACAGAGGGGCTTAAGGCCAAGGTAAAATTTGAAAAGCCAATTGTGCAAGCTTTCACCAAAGTGGTTGGCGGCCCTCCAAATGATTCCGAGTCATTTGATTATGTCAGCCAAGATGGATTTTACAAAGAGGCAGGGAATGAACAATGTTATAATGCCTTTTTCGGCATCCGAAAATCACAGGAGGAAATCGAAAAAGAAAAATCAGATTGGAAGACGTGGAAAGAGCAGCAGATGAAGTTGGCCACCAATAAAGAGTTTGCCGAGCAATACTGGAAGCTCGAAACCGAGAAACAAATGGCCGCTATCGATGCTGAGTATTCTAAAAACGGATCGCGTGTTCGTCTTTGTCTAGAGAACAATTTTGTAAGCAATTTAAAAGTTCAGTTCAATCAGGCAAGTTTTGAAGCCAATAAGCCGATCGTGACCTTGGATAGAAAGTTGCAACTTCTGCATATTAAATCAGCAGGCGTAACTGTGAGCAAGGCAGACGCTCAACGCCACCAAATAAGAGCTGATGGCAGTAGCTCTATCTCAGCCGATACAGTCAGATATGTTATCGAAACAAACATTGAGCTTATCGCTAAGATCAGTAACGAGATTAGGGCGGTTCCCGATGCAAGCAAGCTTCTCAAAGGAGGCCCCAACTGGGGTGAGTGGACTGCGCTCGACGCATGGGAGTGGTCACACTCTTTGCGAGATCTTCTTTAAGTGTGAGGACTTTACTAGGTAGCTGAAACTGAGTACCATTTTTTGACACGATAAAAATGAGGGGAAGTTATAATGTCGAAAGCTATAAGTAATTTCTTGGTGCTTGCTATTTTTATGATTGGCATGCCTGCGCTGGTTTTGGCTGCGTCCGCTCCCAAGGATCGAGCAGGGTGCACAGATAAAGTTCTCACCAGAATGCCGGGCTGTTTTATCTATCTCTGTAGGCATTCGGACTTTGATGTCGAGAAGTTCGAAATAGCGAATCAGCCCAAGCAGAAAATCGAAGGAATTCGTGAAGAAATTCAATATCAATGCGATCAAAAGCTCTCGATGATACAGATTATCCGTAACACCGAAGCCGCGTTGAAAGCAGATGGTTATGTTATACGATACCAAAAAGATGGATCTAACTGGGCGGGAGTGACCGGTCAGAAGGGAGCTCAGTGGGTCTATGTTCAAAGTCGTAGAGGAGAATACGTGATGAAGGCAGTCAAGGCCCAAGAAATGGAGCAGACCATGACGGCCACCGCCGACGGTTGGACCAAACTGATTGAGCAGACTGGTCGAGCTTCGATTTATGGCATTAACTTTGACACCGCCAAGTCGACCATTCGTCCCGATTCCGAAAAAGTTTTGGCCGAGGTGATGACCATGCTGCAAAAAAACTCAGCTTGGCGAATAGCGATCGCAGGTCACACCGATAATGTAGGGGCCAGCGACATGAACCTCACCCTCTCACGCCAGCGCGCCGAGTCGGTGGTCACATGGCTGACGGGACATGGAATTGTCAAAGATCGTCTCTTGCCAGGCGGATTCGGCAGTCTTGTGCCGGTTGCCGACAATGCCACCGAAGATGGACGTTTCAAAAATCGTCGTGTCGACATTATCAAACTGTATTGATGAGCGCCCCCATCCATTGATGATGGCCAGCCAGGAAGCCCCTTAAGGCATTAGGTATTTGTGCAGCGGCCGGCAATAGCGCTGACCTCTGTGCTGATCAAGGAAATTGATATTCAGAGAAAACTCTGACTGCCTGGCACCATCGCGGTTAATATTAAAAAAGGTCAAACTTTTGGTGCGACCCAGGTACTGAGAGTTTTTGAACGGGCGCGAGCTGGCGCGAAAAATTTCTTCCTCGGTATTTTTTGAGATGCGCAGATAGGAATACTCCTGCCCGCTTGAGAGGACCCGCACCACGACACTTTGGGGCGTTTCGAAGAAGGCCACATCGCCCTCGATCAGACCGCACATTCTTCGCTCTCCGATCTGGAGCCATTGCACTTGCTCGCTTCCATCCGGAAGCAGAATGGGTTTTTCGATCCCGGTATTATTAATATAGAAGCTGGTCTGACCGTACGAGTAGATACGGTTGATTCTTCTTTGCTCAAACTCGCGGTCGATCTTCTGATTTTCCTGCTGACATTGGCCTTGTATCTTGCCTTTGAAAAAAGATGTCACACCCTTATCGTCAATCCCGAAGCTTTGGGCCCATTCGCGGCATAGTGATTTCGCCTTGAACCGGGCCGTGACTGCCAAGCGGCGATCCACACTCATGCAGGCGGAAGATTTTATAAAAGCGTGATAATAATCTTTGCCCACCATTGAGTACCAGCCGTTCCCATTGCAAAAAAAATGAAATTCCTTGGCAAAAAGTGTGGAGGAGAGAAGGCACAGCAAGCAAAACAAGGTTGAAAGAATAATAGTTTTTATAGCGTCGTCTCCTGCAAATAATTATCTTCCGTAGTCGCTCCAAGGGGGGGGCGGCGGTTTCGGGGTGTTATTGAGCATCTTCCAGTGGCAGAGGGCGCAGATGGAACCTTTGTAAGGGGTGTTCATGGAAAAATCATAGCGAAAAAGTTTGCGGGACTGTGAGCTATGAGGGCTATGGCATGAGACACAGGAAAATTTTCTTCTCGGATACACCGGATCTTTGGGCCCGCTCAGAGGATGGCCTTGAACAGGATGTCCTTCCTGTGCAATCCCGTCATGGCACATTAAGCAGAGCTTATTTGGTTCTTCCAATAAACGCATGGGGCGGCCGGTGTTCACGCTGTGATCGGGATTATGACAAAAGGTGCAACCATCTGATGCCGGGCCGTGCTTGAAGGGATTTTCCAGCTGCTCGTGGCATTTGGTACAGTCTTCGGCACTGCCGTATGAGGCTTGAGACCAAAATCCAAAACCGGCAATTAGGCAGAAAATAACTGGGAAGATTTTCATTGGTGACACCAATCACATTGAAGGGGTGCATTGGGATTTCCCGATTCACTATGGCATCGCCAGCAGATGGTATGGGCCTTGTCTCTAACGGGAATACTGTCGTTAAAGTATTTTGGAAACATATCGACGCCGTGACATTTGCTACAGTCTCCAGCGGCGGGACCGGTGACATGCATTTCATGATTGAAGTGAACAGCACCTTTTTTATTTGTAAAAATTAAATACTCCGCCGTGGCCGCCTGGGAGCCAGGATACATCTCCGCTTTAATTTCCTGAATATTGCTTTTGCCATCCTCATCAGAATCGAGGGCTTCTATGGCCTTGAAATTGAGATTCTTTCCCTTATCGCGTAGATCGAGGCCGTAGGCGTTTAAAAAGTCGGCCTTGACTGGGGAGTGGCAGGTGGCGCAGCTTTCAAGCTGACTGCCCCTGACAGAAGGGTAGGTCGAAGTAAAAACAGAGAGATAGCTTTGGGTTGCAAAAATCTCAAAGGAGCTACACAAAGCCACAAGGAGTATCAGGGCCATCTTCATAAGAAATCCGATCATAATCTAGGCATGATAAAAATTATGGCATAACAAAGGAATCGGACATTGTCTATTTAGTGAAAATATTACATAGATGCTCATTAGCTCGTCTTATGACCATCTATGCCGAATGATAATTTTACTTCATTCCCGAGACGGACCATATTGCGATCGTCTAAATGACTACAACATACTTTTTTATGGGAGATATTTATGAGATCAATTTTAGTGCTTTTGGCCCTCTGTCTGTCTCTGGCAAGTTTTAACTCCAACGCTCGGAGTATCATCAGCTCGCAATCTGCCGACTTTTATCGGATCGATTACACCTCCGCGATGGGTGAGAATTTTGTGAACGGAACGGTGTCCCTGGATTATGTGAACAATAAGATTAAAGTTTTTCTGATTGGCGAAAATAACTGCCCCCGTGGTGCCTACTGCTTCCGCGGCCCGACGATCGAAAATCTCGTTGCCCCAATGGTTTCCCGCGAACGCTTAGGCTGCGGACAGAATGTTTATAAGGCCGAAAAAAATGATCTTGCGGTTGATGGATACGACGTTTCGATTACGGTTAGTGATATGACTCATCTGGTATGTCGCATTCGTCCTATGGCGGCCACCATCGTCGAAATCACAAAAAAATATTTTGACCGCGTGAAAGGGGAAGAAGTCGTTCGCCAGGGCCGTCTCTTTGCCCATCCGCTCCATGTTGACGCTCCAATGATTCCCTAATTCGTTATTCCGACCATGTCTCTGACCGCCTAAAAAAATGGCCGTGGTATTTTCAAGACCGCGGCCATATCATTATTTCTCATAATCAAACACGGGGTTGGGGAATGTCGGTTGCAATACTAACGATCGCTTTCATTGTCTTTCTGGTCGTCGGATACTGGACCTATGGCCGCTGGGTGGCGCGGCACTTTGATCTCTCCGCCACGCGGGAAACTCCCTCACACACCCTGCAAGATGGCGTTGATTTTGTTCCCACTCATCCGTTCTATCTTTTTGGCCAGCATTTTTCCGCCATCGCCGCCGCCGGTCCCATCGCCGGTCCCATTATCGCTGCCGTGACCTTTGGCTGGCTCCCCGGCCTTCTGTGGATCGCCTTCGGAGTTATCTTTATCGGTGCGGTCCATGATTTCTCCAGCTTGATTTTATCCGTGAAAAACGGCGCCTGCTCCATCGCGGAGATGGCCAAAAATAATATTTCCCGCAAGGCCGGACTGGCCCTCATGGCATTTATTTTAATTACCCTGGTTTATATCATCGTGGCCTTCGGGGATGTGACCGCCTCAAGTTTTGTTTTTACCTCGGAGGAGCTGCAGGCGGTGCATACCAATTTTCACCCGGGGGGGGCGGTGGCCGCCGCTTCGGTTTACTATCTCTGCCTGTGTTTTGTCTTGGGATTGGTACAGCGATATTTAAGGCCTCCGCTCTGGCTTGTTTCCATTATTTTTCCCGTTCTGGTGGTGTTTACCTCCTGGGCCGGGACGATGACCTCCCAATATTTTTTACTCGACATGAAAACCTGGGCGGTCTTCATCGCGCTCTACTGCGCCTTGGGTTCCATGTTGCCAACCTGGATGCTGCTGCAGCCCCGCGGTTTTTTGGGCGGCTTTGTTCTCTATTTTGCCTTGGCCATTGGTCTGATCGGGCTGCTCTTCGGTGGGCACACCATCCAGCTACCCGCCATCAAAGAGGGTGTTTCCTGGTTTGCCGGCACTACCGGAATGTTTCCTTTTTTATTTGTCACCATCGCCTGCGGTGCCTGCTCCGGCTTTCACGGTCTGGTCTGTTCGGGCACAACTTCCAAGCAAATTGATAAGGAAACCCATACTCATACCATTGGATACGGGGCGATGCTGTCGGAGGCCCTGGTGGCCTTCATCGCGCTGGCGGTGGTGATGGTTCAGCTACCCGAAGGAATTAAGGGAATGAAGCCGGGGACCATCTATGGGAAAGGCATAGGAGATTTTTTGACGATGATGGTGGGGGAGAAGTACCGCCTGGAGGCCATGACCTTTGGGGCCATGGCCTTCTCAACCTTTGTCTTCGATACCATTGATGTGGCGACTCGTCTGGGGCGCTATCTCATTCAAGAGTTAACCGGACTCAAGGGATGGCTTGGTTCCTTTGTCGGTACCTGGGCCATCGTCGTGCCGGCGGGATTAATTCTCTACTTTTCCGATGCCGGTTCATGGGCGAAATTCTGGGGATTGTTCGGGGCCGCCAATCAACTCCTGGCTGCCTTAACTCTTCTCACCATTACCTTGTGGCTAAGGGAATCCAAGCGGCCCATTTATTTTACCCTGCTTCCCATGTTTTTTGTGCTCTCCATGACTCTGCTCGCTTTGGTGGGGTTATTGGTGGATGGCGTGCAAAAGACCCAAGGATTTGATCTCTCCCTGGTTATTACGCTGACCTCCGTGTCACTTATCCTCTTGGCCGGGGTGGTGGGATTTGAATCGCTCAAGCGCGCTCGTGCATGATTAGAGTTTTTTGAGGAGTGTTGCCGTCTGGGTGAGCTCGCCAGGCGTATTATAAATATGGGGCGACACTCTCAAATGCCAGACACCTTTGATCTTGGTTGAGGCCACCTGAAGATGGTTTTCTTTGTAAAGTCGATGCATCAGAAGATAACCTTCTTTCTCCAGCTTCTCAGGCAAGGCAAAGGTCACCAGAGGTCCTTGCAGCTCCTTATCCTTGGGGTAAAGAGATTTGAGTGAAGTTTGCTCGCGAATTAATTTTTCGCCAAGCAAGGTGAGCTGTTCAAGTTTATTGCGCAGAATTTCCTGATTATGCAGCTCCCAGAAATTGAGAAGCTCCTGCACTCCCAGGAACTGACAAAAATTTTGGGTTCCGACCGGCATCATCTTTGAGGCGAATCTCGAACCTCCGCCAAACAGGTCAAAGGGGGAGGTGGTATCGAAGGTGGTCCAGCCGGCGAGCAAAGGAGAGAGGGAAGCATGATGCTTCTTATTGGTCCAGCCGAAGGCCGTTCCCTTTGGGCCCATCATCCACTTGTGAAAGTTACCGCCAAAAAAATCTACCTGGCCTAGCTCTCTAAAATCAACGTTGAGGGCGCCGGGGGAGTGGGCCCCGTCAACCACTAATTTAATTCCCAAGGCCTGGGTTATTTCGGCCAGCTCTTTGATGGGAACGACGACGCCGGTTCCGGTAAAGACATGGCTGATCACCAGCATGGCGGTTTTGGGTGTGATGGCCTTTTTAATGAGGTCTAGAATTTCACCTTTTTCAAGGTCATTTTTGACCGGGATGTCCACCACCTTAATCGGAAGCTGCTCTTTCTCGGCCTTAAATCGTACGCAATTTAAGATGGCCTGATATTCCAGATTGGTGACCAGGATCTCGCTACCGGCGGGAAGGGGGCAGCCCAAAATAAACTGATTCATCACTTCAGTGATGTTGTTTCTCAAAAACAACTCAGCGGGATCACAGTGAAAAAAAACGGCGATCTGCTTTTGCACCTCCCACAACTTTTGATAGGAGTTCACAAAGCCGAGGGTGGGATTTAACTCGTACTCGTGCTTACAATTTTCAATGGCATTTAAAACCGTAATGGGTGTTTTTGATTCCGTGCCGGAGTTCAGATAAATTTCTTTGGGATTATTGATAAAAAGATTTTTCATGTTAGTTATCGACGGAGGTATCCACATCAAAGGAAAAAATTTTGCGAGGATCTGTTAATCTTACAAAGGTTACACTTTTGGTATTGGAGAGCCGTGTCTGACTGTCTCCTAAGCCGTTGGTGGCCGGCTGGCTGGACCAGTACAGCATGTTCTTCTCGCCCTTGGCATCGATCTGCCATCCCAGAAAGATCACGGCATGGCCGTGGTTATTTTTCCAGATAATGTTCACAAAGTCGCCGGGACGGGCACTGTTTGGGGGCATGACCTTGCCCATGCCGGTGTATTGTATCAAAGCGTCGCTGTGGCCGGTGTTATCGGCATTCCAGCGGCCCCAAAATTTCACGTGATCTTCGCGCCGAGTTCCATCTAGCTCTTGCATGCGCAAGGCCTCAAAGCGATCTTCTGAAAGTGCCGCGCGCTCGCTTGCAGGAATGATGATATTCAAAGTTTCGACAAATGCCGCATAGGTCGCGCCTGTGCAATAGCTCGCCTTGCGGGGAGGAGAGAGAAGTGGTTTTTCAAAAAGCTGCAGGATATGGCCGATGGGCGATTCGGGCGGGGTGGCGTCCCTTCCCATAAAATAGCCGCCGCCATCGAGGGCCGTTCCCTGGACCTGATCGATGGCCTTCAAGACCATGTGATTATATCCGGTAATATCTCGGCCAAAAATTTCCTGATGCCGCTGATGGTGGGCCTCCGAGGGAAGACTGTTGTTGAGCACATAATACCAGCGGCCGTCATCGCGGGTAGGGGCATCGAATGAGGCCGACAAAGCTGGAGCAAAATTGATGAGGGCGATAATAATGGAAACGATAATTTTTGTTTTCATCTCCCTCTATTATTAGGAGAAAAGTTCTTAGTTCCAGCATTTTATACCGCACTGATTTAGGTGGAAAACCTCGAGCAGAGTCACAAAGATCATGTTTGACTAAACTTTACGTTTACGTTAACATTTTAGGGCAATGGAAAAAGTAAAATCAAGTAGTTACAGCATCTCTCAGCTGGCGAGTGAGTTTTCGCTTAGCACTCGTACCATCCGCTTTTATGAGGAAAAAGGTCTGATCAAACCTGAACGCGGCCAGGGCAATCAACGAACCTTTGGGCGGCGTGACCGGGCAAGGTTGAAGCTCATCTTGCGCGGAAAGCGCTTTGGGATGACACTCGATCAAATTGTTAGCATTTTAGGTCGCGCCGATCTCGTCATCGACGAGATAGAGCAGATCAAGCAGGCCATCTTGTACGGCCAACAGTACATGGAGAAAATCCAAAGAGAGAAGAGGGAGCTTGAGACGATGGAGCGCGAGTTAGTGGAACATGGAAAAAAATGTTTAGCGCGTCTGCGCGAATTGGGATGTGACAAGGAGGTCGAAGGTGCAAGAGTTTGATGTGCTCAAGACATCGCTGTCCGCGCAAAACACGCGGGTGGTAGAAAACTATCAGCAGATGCAGGCCCTCTGTTCGGAGCTAAAGGAACGCCTGCACCTAAGTGTGCAGCAGGGCCAGCAAAAATATATTGAGCGCCATCACAGTCGTGGCAAACTTTTGGCCCGGGACCGAATTGAGCTATTGCTCGACCCGGATTCTCCTTTTTTAGAGCTGATGCCCCTGGCCGGTTGGGAGCAGGACGATATGACTCTCGGTGGTTCGGTGGTGGCGGGTATTGGCATCGTGAGTGGCGTGTTGTGCCTGATCAATGCCAATGTTCCCACAGAAAAAGGGGGGGCCTTAAACGAGGTGAGCTTGCAAAAGGCCACGCGCCTGGACGAAATTGCGCTGGAAAATAAACTGCCGGTGATTTACCTGACCGAATCCGCCGGCGCCGATCTTCCTCAGCAGGCCAAGATTTTCAACTATGGCGGAAAGGCCTTTCGCGAAATCACCCGGCGCTCCGGCCTGGGATTGCCCAGCATTTCGGTGGTCTTCGGCTCCAGCACCGCCGGTGGCGCCTACGTTCCCGGCATGTGCGACTACATTATTATGGTTCAAAAGCAGGCCAAGACTTATCTCGCCGGCCCGCCGCTGGTCAAGATGGCCATCAATGAGGACTGCGATGATGAATCCCTGGGCGGGGCGGATATGCACAGCCGCCAATCCGGTCTGTGCGACTTCCTGGCGGAAGACGAAGAGCAGGCGATCAAAAAAGTTCGCCAGATTGTCGCCAGCTTAAACTGGCCGGCACCCAAGACCGCAAGTGCCCCGTATGCGCCCCTTTATCCGTCAGAAGATTTGTTAAAGATTGTTTCCGCCGATGTTCGAAAACCTTTTGACATGCGCGAGGTGATTGCCCGCCTGGTGGATGGCTCGCGCTTTTTAGAATTTAAACCACTCTACGGCGAAAGCCTGGTGACGGGTTTTGCCCATCTGCACGGCCAGATGGTGGGAATTTTGGCCAACAACGGTGTGCTTTTTTCCGCCTCCGCCAATAAGGGAGCGCAGTTTATCCAGCTCATGAACAAGCGTCGCATTCCGCTGCTCTTTTTTCAAAATATCACCGGCTTCATGGTGGGGAAAAAGGCCGAAGAGGAAGGCATCATCAAAAATGGTGCAAAGTTAATCAATGCCGTCTCCAACTGCACCGTGCCCGCCATTACCGTGGTCATGGGTGCATCCTATGGTGCCGGAAACTACGGCATGTGCGGCCGCGCGTACGGGCCTCGCTTTCTTTTTTCCTGGCCGAATTCCAAGCTGGCGGTCATGGGTGAGGAGCAGCTGGTCGGGGTGATGGAGATTGTGCAGAAACAGAAGGCCGAAAAAAGCGGCTTCTTTGCCGGCAAGATTGACGCCGCCAAGATGAAAATTGCCAAAGAAACTTTGCGCTCGCGGATTGCCCATGAGTCCGGGGCCTACTACTCCACCAGCCGGGTGTGGGACGATGGCATTATCGATCCCCGCGATACCCGCGCGGTGCTGGGGATTTGTTTGGCGGCAATCAACCAAGGTCTGACCGAACTCGATTCAGGCTTTGGTGTATTCAGGATGTAGGAGAGGAGTATCTCGTGGAACACAAATATTTTAAAAAAGTGTGCGTCGCCAACCGAGGTGAAATTGCCTGCCGGGTGATTCGCGCCTGTCACAAATTGGGTATTCAAACTTTGGTTCTCTACTCTGACCCTGATAAGAACAGTCTGGCGGTCAAGCTCTCCGATTGCGCCGTGCCCCTGGGAGGGACGACCGCTCTTGAGTCCTACCTCAATATTGAAAAAGTGGTCAGCACCGCCAAAAAGCATGGTGCCGACGCCCTTCATCCCGGCTATGGTTTCTTATCTGAAAATTCCGATCTGGCGATTGCCTGTGAGAAGTCGGGAATCTGTTTTATCGGACCTCGTCCCGAGGCCATGGACAAGATGGGAATGAAAAATCTGGCGCGGGATATCGTCAATGGCCTAGGGCTTCCCATCGTTCCCGGCTACAATGGCGATGATCAGTCCCTTGGCCGCCTGGAAAAGGAGGCCAAAAAAATTGGCTATCCCATTTTGATCAAGGCCGCGGCCGGCGGTGGCGGAAAGGGCATGCAGGTTGTGGAGTCGGAAAAAAACCTGGCCCAGGCGATTGAGGCGGCCAAGCGCAATGCCAAGAGCGCCTTCGGGGATGACACCATCCTGATTGAAAAATATTTTCCCATTATAAAGCATATTGAAATTCAAGTTTTGGCCGATCACAGCGGGCACACCGTTCATCTTTTTGAACGCGAATGTTCGGTGCAAAGACGTCATCAGAAAATTATTGAGGAAAGTCCCTCGCCCAGCGTGTCGCCGGAGCTGCGGGAGAAGATGGGGCAGGCGGCGGTGAATATTGCCCGCTCGGTCCAATATCTCGGGGCCGGAACGGTGGAGTTTATCGTCGACCCTCTGACTAAAAACTTTTACTTTTTAGAGATGAACACCCGCATTCAGGTGGAGCATCCCATTACCGAAGAGGTCACCGGAGTTGATCTGGTGGAGTGGCAGCTTCGCATTGCTCAAGGTGAGGCGCTTTCGTTACAGCAAAATAGCTTAAAGCAAACCGGCCACGCCATCGAATGTCGGCTCTATGCTGAGGATTGGCGCCATGATTTCTTACCCATGAGTGGCAAGGTCCTGCGCTGGCGGGAAGTTCGCGGTGCCGGGATTCGCATTGATCACGGACTCGAAGACGGCACCGAGATCGGAATCTTTTATGATCCCATGCTGGCCAAGGTGGTTGCCCACGGAAATTCACGGGCGGAGTCCACGCGAAAGATGCAGTGGCTGTTGTCCCGCCTGGAGCTGCTCGGGCTGACCACCAACCACGCCTTACTCTCGAAAATTCTGGAGCACCCCCATTTTATCGACGGCAGCTATGGCACGAATTTTCTCTCTCTCTATGGCGAGTCCTTCAAGAAAGCCAGTGCGCCGGAGCTGCATCAGGAAGTGGTCTGCTCCGTCTGGCTGAAGGATTGGTTCGATCGCCGAAGGGCGCAAAAAATTCTTCCCGGGCTGGCCAGCGGCTGGCGCAATAATTTTTATCGCCCGTCCAAAATCGAGTATGAATGCGAAGGACAAAAATATTCTATCCTTTATCGCTATCAGGATGACGCCTTTGAGGTCCAGATCAACGGTGGGGCCACCCAGAAGATCGCCCTCATCGAGTGTGATGAGCGGAGTGTGAGCTTCAACCTGACTGACCGGAGGCTTCAGTTTAGCGTGATCAACTCGTGGGTCCATCATCCCGTTTTAGGGCCGATGCAGGTGACTCAGGTTCCGCGCTTCAAGGAAGTGGTGGTGGCCGGTATGGCGAATCGCTATCTGTCCTCCATGCCAGGCAAGATCGTCAAGGTCTTTGTCCGCCAGGGCGACAAGGTCAAGGCCGGCGACGAGCTGGTGATCATCGAATCAATGAAAATGGAAAACAGCGTGGCCGCTCACAAAACTGGCGTGGTGAAGGACGTCTTTGTGGCCAGCGGTCAAATGGTGGAAAAAAACGAGCAACTGATCCAACTTGAAGGAGAAGAATAAATGATGCCTTTTACTGACGAACACAAGATGTTTAAAAAATCCGTGAGTTCCTTTGTGGAAAAAGAACTGCGTCCCCATGTGGAAGAGTGGGAGGCCCAGGGCTTCACTCCGCGCTCGGTGTGGAAGCGATGCGGGGAACTGGGATTTCTCGGCGTCACCTATTCCTCTGACTATGGTGGTGCCAACGCTGACCATAGCTATAGCTACATCTTAAACCTGGAACTTGGAAAATGTGGCTCCCCCGGTGTCGCTCTTGGGCTCTCGGTTCAATGTGATATGGCCACACCCGCCCTGGCCAAGCATGGTAATGAATTTTTAAAGAAAACTTATCTTGCTCCCGCCATTAAAGGTGACATGATCTGCTCAATCGCCGTAACCGAACCCGGCCACGGCTCCGATGTGGCGGCAATTGATACTAAGGCGGTCAAAGACGGCGACGACTATGTCATTAACGGGCGCAAGATGTTTATCACCAACGGGACCCAGTCCGATTTTTTAACCGTGCTGGCGCGAACCACTCCGGGCACTGGCTACCAGGGGATGTCGCTTTTTATCGTCCCCTCCAAGACTCCCGGCGTCTCCACCGGCAAACGCTTGAAAAAAACCTGCTTTCCCTCCTCAGATACCGCCGAAATTATTTTGGATAATGTCCGCATTTCCAAAGACCATCTGATCGGTCACGAAGGAAAAGGTTTTATCTATCAGATGGAGCAGTTTCAGTTTGAACGTCTCGCCGCCGTGGCCTTGGCGATCGGCGGACTCAAACGCTGTTATGATCTGACCAAAAAATATATTTTTGAACGCCAGGCCTTTGGGCAACCACTTTATAAACACCAGGTCACCCGCCATAAGATGGCCCAGATGCTCTCAGAAATTACCATGATCGAAACCATGAGTTTTAAATGCGTCCAGATGGCCAATCATGGGGTTGATTTTACCAAAGATGTTTCGATGCTCAAGCTCATCACCGCCCAGACTCAACAGCGCGTGATGGAAGAGTGTGTCCAGCTCCACGGAGGATACGGCCTCATGACTGAGTATGAGGTCGCACGCTATTTTAGAGATGGAAAGTTGCTGGGAATCGGCGGCGGTTCCAATGAAATCATGAAAGAAATTATCTGTAAGATGGAAGGGATGGAATAGAGGAGTCAAAAATGAGTACTGTCATATCTTGCGCCATAACCGGGCTCTTGACTGATCCGAAAATGCATAAGGTTCCCGTGACTCCAAAGGAAATGGCGGACGCCGCTTTGGAGGCCTATAACGCCGGGGCCAGCGTGGTCCATTGTCATTTTCGTCGCCAGGAGCCGGGGAAGGGCGCCTTTCCCACCTGGGAGGTGGCCGTGGTCTCGGAAATTTGTGAGGCCATTCGCTCCGCCGTGCCCAAGATGCTGATCAATATGTCGACCGGTGTGATGGGACCGGATATTTCAGGGCCGGTGGCGTGCCTCAAGGCGGTGCGGCCGGAAATTGCCGCCATGAATTCTGGAACCTTGAACTATCTCAAAACTAAAAAAGACGGCACCTGGGCCTGGCCGCCGATTCTCTTTGATAATCCGGTGGAAAAGATCACGGCCTTTTTGAAGGCCATGAAGGAAAATAATGTCAGGCCCGAGTGCGAATGTTTTGACACCGGAATCTTGCGCAGTATCTCCATGTACAAAAGTACCGGGCTCCTAAGCGACCCCATCAATATTTCACTGGTGATGGGAGTCAATAGCGGAATGCCGGCCAAACCGTCTTGGCTTCCTTTGCTTCTGGAAGAAATGCCCCCCAAGGCCGCCTGGCAGGTGATCGCCATCGGACAGGAAGAGGTGTGGCCGCTTTTACGCCGGGCCTGTGAGTTGGGTGGTCATGTGCGCACCGGCCTTGAGGATACCTTTTATTTACCAAGTGGCGAAAAAACCTATTCCAACGGAAAGTTAGTCGAGGCCCTGGCCCGCGTTGTCAAAGATGCCGGCCAGAGTGTGGCGACGGTGGAAGAGGCCCGCAAGATCTACGGTCTTAGCTAAGAGGAGTCAGCGTGAGTTACTTTCGCGATTCATCAGAGTGGCAGTGGTTATTTACCCACGCCCTGGACTGGGAGGCCCTGCTGCCGGTCTTTTACCCGGCCTATCCCACTCCGGAGGGATGGCAGAACCCTGACGAGATTCGTTCCTTCGCGGCGGAAATCCTGGAGCAGGTGAGTCTCTGGTGTGAGAAAAAAATTGCTCCCAGGGCACCGCTACTCGATAAGGAAGGGCCGGGAAAAATTGAAAATGGTCTGATGCTTCCCAATGAGCTCCTCCTCTCATTGTACCGTGAGGCGCGGGAGCTGGAACTTTTTGGAATGACCACAGCGCGCCAGCATGGTGGCATGGAATTGCCCGCCGCCATGGGGATGATGTCCTTTGCCTTTATTGGCCGCGCCTGTCTGGCCTCATCGAGTCAGCTCAGCTTTTACACTTCCATGGCCGATATGTTGGAGCGTTTTTGCACCAAGGAAGATTGCCAGCGTCTCATCCCTAAAATATTAAACGGAGAGCTGAGCGGTTCCATGGCCTTGACGGAGGCCGACTCCGGCTCGGATATCGGCTCTTTGCAAACTACCGCCGTCTTACAACCTGACGGAACCTATCATGTGCGCGGGAGTAAAATGTTTATCACCAACGCCGGCGGGGGACTCAGCTTCGTGCTTGCCCGCATTCAAGGTGAACCTGAAGGTTTGAGCGGAATCTCACTTTTTTTAGTCGAGCAATTTATCGAGGGCAGACAAAATTATCTCGTGACCAAGCACGAGCACAAAATGGGCATGAGAGGTTCCTTCACCTGTGAGATTTTATTTGAAAATAGCCTTGCCAAGCTGGTGGGAGAGAAAAATCAAGGTCTCTCCATGATGTTCCACCTCATGAATCAGAGTCGAGTCGGGGTGGGGGCCCAGGGGCTCGGGCTCATGGAGGCCTGCCTGGATTATGTGCAAAAATACGCCCATGAGCGCAAGCAATTTGGCCGACAGCTTATCGATTTGCCGCTTTTCAAGAGAAATTATGACCAGTGGCAAGTGGAGTGTGATGCCTTTCGCGCTCTTTTTATCGACAGCTTGAACTCCTTCACCCTCTATCACCGTCTGGATTTGAAGAAACGAAATACCGGAGAGCTGACGGAGAGTGAGCAAAAGATTTTTGAGGAGGCCACCCAAAGCACCCGCCAGCTCACCCCGCTGCTCAAGTATTATGGCGCCGAGACCGCCCTGGAGATTTCAAAAAAATCCATCCAGGCCCTAGGCGGGCATGGCTACATGCTGGATCACTCGGTGGAGCGCTGGCATCGGGACAGCTTCGGCCCGGTGGTTTACGAGGGCACCTCCCAGATTCAGGCCCTCATGGTTTTGAAAGATCTGGTCAAAGATGTGTTTAAACGGCCGGCGGATTTTTTAAGCTTCCTGCTCCCCGGCCCTCTTCCTGCCTTGAACAAGACCGGGGCGGAACACGGGCAGCATGAGTTTTTAAAATTGGATGCCCAGGTAAAAAAAGGTTTGAGTACGCTGGTTTTAAAAACCTTGAGGCCGGAAGAATTTTTTAAGTTATTTGACAGTAAGAACTGGATGCAAAAAGAAAAACTGGAAAAGCTGATGATGCACTCAGAGAGTATTTGCCAGGCCATGGCCTATCTGGCCACCATGAAGGTGTTGGCCAAACATTATGAGAAAGACGACAGTCGTGGCAAGCTCTTCTGGGATTATCATCGCCTGATCCATCCACGTTTAATGGGGATTCTCGATGATTGGAAAATTTGGTGAAGTAAAAAACATGTTGAAAGGAAAAATTGATCAGCTTGGCGATAAGGTGCTCTTTGTCGCCAGCTCATTTCTAAGCGCTCAAAGGTTCAAGGCCTCCGACATCAAGGCCTCGGCCGGTTTGGGAGAGGTGGTCGGCGATCTGCGGGGCAAAACTATCTTTGTCACCGGAGGTTCCCGCGGCATCGGTTTGGAAATCGCCCTGCGCGCCGCCCGGGATGGGGCCAATATTATTATTGCCGCTAAAACAACCGAGCCCCACGCTAAATTAAAAGGCACGATTCATACCGCGGCCGAGGAGATAGAAAAGGCGGGGGGCAAGGCCCTGGCCTTAAAGCTGGATGTCCGCGACCCCGAGCAGATCGAGCTGGCGGTAAAAAAAGCGGCGGAGCATTTTGGCGGTATCGACATCTTGATCAATAATGCCAGTGCTATTTTCCTGGAGAAAACGCCTTATCTTTCTCCCAAGCAATACGATCTCATGCAGCAGGTAAATGTGCGCGGAACTTTTTTTGCCAGCAAGAGCTGCTACCCCTATCTGAAAAAATCCATGAATCCCCACATCCTGACTCTGTCGCCGCCCATTAATATGAATCCCCCCTGGGCGGGAGATCATCTGGGCTATACGCTTTCGAAATATGGCATGAGCCTGTGCGTGCTTGGTTTGGCCCAGGAGTGGCGCCAGGAGGGGATCGCGGTGAATGCGCTCTGGCCTCACACCACCATCGCCACGGCCGCCATTGAAAATATGCCCATGGGAGACGTGCTCTGCGCCCGCAGTCGCCATCCGAAAATCATGGCCGATGCCGCTTACCAAATCTTGATTCGAAATGCCAAAACCTGCAGTGGAAATTTCTTTATCGACGATGAGGTTTTGAAAACGGCCGGAGTTGAAGATTTTGAGCAGTACAGTGTCAAGGCCGGCGCCAAATTGCAGCCGGATCTTTTTTTATAATTGTATGCAAGGTTTTGCGGTCCTCCTTGTGCTGCTCCTCTCGTTTACAGGTTTGAGCTGCTCGCTTCTTTCCACCTCCGATATTCCTTGGCTTAAAGGCTTCAACATT
>MEPP01000032.1:162537-229689 GCA_001769855.1 Bdellovibrionales bacterium GWA2_49_15 | reverse complement strand
TTCCAATGAAATTATTCCCATCATCCCCCTAGGGAAAAGCATTCCGGTGATGCGCGCGCGCATGGTGCCTTTTTTACAATGGGTTCGGCGTCAGGGGCTTACGGTACAGCTCCGACCTATTTTGTTTGTGGTTACGGACCTCAATACTCTTGCGCCATTTTTCACCATGGAAGAGGGCCAGCGCAAGAGCTGGTTTCATGGAAATATTCGGCCGCAAAATCCCGAAGAGTGGTTTGCCTCCTTCAAGGCCTATCACGATCTTTATCTGACGATCGCTCGACTGGCCCAGGTGGAGTTTTATACACTCGGGGCGGAACTTTACAGCATGACCGTAGGGATTGAAGGGGAATGGAAAGAGTATCCCGAGGGATTCCCAAAAAACTGGAGTCAGCTACTCCAATATGCCCGCAAACAACTTCCGGCAAAAACTAAAATTATGTATGACCTGACCTATACCGATGATTATGGGCATTCCGTGGTTCGAGGCGGTGAATTTGAACGATGGCGACATCGGCTGGTCGACTTACCGGCATCCTCATCTGAGCTGCGTGAATTTTGGAGTTCGCTGGATGCCATCGGAGTTGATATGTATCGATCCTTGGGCTCCGGCGAAGAGTTGGTTCCACAAAATTATCCTGAGCTAGTGAAATTTCTTCGCCAGACGTCGGATCGTTATGCCAAGGAGCTGACCGCCTCTCTCTCGCAAATTGAAACGACTCTCAAGATAAAAAAATCGGTCATACTTAAGGAAGTTGGCTTTCGAAGTTCCCAGTTGAGTTTTCTTAATCCGTTTGCCTACGACAATCCTGGTGAGCAATTAAATCTTGAGCATCAGGCCGCGGCCTATGAGGCCTTCCTTGAATCTTTTTCTGATCCAAAACTACAGTGGCTTGGCGGGATGGCCTTTTGGGATATTGGGGTGAGTCCCAAGCGCCGCGGCGAGCAGGATAATGGTTTTACTCCGGTGGGGAAGCCTCATACCGAAGCGGTGATAAAAAGATATTATCAGACTATTTTTTCTCGGTGACGGCAAATTCTAAAATGGCAATGGGCAGAGTGGGGGAAAGGGCCGTCAGCTTTGGGTAGGCCAGGTCCATGATGTCCTTGAAGTCATCATAATCTTCTTTGGGAGTTTGCGGGCCATAGACACTCACTCCAATCCAGTCGATATAACTTTCACCGGGAAAATAATTTTTCATCTCATTCCATGAAACCTCGGGGTCCCCGTAGGCATCCACATGAAAAAACCAGGTGACGTTGTCAACATTGAGGGCCTTGAAAATGTCGATGATGTGCCGGTAGGCATCTCTAAATCTTTCCGGCCCATCGGCGAGTGTCGGGTCGCCGTAGTTCGTCGTGGTGCCACCGCCATTGTGCTGGCCGTTCCAGGGGAACCATTGGCCGTTGGCTTCGGTGCCGAACTCAATTAAGAGATTGACGTTAGTGGCACGGGCCTTGGTTGCCCAGGCCTTCAATTGAGTGTCATAAACACCACTGATAATTTTGGCCATGGAGTAGTTGGGGTCGGGAGTATTTTCATCAAAGTTACTTCTGGCCATCATGCGAATGAAGGGAGTTTTACCCATGGAGACAATGGTTTCCACCGCGCTGGAAGGAAAGTTAATACCCGTCAGCCAGTTGTCGGAAAAATAAACCCAGGCGATTTCTTTTTTTGCCAACGATTCAAAGGAGCGTATCGCCGCCGTCGTGACGACATCTTCCTCACCACCCATATCGGGAAACGCTCCGTGATAGATGCGATCTCCGTCCACCACTAATTTTTTATTGGAAAACATCAGTTCAGTAGAATACTTTGCATTGCTCACACCCTTTTGATATTCCGCCAAGGCCTCGGGTGAGGAATCAATTCGCAATTTGGATTGATCAAAATTCTCGTGCCACCAGGAAATGGCCTTCACTCGCGGATAAGCATTTTGAGTGAGCTGTAAAAAAGAATTTTTAATCCAATCGGCCTTATAGGGCCCTTCGTCGCCGCCGTTTTCGCAAGAAAGTAAAAACAAACAGAGCAAGGTAAGAAATATTTTCATGGTAATTTTCCTGAGATTTAATCAAAGTTGCGGGCAGTATTAAGGCAAATGGTTGATTTGCAAAGATCAGTTTTTGAAGAAACTTTTTCATCCTATACATCACCTAGACGCTCTTTTTAACTTCTTGCCTGCGCGATGCAACAAGTGATAGGAAGGGCAAAATCATGACGAAAGTTAGCTTTTTCCGGAGAATTTTGCTTATGAAGCAATTGGCGAACACTATTTGGGTTGTTTTAGGGACGCGTCCCGAGGCCATCAAACAGGCCCCTGTTTATCTGGAACTATGTCGCATGTATGGTGCCGATGCTGTCTCCTTAATAGGCACCGGACAGCATCAGGAACTCCTTGATCAGGCCTTGGCCCCCTTCGGACTCAAGCTCGATCTCAATCTTGCCGTGATGGGGAGGTCCAACGGTTTAAGTGAACTTTCGGCCACAATCCTCCAAGAAATGGGAATGTACATTCAAAAATATACCCCTTCTTGTCTCATCGTGCAGGGAGACACCAGTACCGCGGCCATGTCCGGACTTGCTGCCTTTTTTCAAAAAATTCCCGTGTACCATAACGAGGCCGGACTTCGCAGTTATGATAACGACAATCCTTTTCCAGAAGAAATTAATCGCAAAATTCTAACCAGTGTGGCCACCTTGCATCTGGCCCCCACTGAACTGTCCTACCAGGCCCTGCTCAAAGAGGGAGTCCCTGCGGATAAAATTTATCTGACCGGCAATACCGGAATTGATGCCATGATGATGGCGCTTAAAAAAATTCCCTCCATGCCGACCTTAAACTTGCTGCGAAAAATAGAAGAGTCGCGGCTTAAACCGGTCTTTATGACTGCCCATCGCCGCGAAAATGCCGGCCAGAGTATGAATGATTGGATGGATAGTGTGGCAAGCTATTTTACCAATCATCCCGAGCTGGCCCTGGTCTTTCCCCTCCACCCGAATAATCTGGCCCGTGCGGTGGCAGAAGAAAAACTGGGTAAATTATCCAACTGTCATCTGATTGCGCCCCTTGATTATGTGGATTGTTGCCATGTGGTCAATGACTGTCACTTTGTGGTTACCGACTCGGGAGGAATTCAAGAAGAGGCCGCGACCCTTGGCATTCCTGTTGTCGTTTGCCGCAAAACAACCGAACGTATGGAAGCTGTGCACGCTGAGATTGCTGTTTTGGCAGGACTTGAGAGCGCTCAGATTCTCGCCGCCATGGACTGGGCCAACCACAAGGCCAACAGCGAAGCGAGGGCCATAAGACACATTTTTGGGAATGGTACCGCCAGCGAAAGAATTGCTAAAATTATCTACAGCGAAACTTCCCATACTGCTCTTGGCAGAGTCATTCTTGCGGGACCGCCTCAAATCAAAGCGGCGGGAGTCAAAACCCTCAATGGAACAACAAATCTCAATTACTCAGGAGTCAGTCATGCGTAGTTCTTTTCTGTTCGTCGCGCTTCTTATGGGAATTTTTTCCACCGCGTTTGCCCAGGATTTTCCTTTTTTGAAAGGATTTAATATCACAGAAGATGGAGACTATCCTCTGGCAGTCAGTGCCAATCCGAGTAAGCCTTCCGCCGCACAGGTCGCGGTTTTAGAGGCCAAGCGATTGGGGGCAAATCATATTGTCATCAATCCGAGGGCCCTCATGGTTGGACCCTTTTCCAACGAACTCATTCCAGTCAGAACACCAGGAGAAAGCAATCGCGACATGACCATGCGTCTGGTGGAATTCATGAAGTGGGTCAAAAAGCAAAATTTGACCACCCAGATCCGCCCCATCTTTTTCGTGGTTAAAGATGTCCAGAGTATGGCGGTCTATACGACGGAAGAAAATGGCGTGAAAAAAATCTGGTGGCACGGCAATATTCAACCCAAAGATCCCAACGCCTGGTTTGACTCTTTCAAGGCCTATCAGGACATGTATCTGCTGGTGGCCAAGCTCGCCAAGGTTGACTTCTACACCATTGGCGCTGAACTCTACAGTATGACCGTGGGTATTGAGGATGTGTGGAAAGAATTCCCCCATGGCTTTCCCAAATACTGGAATCAGCTTCTTGACTATGCCCGCGCCAAACTGCCCCCCACCACCAAAATTATGTACGATGCCAACTTCACAGATGACACCGCCAACTCTGATGGCCTGAATGCCAGCGGCGGTGAGGTCGAGAGATGGCGCTACCGGCTGGTGGATCTGGCGGCCACAGAACCTCGAAATTCTGACAATGAAAGCTGGTACGAGCTGAAAAAATTTTGGAGCAATCTGGATGCCATCGGAATTGATATGTATCGCTCCTTTGCCGCCAAGAGTGATGTAGTCCCTGCTAATTATGATGAGCTGGTAAAAATGTTGCGCGTTCGCAGTGATCGTTATGCCAACCAGCTCGATACCACCATGATGGAAATTGAGATGGCCTTGGAAGTGAAGAAGCCCCTGGTCTTTAAGGAGCTGGGATTTCGAAGTTCTGAAGGTAGCTTCGTTAATCCCTTTGCCTACGATAGCCCGGTGGAACAGGTCAATGTGGCCCACCAGGCGGCGGCCTACCAAGCTTTTTTTGAGTCATTCTTCAATCAGGGATTGGAATGGTTTAAAGGTGTGGCCTTTTGGGATATTGGAATTAATCCCACCAGGCAAGGCCCCAACGATTCAGGCTTTACTCCGCTGGGTAAAAAACAAACCGAAGAAGTGATTAAAAAATATTTTTTGGCCAATCCATAAAACATTGTGAGGCTGGGTATGAAACAATCAATGGCGCTCAAATTATCGCTTGCCCTGCTCTTGCTTACAAGTGTTGCGCCGGCGCTGGCCACCTACGTGGATATCTATTCTGAAACAACCACGGATTCCCGGACAAATAATCCGGTTTCGTTTAACCGTCTCCAATGGCAGTTTGTTGATTACAGTGTGATGAACCGCCCTGGACAGGCCTACATGGGAACCGGTTTTAGCAAAGACGACCGCTCAAGTGGGGAGGTGGTGTATAACGACAACTACGCTTTCATCTCCGGCGGACTTAAATTGTCGCTGACAAATTATTTAAGCAGCTTTGTGGAGTATCGCAAAGTTGTGGATGAGCTGGGGGGCGAAACCAGTAAGAGTACCAATGACTATCGCGGCGGTTTTTATCTTTTCTACCGCGATGACTCAACTAGCTCCGCTAATTTTCACGAACACTACTCGGAGATGGTTTTTTCCAATCGCCAGTCCCAGGACCTGTTTTGGATGGGCCGCTCGCGAATTGGATACACAAAAAATATGACTGGTCCGCTTTTTGGAGAGGTCATGTTGCAAGGAAAGGTCAAGGTTGATCGTCTGGGACACTACTATGAAAATTTGGCCGAGGTCGGTCCCGCCGCGCGACTCCGCTGGCTGGCCCAGCATTACTCTGTTGAGTTATTGGGTAGCTATGCTCAAGGACAATATCTTGGGCGAGAATATGTTGATCCAATCCCTGCCGATACGAGCTACGGAAATTTAACCGGCATGCTGGTATTTTACGGGAGTTTCTAGATGCTTTCCGTTATCTTGAGCACTATCTTCGAGCGGCTCGATATTTTGGTGTCCGTGCTTTTTCTCCCCCAAATGGTGATCTTCTTTGTGCTGGGAATGGAAGGGGTGATCATCGATTTGATCTACTGGTTCAAACGCCTCGGTCCCCTGGTTTTGACTCCTGCCCAATTTGCTCTTTGGAAGAAGTTGCCACAGAAGCGCATGGCCATAATGGTGGCATGCTGGCACGAGGAGGACGTGATTGAGGCCATGGTGACAGGCAACTTATCCAACGTGGAGTATAAAAATTACGATTTTTTTCTGGGCGTTTATCCTAACGACACTGGCACTTTGGAAATTGTGCAACGGCTGGCGGCAACCTATCCCAACGTGAATTGCGTCGTGAACGCTTTGTCCGGCCCCACCTGTAAAGGCCAGATGATCAATGAAATGGTGAAAGAAATTTGCCGCCGCAATGATGCCGGCAACGCCTATGATGTCGTCATGTATCATGACAGCGAGGACGCCATCCATCCTCTCTCCCTCTATGCTGTAAATAAAATCCTGGAGACAAAAGACTTTGTGCAGATTCCGGTTTTCTCCTTTCCTCTGCCCATGAGCAAGCTGGTGGGCGGGACATATATGGATGAGTTCGCCGAATCCCATCTAAAAGAGCTCTTGGTGCGCGAGGCCTGCGGCTCCTCCATCCCTTCGGCCGGTGTCGGCACGGCCTTCACAATGAAATTTTTAAAGGCCTTCCGGGAACAGCATGACGGCCAGCTTTTCAATCCCAAGTCGCTGACCGAAGACTATGAACTCGGCATCCGCTGCCACCGCATGAAATTCGGTCAAACTCTCGCCAGCATCTGCATTCAAGATGGCAAGCGGCGTGAATATATTTCTACGCGGGAATTTTTCCCTCAGGAATTTGCCGCCGCCGTACGCCAGAAATCCCGTTGGAACTTAGGCATTATCTTTCAAGGTTATCTGAACTTAGGCTGGGACAAGAATTTCATCGACAATTATTTTCTGTATCGGGACCGAATCGGACTGATCAGCACTCCTTTGGCCTTCTGGAGTGGTGTGCTTTTTATCTATGCGCTCTTGAGGCATTTGGTGGGCGTGGATTTTTTGAATATCGCCATTGCCCGCGGGGTCTTCCCGGCGTCCATGAGCAATCTTCTGTGGTTCGTCCTTCTCACCAATATGTTGTTCATGATGAATCGCATTCTCCACCGCGCTTATTTTTGCACAACTTTGTATGGCCTCAAGCACGGCCTGATGTCCCCGGTGCGTTTGGTGGTGGGAAATGTGGTGAACTATCTGGCGCTCTACAAAGGGACCAAGCAATTCATCACTTCCAAGCTGACAGGGCAGGCCCCTAAATGGTTAAAAACCGCCCATGTGGCGCCCATCATGGCCTCCTCGACACCTCTCTATACCCCCGCCCCCCAGCTTTCAGATGGAGTGGCCAAATGAGGCGATTCTTTCTGCTGATGTTTCTGCTAAGTGTCCTGAATTTTGAAGTTCAGGCGGCCCCTGTTATTTCGGTCCAATTTAAAAGCTTCTTTCGCCACCATGAGGTGAACTTTACTACCCATCGCCTGATCGTCCTTAAAATAAAAATTTCCGGCGTGACCCCCAAAAAGAAAAAACTCCTGGAGCTTAAATATGCATTTGCCAATCAGCCGGGGGAAATAAAAACGCTCACGAAGCGCGCTAATTCCAGGGGAGAAATCGAACTCACCAAATTACTCTCGCTTTTCAAATTTTACAAACGCAACTTAGGCAAGAATGAGTCGGCCAAATTGTTCACGGCGTATGTTTTTCTCAAAGACCCGTCTCAAGACAGGCATGTGACCGTTGCCAAGAGATGGTCTGATCTTCTCGTCATGCCCAAGGGCCAAGACAAAATCTATCGCCTAAATTCCGAGGTGCTGTGCCAGTGGCAGGGTGATACCCGGATTGACTCCGAATATTTTATCAACGACGAAAGGGTGGTCAAGAATATTACCCGCATCGCCTCGATTAACGTTCGAAAAGGCATTCGTATGGATCTGGGGGCAGAAACCGCCGGTCTTCTCAATCTCAATATTCCAATTTTTAAACCCGTCTCCCCAGCTCCGGCGGGGACGCTCAATCCGACTCCCGGGAGTATCAGTCCTTTGGGGACCTCCATTTATATCGGCGCGGACTTCAGCAAAATTAGCTCTACCAGAGAAACGTTTGACCTCGAGCAATCTTGGGGACTGGTGCCAGGCCAAGGAGGCTTTATCATTCGTCGCGCCAGCTATAGTCGTTACAAGGCCATCATGTACGAAAAAGAGGATGGAGAGTATGTGGCCCGGGAAGAAGGGATCTTGGATGTCGGACAGGACGGGCTCAGCTTCGCGGTCGTTCCTCGAAGTTTCGCGGACAACCCGGAAGAATCGCTCCAGTTCATAGACAAAATGATCGAAAAGGTAGATAGCTGCCGCAGCGTTTTGGCGCAAAATATTTCCAGCTATGTGATCGAAAATAACAATTCGCAGGTACTTTATATTCCTTTGGGAGAGTTCAGATGAAGGCACTCATTATTTTTTTCTGTATTTTTTCCAGCATGGGATTTGCGGCCGAATTTCGCAACACCCTTTCTCTCAAGAAAATCAGAGTTGATTCTGACTATCGGCCTGGATTATCTTTTCTAAGTCGACGTCAAAGATGCCAGGAGTTCAAAGGGACTTATGATAAGAGCAAGGTGTTTTTAGAAGCCAAGTCCGAAGGCGGGGAAGGGAAGGTTAAGCACACTCTCATCTACATGTTCGGGAATGGTTACCAAACAAAAGATCTGCGCGAGGAACAGTATGCCGTCAGAAAATCGGGAAAAAATGAAACCTTCGCTCTAAAACTTCCGGCGCTCAAAGAAAATGTGCCCTATGTGAATCAGATGGTTACCTTGATTTCCCAAGATGCCAAAGGGCACACGGTGCGCACCAGTCTTGGTTTTATTGTTTCCCGCGCCGTGGTTCTGTCGCCCACACTGGGAGAAAAGGCCCAGCGTTTAAACTGCTTTCAACGTTACCAGGCCACCGAAGCGGTTTCAGGGGTTCTCTCAAATGGAAGTTCGACCTTGAGCTCACTGAATATCAGACAGGGTATTCAGCGGCTTTGGGAAACTCGTCAAGGACATCACTGGGGCATCTATCTAACTCCCCAGGTGCAAACCGGGGTCTTCAGTCTGGCCCTTTCCCTGAATTACCAATACTTCAAAGAAACCTCCAAGCAAACATCCGAGACCGTGGAAGTTGCCTCCGGGTACAGCTTAAACCCGGGTGATTATCTGCAAATTTATACTCAGCCCACGCGCTATCTTAGCAGCTACGATGCCACCATGGTCACGGCTTGTGGCCAGCGCGAGGTGAAAGAGGCCGCCTATATGTTTCAGTGGTGGGGATACGCTTACCATGTAAAACCAGTTGATCCTTTTGCTGATAACCGCTCGTTTGATTTAAGCACGGTTGGTGCCACTCCTATGAATACCTGCCCTGCCGAGTGGTCGGACTCTGCCTTTGCCGGAAACTTTGTGGGGTTTAACCAGTAAGCAAATATGAGAGACATAATTTTAATTCTTTTTTTATTTCTTGCCGCAGGCAAGGCCTTTGCAGGCTTGGAGCTGGCCGCTCTGGTGCATGAGCAATATCGCAGCCAGGGAGACATGGGCTATGGTTCTCAGGGGGGGATGATTCTGGCGCGGCAAGCGAATGATGCTGGCTTTAAATCATTTACCATGTCCATTCGCATGGCGACTCAAGGCACCACCTCCGATTTGGTTTATCTTCCCGTAAACCGCACTCCCATTGCCGACATTGAGCGCTTTATTGTGCGCAGTTCCCACTCTTTCAGTAAGGTGACCATGAGGCCCATTATGACCGCGGATATCGGTTTAATGATGAGCAATCTCTTGCAAGAGTACAATCCCGCCAATCCCGGCCGTTGGGCCGAGTACTACTACCAGTCCATTTTTCCTTATGTCGCCCTGGCCGATGAGTATGACATTGATGAGTTTGTTGTGGCGGTCGGATTGGCAAAACTTTGGAATAGTAAAAATTCTGATCTCTGGCTAACCCTGGTCAAGAAAATTGCCCGTCGAATAAATGGCATCAAGCTCTCTTTGGAAATCACCAGTGAAAATGATCTCAGCGCTTTGGAGCACTGGCGCAGCGAGGACCCGGTGAAGTTCGAGCAGTTTTTGTCATACTTTAAGACTCTTCGTTTCTCTGTCAACGATCAGCTCCCCCTTAAGTTGGCCGACTGGCAAAAAGACCCGATTTCCAAGGTTTTAAAGAATAACTTCGCACGTCTTCGAACCGCTTATCCCGATAAGGATCTAAAGCTGGTTAATCTTACGGTTCCTGCGTGTGAGCAATTTAACTACAAAAAGAGTGCCTTCACCTGTGAAGGCGGCCCTTGGAATTTTGCTTCCCAAACAAAGGCGGCAAAACAATTCTTCCTGGCCTTAAATGAGCTTGAAGAGGACGCGCTGGAAAATCTGATTCAAGTGGAAGTCAATGTGGGCGTCACCCAATTTGAACCTGCCTTTGAGTTCCGTGACCCCCGCTTGTTTTATTACAGTCCGGATTTCGACAAACTCTTCTTGCAGGAACTTAAAGACGGTGAAGTCTGGAAAGAGACCATTCAGGAAAAAAAAACTCTGATTGAGACGCCTGACCCGAATCTGGCCCTGGCTTGCATCTATTTTAATGCCCGCAAAGGCGATATTGTCATCGGAGAAATACACGCCACCCTCCTCATGAATCTCATGGGAGGATTTCCGAAATGGAGGGTCGAGGATCGCGATGTGGAAAAATACAAAGCATCGGACCTGGCAAGCTGTCGGGTGAGCTTCTATATCGCCACCGATTATTTTTATCAGCCGAATGAGGCGTTTCTCACAGACGCGGTCCATTTTTCCCAGAATAAAACCTTTGTCTGGTTTAACTATCAGTTTAATCACTTTGAAAAAAAATATTTAGAAGTGGCCGAGAAGGAAAAACTTTCACCGCTGGAATTTTCCTTCAAGATGATTCACAAGCCAGATTCAGAACCCACACCGACCAACCTTCAGGTTGGTTTTTATCGGGATTTTGAATATAAGGGACAGGTCTTCAACAAGCTGGAAAAATGGAACTTCAATACCAAGAGCTATATGGCCAGCCCTGAACTGGCGATTGTGAGCTTGAGTGCCGCTCATCCCAATACCACTGTTCTCTCCTTGGCCCGACATTCAAAAGACAACAGCGTGACACCCTATATTTCCCAGCAGAAATTTGGCCGCTCAGGAAATCTTTTCTTCTTTGGAGATACGCCATTTAGCTTCATTCACTATGAGGACCGCTATCTTATCTTTACCGATGTGCTTTGGGATATCTTGGGCGAGACACCGTCGACTGAGAAAAGGGCCTTAGTCCGCCTCGAGGATGTGGGAGGAAACTCCAGCGCCGCAAATTTGCGAAGAGTCGTCGACTATCTGGCTGACAGCCATACTCCCTTTTCCATTGCCACCATTCCCTATTACTCCAATGTCTATGGAACCTCCACCGACTCCGGTGGTGTGGAGCCGCTGTATAAACCCCTGACGCTTATCCCGGAAATCAACGGAATCTTAAGATATGCCAAGGCCCGAGGCGCCAACTTTATCTTCCATGGAGTATCTCATCAGGGTGGAGATCATATCTGTGGTTATGATGGAATCTCGGGGGCGGATTTCGAATTTTGGATGTACCCTGAAAATACTCCCATGCCGGAAGATTCGGTTTCCTGGGTAACGGGACTCTTGGATGCAGGCGAGCAGGCCTTTAAAGGATTGGGGATCGTGCCCGATGCCTGGGAAACCCCCCATTATGCCAATAGCGCTTTGGATTCCATAATTTTCGGTCGGACCTTTTCGTGGACCTATCATCGGCCCATTTACTTTCCAATTAACTCCATCACCATTCCGAAAAGGCAGAAAGAATTGCACTATTTTGCCTGTAAAGGTGAGCTGTGCAAGCAAAAGCGCCACGAATATCTGAGGGGCATTAAAGTTGATCTCATGACCACTCAATTCTCCGGCCAAATATTTCCTTATCCAATCTATAAGGATGTTTATGGTCAGAGAATCATTCCTGAAACCTTAGGTATGGTCGATCATCTGGATTATGAGCCACCGACCTGGCGCTCTATTTCTTCTGATCAAGATATTCTGCGAATTGCAAAAAAGTTAACGGTCATCAGAGGCGCCATTGCCTCTTTCTTTTGGCATCCCCATATCTTGTCCCCGGGCACAACCTATCGCTATATGGAAGATCCAACGCTCTATTATCGCATGGATGAAGGTTTAAAATATTTGTCCAATGTCATCGAGGGGCTCAAGGATATGGGCTATACCTTTGTGAGTATCGGCGATCCCAAGATCTTTCCCAAAGATTAGATTAATTATTTCGAATAGTTTCGTTGAGCGTGGCCCACAGCGAGTTTCTATAGGGAACCATGTCCTGCCAGAAATACCACCAGAAATTTCCTCTGATGAAGTTTGGCGTAGTGACCTTCATGGAGTAATAGCGCTGAACCAGGGCTTTCTTTTTCGACTTCTTCGTAGTTCCGCATTCCCCAATTCCCAATTTTTTTCCGGGAAACAATTTTGAAAGGCGGTCAAACACCTGCTGCCAGTTGGGTACATAACCATTGCAATCGTCTTCGTAATAGCTCACCAGAACATAATCAAGGAGACCTTTTAACTCGGCGTTGATGTTGGCCTCTGCCCAGGTAAACATCTCGTTGGCAGGTTTTTCATAGCAATTAGGATTATAGTACAAAGTCATGGCGGTGCGCCCACCGGACTGCTTCACAACTTTTGCCGCCCTGGTAACTTTGGCAACCACATCAGCAGTCGCTCCAAGCCATTCTCCGTTGACTTCGTTGCCCACCTCCCATAGATCGACTTTGTCCTTGAGGAGCGAGGTATATTCCTGTGCCCGTTTCTCATAATCTGCCACCGAGTATTTATTGACGTAAAAGGAATCCAGGAGTTCGCCCATAACATAGCTCACATTGAAAATGGCGCTGGCGGCGTCTTGATATTCACGAGCGGCGACAAACTCATCGAAGACAATTCTGGTGGTTGGTCTTTTGGAGAGGCGGCGTAGGGAATCTAAAATCTTGCTGAGCTTATCGGTGCGGTCGATAGTGACACCATAGAGAGGATCGGGGAGAGGTCTTGCCTCTAGAGTTTGGGCCGAAAGGGACAAGGACAAGATTCCGAGGGTGAGCAATAAAATTTTTTTCATGTTTTCTCCGCTGGGGGGAGTATGCCCCAGCGGCATGAATTCTTCAATTTGTTTGAGCTTATCGTCCCATAGATATTTTCTTGTCTTGTCTAACCCAGCCTTTCTCCTCCAGGCATGCCTTTACAAAATTGGCCCTTTTGGCATCTCCGACAAATCCTTCCTCACCAGGATATTTATTCATTGATTCTGCTTCACACTGCTTGGAATCCGTAGAAAATATGCTTGAACTCTTCGATGGATGATCGTAGGTGGGGGAGTTGTTGCAGGCGGTGATGAATAGCATCACCACTATTGATCTAAAAAGAAACATATGGGCCTCCAATTACATCTCTGTAATGGCATGGCGGCCCGACCACGCAATGTGTACCTCCAATAGCGAAGCTATTGAACCCTTATGTTTAATTATACCATCGGTGGAATTATCAACTTTTTGTGCCCCAAGGAAAGGCCAAACACTTCATATCTAACAGGTGCTATTTTGAGTTATTCTCAAAATGTGCCACATAATTGTGGCATTCACCTATCAACCTCGGCCGTAAACAGCGATGTGAGAGTCAAGTCTTTCGCACCTTCTCGGGACTTTACCTTGCATGAAAAAAAAGATTTAAAATTTTCTTGACCAAATACACCGCTCAAAAAAAATAATAACTAAAATTATTTGAGGTTTTATTTTGAAATAGACCACTTGATAGGAGCGGCGAGCACCGGGATTTTAATTTTGAGATCCTCAATTTCCAACGGGAATTTTCTTGGGTAAAAAAGTTCCAGACATTTTCCGTTGGTGTAGCTGGTGATATCGTGACACTTTGCCATGCAGGCGTTGGAGTAGGTTTTTTTATCGCTGCCGCAAACCGGCGCGTAGCTGTAAGGACATTTGCACAGAAAATTAGGGGTAACATCGACCACATTGGAACATTTTCCTACGCTATAAGTGGTGATATTGGCACAACTGGCCAGACAGCCATTGGAATAGGTTTGTTTGTCACTGCCGCAAACGGGAGAGTAGATCAAGGGACACACGCAAGCGTCAACCGTTGGGTGGGGGCAGGCGCCAAGGGTGTACGAGGAGATACTATTGCATTTAGCGACACAGCTATTTCCGTAGGTATTGCCGTCAGTTCCACAGACCGGCATGAACTGAAGAGTGCAAATGCAACTTTGAGTACCGTCGGGATTTATGTCAGTGGCCTTGGGACATTCACCGCCGCTGTAGCTCGGGATCTTTTTACACTCGGCCACACATGAGTTCCCGTAGGTCATGCCGTCTGATCCACAGACCGGTGCGTAGTTGTAGGGACAGAGACAGTTTCCTTCACTGTCGGCCGGCGCCGCCGTGGGAGTCGCCGCTACCGTTGGATCTCCTAACGCTGATGGGCCCTTTAGCTGATTAACGGGTGCCTTATTTAACCCGTTTAACATGTCCGGACCGCACGAGGTTGCAAGAAGTAAACTTAGCAGGATGATGAGTGATCGCATGAGAGGCTTTTCGGATTTTTCAGAGAATCACTAAAGTACCGGCGATGGCCCAGTACTTTAGTGAATTAAATTTGTCAGACAATCGCAGGTTCGTCTAACTGTTCTGCGTCGCTAGCTTCATCTTGCACAAATGAATGGCCTGTTTTTAAACCCAAAATAAACCATCCAAGTGACAGAATTCCCGCCGCAAAAACGATGTCGCCGACAACCCGCAACCAACGGAAGGTTACGAGTAGAGGAAGTTGCATGAAATCGGCCGATCGGGCAAACCACATGCCCTTTTCAACGCTGGCCCAGGTTTGCAGCAGACCGATGGGGAGGAGACTGAGGACGATCATGAGCACGAGTCCAACATTAATCGACCAGAAGGCAAATTTTAAAGTACCTGTCTTCCACTCACGTTGTGCCGAAAGGCCTTTGAGACAAAAGAGCATGAGGCCGATTCCCAGCATGCCATAAACCCCAAAGAGGGCCGCATGTCCATGTACGGGTGTGGTATTGAGACCTTGCATATAGTAAAGCGCGATGGGCGGATTGATAAGAAAGCCGAACAATCCCGCACCAACAAAATTCCAGAAGGCCACGGCCACAAAGAAATAAATCGGCCAACGATAGCTGGCCAGCCAGCTTCTTACTGAAAGTAATGAGAGGTTCTCGTAGGCTTCAAAACCAATCAGGACCAAGGGCACAACCTCAAGAGCGCTGAAAGACGCACCCAATGCCAGGATCGCCGTAGGTGTTCCGGTGAAATAGAGATGATGAAATGTCCCTAGGATGCCACCTGTAAGAAAAATCACGGTTGAAAAGAGCACCGACTTGGTTGCGGTAGTGACTCGTAACAGTCCCAATTTGGTAAAAAGAAAAGCGATGACCACAGTGGCGAATACTTCAAAGAAACCTTCCACCCAAAGATGGACCACCCACCAGCGCCAGTACTCAGCGATCGCCAAATTGGTCTGACGACCCCACATCAGGCCGGCCCCGTAAAAGCTGCCAATCGCCAGTGAGGAAATAAGAAAGAGAACGAGCAGGCTTCGATTCTCGCTTGGTTTTTTGATGGCAGGCCACATCGCCCGTCCCATCAGGCCAAGCCAAACAAAGAGTCCGACAAACAAAAAGATTTGCCAGAAACGTCCGAGGTCCACGTACTCATAGCCTTGGTGTCCAAACCAGAAATTCATGGGCAGACCCAATTTCTGCTGAACCGCCAGCCACTGGCCGAACATCGAGCCGGCGACAATGACAAGCAGACACACAAAGAGAAAGTTCACTCCGAATCGCTGAAATTTAGGCTCAACACCGGAAACGGCCGGCGCGATAAAAAGTCCTGTCGCCAGCCACGCTGTTGCGATCCAAAAAATTCCCAGCTGAGTGTGCCAGGTCCGCGTGACGGCATAAGGGAGCCATTTGGCCAAAGGGATTCCATAGAAGCCTTCGCCTTCAACTCCGTAGTGCGCGGTGATGGCACCCATCAGTACCTGCACCACAATTAATGTGGCCACAATCCAGAAATATTTCAAGGTGGCCTTCATGGAAGGGGTCAGAGACAGCTTAAATAAGGGATCTTTGTCGGGATAAGAACTTACCTCATCCTCAGGGCGTCGCTTTAAGATGGCATGATACCAGGTCAAGGCACCTACGCCGGCCAAAAGAAGGACGAAACTAATAACCGACCAGATAACGATATCGCTCGTGGGTTGATTGCCGATCAGTTCATCGGCCGGCCAGTTATTGGTATAGGTAATGGTAGCGCCGGGACGATTTGTTGAGCAGGTCCAGGCCGCCCAGAAAAAGAAGGCACTCATTTGTTTACGAAGTTCCGGTTTATGAATCGCCAACTCGGGGATGGCATAGGCCTTGCGTAAATCGTTAAATGCCGGTGAATCGCTAAAAAGATCAGAATAGTAAGAGACGAGTTGTTGAATGGCATCGGCCCGCAACGCAGAAACTTGAATCACTCCTGTTTCTGCGGAGTAGGTATTCGGGCGAATCTCATCTTGGAGTCGTGCCCGTAATGCCGCCTGCTTTTCCGAGGAGAGACTGTCATATTTTGCACCCGATTGCTGCTCTCCTGCCCAGCGATCAAGAATAATGACGGCTTCACGATGAACCCAGTCGGCCGACCAGTCAGGTGCCACGTAAGCTCCGTGTCCCCAGATTGATCCCACTTCCTGGCCGCCCATGGACTGCCAAATATTTTGTCCGTCTCGAATGTCCTGCCCGGTAAAAAGAACAGTCCCGTCGGCACTGACGACGCTTTTTGGAATGGGAGGTGCCTGACGATAAATTTCTCGACCGTAATATCCAAGAACTCCAAAGGAAGTCACCAACACAAGAGCAAAGGCCAACCAATGTTTCCAATAACGCATAAGAGGAATCTCCTTTAATTTTTATCTTTTTGATAATTGTATAATAGCATGTGCATATGTGATTAACAGATATTTTGCCAAAGTGTCAACGGCCTTGGGTTTCTTTTATTTAGAACTAGGGCAGAGAAAGGCAGAGCGTTTGGGCGTCGACCTTCTGATTTGGAATTTGCGATTTCAACTCAGAGATCAGAGCGGTGTAGGGATGTTCGGGCAAAGCATTTGGAAAAAAAAGGAAATCAGAACAATATTTCTCACCTGAAAAGAGTAGCAAAACTATCGTGGGTGTTCTAGCTCATTAGTGAGTGGGATAAGTCTGTGAAGTTCACTTTCATTCAAGCTAGATTGCCAATGTCCCGTCCACTTGGCGGTCTGAATAATTCCAAAGAAAAGGGTCATTAGGATAAGCGGATAGGCCCAGGTCGGTAAGGAGAATCGCCCCTTGCGAGTGGAAAAGGTGAGTGCTCCTTTGGGACAACCCGAAAGACAGGTCAGGCAGGAAGAACACTCCAGGGAGGTGATTCGCGCCTTGGCTTCGACTGGGAGATAGGATGGGCAGTAGCGAGTGCATTTCTTACAGTGGGTACAGGCATTGTTATCCCGAGTAATGGCGAAGGGTGAAAACAGACCGGACAGTCCCAGAAGCGCTCCATAGGGACAGAGAAAGCGGCACCAGAAATTTCGAATGGGAATTGAAAGCAGAGTCAGGACAGTGATAACCCCAAGGGCGAAAGGGGAGATATTGGTAAAGAAACGAAGCATCTTCACGTCTGCCACTTTCCAATAGTCGCTTTCCATGAAGCCGTGCAGGGCCACCTCACTCATGGCAAAGCCGATGGCAAAAATAAAAAAGCCCAGCAGCAGATATTTGATGCTCCTTAGAAGCCAATCGAGCCAGCGTGGCAGCTCAACATTTTTACGAAAGAGGCGCAGCCATGGCTGGTAGAGTCTCTCTGACAGAAAGCCAACCGGGCAGATCCATGCACAGAAGGCCTTCCTAAGGAGGAGGGAGACAGCGATGGCAGCGAGAAAAATGGCCACCGAGGCAGGGTGATAAGGATGAATTTCACCCGTCGACAGCCAGTAGCGCACGCCGGTGAGGGCCCCAATGGGAAGAAAGGCTTCGACCCCGCCTGGGTGAGCTGGCATGGAAGTGCTCGAACCTGCACCTTCGAAATAGCGCACAAAGAGCCAGAACTGATAACCTAAAAAAAGAGTAAGCCCTAGAAAGCTAAGCTGAATCGCTTGTCGAATTCTCAATACCCAACGACGATCTTGAAATACAGTTGATAATCGCATACGCGCATGCTATTATGGTTAAATTGAAAAGAGAACTTTAAAAATGCACTAAAATCTGTACAAACACAACGGAGATAATAAGTTATGAGTCCTACACAAATGTTAATGATTGAGCATCGGCTGATTGAACAAGTTTTAAATTGCGCTGTGGAAATGTGCCGCCGGGCCAAGACTGAAGGTTCCTTGAATAAGGTCAATGCGGAAAAAATTCTTGATTTTATCGTGAATTTTTCTGACCGATATCATCATAGTAAGGAAGAAACCCACCTCTTTCGCATGATGGAGGAGCGAGGCTTTTCGCCTTACCAAGGGCCTACTGCGGTCATGCGACAGGAGCACGACCTCGGACGCGGTTATGTCAAACAAATGTCCGACTCACTTAAAGGGGCGGCGACCGGTGAGAAAAACTCTTTAGTCAATTTTGTCGAAAATGCGTACAACTTTGTAGAAATGTTGCGGGCCCATATACAGAAGGAAGATACCAAGCTATATCCCATGGCCAACAATGTCTTTGGTCATGAAGACCAAATCGAACTGACGGCTGCATTTAATGAAGTTGAAGAGCGTGAGACTGCTCTTGGAACGCAAACGAAATATCTTGCTCTGGCCAATGAGCTGGCGGATTTTTACGGGGTCCATAAAGTTGATCTGAAAAATGTTCAGGATTGCGGCAGCGAGGTTTGTGGCGGTTGCGGAGGATAAGAAACAATGATCTCACGAACTGGATTACATGCTCTTAAAGCACTGGCGCTCCTCTCTGAGCTTCCGGAAGGGGAGTATGCGGGGGCCGCCGCCATTGCCAAGGAAATCGGAGCGCCCCAAAATTACCTGGGAAAACTGCTGCAAACTCTCTCCCATGTGGGATTGGTGGAATCTCAAAAGGGCAAGGGCGGAGGATTTCGCATGGCCAAGAATGCCGGAAAGACTTCGCTTTATGATGTCATAGAGCCCATTGAGCAGGTGAGCCGATGGGGGGGATGTTTTCTGGGGCGAAATAAATGTTCCTCGACCTCCCCATGCGCCTTGCACACCAAGTGGAAATTCACGCGCGATACCTATTTGAATTTTCTAAAAACCACCACTCTTTCGGAAATTAGCGACAAAAACTAATAACTCAAAAATTTTTATTTTTCAGCGGCTCAAACAGGTGCTCAAGGCCATTGACTTTTATTTCATAGAGCTGGGCCAAAAGGCGGCCCAGTTCATTTTTGGGGAGACCCTGATTATAAAACCAGATGACATAGGTTTCCGGAAGATCGATCAATAATTGGCCTTTGTATTTTCCAAAAGGCATCGGCATCGTCGCCAACTTAATCAAATCATCACCATTAAAATTATCCATGGATAAACCATGACAAAGAGGCCTATCTTTGTCTATATCCACGTCCCAAATTTAGGAGCACAGATGCCAGCAAAAAATATCAGTCTAAAAAAACAATTTAAGGGCACAGTTGAAGAAGGTGTCACCGCCGTCACTGAGGCCTTAAAACCTGAGGGCTTTGGAATTTTAACCCGCATTGATATGCACGCCAAAATCAAAGAAAAGCTGGGCAAGGAAATCCCGCAAACTGTCATACTCGGGGCCTGCAATCCTGAGGTCGCCTATCAGGCCTTCCTGGTCAACACCGATGTTGCCGGCCTGCTTCCTTGTAATGCCGTGGTAAGAGATCTCGGCAATAATCGAATTTCAGTGGAGCTCACCAAGGCCTCAAGCATGCTGGAAGTCTTAGGGGACAAAGCTTTGAACGCCGCTGCCCTTGAGGTCGATAAAAAGCTGGCGCACGCCCTTGAGAATCTTAAGCTTTGATCTTTTTCCTCAGATAAGAAATTTTAACTTGAAGTAAATTATCGCTTGGGATAAAAGTTAAACGAACGTTTGACACAAAATTAGAAATAGTCCAATTTATGGGGTAACTAGTGAAAAGTACAAGCATTATTGCGGTCGCGACGATTCTCTGCTCCCTTGAGGTTTGGGCCTATAGCTTGGAAGATTATCTAAAGGAAGTGCAGACAAAAAATAGCGGCATGCAAGCTGCCACAAGATCAATTAAAGGCACCACGCTTCGAATGAGCGAGGCCTATCTCTATGAGCGGCCGAACTTTTTTTTAAACAGTCAGTATCTGAATGATCAGCGGCCCACTTCGACGCCCTCTTTTCAAGGCTCACAAACCTTAAGGACCACCTTTCAAACTGGGGTTATGCAGCAGTTTAAATTCGGAGGGAAGGCCACGGTTTCGTATAATATTGCCAAGACCACTATTAACGGGGCCAGCCCCGCGGCCTTACCGCAGTCCAATTTCTTTGACATGGCCCCACAGCTGGAGTTGACACAAAGTTTGTGGAAAAACTGGCTGGGGCGAGAACTCCAGGCCAGTGAGGATATGACGGAAGGGCAGGCCGAGCTTATCCAGAACTCTGAAAAATATCGTTATAAGCAGCTTCTCATGAATGCTGAGCTAAATTACTGGCGGCTGGCCTTGGCCCAACAGACGGTGAAAGTTCAGGCCGAAAGTCTAGAGCGCTCCACCAAAATTAAAGATTGGAACTACGCCCGTTTTCATAAAGGTTTGTCGGATGAGTCGGATTACCTCCAATCAACTTCGGCCTTGGCCGCGCGACAGATTGACTACCAGGCCGCGCTCCTCGAACAGAAAAGTGCCGCGCGCGCCTTTAACACTTTAAGAGAGTTACAGGCGGATATGGTGCGAGAAGAGCTGATCACCCCTCATGATGGGGAGCTTATGTCCCTGTCAATTCCCGTGCGAGCGGGCAATCGGGAAGACGTGGAGGCCGCCTTGGCCCAGAAAAAAATCGCGCAGGCCCAGGCCGCTATGGGAGAGGAGAAAAATAAGCCAACCTTGGAACTTTACGGTTCCTACTCGCTCAATGGGAGGGCGGCGACGTCCGGTCCGGCCTTGAGTGAGTCGATCACGCAAGATCATCCCGCTGCGGTGATCGGTGTGCGTTTCAATACGCCTCTTGATCTCGGTAATTTGGCCGATAATAAGGACGGGTACGCGCTGGAAAAAATTGCGGCAAACTATAACTACGAACGAAAATTATTTGAGCAAGAGCGAGAATGGAAGGATCTGCTGAATCGCTTTAAGGATTATCAGGATCGTTTTTTACTTATTCAGAAGCTGGAGCAGGCGCAAAAAGAAAAGCTGGCCAAAGAAAAAGTACGCTTAAATAGAGGCCGCTCCACCACCTTTCAAATTTTGCAGTTCGAGCAGGATTATGCCAACGCCCAGCTATTGAAGTTAAAAAATGAGGCGGACCTTGTGGCCACCTATGCCCAGCTGAAGCTATTTTCGGGAGCGACTTATGAGCAATAACGGGAATAAGGGTTTTTCGTTGGCCAGACTTGCCATCGATCGCCCCGTCTTCATCTCCTGCGTGGTGGCGTTGACGATTATCATCGGAATCATCTCGCTGCGCGGTTTGCCGGTTGATATTTTTCCCGATGTGACCTTTCCGATTGTCTCGGTCATCACTCCCTATCCCGGTGCCGGCCCAAAAGAAATTGAAACGATTGTGTCAAAAGTGTTCGAGGAGGAGTTCTCCACTATCGCCGGGGTAAAAAGGATCAGCGCTATCGCCCAGGAAGGCGTTTCCATTGTGGTGACGGAGTTTAAATTTAATGTCGATATCAAGCAGGCCGAGCAGCAAATCAGGGATAAGGTTGACTCTGCCAGAACCAAACTCCCACGCGACGTCAAAGAGTCGGTGATAAGAAGAATCGATCCCTCGGATCAGCCGATTATGACCATGACCCTCAAGGCAGATCTTTCTGATGCGGAACTTTTTGATCTGGCGAATCTGGTGGTTAAATCAAAGTTTGAGCAGATCAATTCGGTAGGTCTGGTGGAGATTCTCGGCGGAAGAAAAAGAGAAATAAAGGTCGAGCTTGATCTGAAAAAACTAAAAGACCGGGAGATCTCCGCGCTGCAAATTTCTGATGCTTTGGGAAAGGCCGGGATGAACATTCCCGTTGGCAAGATGGATGTCTCACCAACAAAAGAAACTGTTTTTCGCACCGTCGGTGAGTTTGAAAATCTGGCGCAGATAAAGAATACCATCGTGAGCTTTTACGGCAATGAGATACCAACCACACTGGCGAACGTGGCCGAGGTAAAGGAGAGTTTGGAGGATCAAAAAAATATCGGATACTCCAATGGAGAGAAGGCAATTTTTCTCAATGTCTATAAGCAATCGGGGGCCAATACGGTCGCCGTCTCAAAGGATGTGGCCAAACAAATCGACACCTTAAATGAGACGCTAAAAAATCTCAAAGGTCATGCCGTTCTCACCTTAGTGCGAGATGGGGCAAAACCTATTGAGGATAATATTTTGGACGTGTCTGAATCAATTTATTTGGGGATTGCCTTAACCGTTGTCGTCGTGTTCTTTTTTCTTGGCTCTTTTCGTTCCACCTTTATTACCGGTCTGGCCTTGCCGGATTCTCTTCTTGGTGCCTTCATCTTGGTTTCCGTCGCCGGATTTTCCATCAACATTATGTCACTTCTGGCCCTGTCTTTGGCCGTGGGCCTTTTAGTCGATGATGCCATCGTGGTACGGGAGAATATTTATCGCCATCTGGAAATGGGAAAGGATGCCAAAACCGCGGCCCTCGATGGAACTCATGAAGTTATGATGGCCGTGCTTGCCACCACGCTCACCGTGCTGGCGGTTTTTGGCCCTATTGCCTTCTTGGACGGAGTGGTCGGCCAGTTCTTCAAACAATTTGGTCTCACCATCTGCTTCGCCCTGGTTATTTCGCTTTTTGATGCTCTGACGATCGCACCTATGATGTCGGCCTATTTTGTCGGGAAAATTAAACCTCATGGTGGGCCGACGTTGGAACAGAAAAAAACCTTTTATGATCGAACCTTCGGCGTGCTGGTGGTCTTTTCGAACCGCTTTCAAGCTTGGCTGGAAAATATTTATATTAAGATCCTCAATCTCAGCCTGAATCATCCTCTGAAAACCCTGTTAACAGGCGTCCTGATTTTAGTCCTGTCAGTCTTCGCCCTCAAATATGTTCCTAAAACCTTTATCTCGCCCCCGGACAACGGTGAATTTTCTGTTACCCTGGAGCTGCCACCCGGGACAAGTCTTGCGGAAATGAATCGTTTAGCACTGGACGTGGACAAGCTGATCAGAGCTCACTCCGAGGTTAAGATAAGCGTCCTCACTGTAGGCACCAAGGATGGAGAGTCCAATAAGGCATCTTTTTACGTTCGAATGGTTCCCCCAAAAATGAGGAAGATCAATACCATTCGTTTTAAAGACCTGCTGCGAGAGGAGCTTAAGCCCTTTCTTTTTGCCAAACCCTCGGTTCGCGACTACGACTTCGTAGGTGCCGGGATGAGGCCTTTTACCATCAATATCCAGGGCCCGAATGAGGAGCAGCTTGAAGAAATTTCCACAAAAGTTTTTGAGAAATTAAAAAATCATCCGGCGCTTACAGACGTGGATCTTTCCTTTCGTCCCGGCAAACCCGAATTCCAGGTTATTCCCGATCGTTTCAAGTCCGAACGTTTAGGCGTTTCCACCAATGTGATTGGCTCCGAGCTGCGCACCCTGATGCAAGGGCAGACTCCCGCTGTCTTCAGGTTTAAAGGGGAGGAATATGATATTCGCGTTCGTCTTCAGGAAGATCAGCGCAATCTGGCCCAAAGCTTTGATAAAATCTATGTGCCTAATATCAACTACCGCCTGATCCCCCTCAAAAATGTTAGCCAAAGTTTAGAGACAACCGGACCGGCCACCATCACCCGCCAGGATCGGCAACGCTATTATCAGATCAGCGCCGACATCGCAGCCGATGGCCCGGGAATGGGAGGGGCGGTCAATGAGGTTAAGCGGATCTTCAGCACAGAGATAAAATTGCCCGAGGAAATGGGATATCGCTTTGTCGGACAGGCCGAAAATTTTCAAGAGCTGATTATCAGCATGCTTCGCGCCGCCGCTCTGGGAACCTTGCTGATCTATTTGGTATTGGCCTCTCTTTACGAATCTTTTATTTTGCCTTTTACCATCATGCTGGTTCTTCCCCTGGCCCTTTGTGGAGCCTTTTTTGCGCTCTTTCTCGCTCCTCACGCCAATCTCGATCTATTCTCCATGATTGGCTGTATTATGCTCCTGGGAGTGGCGACGAAAAACTCTATTATCTTGGTGGATTATATCAATCAGCAAATTGCCAAAGGCCTGGCCATTAAGGACGCCATTTTGAAGGCCGGTCGCGATCGTCTACGCCCCATCCTTATGACCTCCTTCGCCCTCGGTGCCGGCATGAGTCCTATCGCCATAGGTTTAAATGAGGCGTCGAAACAGCGCACCAGCATGGGAATCGCCCTGATCGGAGGCATTATCAGCTCCACTTTCCTGTCCCTGATAATCGTTCCCACCGCCTTCACCTACATGGAGCGCCTGCGCCTGTGGTGCGTGAGAATGGCCAAGCGCATTTTTGGACAGGTGTAATCATGGCCATCCCAACTCGCGAACGCATCATTCTCACTGCCACAGAGCTTTTCGCCGAACGGGGTTTTGAAGGGGCGTCAGTGAGAGAAATTGCCAAGCAGGCGAAGGTGAACCTGGCGGCCGTGAATTATCATTTTTCCAATAAGAAAAACCTCTATCATGAGGTGCTTCGTCATGGTTTTACGGAGTTTAACTTTCAAATGGAGAAGCTTTCACAGGAGAAAAAGCGTTCGATCGTTGAATTTTCTCAGGGCCTTTATGAGATGCTTTTGCAAAACGGTCCGCGGCTTATAAATAATTTTAAAGTCCTTTTGAATGATTTTCCCTTACCGGGAGATTTAGTCCCCAACGATTATGCCGGTCCTCCGGGAGCAGAATATATCCTTGAGATTCTTGAGCGGGAGCTGGGAAAAAAACTTTCTCAGGATGATGGCCTGTGGGCGGTGCGCACCATCTTTACCTTCGTCGTTCATACCGCCCTCATGGCCAGCACCCATTTTGGCAAACAAACCTGCTCCCATGTTTTTGAAAAGACATTGGTCAATCGACACATTGCTCGTTTGGGTCAGTCCATTCTCCGTGAGTTGGCCATTTCATGATTTTCCGCAATCTTGTCGAACGGTCACAAGCCGAGTAGCTTTGAAGTTCATAAATAGATCCAGTCGTGAGGTGGTCTATGTTGGGAACCTTCTTATCAATCATGTTTATCGTTCTATTGCCCATGAATGGCCATGGGGCCGAGTCGCTTTTGAAGCTTCTTGGCCCCAATATCAAGGCCAAGGCAGAAGATGTCGTTTGTCTGCAATGCCATCCCGATGTTTCAGATAATACGATGAATTATCTTCACTATCCGGCGGGAGTTGGCGCTTGCAATTATTGCCACATCGCTCGCCCCGAGCATTTGCAGGGCGATAACCCCCCAGAGAGTGTCTCGATCAATCGGACCAGCGAAAACTGTTATAATTGCCATGATCGAAAGGATGAGAAACCGGTCAAGCACGGTGCTTTGGCCGATCCTGAAAGCTGCATCAGATGCCACAATCCACACAGCAGTAACACCCGTCATCTTTTGCAATCCGATACTGTTCCCACCCTGTGCTCAACTTGTCACAGAAATACGGTTGTCGGTAAATCTCAACATGGTCCTGCCATCAAGGGCAAGGCCTGTATTCACTGTCACAATCCCCACTCGGCAACGGAGCAGAAACTTTTGCACCGGCCGGCCAAGGAGCTATGCCTTTCTTGTCATAACGAGGAAATCAAGGCGACCTTAAACGACTCTCGCATCATTCCCAATATCAAAAAGAAGTTGGAGCTGACCGGCGTTCACCCTGGTGCTAATGGCACTTGCCTTGACTGTCACAAACCCCACGCCAGTGACAATCTTCGTCTTCTGACCGCCAGGTGGTCCGTCGCGACCTATAATCAGTACAGCGAGCAGCAGAATCCCTACGGTCTTTGTTTTACCTGCCATGAGACGGACATGTTGCAGCAGTCTGACTTTGAGACGAAAACAGGCTTCAGAGATAATCATACAAGGATGAATCTCCATTGGTTTCATGTGGTGGATGCGGCGGGAAATACCGATAAATCTCGCGGTCGCTCCTGCAAAATTTGTCACGATCCCCATGGAGCACCCCAGGCCCACGACATCAATTCTGCTTGGCTGATGAATGGCAACCCGATTCCCATCGAGTATCAGGTGATTGAGAGCGGAGGCCAGTGCACTAAAAGTTGTCACTCCCTTCGAGTCTATAAGCGCTGAAAAGAAAAATGACTACGAGAGAATCTCGATTAAACCCGTCTCGCCGTTTAAACGAACCTTCATCCCATTTTTGAGTTTTTTAGTCAGCCCAATCACGCTCACGACTGTTGGCAGTCCCATCTCCCGCGCCACAATGGCCGAGTGAGAGAGCAGTCCTCCCCGTTCCACCAGAAGGCCGCTGATACTAGGGTAGAGGGGAATCCAGCCGGGGTCGGTGCGCATCGTGACCAGGATTTCGCCATTTAAAGTCAGATCATCTTCCGGCCCCATAATGACTTTGACCACGCCTTCAACAATTCCCGGACAGCAACCCAGGCCCTTCATCTGATTAGGCAGCAGGTTGGTATCCCCCCCTCCGACCGGACTTTCTGCCGCGGGCACATGGGTATTTTGCCAGTAGGGCATGCAACGGGTGACCAGGCGGGAGAGGGGCTCCGTATCGGCATAGCTGGCATATTCACTTTTTCGAAGGTCGATGACGGCCTTTAAATTTTGAGTGTGGAGATGGCCTTCCAAGGCACCCTTTAACTCTTCCAGCGAAAGATAAAAGATATCTTCCCGGGTGTTGATGATATTTCGGGCGGCAAAGTCGGCCCCCATGCCAAAAAACATGGATCGCACGATGCCGTAGACGCGGGTTCGGCAAAAACGCGTATTCTCACGATTGCGAACCGCCTTGCGGGCATGATGAAGCGACCAGCGATAGAAGATTTTTTTCCCGAGAGTTAAATTGAGGTCAACCAGCGCCTCGGCCTTCTCGCGAATTTCTTTTTCACGCTCTTCGAAATTATCTAAATTTGTTTTCCCGGCATTGAGTAAGTTTTTGAGAAAGACAAAGAGCAGGGACGGGTCCTGGTGGAGGTCTTTCTGCTCAAGCTTCATCTCCGACATGCAGCGGAAGCCGTACTTATCAATATATTCCAGTAACTTTTTGTAAATGTCCTGAAAGGGGGACCGCCGTAAAGCCTCGAAAAGTTGATTGTTGGGGGTCTTCATAATAAGTTCTTTCAGCTCACTGGTCTGGGCAATCACCCCCACAAGGCGAATGAGATTTTTGGTGGGCTCCGCCGATTCCAGATTCCCGTTGCCGGCCAGGAGATCATTGTGAAAGCTGTCACCGAGATGAGAAAGCCATTTTTTGGTGAGGGCCTTAAAAATTCCAAAATGCACCATGCAAAGATAGTCATTGATGATGGGGGCGTGCCAGCGCCACAGCATCTTTTCCTCTAATTCCTGATAATCTTTATAGATCTCATGGGAAGGCATACGGGAGTAATCGCGCTTGCGAAAACGATCATAGATGGTGTGGAAATAGCCCAGGAAATTGTCCACCACGGTTTGAATGGTGAAATGATAATAGAGAAATTTGGCGCCGGTTAAAAATTTACGAAAGGAGGCCCACAATCCGCGATCAAATTCCGGGGGACGAATGCGGTCGGCGATTTCATTCTGCAGGGACTCGTTGGTTCCCATCATGGTTTCCATGAACTGTCGATTGTACTTATAGCCCGGGAGGATGCTGGTGAGCTTGTACCAGTTTAGGAGATTGTAAAAGACCCGCCCATAAAACATCCCAAGCATGTTTTTTAAAAAGAAATTCATGCTCTTGATATTTTTGGCGGGAACCATGAGAACTTCGCAAAATTGCACGTACACCTGATGATAAACATAGCGGGCAAAATCAAAGGTGAGGGGTAGGGTTAAGCCGCCGTAGGATTCAACAATGTTGGAGTTATCCCAAACAAAGAGATGACCTTTGAAGTTGGGAATCGGAGTGGTGATCGGCCGGGACTGGAGTAGATACAGTTGGCCTTTTTCAAAACACCATTCCACGTCTTGAGGATGGTGATAAAAGTTTTCGAGAGTGTGGGCAACCTTCGCCAGCTCGGCGAGCTCACTGGCACTTAAAGAAGGCGTGTTGACTTGGTCTTCGGGCACCGCGACGGTTTTTAGTCCGCCTCGTTCCAGGTCGCAGACGACCATCTCGCGTTTTTCGACGATATTCTGGCCTTTGACCTTTGAGCTGATTTTATCGATGAAAAAGGCATCGGCATCAAGCTGGCCGGAGACCAGGCCCTCGCCCACGCCGTAGACCGAGTTGATAACAATAGTTCCCCCATCTTTGGTGGTGGGGTCACCGGTAAAAAGCACCCCGGCCTTCTCGGCCCCGATCATCTGCTGAATGACGACTGCCACCTGGATATTAGTAAGGGAGAGCTGATTTTGCTGTCGATAAAAAAGGCAGCGCTCAGAGTAAGCGGAGGCCCAGCATTTTTTTATGGATAAGAATAACTCCTCCTCACTTTTGATATAGAGAAAGCTGGAGAGCTGGCCGGCAAAAGAATGGGCGGCCGAATCTTCGTCCAAGGCGGAGCTGCGAACCGCCACCGTGGTGAGGGCGAGCTCTTTGAAATTTTCCAAAACCACGGCCTTAATCTCGGGTGAGAGAGGTTTTGAGACGATTAATTTCTCTATGGCAATGCTGGCGCTCTTAAAATCCTGCTTGCACAATTCCACCAGATTATTGATCTCATCACTGATTTTATTTTCTAATTTAAAGGCCTCCAGAAAGGTCGGGCCCAAGGCAAACCACGCCGGCACTCGGCATCCTTGATTTGAGAGCAGGTAGAGGTTAAATCCTTTGCCCCCGGCTTCGGCCTTGGCAAAAATCTGGAGTGAGTCTTTGGTCACGGGCAACATTTGGGTACCTCAGGATTTTAAAAAAAAGAGAGAGTTGAGGGCGAGATAAATCAGTATAATGTAGCCGCTGCTCATGGCGCGAAACAGCCTGGCACTTTTAGGTGAGTCGGCCAAAAGATAGTAGGCCCCGAGCGTGAGGAGCAAGATGGGCAAAAACCAAAGGAATGGCGCCAGATACGAGGGCAGGCCCGGCCCCAGCGCGAGCAAGAGCAAGATGGAGGAAAGAACCGCCTGGGAGAGCGAGAGCAGGACCGCACCAAGGCGGCCCCAGATATTGGAATAGGTCGCTACACCGTCGCGCTCCTCGGTGGTGCCATAGGTTTTGCGGCCGAATTCGAAAAGATTAAACAGGGTCCAGGAGCTCAGCGCAAAATAAAGGTCTGAAGGATTCAAGGTGAGCTGACCGGCAAAGATGGCCAAGAGCGAGAGGGAGAGGCCGACCGTCACAACCGTATGAGACATGGCGTAGGTCGTGAGGTGGGGGCGGATAATTCTGCCAATAAAAAATTCCTTGTACATCAGAAGCGAGTAGGCGATCACCAGGAGGAAAAAGGGTAAGGCCCTCACCGCCAAAATGGCCGTGAGAAAAATTTCCGCAAAGATCAGAACGGCGATCATGAGGTAGAGATCGCGATGCTTGACCAGGCCTCGGGGCAGAGGGCGGGTTGGGTTAAAGGTTAAATCCGTCTGATAGTCTTTGATCTCGTCATAGCAGCGAAGTTTTAAAAAAAATAAAGTGGTGAGAACCATAGCGCCTACAACCACCGCCGCGCCAAAATCCAAGGGTGAGTGCACCCTCAAGTAGGCCACATGTCCGGCCACAAAGAGCACGATCATCACGGAGTGCGAGGCGGGATCAAAGCGCTCTTTGATAAATTGAAGAATGGGCATGCCTATCCCTTTAGTAATTCTTTTCTCAGCACCTCATATTCGACCTTGGAGTGGTGGCGAGAATCCATAGGGATTTTTTCCACAATGAGAATTTGGTCATAGGCCACGCCATTTTTATCCAAGAGACGGGCAATTTCTTTTTTAATAAAATCACCTTTCGTGGCGGCCTCAGCGAAATCGTTCAGCGCGACGACCGCGAAAGTTCTCTCGCCAAGTTGCGGATCTGGCATCCCTAAGTAGGCGGCGTATTTCACCTGAGGGATTTTCTTCATGATGATTTCTGCCCGCACCGGAAAATAATAGCGCCCGCCCCGATTGATGGCATTATGGACGCGGCCCACGAGCCACAGGTATCCCTTTTCATCAATGCGGCCCAGGTCACCGGTTCGGTGCCAGATTGTGCCATCATGTCCGCGAATTTTAGCGCGGGCAAAGGCCTCGGGATTGTTAAAGTATCCATGGCAGACATGCTCTCCCGCCACAATAATTTCACCCACCTCGCCGCGGGCCACTTCATATTTTTTCCAGTCATCATTGGCCGCAACGGTGATACTGTCTTTGGTAATTCGAATAAATTTAGTCTGCAGCCCCTCATCCATGTGGCCGACGTTCACGCCCTCATCCACCCACTCGGAATCTTCATCGGCCCGGGTTTTAAGGTTGAGCATTTCTTCCGCCGAGATATGCCCCATGGGCTCAACTTCGGTGGAGCCATAGAGAATAAGAATTTCCGCATTGGGGCACACGGATTTAATTCGCTTGGTATCATCCCGGGAAACGGGCGCTCCGCCGGTGATAATCCGACGCAGCTCCGGGAGTGTATAGTTATTTTCCAGGCAGTACTTGGAAAGTCCGTTCAGCAGTCCGGGTGAGAGCGTGACGCAGGTCACTTTTTGGGATTTCATCTGCGCCATCAAAATTAAGGAGTCGCGATCCGATGGGGTGCCTACATCAATCGCCGGGATCACCGTATTTACCCCTGCGGCCAAATTGTTGAGAGAGAAGATAGGGAAGACCGGTAGGTCCACATCGCTTTCCAAGTAGGGGAGATGGCGATTTAAAGCGTAGTGCTGGGCCGCCAGGAAACGATGGGTGCGATCCGCGCCCTTGGGCGTTCCGGAGCTTCCCGTGGTGAAGGTAATCAAGGCGGTGTGCTCTTTCTCCACCGCGGCCACGGGGCAGTAAGTTTTTTCCTGCATGAGCTCATCGAGGCGTGCCGAGTAGGTCCCCTGCGCCGGTCCTGCCACAACTTTAAGAGGAATTTTTCTTATCTCGGGAACTTCTCCCAGATAAACGAAGGCCCGCTCAACTGAGATGATCGCCTTGGGCGAGGCCTGCTCGGCCGAAATTCCCAGCTGGTCACGGCGTGCCCAGGAATCCAGAAAAACCGGAATGGCGCCAATTTTTTGAAGGGCAAACATGGTGGTATAGAGATAGAGACTCATGGGAATAAAGACAATCACGCGATCGCCCTTTTGAATTCCAAGCTTGCCAAGGCCTGTTCCGATCACGCCGATGAGGTGATTGAGTTCCTGCACGGTCACCGAGCGATGGGGGAGTGGGGTGTTTAAGTTAAAATCCCAGCTTTTTAAAACCTCAGGGTCGACCCACGTGAGAATCTTTCGAGTTGGAAAATTTTTGAGATGGCCTTTCAAAAAGGTAAAGACGTTGTTTTCTTCGGCCTCACCGGGATAGTAGCCGATTTTGGGAGCAAACTTGGTCAGGGTATTTTGGATGGTGGCGGCAATTTTTTGGGGGTGGGTCCATAAAAGAGCATGGCCGCCGTCGGCCACTTCCACCAGCTCTCCGCCCAGATAATTTTGCAATGGCAGGAGCTGTTCGGCACGATCGGAGGTTTTATCCTGTGAGCCGTAGACGATTGTGACGGGGACATTGCTGGCCTTTAACGACCTGAAATCTAAAGTGCTGTTTTCCTTTTCCAGTACCGCCTCTCGCAGGATATTGGCATTGGTATAGAGGGCCTTCTGGGCGCGATAGCTGGTGGGCACCGGCTTGGGATAGCTGGAGGTCTCCAGCATGCTTTCGATGGATGCGGGGCCTTTATTTTTAAGTAAAACATCGGACAAAACAGGCAAGTTCAAACACATCCGAGTCACCGTGCTGGGCGCATTTTTGATAAAGATGTAGGGTGAAATCAGGATGACCGCGCTGGGGCGAATATTGCTTTTTAATAAAAAAGTGGCATCGAGAATGGCCTGAGTGCAGCCAAAGCTGTAACCCACGATGACAATGTCTTGATCCTTTCCATCACCTTCGAGCACATCGGTGACGGTCAGATAAGGAGTGTTATAGCGATCAATGGTTTTCCATTCCACCTGAGAATCGGGGGAGGTCGGTAGCTGCTCGCGCACCTCCTTGAAGTCCGAGGGATGTCCGGGAGATCCGTGATGGGCGATGATAGTCACTTTTTTCATAAAATTAATCCTTGGTCGATCATGGCACGAATTTGATTCTTATTGGGAGTTTTAGAGTAATGGTGCGGTGTCGAGCTGCTAATTGCAAGTGGTTCTGGCAGGCGGCCTTCTTTTTCAACATAAGAAAAGATTTCGCTTAAAGCTTTGGCCTCGGCGCCGGCCGAACGCTTTAAATATTCCTGATAGTTTTTGTCGCCCTGACTGACCTCGCAGCGCTTATAAAGAACTCCGGCATCCACCTTTTCCACCATATGATGAATACTAAAACCCGCCGGCCGGCCCTGCGACAGAGCATAGAGATCACATAAAGTTCCGCGATACTCAGGGAGCAGTCCGTGGTGAATATTCAGACAGCCGAGGCGTGGGGCTTCCAGGATTGGCCGCTTATAAATGCAGCGAGTGCGCATGTTAACGACCACATCAATCTCTAAATTTTTGACAAGTTGTAGGGCCTTGTCACAATTCATACTTTCAAACTTATAAATGGGAATATTGAACTTGCGCGCCAGCTCCTCACGGGGATCAAGCCTGACACTGGCCTTCAGAATATTGTGCAAAAAACCGCGCCCGGTTCGCCTGGCACCCATGGCATAGAGGCCCAGGGCCTTGGTCACAACCGAGAAGTTGAGATTCTGCAGCAGGATAATGCCCTTGATCTGGTGGGCGTGCTTTGGCAATAACTCCTTAAAAAGTGGAGCGTAGTTGTCCGGCACATAGGTGATCTGGCTGGTGGCCAAAAGTGCACGCATAAATTAAATCCCTTGTCGAGGTGGCGCATTCTAAGAATCGGCCTTCAATTACACCATGGGGACAGTAGAATTTACACGGGTTTAAGAAAAGGAATGCCTGCCATCTTGGCTTCCATTACTATGTCCAAAAGGCCGAAAAAACACATGCAAACTATTAGCGTTTATATTAACCAAAATGCCTCGCATGCCAGTGGCGATTTGAGGCAAAAGATTGAGTCCGTCTTATTTCGCAGCAATCTGCTGTTTAAGCAACCCAAAGGTGCCCAGGCGTTGGATGAGTGCCTTGAGCAGGATATCGATCAAAAGGTTGACGCTATTGTCTCGGTGGGCGGCGACGGAACTGCCAATACCATTATTCAGAAAATCGCAGGGACCGATATCGGTCTCCTGGTTGTTCCCGGTGGCACCGCCAATGATCTGGCCCACGAACTTGGAAATCATCAGTCCCTTCAAAATGTTTTGCAAAGTATCCGCAATAAGGAATTTAAAAAAATTGATTTAATCAAAATCAACGGCCGTTTCATGGCCACGAGTGGCGGGATCGGCTTTGGTGGGAAAGTGGCGCAAAAGATAAATCGCCTGCGTGCCGCTTACCCCGTCTTTAAAAAGGTTATGAATTTATCCGGCAGCAAGATCTATTCACTTTTTGTGGCCCAGGAGCTGCTTTCACTCCATCTCGACCGTCACAGAATCAGAGTCACGAGCCAGGAATTATCCGGTGTGTATGATGTCGCGGCCCTTTTTGTGAATAACCAGTCGACGGTGGCCGGGAAGTTTGAGTTAGCACCCTTTACCGCCAACAATGACGGCCGTTTTAATGTGATTTTGGTGACTCACCGGAATCGCGCCCAGCTGATTAACTGTGTGATTAAGGTGAGTATGGGGCATTTTCCCGAGAACGATCCGGATTTTATTACCTTTGAAACGGACAAGATTGAAATTGAAACTTTGGAAAGTGAGAAAGGCTTTTTTTTCGGTGACGGAGAAATTTTAGGCCAAGGCCCGAAATGGGAGGTCGAGGTGGTCAAAGATTCCTTAAAGGTTTTTACCCGCTCCTCAAAGAACTGCGATCTCCCCTTGCCCCAAAACTTTGGATTATCCTAGGCAGGGGCTCACTCATGCATATCTTATTAACGGGTGGTACAGGTTTTTTAGGTGAGTCCCTCATCCCCATGCTTCAGCACGAGTCGAGGATAGAAAAAATCTATCTTGTGGTACGTCCCCAAAGCGCCAATCGCGCCCAGTTTCTCTATCGTCAGCACTCAAAGGTTTCGGTCATTCGCGGCGATATCACGCTGCCTCAGATTTTTTTGCACGAGTCTGACAGGAAAATCCTTTCCGAGGTAACGACGCTGGTTCATCTGGCGGCCTATTACGATCTAAGCGGGAACTACTCCGACTGCTTCATCAACAATGTGGTGGGCACCCAAAATATTCTCTTCCTGGCCCGCCAGTGCCCCCGGCTCGATGCCCTTCATTATGCCAGCAGTATTGCCATCGTCGGAGAGCACGACGGCCTCTTTCACGAAAATGAGCTGAACAAAGGTCAAAGCTTTCAAGATGCCTACGCCAAAAGTAAATTTGAAGCGGAGGAGCTGATTCACAGCTTTAAGCTGGGAATCAAAACGCGTCTCTATCGCCTGGGAATTTTGGTGGGTAATAGACAAACGGGCGCCTTCAAAGAAAAAAATGGTCCATATTATTTTTTAGAATTTTTATCCAAATTATCACTTTTCTCACAGACCATTCAAAAGATTCCTTTTCTGGCCTTGCCCTTCGCGAAGAAAAGTCTCTTTCCCCTCGCCCCGGTAGACTGGGTGGCGGAGGTTCTGGCCAGCGGTATAGTCATGCAGGACGGAACGGGCGCGCTTAAAACTTATCACGTCATTCCCCGTCGATCGCCCAGCATGATTGAGTTTTTGAATGATGCCTTGGAAACCTTCGGCCTCAAACGTCCGCTGGTGGCCATTCCTAAAAACGCCTTGAATAATTTTGCCATGAAAAAAGTTGGCCTGCCGCCGGAGTTCTCAACCTACGTCTACACCAAAACAGAGTGGCAGCGGGCGCAGTTCGAGCAGGATTTTCCCCAGTTTCAAGCTTTGAGCTATGATGATTTTAAAAAGGTCTTCTTCGCCGGCGCCTTAGAAAAATGGGGGCGCAAATGAAGCACATCCTGTCTCTCGCCTTTACCTTAACTCATCCTTACTTTGACGACGTCATCGAATTTCAAGGTGAGAAGATTCGTCTCACGCAGTATGGAACCAATTTTGATGTGGAACTCACCAAGCGCTTAATCGAGCAGTATGACGGCCACGTCGACGTGATCGCTTTAAGTGGCCTGCCGCCGGTGATTAAATTCAAGGGCGGAGAATTTATTCATCCCACCTCTCTGGAGCTTAAGCACCATGCCAAGGAAAGCCTGATCGTTGATGGGCAGATGTTAAAGGACGTGTACCTGCCCTGGGCCATGCGCCAGTTTGTTCTTAAAAATCAGTCGATATTAAGTAAAAAGCGTATCGGAATCTACTCGGCCTCGTTCCAGGTGAATCTGCTAGAGGTTTTGGAAGAATTTCAAAATCAGATTCTCATGGCCGATCCCTTCTACTTTTTACGTCTGCCGTTTGTTCTAACCTCCTCAGAGCAGCTCAACTTATTTATGAAGTTGGGCGGCAATCTCTTTCGCAAAATGAAATTGAAACGTTCTCAGGTGGCCGATTTTTCGCCCAAAAAAAATTATCCCCGTGCCCTCCAGAATTTTTTAAATTGTGACATCTTCGTTGGCGCCATGAATACGGTCAACCTGATGGACTTAGATCACCTTAAAGATAAAATTTTAATCGTCGATTTTGCCACTCCGGAGTTCGAGGTAAAGCTGCGCGCCCACGGAGTTGCCAAAGTCGTGACCTGTCTGCCTCACCTTGATGTGGGGCCATGCATGAACTACGCCATGTTCGAGGCCCTCTTGCAGGCCAAATCGCCCAAAACCGCCCATCTCGATGAGAATGATCTTTTAGGCTGGATTCAGCGCCTGCAGCTAGGTCCCGAATTGCTTGAGCTCAATGACAAAGAGGATTCTGAAAAAACAAAATTTGCTTTTATCATTCATCCTTTAAATAAAAAGCATCTTTTCTATCATCCCAAGTTGAAATGGTTCACTAAAAACTTTCCCCAGGTTCTGGAGCCGTTAGAAAATACGGCGGAGGATTTAATTTCCATGCTACCGGGGATCTTCTATGGCCGCATTCACGGGGTAAAAAGCGAGAAAAACGGTAAAGAGGTGGAAGGCCTCATCTACTCGGCCACCGAGACCCCGCGCAAGATTATGGAAAAGGACCCTGAGGTGGTTTATCGCCGACTGGTGCGACTGGCGGAGCAGGCCTCCCTCGCCGGCGCCCGGATTATCGGACTGGGTGCCTACACCAAAATTGTGGGCGATGCCGGTATAACGGTTGCCCGGCGATCACCGATTCCCGTAACCACCGGCAACTCACTTTCGGCCGCATCAACTCTCTGGGCCGCCAAGGTGGCGGTGTTCAAGATGGGCATGGTGCAAGAGAAAGACGAGGTTATGCAAGGTGTGTGCATGGTGGTGGGCGCGACGGGAAGCATTGGTGCGGTCTCCGCCAAACTGCTGGCGCAAAAATGGAAAAAAATTATTTTGGTTGCACCCCGGGCCTATAAACTTTTGGAATTAAAATCCGAGATCGCGCAGCTCGCCCCCCATGCTGAAATTTTAGTGGCGACTGATCCCACTCCTTATTTAAGTGAGTGCCATCTCGTCATAACAACCACCAGTAGTCGTGGCGAAAAAGTTTTAGACATTGATCTGGTGCGGCCGGGCTGCGTGATCTGCGATGTCAGCCGGCCTTTTGATATTACCGAAGAGGAGGCGCTGAAGCGTCCCGACGTCATGGTGATTGCCAGTGGGGAAGTGGAGCTGCCCGGAACAGTTAAAATTACCGTGAATCTGGGACTTCATGGCAATGTGGTTTACGCTTGCTTGGCCGAGACCGCCCTTTTGGCCATGGAAGGAAAACTTGAGTCCTTTACTTTATCCCGCAACATCAACTACGAAAAAGTGATAGAGATAGATCGACTGGCGCGCGAGCACGGGGTTCGGCTTTCGCATATTATGGGCCACCAGGGCATTATCTCTGATGAGGAATTTGAGCTTTGCCGAGGCCATGCACTTGAGGCCCTTTCAAAAAAATCTGATATAATAAGGACATAGGATTGTCTTATGTCAAATCAGTACTTCAGCGGAATTAACTATTCTCTCGGCAACGAAGATACCACCTTAGAATATGAACTGTGCCGGCAGCACAAACCAAAGGTGACCGTGGCCATTGCCGGAAGTGGAGGGCGTTCGCTGCCCCTCCTGGCCTTTTCTGACAAACTTTTTGCCGTTGACGTGAGTAAAGAGCAGCTGGCCCTGACGGAGCTGAGGGCCCTGAGTTATCAGCATCTGGATCATTATTCTTTTTTAAAGTTTTGGGGCTATCCGCCTTTTGGTGAGTACGATTACAGCAATTATCGCAGAGTGATTTTGAATGAGCTTCCTTTGACCCATCAAACCCGCAGCTACTTTCACGAGGTCTTCGGGCCAATCAACTATGCCTCGATTTTATATCTGGGCAAATGGGAGCGCACCTTTCAAATTTTGTCCAAAGGTCTGCGGCTGCTCCTCGGCCGCGACTATGGCCGTATCTTATCCTTTCATAGTCTGGAAGATCAGAAGGCCTATTATGATCACGAGTTTCCCATGGCCCAATGGAAGGCTGTGCTTTTTCTTCTAGGCAATAAGTCAGTTTTTAATGCGCTCTTATACAAGGGCGATTTTGTGAAAAAATCACTGACGGAAAGTTACTTCCAATTTTACTTCGATGCCTTTGAAAGTCTCTTCAAGCATCAGCTGGCGCGCCGATCTTTTTTTGTGAATCTGTGTTTCTTTGGGAAAATTAATCACGAAGATGGCAACCCCCTCGAGGTTCGCGCCACAACGTTTAACGAGATGAAACCACGACTCCAGAATCTGGAAAAAGATTTGATGTATATAAACCAGGATATCTTGGGTGGCCTGGCCACAATCGATCAGCAGCACGGCCCGGGGGGCGTGGATTTTCTTTCCATCAGCGACGTTCCCTCCTATTTCACCGGTGATTTGGAGAAAAACTTTTTGACCAAAATTCGCCCCTCCCTGCGTTCCGGCGGGTTGGTTTCGGTTCGTTACTACCTCAATGTCCTTGAGCCGAGCTTGGAAGGATTTCAAGACGTCACCGATCAATATCGGGACCTCATCACCCGCGAATGTGTGCAGATGTATCGGATAAAAATCTACAAGGCGGTGTGAGCGGGGAGCTGGCTAGCGTCCGCGCTGTCGCAGGCGTGGGACGGGACTTGTCTCTGCGGGAGTTTCTGGTTCGGTTCTGCTGCGTGAAAAATGTTTAGGGGAGGGACCTTCTTCCTCTCGCACCGGGGCCGCCGCTTGGGCGCTGATCGTTTCTTCGATTTTCGGCACTTCCTCCACAATGGCTTCGCTTATCTCTGGAGCGGTCTCCGGGGCCGACGTCTGACTTGCAACCTGCTCCTCTGGAAGGTTGACCTCGACTTCCTTGGAATTTTGAACCAGCTCCTGCAACTCGGCCTTTAAAAGTCCCGGCAGCTCTTCCTCTGACTGGGCCTGGAGGTTCAAGGAGAGGACGCTAAAAAGTATCAGACAAAGAAACTTCATCCCTCCATTATCGCCAATCCGGGATGACTTGCAAGAATTCTTGATTTATAAGGCAATTATATGAACGATTTTCTGCTCAAATCTTACGCTTATCCACTGCCACAGGACCTGGTGGCAGATCGGCCGCTGGCGGAGCGCGATCAATCCCGCCTGCTGGTGTACGATGCGAGTCTCGGCCAGTCCACCCATACTTTTTTCCACAAGCTGAGTCAGCATCTTCCACCCCAGTGCTTACTCGTCTTTAACAACACCAAAGTTTTTCCCTGTCGTTTGCAGGGAAAGAAGCGGAGTGGAGGGAAGGCCGAGCTGTTTGTCTTAAGTTTGCGGCCCAATGAGGAAGGTTTATATGAGTGCCTGATCGGTTCAAATGCTCGCAAGGACCCGGGTGATCAGTTTATCTTTGGAACCAACTCCGGAACCAACTCCGGCACCAGATCCGAGCTTCTGGTGACAATTGTGAAACGCAGTGAGAACGAAACATTTCTGGTCAACTTTGACGGGCCGGACATTACCGCCCTTCTTCAGAGAGAAGGGCAGGTTCCCATTCCTCCCTACATTCGACGGGGTGTGAGTGATGGGCGAGATCGCGAAGACTATCAAACGGTCTACGCCCGCAATTTGGGAGCGACGGCCGCTCCTACCGCCGGATTGCATTTTACGGGCCCGGGCATGCAGGCCTTGCTGGAGCACGGTCACGAGCAGGCCTTTGTCACCTTGCATGTGGGACCTGGGACTTTTCGTCCGGTGAGTGCGGAGAACATTCTTGAGCACAAAATGCATAGCGAGAATTTTTTTATTGAGCAACAATCTTGGCGTAAAATCGTCCAGGCCCGCGCCACCGGAAGGCCCATTGTAGCGGTGGGCACAACCTCGCTCCGGGCGCTTGAAAGTGCCCATGGCATCAAGGATTTCCAGGCCGATCAGGTGTACCCCACCAAAATTTTTCTCTACCCCGGCCGTCCGATTCACTCTATCGATGGACTGATCACCAACTTTCATTTGCCGGAGAGCACTCTGCTCATGCTGGTGAGCGCTCTCGTTGGTCGTGAAAAAATTCTTGCCCTCTATAACCAGGCGATCGAGCAGCGCTATCGCTTTTTTAGCTACGGTGATGCTATGTTCATCACGGGAATTCAACATGCAAAATAAAACGTTTCACTTCACCCTCTCGTCCCAAGACGGCAAGGCCCGGGCGGGGGAGATCGTCACCGCCCACGGAAATATTCAAACCCCGGTCTTTATGCCGGTGGGAACTCGCGCCACGGTTAAAACGCTTACCCAGCATCAGCTGTTAGAACTTGATCCGGCGATTATTTTGGGAAATACCTATCATCTTTACCTCCGTCCGGGGCATGAACTCATCGAGCGCGTGGGCGATGGGTTGCATGGCTTTATGGCCTGGCCTCGGGCCATTCTGACCGATTCCGGGGGCTATCAGATCTTCTCCCTCTCGGATTTAAATAAAATTAGCGATGAAGGGGTAAAATTCCAGAGTCACATTGACGGAAGTTTTCATATGATCACGCCCGAGCGTTCGATGGAAATTCAGCGCGCCCTGGGCAGTGATATCGTGATGGCCTTTGATCAATGTCCGCCCCTTCCCAGTACCCCCGAAGCTTTAGAGGTGGCGGTGGATCGCACTCTTTTGTGGGCCAATCGATGCTGCCAGGTCAAGCTTAAACCCCATCAGGCGCTTTTTGGCATTATTCAAGGGGGGCTGAATCTTGATCTACGCCATCGTTGTATGGAGGCCCTGCTTAAGCTGCCCTTCGCCGGTTTTGCTCTGGGCGGACTTTCCGTGGGCGAAAAAAATCAGGAGATGGTGGATTTTTTAAATAGCTTTGTCGAACATATGCCCAAAGATCGTCCGCGCTACCTGATGGGGGTGGGCACGCCGCTAGACATTATTCACGGAGTAAGGTCCGGACTGGACATGTTTGACTGTGTTCTTCCCACCCGAAACGCCAGAAATGGACAGGCCATCACCAAAGGGGGGCCCCTTTCGATTAAGCGGGAAGAATTTAAGGAAGATCGACGTCCGATTGATCCGCTCTGCCATTGCCAGGTGTGTAAGGTCCATTCACGGGCCTACATTCGCCACCTCTTTATGGTGAATGAATACACTGCCGGGACCCTTTTGACCTATCACAACATTCATTTCTATTTGCAAATGATGCGGGACATTCGCCTCAGCATCCAAGAAAAGCGATTTGACGATTATTGCCAGGAGTTCTATAAGTCATATATCTGCACTCCATAGTATAAACGATTTTTATAAGGAATTTATCATGTTTGAGCGTCTAATTTCGAATGTTTTTGAATGGTTAAGTAATGCTGTCATCGCCTCTGCCCAGGCCGAGGGAGCCGCTGCCGCAGCGCCTGCCCAGAACCCACTTCTGAGCTTCTTACCCTTTATTGTTGTTTTCTTTATTTTTTACTTCCTCATGATTCGCCCTCAGAAAAAAAGGCTTCAAGAGGAGCAGTCGATGTTAAATGCCTTGGCCAAAGGGGATGAGGTCTTCACCAAGTCCGGCCTGCTCGGCACCATTGCTGGCATGAGCGATAAAATCGTCACTCTCGAAGTTGATGCAGGCGTTAAGTTGAAAGTTTTGCGTGGTCACATCGCTGGCAAGTCCACCAAGGTATTAGAGGAAGGGCCTTCGCCAAAAAAAGAAGCTGATAAGAAAACGAAATAAGCATTTTTTAAGGAGTTAGTATGTTTGGTCTTGGTGCCGGTGAACTGCTTTTGGTAGGTCTTATCGCCTTGATCTTCATCGGTCCTAAAAAACTGCCTGAGCTAGCACGTGGTCTGGGACAGGGGTTGCGTGAGTTTCAAAAGGCCAAGAGCGATTTTCAAGAGAACTTGGTTGAAGATGCTCGTCGCGAAAAGCTGGCCACTGTTCTACCCAAGCAGACCCCGGTTAACACGGTGGTAGAAACTCCGGTTGTCACTCCTGCTGAAAAAGGCCCTCAAGCTTAAATCAAAATTTAACTATATTAGTTTGTTTTCCTTGCAAGGCCTTGGGGCCTTGCTCTATAATTTCTCTGTTTAACCAAATACTTATCAAAATCAAAGCGCGGGATGTGATCAATGAAGGCGAATTGGTGGTACCGATTTCTGTTGTTTGTTTTTTTAACGGTCCTTTCAGCTGTGACCGTGATGCCGACCATTTTTAAGTTTGACGAAAACTCCAAGTTTCCCATCAAATCCAAGATCAGTTTAGGCCTCGACCTTCAGGGCGGGCTCTATATGATTTTGGGAATTGATTTTAAGAAAGTGTATAAGGATGAGATTACGGGCTATGCCCGCAAAATGGCCTTCTCGCTCAACGACTTCGGAGTCAAGGCCAAAATGGGAGAGCTGAAGGTGACTGATCCCGACGATCCTCAGTTTTCAGTGGTGATTGAGAACGCCGCGGACCTGGAAAAGGCCAAGCAGAGAATTAAAGACTATTTTCCCTCCATCATCCGCATGACCGAGGAAAAGGGCACGGAACTTTTTTATGGTTTGACCAAAGTCATCCGAACTCAAGTTGAAGAGCAATCGGTGACTAAAAGTATCGAAGTTATCCGGAATCGAATTGACGAGTTTGGTGTCACCGAACCGGAAATTTTGGCCCAGGGAAAAGATCGAATCGTAGTGGCCCTGCCTGGTGTAAAGGATATTGAGCGCGCCAAGGAATTGATCGGGAAAACCGCCAAGTTGGAATTTAGGATTGTCAACGACGAGGTTCCCCCCGCTAAAATTCAAGAGTGGTTGGAGAAGGTCAAGGCCTCAGGCCTGGAATTTAAGAAAGGCGAGAGCTGGAGCAAATATGTCGTGGCGGTTAATGAGAAGCTCAAGGCCGATCTGCCCAAAGATTTTGAACTGGCCTTTGAGCGCAAGGTGAATAAAACCACCAATGAAGTGACGCTTCTGGTACCGATGCTGGTGGACGCCGTCCCCCGTTTGACTGGCGATGAGCTGCAAGATGCCGGCGTTCAGATCGATCAGCAGAAAAATGAACCCTATGTTTCATTAGAATTTAAATCCCTCGGAGCCAAGTTGTTTGAGGAGATCACGGGCGGCAACGTGGGCAAGCGAATGGCGGTCATGCTCGATGGCAACATCTATACCGCACCTAACATTCAAACCAAAATCGGCGGGGGGCGTGCCCAAATTACCCTGGGATCGGGGAATTTTAACAGTCTCATGCAGCAGGCGCGGGATATCGCTCTGGTTCTTAGGGCCGGTGCTCTGCCCGTCCAGTTGGATTTTCAAGAGCAGCGTTCCGTGGGCCCAAGTCTTGGACAAGATTCAATTGCTAAAACCTCTCTGGCGGCACTCATCTCATGTGCCGCGGTTTTCATCTTCATGATGTTTTATTACCGTCTCAGCGGCGTCATCGCCGTCGTAACCCTGCTGGCAAACGTGCTGTTCATCCTGGCCGGTCTGGTGGGGCTGGAGGCAACTCTGACTCTCCCCGGGATCGCCGGGATTGCATTGACCGTCGGTATGGCGGTGGATGGTAACATCATCATCTATGAACGGATCAGAGAAGAGATCAAGAAGGGGATAGGTTATTACAAGGCGGTGGAAAACGGTTTTAATCATGCCTTCTGGACCATCCTCGATGCCAACGTCACCACTGCGTTTGCCGGCATTTGCCTTTTGCAATTCGGAACCGGCCCGGTACGCGGTTTTGCGGTCACCCTGCTCTTAGGCATTGTGGCCACAGTTTACACGGCCTACTTTTTGAATAACATCCTGTTCGAGTTTTATATGAACAAAACGGAAGGACAGGACCTAAGTATTTAACTAAACGCGACGAGGGTTTTTTATGTTTGAGCTAATAAAAAATAAAACGAAAATTGATTTTGTTGGATTATTTCCGATCACTTCCACGCTGTCGACGCTGGCCGTTTTGGCTTCCATTATTTTGATCTTTACCAGCCTCAAATACGGCGTGGATTTTTCCGGCGGGGCAGAAATTCAAGTTAAATTTGATAAGAGCGTGAATGTGGCCGATCTCAGAAGCACCGTTAGTGCGGCAGGGATTGAGTCGGCATCGATTCAATCCATTGGTGACGTGAGCGAGAATGAATATCTCCTGCGCATTCCGGCCAAGGAGGAAAATCTGAATGAACTTCAGGCCATGCTGGTTAAGGCGCTGACGTCCAAATTTTCCGATTCCGGAGTCCAAATCAGGAAGGTGGATTTAGTCGGGCCCAAGGCAGGGTCTCAGCTTCGATTATCAGGATTTTTGGCCCTGGCCTGGGCCTTGATCTCCATTACGATTTATGTCGGATTGCGCTTTCATTTTAAATTCGCCCCAGGCGCTGTTCTCTCCTTGTTTCACGATGTCTCGATTATCTGCGGGATATACGCCATCTTTGGGATTGAGTTCACTCTGCAGACTGTTGCCGCTCTTCTCACCATTATTGGTTACTCCATCAATGATACGGTTATCGTGTACGATCGGGTGCGTGAGAATCAAGAAATGTATCCGGGCAATGATCTTAAAACCCACATCAACAATGCCACCAATGAAACACTCTCTCGTACGATCTTAACTTCCGGGGTCACGTTTATTAGCAGCTTGGCCATGTTGTTTTTTGGTGGTGTTGCGATTCAAGATTTTTTCCTGGCCGTCAGTATTGGTATCGTGACGGGAAGTTATTCAACCATTTATGTCGCCACTCCTATCACGCTGATTCTCGATCGATGGAGCGAGCGCAAGTTGGCCACTCAAAATGCCGGCCTTGCCAAATAATTATTTACGTTTATCAGTCTGGTTTTTCCTTCTGGTGTGGGTATTCCCGAGCGCTGGTTTTGGCTCGGGGTCAGGATCAAACGACGGGCCAGCGGATCGGGAAGAATTTTTACGTCAGTTTGCCAAAGATCCTGATGCCATTAAGGCGGCACCTGCGGTCAAGGCTACTCCGGAGGAAAGCCTTCCACCTCAGAGTGCCAATCAGAAATTACAAAGTATCATTCAAAATTTTCGCAAAAATGCCGTGACGGTTCGACCCGAAAAAAGCGGGACCACGCCCACCGTTCGCGATCAAGATGCCGATGAAGGCAATCTTGACGAGGACGAGGCGCCGGCCAAAGGCACCGTTGATGTGAGTGCGCTGAAGAAACTCCAGGGACTCATGGGATCAGGCAGCGGTACTATCTCTCCTGAAGAGATGCTTAAAAAAATGCAGGCCAGTGGAATGGCCATTCCTGGTGCCCCCGGTGCCTCACCTGGAGCGAGCGGAGATTATTCTCTCATGATCTACCAGCTACTCCATCCCTTTCGCGCTCAAAGTGAAGCCGAAGTGACGCAACTTTTTCAGCAGAAAATGCCGGGCCTAAGCAGTATCCCTTTAATCAATAAAATTCCCAACCTCATTGCCCGTACGGCACGAGATGAAAAGGCCCTGCCTGCTGTGGCAAAAATTTTGAACCAACGGGGGAAGCTTGCTCAGTATGGCGTGTTTGTTTTAGTGACCTTCATTCTTTCATTTATCCTTAAGCGTTTAAAAGAAAGGCAGAATGACTCAATTTTTTCCGGGATCTCCAGCGGCATCCTGCGCTCATTTGTTATGATGGGACTGCGTCTAGGGGTATTTTTCGTGCTTTTTTCTGCTGAATTTGCGCCGCTTTGGCAGGTGCTGAAAAGCTCTTTTTAAAACTCACCTTAAAACTCATCCTGGGCCGGCCCCACCGATGGAATACAGCCCAGACGCTTATCAGGTGGTTTGATAGATGTTTGCAGACCGGAACCTGAAGCCGTGGCCGCTCCTCCAATGTCGCCGGGTGCCTTCACGGTATAAATGTACTGGGTCGATTTTCTAATATAGGGATTTACGATGTCGGGCGGCCAATAAAACATGATGGTTTTTTGTCCAGCCGTAACGTCATTGGGAATAAAATGTTGGCCATTTTCGTAATAGAACCACACCTTACGTAAAAGATTTTCGCGCACAAGCAAAACATCCTGAGGGGCCTGTGACAAACCACCGCCACTGCCCACCATCACCAGGGGTTCACGTTCGGCCAGGTATAGTCCTTCGGTATCAACGCCGATGACCTCTTTCATAACCCTAAAGAGCGGGTCTGTGCCATTATAGTGTTCCTGAGTAGGGCAGAATGCCCGGCCGCTGAGAGGGCTGGTCCACGGTTGCATAATGTAGCCGAGTCCTGGGTGAACGCCGGTACCAGCGCCTGAGCCGGGATAATTTGGCCACCTGAGTAGCATGAATACTTTCACCGTGCGAGTAACCCCATACTCATCCAGGAGACGTTTCTGCATCTCATCGTTCACATCTTCCTTCTGATTGCCATCGGTATCCACAAAGCGCGAGTCGGACTCATCCCAGGTTGCAAATTGCTGGGGGACAAGCTCCAGGCGCGGAAAGATGGGGCTATCGTTGATGCCAAAGAGGTTAATGTCATGGCAGAAGGATTGTCCGCTCGTCAAAGGAGGAAGCGAAGGGGGAGACTTATTCACCGCAAAGTAAAAATGCATGCGCAGCGCCTGGGTCCAGTTAAAACCATCAACGCCGGCCGATCCTGCGCGATTAATACAGCTATACTGACTGGCAGGCATGACTTTGAGTGGTCCAGTGGGAGGATTTCCCGTTGCCACATAGTCGAAAGCGCGGATCTGAAATTCATCCGAAGCCGCTCCGGAGGAAGATTCCACGATCCGTGCCACATAGGTGACATTTTTTGAGATACTCTTGATGTCGACCGTAAAATTCTTGTTCCCGATTAGCTCCGGCTTAATATCCAAAGACATTGTGCCTGAGCTGTCTCGCAGCTCAAGCTTGCAGGCCGGACGAACCAGTCCATCGCCGATTTCTTTTCCGCACCAGTTTTTGAGTGTGCCTAAGCTGGCGTTGAGCTCGATGGCCGGGTCCAGATTAACGTTCACAAACAGAAACTTTTCTCCGCCTGTATTTTTAGAGCTACAGAAGCCTAAGCAGTTATTCAGGATAAGCGGTGTGGTGTTTTGGCAGGCACAGTAGTCGCTTTTCACAAAGACCGCTTTATCGGGACGTTTAATCTCCTCAATACAGACGCCCTTACTTTGGGAAATCATTTCGCCCAACTCTTTTTCTTCCTCAGTGCTCAGTCCGGAGGTGGATTTAATGGAAGCGATGATGGCCGTGATCTCATCGTGAGTGGCCAGACGCTCGTCTGATGCGCAGGCCTTCACACACTCAGTCAAGTCGCCGCTGATATAATCGGTGCAGATCCCAGGGTCTGTCGTCCCGGCCGCCACTGAAAAATCTTTGATCTTGGCCTGGCCTTTCCTAGACGCCTGATCCTGGCAGCCGGCCATGAGCAGAAGACACAGTAAGAAGAGGCAGACAGAAGCTGGCCTCGCTCCCTGTTTCGCTAAAGATGAATGAAATCCTGTACTCATTGCCCGACTCATCGACTTTTTTGCCTCTTTTCTTGAATTAATCTCGTCCTCTAGTCTATTTTACAGTTCCTATGGGGCGTCTTGTCTTTTTCATGGCAAAAACAGATAAAATGTAATAAAAACAATAGGGTAAGGATTGTTAAGGGGGGTGTAGAGTCCTCTTTGGCTGCCTCAAAAATATGTCAGGAGAAAGGGTTAAGGTCGGAAGCTAGTTTGCCGATAATACTGGATAAGTGCATACATTTTTTTAGGAGATCGTCTATGACCAAGGCCGATTTGATTACAGACTTAGAGAAGCAGGCCAATATCACCCATAAGCAGGCAGAGTCGATCATCAACATCGCCTTTGATTCCATGATCAAAGCTCTCTACGGTGATGATCGCATTGAAATTCGCGGATTTGGCTCCTTTGCCAATCGCAATTACAAGGCCTACGAGGGGAGAAATCCCAAGACTGGCAAAATTGTAAAAGTGCCTCCGAAAAAAGTTCCTTTTTTCAAAGTTGGCAAAGAGTTAAAAGAATCAGTGGATGCCGGCCGCGAGAAGTTTACGATTCGTGAGGCGTAAGCTTCGCTAGTCATCGTAAGTCAATATTTCTCATTATTTATAATGGATATGGGCCATAGCTATCTCCCTGTAGAATATTCACGCTGAATCCCTCGAAGTGGGCCGGCATGTTAAACTGCGCCCTTCATGGTGTGTCTTAAACGTACGTTCACATTTATCTTGATCCTTTTGGCCTCGATCAGCGTGGCAACGGCTGCGGTTTTGAGAGATATGCCTGGGCTGATCCCCCTTGATCTCAAGGGGCTTCCCGCCACAGATTTAATCGTACAAGGCCAGCTTTTAGGTCTTGAAGATGCGGTGAGTTTTCGCCAATCGGGTGGAGATCTTTCACTGCTGGAACCGCAGAATTCTGATCTATGGTCACAGGATGGAACGTACGCCTTAACCGTCTCCGATGAGGTCGATATCCGTGAAGGCGAGCTGGTTGATTATCTGAGCGTAGTTCTGTCACGCACTGGAAACTTTCGTTTTTCAGTTAAAAAGGGAGAGGGGGGAAGGGTGCAAACCTTCACTATTCTCGCCAGCAAAAAATCCCATGGCGTTCTCTTGCGAAAAGCACTGCTGGAAAAATTGGGCTATCAAGTTCCGGCGATCAAACATCTAAATAAAGTGACGGTAAGATTCTCCTCCACCTTTGAGCGGGAAAATTTCATCAATGATCTAGCAGAAGGTACCTTTGGTGATCCGAAACGTTGGGTTATTCAGCAAGCGGTGGAAGGTAAAGAAATTGTTCTCCAGGACGTCTTGGTGATGGAGGGCGAGGACCTGATTTATAATTTGGCCATGGGCCAGATTCCCGAGCAGGTTATCAAGGGGCGACGGGTTTTAAATGCGCTCCTGCTTCCCTATGCCGTGATCTCTCCGGTGGAATCAGTCAATCTCTTTTCCTTTGAGGTCGGACGCATTCTTTCCGGTTCCCTCAAGGTCGATTACGAAGATGGTGAAGATTTTTCTCCTTCCTTCGAGGATGCCAAATGGATTGCCCGGAAAATTGCCCGGCTCTCAAGGCAAGATTTTGAGCAGATTGCCCGAAGCGGGCTGGTGCCACCTCCGGTGGAAAAAATTCTGGTTGAAAAATTTATTTCGCGCCGAAATTCCCTGGTGCGCCTGCTGGGGCTAAACGAAAAGGCCCTCGAGTTTAAGGCGGATCTGACTATCGGCAAAGAGCTGGTCAAGGGAAAGCTCACCCGTGAATGGTGGGACGGACATGGAGAACGATTTTCTTATGGTGACCCCAAAGCGCCTTTGAGTGGTAGTGAAGTCTTCAGTTATTTCAAGAGCGAGTTCATCTCCAACGCTCTTTCAAACCTGATGAGTTCATTCAATGAGTACGTCATTCCTCATACCGATTTGCAGATGGGGATTGCCGAGCATCAGGCCAAAACTTTCGATGCTGCCTTTCAGGAATTTTTAAAGACCGGCGTTTATAAAGAGGTTCCCATTGGGGTTTTTGTTCTGCCGGTCTTTGATATGGACCTCATGGCCTCCCGGGATATCGTGGCCGGGACCTATCTGGGAACAGATAATGTGGTTCAGCTGGCCGACAGCTTTGGCGTCTCCCTTGAGTTGGGTGCCTATATCGGCGTTGACGGCCCTACCGCGCCCTGGATGGCGAGTGGGAAAGTGACCGGACGGGTGACCAGACGCTACTCTCATCTCCGCCCCATCAAGAGTATTAAGGCGGCGCTTAAGAGCCCGTATAAAAATATCATTGTGCCCTTATACAAGAGAAGGTTGGCAAAAAAACTGGACGCCTTGAGTGCTGTTCGTTTGGCCGGTCTCACCGACGAAGAGCTGAAGGTGAAAATTACCGAGCTGATGGGCGATTTCTATAAGGATTTTGAGGTGGGTGAGTCGCTCATTATCACCGACAGTATCGGGCCTTCCTTCAACTTTGGCGGCGGTATCGGCCTGGCCCAGTCCATCAGCGCCCAGGCCCGTTTCTTTGGGTCCCAGATGATCCTGTCCCGTCTGCATATCTATCGCCGCGATGAAAAGACGGTTCAGGTTTATCGCGATTTTGGCAATATCGGCCAGCTGGGCATCTCTTTTGGGGTTCAGGCCTTTATTCCCATTCTCACCATCTCGGCCAAGGTCAACAAAGGTGTGGGACGAACAAAATTCTACTCCCTGAATCTCGATCCCAACCCGGCCCAGAATAAAACTATCTTGCGTAACATCCAATCTCTGCGCGCGCTGCTGTTTCACAACGACATGGACCTTTTGGAATTCTATGGGAAACCTTTTTTGATTGAACATAAAATTCGCGAAGGGGGAGTGGACCTCAATTTCCTTCTATGGCGTTATAAAACTCTAAATACCACCGACCTAATCTCGGTTACCCATCCCGAAGGCGCCAAGAAATATTTCTATCGACAGCTCTCCGGGCATCGCAGCGGTCGAAATCCCTTGGCCTTCACCTTGGATATCGCCAACGGTCTCTTGAATACCTATGTGGGAAATCAGATTGCTCTGGCGGATGTGAGCAATGGTAATCCCGGCGACAGTTTCATGGGGAAATCCAAGGCCCGCGAGGTTAACTTTGAGGGTGAGATTCTCAATTATGATAGCGAATCCAAAACGGGCGAGATTCGCGAACCCTTTATCTCCATCAGCTATCTGTGGAAAGGTTGGACCATCTCTAAAAAGAAGGTGCTCAAGCTGATTGCCGATATCAATCAGGATTATAACTTTCCGCTCTATGTGCCGGAGAGCTTGAATACGACCAAAAGTATTCAGCTCTATTCACTCTTCTTGAATATTTATTTTTACAAAAAGGCGATTGGCGAGTTGAGTCGAGTGGATGACAAAAAATTACTTGGAATCTATCGCCATTATGCCAAGGCCCGTGATCGCGTCACTCACGGCGGGGGCTATATTCCCGGCGATCCGATCGGTGCCGGAAGCTATCGCGAAGTTTACACTCGTGAAGAGCAGATTCGTGATGAGATCTCGGGGCTGAAGCGTTTGCAGAAAAAATACAACAAGTGGCTCAAGCGACGTGAGCCTGCCAAGCTGGCCAAGTATGGCGTGAAGATTGCGGCGAATTTGGAAGAGGATTTATACTTTGACGGCGTGGCCGAAAGTGTCGGTGGGAAGCAAAATCTTTTTGTGACCTCACAGCTGCGGGGTTTTCGAAAAGGTGACGAGAATGGCGATACGCCGCTGCTCTCCCACACCCTGGGCGAATTTGGGGATCGCAAATTTATGGGCCCGTTATCGGATATGAAAGGGCAGATCGGGATGACCGATGCTGAGTTTTTCGCTTACTGGATGATGGATAAGCTATGAGGTCTCTTATTCTTATGCTTGCCTGTTTTTCTTCTCTGGCCTTGGCCGAGACGCGGCAGGATTATGTGATTCTTTATAAAGAGAAAGGAACCGCTCGTGATAAACGACTGACCCGTTTTACGCCCTACCGCTCAGGCTATTTTGATCGGCTCTATCAAGGCAAATTGACCGATAAGGAAGTGGCCTCGCTTAAGAGACGGCGGGACGTGCAAAAAGTGGAAGGAGTGCATGAGATCAGTTTCACCTCCATTATTCCCAATCAGGCCCAGGCCTTCTCCCAAGACCCGCTCTACAAGTGGCAGTGGGGTGTGCAGAACCAGGGGCAAAGTACGACTTCTGATATTGATGATATTCGCTCCAGACGTGTTAATGGGGTGAGTGGAATCGACATTGGCGGGCCTCAAACCTTGAACAATTTAGAAGAACAGATGAAGGGCGACGTGCTGGTTGCCGTCATTGATAGCGGGGTCGATATCGAACACCCCGATCTGAAAGAGGCCATTTTTAAAAATATGGCGGAATGTGATGCCGAAGGGCGCGTGCGCTTTCGACCTACCGATGATCGCGATCAAAATGGCCATATCGGGGACTGTCACGGTTGGGATTTTACCAAAGATAATGGCAAAGACGGGCAGCGACCTTTTGATGACCAAGGGCATGGCTCCCACCTCGCCGGAATTTTGAGTATGCAGAGGGATAACTCTCTGGGCGGCAGAGGAGTTTCGCAAAAAATTAAAATCCTTCCGATCAAAGTATCTCACGGTCAAAGTAGCGGTAGCGGCCCGGGAGTGACTCCGGAATCCTTCACCGATCGCGTGGCCAAGGCCATCTTGTATGCCACCAAAATGGGGGCCAAGGTTATCAACTTAAGCCTGGGCTGGCCGCGTTCCCTTGATACGGCCTATTTGCGAGAGGCCGTCCAGGAAGCGCTCAGGAAAAACGTGCTGATCGTCGCGGCGGCGGGAAATAATCATTCAGAGTCACCCATCTTCCCCTGCGCCTATCAGGGCGTGCTTTGCGTGGGCGCGGTATCGGTGGATGGAAATTTGGCCGAGTTTTCCAACTATGGCGGAGCGGTCGACGTGCTGGCGCCGGGTGAGCAAATTCTTTCAACTTACCCGCAAAAGCTGACTCCTAGTTTTTTTAGCGTGGTCGGTTACGAGATTAAAAATGGCACCAGTCAGGCGGCCCCTTTTATCTCCGGGCTTGGTGCCGTCCTGCGCGGGATTTTTCCTGATTACAGTCTTGACGACCTCAAGGCCATTATCTTTTCCTGGGGGCTGAAAAATAATCAAGCGCGCGAGTCAATTTTTGGTTTGTCCCGTGCCACCCTCGATTTACGGCCGGCCGATTTTTTAATTTATCCCAACTTTAAAGAAGGCGAGGAGCTGGAAGTCAGCTTGACCGACTTATCCTTTCAGTTTCCTCTGTCATTGCAGAATTTAGGAATTGACCAGACACAGGTAGAAATTAAAGTGGAAGTCCAGGCCGACGGTGTATCGCTGGAGCAGGACTCTTTTTCCTTTGAAGAGTGGAAACATGGAGAAACAAAGGCCATTCACCTGCTCGGTCATGTGAGAGAGCTTCAGGTAAAATCCCAGATGAGCTTGCGAGTTAAAGTCGGCGCGCTCGTCTTCCAAAAAAGAATTGTTCTGGTGCGCGGTTTTGAAGGTGAGGAGGTCATGCGGCTTGATCTTCCTAAAACCGGAATCAACTATCTGGTCCCTCAGAAGAAGGGCCACGCCAGTCAGCTGCGAACTGTGCAGGATTTTTATCGTTCCAGTCACTCGCCTGAGTACTATGCCATCAAGACGACTCCGACATCCTCGGAACTTTTTTTATTTCGGCCCGATTTGAGCACCAACCCACCTTCCATGCGAATGGTCCAGGCCACCAATCCGATTGTCGGGCGTCTCTTGAATTTCTATCAGCTGGATCTCAACTATGATGGAACAAACGACTATCTCATGGTTTATATGGTGCAGAATCAGACTCAGCGACATCTCGTGTACACCTATCTCGACAGCAATCTTCGCCCCCTGTTTGGCAGTCAATCATCCTTGATCTTTACTCCTGATGTGGCAGTTTTTGATCCCGCCCATATGGCCATTTTGCCAGTCAGGACCAAGTTCGGTTTAGTCGCCGCCTTAGGATTTATGGCCCAGGGTAAGATTCCCACTCCGGATAAAAATCCTGATCCTTTCATACGCGAGGAAGGTCCGAGTTCTCACTTCTATTATCTCTCCCCAGATTTTGAGAAAGGAATTATCGTCACTCGCATCGTGGATAATTATAAACTTTTGCAGGAGCTGACCGATCGTTACCAGCTCGAATGGCAGGAAAAAATCTTGATTGTCGGCCCTCTTTATCAGTCAAAAACCCTATTTCATGCCCACAAAGCGTATCTGCAATTCGAGATGAGTGATGGCCTCCAAATTCGGCGTGCGACGGTGGAGCTTGGGGGCAACTTTTCCACCAAGACAAGTGATGGGCCGCTCAGTTCGCTTCCCTGGGCAGGTCAGCTCTCTATTCCCCTGACCCGTCTCACCAATGAAGGGACGCAGTTTTTTGGCGGTACCGGTTATGTTTCCATGCAAAATGATACTCTGGGTAGCGCTGCCTTCTACGGACAAAATGGCGAGGCCCTGGCGCGCTTTTCCCTTCAGCATCCACTGGAACGAGACCACGTCCTAGGCCTTTTGGCCGGGGCAAGTCGTGGTGTTAGCTCTTATCTTTTCTATCAGACCAAGAATAATCTCGGGGTTATCGTCAAGGAAGGTGGTCGGCAGCAGACTCATCTTCATAGTATTGATCGCGTGTCTTTCCTGCCCGGCCAGGTTTTCAATGAGTTATTTTATCCGGTCGTGTCTGGTGCCGGCGCGGATGCCATGCCGGCATTTTATGTGGATGCGACCCAGCTCAATGCCGGCAGAATCTATGTTTTAAAGGCCTCCCCTCAAGGGCTTGAGTCAAACCTCCAGGCCAGTATAGGCCTCTCCCAGCGCTGTCTGGCCCTCAATCCGGTAAGCGTCCATAACTTCTACCACTTCGTGGCACTCTGTGCGAAAGAGTCCACGCCCGGCGAGTTTGAAATGCGATTTTTACCCATGAAATAAATTCACAGTGGCCTATTTTCCGGAGTATGTATTGCTATAATTTGCGCGCACGTATTATGTGCTCTTGCGACTTTCCGGGAGTCCTATGAATAAGTTGGTCCTTGCCATCAATTTTCTATGTTTTGTCATTTTTTCCTTTGCGCCGATCATGGGTAAGGCCGATATGGCCACCATCGCGACGGCCTTGGTGAGCGGAGGCGTGACCGCTGTGGCCACCGATACCGGGCTGACGATTAAAAATGAGATGACCGAGGCGGATTATCGCCGGGTGGCCGAGGGGATGTTTAAGGTGCGCGAGGCGCTGACCCATAAATACTCGCTGGCGGATGATCTGACGTTGGGAATGTACGTGCTCCGTTATCTCTCTGATTTAGGTTCTTACGAGGTTGAAAATAAAGATATCATGGCGCTGGTTTCAGGCCTCGAACAACTGTCGGGCGAACCTTTTGATCCTGAATTTAAGACTTTATTGGCGCAGATTGAACGCATTCGCTTCGGTGAGCGAAAAGGCGTGAAGTACGTCAAAATTTTCACCCTTAATCGTGAGGGCATACGCATCCCTCTGGATACTTTAACTGCAGGTAGTACCGGGAATAATCAGGTCAAATTTCTGATGGTTAAAAATAAATCCCAGATTTTTTTCTCGGATTTGGTGGGTGCGAAAAATGACCAGTGGCTAAAAGAGTTTATTCGTAAAAAAGTGCGCTTTTTCTTTTTTGCCATAAAATCCTTAAATCAGATCAACAAATCTCTAAGTGATAATATTGTCAGCTATATAAAGGGTGGACGCCCAGTGCCAACACTCCTGATCGAGTTTGAAGGAATCTATGCCCGCGTTTCCACCACCACCCTGTTTAAAGACGTGGACTTCTACATTAAAAGGGCCGTGGCCATGCCCGGGATCTCAAATGGTCAGGAAGGTCTTCCTAGCTTTGCCCTAGAGGCCCGTGGTAAACTCCTCCAGGCAAAAGTTAGCATCGATCGCTAATTTACCTCTTTAACAACCAGGACCTTTTGTATGACACGACAGAATGCCGTGCGTGTGATGATTTCCACCACCCACGATCCCTTTTTTAATCTGGCGACGGAGAATTGGATTTTTCGCGACCTGGACCCTCGACAAAAAGTTCTGTTTCTGTGGCGAAACGAAGATACCGTGGTGATCGGACGCTTTCAAAATCCTTGGGTGGAGTGCCACACCCAGAAGATGCAGGAGGATAAGGTTCATCTGGCGCGTCGGCAGAGCGGCGGCGGAGCCGTGTTCCACGATTTAGGCAACACCAACTTCACCTTTTTATCCAGCAAGCAAGATTTTGATAAGTCGGTGAACAATCAAATTATTATTGAGTCGCTCAAATCCTTTGGAATAGTGGCCCAGGCCAGCGGGCGCAATGATATTACGGTCCAAAACGATGACCCGCTTGGGCCGAAGAAAATTTCCGGCAGTGCCTTTAAGGAGACCAAGGATAGGGCCTTCCATCACGGGACACTTTTGATCAACGCCAATTTGAGTCGCCTAGGCAACTACCTCAATCCCGACAAAAAAAAATTAGAAGGGAAGGGGATTACCTCGGTCAAGGCCCGGGTGGCGAATTTGAAAGATCTCTGCCCTAGTATCACCCACGAAGATCTTTCGGCTCGAATAATTCAGCAATTTTTTACCGTGCATGGTGCCGAATCCCCCATTGAGTATCTGGATGTGGATTATTTAAAAAAACAAAATTCCTTGAATCGTTATTACGAGGAACTCAAAGATTGGAATTGGCGCTTCGGCGAGACTCCCAACTTCACTCACCATTTAGAGGAGCGCTTTGCTTGGGGAGGAATGGATGTGCACATTGATTGCAGCAAGGGCATCGTCCGAGATTTAAAAATTTATTCGGATACGCTCCATCCTGAGCTGGTCGAGGGGCTCACCTTGTTCTTGAGAAATTCTGTTTACTCCCCTGAGGGAATTCAGCTCGCGGTTAGTAAGGCATCGCAGGAATTTCCCATGGTGGCAGATTACTTGAGCGAATTTGGTAAATGGCTGGCGTCGCGGGTTCATTAAAGGCATAATTGCCTCGTATGTTAAATAAATTGGCGTGGAAATTCTGGCGGGATTTTTTGTGGCAGCGGCGCCTCATCTATTTTATTGGGGCCCTCACCGTTTTAGTCACTAACTTTATGCAAGTGATCGTGACCCGCTCACTGGGCTGGGTTCTGGATTTTTTTACCGGAAAACCGGTTGTTCTTTTGCCCGGTTTTTGGGAGCGCGAGGAAACTTTCTTAAGTCTTTTTTTAATTTTTTTCATCGGCCGGATCTTACTCACCATGGGGCGCTTCGGCTGGCGGGTCACCCTGGCGCGCCAGACCCATGTGGCCGCGGCCCATATGCGCCGACTCTTATGGCGTCACGCCCGTTACTTTCCCAAAGTTGCCATCGATCGAATCTATACCAAAGGACATATGATCAATGTGGCAAGCAGTGACGTGGGGCAGGGGCAGCTCCTCTTTGGGTTTACCCTCGTGGCGGTGGTGGATCTCTTCTGTCTTGGGCTGCTCACTCTTGGGGCCATGGTCATGATCAATCCCAGTCTGGCCTTTTTTTCTGTCTGCTCGCTTTTTTTTATTCCGTTTGTGGTTCGTCGTTTGAGTCATCTGGAAGGCGCGCAATATCATATCACCCAAAATATTCTCTCACGCCTGGATGATCTGGCGGCCCAGATGATCGCCTCGGTCCGTCTCCAACGTCTGACCCGCACCGGCGGCTACTGGGCCCGGTATGTGCTGGGAGTAGGGGAAGACTATCGGCGCGAGCGGCTCAAAACCTTGGGCTTTAGCCTGAGCTATATCCCCGCCATGGGAACAGCGACGCTGCTTTCCTATGCCGTGCTTTTTATCGTGGGAACTTATTATGTCATTCTCGGCCGGGTGAGTGTGGGAGATTTCATCGCCATGCAGGGTCTGGTTGCCTTGATTCAAGATCCTTTTATGGAAATGGGATTTATTATCTCCGAGTGGAAACGGGGTATCTCCAGCTTGGAGAGGATGATAGAAGTCTATGAGGCCCCCAAAGAAAAATATCTGCTGGATGAGAATTTGAGCGGACCGATTCAACCGGCCCTGGCCTCCGGCGCACCAATTTTTACCGTGGAGAATCTTACCTTTAAATACGGAGAAGGTCTGGAGCCTGTTTTTAGCAATCTCAATTTTGAGTTAAAAGAACAGGGGCGGCTGGGACTGATCGGCCCCATCGCCACTGGAAAAACGACCCTCATCAATATTTTGATGGGTCTGGAAAGAAATTTTCAAGGCAAGGTCCTCTTTCGCGGTCGCAGCTTCGATCAGTATGGCCACCCTGAGCTTCGTCGTCACATCGGATACGTTTCGCAAAGGCCTTTCCTCTTTGCCTCTACCATTCGGGAAAATTTGAAACTTGATCGGGACATGTCGGATGAGGAAATCTGGCATTACCTTAAAATGGCCGAGCTGCTGGAGGATGTGCGCAAATTTCCCCATGGCCTCGACACCTCCTTGGGTGAATGGGGGATTAATCTTTCGGGTGGTCAGAAACAGCGTTTGACGTTGGCCCGTGCCCTGGCGCGTACGCCCTCGGTTCTGCTCTTTGATGATTGCCTGAGCGCCGTTGATACGGTGACGGAAGAAAAAATTCTGAAAAATATTGACCGTGAAATGAAAGAGGTCACCTTGGTCTGGGCCGCCCATCGCGCCTCGACCTTGAAGTATTGTGATCGCATTCTGGAAATGGGTTTGCCATGAGTAAGCAGGGAAATTTTTTGCAGGACGATGAGCAGGAGGATCATAAGGGACTTAAAGGTCTCTCGGATATTCGCTCGCTCTTTTTTATTTTTCGCTACTCTCGCGGCCATATGCGGGGCCTGGTTGTGGCGCTGTTTTTTATTTTTATCTCGTCGCTTATGGCAATCTGGTCGACTCGCTATATCGGCATCATGGTTGAAGAGGTTTTTATCCCCAAAAGCTGGGACAAGGCCTTCTATCCCATTGCCATGATCCTGGGCCTTGAAGGCCTGGCCATGATGGTTCATTGGCAAGGAAGACGGCTCTTGGCACGACACGCCAGCTATACGCTCCTCAACGTTCGAGAGGCCTTGCTCAATCACCTCTGTGTTTTACCCATGAGCTTTTATGATCACCAGCCGCAGGGACGGATCGTCACCAGGCTTACCCACGATGTGGAGGGGCTGGAAGAATTTTTCACCGCCAGTCTCGGCCGCCTTATTAACGCTGTTTTTGTCGGCACCACCGCCACCTATGCCATCTTTTTTAGCAACTGGAAAATCGGTACCATCATTGTCCTGTCCATGCTGCCGGCGCTTCTTTTTATCTTTGCCACGCGCGAGAACATTCGAGGGCTCAACCGCCGCATCTCCAAGCACTCCGGCCAAATCAATGCTCAGCTCTCCGAGTTTATCAATGGCATTGAGGTCATTCGCTCGCTGGGCCTGGAGGAATGGAGTCAGAAAATATTCAAGGAAAAGGTTGATGCTCAGGAAAAAACCCTGATGGAGTCCAATTTGTACTATGCCTGGACCCGCCCGGTGGTTGCCTTCCTATGCACTTTTCCCCTTGTAACCTTGGTTTGGTTCGGAGGGCGAATGGTGCTTGACCAAACCTTGGCGGTGGGGCTCTTCGTGGCCATTATTCGCTACACCGAAAGATTTGCCAATCCGGTTTTGATTATCGCCTGGGAAGTGCATATCATTCAAAAGGCCTTTGCCAACGCCGAAAGATTATCGCTCTTTCTAGGGCATAAAACGGAAAATGAGATTTTCAACGGAGATGGGGATTTTAAGACGGGACAGCTCGCAGGGAAAATTGATTTTAAAAATATTAAAATGAATTATGGCTCAGGCCAGCTCGCCCTGGATGATGTTTCCTTTTCCATTCGGAAAGGAGAAAAAATTGGCTTCGTTGGCCGCACCGGATCGGGGAAGACAACCACGGTTGGCGTGCTGGCGCGGCTCTATCCCTTCCAGGAAGGTGAACTCTTGATTGATGATCGTCCCATTCAGGAGTATCAACGGGATTACTTGCGATCTCAGATTGGCTATATCGGTCAGGATGTCATTATCTTCCATGGAACCTTGCGCGAGAACCTGGATTTCTCAAAACGCTTTCGCGATGAGGATTTAAACATCGCCATGGAGATGACCGGCTTGGCCCAGACCATCAAGAACAAAGAGGCCCTGCTGGATTTTGAGGTTTTGGAAAATGGCAATAATTTATCGGTTGGCCAAAAGCAGTTACTTTCTATTACCCGTATCTTGCTCCTGGGCCCGTCAATTTTAATTATGGACGAGGCCACCGCCAATGTTGACCCCGAAATGGAACATCTCGTTCATCGGGCCGTACACAAAGTGATGATCGGACGCACCTGTCTGCTGATTGCCCACCGTTTGAATACCTTGTCAGAGTGTGACCGCATTCTGGTTTTCAAAGATGGTCGCGTGGTTGAGGAAGGCCCGCCATCAGTGCTGGCCAATCGCCCGGGGGCCTTTCAGGAACTGGCCCAGGCCGCCTTGCTACCGACCGTCATTTCGTAAGCCCAGGTCACAGCCGGTATTGCACACCCGGCTTATCGCCTTGAAACCCGTCAGCTTCACCTCCGTCGAGAGAAAACCGTTTTGGACTGTCTCCTGGCGGATTAGATCGGTACTAAGATATTTTTTATTATCGTCGGGAAAGATGGTCACCAGGACGGTGTCATCTCCCAGCTCATTTTGAAGTTGCACGGCCCCCAGAAAATTGGCACCCGAGGAAATGCCCACACCCAGACCCAGGCGTTGGGCCAACTTTTGCGCCATGATTATGGCATCGCCGTCGTCTACGCTCACCACATGGTCCAGCTCGGAGAGCACCACGATGGGCGGGATAAACTCATCTGAGATTCCTTGAATCCGATGTTTGCCCACCTTATGCCCGGTGGTTAGGGTCGGTGAGTTGGCCGGTTCCAGCGGATGGACCTTTAACCCGGGGCAGACTTGCTTTAAAAAGGCCCCCACACCCATAACGGTGCCACCGGTTCCCACCCCGGCAACGAAGGCCTGAGGGGTAATAAAATGGCGACTGAGCTGCCAGAAAATCTCAGGCCCGGTGGTTTGAAAGTGGGCCTCAACATTGGCATCATTGGAAAATTGCCTGGGCAAAAAAGCATTCCCTTCGCTGGTGGCGAGGTCTTCGGCCAACTGGATGCTGCCGACAAAGCCCCCCTGGTCCTTTGAAACCAGCTCCACCGAGGCACCCAAGGCACGAATCAGGTTTTTCCGTTCCTCGCTCATCCAGTCAGGCATGAAGATGGTCACCGGGTGACCGAGTGCCGCGCCAATGGCGGAAAAAGAAATGCCGGTATTGCCACTGGTGGCCTCGATAATTTTAGCCCCTGGTCTCAAGGCGCCGGATGCATAGGCCTTACCCATGATATGCAGGGCCATTCGGTCCTTAATACTGCCCGTCATGTTTAAATGCTCGGCCTTGGCATAAATGAGGCGTTTCTTGCTCTTGTATTCGTATTCGATCACAAGAAGGGGAGTGTTACCCACTAAGCTTTTAATGGCGTCAATTCTTTGCATAAAATATGGGCAGATTATAGCTGTGACTTTCTTGTATCGGCCAGAAGAGTCGTAATAACTTGCAGGAGTTTTGTCGGAGAGGCAGGCTTTTTGAGACAGATGTGCCCCAGGTCTTGGAATGATTTGTCAAATTCAGGCAACTCATTGAACTCTTCGGAAGTGAAAAGAATAAAGGGAACTGAGGGGTTTGATTTTTTTACATAATTCCACACATCCCCGCCATTTTTCACCGGCATGCTGTAATCACAGACGATGATATCAAAGGCGGTCGTTTCCTGAAGAACCTCAAGGGCCTGAGGGCCGTCAACACAGATGGTAACCAGATCATTCGCAGGGGTGGTTTGAGATTGGGCCTGGAGGCGTTTTTCCAGAAAAGGGCCGTACAAATTTCGGATTTCGGCGTCGTCATCAATGAGCAATAAGCTTGTCATGAATAGTATTTTAACCGAACTGGCAATGGCGATGGGTGTGCTTATAAAATTTACCCGAGGCGTTTTTCAAGGGGGCGAGTGGTTCTAAGCCTAGGGAGATATGGCATTTAGAGGCAAAATATAGTGTCAGCGGCTTTAATCCTACCTTTATCTTAGCATTTCAAAAAAGCCTTTATCAGAGGGGAAATTGCTCAATTCTCTTGAAAGAAAGAGAATCAAGTGTTCCAGGAGCGGAAAGAAAGACATGTCATTTTAGCCGATGATCAGATTCATCTCTCGGGGGAAGAAGCTCAGTTTTCTTCACTTTTTTACTTTTGTTTGTTATCAATAAACCACCACAAAAATCTTAAGGAGAACTTATGCAGAAAATCTTGGTGGCCGTTTTTGTCCTTTTGAACCGTCCGATTCTAAACTAGACGGATTCATGGAAACGGGCTGTTTAGTTTGCGCAGAAGATATTCATAAATCTTTCAATGGAGTGCGGGCCTTGAAAGGTGTGAGTCTGTTTGTGCCCCAGGGCGAGTATGTGGCGATTCTCGGGCCGAATGGGGCAGGAAAAACAACGTTTGTGGAAATTATCGAGGGCATCCAAACTCCAGATCGCGGCTCTATCCGGATCAAGGGACTCAGCTGGAAAAAGAACGCTCACGAACTTCATAAGATAATGGGGCTTTCACTTCAGGAAACAAAATTTTTTGAAAGAATCACCACTCTAGAAACGCTTCGGCTGTTTGCCAGCTTCTTTGAGCTGGGTGAAAGCAGAGTGCAGGAAATCATTGAGATGGTCAACCTAAGGGACAAGGTCTCGGCGAGGACCGTGCATCTATCTGGTGGACAAAGACAAAAGCTTGCCTTGGGCCTCGCCATTCTAAATCGCCCAGAGGTGCTTATCCTGGATGAACCGACCACCGGCCTGGACCCTTCCGCCCGGAGGGAAATTTGGAATATTTTATGCGACCTGAAAGCTAAAGAAAAAACCTCCTTGATACTCACCACCCACTATATGGAGGAAGCTAACTTTCTGTGCGACCGGATTATCATGATGGATCAAGGTTTGATTATAAAAGAGGGAACCCCGGAGCAGCTGTTGAAGGAAAGTGGCAAGGCCAACTTGGATGAGCTTTTCATTTATCTGACGGGGCGAGGTCTGAGCGATGAGACAGTTAGCAAAGCTAATTGAAATTCAAATAAAAGAGATCATTCGAGACCCTGGAGTCATCCTTTGGGGGATCGGATTTCCTGTGCTCATGGCCTGGGGACTGGGCATGGCGTTTTCCTCGAAGCCGATGACGGTTCGATCTCTCGCCGTTGTTGAAAAAATAAATTCCAAACATCTGGCCCTTGATTATGTGACAAAAAATGCCACCGAGATTCAGGCCCAGGATAGCGGCATGAGAAAATTTGAAAAAACAATCGAAACCCGGGCCTTCGGCGCGAATAAAATAAACTTTTATCTGGTCTCACCTGAGCAGGCGATTCAGCTGCTCAAGCGTGGAATCATCGCCGTTATGGCCAGTGAGGGCCCTGACGGAATTGGCTATGAATTCGATCCGCGCAATCAGGATGCCCAGATAACCTATTTTATCACTCGGGCAATGATTGAGGACCGTCTCAGTCAAAGCTCGAACGAACGAGTTAATCCGATCAATGTCCCTGGCACTCGATATGTTGATTTTCTCATTCCGGGGTTGTTGGGGATGGGAATCATGATGTCCTGCATGTGGGGTATCAGCTATAGCTTGATTGAGAGACGTTCCAAAAAACTTCTCCGCAGACTATTGGCCACCCCGATGAGGCGATCATCGTATTTATTCTCCCAGATCTTATCGCGCATGATGATCGGATTTATTGAAGCCACAATCTTGATTTTATTTTCTGTGTATTATTTCAAGTTCCAAATAAGCAGTAGTTTCTTTTCAGTTTTTCTTGTTTTTTTGGCGGGGAACTGGGCCTTTAGCGGGCTTTCGATCTTTACCGCCTCAAGGACCACCTCAATTGATATCGGTACCGGTATCATCAATGTCGTGACAACGCCCATGATGGTGCTCTCCGGGGTTTTTTTTAGCTACCATAATTTTCCCGAATGGGCCCGGCCGGTGATTAAATTTCTTCCTCTTACCTTGCTGATTGATACGTTGAGAAGAATCATGCTGGAAGAGCCGAATCTGATGTCCGTGAGTCGAGAGATTTTAATTTTGGCCACCTTCGGAACGGTTTGCTTTGTCTCCGGACTCAAAATCTTTAAGTGGTATTAGCTTGAACGATTGAGAATTTTATTGAAGGCGTTGGTAAAGCGCTCCTTATCTTTTGCTCCGAAGGCCTCGGGCCCGCCGGTTTCCACGCCACTGTCGCGAAGCTCTTTCATGAAATTTCGCATGGAGAGTTTCTCTCGCACATTTTCCTCGGTGTAAATTTCTCCTCGAACATTAAGGGCCGTGGCCTGTTTTTCCACCACTAAGGCCGCGAGTGGGATATCCGCAGTGATGACAATATCAGAGGCCTTGATCTCCGAGACAATATAGCTGTCGGCCACATCGGCACCTGATTCCACGGTTACGAGTCTGATAAAGGGACTTTTAGGGATGATCATGGAGCTGTTGGCGACCATCACGACTTCAAGTTGTAGGCGCGCCGAGGCCTTAAAAATCACTTCCTTGATCACTTTCGGGCAGGCATCGGCATCGATCCAAATGGTCGGTTTTTTCATAGTTAAAGATTTTAGTATGCAGAAGGTAAAGATGCGAGTAGTATGCGGGCATATATCTGGCTTTGTTATTGTCAATACGATGAAATTATTTAAGCAGATTTAACTTAACACTGAATTTGCTTATTAGTTTTGCAGAAAGAAAAATCCCCAAAATAAATAAACAAAATTATAAACAAAATTATAAAAAGATTGTCACATTTTCGTGGCATTAAATGGATAGGAGTATTTATGAGTAGAAAAATTTATGTTGGTAACCTAGGTTACGACATCACCAATGAAACTTTGTCAGAAAAATTTTCTGAGTTCGGCAATGTTGATTCGGCGAAAGTGATTGTTGACCGCGATACAAATCGCAGCAAGGGTTTTGCCTTTGTCGAAATGTCGACAGTTGAAGAGGCCCAAGGTGCCATTAAAGGTCTGAACGGAACTGAGTTCGGTGGACGTCAAATGAATGTGACAGAAGCTAAACCACAGGCCCCACGTGAAAACAGCTCACGAGGCGGATTCGGCGGCGGCGGCGGCGGTGGAAGAAATCGTTACTAGTTTCACACTCGGTAACCTCGTTTAAGGGAATGCGTTGGAGTTATTCCTGCGCCACCCTTAAGGACGGCACGGCATTTCCTTGACTAGACTAATAGGAAAATGAGCTTGTTTGGGACTGGGTAAAACGAAATCCACCCCTATGAGACGGGCCTTGATTGAATAAATCTGGCCCCTTACCGGCACCTCCACTCTGGCCTCGACGGCGATATTTTTATATTCCGACAAGGTCTCCTGCTCCTTCTTGTCTGCAAAAGAGAGCACATATTCTGAACGCGCTTCAGGATGGATGACGATTCTCACCCCATCTTTTTCACTTGTCCGCACAAAACCCTGCACCCGATAACTTGCACATCTTTCCATCTCAGAGGCCCTGCTGTTGGAAAATCCGAGAAGAAGTAGAAGTAAGCTAAAATTTAAAATCAGCACAGGCCCGGGCCTTTGGATCTTCATGGGTGGTCTTCCTCTGGGCGATATATTGGGCAAGATAGTAGGCCTTATCCAGACGTTCGCTCAGACTATTGGCGTTCAAACGTGCATGGTCCAGGTAGGCCTTTTCCATTTTTTTGAGATCGGCTTTTCGCAGCCTGGTGATGTCAGGAGGAAATTTTCCGTCAGGCAACCGATCCTGGTCATAGGCCTGGATTCTCGCCGCAAGGATCTTGATCTCGTTATAGAGTCGCACTCGCTCATTGACATAAGCGCGCATTTTTTTCTGGGCATCCTCGAGACTATTGAAGCCCAGGCGTTGGAGCGTCCGGGCCATAAGAACTTCGTCCTCACTTAGCACTTCATTGCGCAGTTTCTTCTGCGCCAACACCGTCTTGATCTGATCAATGAAATCTTCTACCTGCCAGAATGGATTATCAAAGGTGGCGCAGGAATATTTATCGTAATAGGCCCGCGCGTCCCCCCCTTGCATGTTCGAAGCGACCACGGCCTCAATCACGTTGGCGGACATGCTGCTGTTGATAACCCCGGCCCGAGTCACGGCATACTCGGGTGCCAGGCCTAAAGGGGCGAGGGCGCGGCCAAGAGAGTGTCCGTATCCTTCGACATCAGAGCTGATCTGGGCGGGCATATGCTCATGGCCAAAGGCCCCGAAGGTGCGGGCGTTCAGGAATAAATTTTCCATGCTCACGCCTTCACTCTGAGAGACGTCGACGCTCATCCTGGCGCCAACACCATTGGCGCGAAGGGCACTCAGACCTGGCATGGGATAATTTTGAAAAAGCTCATCCTGCTCGCCCCTGGGCAGCTTTTTGACCGCAAGCTGCGCCACCATGGAGAGACTCACATCATTACCTTGATTGGTGAGGTTGGCAGTTGTGCCCGAAACGACGCAGACATTTTCACCTGCCAGCTGGGAGATCGCGCCCCCGCCATAACAGGAGGAATCCAACACCGCCACCTTGACCCCTTGGGACGCAAGCTGGGCAATTTTCTCTTTGATCGTGCGCATGGATACCCAGTGCTGCTCGCCCCCCGGACCTTGAAAGCAAATCGAATGGACGGCACCTGGGGCCCCGCTGAAACCCTCCTGCTCCCGGCTTCCGTGGGTATTTAAATTGATAAAAAGCTGATCACCTGACCCCGCCTGATTGAGAGATTGCATAAAGGTATTGAGCATAAATTCACTTTCACCTTCCCGCGGATTGCCGGTGAAGGTGGTGGTTTCCCAGCCCATCTTTTTCATGGCGTTCGACATGAAGCGGGTATCTTTCTCAAAATAATCTTGGCCCTTGGCCAGGTCTACACACTGGCCCGAAGCCGCTCCCATGATGGCAATGTTTTTGGCCCAGGCGGGCGTGGAAAAAAGTGTGAAGGTCAAAAGAAAAACAGTTAGTTTTTTCATTTGTAGTAAGTATTATCCATGTTTTGGCCTAGGCGCGCGTGCTCGGGCCTGTTCTTGCCTAGTTAGTTGAGCTTATTGAACAAATGACTGACTGTATTCATTGGCTTAAGGGGGAAGTGTTCAATTTTTAAGAAATTTTATCAGCTCGTCCCAGGAGGCCTTATCGGCCATCTCATGGTACGCGACTGGCATTTTAAAGCGCTTCCCGAGCAAGGTCGCGTCGGGGTTGGTGAAGGCGTGTAAAGCGCCTTTGTAGCTGTGAAAGGTTAACCGGGCCTTGGCCTTTTTCATTTCCACCTTGAAGGCCTTGATGTCCCTGGCCGGCACGAGAGGATCGGCGGCACCATTTTGCACAAGAATTTTGATGGGGGAATCAGCTTTCATCTGCAAGGGCGAGCTTAAACTGCCATGAAAGCTGGCCACGCCTTTTATTTCCACACCACTTCTGGCCCAATTTAAAACCTGGGTTCCCCCAAAACAGTAACCGATGGCATAAATGTTATCAAGGTTCAGACGAGAGTCCTGGCGGGCCAATTCCAGATATTGGTTCAACCTTTGAATTGATAAATTGGAATTCTCATAGAAAGGCGAGGTGAGGGTGCGGGCAACTTCTGGAGATGCGGCGATCTCGCCGTTGCCGAAGAGATCCACGACCAGGGCGGCATATCCTAGCTGGGCCAGCATGGCCGCGCGCTTTTGCACGTACTCATTTTTTCCCCACCACTCATGCACAATGATCACCAGAGGGAGTTTTCCGGCAATTTGCTCTGGCAAAACAAGATCGGCCTTAAATTCCCGGTCGCCCTCAGAAAAAGATAGTTGTGGGGTTTTTACTTCTTCCGGATTTTTTGAGGGTTGTGGAGAGTGATGCGAGCAACTGAAGAGGAGCAAGCATGCTAATAAAGTTTTCATCTAA
>MEPP01000032.1:132385-162527 GCA_001769855.1 Bdellovibrionales bacterium GWA2_49_15 | reverse complement strand
GTCCTCCTCAAAGCGACCTTGGAAAGAATAAACTTTTTCAAAGAGCCGGCCGAGCTGATAGGCCAGAGAGAAGGGCACCGATTTTTCAATCGGACCAACACCCAGTTCAACAAAAATATCGTTTAAAAATCTCCATAAATTGACCGGTGATTCCTGGCCCAGAAAGTAGGATTCGCCGGAGATGGGGCGACCTTGGACGAGTTTTTCCAACGCCAAAAGATGGGCCTTGGCGGCATTATCCACGTGGATGATATCCACCAAGTTTTCGCCGCGGCCAATTTTCTTGAGGCGTCCCTGGATATGGGCCTTGAGCAGACGGGGAAATAAATTTTTATCGCCGGTGCCTAAGATCAGGTGCGGACGAAGTGAGACGGTTTTAAGTGAATCTTTTTTTCGACCTTCCTGCATGACAAATTTTTCCGCCAGAGCTTTGGTGGCGCTGTAGTGATTGAGATATTCTTTCGGATAGGAGACCGTTTCATCCGCTCCACATAAGTCTTCGTGTCCGAAGATAACGCTGGGGGAGCTGGTGAAAACCAGATAGCGAGCACCTTGCTCCTTCATCACCTTGATAAGCGTCTGAGTGCCGACAACATTGGTCCTGTGAAAGTCTTCGTAGCGGCCAAAGACACCCACCTTCGCGGCGGTATGGATGACCGCATCGACTCCTGTGAGGGCGATCTTAAGTCCGATTTCATCACACAGGTCAACCTGATGACATTCAACATTCATCGCCTCAAGATCGGGGTAGTGACCGCGCGAGAGTGAGGAGACCTTGTGCCCTTCTTTCTGCAACATAATGACGATGCGTTTGCCAAGAAAACCACCACCACCAGTTACCAACACCTTCATTTTTTTCTCCATTAGAGACTATAGATGGCCGATAGCTTTTGCCGATCTATTTTTATATTGTGACGAATATCCACCGGCATTTTCGTCACGTACACAAAGTGTCGGACTCGGCGTGCCTGTGGATTTTTCGCGGAGAAGTCGAACAAGTGCTGTTCAAATTGTTGGGCCGCTTTCCGGCATAACCTTTTGCCATCAGTGCGTTCAATGGCCAAGGTCGGTACGCGCTCACCCTTTGGATTTTTGGCCCAAATTAAGGCACAACGTCTAATCTCCGGGTGATCATTGTATGTCGCTTCAACAGTCTCTGTCGATAAGAGAGGGCCAATGCCTTCAAGTCGATGTTTTTTTCTTCCCATGAACCACAGGAGGCCACTCTTGTCCAAATACCCGAGGTCTCCCATGCGATGCCAAAGACCGTCTTTTGTTTCAACTCGGGACAGGGCCGTTTCCTCGCTTTGAAATAAATACTCTGTGGTGGCGACCGGGCCCTTGACGCAGATTTCCCCAACCTCACCTGGTGTCAGGCGGTGCAGCTCTTCCATTGGAGGCAAGATCTGATCTGTGATGGGGATGATCGCAATTTCAATCCCCGGGGCCGCTCTGCCCACGCAGGTGCCCTGACCTTCAAGAGTTCGCGTGGAAAATTGTCTGATAATTTCTGATCCACTAATACAGGCGACCGGCAGGGCCTCTGTCGCTCCGTAGGGGGTATAGGTGGAACCATTAGGTAGCAGGGTGGCCCATTCACGGTGCAGGCGCAAGGTGACAGAGGCCCCAAACATGGTAACGAATTTGAGATGGGGAAAATGGAAGGCCTTGGCCTGAGCATAACGGGCCACCTTTTCCCAGATGGCCGGTGAACCTGCGGCGAAGGTGGCCTGACTTTCCAATAAATCCTGCGCCACCGCCTGGGGATTGCAACGCGCAGGCCCTCGTGGGTCAATCTGAGTGATGCCGCTTTGCATTCCTAGGCATAGGGTAAACATTGAGAAGAGAGGAAAGCCGGGATAGTCGCGATCATGCTCTGTCAGACCAAATAACTCTCTCAGATTTAAGGTTTGGTTCCAAAAAATACTGTGCGTGTAAGGTACTGCTTTGGGGATTCCGGTACCGCCCGAGGTGTAGAGGATGGCCGCCAATTGAAGTTTTTCGGGCCAGGGAAGCTGGGCCATCTCCTCGCCCGGAGTGGACGGAAAATCATCCAGAGTAGGGAGCTCGAGTCCCAAGGATTTTTTACTGGTGATCGAGAGCGAGAGCGAGGCAAAGTCTTCGCTGTAGAAGCGAGAAAACCAGATGGCCAGTGGCTCGGCGATGATGATTTCCGGTCGCAAAAATTTAACCGCTTTTAAGAATTCATTCCGTGGCATGGAAGGGTCGATAAAAATCGGAGTGATTCCGAGGCGAAAGAGGGCAAAAATCAGAGGATGAAAATCAAGCGACGGTCGCAAGAAGATGAGGGCCTTGCTTTGAGGGGCCGCGCCCAGCATGATCAGGCCAGAAACGATTCCGCAGGCCTTATGATAAAGTCCCGCAAAGGTTCGCGATGGTTTAATTTTATCCGTGCTACGATAATCCACTAATGCCGTTTTAAGAGGCCGATGAATGGCCCAAAATTCCAGCATCGACCAGACCTGTTCATTTTTATTGGACTGGAGAAATTGCTCGAACTTCATGAGGGCTCCTGGCCAAAAAATTTTGGATGGCGGTGGTGACGGTTTCGGGGGCATCTTCCAGGACGTAGTGACCGGCATCCTTTAAGAAAACTAACTCGGCGGCCGGTTGCAATTTCAGCCAGCGGTCCAGGAAATGCCGGGTAAAGCAGAAATCACGCCCGCCCCAGATAAATAAAAAAGGTGCCGAAAGACCTGGGATGGCACGTTCAATGGCGTCCAAAACCTGGCGCGTCGGGTGGCCGGGTTCCATGGGGATATCGCGGACAAAAGCATGAACACCAATTCTCGCGCGATAATTTTGATAGGGAAAAAGCAATCCTCGTTTGACCACTCGACCCAAGGGATTCGCCACCGCCATAGAGGTGGCGGGCCAGGCAAAAAGATTGAACCCCCGAACCATGAGATTGCCGAGCATCGGCACCCGGCAAAGGGCAATTTGCCAGGGAATATTCGGGTCCGCGAAGGCGGCGGTATTCATTAAAATAATTTTACTGATTTCCAGTTGATGTTGGGCTGCCAGTGTCGCTACGCCCGTGGAGATGGCTCCACCCCAGTCGTGGCCGATCAGGGTGCATCTTTTGATTCCGAGTTGATGAACGAGATCAAAGACATTGGTGATATGTTGTTCCAGGGTCAGGTCCTCATAGGATTCCGGACGATCGGAGAGACCCATGCCTAAATTGTCGAGAGCAATCACTCGATACTGTGATTTTAACTGGGCAATCACGTGGCGATAATAGAAGGACCACGTGGGGTTACCGTGGAGGGCCAGGATCACCTCGCCTTGCCCTTCATCCACATAGGCGAGCCGCATGCCGGAGGGTAACCGATGGGTTTGCGTTTTATAGGGAAACACGCTTTTAAGTTCCTGGGGAATTTCCAGCATACAATCTCCATTTCTACCAAATGACTTCTAAAAAGGAACAGCTCAGACCACTACCGATACCCAAAAGACAGCAGCGGTCACCGTGCTTGAGGCGTCCCGTTTGCTGCAAATCCCAGAGAGTGAGCGGCAGGGCCACGCTGCCGGTATTGCCAAAGTGCGGATAAGTTCGGTGGGTGTCGGTACTTTTCAACTCCAAAAGAGTCATAATTTTTTCTTCGTGGGCCACTCCAACTTGGTGGCCCAGGGCCCAATTTAAATCTTTCCGCTCAAGGCCGGTCTCCCGCAAAAAATGTTGAAAGGTTTTTGCCGCCAGCTCGCTACCGGCAACAAGGAGGGCCTCCGAGTCAGTTCGCATGCTGAGTGATTCAGGGGTGCCGTCGCCTTGGCAGAGATGGGCGAAGCGACCTTCAGTTAACGTGACTGAGCTTTTAATGAGATGAGCGGAGTCAGGGGCCAGGTCCTTATGGGTGAGGAGAATCGCTACGCCCGCAGAGCCAATCGTCAAGTTGGCCATCAGGCCTTTTAACTGATCCTTGGTCAGATGAGGATTCTCATTAATTTGCCGAGTGGTTTCCGATAAAAGCGGGCCGGAATTTTCGCCTGAAACAATCAGCGCCGTTTTAATGGCACCGGCCTCGATCATCTGACCGGCCACCGATATGGCATTGATCACACCCAGGCAGGCGTTGGAGAGATCAAAGGCCATGCAGGTCTGTTCCAGGCCTAAACGTCCATGAATATTCATGGCGGTTGATGGCTCCAGCTGATCGCGACAGACCGAGGCATTGATGAGAAGATCAATTGCGCCAAGGCCTGTGCGTGAAAGTATTTTTTTAGCGGCCAATGTTGCAATCTCCGAAGGACGAGTCCCGACCGGCCAGTAACCGCGTTTTTTTATTCCGGTAAATAGCTCCAAGCGCCCCACGCTGACTTTTAGACGCTGATAGGTGGAGGCAATGCTTTCTTCCAGCTCCTCGGAAGAAATAAAGTGAGGTGGCAACACACATTCAAGATCGAGGAGAACGGTATTATTAAATTTCATTTTGCACCTGAGTGGAAAAGGAGGTCGGTTGAAAAAGATGGAGGTTGGCCATGGAGATACCGCTTAAGAGAGCGCCAACAACTCCTAAAAAGCCCTGATCTGTGCCAATTAGAAAAAGATTGGAAAAAGGCGTCACGCCATTTTTAATCTTGTGGGGTGAACCATAGACAGCGCCGGCGCGGTGCCCGGTATAGCGCTCGACGGTCAAAGGGGTAAAGACATCATGAAAGACTAACTTCGTGGTATCAAGGCCGTAGTTTCTGGCCACCAGGGCAAGTCCGGCCTCCTTAACCTTTTCTTTTTCCTGCAGATACTCAACACGTGTTAAATTTTTCCAGAGCTCGTAATTGGCCGGATGAGTAACCCTGACCACCGTCTCACGATACTCACAATTAGCATAGTTGTTCGGAAAGCAGATCACCGCGCTCTCTCGATCAAAGAGAGTCGATGGTCGATGATACTGGGCGCTGGGATGGCCCGAGTAAAAAGCGATGGTGGGGCCGTGTTGGCCAGGTGCTGAATCGAAAACAAAAATAGATTCGGTAAAGGACATGCGTCCGGTGGGGGCCAAGGCATTCTCCATCTGGGCCAGATGCCATGTCTCATGCAGACCGACAGAGCTTAAAATAGTTCCGGTCTGCCAGATCTCTCCATCCTTGAATTCCAATGCCTGAATGGAACTTTGACCGGTGGAGTGGAGTGATTTCACTTCTTTTTTGAAAAAAATCTCGCCCCCGAGATTTTTGTAACGCTCGAGCAGGAGATCAATAATGGTTCGGACACCTCCCATGGGGCGAGAGAAGCCTTCCTGGTAGATGGCCTTGAACATAATGGCGAACTGGCCAAAGTCCATATCATCTTCGCAGGCGGAACCGTAGATCAAGAGCGGCCATAGAAGCATCTCAACTAAATTTTGATTTTGGAAAAAATGAGTCAGCTCAGCTCTCGTACTCACGAAGGGACGGGTTAAATCGGTTTCTTGAAACTGCGCCAAAAATTCGGTCAAACGTTGCAGTCCTGCAACTTCATCAGGAAACAAGCTGGCAAGGGAGCTGATGAGATCCTGTTTGTTATTGGAAAAATTTATCGCTCCGAAAGGAAATTGAATAGTGGAAAAACGCTGCTCTTTAAGCTGTAAGCTGTCGTATGGAATGCGCAGCTGCTTACAAATTTTTAAGAGGGGACGATTTTTTTCGCCCGGCCTGGCAAAGTTGGTTAGGGCGTGCAGCCCGACGTCAAATTGTCGCCGGCCCCTCTGGTAATAGGAGTTCAGGCCACCGGCAATAGTGTGCCGCTCAACAATGGCGACTTTTTCATGGCCCAGCATCTTGGCGCGAATGCCGGCGGCAAGTCCCGACATCCCGGCACCGATGATGACCACGTCATAGTTTGTCATGTCTACTATTGCTTAAATTTCGGAGTGAGGTAATCCACGCAACTTTTCAGTGTGGCAAGTTTTGTGTAATCCTCTTGAGGGACATCAATCTTATGGCGTTTTTTGAGTTCCATGACGATATCTAAAAAATCCATGGAGTCGAGATCGAGTTGTTCGCGCAGTGCCAGTTCGTCATTGAGTCCAGAAACGTCCTGATCCATGGCAATGTCGGCAATGATGGCCAAAACTGCGTCTCGTACTTGTACCTGTTGCATAGTTACTCCTCTGTTTCTTGTCTAAGGTTGATATTTTTTTACGATTAAGGCCGAATTAATTCCCAGCATTCCAAAGGAATTGCTGAGGATTGTTTTTACCGGGGCCGGAACGGGTGTCTCTAAAACCAGTGAGGGGAGGGCGCACTTCTGATCCAGTTCCTTGATTCCGTGGCACCCATGAATAATTCCATCCTCAAAGCTACCCAGATTTCCCGCCAACTCTAAAGCTCCGGCGGCACCCATGGCATGACCGATAAACCCTTTGGTGCAGTTAATTCTGGTATTGGGAGAGGCCCCAAATAATCCGCCCACGGCCTCACATTCCTGAATGTCGCCCATCTGCGTCCCGGTGGCATGCATGTTAACAATATCAATCTCGGATGGCGTCAGGTCGGCATGTTTCATGGCCTTGCTCATGCATTCCACCTGACGTTCGGTTAAAGGCAGAACAAAATCTGCCGCATCCGAGTTGCAGTGATAGCCGGCGATTTCGCCGTAAATTTTGGCCCCGCGTTTTAAGGCATCACTTAAGCGTTCAAGGACAAAAAGAGCTCCCCCTTCGGAAACCACGATGCCATTGCGGTTTTTATCCAGGGGGCGAGTCGCCAGGGCCGGATCGTCGTGGTGCCCCAGGGCCCCTTGACTGGCGAAGGCGGCGAAGATGCCGAAGGTTCCGGTACTCTCAGATACGCCGCCCGCCAGGGCCACATCAACTTCACCCAGCATCAGCATCTGAGCGCCTTGGATCGGGCCTAAATTCCCCGCCGCACAGGCGGCGCCAATAGTGTAGTGGGGGCCGGTGATTTTTAAATTCAGGGTGACTTCACCCGCCGGATTGTTGGCCACCGTGCGGGGGTTGTGATGGTGGCTCCAAAGAGAAACGTCCTTATTGTGCTGATTATAAAGTTCGTGAATCTCATTTTCCGTTTCGACGTTGCCATGTTCCGTCACCCCAATATACACGCCAACCCTTGAGGTATCGAGCGCCTCCGAGTTGAGACCTGCACTCTTCAGGGCCTCATGGGCGCAGTAGATTGCAATGGCCCCGGCCCTGGTTCCCCGCTTGCGCATCTTCTTGCTCTGATAGAGAGTTTCCTCGAAATTACAGCGGCCCATGGCCACCTTACCCATATGTCGAATTTCCTGGTGGGTGATTCCTGATTTCCCATCGAGAAGATTCTGCCGAAATTCATTCACGTTATTGCCCAGCGGGCAAGTGAGTCCTATGCCTGTAATGACAATCCGCTCTTTCATCATATTTACTTCCTTGTTTCCATCTGGGTCGCGCGCAGAGTGTGTCCTGCCACTCTTCCGAGACCATCAATGAGTTTGTGAGCAATGCTATTTTTGGGAATGCTATTGGACATTTTTTTTGCCTGGGCGAGCCCTTGGGTGAGGAGATTGAGGGCCTTGGGAAATCGTTGCACCAGTTCCGAGTAAAAATCCTTCAGGTCCAAATCCACCACCTCGATAACGAAATTCATGACCGCCTCCGCGATTTGGCAGGTCAAAATAATGGAGCGCAATCTCAGCACTCTCGGCTGAAAATCATCATCACCGCGCTCTTGGGCGAGGAGAAGCAACCGCTCGGCCATCTTGCGGAAATCCACGACTTCTTTTTGCTCCCGCTTTCTAAAGACCGTGGCGGCGATGCTCAAGCTATCCTCTTTGGCCTGATGCAATCGTTGACGTGTGTCCCGCGAGGTGATGGTTTCAATGGCACCAAAGTGGGTGAGTGAGCGAAGGGCGTTACTGACCGCACTTTGCGAGAGGCCTAAGCGTTCCTCAATTTGTTCGCTTGAAAGAGGGGTGTTTGAGAGCACCAGCAGGCCATAGACTGAGCCTTCGATGCGCTTGAGTCCTATCTGCACCAGAAAATTTTCAAAATCCGGTAAGTGCGCAAGAAATTCTTGGTGCTCTTCCTTGTCATTTTTTTCATTGAGGACTGACATAATCACAGTTCCTTTGTCGCAAGAAATGGCTAGATTACGTTTATTACATTTATGAAATAATTGAAATACAGTAATAGAGAGACCTAGTTGTGTCCACAGGAATTTCTAAAAATCCAGCTAAAGAAGAAGAGTAAAACTAGGAGCGAGGTGGAAATCCGGCTTGGGCCCAGAATGCTGGAGGGCCCAGTAATTTTTTTGCCCTGAGGTTTTTTCGAGAACAGCCGTCAGCCCCGCATAAACATGGCGACCTTCTGCGTTGTCCGTCAAGAAAGAACTCTTTTCTTTCAAAATGATGCTGGCCTTCAATTGATAGGCGTCTTTTGTTTGGGAGAAGGTGATCTCGAGATTTTCCAGGCCCTGGAACTCCTGCATGTCTTTGCGGTAATCGTTAAAATGATAGGCGTTCCAATCTCCGTTGGGGGCAAAGTTGAATTCCACATATTCAGGAGTTCGGGGATGTTTCAAAAATAACTCGAAGCAGGTGCTTTCCCAGAGGCCATTTTGGCGGGCCGGCGGGCGATCTGGTTTCTCGCGAATAAGGACATTCTTTAACTCACCCGTAATGAGATAAAGGGCGTGAAGGCATAGCTCCTGTTTTGTCACTATGCCACTCACGCTGATCGTGTCATTCGACTCCGGGTAAAAAGGACGGAGTATCTTCCCCATCATCATTGATGAGGTACAAGTTTTGTTAAAAAATCAATGGGGAGAGGAAAGAAGGTGGTGGTTTTTCCCTCGCCGGTGGAAATTTCTTTCATGGTATCAAGATAGCGCAAGATGATGGCACTTTTATTTTGATCCAGAATTCCGGCCGCCTCCGCCAACTTCTTGGCCGCTTCCAATTCTCCCTGCGCCGAAATAATTTTGGCCCGTTTATTTCTTTCAGCTTCGGCCTGCTTTGCCATGGCCCGTTGCATTTCAATCGGCAGGTCGATGGCCTTGACCTCGACTGAACTGACCTTGATGCCCCAGGGACCGGTGTGCTCATCTAAAATATTTTGCAGTTTGAGGTTGATGGCATCTCGTTGCGAGAGGATTTCATCCAGCTCAAATTGTCCCACCACCGAGCGCAGGGTGGTTTGGGCAATCTGACTGGTGGCATGACTGTAGTCTTCCACCGTAATAATTGATTGCTCGGGATTGGAAACGCGATAATAAACCACCCCATTAACTTTTAGGGTGACGTTATCGCGCGTGATGATATCTTGCGAGGGAACATCCATGGTGACGGTTCTGAGATCAACGCGCACCATTTTCTCGATGCCGGGTATGAGAACAATCAGGCCGGGCCCGCGCACACCTGTGAAGCGTCCCAAGCGAAAAACCACGGCGCGTTCATACTCTTTAATGATCTTAAGGGTGTTAAAGAGGAGAATGAACAGAAGAATGAGAAACGGTAGTGAAATGCCTAACATAGTGACTCCTTTGACGGGTTATCATTATTAAAATTCTACAAACAGATCATCGGGTCTCTGCGAAACGATTTTCACCCGGTCACCAACCTTATGCTGGTGCAGGGAAAGACCGGACCAGATTTCGCCATGGGCCTTTACTGAATAACAATAGCGACCATCAGCGGTTTGATCCTGTATTCCCAAAATGATCGCTTCTGTACCTATCAGCTCATTGAAATTTTTTTTATGCTGTTTGTTTTTTTTCCAATCGCGAAAGAGAAAATATCCCATGATGCCCAGGAAGCTGCCGATGGCCAAAGAGATGCTTAGAATAACACCGGTGCCAAGTTGAAGGTAGGCATTATCAGTCCGAAAGAGAAAGAGCGAGCCGGTGACCAATGAAGCCAGGGCGGCAATGGACAGAATGCCGTAACTGGTGATCCAGATTTCGAGGAGAAATAAGATGAAACTTAATAAAATAAGTCCCATGCCACCCCAGTTGACAGGTAGCACCTGAAATCCAATAGCGGCAAAAAGCAAAAAGATGGCACCGATACTTCCCGCCAGAAAACCACCGGGGGCCTGGAACTCAAAGTACAGCAAGGCCATGCCTAGGATAAACAAAATATAGGCGAGTTGAGGATTGGCCAGGATATTGAGAAGTTTTTGTCCAAAATCCATCTCGAATTTGGTGATGACCGGGTCCTGTGACTCCAAGATAAAATTTTTCCCTTGAATTTGAATGGAACGCTTATTCAGCGACTGGCACAATTCTTTGATGGTGTTACTGACACCGTCGATAAGTCCTTTTTCTTTGGCCTCGCGAGCGGGGAACGAAGATGCCTCGGAGACCATTTTTGCAAATAGCTGGGAATTGCGATGGCGGGCGGTTGATAAACCTTCTACCAGGGCCACCAAATCATTCACGGCCTTGCTACGTAAGTCTTTCGAATCGAGATCCTTGCCTAAATCCACCGGCGTTGCCGCGCCAATGTTGGTACCCTCGGACATGAAGAGCAAATGGGCCCCACTCGCGATGATGGCACCGGCCGAGGTGGCGGAGGCGCCCTCAGGAGTCACCCAGACCACAATCGGAAGTTCTGAGCGACCGATGAGGGTCAGAATATCCTTCGTGGTCGTGATCAAACCGCCGGGGGTATTGATCTTGATGAGGATCAGTTCGTAAGAATCACTGTGGGCAATTTTGAAAGCGTTATCGAGATAGCTGAGAGTCGCCGGGTTGATGCTGCTATTAATTTCCACTTCGAGAATACGCTTGATCTGAAGAGTGTGTTCGGCTTCTGTCGAGGTTTGTGCTGCCAATGGCACCAGAGTCCACAGGGCGATAACAAGGTAGACGAAGGCGGATAAGTTCCTCATAATAATATTTTCCCAAGGAGTAATCTTATGGCCCAAGGACGGCCAACACTTATCCTCTGTGATCTCATTAATCCCGTCAATGATCGTACGGCATTATTAGTGCGCGGGGCAGGAATTTTGATTGAGGCGGGACACATAACGCGTATTTATCCCAGTCCTTCTAATGGCCTGCAAAAGGAAATCGCCAAAAAAGGGGAAGTGCTGGATCGAAGAGGATTACTCGCTATGCCGGGTTTCTTTGATCTGCATTTTCACTGGGTGCAAGATCATGTTTGCTTGATGCCTAAAGATTCACTTCTCACCTGGCTCAAAAACTATACCTGGCCCTTGGAAAAAAAATTTTCTAACTTAGGCTTTGCCAAGAAAGAGGCGTCGCATTTTCAGGAAAAATTAGTCAGCGTCGGAACGCTCGGGGGGGCAAGCTACGGCTCTGTTCACGGTCATACCGTTGGCCTTGGGCTCAACAAATTTCTGGGACATTTTGTGGTTGGCAATGTGCTCATGACGATGAATTCCCCCTCGTATTTATTGCAGACCGAAAAAGAGGCGCAGGCACTGACGAAAACGCTTGCGGCCCGTTACCAAAACCGCTATGCCATCACGCCGCGTTTTGCTCCCACCGTGCATCCTTCCACGATGACAAAAGTTGGTTTGCTGGCCAAGCGCTATAAAACATTTATTCAAACTCATTTGTGTGAAACGGAAGAAGAGGTGGCCTACGTCCTCGACCTTTACCGACATCTGCCCGGCTTTAATCAGATAAAATCTTACGCCGAAATTTACGGCCGTACCGGAATTTTAGGGCCGAGAACGATTGTGGGACACGGTATCTATCTCTCAGCCACCGACCTCATGTGGCTCTTGAAAACGAAAACGATTATTGCCCATTGCCCCACCTCCAACGCCCCAATTAGAGAGCAAGGGTTGGGTTCGGGGCGTTTTGATTTGGCCCAGGCCGATCGAAAGGGCCTCCGCTGGGCCCTGGCTTCCGATGTGGGAGGTGGCCCTTACCTATCAATGTTTGACGTCATTCATAGTTTTGTTCGCCAGCAAAGATCAACTGGCCGTGCCTCTTATACTCGTGGCCTTTATCGCGCCACTGCTGTCGGCGCAGGTTATCTTGGTGTAGGCAAGCGGGCGGGGCAGCTACGGGCAGGGTTCGAGGCCAATATTGTTTTTGTACCTTCTCCCAAAAGGCGTGGTGGTGAGCAGGCAGAAGATGTGCTCAAGCGAGTGATCGAACGCAAATTGGTGGAGCGCGAATCCTTTAATCATCTCGTTGCAGAGACCTGGTGGAAGGGCGAGCCGGTTTTTAGCCTGCTGGGCGCGAAATAGTATAAATACCTTAAATTAAACGATAGTTAAGAAAAAGTTGACTCGAAATTCAATGTATAAATGAATTTTAGTGGTATGATGAAAATCATGAACGAAATGCTATTTTGAGGTGAGTTATGGGAAATCGAAGTTTTAAAAGTATCGCACGTCTGATTCGGGCCAAACGTCAAAATCATCCTCAAAAGTTTTCCCAGTCGGAGTTATCGCACTTACTGGGTTACAAAAATGGCCAATTCATCAGCAACGTGGAAAGGGGACTATGTAATATTCCTCTCAAAATGCTGGGGAAAGTTTGTGAGATCCTCCATATTGGTCCGCAGGAAATGAAGCAGGCCATGATTGTGGATTTTGAAATTACGTTGGAAAACTATCTTGCCCGTCCTGGTAAAGAGAGCTTGAGTGGTGACTCGATGGACGTAGGTCAGGACCACTAAAGACCTTTGTATTTCTTGTAATCTTCTATCGTTCCTTTGGATTCTTCCATGTCATTTTTGTAGCTTGTCTGCTTTTGCGCCTCAGTTAAATGAGGATGTGGAAAAGGGCCTTCGACAATAGGCGCATCCTCATTCGCCTCGGCCTCATCGCTATCTAACTGGTTAATTTCTGAATATTCCATGTCGAGGTCCAAAGCATCATACTTTTTGTCCAACAGAACGCGCTGTTGTTCGGGTAGGTTTTCTTCAAAATAACGCCAGTCGCGAAGTGTCCGATTAAAATTGTCCTCCAAACGATTGCGTTCTCTGTCGTCGCTACGATAATAGAATTCAAAATATTTACGGCGGGCGTCCATGTGAGCTTCCATCAATTTCTCATAGCGATGCACGACTTCGTCAAAATTCATTTTCCCCTGATTGGGCATTGCCTGAGTGTTTCGGTTGGGGTGATGCCGACCTTGTTTATTTCGCCGACGGGGGTGACGGCGCGCGCGTTGATGAAAATCATCTCGACCCAAGGTGCCTCCTAAAGATTAAGCTATGGCGATTTATCCTGTGCCATGGTAAAAATTTATACACTAATTCTACTATGATTGTATCAGTTTTTCGCCATAAAAAAGGAGATCTATTTATGTCCAAGAAAAGAGTTAAAGTTGCTGTAACGGGTGCCGCCGGACAAATTGGTTATGCCCTGCTGTTTAGAATTGCCAGCGGACAGATGTTTGGCCCGGACACGGAAGTTGAGCTGCAATTGCTCGAATTGGAACAGGCCTTGAATGCGCTCAAAGGCGTGGCCATGGAGTTGGATGACTGTGCCTTCCCACTTCTAAAAAATATAGTTTGCACCAGCGATGTCAACGTCGCCATGAAGGATGTCAATTGGGCCATTCTGGTTGGTTCCGTGCCTCGCAAAGATGGTATGGAGCGAAGTGATCTCCTGCGCATCAATGGTGGAATTTTTACCGTGCAGGGAAAGGCCATTGCTCAAAATGCGGCAAAAGATGTTCGCGTCTTCGTCGTTGGAAACCCTTGCAACACCAACTGTCTGATCGCCATGAATGCCGCCAAGGATGTTCCGAAAAGTCGCTTTTTTGCCATGACCACGCTGGACGAAAATCGCGCCAAAACCCAATTGGCCCAGAAGGCCGGTGTGCCAGTGACGGATGTGACCAACATGACCATCTGGGGTAATCACTCCGCCACTCAATATCCGGATTTTTACAACGCCAAAATTAAAGGTCGTCCTGCCACCGACACCATCAAAGATCAGGAGTGGCTCAAGACGACTTTCATCGAGACCGTTCAAAAACGAGGTGCTGCCATTATTAAGGCCCGCGGATTGTCGAGTGCGGCTTCCGCCGCCAATGCCGTGGTCGATGGAATATATAATCTAACTCACGATACCCCAGCGGGAATGACCTTCTCCATGTGCCTGGCCTCGACCGGAGAGTACGGAGTTGATTCAGGTCTGATCTTCTCCATGCCTTGCCGAGTGGAAAATGGTGAGCTGAAAGTGGTTACGGGAGTGGTGCTGAATGATTTCGGGAAAGAAAAATTTCAAAAGACCCTTGAAGAGTTGCGAGGCGAGTACAAAGCTGTTAAAGAATTAGGATTGCTGTAGACGTCATTAAAGGGCCCTTCAAAGGGCCCTTCTTATTTCTTTTTCTGTGATTTTTTCATCCACACAAATTCGCGCGTAAGCACCACCCAGTCGTGAATACTTTCCACCATCTCCGGCGCGTTGTTATAACATTTCAGGGTATGGATCGAACCGAGTGCCTGCCTTAAGCGAAGCTTGGAACCGCAAGGGGCTTCCTCCGCAATAATTGAACTTTGGGACAGGGTGCTTTCAATCCCCTTTGCAAAATAGGCATACTCACCTTGAGTTAAGTTGGAGGTTTCAATCGAGGTCGCCCCCTGGATGAGGCCGAGACGATAGACCTTTGTGCCCTCTGGTCGTTCATAAAGCGAAAGGACAATGCCAAAAGATTTTTCATTTTCCATATCGAGAATTTTTTGCTCCACCAAAGACATGTCGTCGTTAGACCAGGCCCGGCCGAAAAAAGTGAGGAGCAAAAATGGAATCAGATTACGGGTCATGGTTTTACATGCTCTCCCTTGTTGACCGGACAGAGTAGCGCCTCATGGGTAAAGGCCAATTGAGCAAGAACATTAGTTTCAGTTTTCCATCGCAGAAAGTCCTCCTGGTTGCTTGGGCGTTGCTGATAGGCGCAGGCAAAAAGGGCCTCAGGATATACCGTCAGGAGTCTTAGCTCGGGGGTATGCAAATACCGGACTCCTTCGGCCTTGAGATTTTGAATCAGCCGCCACTTTTGAAAGGCCAGGGCCTCCTTCACATTGGGGGGAAATGGCCGCAGCGGGGCCAAGGCCTGCTGCTGTTGGGTGGGAGAAGCTTCAGTGAAAATTTGTTGCGCAAAGAGCGACGCCACCAAGGCGTTAGGGAGAACGGAAAGGGCCGGGCATACTTGTAAGGTTTGATGATCTTGTTCAACTCCCAGGAAAAAAGGATTTAGATCACAGCGTGGGTCTTGCGAGAGTACCTGCACTTTCTTCCTGCGTTGGGCCTCACCTAAAATATTTTTCTCCTCATCGAAGAACAACTTTGCCAAAACATGCAGCCGTGAAGGTGGGAGTGCCTGCAAGTTTTGGTCTTTTTGTTTAAGCCGCTCCACGATTTGCTCAAGAGATGTTCCGTTAGTTGAGCGAGCGAAAACGGGCGATAAAACACCTGTGGGGAGGGCCCCGATCACGGATAAAGGGTCTGAATATATAATGGCCGGGTCTGGGGTTTGGAAAGCGCGACAGTCCATGGTCAGCTCTTCAAACGAGCAGGTGCGCCAGAGATGGGGGCCTTGGTTTGGAAGATGGAGGATGTAGGCGGGCGGTTCGCTGACGTTTGTGGCGGTGGACGGATTTAACTCACAGTGATTTTCCGCCGGTTGGCCTATGAGTGCGAAGGCCTCCTGTGATTGCTGGAAATAATTTACAATAAATTGTTGAAGCGTATCGGCCTGGGCCGAACGCATTCCGAGGAAGATCAAGCTAAAGTAAATAATGGTACTTCTACCCATACAGGCGCTCCGTGCTTGCCCTATCGGTCATTCACTTCGAGTTGATCAGTAGACATGGCAAAGGCCCATTGGGCGTCCCAATAGGCCTTTGCTAGCTCAAGAAAGGAGTGAGAAAGCTTTCCCCGTTGGGAAAGAGGGTAACTTGAAACTTAGTCTAGTGCCGATCTCGTGAGGTAACCGGAACCCGAAAGTCGACCTTATTGCTGGTGTCGGCCTTGGCCAGAGAATCTCCGCTACCCGCGCTTCCTTGCGGGGCAGTTGAGCACGAGGTAATCAGAAAAATAAGAAAAAAGATCAAGAAAATGTGCCGAGTCGTCGTTGTCATTTCTGTGTTCATCCAGGCCTCCTTGCCACGATTCACTTACTCTTTAATGATGCCAATTTCATGCCAACTTGTGATCTGGGTAAATTTTGTTTTATTCAGGCCTTCTGAGCTGAAAAGTGGCAAAAGCTGCCGGAATTAGCACTTGGGCAGGAAGAATAGAGGAGAAAGTGGTGCCTGTTTGTCGTCAAGCATGTCACCACTCAAAATGTTGGGCCCTTTTTGCGCCCATATGTTGACGGGAATCATTTAGTTATCTCTTTCGGCGCGGGCCTTTTTGATTAGTTGAAAATAGTGGGTTTGTTCCTTCATATCTAAGGGGCGGATGCCCTTTACGTTTTGTTTCTTTATTCCTTTGACTCGGATGAGTTCGTCAACATGGCGAATTTTTTTACAGATGGAAGTGGCAAGAGTATAGAGCCACAGCGGAAACTGCTTTTCCAGCTCCTTCATGGGAATGCGGACTAATTCACAGTCTTTGGTGGCAATAACAGTGGCGGATCTGGGTTGTCTGTCGAAAAAGGACATCTCGCCAAAGTACTCCCCTGCCTCGAGATGAGCGAGAGGAGTGATCTGGCTTCCTTTTAGGACGCACACCAGCAGCTCACCTTTGTGAACAAAGTAGAGATCATGATCGAATTCACCCTCGAGGCAGAGGATGTCGTCTTTCTTCAGTTCATGAGAGAGTGGGCCGGAAAGATTGTTCATGAAAAAACTCCTGAAGCGATTTCAGATATTGAAGATTTTTTTTAGCTTTTCTCTCAGCATATTGGAGACTAATTTAAAGTAAACATCTTGAGGAAAGGTATCATTTAAAAAAAGCGTGTCCCTGCCAAATTGGCCATTTACTAATAAATCAAAATCCACCAGCGTTTGCCCGAATTCTTGGGCCAAGTTTCGATTTATCTCATTAAAGACCGGATGGGCCCTCCATAATTCGCAGTCAAATGCCACCGCCTTGTAGAAGGCATCTTTCGCCAGTGCAAGCTGGCCCGACTCGCGCGCCGCTTTTCCCATCATAAATTGCATATTGGCATTGCTGGGGATGGTATTCACGATGGGAACAAGGATATTAAAGGCGGCCTTATAATCTCCCTGTTCAAAAAGCTCCTGGATTTTGGCCTCTTCCGCCAGGGTGGTGGCGGTGATCATGTCGGAGCAGACTTTTTTTGGCTGGATTTCCAGATTGATCGGAGTCGTGAGCATGATGATCGAGCTCTCATGCTCTCGCGCAAGTGTGTGTAGCTCACGCATCTCACTTTCATAAAGCTTGAAAGATAACTTGAGGAAGGCCAACTCTTCATGGCCTTGCTGAAAGGTGACCTCTTCCCTTTTCGTTTTTGTGTCGGCCAGCAGGACATGCTGGGGTTGGGTATACAGTACCTTGCTGGTGAATGGCATGGTCATGATCGCTGTGGCAATTTTAGGGTTACTAAACAGCTTAAAGTTAAGCATGATTTTGCTGTAATCTTTGATGTCGAATTTATTTTCAAATCCTTCCTCGGAGCTACCAAGATAAATAATAACTTTTGGCCAATGGGTCAGGTGCTTGAGACGGGCCAGGGTTCGGTGAAGTCCTTCGCCCTCCATCGCCCAGATATGAAATTTTAGAGGTGTTCTAATATTGCTCGACAATTCCTGGATAAGCGCCGGCATAAAACGGGCGAAGCTCAAGGCCAAACGATCTCCAATCAGCAGGATATTGGTATTCTCGGCCTTACTTAAATCTTCCGGGGATGAAACATTGATGAGATAAGGGTAGGGGATGATTTGCATGGGCGCGTTTCGAGCGGTATAGAAGAACATGCCTGACGCAACAAGCAATGAACTTACGATAATAACAATAAATTTCTTCATGGTTTTACTTAGCTTTATTGTAGCTGAAATTTTTGATAGATGTACATTTGAGGCAGCATGAATAATAAGTTTAATCGACCAGAGCTTCTGGCACCTGCAGGAAGTTTGGAGAAGCTCTATGTGGCCGTCCAGTACGGGGCGGATGCCGTTTATCTATCGGGGCAGGCCTTCGGACTGCGCCAGGCATCTGACAATTTTACTCTAGAAGAACTCAAGGAAGGCCTGGCCTTTTGTCGTCAAAAAAATGTCAAAACATATATCACTCTCAACTCCCACTTCCACGGACAAGATTTTCAAGAATTAGATCCCTTCCTCGCTCTCCTGAAAAGCTGTGCCGCCGATGCGTTGATTATTTCGGATCTCGGAGTCCTTGAGTATGTCCGTCCTTACGGCATTCCCGTGCATCTCTCCACCCAGGCCTCCTGTTTAAATAGTGAGGCCGCCAGCTTTTGGGGAAAAATGGGGGTTAAGCGTTTAATCTTGGGTCGCGAAGTCAGTCTGCGCGAAGCCAGGAACATCAAAGAGCGCTCAGGTCTTGAGGTGGAGCTTTTCATCCACGGTTCGATGTGTATGTCCTACTCCGGACATTGTGTAATTTCCAATTTCACCTCTGGGCGCGACAGCAATCGCGGAGGCTGCGCCCATAGCTGTCGTTTTGAATATTCCCTTGATTTGGGCGATGATCGAAAGGGGCCCAGCACCTTTTTTATGAGTTCTAAAGATTTAAATGGTCTCGATCTGCTCCCGCTTTGCTCTGAGTATGGAATTGACTCTCTCAAAATTGAAGGACGGATGCGCGGGCCTCTCTATGTGGGCACCATGTGCAAAGTTTATCATGAGGTGCTGGAGACTCTGGAGAAAGGGCCGGCATCCCAGAAGCTCTGGCAGGATTGGAGGCGTCGTTTAGAAAAAATGTCCCACCGCGATTATAGTCAGGGAAGCCTGCTCAAGCCAGCTGATCTGGAGAGCATCTATGATCAAAGAGAGTCGGAGGAGAACCTCTACCCATTTGCCGGAACTGTTCTCGAGGCGATGCCTGGGCAGCATCTCCTGCTTCACGCCAAGACGGCCCTTTCTCCCGGCGATACCGTCGATATCGTCACCTTTAAGGGCGAGGATATCAGTCTCCCCATCACACAGCTTTTTTCTATTGATAACCGCCCTCTCTCGCGCTGCCGGCCTTCGTCGGTGATCAAGCTTCCTTATCATCCTGGCGTGGCGGCAAGCATGATCGTTCGAAAAGTATTACCGGTATCGGTGCATCCATGAAGACGTCCTTGGCAATTTATAGTCCTCAGGCCTTAAGCGAGTGTCTCAGCTCGGGTGCTCATGACTTCGATCAGCTGCTCATTCATGTAAAAGGACTTTCCAGGCTTGGAACTATTTCGCTTGAGCAACTATCTGCCTACCAAGATTTTCCCTGTGACATCTGTCTCGTCTGGGATGTCCTGATGACCGAGGAGGAATTCCAGGAAAAAAAACAAATCTTCGATAAGGCCAATGATCTCTTTGTCTCTCGCCTGGCCTGGCGAGTGGTGGATATGGGTGCCATCCATTATCTGTCGAAGCATGACCCCATCGTGAATTTTGAGGTGGACGCCACCACGGGATTTCATAATTCATGGGCGCTCAAGACGTTGCAAACTTTTACCGGACCTGCTTTAAAAAAAATTGTCCTCTCTCTCGAGTTGCCGGAGGCGGAGCTGCGTGAAATTCACCATGACCTGCACACTGACACTGAAATTTTGGCCCTGGGCCCGATTCCCCTTTTCTACACCCCTCGGCATCTTCTACAGCGGTTTCACGCCCATCGGGCCTTGGGGAAGAGTGAGGAGACCCCACATAGCGGATTTGTGATTGAAGATAATTCGCAAGGTACCTTTATGTGGTTACCCAAAGATTTGTTTCTGCTTGATCATTTGGACGAAATTGCCAACAGTGGTGTGAAATGGGTGCGTTTCGACTGCCCCTTGGCATGGGCGAGGGAAGGAGCGCAAGTCGTGAGACGCTTTAATGCGGGGCCAGAGGATTGGAGGGCCGAGGCGCTTTTATTGAAGAAAAAGTATGCTCACCCCACCATCAAAGGTTTTTTCAAGGCCAATCGCACCGACTCTCTTTTTACCAAATTAAAAAATCAGACCTTGCGAAATAAAAATATCGGACAAGTGGGAGAGATTATCGATCTTGAAAAAGGTCGTTTCATGGTTGCACGCCTGAAGTCTGGAGTAAAATTGGGTGACAGCTTGGCGATGCAGACCCCGGAAGGGCGAGTCAATCCTCTTCAACTGCGTTTTCTCAGAAATTCCCTCGGGGAAGAGCTATCCGAGGCCAAGGCCGGTGATCTTGTGGTCATTCCGCATGTGAGTGGTGCCTGTGTGGGAAGTGTGCTGGACCGTGTTTGAAATTTTAAGGCAAGGGTAAGGCCAACCGCGCCACTGTCTCAATGGCGATCTTGGCAATGTCGGTGGCATACTTGCTGTCAATGCCACTGTGGTACCGCTTGCCCTCGATCTTCGGCACCCCTTGTACGAGAAAATCTGCCGGCCGGCCGTCCACTGTGTCTTTAGTATCATGATAGCCCACGCGTTCCAGGTTTTCCTCATAGTTGATGTGCTCATTAAAGAAAACGACGGGATATCCGTTGTCAGAGAAGATCAGTCCGTCAGTGTTGTACAGATAACCCTTCGAATCGAATCTGGTGCGTAGGGCCGGTGTCAACGTGGAGACGGTCTTGGAGGCGTCCATGGCAGTGGCCGCCAATTTTAGCGAGGCCTCGGAATCACCCGGATTAATTTGGAAAAGCCAATCATCATTATTTTCCCGATGACCGATCATATCCAGCAAGACGAGACCGCCGATATCTTTTTTGGCCTTCAGCATCTCACTCACAAATTTACGCGCTCCCAGATCATCGGCGGGAAATTCCTCTCCGGTAAAGTGAACCAGCCAAATGTCATTTTTAAATTTCATTTTTTTTAAGATACTGGCGGCCCTCAGCAGAGCTGCCGTTGCAGAGTAATTATCATCGGCCCCGGGGGCGGCGACCCGGTCCCCCGTCGCATCGTAGACGTCCTGGCAAAAGGCGGTGTCATAGTGATCCGCCAGCAGAATCGGTTTCTTGGCCGCCAGCTTGCCGTGCCCTTTGATTTTTGCGATCAGGTTGGACTGCGGCAGACCCAGCCAGGTAAAGCGGAATCTTTCCGTGGTAATTTTTAGCTCCCGATATCGCGATTCAAGATAGTCGGCCATGATTTCCAGCTGATGATCTTTTTCCGCGCTATTTTTTTTTGTGAATCGCAGGTTGATTTGTTTTTGATTCTGCCTGAAAGACACCGGTTGAGCGCCGGAGAGGATTTTGATATCTTGCAGGTAGGAATCTTTAAAATCTTCCGGCCAGCTCGTGATCACGGGCCTAGAAGACTTCACTGGGGGAAGTCGGAGTAACTCTGATTTAGGCACGATGACCTTTGGCCAGACGACTGAATCCCCCCTTACCTGAACCACAAAACTCGTCGCCTTCCCATTCCAGCGAACCGGCTGAGGAAGATACCGGCAAAGGGTATTTTGCTTCAGCTTGACTTCGTACTGCTCTCTGCTGGCCACGGGTAACCACGCCTCTTGAACATTTCCGCTGGAGAGTGATGACCAAACACAGTCGGCAAAAAGGGGTTTGTCATACAAATCTTCCATTTTTAAGGTGTCTTCAAAAATCTTCGAATGATCTTCTTTTTTCCACGGAAAATAAATCTTGGGCAAAAATGGCGCGACTTCCAACTTTTGAATTGCGGGAGATTTTTCAAGCTCGTTTCCATCGGGCCAGAGCCAATTTTGGGCACCGCTAAAACGCCAACGGGCCAGGGTCCAGGTTAGCTGGCCCCGATCATTCCTGGCCGGCCAGACCTCAAGCTCAAACTCGTGATGGTTGTTTTCCAAAAAACCTTGAGAAATCAGAGCGGCCTCCAAGGCCTTAATCTGGATTATGCCGAGATCAAGAAGTGGCTGCGGGATTCTTGCTTGCTTTTGATCGATGGGCCGAAGTTTCAGCTCAAGTTCCCTCGGAGTCGCGCCCAGATAGAGAGGTTGCCGTTGTTCCGAATTGGCCTCCAAGTTCAGCCAGGGCCTTGTCTGCAAAATATAGGTAGAGAGAAGTTCGCGGCCACTCTCGTTGGAGACGAGGTCCTTGGCGGACGTCAGTATCGGTGGGAACACGAAGGTAAAAAGCAGGGTGACGATCATTTTTATCACGATTGGCTCTCTTGTTTTAAAAGGAAATTTTATTCTGAAATGGAAATTATTACAGGCCACCTTTCCGGATATCTTCTGTTGTGTTTGAGTCGGCCGGAGACTCTTAATTTATTAAAGCAATTTCAGGTAGTTACCTTCATGAAAACGCTGATCTTTCTAGCACTGGCATGGACGAGTTTTTGGTCGGGAGAAGCCTACACTGCTCGAACTCCTGATTGGAGTGTTGTGGTGTATGCCGGCACCGATGAGGAGGACCTGGCACATCATACCGAACCGCTCCTTGAGAAGCTGATTAATCAGCAGTTCATCCCCGCAGAGGTCGAGCTTCTCATGCAGCAGGATTCATATGGACTTGAACCGGGCAGACGGATCGTGAAAAGAGGAAATGTGGTTTCTCGATCCTCCGTGCCTGAAACTGATTCCGCCGATTCTGCGGCCCTCAACTCTTTTTTGAGCTGGGCCAAAAGTGTTAAACGGGGGAGACATACGCTCTTTCTGATTATCGGCCACTCGTGGGGATGGAAAGGAATTATTCAAGATTTCAGCATCCCTGGAGCTCCTGACACGGATAGCATGATGCCGGTTCGGGTTTTCGCTAAAACACTGCAAGATTCACAGCTCTCTCCCGAGGTGATTTTTTTTGATAGCTGTGTCACCGGCAATGCGGAATTTATCGATGAATTTAGCGGGACTATTCCCTATTTCGTGGCCTCCCAGAGAGAAACTCCTTATGCCGGATTGCCCTTTCGACCACTTTTAAAATTCTTGTCTTCCCGACCTTCACCGCTTGATTTGGCGAAGGCCATTCCCGGCATGTACGTCAGTGCTTTTGCCCGAGACGGTGAGATGAGTGCTGAGGAGGGCGAGTACGGAGTGGTCACGACCGTGAGTATTGATATGAGAAAGTGGGAGAACTTCGTACTGTCTTTTAAAGAACTGGTTGGCAGCTTGCGCGATCACAATTTTCGCGAAACTCTTCGGGCAGAACCCATGAAGTTTGCCGCCTTTACGGATATGGATTTCAATATCGATCTGATAGAATTCTTAAAAAGAATTTCGTCCCAAGAGCTTTTGAAGAAGCTGATTTATAACAGTGCAGAGTCACCAGATTCAGTTCTTACCCTTGACCGAGGTGATTTTCAGCTCTTAATCCAGGCCGATGAGATACTTTGGCAGAATTTGTCATCTGAAAAATTTCTTGAAGATGCCAGGTCACGATTCTTGGAGATGAATAAGGATTTGATCACTTCTCCTGAGAACTTTACTTTTAAAATAAAGATTCGTCACCGCAAACCCTATCTTGAAATTTCCCCGCGCGGCCCAGAAACTCTTCAGCTAAGACCGTGGCTGCCAGGAAGCCGGAAGGTGATTGTGGTTCAGAACAATGTGAAACGTTCGCTGGTGCGCGATCGTGATTATATCTCGCTGAAAGATTTTCCCCAGTCGAGCTTTCTAATAGCTTCGGCCACGACCCAAGGTGCGCCCTTTATTCATGGCATCGGACTTAATTTGAATCCTCTTATGGATGAAAATGAGGAACGCGGTCTGGACCCGCTGACAGGATTGCGTGGCCCATATTTTTATGAAATGACCTCCTGGAATAGACGCGTCGGTTGGGGCGACCTCATTCATTTGAATCGTTAATAATAACCCCGGCCCGCTCCCAAATGACAAACACCACATCGAGTCCGCCATTTGAAAAAGAACGTGTGAGAGCAAGGCGATATGATTTTTGCTTCGCCAGCTTGCATACCTTGCTCCAATCCGACCCGCCCGCCCAGTCTTTGGGAATGATCAGCCCCATGAGCTTGGGGGAATATTTTTCGATCAAGGCCATGAAGAGCTGAAAGAGGCCGATGGGTCCCATACTTAGACGCACGCCATAGGGAGGATTTACAATCAGCACAGTATTCTCCACCGTACTTTTCTGGCCGGTCTGAAATAGATCTTCCACCGCGAGGTCTAAAAGATTTTGCTCAATTAAAGGGGCCAAATTGTGGCGGGCCGCCTCAAGCGCCTTGGAATCGAGATCGCGATAGAGGTAACGGGAGAAGTCGGCACGGTTGCCCTGATCGGGAATTTGGACGGCGAGATTTTTTTTGAAAAACTGATAGGCGAAGGGGCGGTCGAGCTTTGAGCCCATGGCCCAGGCCTCACTGAGAAAAACACCACTTCCTCCCATGGGGTCAATCAGCACAGGTTGGCCAGGGTGCTTGTATTGCGGTAGCAAGATGGCCATAAGGGCGGCCGCCAAATTTTCACGAATGGGGGCCTCCATCACATATCGCTGCCCTTTCATGGAACGGATATAGAGTGGTTCGCCACTGATGTTAAGGCTCCACTGGCAGTTATCATCATAAAAATCCACATATAAATCAGGCGGCGCGAGCGTACTATCCCCCAGTGCCTGAAGCGCCTTGCTCGGCGGATATCCTTTGAAATAATCTTGCAGGCCTTTGGTGATGGATTCCTCAATTCGCCCGGTGTGGATCATGCGGGATTTTTTTGCCGTAACGTGGAGCTTGGGCATTTTTCCCAGGAGAAAGGGGGCCCATGGATAGGTCTGAGTTTTTTTATAAAGTTTGGGAAAATCGCGGCAACGGAATTTCTCCAAACGAAGCAAGATGCGGGTCGGAATGCGCAGAAGGTGATTGAGTGCAAGGCCGATTTCCAGAGGGAGTTCGACTTCCAGTCCGCCTTTGCTCTGCTTGATAGAATCAGTCTGATGGGACAACTTCTTCAGCTGCTCTCGCAGCTCGGCCTGGGCCACATCTTCAAATCCCAGGGGAACAACGATAAAAAAGAGGGAATTTTTTGAGTCCATTATGGTATGCATATACAAATTGTAGTAGAAGGTCAAAATGAGCGGGCAATTATTTTTAATACCGACACCGATTGCTCCAGGGCAGATGCTGGAGAGTACCGCACACAGCTTGTTACTCAAGGCCTGGGAGCAAGCTTCAGAGTCGTCTCTCTTTTTAATTGAAACACCAAAGGCCGGCCGCGCCCAATGGGCCCAGTTTGGATTGCCCCGAGAGGCCATTCCCCACCTGATTGCCTATAACGAGCAAACTCGACAGGAGCTCTTGCCCACTGTGATTGAAGGGCTTCTACAGGGAAAGTCTGTTTACCTGATGACCGACGGAGGTCTGCCGGCCTTTATGGATCCAGGCGCCGAGCTGGTACGGGCCTGTCAAGAACGGAAGATCCTGGTGCGTGCCACTCCCTTCGCCAACAGCGTCCTTTTGGCCTTGGCCCTCTCTGGATTTCCTCATCAGCAGTTTACTTTTGAAGGTGCCCTGCCAAGAGAAAGTGAAATGCGTTTGCAGGCCTTGAAAGATTACTGGCGCCGGCCCTCGACCATTCTGGTTTTAGATGCGCCCTATAGGATGCAAAAAATTCTGCAGATGCTTTTGGAAATTAGCTCGAGTAGTGGGGTTCATCGAGAGCTTTTTTTGGCCCTCGATCTCCAGCATGACAACGAGCGACATTTGTTCTTTTCCTCTCGTGAAATTGCTCATTTTCAGAGGGAACTAAACAATAAATACGAATTTATTCTGGTGATAGGTCCCCTTAAGTTTGAAGCAGGCCATAAAAAGCCATGAACGCCATGCGTAATCTGTAAAAAGACTATGACGTTTTAAGGCCTCTTGTGTTAGAAGCCTTTGCCTCCAACAACTGTGGAAAATGTAATGAGCATAGACACAATGTCGAGTATTCCCCAAAAGAGCAGAAAATTTGAGCACTTAGATAGGGCCTTTGAGGCGCAAGTCCATGCTGATTCAAGGCCGAATTGGCCTGACGAATTGGCCGTTGATTATGAGCCTCTTTTGGCACCTCATCCGGATATTGAAAAAGAAATCGCACATCCGAGTCAGTCATTTAAATTTATAGGCAAAAGTTTTCATTTTCCATTTTGGATTTCCAGCATGACAGGCGGAGTTGGACCTGCACGTCATATCAATCAAAATTTGGCCAGAGCGGCCGTGGAGTTCGGCCTCGGCATGGGCCTTGGCTCTTGTCGTCCTCTGCTTCAAGATGATCAGTATTTTGAAGATTTCAATCTCCGACCTATCTTAGGTGATGATCGTTTATTTTTGGCCAATCTTGGCATTGCCCAAGTTGAGCAGCTCTTGGCCGCCAAGGAAATTGAACGTATTCATATTTTAGTTGAGCGCCTGAGGGCGGATGGTCTGATCATTCATGTCAATCCTCTCCAGGAATTCTTTCAACCGGAAGGTGATCGATTTCAGCGTGCGCCCATTCATGTGCTGGAAGAATTTTTAGAAAGCGCACCCTATCCCGTCGTGGTGAAAGAGGTGGGGCAGGGGATGGGGCCTCGAAGTTTGCGTGCCTTACTGAAACTGCCGCTTGCCGCCATCGATTTTGCCTCATTCGGAGGCACCAACTTTACAAAATTAGAGTTGAACCGTGGCGCCCATGGGCCGCTCTCTCCCTATCATGATTTCGCCCACGTGGGACACACCGCTCATGAGATGGTTGCCATGGTAAAACAAATCGAATTAGAAATGGGGTCGCCCTTGGGGACCGAAAAACAGTATATTATCTCGGGCGGTATTCAGTCGGTCTTGGAAGGCATGCCCTCTCTTCAGGCCCTTCAAGGTCGCTCGCTTTTGGGGATGGCGCAAACTTTTTTACATCATGCCATGGGTGGTTACACCGAGTTGCAAAATCATGTGCGTTCTCAAGTTGGGGCCTACCTCCTGGCCCGACAGTATTTGCATTACAGCGGTCCATTCATCTCTCCCGTGACCGGGAGGCCACAGTGAAACTGGTGGAAGGTTTTTCCAAATGGAGCAAGCTGGAAAAAATTAATTTTTTGGCCGATCAATTGGAACAAAAAAAACTACAATCTCCCGGGAATTTTTCCGTCCTCATGCAAAGTTTTTGGCATTCGGATGAGGAGGCCCAAAAGATTTTCGATGAGTTTTCTGAAAATACCATTACAAATTTCTATTTCCCTTACGGTGTCGTGCCTAATTTTTTATTAAATGGGAAGCTCTATTGCGTGCCCATGGTCATTGAGGAAAGTTCAGTGGTGGCCGCTTGCTCGAAAAGTGCCAAGTATTGGAGAGAGCGAGGCGGTTTCCATGCTCGAGTCATTGACACCGAAAAAGTCGGTCAGGTCCATTTTTACTGGCAGGGCCACCCTCAAAAGCTGCAGGATTTTTTTGTCGCCAAACGAGGGGAGTTGATGGCCTTTATAACCCCATTGGCCAGCAATATGCAGGCGCGTGGGGGAGGTATTAAGTCGGTATCCTTGATTGACAAGAGCGCCGACGATCCCGGTCTTTTTCAACTCTTCGTCACTTTCGAAACCTGTGATGCCATGGGGGCCAATTTCATCAACTCCATTCTGGAAGCTATCGCACAACGATGGAAAGAAATGGTGATGGAGTCCGAGGATTTTGGCGGCAGTGAGAAAGATGTGTCTGTGATCATGTCCATTCTGTCAAATTTCACACCCAACTGTCGGGTGCGCGTTGAGGTCCAATGTCCGGTTGATCAGCTAGATGATGGGACGATGGGAATGACCGGGCAGGAGTTCGCTTTTAAATTCAGCAAGGCGATCAAAATTGCCGAGCTTGATGTTTACCGGGCCACGACCCACAACAAGGGTATCTTCAACGGAATAGATGCGGTTGTGGTGGCGACTGGAAATGACTTTAGGGCGGTTGAGGCCTGCGGTCATGCCTTTGCATCTTCGAGTGGTCAATATCGTTCTCTTAGCCACTGTACCATCTCGGAGAATATCTTCAGATACTGGCTGGAGATTCCCATGGCGCTGGGAACGGTGGGAGGACTTACCGGCCTTCATCCCCTGGCCCAGGTGTCTTTGGATTTATTGCATCAGCCGAATGCAGGTGAGTTGATGCAGGTGGCAGCCAGTGTGGGGTTGGCGCAAAACTTTGCCGCTCTCAGGTCCCTGGTAACGACAGGAATTCAACGAGGTCACATGCGTATGCACCTAATGAATATTTTGAATCATCTCGAAGCCAATCTGGACGAGCGGGAATTGGCCAAAACACATTTTGCCGATCGCGTGGTGTCTTTTAAGGCCGTGCGAGAACTTCTTGCTTCGCTAAGGAACTATCAATGAACCAACTCTCGAGCATTTTAGAACATGATTTAGTGAAAAAAATAATGCCGAAAGAAAATGCCCAGCATTTCTATGGTCATGGGAAGCTGCTCTTGTCCGGTGAATATTTTGTGCTGGATGGGGCCTTGGCCCTGACTCTACCTGTACGTTTTGGGCAAACCCTCACCGTTGACTATCGTCCCTCCTTCAATCCCATGCTCACCTGGAAGAGCTATGACGTGAATAAGTCGTGCTGGTTTGAGGCGCATTTTGAATTTTGGCGCTTTCGCTGTGTGGATGAGAATCCTTCGCCTGAGGCCCTGCTACTCCAGGAAATTTTTCAGCAGGTAAGGCGACAGAACCCTCATTTTCTCCGCGATGAGGTGGATGTCCACGTTGAAACAAATCTAGAGTTCCCCCGCGACTGGGGATTAGGGTCAAGTTCGACACTGCTTTATAATATCGCCCAATGGGCCTATATTTCACCCTTTGAGCTCATGTTCAACACCATTGGCGGCTCCGGCTACGATATCGCCTGCGCTCAGTCCAATGGGGCCATTCTTTTTCAAAACAAAAATAAAATTCCTTTTTGGGCACCAGTCAACTTTGATCCTTCCTTTAAAGACCAGCTCTTTTTACTATACCTGGGTAACAAAGCTTCCACCAAAGATGGCGTCAGAGAATTTAGAAAAAAATATTACGACCAGGGCAAAATCTTGCCATTGATCAGCGAGCTAACTCAGGCCATGACTGCGGCGATGTCCTTGGATGTATTTTCCCAGGCCCTTCGTCATCACGAGGAAATTGTCGGTGCCGTGTTGGATCAGGTTCCCATCAAGCCCCGCTTCTTTGATGATTACTTCGGCGAGGTTAAATCCCTGGGAGCATGGGGCGGGGATTTCGCATTGGTGACCGTGCCTGCTGATGGTTGTTCCACCGCCGAAGCCGTCGCCCTGGCCCAGCGCTACTTTAGACAGAAAGGTCTTGGAGTCTTCATGCCCTATAGTGAAATGATTTTAGTCGAAAATAAGTCGGAAGGCGGCCATGGGCCGATTCAATAGCGCTCACTCAGAAATCTCCTGGGGGCATGGTCTCATCCATCGTTCTCTTCAAGGTGAAATCACCTGGCAGGCCCCGTCTAACTTGGCGCTGGTAAAGTATTGGGGGAAAAAAGGTCATCAATTACCCGCCAATCCCTCCCTTTCACTGACCCTGCGTGAGTCTGTGTCAGTGCTCGAAGCGAACTTTCATTTTGATCCTGCCATAGACGGTGGAGATTTAACCTCACTTTGGAAGTTTCAATTTCAGGGTGATGACACGTGTAGTTCGGCCTTCGGAAAAAAAATGTTCAAGCATCTTGAAACGATGGCGAAATACTATCCTTTTTTGAGTCGTACTCGACTGGCGTTAAAGTCCCACAACACCTTTCCCCATAGTGCGGGTATCGCCTCATCCGCCTCCGCATCATTGAGTGCCGCCTTGCTGGTTGAAGGCCTGGCGGCGTTGCTTCGGGGTGAGAATGTGCAGCTTGCCGTGACTGATAAGCTTTTTTTACGTCGCGCCTCTTTCCTGGCCCGCCTGGGGTCCGGAAGCGCCACCCGTTCAGCTTTTCCCGTGGGGGCCCTGTGGGGAGCGATCGGAGAGGGGCGGTGTAACGTGGATAGCAGTGATGAGTGGGGCATTGGTGTTGAGCAGGAGCTGCCTTACTTAAAAACGCTCGAGGACCTGATTTTGGTGGTTGATCAAAACAAAAAAAAGGTTTCAAGTCGCGAAGGTCATGAGCTGATGGAATGTCACCCATATCGTAGAGAACGTTTTCTTCGGGCCTCGGATCGTCTGCATTCGTTATGGGCGACGCTTGCCAGCGGTAAAACGGCGGATGATTTTCATAGCATGGGACTGTTAATTGAAGCTGAGGCCTTGGATTT
>MEPP01000032.1:0-132353 GCA_001769855.1 Bdellovibrionales bacterium GWA2_49_15 | reverse complement strand
TTTATCCGAAGGAAGTGGCCCAAGCCGTGGTAGAATTTAAAAATATTTTGAAAGAAAAGAATTTGCTTCCGCCGCACCTTATTCAAGATGGTGCAGGTCAGGGACCACAACTTTTAAGTTTAAAACAATAAAGGTCTAATGTGATTGGCCCACGCAAGTTTTCCAGCAAAATACTGCTCTTTGGCGAGTATAGTATCATCAAAAATTCCATGGCCCTGGCAACTCCCTATCGTATCTTTGAGGGGCTATTAAAGTTTCGTCAGCAGGAAGATATCTCGAAAAGTGGTGTTGATTCGGAGTTGCGCGCCTTTGCTTCCTATCTACGTGAGCTCAAAAATAAAAAATCTTTGCTTGCCGCTTTGGATATGGACACGCTCGAATTTGATATTGGGCAAGGTTTGTTCTTTGAATCGACGATTCCCCAAGGTTTCGGAGTCGGTAGTAGTGGTGCTTTGTGTGCCTCTATTTTCGATGTTTATCAGAGGGATAAAAGCATCAATCAGTCCACCAATTTGCTGATCTTAAGAGAAATCTTGGGCCAGATGGAGGCCCATTTTCATGGGGCCAGCTCCGGCCTCGATCCCTTGATTTGTTTCTTGGACAAGCCACTTTTGCTGCTGGATAAAAATAGCATCGAGGTGGCCACACTGCCAGTCTACAATCATGGTCAGGGTGGCATTTTTCTTTTGAATACCCATCGACCGCGGCGCACGGAACCACTGGTTCACTTGTTTTTGGAAAAGTGTAAAGATCGTTCTTACCAAAACAATGAACTTCCAGATTTAATCAGTGCCACCAATAGTTGTATTCAGGCCTTTTTAGAAGGCAGTGTCGGACCCCTGATCGAAAATTTTAAGAGATTGTCCGAAGTGCAGTTTGTGAGCTTAAGACCGATGATTCCCGGTCTTTTTCAGAACCTTTGGCAAAAAGGATTGGAGGAGGAGAAATTTTTCCTCAAGTTATGTGGAGCTGGTGGCGGTGGTTTTTTATTAGGAATTACCCGCGACTTCAAGATCGTGCGTGAGGCCTTGGCCGGCCAGGAATTCAGACCGATCTATTACTTTTAAGCGTGAATGTTTCGAACTTTATTGGCGACATCTTCCGCCGATAAATATTCCGCTCTCTTCCCATCCAAGCTTGCCTGCACACCAGTTTTCCAGTCGTGGAGATGATGGGCGGCGCGACCAAAATTGCGCTCGACTGCCAGACCCTCTTCAAACGATTTGCGGACCAGCTCAAGCATGGCCCGCTTGGCCTGAATTCGCGCCACAGGAGACTGGGCACATATCTGTGCCAGGAGCCCTTGCATAACCTGATCTCGTTCGATCCGGTTTGAGTATAACTCAAGGACGAGTCCTTGGTTTTTCAAATCATCAGCGGTGAGGGGATGCCCTGACAGACATAAATTGCGAACTAAAAATGGTCCCACGAGAGTCGAGAGTAGCCCAATACCCCCGCTACTGGGTACAAGCCCCTTCTGGAGATGATCAAAATGGAGATGGGAGGTATTACGGGCCAGGCGAATGTCGGCAAGCAGCGCCAGCTCCGCTGCAAAATCTTTAGCACCTTCGCCGATATCATAAATAATGGTTTGGGGAAGAAAAAAAGCGGCATAGATGACTCTTTGCAGACGCTCCTGGAAGGCGCGCAACTCTTCCAGGGACATTTGTGCAATCTGGGTTAGGTTAGCGCCACTGGCAAATTTTCCCGTCGGGGATTGGAGAACAACAGCAGAAATCTCGATGTGACTAGTCAGCCAATTCCAAATTTGCTCTAGCTCCAGCACGTTCCCAGGAGTCAGCTCTAAGTTGCTGGGCCCTGTCGGTGAGATCCACAGAGTTTTAATTTCTTTGTCTAAGCGTAATTCAAAGTGAGTAAGTGAGAGGAGATTTGTCACGACAACCATCCTTGGTTATGGCATTTCCCATTTTATTATTCTTTAAGACCATCCATTGGACTTAAAGAATAATAATATATCTTGCATGAGGAAAAGTGGCCTGTCAAAGGTGCTCACGATGATTAGGTGGAGTTGTTTAAAATTGAATGCAAGTGCTGGATTAGTGGATATCGAGTTCGCTTAAATAACGTTCTGCACGTATTGCCGCCTGACAGCCGGAACCAGCCGCTGTGATGGCCTGGCGATAGTAACTATCTTGCACGTCTCCTGCGGCGAAGACTCCGGGAATTTCAGTCTCCGGCGAGCCATTAATGGTTTTGATAAATCCTTTTTCATCCAGTGATAACTGACCTTGCAAAAAGTGAGTATTTGGAGTGTGACCAATGGCCAGGAAAAGCCCGTCGGTCTGATGGACTTTACTGTCTCCGGTGATTAGGTGTGTGATCACAATTCCATTCAGTCCATTGCTATCATATTTTAACTCACTGACTGTGCAGTTCATCAAACACTCAATTTTTGGGTTTTGCTTTACGCGATCCTGCATAGGCTTCGAGGCACGAAATTGATCGCGTCGATGAACGAGATAGACCTTCGAGGCAAATTTAGTGAGGAAGGTGGCCTCTTCCATCGCGGTATCTCCGCCACCTACGACGTAGACTATACGGTTTTTATAGAAGAATCCATCACAGGTAGCGCAGGCACTTACACCTTTGCCGATGAGTTCTTTTTCGTGGGGAAGCCCCAAATATAAGGCCGAGGCACCTGTGGCGAGGATGACTGTTTCAGTTAAATATTGCTGACCATCATTGTCAAAGATTTGAAAAGGTTTTTTCTTGAAATCTACGCGGGTAACCGTTTTGCTTAGGTATGTGGTTCCAAAGCGTAGCGCCTGCTTGCGCATATTTTCCATCAAGGCAGGGCCGGTGATCCCATGCTCAAATCCCGGGAAATTCTCCACTTCTGTCGTGGTTGTGAGTTGTCCGCCAGGCTGGATGCCTTCTAACACAATGGGGACAAGATTAGCGCGCGCGGCATATAAGGCCGCGGTATGCCCGGCAGGGCCGGAGCCAATAATGATGAGCTTAGACTGTTTCATCGCTTTTCACCGCTGCTGGAGGAGCTTGTACCTCTTCATGGAGAAGCTGCTTTTTAATGGCCTCAGGGCGATCATCATGGTCTGAGTGCAGCTGATAGTAGGCCCGTACAGACATCAGCTCGCTCGGAGTAGGTGCACTTCTGGTTGTCTGAAACACTTCTTCGGTAATGGTGCATTTATACTCGTAAAAGCGTTGAAATTTCTTTTTCATAGGACCAAGCCTTTTTGGACAGAGTTGAACGTGCGTACGATTAGAAGTTATGGCCGTCACAGGTAAAAAAGTCAACCGAAAGGGCTCGAGAGAGGACCCTCCTTGACAGTTTTTGCCGATTTTGCGCCAGAAGGTTTGGAAACTAGAATGGGAGAGTGATGATTGTTAAATCTTGTATCCTTATTTTAGCCTTTTGGCTTAGTGGTCAAGTAAACGCCTTCGAGCTGGTTAAAGTGCTGGAGGTGAGTACCTCAGGGCGCTCACTGGTGGTTGATCGCGGCTATTTGGAAGGTGTGAAGCTGGGCGAATTTGCCAGATTTATCGTGCAAAAAGGTGATTTGGAAAATCCCAATCTTTCCAATGTGGCCTTGGGAGAGGCGGTCCAGGTCAATGATAACCAATCCATCTGGTTTCTGCATGAGATTGATAACGCCTCGGTGATCAAGGCGGGTGAGCAGATGCTTTATGCGCGCGCCAATGATGTTTTGGAGGGGCGACGTCCGTTTAAAACCTTGAAAAAGATGATTTTGGCCCCCAAGGAGAAGATTCCGGCAAAATATGCGGATGCGAAACGAGATGCAAAGTCGAATGAGAAACAGATGGACTCAGATCTGGTCTTCATGCAGAAAGAGTACGAGCAAAGTCATACCATTAATGAGCAGGAGAAAGTTGAGTCTGCCGATCTTATGGTGACAGGGTTTGAGGAGTCTCAAAGTGAAAAGCAATCTAAATATGTGGAAGCTGTAAACAAAGAATTGCCGGAAGTGAAACTTGAAGGCAAAGGCACGCAGATTGATTCCAAAGATTTTGCTGAACGGGAAAAAACGGCGCAGCTTAATAGTGTGGTTGATCACGATATTCAGAAAACGAATGGTCTGAAAAATGGGTTGAAGGGTCTTTACGACGAGCAAAAACCTGATCCCGACAATCGCTGGCTTCGGGCCAAAATTGTCGAACACTCCATGTACGATCAGGTGCGCGCGACAAAAAAGATGGAGGAGATCATTCATCCCAGAGTCTATAAGAAGGCCGAGCACGGGGGCGATTTTTGGTCAGCCGATATGTCGGATGAACAGCTACGCCGATATTTCGTAACCAGCGGCCTGGCGCGAGAGGTTGATCGCAGAAAGCTGGCCCTGGAAAACCGGGAAGGAAATGAGATTCTTTTGCGAATTACCCGTGGCGCTTATGATAATTCGGATGCCCAGGACGGCAATTATCGTGCTCTTTATAACGCCTTGGAGATTGGTTACGAATATCACCTCATGCGCACATCCAAGCTGATCCAACGCTGGTCGGTTGGTTTCGATTATCAAAAAGGCCTAGGTAATTATGATGTTGGGCCACAAAATGCACGGGTGGAAGAAACAGCTTTTAAGCTATCACTTCATCTCTATTTCTATAACCTGCCCTCGGCGGTTAAGGCCTATACCTGGTATGTCGGCTCGGCCCTAAGGACGGGATCGGCTACCGTGACCGGTGCTTCTTTCGCCCAGGCCTATGACTATCAACTTTTAGGTTATGAGTATGGTCATCTCGGAGTTAAATATCGTTTTTATAGTGGGGACGACTATGATGATATTTTCAATATGGGAGTTGGTGCCCTGGCACAAGTTGGGGTGGAACAGGTCAGCTACCGTACGAAGTCCACTTTGAGCAATAATATTGATGGCACATTCTCGACCTATGATTTAAAATTTTCCTTAGGATTGACTGTTCTTTTCTAGCTGAGGTGAGATGGCCTGTATGGAAAAGTCTATTTGTCGGTTATCGAAATATTTAATTGTTATCATCGCTTTGAGAGGTGTGCTTGCCATGGCCCTCGAAGTCGATGAGAAGCTGACGTTGCGGATTCTGAACGTTTCTAATTCCAAGAAAACAATGTTGATCAATCGAGGACTTGAAGATGGGCTTGCCGTGGGGGATCACGCCAAATTCTATCTCACCACAGGAATCGTCAGTCGAGGTGTCATTGTCAAAGCTTCTCCCTCGCGATCTATTTGGAGTCTCTACCGGGTGGTGGATAACGAACAGCTGGCCCTCGACAAGGTCATGAATCTTAAAATATCTTCGCCGGTCAAGTTGAGTCAGGATAAAACTAAAATGCTTTCGCAGGATAGTTCCGCCGAACCTGCCGGAATACCTCTGGCCCCCGGTGCGGAAGATGGCATGGTGGACAAGAACTTATCCAATGAAGACAAAGAGGATTTGGCCAAGATTTCACCTGACTCTTCTCCTGCGACGAGCGTTGAGGAGCTGCCTGGCCTGGCCCGAGAAAAATCTCTCGAGGTGTGGGGAATCATGCATTTTAGCGGATTATCCGCCTCACAAGATGCCGGTTCTCAAGGCACGTCGTCCGGTAGTGATTCTATTCTTGATTTTTCCGTCGGCATTGAGAAGTACTTCATCGATCGCAAGCTGTGGTTACACAACATCACTCTTCAATTTTTAATCCACTACTCCAGTCGAAAAACGATCGGGCTGGGCGGAACCGAAATGAGTCTTACGGCCTATGAGTATGGCCTCGGGGGGAGTTGGCATTTCTGGGCCGATCCTTTCGCTTATGGAAAGCCCATAAGTTTTATCACCGCAAATTTTGGACTAGGTAGCACGCAAGAATATTTCGCTCAAAATACAGGTTCCGTTGTCACCACAGGCGAAACTCTCAGCGGGAAATCGAGTTTCTGGTCCGTGGGAGCAGGGCTTAAATATTATTTGGCACGAGGATGGGGATTTCGTCTCTTACTTGATTATTATCGTCGTGCGGAACAGTATTCTATTGCTGGTGAAGATACGGATTATTCGAAGGTCGTCACTGGTCCTCGTATGATGGTTGGCCTCTCATATCGTTGGTAGAAGTCTAATCTTCATCCGCCGGCTCGTCTCCACGGTTCTCCGTTCCATAATGATTAAGAAAATCTTTTTTAAATTCCATGAATTTGTCAGCCAAGATGGCGGCGCGGGCATTTGCCGCCATCGTTCGGTAGAAGGCGATATTATGAGTCGTGGCGAGGATGGCCCCCAAAATTTCATTACTATCAAAGAGATGTTTTAGGTAGGCGCGCGAGAAGTTCTTACAAACATAGCAGTTACAGCTTGGATCAATGGGGTAAAAATCGCGACGATAATTTCGATGGCGGATTCTGACTCTGCCCCGTGTGGTGTAGAGAGTTCCACCTCGGGCATATTTAGTGGGAATAATACAATCAGACATATCAATTCCATGTTCCCAAATCATCAGGAGGTCCTGGGGGTGGCCGACTCCCATGACATAGCGAGGGCGATCCTTCGGCATAAGCGGGGCGGTAAAAGAAACGGCCTTTTCCATCAGCTCAGGACCTTCGCCCACAGAAACCCCTCCTATCGCATAACCTGGGAGATCCTTCGAGCACACCTCTTCCACGCATCTTTTGCGATGTTCATCATAGGTGCCGCCCTGAATGATTCCAAAAAGTGAACAATCAGGCCTGGTCCACGCTTTAATGCATCGATCGAGCCAGCGATGAGTACGGGCTATAGATTTTTCAACATAGGCGGGGGTGGCCGGATAGGGTATGCATTCATCAAAGGCCATCATGATATCTGAGCCTAGAGATTCTTGAGTCAGGATAGAAATTTCCGGTGACAAGAGAACGGTCTTGCCTTCTAAGTTTTTGAACTCGGCCCCTTCTTCTTTGATGCTTTTTTTCTGCAGGCTGAAAACTTGAAATCCACCGGAGTCTGTCAAGATGGCCCGGGGCCAGCCCATAAATTTGTGCAGACCTCCGGCCTTCTTGATCAGCTCGGGACCGGGCGTGAGGTAGAGGTGGTAGGTGTTGGATAAAAGAATTCGAATATCCTGATCAAGCAGCTCGCGCGGCTGGAGCGCCTTAATCGCCGCATGCGTGCCGACCGGCATAAAAACCGGAGTCGGAATATCTCCGTGGGGAGTATGAATAATGCCGGCACGGGCCCGGGAATTTTTATCCTCATGAAGAAGTTCAAATTTAAAATGCTGCCGATTTTGGTGTTGGATATTTTCTATGCTCATAATTTTTTAAAGTCTTCCAAGGCCTTTTGCCAATTTTTAAGGGCCATTTTATCTTTTGCTTTAGGGGGCGCAAGCTTGGCCCAGCGGGCATTGAGAAAAATTTTTGTTTCTTGCCATGCCTTTAATGCTCGCTCATCCTTGTTTGCGGCATTTTTTATCATCTTCATGGCCGCTGTGACTTTTTGCACGTCGGCCAATGTTTCAATTTCCGGCGGCACCAGCATATAGTCCATCATAAAAAAAGATGATTCTGAGCTGGTCGTGAAAGTCTGTGTGCCATTTTTTAAATTTTGCTTGAAACGCATTGTTCGTAAAACTTTGCTGACGAGACTGATCGCAAAACCTGCGGATTCCCTATCGTGCTCGAGTTGAAAGGAAGGCAGGACGGTGTCGAGATTCCACAGGAAAATTTGGTTCTGGTCCTTTAGCTCACTTTCTCTGATGGCCCACAAGTCGGTTCTGCCGGTCGGCAGACGAAAAACTTCCGGTCGACCTTGTAGATGAAACTGCTCTTTGAACTCTTGGCGTAATTTTGTCAGGCCATAGGTGAAAGGGCCGAATTCAAGGGCATAATCGAGGAGATTGTCCAAACTAATAGAAAAGGCAAATCCTAAGATGGTATCCTCGAGAACAAGGTCGGCGGTGGCATTTTTGATCAGCCCGGGATGCAGGAAGGGAAGAACGGGATTGGCCATTGGAAATTTAGCAAAGGAAAATTTGGGCGGGGTCCAGCGCTTGATCTGGGCACGGACATTTTTCTTTATCTCGATCATGAGCAGGGTCGATTCAGCTACATTTTCGGGTTTTATAAGTGGTAAGACCACAAGATCAGGATCTTTAGGTAATTCCATCGCAGCAGAAAAAAAGTGTGACTCAAGTTTGATCACCCCGACCTGTGTTTGACGAACGGGGGGAGTGCTAATTTGCCAAGGCCCGTCCCAAAAATCTGAATCTAAAAAAAGCGCCGAGACGGGGGCCAGAATTACGACGAAGGGAACAAGTAAAAAGCTTGCAAGAAATCTTCTGACAGCACTCTTTGGGTGAAGGCGGGAAGCGGTTAAAATTTCTTTCAAGGTGCGAGCGCCTACAATGGGCAGTAATTCCCCGATGACCGTCGCCAAGGAGAGGGGCCAAAGCAGGAAACGTCCCATGGCCTTTAAACGTTTAGTGACAAAGGAATCATCCGTTTCAATCCCCATAAGAACATGCCCAAAGGATGCTCCTGCCAGAAGGTGCGATAAGAGTTCAAGGACCAAAAAGGTCGAGGCAAACACTAACAGTTGTGGGGTTAGCAGCTCCAGCAAGAGAGTGAGATGGGCCTGCAAATTTGGATGGGCGGAAATAAGGGCGGTTATTTTTTGTGTCAAAAAATTCAAAAGAGACGTGAGATGTTCATTTTCAAACAGCAGGCCATCCATTTTCTGCCAAGGTAAGAGGCCAAAGAGGACGATGTAGATTAACCCCAGGGTTCCCGGAAGACCCAAGGCCCGAAGGAAGGGGCCGGGGGATGGGAGATGGGTGATGGTTTTTGGCTTATAGTGGGGATTCTCTCCTTTTCGATGCTTCGGGAGTTTTTTATCCGGCACGTCCTCAGACAATGATTCTGTGGCTTTCTTTTTTGCAAAGAGGGCCTTAATTTTACTAAAAAGGCCTTTGCCAGTGGCCTTATCGCTCTTATTTTTTTCTAACTCATCTTTGTACTTGAGAATGCTTTTGACGTTCGTTTTGGGAGTATCTAACTCATGCCCATCCACCTCATCACGACGGATAATGATGTCGAGCTGGCCCATCACTAATTTGTCGCCCTTATCCAAGATATACATCCTTCCGGGGGCCAAGAGCTTATCACCTAGCTTGGTCTCCGGAGAGAAATTATGCATGCTTAAGACGTCATTACTAATGCGAAAGATGGCATGCTTTGAAAGAAGTCCGCGTCCCTTGATGTGGACATCGGCATCCTCATGTTGGCCCAGGACTAATTTGCCATTGACCTGAATGCGCTGAGGAGGGGAGTCAGGCATACGGATATCTAAGAGGTAAACGACCTGCTTACCTTGCTCTTCGGCATCTGCAATATCCAACGGGTCGTCTTCTTTTACTTTTTTAACCATAAAATAATATGCTTACATCATCTCAAAAATTCGCCGCGATGGCTAATTTTGTCAGCAAGGTCATCAGGTAAGATTGGTCGAATAGCATAAAGTTTCGTATAATACCTCAGACCTAGTTTTAAACAAAAGGGCAGAATGGAAACGTTAGAACGAAATACCGCGAACCTTCCCTCGAAGAATAGTTTTGAGGCGCTGGGATTGCGCCAGGAATTGATTGAGGCCCTAAGCGAGCTGAAAATTCTAACTCCCACGCTGATTCAGAGTAAAACCATTCCCGCTTTTTTGGCGGGCAACTCATTTTTTGGTCTTGGGCAAACGGGCACAGGGAAGACCTGTGCCTATGCTCTTCCCTTGTGTCAGATGATTAAAATGCAGGAAGAACAAGAGGGAATTGGTCAAGGGCCCTATGCCGTGATTGTGGTGCCGACCAAAGAATTGGCCGGACAGATTGTTAAGGTTTTCAAATCGCTGACCCATCATCTCAAGCTGAAGGTGAGACCTCTGGGAGGCGAGCGGGCAACAGCGGGACAAGTTTTAAGGGAAAGACCAGACATTGTCGTTACGGTTCCCGGGGCCTTATCGAGTTTGTCCAATGGTAAGCAGCTCTTTCGTTTTGTGGTGATCGATGAGGCCGATCAGGTGCTGGATCCTTGCTTTAAAGAGGAGCTTTGCTCTTTTTTTGTGAAGCAAAAGCATCCACTATTGCAGATCATTTTTTTTGCGGCCACTCTTCATCCTGATCACCGTGAGCGGGCCCAGCAGTATACGGGTAAAAACATCTCTGAGTTTATTGAGGACGGTCGCGCCCATCATGCCCAGATAAAAATCAAAACCTTCAATATTGAACTTCTCGAAGGAGAGAAGGTTGATCTTTTGCCGCATTTTATGAAGCGCGAAGGCAGTGGCAAGGGAGTCATTTTTATCAATAAGAAGGAAGCGGCCAAGACACTTTTTGAAAAGATTGAAAGCACGATCAAGGGCCGCGAATTTTTCCTATTGCACGGTGATTTGGACCATAAGGCCAGAAAACAGGCGATCAAAGCGTTTCGGGCATCCCCGGACGGAGTTGTCGTCGCGACTGATATTTTGGCCCGCGGGATGCACTTTCCCGGACTTGAATGGGTTCTGAATTTTGATCTCCCCTTTGAGGCCTCCTACTACCTGCATCGGGTCGGAAGAGTGGGGCGGGAAGGAGAGGTTGGTCGTGCTTATAACTTTATTACCCCAAAGGATCAGGCCTTGATTGCCAGAATTAATGAGTCAATCAAGTCTCAGAATGCGCTCCCGCTGGATTTTTTGCGGCTGAAAAAGATGAAAGTTACCCCACCCTCTCAGGGACCGAGGTCGGCCACAAAAAGACATCGTTCCGGCGCTGACAGGCGGCCCAAATTAACTCGTGGTCCTGGCAATATTAAACGAAATGCGCTTAAGCGAAAACGGAGGGCGTAATTTGCATCCAAGGTTAATGCTGTTTTGTCTGATTTTTGGGATTATTTGTTCAGGTGCCTGCACTAAAAAAAATGTGCCTGTCGATAAAATTACGATGCTCAAAATGGCTCAAGATTATGATCCCACTGTGAAGCCAATTTTACCCAAGGATTTAAGCAGCGGCGTCCGTTGTAAGACTGAAGGTGGAGAGAATGTCTACGGAGAAGGATGCTTGGCCGGGTTTCAAGTTCAAGTCGGTCCGCTGGATATGGAAGTCATCGAGTTTGCGAGTGAGGACCAGGCCAAAGCAGAGGCCCTGCGCCTGAATCAGTATTACTTTAAAAATTGGGTTTTTGACAACGTGACCAATGAGCCCATCTTAGAACATTTTGTAAAAAATGCCTTCAATGCACAACAAGCAAAACGCTAATTTACGAATGGGAGAATTAGCGTGCCATTCTCTCAGTCAGAGTTTGACCAAAGCTTTTTGAGCGTTTCAAGATAAAGTTATTCTGCTCATCCATCTCGGCCGATTCTTTGCAGTTAATGCAAAGTTCTGCTGTCGGGCGGGCCAGAAGACGTTCAAAGGATATTTCAGAATCGCAGTCCTTACACAATCCGAATGCCCCTTCTTTTATTTTCTCTAAGGCAAGATTGATCTTTTTTAAATAGAAAATCTCGCGACTCTTGAAGCGTAGCTCGTGCGCCACTTGGACGTTGGCACATGCTTCATCGACAGGATCACTCAGCTCGCTACGATCGAGGTGATAGGTATTGAGGGTATCAACCTTCTGGTCGATTTCATCTCGCATGGTTAAGCGTTCTTTGTCGGCCAACAGTTTGACCTTAATTTGCTCAACTTGCTTATCTGTTAGATAAGAATTGGCCCTCTTCATGCGCTTACCCCCACTGATGACGTGTTAATAAATCATTGCATTTTTGCGTTTTTCTGATGTCAGATTACAAAACTGACACCTGCAAGACAACCTCTCTTTTTAAAAAAATATCTAACATAAGATTACATTTGTATTCTTGTCCAGTTTAGCGAAATCCCTGATTTTAGAGGGGATTTTAAATATTTAGAGAGGTAAGTCTCTAAGGCAATGGGGGCACAAGATAAAAAACTGTCGATCAAAAGTCTGATGACAGATATTACACTGACAAAGTGATTCAAAATCCTCAAGCCCATCTTCCCCTAAAACAAAAATATCAGGTCGGAGTGCCCTGATCGTTTGAGGATGGGCAAACCAGGTGTTAGGCAAGGACGGATGGGCCTTAAATTTACCCGGTGTAATACTATTTTTCGCCACAAACTGGACTTTAATTTCAAAATCATTGGCCGCTCCCACGAGGGGGAGACCAGCGGCATTGGTTAAAGTTTTTAACTGCTGGTAAATAACATTTGGGTTGTGTGGGTCTTTTTTTGAGATGCTCATTATTTTCATCATGAGACATTTCCAAATTTTGTTCAAGAGGGCGGCCCTTCGATGGCGCAAGGAGTCATTGCGTGAATGAGCTAAGACCCTTTGCATTAATAAGGTAATATGATACTAGCCATAGCATGACGGCCAATCTCTACCTAAATTCTATTTATCGTGCGACAGAAGGTGAGGGGGCGCTTATTGGGCGGCCACAAATTTTTGTTCGCGTGCAGGGGTGTGCTATAGGCTGTGCTAACTGTGATTCCAAGGACACCTGGAATTTTGAGGTCAGTCCTTCCTGTCATGTGGCCGATGCTCTTGTGCAAATTCTGGCCCTTTCCCATCCAAAATTAAGACGAGTCTCAATAACGGGCGGCGATCCTCTCCATCCCAAGCATGTGCCCGGTGTTTTGGAGTTGGCGCGCGAGTTGAAGTCCCGAAAATTTTTTATTTCACTGGAGGCCTCAGGGACCCGAATCGTTCATGAGATTTTTGATCTCATTGATTTTATCAATTTTGATTTTAAACCACCCAGTACGAAAACTGAGCGAACACTTGAAAATCAGGCCAAGCTAATTGTTGAACTGGCCCAGCAGTACCCCGGTAAGTTTCAAATTAAATCGGTGGCCCAAGATGAGCGAGATTTTGCAACCGTTCTTAAGTGCCATGAGCTTGTCGAAGAGAAGTTAGGGGCGGCGATAAATTTTGATTGGTGTTTGACCCCAGTTTATAATCCGGGTGAAGCCTTTCCCCTCGAGCGTTTTAAGTTGATCTTACAGCTCAATGAAAATGCCGGCGGAGTTTTTAGGGTCATTGGGCAGCAGCATAAGTGGGTTTATGGGCCCAATGAAAAAGAAGTCTAGTTCAATCGGGGCGTCGCCCCTGTTTTTGCCGATTCAATCGGTTTTCTGATGGATAGCTTTTCTCCCGCACTTTTTCCAAGATGATGGGCCAAAGGATCAACCTTGGAACTCGTATAACTGGAACGCAAGCGCGAGTAGGCCCTTTCTTTGTGGGCCTGGAGATTGCGTTCTAGGACGATCAGCTCCTGTGACAACGGAGACATTTGCTGGGCTTGATGGTTTTTTTTATTAAGGCCTTGCCCAATACCAATGAAGAATGAATTTTTTTGACGGCGTCCTCGAAGACCGGGATTTTCCGTCACGGCTTTGCTCCATAAGAGTTCCATCTCGTGATCTAAAAATGTCGCCACATAATGGGCCATTTCAACATTGGCATAGGGGCCGACCGCTTCAAGATAAACGCCATCTTGTCCGTGATGAAAACACAGCGCGACCTGAAAACTCGTCAGCGCCTCGTAGATGGCACGCATCTTGGCACTGTTTTGTTTTGAAAAGAGGATGCGTTTGAGAAAGGTTGTTTCTTGATCGAAGCCCTGGTTCTGTTTGGTTTTAAGCAAATCCAAATTATGCTGGATGATTAGCTGATTGGCCTTGATGGTGGCAAGTTCTGCCTCGTGCCGATTAGAGCTGGATGCCAATTCAAGCAACTTTTTGACCTTTAGGATAAGCCGTTCGGTCGGCAGATCACCTTCAATCTGAGAGTTCGATAAGCTTAAATCGGCCCGAGCGGCCTGAACGTCCTCTCCCCACCCATATTTTTGGCAGAAAGCGCGATACTCGGAACCATGATGGGCTATCGTATTTCCATAGAGAACGTAAGTCATATAATGGGCCATTTCGTGGCGGAGAATATTCTTCAGGACAAACTCTTTTGACTCCCACATGAGACGTTCGTTCAAACCAATTTGATAGTTGTGGGGATCAAAGGTGCCAAGTTTTTCGTTCGAGCGAAAAACGGTGACTCCGAGAGGCATAAGTTTGTTTTGGAAAACAAATCTGGTTCTACGCACTTCGAGTAGAAGCTCATCCTCGATGATTGAGATAAGCAGGGGAAACACCCGGCGCAGGAAGGTCTCTGTGGTGGCGGAAAAAACTTGCATAGTGGGCGATATTACCTGAAGGGAGAGTGACCGAGCAAGAGATTCGGGTATTTTTCTATGTTGTGAAAAATGAGATAAATTTTCTGCCTTTGACCAAATTTCAAATACTTCTCATTTAAAGTTATAATCAAGGGGCAATGACAAAACCGAAAGAAAGAACACGAAGCTATGGCAAAAAGCGGGAAACACTGTCTGTGTCCGATGAGGAGATGGTTTTTGAAAATCAAGAGACAAAGGCGCGTGAAGCCGCCTCATCGAATTCTGAAGGCCTTCAAAAAAATAAGCAGGGCGATGGAGAAAAAGTTTTTGACTTTGATATGGAAGCCGCCTTCTGTCCCTGCGTGAGATTCAGAATTCCCGGTGCCAAGGACAGTATCTGCTTTGAGATCGGGCCCAAGTTACTTATCGGCTCAGATTCCAAGCAATGCAAAATGGTGCTCGACCATCCAACCATTTCTCCCGTGCACCTCGTCCTCGGAGTTAAAGGTGATGGGGTTATCTTAAAGCACGTCAGTCCCAACGGGGTCAAGCTGAAGGGGAAGGCCTTGGAAATCAACAAGCCCTATAAGATTCCTTTCGATGAGAAAATCAAGATAGGTCAGCTTGCCATCGAGGTTTTGCGTACCAAGCCTTTGGATATTCAGAGTATGAACATCAATCGGGCATGGAAGTCGCAAATTGCGGCAGAAAAGCCGGTTGGTTTTGGGGATGAAAAGAAAAAAGAAAATGTCGGATTGGTGAAATCGCTATTCAATTTTATTTTTGGAATCTTTGACCCCAGAGATGAGGATGAGCGGCAAGATGACGAAGACGATCGCGAATGGGTCACTGAGGAAGAATGGAAAAATGCTCCTGAGGGCGAACGTTCGAAGCTCAAGGTGATTGAAGACGGCGAGTTAGTTGATAAAAATTTTAAAAATGAAGATAAGCAAAAGATAAAAAAGATAACACTTTTTTTTCGCCCTCTTTTCCTTTTCTTACACGGCCTCAAGGATGAGTTTTCCATCTTTGATATGAAACGCCAAAAAAATCTGAAGGGACAGGTTGAAGCTTCCAAGCGGAAGCTGACCGACATGAAGGCCAGGCATTTGGCCCAAAATGAAATTATTCCCCAGGCCCAGGCCGTCTTACTGGCCAAAGCGGGAGTAAGCACAATGGCCTATGTGGCCAATATGGAGCCAAAACGGGTGGCCAAACTTCTGAAAGTTTCCGAGGAGGAAGCGCAAATTCTTCAGGAAAAAGTACGCCTGGGAATTCAAAACGGGGCCTTGGAAAAATCCTCTAAGGAGGTCACCAGCTTTGAAAAACGAGTGCAGGCCAATGAATCGAAAGTTGAGACCAAACGTTCGCATCTCCAAACGGCCGGCCCGCTTAAAAGGATTTTCGGGGCCTTGGGTAACTTCTTTTCTATCTTTGGTGCCTTTTACTTCTTGGCCAATAACGAGCAAGTTAAGGCGGCCTTTGATCTTCAGGTTGCGCCTCATCTTCATAAATTTTTTGCGGAATTTCTTAAACCCAATATTTTGCTGGTTTGGAAGGAGCCAGGCCCTGCCCTGGCCTTCTTGGAAGTGGTTATGCCTTTTATCGCCTTTCATCTGGCGGTACAGATTGTCGCCCACCTGATTTTTGGCCTGACACCTGGGCAGTTTTTCTTAGGTTTGCGCAATAGCCGAGGTTTTTTTGCCTCACGTTTTCTGGGCCTGTTTCGCTATTTCTTAGGTATTGTTACCGGGCCATTTCTCATCTTCGATCTTCCTATCTTATTCAAGAAAAAATCACTCAAAGAATTAATTTGTCTAAACACCTTAATTCGTCGATCAATTAGAAATCTTTTTGTAGAAATTCTTTCGGTCATTGTTTTTTGCAGTACAAGTGTCGTTGGAATTGGGACCCTCTTTTATTTTCTGAAAGAGAAAAATGAACAAAAACTCTTTCTCCTACCAACCAGTAACTTGGGCCAGGTCATGGCCCCTATTCTGGAAAAGTTGAATTTCTATTCGAAAGAGCTGTATACCGTGAATCGGGAAAATATTATCTACGACTGGAATCCCGTAAAGGTGGGCGTGCTGACGGGAGAAAAAGACTCCTATACCCTTCGCGCGTTTCGCCATGAGATGGCCGTCAAATTTGAGTCGGATAATATTCTCTATACCATGCACTGGTTGGACGTTCCCAAAGATACACATATAAAACTTGAACTCGGGACGGGAAGAATTCTAACCTTGCATGGCCCCTTACAGATGGTGGTGGATCAGATGACCGGCTCAAAGGAGTTCATCATTTATTTGGAAGCCGGTGCGTTGGAAAGCAAATCCACCGCTGTGGGCGAAAGTATATATGTGATTTCGAGCGATGGCCTTTTTGACTTCAGTGAAGGCCATGCACTCATCGCAAGCAGGGGTGACTCTGCCTTGGCGTTAACTTTTAATGGTACCCACCATGTTTCCCGAATTCAGGGAATGGATCTAAGAGTGTTCAGTAGTATTCAGCGGGCGCGCGATATTCTCGGGCAGATGCTGGCCTCTGGAAAATTTATTCGACCGACAAAAGTGGGTTGCTTAACAGTGGTTGAAAAAGGACAGAAGGCTCCGGCGCTTCCGGTACGACTTCATCCCGATCAGTTTGCTTTTCTGGCCGGGATAAAAAAGGTGCCTGAGATGTATTATTGCAAAAGTCATTTACCGACGGATATTCCAGATGCAAATGATCCAGGCGTACTACTCCGTGCAGGTGGATTAATTGACTTAAGTAAAAGGGAATATCTACCGCCTACTGAGAAGGCCCCATGGGATGAGACCTACGGTGTTTATATTTACGATAAGAATGATATCACCTTTGACTCATCTTCAGGGGCCGTGCAATATCGCGTGACCCCCTCAACCGCCGAGCCCTCACTTCTGGACTCCGCAACTAAAATAGACCGAAAGAAGTAGACCTCTCTTACTTAGATGGGTGTGTCGCGGCTGCGCAGAGATACTGCCGATTCATACGAGCGATATTACTAATGCTGATATTTTTTGGGCAGTTGGCTTCACATTCAGCTTCATTGGTACAGTTGCCGAAACCCAATTCATCCATCTTTTCGACCATGGAAAGCACACGGGTTTGGGCCTCCGCCTGTCCTTGTGGCAGTAAGGCAAAATGTGAGATTTTGGCCGAGACAAAGAGCATGGCCGAGGCATTTTTGCAGCTGGCGACACACGCTGCACAGCCAATGCATTGAGCTGCATCCATCGATAATTCAGCATCGCCCTTGGGAACCAAAATGGTGTGAGCGTCAGGTGCCTGACCGGTATTGACGGTCACGAAACCGCCGGCCTTGATCATTTCATCAAAGGCGCTTCGATTAATCATTAAATCTTTGAGCACGGGAAAGGTTTTTGCCCTAAACGGTTCAATAACAATGGTGTCGCCATTTTTGAATTTTCTCATGTGGAGCTGGCAGGTGGTGGTTTCTTTTTCCGGTCCGTGGGCCTGGCCGTTAATCACCACGCCGCACATTCCGCAGATGCCTTCTCGGCAATCATGATCGAAGGCCACGGGATCTTTACCTTCCTTAATTAATTTTTCATTGAGCTGATCCATCATTTCCAAGAAAGAGACCTCGGGTGATACACCATCGAGGTCGTAGTCAACCATTTGGCCTTTACTTTGAGTATTTGCCTGGCGCCATATTTTAAGACTGAGTCGCATATTATGTTGATCTGACATATAGGCCTCCCTATTTGTAACTACGCTGAGCTAGTTTAACATTTTCAAATTTCAATTCTTCAACGTGGCGAAGAGGTTTGGTGCCTTCACCTTGCCATTCCCAGGCGGCCACATGACAGAATTTTTCATCGTCACGCATGGCCTCGTTGTCCTTGGTTTGGGATTCCTCACGGAAGTGTCCGCCGCAGGATTCGGGACGTTCCAGGGCATCTAAGGCCATGAGCTCGCCTAATTCTAAGAAGTCGGCAAGACGGCCGGCCTTTTCCAATTCGACATTCACTTCCTGGCCGGTGCCTGGAATTCGAACATCGCGCCAGAATTCCTCTCGGATGGCAGGAATTTCCTTGAGTGCGTGCCCGAGACCTTTGGCACTTCGAGACATGCCCACATCGTCCCACATGATTTTCCCCAGGGCCCTATGAAAATCATCCACGGTACGTTTGCCCTTCACTTGAAGAATGCGCTTAAAGTGATCAGTGGATTCGTGCATGGCCTTCTCAAATTCAGGGTGATCGGTTTTAAGACCATCGGGTTTGTAATCCGCAAAATATCCACCAATCGTATAGGGGATGACAAAGTAACCGTCGGCCAGACCTTGCATAAGTGCGGAAGCACCAAGCCGGTTAGCTCCATGGTCGGAGAAATTGGCTTCACCTAAAACAAAAAGCCCTTCGATATTGCTCATCAGGTTGTAATCAACCCAGAGACCGCCCATGGTATAATGTGAGGCGGGGTAAATCCGCATCGGAACTTGATAGGGGTTTTCCGCTGTAATTCGTTCGTACATGTCGAACAGGTTGCCGTATTTTTCTTTGACGACATTGACCCCATCTCTCTTAATTGCATCACGGAAATCTAAATAGACCGCCATCCCCGAGGGGCCAACGCCTTTTTTCTGATCGGCCTGCAACTTGGCATTTCGACTTGCCACATCGCGGGGGACCAGGTTGCCGAAGGATGGATAGATTCTCTCCAGGTAGTAATCGCGCTCGGCTTCCGAGATTTCATTAGCGTTTCGTTTATCACCCACTTTGCTTGGCACCCATACGCGTCCGTCATTTCTCAGGGACTCACTCATCAGGGTCAGCTTGGACTGGTTGTCACCATGGACGGGGATGCAAGTCGGGTGAATTTGGGTGTAGCAGGGGTTGCCAAAATAGGCCCCTTTTTTATGCGCGCGCCAGATGGCAGATGCATTGGATGCTTTAGCGTTGGTGGAAAGATAGAAAACATTTCCATAACCGCCCGTGGCCAAAATAACAGCATCGGCGACGTGTTTAGTGAATTCTCCAGTGACCACGTCGCGGACAATAATTCCTCGGGCCTTGCCACCCACCATGACCAAGTTAACCATCTCACTTCGAGTATGAAGTGTGACTTTGCCCAGTGCGGTTTCTTTCATGAGGGCGGAGTACGCCCCAAGCAAAAGCTGTTGCCCCGTCTGTCCTCGCGCATAAAAGGTTCGAGAAACTTGAGCACCACCAAAGGATCGATTGGAGAGGTAGCCACCGTAATCACGAGCGAAGGGGACTCCCTGGGCGACACATTGATCGATGATATTTACTGAAACTTGCGCCAAACGGTAGACATTGGCTTCGCGTGCTCGGAAGTCGCCACCTTTGACCGTATCATAAAAAAGGCGCCAGATAGAATCGCCGTCGTTGGTATAGTTTTTGGCGGCATTGATGCCCCCTTGAGCTGCGATAGAGTGGGCCCTGCGTGCGGAGTCCTGGATACAGAAGGCATCGACATTGTAGCCAAGCTCGGAAAGACTGGCGGCCGCCGAGGCACCCGCAAGCCCAGTGCCAACCACAATGACACGGTATTTTCTTTTATTGGCGGGGTTGACCAGCTTTAATTTGAATCGGTGATTGTTCCAACTGTCTTGAATTGATCCGCCAGGTACTTTTCCATCAAGTTTTTTGATAGTCATTGTTAATTCCCTCCTTGCAGGTAGCAGTAAATGGGAAAGGCCGAATAACCTAAAGCGACAAAGATACCATAGGCCTTGGATATGAAATGGATACAGCAATTATATTTCGGATGATTGACTCCGAGCGATTGAAAGGCCGACCAGAATCCATGAGAGACGTGAAGGCCAGCGGCCGCCATTCCCAGGATGTAAAGTCCGACGTGCCACTCGACCTGGAAATATTCGATGACCAACTTGTGCAGGTCTCGCATGACAACCCCGTTATAGGTGGCCTCATAGTGAGCACCAAATTTTAAGCTCACCACGTGCCAGATCAAAAAAGTGAGAAGGATGATTCCTGTAATCGGCATGGTGGATGAAGCGAAGGTTGCGCCTCGGCCACTGTGCACGCTGACGTAATAGGGATCAGGGCGGGCCGCTTTATTTTCTAAAGTCACTAAAATGGCCAAGGCACTGTGGGCGAGAAAAATCAGGGCCAGGATAGCTTCAGCAACATAGATAAAAGGGTTGCTAATGAGCTTATGGGCGTAGGTATTAAAAAATTCTGGGCCGATATAGATCAGGCAATTGCCTGCCATATGTGTGAGGAGAAATCCGCTTAAAAGCAAGCCGGTCACGGCCATAAGCTGTTTTTTAACAATGGATGTTTTGACGTACTTGAGCAAATACGACATATGCTCTCTCCTTCAATGTTGGCCATTTCCTAAGCCAATGCAAAAAAATGTTTGGATAAGTGTTGGATAGTATAGTGGATCACAGTTGATTGGTTAATCTAATTTTTATCAATTATTGTTTGGGCAAAATTAATTTTAGTGAGTGAGGCGTTTTGCTTTTTTTAAAGTCATGAGTTTGATAAAAAAAGACTGCGGAAGCGGGTCATTAATTTGAGTAGATGACCGTGCGCGGCACGTCAGTATTCTGACGTTGCAGCACCGTTCACGTCTCGAAAAAATGAATGATTTCTTTTTATATTAAGTAGTTGCGATGATAAAAAAGATATAGGCGTGATCGGCAAAATTGGCACATCGGTTGCAGTGCTTATCTACGTGTGTGTGGGAGGAACGAAAAAAGGATTTTTTCTGAACTCCGTAAATGTCTCTCGAAAAGGCCCAGCTTCTGTTGGGCCTTTTTCGTTTTAAGGCCAAACATCTTATACTTAGCGGTCAAATTGATTTTTTAATAATGTACAGGCATCTAAAAAAGATGGTCCGGAAGTGAAAAGTAGATTCCATTCATCGGCATTGTAAGCACCAATTCTTCTGTGTAATACATCCTCAGGAGTGCGGGGGCGTTCGGTTTCAATAATGTGCTGTAAAATTTCTTGGTTAAAAGTATTGTTTTGCCAAGGCAGGATTGTGCCACGTTGTCTTAACGGGTTAGTAGTTAAGCCGGAAAGGTACGGACGGTTTTCCCGATGCTGGGCCCACCGGGCGACATCCTCGGCCATTTTGCGGAAAGTAGTGTATTTGCCACCGGCAATCACACACAGGTTGTGCATGGGGAAGTACAGTTTATGCTCTCTGGCCGTTTTTGAAAGATCTCTGGAATTATCATCCCGGACCAGCGGACGGACTCCGGCAAAGCTGGAGAGGAGTGATGATGCTCCAAAATTGCCGTGGGGAAAATAATCCTGGAGAAGATTAATAAGATAGTTGATTTCTTCGGGCGAAGGCGTGAGGGACTCGAAAGGTTGTTCTGCCAGGACCTCGGTGGTCCCCACAAGAATACGGTCATTGTGTGGGATAACAAAAATAATGCGACCTTTTTTATCCTGGATGACCAAGGCGGCATGAATAGGCAGCGCCTCTTTTTTAAACCACAGATGGCTACCTTTGTTAGGCAACAGGCAGGGGGTCCAAGCGGGGCCTAAAATCTTATTCATGAAGATATCGGTAAAAGGGCCCACCGCCACAACCACTTGATCGGCAGTCACCTGCTTAAAAGTTTGCGTTAGAGTGTCTCGCAGGGTGGCCTGGATAATTTCTGAGCCGGGCAGCGTGGCGAGATTTGTGATTTCGACATAGTTGAGGGCCTGGGCCTTGGGCTCTTGTAAGCCGTCGTAGATGACCTCCAAACCAAGTTTTGTGTCGTCAACAATGCAATCATAATAAACACCGGCCCCTTTCAGCCCATCACTCTTGAGTCCTGGAAGAATTTTTTGGGTTTCTTTTCGGCCTAAAATATTATGATAGTGGTTGGAAAAGCCAGAGAGGAGATCGTAAAGAAAAAGACCGGCCCTGATCATCCATAGAGGGCGAAGCGAATCCTTGAAAACGGGAATAAGAAAAGGGCTTTCTTTGCATAAATGGGGAGTGAGATGGGCCCACAAATTTTTTTCGTGCAAGGCTTCGTAGACCAGGTGAAATTCAAAATTTTCCAAGTAACGGATGCCACCGTGGAGCATCTTCGAACTTTTTGAGCTGGTTTCAGCACAAAAATCATGCTTATCCACCAATAAAACCTGATGACCGTGGAGGGCCAAGTCACGAAAAATGCCGGCACCGACAATCCCACCGCCGATAATAAGTGTCTCCACATGGTTGGGGGTATCATTGAGGTTCATGGGGCCGTCTGGAGATGGGACAGCCATACCACATTCCCCGTGCAAGTAATACGATAGGCATTGGTGAGGCCATCATCGCCTCCTCTGGCACTGGAGAGGGTGGTGGTCAGGGGAGTGATCTGATAGTTGATGCCAACAACCGCATTCCCCTTTAATTCCTTCGCCTGTAGGCGAAGCTTTTGTGCGAGATCCTTATAAATTTCAGCCAAGGTAGGGGAGGCAAAGTCGAGATCGAAGATGTCGATGTGCTTTTTCTTGCTCCCAGAAGATTTTGCCGGGGCCTGTTTATGAGAGGTATGGAAGGTTGATTCATCCACCAGGACAGATTCAGAAGCCACGTCAAGGTAGCGATGAATTTTATAATTTTCCAAGGTGGAGAGGGTCGATAAGATGATTTGATCGATACTTACCGGTCCACCCACAAGATCAACATGGCCATCATAATTTTGGTAGAGAGAATGTTTAGACACCAGACCGCGGTAATTTTCATCTTTATAATTTTTACTATGATGTAGCTCTGCCGACAGTCCCATTTCCAAGGTTAAATCAAAACGGCGAAAAGCGTGCGCCAGAAAAATTGCGGGATACTCCGCCAATTGGGAGAGGAGGATGGAGCCGTTCAGCAGTCCTTGCTCGATCTCTTTTTGGGAACTTTCAGTCAGCAGACCATGTTCCTTTAAAACTCTTTTAATTTCCTCGGCATCTTCCTTATATTGAATATTGCGCAGAATGATACTATAAGGAGGGTTTCCACCTTGCCCAACCTGACCGAAGGTCATGGATTCGGCAAAATCTCGAACGTCCTGAAAATTTTCCTTGGGCACTATCTCCGGAGCGTTTTCCGAAGCCTGATGGTTGTCCGCGCTGATATCTTCTATTTGAATTTCGGATTCCTCAGCGGGAGGCGTTTGTTCGCTCACCTCCTCGATCGGAGTGTCCTCAGCGATTTCGAGATCGTCGTCAACAGTGAGTTCCTCCTCCGCTGTTTGTTCAGCTACCGGAGTCTCTTCGACCGGAATTTGAAATTCAGCCGTGTCGTGTTCTTCTTCGTGTTCCTCCACTGCATCCAATGAGATTTCATCGTCCGCAGGCATTTCAGGTGGTTCAGAAACGACTTCGGGGGCCGCTTTTTCTTCAACCGTTTCTTCATCTTCGACGGCTTCGGAAGGTTTTGCCTCTACGGCCGCGACCGCTTCATCGAGGGTAATCTCGTGCTCTTCTTCCAGATCATCGAGAGTTGCGGCGGCGGATGTTCCTTTTTTTGGGGAATCCTTGGTATTATTTTTTGCTAAAATTTCTTCGGTTTTGGGATCGATCTCATGCAAAAACTCAGAGAGATCTTCCAGACGGGTGAGATCGTGATGTTCATCCGAATCTTTTTTATCTTTATCATCCGTGCTGGACATAAGTTAAGCCCCGTGACAGTGCTTGTATTTTTTTCCCGAACCACATGGACAGAGATCGTTTCTTCCGACCTTTTGAGTGGCCCGCTTAATAGGGTTGGCTTTGCCCGATTCCGCCGCTCTTTCGGCCGCCTGCTGGGCCTGACGATGGGCCTCTAACTGGGCCTTCAGCATGGCCTCCTGCTGGCGCTTTAATTCTGCAATTTCCTCTTTGGTATAGAGATGGACTTTGAAAATTTGATCGACAATGGCCTTCTTGACGTTGACTCGCATATCTTCAAAGATACTGAAAGCTTCGCGCTTGTATTCTGTGAGAGGGTCCTTTTGGGCATAGGCGCGCAAATTGATACCTTCTTTGAGATGATCCATGGAGAGTAAGTGATCCTTCCAATGATGATCAAAGATTGAGAGTAAAATTTCCCTTAAGGCCAATTTGACTTGTTCTGGCTCATAGGAGCTTAATTTTTTCTCCAAAATACTATTGGCAACGGCGGAGATATACTTCTCAATATCGCCCTCATGCTGGGTGTTGCATTCCGTAAGGTTAATCGTGATCTCTGTATTGAAAGTGGCCTTGAATCCGGATGCCAGCTCGGCCCATGGCCATGAGTCTACCGGTACCTTCTTTTGTGGCCGGTAATTATCGACAAAAAGAAGCACCACATCTTCCAGTAACTCTTTCACAAATCCCAAATTGTCCTGGTCGCCGAGGATGTCGCGGCGAATGCGATAAATCACTCGTCGCTGCTCATTCATGACGTTGTCGTATTCAAGGAGGTGCTTCCTGATTTCAAAGTTATGCGCCTCCACCTTCTTTTGCGCTCGCGCAATGGCGTTGGTAATCATCTTATGTTCGATTGGCTCGTCATCCTCCATGCCCATGGTGGTCATGATGCCTTTGATTCTCTCTGAACCGAAAATTCGCATCAGATCATCTTCAAGAGACAGGAAGAATTTGGAGCAGCCGGGATCGCCTTGCCGGCCAGAACGGCCGCGAAGCTGGTTATCGATACGCCGCGCTTCGTGACGTTCCGTACCCATGATAAACAGGCCACCTAAGGCGCGCGTTTCCTCGCTCAACTTAATATCAGTTCCTCGCCCCGCCATATTGGTGGCGATGGTAACGGATTTTTTCTGTCCGGCATTTTTTATGATCTCCGCTTCACGGGCATGGTTCTTGGCATTCAAAACTTCATGCGGCACGGCCAATTTTTGGAGCTGATTGGCAATGACCTCGGAGTTTTCAATTGAAATGGTTCCCACCAGGACTGGCTGTCCTTTGGTGTGCAAATCTTTGATCAGGTTTGTGATGGCCTTCAGTTTGGCATTTTTAGTTTTATAAATGACATCGGCTTGATCATCGCGAATCATAAGAACGTTGGTGGGTACGACCACTACGTCGAGATTATAAATTTTATTAAATTCTTCAGCTTCGGTATCGGCCGTTCCCGTCATCCCGGCCAGGTTATTGTAGAGTCGAAAGTAGTTTTGGAAGGTGATGCTGGCGAGGGTTTGATTCTCCGAGCGAATTTCAACATTTTCTTTGGCCTCCACTGACTGGTGCAGACCATCAGACCAGCGCGATCCTTCCTTTAATCTTCCGGTAAACTCGTCCACGATGACAATTTTGCCTTCCTTAATGACGTAGTGAACATCTAGTTTAAAAAGATGAAAGGCCTTGAGTGCCTGATTAATATGGTGAAGGAGGCTGGAATGTTGGATATTAAAGAGGTTGTCGATTCTTAGAATTTTTTGAATCTTATTGATCCCTGCATCGGTGAAAACAGTTGAATGGGCCTTCTCATCCAGGGTGAAATCTTCTCCCACCACCAACTGCGGAATGAGTTGTCGCGCGACCTTATACAGACCGGTATCGCCTTCGGAGGGGCCGGAAATAAGAAGGGGAGTTCTGGCTTCGTCAATAAGGATAGAGTCCACCTCATCCACGATGCAAAAGTTGTGCTCACGTTGAACATAGTCCTCAAGGGAGAATTTCATGTTGTCGCGAAGATAATCGAAGGCGAATTCATTATTTGTGCCGTAGGTAATATCGGCGGCATAGGCCTGTTTGCGTTCCTCGTCGCTCATGTGGGTTAAGATGCACCCGACGGTGAGACCGAGCCAGGTAAAAAGTCTTCCCATGTCCACCGCATCTCTATTGGCCAGGTAATCATTCACGGTTACGACATGGCCGCCCTTATGTGTGAGACCGTGTAGATAGAGGGGGAGAGTTGCGGTCAGGGTTTTTCCCTCGCCTGTTTTCATTTCGGCGATTTTATTCTGGTATAAGACAATCCCCCCCATCATCTGGACATCAAAGTGCCGCAGACCTAAAACGCGAATAGAGGCTTCGCGCACCGTTGCGAAGGCCTCCGGGATAAGGGAAGCAAGCGGAGTGCCACTGTCCAAGAGAGAGCGAAATTTTACCGTCTGATTTTTGAGTTCCTCGTCAGACATGGCCTTCATCTTTGGTTCAAAAGCATTAATTTGAACGACGAGAGGTTTCATGGCCTTCAGATCTCTATCATTTTTCGTACCGAGAATTTTTTTCAACATATTTAGCATCGTCAAACTCCTAGGGCCTTAATCGAGAATAAAATATAATGGGTCGACCGGGGTTTCATTCACCCGAACTTCGTAATGGACGTGCGGGCCGGTCGAATAACCCGTGTTGCCTACCGTGGCGATGAGGTCCCCTCGTTTGACCACTTGCCCTTTTTTGGCAATGACTCGTTGGGCATGGGCGTAGACGGTCTCAATGCCATAGCCGTGGTCAATATTGATAAAATTGCCAAAGCCGGGTTTTTCTCCCGCATAGGTGACCACGCCATCAGCGGTGGCCAGAATGTACTTCCCTTGATTGGCACCCACGTCAATGCCTTCATGCATTTTTACCCGTCCGGCATAAGGCGAAAGACGGGGGCCATAGTAACTGGTAATCCAGCCATTGGCGGGGATGAGAGAAGGGGTGGAACGTAAAAAAGATTCGCGATCGAGCAAAGATTGATCGAGTTGATTTATTTCAGACTCAAGGTTGCGGACGACATTTTTGAGAGTGTTGTATTTATAGTCAAAAAGAGCGTACTGGCCGGCGAGTGAGAAACTTTGTTTGGAAAGTTCCGTCCACTCTTTTGTGTAGGCATAACTAGATTGTTGACCAAATTCGGAGGCAATTTTCTGTTCGTACAAATTTTTCAAATTGAGATAATCGGCCTCTTGGTCAATCGCCTCATCAGACTGCACTCTATGCAGCAGGGTGCGCTGATCAGTACTCGTCTGGGGAACTGCTTTTTTCTCGGGAGTCTTTTGGATGTCCACATCGTGGGATTCTGCCGGAGCCGTGGATTGATCAAGATTGGGCATGACCGGCGTGGTGAGGTTGGCAATGTCCAGGCCGGTGATAACTTTAAGCTTCTCTTCAAAAACTCGAATGCGCTCCAGATCCTCTGTCAGGGCGTTGATCTTCATCTGGAAAAGCTGAATCTGCTCTTTGAGCTGACGATTCTCGATTGAGAGGTGTTTGTTGCGGTAAACTTGCTGCATGATCTTGAGATAATCGTAGGTGAGAATTCCGATCGCAAAGATGCTTATGAAGGTGAAAAAGGCCAAGGCAAACGCCACAAGTCGAGGTAGGCGAAATGAACGAACGCCCTTTTCGCGTTCTGGTACTAATAACACAGTGTAATATCGGTTCAAGTTATATGCCTATCCAAATTAACAGATTGAAATTCTTTAAAAAGATTTTAGCTGTGGGGGCGGAGGGTGGCAAGCAGAGATCGACTTCCAAGGCTACTTTGCCAAAACCAAAACCACGCTAATATTGTCATTTCCCCCGTTGTGATTGGCCAGGTCAATGAGGGCCTTGACGGCGGTCTGCAAATTTTCCTTCGTGCTCTCGGCGGGGGAGGGCACATGGGTGTTGACGGTATGAAGTATGTCGCGATCGCTTACGCGTCCATGCAGGCCGTCGGAGCAGATCAGAAGCATGTCATTCTTGGACACCTTATAGGTAAACACATCAACGTCCACGTTTTCTTCAAAACCAACAGTGCGGACAATAATATTTTTCTGTGGATCAACGGCGGCGTTCTCGCGCGTATACTCACCGATCCCGCCGATGATGGAGAGCGCAAGTTTTTCCTGCACCAGACTATGGTCGGCGGACATTTGGTAGAGTTGGTGGGAATTAACCAGGTAGCACCGTGAGTCGCCGACGTTGGCGAGATAGACAACAACCGCTTGGCCATTACCTTCCGGTCGCGTGTCGTGCTTAAAAAGGAGGGCCACGGAGGTTGTGCCCATTCCATCTAATTTCACATCCTGCTTGGCCTTCTTGTGAATAGCGGCATTGGCGTAGCGAATAGAGTTGCGCATGAGGTGAATTGGGTCTTCCGAATAATGCTCAAGCAGATACTCCGGTATGCATTTTACCGCCATGGCGGAGGCGATATCGCCGCCGTTATGTCCACCCATTCCATCGGCGACAACAAAAAAATTTTTCTCGAGATTGACGTAGATCGCATCCTGGTTGGTTTTTCTTTTTTTACCAATATCCGTGAGCCCGGCCGCCAGTACCTGCATACATCATCCTCTTAAGAGTATAGCTAAATTCTAGGTGGTCTTCGTCCAGTGTCAACCCATCTATGATGATTTCTTCCTGAGTAAAAAAGGCGGTCATAATTCGTTTTATTTTCTGCGTTTGCTTTTTGAATCCCCGTGTAACATGAGGTAACATGGAAGCAGAAAGTTCTACGCTGTGGAGGGATAATGGCGAAATTAGATGTGAATCAATATATGCGACAGCATTACAGACCTGAAGATTTTAAACATCTTCATTGGAGAGGTTCTTTTCAAGAATATCTTGAGCTCGTTAGTAAAAATCCAAAAGTCACTCGAAATGCATTTCAGCGAGTGTACGATATGGTGTTTTCCTTTGGACATTCGCAGTACCAGGAATACAAGAAAGAAGTGACCCGCTATCACTTCTTTGATGATCCGTTTGATGTCGGCCGAGATGCCGTTTATGGGATCGACGTTCATCTAATGAAGTTAGTGAATTTTTTTAAATCTGCGGCCGCTGGTTATGGAACTGAGAAACGGGTCCTCTTATTGCATGGACCGGTCGGCTCTGCGAAATCTTCCATCGCGCGTCTGTTTAAAAAAGGTATTGAGCATTACTCCCGCACTGATGATGGGGCCCTCTACACTTTTGAATGGGTTGATGATCAGGAAACTGAGATATTAGGCGGTCAGAAAATCTTCCCATCACCAATGCATGAGGAACCCCTCAAGTTGATTCCCGTTGAAGTGCGCAAGGACTTTCTGGATAATTTGAATAAGGGACTCTCGTCTGATTTTAAGATAAAAATTAAGGGCGCTCTATGCCCTGCCGATCGCTATATTTACAGCGCTTATATGGATAAATATAACGGAAATTGGGAAAAGGTCATGTCCCACATCCGAGTCAAGCGTATGCTGCTGTCGGAAAAAGACCGAATCGGAATCGGCACCTTCCAGCCGAAGGACGAGAAAAACCAGGATTCGACTGAGTTAACCGGTGATATCAACTATCGCAAAATTGCCCAGTATGGCTCTGATTCCGATCCACGGGCGTTTAACTTTGATGGTGAATTTAACATTGCCAATCGTGGCATCATTGAGTTCATTGAGATGTTGAAACTAGATGTGGCCTTCTTGTACGACTTGCTGGGTGCCTCGCAGGAACACTCCATAAAGCCAAAGAAGTTTGCTCAAACTGATATTGATGAGGTGATCATTGGTCACACCAATGAGCCGGAATATCGGCGATTGCAAAGTAACGAGTTTATGGAGGCCTTGCGCGACCGAACGGTTAAAATTGATATTCCTTATATTACGCGACTTGAGCAAGAGGTTCGCATCTATTTGAAGGATTTCAATCTGGATAAAATTCCCCATGTGCATATCGCTCCCCATACGATTGAGATGGCTGCGACCTGGGCCATTCTCACCCGTCTCGAGGAACCGAAAAAATCTGATCTGACCAAGCTCCAGAAGATGAAGCTCTATAATGGCAAGACTTTGCCAGGTTATAATGAGGATAATGTAAAAGAGCTGCGCAAAGAGGCCATGCGCGAAGGTCTCGAAGGCATTTCTCCCCGTTATATTCAGGACAAGATTTCAAATTCTTTGGTTAAGCACGGCCATGTGGGCTGTCTCAATCCTTTTATGGTCTTCAACGAGCTGGAGGCAGGGTTGAAGCATCATGCCCTCATTAACGGCCAAGAGCAGTTGGATCACTTCAAGGAAATGTTGGCAGTAGCACGACAGGAATATGAAGATATTGTTAAAAATGACGTGCAGAAGGCCATCAGTGTGGACGAGACGGCGATTCAAACCCTTTGCGCCAACTATATTGATAACGTCAAGGCTTACACCCAAAAAGAGAAAGTGAGGAACAAGTACAGCAACCGCCTGGAAGATGCCGATGAGCGGTTTATGCGTTCGATTGAAGAAAAAATTGATATTCCCGAATCTCGCAAAGACGATTTTAGACGCGAGATAATGAATTATATCGGTGCGCTGGCCATCGAGGGGAAAGTTTTCGATTATAAGATGAATGAAAGACTTCATCGCGCATTAGAGTTAAAACTCTTCGAAGATCAGAAAGACTCGATTAAGTTAACAACTATCATTTCTAAGGTTGTGGATAAGGAAACCCAGGAAAAGATCGATGTTGTTAAATCACGTTTGATCAAGAATTTTGGCTATTGTGAGATTTGTGCCACGGATGCTCTGAATTTTGTTGCCTCAATTTTTGCCAAGGGGGATTCGGCAAAATCCTAAAACACTTGGAGTTGAAGTTAAGTTGATGGAGATTTATGGATCATCCGATTAAGCGCGACCATTCTCGCTTTCGTAAAATTATCAAGGGTAAGATTCGCGAAAATCTGCGGAAGTACATTTCCAAGGGAGAAATGCCTTTGCCCAAAGGTGATGGCACTTACCGCATACCCATGCCTTCGATTGATATCCCCCGTTTTAAATTTGGGGAACGTCAGCAGGGAGGAATGGGGCAAGGTGAAGGTCAACCGGGTGATCCCGTCGATGGACAGCAAGGCGAAGGGCCCGGGAAAGGAGAAGCGGGAGAAGGGGAAGGTAAGAAGGAACTCGAGGTTGATCTAAGTCTGCAAGAGCTGGCCCAGATTTTAGGTGATGAGCTGGCCCTGCCTAATATTGAGCCCAAGGGAAAGAAAACGATTCAAAGCGATGCCAAACGCTACACGAGTATTGGCACAACCGGCCCTGATTCTTTAAAGCATTTTAAGCGTTCCTATAAGGAGGCCTTAAAGCGACAGGTGGCTTCGGGAACGTACGACGCGAAAAATCCGATCATTATTCCCATTCGCCAGGATTTCCGATTTCGATCTTCAGACATGAAGACTGAATTTGAAAATGCCGCAGTCGTAATTTATATGATGGATGTGTCCGGTTCTATGGGGGACGAGCAAAAGGAAATTGTTCGAACCGAGAGCTTTTGGATCAACCTGTGGTTAAAAAGTCAGTACAAGGATATCGTGATTCGCTATATCATCCACGATGCCACGGCAAAAGAGGTTGATGAGGAAACCTTCTTTCGAACCCGAGAGAGTGGGGGAACGTTGATCTCCTCCGCCTTCAAATTATGTCGCGATATCATCGCCGCTGATTATAACTCGGCCGATTGGAATATCTATCCGTTTCATTTTTCAGACGGGGACAATTGGAGCACTGACGATACCAAAATTTGCTTGGAAATCCTCGACCAGGAAATTCTCCCGAGCTCCAACGTCTTCTGTTATGGCCAGGTTGAAAGTCGTTATGGCTCCGGCCAATTCTACAAAGATTTAAGTTCCCATTACGGAGAAACGGGCGAGAAGGTTATTTTGAGCAAGATAAAAAACAAAGATTCGATTTTGGATTCAATTAAAGATTTTCTTGGGAAGGGTAAATGACGAATTTCCGCACTCGATCCATTGATGGAGAGCTTCAGACACTTAAGGAAGAGATCGAAGGATATGCTCTAAGTGCCGGACTCGATTTTTATCCGGTGCTGTTTGAGGTTTGTGACTACGATACGGTCAATATTTTGGCGGCCCAGGGTGGTTTTCCTTCGCGCTACCCGCACTGGCGCTTTGGGATGGAGTATGACCAGCTTTCCAAAGGGTATGCCTACGGTTTGCAAAAAATTTATGAAATGGTGGTGAATACCAATCCCTGTTATGCCTATCTTTTGAATGCCAATCATTGGGTTGATCAAAAAATTGTTATGGCCCACGTTTTCGGCCATGCTGATTTTTTTAAGAATAACTTGTGGTTTAACACGACTGACAGAAAAATGATGGATGTCATGGCCAATCATGGCACCAAAATCCGACGCTACATGAATCGCTTTGGCCAGGATCGCGTCGAGGCCCACATTGATCGAGTGCTGTCCTTGGAAAATCTTCTATCCATGGATGTGCTGTTTGAAACGGCTGAGCTGCAAAGACGAAGAACCGATCTTGAAAAGATGGCCAGCGATGAAAAAGAGCACGGGCAGGAAGATGATCGCTCCCAAGCGCTTAAATCTTTTATGCGCTCCAAGGAACGTTACAAAGAAAAGCAAGAAGGACCGGCAAAAGACGAGGATCATGGTAAAGATGAGGCCCGTCCCATGGCCGCGGCGACCAGAAAACTTCCCAGCAAAGATATCATGGCCTTTTTGATGGATTATGCGCCTCTGCAGGAATGGGAATCGGATGTGATCGGAATTTTGCGGGACGAGGCCTATTATTTTTTACCCCAGAGAATGACCAAGATTATGAATGAGGGATGGGCCAGCTACTGGCACTCCACGATTATGTGTACCAAGGCCCTGGCACCGAGTGAGATTATTGATTTTGCCGACCATCACGCCGGAGTCATGGCCATGTCCCGGCAGCAGCTCAATCCCTACAAGGTCGGTATCGAGCTGTTTCGCGATATCGAGTATCGCTGGAACACCGGAAAGTTTGGCAAAGATTATTTGGAATGTAATGAGATGCATGAAAAGACCCATTGGAATAAAAATCTGGGTCAGGGAAGAGAAAAAATCTTCCAGGTCCGGCGCACCCATAATGACATCACGTTCATAGACGAGTTCTTCACTCAAGAGTTCTGCGAGCGGCAGCAGCTCTTCACTTACAAATACAATCCTCGAACTGGTCGAAATGAAATCGAGACGCGAGATTTTCAGCTGATAAAATCAAAACTTCTCACTTCTCTCACCAATTTCGGCCAGCCCCTGATCGAGATTACCGAAGCCAATTTTGAAAATCGCGGGGAGCTACTCTTGCACCATGTGCACCAGGGAGTTGATCTCGATATGGGATTTGCCACCGAGACGATGAGAAATATCTTCCAGCTTTGGAAAAGACCTATCAATCTGGTCACCAAAGTTGACGATACCGAAACCCTTTTTTCCTTCGATGGTAAGGAAATGAGAACACGCGCGAAATAATGTCTTCGCCCTAGGACCAAAGACCTCTTTGTGGGTATTCGTTCTTGGTATACAATTATCTAATTAAATACTTACATGTGAGAGGTCTACGATCTATGTCCCAATTATTTAAATTATCGATAGGGGCCTTGGTCCTTTGTTGCTGGTTTGTGACAGAAGCGAAGGCCCCGCCGGCCATCGGAAAAGTTGAAAAGATCAGAGGCAAAGTTACTCAATTACGCTCAGGGGCCCATTTGCCGACGACGGTACAGGCAGCCGATTCTTTTGTGGCGGATACATCGCTTGTAACTTATGAAAATAGTTTTGTGCAGGTGCGGATGAGTGATCGCTCCCTCGTTTCGCTGGGGCCGAAAAGCATGATGGTCCTCAAGGAGATCAGTAAGGCCGACGCTCCCGGCGTGATCACTCTTTTGAAAGGTAAGCTGCGCTCCCAGGTGGAAGGTGATGCCTCGAAGCGCACCAAGCTGCTGATTCGCACTCAAACGGCGGCGATGGGAGTTCGCGGTACGGATTTTCAAACAATCTATAATCCTGAAAATAAAAATACCGCTCTCGTGACCTTTGAGGGAAAGGTGGCCATGGCCCAGGTTGATGAGGCGCAGGTTCGTGCCGCCCAACTTGAAAAAGTTCGTAAAATAGAGATTGATGAGGTTACGGCCCAAGGAACGACCGTGAAGCAGACGGACGAGTCAATAGGCGAAACGAAAGGATTGGTAAAAGTTCTGGAGAGTGACAAAGTTGTGGAGGTCAAAGGGGGGCAATTCTCCGGCACAGTGCAGGCCCTCGATCGTGCTTCGGAACCGGTGAAGATTTCACCGGTTCAGCTCAATGCGCTTTACAATAATGCGGAGATGAAAGAAAAAAGTAAGGGGACGGTGAATGCCTCTGAAGCATCCGTTCAAAATTTGGATGATCTGCGTTTGAGTGTTAAACAGGAAGCGCAGAAGGTGGCCGCCGAAGGCGTGGTAGACATAAAAAAAGACCTGTATGCACCGAAGTCGGGTGGTATGGTGGACCTGGAAAGCGGGCTCTATGTTCCTCCTCCGAAGGACAGTGAGTTTAATGATAAATTTGGTGTTTTTGTCCCTAAAAATGTCGGTGCGATTGATACTGAAACCGGGCAATATAAAGCCCCTGCTGGCGTCCGGCTTGATGCCATAAAAGGTTTTGTGCCGGATGTGAATGGTGTGAAAAAAGACGATCCCGTCATCCTGGCGATGGCGGACAGCTTGAATCAAAATTTGAATTCCCAAGTGATTCTCAGCCCTCATGTGGATGAAATTGTCATAGAGGAAAGGTCCCTAACCGTGCAGGAGTTGGCAACCAAGGACCAGCTCAAGTTAGAGACCGGGTTAATGTCACAGGAGTTGGAATATTCCAACGATCCTAGTCATCCGGCCACAACCCTCAAAACTGACAGTTACAAATATTATGAGGCCTGGTGGTTTATGGCATCGGGGACACAATTTCAGCCGTTCATTTCGATTGGGACTCATTTTATCGATTACAAAACTGCCAATCCTTCTCTGCTCCAAGGTTCGGACATGCATCTGGCGATCTCAACCGGCGGTAAGTTAATTTTGAATGATCATTGGAGTCTTTTGGCCGTCGGTAGTACAGAGCAAACTCCCTATCTCAAATATACCGGGAATCTTCAAAGTATCGAGCGAGTGGCGCGCATTAAGATGAAGGCCAGGGCGACAGGAATAATTTGGGAAAAAAATAAATTGAACCTGATCTTTGATGGTAACGTGATTTTAATGCCGGCCAAGAAGAAGGCCAATATGAAAACCGGTATCGGTTATGGTTTCGAAATTTCTCCCAAGGTTCGCTATCAGTGGCGTCCGGTCCATGTGCTCGAAGCCGGGCCACTTTTTAAAACGGAGATGAGTACTGCGGGCGGTCCTGGGTTTCAGGCCGATGCAAATCACACCACGACCGGCCTCTCAATGGACTACCGTTACTTTTTTTGAGGTAGCGGGAACTGCTTTTTGGCCGAGAAGCTGGACTTCGATGCCATCGAGTTCTTCAATGTCTTTTTGATCAATCAGCAAGGTTTCCTTGAGCGGACCGCCTGTGGTTTTTTGCTTTAAATCGTTGCTCGTGACTTCCGTATCACTATACGTTTGCTCGTCACGTTTCATGGTTTTAGATAAGTCATCCCAGATGATGCTTTGATAGAGGAACCAACAATTAAGGCCATCATTTTTTCGGCAAGCATTGTTGGCGTTGAGATAGGCCAGCCTTATATCCTCGTTCATGAGCGCGATATAGCTTCCCATGACGGCGGCCTCTTTTGGCAGCTCACCTTGAAAGAGCATCTTCAGCGAGCGCATCTGCTGATGGGAGCGCTGAAAATTACCGAGTCGGACCTGGAAAGCGGTATTGAGAAGAACTTTTTTGCGAATATCCGTCTCCTGATCAAGAATGCGCGACAATAGAGAGAGGCCGTCCTTATACTGGCCAAGAATCCAGGCCAGCGGCAGGGCGCGCTCAATGGCGTTCTTGGAGTTTTCTTTTTTTAACAGAGCAAGCTTAAAATGTCCGAAGGCCAACTCATACTGGCCTTTGGTCATTTCAATATTTCCCTTGATATTTTCCGCGTTGGGACCACTCAGGTCTTCGACAAATTCCAGGGCCTTCTTATCATCGTCCAGGCGGTAGTAAATGAGACCTAATAGTTCCCGCGTTTTGTGAGATTGATAGGCTTCGCCCGGAATTTGTTGCAGGTATGGTTCGAGGAAACGCTCGCGATTGGTGTAGAGCCCCAGCTTCAGCCATATGCGAATGATATTATTGTCTTCCAGGTCACGGGCAATATGGCCTAAGTCTTTTCCCCTGAGCGCATCGCTATCGCCACTGGCGAATTTGTAGAGAGACTCCGGCCACATATGTTCGGTGTCGGAAAAATGAAAAGTGTGCGGCCCGCAGGTAAAAAACTCTTCTTTCATTTTTTTCCGATCTCGGGCCACGATCGCCCCCATGAATTTGAGCATGCAAACTTGGGGATAATAGGTGACATTGCTGAAAAATTTATTATCCAGAATTTCGTTCATATCTGCAAAACGATCCTGGATAAAATAGATGAGGGCCAGGTAGCGATTGCGCACCATCTGAATCCCCTGACCTTTGGGCCGCCATTTTTCCAGGAAGAACTGCGCCCGTTTAACCTGACCATTGATGAGATAATTTTTGGCCTCCAGAAGATTGAGAAAATCCTGCTTTCTGGCAGACAGCTCAATTTGTTGAATCTTTTCTTCAACTTCCGCAAGGGAAAGGCCCGCCCATTCCAGCTCGTCAAACTCTTTCTGGAGTTTTTTGGGGGCCTGGTTAGAATTTCCTTGGGCCCAGGCGTTCCGGTGCGAGCTAAAAAACAGTAAGGCGCAAATCAGCAGCAAAAAAGGCCATTTATTTAGCAACACCGGCTCAGGACATTTCATATTCAAACTCTTCGGGACTTATACCGATAAACTTAAAAAATGTGATGAAGGATATGCGAATAAAAATCCTGAGTATATTGGTCGCGGTAGTCGGGTGCCTGTGGTTTTCTTCCACCGGTCAGGCCTTTGTACCGCTAGAATCGCTTGTGTTGGGTGATCTGTCGCAAATTTTACTTGAGCGAAAATCCGACCCCATTCAGTATGTTCTTCGGGTTGAGAAAGAGCAGGATGCCAGTATGAACGCCTATACCCGCTTTCTGGCATTTTATCGCGGCGTCTATTCGGAAGGTGAGAATTTAAAAAATTACTGCCCCTTCGCACCGAAAGCCATTTATGCGAGGCCCATTGAGCTTGACCAGGTCAAACGCTCGGTTATGGCGACCCTCCAATATCTCGGCCTCGATCTCACTTCCCGCGCCATTGCCCTGTATGCTAAGCAGCTCGAATATGGTCAGGATGAATGGCGCAATCTGGCCGATCGTTTAGTCGGGCAATACTGCTCCAAGAATTTAACGATCATCAGCTTAAAACAGCTGCGAAAAAATCTGGATGTTTACTTCGAGCATGGGGCATCGTTCGAACTTCCGTCAGTGGAAAACAACCCGCTTTTTTCCAAGGCCCTGTCCGGCAAATTTCAAACTGAGAAGTCCCGTGAGTTGGAGTTCCTCCAGACCGTGAAGCTGTTCCGCGCGGTGTGCACTTGGGGTAACGAGTCCGATAACCCCCGGCTCCTGGTACCTTTCCTCCGCAATCCCATTATTATGGCCACCGTCATCCGTCACTTTACGGACACAGAGATGGCCTACAATTCCATTGATAACTCGGTCTACTTAACCTCTCGAAAAGATAGCGGTGTCAAGGTCTGGTGTGAGAATCTTATCTGCCGCAAGAGAAACTCGGAATATCTGCAGAAGAAGATCTTCAGGAGCATTGGCAGTAAATCAGTCAAGGGCGACCTCGAGTCACTTTACTGTCATAGCTTTAGAGATTTGGATTTTCTCAATCGTGAGCAGGTTCCTGAAATTAAAAAATGGACTGACACTCAGAGTTTTGACGATTTTAATTTTCAGCAATCCCAGTTTCTGTCGCTCCTCACCGGTGTGCCGGATTTTCTTTTGCGAAGTACAAACTTTACCACCTCACAGGACATGTTGAGGGCCAGCTTTGATCAGATGTGGGATGAGTGGGCCCAGGGCCAGGTGAAAACGAAAAGTCGCGATCTCTACTACGAGGAACCGCTCGCGATGGAGCTGGTGGATCGAGGATTGTATTTCAATCCCTTTCGGCCGGATTTTAAAGTGGTCTTTGACGTCAACTTGGGCGAGCTGGATCGCGCCAATCGAATTGTGGGAAAGATCAAGGCCAAGTTTCATCTTGAGATTCACAACACTTTTCTCGCCTGGATTAGAAGCGAGTGGAATGACTTAGACCCACGCAATGTTAGGAAAAGAGACAGCATTGTCAAAAACATGATTAAAAGTATTGAAGACCAGGTGCAGGCGAATCGAAAGAATTTTATTCTCCCTCCTTGGGATGGCAACCTGGAAAATCTGATAGCGGATGAGATTATTCAGCAGCTTTCTCTCTACAAGGGCCCTTTTTTCAGCAAGTCTCCCACAGGAATTATGCGCATTCCTATCGAGATCAATTATGGCCCATTCGCGCTTAAATATCTGGCCTATGAGGCCCAGGTCAAAAAAGAGTCTCAGGCGATTGACTATTCCTCTTACGAGTATAGTGATTAATTGGCCATGACGGCCAATTAAGTCTGCGAAGCAGCCCGTAGGGTGGAGCCCAGGATGGGCGACAACATTAATTGGATTTGGCCTGCAACTTTTAAGAAACTCTGGTAAAAATCTCTGCCATGAAGACACCAAAACGCAAAACCAAAAAAGCGCCACTGAACCCGGAGGTGGTAGAGGCCGGTGCTGAGAAGGGAAATAACCTACCCGTTGTTCCCGTGCAGACTGAGCGGGCCGTTACCCTTTATGAAGCCGGCCCCACCCGAGACCCGCTGATTTTATATTTGCGCCAAATTGCGCGCTATAAGCTTCTATCACCTGAACAGGAACAGGCCTTGACCCGAGCGCTGCATGAAACGGGCGACATTGAGGTGGCCAAGAAGCTGGTGCTGGCCAATCTGCGTTTGGTGGTCAAGATCGCCTTTGAGTATCGCAAGGTCTATCAAAACCTTATGGACCTGATTCAAGAAGGAAACTTAGGATTGATGAAGGCCGTGTCCAAATATCATCCCGATAAGGGCGCCAAGCTCTCTTATTACGCTAGCTGGTGGATTCGCAGCTATATCTTAAAATACATTCTCGATAATTTTCGTCTCATAAAAATTGGCACGACCAATGAGCAAAAAAAGCTTTTTTATAATCTCCTGCGTGAGAAGAATCGCTTAATCTCCATGGGGATTGATCCGGACTATCAGACTTTGAGTGATAATTTGGGAGTCTCCGTCAAATCTGTGGCCTTGATGGATGAGCGTCTAAGCGGAGGCCCTCAGGAGTTCAGCCTGGACGCCCCGGTGGGAGATGATGATTCCAAGGCCCTTGGCGATTATATCGGTAGCACGGCCCCTGGGGTGGACGAGGAATTGGCCCATCTTGAGGAGCTGGATATTTTGAAGAACAACCTGGGCGGTTTTTTAGAAACGCTCAAAGATAACCGCGATCGTGAAATCTTTAAAAAACGTCTTATGGACGAAATACCGACCTCCCTCCAGGCGATTGCCGATGAATATGGTGTGTCACGAGAGCGAATTCGCCAGATCGAAGAACGGCTTATCAAGAACTTAAGAGTTTACATGACGAAGTTTATGGGGTAAAAGTCACCGTTTAGCGCCCTGCTCTGGGGATGGACAGGCCATCTACTGGGGTCGTGGTAAGTTTAAGGAGTCCTTAAGATGATTACGTTTGAGCAGAAGAAAAAGTTGGTTTCTCGTTTTGGTAAAACAGAAAAAGACACCGGTTCACCAGAAGTCCAAATTGCCTTGCTGACAGAGCGAATTAATACTCTGGCACCTCATTTTGCCTCTAATCCCAAGGATCATAATGGGAATCGCGGTTTGATGAAGATGATTGGTTCTCGTAAGAATTTACTTCGGTACGTACAACGGCAAGATCCGGCCAAATACACCAAATTGATTGCTGATCTTGGCCTCCGAAAATAAAAAATCTGAAAAATGGAAGGGAGATGGTCAATCTCCCTTTTTTTTATATACGCTGGCGTGTGCTGGACTGTTCGACGGCGCGTTTTTTTTGCGATACAATGAAGTGATTGCAGAACAAAGTGAGGAGGGAGATTTGAATTTGGGGGATATTTGAAGGGGCGATCGATATTTTCCCTTGAAATATTCTTTAAATTCAACTTTCAATTCTTCTGCAATTCTTTTTAAATATTTTAAATTTCTGCCCTCATCCTTTGGAGGGTCAGCATAGGAGTTATGTGTATGTCGAAACGTGAGTTCCGTTTAAATTATGGCGGAAAAGAAGTGATTGTAGAAACCGGCCGTTTGGCCAAACAGGCCGATGGTTCCGTGCTTGTGACCTCCGGTAAAACGCAGGTGTTGGTGACCGCCACCTCGGCGCGAACAATGAAACCCGATCAGGATTTTTTCCCGTTAACGGTTGAGTATACGGAAAAATTTTATGCCGCCGGCAAGTTTCTGGGCGGTTTTCTAAAACGTGAGGGCCGTCCTTCAACTCAGGAAAGTTTGAATGCGCGCCTAATCGATCGCCCCCTTCGTCCGCTTTTTCCTGAAGGCTATATGGCGGAAACCGTCATCTCGTGTACTGTCATGTCATATGGTGGCGATGGCGATCCCGATATCTTGGCCGGGCTTGGTGCCTCCGCCGCCTTAAGTATTTCCGATATTCCCTTCGATGGGCCGATTGGCTCCTGTAAGGTGGGTAAAATTGATGGCCAGCTAGTGATCAATCCCAACTTTGAAGATTGGGCAAAGTCTGACTTTGAAATTGCCGTGGCCGGTTCTGATGACGCCATTTTGATGGTGGAAGGTGAGGCGCAGGAACATACTGAAAAAGAAGTCTTGGAAGCAATTTTGTTTGGCCATTCTCATATTAAGCAATATTGTGCCCTCGTTCGCCAGATGCAAAAAGAAGTTGGCATGCCAAAGCGTGCCTTCACGCCCATCGTTCCCAATGCCACTTTGATGTCGACACTTGAATCCCGTTTTAAGGGTGATGCCCGCCAGGCGCTCACAATCTCGGAGAAGTTGGAACGTCAAAATGCCGTTGGCGCTCTCGTGGTCAAGGCGAAAGAGGCCTTGGCCGCCAATCCAAAGGAGTTTGGCCTTGAGGACAACGTTGACTTCGGTAAGGCCGCCTTATCCGGCATTGATCTGCTTTTATATAAGCTCATGCGTAACGATGTTCTGCAGGAAAATAGACGTATTCAAGGGCGTGCTCTGGATCAAATTCGTAAGATCACGACTGAAACTGATGTTCTGAAATCACCCCACGGATCGGCGCTCTTTACTCGAGGAGAAACTCAAGTTCTGGCGACGGTGACAATTGGTGGTTCGAAAGGCGATCAGATGGTCGACCGGATTGTCGGTCAGCACTATGATAAATTTTATCTCCACTATTTCTTCCCACCCTATTCCGTAGGTGAGGCGCGTGCCTCTCGCGGGGTCGGCCGTCGGGAATTGGGTCATGCCAACTTGGCTGAGCGCGCGCTTAAGGCAGTCGTTCCTCCACAGGAAAAATTTTCCTATACCATTCGCGTGGCCTGTGAAGTTTTGGAATCCAACGGATCATCTTCAATGGGTTCAGTATGCTCGGGCTCAATGGCCCTGATGGATGCCGGTGTACCTCTGAAATGTCCGGTGGCCGGAATCGCCATGGGTCTGATTAGTGATGGGAAAAACTATCGCATCTTATCTGATATTATCGGCGACGAAGATCACTTAGGAGATATGGATTTCAAGGTGGCCGGTACCGCGACAGGCATTACCGCCATTCAGATGGATATCAAGATCAAAGGACTGACCCCTCAAATTATGGAAGAGGCCCTGGAGCAAGCGCGCAAAGGCCGTCTACATATCTTGGGCGAGATGGCCAAAACCATTACCACCCAGCGCGATCACTTCAAAGAAGGTGTGCCAAGAATCGAGATGATTAAAATTCCGCAGGATAAGATCGGCGCCTTGATCGGCCCGGGCGGAAAAAATATTAAGGCCCTGCAAGAGGGATATCAGGTGCAAATTGAAGTTGACGAGGACGGGACCGTGCGCGTGCTCGGAAGCGATCCAAAGGTTCTGCAGGAATGTGTTTCCACTGTGAAGTTGCAGCTGACCGGACCAGAGATTGGTTCCGATTATGTAGGAACGGTTGTTACTGTAAAAGACTACGGTGCCTTCGTCGATTTGGCACCGGGCGTGTCGGGCCTTGTGCACGTGAGCGAGTTCACCAATGATCGCGTGGCCGATCCGGGCGAGTATGTCCGTGAAGGTGATCAGTGTCATGTGCGCGTCGTGGAAATCGACCGCATGGGCCGCATTAAACTTTCTGCTAAAGTTGTGAAACCCCTTCAGAAAAGAAGTAAGTAACGTCTGGGGAAAAGGAGAACTTTGTGACTGAAATTTGTGTCAATGTAAAAAAACTGGCGCATTTTGATGAGAGTTTTCCTCTTCCCGGTTATGAATCTGCCGGAGCCGCCGGAGCCGATGTTCGGGCCTCTCTGGCAAACCGTGATACTTTGGTTATTGCCCCTGGGGAGCGCAAGCTCGTGCCCACGGGGCTGGCCTTTGAAATTCCCATCGGTTTTGAAATTCAGGTGCGGCCACGCTCTGGGCTATCGCTGAAGACGTCACTGATGGTGGTCAATAGCCCAGGAACGATTGATGCCGATTATCGTGGTGAGGTGCAAATTATTTTAGGTAATTTGGGCGCGCGCGCCGAGATCATCAAGCACGGCGACCGGATCGCACAATTGGTCTTGGCCCCCGTGATTCGGGCCGGTTATCAGGTGGTGGCCGAGCTTGGGGAAACCGCCAGAGGCGAGGGTGGATTTGGCTCCACCGGACGACGTTAGGAGAGGAGTGGCGATGAAGGTTCCTTACAAGACGGTTAAAGATAAGAGTGAAGCTTTTGGTAAGATAAAAAGTTATATTACTCCCAGCTTGTTTTCCAAATATAATATCAATCCCAAGATCGAATACCTTCCCGGCCATGACCAGATCGTCGCGCAGGGGAAAGGCTTTGAGCTCAAAATTGTTTTTGCCGAAGGTGATTTGAATCTTGATCTTAACGTGGGCATTTTTCTCATGCCTTTTAAACAGGTGATTTTAGAAAAAATAGAAAAAGAAGTTCGGGCCCTGGTGTAAGAAGAAAATTATCCGTTGTATGGAGCACTCACATGTCAAAAGTAACACTGTGGCCACCCCAGAAGAACATCAAAGAGGTTGAGGTCAACAGTGACCAGTCTTTGCTGGAGCAGCTGAAAGGCGCCGGGCTCACCATTGAGTCCGACTGCGGCGGGCATGCCAATTGTGGAAAATGTGTCGTGAAGATCCATACCGGTGAGGACCATCTTTCACCCTCGGAGTTCAAGGAGCTGAAGCTGCTGGGGAATGTCTTCCATCTCACCCGGGAACGTTTATCTTGTCAGACCCACGTGGTGGGTGATGTGACGATTGATCTCTCGGCCCACTCGGGCGTGCCGGCCAAGAAGCCGTCAAAAAAACCATCAAATTCAAAAGTTCATTTGAAGAAAAGCGAACAGCTTAAGGCCGAGGCCATGGAACTCTCACGTCAAGACGTGACTCCGGAAACGCCCCCTGAGCAGCAGGAAGCGGATTGGTTTCGTCATTGGGAAAAGACCGCATCAAAAGATGATCCCAAGGGAAAACATCTGGACGGTAACAAACGACCACGCATGTTCAAAACACCGGACGGCACAAATGAGAGTGAGAAGCCCAAGAAAGAGTAAGTCATCCGTTTTTATTGTCTTCATGCTATTCATAGGCATGGGGAGCGCGATCGCCTTTTCAGAAGAGCTTAGTCAGGCGGAGCAACGTGCGCGGGCCTTTGACGACACTCCGGTGCGCACACCCACGCCCGGGCCGACTCCCACTCCGGGTTATAAGAGTTATCAAAATCAAGGTTTGGGCAAGATGGAGATGCTTGAGGAAGTGGACAAGCATCTGGCGAACATGACGAAAAACCTAAGTCTGATGAACGAACGCCTTTCAAAGCTTGAAGAAATGGTGAAAAATATTCCGCAGGATTTAGACCAAATTAAAAATACCGAATTGCCGGCGATTAAAAAACAACTGACGAGTAGTCCCGCCGGCAGTGGTTCGGGAGACGGCGACATCAAAGATGTAAAGGCAAAGGTGGAAGAACTCTACAGCACCAGCGTGCCCAATTTGCAATTCGAACTTTCACTGATGAAGGATACCATTCGCACCATGGAGGCCATGGTGAGTACTATGGACCCGCTGAAGGGCAAGGGGCCGGTGGGCGGTTTAAGTATTGAGCAGGACAAGAAGAAGGCACCTTGAAATCTCTTTTATATTTTCAACAGAAATCAGTTTTAATTACCGGGGCCGGTTCGGGAGTCGGTCGCGCGCTGGCCGTGAGATTGGCACCCGTGGCGCGAGTTTTAATCTTGCTGGATATAAGCACGGAAGGGCTTCAGGCCACTCAAAAATTGTTAAACTGCGGTGGGACTCTTCGCTGTCACACCCTGGACGTTCGCTCTCTTGAGGGCCTGGAGCAGCTGGCCCAGACCCTGGGAGCGAATGATTTGCCCGATATCGTGATCGCCAATGCCGGCCTTGGGGGAATTAATCCCGCCCATGCCTGGAGTGCCGAGGTGGATCGCCGATTCATGGAAGTCAATTATTTCGGGACCTCAAATCTGGTGGCGGCCTTCGCGCCTGCCATGGCCCGCCGTGGCTCGGGGCATTTCGTCGGGGTTTGCAGTCTGGCCGCGATGCGGGGCCTGCCCATGGCCGCCTCCTACTCCGCCTCCAAGGCCGCTCAGATGACGTTGCTTGAGTCTATCCGCAACGATCTGCGCCCCTATGGGGTGTTCGTGAGTACCTTTCTGCCCGGTTTTATCAAAACACCCATGGCCGATCACAATGAATTTGATCGGCCGTTTATGATCTCACCCGAGGTTTGCGCGGAGGTAATACTCAAGGGCACTGCTCGGAAAATCAGTCAGCTGATGTTTCCCTGGCCCATGGGGATTTTGAGTCTCATTAACAGGTTTCTTCCCACCGTCATTTTTGATTTTCTGGTTCCGCGCTTAAGTGGTGCCCGCTCCTCTGCTCCAAAGACAGCTAAAATCTTTGGTAATTCCCAGAAATAGGTAACTTTTTCCTTTCCCCTTTTTGATTTTTTCTTTTGTAAAGAAGCCCTCTCGCAAGCTCGAAACGCTATTACATCAAAGTCTTACCGGTGAAAAATTGGCGCAAGATGTGCCAAACGAACGCTGCCACCTAGGGCAGTCCCGGAGCAGGAAGCGGAGGGCGCACATGAAATCTTTACTCTTACTTATCTTCCTAACACTGGCGTGGAAGGCCCAGGCCGTGAGTGTGAGCTTTCATCTTTCAGAACCGACCAAGGGTCTGCAGTTTGCAGGATTAGATCAGACCAATGAGGTCTCCAAGGCGATGCTGCCGTTTAAGGCCTTTTTTCTTCAGGCCCGTCCCGAAGAACTTAAGGTGGTGATTGAGACCGGCGCGCTTAAGGACTTAGGCGAGCGAGTCCTCGAAGCTTACCTTCCCCGGCCCTGCCGCTGTAACGAGGTGTTGCAAAATCAATTAGTGGCCGAGACCTTTGCAAAATCTGATCCCGGCGCATTTTATAAGATGGAATATTTGGGTGACCTGCGCGGCATTCCTCTGACGCGACTTTTGGTTTTTCCAGTTCGATTAAAGGTGGCAGAAGGGCAGAGTTTTAAGGTGCATCTCTATCCCCAGCTAAAACTTTCAGTGACCCGAAAAGGTCATTCGCTCCGTTTGCTTTCCGCCGAGCAGGCCACAGAGCTGGGCGCTCTGGGAGGGCAAAAATTACTGATCGTCACGCCCGAGCGTCATGTCGCCAGCGTCCAGGCCTTTGTGGAACATAAAAACAAACAGGGGATGGTGGTGACCGTGAAGACGTTTGAAAGTATCGGCGGCACCCGCGAAGGCTTGACTGAATATTTAAAGGCCACCCAAAGCTTCACCCATGTGTTGCTGGTAGGGCATGAGAATATCATTCCGACTTATTATCTTCCCACCGAATTTGAAGCTGAAACTCCCACTGATCTTCCCTATTTTACCTATGGGGGAGCGGACGACACTCTGGCGGATGTTTTTTACGGCCGGGTTTCCAGTGATGATAGCGGCGAGATCGCGCGCATTTTGCAAAAGAGTATGGCCTTTGAGCAGCTCCCCCCCGCCGAGTATAAAAAGTCACTGGGGCTGGTGGGCATTGCCAGCAGTGAAGGGCAAAATCCCAGCGATAAGCAGTATCTTGAGGGCATGATGACGCCACTTGAGCAGGCGCTATCCGTCGCCGCCATTCGTTTTCACCAGGACACTCCCGCTTCGACGCCGGAAAATATTAACAAGCGCCTGGCCCTGGGTGCTTACTGGTTGTCTTACATCGGCCACGGCAGTGGTTATTCCTGGCCTTCCGTCGGAAGCCGACCTTATGAGGTGGCCGATATTTTGAATTTAACCTCCGCCAAAGTGCTGCCGGTCATCGTCGATGTCGCCTGCCAAAATGGTCGTTTCAGAGGAGAAGCACGCCTGGGGGAAAGTTTTATGAATGCCAAGCAGGGGGATAAGGCCAGTGGCGCCCGTGCTTACTACGGTGGCACCGTGGATATTTCCTGGGACCCCCCGGCCATTATGAGTCAGGGGATTTCCCGCTTTGTCGCCAAGACTTTCCAAGGCGGCAACCAGCGCACAACCACAATCAGCGAGGCCCTGTGGGCCGGACAGCTACACTTAATGGAAACCCACAGCGATCTCAAGGCCGCGACCCAAAATCGCATCTGGTATCATCTGCAAGGCGACCCCACCATGCCGCTGGCAGGAATGGCTCAGGACATGGACCTATAGTGGGCGATGAGTTTTTCCAAAAGCACCTCTAGAGGGAGGTTTGGATAAGCTTCCCTGAGGAGCTTTTCCACCTTGGTGATGCGGCTTTCGATTTGTGAAATATTTTTTAAAACTCCCAGGCAATCTCGATAAATCATAATAACCTCAAAGTTTTAGCGCTAAAACTATTGTTTGACATATTAAACATTGTGCTGTATTCTTGATTTCAAGTCAAGTGCGGAACTCTAGAACGAGTCATAAGTATGCCTAGGCCACTAACTTCATAGGATTGAGGGTGGCCTGGGCATTTTTGTATTTAAAGGCACGGGATGGTGTTGGAAGGCGTTTTGGGGCGGTCGGATGCCAGGGGTAAAAGCGCATCAATCTCAGACACTAGGCGATCGCGATCCTTGGGCAGATTGCCGGCAAAGGGGACGCGATTAGACACGTGATTTACTCGGAAAATAATGGAGTTGAGCTGGCGATCTGAAATCCGGCCCAAAATGGTCCGCATCTCAACAAGCTCTTCTCTTTCCGAAAGCATGGTGAGGGGTTTTCCCCGGGTGAGCATGGTGTGGTAGGGAGTTCCGGGAACCGGTGTGGTGACCAGGTAGGAAAAAAAATTGGGTGAGGTCTTATTTACGATTTCGGCGGAGCTGGAACAATGTTCCGCGGAGAGTTCCCGGCCGCCCAGGCCGATCATGAGAATGGTGGATAATTTCCAGCCGCAATTTTTTATCTTGAGGGAGGCCTCAATCATCTCTTGAGCGGTGTTGCCTTTGACCACCATTTTTAGAATCTTGTCCGAGCCACTTTCCAGACCAAGATAGGCCATGTTTAATTTCATCGCGCTCAAGGCCTGCAGCTCACTTTCCGATTTTTGCAGAATGTTCATGCCGGTGGCATAAATTCCGACGCGCTGGAGATTCGGAAAATTTGCCTGCACGGCCAGCAGACATTCAAGCAGAAAATCGGTGGGGGCACCCAGCGCATCGCCATCGCAAAAAAATATTTTAGTAGGAGAGGCGTGATGACGTTCAAGATAGGCCCTGGCCTTCTCAAGGTCGTGCCTGATCTCTTCGATTTTTCGAATTTTAAATTCTTTGGTCCGATACATACCACAGTAGGTGCACTGGTTGTGGGAGCACCCGAGGGTGACCTGGATTAGAAGACTGTTGGCCTCGGATGGAGGCCGAAACACGGGAGGTTCGTATTCGAGGGGGAAATCAAACATAGGGAATGATATATCAGAAAAAATGGGCAGTTCCAATCCTGAAAAATTAGGGACTTATTTTATCTCTGAAATCTCGCCGATTGCATTGAGGAGGAAATGGGTGTTACCGGTGAAGCTCATTATCAGGTGGTTTCAAGAAATTACCAAACTTTTTTTCATGAGCGAGACGGAGCCGCAGGAGCGGCGAGCGACGTCAGTCCATAAGGACTGTCCTGCAGCAGGAAGCGGAGGGAAGAAGAGGGGAGACCACTGCCCAATCACTTAAAAAAGGAATGTCACCATTCCAAGCCCCCCAACGAATGAGTCAATGATAGCGCAATTCGGAAAATTTAAAACTGACATAAAATGGCGTGATGCAAGTGAGCTATTTGATGGATGTTAAAAAAATAGGGAATGAAGTAGATTTGTAACATTTCGATATATTCCGGTTAGATTACGTCTTATAATGACGTTTATTGGTTTGAAATTGAGAATATTACTTTTGCAAATGAGGATTGTTGTGAAAATAATTTTTTTGGGCACATTCTTCTTGATTGTACAAATTGCTGCAGGGATAGATAAACCATGCGGCGGAGCATCCGGGAGTGCCCACCCGAATGGGGGAGGCTTTGTTGCCAGCACGGCGAACGTTAGTGCCTCGGCATTTGTAGGCAAAGATGCTTCGGTTTGCGAGTACGCGATCGTCTCTGATCGTTCCAGAATCATTGACACCGCGACAATCTCTGGTCATGCACAGATCTCAGGCTCCTCCAGCGTAGAAGGCAATTCCACCGTCAATGGCAAAATGAGTATTTCTAACTCGACGATAAATTTTGCGCCCTCTGACCACGAAATAGAGCGTCGCCGTCAAGAGCTTCTCGCTCAGCGTAGTGATAAAAAATTGCCTCAAGAAGTCCCGATCGTACAAAAAACTCCGTGGGTTCAAAGCAAGCTATCACCCAAAACGACCGTAGAAGCGCCAAAAAATGCAGAACCTGAAAAGAGCACCGCAAATCCAAAAAGTGTAACCTTTCATCCCGGTTTAGACATACCGTGTGGCACGCCACGAGAAAGACAGGGGAAGCAAAAGATAGATATTAACTACTGGACTATCAAGCGAGTGGAGGGTGGAACAGTATTCTTAAATTTTGGAACATTTTTGAGATTCCCATGTGAAAAATTCCGTGATTCTGTGTACGCAATTAGTAGTGTAGGACAATTTGTTCCCCTTACATTTAAAGGTATCCATTTTCCGGAAGCACTACGCACGATCGGTGCTGCATGCGATTGTTGGGAGTATTCTCCAGAAGGTCTATGTCGAGAATTTACTCCATCCAATGATATTCCAAGTCCATCATGTGCGTATGAGGGAGAATATAGTTTTGACAAAAAAAATACTCTCACACCGGGAAGTGTTGCCGTTCATATAGACAATATCAGTAAAGCGAAATTCCTAAAAATAGACGATGCCAATATAGATAACCGTTCGAAGTCATTTCCTGAGATTGAATCAAGAAAGATATATGCTTCGCAATCGGCCAAAGATTTTGGGGAATATATGTATTTTAGTAATAAAACAGAACAGGACATAGTTGTGCCCGATCGCTTTGACCTCCGACTTTACGATAGCGTCAATGGAGAAAAAGAATACATGGATGGAGAGGATGATTATTATGGGCAAAATGACCCCTATTTTAATCATTATCTCTCTGCAATTGGTGATCATTTGTTTTTTGGAGGCCAGGTAATTGCCTATGACAAGTCCATTTGTTTTACAGGTGTTCCAGACTGGCGGGACGAGAAACCAGCAACTCCGCCACGTCTATTGGATTTTCAAGGGAAGTTGCTTTTGGATGAAAGGACACTGTATATATTTAATTCATTTAACGACGGCCTCCACATACATTTATTATTTGATCCAAAGCTAAACAGGTATGGAAATTTTGTCTCTTATTATGATTTCTGCGCGGCTGATGCGTGGTGGCCAGAACAGAAAGCTGCGGAGGTTACAGTTAATGTCTCCGCTCAAGCTCCTCATTGTGATGGAAAAAAGCCTGAGTTTTCTGTCTGGACAGTGAAGAAAGTCTCCGGCAATAAGGCCTATCTGGATTTGGGAGGCGGCTTGGGTTTTTTATGTCATGAGTATAAAGAATCGATATATACCTTAGGCACTGATGGAAAAATCGTTCCGCTCACATTCAAAAAGATTATAACGCCCAAATTCATCAAATTACGTGAAGGCCTTGATAACGATAAATCGAAAGATTGCGCATGCGGTTCTTTAAACAAGGAAGGCATCTGCGAATGGTTTACTGGAAAAAAGGTTTCTGCAACTAGGACAACAGAGCTTGCAAATGCTACGTGTAGATACGAAGGGGAATATGAGTTTGCAGCCGAAAAAAAAGTAGCTCCCTATGCAGCCGCTGTGTATATAAAGGATTTGTCGAAGGTCAAACTTGAAAAACTGAAAGATGTAAAACTTGTTGCAAGCTCTTCAGAGTTTTCAATTCTTAAAAAGAAAAAAATATACGACTCAGCGGAGGATATCTCCAAAGGGCACTATTATTCCGTGCTTCCTGATCCTAAATGCCCCGATGTGTCCTGTGATAAGTTTTTCATAAAATATCCAGGGTCGGAAGAATCGTTTCCTAACTTTTCCGTCAACATGATCGGGGATTATATTTTTTTACGCGAAGCAATCGTTCAGGGTGATAGAGCAATATGTAGCTTCCATACCAACACTGGAGATGGCGAGTCCGGCGAGATTCAACCACGAGGGCAAGCCAAGTTAACCATCGATAACAATGAGTTGTATTTGCTGTATCTGAATCCCTTTTATGAAGCCCAACAGATGATCTTTAATGCCACCACCAAAAAATTTGTTTTCCCAGATAATGAGTCGACCTATTGTGATAGCGAAAAGTGGGTTCAAGGAAAGGCAAAGCCAGAGTAATAAAATTTACTACCTCTCAACGTGATTACAGTGTAGGATTTTTAAAAAAAGGAAAAGGAGCTGCTACGTGCGAAGTTCAAGTTTCAAGTCAATTGCCTGCCTTCTATCTTTGTTCCTTGTCAGTTGTACCAGTGTGCGCGTAAGGCATGAAGGGATCATTGCCACTCAGGAAAAAAGTTTTCAAGGATTTGTTTTTGAAAAGAGCTTTCCCGCGAAAAGGCTTCCCTTCTATTGCATTCTGACCGGATTTTTTTATGGAGGCTTCTGCTGGAAGTACAGGTCTCTTCCTGATCAGCAGCAAAAGGAAGAATTGGTCAAGGCCAGTCAGACTGAATTAGACCAAAAATTCGGCGCAGGACAATATCAACTCATTTTTGATCGGATTCGCCGCATCTCTTTTGATGAAGGCTCAGATTCATTGCTGGTTGGCGATGCCAAAGACATGAAGTTATCGAGTCACGATGGGCGACAGGCGGTCCTTGCTCATGGCGAAGAATTAAAAAAAGAGAGCGGCGACAACAGGGTGGAATTAATCTTCAGAAACAGGGGGACCGGCTTGACTTATATGCGCTCCTTGAACCAAAAATTTAACTTTGGGGTCAATTATACTTATCAAGACGGCGATGGGGGGCGAGATAGTCATCATGATCCCATTCGCTATGCCAGCGAGTTTGGACTGGAAGGGCAATATTTTTTAGACGGAACTCATGATACCTACTCCAGCTTTATTCTCCTGCGCCCTCTCTATTCAAGACGAACCCCTATAACGATGAGGGAAGATGATCGTGAGATCATTGATCGCTCACGCAGCAAGATGTACCTGGACATTCAACTCGGAGTACAGTTTGTGTTTATTGAAAATTATCATTTCTCACTCTCGGGCCAAGAAAGCGTTGAGTGGACTCCCGCAAGCGAGAACCGCAGCAACCATCTCACGGCCGAGCTTCGCGGCGGCGTCACTTTTTAATTAGAGCGTCTTGAAGGCCTGCATATAAAGATTGTACTTATCAACGATTGTCGAGGAATCAGAGTTCTCATTCCGATTGAAAATAGTTCGGCACGAGTGTCCGATGGCGCGACCGGTGTTTAGTTCTGCAATGTGAAAAATGCAAAAACAAATACGAGTACGTGTGTGAGATCACCAATCCCCATGTCATCAAAAAAATAAGTTGAAACACTACCAAGAAACCGATAATTTTGTTCATATTGCCTCCCTTTTTCTTACTTAATCTTTTTGAATCACTCTACAAATCAGCAAGCAAACGCATGCGTTTGTCATTCCACGCTAGCGCGACCGCACGCAGCGTACGGCATCGGCATCGTAGTAGCTGACGTTGCTGCGGTAGAGGTGGTAGACGTCACCAACGAGGCCATCGAGAGAGTAGGCATAGTCGGAGTCGTCGGGGTGAACCGACGAAGACCAGAACCAGTATCCAAGGTCATCTGCTGGGCGCTTGTAGCCTTTGTAACTAAAGTAGAAGTGGTCTGGATTCCCCGAGCTGTCCGATCCTTTCACGAGGTTGTATCCATCCCTCTCCGTCTCGCTGATCCCCTCCGCTCCATGCTCGATTTGCGCAACCTGTGCAAGCTCCCGAGCTGTTGGTAGCCGCATTCCCTTGCCCTTGCAAATTCTTTCGGCTTCGTATTGTGTCACTCTTGTTTTTAAAATCCCAGTCAGCTTCGGTAGGGTCAGACGCGCGACCTGCTGCTCTAGCTCCCGGATCTGGCGCTCGGCCTCATTTAATCGCTGCTCACATTCCTGCGCCTGTACCACCAGAGGGGACTCGGCAAACAGAACCATTCCGACAACGGCAATCGCAATAAATGACTTCACAAAACATCCTTTCGTTTTTGAGTGATCTTATTTGAACATTTTAGCCAATGGTGAAGGGCGGAAAAAGTTAGATTTACTAAAACATGTGCAGCATCTTGCAGTACGGGAGTGAGGTACTTCATCTTAAGTTCAGGTTCCCGGCGGGGGCGAGAGCAGCACTATCTCTCAAAACTTGAAATCCGTGATGCCTATTTACTGGCATCACGGACGAATTTTCTAGTGTACAAAGTTTGTTTCGATCAAGAGAGAGTTCCCAAGGCGAACATTGACGTAGGCGGGAACTTGAGTCGTTTCAAAAACCAAGGTCTGTAAGCGGGCCGGGCCAAAGCAATCAAGCATGTAGGTTTTGGGACTAATTGTGAGGGTGACGTTTTGAAGATCATTTTTCTCCACCACTACATCAAATTCTCTTTCACCCACATTGCGACAGAATTTCACATCAACTTCCACAGTGGTGACGACTGCGCGTCGTGGGCCGGGGCCTGGCATCAGATTTCCACGCTGGGTAATATCCTTAACCAGTACGGCGGGTAGAAAAGCGGTGTCAGGTAACTGACTGGCATTAGCGGTGGCCAAAAAAACGAGGGCAACAAAGGCAAATAGGGTTTTCATAGTGTCTCCTTAAAATTAAAATTTTTCGCACGCTTTGCCTTTTAGCCGATGGCGAAGGGCAAAAAAAGTTAGATTTACTAAAACATGTGAAGCATCTTGCAGTATGGGAGTGAGGCACAAATCATGAATGGGCCGTAAACTCGCGGTTGTCCAACCAACCGTGCCGGACCGGTGACAATATCCTTAGGCGTTTTTCCTTCGCCGTTCCAGCTATTGGGATTATAAAACTCGATGGATGGAGTGGTATAATAATAGAGGGTCTCACGGTCACTGATTAAGGGGAAGGCCGACAGCTCCTGTGTCCAAGTTTTTACTTCACCCACCGCCCACGATTCATCGTCATCGAACATGGGAATCATCTGATAAACTCCGCCAGCTCCTGCCCCCGCGACCCCGTCAGAGGCAACATACAGCATGACTGGCCGCTGATGGTTCTGGAACTCGCGGTTTTTCTTCAAATACCAGGTGACTGTCACGCTTTGAGTGCTCGGCGTTCCAGGTTCCCATTGGATGGCGTACTCAGGAGTGAATTCTTCTTTCGAAACATTGTAACCGATAACTTCCATTTCGCCGAAGTTAGCGTGAAGCTTGTACTTGATCGCGTCGCGGGCGACGGCCATTTGGATCGAGGCAAGCACGAGGATCATAAGAATCAGGACATGTTTCATAATGACTCCTTTTAAAGACAACCCATGGTGGTATTTCCCCAGTTTTCCTTGCAAAACGGGCATCGGCTTAAAAAAGAATCAATACTCGCGTCCGAAGTTGCTCTCCAGTAAATAAATAAATTCTTTATTCTTGACGTCAAGAACAACGATGATTTCCGCCGAGGTATTATATCCAGAGCCTCTACCAATAAATACTCTTAAATTCTTATTTTTTGCGCTGGCAATGAGGGCCGTATTAAGCTTTTTAAGAACTTTCCGTGGATAAGAATCATTTTCGTAGAAAGAAGACGGAATCATCCGATTGAGTTGATTGACCGTGATGGATGCATCCAATATCGTCAATGAATAACCTCCATCATCGCCCGTCATGGGATAATCGCGATGTAAGGCAAGCTTTACCGCGCGTAAATATGCATCAGTGATTTGCTCATTTGGCCTTACTGTTAGATCAAAAAATTTATAGTTAGATGACACAATATCTTCTTTGCCGGCGCATATTTGCACCGTGACCTTGTCAAATAAAGCAAGTTTTGCATCTTTCACAGTCTTGATTGGTTTCAAAGTTGTTGCATTTGTGGCCATGACAAATAAGAAAAGAACAAAAGATAAGATCATTTTTTGCATATGAATTTCCTCCAATACATGATGCGTTTTGAACAATGTGATTGGGATACTAGTAAGAATTTGAGGGCAGAAAAAGTTAGATTTTTTCGTGCATAGGAATGATCAGAACAAAATCTTGATATCCGTCGAAGGTATAAACATTATTCTTAAGTTTAATTTTCATCTTTAAATTTCGTAACCTTAGGATAATTTGTTTTAAACGTTCTTCTTTACACGCCATGGGAGAAAGATCGTTCCGATATAGGGTATCAATCAAACTCCAACGATAGATTCCCACTTCACCTGCGCAAATAATTTTGTAGAGGGCCCTTTGGAGATTTGGCGAAAGAACAGAGGTCTTTTTATTGCTATATTTAATTTTATAATTGTATAAATCAATCCATGGTTTCTTGATCTTCTCCAAGCTGATATCTTGGTATCTCTTCATTAGCAGGTCTTCATTATCAAAGAACCAGCAGTCATTTTCGTGATCTTTAATTCTCTTTTTGAACCAAGGTGGCAAATAAAGATCGTATTCCGGGCGATACTTTTTTCCATATAAAAAAGAAAAACTGCTATTGCAGGGATGGCAGGCCAAGGATAGTTTTTGCCAGGTTGAAACGAGCAAACCGCATTTTTCTTTCCAGTAATAGTAAGTAATGATCTCGCTAACTCGATAAATATCTTTCTCACAGGGGGCGGATAAAAGACTTGCTCTTGCTTGATCCACTCTTTTTTGCTCAAACAGCATCATGGCCTCAAGTGTGAATTGGAATAACTCTTCAAATTTTGATTTTTGTTTGAAGATCTTGGCCTGGTCTAAATAAATTTGGCCTTTGTCCAAAATTTCAAATAAGAAATATCCATAGGCCATACGACTGAGGAGCGTTTGCTCCCACTGCGCGTTTTTGTTGGCGCGGGAGAGTGCCAGGGCCTTCAGATAATTTTCTTCAAAGGCATCAAACTGAAAGGTCCCAGCGGCAATGACCCCTAAGGTAAAAAAACCTCTGAGGGCCAGGGCGTCGGTTTGCCCTGGTTGAGCGAGTAGCTTTGTGATTGAGTCAGCCGCATTTTCATACTCTTCATGCTCAAGGTGATTCCAGGCCTTGTAGTAATAAAAGAGTGGGTCAATTTCTTGCAGCAGGATTTTTCTTTCAAGACAAATACTTTCTATAAACAGAAATATAGAGCGGGCGAAATATTTTTCACCTGCATTGGAGTGAAGAAAGGCTTTTTTTATTAGTTTCACGAGGTAAACGACGTCGCACTCTTTATAAAAATCATAGTTTTTAAATTCACCAAGGGACTTTATAGCTTCTGGAAGCATCCCCAACATTGAATAGATTTGTGAAACTTTAATCTGCTCCTCATTTGAAAGCGAATGTTTCTTTTTATAAACAGAAATGAGTTTCTTGGTTTTTTGCAAGTCTAAGGAAGAGGCCAAATTGAGAATTTCTTCTATCGTGTTTGCCATGATGTTTTGGTTTAAATTATGCCCTAATAAAGTGTTCCTGGGTATAAATACCGATGAATGGTCCATCGTACCAAACCGTGCAAAAATAATTCCATCTTAAAAAGGCGGTTATTGGGAGCCGGTTCGCGCTCGATGCCGCCCTGCAACCGTCGTCCATAGCGAAAGTCACTTCTTCTATCAGCAAGGTGCTCGCTGCTGCTCGGATCATTAGATTAAGCTTTTTTTTAGGACGGCACTGGTGACGTCTGGACTACTATCTTTTGCCATCGCGTTTTCCCATTGATACAAGAAAAATTAGGTCAGGCGCTGTCTCTTGTGTAAATTGTTCACCCCCCTGTAACTACCATAATTCTTTTCATATGATGGCGTCGTCAAATTTAACCGTCTGTCAAATGACTGGGAGTCCTTATGATTGGTCGTATTTTCCTTTTGGGATTATTTCTTACAGTTACTGCTCATGGAAGTTATGCTTCGGATTATAATGCAACATTCTCGTTTGCCGAGGCAGTGGGAGTGATTGAGAAAGCAAAAATTGTCTTTAAGAAAACGAAAGGGGCATCCTTCCTTTGCGCTGAGAAAAAGGATGTCTACATGACAATGTCAAGCGTAGGAACTTCAGGAATCGTGGAGTACTCGGCGGAAAATCCCAATACGTTTACTTGTAAGTATGAGGCCGTCAGCTTCATAGGGGACTTCCGTTGTTTTGATAATGCTAAAGAAAAATGCATTTCGACTTCTCTGGAATTGAAGTTTGGGGAGGTAATGGGATTGGATTACAAAAGTTTGGAGTGGTATAGTGGCTTCAAGCTGCTTAAGATTAATCCTGAGTATGGATTAGAGACTGTATTTTTTAAAGAAAAGCTGAATCATGCAAGCAGTTTTTCATTTATGCTAGTCTTTGAGTAAGTCAGCATCCTTAAGGGTAGAAGATATAGACGGCCCTCCTTTTAAACCGAGGGCTTCCATCACTTGATATACTATCTTAAGATTGGCCCCTCTCTGAGATGACTATCGGGAAATTCCAAGTTCAGACGGAACGTTCTCTTGTGTCTTTTGCTGTTCATAAAAGGTCGAGGAGTTATCGCGTGCTCCATCAAAGACGGTAGTAGGGGACGGTTGATCCGGGTCACTGCTGAAGAAAAACCACCTGATCGCGCCGTAGATCCCACTTTCAGCACAAATATCTTTCAAGATCAGGTTCCTGCCCGAATGGCGCTCGCGGCACACCTTTGCATCATTGCTGACAGTGACAGTACTGAGGACTTCGGCATTACCGAAGACCTCGGCATAACCGTGGACCTTGGCATTACCGTAGACCTTAGCATTACCGTAGACCTTGGCATTACCGTAGACCATGGCATTACCGTAGACGTAGGCAGTTCCTGCCAGTTCGGCATAACCGTGGACCTGGGCATTACCGTAGACCTTGGTGTCATCGGAGACGTCGGCAAAACCGGACACCTTGGCATTACCGTAGACCTGGACATTACCGAACACCTTGGCAAAATCGGAGACGTTGGCATTATCGTAGACCTTGGCGTTACCGAGGACATTGGCGTAATCACAAACGGAAGCGTTGGGGCCGATGAAGGCCTTGGATGAAACGACGGCGGTATCGGCGACAAAACCACCTCCGTTTGAATGGCGATGTCCAGGTTCCCCTCTGCAGGGTTTATCTTTATCTTCGGCAAAGGTCGTGGCCAGGGCAATTTGTGTTAAGAATACAAGTCCAATCAGGTAAGCTCTTTTCATAAATCTTCCCTTTTTTGATTGTGTACTTGATTCATTGTGATCTGAAAGGGGCCGCGAACATAGAAAGAAAAACTGGCTGAACTGGTATCACCATTAACCAGGCCGGCACCATAGACCTGGGCATAATCGTGTAGCATTGGGGTCGATAAAGGCCGTCGGGTCCTGCTTTTTGGTATTAGCGGTCATTATAATTCAATGACTTCCCAAAAGTTGTGGCAGTCCCTGGTTCGGGTAATATAACTTCCTAGTTTGGCAAGACGGTATTGGCGATACTTGTGTTAGTCGGCACTTCAGCAGATGCTTTCACGGTATGGGCACGCCCTATTTGGAGAATTTGGCCATCTGAAAGGACTTGAAAGTGAGTACGTAGTCATTGGCGAAGGTCTGGAATTTATCGGGTCATCTACTTTATAAAAAAAGGCGATGTCATTTTTCTTGTCCATGGTTTCCAGAAGAAAACCAATAAGACTTCTCAGAGAGATATTGAGGTGTCGATTCAGAGAATAAAGAGGTTGTGATGAAAGCGAAAAGGTATAAGACTATTGAAGAATTTGGCAAGGATATCGGGGTTTCACCGGAGAGGATCAAAATTTCTAAAATGAAGGCGAAGCTCTCGATCGCTGGGGCAAAGGTGATCCGTCCAGGTGTCTTGAATTCTGCGCCCCAGATGTTACATACTTCGATCCATTTCTCGATCGTCGCATTACCGGAATTTTTTCTTTAGAACACTTAGACGCTCTTAATATTACTCTTTCTTTTTGCCTTTTTATGCTGCTACGCCTATATTCCGCCCAAACACAAAGAGCTGGGGTAAGGGCAGGCTATGCACCTAAAGGAAATTGGATTTAGAGATTTTCCACAGGGGCAAACGGAGGAGCATCCGTTTCGGATTCCCGTGATACGCTCTCTCAAGTCTTTGGTGCTCGACCAGCCTGTTACGATTCTCGTTGGCGAAAATGGCTGCGGTAAATCCACTTTGCTTGAAACCATTGCCGTTGCTGCTGGTTCTGTCGCCGTAGGGGGCAATTCCATCGAGAGGGACGAGAGTCTTGCCCAGGCGAAGCTCCTTTCCAAGTACCTACGTCTGTCGTGGATAAAGAGAACTCACAGAGGCTTCTTCATGCGCTCAGAAGACTTCTTTAACTTCGCTAGAAGAGTACGCGAGGAACAATCTGAACTGAAAAATCTGGCTGACGAAGCCGGACAGAAATTCAAGGGCTACGGGAGATTGCTCGCCGTGGGCGCAGCCCTTGGGCAAAGCTATGCGCTTGAAGCGAAATATGGCAAAGACCTCGATGCCAATTCTCATGGGGAGAGTTTTCTCAAGCTCTTTCAGGGGCGCCTTGTGCCCGATGGCTTCTACATTCTCGACGAACCGGAAGCCCCGCTCTCGCCGGTTCGTCAGATGGCCTTTATCGCCATGATCCAAGACTGCGTGAAAGAAGGTTCTCAATTTCTGATCGCCACCCACTCTCCCATTCTAATGGGCTATCCGGGCGCAAAAATCCTGAACATAGACGGAAAATCCATTTCATCCGTCCAATATGAAGACCTAGAGCACGTCAAAATCACCAAAGCATTTCTCAACAACCCGGCTTCATTCTTAAAGCACCTATGAAACCAATCGGCTGAAGAGGAAAAATGGAAAACATCCCTGCCTGGGCAATATGTGCGGATTCTTGGAGCGAAAGGAAGATTATCAGAAGTCTTTCCGAGCCGCGCGGGCCGTAGTCAGAGCGACCCTTGAATACTTTGAGTACTGAAATGGTTGAAAGTGTTCCTGAGATTTCCTTACCGCTAGTGAAACAGCTTCTCCAGAAGCAATTTCAATCTTAAGCGCGTTTGAGAACTCTTGAGTTGATTTATGCTGATGCGAGAGGAGAAAAGCAATGCAAATTGAGTTATACCGCGCTACCGAGCTTACCCATAATCAAATCACGGCACTCAGAACGTTATCACAGGCAGTTTATTCGCCGGAATCAAATGTAAACTGGCCCGGTCGAACCATCGAATGGGCCACGGCGGAGTGGCGAATTTTCTGCAGGGACGAGCGTCCAGGCCAGTGTGCACTTTTCGCCATATTATACATTCCAATATAATTCATGATTCCGATATCTTTACGGAGGGCATCCTTACTCATTTTTTTGTAAAATAGACAATCCGATTGTCCTGAGTTTTTTTAGTCGCTACTCAAAGAAATTTCTTCGGCCAAAACAATTTTGGATTTTCTTCATCTTTAAAATAATCAACTTTACTTCCGGCTTGAAATAGTTTTTTAATTCTACTCACGTATACCTTTTGTGAATCGGGGTATTCACAAACCTCAAAGTCATCCATCGTAGTTAGATCTAAGTATTTTACAGGCCTGTCGGTGTGATTGTAGAGCTGATGAGCACCTTCGGGTGAGTTTGTGAAAAATAGTAAATCACCCTTTTTAACTTCACGAAACTGCCCTGCCTGTCGAAGAATGGCCTTACCTTCCAAGATTAGAAAAAGTTCCTCGTCAGAATGATGAAAATGATAAGGACATGAAAACGTTTTAGGATGAAGAACGACGATATGAAATCCGAGTTTTTTGGCGCCCATCTGCGACGCTAGTGGCACAGATTCTTTTTTATAAAACTCGCCTTTTTGATCTAGTTTAAGTTCGAGGTCGTTGATATTTGCGATATTTTTCCAATCCATAGTAAGCTGACTATTACTGATTATCGGCTAAATTGTCTAATTTTAATCGAAACAATTCACCTGTATTTTGAAAGTGTTGCTCAAATGCCAGCTCTAAAATTAGGCACCTACGGTTCTCATAAATGGTTCTCGAAACAAGATTCTCATATTCGACGATCTCTTCTCCAAGGACAAGATCGCCGATCCGAAGCTCTTTGAAGACCGCCCCGGCCGATCCAAAATGGATAATGGACGAGCAATCAAAGGAATCGATGAGAAGCTGACAAGCTACGCCCCTTGAACGGCTGTTCTTCTAAGTCTTCGAATGACTCCAGGAGACCGATGGCCACCTTTTTCATCGGAATTACAAATCCAAGTTTCCTTTGCCTCTTCATTTTACCTACTTCTGTGCCAAGAAGTAAGCCCGGTGCGTCTGCGCCTCGACCCCTTCGGCATACGGTGGCCTCTCGACGCGGGCCTTGATTTCAAATCCTGCCAGACGCAGGTATTCAGCCATCTCATTCGGCGTAAAGAAGATGAAATCAAGGCTCAGTTCGTGCACCCCCCACAGTTCATCTACATGCACGATTTGCTCTCCGATATGATGCGAGAGAAAGAGATGGCCTCCGGATTTCAAGACCCGATTGATCTCTTTCAAGGCCACCACCACCTGCTCCCGAGGGATGTGGATGATCGAGTAAAGCGCTGCAACGCCCGCCAAGGACTCGTCTTCGAGACCGGTCGCCAGCATGTCGCCTTGCTGGAATCTGATCTGGGGACTGAGACGACGCGCCTGCTCACACATCCCAACGGAAAGATCCATCCCGAAGGCTTGGACACCCCGCTCATCGAGGTATCGCGCAATGTGCCCGGGGCCGCACCCCAGGTCACAGACCGGACCTTGCTCGCGAACGAGATCGGAAAACTGATCCAGTAGCTCTCGATCCTTGGGCTTGTTTTCCAACTCGTGAAAAATTCGTTTCGCGTATTCTTCTGCTATTTTCGTATAACTGTCCGCTGTATCCATGGGCTCCTCCTTATGTTGGTTTTACTTCATAACAGGCATTCGATCTCCGATTGATGCAGAGGTTGCGGAGAGAGCGATGAGTGCGCCACCAGCAAGAGTCGCTGGAGTCGCGCTCTCTCCAAGCAATAAATGGGCGGCGAGCACCCCGTACACCGACTCTAGGGAGAATAGGACACTGACGGTACTTGCGGAGAAGTATTGGAGCGCCCTAAAAAGGAGAAGTTGTGGAATGGCCGTTAAGCCGATCCCCAGGAGAAGGAGTTCGACCCAAACCCCGGTCTGCTTAGGCAAGTTCCCCATCGAGAGAACCGCCGGGGTGAGAAGCAAGGCCGCACACAGATTTTGAAACATGAGAAATCGAGCGACTGGAAGCGCGGCATTGGATTTGGCCTTGCCGACGATCATGTATGCCGAAAACAGGAGCGCGGAAAGCAAGCCGGCCAATACGCCTGAAAGCATCTGGCCGGATGCAGGTTCCTTGGGAAGGAGCATCCAGACCCCAATTGAGCTCGTCAGCGCAAATAGAATGTGCCTCGTCCTTTTGGGCGACCGAAGAATCATGGGTTCGATGAGGCCGACAAGGATGGGACAGAGCGAGAAAGTGAATACAGCAATGGTAACGGAGGAGAACTGGATCGATGCGAAGAAGCTGATCCAATGGGCCGCAAGGAGGACTCCCATCACCCAGGCCGATCGGAGTCCTTTGAGCATCCCATCCAAGCTGCCCTTGACGCCCAAGAGACCGAGCAATCCCAGGGCCGCAAATCCGCATCTGGACCAAACGAGGATGAGAGTAGACGCCCCAGTGTGCTTACCTACGGCCCCAGCTGTTCCCATCAGAAGCACGGCCAGATTGATCTGAATGAATGGGAGCATCATGACGGCATCCCATGAAGCCTTCGGAGCTTCGTTCTTGCTTCGGTCAAAGTCTTGACCAAGTCGTCGACATCTCGGGCGCTTGTCTTATAATTGGTCACGCAGGCGCGAAGGACGGGCCGATTCCCTGAGAGGCGCGTGATGGAGATCCATGCCTTGCCGGAAGCGAGAACCTCACGGGCGATGCCTGCTAAATAGTCGTTCGGTGTTTCCGAAACCTCAGCCTCAGTAAAACAGACCACAGGCAGAGGCGTCTGGTTGACGATTTTCCATCCGGCCTCCTGCAGGCGCTCTCGAAGAAGCGCGCCCATACGAGTTTGGTATCTGAGCACGGCGGCGTAGCCCTCTCGTCCGGCCACGGCCAGGGAAAGAAATACCTTGAGCCCTATGAGTCTTCGCGACCATTGCATCGAATTCTGATAAGGCTCGACCACATCAAGTCGATCGGTGTCCTGGGGAACATAGGGTGTGTCGATTCGAAATGTTTTCTCCAAGATGTCCGCGTGCCGCGTGAGATAGAGACCCGCCGCCATGGGCACGGAAAGCCATTTGTGGGCATCCAGAGTGATTGAATCAGCGAGGTGGACCCCCTCGAAGTGGTGGCGAAGTTCGGGGACCAGGACGGCGGCACCGCCCCAGGCGGCGTCGAGGTGAAACCACAGGCCTTCCCGGGCGGCGAATGCCGCGATTTCAGCGATAGGGTCGATCACCCCTGTGTTGGTTGTTCCGGCAGTGCCAATGACCAAAAACGGCGTATGCCCTTCCTTTCGATCCTTCCGGATCTGGTCCGCCAAGAGTTCCGTATTCATCTGGAGGAAGCGATCCACGGGAATCTCCCGAATCGCATCGGCGCCTAGCCCACACATCCGGGCGGCCCGGTGGTGAGTGTGGTGCCCCTCGGTCGAGCAGTAAATAAGGGGCCGTGAGCGCAATGCCCGAACCCCTTGGACCGCAAACTCAGGAAAACGATGAGTTAAAGCGGTTAGGCACGCCGTATGATTCGCCTCGGATCCGCCCGAGGTAAAGGTTCCATGGGTCTTACGTGGGTCCAGTCCAAATTGTTCGCCAAAAAACCGAAGAACGTGCTGTTCGACCTCAACGGCAAATGGAGACGCACTCCAGGAGCCGGCCTGGGGATTGAATGCTGCGACCAAAGTGTCCGCCATCACGCCCATGAAAGACGCTCTAGGATTAAAGAGGCCAAAGTAGGAGGGATGCGAGGTATGTGTTTGGTACCGAGTCAGTCCCTCGACGCAAAGTCGAATTGCGTCGGACGGCCGGATCGGGCCCGAGAAGTCTGCATCGCGAAGCAACTCCCGGATCGGCCCCGGGTCCAACTTCGGAGTGACGGGATACTCAGTGACCTTTCGCCAGTAGATCTCAATCGCGTCGTGTACTCCCGCCCATAGTTCGGACCGCTGCTCGGGAGAAAGCTCAAGAAGGGAGGACGCAGGCTCAAGGCGCGGGACACTGATGCAGTCATTCAATTTCATTCTGTATTCCATGCCTTTCTTAGAACATTGTTCGTTTACAATCTGACAATTAGAGACTAGGTTCTGAAACATGGAAATACAACAGAATGAAATTTCAAATAAGAGTCGAAAACAGCCATTAGACCGAATCGACTGCGAAATTTTGGCGACTTTGCAAAAGAATGCGCGCCTGTCGAACAAGGAGTTGGCCGTAAAGGTCGGGCTGGCCCCTTCCAGTTGTCTCCAGAGAGTCCGTCAACTTCAAAAGGACAGGATTATTCGGAGTTTTCACGCTGACATCGATCCCGCGGCACTTGGAATCGGGCTTCAGGCCTTGATCGCCGTCCGGATGAAAAAACATTCGAGGCAACTGTTCAAGGTGTTGCGTGCGCATCTAGCAGTCTTGTCCGAGGTGGTTTCGATCGCGCATATCAGTGGCCCGAACGATCTCCTGGTCCAGGTCGTGGTACGGGACACTAATCACCTGCGGGATTTGATCGTGGACCAGTTCGCGACGCGTGTGGAGGTTGATCGATGTGAAACTTCGATCATCTACGACTATTTTCGCAGTCCCGTTCTGCCGAAGCTGATCTGATCGCTCGCCGCAACTATGGAGATACGATCTATGGATAATACGAAGACCGCCGTGCAATCTTAAGAGCGTTTGATTTCCCCACATAAAATCCCGCGATTTTTCCAAGATTACATTTATTCAAGTGAGATTATATCCTAATAATGGTATTTGTGAGGCATAAAATAGGGGGCTCATTTGTCCTTACCTTTTCACCATTATACTTGTTGTACAAGTAGCTTGAGCACATCAGATGTGCATTCTTGTTACAGATTTACGATCTGACAAGGCCTGACATGCTTTTGATACACCCTATGCACCCGCGAGTATGCGGTGTTCGTCTCCTTGGCAATCCGATACAAACTAGCCTCTCCGTTTCTATCTAAATAGGCCAAAATATCTGCAACGGGAATATGCATGCCCATGATTCGGTATTTTAGCTCGGGAACATTTCTTACAATGTAGCTCATGTGTTTCAGATTTTTTTCCTCTTCCTCTCGATTAAACAAAGGGGCGATCAGTCCATATTTTTTCCAAACAGCGCCTTGAACTTTAGGCCGTGGCAGATGAGAAAAAAGCGGCTCACTCTTTTTACCCCTTTTAATAAATGAGCTTAGTATTTTAAATGGGCCATGCTTGAACTTTTCACCGTCAATTAACTCAATAAAATACCCCAGAACTCTTGGGTCATATTTTGTCTTGCCCAGAACAGTTCTAATTTTTGAAGGGGAAAGGTACTTTCCATAGCGAGATATCCAATATTCAAGACATCGGGTCAGTCTTGTGTCGCTAAAGACGGCATTAGTGGCCTCAACGAAAAATTCTTCGAGATCAATATACTCTGTGGGAGAGGTAAGGTGAGGCGTGATATTTCCGCCCAAATAGGCGAGGTGAGAGGCGGTTAATTCTGCAAAGTTCTGCGCCTCATTTGAAGAATTTTTTGAGTTCAATTTCAAGTTCATGCACATTCTCTTTTAGTTTTTTTTTGAACTTATCCGGCAAATCCGCGCCTTGATTTTCAACGATAAAATTAAGGCCTTTTTTGATTTCCAAAAAACTAGGTTTTATCTTGAGGAGGTCTTCCAAATCCCTTTCAATGCCACGCTCTCTGCGATCAAAGTAGGTAGCCACTTTTAGGATCACAATATCCGAAAGGGACAAGGCATAGAGTTCAATATTCTCGAATGTCTCAATTTTTTTGAGCATGTGATGGGACTTACGTTATCAATGTCCTCGGTACGTCTATCAATGGATATTTCATGCAGTTCGATGCCGTAGGCCCCAATGACATGCATGGTGACGGTAAGATTCTTTTCACCTAGCCACTTATCCAAGATTAAGAGTTTTTCTTCTAAATGATTCAAGTTTTAGCCCCTAAATTGAGTATATCACAATATGTTATATACTCAAAATTTCCGGATTTATAATAATGATTATAGGGTCGACGTCAAATTTTTCGGTGTAAATTCGGTTGCTTATCAGATAGTCTCTTAGTTAAAATACGAAAGGATGCTCACAGACAAGATATCTGCTTTCTTGCTGTGGGAATAATTCGCAGGGTGGTATTGTTCCCTCTCTACACAGCTCGATTGTGTTTCACCCGTAACATCCATTATATGCGATAATCCTGATTGAATAAATGCAGAACTTTAACGATTCGCAGATTTTTTGTGGAAAATCAGAACTTAATTAAGATTTCAAAATTTATAAAACTTCCTGTCTTTGGCATTGCACTTATTTGTTGTGGATGCCAAACGTTGGGAGGATTTGGAGGAGTCGGTGCGGGAGCCACAGCGGGGCTTGGAGCCGGGATCATTGCCGCAGGAGAAGAACGAGATGCAAGTGAGAAAAGTTCGAATACGCCGTCAGGTCCCATGTTCCCTGAATCAGATGTTTCTTTTGCTCTAAATGTCGGAAGTTATTTTCATAGGGACGGCATCTTAAGAGAGGCAGGAGATATCGGGCCTACTTTGGCCCTTGACTTGAATCTGATGCCTAAAGAGAAGGATGATGACAATGGTTTAAGGTTCGGTTGGACTGCCTTTTGGGGGTTTGATCATTTTTGGAAAACCAATAACGGTGTTTTAAAACAAAAATATTGGAACAAAGATTTTACTAATTACCTTGCGGGTTTTGGAGTGATCCTTCAAGCGCGCGCTTCTAAAGATACCAAAATAAGCTACTCCCCGGGCTTTGCCATCAATTTCCTTGAAATAGATTCATTCGGGCCACGCAATGACGATTTTAAAGATCAGACAGTTTCTATTACACATAAGTTAAAGATAGAGAGTAAATTGATCATGGCCGATGATTACAAAATTGGTGACAGTCATTTTGACAATCTTTATTACGGACTCTCGTTATTTACTTATTGGACTCCCAGTCCTCTCGGGAAATTTTTAAATACCACACGATACAAAGCGAATAGTCCCGCCAATAGCTGGGCGTGGATGGTTCATTTGGTCTGGGAATACTTGTGACAGACAAATTACAGCAAAGTTCCCACGCAGTTCGGTGTGACCATCCTCCCCCCGATCTTATAGTCAAAAAAAGAGGTCTTAATTGGTCCTCGTCTTTTGCCTCATTTGGTCCCCAATTTAATGCCCATAACCTCAATTATGGGCTTTACCCGCATCAATCACCACACGCTACTCGTTGCATCTCACGTCGGGTGCGAACTCTGCGACGATCTTCTTGATTCCCCAGACCTGTAAATGATCCTTAAGGGCGGCAAAAACCCTGGCACCAAGTTCCATCGAGTCTGGGCCAGTGAACTTATCTTTTGCGTTCGGCCAACGGTAAGAGATTTCCATACGTGACATTTTTTTATCGATTGGAGTGCTGTTGAATACATACGGAAGTGAACTCATCGGTAGAAAAATATTCTCAACATCCTTCACATGTATGGCCTCCACGGCGATCACGACCCGTCGGTTAATGCAGTATGCATCCTGCTCAATAGCCAAAATATCTGCAGGTAAGGACAATAGAAAGAGAACAATCTTAAGAGAGAGTAATTTCCCCACATAAAATCCCGCGATTTTTCCAAGATTACATTTATTCAAGTGTGATTATATCCTATAATGGTATTTGTGGCATAAAATAGGGGGCTCATTTGTCCTTACCTTCAGATCGCAGCGGCTATCGCAATTAAGGAAGCGGAAATCAATTTTTCCCCTGACCCTGTACCTCAAGGTTTCACTGAGCAAGAGCTGGCGATCGTCTTGGCCCGTCCTGAAATCCAGAGGAATTCGATTAAGGCCAATCGTGCAACCCCTGTGCCCAGCTTTTCGATCAGGCATTACAAAACCGCGTTCCCAACCTCTTTTTGCATGGTCTCCAAGACCGCCTGGTCCCGATTAAGCACGCCCGAAATATTTATGACCGCCTTAAGCAGAACAATCCATCGAATCGTTTTGTGGAAATCGATGGCGGGCATATGATTCATGTCTCCCGATATGAAGTGGTACAACAGGTTTTAAGTTCTTGGTTCTCGTCAGGTAATCACAATCGATACGAACCGAGCACATAGTAAGGTCGCAAGAGGATATTGAGAAACGCGCCACCTCGTTACTGAAAGTGAGGATGCGTTTAAACTTTGAAAAACTTAAGGATACTATGTCATCTACTACCTTCACCCCCTGGAGCTACGCCGCATCCGCGCCCTCAAGACACCATACGGAATCCAGAAATATCTCGACGACATCCCATATCACCTGGCAAACACCGCTTGGTCCCCCCGCCGCGTCCTGCGCGAAGACACAGCACATTGTCTCGAAGGAGCGATTTTTGCGGCCGCAGCATTACGCATGCTCGGCCACCCGCCGGTGCTCGTGGACCTCGAGGCCCATCGCGACACCGACCACGTGCTCGCCGTCTTTCGCCAGGACGGCCACTGGGGCGCGCTGGCTTCGTCGAACTATTCAGGCTGTCGCTACCGCGAGCCCGTCTACCGAACACTGCGCGAACTCGCCATGAGCTACTTCGATACCTATTTCAACCTGGCCCGCGAGCGCACCCTTCGCGCTACTCGCGGCCGGTGAACCTCGGGCGCTTTGATGCCCACAACTGGATGACCAGCGAGAAGAATGTGTGGGTGATTGCAGAGCACTTGTGCGAGATCCCGCATAGCAACCTGCTCACGCATGGCCAAGAGAAGCGACTGAGCCGGGTCGACCTCCGCAACTTCGAAGCAGGGATGGTTCGCCACCGAAGCAAATAAGATAATGACGTTTAGGTCATTTCCTGTTTGTTATTTGGCCATGTGCACGACCCAAGCCGGCCTTTTGACCAAAAAAGGGGCCTTTTTGGTCCGTTTTGTACCTCATTAAGAATCTCCGTTCTTTACAGAGAATAATCCGCTAAAAATTTATCTGGGAATAATTATAAGACCTCTTGATGAGCGATAGAGACCCGAGTAGTGTGCCCCACCACTCAGATAGGACACGAAATGATCAAGTCAGTTTTGTTAGCAACACTATTCACCCTTTACTCGACCGTCGTTTTGGCAGACAGGGTCACCTGGGTAGAAGAGTGCGAAACCCCTCGAAGTGCATCCGAGGCCAACACCTATTCCACACTGCAAAAGCATGTTTATGCAAATCCACAGGCATCATGCGCGGAAATTTATGAGTTCTACATGACAGAGGGCCATGTCGGTTATCAATTCAATAGGCAGTCTTTTGAAAAACAAGAAACTTTCGCACTTCGACCCTTGATAGAATTGATTAGGGGGCGGTCATTTAGCATGTTCACATTCTCTCTCTCAGACGAAGAACAAATCGCCAATTTAAAGAAGGTCACACGCTTAACACTTAACCTTGGAAAGATTGATAGCAATACGCGATATTTTTCAGGACTTCGATCTTTAGAAAGTTTGGATCTCAAACTCGACACTCCTTTGGGTGCATTAGATGGTCTTAAGGACCTGCCAAATTTGAAAAGTTTAACTCTAATGATTCCTGATGTTGTGAATTTTTCATTTATTACACCAAATACATTTCCCAAACTAAGCTCTTTTTCCCTTAGCTCCACTCATCTAGATAATTTAGACCCAATCGACTTTTCACCCTTAGCTATGCTGCCATCACTATGGGATCTGAGCATCTACTATTACAATGCCAATGGATTTGACTTTCTTGCAAGACTCAAGAACTTAATGGCCCTAAATCTCACTGGTACAAATATTTCTGATCTCACACCACTAAGCCGTCTAACTAAAATGCGTCGCCTCAACTTAGCAAAAGGAACAAAAAACCAAAAAAAAATAACTGACATCTCCCCTCTTCGAGACATGTTTTTCTTGGAGTCATTAGATCTCAGCATGAACGATGTGCAAGATATTGTGCCTCTCATGAACATGGCCAACATAGAGCGCCTGGATCTCTCAGGAAATAATCGGATTGAAGATATCTCTTCCCTTCGCCATATGAAATTCCTCACACAATTTTCATACAACTGCGTCGTAACAGCTCAATCAGTAGGACCAAAAGAGATAAAGGAAATCCCCTGTGCCAATCCACTCTTGACTGACATTTCTCCCTTAAAATCCCTAGAATATCTTGAAATACTTAAACTCCCCAATCATAGGATTCGCGATATTTCACCGCTGGCCGGACTTTTCAATTTAAGCGACTTGGATTTGCAACATAACCTCATAGAGGTTATCACGCCACTCTCGGCCCTCACTCAAATAACAAAACTCTCTCTTGCGAAAAATTTAATACATGTGATCTCACCTCTCGAAAATTTGAATTCCCTTCAAGAACTCAATCTTTCTTTCAATCCTATTAGCAACATCTCCACACTAAGCAACCTTCGCACTCTTACGGAATTGGATCTCCACAATACTGCGGTCAGCAGTATCGACGGACTGGAGAATAATAATGATCTTAGAATACTTGATATTGGTGCAACTCAAATCAAAGAACTCTCCCCACTGAAGAGCATGGCCGAATTAATGACTTTAAGCATAGACCATACTGCGCCTGAGAACCTTGCGCCCCTCGCTGAGAGACGCTCCCTGACATCCCTTAACCTCTCTGAAATAAAGGTGAAAGACATTTTTGCAATTAAGAATTTGAGCAAGTTGGTGAGACTCAATCTCTCAGGAGTTCCACTTAAAGATGTCCAACTTCTACAGAATTTTGCATGGTTAAAATCAATTGACCTTTCTTCAACCGGGTTAACTTCTCTAGAGGGTGTTCAAAAATTGAGAGGGCTTGTCTCTATAGAATTCTCCAACAACCATATTCGTGATTTGTCACCACTGTCCGAACTTAATCTTTATTTTGCAGGAGGCAGCAATAATAAGATATCAAATTTGACACCTCTCCAAAAACTTATCTCTCTTCGAGGTTTGAATTTATCTCATAATAATATTGAAGATCTTGCCCCCCTTTCCAAACTTGTTAACATTGGGAAGCAAGACTGGAACAGCAATCTTGCTCATAACGCAGATAAAAAATCCTTCATAGGACTCAAACTTGCCTGGAATCAAATTCAAGTTATCTCGCCTCTTCAACATCTAAAGGCCCTTACAGACCTGGACATTGCCGGGAATAAAATTGATGACCTATCGATTATTCCGACTATCCCTGCATTAAAAATACTAAATGCTTCCGCCAATAACCTCACCGACATTTCTGCTCTCTCTGGACATCCTTCACTCACAACGCTCATGCTTAGTCACAACCAGCTTGCCTCGTTGCCAGAAATTAATACTTTGCCCAGATTGAAACGTCTTGTGGTTGATGCCAAAGACGAGGAGGAATGGAGTAATCTACAGGATATGCTGAAGAACAATAACACGATTTGGTGGCTTGAGATAGAAAGCCCTCTCGCGGTTCCGCCCATGCTTTCTTATTTTCAAGAAAACCCCAGACTTTCAAGATTTTCAGTTTTTCAAACCCAGCGGGTACCGGAATACGGCCTCAAGGGGACAGGCGTGCTGGTCCAAAAAAATTTTAATGGTGAATCTACTTCTTATACTGGGGAAATCTTAAACTATGAGTTGCCAGAACTATGAACCCCTTAAATCGGCGATCTTTTGTCAAAGTTGACTGGCGCTCCCAATATGAAAGACCCGTCGGCCTCGATAAGCTCCTCACCAGTTGTCTTGAGCGAGTCGTGTCGGAGCTTTCGATTCCAGTTCTTGGGGCCTTCCAGACCGAATTGATATTTCATGATGGATCTTCATCGGCGGACGATCACAAAATATTCGTCAACGTCAGACCCAACTATGAGAGCTATCGAATGGAGGATTGGCTCGAACTCATTTTCTCCCATGAACTCACGCATTATCTGACGCAATCTTAAGGCGTTTGATTTCCCCACATAAAATCCCGCGATTTTTCCAAGATTACATTTATTCAAGTGTGATTATATCCTGTAATGGTATTTGTGAGGCATAAAATAGGGGGCTCATTTGTCCTTACCTTCTGTTGGTAAGAATCGAATGTTAGGTGGCGTCCATCACCCCACTGATATTGTGGCAGGACAAAAGCTCGGTGATGCCCTCACTCATCGCCTTTTTTCTTCACCAGAATTTTTACAAAAGTTAGATAAGCTTTATAAAACTACTGACACTTCATTTTACCCATGAACCATATCGGCCATGGGCCACAAGCCATTCTGGCGATCCAGCACCCTGTTTTCAAAAGAAATGACCTTGAATATGTCTTTCAAATACGTCCTTCGACTGCCAAGAACTGGATTAAGCAATGGTTGGAAGAGGGTATTATGGAAACAAAAGGAATTGGCCGTAATACTTGCTATAATTTCAGATCGAAAGGTGAGACGATTGCCTTGAACACCGAAGTTGATGCCCTTGAGAAACGGAATAAGTACCCGCCATTATTTTCCAAAAATTTTTTAAAAAAAGAAGCGGCCTTTGCCCACTAATATAAAAAGACGACCGGACGGCAAAGCGTCCGATCCAATCATATCAAATCATCAAGTAAACGCATCCGCTTGTCATTGCACGCTAGCGCGACCGCACGCAGCGCACGGCATTATAGCTGTAGGCGTTGCTGCGGGAGAGGTAGTCGATGAGACCAACGCCGCCACCGAGTACGTAGGCATAGTCGGAGTCGTCGGGGCGAACTGACGAAGACCAGAACCAGTACTCTCCAAGGTCACGTGACGGGCGCTTGTAGCCTTTAGGACTAAAGTAGAAGTGGTCTGGATTTCCTGCGCTGTCCGATCCTTTCACAAGGTAGTATCCATCCCTCTTTGTCTCACTGACCCCTTCCGCTCCATTCTCGATTTGTGCAACCTGCACAAGCTCCCGAGCTGTTGGTAGTCGCATTCCCTTGTCCTTGCAAATTCTATCGGCTTGGTATTGTGTCACTCTTGTTTTTAAAATCCCAGTCAACTTCGGTAGGGTCAGACGCACGACCGGCTGCTGAAGTTCCCGGATCTGTCGCAGGGCCTCATTTAATTGCTGTTGGCATTCCTGCGCCTGTACCAAGGGGGACTTGGCAAACAGAACCATTCCGAGAACGGCAATTGCAATAAATGACTTCATAGAATCTCCCTTTTTATGAGTGGATAAGCTCTGTTAACACAAGTATCGCCAATACCGTCTTGCCAAACTAGGAAGTTATTTGGTCCGAACCAAGGACTGCCAAAACTTTTGGAAAGTGAATTATAACGGGCGCTTGTGTAAAGGGTTCCAGGTGCAAAATCGTGCGGCAGAACACCCCGAAAAAGTACCTGGAACTCTAAAGAACTCTAAATGTAACCGCACTCAAAGCTTTAAAGGTTACTCAACTAAAGCACAAGGGGCTTCGAGAAGCGCACTCTCTCTTCGATCGCCATGTCGAGGATTGGTATGCTGAGTAATCGTGATTTCATATTTCATACTTTTCTTGTCGCATACCAGGCCAATAAATTCTCCGAATTCATTTTTCCCATATAATTTATCAATCACAAGTCCGCGGAGCGGGGGTGCCTTTTGGTTATAGATGTGCGATATCGCAACAGATTTTTTTCTGTGAGTCGTTCATGCCCACCTGAAAATAAGTGCTATTAGATTTTGAGAAGGTATGAATTGGGGGATCGATGATCTGGAAAGTAACAACGGCCATAGGGGGGATTGTCTTGGCGTTTATTTCAGTATATGTGCTGAAAAAAGAATTTGCGCGATTTAAGAATAAGGAAGAAAGCAACCATCCATGGATGATTATCTTCGAGTTACTAACTGATACAAATGTGGGGCTAATCGGCGCAATTTTATTCTGCTTAAGCCTGTTGTTACTTTATGCAGCTATAACGATGCAGGTTCCTTAGAAGTAGGCTTAGGAGGCTGAGGTATCAGGAGACTGATCAAAAAGGAAAAGGTGTTTTTAGGTCCATGTCTGTTAATTTTTAATTAAGATATTTTTAGAGGTGACGGTTGGACATGGCGAGGTTAAAGAAATGATTCTCAGCAAATTAGAAAACATTATTGCTTACGAATCCCAGCTCCGTCTCGCGAGTTTTTTTTCTGCCTTATTTGTGATGGGACTCTGGGAAGTTATTTCCCCAAGGCGTCCACTTTCCATAAGAAAAAGATACAGATGGATCAATAACCTCGGGATCGTGATCTTCAGTTCAATTCTAGTGCGGATAGTGTTTCCTCTTTCAGTCGTCGGTGTGGCATTTTATGTAAATCAAAGGGAATGGGGCCTCTTGTCTGTTGCGGATCTTCCGTTTTGGCCCGTTGTCCTCTTTTCCATTGTCATTTTGGATTTTGCTGTATGGGTACAGCACGTTTTGTTTCACGCCGTTCCGGCTTTGTGGCGGCTTCACCGAATGCATCATGCTGATCTCGATTTTGATGTCACCACCGGACTTCGCTTCCATCCGATCGAAATTTTTCTTTCGATCGGCATCAAGGCGGGTGTGATTATCTTGTTTGGAATGCCCGTACTGGCCGTTCTGCTTTTTGAAATTATTTTAAACGTTCTTGCCATGTTCAATCATTCAAATGTGCGGATTCCGTTATCGTTAGACCGGCTTCTTCGTTTGTTTGTGGTGACCCCAGATATGCACAGGGTTCACCATTCATGGCATCAGGACGAAAGTAATTCCAATTTTGGCTTCAACCTTCCCTGCTGGGATAGATTGCTTGGCACTTACAGGGCACAACCAAGGGACGGCCATGAGAGGATGAATATCGGGATGCACCAGTTCCGAGAGCAACGCTGGCTTCGTATCGACCGAATGTTGATTCAGCCCTTTGTAAAAGAGGGAAAGACCCGCAATCTTAAGAGCGTTTGATTTCCCCACATGAAATCCCGCGATTTTTCCAACATTAAATTTATTCAAGTGAGATTACCTATGATGGTATTTATGAGGCATAAAATAGGGAGCTCATTTGTCCTTGCCTTTTTTCTAAGGGGTCACGAGCTGAAAGTTGGCCCTACGGTTTTTGCCGTGGCAAGCATCATCACCGGCACAATTAGGATGTACAGGACGTTCTTTTCCCCAAGATACTGTGAGCAATTTTGCAGGATCAATTTGTTTGGCAATTAAATAGGTGCGAACGTTTTGGGCGCGAGCATTTCCCAAGTTCATTGCTGCTTCGCATGGCCTTACCGCCATGGTGCCCAGACGGATCGCTTCCTTAGCTCAGGTACTCTTTATCCGACAACCGCTTCATAAACACAACATAAGGAAGTGCTTCGATATTTTTATACAAGCTGGCCCGTGGCTGACGAGTCACAAGAATCTTAGGAACTTTCGGGTATTCCTCTGCAAAAGACAAAAGTCCCGCAAAATCTCTGGGGCCTGGGCGCTCGGTCGCCTTAACTTCAATGGCCAGCAGGGGCCGTTGCCCACGGGTGATCAAAATATCGACTTCATTGCCGCCCCGGGCACGCCAAAAATACAGCTGCCCCTCAAAGTCCATATAGGACAGAAGAGCGCGCACCTCTTGCACCACAGTCTGTTCAAAAATTTGCCCTAAATCATAGCCGGTTGGGGTATGTGCTAAATTTTCTCTGAGTGCGTTTGTAACACCATTATCAAAAAAATAAAACTTGGGACTCCCGGCGAGTTGCTTGCGTACCGTTTTTTTCCAGGGGGGTAAAATAGTACCAAGCAAAGTATCGTCTAAAATTTGAAAATATTCTTTGATCGTTTTACTCGTCACCGAGGTTTCACTGGCGATACTACTATAATTGAGTTCTTGTCCGATATTTTCTGCCGCTAACTGAAGAAAACGCGCAAAAGAGGGGAGGTTGCGCACTATTCCCTCGGCTTGAATTTCTTCTCGCATATAGGTTGAAATATAGGCCCGCAAAATCTGCTTCTTATCATCATCGTCACTGGTAAGGACGGCCGGCAACGAACCCCATTTAATTGTATCTTTAAGACTAAATTGCTCACCTTGCTCGATGGAGGTGGTGGAAAACATTTTTAGATCATTGGCCCTGCCACCAAGTAGATTGCCTCCGCCTCGCTTTAGCTTGCGAGCACTGGAACCAGAGAGGGCAAAACGGAGCTTGCTACTTTCCATCAAGCTCTGCACTTCATTAAGAAGGGACGGAATACGTTGAACTTCATCGATGCACACCCAACCAGTTGGTTTCCGTTTCTCGAAGGCCCTGACCTCATCAACAAAGCGGGATGAATCGGTGAGATAAGTTTGATATGTGCCCTCGTGGAGAAGATCTATTTTAAAACTTTCTGGCGGCAAAACATGCTTAAGCCATGTAGATTTTCCTACAAGCCGCGGGCCGAACAAAAAGAAGGAGCGTTTCTTGGGAAGAATTAGGGTTCTTGGAATCATAAGTTAAATAATACTGTAATATTTAACATATGTCTTCAAAAAAGGCTCTACCAAATAATAATGATTGTAGGATGGAAACCAAAAGTTTCGGTGTGAATTCAGCCGCTAACGCTTGCCCGTTCGGCCGTGGGAATTAAGGAATGTCACCGTTCAGACTGTTTGTTTACACTGGATGTCATGGTTCTCAAATTCAACAAAATCCCATGAGTTGTTTCTGTCTTTTTTGCTTTACTTTGCTTATTGTATACATGTATACAATAAGCAAATGTTTAATAAAACTAGAAAGTTAGCCACCTCAAAATCAGCACCTTCCTTAATCGCCGATGCGATAAGAGCGGGCATCCATTCTGGGGAATTTGCCAACGGTATGCCTTTGCGACAGGAGGAACTTGCAGAACGTTTTGGAGTAAGCAGAATTCCCATTCGCGAGGGCCTATTGCTACTTGAAGCGGAAGGCCTGATCACAATCCACCCCAATCGTGGGGCCTGCGTGGTCAGCCACTCTGACGAAGATTTGAGTGAAATTTATGAACTTCGCATTCTTCTCGAAGTCGATCTCCTCGCTCGTTCTGTACCTCGTATGTCAGAAGCGCACCTGGCACGACTCGAAAAAATGATCAAAATTGCTGAACTTGAAACTGACTTTTCTATCCAAGGCACTTTGGACGAAGAATTTCATGTCGCCCTCTACGAACCGGCCGAACGCAACCATCAACTTGCTCTCATCAAGAAATTGCGAGGCATGGTGTTGCGTTACGATCAGGTGCAAGACGCTCTTCTTCGTCAGAGTGAAGGATTTGTCGATCACCATCGTTACATTGTTGCCGCCTGCCGCTTAAGAGATGTGAGGGCGGCGAAAGACGCACTTGCCGCTCACCTCCAATCAGCAGCGCGCGTTGCCAATAACCAATTAAAGGCCATGTCCAATGAGACTGCCAAGGAGCTCAAATGAGTCGGGAACACAAATACCAAACTAAATTATCTTGGGTTGGTGCGGGTCAGGGCGCGACAAGTTCATACAACTCTTACTCAAGGGAATACACCGTCGAGATTGCTGGCAAAGCGCCGTTCAGAGGAACTGCAGACCCGATGTTTAGAGGTGATCCGACATTACATAATCCAGAAGACCTGCTGGTGGCTTCGCTTGCCGCTTGCCATATGCTTACTTATCTTGCTCTTGCGGCCAGAGAACAAATTCTGATTGAAGCCTATGAGGACACATCTTCGGGCACCATGATTCTAGATGGGAACGGCGGGCGTTTTCAGGAAGTCACTCTGAGGCCGAAGGTCATCGTATCGAAAGAAAGTGATATCGGTCGCGCAACGGAGCTTCATGAGAAGGCCCACCGAGACTGTTTTATTGCCAATTCCGTAAACTTTCCGGTGCGACATGATCCCTTTGTGCATACTTCTTTTAAAGCTTCTTTTAAAGTTCCATGACCCTTCTGGGATGCAGTTGGTCTCAAAAAGGCTTAAAGGGGCTTAGCGCTGCTTAATGAAAAAGGTGTTTGGGCATTCCTTCTATTTTTATAAACTTTGTCGTTTATTCTAACACGATTATGTTTTATAATCGTGTTGGGAATATTCAAAATGTGCTGCCTTTCTAGGATCGGATTAAAAGGTTTTACTGGGGGATATAATGTACAAAAAAATTACTTATCTGATTTGTTTAATTATGTTGATGTCATCCTGCGGTGGAAAAAGCTACTACACGAACACATCCGCAAAGACTTATTCCGACAGAGGAGAGAATCGCAAATTCAAAATTTTGATTTCCCCTGAAGGGAAAATTGAGCAAATTGGCGTCATCGACATTGTTGTTCAGTCAACAAGTCAGACTGGTATCCCAATGGGGATGCCGACAACGCTTTCTGAATTCCAAAACAAAGTTCAAAAACAAGTGTGCGGAGCGGGAGGAGATATCGTGATTCCTCAAAAAAATGGCTATGGTCACTACATCAGTGGAATAGTATATAAGGAACTCTAAAGAATCTTGTTTCCTAAGATGATTTCTTCCATTACGACACAACTTAATAGGTAATGACCAGTTGATTGGTAACATCGAAACCTTATCAGTATAGAAGGTTCAGTTGACTGTTGCGCATGCTCGCGGCCAAAGGGTCGGGACGGCAATATTTAAGAGAGCTTTCCTAATCTTGGCATCGTCCCTTAAAATACTTTGGACGATCCTTAATCAGACCTTCGTTGAGGCAAAATTGATCGCCCGCTTCAGTGCTGAACTGGAGGAGGACGCGCGAACTCTTTGTTCTTCCAAGGCCACAGCCCGTGATGCCGCAGCCGAACCCGGTTGAAGCGCTACGACTGCGGACCATTTTCAAAAGTTTAACCTTGCTGTTACCGAGGGATTCAATGAGTGAGTAACCGCGACCTCGTCCGGTAGCTAATCCTTCTTTTGTGACAAGCACTCGGCCGAGTTGCACTTCTTCTCCGCTGGCGCGAATCAGCATGACGATATTATATAACTCACCGGCTTCGGGGATGTACTGTATTTCGACAGGCTCAACAGGCACATTATCACGACCGATTTCAAGAAAGCTCTGGCGCCCGTATAAATCCAGCCCTTGGATAGGGATCAGGATGGTTGGAAGAAAATGATAGGAATCGCCGTCATCCAACATCACGGTGTTATTAAATTTAAATTCTATTTCTTTTTTCCCGCTGGCGAGGGCCGTGAGCGAGGAAAGAAAAAGAGCAAGAGCAAGCACGGCGATAAACTTTGTGTTCATATTAATGACTCCGCAAAAAATCTAAATTTCAGACAATTACCCAATTATAAGGAGTTCCTAAAATAAGGCCGCTCACTCTGTAAAAATGACAGGGGGAAAGGTGAGAGAAAGGGTGCCAGGAGCTTGGTAAAATGGATAAAGCTCCTGGCACTGCGGGACGGGCAGGCACTGCGGGACGGGAATTCATCAGCAAGAGTGAAAAAGTGCAAAAAATTTATCACATCGGCTTCGATCTTTATTAGTTTGAATTTTCAGTCATTATCCAATCCTGCGATTTTTTCTGTTTTGAGCATTGTTGGCCCTGAAATTGCTCTTTTTGGAAGCAGGGTTGTTTAAATTGGGTAATGCGTGGAAAGCGCGTGGACTCATTGTCTAAATCATAGACAGTTGAAAAGGGAGTGGTATGTGTATGCAGAATTTTAAATTCTATTTGCTGGCATTTTTAATCTCCAGTTTTTTACCATTGGCCGCGCAGGACGTGCCTGAAAATCCTTTGCCGACGCCGGGGCGAGGCGGAGAGATTCACGATGTCGTGGATCAGATGGTCAAGGAAGGGGAGGAGAGGCGCAAGATTCAAAATGCCAAGGCGCAAGCGTGGCTCGACGAGCGCATGATTCCAGGGCATACCTTGAAGGTCCTGCCGACAGGAAAGGAATTGCACATTGAACGCGTGCAGGCAATCCTGGCAGCCAAGCATTCGATCTATCTTTCGGCCTTTGCTTTTTATGCCGATGAAATTGGCGGAACTTTCGGCACACTTCTTTGCAAAAAGGCCCAGGAAGGTCTGGATGTTCGCCTGATGGTCGATACCATCGGCGCACGGAAGTTTAAATCGGAAGGCAAACTAACGAAGCGTTTGCGTGATTGCGGAATTCCCGTACTGTTCTTCAACAACCACAGAACGTGGGGCCTCAATAATATCGTTTACGTCATTCATGAAAAGCTTCTTATTGTCGACGGTGAAACCGTGATTTTAGGCGGAAGCGGTTGGGCGAGACATTATACCACTCACTCACTTGATACCGGATGGCGAGATCTGGATGCGAGGATCGATGGTCCGGCCGCCTGCTATTTTCACAATAAGTTTTTAGAGAGTATCCGGAACATCAAGAAATTCGAAAACGGTTCGCGCTTCAGCCGCCTGACGAAAAATGAGGCGCTAAAATCATATGGAAAGAGCGAGCATTATGAGTGCGAAGAGGTCGCGCAAGGTGATGCCAAAGTTTTTGCGGTCCACTCGAATCCGTTTTTTTCAAAAGACCGTCCGATCCTCGCCGCTTATGCGACGATGATGCAGGTGACGGGCAAGGGTGACATCAATCTCTATGCGCCTTATTTTATTCCCCATAAGGATTTCTCCGCTCTTCTTTCCATTTATGCGCTTCTTGGCCGCAACGTCAATATCATCACAAACTCCATCGGCTCCAATGACGACGGACCGAAAGTCGTTCTGGCCATGTACAAAACAGTGAGAGGCCTAATGCGAGACGGGGTGAAGATTCACCTTTGGCAAAAGAAAAGCACCATGCATAGGAAAGGCGGCATCATCGGTGGGAAATATGCTTACTTCGGCAGCGATAATCTGGACCGTCGCGGACAGAATTATTCTTCTGAATCAATCGCCATCACTGATGATGCTGAAACAGTAAAAAAAGCGCAGGCGGAATTTGATGAGGATTTAAAGCACACGATTCTGCTGACTGAAGAGATCTACAAGCGCGACTGGAAAAGCTTCGGAAGATTGATGAAGTTTTATATCGACTACATCATCGATTACATGTGAGATGACAACCATGTGAATTGGCGGGAGTTGGACAACTAAAGGTGGCGCTGGTGTGGAACTTCGATAAATGAATAGTGTGCCAACGTGATGAAGAATGAAAATGCTCACCAACAAATTCTTTGATCAAGACGCGCAAGAATTGGCGCGCGCACTTTTGGGCAAGGTCTTACGTCATCGAGTCGATGGGCGATGGTTGTCGGCCATGATTACAGAGACCGAGGCCTATTATCGAAACGAGAAGGCGTCCCATTCGTCTTTAGGATTTACTCCAAAACGCCGTGCCATGTTTATGCCACCCGGGACTATTTATATGTATTATGCTCGCGGCGGGGATTCCTTGAATATTTCGGTCCAGGGAGAGGGAAATGCCGTTCTAATTAAAGCGGCACGGGCATGGTTTGATAAAATTTCTCCTCCAGAAAATCTGGCGATCATGCAGCAGATGAATCCCATTGGTAAAGATCGTCGTCAACGCAGTCCTGATCGACTCTGCTCAGGGCAAACTCTCTTATGCCGCAGCCTGGGCCTCAAGGTGAATGACTGGGATCAAAAGAATTTTTTAGCCGACCGCTTTTATATCGACGACCTTGGAATAGTTCCTGAGCGCATTGTGCAGACGACCCGCTTGGGCATCCCCAAGGGAAGAGATGAACACCTGCCCTATCGTTTCATATTCCTGGGGGTGCCACACTCCTTGGGGTAGAGAGTCGCGTCTAATGCAGTATTGCTACCCTCCGGCGTGTGGCACCCTTTTCTTTGCGGAGAGTCGCGTCTAATGCAGTATTGCTACCCTCCGGCGTGTGGCACCCTTTTCTCCCTTTTCTCCCCTTTTCATTAGGCTTGCATATTTTAGAACATACGCAATAATACAAATGCATATAGAAATATTAAATAGACCAACCAAAGTAGACGGCAATGGAATATTTAGGTCTTTTTTCCAGGAGAAAGCGTGAAAGTATCAACTCTGGGCATATGTATTTTGATCCTCTATATGATCAGTCCTGTGTACGCTGATGAAATTATCGAAGTAAGAGGAGATAAAATCTTATTCTCCCTAGACGGATTAGAGAATGTCGCCGTTGGTGATGATATTGAAGTTTTCGATGGCAGCAAATCTGTAGGGAAGGGAAAAGTCACTAAAATTGGAAAAAAAGGAGCGCTGGCAGTTGTCAGCAAAAACGATATGCCACTCGACAAAGGCCAGAAGGTAAAAGTCGACGAACTTGACCAACTTATGAATGCCGAGAACAAGAACGCCACAAACCAGAAGGAAACCACACAAAAAAAGGTCGGTGACTCATGGATCGTTGAACCATTTGTCAACCAGGTGACAGGGTCTATGGAGCAAAATGCCAGCCTGAGCGCAACCGCAGCAGGGGAAGCGCCGATCAGCGGAACGGCCAAAGCTGAAGGCTCCATTGCAGCTTTTCAATATGGCGGAAGGGCCGGATACCTTTGGGAAAGTTTTTATCTGGGCTTCCAGTACTCGACAGCTTCTGGAAAATATAAAGACTTGAAAATCACTTTGGCCTTGCCTGGCAATAACACCACAGAAACTATACCGAATATGGATTACGATAAAACTGATTCCGGATTTTTGATTGGCTGGAAATTTGGGGAAATGTTCAGAATGTGGTTTGCTGCGCTCAACAGCACTTTAAAAACCAAAGACTCTGATGGACTCCTGACAAAATACAAGGGAGTCACTGGTATCCTTGGTTTTGGTTGGCGCCTAGTATCTAAATTGAGCCTTAACGCTGAAATTGGAGGAGCGCAATATACTGAGGAAGACGGAAAAAAGTATCCTCTTGTCCAATCAGAAACGAGTAACGGAGTCACGTCTGTCATGACAACAGAGGCCTTAAAGGAAACCTATATCTTATTTGGTATCAGCTGGTGCCATGGTTTATTTTAATTTGTATTTGCAGCGCTCTTAAGATTGGAAAATAAAATTTGAAGAAAGAATTGCGCCCCTTGCAAAAGGGAAATCCTTAGTTTTGGAACAATAAACCTAACAGGTTGAAATCAAGAGATACGCTTTCATTTTTCAGAAATTATCAGTCGATGTCCGATTATTTGAGTACATTCATGGACCAAATAGAAGGCAATATTGGGCCTGGCATGCTTCCTGCCGATCATTCTCGATGACTTTTTTTTGTAAGCAACTCACGGCGGGAACCGCGGAAGCAAAATCTTTGATGAAACGGCGAGGATTTTATTTCACAAACTAATTTGAGGAAGGCCCTCCCGAATAAGGCCACGCTCCGAGTTTTTTATCAAAAGAGTTGAATTTGTCAGGAAAAATGCCCCCGGGCGTGATGGGCGTGGCAAAGCAGGCGCAGATTTTCCACCGCATGCGTTCCCCCTTGGGCGTAGGGCACGCAATGATGAATCTGCAAAAAATGCCGTGAAACACAACCGGGATATTGGCAGCGTGACTCTGCTTGGGCCCACAGCGATTTCTTGATCGCCGTCGGAATCGCGCGAGTTTGCTTTTTTACCTGCGTCGGCGCAGATTTGATGGTTGCAAGGGATTTTTTTCGCTTCTCCAATTCCTGAGTGCAAAGAAATTCAATCAGCTCCGGCAGCTCTCGTTTTTTGCTGTGAGAAAAGAGCGCCTGAAGCTCCTTCAATTTTTCCATCACGGCGTCATCAAGCACCAACGTCACCTTGGTTTGTGTTTTGGATATCTTTTGCGTTGAAGCATGCGCCGGCGCAAGTGGAAGATCCGGCGCCAGCATTTTTTTATGTCCAGGATGGACGGTATGCCGATGTGAGCAGGAGCGATCATCGGCCCACCTCCCGTTTAGGTTTGTTGGTAATCTCGTCCAGCAGTTCTCGCTGCTGTGCTAACGTCAGATTGTTTTCCTTAAAATAACTCTTCGCCAGGCCCAGCACGGTCAAATTAAGTTCGCCGCGATCAAGTTTTTCTTCAATTTCAGGTAGCGTCGCCAGCATTCGGCAGGCGGAAATGCGCCGCCCGGCCTGGTCGGGGGAGTATCTCAGCTCGTCGGTGCAGTAAGCGAACATGCTGGAATATCCAATGTCGGCATACAGCTTACGCCTATCCACCTCGCGCAGATAGTGCAAAACTTTCGACATGATTTCCCGCTCGCGCTCCACCAAAACCTTGGTGTCGTTTATTAAAACCTGATCGACCACGTGACGTAAGTCCATGAGGGCCTCCTTCTTTTCACTCTTATAGCACGATAATTTCCATCAAATTTTTGTCACAAAAACCAGCGTGGCAAGCGTCGAAAATTTCTCAGCACCAAGCTTGATGAAGAAAATTTATCAACAGGCCAAAGTCAAAATAAAGCGTGCTGGGTGCGCATTACGCAGAGTCTCTAACCAAAAAGTTATTTACAAGAAACCCTCGGTGAGAACCTCGCAAGGAAAATCTTTCAAAAAAATAAAATGTTTAGCTTCGCTAGTCTTCGACCAAAAATGAAACGCTGATCGAAGCTCTGTCCAGCTCAGGTAAGCTCCCTTAGCGTAAATCCTGTGGGAGCTTCGCTCCGTATAAACTCTAGACACTCCTGTCTTAAAAAATCATTATCCTTTGATAAGCTATGGAAATCCAAGTGTTTTTTATCGACTTTTGCGGCATGGAATTTGCTCTGAAAATAGATTGAAAAGGAGAAGCTTGTGAAAAAATTGCTTATACTATGGTTTTTCGTATTGCCTTCGGCCTTTGCTCAGGTTGCCTATTCCGGCGATCAAGACCGTGAATGTGTTTCTAATCAAAACCCATTCATCCAAAATCAACTTGTGCCTGCCGAAGTAGCTGAACGCGAAAGCAGGGAGTTTAAAGTTGAAAAGGTATTTGGCGGAATCAGCAATACAACTAAATTGGCCTTGTGTGCGACTCTGCCCGTTTCCCTGTCTAAGCTCGTCTATGATCGAGATTTTCTCGCGGATCTCAGACACAAAATTGTTCTTGATATCGCCTTTAATATGGATGAGAAATTAAAAAAACTTATTGGCCCAATCCATCAGGTGGAACTTGAAATTGAGAAGGGTGAGATCATTATCAAGAAAATGCAATTAACCAACTTTACCCTAACGAAGGTACCAGGTTCAAATAAGCTCAAAGGACGACCCTCCTGGGATACAGAAGACTTTTCTTTGTCCTGTAAGGAATAGGGAACTACCCTTTCTGATCACAAGATGGTAACAGTGACGGCAAATCTTAAAAAATTGAGGCGTCGATGCTAAAATTATTTTGCTCACTCTTACCTTTGCTCATTATTTCAACTGTCTCAGCACAACCCATCATCGTGGACCTGCAACGAAGTAACGTGTTGCTGATCGGTCCGGCATCGCGCGGGCCAGAAAATCAGGCCACGAGAATTCGCTCGATGGAGGATTTCTACGGTCAGTTTGGCCCGGCACTTCCCGGCGACCTGGGCAAACAGAATATGGCGGCCGCGGTCAAAAAAGTTTTGGAAATGAAGCCTGATAGCTTGAGGGTCGTGCGCGTGAGTAGAACCCTCGAAAGTAACCTGACGCCCTTTCTCGATTCGATCAAAAATCTTCAGGATGTCAACCTCATCGCCATGCCGGGAATGGGCAATATTACCGTGCAAATTGAGGTCGCCCGCGTGGCGCAAAAATTTGCCAACTGTCTCGCCATTTTTGATTTTTCCTCAGGCCTAGATACCGCCGGAATGATCGCCCATAAGGCCCAAGTTCAAAACTCCAATGCGGCCTTTTTTGCACCCGAGTTTCGCGAGCTTGATGAGCATGGCCGAGTGATTCGCGAAGGCATTCCGGCATCGGAAATAGTGCTATCCCAAATCATTCAGCAAGACAGAACAAAGACTCCCTTTAAGGCACCTCATTTTCCTATCCCCACAACCTTACAACCGTCTGTAGAGTATCGGTTTCCTGCGCGCGAGCAATTGCCAAGCTTCCATCACATTAATCTCTTTCTCACAGACGTCGTGGGTAAGGTTGGTCTAACTAGTTTTCGAACGGCCAACACCACTAACTTGGAGGAGCGTTATATCCCTGTGGTGCGACTCAAAAATCATCTTCATAAATCCATTGAACGAGGGACGAGCTGGGTGATTTTTGAACCCAACAATGAACCTCTGTGGCAACGAATCCGGACCTCCATTAATAATTATCTGCTGGAAGTCTGGCGCCGGGGCTGGCTGCTGGGAAGATCGGAGAGTGAGGCCTTTTATGTCCGGGCCGCTTTGGGACAGACGATGACCAATGATGATCTCTTAAATGAACGCACTCGTGCAGGGGTGGGAATCGCTATGCTGGCACCTGCCGAATTTTCGACGCTCGCTTTTCTTTGGAAGCGCCGTTAGGTTTACAGCTTCGTGCCGGTTAGCATCGCTTTCACGGCCTTGGCGATTTTTTCACGCTCATCCTTGCCCGCCATCACCAGCAGGATGATATTGTCGGCAGGATAACCAAAGGCGAGCAGGCAATCCTTGGCGTGGAGATGGCCAATATAAAAATCAACTCCTTCAATCTTCGATTTTTCCATGGATATTTTTTTGGATGTGATCATTCCATCGAACTCTTTCTGGGTGTCCCTGAAGATAGATGGGTGAGTCCGCATGGCACCCATACTGACTCCACCGGCCGAGCAAATTTTATCGGTGACGGCGTACACGACATAGTCCCAGCGCTTATCCTCTGAGCCTTTGAGGCCAGAGACGGTCATGATCGTCATTCCCATGCGAAAGGAATCCTGAACCGCCTCACCCATTGTTCCGGGGTGGCAATCGGCCTTACCACTGACCTCGATCTTGCAGGTTTTCACCGTGATGGCCCCCACATTTTTGAGAATATAGTCCTCAGGATTTTTACCCGAAGCGACACCGTTGGGGCTTGAGAAGGTTAAAAGGGTGAGAATCAAGGTGAGTGCTATGGATGGCATTTTATTCTTTCCGGTTGTATTGCTCAATATTATCACTGAATCGTAACATGGTATGGACTTGCATTTGAACTAATTCAACCTACAATTAACCTTTATAACGTCGAGAAGTGTGATGCTCAAAATTCCCAATAGACGTGGTCGGATATTCTTAATCGTTCTTTGCTGCTTTCTTCCCTTGCTGGTCGAAGGAAGAGTTGTTCGTGTGGGCGTTTTTCCCGCCGCGCCTCTGGTGTTTTTGCAAGGCCAGCGGCCGGATGGATTATTCATCGATTTAATTAAACATTTTGCTCAGGTTCATGATTGGCAGCTGGAGTATGTTGAGAAAACATGGAGTGAGCTTTTGCAGGATTTGGAGAAAGGCCAGATCGATCTCTTGCCGGCGGTTGGCAATACTTCAGTTAGACAAGAGAAATTTGATTTTGGTCGGCACACGGTTTTTATAGATAGTGGTGTTTTGTTTGTATCAACGAACAAGGCCATCCGTACCATCTTTGATCTGGAAGGGAAAAAGGTAGCTGCTGTGAGAGGCAGTCTATTTACCAACGCCTTTCTTGAGTACAGCAAATCATTTGGTGTTCAATGTGAGATGCTTTTTACTCAGGACAATCAGCAGGTAATGCAGGCAATCGTGAATGGTGAGGTGAGTGCCGGGGTTAGTATCTATTCTTTAGGCGCAGCGCTGATGCGGGAATTTCCCGTACATTTAACTGGGATTAGCTTCTCGCCCATCGCTTTGGGATTTGCCGTCCCCAAGGGAAAAAATAACGATCTACTTCAGGCCATTGATCAAACCATGGGTGCGATGCTTGACGACCCAAAGTCAGTGTACTCACAAAGTTTTAAAAAATGGATGGGGCCCTCCGAGATGCGTTTGATTCCGTCGTGGCTTTGGGGGACGATTTTTGGAGTTATCGCCCTTGCCGGGATTCTTGCTGCATGGAACTTTTTTCTGAAGCGCGAAGTGAGGCAGAAGACAAAAATACTTCAAGAGGAAAAAGAGCGTCTGGCGGTCACCTTAAGCAGTATCGCCGATGGGGTTATTGCCACCGATGGTGACGGAAAAATTACCTTAATGAATCAGGTGGCAGAAAAGCTAACCAGCTGGAATTTTGCCGATGCCAGCGGAATGCCTTTCGACAAGGTTTATCGCACGATTGATGCGAGCACCCGACGTCTCTGCGATGGCCCCATCTCGCGCGTGAGTTCACCCAGAGAGCAGACTCCCGCGCCCTATCAAACCCTGTTGCTTGCCAAGGACGGGCGGGAAATTATGATCTCAGATAGTGCCGCAGCCATAAGAGATAAAAATAATAATAGTATGGGTGCGGTCGTGGTCTTTCGCGATGTAACTGAAAAAAATCGCTTTTTAGAAAGTGCTCAGCGTTCTGAGCGCTTAGAGGCAATTGGCATATTAGCGGGCGGCATCGCCCATGATTTTAACAATTTACTCGCGGGATTATATGGCCATCTGGAGCTGGCGCGACTTAAAGCACCCGAGAAAAGCGAAACCGCACTTTATCTTGAGAAGGCGCAAAAAAGTTCCAGTCGTGCCAAGAATTTAACTCAGCAGCTTCTCCCCTTTGCCAAGGGGGGGGGGCCGCACCGACAGGTGGGGACGCTCAGACATATTTTAAAGGATAGCGCACAATTCGCCTTAAGCGGCTCCAATGTGCTTTGCGATTTTAACATTGCCGAGGATCTATGGAATTGTACTTTTGATGAAAATCAAATTTGGCAGGTCCTGGAAAATCTCTACATCAACGCGCTTCAGGCCATGCCCCAGGGAGGAAAAATTACCGTAACGGCCCGCAATTTGCCAAGTGAAATGAAGGGCGGCGTGGACTTAAAGGGAGATCATTATGTGCAGGTTACCATCCGAGATACTGGACCGGGAATCGCACCCAATATTCTTGCGCATATTTTTGAGCCTTTCTTTACCACTAAGAAAAAGGGATCGGGACTGGGATTGGCCACCGCCTATTCCATCATTAAGAAGCATGAAGGAACATTAACTGTAGAATCGCCCCCGGGACAGGGGGCAACGTTCAGCATCTACTTCCCAGTGACTGAACAAAAAATAGCGGACCGCCATGCACCGGAAAAAGTAACCATGAAAGGCTCTGCCCGTATTCTGATTATGGATGATGAGCTGGATGTTCGCGAGATCGTGGGAGCGATGTTGGAAAACTTGGGCCATAAAGTGCACCTGGCCAAAAATGGGGAGGAGACCCTGCACCAAATTCACGCCATGGCCCAGGGGGGAACGCCGATTGAAGCGGTAATTATGGATTTGACTATCCCCGATGGTATGGGAGGTCGACAGACCATCAAACTTTTGCGTGAAATAGATAAAAAAATTGTGGTGATCGTTTCCAGCGGATATTCGGATGACCCGGTCATGGCCAATCCTCATGAGTATGGTTTTACCGACAAACTTCCAAAACCCTTTTCGATGAACGAACTTTCCGAGCTACTCGCCCGATACCTTACTGCCCAACACCACTCTTAATATTTTGGAAAAAAACAGAACTGCGAACAAATGAATCGATCTCAACTGTTTCGGCCCCATTTTGATTGAGAGCATAAGAGAGCTCGTAAAAGGCCTTGGCAAATTCTTTGGCATTTTTGTCGACCCTATAACTCAGCCGCAGAATGATTTTCTTTTTGACTATTTTTCCTTGAGCATACATCTCATATTCACTGGCGGTTAAAAGCGTCAGCAAGGGAAGCTTCAAGCTCGTCTCGCAACGACCGTCGCTACATTGGCGATCATAATCAATGGGAGCGCTAAGCGCACCATCGGCATCCGTGCTGTTATTGCTGGCAACAAATTCCATTTTGACACATTCATTTACCGGCCGATCTCGATCATCCCATCCAAAGCAGTTAAGGATTTCATACTCTACCCCCACGGTCAGGGTATCTGTGTCATGAAAGAACATCTCGGGAGCGTTAAAAACATAATCAAGTCCTGCTCCCTGAAACTTAGGTAAGATGGAAGCAAGCACCAGATTTGCAAAAATAATGAATGTTAGGCCCAAGCCGATTTTATATTTTTTCACATTATATCCTTCAAAAAAGTGAACTCAATAAACTATGATAAATAAAGCATTAAGAAGTGAAATGAGATAACGAGGTGAGGAGGCGTGAATATAGTCATCGCGAGGAAAAGGTTCTGGGCAAATACTAACAATATTACTTATTTAAGGCAAAAATATGCTATGATTCCATTCTTATGGACTTACCCGAAAAGATAAATATTTTAGTGGTCGATGACGATCCCGATATGGGCGTGCTCATTCAAAAATATTTGTCCAATATTGAAAAAATTGATCACGTCTATTGGAAACAAACCACTCCCGAGGCCCGACAGATTCTCCAGAGTGTTAATGTCAGCTTGATGATCGTTGATCATCATTTGGCCACTGATGCCGACAGAAAAACGGATGGGGTGCATTTCATTGATATGATTATCCATACCAATACGCGCGATACCATGAAATTTTTGCTCATCTCCGGCAACCTGGAAAAAGAGGATTATCCCATGGCCTTTGGTGTTATCGGATCCAACATTTTAAAAAAACCCTTTAGCAAAGAAAAACTTTTGCAAAAACTATCCCAAATTTTGAAAATAGAGCTGGCCTGAAACTCAAGGGTATTCGCGTATCGCGAAACGTCCTAATCCGGCCACCACTGATTGATAAACCTTGTGCTCCTTCAGCTTGGCCTCACCAAACAACTGGATAAAACGTTCCCGCAGAAGTGAGCTTTGGGCGGTTCCACCGGTGAGGCAGATTTCGTCCACCTGAGACGGATCAGTGCCGGACTGGCGGAAGACCTCCATCATGGTATCCATGATCCGATCGACGGTCGCTGCCGCCTGGTGGAAAAACTCAGCTCGCCGCAAATTTTCTTTGATCTCGATTTCTGGGGCTAAAAATTCGAAGGACACTTCATCATTGGAACCCAGGGCGATTTTGACCCGCTCGATTTCACCAAACAGAGGCCAACCGAGCTGGCGCTCGACCAACGAGAATAGCTGATCGATGCGTCGTTTATCTTGGCCGGTGACGCTCCAAGTGCGAATCTCTTTTAAAAACTCCCAGGTGTCTCTTTCCTTTAAATGTGTGATATGCGCGGGCGAGCACAGTTTTACCAGGAGGCCGCGCGGAAAAGTGATCAGATTGTTGGACATGGGAAGCCGGTAGCTGACGTTCTTGCCGAAGTGGGGCGCGATCGACTCGAGCATGATTAGGCCATCGAGCGCATCCCCTGCGAGAAAAATGCCACTCAAACCCAGCACGTCCTCCGGGGCATACTCGCCCGGGTGCAAACGTAGCAGCGTGAAGTCAGAGGTGCCACCGCCAAAATCGCATACCAGGACGAGGCGCTGGCCCTGGTTTTCTCCCTTGAAATCAAGGCCGGCGGCCAGCGGTTCCGGGCAAAAGCGCACATTTCGATAGCCCGCCAAGCACGCCGCCCGTCGCATGCGTTCTTCCGCCAAGCGATCAAGTTCCTGATCCAAAGAGTAAAGCGCCGGTCTCCCAAGGACGACATCCGTCACTTCTTCTCCTGTCTGCAGGTTGGCGCGCTCACGCATGACCCGCAAGATGGTGGCGACCAGCTCTTCAATTTTAAATTTTCGCTCATGGATGACGGTCCCGGTGTAACCGGGCTCGGGAAGAAACTTTTTCACCGACTTAAAAAAACGCCCTTCTCCTCCCTGCTCGCGATACTGGCTCACCGCCTCTTGGCCATAATACCAATGGTCGCGGGATGGCGTGTAAATCAGAGAGCGGAGCATGGGATTGCCGTCGGGTTCGAGCGGGAGAATGCGAATATTTTTTTCCGCTGAAACATGGGCGAGCAAGGAGTTGGAAGTTCCGAAATCAATAGCATGACAAGACTGACGAACACTCATGGACGCCTCCTCGATTTAGAAATTTAAAGAATGGACAGTTATTTCTAAAACAGAGGCCGAAGCGCAAAGGTGGAGCTGGTCCGGCGTTTTTTTAGAGGGGATGTAAATTAGCTTTCTAAAATAAAAAAGTCAACAGACCTTCGAGAACTCTTCTAAAGTGCATCGTCTCTGATTCTTTGGCAAATACCGGGGGCCCGATCGCGCCCATAAGGGATGGCGACTAAGCTAGGCCCAAAAATTCCTGTAGCATCAGGCCTTTCCACCGGAGTAAAGATTTCAATGGTGGCGGCATCCACGTGGGTAAGGGCGTTCTGACAAACTTGCGGGCAGTTCAAAATTCCATCGGTGGGATCACGCATGAGGCGTCCGTAATTTGAATCGGGAAAACAGACCGCTTGCAAAAAATAGATACGGTCTTCAAAAATTGAATTTGCACACCCTGTTGAGGAATGAGTTCTCGGATCATTGTGCCAGCTTGTGTTATTGGCGGCCAGGACATGCATGGCCTCATGGGCAATAAAGGAGGCATTCTCATCCACTGAAGCTGTAAAGATTGTCTGGTCTTTAGGATTGGTTGGCGTTTCGGGAAAAACCGCCATGCTTAATGAATAGCGCCCCACCGCCCGGGCGGAAAAACGCGGGTCTCCCACACTGCATCGATTGACCCGATCCATGGCCCCTGCGGTGAGTGGGGAGCCGGCGACAAAGCAATTTATGCGAGTTCGGTCTAAGGCATCCGAGGCCTCCGAGGGTTCCCAAAGACCAAAGTTGCGGGCACACTGGCGCAGTCTTATCTGCGCTTGCTCGACACTTTCCCGCAGGATGCGAGTGAGCTCCGCCCTTCGGCCCGATAATTCGCCCGTGAAGCAAGACTGATCCAATACGGAGCCGTTATCGAGAGCAATATCATCGGGACCTGCTGTAAGGGGAATTCGGCTGCGCAATTCTTCAATCATGCGTTGGGTGTCGGGATCAAGGGCGGAAATTTCGAAAGGGCATCGGACATAATCCGTGGGGCCCTCTGTTGTTTGTGCCAGCGCCATTTTATTTGCCGCACTCAACACCAAGATCAGAAAAGAGAAAATAAATATTTTCATGTTTCAAATCCTCGCTATCCTGATATATTTTTCTTCAAGGCTTCGAAGACCGGTAGCATTTTTTTTACTTTTCTATCATCGCTGAAGGGAACCGGGGGAGGGGGGGGGCCCGAGCTATACTCCCACGTTTGCCTCTCCGAAATCTTCAGTTTTAATTTTTTAATCTTAGGGATGGTGACGTCAATAACTCCCTGATGAACATAAATATCAACCTGACTCTGGTAGACGTTGATAACGAAGATAGTGGGGACGGTGGCATCTACGCCTTTGGGATAAAAGTTGCAAAGAGGCGTTTTGATCACAAGTTGACCATCATGGTTCTTTCTATCGACGTAAAAGAATGCTTTGCCTGTGAGTACGCGAAGCCCATCCCTTTGCCCCTTGCTGGATTTAACAAAGGACTTTTCCACTGAGAGCTTGCCACTCACAAGCCTGAGCGGGACTCCTCTGAAAAGAACGTCGATAGAGGAAATATCTCCCTTCGCCTCAAGCAGTCCACCGACTTTGATCTCTTTTTGCTCCTTTAATCTTTCACCATCATAGAAGGCATAACCATCGAACTGGAGAATTTTGTTGGCGGTTGCAAGTGCCTGTGATGATGCGACGGTGAAGAAAAAGAGCAAGAAGGTATTCCACATAATTTACCGAAAATTTTTAGTTGCGAAGATATTCTAGCACGCCTTCAATCAAAATGGCATTTCTAGGATAGGGAAAGATGATTTTCTCGCCAGTCAGCATCACTCGCGATTATAATCTTCAAGGCAACTGTGAGGTTTAAACATTTTTATGACGAATTCAACCAGTATTTGGCACAACGATATCGATTTAAAACAGTTAAACTCTTTTAATCAGCATACCATGATCGAACATCTCGGAATCGAAATCACAGAAAGAGGTGAGGATTTTCTGACCGGAACCATGCCTGTCGATCAGCGAACCCAAAGACCTTTTGGGGTGCTTCACGGAGGCGCACTTTGCTCCCTGGCCGAGACGTTGGGAAGTATCGCGGGCAACATGACCATTGATTTTAAAAAAGAAATCGCCGTGGGGATGAATTTAAGTGCGAACTATCTACGCCCCGTGACCGAGGGGGTTGTGACCGGAACAGCAACCCTCATCCACAAGGGCAAGAGAACCCAGCTCTGGGATGTCTCGATCATCAACGAGTTAAAGCAGATCGTCTGTTGCGCAAGGCTCTTACTTTCTGTTCTGCCTAAAAACTGAGAGCTGACCTGCGCGAAAAGTTGGCAAATTTATTTTGGCCCCTGAAAAAGTGCCCATTCCTTGAGGCAGAATTCTTCCAAGATGAGGGGCCTTCAGCTTGTTGAAAGGTTTGGGATTTCAAATTATTTTTGTTCTCAAAAATGTCTAAGTCGCGGTGGCCACTTGGTTTTGCCTTCATAATTGCTACAATATTAATCTAACGATTCCAAATCCAAATCAAAGGAGAATGTTTAAGTTGTAACCAGCAAATCTGGCCGTGTTGTACGTCTGTTAACGTTGTGCTGAACACCTGCCTCGCACCTTCGTTGTGAGGTAAGGAGTTGAAAAATGAAGACGCAATTCTGTTTGGTTCTCTCGCTCTTTCTTGTGATCATCGTGACCGGTTGTACGCCCGAAGAAGGTTTTTATGAAAAGGAATTTCTCGAGGCCATCGTGAAGGCCAACCGCACGAACTACTGTGAAGTGGACACTAGCAAAAATACTGATCCCGCCGCAACCTGTGAGGCGCAAAGCGGGTGCCAGGTTTTGCACGATGCGGACCTTAACTACCTGAGCTGTGTACCTGTTCTGTCTCCCACCACAGACTCCGTTGGCAATGGGGAGGGTTCAGGGGGGAGCGGTGGTACAACCGACTCAGGCGTTGTTCTTGAGGACGAGTTCGAGGATGAAGAAAATCCTGGTCAAGAGTTTAGCTACATCTGTGGCGAAGCTGATCAGAAAGTTTTGGTTTGCCACCTGCCAAGCGGCGATAGCAACAAGGCAAGAACCTTGTGCGTTGCTCGTCAAGGCTGGGAACATGGCCTAAGCACTCAAGAGGGCAATCGCCTCGGTGCCTGTAATACAAACGACTTCTAACTTCCTTGTAGGTGCCAGGTCCATTTCGTTAACACAGTGGTTTAACGAAAAGGACCTGGCACCTCTTTCCGGCACCTCTTTCCCTCTTTCACAGGCAGATTGGAAGAGGGATGCGCAATTTTTCTATTTTTTCAATCAGGAGCTGTAGATCTTGATTTAAGCGACGAATTTCATCCATATCTTCGAGCCGCTGAGAGGCATTTTCGATCGTGCTCATGAGGTCTTGTGCATTGTATGGTCCATGTAGAAAGCTATAGGTGCCGTTTTTTTGCTCCAGCTTGTCTATCTTGTTGTCGGCGTGGGCCATGAGAAAAATGACGGGAATAGTGAGAACTTTATTAATTAAGATAGCGACCTCTAATCCACGTATCTCTTCTTCCTGAGTGAGGGCCATCAAAATAAGATCAGGTTTTAGCCGCAACGCAGCCAAGACTGCTTCTTCGCCACTCGCGACAATAGCAGGAACATCGTGCCCAAACTTTGTTAATTCTGTTTTGATGTTCAGCGCGATCTCCGCCTGATTTTCCACGACTATAATTCGTTTTTGAGCCATTTTACGATTCCTATTTTTGCGTAATTCTGTCTCATTGCAAGACTTGGGAATCAATTTATCAAATGAAGGGTCAGAAAACATAGAAGGTTGAAAAAATGTAATGCATCAAAAACTGTAGCATCCCGACCGATTTCAAAAATGAACGGCAAGACCGGTATTAAACATAAATCGACCGTCATTTAATCTCTGAGTATAGGTGGTACTGATATCGAGAATACTGCGGTCACCATCATCAGTAAGAACAGAGTGGTTGAGTCCAATCAGAAGCGAGGGACTGGACCCTCCTGGCATAAAACCGTTGGCCGGTCCAACGGGAGTAATAAAGCCAAGATTGAGCGCTGTTCTTCCCCGTGAGGAATCGATGACGGCACCTGTGGTGGCCTGAAAGGTATCGCCATATTCTCTGAAAACGTAGAGGAAGCGGGCATTTAATCTGACCTCGGCCGAGGCAAGCTGCTCTCCTTCCAAGGAAATAAAAGTATGATTGGGCACAACGGTCACGGCAGATGAAGAGAGCCCACGGATATCGGCCAGGCCTAAGGTTAGCTGGGTTCCAGCGGCAAGTCGCAAAAAAGATCGTTCATTGCCACTGGCCAAGGTCGCCGTTCCACCAAGGGATAGGGCCACATCGCCATCTCCAGTTTTGCCTCGCTCCTCGGCGAAGCCCCCTTCAAGAAAAGCACCCTGGATTCGATATCCGGCATTCGGTTCTATAACGAAATTATTGGATAAGCGGATGGGCGCGGACACTCTGTCTTGCACATTCAGATAAATAGTATTGATCGTCATCGGCGCCATCTCGCCACCGTTGGGTCGCTCCATCATCCGATGGGCGAAGGCCAGACCAATACTTCCGTGATGGGAGAGACCGTCAAAGATTTCACCGCGCTTAGGGGCAGCGGTTTTGTTCCACCTCACATGAGTCGCCACGCCTAAAACTCGATCTCCGTTGGCAAGGGTGGCGCTAAAAACACGCCCGTTCCAAGGTCCGGCGCCGGCACTAGCAGAGACCAGACCATAATCCTGACGAATGGTAGGATCAAAATCACGGGTATTCACTCCGCCGGTCATCTCATTTAAAACCAGGCCAAGCTGTGAAGGTAAGGCGGCCACCATTTCGCCTCGGCCATTACCGCTCGGTTTCCAAAGACGGTAGGAAATTCCAACATCGGGAATTGTATGATCCTGCGCTAAAGCAGCAACGTCCTGAAGGTCAGAGCTGCCATGCTCGTTATAGTTAATCTTGTGAACTCGATCGGGATTGCGAGGATCGGTGGCAACCAAAGTCACGTGATAGTTTCCTGGGGAGGCAAAACTTATTCCGTAAACGTGTCCCTCATTGCCCATGTCAGAGAGAACTTGGCCCATACACATATGAATGTCTCGGCAGACTCCCACCTTTTTATCGGTTCCCAGGGCGGATAGGACCTGATCGCAGGTGGGAATGTTGGTGGCCCCAATTCCTTCATCGGCACGGGCATCATCATAGTTGCTCGACATCTCGCCCCCGAGCTTGGCGACAAAGGCGATTTGATCCTCGAAGCTCATAAGCTTGCCCGCTTCGCGATAGAGGGCCGGGCGCTGGGAGGGATCGGCACGAACGATGCGATCTCTGAGAAGAACATCGAGAAGTTCTTTCTTTTGATCTTCCGATAAATGTTGGCCCTTTGAAGTTAAGCGCTTGATCATACTCTGCAGGGATGCAGAGAGCGATTTCCCGGCAAGCGCACCGTGAGAATGGGCGCTTTTCACCGCTCTTTGCAATTGATCATCGAAGCTGGCATTCGAGTAAGTCGTTCTTTCTCCCTCACGGGCAAACCCGCTAACCATATAGGTGCGAAACTCAATATCAAGATGGAAATTATCGGCGGAATCACGAACCGGGCGGTCAGTGGGGCAATTACCCTTCTCACTAGAAAGCGCCTGCGCGAGATCTTTTGTCTCCGCGCTGGATAGGTGTGTGATCGGTGCAAGATCATCGGTCAGGCGCACCACGGCCGGGGTGCCATTGTCGTTCGAAAATGTCACAGACGAAAACAACACCACAAACAGAAAGACGACAACATCAAAGTGCTTCATTCGATCCTAGTAGACCCTTTTTCAACAACTCCCAAACTTAGATTTTACTTCAAGTTCCATGCCACTGGGGGACCAACATTTCGAGGGGTTGGGCGGGCAAAGGGCCGGTAAATGTGTTTAAAAAAAAAGATGCTGTTGAAAAAAGTGCCAGGGGAGTGCTCTGGTTTTAAAGGTACTTGAAGGCCTGCATATAAAGATCGTACTCATCAACGATCGTGGAGGAGTCGGAGTTCGCGTCTCTATCAAAAATGATTCGACATGAATGTCCGATGGCCCGCCCGGTATTTTGTCCCCAAAGGCATAATATTTTTTGAAAGTTACATCCTTTCAGATCGCACTGAATTTGCACTTCTTTTGGGAGTGGGTTGAACGTTCTTTTTTGAAACGCCGCTAGCTTTAAATTGCGGCGGCATTTGAGCGTATCAGAACGATTTTTATAATTCGGACACAAAAATTCCAATACCGCACTCTCGTATTCCTCACGGCTGGATTTTAAATCGAGCGGCGTGATGGTTGGGTTGCTGATCATTGAAAGCGCCAGACCTCTGAAACATTTCTCCACATCGTCAAAGTTGCAGAATGTTTTGTAAAAAGGGAGATGAGTTTGGAAAAATCCCCAGTAACCGCCGTAATGCAAATCTGCCGGTCTCATGCGCGTGCAACTTCCTTTTCCTTCCATGCACCGCACGGCCTTGCCCTGAAGAACCTTGAAACTCCGTAGATGAGGAAGGGCAGGCATCTTGCCCTCTTCTTGGGTGTAGAATTCTCCATCAGTATGAAGCTTTTGAAAATTACTTCCACTCATGGCGGCCGAGACCGGAAGATTCCATATTTGGGAGAGATAGGGCGCCAGATAGAAGCCGGCATTGCAGCCATTTAAACTGACAAAGGCATCCTTGGTAAAGTGATCTTTTAGCTCCTCAAAATTAGAGGCAAACGGAGTTCTCTTTTCTGAATTCTCCAGCCCAAAATTATTTTCCTTTTCGCCTTTGTCATAATTCAGATGCCATGGATTGGAATGACCAAAGTAATGAAGCTCTGCGATCTGGGCAAAATTCAACAACCTTTCAACAATTTTCTGATTGTTTAAATGCTTGCTGGAATGAAAATAGACCTTCAACGTTTTTTTAAGCATGGCAAAACTTCCAGTGGCATGAAGATCATCTGGACGGAAGAAAACGATTTGGCGCTCAGGATAGAGGGCATGAATTTTCTGCGCCTTAAGGTAGGCGGCTTCGAAGGGTAGGTTGGCGAGGGCCTTCCCCAGACCTACCATTAAAATGGAGGTTGGTTTCTGCAGGTCGAGGAGCTCTGATCCTTCCGGCGTGTATAAGGCCTCATAATGAGCAAAACTTGTATTGGCGATGACTAAACAAAGCGCGATGGCGAAGATTAATCGTATGAGCTGGGCATTCATCTCTCTTTTCCTTGGAGAATAGAGTGCCAGGCCCCTCCATCTACCCCTTTGGCAGATGAAGCAGGCCTGGTACTTTGGGGAGTAAAATGAGTTTAAACGAGATGCAGGGGCGATTTAACAGAGTTTTTTTAGCGCTTAAAATTTACTTCAGGAGAATGGTGGAAACTGAGTACGGCGGCAGGATGTAGTTGAATTTATTTGCGTCGATTTTAAAGTTTTCCGTATTCGACGGAACAGCCTCATGCTCATCAATTTGATAAACCGATGCGCTGGAAAATTTCACTGAATGGTTGATTCCAATATTTACTGGTAGCTTGGCCGACGTTTTATTGATGGCCACCAAGTACATCACCGTTTCATCTCCCTTTTTCAGATAAGCATAAATGGAAGATTTCGTGTGATCGGTGGTGATACCTTCGACCATGAGATCGCCGACCTTCGAACCCATGCCGTCGTAATTTCTAAACATGTCAAAGGCCGCGTAGGGGTAGGCTCCTTCTCTCAGCTCATAATAATTGGCGGCAAATAATTCTTCCCGTGCGAAAATTCCAAGAGCGTCGGCCTGGGCAATGGCGCCTGAGATGTGGTTCTCACCGCCATAACTGTACTCGCTGATTGAGAGTTTTGTTCCGGGATAGCTTTGACTTATTTTCTTTTTTAGTGATGGGAGCAGGTTCACCGGGCCGTTTAAATAATCGCGGGAGATCCAGGAGTTTTCCACAAAACTGGCATCCCAAAGCGAGCGTGGAGCTTGAACCCGTGCCGAAATGACTGATTCGACGGGATAGGCATCGGAAGCTCCGTTGATGGCCACGGCCGTGCCATCGCTCGTGCGGTTTTCCGTATAGAAATGGACATCAAGTACATCCAGGAGCCTCTTGCCATACTTCACTTCCGCATTTTTCATTTGAGTTAAAAAGTAGTTGAGCCAATCTCCGTAATAATGAGCATCGGGGGCATCTTGCAAAGTTACATACTCATTGTAACCATAAGCGACCGCTCCAAAGACCAGGGCCGTGGCAGCGGCGTTGCCCTTGATCATGCGCGAGAATTCTATCGAACGGGCCAGTAGATCGGTGTAGCTAATTTTCTGTGGCACAACCAGCGGGTGCGTTTCGCTCCAAATTCCAGGCTCGTTATCAAGTGAGTAAAACAGCGCCTTGCTCTCAGTTCTTTTTTGGGAATAGAGCCCTTCAAGATAATTGATAAATTCCTGCTGATAAACATAACCATCATTTTTGTCAGCGAAGGAGGGAGAAGCGCCGGCAGGTTTAAAGGCCATGTTGATTTTCCAGTTTGCGCTGTCAGTGGCGGCGGGTTTGGTCAATGGGACATTATTTTTGTTGGCGGCAACAAACGGAACCATGGGGACGGTGACCATGGACGCAGTATTTTTGCCCATGGCACTGCTGATGAAATTAGCTGCGGCCAGTCCGGAAGTCGTGCTGGAACCTAAGTATGAATCGCTGATGTTGGGCCCCCAATCCATGCCGGCATTGGAGGCATTGTTCTCCCAGTTGTAGGTGGTGGTGCGATTTCCGCCCAGCCGATAAAAAGATGCATGCGGGTATAGTGGTGTTCCCCTTAGCCGAAAGGCGACCGTCTCATTGACGCCATAGATGTAGGGGGAAACAATCTTTCTATTTTTCTTGGTATCAATGTTAAACGCCACGCCGCCGGTCGGGGCGAGCACGGGCAAGGTGGACATGACAACTTGTGGAATGGGAGTGGAAATAGGCGCAGATGTCGGAATGGGAGTTGGTGTGGCACTGCTGGTTGGAGTTGGAGTCGTTTTGAGCCTCGGAGTATTCTCAGGAATATTTTCGACTTGGATATTGCACGCTGAGAGGATTATCAGTGACCAGGCCGCCAACCCCGTTTTGATAAAATGCATAAATTCCCTCGTTCTTTGGATCAAGCAAGACAGAAGCCATCTGGTCCTTGACCATCTCTGTGAAATTAGGCTTGAAACTCAAGTTCTACTTATCAAAAGATAGGCATCGTCGAAAGATTAGGCAGTTGGTTGACTATAATCCAGTAGAGTTATCGAAGTAATATCTGAGCCCGACATCAAAGCCCGAGAGGTGTTTTTGGCGATCGCCGACGTAATAATCAGTCATCTCAAAAGAGATACCGACATTGGCAAAAACATACTCCAATCCGAAGCCTGTGTAATAACCGGCATCGTAATAGTTGTCAGTATCCTTAAAACCGTGAGAGGCAAAACCGAGTTTAAACACCAAGACTGTATAGTTAACTCGAACACCGACACCATCTATGGTGTCTTCGCCTTCAAAATTGCCAGCGTTCTTATAGTCGACTAAGTGACGGAAAATTTCCACCCCAAAGTCCCAGGAATCTGTGCATAGGAACTGATATCCGGCATCGAAGCCAAGAGAACCCCGGTTAGAACCTTCGGTATTCGGGTTGATTTTGTAGAGGGAGCTAAGCTCATATTTCCAGCCGTAGTTCAGACCTAAAAAGGGTCCATGGTAGGAAGTGGGGCGATTATCCGGCAGGTAGTTGGAGGCCAGACCGCTGAGCAGTAGGTGGGCCCCTAGTAACAGCGGTTCGGCCATAACACTGACGGGAAAGATCATTAGAAAAATCAGAACCAGCTTTTTACTCATACCCTCTATGATAGGCCAAATCCCTTTCTAGTGCCAGGTCCATTTTGTTAAACCAGTGTGTTAACGAAAAGGACCTGGCACCAAGTAGGGGATTTGTGAGAAGATAAAATGGTGTGAAAAATTCTAAACATGCGCAGATCTTTTTTCGTATTGAGAGGCTCATTGTTCATGGCGATTTGAGCGAGGCGCGAATTTTGCTTCAGGCCCTTCGCAAAAAACGGGTCGTGCGCAAAGATTTGGTGACACTGGCAAATTTATCACGGCGCGCCCATCTTCCTGAAAATTCTGTGGCAATTCTTCACCATCTTGTTCGACCTTCGGCCCACACGCCTATGCATGCAACAGATGCCGAGAAGGCCGAGTATGCAGCGGCCTTAAATGCTCTCGGTGCGACGGGTGAGGCGGAACAGCTCCTGGCCCAAGTCAATATGAAGCAATATCCTAACGCCTTACTTTTTCGGGCTTACACCCATATCTGGCAGTGGGATTGGGAAGGGGCCATTCCTTTTCTGCGGCAATATATTGGTCATACAAAGATCAACCAGGAGATGAGACTCTGGGGTACCTTATCGCTGGCACAGTGTCTCATGCATAGTGATCTTGATCTGCCTGGGGCACAAAAACTTTTTGAAGAAATCTGCCGCCAAATCACCATCGAGCAGCTTCTGAGAAACAATGCGCTTTTGGGCCTAATGCAGGCCCAGATCCTGGGAAAAAAATGGCCCTTGGTCCGTCCAACCATTCAGGCAATTGAGCAAAATATAACCCAAGATTGTGATCCTTACTTTGAGAGGGTGTTTGAGCAGTGGAAATGCCTATATGATCTCTTTTTTGCCCAGGAATCCGGCAAGGGGCTTCGGGAGGCACAAGGCCGTCTTCGCAAAGTTCGGATGAAGTTCAAAGAATCTAAAAGTTTTGAAAATGTGCGCAGCTGTGATTTCTATGAAGCCGTATGTTTCAAAAATGAAAAGCTGCTGACTCAGCTGTACTTTGGCACAAACTTTCCGGCCTTTCGAGCGCGCATTCTTGCGGCCTTAGGTGGTGAAGACAAACTCCCCGCGAATTACCAATGGTCTTTTTTTACCTCCCCACAAAAAGGGAGCGTGATTGTCGATCTCCAAAGCGGGAGAAATAGCATCGGCCAGGCCTGGCTTAAAGAGGGGCAGATTCCTCAGCGCCTACTTCTGGTTCTGGGGAGTGACTTCTACCGACCGAAGCGTGTATTTGAGTTGCATGAGTTGCTCTTTCCAAAAGAATTTTATCATCCGACCTCATCACCAAATCGCATTCACCAGGCCTTGCGCCGTCTTCGACATTGGCTGGCGCAAAATCACATTCCTCTGATGATTAAAGAAGAGACCGGTTTTTACAGCTTGGAGAGGACTGAAGCATGTGTCATCCGGCTTGAAAGAAATGTTGCTGGCACCCCCCTCAAAAATAAATTAAAACAGCAACTCTCTATTCTCAAAGGGCATTTTAAAACGCGCCTTCTTTCCGCGGTAGAGCTCCCGGCGGTTTTGGGTGTCTCCCATCGCTCATCAATTCGCATCTTAAATGAATTACGCGACCATGGAATTATCGAGCGTCTGGACCAGGGCCCTCAGACTCAATATCGTTTGTTAGAAGCTGCTGTGCTTGCGGCGCTTGGTGCTTAAGCTCTAGACAGTTTTCTCGGAGTGTCTAATCTTTGGTGGCCCTACCCTGCCTAATGTATGGAAATCTGAAACATCTTCTTGGCATTATCCTTGCTGATAAAAAGTCATGATGTGGAAGGTTTTTTGCCTTAATATCGCGTTCCTTGCTCTCGCCGGCGTTCTGGCCTGGGCCGACGACAATCCGTGCCAGTCAGTTAAATTTCATAATGTCGAGGCCATGGAATCCCAGGGTGCCTTTGGCCTTGAAACCCCTGAGCTTTATCCCGACATAACGATCAGGAACTCATTTCACCGGGAGATCAGACTTTCCGGATACCCGCAGATGTTCGGCAGTGTCCTGACGCCCGCCCATCATCAGGTGCATCCGGCATGGGGGCGCGATGTTCCCTCTCATCACTATTCTTTTCCACAGGAGCGAATGAGGCTCTGGGAATTGTGCCAGCTGGCCCAGAAGAAAAACATTCATGATTTGAGCATCGTTTGCAAAGGGGATTCGCAGGGCCCCGACAAGCTGAAAAGCGAGTGCTTCATCTCCACTCATGTGGGCGGCGAGGATATGGAAAAGTACGAGCGGCATATGTGGGGCCGCAAGATTGCCTTCAGCTCAACGACAAACTATTTTGACCGCGGCCGCTATACTGCGCTTAATAATGTTGGCGTCAGGCAGGACCTCTATGGCCCGGCCATTCGAGGGGCGATCAATCGAATCGTGGCACTTGAAAGCATTGACCCCGACAGCAAGGAGGCCAGACTTTCACGGGATTTGGAATACCTGGCGCAATTTCATGGGACAGATGATATTACGATCTCTCCAGAGCTGGCGGAATGTATGGGGAAGTTGCCTTTTGAGGATTTTAAAAAATGGGTGGCGTGGGATAAGGCCAAATTTCCCGATCGGCCAATCTCCGCCCGCAAGGTTAATGAAATTGCTGAAAGTATTATTTTCTTTATTATCTATATCCTGCCCTTTTTGCTGTAAGGATTACGGGGCAGGATTTCCGCTATAAAGGTATTCCAGATCATTTTCCGTCAGCATCCGGGCGAGCTTAAGCGAGGCGACCGTTCTTCGCAGCTGATCGGCGGTAATCGGTCCCACCGCTAGAAAGTTCGTTCTCTTGTGGGCCAGCACGTACGCGTTCATCATCTGATCGATGGTGAAGTGAGTGTCGTGCTCGCGATTAAACGCTGTGGTGAACTGAACGACTCTTTCAAACCGGGCCTTATTGGCAGGTGTGAAAATGGCATGAAAGACATTCTGCCAGTAGGCATCGCCTTGATCATATTTTTCCTTGGCGGCCTTCATGGCGTTGTCCCACTTGGGCTCCGGCTTATCGAGAATGCTGAATCCTCCCAGAGGGGAGTAAGGCATAATTTTAATCCCTTTTTGAAAATTGGGGTCCATCATTTCCTTGTGAGTGACTTGAACGCCACCGGCGTGAATCGTCTGACCGGTCATCTCGAAGAGGGAGAAGTAGGGGCTGTTTAGAAGTGGTTTTGTCAGAGAGGAGTCCTGCTCGGCCGCTTGGATTGACTCATTTACCCGGCCGGTTTGCCAGTTTGACCATCCCAGAAAACCGATCTTGCTGGAAATCTTTTCCGAACTGAGCGCTTGCATAATGTTTTTAACCGGGGTCTTTTGTCTTTTGACTTCGCTGAATCGAAGATAGTCCCCATCATCCCGGTGCATGAGGTAGATGGTGATTTGGCCATTCAAATTTTGTAACGTGTGCCCCATCTCCTCCGCCACTCTCTCTGTAATTTGCTCCTCACTTCCATAGAGTCGGCTGGCATAGGTGCCCGGGGGGACATTTTGAAGCTGGTTTGAGCTTGAGATGGGAATCTGGTTTTTCCTCAGGGCACTTAAAAGTTCGGGAGAATGGGTCCCGCGTTCCAGTTTTTTAGAGTAGAAAAGATCAAAGGGAAATCCCCCTTTGGATAAGGCATATAGCTCTCGGTCGGGATTTAAATTTCTATGATAGTAGAAGCTATCATCTTTTATGATTTGCGCTCTCGACTTTATCCAGCGCCCCAGTTTGTACTCCACGCCACCGACATAAATAGGGGAGGTGTCAAAAAGATTGATCCCAAGCTTGGCGGCCTCGTCTAAAACCCTGCCCGCCTCATCCTCGGAGATTTCGGGTTGCCCCGCTCCTGTCCAATTGCCCTGGACCAGATGATCTGTTCCCATGATTAAGCGCGAGAACTTTTTGCAAGCGCCATGCTGATCACACAAATTTACATATTCCATGTCCGTCGCATCATCGGAAGAAAGATTTCTGGAGATGGGGGATGAGCAACTCACGAGCATACTTATGGAGAAGAGAAGAATGATAGGGAGTAATTTCATTGGTGAATCCTTGGAAATTTAAAGCTGAAAAAAAGGCTAACATAAATCCGTGCTTTGTACAAATTCAAGGCATGACAGCTTTAAATACATTGACCTTTAATTTGAGCAGCAGACCCGGGAAGAGCAGGAGAGAAGCCGCTCTGGTAAAATGCCACCGCCATCATCGAGTAAAAGATGGCGTCTTGAATATTGAAACGGAGGGCCTTTCTTAAATACATATTTGCTTTCTGGTGAATTCGTCTAACTTGCCGTAGAATTTATAGAGGTATGGAAACATTTTTACTAACTTTTATTCCTCTCTTTGTCGCCATTGATGTCTTTGGCGTCTTGCCAACTTTCTCCGCACTGACCGAGAGCTTAGATGGAAAGCATCGTGCCCAGGTGGCGCTTAAATCTTGTATCGTATCGCTCATTTTAGGCGCTCTGTTTGTCGTTTTTGGCAACGCCATTTTCATCTTTCTGGGCATTACCCAATATGATTTCATGGTGGGTGGGGGAATCTTGCTCTTTTTAATTTCTGTCAGTGATATTCTGGGGGCCAACCTTGAGGGGCGGCGGGTGGATGGTGATGAGCTTGCCATTGTCCCCCTGGCCATGCCGCTGATCTTAGGCCCGGCCAGTATCACCACCTTGATCTTGATCTCGTCCCAGTTTTCCAAAGGATGGGCCCTGGGCTCGCTCCTGGTCAATATACTTCTCGTTTATGTCGCCTTCTTATTATCTTCCCGCATCCAAAATGTGCTGGGGAAAAGCACCAATCTTGCCATTGGAAAAATCGCCTCCCTCTTTCTTATGGCCATCGCCGTGATGATGGTCAGAAAAGGCATTTACGGAATTATGGCGGGAGTGTAAGGAGATATTAGATTTCTTACATCGATCTTTGAGCGCCCAAATCGCCTAATCGCTTGAAATTATAGTTATCATTGGCCCGGGTAAAAAGTTTACGCCCCACTCTGACACCATCCATTCGCCTGCTATGTTGTCCCATAACATTTTGTAGGGGAGTGTTTATGCAAGTGCGAAGTTTAAAGAAGTTAGTGGGTCCAGTGTTGGCCGCAGTGATCATGGTCGGTTGTGGTCAACAGCAGGCACCGCGCGACCTGAAGCTGAATGCCGGGAATGTGGTGGGAGGAACGGCCGTCGCCAATGATGCCTTTAAGCATGTGGTTGGACTCTCGCAAGATGGGCGCCTCTTTTGTTCAGGTAATTTAATCGAGGCCAATAAAATTTTAACCGCCGGTCACTGTGTGACTAATTTTGATATTGATACCAACGCCGACCTTCAGGCCATCTTTGGCAAGACCATGACCGAAGTTGCGCAGGGCCTTGGCGGTCAAGACATCAGCGTTTTTAACGATGCTCCGCTGGCAACAAAACGGGAGCTTTTTAAAGCGGCCTTACGGCGTGTCATCAAAAATGAAGGTCAAAAGATTAAAATTTATGTCGGCTCCTCCACCGCTGGTGGTGGCACAGAGGCGGGGCTTGATGTAGTGGCCGGGGTGGAATTAGCGGAAGCAGGGTACGCCTATATGGAGGCCAGTGTTTTAAAATATACAAACCTGGCGCAACCCGAGGACCTGACGGTGGAATATTCGGCCTCCTTTGACTATGCCACCATGACCCTCAAGGCGCCCCTGGCCGGGGTGACTCCGGTGCCGGTCATCAGCGCGGATGAACATTCTGACAATGTTCTCCTGGGCCAAGACGTGAGAGTGGTGGGGTTCGGTTTGAAGGTGGATACCCGCTTTGTTCTGGCTTCGCGGCAGATGGTCAAAGATCTGGAGGCCAAGATCGCGGCCGAGCAGGATAGTGAGAAAAAGAAGGAGCTGCAGGCACAGTTGTCACAGGAAAGATTGATGTATCAGGGTTTCCTGGCCCTGTATCTGACCTCCGGAAATAAAAATATGGTGGATTTAAAATTGGAAAATTATAACCACACCGAGATCACCTTAACCAAGAAAGGAGCGAGTCTGTCGGGCGCCTGTAATGGCGATAGCGGCGGGCCCGCTCTGGTAAAGTTGAAAAATGGCCAGTGGCGCCAGCTCGGCGTGGTGGTCACCGTTGACTATTGCGGCAACAAGACCCACGTCTCTCCGCGTTTTAGATAATTTATTTTTCAGTCACGCAGGGCCCCTTTAGGTGAGCAATCCCTTGGGGGCCCATTTTTTTTCCAGATTGACGGAACCTGCCCATTTACCAGACAATTCCACCCCATGCCGGGAGGTGGAAAATGATCCGAAGTCTTATTCTGTTTGTTGTCTTTTCCCTGAATGTCTACGGTGCCTTACCCATTCTGCCGCATCCTGCGGATGACAATTTATCCTCGCAGTTTGCCGTCTTTCGAAAGGATCAGGTTCAGTCAGTCGCCTATGATTTGCGTTTTGAGTTTAAAAAGGAAAGCGAAACATACAACGGCAAGGCGGTTTTAAATGTCGAGCTCAACCGGGTCGACGCCCCGTTGTCGATTGATTTCTTATGGAAAAAGATTCACGCCATTAAGGTCAATGAGAAGCTCCTGGCAAAATACAAAACGGGCAAAGGGCACCTGGAAATTCCCGCCCAAAGTTTATCCCGTCATCTGGTGATCGAGGTGGAATATACCAATGAGTTCAGTCAGACCGGAGATGGAATATCCAAATCCAAAGATCCTGAGGATAACAGTGAATATATCGCCACCGATTTTGAACCTTACATGGCCCATAGTCTTTTTCCCTGCTTCGATCAGCCCGATCTCAAGGCCACCTACAAGGTGACGACGGTGACTCCCAAAGATTGGAAGGCCATTTCCAATGAGCTAGCGGACGAGAAGAGTGAGAATGGAGAAAAGGCCACCCACTATTTTAAAAAGACCAAACCGTTCAGCACCTACCTCTTCTTTTTAGGAGTGGGTCCCTATGAGGAATGGGCCGACAAGATCGGCGAGATTCCGCTCTTTTTGTATGCGCGCAAGTCACTCGCCAAGCATGTTGATTATGAAAGAATCTTTGACGTGACCAAAAAAGGTTTGCGTTTTTATACGGAATATTTTGAAATTCCTTTTCCCTTCTCCAAATACGGTCAGATTTTTATTCCCGAATTTTCCTGGGGCGGAATGGAAAATCCCGGCGCGGTTGCCCTTCAGGAAAAAAATATCTTTCGCGAAACCGTCTCCAAAACACGGATGGATGGTCGGGATAATCTGATCCTGCATGAGATGGCGCATATGTGGTTTGGCGATCTGGTGACGATGAAATGGTGGAATGACCTCTGGCTCAATGAAAGTTTTGCCAGCTTCATTGCCGCGGTTGCCATGGAGCAGGCCATGGGATCGAAAAGTGCCTGGCTCGATTTTGCCGGGGATAAAGGATGGGGTTATTGGCAGGATCAGCTAGTGACCAGTCATCCGATTGAAACGGTGGTGTTGGACACCCGCACGGCCCGGGGGAATTTTGACGGAATCACCTACGCCAAGGGAGCGGCATCGCTTAAGCAGCTGCATTTTTTTGTGGGAGAAAACGGCTTCAGGAAAGGGCTCACCTCATACTTTCGCAAGTTTGCCTTTCAAAACTCCACGCGCCAGGATTTTATTTTCCACATCAGTAAAGGCGCCGCCACCAATTTAGATTCGTGGGTGAAAAGTTGGTTGCAAACATCCGGGCCGAATCGGGTGCAGGTTGATTGGGGCTGTCGCGAAAATAAAATCAGTCATTTTCTTGTCAATCAGAGTCCCAGCTCTTCCGGCACCCTCTCACCTCATCGCACCAAGATAGGGTTATACAATTATTCTTCCATGGAAATCTTAAAGATTGAGCATACTCTGGAGGTGGCCTATCATGACAAGCTGACGGAAGTGCCGGCCCTGATCGGAAAGAGCTGCCCCGATTTCGTTTACGCCAATCTTGAGGATCAGGACTATGCTCTTTTCTCTCTCGATCCAACCTCTCTCCTGGCAGTCAAGAAATCTTTGGCCCGGGGTTTTGAAGATCCTCTTCTTCGGCTCATGCTTTGGATGACCTTGGGGCAGATGGTGCGCGATGGTGCCTTGTCGCCGCAGGATTATTTTGAGACGGTGCTCACCGCTCTGGAAGCTGAATCAGAAGAAATGCTTTTGGGTTTGGTTTTAACTCCCCACGGGACAGTCCACTCCCAGTATACAACCTATCTCACTCCCAAGCAGCGGGCCTTGCTGGCGCTTAAGTTTGAGAATCTGATTTGGAAACGTCTGGAAGACAGCAAACCTGGCAGCAACGGCCAGTTAATTTTTATAGATTTTTTTATCTCCATCGCCCAAACCAAAGAGTCCCTCGATCGACTTGCCCAATTTCTGGAGGGAAAGTTTGCCTTAAAAGGTATGGAGCTCGGTCCCGAGAGAAGATGGTCCATTATTAAAGCGCTTAGCAGAAATGGTGATCCACGGGCCAAAGAGCTTATCTTGGCCGAGGAAAAGCGTGATCCTTCGACCACGGGAACGAGGTCTGCCTATGCGGCCAGAGTGGCCTTTCCTAATCTTGCGGATAAGACGAAATATTGGAACGAATTTCAACTGCCGAAAAAATTGGGATACAACTTACTTGATGAGGGCTCGGCAGAATTTCATCATGAAAACTTTCCAGAAATTGCCGCGTCTTTTATCAAACCTTTTTTTAAGAAGGTCAGCACTCTCGATTGGAAGGCCAATGACAATCTGGTGAGTATTTATTTTGAAAATCTTTTTCCTTCCAACCTTTGCACGAAGGATTTCCTGAAGGAAAGTGAGGCCGCCTTGAAACGCAGTCGCAACCTTACCTCCCTGGCGAGGCGCGCCTGGCTCGAGGCCAATGATGAGCTCATTCGTTGTGTGAAAGTGCTGAATCCAGCCAAGTAATATCAAAGAGATGGGATATTTTTAAGACAAACTGAATAGTTGCCGAAAAGAGTTTGATAATAATCATCATCATTGAAGGGCAACATGAAATTTTTAATGATTTTTTTGACTCTGGCCGTTTTGTCTCCCGTTTTGCAGGCCGGAAGTCCGTGCTTGATAAAGAAGAATCCTTCCGTGAATCTTTGGTCTATTCACCAAAATGGCAGCATGCTCACCACAAGTTATACCTCTCTTACCGCCGTGGTTGATCAGCTGACGAGTTTACGCGCAAGCGGTGTCTGCTCCGCGCCTGTGGCGGGGAGTGGTTCCTGCTCCATAAAAAAAGGCACGAACCAGATCTGGTATGTGATGCTGGGAGGAGAGCAGGTCAGCGGTGCCTTTACCTCACTTGATTCGGCCATCGCGCAGATGCAGTCCCTCACGGCCGCACAAGTCTGTGCCGCGGCGGTCACCTCGCCCTGTCAGATAACAAAAATGGATGGAAATAATCTTTGGCAAATTTTTCAAGCGGGTGGCCTGCTCACTTCAACTTATAGCAATTTTGAGGCCGCCAAATCCCAGCTTCAATCTCTCAAAGAGCGGGCGGTATGCCGTTCCATTCCCGATGCAAGATGCACTCTCAAGAAAAGGGAAAATCAAAATCTATGGTTTGTGGAGCAAGATGGCAAGGCCTTGACCTCTCTCTCCACCAGCATCAACGAAGCGGTCGCCACGTTTAAGGGGATTCTGTCTTCCAATGTGTGTCTTTTGAGTTTAACGGCGAGCTGTGAACTGAAAAAAAGAGAGAACGCCCAGCTTTGGTATGTGCAAATCGGCGGGGCCCCCATAAGCACCAACTTCACCCAGATGACGAGCGCTATCGGAGAATTGAAGGCCCTCAAATCAGAAGGCGTCTGTCATGATTATGTTCGCCAAAGATGTAAGGTGGTGAAAAATCCCAACAGCAATTTATGGTCCGTTCACGTAGGTGGGACCAGCATTTCCGGGACGAGTTATACCAATATCTCCAGCGCAACGAGTGCTTATAAAACCTTAGTGGAAAGTAAACTCTGCGAAGATGTGCGTTTTCAAAGTCCCTGTCTTGTGACCAAGCATAGTAACTCAAATCTATGGTCTGTGGACCAGGACGGACAGCACCTGGGCCCAACTTTCACAAACATGAATAGTGCCAAGGCCCTTTTGACGGAGCTATCTGACGCCAACGTGTGCAATAAAAATCTGCAACCGGGCTGCCAGCTCGTCAAACGGTCGGGTGCTAATTTGTGGTATCTCACCCAAGAAGGTGAACCGCTTTCAAGCTTGTATACCAATATCAATGCCGCGACCCAGGAGCTTGCCGTGCTTTATCGGGATGGAGTTTGTAAACGTGGGGAGTGCGAGATTCGTCAGGATCGTTTCGGCGGCGTCTCCATCATTCGCGAAGGATACAGGCTTGGCAATGCGGAGAATCTGGATGGTGCGATCAGTGGTCTGAGTGATTTGCTCAATCGCAATAGCTGTGATCTTCCTCAAAATTCCAAGGTCTGTTCTATTCGTCACAGTCATGGACGTTTCTACTTGCTGGATAATCAGAGGCCTCTCGGGGCATCGGATAACTATAACGAGCTGGTCGGCCTGCGGACCCGTCTGCAACAGTTAGGCTATTGCACCAGCTTTAATCCCAATGAGATTATAGGTGACGGATACAGCCATGGCCCTGGTGAATACAATGGGCCGCGCACGAATACTATTTTGGAATTCATTGACGATAGCATCGTTGCGCCCTTGCCGCCTACGATTTCCCATTAGAGAGTTTTTGGAGAATGTAACCCAGACAATCGTCCTTGGCGACGCGAACATCTTTGGTCAGCATGGCGGGGATAAAATCATTTTCTACCACCAGATTGTTTTGGCGTCGGCGAAAATATTTGTTCGTCAAATCGCCACCCGAGTTATCCAAGACCTGAAGGTGGCATTCCGTGGAAAATGGTCCTGGGAGCTTGGCCAGGAACGTTCCCTTTTTAATCACTTGAAAGTTATAGCTCTCAAGCTCGGGAAGAAAAGAGAGCTGGGAGGAGGAAGAATCATTAAATGCAAAATCAACCTCCAAGGATGGGGGGAGAAGAATGCGACTGACGGTTTGGAACGCAGAAACCTTATCGCCGCTTAAATTAATCTCCTCAAGAGATTCCAAGGTCAGAACCTTTTCTAAATAATGAACGAGGAGCGTTACCCCGAGCTGGTCTCCGCTTTTTCCACACTCCAGGGTGACCGAGGTGCAAAACTTGCTGAAGGCGATGGACTGGGTCTGACGGGGTTCTTCAAAAAAGAGCATCTTGTCGCTAAAAAGGGAGGCCAGGCCCAAGGTGGGGTGGTCACGTTTGTTGATGCAGGCGTAGTACGGATTATCTCCGGTGTTGTTATGCATATCAATGCTGGCCCAGAGTTCCTGGCCCCTGGCAAAGTCGAGCACTTCGCTGGCCATCCGTTCTTCTTGTGTCATGCCTCCGGCCCAGATTCGATTAAAGTCGGGCCCGTTGGGCATCTGGCGCAGAGCTTGCGAGGCCGCGGTGACATTTCCAAAAAAAATCATGAGGGAGCGGGGAAGGCGGGATACATTTTGCAAAAGCTTGATCACGGCATAGAAGCTGGAGGTTTCATTTCCATGGAGGAGGCAGGAAAGAAAGAGGGGGGCCGGTCGATCCCCTTTTAAACAAATTAAGCTTCCATCTGAGAGCACATTTTTGAGAGTTGCCGGAGTGCAACTCAATAGGCCATCAGGGAGAGAGTGGAGAATGCGCAAGCTCATAGGAGACCTGAAAACCGGCTAGAACTCAAAGGTACTCCTTGAAAAGTGTAACGGGAACATTAGCAGGACCGCAGAATTCCCGCAATGTTCAAATTGAATCGAATCGTCTATGATATCTTTCTATGATGGGTAACTTCTTACTTGCTGTGGTCTCTCGCCTGGCCTACCTGGTCGTTTTGGCCTTTCACAAATCGTATCGCTATCGCTTTGTGGGAGTGGAGAATTTGCAGGCCGCCCGGCAGGCCAGTAAATATGGCAATCATATCTATGCTATCTGGCACCAGAATCTTTTTGTGGGAATCACCGCTCAGACCGGTTGGACCCATGTGGTGATGATTTCCAAGTCGAAGGATGCTCGTCCCCTGGCCTATACGTTGCAACGATTGGGCCACATGACCATGATGGGGAGTTCGAAAAGTTCGAGCGGGGTGGATAAGGGCGGGAGAGCGGCCAAAGATCAGATGACGGAAATCTTAAAAACAGGAGTGGGAGGGGCGATCACCGTGGATGGGCCCAAGGGACCGGCCCATTATGTAAAGCCGGGAATCGTTGATATGGCCAAGCAGGCCGAGGTCGCGCTGGTGCCTTATGTGGCCATCGCCGATCGCTACTGGGTCTTCAATAGCTGGGATAAATTTCGTCTTCCAAAACCCTTTGCCAAAATTGTCATCGGCTATGGCCGGCCTATCTCAGTCTCCCCGACATTGCCCTATGAAAACTTCAGAAAAGTCCAAGATGAAATTGGCGCCAGCTTAGTGGCGCTTGAAGATGCGCTGACTCCGCAATTTCAAAATTGGGAAAAGTTATCGAAGGAGAATATTAAAGTTCCTGGCGCTAATTAAGGTGCCTCAAGCGGGCAGTTCGACCACTCTTCGTTTTTAAATCCTGCATCCAATCGCTTAAAGATATTATTGGCGGCACAGTGACCGCGGAAAACGGCTTCTTCCACCGAAGGTGTGCCCAGGTTATTATTGGCAAAGAAGACTCTGCCAAAGGGCCTGCGCAGGATTTTTCCGAACTTCGAGAAGTGCCCGGGTTTGACCACCATGAGGGAGTAGGGCCAGCGGTTTGTTTCCACCGACTGCACTTCGATCTTGGTGCCCCATTTTTCCTTCAACATAGGACTTAAATTTTTGATCATGCCATCCACCGCCAGCTGGGCCGCCAGCTTGTAGTGATTTTCCGGAATCATGTCTTTGCGATTCTGCATCCATTCATCAGGGTGCTGAAAATTGTGATAGATGGTGAAAATTCCGTCATTATCCGAAGGATGCTTTTTGAAATCCCGCATTCCTTCGTAGCCCTTGATTTTAGGGTCCATCCATCGTCCGAGGATAACATCGGTAAAGTCGATGTCTTTATAATCCTCCGGGCGTACCCAGGTGTCATAGCTGGCGCGGTAAGGGTGGCCTTTGACTTTCACGACGTGAACAAAGCAATGAGAATATTCCAGGGCGTTCATAGCGGCTGCCTGCTCCGGCGCTTTTTCCGTGAACCCCTCAATAATTCGTGGAGCAAATCGAAGTTGGGCGGCAAAGACGACGTAATCAGCGGAGACCTCGTGGAGCTTTCCGCCATTCACATATTGCACTCGTGCACCGCTTGGTTCATTCATAATTTTAGTGGCAGTCGACTGGGTTTTAAGAGTGACCAGAGGCGCTTTGCCCTGCAACGTTTTGATCATCTTCATGGCAGCTTCACCCGTACCGTTGGGACTGGTGTAGCGGGTGACAAATTCCGCGACGTAAAAATTAGCAAAGGCGGCGGCGGAAACTTGCTTGGGCAATCCGCCGAGAGCAGAGCGGGTATACAGCTCGACCAGTTGCCCCACATCCTTCATGGGATTTGCATGGTCAACCCGGGTATCTTTTTTAAAGCTCTCATAAATCTTTTTGGACTCCTCATCTTTGCGGGCCGCCACGCGTGCGGGCACCGTCTTGAGCCATTCCTCCGCCGTGAGCTTATCCAGCTCCAGGTTGGCAAACTCTTCAAAGGGTTGCCCTGGAATAAGTCCGTCTTTTTCGGACATCTCTAACTCATGCTTAAAGAGGGCGAAGCTTGCGGGTAACTCTGCCAGAGTGGGCTGCTCCCAAAAGTGCTCATAAAATTTGCCCTTCCACAGATAGCTGTCAATCGGGTCATGGATGGGATAGGTCTTCTTAAAATCGTTCAGGCCGATGTGCTCAAGAATGTTGATGATTTCCTCACCGGCATCGGCCCAGTAAGCGGCACCGCGATTGTAGCGAATGCCCTTCTTGTCAGTATCACCGGCGGCAAGGCCTCCGAGCTTGGCTTCCTTTTCGATGATCAGGATCTTCTTTCCCTTTTCGCTCAGATAAACGGCCGAAGATAATCCCGCCAGACCGCCTCCAATCACCACCACATCATATTTAGTCTTATCAACAAGGGGAGCTCGGTCCTCCGCTGGTTTCGGGGTGAAGGTGAGATCGTCACCACCGCGAATGGTGATCTTATAATCAGCGGCCAGTGGGGCCATGCTGAGAAAGAGAAGACTTAGAACACTAAGGGTAATTTTTGTGAAATTTTTCATAGCAAAAATTTTACGCTTGAAAAGTAATTTTGGTAAAGCTGAAACTGTAAATTTTATTTACGATGTCCGATGAAATTGCTCTTGCTAAAGTCGGGGACAATTGAACTGTGTTCTGGCCAAAGAAGCGCAGGTTATTCCGATAAATCCTCCGGACTGATCGCAGACCTTGAGTGCCGCGGCCAGCTTCAAACATTCGCCGGCCGAGTTGGCTTCGGGGGGTTGCTGCTGGGACGATTGCGGAGAGATCTGACTCACTGGCTGCAGGTTTGGGTGCGCAAGCTGCTGGTTCTGAGCGGCCTGTATTCGCTGCTGCTCCTCCAGACGTTTCTGCTCTTTGTTGTATTCGGTGGTCACCGCAAGCATCGCCGCCACCACCTCATCGGAAATGCCCATCTTGGTGAGTTCGGACATTTCATCCACGGTAAACTGCTTGTAAGGCGCCTGGGTGCTGTTGATTCGAGCGATAATGAGCGCGTCCTTTTTTTTGTTTTTAATAAGCTGAAGAATATCGGTAATGCGCAATTCTGGCGGGCCGGTGAAGCGCAGGCGCAGCTGCGGATCTTCGATGGAAGACAGGGATTCGGGGTGGGCATCGAGAAAGGCCCTCAGGCCCTGCATGTTTTTTTTCTGTAGTAAGGCCTTGAGCTCGGCGGTCTGTTCAACCGTTTGCTTGGCGGTGCGCTGGTTGGCGGCCAGGGTATTCAAAAACTCGATTGCCTGCAGGGACTTGTCGTGGGAGGCCCTGTTATTGGGTCGGTCCAGGTAGGGCAAGTTTCGCTTGGCGATCTCGTTTAACTCATTGATCGCCAAATCCTGTCTTGCGCCCTTCTCAATCAGCTTGAGGGTGATCTCGCGGTTGGCCCAGAATGCAGCGGTACTAAGAGGGAGCATGGACCCTTGCTTAATATTCGGGTCGTATCCGTCTTCCTGAAGACGGGTATTGATATAACCGAGCGACATGAAGAACTGGTCGTTCTGAAATTGGTTCATGTCATCCGCCTTCAACCAGGGACTGGCGATCATGATCTCCACATCGGTATATCCGCTCTTGGTGGAAGGATAGAAATAGTAGGCATACGTCAGCTCCACACTATGGGCCTTGGCAAAAAGGGCGTGAGGTTCGCGAATAACGGTATAGTCATTCTCAAAGCCCTTGGCCGCCTCTTCCATCAGTTCCGCTTCACTTCGAAGCAAGGAACGCCTCATGCCTTCGCCTTTATGCTTGCGCACGTAGCTCAAGGAATCGGCCATCTTTCCTGAGGGGCCCATCGCGGCACAACCTGCGAGGGCCAGTCCCATAAGCATGATAAAAATACGACGGTGATAAATCCGCATGATTTCTCCGGGCCAGCTCGTTTATTTGGCGCCGACCCACACATGATAAATTTCGGAGCGGGAGAGATTGCCTTTGGAATCGCTGGCCTCAACATAGTAGTCGATAAGGACCTGATCGTAACCCTGAATTTTGGCCCAGTAGTGATCGGCCAGGACGTTGGGAAGAATAAAATAATTGAGGTTTCCGCTCGGAGGATTGCCAGCAAATTTTGGGTCGATGACCCGACGATTCATGGCCACAGAAATCCAAGGCCCGACCGAGGCGCCGCCTTTATAAGTTTCATTATCATGATCAGTTAAAGAATTCACACCGGTCTTGCTCACCCGATATTTCACGACCACGTCGCGCACCTGGGAGACATCATAGACAAAAGTCCAGACATAAAAATCTTTTGAGTAGGCGGGGGCCCCGTTAAAGCCCACCGGGCGATAACCTGTGGTCACACCCCAGCCCATGCCGCCCGGATTGTAAGGCCAGCGCTGCGGGTGAAAGATGGTCGGTCCGGTGTGATCATCGGCCCCGTCGCCGATGGCGCGTTGGATGTAGGGCATGGCCTGATTGAGGGCCAACGATTGCTTAACCTCATCATCCAGGGAATCACCGTAATACAAAAATCCGCTATCCAGGCCGGCCAGGTAAAAATGCCAGGCCTTTTCCACGTCAGAATTATTCTCTCCCCGAATTTGCTCGCTGGTCTCACACAGATTCGCTCCCGCCGTCACCACCGCCCAGGATCGCCACGAGCTGGAGAAGCCGTTTTCAATATCGATTCGGGTGCGCGGGTCCTTGGGATCATAGCCGGGATCGCGGGGTGAGCGCGCGGGAGGATAAAGCCATTTCACAAACTGCGGATCTCCCCAGTCACCCTCCGGATTAACCCAACCGCCTTCTTCTAAGTGCACCACATCGGATTCCGGCACGGGATAATCCTGGAGAAACTGCTGGATGGTGGTCATCTGATGGCCTTTCTGGATCGCCTGATTGGCCAGGCCGGGGACCGATTCATGATAGTAAGAGTTGCCACCGCCCCAGGCGTTGTCGCCATCGTGGGCGAACAGCACCAGGCTCGGTCGGGCGGGGTTGCTATACGGCGCGATTTTTTGGTCAATCGTATCCGTGCCCATGGTGCCGTAGCCGTTTTGGTAGCTCAAAACCTCATCCATCGGAACCACGGTTATTCGCTCAGATTTTCCGCTGGCGGGATCGACGTACTCAACTTTGTGGGGAAGGTACGCAAAGGGTGCCGGAACCTTGGCCCCTCTTCCATCAATGGAGCCTGACCACCACTGTCCGGCGGGGACGGGCGGATTTAAAAGATCAGCGCGATTGGGAGGGAGGGTATTCCAGGTGGAGGTTGAGGGCGACGGTGCAACTTCGGGTGAGAGATAGTTGCTGGTGGTGCGCGCCAGATGGCCGTTGGCCACAATCGTCCACTCGAATCCCTGCTCCCGCAGAATGGGAATCAGAGTCGGGGAGAAGGCCACCTCGGCGGGAAAGAAGCCTTTGCTTTCGCTGGCCCAGTTTGCCAGGGCCGCGCGGCGAAAGAGTTTCAGTTCCTTTCGAAAGGCACTCTTGGGAATGAGCGGCGCCAGGGCGTGATGGTAGGTGATGCCCACCATGTCGGCGCGGGGATGGCCGGCGCTGGTTTTCCAGTGACTGGCTTCCCGGTAACCATTGCGCCACTCGGAATTATAGCCCATGCGCGAGTCTTTCCCCCAGCTATTGATGTTGTCCATGAGTGAGCCGGTATAAGAAATCGACGCTCCACCGTTGGGAAAATTTAAAAGATGGCGAAGAGAATCTCGCCCGCCCCATTGATAGACCTGAATGCGATCATCAATGGAAAAAACCGGATCATAGGACCCGATGTCACCGGTGGCCAGATTGTTTTGGGGATGGGGGACTGAGCTGCCGGGAAAAAAACCTCCGCCCGAGGTTTTGATATCGTAAGAATCAGCGGCGAATTGTACCCGTTCCAGCGTGGGATGTTTCTCGGGCCAGTAGATGGGCTGATGGAGATGCCAGTGGTAGGTGAGATAAACATTGGAGGCGGCAAAAGACTGCCACGCCAACCAGCAGGTGGAGAGAGTGAGGACAAAATATTTCATGTATGGATTTTTTTTCATACAGAAAAATTACTCCTCAAATTGATTGATGTAAAATCTTTTTGCGGAGTAAAGAAGCCCCCACTTAGATGGATAAGTGGGGGCCGGGTGTAGAACTAAAACTTCATCAGTTCCGCCTTGGTCCGCGTCTTGGAGATGTTGCTTGTCTCCTCCACTCTCACTACTCCTTGTTTGAGGGTGGCTGCGCACGTGACACTCAATTGTTGGAGATTCTAAAGCGAATTCAATGAGGGGAACTACCTGTTTTTTCTAGAGTGGTTTAGTTCTTTTTGACTTCAAAGACATAGCGGATGAGGGCATGAATATTTTCAAAGTTCATTTTTTTCATAATGAGTCTGCGGTGTCCTTCGACCGTTCGGACACTAATCCCGAGCTTGGCGGCAATGTCTTTGTTGCGCGAACACTGGCCAAGCATTTGCAAAATTTCCTGCTCCCGTTTAGAAAGCTCTTCGGTTTCTAACTTTGGGTGAGGGGCATTCATTCTTTCATCAATATAGTGCTCACCTTTGGCAACTTGACGGATGGCCAAACTTAGGAGCTCGGCGGGGGAGTCTTTAATCACAAAACCCTTGACCCCTAGCTGAAGGAAGCGCTGGGCGTACTCGGGCCGATTGTGCATGGTGAGAACCAAGATCTCTGTACGAGGGTAATTGGCGCGTGCAAATTTGGCGACCTCCAACCCGTTCATGGTGGGTAAGCCAATATCAAGAAGCATAACGTCCGGCGTGAGGGTCGCCATCTTGCTTAGGGCCTCAGCTCCGTCGCCGGCCTCGCCCACGACTTTGAAGTCTGCTTCATTTTCCAGTCGGGCCTTTATGCCTTCGCGAAAAACCGGATGATCATCAACTAAGAATACCTGAATAGCTTCTTGCATCTTCACTAGCTCCCTTTTGCTCTGGTGCCATAATCGAGACTCCCACGACAATTTTGGTGCCTTGGCCTGGAAGTGTCTCAACCGAAACGCGACCGCCAATGGCGGTGGCACGTTCCTTAATATGCTGTAACCCAAGCCCCGATCTCAGCTTCATAATTCGGCGGGCGTGCTCTTCCGTTTTTTGGCAAAATCCGATGCCGTTGTCGATGATTTCCAACTGCAATTCCAAACCGCGCAGAAAATAATTTAATCTTACCTTGGTTGCGCCCGAATGTTTTTCAATATTACTTAAGGCCTCCTGGGCGATCCGAAAGATGGCAAGTTCGAGAGGGGCCGCAAATCGGCTGAGATTTTCCGCAATGTTCTGATCGATTTCTATCTTCGTTCTGGCCTGCAAGTCATCACAAAGTGACCGGAGCGAGATGGCAAGCCCGAGATCATCCAGGATACTGGGGCGTAAGTTATGGGTAATCCTGCGAACCTCATCAATCGCCGTCATGAGCGAGCCTACCATCGGTGAGACAGAAGGATTAGTCCGACTCGAATCGCGTAGGAGATGCACAATAACGCCTAAATCTTGAATGACACCCTCGTGAATTTCCTTGGCAATGCGCAGGCGCTCTGTTTCCTGGGCATCGATAATCTCTTCGGCGTATCTTTTCAGCTCGGTCTCGACCTCCTGGCGAAGGGCAACCTCTTGATCGAGAATTCCTCCGATCCATTTGGCCACGAAGAAAACACAGATAACCATCACGGGAATAAAGAGCAGGTCCACCCAGACGGCCTTCTGGACCTCTTCAAATCCTAGCGCTGGGATGGCATTTAGACATACATGGATGATGCCAATAGTGGTGGCGAGGGGCACGGCAATTCGCAACAGCCTCGCCCGCACATTCATGCCAACCATGGGGCGAAGAAGATAGCTATCAGGACCGGCGGTCATAATAAACCCTAGGCCCAGGCAACAAAAGGCCAGAACCGTGGGGAGCGCCATAGGAATGATGGCCGTGCCGTAAAGAAAGGGCACAGGTCTCAGGTAACTTAAGCCGAAGGCCAAGCCTAAAATCATAATGGCGGCGCCCAGAGTGGTCAGGGTTTTTGAAAAAAGCCTTTTTTCCCGAGCATAAATTAAAAACAAAAAGGCAAGGCCGGCCAGCAAAAATCCCAGGGCCGTGACCGGTGACATGCGATTGGCGGGGACATCTCCGAATTGTTCATTGGAGGGAAAGAGATGGAACTCCAGAGGAAAGTTAAGGTGGAAGATAAAACTCATTGTGATCATGAGTCCGATAAATCCGATTAATGTCGAAACTAGGATGGCACTGACCCTTGCGGATTTAGGTAAACGCTCCAGGGTGAAGGCATATAACAATGGGCCTGACAGCATAAAGAGAACCGCCGTCAATGGTGCCATGGGAATACAAGACGATTTTAAACTCGATAAAAAAAGACAACCGTACTTCCACCCTAAAATACCAACCAGCCCAAGGGATGCCGTCATGACAGCGAAGTATTTCGTCCATCTCTTTAAGGTGATCTCGGTTTGCACTATCACTCCTGTGATCGACCGGCGTTCCCGGTCTTGAATTATCTTCCTCTGAAACGATAAAAGTCTAAGACGGAATGATTTGATTGACAACCCGGAACACCCACTCTGAAGTATAAAATTAATGACTTATAAAATAATTTGGGAAATTAAATTCTAGGTAAAAATACCCATACCATTTGGTTTAAAACGCTTTTAAGCTAAAGATCAATCAATCTACGAAAGGATTTATATGAAGATGCTTCTTTCTGTTTTCTTGCTAGCTTTGTCAGTTGGGGCGAATGCGACCCCAAGAACCGCCGAAGAGGCCCTTGGGGCCATGCATGATGAGGCCTTAAAACAGTTGATCGATGGCAATAAACGCTATGTCGAATCAAAGATGAACACCTGTCATGAGTCGACGGCGCAGCTCCGCACTGAATTGGCCAAGGGACAAAAACCTTTTGCCATTATTCTGTCATGCTCAGACTCGCGTGTTCCTCCGGAAATTATCTTTGACAAGACCTTGGGGGAACTTTTTGTGATCAGAGTGGCGGGCAATGTGGTCGATCCTATTATTTTGGGAAGCATCGAATACGCTGTCGAACATCTGAAGACCTCATTAATTGTTGTGCTCGGGCACGAAAAATGTGGCGCAGTTACCGCTGCCTGTCAGCTGAAGGTTAAGGTTAAGGAAAGTAAGGAATCCAAAGAATCTAGAGGATACGAGAATAGTGAGCGCAAAGAAGGGCATGCTTCGGCCGAGCATGGGTTTGATAACATCAGCGCTATCTTATCCCAGATTTCGCCTGCCGTGGCGACGGTTCGAAGAAGTTCTAACAAAAAGGACGCCGAATTTGTGGAAGAGGCGATTGATGAGAACGTTCGCTTGGTGGCGACAAATTTACGCCGACGTTCAAAGATCATTGCCGAGGAAGTTAAAATCGGGAAAGTCAGAATTGTGCAGGCGAAGTATGATCTTGATGACGGTCAGGTGACCTTTTTTAACAACCCTGTCGCACCGGTCGTTCACGAGATAGCGACAAAGCATCATACACCATAAGCTTTTAATTGGTGGGGAAAATCAAGCCGATATCCCCACCAATTAAAATGGGTCAAAAGTTATTTTTTCTTGGTAACTTTTTTTGCAGCTTTTTTCTTAACCACTTTCTTCGTCATCGTCCCGCAGCCGCCTTTCGTTTTGCAAACCATCACGTACTCCTTGAAAAATGTTTGTTGAGTCAATTATGCGACAAGATGTGACAAAGGTCCAGCCGGTAGGCCAGAATCATTTTCAATGAACATCGTGATTAACTTGCTAACAGGCCTTATTGCATTTTTACACCTTTATTTTTTACTTTTGGAGATGTTTCTTTGGACCACTCCCAAGGGACTTAAAATTTTCGGTAATACTTTGGAAAAGGCCAGGATGACGAAGGTCCTGGCGGCCAACCAGGGGCTTTATAATGGTTTTTTGAGTGCTGGTTTGATTTTTAGTTTATGTTCTCCCTCCGCTGAAATTGCCTTTCAACTGAAGGTCTTTTTTCTTTCCTGTGTGCTGATTGCAGGAATCTATGGGGGCTTCACCGTTGGTAAAAAAATTCTTTTTATTCAGGCCGCGCCGGCCGCCTTGGCCTTGATCCTGGGCCTGGGTCAGGTCATTTTTCCATAGTCCGCAGTCTTTATCAAAAAAGTTGAATGTCGTCAGGAGAAATGCCCCCGGGCGTGATGGGCGTGGCAGCCGGGATGCTGGCACCGTGCTTCCGCTTGGGCCCACAGTGCTTTTTTGATCGCCGTTGGAATCCCCTGAGTTTGCTTTTCTACCCGCGCCGGCGCAGGTGAGTTCAACCTTGACCAAAATCGCGATGTGCTTACGGGTGTCTAATCTTTTGACATTTTCATTTCCTCCTTTCAAATACTTAAAACGAAATTAAGCGGCATTGATCTTGAAGGAATGGGCCTGTCGGTCTGTCCCACCAGAACTGTATGCCAAGGAGGTGTACCATGTCTTATCGGATCAATATATTTTTGGCCCTTTTGATTTTTCTTCTGCTGGCAGCATGCACGCCTGAAGGTGAGTTACCTAAGCCAAGTGATGACGTCATCGTTGATTCGCCAGCGCCGCCTTCACCTCCTCCTGTCGGTGGAGTTGAGCCCATCGCACCTCTTCTTCCGCCCGTCGAAGAACCGGTCGTTGAGGTTGAACCGGTTCCCGTTGCTACACCTGTCCCAGTTATTATAGTGGCACCACCACCGACCCCGGTTCCGCCCGTGCCAGTGCAAGTCCCCGACCTGAGATGTCTCTCAATGAGTTATGAGGAACCCTATGTGAAAGGTGTCTTTCTCAATCAAGGCGCGGGAGTGGTGAATCATTCATTTGTGGTTGAGCTGAGCAAAAATGGGGGGCAGAGTTCCCGCCAGGAAATTGGTGAAACTCTTGATCCCGGCGAGCAAAGAGAAATTAAGTTCCATATTGACAGTATCGGTCGCCCAACGGGAACAACTTCGCAATTCACCCTGCGCTTGGATTTGAACGCGGAAATAATAGAATCGCTTGAAAATAATAATCAGCTTACCACCTCCCTTGCCATTCCCTATTTAGTCTTACCCGAGTTCAAGGCCGTGTCCTTAAACTTTGAAGGTGAGATCATGACCTTGAGCTATCAGTTCACAAAATTGCCCGGCCAATATTTTCAAGGGAAGACCTTTTCCATTGGCGTCTGGGTGGGAGAAAAGCTCGAATACCAGATTGAGAATCGCGCTGCCGATCAGTATGATGCCGTCCATATTATTCGCGGAATCAGTATTCCCGGGGATACAGGGATAAAAGAGATGCGCGCCCCCATTCCTTTGGAATTTGCCTCCTTCAGAGGAAAAGAATATCGCTTTGCTGTTCTTTTGGATCACAGCTATGAGCTTTTTGAATCGTATCGCCAAGACAACTGGCTGGAGATTCCCCATATTTTAAATCCACTTCCAGGAGAAAGTGCAGATCAGATGCCGGATTTGGAAATGGACCAGGCCTATCTCATTATGAACGGGACCTATCTGACGGTGCGAGTGAGAAATCACGGCCCCCACCTTAGTCTCGGAAACGGTCTACGCTTTCGCTTTACGGTTGAACGGTGTGGTGACTCGGCCCTCTCCGATGCCTGGCAGGTTCCGCTGGGGGATTTTGTGCAATTTTCAATCCCGGTCTCAAAGTTGCCGGGCCTGGGGCAGAATTGTCCGACGCGCTTTACGCTCGATCCGCAAAATTTGATTAGCGAAGCCAATGAACAGAACAATGTTTTTGAGTTGAGTTCTCTTCTTATTCCTGGCCCACAAGCTCCGGCCTATCCCGATCTCTTAATGCAGACTCTCTGGATACAGCGCGAGCCTTCCTATGTCACGCTCACCGTTTCATACCTGATGCCACGCTATCTCGAACAGACGCCCCAGGTGCGTATGAAGGTCGAGCGATGTGGTCAGACAGCTTATAGTCGTTTTTTGACTCTGACACCGAACATGGACCTCTTTGGTCTGGGACTTTTTGGGGATGAAATTCCCGGGCGTGGTCTGACATGTCTTACGACGATTACTCTCGATCCGGATAACTTTGTGCGCGAAAGTAATGAGACCAACAATGTCATGACAGGCATGATGTATTTTTACTGATTGGATGATAAATGTATAATAAACTTTACATAACCAAAAGTAAAGTTTATTATACATTTATGGGAAAAACAAAACTAACCTTAGACATTCAAAACTCCATAGGAGAGTTAAGGGCCGAGCATCAGCTAACCCAGCAGCAGCTCGCGGATGAAATCGGCGTGACCAGAGTCACCGTACATGCCATCGAAAATGGAAATTATAATCCATCACTTGAGCTGGCCTTTAAAATTGCCCTTTTTTTTAAAACTGATCTCAACCGCGTTTTTAAGGTAAGAAACAAGGGGAAATTGTGATGAGTAAATTTGACCGACTGGTAACGAAGTACCTTCTCTATGCGATTCCATGTCTTATTATTCTCTTTGTCTGGGGAATAGTGAAGTATCCGGAAGATGCCGGTGAGGGGCTCCCACAGACCTTGCGCACCTTATGGGACACCTTGGGATGGATTTTTATCCTATGGACGACAGGCAGCCTTTATCTCAGCATCAAAATGCTCTTTTCAAAAAGCTTAAGAGACGGGCTACTCAAAAAACTGGCCCGGATTCAAGATCGCGATGAGCGCGAGGAAATTATTTCCGGCAATGCCGCGAAATTTTCATTTCTGTCGACGCTTGCTCTTTTGTGCTTGTTTTTATTTTTGAGTCTGTGCACGATGCGGCTGGAGCGAAGACCTGCGAATGATCCGCGACCTTCAAAAAATGTGATCTCCCTGGGGATGCAGTTTAAGTTAATTGATACTCTGTCTTATAAGAAGGAAAGTCAGGGGCGTGAAGGGGAGGTGATCGTCGATTACTCTGAATTCCCGCTCACGAAGGCCGCTCTTATCATTCTTCTAATCGCCTGGCAGGTTGGGAGCTATCATTACCGCGCCCGTCGTGAAATGCTAGGGTAGCGATCATGCCAAAAATACTATGTCTATTTTTGTTATTTTTTCTGACAGGTCAAAGAAATGCGGAAGTTTTTCAGGTGTGGGGGCAGATTATCAAAGTAAGCGAACAGCAGGCCTTTCACGGGCATCGCTATTTTATATATTATACAAAAGACAAAAAAGAGTACGCTTATCCGATCGCGATAAAGACCATAGCACAGGAAAAAATGATCAAGGGACATGTGCGCAAGTTGGCCAAGATTTCTGGCAGTATTCATTCGCTTAAAATAGACAATGACGGGGCCTCGGTCACCTTCGTTTATTTTTCTCCACGGAGTATTTCGCCATTATCACTTTCCCAGTTGAGCAGTGACAGGCCAAAGAGCATTCAGGAAAAGAAACCACGCCTACTTTCTGCTGAAAACTACACGGAAGGGGGTATCAGCATTCCCGACGATGCCGCCAATTACGCCGTTTTTACCGCCGGGGCGCTCCTGATCGGGAGCATCCTAAGCGACTATCTTCAGAAGAAATAGCAGTTACAGTAATTCTTGAAAATAGCGAATCACCTCGGGTTTGGTTGCCAGGCGATTTTTGTCCTCCAGCTCGGCCATCTTTTCATTATGCTTTCGCACTTTCTTATTAAATCTTTCCTGCTGCTTGCGTTCCTTCTTGGTCGCTCCATCGATGGCAATCTCGCGCTTATATTCAATCACCGGGCCGAAGGCGGTCCCGATCTTACCGGTGCATAGTTCGCTGGCATCATTGGATGTTTTCACCGCGGCCGCCAACTGTTCGGCGGACACGCCGGTGGCCACTTCACTGATGTGCTGATGAAACTCGGCAAAGACCTCACTGCTCTTAGAGAGTTCTTTTGCCAAATGCTTGTTGAAGCGGGCCAGGAACCGATTGTGTCGGCGGACCTGACGGTTTAGGCGTTTTTGGTGACGTCTTTCATCTCGCGTCTGCCCGTCAACGGTCACTTCCTTTTGTACATCAGTTCTCATCTCGGGATATTTCCCCGTGGCGCGGTACTCAGATTCGTTGAGGAGGCGAACAATATCATGAAGTGGGTTATTGCGAATCTCTTTGGCCCCCCAAAGTCCTAAGGTGAGACCGAGGGGAAGAATCAAGGCCCCCGCAATTCCGGCCCCTGCAGATCCGAAGATGGCATAGGCACCATAATAGCCGAGCAGAGATATCCCATTGCCGTTAATCTGGATGGCGCGCGGGAGAATGGGGGAATCAATTTTTTTCATGTAATCAGCCTGGCAGGTGGCGAAGGCCTGGCTGCCTACGGTTAGGGAAAACAGGATGGCCAAAATAACCTTCTTTGCGCTCATGATAATTGACTCCGTTTTTAAAGATTGTGGCCATCTAGCAAATTTCAGAAGTTCCTGCCATTTAGAAAGGTAAACCTTGTATTTATTACCTTCTGATACATAAGTGCTACTTATTGGTAAGCATTATAAAATATAAGTTTTACTTTCGCGATGAAACCACTATCTTCCGCGCAACTTAAAACAACCGCTAACCCATTAGGAGCTATGTATGAAAACAATTTTTGGAATTATCTGCGCGATCTGTTTGTTCTCAAGTTTTGCCCAAGCCACCTCCCTGCATCCCGACACCTTTACACAAAGTGCAAAACTATTAACCTGGGAGTTCGATGCTGAGAGCTTTCTCTCGACCCGAGGTGTCCGTGGTGGAACGGTGAGTGTGAATGCAGTTTCCAAGATCATCTCTATCCGTTTTGATCTTCGAAATAACTGTCCCCCTCATGCTTTTTGCATAGCTTATATCCCCACCAAGGAAGTGACCTTGCCTCTTAAAAAAGTCGTTACCGATAGCTGTGGCAGCGTGACCTATACCGCCGAGCTCAATAAGCTTCCAGTTGACGGGATTCATGAAAAAATTGTGGTGACAGATGTAAGTCAATCAATTTGTGAGATGGTGTACGTCGCTCCCACCATGATTACCTACTCAGAAGGTTACTTTAATCATCAAGATGGAAAATTTGTGAAGACAAAGTCTTATCTAACCGCTGATCGTCTTGAATAATTAACTTACTTAAAAGTATCTCGATGAAGGCCCCGACCGGGGCCTTTTTCATTTCAATCTTCCAGAGTCGTTGCTTCGAATTCCGTCACTTCACCTTCCTCAGTTTTAAACTTGATCTGGATTGGTTTGCAGCAGACCTCGCAATCTTCGATGTACTCCTGATTGTCGAGCGTGGTTTCGATGACTACGGAGATGGGGGAGCTGCAGTAAGGGCAGTTAAAGAAATATTCCTCTTCACCTTGCATGGCCCACCTCCTTCCATTTTCTGGTCAGCGACGGGCAGACTTGCCCTTCAAAGCTGACCGCTTTCATGAGATCAAACTCAGAGGCATGACCCCAGCTCCATGACCCGTCAGACTTCTGATTGTAGCTGCGGGTATCAAATAAATTGTAGCGTTTGAGGATAATACCTTTATCCGTCAGCTGCTGTGAAACAAGCTCCTTGACCTCATTAACCAACTCTTCTGGGATGGTCTTGCCGGAGATTTCTCGCCACTTTGCCAGGAAGTAATATCCTCGAAAAAAATCATATTCGTAAAATCGCGGGAATCTTATTTCCATCCAGCTTGGGTCGATAACTTCCCCGGTTGAAATTTTGCGGAAAAGCCGCTGCCCAATTAAATAGTCGGCCCCTCTATCCAAAAAAGCTATTTCTTCTCCACTGAGTTCTCGTTTGCGGCAAAATAACACGGCTTCGAGGCACGGTAGTGTGGATACGATAGAGCTTTTAGAATGGGCCTTGGCATAGGCCTTCTCGTCACAGTTCAGCCCACCGTCCGGTAGCTGATAGCGCAGAAACCATGGGCGCATCCAGGGAAGCTCCTCATCAACATCAATACCATAGCTAAAAAGGACCTGATAAAGACAACCGACCTCACAAAGGCAGGCGATGTTGGTAATGGGGTTAATTCCCGCGGTGATGTCCTCCGGCTTGATCGGAAACACGGGTAGGTAATGGGTCTTGAGAACCTGGACCATTTTTGCCATGGTCTCGGCGGGAATTTCTGCCGTTAAATCCATCTCGTGGAGGAGAAGCATGTGCCACCAGGGGCCGTTCCATTTTGGCCAGTAGGGATCTCGTTCGATACTTTTTAAGGCTTCGGATGAGCCAAGATAGGATCGTGTTTTTTCTAAAGCGGAGGTGAGGGAGTTCATGAAATAAGATCCTTAAACCACGCTCCAAAATTTACACACTTTCCCGTGGGATGTCGATTTTATGTTATTTTATCTTTGACGCTGGGGAAGAGGAGGGAGTCATGAAGTCAACTATGTATTTTTTACAGGCCCTCGTTCTCGTTCTTGCCCTCATGCCCGCCCTGGCCAAAACCGAGCTATGCCAGGTCGCAGAGCAAGATCTTTTGGCCCGGGAAAGATTTATCTCCAACTTGCAGGTCGCCAATAGAAATGATTTGGCCGATATCTCAAAAACTGAACGTGATACGCGAAGCACTCTTCGGGCCATGAACGGGGCCCACCTTGCTTCTAAAATATCCATGACCGTGTCGGCCGTGGCGGGTCTCGTGGCGGGAGGCGCGGCCATCTCGTCGCTTTATTTTTCCGGCCAGAGTGTGAGCTTCCTAGGTATGGCGGTCCATCCGGGAACCATCGGCGCTCATCTCTACAGCACCTATTCGATCGGGTCGAACGTGGTTACCCTCGGGCAGGTGGGATGGGATATCTGGAATGATGAGAGAACCCCTCAGGAATATTTGCAGGATCAGATGGATCAGTTGGGACGCCAGTCCATCTTTTCTGCCGATGCCATTTTATTTATCACCGCGCCCAGATGGGGGGGCTGGAGTGACAAATTGCAATCTCCACTCATCCAGCAAAGTTTTTTAAAGCTAGATCAGTTTTATCGGGAGAATATTCGCGTCATTAACGACAACGGCGGTGTCTGGTCTTATGTTGGTGAGTTCTGGCACAAGAAGGGTCAGAAGCGTGCGGCACTTGATTATGCCGTGGCGAGTGAGGCGGTGAAGTTGCAGAAACTCCGCATTGCCTATTTCGACCTGCTGATTAAGACTCTTTCTCAGCATCGTCGTTATTGCTACTTCGCGGTCAATGATTAATCGCCGAGCTTGGCCAATAATTTTCGGTAGTCTTTCAGGTCGGACTCTACATCGGGAGGTTGTTTGCCCTGCTCAAGGCCAAGTTTGAGACCCTGTACCACAGCATGCTCGAGGCCATCCATATTAGGTTTATCAATAAAATCCAAGGCACCATATTTTGCCACTTCAAGCATTAAATCTTTATTTCCATGACCGGTGTAAAAGATAAAGGGCACCTCATTTTTTAGCTCCCGTGTTTTCTTAATGACTTCCACGCCATTCATCCCGGGCATAAAAATATCGCAGATCACACAGTGAACGTGTCCCTCCTTCAAAACCTCAATCGCCTTGAAGGGATTGTCACAGGTCACAATGTTATCTGCGATGCCGGCCAACAGCTCGGCCACATTTTCGAGGAGAACTTTTTCATCATCAATAATCAAAAGGGTTGTTTTCCTCATAGCTACCTGCTTTTTTCTGGAATAAAAAGTTTAATTAAGGCCCGTACGCAATCAGCATCATAACGGCTGACCTTTTCGCGATCGGAAACGAATTTTTTTAAGGTATTTGCCGGACGTTCGTTGGGATTTTGCAAAACATCATCAACAAAGCCCGATACCAGAGACAAGATCTTGGCGGGGGGGTAAATTCTCATGGCGGAAATTCCATTGGGGAACCCCAGTCCATTGCAGTACTCATGATGCTGATAGATGATCTGACGGACCCGCTCCGGTATATGCTCAATATTTTGGAGTAATAGCAGTCCCTCTTTGGGATGAGAGCGAAAGGCCTCAGGGTGTTGTAGGACAAATTGTTCAAAAGATGCTGGAGGAAGTTTTTCCCGCGCCTTGGGCAAACCGATATCCTGTAATAAGGCGGCCAAAATTATCTGATCGATGGTTTGGGTATTAACCCAATCCAAATTTTTGGCCACCAGGAAAGCATAAAAAGCACTGACGGCGGTGGCACTTTTTCTTTCGGGAAAGGCCTGTGAGAGATTGTGCACAAGGGCCGTGAGAACGGTGGATCTCGCCACGATAAAGCTATTGAATTCGACACGCTTACTCGCCTCTTGAAGGAGGTTGCTGGATATGCCGAGCAAAAAAGGTTTTACTTCTTCACTGTTTGAAATGTTCAAAATATTTACACTCATATTTAATTATTATTCCCTGTTCCCATTTTTTTTCCTAGGAAAAAACCAATTTTCTTAGACGACCAGGTCCGTCGGTCATAGATGTGCAAAAAAGATAATTATCATACTGGCCACTGTTGCCTCTTTTTTTTATTGATGATAGTTGTTAAGAGCTAGACTGACGTTGATTATTTTGTTGGATTGGCCTTCGCGATTGCGAGAACGGACAGCTCCCACAAAGGTACTGGTTCAAAGTCGGCAAATCATGGTTTTTGAGAAGCCCTACCTGGTGATGTTTGGTTAAAAAATTATTTGAAGGAGGCATGTTTTTTTAACCCACCCTGGTCCTGAGACTTCTGCAAGATCGGATTTACTCTTTGGTAACCGCTACTATCTTATCTGCGCCAGCTTTTCCCAAGGGCATGTCCCTTAAGTGTCAATTTAATTTTTATTTATGAAGGAGTTGTCATGCTGACAAAAAGTGGAAAGGTATTTCCATCCTATGCGTATTTTTTAGTTTTTACGTGCTTGCTCTTGCTGTTGGGCTGTAATAGTCAGACCGATCTTCCCAAGTTACTTGAGGGGACTCTGATCTTAAAAAATGTCACTCAGCCAAGCGCAATTTACCCTCAATCACTCACTGAACTCGATCTCAAAATTGAGAATACCGGGTTGGCACGTGCGGCCATTGGTGAGTTTGCCATCACAGAAGGCGCTGCCAATTTTCGTGTGAGCGGCGGAACCTGTGGAACGAGTTTGTTGAATTTGGCACCAGGTGAGAGCTGTAATTATCTCTTGGAGTTTAATCCTTCGACTGAGGGAATGTATTCCTTTGGGTTTACGTTGGGCTATTATTCCGGAGATAGTACTGTCTTAAAGCAGCTGAAAATGGGGCTGCAGTTTCAAGTTGTGACCAACGCTCCTGCGCCGGTGCCGACTCCACTGCCTACCCCAACGCCAACCCCAACCCCCGCCCCAGTGATCAAAGGAAAGCTGGTGGTTGAAAATCTTCTCACCTTTGGTGATACGGTGGTGAACAATAAAAAAAGCGTCACCTA
>MEPP01000031.1:175406-439308 GCA_001769855.1 Bdellovibrionales bacterium GWA2_49_15 | reverse complement strand
CAATGCTTGACTTTCATGAAGACCCCTTGCATGGAGTTCGCGACATGAACGAGCTGTTCGGATTTGCCGTTCGTCTTGACTATGAAATGATCGGCAAGATCGAAGCCGCTGTTTTCGAAAACCTCGATGCTAAAGGCGATCTTGATCTTGGAACCATCGGTTCAGTTTCAGTTCGTTGGTCACGTGAAGTTTATGAGAACCTAACCGTCGGTGCTGGCTATACTCACTTAGGCGATGAGGCCAACCCAGATGCAGACATCGTTGAAGTAAGCGGTGTTTATAAATTGGGCGATCATACTTTCTACGCAGAAGGGATGTATTTCCACAATAACCCCAAATATCCTAATGCTGACTTTACAGTCGCTACTGGGTACACCTACAAATTCATCAAATGGGGTGAAGTAACCGCTCAAATGACCTATATCCATAACTATTTGTTCCAAGTAGCTGCCGGTATGAACTTCAAAGTGAACGACAGCTTAACTGTGGGACCAGAAGTTCGTTGGAATGTGTATGACACAAGCTTCAAAAATGACTGGGAGTTTGGTGTTAGAACGCAAGTAAAACTTGCCAGCAAAAAACCTAAAACGAAAGTCACGATTTTCGGCAAAAAACCAGAATAGTTCTGCTCTCAGATCCGAGTTATTGTCCGGCCGAGGGTAAAAACCTCGGCCTTTTTTTGCAACAACGAATAAGAGAGAATGAAAGCTTATGCCACGGCTCTTGTTTATTGATGATGATCCGGAAATACGCAGCTTGTATAATTGCTTTTTACAAGACCTGAGTTCCGTGACCACTTGTGAGGATGGACAACAGGCCATGGCGTTACTGCAAGACGATCAGAATTTCGATGTGATTGTTTGCGATTACCGCATGCCCGTGAAAAATGGTGGCGATGTTTGGAATTTTGTTCAGCAGCGGAATCTCAATATTCCTTTCGTGCTTTTTACATCTCAAACGTTAACAGACCTACCAGAATTTGATGACTCATTTCACAATTCTGGCAATGTGTGGCTTCAAAAACCGGCTTCTCCAGACAAACTACTTCGGATCATTCACGACCTCTCTAAAAGTGAACATTCGTAACTAATTGAGTAAACTTTGACGGATGATCATGTAAAGACCGAGAGAAAAAATTACAGCGCCTAAAATTTTTCGAAAAACAGATTCAGAAATCTTGCGCAAAAATCTAGCACCAAACCAGGTTCCAAGCATCACACCCAAGGTGCCAATGACAATCCATACCCATGACGCAGCAATCTGCTCAAAACCCGAGGCAAAATAAATTGGCATTCTTGCCAAATCCACAATGACACCAATGGCGGTGGCCGTTGCAATGAGAGATTCTTTGGGTAAATTGAAGGCCATTAAGGCCGCAGAACGAATGCCACCTTGATTTCCAACCAGGCCACCGAATCCCCCCGAGAGTGCTCCGGCCACCCAGGCGATGGGCCCATGAAAGCGCATCTTCTGTGCTAGTCCGGTAAATCCCATAAAACCGGCAAAGATGAGAAGTCCTCCAAATATAAACGTGAGAACCGAGCTTTGAAAGGTCGAATGAAGAAGAGCACCGATCAGCCCGCCCAGAGCACTGGTGATGCCAAAACCCATCAGAACTTTCTTATTCACATGGGCCCGCATTAACCAAAATCGGATCACCGTGGCCACAAAATGTGGGATCGAAATCACCGCTACTGCGAGTTTCGTCCCTGTTTCAAGTGCCAGAATCGGCGTGAGAATGCTTCCGATGCCAAATCCGGTCACGGAGGCGATGGCCCCCGCGATTGCAGAGACAATAAGGAAGAGAAAATCAGTAATTAAGTCCAAACTCAAGAATAATCCCTGTGGTCTTTGTTTCGTTTGCGGGTTCAACAAATGTCAATTCGACAACTCCAAAGGGGCCGAGAGAAATTTGAGTTTTAACTTGCTCCGAATCTTTAATTTTCCATTTTCGAACGAAATAGTGCAGACGACAAAATAAATTATACATACTCAAAGTAGCGCCGGCACTGTAACGCTGGCCTTTCCCTTTTTTCTGTTTGTTTTCTATATCGGGAAGCAGGGGATCGGCATCACTTAAATGGCTGTTCACTTTGCCACTGATGAAATAATCGTATTCCCCGCTGGCGAAGAAGCTCAGAAAAGTGGCGACTTGCACTTCAGCATGCAATCCGGCCGGAGCATAGGTGTATTGAATTTCTCGACGATAACCTCCTTCGCCCAGGAGCTTGTCATCCCATTTTCGACTGCCAATCCCAATATAGGGAACGGCAATAAAACGAGAAAGTTGGATGACCGGCACGCCGACGGAAAAACGCAAATTGGTGATCTTATCCTCGGTTCTCGTTTGCAGAGGCACACCATCTTGAGTTTGCCCGTCATAGCCGTTATTGCCGCTTAAGCTTTCGTATTCCAGAGTTACATGTGCGGCCTCGCGATATTGATAAACCACCCCAAACCCGGACAAATCTCCCGTGATCGACATAAGTCCCGGTTCTTTGTAATCAAAGTCGGCCTTGGCGTAGTAAACTGAAAAATTTGAAGGTCCTTTCGGCGCTGGAGTGCTTTCGCTTTCAGTCTCATTCAGTTTTTTTACGCTCAATCCATTTGTTACTTGCCCCTCATGGACGGTCGCAATGGCTTGGTTTTTTTTGATCTTCTCAATGCGCGCCTTTCCCCATACCTTATAATTTTTATCAAACATCTCGATTTGGTCGCCAACCTGTAATTCGCCGTCTGCAAAATCCTGAATCAAGAATTTATTGCCAAGGATTTTTTTTACCGACTGGGCCATGGTCATGGATGAACATAGACTAAGCAGAAGAATGGAAAATATAAGATAGCTATATCTCACTCGTGCCCTTTAACTCTTGAGTAATTAAATATTATTCCGATGTGAAAAATACGCAAGGGGAATCTTAGAGTGTACAAAGCAGGTGTTCTGTTCGATCATCGTGCGACGATGAAAGATTCCAGGCTCGTCTACTCCAGCGACCCTCTCGCCAATCAGAAATGCCCAAAATGCAAAGAGCTGGTGAGTGAATGCACGTGTCCTAAAGAGGTCGATGTTAAAAACTACAAATTTGTGGCCGTCTTGCGCATGGAAAAATCAGGCAGAGGTGGCAAAACCGTGACTGTGATAGATCAGCTTCCCAAGAACGAAATTTTTTTACGCGAACTCACCACGAAGCTCAAAAAGAAATGTGGTTCTGGTGGCACATATTTCCTTGATAAAAAAGAAGGCGTGATTGAAATTCAGGGCGACAAGCGCGAGCTTATTCGTGAACTTCTTACCAGGGAAAAGATCAAGAGCAAGGGGTAGTGCACCTACTGTAGCGGTGTTTTGAGCTGCTCTTCCTGCATCTGCTGATAGAAGGTCGCCAATTCCACTTTGTTGAGTTTGCTGGCCACACGTGAGAGAACTGCGAAAATTCTAGGCCACTGGATCACAACCTCACTGTCGCGATGGATGCTTACAACTTGAGTTAGAAAATTCCAGGCCTCCTCATATTCGAGTCGTGACTCCAGAAATTCGGCCATAACCAAACTTGAAAAAAAGGCCACCTCGGGATTTTCAAGCTCGCCTGAGGAATAATGGGAAATAACTGATCTGGCCTCACTCAATAGATCTTTTATGGTTGTGTTTTCCGGCAACTGCTGAGTCTTCCATATACGGTAGAAAAGCATATACTGGCGTTTCTCAATTCCCACATTTTCGCGCTTTAACCAGCTATCGAGAAGGGCCGTGGCCTCCTCACGTTTCTCGAATGCATAAAGCAGCATGGCTTCGCTCAACGCAATATCAGCGAGCATTTCACTCACGGCCATACTTTGGGCATAATTCTTAAAGTACTCCAGGCGTGCTTTGGCCTGCGCCAGCTCCCCCATGACGACGAGGATGGTGGTTTCTTTCATTCCCGATAAGGTGTATTTTGAGGGATTCCACTTTTTGAAATAGATATTCTGGGCCAAGCGATAATATTGGAGGGCATCTGTTGGCTTACCCAGCAGGCGGAAGCGGTCACCAACAGAGAGATACTCGTCCGCGCGCTTCTCGAGTTCATTGACGGTGTAACTTTTTTTCTGGGAAGAGCTGCATCCCGCGAAAGTTGCGCTAACCAAGATGACAATAATGAGTGTTTTATTGAACCATTTCCACGCCATGGAGCTTCCTTTCTTGTGGTATGCCGCCCTTCAGGAGCGGATTATTGTTGATTCCATCGAGAGTACGAGAGGCCTTCTCAATCGTCTTGTTGGAATTGATGATAAGCGGTGCCAGATCTTTACGATTGGTGTGGACCACCTCAATTGTTTCCTTAACGTAGGTGGCGGTGTCAACAATGGAAGTCATGGTTTTGTTCACTTTATCCAATGTATTTACAATTTGCTGATGGCCTTCCCCTTTTCCTTCGGGGCCGTAAGATTTTACCGTGGATTCAAGTGAGGCCGCTGTTTTGGCGACTGAATCAATAATGCCATTTATTTTCTCGCTGGTCTTTTGCTCAATGAAAACTTTCAGAATCTGGTTGGATTTATCGAGAATGCCTTCAATCCCCGCCGCCTCATACTTGAGTTTTCCGTCCTTGATATAGTTTTGGGCCTCGGTGGATTTGAGGTCGGGAATTAAAGCTCCTTTCTCCACCAGGCCTAAAGTTTCCTGGGTTCCCTCGGGAGTGATGAGCTGGAACTCTGTTATTTCGCCGGAGAGAGGGTTAGTGTTAATTGAAACGACAGAATAGTTGATGATCTTTTCATAAAAATCTTCGAAAACATAAAAATTAACGTGAATCTTATTTTCACGGGTCAGCTCAAATGATTTCACTCTTCCTATGGCAAAGCCTTTGAAATAAATTGGTGGCAAGGATTTGAGGCCATAGGCATTTTGGACCAAAGTGTAGAAATTTACACGGGCGCGAAAGACATTGTTGTTGTAAGCAACGACGGAACCTAAAAAGACAAAAATCCCGACCGCAATAAGTATGAAAATGGTGACAATCTCGCGATTGTGACGGAGCTTGAATGGAATCATATCTCCAGCCTCCCTTCCTTTAATTGAATTTGTTTAAATGGAAAATCCCAGTCCAGACTTGGGCGTCGGGATAAAAGAATAAGTGTCATTCCCTGGGCATGAACCTCTTGCAGTTTACTGTGCGCAAAACGAAGATCATCTTCCGTGAAACATTCGAAAGCATCATCCCATATTAAAACTTTGGGTTTTGCGATGAGCGCGCGAATAAGGGCCACCCGACAGCTTTGGGCGCGCGAAAGAACCACGGGTCTTAGATTTTCTGTCCTGGGAAGCTTCCAGGTGTGTAACAACTCCTGAATATACTCAATTTTGTTTTTTCCATTTAAAGAAACTTGGTAATGGTCCAAGGCCAAGGCCAAATTTTGAGCGATGCTGAGATTGGAAATCAAGGCCGGAGTATCAAAGACGACTCCCATGTCGCGACCACTGGATGGTTGCCAATCCACGCTCCCTGAATCAGGAGCTTCAAGGTTGCATAAGATATTTGTTAATAAGGTTTTTCCTTGCCCTTCAGTCCCTCGAATCCAAGTGATCGTTTGGGTTGCAAAGGAATAACTCACATTCCGCAGAATCGTCTGCTCATAGACACTTTTTGCCACAGCATTTAAAGTCACGAGGGGGGCTAAACTCACATGCCCTCCAAGCTAAAACTGACCAAGGCGATAATTCCGTGGAGAAAGAGCAGGGCCAAAACACATTGCGTGACGGCCTTGATAGCACGTTGGGGGATTTCAGTAAGGGCGCGCCCGACGCGGAGACCGTGGAAGCTACACAAAGTTCCAATGAGCAAACCGGTGAAGACGGCCTTAATCAAAGGAATGTATAAGTCAGCGGCACTAAGAGCGTTGGTAAAGCGTAAGAAGAAATCTGTAAAAGGAACCTTGGCTAACCAAAAAAAAGTGGCATACGCCCCGATCAGACCCATGAGAGTGAAATAGGCACCTAGAATCAAAAGGGAAAAAACCATTCCCATCACGCGAGGGACCACCAGATAGCTCATGCTGGAAATCCCCATGGTCTCAAGAGCGTCAATTTCGCGGTTGACCCGCATACTGCCCAACTCAGTCGTGATCGCAGTTCCAGAGCGCAATAAAATAATAAGACCGGTAATCAATGGCCCAACATCGCGGATAACCGCCATAATGATGAGGTTGTAGATGAGCTGATTTTGTCCCAGGTCCGTCAGGAAAGTGCGACCGGTGTAGGCCACTAATCCTCCAAGCAAAAAGGAACTCACAAGAATGGGAGTGAGTGCTTCAAAACCTGTAAACAGGACCTGATTGATAAGCACCAGGACAGAGACGTGACGGTTCTTATGCCAGTTGAATAGCTCTCGCAGGAGGGCGTCCAGATAATCCAGAATATGATTGGTCGTTTTCATCCGTGATGAGCATATACTAATACATAATGTTTTTAGAAACTATGAAGATTTGCTATAATAATGCAATATGATCAAGGAGTTTTCATGAGCAAAATGATCGTCATCCTTTTTTTAATGTGCGCCTGTAAAGTGGACATTATGAGAAATGAGGAGCCGACCCAGGTTCCAGATCAGATGCGGGAGACCATCAATCTTTCCGCCAATGATCAATCTTTGGCGAAAATTTTGTGTGAGGCCCTTGAGCAGAAGAGATCATTATTTAGAGCATTACACGATGGTAAAATTTTCGATTTCCAATTAGAGCAATACAATTGTGGGGCGAAGGTGGTTGATTCTCCCATTACAGCGACTTTGCGCGCTCCTATTGGGCAGGCCATGACTTATGAGGCATCTGTGGGGAGTCAGCTTTACTTTGGTGATGTTTTAACCAGCAAAGAGGGAATCACTCATTTTCTGTGTGACAAAATCGCTAGCGGTCAACTTCATCAAAACACCATCACCATTAGCGATGTAGAGAAAATTCAGATCTATTTTGGGGGAAATACGAACACCGGTGTTATTTTAGAAATCTGGGATTATGTCGCGAATGCAAAAGGCGAACACCTCCTCAAGGAAGTGCAGTCAATTAAATTTCATGTCAAACCGTCCACTCAAAGCGACTTAACAGGCCTTGAGATGGATAGAGCAGTCTCTAAGAAGTGCCCCGCCGACGGTAAACTAAGTAACACCTCACGTCAGAAGTCCCTTGAATCCTTGCCATAGAGGCAATTAACCGGCCTATTATCAGCAAATAATCTGTACACATTATGCGGCCTGTGTAAAAGTTAAAAAGTTCGCACACACATACAACGTCGCATAGCAAAGGAAGCGCCTGTGAAGTTGAAGCGTCTTATTGTACAAGGATTTAAATCCTTTAAAGATCGGACTGTTATCCATTTCGACGATGGAATAACGGGAATTGTCGGCCCGAACGGGTGCGGCAAATCTAATATCGTTGATGCTCTCTTTTGGATCATGGGAGAGCAGTCGGCCAAGCATTTGCGCGGCCAATCGATGAAAGACGTCATTTTTGCGGGGTCGTCCAAGTATGCCCCGGCCAACTGGGCCGAAGCCAGCTTGGTCATCGAAAATGTTGAGGGCAAGCACATTCATATCGGAAACACCGTTTCGAGCCCGCAGGAAATTGCTCTGACTCGAAAGCTTTATCGCAATGGTGAATCTGAATATCGAATCAATGACAATATCTGCCGTTTAAAAGATGTGCAGGAAGTATTTATGGATACGGGCGCGGGCGCAAAATCGTATTCAATTATCGCTCAAGGTGAAATTAACCGCATCGTTCAAAGCAAACCTGAAGATCGGCGCGTGATGATTGAAGAGGTTGCGGGAATTACAAAATTTAAACTGCGTAGACGGGAATCCTTAAGGAAAATAGAGCAAACCCAGTCCAACTTAAGTCGCTTGCAGGATTTGAAGTTAGAAATTGAAAAGCAGCTCAAGGTTCTTGAAAAGCAAGCAGAGAAGGCCGAGCGCGCACGCCATATGAAGGAACGGGTGATCAAGTATGAGCTGATCACCGAGTCCCATAAAGAATTTGATCTCTTAAAAGATATTCGCGATCACCACACTTTTTTGAATGAGAAAACGATTAATGTTCAAAATTGGAAGATACGGAAAGACGGTCTTGAGATAAGTCTGGAGCAAGAGCGTCTTGAGCGTGAGATTCAAACCCAGAAGCTAGATGAGCTTCAGGGTCAGTACAATCAGATTTCGCGACAGCTGGCGGCCCAAGAGGAGCGCCTGAACAATCTTTGCCGGGCTCAAAGTGAAAAAGAAAAATTGCTGGATGAAAAACGGCGTGAATCAGAAGAGCTGGCGCAAGAGCTGGCCCAACGGCAAGTGCGATTATCCGAGTTGAGCACGGCCTTGAATGAGGCGGTTGAACGTGGGCAAGAGCAAACCGATTTTTCCGAGTTAGAAGAGCGCCTTAACTTTTTAAAGCAGGAGAAGGATAGTCGTGAGGATGAGTTAAAAGAAGCTCAACGAAATCATGAAACTGTCCGACTCGAATGCCAGAGCATACGCCAAGAGAAAGCAAATGTCGGACCAAAGCTGGCCGAATATGCAGCGACTCTGCAAGATATGGCGCTGGAAATTGAGGCCCTGGAAAAGCAATTCAGCGGAGTCTCCGGAGAGTTGGCCAGTAAGAGGGAAGAGCTGAAAAAGCTTGAAGTGGCCGTGCAATTGGCTGAGGAAGAGCTGAAAAATTGGCAGACTGAATTATCCAAAAACAAAATTGATCTGGCGACTTTGGAATCTGAGCTGCAGAGTAAAACAAAACTTAGCATGCAGGTGGAGAGTAAGCTTTCTTCACTTGAGGAACTCAATAGCTCGTTTGAAGGCCTTAAAGAAGGAACTGCTCTGGCCCTTAAGGAGCAGGAAGCCTCCGGTGTGAAGCTATTTGGACGACTCATTAAGTGTCCGACAGAAATGTCGGCCGCCGTTCAGTGTGCGCTGGCCGATATTTTAGAATGTTTGATTTTTGATGGTTCGTTGCAGGACTCGCTGGGTGAGTCCATCCTTGCGAAAGGTGTCGATTGTCTTGTGCCTGGCCGAGCAGACATTCAAACGACATTGGAGACGTGCGCCCGTCTAAAAACCAAAGGCTTTACTGAAGTTATTGCCCTGGCCGATTTAGTGGAAATTTCCGAAGGAAATGAAGCTCTCAAGGTCTTTTTAGAAGGTCACTATCTGGCCCAATGTGATGATCAGAAAGTTTGGCAGCAGGTTCCGACCGAAATCAACTTCCGATCCATTACGTCGTTAGACGGGAAAGTGCAGATCAAAAACTTAGGAGCAGGTAAACTTGTTTCCTATGCTACTCAAGGCGATGAGAGTTTCGGCCTTGTGGCGCGTAATAATAAAATCGATGAATTGAAAGGTCAGCGACTTCAACTGCTGGCGGAAAAAACTGAGGCCGAACAGAAAGCGGTCAGCGAGCGTGCCAAGCTCATCGAGCTGGAAAAGAAAGTTGAAGAAACTCGAAATTTCTTGCGTGATGGTCGTGAAAAATTCGTGGCCCTGAAATCCTATATTGAGACGAAATCGGAAGTGCATTCTTCAGGAAATTCACGTCTGCAAATTTTAATCAATAGAAAACAGGAAGTTTCCAAAAGTCGTCTGGAGCTCATTATTCGAGAAGAAGAGCTGAGCAAGAAAGAAGAAATCCTGGATAAAGATCAGGAGGAAAAACTCTCTCGCGTCGAGGATCAAAAAGATGCGTTGGAGATGCTGAAAAGTCGATATGAGGATGACCGTGGGGAATTCCTGCGTTTGAGTGCAGAGGCCAAGACCTACAATGAACGAGTGAAATCCCTTGAGTCACAAATTAAAGATATCACGGCGCAGTTAGAGCGTCTCGATCAGCGAGGAATCAACAATCAGAGTTCCATCCTTCGCTACGAGGAAGAAGTCACTGGACTTGAGCAAGAGTTGGCCACGCTGGAAAAAAGCAATTTAGATACCTCACAGGTCCTGGTTGAGCGGGAAGAGATGCTTTCGCTTATGCGAGATAGGCTCTCTGAACTTCTGACCGGAATGCAGGAACGTGAAAATGAAGTTAAAGATTTAGGCCATAAGATCAATAAGTCAGAAAAAGACATGGTTGAGCACGAAGTTAAAATCGGCCAGTCATTAACAGAGGAAGAGCAGGTTACCCGCAACGTTTTTGAAAAATATAGAATTGACCTGCGCCAGACGATTTCCGCTGCCCTCGAATATACCTCGGAAGAGCTAACACAGCTCCATGATCTCGCCGCCATGTTTACAATGGAAGGGCCAGAAGGGCCGGAAAAAGTTGAAGCAGTAACCTACGAATTTACCCGTCGCTATGGGCAGGATTTGAAAGAATGTCACGTCAAGTTACGGGAGGCACGCACAGAGCTGAACCGCTTAGGGGAGATCAACTGGCAGGCGATTGAAGATTATGATCGTCAGAAGTTACGTTTTGATTTCTTGGTCAAGCAGGAAGACGAGCTCAAAGCTTCTCTTGAGGATCTGAAGTTAGCGATTGAAAAAATTGATATAAAGTCCCGCGAGCGTTTCAAGGTTGCCTTTGAAGAGGTGAGCAGTCGTTTTGAGAAAGTATTTCCCATTATCTTCGACGGTGGTGTGGCCAAACTTGCCTTAGTTGGCAGTCCCGATGATCCAGAGGCCGGTGTCGATATTATTGCCCAGCCTCCTGGCAAGAAGATGCAAAATATCAATCTTATGTCGGGGGGAGAAAAGGCCCTGACAGCGATTGCCTTGATCTTCTCCATCTTTCTAGTCAAGCCATCTCCATTTTGCCTCTTGGATGAGGTTGATGCTCCGTTGGATGATGCCAACGTCGGGCGCTTTGTCGAACTCCTGCGTGAAATGAGCAAGGATAGTCAGTTCATTCTAATCACACACAATAAGAAAACGATGGAGCTGAATGATACGCTCTATGGTGTGACGATGCAGGAGCAAGGTGTTTCCAAGGCCGTTTCGGTTCAACTTCACTAACGGGATTCCAATGAGATTCTTAGTCTGTCTCACTATTTTTTTCGTCTCTTTGGCGGTTTGTGGCGCAGATTTTATGCCCAAGGCCTTTAAGGCGGAATTTGATCAATCTTTTGTGAGCGTTATCAAAAAGAAAACCGTGACCAATCATGGGGTGCTTTTTTATCAGTATCCGGGCAACATTCGATTGGAAATTACCGATCCCGATGAGGGATTAATCTATGTGAGTAATCCCCAAAAGAGCTGGTACTATCGGCCGCCTTTTATTCCGGGTGAACCGGGGGAACTCAGCGTGTCCCCTAAGGGAAATACCTTGGTGGCAAAATTTTTTGACGGCCTCAAAAACGGTCTCAAGGCAAATCCGCTCTATGATGTGCGAGATCTTGGAGATAAAAAATACGAGATTATTTTTAAAAAAAATGCCGCCAAAGATGCCGGGGTCAAGAAGGCCACAATAGCGCTCAGTGCCGGATCGCCGGCTCTGGCCTTTGCCAACGTAGAAAAAATTTCGCTAGTTTTTACCGACAATAAGAAAGTGGATTTGCTCTTTAAATCGCTGGCTTCGTTAGAAAAGCATCCGGACGAAGTGTTCACTTTTACTGTCCCGGATAATACCAATATTACCGCTCAGTAGAAAATGGCCTTGAGGTCATCGACCGCCAATTGATTGGGCGAGAGCAGGCGCTTGTAGTTAAAATAATTCCTAAAAATCTTTTTCACATAGGCATTGGTTTCGCGATAAGGCACCATTTCGATGAGGAGCAGTGTGGCGTCTATGCGGCGGTCACCATAACAACTGACAGGATCGCTGCAGAAGGGTGTAAAATATTTTTTCTGCCAGCGTAGAGCTGCCGTGGGGCCGGCATTGTAGGCCATGATTGTTTCGGAAAAACGACCATCAAATTCTTCCAAATATTTTCTAAACAGAGTTGGTCCTAAAACTAAATTGAGATCAGGGCCGAATAAGTCCTCTGGAGAAGTTAGGGTAATCTTGGCACGTTTGGCGGCAATTTCAGCACTTGGCATGATAACTTGCATCAGCCCGTAAGCATCCGCAGGGCTTTTGGCAAAGGTATTGAATCCAGATTCTTGTTTGGCAATGGCGAAAAGTAACTCGACTTCGAGTTCGGCGGTGGTGGAACCTTTTTTAAAAATTTCAAAGAAGGGAGTGGGGAGCAGGATGGTGGGATATTTGGCAAGGAACTGCTCATAGGTACTGGTATTCATCTTGTTTAAGCGATAAAAAACCTCGTGGTGCTGGTGGGCGCGGGAAAGTAGGAGAAGAGGCTGCTCGGGGTTGTTCTTTTTAGGTGATGGGGTGGCGTCGATATAATTGTCGGCCAAGTTGAACAAATTGAAATGCAGCAGCCATTCAAATTTTTCATCTAAAATTACATTTTCCAGGTTCAAAGCGGTTAAGGGAGTAGGGGGGGCCCCCAACTCGAAGGTTGAAAGAATTCCGTAAAAACCAAGTGAGTCAACGGTTGCGAGCTTTTTGAAATCATCTTGGGCATCGAGGCCCTGCGCCTTCTTGATTTTGGCCAGCCAAAATTGAAATTTATACCTATCCCCGTTGGCGAGATTCAATTTTAAAGCTCGCTCAAAATAGGGAGGCGCTGCCTCCCATTGCTGATGTTGAATGAGGTAGAAGCCGGTGAGATGGTAAATGTCTGCACGGGTTTGGTCGCCTATATCGTTAGCGGCGGTTACTTTGCTGAAGAAGTCAGTGGCCTTTTCAAATTGATCAGTTGCCAAATAAATTTTGCCCAACAGCAGGTCAATGTCAGACTTATACTTTCCAAGAAATTTTTCTTCGGTTTTTTTGAGACGTTCGAGAATCTCGATGGCCTTTTTATCGCTTTCATCTGTCCATTCAGCCCGCGCAAGCTCGAAGCCAACTTCATGGACAAAATCTGAAATCTCATTCAATTTTGCCGCGGGTGTCTTTTTGATTTCCTTTAAGAGAAAGCGAAAGAGGGCATCTAGTTTAAGTTTGTAATTGTCACGATCCTGCTCTGACTTGAAAGTTTTGGCATAAATTTTCCAGGCCTCAACAAGATAATCGAGGTCTTTTTGCTTCTTAAAAATAATGCGTTCCAGGTAGCGACGGGCCGAGGCATATTCACGGTCTTTGATAAAATTTTTAGCAACCTCAAGATAATTTTCTTCTGTGATGGTGTCCACAACTGCTGGAGTCATGCCTGCCAATTTTTTTTGAATGCGCAAGATCGCTACCGTCAGACCGGCCTTCTGGGCCGTTTTGAGCGCCTCTTCCAAGTAATGGACTTTTTCGGCCCGGATGGCCGACAAGGCGCTTAGACCCTCCAGAGAAGAGATGCGAAGAACAGGGCGGGCGATTTCGACATAAGGTGACCGGGCCAGAGTTTCATGAAATGGTTTTTTGAAATAGCGACTGGGAGAAAATTTTGCCAAGGCCTGATCAATCTCCGGGCCACTTTGCAGACAGTAGAGATGATAGATGAAGGCCAATTCACGCAACGGAAATTCTTCCTCCCGGGACAAATGCTGCCAATGAATACAGGCCTGAGTCATATTGCCATTTTTAGAAAGCTCCTCCGCCAGCTTAAAGGTGCTGGACCAGGCCTCCTCCACCGGATGGTCTGGCCTTTTATCAGAGGGCGGAAGGTGCTTCAGACCTCCACAGGCCACAAAGAACAACAAAATAAATGTGTGGAGCGATTTTTCTAACATATTGAAATTTCATTATATCCTAAGTTGCTTTAAAACAATTTAAAAGGTGCAATTGCGCAAGAAGATCATTCCTGATAACTAACGATAACTTATATGCAGAATTCTTTCCAAGAAAAGTCGGTCTATTTCACTTCCCTCGGTTGTTCCAAAAATTTGGTGGATGGCCAGGTCATGCTCGGTTATTTAGGCCTGGATGGCTTTCGCGCCACTCCCCGTGTGGAAGAAGCCGTGGTTATTGTCGTCAACACCTGCTCTTTTATCGAGGCCTCCAAAAAAGAATCCATTGACACCATTTTAGAATTGGCCGACTACAAAGATCCAAAAAATGGCCGGTGTCAGGCCTTGGTGGTGGCCGGCTGCATGGCCCAGCGCTACTCCGAAGCTTTGGAAAAAGATTTGCCCGAGGTTGACCTGATCATCGGTACCGGGGAGTACAACAAGATTGCCAAACTCCTGCGCGCGTTGGAGAACGGCCGACTTGAAAGCAAAAGTTTTGTCGATATACCAAAATTTATTCACACCGAATTCGATCCGCGCATTAATACTTCTCCAAAGTATATGGCCTGGCTCAAGGTTTCAGAGGGCTGCAACCGCAACTGCACGTTCTGTATCATCCCGACCATTCGAGGGCGTCTGCGCTCCCGATCCGTTGAATCTCTCGTGGCGGAAGCCAAGACTTTGGCTTCATCCGGTGTAAAAGAACTCAATTTGATCTCCCAGGATTTATCCAGCTATGAAAACCTCTACCAGCTTTTGGATGGACTGGAGAAGGTCGATGGTATCGAGTGGCTGCGCTTGTTTTACTACTATCCTGACGACCTAACCGATCAGGTCATCGAGAAGATGGCGGCGTCCAAAAAAGTTTGCAAGTACCTCGATATGCCGGTTCAACATTTTTCCAATAATGTCTTAAAACGTATGAACCGCCAGATTACCGGCGAGAAAATATTTGGTCGGGTGGAAAAATTGCGTGCGCTGATTCCAGACATGGTCATCCGAACTTCTATCATTGTCGGTTTTCCCGGCGAAACCGAGGAAGATTTTGCGCAGCTCCTGGAAGGAGTTAAAAAGGCGCGCTTCAATCACCTGGGTATTTTTCGATACAGCGATGAGGAAGGAACTCCGGCTTTCAAGCTCGGGCCCAAAGTTCCCCAGGATGTTATTGAGGACCGCTTCGATCGTCTCTTTGAGGTACAAAAAGAAATCGCCCGCGAGCAAAATCAAAACTATCTTAAAAAAACTATTCAGGTGCTGGTTGAAGGCCCCCATGAAGAAACAGAACTCTTATGGCAAGGACGTCACACCGGCCAGGCCCCCGACATCGACGGGGTGGTCATTATCAACGACCTTGGCATCAACGCCAAACCCATTCATGCAGGCGATCTGATCTCGGTCGAGATCACGGACGTGCTTGATTATGATCTGGTTGGGCGTGTGAAGGCTTAGAGATTTGCGCCAGGGAAGGGATAAGGCAGGGAATATATTCCAGCTCCACGCAGTGTAGGGGTACTAGGAGCAATAGGTGCCATTGGCGAGGTTGAAGTTGGGCCGCAAGTAGAAAGAATAGGACTGTAATCGTCCCAATCACCACGGTTATTGTAATCATTGCCGAATGGATCGAGGAAACTGGCCCCCGTCACTTCCATGAACGCAGGGATTGTCGTTGATCTGTTCAATATCCAAATTCCGCCATCTCCTTCGCAAGCAACTTTTGTCACTCTCGTCGGAGTAACTTCCCCCACGCATACGCCAGAGACGTATTCGTATAAATCTGGCTGGACGCGATCAATCCGCGAAGTCGAATTAAAATCCCTGTTCCAATCTCTTACGACTAAGCGGATTCTCCCAATTGTATCGTGGGAGCTGTTGAGACAGTTGAAATCATAAAATGGCTGTGCATTTCTCTGGGGGGCATCAAAGGCATAGACGGCATTAACATTGTCCGTTGAATCGTTGTAAACGAGGTTCTGCCCACCAAGAGTCGTAGAACCATTTAAATCATCCTCTGATCCAGTCACTGGTTCAACAATAAGAGTGTCATCATCAATAACGGCGTAAATCTTATAGCTTAAAGCACCAGGGAAGGAGTTTACGTTACTTCCCGGATTGAATGCAGCCCCGCCGGTTGAAGCCGCTGCCGAAAATTTGACCTGATAAAGTTCGCCCTCAGCGTACTTCTGCCAGCTATTTCCATAATACTCAAAATTATTATCGGATGCGCTACTACTACAGCTATTTTTGAAGGCAAAGTTTGCAAGATACAGATTTGATTTCAAGCTTTTTGAATTAGGAGAAGCGAATGTCCAAGATTTTGAGCCTCCACTGCCAGCAGCGAGGATTGATCCATTAACTCCTAGATCAAGAGAGGTCCCAAACATATCTTTGGCGGGACCATTAACGCAGTTTGATCTCAAGCCTCCGCAAGCAGTATCGGCTTCGGATTCGACAGCTTCACCCGGGTCTTCAGTGGCCAGACAGTCAGCGGGAGCACCAGCAAGATTTTTGTAGGTAATGGTAGTGACTCTGGTAAAACCATCATCACAGTTTGGCCAGGTAGGGTGTGCTGCCGAGGTATACTTGCCATCGCAGAGTGAAGTGGGAATAGGGTCATCAACGAGTCCTGCACAGGCAACAGGGGCACCTGCCGCATTTGTACAGTTGCCTGTGCAGGCAGCATCTTTAACGTATTTATAATAGACTCTGGGAATATGCTGACCAGTTTTTTTGTATTGAAACTGATGGAACTGATAGGGTGTAAATGTTATGAAATTACACATGCCAGCACCAAAGCTGGTCTGGATGGTTAAGCCCCTTTCGTAGAGATCTAATTCCCCGGCCTCCAGGAGACAGACAATGTCCTTAGATGGGAGATAGGACGTGGTGCCCAGTTGGGCGCTTGAAATGCGACAGGTCGTAGCATGCCTACTTCGCCCCGACTTATGCAGCTTAAAGCTCGGTGCATTCGTTGTTAGATTTTCCAGGAAAAAGGCATCGAGAACTTGGATGTTAAAATCATGCGTGACTGATCCCACCGCATTGCGGGCCTCGAGTCTAAAATTATCTGAGACGAAAGGTTGGGTTGGCGTTCCACTGATGATTCCTGTGGTGGCATCAAGGCTTAATCCTGCCGGGAGGGTCGTGGCAAAAGTGGAGTCGGGCACCAGTCGATAGGTGACGTTGTCGCCCGTTGAAAGACTGGGCTTAATTGTGGCGGCTTCGCCTCGGTATAAATTGTACTGGGCCGCAGACTTTACCCCTGTCGCAGTGAGTGTCAGCACTGTTCCAACATACGGATTGGCATCATCAACGGTATCACTAGGATTGAAGATTCCATTTTCCACCATAACATTCGCCGTACTTCCACTGATCGAATCAACCACCCCGGCCGCACCGTACGCTGTCGTGATGTCATAGCCGCGCTTCAAGGTCGTGCCCACAGCGCCGGTAAAAGTGAGAGTGAGATAATCTGAGAAGACTTGAATCAGGGGGAGGCTTGTTCCTGATCCGGTGAGTGAGTAATAAATTGTTTGTCCGTTTTGGAACCCGCCTTTGGTGGTTTTGATATAGAGGGTGTCAAAGCTGTTGACGCTTGTTACCCGTCCGTCTCCGGGAGCCGCCGTGGCAACGGAACAATCAGTATTCGCAGGGTCATAGTAGACATTGCGATTTTGGAGGCAATTGGTGGCCACAAAGGTACCGGAAATCATGTGCACATAGATAGTATTGGAGGTAATTCCAAGTACGTTGCCAACTCCTGTATCCGTTTGTGAGGTGGTGGTTCTTCCCACAATCATGTCACCCGGTGACCACTTGGCCGCTTCCGCTGCGTCTGTGACCACCAGACTGACAATGGAAGTTGTGTCCTTATAAGCGATAACCCCTGTATCGGCTGCCGAGGCGCTGGAAATTCCGCTTCCCGTAGCAAAGTTTGCGCCGGTTGTTCCACCCGTGAGAATGGCGATCGCATTAATCATATCGACCTGCGAGACAATGGCACGTGAAGTGGCATAAGGAGAAACATTGTCAATCAAGTCTGCCGCCTTAAATTCCCCAGACTTCACGCGGACGACAAGATGGTCGGTGGAAAATTTTCTTGCGATTTGTCCGAGCCCACTTCCACTCCCGTTGCTGGTGACAGTGTCACCCACATTGAAGTAGGAGTTGTCGTCCACCGTCAACAAAGCATTATTGCCATAGTTCAAGTTGGTAGGGGCGTTGCTAATATTGAAGCGAACTTTGATTTGTTTGATATCGTTAATCGTATTGCGTACGGTTACGGTATACTCCGTAGTCTCCAAGCTGTCTTTGGTATCAGAGATGTTGAACTGCCCATTCAGGGATGGATTACCGTCATCAGACGTGAAGGTTAAAGATTTGCCGGTATCGGGAGGAGTATCAGGAGTGATGCCCCAGACGAGAGAATTCCATTCAGTAGAGCCGATGGCAATACTGTTTGGGTAGAATTGGGCCGCCAGAGAATTTGGCGCACCAATTGTTGGAACAGCGTAGGTGACACTGCTGATTGTGGCTTCCTTGACGACAAAGGAGCTTGCATTATCCACGTCTTCGCCGGCCACAAAACCAGTATCATTGGGCCCATCGTCTGTAACTGTCAGGTAGAGTTCCTTATTGGCACTATCTACGTAATCGACAGTCGCCTCAGCTCCCGAGGAGGAAGTAACGGAACCTGCAGGGAAAGTGAATGCGGTGACAACGTCTAATTTTAAAATAAGCTTGGTTGTCAAAGCTGTCTGGGGATAATAGAGAGTCAGGTTAGTGAGATCCGTAGCGATTTTGAAAGTTAGCGTGATCGATGTTAGATTCTTGCCCGATTCAATATGATACGCCTTAATTAAAAAGCTTGTTTCGGCGGCAAAGGAGGTCGGAGTTCCTGTTATCGCGCCAGTCGTGGCGTCTAAAGAGAGACCGATTGTTGTGAGAGGCTTCACGGTACTTGTATTGTCGCTATCGTAGGACGAAAAAACATATGTATTCGTGCCCGATTCAGTTTCTCCCACAAATGTAGGGAGTAACGAGACAGTTTCTCCCGTCCTGATTCCGAAGCTCGTCGCACTATAACTAAATGACGTTGGCCCACTGCCCGTTGTCGGCGGAGGCACCGCAATGGGTAGCCCATCGGGGCCTGTTACCGTTTTACCGGCCGCAGTTTGTGCCGCCACTGGCTCTTCCCACTTTGTTAAGCTATCCGGAACACACCCGGACACAATAAAAATCGCGCATAGGAGGAGAGCGAACTTTGATAAAGTTTTACAAATCTTCATAACTCAATTATCGGTACACTTTGCCCAGAGGTTGAGGAAATAACGAAAAAATCTTTAATCCCATGGAGTTAGGGAATGTTTAGGAATACTTAGGATTAAAAAAGCGCCTAAATACGGAGGCACTCGTGTTTTAAATTCCACAGTTAGATATTCCGACTAAGCTTGTCGGTTAATTAATTGGCACCTTTAGTGATTTTCTAAGTGCGAGTATACTTATTTGTATAAGTATTGAGAATTTCGGGAGGAAGAATGAAAGCAATGATTTTAGCTATGGGTTTCTTGTTGGCCAGTATGATGTGCGGCCCGGTGGAGGCCGCTCCTGAATGGCCGGACAAAGTTAAACCGTACATAGAAAAAGTTCGCCCACATATGTTGAAGTACCTTGGTGATGAAACGACCGTAATGCTTTTAGGCCCCGCGCCGGTGGCAAAAATGGCATTACCCCCAATTCCCAAGCTGGTTGACGACGCCAAATCAACTGAAGTCTATTCACGCAAGGAAGATCTGTCACAGTTCAAGATAAAACCGGAAGAATACCAGAAGTATAATTTGGCCTTTATTGATGAGGTGATTGTTGAAACGCGCGGGATGAAGGCCAATGATAATGATCTTGCAAAATGGATGAATACCATGGAACAGGGGGCTTCCAGGGAAGGAATTTATCGGGCCATGGTACTCGACGCCACCTATGCGGGTCTGGAAAACTACGATGCGGCAGTGACGGAAAGGTCCAGTGCATTTGCCCTAAGTTTTCTCGAGAAATTCATCAACCAAACTTTGAAAAAAGAGGCCATCGATAAACTCAATTTTTATACTCTTAAGAGGGTCATCACGGAGAAGGCACTCGAGGTGATTGACGCCTATTATAGTAATCCCCAGGACCTCTATCGATGGTATGCCGTTCTTTCCAGTGATTTTGCCGAACAGTACCCCACCATTTGGAATAATGAGTTAAGGAAAGATCCCTCGGCCGAGCGGCATATGCAGTGGGCCGGTTCAGTCCCGTCACAGTTTTTAAAATCGGAAGTGATTATCAAGATTCACAAAATTTTTAATCATTTAAATATTAAATAGACGCTAGTCCCAGAAGACTTCTGTTTCTTGCGTGAGTGCCATGATTAAGCGCTCAACTCCGAGCGCGATACCCGCGGCCGGAGGCATCCCCCTTTCCAGATTGGCGAGAAAACGCTCTGGCATCGGAGATGTATGGCCATAGAGCCTTTGCTTTTGCTCCATCGACGCTTCAAAGCGCCGGCGCTGTTCCTTCGCATTTGTGAGCTCGTTATAAGCATTGCAGATTTCCACCCCATTTAAATAAATTTCAAAGCGCTCGGCCACTCTTGGGTCTTGGGGTTTAATGGTGGAAAGTGCCGCGAGCGGGGCGGGAAATTCATAGAGAAGAACCGCCCCCATGTTTTTTAAGCGAGGTTCAATTTCATTTAAAAAAAGTAAAAAGAAATAATCTTCCCAGCCAAATTTCTTCCAATCCTCAGAATTGTGAATAAGATGGGGATACTTGCTCTGAATAACCTGCTGGAGACCGGCGATCTCCAGATGTTGCAAAATATCCACTCCGATGAGCTGCTGAAAAATGGCTTGAACTGAGAGGCGTTGTATTTTGAGGTTCGGAAGCGACAGAGCTTGTGTCACGGCAGTGATCAGGCCTTGGCAATCATCCATGATTTGTTCATAGCGGGTATGGGCGCGATACCATTCCAGCATGGTGAACTGAAAGCGATGCGTGGCAGACGATGGCTCGTCACGAAAGGTATGAGTGAGAGTGAAAATTTTTTCAAACTGCAGCGCCAGCAGTTCTTTCATGCAAAATTCAGGTGAGGTGTGCAAATAAAATGGCGACAAAGTTCCATTGCAACTTCGTGCCAACTGGAAAGTATGAATGTGCGGCTCCATTCCGGGACAGGTCACTGCTGGAGGCGTCATAACATCGAGAAAGCCCTGGCTTAAGAAAAAATTACGGATCGACTGCAGCACCAAAAAATGGCGATGGAGTGTTTTTTTTAGATGTTCTGGTTGTTGCATCTTCATTCTGGGCGTGTCATACAATAACAGTTTGGAATCGAAAAGGAATCTTGTCATGGACAGCAATATTGGATTAATTCTGTTGGTACTTTTGATCTTGGTCGGATTGGTCCTGCTTATCTGGAAAGTAAGGAGCAAGAAGAAAGGCCCCGCTCTGCCATCGACGCCGCCAACGATCGAACCCGCGGTGCCTCAAAAGGTCGAGCCGCCTAAAAAAAGTTGGCACCAGCGACTGAGTCAGGGACTGGCCCTTTCGCGTCAGGGAGTTTGGGGGAAAATTGAAAATATATTTACTCGTGGAGACCTGACCGATGAGGCCATGGAGGAACTGGAGGCCCTACTTTATGGCGCAGATTTGGGCACCCAGCTTGTGGGAGAAATGTTGAAAGAATTGCGTCAGCAGGTAAGTGCTAAAAATAATACCTTGGATTCCTTTAAAGCGTATTTTTATGAAACACTAAAAACGCGCATGTCCCCGATTCAAAGTTTGGTGCCAGAAGAACTCTTTGATGTCACGAAGAAGAAAGCAGAAACTATAACCATCATGATTGTAGGTGTTAATGGCGTGGGCAAGACCACCACAATCGGAAAATTGGCCACCCGGTTATCGCGGCAAGGTGCCAAAGTTGTCGTCGGTGCCTGTGATACTTTTCGCGCGGCCGCTGTTGATCAATTGGAAGTCTGGTGCCAACGCGCCGGTGCGCAAATGGTGCGGGCCAAAGAGGGTGCATCACCCAGCGGAGTTGGATATGAGACCTTGAAAACAGCTTTGTCGAGCAAGGCCGATTACTGCATCCTGGATACGGCGGGACGTTTGCACACCAAGGGTAACTTGATGGAGGAACTTAAAAAGAGCAAAGAGGTTCTTGCCAAATTGGACCCAAAAGCACCTCATCATGTCTTGCTCGTGCTCGATGCAATCACCGGCCAAAATGCGCTACGACAGGCCCAGGAGTTTCACAAAACTTTAGGTCTGACAGGTTTGATTTTCACAAAATGTGACAGTAGCTCGAAGGCCGGTTCGGCGGTGGGTATTGTACAAGAATTGAAAGTCCCCATCGCCTACATAGGAGTGGGGGAAGATGTGGAAGATCTTGATCGTTTCGTAGTAGAAGACTATCTTGGTTTGCTGTTGAACTATGGCAACTCAAATTGACGACAGCTTGGTTTTCGTTTACGCTTATAGTTGAGAATTAATTTATGACCATTCAAAGCGAAAAAGAATTTGATGTATTGGGATATAGACTACGTTATCGCCCTGATTGCCTCGGAGATACCGGCGTAGATGCCGATGAGGTGGTTGAGTATTTTAATCAAAGGGCCAACGGCTTGAGATCTCGCTATCCACACTTGGACCCTGGTCAAGTGGCAACCCTATTGGCCCTCGACATTGCCAAAGAAAAATTGGTTTTGGAGAGGGAATTCAAAACAAGTCTGCACAATCTTGAAGAGCGCACCAGAAAGGCGTTAGAAAAGATTGAGAAGGCAGACCCTGTGGGACAATAATTCGCTTTTGCTTTTGATGGACAACGAAGGAACTTACTTGATCGCTGACAAAAAGGCGTTGCGAGCAAAAATGCGTACGTTTTTGCAAACCCTGGACCCGGCAGTGAAGCGATCATGGGATGAGGCCATAGGAAAGAATTTGGCGTGTTTATTGGAAAGCAGACGAGGTTCTTTGGGTGTGTATGCGCCCCTTGAGGATGAGGTCGATTGGACTTCAGGGAATTGGTACGAGAATAGGTCCTTGCTCTTTCCCTTGATTGAATCCACAACCGAAATGTCTTTCTATCCAGCAACATTGGAACAGTTGGTACCAAAAGTTGTCTTTGGTTTTGAGTTAAAAATGCCTCCCAAAAGTAATTCCAACGTGCCAGCAATGGTTTTGGTTCCGGGTCTGGCGTTCAGCAAAAGAGGAGCGAGGCTCGGGCGAGGAAAAGGATATTTTGATCGGTACTTGTCACGTCACCGCCCCATGGCGATCGGCGTGTCCTATGAAGGTCAATTAAATGAAGCCCTACCAGTGGCTTTGAATGATTGGCCAATGAATTTCGTAGTGACCGAGAAGGCCATCTACGACTGTGCTCATTAAGGAATAAGGAGAGTTTCATGACGATAGTGATTTTAGCGGCAATTTTAAGTTTGGTTTTTGGTGGTGCCGTAGGTTATTTCCTGCGCCATCAGGCCGCGATGCGAGATTTAAAAACACAACAGATGAAAGGTGACGAGATCATTGAGCGTGCAAAAAAAGATGCCAACGATATTAAATATCGCGCCAGAAAAGAAGCTAAAGAGCTGGCCAAGGAAGATCGTGATGAATTCGACAAATACCTGAAGAGCAAGCAAGAGGAAGCAAAAAACCAAGAGCGTGAGCTGGCCAAACGGGAGACCAATTTAGAGCGAAAGCAAGAGGATATGGAGAAAGAGCAGGCCCGCGTTGCTCAGAAAGAAGATGATCTCGATGCACATAAGAAAAAGGTATTACTAGAGATTGAAAAATATAAAAAACGGCAGGATGAAATTTCTCAAGAATTGGCGCGCGTCGGTGGCATGACTCGAGATGAGGCCAAAGGTCTTCTCATGAAAGAGATGGAGGAAGCAGCCAAAGTTGATTTTGCCAAAGACTTGCGTCGTATTGAAGAGGAAGCGCGGGAAGATTCCGAAAAGGCTTCCAAAAGAATTATCGGGATCGCGATCCAACGTTTTGCCGGTGAATATGTGGCGGAAAAGGCCATTACCACGGTTGAGTTACCGAGCGATGATATCAAAGGCCGTTTGATCGGACGAGAAGGTCGAAACATTCGTGCCTTCGAGCAGATTTGCGGTGTTGATCTTATCATCGATGATACTCCTGAAGTCGTGGTCATTTCTTCTTTCAATGTGGTACGACGAGAAATTGCCCGTCAAACGTTACATAAACTGATTGCGGACGGCCGGATTCACCCCGCTAAAATTGAAGAGTTTTTTGATAAATCAAAAACTGAACTTGATCGACATCTTCGCGATTTAGGAGAGAAGGCCCAGATGGAAATTGGAGTGCATGGAATCCATCCGGAGGTGTTGAAGTTAATTGGAGCGCTGAATTTCCGGACATCCTATACCCAAAACCAGTATCAGCATGCCATCGAGTGCGCATTCATTTGCGGTGCTATGGCCGCGGAAATGGGCCTCAATGTAAAACAGGCGCGCCGTGCCGGTCTTCTCCACGATGTTGGTAAGGTCCTCGATGCCTCCGCCGAAGGCTCTCATGCCATGGTTGGGGCCGATTTTCTCAAAAAATTTGGCGAGTCAGCCGATGTCATTCATGCCATTCGTTCTCACCATGATGAGGAAAAACCGCAGTCGATTCTTGCCCACCTTGTGGCCGCTGCCGATGCCCTTTCCGGTGCACGTCCTGGTGCCCGTAAATCCATGATGGAGTCCTATGTTTCTCGTCTCACGGACATTGAGCAAATTGTAAATACGTTTGATGGCGTTTCAAAATCGTACGCAATTTCCGGCGGGCGCGAGATTCGCGTCTTCGTGAATAATGAATCGGTCAACGACGAACAGACTGTGATTCTCTCCAGAGAAATCGCCAAGAAAATTGAGAACGAAATGTCTTATCCCGGAACGATCAGGGTAACAGTTTTGCGTGAAACCAAAGCGGTGGGAGTTGCACGCTAAGAGGTCGGCCATGACACAAAAGTTTGCTCTTGTTACAGGAACTTCCCGGGGGCTGGGCGAGGCCCAGGCACAGTACCTCCTTGAGCAGGGTTTTACCGTGTTTGGAGTTTCACGATCCGGTTCCACCCTGGCCCACGACAACTATATTGATATTGAAGCCGATCTGCGCGAAGAAAGTGCCGTCGAAATGATGTATGAAACTATTCGCCAGGTGACTGAAGAATTGCACCTGGTGGTTTTAAATGCCGGCATTCTTACCCTTGATACAATTTTTGAAACCTCGACCTTGGATTTTCGCAATAATCTCGATTCGAATGTCCTGGCACCTTTTCATATTCTCAAGCATCTGGCCGACTTCCTTGTGGAGCAGCAAACCCATATCGTAACCATTTCGAGCTTGGCGGGGAAAAAGGCCTTTCCCAACATGGCGGCCTACAGTGCCTCCAAGTTTGCCCTCGAAGGCTTGATTCAAACATGCCGCGAAGAGTGGAGCGAACTTGGTGTCCGCTTTTCAACTCTCTATCCCGGTGCCATTGATACGGGATTGTGGCATGACGTCGAGCTAGGGGATGATCAGCATCACATGATGAGTATTGATGATTTTCTTTTTGTTTTTGATACTCTTCTGCAATCACCTCCTAATGTTCAATTTCATTCCTTGGTCTTTGGGCACCGAGATGGAGTGAACCTGTGATTTTTTTAGCCATACTTTTTGCCGGAGTTTTTCTTCTTCATTTGGCAGGGGGAAGTCTTTTGGCGCTGTCTTTTTTCATCACGTTTTATGTTTGGAATTTGGCCCTACACTTGCCGGAAGTTCGTCAGCGTGCCATGACACACCGATATCGATATTCTTTTTTGCGACAAATGTTCAGGGTTGAAGATTTAATTGCACGGCGAAGTCCTCAAATTCATCCCATCATTCGCCGTCAGATGCCCCCGATGACTTTGATCGTAATGGCCTTTTTAATTACCTCCCAACTGAGTGTCTTCTTCGGAACTCTGGGCGGTCTTTTAATGGAAGCTCTATATCTGATCCTCAGAGGTCACAATGGCTTTTTTCAGAACTTCAAAAAATTCGGCAAGTGATTGGCTTCTCAGCAATTTGGTCTTCCACAAATTTCCGTCGGGAAAATCTTCGAGAGTATAACGACTCAATGACTTGAGTCTTTTTAACACCACCAGGTCGGCATTTCCGGCCTTCTGGAAATGGGTCGCGAGCGTTTCATAATAAATCGGAAGCTGGGTGCGACGCACTTCCAATTCGCCCTGTGGGCCCATGAGTCGGGGCATCCAAGGAGTTTTTAGGGCACCACGGCCAATCATCACTGAGTGACAACCTGTTTCGTTGAGACAGGCTGTCACATCATCGCTAGTCCAAATATCGCCATTGCCAATAACGGGAATTTTCACCTGCTGCACGGCCCGTTTAATAAAATTCCAGTCTGCACGCCCGGCATAGAGCTGGTTGCGGGTGCGGGCATGAAGTGTGATGGCATCAACTCCTTCTCCTTCAATCAGGCTTAGAGTTTCATCGAAGAGCGAGTCATCGGACATCCCAATCCTCATTTTCACAGTGAAAGGACCGGACCAGTGGGCGCGAATCGTTATTAAAATATTCTTCAGCGCCCGCAAATCGGTTAGGAGGTAAGAGCCACCGCCGTGGTTAATAACAGTGCGGGAAGGACAGCCAAGGTTGAGGTCGAGATGTGTGACCCCCAGTTCGGTCAAAGCATCGAGTACTGGATGGGTTTGTGCCTTTTCAGTGGTAATAATTTGGAAAGCTGTTTTTCTAAAAAGATCTGGATTTTGGTAAATATCATACCCAAGATGTTCAATGAATTTGCTTCGTGGATATTTTCCGGACGTGGGTACACGCAGGAAGTCGGTACTAAAACGTGCCCATTCAGGGTACAGCTTCATGATCACTGTGCGATACAGGGCATCGGTAATGCCTTCAAGAGGGGCAAACAGAAGAGACTTAGGGGCGAATGGGAGTAAGCTATTAAAAGTCATATGAAAGCAGTAGGCTTAGTTTAAGAGTATTGGGCCGGCAAGCTTATGTTAAATTGTGGGCACACTTCAAGCGAATCAGTATACAATATAAAACATAACTATTTGATTTTACTTAGTGTTGGACTTGAAAAAGCATTGCTTTTAGGATAATTTCTATTGGTATTTTCTGATTTCCGACAAGAGTTATTTAGCCTCTTGAGACTGCCGAGGCTTTCATAGGGAGAACATGGTTCAGCCTTCAGAAATTATTGAGCTTCTTGTTTGCTTTTTATTCTCAGCTTTTTTTTCCGGGGCCGAAGCCGTTTTGCTTTCCATTGGCATTGATCGCGCCCGCCAAATTATCGAACAAGGTGGACCCTTCGGCCGCGCCGTAGAGTTTATGACGGAGCATGCGACCGAGCTTCTCACAACCATTTTGGTGGGAAATAATATTGCCAATGTCTATGCCGCTTCTCTGACGACCTCTGTTTCCACGCGTGTTTTTGGAAGTGAGATGGTGGGAATTACCGCAGGGGTTACCACTCTGGCCATTTTGATTTTTGGTGAAATTGCCCCCAAGACTTTTGCCCGTGCCCGGGCAGAGTCATTGGCCTATCCGGTCTTGATGATTTTGCGTGTGATGTACGGCATTCTCTATCCAATTGTTAAGTCGATGGTTTGGGTTATTCATTCATTGCTAGGGGAAAACGCTCAGCTACGGGGACACATCGTGACCAAGGGTGATGTTGAATACATGCTTAATCGCGCAGAAAAAGAAAAGACCATCGATTCAAAGCAAATCGAACTTTTAACTTCGATCATGGATTTCCCTGCTATTCGCGTGAAAGATATTATGGTTCCACGCAGTAAGGTTAAGTTCATCACAAGTAAAATGAATTATGATGAAGTTCTTAACTACATCCAGATCGATCATTATTCCCGTTATCCGGTCTGTGCCGGCGATCTGGAGCACACGATCGGTCTTTTGCATGTGAAAGATTTATCGCTTGTTACTCCAGAGCAGCGCAAAGATTTTAAAATCGAGAAACATCTACGGACTTCATTTTTTGTCTATGAACATATGAAGATCAACGCTGTTTTCGATCTCATGAATAAGAGAAAAATTCATTTGGCATTAGTGAAAGATGAGAGCGGCATCATTGTTGGCGTTATTTCGATGGAAGACATTGTGGAGCAGATCGTTGGAGATATCAGCGATGAGCACGATGAGGAGATTCATCCTCTCCCTACTATACAATCAACACCGGAAGGGATTTTAGTTCCCGGAACTATCTCTTTGCGCGATCTCTATACCGACTATGAAATTAAATTGCCCTTAAACGACACTTATTCCACCTTGGCCGGTTTCATCCTTGATATGCTGGGAAACAATTTCCCCAAGGAAAGTCAGCTTATCGTGTGGGACGGGTTATCGTTTGAGCTGGCCAAAGTCGAAAATCAAGAAATCAAAGACGTAAGAATAAAATCAGTTGATGACTCGAAACATATTTTTTCCAAACGCGAAGCGGTCGAGGCCCAGCAGGAATCAGACGCCGTCAGTAAGGATGAAGTCGGCCTCGATTATCAAGACAAGTAACCTCCACTACCAATAGAATTCAGGATGAGCTAAGCTAAGGGAGACCCTTAGGAGTGTGCGTGCGGCGACAACATTTTTTGCTCTTTGGCATGGTGCTTATTTTAGTGTTCTTGGACCAGCTGTTTAAGGTTTATTTCTATGCCCAAAACGCGGCTCATGATGTGGGAGTTCTGTCTTTCCACTTTGTTCCCAACTACGGCATTTCCTTGGGCCAGTTTTCGCATATCCATCCATTACTTCGAGTGGTGCTAGCGTCGACGCTGTTCGGTCTGATCGCCATGTTCTTTCTGGGGTTGGTCTTTTTTTTATGGACCGGAGTAGAACTTTTTCTTTTGAGACTGGGACTGACTTTATTTTTCTCTGGTGTTGCAGGTAATGCCATTGATCGTATTCGCTTGGGCCATGTAATTGATTTTATCGAGGTTAAATTTTCCTTTTTCCGGGGAGCAATATTTAATATCGCCGATTTGGTGCAACTCTTTGGCATTGTACTGACTATTTTTTCACTCTTTTACCTTAATCAAAAAATTTGGCGCCTTAACAATTTGCGGACGCTGAAGATTATCAATGCCAATTTCCAATACTCTTTTGCCGCAAAATTGGCAGGCATTGGTGCCTGCTCTCACCTGCTTGTAGGGATTTTTGGTCATTCTCTTCTGGTAGCCTTGTTGCCCGTTTCAGAATTCAGAGAAGAATCTATCAGGATTTTTGATTATGGGATGTTGATAATTTTGCTGATTCAATCAGTGATTTTATTTTTATTCGGCATTATTTTCAGTCACCGTATTTCCGGCCCGATCTATGCTCTTGCTAAATTTGTGAATGACCTTTTAAATGGAAATCATAGGGAGTTCAAGCTACGCGCGAATGATTATCATCCAGAAATTGAAAAAATTGCTAAAGACATTCAAAAACTCGCAAAGTGACATCCCCTGTAACCCTTGCCCTGCAGGCCAATCGTATCGGGTAGGTGGGACTTGTTCCACAGGTTTCTAAAATAGATTTAATTGTGTCTTTCTCTATTACTCCGGGCGATTTTAAATTTTCCGCGCCGGCAAGAATTTCGACTTTACATGAACCACATGAACCTGCCAGACATCCATGGGGGAGAAGATGGCCATTCTTGGCCAGTCCATCATAGAGAGTCTGATCTTTATCAATGGTGCACTCAAAATGGTCTTTGGGGTCGTTTTTAGTCGAAACAAGTGACACAGTGGGCATATTGTTTTTACTCTCTAAAAGTTAAGCTCGCGCGTAAATTTTAGCAGTAAATTTTAGAGTTTGTCTGTGATTAGAAGTCATGGGGACGATTAGGAGGAAATCATGCCGACCTTAGAAAAAATGTATTCCATGGGGCACGAGGAAGTTGTGTTTTATGCCGACCCAACTTGTAATCTCAGGGCCATCGTTGCGATTCACAACACTATTCTCGGACCGGCCCTCGGCGGGACCCGGATGTGGCCATATAAGAGTGAGGATGAGGCCCTCGAAGATGTACTCCGTCTCTCGAAGGGAATGACCTATAAGGCTTCGGTGTCGGGCCTGAACCTTGGTGGTGGCAAGGCCGTCATCATTGGTGATCCTGAAAAAGATAAGAGTGAAGCTTTGTTTCGAAGTTTTGGCCGCCTCGTTGAGAGCTTAAATGGTCGCTATATTACCGCTGAAGACGTCAACATCAAGGTTGAAGATATCGAACATATTTTTACCGAAACCAATAATGTCTGTGGTGTTGCCATTCCTCATGGTGGTTCAGGTAATCCTGCTCCCTATACCGCTCTGGGCGTCTTTAAAGGTATTGAAGCCAGCTGTTTAAAACTTTATGGCGATCGTTCCGTAAAAGGTAAAGTTGTGGCCTTGCAAGGGGCAGGTTTCGTCGGACGACATCTCGGCGAGCTGCTCTCTCAGGCCGGCGCCAAAGTTTATGTTGCTGATATTAACGAAAAAAATATAAAACTATTTTTAGAAATGGTACCCAACGCAGAAGTCGTCGCAGCCGATGCTATCTACGGCGTCAAATGTGACATCTATGCTCCCTGCGCTCTCGGTGCCACCGTCAATGATCAAACGGTAGAAAAATTAAAATGTAAAATTGTGGCCGGAGCCGCTAATAACCAGTTGGCCGAACCAAGACACGGGGATATTCTGCGTAGTCGCGGAATCCTCTACGCTCCAGATTATCTGATCAATGCCGGTGGGTTAATGAACGTCAGCATTGAATTTGAAGGCTGGTCGGATAGTAAGGCACGACGAATGGTCGACACCATTTACGATACGACTTTGGAAATTTTTAGAATAGCGGATAAGAATAATATCACCACCTATAAGGCGGCGGATATGTGGGCCGAAAATAGAATCGAATCCATTCGTCGGATCGGTTCTCGCTACATGGGTGTTTCACAGCATCGTTTCCCCGGAAGAAAGCGCCGTAATCCCAACGGATGATGAGTCTTTGTAATTTATACAAAGACTGATTTAGTCGGTTTTATATTTTATCAGCTCTTCCATGGAAAAAATCTGTAATGCTTGAGAGCGGGCCGTTTTGACTTATAATTCTAAATATGAAGAGAATGCTTGTATTCATCATTTTAATCTTAGTGCTTGCTCCATTCGAAGCCTTTTCCCTAATTCGCATGGAAGACGCCGTCGTCCCGGAGTTGGCGGTGAGTGGTCGGGCCATGGCCATGGGAAATGCCTTTATCTGCAAGGTCGATGATGCCACCAGCATTCTCTATAATCCCGCGGGGCTTGGAACTGTTCGTAACACCCATCTTCACATGAGCAACTTTTACTTAGAGGCCAACAAGGGTTGGCTGAACGTCGGTACAGGTGGAAAGGCTTCGGAGGGCTTCAGTAACTTTGCAAAATCCCTCGATCTTGAAGGTATTCGTACGCTGGTGAAAGACCACCCGGGTGAAATGGTTAACAGTCGTTTCTCCATTATGCCTAACTTTACAACTCGACACTTTTCCATTGGCTACCTTTATTCCAACCAAGTTCGCGCCACCTATGGAAAAGAAGAAGGTGCCTTGTATGAATATGCCGAGCGCCTTGATCACGGCCCGTACGTGGGGATGAATATGTCCTTCTGGGGTGGCGTTCTTAAGCTTGGTGCCACTGGAATATTTCTAACCAGAAAGGAACTGATTGATGAGCAGCCCATCGACCAGGAAGTTATTTTGAGTTCGGACCAATACAATCAGGGCTCCGCCTTCATGCTGGATACGGGAATGAAGTTTACTATTCCCATGGAAATGCTTCCAACTTTTGCGGTAGTCATGCACAACACGATGGGAAAAAACTTTGCCGCCAAACAGGGGTCGCCTGATAATCCCACCAAGATTGCTCGTTCCATCAGTACAGGATTTTCGCTCACTCCTCAGATCGGCCCCACCGCGAGAATACATTTTGAATTTAATTTCAAGGATGTTTCCCATCAGTATCAAGGCGTGTCAGGGCAGCGTCGTTCCACTTTCGGCATAGAAATAGATATGTGGCGGGCAATTTTTGTTCGTTTCGGATTCGGAGATGGTTATGGTTCGGCAGGTTTGGGGCTCAAATCCCAGCGGTTGGAGTTAGATTTAACAACCTATGCGGTGGATTCGACCTCATCCGAATTCCGTGGCGTCGAGGATCGGCGCTTTGTTTTTGCTTTTTCCTCAGGCTTTTAATTTAATTTAGGACGCAGATATGCAACATCTTTTTCCCTTCGCAGAATACTGGGTATTCTATCTTTGCTTTGTGACATTTATCCTCGTTGTGCTCCTGCTGGACCTTGGTGTCTTTCATAAAAAGTCCCATGAGGTTTCCTTTAAAGAGGCTGCCATTTGGACCTGTGTATGGGTGAGCATTGCCATGCTCTTTAATTATGGACTTTACGTGTACTGCCTTAATACTCTGCCCAGTAACCCCTTTGTGGTCGCTGGTACTGATACCAAGGCCCTGGCAGGACAACTTGCCTTGGAGTTTTTAAGCGGCTATGTGATGGAGCAGGCCCTTTCAGTAGATAACCTCTTTGTCTTTGTCGTGGTCTTTAAGTTTTTTGGCATCGCGGCCCAATATCAGCATCGTGTTTTATTTTTTGGCTTTTTAGGGGCCATCGTTTTCCGAGGAATCTTTATCACCCTGGGCTCTGTTTTGATGTCGTATCAGGGCGTGGTTATTTTCTTTGGAGCCTTTCTTATTTTTACCGGATTCAAGATGCTCTTTGCCCCAGAGAAACCTTTGGAGCCGGAAAAGAACCCCATTATTAAATTGGTGAAAAAATTTCTCCCCGTCTCAAGTCAGCTTCACGGGCAGAATTTTTTTGTACACGAGAATGCTCTTTTTAAGGCGACACCTCTCTTTGTGTGCCTGCTTTTTCTTGAGGTAACGGATATCGTCTTTGCCGTGGATTCAGTGCCTGCTATTTTTGCGCTGACCAAGGAACCCCTTATTGTCTTCACCTCAAATGCTTTTGCCATTCTTGGTTTGCGATCGATGTATTTCATGCTGGCACGGATTATGGACAAATTTCATTATTTGAAATTCGGCTTGGCCTTTGTACTCATGTTCGTAGGGGTAAAAATGGCTTGGCTCAATGAAAAATTTGCGGGTCATTTTCCAATCACTATTTCGCTGGGAATCATAGCCGGCGTCATCATTTTGTCCATTTTGGCGTCCTTTATTTTCCCAAAGCGAGAAGGCGTCTAGGTTTTGCAAGCTTGGCTTCAAGGTCTTGTTGCGTTACATTCATGCTCAATGGAGTATGATGTATGCTAGACAGCGAAACGGCTCAATCCCTGGCAGATGTGAAAGGGGTTTTAAGACAAACTATGCAAAGTAGTATTCAAGAAAAAATGGAGACGGCCCGACGAATTGGACTATCCAAGTCCATGATGCGGGATTTTTTGCGAACCATCGTCCAGTCCCGTCGAGTTGATGATGCTGAGATCAGCATGAAGAAACAAAACAAGGCCTTTTTTCAGATAGCCGGTGCCGGCCATGAGGGTGTCCTTGTTGCCGCCGCAGCAGTTTTGAAACCTGCCTATGATTTTTTTATACCTTATTACCGTGATCGCGCTCTTTGTTTGGGCCTCGGAGTCACCCCCTACGAGATGCTCTGCCAGGCCAATGGAAATATCGGAGATACTGCCTCTCATGGTCGCCAGATGCCATCCCATTGGGGCAATAGACGGCTTAATATCGTCAGTAAAACTTCCTGCACCGGCACTCAGTTTTTACACGCCTGTGGGGTCGCCGAGGCGGGGGAGTATCTGTCTCAATTGAAAAAAATGGGTCTCAATCCGAAAAACCGTCCATTCAATGAAGATGAGATCATCTATGTTTCCTCAGGTGATGGCACCACCTCCGAAGGTGAATTTTGGGAAGGGATCACCACGGCCTGTGTCAACCGTTTGCCAGTCCTTTTTATGATTGAAGATAATGGTTATGCGATCTCAGTGCCTGTTGCTACACAGACGCCGGGAGGTTCCATCTCCAAAGCATTGGCCAATTTCCCCGGGCTGAAGATTTTTGAGGTTGATGGTTCTTGCCCAATTTTAAGTTATGCCGTCTTGAAAGAAGCGGAAAAACATTTGCGACAGAAGAAGGGGCCGGTCTTAGTCCACGCCCATGTCACCCGTCCGTATTCCCATTCATTGTCTGACGACCATGTGATGTATCGAAGTGCCGCCGAGCTAGAGCAGGAGAAAATCCAGGACGTCATCAATTCCTATCCAAAAACATTATTGGAAGCCGGGGTGATGACTCAAGCTGAAATAGATAAACTTTTTGATGAAGTTTCCAAAGAGGTGAAGGCGGCCATGAGTAAGGCGCTGGAAACTCCCTGGCCAGACCCAAAAGATTCTCTGCGCCATCTGTGCTCTGAGACAGTTGATATGACCAGCAGTAAATTCGAAACGGTGCCGACCTTTTCCGGAAAGAATGACGTGCCACTGGCCGGTGCGATCAATCGTGTCCTTCGGGCCGAAATTGAGAGAGACAATTTGATTCGCGTTTTTGGTGAGGACGTGGCGGATTTCGGCAATATGGAAAAAATGCAAGATCCCACCTTGAAAGGCAAGGGTGGTGTTTTCAAAGTCACCTCAGGACTCCAGCGCGCGGGTGTCCCGGGACAAGTTTTTAATTCGCCCCTTGCCGAAGCCAACATCATCGGTCGCGGTATTGGGATGGCCTTGCGTGGTCTCAAGCCGGTGGTGGAAATTCAATTTTTTGATTACATCTGGCCGGCGTACATGCAGTTGAAAAATGAGATGGCGACCCTGCGCTATCGTTCAGGGGGGGATTATACCTGCCCTATGGTGGTGCGAGTTCCGATCGGTGGTTATCTCCGTGGTGGGGCCATGTATCACTCACAAAGTGGTGAGTCGCTCTTCACGCATATTCCCGGAATTAAGGTGGCCTATCCTTCCAATGCTCTTGATGCTGCCGGCCTTCTTCGCACGGCCATCCGGGGCGATGATCCCGTCCTCTTCTTAGAACACAAACATCTCTACTATCAGGGATACAATCGTACCGCCGATCCAGGAAATGAGTTTATGATTCCGTTTGGAAAGGCCAAGGTTGTGAGAGAAGGCAAGCATGCCACTATCGTGGCTTGGGGGGCATTGGTCAATAAATCCCTCGAAGCCGCCAAGAAATTACAGGCCGAAGGGCATGAGGTTGAGGTGATCGATCTTCGCACTCTGGCACCTTTCGATATGGAAGCAATCAAGACGTCCTTGGCAAAAACCAATCGCATTCTGATCGCTCATGAGGCCACCAGAACCTGTGGCTTTGCCGCCGAGATCATTGCGAGAATTAATGAGGAATGTTTTGAGCTGCTCGATGCGCCGATCTTACGTGTGACCGCCAAAGATTCCCACATTCCCTACTGTCCAACCTCGGAAGATTTCATTCTTCCTCAGATTGACGATGTTTACCAAGAGGTTTTGACTCTTTTAAAATATTAAAACTGCGATCTCTTCTCACAATTCAAAAGCTTAGCCGTAATCTTACTTTTTCATTAATCATCTATGGGGTTTACGGGGTCCTGCGAGAAGTGTTAATCACGCCTGAATATTTAAGCAGGAGAGCAATCTTGAAAATTTTAATAACAATCTTGGCCTTAGGACTTTGCCAAACGGCTTTCTCAGTCGAAAGCACCATGGTTTCTCATACTTTGGGAGGCGACTGTAATAGTCTCACTGTCGAATACAAAGGGATTAATGGTTACCAGTCTGTTGCACTGACGGAAGATCAGGCCAACCCTTTCTTTGCCGAGGCACCTGTCGGCGTACACACCGTTGTGAAAAACTGTGTCGTTCGCATGAGTTTCCTGGTGCCGGCCTATAATAAGTTGGGGGTCTATGATGCAGGCCCAACTCATACTTATGCCGGCCGCTTCAATGGTACCCAATATCTCTACGACAACGACTCTCTCTTTGCTTATCGTGTTGGCTGGGATCTCCAGGATGTTCTGGGTATTCCGTCTCAATTCAATGGTGTTTCTCATCCAGGGCCATTATTTGCCAATTATTTCGGCAGTGATATGACGTCCGTTTTACCCATTCAATGGACTGCCTGTAAAAAAGTTCCACAAACCGTGAGCATGACCGTTCAGATTGATCTGAAAGCCGTTTCTTCCAAGGTTAATTTGGCCAAGCTTTTTTTTAGAAATGCTCATATCAGGACGGCCACCGTTGCTTGTCAGCCGAACTGGCAGCTGCCCGATGTGATAAGCGCGACGCCGCTTGCTCCTGTCACAGTTAAAGATCCAAAAGTAAAACCTGATCCTGGCACAGTTTATAATGATCCCAAAGGTAGGTTCACTGGGGCCGTGAAATATCTTTTGGCCCATGTAAAAAAAGACAATATTAAGGCCACCTACGCCGAGCTGCTGGAAACTCTCGGAAAGCTGAAGGGCCAATTATTGGACGAAGCAACGGACAACGGGGATTTGCAAGCCAAGTCCGAGGGCCTGGTTCGTCAACTGAGTATTCTGGAGGAGTACATTACTGAGAAGATGGGAAAACATGAAAAGCGCGAAATCAAGAAATCCACCAAGGAAATGCTTGAGGAAACCCTTGAGGTTCTTTCTCAAGATTTGTCGCACAGTGGGCCACTCTCGTGTGGTAAATCCTATGCGGAAGCTCAGCGCGAGGTGGTTGGAAAGTTAGGACTTTCCGTAACCGAAGAAAGTCTCGCCGCCATTCCGCTTTTGTTGGTGCGAGACCAAATTCTGACCAATCCCAAGATCGTTTTCACCTTCTTGCTTAAGTTCCTCAGTCCCGCCCTGGCAGAACAGGTGGTCTTCCAAGGTGCCTTGGCCCCGGTTTTGGGTGCCGCAAGCGCCCTCGCCATTGCCGGTTTTACGGCAAGAGAGATTATCCTGATTGATAAGTTAGTTCGAATCAGCAAGATGCGTGGAGTTCTCGAAGAGCTAGACCTGACAAGTCCTGGAAAAAATCTTGAGAAATCGTATGCACGGTTTATGAAAAAAATTGGCGCTTGCCAGGAAATTTCAGCCAACCTGCCTGGAATAAATCAGGGAGAGGATATCGACCTATGCCGGATTGAAGGATTTCAAAAATATTTAAAGCGTCTAAATTCTAATAAGGCGCTTTGTGATGGCTCTTTAAAAGAAGCATCGAAGGGGCGTTGGAAGTTCATGAGCCCGAATGCCAATTTCAAGCTGAAAGCAGCTCGCCTGCAGGTCGTGACAATGAGGGATTTGGTCAAGGCGGTTAAGCGACAAAATCATAATTCTTCACGCGCCAACAAGCCATAAGTGAAGATTAGAGTTTGCCGAGCACTTTGACGATAAAGCTCATGTCGCCGTCAAATTCTGTGAAGTATTTTTCAAGCTTGGCGACTTTGTCTTTCGCTAAAGTACCGTCCTTCAAATAACCCCGCAGGAGATCACAGGTGATAATGGCATAGTCGTAAGATTGGGGATATTTCTCCAGAGTGGGTGTGCAGAGTAGACCATCCACCCCCTTGCGACCTTTCACCAGTAATTGCAGTAAGTCGTACTCCACCATGGTATCAACCGTATCACTGCGCAGGACTTTATTTTTATCCAACATCTGCAGGGCCTTGTCATACTCGCCACGTTTAAAGAGTGCATAGAAATTGTGCTGCTGCGCTTTGAGGTGGAGCCCGGTGGCAGGGCCTTCTGGCAAAGGCATGGTTTCAGTCTGCTTGGCGGTGGCCCAGAACTCATAGAAATTTAAAATGTTTTTGACATCGTTATCCATGAGGTCGGAATGGGTCTTGTAGTACGCACGCGCTGATTTTAGATACTTGCTATTTTTGCTTTGATCTTTCTCTTTATAAGAGATCATCAAAAGATACATGTGGACGCGTGCCTTATTTTCGCTCTTCTCATTAATCGGGGCTTCGAGGGCGCGCAGAAAATATTGCTCGGCGTACTCATAGGCCTGATGGGCGTAGAGGCTCTTCCCTGCCAACATGTAGAGATAATAGTGTTTGCGCTTTTCAGTGGCCTTAAGCTTGGCCAAGAATTCGCCTTCATATTTGGGAAAATTTTCTTTGGCCCATTTGGCTTCCTCGTCTGTCATTTCTGCATGAACGACCAAACTCAGAAAAAGACTAATAATGAGAGTAAGAATTTTAGTTTGCATCGGAACATCCTCTTTCTCTTAGGCAAGTCTGGGCCAGTCTTGGAATGCTAAGAACGGCACTGCGATGATCAGCTTGTTTAAAATGGTGAACGCCGTAAAGCGGACGATCAAGCATGGCGTCTTCGTAACGGACAGTCGTCTCAATGCCATCATCGTCCCGCACCACTCTTGGGGGATCAAAATAGCTGCGGACTTTCGCCAGATACGTGGTCTCACCGCTTGGCTTAATGACGACACTGGGGAAGCAGGCCTTGGGTGGGTCAGCAAACGGAAAGTGGAGACTGGGCGCCGTGCCTGACGATGGCCCAAGATTGACGGGGTAGGCGGGCAGATTGGGATCGTGGACGCAGATAACATCATTGTTATTCGCATCTTTAAAAGTATTGTAGGCCTCAAGTGCCTGGGGAGAAACTTTTTCATCACTGGTAGTTTTAAAACCAAAGGCCACAGTGGCCGAACCCATTTCACTAATACCTTTCTTCACATCACCAAGCATGCTCTGGGCACTTTCTGCGGTCATGACATTTTTCGGATCGACTTTCTTTTCTGAGAAAGGATCATTTCCGACAGCCCTGTCTTCCCATTCGGCGGCGATTTTTTGCTTTAGATAGCGTTGAACGAGGGGATCGGCGGAAAATTCCGCGAGGTTGCGGTATCCGGGAATGGCTGCCGGCTGATTATCAAAAATTTTATCGATTTTTTCACGATAGTAGCGTTTTTTCTCCGCCTCATCGCCGTGGAAGTTGGGCACAGGCCCGGTGTTGAAGGAGGCCATTTCATTAAACTTTCTGCGGGCGGAAATCATCCCCAGATTGTAGCCCGGAGATGGAACTGAATTAGTGATGGCATCACGATCGAGAGGCCTAACTTCGTTGGGGAAAACATCGAAGGCCGAATTTAAAAATGAGAAATAATTTCCATCTGCGGTAACGGGCGGTGCCTTCACTTTGTTATTTCTTAGCATCCCGATGTCCTGAGGGCAGATTTTTGGACACTGAACTTCTCGTGGGCAGATATTGACGTTACAGCAGGCATGACCATTTTCACAGCTCGCCACGGGAATGTCCCAGGGTGAACAAGCGCAGCTTAAGGCAATAACCTGGGCATTCAAACTTTCCAAGGCCGCAGCAGGATCCGTGCCCGGAATTCCCCCCTCACAATTAGAACCCGACCCTGATCCATTAATGGGGGTTGGTATCGGAGTAGCATTGGCAGCGGCCGTTCTGGCATTGGCAGCGTTGACGTACGCCTGATAGCGTTCTTCGATTGAACTCTCATTCGTTCCATTGGCCAGCTCGATTAAGGCCCGAACGGGATAGCTGAAGAAGTTACCGATATGTCGCATGGTCACATTGGCCTGCTGGGAACAGTCGTTTACCCCCATCAAGATCATGGCCAACATACAAATAAGAACCACTCGCCCCAGATTCAAATACCGTTGCCTCATACGCACCCTCCACTCCCCTTTATTATCCCCTGATCCGCCAAATAGTGAATATCCATACGAAATTGCCTCCCCTGTCAGCATCATCGGAGTCTGACTGTAAAAAGTTCAAGAGGGGACGTAACAGGGCAATATTTATGATATATTGCAAAGCGTTATTGGAGTAGGGTGACTTTTGGAGGCCGTCTATGCTTAGGCATAATTACTTTTTCGTAGTCATTTTTTCTTTGTTTCTCACTCAACAGGCACTTGGTGCTGTTAAGTATTCAACTTTTGATGATAGCACAAAATATAAATGCAGCCCCCGCCCTGAGGTCGAGTGCAAGGGACTGATGAACACTCACAGTGAAGGTCAAAACCAGGTCTTCACTCTAAAGCGTGGGGTGGATGCATTTACTTATCGGGTAAAGCTGATCCGCGAGGCCAAGCGATCGATTAGAATGCAATATCTGATCTATAAAAACGATGAGGCCGGCCGTTTTATTGCCAACCTCTTAAAGCAAAAACATGATGAGGGCGTGCAAGTTACGTTGTTGGTCGATATGTTGGCGAGTTTCGGATTTGGGGTGTGGGATTTTTTTAGAGATCTCATCAAGTACGGAATTGAAATTGCCTCATACGAAGAGCCTGTCACTTTTATCATTAATGAAATTTTCGGCAGCACTCCCGGAAGTCTCCTGCATCGCTACCACGAGAAGATCATGGTGGTGGACGGTGAAGATGATGAAAAGGGCGTCGCCATAATGGGTGGGCTCAATATTGCCAATGAATATTTTCGAATTTCCAAGGATGCTATTCACCTGTGGACCGACATGGATATCGGCTTCAAGGGTACAGCGGTGAAAGATGCCATGGAGATGTTCGATCGCGACGTGAACTACTTTAGACAGCTAACCAGCTCGGGACACTCGCAACCCAGCGGGGAGGACATTTTTAACAATAATGACTTGATTACTCGGGCCAACAAACGTCCTGCCTCATCTATCGAACATGGCACGTTGGTCGATGAAACACCTAAGACTGACTTAGAGAAAATGACAGTGGAATATGCCAATCTTCCAATTAGCGCTCTGAATTTGGCCATCTACACTGACGCCAAAGTTCGTCTTTTTCAGAGCCGTCCTCGCTTAAAAGAATTTTATATCGAGGAAGTGTATATCAACATGATCAATGAATCTGAAAAGGAAATTATTATTGTGAATGCGTACTATATTCCTTCCAATAATATTAAAGAGGCCCTTCGCAATGCCGCGAAGAGGGGCGTGAAGATTCATATTCTCACCAATAGCTTTGGCTCTACCGACATGGGGGGAACAATCACTTCAGTCTCCCAGTATTACTATCACGGACTCATGAGCGTGAATTTTGATCCCATGGCCATTTGGAGCGGGGGACAGGTCAGAATCTATGAGTGGAAGGGTCGTCCAATCGGCGAGGGAACCGTGCATGCTAAATGGGCCACCTTTGACCGGAAGCAGTCCATAATCGGTTCATATAATTTGGCCCCGCGTTCAAAATATTTTGACGGAGAGTCTATTGTCGCCGTTCAGAGTCGATCAATGGGGATTGAACTGGCCAAATATTTTCACGAAGAGATGCTGACCTTTGATAAAACCAAAGGCAAGTTCACCCGATCGGATGAGATTTCACCTCGCCAGGCCGAACGTTTTTACAATAATGTGCCTGGCGAACAAATTAAACTTTGGTTTCAGCGTTTAGTGGAAATTCACCTCTAGTGAAATTGTAGGTCCATCAGAATGCCGAAATGGTCGGAGAGTTTTTTGCCATTGATGTTGTTGAAGATCACCTTATAGTCGGTGGGATGCATGGACCTAGGTCCGATATCTTTTAGCCAGAAATAATCCAAGCGACGCTTGTAGATAAGTTTGATGATATAAGTGTAGAGGACATTTGGGTCATTGCTATATTCTGGATGATCGGTCAAATAGAGATCGAGCGTGTCCTCAAAGTTCAGGTTATACTTGACGTAGTTGTAGAGTTCAGACCCCGGGGCAAAGTTAAAATCCCCCATGAAGACGGTACTTCTCCCACCTAAATGCGCTTCAATAAAATCTCCTGCCTCGACAAGCTGTGACTCTTTGATCTTGCGGCTGGTACCCGCATTGGTATGGGTGGTGAAAACATTGATAGCGCCAATTCCAGGAACCTTAATTTTGGCCCAAATGATCGCTTTGTTGGCAAAACAATCAAAGCCACCGCACTTGGAGTAAATCTTGTAATCGCTCTCGACGATTGGGTATTTAGAGAGAAGTAGTAAACCTGAGTTTAAAATTTTCAGTTTTTTCCCCCCCTTCGCTGGACCATACAGGCGGTAGGGGAACTCGGGGATCTTACCCAGCACATCGGCGTATTTAGTAAAGGTCTCCTCAAAGGCCACGATATCGGCATTGAACTGTCCAATCTCTTTGGCAATTTTCTTGAAGCGCCCGGGGCAAACGAGAATAGGTGAGGGAAGTCCCCAGGTGTTGTAGGAGATCAAGCGAAGACTGTTTTGCTCCTTCGAGAAGGCCATCGCTGGCAGCAGAAACAGGCAAAGAAAGACAAGAAGTATTTTGGCTGGATTCATAGAATAAACCTCAATAATATTTGTAGATAATTTTCAACGAGTCTTGTTGAGGCTTCGGCGGGCATGCATTAATTCTAAAGTTTAGAGTTTACTTAAGGATAGAGGGGACGATTTTTCCTGATATGATTAATAATCTTTGCGGAGTGGACAAGTCTCAAAAAAAAATGAGTTCGCGGTTAGGAAGTCTGGGTTTCATTGAGCATGAGATTTTTCAAAAACTTTCCTGTACAAAATCACACAATAGAGACTTTACGGTAAGCACCTGGAATAACAGGGTTTATCGCTGTGAAAAAACTACAAAGTACCGAAATTATGGATTGCCAAAATTATCCAAGAAAGATAGATGCTCTTCATCTAGAAGGTTTTCTTGCTGCTGTTTTAACAATTTATGGGAGGTCCTATGAAACTCTTTCTACTCGCTACTATGATTTTTTCCACGACTTTTGCAATGGCCGATGATGAGATATTCTCGTTCACAAACAAAATGGGAACGGTCACCTTCAACCACACAGCTCACCAAACGAGAGAAGCTCAAAACTGTGCCATCTGTCACCCTGCCTTTGCACAAGAATATGATGACGCCGTTTCGATTAAAGATGTTGCCCATGCCACTTGTAAGGCATGCCATACTGAGCGCGCAGCAGGCCCGACAAAATGTACAGGCTGCCACGTTAAGTAGTCTTTCATTTAATTAAAGAATTGGAAGCCGTATCTTTATGATACGGCTTTTTTATGTACAGGATGTACGGTATGCCGACATTAGCAGGAGCGATTGTCGGCGCTTTTGCCGCCCAGTCCGCAGATCACCATCACAGTAATTTGGAGAGCAAAGAAGGTGCCTAGAAATACCGCACCACCGGCGCTAAAACCGTAGGAGTGCAGTCCCGAGGCAAGAATGTAGTTGACGCCAAACCAGGCCATCATAACGCTCATAAAGGCCCCTGCTGTGACCAAGATAAAGCGGGAAGGACTGATCCATGAGGTATATTTGCCGTGCAGAATGACCATGTAAACACAGAGCGTGATCAAGCTCCAAGTCTCTTTAGGGTCCCAGCCCCAAAAACGGCCCCAGGAATAATCCGCCCAGATCCCGCCTAAGATAATTCCGGCGGCGAGGAGAACTACGCCATATTTCAAGCAGGTGTGAATGACCTTGGTATAGTAATTGACGTCCTTGGATGTCGCGGTAAAAAAGCGCATGCGGACGAGCATGATGTTGGCCAAGAGCCAGCTTAGGGCCAAGGCACCATAGGACAACATAATGGAGCAGACGTGAGTGCTAAGCCAGAAGTTGTCGCGTAGAACAGGCACAAGAGGAGCGATAGAGCTATCCAGCATGTTGTTGGCAAACATCATCATAAAGAGGCAAAGAAAGTTGTAGCCAAGGCCTCCCCACATATAAATTTTTTCTTTTTTAACCAGCGAGACGACGGTGGCGAGAACTAAAGCGCCAAAGCCCGAAAACATGACTGTCTCGTACATGTTGGTGATGGGGGCCCTGCCAGAAATCATTGAACGTAAGGTCATGGCAGTTACCTCAAGGCCCAAACTTACGAAGGTGAGAATGTTGCCCCAAAGGCTTCGCTTGAATACCACAAATGCGATCATGGCAAAAAGTGTGCTCAGCATGGCCCAGGAGAATAAGTTGGCTTTGGCATAAGCCAGTTCAAGGAGATAATGATCGGTGTATTTTTGGATATAGGCTGCCTTGGCATCCTGGAGTTTTGTGCCCAACGAAGCGTCTTGTGACAGAGAAGGCGCAAAGTCTTTAATTGAAACCCATTTTAGCTCACCATTTACGTCTGTTGGAACAGTCCAGTCGGCTCCCTCTTTGACACTCTTGTAGAGTTCCAGTCGTGATAGCGTTGTTCCAACGTCCGTTTTATATGCTTCATCAGGCTCCGGCTTTTGAGATTCGGATTGATATTCTTGGATGAGCTGCGCGCTTTTTGCCAACAAGGTCTCGGTGGCCATTTCGCCGGCATTCTCATCAAGAGACAAGAACTTTTTCAACTTAATATGTCCGATAGGGGAGGTGAGTTTGAGTTCCTGACCCTGAGGCGTGGTACCTAAGCTTAGGTAACAGTAGGCACTTGAAGCGCTCATCCCAGAGACAGATCGTTTGTTTGTTACAAATTTTAAAAATTCCTGGGCGTGGACGTAGAGCGGTTTGATTCGACCACCCGTCAAAGTTGGGAGCGGGCCAAGATCTTCAGTGCAAACATCATTGGTCCATGCCAGAGAGGACGTCAGAATCATGAGTAAGCAAACAATGAAAGTTTTCATGCGGATTTTCTCCTAAGCCCAATCAGGTAATGGATGATGCATCCAATGACGAGAAGGAGCGAGCCTAAGTATTTTATTGGTCGACCGGGGTCAAAGTTAACACTTAAAACAGAACCAAACTGGCCACTTTGGACTTCAAAGTAAGACGACTGGTAAAAAGTCATACGATTATATTTTAAAGGATTGTTCATGTAGATGTGGTGGGTGTTGTTTGTCTGTCCATCAAAAAGGTTGACGAAACTTTCGTAACTGGCTGGAGTTTTTGTTCCGGGGTTTGTGTCCATCTTAAATTGTTGGAGAGTTAATTCGAAGGGAAGCTCGAGAGATTTTTTAGTCAGACTTATGGAGTAAAAATTGTCGTTGGCCTTTACCCGTTGCTCTTGTCCGCCCCGAACCCAAGTGACGATGTCACCAATTCTAATTTTCACGGCCTTCTGCTCACCCCCGGTCATCTCGCCGCCCTTTTTTTCGGGTAACGAAGCCACAGGAGTTAAAACAGGAAATTGAGTCGTAGAGTGGTTCAGTAGTTTTATCTTAAATCCCATCCAGGGAAGAGAGACCTCATCCCCAATGTTTGGCAGCGCATGGACTTCCCACTGCTTGCTCTGCTTAGAATAGAAGGTTAGTTTGCTGCCGAATAAAAAAACAATGGGAGAAGTTTGAAAAAGTTTTCCGGATAATGCCCGCAAGTACGAAGATCGAAGTGGTTGGAGGGCCTTGTCTACAGGAAAAGGAGATTTGTCGGCAAGGAATACAAAGGGCTCCTCGTTATAGCGGACAAAGGCCATGCGATGTCCCTGCTTGCTAGTCTTGATTTGAACCCGTTTATCTGTGGGATTAAAGCAGGTCGTGGTATTCAAATCCCAGAAAAAGATATCATCCTTGGAGTTAAGTCCGGCAAAGCATTCAGCGAGCTCCTCAGGGAGATACTCCACCGACAGTGGCCCCAGCGTTTGATGATTGGTAGTTTCGCCATCGGGATGGCGGGAAAAGGTCACAGTTTGGGAAACGGTATCGTTAAAAAGTTGATAGGAGCTGGAATTAAAAACACCTTTTCTTCCCGCCTCTGTCCACACCATCATGTCTTTACTAAATGGAAAATAATCTAAGACTTCGACATCTCGCCATTTGACATTGAGAGTTGAAGCCTTGTAGGTGTGAGGCATCTTAATCTCAACTTCTTTTCGGGCGGTCTCATTTTTAATGAGTAAAACATCGTCACTCAGCATAACGTTGCGAGTGGGATCATTAGGCGCCAAGGTCATATTCCCATCAATACCGGTTACGCCAGTAATGAACGCACCAATAAAAATCACAATCAGCCCGATATGAATGATATAAAATCCATAGAGACGTTCTTTCGGCGGAAGGCGCAGTAAAGTGGCGGACAAAATGCTGACGACCAGCAAGGCCTGAAGAATCATGAATGGCACTGATTGGTACAGAATCCTACCGGCAAAATCTGTTCCGTAATAACTTTCAATGAAAGTGCCCGCAATCATGGCGATTACAAAAACAGTGATGATCACGACAGCAAATTTCATGCCACCGATGGTTTTAAAAACTTTGTCGAGAACGGATTTAAGTGTCTTCATTATATGGGTACCTGAGTGGAAATTATTATATCAAGAGACTTATACATGTCTATAAAGAGAGAATCAATTTTCTAAACCAGCGGACTGGATAAACGAATGTAGAGGTTGATAGCATCCCTTCACTTTTTTATGCCATTATCGCTGTGGCAGCCTAAACAATATGCTTCTAGGCCATTATTCCGCACTAAGACATTCAAAGATTCGGCATTAACCACAGAGTAAGGACCGCGGTGAATATTGAGGTCAGCATTGTGGCAGACGAGACATTGAGGGCGACCATAACCACCCACATGCTCGGCAGGATCAACCAAGGCAAGTCCACCAGGGGTTTCGGCGATATTGCCGTAAAATTCTCTGTCTCGGCCATTTCTGGAGCACGACCCAAGGAGGAGTGAGAAAAGGAGGAAGATTAAAAAAATGGACATATTTTTCATGCTCTATCTCCCCATGTGACAGCGGACGCAAAAGGTTTGAACATGGCAAGAATCACATTTCTGCGGTTGGGCCCGGGCAATAACCGAGTGCATGAAACGAAAATTGCGGCTGTGATTCTTTAGCTCAATATCGCTTCTTCGCAGATGACATTTAACGCACTGTGAAGTGATATGACAGTTAAAACAAGTGCCACTGGCCACTTCGGCGTTTAAGGCATGGGTATTTTTCCATGCGGTGTTTTCATGATTCTTTGGTTTGATTTTCTGCATGGCCTTTTGATCGGCGTGGCAAATCGAGCAGCTCTTTGGTACCGCTCGATATTTTGCAGCTTCGGTGTTGTGACACTGATGGCAGACCTCTTTGACGGTTGTTCGGAAGGTGGAAGTGGATAAATTGGGATTTGCCATGGCGCTTTTTTTATCATCGCTCAATTCAAAATTATGACAGACAGAGCAGGACAGACCCAAGACCGGAAGAACTTTTTCTTCGTGTATCTGGTGATTGAATCTGGCCATAATGGTTGGCAGCATCGAACCATCAGCGTAGGTCTCTGCGCAAATGAACAAATAAGAAGATACGATCATAAAAATAAAACTTTTCATGATGCTAATTTCGCTCCATCTGACCCAGATAGGATAGCTTGGCCATCATCCTAAGATCGTACGTCAGAGAATTGTTGCTATTGAACTCACCACCAAATTGCATTTTAAAATTTTTCCAAAAATGGCCGAACATCAGCTCGGTATTGTAGGCCGTAGATTGAGCCGAGGTAATTTTCTCGTAATAGGTGATGTCCTCTGAAATGAAAATTTCATTGCTATCAAAAATTTGCCTGGTGAGAGAGAGGACTCCGCCAAACACATAGCCACCGTAGCTTTTAAAATAATAATACTTATTATTAATTTTATAAAGTTCGGGTCGGTAGTTGAAGCTGAGTTCGCTACGGTATCCTTCGGCACGAATGCTCTCCTGTAAAAGGTAATCATCGTAGGCCAGCGTGACGCTGGAAATAAAGTGCGGCGTCCAGTTGTATTCGACCTGTCCCATAATCTCGTTCAGTCGCCCTCTTGAAATGATGGAAAAGATAGGATCTTCAATGCCGTCTTGAGCGGTGGTCTTGTAAGTCATCACTCGCCAGCGATTGATAAAGTTGATCGTTGGATAGAGATCAACGCCTGCTTCGATTTTTTGTGTTTCACTGGTGGAAAGGTTGTATCGAGACGCCAGCAGAAGCTCCGGACTCCAAGCGGTTGCAATGGTTTTATTAGCACCTATGCTGGCAAGATTTTCGTCCTGCTTGTCTTGAATATTATATTCCTTGTGCTGAAACTTACTGGACAGGTGGAGGGGGAACATATCCTGAGTGCGATAGCTTACGTGGCCGCCGACTAAATCGGCTTGGTTTTTGAAATTACCAATATCCAAGATGCGCTCTTTGCCGGCAAATCCACCGAGGGTCAGACGCTGTTCTAAGAAATGCATGTCGACGCTGGCCATATCGAGAGTGGCCCAGCCAATAGTTTTGACTGGGTCACTGGTTCGTCCGCCGCTCACGGTAATGCGATCCTTGACAACGTCATATTGAAAATTGAATTGATAGAGATCAAAGTCATGGTCGGCGGTACCGACGGGATCAATGAAGAAACCGAAATTGGTGTTGAGATTTAAAGTCTGGTCATTCGATTTGTAATTAGCGCCAAAAAATTCGTAGAAAGGCGACTCCAACTCTTGATCAAAATTATTGCGAAGTGAAAAGAGACTCTCTGATTCCATGGTAAGCAGGCCCTGTCCGAGCGTGAAACCCCAGGGAAGAAGGAACAAGGTAAATAAGAATAAACGCAGCGCTGTCATTACCGTCCTTTGGAATTAGCAAAAGGTTTTTTCCGATCGTAAACTTTAAGACCATGGCATGCCGTTACGCAACTTCCGCCCTCAGGCATCTTTTTGTAGGTCTGCGGGAGTTTGTAATCCTTGTACGGCATGTGATCCTTGATCAGTGTGGGATTTTTAGAAGAGTGAATTTCATGGCAGGTACCGCATCCCCGATTCTTCGGGGTGGCGATGATATGAAAATTGTGAAGGTTGACATCCCCATTGCGAAAGCCAGTGGCGTCAGAGGTCTTTGCTGCGGTTACCAGATCCACGCTGTGGCAGGTAAAACACAGCGCAAATTTCTTCTCGCTGAATTCATCATAGTTTTCGCCAAATTCATCCTTGAGCAGCTTGCGAATGGCTGAAGCGTGGGGCATGTGGCAGGTGGTGCAGTCTTCCTCTCCGTCAACTGGAGAATGAATAGTACGATTTTTGGCCAGCTCCTGGGTGAAGGATTTTAGCGTGCGCCCATCTTCTGTTTTAACTCCCTGCTTGTGGCAATCAAGGCACAAACCCCGGCCTTGTTTGAGCAGCAGGGCTGGCAGATTACTCGAATGGGGGTCGTGGCAGCTTAGGCAGCCCTTTTTTTGATGAATGATTTTATGCTCTTTGATCTTGCTGTCGGTCTTCCATGCCTCCTTGTCCGTATGGCAGGAGACGCAAAGCTTGGACTCAACGGTCGTGATTTTCAATAATTTAGGCACATCCGAACCATGGGGGTTGTGGCAACCCAGGCAACCTTCGGCTTCAATGGCACTGTGGACATTTTTTTTGCTGGAGAATTTGCTGGCAAATTTTGTGTGACATTGTAAGCACACTTTCTTGGGGTCATCGCCCAGATTAGGCCTGACCATCGGATGGTCGCTCGGGAACTTGCTCACCTTGGGACGCACTGTTGTGGGGATATGACAGGCCTTACAATTCTCAAGCTTGGCGGGGCGGTGGAGGTGAGGCTTCTCGATGATATCAGGGTGACAGGTGGCGCATGTCATCTCATCTTCCTTGGCGAATGCGACGGAAGTTGAGATCAAGATCGTCAAAAACGTGGAAAGAACGAATTTCCAAATCATACTAATCCCAGAAAAAAGTGATCTTTATCAGGAACTATGTTTACAGAGAAAATTATAGTAATTCCACAGGTCTGTACCATGAAAAAAAGTAAAAGTGAAAGCAGTTTTTAGATAAAAAACTTGTCTAAAAATCCGCCTATGCGTAAAAGGTGATCGACTAAAAATTGAGAGAGGGATTTATGTTTAAGAACAAAGTTTGGATGATTACGCTTGTGATAACACTTTTTGGATCAGTTCAGGCCTCGGGCCGTGAATCGCTTCTGAAGCTTCTTGCCAACAACATCAAAGCAACAGCAGACGATGCCATGTGTTTGGATTGTCACTCTGGAGTTGCCGATAATACGATGAACTTCATTCACTACCCCGCTGGTGCCGGTGCCTGTAGCTACTGCCATACCGCAAAGCCAGAGCACTTTGGCGGAGACAATCCACAAGGCAGCGTCAGCATCAATAGAAAGGCTGAAAATTGTTATACCTGTCATGAGCGCAAAGATGAGAACCCCGTTCTCCACGGTGCTTTGGCCGATGTCGATAGCTGCGTAAACTGCCACAATCCTCACAGCAGTAATGTCCGACCACTTCTCCGCACCGAGACGGTGCCTGCACTTTGCTCAACCTGCCACGATATTTCCGTGCAAGGCAAATCCCAGCACGGCCCCGTTATTAATGGTCAAACCTGCTTGAATTGCCATACCCCACACTCAGGGAAACACCAGAAACTGCTTCACAAGCCCGCTAAGGATCTGTGCCTCGCCTGTCATAATAAGGAAATTCAGGCGACCCTCAATGGTGCCCGCACGATTCCTAACATTCAAAAGAAACTTGAGATGGCCGGTGCTCACCCTGGTGCCGCTGGAAGTTGCCTCGACTGTCACAAGGCACACAAGAGCGAAAATAATCGTCTTCTCACATCACCTTGGTCAGTCAAGACTTACAACACGTATGCTGAACAAGAGAATCCATACTCGATGTGCTTTACGTGCCATCAGACTGATATGCTCAAGAAAACAGATTTTGTTTCTGATACCGGATTTAGAAATGATACAAAGAAACTAAATCTACATTGGTTCCACGTTGTCGATGCTGCAGGGAGCGAAGACAAGAGTCGCGGACGTTCGTGTAAGATTTGTCACGATCCACACGGTGCCCCACAGGCCCATGACGTAAATAACACTTGGTTTATGAATGGAAATCCGATAAAGATTGAGTATCAACTTATCGACAACGGAGGCCAGTGTACCAAAAGTTGTCACGCTACTCGACAGTATCGGCGTGAAAACTAGAGAGCACTGAGTAAACTAAATTGAGAACAACATCACTTACGATCATTGCTTTGATGCTTGGAATTTCTCTTATCGCTTGCCAGCGAAATGCTGTTGTTGAGCGTGACATCACGACACCACCTGTTCTGCAAAGTGCCCAGCAAGAAGGGATGGAGCCAAGTGGCGCCTCTGAGGGGGCACCACAACAACTTCCTCCAGGACATCCCGCAATCGATGGCCAGACAGGTGGGGCTGCCAGTGCTGCCGTGAAAATTACGGTTAAGCCGGGCGAAATTAAGAAGGTTGAAGGGGGAGTGACGATTCAGGAGTGTTTCGCACAGAAGGCCACCCTTAAGGGAAAGAATGTTCGTATTCGTGGCAAAGTGGTTAAGTACAATGCCGCCATCATGGGCAAGAACTGGATTCACATCCAGGATGGAACTGGAGGTGCGGGTGAAAATGATCTGATCATCACCACCACGCAAGAAGCGGCACTCGATCAAGTCGTCGTGGTCTCGGGTACTCTTCAATATGATAAGAACATTGGCTCTGGTTATGTTTTTCCCGCGATCATCGAAAATGGTTCCGTGAAAGTGGAGTAGTGCCAGGTCCTTTTCGTTAACTCGTTGCAAAAGCGAAAAAAACACTCAGCTAGAAACCACCAGACTGTTACATTTTTCTTCCCTATGGCAAGAACATGTTCATGCCACGCGGTCAACTAATCAAAACAGCACAATTTCCTTACCACGTTACAAATCGGGCCAATAATCAAGAATCGTTCCAACTTCCCCTTGTAGAGGTGTATCAGAATCCTGCTAGAGCTGGGGCCGTCCTGACATGCGGACAGTGGCCGTTTTCCACGCTTCGATATCTACGTTTTAATCAGCCTTTCCCGATTCCCATTTCGTCACCGATTATTTTTGATGAAAAAGACAATCGAGCATGGGAATGGCTAAACCTTCCCCATGCTGCTGAAGCTCAAGATGCTATAAGAAGAGGACTAGGGCATAAAAATTTTAAAATTTCATCCGTTGGTCCGAGAACTATTCCGGTCATTGACGCATCTATTTAACGAATTGGACCTGGCACCTCTAGGGATCTGAGGAATTTGGTGACGGTGCGTTTGCAGGGATTTTTCTTTTTGAAGAGGGAGAAAACTTTCTTGGTTCTTGAGGCCGTCATAGAGTAATTGTCGGTACTCAGCTTGAATCGCATGGAGCAGGTCGTACTCAGCAAACCTGAACGTTCCCCAATCTCAAGATCCAGTGATGGGGTACGGGTAATGATATCAACAAGTGAGTAGGGGATTTTTTTGGCCTTAAACAGTTGATCAACTTCGGGAAGATAATTAGGGTTATTGAGCCTAAGGACAAATCCAACTCCCGGATCAACGGTTGGGTTGACTGTTGTGGCGCTGTCATCAGAAGTCTCTTTACCAAGAAATTCCAAAACTTTTTTTCGGATATTCGGGTCAGGAATGAGCTTGGGGTTTTTGCCGAGATGTTTAATGAGAAGCTCTTTTGTTTCGGCAACTTTTTCAAAAGCTACGACGGTGGGGATGGCGGTCAGGAACGCCAAGGGAGAGCGAAGAGCATCAGTGGAAAAGGCCAGAACTCGCGCTAAATTTTGGAGCCAGGCTTCAGTGTCGAGTTGGGCCTGCTGCTCGGATAAAATATTGCCCTTCGTGCCGAATAGTTTGGCTGAGGCCTTGATAACCTTTAAGCCATTTTTAAATTCATAAAGAACGGTTCCGTTTTCAAACACTGCAGAGACATTGGCCTTTTTAAATTGTAGATCGGCGATCTCAGAGTTGGCCTTCACGCCCAAGAGGTCGGAAATTTCGGAATAAAGCTGGGTGTAAACCAGGAGCTGATCTTCGGTGGTTTGCACCTGGATTTTGCCGTTTTCAAAAAAGTGTTTAACTTTTCCTGCGCGATAACTGTCAGTGGCGTACCACTTATTTTTTTCATAGGTGGGATGGCCTTCAACTTCGCCGCTCAAATCCTGATCTTTTTCAATGGTAGTATAATACCCGGCGACGAATTCGATTCGACCGTCCTTAAACAATCTCTTGACCAAACCAACCTGATTGGTTTGATTGACGGCAAGGGCTTCGGCGCGCCAATCGCCCAGCTGGTCCACTTCAGGTGTTAAGCTTTTTTCCACAAAGGTGTAATACCCGGAGGTATATTGGATACGGCCATCGGCAAAAAGGGTTTTAATGGTGCCGATACGGTTGGCCGGATCAATGACGGTTTGAGCTTCATGCAGATCGCCCAGCGCGCTGACCGATGGTGAAAGGGCATCGGCTTTGGCAAAGAAGGTATAATAGCCAGATTGATATTGAACTTTTTCATTTTTAAAAAGCAAGAGGACGGTTCCAATCTGCCCGCCCTGATCCATGACCAGGGTGTTTTTAGAGAGGGGGCCAATGACCTTGATTTCAACCGAGAGATCATCGGCCTTGTTGGTGTAGGTGTAATATCCCACGCCATAGCGGATACGGCCGTCGGCAAAGGTGTTTTGAACTTTGCCAATTGTATCACTGGGAGTCAGGAGGATGATATCTTTCTTGAAATCGCTATATTGGGATACCTCTTCCGAGAGGGCGCTGCTGGCAACGATATAGTTGTAATAACCGATATTATATTGCACCTGACTGTTTTTAAAAACTTTGAGCACCTTACCTACCTCGTCGCTGGGGTTGAGCACGACGGTGCCTGGCCTCAATGTACCGACCTGCTCCACCTCTGGCGATAAATCGCTGGAGACGTAAGCATTGTACCCGATCTTGTACTGGGCCTTGCCGTTTTCAAAAACCATCTGAACGACGCCAATCTCATTGGAGGCCGTAAGGACTGAGACCCCTGGGGAAAGGTCTTGGTATCTTGGGACTTGCTTGGAGAGAGTCTCAGGCGACACCTCATAGGAGTAATAGCCTTGTTGATAAACGACCTTATCTCCCTTGATGGCCGTGACTGCGACTACCTCATTTTCTGAGTTGAGTGCGTTCATGCCGACACAAATATTCCGTAAGCAGTCGGTGGCGCTGGCCAAATTGGAGGAGAGGAGAACGGTTAAAAAAACAGCAAGACTTTTTGGTGAAAACATAATAACCCCTGTTTCAGAAATGTGGCATTCTAACCAAAGATCTGCGGTTGATGAATCGACATTGAATTTTTTTCAGTGAATTATCGCTTGTAAATTCTGGCCGTGTGGCAGGTCTTGGCACACTGGCCGCCATCGGACAGCTGGGTGTACTCGATTCTGATATCCCGCTCGCCCATTCTCCAGGTGGAGTTGATATTGAAGGCCTGAGGCGAACCGTGTGGGTCGTGACAGATTTTACATGAGCGCCCGCGAGTTTTATCCGTGTTTCCGGCGGCGTCCACCACGTGGAACCAGTGCACGTTTACACCCTTTGCGGTGTCTCTGAAATTGGTGTCGCCTTCAAATCCTGTCTGCTTGAGCATGGAGTCGCTGTGGCAGGAAAAGCACACGGCGTAGGGATTCGTTGTTTGCGGATAGGTATTGTAGATCGAGGTGGAATAGTTATCGATCAAGAGTCGCGAGTAGTCGCTGGCATGGGCGTCGTGGCAATCAGTGCAGGCACCTTGGGCCCCGGTATGCTGAGAGGCGGATTCAACTTTGGCCTTAATGTCCGGAATCATGCGATTGCCATTTAAAGTTCCGCGAATCGGGCGATCGTGGCAGGACAAGCACAGCTCGCGAGAGGGTTTGAGCAACAGCTTTTTATTTGGTGCGGAGTGGGGATTGTGACAGTTGAGGCACGCCTTGCCCTGAACCGCGGGGGCGTGCTTGGAAACTGTTTCTGTGGCAACTGAGTGGCAAGTATTGCAGAGAGCTTGAGTGGTTTCTTCTTGTAAAAAGTAACGGTTTTTTGAGCCATGGGGATTATGGCAGGAGATGCAGCTTTCATCGTCCTTCAGAGCACCGTGGAGAACCGCGCCGGTGTCCTGACGGAAGTGGCACTGATAGCAATTTTCGGCCTTCTTGTTGGTCGTGACGGTGCCCGCTTCCCCGGCGAGGTGAGCGGTATCGGCAGTGTGGCAAGTTTCGCAAAGACCTACGCCTGAAGGGTAGTGATCAAATTTATTTTGCACCAGTTTATCGTGGCACGGGAGGCACTTGCTATCGCCTGGCTTTGGTAAATGGGAGGGATTCCCACCCGGTCCGCGTGTATGGCAGGCGGTGGCGCAGCTAACATTTAAGGGTTTGCCTTTGAGACTTTTGTGGCACTGAATACAGGACTCGTGGGAACCGGCGGAGCTGGATTTATCCAGCGCCATGGCGAGCTTGTTGTGGGATTTGCGAGTGAGTATGGCGCTCATGTGTTTGCCCTTCCAATTTTTTGGATGGGGAAACTCGGCATTGATAGCAGAAAGACCGTTTTCCAAATCGAGCTGATCGATATTTTGCTTGCTGCACCCGCTGAGGCCCAGCATCACAAGGAGAAATGGGACAATGGAAGAGCAAATCAGCTTAATCATAGTCGTTATCTCAGTTTATAAAGATCGTTGTTATATACAATGACGAGCGGATTTGAACAATGAGATGGGCCTTGGAATGTAATTTTTCCTCGAGCGCAGGAGCGATTATGGAGAAGGCGGTAGATTTGCCTGAATTTTATCAGCAAAAAAGCGATCTTCCCAGGCCTGGGGTCCGATAAACTTTTCCACCGTCACGCCCTTCCCGTTAAAAAGATAGGTTTCGGGGATTTTGACCGTTCCAAAATCAAACTGGGATTTACCTTTTTCGTCGATGGCCATGATGACATTGTTGGGAATTTTGATGGCGTTTTTATCCAGGAACTTATGGATATCTTTGGCATTTTCATTAATGGCCACGAGTACGGCAGTAAAGCCCTTGGTATCTTTCATGCCTTCAAGTTTGGCCATGAGCTGGGGGAACTCGGTGAGGCAAGGAGCGCACCAGGTGGCCCAAAAGTGCACCATAACCAGTCGGGGAGAATTTTGGTAGAGGGACTGTCTGTCAACGATTTCGGAGCTGTCGAGTTTTACGGCTGAAAAGGCGGGCATTTCCTTTAAAATGGGGCGAGCAGATTTGGTTTCAAAGGTTTTTACGTAACTGTATTGAATGTAAAAGTAGATGACTAACCCAACAGCTAGAGCGGTGGTGAAAAGGCCTAGGAACAAATTTATTTTTTTCTTATCAATATTCATATTTGCCGGAAATACAATATCTGCTATAGGTTCGCCAACTTAAATTGTGTGATTGAGAGTGAAAAATGAGGATGTCTATCATTTTGGGTTCTTTGTTGTTTTGGGGCCTATCAGCTTTTGCCGCCAGCAATACTTGCATTGAGTGTCATACGGACGAGCTGGACAAACCCTTTAAACATAAGGCGGCGGTTGAGGATTGCAGCTCATGCCACGATCCCGACCATGAGGTGCGAACCGGCCACCCTTACCGCTTGTATGAGGCCACGAATAAATTATGTTTAAAGTGTCATGAGTTTAGGCCCGGCTTTCCATCCTACGGTAATGCTAGTGTCGGGCATCCGATCGATGGGCATCCGACCTCCCGGATGAAAGATCCTCTCCACCCTGAAAGGGAATTTAACTGCATTTCCTGTCACAATCCCCATAGCTCGAAAATGGAAACACTGTTCCGCTATGATTACTCCAAGAACTCGGTCTATCAGGGTCACCTCTGCGCCGTTTGTCATTGGAATATCATCTTTGTGGGAGAACCTCCTACGCCACCGCCCTGGCATCAATAAGTTAATCTGCTTTACGACATTCAATTTTATACCAACCCTCCAGGGGAATATTGTGACAGCTTTTTGGAACCTTACCGGCCCGGGAAGAGAGGAGCACATTGTGGCGATTGAGGGCGAGGCGACTGGTGCTGGAAAAATTGTGGGTGAGAATGAGGGCCCAGTTTTTACGCGGGTGATTGAGCACCCCGTTGGGGGCCAGGAGGAGAAAGACCAAGGCCCAGCGACGCGCCACCGGGCCACCGCTGACAAACAGGGGAATCGCCAAGGCCAGGGTGATAGAGGGAAAGAGCCAGGGGAAAAGATAAGGGTGCTTCTGGGCCAAGGCGAAAAGAAAAGTGAGTTCATGCATGAAAGCTTGGGTGCCCCACATGGTAGTTTTAATGATCCAGGTATTAGGCCACGCGATGGCGAGCAGGATGGCCGGAAAAAGAATTGCGAATTGCCCAATGACGAGGGGGGAGATCAGGAGGGCCATGGTGGTAATGGGGCGACCTTGCATCGTGGCCAGAAAAATTTGCGCGCCAATCAGGTAGATCCATGTCTTACCGTGGGGAATACTGGCAAAAATACTTCCCAAAAAAAGAAAGCTTAAGCAAAAAGAGAGCGGGCCTTGTTGGTAAGTCCCAAAAATAAAATCCACCGCAAAGACGGCCAGAAAGATGATAAAAAGATCGAGCTTTTTCTTTTTACGCTTGGCCCAAACGTGCAGAACGAGCAAGACGAGATGGAAAAGGGCCATGCGTTTTAGGGCGTAGAGACCTTCGAAGGCGAAAGGAAAGAGACAGAGGAATCCTTGATAAAGGGCGTGGGGCCAGGGGTGCAACGAATAGAGGGCGAGTTCCAGAGGGGAACCCGCCAGGCGCAGGGCCCAGAGATGGAGCCCGGAGGGTGTGAAAAGATGGGGGAGATTGAGCTCGCGAATGGCCAGGCGAAGGCGCGGATGAAGATCCTGAGTGTCCCCCCAAAGAAACGCCTTCCAGAGGGCGATTGAGCGGCGAGGCATGTGCCGGAGGCGCTCGGTAACGCTTTTTTCTAGGGCAGCGGAGGTAATGATTTCCCAAGGATGAGCAGACTTTGGGAGCGGCTGCGGATTGGTTTTCAAATTGGCCCATAGAACGCCGGTGAGGGTGAGTATGAGCAGGTATTTTGGCATGAAATTATGCTTTGCAAGATGCAGGGTTTAATTGAGGGCCTAACGTCCTGGAAAAAGAGTGCTAGGGTCGAAGGTATTGCGCAATTTTGCCGCCAAAGGGTTGAGATTTTATGGATGTTATTTTCAAGGCCGAGCTGGAATCTTTTTTACGGGAAGACGGACTTGAGTCCCATTGGCCGTACTGGCTATCGCTTCCCCAAGATTTGGTGGACTGCCAAATTTTTATAAAAAGCGATTTGGTATTAAGCGGGGTGCCTTTTTTTCAAGGTGTCTTTGAACTGTTGTCGGGAGCTCGATCGGAAGAGCTCATGGGCCTGCGTCGTTATGAGGGCGAGAAATTAATCGAAAGTAAGCTGCCCTTTTTTACCTTCAAGATGCCTTTCGGGGTGGCCTTAACCGGTGAACGGCTGGCACTCAATTTGCTTTCCCACTGCTCGGCCATCGCCACTGAAACCCGCATGCTGGCGGAGAGGGCCCGTCCGTTTGGAATTAAAATTTTAGAGACCAGAAAAACTCTGCCGGGGCTCAAGGCCTTTCAAAAATATGCCGTGCACGTCGGTGGCGGGTACAATCATCGCACTACCCAGACCGATGTTTGGATGATCAAGGATAATCACAAGGCCTACTTTGGCGGGATTGCCGAAGCGTTGGATTTTTTTAATAAGCAGGGCGCGCTCTATCAGAATACCATTGTGGAGATTCATAATTTTAAAGAATTGGATGATGCCATGGCGCTGGGTGTGAAGCATTTTCTCTTAGACAATTTCTCGCCGGAGCAAATTAGGAAGGCGGTGGAGATGAAGAAGGAAGGTATGATTATTGAGCTATCCGGAGGCATTAACGAACGCAATCTCGAGGGGTATTTAATTTTGGGAGTGGATGCCATTAGCGTGGGGTCTCTCACCTATTCGCCCAAGGCCGTGGATCTTTCACTTAAAATCAAAAGGGCCTAAAAGATGGATTATCAGTTTGATGTTTTGGTTCTGGGAAGTGGCGTGGCCGGCTTAACTGCGGCGTTAACGCTGTTGGAGCGAGGGCTGTCAGTGGGACTGGTCACGCGCGCCAAAGATCCCAACAACACCAATACCTCCTATGCCCAGGGAGGAATTATTTATACCTCCAGTGACGACGGACAGTTGCTGGAAGATATCGACAAGGCCAGCGCCCATACAGCGAATCTGGAGGCGGCGCAAATTTTGCGTCGCCATTCGGGGCGTATTTTGGAAGAGATTCTGTTCAAGAAGGCCAAGACCAATTTTTCGCGGGATGAAAAGGGTGAGCTGCTCTTTACCCGCGAAGCCGCCCACTCCAAAGCGCGCATTATTTATCAAGGCGATTACACCGGGCTTGAGATTCAAAATTCTTTGATGAGATATATCTTAGAACCGGGGCGCTTTCCCCGACTTGCCGTGCTGGAAGGGCACACCGCCATTGACCTTATCACGCCCATCCACCATGGGGCCGATTTCCATCAGCGCTATGAACCCCACAAGGTGGTGGGGGCCTATCTTTTCAATCGCGCCAAAGAGAATGTGGTGAAGGCCCTGGCGCGCGCGACGGTACTTGCCACCGGTGGGGTGGGGGCGGTTTTCCTCCACCACAGCAACTCCGAGGGCGCACGCGGTGACGGTCACGCCATGGCCAAACGGGCGGGAGCGTTTTTAACCGACATGGAATTTATCCAGTTTCATCCCACGACTTTTTTCGATCGCTCCGGGCACCGCCGTTTTTTGATTTCAGAAACGGTCAGAGGGGAGGGGGGAATTCTCGTCAACGCCAAGGGCGAGCGTTTTATGAAGCGCTACCACAAGGATTTGGAGCTGGCGCCTCGTGATGTGGTGGCGCGGGCCATTGCGGAGGAGATGATTGCGACTCGCCACGATTGTGTTTATCTGGATATTTCACATAAGCCGGCGGACTGGATCATCACGCGCTTTCCGACGATCTACCGACACTGTAGCGAAAACAAAGTTGATATGACCAAGGTGCCAATTCCGGTGGTGCCTTCGGCCCACTATACCTGTGGTGGAGTGAAGACCGATTTAAGCGGGCGAACCACTTTGCAAAACTTGTATGCGGTGGGGGAAGTGGCGTGCACCGGCCTTCATGGCGCGAACCGTTTGGCCTCGACTTCGCTCCTGGAAGGGCTGACTTTCGGCCACCTGGCGGCGCTGGATATTGTCTCCAAGATTCAAGAGATGCCGGCCTACGAATCTGATTCGATTCGGGCATGGGAAGAGGGCAAGGTGGATATTGAGACGGCCCTTATTCAGCAAGATTGGCTGACCCTAAAGCAGACCATGTGGAATTATGTGGGACTCATTCGTACTACTGATCGCTTGGTGCGTGCGGATGCCATGCTGTGGGAGCTGTATGTGCAGACTAAAAATTTCTATCGGGATGCCAAATTGAAAGATAGTTTGATTGGTCTGAGAAATGCCATTGAGGTGGGGCTGGCGATTATGCAGGCGTCACGGATTAATCGCAAATCGGTGGGATGTTTTTTCAGGAAAAATTAGGCGCTATTTAAAACCAATTTTTTTTCGTCTTGCGGGATGAGAGGGAGTGGTTATGTTCGAGATGGCGGCGATCAAAGAATGAATGGCGATGTCGTGAGATTTTATCTTTTTTTCTAGTTTCATCATTTGCAAGGCAAGGTTCTTGTTTTCAATAAGCATTTGCCGAAGTTTTATAAAAACCCTGATGACATAGATGCTGACTTGAATGGCCTTTGGCGTATTAAGTACGCTGGCGGCCATGACTACGCCATGCTCAGTGAAAACGTGAGGGAGCGTGGAGGAAAATTTTAGCTTGGCGAGGTGGTCACAAATTGTGACCACCTCGCTCTTTTCTTGTTCAGTTAATTCGAACATGAAATCAGCTGGAAAGCGATTTCGATTGCGTTTTATTGCCTGGTTTAACGCTTTTGTGGAGGTCCCATAGAGGACTGCCAGATCGGCATCAAGAATGACCTTCTGACCTCTTATCAAGAGAATGATATTTTCTATATTCTGAAGAGATACAGTGGGATGATTTTTTTTCATAAGTGGAGACGGTTATCATGACTTCAAGAGAGGATTCAACACTGAATGGCTTGGTGTGAACGCCTATTTCTATTTTGAAAAATGACGAAGAGCAGGCGTAGGGTTCCAGACGTCCCAAGTTTTAAAGGCCATGTCAGACAATAAATTCTTCTATCTTTGATAAGAAAATATCATAGGGACAGATGGAGATGTGTCCATCCTTCTGACGATGCTCGCCACGGTAAATAACGATCCCTGTGCAATTAGTCCAAAAAGTCTACTGACACTGTTTAGGGTGCAGATTTTGTTTTCGAAAGTTTTTCAATCACACCTGCGGCGCCGCAGGTGTCTGGCAACCGCCCTGTTAAATAGGCAAATTTTCATTTCAAGAATTTCGGCAAATTGGAAAAAAGTGGCTTAAGAAATGGGCGAATTTGAAATTTGCTGTTTTAAGACAAAATGGGGAGCTTGACTAAATATGTTTATAAATAAAATATGTTGGCATCAAACCTTTCTGTTTTTAATAGGTTATCGGACTCGGATTCTCTTCAAAAGCAGACAAAAACTTACGCTGAAATTTGCCTGGTGAAATGTCTATCTCCTTTAAAATAAAGGTTATGACTAGGAGTGTCGAAAAGCACATGAGGTTAGTGGGTCTTATGCGAGTCATGGAGAAAATTTCTCTGTTGGTCGGTGTGGTGCTTTCTGCATTGCTTTGGGCCAATGACGCTAGCGCAGCGTGCGGGGGAACGGTTCGGACGTGGACCTCGACCACGGACGTGCTGTGGTCTACTAATGGAAACTGGTCAAATAACAATCCCCCCAACACAACCACCGAGGATGCGGTTATTTCCGGCGCGGGGACTGAACCTACCATCGACACCTATGGGAGTGGAACGGGTATTTCCATGGGCTGCCTGGAAATTCAAAGTTCGCGTCTGAACTGCACTACACAATATAACTGGTTCAAGATCACTGGGGATTATTTTAGAAATTTGAACTCCGGTTCCATGGTCTGTACCACCTCTCACAATAATACGATTGATATGGCGGGAACGGCGGCGCAGACTTTTGAAAACTACGATCCTGTTCCTAATCTCAAAATCAGCAACAACACGACGGTTACACTGACCAAGCCGTTTACCATTTTGAAAGGGCTGACTTTTGCCGCCGGTCTGACCGCTGCCGTGGTGAACATCAACGCTAACCTCACTCTGGATGATGCCACAGCGGTGCTCACCATTCCTTCCGGGGTGACCGTGAACTTAAATAGCGGTGCCATCCTGACGGCCAAAGGCGGACTCACTGTTTCGGGAACTTTGGTAGTTGGCCCGGCAGGCGTTATTAAAATTGGTAACGGAAAAACTCTGACTGTTTCTGCCGGTGCCACCTTGAAAGTTGACGGGGCCAATGGCAATGACGGCGCAATCACGGGAGTCACCGGAAGCGACAGCTACACCTTCAGCGTTTCAGGCACCTTGAATTTCAGCCATTTTAGAGTTGAGCAAGTCGGAGCTGCTGGCATCAACTTTGCCTCGGGTGCTACGGTTTCCAAAATGGAATATGGCGAATTCCATTATCCTCTGGCCAATAGTTATGCCATGACCTGGGGGCCGGTTTCTTCCACCCTCACGCTTCCGGCCACCATGAATAATCTGGGATTTTTTAATAATAACAGTGCCTCAAATGCCTTGAATATTGATGCCACCAATTACACCGGAGCGGATGTCACCTTTAACGACTGGGCCGGCGATATTGGCGGTGAAAGTTTTGATACAGATGCAGGGAATAAAGTCGACTGGGGTACCGAGGCACCCACCGCACTGATGGTAAAGGAATTGACTCCTTCCGGCTCGCCCCCGCTCACCCTAGGACAGGATTCAGCTGATACGCTCTTTGGCACCTTTTCCTTTAGCTTGACCAAAACCGACACGGCCACAGATATTCGAAGCGTGGTGGTTTCGCAAACAGGCACGGCGGCGATTGGAGACATTGAGTTTGTTAAAGTGTATCGCGATCAAACAGGTGTGGAAAATTGCGTTTACAATGCCGGCAGCGATGTGCTTTTAGGCAGCGGGCCTTTAACCGGCTCACCTGCTTCGCTCAGTGTGGCCATCGACGCCGCAGCGATCACCGTAAGCAGCGTCACTGCACGATGTATCCATGTCGTGGCCGCGACCACGGCCGTCTCTAACAGAGGTAAAACGATCCAGTTTGGAATCATGTCTTCAGTCGATGTTACGCAAAATTCAGATGGACCGGAATACGGTTACTCATCTTCCTCTGCCCCGCCAATCAAGGCCGGATTTTCCATCACGACCTCGGCCAACGCCCTCAATGTCTGGACGGGTGCGGGAGCGGGGGCGGCCAGCTGGTCTAATACCGCCCATTGGTGGCTCGGTGTACTTCCTTCGGCAACCATAGACTGCGATATCGGGGCGGGAAAAAAGAATCCTACCGTTGATGCCAACATGACCTGTTTGAACGGACGCATTTTTACCGGTGCGAACATGAGCTGGGCCGCCTGGACCTGGGATTTAAAAGGAAGTTTGGAGGTGTCATCCACCGGTGTGACTCTTGCTTCGGCGACAACGGCCACGATTCAGATGTCGGGTGCCGCCAACCAGGGAGTGAGCTTCGGCACGGCCTGGCCGGGTCTCTTTGTGGTCAACAACACCGGTACGGCGGGTAACGACAACGTCACGGTAAATTCAAACTCGGTCATTCAAGGCAATGTGACGGTGACCAATGGAACCCTGAAAATTATTGACGGGGTGACGCTGGAAGTTCAGGGCAATATTACAGTGCAAACCGGGGCAGTTTTAGAAATCAGGCCAAATGCCATTTTGAAGATGGCGACGGGAAAAACCCTTACGGTGGATGCGGGGGGAACACTTAAAATCGTCGGGGAATCTGGAAAACCGGTGACCATTACCTCCAACGGTGCCACCGCTGCATATAATGTGGTGATTAACGGAACAATCCAAGCGCGCTATTACGTCTTCAGCTACCTGGATACCACTGGCGTGAATATCGGGACCGGGGCGACTATTGATTCTACCAACCATCTCCAAGACGGAAGTTTTCTCTATCCGGTTAACAACACGACAACCTTGCTTACACTGCAAAAACAAGTTCCCACCAACACCTTAAATAATATGATTTTCGACCTAAATGGTTCAGCTGCTACGGGAACCATTAATATTAATACGACCAATGCCGCCGCAGGCACTCTGACTCTGGATAATTTTTTTGGTAACCTCGGTGGTCTGAGCTATGACGTCGATCCCACTTACCTCTTGTCCTGGTTGGGTTCCACCAACACCATCAATCTGACTCGCGGCGGAAGTGGGCCGGCCACGGTCAATGCCGGCTCCACCCATAATATGGGGCGTTTTGCTTTCACCCAAACCAATGCCGGTGCATCCTTCCTTGATACGGATTTAACCACGTTGAAGCTCTCCCTCACAGGGACGGGCTCGGCCAATGATGTGAGCGCGGTGAAAATTTATTATGATCCTAACTGTGTTGGAAGTAGCGGTACGTTGATCGGCACGGGTGCTTATGGCGGCAATCCGGCCACCGTGACCTTTAACATCAGTGCCGGTGCGGCCCCTGTTCAGGCGGATTCGACCTCGCCACCAGTTCGCTGCATTTATGTGGAATACGTCATGGCCTTGGGGGCGATCAACGCTAACACTGTGGGCGTCAAGATTCAGAGTTCCAGTGATGTCAGTAACAGTGAAGGTTACGCCATTGCCTCGGGCACGGCCCCGCCGGTGGATTTGGGAACGGCGGCCACCATTGCAGGAGCGAGTTTAACCAGTTGGACTGGGGCAACCAATACTACCTGGGGGACGGCCGGCAACTGGACCGCAGGTGTTCCCACCAGTGCTAAAACTTGCGAGATCAATGCGGCTGCCAACAATCCGACCATTGGTTCGGGAGTTACGGCGACTTGTAAAAACGCCATCATTGGAACCGGCACCCTCACCATGACTGACGGCACTTCGATTCTTGAGGTTTATGGCAGTTTCCAAAATACCGGTACGTTCACCCAGGGGACGGGGGTTTTAAAGATTCGCGACGACGGGGTGACCGCGACCGATCAGAACATTGAGAGCAGCTCAACTTTGACCTCCATGACCTTTAATAAAACGGCCGGCGGAACAGCAGTCATCAATACCAACATGACGATAACCACCCTGAGTATTCCAGGTGGTTCAGTCTTCACCTTCCAGATTCCTTCCGGCAAAACCCTGACGCTTGGAAACAGTCTGACCATCAATGCCGGGACCTTCCAGATTGACGGTGGAGCGACCCTCAAGATGCCAAACTCTTCCACCTTCCAGGTGGATGCGGGCGGTACCTTAAAAATGGTAGGGAGCAGCTCAAGCAACACCGCGATCATGACATCAACGGCCGGGGGGAATTCTTTCAATGTCGTCGTGAACACAGGTGTTATTAACGCCCGCTATTACACCTTCGATCATCTTGGAACGAATGGTGTGGATATTAAGTCCACCGCCACGATTGATGGTACGAATCACTTGCAAGACGGGATTTTCACCTATCCGGTGAGCAACAGCACCACCTTTTTAAAATTAAGACAGCATGTGCCTACGGACACCATGGCGAACTGCAAATTTGATTTGAATGGCTCGAGCGCCACGGGCACGATCAATATCGACACCACGGATTCGACCGCAGGAACGCTGACCTTAAACGGGTACACCGGTGATGTTTCCGGTCCGAGCTTTGATACCGATCCAAGCTATGCTTTGAGTTGGACGGGAGCGACGAATACCATCGATATCACTCAGGAGGCCACAACAGCGGGAACGCTGAACGCTGGAACCACCTATAACATGGGACGCTTCGGCTTCAAGCAAAAACAGGCCGGTGCGAGTTACAGTAATGCTGATTTGATTTCGCTTAAATTGACACTGACTGGAACGGCGGCACTCACCGACATTGCGCAGGTTCGAATTTATTATGATTCTGCCTGCAGTGGCTCCGCTGGTACGCTGATAGGCACAGGGGTGTTTAGCGGCAGTCCGGGCACCAAGACATTTACTATCTCTGCTGGTGCGGCGACCGTTCAGGCCCATGCCACGACACCGCCCAAGCGTTGTATCTATGTTGAATACGATCTTGCTGGTGGCGCAACCAATAATAACACCGCCGGGGTTTCCATCGCTGCAGGTACGCATTTTAGCAATGATCAGGGTTACCTCATCAGCAGTACGACCCCTGCGCCCATCACCTTGGGTACCGCAGGTACCATCGCAGGTGCATTAACGACAACTTGGACAGGGGCCACGGACACAGACTGGGCGACCGCTGGAAACTGGACCGGTGGCGTCCCTGACTCGACTAAAAACTGCATCATTAATGATGTCGCTAATGATCCGGTCATCGCCACGGCTTCCACCGGTTCGTGCAAGAAGCTGACCAATAACGGGGTCATTACCTTGAACGCCGCAAGTTCCGAACTTGATGTGTACAGCGATTTGGAAAATTATGGAACTATTACCACCAATGGTGGCACATTAAAAATTACGGATGCTGGCGTGAGCACTAATCATACTATTACCAGCTCCACCGCTTTGACCACATTGACCTTTGACAAAACTAATGGCGGGATCGTGCAGGTCGGCGGCACCAATCTACAGATTACAACCCTGACTATTCCTGCCTCATCCAGCTTTGAATTCAAGATTGCCAATGCCAAGAACCTCATTCTCGCCAACAGTCTGACGGTTAATGGTGCCACTCTGACCATTGATCCGGGCGGCACTTTGAAGATGGGCACTGCAACGACCTTGACTGTCGCCACGGGCGCAACGTTGAAGATGATTGGTACCTCGGGCAGTTACGCTGTTATGAATTCCACCGGGGCAACAGATAAATACAACGTCGTCATCGACGGAACGATTCAGGCCCAGTTCTACACCTTCGATCACCTGAACACCGGAGGCGTGACGATAAACAGTGGCGCCACCATTAACACCACTTATCACCTGCAAAACGGAAAATATATTTATCCTGTTAGTAACGGGACCACCTTGCTGACATTGAAAAAGGTGGTCCCCACCGATTCCATGTATGGCTGCCATTTTGATTTAAATGGTTCCGCGGCAACCGGTACTGTGAATGTGGATACCACAAATATAGCGACTGTCGGAACTTTGGTGTTTGATGCCTACACCGGAAATCTTTCTGGCGAGTTGCTGGATAATCCTGGCGTCAATTATGTCATAAGCTGGACCGGGGCCTTGAACACCATCAATGTGACCAATGAGGCTTCAAGTCCGGGGTCGGGCAATGCCGGCTCAACTTACAATATGGGGCGCTTTGGTTTTACACAAACCATCGCCGATAGTGCTTATGTCGATACCAATATCACCAGTCTGAAGTTGACTCTGACTGGAACTGGGGTGGCCGCCGATGTGGCCCAGGTGCGAATTTATTATGATTCGGCCTGCAGTGGCAGCGGTGGAACACTTTTGGGCTCGGGAACATTTGGGGGTAGCCCGGCATCCGTGACCTTCTCCGGTTTGTCTGGGGCTACGGTCCAAAAAGATGCCACCACGCCACCGAAGCGTTGTGTCTACGTTCAGTATGACATTGCCTCAGGCGCCACCAATAATGCCACGGTCGGTGTGAAAATTAATGCCAGTGGCGATATGGTGAATAGCGCCAGTTATACCATTGCAGCGGGTACACCGGCCCCGATCAGTCTGGGTTCCGCCATGACGATTATTGGTGCCACCTCCACAACTTGGACAGGAACAACCAGCACGGCATGGAACACGGCCGGTAATTGGACGGCAGGTGTGCCAAGCTCAACAGTGAGCTGCACGATTAATGATGCCACCAATGATCCGGTGATTAATGCCATCACCGCCAATTGTAAGGATATGACCATCGGTACCGGCATCGTCACGATGACGAACGCCACGGCGGCGGTCTTGCAGGTCTATGGTAATTACAGCAATAGCGGCACGCTCACTCAAAATGATGGAACTTTCCGTCTGGTGGATGCGTCGGGTTCGGCCCAGACAGTCACCAGCTCTTCCGCTATCACAGCTCTGACTTTCACCAAAACCGCTGGTGGTAGTGTGACCGTCAATACCTCTGCCTTGACCATCACGACCCTGACCATTCCTGCGGGTTCAAACTTTAACTTCATCGTGCCTAACGGCAAGACCTTGACCTTGACCAATGGCCTGACTCTTCCTGCTGCGACCTTTGATATTCAAAGTGGTGGAACGGTCAAGGTCGGAAATACCAAAACCATTACGGTCTCAGGCGGAACCTTCAAAATTACCGGCGTGGCTGAGGCCTATCCGCAAACCGCCAGCACCAAAGGCAAGATTACGGTTGATGGTGCAGGCACCTGGGATTTGGTGGCCACCTCCGGAAATGTTTATCTGGAAGGATTTATCTTGGATTACATGGCACCGGCCGGCGTGCAAATTAATGGCACAACCAATTTGACCCAACTCCGCGGTGGACAGTTTACCAATCTCTCCAACACTTATGCCTCAGTGAAGGCGATTCAGCTTAATACCACCGGAACGGTGCCGGTCACCGCCCAATGGGTGGGATGGAACTGGACGCCGAATAATACCATTCCGGCCAACACCGACGCCTATAAGGTTATTTCCAGTGCCACCAATGGTTGCGGTAATAGTTCGATTGATTTCGATGGCTGGTTTGGCGACTGGTTTGATGATGCCTCCATTTCGACTTTTGATGCCATGACGAAGGTGACTCAGGTGGCGTGCACCATTACTTTGAGTGCCGCCCGTTCGCCCGTCAGTATCGCCTCTTTCAGCGCTGTCGGTTATGACGGAGCGGTTGATCTCCATTGGAGAACGACCTTTGAGGTCGATCATCTGGGATTCAATGTTTACCGCAGTAACAGTGATGGCAGCGAGTACCAGCAAATTAATCAGCGCCTGCTCAAGAACATCAATAACTTTGGCGGGGCCGCGGGGAACTATCGTTTCATTGACAACAACGTGGTCAATGGTCAGACCTATTATTATTACATTGAGGATGTGCACGTTAATATGGTGACGAGGAAATTGCACGGGCCGCGCATTGCTACACCGCTTGCGGGCTTCGGTGCACCTGCCGCTGATGATCCGGCCGACAACTCGGATTCCAATGATGATTTGGGTGACCAAAGCACCGCTGATCCGTCCATTATTGCCAATCCAAGTTTCAAAGATCTGGGCAATGGTGCGGTTATTCTCTCGCAAACCAGCACCGATTTACGTTTGGAAATTAATCCTCCCGCGCCCACCTTTAGTGCGGCGGCCTGGAATGCCACCTACGATGAGGCGGCGATTATCGGCTACACCAAAACTCAGGCGGTCGGTCATCCCGAACTCCTAGAGCGCATCCTATTTATTGAAGTCTATGAGGGCACGACTTCCGCCGCCGTCAGCGACAGCTCGGTGGTGACCGCGGTCATTGCTGGACACAAAATCACGCCCGCGCCCGCCTGGAATGACAATGGCTCGGGTGTGTTGGTGTCGTCCTATGCGGAGAACGCCGGCGTCTATGCTCAGAACAGCGCTTCGCCTTCGACCCATTTCAATGTGCAAACTGATATGGTCTCCATTGGTTATAAAAAATATCTGCGGGTGGTGATCAATCCTCTCCGCTATAATCCGGTCAGCCGCGATCTTACTTACGCTTCCAAAATTACCATCGACATCGGATTAAACGGTTCAACCTGGTCTATCGGCGCGCCTGCGGATGCGGATTTCACCGCCCATCCCTCCGTCTTCGCCAACAACCTGCGGATTAATTACAATCAGTCGGGCGTCTATAAGCTGACCTACGAGGATTTGGTCAATTCCAGTGTGGAAGCGCCTTTTGCCGGCCGGCCGGTGTCCGAGTTCAGACTTTATCACAACGGCGTCCAGGTTCCGATGATGGTGGAGAGTGCGACCGGTTCGTTTGGCCCGAATGATTATGTTGTTTTCTTCGCGCCCTATGATCGCCTGATTGACGACACCAAGAGTGAGGTGATTCTGGCTTCTTCCGATCTCTACGATGATAGTGGGGCGGTGAGAATCGGCGTGGTCGATTGCAATCCTGATGGTGCGGGTGTTTCGTCACAGGTTGAAGTTTTGTATACCGCAAGTGCCGAGCAGAATTTAATGGCCCTTCTAAATACTCCGGTTGCGGATAATCATGATCACTTTTACTGGAAGATGATTTACGCGCCAGGTGCCGCTGCCGCTCAATACTTGGATGTCTCGGCCAATCTAACCAAGTTAAATACGGCTTCCAGCACCACGGTCAAAGTCAAAGTCTACGTCAAGGGAATACCCGATGCCACGGGAGATGTTCAGCATCACCTGGGCATTTATCTCAATGGTGCCGCTCCTCTCAAAGCGCAAAGTTATTTCTGGTCCAATGAGCCCCATGTGGAAACCTTTGAGATTGCCGCCAATCAGTTTGTGGTCGGCGCTAATACCATTAAGGTGAAGGTCATGGGAGACACTCAGCCCCTTGGCAAATATGAGATCGTCTATCTCGACAGGGTCGAGGTGATCTATCCGGGAACTTTTGAGGCCGCCTCGAACCGTGCCACGGTTGCCAATATGCCGGCCTACTCCATTGTCAAAATCAATGGATTTACCAATAGTAATATCGTGGTTTATGACATCACCTCACCAGCTGCCTTTAAAGAGATGGTGAATCCTTCGATTACGACCAGCGATAGTGGTGTCACCTATGATGTCAAATTCTCCACTGAAAGCTACACCCCGGCCACCAACCGCAACTACCTTGCCATGACGGCCGGAGGCGAGCTCAAGCCAGTCGCTCTCTCACTGACCCGAGGTTTCGAGCGCGCGCTCAAAGATACCGATAATGCCGCCGACCTTATTATCATTGGCACCAAAGACCTTCTGGGTGCTGCCGAGGACCTGGTGGCCAAACGTGAAAGTGATGGCCTGCGCGTGGCCCAGGTGGAGCTGGAGCAAATTTACAATGAGTTCTCAAACGGCCAAGTTTCCAGTGCTGCCATTCGCGATTTTGTGACGTATGCCTTGAGTAACTGGACGGCCCCAGGGCCTAAATATCTCCTGCTCTTAGGTGATGGTACCATCGATCCACGCGACATCTTGGGTTATGTTCCTACTCGTGTGAAGATGCCCATGGCCCTGATGTTGGGCACCACCTATGACTTTGCCGCTGACAACTGGTTTGTGGAGACCTCCGCAACCAGCTACATCCCCACTATGGCGGTTGGCCGCATCCCCACTAGCGATCCGGCGGTATTGAGTGACTACATTGATAAAATGTTGAGCTATGAAGAGGGTACGGGCGTGCCGGACGCAGGACTGAAGAAGATGGTTTTCATCGCGGATGAGGATCAGATTGGTGGCGGCAATGAGAACTTTAAAGTGCGCACCAATTCGTTGATCGCCGCCGATTCTTTGCTGTCCTCTGAGTTTACCTCGACCGGCGTGTATCGTGAGGATATGGCTTCCAATGCCGCCACCAAGGCCGCCATCGTCGACAGCTTCACCCAGGGCCCGCTCTTGATTAACTATTTAGGCCATGGTGCGGAAAATATGTGGGCAGATGAGCTGGTGTTTGAAAATGCCGATGCCGAGTCCCTGACCAATGAGAAGCTTCCTATTGTCATGACCTTGAGCTGTCTTAACTCACACTTCTTCAACCCAGACATTGACGATCTGTTCGGAGAGACCATCGGCGAGAAGCTGATTTTTAATCCTGACGGCGGTGCCATCGCCTTCTTTGGCTCCACTACAATGACCACGCCTCCGGCGCAAAACAAACTGGCGCAGATGTTCTATGACGAGTTGGCGAATCGTGTGAAGGAGCCTTATCAGCACATCAGAATTGGCGACATCGCCTTGAATACCAAAGTGGCCTTAGGAAATGACATCTATATGAAGGATATGGTGCGAGGGTTTACGTTGTTTGGCGATCCTTCCATGCCGTTACCTGAGAAACTCTTCCCACCCGTGCCGGTCCTGGTTGAGAAACCCAAAGAGCAGGTAGCAGCTCCGACCCCTGCCAAATCCAAAGGCTTTGGCTGCTCGGCCAATGCTTCAGAAGGTAGCGCTTCGGACGGTGTGGATGGGGTCTTGGAATTTGTGACGATGCTGGCGCTGATCTTTGTTGGGCGAAGAGTCACCAGGAAATTCGAAAAGGTTACCTAAACAGTTTTACCCATTTATTGACCGAGCCTTGGTTGATTAATGTATAACTTCGACTTAGCTTCAGTTGATTTTATTATAAAATTGACGTAACATATTGATAAGACGTACCTTGAAAAGCGGAAGGACATTATTCAAATGTATACCAGAGTTTGCGACCTCAAGACGCTTTCTTTGAAAAAATCACTCTTTCTTTTTGGGCCAAGGAGTACTGGTAAAAGCACTCTTTTGAAAAAATTATTTGGCACAAACAGATATATCAATCTTCTTAAATCCGATATTTTTTTGCGTCTCTCGGAACGTCCCGTTGTTATACGAGATATTATTAAAGAAATTGTCGAGCACGGCCCCGGGGATGAGGGGCCAATTATTATTGATGAGATTCAAAAATTACCCATTCTTCTTGATGAGGTGCACGACCTTATCGAATCGCAAGGAATTAAATTTATTCTCACAGGGAGCAGCGCTAGAAAATTAAGGCGAAGCGGGGTCAATCTTCTCGCAGGAAGGGCATGGCAGGCGAATTTGTTCCCACTAGTCTATGCAGAAATTCCAGAATTTAATTTGGAAAAATATCTTCTTTACGGTGGATTGCCGCAGGTTTATTCATCACAATCTCCCGAGGAAGAGCTGGATGCTTACTTGAACATCTATCTGAAGGAAGAGATAAAAGAAGAGGCCCTGGTTCAGAATTTCGTCAATTTTTCGCGCTTTCTAAAAATCTCTGCCTTATCAAATGCCAAGCAAATAAATTACTCGAATATTTCGCAGGAAACCGGAGTTCCCGTCACGACGGTAAGGGCCTACTTTGAAATTTTAAGCGATACATTTGTGGGATTCACTTTGGAGCCGTGGCATGAATCTAAAAAGCGGAAGGCCGTCAGTGCGGCAAAGTTTTATTTTTTTGATATAGGTGTTGCAAATTATCTTAATGGCAGAAAGGTAATTAATAGAAATTCTGACGATTTTGGAGAGGCCTTTGAACACTGGATGGCAATGGAACTTCGGGCGTACTTGTCGTATCAAAGAATCAAAGAACCTCTTACTTATTGGCGAACAACCAGCAAAGAAGAAGTCGATTTTATTATCGGAAATAAGGTTGCCATTGAAGTTAAGTCCACAACTAAAGTATTAGAAAAACATCTGAAAGGCCTAAAGCGCCTTGCAGAAGAAGGCATCATCCAGTGTTTGTTTCTTGTTTCCTTCGATGAGATCGAAACCAAAACGAGCGATGGAGTTCGCACGATTCATTGGAAGAATTTTATCAATGATCTCTGGACTGGAAAAATTATTTCTTGATCGGCCGATGCTTCAGATGGTGGCGCTTCCGGCGCGATTAATGGTATCCTTGAGCTATTAATCTTGTCATTGGCCGCGGCTATGTTGTCCCCAAAATGTAATCGAGGATTCACTCTTGCAGAACTGATGGTTGCGGCCGGAGTTCTCGGTATCTTATCTCTCGGTGTTCTCCACTTAATCACCAATATGATGAAGTCTAAAGACGATTTTCAGAGTCGTGTGGATCAGCTAGCGGCCAGGATCGGAGTTGAGCGCGTCCTGGCCGATTACCGTCTCTGCGCCACCGCCCTTCACGGTGAAAATGGAAAGGGGATTCAGCTTGATCAGATCAACCAGGAGGCCCTGCCTGATCAGGAGCGTCCGGAGAGGGAGTTAAGCAAAAAATATATCGTCACTTCCATTCAGCCCTTTCAAGAGGTTTTGCTGGAAGAGGGGAAGAGCTTTTCCGGAATTACTGTGGGGAAAATATCGTTGGATAAAATCTTGATCGGCTCCAACCCGACCAGGCATCGTTTTCGCCTGAACCTCAATGTGCCTCTGCTCGACAGCAAGAGCAAAGAGGTGAAGAAGTCCTTGAATTGGCCCATCGAAGTCAGAGTAGATTCTGATGACAATAATCTGATTGTAAAGTGTCAGCTGCATTTTCTTGATTCGCCACACGACGATAACTCGCGTGTTGAATGTGTGAACTGGGGATTCGATTCCCGCGGCATGGACACGGGGCTTTGCTCGCGAGGAACACAAGGTGGCTTTGCGATTACCAAAGCTTCTCCCTCCGGCGATAAAGACAACGGTGTGGGAGCGACCTGGCGTCGCGCTGATTTTGCCATTGATCATGAAATTTATGGTTGTGCGGCACTTCCAACTCAAGATTCAAAGTTGTTCATTACCGGCGTCTGCTGGGGAGAGGGCCTCTGGTTAATCAAATCCATTGGCCCGACCGAGCACGAGAAGCAGGAGATTAAAGAGAAAACTTTCATCTCACACCGGGTAAAAAATAAAGAAATTTTGGGCTGCCTTTCCGTCCCAAGTCTTGACGGGAAAATCGCGCAATCTGGTGTTTGCTGGGGGGATGGACTTTATCTGATTAAAACGACAGCGGGCAAAGAAGGTATTGAGCTGGACTGGAATGTGGCCACCCATCTCCCGGATGTCATGTTTACCTCGTGCATTTTGCAAGATTACCATTACTCCCCGACGAAAGGTCAGCCCGAGTGGAATATCCTCTGCACCAGCATGGCGGGAATTGCTTTTGTCAAACTGGGACAGTTGGACTCTGTGGATGGGGACAAGGGCATCTCCCTCCCGTGGCGTGCGACCCTTCATGATTAAAAGAAAAGACCGTCCTGCAAACTCCATGTTCGCAGGACGGTCAGTTTTAGGCGGGATCAGTTCTGCGGGGCCCAAGGCCATCCTCTGGCCTGTCTTTGGGTATTTTGGTGGGCAACCAATCTCAATTTTGATGTCGCAAACCAGCTTCCATGAGATTGATGCGCTAGTTTTCTCTTTTTATGCGGCCTTCAAAAACAGTCCGGTATTTGCAGATTGCAAGTTCTGATCATCCTGATTCTGTTTGATCAGATTGGCCTTATCTTCGTGGGCCACTTGATAGCTGGTATGCTGATCCAGCATACAATTGGCGAACTGGGATTTCTTGATCGGGGCAAAGTCCCAGTTGCACTCTGCAAATTTGCTCTGGTTGAATTGGCAAAAGTCCACCTGTGTAAATTGAAAACTGCAATTTTCAAACGAACAGCTTGTAAACATGCAATTTTCAAACTTTGTGCCATAGAAGACGCAGTCCTTGAAGGTTATCCCTTTGAAAACAGAGAGGGAGAAGAGGGATCCTGCAATGGTTAACCCGTTGAAATTTCGTGACTCAAGGGTTTCATTGGAGATGATCTCATAGGCCGAATCAAGCTGTTGGGTGTTGGGGTTTTGGGGTAATTGGGCATATGTTGTTGTTTTCACTTGGCACCTCCAAGGACTGGTCTTACAACAATCATACTGCAATTGACTAATTGCGTCAAGCAATATTTTTGCATCAAGTTATTTTTGTGCATTCCGATCAGTAATTGCAGGAGGTTACTATGGCAGAATTTAATAAGGACAAGGTTGAGATGTTCCTAGGCGTCGTGCGGAAGTACATGCAGATGCGCGGGGTTGGCTCGCAAAAGGACCTTGCCACCTTAACTGAGATCGGAATTTCTACCATGAGTCGCTTCCTTAATCAGAAGACCACTGACTTAAATGCCCAGATGATTGCCAAGATCACCGCCTGCCTCAATATTCCTCTGCACGAGATGATCGACTTTGTGGAAGAAAATTTCGCCGATAAATTTATTCGCCTGGTGAAGTTCTATAAGGATGAGGAGGTGAATAAGGGAACTCTGAGTAAAGAGCAGACGAGCACCTCTCCATCGCTAACGCCGGAGGCGCCGCTTACTCCTCAAGAAAAAGATCGGCGTGCGGGTGATGAAATGATGACGGCCCTTAACGAGACTCTGGCACCTAGTGGGGAAAGACAAGAAGGCACGGCCCAGCAAGAAGCCAATGCCTACGTCAAGGTCACGGCCTCTGGAAAGCGCATCCATATCCCTTTCGGGACGGAAAAGGATCCAAGTGAGTTGAGTGTGCGGGACAAGTTAGCGCAACTGACTCCGCGCCAGAAGGCCTATATGGCAGACTTTCTTAATCTCGATGTGGAAGGGCGCGATCTCATGGTGGATCTCGGCGGCTCTATCTTTCGCTACTTTCGCCAGAAAGGGATGAACTTTTAATGTCGTCTAAGAAATAGGCACTTACCAGAAATCAAACATCAATCCTGCCTGTAACTCTTTGTTTTACAGAGAATTCGATCGGCACCTCCATTGCATTCACAACTCCATCCCATTTTATTTTTACTGTAAACCAGGAGTTGTTATGAAAAAAATCGCCCTACTTCTTTTGACCTTGGCCAGTGTCGCCCATGCCTCCTCAGATAGATATGTCATCGAAGGAGATCTCGATCTCGCTTCGAGCAGTGTTAAAAAGGTGGGAGGACAAGTTTCTCATAAGCTGAAGTATCATAAGGCCTTGATCGCCCACTTAAGTAATAGTCAGGTCAGATCCCTAAAGCAAATCGCCTCCTCCTTAGAAATCGAAAAAGATGGAATGGTGGAAGTCCAGGGCAAACCCACGGGCGGAACAACGACTCCACCGCCCGAAACTGTACCATGGGGGATAACCCATATTAATTCTCAAGGTGCCTGGAATACATCCAGAGGTCTTGGCTCCATCGTCTGCGTCGTCGATACAGGCGTGCAGAGAAATCACCCAGATCTCCAGGCCAATGTGATGGGCGGAGAAAATTTTATTGTGAGTCGCGGTGCTATTGATCCTAACAAGTGGGATGACGATAACGGGCACGGCACGCATGTGGCAGGAACCATTGCCGCTCTCGATAATGAAATTGGCGTGGTCGGCGTCGCCCCCGAGGCCTCGATTTTTGCCGCTAAAGTTCTCGATCGTCGCGGCTCGGGATACAACTCTGATATCGCTGAAGGCATTCGCTCATGCATTTCCCATGGTGCCCATGTCATCAATATGAGTTTGGGTGGCCCGAGTGATTCCACTGTTCTCAAGGCCGCCGTTCAGGAAGCCTATGCGGCCGGATTGGTGATTGTTGTGGCCGCAGGAAATGAATCAGGCCCTGTTTCTTATCCTGCCAAATATTCTGAGTCCATCGCCGTTTCGGCCATCGATTCCAGCAACCGGCTTGCCTCCTTTAGTAATTTTGGGCCGGAGGTGGATTTCGCTGCACCCGGTGTCTCAGTTCTATCGACGACCAAAGGTAGCACCTACGTAACTTACAACGGGACGAGCATGGCTTCGCCTCACGTGGCGGGAGTAGCAGCGCTCATGCTCTCGTCCGGCCTGAATACGCTTAAGTCTCGCGATATTGGCCTTGCACCAGAGGCCCAAGGACAAGGTTTGATCGATTCTCTTCTCTCGGTTACCCCGTAGAAAAATTACCCGCTTCCTGCTCCGGCCTTGACACAAATTTAGACTCCTTATATGGTCCCTCCACTCTTGGAGGGACTGTCTATGAAAAGCAATATCTTGATATTGGGCTGTGCTTTGGCATTGAACTGCAGTCCGCTAAGCGCCAGTGAGGTGGATAGTTTCTCCCACCGTTACGAACTCAAAGAAGACGCCTCTCCCATTTTGAATACCTTTACCAACGCCCGCATTGATCGCGCCCTGGGCGAAGCCAATCAATATATCGGATGCAATGAGACAGTTCTGCGAAAAAAGTTAAAGAAATATTTAAGCGGCGATGTTATTGCCGGGCCGGTGGAAGCCTATGTGAACGCCAACCTTGACGGCGATATTCCGGCCATCCGCTATCCTCGAAGTCAGTCGATCTATCGTGAGGTAAAATTTCTGGAAGCTCCCGTGCTGGTGATTTTTAAAAGTGCCGTCGGGGCCATCGTGCAAATTGATACGCCAGAGGGGAAGGTGGTCGTCGGTGCCGATAAGTTCGGCCACTTCTTCACCGAAGGTTTGGTCTATTATAAAAGGGCCTTTGAAAAAAAACGCGGAGTCCAGAAGGTCCTCGATTGGGGCGTGCGAACCGAGAAAGGGAAGTTCGGCCTGCTCACTACCGCCACCTATTCCAATGCTGATCTCGTCGCCAACTACAACGGGATGACTTTTTGGGCCAACTTAATCGAGAAAAAGTTCCAAGCGCCCGGCCCCTATTTCGCCTGCGATCGCGGCGAATGGAAAAAGCTCAAAGAATTTGACTGGCGCAACTATGTTGATGCCGGCTTCGACGAGGGCATCAACTGCAACCGCTACACCGAGCGCGTTGGCAAAAAAGTGAAGAAGGCCTTGGCCCAGCTGGAGGCCCAGAGTGGCCAGTCTTTTACCTGTCCGGTGGCCTCAGGCCGTCTCGCTCTTCTCAAAACAAAATATGGAGATTCCGCGCCATATCTCTTGTACTCCAAGTAATATTGTCGAAAGTTTAGACGGCCCCGTGTAAAAAATACCATTCCCCGGCGAAGTGGGTTCCAAGTCTTGGCAATCACAACAGTGCTTTGGCACTGAAACTGCATTTCTCTGAGCATTCATCATCATCGGGGAATTTATGAACAATATTATACGTCTTGTCGTCATCCTTTTCCTATCCGCCTCAGTCACGGTCCAGGCCCAGCTAAGTTGCGAAGGCGAAGCCTGCTTTGAAAGTAAGTGTTATGGCGAGCGATGTATCAATACGGCGAAGGAAAATGCCGCCATGGAAGTTTGGCGAAAACTCAAAGAGAAGTCCAAAACCGATCCCATGTTCAGTCGCGAACTTCTGGGCGTTGTGGCGGTCGGGGCCGGTGTCGCGGGGACGGTCGGCTATGCCAGCTATGCCAATTATCGCCAAGGCCTGGAGCTTGCGCAGAAAACTTCGGCGCTTCTTCGCGAACAAGGTCGCGTAATCGCCATGGGAATTGAAAGGGCACTGGCCCCAGAAATTCAACGTTTCTCCGAGGCCCTCATCCAAAAGAATGCCAGCAATGCGGCCCAAGGTCTGGCCAAGCTGACCGCTGCAGAATCGGAAGCGCTCATTCGCACTGGCCTGCAAAGTCCTAATGTGAAGGAAAGAATTATTGCAAGTTTAACCAGAACTCTCTCCAACTCGTCGGCGAGAGAAACCGCCAAAGAAACGGCCGAACTGATTTATCACTCCTCCATTCGAGATTCTCGCGGAATTATTGCGCGAAATTGGAACAACTTAGTGAGCTTGTCTGAGCAAGGAATTGTTCAGGTTTCAAAATTTGGAACAAGCATCGCGAAACCCATCGCCGAAAAAATAATGCCCTACTTATCCAAGGCCTCCACGCAGAGAATCCTGGCAGGCCTGGCCCGGTCGTCAGGAAAAGGTGTCCTGGCAACCTGTGCCCGCTGGGCCCGCGGGATTTTCAAACCACGAGTGGCCGGCGCTTTAGGTGGCTCCGTATTAACCGTCGCCATGATCCTGCTTGAGCCTTCGCACTTGGCCGCTGGAACGATGGATGCCGCCTACACCGAGAATCCAGCATCTCTACTCGCCCTTAACGAAGAGCAGGCCCGTCACTGGATTCATCAATACTCTTCCGTTAGAACATCGCTGATGAGCCTTGGTCTGGTCTCCTTGAACAATCCGGAAGAGTCTCATTACTCAGAAGAAAATGGCATCTGCGAAGGCGCCGACGAAGTTCAGCCCATTGCAACCGAAGAACAATTGCAATGTTCTTAGAAAGTGCCACACGCCTTTGGGTAGCAATGCTGCATTAGACGCGTTCCTCTACCGCGAAGAGCGTGGCACTACTGCCTCATGGCGCTTTCGATTGCTTCGCCAAGCCCCGCATGAGTCATCTGAAGTTTGACATTGTTTAGGAAGAAGGTCGGGGTGCCGCCAACGCCGTTGCCGGACAGCATCTGATTGGTTTTTAGGACATGTTCTTTGGCTGCCTGGCTATCAATGCAAGCATCAAATTTTTTGAGATCGAGTCCCACGGTGAGGGCGACGTCGCGGGCCTTTTTAAGGTTGGCGCTGAGATCTTCGGCCGGTTCCCCTTTGGCATGGGCGCTGTGATCGTGAACCTCGGTGGATTGCTTTTCAAAGGCGGCGTTGTGATATTTCCAAAATTTTTCCTGGTTTTCCTTTTCAGCGCAGTAAGCGCCGCGAATCCAGGTGCCGCTCATGCCGTTCGGATTGAGAGAGTAATTGATCTGAACAAATTTGATTTTGTCCTTGAATTTTTCCAGGACTTTTTTCACCTCCGGATGAATCTGCTGGCAATGTCCGCACATATAGTCCGAGGCCTCGACCAGAGTGAACTTTGCATCTTTTGGGCCGAGGGTAGGGTAGGAAGCCGTTTCTATGTTGGCAACGGGTGGTACGGGTGCGGCCACCAGGAATTTAAATCGGCCGTTGGCTTCAAGTCGTTTGAGTTCCAAAGACGCCAAGGAAGCCAATTTTTGGGCGCGCAAAAAATTCTCAATTTGAGGTTTCACCTGCTCATAGGTAACCTGGGGAGGAATGGAAGCTTTCTTTTCCTCGTAGAATTTCTTAACCTCACTATCGCTAACTTTGCCGCCCGGAAGGAGGGCCTCAAGCTGAGGCAGTGTTTTCAGGTCCTCAGATTTAGACAGGGCCAGGCGTAGGGCCAGGTCTTCAACGATGCCGCGGGTTTTTTGATAAGACTGAAATTGGTCGTTGTAGTAAAGGTCTTTTAGCTCGCCAGGGAGCTGTTCGCGGGAATAATTTTTTCCATCCAGCGTAAAAAGGGCACCGTCTGCGGGCACTGTCCCACTGGAGCAGCTGCCGAGACCGGCGGAAAGTTTAGTAGGGGCTTCAATGCCCACAGGTCTAAATGTTAAGAATCCTACGAGAATTCCAACAAAGAGCGCCCCAATACTGATTGCAATCCACTGTGAGTTTTTCATTGATTTCCCTCTGCTAAATGTCTCTATAAGGTACTGATATTTGGTTAAATTGTCACACCCTAAATTAATTACAGTTTTTTCGAGCGGGGTTTCGAATTGTGATAAAATTCTGCTCTATGAAATCATTTTTCCTTTTTGTGTACTGTTTTTGTATGTCTTTCTGTTTCTCCAGCTACGGGCAAGAATTGGATTCGGCCCCCTTCTTTTTTAAAACCAGAACTGAAAGCATCACGGATAAATTTCACTTCAAAATTGAAAATGGCGTGATCTATTCCAATCGAATCGGTCAACGTTCCTGGGTGCTATTCGACGGCTCAGGCGTTCCCACTGAAAATCAGAAGGCCCTGACTCGCGAGATTGTTGAAATCTCCGCCGATGGCGAAAATCTCATCGCGATCGACAGCTCCGGCCAAGTTTTTTACACCAAAATTGCCAAAGTTAAATGGCAGAAAAAATGGGGCAAGCCCCTGGCGAAGGTGTTGCACCTTGAGGAAAACCTGGCGTGGGGTATCTCACATCGTGGCCCCTACATGGAATTTTACAACGATATTCACGGCAATCCCCATCCCATCTTTGCCGGCGTCACGACTCTTTATCTGCTCAGAAAAAACGGTCATGAGATCGTCTACGTGGACCCCTGGATTCCCGCCGATTGGTGGCATCAGGTGGATTTGCCCTTTCGCGGGCGCATGATGGCGCGAAATATGAGTGTCAGTGCTTCGACCCTTTTCATTATTAACAACATCGGCGAGATGTACACGCGACTCTATGATTACGATACCTCAGGACAAAATCCCATTCTGCCTTACTCTTATAAAAACGACGTGAGGGAAGGAACCCGCAAAATCATTCGCTCGCTTCCCGCCCCCGATTGGCAGCTCCAACCGGCCATCAAGGTCGGCATGATCACTGAGAAAATTACCATTCTTCAAACCGGTGAGAAGGGTAATGGGGCCTTCGAGCTTCGAGTGGAAGGGATCGATGGTCAAGGGATGACGGGATATTATCGCAAAAAAATTTATGACAGTGAGTGGAGCTTCGTGGCCACCGGTCAGCAGATCGCCGGAAAATTTCTCGATACCAAAGCTGATCGCGCCGTGACTGCCCCCAAGACCAAAAATTATGGCGGCAAGATTTGGCTTAAAAAGCAGGAACTCTCGGTGCAGATTCTAGATTGCTCCCCGCTTATCTCTCCCGCCATTTTCAGGCTACAGGCCGGTGGTGAGAGCTTTGATTTCAAATTTCACATGCGCCGATATAAATATGAGAAAAAGGGCATGGCCTTCAAGGCAACGCTCGAGCTTTCCGATGCGTTCATCAAATCCCAAAATCCTGATGTGCAAAAAATTTGGAAAGAATTTTTCAGGCAAGAGCAGTTTATTGATTTTCACACCAAGATCGAGGACGCAAAATTATCCAGCAAAGAAAATCTCCATCAGTTTGGAGTCGACAAGGTGGCCGATGTTTTAACCTGGAAGTTAGGCTACCGTTTCTCCAAGGTGCTTCTGAAGGCCAAGTATCACCGACGCCTGCGTCTGAGCGTTTCAGAAATCTAGCCCGAATCTGTCTGGTCCTTGGACATCGTCTAAAGAATGAATAGTCGGATTCACTCTGAAATGTGATCTTTCAAAGGCTTAGAAGATTGTTTCTTGGCCCGGTACTTGCTCCTAAAAATCACGGGGTTTTTTGTAGGGGGTTCGTTTTATGAAGGGTCTTATCCTCTTCGCTTTATTATTTTCTGCTGTCACCTGGGCCGATCAGGCCACTTATAATTCACGCCTGGAAACCATCAGCGCGCTGGCCAATGCCAAACGTTGCTATTCTCTCTCAAACTCAGGTCTAAGCAGCGTTGAATTCGCCCGCCTTCGCGCCATCTGCTGGAAGGCGCAGCTGGGAGATGATTGGGCGGCCCGAAACCCGGTTTATAATTCGAAAACACTCAGTAAATTAGAGAGGCCTCTCACGGCCGAAGAGAAGGCCGCTCAAAAGGCCGCCGCTGATGCCGCTGCCGAGCAAGCGCGGAAGGATCAGGAGGCCGCGACCGCCTTGGCGGCACAAAAAAGTGCCTGCTTGGCCTTTGGAATTACGACTGTTCGATGGGACAGCGAAACCAAGAGCTGCCAGTGCCTTCAGCAAGATTACACATTAAGAAATGGCCAATGTCTGTCGCCCTTGATGGTCCAGCTTGAACGACAAAGACAAATTTGTCAGGATGCTGGTCCCGATGTGGAGCGAGTTCCAGACCCTGATCACCCTGGTGCGGAAATTATCTGCCGATTACCCCGACCCAGGACGACTGTCTCGTTACTTTCGGTTTGTCGACCGAGAGTGCATTATATGGGGACCTTCGATTTCACGGCGCTTGGTTTACCCCCTCAGTCTGCTGACACTCACTGCGTGATGAACCATAGTCGTGGTTTACTAGAACAGTTCGGTCCAGATAGCGATCAACGAGCACCTTCCGTTAACCCGGAACTGCGTGATTATTTAGACTCAATCGTTTTGCGCTAGTAGAGATGGAGTGTCCCTGTCAGGCACTTATCTTTTTTATGTCGTTTCCCGAAGAGTTTTGGCAATGGAAGCCAAACGTCTTACCGCAATTTTTCTTTTTGTGCTGATGTCGTGCCTGAGCACTCCGAGCTGGGCCATGCCCGGCCATGTGGAGATGTGGTTTTTAAAAGAGCCCAAGGCCGGCGCATTGATTCAATGGCTGAATTTACAGTACGCCTTTGCCGTGAAAACCGGACCCCTTACCGCCCAGGTGGATGAGGAAAAATGTATTCCGACTGAGGGTGGCTGTTTCCATCCCCAGTACGGACTGATTGAGGGTGGCGGCAAGGAAAAGGAAAAAGCTCCCGTCTTTGAAGAGCCAAAGCGGCCGGGGATTCCGGACTTTGAACAAGAAGATGAGAGGGGAGAGGCGTCTCCTTCCTCGGGCAAATTGAAAACCATTAACAGTGACCAGACGGAAAAGATAGATTGCGATAAGGGACAGTTTTTTGATCTCTACTGCGGCAAGGCCCGTCGTGAAGCGGCCCGCAGTACCGCCGGTGCTAAGTTGGAAATTTGGGTTGATATAAGCTCCAGCTTCAAAGGCATTGACTACTCCGCCGATGATTTAAATTGTCACCGCCGCAAATTTGTCAGCCTGGCCCAGCAGTGGTGTGGCGGCAAAATTCTTATGAGCACCTATAACACTTCGATCAAGGAAGTGATGTCCGATGACGCCTTCTGCTTGTCCTATGGCCTCAATGATACGGATCGCCTGATTGACTGGATCAAAAGTAACACCTCAAAAAATCTCGTGATCATCACAGACGTGAGCGAGATTTCCAACAAACTCTCGGTCTTTCTCGCCTCGATTGGTGCGGTGACAGAGGGGCTGGACGCCACAGATTTCTATGCCAAAGATTTATTAAACAAGGAAATGCACATCAAGACGCTTTGTCGCTAGGCTGTCAAAAAATTAGCCACTTTTGTAAAGCAACTCATTGAAAGAACGCTCCTGTTCATGGCCCCCGGCCTGCACCATAACCTTGGGGTTTGTGTTTTTTTGGGAGCTGTTTATGAACATTCGAGCTTGCGTTCTCGGGGTGCTACTTTTGTTCGGTTCACTGTGCTTTGCGGATGGGGACGTGCCTGTCCGGAGAAAGCTGCTCAAGACAATCCGAATTTTAACTTTAAATGTGTATGGCAAAAAAGAGCGGAGCTGTGAAGATCGCCTGCGCACGATTGCCAAAAGAATTCTAGGGGCCAAACCTCGCTACGACATTGTCTCCTTTAATGAACACTACAATCCATGGGTGAAATTATGGCTTTCGTGTGATGGGAAAGTTCTTTCCAAGGCCATGGTGGAAGGTGGATTCTACAAAGACGGCGATGAGAGGGTTCGAAATCATAAGTACTATCCCAAGGGTGGGGTGTTTCAGGCCAATGGCTCGAATAGTCTTTTCACCCTTCACGACATTATCGAATTTGACTGGTGGAAATTTAAAAACACGAGACGCATTATTGCCATGGGATACATGCTCAACCGCGTGCAGATTTCCCGTGACCTCACGATTGACGTTTGGACCGCTCACCTGGAATCCAAGGGGCCGGATAACTGTTCCAAATCCTGCCGGGAAAAACAATTCAGCCAAATCCTAAAAACGCAAGAGCGCTACAATCAGGGCAATCCTGTTATTCTTCTCGGCGATTTCAATACCGGAGGCCCATTAAATCTTGGGCATAAAAAGGCCCACGAAGAAATTGATGGGGAAACATTCCCTTATCCGGGCAATGAGGGCTATGACAAGTTCATCAATCAATATGAAAATCCCATCGATGTGTGGTTGGAGGCCAATCCCACCACAAAAGAAGCCGGCCATACCTTTGATTGTCTGAACAATAATACCGTGAAGGGAAATTGTGTCAGCAAAGAGAGGATCGATTATATTTTTATTCCCACCTCTCCTAAATACCAGACAAATCTTTTCACCTGGGAAATTGTCGATTCCACTATTGTGCGCTGGAAAACAGATAAAGGCGTCGATGTTTCAGATCACTATGGAGTTGAGGCGACACTTAACATCTACGAAAGATAAGGGCCTTAGAGCTCCATGCACTTGCCGATAATTTCATTCATGATCTCATGAGTGCCGCCGCCGATACTCAAGAGGCGCGCATCACGGGATAATCGCTCCACGAGAGTTTCCCGCATGTAGCCCATGCCGCCGAAAAGCTGAACGGCATCGTGAGTAACACTGATGGCGGTTTCCGCGGCAAAGTTTTTCGCCATGGCAACCTCTTTCATCACATTATCTTTTTGCTCCATTCGCGCTGCCACCTGGTAGGTAAGAGTGGTCGCGGCCAGAACTCGTGTCGCCATCTCGGCCAGCTTGTGACGGGTCACCTGGAAACCCCAAAGCGTTTTGCCAAAAACTTTGCGCTCGCGAGCATAGCGCTCCGATTCTTCCATGGCGATCTGAGCGGTAGCACAACCATAGGCAGCCAGTGCCAGACGCTCCATTTGGAAATTGCGCATGAGAGTGGTAAAGCCGGCCCCTTCGCTGCCGATTAAATTTTGCATAGGCACTTGAACATTGTTAAAAGATAACTCGGCCGTATCGCTGGCCCACCAGCCGGTTTTTTTGAGTGCGCGGGACACCGCCACGCCCGGCATATCCTTTTCAATCAAGAGAAAGGAGAGCCCCGTATGCGGATCATCGCTGGTTCGCACCAGCGTGGTGAGAAAATCAGCGCGCACTCCCGAGGTGATAAAAAGTTTTGATCCGTTGACCTTGTAATGGTCACCTTGGCGTTCGGCGCGCGTGCGAATATTCGCGACATCACTACCCGCACCCGGCTCCGTCACCGCCAGTGCCGCAATTTTTTTCCCCGCCAAGGTCGGTCTGACGAAGCGTTCGATGAGATCACTATTTTTAGAATGAACGATCGGCGGCAGCGCAATCGCCAAACTGCCCAGTCCGATGGAAACACCGGTCGAACCGCCTCGCATCTGCCCTTCAATGGACATGATCGTGTGAAGCGGCCCGCCGCCTGCGCCACCCATTTCTTCTGGAAATCCCACTCCCAAAACCCCCGCCTGCGCAGCTTTTGTATAGAGTTCACGGGGAAAAGTGCCGGCCTCCTCCCACTCAAAGGCATGGGGGGCAATTTCTTTTAAGGCAAAGCGAGTACAGCTTTCACGCAGGGCCAGATGGGTTTCATCGAGGAAATTATGATAAAAATTCATACGTTTGATTGTATGGCCAGACGAATGATCGTCAAGTACAACTTGTGGGTATGCAAGTAGAAGAGGAATTTAAGCAGTTATTGGATTGGTCGCAGAGTCGCTTTGCCCAGCTGCCCTGGCGCATCGATCGCACGTCTTATAGCACGCTGGTTTCTGAGCTCATGCTGCAACAAACCACTGTGGCGACGGTGATTGGGCACTACTCGAAATTTCTTCAAAAATATCCCACGATCCACGATCTCGCCCGCGCCAGCGAAGAAGATATTTTGATTGCCTGGAAAGGTCTGGGTTATTACCGCCGCGCCCGCTTGCTTCACCGGGCGGCACGGGATTTTGTAAAAACATTTTCGGGTGCCATCCCCACCGAGTTAGATCAGCTTGTTGAGATTGCGGGAATTGGCGAATACACCGCCTCCGCCTTACGCAGTATAGGCCATGATCTTCCAGCGCTGGCGGTCGACGCCAATGTGGCGCGCGTTCTTTCGCGCTATCATAGTGGCATTTTGAACCCCACGATCAATCGTGATTTGCGTGAAACACTTTATAAATTCTATCAGGGCTATTTGTCGGGCCTGTCCTCCAGAGCTTTGAATGAAGCTTTAATGGATCTCGGTCGTACTTTGTGTACGGCGCATAAAAAACTATGTGAAGAATGTCCGCTCAAGGCGAATTGTCGAGCTCAGTTGCTTCCCGATGATTTTTCAATGAAAAAACCATCGCAGGAAAAGTTTAATTTGCACTTGGTGCGCGTGCTTGTCGTCCGGGGCAATAAAATTTTGACCATCAAACGAACTCTGGGGCAATGGCTGGAAGGTCAGCGCGAGTTGCCATCTTTTCTTGCCATGAGTGATGATAAAAAGCTCAAGCAATATCCCAAGTGGCCGATGAAAAGTGATTATAAAAAATGGCCGTGCTTTTCCACCAGCATCACAAAATATAGAATTAAAAATTATATTTTTCGGTGTACCTGGCAAGAGTATCAGCAAATATTTATGAAACCTTCAGTCAAACTCGAATGGGTGGATAGGCAGGTCGAGAAGAGTAATCTGTCTACGGCCAGCATAAAGGCATCCAGTATTTCTTGTCGCTGAGTTTCAGCTTGATGTGTAATTTCAGCCCGATAGCCTCTCCCATCCAGACAAAAACTTGCTAACTATAACCCCGGAGAGCTTTGCCAAATATGGCAAAATAAATAGAGTGAAAAATTATGCCAAATATGGCATAATTATATGTGAGGCGAGAATGTCCTGGATACGATTGAGAGTCTATCGAAGCAGGCCTTATAGGGCATGGTTTCGGAACCTGGATATCAAAACTCAGAGAATTATCGATGCCAGAATTGATATAGCACGACGGGACGGAATACTGATAAAGCACAAGTTGCTTGACCAAGAGACATCACTTTACGAGTTTAAATGGGATAGCGGTTTAAGAGTGTATTTTAGCCTTTTGCAGGACAAAGATGGAAACTTCCTGCTCTTGCTTCAGGGTGGAAATAAAAATTCTCAGAAAGAAAATATTGGGTCAGCTAAAAACGTAATTCTAAAGGCCGTAAGGTCGATCCTGGGTAAGAAGAAAAAAATTGAGGAGAAGTGAATTATGGACAAGCATAAAACAAAAAAAATTTCCGATTTAAAAATTCCAAAGTTCTCTGAGATTGATTTGTCAGAATTTGATGAATATGAATCATCAATTGATTTCACAAATCCTAAAGAAGTGAAAAAAAGACTCGTAGAACATTTCATCGCGGGAGAGCATGATACTTTTTTTGAAATTGTTTCGCTTTATTTAGATCATGTCGGAAAAACCAAGGTCTCGAAGGAGGCCAAGATACCGCAAAGGACTATCTATAACTTCATTAAGGGAGAGCATAAAACATCTTCGGAAAATGTGTTCAAGGTGATGAAATTTATTTCGGCGCAAGTAATAAAATATGCAAAGTAACTTGCGATAGAAATTCATCTTATACACTTCGGAATTTGACAAACAACACCGGGAGCGAGAAATTCATTGCATAAGATTATATGAATGAGGTCCAGCTTTATGGATATTTTACTCAAACAGTTTGAAAGTGTCTTCGGCGGTCAAGGATCGAGTTACTACTGGTATATTGGAGTCATCGTCGTCCTTTTCACGATTGCGTTGATTATTATTGTCTTCAAATCCAAGAGCCATGATTTCACTGGAGAGATCGAGCAGCTAAGGCTGATCTCCGAAAGTCGTAAGGAAATGTTGGAGCAGCATCTCCAGCGCGAAAAAGAGCTTGAGAGTAAGATCGCCGATTATGAGGCGAGGCTGGCCCGATTAGAACAAAAAAGATAACCTCTTTTTTATGATTTCTCCCAAGAGAAAAAAACTTGAAGAACTTCTCATCGATCTGGAAAAACTTTTTGGCAAGGTGGATTTTTCGCGCGTCAAGATGTCCAGCTTGCACCGGGATTTTCAGGATACGAAATCGGCCATTCTTAAAACATTGAACTCCCTAGACAGATACCAGCTCTTTAAGAATGAGTGTTACCAAGATTTTCCAACCTTTCTAGAAGACAACATCGAAAAGCTTCTTCTTTTAAGGACTAAAATATCTCCTCCGAAGAAAATTCATGCCCCTTCCAAACGCCTTGATGTCGATGATCTTAACTCTGCCTACCATTTGCTGGGCTGTTCCTCTGCCGCAACCGACGAAATGCTAAAGGAACTTTACCGAGAGAAGATTGCTAAAAATCATCCCGATAAAGTCCAAGGAGTAGGCCTGGATAAAGAATTTTCAGATTTAGCAAGTGAGAGGTCGCAGGCCATCAATAGGGCCTGGAACATGATTAAAAAACATCGTGGGATAAAATAATAATGTGCACGCATGAGTAAGTTGTTAATTCTGATTTTCATTGTCCTGTTTGTCCTAATTGCGGTCAAATTTCTCAGCGGGGACCCGGAGTCCTATCCAGCTCAAAAAAAAGAAAAGGCCGCGCAAGTCATTTCATCCGACAGTATAACCGTAAGCCGTGACTCCATAGATGTTTCCAATCATGATCCGACAATTCTTTTACGAGATGCTGTGAGAAATGAAGAACTCTATGGCAGCTATCTTAGGGTCGATTCGCCTTCTTCCTCGGCTCCAATTATCGCAGATCCCGCAGCTGATCCTGAAATTCTCAAAAATCGACAACTGCTTTTAAATGAACTAGTCAACGGAACAAATCATTCCAAGTTTGACGTGGTTAAAAGTCTCGCCAAATTCAAGGATGTGGAAGTGTATCAGGCCCTCTTTGATTTCATGCTGAGTAATGATACGAGCGTAAGTGAGGTCACGGCCTTACTCCTCTACGATATGGATCAGGAAACAACCGTAAGGAAAATGATGGAACTTGCGGACCATAATGACGATAATTTGCGCTATCTGGCGATCGTGACATTGGGAAAAATCAAAGATAAGAGGGCCTACCCCATCATCTTAAACGCGGTTAAACATGAGCAAGGTGATGTTCAGGTGGCGGCGATTATGGCCATCGCCAATTTCCCCACGAATGAGGGCCTTCAGGCACTGAACGAGGCCCTTGCCAGTAAAAATCATCTGGTTCGCGATAAGGCCCAAAAGGCCATTTTCAAGATTAGTGTGGAGCTCGGGAGATAATTCTAAAATCTGTTGAAGTAAGGCCATCGCTCTTTTAGTATTTAAACATGTCAGAAAAGTTTTTTATCAGTCACTCAAGTCAGGATGCGAAGTGGGCCAATCAGTTGGTGGAGATCCTGGAAGGTAAGGGGAAAACATGTTGGGTCGCCCCTCGGAATATTCCTCCAACCCAGAACTATGCTCAGTGTATTCTTGATGCCCTTGAGGGCTCGACCGCTCTTATTCTCTTGTATACCAAGAGTGCTGAGAATTCTGTTCAAGTTCAGCGCGAAGTCGATCGGGCCATTAACGCGAAACTCACCATCGCGGTTTTAATGCTGGAGAACATCACTCCAACGGGCCCCATGGAATACTATCTATGCAATACGCAGTGGATTTCTGCTTACGGAAATAACTGGGACAGCGGAGTCGCGAATTTGCTTCAGGCCTTGGATGGTAAGGCCAGCTTGCCAACCGAACGCCCCAAACGAAAATTAAAATTTGTCTCGCTCATGCTCGTCTCTTTTGTGGCACTGGCCCTTGGAGCTTGGTACCACATCCATTCTGGTCAAAAAAATCAAACGCTACATATTGAAGGTGCCGTCCAGACAGATTTTATCCGCGCCGAAACTCTTGATGATAAAGATCCTTTGGATAAATTATCCACGGGTCTGACAAAAATGCTGGAGAAAGACGATGGACCTTGGGAGTATTTTCCTAAATCTCTAAAATCGCACCTTCTAAGCTTTGATGAGCTTGATGATCTTGATGATGAAGTCCTCACTAGCTTAAGGAAAGAAATTTTTGCCCGCCATGGAACTCCTCCGACGCAGAAGTATATTGAAATGTTCACTGGAAAGAGTTGGTATAAGCAAATCGCCGAACCTATGCCGATTTATCATTGGAGTATTCGCTTTAATTACTTTGCGGAAACTGCCCTGCAAAACCTTTTTCGCATCGAGGGGGAACTTGCCAATAGACTTAACTCTGATCTTGAGGAAACTCCGACGGTTATTCTCCAAGGCCCAAGAGGTGTGGAACAGAATGCTATCATGGCCTGGTCATTTTTGAGTTTGCTTCAAAACGAACTCATGACTGAGTACAAAATAAAAACTCTTAGGGCCTCTGCGAGTCCTCTTGATAAGATCCAAGATGGATTAAGAGGAAAACTGCTTATCAGAATCGGTGTGGGTCATTCAGATGGAGGAATTATTTTCGGATTACCAGGAGAGATATTAACGGAGGAACGTGCTCAAAATTTAATGTCTCTCTTAAAGAAACACGGTGGAATCATAGGACTCAAATCAAGGACCGAAAAATTGAAACCGAGTGAGGCCAAGGATGGCCATGGGATTCCTATTCTTCAGCTCGAGATTGGCAATCTCAATGATGAGCTTGAGAGAAAATCCCTCGAAGGCCAGACCTTTTTCGAATTTTTCTCCGGCGTCTTTGCCAAAGAACTATCAGAGATTTTGAAATAGGTTCAATACAATATTTTGGAATTGATGTGCTACTTTTCTAAATCCAAAGAGTTAAGACAATAATTTCCACCGCTTATCACGAGGTTTCCCGTGCATAAATTGCATTGCTGCTTCTATAAGGAGAGTAAGATTGGAAATAACGGCAGCGAAAATTGAAAAATTCATCTATGTCATTCGGGGACAAAAAGTCATGCTGGACAGTGATCTTGCCGAACTCTACGAGGTTGAGGTCAAAGTTTTGAATCAGGCAGTAAAAAGAAACCAAACGAGATTCCCAAAAGATTTTATGTTGAGCACAACATAAGATCGTTTATGTGTAGCTGGGAATTATGTGAAGTGGCAGTGACTTTCACCTATTTTTGCTATGACTGTCAGCGAAGTCGCTTCACATAATTCAAAGAAAGCCAGAGTGGTTTTTCTTTCCCTCCCTGGTCTTCTGCTATAGTGTTTCAAGCCACCCGATAATGTCTTTGTTCTTATTAAGGAGCGGTCCCAGGCCATTTTTTGAACCTTTCACTGGGTTGCATTTTTCAAGTGCCCTTCTTTTCATCTCCATATCTATTTCAACATAACTGTGGGTTGTTGCGATATCGACATGGCCAAGCCAGCTACGAATAACAGTCAATTCAACTCCTGACTGAAGGAGATGCATTGCTGTTGTATGTCGGAAGGTGTGAGGCGTTACAGTTTTCTTTGCAAGTTTCGAGCAAATCTTAATAGCATTTCGAACACGCCTATCTATAACGTAGCGGACTCCAAATCGTCCAATTGGATTACCTCTCTGATTCTGGAATAAAAATGTTTCTGGGTTTTCCATAAGATTATTTTCGTGAAAATAATCTATCAGAAGTTTTTTGGTTTCAGGCCAGAGCGGAACCTGTCTTGTCTTTTTCCCTTTGCCACAGATTGTTGCCAATGGCGGTGAATCAAGTCTGATAGATTCTACTTTGAGATCGCAAATCTCCTGAACCCTAGCGCCTGTGTTGTAAAGTAGGTTCAATAAAACGTAATCACGCTGTCCGCCCCATGTAGAACGATCAATTTCTTTAAAAATTGCGTTTATTTCATCCACTTCTAAGTAACCCATCATTGGCCTTGATGTTCGCTTCTGTGGAATGAGCAAAATTCTTTGGTATTGCCCGATGTTCATCACATCACTGGTGGCAAGGTAAGTGAAGAACACCCGAAGGGCCGCAAGTCTATGATTTCTTGTAATGGCCCCATTTTTCCGAGTGCTCTCGATATCCTTCAAAAATAATAAGACCACTTCGACTGTTAGATCTTCTGGCTTTATTTTTGTGATCGGCTTTGACTGAGTTTTACCAATAAAAAGAAGAAACAGTTTCACCACATCACGGTAGGATTTAATTGTGTTTGGGCTTACACCTCGATGAACAGCAAGGTGCTCTTGGAAAAAGGCTTCGATATATTGGGGAAGTGATTTTTGGATTTTCATAAATTCTCCTGACGATATGAATTCGAATAGTTTTTGAATTTTTCTCCGGCCTTTTCCAAAAGACTGATAGAAGGGTGAAGATAGGTTTGGGTATGATCTAAATTTACATGGCCCATGTAAGTGGCAAGAACAGGAAGGCTTGCGCTTGGGTCACTTCCATTTTCATAAATATCCTCCATCGTTCGAGTGGCGAATGTATGCCTTAAATCATGGAGTCTCGGCCATGTTCCAAGTTTTGTTTTAAGATTTAATTTCCGGATTACCTTCCTCAATATTCTACTCATCGCATTTGCCGTGATCCGTTTTCCACAAAAACCAACGAAGAAAGCTGATTTTGGATTGTTGGTAAGAAAACCATTCATTCTTAACGTAAAATAACATTTCAAAGCCTTCTGAGTTGATTCTGAGATCGGAACCAGTCTTGATTTATAGAACTTTGAACGTTGAATGGTGAGAATACCATTTTCAAGGTCCACATCTTCCAAATTTAACCGCTCGATCTCACCTGCACGAAGGCCTGTAGCCGCGATCACGGAAATAATAGTAGAATAAACTTCGGGAACCGTTGGTCCTCTTCGTTTAAATTTTTGAATTTCACCCAGGACTTTTCTAATCTCGCTATCTGTATAGACATGTGGAGTCAGTTTCCTTTTACCCCAAATTAAGAGCCTTGGTTCGGGCACATAATGTTTGGGGTTTTTTTGGTAAAGATATCGGCAAAGGCCACGAAGCAGTGTGACGCGGTAACCGCGACTGGTTGAGTGTAGGTGCGTAGTGGTCGCAATGTAATCTACTACCATTGGCCGAGTGATCACTCGCATTTTTGAGTGATGCTTTTTTAAAAAACGATCAAATTCTGCATAAATATAAGCGGTGTTTCGCATTGCAAACCCAAGTGATTTTCTAAACTTTATGAATTCTTTGATGTCATTCTTAAGGGGTCCATTAAAAGTAGTGATTCTTCTCATGACTTCACCTCAATCCATTCACGGCAGATGGTTCTGAGCTGTGACACATCAACCTTGGTATAAACATAGGTTGATTTAATCGAGGTATGCCCCAAAATATCAGAGATGTTTTTAATCGGCGTTTTCTCCTTGATTAATTTTGTAGCAAAAGCATGTCTGATTGCGTGAAATCCTTGCCCGTTAGATTTGATTCCCATTCTTCTGTAATAGCATTGCATGGTTGAAAATAGAGACGTGCGCTTAAGCGGTTCCGTGCCATTTTTCATTAAAAAAACTTCCTCAAGTAAGTTTCGCCCCCGCCCATTTTTAATATAATCAAGTAATGCCTCAGCGACATCGGGATACAGCGGAAAGCTAAGTGGCCTTCCGCCCTTACATGGTGGAAAGTAAATTGTTCCTTCTCGCCAACGGAGATTTTTTAACTTCAAGGTGCCTGCTTGGTGGTATCGAACCCCGTAGGTCGCCATCAGCAAAAGAAGAGCATAGTTTCTTTTTCCATTCGGGGTATTTCTATTGGGCGCTGTTAGAAGTTTCTGAACAGAGTCCCATTCGATTCCTCGCGGAATGGTTGACAACTGCCAAGTCGGAAGTTTCGGGATGGCATCAGTTAACCGTACCGTGGTGTAACCTTTAAAAAATAAAAATTTAAAAAAACTCCGAAGTGCGCACAGGAATTCTTGTTGATACTTTCTCGAAAATGAGGGTGCCGTTTTCATCACATATTGATGAATATGATGAGGCTTAATTCGTCCGATCTCAGAAATGGTTGCTTTTGAACCTAAGCTCTTCAAGAATGGTACGACAAATAAGAGTCTTTGATCGATGGTTCTATTTAAAACACACTGAACATCGAGTTGATGCTCCCTGTATTCTGTTATCAGTTTTGAGTGCCGTTCATTTCTCGATCTTACTTTTTTCATTGGTTACTACCTCCGTTGGTTTTGGAGGGAGTATAGAGGAAATTATGTGAAGCAGTTGCGTTGGTAAATATCTAAAACTAGGTGAGAATTGCTGTTAACTACACATAATTTCCAGCTACACATAAAAGACTTTATGTTTCAATTAACCAAAGAGGAGCGAGATTTATTAAGGTCACAATTTGTGACCTTTAGTACGGCTACAGCGAGGCGTAAGTATGTACCTTATGTGTTTACGGAGCAAGGGATTGCCATGTTGTCGTCAGTTTTAAACAGCGATAGCGCCATCCAGGTTAATATCACTATCATGCGAGTCTTTGTGAAAATACGCCATTTTTTAGCATCCGATGAATCATTGGCTGAAAAATTGACTAATTTTGAAAAGGGGACAACTAAACTTTTTCGAGTAGTTTTTGAAAGACTGGAAGATATTGAAGGGCGAATTAGCTCAGGGATCGCAGATTTATCACCAAGGCGAAAGCGAATTGGATTGAAGAAAGGCAGCAAAGAGAATGAATCTTAGAAATGGGTTCAACCCGTGTACCATGCTCTAATCCAGCACCATCATTGGGGAATCAGGCGTAATTCGAGTAAGCTCTTTGAGCCGCTTAAGGGCAGCCGCACTTCGCAGAATAAAAAGCTGGCCCATGCCAGGGAGGGGCTTAGAAGGCCGAGACAAAACAGAATTGAAAGGATCATTTTCATTACTCGTGACTGCATGGGACAAGTTCCACGTATTCACCACAGTTAAAGGCCGGGCATTTTTGTGCCACCGCGAAGGCCTCTTCTTCACTGGGTACTTCGATGAGAAAATATCCCGTGACCATGTCAGGGGTCTCGGGATTCACTAAGCAATCGCTAAGAATTGAAGTTTTCGAAGGAATGCGAAAGGATCGTTCGCCGCAGCCATCACCACCTTTCATAAATCCGGAGGCATGCAACTCCTGGGCAAATTTCCCAAACTGAGCAATCGTTTCTTGGCGGAGGTCAGCGCTCATCTTGTTCCACTTGGCAAAACTTCCCTTGATAAGCAGGAGATAAGACTTCATACACACCTCTCTCTAAAGTTCGACCGTAAAAATGGATCGCTCCGCTTCAGGGTTGCTCAGCCAATGCGGTCCCGTTCGAGTGAAGCCGGCCTTCTCAAAACCTTTGGTCAGACCGGGCCAGATGACATCTTTCTTGTGTTTTTCAAGAGCGCTCTCATCAAAGGGGTATCCTTCAATGGCCTTCCAACCTTGTTGCTTCCCGTACACTTTTAAAGCTTCTAAAATTTCCGACTGCAGACCCTTGCCTTGAAAATTAGTAGCAATGGTAAAGCAGGTAATTCCTGCAATCGCCTTGGCATCCTCTCCGACCTGGATAACCCGCCGCCAGGTCCAGTAAAAATCAATCAAAGGCCCAACGGACAACCACCCTAGAAGATCACTGCCCTGATAGGCCAAGACCCCAACGTGAAAACCCGAACGCATTTTCTCAAAAACCATCTGTCGATTTATATCGGGAGTTTCCTTCTGACATTTTTCCCAGTCGGCCATGGACTGCCATTTCTGATGCCAAAAGGAGCAGTAGCATCCGCCATGGGCCTGGCGGGAAGTCAGCGTCTCATAATCAGCAAAATTTTTTTCATTCAAGCGTTCAATACTGATGCTCATCCAAATCTCCCTTATGAGCGCCGACGATCGCTCCTGCTCACGTCGGCATACCGTACATCCTGTACATAAAAACACCGAGAAGAAGTGTAGGCCGGATTTTGTCTTGGGCCATCATTCATCTGGGATCTGAGTTGCCTCAAACCTCGAGCGTCCTACCCGCCTGCTCGGACTGGCCGTCCTAGGAACCCATTGGTTGCCCGCAAGGTTCTGCGCAGGCCTATTTGGACTTGCACCGCGTAGAGTTTACCTGATTTCACTACAGCAGGGCCGGCGAACCGGCCCCCGTACATACTTTCTGTTGCACTAGTCCTCACCTCACGGTGGACGGGAGTTACCCGCTACGCTGCCATATGGAGTCCAGACCTTCCTCCAGCGTTTAACCGCCAGCGATGTCCCCTCCTTCTCGGTGTTTTTATTGTTTGCCTCGAATGGCAAATATAGTCAAACAAATTATTCAGTGTTAAGAACCACCAGCAATCAGGGTGGTTTATGGACCGTTATCTTATCGTATTTTTGTGCTTTTTTCTGAGTCTCTCGGGGGGAACGTTCGCGGATGAAGATCTGGAAGCTAAACCTGAAAACTTTAAGAGTTTGGCCCAGGAATTTTTACAGCTCAGCCTTGAGATGTTTGAGGGCGAGGTTCAGCGCCAAATAGGCATCTTTGATCGCCAGGCCGTCGACACAGACCTGGCCTGGAATTTTCAGCTGACCTCGAGCTATCTCGACAGCGATCTCGATTCAAGCACCCGCTTGAATATTGCCACCGGAAAAGCGCAGAGCACTTCCGTGGGGCTGGCCAAGCCTTTTTCCTGGGGGGGGCAGCTCACTTTCAGTAACGATTACACTCGGACGGAAAAAAATCCCGCAGCCTTGGCCCTCTATGGCGGCGGTGCCAATCCCGCTTTTGAAAATGCCCAAACTCTTACCTATTCCCAGGATTTTGGTCGCAATTTTTTTGGCAAAACCTTTCGTTTGAAGCGCAACTTGGCCGAGATAAATATTCTGCAAAAGGAAATCGCCCTGAAAAACATCAAGGACGAAACCCTGATGCAGCTCTATGAGGTTTACGTTCATGTGCGCCTCAGTAAAACCCTGGTGGAACTTCAAAAAGAGGCGCTGAAACGGGCCCAGCAACGCACGGATTTTCTCGCTCGCAGGTTGCGCGACGGTTTGGCCAAGAAGGCCGACTATCTGCAGGCCTTGATGGCCCAATCCCAGCAGGAAGAACAAGTTCGCGTCGAGAACGCAGGTTTGCGCGAGAATTTAAAATCACTTCACACTTTGGTGCGGCGTCATCTGTCCTCGGATTCCTTTAAGACTTTGTCGGATGTGCACTTTCGCCTTCCTGTTCCAACCGGGGAATTTCCAGAGAAAAACTACAGCTATCAGGCCCTGATGAAGAATCTTGAGCAGGCCCATAATCGGGGAAAAATTTTGGCACAGCAGGGATGGCCAGACCTGAAGGTGAATGTATCCGCCAAAGGCAATGACTTTGATCAAAGTGGTAGCACGGCCTTTAATAACGGCACCATCTCAAGTTCCCATCAGGAAAAAACAATTTCCCTTTCCTTGAACTATCCTCTTGGTAATGAGGCGAATCGTTTGGAAGCGGCCAAGGTTCGACTGGAAACCGCTTCCCTGGTGGCCGGCCGGGATCAGCTGGAAAGCCAGCTTCATGCGGAGGAGCTCAATTTTCATCAACAGATTACCTATACCTCGAAGAATATTGAGTCATCGAAAAGGCGGATGGCCTTAGGTCGTGAAGCGGTCGAGGAGTTCAACCAGCTCTATCGCCAGGGAAAAACCGCCCTCGATTCAGTCCTGCGTGCCGATGAGGATTTGATTGCGGCAGAAAAACGCCATAGCGATTACCTGGCCCAGAAAAAATTATTGCTGGGTTCCCTGGCGCTACTCTACGGCCAGGCGGCCAGCTTTCTTCTGGATGAAGAAGACTAGCGAACCACCAAAAGGCGTCCACACCCCGGGCAAAAATGCGGATGGATGCCATGGGAAAGCTCGATTCCAGTTTGGCGATCGATCAGGAACCGACAGCAGTCACAACGTTGCTCTTCAAACCAGGCCAGGGGTTTGCCCTTGCCAAATTTTTTCACCACATGAAGAAAAGCATTTTTGAATTCAGCGTTCAGCTCGGATAATTTTTCAGTGAAGCGCTCTTCTAAATTTTTAATTTCCAGTTGATCGGCTTCGATCAGACTGTCGACCTCGTGACCGACCTCTTTAAGCGCTTTCTCAGAGCCGGTCAGATACTGTTCGATCTCCTTAATTTCCACCAGAAGGATATCGCTCTCACCGATCAGTTTGAAAGTCTGCTCTTCGAGCTGTGAAATTTGCTGCCCTAAAAAAAGCATTTCCTTTTCGATGGATTCGACCTGGCGGGTGGCATCGGCCTCATTCGAGTGGCCCTTGGCCCGGCCAAGATTTTCTTCTGATTGCGCCAGCGCGTTTTCGTGTCGTCTGATCTCAAGGAGTTTTGTTTTTTGCAGAGCTTTTTTCTCGGCCAGTTCGGCACTTTTTTCTTGTCGTGTCGCCTGAATCATTTCAACGCGCTTTTTGTGTCCTAAAATTTTGGCCTGGTGCTCCCCAATCATGCGCTGAAGGGACCCAAGCTCACGCAAAATGGGATAAGGGCCGCTTATAGGTTGTGTATCAAGTCCACTATTCATTTTTTTACTCTTTATTACGAGATTTTATCAGTATAATAACCTTATTTTTCGTTAAGAAAAGGGATAGAAGCGATGCGTGGTAATCTCTTTGGAAAAATGCTCTCGATTGTCTCCTTTGGTGAGTCCCATGGTCCAGCGATTGGCGTGGTCATTGATGGGGTCCCAAGTGGTCTGGCCTTTTCCCAGGCCGATTTGCAGCGCGATCTCGATCGTCGCGCTCCCGGACGCATCGCGGGGACAACGACCCGCAAGGAGCCAGATACGGCGGAAGTGCTCTCGGGAATTTTTGAAGGCAAAACTCTCGGCTCACCAATTGCCGTGATTGTACGAAATACCTCCCAGCAATCTGGCGACTATGACAAATTAAAAAATGAAATCCGACCCGGCCATGCCGACCAGACATCCCTGGATAAATATGGCATTCGCGATCATCGCGGCGGCGGACGGGCCAGCGGACGGGAGACGATTGCCCGGGTGATTGGCGGTTACTTCGCCTCTCTCGTTTTACCCAAGGTTCACGTTCGCGCCATGACCACCAAGCTCGGAAATTTTGAATGGAAATATAATCCAACGCAAAACATGACGGCGGATTTTGGGCCCTATGGTTTTCCCGATGCCACACAAACGGAGGCCATCGCCGCCTATCTCCTGGAGCTAAAGGCGCAAGGAAATTCTATCGGGGGCAAGGCCTGTATCGTCGTGGACAACTGTCCGGCAGGATTAGGTGAGCCGGCCTTTGATAAGTTGAAGGCCGATTTAAGCAAGGCCCTCTTATCCATTGGCTCGATCGTTTCCTTTTCCTATGGACTCGGAGAGGAGATGGCCCAGGCTTCAGGGCAGGCGATTTCCAATGACCGCAGCAGCTTTGGTGGTATTGAAGGCGGCATCTCGAATGGAGAGCGCATTTTCATGCAGGTGACCTTCAAGCCCACTTCAACCGTGGGCGAGCATGCTAAAAAAGGGCGCCACGATCCCTGTATTATTCCCCGGGCCTTACCGGTGGTAGAGAGTATGGTGAAACTTGTTTTGGCCGATCATTTTTTGCGTCAGCAGGCCTATACTAAAAAATAAAGAGAGAATTTTTTATGCCATTTACCTATTCACACTCATCAGCGTTCACGGTTTTCAAAGAATGTTCGCTTGAGACCATCATCAAGGAAATTAATCAGATCGACACTGACCTGCTTCTCTTTATCGTCGACGGTAAGGTGTGGGAAAAGTACGGGGCGAATTTTGACTTCAAGCAGGTCTTTCCCGATAAAAAAGTCCATCTTTGGAAAAACCCGGAAGGTGAACGGGCCAAGCTGCATAGTGAGTATGTTTCCTGCACAGACTTTTTCCTTGAGAAGGGCGTGCATCGCAATGCCCACCTGATCGCCGTAGGAGGCGGGGCCACCTCGGACTTTGCCGGATTTGTTGCCGCGACTTTATTGCGGGGGATTTCCTGGAGCATTGTTCCCACCACCGTTCTCGCCATGGTTGATGCTTCGCTGGGTGGCAAAGTTTCAATTAATACCAACGCTGGAAAAAATTTGTTAGGGGCCTTTCACCTCCCCGAGAAAGTTTGGGCCGATCTCAATTTTCTCAAAACTCTTCCCCCGCATGAAATGCGAAGCGGGAAGGGCGAAATTTTGAAGTACGCCTATCTGGATAAGAGTATTTACGATGCGGTCATGAACTCCAATGGCGATTTACATGAGATCATTCCAAAATGTGCCGAGTACAAGTTGAAGATCACGGCGGAAGATTTTCGCGAACGTGGCATGCGCAAGCTACTTAACTTAGGTCACACCTTCGGACATGGTCTGGAAAGAATTTACAATCTTCCCCATGGCGAAGCCGTCATGTGGGGGCTCGCTCTCCTCTGTTATCTTTTTAAAAAGGATCAGCTCCTCAGCGAATTGCAACAGCTCAAGTTGACCTTGCAGTGGCCCGAGCAAGATCCTCCCTGGCTGCACAAAACTTTCCCCACCAAGGACATCCTATTCTATGCCGGCAACGATAAGAAAAAACATTCGAATAGCGAGATCGACTTGGTTGTTCCCGAGGCCATCGGAGATGTTCAAATAAAAACCATTCCGCTTCTGCAAATAGAAGAAATGCTCATTGCCAGCGAAGGGAATCTGAAGAAATTTAGGTTATAACGTGGGCAACACGATCGACGTAACTCCATCACCTTTTTCTAAAACGCTCCAGGTGCCTACTTCCAAATCCTATGCAAACCGCTTACTGGTTTTGGCCGCCTTGGAGCCCAAGGGAACGGTGATAGAAAATCTTCCGGAGTCCACCGACGTGGTTTCAATGCTGGATGCCTTCAAGCATATAGGTATCAAGGTTGAGAAGTTAGAGAATGAGCGATATTTTATTCAAGGGCCCTTTCCCATCGTCGAGGACACGGTTGGAAAAAAACCAATCTATCTTGAAACCGGCGATGGCGGAACTACCAATCGATTTTTAATGCCGCTCCTGGCCCGTGGACTTCGTCAATATCGTCTGCGTGCCTCGCTCCACATGCAGGCGCGACCGATGCAGGAGCTTGAAACAACCCTGGCCCAGATGGGAGTTCAAATCCGAAAGGGCGGCAGTGGCGATGATTTCTGGTATGAGATTCAAGGGCCGATGGTGGCGATACCCAAGGAAATGAAAATTGATTCCTCACGCTCAACCCAGTTCGCCTCAGGTCTCTGCCTGGCCTTAGCAGATTGTTCCACCACCGTCGTGGCCGATTCCCTGGTGGCCTCCGAAAGTTATTTTTCTCTGACCCAGGATTTAGTTTTTAAGTTTCGTTCTCGCAAAGTCAATTATCGCGTGCCGGTGGATTTTTCCTCGCTCTCTTATCCCCTGGCCTTGGCCTTATTAAATGGGGAGGCCCACGTTTTAAATTGCTTTGAGCGCGACCTGTTTCAGGCCGATTCACTTTTCTTGCCGCTCCTGGAAACTCTCGGGGCCAAGATGTCTTTCGATAAGAATGGTCTGCATTTCAAAGGTGTGAGGAGGTACTCGGGCTTTGACTTCGACTGTGCCCCCTGTCCCGATCTCACCCCAACCCTGGCCTTTGTGGCGGCCCATGCGGATGGGCAGAGTCAGCTAAAAAATTTAGGCGTGCTTCATTACAAAGAGTCAGATCGGGTGCGCGAGATTATTGAAATCCTCAAGGCCTTTCGTTGTGAGTATGTTTATAACTCCCAGGAAGAGATTCTCACGATCGAGGGACGTAAGGCCCCATTTTTGGCTGCCAACATCATGCCTCCGCCCGATCATCGAATTATTATGATGGCCTATCTCTTCATGCGGGCCAATCAAGGCGGAACATTGAACAACGTTCAACATGTGGCCAAATCATTTCCCCGTTTTTTTGAAATCATGGGGGCCTAGCTCACCCGCGAAAACGTTCCAGTGTTTCCCGAATCGACTTCAACTTTAGGGAGAGGGCTTCTTGATTAGAGCGGACTTCGAGAAGCACATTTGCGGGAGCGTTCTCCATAAACTTTGGGTTATCAAGCTTCATATTATATTTCGCAAGTTCTGTGATCGTTTTTGCTAGTTCGTTTTCCAAGCGCAGAACGTGTTCTTCAATATTGGCCAAGTTCTCCAGGATCAGATAGATCTCGGTATGTCCCAGAGGCATGGTAATGGATTTTTTTGGGCGAACTTCCGGGTTGATCACAAGATCTTTCACCCGCGCCAATTCAAAAAAGTTTTTCTTGTTAGCGGCGAAGTAGGCCTGCAGCTTAGGGTCGGAAACGTACAGACAAACGCTCACCTCCTCCTTGGGTTTTAAATTGGCAGAGGTTCGCAAAAAGCGAATGGAGGAGATGGTTTCGACAAACGTTCCCATCTGACTGAGATCTTCGGGATAATTCCACTCGTTGACCTCGGGATATTCTTGAATGGTAAGCAAATCCTCTGAGTCAGTTTTCAGAAAAGACCAGATCTCTTCGGTGATATAAGGGGTAAAAGGATGCATCAGCTTCAGCATTTGGCGAAAGGTAAATTTCAAAACTGTCGAGCGACGTCGTTTGGCTTCTTCATCGGTTCCATTGAGAATAGGTTTTGAAAGCTCAATAAACCATGAGCAAAATTTATCATACACAAAAGCGTAAATGGTCTGACAGCTATCATCAAAGCGGTACTCCGCCATGGAGGCATTCATGGAAACAATGGTCTGGCCGAGTTCGCTCAAAATCCACCTTTCGTGATGATCGAGGGACAGTTTGTCATAGGAAAGCGAGGCCTCGGCAAGATGAGGTGAAATAAAACGATAGGCATTCCAGACTTTATTAATAAAATTTCGGAAGCCCTCGATTCTTTCAGGATCGAGATTGAGATTGCGATTGTATCCACTGCCGGAGGCGAGGGTGAAGCGTAAGGCGTCGGTGCCATATTTCTGAATCATCTCCAGGGGATCTATGCCGTTACCCAGAGACTTGCTCATCTTGCGACCAAGCTTGTCGCGAACGATGGCATGGATGTAAACATGATGAAAAGGAATCTGATTGGTAAATTTCAGCGAGAACATCATCATCCGGGCAACCCAGAAAAAGATGATGTCGTATCCGGTAACCAGAACGGAAGTTGGAAAAAAAGTATTAAATTTCTTTTCCTCCATTCTTTTTTTATCGGGCCAGCCCAGCATGGTCATCGGCCATAGGCCGGAGGAAAACCAGGTGTCGAGAACATCCAAATCTTGCTGGAGATCACTCGACTGGCACTTGGGACAAGAAGTCGCCTCCACTTGATCGGCCCATTCATGCTGGCACTTTTTACAGGTATAAACGGGAATGCGATGGCCCCACCACAGTTGCCGCGAGATGCACCAGTTTTTAGGTTCTTTGAGCCATGAAAAATATGTGTTCTCCCACGATTTTGGAAAAAATCTCGTGGTATCATTTTTAACCGAATCGTAGGCCCGTTTGGCCATCTCCTGAACATTGAGAAACCACTGCTTTGAAACAAGAGGCTCGATGACAATCTTTGAGCGATCCCCGTGCCCCACCATGTGCACATGATCCTGAACATCCACCAGCAAACCTAACTCTTCCAAGGTTTTTACAAACTTGGCCCGGGCCGGTTTGCACTTGAGTCCTTGAAGCTCTCCGCCGTGCTCATTTAAGGTTCCATCTTTGTTTAAAATATTGATGATAGGAAGAGAATGGCGTTTGCCAATTTCAAAGTCATTGAAATCATGGCCGGGAGTCACCTTCAGGCAACCTGTACCAAAGTCCATGTCGACGTATTCATCGGCGATGATCGGGATTTCACGGTTACAGACCGGAACAATGGCAGTTTTACCGATCAGGTGTTGATAGCGTTCATCTTTGGGATTTACGCAAATTGCCGTATCACCTAAAACAGTTTCCGGTCTGGTTGTGGCCACGATGAGGTGATCGGAGGTGCCTTTCAAAGGATATTTGATTTTGTAGATGGCACCTTTCACTTCCACATGCTCGACCTCGGCATCAGAAATCGCCGACTGCAGCTCGGTATCCCAGTTGACGATATATTCGTCACGGTAAATCAGCCCTTCGTTATACAACGTCACAAAGGCGTGGCGAACGGCTTCATTGGAAGCAGGGTCCATGGTAAAGGTAAAATAATCCCAGTCAGGACTGGCACCCATAGCGCGCTGTTGCTTATTGATAATATTTCCGTAAGTCTCCTTCCATTCCCAAATTTTCTTAATAAAGGCATCACGCCCATAATCGTGGCGGGTTTTTTTCTCCTGATCCCAAACCAACTTTTCCACCACCGCCTGAGTGGCAATGCCGGCGTGGTCGGTTCCCGGTAAAAAAAGTGTGGCGTAACCTTTCATACGGTAAAAACGAATGAGCGCATCCTGAGTGGTAATGTCGAGCGCATGACCCATGTGGAGCTGCCCTGTAACATTGGGCGGGGGCATGACAATAGAATAACTTTTTCCTATGCGCGATGGGCGGGCCTTAAAGTAACCACCACTTTCCCAGCGACTGTACCATTTTGCTTGGGCACTTTCGCAATCATAAGTTTTGGGAAGCTCATTCGAAGACTGCTGCTGTTCCATAATCTAATCCATGATAAATTTTGTAATGGCACCGAGATCGTGCAGATCGAAAGTGACTTGTTGAGCGGTCTTTAAATTTTTAATGGCCACTTTGTTAGCGATCAGTTCCTGGTCGTCCAAAATAGAAACACATTTTGCCCCGCGCTTTTCGGCCAGGGGAAAAATTTTATTGAGTTTCAAAGCTTCTAGGGTGGTGAGCACTCGCACACCTTGCGCGCGCAAGGCCTGGGCAAGACGCATTGTCGGGGCCATACCGCCATCGAGCTGGAAGGTGAGCAGAATGTCATTGGTAGGCCGGCTCATATCGGGCAAGAGACCATGGGATTGTAAAAAATCTTTCAAGGTGACATCGCCAAGGCCAAGGCCTACACCGGGGAGAGGTTTTTCGCCGAAAATTTCCAGCAGGCGGTCATAGGCACCACCGCCGCATAGGGCGCGACGATTATCGGGATGCTTGTCAAAGATCTCAAAAACAATCCCGGTGTAATAATCCAGGCCACGGACAATGGTCGGGTCATAATGCAGGTAACTTGTTAGCTCAAATTCTTTGGCCATTTGGAAAAAAGTTTTAAAATCCCACACGGCGCTACCGATCTGATGGGCATCCAAAAAGAGCTGCAAGTTTTCAAAAGAGTTTAGCTTTAAATATTCGAGAAAAAGCCCTTCCTGATCCTTGGATAAGTTAAAAACATTCAGCTGCTCAAGGAAAGCGGCTTCTGGCAGTTTCTTATAACGGTCAAGTAGCTTGCAAAGTTTGAGGGCCACCTCATCGGAGAGTTTCATCTTGTCTTTCAGGAGACAATCGACAAGTTTTCTATGATTAACCAAAATCTCAAAATGAGAAGCATTGGCACCGAAGCTTTGAAGAAGCGTGATGGCCAAACTAAAAATTTCAAATTCCGCCAAATTTTCTTTGCCGCCAAAGATATCAACATTGAACTGCCAATGTTCCCTTAGGCGTCCCTTTTGAGGGCGCTCGTAGCGCATGAGATTGGGTATGGCATACCAGCGGATAGGCCGGGGTGCCTCGCGATTAATTTGCGCCACCATACGGGCCAAGGTCGGTGTCATCTCAGGCCGTATGGCGACTTCGCGCTCGCCACGGTCGATGAAACGATAGATCTGCTCATTGACCAATTCTTCACCGGATTTGGCGCGATAGAGGTCAACCTCTTCAAGCAGCGGGCCATCATAGGGTTCGTAACCGAAGAGCTGGGCCGTGGTATGCATCTTCTCAAAGAGAAAATTCTGCACTCGCTTTTCACTGGGAAAGAGATCGCGAGTTCCTTTGTAGGGGAGTTTGCTAAGCGTCATATCAAATCCTCAAGCAATCGTTTTATCATAAAATTAGAAATGGTGGCACCCATAACCTTCAAATTATATGTTAAATTAGAGGAGAGGAAGAAAAGATTATGAGTGAAAAAGGTGAAAAAGGTGATTTTGAGGAATTTTCTATCTCAAAATTGATGCCGGAATACCCGCTTCCCACCGATATTTATCTTTTTATTGATAAGAGATTTATCAAATACAAGTCGGCCGGCGACCTGCTCGACTCCGCCAAAATTAACTATTTTATCTCAAAAGGTGTGCAAAACCTCTTTGTTCCGAAAGGGGATCTGGCAAAAATGGAAGTGGGCTCCGATGAGGCGCTCAAAAAAGAAATTGAATTGGCGGTGGCGGAAGTGGGAGAAGCAGCACGAACCATCGTCAAGAAAAAAGTCGAGTTGCGGCATAAGCTTTTTGATGTATTCGCCGAGCACGAGCTTTCCTCGGCCAATGTAAAAATGTTGCAGGGAATGTCGAAAAATTTTATCGAAGATTTAACCAAGCAATCTGATATTGCCAAATTGGTGGAGAAACTCCACGGAATTGGCGAGCTTGCCATGGACCACGCTCTCAACGTGGGCAACCTCGCGGTTTTTATCGCCATGGCCTACGGACAGGGGGATCAGGACTTTTTGCAAAATCTTTTCGTCGCTTCCCTTTTACATGACTATGGAAAGATAAAAATTCCCGCCAATATTTTGGAAAATGCCAAGAGTGTGGCCTTTGAAAAAGCGATTCAGGATCATCCTTCAAAAGGCGCAAAATATGTGCGAACGATTAAAAGTTTGCCGGAAGTCGTGGCCATCGCGGTAGAACAGCATCATGAGCAGTTCAATGGCCGTGGATATCCCAAGAATCTCGCAGGTGGAAACATTAATATCATGGCGAGATTTTTAAGTGTCGGGAATATTTATGACAATATTCTCACAGAAAATAAAAACAAATCCAAAGATGAGGCGCATAAGCTCGCCATTAAATTCATTGAATATGATCACAGCAAGAATTTCGATCCGCAGATGCTTCCAAGAATTATCGATGCGCTAAAGTTGGCCTTTGGAAATTACTACACCTACAAGTAGAACTACTGCGCTTGAATCCAATCATTGACCGGTTGTGGGAGTCGATCGGGCGGAAGATAATCAGGGTTAGGGGTCGGGTAATTTGGAGGAAGCTTTGAGCTTGTGATGGCGTCGGGCGTATCTTTTGGCGTCCAGGCCGCTGGCGGCGCCTCGGAACTTCCACTCCCTTGAGGCAGCAGAGGCTCGTTGGCGATAATCGCTGGCTCCTTGGTCTCCTGCAGCTCCTTCCAGTTAAAAAAACTTAAACCCGTAAGTGTGCTCTTCTTTTTTGGCCAGGCGTCTTTGAAGCGGGATTGTTTGAGAAGAAGATCGGCATAGATGGCAATGGTCTGCAAGGCCTCTAGCTGGATAGGGCGAACAATAGATTCAAATTCGCTATCCACCGAGTTAATAAAAAGATCAACCCATGGTGCGACCATTTTCATCTTCTTTGACCAGATAATAAAAGCAGGCGACGTCACGTCTGTACCATTTTGAACAAAGGTAATGAAGTTCAAATTTTGTGGTGCCGTCAACAAGCTTTTCAGATCAGAGAGCAGTGCCTGAATCATCCATTTGGAAAAAAGGCTCAATGCAACTTTCTCACGATTAACTTGTTCAACTTTCGCCACCGCAGTTTTAAGAAAGTATAGATTAAATTTTTTCAAATCGGTTTCGGAGTTGCGATATTTCTTGAGAATGGCTTTATAAATTTCGGCCTTACAGAGAAAAAAGATCTCATCTTTGGTGAGCACGCCGAACGATTCGTCGAGGGAGATGATCCACTGCTCGAACTGCACCTTGCTCTTGTCACTGAGATCATCTCTTTGCACAGATTCAAGTAGCAAGATAAATTCTGTGGGCAAAGGTTTTGAGGAAGAGATAATTTTCTTGCTGGCATGGGCGGAATCAGCAAGGCACAGGAGAGCGAAGAAGATGGAAAGTTGGAGAAGTTGTATCATTTTTTTCCACTCCCGCTTCCGCTACCACTACCGACACCCGAACCTGCGCCTGTTCCCTTGGCCGGAGTCGCCGTGGGTGCCGGGGTCGCACCGGCCGAGTCAACCTTATCCAGGAAAGGATCACTGGCAAGGCTACTGGGTGGGACATTGAGGGTGTCATCGAAGACATTATTCGTCCCTTCCAGCATATAAAACTTGCCTTGGAACGGGGTCACGAGACGACCGTCTAAGTTCAAAATCTGTGTAGCATTGTTCAGATCGCTCAAAGTGGTAATTTTCTTGGTTGAGAGATCGACTGAAACAATCTCAGAGGAAAATGAGGCCGTCGATGAGGGGGTGACTTGCACGAGATAGATCTTGTCTGGCGAGAAGTTACAGACGACATTTCCTATCTCATTATTGCGAGACTCGTAAATAATTTTTCCATCATCCAGGGAAAAAGGGTGAAGCGGATATTTCGTGATCATCGAATGATTCGCGGAATTGTTGATTCCTATGTGGGATACGAAAATGCTGGTATCCGAGCTGCAAATCTCGATCTTGGATTCGTGCGAGCCAACTTTCTGAAGAGTCGTGAATTTTTTATCTTTGCGGTTGAACTCAAGAAGAGCGGAGTGCCCGGCGCTGTTGAGATCGGTCAAAATAACCTTGGATTCAGAAAGCATAATTGCCTGGGGTACAAAGTAAGGATTAAATGGGTTGTTTATTTTTATGGAAAATTGCAAAGTGTCGCTGGCAATATTGATAAATTGCAGCTCCTTGATTGAAGGATCATAAAACGAAAGCCAGGTGTCGGTGAGATGGAGCTGGGGTGCCTGGCCTTTTCCGTAGAGTCGCAATCCGGTTCCGTCATAACTAAGGACATAAATATTGCTCGTCTGGCGAAGTGAGAGGCTTCGGAAATAATCGTTGCGCTCTTCAATCAGCAACTTCTTTCTGGTAGCGCTACCAATCACGGTAAAATGTGTTCCGGGTGTGGATTTGACGATTTCTGTCACTTTATAGTTGGTTGAGAAGAGCAGGCTTCCGGAGCGTCTTTGGTAAATGGAAAAACGTCCGTCATAGGAAAGGAAGCGCAAGTTTGTAATATCCTGCTTTGTGAGAATCGGTTTCAGCTTTGTTAAAGCTCCCTGGGCCATGCTGCTAAAGAGGTAAATGCAAAAGATGAGCTTAGGGCCTAATCGCATATAAGCTCCATAAGTGATTGGGGTGAAGGGCGGCATAGGTTGCGACAGCGGAAAAGACGTAGTTCCAGGGAATAATCCGTGGCATATGCACATCGTCGATAGCGGTTCGAATTGAAAGTACGGCGGCCCGTCCTTCTCCCGCAACGCCGTCGATAATAAAAGGAACCGGCCGGCACTCATTCATCGCGGATTTTTTAAAGAAAAAAGGATAAATGTCTTCGATGCAACCGATGCCATGGACAATATTCTTTTTCTTCTGAGTAAAAAAAGTTTTAAGTTCGGTAAAGTTCCCGATTCTTTTTTGGGTGATTTTGTAGGTTTCCACCAGTACTTCTGATGCGGCGAATTTGGAGTTGGCAAAGGTACTGGGAAAATATTCAAAAAGTGGACTCCCAACATATTCTATATCTTTGACGACGTTTTGATTGTAAATAATTTCTTTCGAACATGTCGAAGTCGAGCAGTTCGTGCCGTCGTAAACGATGAAGCAGCCATTTTTGTACTCAAGGAGGGCGGGCCGGTATTTCCTTTTTTCTATGAAACGACATTGCGTTTTTGTTGGAGCTCCGTACATGCGGTATAGGACGGTGCCTAAGACATTGGTTTCCGAGATGGCAACGTCGGGATTTTCTCCGGGAACATATTCTTTGCAAACTTTAGCATTTTCAAATTTGTCCCAGTAACAAATCTTGAGGGGCCATGCATCATCATTGCCAAATTCAAGCTGCATTTTTGCAAAGGTGTACGAAGTGTCAAAAGCGCAGAATGATGGCGAGGGGATGGAAGACTTATTTTCTAAATGCATAATAATGCGGGACATGTTTGTGATGCCTTCATTCGAAACTAAGGCCGGGCAATCGTGATAATCACTAATTAGATTGCTCATATTAAGGGCCTCGGAGATCATAAGGCAGTTCGGTCTGGGTGAGAGCGCGGGATAATCATTGACACCAAGCTGGGTGCAAAAATTTTGATCTTTTAAGAATTTTGTCTGGCACATTCCAAGATTTTTAGAATCAGCTGCCTTATTTAAGGCCAGCGAGCAAAGATGGGTCATTTTAAACTTTGGCTCTTCGCCGTTGATGACCTTGCTCCAGATATTATCTGTTAAGTAGATGGAACAAAAACTTTCGATATTATCAAGATTCGAGCATAAATTTTTGATAAACGTTCTCTGGAAATAGGGAATCTTGTCAGTGAGGTTTGCCGATTCGCGAACCTGGGCCTTGAGCCGCTTAATCTTGGCAAAATCGGTGTCATCGGCATTGAGAAGTTCCGCTTCGGCATTTTTGGCGAGAGTCGCCAGTTCGGGAAACTTGCACAGGAAGGGAAGATAGGGATTGCTCATCCAGCTTTGAAAGTCTTGGAGGCAGTCATTTTTATTTTTAGGCGCATTGAAGTGTACATTCTTCATGGTGTTGGAAATGTTTTCCTCATGAAATAATGTTTCAATTTGCTTCAAAGAGAAACATTCATTTTTGAAAGAGTAGGCGACAAAGTCATCTCGCTCAGTCAAAGCGCTCTGTTGCTCCTTATTGGTTTTGCTTTTTAAGCGATAGGAAATAGCGATGTTTTGGAGCACCCCCCGGTATGACTTGAGGAGGTCATTGGTAAGGAGTCCCTGAAAGTTGCATGGATTTTTGGTCGTTAATTGCAGGTACTTCCAGTCGGAATAAAAAAGAATGGATCGCATTAGGATGGGGTCAATTTTTACTTCCTGCAGTTCCTTCATTGCCCCAAGGGTTTTCTGGTTTTTACTAACCTCCGTCTCAAGCTTTGCGACTTGGTCTTTGTGGGAATTTAAAATGGTTTCCAAGGACTCAAGAATCCCAGGATATTCCTCGGCATAGGCTTCGACCGCGAGCAAGCATCCAACGATAAAGAGCAATCGCACAGGTAGTTTACAGTACTGACTTCGCCAATAATGAAGCGACATCCTCAACGTCCATGTTAGCGGTAGTCTCAATATGACCTTTAGCAGAATTAAAGTTAATCATGCAATAAGGACAAGCCGTTGCCAATTTATCTTTAGAAACTTCTGCAATATCCCTTAGACGGTTGTGGGCCAGATGCTCGCCTTCGGGAAGCTCAAACCACATATTCCCGCCACCCATGCCGCAGCATCGGGCACGATCCTGTGACTTTGCCATTTCCTTAACCTCAAGGCCCGGAATGCTATTGAGGATGGTTCGAGGGGCGTCGTAGGCGCCATGATGGCGTCCTAAATAACACGGATCATGAAAAGTGAGAGACGTCTTCACCTCTTTTTCGGGTTTTAATTTTCCCGATTTGATAAGTTCTGCTAAGAGTTCTGCCTGATGAACCATGGGGAAGTTGCCGTTTTCAAATTTGGCATACTCTTTCCCGATGGTGTGCAGGCAGTGAGGACAGTGAGTCACAATTTTATCAAATTCATACTGTCGAAAGGTTTCAATGTTTCCCATGGCAATTTCCAGGAAGCTATACTCGTCCCCGAAGCGTCGGACCGGATCTCCACAGCATTTCTCTAATTTTCCAAGGAGCGCAAAGCTGACCCCGGCCTTTTTCATGAGGGCAATAGTGGCCTTTATCGCTTTCTGGTTGTTGGCATCATAGGAACCGGCGCAGCCGACGAAATACAAATAATCGACCTTTTGCCCAGGCGCAATAACCGGCACATCAAGTCCGTCGGCCCATTTAAAACGGTCATCCTGCGAAATACCCCATGGGTTGCCGTTGATCTTACTTTTATTTGTCGCATCGGCAGCAGAAGGCGGAAGATCGCCTAACGTAAGGGCCTTGTAGCGTTTAGCTTCCATGATGATATTCACATGCTCGATGTGCGCCGGGCACTCTTCCATGCAGGCAGCGCAGGTGGTGCAGGCGTCCAGCTCGTGGCTTTCATAAATGGGTTTGTCGCCCCAAAAAAGCGGATCAGCGACACCATTTTTTTGCTCGGCAAAAACAAGGTCCCGGGCCTTTGTAATGATGGTTTTAGGGTCAAGATTTTTACCCGCCGCCTTGGCCGGGCAGACCTCTGTGCACCGTCCGCATTCCACGCAAGAAATTAAGTCGAAGCGGTTCTTCATGGTCATCTCGGAAAATTTGCTCAGACCAAAAGACTCGGCATTTTCATTTTCAAAATTCATCGGATTAAGAACTCCCCCACGCCGCGGAGGGGTCACAAAGGCCTGTAGGGGGAGGGCCAGAAAGTGAAAGAACTTTGTGTAGGGAAGAATGGCCACAAAGAACATGGTGTTCGCCATGTGAAAAAACCAGAGAGCACGGTGCAGAGTTGACCAGACATCATCTGACCAAGAAAATTTGGTGAATAGATGGGCCAGCGCGAATCCGATGGGAGACCAAACTCGCTCGCCTTCCGGTAATCCGTTGCCGAGAATTCGGATCCCTTCGATCAGATAGCCAATAATAACCAGCGCAATCAAAAAGGCGTACATAACTTTTTCTTGATTTGGCTTGGATGCGCTTAACTTGGCAGGTTTTTGGCTGTAACGACGATGCCACGCAAAGCCGATACCGGCCAAGACCATGAGGCCGGCAAAATCGGCCAGAAACGAAATTACGATATAGGTCGTACCGGTAAAGACTTTAAAGGGAGTGTCATAGTGAATGGCAACTAAATCAGTGGCAATCCATAGAATTAAAAATCCATAAAAAATAAGCGAATGAAAGAAACCGACATTGTGATCGCGCGTGACTTTACCAGTGAAGAAAAGAGCTTTCAGCAGCTGACGCCATTGCAGAGTTGCCGCGTTTGGCATGAGACCATCGGCGGCAAAAAGGTTTTTAACACTTTTCTGGTTTGTGACAAAACGTGCCCTTGTCCATGCACCATAAAGGAAAATGCCAACGGCAACAACCAGCAATGAATACATGGTTATTTTGAGATAATCAGGGATATTCCACAAAATCTCACGTGTAGCAATAACGGTTTCTTCCATAATGCCATTCTCCCTCAACAAAAGCGTTTAGCACTAAGAATAGAGGATAATGGGCGAGAAATAAAACTTTTTGTCTTTATTATGTGAGGTTCAAAGAATGATATTTGGCTCTGTGAAGATCAAAAAAATTGTTATAGTCTTGAGAGGTGAAAATTATGATTAAAAACAGGCTAACGCTACTAGTTATTCTGGCTGCGATAGTCAGTCTCAGTTGCGCGAGAGTCAACACGCTCAATTTGCAAAGGCATGCCTTTGGCGAAGCTCCGACTAAAATAATTTGGCTTCAGATTGCCGGACTCTCGGATGAACATCTGCCATTGCTGAAATTTTCATCGCAGTCGAAGCAGATTTCTTTTGAGCGTAGTTATTGTTCAGGGAAAATGTGGGCCTATAATCTTTATTTCTTGCGACCAAAGGCCCATAGCAACTTTTTATCACAGGTTAATGGCAGTAAAAATCAGAAAAACGATTGCAGTGATTTTGATAATCCACCGTTTTGGAAAAATCTTGGCAAAAGCGGTGCCTTGGCAGGAGTGCTGGAAAATGGGATTGGGGAAGGTCAAGGACTCGATAGCGCTTTTCAATGTAAAAGTGAGCAGAATTTTTATAGCGATTTAACTATCGTGTGGAAGATGGCGCGCACGAAATCACCTGATGCTGCCTTTTTTCAGACCCCAGTTAACATCCCTTTGACCGCGGGTGTTTACTTTGACAAAAGCTGCCAGTTGGAAAGCTGCCATAGCGGATTGTTTGAAAATGCTAAGCAAACTTTTGAGAGTTTTATCAAGAGGCCTTTCGCCAATGTATATATGGTTCGGGATTTTGAATATGGTGAGCTGCTAAAAAAAGGTGAGATATTCAAAGCGCGCGAGCACTTTCTCGAGATCGATAAATTGCATCACTATTTTCTGGACTATCAAAAGGCGAATCCCAATATCCTGGTCCTCGTATCCTCGACTGCGGCCTTGGCCTTTGAGTTTCCCGAGCAGGGAAACCAATGGGAGGAATTTGATAAAAAAGGTAAGAATATCCTCTTTCGTCAGCAGTCCCTCATGTCCTCCGTTTTTGCCACAGGTGCCATGTCCGAAAATTTTTGCGGGCTATTCGAAGAGTCAGAGATGAGAGATCGAATCTTGAAAGTGCCTGCTCCTCTCAATTTTAGCGATATGTTTGGCCTATAATCATGCTTTACCCTGCAATTTTTCGCGATTTGGTTGAGTTAGAACAAAAGATTAAGACAATTTCTGCGAAAAATGTAATCGGAGTCTGTCCTGGCCCTGCCTTGGCTGACAAGTATCGTGAGTATCTCCAGAGAATTGACTGTGACAGTACCGATGTCGTCACCGTCTTCAAATTTGCCCAGAATTTGTTAAGCTGTGATCCAAACTTTGACTCCAATCAATTTTGCAATAAGTCCCGACTCCTGCTGTCTCTCGCAACTTTATGGAAGGCACATTTATCAGAGTTAAGTCTGGCGGATTTTCAACTGGCGCATAAAATCTTCACCGATTTGCGAGGACATTTTTTGGTGCCGGATTTTTTGGAAACAGTTCTGGCTGACTTTCGCCCGGATGTCAAAAGATGTGTTTTGTATTTTTGGCATTTTTTACAAAGTGCTAAAATCCTCGATGAGCACGGAGTTTATGGAGAGTTGGCCCATCAACTTCGAACCCCGGCCCATCCTGCTTATGAGTACCTGCCCAGCCAGACATACTTGTTTTTTGGCTTTCGGCATTTCACCGGCGTGCAGGTGGATTTTTTGAAATCACTTGCCATCAAGCACGATGTGCATATTTTTATTCCTGAACCCGCCTATCTAAGCGCCCGGGCCACTGATTGGATAACGTGGTTATTCCCGGACAGGAAGACGGTGCCGCCGGTGGAACGAGATATTTCCTCCAGTGCAGTTCAATGCCAAATTATTCGTCCCGCCTACAACAGACATTCAGAGTTGCTGATCAAGCAGCTTGCCGGAGGCAAGGCGACCAATATTATTTTGGCGAAAAATGAGCTGAGTTCCGGTGATCTTTGTTCTATTTATCATGACAACTATTTTAAATTGGAATCACAGTTTTTTTCCGGAATTTTAGAGGCGTTGACCAAAAGTGTTTTGGCCCGGATAGAATCAAGTCGGACAGGATTTCTTTCCGTCGAGGCCATGCATCAGTATATTGATGATGAGTGTCGCCAAAAATTGGCAGAAAAAGACTTCAGAAATCAACGTGCCATAAAAGTTATTCTTCTAGTTCGCGCCAATCTTCAAGTTTGGCAGGAGCTATCCGCGAAAAATACCAAGGTTGATGGGGATATTTGGAAAATGATTTGTGAGGCATCGCAGCTCGATTTGCCGCGAAATTACCTCATCCCTGTTGCGTTTTCACGCCATTCCTCCTCAATCACATCGATCAGTGGTCTGGAGTTGGACCACTCGCCCGACGGTAGTATCTTGGTGGTAAGTGAGCAGTATGGGGAAATTATCTCCGACGGCAGTGCCTTTTCAGACTCAATGCTTGTGAATATTGCTCCGTTGTCACCGGTAAAGTCGGCTGATCTGGAGAAAAACTTTTTAAAGTTTTGGCTGGATATTTTTCTGAGCGGAGAAAAAAACAGGCTTCTTTATGAGGAAGGAATCGAAGAGCGAAGTTTCTTCTGGAAGATGATTCTTGGTTCCTTAAAACAGAAAGGTTATGGGAGTGAGAATAGACTCTGCAAGAAAGTTCCAGTTGATGTGCTAGCACGGTACATTACCCAAACCTACCGGCAGAAAAAGCTTACTCCGTCGCGCATGCAAAATTACTGTGACTGTCCCCGAAAATTTTATTTCCAGGAAATCCATGAGTGCCGATTGGATAAGACAACCCAGCTGCAGCTTGAAAGCTTTGAGCTCGGTGAAATTGAGCATCTTGTGATTAAAGATTTTTTTGAAAAAAATCTCGAACTCAATGACGATTCAGTTACCAGGCTTGTTGATTTGCATCTACGTGAGTATTTAGAGAAACGCATTTTAAAAATTAAAAAAATCTCATTGCCGGAGATCCAGAAAGAAATCTTTGAATATTCCATGAACGGAATAAAGATTCTTAATGATTTAATCGCGCTTTATCATTTCACGACGGTGCGATTTGAGATTCCATTCTCGGAAGTCGTGAGCGCCGTTGAGTACAAGGGGCGCATCGATTGTATCTTAGAAAATGAAGATGGGTATGCCATTTTAGATTTCAAGCGAGGGGCCGGGAGTATCCCAACGCTCAAGGCTTTTGATAAATTTGAAAAGCTACAAGTATGGTTTTATTTGGCCCATGCCGACATCTCTAAGAAAATTCTATGCTTTGGCTTGATTTGCTTGAGTGAGCCGGATGAAACGCTGCTTCGGTCCGTCATGGACGTGGGGACCCTTGAGTGCGGAGACCTTACTTTAAAAGGGATACCCAGGGAAGATTATGAGCGAAAACTCAGCGAGTATAGAAGTTATGAAGAAGGCCTTCAGCAAGACCTTTACGCTGACGACATCTTTAAAGCGTCTCCACTCAAAGCGCAAACATGTGATTTTTGTGATCTGTCAGCACTCTGTTCAAAAGGACAAATCTAATGGCGACCCCGACAGTTCGTGCGCCGAATGAAGAGCAGAAACAGGCCATAGAGCATCACGGTGGTATGCTGCTGAGTGCGGGCGCAGGTTCTGGCAAAACCTATGTCCTGATTGAGCATATGATCTATTTGTTGAAAGATTTTTTTTCACAAGAGAAAAATTGTCAGTTGATAGATTTTGAATTGAAGCGAGAGCTTGGTTCTTTTCTCTCCTCAATGGTGATGATGACCTTTACCAACAAGGCCGCGCAAGAGATGCAGATCAGACTCGAAAAACGGCTGCGCGATGAGTTGGCTCTGGCTACCGGAGATCGACCTAAATGGCAAATGGTCATAGAGCAGTTGCCTCGGTTGAACATGGGAACCATTCATTCATTTTGTATGAAGCTGATTCGCCAGGGGCTCATCGAGGGTGTCGATAGTCGCGCCACGATCATGTCCCAATTCGCGGCCCGGGCGCTCGTTCGCGAAACCTGTCATGAATGGTTGCAACACAAAAAGCCCAGTGAGATGTCTCACCAGGTTTTTGACACTCTCTTTATTAGTTTCGATAAAATTGTGGAATCATTTTGTAGTATCTTCTTGGACCCGGAGCTGCGTTTGTCCTGGGAGTTATCCGATCATGAGAATACTTCGGAAAATTTTAATATTATTATCGCAAAATTGTTTGATCAATACGGGTTGAGCCGCGTTCCCGATGTGCAATCAGCGCTGCTGCCGTACAGGGAAACGACCTCGGCTAAATGGCTTACCACGCTCGATAACTTTTACACAAGATTAGCGGGAATTAAGTTAGGCACCATCGATGGCATACAGACCTTGCAAGAATTATTTGCGACGTTGGAGGTGCCAAGAACTCCTCCGGCGGCCAAGAGTGATGAGCTCTTGGCGGGTCTCTTTGATTATTATAAGGCCTTAAAAAGCTTTATAAAAGATTTGGCCGAGGAGCTACTGTATTTTCATGAAAACCAAGATGTTCTTGTGAGCATCTGGTTTCCCGTGATTAAAGAACTGTATGAAACCCTCGCTCAGGCGTGGACCAAAAAGGATGGCCTAACCTTTTCCGATCTGGAATATAATGTGCATCAGGCCCTGGGTAATCGAGAGGTCCAGCAGCAGATTTCTAAAGCGTATAAATATCTGATTGTGGATGAGTTCCAAGATACCTCGGAGATACAGTTTAAGATTTTACAGCAAATTATTGACAACGATTTTTCGAGAATATTTTGCGTTGGTGATCCCAAGCAGGCCATTTATGGTTTTCGGGGCGGCGAGCTCTCTGTTTTTTTGGGCTGTCGCCATAAAGTTCCCAAAAATCTCTCCCTTCTTGCCAACTACCGATCCGAAGAAAATATTATCAACTTTAATAATGAGTTCTTCGACTATCTTTTTAAACTCGGTCCGGATTTCGAGGGTATCGACCAGTATGCCGTTTCAGTTGAGTATCAGAAATATCCCCATGCAACAAACCCGGCTTCGCCAGGGAAGGTGACCCAGATCGCAAATAATATTTTAGTGCGAGATGGCGACGGTGCCCCTGCCAGAGATGAGATCAACCAGCTTGAGGCTTCAATTTTACATAGCTATATTAAGCAACAGCTCCAGCTTAATCCTACGCAGGAAATTTGCATTCTTTATAGCAAGCTCGCGCCCTCCAAGCATCTTATTGACTTGCTTATTAAAAGCGATCTGAGCTTCGTCGCCCAAATTAAAATTCCGTATGCGGACGACCCCACACTTGGAATTTTGCAATTGCTTCTTCACTTGGTGAAGTCCACAGTTTTTCACACGACGACCACGCGCAAAACAATTCTCACTTTGCTCGAAAGCTATATTGCCCTCTTGGAAATTGAAGTTCCAAAGCATGTGACACTCTCTGAAGTTCTTGATCGGTTCTTGCATAATTATGTTCTTTTTGGCCCGCTTGATTCCTTTTATATCTTTCTGTCAGACCTGAATTTAAAGGTTGCCGATTTCAGGGTGGTGAGTGCTTTACTGGAAGAGATCGTAAAATTTTCGTCCGATGATAGTGACATGATTAGCTTCATACTCAATGAAGAACGGGAGTCGAGCTATTCAACTGAATTTCGTTATCCGGGAACTGTCGGCAACATCAAAATCATGACCACTCATGCCGCCAAGGGACTTGAATTTGAGCACGTTATTTTGGCCGGAATCCATACCAACGCAAAAGGAAGGTCGGACTCACCAACAATTGGTAAGTGGCCTTTTAGCTTTCGCTGGCGAATTGGGAACAAAAAAATGCGTACGCCGGCCATGATCCTCGAAACTAGGGTGGCCAAGGAAAAAGATTTTGCAGAAGCCAAACGACTTTTTTATGTCGCAGGCACTCGGGCCAGAAAATGTTTGACCTGGTCCAATATTATCGTCACCAACCCGAATAAAAAAAATGATGGTACGAAATACGGAAAAAATTGGATCGACGGACTTCGTAAGATTGATGATCAACACGCCGGTACCGCCAGCTCTCCTTTTCGCGAGGTGCAGACTCTTTCTATCTCGCCTCCAGACCAGGAAGAAATTTTAAATGTTAAAGAACGACAGATTAAGCTCGCTCGGCCTTTATTTCATATCGATTCTTCGAACGTATTTTCCGGCATGACCCAGCAAGAGCACGGATCTCAAACCTTGACGGCAGTGGCAATTTCGTCAGAGCTTTCTGTCACTCGTGCTTCCATGCTGGCAGATTGCCCGATGAAGTTTTACTTAGCGAATATTATTAAATTTTCTGACGAAGAAATAGAATATCTTAAAAGCTTAGCAGAACAGCTTCCACAAAGTGCAAGCCGCCATGCCTTACCTGAGCTGGCCTCTAGCGCTGAGAGGGGAAGTCATTTGCACAATTTGCTATCGCAATTGATTCAATCAAATTGGGATCACCACATCGTTGACGAAGCAAAGCTCACTTCGCGCGATAAGGATTCTGTAGAGTGGGTTTTTGGGCTGCTGAAACCGCATTTTGACCAGGGCGACGAATTTTTTTCAGAGCGGCCGGTGAAGTTTAAATTTGCCGGACACATGATTGCCGGGACTCCGGATTTGGTCATTGTTCCAAAGAGTCAACCTGGCGAAATGGAAATTTGGGATTTTAAAACTGGCGCTGACAAAATTGATAAGGAGGGGGGGTATTGGGCCCAACTCAGAATGTATGCCCATCATTATTTTCAGCACACCAAGGAGACAAAAATTTCATTAAAGCTTGTCTATCTTGATCAACAACTGATCAAGGTTGAAGAACATACGTCTGACTCGTGCGTTCGAGAGCTTGAGCAAATCTGGTCATTAAAAAAGGACTATCTAAGATGCAATCTGAAACATTGTTTGCATTGCAACTTCGGAAATATCTGCCCTAGTAATGCATTTTCAGCAACATATCCCTAATTTTTGATAAAATAAGCATAAGTAGTTTTTATAGAAGACAATATTGGGTGTGCCACTATGCTTAAATTAAATGTTGTTGGGTACCTTGCAGTCTTACTCATGCTCCTGCTCGATTTAATTCCGCCAGTGCTTGCCTCAGAGTCAGATACGTATGATTTCACCTGGCTTGATCCGGACAAAGAAGTCTACGTATTACAGAATAGAAAATTTCGCAAAAAGGGAAGTTTGAGTTTGCATCTGGGTGGCGGAACGACAACCTCCGGAGCTTTTGTCGATTCTTTGACCATGCAAGGACGCGCCAATTATTTTGTTCTGGAAGAATGGGGCATTGAATTTTTGTATGCTAAAAATGAAGGGAAGGAAAATTCGACTGCCATGTCTGTGCGCAATCCCGGAGGCCCGGGTTCGAGGCCATTCAGAAGAATCGTGACCGATTACAAGGCGGTTATGGCGCTGTGGTCGCCCTTCTATGCCAAAATTAATACCTTCAATCAGGTCTTGTACTTTGACTGGATTTTTGGCTTGGGACTGGCCGAACTGAATGAGCACAATAACCGCGAAGAATTTCAGTCAGGCGGAGTAGGTTCCTTTGCCGAAAAAAATGAAACGCATCGAGGTGCGATCTGGGAAATTGGTTTGCAGTTTTATATTAATCCAAGTTGGGATTTGCGTGCGGATTTTACCGGCACACACTACAAGGCCCAAAAGGCCCTGTCGACGGCCACGACCGGTGAGGAAACATACTATTCCAACTACGACCTGAGCTTATCCTTGGGTTATAGGTTTTAATCGATGAAACGATTTGCTTACATCATTTTTTTGACCTTTTTTTCACTCACCGTGAAAGCTCAAAGCAGCGGCAACATCAGTCAGAAAAATATTCAGGAGCTGGTGGATTCCGGAATTTATTTCGGAACGATTCCCTTCATTAAAGAAACACTTTACAGCTCAGGGGCCGGGGTTGACGCTGCCCTTAATGAATTTATTGATGAGATTGTTTCGCACGTCGGTCTGAGACAATTTTCGGCACTATCAATCGACGTACTCGAACGTTCACGGGCCTCTACGTTACGATATGTCTTGGCCAAGAAATATTTTAACAAAGGTGACTACAATAGCGCCCTTAGCATTCTCGATGGTCTTGAGCGGCAAGGAAAAGATCTGGCCCCTTTTATTTCCCACATGAAGGCGTCGGCCTTGGCGATCTTAAAGAAGTCCGAAGAAGCGGCAAGGTATTATGATGAATGCGCTCGACAAGCGGAGAAAGTTTTGGGCAGCGGTGGGCATACGGTCTTGCGGAAACGCCAGCTGGTTACCTTAAGAGATAGCTGTATCGTCGGTATCGCCAGGATGCAGTTCGCCTCAGCCAAGTTTGATAAATCAATCTTGAGCTATCTTGACCTGCAAAAAAAATCACCCATCTGGCCGGAAATCCTCTTTGAGGAGGCCTGGGCGTCCTTCTATACCAGAGATTTTAATAGAACCTTGGGAAAATTGGTAACCTATAAGGCCCCGGTTTTAGATTACATCTTCAACCCTGAAATCGAGGTTCTCTCCGCCTTGACCTACCTTGAGATGTGTTTATTTGATGATGCAAAAAAATCTGCAGACAATTTTTATACTAAATATCAGCGAGGCTATCTCGGTCTCTTAAATTTGATCGGGAGTATGAAGTCGGACTATCGAAGCTACTATGCCTTGATTAAGCAAAAGGACAAGGTGAGTTTTGATCCCCTCATTATAAAGCTGCTGAATGATATCTGGCGTGACCCGGCCACCCAGGAACTGTTCCAGCAAATTGAGGCAGGCAAACATGAATTAACGCCCATTAAGGCCATCGGTAACGCTAAGTTAAAAATTATGACGGCGCGAAACTTAAAAGATTCCCTGATTCTCCAGCGAGATATTATCGGGAGATATGTCAAAAAACGACTGGTGTATCATGCCAGACTTTTGGACAGATCTTTTGAAGATATGTCGTATATAAAACTGGAAATTCTAAGCAAGATGAAGGGGCAGATTTTGGGGATTAATGGTGAGCGCGCGCGCGGCGATATTAAATTTTTAGAGAGAAACGAAAAACAATATTTTTGGACATTTAACGGCGAATTCTGGGCCGATGAACTCGGTGATTACGTCTTTGCCTTAAAATCAGAGTGCGGGAATGAAGTTGCAAAAAATTAGAAAGCTTACGATTGCCCTGATCTTCATGTTAAGTTCCATCATGGCATGGGGCCAGGCGGAGCGGCGAACCCAGCTGCTCAATCTCGTCAACGAAGAGCTGCAGGAGATAATCCGGCTTAATCGACAAGTCTCGGTAAGAAATCCCAATCTTTTGTTACGTTTGGCAGAACTCTATCTTGAAAAGGCCAGAATTCTCAAAGAAATCGAAAATGAAAAATATTTGAGTACCGAGGCGGACAAAAGGGGGAAGATAAGTAAGAAGGACGTCTTTGCTGAGTCAACGAAATATTATGTCAAAGCCCAGAAGGCATGTCTCATCCTGCTGAAAAGATTTCCAAAATTTAAAGGAAGAGGCGATGTCTTCTATATTTTAGCTTTTAATGCCAAAGAATTTCAGCATTCTGACAAGGCCAAAAAGTACTTCGAGCATGCGGTAAAACTATCCAATGATAACTCTACGACGTCTCGCAAGTCTAAGCTTGCCGTCGCAGAGTTGTACTATAACGACCAGAAGTTTGAAAAGGCCATTCGAAACTACGAGGAATCACTGCGCGAGGTCAAAGGTCGCTGGTGGACCAAGGATGCCTTCAACTTGGCGTGGTGTTATTTTCGCATAGGCCAGAAGTCCAAAGGCATCGGCTTGTTGCTTAAAATATTTGATTTGAGCAAGCGCCCCGAGTTTTACGATATTTCCCACGAGGTGAAACGCGACCTGGCTTTATTTTACGTCGATGCCGGGCGCACAGATGACGCGATAAAATTTTACCGCAATATCGGTGAGGACATCGCGACCTATCTGGTGAAAGTGGCGCAGCATCTCATGGAGCAGAGTAAATATTCATACGCTATTCAGGTGTTGAATGAGGCCTTGCCACTGTCAAAAACCCGTGAGCAAAAAATTGATATTCATATTATGCTTCTGGAAATCAACGAGAAGTATGGGACTGTCAATAATCATTTAAATTCCTTCAATGCTTTGGTTGCTATGCACGAGCAAACTGCTCTGCAAGGTAATCAATTTGAGCTGGCCAAATACCATGGTGAAAAATATGCAGCGACTCTGCAAAAAGCCGTCCTGTCAAAAACTGTCGAAAAGGATAACAAGAGAAAAAAAGAAAAGGCCCAGCTGGCCTGTAGCTACTTTTTCGGGCTAAGTAAGTTGAATCAGACCCGCGCCCATTTTTACAACCTGCATGCCGCCGAGACTCTCTACGGAGTTGGAAGATTTGCCGAGAGCGCATCCTATTACGAAAAGTCGGCGCAGCTGGCCAAGACAGTCGGCGATCAAGATGTGTTCAGTAATGCTCAGAAAGGATTAATGGCCGTGCTGGCCCAAAAGGATATTTCCAAGGCGGTTTCCGACAAATATCTGATCTCTGCCTATAAATCAAAATTGGCGCAAGACCCTAAGAGTGAGGACGCCAAGAAAATTTATCAAAGATTATTTCTTGAGTATCTTAATAAGCATGATATCGACGAAGCGGAAAAGATTTTTTGGGATTTTAAGGCCAACTTTCCTTCAGAAAGTAAAACTCAAGAAGCTATGGTGGCCAAGCTTGCGGACATCTTTTTGGCGAAAAAGAATTTTGCCAAATATGATTTCTACTTTCAAAAGATCAAAAAGGGCGAGATTCAGGTCAATGATGAGATCAGACAGAAAATGTTAATCGACCTGACTGCCTTTGACTTTGAAAAGGCCGAGAAGGCAAATCAGTCCGGGAATAAAGTTCTGGCCTTGAAATATTATTACTCCATCTACAAAAATCCTGAGAAGCGTGAGGAGTCAAAAAAGATTGCAGCCTATAATATTGCCATTTTATACACAGAGATGGGGCATGTGGAAAATATTTATAAATGGTCATCCAATGCCCTGGATCTCATGTCCTCCTCGGATGTCAAACACTTTGAAGTGCCGCTAGTGCAGATTGGTGAAACTCTTTTTGCCTATGGCGCACCCGAGATGGCTGGTGAGATTGATAAAAAATTATATTTTAAAATGTGTAATGACAAATTTGAAAAAAAAGACGGAGTCTTTAGAAATGCCTTCATACTCAAGGTTGCTTCCGCCAAGTTCCAGGAGGCGCAGGACATTATTGAGAGCGGAAAAAAATGCGGTATTGCAACAGAAAGTATGAATTTTGCTCGTTACGAGTTGATTGACGAGCTGATCGCTCATGATAATTTGAACTGGGCCAAGAAGCATATTGACAACATTATTGAAGAAAAAATTGTCGGCCCGAAGCTGGCCATCTTGCTTGAGCGCTTTGCCGAGGCGCTTAAAGATAAAAAAGAGATCGATCTCGCGCGCACCTATATTCGGTTTATTCCGGCACTTTTTGGGCAAAATGTGAATGTGAAGACCCTGCCTATTGAGGTCCTTGATGTGTACGTTCGTTTTTACATCGCCGAGCTCGACAAAAAGGCCAAAAATCTGGCCACGCCACCACTCAGCTTTCCCGAGGAGCAATTTAATACTCAGATAAAATTAAAATTTAAAGGGCTCGAGGAGTTGACCACCAAGGCCGGTGATATTCTTAAAATGGGCTCCGCTAAAGGTGTCGTTCGCACGTTTAAGATTTTGTCGGATGCTTATCTGGACCTGGCACACGAGATTGCTCAATTCACTCCCACCGGGCAGGATGCAAATTACGTACTAGAATTTAAAAGTAATATGGGCAAAATTGTAAAACAGCTTGAGGCCAAGGCCAGCACCTTTGCCCAGGATGCCTCGGCAAGTATTTTGAAAAATAATATTTTGTCTCCGTATAACTATGAATTCTTGAGTCAGGCCCCACAACCGTTGCGTATACGATATGTCGCCGTCAGGCGACCGGTGCTCATGGATAGGGGGGGAAGGTAATGAGAACAATACAATGGCCGTTGATAATTATCTTTGCGATTACCGGATGTTCCTCGACCCCTAAAAAAACCGTGTCAGAATTTTCCGAGGATATCGAGCAGGAATTCAAGAATGTGGAAAATTCAGTTTTTGAGCAACCGTATCAAGTTAAGTATGACGATACCAGTGACTTCTACCCGCAAGAAAGCGAGGAAAAAGGTTCCGTGGTCTCTGATGAGACCTTGGATTTAACCAGAAATAAGGAGACCATCAAGGCGGTTGCGAAAGAAGGTCCGGTGGGTGAGGCCATGTCCTTGTGCTACTCAAATCAAAATGATCAGGGCTTCAAGCTCCTACAGGCCCAGGCCAAATTTCATCAAAAAAATCCGACCTTTTATTTGGCCCTAGGTAACTGCTATTTCCTACAGCAGAAATACCGCATGGCCCTTCTTTTTTACAATAAGGCGCGAGAGATAAATTCTAACTTTGCTCCTGCCATCAATAATATCGGGGTGGTTCACGAGCTGGACGGGCTTCATCAAAATGCCCTTTCCGCCTATGCCGCGGCAACGAAGAGTCGGCCGCTTTCATCCACTCCTTCTTTTAATCAGGCGCAACTTTTACTGCGCTATAATCTCAGTAAATTGGCACTGCCAATTTTGGAGAAGCTGCATCAAACCGAGAACAATAAGATTGAAATCATCCTGGCGCTCGCCAGCTGCTACATCTTAGAGGGGCGTTTTGGTGAGGCCGCCGTACTGTTCGAAAGAGCAAAAGACAATTTCAAACTTCCTACCCAGCAGCTGCTTAACTATGCCTACGTTATGGCACTTACGGGTAAGAAAGGCGATGCCAAGGATATTTTGGAAGAGATTGATCCGGCCGACGGAAATTACGACCAATCTTTCTATGCAAAACTGAAGCAGGAGTTTGGTTTATGAGAAATCTTTTTTTTGTTCTGGTAATCTTAGGGCTGCATTCTGCCCTGGGGGCGGAAGTCAAACAAGGCGAGCAGCAAATTATTTACAAATATAAGCAGTTTGAAAAATTTGATTTTGATGAGATTGGCGTTGAAGGTGATAAAGGAATCCCCGGCGATTTGTCGATTTTGCCACGCTATCAAAAGTATTTCAAAAACAGACTACCGTACAGAAAGAATTTTAATCCTGAAATAAGAAAATCGGTGGAAAGGGTTCTTTAGCACCGGAGAGGAAGTAATTATGGGAAGCGACAGTCAAAATATCGGACTGGTGTACGGCCAGAGTGGTATTCAGAAATCATTTATCGTGCCGAGCGGACGTTTTCTGGTTGGCAGCTCCGACCGCTGTGACCTTGTTTTGGATTCGACCTCGGTCAGCGGCATTCATGCTGTCGTCGAAGCCGATACGGCGGGGCTGAAACTTTACGATATGAATTCTGTGGGCGGAACTTTCGTGAACGGGCAAAAGATTGTTTACGCCACCTTGCGTCCCGGGGACATTATCAAGATGTCCAATATTGAATTGAAGGTGTCAAAAGACATCAAGATTCTGCATCATGAAGACAAGATTGACATCAATGAACTGCCCATACTGCCTGTTCACACCGAAAAATATCATAAAGTTATTTTTGAAACTGTTCATCCCCTGGCAACTTTGAGAAATGCTGAATTTTCGGAATATATTTTTGAAAATGAAGCCTCCATTCACCCCATCTTCAATTGGATTAAAGACAAGGAATCGATTGAGGTGCTGATCATTTACCGTAATATTATCTGGAGTGCCGATTACTTTCCTGTGCGTGGCAAGGATTGCATCTTAACCGGAAACGCAAAGGGAACTTCTTATATTGAATTTCCCTACCTGGGCAAAAATGAGAAACATGTTCTAATGACCGGCGGCCCTGGAAATATAACCATTCATCCATTGCCCGGATTTAAGATTACGAAGTTATCAAATGGCCAGCACCAGACGATGAAGCCCGGTACTGCCGTCAACTTACTGTCCGGAGATTTGGTTTGTCTCACCTTAAATGACATTCAGGTATTTCTTCAGGTGGGTGAACATCCACCACGCGTTCGTATCGCTCCCGTCATGCGGCAAGATAAAGATCTGCAAAAGTATTTTCTCATCATGTTCAGCATTTTTTTACTGATTTTCGGAATGTGCATGATTGTTGATGTCCCGACTGAAGAAAATCAACTGGAAAAAGACCCTGAGCGGATTGCCACCATTCTTTACAAGCGACCCTTGGTCACCAAGGTCGTGGCCAAGGCGCCCATCGAAGAGCAGAATGTCGTCCAGCGTACAATTGATCGTGAGCGCATCGTGAAGGAGAAACCGAACGAGATTTCTAATTTAAAGGTGGCGGAAGTCCAAAAACCGGTTGAATCTTTAAAAGCGGGCGACTCAAAACAGAAGGTTGATAAAGTTGTTAAAAAAGCTGAGCCCAATAAAGGTCCGAAGAATGTGATTAAAGACGTGGTTGTTCCCAATCCGACTCAAGGGGCGGCCGCCAAGCTTGAGAGTCAACCTGGCAAGAAGGAAGCCGGGCCGGCCAAAGATACCCAAGGGCATGTTGATACATATAAGATGAATGAGCTTACCTCATCTTTAAGCGGTATGCTGGCGAAGAGCGGGAATTTTCAGGACGTTTCGACGAAAACCAACAGTGCGTTCACAGGCGAAGGCAATTCTTTGAAGGCCTCCGGTGAGGGTGCCACCTTGAAAACGGCCAAAGTCGAACACGGCGCGGGAAGTGTGTCAGGTTTGACCAGCGGGAAGCTGGACACGACCAAGGGACTTGAAGGAATTGTCTCCAAAAAATCTTATTTTACCGCGGGCATGCCTTACAAAACGGTGGTGTTGGGAGGCATGGACCCTGATGCGATACGGGCAATTTTACTAGAGTATCTGCCGCAGTTTCGCTATTGCTATCAGAAGGTGCTTGATCGATCACAGCAAGGATACAGCGGCATCGTGAAGTTGAATTTCATTATCGGAGCGAGCGGCCATGTAACCCGTGCGGATGCCGGCCCACTGAGTGGCGAGCTGCCGACAGAGGTCAAGGGATGCGTGGTGAACGTGTTAAGAGGGATTGTTTTTCCCGAGCCAATGGGAGGCGGCACTGTCGAGGTAGACCAGCCAATGAACTTCTACCCCAAGGTCAGATAGGCCTAATTTATGGGCACTCGGCCTAGGTCAATTTAGCCGCGCAATCTCCATGATTCTAATTGGTTAGGCTTCTGAACTGTCTCCTCAGTGGCCTTTGTTATGGAATTTGCGAGAATAGGATCAGGAAGGGGAAAAATCATGGATATAGTGATAGGTAACAAACCAAAAAATGAGCAGTGGAAAGAGCGTCGTCGAGTTGAACGTGTCACCGTTTATAATACGATTGCCCATCTCAAATGTGGGCTTAATGAGGACAGCCCCATTAATGATCTCTATGGAGTGGTTCTTGATCTGTCTAGTCAGGGGTGTTGCGTGATCGTTCACAGCGACATGGTTCCAGATGCAAATAGTTTTTGTCGTGTCACCATCGGAACTCAAATTCTGATCCCCTCACAGATTCGCTGGATGACTCAGATTGGAAAAGATATTTTCAAAATGGGTCTGATGTATCAGGTATAGATGTCATCACGTACAGTCCCTTGTAAAAATCCAAAAATCAGGGAGAATAAAATCACGGTTGTATCCAAACATAGGGAGCTTATGAGTTTTTTGTTCAGCCTGATCATCGGTGTCTTGTTCGTCACCATCAATCTTGGACCCGTTTCCGCTCAAGACGCGGGAGGGGCGGATAATTATGATCCAAACCAAGTGCGCAATGACGATTTTAGATATCAGCCCAAAACGGTGGCACTCTCAAAAGTCGAACGGGATAAAAAGCTGGATGAAATAGTCGATAAATTTGAGGAGCTTCGGTTGCGCGAAGAAGCTCTTGTTGCAAAAAAAGCAAATCTTGCCAAGGCCAATGATAAGGATGGATTGGAAGATCTCGAAGACGATTTTAAAGACTTGGCCGATGATCGCGCGAAGATCGACAAAGAAATGGCGTCACTGAGAAATTGATTTATTTTAGGTGAGGAGAATTTGGGTAAGTATAAAATAGCTTCTTTGATTTTAATCCTTGTCTCGTTGTCGTTACTCTGGCCAGGCTTAGCACAACCCATTCTAAAGCTCACCCTGACGACAGAGATCAAGGCCAAAATCGGCGAGTTTAAATCTGTCGGCCTGGATAAAAATCGTTCCATTTTAAGCACCGTAAAAGATTTGTATGATGACGATCGCGTCTTTGTGGCCTTTCTTATTTTGCTCTTCAGTGTCCTCGTCCCATTCATAAAGGTCATTTTACTTTTGTGGGCCTTGCTCTTTGCCAGAAGGCCTGAGAAAGAAAAATTTTTCAACTTTGTGAACACGATTGGAAAGTGGTCCATGGCCGATGTTTTTGTCGTCGCTATCTTTATTGCCTACTTATCTACAACTGGACAGGGTAGTGCTAGAACTTTCGAGGTGTCCTACCTCGGCCTGGTTTTGCCTGTCTCGGTGAACACGATGTTTGAGTCCACTCTCGGGCCGGGTTTTTATTTCTTTCTTGCCTACTGCCTGATTTCGATAGCTTCGCTACATTTTGTGAAGGCCCATCTTGCCTGCGACGGGCGGCAATCAGCCGACTAAAGTAATTTACTATTGTATCCGAAAAGACTTCTGATGGATATTAACAACAGAGGCAAAATTCATTACCCCCCCAGGATGCTGCAAGTGCGGCTGCATTTTCGCTGGTTAGGTTTCCTCATTCTTGGGGCCATCATCTTATTTGCAGTTCTATTTCTACTTTCTAGTTTCTATTATTTTTACTACACCTATGCGATGGCACTCCCAGGGCCGATACATCTATTGAAGGAGTCAATCTCAGTTGAAAATGCATTTCATTGCATGCTCTATACCGGTTTCTCCTGGATCATCGTCACGATGGCCTACTGGTTTTTCTTTAAAGATGTGATGGGACGCACCTTTCAAGCATCTCAGAAACATCTTACCTGCTTCAGGGGAAAGAAAGAGTTTAAAATATTTTTCGAAGAAGTTATTTTGCTCCATTGCAGCTCCTTTGGTCCTCTTTGCACCTTTAAAATTAAATGTAATTCCGGAAAAGTGTATCGCTTATCAACGATGATTGAGAGGGCCGACTACGTTATCGAGGCCCTGTTACGTTTTAATCCGAAGCTCTTGCCATGGGAAAAATTTGTCGTTTTTCGCAATAAGCTGGTGCTTTCGGATCATAGTTTGGCGCGCTTTGAGGAAAGCTATTACGGACGTCATTCCTGGATTGCGTTTTTTCATCTGGCGTTTTTGCCCATTATTTTTCTTTCACTTTTGTACATCCAGCAAGCAAGTGACATGGTTATTCATTCGGTGATTGGACATGTTTTGGTAGGATTGAAACTTATTATCATTGTGAATGTTGGTCTATGGAGTGCCTACCAGCTCATCTTGAAACGAATTATCGATAAAAAGGATTTTGAACAGCTACAGCGCAATCTGCGGGACAAAAAACGCAATATGAATTATGAGGCAAAGCTATACAGAAGTGTTTATGCCTGCACGGTCTTTGTCTGTCTCATGTTCTATACTGCGATTTATTGTTTCGATCTTAATCGATATGAATTTATCATGGCCTTGGAAAATTTTGAAAATTATGGTCAGCAAGCAGGAACGATCCACCTGGTAGATACTCGTTACAATTGCCAAGAATGTCACTTTTCCGTAAAAGGTGGCGATGTGGTTGTGATTCTGAATCCCCATCGGGCCGGAAAGTATCTTGCCAAGATCGCGGGATTTCAAGGTGAGCTTGTAAAGCTAAACTACCTTAAGAATGACAATGCCGGTGAAAATCAGGGGCGTGCCCTTGCCAGTGTTGAGGAACGCAAGCTTGCGAAGGGCGAGCTGGCGGCAATCACTGGAAAAAGCGGACAGTATCTTTCCCCTCTATCGGAAGAACAGATCCATGGAAAGGTTGTTATGAAAATTGTATCCCTCCCCGTGTTTGGTCAGGAGCTTTTTGGCCGCATTAGAAAGCTTATTTTTTAGATACTTTCTTCAGAGAGATCGCTTTGATCGATATGCAGTCGTCATTTTCAGCATAAACAGTGGCCTTGCCAAGAAAGTCCGCACCAGTTTTTTGTTGAGTGTTTTTGATAAGCTCATCAATAATACCGAACGCATTCGGGTCTTTTGTCGGAGCAGGACAAAACATTTCATCAACCGAACCCATCTCAACTAATGACATTCCTGCCTCTAGTGACTGGTCCGTCATGGATACAATCTCGGCCTGTAGAATGGGATAACGATGAGCACAGCTACTTAGAAAACAAAAGAAAACAAACATACTCGTGAGCATTTTCATAAATGACCCACTCCTGATAGGACGAGACATTTTTTCTCAACGATCCCTAAATTATAACCTTCGTGGGTGGTGCTCACATTATTGATGTAGCGGATTTTAATCGGTGGCTTAGGCGTGGTGGTAAGGTCTGTATTTTCAACAAAACTTTCCAAATGAGTGCGTGAAAGGGCATCTTGAATGGCACGATCCAAGGTCGGGCCAGCACTGAACTTTATTCCGAAAAAGAGCCATCGACAATCGCGTCCTTCAATGGGGCCGATGGACGGGCCGCGCACAATATCATTAGAAAGTGCCACGAGCTTGGTTTGCTTGGAGTATTTATAGGTTGCACAGCTGGTCATTCCCATAAGGAGGAAAAGCATCATGAACAGATATTGTCGTCTCATTCTTTCCTTCCCAAAATTGCGCTCATGATCCTGCCTTTTTCCGAGCAGCGTGGAGTTTCCCAGCAGGCGCTATAGCTGAGCTTATGGTCGCCTTGGGAGAGTTCGATTTCAAAAGGCTGTTTGAGCATCTTAGTATAGACATAATTGGCAAAACTTTCTATGAAATCATCCAAGGGCGATACCACGGCCTTTCCGGTTGGAATTGAGCTTTTCGCCAGCGTTTCATACAGAATGAAAGCATCCTGAGGGCCACAGGAAGGGTTGGGCATGGAGTATTTAAAATTACAGGTAGACGAAAACGGGATAGGTTGCTGCAAAACCGCGCTGTCGTTTTCAACCAGCCATGACTGCTTAAAAAAATCAGTCTCTTGAACGTTGTTGAGATTGGACTGATCCTCAAGTGCCAGTGGGAAGGAGTTATTGTTGATCTGAAGTACATGAGCTAACTCAAGCAGAAAAAGATAAAGAAAGGCGCCATAGTTGGCGGAACTGTTTTCTAAGGTGCAGGATAACTTAAACCCATCGACTAACTGGAAAGGACTTTGCTCCCGCCGCGAACACCATTCATTGGCGGAGATTTTTAGGATGCTTCGGTCGAAAACCATAAATGCATAGAGCGGCAGTCCCTGGCCGTCATAGATATACTCCGTGAAACCGCTGCTTCCCAGATGCTCGACAAAATAAATTCCCTTAATGTATGGGGTGAGACGTTTGACAATGATCGATGGAAGGACATTGAAAACACGATTGATGTGGGCGAATTCTTTTTTTGTCAGGTTAAAGGGAGCCGGAGTTTCCGCAGTTCCACTTATCTTGTTGTTCTCACGCAAATAGCTCAGAATATCGCCGGGAATTTCTTTTTGGACTTTTTGGGAGAGCCCCGGTTTGGCTGCCCCTTTTTGAGTCCAATAGGGAAGCAGCTTTACATGCGCATGAGGATTTAAGAGTTTTTGTCTTGTTGAGCTGCAAGCCGAGAGAGTAAACAAGAGCAAAAAGGCCAGGAAAAATTTTGGCATTCGATGGAACCTCATTGTCGTACCTAAAACTTAATTATAGATTAATTTTTACACTTAATCACAAGAAATGAAATGCATATCAATATTATTTATCAGGATGACCTTATCGTGGCCGTTGAAAAGCCCAGCGGACTTTTTGTTCATCCGTATAAAGAGGTTTCGAACGAAAAAAGTCATCTCATGAAATTGGTGAAAAATCAGATCGGGAAGTATCTCTATCCTATCCATCGGCTAGATCGTCCCGTGTCCGGCATCGTCATTTTTGGTCTGTCCTCAAAAGTTGTGGGTCAGGTGAAAGAAGAATGGAATGGGGAGAAAAATATCAAAGAGTATCTCACTTTGGTACGAGGCCAGGTGGAGATGGCCGGGGAGTTTAATTTTCCTCTTAGAAATGACAAAGGTGAGCCTCAAGCGGCCCGAACTTTGTACTGGCCGGAGTGGAGCGATGGTGATTACACCCTTGTGCGGGTGCAGCTTAAAACCGGCCGACAACATCAAATCAGGCGCCATTTTTCAAGGCGAATGCATCAAATCGTGTGTGATACAGGGTATGGAAAAGGCACCGTTAATCAGTATTTTCGTGAGAACTTTGGTCTCTCGAGAATCTTTCTTCACGCTCATTATCTAAAAATTTTTAATCCCATGATTAACGATTACTACGAATTTCGATGCCCCCTGCCTCCGGAACTTCAGCAAGTCCTAGACAAACTTAGAGAGAGGCAGGCATGAATGAGAACTCTGTCGCATTTTATCTTTTTCGCCATGGCCAGACAGACTGGAATGTTGACAAAAGAATTCAAGGACACACAGATATTTCCTTGAATGCCAAGGGGCGTGAGGAAGCCAAAGTACTAGCGCAAAGCATCTCTGACATCCCACTTGAAGTTATTTACTCCAGTGATTTAGATCGTGCCATGGAGACCGGCCAAACCGTCGCCTCTGTTCTCAAGATTCCCTTGATTCGAACTGAATTATTGCGTGAGGCCCATTTCGGGCAAGCAGAAGGACTCCTTTATGCGGAGGCTGAACAGCGTTTTGGCGAAGAGCTTTGGAGGCATTTTCGCTCCACCGATTTGTCATTACTTGATATCGGATTTCCCGGTGGCGAAACCAAACGTGAATCCGTCGCACGCTTGCTTAAGCTGCTTGAAATTCTTATTGCGGAGAAAAAATTTACGACTATCGGCCTGTCAACCCACGGAGGCGTTATCAAAAATTTGCTGCATTTCCTCGGCGGCGAGAATATCAAACATGTCCCTATTCCAAATTGCGTTACCTATCTTTTGAAGTTTCATAGCGGGCAATGGAGTATCACAGGGCCGCTCAAATTCTCTCCCAGATCAATTTGAACGGGGTCTCGAGGCTTTCCAAGTCTCGCTCGAAAACCAGGCATCCTGCGGTGGAAAAATCACACCGATCGGCCCCGAGAATATCGGCCAGCTTACCCATAAACGGCATATGACCGACCAAGACGAGAGACTGAGATGCTTCAAGCAGATCCTTCAGTATTTCAGAAGGCAGATTTTCGGGGCGGAGAGTATTTTTTTGCATCACCTGGGCCTGGGGAAAAGCATGCTCTTGAAGACCGAGGGCGGTTTGTTCGGCCCGCAGCAGACCACTGTGAAAAATGAACTTAAAATTATATTTTTGCTTGTGAAGGGCATGGGCCAATTGGGAAACCTGCTCTATTCCACGTGGTGAAAGCGGTCTCATGGCGTCCTCAATCGCCTCGGCGGCGTTTCCATGACGAACTAATGCTAAAAGCATATATACCCCTGTATCCTAGGGATTAATTCTAAACTTAGAAAGGCCGTCATTAAAGATTTATGTTGTAAAAAATTCATAGATATCTCAGTATCAAACAGGTTGTTTTTTAACTGTGGTATATTCCGCCAACTTTATTTTATTGAGAGGATGGTCGTTATGAAAAAGATACTTGCATTATTAGTGGTGCAGTTGTGTTTTCTAGGGATTGCCAAGGCCGATCTCTACAGCGTATGCGTTCAGCCGATCATCAATGAAGACGGCGATCCCGTGAAGGCCGTTATCACTGGTCCTGCGTTGGTCAAGGCCGGGACCACTAATCCGGACGACCTGTCTGAGGCGGATTTTGAAGTTTTTCAGACTAATTCCATTGATCGGTTAAAAAAATATGCGATTGAAAAAAAGCTTTTAAAAGGCAAGCTAGAGTTTGACGAGGATGAGGCAGAGTGTAGTGACGTGGATTCCAATCTTGATGCCATGAAAGAGGCCCTCAAGGCCTATCTCGAGATGTTCAAAGAAATGAATGTTAAGGTTTACCAAATCTAAATTTTGACTAAAAAGCTCGGGATATTCTTTCTTACTATGATCTAAATAGTGATAGAATCATAAGAAAGTATTCGGAGTTTCATTGTGGAAAAGAAATTTCCTTCAATTGAGTTGAAGACCCCACGACTTATCCTAAAAAGACATCATGTTTCTGAGTCCCACATCATGGGACAAGCTGTGCGCAAGAATTACGCCCGATTTCTTTTAATTTTTCCCTGGGTGCATGAGCATTATGGCAGTGACGACGCGCTTAAATTTATAGAAAACTCTTTAATTCAATGGGACCGAGCGGAGATGTTTGACTTTAGTATTTACAACCAGCAGATGGAGTATCTTGGCAATGTCGGAGTCCATACTATCCGCTGGGAGCATGGCAGAGCAGAAATTGGCTATTGGATCAAACAAGAATTTGAGGGCCAGGGCCATGTGACAGAGGCAGTGTATGCTCTTATTCAAGAACTTTTTTCCATGGGATTCAATCGGATAGAAATACGATGTGATCCTGAAAATGAGCGCTCTAAAAAAATTCCAGAACGGCTTGGGATGCAGCTCGAGGGACATTTTCACGAGCACGTTTTTCAGCAAGGTGCCTACCGCGATACTCTTGTTTATGCACTTCTGCGCCGTGATCAAGGAAAGATGAGCTGGCATGTTTAGAAATTTGTATTTAATTATTGTTTTTTCCACCGGAGCTCTGGCCTTAATCTACCAGATCCTTTGGCAGCACTTAACCTCCCTTCTCCTCGGGAGTGATGCCAGAGCATCAACCTTGGTCGTGGCGACATTCTTGCTCGGGCTCTCGGCCGGGTATTATTGTTTTGGAATTCTCTCGACCCGCGTGAAAACGCGCGCCAATTTTCTAAAGCTATATGGATGGGCGGAAATCCTGATTGGAGTATACGCCTTTTTTTTCCCCAACTTGTTCCACTTTTTTTTCGAGAGCTGGCCGGGTTCTACCGAAACCTTCTTAGGACAAATCCTGGTGGCCGGAATTTTATATATCCCTCCAACATTTTTAATGGGGGCCACTGTACCTGTCATGACCTCGGTATTGCCAGAAGCGTATAGCGAGGTAAATTCGATTCATACCAAGGTGTACGGACTTAACACGTTAGGGGCCTTAGTCGGCGTGATCCTGGGCCCTGTTATCATTATGCCATTTTTTGGGGCTTTAAACGGCCTGCGCCTGGTCGGGGTCGTCAACGTGCTTGTGGCGGTCTTTTATCTCTTCAATCGCCTGACAGGCAATATTGAAAAGTCAGCTTCCGAGAATGGCAACCTGAAGGCCGGAGAGCTGGCGCCTTGGTTCTACTATGTCATGGCCTTTAGTTCCGGATTTTCTCTTTTGGGTCTGGAAATTATCTGGTTTCGTTTGTGGGCGCTGACGATCGGTTCGTCCTATATTATTTTTCCAATGGTGGTGGCGCTCTTTGTGGGGGCCCTGGGTGTCTCGGGTATCACCTTAAAAAAATACACTGATCATTCATTGGTTTTGAGCCTAGTCTTTGGAGTTTTATTTCTTTCCTTCTCGTATACCGTTGTGCCCTTTTTGCCTTTGTGGACCAGTAATATCAGGGTGCTCATGATGTCACACCCGATCAACTTTCCCATCTACTATCTCATCTGCTTCGCGCTTTTAATCGTATGTTTGTTTCCTGGCATCTTTTTTGCCGGCCGTCTACTTCCACTGTCCTATGCTCTTTCCAAAAAAAATGGAGCTAACTATGGACGCATTTGCGCGCTCATTTATTTTTGCAATACTCTTGGGACCTTCACCGGTGCCATTGTCTTAGGGCATCTTCTCATGGAGAGTCTCAGTATCGTCTGGCTCTATCGTTCCGCTATCGGACTTTTGGTGATCTTGACGGTGTACCTCTTCGTTAAAATACCCAGCTCTAAATTCTTGCGCGGGGGAATTTTATTGGCCCTGATTGTTTCGGGGACTCATCTTTTTCAAAATTGGAATCGGGTGTTTCATGCCGCTGGCACCTTTCGCGATCGTACCTTGCGCACCTACAATTTCCAGGGACCATTCAGCTTGCCAACCCTAGAGGCAGTTTTTTTTGAAGATGGTGCCAGTGCTACGGTGGCCGTGACCAAGGGGATAAGTGACGATGACCTGAGTATCCAGGTCAACGGAAAATCAGACTCAAATACTATTGGTGACTACAGCACGATTGTCCTCACTGCCGTTATTCCTTATTTAAAAGTATCCACAGAGGCCCCGATGAACGGTTTAGTTATCGGCCTTGGTACGGGCGTGACGGCCGGAATCTTGGGACAGTTTTCCGATATAGCTCGTGTGGATATTGTGGAAATTTCGCCCAAGGTGGTGAAGGCCAATACCCATTTTGCCGCCGCTAATTATCACGTGCTGGAAAATCCCAAGGTTCATCTGCATGAGATTGATGCTTTTAAATTTCTTAAAAAAAGCGGGCCGAGTTACGAGATCGTGATTTCCGAACCCACCAACCCATGGACCGTTGGAGTGGAAAATCTTTTTACCAGTTATTTTTATCAAAAAATAAGCGACCGCCTGGCCCCCGAGGGCATTTTTGTTCAATGGTTGCAAACCTATGCCATGAGTCCTCCTCTTTTGGGAAGTATTCTGCGCAATTTGCATGAATATTTTCCTCACACAAGAATTTATCGCACTCATCTTGGAGATTGGGCGATCCTGGCTTCAAAAACAAATAACTTCGGAAAGAAATTTATAGCACGGGCACGCGATCCGCAGGTCCAGGCGGCCCTTTATGGCTGTAACCTGCCCTCCATTGATGCCATTGATTTTCTGGAGGACTTTACCGCAGTCGAGTCGTTGTACTTGGCCAGCACTCTGAATGGCCCTGCCCATGATATTTTCAAGCCGACCTTGGCGCGCCATGCTTTTCGAGAGTTTTTTCTGGAAACCTCAATTCATCATCAGTCACTCATCGATCCCTATGTGGCACGTCATTTTCCTTTTGACATTGGATATATTGCCACTCGTCGTGGTTTAATGGAACTTATGGCGAAACGAGAGATGGGCCCCTTCGCCTGCGAAAGGCGACCGATCCTTCGCGGCGTCTTCACAAATTTGCCTTGTCTGTATAGAATGATTTTCCAAGCCAAAAATGACTGGGATCATGGGCGCGATGTGAAGGAGCGACTCTCAAGTTATGCAATGCTTAGGCATGGAAAATTTCTTGAAAAGGCCAACTTGAATTTTTTATACAAGGACATACTTAAAATAGAAAATAAATTTGAAAAGATGGAGGTACTAGTTAAGTACCTCCAGGAATTACTGAAAGATGGTAGTTACGAAGAGTACGAGCAAATATTACAAGATGCTTTTAAGCGCCAAATTCTGGTGATCGACCAGGTTAAATATTGGCAAGATAAGATGAGTGAAATTCGACCAAAGCAAAGTGCGGTCAAATTGGGTGCCTATCCAAAAACATTGTAGACCAGGGAGCAACATTTGAATTTTTCTTTTTCAGTCGCAACAAATTTTGATTCCACGCTCGTGGATCGGCTCAAGCAATTTCCTGTGGTCGAGCTCTACGGTAAGTTACCCAGCGATTACGTCGGGGGCGGGCGCTCAAGTTATATGTTGAATCAAATCAGTCGTCGTAAGCTGGCCGACCATGTGGCCTATGTTCGGAAAGCTGGCCTCGGCTTCAATTACCTGTTAAATGCCGCCTGCCTTGATAACAAGGAAATTACCACCTCCGGACAGAAAGCGATTCATCGTCTCCTGGACTGGATTTCAAAAATCGGTGCCACGGCCGTCACCGTGAGCAATCCCTTGCTTCTGCGGATGATCAAGCAGCAGTACCCGCACCTGAAGGTTCGAATCTCCGTGTTTGCCGGTGTCGATCATTTGCGAAAGGCCAAATATTGGGAGGACCAGGGCGCGGATGTCATCTGTCTTGATTCGCAAACCGTGAACCGCGAATTTCGCACCCTCAAAACTTTGCGCAAGTCACTCACCTGCGGGCTTGAGCTGCTGGTGAACAATAGCTGCCTGCAAAGTTGTAGCTTGCGCGAGCCCCATATGAATTTGCTCGCCCACAGCTCGCAGCGCGGGCACTCCAGCGGCGGTTTTGTCATTGACCACTGTATTATGGAATGCTCCCGCATGAAGCTGGAAGAACCGGTGAATATGATCAGGGCCGATTGGATTCGCCCGGAAGATCTAAAGCACTATGTGGAGATGGGGTTTGATCGCTTCAAGATTGTGGAGCGCAATCTTCCCACGGACATCATGGTGTCTCGTGTGCAGGCATACACGGAAGGTCGCTATGAGGGAAATTTGTTGGACCTTGTTCAGCCTTATGGTCAAAGCAAGGCCAGCCAATCAGACTCCCGTGGCGGACTCAGCAAGAAAATGCTTCGCAGTCTCTTTTTTCTTTTTCGCCCGTTTCGAGTCAAGATTTGGCGACTTCTCCCTTTCCAAGAGCTGGCGCGCGAACGCGGCATGTTGCAAGAGCTAAGTGGCCCCCCGCCCATTTATATCGACAACCGCAAGCTCGACGGTTTCATCGACCGTTTTTTAACCAAAGGCTGTCGCGATGTCGTTTGTGAGGAGTGCCGTCACTGCCACAATTACGCCGAGCGGGCCATCACCATCAATTCGGCCCATCAGCAGAAATGCGTGGGACTTCACAAGAAAATCGAAACTGATTTGCGAACCTCGAAGCTTTGGTTGTGACTTCTATTTATTCCTGAATCAGAGTGGAGAGTTTTTCTATACATTCACTTAAGACGGGTGGATGAGCTTTTTCGATAAACTTGGCCTTCCTCACTTTCCAGTCAAATTTTTTTATATGATCTGAGAGGATGGCACCGGTAAATTGTTTTCCCTGAAGCAAAACTTCAAAGGGATATCCTTTTACATTGGAAGTTATAGGACAGCACAGCGCCAAGTTGAGCCAAATAATGTCTCCCCGTTCTGGAATGTAGGCCATATTACCAAACCTCATTTCCTTCGACTGTGAATTCATCAAGATGGTGGAGATTTTTCTTTGTTATCTGATTGAGTAGAGAATCCAACGAATATCTCCCCTTGCTTGAGACGATAATGATTACCCCATTTTTGAATTTTGGTGGACATGTAAATTCCTCACGACCAGACGACAGTATATACATTATATATACTGTCGTCTGGTCGTGAATGCCGGGGTTCCAATACATGAGCGTATTCTGTGACTTAGGCATAGATAAGACTGAGGTGTCGGAGGTATAATTTATCGCAGGGACGTAGAGGGACGCAGCTAGAGCAAGTGGAAGATAATGACACTAATTTGTTTATTTTTGTAATCAAAACGCTGCCCATTAATAGTATCGACAGGAGAACTCATACCATCAAAATATTGCGCCTTAATTCGAAACCCCATTTCCTTGCCTCTTGCCTCAATACCAAAGTCTCCATAAGTTCCAGTTACATCTGCTGAATCTCCACCTTGTTTAAAGCCGCGATCACTCTGGCCATTCGCGCTTCGATATTCCACTTCATCATAAGTGAACGAGATCGCATCGATTGCTCCGCCGCCTCCGAAAAATATTGCAATTGGACCAATCCGTATAAAATCCCATCGTAAGCCGAGACGAAACTGAAGGTGGAGCAATTCGGCACTTAAGTTATCCATCTGACCAGTTTCAAGAGCATTGGCGGGGTCGGTGTATTTATATTGAACTTTGGCTGACTCCCCGAGATACCCAAAACCCCCAACTACGCGTAATCGCCAAAATGCCTCAGCAGTTGCCTCAAGATCTATCCCTGCCCCACCGTAAGTTCTGATCGCAGCATGTCCACTTTGCTCATCCTTTATTCCGGAAGTGTAATTGCTAAATACTGCGGGGCCTCCACCAGCGCTAAACCCTATGGGAAAGCAGATCGTGGGTAGCATGAGCAACAAGGGTAATGCAAAAAAGTATCTATATCTATAAGACATAACATTTTGATTTTAGAGGATGTGAATTTTTAATGAAGTGATCCAAGTGACTTGCAAAAAAGATAATATCATCTCTTGTAGTCATTCCGGCGAATTTTTCATAATCTTGCTTTATATAGGATGCGATCGAAGGATAGGCATCTTTTTCACAGGCAGAGTAGAACGTTAAAACTTTTAAATGCTCTCCTTCCCCTCTGGTCATCTCAATTTTAAGTTCATCTAAATTTTGTGCAATGTAAATCATTCTTTCTTCGCGCAACTGGATCTGCAAAGCAAAAAGTGAGCAATCCCCCCATGATGAGGTTGACTGTGTCTGACTCGTGGAAATGTTTGAGGTGTATTTCGTATCTGTAGACGCTGTAGTTGGTTCTGTCGTGCTTGATTGGGAAGATGTTTTAAATAAGCCATCTTTCTTGGTTCCTTGCGTTACGGCATTATGGTACGCTTCACCTACTCCGCCATACCGATAAGTTTTCCACATGCCATTGTTCAGCATTTTGCTGCATTTCTGAGAATCGAGAGCATGGACAACCCCCAGGGTGAAGTAAGCGATAGCGATGATTTTGAAGAAAAATAACATAAGCAACGCTCCTTAAAGAATGACAAGTGTTATAAAGTATATTCATGATTTATTGTAAAGTGTACTATAGACAGTGGGCTGTAACAATTTTTATTATTGTTATGGGTCTTTTCGAGTCCGCTTCCGCACAAGATAGTCGTTGGCTCAAGCTAATGTACTATGAAAGTTCCGGTGACAATAAATTTCACAGCTTAATAACGACGAAGAGCTATTTTTTATCTGATAGAGGACGTACTGACCCTTTTTCGGAATTAGAGAAATCAAAAAATTTATTACGGCCGTTGCGTGAATTTCCGATGGAGATAACAAAAAAAATTACAGATTTCATCTGTGCATTTCCGGCGAGATTTCAGTACGTTGCTTCGTTAATCGGAGTTGATTACAGGAGGTATCGTTGTGACAAAGTTGAGGCATGGGTAGCAAGTTTTGAGGCCGAGGGTGTAAGCATTATCTTTGCCTCGCAATATCTGTCGAACCCTGCATCGGCCATGGGGCATACATATTTGCGCTTGATCTCGGCCCAGCGAGTTTTGTTTCTTAACAAGGTTATCGGATATGCCGCCTTTGTACCGAAAGATGTTGGTTTTTTTTCGTATGTGCAAAAAGGATTGGGAGGGGGGTTTGTTGGTGAATTCAGCGTCGATCCTTTCTATTTTAAATTTCATGAATATAGCAATATGGAATTTAGAGATTTGTGGGAATATGAGCTCGACCTGAATCACGAAGAAGTTGAATTGTTGTTAAGACATTTGTGGGAACTGATTCATCATGCTCAGTTTGACTATTTATTTCTATCGGAGAACTGTGCAAAAATACTGCTGCGTGTTCTTGAGGTCGTAAAACCTGCCGGCAATTTAGTTGCAAATCTTCCCTTCTTCGTACTCCCACTGGAATCACTGCGGATGGTTCAGTCTGCGGGTATGGTGAAGCAAATACGATATTATCCATCACTCTCATCGAAGGGAAATCAGAAATACTCCCGTTTAAGTGAGATGCAAAGGCGAGATCTGGATATGGTACTTAAGGCACAACCGACTCACGATGTAGAGGTAATGGACACAGGGATGGATTATCTCAATTTTGAAAGGCATCAAAAGGGCGGTAAGTTGGAACCTGTGCAGAGCGAGGTTTATGATAGTTTGCTCATTGCGAGGTCGAAACATCCCAGCAAGGAAGCAAGAGAGAGCGGTGTCGCGGTCAAAGACTATCCACATGAAGCCAATCCACCACGCAGATTTAAATTTGGTGTTGGGAAGCATAATAAATTGCGGGAGTTTGCTTCAGTAGGGTTTCGACCTGCGATACACGATCTTAAAGACCGTATTCAAGGATATTTACAATATTCGGAAATTAACATCTTGAATGGCGAGTTTAAGGTTTTTGCGAAGGAAAGAGTCAGCTTAGACCATCTTCAAATATTTTCCCTGAAAAAATACACTAGTTGGGAAATGTTTAACCGCTCGCCAAGCTGGGGAATTGATGTCGCTATAAAGTCAAATGATGTTTCCCCCTGCTCATCCTGTCTATACAACGAGAATAATTTATCAATTGGTCTAGGGAAAATCTTTAACGGTGGTTACGGGGTATGGTTTTCTTTTGACGAGATAATGAGAATTGGCAATATTAATGATCATTTCGAGTTGGACCATGGTCTTAAAATTCTCGGGATCATTGATTCATTCGATATAGGTAGAGTTGTGCTACAGGCGAGGCCGGCATACGGGCAATTTGAGATGAAAAATTTGATGCTTCAAGCTCAACTACTCTTCCATGTGTCAAGCAAATATACGCTTGAGTTTGATGTGCAGTATAAGACAAGTCAAAGAATCGGAGAGGTCTATCAATTACAGTCAGCAATCTATTATTATTTTTAAATACAATGCTTTTCGCGTAAAGCGTTGCGACCCAGTCTGACTTGTTCTTCAATCCAATCGCGATGGAATTCACAGGCCGAAGGTGTTTGTCCCGGTGGCCACCTCCGGCAGGCTGGCCGGTTTTGGATGCTCAGGCCATAGGCCTGCTTCGCGGGCATATCTGGCAACCGTGGTACGGTCAAAAACCATCCAGCGATGAATCTCACGCGCAGAAAGACCTGCCCGAAACAATGTCAACACTTGTTCCTTCTCGTGCGCTTTCAAGACATTCACTCCTTCTCCCTTGTTTGCCAGAATGGCGACAAGAGAAAGTAAATGTCCTGTGGACTTCTTGGCTTTGGAACTACGAAATTATAGGTGTAATTTAGCCTTTCATAATGCTTCGAGTATTGGGCGGGCCAGAGGTGGCGTGTTTTGACCGGCCATCAGGGGCAACTAATTTAGTCCCAAATATTTGTGGATTCTTTATGCTTTTATGCTTAAAAAGTTGATTGCATAATTTACAACTCCCTAATATAGTGATTGCAAATAATAGGGTTAATTTATGCGCACAATTGCTTTCCGCATCGGAGTTTTTATTTTTGTAATCGGTTTTGCCACTGCCGGCGAAGTTCTTGAAGTACGTGGAGATCAAGTTCTTTTCTCGCTCGAAGGAATAGATAATATTGCGATTGGTGAAACGGTTGAGATAGTCAATGATAACGTTGCCCCAACCAAAGGTATAGTGACCAAAATTGGAAAGAGTTCCGCCTTGGCCAGAGTTGAGGGCGATATAAAAATTGAAAAAGGGCAGAAAGTTCATAGGGATGAATCTGAAGATCTTTTCAATGCTAAAGAAGGAACCAACAAATCGATTAAAACGACCAAGAAAGAATCACTGCACGACCGATATACCGGCGCAGGCTACGGTGATGCCGGATGCGGGTTGGGCTCGATTATTTTCGGCGATAAAGACGGCATGGTTCAGATTTTTGCCGCTACAACCAATAATACGTATTCCAATAATACCTTTGGCGTGAGCAGTGGTACTTCAAACTGTGATGTCAGTATAGGTTCTCAGTCATCTGTAGAAAAGAAGGTTGAGATTTTTGTTTCCATGAACATGACAACACTAGAAAACGATATTGCCAAAAGACAGGGTGAAACTCTTGCCAGCTTATGCAAAATTGTCTCTTGTCAGAACCACGAGAACTTCACCAGAATTCTTCAAAAAGAGTATGGCAAAATCTTTGTCGATACTGACCGCGACTCTAAACAAGTCAGTGGTAGAATTTTACGTGTGCTCCAGGAAAATTCCTCACTGGCAAAAGTAACTATCTAATCAAAGGATTCAGCATGAAAAAAATATTACTGGGTGCTTCTTGTTTGCTGATATTATCCTCAATGGAGGCGTCAGCGCAAAGTGGCAAGCCCTATGGCGCTGGTGGGTGCGGATTGGGTTCTCTGGTAATGGGTAAGGATGGAAGCCAGGTTGCAGCTATTACGACAAACATGACCGGAACACAGACTTTCGCCATCACCTCCGGCACTTCCAACTGCGGATATAGAAGCAATAGATCGGCCCAGGCCATCGATTTTATCGAAGCTAATAAAATTGCCCTACAGAATGATGCAGCCCGGGGAAGTGGTGAAACCATTACTGTTCTCTCATCAATCTACGGTTGCAACGATAAAACTCAATTTTCCCTAATGTTAAAAAAGAATTACGGGAACATTTTCATTCAAGAAAAAAATGCCCAACTCATAGGCCAGAATATTGAGGCTATTCTAATCAAGAACCGCTCAGCTAAATGTGAAATTATCTGATCCTCAAAAAGCCATTATCCTTATTTTTTTGGGTCTTGATCTTGCTCGTTCCGATTTGTTCTAAAGCAGAAGAGCTTAATACAGATATTCTCCGGCTTTCTCAGAACATTCAGTGGCATAGGCTTTTACATTTCAGAAAGTATGATAGCGAAGTCGACAGCGAAAACTTCTTTTTAAATAAAAAGGGAAAAGAAAATCCTTATCTGGAGTTGTTCTCTACCCTAAAAGAATTCAAAAATCAAAATCAACATATCATCTGCCGATTTCCTGCACGCTATAAGTGGCTTAATGGTATTTTGCAATTCGACGTTGCAAATTCGCAGCTCAAAAAATGTGTTGAATATCAGAAATTCTTAGAGAAAACCTCAGCACAAAGCCTAAGTGTAGTTTTCAGCTCCTTTCATCTGAATAATCCCGCTTCAGTATTCGGTCATACGCTTTTGAAAATCAGCACGTATAAACAGGAGGAAAAAGATAACAAAGAAACTGAAGATAAAATTGAACTTCTGGACTATGGAATTAATTACGGAGCTACAAATTTTAGTTCGAACCCTCTATGGTATGCCTTAGGTGGGCTGGGCGGCTATTTCAAGGGAATGTTTACTGCCATTCCCTATTATTACAAAGTTCGTGAATATAATGATTTTGAGTCTCGCGACTTATGGAATTATGATCTTGATTTGACCTTGGAAGAAGTACAACGTGCGATTGATCATATCTGGGAGATGGGAGAGATTTACTTCGATTACTATTTTCTGACAGAAAATTGTGCATACCATATACTAGCGTTGATTGAGGCTGCAGCCCCGCGACTCAAACTGGTGGATCAGTTTTATTATTATGTAATCCCTGCTGAAACGATCAAGGCGCTCTATCATGAAAAGGCGGTCTATAAATTCAGCTTTAGACCTTCAATTCAAAGAAAATATTATCAGAAGTTCCACGGATTGGACCCGACCGAGAAAGAAGCATTCTGGGAAATTGTGAAAAGCAATAAACCAGAATTGCTTTTGAACAGAAGTGACTTGTCTGAGAAATCGCAAGTTAAAATTCTCGACGGATTGATTGATTATTTTGATTACAGCTTTGCTGAGGATGTTTTAAAGGAAAATCCATCTGTGCTTTCAAAAAAACAAAAAATTCTTCTGACCAGGAGCAAGCTCGAGCAGATCAGTCTCCCCGCACAATTCGCGAATGCACCCATACACGCTCCTCACCATTCTCATTCGCCGCAGCGAGTGGGAATCTTTGGACAGCGAAATGATTCCCACCAAACTCTCCTGAGTTTCGATTTTCGGTTTGCCCTACACGATATTCTTGATTCTGATATCGGTTATGCCCCGCTATCGCGCGTACACATTTTTCACACTAAGGCCGGCTATAATTTAAAATCAAAAAAAGCGGATTTAGAAAGTTTTTCATTTTTTGATATTCTCTCTTTGAATCCCCTTACCCGAGTTCAGGAAAATATTTCCTGGACTCTGAATTTCGGAATCAGCGACATTATGTCCAATCAGTGTTTTTCCTGCAAACGTTTTGGAATTGAAGCCGGCGCTGGAAGCAGTCTTTCCCTGAAAGATAATTTTATCTTTTTTGCCATCTTAAAAAGCGATATTGCATTGACTGAAAAAAATAGCGATCATTCTTACTATCAGTTAGGTTTAGGACCGAATATAGGTGCACTGTTTGAGTTCACTAAGGAAATTAAGGCGATGCTTAGCTGGGAGTATCTGCAATACTTGGAAAATCCACAATTCAAATCCCTTTACAAGCTTGAGTTACAGACCAATTTTAGTTCGTTTACAACGAAACTCGAAGCCATGAAAACAGTTTATGGCCAGGAGAAGATTTCTCTTGGAATCCTCGTCTATTACTAATTTAAAAGTAAAAATGGTGTACTACATTGCCATAATTTCGTCCCTAGGCCTTTTTGGCTGCCATGATTTTTCGGGCTTGAAAATTACCTGTCAACAACGTACTCAGTTCATCTCTGTGCTTGCGGAAAACTTGATGCCGCTTAAGAAAATTCGTTAAAATTTTCATAGTATTTGTTGTACATCGCTTTCTTCTTAAAAAATTTGCATAATCGCTCAATTGGATTCAAGTTCAGTGAATACGGTAGCAGATAGACCAATACAATCTTAAGCTCCTTTGCCAACTCTTTAACCTTCACAGAGCAGTTGTATCTGGCATTATCCAGTACGAGATAAATTTTTTCGCGATTGCCAGAATTTTCATTTTTGTCCAAGATTGCCTTTAATAGCGAGTAGATGGCTTCGGTATTTACCCAGTCAGGTTCGGGTAATGACGTCAAGATTTTCAGTATCCACGGCGCAATTTTGTGAACGAAATCGATTCACTGAAATTAGAAGGTCACTTGTTTACGTTTTTCTAATTTTACATTCAACTTGGCTTTCAGCAAGGTCCCTTGTTTCAAAATCAAGTTGCGCACGGTTGGACTTTCTAAAACAACCTAGAGTTTCTGAATAAATGCCACCAACTTTTCTTTATACTCCGGACTGTGGTGGTAAGTTTCTAGGTGATCAGCTCCTTCCACCGGCCAAAAATCTTTTTTTCCCTCGGGAAGCATCTGGTAAATATCTTTGCCAAAAGCGATAGGGATAATGTGATCTGCGGTTCCGTGAATGAGAAGAACCGGAACATAATTCATGTCCGGCAGCACATAACGAGAAGCCGTTGATTCGTGGACAATGGCCCAGGCGATGGGGGAAAAGATCCAGGTGAGCCAATGAGAAGCGAGCTTATTAAAGGCCAACTTGCGATAGCTGGAAAAAGTGCCTTCAAGCACCAGAAGAGTGACATTATTTCGCTGCTCCCATCGGGAAATCGCCTGCGCGGCAACGACCCCTCCTAGACTTTGTCCAAAGATAATGAAACGCGCTTTCTTATTTTTTTCCCGAAGGGGGAGGAAATAATTTTTCCAGGCATAATCCAGAGCCGCGATGCCATCATCAATGAGACCTTGAGGATTGGCCTTGCCCTCGCTTTTGCCATAGCCACGATAGTCAAAGGTGAAGAGGCGATATCCGTACTTAGTTAGCCAGGCGAGGTTGGCAAAGTGAGAAGATAGATTTTGGGCATTGCCATGAAACTGCACGACCACTCCCTGGTCTGGATTGATTTCCGGTGATGTCGTGGCCCAGGCATTGAGTTTGGTGCCATCTTTCGAGGTAAACCAGATATCTTCGCCCGTGACTCCTGCCTTCTCTGGGGTGATATAGAGATAACGATCTGGATAATAAAAAACGGATGAACAGCCAGAAAAAAGCGCGATACAAAAGTATAATGGTATAAATATTTTCATCTAATAAATTCGACAGAATTGGATGGCTGCGGTTTGTTTGTTGGTGCCGGGGTTGTGACAGCATTGCCGTAGAGAGTGACTTGCTCAGACTCTGCTCCCTCACCCCAGCTAAGGAAGTTGGAGTTTTCAGGATATAATATTACGCTTTGGGCCTTAGCGAGTTCAAGTAGTCTTATTTCTGCATGCTTGTTGAATGTGTGCTTCATATCGGTCGTTGGAAGCACCAGATACCCCCAGCACGCCCCACCATAGACGATCCCGGTGATAATGCACCAGAGTCGCAGCGTCTTTACCTCGTAGGAACGTTCGTAAACATATTTTCCTGATCGTCCGTCATTCGTTTTGAAATCCCCGTCATACTTCATGCGCACGCTGGAGCAGGAAATGAGCAGGCCTGCGAGGACAATAAAGCTGAGATATTTTTTCATAGGCGGACTCCCGAGATGGAATAAAACTGAAAATCAGCTTACCTAATTTCAGAATGAATTGAAATAGTGAAGGATTGAAAGACAGAGTGGGAAGTAAAACCGATGAAACAAAAGTCGAACAAAAAACTTTTTTCAAATTCCTGCCAATGACGCGCCCCATCTTAGAAGGTGATTTTTACTGCGCCATCTTTCTATTTCATATGGGAAGGATTTGTTGCATAATCTTTAGCATATGCAGCAACAGTTCGAATTTATTAAGACATTGACTCTCTGCCTGGCCTTTGTAAGCCTTGTTCTTGCGCAAGTTTTTGTACCGTTGCTCAAGGTCCAAGCTGGTCCAAATAAATTTAAAAATATTTTAAGCGCCACCTTGATCAGAAATATTCTCATCGCCCTGTTTTGTTTCATAAGTATTTTTATTCTTGCAAAAAAAAATGCCCTGCCCGCTCCTGGATGGGCCATCCCTTTCAGCGTTTTTTTTCTCGATTTTCTTTCCTATTTTTGGCATTTTTTGAGTCACCGTTGGCGAACGGGAAATTATTTTCATTCTCGCGATGCCTTGGCCCACATGACAGATGTCTGGCAGTCGATGGCCCCCCGTTTGTTTATGGTGTGGGGTTTGAGGCTTCCGGTGGAAGGATTGCTTCTTTATGAATTTATCCTGGTCTTCGGATTTTTGTTGGAAGTTGGCTTGGCCAAATCCCCTCCATGGGTGGAGCGTTTTCTGGCCGGAATTCTGATGACTCCCATGCTTGTCACCCATCACTATACGATGATCAAAGGAAAGCCTTCACGAAAGAATTTTGGAATAGTTTTTTCTTTCTGGGACCGCGCTTTTGGGACGTACGTAGCACCTAATTCTTCTGAACCAGAAGCTGTCGTGGTCAATTTGAGAACTTAAGAGCATGCGAATTTTATTCGGGCCTCTTTGCTTTCTTGCTTCCTTCTTATTTTTTTCCGGAGAATTTTTATTTTCTGAGATGCTTATGCCTCTATTCGGGGGCGCATCCCATGTTTGGATAACCTGCATTCTTTTTTATACCATCGTATTGCTCCTGGCCTACTTTCTCGTTTATCTGGTGCGAATTTTAAATCCTGCCGTCGGCTTACCCATCCTCATCACCTTATGCCTTTTGCAAATTAGCTTTCACTCCTTCAAAATATTATTTCCGCATAGCGGTCCGCCAGTGTGGTCAGTCTTATGGGCCCTCGCCAATACGGCCTTTATCCCACTGTTGATTTTGGGCATGACGACTCCACTTTTACAAAATATCGCCGAAGCCGCTTCGCCAAAGACCTCGAAAATTCTCCTGAATTTTTCCAATGTGGGCTCACTCATGGGGCTTCTCATGTATCCGCTGATCGGAGATACTTTTTTCGGTTTGGAAAATCGGAGAATCATCTGGGAAATTGCCTCATTGGCATGCTCCCTTTTGGTTCTTGTCATTGGGATGAGTGCTTATGCTCTTGAAGCCAATCTTGAGAAGGTGAGTATCCCCAACCCCATTTCCCTCGGCCTGCGCACCCGCTGGTTCTTCTATTCTTTCTTAACCTGTCTACTGATGTTGGCCGTGACCAATTTTATTACGCATGGGCTGGGCTCTGTACCCCTTCTCTGGATGCTTCCCATGGCCATTTACCTTGGAACATTTTGGATGGCGTTTTCGGAGAAAATGACCGCCGCAAATTTCTTTTTGCGCAGGTATGGCCCTATTTTATGGGGCGTCTTGCAGATTATCTCCTATGCGCATATCGAGCAAAATACCTTTTTACTGCATTTCAGAAATTATCTTTTTCTCTTCCTGGCCACCTTGATCGTCAATAGTGAAATCTATCAAAGACGACCGTCGCAAAACTTATCATCATTCTACCTGGTACTGAACATCGGTGGGGCTTGCGCCACACTTTTAGTTTCTGCCATTATTCCCCATATTGATCTGAGCTTGTCTAACGTCTATTTGGAGTTTGTGCTTGCCATTATTTTCTTTGCTATTTTTTTACTGGTGCGAGATTACGAAAAGCTGAAAAAGAGTGTTGCCACAAAAATTATTTTCAGCGCGGTTATCAGCTTGATTATCTATCAGCTCTTTCCAACCATTAAAAATGAGCTGGAAAGTAAAAGAAACTTTTATGGTCTTGTCCGCATCCTGGAAGAAAATGGCGAAATTCTCATGGCCCATGGAAGTACTGTCCATGGTGGGCGCAAAATTGATCCGCAGCTCTCAAACTTGCCCCTGGTCTACTATCATCCCAAGTCAGGTGTGGGAGAGGCGTTTACCTTTCTGAGTTTTCCCAAGAAAGTCGCCAGCATCGGTTTAGGTGCCGGCTCAATTTTGTACTATGCCTATCCCGGGGATGAGTGGGATCTGCTCGAGATTAATCAAAATGTCTATGATCTGGCCCTCAAACATTTTAAATTTCTGGCCCAGACCAAGGCCCATTATCAGCTTCACTTGGGAGATGGGAGACTGCTCTTGCAGCAGTCAAAATCGTTTTATGATTTAATCGTGCTGGATGCCTTTAGCAGTGATTCCATTCCTTTTCACCTTCTGACCCGCGAGGCCTTTGCACTCTATCTCTCGCGTCTGAATGCGGGTGGTCTGTTGCTGCTCCATCTTTCCAATAACTATTGCGATTTTTTAAAAGTGATTGCACCGATCGCGCAGTCACTGGGGCTTGAGATGGCCTATGCCAGAAGACAGATTCAAGACCAGCTTGGAAAATCTGACTCCCTATGGGCCGTCCTTTCAAAAGATCTTCGTCTGGTGCAAAAGTTTCAAAGTGAAAAAGGGTGGGAGTCTCCCGACCAGGAGCTTCTGACCCGGCCCCTCTGGACCGACGATTGGCAGGGCCTGCTTTCCATCATGAATATCCCCTAATTACGGGCAGTTACAGATGTCTTGTATTTATTACCAAACGGCCAGATGTGCCAGCTGTTTTGGGCTATGTTGCGCCAGCTTATACATTTAAAGGGGAAAAAAATGAAAGTGACTTACTTTATCTTTAGTCTGGCATTTTGTTTGGTGGGACTTGCAAATAGCGTGCACGCCAAGGACCGACAGATTGTGAACCCGGAAATTTTAAAGCTTGTGCAGGATCATAATGCTCTCGAAAATTTTCGTGTGTATACTTCCAAAAAAATTAAAGTCCATCGAGAAACTCTCAGCAGCTCGCAAGATAATGTGAGTGGCGGTGTGGATAGAATCACCAAGCGAAAAATATTAATCGAGACTGTTTCCAGTCGGGTGAAAGGTAAAATCATTGAAATTTCCAAAGATAGCTATGACAACACAATTGCCTTTGTGAGCTTCGATCGAAATTGCACCACACGAGTCTGTGCCTATGGTTTTGGAGTGCGTGATCAAGGATCTTTCCTCTGGTATGTTCCTCGTCGCGACATGCAGAACGTGCAAATCAAAACTCGCGGCCAGCTTTTCATGCGTGAATGGCAGCCAAAAAATGAAGGCGGCTTTGCCGGGCATGTCTATATGGGCAGCCAGAAAGGCAGCCGCGATCCGAAATTCCCTAATCTTGAGTTCAAGCTTTCAGAAACAGAATCGGTCATTCGCGACCGTATCCAAAATCGTGGGTGGTAGCCTCGAGAGGTTCGATGAAATTAACTCTAAGTTGCGTCCTATTTTTTCTCATGCTGTCGTTCACCGTCCAAGGTGAGCTTTATCAGCAAAGAATTCAGGGGGCGCATCAGGTTCGCATTTTAGAAGAAGGGCCGGCTTCCTATGTCGAGCGACTGGAGCTCATTCGCTCCGCCGAGAAAACACTGGATATAGAATATTTTATTTTTAAACCCGATCTTGCCGGGCAGGTGCTGGTGCAGGCCTTGAAAGAACGCGCTCTGAAGGGTGTCCAAGTTCGGATTCTGATCGACAAAAGTCCTCTGGCCCCTCCTCTTGGCAGCGATGTCGCCTTCTTGCTTTCTCTTTATGGTATCGAGATAAAATATTTCAATCCCATTACCTTTCTGTCCTTGTCGCGCGCCTTTCATCGCACCCATCGAAAATTTATCATTGCCGATGGTGCGCGAATGGTGACAGGAGGTCGTAATATCGGCGAGGAATACTATCTTTTGAAAAAAGATTTTTCATTTATTGATCGCGACATTTACGTCGAAGGCCCTATCGTGGAGAATATTGGAAACACCTTTGAGGCCTTTTGGACTCATGCCTTATCGCAAAGGCCCAAAGTGAAAAGTTATCACCGCCGTGCCATTAAAGGCGATGGCAAGCTCAAGCTGCGTAACCGCCGCATTAAAAAGGCCTGGCACTTTCTCCTTCCAGACCCAAAGGCCCAGCAATTTCAATCGAACGTGGAGCTGGCTGATAACGGCAATCATGCGATCGCTCCGACCTTTGCCTGCCAGGATATGGAATTTGCCAGTGACAGACCCGATCCAGGCAAGGCCTCACGTCTCTTTGCCGATGTTTTCTATGCAGAGCTGGAGCAGGCAAAACTTAAAGTGCTCATGGAAACGCCCTATTTTATTACCATGGAGCGCGACCAGAAAATTTTGGAAAATCTTCTGACTCAAGGGATTTCTCTCGAACTTGTAACCAATAGTACCAATAGTAACAATCATCCCATGGTTTCCAATGTTTTAAATCGCATGATCAGAGGCTGGGTTCTCAAGGGTCTGAAGGCCTCTTTCATGACGGCGAAGCGCCCGCCCTGCCTGTACTGCTCGGAGGCCCCGGTTGCGGATGAAAAGGTAACCTTCGGTTTGCACTCCAAGAGCACCGTGATAGATGACAAGAAGGCCATGTTCATTACCTTCAATATGGACCCCCAAAGCCAATTGCGAAGTATTGAGATGGGACTTTTTTGCCACGATGGTCCGGAGCTTGCCCAGGAGCTGACCAAACTTATCGAAGGTCACAAGCAGGTCGCTTTTTCTTTTGATAAAGATGGGCGGCCGGATAATGGTCTTGGCTTGCTGCAGGGAACCGATCTCTGGGAAAAGTTCATGTACTATTTTCGATTCTTGCCGGCACTCGTGATGGGGCCACTGCTCTAATCTAGCGACGTCTTCCTTTCATAATTTTAGCAAATGAGCGAGTGCGAATTTCCTCCAAAGTCAGACCCGTTGCCAAGGCCTCCTGTTCGGTAAGCGCGCCGCAGGCGAGACCTCGCAAGAAAAAATTGAGCAGTCCTTGGCCGGTGGCCGCATCGTCGAAAACATCACCCACCATGCTGGCCTCACTCGCTTTAGCAACAAAGTTCTTAAGCCTGTTGGAAATCAACTCGACGCCTTCGAGAAAAAATGAAAAGAGCGCGGCGTATCGCGCCGGGAGCTGGCTGGGATGTAAATCCCATCCTTGGTAGAAGCCACATTCCAGGGAGTGCCTGGTGTGATGGTAGGACCGTTGCCAGGCGTGGTGAGTGACTTTTTGGTCCCCTTTAACCGGAATGATGGTGCAGGCACTGTCGGAGAGGCGCACGCCTGTTCCGCTGAGAGAGAGTTGCATAAGATGTCTGGCAATATCACAGGCGACATGGCCCATATTCTGATAGTCGGCCGTGATGTTACAGGCGGCGGTGTAATCGTAGCTTCCGAAATGGGCGGCGACGCAACGTCCGTCGGCGGCGGACACCAGCTCTGGCATCGCCAATTTCCCGCTTGAATCAAAAATTGATTGCAAGGTTTCAATCATGATTTCAATTTGTATCGTCTTCTGGGATAAGCCGAATTGTTTTTCAACTGCGGCCAGAATTTCGCATAAGGATTTAACCTGCTCAGCAATGGTAATCTTGGGAAGAGTAACGACAAAATTTTCAGGAAGTCGACCCTGGGTTTTTTCCAGCAGCGTGCCCAGAAAAATGTCAAGAGTGCGGACACTTCTGGAAGCCAGCTCCTCGGTCAAAGGTTTTATCCGCACGCCGATAAAAGGTGAGAGAGTTTTCTCTTTCATTCCATGCGCCAGCTCTAAGGCCGCCTTTTCAGCATGGCCGTCTTCCTCAGTGTCACTGCGATATCCATAGCCATCCTCGAAGTCTATGCGCAGATCTTCCACGGCTTCCGTTTGCAATTTTTTAAGCACGCGGGCGTGAATATCTTTGGAAAAGTTTTGACCTTTTTCGTGCCACTTGAAGATCTCGCAAAATATTTCCGGAGTTGGCGCAAATTGCAACATGTTTTCAACCGCAAGACTGCCAATTTTTTTAGCCGTGTTGGACTTAAAAAGATGGGCCCCGCCATAGACCACATGAACAGGTTGTCGCTTATCCGTTTCTCCGGGGTATCTGGCGGCATACGCGGCATTGAAAGGAAAAAGTGTTCCCAAGGTTTGCTGGATAAACTTTTGATCGAGTCGATAAGTCATAGAAATCTCCTGGCCTTATTATATTGAGGTGACTCTAACTTGACCAATGCTCTTTAAGCTTGACTCACATTCGTCTTACACTAGAATTTTAAGCAATCTAATGAACTAAAAGGATTTTATGAAAATAACTCACTATAGATGGATGCTTTGCTTTTCCATGCTGCTATCTTTCAGCAGCTTTGCTCAAGTTGTTAAAAAAATACCGGTTTATCCCGGAGCCAACTTGATGGTGGATAAAACGCAAACAGATGAGTCATGCTGTAGTTTTTCCTCCAAAGATTCTTTTGAAAAGGTGATTGCCTATTACCAAACACAGTTAAAGACCAAAGCATTGGAGACTAAAGAGGTCGCCGCGAAATATCCCGCCCTGAAGGCCAATATTCAGCAGCTGGAAAAACAACTTCCACCCACGATGAAATTTCGTGCCTTTGTTTTGACTGAGCAAACAATCAGCGGGCAGAAGGGGGCGGAGATGTTTGAAGTGCTTGGCGGGCCCACCGAGGTGACTTTCAGCATTGCCAACATGGCACTGGTGAAAAATGACGAGCACTTTTTCAATTCTTGGCGGGAGCAGATGGGGCAGCTTTCCACCACAGAAGTGGCGGCGAAAAAAATGGTGGACTGGAAGCTTTTGAAAGAAGCTTTGCCGACAATCGCCGTCGTGGGTGAATTTAATCGGCAGGAAGTGAGTGGCGATACGGTAAGCGAGGGAGTTTCCGTGTCATCACAGGCAAGTGTCATTTACATCAAACCGGTCGTGGTAAAAGACGCGGGCGGTGACGGTCAGGGTGAGAATAAATCCATTAGCATTGACGTGGACATTGAGGACTCTATTGCGTCCCTTGATATGGCCAAGGAAATGGCACAACCTTCCGGGCCAACGGAAAAAGCGATAAAAATCAAAGGCAAGTATGACGGAAAGCAAAGCGCAGAAAAAAATGAATCAGGTTATGTCACGTGTGAAAAAGTGTTTCTGATCAATCAGCGATTTTTAGTCACGCTTCGAGGTTCAAATACCAATGATCTGGCGCTGCTTGATAAAATAATCGACAGCATGAACTTGGCCAAATTGGAAAATCTCAAATAGCTTCGCATCTATCCGAAATTTATAGATCAGGAAAGGCATACTTTATTTGTCATGTATCTTGATAATATCTTTCAGTTGAGCGTCTCAGTTGCGGCACCACAGTGGTGAGTATAGAATTTAGCGCCAGGTTATTAAACTCAACGGAAAGAATCTGTAATACCAGGAGGTCAATATGGTTCATGAGCGTTTAATTTTTACGACGAGAGAGAAGGCAGTTAACAAAACGGCCCTCGCAAATTGGACAAAACAAGGTCAGGTGATGGCCGCTATTTACGGCAAATCCCTTGCTAAGACGATGGACGTGTTGGTGAATATTCGCCAAATTGGCGCCTATGCCCTGCATAAAGGGAGTGTTTTTCCGGCCACTATCGACAATACTGAATACCGATTGACCATCGATGAGATTCAGCGCGATATGCGTACCAGCGCTGTCACTCACATTTCTTTTCATGCCGCCAAAACAGATGAGAAAGTTTGTCTTGATGTCATGCTCAAAATCGACGGCCATGCCATTGGTGAAAAAACGGGCGGTGTGACTCTGCTCATTTGTGAGTCCGTGAGCGTCGAAGGGAAGCTTGACGCTGTTCCCGAGTACATTGCCATTAATGTGGAAAAACTTGAGATGAATGGCAAGATTACTCTGGCCGATGTGAAAATCCCTGCTGGCCTGAAGCTGAGAGAGAAGTCCCTCGATAAGACCGTAGTGGTCTGTCATCCCGCGCGGGCCTATGCAACCGCGACGGAAACAGCTCCCTCTGTGACAGTGACTCCTGCAGTCGCTCCTGCGACTTAATTTTAACCTAAAATTTTTAGAGGCCCATGTTATGCATGGGCCTTTTTTTTGCGATTTCCTATGAAATTTTTCAAAGACACAAAATCTTTCCTGACCAATGTGGCCAAGGACAAACGTATTCCAGAGCGCGATAAGACTATTCTTCTGGCGCTGATCGTCCTGATCGTTTCGCCCGTCGACCTGATTCCCGATTGGATTCCCATTCTAGGTTTGCTCGATGATTTTATTATTACCTGTATTATCCTGGATTATTTTTTCAGTGTCCTTGATGTTGAGATTATCCTGTCGCACTATCCGTGGGGGATGAAGAGCTTCACCAGGTTGCGGCGTTTTGCTCAGACCTTTTCGATTTTTGTCCCAAAAATTTTGAAACGGCTAATTTGGAAATATGCCAAACTGCCTTATTAAAAAAATGCACATGAATTGGAAATTATTTTTCTTATGCTTTCTTTTCGTCTCTGCCAATGTAGTTGAGGCCAAAGATCCCAGACAAAAAATTGATTTGTGGAAAGGTCCGACTCAACTGCGTGGCGTGAATATCCATCAATCGCTGGTTATGGAATTAGATGGTGGCACAAAAGGTACTGGGGCGATGGGATCGCCTTTTAACCTCCAGGATTTTAAAGAGATGGCTGCCTTAGGTGCCAATTATGTAAACATCTCCCATGCCGGACCCTCTAGTGAAAAAGCGCCTTTTCTTGTGGATGAGAGAGTGCTGAAAAATCTGGACCATCTTCTTGCGATGATTCAGCAGGCGGACATGTTTGCGGTGATCTCCATCCGCAGCGGCCCAGGAAGAAGTGAGCTAACTTTTGTTTTCGGCCAAGATAATGCATCTGATCCGGTGAATGGTTGGTTTCCCCCCAGCATGTACAATGACACTGTATGGACGGATAAGACCGCACGAGATGCCTGGATCGAAATGTGGCGGACGCTCGCCCGGCGCTACAAAGATAATCCCATTGTGGTCGGCTACGATCTTATGGTTGAACCCAATGCCAATGAGATCTTTTTCAAGATTTATGACGGCAAAAGTTTTTACCAGAAATATCGGGGAACCGGATACGATTGGAACAGCTGGTACCCTACACTCGTGGCTGCGATTAGAGAGGTGGATAAAAAAACCCCTGTTTTGGTTCAGCCGATGGGGTATGGCCGCGCGGATTGGTTGCCGTTTTTGCAGGCCTCACAGGATTCCAAGATTGTTTATGCCATTCATCAGTATGAGCCTTTCGCTTACACTCATCAGCAGAATACCCGGCTGCGCTATCCCAACGTCCTTGAGAAAGTGGATCGATCGACCCTTGAGGGTATTTGCACACAGGTGGACAAGTTTCTAAGCACGGTGAAGGGCGGCATGGCCGCGGTTAATGAATACGGACTTCATAGGGATAACCCAGGTGCCGAACTCTATCTTGCGGACATGCTTGCTTTATTTGAAAAGCGAGGATGGAATCATGCTTTGTGGGCCTGGTATCCGGCGCATTTTATCAAGCACAGACCGCCCATCGAGACGAGTTTTGATCTTCGTTTCGGTGCCAACGTAAAAAATGTCAAACCCGTGGCCAATCCATTGCAGGATGCTGTTTTGAAATACTGGAAGTTAAATCGTGCCAGGCCGTCTAATACCAGATACTGAGCTGAAAATTTCAGGTGATGTACGGGTATCGTTTCAACGTTTTTTTCAACCACCAGATGGCGAAGAGACTAAAGGTTACCCCCAAGGCAACCAGCGCGCTTGCTTGCAAGGCGAAGGCAAAAAACAGATCACCAAGCGGGGTGTCGGCCTGAGCATGACGGATAGATTGCATAAGACTATGTAAGGGCCAATAAGGTAAAAAATATTTTACCTTCTCCGGCAAACTGGTCGTGGGAAAATAGGCACCGGCCAAGATGATACCCAACTGCAAGATTTTATAAATATAGGCCTCGCCTCGCTTAAACATCATAAAAATAGCATTGGAAAAAAGACCAAAAGCGAAGAAGAAAGGCAGCGCAACAACCGCCCATAGGGGGAAAATTAGCCAGGCATTGCCAAGCTGTAAGGAGAAAAAGAAAAAGGCCACAAGCAGTATGAGGAATATTTTTATGGCTTCGAGGAGCAAGCTTGGTATCGCCTCGAGAAAGCAAATGTGCCAAAGGGGTCTTCGCAGCAACAGGAAGTGCTCCAAGCGACCTTGCTGAAAACCATCTTTCAGATTTTTTACCAGGGAGAAGGCAAAAACAAAAAGAGGTCTGAAAAAACATTCACCGACAAGGACAAAAGAAAAGTAATCCAGCTCAATCCCTTTCATAAGCTCGGTGTTGGGTAGGAAGGCCTTGGCGGTATAGTAGATGAAAAAAAGTGCCGCGAGTTCGTTGATAAAATAGACGATGAGTGAATATTTCCTGGGAAATTGCTCAACCCATTCTTTTTTCAACATCAGCTTAATGACAAGGGACAAGTTTGCCTCCTTCAATTTGAAGGGTGCGCGAGCACACGGTATGAATATTGTCACTCAGCTGATGACAGGTGATGATCATGGAAGAATGCTGGGGATTGGCCTTTATCTTGCTGGCGATAAAGGTTTGGGCGCTCTGATCGAGGTGGGCCCATGGCTCATCAAGACATGCCAAGCGCTGATCCGAGCTAAAAAAATTCAGGGCCTTAAAGAGGGCCAAGATACTGCTCATGCCGGTTGAAAAGGAATTTGCCCTTTGGGTGAGTGTTTTTTTAAAGAGCGCGCACTCTTGCCATTCGGCCATCGCGCTGGCAAATTGCGCTTTCGAGATATTGGTGAGGGCCCGCCACAGAAAGAGATTTTCCAATCCTGTGAGTGTAGGATAATGGCCACTGCGTTCAATATTGGCATAGCTTAATTGCAAGTTCGGAGACTTTGCGATCACGCCATTACCGGGTGGAAGAAATCCCAGAATCAGTTTAAGAAGAGTCGTCTTCCCCGAGCCATTGCCACCAATAATGGCAAGTCGTTCTCCAGACTTGAGCTGCAACTTTGCTTCTTCAAAAAGTAATGCCTGGTGAGTGTAGTTAAAACTTATGTTATCAAGGTTGAGAATCAGATGCGCACTCCCAAAATCAAGCTTCCGTCGGGTCTTTCACCGTTTTTAAAACATAATTAATAAAACGAGAACGCAACTGCTCCGAAGCCAGGACCTTTTCAATCGGCGGCAGATTCGTGATTCCTCTCACCACACTGTTTAAAAAACGACTGCCCCGGCCCTCGCCCTGGTCAAAAATGAGATCGGCCAGTTTTCCACGCTCTAAAGACATGCGTACCGCTTTCTCGATGGCGTTAACGGGCACGTGTGATTTCTTGGTATAAGTTTTCATGCTGAGGGAATGTTTGGTATTACAGGCCTGAGCACACACTCCACAGCCGATACAGCGGTCTAGGTTGATGGCGGGAAAGATTTTGTTTTTGCGATTGGCGACTTGGGATGTTGCAGTCATAAAAATGGCCGTCACAGGACAGGCCCGGGCGCATTTAGAACAGCCAGTACAGGTGTCCATGTTTAAAACAGGGCGGTAGTTGCTGGTATTGACGGCGTGTAGGTCAAACTCATTGATGGCCTGCAGTTGGCCACAGCAGCAACCACAGCAGTTGCAGAGAAAGCTTGGGCGATTTTGAACGTTGTCGGCGATTTGAACCAATCCGCTTTCCCGCGATCGCACTAAAATATCCATCGCCTCCATGGCATCAATCTTTCGGCCGAATTTGCGACGCTCAACAAAGTCAGCGCCGGCGTTGATGGAAAGACAATTATCAACGGGTGCATCACAGGCCTTGCCAAGATGGTCTTGCTTATGACGACAGTAACAGAGGGAGACGGCAATATTGCGAGCGTCTTTAAGCAGGCTCGTGGCCTTTTCCCAGTCGAGAATATCAGGCGTGGATTCCGGATCGAGCATGCTTTCGTTCACCATGGCACGACCGATCACCGTGTCGCCGCCAAAGACTTCACTGGCAAAGGCAATGTCGCCATGGCAGTAGGCATGGAGCGCCTCGGCCATGCGTTTTTTGGGAATCATATCCTTGGCCCGCATCAGGGAAAATTCGAAAAATCCCACCACCGGGGGAGAAAGCATATATTGAACTTTCTTGGTCTTAGGATGGATCAAATCCATCACAAGTCCCTTGTCGGCCATGGCATCGAGCCTGAGTTTTAAATCAGCTGCGGCGATCCCGGTTTTCCTGGCAATCTTATCCAAGCTGGCGGGCATGACGGGAAGTTTTGAGCCTAAGGCAGCTTCCTCTGGAGTGTAAAGGATTTCCAAAATTTCCTGCCAGCCGCGACGGGCCTGCTCAGTCGTGGGAAAAGGCATCCCGACGGGATTGCTGTCTAAGCGCGTGACCAATTCTTGATATTCAGCTTTGAGATGTCCAAGGTGACCCATGAGTTAACTCCGAAATATGATTAATTTTGGTCAAAGGGTAGATTGGGCGCGTAGTCTTCAAGAGCGGGAATGAGACCCGTCAGGGTGGACCCGCCATCAATTTGCAGATTGACTCCGGTTATGAAGGAAGAGGCGGGAGAAAGCAGGAAGACGACGGCGGCACTGACCTCACGATCAATGCCAAAGCGCTTGAGTGGAATTCTTGGCTTGAAAAATTTCATGATTTTTTTAAATTTTTCGTCATAGGTTTCAAGGCCTGAGCTTTCAATGATTCCCGGCGAAATGGCATTGACCCGAACCTTGTACTTGGCCCATTCAACCGCCGCTGTTTTGGTTAGATTTTCAACCCCGGCGCGGGCCGCTCCCGAATGTCCCATCATGGGCATTCCATTGCGATTGTCGGCCAAAATATTGACAATGGCACCGCCATTTTGCCTGAAGGCCTGCCTCAGCACTTCTTTCGAAACTAAAAAGGCGCCGGTTAAATTATTTTTTACAACGGCTTCCCAACCATTCTTTGAAATTTCTTCCAGCGGGCAGGGGAACTGTCCCCCGGCATTATTAACCAGACCATGCAAGTTTTTATGCCTGGCCAAAATGGTCTGCACTAAATTCTGTACGTCTTGCTCTTCTCGGATATCGCAAACGGCCCAGTCGGCCTTTCCGCCACTCGCCGTGACTTCCTCAACGGTGCGTTTGAGTTTTTCTTCAGTTCTCCCCGCAATAAAAACGGTGGCCCCTAGGTGCGCAAGTTCTTGCGCCATACAACGGCCAAGACCAGAACCGCCTCCGGTAATGAGAATTACTTTGTTTAAAAAAAGATCTGTCTTAAAAATTGATGGAAAAGTCATAAATTATCTTAAATAAGTTCTCGTGGCATGAGAACATAATAATGGTATAAATAATGCGATCAGTTAAATATTAAGGCCAAGACAAAATGATCCAAGTTCAAAATCTTTCAAAGCAATACGCCGGGCAAGTCCTTTTCGAGAAGGCTTCATTTCTTATTGGCTCCGGTGAAAAAGTTGGCCTGGTGGGACGAAATGGCACTGGCAAAACCACTTTGATTAAAATTTTGCGCGGCCTGGAAAATTATGACGGAGGGGAAATCGCCATCCCACGCAACTATCAAATCGGTGCCCTCGACCAGCATATTCATTTTACTAAGGCGACCTTGCTCGACGAAGTCACTCAAGTGTTAAAGGACGACGAGGAGCACGATACATACAAGGCGGAAAAAATTTTGATGGGCCTGGGGTTTACCACCAAGGATTTTACACGCTCGCCGGCCCATTTTTCCGGCGGTTTTCAGGTGCGAATCAATCTCGCCAAGGCCCTTTTACAGCGGCCATCGCTCCTGCTCTTAGACGAGCCCACCAACTATCTTGATATTGTCAGTATGAGCTGGCTGAAAAAATTTCTCCGCCAATATGCGGGAGAGGTGCTTCTCATCACCCACGACCGACAATTTATGGATGAGGTTGTAACTCATGTCATGGGCATTCATCGCAAAGTGATTAAAAAATTTCAAGGTGATACGGGGCATTTTTACCAGCGCATTTTGGAAGAGGAAGAGCTACACGAAAAGACCCGCCAAAACTTGGAAAAGAAACGCAAAGAGCTGATGACCTTTATTTCCCGTTTCAAGGCCAAAGCGTCGAAGGCCTCACAGGCCCAGTCCAAGGCCAAGCAGCTGGAACGGATGGGGAAATTGGATCAGCTCCGGGATGAGGCCAATTTAAGTTTTGCCTTTAACTATAAAGAATGTCCCGCCAAAATGTTGATGACCTTTCAGAATATCAGTTTTTCCTACGATCAAAGGCCTGAATCGGATCTCTTCAGAAATCTTTCTTTTTCCATCGCGGCCCAAGATAGGATCGGGGTCGTGGGTAAAAACGGCAAGGGAAAATCAACTTTGCTGAACGTCATTGCCGGCGAGCTAACTGCTCGAACCGGCACCGTTCACTCCCATCCCAGTTTGCGTGTCGGTTTTTTCGGGCAGACCAATATTCAGCGACTCAACCTTGAAAATACCATCATCCAGGAAATTGCCACCGCCAATTCTGAGATAACCATGCAGCGAATTCGCAACATTTGCGGAACCATGATGTTTGACGGAGATATGGCCAAAAAGAAAGTGGATGTGATTTCAGGGGGAGAGCGGGCGCGCGTTATGCTGGGAAAAATTTTGGCCTGCCCCACCAATCTTCTGCTGCTCGATGAACCCACCAACCACCTCGATATGCAATCGATTCAGAGCTTGGTCACGGAAATTGATGATTATCCCGGCGCGCTCATGGTGGTAACCCACAATGAAATGTTGCTCCATGCATTTGCCGAGAAGCTTATTGTTTTTGGCGAAAATGGCGCAGAAATGTTTTTGGGAACTTATCAGGAATTCCTGGATAAAATTGGCTGGGATGATGATTCCAAAGAAGAGTCAGAAAAAAAACAGGGTTCTTCCCATAAGAATCAGAAGATGCAACGCTCAGAGATTATTCTTGAGCGCGCTAAAATTTTAGGCCCTCTTAAACTTGAAATTGAAGAATTGGAAAAAAAGATTATTGAGCATGAGGAGATGACCAAGAAGATTGAGGTTAAGCTCCTCAACGCTTATGCTGAAAATAACGCCTCTCTGATTCAGGAATTTTCACCCCTGGCGGGAAAACTCAAGGTGCGGGTGGAAGAACTGTATTCCCGGCTGGAGCTGGCCCATGATGAGCTTTTGATGCAGGAAACCCACTATCGCGATTTACTTGGTGAGTAGCTAAGTCCCAACCGATCTCGCAGATGATATAAGTTACTGCGATGGAGGCCAAGCTCTTTGGCTGCCTGGGCCCAGTTGCCATGATATTTTTTTACGGTTTCAAGAATAAGATTTGTTTTGAATTCTTCGATACTGGCAGCCATAGATTTGCCCGAGGTCGCAATTTGTGGTGGTGTTTCGTTTGGGGGCCCTTGCGTGAGTCCTGGAAGATGTTCCGGTTTGATCACGAGAATTTTATCATTATGAATTTGTCGAGAAGAAAGCAGAACCGCTCGAGAAATTACATTTTTTAATTCGCGCACATTTCCCGGCCAAGAATACTCCTGGAGCAAGGAGAGAGTGGCAGGAGAGAGGCGTACCGGCAAGGTGCCAAAGCGGCGCTGATAGGTATCACAAAGATAAGTCGCCAAAAGTGGGATATCGTTGGCATGCTCTCGCAGGGCGGGTGTTTTTATGGGAAAAACATTTAAGCGATGAAAAAGGTCGGCGCGAAAACGTCCCTGTTTTATTTCCACTTCCAGATCGCGGTTGGTGGCGGCAATGACTCGTACGTTGACCTTGCGGGTTCGATCCTCGCCGACGCGTTGAATCTCGCCTTCCTGTATGGTGCGCAGGATTTTCGCCTGAATACCAAGGGAGAGTTCGCCAATCTCGTCTAAAAAAATCGTGCCGCCATTGGCAATTTCAAATTTTCCCGCACGCTCATTGACCGCACCTGTGAAGGACCCTTTTTTATGTCCAAATAATTCTGACTCAGCAATAGATTCGGGCAAGGCCGCGCAGTTGAGATAGATGAGTGGGATATCCGCTCGCGACGATTGGCCATGAATGGACTTGGCAACCAGCTCTTTCCCTGTACCCGTTTCACCTTGGATCAAGACTGATAAGTCGGACTTGGCCACCAGCTTAATATCTTCTTTGAGCTTGATGATAATAGGCTCGACCCCCATGATCTCGTTTCCACCGCGCAGACCTAGTTGTTTCATTAAATCTTTCGTAAGAGAGCGTTGATGTTGCGCCACTGTCTCAAGTCGATCAATAATCGCGGAGGTGCGGAGAGTTGCTCCTGCCAAGGCCGTGACGCCAATGAGGAACTCATCTGACAAATGATCAAAGGCACCCGGCCTGAGTGCGTCCGCAGTTAGGGCCCCAATAAGTTCTCCCTCGACGATCAAAGGACAGCCAAGGCAAGCATGGACTTTAGTGGAACTGGGAGCAGCAGCTTCAATCAAACCGTCAAAGGGGTCTGGCAATTCGGAGTCGCTAGGAAAGCGAACAGGGCGCTGGGCGCTTGCAATAATATTAAGCCTGGGATGATCACGTAAATTGTAGGCACCACTGAGAGCATCGCTACGCAGGCCATGGGATGCGAGAGGTACAAACGAATCCCCCTTCTTTACAAGCAGGGAGGAGGCATCACAGGGAATAATTTTGCGAATAGTTCGCAGCAGCCGATGGTAGCGATCCTTGCTACTCAGAGATAAATTTAAGTCGAGCGCGATCTCGACCAGGGTTTTGATCTCAGCTGTTTGCATGGATGTATAATACACATCATGATGTATATTATACAGCTTTTTTTATGATGTTATAATTACATCTTCATAGTCTAACATATTGAATTATATTAATTCATGACTGGCTCGATTCTTGTACTAAACCCCACTTGCTACAAAACACTTACTCGGGGAGAAAATTTATGACATGGGGAAATACCACATTGGGTGATCTTGTTTTGGCCTTGCCTGATTCGACGGCACTCTTGCGTTCCTTGCGGCTGGATTTTTGTTGCGGGGGCGCATCGACGCTGGCGGAGGCCTGTCGTCTCGGCGGAATTTCCCTGGAAAAGGTAGAGCAAGAGTTAAAGAAAATTCAAAAACCAGAAGTAACGAAACCGGTTTATAACTGGCCTCTCGAAAAAATCACCCAGTTTATCGTTGAGCACTATCATCGAGACCTGCGCAGCCGTGTGCCTGAACTTATCTTGCTGGCGGAAAAAGTTGAACGAGTGCATGCCGGTAAACCAGGCTGTCCCCAAGGTGTTGCCAATGCTATTCGAAGTATCAAGATTGAAATGGATTCACATATGCAAAAGGAAGAAGAAATTCTCTTTCCTATGATTGCTGCGGGTAACGGCTCGATGGCCTACATGCCGATTCGGATTTTGCTGGCCGAACATGAAGGGCATGGCGCAAACCTGGGTCTTTTGCGCGAGCTGGCCTACAACTATAAGGCCCCTGAACATGCCTGCAATTCCTGGCGAGCGCTCTATGTCGGACTTGATCAGATGGAGCATGAGCTGATGGAGCATATTCACCTGGAAAATCATGTGCTCTTTACCCGCGCCTTAAGTGAAGAGGCTGAACTGCGGGAATAAAATTTAGATCTTGCCCATGAGCCCGAAGGGGAGATTGAAATCCACTCCCATGGCCATGGTGTTGTTTCTTTCGATCGCCATAAAGATATTTGTATATTTGTTGTAAAGGCCAAGAGCACCCGGGTAAAGATTCAAGCGCACACGATAATGCTCGCTGGCATTTACATAGATTGAGGCCATGAGTTCGTCGTTCTTTTCGACAAAAAATCCGCCGCCCAACATTCCCTCTTGGGTCATCGGGTTACGAATAGAAGGACCCATTCCCACAGAGAGGCGGAACTGCTCGGGCAATCGGCGCGAGACACCGAGCATCGGCATGAGGCCCATATGAATGAGTGGCGAGGTCTTTTCCGTGGACAGGTACCTGGGGCGCAGGATGTAGTTGGTTCCTGCATTATGAATCTCGTGATCTGCAGGAAAATACATGGGGCGAAAGTTCCAGACGGTCATCTGGAGCTCATCCACCATAAATTTAGCGATGCGATCATTGGCAAAAAGTATCTTGGCGGCGGTATCAAAAAAGTACATGTCGGCAATATGATCGTGGGCACCGATATCCCGCTGTGAACTCTCAAGGGCCTCATTGCCAAACTCAGCGGCAATAATGGTCGCCGTACCCCAGGCATACGGATAGGACACTTCATGGGCCTCATACCATTCGCTCATGCGCCTAAAATCATAGCCCGCACCAATGAGATGAAGAGTATAGTTGGGAACGGCCCTGATACCGAGGAATTCGTCATTAATCAATTTGTCGTAGCCACCCTCTCTTTTGATATTGTCATGAGGTTTCGAAATTCTCTTCCATACAAGTGAGTGGCGTTTGTAGATTCCTTTTTGAGAAAAGTAATCGGGATTTTGAACAGTATCAAAAGTGGCATTCATGTAGTAGCTGAGAGGGGTGTCGTTCGATAAACTTCCAAGCTCGTGCTTTTGATAAGCAATCATTTCGGCGTATGCTGTCGAGGCATAGCAAACACTAACCATAAGTAAAAAGCGAAACAGCATTTCTGGGATTATCCTGGGAAGGCTTGTCCTTCGCCTACTTTTTTATCGTTCAGGTAAACATCATAGAAGATGGGGACTCTTTTGGCGACCATGAAGCTAACGCCACAATATTTAGTCATGGAACTTGTAACTGCCTTAAGCAATTTTTCGGCCTCAATTTCCCCGGTCAATTCATAGCGAAGGTCAATGCGCGGAAAATGAGTGGGAGCTTCTTTAGTCTTTTCAGCTAATGCCTTAATCGAAAATGCAGTAGGAGTCTGTCGCATTTTAGTCAGAATGGAAATCACGTCCATTCCCGTACATCCCATCACCGCATTTAAGAGTAATTCTTTGGGAGTAGGTCCCAGATCATCGCCACCAAATTCTGGAAAGGCATCAATAATGGTCTTCATGCCTCGGTTATTGGCCTCAAACTGCATCTTATTTTTCCAGGTAATTTTTGCTTCCATGTGATCCTCTATTTTGTGGTGAAAATCTAACCTGAAATTACGTAAATGTAAAAAAAGGGGCCGACAGGCCCCCTGGAAAAAAAATTCGTAGTGCGTTGTAGTTAGTGGACGAAAGGAGACTGAAGTTTTTCAGCAGTCATACGCGAGTGACGCGTCTCAGTTCGATGCTCGATGCGATCCACATAAGTTTCATCATAACTAATAGTTGTTGCGGCAGAATAGAACATCTCGCATACGGAAGAGGTAGTGTCTTTTATGACAAGTTTTTCAAGCGCGCCGTCGACGGGCATCAAATCTCTTTCGGCCACATAGGTGATAACGCCGCAACGATCTCGAGTAATCTTGATGATTGGCAATTCTATTTTGAACTCAGGAATAGAAACAAAACAATGAGCGTCGACCGGGCAATCATTGGCGAGATCGAAGGTGAGACTGGCGATTTTTGTAACAGGATTGATCTTCACCTTACCGCCTGTCACATCAAGTGTTCGGAGATGTCCATCGACAGCGAAATCCCAGGTGATCAAATCTGCAACTTGCAAAAAAGTGTCAGGGTGAAGCGAGGTTGCGTTGGCCGTGCTTAGACCGAATAACACAAGCCATATTGTGGTAAAAATTTTTTTCATAAGTAGGCCCCTCATAAATGTGCTCATCAAAACTGAGCGCAAAATAGTCTAATTTTGCAGAAAGTAAAACTTATTATTAATAATTTGCAGTCATGAGTAAGACTTATGGTTAGAACGGTAAGTTGTTGATTAGATGGTAGTGATGAAGAACTTCTAGTTCCCTGGTCCTGGAAATACCGGCATTGATTTTTACGCCGATTTTACCCTTGGTGGAAAAACCCTCTTTTTTAAGCCAGGCACTTGTGTCGAGAACAGTTTCGGGAAGGCTTCGAAAGGTGAGTCCGCTCGCAAGCGCCTTTTGTATATTTTGCTGAACGGAACCACGATCAATGTCAGAAATATTGTAGGGGATTCCGTCGAATCCAGAGACCCCCTGGTCAGTGAGAAAAGCTCGAGGGAGCCAGATAAGTTGGGCCTTCGTGCCTAACACTTGATTGCAGGTATCCAGCAGATCCCCCATAGGTCGAGCGTGGCCGGTGAGATTAAAGTCACCGATAATTTTTTTCTCTGCGCTTAACACCATCCAGGCCGCAGCATCGCGAATATCAACAAGCTGAAAGAGATCTGAAGGTTCACCGGGTGCAATCACCTTCCCCCCGGCCGATAGGCGTTCGAGCCAGTAGGGAAAACGATAAATTCGGTCGTAAGGTCCAACCAGAAAACCTAATCGGACAATAGTGTTGGCGCTTGGAAAATGCTTTCGAATTTCACTTTCACATAAGGCCTTTAGCCCGCCATAATCTTTTTGCACATCTTCGGATTGAGGATTATCGAGGGTCATGACAGATGCCGTTTCATCAGAGCCGGGAATCGCGTGAGCATAGACGGAAATTGTCGAAGCAAAAACGTAATGAGGTGCTGCATCCCGGAGAAGCTCAAGCCCCATACGCACCACGCGAGGGACATAGCCACAGGTATCAATAATAGCATCAAATTTCATGGCAGATAACTTTTTGAGATCATCGTGATTTTCGCGATCACCGGATATTACCTGACAGGCGGATTCGGGTCTTGGACCGGACTTCCCTCGATTAAAAACCCAAACCTCATGATGGCGTTTGAGGGCCTCTGCGATGATGTGACGGCCGAGAAAAATAGTGCCGCCGAGAATAAGTAATTTCATATTTTTTAGTATATCATGTTTCAAAAAAAGTGTGGGTGTAGCAATGAACAAATTGATTATAATCTTTTCCTTTCTTGTGGCTTCCTCTTCCGCGAACGCCAAATGGTTTTGCGAAGAAGCTGCCAGCGAAAAAATGGATAACATTATTACCTCTTGCGGAATTGGCGAAGCCGCTTCTGAAGATGAGGCGCGAAAAAAAGCGTTGCAAGCTGCGTTTGACGAGCTTGATGCCATTTGTGAACGTTCGATAGATTGCAAAACCAATGAAACCTTGATTGAACCCCAGCGTAACGACTGTAAAAAAGAGGGCCAAAAGTTCAAATGCTATCGCGCCGTGAAGGCCATTATCGCGCAAACGAAACGACGTGCTCCCTTTGTGAGAGGCACCACTCTGAAACCGGAGCAAGCGAAGATTGATGTCACAATCAAGATTGACCCGCGAGACTTGATTGTCATTGACAATGGCGAGGTCAAAACTAAGCCACATTGTATGTCGGATTTGAAACCACTCTCAAGCGCCATGTTGGATATCTCCAGTCGCGACAAGCTCGAGAACATGGTGACTGAAGCGGTCAAGATTCCCTTTGATGAGCTGTGCGCCGGCATTCACTATAAAATTATGTACATCTTCACACGCAATGGCATCAAGAATGCCACCTACACAAATTTTCTGCTGCAGGGGATGAAAGGGGTTGAAGATCCATCAGGTGGTGAACGCGTCTATGCGGTGCTTGATTATTTTCATGGACTGGGACAGATCGAGGATCATGAATGGCAAGCGTGCCTGGATGTCATCGCTCGCACCAATAAGAACTATCTCTACAGGCTCTTGCCTAAGATTTTTTTTGTGGAACCAAGTAACTCCAAACAGCAGTCCATCGAAAAAGATCGGATAGATACTTTCGCAAAATTGATTTTAGACGGAAAGGTCGGTCGACCCATGACCATCGATTTTGATTTTGGCATGGAGCTACTCCTGCGCTCGCTCAAGAGTTATAAGTCAAAGGACAATCCCTGGGCCGCCGTCTATGCTTATGAGAAATTTCGAAATAAGTTGAAACATACCAATTCTGCCAAGCTGCACAGTGGCCTGGAAACAATTTATCGCGAGGCCCGCGATTTAAAATTAAAGGCGACGCTCACCCACCTCATGGCGGAGAATGTGCAAAAATCCGAGCCAAGCTATGAGCTGGGAAAGGAGATTGTAGATTTTATAGAAAGTTTTAAGCATGAGATAAGCAAGCTGGATGATGAGGAAGATGATGATATCGCGCTGATAAAGTCTTATGAGGCAAATCGGCAAACTTTCCTCAAAGAATCGGGAGAGAAGTTAGGTAAAAACATCATCATCACGCACCAGGAATATGAAAACAAGGCCCGTACGAACTTATGTATCGAGTATCAGATTGATTGCGGTGAGCTCGTGCCGAATCAGGAGCGTTTTCAGAAACTTCTTTCATCCAAAAAACCGGAGAAGCGAGAAAATGCGCTGGAACTTTTGATAAAAATGCCCAAAATGGCGGCCAAGCTTGAGAATGAAATTATTCAATGTATTCAAGATGCCATGTCGGGAAAAATTGAGGACACGAACTCGCTGCTTAAAAGTGCCGCCGAGGCCCTCGCCGTTATTCCTACAAAAAATAAGGAGGCCTTGAAGGCGCTCGTCGAGTTGAGCCTTCGCTCCCGAGTCAGTATGCAGTATGTGAGGGAACAGCTGGGCGGTAACCTGGAGCCTTTTTGGGTGGCAGAATTAAAAAATCCCAACACCCGCCATCACTTAGTCGTTATTCAGGAACTGTGCGAGTTCAAGAAGCTTTCAAAAGAGACCTGCGTTTTTTTAACCAGCATGCAGAAAAAAGATTCCCCCTACTTCATCAAGGACGGGATTGAGCGCGCCCTCGGTAAATGTCGCTAGGTTTACAAATAGTAAACTAATTCAAGTTAAATAATTTAAATTAAATTTACCTATTTCCCAGGCCGTCTTAAATTGGCTGAGAAAAGAGCGAAAGCCTACGGATCCTAGGCTGCCGTTCTTTTCATCTAACAATTTTTTAAGGGGTTTTTTTATGAAAAAGTTTACAGTTAATTTTCTGGTACTCTCAACTATTCTCACCAGTCATCCGGCCCAGCTTCTGGCGGCCGAACGGACGTATGAGTTCTGCAATAAAGGACCGACCGAGGCCCAGAGCTTTAGTGCCCAAGCTACGCTGGCGATTTTAGATGCGGTCTTTTCCTATGAGCAGCAAGAGATTGCTAAAGAACAGGTGGAGATCAACGCTGATGGAAAAAATCTGTCAGTGTCGGGTCTCAAAATTTCCAAGAACACTTGTCTTAAGGCCAAAATTGCAACCAAGGCCATGGGCGGGCCGATCGCATCTTATCGTTTTGGAGTAAACGGGCAGGAAACGGAAATTTTCTATCCCTCCGGTTTCGAAGGGGAGGAGGGAACGGCGGTCCTGGCCGATGTGATTGACCTGCAAAATTTAAACTTGCAGCGTGAGGCCGAGCGGGCCCTGGCCGATGGGCGATTGGCCGATTGTAAAACACCGGAAGAATGTATTGAGGCCAAAAAAGAAGTCATTGAGGTCTCCGCCAACGCGCAAGCTGCCGAGCGGTCTCTGCAACATCGCTTGAGCGATATGAAAAAATATCTTATTCCCGCTGGCGCAATCGCACTTGGGGCCCTTGGCGGCCTTTTGGGAAAACAAGTCGGGCACTATCGTTCCTACCTCAAGGCACTTAGAGAAAAGGAAACTTGCGCACGAACAGGAGGAAACTGTTCAGAGCTAGAAATCCTGGCGCAGAAGGAGAAAACAGAACTTACCAAGATCGGTGAAAATGTGAATGGCGAGTGGGGCACGTTTGTGAAGGATCATGGCCAAGGGGAGCTTAGAAATCCTAATCCAAAAGTTGAAATTGAGCTGCCTAAGTATTTTGAAGGTTCCGCGCCTATCGCCAATGATAATGTTGTGATCTTGGCCAATTTAAACGGGCTTTATCCTCGTGACCTTCGGAAAATTGAAATGGAAGTGGAAGGTAAAAAGTTGCCAGTTCAGTTTTTGCCGAACCGAGGGCTGGTGCGAATTGACCTTCCTGACTCTGGTACCCATGGCGAGTATAAGGCCAAGCTGCGCGTCTATGGGGATGCGGGTGTGATTGGAGAGAAAAGTTTCTCCATCAAGAAAGATTCCACGACTCCGAAGGTTACTATCTCAGAGTCAGGTAAGTCGTTCGCCGTGAAGGTGAGTGATGCGGGACTCGGCTTTGAAGGACTTACTTTATCTGGAAGCAATGTCAAAATCGAAAACCCTGAAATTAATTTTGACGGAAAAAAAACCAGTTATGAGACGAAAGTGAAAATGATCAAACGCCCTGCAAGTCTAGAGGTGAAGGCGCACAAATCGGTGGTACGTCAGGATGTGAGATCTTTGAGTAACGGAGATCAGGTTCTCGGGACTAATGCTGCGGAGAAACTCAAATATCCTGAGGAGCGGACTCCCATTCTTCCCGGATTGTCCTTCGACCAACTGTTAGAGCAAATTATGAACGGGCGTCAGGTCCGAGGGTTGTGCTGCCGCGACTCCCGCTGCTTGTTTTGCTATCCCGATAACCTGCTGAGCTGTCGCCAGGCAGGATTTAGTCACTGGAAATTTACGGATGGAGATCCTGCATGCTATAAAATAAAACCCCTTCCTTAAATGGAAATTTTGGTAGGATGCGGGAGAAGGCCTCGAGAAATCGGGGCCTTTTTAATTAGTCGTCCAGGAAAAAAGATCAAAGTTCATCTGGAAAACATCTTTCGATTTGGCCTTCTCAACCAGCGGCCTTGCCTCTTTTAAAAAATTTAAAAACATGGTCTGGAGTTTCGTTTTTGTGTCTTCGTCGGCCGCGAACACCACTGAAAAGTTGTAAGTCGAATTCTCGTCGAGGTTGCGGATGCGATAATTGCTCATCGCGGAGAGTGCCGTTTTCCATGGCCAGAAAATGGGTGAGTCTTTGGGCAGATGTATGTTATGAGTGAGAACCTTGATCTCACCACTCTTAATTTCAATGACGCCGATTTCTTCTAAAACTGCGAGTGCTTTTTTGATTCGCAAGTCACTGAGCTCTAAGGCCCGCCCCAATTCAGAGATATTTTTACGAAAGCGCGGGATGTCGAGTGCCATGTGCACAATTTGATTGAGGGGGTCTAAGTAGTAAGTTGCGCCTTTTTCCGCCGTGACCTCGACCTTTTTTAGCTCAACATTTTTTTCTGTTTTTAAATTTTGCCTTTGAATGCCCGCAATCAGGATGCTCAGCTCCTGCTTGCGATCGGCCAGGGCGCTACGAGCATATTCGAGCAGCAGCTTCATGTACTCGTACTCTTCTTTTTTCAATTTTAAAAACTGGGAGGCACGGTAGAGCTGATCTTGTGAAAAATCTCTGGCACCCTGAAGGACCTGGGAGAGGTAGGCCTTTTGAATCCCCATGGACTCGGCCATCCTTTGGAAATTAAACTTTTTATCAATTTGCTTTTTATTCTCAACCAGTGCTTTAATAATTTTGCGATAGTCTGATTCTAAAAAGATGTTTTGCATGGGCGATTTCCTGGTTTATTATTAGCAAACAATACCACGAATATTAATAAATAATAAATTTACTTTACTGGCATCTTTTCATACTGTCTTGAACAAGCAGTGTTTGAATGCTAGGAGAGCTAACCTATGAGAACAACATGTTTTATGATCCTCTTTTTGATGCTGGTCGGGGCCCGACCCCTGATTGCTGGTGATTGGAGTAGTGGTGGCGGAGACCCCGTCATCGTTCAAACTTACCCTTTCCCGAACCAAAGGTTACTCCAGGATGCCCTGGATCTGCTGGAAACCAAGATCAGCGAAACTGTTTTTATTGATGAATTTAAAATGGCCTTTAAAGCTGAGCTGAAGCTGCTTCGTCAAAAAAATAACTTTTTTTACATCCCAGATCTCTTCTCCGTAGGACTTGGCAGGTACCCGGGTGATTACACACGATTGGTTTCCAATGGCGCCATGACTGAGTTTGTTTCCGGTGGTCCCATTTATTTTTCACGGCAGGCCCTTGATTATGATGCCCGAACGCTTGCGCGGGTTATTGCCCAGGAAATTCCCCATCATATTTTCAAGTCGAGCTATCGTGATAATGAGATTTTTGTGAATATCTTGGGTACGTATATCATTGTTGGCGGTGAGGTTCCTGATTCGCCCATCTCTCTCGTGCGGGTGATTCATGAGGAATTTAGCACGATTCCAAGTCAGGCGTTACAGGCAGTGGTGAACGAGGCCGGTAAACGCCAGTCTGATGATTTTCGTTGGCATGAAGGCCCGTACTTTCTCAGTCATCAGGGATACCGCCAGCTCGGAAGCTTTGGTCTTTATAATGTGGAATATATTTATGAATCATCGCAGGAATTTTCCAAGCGAACCCATGCCCTCAGCTTGAAGTTTGATATGGAGATTTTATCTGAAATGGTCTCTCGCTGCGTTTTTGTACCCTATACCGAAGGCCCATCAGGCATTACACAGGCGGAGCAAAAAATTCTGACAGATTTATTTATTCAACACCTACGCCGTTATCCCGGGATTTTTAAAAAGTTATATTATGTTGAGCAGGTGGGCGTACCTTCTGAAAGACCGGTCACAACCTGCGCCATCGGAGTGGAAGGGCCTAACCAACATGTCATGCTTTTTCAGTCGGTGTATCGCCATGAAGATGACGTTCATAACCCCTAACGCTGATCAACCATCCTCTACATTTTTTCCGTCCGTGATGTCTCAATATTGTCATAGTGACTTTTTTGGATGCCTACCCTAAGGTGTGAGAAGGGGTAATGGGCATGATAACGATAAGAAAATCTTTGGAACGCGGACATGCTGACCATGGTTGGTTACAGACAAACCACACCTTTTCGTTTGCGAATTACTATGAGCCGAAGTACCTCGGCTTTAGAGCGCTCCGAGTGATTAACGAAGATCAGATTGCACCGGAATCCGGATTCCCCTCCCACTCGCATCAAGACATGGAGATTATTACTTATGTCACCGAAGGGGCGTTAGAGCATCAAGACAGCATGGGCAATACCACCGTGATCAAGCCTGGTGAGGTGCAGCTCATGTGCGCGGGCACCGGGGTTGTGCATTCGGAGTATAACCGTCTGTTGAATCAGCCGACCCATCTTTTGCAAATCTGGATCACTCCGGACAAGGAAAATTATCCGCCCGGCTACAGTCAGAAATCATTTGTTCAGGATTTTTCCAACAATACTCTGGTGCTGGTGGCCTCTCGTCACGGTCGCAACGGTTCCCTTACCATCAATCAGGATGTGGATGTCTATGTGGGCAGGTCGGCATTACCTGGTGGAAAAATGTTTAAAGGGCAATTCGACCATCAGTGGGTGCAGGTGATCAAGGGTGAGGTCGAGATTAACGACCAGTTACTTGGCCCAGGGGACGGGGCCGCGCTGTCAGATCAGCACGAATTGAATCTGCACTGGTCCAAGAACTCTGAGTTTATTATCTTCGATTTGATTTAAGGCGTATTCCAAACCCAGCTTTTACCATCGCCACCAATATTGAGCGTCGCGGCCTTCTCAGCGCGCTTAGGGCTTCTTTCAATTCCAATTGCCCGCAGATTCAAAAAATTTGCCGCCGCCAACATGCTGCCCTCTCCGCAAAAGGGATGAACAATTGTTCGCGTATTCGTTTGCTCGGCCACAAACTGAGCGATGGTTAAGCAGGCCTTGAGGCCCATTCCGCGCTGCCATGTTTTCTCACCGATCTCGGGAATAATGTCGGCGGTAGATTTTGCTAAATCCAAACTCAGGCCTTTAGAAAAGCACAGGAGATGGGTGTAGGAAGGTTTCCCGAAAGTAATGACTCCGGCCGGGACCCGGCAAACCATTTTATGCCACAGAAGTGTGTATCCCAGAGACTCGGCCGCTTTTTGACAGAGGTAACCCTTATCTACCCAGGCACCATCGAGCTTGATATCGGTCTGATAAAACAAAGTCGCACCCTCATCCGGACATCGAGACATAATCAAAGCGGCGGTTTGTATAAACCACTCTTTCCATTCGGGGAGACTGAATTTGGGAAATTCAGAGACATCGGGAAGGGAGGCCACAATTGAGCAGCCCGTCAGCACCGGACTGGCCTTCATCCATTCGATGGCATCTTCACAAAAAATCGTTCGCATTTCATTAGACATACATGCAAGAATAATCAAATAATACTAGGCATGCAATTAACTTCCAGAGAGCAAAGCTCAATTAATCGACTGCTGATCTTCCTGATCGCACTTGATGTTGTCATCGCCATGATTGCTCTATTTTTTCCAGATTTTTGGTGCGAAATTTTCCATGGGACTGACTATCTTGAAACCTACGGGCTTTTAAGAAGAACTGCGGCCATCTGGGTGGCCTTTGCCCTCTTCCAAGCGATTGCACTGGTTAAATGGAAGCAGAACTATCTCTGGCTGGTGATCGTGGCTGGATTGCGCTTATCTGAGGTTTTTAGTGATTGGGCCTATCTGGCCTTTAGTGATAGTGTCACCTGGTTTGCCTGGGCGGCCCTGCTTTTGTCTCCGCCTTCTAATTTGTTTTTTGGCTGGTACCTGTTTAGCAAGGCCAATCTTTTAAAATCTTCTTTGAAGACATAAAAAAAGAGCAAGTTTTCTTGCTCTCTTTTTATGCTATCTGACTTGCAGATTACTTGCCTTTCAACTTATTTTTTTCTTTCTTACGGTCTTGCTTTTCTTTGATTGAAAGTTTTGGTTTGCCTTTGGCCTTTCCTTTGTCCTGTCCTCTGTCTGCACCTTTTGCCATCTTAAACTCCTTGCTAGGTTGATAAAGTGGTACAAGTATATCATCAAAAAAGCCGTTGAAAAGTGAGTTTATCGCAATTTCGTTGATAGTTTTGTCACCATTCAAGGTATAGGTTAAATTAAAAGGGGGGCAAGATGGACAAGGTTGAATTTCGGAAGGCACGGATAGACGATTTACCAGCGATTATTGCCTTACTGTCCGAAGATGCGATGGCGCGAGTAGGAGAAATCGTCTCTGATCCCCCGGCCCCAGAATATCTCCGGGCCTTCCAGGAAATTGAGGCAGATCCAAACAACGAACTTGTGGTCGAACTCCTGCCCCATGCGTTTGGACGCGCTCAAGAAAGGGGATGTGGTGTCATTCAGCTAACCAGCAACAAGGCCCGTATCAATGCCATCAGGTTCTATAAAACCCTGGGCTTTGAAAATACCCATGAGGGAATGAAAAAAACTTTATAGAAAACGAGGAAATCTATGTCAGCCAAAGTAACAGCGGTCAGTGGTAGTTCCACCTACTCATTTTCCAAGAAGAATTTAACCAGCATCTTTCTCCTTGAGGGGGTGGGTGTCGAGGGTGATGTGCACGCCGGAAAAACGGTAAAACATCGCTCCAAGATGGCCAGAAATCCCTCGGAGCCAAATCTGCGCCAGGTGCATCTCATTCATGCGGAACTCCATGACGAGCTGCGGGTGCAAGGCTTCCATGTTACAGCAGGACAGATGGGGGAAAATATCACAACCCGAGGTGTCGATCTGCTCAATTTGCCGGCGGGAACGCAGCTCCATCTTGGTGAAAGTGCCGTGGTCGAACTAACCGGCCTTCGCGATCCGTGCAAGCAGATAGATGGACTGCAAAAAGGGTTGATGGCGGCAACCTTGGGGAAAGATGAAAATGGGAAGGTTATCCGCAAGGCGGGAGTGATGGGCATCGTTCTCAAAAGTGGCGAGGTTCGTCCAGAGGATGAAGTAAAAATTATATGGCCTGAGAAACCCTTTCGGCCCTTGGAACTGGTTTAGAAAGGTATGATCTGATCTTTGTAATAGGCGTAAGGATTGAGCTTATAGCTGTTCGTATTTTCATCAATTTCCAAGTGCACGAACATTTGTTTATGAATCTGCTTCCGATCACTCGGGCGAGTTAGAAATTTGATGTGCTCCGGCTCCATCTCACAAAGTTTAAGCCCGTCGGAATTTTCTTCTTTACAGAAACGCTGATAGTTGCGAAGGTGAGGCGCATAGTTGTAGGTGCCAGAACTCGTCCCGACGATGGTCTGGCGAAACTTCTCTGCACCAATAAATTCATCCCAGAAATAGTGCTCGTGTCCGTTCATGTAGTGACGAATATTGCCGGCCAGTAAAATGTTGGAAACTTTATCTCCAAAGGACTTGAAGGGCCTTTCAATCATTCTGGTATAAAGGGCGACATGTCCGAAGGCCAATTTTATATGCTGATCGTCTTTACTTGCTTGCGTGACTCCCTTTAACCATAGTTCCTGCGCGGCACTTATTTTGTAGTCAACGGCGTGGAGAAAAAATAAATCTAAATTTTTGTAGGACAAGGTGTAGTACTCAGGTTTTGGTGCTGCCAGGACGAACTCGGCATCCGTGCCATTTGCGCTGTCGGCGCAATGATGTGGGTCTCCGACAAATAAGCACCAGGCATACTTATAGCCATCTCGATGGCCTTGAGTATAATAATCGTGATTGCCCGCCACCGGGAAAATTCTCACGCCTTTTTGGATCAATGGATTGAGAGATTCTTTCAGCGCGTCCCACCAGGTCTTGACCGTTTTTAAAGAAAATTTATCATCCACATTGCCGCTGGTGCAGTCGCCAAGCAGGACTACAAATTTGATGTTATTTTCATCGACAAACAGCTCAAGCTTTTCCATGAGCCGTTGAAAATTTGGCGGAACAAGACTGGCCCTCTTACTATTCGTGGCCGTGAAAACATGGATATCCGACAAAATTAAAACGCCATACTTTTCCTGGGAGGCGACTTTTCTACTTCCAACTTGTTGGACGGGGAGTTGGGACACCGGGGCGCAGGAGGCAAGTAAAAAGAATAAAAGAACGCGAATCATGGAAACCTCGATTCTAGTTTAGCGGCCACGATGAGGATTGCTATGGGAAAATATTAGACGCTTTGACCGGCGGCCCATCCGGAGGACCAGGCCCATTGGAAATTGTATCCCCCAAGCTGCCCTGTAACATCAACAACTTCCCCGATGAAGTATAGGCCGGGATGTTTTTTAACCTCCATAGTTTTGGAGGAGAGTTCGTTGGTATCAACCCCGCCACGAGTGACTTCGGCCTTGCTATTGCCGACTGTTCCGCTGGGAGAAATCTGCCAATCTTGTAAGAGCTGGCAGAACACCGCCAGCTCTTTCTCTGGGACCTGTGGAAGAGGTAAGAGTGTCGGGAAATAGCGCAGACAGAGCTGCTCCGCCAGGCGATTGGGCATGAGTTGCCCGAGAACAGTTTTCACCATGGCACAGTTGCCTCTTTTCTTTTGGCCTAAAAACCATGCAAACAAATCTATGCCTGGTACCAGATTAATACTGAGAGCTTCACCCTGCCGCCAGTAGAGTGATGCTTGGAGGGCCACAGGGCCGCTCAGACCTTTATGAGTAAAAAGAAGATTTTCTCGAAATGAGATCGGATGTGAAGAGTTGACACAGGTGATCTCACATTCGTGGGACAGGCCCGAGAGATTGCTAAACAAGGAAATGTCCGATCCATGAAATACAAAACCATCAAGCGCCGGGGCGGTTGGAATCACATTAACGCCAAATTGGCGAGCAACCGTAAAACCAAAGTCACTGGCACCGACACTCGGAAAAGACGGCCCGCCGGTGGCAATGACCAATGAGCTACAGCTAAAAAGGCCTTTGTCTGTCTCCACCTGGAATTTGGCAGAGATATTTTTCACCTCATGGCCTAACTCAAAAGTCACCTGGACCTGCTCACACTCAGTTCTAAGCATTGAAAGAATATCATTGGCCGAGCGATCGCAAAAAAGTTGTCCGAGTTTTTTCTCATGGAAAGGAATCTGATGGCCTTGGACCATCTCAATAAAGCTCTGAGGCGGAAAGCGCGAGAGGGCCGACTTACAGAAATGTGGATTAACCGAGACATACTGGGCCGGTGCTGCGCCGAGATTGGTAAAATTGCATCGACCTCCGCCCGAAATCAGGATTTTTTTTCCCAACGAAGTGGCATGATCGATGGCCAGGACCCGACGTCCTCTTCGGCCGGCGTGAATAGCGCACATCAGGCCCGCAGCGCCGGCCCCGATGATAATTACGTCATAAGATGTCATCTGTGCCGTATATCATGGTTGCCCCCAAGTTGTTGCCTGAAAATTTTACATCGTGTTCAGTTTGGCAGGACATTTTATCTATGACGGCCTATGAAACTCCCAAAGGGGTCATTATATGAATAAAATGTTAATAGTCTTATTGGCTTGTATCTCTCTTCAGGCCATGGGTGATGAGTTTATCGTTGGAGTGGATTCCAAACATGAAGCAAAGGTTAACGTCCAAATCGGGTTAGAGCTGACAGCTTCCCGATGTTATGAGGTTGTCTTCAGAAGTTATGTACCAATCCCAGTCCAGAAGACGAAAGTTTTACGGCAAACACAGGTCATCAATAATGACCTCGCCGAATATAAATTCGAGTTTGAGAAAGGCCTTTGTGGTTATTCGCCAACCGGGGTTTTCTTTTATGCCGAAACCGCCGATCTTAAGGGAAATGCGGTCGTTCGACCCATTCAAGACGATAATCATTCAGACGTCGATCTCGACCTCAAAACGTTGACAACCGCTGGACTGGTCCACTGGCGTCAATGGATCGAGACCAAGAGCGTGCCCCAGGTTTTTATCAACGTTCGATAGGCCTGTAAAAATTACCAAAGCCGTTTCGTTTGTAGGGCAATGACGCTAACGTGCGCAATCTTGTTTTGAGATAGGTTATGGAGATTTTATGAAACGACTTGTTTCGATTGTGTCTATTTGTTCAATGCTTTATTCAAGTACTCTCTTGGCGAACGATTGCCATGTGGGCCTTAAGATAAAGAATGGCGTTTTTACTCAGGAGCTGAAGAATTCCACCAAGAGAGAGTTGGGACTAAAAGATTATACAACCGATCAGTTTGATCTAAGTAAGCTTACCTTCACTACCAATCGAGTCTATGATCGCCAAGGCCGCTACGAAAAATGTGATTTAAAAAATCTTCGCTACGCTGATGAACGTTTCCTTGGGGTGGGTACTGCGATTAAAAAAGGGCTGGTTGGTGCGGGACTTTTCACCGCCGGAGTCGCCACCCTTTATCTGACTTTGCTTTCGCTTTATTATGACAATCAAGGTCCTCGTACCTCTTCCAATAAATCTATGGATGACAACAAGTCAGTAATTATCATTACAACTTACGATCATCTTGATCCCTACTATTATGGTCCGATCGTCACTCGCCGCGGTTATCGAGTTTCAAATCCCTACTACCATTACTATTATATGTCGGCCTATGAGTACCATCGCATGAGGGCCGTTGAAGCCGGTCTTATCACCGGAACGCTCCTGATCGTCGAGGCCTTCGAAGTTCCTCGCAATATGCGTTCCACAAACTTCCAGGGACCTGCGGAGGATAATATTTCTGAAGCCGAATGTACTGTCGATACGATTAAAGAAAAATTGGTCTTCGATCAGTTCCTCTACTGTGGCGATTTCGACGGAAATGTTGCGAATAAATTCGCGCAAAAAGAATCAAAAGTGCGAGAGCTTGTTCGCGATGTGACCGTAGATTTGAAAAAAGGAAAATTTTCAAAGGTGCGCAAAAATCTTACGTTGAATGGTCGGGTAAATTCAGGAACGGATTCTCAGCTTGCGGCCCTTCGTGATCGCCTGGTTCAAGATCAGTCGGAAGGCATTCGTGACATTAAGGTGTTGGATGGCCGCTCTCCCTTGGTCAAAAATCAGCGTTTGGAAGTCTTCGTTGGCAATCAACGTCTCGAAGTTGTCTGCGAACAAGACTGGGCCTATCAGCGAAGCGATCTATACGCCGTGGGTGCCGACTTTATCCCGTTAAATTCCTACTCAGATTGTGCCGTAGATTCACTGTAATAAAAATTTAAGTCGGGTGAAATCCCCCATCAGATAGGTCCCCGTTTGGGAGGTGGCCTTATCATGAAGGGGGCCGGTGCGAATAATAAAAGGGTTGATGGATTGACGAGCGACATCGCGAATCAAGCTGAATTCCTCGTCGTTGCCCTCGAGATGGGCCAGTAAACTTCCTTCATGTTCGATTTGATTTTTATAGCGAATATTCAGCAGAGGATCAACCACTGTGCCGACAAAACCCCAGGGCAAGAAGCGCACTGCCAGTTTTACAACTTCATAGATGGATCGCTCCAGCACATTGGCCCATCTTTTATCCACATACATACCGACGCTTGGGAAGCGGGTGAAATAATAAACGGGGTCCATAAAATTAAGCACCAGGCGATGGCCGCTCTTGTTGGTGGCGAGATAATAATAATCCCCCCATCGTTCATCGAGGGATCGAAATTTACCGCGATACTTTCTGATGCCCTTTTCCACCTTTTTCATGGCCTTCCAATGCCTGGTTTCGCCATAGGTAGGCCAGTCGCGAATGGCATCCCATAAATCCCAAACGGCGTAGAGAGGCATCTCATCATCAAACAGCGAGGACAAGATTTTTTTAACCTCAAGCTCCGAGAGGCCCAGCTCTTCGGGGGTGAAAGTGCGCACATAATGGAGGAGGATGTTTTTATGAAAGGTTTGGTTTTCGTGGATCGAATCGATGAATTTTTTGGAAAGATAATTCACAAGGTCTAACCAGGCGCCAAAAGGAAGCAAACTTTTTATCAGAGAGGTAATGCCTGTCGCGATCCCGGAGAAGAGGTTTCTTTTGTAATAGTAGAGGCGTGATTCCGGACGCGCCAGGGTGGCATAGTCGTCTCCCAGGCGGTTCACCTCCAGGTCGAGAGCGGCATAAACTTTTTCCCACTCGGGGTGATTCATCAGCTCACGCAACTTCTCGGGATCGAGGGAGGCCAGGAGTGCGAGGGCGGTTTTCTGGTTAGCTTCAGGTGTTAATTGAGTGACGTCCTTATTTAAAAAATCCTGAATCACGGCGGATAAGTTTCCTGCATGACCCCGGGCCCGCAGTTCTTGCGAGAGTTCAATCAGCTCGGCCAGAGACCCCTGGATAAAATCCCGGGATTTAAGGTTCTGGGTCATCCCGCGTAAGCTACGATCAAGTACGGCGACTAAGGTGCCCTGAGTATTTCGCTCAAGGGAAAACCGTTTTGCGAAGAGTTCAATATCGGCACTCTGAGCGAATTGAATTTGAGTGAACACTACGGCCATCATCAATAAGATAATTTTCACGGGCGCTCCTTCATTAGAATTTATTTAATTATAAGGTTTAAAAGAGGTTGGGGTTAGGTGGACAAATTTTCCAAAATTAACGTAAAACCAGCTTGTTATACCGGACTTTTGAAGTTGGTAATTATTTCAGTTCGCTAATTGGATGAGGCCGTTTATGCTAAATTCACTCGTGAATCTTATGAAAAAAATGTGCTTTTTCGCTCTCGCCCTGAGTTTAAGTACCGTGTGTGCTCACGGTACTTTTATCGAAAAAAGCGGATTTCTCAAATGCTTTGACGTGGAAAATCTTCCGCGAACCGAGAGTCCAGGCAGGTATAATTACTGCGAAACCTCCGCCGTTAGCTTCGACGGCAGCAAGCTGATTTTTGCCAATGACAAGCCGATTAGCGGTGACCACCGTTCTCCCGTATTTTCTCTTGCCCTAGGTGAGCTTGATGCCATCCCGACTTATTACACCCAGAGCATTTTCAAAAATGCCGTGAAATACGAAGATTCTGCCATCACTCCTGATGGACAATATTTTATCGCCAACACCGGCTTTGACCGAATCAAGGCCCGCAGTAAGGATGAGTACAATACGATTGTTTTCTGGCCGGTTAATAATCCCGAAGACGTGAAGGTCGCTAACCCAACCTTGCGCGGAAATGTCCTCAGCTCCCTTTCACTGCGAGAGGCGTTCCAATCCGTGCTCCATGTACCGTATTATAAGGTCGAAGGCATGACGGTCATTTCTGAAAATAAAATGTTGTTTGGCATTCGCGAGCTGGGCGCCTCAGATGAGAATTTCAAATACGCCGCGCTGATTATTGAGGCCGATTATAAAATATCCAGGGACGCGCTCACCATTTCAAATTTGAAGATTGCCTATGACTTCACCGATCTTGCACAGACCACTATCGGCAAACCAGTTGGTCTCTCAAGCCTCGAGTTTAATCACTTTAATCAGAAACTTTATATCACCACAAGCTTTGAAGTTGGGGGACTGGGCGCTCATTTGTGGGTGACCTCACTCGACGCTGGGTTCGCCCCGGAAACTATTTTTGCCTTTGATCACAAGATCGAAGGCATTGCCGCACTTTCTGCTGATAAGTTATTTGTCATCGCCGATGATGACGATGTGGATAATCGTAAAAAGAACGAAGCCTACTACGCGATTCTTGATCTTCACTGAGAATTCCCAAAAGTCATGGTTAGCGAGTAAGTCGACATTTTTAAACCATTGAATAATTCTGCGGAGTAAATTGAGTAGGCCGGTCCCAGTGCATTGAAGCTGAGTCCCCAGGGTGTGTAGCCGAGACTTAGTCCAGGCGTAGCGAAGGGGATGGCGCTTAGCTTGGCGGTTTCCTTATGCCCGACAACAAAATCGAAATTGCCTTTGGTATCGGTAATGGTGGCCTCAAGCTTCGGGCCGGCAAAGGGTATGCCTGCAAAAAAATAGGGTGCGATAAAAAAATTCTCAAAAAGTTTTCGTTTGAACTGCACACCCATACTTACGCCGTACTGGAAGCCTTCGCCTTTTACTGTTGCTGATGGAAAAAAGGAAGTGAGAGAAGTTGCGGTTAAATCAGTCTTGTAGCGTTGAACAAAGACCCCAAAGAATATGGGAATCGTCCATTTGACAGGGGTTTCTATGGTGTCAAAGCCAAAACCAAAAGACATGTTGGCAACCGAGTTGGTACCTTCAAGAATAATGTTATCGGCCGTAAGGACAGAAATGTTTCCATTGGAATCTTGCCCGGGAACTCGGCCGTTGGCACGGCCTTTATTTTTAAGCGCATTGATCATGGTGTAGAATTGCCATCGGTCCGTAATCGATTTGGCATAGGCCATACTGAGAGCATAACCCTCAAGATTGTCACCTTTATAATCGGCCCCACCGCCTGATCCCTGGTCAGTATAGAAAAGCTTATCCACCTTAAAGTAGGTCGGCTTCACACTCATCTTCCAATCATGGCCGTTGGCATCCGTGAGCGGAGCCGTGGTATCGCCTGCAATAACATTGAGCATATCATAGGTCGCGGTGAGAGGGTGTTCCAGATATTGCATGGTGGCCAATCTACCGTCTTCTGCAAAAGCCAGCGTCGGAAAAATAATCAACAGAAGGGCGGCCCATAGTTCTCGATACATGTCGACCTCAAGCTTTCTTCAAAAAACATGTTTTGAGCACGATACTGCTGCCCTCAACGCGGCAATCAACCTCTTCCTCGTCATCAGTGAGACGGATTTTTTTTATCAAAGTACCTCGCTTGAGAACAATCGAAGAGCCTTTGACTTTTAAGTCTTTAATCACGGTAACTGAATCACCATCGGCCAGAGTCGTGCCATTGCTGTCTTTTGTTTCCATAATATTTCCTTTTTTTAATGGTTCAAGTTTACACCCAAGGTCTGCAGTCGTGCCACTCCTATTGGTGCTTCGGCTTGAAAAGGAACTATTGCGTAGCGAGAGGCATGCCCGGTAACAACGGCATTGATCTGCGGAAGTTCATTGAGGGCCCGCTCCTGCAAAAGAGGTGCGGTGGGGTGGGCCAGGGCCAAACTATTGTTAATAATCCATGCCCAAGGTTCGATCCCGGCACGGCGCAATTCGGCCTGAAGATTGGCGGCCTCAAGCACCGGCGTGGTCTCCGCCAGAGTGACGATCAAGACCTTGGTTTGCTGGGGGTCCTGGAGCTGCATCATCGGTGTGGTAAACGGCATCCCGGTCGACCCAAGCTGACGGGCGATATCGCGATGATAGGCACCGGTGGCATCAAGCAACAATAAGGTATGACCCGTGGGGGCGGTATCCATGACGACAAACTTATTTCTGGCCTCTCGAATAATGCGAGAGAAGGCATGGAAGACGGCGATCTCCTCCGTGCAGGGGGAACGAAGGTCTTCTTCCAAAAGTTTGCGCCCATTCTCGTCAAGCTTTTGCCCCTTGGAGGCCATAATCGCTTGACGATATTTTTCAGTTTCAGCATGGGGATCAATTCGACTCACAATCAGATTTTCCAGCGCTCCCCCGAGCGTTTCCTGGAGGTGGGCGGCGGGGTCCGAGGTGGTGAGATGAACGGGAAATCCACGGCCGGCCAAGGCCAGGGCGATGGCAGAGGCCATGGTGGTTTTACCCACTCCGCCTTTGCCCATTAACATGAGGAGACCGTGACCGTGGCCCTCATCAACAATTCGATCGACCAAGCTGGCGAGGTCGGGGGCGGGGGGAAGTTTGGGCATGGTTTTCGTCGCAGCGTGCTTGGGTGCTTCGCTGCTCAGGAGCTGGCGCAGAGAAGGCACTCCCACCAAATTAAAGGGACAAAGGGGAACCAGATCGGCGGGAATTTTTTGGATGGCCGAAGGTAAACTGAGCAGCTCAGACTGCTCCCTTTTCCAAATGGCCGTTGCAAGCGCGTCCCCCGCAATTTCGCTCTCAGGCAAAATTCCATTAATGACCAGATGTTGCTCCGAGAGGCCGAGGTTGGCCAACTCTTCGTGGGTGCGAGCGGCCTCGAGAAGACTGGAGCGTTGGGCCCGGGCGACAAGAATCATGCGTGTACGCTTTGGGTCTGACAAAACGGACACGGCATTTTGGTAAGTCGACCGCTGTTTTTCCAGGCCGGATAGGGGGCCCAAACAGGAGGCATCGCCTTTTCCTTCGGTCAAAAAATTAGACCACGCCGCCGGCAATTGCAACATGCGAATGGTGTGGCCGGTGGGAGCGGTATCAAAAACGATGTGATCGAATTTTTCTAATAATGTGGCATCAGTTAAAAGAGTTGTGAACTCATCGAAGGCCGCTATTTCAGTGGTGCAGGCACCGGACAATTGTTCTTCAATACTTTTAACCACACTTTCAGGCAGCACGCCGCGCACCGGTCCGACAATCCGGTCGCGATAGGCCTGGGCGGTGGCCTGGGGATCGATTTCTAGAGCGGAAAGGCCCGGGACAGCGGTGATGGTTTTTAGTGAGTTGCCGATGTCGGTGCCAAACACTTGGCCTACGTTGGAGGCGGGATCAGTGCTGACGATTAAGACTCTTTGGCCTTGCTCCGTGAGATGAATCGCCGTGGCACAGGCCAGGGACGTCTTGCCCACGCCACCCTTGCCGGTAAAAAATAAAAAGAGAGGAGGGTTCTTTAAGAATTGAAGTGGCTTCATCACGAGCAACTGCCGCCGGAACAGCATCCACCACCGCCGGCCGGCTTGATGTTGGTGAAGCCTGCGGTGATGCCGGCCCAATGAGCGAGTTCGCTTCGCTCTGGATACTGGGAGGTTAGCACCACTTCACCTTTAACAATCGTGACAGGTAAACCTTCCTGGCCGAAGTTTTCTAGAAATTTTTTAACGATAGCGTTCTCGGCAAACGCCAGAGGTTGCTGGGCCAAATTATAACGCTCAACTTTGCCGCCGTTCTTCTTGATCCATTCAACATCCGCGGCAAAACTGATCAGCTGCTGATCGGGATCAACACCACAGATACCAGTACTGCAACATAAGGCCCCTTCGTATATTTGAATTGTCGCCATAAAATAACTCCTATAGGTGAGCTTGGTTCATATCATAAAAGATTGCGGGGTTCTATAACACTGTCAAAAATCTAAACAAATCGTTTAGAAATAGTCTAGTTATTTTAAGTAGTTGAGTTTGGTCTTCAGCTTGCACAGAGATTGAATATGAGGATGCTTATCCTAGGTCTATTACTGGTCAATAATGCCTTCGCCTTGGTGAGCGGAGAGCAGGTTGCCAAAAATGAGTTTCCCTAAATCTTGTCTCTTCAGGGAGTGAATGCTCGCCAGCTTGGCATTAGTGCTTTCGCTTCTGATAGAGACCGATGAGCGTGGCCTCTTCCAGAATATGGCCTTTCATGGCATCCAGTAATTTTTCTTTGCCGGGATTTTTTAAATCGGGTAAGAGGATGTCCAGCGCATAGAGCTTGTGAAAATATCGGTGCTGACCGATTGGGGGGCAGGGCCCGCCGTACCCAATTTTCTTCCAGCTATTGAGGCCGGGCAACGAACCCGCAGGGGCTGCCGCACTTTTTTCGGGGATAGTGGAAACGTTCACAGGCAGATTATAAAACACCCAATGAATCCAGGTCATCTTGGGCGCTTTTGGATCGGGTGCATCGGGGTCATCGACAATCAGGGCAAAACTTTTTGTTCCCTCCGGCGGATTGCTCACATCAAGGGGAGGAGAGACCTCCGTTCCCTCGCAGGTATACTTTTGCGGGATTTCCTCATTGTGATGAAAGGCGGGAGATGATAAAGTGAGAGGCATAATTGCAGCTCCGAATAAGTTTAGATAACGTTTCATAAAAAACTCCAATAATTAAACCTACACGTGTCGAGTAATTATTTGTAGAGGAGAAATAATGACAAAAGCTAAAAAAGAATATCCACTCAATCAGGTTCACAGACTTTTACAATCCGGTCCGGTAGTTCTTGTGACCACCTCACAGAAAGGCAAGGCAAATATCATGGCGATGTCCTGGCATACGGTCATTGACTCCGACCCGCCCAAGCTGGGTATTGTCCTCAGCTCTGACAATTACTCCTTTAAAATTCTCAAAAGCACAAAAGAATGTGTGCTTAATATCCCCACGCTCAAGCTGGCCGCGAAGGCCATTAGCTGTGGCAAAAGCTCCGGTAAGGATGTCGACAAATTCAAGACCTTCGGTTTTACCGCCCTCCCCGCATCCAAGGTCAAGGCCCCGCTGATTGGTGAGTGCTACGCCAATGTCGAGTGTAAAGTTGTCGACATGAAGATGGTGGCCGAGTACGATCTCTTTATTCTTGAGGTGGTCAAGGTCTGGATTGATCCGGTAAAAAAACGCCCGCAGACACTGCATCATCTTGGTGGTGACAAGTTTATGGTCGCCGGAAAAGTCATTAGGGTTTAGCGAATGAGACTCATCCTTTATATCAGCGGCTTTGTCCTCCTCTGTTCCGTGGTGTTCGCGGCGCTCTATCATCGTTTCGTTAAGCCTATTCAAGATAAGCGCACGAAAAAAATCGCGCGGATTTGCCTACTTCTCTTCTTTTCGTTCCTAATCTTGCCTCCCTGGTTTTATCGACTTTTTCCCAGTATCTCCAATATTCCCGGTCGTCATGGAATTATGGTGTTTTACTTTTTGCTCCTAGGCCTATTATCCTTCACTATCGTTTATCTTTTTGTCGCCGTGATTTTGGAAAAAATTCTTCGGCTTGGAAGAAAGAAAACCGACGCGGCCCTCGATCCCAAGCGGCGACAGTTTCTGACTCAAATGTTTAATATGGGAGTACTTTCTTTGAGTGGAGTGAGCACTGTCGCGGGAGGCATCGTCAACATGCGCCGGCCAGAAATTTTTGATGTGCAGATTCCCCTCAAGGTTATGCCCGATGAGCTTAAAGATTTTAAAATTGTTCAAATCTCTGATGTACACATCGGCCCTTTGCTCGGGCGTGAGTTTCTTCAGGGTGTCGTCACCAGAATCAATGAGCTAAGACCTTCGCTTGTGGCCATTACCGGAGACCTCGTGGATGGCAAGGTTGCGCAGCTTGGTGGCACCATTGAGATTTTATCGCAGCTTCAATCGGTCTACGGCACATATTTTGTCGCCGGCAATCATGAGTATTATTCCGGGCATGATGAGTGGATGACTTTTCTAAAAAAATTAAACATCAAGGTGCTGGAAAATGAGAATGATTTTCTCCAGGTCGGAAACGCCACCGTTTTAATTGGCGGCGTGCCCGATCAAAGAACCTCTCCCATTAAGGCCGATCCTGAGCGCGCCATGCTTCACCCGCGAGGGAAGGCCGACCTTTCGATCTTGTTGGCGCATCAGCCGCTGAAATGCGATGAGGCCCAAAAGGCGGGCTTTCATCTGCAGCTTTCCGGCCACACCCATGCCGGGCAGTTTCATCCATGGACCTGGGTGGTGAAGCTGATCTATCCCTACGTGAAGGGATTGAACAATCACCAGGGAATGTGGGTCTACGTTAACCAGGGAACTGGATTCTGGGGGCCGCCGGTCCGGCTTGGGACTCAGTCTGAAATTACCCAGTTTCGTTTTGAAAAAAGCTAAACCTCAGTTCTTATTAACAAAGTATGATCGACAGGCAAAGTCGATGGCACTTTTAGTGATTTTGGATTGTTGCTTGTAGAAGTGAATAAAATCATTAATGTGATTCAAGATGTCTCTCGGGTGGCATCCCCTGAAATCTCTCTTTGCTGTTTTGTAATATTTATCAATAAGATAATTGAAAGCTTCCTCGTCAAACTCAATGGAAAGTTTGGTGCACTGATTGGTGAAGATTGTTTTGAACTCCTCCTGGGTCGGTCCTAAAATTTCAATTTTATACTTTATCCTTCTCCAGAAAGCGTCATCCCCAAGATCGGTGGGGTTCAGGTTCGTGGAGAAAATCAATAATTGGGTGAATGGGACTTCAATTTTTTTCCCGGTTGCCAGGGTAAGATAATCGACGCCTTTTTCAAGTGGATAAATCCAGCGATTGAGAAGATCTCTTGGTGAAACCATCTGTCTGCCAAAGTCATCGATAAGCAGGACCCCACCGTTGGCCTTGAGCTGAAAGGGCGCTTCGTAATACTTGAATTCATCCTTGTAGATTAAATCAAGTAGAGAGAGTGTCAGCTCACCACCCACAACGATAAACGGTCTTTTAATTCTAATCCAGCGTTGATCAATTTTATCTGCGTTAGCTGGTACCATCTTGTGCACTTTCTCGTCGAAGAATCGAATAACCTGGCCGTCAACCAAGATGCAATATGGGACATAAATCTCGTCGTTGAAAACCTTGATGAGTTTTTCAGAAATCATGGTTTTACCATTGCCTGGTTTACCATGGATGAAAATTGGCCCACCAGAATTGATCGCCGGTCCGAGGGTATTGAGGTAATGCTGACCAAGAACCATATCGGAAAATATATCCTTAATATTTTTGTAATTAACTTGCCTCGTTTTCAGTCTCTGCTCATTCACGCTCTCAAGATATTGGTCAATCGTCACAGGCATCGGGCCTATATATGGCCTGATTTGAACAATGTCTTTAACCCTCTCCCGGCCCTTCGAAGTGATTTCAAATTGCATGGCATGATAGCCTGAAACCCCGGCAAGGTTTCCGGTAATGGCCAGGAGTTCGTTTTGCTTTAGCTTAACCAATTCGTCTTCTATGAAGTTGAAGGGAATCTTGAAAAGATTGGCGAAATCTTTTCCGGATAAAGCTCCCAGGATATAGGTTGCTTTGAGAAGAAATTCTTGCAGATAAGTCGAGCTGATATCTGCCCGAGCTAAATTGTCGGATAAAAGAGGGGTCCAAATTTTATTTTCCACGCGCTCTATTCGGTATTTGGGCCTAAGTATTTAATTTGTGCCCTATCGTGCTCGTCTGGTAATGTTGTTATATGAGATTGCTATTCAAAACCATCGGGGCCGAGCAAATCGATTTGGCGACGACTTTTTCCTTCGGTCGGGCCGAGGCGGATGTTTCCTTTCCCGATGATCAGGATGTGTCCCCCATTCACGGCCAGTTTATTGTTGAGGGAGAAAAGGGATATATCCGGGACAATGGTTCAGCGACGGGAACCTTTGTGAATGATGTGCAAATTCCCGCAAATCAAAAAGTTGAACTTCAGGAAGGAGATCGCATTCGTTTCGGGGCGCAGATCGTGTACTTTACCAAAGAGAGAATGTTCAAAGCTATTCCAGGTGAGGAGGAGCTCGTCTCTCAAACAGGCAAAGAACTTTTGGCCAAGGCCAGGAAACTAAAAGAGGCAAAGGTTCATGGTATAGAGGAGAAATTAAACCAGGCCAAGGCCATCTTGAAAAAGATCACCGACGATCTTGAGAATGTCAGCAGTAAAATCGCTCTTGCTGACAAGGCCATTTCCGAAGCGGAAAAGCGCCAGCACGAAATCCAGGCCGAAGTTCAGCGCTTAACAACCAATAAAGAGTCCATCCGAAAAACTTTGGAGGAAAAGAAAATTCCCCTATGTAAAAGGCAGTTAACACTGAAAGATAAGTTACAGCTTCTCGATATGGCGCAAGCTCCCGACTCCCAAAAGCAACCTTTGCAAGATGAGCTAAATACAATAACCGAGCAATTGAAGGCAGTAGAAGAGGAAAAAAAATCGCTACCGCAGGTTATTGTCGATTTGAAAAAAAAATCTGAGGAATTTGAGAAGAAAAATAGCGAATACTCGGCCCAACGGGAGAAGTTGCGCCTTGCTTTGGAAGAACGGCAAAAAAAATATGCCCCTGACATCAAGCGACTTCAGGAAGAACTTAAGTCCCATGAGCTGGCCTTGGCAAAGGCGCGCGAGAGCATTAAGAGATAGCTATGGCGCGAGATGCTTTTTTGATCTTGGCCCTATTCTTTATTTCCTGTGCCACCACACCCGTAACGGGAACAAAAAAATTCATTCTAACCTCCACGGAAGAAGAGAATGCCATGGGCGAGAAGGCATACCAGGACATTCTCAAGCACGAAAGGGTTGATTCAAGTAGTGAGTTGGCTCAGCAGGTAAAAGTCATCGGCCAGCGTTTGGCGGGGGCCGTCGAGCGCGCCGATTTTAAATGGGAATTCAAGGTTTTTGAAAATCCGCAAATAAACGCCTTTTGCCTGCCTGGAGGCAAGGTCGGCTTCTACTCCGGGATGGCCAAGGTCGCCAACAATCCCGCCAGAATTGCCGCTGTTTTGGCGCATGAGATTGCCCATGCCATCGCTCGCCACGGGGGGCAGAGATTGAGTGCGCAACTTGGCCAGGAGGTCGTTTTGGGAATACTCGCGGTTGCAACCTTGGGCGAGTTGCCGAAGGAAAAACGCCAATTAGCGCTTGCGGCCTTGGGTCTAGGTACGACGGTCGCAATTATCTTACCGTTTAGTCGAAGCAATGAATCAGAGGCGGATGAAATCGGACTGGTCTTGATGGCCACGGCAGGATTTGATCCGCGAGAGGCGGTGGTACTATGGCGTCGCATGGATCAAATCTCGGGATCAAGCGGACCCAGTTTTCTTTCCACTCATCCCAGCAATCGACAGCGCGAGGAGCGACTGATTGAACTCATGCCCAATGCCATGAGGATCTATCAGAAACACTCCCGTTAAAGCGCCTGACAATCGACGTCAGTTTCAATGGAAATGGATGGCTCTGAGTGTGTAAGGCGACCATAAATCGACTTATTTTTTCCCGCCCGAAATTTTTTATATTCTTTGAGATCGAAGACAAGAGAGGTTGAGTCCTCACATTCGCTGAGCGACCAGGCAATTTCCCACTCATCACCCTTTTCGGTCGGACCATTGCCAAGAAAGTCAGGGTTATTTAAGTCGACGACGATTTCCTGTGTAAAATTCAAATATTGGGAACTCATGGTACATTTCATGGAACTCACTTCGGCCGATACAGCTAAAGAAGCAAGAAGGCACATGGCCGTGAATAAGATTTTCATACGACTCCCCCTAAATTAAATGATGGCCTGTTCTACCTCTGCGACTCAGTATGGCAACCCATTTGAAAAAATTACCTGCGGCAAGTATAGTACAAACATGAGACTTTTCATCGCAATCGACATTCCCGAGCAGCTCAAGCAGGAGTTGGCCCTGCTGAAGGTCCCTTTAAAGCACGCCCGATGGACCCCTCTTGAAAATATGCATCTGACCCTCAAGTTTATCGGGGAAGTTCGCAGCTTTGAATATCAGCAGATCATCAAAATTCTGGAAGAAATTGAGCACGAACCATTTAACCTGGTTCCGAAAAGTGTTGGCCACTTTGCTAATCGAAATTTTGCCAAAGTTCTCTGGGCAGGTTTTGAACCAAGCGTCTCGTTAGATGCTTTGGCGAGTAAGATTCGCAAAGCGCTGAAAAATTTTGGTAAAGATGCCAGTCAGTCCTTTCATCCCCATATCACTCTGGCGAGACTGGACAAGGTTCCGATCGAACAGATCGTCCCTTTTTTGCAATGTTATTCTATGTTTTCCGCCGCCAGCTTTCCGGTTGAGAGTTTTTCACTCTATAGCTCAGTGCCGACTCCGCGAGGGTCCTGCTACACCAAAGAGCTGCAGATCGACCTCGGATAAGGTAATCGACCTCATTTATCATTCGACAGATATAATGCTATAAATATCTCTGTAGTTTGTGACGGGGAGAGTTATGCGCTTTTTTATTTGTGACAAGATTGTTACCCCCATTTTGATTTTTGCGATTGTGCCGCAGGCCTTTGCGTCGGGAGAGCTTTCCTGGCAGGCCTGTGTTGATGAGACTGTACGGGGTAATTCGGAGCTGAAGTCTGCTTTTCAATCCCTCGAGTCTGCACAATATTCAACCAGAGGGGCTTATAGTGGTTTTTTTCCTACACTCGCCGGCACATTGGATTACAGCGATAGCGAAACTTCAGGTGCATCGAGTGAATCGTATAATGCCACCTTATCAGCGAACTACACCCTGTTTAACGGACTTCAAGATCAAGCCAGGGTGAATCAGGCATCGGCCCAGACCAGGGTTCAGGAAGCCAATCTGGCCGCTGTTAAGGCCAAGATTAGCTTAGATCTCAAAACAGCTTATTCAGGGATGCTTTTCGCCCAACGCTCATTAACTTTGCAGCAGATCATTATACGCCGTCGCGAAGACAATCTTAAGCTTGTGGAACTTCGGTTTCAGAGCGGAAGGGAAAACAAAGGTTCTGTCCTTCTCTCCAGGGCCTATCTCAATCAGGCGCATTACGATGCCCTTCAGGCCAAGCACAATATCGCTGTGGCCCAGGCCCAGCTCGTCCGCGTGCTGGGAAGAGACGAAGATGCGGAGCTGATCTTAAACGAGGATGTGCCGCTTGAGGCCTTGCCCGGCAATCCTGATTTTCGACGGCTGGTTCTCTCGACCCCCGATCATTTTCAGCTCGTCGCCCAGGAAGATTCGGCGGATGCCGGAATCAAGGCGGCACGTTCGGGTTTTTTTCCGACCTTCAGCTTAAATGCGAGCACAGGGAAGACGGGACAGGACTGGTTTCCGGAAAACCAACGTAGAACCATCGGTGCGACTCTCTCCTTCCCCTTATTTGACGGAGGAAAAGATTATTATGGTACCAAGAGTGCTGTCGCCACCTTTGCCGTGGCACGCACCACGAGAGAAAATGGTGATCGTCAAACTCTGACAAAGTTAAAACAGACGTATACGGCCTACATCGAGGCCATTGAAAAACTCAAAGTCGATGAAAGCTTTAAGGAGGCGGCCCTCAAACGCGCCGAGATCGCCCGTAGCAAATACAATAATGGTCTCATGAGCTTTGAGGATTGGGACTTGATTGAGAACGATCTCATCGTTCGAGAGAAAACCGTTTTACAGGCCCAACGTGACCGCACAACAGCAGAGGCGGCCTGGCAACAGTCACAAGGCAAAGGAGTCATTCCGTGAGCGATATTCACAAAAAAAAGCGTTGGATTATTTTTGCCCTCATCCTGTGTGCAATAGTCGTCATCGCGGTTTTCGCCCTAAAAAAGAAGGGGCCACTTGAGATTACCTATCGAGAGGTGCAGGTCGCACGGGGAAACATCGTCGTTACAATTTTGGCAACGGGAACCGTGCAGCCTGATAACCGCCTTGAGATCAAGCCTCCCGTAGCGGGACGGGTGGAGCAGGTGCTTGTCGTCGAAGGACAAAAAGTCAGAAAGGGACAAGTCCTGGCATGGATGAGTTCCACCGAACGGGCCGCGCTTATTGATGCCGCCCGTGCCTTAGGTCGAGACGAGCTAAAGAAGTGGGAGGAAGATTACAGACCAACTCCCATCTTTGCCCCCATCAACGGCACCATCATCCTTAGAAATGTCGAATCAGGACAAACCTTCACCAACATTGATTCGGTTTTCGTCATCTCTGATCGCCTTACAGTGAAGGCCCAGGTCGATGAAACGGATATTTCCCAAATTAAATTACAGCAGCATGCCACGATCGTGCTGGATGCTTATCCCGAAAATAAGATTCAAGCCTTCGCGAATCAAATTGCCTTCGATGCTAAAACGGTCAATAACGTCACAACTTATGTTGTCGATGTGATTCCGGAACAGACGCCGGAATTCATGCGCAGTGGGATGACGGCGAATGTTACTTTTATCGTTGATTCAAAAGATGACGTTCTGCTGATTCCCAATGAGGCCCTGCGAGTTCTCGACAGTAAATATACAGTTATGGTGAAAGCGCCCAAACAGAAAAAACCTCTGGAAAAGCTTGTCGAGGTTGGTATTACGGACGGTAAACATACCGAAATCGTGCAGGGGCTGGCGGAAGGGGAAAGCATTTTGGTGGCGGAGTTCAAAGCTTCCTCAGAGGAAAAAAATCGCAGTCCCTTCAGTCCCTTTGGCGGCCGACGTGGCGGCGGGCATTAGGCGGCGCTCATGCTTGAATTGAAAAACATTCAAAAAAAATATCAGATGGGCGACAATGTCATCCATGCATTACAGAATGTAACACTCACCATCCATGATGGTGATTTTATCGCCATCATGGGAGCGTCGGGTTCCGGCAAATCGACACTCATGAACGTGATGGGTCTCCTCGACGTACCGGATGAGGGCTCTTACACCATTAATGGCAAAGAGGTTTCAAAGCTCACAGAAGATGAATTGGCGGTTTTCCGCCGCGAGGTCATTGGCTTTATCTTTCAGCAATCCAATCTTCTGCCTCGAATGTCGGCACTCGAAAATGTGGCGTTACCGCTTCTCTACTCGAAGGGCAAAATTGATGTCGAATATGCCGCCACACTTTTAAAGCGCGTGGGGTTGGGTGAGCGTTTAATTCATCATCCCAATGAGATGTCAGGTGGTCAGCAGCAGCGCGTGGCCATCGCCCGTTCACTTGTGAATCGGCCGCTGATGATTCTTGCCGATGAGCCCACGGGAAATCTCGATTCGGTGAATGGAAAAGAAATTCTAAACATTTTGAAAGAGTTGAATGACTCAGGAATCACGGTGGTGATTGTAACTCACGAAGATGCCATCGGAAGGCAGGCCAAACGGCTCATCCGTATGCATGATGGCGGTGTTTTGTCTGATGAGCGACTTGTTCCCCTAACGTTCGGAGCAGAAAAAAAAGCGACGCAGGAAATTTCCACGACAGTGGGATTTCAGATTGCTCATGTGGTGGAGCATTTTTTCCAAGGTGTAAAAACTCTCGCTGCCAATAAGATTCGCACCGGCCTTTCCATGCTCGGAATCTTGATCGGCGTGGGTGCGGTGGTGACCATGATTGCAATTGGTCGAGGGGCCCAGAAAGCGATTGAGGAGCAACTCTCTTCTCTCGGGACGAATCTGCTCAATGTTCGTGCTGGCGCGGTTCGAGGCTTTGGCGGAGCGATGGTTCAGGCAGGGGCGACAACCAGGCTTACGGTGGAGGATGCTCAGGTCATCAAAGAAAAAATTCCGGAAGTTAAGGCCGTTGCTCCCAATGTCACTGGTCGCGCCCAGGTGACCTATCTGAATAAAAACTGGAACACCTCGGTCATGGGAGTTTCCGCCGCTTGGGCAAGCATGCATGCGGATACCCCAACGGTCGGTCGTTTTTTTACTGATGTTGAAAACAAGAAGAGGCTACGAATCGCCATCGTGGGGGCAACGCTGGTGCGAGAGGTTTTTGGAGGGCAAAGTCCCATTGGCGAAATGTTCAAAATCAACAAGGTTAGCTTTCAGGTGATTGGCGTTTTACCCGAGAAAGGCGCCAACGCGTTCAATGATCAGGATGATCGCATCCTTGTTCCCGTTACGACCGCCATGCGACGGCTGTATGGAAAAGATTATATCGATAATATCGATATCGAAGTCAATTCACCCGAGCAAACATCAGTGGTTCAAGACCAGACGCTTGAGCTTCTGCTCTCCCGTCACCGCGTGCCAATTTCACAGCGTCAGGACGCCTTTCGCGTAAGAAATCTGGCAGAGATTCAGGCCGCGCTAACGGCCAGTACTCAGGTCATGACCCTTCTGCTTTCGGCAATTGCCGCGATTTCGCTTCTGGTTGGCGGCATAGGGATTATGAACATCATGCTGGTATCAGTGACTGAAAGAACGCGTGAGATCGGTCTCCGCAAGGCCGTTGGTGCTCGACGTTTGGATATCTTATCCCAATTTATTGTTGAAGCGGTGGTCATTAGTGCTGTCGGCGGAGTCTTCGGAATAGCTTTAGCATGGCTGGCCACTGTCTTGATATCGGAAATCGCAGGTTGGGCGACCTCAATCACGCTCGATTCTGTTCTGCTCTCGTTTGTGTTTTCGGCTTCTATCGGAATTATCTTCGGATTATATCCGGCACGGAAGGCGTCTCGTCTTGCTCCTATCGATGCTCTAAGACATGAGTGAACTCTCAACAACTTTTTTTAACTTTTCCAGGTCTTTTTTGACCCACGCGGCATCATCTTCGAATTGCTTATCAGACATTTCCGGCCGTCGATACAAGGTAAAAAGAACTTCGCTGCCGTCATGGTTCGGAAGAACTCGCATAGGCATGTAAAGTGATATGCCAGATTCCAGAGTCACGTGGTGATCGACGACTCCGAACTGATTCTTTTCCACAAATCTGACGCTGACATTCTTCAATCCGCTGGCCCAGGATGGGAGGTTGTTAGGATTAGAAATATAATTGTAGACATCGGTAACTGAGCGATTGATTGAAACATTGATATGCTTAGCTTCAAAAGTGACCATGGTTTCTCCATTCGTTAAAGTTTATTGGTAAAATTTGCTCCAGTGTTGGGCGCGACAGAGAGTCCTCCGTTTGTCGCGGCATAAATTTTCCCGAGGCCATCCACGAATACACCCCAGATGGTGTCACTACTCAGCCCATTTCTGGTTGTTCGATTGGTGAAACCTGAACCACCGTTCGCCGAGATGGAAAGGCCACCGTTGGTGGCGGCATAAATATTTCCAAGTGCATCCGCATAAACGCCCCAGACTGTATTGCTGCCAAGTCCTTTCGCGGTTGTTCGATTAATAAAACTTGCTCCACCATTGGTTGAGATGGAAAGTCCCTCGGTCGTGGCGGCATAAATATTGCCAGTACCATCTATGGCGACTCCCCTGGTATCATTACTACCCAAGCCATTCGCTGTGGTCCTCGTTATAAAACTGGAACCGCTGTTCGTCGAGATGGAGAGACCACCGGTGGTGGCGGCATAAATATTACCACTTCCGTCAGTCGCGATTCCTCTTACATCGTTATTACCCAGACCTTGGACCGTCGTCTTGTTTGTAAAACTGTCTCCACCGTTGGTCGAGATTGAAAGGCCACCGCTTGTGGCTGCATAAATATTCCCACTCCCATCCACAGAAACGCCCCAGACGATGTTACTGCCAAGTCCTTGCCCTATGGTTTTATTGATAAAACTAAAACCATTGTTCGCGGAGATGGAAAGTCCGCCGTTTGTCGCGGCGTAAACAGTGCCAAGGCCATCGACATGCACACCCCAAACCGTATTACTTCCAAGACCGCGCGTGGTGGTTTGGTTGCTGAAGCTTGTTCCGCCATTAGTCGAGATAAAAAGCCCTTCTGTTGTAGCGGAAAAAATATTTCCAGTTGCGTTCACGAAGACATTGCGAATGGTATGAGCGCTAGAATTTCCCCCGAGACCGGTGCCAACGCTGCCAGAGCGGCCCGTGGTTCTATGACTACGCCCATTGTCTGCACCAGTCCCCATACAGGCCACAATAAAGGTGAGAATGAAAACGAGACAGATTGATCGTCGCATTGGAGCAGGATAGCATATCAATCCAGATTCTTTCAAATTTAGTGCTCCCTCGTGTAAGCAACCAGCTGATCAACCCCCGAATTATCACTATAGCTGAATAGCGTTGGTGAGAGGCATAGACAAAAGTTCCACTGAATTTTGTCCTCGAAATCACTGGTTTCGAGGACAAAAAATCATGCTCTCTTATAATGACTCTTAACTAATGAATCATTGTAAATGGTGGTGGAATAATGACGAAACATAATGCTGTTGTTTTGTCTTTGGAAAAGAGGAATTCCGTCACCTAAAATGATAGGAATTTTCGTAACAATTAATTCATCGATGAGATTTTCCTTAAGAAAGCCTTGGATCGTTTTCCCTCCATCGATATACAAATTTTTAAATCCTCTCTCATGAAGTGTCGTTAAGATATTTTTCAGCTCACCGTTGATAATTTCAGCCTTGTCACGCAAAGTCGGAGCAACGGTTTTTAAGGTGTTGCTCAAAACAAACACCCTTTTTGTATACGGCCATTGATCAAAGGTTAAGACGGTCTCGTAAGTTTTTCTTCCCATCACGAGCGCATCGATGGAGTTCATAAATTCCGCAAAGCCATAATCGCTGTTCGCGGGATTTGGAATTTCGGTGAGCCACTCGATGCCACCGTCGAGGGTTGCGATATGGCCATCCAAGCTGGTGGCGATATAGACAAAATTTGCCATGTGTATTCATCCAAATAAGAATAATCGTAAAGTTCGGGGAGTCCTTCGGCAAGACACTTCTCGTGTGACATTTGTTATGGTAAAAATTTATATGAAAAATAACGGTGTCATCTTTGATTGCGACGGAACGCTGCTAAACTCTCTTGGCCACGCCACGACATCTTTTAACTGGGCGCTGGAAAATATCGGAGAGCTGAGACGAACTCCAGAGGAAATAAAGCGATTTTTCGGACAGGCCGCAAATCGTATTTTTCTCCAGCTTCTGGGTGATGAGGCAAAGGCGAGTAAGGCTTTTGACAGCTACTGCAATCACCAAGCGGAACTTGCCGTGGGCATTGACCTCTTCCCGGGGATTCAAGCGCTGCTGCAAGGTTTGAAAAATTTGGATGTACCCATGGCCCTCGTGACTGGCAGGCATGAGAGGGACCTCGAGGTCATTTTGCGACGACATAATTTAGGCAACTATTTTGTAACCATGATTGCCGATAATCATCTTGCAAAGTCAAAACCTGCTCCTGATGGAATTCTGTTGGCGGCATCACGCATGAAGCTGGACCCTAAAGTCACCTTTTACGTCGGCGATTCCACGATTGACCTCCAGGCCGCCAAAGCGGCGGGTGCCAAGGCCATTGCGGCCTTATGGGACCCTCTGGTCGATGTCGATGCCATGAGTAAAGAAAAGCCTGCCCATCAATTCAAAAAACCGATGGACCTACTTTCCATTTTTGAATCGTAGTATAGTTAAAAACATGAATCGAAAAGTGCTTGGGTTATTATTCGCGATTTCTTTGATCATATCGCTGATTTATTTTCTGCGGCTTTCGGAAAATCACGTGGATCAGGTAAACGAAGTCAAATCAGTTTCGACAGTTCAGGTTCCAAAGATAAGCCAGAGTAACGAAGTTCAAGCTCCGCAAAAGATGGAATCCCCGCCAGCAGAGTTGGAAAAAACGATGGAACAGAAGTCCAAAGTGTATGACAAGGACCTGCAAGAATTTTTGGCACGAAGAAAAAAGGCCGTCGCGATCGCCAAGAAATGGCAAGCTGTTTTGAACAGGCAACCGGATAATCCTGAAGCTTTGGGGAATCTTGGGTACGCCTTTATCGGGCTGGTAAAATGGGAGGAGGCCGCTAGGTTGGCGGAAAAATGTTTGGACTTAGATAGCAAAAATGAGCTGTGCCATACCGTAAGATATTTTGCCACCGATAACTTGGATACCACGAGTGTGCTTAACGATCTTCTTCCTCTCCTGGAAGAATGTCTAACGGCCATCCCCGGTCATTATCGCTGTTTAAGTGAGATCGTTCAAAACTTCATCATGGCCAACAAACTCGACAAGGCCGAGGAATATTTGCTGAGACTGGAGAAATTCCATCCGGATAAAATCCTTACCCTGTATCGCCGTAGCATGTATTATTTGGCGTTAAAAGATTATGATCGCACAAGGACCTATCTTCGGAAAACCTGTGCCAAGAAAGGTCTAGATTCCTTTATCGCGGCAGACTATGTTGTCAAAGATGTGGCCTGTTCCCAGCTTGCGACACTTAAAGATTACCATTAATCCCGGTCCCACTTGACACGCAAAGAATTGCCCCCAAATTGTGCGGATGAAATTTTTCGCCGCTTTTTTACCTCTTTTGTGCCTCTACTTACTTTCCTCTCCCGAGGCGAGCGCGGCTGATACACATCAGGTGGATCAGCGTCTGGAACAGGCGTCGCCGCAACTCTCTCAAACTTGTGGCACTAATTCTGAAACTGGGAAAATGTTCGTTTTGGCAGGTCTGCTCCCTGAAAGAGATCTATTTTTTGTATCGGTCAGTTCTTTTGAAGGTTTTTCCAGAGTCTTTCACTTGGTCAGTACTCGCGATTTCAAGATCCACACCGGACTTAGTCCTCCTCTTTATTGGGTCTGCTAGTTCCAAGCAATTTTAATTTTTTATACAAGAAGAGGTATTTATGAATATACGTTTATTTTCTATGGCCGTATTGGTTTCTGCACTTCCGCTTTTTGCGTCCGAGCTTTCTTTGAATAAGGGAGATTTTATTTCTGCCGAAAGGGTCACTCGAAGCGGTGAGACGATCGTCAGCGTAAAGCTGAGCAAATCTGGAAAGGCAAAATTTAAAAAACTCAATGCCAGCTCCGTGAATAAGGAAATTCACGCCGAGATTGCCGGAGTGGAGTCGAACTTTAAACTAAGGGTGCCGATCACAGGTGCTGGGCTGGAAATGGGGCCATATTCGGAGAACGATGCTGTCAAAGTCGTCACGGAGATCAATAAGAGGTAGTACTTTTCGTGGAGGTGGTGGTTCTGCCACCACTTCTGCGAGAAGCAACCTTCAGGCGCAAACTCTGCTTATCGATTAATTCGATCTTTTTGATTTCGGAGTGATTTTTGATATAGAGGGTGACAAGACTCGGTCCTATCGCTGTCACATAGGTGGAGTCTTCGATAATGGCACTCATGGATTCATCAATCCCGATCCCATTTAAAGTCGGGAAGGCCTCGAGCGCTTGTAGCAATCGTTCCTCGCGTCCGCGCACCAGAAAATGCTGGTCGACAATCAAGCCGGCCAATAATCCCAGACCTTCGCTTGTTTCAGCACGATTTCCGGTAAGCATCGGATTGGTTTGAATGGCGGTCCCGGCACTCGTTCCTGCCACGGGAACACCTTTTTGGTAAAGGTCTTGGAGCAAGGGTTTGGCGTGGCTTTGAAAGATTCTTTGCATGATTTTATTTTGATCTCCGCCCGGAAAATAGATTCCTCCTGCCCGAGCGAGCGCTCGATAATTCTCAGGCGTAAAAACTTCTTTGCAAAAGCACTGAATGTCATGAGCACCAAGCTTTTCCAGCTCGGATCTAATATCTTCGAAACTTTCCTCCGGATAAGAGGTGCCCCAGGGCAAGACATAGATCGGGCCGGGTTGCAGTTTTTGAATAAAATAGCTCAAGGCCGCTTTGGGATGCTCACCACCACCGATCAGCACGAGTGTGGCGGCGTGGAGATTACAAGAAAATAACAAAAGCAAAAATATTTTTTTCACACGCACAGGGTATCGAGGGAGCTTAGAAAAAACAAGGGCCCTTGCCTCGCACGCCAAAAAGGTACAACCCAAAGGTGATCGCGAGAGTGAAAACGGCTGAAGCCCAGCTGATAAATTGGATGAAACTTCCCAAAGTGATCCAGGCATCGCTCAGTCCGAAGTACATCAGGTAGAGACACGCACCCGCGTTGCTCATGATGCCTACCCATATGGGGCCCATGGCCCGGTCCCCCTTAAGCGAGGACTTGAGTCCGAAGAAGTAGCAGAGGCAAAGGGCAAGATAGGCCCATCCGAGCATACGGGCAAACATGATACTTTGCAGGTTGATTAAGCCTGCGGACTCCAGCATCGATGCGGGCATCAAAATCAGCGGCAGACACCAGAAAATTAAAGTGGCGGAGATTTTGATGATAAATATTTTGGAAAGGGTGTTCATAGAATAGATTTCCTGTGGATCAGAGTATCTTACGTTAATGAAAAAAAAATGGCAAAATGAACGTCAGCTTCGATTTTGAGGCAAGATAAAAGGATATTATGATAACCACCGCAAATCTTCTCTCAATGATTGGCAATACTCCTCTCCTTGAAGTCACTCATCTTGATACAGGCCTGTGCAAGCTTTTTTTGAAGCTCGAGTGCAATAACCCCGGGGGTTCCATCAAGGACAGAGTGGGATTATTCATGATTACGCAGGCCGAAAAAGAGGGAAAACTAAAACCTGGCTTTACCATTATAGAGGCCACCGCCGGAAATACGGGGATTGGTCTTGCTCTGGTTGCCTCTCAACGCGGCTATCCTCTGATTCTTGTTATCCCCGATAAAATGAGCCAAGAAAAAATTAACCACCTCCGCGCCCTTGGAGCAAAGATTGTGATGACCAGGTCGGATGTGGAAAAGGGACATCCTGAATACTATCAGGATCTAGCGGAAAAAATCGCCCGTGAAACGCCCAATAGCTTTTACGCCAACCAGTTTAATAATCCCGCCAATCCCCTTGCTCATGAGATGACCACGGCGCCTGAGATTTGGGAACAAATGGGTCATAAGGTGGATGCGGTTGTTTGTGGCGTTGGCTCAGGCGGAACACTGACAGGGATGAGTCGCTTTTTCTCAAAAGTTTCTCCAAATACCGAGTTAGTTTTGGCCGATCCTCAAGGGTCCATATTGGCCGATTATGTTAAGAAAGGAACACTTGGGACTGCCGGCTCATGGTTTGTCGAAGGAATCGGGGAGGATTTTATTCCGTCCATTACCGATCTCTCTCGCACTAAAAATGCTTATTCCATTAATGACCAGGAAAGTTTTTCGACCTGTCGTGAGCTGCTTGCGAAGGAAGGAGTCCTGGCCGGCTCTTCGACCGGAACGCTTCTGGCGGCCGCTCTTCGCTATTGTCGAGAAAGTAAAACTGCCAAAAGAGTCGTCACCTTGGTCTGCGACACGGGAAATAAATATCTTTCAAAGATGTATAACAACTATTGGTTGATGGATCATGGCCTATTGCCAGGAAACAAATATCACGATCTTCGTGATTTGGTGACGAGAACGCAGGAAACCAATTCCATAACCTCAATTCATCCAGATGATACTTTACTCGTGGCCCATTCTCGAATGCGTATTTATGAATATTCTCAGCTACCTGTCATTGAAGATAATAATGTTATTGGTGTGATTGACGAGTTTGATCTTCTGTCTGCCATCCACAGTGGAAAAGGGTTCGAAGAAAAAGTTCGCACCGTTATGGCTCATAACCTGGTAAAAATTCAATCAGACAAAAAAGCCAGTGATATTTTTAACATTCTTGAGAAAGGCATGGTGGTTCTCCTTTTTCATAAGGATGCTTTCTTTGGCATGATCACGCGAACGGATCTCTTGAATTACTTAAGAAAAAATCCTAAAGAAAAAATCTGAAGTGCGCCGCGTGGCGCAGAAAATGTATCCGGTGGGTTGTAACCCCGTTTTCCTTTGAGTTAAGTTGCCCCTGTTTTTAACCGGAGGGGGCGACATGAAACTATTTTTGCTAACCAGTCTTTTATTTGCTTTTACTCTGACTTCAGAGGCCCAGAGCACCTGTCGCGTGGACCTGCTTGAACGAGGCTACCCAGTGCAGTCGTTCTTTGCCTATGCCCCTGGGGATATGCACTGTCGAGACGCCCTAAGAGATTGTAATCGCGAGCGAATCTTGCGAAATCTGGGGAGCAGCGCTCAGTGTGTCTCTTCCAATGGAGGCGGTGGCGCACCTCCTGTCATTAGACCTATTCCAGGACCAATTCCTGGGCCCAACCCATATCCAAACCCGAACCCGAACCCGTATCCAAATCCATACCCGAATCCTTACCCCAACCCATTGCCAGGGCCGCAAACGCTGCAAGTTGGAGATCGGGTTTTCCCATACTCATGGGACCATGAATATGGCGCTACTATTTTGTCCGCTAATCCATACCTTCGAGAGTACCGGGTGAAGTCGAATAAGAGCGGCGACGTCTATACTTTCGCCGAGAGTGAGCTCGGTCTTCCGGCCGGATGCTTAGATAGATTTTGTGTCGGAGATAAAGTTTTTCCCGAGAGCTGGGATCATATTTACGGTGGAAACGTTCTTGCCGTCTTCTTGGCCAAAGGACAGCTTCTTATCAAATCCAATAAATCGGGTGACCTCTACAAAATGAATCCATCAGGTTTGGCGGTTGGGAGCGGTTGTTTAGAGTATTTGTGTGTGGGGCAGACTGTTTACCCGCGCTCCTGGGATCATTCTTATGGTGGAAACATCATCGCCATTAACCCGGCATCACGCTTGTTCACAGTTAAATCCAACAAGAGCGGTGACGTTTATAAATTTTCCATTACTGATCTTTAATCTCTCTCATTTAGCGTGCTGGAACTTTCCACCTAAATGAGGTTTAATACGATCATGCAATGGATCGCTACTTGCCCACACGAAACAGTTGATGTGCTCGCGTCTGAACTTCACGCATTGGGGGTTCAGGAGCAGAACAAGTTTTATCGCGGAATCATGTTTGACTGCGATCTGGAGACTGCCTACCGCGCCCATTTACTTCTGCGTACCGCAAGCCGTATCCAGCGGGTGGTGGCCAAGTTCGAACTTTCCGATTTGGCCACGCTTCAGACGGCACTGAAAAAAATTTTCTGGCCAAACTGGCTACGCAATCAACGGGCCTTCACGGTCACACCGACTCTCGCCGATCTGAGTGCGCAAAAGCTCGATGAAGCGGCAATTGTGACGGCGGTAGTTCAGTCGGTTCAAAAGAGCGCATTTGAAAAGGCCCCGCCGAAATTTAACCCCGAAGCTGACAACCCCATCACGATCGTTCTTTTTATTCGCGATGGTAGCTGTGTGCTGGGGATCGATACCGCCGGCCGGGCCCTTCATAAACGTGGTTGGCGGACACAGGGGCATCCTGCCGTTTTGAAAGAAACGCTGGCGGCCTCCATTCTCATGCTGGCCGGTTATACGGGCGATGAACCCTTGGTCGAACCCATGTGTGGCTCAGGCACGATCGCCATTGAGGCGGCCTATCTTGCCCTTAATAAGGCCCCCCTCATTCATCGCGGGAAGGATGATTTCTCGCTTGAGCATCTGGCCGGTTTTGATCGTCCTTTATGGCGTCGAGTGGGAGATCAGCTGCGCGCCCAAAAAAAATCGGCCTTGGCCGCGCCTATCTATGCCTCCGACATTAAATCCGAATTTATCGAGGTGGCCCGCGCCAGCGCCTTGCGGGCACGAGTGGAAAAATACATTAATTTTTCAGTGACACCCTTTCAGGATTTAGTGCCTCCCGCTCCACGGGGAGTTCTTGTCGCCAATCTCCCTTACGGTGAGCGAATCGGGGGCGGCACCATTGATCAGCTATACCGGGAAGTCGGGGGCGTTATCAAGCAACGTTTTTCCGCGTGGCGCGTGGCCTTGCTGGTTCCAAGTGAAGCGCCCATTCATTTGCTGGCGCTCAAGGCGACCAAAGAAATTTCTTTGCGAAATGGGGCGTTGCCTGTGAAGCTGCTTATGGTGGAGAGATAACTAAATATCACTTTGAACGGTGATGGATCTTATATCTTTTTCACACCCACAAATTTTTAATAAACATGGGATAATCCCATGGATCAATCATGAGCACGCCTTATGACATGAAAAAAAGGCTGGAGCATTATTCTGCCTTCACGGGCATCTTTACAATTGGAGTAGGTTTACTCGTTGTCGTAGGATGGCTTTTCAACATTGGCACACTTAAGAGTATCTTGCCAAACTTGGTCGAGATGAAATTCAACACGGCCTTGCTCTATATTGCCACAGGACTTTCTCTTCTATTAGTTCAAAAAAAATCATCCCCATGGATGATTTACCTCTTGTCAGGAGGGGGAATCCTTGTGGCCGCCCTTACCGGACTACAGGATATTCTTCCTGTCGATTTCGGAATCGATCAGTTTTTTATTCAAGAACCCGTGGATGCGATTTATACTGTAAGCCCAGGGAGGATGTCCCTTCTTACTGCGATCAGTTTTATCGTTCTCAATATAGCTCTTCTTTGTCATCTCTCTAAAAGGACAAAGGAACTTTATCTCATTGAAATAGCGGCGGTGCTAAGCGCACTGCTTTCTTACTTTAACATTATTGGCTATCTGCTCAGCATTAAATTCTTAACTGTGTTGAATCTTAAGATGACGTCCATGGCATTAAATACCGCCATTTTATTTTTCTTTCTTGGCCCCGCGGTTTTGTTTCTTCACAGCGATAGACAGGTGGTAGAGCTGGTTTGTTCCCCTAAAATATCTGGAAAAATAATTCGGCGGCTACTTCCGTTCGCTATCGTCGTTTCGGCATCTCTTAATTTTATGCATGTTTACATTGTGAGATCTGGGATTCTTCCGCAAGACATCGCGAATTCTTTTTATATCATTTTAAACATAATTTATGTTTGCATTTTTTTCGCAATCCTTATCTATGATCTTGTAAGAGCGGAACAACAACAACAGCGATCGGAGGAAGAGCTCGAGATTCTCTTCGTTCGAGAGAAAAAAGCGCTTATAGAAGCGGAAAATGCCAATCGAGCGAAAGACCTGTTTCTGGCGACACTTTCGCACGAGCTTCGAACACCCTTGACTGCAATTTTGGGCTGGGCCCAATTGATCGCTGGGGGAAGCTTGGATCGAGAGAAGACTAAACAGGCAGCCGCGATCATTCAACAAAGCGCTCGGACTCAAGGACAACTGATCAATGATCTCTTGGATATCTCTCGTATCATTATGGGAAAGTTCGCATTGGAAAAGAAGTTCATTGCCCCATCATCTTTCATTCAAGCGGCGATCGATGCAGTTTCTCCCATGGCCGAGGCGAAAGCAATTGAGATCAACACCCAACTTGCAGAGATGACCGAGACAATCTTGGGCGATCCTGTCAGGCTTCAGCAGGCCATTTGGAATTTATTAACCAACGCGATCAAATTCTCAGGTGAAAAGTCAAAAATTGAAGTTCGCTCTCACATTATTAAGCACAGTGAGGGTAGGTCGGTGCGGATTGAGGTCGTGGATCACGGGCAAGGCATTTCGCCAGAGTTTATGCCCCTTCTTTTTGAGTCTTTCAGCCAGGCAGATAGCTCCAGCATTAGAAAGCACGGTGGCCTTGGGCTCGGGCTTTCAATAGTAAAGAGTATCGTGGAATTGCACGGCGGGACAGTCACAGTTGAAAGCCCCGGGGTTGGAAAAGGGGCCACCTTCACGATAACGTTGCCACTACAGGACAATGTACAAGTTCCATTTAGCTTCGCCTATCGATCAGATTTTGACGTTAAACTCACTGGGATTCGTGTCCTCCTTGTGGATGACGATGTCCCTACTTGCCAGGCGTTAAAGGCCTTTTTAAAATCCTTGGAAGCCGAGGTGACTTCTGCCTCATCGGCTGTAGAAGCTTTGAAGATATTTTCAAAGATAAAACCGCATATTCTAGTAAGTGACATCGCCATGCCTGGGGAAGATGGCTACAGTTTGATAAAAAAAATCAGAGCGTTGCCTGATGCCGAGGGAGGAAACATCCCGGCCATTGCAATTACGGCCTTCGCAGGTGCAGATGACGTCAAGCTGGCCCACTTAGCGGGGTTTCAAATCCATCTCGCGAAACCAGTGGACGGCGACAGATTGGCGACGGAGATCTTTAAATTTTTAAGACAAAACTTGCTTACAAATAACAAGACAGCATCTTAGTTCTTCTGACACTCTTTCATACCTTCAAGTCCATCAAAATCAGCGGGATCGAGTCTGATGGCAATGGCAAACTCGGCACAGGCATTGGTACGATCTTCGCGAATCACAAGTATCTTGCCAAAAAATGAATGGGCCGCGGCCAAGGTATTATCGTAGGCAAGGGCCTTTCCAACTTCTTCAGCGGCCCTCTCAACCATATTACGCTTGAGCAGGGTGCGCGCCAGATTCAACCGCCTTTCCGCTTTAACTCGGTTTTCGTTGACCTCATCCTGGACAGGATTAATCACAGCATCCAATTCATCCTTTGAGATTTCTCCAAGGCGATAACGGATTTGGGCGCGAACAACATCAATAAAATTGACGGAGGCAAAATGGCGATAGTCGAGAAGGATACCGTTTGAATCAAAAACCCCGACTTCAGGGTGAAGAATGACTCCGAAATATCCAACTACGTTATCTTGATGGTCAATCAGAATGGGCATCTTTAAACCACTCTCTTTCACAAAGCTGTTGATGTCTTGAGGCGAGTATCTATCCGAGATTACCGCCACGATTCGAACATTCTTGCCGGCCAACCCCGGTTCAAGGGTGGTCGCCAATGCCGCGGCAACATCTTTCGAATGAACCTGATTAGGGCGAAGGAAAAAGACAACGTTAACTTTTACCGAATCACTTAATAAGGGTGCAGTTCCTCCGACGGAAGTCGGCAAGCTAAAGTTTTCAGACCGATCACCTGGCTTCAAGTATGAAAAGGCGTCAGTCAGGCCCGTGGAGCAAAGGATTAATGTGAGTATGAACCATCTCATCTTCATCTTAGTCCTTATCTACGATATTCCCGTGTCGTATGGCAAGTTTTGGCACAGCGACCACCCTGGGGAAGTTGCTCATAATGGATTTTCAAAACCCAGCCGCGATTACCGTAAGGTACACCGTCGCGAATGTTGTGGGGTTGTTCCGCTGCGTGAACTTCATGGCAGGCGCGGCAGGTTCGACCCCTTCCATCTTCTCTGTTTACATGCAGAAAATGCAGGTTTTTATCGCCATTTCGAAAGCCGGTCAAATTGGTCGTTTCCGGTTCGGTAACAATGGTGGAATCATGGCAGGTGAAGCAAAGAGCGTAGTTACTTTCCTCGAAGGGGGAATAAAAGGTGGCGGGAAAAGGTTCGACGAGCAGACGGAAATTTTTGCTTCCATGGGTCTGGTGACAAGCACTACAGTCTTTTTCGGCCACGGGAGCATGAACATAGGGCCTGGATTCAATCAACTCTTTAATGTTGGCAAGCCTTTTGCCATTATGATCAACCAGGGTGTTCGTGTTGTGGCAGTTCACACAGAGATCATAGGGCAAGCCATTCAGCAGTTTCTCAACTTTGGAGGCGTGAGGATTGTGACAATTTAAACAACTCTTTCCTACCTCGACGGCACCGTGCTTGGTTTCGGAGTTGGCAATGATGTTTCCAATCTGAGTATGGCAGCGTGTGCAAAGCGCGGGAACTGAGGCGCGAAGAAAACGAGAACTATTTCCGTTATGGGGGTTATGACAGTTGGTACAGCTGGTTTGCATGGCCTTGTGGAGGTGCTTTCCAGAAAACCCGTCGTGGCAGGTCATACAGACACTATTAACATCCGGTTGATTAAGAGGTCCCGGGCTATTTTCATCGTCTCGCTGGTGGCACAAGCTACAAACGCGATCACCGTAAGGAGCATGTTCAAATTTAGCATCAGGAATGGGGGCGACGGAGGCATACGAAAGGGTTCCGAAAAATGCCGATCCAATAATCATGCTCACGACGCTCGATAAAAATCTTGCCATTGCTCTTACCCCTGTTATCGAATGAATACCTATATTCGCCGAACACTAACACGGCGGAAATAGGTGCTCTAGCAAAGAGTATGGGATGGTAAAAAATTACAGGGTTAAGGTCGAAAATGATGAAAAGTGGAATTGTTAAGGGCAAAGTTCAAGGCGTGATGTTTCGCCAGACCTTCATTCGTGCCCTCTTGAAGCGCCAGCTTTTGGGCGGCGTGAGCAACGACCCCCGTGAGCATGACCGAGTTAGTTTTACCATTCAAGGTGACGAGCAAAAAATTTCAGAAGTATTGGAACGGCTCATAAGTGTTGTCCCACTCAATTCATGGGGTGCTAGCGTGACGCACCTGGAACTCTTGGGTGCCGCGATTCCGATTGAACAGCACCAGGTGACAACCGCCAATGTGGATAATTTTCGCTGGACTCAAAGTGTTGAATTCTACCTGTGAAAAATATAACTTAATTCTGGAATATTTTTAATTTTGTCCCGGGCCGAAGCGCCATTCTTGCTGATGATGTTAATATCAAAACCGAGATTGTTTAAAACTCTGAGATTGTTTTCAGCTATTTCGAAATATCTCCGATTGCTACTGAGATACTCCCTTTCCAGATTGGTGTGAAGAATAAACTTGGTTAAGACATTTTCTCCCTCGGGATTCAAAAGGTTGATTTTTGCGCCCCTTTGGATGAAATAGCGAAAATAATAATCATCGAATTCGTCTAGTCCTGTGGAGGTTGGAATTCCGAGATTAAAAAGACAATTTTCCCCTTTGTCATCCAAGGCATTTATATCCTCGCCTTTGGCCAAGAAAACATCGAGTTTGTCTCCCGAAACTAAGCGGGTAGGGTGGGTGAAGAAATCACTTCTAAGCATCACTCGATCGAGATAATGAAAGCCAAAAAAAACACAAAGGAAAAAAGCAAAGAGGGCGGAAAAAGCTAATAAGAAATTTCTTTTTAAGTTTGGTCCCTTAAGAATGCTAAGTAGTCTTAATGTCGCTTTTTCTGTTCTGGTCGCCATATTTTCCGATCAATTCTAAAGGGTGTTTTATAAGATGGAAAGGTGAAAGGAACTTCTTTCAGAAGCGCGAAAAATCTCATAGCATTAGGGAATGTACGAACTCAGGCCCTATCAAAAAAGCGCAGTGGACAAAACCATCGCTTACTTCCAGCGAAAACGAGATCCCGCCGTTGTGGTACTACCAACCGGCGCGGGGAAAAGTTTGGTCATTGCCGAGCTGGCGAAAATTGCCAAAGGGCGCGTATTGGTGTTGGCCCACGTCAAAGAATTGGTGGAGCAAAATCATGATAAATTCTCAAGCTATGGTCTTGAGGCCGGAATTTATTCGGCAGGCCTTAATAAAAAAGACACTGCACAAAAAGTAATTTTCGGCAGTATCCAATCCATCGCTCGCGCTGATACCGAGATCTTGCAAGGCTTTACCCTGCTTATTATTGATGAATGCCACCGCGTGAATATGGAGGAAGAAACCCAGTATGCCGCCGTGATCAAAACGCTAAGTCAGAGCAATCCCAATATTTGCATCTTAGGGCTGACCGCGACGCCCTATCGACTCGGACTTGGTTGGATTTATGAATATAATCAAAGCGGCGAAATCAAGACCCAAGAGAAACGATTTTTCAAACAATGTGTTTATGAATTGCCGTTGAGTTACATGATCCAAAACAAATATCTCACTCAGCCGGTCAAAATTCATATCCCCGTGACGTGCTATGATTTTTCCGAGCTGACAGACAAAGGCCGGATGTACACTCTGCAGGAGGTGGAAGACCTGATCAAGCAGCAAAAAAGACTTACGCCTCTGATAATCAAAAATATTGTTGATATCACCGAAAGTTATCATCGCAATGGCGTCATGATTTTTAGTAGTACCGTCAATCATGCCACGGAAATTTTGAGCTATCTTCCCGAGGGGCAGGCGCGCCTGGTGGTTGGCGACACCGAAGTCAGTGAGCGCGATAAAATTATCGGAGATTTCAAGCAAAAAAAAATCAAATACCTGGTGAATGTTTCAGTTCTGACCACCGGCTTTGATGCGCCTCATGTGGACGTCATTGCCATTTTACGCCCGACTGAATCGGCGGGACTGTATCAACAGATTATTGGAAGGGGGCTGCGCCAATCTCCCGGCAAGCAGGATTGCCTGATTCTCGATTACGCCGGCATGGGGCACGATATTTATAGTCCGGAAATTGGTGAGAAAAAACCTAAGGAAGAATCGGTGGCGGTTCTCGTGACTTGTCCAAAATGTGGTTTTGCCAACAGCTTCTGGGGTGTCTTGGATCAGGACAATGAAGTGGTGGAGCATTTCGGCCGAAAGTGCCGTGGGGCCGAGCAAAATCCCAAGACGCTGGAAATCACACCCTGCGGTTACCGTTTTCGCTTCAAATTATGCAACTCCTGTGGCGCCGAAAATGATCTCACGGCCAGAAAATGCACGGAATGCCAAGTCGAATTGATTGATGCCGAGGCCAAGCTTAAGCAGGCGAAGCTCTCGAAGAATGCCCATGTGCTACAACCTGATTCGGTGGAATATCTTGTGAGAACGGATAAGTTCGGGAATCCTTTTTTAGAGATAAAATACTATGACTATGATTCGAAATATCTCTCGGAGGTCCATTTCATGGGCAATTCAACCAACATAAAAAAATTCCATATCAATTTTTTAAGGTCGCACATGAAAAGACCTGAGCGCCCGCTCCCGATCAAAAATCCCAATGATGTCATAGAGGCACAAAGGCACTTTCGCACGCCTTCATTTGTCATAGCCAGAAAACAGGAAAAGTTCTGGAAGATCACGGAGAAGATCTTTTCAGAGGAATTGTAATTGATTCAAGCTTGCGTGATCTATGGAAGGGTCTTCGACACTTTGATCATTGGGCCCGGTGTCTTCCATCATTTTTCATTCATATAAAAATTGTGAAGATGTAAGCCTTAATAAAGTAATATTTATGAAAAGGTTTTGTATGAAAAAAGATAGATTATTCAGAATTTCAATCGGGATGGTGGTAATCTTCGTGTGCTGCGCAGGTTTTGGTCGGCAAAATGGACCAAGTGTGCAAGCGCTGATTCTCGAAGGTCTAAAACAAAATAGGCCTTTTGTCGCTAATGAGATTTTGGTTCAATTTCGTGCTGATACCAATGATACGGAAAAAAAGAGAGTGCGAGAACTTATTGGTAGCAGTAAAAAAGATGATATCGCCAAAGGGAAAAATGGTGCAGATCTCGAACTCATGACTTTAGCAAAAGCGCAAAGTCTGCGCGCCGTCATCAATAATCTTTTTCAAGAAAAATCCATTGAGTTTGCAGAACCAAACTGGATCGTGCATCATACAGACATATCAAATGATCCTTATTTTACCAATGGAAGTTTGTGGGGGATGTACGGCGACAATACCAGTCCTGCCAATCAGTTCGGCAGCCGGGCCTCAGAAGCATGGGCCACCAGTGCCGATTGCAGTGATGTTGTTGTCGGTATTATTGATGAAGGTTATATGTACACCCATCCTGACCTGGCCGCGAACGCTTACAAAAACCCAGGAGAAATTGCCGGTAATGGAATTGACGATGATTCAAATGGTTATGTCGACGACGTTTACGGTTGGGACTTTGATAAGAAAGATAATAGTGTTTTTGATGGAGTTAAAGATGATCATGGAACACATGTCGCCGGGACGATTGGGGCCGTGGGTGGTAATTCACAGGGCGTGGCCGGCGTATGTTGGTCGGTAAAAATTTTAAGCGCAAAATTTCTTGGAAATCGCGGGGGCACGATAGCCAACGCCATTAAGGCCGTCGATTATTTCACAGCTTTCAAATTAAAAGGCCTGAATCTTGTCGCCACCAATAACTCTTGGGGAGGAGGAGGATACTCTCAGGGCCTGTATGCGACGATTCAGCGGGCAGCGGTGGCCGATCTTTTATTTATCGCAGCCGCTGGAAATGACGGACGCAATAATGACACTACGATCAGCTATCCTTCTGGGTATGATCTCGAAAATATTATCGCGGTCGCTGCCCTTACTTCAACTGGTGCTATGGCCAGCTACTCTAATTACGGTTCCCGCTCGGTTGACATCGCTGCGCCGGGATCGGGTATTTGGTCCACAATTCCGAAAAGTTCTTTCCACAGAACTGTGAGCGCTTATGCAAGTTATAGTGGCACATCGATGGCAACACCTCATGTGACCGGGGCTGCGGCTTTATATAAGGCGCGCAACCCCTCTGCCATTGCATCAGAGATTAAGGACGCGATACTTCACAGCGCGACGCCAACTCCTTCATTAAAAGGAAAGGTGTTAACCGAAGGTCGACTTAATGTGGAAACTTTTTAGTTTTGAGAATTAGACGAATGACTTATTGTTTTGCCCTGGCTTCATTGATAAAGGTACGCCATATCACGTCGGCAGGAGGAATCTTCAACTCAAGAGTACTCATCGCATTGCCTTGCTTTTTTTCCATTGTTCCTTTGTAATTAAATATCTCACGGCTTCTTTATTTTTACCTGGAAAATCATTTTCAAGAAATTCTTTTTCAAAGGTCATGCCTATTTTTTTCATCACACACTGTGAACCTATATTGAGCTTCATAGTTTTAGCAAAGATTGAATCTATGCCAAATTCCTGAAAGCCTTTATTGATCAAAGCTTTCGACATTTCTGTTGCGAATCCTTGTCTCCAAAATTTTTTTTTGAGCCGGTAGCCTAGTTCGATAATGCGGAGATCATCGGGATGTTGCTTGCAAGGCCGGAAGAGAAACCATCCCATAAACTCACCGCTGGATTTTTCAATCGCCAACCAAAATCCAAGGCGATGCTGATGTTTTTCATAGAGGGATAAAATTCTTTCAAGACCGGCCCTCGCCTCTTGAAGAGTTGAAGGCCGCCCGTCAGTTAAATAAGTCATGACAGCAGGGTCGCTATCTAAATCGAGCAGGTACCGCTCATCACCGGGTACCAGCTTTTTTAAGTAAATTCTTTCAGTCTCTAGGTATTTCTGTATCATGCTTCATCTATACATTTTGAAAATCAGGGCATTTCGATCACAATTTTACCACGGGCCTTGCCTTTTTCACTGGCGGCCAAGGCTTCTTTGGCTTGATCAAACGGGAAGGCGTGATCAATCACAACTTTGATCGCACCGCTTGCCATGTGCCCCGCGATCCACTCCACGTCAGCGCTGTTGGGTTTGACCCAAATCGTGCGTGCGGTTTTGGATGTGACCTGTCCTGTAAGGTAATGGTTCAGCGCAACCGATGGGGTAGGGAGCGTATTGATCATCACACCTTTCTGGGTGAGCACCTTTTTACATTCGCCGAAGCTTCGGTTTGAGACTGTATCAAAGATAATGTCCCAGTGATTGTTGGATTTGGTAAAATCGAGTTTGGTGTAATCAAGAACCGCATCGCAGCCAAACTGCAGGGCAATCGGCGCACTAGCGCGCTGCAAACGCCGGTAACTTGCGCGCTATAAATCTTGGCGATCTGGATAGCAAACATTCCCACGCCGCCCGAGGTGCCCTTATACTTTTGAGCTGGCCCTGATCTTTCCCAACGAGGACCTGGGCGTAAGCGCCCATTTCGCGAAAACCGGGAAAAGCAATGACACCATCGCCAGGTTTAAATCGGGTTACGTCGGCACCGATAGAGACGACTTCGCCTGAGCACTCGCTTCCCAAGATCTTGGGAAATTTCGAACCCGTGAAGAGTCGGGTGACGCCGCCAGAGCGCAGTTTCCAGTCCACTGGATTTACAGCTGCCGCGCGAACCCGAATAAGTACGTCGCGTGGTCCGCGCACGGTTGGGTCGGGCACCTCTTCAAGCGCGAGAACGTCATTAGATCCGAACCGGTGAAAAACAAGGGCCTTCATTTTTAAACTCCTGGGTGGCAAACTATATTCTATAAAAACTTGGTCGAGAATGAAATTTTTGTCGATAAAAATTACACAGTTTGGAGTTAGAGTTTGGTCCCATCGGGATTCCGTCATAATATGCAGGATTAATCTCTTGAATTATCCTGGAGTCGGTATGAAATCCTGCTTGCTTGTTATCTTGCTCTTTTCCTCTCAAGTTTTTGCTGATTTTGATTTTGGTGGAGGTCATAGCACTCCCTTCCCAAGCACTGAGCTTGCAGTTAAGTATTACGAAGAATCTCATGAGTTTCAAAATATTCAGGAAGTTGAGAAATATGCCACCGCTGGTGCAGGGCTACTCTTAACGGTTCTTCTGTCACTTAATGCCTGCCAGCTGTATAAATATAAACTTGAGGGCACTAACGATGATAAGCTTCCGGTCGCTCCTGGGCCCATGATGTTTGGATTCAAGGCCAAAGACAGCAAGATCGTCGAGATGTTCGAATATTTAAATCTTGATTCGATCTTCAGATTAAAATTTTATTGGAAGTATGTCGCGCGAAAATTTACCTGCATAAATGAAAAAGGTACTATCTGTGAGCATGAAAAAATGAAGTATGAATTGCGAACTATTAATGAACATGCTTACGATAATAAAACGAAACTTTTGATTATCAATACTCCCAAGGTCCCCGAATTATCATACTTCAAAAATACCTTCTACATTTGTCATTAATTCATTGATACCAGGAAATTCTCCCGACTTGACGACCTAAGGATCTGACGCCGCTGATTGTGCAGCTTGCACGATTGAAATGAACACTAAATCATGATTCAATATTGTCTAATAAGATATCAAGGATGCATTCTATGTTTAAATATCTATTTTTGCTATGCCTATCATTCCAAGTATACGCTTTGGAGCCACACAGGGACTTGAATCTTTTAATCAGCAAGCTAGTTAAATTGTCCGACGAAGCAAGTGCGAAGCTAGAAAGGAATTACTCTCTTCCTGAGGGGGAGAAGAACATTTTGGCAATTCTTAAAAAATTTGAAAAATTGGAAATAATTAATCACAATTCTTTTCACAGCGATTTAAAATCCAAATTCAAGACCTTCGAAAACCCTAAGAATCTTGCCAAGCCGACGGACGAAAGATTCTATCCCATTTTTAAAGAATATGATCTCCTACGAGCTTTAGCGGCTGGGATAAAAGATCAAAGTAATTCTAAGGAAATTCGAGGTAAAATTTATCAAGACATACTTACTTACCTCAAACAACAAATTCTGACAGAGGATCAGACCTTAGTCGAACTCGCGGTGTATTTTGAAATCCTGAAAACATTAACAGAGATTCCGGAGCTTCATTCACACGCTGAAAAGATTTCGAACTCTGCAAAAGAAATAGAATTCTTTATACAGAATCAAAAAAACATGATGAAGGACGACAATCCCATAATTTGGGCAACCGAATTAAAAAATACCTATTATGGGAAATCGAAATTGATCGAAGCTCTTTTTATGCTTGCGAACAATATCTAAGATCGTCCAGTGTTGAGACACGATGCTGAAAACTTTACATGATCAACCCCAGATCAGCGCTCCATTCGCCTGAGATTTTAAGAACACATTTACATTCAATCCCAATTGAGCGTACAAGCGCACCAACTATAACACTGGAGTATTTTATGCTGAAAAAAGGCTTGTTAATTATAGGTATGATTATTTCTCTTCCGACCTTTGCCGGTCTGAGTTCTCTCGACGTCGTGAAATCCGTCGTGAACAGCAAAGCGGTCAAAGAGCTGTCACTGGATGCCGCGGCCGAAGGTTATACTGATTTTGCCAAAGTTGAGAAGACGGCGACCTACCGTTGTCCAGGTTGTTTTGACTATTCCTTGACCTTTCGCCAGATGACTATGGGCGGGCATGTTGATTTAGTAAAAAAAGTCAGCACTCGTATGGTGAACTTTGCCAGTGGCGAGATTGAAGTTACAGCCAAATAATTTTTCCAGGTACGTGATACTTTTTTTTCCAGGTACGTGATACTTTTCGAGAGCAGAGCGATAACTGCGCTGCTCTGAAAAGGTATCACGTACATTGTGCGTAAAAAGGTATCACGTACATTGTGCGTACATTGTGGAAAGTTATTTTCCGGCAAGTTTCCTGCGAATCTTTTTCATCAACGCGCCGGTCTCGATCAAATCGCTAATGCGATAGTTGTGATTGGTTTGATCCATCATATCGTCAAGTGAATAGGCAAAACGATTTCTAAAGCTAATTTGAAATGCGAAGTTGGATGAACCGAGAGATGCTTTGGTCCACTCCACAACCGAGACGGGGTGATCAAACATGCTTGGGTCCATGACCATCAGTTGAATATTTTCATTCTGTGACACGGCCACTACGGGAGCCACGTGATAGCGCCAAGCCCAGTCATCATCGGGAAACGGGTCGAGATGTCCACTAATAAAAACCTTCCCGACTTTGATAAATCGCATTCCGGCCATTCTCGCCATTCGGTGAGCGCGCGCGAAACAGCCATCCTCGGTGTACCTGAAGGGAATCTTGTCATTGGCCTTAAATGTGTCAAACAGCTTCTGCGCCCGTGTTGGTGACAGTACGGTGAGTTTGATCTTGCCATCGAGCTTGGTAAGTTTTGCCGACACCTGGCGGATGTCTGTTTCCACCAACACTTTTGACATTTTGTCCTGATCGGCATGAAAGGAATCGAATTCTATCCACATCTCCGGAAGACTGATTGAGGCCTGGGCCTTGGTGGAAATAAAAAGCGCCAGAATAAGAATAGGTAAAACTCGATAAATCATGGGTCGTCATGCATCCACTTTGCTTATAATAATGCTTTTTTAATCGTGTCTATTTGATCTTGTCGTTGTTTGCGTTCCGCTTTTTGTTTTTCCAGGGCCGTCAATGCGTTTAGATTGAGGCAAACTTCTGATAGCCTCTCTATCACCAAGTTCTGCAGGAAGGTGCTACCGCGGCCTTGAACCCAGAAGTACTGAAGCTTGCCCTTGTCGTCGGTAGATTTAGAAATTAGGGTGATATTATTTCTGCGGATAAAGCACCTGTCTTTAATCCACGTCGCCTGAAACCCATTCAGGACATGCTTATTTTCGGCCCTCAACGTTTCGGCGCTGACATATCTGTTGCCGAGACATAAGGAATCGCCCAGTTCTTGAAAGGTTTCACATGCCCCCCAAGAGTGAATTGGCATGAGCAGAATCAATAGTAACAGCTTCTTCATATTATTGCGTAGTTATGCGGCTATTTTAAATTTGAGTCAAATTGATGTGTAAGGCTTACAGATTGACCGTGATGGGGTTGGGTATTAAGACGGAATTCCTGTGGGTTGCAGGGCCCGGTACAAGCTACTCTCGCGCATCACCAGTTTATTCGATAGAGAAAAAGCCCATTAGGGGAGGCGACTTTCCATAACTGCTTTGCCTTCTTAGGGCCATCGAGCAAGGTAAAGAATTCTTCAGTTGATATTTTACCACTACCAACCATCCAAAGCGCACTCACAATATGTCTTATCATCTGCTTCAGGAATCCATTCGCTTCGATTTTTAACTGATAACAATGGCGAACAACTTTTGGAATCCGAAATAACTCAAAATCAGAAAAAAGTTCGTGAGGATCGACTGTTGATAGCTCGCAAAAAGAAATATTTCTGACTGTGCTTTTCACATTGCTTCCGCTTGAATAAAAATTGCAAAAGTCATGAGTTCCTACAAACGCACGGGTACATTTCGTCATTGCCTCGAGATTTAGATTATGTGAAATATTTGCAATAAACTGGCCATCTTCTTTTGAAACTTGTGTCTTGTTGGTAAAAAAATAACGATATTCCTTGGAAATAGCTTCGGTCGCCGGCCTAAAAATTCCCTCGCAAGGTTCAATGTCAATGCATCTAACCTGAGATGAAAGCTCTTTATTGAATATTTCTAAAAACGAAGAAAAATTAATCGGATTTTCGCAGCTGATTTTTACGACCTGATCCAAAGCATGAACACCGGTATCTGTTCTTGATGCTCCCATGGTCGTGAATTTCCCATCAATCAACTTTGAAAGGGCGCTATTAAATTCGCCTTGGACTGTTTGAATTCCATTTTGCCACTGAAATCCAGCGTAATTTGTACCTTCGTATTGTATCTTCGTTTTATAGTAATACATTTTTGTTCTGACTTTAAGTCGTCGCGATCAGCAGCTCCTCGCCACTCGAAGGGCGAAGGCCGTCTGTTCTTCCGGCAAAATAGCGTGGGGTCATACTCGCCGTTGACAGATGCTCAACCTGCATAAATCCGATTTCATGGGCGAGTGTCAACATTTCCTCGGGAGAGAAAAAGCTGATGAAAGGCGTTCCCGATGCTTGCGCGCCTTTCAGCGACCGCTCGTAACCTGGCCGGTCTTCAGGATCAACCAGATCAAGCGGTAACATGAACGTCATGATAAACTTGGAACTCGGGGCGAGATTTGCCATCTGACGTAAAGTATCCTTTATCGCGGCATGGGTGAGATACATGCTCACACCGATGGAGGTGACAATGGCGGGGCGCTTCGAATCAAATCCTGCCGCGAGAAGTTGCCCCCACCAAGATGCACCTGATTCGAAGTCCATAGGAACAAATCGCAGCCATGCAGGAATTGGTAGACCAAGCTCAATTAAGCGCTGACGCTTCCAGGCTTGAGTGTCGGGTTTGTCGATTTCAAAAACGCGCAGCTTGGAACCAATTTCCGGCCGTCGTTGGGCAAAGGTATCAAGGCCAGCTCCGAGAATCACATACTGGCCCACGCCGTGATTGACCAGTTCCGCGACGAGGTCTTCTATAAATCGAGCTCGCGCCACGATCGAAGCGCGAAAAGGGGCCGTCCCCTGTGGGTGCATGTCGGGACGGTTGCGCCACCCCTCATCGGGTGCAACGAGCTTGAGGCCGATTTCATCTTCAAGCACATGAGGCCGAGCATCGACCTGAACATGCATCGCTCGCCACAGAGCAACCCGAACCGCGGTGCTATCTGGCATAATAGTTTGTCTCTTCTCCATGGTATGACTCCCTCAAGACGCGAATGATGTTTTAAATTTTATCTAGGGTAGTCTAGCGACCTATTTTTATCCCAGCAACCTGAGTCGTGTAGTAATTAATTTTTTTGACTCAAAGAACAATACTTGGAATAAAACTGAAGTTCCTATGATAGAATCAAACTATCGTAAGATTAAGTTTATTGCGGAGACGATTTGATTAAGCAAGAAAAACTACAACCAGATGTACTTTTAAAACTTCCAAGACTCTGCTTCCCGGGGTCTGTCTTAATAATAGACACAATGGAACAAATGAAAGATGCCTGTGACGCGCTTTCCAAAGCAACTGTCCTGGGATTTGACACTGAAACAAAACCTGCATTCCACAAGGGACAATATTTTCAAGTAGCACTCTTACAATTAGCAAATAATAATACGGTCTATCTTTTTCGCCTGAATAAAATCGGTCTTCCCCATGAGCTATTAAAAATTCTGTCATCGCCAGAAATTAAAAAAATTGGCATTGCCATAAAAGATGACATCAAAACACTTCGGGACAGAAGAGATTTTAGACCCGATGGCTTTGTCGAACTAACAGATCTAACAGTAGACAGAGGCATAGTTCCCAAAGGACTTAGAGATATTGCCGCCTTAGTTCTTCAAGGTAGAATATCAAAAAAGGCCAAAATTACTAATTGGGAAGCAAGATTCTTGAGTCCTGCTCAAATTGCCTATGCCGCGACGGATGCCTGGGCGCCTCTTGAAATATATTTAAAGCTTGTTTAGGCATATGGATTGTTACTGCCATTAGATGTAATAGACCGTTCCTTTGCCTGTCCCCTCTTTTTGAATTTGTTTTGAGTCAATCAGTTTAAAAAGATGAGACTTAACGGTATTTCTATTGGCCACGACAATTTTCACAATTTCAGCTAGGGATAGTTTTCCATGTTCTTTGAGCGCTACAATGATTTGCTCAGATAATTTGGGTAATGAGATTAAGGTTTTTTCTTTTTCAAGCTTTCTGAGAAGAGTATTTTTTTGCTTTGCCAAACACTCCAGAAAAAATTCGATCCATTTCACAAGATGAATGCTCGCGCCTTCGTTCTCGGTCTGTGCTCCTCGTAAACGGAGATAGTACTGATCCTTATTTTCCTCAATGACCCGTTCCAGGGAAGAATATGGGACATATTCGTAGTTCGTTTTAAGCAAAAGAAGTGTTGTGAGGGCCCTTGATAGCCTGCCATTGCCATCTTGAAATGGATGGATCGCTAGAAAATCAATAATAAATTTGGCGATTACAATAATTGGATGAGCATCTGACTCTAGAAGTGATTCGCTTAACCAGTGGCAGAGCTTCTCCATTTTAAAGGGCGTATCAAAGGGAGTTGCCGTCCGAAAAATAACGCCCAAACTTTTCCCGTCATGCCCATAGGCTTCTACATGATTATTCAGTTTTTTGTATTCCCCTCTGTGGCGCACATCTTTACTTGAAAACTTCAGGAGCACTTGATGAAGTTGCTTAATCGTATTTTCGTTAGGAGATATTTCGCGATAATTTTCAAAAATCATATTCATGGCTTCTGCATAGCCGGCCACTTCTTCTTCATCCCTATTTTTAAACGAGTTAATATCTAGGCCAGACAAGAGCGCCTTCACTGCGGAATCGCTTAAACGAACGCCTTCTATTCGTGTTGATGACGCCACAGATTCAATCGTGGCAATTTTTTTTAGTGATGTGAGTCTTTCTGGTGCGAGTTGCCCTAGGGAGAGCCAGCTCCCTTTAAACTCGTCAATTTCAGCGATGAGTCTGAGTATTTTTGGGCTGATGTTGAATTCTTTTTCGTGTAACTCCATACCCATAACTATATCCATAAATAGCCATAAAATCAAGTATTATGGATATATATGGCTATTTATATGGATAAACAGGGTATTGAGAAGCCGTTAGTACCCCATTTCAATGGGGGCGATTCTAATTTCGGCTCGGAAGTATTAGTAGATTATCGAAAAATGGTGGAGGTGGCGATAATACAACCAACGTCTTGTTTTCGTTGATTCTTACTATTCGGTTGTAGCCAAAATAGCCACGGCCTCGATTCCTTAAACGTCAGCACTACTTCGTGTAACGATTAGAGCTAGTTCATTTTATCATCAGACTACTCAAAATTGTAGCTATAATTTTAATCAATAAAGAAGCTCTTTCTAATCTCGACAACTTGGTGGTCACGGTTAAAAACAACCCATCGTTGATCGAAGTCAGATGTCCCCGAGTCCTGTTTGGTGTAATTCCAAAAACATATATCTTCACAATTTTCAGACATGTTCAATGGTTTCCCCATGAGAGATAAAACTTCTTCGGAGGTCATTCCTTTTGTAAGTTTACTGAAGTTTTCTTCTGAAAAATTTTGGGCCCATATTGTTCCTTCATCGATAGACCAAACGACTCGCCAAAAAGCATCATTAACCCCATAACCATAAGAGTACATATTTTTGAAAATACACCCAAGGAATAAAAGGAAAATAGCGATTGTAATTTTCAAGTTTTACCCTTTTTTGAAAAATTATTAAGAACTATTTTGTCTCTTTTACTTCTAATATATGGGTTTCCTTTCCGAGGAAATACTGGTCGTGCATTGTCAATCTCATGCCGACAGGTCATTAGTAACGTCGTTTCAAAATTCAGCCAGCCGTGACCACTAACGTCGTATGATTCAATTCTATGGGTCCGTCCGCTCTTTGTGTCAAGTATAACGGTAAGAGGTTCTCCCCATTTTTCATTAATGTACTTCACAACCTCACCAAAGTGTTTTTCGGAAACAGCAGTTTTTGAAATAACAGAAACTCTTAACCCTCTTCCATCTGAAAAAACTTCAGCTGTAGAAAAATCATACAATTTCCACCAGTCTTTATGCCCTTGAATGGCCTTTCCGTCTTTTCTCTTGAAAGCATCACAATCAATTCCCCTTGGAGTTTTATGTCCAGGAGGAAGAATTCTCGCAATGGGCCTGCCTGTCGTATCCGTTTCCAAGACCCATAAATCTGCGTTAGAGTAATTTTTGACAGATCCTTTAATCCCAAGTTTTTTCCAAAGTGATTTCAAAGACTGATATAACTCCATCTAGGCGGCCTTTAGAAAAATATCCAAGTAGGTTCTAATTTCTTTTTCCCAAAATTCTCGTAGTTTTTTATCTTGGGAAGTGATTGCCGTCATCATCTTCAAGACTGCTGTTTCTACAATTTGATAGGGTTTCATGTCTATCACTTCTGATATGGCCACCAGATCAAGCATCATATTTGGCTTGAATTGAATATTAACCTTTTTCTTATCTTTATCATTTAGAAATGAATCATAGATATGAGCATCAAGAAGGGAATCAAGTTTCGAGGAAAGGTTTTCATTAACATCCACAACATTGAGATAAACGGTTACCAAAAATCTCATCAGCACGGTTGAAGATATCCCAGGATAATCTTCCAAGAAATTATCAGCACATTTAATGAGATTGCTTGAAAAGGTGCACTGTACCTGGAATTTGTCTCTGCGATCCTTGTATACGCCCTCGAGCCAGTGCATGTAGGCCTTTTCAAAGTCATTGTCGCGTAGGTGGGCCCCGCAATCCTTGCAAATCTTAGTTTTATACTTAAACTTCAAGTCGAAAATTTCTTTTTCAATAATTTCTGTCGCTACTTTTTTATGTGTACATTCCATAAGTCACCCTACTTTTTAACGACCTTTAAGGCCGTTGATTTTTTAAAAGACTGAATCTCAACCCCTCTAGGGTCATGCTCCTCAAAAAAGAATCCCTTGAGATAGACATCCATACTTTTTCCCATAATAGAAAACTTGTCTTTCAACTTGAAAACCCATCTAAATCCAGTTTGACCATATTTGCCACTATCGCTTTCTCTGACAGACATTTCCGGATTCACATCTCTTGTTTCATCAATGCTATGTAGATAGCGGATAAAGATTTCTCGTGAAAAGTTTTCTGGCCTTTTTTCCCAGTACTCCAAGTCATTGAGTCCGGCATGCTTAAGCTTCTTAAGGAAATTTTCCGCTTTGTTCTCAATTAATTTCTTTAATTCTTCTTTATCCATAGTGGCCTTCTCTTACAGCGGTTGCTGTTCGAGTTTTATTATATACAGCAATTGCGGTATATCAAGTAATATTTACCGCGATTGCTGTATATTGTGGGTTCACGTTTAATTTCAACAGATTAGAACGAAGATATCAGACCGCGTAATGAATATGATACTTCTGCCTATTTTTATAGCTCTTCCAAGTTCTATTGATTGTTGAGTGGCCCATCCAGACACTTATGTTCTCCAGAGTATGGCCTCTTGAAAGCATGAGGTCCGTGAAGGCCTTCCTGCCGCCGTAAAGTGAAACAGTTTTACCGAAGTGGAACCGTAAAGATTTTACCAAAGGCCTGGTAAAATTATTGGCCTCCAAGATTTTAATTCCATGTTCCTGTTCTTGATAGAGAATTGGAATAGGTTTCCATCGATCTTCCTCAGATAGAGCGATCACTTTTGTTTGATAAACCCACAAAACCTTCCTTCCATTAAAATGGGTTTCAACTCGCCAGAGGTTTTCATCGTGAAGATTGTCAACTTCTTTAGGTCTAAGGCCAAACCAAACGGTCAAATGAATCCAATTATAGAGGTCCTCTCTCAGATTGTTCTTCTTGTGCTTCAAGGCCTCCACAGATATCGGCCCTGACACTTTATTGTGTGTTCTCGTTTTTTCAAAATAAGCCTCAATAATTCTCCGCTTTTCGTATCCCCCAGGTCTTGGTACTTGCAAAAAAGGCCGGCCCATTTTTTTGCAAATAAAAAATCCCCATAAATTAGCGAATTTTAAAATCTCATTCATATATCGAACACTCAATTGCCGATCCGTGAAATAATCATAGAAATCATAGAGATTGAAATACCATTCAGAAGGTTCTCCCTCAATCGCAAGAATCAGCTTTTGCGCCGCCCTCCACAACCGAAGGGCCCTGTTGCCATCATAGTTTCGATCCTTGGATAGAAAGGTTTTCGTGACAAATCTTTTTTCAAACTCAGAGACGAATTCTTCCGGCAGTTTAGATATAAACCTTTCTTGAAAATCTTTCTGCTTATCTAACTCTAATTTTATTCTTTCTTCTTGGGCCTTAGTTTGGTTTTGTGCATTTATCTGCTTCGCCCTTTCTCTCGCGTCTCCGAGGGTCATACTTTTATAAAAGCCAAGTGCTTTCCAGCGATCTTTTTCAATGTCCCAAGTTTTCTTGGGCTTTTTGGCCTTCGAGCTTTCCAATGTTCTGATGTGATCTTTTTTATAAGAAACAAATTGAATTTTCCACTTTGGTTCTTCTTTCTTCCAAGACAATGCCTTCACATAGTAGCTCATGGCCTCTCCTCCTTGAGAATTCGTGTTTGGGTCTATTGTAAAATGAAATGCGTCCACCACGTCCGAATCGGACGTGGTTTTCTCTGCTAACTAGTTGAAATTATTCAAGATCATGGTGGAATCGACCCGGGCGGAAAAATTTCCACGGCTTAACATGGCACTAAGCCACGATAAGCCGATTTTCAATTAGGATAACAATTTTTGATTTGAAGAGAATAGAAATCATAAGGAAGATTTCAAAATTTTAATTTCTTTTTCTAAAGATCATCAATCATAACTGTATTGATAAACAATCTCATCGGATCATCATCAAACTCAATAAACCCGAAATTCTTATAGAATGAAACCGCTGACGCATTCAGCGCATCGACAACAACGATTTTTATCGCTGATATTTTGCTCATCGTTCTAATTTGTTTGAGGGCTTGTACGAGGGTAATGGCCCCGTATCCTTGACCCTTATAGGTTTTATCCACTGCCAGTCGGCCAATCAATGTAGCAGGAACTTGCTTTACGGGAATGCCAAACTTTGAGGCCACTGATTCTTTTTGAACTGAATAGTTGCACGTTGAGTAATAACTAATTATCTTCTTTTTATCATGGTCGAAGAGGACATGGGTCTGACTGATATCGCCTTCGCTTTGTTTGCGCGCGTGTTTATGTAGGTAGTCATTTAAAGACGGCTCTTGGCAGTCGAAATCTTTACGGTATGTAGCTTGGTCTGATTTTTCGAGATCGAGAAGATCAGTAAGGTGAATAAAGGTCTCTATCTTCTACTCCTCGAATTTTTTTGAATGCGCCTTGAAAGCCTTTTTCAATTTTACGTTGGCCGTAGACGGCTTTGCTATTTCTTTTTCTACTTTTTCAAAATCCCGCTTACTCAGAAGCAGGGCCTGCATCTCTTGATGTTCAATAATGTCTTTCTTGGCCTTATCGAGAGCGGTGCTTACGAGATAGCTCGTTAAATCTTGTCCTGTGTATTCTGCCGCCATACGAATAATCTCTTTATTCTCAGAGCTAATTCTTAGCCCAATTGAATCTTGTTTTTTTACCGCTTCCATAAAGCTCCTCCGATAATGACCCATTATAACATGGATGCACTCTAGTAACAACGGTGTTGCAACCACGTTGTAATTATCGGTATTTACGGAGTGAACTTTAGGCGTAACTACTTGAAATCTAATAAGGCATACGGAGTTTTAACGCCCCGTATGCCATTTTATTAGGTTTTCATACCAAACAGACTCACCACATTCCCCATAACCTCCACCTCACTAGGCAGAATCTTGAGACAATCAGTGGCCCCTTTTTCGTCCACTCCGGCAACGCGGACGTAAAACTCCATGGTTTTCAAATCTCGCCAACCACAGATTTTCATCACAATCGCCGCAGGGGTTCCCTTGGCCAAAAGCTGAGTTGCAAAGCAGGCGCGGAGGGCATGGAACTTCACAACTGGAAGACCCACTCCCGCCAAGAACGCTTTGAGGACTAGTGCTTGCTCGCCTCGTTGCCACTCTGAAAACCGAGGAAGGACGCGCGTGGTATTTCTATCAAAAGATAAAAATAGCATTTTAAGCTCTGGCGACATTGGCACGTTTCTCCAATATCCCGCCTTGGTGCTTTTAATTTCGTCCGTCCTTTTGTTGTAGGATTTCGAGACACGAATGTTATTCGATTCAAAATCTACATCGGTCCATTCGAGTGCATACAGCTCGCCGGTGCGCATTCCTGTCAGCAGGGCCGAGGCCCAGATGGGATACCAGGGATGCTCCAACCTTTTGGCCTCATAAAGAAATTTTTTGATTTCTTCGATGGTCAAAATGTCGGGCACCTTCTCTGCCTTATGATGCAACTTAATGCCATAAACAGGGGAGGTGGTAATTCCCTTGATCATCCCTTCCTCAATTCCAAAGTTATAAACGACGTTTACCGTGTTCTTAACTTTCTTAATGAAGCTGACTGATTTTTCGGCGGCCATCATCTTTTTAACGAGATTGCGGCCATCGGCCTTGCCGATCTCGGAGGCAACACGTTTCACCCAATCATGGGTCCAGCGAAACAAGCTAGAGTAGTGATCGGCAATGGTCGCCGGATTGTATTCACCAAGGGGTCCGTTCACTGCTTCCACCTTCCAGCGTTCAATCACAGTTTCCCAAGAATCACATCGTCCTTCGAGTTCCATCAGCTTTTTGCCAAGCTCTTGGTTAATTCTATTCTCTTCTCGTCTTGCTAATGCCAGCGACTCTAAATCGGAGACAGTTCGTTGGACTCTTATCGTGCGGTCTTGCTTGCTTCTCGCATTCACATAGACCTGGTAAAGAGTCTTGCCGTCCTTTTCATAACTTTTGATGCCCATATTAACCTCCTACGGTTGTTGAGGTTTCAATTAGGCGATCAAGGTCGCTCCGCTTGAAGTAAAGCCGTCGTTTGAACTTCCTGGCCGTGATATGCCCTCGGCATACAGCGGTTCGTAAAGCGTTCGCCGACTTTCTCAAGTAAGTCGCAGCTTCATTAGTCGTCATCCAATATAAATTGTAAAAGAGCGTGGGGGATTTTTCCCTCACGGCACTATACTGAAGCGGTGTAACTTTGTAACTGGCGTCGATACTATTTATCACCAGGCCTCCTATCTACTTGTAAACCGTTTAGATCATATCTCCGTTCCACTCTGCATTGATGCATTTTTCATTTTTCCATTCTAAATCTAGGATTAAGGTTCGAAGTATGAATTCGGGATTGTACAATCTGATATGATTAAACCACTTGATTTTGTCCGGGCCAACGTCAGGTAAGAATTGATCTTTGATTCTGGTTACAAAGACTTCAAAATAATTCGACACACTGACGCCTCGATAATTTTCATCCTCTGGTTCCATTAGCACGACCTCATGCATACCACTGTCCTCATTTATCGAAATCCGCACATTGCAAACCGCATCCCTAAAAAATCTCCCTTTAGTTCTAAACTCCTGCTATATTAATAATCTTTTTCTTTTCAAGCTTTCCATATTCTGTTCTCCTTTTTTAATCGCAATCTCCGCCCTGGTATTTGACCTCACTCTCGAAACTACGTGGAGAGGGGGAGGTCAAATACCAGGGCGCTCTTATGCGAATGGTTTTAAATAGTTGTTCCCTGTAAAAAAATTGCTCTCAACCCCATTACCTCGGCATTACCCATGCATTACCTATGCATTGGATTTCCGAAAATCTTACTCAGACTCGTCATGCTTCCCCTGAAATAAACTGGTTCATTTTTTAAATCACACCTCCCTTTTGATAAGTCCTTGGTCAGCAAAAATAAAAACTTCTCCTTGATTAGTTCACCCCCTTGGTTAAAATATTCTTTGTAGGCATCGAAAATTGATTGCTTGTCTGTGATGTAAAGAATCTGGTTTACAACTTTTGAATCAGAGTAGGTCCGATAAATTTGCGTGACACGCTCCTGACTTTTTTGCGTAAGCTCGACCTCAATCGCCATCTTGAACGGACTTTTTAATGCTCCTACCAAGAGACAATCTGGCACACGTTCCAATAATGGAAAGGCATCCTTGATTTGAAAATCTAAGTAGACGTCCTTCACAAATGAGTACCCTGCAAAAAATCTGGCGACCTTAGAGACAATGGAATCGTGGAACCTTGTATCTCGATTGATGCCGAGGCCTCGTTCATTTTCGCCCAAGGCCTTCAGGCCATTCGGGGAGAGGTAAACGAATTTTTCATTGCTCCATGAGTTCGTGAAGCTATCAAGCAAGAGATTCTTCTCAAGCTTGGCCACAATTTTATAGAAGCCTGAAAAACTTCCCGAGTATTCCGAGGCCTCTTTTAACGCCTTCACGTCCAGAATTTTCCATCTCTTAAGCGGCATTAATAAATCAACGTAACTCGGTTTTATTTTTTCTAGGTATTCCACAATCACCTCCTTGCTTAAAAAATTGCTTGGGCACCATCGGCTTGTTTGTCTGCAACGTGCTCAAATTTTCCACCAAGCTCCCAGTTTCTAATATTGAGTAGGTCAACTCTTTTAGGTGAGCGTTGCAGAAGAACACACTGGCCTACTCGCAAATTTCGCAAGATATTACCATGCACCATAAATTCTTCTGCCTCGCGCACTGACCCTGCATCCCCTTTGCGATTATCTTCCATGACATGAGTCTTTTTATCAGATGTGACGGTGCCAAAGGTTCGAGCAAAAAATTCTGTATGGGCCGGCACGATCTGATTAAAGACAAACAGGTTGTTGGTGTTTTCAAATATCTGAGCGGTTAGGATTGGCGAGATGCGATCAATATCCGAAGGCCCTTGGGTTGCATAGGTAATCTCCATCCCGGCCTGACGGCATTTGTTTTGCAGATCAATGAATCCTTCATGGATGGTACTTGATAGCTCATCAAAGATAATGGAGGTAGGCCTGGCCTCGGGATTGTGTAGCCCAGGCACTTTGCCAATCAGAGAGTCCTTGGCGTGAGTGAGTAGGCCTCCAAAGAAAATTTTATTTAAGATTTGGCCACTTGAGCTGTGGCCCATTGATGAAATGCCAACGTAGATGCAGGCATCTTTAAGTCGAAGCCGATTAAAAGTCAGCACATCCCTCGACTCATTATTGAGAAGCGTACCGTAAGGACTCCTAGAGACCTTGCCCAATTGGTTGATGAGGCCTTTGATATTTTTCTTGTTGCTGTGCTTTTCCAACTCAAGCAGAATATTTTTAAAGGTGATGATGGTCCGGCTTTCAGCCAAGCATTGTAAAACATCATCCAAAGCTTGAATGGATTCATTTTTATAGAACGGCTCGGACCATTCCAAGGCGTTAATGATCCGGTCGCTGATATCATCTAAAGTGCCATCGAGGAGGGGATTAAAGGGCATGGCATCCTCAGCAATATCGGTGAAGAGATAAAGCTTTTTACGGTTGGCCAAGCACATTTTTCTAAAGACAGCGACAGCCTCAAGACTGGCTTTAGGGTCAAAATAGATCACTGGCTTACCCATTCTCAGGGCATGGTCAATTAAAACTCTCAGGCATACGGTCTTGCCTGAACCAGTAGAGCCGATAACTGCCGTATGTTTCTTGGTATTGAGTTCTTCCAGATGAAACTTGCGCTTATTGCTGGCAGAGAAACCCAAATAGTCCGGAGCAGTCACAGTTTTTTTACTGTGCAAATGTTTTTGCTCCACTGGGTTTGAGTGGTAGGTGCCGGACATTCGCCGCGAGAGTTCTCTTACTACCCACTTCACGAGATGGCCCATGAGTAGGGTGAAAAGTTCGAGCAATAGGTTGATGAATTCCGCGAAGGCCTCGATCAAGGCAGAAAAGATGCCGCTACCGAAATCTGAATTGTTTTCCTTTTTTGAATTGTAAGACATAAAACTCCTTTAAGGTCTGGCCTTAGTTTTTTATTGGTCCCCTCATCCCTTAATAGACAAGAATCGTGCCAACTCATTTTTTGAGTACGCGATTGAAAAATTTCGCAACGTTTGCGCTGCGTTTGTCTTTCGAGACGCAAAAATTTTCGTTTTTTTTCAAAAATTTGTGCCGAAAGCTCGTCAAAAAACTTCATTTATCTCCAAAAAATCAGCCGATTTCCCTGTGAAATCGCCACGTTTTCAATTTGTGATGAAAATTTGTCATAAAATTCGGCCCGAGTGAAAAATCATCAGCATTATTAGAGGGTTAATGGCGGAAACAAGAAGTGGCGAACCATCGTCGCGTTTTTAAAAATTGCTTCAAATCTCGGTTGTCATAATTTTTTCTTGGCACGCGCCCTCTTTTTTTAGAAACGAAAAAACGATTCATGATTTTCTCCAAGTTTTGTGTGATCGTGGTCCTTTCACTATTTATGTATCAAAAAACGTGCCAACGTTTTTTGCGTAGGAGTTGGAATGTATTTTCTGTGCGTTTGCTTTGCGTTGTCGGGCGAGTGTTATCGTTTTGAAGATTCAAACCGATAACGGCCATCGTGCCAAATACTGAGCTTGACTGACGTTGCACCAGACAGATTGAAGTGGCCTTGCATGCTTACCGGACCTTTGATATTGTTTGGCCACATCAAACCATTATTAAGCGAGAAAGTATGACTTCAATGATTGAGTTGAGAATTACCCTAGAGGATACTGAGCCAGCAGTCTGGCGAAAAATTCTTGTCCCGCAGACCATCTCACTTGAAAACTTACATTATGTAGTTCAAATGGCCATGGGATGGGAAAATGACCACCTATATTCATTTACGATCAATAAAAAAGAATATGGCGAGGGCGATGAAGATGGATTTGGTGAACTCCCGCGCAGTTTAAAAACTCGGCTGGGTAAATGCCTCCTTGGTGTCGATGAGTTTTCCTATCTCTACGATTTTGGCGATAATTGGGAACACCGAATTGAAGTGATCGGTTTCGCGGATCATCCGCAAGGCCTTAGCACTCCTTTGTGCACAGATGGTGAAAACGCCTGCCCCCCTGAAGATTGTGGCGGCGCTGGTGGGTTTCATGAAATTAAACGGGCCTTAAAACAAAAACGATCCAAGAAAAATGCTGAACTTCTGGAATGGGTACGGGATTACGACCCGAAAGTGTTTCAAGTCGAAAAGGTCAATCGCGCAATACAGCTTAACTCATAACTCTCAGTGTACAGCAAGCTGGCGACTATCCTCCAATTTCCTCAAATGCTTGTCGGATGTACTTCTTTACATCTTCGGCATTTTCCGCGTTTTTCACTGTGAATTCAAATCTTCCTGTCCCGTAATGGCCAAGATTTGTCACGTCGCGGGCGTTGGCAGGAAATGGCTTAATCTCATTTGGTATAAGTTTTAAATAAAAAGTAATCTTCTGACTTTGAATTTCCATGCAAGCAAAATTCTGGGCCACTTTGTAGGCCACATAGAGCTTTTTAGGGGACTCTTCAACAGCTTCATCAATCTCCAAAATATATTCTCGTAACATAAGGACAATTTCACGAAGTTGTTCATCTTCTGTTTTTTGAAGGTGCTCATCAAAGCTATAGCTTCCCGTCGCACGAGTGACGGCCGCTTTTTTTCCAGCCGCTACCATCACAGGATTCTTTTCTCCACTTTCAACAGCGGTTGAACCGTTTGTAAAGACTTGATCGAGATGTAGTGTCCCATCTTCAAAGAACTTATATTGCCAAAGCTCAATATTTGCCCCCATCATCTGAACCGCATGGAGATCATACTTTTTGAAGCCCGGAGCGATGCAAATCACACGTATATCATCCCAATCAACATCTACATCACCATCGAGGGCTTTTTGAGACACAACCTGAAAATCGCCTTGATGATCCTTTATCCAAGATAGATAAAATAGGCTTTGATTGATAAGATCGGAAGATTCTTGAATTTTATATTCTATAATTACGGGGTTGTTGTCCTCTGAAAGAGCAAGCGTATCAATTCGTCCCGAATGGACAGCCCCAGTAGAAAACTCAGTGGCAACAAAGCGAAAATTAAAAATTGTCCCAAGGTTTTTTTCGACAAGGGTCTGAAGCTCTTTCTCGCTTTTAAAATTCTTCATTTTGACTGGAGTGAGTTCATAGTTTTTAGTTTTAAAGAATGGCATGCGCACCTCAGCGATATTTTGAATTCCATTGGGGAATCTAGAATCTTTACTAATACTTACAAAAAGTTTTCAGCCTTGATTCTCTTGAAGGCCATGTCGTCGAATTTTCAATTCCACCTATGACAGTGATTATAACCTGGAGTGTGGTTTTTTCAGCGCCAATTACTCAGGAAATATAATCGTATGCCAAACAGGACTTAATCACTCGGGCTTTGCTGTTGAAAATAGATACTTCCTGATGGGATTTAAGAAATTTTTCACATTTGAGAATGGAAAAAAGGGTATTCTTTTTAGTCCCAAAAGCCTCCTGGTACCTATACCAGATGAATAATATATCCAAGCCCACCAATAATAAGCTTGAATTTAGACGGAATGTCCTGAACCAAATTCATTAAGCAATGCTTAAGGAAAAGTCATCAGGAACTTTTCCTTCTATCGAAAATATTACTTTTCATAATTCAACATAGTTTGGAAACCTGGAAGTAATGATTGTTCTGATCTCAGGATCTTTTTTAACGTTTTGAGGAATATATTTTAAATACAGCTGAGGATTTTGGGGCATATTTGGATCGCCACCGCTACCACGAATCATGGAAATTGATTGAAGGTATTGCTTCACGAGACGCTTATCTTCTCTAATATTTTCGGGGAGGCCTTGATACGTGAGTGGCGCGCCCGCCTGAATTTCGCCCAAAAGATCAATGTCATTTAGCACGCTTTCGTTAACAATTTGCGGATTGGTAGTTCCATAGCGCTGCATCAACCATCCAGACTTAATGCATTTAATTGCTTTTTTAAGAATAATATTCATTTCTTGCGGGCCAAAAGCTTGGTTAAGTTGAGAATTCAGAAGGAATGCAATTTGAGAAGGGTTAATCTGAATTAACAGTTTTATGATCTCTTTATCTTCATGCAGCTCATCCTTGAGAGAATCCAACGTTATGAAAAGGCTTTCTTCCCCAAGTCTTACTTTACTTTGAAGGATTTCTTTTACATTTTTTGAGGTCTGAATCTTTTTGTATTGCAAGATTAACTCTGGCCTCACTTTTGTCGCTTTCTCTAATAAATCTGCATTTTCTGCAAATAGGAACTTAAGTTTATCGAAATAATTGATTGCAACTCCTGGATTGTTTTTAAAGAAAGTGTAATCCGCTTGGATTTCTTTCGGGATGTTTTCCCATTGAAGCATTCCAAATTTTTGCAGATATAATTTTATTTTGTTTATTGATTTCGCATAAGCTCTTTTTACGTCCGGTGAATGTTGTAATGCTTGATCTAAAAACGTAAAACTTCGGGGTGACTTTGAAATAATTCTTACCGCAAGCTTATTGTCTATTTTCAGATTCTTTATAAAAACAATTAAGGGGATACCTCCGCCGTAGCGATTTTGCTGACCTGGAGAAAGTTCCTCCCAGGTCTCAACCAAATATAGCTGGACATCTTTTCTTCGCATAATCTCAGTAGGAAGCTGTCCAATTTCGACTGCATTATTACTGCTAATAATTCGCTTAATGTAATTTAAATTATCATTGATTTCTTTGGGAACAGCTGGATCATATTGAGGATGATCTCTCATGATGTAGGCAGATGCAATATCCTTATTCTTGAAAAGATTTTTATGAATCCGGTAATATCCTTGTTTTTTAAAATATTGAACTAAATTGCTGCTTTCTTCTTTGGTAAAAACATAGTCAGCAGGAAGAGATATATTCATTTCAGGACTTCTCCACAATAGATCTTTGACAAACGACCTATCGCTAAAATATTCCAGTGGAATAGTTCGTCCAAAACTCTCTGGATCGAGTCCCCTGTCAGATTTAGATAATTGGTTTAAAAAATATTCTTTTGTCTTGGGCAAAAACACGGCTTTCTTTTTTTCTAGGAATTCCTCCACGAGCGCTGTGTATTTCGGATTTTTTCTAATAAAAAGAGGCAGTTTATTGACTAGCGCTTCATCGTTTTGAAGCGAAGTTCTTAAAACAGCGGTTGAGAAATTTGCTTGTTCAGACAAGTATAATAAGGCAGAGGGTTTCTTAATAATTAATGAATCCATTAAGACTTCATCATTGAGTAATTCTTGCGGAAGTTTTCCAAGTAGGGCTACATGATATTCGCCATTGATGAGATGATTTTTAAGATCATATATTTTTTCTTTATTTAAAACATTCTTATATAGTTCGCTTTCCTTTTTTGTAATCAAGGCGTAGTACTTATTTAAAAAATCTTCATCTCGTCGAATGATCTCAGGAACGTTTTGCATATTTACTATTTCTTTTTGTAGAAAATATTGCCTGAAAAACGGCATATGCTTTTCATAGGTATTATTGTCATTAAAGTAACGAGTATTGTAATTAACTGCACTCATGAGCTGTGTGTCGGAAAAAATATCTTCATATTTCTTTTCTTCAAGGAGTTTGATCAATCTTTTTAAAGTCTCATCCTGCGTCTCCATTTTTTTGCTCGTTGAATTACTCCCAAAGACCAATTCACTCATCATGCGAGATGCTGACCCATTATTCATTAATAGCTTTACATAACTTGCAGGCAGGAAATAAAGATGAATAAGGATAAAGATTACAATTCTCTTGTCGCCATTTATCGGTTCCGTTTTCATCGCTAAAACACTTTTTTCAATTTTGTTTTCGCTTACGACTAATGTATCTGCGAGATAATCATGTAGTGTTTTTTTGTGATCATTGAACAAACAAAATAAGTTTCCCAAATAAAAAATGTCATTACTAAAGGCCCTAAAGATCGTTTCCCGAAAAAACAGATCACGCCAGCCTATAATTTCGTAGCTAGATTGCTTGACGGTATATAGACCCAAAGCTGATTTACCCAAGGATCGCTTGTTAAATTTGTAGGTAATTGCTTGGTATGAAAACCATAGCCCGCAAAAGGTAAGATAATGTATTAGCACCGTGGATAAAATAGAAAAATAATTTACTGAATCATACGCTAAGTATTTTTTGATAAGGTCTATTCTTGAAAGCGGAATAAAGACGATGATGACAATTGCCACGTCGATTAAATATGCCAAAAACCTTTTGGGGATAGGTGCGAGGTAATCTTTATTTTCCATAAACCTACCAATAGAACCAAAATCAATTCGCCGGTTCTGAGTTTAAGATAATCCAAATTTGAATAATTGTAACATGCAAGCCGAATTTTTATAATTGATGCAATTCGGGATGGTGATTCGAAATACTTGGGAAATCTTCTCGGCCAAAGTGCCCACCTAGGCATCGGCCCCTACGCTTTCGGCTATCACGGCCTCAAGCTGCGTGGCCTCCCCTCAGCCGCTTAGTCAGGCATTCTGCCTGCCTGTCTGTATTGGACTTACCTTGGGGCAACTCCAACACGATCGTTTTGACTTATTAACTACTTGCCCATAATTAAAATGTCTGAAGAATAGTCTTTATGGTTTTCAACTTGTCCCCGCTCATTCGTTTTAGCAGGGCCAAACATTCCTCAAGCAGGTCTTGGGGCATTTCAATTTGCCCCAGGACAAGCTTTTGGAAGTGGCCATAGTCGTAACCATAGGCGTGAAGAAACTTGGCGATAATGCCAGGAGTGAGATCAATCCTTCCGTGCTCACAGTGACTAACAAATGAATCTGAGAGGCCAATCAGCTTCCCGGCCTTCCTCATGGAAAGCCAGCGCGACTCGCGTAGGAATTTGAGAACCTTCGCTTCCTTCGTAATGATCTTGGTATCTGAGCGACGATACCTGTTGCGCCGTTTTTGGGCGCACCTCTGCCTTCCTACTTCGCCCTGTAGGCAGCGGGCACTGACTGACTTGAATTTTGTTTTCACGCGTTTCTCCTTCTGTATTGAGGTAAAAACGCTCTTTGGCTGACTACACGCTTAGCCCCTTTGAAACTGAACCGTTAAGTCCATTTTCAGAGGGAAAACTACGCTGCGTAGTCACTGGATGACGGCCAAAATTTTGGGGGTAAGCCAAAACGAAGCCACGACTAAGCCAACGAGGGTAATGTCGGGACATTTCCAGACACGTTGGCCTAAAACGACTTTGACTAACTAACTAAAACCTAATTGAAATGATTCGCAATACTTAGGAAATCTTCGGGGCCCGGGGTCTCCACCGACTTTCTTTTTTATGGGAAAGTTGGTGGAAGTGGCGATAATAGAACCAACGTCTTGTTTTCGTTGATTCTTGCTATTCGTTTGTAGCCAAAATAGCCACGGACACCGTCCGATCTTCCTTAAACGTCAGCACTATTCTTAAGTGTAACATAGAGAGCTTTTACATTTTACTTCTATTTACGGACATAGTCCATGTCAGTTGATTTTCAATTCCAACAGTGCTGATAAATAAATATGCCTACTCAGCTTGTGAACACACTTTGGATAATTCAATAAATCGTTCTTGAAACCTTTTGCAGAGAAATAAAGTCAGCGCCCAAGAAATCTGAGATGGTTCACTCAAAACCGTGTGATCAGCACATAGACCATGTGCAATGTTATTCCTAAAATTCAATCCCGTATGATCTGTTAAGAGGACTTGCATATAGAACTGAAGGTCTTTTCCGACAAGTTTTTCAAATTCTTCAGAGTATATAAAACTATTTAAATCACGTTCCTTTTGAATTTCGTTAGAGTCAATTGAAATCATATTTATTCCCAATTGCTCTAGCATGTGTCTGAATGAATTCTCCAGTAAAGGAATTAAAATTGATGAAGCTGAAATCCAGTCTCCGTCAAATCCTCTCAATAACCCTGCTTTAAATTGAACAATTCTAGAAGTTGGCACAAACGGGTTGGGGTAAAGCAAAGATTCAATATACTTTTCGTCAAAATCTTTCTTCTGACGAAGTTTGCCTCTCGCAACATCAATCAGGCACGCCTTAATTGTAAAATGAGTGCTTAGCTGTTGAGTTGCAAATGATCTTTTTACGGCATTTTGATTAGTCTCATTGTCATCTAGCCCAGGTGTTTTAGCTATTAGCTTTCCCTTTTCGTCTAGCATTACATTTGAAATAAGTGATTGGAGAGGATACTCCTTGATCATTTTTTCACTTTCGGAGAATAAAGCTCGCTTGGAAGGAGGGGTCGACAAAAAACAAAGAGTTTCAATTCCTTCGATGAAAGATTTCTCTTCAATTTCCTTAATCAATGCTGCTACTGAATCGGTTATATCAATAGGGGCCGAGAATGCCTTTAGCCCATCGTTGATATCAGGCTGAATTTCTTTTAGTTCATCAATCAATTCTTTCGCCTCTTCCTTGCGACCTTTTGTTGCTCTGCAAGCGGATATGGCCTTATTGTAAAAATTTTGCAGAATAATTGCTGATCCACCTGCTTTCCGCATGGTCCGTACTTCGTCTATGAACATATCTGTGTGTTCATTGTTCAATTTTTCAACTTCGGCCTTATCTTTTAAAAGTTTATATATATGTCTAATGCAGTCAATGTATGCTCGGGCTTTTTCGAAATTATTTTGTTTTTTAGATATTTCTATTAACTCTCTTCCTTTGGATTTTAGAAAAGTGTATTCTTCAGCAGAGGCATGAGAACATAGGAGTTTAAAATAATGAAAACGGATAAAATTATTAGGTTCATCTTTTTCTAGAAACATATGCATTTTGATTTCATCTATAATTAAATCTCTAGAGCCATCCGTTAATCGCAGAGAATCAACTAGCGATAGACACCTTCTCAAAAGGGTTTCATGCTCGTGAATGCTTTCACTTTTTTCCTTTCGATTCTTGCCACAAAATGACAGGTAATATTTGATAGCATTTTTGGCATTATCAAAATTCTTGGGGATTCGAATATTCCACAAGACGTCGTTTAATCGTGCCTGTATGAGGTCATTTGTAATTATTTTCAAAAATTCATCTAATACAGGAATATGATGATCCTTTAAATCATCTGGTGAAGCTGTCCTGCTCCCATCGGGAAAGGTTGCGAGATGTTTAAAAGGCTTCTCAAAATCCTTCGCAATAAGTGCAAAGCCACATACGTGAGCCAATAGCTCAATGCACTCGGATAGTCGAATATTTGATTTTATTGCATCATCATCTGATAATTTGAATAAGTAGTCTTTGACTTTATTCAACGATTTAATTTCTTCAATATTTGGATTTAAAAGAAATTTATTATCTTGTATCTCTTCAACTGAAGCATTCGGGCATAAAGTTAGTTCCATTTTATTTAGCATAGTCATTGGAATCCCATATTTTAATTTTTAATTCTTAATGGATCATGGAACAGTTAATATTATTCTTTAAAAAAATTACTATGTTTAATAGCTAACTATCAGACCCTGGCCCTTTAAACTTAAAATTCTTTGCTGTTTTTAAAGTACCCTCTTCGAAATATGAAATGCCAGATATTTCGAGTCGTCCTTCCCATTTTCTTCCCTCATTACTCAAAATATCTTTCTCGCCTAGCCATGTCCATACAATGCCGTACCCTATAGAATCCAAGTCCTCCAGTATTTTGGCATCGGCCAACAACGAGGCAGAACCAGAATTAAATACTGATGGATCAAATGCATAAAGTTCACCATTCTTATTATATAATTTACTCTCTTCGCTAAAATGTTCTAGAGCAAGCTGCTTTGCAATCCAGCTATTTAGAATGTTGAAATGGACGGTCTCATCGATGGAGCGATCATAGCCGCTTGATTCGCGCATATACTGTTCACAAGTCGATAGAATTGCGACTGGAACCCTTCCGCGGGAGCCTTCGCTCCAGCCTGGACGATTATAATAAGGTTGATTTATGTACTCATAAGCAGGTGCCCAAAAATGTTCTCCCCAGAAAACATTGTGTACCGCGTGTGATTCTGGCATCCAACTCCCCATAAAGTCCTGTTTTTCCCCCCATCTTATAAACTTATTTACGTCGCTCTTTTTCATAATATAGCTTTTTAACATGAACCATATACGCTTTTGGGGTGTCTGGTATCTTTCCAGTTCAGGCGATAAAGGTTCGTACCACTCTGGGAATGCATCTAAAGCTATCCATTGCTTATTCCATTGATCTTTTACCAAAATTAAATCTTCAAATGTAGGTAATATAGTTTCGGATTGAAGCCATTCAAGGTTGTCTTTAGCTTCCCATTTGTCAAAAGTAACAGTGTTCCACCAGTTTGATGTGCTAGTTTTGTATTGGTCTCTGTTTGATTTTGAAATTAATAAACTTGGATCAATATCTCGGCTATATGAAAGTTGCCAAGGGCCTTCGTATGTTTTGGATTTTGGATCTCCATCATCTCCACTAAAAATAAAGTTATCCGACACTCTTGCAAGAAATTCAAACCATGCCAGCCATTGATACTTTTTCCCCATTCTCTCGTTTTTAGAAGCTGTTCTTGTGTGATCATATCTGTGAATGTTTCGATCAAACAACCCAAACTTTTCTTTAGTCCATCCTAGCTCAAAAACTCTGTTGATCACAAATCTCTGTGCTTGATTCAGATCAAAGTTATCTGAATATTTCAACGCATTTGGATTTTTTATGTAAGGTATAATTTGAGATTTGTAGATTGCACGCTTTTTACTGCCTAACGAGTTTAAGAAGTTCTTTTCAGTCGCCTTCCTTAGGTTTATCAGCTCTTTTTCTGATGGTCCCTTGGCTTCGCGCTCGGATGCCATGTATGAGATATTACGATTAATTGTTTTTAATAACTTCCAGTTCTTGCATTGCTTTTCGTTGAGTGAATTTACAAAGGTTTCAAGAATCTCTTTACCTGTCGGCTTTTGTTTTTCATACAACCGTGTCGATTTCCAATCAAAAGAATGAGAGTTTGTTCCTATAATATATCTCGCGAAATCTCCAAAGCCCATAACTGACGTGTAAATAGCATGCATTCCGTATTCTTCTTCAGTCATCTTGTCATGCCACTGTCCGTATTTTGATTCGACGGTGTTGGCAGACGGAATGTGAGAAGGCCACTCACTTTTGTAAGGAGGTCGAATTAGATTCTTCGTAATTTTTATATCTGGATTTTTTAAGAAAGCGAATTCGCAGATTGTCCTCGCATAATCCCTGAGTACAAGATGAACAGGAGGTTCTCCACTCCTGAAAATTGATTCGAATACAGACAGAGCTAGAGCATCTAATCCTGATAAATCCCTGCTGCGAGTCGTTGCACCCATGCATGAAGCCAAGACTCTTTCAAGGACGTATAAATCGTTTACATCAATAAAATTTTTGAACAATTTTTCGGCTGTATTCAAATGATTTTCTAATAGTCTGACCGTGGCCTTGGTTGCCTTGTCACGAAGTTGACGATTCGGAGTGGTAAAACACCAGGATAATAATACTGCTAACTGTAATCTAGGGGCAATTCTGAGCGCTAAATTAGACTGATCGTCCATTTCGAGAATCCAATTAATGGCTCTGCCCAATGGTGAATCATCATCATAGACTTTATGAATATAAATGCTCCACCATGAATCTCTATCGGGCATTTTTAGCCTTTTGAGATTTCGATCCAAATAAAAGGCATTAAATCTATGATTTTCTTTTGGTGCGAGATAGGTAAGGGTATCTGTGAAACTTTCAGTGAAGTGCTCGGTCGAATTTGCAATTGCGGCCACTTGTTTTGCTGTTTCTACTGTTACTGATTCAGTACTTCTCCAAAGTAAGCTTTCAAGCAAGGATTCTCTAACGGGATCAAATGAGGAAATTTCAGGAACTTCGTTAATTAACTCAGTGCCGTAGGTCTCAGGATATTGAATCGAGAACGCATCCAGCAGTCCGCGTTTCATATAGCAGGCATTTAAGTCAGGAAAAAGGCCTTTAATTTCGGCATTTAAGTCTCGTTGCTCTGGGTTGCTACTGATTATTTTACTCGCAGTAAAGTGATCACAAAATCTTTCATAAGAAAATCTAACTCCCTCTTCCCAGTTACCGTCCGCATAAAATCTATCTTCTGAAATTAAGCCTTCTGATAATAGATGGCGATACAAAGATTTCGTGCCGGATTCACTTGGGTAAATCGACTTAGCTATTTCTCTGGCCCTATCTACCGGCATCCAAGTTGCACCAGTTGTCGAAAGTTTTGTACAGTATCGATCAATAAATTTAAATACTAAATTATCAGCTCTATCGTAGTCTAGATGTCCTGGTTGAGAGAGGTGATCATTAATAGAATTTAAAAACTCTTTAAAAATATCAAAGAAACCACTCATCCCATCTGGTATTTCAGTTTGGCCCATATTTTGCAGAGTTCTACAAAACACTCCGAGAAAGAGTGGGTTATTAAATTCAGGTGATAGAAGGGGAACGCTTGGTAGTGAAATGTTGTGATAGGTAAAATAAACCTGAACCGCCTTAGTAAGCTGAGAGCCAAAACCATCATGAACTAGACGAACCAAGTTATTTTGAATGTGACTTGGAACAACCAAGTCTTCGTATGAAGTGCGTACCGAGAGAGCAAGTCCAATATTGGGATAATGTGAAATAGCAGAAATCATGCCCGGAATGTGTTTGGCCCAATGTGTTTTGTTTTCTGATTCATTTAGGGCGTCGATAAATATTAGTCCTCGTGAATTACTCGCTTGGGCAGCACTTTGAAAAGCTCCTAAAAATTCATCTCTTGTGCATGACAGGTTTAATGTTTCAAGAATTTGTTTCCATGGATTTCCTAGTGACAACTTCTCACCAAGAATTAGTATTGCAGGAGTTCCGGCGTCAAGAATATGGCCTGCAATATCGGAAAATAAATGGGTTTTCCCATTTCCAGCGTTTCCCACGAGAAGAGAAAATGGATGGTTTACTAATTTGGATTTATCTGCTTTTAAGAAGAGTTTGAAGTCATAGCTTGATGAAGAGACTCTGTCCCGGACATTTTTGATTATTTCAGCATTGTTACTTTGGTTCGAATACTTCTCTTTCTTTTTCTTGTTCTCGGACTCGTCAAATTTCTCTGCCTTATAATGGACGGAGTCGAATTCCTTGTCGACAAAGTCATTTAAGGTATCTATCAGGTGCAATACTTCGTTAAATTCTATCGCAATTTTTGTAAAATTTTTAAGGTCATTTAACCAGTTGACTATCTGCCCCTCTATCCCTTTAACAAAATTAATTTCTGAATTACTGAGGTGTTTCGAATATTCATGAATACAGGACTTAATATTTTCTAGATACTTACCAAAAATCTTTAACAACTCAGCAAAGTATTCTTTAGATAAAGATTGGGCTTTATAATTAAATGATATTGGAAGAGCTATGTTTACCTTTGGAGAATATCTGGGGCCAGCATCAGCTATCGATTCTTTTAGGCGTTTTTTAAACCATTCGTAAGATAAGTCTAATTTATTGAACCAAAATGCATTGCGACCACAATGATCTTCCCTGCTAAGTCGTTCTCCTATTTCGTAGTTACCCCAGAAATCGAATTTTACATTCATGCCTTTACTGGTTGCTAATTTCTCCCATTCCGCTGTCTTTTCATTCCATCTATCAAGAAAGGATTTTTGATTACTTACTCGTGCGTCTGCCCGATCAATCGGAAGACAGACTATATACCCGATTAGGTTTGGGTGCTTTGTTAAAGCTGTTTCAACAGATTCATTAATTTGGCACCATTGATTGGGTGTAGGCGGAGCAAGAAAAAATTTTGCTTGCCAGGCAATTTCTGTTCCATTCTGAAGGAGCCAAAAACATTCAACTCCTGCATCTGGAGCCCCTTTTTTTAAGAATTTCTTTTTATCCGCAATTGGTTCGTAGTGGGCAAGCTGACAGCATAACTCTTCAAAGCCTCCTTGCTGACTGCCATTCCATGATCGCAAATTTGCCCAGTTTATTTGACTCATAATTGCTTCTTGTCTTTTAGAAAGTCGTGTTCATAAGGATAACATTTTTCGTTTTGAATGGAGTCGATAATTAAATTTTATCTGTCAAAATTGGGAATGAGCTGCATTTGCCGTTTTTAATATGGTAAATCATATATTTGTGTGTAAATCCTTTTTCCTTGATCCATTTTTGAGCCCTGCTATTTATTATTGGAACCATTTTTTTAAATTTGTTTAATTCTTCTGAGTTTTTCGCCTCCAGACGGATGATCAAAACATTCTCGTCGAGGTTGCATTTAATGTGAAGTTCACATCGGCGTACGTTTTTGAAAAAACCAAGCTTTAATTCGCTTATAAATGATTCTAATATTTCGTTAAGGATTTTTTCCCCAATCCAAGTTTTAAATAAGATAATAAGAAATGCGACATTTTCTGGGGCAATGGTAAAGGCGGCAAAGTATTTACTTGGCGTTTTCTGGGGAGGCACATAGTCAGGAGGCAGTACGAAATCATCTTCCGAAAGATCAGTTAGGTTTAAGTTCTTCCACTTTGGTAAAACTTTTTTAGCTAGCAAAATAGCAGCTGCGCAGGTCTCTTTTGGGCCATTAAAACTTATTGAGACGACTCCTGCGGCGAGTACTTTTTTTCTCTTTGTCATTTTTAACTCATTGTTGAGAAGTGCTAGGCACTTTGTTTATTTAAATACGACTTTAGACGGGAATATGTGTTGGTATCCTTAGCATGTAGTCCGTGTTCTTCGTATCCATCCAGTATAAATCGTAAATATTCATCGCTGTGAAGTTTACCCTCAGGTGGCTGCATTTTTTCTTTATTTTGTTTGAACGTTATTACCTTGTATGTGTTAGGGCTGCCATCTTCATTAGATAGTTTGATGTCTGAAATTTTCAAATACGAATTGCTTGAATTGCTCCTGCCTGCCTTGAAGCCTTCTGCTTGGTATAAATTTTCAATGTCTTTATCCTCTATGCGATAGATCACACCCCATAATTTTCTATCTTTGCTCTCGCAAAAGCCTGCTACTAAATGCCCAGCTTGGTTGCACTGTGGAAAACATAGTGTAAAATTGCTCATATAAGCGATTTTCACTTTTACGGCAGATGGACATCTTCCAGTTAATCGTTTCGAATCCAAGTTAGAGCCATAAGCAAAATAATAAACATTCATTTGTCTCCCCAGCTTAGAAAGGGTTTCGGGATGCTTTTTGGGATGCATTGAATCCTGCTTTTGATTGCGTTATATTATTTCTCATGGCATAAATTATTCTGCTAATAATCGCGGAGCGCAAGCTGAATCCTCATTTGGACATAGGCAGAAATTAATGTAAATACCCTAGCGAAGTTGTTTTAATAGCTTTTGGGAAATTGAATAATTGAGGTGCTAATAATTGAACCAAAGTCTTATTTTTGTCGATTCTTGCTATTCGTTTATGCGAGTATGGCCACGAGGGGCAATTATCATTCCAATCGCCCTCGCGCCGTAGGAGGTTTAACTAAACAGCTCCCCAGCTCCCATCCTTATTCTTTAGAGTCGTGCCAATCTGCTGAATTTTTGACCAGGAGGGATTTCTTAAGTTCTTTCCATCTTGTCCATTGTTTTTGAGATAGTCCTCAAATTCCTTTTCCATAACATTTTTGTCTACGACGTATGCATCTAAAATCTTAAAGTCATCATCAAAAGAGGCAACCAGTAATTTATCATATTCGCCATCTTTGACTTTCCCAACTCGTCCTATCCCATCTTTAAAAATGCGACTTTTAATTTGGACCTTTCTAAGGTCTTTAGTTTTAGCATCGTATCCTTCCTGCTGGTAATCGGCTAATTGTAAGTCAAATTGTTCCGATACGATATGTTCTCCAATTTCACCCGTGACTCCCAGAGAGCGCTTATGCTCTTGTTTGTATTCTTTTGCAATTTCAATAATTCGCTTAATCAATTCATCCATATCAATCCCTGCTTTTGTTTTTTACTTATTTCTTGGATATGTATTCTTCAAAGGTGATGACAATATCTTGGAAATCGGCCCAGCCAATGTCTTTAAGTTTTTTCTTTACCGTAAAGACATGTTTATCAGTTGGGACAAATATTTGCTTAAGTTGAAATGGCATTAATTGAATATAGGGATTTGATCCGGTAAAACCTTTTTCTGGGTTCTTCTCTAAATATTCCTTTTCCATTTTGTCTCGATTTTCTACTTTTGAAAATACAAACTCTCGATATTGAAAGAGGTCAATGATGCGCCATTCGTTCTCAGCAGCATAATAATAATTTTGAGGAATGCCTCTCCTATCATTTCTCAGGGGTTCAATCATCTGCTGGCAATAAGCAAGCTCACAACACAAAGAAAATAATAATTTATTTCCCGTTTCAACTTGCCCGTTATATATGAGCGAAAGGGCGATGTTGTATTGAGTGTCATACAATTCATTATAATAATTATTGATAAACCCAGATTCTGGATTAACTACTCGCGATCGTAACCAAACATATTTAACAGGGTGAGGTTTTAATTTAATGAGTGAGGAGGATGAAAATACAATACCAAGTTTACCGTACACATTCCCATGGTATCCAGCAAAAGAAGGTGGGGCATCAGTGAAACATAACATGGGAACATGAGATAAATATTTCTGCAATTCAAATTCAGGCATAGAGTCGTTTCTGCCATCGAAATCAAAAGATAGCTTTATTTCAGAAACACCCATTCTTAATCGTTGTTGACCGAGAACAAATTTACAAAAACTTTCAACCTGTTCGTCAGGGTTATTTTTTAGAGATGCAAAGCAATGGTGTGCCAATGAGCCCGATTTATAGGGACATTGGGATTGGGAAAATCCATGAGTCGGGTCAAAGTAACCATGTTTATCATCACTACTCATGTACATCCGATTCTTTCATCATTGTAAATTTAGAACTTTCATCTTTTTTGCAAAGAACTATTACGTTCCCTGTAGATAACGTCCCGTCAAGTGGCCCGCCACCCCAATGTATTAACAGCTCCTGAACACCATCGTTGTTGAAGTCAGCGCGCATCAACTCAAGCATAAATGTCGAATAATTTCGCCAATGAATTGAAATTAGAGCGGAACCTAATCTAGAAATAATTGCTTCGCCATTCTCTATAAGGTCTCCAATCGTTGTGGGCGATAGAGACTCTGCCATTGTATTGCGTTTTTCTGACTCATAATCTTCAAACGAACATAATAGCGATGCCGGAAGTAAGTTAATATCTGGTAGGCCTAATCTTGGATTGTCGATGTAGCTCGTGTCTGCATACGTGGAATTTTCAAGGTGCTTAAGAACTTGCATAGGCAATTCAAATACAGCATAGGCGGTCTTCGTTGCCGCATTAGACATTGGGTAATATCCTGCTGAGCATGCTATTTTGTATTCCCTTAGAGTTCTAACTATTTTTTTATTGCCAAAAGAATCATCTAACTCAAGACCCTCACTCAACCAATCAGGTAAAATTGATGTAGAATCTTGATATTCCTCAATTCTCTCTTTTGATAACTCTCTTAGGTCCATATTACCAAATATAGAAATGGGTGAAGACAGATTGAACACACCTTCAATATTCTTATGCTTTAAAATTATCTCTGATACATCTTGCTCGTTAAGAGAGCCTGAGCTGAAGGCTCTGGCTAACTTGAACTGGTTGGCAACCTTCACATCTTGTTTTTTTAATGTTTCAATTTGTTTTATAATTCTATTTTTATTTTTTTCAGCGATACCGAGAAGCAACAATAGTCCTTCCTTTTTTAACTGAATATTGGATTTCTTTAGGTTACATTTACGACAGGATAAAGTGAGATTGGCATAATCATTCGGATCGAAGTCTTCTGATAATCCTAACTCTTTTTTGATAGCTTTTGTTTTTTCCGGACTGGTTGCAAAAAGTGAAAATGGTACAATGTGCTCTATTTCTGTTTCCCTAAATGTTAAAGGAGAATCACAATAGTTACACAATTTACCATAAACCAACCATATTGCATGTCTCTCAAGAGGTGTAAATTTCCGTCTTAACTCTCTTTCCACTTAAGCCGCCCACTCCGAAATAATTTCCTTCTCCGACAAATTCAAGGCCTCGGCAATTTTGTAAAGAGTCGTGCGCCTTGGCATTGAAGGAGAATTAAAAAAACGGCTCAGAGAAGGCTGGGGGATTCCTGTAACCCGAGACAGGTTCGTTATGCCTCCCCATTGATCAACCAAAGTTTTAAGGTGGGCCTTAAAGCTTTGAACATTTTTTGCAATCAGTTCTAGGTCAGAGTATTTGATATACGGTTTTTTGACTGGTTCTTTTGGCTGTTCTTTGTACTCATCGATCTCTTCTTGAAGATCGGCAATGATTTGATCGCGCTCTTTTTGCTCCGTCTCTTGGGCCCAAAGCTCAAAGAGATCATAAGCACCTTCATAATAAAGTCCGATCTCGACAGCATTAGCAATGAATTTATCTGAAAGCCCATTCTGCTTCATGAGAGAAGCAATCCCATAAATTTGCACTTTCTGTTTGTCATTCGTTTGATACTGGCTCATAAATTCCCCCTATAAACATAGGTTCCATCAATTATTTTTTGAATCTTAATTTTCAATCTCGCCATTTCTCGCTTATCCGTTTTGTCGTCCTTAACATATGACGTACATAAAAAAGTCCTTTGGGCCATGATCCCTTCGAGGACAGTTGCGGCGATCACTACGCAAAGTCTCAGTTGCACGTTGCCGGGGCCAAGGTTGTGCCACTTCATTTTGTAACCATACTGCAAAATATTGCCGAAGCTTGTGGCAGGCCCCCAAAATTTAGAATTACTAAACTTTGGATGATTGGGATCAAATGGGTCGTCCGTTTTTAACAGCTCAGCATCAGGTCTTAGTTTGGATTTATAATCGCTATCACTAAAGACCGCTTGGCCCTTAAGTGAAATGTACGACTGTAAACCCCATTCAGTTATTATTACTTCCATTGCAACATCCTATCGTCATTATAGCATAACAATTTATAACATAGTATAACTAATTATGCCGTGTTGGTTGTGTAACTACATGATATCTGGTTTGAGGGAGGGAATTTTTTCGGGAAACGAAGAATCAGTGGGATCGGGGTGGGGCAGGTCTGTTTTCGGTTCGGGGTAGTGGGCCTCGGCCCCTACGGTCGGTCGCCTCACGCTCCCTTCCTGCGTGGCCTCCCCTCGGGCGCTCAGTCAGGCATCCTGCCTGCCTGTCCGTGTTGGACTTGCCTTGGGGCAACTCCAACACGGTCGCTTCCTCGCTTCGATTCCCACGCGTCACCGTTTCACCGGCTGAAATAAAAAAACCACCTTGCGGTGGTTATTTTTCTTGGGAAAGTTGGTGGAGGTGGTGGGAATCGAACCCACGTCCAAAACATCATTGGTAGAGCGGACTACGTGTGTAGTTTGCATTTATCGCCAGCAAACAAGGCCACCGAAGTTGCGTGCACTTTGGGAACCCCGGTGCTTTTTTTATGAGGTGGCCCGGCTGATCCTCAGAGGCAAGTTAGACTGATGCCTCCACAGCTTTGGTAGCTTCTGTTTCTCGGGGCTACCCCCTCAATGTCTAGAAACGCACTAGGCGGCTAGAGCATATGACTCATAAGAGTCTGCACATACATTTGATCTCCTTTTGACCAGGGCCTGGAGATCAACCTGGACACGCCCACAAAACCTAAGATTGCCTTGTCGAAACCATGGCACCCCCGTTTTTGTAAACTCCATCAATATAGCATTGAAATTACGACTTAGCATCCATCCGAGCGTCAAGCTCAAGTTTTGTCTATTTTTGACCGAAACGTTTCACACAAGGCAGGGAGGCCTAACTAATACACAAAGGACACGCTATGGCGGTCACACGTTTACAGGTTAGCTTCCTCCTTCTTCTCGCGACGGTTTTGATGCTCTCGGGATGTGCCTCGAAGCCATTTCACGAACGAAGTGATCAGGAATTGACCGCGCTCTTGATTGAACGGAGCGGAATTTCAACCACGCTCACGTCCTTGCCGAAATCATTAGATGAAGGGCTGGAGAAACAGCGGGAAAAATTCGCGTCACAGCCTGAGGTTTTTGAACTCATGGTCAAAAGTTTTCGCGAGGCCTTTGATCCGAAGCGCTTGATAAAAAATATGGAAGATGAAGTCACCTTGAAGCTCAATCGTCAGGATAAGCTGGCGGTTCTTGAATGGTATGACAAACCGCTGGGGCGCAAGGCCTATCTGATGGAAGGCTTCATGGATACGCAGCAAGGCCAGGATGCTTTTGGCACCTACATCGACTCCTTTGAAAAAGATAACAAGACACCGGATCGGGACCTGCTTGAGTTTGCGGCAAAGCTGGCGCGGGAAACACAGGCGCTTCAGATCATGGTGGACACAATGAGTTCTGTCAGTCTTGGTCTGATTACTGGCTTCAATGGACTCTTGCCTGAAGAAAAGCGCATGAATATTTTTGAAATTGATCAGCGTCTTCTCACCATTCGTCAGCATCTCTCGGAACAGATGGCCCCCAGCGTGGTTCTGGTGCTGGCCTTCACCTATAAAGATTTGAACGCCGAAGAACGCACTCAACTTTTAGCATTTTTCTCACGCGGCGCCGGTCGCAAATATATGAGCACCCTGGCCCAAGGGATGAATTCTAATCTTGAGCGTGCCGCTATGCGAGTGGGCGACGGAGTCGCGCGCGGCGTGGCCCAGCTACCTGAGAAAAGTACTTCCGGTCGAGTTCCTGCCTCAACTAATAAGTAATTTCGAGAGGCAGTTTTTTCATTCTTCTATTCACCCCCAAAGTGTCTAAAATTTCTTAATAAACAAGCCAACTTAAGGATTCAGCATGCGCATGACTGTGCATCGTCATGAAGACAAAATTGCACTCACGGTGTTGGGTGACATTGACGATTATACTTATCCGTTATTCGCCCACGAGTTGGAAATGCTCGATCGCATCGCCACTCAAAATCTATTGATTAATTTGGAGGGTTGTCCCTTTCTGAATTTTCAGTGCATTCGACTGATGGTGGATACCCATCGGCGCTTTCATCAGGCCGGTCGCCGGGTGGAGATTCAGCTGGGAAGCGAGAATTCCACAGTCAGAGAGCTGATGAAGGCCATGGCACTCACGATGGAAACGGTAGCGCCCAATCTCGATGAAACTCGGCCGGGGAATTAATATGAAAATGAAGTATGGATTGCCGCTGATCTTTTTTTTGTGCATAAGTGAAAGTCAAGGTATTACCCTTAAGCAAATTGAGCAGCAGCTTCTTGAGCAAAACGCCGATTTGAAATTGAGCGAATATAAACTCGGTTTCGATCGGGAGCAGGTGACGGGTACGAAGGCCCTATATTTTCCGTCACTCTCAATTAACACCGGTGTCTCCACCGGCAAAGATCAAGAGTCGACCGTGAATCCGTATTCCTCCACCAGCTCGCCTGGCGTGGGCGGCGGTCCGGCCATTGCCGGGTCCACTGGCACCTCCCAATCGGTGGTGGTGGAGCGTGACTCATGGACCTCGGACCTCAGCTTGTCTTATGTTCTTTTTTCCCGGTTTAATATCAGGGCCAACGTGAATAGCGCCCAAAATACCTTGCGTGCCTCGGAACTCAGCAACACCGCCGCCGCCCTTGAAAAACGCGCCCAGCTTTACCAGCTCTTGCTGGAGATTTCGGCCATGCGGGATATGCAAGGCAGCCTTGATCGCGCCAGCCAGGTGATGGGGCGAATGCGGGAGCAACGTCAGCGCTCACAAAGTTTGTATGGAAGAGGAGATCAGCTCCAGCTCGATACCAAATATTATGAATTGGAACATCAGAAAGCGCGGCTTGACGGCGGACTAATCATGGCGCGAGAGGCGTTGAAAGATTTGGTACCAGGACTGAAACCCGAGGATTTGGAAAAAACTCCCGCGATTAAGGTTCATTACGAACTTCCTCCGCTGGCCAAAGTTCAGGACAAGTATCAACGGGACAACTACGAAATCGAGAATATGAATTTGGCCATTGATACCTATCGTGGCTACAAGGAGTCGACCTCCTGGGAGCGGCCCTGGGTGCCCTCGATCATGCTGACCTCGTCCTACTCCGAGTCGGGTGGTTTTAAAGGGGAAGAGCCCTCCGATGATTATCGGGCGAGTGTGGTTTTTACCTTTAATGTCTTCGACGGTTTTCAAAGCAGTGCCCGGCGCGCTCAGGCCTCCCTGGCCCACCAAATGGCGATCAAGCGTAAAGAGTCTGAGGTGCAAAAAAATATGATCTACATTGCTAAGCTCTACACTGATTCCATGACCTCCAAGACCGAGTACGCCCTGAAGAATGCCATCGCGGAAGAAAAAAAGCACAAGCTGGAGCAGACTAAAATTATTCGCAATAGCGGTGCCGGTACCGGTCTTGAAGAGTCACTCTTAAGTCTTGAGTGGGCCAATGCCCAGCTTGAGGCCCATCAGGCCAATAAAAATTATCAGCAAGCCATTTTAAATCTGGCCATTAAGGCCAATGAGTTTAACAAAGTTTCTGTCAAAGAAGTGGAGTACAAGAATGAGAAGTAAAATTATTGTAGCCGTTCTCTCCTTATGTGCCTGGCTCCCGTTCTTCGTCTCTGAAGCTGCGTCTCAGCTGGAGCGGAAGGTTTTAATCTATGGCATTGTTAAACCCAAAAAAATGAGTACCGTGGTCGCCATCGGACAAGGACTGGTCAATCAAATATTTAATCAGGTCGGTGATCAGGTCAAAAAGGGCAGTGAGCTGATGCAGGTTTTCGAGAGGGATACCGTAAGAAATTATAACAACACCCTCGATGGCAAGGTGGCCAAGGTGCATGTCACTCTGGGGGCCGCGATCTCTCCCGGGATGCCGCTTATTACAGTGGTGGATGATGGACAGCTCTACTTGGAGTTTGGCCTGTCACCCTCTCAGGCGCAGCAACTGAAACAAGGTGCCAGTCTTAATTTGGCTTCAGGAACAGAATCCCTTGGAACTCTCGAGAAAATTTCACCCATTGTCGATCCCGAGAGTGGTTCCGTGGTGGCGCTCTCCAGCGTTCTTCAGAAAAAAGATATTATAATCGGACAGGTTCTAACCGTCAGCGTGAGTCTTGGACTCTCGGACTGTGATCAGGTCGTGCTGCTTAAAGATGTGAATCAGTACACCTCTGGTTGGAAGGTGGATTTTATCTCTGATAATCAGGCATGCTTAAAAAAGATTCTCTAATCCTATGATCGAAGCATTTATACGGAAAGGCGTTTTCACTATTAGTATCAATCTGCTGATTCTTCTGGCAGGTTATTTTACCTTGCCGTATATCGCCAATGAGTTTATTCCTTCCATTGAAATTCCCGCCGTCGCCGTTATTATTCCTTCGCCCATGATGCCGAAAGATCAGGTTGCCTCACAGGTTGTGGCGCCGCTGGAGCGCGCCTTCCTCCAGACCGGAGAGATCACCAGTGTGGAAGGCATGATCGAAGACGGAAAGGCGATCTTGATTATTTTTTACAAGTGGGATTTTTCCCCAGAAGAGGCCCTGCGCAAGGCACGCCAGATTGTGGATAATGCCCCTCGTGCGCCTGGCACACTTGATCCGATTTTTATTCTGCATCGGCCAAGTAATAATCCTATTTTCCGTGTGGCCCTGTACGGAAACTCCATTCAGGATATTTCCGAAAAGGCCCGCCTGATTGCGCCTGAAATTGAGCGAATCGCTGGTGTGGCCCAGGTTATTGTCTCCGGTGATGTGGCCAACGGAATGGTCGCGGAAGTTCGGCCGGAGGATATGGCCCGCGCCGGCGTTAACTCAGGGGATATCGTCAAGTCGGCCAAAGAATTTTGGAATCTCAACTTGTACCTGAAGGGAAAATCTTTCGACCACCTTCTCACCAATAATATCCAGAACGAGGCCCAGCTTGCCAATCTTCCCGTTGTTTCCATGCAAACCAAAAAAAAGGTTCCGCTAGGACATTTTGCCACGATCAAACATAATGAAGGTTCAGTCAAAGTCCTTATGAACGGTGACTCGCCCGCAGTGATTATCGAGGCCTTAAAAGGAGCCGGTGCTGACACTTTGTCCATCGTCGCCAATATTGAGAAGATTTTAAAAAAGTTTAGCGACATTCCAGGACTCAGCCAAAAAGTTATCTACAATGAGGCGGACAAAATTCGCGAAGGGCAGGATAGTGTGCTCAGCAACTTCTATGCCGGACTGGCGCTGAACTCTTTTATTCTCATGCTCTTTCTGGGCTCTCCCGTCGGCGTGCTGGTGGCCTCGGTAATTTTTCCCACTTCCTTAATTGGCTCACTCTTGGCCATGAAGTTTTTTGGGATTTCCATCAATCTCTTTAGTCTCAATGGTTTTTCTTTGGCGGTGGGCATGATCACGGACGCCTCAACCGTTATTTTGGAGTCGGTCACTCGTCGAGTTCAGGCCGGGGTCGATCTCTATAAGGCCTGTGTCAACGGGGTCAAGGATGTCAGCCTGGGAATTGTTTCGTCCACCCTGGCTTCGGCCGGGGTGCTCTTGCCGATTGCCATGCAGAAAAATATTACCAGCAAGCTATTTTCTGACTTGGCCCTTACGGTTGTTTCCACCCAGATTCTCTCACTCCTGGCCGTTTTCAGCTTGGTGCCGTGGCTTTGTTATAAGGTGCTGGGAAGAAAATCCAAACCTAATCGCTTTAGCGAAATTATATTTTCCGTGGGTCCGACCATCGTGGATTTTACCGTGAAATATTCCCATCAGCTGCAGGATTTTTGTCGTGCAAAACCAATTCGACAGCTCGGCGTCTCGCTTTTGGCCGTGTCCATTTGCCTGGGGATGCTGGTCTTTATGCCCAAAACCGAATTTCTTCCCATGGTGAGCAGTCGCGTTTACTCGCTGGATTACCCTATTGATCGCCGGGCCTTTGATTCCACCGGTGATGCCGCCATGAAAACTATCGCTAAGACCTTGTCCTCCTGGTCCGATTCTAATTGGGCGATTACCAAGAAAGGTGCCAATGGTATCGAAGCGCTTTTTGAATTAAAAAGTTCCCTACCTTTAAAAGAGCTTGAGGGCAGACTTGGAAAGATAGATTTAAAGCGAGAGCGTCTCCACATCCTGCCGGTCGGTCCCGCTCCCACCGGTGAGGCCATGGGTTATGATGGTTTGATCTTTGTATCGGAAGAGCTGAGTACTCAGCAGCGCCATGATTTCATCTCGTTTTTGTGTCAGGGCGGAAAAATTTCTGAATGTCTGACCGATGATTTTTATAGCATGACCGAAACCCAGCTCAATCCTGAGCATATTCTGACTCACGCTTTGGGCTCCAATGAGATTGAATCCCTCGCCCAGATTGTAATCCCCTTACACAAGGTCGATTTATCTGATCTGGGGCGCTTTAATATTGACCGGCCGGTGGACTTGTCCGTTCAATTTTCTGGATTGCTCCTCAATCTTCCCCTGCATGTAAAAGAAAAGGGAACGGCGATTTTAAGTGATCTCTATGACGTATCTTTTGGAAAAACCCAGTCGCTCTTAAATCGACTCAATAATGAAAGCTTTTCCTCGCTCTATTTTAAATTAAAAGATGCAACCCTGGGCGAAATCGATTTGCAGATTACCGAGATCGCCCAAAAGCTGGGCATCCCCACCGCCAAAATTTCTCCCCGCGGTGGAATGGAAACCATGAACGAAAGTTTCGCCAGTATGATTCAAGCTTTGTGTCTCTCTGCCTTAATTGTTTTTACCATTTTGATGCTGCAGTTTAAATCGGTCACCCAGTCGGTGATCATCATGAGCACCATTCCCTTGGCCTTAGGTGGTGCCATTATCGGACTCATCATCATGCATGAAACCCTGAATGCCTCGGTTATGGTGGGGTTGATTTTGCTGGTAGGGATTATTGTGAATAACGGTATCTTTCTGGTGGAGGCCACCAATCAGAAGCTGGAAGAGGGGAAGAGCAACACGCAGGCGATTGTCGAGGCGGTAGGCGAAAGGACCCGACCGATTCTGATGACCAGTTTTGCCACCATCTTTGGCATGCTCCCCACCTTGCTCGTCGGGGGTGAGGGCAGTGAGCTTTACCGTGGCATGGCCGTGGTTAATATTTTTGGAATGATCACGGGAACCTTCTTTTCCCTTTGCGTAACTCCCATGACGATCGAATATTTTCTTCCCAAACAAAATGGTGAAAATCAATGAAAGCATTAATGTTGGTGTTTGATTCTGAACTGTCCGAGGAAGTCTTCACTCTTATGAAGTTGGCGGAGATTATAAATTACACTTACTTTAAGGGCCTGCATGGCTCCGGCAATCAGGGTAAGAAAGAGGGGAGTGTCACCTGGCCGGGTAATAATGAGATGCTCCTGATGCTGCTCAATGAGATCGAGCTTGAACGCTTTAAAGTCGTCGTGAAAGAATTCAAAAAAAATAAAGGCGTGCCAACCGGATTGCTATTCTTCCACTGGCCTCTAACGGAAATGATTGTATGATTTTAAAATATCTGACTCAAGTCGCCCGTTCTCGCCGCGTAGTCTTTACCGCCCTGATCCTCCCGGTGGTTCTGGCCATTTTCTTTTCCAACTTCAAATTCAATATTATGCCAGAGTCGCCCTACCTGGAATACGCGATCACGATTGAAGCGCCGGGAATGGTGGCCAAGGAAGTGGAACGAAAGATAACTATCGTGGCCGAAAAGGTTATGAACGGGCTGCCGGCGCTGCTGGTTTTAGAGTCGGCAACCTCCCATGAGCAGGCGGTTCTCAATTTAAAATTTAAGGCCAATACGAAGGAAGGCACCACTTTCCTCTTCATTCAGGAAAAAATCGATCGCCTCAAAATTCTCCTGCCGGGCGAAGCCAAGCGCGTGATCGTCACTGCGGTTAAGCAGCGCAATTACCCCGATCTTGTTGTCCACAATCCCACCGCAGTTCAAATTGAGGATCTGTCTCGGAAATTTTCCAAGTACAAAAAATCCATTCGCGAGATGGAGCCGGGCCTGAGTGATGAAAGTTTAAGGCCACATTTTGAAATCGTTCCCAACCTGGATAAAATTCTCCAGCATGGTCTGGGAATTGATTCTGTCTGGAAGGCATTGAAAATTAATAGCTTCACCTACAACTTAGGGGCGAAGCAGGATATGGTTTATTTTGTCAGCGGAACCTTTAAGTCCGTGGCCCAAGTTGAAAGTGTGGTTATCGGGGCTAAAGGAACCTTTCTGATTCGCCTCGGTGACGTGGCCAAAGTTTCCCTTATTCCTGCCGCCATGCCTGAAACGGTGAAAGTTTGGCTAGACCATTCGGAAGTCTCGGTGGTCCGATTTTTCTTCTGGGCCAAAAGTTCCTTCAAGGATTATAAAATTTCCTATCCTTTTGTCTACGCCTTCCTGGGCGGTCTGAAGCGCGTGGTTCTCTCTGTCATCGCGCTTATTCTCCTGCAGCTGCTCGCCGGCCATTTTATTTTCAAACACTTCAAAGCACAGCTGAGCTTTCTGGTCCTCGATGCCATCTTACTTTTGCATTATCCTTTTTGGATAACTCTGCTGGAAAAAGAAATCTCCCTGATCGACTTTCCCGCTCTGCTGTTCACCATTATTCTGACCTCATTTTTTTGGATTGTGCTCTTGGGTCGGATTCGCAGTTACTATTTCCCATCCAAGCTTCACACCTATATTCGTCGCGAGATAACCCAAGCGGTTTTATTTACCTTGGCGGAATATTTACCTACCGTGGCGATCCTTCTTGGAAGTTTGCTGGTGCTGATGCTGCCTCTGCTTCTCACCGACATCAATGTGATTGCACAATTTATTACCCTGCGCTTTTTTATCTACGGTGTTCCCCTCACGCTGCTGACCCTGGTTATTCTGGCACTTTTTGCGCCCCTCAGGTGGGTGGTTGAATCCGGTGAAAAGCTGACCTCCACCGCCCATGCGGGGAAATTTACGATCAAAACTTCGGCCCTCTTTGGCTATGTTGTCATCATCCTTTTTCTTCTGTCTCCTGTCGCCTGGCGTTTGATGAATTACGGAATCAAAAATCCCTTCTCTCACCGCATGGTCACGCATTTTCGCGGCCATGGTGACGTCATGATGTATCAGCAAAAACCCGACACTGTGACCTCCGACAAAATTTGGCAGATCTCACCGGTAAAAAGTTTAGTTTTTGAGTGGCTGGCCCATTGGGAGGTCACTCCCCAGGGATTGTCGCTCCTTCCTGAAGTTGACCTCACCAGTTTTAAATTCGCCCTGGCAGATTTCTTTTCAGAGGCCAACATGTCAGTAATGCGTCCCGTGGATTTTAACATCAATGTTACCTTGCCGACCCTGGATGCCTTTGAATTTTCCAAGCTCAGTCTGACGCGCAAAGAGAAGGGAGCACTTCCCCTATCGATCATAACCAGTCAAAATTTGACCGCCGAGGAGTCCTATATTTTTCGCTCGCAGCTCGACCGCCGCAACGAAAAAAGTTCTCGTTCAGAGACAGAGAGCAGACACTCGCTACCTTTGACAGAGAGTTCGGACGACGGCACCCTTCAAGCGCCCTTTAGCACCTATCTCGCTTCCCAGTTTCATGATTTTAAACGCAACGGCCCGTTTGCCCTGCTTTTTTTATTTATCGTGTTGGCCTTGTATCTCAACTCTTTTTATCGCGCCGGAATCTTGCTGTCCTTAGGGATGATCAGTTCTGCCGCCTATCCTTTTGTGAAGGTTCTCGCCCATTCATCTTTTCATCTCGATTCATTATGGCCCATGGCACTTCCCATGTGGGCCACACTCGCCGGTGTCCTTTTGGTCTCGCGCTCCATTGATACCGAACGTGGCCGGGGCAATGACCGCGATGAGGTTTTACGAGAAGCCGAGATGCACATTTACCCCACCATTAGAGGGGCGATGGCCTTTTTGGGTCTTGGCATCTTTTTGTGCGGTTTGATTGACCGCGTGTTTATTTCTCAGGGGCAGAATTTCTTTCTAGAGTGCATGGGATTGGGTCTGGCGATTCTGATCATGGGTCATGTCGGAATTAATCATTTTTTCAGGCTCTATTATCTGGTGGCGCAAATCTTCTTGGAAAGACAGGCCTTGAAAGTAATTTTGCTTTACTACCGCTTTCGCACAAAGGGAATGAAACAGTAATATTTACACGATTTGTGTGTTCACTTCAAAAATGATGGATAATATGCGCGCTTATGACGACATTATCCCGCATCCTTGTCTTAATTTTTGTTTTTACCTGTGGATCGACCTTTGCCTTTTGGAAGGACAACTTTCCTGCAACTCCTATGGAAACCGTGACAAAAGCAAAAATTAAGGATTTAGAAAAGCAAATCAAGACCTTAATCCCGCTTTGTATGGAGAAACTTGAGAAGAGTTTTGGAAAAACCTGGAAACGCAATCGCCATGGATTTCCCAAGCTCTTGAATGTGGACGTGATCAGTGAGATCGAAGCGGAGACGTTTGACGGCTTTGCGGAAACTCATGGTTCCTTTTTTGTAGGTATGAGCTTCAGCCCTTATCCATTCTTAAGCGGCCAGGCCGATCTCGAGACAACCGTCTGCCATGAAACAGTTCATGCTTATTTTAGAAAGCACATGAGCTTCGGAACCTATGGCCGTTTGCCAAAATGGGCGAGGGAAGGAAGCGCTGTCTATTTAATGAATCAGCTTGCCCATAAGGAGCGTCGCGCGCTCTATCGCCAATGGTCCGGTGAGAAAGAGGCCCTTCTCAATGGTCTGGAAGGTCCGCATAATTTGGAAGACTATTATGAAGATGCCCTGGCCTACACCTTCCTGCATGACAAGTATGCCGCCGATCATCGCGTGCTCTCTTTGGTGCTGGAAGGAAAAGAGATCTATGAGGCGATTGAGCAGTCTACCGGGCTTTCCAAAGAAATATTCTTGAGAGAGGCCTTGCTCTTTTCCCAACACTATGTGGCCAATCGATTCCAAGCATTATCGCGCGCAAGCCGCGAGGCCATCGCCAACTGGGCAAATCCTGCGACGAAACCAAAGGCCTCGGCGGAACTCATGCGCCAGTTTCAGCTGGGAGTCACTCAAGCCAATCTTCCTCGAACTCTGGACTTTGGTTTGAGCATCGCCTTCTCCTTAGATGTTTATTCCGAAACTTCAGATGAGCGAGAGCTGATTAAAAATTACGAACGTGTGCTGAGTGAGGTTCCGAGTTTTGAATATGGCTCCAATGTG
>MEPP01000031.1:108088-175397 GCA_001769855.1 Bdellovibrionales bacterium GWA2_49_15 | reverse complement strand
CGCTATAAGCTGGCCGGACTTTATCTTTCCGCCCGGGATTACAACAAGGCCTTGCGCTACTACACCTTGGTCTTTAATGAAAATAGTGAAGTTCCTATTTTGCAACAATCTAGCACCGCCGGTATTCTGCGCTCTTTCGTCGGCTTGACTGACTGGCGCAAAGTTTTAGCATGGTCGGAGCGTGAACGCGGTCTGCACGAGAGTAATGTCGTTGAGTATCGTTATTACCGCGGGCTTGCCTATCAGGCCCTGGGAGATTCCAAGAAGGCCCACGACCTGTTTGAGTCGGCCTGTTTGAGTGCTGTCAATCGTCGTTTTAAAGAGAAGGCTTGCCAGGCCCTGGCCTTATAAGGCCGTTACTTTTCTAACACCTGCCCAATTTATCTGTAGCAATTATTGTCGGCACCACTTTTCTTGGCACCTAACCTGCCAAGATTACATGTCACCCCCTGCCATAGACGGTTGGCACACTTCTTGAAGTGACTTGGGCAGACTGACTGTTATTTTTATAACTTTTTTGGGAGGACCCCATGAGAACGCCAAGCTTGAAAAAAACTGTTCCCTTGATAGCCATGCTTACGCTTGCTGTGGGGGCGACCTTTAACTCTGTTTATGACTTACAATCCGAGCACCATACATCCAAGCTTTTCCGTGGAATCGCGAGTGAGGATGGTCAGCCCGCTCCCGCAACCGGCAATACCACAGTGAATGCCGTTTCAATTAATATTATTACCATTTACCATAACACCGCCGAGCTTCAGGCCAAGCAAGCTGAAATTGATCGCCTGGTTAAAGAGCACAATGATCGAGGTGCGCGGCTGGTGGAGCTGGATAATCGTTTAAAAGTGGTTGAAGCTGATCTAGCTGCTGAAAAATCCCGCGCCGATCAGGCCACCGCAGCTTTGACAACTGAACGTGCCAAGCTGGAAGAGGAACGCCTAAAATTAACCGCCGATAAGAAAACCCTTGAAGATCAAATCGTCGCCCAGGCCCAGACCAATAAAGATTTATTGGCCCAGATCGAAGCTCATCGAGCGGACGCCGATGTTAAGACCGCCAAAATTGTAAAACTTGAAAGCGATAAGGCCGAGCTGGAAAAGGCCAAGGCCGATGTGGAAAGACAACTGGCAGAAGCAGGAACCGCCAACGCAACTTTGCGGGCCGAAAAAGAAAAAGTCGATGCGGCACTTGTTATCGCGAATAAAGCACTGGCCGACGAAACTGCCGCCCGAACGGCCATTACGACGGAAAGAGATGCTCTGATTCAAAGCTTGAGCGTGAGTGATGCTTCCCTGAAAGAAAAAATTAAGGCCCTCGAGGAATCTCTCGCCGCCAATACCGAACTTCGTGCCAAACTTGAATTGGCCGAGAAAGATTTGGCTGCGGCCCGAACCAATATTGCCGAGCTGACCACTAAGATTGACGCCCTCACAAAGTTAATTGCTGAAAAAGATGCAACTATCGCTGAGCGCGATCGCACCATTGCCCAAAACACAGTTGATCGCCAGAAGTTGGTGCAGGACATGTGTAAGCAAAAACAGGACCTGGAAAAATTGGGCCTAGATGTTCAATCCCTGATTAAAGATAAAGAGAAAGTCCTGGCCGAAGTCAAAGCAAAAGATGAAATCATCAGCGGAAAAGATGCCGAGTTCAAAAAGAAAGCTGATGAGGCCGAAGCCAAACATAAGGCCGAGCTGGCCAAAGTGCAGGAAGAATTTGAACGCAGCATGACCGGTATGACCACCATGTTCCGCTATATGATGATGCAATCTGCGAGTATGGGAATGGGTGGAATGGGCGGCATGGGGATGGGCGGAATGGGAGGGATGATGCTCACCAATCCGTTAAATAGCGGCGGTGCTGATAACCAATTTATGATGCAACTTTTAATGAGCCAGCTGTTAATGAATCGAAGTGGCGGAAATTCTTTTGGCGGATTCAATCCGGGTGGATATTACTCGATGCCAGGACCTTCACCATACACCATGGGCGAGCAGGGAAGTCCTTACGGCGATTACTATAGCGGAGTGATGCGCGGTTACGGAAATAGACATCAAGGCGGATCACCCTTCTTCAGCTTTGGCTCATAGTCTCTTATAACTTACTGATAATCCAAACAAGGCCGACTAATTAAGTTGGCCTTGTTTTTTTATTGGCAACTTTTTCCTCATGATAATTTGCCGCGTGCCGAAGAAGTTTGCGATGAAGCTCGACAAGAAAATTGCAGGCCACCAAAAATACCTTTTACGAATATGTCACAAGTGTGGTCATGCTAATGAGTCGGTCAAGGAATTGGAGCGCTGTCAAAAATGTTCCAAATCCTTTTTACCACTCATGTACGCGACCTCAGGCGAAGCCAAAACCACGCAAGAATATAAAAATCTCTTTCAAGAGTCCTCAGAAGTTGACGCCGAAGACGTAATCAAGGGGTTGGCTGCAGTCTGGGACTAAAAATTACAAAGACAAAGTTAGCATGTCCGTGCCAGACTGAAAAAAACGAGGCGACATGCAACCCCAAACCACCTCCCATCCACAAATAGACCTCCATCCCACACTTCTGGCCCTGCTCGAACGGCGCGGTTATAAAGGCGCGCAAGGGGTGGCCGAATTTTTATCTTGGGATTTAAAAAGATTAAGTGACCTAAGCGAGCTCAAAGATTTGAGCAAGGCCGCCCAGCGGGTCGTTCTGGCCGTGGCAGCGGGAGAAAAAATCGGCATCTATGGCGATTACGACGTGGATGGCACCACCGCCTGCGCTCTTCTCTATTTCTTTTTCAAAATGCTGAACATTCCTGTTGAGCTGATTCAGCCTTCGCGCTTTGTCGAAGGATATGGAATTCATCCAAGTAATATCGATGCTGCTGTGAAAAGGGATATAAAAGTTTTAATCACGGTCGATTGCGGGATCACAGCCCACGATGCGGCTCTTCGGGCGCGCGAGGTGAATCTGGATTTGATCATCACCGATCATCACAAAGAGGCCAAAGAAGGATTGCCTGTCGCCTTCGCCGTGATCAATCCCAATCGAAGTGATGAGGCCCCTGATTCACCTCTGAAATCTCTGGCGGGAGTTGCCGTGGCCTTTTGTCTGGCCTTGGAAATTAAAAAAATTCTGGAAGGACAGGGCAAGGTCATTCCCAGCCTCTATCCTCTCTTGCAATTTGTGGCGATCGGAACAATCTGCGATCTCGCCCCCATGACCCCCAATAACTTGAAGTTAGTGCGCCATGGTTTAAAGCAGATGGCCGACTCCTGCTACTCTGGTCTGCGTTCTTTTTTCACCCCGGAAGAAAGAGCGGCGGGCAAAGTTCTCAGCGAAAAATGCGGTTTTTATATCGGCCCCATGATTAATTCCAAGGGCCGCCTGGAGCATCCGGAGAAGGCGCTGGAGCTGCTCATCGCGGAAGATTCTGACCGCGCCTTCCTCTGTTATAACCAGCTGGATATTTCCAACCGAGAAAGGAAGATGATTCAGGCCGGGGTTTTTGAGCTGGCCCGGGAGCAAATGATTCGCGAGCTGGAAGGTGATGACCCCGTGGCCTCCATCGCTTACTCCGCAGATTGGCATGAAGGTGTCATTGGAATTGTCGCTTCAAAATTAGTCGATACCTTCAAGGTTCCCGCCATCGTGTTCACCAATGCCCAGGAAGAGGGGCTACTCAAGGGTTCCGCCCGCAGCGCCGGGGACTTAAATATTTTTGAAATCTTGCAAAAGCTGTCCCATCACTTCGTGCGTTTTGGGGGCCATAAGGCCGCTGCCGGAATGTCGCTTAAGAAAGAAAATTTGTCCGCCTTCACGCAGGAATTCAAAAAAATTCTGCGCACCCTTCCGCCCTTACTTCGAACCGAGAGCGAAACTTTTGATCTGGAAGTTAAGGCCCACGAGATCGGCGCCAAGCTGGCCCGCGACCTGGAAATGCTGGAGCCTTTCGGTAACGGCAATGAGCGCCCCACCTTTCGCGTGCGGGATCTCAAGATTGAATCCTATGAGCTCATGAAAGATGTCCATGTAAAATGGAGTCTTGTGAGCAAGTCTGATCCCACCCATCACCTAAAAGGCGTGAGCTTCAACTACATTGGGAAATGGCAGGCCATTCATCCGGAAGAAATTTTTAAAACTTATGCCTCACGTCCCAACGCCGCTCCCATTATAGACTTCGAACTGGGAATCAATCGCTGGAAGGGCAAAGAGTTTGTCCAACTTCAAATAAAACATATCCAGATGGAATGTTAGACCGCAGTTCGTTCTATTGTGACTTTTTCGATAATCACATCTTTTTTAGGGCGATCCTGAGCACCGGTTTCCACGCTGCCGATTTGTTTCACCACATCCATTCCTTCGATCACGCGGCCAAAGACCGTGTGGCGACCGTCGAGATGGGGAGTCGGGGCGAGAGTGACAAAAAATTGGCTGCCATTGGTGCCGGGGCCGGCATTGGCCATGGATAAGATTCCCGCTTTGTCGTGACGCAATTTTGGATTGAACTCATCTTTGAAACGATAGCCCGGGCCTCCGGTTCCTGTTCCGGTGGGGCAGCCGCCTTGAAGCATAAAACCTTCGATGACTCGGTGAAATTTGAGGCCATCATAGAAAGGACCTTTCCTGGAAGTTTCCTGACGACCTTCGGCCAAATTAATAAAATTCCAAACTGTTTCGGGGCATTCTGTGGCGAACAGTTCGATGGTGAACTCACCTAAGGTGGTTTTGAATTTGGCCTTGGGCCGAGTTTCTTTTTCCTCTTTGTAGTCAATTTTTTTTATGTCAGCTCCAAACATACATGTCTCCTTTTTGAGATTTAAAAATCGTGAATTGTCGCCTGGCCCTCGAGTTCCAGGGGCCATTTTTTACCTCGTGAATATAGATGCAGTTCCTGCTCTTTGGCAAAAAATCCTTCTAAATAGAGTTTGGCACCGGTGCCCATCTGCAAATCAGGGCGGTAAGGGCTCATGGCCTCAGACCCGAGCACTCGAATATTATGATCGGCCACCTTTTCCTGTTCGAGAATTTTTTCTAAGTCCAATGAGGTCAGACAAAAGGAAAAAATCACGGGATGACCGGATACCGCCCAATCATGATTGAGTAAGATCTTGGCCACGCGAGGTTGGAGCGTCGGGATCTTTTCTGTCCACACTAAAAGCGAATCAATCCATAGAAGATTAATGCGTTTGAAGGTCGGAACCTTAAACGAGTAAAACTTGGCCTGGGCGCGATCGAGGGCCTGGTAAAACAACAGCTCTTCCTGCCGCGGCGGAAGTCCCGACACCGAGTCGGCAGGCATATCCGGGGCAAGTCGCGCCACCCGCAGGACATTTTGCTTTTCCTGATTAAAGTTGATCTGTGCTTCGAGAATATCAAAATAGGAAACGCTGTAGGAGCCATTCACTTCCTTGACATCAAAATAGCGAATGCTTTCCTGGCGGTGGCATGATCCAGACAGGGAGATGTTGGCCCAGGTGGGAACTTCGGGCAGCAGATATTTAACCACATCGCTGGGAATGTAATAGGCATCGAGTGCGCGTCGATTATTTCCGCTTCCGGAATTTTGTTTGGTGCTCGTGCATGCCCACACTACGGCAAGTAGAAAGGTAAACACGAAAAAAACATGCAACACAGCACGCATGGAGTTCCTTAACATTATGCACGGTGAAAAAAGCGAGAAAGGTCTCTTTTTATCAATTCTATGTTGAGAAGACCATTTTTTAAAGGGGGACTTGCGCGCAAATGATAGTGACCCGGCTCATCGGGCAGAAGGATGACCGAGCAATCTTGAGCAGGAAAACGCTTGGTCGCCACAAAAACCAGATCGGCCCCGATGGTAAAAGGACCTTTATTAATCAGCTCGCCATGATCCCAGCGGACAGTATCATAGGTGAGGAATAGGTCTTTGCGATCAACCGGCGCATCGATGGCCTGGACGTGGGCCTCCCCAATAAATTCGATTTGGAACCGGGGCGGAACAGGTTTTGGGACCTTGGCCTGGACATAATCTTCAAGAGCTTCCCAGGCCTTCAAGTCTTGTCCATATTTTGCATAGGCGTTTTGATAATTCTCATGGCCCCAGTTGATGGCGGCCTCAAGCTTGGGACGGAAATACTCATCTTGTTTAAGCTGCCCGTAAAATTTTTGCTCATCGGAGAGCACCACCAACGAAAGAGCTTTGGAAGAGTTTTTTAAAACTTGCACCCATCTGAGAAAAAGACAGGCGCTGGTCTCTCCGCTTCCACAGATTAAAACACGAATCGGGTCGGGCATATTCGGTAAATCACGCTCAATCTCTTGCCATTGCTCGGGGCCGGGAATGCCATAAATAAGTTTGGAGGATTTTATATCGCTCTCGCCCAGCGCCCGCGCCCCATCCAGCGAGAGACCGCAAGGCCGACCGGGGCCTCGGGCATCGATCACCACATCCGCATCCACAAAGCTCTCGTAGGTGCTACGGCGGTAGTGCAGGCGGAAGAGGTCGCGCATTCGGGCGTCGCCAATCAGGGGGCCGGCAAGCGTGAGGGTGCATTTTCGGATAAGGGTGACGCGGCCTCTGATCAGGAGGCCCAGCTCTTCACACTTTTGTCCTAAGTTTTTGCACATGTGGGCCAGCTCAGCATAGGTCTGCTGGCAGTCTGGGTCGTTAGAGACCAGCTCGGGGCAGAAGGCACCTAGACGCGCCAGTTCGCCTCCCAGAGGACGCTCGTTCTCGGCACCAAGCAGAATCACATGGCAATCCATTGCATGAAAAAAGAGGGCGGCCTGCATGCCTAAGAGACCCGTCCCGACGATGGCAATCTTCATGGCGACATTTTGATAGATAAAAGACAGTTCTTCAAGGCAGAATACTAGCATGAAAATACTCCTGGTCTGCCTGTTCGTTGTAAGCACCTCCTGCACCCGTTCTTCCCATGAAGATCTGACGCAGAAAATCCTCAATCTGGCTTCGACGCCCATTTCGCACTTTGATCCCCAGCTTGTGACGGACCTCTCGTCTTTGCTGGTGCTGGCCAAATCCTATGAGGCCCTGATGGAAACCCATCCCTACCAGGCCCCCTATGTGGTGTTGCCCAATTTGGCGGTCGGCATGCCTGAGGTTTCACCCGATGGGCGCGTCTACACTTTTAAAATACGCTCCGATATTTTTTATCATCCTTGTGAATGTTTTGGTGCCGGTAAAACTCGGAAGGTGGTGGCCGCCGATTTTGAGACGGCCTTTAAACGCATGGCCGATCCTCATATTCAATCACCCCATTTCTCCTATTGGGCCAAGCAGATCGCGGGGCTCACTGAATGGTATGAGATGCAAAAGACGCTGCCCAAAACAGATTATGCCCGTTCGATTTCCGGGGTGACGGCGCTTGATGAGACCACTCTCAAGATTAATCTGAAAATGCGCAATCACTATTTTCTCAATGATTTGACGGTTTCGGTGACGGCACCCCTACCGCAGGAGGCGCTGGATTTCTATCACAACAATCTGGCGGAAGTGATGGTGGGGACCGGCCCTTTTATTCTCAAAAATGTGGTTCATAAAAATCGCCTTGAGTTTGAAAAGAATCTTCAGTTTCGGGAAAAGTTTTTTCCCGGTGATCCGAGTCGGCGCGTGCCTTTTGTGGACAAGGTCGTGGTCACCGTCATCAACGAGGCGCAGACCACCTGGCTGAATTTTCTGAAGGGCAAGGTGGATTATCTGGAAATTCCCAAAGACAGCTTTGACTCATCCATCACCGCCCAGGCCTCACTGGCCCCCGAACTGGAAGGCAAGGGGATTAAACTCGGAATCACGGATTCAAACACCAACCTCTATTATTTTGGAATTAATAACCGCCATCCGTATTTAAAAAGCAGAGCGCTCAGACAGGCCATGCTCATGGCCTTTGATCATGCCAAATTTAATCGTCTTTTTTTTAATGGCACGGCTCAAATCGCGCACACCGTTTTACCACCGGGGATTCCCGGCAATGAAACGCCCTTGCAAAATCCGCTCCTCGGTGCGCCTCTGGCGCAGGCAAAAAAAATGTTGGCGAGCGCCGGTTTTGCCGAAGGCAAGGGATTGCCCACACTCACTTTGACCGTGCGGGATACCACCCTGGCGCGGCAGGTGGGAGAATTTTTTCAGCAGGAGATGGCCAAGATCGGGGTGCAGATCAAGGTCGATATGGTTCCCTTCGCCACACTTCTGGAGCGCGCCCAGAAAGGCAAGCTAGAAATCTTCTACCTCGCCTGGTTTGTCGGCGTGCCCACCGGATTGCAGTTTTTTGATCTACTCTACGGTCCCAATTGGCCGGCGTCGTTTAATCGTGTGGCCTTTCAAAATGACGAGTTCGACCGCCTCTATCAGCAGGCCTTGGGCGCTCCCACGCGCGAGTCGCAGAACGGGCTATTTCACAAAATGAACCAGATCGCGCTGGAGCAGATTCCCCTTATTCCCATTGTGCATGCCCGCGATTTTTTTGTGCATCAGGGATGGATTAAAAACTTTGTGCCATCGGAAACAGCGCTGGGTTTGGAACAATATTTTGATGTGGATTTGGAGCTGAAGGCAAAACTGCTTAAGTCGCTCTAGAGCGAATAGACTTTGGCGTCGCCCCTATCAATGACGGAAAGCTCGGCAAATTTCATCAGAAAAACCGCGAAGGCCTTGATGGCTTCGTAGGATGACATCGAGGCATCGAACTCAAGCCCGTAGTTTAAATAAGCTTGTCCATCGGTCTCAATGGACTCGCCCGTGTGGCGAAGCTTGCACACGGCGGGGACAAAAGACTGCTTGGTAAAATAAAAGCGCAAGGTCAGGTCCTGACCAATTTCAAGAACAGTCTCGCGCTTGCTCCACGGAACCCTAATCATGCAACCCTCGGGAGAAATATCCATAAGTTTAACCGGATAAATAACACCGTTCTTATCTAAGACGGTGTATGCGCCTAGGAAATTGTCGAAAACCACACGCTCAAAGTTGCGTCTTTTTTGCTCGATCACTTCTTTTCGCTTATCGACAAAGTTGATTAGTTTACTTTCCACAGCGCCTCCACAGGATTCGTATTTGGTCTCGCGACCATGCTTCTCGGTTCATTGTGGCTTATGATCAAAAAAAAGAAATGGCCCTTTAAAAAGGGATAAATTTTCCGATGAGAGCGTGCATACGGGTTTTCACTCTTGGAGGAGGTTTACAGTGAGTCTTTCTCGGTGGTTGGCATGTCTGGTAATTTTTTCATGTTTTTGCGCCCTTCCCATGATTACTTTTTTGGGGAATACAAAAAGTGAAACGATCACCCTTTTGGCTCCAATTTATGAGCAATTTCCTCAGATTGTCGGGCAAGGTCATCAGTCATGGACGCTCACAGAACACGAATTTTTACGCAATAGTTGGAGTTCCTACATGCAAGAAAGGCCCAGGTCATGGGCCCTCAACAATGAGGAATGGCACTCCATTCGCGGCAAGGCCTGGAGCACCAACCACACCAGCTATGAGTTATCCATCAACGGGTACATTTTTCGGCCGGATCAAGAGGAGATGAATGCGGAGCTGTTAAGACGGGTGGAAGTTGCCATCGATTCCAGCCTGGATTATGGCCCGTCGCTCATTGATGTTTTTGTATCCAATGCCCGGGCATCACTTCTCTCGCAGCAACTTTCATATAAGGTTCTTTTTACCATCGCGGCGTTAAAAAGTTGTGGGGAGCGCTGTCTCTCCCATTCGACGGCCGCCGTTTCCCGCAAATAAGAGCGACTACCATTTTTTCTGCCAGTCAGGCGTGGAGGAAACCTCTTCCATAATGCGTTGGTATGATTCGAGCCTCGACAGAAGGCGCTTGGCCTCACTCGTGGCGGCTTGAAAAATGGGATGAAAGGCGCAGCCGGGAATTTTCTCACTGTGCTTACAGTTGGAAAATTTACAGCGGGAGGCATAAGCAAAAAGATCGGGAAAATACTGAATCAAATCCTCCGGGGCGATGTCCTCAACTGAAATTGAACGCATGCCGGGAGAGTCAATCAGCTCAAAATCTCCGATACTCACAATCTCCGACCAGGTGGTGGTGTGCGATCCTTTCCCGACTTTGCTGATTTTGAGCGACGGCAATTCCACCATACCGCCGGACAAGGCACTGATGAGCCGGCTTTTGCCCACACCAGACTGTCCCATGACGATGGCGGTTTTTCCCTGGAGCTTTTGTTTCAGCTCGTCTAGTCCATTGGGTAGAAAACGCGGCTTGTACTGGGGATCAAGCGCGGCAACTTCAAAGAAGGTCCCATTAATATTTTTTAGTCGCTCGACCTCATCGTTAATGACAAACTGATCGAGATAGGTATCCATCTTGTTAAAGACCACGAAGGCATCCACGCCCCATTGCGCCGCCCGTACCAGTAAGCGATCCAAAACGCCTCGCTTGTATTCGGGCAGGGAGGCCGAGGTGACGGCAATGAGCAGATCACAGTTGGAGGCGGTGACACGCTTGCGATGCTCGCGGACCTGAATGCGAAAGATTTCATTTCTACGAGCATGGGCCGACATAATCTTATATTCATTGCGATCGGAATCGAACTCAACCTCCACATAATCGCCCACCACCAGGGAGGTTTCGCCCTTGAGGAGATTGCCCATGGATGTGGCCTGGACGATTTTTTTACTGTCCTCCAGGCGGCAATCAAAAACCCGCTTGTCCGAGCGAATAATGCGGGCCTTGATGCTCATGGCCTCGCCTCCAGCTTGAGCGACATAAAGCCAAGGGGGAAAAACTGATTTTTCGGGTCAAAGCATTTCTTCAAATAATCAAACATCTCGAAGTGCACTTTCTGGTAGAAGTGTCGCATATATTTTTGCTTGATCAGGCCGACGCCATGTTCGGCAAAAGGGGAGCCGCTCCAACTCGCCACCATGGCGTAGAGTCGGTCAAGCATCTTCTCCGCCAGCGGAATCTGCTCTTTGGTTGGCAAGAAGTTAAAATGTAAGTGCGCGTCTCCAAAATGTCCGAAGAGATTATAGGACAGGCCTATTTGACTGCACTCTCGATAGAACTCGAGGAGCAAGGAAAAATGCTCGGGCGGCATCTGGACATCCGTTCCCATTTTGATCACACCCATGCGCGAGTTGGCCTCAAAGGTGGCACGGGGAACCAGCATGCGTAGCTCGCGGCATTTCTGCCGGGAAATTTCAAAAATATTATCCTCACCAATCAGGTCGGTAAGGTCGGCGAAGTCGCCCATGAACTGATCCAGGTGATAGCTGTCAATTTCCAGAAAGATCAAATCCTGGCCGGCGCGACCCGGGCGCTCGTGGGCAGGTAAAACATTCAGCGACTGATCGTCGAGTAGCTCGCAGGCGTAGATCATGTTCCTCTTGCTCTGAACAAAGTTAAAAACCGCCAGGTGTCGCGTGAAATCAGTTTCCCATTTAGGCAGCAAAAGAAAGAGGAAGGTAGACTCGGTCGCCGGGCGGGTTAAAAAGCTGGCCTGAGTGATCACACCCAGCTGACCTTCCGTGCCGGTCATTAAATCCGTTTCCCTCTCGAAGCGGGGAAAGGGAGCGTTTTTAAAATTTTTATAACTGGTATAAGAATGTTGATAACGTTCTAAAATATTTTTGGCATGAGAGTCCGCAAACTCGGGACGATCTTTGAGCAGGCGATCGTGGCGCAGGAGATGCCGGGCCCCGTTTCCGTCTAAGTATTCAAGCTGCGCGACTTGATCCCGCAGGGACCCAAAACCAAAACAGCGCTCTCCCGTGGCCGAAGTGGCAATACCCGCAAGCATGGCCGCCAATTCTTCTGTAGGAGAAGTCAAAATCTCCCGCCCCTTTGATTGGGCGAAGGCGCGTGCTTCTTGCCAAGTAATCGGGCCGGTAACATCCAAAGTTGCATCGGTGAGGTCCACATTTTTCGGAAGTAAACTTAAGTCGACCAAATCCAACATTCCATTTCGAGACCCTAAATAAAGTTCCAGCTGATCGTAGGGAATCACGGTTGAAGTTTTTGAACTGGTGAAAAAACTAGGCCCCCCCGCCTGAAGATGCCGGGATAATTGGTCTAGAGTGAGTGGTCGAACATGATTTAACTTCATAGATGTAATGTCTTTTCAACATCATACCAGAGTAGTCGCTTGACATAAAGGCCAAAGGCGAGGCAATATGCTCGACACGTCAAAATCACCATTGTGCGATCGTAGCTCAGTTGGATAGAGCAAGCGCCTTCTAAGCGCTAGGTCACAGGTTCGACTCCTGTCGGTCGCGCCATTAAATTCGATTAAATTAACAAAAATACCAGACAGGAGTCGAAACGAGTTCCATGTGCCTGCCTAAGCAGGCCGAGGGAGCGTGATGCGACCGAGAATGGAACGAGGCGAGGCCACGCCGCGTTTTGGACACGAGTCCAAAATGCCGTCTGCCCCTAAGGGCAGTCACGGAGCCGGAGGCGTAGTGAAGGTGGGGAGCTGGAAGCGACCGCCCATAGTGGCCGACGGACGTAGCACAAAAATGCACTGTTCCCGCCTCCGCCTCCGTCCCCGTCCCCGCCCCCAAAGACGACCGCCCGTAGTGACCGACGAAGGCCGCAACAGAGTCAATCCTGCCCCCTTGCCCACTTCCGCCCCCGTTCGATAAAATCTGTGCATGAAGTACATCGTCCTCATAACCCTGGCAATTTTCGCCACCCAGCTAGCGGCCAACGACGAGTTCATGATCCGACCCTTTACGAGTGTAGGCCAATTGCAGCTCAATCTTCGACCAAAACCCGGAGCCAATGGCGTCACCAACGATGCCAAACTACAGACCTACCAGCCAAACGTTAGCAATTTTTCAGGAGTGGTGGTGGGGCATAAAGGCTTTAGCGTGACCTTCGGTAGTAATGTGCCACCCACTGATGCCTCGATTCAAGAAAAGGGCAAAACGGATTATAAGGATTATCAATTCCAGTTCTATTTTACGCATGTTGGAGTGGACCTCTTCTATCAGACGTTTCAAGGATTTTATCGTGCGAGTGCCCAGGAGGGCGAGAAAACTGTCTTGGCCGATGGAACCAAGGCGTACCCCCAACTCCCTGACATGCAGATGAAAAAATATGGCGCTAATCTCTGGTATGTTTTTTCTCCCCAGAACTATTCGATCAGTGCCGCCTTTAACCAAACTACCCGCCAGACCAGAAGCGGCGGTTCGTGGATCACCATGGCGATGGCCAATGATGTGAATGTCTCCAACAATGGTTCCCCCATTTTACCAGAGGCACAGCGGACGGAATTTGGAGTGAATGGGAATATTTCAGGTGCTCGGTTGAAGTCGCTCGGCGGCCTCTTGGGAGCAGGATATACTTTTGTTCTCGGTGGGTGGTATCTCTCACTGCAAGGACTTGGGGGAGTTGCCGCCCAGCAGTTTAAAGGCAATGGGGTGCAAGATCCCGACACACAAAATGTCGTCTCAAAACTTTATAATGTTCGTGGCTCGTTGGGATACAATGGCCAGACATTTTTCCTTGGTTTTATGTGGCTAAGTGATCAGGTAACGACCGAAGTTGACGGTCTCGAAATTGAACCCGCTAGCACACGCGCTGAGGTCTTTTTTGGCGCGCGTTTTTAAGGAGGGATGATGAAATATTTTACACTCACAATATTTTCCATATTTTTGTGCAGTCACACTTACGCCCTCGAACTGCTAACTTATAACTTGGGACTGGCCAATGGTTTTGTGGATCATTACGAGGAAAGACGCCTACCCCTTTTTGCCAAGATAAAAGATTCACAGGCCGATATTATTTGCCTCCAGGAGCTGTGGAGTGAGGAAGATCGCCAGGCCCTGTCCAAGGAGATGGCCCCCCTCTATCCTCACAGTCTCTTGACCCCTATCGAGCGAGTCACCGCCGATCGTTCACCGGCCTGTCAGTATTCCAATCTTTTTGGTGAGGGTAGTATTGTGACTTGTATGCGCTCGCGCTGTGACGGTAAAAAGGGGCGCGACTTTACCGCCTGTATTATCGCCGACTGCAAGGGACCCTTGGAATCACTCAAAAGCAACAATCCCTACTGTGCCAACGCGCTGATGGCCCAGGTGGGAACTCATCCGATTCTGGTCATGCTTAAGCTTCTCATTCCGTTTGGGAAAGTTGATCTTTACATCTATGGCGGAAGTAACGGGCTGGCGATTTTTTCTAAATATCCTATTAAACCCGGCTCTTCCGGGATGGTGTCGATGCGCGATTATTCCACGCTCTCGCGGCGAGATTTTTTGCATGCCATGGTGGAGGTAGAGGGGAAAGAAATTTTTGTCGGATGCACGCACCTGACCGCCAATCTGACAGACAGTGCCCCGTACGCGGGAAAATTTAGCGGATGGGAACAGGAAAATTTGAAGCAAAGTGAATATCTTATCAGCAAGATCGAAGAGCTTTCCCATGGCCGTCCCCAGATCATCATGGGAGATTTCAACTTCAGTCCGGGCGTGCCCAGTCAGGGCATTGAAGCCAACTTTGAAAAAAGCTTTTTGGCCTTTAAGGCCAAGGGGTACTACGACCCCATGTCGGATGGGGGCAAGCCGTCGTGCACTTTTTGTAAGAGTAATAGCTTGAATCTGCCGACCGATCCCAATCAACTTATTGATCACATCTTTTTTAAAAATGTGGCCCCCAAAAAAATTGGAGGGGCCACACTTGTTTTTGATGAAAAGCTGGAAATTAAAAACTCGGTCAAAACTAATCTGTCAGATCACTACGGCATTAAGGTTAAGCTGACACCGCTCTAGCCGTTAATGATCAAATTTCCAATCCACCAGGTGACGGCAGAAACAAAGGCCGCTGCGGGGATGGTTAAAACCCAGGCCCAGATAATTTTTTCCGCAACTCCCCAGCGCACGGCGGAGAATTTAGTCACAGAACCGACGCCCATAATGGAGCCGGTAATTGTGTGAGTGGTAGAGACGGGAATACCCAAGCCAGTTGCCAAGAAAAGTGTAATGGCACCGGCGGTCTCCGCACACATCCCACCGATGGGACGAAGTTTGGTAATTTTCATACCCATGGTTTCCACAATGCGCCAGCCACCAAAGAGCGTTCCAAGCCCCATGGCCGCATGACAGGAAAGCACGATCCACAGGGGGACGTGGAACTCGGGGCCCAGTCGGCCGGTGGAGAAGAGAAGGACGGCGATAATACCCATGGTCTTTTGAGCATCGTTTCCACCATGGCCTAAGCTATAAAGTGAGGCGGAGACCAGTTGCAGTCGCCTGCCCCAACGATCGACCTTTCGCGGAGTCGATTTAAACAAGAACAAGGACACAAGAGTCATAAACACAAAGGCCAGGGCAAATCCGAAAAGTGGCGAGAGGACGATGGAAAAACCGATTTTGGTAAATCCCGAGAGCATGAGACCCTTCACGCCAACTTTGGCCACGGCGGCACCTGCCAGAGAACCTATCAAGGCGTGAGAAGAACTCGAGGGCAGTCCGTAGTACCAGGTGATAATGTTCCAAATAATGGAACCACTTAAGGCGGCCAAGATAAGCATCGGGTCGATGATATGGGGATCGATGACGCCTTTGCCTATGGTATTGGCAACGTGGAGTCCAAAAAACATAAACGAAATAAAGTTAAAAAAAGCCGCCCAGGCCACCGCCCATTGAGGACGCAGCACCCTGGTTGAAACGACTGTGGCAATGGAATTGGCGGCGTCATGGAATCCGTTTAAGAAATCGAAACCCAGCGCCACGATTATAATGAAGACAATGAATACTGTTGAAGAATCCATATGTAAGTCCTTTTATGGCCAGAGGTTAAGCGTACTCGAGAACGATTCCTTCAATGATGTTGGCGACGTCCTCACAACGATCTGTCATAGTTTCGAGCATCTCATAAAGTTCCTTAAACATGATGAGGCGGCGAACATCCGGTTCCTCTCTAAACAGTTTGGCCATGGCCGAACGAAGAATATGGTCGGCCTCATTTTCCAGGCGATTGACCTCCACGCAGTACTTAATGATCTCCTCAGGGTTTTTCAAATTGTGAAGTCGGCTCACGGCCTCTTTCAAGTTTTGCACAGATTTAATTCCCACATCGGCGAGGGCCATCAGCTCAGGGGTAACTTTGGTGACGTTGTAGAGGAACATGCGCTGGGAAGCGGCCTCGACCAGATCGAGAATGTCATCAAGCTTGCTGATCAGCGCATGGATGTCGTTGCGATCCAGCGGGGTGATGAAGGTTGTATGAAGAAGATCAACGGTGCGATGGGTGATTTCGTCGCACTTGTGTTCCAGATCTTTAATCACTCGCGAATGGCTCTCCACATTGCCCATATCATCGAGCATGGTCCGAAAGCGTTGAGTTGACTCGAGAATTAAAGTCGCGGCCTGGTCAAAGAGATCAAAAAACTTTTCTTCTCGTGGCATAAAGCGTCCAAACATAAGACCTCTCCTTTTAATAATGATTGTAGGAAATATATAATCGGACCTGTTGTTTAAGTATTGTTAGGATTCGGTTAAGATTATGTGCAGGATCGGCCTTTGGGAGATATATCATGGCAGCCAGTCAGCCAAGCATTTTAGTGGTGGAAGATTCCGTTGATATTCGGGAACTTATGGTTCTGCATTTGGAACGGGCCTCCTACAAGGTGGTCTGGGCGAGTAATGGAGAAGACGCTATAAAATTTATACAGTCGGGGGAAAATTTTGATTTGGTCGTTCTGGATTGGATGTTACCGGGATTGTCGGGAATAGATGTTTGCCGGCAGATTCAGCGAAAAATTCCTGTCCTCATGGCCACCGCTCGGGCGCTGCCCGATGATATTATCTTGGGTTTAGAAAGTGGTGCTGATGATTATATAACCAAGCCTTTTGATCTTCCGGTTTTCTTGGCGCGCGTGCGGGCGCTCCTGCGACGCGGAGAAATGCTGGCGCAGGGGAGTGCTCGAAAATACAAAGTGGGGCAACTGCTAGTCGATGTGGATGCTCACTTGGTAAAATGTGGGACTCAGGAGGTGCGCACAACGACTTATGAATTTAAGTTACTGGCGACTCTCATGGCCAACCAAGGAAAGGTTCTCTCGCGCGAGGCCTTGATTGAGCAAGTGCAAGGCGAGGGCGTTATCGTGATCGACCGGGCCATTGATACGCACATCTTTGGCCTGCGGAAAAAACTTGGTGCCTGTGCTGACGTGATTGAAACAATTCGAGGAGTGGGTTATCGAATCAAGACCGACAATGAGTAAGCGAAATTTACTCTCACGATTCAATCCTTTTCGAAGAAGAGATAAGGGAGAGCAGGCGGCCCTCATGTCGGCCATCTCTGATCCTCTTTTGGCCGTGGATATCCATAATTCACCTCTCTTTTATAACAGCAAATTTAATATTTTGGTGGATGACAAGGAGATTGGCCGGCGACGGCTGTGGAAAGTGATCGTTGACCACGAGGTGGTACAGGGATATCAGGCGGCCTTAACACAAGGTCTTTCAACTTCAATCAAGGCCGTTCAGTTTCACACCGCCACTGGTGTGATGTTTTTCTTAGTCACTATTTCGCCCTTGCGACGAAGCAACGGGAAAATTTATGGTGCGCTTGGCGTCTTTCATGATGTCACGGCGCTTAAGCTGGCCGAGCAGATGCGCATAGATTTTGTCGCCAATGTTTCCCATGAGCTGCGCACCCCGCTGACCTCAATCAAGGGCTACACTGACACGCTTATGGACGATGTGAGTCAGGGGCGAGCAATTGAAGAGAAATTTATCCATGCGATTGCTCGAAATACCACGAGACTGATGAATCTGGTGGAAGATTTGCTCGACCTCTCGTCACTGGAATCGGACGGAGTCTTGCAAAAAGTCGAGATCGAAACGGAAGAATTTAGCGCGCGGATTTTAAAGCAATTACAAACCACGTTCGAGAAAAAGAAACACACTGTTTCCTATCACGCTGACGTCAAAATGGTGTGGGCCGATCCCCGGCGTTTGGAGCAAGTTCTGGTTAATCTTCTGGATAATGCCTGCAAATATACTCCTGAAGGTGGAAAAATTTCGCTGCAATGGACCGCGCAGAGTCCGGAGAGTGTGGAGGTTCGAATCTCTGATAACGGCCCGGGAATTCCCCAGGAACATCAGGGCCGACTTTTTGAGCGCTTCTATCGCGTGGATAAGGCGCGCTCCCGCGAATCCGGCGGTACGGGGCTTGGCTTGGCCATCGTCAAACACATTATGCAGAGGCACGGTGGCTCTGTATGGGTGGAGAGTGCGCCAGGCAGTGGCTCGACCTTTATCTGCCAGTTTCCAGCTAGATAATTACTGAAAAAATTACTCGATTAATGAATGTCAGGGCCAGGGTCAGCTCAGGAGTGCTAGCACCTCCTCAAAAGATTGGGATCGGAGGATTTGTGAAAGCACTATTAATATTGATGTGTTCCTTGTATTTTCAAGCGTTGGCGGCGGAACTGCCCGATGCCAGCGTCGGAGGCATCAGGCCTGTCAAAGAATGGGCGCGCTCTCGTTTTCAAGCTGCCGCAAGTCTTCGGCAAAATTATTATCCGTCGCCGGGTTTCTGGGGCGAAGAAATTGTTTACCAGATTCAAGTGGATCGTTTCAATAACGGCAATTTGGAAAACGACCATCTGAACGTCGAAGAATATCAGCAAACCCACCAGGCCACCGCCGATTGGTTTGGCCTCCCGGATTATCGTCACGGCGGCGATCTTCAAGGCATCATGGACCGGATGGATTATCTGAAAGATTTGGGCGTCACCGTTTTATGGCTGACACCTATTCAGAAACACAACGGCTCCTATCATGGCTACTGTACGGTGGATTTTACCGAAGTCGATCCGGGGTTTGGCACGAAAGAAGAGCTGAAAAAATTAGTTTCCATGGCCCACGCCAAAGGCATCAAGGTGGTGCTGGATATTGTGGTCAATCACATGTGCAATCCCAAAACCACCTATCGCAGGCCACCCAATCACTATGGCTGTGCCGATGCGCTGAATAATAAAAATTGGAAAGGCGAAGCCGGGGGTTCGGAGTATCAGGGCGAGCTGGATTTCGCCGCCGATTTTTTTCCACCTTTTAAGTCCCAGTTCTTTTTTAATCGCTGTGGTGCTAACTCACAGTCCGACATGCAAGGAGTCGGACCCACCGCCGTTTATGGCGACTTTGTGGCCACGATGTTTGACTTTGATACCAGAAATTATGATTTTCAAGAAATTTTCACCGACCTTCATAAATATTGGGTCGCCTTCGCCGATATTGATGGCTTTCGCCTGGATGCCGCCAAGCATGTCACGGAAGATTTTATCGCCTATTTCAGCACTCATATTCGCGATTATGCCCGCACTCTTGGAAAAAAGAATTTCTTTGTGGTGGGTGAGGTGGCCGGTCCGTCAGATTGGATCGGAAGGAGAGTCGGGAAGATGTACTCCAACCCGCAAAACCCCAATGACCACGGCAATGTGCCCGCCAGTTTGACCAAGAGAATGTGGGAGCTTAAAAGTATGTATTTAAGCAATCCTGCCGCCGCCTATCCCGGCATGAATGCCGCCTATGATTTCGCTCACGGTGGCACTGCCATTGATGTGCTTTTGAATCGTCGCCCCTCCCGCGCTTTGGAAGATCACTTCTTCGGCGGGTACTTAAGCGATATTGCAAACCAGGGCGATTACCGTCTAAGCTGGAACCTTTTAGAAATTCACGACTGGCCACGCTTCGTTTCCCACGATCCGACTTCCCCTGAACGCTCGGCCTTGGGCCTAAGTTATCTGGCTTTGGCGGAAGGCTCTCCCATTATTTATTATGGGATGGAGCAGGGGTTTAATGGCGATTGCCATTTTGGCAATATGAACGCCGGTCGCGCCAATGGCGAAATCCAAAAAGATTGCAAGGGAAGTTCCCACGCGCTCTATCGTCAAGATATGTTTGTGGGAGGCATGTACCGCCTGGGAAGTACGGTTGGTGCTATTAACAAGCACGCCTATATTGGAAAAGTTCAGCCAACCAAATCTCCCGAGTGGACCCAAGACCCGATGTTAAACCGCGAGCATACTGTTTACAAAATCTCCCGCAAGCTGAACCATATTCGCCAGTCGTGCAAGGCCCTCAAATATGGCCAAACTAAGTTTCGCTGGGTGAGTAATGGCACCAATGGCATGTTTGCCTTCTCCCGAGTGGATGGTGGATACGAGGCCCTCGTGATCATGAATACGGACTGGCAAAAACGCGGCATTCCCGAGCTGATGGTGAACGATGCTCGACCAGGCCAACGTTGGGTTAACTTACTTAACGTCGGTGAACAGGCATGGGGCAATGGGAACGGCAAACTCAATTTTGCCGGGCTGGAAATCAACGGCAATTCGGTGATGGTGTTGGTGCCTGATTATGCGCTCGGAGCTTACGATAAAACTCTGGAAGCGCATCTATGCAAGTAAAAGGGAAGTAACATGTCCTGGAAAAAACTTGATCAGCTCGCTCAAAAATTAGAATCCCTCTCTCATGCTTCGGCCATGCTCAATGTTGATGAGGCCTGCCACATGCCCAAGGGCGGTGGCGAAAAGAGGGCCGAAGCCATGGCCACCTTGGCTTCAATGTCCCATGCCATTCTGACTTCGCCTGAAGTGGGGGCCTGGATTGCTGATGCTGAAAAAGAAACCAAGAATTCACCAGAGCAGGAAAAACAAAGAAAAATCGCCTCATTGCGTGAATGGAAATTGCAGTATCTTAATAATAGCTGTCTGCCTTCGGATTTTGTGGAAAAAAAGGTTGAGGCCAATAAAAAGTGTGAGCAGCTATGGCGCGATCTGAGAGGCAAAAATGACTGGACTGGTTTTTTACCGGCCTTTTCCAATGTTATCGAGATTGCCCGGGAAGAGGCGCAGAGGCGAAGTGAGATTTTAAAATTATCGCCATATGATGCCATGATGGAGCAATTTGATTCTGGAAACCGTGATGCCTGGATTGCGCCGCTTTTTGCCCAGCTCAAAAAAGATCTGAAGGAGATTATTCCGCAAGCGTTGGAAAAGCAGAAAGAAAAACTGGCGAAAAATCCGCTCAAGAAATTTTGCACAAATTTTCCCATTGAAAAACAGAAGGCGCTTGGTGAGGCCTTGATGAAGATGATCGGTTTTGATTTTAATCATGGCAGGCTTGATACTTCCTTCCATCCATTTTGTGGCGGAGTTCCCTCTGATGTGCGAATAACCACCCGCTATCGAACCGATGAATTTTTGCAATCTCTTATGGGAGTCTTGCATGAGACGGGACACGCCTTATATGAGCAGGGATTGCCTCGTCGTTCCCCCATGCATCCTGTGGATAATGTTCAAGGCATGGGGATACATGAAAGTCAGAGCTTGTTTGTGGAAATGCAACTGGCACGCACGGGAGAGTTTTGGCAATTCGCCCGTCCAATGGTGGATGAATTTCTAGGCCTTGATGCCATCAAAGGTTGGGGATTGGACGATCTTTTAAATTACGTCAACTTTGTAGAACCCGGACTGATCCGCGTGGATGCTGACGAAGTCACTTATCCCATGCATGTCATTTTACGTTTTGAGATTGAAAAAGATTTAATTGCCGGAAAGATTATGGGCCGTGATATCCCTGAACTTTGGAATGAAAAGATGAGGGAGTTTTTGGGCCTTGATACTCGTGGAAATTACAAAGATGGCTGCATGCAAGATGTCCACTGGCCAAGCGGCGCATTCGGCTACTTTCCATCCTATACTCTGGGGGCCTTGATCGCGGCCCAGCTTTGGGGAAAAATGGAAAAGGACCTTCCTCATTGCCGGCAAGAAATTGCGAAGGGTGACTTTAAGGCGATCAATCTTTGGAGAAAAGATAAAATTTGGTCCCAGGCATGCCTCTGGGAAAAATCCCAATTGATCGAGAGGGCCACGGGCAGCGTTTTGGATGTGCGTTTCTTCAAGGAACATTTAAAGCAACGCTATCTGAATTAACAGAATCCAGTTTCTCAACCTTTGAGAAAGGAGAGTGAGCGTGTTCATACCAAGTTTAGAAGAAATTCAGGCCATGCCGGATTTTACCCCGGATCGACCGATGAGAGTTTTGGCCAGCGCTTGCCTCGCCGGTGAGCCTTGCGGTGTGGATGGTACATCTTACGGAGAATATCCAGAGGTGCTCAAGTTAATCAATCTTCCCAATGTGAAGCATGTCAGATCCTGCCCCGAGCAGTTTTCATTTGGCATCCCGAGACGGATGCCCGACATTCATGGCGGGAACGGCTTTGATGTGCTGGACGGCAAAGCACGCGTGATCACAGACCATGGTGATGACTGGACCGAAGGATTTCTGAAGGCGGCCCAGGAGATGTTGCAAATCGCGCTGGTGAACAAGGTCGACCTGGCGGTGCTGATGAATATGAGTGCTGCTTGCGGTACCTTGTTTATCTCTGACGGTTGTCGAATGGTTCCCCAGGAACAGCGAAAATATCAAAAAGGCCCAGGCGTCTGTGCCGCCCTCCTTATCCGTAACGGAATTAAGGTCATCAGTCAGCGCGACTATAAAACGCTGGATTTTATTTTTAAAAAATTGAATCCCCAACATGCGCTCAATCCGTCCTTGACCGATCTTCACGAAATTGATTGGTACTTGAATTACTTTAGATAGTGGAGCCTATTTTTCAAAAATCTCAATCCCGTCAAACAAGATATTTATACCGCTGTTGCCATCCCATGTTCCCTCGTTGCTAAATCGAATGGAAAAGCGCGAATTGCTGGCAAGTTCCTCTGAAGGATCGGGGAGCATTATCCCCAGCCGATATATTCCTGGAATGACCTCTTTTGGAATGGTGATCGTGGTCGATTGAGAAGTCAGTTTGCCGGGAAACCATGTCCTTGTATCGATGGATGTAGAAAATTTGTAGCTTCTCGTTTCGTTGTAAAGAACGACAAGGAGGGGCCTTTTCTTAAACGTGGTGGCAAATCCTCGGCTGTTGACGCTGAGAGAGAGTTCCATCTTGTCGCCGGCCAGAGCTGTGGTGACGAGCTTCATTGATCCTAGCTGGAATTGATAACCGAGCCGATCTTTGATTTCGTTCCAGCATCCTTGGGCCTTGAAAATATTGATGACGTCGAGGTTGTAATCTTGATGGAGCTGATCCCATCCGAGCATCGCCATCTCGAAAAGAGCTGTTTGGCAATTGGTGCGAGGAGCGTAAACTCGGCAGGTCTCTCCTCCAACCGGAAGTGTCGCCCCTTCTTTGGCGATGAAATCCTTCCAGGAGGAAACCGGAGAGGCATAGGTGCCATAGTCACTATCGCTTGCAAGAAAGCAGTCGTTGTAGTGACCGATCCTGCGTGGAAAAGTTTCGCTATCAGGGAAGTTGGCCAGGTAATTGAGCACATCCTTCTTGTACATGGGGGTGCGAATCTGGATGAAGCTGTCTTGAGGAAAATTGGTGAGCATGGAATGGAGAACCGCCGCGCGGTCCTGCGTATTACTTAGGTCGTTGGTGGAGGAATGCCACTCGCCCCAGGCACCGATGAATCCCGCCTCGAAGGTAGAGATGACATCGGCATATTTTTGCATCAGGGGGGCAAGATCCTCAATATGTCCCTCGATCATCCACAAAGGGGCATCGCCATCACTGCTGCTGACGCTATAGCGAAATCTCAAAATGCTCTTTATCCCATACTGGCGTGAGGCCAAAAATGCATTCTCAAGGGAATTAAAGAGGGAGGATGGTAGAGTGGTCACACGCGGTAGGTTGACCAGCAGGCGCATGAGAGTGAGTCCGGTTCCTGCCAAGGTTTTAATTTTCCCGGGAGTCGTATCCGATAATGTTGTCTGACTGTACAGTCCTCGTTCAGGATTAGTGATAGAGGTTTTAGAGGGCAAATAGCTTTTCGTGTAGGTTTTTGTTATCGGCGATGACAGAGTCGCCGGAGTTGGCGTTATCGCAGGTGCTGCTACTATAGGCCCTGGCATGCTGGCCGTTGGTGCGATTGGTGCTAGAGGAACACTGGCACTTTTCGAGGGAGTGGCCTCGCTTGCCTCTTGAGATCGGGCGGAGTTTCGGGGGCCCTGCACCGGGATGCAACTACAGGAAAAGAGTACAAAAAAGAGCAAAAGAGTTTTGTTCAATGCCATAGAGTTTACCAAGGTTCAATCTATTGGACTCTATTGCATTTTTGTGGCCAACCATTAGGGAAGGGAAGCGAGTATATCCTCGTTAACTGTGTATTTTTTAGACAGTGACTATAGCGTGGGCGGTAAAGACCACTATGCCTTTAGTGCCTTTAGCGAATCGGTCCTTGCCTTACCTTGGGAGATTAATAACACCACTTGAGAGAATCTTTGCATTTGAGTGTGTCACGGGTTGAGTAGGGTGGGCAGCCAGTCTCCGGTGCTTCGCTGGCATCGATCATTTGCATGTTTTGAATTGAAGACAAGCAGCAACTGTCAGAAGGTTTTTTAGCACATTTTTGGCGTAGAGTCTGATAATAGGCTTCTCCTAGATACGGAGCAGGTAGGCCATAGATCATTTCATTGGTTTTTCTATGCAGGTATATTTTGATGCCCATGGCTTCTTTTACATCTTTCGACAAAGTGCTTTCCGGGTGTATATAGACCGTGATTGTTTCGGCCGACGATAGATCTTTGAGTGTGAAATTAGGCCGATCACAGGGTTTGCACATGGCCCCTTCTGGACAGGGGGGGCATTGATAGACGTTGGCAATTGTTCCTTCCACTAGGACCGATTTGTTCACTTCCTTGGACATCTTGAATGTTTTAACGGCACTTATTTCATTGCCATGAGCTTGTGCAAAAAGAAACAGGCCTACTAAGCCAAAAAGTGTTTTCATTGTGTCCTCAATTTTAAAAAGACTATCTTATACCAATCACAGGAAATAATGGTGGGTTTTATACTCTAGCATTCGTCCTTTAATACGTGAGATACTGAAGCTCGATTTAAAAAGTTTAAGAAATGTTATTAGGAAAACTTATGAAGACGGCCGTATTTTTTTTCTTCGCACTCACGTTTTCCCTCGCCGCGACGGGGAAAACTTCGGCCCTTTGGGGACAACATGGAGAACTTTGGAAAAAGGACCGGCTTCCTGATTTCACGACCGCTGGTTATAAAGGGGGAAAAGTTGAACTCCCTGACTTTAAAAAAACAATTGATGTTAAAAAATTGGGCGCGATCGGTGACGGCAAAGCGGATGACACAAAATTTTTCGAGAAGGCGATTAGAAAATGCTCCGGTCATGCGGCGATTTTTGTACCCAACGGAACATATCTCATCGCCACCCCCCTGCTGGTGAAAACGAGTCATTGCGCCCTGGTGGGTGAAGACGAAGGTAAAACGAAAATATTTTTCCCAAAAGGTCTCGAAGAAATCCAACCCAAATTTGATGGTGAGCACACCACCTGGTCCTGGGAAGGCGGGATGATCACTTTTTTTGGAAATGGCCTGGGAATTCAAAATCTGACCATCCAGTTTCCTGACAACGTCTGGGAGGGTCACAACTTTCACGAAAGAGGCTACAATGGTATCGGCTTTCAAGAAACGACTGACGGCTGGCTGAAAAATGTGACAATCACCGGAGCGGATCTGGGCCTATGGATATCTAGGAAATCGTCACACATCACGATAGATCACCTGACACTGAATTTTGGCCCGAAACGCAATGAACAGACCCTTATGGGTCATCACGGTCTGAATGTCTATGGCGGTCATAATTTAATTAGCAATTTTGAAATTGCCGGGCAGTTCAAGCATGATCTGAGCGTGGAAAGTAAATTTTCCATTTACAACGTTTTCATGAAAGGAAAAGCTAAAGATCTTTCCATTGATCACCACAGCCAGGACTACAATCAAAAATACAATCTCTGGACAGAGATAGATGCAGGCCAGGGCTCAAGACTGTACCATTCCGGCGGAAAAAATGTTCCCCGCGGTGTCAGCTTTAACGAAACATACTGGAATATCAAATCACAAATTCCTGTCCCCTGGGTGACCTCTATGGGAATTTCCCGAAATAACAACGCCGTCGGTCTGAACGCCTCAGGCATAGAGGCCATGGTAGATCAGTACAATAATTGGTTTGAATTAATTTCCCCTGCGGACATTGAACCGAAAAATATTTATACTGCACAGATGAATTATGCACATAATTAGAATTGTTCTAGCACCTGAAAATCACCGACTACCCCCGCCTTTCTTTTTGTAAACGGAAGCTGTGGTTTTTACAGCTCCTATCAAAAAAACTAAAAAGCCGATTGGTGCCGAAATCATCGACAGCAATCCGAGTCCAATTGGATTGCCGTCTTTCGGTCCAAAAAGAGAATAGAGAATGATGGGTAAAAATCCCAAAATAAAAATACCGGCTCCGATCCAAACAAGCTTTGAAATTTTCCAAGTTTTTTGTGTTTCCATATTTAATCTCATATTTTGATTGTACCAGATTAGTTGTAAACTTGAGAATGTAACCAAATTTTAAGGATGTTATGTGAAAAATGCGAACTCGTTGACATTGCGGAGGATGCTGGCCATCGTGCTCACTGCTCTCTTGCCCATCTCTGGCCATGCCTATGAAATTGAACCTTATGTAGGATTCATAATCCAAGGCAAAAGTCATACTGCCTTTGTCGAAAAAGACCCTTCGAACTCCTGGGAATCCTCCTATCAAGGTGACGGCCATACGTATGGCAATAGCTTAGGTCTTCGAATCGGATTCGACTTCCATCGTCTCGTGGGACTTGGCTATCAATACGAGAGGGGTGATATCACCATTGTAACCAGGACGGGCACGGTGAGTGATCTTTGGAGTACGCTTTATGAAGCTTCCTTTGGGGACGTTTATAAACGCACACTTCATGGGCCCCTTCTCTATTGCCGCTTGATGCCGGGATTTCAGGTTGGGGCCGCGTATTACTTTTCGTCTATGGAAGACATCTCAGGAGACTACGGGCTCTATGGGGCACATACCAATCGAGGTGATAAGCTTAAGGGCGATGGTTATGGGACCTTTTTACGGGCGAAATTTGGTCATACCCAGGTGTCGCTGGAATATCGAAAATTTAAAATGAATGAGTTCACCGATGCGACTCCCCCACCAACAGGCGGCACGTTTAGATTTGGTGAACTTAGATGGTCTGAAACTTTCCTGTCAATAAGCTTTCCGATCCCGATCTTTGGTCGATCTTCTGCTCAATCTATTCTTTAGGGTTTTTAAATTGTGGGGGCGACCTCAAGCTAATGTTTTCTGAGTACTACACGATGAGTTTGAATTAGTGTGGGAAGTTCACGCTTTTCTATTGTACTTTATCAAGAGGGGCTTCTATTTTTTACGGAGTATACCATCACCGGCAACCACTTGCCCGGATTTCGCCTCGGTGAAGGTGATAAAGATATTTCCCGGAATGCCTAACCCGCTACTTAATGCCTTGGCCGCAGCTTGGAGTAATTTTTCGATTTCCTCCGAGGTGCGACCTTCAAAACAAATAAGTTGGGCGATGGGGGGATGAGTTTCTTGGGGCTGCGTTGAGGCAGAATTATGGCCCTCGACATAATGACCGGGTTTGAGATCTTCCCAAGTCGCCCAAACATGTTCTGGTTTACATCCATAAAGGGCGGCGATTGCAACGCATGTTTCAGTGAGAGCAGTTTGAATTCTTCCAGGATATTTTTGAGGTAGTCCCCTCACGTGTAAAATCGGCATTTTCTTTTCTCCTAGATGGGAAAGAGGAAATATACTTAGGTCTTCGTCCATTTTCGATGTTTGTTAACTTCTTCTTTTTTTCGGAAGGCATGCTCCAGGTTGACATCCATAGGATTGGCGATGGAACACATCATGATCACTTTTCCATTGCAATCATCCATGGCCTTATCTCTATGACAAGCAAGCCACTTTTGACTGCTGGATCGGTTTCCGCAAAAGACTGGATTTCTTCAAGGGTGGTTCCTTCTACCGGGACCATCATTCCTCCAGAATTGTCCAAAAAAGGTCCACCTAAAGCTAATTTACCATCTTGGTAAAGCTTCATATAATGCTGAACGTGATCCCGAACGCCCGGCTGTTGGCGAAAATCAACACCCTGCTGCCATTGAGGCCCTGGTTTGTGAAAAACGACATACCTAACGGGCGGTTGATTTTGGGCCACAGACATTGATCCCCCAATATAGATCAGACTCATCAGAGTAAAAAGAAACAGGCTGATCTTTTTTGTTGTTTTCTCGCTCTTCACTTTATTAACTCTTTTAAAACAGACTGCTTAATTCAATGCTCCGTCCCTGAATTGTCAAACCTGAATTTACTTTTGATGGTTTTACAATTTCGTCAAGGCCTACTGATTTTACCAAGCTTGCTAGACTTGAATCAAATTTTAGCGTTATTCCATCCACAAAGAGTGGGCCATCCGATAACTTCTTTTTTTCTTGCACTTCAATGAGCGCAGGGAATCCTGGTCTGGCCAGATATGCAGTTTTGGAATCCTTTATGGACTTCAGACTGTAGAGATGTAAAAGCCATCCCGAACCAGAGAGTGAGCTCAGAAATTTTTCTATGTTCAAGACATCAATTGCTAGATGGTGAATTCCTGGGCCTCGTTTTTTTAAAGCTCTCTGATAGGAACCAGTTTCTTTTGCTTCCATCAAGAGAAGGGAATTTCTTCTGCTACCTTGAACGTAAATTTCCCGAGTTTCTTCGAATACTTCCTCTTCGCCAATTTGATAATCAAACTGGCGGAGATAATCAGCAGCTTTCTGGACGGAAGGAACAAGAACAGCAACGTGGCTAGGACTTATCTCAAACTTCATATTAGACTCCATAATTGCTGCCAGAGAGAAGCTCCACTATAGACGGTCGAATACGGCGAAAATAGGGAGCTTCTGGCACCAGCTTATTAAAAATGATCAGCGTATCCATATCCAATCCGTTTTATCGCCCTGAACCTTGTTTCGTCGGGTAAAAAACGACCTCCGGAACTATCCTGGTGTCTTCAAAGAAGAGGGGATGGCCCGTGAGTACTAGAGATTTTAAGCTGGTCAGAGACGAAACGTCGACGGAAACACGCGCCAGCTCATTGAAACGAGGTTGATCGTCCGTCTTTCCATCGGTGCGCTCGGTGCGGATCAAGGCTTCGACGTGATAGTTCCCAGGCCTGTGGGTCACATAGACAGCGAATTCGGCCTCGGCTACATCGAGACCAGGGACGAGCATTAGGCGACTCGTCAGCGCGCCTTCACCCTCCGTGGGAGAGCCGGGGCCGCCCACGGGCATCATCGGGATGGAGAGCTTTTCGTTGGTGCCGAGGACCCAGGATTGGCATGCGGTGCCGTTTTCTGTGCAATTGGTTTGGCGGAGTTCCGCTCTGAAATGAATCATTTCTCGGGGGGCGCGCGCGAAAGAAACGGGGGAAAGGACCATTCCTCCAACGACGACGGAAAGAAATAAACAGACAACATGTCTTGAAAGTCGGTTCATATGTACCTCCTAGTTGCGTTAGGCCGGAACCTAGACGAATTGCGTTGGAATTTCTACTGACAAATTTGTCACGAATTAAAGAGGCGTTAAAATCAGCTTCGCGCGCCAAAGGGTAGGGCGGATAAAGACCTTGATTGAACTTTGTTTCGAGTCATTTCTCCTCTCATTATTCGATTGCAACCCTAAATGCTCTTGCCGGACTGATTCGAAAATATCCAATGACCGATTTGGCCGTCGCAAGACTTTGAGAATTATCTGTCTCGGTGATATTGAGCTTGAGGCCATCTCCATCTGCTACCGGATTGATGTCATAAGCGGGAGATAACTTCCATCCCTTTCCGGTTAAAAGAAAACCATGATTTCTTAAATGATCATCAACATTGGAAATACAAATACTAAAAACGATCCTTCGGCAAAGTTCCTCAAGGTCAGAGTTAACCTGACTTCCATTCGTTGTAATAAAGGCGGCGATATCTAAATACTAAATAGCTTTCGCCAGTAGATGCACGTGCACCATCAACTTTTCCCAAACAAGTCATGGCCGAAGCAAAATGTATTCTTGACAACATCGACACTCATCGTGCCCATAAATGTAGGTCCCGCCAATTTCTTTCAATCTGCGTAAACATAAATGAATTTTCGCTCACCTTTTTTGGACAAATGTCATCCTCAGCGATTATTTTTTGGAGCACGCTGTTTTGTAACGAGGCCAGCATCTTGGATTTTTCTGCCAAGCAAATCATCCTTTGCAACAACGAGAAAATCTTCATGCAATCTCAGCACAAAAAGAACTTGGAAATAACTCCCCATCGATACGCCCTCATCGCCTTTTTCAATTTTGATTAAGGTCGATCTACTAATTCCCGCTCGCTCAGCAACCTGTTCCATGGATAGCTTTCTGCGCAGCCGGGCCAGCTTAATATTCTCCCCAAATACATCTAGAGTCTTTTTCGCTTCTGGGAATATGGGTTTCTTATGTGTTTTCATAATGTTCACTATTATACACTTTTATCGACTATTATGTGTATATTGTTAAACATTATATTTGGATAGCTTTATAAGTTACTGATTTTACGTCTCGAAAGAGAGAGGAAATGTGCCGTGCTCTTTTGCGGGGATATCAATCAGGCCCGTGCGCTGGTCTTGGAACTCAGCAAGAAGCGAGTACCCCGGCAGCACGCCGTCAGGTTTGCCAGCGCCGCGATCTCGGTACGAATTCCGGAGTTGGCCTATCGCTGTATTCCCCCTATGCAAAGGAAGCGCTTCTCATTCTCATCGAGACCTTGGTCTTTCGGAAGGATTGGGATTCGGCCCGAGTTCGCCTGGCCCTGGCACGCTCGAATTTCGTCTTCTTTGTGCTCTGGTTTCCGACTTCTATTGCCCGCCTTCCATGATGACGCTGCATGAACGTATCTATCCGGGTGAGTACTACAATCCCGTTTCTTCACCCTTGAGGGTTCATCAGGGGCTGAAGCGCCTGCGCCAGGCACTCGGCCGCGATCCACCAGCTCACCTCTGCTTTTGGAGATCGGGATTTTCAGGCAACCGAAGCTGCCCAGGCACTGGGGGAAAACAAGAGAACCGCCCTCCGTATTCTAAGTGATGCGATAGAGTCGGGCGCGCTCGAGAAAGTCGGCATGGGACGAAAGACTCGATACCGTCGGATGGGTCACTAGTGTTCAGATATTTTGAGAGCATTCCCAATCTGCGTGGTCTGCGCCTGTTTTACAAACATTTCCCGCGCCGTTGTTTGAGGATTTTTCATGGCCTCACTCAAGTCCAAGACCGGACTTAGGCAAACATCCTGATTGGCAAAAAAAGTCACCCATTCATCCCGGGTTTTGGTGAGAAAAATGCTGGAAAGTTTTTGGATAGCGTTTATATTCTCCGGTCCGGTCGTCATATGGGAATCAATCAACTCTTCAGTTTGGAGAGCGCGACACAGATTGGCCCAGAATTTTTTTTCAAAGGCACCCAGGGCAATATATTTGTGATCTGAGGTTTGGTAGGTATGGTAGCAGGCCTGCCCGCCATTCAACATCTCACGGCCGCTTTGGGGAACCTTTCCCCGCTCCATCATCATACTAAACGGAATGACGGCCATGGAAAGGGCGGAATCCATGAGAGCGATATCTAGAAATTGCGCCTTACCGGTTTGGCCGCGGGCATACACCGCCGCTAAAATGGCAATGCAGGCATTGAACCCACCGGCCAGATCAGAAAGCTGAATATTGGGAAGAGCGCCGTTCATCTGGTCGATTCCCATCTGATGAAGCACTCCACACTCGGCCAGATAGTTAATGTCATGGGCCGCTTTCGCTGCGGAAGGGCCATTTTGTCCGTAACCACTCAGAGCGCAGTAAATAATTTTGGGATTGAATTTTTTGATCGTGTCGAAATCCACGCCCAACTTCTTGGTGACGCCCGGGCGAAAACCCTCAATCACAATGTCGACGTTCTTGCATTCTCCGTAAAAATTCTGAAGATCATCTGGGTTGGTAAAATCCAAGGTCAGAATTTCCTTGTGGCGGTTGAGCGCGGAAAAAAGCTGAGGCATGGAACTTAAAGGGTCGCCAATTTTAGGCGAAACCACGCTGATGACCTGTGCGCCGAGATCAGCCAACATCATCGTGGCAAAGGGGCCGGGCAGCAGTTTGGTCAAATCGAGAATGCGCAGGCCGTGCAATGGTTTATTTTGCATAAAAAGTCTCACCACGGGAGGCCATATCACTTAAAATCTTGGGAGGAGCAAAGCGTGGTCCCCAAGCTTTTTGCAAAGAGGCGCAGTTTTTCATGAAAGTATCCAGGCCCTCATAGTCGAGAAACGACAGCATGCCGCCGGTAAAAGGCGCAAAGCCCAATCCCAGAATAGAACCAACATCGCCATCCCGCGCGGAGGTGAGGATCTTTTCCTGCATGCACTTGATGGTCTCCAAAACTTGTCGATACAAAAGGCGCTTCATCACGATTTGCGCGTCCGTTTTTTTTGGGTCCATGGGAAAATATTTGGCCAGCTCAGGCCAGAGGAATTTTTTCCCGTCCGCGGGATATTGGTAAAGTCCGCCGCCGGATTTTCTGCCTAAGCGCTTGAGGTCTTTGACAAAAGTCGTCACGTCTTTAAACAGGCCCTGGTCAACCACCTTTTCGCCCAAGTCTTGCACGGTCTGGTTCAAAATATGATAAATCAAATCGAGCCCCACCTCGTCGGCGACGGCCAGAGGTCCGACCGGCATGCCGGCCATCTTTCCGGCATTCTCAATGAGCGCAGGGGCAAAGCCATCGCGCAGACAGCTCAGACCCTCTTCGATGTAAGTGGTGAACACCCGCGAGGTGAAAAAACCACGGCCGTCATTGACTACGATTGGAGTTTTCTTAATTTGTGCGGTGTAATCAAGGCACAAACTCAGCGCCTCTTTGGAAGATTTTTCGCCCATGATAATTTCAAGCAGGGGCATTTTCTCCACCGGAGAAAAAAAGTGCAGGCCGATAAAGTTGGCTGGACGTTTTGATTCCACAGCGAGAGAGGTGATGGGAAGGGTGGAGGTATTCGAGGCGAAGATGGCATCGGGGGTAAGGACCGCTTCCGATTCATGAGTCACCCGCGCCTTAATGGCGCGATCTTCGATCACCGCTTCGATCACCAGCTCGCAGCCTTGGACCGCAGCTGCGTCGGCCGTGGGCGTGATCAAACTCAAAATCTCATTCATCTTGGCTTCGGTGATGTAACCCTTGGCCAAATCTTTTGCCAGAATTTTTTCCGAATAATTTTTTCCCTTTTGCGCCACCTCAACACTGACATCTTTTAAAATGACTTGGATGCCGGCCTTGGCGGAAACGTAAGCGATTCCGGCCCCCATCATGCCTGCGCCGAGAATGCCGACCTTGGTGACTTTCTTCGGCGGCACATCTTTAGGTCGAGCAATACCTTTGTTGCACTGATTGATCCCGAAAAAGAGAGTGCGAATCATTCCCTTGGCCACCTTGCCGGTGACCAGGGAGGCAAAATATTTTGACTCGATCTCAAGGGCGCGGTCCAAGGGAACCTGCAGTCCCTCGTAGACACAGGAGAGAATGGCGGCGGGGGCAGGATAATTATTATAAGTTTTTTCCGTCAGCATGGCGGTGGATGCGGGAAAAACCTGATAGCCTCGGGGAGACTGAACTTCTCCACCAGGAATTTTAAATTTTGGGTTATCCCAGGGCTGAGCGGGGGTGGTGCAAGCTAAAATCCAGGCCCGTGCTTTGGATAAAAGCTGGTCAAGATCACTGGCGAGTTCGGACACCAGCCCGTCTTTCAGCGCCTTCTCCGGATTGGCCTTGGTGCCTTGAAGCAGGTAGGGAAGGGCCTTCTCAAAGCCGATCAGACGGGGCAAGCGTTGCGTACCGCCACCGCCGGGGAGAAGTCCAAGGCCGACTTCGGGAAGACCGATTTGGGCCTTAGAGTCATTCAGCATGATGCGATGGTGACAGGCCAGGACAATTTCATATCCCATGCCGAGACATGTTCCATTGATCGCCGCCACCACCGGGATTTTCGATGTTTCCATTTTGCGCAAAAAGCGATGAATCTCAGAGGTGAGTTTCACACTATCATCGACATTTTTAATGGTTTGCAACATGGACAGGTCGGCACCCGCCATAAATTCTTTTTTACTTGAGGTGAGAATGATGCCTTTTAAATCTTTTTCTCCCAATGCCTGATTAAATTTTTTTTCAAGCTCCAGTGTAAAAGGAATATCACCGACGTTCATGGGAGTGTCGGTGCGGTTAATGCTCAAAGTGACAATTTTATTTTGGTCAAGATTGTAATCAATCATATTAAACCCTCTCGATAATAGTTGCGATGCCCATGCCCCCGCCGATGCATAGGGTGACAAGACCGGTGGATTTGTTTTGGCGCTCAAGCTCATCCAGCAGCGTGCCTAGGAGAACCGCGCCCGTGGCCCCAAGCGGGTGACCGAGGGCTATGGCACCGCCGCTGACGTTAATTTTGGACTGATCCAGATTAAATTCCCGCATAAAGCGCAGGACCACGGCCGCGAAGGCCTCGTTGATTTCAATCAGATCAATGTCCTTGATACTCATGTGTGCGCGCTCAAGCGCCATTTTGGTGGCCGGCCCGGGGCCCAGGAGCATGATGGTCGGGTCAGTGGAGGTGAGTGCAAAAGATTTAATGCGCGCCCGTGCTTTTAGGTTGAGGCGTTTGCCAATCTCTTTGCTGCCCACTAAAACGGCGGCGGCACCGTCCACAATTCCTGAAGAGTTACCGGCGTGGTGCACGTGATTAATTTTTTCCACGCTGGGGTACTTCTGCATGGCCACCGAATCAAAGCCAAAGTTTTCACCCATCTGCTGAAAGGCGGGCTTGAGCTCGCTCAAACTTTCCAGGGTGGTCTCAGCGCGAAAGTGCTCGTCTCGCTCAAGCAAAATTTTTCCGATCACGTCCTTGACGGGAATGATGGATTTTTGAAAGCGCCCCTCCGCCCAGGCCTTGGCCGCGCGCTGTTGCGACACCACCGCGAACTGGTCCACATCGCGACGGGTGAAACCCTCCAACGTGGCAATGAGGTCGGCCGAGATTCCTTGGGGGATAAAATGAGTTTGTCGTGCGACCTCGGGATCAATCAGCCAGGCCCCACCGTCACTGCCCATGGGAACGCGACTCATGGATTCAATCCCACCGGCGACAATCAAGTTTGCCTGACCGGCCATGATGTAGGCGCTGGCGGTATTCACGGCCTCAAGCCCGGACGAACAAAAACGATTTAACGTCATGCCGGGAACTCTTTCGCTGTAGCCCGCATACATGGCCGCGGCCTTTGCAATATTTCCACCTTGCTCCGCCACGGGGGTCACGCAACCCATGATGACGTCCTCAACTAAATTGGTGTCGAGGTGATTGCGGATGGCGAGGGCCTCAAGCACCGTTTTTAAAAGGTGAATAGGACGGGCAATATGCAGGGACCCGGAGGATTTGCCCTTACCTCGCGGCGTTCGAGCAGTATCATAAATAAAAGCTTCATTCACGAAGAGACTCCTTGTTAGGATTTGGCCAGATGGACCGTGGTGGTTGGGAAGGCAAAGTTGATCTTTGCCAATTCAAATTCTTTAAAGATTGCCAGGAAAACTTGCTGCTGCTTATCCATGTGAAATTGATAATCCCGGCCGGTGACGTAATAGACGATTTCGAAGTTGAGTGAAGAACCGGCAAATTCACAAAAATGACAGCGATCCAGCTTAACATCTGGAATCCCGGTCATAATTTTACTGATGATCGTAGGGATCGACTGCAACTGCTCATGGGTGGTGCTGTACTCCACGCCCAGTTGGAAAACCACGCGGCGATTATCCATGCGTTTAAAATTGTGCAACTTTGTATTCATCAGCTGGGTATTGGAGAGGATGATCTGCTCGCCCACCAGGGAACGTATTTTGGTTGACTTCAGGCCCATGCTTTCGATGGTTCCCGAGGTATCCCCCACGATGACATGATCACCAACCTCAAAGGGCTGATCAAACAAGATGGCAAAGTAATTGAAAATATCGCTCAAGAGTGTTTGCGATGCCAGAGCGACGGCCACACCGCCGATTCCGAGACCGGCGATAATGGAGGTCACCTTGAAGCCAAGATTGTCTAAGATGAAAAGGGATGTCAGGGCCCAGATGACGACTCTGACCAGGGTGACAATCCCCTTGTGGCCCTGTTCAGAGATTCCGCTGATTTTGTGCTCCAAAATGGCCTTGATGAGATCGAGCGACATAAGGGCGGCAATAATTCCACCTATTCCAATGAGTAACTTATGGATGGCCGAAGGAATGTAGGATGGGATTGGCAAAGCGATGACTGAATTTGCCACAACAAAAAGATACAAAAAAGGAATAACGCGTTTTTGGATAATGAGAATGACGACGTCATCCCACTGAGACTCAGTTTGCTTGGCCCATTCAGTGAGTTTGGTATTGACCAGAATAGAAAAAACTTTTACCGCGATCAGACCGAGAACAAGAGTCATGCCGGATTGGATGAAGATCGAGTAATCCATTTTAGAACCTCACTCTAAGCCCGACCTGGGCATCAATAAAAGCGGTGCTTGTCAGTTGAAAGGCCGAAACTTCACCGAACAGATCAAACTTCATCAGGGGCAAGCGCGCGCCCAGGCCGTAGTAGGCCCCGCCGTCCGATCCTTGTAAAGAATCATACTCACGATTATTGCTGACATCGGTATTATTAATTTTTACGGTCGTATCCAGAGCATGGGAAGCGTATCCGCCAAAAATATTCACGAAGGTGAAAAAGGTCAGTCGCAGGCCGAACATGGTGATGTTGGATTTCATATCCACGCTGACCTGATCATTGGCGAGGGCGGAAGAATTGAACACCCGCGCCCGCACGGTACCTTTCACATGATTCTGCTTATAACCCATCTCGAGAGCAAACAGGGAGATGAGCTGATATCCCGCCATAAAACCGTAAGACTGGCCTTTAAACGCGCTATCGAGCTCCGGGTTGTCGGAGGCCAACTTACTGGTTCCGCCCATGGCCGCAAGGTAAAGCTCACTGCGAGAGACTGTGGGCAAGATCACAATAAGGATGAGAAAAAGTTGTAATAACAATTTCATAGTGAATCCTTGGTTAGGGCTAAAAGTTTAGGGCATTTTCTTGAGGAATACGATGCGTAGCTCGGTGCGTTATCTATAAAATTTTTGTATCCCTGGATGCGGCCCGGTAAAAGTTGTATGGTTTTGTATTCTTTGGGGGTTTTATGAAACAAAGCAAGCTGCTGTTCTGGGCCTTTTTGGCCATGACTTTGTCCTTGTCGCTCTTGGCGCAGGATGATCCCGTTGGATGGAAATTTTACCCTTACAAAGATCCTGGCTCTCAAATTGTTTTTCCCAAAGACGAGGGCAGGCACATTGGTGTTCCCAATATGGAATGGTGGTACTCGGTTATGCACCTGCGAGGGGAAACTTCGGGTGACCGCTACGCCGTTTTAGTCACGCATTTTAATAACCAGATTCGCCTTTTCACCGTGACAAATCTGGATAAAAAAGTCCATACCTCGGGTGCCACCATGGGGTTGCTCAATTCGTCTTTCGGACGTCTTGATCTCACCCATCGCACCAAGTACGGCAAGGATATTTTTCGCACCAAGAAGGACGAGAAGGGAAAGCTGATTCCCTTTGAGTACGAAATTCAAACTCACCACGATAAAATGAATCTGAGCGTGCAGCTCAAATCCCAGAAGCGCCCGATGATGGTGGCCGGTGACGGTTATATCGCCGTAGGCACCAGCGGCCATACCTGGTACTACTCTCTTACCAACCTGGCCGTATCCGGTGTGCTGGAACATCAAGGGCTCAAAGAAAAAGTGACAGGTATTGGCTGGATGGATCATCAGTGGGGACCTTTTGTCATTTCGCCCTTTGAACTCGGACGCACCTTCGAGACTTATGAATGGTTCTGTGTGCAGCTCGAAAATGGAATGGAGCTGATGATCAGCAATATCTATGATCGGGATTATCACCTTCCCATGACCGAAGATTATGGCGCGGTGGAATTGCTTTACTCAAACGGTGAGGGCCGCCACACCGAGCGGCGCGAGTTCAAGCGAACCGGTTACTGGCGCGATCCCGTCTCCGGCCACACCATGTCCATGGGTTGGGAGCTGAAAGTTCCGGAGCTGAATGTGGATATCAAGCTCACTCCCGATTTAGTTGATCAGATGGTGCAGCTGCCGATGAATGGCTCTTTTTGGGAGGGCAGTGTGAGTGTGACGGGAACGATCGATGGCGTGGCCGTGAAGGGTAAGGCCTTCGGTGAGTTGCTGCATCGTTTTGAGAAACCTGAGGTGGAAATTTCCACACTGAAGTCGACCTGGAAAAGAAACGAGACCCTGACCTTAGATTGGAAGGTGAAAAATCCTGATGACGGCAATCCCCTCAACTTCAGCGTGTCGCTTGTTCAAAATGGCGTGGAGACACTCTTGAAGCAAGATATGCGCGTGGCCCAGTTCTCGGCCAAGCTCGAGTCTATATTGGGAGCGCAGAGTGCTTCCAAATTTACCCTGAAGGTGCGTGCCTACTCGGTGGATAAAACGATCAAAGGTGAGACCGAAACTTCGGTGCTGAAGTTGATTCTCTAATTCCTCTAATGCCCCAATTTCTACAGGTAATTAATCGCAAAATCGATCAGCTTTTTCACAAACGGTGTGTAAGGCGGATAGAAAAAGCGAAGGGCATCGAACCATTTGGTTTGGTGTAAGACCGCTCGCTCATGGGAGAGGGCGCGGAAACCATGAAACCCGTGGTAGTGACCCATGCCACTTTGTCCCACTCCACCGAAGGCCAGCTCGGGATTGGCAAGATGGATAATGGCGCTGTTGACACAGGTTCCGCCGGCCGTCGAGTTATGCAAAATACGTTCAATGGATCTTTTGTCTTCACTGAAGAGATAGAAGGCCAGGGGTTTCTCCATGTGGTGAAGAATATTGTAGACCTCGTCCAGATGATTATAGGTGAGGATGGGAAGGATGGGGCCGAAGATTTCATTCTTCATTATTTCCGTGTCGAGGGTGACATTACTTAAGAGAGTCGGCGCAATGTAGCGCTGTTTGGCGTCGGACTCGCCGCCCACTTCAATCCGTGCCCCTTGCGCGACTGATTTTTGTAAAATCCCAGTCAGCTCTTTCCAGGCACCATCACTGACGAGTCGGGCAAAGTAGGGACAACTTTTGCGGTCCTCTTCGCTCTTGCCGTATCGACTGGTTAAAATGGTCCGCGCTTCTTTTAAAAATTCCGGCAGCTTGCTTTGGTGAATGAGGGCGAAGTCGGGGGCCACACAGGTTTGTCCGGCATTGATAAATTTCCCCCACATCAGGCGTTCGGCGGTTTTTCGAATATCGGCGGTTTGATCAATGATGGCGGGAGATTTTCCACCAAGTTCCAAGGTGACAGTGGCCAGATGCTTGGCGGCCGCGGCCATGACGTCCTTGCCGATTTTGGGGCTTCCCGTGAAAAAGATGTGATCGAAGGGGAGCTTCAAAAGATCATTGGAGATCGCCGAGCTTCCCTCAAAAAGTGCCACCTCGCTTTCATCAAAGATTCCTGAGATAAAAGTTTTTAAGAATTTTGAGGTGTTGGGTACTTTGCTCGATGGCTTTAAGATGCAACAGTTTCCGGCCGACATCGCCGCCACCAGCGGATTAATCAAAAGGTTGAAGGGATAGTTCCAAGGCGACAGGATGAGAACCATACCTCTTGGCTCAAATCGGATTTCGCTTCTGGTTCCAAAGAGGGCCAGCGGGCTGGAAACTCGCTTGGGCTTCATCCATTTACGAAGTGAAGAAATGGTATGATTTATCTCAGAAATACAGGGATAAATCTCAGTAATATCAGTTTCTGAAGGGTGTTTACCATAGTCGGCATGGATGGCATTTTGCAGGTCTTCTCGATGGGCCATGATGGCATCGCGCAGTCGGATTAATTTTCCAATTCTCTCATCCGCCGTGGTGTTGGCCATCTTCCAGCGATTGGCCTTTTGTTTTTGAAAGATGATTTCTATTTCAGTCGTGGGCTGTATATTTTTTTGTAACATAGGAATCCTTAGCTGACGGTTATTGTCGAGAGTATACACGAATCCGGGCCGTGGCGGAATCATGGGAAATAAGTTATTTGCCCATAGGAGAAAAAAGTTGTTTAATGGAATAAAAGACGAGGGTATTACAGTGAGCATTCATTCCAAAATCACCGGAATTGGTAAATGTATTCCTACGAAGCGTGTCACGAACGATGACCTGGCAAAGTTTCTGAATACTTCAGATGAATGGATTAAGCAGAGGACCGGAATCGAGCAGCGCTATTGGGTGGAAAACAATGAATCCACAAGTGACTTGGCGCTGGTGGCGGCCCAGGAGGCCATCGAGAAGGCCGGGTTGGCCAAGACTGATATTGAGATGATTGTATTTGCAACCCTAAGTCCTGATCATTATTTTCCCGGTTCAGCTTGTTTTCTCCAGGAAAAGTTGGGCCTGCCAGGGATTGCCGTTCTCGATGTTCGACAACAGTGCACAGGTTTTCTCTATGGAATGTCGATAGCCGATCTCTACATCCGCCAGGGTATTTATAAAAATATTCTCCTGGTGGGGGCCGAGGTGCACTCCAAGGGTCTGGATAAAACTGATCGCGGCCGGGATGTTACCGTGCTGTTTGGCGATGGCGCGGGAGCCGTCGTTTTATCCCGCACAGAAGTTAAAGATCCGAGCAAAGATCCCCATGTATACTCGACCCATCTCCACGCCGATGGTACCTATGCCAAAGAGTTATGGGTGCCAGCGCCCGGGATGGCAAATGGTCCTGAGCTGATTACGCAAGCGGAAGTCACAGAGGGTCTCCATTACCCCAAGATGAACGGGCGTTCCGTTTTCACCCACGCCGTTCGCAGTATGTGTGATGTGCTCATGGAAGGTCTGAAACATAATAATTTGAAAATCGAGGAGGTGGATTTCTTTGCCTTTCACCAGGCCAATATGCGCATCAATGAAAAGGTGGCATCGCTCCTGCACATTCCGGCAGAGAAGGTTTTCAACACCATTCAAAAATATGGCAATACCACCGCGGCCACAATTCCCATCGGCCTTTACGATGCGGTTTTAGAGCATCGCCTGACTCCGGGCATGTTGGTGGCGTCCGCCGCCTTCGGCAGTGGCTTTACCTGGGCCTCATCAATTTTTAGATATTAAAAAGTGCAGTTGTAGAAAATATATTCGCCGAGTTTTTTGGTATCCAGAAACATTTCAACTTTGAGCGAGCCATTGTCATGATTTTCCGTGGCGACGCTGGTTACATAAGAGTTGAGTTTTGACAGGAACTGGCCATACTTTTGGGTGGTTTCCAACGCCAAGTTTGTTATCTGGGAATTTTCCACTCTGGCCACCTGACTTAAGTGCTGGACGGCTTCAGCTTTGTTGATATTTAAACTGTAGGCAGACTTGTTCTGACCGCCACACCAGCTCTGGCCTCGCGTCAAGGTTGCCGCGGAATTTTCGCAGCTCCATACTTGAGTCCAGTTGACGCAACTGGCATGGGCAATATTAATCGTACAAAGGAGAGACACGAGGGTGATAAGAGTTTTCATGGGCAACTCGTACACGAGCAGAATGACTTCGACCAGCTCTGTGTAATAGTTACTCTTTGCAATTATTCTTGGGTATTAACAATGGCAGGTGATCGGGAAATGCCCGCACTTACAGGCAACTTGGCGACAAATTTTTCCATATGCTCGGCGGGTTGCACGTCCTGATCAAGGACAACCGCAGGGCCGCGCGTCTGAGTACAGTCAACGCAGTCATATCCTTCAGGGGCCTGGTCCTTCTGCTCATCGGCTGAGTACACGGTACCGACCCAAAGGGCGGCCATTAATAGGAGCAAAGAAAACCTTTTCATGCTTGCTCATAGAGCAAATTTGAGGCCAAAAGTTTACCTGTAAGCTATTGAAAACACGGACGGGTAAAACTTCATAGCGACTAATTACCTGCAACTGTACAAACATTGATCACAAACTGAAATTTTTTCAAATTTAAACGAGTGGCACGTGCTTGCGCTATTATCTGTTTAATTAAATTTTGACCGCGAAACGAAGAGGAAATCCCATGAATGGCACCGCAATTCTTTTGACCCTCGCAATTTCCACACTCTTTATAGTACCGGCGCATGCTCTCGTCATAGGGGGACAAGATTGCACGATCATGGAGTGTTACCGCCTTTCGAAAGACAAAATTCACGAGCTGGAAAAGGCCGATCTGCGTGAGTTGTTTTTCAATGATCAGACCAACGTTAAAACTTTTGAAGAGCGATATGAAAGGGAAAGCCGATACTACAAGTTGCCCGCTTTTGAAGAATGGTATGCCACCAATTTTGAGCAGGCTGAGAAAAATTTTAAATCGGAGGTTTTGCCGGGTGACCTGAGAACGCTGGAGTATTATGAAAAAGATTATGAGCAAACCATTCCGAATGATGCCTATCTCGCGAATGCCGCCGATTCCCTCGAAGATTTCCAGACAGTGACGGGAGAAAATCAGGTTTGCAAATTGTCAGTGAAGCAAGGTGATCGCAGTAAGCGCTGTGCCAGTCGAGGCACCTCCTGTGTCGGGCCGTTAGTCTATATTTTTACCATGGGTAACTTCGGTAGCTCGAGCTGCCGCCAGGCCTATGCCCAATGTCGCTACTCGCGCGAATGGAAGATGCTTCTCAAATATAAAAAGGATGACGTCACCTATGTCGCCCCTTCTCGGGTCTATATCGATTCCGAAGCTCGCGAAGCACGGCACCGCATGTTTCTGTTCCCTCTGGCGATTAAGGCCAAAAAGGAATTCAAGCGCCAGGAAAAGATGATTAAAACGGCGATTTCTAAAATTCCGAAGTGCTAGAGAATTTTATTGCCTGATTCGTAGCGCTTAAGTCCTTGCATGAAAATAATCCGCGCTAGAAGCAGATAAAAAACTCCCGCCAAGAAGGCCCCGAGCAGCAGGAAGATATTTTTTTCCATCAGATATTTCACCGGAAGATAACCTATAAAACCGGCGGGAATAATGGTGAAAAGAAACACTTTGAAATAGGTATTAAAGAGCGTTTGAGGATAGGCGCTGAACGTGATGATAAATTCTGAAAGCTGTCGGCTCAAGTTTTCCATCGGTCCAAGCCAAAAGCTCAGTGAATGGACGATAATCCGAAAAGATAAGAATACCGCAGCGGCAGAAAAGTTAAGAATGATAAGAGGAATAGCATTGGCCCAAGTCAAATATCCGGAAACGGCGATAAGGAAAAAACCACTCACCAAATCGCCCCAGCCGGACATTTGTGATTTACTGCCTAGGATGTGAAGAAGCACATCTTTGGGTTGCACCAGATAGCTATCAAGTTCGCCATCCACAACCATCTTTGAGAGGTCCCGCGCACCGCCGGCCAAAATGACGGCGATACCAAATGAGAAGGCGGTAATGCCGTACATGGCGGAGACTTCCGCCAGCCCCCATCCGTTAATGTTCTTAAACTGTGTGAAGAACACCCACCACACCGTAAAAAAGGCCAAGTTGTTGATCACCATGAAAAAAGCATTTAAGACAAAAGCACCTTTGAGCGCCATGGAAGCACGCATGTTGGTTTTGAGCAGTTCTTTTATGAAAAGGTAATTCATGCTAGCCGCCGTTGATGGATAGATTTTTTTCACACTGCCGGAAAATGCCTAAGGCCAGAAGAGAGAGAAGAACAAACCACAAAATCAGCTTTCCCACGACATTAAGCAGGAGCGAGCCATCCAAGAGGAGCGCGCCGGTGGCGGGCAAGGCCAGCATGGCAGGGAAGGGAGTCAGATTGGCCAGCTTCTGCGCCCACATGGGGTACATGGAAAGGGGAAGAATCATGCCGCCTAAAATGAAGAGAAATTTTTGCGTGACCCACTGGACGGGAGAGCTGTCTTGCAGCCAAAAAGCTGAGAGGCCCACGCAAATTTGAATCAAAATATAGAGACCGCCGGCCATAAGGGCCAAAGGCGGAAAGACGGCCAAGGCCAAAGGATGAGAAGGCAATTTGCCAGTGAAAAGGAGGGGAAATAAAAATCCCGCCAATAACAGGACGAGCATGCGAGCACAGAATTGTCCCATTCCTTCGGAAAATAATTTGAAAATATAGTTAGTGGGACGAATGAAAAGATAGGCAATGTTTCCTGACCTGATATCCTCCTCTATATCCATGTGCAAAAGAGGAGTTGAGAGGACAATCAGCTCGGTGAAGGAAAGATACCAAACCATATCGGTCGCCGACAGCTCGCCAGTTATTTTATTCCCGACCACGAGCCACAGACGGGAGAAAATAAAAAGGATCACACCATAAAAAACGAAACGGCCATAGGTGGCCCCGCGATAGCTCATGCTTTGCTTGAAGGCGACCTGGAAAAATTTCAAATATTTATAAGTCGCCACGGGCGTCGCCTTTGTAGATCCCCCTGACGATCTCTTCCATGGGAGGGTCCTCCACTGTAATGTCGCGCAGACTGGAAATTTTCAACGACTCACTGATGACTAAGTCGACGGCCTGAAGATTGAGATCAACTTCATAGACCGTGCGATGGGGTTCCCATTGTATTTGCACGACCCCAGGCATATTCATGACAACTTTTTCTTCCTTGGTAATTAAGGTAACCACTTTCTTTTTGATAAAATTTTTCCGCAAACGTCCGATGTTACCGTCAATCAAGACCTCTCCATGATTGATGACGATCACGCGGTCGCAAACCCGTTCCATATCGCCGGTATCGTGAGAGGTCAAAAAGATGGTGGTTTTTTCCAGCGTACTACGCTCTTTTATCAAATCGCGGATGATCGCCTTGGCCGTTACATCCAGGCCAATGGTGGGCTCATCTAAAAAAAGAATTTTGGGGCGATGGAGGAGGCTGGCCACCAGCTCACACCGCATGCGCTGACCCAAGCTGAGCTTGCGAACCGTTTGATTTAATATATCTTTGAGAGAAAAAATTTCAACCAACTCATCACGGCGTTTCTGATACTCCTTGCGGTCCAAATCATAGACGTAGGAGAGAAGGTTGAAAGTGTCTCCTGCTGGGAGATGATACCATAGCTGGCTTTTTTGGCCGAAGACGCAGCCAATAGAACGCCCAAGTTTCTGCCTGTCCTTCCAAGGCGTAAGGCCGAGGACAGAAGCTTCGCCTCCTGTGGGATAGAGAATGCCGGAGAGCATTTTGATGGTGGTGGATTTTCCGGCACCATTTGGCCCGATAAAGGCAATGCGCTCGCCCTCTTGCACCTCGAAGGCAATATTTTTTACAGCGCAAAACTCTTCAGTTACGGGGTGAAGCCAATTTTTCAAATAACTCTGCTTTCCCGGTAGCTTAAGTGGGCGCTGATAGGTTTTACTTAGTTCTTTGACGGAAATGACATTGCTCATAGGTAACTCGTTTCTTCCTATACTTACTATAACTTAGATAAAATTATAACTAAATGGTTGACTCCATAAGTATTGCTAATGGCATTCCAGTGCAATAAATAATTTCATTTTTCTCCAAATAGCATCTAGAAGGGCGCAACTTAAAAGTTGTTAATCATAACAGTTTTGAAACTCATTTTGGAGGATTTATGAAGAAGATGTTGTTACTGGCCCTCGTTCTCGTAGTCTCGGTATCTCAGGCCATGGCCCTTACTCCGCGCAAGCAAGCCATTGCCGAGTATACCTTTGGCGTTAACGATCTTATCTCTGAAGATGCCAGTGTAGGCGAGTATGTGCTTAAAAAATACACCGCCACACTTTTTACAGATCAAACCTTAAAGATTGTTGAAGTCACCACACGTGGTGATAATCAGTGGAATATGGGCAATGATAATCAGGAGCAGGTGATTCGCATTCCAAGAATTAAGAAGGCCGCCTATGATCTTCTCTTTCAAGATGTAACCACCCTGGCCGATGCTGAGATTCAACAAACTCACAATAATATTGTTTGTATGATGATGCCCCTTTGGCCACAATCTCAAGATCATCTGAAAGTTGCTCGCAATTACGATTACAATACTAAAACCTTCAAGGGAGAACTCCTGCTTGTTGATGGCCCACATGGATGCTGGCTATCGAACAAAACCTTTCCAAAAGAAGAATACGCCCACCAAACCGCTCACACGCTTAAACGCTCTATCAAACTTCTCGCCTTATAATTAGTTCTTCTTCAAGTTGTTACAGAGAATGGCCCATTTGGATGGGCCATTTTTTTTTGTGATGACAAAGATCAAGATACGGTGAAGCCGCGATCGCTTTCAAATTAGAATTGTTTCCTTAATATCCTTTCGCATGAATAAACATTTTCCCATTTTACCATTTTTAATTCTTTTTTGTATTTTCACTCACGAAGAAGCCCGGTCTTTTGAGCTGAAACAATCAGTTAATGAGGTCGATAATTGGATTCGCGAAACGCCGAAATTATTATGCCCTGGGATTGGGCTCGCCCTTTCTTGCGGAAACAAGCTTTGTGAAGAATTTGAAGGAGAGAGTTGGAAAAATTGTGCCTATGATTGCCTAAAGACGCCTCTGGTGTCTTATAACGGAGAAACTTTTTGCGCCGATGTTCAAAGAGTATTGATTCCGGAAAATGCCAATCAGGTGCGGGAGATAGTTCATCAGGCAATCTTGGACGGTTACCGCATCAGAGTTTCAGGCAAAGCACACACGATAAACTCACAGATTTGCACCGACGGAATTGTGATTTCAACTGAAAAATTGAATAGCATCATGGGAATCGAAGCGTACCAAGGCAAGCTCACAGTGCATGTAGAGGCCGGAGTTCCCATGGGCGAATTAACCAGCTGGCTTCACGAGCATGATCTCTCTCTCGGTTATGCCATTATGGCAGCCAAAACGATGACCGTGGCCGGAGCGGTGGCCACAGGCGCTCATGGAAGTTCGACCAAAGATACTGCCACCATCTCTTCTCTGGTGGAATCAATAACCATGATCACCCCGGACGGGGAAATGGTTGAATACAGCAGTGCCAATACGGATGAGGATATGTGGCGGGCCCTGCGTGCTAATCTGGGAATGCTTGGCGTTGTGGTTGATGTAAGACTGAGAGTGAGAAAGCAATTCAATCTCCGTACCGTGATCTCGTTTGAAAAAGAAAAAGCTCTTTTTAGAAAAAATGGGCTAAAAAATCTTATTGAAAAGTGCGATCACGCCAGAGTCCACTGGTTTCCGAAAGGCGAGACCTTGATGCAAGTTTGTGCTAAAGAAACAAATCGACCGGTTGACAGCGGGGCAGAGAGTACTCTAGTTACTATTCCCGCTCTGTTCCAAGCACCGCTTAAATTTGTGATTCACGAGGGGGCCTGCCACAAAAACTTAAATTGCCTCATTGAAGGAGTGATGTACCACTATATGAAACTGGCCCCACCGCTGTTGAAAAATAATAGCGCCGGGAAACAGGTTCATACAAGAAAAGCGACGGGCCACTCCCATCGCATTCTTTCCACTGAGGTTCCAGATCTTAAAACACAATTTTTTCAGACTGATTGGGAAATTGCTATCCCGATTTCCAAGGCCGACGAAGTCCTTGAAGTGCTAAGGGACTATTTCAAAACTCAAAAAATATGTCTACCGTTTTTGGGTTTGTCCATGCGATTTGTGCCTATCGAGGACACGACTCTTCTTACCCATACCTCAACGGGCAAAGAATTCAGAGAAGGGGAACTGGCCGTGACGTTCGAACTTATCGCTTATAACCCCGTCGGTTTTCCATCCGAAATGGAGGCCAGGTATCAGAAATCTTTTGAGGACTTTGCCGCCCGTTTAGTATACGACTTTGGGGGCCGCGGTCACGTCGCCAAGAATCGGGACTGGGTTTTTGAGCTTGAAAATCAGCTCGGCAGTTATGGTGAAGCTCACGAAAAATTTCAGGAAGTATTAAACCAGATCGATCCCAATGGCCTCTTTTCAAATGATTTTGGCATTCGTTTTGGTTTTGAGTGGAAGAACCGTAGAGAAGAAAAGTGTTCAGGCGTTCAGAATTGGGTTTGCGGTAAAAATCAAATGACTTACCAAAATCCTTGCCGCGCCAATTTAGATGGGGTTAAGAAGCACGATTATTTTCAAGGCAAGTGCGAAGAATATGATTTCAAATCCTGGGGTCTGCTTAACTTGGCCTCCGTTCACCGCAAGAGTTCCTGGTTACCCGAAAAAGTTTGGATTTTAAGGCATACGCTTTAAAACTTTTTTACCGGGAAATCCTTTGCAGATATCACTATCATTGGAGACGAGAAAGATTTCATCGTTGCCATTCCAAGAGCAGGTCCAAGAATCTGCCGGCAGAGGATTTCTCGAGCACAGATCGTTGCAGGCGGCATTGCTCGGCACACAGGTGCGGGAAAGCTGCTGCGCCGTCATGACATCGCCGTTCATAAGCAACGAGGAGTTAATGGTAAATTGGCAGCCTGAGGTGAAGTAAACCTTGGCGATAATTTTATCAAGCAGAGGCGAGAGTTCGCTGGTAATTTGGAAGGCCTCCGCATCCTTGCAAATGTCCACTTTAACACTGTTGCATTCAAGCTGAATCATGGCCCAGCGCCCGGATAAATCCATTCCTTGGCAAGTCTGAGGGAAGTTGGCGGCGGTGCGGAAGCCACCGCTCGGGGGAAAAGGGGCCTGGCAAGAAGTGATTTGTTGGTCACCTTGTGTCAGTTCAACAACGGGGGCCGCATCCTGTTCATTGCAAGCGGCCAGAGAAAAAAGGGCCATCAAAAGAAAACAAGGTAAAATTTTTCGTGCCATCGCTCCTCCCTATTTTTGCAGCTGCTGAACTTTGGATTTCCATGCGGCATCGCTGGGCCTGATTGTGGCCCCGTCATTACTTTTAAAACCAATTTTATGAAAGGTGTCGTTGACGTCACTGCCGCCTAGGTCGTACTCAAAAAGCCAGGCGACGTAAGCGATATTCATGTTTTGCAGGCGAGCAAAAAGTGTGTTGACGTAAGAGGCCTGCTCGGTTGGCGATCCCGGATAAGGGCCGCGCGCCTCGGCAGGCCAAGCCGTTTCTGAAAGGATCATGGACTTTCCTCCCAATTTAGCGGTGAGCATGGAGAAATAATCAGCGGGAATCTGGGCCACTGTTTGGTATTCAAAATATGGGTAAGAGGTGAAGCCAACGGCGTCGATCTTGCCATTTTTCAGATGGTCCTGAATCAGCTGCCAGTGGATTGGGAAAATCCAGCCGGCATTCTTGCCCAGGCCTTTCATCTTTTCTAGCTGGAAAACGGTATACACCAAAGTCGTGGGTGAAACCGCTTTGATGCCATCATAGCATTCTTCAAAAAGCGAAACCCAGGCCAGCCACTCCGCCTGAGTATGAGTGACGAAATATGAGTTGGTTTCATTTCCTAAAAAAAGATAAGCAGGATGATATTGGGCCGCGAAGGCGGTCACCATGGCGCGAAAATCTTGGCGCGTATCCTGGTTGGTGAAAGAATTATTATCCGGGTCCGAGGTACTTGTCAGATCGGGATTTCCCGCGCCATTTGACCAGCCAAAACCGATCACCGGCCTCACTCCAAATTGCGCCGCCGCCTGCATGGCCTGATGGGCATTGGCGGGAATTTCCCCCGCCGTTTCGATGGCGTCGCGCCAATTTAAATGGAAGGACTTTCTGGCCCCATGAGTGGTGTCAGTATAGTGCTCAATCCAATCCTGATCACTGGGTCCCATACCCTGGTGGCGTGGGCCTATGGCGACGCCCAGATCGAATTTCTGACAGCCCGAAAGCGCCATTAAAACGATGAGTCCAAGAAGTTTAGCTTTTGGAAATGGCATGGTTTTTTCTCCTGCTTTGTTCGCCCCAATTAGAGTCAGTGCAAAGATTAGACCATGACTATAAGCACAAAAAGGCTACAGAGACAAGAGTCACGTAAGCGGCGCAGGCGATCAGGAGGTACCCAAGAATATCCTTGAATTCCAGCTTGGCCACCGCCAAGAGCGGGAGGGCCCAAAAAGGTTGAATGAGATCAGTGGCCATGTCACCCCAGGCGTAGGCCAGGACGATTTTGGCGTTGGGAACTCCCATGGTTTTGGCCGCGGCCAGAATATACGGGGCCTCGATTGTCCACTTAGCGCCACCGCTTGGGACAAAGTAGTTTATGATGCCTGAGTACCAGTAGATCACCGCCGGAAAGGTTGAGGCAGAGGCATGTCTAACGAAAAAATCGCCCACAATATCGGTCAACCCGGTGCCTTGAAAAATGCCATAGATTCCGGCGTAAAGTGGAAATTGAAAGACGATGCCGGCGAGAACCGTGGCGGCCTCTTCGGCGGCGGCCAGCACGCTGGCGGGCGTGCGGTGGAAAAGTACTGCCAGAGAAAAAAAGGTGAAGTTCACCAGATCGATATCAATCTTGCGCCAGCCGTTTTCGTGCAGGCGCAACCCCACATAGAGCAGACCCGCAATGCCGACAATGAGATTTAACACCGGCGTGTGATCAAGCCAGGCCGCTGGAGTCATGATACTCGGGCGCGAGGGGGGCACAAAATTTTTCAAAAGATCAACCCGGGCAGGATCGACGGCAAAGCTCTCTTCCTCTTTGGGATGGAGAAACCAGGCCAGCACACCAAGGAGAACGAGGGTCGCGGCCACCAGTAAAAGGTTGAAGGATGAAAAGATCGTCTGGTCAATCGTCACCAGTCCGAACTTCTGGGTGATCGGCTCGGCGGCGGTGGCGGCAATCAGCGGAGCACTGGCCGAAAGTCCGGCGTGCCAGGTGGCTCCCAGGCCAAAATAGGCGCTGGCCACCAGGAGTCGGTAATCGGCTTGCCTTTGGTTTTCCCCAAATTTTCTCTTGGCAAGAAAGCGCACCATGACGGCACTGCCCACGATTGAGAGACCCCAGTTTAAAAGCGCCAAGGCCATGGAGATCAGGGCCATAAAGACCACCGCGCTTCGAGGGGAGCGAGGCAGGGCCGCCAGGCGCTCAAGCCCGCGGGAAATCCAAGGAGACACCGCCAGCATGTAGCCGGTGAACATGACCAGGGCCATGCGCATGCCAAAGGCAAGCAGGGACCAGAAGCCGTCACCCCATGAGCGCAAAATAGTTTCGCATGAGGCCCCGGCCGCCACCAAGGCAAGACCGGCGGTCGCCAGAGTTAAGAGAATGGCGATGGAAAATGCCGAAGGAACGAAGCGCTCGGAAAAACGCCCCAAACGAATAGCGATTTTGGCCATCAGATTCATGATGAGCTCCCATGTGGTGTTTTGCCACGCTATTCTAAGATAGGAATGAATCTTTGGGAATCAGACTTTTATTTCAACCGCATGCAAAGCTGCACGTAGGGCGCGGGCACGATCGTTCGATCGACATTGCGAACCCTGTTGAGATTATCATAGAGGAAAACACCTCGATGGATATCAATATCTTTGGGGAGCAGCAGGGCCATTTTAAAAGTTTCACTTGGCTTCAGTTTGCGAACCTTGCTCGATAACTTCTCGGCATAAGTCAGTCCAACGGGACTTAAGCTTTCGTCATCGGGGCGAAAAGTGAAATGTTTAGCGGCACTATCAGGCAACATCAGGGTGGCCTCTTTTTGGCCGATATTGGTGAGGGTGTAAATGACTTTGTCTTTTTCCACAACCACACTCAGCTCCAGCGCATTCTGTCTCAACGCGGGATTGTCGAAAATCTTTTCCACCTCTGAGCGCAACTCTCTTCTGAAATTCTGGGTGTGAGTTCCATAATTTGAGATAACGACATTTTCAATAGTCGTCCCCAGTTCCACCGAAAGACGTGGGCCAAGTTCATAAGCGCCGCGAGCGTCGCGGACCGGGGCATTTTGATTTTCGTTATAGGCGAGCAAGGCCAACTTCATTAATTCCTGTCTCCGAACATTATTATTATCCAGGACGACTTCCGCTTTTCCGCCGCGAGAGGAGCAGCTATCAAAAGTCTCACCCAGGTAAATGCCACTGATATAAAAAGTTCCATTGGGCATGAGCCAGCCCGACCATCCACTCTTCTTGCCGGTCGAGGACTGGGCCGAGTCTGAGAACTTGAAGCTGGTGCTGGTACTGGCGAAGTCAATGCGATCGGGAACTTTGATCACCGCCGCATGCAGCTGTCCGAGCGTCAAGAACATCAAGGTCACTACTATCAACTTTAAACTTCGCATATTGCCTCACTCATCAAAGTATTAAGGTGTCTTGGGTACCGCGGCCGCCTTTGGGCATACTCGAGATGGCCTTACCATTTCGAGCAGATGGCGACGATAGAGCACATTACAGGCCGCCGAATTGGCCGCCATAGTTGAGTTATTGCAACCAGTGGCACCATTTTCGCCGACGGGATGGGCAGGATAATAATCGGCCACGTACTCATCGGCCAGACCTAAGTTATGTCCGGTCTCATGCATAATAGTGGCATCATCCATGGTGGTGGTAAAGCCGCCCGCGTCCTGCCAGTTACCGTACATTTTCCGAGGCACAAGTGTATTGATCGGCAGCCCTCCGGCGGGATTGGGGACCGGAGTCATCACTTTTTTCCACCAGCATTTGTGTGCATCCCAGGTTTTGCCCGGGAAATCTGTGGCGAAATGCTCGGGCTCTCCGCCTCTGTTATAGCACTCGGACACCTCCACCTTGGGTTCGGTGGCCGCCGGACAACCCGTGCATCTTTCAATCTTAAACTTGACCTTGGGGTCTGCGATGGTGGTAGCGGAAGCATTCAGGAAATCAGTGGACTTCTGCACCCAGGAGGCGGTGTTGGTATTAAATTCTGCCAGCTGCTGCGCCCTGGTTTTCCTGTTAGCGGCCGGAACATTGGCATTGCCCAAGTAACCCGCAGAGCCAGGGCTAATGGAAGGATCAAAGATGAAACGATAATTTATTTTGGTCGAAATTTCAGTTGTTCCGTCAGGCAAGGTTTTTAAGGTGTAGTTGGAATCGCTCACAAAAGGGAAGCCATAGTTTACACGTTGAACTCTCATGGCTCCCGTACCGGACCCATTCGGATCTCCGGTAACCCCGCTGCAATCGAGTGTCTGATCGTCGGACTGAAACTGCGCCATAAGTTTTTTCTGGCAAAGGAGACGCGTCATGGCCTCCCGTGAACGATCATTGTTCTGATCTAAAACGGCCTGGCGCATGGCCTGTGGTTGAAGTCGGTTGATATCCGCCAAACTTCTGCGATCCTGGCAAAATGTCGTCATAGAAAGTGCGGCATTCATTTCCTGAACACTTTTCATCTCATTGGTGGCGGTCGTTAGGGCGGCAAAGGCCGTGCCCATGCGGGGATCGGCGGGTGCGAGCAGGCCATTCAGATAGGCGGCGTTATAGACCCCGTCTGGATTACCGTCCGAAGGGTTGGCATCTTCATCTGTGACGATGACCGGATAGCCAGAATCGTCTGCGAAGGCACTGGTGACAGAGTTCTGCCCGCGCTGAATTGCGGCGGCATCCTGATCAGAAACAGCGCATGCGCCTGAACCTGTTCCTGGCCCGGTGCCAGCGCCAGGGATAGGAGTTGCCGTACCGTTGTATCCCATTAATCGATATAAGGATGTTTCAAAGCGATTGTAGGGGGTGGTTCCACAGCGAACCGCATTTTCCATATGGCTGGCAAAGGTTTTTTCTTCCCAACGCCTTCTATCGTCCGCGCTCGTGATATTTTCCTGTTCAGCCAGGCCTCCGGCGAAAACGGAGGGAAAGGCCAAGCGCATACGATCACGATTGCGTCGAATGCTCATACATTTACGAGGAATTCCTGGGTTGGTGTCGGGTGGACAGGTTCGGCTTTGGGCCGCCGCCAGCTGCTTATCCAATAGGAAGGCTTCACCCATGCGTTTGGTATCAAAGGACTGGCGGGTGGCGCGCAATTTCACCGCTGACAGACGCCTTCTTTGAAGAGATTCCAGCAGTCTTCGCTGGGCCGTCGTCCTTGAAGCGGGAGCAACGGCGGTGATCAGATCCATCTGGTTCTGCAAATTCTCGATTTGAGTTTCCAAATCCACATCATTGAATCCTTTGAAGGAATCAATATCGGCCTTCATCTGCCGTGCCCTCGGACTATTGGCAACACAACTTGGCAGGGCCCAGGTGTGGGAGGCCGGGCTAATGGCGGCCCGTTGCAGAATCAGCTGCTCGTAGGCATTGTCGAGGGCCAAATTGGTGAAAGCGGCTTCAAAGTTTTGTCCCGCCAGAGTATAGGCAGCTTCAAGACTGCTATTTCTAGGAATACAGATGGAGATCTCGCCTGCGGCATTAGGCCGCGGACACTCCTGTCTAAAAAGAGAATCGGCTTCCACTTCGCTGGAGGTATTAAGCCAGCCGTACCCGGCGCGATTTTCCTCTTCACTCCCAACCACCGGCGCTACGACCGTGGTCGGTGGTCGGCTTGTGTGTGCGTGGGATACTAGACTGATAAGTGTGAAGACAGAGCAAAGCAGGAGATTGGACGTGAGTCCCTTTTTATTGAATGTCGGCATGCTAACCCCTCGATTCCAACATGAAATACCCAGGTTAGATTGTACGATGGGGACAGACTTTAAAAAATCAGCAAAGTTTTCCGTTAAATTCATATTTAAAATTCAAGGAGATGAGTAATTTAGTCTGGCTTTTTACCTGCCCTAAAAAATTGCCACCTTCCCCAAAGGCCTTAACGTATTAAACTGAATAGCTGTAGGGGTTTTGTCGATACAAGAACGTTAATCCGTAAAAGAGGTCGCCCATGATTCTAAAAATTATGTTGATACTCGCCGTCGTCGCGATTCCGCTGGCCCAGGCCCAGAATAATTCCTGCGTAATCAAAGTGGTTCCTGTTTGGGGTTCTACCCAGAAGCAACTAGCGGTGACCGCCGGCCAGATTAAACTGCCCACATTCTTGCAATACTCTGTGGTGCGGGAACAACAAGGTGAAAATCCCGGTCGCACCATAGAAGGTACTCCCACAGACAGGCAGAGCGCTGAGACAAAGGCCAACCAACTGAGTACCGCGGAATGTCCTGTGCAGACTGGGCCGCGTTGCCAATTCCAGATCGCGGCCCCCAATAAGGTCATTATAAAAGTGCGCACCCTTAATAAGAATAATCAGGAGCAGTCAAGCGCTGCCGTTGAGATCTCAGGTCAACCCCATTCGAGCATTCAGGACAATCTTAATCTGCTACGGGATCGGCAATCGCAGCTCGGCTGTAACTGGGAGCGGAGTGAAGGCCAGGAATGTAACATTACCCGGAATTTCAGTTTTTCCAGACGCGCTCCAACCTATTCAATCCAGATCGGGCGTTTCGGGTTGCGCGGTTTAAACGCACTTACCTATGAGCAAACTAGGGAGCTGGCCCAGGCCTGGAATAATAGCGACGGGACTCCGCCCGCACCCGCCTGTCATTTTTCCCAAATGCCCGATTCCCTCACATGTTCAGTGGCGTATCAGAGCGGGCGACCGGTTTTGAAATATGATGAGCTGGGTACCTCTTCCCATTTTGTTGATCATGAATCGGCCTGCACTGAACTTATGGAACGAGTTTCTCTCGGGGAATGTGGCATGAGTTCGCCCATTGGTGATGATCCCTGCATTCATCAGGGCGTTCATAATGATCCGCGCGAACCACATCCATTCGACAGATTTGGCGATAACATTCAGATCCATGGAGATGCCGGTCCGACTGCAATTCGCTAAAGTTTTGGGCTCGCCTCAGGAAAATCCTGACAAATGATAGGGACACCTGCCTTCTGCAGGGGGAAAGCGTCCTCATCAATACTATCCACCATTGGCAAAATAGCAATGACCCGATTGAGGAGCGCCAGTGATAAACTTTCGCTGGATTTAAGGCCTAATCTTTTCGACTCTTCGATGTGTTGGTTGGTCAGTCGTGCCGTATTGACGATGGTGTTGAGATCATTTCGGATGAGACAGTTGAAAGATGGTCGCAGGGCCAGCTCAGCTAACTTGGCCTGAGTAATGCGCCCCACCTCTTCCAGACCTTTTTCCTTCAGGGCCTTTTTCAATTGCTTCGCCAGCGCGCGCCCGTTTGCCGGCATAAACTTGTCGGGCACCAATCCTCTCGGAGCGGCATAAGCTTGGAACGGGGGAACCGGGCGAGTCGAAATAAGTTCGTCGCACATGATGGTCATGCCCTTTTTTTGAAAGGGGCGCGAGCGCACGTCAAAATAGTAGGCCATGACAAGTCCGAAGCGCTCGGCCAAAAGAAGCATGTGGGTAATCTTTTTGGATTTGCCCTTGGTCAAATCTTTGTAGAGTTCTTTTCTTTCCATATTGGTGTGAATGGCCTCTAAGAGATGGGCCTGAAAACAGTCCTGGTTATTGCGGCGATCTTGGCGAATTTCGTCTGCGGTAATGAGGTTGGCATAAGAGCTGGGGCCTTGCAGTAATGCCACCAGGGTAAGGGCACCTAAGATTATGTTTTTACAAGAATAACCTGCCATAGAAATGCTCCTGCCATAAGTTACGTCAAGTTAATCTCAAAACCGATTGCAGGACAGTGGTCTTGTAAAAATGACAGGTCGGTTTGACGATGTGTCATCGCTCAAGGCAATGACATTTGTTTTACGAGTGCGGAGGTTTGTGATGAATAAAAGCAGTCCCCATGTCCGTTCGATTGCGGGTGATCTCATTTTCACTGTGCTGACTTTTGGTCTATTTAACATCTACGTCCAGTACGTTCAGATTCAGGCCCTCAATGACATGCTCAAGCAGCCGAAATATTCTTTTTTAAAATGGGCCTTTTTTTCCATCATCACCTTCGGCCTTTATCATATTTATCACGAGTATCGGATCGGTCGCGACTTGGCGATTTTGCTCGGACATCCAGAATCTTTTTCGCCCTATCTTCAGGTGTTGCTCACGTGTTTTGCTCTTCACATTATTGCCGATGCCATTCAGCAGTCTGAAATTAATCAGTATTTTGGAGTGAACAGTTTATGAAACAAAAACTTTTTTTCTTTGTGGTGCAGGTTCTTTGGCTTCTCGTCACCGGTGCCGGTGCGGAAGATAAATTCTATGGAGATGTGGCGCGAGAAGCGCGACTCACCTTTGAGGGAGAAATTGAGATCAAGGGCAAGAGTCCGAGCACCTTGGAGGAGCTGAAAACCAACTCGCGAGTCAATCGTTGGGTGCGCGAAAAGGTGGACGGACAGCTGCAACACATTATCGGTTATTTTCAAGCGGAGAGTTTTACCAAGCAATACAAATCCAAAGCTTCCATGGATGACCTTTATCGAATTAAATATACGGCGGTTAAAAAATCATCCGGAAAAGTGGTGGTTTCTTACCAGTATCGTGGCAAAGCGGTTTTTGATAAAAAACTTTTTGCCCGCAGCGAACGTATCAAAATCGATATCAAGTTACCGCGCAATCCAGAGACGATCTTTGCGCTTGGAGTGGTGAACGATGAGAATCGTTGCACCGACGAGCATTACAACTCTGAAGGTGACTTCTTTTACTTTTGGGATACGGAGCTGCCCGGTTGCCCTCTGCGTGGAGGCCATCCTGCCGTGCTCGTGGCGCAAGCTGATGCGGAACTGTTGCCTGTCACCGATCGCACCTATCCAGAATATGACAAGCTCTACAAGGGCGAGAAACACGCCTTTATTTTCATCGGTTATCTTGATGACGAAATTCTTCCCAATCGTGTGAGCCGGCGCGATGCCGCTTATCAGATTTTCAAAGATTTATCCGCCTGGGTGCCCACCCTCAATTTAAGTAAGGTGAAAGAGCTCGCCAATGTGAGTGGCGATATCTTGGCCGGTAGGGGAGAGACTTCTCGCGGTGGCAATCTCTATCAGCGCTATCAGGGCGTGGTCAAAAGTAGCGTGGGGACACAAGTGGAGTGGAATGTGCACGTTCTTTTGTCCGATACCAGCTCAAGTAGCGAGGATGAAACCTTTCGCACCATGTATGCACGGGCCTTGGAAATGGGCTCACTGATCGTCTACGATGGTCACTCGGGATTGGGCGGTAATTTGGCGTTAGACATTATGCCGGAATTTGATTTTGAAAAGATGGATTATCAGATCATTTATTTCAATGGTTGCAGCAGCTACCCATATTTTAAAACTCCCTATTTTAAGGCCAAAGGTGGATCAAAAAAGCTGGATATTGTGACCTCAGGTCTGACCACTTTTGACACGACTGCTTTCGGTAATATGCAGGCCTTTCTTTTCCCGTTCTTGAGCGGAAAAACTCCCAGCTACCAGAAAATTATGAAATGGATCGAAGAGTCAAATGGCGGAGAGGGCACTTACCTGACATCCGTCAACGGTGACGAAGATAACGAGTGGTTTCCATCCAAGTAAAAATCATATATAGATTGATCTTTTTCCCCTCCTAGGGGAGAATTTTTTAAACAAAGATTTTTGGATGGTATCTATGAAGCTCAATTGGTTCCTGGTCTTGGCCGGTGTCGTGTTTTCTGTCCTTCCCCTTTTTTCCGATGATCAGGTTCAGTCGCAAAGTTTAACCACTGATGAGACGCCCATTCACGAGGTCAAGGCCTGGCCCAAACAGCTTTCGGTTTTAACCTACAATACCTTTGGCATGTGGCTGGGGCCGATCCATGTGGGAAAACATTGGCCCGATCGTATTCCGCGCATCGTTCAGGCCCTGCGCCAGACCAATGCCGATGTCGTCTTGCTGCAAGAGCTCTGGCGAGTTAAAGACCGGAGATTTATACGGGAGTCCTTGCAGGTTCAGTATCCCTATATTGTCAGCAGCTCGTGGCATGCCACATCTCTTCCCAGCGCGGTCGGACTAAAAAACATCATTGGTGGCGGCCTGATGATCCTCTCCAAATATCCCTTCTACGCCCCTGCGGAATTTCATTCCTACAAGGCCTTTACCGCGCCTGAAGAATATTTTGCAGGCAAGGGCCTGCTGGTGGCCTCCATTAGTGTCGATGGTAAGCTCTTTGCCGTGGCCCAAACTCACCTGGGCGCCTCTCACTTTGATTCTGACACCAATGATTTTAAGCCCAAGCAGGCCCGCAGTCATATGAAGCAGATTGAGGAGATGGCCCAGATGATGTCGGACGCTCGTCGCCGATTCAGCCAGCGCGGTCTTCGCCCCCATTTCATCCTGGCGGGTGATTTGAACTGTCCGGAACATTTCTGGAATGCCGAGCAAAGTGACTATGAGTATGATCGCACCTCGTACTGCTATCCTTCGCTCAATCCGCGCGGAGAATTCGTGGATACTTATCGATTACTCAATTTTGATGATTTAGGCTACACTTCGACCGCCGAGGAAAATCCCTATGTCGCGCCCAATGAACCTCCGGCCCGTCTCGATTATATTTTTAGCGATGCGAATCCACGGGTCATCCCCTTTTCATCAGAGATAGTTTTTAAAGATATTCAGTCATCCCCTCCATGGGCCTTGTCCGATCATTTCGGCGTGCTCACGCGTTTTCTGCTACTGTAAAAAGCGAGGGGATTCAAGGAGGATCTATGAGTCTTGCTAAGGATAGCAAAAAAGACTTCGACTTCATCGTGATTGGTGCAGGCATTTCCGGCCCCTTTATCGCCCATGAGTTGTGTAAAAAGGGTGCCAGTGTTTTGATGCTCGAAGCTGGTCCCCATTTCAATCGAGATACCTACCCGTGTAAGGAAATAGATTCCAACTCCCAGCTCTACTGGGGTGGCGGAATCGAGCTCAATACCGATGCCGACATTGGAATCTTGCGCCCCAAGGTGGTGGGCGGCGGAAGCATCGTCAATCAGGCCTTGGTCGATCGCTTCGATAAAATTGCCCTGGATTCCTGGAAGGATGTCTCGGGTGCCGATTTTTTTACCCAAGACAAATTGGCGCCCTGGTACGATGCCGCGGAAGCCGAGATGGTTATTCAGGAAATTCCGGCCCAGTATCGAAACGGAAACGCCCTCATCTTTAAAGAGGGGTTCGAGAAGAATGGCTTTAACTATGCGCCCCTGGTTCGGGCCCAGAAGGACTGCCGTTTTGACGATGGCAATGATTGCATTGAGTGTCTCAGCGGCTGTCGCATTGATTCCAAGCAAAGTACGGCGGTTACGGTGATCAAGCGGGCCTTCGAGCTTGGCCTGGTGCTCGAATCCCAGTTTGAGGTGAAGAATGTGCGTTGGGCCCCCGAGGTCGTGACGGTGATGGGGGTCAATCGCTATGGCGAACATCATGCCTATCGCGCGAAGAAGATTGTCCTGGGCGCGGGGGCCATTGGGAATTCCCGTCTCTTACTTAACTCCGGTTTCAAAAAGAAATTGCCCGCCCTGGGCAGAAATTTTTATACCCACCCTCAATCCATGCTGCTCGGGCTCTATGACAAGCCGATCAATGCCCACAAAGGCCCCTTGCAGTCGCTTAAGAGCAACGACGCCACTTTCCGCGCCAATTATTTCAAGCTGGAAAATGTTTTTGCTCCACCGGTGGCCATTGCCATGTTGGTTCCAGGACTGGCCCGTCGCCATCTGTCTGTGATGAAGCGTTATGCCCATATGGCCTGCATTGAGGTTGCCGTGCGTGACACCAATCCCGGTGAAATTTCCGTGGCGGGCAATGGCCGTGCCCGCGTGGTAAAGCGTTTCAATTCTTTTGACCGCAACACCCAGGCCAAAGGTTTCAAGGCCATCCACCAAATTTTCAAAGCGACTGGTGCGCGGGAGATTGTGGACGGGCGTTTTACCATCGGACTGCACCTGATGGGTGGCCTTAACTTAGGCACTGATCCTACCCGTTCGGTGACGTCACCTGATTTTCATCTCCATGGTTTTAAAAATATTTATACCGCCGACTCCAGCATCTTTCCCAATGCCCCGGGGATTAACCCCAGTTTGACGATCATGGCGATGTCGAAGATGGCCGCGGCAAAAATTATTCAACAAGCATCTTAACTGAAGTGAGAGTGAACGATGGAAACAACAATCAATAAACTCGATCAAGCAACTCCTGTGAAAGTTCCGGGTAATGTGGGCATGCAGTATTGTGAGAACCATCCGGCCCCTTCCACCATGCCGGCCAAAGTTCCCTATCCCTTGGCCCAAGGAAAGAGAGAGTTCATTTCCAAACATCTATCGCCCCTGGCGATTCGTGGTGTGATGAGGATCGGAGAGGTTTTGTTGCCGGGAGAAGGGGAGAAATTTCCGGCCTTTAAAAATACCGATTTCATCAAGCACATTGATCGCATGTTGGATTTCATGGAGAAGCAGGATTTGGACGGGCTCAAGATTCTCCTGAGCTTTTTAGGTGTCATGCCGAATCTGATGACCTTATTTATCCTGTGGCTGTCGGAAAAAGATCAATCTTTTCCCAATCTGATCGGGGCCCCTTTGCGCATGATCAGCATTGGCCTGAAGGGTATGATTTTCACCCTCTACTATTCCAATATTGAAGATACCGAAGGAAAGGGTGAAAAGATCCATCACAATATCGGCTACGATGCCAAGATCGTGAAGAAGGAACAAAACCTGCCCAAATTTCCAGATGCGCTTGCCCCCTCCGTTAATCAGATTCCCAATCTGATTAATCCGAGTCAGGCCGACGTCGCCCACATTTTTCTGCGCGCCAGGCAAGGAGAAGCCGATGTTCGCGGTATGAGTTTGAGTCAACGCCTGACTTATATCGCCGCCCTTAAAAAAGTGATCTTAAATCGCCGCGAAGAAATTATCGATATCATTCAGCGTGACACCAAGAAGGCCCGGACCGATGCTCTGGTCTCTGAAATTTTTAGCATCTTAGATCATCTGGATTTTCTCCTGAAAGAAGCCGGCAAGGGTCTTTCGGACATCAAGGTCAAAACTCCCCTGGCCCTCATGGGAAAAAAATCCCGCGTTTTCGTCCAACCCATGGGAACTATTTTGGTGATTTCTCCCTGGAACTATCCGTTCTATCAGGCCATCGTTCCTATCACCACAAGTTTTGTGGCCGGCAACGCCACTATTTATAAACCTTCGGAATACACCCCGCTCACCGGCTTAGTGGAGCAGATTTTAGATGAGTCAGGGTTTAATAGTCATTGGGTGCAGGTGGTTTATGGCGACGGTAAGGTCGGCCAGAATCTGATTGCCGCCCATCCCGATAAAATTTTCTTTACCGGCTCCGTGGCCACCGGACAAAAAATTATGGCCATGGCCAGCCAGCAGCTCATTCCCGTCGAGCTGGAGTTAGGTGGCAAGGACCCCATGATTGTGTTTGAGGACGCCAATCTTGAGCGCGCCGTGAGCGGTGCTCTGTGGGGGGCGATGACGAATACCGGTCAATCATGCACGGCGGTCGAACGCCTCTATGTTCACTCCTCGATCTTTGAGAAGTTCCGTGAGCTGCTTATTTTCAAGGCCCGTCAGCTCACCCAAGGCCAGGATTTGGAAGGCGACTCTGACATGGGTCTCATGACGACAGAAATGCAAACTGCCGTAGTTAAAAAACATGTGGAAGAGGCCAAAAAATTAGGGGCGCGTTTTGGGACCGGCGAAGATTGGGATGGCGTAAGCGGGAAAATTCCTCCCATTATTCTGGATAATGTGACGGACAAGATGGCCATCTGGCATGAGGAAACTTTCGGGCCAGTTTTACCCATGGCCCCTTTTGATGATGAGGCCGAGGTGATCCATCTTGCCAACGATTCTGAGTACGGATTGTCCGCCAGCGTTTGGAGCGGAGATACCGAGCGCGCTATCCGAGTGGCGCGGGAATTAAAGACCGGAAACGTTTCCATCAACAACGTCATGGTCACCGAAGGCAACCACTACCTGCCTTTTGGCGGGGTGAAAAAGAGCGGCATCGGCCGTTACAAAGGCGTCTGGGGTCTGCATGCTTTCTCAAATCTCAAGTCGGTTATCATCGACGCCAACAGTCCCAAAATAGAGGCCAACTGGTATCCCTACACCAAGACCAAGTATCAGCTCTTCTCCAAGTTGGTGGATGGTCTCTACAACTCAGGCCCCAAGGCCTTGCTGGGTTTTGTGGTGAACGGACTTAAGCTGGAATTGTATTCCAACAAAGTTGGCAAAGACTTTACCAAGCGATAGGACTGCTCCATGCATAGCTACAATTCTTTAAAAAGACTGGCGCATAACGTGGCCCTGCCTGCCATGTTTGTCGATCTTGATCTCTTCGATGCCAATGTCCATGCCCTGGCCAAAATCTGTCGTGCAACCGGTAAGACTTGGCGACCGGCCACCAAATCAATCCGCGTGCCGGCCCTTCTCAAGCGGTTGCAAAAGATTGCGGGAGAGACCCAAAAAGGTTGGATGTGTTTTTCTATTTTTGAGGCCAGCTATCTTTATGCACAGAATGCCCAAGGTTTTGATGATTTGTTGATTGCCTACCCGCTATCTACCGAGTCCGAGTATGAGGAGGCCTTCAAGCTTTTGGAAAAGGGATGCAACTTTCATCTGATGATTGATTCGGCCGCCCATGTGGCAAACCTCTCCAGCTTTCTCAGTAAAAAATTGGCCAACGACAAACGCAATTTGCACTTCCAAGTTTGTATTGATGTGGACATGAGCTGGCGCCCTCTGGGTCTTTTGCATCTTGGCGTTCATCGTTCTCCCATCCGATCACTGCCAAAATTTAAGGAAGTGTTCTCCGAGGCCCAAAAGAGCGACTTCGTCCTACTCACCGGAGTCATGGGGTATGAGGCGCAAATCGCCGGTCTGCCCGATCACAATCGTTTTAATCGCTGGCAAAATCCCATTAAGGCCCTGATTCGCCTTTGTTCAAAAAAACATGTGCTCAGATGGCGTGCCGAGATCGTCGGATTCTTGGAGACTTATAAAGCACGCTTACGCTTTTTTAATGGAGGAGGAACCGGTTCTTTTGAGTTTGCCGCCCACGATCCTTCTTTGAGCGAAATCACCTCAGGCAGCGGCCCTTTGCAGTCCCAGCTCTTTGACTATTACCGCGAGACGACGGCGCAAAAAGTTCTGCGGCCCGCGCTCTTTTTTGCCCTACCCGTTTGTCGCATTCCTGATTCTAAAAGAGTCACCTTAAAAAGTGGCGGTTTTATCGCCAGTGGCGAGGTCGGGCCCGACCGCTCCCCATTTCTCTATCGACCTGAGGTCGGCAAGCTGACATCGGGCGAGGGAGCAGGAGAGGTGCAAACGCCGGTCCAGGTTCCCGATTCATCCCAGTACAAACTGGGTGACCCGTTCTTTTTTCGTCCCGCCAAGGCAGGCGAGATTGCGGAACATTTTAATCATTATGTACTCTATCGCGATGAAAAAGTGGAAGAAAGTGTCCCCACTTATCGCGGACTTGGCCTTAATTTCTTCTGATTTCTGAAATTAATTCAGCCTTTCTCAATCTCTACCTCTTTTATGAGGTTTGTGCTAAACCATTACATCATTTTGTTGAGGGGGACCTATGATCAGATTTATTTCGTTAGTATTGTGCTTAGGTTTTGCGGCCGCAGCTTCTGCCGGAACTTATTTCGATAAACTTTCAAGCACGGAACAAAATCAAGTTTTGTCTGAGGCCAAGCAGCTGGCGAAATTGCAAGATGTCGCCGGAAAACCATGGGCCCAAATCACCCTTTCTCAGTGGTCAGAGGCCACTCCAGAGCAAGTTTGCGGCCTTTTCGCCGATTTTGGAATCCATAAAGACTATATGGGTGACATGCTTAAGTCAGAGTCGCATAAAGTTTCCCAGAATACCTTTGATGTCGATTATGTCATCAATGTTCCCATCGTAAGTGACGAAGCCTATACCGTGAGAAATGTCCTTTCCTCTTACGACAGCGGGCACAGCTATAAGATTGTCTGGAACCTGGTTCGCGCCACTCGCACCAAAGAGAGCACCGGCTTTTTTGCCTGTGAGCCCGTGTCCGGCGGAACTTTTATTGCCTACCAAAATTTTGTGGACCCAGGCCTAAGCAACATGATTGCAAGATCACTTTTCGACAAGGCCCTGGCCAAAGTGAAGGCCACTCCTTACGCCGTGATTAAGCAACTTAAAAAAGAATTGAGCAGCAACCCTGCCCAGCTTGAAAAGCAGATTGAAGTTCTGCGCTCTGCAGTTGGAAGATAACTACAGCACTGATAGACGAACGGTCAAGGCCTTGTGATCGGCCCCCTGCAAGTTGCCCCACACCCAAGGGTCGGAATAGCTTAATCCTCGGATGAAAATGTAATCAATGAAATTCCCTTTGAAGGAGGAGCGCATGCGTTCATTCCCGTTGGGAAATTGAACCTCCGTCATTCCCAGCGACTCCATCATCTTGTGCATGACTCTTAGCTTTCGATTGGACCAGGTGTTGAAATCTCCCGCAAACACCGCAGGCCCTAGATGCTTTCGAATTTCAACTGCCGCATCTTTTAACTGGCGTTTTAACACAATGGCCGGCACCGAATTTAAGGCGTGAATGTTCACCACCAAGAGCGTGTCACTCCGTCCGGTCATCGGATATTCGGTAAAAAGTAAGGCCTTCGGGGTAAGTCCGACAATTTCCACGTCGCGGGTTTTTTTAAACGAGAATCTGGTGGGAAAAATGGTGGAGCCGGTTGCCGTGCCAGTTGGGATGCCACTTCTGGTGTAGATAAAGGATGTGGCCATTTTGTACTGAAAAATATTTTGATTTTCAAAGGTCTCTTTAACCACATCGCAGAGAAAAGCTTCCTGGAGCACGATAATTTCCTTATCCAGAGACAGAAAGGAAAAGTCGGTGCGCCAGCTTGGGTTTTGTGATTTGTAAGTATTCCAAACGAGCAGGTCAATTTCTTGGGGGTTGAGAGTTTGATCCTTATCATTGGCAGAGCCGAGAGAGAGAAGGGCCTCATTTTTTTTGGGCACATCAAACCAGCCATAAGCAAAAGCACGGACAGGAAAATTGAGCAAAAGGATGGTCATCAGCGATGCGGTGATAAGTCTGGAGAAATCCATTTCTCTACTCCTCTAAGAATGAATGTAACTACCTATTTTTATTATACCTCGCTAGGGAAAAAAAATTGAAAGAAAAACTCAAAAAGACAAATGATCTTCGTCAAACAATAACTATTTATTACAAAATCATAATTGCCAGATGCCCACAAAACGCCCCGATCACTGCGCCCACAAGAACATCCAAAGGAAAGTGCACCCCAAGGTGGACCCTTGAAAATCCCACCAGCGCCGCCCATAAAAATGCTGGAATACTGAAGTGGGGAAAACAATTCGCCACCACGATGGTGATGACAAAGGCCCCGGCCGTGTGACCTGAGGGGAAGCTAAATTGATCGGGGGGTGTGATCCGCCTTGCAACACCCGCCAGGACCTTAAACGGCCTTTCTCTTCGGATGCTGCTTTTGAGAAATTTATAGAGAGGTAATTCTATCGCGAAGGCAATCAGAACCGTGATTAAAAAATGCATGGTATTTTCATCGCCAAGGTAGAAGGCAACAAGGGGAATGAGAGGATATAAAAATCCATCGGCCGATCTGGAGATCCAGTAAATAAAAGTGGAAAGCAGCCTGTTTAAGGGGAGGCCGAAGAGCCGGGCAAATAAGGCCTCGTCGAGTGAAATAAGGGTTTGGGCAACTTCTTTCATGCCCTGAGTATCGTCGAGATAGATTAAAGCATAATGAAGATGGCGTTAGAAAATGAAAAAAAATGTTAGGACTAGGTTATGAGATCTCGGGATGGTGTCGGACAATAATTCCTTCTTCCATGTAGATCAAGTCTTCCGCAATGTTGGTGCAATAATCAGCGATCCGCTCTAAGTGGCGTCCGGCCGAGAGGTAATTGATAAAAATATCGACGCGTTGCGGATCATTTTTGATTGCCTTGAAAATAATGTCATACATATCGCGGTTCATATCATCAATGACCTGATCCCTTTTAATAACAGCACGGGCCAAATCCTTATCTCTCTCAAATAGGGCCTTAATGGTATTTCTTAACATGGTACATGTTTCTTTTGACATAGTGGGGAGGTCAAAAGGCATGGCGACCTCCTCGGCCTTGATAAGATACAAGGCCCGCTCGGCAATATTGACGGCCAAATCGGCAATCCGTTCGATATCGTTATTAAGTTTTATAACGCCAATGAGGTAGCGAAGGTCCATCGCCACCGGCTGATGGAGGGCCAGAACTTTAAGGCACGACTCCTCAATATCAACCTCTTTCTCATTGACGTAAGTATCGGCGTTGACAATTTTCAGGGCCATGTCTTTATCACGTTCAACCAACGCTCGAACCGCCATAACAACAATATTTTCCACATGGGAAACCAGTCCTGTTACATCATGTCGTATCTTGTCCAATTCTAATTGCATATGACGTGACATTTTTACCTCATTATTTTCAGCCAAAGCGGCCGGTAATATAGTCTTCCGTTTTTTTATTCTTCGGTCGAGTGAAAATATCTTCTGTAGCGGCAAATTCCACCAACTCACCTTCATAAAAAAAGGCGGTGTGATCTGAGACCCGTGCGGCCTGATGCATGTTATGGGTAACGATGATA
>MEPP01000031.1:0-108050 GCA_001769855.1 Bdellovibrionales bacterium GWA2_49_15 | reverse complement strand
CGGATAAATTGGTTCCAAGCTCACCCAGGCGATCCTTGACCTCATCCCAAAGCGCCGCCTTTCTTAAAACATCTTCCACCAACTCGTTCAGATGAGTTTTTTTCCCATGAATCTTAGGTCCCCACACGATATTGTCATAGATACTTTTTGGAAACGGATTAGGTCGTTGAAAAACCATGCCAATTTGGGTGCGTATGAACATCGGGTCAGATTTGATGATATTTCGACCGCGATAATTTAAAGCACCTTGCAATTTAAAATTGGGAACAAAATCATTCATGCGATTAATGCATCGGAGTAGGGTGCTTTTGCCACAACCGCTCGGACCGATAATCGCCGTGGCCTTATTTTTGAGCACCTGCATAGATACATTTTTGATGGCCTCTTTTTTGCCATAGAAGGCGCTGACATCTTTGGCCTCAAGGATGACCTCTCGATATCTCCCTGAATCGTCATCGCGTTCAACTTTTGCATTAGAGGGAAATTTAAAATCATGCGCTAGAAGTGTCATAGACGAAACCTCTTTTGATAATGGTCGCGGAGAATGATGGCCGCCAAATTCAAGCTAAGCAGGATTAAGAGTAAGACAATAATTCCGGTTGCCGCTAGCTGATGAAATTCTTCCTGAGGTCGGCCGGACCAGTTATAAATTTGAATGGGCATGACGGTAAACTCGGAATTTACATTTTCAGGAACAAAGGAAACATAACTCAAGGCCCCAACGATAATAAGTGGGGCCGCCTCACCAAAGGCACGACCCAAAGCTAGAATAATGCCTGTCAAGATACCAGGGATGGCCACCGGAAGAATTTGGCCAAAAAGCACCTGGTATTTTGCCGCGCCTAAAGCAAATGCAGCTTCACGCAAACTCAAAGGCACCGCCCGAATGGATTCGCGGGCCGAGACAATAATGACAGGTAAAACCAAGAGGGCCATGGTCAGGGCCCCCGACAAAACACTTTGCCCGAAGCCTAAAGCTCTAACGAAGAGAGAGAGTCCCAAGAGACCGTAAACGATTGACGGTACTCCGGCCAAATTGGAAATATTCAGCTCAACCATTTTCCAGAAACCATTTTTAGGCGCGTACTCTTCTAAAAAAATAGCAGAAGCGATGCCGAGAGGAATGGCGGTGATCGCGGTAATTGAGATCATCCAGAGCGAGCCATAGATTCCGGCCTTCATGCCGGATTTAACCGGAAAACGGGACTGAAAATCAGTAAAAAAGTGGGGCGTTAAGAATTTCCATCCTTCTAGGACGACGTGGTAAAGCAAGACGAAGAGAAGAATAATTCCGACAATTGTGATGCAGGCACACAGCAGTTGGAAAATAATCTCACGTCGCTTGCGCGCTTTCATTTGCTACCCTTTTGCATAATTCGGTGCCCGATCCAATTGAGGGAAAAGGTCATGCAGAAAAGTAAAAAGGCCACCGCATAGGAGGTTAAATATTCAACACCACCCGCGGGCGTATCCCCTAGGGCGACCTGGACGATATAGGAGGTCATGGTTTGAATACTATGCAGGGGATTGAAAGTTAACTGAGGGTTGGAGCCGGCGGCCAAGGTGACGGCCATGGTTTCTCCAATGGCGCGCGAGATGGCCAGGATGAAGGCCGCCATGATTCTGCCAAAGCAGGCAGGGATAACAACACCCAGCACGACTTCAGAAGGGGTTGCGCCTAGTGCATAAGCACCATGCTTGAGGCCTTGGGGTATCGCCAAGAGGGCATCATCAACCAACGAGGCAACCATGGGTAGGATCATAATGCCCACGACAATAGCGCCACTTAAGGCATTGAAAACTTCAATGTCAGGCATGAATGTTTTTAAAAATGGAGTTACAAAGGTCAGGGCAAAGAAGCCGTAGACAATGGTTGGAATGCCCGCCAAAATTTCCAAAATTGGTTTTACGATTCGTCGAATATTTGATGGGGCGTATTCGGTTAAGAAAATCCCGATCATGATACCCGCGGGGATGGCAAGGAGTCCTGCGCCGACGCTGATGAGCAAGGTCCCGCTAATGAGAGGAAGGACGCCAAATGACTTTGGCTCCATGAGCGGCTCCCACTTAACTCCGAAAAGAAAATCCAGCACCGGCACCATTTTAAAAAACTGCCAGGTCTCTCGGCTGAGAATGAAGATAATTCCTATTGTTACAAAAATAGTGAAAAGCCCCGCGACCATAAGAATTGGTAGCAGGGCCTTTTCAATTTTCTTCGCTCTTTCTATACTTTGAGCATTTTCCATAAACTTCTATTTCATAGTCTTTAGTCGTGCCAGCGCATCCTCATATTTCTTTTTTTCAAGAGCAATGTAGCCCGCTTCGGGAACCAGCCGTCCTGCCTCTTTAAGGAAAAATTCAAGAAAGGTTTTCACCTCGGCACGCTTCAAAGCTTCCGCATTTACATAGATGAAGAGTGGGCGCGATAACGGCGCATAGGTGCCATTGGTGATTGTCTCCAATGATGGCGCGACCGCACCTTTACCATTGTCAATGCTTAACGCCTTGAGAGTTTTGCTATTGGCCTGAAAGTAGCTAAAACCAAAATATCCCATGGCATCCAGCTCCCCTGCCACACCCGTGACCAGAGTATTGTCATCTTCACTCTTTACATAATCCGAACGTGAAGCTCCTGATTTGCCATTAATGGCCTCAGTAAAATAATCAAAAGTTCCAGAATCAGTGCCTGGTCCGTAGAACTTAATGGGGCGATTCGGCCAGTCTTTTCTTAGATCGGACCAAGTTTTGATCTTTGATTCCGGTCCCCAGATTTTTTTCAACTCTTCCACCGTCAAAGTATTTGCCCAGGTATTTTTTGAATTTACCACCACCGTAAGTCCATCGTAAGCGACGGGCAATTCCGTATAGGTGACGTTGTTCTTTTTTGCCGCTTCCGCCTCGGAAGATTTGATTGGCCGTGAGGCATTGCAGATATCAATTTCCTTGGCGACAAATTTCTTAAAGCCGCCCCCCGTGCCCGAGACGCCAATATTAACTTTTATCTTTCCGTGCTGAGTCCGAAATTCTTCCGCTACCGCCTCTGTAATTGGGAAAACCGTGCTTGAGCCGTCAAGGCTGATGCTTTGAGTGTTGGCAGACGATGCGTTTGAAAAGGCCATGCATGAGATGGCCGCTATTGATATAATTTCAAAAAAGTGTGAGCGCATAAGCATCCCTCCGAATCTTGGTTTTTAAGATGCCACACTATAGGGTGTGTACATTACTGTGTGATGAATTTCATGTTAGAAAACTGTTAGGAATGCCAATAATCAGCTAGGTAGCTGAGCTTTCTTCCTTGAAGCGGTAGCCCACCCCACGCACGGTTTCAACAAGATCGCCGCTGACGCCCATTTTTTTTCGTAGCCCGACAATTTGCACATCGACAGATCGGTCAGTGATGGCGTGATTTTCACCTCGAACGATATCCACAATTTGAGACCTTGCATAAACACGACCAGGATGTGATGCCATCAAGAACAAAATCTGGAATTCCGAGAACGTGAGCGACAGCTCAGTACCATCAATAAAAACCTTTCGTTTTGAATTATCCAGAGTGATGTTATGGATTTTGATGACATCACCTTTTTTGTTTTGGGCGCGAGATTCACTTCGCCTTAAAAGGGCCTTGACTCGCGCAATGAGCACTTTGGGGGCAAAAGGCTTTATAATATAATCCTCTGCTCCCAGTTCCAGTCCCTTGATAATATCACTCTCTTCGCTTTTGGCCGTGACCATGATGATGGAAATACCTTTTGTCTCAGGATCGCTTTTTAGTTTTTGACAAACTTCTAAACCGTGAATTTTTGGAATCATGAGATCGAGCAGAACAAGATCAGGTCGCTCTTTTTTTGCCATAGACAGGGCTTCTTCACCATCTCTGGCCAAAAAAATTTCATATTGTTCTTTAAATAAATGGAAATGAATTAACTCAAGGATATCTTCTTCGTCTTCAACAACAAGAACTTTTGGTTTGCGCATAACAACACATTTAGCAACTTTTTTGCCGAGAAGAAAGCATGCCGTTCATTTCAAACAGAAATCTAACAATTGGAGGATTACTTGACTGCGGCACCTGGCTCAAGCTCCTTGAACTGGGTAAAGAAGCGATAAACAAAGAGAAAAGTGAAGGAGGTGGCCACATGCCAAAAGGCGTGACCGGTGAAAATATGGTTGTCTGGGTTGCACCAAATTTTAGTGATGTCCAGCCACCACACGATCCAGGCACCCAAGAATGTGAGCACCATCGCCTTGAAGTAAAAGTAGTCGGCTTTGACGGGGGCCTTGGAGAATAAGTACAGCTCCATAAAAGCGCAGCCGATAAATTGTACTCCAAAGAGGACGACGCCCAATTTTTCAAAGTAATAAATCAGCGCCATCGACACCACCATGAGTGTGGCAAAAATCGTGACCATCTTTTGCTTGGGAATCAAAAAAAGTCGTCGAAGATTGTAGACAATCCCGGTGCCGGTAAAAAGAATCATGGAGGAAATATCCAGCCATTCCCCGACAAAAGTTCCTGTGGCGTGGTAGAGGCCGGAGAAGATTCCTAAAAATTGCGCCACAATCCCGATGGGAAGAAGATGCGGACGATTTTCTTTGCGGGCCAGATAGATAATATAGAGCCCGACCACCACGAACGCCATATTGGACCAGGTCTCCGCCGGCTTCACGATCCAGGCGCAGAGCTTGGCCTCACAAAAATCCAAATGTCCCGGTTTAAACCCGGACCAAGGGCACGACATTGTTTCCATACTAAATTCTCGCGAATTTTTTTATGAAAGTAACGCGTTTTTTGTAATAAGATAGACCGCATACACGGAGGTAATTTGTGGCAAATGATAAATTTAAAACTTCTCAGGACGAGGTCAAAAAATTGAAGGCCCGCCCAACCAACGAAGAGCTGTTGGATTTGTATGCCCTTTATAAGCAGGGCACCGAAGGCAATGTAAAAGGTGACCGACCGGGTATGTTTAACCTAAAAGAACGCGCCAAGTATGACTTTTGGGCCACCAAGAAAGACATGAAAAGCGATGATGCTCAAAACAAATATGTTCAGTTGGTTGATACCCTGATTAAAAAATACGGCAAGGCCTGATTAAAGAGTGCCGACCTTGGGTAGAATTTTGGTTTCAAGCGCGCCCTGGCCCTGACCTTGTCTGGTGAAGCTCACCTTGTTGATCGTGAGGCCTAGAGAGATAAAGAGATCAAACTGGTCAAATTGAATCGAGTTATCATTCAAGCTGACCTCGCTCTGATTATCTTGGTTGATTTTCGCCATGAGATTGAGCTCTCGATAATCATTGGGGGAGCTGTCCAGGCGACTCAAGTTGCGCAGAAATCGGAGTGTAATGTTGTAACGAGACTCGGCGCTGTCGGTCAGTGTTTGCACCACATGCAAGGACATGATGGGACCTTTTCTCACCAGATCGACGCCCAGATCTTCCTGACTGAGCAAAATTCGACGTTGAGTGGAAAGTTCCTCGTAGCTGTAACTTCGCACGGTCCCTGCCTCATCACGATAGTTGATATAATCCACCGTACCGACTTTGCCGGGCACCAGGCCGGCGCAGATAAGGCCATTGGCGTTCATGACTTTGGCGTGAATGATAACTTTCGCCAAGGATACCCAGTTGTATTCAGGTTTATCCTCAGGCGCTTGGCCGCAAGGAGCGATAGGACCGGCGAAAGCATGGATGGAAAACATGAGGGATAAAATCAAGAGAGCTAATTTCATAGGCATTCTCCGTTCAAAAATGAATCGACGCAACGATTCAAGCAAAGAATGCCGTGTTACGCAAGTTTACGTTAATAGCTTGAAAATACGGAGGTTATTTTCTGCTAATGTCGCGAGCATTAGGTCGATGACTACCTCCACCCATCGGCTGCGGACTATTGGCGAGCGGTAAGATATTTGGGTCAAGGGTGATCGTAAATGTGTAATCGGGACAGCGCTGTCCCAGGGCCGCAATATTATTATTAAATTCATTCTTGGCAGTTGCCGCCTTTGAACTATTTTTACTGGTTTCGCTACCTTTGTCTTTGGTCGGGATAATAAGAGACTTAACTTTGTCGTAGTTGGCCCGTGCCTGTTCGCGAATTTGATCGAGATACATATTGGCCGTTTGAAAATTTTGAACTTTGAAAGCATCAATGAGCTTCATTTTCGCATTTTTGTTATTTTTGGTATCAATGAAACTATCGTGAACTTGAATGGCGCGAGTCAGAAGTGCAACATTGTTGTTTACCCTCTCTATGGTAATGGGACTTGCCACCGGCATGGAAGCTCCGGGGAGGTGGTTAGAACCTGGCGTGTTTTTCTTGGCAATGTGTAAATCACTCTGGTTGATCACCACAAAATGATCATTAATGATGGTGCTGAGTAAGGTGTGCGCGCCCTCGCGTCCCATTACGTTGATCGTTAGATGGGCCGCCACAATCTGGTCATCTTCTAGCCTTGCTTGGGTTTGACCAGACAGAGAGGAAGCGTAGGTTTGCTCGAAAACCTGAAACATCTCCTTACAGCATTGGCCGCTTAATTTGCCATTGTTTTTATTGTACTCCTCCTGGCAGGAGATAGGCTGAATTGTCACTGCTTTCGGCATGGCCATTGCACCTCGGTTGGCATTGGCCGTCTGGATGCTGACCGGGTTCACGATAACATCTTTGTTAATCCCTGCTATCTTTGTGCTCCCTGTACTCGGAAGGACGCTGGTTTTTACTGCTGTCATACTAGCTTGGCGTATAGTGGCCGTTCCACCGACTCTTGTATTTAAGGTAGAACTTATCGGCTCACGGCTGAAGCGTCCGCCCCGGACAATCTCGTTTTGAGTGGCCCTAGTCGCCATAATCGTGCCCGCAGGTAAAGCTCCCCTTGTTACCGCCAAAGTGTGTGTTGGAGAAGAAAGAGTTGTCGCGCCACTCGTGGAAGCGGCCGGGGTGTTGCTCCGAGAAAAGGTTGTTGGTGTACGTGGCGCTGATTTCGAGGGCCCAGAAGGCGATGTCGAGGATCGAGGTGTGGCCTTCGCGGTTGGAGCCGTGGGCTTGGGTGGGGTGGCCGCACGACATGATCGGACGTAGCTTTGGTATAAAGCGCTGGTAGAAAAGTCGCCGGACTTGAGACCAGGCCGGCCTTGGACGCAGGTCCCTTTCAAGGCCGCAGCAGACATACCGTCACCTTTTGCGGCGCTGGTTTTTCCCGTAAATTTTCCGGCATATGCCGACAGGCCAGTGATTAAGCAAAGTAGTAGGGTAAAATACTTCAATATTTGCATAAATTCCTCACTATAATCATTATGGCACAATCAAAATTTTGTCGGTACTAAAAGAATATCCTTGTTATAATCATCACTGCTAACAGTGTAAAACCTTGAAGATTATGGATATGGGACGTTTACTTTCGCTTACTTTTTGCCTGGCCTTAGGTGCCCATTTTTTATTCCAATCGAGCGCCTTTGCCGAGGAAATTGATTATGGCATAATTCGCTACGTGAAGGGTGAACTTTTCCTGCAAGCAAAAGGGGAAAAGGCCAGAAAACCTGCCCATGCTCATGAAAAGTTTTATGATGGTTCAGCACTGTCCACCGGGCCTAAATCCTTTGCCATCCTCAAACTTCCTGACGGAAGTACTCTCAAGCTTGACCCGGATTCAAATTTAAAAGTTGAAGGGCTTATTCAAAAACAGGGCAATGCCTTTAAGGGGACCTCGTACCTCATCCTTACTGTGGGTGGCATCATGGTTGATGTCATTCAGAAATTTTCCGGCCCGCCGGCGATGGAGATTGAAACCACCAATCGCGTCGCTTTCGGAGTGAGGGGGACAACCTTTTACATTTTCCACGACCAGGAGAGCAGCGATGTCTGGGGGACGGTGTACAAGGGGCAAGTGGCGGCCATGGATTATATGAATGACGATAGCGAGCTGATTAATGCAGGAATGTCGATGGCCATCGTGGAAGGGCAGGTCATGACGAAGCCATATAAGTATAGATGGGCGGAGCGCCTGCGATGGTCTTTTGCTGAAAAAGATGCGGTGCTCGATACCAATCGTATAAACTCGGCCGAGGAGCGGTTAAAAGAATTGCAGAACCTTTATCAGAAGCTGCGTGCAAGACCGAAGAAAAAATTTTTGAAGGACAAGAAGCTGCAGGAAAAGGAATTGGGAGATGGGTATCGCACTTCAGAGGGGGAGTACATTTCCAATGATGCTTCTCTGTACTCGGCCGGCAGTGCAGGTGAAACCCCGCCACCGGACTCAACCGTTGTCCCAGATGCCACTCCAACTGCTGCTCCAACTGCGGCACCTACTCCGGTAGGCACTGACAGCGCCAATGTGGAAGCCCATACTGAGTCCGAGATCGTGATGACTGATGATGTTTATACACCGCAAAACGGTAGCGGGACAGGAAGCGGCACCGGGTCTGGCGCGGCAGGTACACCACCACCACCTGCACCTCCTCCACAACATGGAAGCGCACCCGTCGAACCTCTGCCAAGCGAAGTGAGTGCCGCCAGCGAACAATGCGCACTCGTTGGTGCCAGCTCTCATCAGGGCGGTTGTTCAGGAAACGGGACAAGTCTGATGACCTGGGAAGGTCCCGTTAGTCATGCCATCTTCTCCTGCTGTGTCTATATTCCCACAAACGGTAACGTGATTAAAAACTAGACCTATTTAGCTTTTTTCTTATCAAAGTAACCCAAATCGTAGGCGGGACTTTCCTTAATTTTCAAGCGGCGTTTGTTGTATTCCTGGGTGGTGCGGACCGAGGCGTGCCCCACATCGCTGGAAACTTTGAGCAGATCGACGCCCGCCTCCAAGGCCGAACCAATATAACTGGCGCGGGCAGAGTGGGCCGAGATGCGATGGGTGAGCCCGGCGAGCTTGGCGAATTTTTTTATAATGTAGTCCACCGAGGTGGCATTGAGGGGGCGGCATAGCTCACCCGGTTGGATGGGATTTTTAGTCGGTTGAAAAAAATAATCTTCCGCATGAATCGGTCGCCCGGAATCTTTCATCCAGTCAATGTACTCGTCCATAATGCGGGCACATTCAGGGTGAAGGGCCTTGGTTAAAAATTTTCCACCTTTGGCCCGCACCTCCACCACCGGAACTCCCTCGAAAATTTTGTAGTCTTTGCGTTTTAAATACATCAGCTCCGATTTGCGAATACCGGTAGAAAAGAGCAAATACACGATCGCCTTGTGCAGCGGCATCGACGGGCCCTTCTGCTCCAAGGCAGTGAAGAGTTCCTTGACCTGATCATCGCTCAGGTCATTGGTGGGGTGGAGAACTTCCTGGCGCGGCCGGCGCACACTATTGACGGGATTAAAGTCTTTGATTCCTTTCTCCACTAAAAAATCAAAAAAACTGGAGAGGGCGGAAAATTTGCGGTTGATAGTTTTGGGAGCGAATTCGGCTTCCTGCAGCCAATTTCGATAGGTCACCATATGGGCACGCCCGGCCTGATGGAGGCCGTCTAGATCGTGCATATTATCTTTTAACCAATCAATAAATTGCCGAATGTCACTCTTGTAGGAGATGCGGGTGTGGGCCGAGGGAAAATTCTTAAAAAATTCGAACTCGAACTCGTAGGCCTTTTGCCATTTACCGGCAGATTCGGGAACGGAGTTCGCGTCAGCTTGGACAATGTGTATAAGCTTTTTTTCGCCCATACCTCCATTGTGCCATGGACCTAGTATAACGTCTTAAATTTTTCTTTGAGTAAGCTCTTGGCCCGAACGGCAGACTCGCCGGTAACTTTAAAGGCGGCGGTCGGGATCTTATGATGAAAACCGGCATTCCTGAAGACGTTGTTGCTGTCGTCTTGCTCCGCTATAAATAAATCAACTCGCTGGGCACCGATGCCCACAAAGGCACTGCCAGTATCGCGGACTTCAAAAAAACCGAGGTGATCGGTTCCATCAGGCAACTTGAGGCCTTTGGCGGCAGGAACGAAAATAACCTCGCCTGGTTTGTGAATCTTCAGGTCGGCGGCGATGGTATAGAAAGGGAGGAGGCAGTAGTCTTTGGTGCCTTCGCCGTACCTACAGCGGTCAAGCACGCGAAAGCGTCCGTTGCCCGCCCAGTTAATGGTGACGGCACCCTGGCCTCGATCTTTCAGAACCCCGCTTCCTTCCATCTTGAGAACTTGTAAAAAGCGTGTGCACACCTGGGCCAGAACCTCATTGGACGGAGTGAGCACATCACTCAGCTCATCACCCTTATACTCCACGCCCCGATAGATTCCCTTGCAGGAGGTGCGGGTTTCGAAGGCCAAATAATAGGTGGTGGGCAGAATATCGGGAATCTTTTGCAGATCATCGGTAACAATCAGGTTGTCTTCATTATTTTGTGATTGGGCGAAGGCCAGTAACATGGTTGAAAAGACGGCGAGGCATAAGAGTAGTTTTGACACGATGAGTCCTTGTTTTGTGTGTGCAACAAAAAAGCTAAATTATCCGACTCATCTTGTAAAGAACAGAATGTTAGCGGTGTCCAAGCATTGAATCAACGGGCACTTTGCGTTTGATCAAACGTTCCACCGCACGCAGGAGGTGCAATTCGCTATTGTCACAGAAAGAAATGGCGACGCCGCCCAGTCCGGCGCGGGCGGTTCGACCGATACGGTGGACGTAGCTTTCAGGATCTTCGGGCAGGTCGTAGTTGATGACGTAGCCGACCCCTGGCACATCAATCCCGCGGGCGGCAATATCAGTGGCCACCAGCACTTGGATTTTTCCCGAACGAAAACTTTGAAGGGCGCGCTCGCGGGCGTTTTGAGATTTATTTCCATGAATGGCCATGGCCACAACTTTTTCCCGCTCCAGGTGTTTCACCACCCGATCGGCACCGTGTTTCGTGCGGGTGAAAACCAGCACACTGCCATTAGAATTCTGGCGCACAATATTTCTGAGGAGCATGAGGCGATTTCCCTTCTCTACCATGGCGACTTTCTGCTCGACTTTTTCCACCGTGGTTGACTGGGGAGTGACCTCGACCCGCACCGGCCTGTACAGCATGGTGTTGGCGAGGGAGGCAATATCTTGAGGCATGGTGGCGGAAAATAGCAGCGTTTGTCTCTTGGCGGGAAGCTGGCGAATGACTCTTTTCACGTCGGTAATGAAGCCCATATCCAGCATGCGGTCGGCCTCGTCTAAAATAAAAACTTCCAGCTGCTCAAAGCGCACGTGCCCTTGTTCCATCAGGTCGATCAAGCGGCCGGGGGTGGCCACCAGAATATCAACTCCGCGGGACATGGCCATGATCTGCGGGCGCTCGCTCACGCCACCGAACATGACGGCGCTGGAGAGTTTGGAATTTTTAGCATAGGTCGTGATACTGGCCAGGATCTGGGACGCCAGCTCACGGGTCGGTGTCAAAATCAGAGCGCGCACTCGGGCGGGACGGGCCTTCACCCGGTTCTTCATCAGGCGATCGATGAGCGGAAGGGCAAAGGCGGCGGTTTTGCCTGTGCCGGTCTGGGCGATCCCAAGGAGATCATGTCCTTGGAGCAAATGGGGAATGGCCTGCACCTGTATTGGCGTAGGGGTGCTATACCCTTTCACCTTGATGGCCATAAGAATCTCTGTTGATAAACCTAAATCATCGAAATTTAACACGTTATCTCCCTGTAGTTGGCGCACACTCGGCTTTTTGCCACGGAATGTCAAGCAAAGTGAAAAAAGAGCGCCTTGGTTCATCTCAATTCTTTCATTGTAAACAGGGCCGAAGTAGCATTGGGCATGCATCAAAATGATCGGACATCTCTCGACCTGGCCTTGGAGTTTAGGCTCACCAATTTTCTACAGAAAAATTTTGGTCTCCAGCAATTCAGGAAGGGCCAACTCGCTATCCTCGAATCCATTATTCACAGACGGGATGCTTTGGCCGTCATGCCCACAGGAGGCGGAAAGTCGTTGTGCTATCAACTGCCGTCGCTTTTTTTAGAAGGCCTGGTGGTGGTGGTTTCGCCGCTTATTGCGCTGATGAAAGATCAGGTGCGGGGGTTACAAAATTTGAATATGCGCGCCGGGGCCTTTTACTCCGGTCAGACTTTGGATGAAAAACGGGAGATTTTTGAGGAGATGAAAAAAGGCGGGCCCTTTGTGCTCTACCTTTCGCCCGAGCGCGTGCAAAATCCCGGCTTCCAGGAATGGGTTAAAAAGCAAAATGTGGTGCTATTTGCCATTGATGAGGCCCACTGTGTTTCCCAGTGGGGGCCGGACTTTCGCGAGGACTATCACAAGCTGCAAATCCTGCGCGAGCTGTGCCCCAATGTTCCGATTCTGGCCTTGACCGCCACCGCCACGCCTCCGGTTTTAAAAGATATGGTGGCCCAGCTTCTGTTAAAAAAACCGGACCGCCATGTGCACGGATTTTATCGCCCCAATTTATTTTATCAGGTTGAAATTTGTCCCAGTGATGAGATGAAGTACAAGATTTTGTGCCAGGCCCTGCGCGATGTTCCCGAGGGGCGCGTGCTCATTTACTGCGGCACTCGAAAATTGTGCCAGGAGTTGACCAGGTCGCTTAAAAAAGAATTTAAAGGCGTGGGATATTACCACGCCGGCCTGGACATGGAAAAACGGCAAGAGATTCAAGCGAAATTGGAGGGCGGTAAGTTGCGCATTTTGGCCGCCACGAACGCTTTTGGAATGGGCATCGACTATCCCAATGTCAGGCTGGTGGTCCACTATCAGATGCCCGCCAATATCGAATCGTTTTATCAAGAGATGGGGCGTGCCGGACGCGACGGACAACCTTCGCGCTGTCTGCTTCTCTACTCGAAAAAAGATAAGGGTCTTCAGTCTTATTTTATCACCCAATCCACCGCCAGCGACTTTGTCATCCAGCGCCGCTGGGAATCACTCAACGCCATGATTCAGTTCGCTGAAGGCGGAGAGTGCAGGCATGCCGGAATTTTAACTTACTTCAAGGATAGTGAGCGGATTGAAAGTTGTGGGCACTGCGATTCGTGTATGCCTGATTCTGATATGGTGGTGACGGTGAAATCCGATGCGCCTAGGGTGAAGGCAGTCACGAAGAAGACCAAAAAGAAATCTTCCAAGATGATCGAGGGCCTCGATGAGCAAAGTGAGGTTCGGCTGCTGCTGCTTAAAGATTGGCGCAGGCAGTATGCGCGGGAAAAAGATATTCCCGCCTTTATCGTTTTTAGTGATCGCACCCTGCACGAACTGGCGACAAAAAATCCCACCAGTCTGCTGGAGCTTTACGAGATTTATGGCTTCGGCCCGGCCAAGGTGGAACTTTTTGGGCGTGACGTTTTGGGTGAATTAGGGCATAGACAGTACGGAGCCGCAGGAGCGGCGAGCGACGGGTGTCCATAAGGACACTGCCGGAGCAGAATGCGTAGGCAAGCACGAGGGGTTTTTTATATGGCCGATTGTTTTTGTGGAAATAAAAAAGAATTTAAGGAATGCTGTGAGCCTTTTATCAAGGGCACAGCACAGCCACCGACCGCCGAGGCCACCATGCGCGCGCGCTACAGTGCCTATTGCAGTTGCAATGTGGATTACATAAAGAAAACCCAGCATGCCAAAGGCAGCGAGGATTTTGATGAGAAGGGCACCCGCGAGTGGGCGCAGGATTCCACCTGGCTTGGCCTACAAATTCTCGACACCAAAAACGGCGGCCTCCAAGATCAAGCCGGCGTAGTGGAATTCAAGGCCACCTACCGCCACAAAAATATCGAGCACACCCACCACGAACGATCCACCTTTCAAAAAGAGGATGGCGTTTGGTATTTCGTCGACGGCAAAGTTTTCAAAACGCCGCTCATACAGGCCACTCCGAAAGTCGGGAGGAATGAGCCTTGTACCTGTGGGTCGGGGAAGAAGTTTAAGAAGTGCTGTGGGGCTTAGGGCCGAAATTGTTAGTATGCATTTTCCGTGCATGCGATATATTGTTCTATGAAAAAAGGCAATAATTCTCCTTCTTTTAGAATGCAAAATATCCAAATAAAAGAAATCAATGCCGAACTCTTTTTTGCAAAAAAGAGAATTAGCAAAGATACACTTCGAAATTGAGCGCTCCTAAATCATTTTGGGCCATTCAATTGCTGAAGTGACTCATGAATTAAAAATTTAATGATTTCTTCCTCATAGTCGAATGGTGGTTTGAACGGCATAACAAATATAAGAAATGTTTGATACCAGATAACCTGCTCTTTCCTTATTTGACTGCGGTTTATTTCATTACCCTGATTATCGTACAAAACTCCGGTGATTTCATATAGCGCGGTCTCACGAGTGGGCCATAAACCGAAAGTGAGCCCGCACAATAGTGGTGAAATCGGAGTCTCTTTTTTTGAAACATAGATCACTACATTCTGTGCAGGTGCGCCGACGCTTGTAATCTCTGGAGGTATAGGTTTAATAAACTTCAATGCAGATTCAACATTCTCTGTGAGTTTGTGATAAAGCCATGCGTTACGAGAGAGTTCCTGTGAGTCTCTGGTATATATAATTTTAGTTTTTATAGTAAAAGGATATGCTTCGTCAGCAATATTGATGTGAGTTGCTGGGTTCAAATTTGCACATGCAGAAAGAATTAGCGGCCACAATATGGTCAGAAATGATGTCATTGCGTTACCTTGAGTGAAGCTTTTCAATATTGCGCTTTAGATCTAGGTATAAAATTTCATGAATAATTTGTTCAAAATGTTCTGAAGCCCGGTTTGCACTTCCATAACCCTCTTTTTCATTACTACTGACGGTTGTTTTGAGCACACCATGTTGGTGATTAATAATATAAAGCAGGGTGTAATCTATCTCCACATAAGGCACTAGAGAGAAGACACCTTGGTAGGTGTATGTGAATTTAGTAATAACTAACTTATAGTAGTCGTCCGCGAGTGTTGCAGGCTTGTTGGTGTCTTTGCATTCTTCATTATAGACATATGTGGCAAGGACGGTACTGAGAATTGAATTTGAAGTTGTGCCAAAATCAATCAGCAAGTGCCGATACCCGCCAGCATCACTTTGTGGATAATATTTTTTAAATTCACTTTCAATTTTGTTTTTATACACAAAACAATGCTTTGATTTTTTCAATGGGGTTGAGTCTTTTTCAAATTTTACAAAGTATTGGGGATTATATGCAATACTCGTAGAACAACTGCTTACAAATATGAAGAAAATTAATATATACAAGTGTTTCATTGACCTACGCCCGATACCTACAGAATATTCTAAAACATCACGGCCCAGTGTAACCCTAATGATTAAACCATTAAAAGTATCCGACACTAAGCTCCTTAAGCAAAGTGTTATCTTTTTCGTTATTTAATCAAGGATATTATCGCATTCAAAAATGAAAATTCTTCTTAAATTTTAAACTGAGAAAAAGAAAAAAAAGCATTAAGAGACTAAGGCCAGTGTTTAAATAATAAAAGTAACAATCAATTGATCTGTCGGCACGGCGATGTAAGAAAAATTTTATTAAAGTAAGTATTATTTTTGTCAATGTCATGCACTTGACTTGAGCACTCAAAAAAATAATTCCTTCGTAACACAGTATTAGGCGCGAAGATTTCAGCTTTAAGAGTGGGTAAATCTTTATGGCCGGTCGATAACCAATTTTTTCCGCGAGAAGTCTATAGCGAAAAATAACACGCCGAATTTCGCGAAAAAAACTGTGATATATAGATACAAACGATCGGAGGTCCTATGAATTTAAAAAATCTTAAGAACGAAGTCTTAGTGCAAAATACAAAAAATCTTATCAAAGAGGAAAACCGCATTCTCTCAAAGGTCTTGGAGCATCTGCTGGAAATTGAAGCGCGGAAACTTTATCTTGAACTTGGGTATGGCAGTATCTTTCTCTTTGCCGTGAAAGTGCTGGGTTACTCCGAGGCCTCAGCGCAGCGTAGGATTGAGGCCATGCGCTTTATTAAAAAGACACCCGAGGCACAACCGATGGTCGAAAGAGGACAGCTCAACTTGAGCAACTTATCGCTCTTGGAACGCGTATCCAAAGAGGCCCAGGCGACGCATGAGCAGAATGTTGCTGCACTCAACCTGATTCAAGAAGAAACCATTTCCGCTGCGGAGGCCGAAACGAAATTGCGCGGATATTTTAAGTTGGAGAGTAAAAAACGTGTGGTAAAAATTGAGATGGACGAAGACACGTATCAACTTTGGGTAAAAACCAAGGCTAAGCTTGGCGAACCTAAAGATGCCAGCGCCATTAAAAAATTATGTGAGTCTCAAGAAAGAAAAGAGCAAACGAAAGTTCGACAATCGCCAACTGCGCGGACGGCCGGGGTTGTTTTGCGGCGTGAACTTTTAAAAGAGGCCGAGCACCGCTGCCAGTATGTCAGTCAGATCAATGGCAAGCGTTGCGATAACCAACATTTTCTTCAGTGCGACCATATCGTTCCGCACTTTCTGGGCGGAGGAACGACGCGGCAAAATATGCGCGTCCTCTGTCCGCAACATAATCGGATGGTGTATTATAATTTAAAAGGCCAAGGCGTTTTATGAAAGCAAAATTTGCATCCTTTAAGGAAACTCTCGCGATTTCAATCGTCATCATGTATTCCTTGGCCCTGATAGTGTATGCCTACGCCGCTTATAGTTTGTCGGAGAATGAGAATATCTCTTTTTCTTCGGCGATTCCGAAGGTCCTTCCAGAGCGATTTGATCTATTCCACTGGGGATTTCTTGTCGGGTGGTTCGTGATGGTGCCGCTTTGTACAGCGGGATATGTCTTCGTCGATGAGTTTCTGGGACGATTGCTGAACCGAAATGCAAAATAGAGTTTTAAAAATTTGTTTAACAAAGGATTACCCATGAAAGCTCTCGGCCTGATACTTCTACTCTTTTCATTTTCAACCTTGGCTGCCGAATTGCATTTAAAAGATGGTGACTCTGTGATTATCAAGGCCAGCACAGAAACGAAGGTCACCTGTGAAGCGGGGACTGGTGGCCCCGGCAAAACAGCATGCGAGAGTTCGTTTTCCGATGAAAGCTGTAAGGGCAACTTTCTGAACAAGGCCTGTGTGAAAAAAGATAAAGGCCGAGGGGTTTGTAGTCAGTCGCGTACCTTTATGGACCGGCCGGTTTGCGAATGTTTATAAGCTTTTAAAAGTAGACACCCACTGCAAGTTGCATGACATTATCTGTGTATGTTGACTGAGAAGAGGCCCTTTCAAAGTAAAAATCTTGCTCAGAAAAAGCGATGGCCTCACCATCCGTATTGATATTTCTGCTGGCCCCATTAAAGTTTAAGCGCTCATGCAAAAAACGCCCTTCAAAAAAAACATGGTTCTTTAAAAAGACACGATTTCCAATGCTAAGAACTGTTTTTTGATAAGGATTTTCCGAAGTTAAGGTATATCTATTATGCTTACTAAAGAGAAGTGGCTTCACTCGGTCTGTCATATCGAATCTTGTCGCGGAAACTTTTCCGTCGGTCCGAGCATAACTCATAAAGGGCACAATCATGACGTCCCCGCCCACATGGATTCGATACTCCAATGAATATGTGAGCATTTTATTTTCATTAAATTCATAGGTGATGTCGCGATTGACCAAACGAATTGCTTTGCCGGATGCATCCTTAATATCTTCGTCCCTGTTCGTCTCCGACTTTTGTGAATCCGATGGTCCGGTTTGATAGCTTAAACCTAAAGAAAAATTAGCATAAATTTCTGCGCTGAGACCAACTCCAATAATCGTACTGGTGGCCTCAGGCTTGGCTGCGTAAGGTACGTCGTTTTGCTTGCCGGCCAAGAAGGCAAAGGGCAGCACTCGATGAAAATACATTGAAGAGCTGCCCTTTTGATCAAAGGTAGATTTGATTTGCGAAGTGTCCTCCGCCATCAGGGCCGAAGCGGCCAGGCAGACCATGACCAACAAAAATAATTGCTTTGCATGCACTGGCTGCATCTCCTGTTCTGGGTGTATTTAATCCTCAAGATTATAGGGGAGAAGTTCGGGTCGTTGCTTTTTTATGTAATTTTTACAGGTGTTCTAAGTGGGCAATTGTCGGCTTAGCCTTTCAAACTCCGCAAAGGAGCGATTAATACAATCTTCAATAGCCAGTCCTTGAAAGTAATTTCCGGTGAGATAAATATTGCCGCCTGCCAGGGCCTGGTCAATTTTGGCCAAAATATCTTTGTGCTGCATATTTAACTTGGGAAGGACGCGCACCCGCTCGGCGGTGGAGGCGAGATCATTTTGCTTTATCTCAAGAACCTCGCAAATTTTCGCCATCTTTTGCTTTTTGTCCAGAAGCCCAGGACGAAAATGAAAGGTAAAGCCACGAAATTTATTATGGGTAATGACATCCCGGGAAACTACGGAAAAGAAATTGTCATCGGTGGGAATGAGTCCGGCAAAAGGAGGATGCTTAACTTTAGTCTTATCCACCATAACACCCACCGATTCCACCGAGGCGGTTTCAATCTTGGCAAGCTCACGCGCCAGGGCGGGGTTTAGGTCTTTCAAATAGGCCGCCGATTGAGACACGGGGGTGGCAAACACCAGGGCGTCGGCGGTGAGTTCGGTCTCATTACTTAGTTTGAGCTGAAAGCGCGGGCCGTTTTGCTCCATGGTTTTAACCGTACAGCTGGTCAAGGTCGTGAGCCTCTTATCCTGAGACACCTTATCCGTAATGGCCTGCAGTCCGGCCTGAAGGGTGTAGCTGCGAAAAATATCCTTGCGCCGCTCTCTTTTTTTGAAAAGTGAATCGGCAGGAAAGGGGCCCGCATCTTGGGATAAAACGGCATTAAACGATGGGCCTAAAATATTTTTATAATTGCGACTTCCAAGAATGGTTTGATAAAAATCTTTGACCGAGAGTTGATTTTTTTTGGCCTGAAAGATCTTGGGAAGTGAAGAAAATATTTCCAGAAACGAAAGGTGTTTAACGATCTTTTCGATTTTGCCATTGTGATAAACTTTAAAAGAAACTTTATTTCTTTTGAGAAGTGAGTCGACCAGGCCATATTTCTCAATAATGGAAATCAGGCCGCGATAAGAGTTGTAGCAGGTATGGGCACCCAGCTCGATACTGAAATCTTGCAAGCGGTGAGAGTCAAAGCAGCCTCCCATGCGATCCGTGCTTTCGATGAGAGTCGTTTGGTATCCTGCCTGAATCGCCTGTGAGGCAAAGCTTAGGCCCGAGATGCCACCCCCAACAATGACAACTTTTTTGTCTGGCATGAAAACCTCAGAGTGTAGCGACTAAAACGTGTAGGCCACGCCGGAAGTCAGACCGGCACCAATATATTTGGAGCCATTCTCCTTGCTCATGGATTTAAAGCCCTCGAGAAGGAGATTTACGCGCACGTTGGTTTCGGCAATTTGCCATTCGTAGCCCAGTCCGCCGTTCCATGTTCCCCGCAGACCCAACAGTGTTGTGTCGAAATCGGCATCGCGACGATTCCCCTCAATGTAGTGGGCCGCCACTCCACCACGCAACAGAACGTAACGTGTGTGGGGAGTGCCCAGAGGTATGAGCGCGAGCTCAAAACCGGCCGGGAATTCATAATGATTAAGTCGTGCCTTTTGGCCATTTTTCATCTTCTGATCCATGCCGGAGTACTGCATGCCAAAATAACTTCTGACCCAGGAAAAGATATGCCCACCGACTAAGATTTTGGCACCTAGGTTATTTGAAACGGAGTGCCTGACGTTGTCAGAGCCAACCGTGTACATGGAATTTGTCAGCACGCTGAAATTGACATACATGGCCTTGCCGAAATCAAAGTTGATGGCATCTTCGGATCGTGGCTCGACAGATTGCTGAGGAGTCTGAACATTTCCAGAAATCGGTGCTTGTTTTCCCGACTCGAGATAATCAATAAAAGCTTTTTTATCGCCGCTCGTCCAGGCCCCTTGATTTTTAAAATTAGGGAGTTCCGCCGACATGACAGCGGTGCTACTCAAGGCGCAAAAGGTGTAACAAACGACAGTAAGAGACGTGATGATTGAATTTTTCATTGTGGGAATTACTATATTGCAATATATTATATTTTGAAAGAATAAATTGATGGTCTTTTGACATGTTGAAATGGAAAGTTCGCACACTTTTGGTTCTGAGCTTCTTGTGTTTTGGGATGGAATCCGTTCCGGGCAGAACTATCAAGGAAGCCAGACAGGCCATCGTCCGCAGTACCATGGATTATTTGAGCATTCCTTACCTCTGGGGTGGCACAAATCCTCAAACCGGTCTTGATTGTTCTGGCTTTGTGCAGCTTGTTTACCATCGTGCGGGACTGGCGGTCCCCCGTGTGTCCGGTGATCAGTTTAGATTAACGGCTTATCTTGGCCCCACCAGCGTGCGCGAGGCGGATTTGATTTTCTTTTCCATGAAAAATCCCGGTAGCCGAAGAGTGGATCACGTGGGAATTTATGTGGGCAAAGGTTATTTTGTGCACGCCTCATTTTCCAACGGCATTCACATCGACAACGTCAATAATCGCTACTATTACGAGCGCATTGTCGGCATTCGAAAATTTTCAGGTTTTTAAAGACGGCATCCAGGCCGCATTGGACACTGCAAGGCCTCGGCAATTCCAGGGTCGTTGCGCGTGAGAAAGTCGAAGCGATAATCCAGCCCGGGATGCTCCCCATCATCGTCATTTCCAATCCCGCAGATAAAGCTGTAATTGGAACGAAAGGTTTCCGCCCGGGTGTTCGACTTCATCATCTGGGCCATGGCCCGATTACCCCAATAATCGGCGACGATTTCATTAAGGTGCGGGCCAACCCGCAGTTCGCCAAAGATGATTTTGAAAATATTCATGGTGCTTTGCTTGGCCAATCCTTCATGGGTGGGGTTGTCGAGTAAGCAGTCCTTGAAGTTTTCATAAAGTGCTTCATGTTCTTTGAAAAGAAAATGCCCTGTCTCATGTCCCAGCACAAAGGTAAGGGAGTCCGCCATCTCCTCAGAGGTTTGCTGGGCCGAGACTATTTTTCTCACCAGGCCTGGACAGACGGAGATGATGCGACGATTTTCCACATAGAGGGCCATGGCATTTGTGACGTTGCCTTCAAGACCGCAGGTTAAGATGCGAATACTTTTGATATAGAGAAGCGCATTTTCCGAGAGGCCCAGCTCCATGGCGTCCTCATTTTCAAAGACCAGATGAGTATCTTTGGCCTTTTGGGATAAGCTTTGCTTCTGCGCTGGCGTGAGAGCGCGCTCCTCTTGAATGGCACCCTGTATATGTCCTTGCAGACGGGCGGTGAATTCCGGCGTACGCAATTTTCGCAGACTGGTCTGATACTCCACATCGGTCATGGCGGGAACGTTTCTTTTTTCCTCAGGGGAGCAAAAGTACTGGCGCAAGCTTTTACATTGGGTTGGCTGGTTACTATTTTCAGGCCCAGGGCAGGGCGTGGCCAAGGCCGTGCAGATCGTGCAGACAAAGAGGAATAGGGAAGTGGGCCATAAAAATATTTTCATTTTCGAAAGTGAACCTCAAGCATGCTGATGAGCTTGGCTGCCGTACCAACGGGTTTCTGATTCTGCATGTTGACTGTGTGGGCGACAACCTTGTTGCCAAATTTCCACGAAAGACGAAAGGTATCGTCACGGCCCTGCTCATATCTTTGCAGCTCACTTAAAAGTTTGAGAATTTCTTTTTTTTCCTCGACGGTGAGGGAGAAGTGGGCCTGTTTTTTCTCACCGCCCTGATCTTCCACAAGGGTGCAGCTTAATTGAGTCGAGCAAGTCAGCTCAGTGACCGCAACTCCGAGCGCGGGAGAGAGGCGGCGTTGATATTGAATGTGAAAATCCTCACTCCCTTTGGGGGTTGCCAAGTTGGACGAGATCAGGAGGAAGAAGGTCACAATACGAGCGCAGAGATTCAAGCAGAATACTCAACTGTTTTGGTCAGGGCAAAATTACCCCTCAATAGATTTTAAAGTGTTTTGGACGCCTTTTCATCTACGGAAATTTCGTCGCCTATCATAATGGTGGCGCGAACTTGTCCGGAGGCCTTATCAATAATGTAAAGCATTGATTGAACGACGCAATCATCCATCTGCACGTTAATATAGTAAGCCGTCTGGCGTGGATACTTTTGTAGAATTTTTTTGAACTCTTGGTCGTCAATATTACCAAGGGCCTCATCGCTGGCGACGGAAATGCTGTTGTTGAGCTGGTCAGGAGACTGCAACTGAAAGTGATCCACTAAAAGGACGAAGGCCTCCCGGGCGGTGATACTCATCGCCTGCTCGGCACCAATATCAGCGTAAGCGGAAAAGGTGATCAGTATAGAAAACATAGCGATAATTTTTTTCATAAATGAACCCAAGGTTTGCAGGAAACCTTGGCTATAGCACGAAGCAATCTATCCGTGACCACGTATGAAATTTTTGCTCAATTCGGGTACTTTCCCGTGATGTAGTTGACCAAGTGTTGGATTTCAATCTGGCTATCGTCGGCCACCCACTTGGTTAAGTCTCCGCTGGAAACCATCCCGAGCAAAATGCCGTTTTCAAAGACGGGAAGATGGCGGCAGCGTTTCTCGGTGACGATCGCCATGGCCTCACGCACGCTTAATGAGGGTTTGACCGCAAAGAAATTTCGAGTCATCGCATTGGTAACCTGCACCTCATTCGGGTCAAGGCCTGCTGCAATCACTCGAACTAAGAGGTCGCGCTCAGTAAATACACCAATAGGAGTGTTTCCCTCCATCACGATCATCGCGCCGACATTATAGGCCTTCATGGCCATGACGGCATCTTGAACCGTGGCATCGGATTGAACGCTATAAACGGTCGCGCCCTTTTCTGCTAAGACTTCACTTAACGTGCTGTACATAGTCTGCCTCCTCGCGAATCATTTAAACTCGCCCATGGTCAAGAGTGAATGAGTTAAGGACGACGGTCAATTGATCATCTATAGACAAAAGGTGGACGATAGAGAGTGGTGATATTAAGTCTAAATGGAGGTGTTAATTCTCGCTCTGAGATAGTCAAAAATCTCATTCTTTTTGGCAAGCTTGCGGTGCTTGTTTCGAAACAAACCACCTTTCTTTTGCACCAAAGAACCATCACAGAGTTTTAACTCAGTATCTGCGGCATTCAAAATGGCTGCGGCCTGGTCGGCCTTGGAGAAGATTTTATCTTGAGGATACTTGCGGTCATATTTGGCAAGAAATTTTGAAAAATTCTTTCCTATGGTTTGGGGGCCGCCTCTGGATTCGGCAATGACTTTAATAAGAAAGTTCGTTTGAACCAGCTTGGTAATGGCGACGGTTTCCAGAGTGGCGAGGGTTGCTGTTCCCGCGCACAGTCCGATAAATCCACCGACCCCCATGAAGCCCAAGGCCTCCCAGCCCACTGTGCCGACAAGCTGAGCGACAAGGCCACCGCCCATGGCACCACCAAATCCCAGGGCGAAGGTTCCCGCGGCCCCGATCGGAGGTGTGAGTCCGGTTTTCCAGATTTGCTTATTGGCCTCATCAATATATTCATCGACGCAGGTGTTATCAGGATTGATTGTTCCCTCATTCAGCTGGCGTCGCACGTTGTGTACGGTTTCACTGGCGAGGGAGACGCTCCCGAGAGATGCCACTAAAATCGAAAGAGAAACGAGAAGTGTGGGGAAGATATTTTTCATAGCAAGCTCCGATAAAAATTACGACGATTTATAACGTCTCCCATAAGGGGCGGCAATATGTAAAAAATGCATGGTGGGATATAAAAGTAGGTGCTTTTTCCACTTCGAGATAGCTTAGCGCCCTATGAAAAAAATACTTGCGCTCCTCATGGTCATGGCCCCTGTATTCGCCCTTCAGGCCTCGTCAGAAACGCCTGTTTGTGAATTTACAAAACTGCACCTCGCCAAGCAGTTAAAGTTAAGTGTCGAGTGCAAGGGAAGCTACTTGCAGTACTGTGAGGAAAAAGGCTGTGGCATCCAAGAAAACGTCGACAAACGTCGTGAGCTTAAAATCGCCGGCTTTAATGTTTACAATCTTGGGATGGAACAAGATATCAAGGGAAATAAATTAACCGCGCTGAAAGACCACCGCATCTTGGCGGAGGTCATTGGGCAGTTTGATCTCGTTGCCGCAATCGAGCTGAAACATTTTGCCAAGGAAGATATGGTCTATAACATGGCCCTGGCCAAAAATCCGATCAACGGATTGGCGTTTCGAGTCCCAGCTTATTTGCAGGTGCTTCGGCAGCTCCAGGCCAAAGATTCTTCCTGGTCCTTAATTTTGGCTCCGGATCTCTTCGGCATTAATCCCGCCGATACTTTAAATAACGAGTTATCGGGCTTTTTTTACCGACGCAATGTGGTTGCTCCTGTCCATACTGAATACTGCAAATCTTTGGCCTGTGCTGTCCCGGCCAAAGAATTTAAGGCCGATGTGGCAAGAAAACCTTTCTTGGCTTCCTTCACGAGCGGCAAGTCGACTTTCACTATGGCCGCCGTGCATTTCCGCTATCGCTATCCGTACATTGGTGACGGCAAGAAAAGTATGCTCAATGAGGCCCTCTACAATCCCATGCTGAAGGTCTATGAGTTTGAGGCGCATACCGGTTTCGTGTACAATCCCAAGGTCAAAAGTCAGGTGGAAGAAAAATATGAAACCAGCTCGCGTTTTTCCGAGGTGAAAAGTGTCAGCAATTTTCTTGGCCGACTGGTGGCGAACTCCAGACAGAAAGATGTTCTCCTCTATGGCGATTTTAACCTGATGGCGCCTAGAGAAGAGGAGGCAAAAACTCCAAAAGAGGCCGCCTTCAGAAGGGCCTGGATGGATGAGAAAGGAGTGCTGGAAAATTTTAAAGGTGCCGCCCCCTACGTCAATAAACTTTCAACTGTCGGAAAAGAACAATTAAGCAATGCCTTTGATCATTTCGTCTTTTCAAAAAGTGGAAGTTTGAAAGGGTGCAACACCGCAAATGCCGATGTTTTTAACTTTACCGACCGCGACCAATTCAGGGCCGGTGATGAGCTTATTAAATCTCTGGACCTTGAAAAATTCAAACAAAGTCTTCGGACTGAAATGAAGCTTGAGAAGGGAAAGGCCATTCCACGCTATAGCAGTGGTAAAGTGGATTTCTTGAGCATTGGTTTTCAAACCAAAGTTTTGGACTCATATCAAAAAGGAACCTTCACCGTGTATCAGGAATTAATTTCAGATCATTTGCCTATTTCCATGAGCTGTTCCTTTTAGTTTTTTCTAGACCCGAGATATTCCCTTTGCTACGCTTGGCCCTTCAAATATGGGGCCATTTCGGTGTGGTGTTCTAAGAATTTATCTCAGAAATTCATCCTATGCTTTGTTCTTCTTTTGAAGATCTCGGTAGGCGCTGAAGATTTGCCGGAAAAAAAAGAGGATTTAGGCAAACTTAAGTTTGATGCGAAAGACGATTTTTTACAGTCAATGAAGTGGGCCTATCAAGGTAGCTATCTCCAATTTTCCAGTACCCAAAACTTGGTCTTTGCGGCCATGGCCGTCGGCGCATCGGCGTATTTTATTTACAACGATGATCGGATTTCAGAAAAGGCGGTGCGAAAGCATAAGAACGAAAAATTTTTCAGATTTGTCAGCGACAGCAGTATCTTTTTTAACACTCCTGTTTTGCCGATAACATTTTATTACTGGGGGAGAAGCAAGCAAGACGCCAAGATGGTCAGATTTTCGCAGGAGCATTTGGCGGCCTTAACCCTGGCCCTGGCCGAATCTGCGGTAATTTCCATTGTTCCCGTGCATCAGCGGCCGGATAAAAAAGATTTATCTTTTGTTGAGACGGCCTTTCGAGGACAGTCCTCCTTTCCCTCCGGGCATGTCATTGGTTACATGGTCTTTGGGTTTAAGAGTCTCCAGTTTTATGGCCCCCAATATGCCCTGGTGCCCATGGCCTTAGCAACCGCAACTGCCTTTGAAAGAGTCCATTCTGAAAAGCACTATGCCTCGGATGTGATTGCCTCCGGGTTTATCGCGCTCTTGGCTTCCGAAGGTGTCAGGTACGCTTCAAATTACGATCAGAACCATCCCATCTATAATTGGATTTTTAATCACGAATTCACCTTGAATTACATAAGACAAAACAAAGCACCAGGTTTGCAGGCCTCGTTAGCTTTTTGAAGAAACAATTTATGATTATCATTTTCTGGCTCCTCTCCTTCGGCATTTATGCTGCCGATACCGCCCCAACTCCCAATGATTTTTGGATTCATTACAAGGCGGAGGTTTCAATCGGCGAGGTTCATGCAACCTTAAATCGCCACCGCCTGGTGGCCCGTGAAATAGAATCAAATCCATTCCGTGCCCATGTCTCAAAGTCGCTGACTCCTGAACTCGAGGAAAAGCTCAAAAAAGATATCTATGTTGCGCTGATCTCCCACGACAATACCCCATTGTATCCGGATCATTATTATTCCGCCTTTGGCCTGACTAAACACCAGAGAGATAATTGGACGACTGGATGGATGATTGCCGTTCCCGCCATTCTGCTGGGCTTTGGCTCCACCGCCTGGGATTGGGGAAAAGGTGGTGCCCATATGGGATTCGGAAATGAGGGCTGGTATAGTCCAAATTCTTATTCTGGTGGCGCAGACAAAATGGGCCATATGACCAGCCATTATATTGAAACGCGAATGACCACCTGGCTGGCGATACAGGCGGGCCATGACATCAAAACCGCCAACAAGATTGGTCTGTATACCGGGGCCTTTGTGGGGCTTGCCTTGGAAGTGGGCGATGGTTTTAGCAAGTATCGTTTTTCCACGGAGGACCTCTTTATGGATTATCTTGGCGTTTTTTCCGCCTGGATACTGGATACCTATCCAGCGTTGGATGAATTTATCGGAATTCGTTGGCAGTGGTGGCCAAGCCGCGAGTATCGCGCGGCAAGTAGTAAGACCAAGTTTGATGTGACCAGTGACTATAGTGGGCAAAAAGTATTTTTAAGTTTGAAGGCGGCAGGAGTGCCTGTAATGCGGGAGAATATTTTTACCCGCTACCTGACTTTGGATTTTGGCTACTATACCCGCGGCTATGAGCCCGATCTCACGCCCGATGACAAAACGGACAACATCCAACGGCGCTCCATGTCCGTCGGCCTTGGCCTCAATCTGGGAACGCTCATTTTCGATTCTGCTCCCGACTCCACCGCTGTACGTACGGCAGGTGGTATTACGAAGTACTGGATTCCACCCAATGTCACTCATGCCATCAAGCGCGAGGAACTATAGTTTTTCACAGGGCTTGACGCGTTGGACCATCCAAGCGTATATACCCCGTTAATGATTTCTACCACCCTTAAAAAACCTGAACTTCTGGCCCCCGCCGGTAGCTTTGAAGCCGCCTACTACGCTTTTAAGGCGGGTGCCGATGCCGTGTATCTGGGGCTAGCTGATTTTTCCGCCCGCAAGGCGGCCCGCAATTTTTCCTTAGATGAGCTGCGTGTTTTGCGCCGTTTGGCCACAGATAATGGAAAGCGAATTTTAGTAACCGCCAATACCGTGATCAAAGAAAACGAGCGACAGGGATTGGCGGAGATGCTCTTTGATCTCAGCGGCATTGGGGTGGATGGAGTGATCATCCAGGACCTGGGTCTTTTAGAAATGTTGAGGCGCTATTTTCCTGAGCTGCCGATTCATGCCTCCACTCAGATGGCGGTCCAGGACACTCTTGGACTTCAGCATCTTGCCAGTCTCGGAGTCAGGCGCGTCGTCCTTCCAAGGGAGCTGACGTTGGCCGAGATCACCCGTTTAAGAAAAGAAAATCCTAATATTGAGCTGGAAACTTTTATTCATGGCGCCCTTTGCTACAGCGTCTCGGGAATGTGCTTAATCTCAGGCACCCAGCTTGGTCGCTCCGCCAATCGAGGAGAGTGCGCGCAGATGTGCCGCAGTACTTATCAGAGGGCGGGGAAGACCGGACACTATTTTTCGTGCAATGATCTGGCCCTCTCCAGCGAGGTTCTCAAGCTGGCCGCCTTAGGCATTGATTCCTTGAAAATCGAAGGGCGCATGAAGCCACCTGAGTATGTGCAGGCGGTGGTTTCACTCTATCGACGGGTTCTCGACAATGGAGCGCCTCTTCCTGAAAAAGAAATGGCCGCGCTGGAAAAAAATATTTCTCTGACCTTTTCCCGTGGAATCACCAAGGCATTTTTTTCCAATACCCAAGGGGATAATCTGCTTAGTAATGAGTACGCCGCTCACCGGGGAATTCCCTTGGGCAAGGTGCGCGAATCCTGGCGGGATGGTTTTTCGCTCACGCTTGAGCATGCCGTCTCCGCCCATGACGGGCTGATGTATTTTAAAAAAACCGTACCACCCGAGCCGGTGCGTTTTGCCTTAAAAAATTTAGTTGTGGCGGCCGGTGGAAATCGCACCCCGGGATACTTCGCCCGCGCCGGTCAGATCATCGAGGCCGAGTGTCCCATGCCCCCGCCGGTTGGTGCCGAACTTTTCTTGATCTCTTCCCGGGATTTGGATTTAAAGGCGGTCAAGTCCACCAGTCTTCCCGCGCATGTGCGACCGGTGGTCATGTGGGCGGTGCTCAAGGGTGCGGAGCTTACCCTCACGAGCGAGGGCCATGCCAAGACTTATGCGGTTCAGGTTGATACTGCGCGGGTTCCAAAAGATTTCGGCACGATTCTGTCCGATCTCTTTCTCCAGTCAGGAGAGTCCCCGTTTCAAATACAGACCGTTAATTTCGGGACTGAAAGCGGCCAGGCGCGAGAGACGATCTTTATTCCGCCCTCGAAGTTAAAGAGCATCAAGAATGATTTCTATCTTGATCTGGCCCGGCATCTTGCGGCCCGGCGGCAAGCCGTTTCGGCCCAGGCGCTGGAATTGCCCTTGCTCGAAAACATCCATCCCTGGCCAGAGCAGCTCGCCATGCCGATTGCACGTCAAACTCTTTCTCCCAAAGGCGCGTTGCCTTTTTTAACCGCAATTCCCTCCGGCCTGGATGACCTGGCAAAGCTGGAAGATTTCTATGTGATGCCACTCAAGCCAGTGGTGATCGATGAGGGTCAGTATTATCAAGCTTTGCAAAAATTAATCGAGGCGCATCCGCAGCAAAAGTTTTTAGTTGGCTTGAATAATCTGGGTCAGGTGGCGCTCAGTCGCGACCTGGCGAAACGATCTTCAAATATTTTTTTCTTCCTGGATTTCTTTTGTTATATCGCCAATAGTGCCGCGGTTTATTTTTACTTTTCCACCGTGCCCCGCCTGCTGTTCGCCTATTCCTGGATTGAAGGGGACGGACAATTAAAGGGGCCGCTCTTGGGGCGAATCTTCTGCGTGGGAGCGGATTTTAAACCGCCTCTCTTTGTTTCCCGTGTATGCGTGCATCGGCACACCTTGGGGGAATGTCCTGCCAACTGCTCGCAAAGTTTACGCCTTCCCATGCTGTCAGGGGGGCGAAAGGGGCAGGCGGTGATCGAAGACTGCATGACTTATTTTTTCTTTTCGGAGTAACAGAACTTTATGCTCGCAACCCTGCCCGATACCTTTTGCGTCCTCATGGCGAAAAAAGATTTTGTCGATGAGTTGGCACGCGAGCTTGCGCTGATTGGCATTCCCGTCCTTCTGAAGTCCGAGCTGCTTTTTTTGGTGGCCCAAGATGCCTTCGAGACCGCCCGACGCCGCCCGATCTGGACTCAGGATTTTTGGCCTGATTGTCATGTCGTGGAATTTCCCTCCATTGCTAAGGCCCAGCAGAAACTTAAAAGCATGGCGAAGCGCTGGGTTCACGCCTCTCTTCATTGTCACCGCCGGGGCGAGCTCATTTGTGAGGGCCTGCCCAGGATCAAAAAAAAACGCCTTGAACCCTTTATCCCATTGCCTGATGAGGCCTTTGGAGTTTTTGGTTTGCTCAGTGAGAAAGAACTTTTTTATTCTCTGAAGCCTCACTCCCAGGTGCCATTTGGTTACCATGAATTTGTGGAGGACAAAAAGACCCCGCCCTCGCGGGCCTACCTGAAGTTATGGGAAGTTTTTTCCATTCATCGCCCGCATCTGGCGCGCGAGCTGTCCGGTAAAACGGTTTTTGATCTGGGGGCCTGTCCCGGCGGCTGGAGCTATGTCTTGAGTCAGGTAGGTTGCCAGGTTTACTCTTTTGATAAGGCGCCTTTAGATGAAAAGATTGCCAAGCTCTCCAATGTCCATTTTCGCCAGGAGAGTGCTTTTGGCTTATCGCCCTCAAGCGTGCCTCAACCTTTTGCCATTTTCTCCGACATCATCTGCTATCCCGCCCGGCTGTTTGACTTGGTGGAAAAATGGCGTGCCACGGGAGTGAAAAAATTTGTTTGCACCATAAAGTTTCAAAAAGAAACCGATTATGAGACGGTGGAAAAGTTTCTCGCTATTCCCGGCTCTGAAATTATTCATCTCTATCACAATCAGCATGAGGCAACCTGGATCATGGCCTAGGTCATGCCAGGCCCTCTTGTCCTATATTCTAGCTGCTCTCCGAAAACTTGGGTGAAATTCCTTCTAAGTGCTTTTATAAGCTTTTGAGAGGCCGTCTCTGGGCAACCCGATAAGTAGGAATAGGCCGAAAGGTACTCACCACCCCCGCGAATATCCGGCCCTGGAATTTTTCGTTCCAGTCTCCTGCCCCGTCAGCGGCGTCTCGATTATCTCGGTGCGCTGGTGGCATTTCGTCGGCGAGAATTAACTTTTTAACGATCTCGTGCTCCAAAGGTCTTGATCATTCTTCTCTGATTGTGGGCAGGACATAGGAGTTGGAGATTTTTCTCGCTTCGGTCACCGCCTAAGGCAAACGGTTTGATGTGATCAAATTGGAGATGACGTCGCTCGCCACAACGTTTGGCATTTTTATCTCTGAACTCACACTGATGATTGGCGCGAGTCATGACGGACCTGCGGACTCGCACGGGAAGATAGCGTGTTGGCTTGACGCAATCCGCCTGGGACGTCCTAGAAGGGCGCACTTCGCATTCGCGAATTTCTTTATCAAGGAGTGTTTCAATCAATTCAAGCTCGGTCATTTTGGCATCGAGTAATTTATTGAGCTTTGCCATTTTTTCTAAAAGTCGCTTTGGTAAAATAATTTTCTTCTCGCTTTTCTCACGGCCTGCCTGGTCGTCGAGTTCTTGCACAAGTTCTCGATGGGATTTTCGAGTTGCAAGATTGATTGTTTCCGCAATCTTATCTGGCATCGTAAAATTAAATTCTTGGATATGCTTTTGCACTTCGGCGGCATTGGAAAGCGAGAGTGACCCTTCCGCGATTTTCGCTTCGGCAAGTTCCGAGGTGCGAATCAGCTTCATGGCCTGTATTCGCGTCCAGCTTTCGGCTTCAGAATATCCAAGCTCGCGCATGACATATTTTTGTAAGGTCGAATATCCGTACTCCGCATAGAGCACGCGCCTTTGCACCTCCGCAAGATGCCGGAGCAATTCCAGGGTACTAAGCTTTTCTTTTTTTGCTGCCGCCAGGGTGCTCTCGTGTAGATTTTTGTCGCTTATTTTTTTTAGATTCATGTCGTCCTCCTGTGAATTGGACGGTATCCTACCACGATTTTTGGAGCAAAATTTTTCGCGCAGAAATGCACCTCTTACTTCTTTGGAATTTTCTTTCAGGAAGTTTCACCATAAGGAGTGCAGAGATCAGCCAAAGGCGAAATGGAGAGGTTTAAGGATGCGTTGTGAGCGGTCCTCGAAGTGCAATCCCACTTAAAAAAAGTTGTAGTAATAACACCGCAAGAAAAAAATAGTAAAATAATCATTTTGTTTCAAAAATGAAACGATAAAGAATATTTCCGAATTTCTAGAACGTCCTAATGGAGCATTGCTACTCTACGGAGTGTGGAAGCTAAAATGTATTGCTTGGGGTAAAAAGGAGCGATGTACATTTACTGTATTTTGGATCGAATGATCTATTGATAAGGCTCCTGGCACTCGTCGGTGGCGCGCGTGGCGCGCGGAGCCATCTTAGATTAAGGCTTCCGTGGATTCATCCTCCTGTTCCGTTGCCGTTGTATATTCATCAGTATATTCACCCAGACCCTCATCCAGCATCTCTTCGGCCATGAAAAATGATTCCACATACGACTCATCTATCGCGGGAACGTTGAGATATTGGTAGGTCATCAAAGCAAGGAGGCAACATGCGGTGATGGAGGTAAAAAGTAATTTCCAGTGAGCAAATCCCTGCTTGGGAAATAGCTTCTCCTGCAAGTTAGTTTTGATGGAGGAGGGCGGGGCAAAATATAATTGTTTTTTTATTTTATTCTTCATTTCTCCTCCCACAGCTTTGCAAATTTCTGCTTGGAACGCTTAAGTAATCCCTTAACACCATCCTGCGACTTGCCCATAACCTCGGCCATCTCCAGATAGCTCAGGTCCTCCAACCAAAGGAGTAAAATTTCTCTCTCGGAGGTTTGGAGAAGCGCCAGGGTCTCCCAAATCTGTTGACGCTGATTCTTCTGGAACAGCTGCAAAAACATTTCATCTGTTTTGTCTTCCTCTTCTTCAGTGAAGTTTTCGTCGAGATATTCACCTTTTTCTTTGCGATACCAGTCATGACATTGATTGCGGACCAGGCTCCAAAACCACGGTCTGAAAATTTTGCCCTGCTCAAAAGTCACGGCCTTGGTCATCAACTTCAAAAAGCATTCTTGGGTAATTTCGGCCGCAACCTCGGGGCGATGGGCATAAGATAAGGCAAAGTTATAAACTCCTTTTTGATAGCGGGTGAAGAGTTCAAAATAGGCCTTTGAATTTCGCTGTTTCACCTCTTCCATCAAAGATTCATCGCTGGGGTGAAATATTTTATTTAAAATCGACATAATCCTATAGATACGGATATTGTTGAAAAAAGTGTCATGACACCTTTTTGCGACCCACCCGTATATAAAGCAACAGGAGGGCAACATGCTAAAAATATTAAGTATCCTTTCCATCTTATGGGCATTCAGCGCGATTTCCAAGGAGGTTCCCCGCGAAATTCCTCAGGACGTGCAAAATAAATTCAAAGAGCTAGGAAGCAAGAATCTGGAACTCCGCCTTCAGATGCTGGAAGAAATTCATAGTAAAAGGATTGCCTTTGAAAACGAGATTTACGATCTGGGCAAGAGCCAAATCATGGAAGCCAAGTCTGTTACTGAAGGCCTCAGTCCGGGTAATAAAGAAAAAAATAAAGCGGTGAGAGAAAGTCTTAAGCAAAAGCAGATGGCCTTCAAGGAAAACATGAAACAGCGCCGACAGGCCCATCGCGAAGAGATAAAACAAATTCGTCAAAAATACATGGCGCTCCTTAAGTCAAATCGCGAAGCGATTCGGGAGCAGTTTAAGGGCCGGCGTAAGAACAAACAAGACAAGGACTCAGAAAAAATCTGAACTTTATTTACGACAGATGGCGCTTCTACTTTGAAGCGCCATCAATAAGTCCAAGGATCGCTTTTGTATCTATCTTTTTGGCCCACGCCTCTGCAGCTTCCAGAGGACCTTCAAGATTGATGGCAATATTGAAAACGGCCAGTTTTTTTGCAATTCCGCCTTCGGGGCTTCTCAATTCAATTTTAGAAAGTTTTTTGGTGTCTTTGAGAATAACGGGATCAAAATAAAGCGAGACTTTGCCTTTGCTCTCTTCTGACTGGTTTTTTTTCTTCAAGGCAATGACACCTGGTTTTTCCATGACCACGGCATCCGGATCGATGGCATCGTAGGGATTGGAATTGAAGTGGATTTGTACTGTTATCGGTTCTTTGGGAGTGGACATAGCGGCCATATTTTGCGCGGCACCCTGCTGCATCTCCATGCTAAGTTTACCTATGGCTTCAATGTCATTTTTGGCCATGGCTTCGGCGTATTTTTGCTGAAAATCAGCTTCCAATTTTTTCTGGTTGGCTTCTCCCTCTTTCTTTGCCTTGCTACCATACTCCTCTCTTACGCCAGAGTTGATCGGATACATTTTTCCGCCGCTAGTGTTGCCACTCGTGGGTAGATCAAAATCCTCCCGGGTGCGGGTATAGCCTTCAGGAGGTGCACCAAGAGCGGTCTGGGCGGTCACTAATTTTTTTTTGATTGCGGCAACTTCATCGCGGGCCAAATCATTGGCCGTGTCATCCCCGTCGGCCTTGACTAGGGAAGGAAGCACTATCAGGAAACCGGCAACCAAGAATGGGAAAAATCTAATCATCTGACGACCCCTCACTTTTAAAAAATATTGCGTTAGGAAATTGTACAACAGGGCACGGCAAATATAATAAATTTTTATGGCCGACTAAAATGAACTGCAATGTTACTGGAATAGCTTTTACTTTCCAAAAAAGCGCGCCAGCTCGGCCGTGCCCTCGACCACCATGGGAGTCGCGCAGCTATAGGCGAAGCGAATCGCATCGTGACAGTGAAGCCCAAAGCTGTCGCCGGGTGCGCTCCCTATACCTTTTTCCGCCAGAGCATTGGAGACCTCATCGGCGTTTTTTACTCCGAGTCGTTGATAGAGCTTAGGATCGACCTTGCACCAGAGATAGAACGCCCCGTCGGGTGCAAAAGGATGAAGGCCGGGAATACCGGTCAGAGCATCAAGCATTAACTTGCGGCGTTCGCGATATTCCTTTTTCATTCCCTCTAGGTGATCGACCGGAGTGCGAACGGCGGCAATGGCGGCCCATTGGGCGATACTGTTCACGCCATTGATGGTGCAGCGGAGAAGTTTGGAAATTCGCTCACGGACCGAGTCGTCAAGCGTTACGAGATAGCCAATGCGCAGGCCACTCATGGCATAGGATTTTGAAAACGAGTAAATGCTAATAATTTTTCGTTGCAAGGCCTCGCCTTCCGCGCCCTTGTATTTTTCCTGCGCTAAGGCGGCGATGGAAAAATGTTTGGCATCATAGACGACGTCTTCGTAGGCCTCATCAGTCACGATGAAAAGATTGTGCTGTTTTGCCAGTTCCAAAATTTCCATGAGGGTCTCTCGACTGGCGACCGAGCCAGTTGGATTGTGAGGTGAGTTGACAAAAATGGCTTTGGTCTTGGCGTTGATTTTGGCGGCGATTTTTTTGGGATCGTAGCGATATCCGTCTTCGTGGGAGAGAATAATTTGCACCGGCGTCGCTTCGGCCAACCGGATATTTTCCACCGCCTCCGTCCACATGGGATCGGGGACGATGACCTCATCACCCGGTTCAAGCAGGCATTGCCAGACCAGGTAGAGGGCGTGCATGGCACCGTTCGTGACATAAATATAATCCGAGCTGGGGAGTTTAATTTTGTTTTTATTTTCCAGTTTGCCCTGGAGTTCCTTTTTCAATTCAGGAATTCCGTCATTGGGAATGTAGTGAGTCTTGCCTGCCTCTGCCGCCTGGCGGATGGCCGCAATAACCGGGTCAGAAACACTGAAGCTTGGATCGCCAGATTCAAAACGAAAAACTTTTTTCCCGCTGGCTTGAGTTTTGAGAAGGCGCTCACGGATCTGAACAATTTTACCAAAGGAAATACGGTCGAGTTTGTTGGCCATGTGTGTGTCCCCTGGGTTGGAGTGTGTTGCCGCCATGATAGCTGAAAGTTTGACATGCGACTACAAGATTGAAGGCAAAAAAAATCTTTCCAAACTTGGCGGGACCGGCAAGAATTAAATTATAACTAAGGAGCCACCATGAAAATTATAATGGCCATTTTTGTTGCCGTTTTGCTTTCTGCTCAAACCTTTGCCGCCTCCAAGACTCTTGCGGAGCGCGTAGTCACTATGAACACCAAGGTTGACTACGATGAGGAATACAATAAGGCCTTAGATGAAATGCAGCAGCTGCCGGAAGCTGAAAAAACTAAGTTATCCAAAGAGTTGGGAGAAATTTTGATGAAGGACAAGTCATCCGAGCGCCGGGCCAACGCCGCCTCGGCCTTGGGGGATATGTGCGGGGTGGTTAAATCAAATGCGGAGCTGTTGGGAAAGTCATTTCAAGATAAGGCCATTCCCGTTCGACAGGCCACCGTCTCCGGTCTCAAACGATGCGAGAAGACCCATCCTCAAGTTGCAGCAACCTTGAAGAAGATGCTGCAAGATAAGGATGAGTCAGTTAAGACGATGGCCAAATATGCGCTGGAAGAGCTAGGCGTAAAATAGTTCTACTGGCACGGCCCGGTGTACTCATTCACGATATATTGTACCGTTTGGGTTCCCGAGAAATTCCCTAGGAGACTGCGGTCTGTGGCACCTTCCAGCGTGACAAGCGTTGCGCTGGTGGAGATGAGATAGTGAAAGAGCACCTGGTGATGGCCCTGGACCGTTTGGTACTCAAGACGACAAATGCGACGGCCGGTGGGGTCAATGGTGCAGACCTGTATTGGCCGTTGATAGGTGCAGGTTTCATAACGCGACTGGGTTGGGCGGCGCTCTTCTTGAGTGGCAATTTGACCTGAGAGATCAAAAGGCTGTTCGACTTGAGTACTCTCATAGTGGAAGGTGCCGTTTCGCGAAGGCATAGAATTTCGCGGCACGGACATTTTTACTTTATGTTTTTCTCCCGCCTGGTCTTTGAATTTTAGGGTCATGGACGAGCTTCGCGTCTTCAAATCCGCCTTGTAATCTCCCGCCGGCACCGTCAGAGTTTTACTTCCCTTGGTATAGGAAAAAGGTGTCTCGACATGAAATAATCCTTCCACACTGGCGAAGGCGCTGACACAGAAAAAGGGAACAACAAAGAGTAAACATTTCAAAAATTGCATGAAACAACCTCCTAAGGCATTGTGAGTTACCAGCGATTATATGTTGCTCCCGAATTCACTTCCAACGAAATGCAATAAAAATGGTTTGAAAAAGACGATAGTAAGATTTTTTAAGGATGACCGAGTCGGTGTCTCCGGTTTCTCTTGACGTGCGCTGATCTTTGCTTTTTTCAGAGATGATTTTATCTTCTCAATGAACATCTCCAACACTTTGTCAGGTGACATAACGGCCCTGACTGGCGGACAAGGCGGTGCTTAAATTTAAGCAGATGCAGGTTTTAATCCAAATGAAGCATGAAATGGCGATGTTTTCCGGCCACTTGTTTTAACTCCCGCTCACTCACAATTTTCTCCTGGCTTGCCCGGTCAGCTATTTTGATTTCTAGGCTTTTTTTCAGGAACTGCTTCTTGAGTTGTTTGTAATTCAAGGTTTCTTCAGAATGCTTTTTCATGGCGATCTCCTTTTGCTGTTTTTAAGAGCAAGAAGGGTGCCAGTCAAACGGATGTCTTTTCGGTAAATTACGAGGTTTGGGCCGCTGGGAATTAAGCACCCAAGATATCGATGTAAGTCGTGCCTTTGGCCAAGGACGAAGAGGGTTTGGCCCTTTGCCCTTTGATGAGAATACTTCCCTTGCTGAAAAGTTTTTTGAGTCCTGCGCGTGAGAGATTTTTGAGTCCCATATTATCGTTTTGCTCTCTCAAAGTTTTGAGCAAAATATTATCCAGTCGGCTTTCAGGGTAATCCAAGGTAACAACGATGCGGGCAGAGTTTGCGGGTTTGGCGGGGATATTGTCAGACATTTTTAAGACTCCATTTGTTTGCAATCTGCCATCATGGGTTTCCTTTGTCGATGTTTAATAGTGTACTATGACGCTTTGTGCGAAGTTGTCTTAGCACTATCTATAGTAGTCAAAGATTTCGGATCGGCTAAAATGAACGGGCCTTCTCAATCGCATTTCAGGAGAACGTTTTATGAAATTTATCGCTTTTGTTATGGCCCTCGCATTCGTGGGCAACACCGCTATTGCAGACGATGCAGTTTTGAGCAAGCTTATGAAAAACAACAAGTGTGTCATGTGCCACAAGGTCACGGCACTCAAAATAAAATCAAAAGGCAAGGCACCCGACCTGTCTCATCTTTCCGCCGATGTAACGGGGTATGAGAAGGGGGCCAAAATCTGGATTCAAGGCTGGATGAAAAAAGAAATTTTGAAAGGTCCTAAAAAACATGCTTTCACCTGGAAAGGGACTGAGGCCGATTTGAATCTCATCGCTGACGGCCTGATTGAGTTAAACGAGCGCAAGTAAAGATTCTAAGAGTTTGTATCTCCAATCAGACCTAAGTCTTCCATCTTTTTCAATTTGTACTGAAGGCTCCCACGCGTGAGCTGTAATCTCTTCGCCGCCTTGATTTGGTTGTTTGATTCCTGCTCCATAATGTCTTTGATGATGCGAAACTCGATTTCTTCCAAAAATTGATTAAGTCCTTTGCCCTCGGCCAGAGTCTGGGGTGCGGTGGCCGAGCTAGGCGAAGGTGATTTTTTTGCCACTTCCATGGGGAGCAACGTAGGACTGACTTCCTTATTGGCTTCGCCGAGAACGATGAGGCGTTCTAAAATATTTTTGAGCTCGCGAATATTGCCGGGATAATCATAGGCCAGGAGATTGGCCTCCACTTCGGGGTTCATTTTTGGATAGCGCTTGAGCTCCAGGCACAAGTCTTTCCAAAAGAAATCGATGAGAGTTTTCAAATCTTGTCGTCTTTCTTTGAGAGGGAGAAGCGTGAAGGCCAAGACATTGAGTCGGAAAAACAAATCTTCGCGGAAAGTGCCTTCCTTCGATGAGGCGAGCAGATTCCTATGGGTCGCGGCAATGACTCTGGCGGTGGAATGAATACTTTTTTGTCCACCGACGCGGTAAAATTCTTTTTCCTGCAGAACGCGCAACAGCTTTGCCTGGAGTTCATAGGACAGCTCTCCGATCTCATCGAGGAAGATCGTTCCCCCCTCCGCCAGCTCGAATTTACCCTGCTTGGAGTCCACGGCCCCGGTAAAGGCACCTTTCTCGTGGCCAAACAGCTCTGAATCCATGAGTTCCTTGCTAAGGGTGGCACAGTTAATCGCCACGAATGGCCCCGAAGCTTTTTTGGACGCTTCATGAATGGATCTTGCCAGGACCTCTTTTCCCGTTCCGGTTTGGCCCAAGATGAGAATGGAAGAAGGCACGTCCGCAACTTTCGCGGCAAATTCTTTGGCCGCTTTAATATTGTCACTCTGGCCGATCAAGCGTGAAAGGCCCTTGGATTTTTGCTGGCGTAATGAAATCTGCCGACCTTGGGCCCTGATTTCTTCGATTCTTTTAAGACGATGATCGAACTCGGTCAGGTTCAGGGGCTTGAGAATATAGTCGGAGGCCCCGTTTTGGAGTGCGGTCACGGCATCTTGAACGGAGGCGTAGGCGGTCATGAGAATAAATGATGTCTCAGGAGAAAAGGCCTTGGCCTTTTTGATTAAATCGATTCCTAGCATCCCTGGCATTTTCTGATCGGTGACCACCAAATCCACCGTATTCTTTTCCAAGAAGGCAATGCCGGCGATGGGATCACTGAACAGAGTTACTTCGTGAGAATCTTCCACGGCAGATTTAAGAGTGGGGCCCATCGTAGGGTCGTCATCAATAATGACTAGTCGCATTTTATTCTCGGTGCGGTTGGATAATCTTGGGTTCTATTTTACACTACTTTGTATGAGAAAAAACGTATTGCTTGTTTTTTTGATTGCCGTGGGAATTTTATCAGGATTTTATTTTCTAACCCAGGCCAAAAAGACCCCCCAAAGTGAGATTGTACTAAAAGAAGATTCTGCTCCAAGCGTCGCTGTTTTAAGCGACAAAAAAAATGAGGTTCAATACAAGCGCAATAATTCCTTTGAGTGGCCGGATGCCATGACGGGCCTGACCCTCTCAAACTATGATTCTCTTCGGACTGGCAAGGATTCAAGTGCTTTGGTGACTTTTGACGATTCAAGTAAGCTCGATATGGAAGAGGATACGCTGGTTGTTATTCTGGATCGGAAAACCCGCGAGCGGGGTGCTCCCGATCAAATTCTGTCCTTGCCGAACGGTCAGATTAATATGGAGTCGCGTGGCGATGAACAATCCATGAATTTTGAGGTGCGCACACCCGCCGGGTGGGTGAGACCAAAACATGACGGAGGCCGTCCTTCCAAAGTGAAGATTCGAGGGCAGAAGCAGGTATTAGTTGTGACCTTACTTTCTGGTACCGCCGAGGTGGCGACCAAAGGTAAAACAATGGAGATGAATTCCGGCGAAACCAGGACCTTCATCGCGCCTGGCGAAGTGAAATTTGAGGAAGAACTTCCATCAAGCAATATGCAAGAAGAGAAAATTCCCGCGCCAACAGGCCGCGGATTTATCTTGGAATCACCGGCCGGCGAAGAGCTGACAACAACCGAAGATAAATTGTTGTTCAAGGGACATATTCAAGGGGATGTTAAAGTTTTTTTAAACGGTAAAAAAATTACCGCAACCAGTGATGGTTCATTTCAATTCTATTACGATCTCCAGGTTGGCAAAAATGTTCTGGGACTGCAAATTGAAAGTGGAAAGAAACTGGAACATCGAATGTTCAAAGTCTGGCGCAAGCAATGAACGCCAAGCTTAGAAATCAATTTATTCTTTTAGTGGCCATGGTGGTCAGTATCACGTTTCTTGGTACCTCCACCATTGGACTTCGGAATTTTGTCAAAAAAGAGCGCAATGATTTTCTGCTGGATGCCTCGACATTATCTTCCTCCACTGCCCGGGCAATCAGTGTCGGTTTGAACGCTGCGTCTCCTCTCGCTTCTTTGAAAGGCATCTTACCCATGGGGCCATATCGCGTTTTTGTTTTCAATCAGCAAGGAGAGGTTCTGATTGCCAATCCGCTGGGAGAGTCCGGTCCTGCTCAGGATTATCTAGAACCTTTGCAGTCACTAGACTTGCCCAATTTGAGTAAATTACAGATTGCCATGACTAAAGAAATCTCGGTTCAAGGTCAGACAAATTTTGTGGGCATTGCCCCCATTTCCACCGATGCCAATCTCTACGTCGCTGTTTTTTTTCCCAAATCAACTCTATGGCTGGTGAGCAAACCAATTTTTTCCAAATTATTGTGGCTTGGATTTGGACTTGCATTATTAACAACGCTCATGGCGGCGCTGTTTACCAGGAGAATTTCCCGGCCTTTGGAAAATCTCACTCGCCTGACCGAGAGGATGGCGGACGGTGAATTTGATATCGTTGTGGCAAGTGAGGCCAAAGATGAGGTGGGTCAGCTCTCCCGTTCCTTTACTCTCATGGGAAGGAAACTCAAGGAGCGTGAAGGGCGTATCAAAGATATGGCCCAAGATTTGGCCCTGTCGGAAAAGCTGGCAACCTTGGGCCAGTTCTCCGCTGGTGTGGCGCATGAGATAAAAAATCCGCTGGGTAATGTTTTGGCCAATATTCAATTGGCCGAAAGGAAAATAGAAAAAGGGCAAGATGGTGCGCCGTTGCTGAAAACGGCGATTAATGAGGTCTATCGCGCCAATCTGATCTTGGCAGACATTCTCACCTTTGCCCGTCAGGACAAACCTTCCAGCGAGAAAGTTGAGCTGGATAAATTTCTGCAAAATTTCTATGACACTCAAAAGGTCAAACTCGAGGCCCAGAATATTTCACTCGTCTTAGATGTTTTTAACGCCAAGGTGATGGCGAGCTTTGACCCCAGACTCATCGTTCAGGTCTTGGGGAACTTATTGGATAATGCCCGAGATGCCCTGCTGGATCACCCCAAAGAGAACATGCGAATCACTCTTGGTGTGGCAATAGAACCGGACGTGCTCAATATTTTTGTTAAAGACAATGGGCCTGGGATTTCAGAGGAAGTTCGACGCAAGGTCTTTGATCCATTTTTTACGACCAAGCCGGGTAAAAAGGGCACCGGGCTTGGCTTGGCTACCGCCTATTCCATTTTGGCCATGCATGGCGGGTCCCTTTCAGTGCAATCTGCCCTCGGAGTAGGGGCAACTTTTACGCTTAAAATTCCGCAAACCACAAAATAAAAAGAAGTGGCCCCATTGCGGGGCCACTTGCTTGCTACGTTTATTTTTTGCCGAAGCTGAAAGTTGGTGCCGACATTTCGCAGATAGGGTTAGGCCAGCCTCTGCCGGTGGTATCTTCGACCTGGCCACGTCCGTCGACGATAAACTTGGCCACAGTATTTTTGCTTACGACCAAAGGTGATAAGAGAGTCAGTCCACGAGCGCGATTTTGCGCTGTCGGTGGAAGAAAGGCAGGCTGATTATCGCCGCCATTTCCGATTGACCCGGTCGAGAGATAGAGGGCAATTCTCTGCTCGGCATCTTCACAGTTGAAGGCAGTTCCATCAATCAGGATTCCGCCTTCTTCATTGTTATTTGCGCGGCAAATCTGTGCTGAGTGTTGCTCATTTGCGACACAAATGCCGGAGTCGCTGGTCGTGGTCGAGGCATAGCGAATGACATCAGAGAATTCGATGACCACGCAGGGATACGTTCCGACCTCAATGTTCCCATTGCCTAGGGAGGGGTTACTTAAGAAATCTTCGTAGATCGGATTATTGGTTTCAAAAACAGTCACTAAGTCGGTGCAAAATTCGCTTTTAGAAACGGCGAATTTATACACTTTAAGTTCAAGGTACGCAGGGTCCAGGCCAAGGTCAGCGGCGAAACTACTTGTTAAAATTCCGAAAGTCAGAAGTGCTAAAAATTTTGTTTTCATAAAATTCTCCTTTTGGGCAAAAATATTTTATTAATTACTGTCCAGCGCCTTCAAGTTCCAAGACTACTTTTTCTGGGGCCTCGGGTGCAGAGCCAGCAGAGCTAGCGCCTTCCCCTTGGCAGGCCACAACAGATGCTAAAAAGGTTACCAGCAAAATACCTTTCAATAGTGCTTTCATAATTCCCCCTTGTTGGTTGGTTTTGCTCTTGTTGCTTTATGTATAAGCAACGCGGATGCCAGCGCGGTCGGTCTTCTTAGCCTCGACAACTCTCTGAATTTAAAAGATAATACCAGAGTCGCCAGGTGCTTAACTTTAGGCCCTGCTTAAAATTAGGCGAGGGTTCCCTTGAAAATTCAGCTGTTGGCATTTTGGTCTTTTCTCCTGTTCCTCTGCCCAGCTTGGGGTGGAGAGTTCTTTCATTTTTATGGGCCAACTAAAAATTTGTCTTTTATTCGTATTCACGCCAGCCCGGTGATTAGTCGGGTGCAGTTGACTGGGGCCTTGGCACCGCTCAATTTCTTTATCAATGGGGAAAATAAAACTGAGTCACTAGAAAACTTGCCGTGTCCTAAAAAAGAACTTGGGCTCTATGTTAACCAACAATACTACCCATTAGAGGGAAGCCATCTGCGTTTCTATGCCGAACTTCTCGGCAGTGGAATTACTCAATTAGACATTGAGCTCATCGGCCGTACAAAATGCTATCGAACTTCTATGCCGCTTTCCCACAATATTTTTCAGCAAAGTATTGAGGAGAAGCTCGAGATTGAGGAGAGGCAGTTTAAAAGTCCCTATCCTTTTGTTTTGCTCGGGCCTCTGGATGAAAATGTAAAAGTTGAAATGAGTAATGGAAAACTTACTCATAGTGAGGGGCGTGCTACCTTTGAGACGCTGCTGAATGAAGGAGAAAACCTGTTCGCGGGAATTTCGAAAAATCGTGATGGCGCGGAAGAAATTCTAAGTTATAAACTCACTCTCACGCGTGAGCAGTTTTCGCCCGATCGCCCGACCTTAAGTCTCAAAAATAATGATTTCGACTGGTCGGCTGAAACGGTGGTGTTAAAGCAAGAGCTTGAGCAGATTGAAGGTTACATTACGCCTGGCTGGACACTTAAAATCAACAATCAATTAGTGAGTCGTGATGATGATGGTTATTTCAAATATTCATTGGAATGGATCAAATCTTTGCTGGAATTGCAGTTCGAACTCATCCAACCCAATGGGCAAACTTTTCGTGAGAAGAGGGTGTTGCAAGTTGTCGGTTGGACGCCCACCCCGCCTTGGTATAATCCAGGTCCTTTGAAGGATCGCTCCTTGGTGCTGGGATTATCCATCGGCAGTTATTTTTCCTCAAAGGATGGTCACACTCAGGCGAATGCGAGTGATAAGTTTAAATTTGCCCCAACCTTGTCGTGGGCCTATAAGTACAATCAACTGCATTTTTATACTCTTAAGATACGCCATATAGGGAAACGCTTTAGCCAAAGAGAGGGACAAAGCACTGAACTGTCAGACCAATATCAATTTTCGTTTCTGAAAATGTGGCAGCTTCCTTTGGGGTTTGAATTCGGCACCGGTGTCTCTTATCGAATGGCAACTCAAATGAGGACAACATATTTTTATAGTTCTTCCTCTACAACTCAAGCCTCGTCTTCTGACGAGGCAAAGTTTGCAGGGTTCGATATCTCCCTGCTGCTCGATCGACGCTTTCGGCTTTATCATGCTTGGTTTTTGGCTTCGTCTCTCGGATATCATCTCTCGACTGGCATCCCGAATAAATACGACGATAGCTTGTTTGAAATAATCTATTTCAGGTTTGAGCGCTTATTTTAATTTCTGCATTTCAACAATTTAAATTCCGCAGGGAGTGCCCTCACCGCATCCAAGGTTTCCTTGAATCTCGCCACGCGAACATTTTTTGTGAGCGGGGCGGCCTGCTCGATGATGAGCGCGCGCATTTGTGACGCCGACAAACACGGGGCCAGCAATTTCATTTTTGCCGCCAAATTCGCCACCAGCGGAGCGGCCATGGAAGTTCCGCTCATCTTCCCTCTCAGTCCGCCGGGCAGTAGGCCTTGCACATCGGTGCCTCGAATATAAACATCCACCAAATCGCCAAAGTTGCTATAGTCGGCAATGGTACTGTTATTATCTAAGGCCCCTACCGTTAAGGTATTGGCGGCCTTGAGAGAGGCGGGAAAATATCCGTCGGAAACCACCACACTTTCATTTCCCGCGGCAAAGACAAAAAGGATTTTCTCTCCATCGACGCTTATTTTTTTATAAAAATCAGTTTCCACGAGCTGTTTTAAATAAGCGCGATTTTCCAAAGACTGCTCGGCCGGGTCCACGCCCAGAGACAAGTTGGCGATGTGAGCGCCTTCTTGGATGGCATAGGTGATAGATCGAGAGAGCACGGCCACTAATTTTTCGCTCATGAGTTTATCGCTTAAGCTTCTCTCCCCCGATGCGACCGTATCCATGCCTTCGTCATCGAGCGGGAGAACTCGAATGGGAATCAGGCCAAGACGTGGACCGATATCCACCTTCTCTCCATGGGCCTCGGGAATTTCCAGCTTGGCACCAAGCAACGCCAGCGAAGACACGTGGGTGCCATGCTCATTGACCCCGAAAATATCTTCGATCTCTTCGCCGGTTTCCGGGTTGAGAATAATGGGATAGGGAAGGCCATCCTCACCCAGAATATCCAGGCCGAAGCCCGTGTGACTCTTATTTAAGCGTAGATGCTGACGCAATTGGGGATGGCGGTAATCGACTCCAGAGTCAATAATGGCGACTTTCACCAGATGGGCGGCAGTCTGCGCTTCAAGGCCTTCTGATGATAGTTCCGAGGAAAGCACCGGATTGGCCTTCTCGTGAAAGGGGTTTCCTTCCGGGAAAATCTGTTTAGGTGCCAGGCAGCCAGATAAGGTGAAACAGCAGATTCCAAAAACAACATTTTTCATAGGGAGCGCGTATCTTGGATCACCACTGTTCGTCCAGGCCTTTAAGAGAGCTTGTAAAAAAGATAGGTTAGAGGAGGGGGAAGGGGGAAACAGATTAGAGCGGAGCCGGGTCAAAAGGGAGTTGTTTTTTGGGGTCTTGTTTTGGAAAGGTCTTTAGCTCCGCTCTAATCTGTTTTCTTGTAGGGTTAAGACGATTCTAGCGTGCGTTTAAGTGCCAAAATAGGGAGGAAAAATGGCCAAAGTTAACTATCGAAAAGAAGACGGTTTTTTGGCCTTTTAGGCCACATATCTCAGGGTTTCGGCAATGACCGTTCGGGCGGCCTTGCGAGATACCAGCCACGACACTCCCAGAGTAATCAGGCACAGAACAAAGATGCTTGAAATCCAGGTGGAGAAGGCCAGAGAAACCCGCACCGGTAGGGCGGCCGAGAGAATCCCCGCCTTGAAGCTAATCCCCGCGTTCGAGATGAGAAGGCCTAAAATCACGGTCACGATAAAACCGGCGATGCAAGAAAAGGCGCCAATGAAAAGGCCTTCGGCCGAAAACATCAGAATAATATCTTCGCGACGAAAGCCGATACTTCGCAAAGTTCCGATCTCGCGAATGCGCTCATTGATACTTTTCATCATGGTATTGGCGACAGACATGGCGGCGATGATGGCCACTACGCTGAGAAAAAGATTGCGGAAGGTGGAGAGTATCTCCATGCCACCCTTCGACGTGGCGGCGATCCCATGATCGAGCCAGCGAATGGCATCGAGGTCCATATTTTCTTTTTTGGCCTCGGCCTTAAACTCACTGATAAAGGGCCAAATATCATCATTCTTTTTCAAGAGAACCGACATCCGTGAGACGCGATCGGTATCAACCAGCTGCTGTGCTGTCGCCATGGGCATGACGACAAATCGATCATTGTACTCTCGCAGCTGAATATCCACCATGCCACCGACGCGCAGGTTGGCGGCGTTTACCTGAACATGTTCGGTGGTGACGGAAAGTTGAACGTTGGGGTTCTGGCAGGAAAAAGGTCGCTCCTCGGCCACTAACGAACCATCTGAGTTATAGACGATCTCCGAATCCTCGGGCAGATCACAATCCAGATGCCGGGCCAGGCCGCTTCCTAGTAAAACGATGGGGCCATCAAAGGCATAAAGAGGTTTTCCGGCAACCGCATCCCATTCCCAACGTTCGCCGCGAAATTTAAGGCCGTCTTGAATATCATATCCGAGAGCGGCAAACACCGTGCTGATGCGGCCATTGGAAACCAGTCCCATGAAAGAGAGAAAACGCACCGAAGCCGACACCCGGTTATTTTTTTCAAGAAAAGATTTTATGAAATTTTGCTCAGGGGCGGATAAGGTGTAGGCCCAGGGATCGTCGATCGTTCTGTTGTTCCATCCGCTTTTTTCAATCACCACATGGCCCAGCATGCCGCGGTTGATGTAACGATCGGTCATCTCCTTATTCATCTCATTGATGAATCCGTCAAAGAGGGAGACGGCAGAAAATCCGGCGGCAATGGCAAGCATGGTGGCCAGGCTGTGACGCCAGTTGAGCACCACATTTCGGAAGGCCAAAGTCAGCATGACACGTTTGCGAGGAGGAATCATTCTACCACCTACCGAACTAAATTATTCACGTTAAAAATACTGGTGGGATGTGAAGCCTCACTGGGATTTTTATAGTGAATGGTTGTCTCATTATTTGCGTTATTGGCATCGCGAATCACCATCTCGCTCACAAACGGATAGGCCGTTCCGGAAATTTTTATGGTATTGCCATATTTGAAGGTGGCGGACTTGAACACATCACCCGACACGGTCAGATACTCGGCCTTGACACCCAATTTTTGTGACTTGGAAATCCAGTAGCGAATCTTGTCATAGGTAACGTTTTTGGCCCGGGCCACCAGCTCCAGCTTATAGGTTTTGGTACCGTCCACCACTTCCTCGCCTAAAATCTTTCCTTCATAATCACGAAAATATTGAGTCGAGGCGATGTCGCCGTTGGCGGCCTGGCCCATGAGCTTTTGTCGCGCCGAAATGCTGACGGGTTTTTTTAGGCCTGGCTTATAAAACCACAGAATGCGGTCGTTAAAAATAATGATCTCGCCTTTTTGCCTGGGAGGAGAGGTCACCTCGGCCAGGGCATCATTGCCACGACATTTAATCAGATACACCGCCTGATTGGTGGTTTCATTTTCTTTGGTCACAATGTCGGCGATCCAGTTAATTCCCTCGAGGGAAACGGTGGCCCCGCGTCCCCGGTCACTGGATTTGAGTAGCTCCTCTGCCGAGGGAGCGGGGGCGGCGGCATGGGCATTGGAAAAGATCAGGCCTGCGAAAAGCAATATTTTGAAAATCATCTTCTGGTACCTCCAAGCAAATCCGCCACGCGCATCCGCATTGTTCTTGAGACCGCGAAATAGGTGGTCAGCAAAGTTAAAGTTAAAATGATTGCGCCCGAAATAAAGAGGAACGGCGTGCTGGCCACTAACTTTAGCTGCAGGCCGTCCGGAACTCCGGGGGGATGATAGATTATTTTGGCGGCATTGATGGAGCTGATCGCCGCATAACCAAGGACCGCGCCCACGGCGAGGGAGGCCATGGCGAGCCAGAATGATTCGTTCACAAACATGCGACTGACCTGGCCGCGGCGAAAGCCGATGGAACGATACATGCCGATTTCCTGCAGGCGCTCGACCACTGTCATGGTGGTGGAGTTGAGCACGGAGAAGCTAATGACGGTCGCCAGCACCACGCCAATGAAGGTAACGAGAGAATGCAAAAACTGCATGGTTCCTGTGTAGTAGGGAGAGAGGCGCTCCTCATCCCAGGCAATGACCTCAACGGAAACTCCGGCGGCCTTAAGCTTTTCGGTTAAGCGGGCGGCCACTTTATTAGTTTGAAAGATATCTTTGACCCAAATGGAATATCGCCCAACACTTTCTGTGTCATAGAGCTGCTGCAATCTTTTGTAGTCAATATAGATGGCGGAGTTATCGGTTTCCCGAAAGCCGGTATTAAAGTGACCGACAACCTCGGCATCAATGGCATTCAAGGACCCTTGCCACGTTCCTGAGATGAGTTGCACATTGGCATCTCCTCCCTCGTCATGAACTAATTTTTTTCCCAAGGTGAAGGCCAGGCCTTTACTTAAGGCCAGGGCGCCCAGGTCCTCGGGATAGTTCCAAAGTCCCTGGCCTTTGGCAAAGTAGCCGCCCTTGGACACCCACTTCTGAACCTCAGGATGACTTTGCACGCGCTGATCAATCAGAGGCTCGTAACCTTTGGCATAAAAGGGAACGGAAATGCGGCCGTTGCCGATCAGTCCGGCCCCTGACATCTGGCGCTCATAAAAATCAACCTGCGCCTCTTCCCGCAGGGCCTTCTCGATGGCCAGCTGAGCATCGTGGGAAAGACTATATTTGAGGGGTTTATACTGAAATTTTTCAAAACCATCTTGAGCAAACAAAGCCAAATGTCCCGTATGCATGACATAGACGGTGTAGACTCGCAGATAATTTGAAATGCGATTAACGTAACCGCCCAGGAGCAGAATACCGGCGAAGCCCAAGGCGATGGCCGAGCCTGTCGCCAGATTTCTCCGCATATTTCGGCTGAGATTTCGAAGTGCTAAAAACCAGAGCTGTCTCATACTTGCACGGTCCCGTCTTTAATATGCACCACGCGCCCGACGCGACTAACGAGCTTCTCATCGTGGGTGGAAAACAAAAAGGTGACATTTTTATTTTTATTCAGAGCGAGCATCAGATCAATAATTTTGCCCGAGTTTTCAGAGTCAAGGTTGGCGGTGGGTTCGTCGGCAAGCACCAGGAGTGGATGACCGGCCAGGGCCCTGGCAATGGCGACACGTTGTCTTTGGCCACCGGAGAGCTGATCAGGTCGGTTTTTGCTGAACTGTTCGAGGCCCACTTCCGCGATGGCCTCTTTCACCCGGCGTGCCCGGTCTGATGGACTCACCTCATGATTAATGAGCAGAGGCAGCTCCACATTCTCATACACTGAAAGGACGGGCACTAAGTTGAAAGATTGAAAAATATAACCAATCTTTTGATTGCGCAGATCACTCTGGCGATTGTCGCTCATCTTGGCGATATCGACGCCATCAATCCACACCGCGCCTGAATCTGGAATATCGATGCAGCCGATGATGTTGAGCAAGGTACTTTTGCCGGAACCCGAGGCCCCAACCACGGCGGTAAATTCACCGCTATGAATTTCCAAATTCACTGACTTCAAAGCATTGATACTGGTCTGCCCTAGCCGATAGCTTTTATTCACATCTTCGAGTTTCACTATGCTTTTATTCTGCATCAGAAAATCCTTATCTTAGGAGGGGTCGCTTACCAAGTATGGCGATACCCCAAAGTATATGCTTGATCCACCGAACCTCTGAGCTCTGACTCCGCCTTTCCCGCCGTCGCTGCTGCGGTTGCGAAAAGTGTCCCGGCCTCTCCAACGGCATTTTCAGAGCTGACCAGCGAGGACAAAGAACCGTCATGCACCGAAGCCAATAGTCGCCAATAAAGAGTCCAATCCTTAAATTTAAAGGCATCGGGAATTCGAAGGGAAGTAAATAAGTAATCTTGGCCGGGAAAATTCAAACCATTCCTCTGTGCACGTGCAGCATTCTGTTGGAGAAGCATTAATTGTACAATATTTTTTGAAGTTAGCGCAGTCCAGGCCCAAAAAATTTCCGCCTCCCCATAGCCGGCCTCTTGAAAAATCCATTCCAAACGGATGTCGTTGCCATTTTCAAAGACATATCGCAGGCCGGTAACAGAATATTGGTAGATATGGTTGCTGTCTTTTAGGGATTGGGTCATCACGATCGTGTTATTGGCGTCTTTAACGGGGTACCATGCCGAGGAACCCTGCTGTTGGCTGGCGTCGAGGTAGAGGGAGAGTCCTTCGACGATTTCCAGATTGATATATTCTCCGATCCAGGACTCTGATTGGTCCTTATGTCCCAGCACCAGGCCGGCATAATCGGCCCCTCCGGCCCAGGAATATTCACTTTTAAGGACGAATTTCTTGCTAAAATTTTCCTCGGCGATAAATTCCGGATCGCCGTTGTCCGAAATCTCCACCAGCAGAACCTCACTCAACTCTTGCATGGGCGTAAGGTTGACTCGCAGGAGATGATGGCCTCGCGTGTCGAAGAGAACATCTTTTGCCTGAATAGTTTCATGGAAAATTTGATTGCTCGGTCCCGCAGCTTCCGCCGGCCCCCACTGGAAGTTTTGCAGTCCATAGGTGATCGTCAGCCACTCGACCGCCGCCAGTGAGGCGTAAGCTTCACTCCACTGAATTTTGCCAGAGGTCTCGGAAGACTCTTCGGTATCACCCCAGGTGGTTTTCGACAGTGTGCCAATGAGTCGAGGGCGTCCACGGGCCACAAATGAATCGCGAATAAACTTAACATCCGGTCTGATCTCTGAAGTCCCCATCCACTGGGGCAGTTTGAGGATGCCATTGTCCGGATTGAGCTCTGATTCAACCAGACCGCGATAGCTGGCGGCATTCCACCACGAGACAGAGGACTGTAGCGTGTAGTCTTCGGCAAGAGATATTTGTAAAAGCACCAAGAGCGCAATGAAAAAGGAAATCAGCATTTGCATAGAGCGCTCATTTTAACACAATGACTTTCTGTGGTCATCGTCAAAGAGATGTCTATTGTGCTCTCTCAAAGGAAGGAGCATGGTGGCGAAGCAGGGTAACTTTAATCTGAGGGGTTCTTTATGAGGCGTTTCGCACTATTAACGGTGTTCTTTTTTCTTCTGAGCTTGTCGCTGTCTGCGAATAGCACCGTTTCCCAAGACTATGAGTCCTGGAGTGCCCGAGAAAAACAGGATTATCTTTGGAAACAGGTGGAAAAAAGCCAATATGCCGAGAACCAACTTCCCTCATCGCTTTCCTTGTTCAGTATGGTCAAACTTCTTAGCTCAAAGTACTTAATTGCCACTTTCAAGCATTCCTCAGATGAGCTGCCGATGGGACGAAAAAAACTGATTCATTCTTTCGGTACGGTGGCCAAAATTAGCTTTCTATCGATACCAAGTAGCTACACCGGCGTCTTGAAAAGCGGGGCGATCGGAGTCGTGCGTTTTTCCTTGGCGGGGGCGGGTGCCAGTTACACACCCGGATTTGGTTTAAAATTTTTGGTGGATGGACACCCTTCTCTGAATATCATGGCAATGTACTCCCTTGACGGGCAGGGTGAGGATCGCAATTATTTTAGCAACCCGTTTACCACCACGATTGGAGAACCCAGCTCACCCTTCCTGAAACTTCCCTTGCGCGCCTTTAGCAAGGCGGTCAAGTTGTTCAACAGTGATGCTTCACCTTTCGTTTTGCCGGTTGGGCATATGGCGGCGATGCAATCCAACGGGAGTGTGGAGTTAGCACCGGTCATTCCCCGTCACTTAAAATTTGTACCCGTCTTCGGGGGATTTGATTCCGGTGATAAAACTGACTTGCGGGTTCAGCTCGGTAGGCTAAGGCCGGGAACAGTTTTGTATAAGGTGTATGCCCAATCATTGAAGGATGAGGAGTTGGAGTATCTTGGAGATTTAGTGCTCACCAGCTCTTTTGTGGCCAGTTGCTTTGGTGATGAAGGCCTTTTTTTTCGACATCACCCTGCTTTGGGGCAGGAGTGGAAATAAAAAAAAACCCGCGGACAGAAGTCCTGCGGGTTTTAGTAGTTTTCGGGTAAATTAATTAACCGCGAACAGTGCAGAGAATAACTTTCTTTTTTGTCTTTTTGCTTTTCATTGCGTCCTCACTTTTTTAAGGGTCGATTTAAACAGTTTCTTTTTAGGCCGCAGTCTGGTTTTTGTCAAACTGATTGTAATTAGTCACTAGTCCCCCCGCCTGGAGGACTGGGGGGCCTTCGACATAATCCGTTGAATTGCTTGAGAAGGATCATCGTCCGACTGGTATTTTAAGAAGGTCTTCATGGAAGGTTTAAATTCTAAAACGTCGGTCCATTCGCAATAGTCTTCCCAGGAGAAGCTGTTTTTATCGTATAACTTATTAAAAATAGGAGAGCCTTTGTAGGGTAGGAGATAAAAGACCTCGACCCCATCGATAGGGCCATCTTTGATAAGTTTGAGGGTGGCCTGGTGATCTTTCTTGGTTTCGCCTGGAACTCCCACGATAAAGTAGCCAAAAGACTTGATTCCGTTTTTTCGGCACTGTTTAAGGGCACTTTTGATTTCCGCCACAGAAATGCCCTTTTGGATCTTGTCCAGAATGGTCTGACTGCCGGATTCAATGCCAAAAAAGAGCTGCTCACAGCCGGACTCTTTAAGCAAAGGGTACATCTCTGGCGCTAGAGAGTTCACCCGGGCGTGGGCCTCCCAACGGATTTTAAGTTTCTTTTGTCGTATTTTTTCACAAAATTCTGTCAGCCTGGAGTTCGAGTGCACAAATAAATCGTCGATAAAAAAGAAATAATTGGTTTTGTATTTTTTCATGGTGAACTCGATTTCGGCAATAACGCTGTCAGCGCTTCGAAGTCGAATTTTGTTACCCATGCCGGATTTATCACAAAAGAAGCACACATGGGGACAGCCCCTTGAGGTTACAATTCGGATAAGCCGTTCGCCGGTAATTTTTTGCTGAAATTTTAAATAATAGCGCTGGTCGATCAGGTCGCGATCCGGAAAGGGGAGTTTGTCCAAATCTTCCATCAAGACATTTTGTGGCCTTGATAAAGTGACCTTACCGTTTTTTAAATAGGCCAGGTTAGGAACTTTTTCAGGTGAGAACTGGTTGGCCTCCAAAAGATTCAAGAACTCGTTAAAGGGAATTTCACCTTCGTTCAGAATAAGATAGTCGGCGCGTCCATGGGTAAAAATATACTCCAGGGGAAAGCTGGCGGGGCCTCGGCCTCCACCCACGATGATCTTGTCCGGATATTTTTTCTTTAGAAAATGAGTGAGTGCGAAAAATTCTCGAATGTCGTAATGGTAGGTGCTGATGCCAATCACGGGCGAGGTGATGTTATTGATGAGCTGATCATATTTTTTATCCGAAAGAATCTGACCATTGATCAGCTTTACCGTATGCCCGTGCTGTTTTATAAAAGAGGAGATATAGGGAATGCCGAAGGAAAAGATGGCAACCGTGAGGCCTTCCACCTTGGGGATGATAAAAGTTACTTCCATATCTTATTATTTTAGCAGAAATCCCTTATGATGTACTAATGCTTCCCCAGAGATCAAAAAAAATATCGATAGTTGGCCTAATCACTCCTTTTTATCTCGGAATGTTGAAGAAGATGCGAAGGGCGGGAAAGGTCGTCAAAATGACCGGCAGCGGGAAAGAATATTTTGCCACGAACCTGTGGTTGGCCACGGTTTTAAATCAAATGGGCTACGAGGTTGAGCAGCTTTGTGAGATCAATGGCGAGGTTCGTCCCGAGCACATAACAGGTGATACGGTGATGATCAATGTCTACACCGCCACCGCCAATAAATGTTATGCGCTGGCGGCCCAGCTAAAAGATCGGAAAATCATTATGGGAGGCCCCCACATCGCCCATTATTATGAGGAGGCCAGTCGGCATGCCGATCACGTGGTTGTCGGAGAGTTGGAAAACGTGATTGACGCTGTCTTGAAAGGCACGGATAAGCGCAAAATCATTTTTGGCGAGCAGGTGAAGGACCTCAACTCGCTCCCATTCATGAACTACGGGCTTTTGGATTTCAAGCCGGATTTTGTCAGACCTTTTTTTTCCCGAGGGTGCAATCATCATTGTAGCTTTTGTGATATCCCCACAATCTGGGGAGAGGGCTGGAGAACCTCCTCCGTCGACCGGATGGTGGGCGAATTTAAATCCATGGCGGAATACTTCGGTGGTGAGGTCCCGCGGGTGGATTTTATGGAGCCCAACTGGATCGCAAGTTCCAAACGGATAAGGGAATTTTTGCAGAGGACGAGGGCCGAGGGCATCAAGATTAAACATATGGGGGCGGACTGCACGCTGAACTTTATTAATGATGATGAGCTCGTCAAGGAAATGAAACATCATAAAATCACGCTGGGAATTGGCTTTGAAACCATTAATCCGGTGACTCGTTTGCAAAAGGAAAACCATCTCTCTAAAACCAAAGAGACGGAAGTTTATTTCGATGCCATCAAGAAGTTGCAGGATCAAGGTGTTTGGGTCCATGGATTTTTTAGCTATGGGTATGAAGAGGATACGCCTCACTCGTTGGAGCTGATTGAAGATTTTGTTCATAAGTCCAAGATGAATTCCTTTGCTCTAAGTATACTGACACCATTTGGCGTCTCGCCCCTTGGCCAGAAGATGCGGGCCGAGGAGCGGATATTGTCCGAAAACTGGGATTTTTACGACTACTTGCATTTTGTGTATCAACCGAAATCAATGACGGCCTATGAGGCGCAAAAGTCGTTCAACGCTTTCATGATTAAATACTATACCCCGCTTAAAGGTGCCGGGAAAATGGTGCAAGGGAGAGTTCGGGAAGGTTTTAAGCATCTTATCATGAGTGCGTTCTTCAACAAATTGCAGAAGCATACGGAACCTTATTTGGAATTTCTGAAGAATGGAAAATAAAAAAAAATATCTCAAGGCCATGCGGTCTTTACTAGGGCCGATTGAGTTGGAGAAAGTTAGCGGCCTCTATTTCGCCAGCACCCGATCCGGCTGCGGAGGAATTTCATTTGAAAAAGAGCATGCCATAATTTCCGCTCTGGGTGAGGGGCTTGAAAGACAGGCCTTGAGTAAATATAACTTGCGCCGGCTGCCGTTTGGGAGTTATCAGCGGCTTCAAATGAAACATGAATTGCTCAATCCTGCTGAGCTTTTGCTTTTCTCTGAGGCACAATACAAATCATCTGATTTCGCATTCACACCGTTTACCGCGAAGACAGAGACACATTGGGTAGAATCCAGAGAAATGCTCAGCGGGAAAAAAGTTTTTATTCCGGCACCCTTCATTTTCCTGAGCTACCAAAAAAAGGAAGGCTGCGGGCCATTTATCATTCCCACCTCCTCGGGAACCGCTTGCCACGGGAGCTTTGAAGCGGCGGCGCTGTCGGCTTTATATGAGCTGATAGAAAGAGATGCCGTGGTCGGGATGTGGGATAAAAAATTCTCCCCGCCAAAAATTACCCTCCCTTTGGAAGTAAAGAGGCTTGTGAACAAGATTTTTTGTAAGGAGGAAGAGGCCGTTACCTTTTTCAATTTACAATCCGATCTTGGCATCCCGGTGGTTCTTGCCCATTGCCGTGGCCCTGGGTTTAGCACTTTTGGTTCGGCCTGCCATTTTAACTCTCGAAAGGCCTTGGAGAAGGCCATGCTGGAGTGTTTTCAGACGAGCTATGCCGCCAAAGGCCTTCTTGAGGATGGTCAGATCAAGCAGAAACCGGAGAATGAAATCAATGATTTTATCGATCATCTGCTGTTTTATGTCTGTGAGGAGCACCAGGAGCATTTGAAGTTTCTTGATCAGGGGGCCGCCTTCCCATCGTTGCCGAAGAAGAGAAGGATGCCCTCCTTGCAGGAAATTTTAAAAATTTTCGCCAAAAGAGATTTGGGCCGGGTGTATTTTGCCGATATCACTCCGATAAAAATTAAGGCCGCAGGTCTCACGGTTGTTCGGGCCATTTGTCCTCGATTGATTCAGCTTAATGTAGGATCAAGAAATAGGTACCTTGCTAACCCACGGATTTTTTCATGGAAGCAGTTCGGCCGCAGGGGGAAGGTCAAAAATCTGAATTCTAAGCCCCATCCTTTTGCCTAATGATATTGGTTTGCACCCACTGGTTAAGGAGCGCGAAGGATGTTTCACGGGTGGCATCGTTTATGGCGTCGTGATAGGTGTCTTTTAACTCGCAATATTCTTTAAACGGCGCCTGAATTTTATTGAAAATCTCAATGTTCACGCTTTTGTCTGTCACCAGGTCGATTTCCGATTGAAAAAAAAGCATGGGGAGGTTCAGCCGAATATTCATGACCTTCAGACTGGCAATACATTTTTGCATTTCCTCCAAGTATCGAAGGGAAATTTTGTGCACATTAAATGAATCGTGAATGATTTCCTCAACCGTGTGACCTTCTCTCCAGAAGGCCCCGCGCTTGCCTCCGATGGAGACGCGAAGCCGGGGCATCAGTGGTTTAAGAATCTTAAAGAGCGTCAGGATGAAAAAATTAGGTCTGCCCCAGATGGGAGCGGCAAGAGGTGAGAAGATGGTCAGTGCAGACAGCGGCGCATTGGGAAACCGCTGGAGAAAGTTAAAGGCCAACGCTCCCCCCAGGCATGGGCCCACCAGAATTATTTTTCGATCCTGGTCTTCCTCGTGAAGTTTCTGGAGCAAAACATTGATGTCATTATAATATTGTTCGAAGGAATCAATATGCCCCCGAGGCCCCGACGATCTTCCGAAGCCGCGAAAATCCAGCGCCTGGGTTTGGTGACCAAGCTTGGCCAAAAAAATCCCAAAGTTGGCGAAGACGACGTTGGTAACGCCAACCCCGGGGAGACAGAAGAAAAGCACCTTGCTGGGCGAACCAGTCATCGGTCCCCAACGCCTTTGAAAGATTTTGGTCTCAAAATCGAGCTTGGTCTCTATGGACGTTAATTTCACCTCGGGGTCTGTTAGGCTCATAAAGTCATGACCAGGCGTTTTTTTAAATCGTTAAAATTTTGCTTGCCCCAAAATCCCTCGGCTTCCCGATTACCAGTCAGAACTTCAACTTCTATTTGGGAGAGATCGGGATACTTCTTTAGCACTCTTGCCTTAAATTCCTCGAGGAGGATGGTGGCAATTTTTTTATGCTTGTATTCAGGATGCACACTGATAAAAGAAATCATAAAACAGGAAGGCCTTAGAAAAAAATCTGGGTCCATAAAATGGTATCCGCCGATAAAGCCCGTGACCTTATTGTTGTGACGGCTCACGAGTGCCATGCAGCTTGGATTTTTTAACCACGATTGCATAAAGGTTTTAAATTTCTGGTCAAAGTCATCGGTAAAGAGGGGTAGGGCATTACTAAATTTTCGGTTTGTGACATAGATTTCTTTACACAAAAAAACGATCTCGTCGATCTCGGTTTCGGCTGGTTCACGAATCATGGTTTATTTTCCCTGTTTTAAAATTGCGATAATTTTCCAGGCATCGCGCCCGCCGTATTTTACCACTGGTGGTTTTGGCAATAGTGTTTCGCGGAACGAGTACAATATCGCCCGCCGTGATGTCAAAATTGGTAATAATATTAGCTTCAACTTGGGCGATGAGGGCGCGCGCCTGGTCGGAATCCTGAGTATGGTGCAGCTGGGATTCGATCAAGACAATCAGGTCCTCAGTGCCCGACTCCTGATTATTGTCTGAAAGGGCCACGCAACGGCCCTCCTGAACGCCCGCCACGGCCGTTATGCTTTTTTCAATGTCGAAGGGATGAAAATTTCGTCCCCGATTAATAATCAGCTCCTTGATTCGTCCGGCAATGTACAGCTCGTCTTCCCAGATAAATCCCAAATCGCCGGTTTTCAGCCACTCTTGGTCAAAGAGACCTGAAGGCTTGATATTATTCCAATAGCCTGTCGTATTGGCGGGACCTTTGACCAGGATTTCGCCACAAAAGCCGGGACCAAGAAGATTTTTATTTTCATCTCGGATTTGAATTTCCACGCCAGGCACCGGTCGTCCCACGCTGACAATTTTTTGGGCGCTGGCACCATTGGAACTTAGTTCAATGATTCCACGCTCGGCAAAGTGCAGGTTATCGAAAGAAAGAATTTTGAAAGGTCCCCGGAAGTTCTTCATGGACACCACAAGCGTGCACTCGGCCAAACCATAGGCGGGAGTAATGGCCGCGCTCCTCAAACCGAACCTGCTAAAGTAGTTTGTGAAGGCAAGAGCGGTTTGATCGTCACATCGTTCGGCACCGCACACCAGGGCCTTTACATGCTGAAGATCAAGATTTTCCAAAGGTGAAGTTTGTCGTTCGACTATTTTCATAATCAGACTGAACGCGAAATTCGGGCCGGCACTATAGGAAATTTTTTTCTCGGAGAGGTTTTGCAGCCAACGCAAAGGGCGGGCAATAAAGGATTCTGTGGGCATGAGGTGGGTGTCCAACTTTTGCGAAATAGGTGCCAGGAGACCGCCAATCAGCCCCATATCATGATTGAGAGGGAGCCAAGAGAGGCTTGAATCACCTTTTTCCGCGTGAAGACCTTCGGCAATCATGCGCATGTTGGCCAGTAAGTTTCCATGGGTGATGATGACGCCTTTGGGGTTGCCTGTGGACCCGGAGGTATATTGAAGGAGGGCGATCCGATCTCTCAGGTCCATACCTTCGGTGGGAGATTCTTTTTTATTATTGGTGATCAGCTCCCCATAGGTGAAGGATTTGAGAGAAGGTGCAAGCTCAAGAGTTCCCGAGTGGATGATGCAGAAGGGAGAGCAGTCCTCAATAATATGCCGGGTCTGCTCAATGAAGACATTTTCTTTGGCAAGACCGGCGCGGACGTGAATGGGAACGGCAATCCCTCCGGCCTTGCAGACACCCATGAAGGTCACAAGAAATGGAAGAGGATCATTAAGCATGATGACGATTCTGTCTTGCCGCTTTAGACCGGCGTAAACCAAACTATTGGCCAGCTGGCAGGCCAACGAATCAATCTCGGTGAAGCTATGGCTTGAACTTCGATTGAGCAAATCATAAACCACGAATGCAGGATTATGGCCGGAAATTCCGGTGATTTCGCCAATAGCGCGATAGTTATGGTTCATGCTGGCTCATTTTTGTACTGAGGAGGTTCAGGAGATTTTCAACAGTTTGCAGCTTAATGCCTTCATCCTTGGAGATTTCAATCCCAAATTCTTCATAGATCGCCATAATCAACTCGATACTCCTCAGCGAATCGAATTTCAAGTCTTTGATGAAATGGGTTTCAAGAGAGATTTTTTCAGGACTGATGTTGCAAATATTGGAAATTAACGACCGTAAGCGTTCAGATATCTGCGGGCCGGGCATATTTTTCATAGAGATATCCTCATTATGTAATATAATGGAGTTTCAACTTGAGTGCAATATATGCCGATGACCCATGAAGTGGATCTCCTGTTGGTTCACGCCAATGTCAAAATTCAAAATCCTATTGAGCGATTTATGGGCGTCTTTGAAAATCAGGGGATGTCCATTCACTATGGTATGGGTTCCATCTCCGCCTACGTGAAAGCGCAAGGTTTTTCCTGCAAAGTGATTGACTCGAATTTTGATGGTCAGAGTGTGGCCGAAACAGTGGAATTAATCTCGCTCTATCGGCCTAAATTGTTGGGTTTCTCTCTGAATCTTTATAACCTCTCGGGGACGCTTGAAATAATTAAACTTTTGAGGCAAAAGAATTTATATACAGGCCATATCACCGCGGGCGGACAGTTCGCCACCAGCTTTGCCGAGGACCTGCTGCGAGAATTTGGAGAATTTGACTCTATCGTGATCGGCGAAGGCGAAGCGACAATGGCTGCATTCATTCAAACCATCAATCATGGCGGTGACTGGATGATTGTCAGAGGAATAAAGTATCTTTCCGCTGATAAAAAAATTATCTCCACACCGCCTCAGCAGGGGGAGTCAGACCTCGATCACCTGCCCCTTATTGAGCGATACGATATTGAATCGGGTAAGATGCTGCCCTTCCAGCAGATAGAGCTAGGGCGAGGGTGCTATGGCAGTTGCACCTTTTGTGTGTTGGATACCTATCACCGAATTTCAAATGCTCCCAAGATGCGTCGGCGCAGTTTGCCCGTGATTTTCGATGAGGTCGAAAAATTATACGCCAGGGGTTGTCGGATTTTTCTCTTTCGCTGCGATAATTTTTTTCAATCCCAAGATTTTGAGGCGGAAGATCGGTACCTCGAGCAATTTTGCGCCGAAATCAAACGGCGGAAATTAAAGATAGATTTCTCCATCTCCTGCCGACCCGATGATTTAAATAGAAGCAGAATTAAGAAGTTGGAGACCGTGGGGCTTTGCCATATTTTTATCGGGATAGAAAGCATCAATAGCGATGAGATAAAGCTTTTTGCCAAAGGCACAGTGTCGCAGGATGTTCGCAAGGTGATTACTCTTCTTGATAAATCCCGCGTTTACTTTGAGTGCGGCTATATTTTTTTTAATCCTTGGTCAACTCTTGAGAACTTGAAAAAATCTGCGGAATTTATTCTGGAAATTGGCCCCGAGCATTTTCCCTATGGTGCCTATCAGATGAAGATTCATCGGGACACGGCGATAGAAAAAATATTACTAAGAGAGGGACTTGCCCTCAGAGGCCCAAAAATTCTGGAAGAGGAGATCGAAAAAATATATTTAAACTACGAATTTAAATATCTCGACGCCGGATATGTGAGAGAGATCAGCTATCAACTTTGGAAACGCTTGTGTGCCTATGTGCTGGATGAGTATCTTCCTTCGCGCAAGTCCACTCAGTCGCTCGTGATGCAGCTAAATTGCACCATAAGCACTTCTGTTTTGTCTTTCATTCGGGACATCATTGATGCCTGGCTCAAGGGAGAGATTTCGAGGGAAGGTGAGTTTCAGGTCGCGGTGGATGAGTATTACAAAAACTGCATAAAGAAGTTGCCCAGATGAAGAGGATACTGCCGATCTTATTGGTTGCGGTTTTTATAGGCCTAATCCTGGGAATAAAAACGGCCCTGGTCAGTTTTATCCTGGAGAAAAAGGGGATAAGTACTTTTTTGATCGGCCTCCAGTCTTCCCTGGGTTATCTTGCGATTACCACGGCCTCCTGGCCGGTGGAAATTTTGATTCGCAGGCGCGGACTCAAATTCGTATTATTAGTTTCCATGATTACCGTTGCCATATCGGTCTTGGGATATGCACTGCCTTTTAACTACTTTACCTGGACCATTTTATCCATAGCTCTGGGGGTAGGCCTGTCCGGGATTTTTATCGCCAATGAGTCCTTTATCCTCCTGTATAGCGCGCAAGCGTCCAGCGCGAAAAGCTTTGCCTTCTATTCCATCGCGCTTTACGCCGGACTGATTCCGGGAAGTTTGATCGCCATTCATTTGTTTTCGATCGTCGATTGGTTGCCTTTTGTCATTTGTGGGCTGATCTGCTTGTGTATGCCTGGATTGCTTTTTAAGGTAAAAAATGAAACTTTCAGTGAGCGCAAGGAAAGTTTTTTTAATAAGCGCATCTTGATTTGTCTCATCTTGCCCCTGAGCGGAGCTTTCACCTTTGGCTTTCTCCAGGGTGGTTTGACCAGTTTGCTGCCGGTGTATGTTTTAAAAAGTCATTTTGACGACCAAATTGTGGGGCTCGCCCTGGCGATCTTTTTGACCGGCTCTATCCTTTTGAATCTGCCAATCGCGATCCTGGCGGATAAGACCAATCGGGTGAAAACCATTGCCGCCATCTACCTTCTTTCGGCCGTGCTTTTGGGGCTTAGTTACTTTTCCCACGGCAATTTGATTCTTCTGGGAATCAATGCGCTGATTATCGGAGGGACCACCAGCGGCTTCTATACGATTTCACTATCCCTCCTGAAAGAACGGACCACCGACGAGCTTTTCCCCACCGCAAACTCGCTTTTTTCCATCTTCTTTGGCATCGGAACAATTTCCGGCCCGTTAATCCTAAGCACATCCATGAGATATCTGACTCTTGAGTACATTTTCCTGGTGCCCATGGCCGTTTGCCTCGCGGCCTTCTTAATCACTGTTTTTCACAGAAAGAGTATGAACTTTTTATAGTCTGGCCTAACAGACCGAATAGGAACGGTTACTTTTCCCCGCAAAGGGGTTCAACCGTGGCCACGAGAAAGATCTTTGCGTTTTTTTTACTTCTTTGGTTATTACCAGCGATCGTGGCTTGTGCCTCTCAGCCACCTGGCATAACTGCCCAAAGAATCTTGATAACTTTGTCTCAGGAAGTTTATCGCAACCAGAACTTGCCGTTTAATACCTTCGAAGGCCCCGGGCCCATGGATTCATATTTGGTCATGAATGTGCGATACGCACCAGTGGCGGAAGTTTTCTCGCAAATCACACCGGCAGTCTATCCTACCTTGATCAGCCGAGGTGAGGCGCATATTACCGTCATAACCCCTCCGGAGTATTCCCAATCATTGAAAAGTAAGTTGAGTATGAAGGAGATCAATCAAATCGCCAGGGACATGGAAATTCAGAACGCACGATTTGATATTCTTGCGATTGGCAGCGGCAAGATTGCCTCAAGTCCGCGTCCTTTAGAAACGCTCTTTTTGATTGTTCGATCTGGCGATCTTTTGCAACTTCGTCGTGAGATTCATAAGGCCTTCGTGGCCAAGGGTGGTGATCCCAAGGCTTTCGGGCCCGAACATTTCTATCCCCATATTACGATTGGATATACCAAAAGAGATTTGCATGAGAGCGATGGTGTAATTAAGGATATTGAGCACTCACTTGACCCGCGTTTTTCCCTCGTCCAATAATGTAAGCATTATTCCTCCTTGGCTCCACGTGGCGCAGTTTCTGACTCTACTGTCAGTAAAGTTCTTTACGATTGACGCTTGAGTGGGCATTTTAGCTAAGCTTAAATGATGAAGGAGTTATCTATGTCGGCGATGGCAAATTTGCGCGTGCAATTCTTTATTTTGGCGATGGTTGGCCTGGCGCTTTTACTTTTCAGCAAGGCCTTTGGTGCCCTGCCTGATGAGATTGATAAAGACACCTATTCGCAGCGCTATATGGCAGCCAAGGCCATTTCCGATGAAAAACGGGAAAATGCCAATGAGGCCTTGGCCAATGTTCGCGAAAAAGAAGGTCAGATCAGTCATCATGAGGAAGAACTGCGCACCCATCGTGAGGCGATACAAAGTAATCAGCAAAGCATTGCCAACTCGGACAGGGAGATTGCCAATCATCGCAGTCAAATGCAGCGACTTAGGGAAGAAATCCCTCGGGCGGAGGACCGTTTAGGCAGTCTGGCGGAAGAACGCCGCCGCTTACAAAATAGCGAGCGCGAGATCAGTGCCCGGCTTCAGGCCGAAAACCTGAAGCTTCAACGTGAAATCATGGAATTAGAGCAAAGGCGTGAAGAGCTGCGCCAGGTGGAGCGGGCCCAGGCCTTGGCGCAAGGGGAGCTTAAGGCCAAAGAGGGGCAGCTAGTGCAAACGCGCAAGGAGGAGGCCGGTGCAATTTCAGATCGTCAGCAGTTGCTGCGTGAGATGGAGCAGCTGGCGCGCGAGCGGACGGTGTTGGAAAATACTTTGAATGGGCTGCGCGAGCAGGATCGCCAACTCAAAATGGCCCTTCAGCAGCAGCGTCAGGTCCACGCTCAAAATGAGGCGCGATTGCGCCAAATCGAGCTGGAAATCGCACCCCAGAGAGAGGCCTTGGAGCGCGTCCGCCAGGGGTTGGAAGCTTCAAAGCAGGCGCTCCAGCAAGCGCTAAATCAGCTGGCAGAGCTGGAGCGACAAAAGCAAACTCTCAGCAGTCAGCTAACCGCGCTCGAGGGGGAGATCAGGCAAATTTCCGAAACCCTGGCCCGTCTGCCTGAGCGGGAGCGTTCGTTACAAGCGCGGGAAAGAGAGCTTCAGTCCCAGATCGGGCGTCTGGCGGCGGAAATTCGTGCGGGGCAAACAGCGATGGAACCCATCTCGGCGGCCATGAAAAAAAATGCCGAAATGATCAAGGAGCTGGCGCTCGGGGAGCAAACTCCCGAAGTCCAGGCCAAGATCCGGGCCCTGCGCGCTGAAAACGAGCGATTACAGGCCGAGCTTCGCGCCTTGAGAGACGGACTGGCGGCAAAACGGGAGGCCCATGGGGAAGCCAATAAGCTGCTCGCCGGAGTTCAACATGAGCTTAACAATTTAGGGTCAGAGCGTTCCCGACTTGAGGGACAAAAACTTGAAATTGAGACCAGGCGACAAACCTTAAGGACAGAGCTGCAGCAGGTGGAACGAAATCTGGTGGAAGCCAATAATGCCATCGTTCGTGCTCAGCAAAATGTGGCGCGCGGGCAGGCCGAAGTGACTCGCGCTGAACAGAATATGCGGGACGGGGAAGTGCGAAGGGAAAGTGTGGCGCGGGAAGTGCAGGAAAGTGGTCGACGCTTGCAACAGCTAGAAGCTGAGTCGCAAAGGGCCGCTCAAGCGGTAGGGCAAACGGAGGAGCGCATGCGAGAAATGGGGCGCTCTATTGCACAGGCGGAAGCGCGCGCTCGGCAGATGGAAGTTCGGCTCGGGCAAATGCGCGAGCTTGTGATTCAATTACAGAATCAAGTGCGCGAGTTGCAACGCCAGGTAGGACAATATGCCTCGGCCGTGCAGAGCGCTCGGGCGCAGGTGGTACAAGTCGAGCAGAGAGTGGCGCAGTTTCAGCAAAGCGTGCGCGGTCTTGAAGTTGAACAGTCACGTCTGCTTGCTCTTTTGGAGCAAAATGAAAGAGTTCGTCGTGAAGTGGAAACACACAGAGCACAGTTGATTAAAGAACTCTCAGAGCGTGAGTCAGCGATTGTCGAGTTTGAGGACGTGATCAGAATAGCGCGGCAGAATATTTCGCAATATCAAAATTTAATCGCGATGCGCGAACGGGAATTAACCGCCTTTCGTAATGAATTGCAACAGCTACAGAAAATTTTTACCGATGCGGATCAGGTGGCGAAGGCAGCCGAGCGGATCACGGCCGAAAAATTGGCGGACTATCAGGAACGCTATAACCTCTACGTGCTATATCTTACAAAGGCCCGGAGTCTAGGTTTTGGGCAAGGGAATCCGGTTGGAAGCGGCAAAGGCAAACCGTTAGGCGAAGCTGAAGCGCGGCGCTTGGGTGAAATAAATGGACTTAGGTACGGTTTAATTGCCGCAGAGTTAGACGGACGTTGGCGCGGGCTTTTGCGAGGAAAATTAGTCGGGGATGAGACTGGTTACGCTGACGGTCTGAATTCAAAAGTTGATTACGATGAAGCCTATGCCGTAGGTTTCGAGCTCGGTCGGCAGGTTGCAGAGGCACAAGCAGAGCGCACCCATGTTCCCTTGGGATATGCTGATCGCATGAAAGAAATTATCGCCACAGTTCCGAGGGCCCGCACGGTATTAAGCAATGGCACAGCAGAAGCCGTTATCGTGAAAGGGAATCTCAAGAAATTTCTTGAAAAAGAGTTGGTCAAAAATAGCGATGACACAGAATTGTCACAGGAAGAGATCGCCGACGCTCAAGCCATCGTGTCGGCCATTAATCATGCGGTTACTAAAATTCAGCGGGATATTGTGCGCTATCGCGATCCGAGCGAGAACTTCTCGGATAGTGCTGTGGCCTATCAAGGTGCTGGAAGTATTCCACTGGATCTGAGCGGGCGAGATTGTAGTGGCGTTTATAAAAAAATTGCCGATTTTCTACGTGCCTGCGAAGATTCTTATGGGCGCGGGTTTAAGCAGGGAGCGGAAAATTCCCACTGGCAGCATTTTACGCGTCTTTATCCTGACGAATGGAAAAGGCATTATGCTGATAATTTTTCCAAAAATAAAAATAATCTTTTTTTGGCTTCGAAAGAAGAGGCCAGAGTCGTGGTTTACGCCGAAGCTCGAGCACGTGGCGTGAGAGAAATTCGCGCCAAAGGGGAAGCCGATGGACGGCGGCTTGGTTTTGCTGAAACACTTCCGGATGCAGAAACCCGGGCCTTTGCTAAGGGCCGTGCAGCGGCCCAAAGTTATGCCAAAACCCATGCGCTCATTCGTCTCATGTCTGACAACAGTGCCTTAATAATCTCAAATGATGCCAGAGGCCCAATTCAGGGCGCCGAGCTGGCCCTTGGTCTCAATTTATACAATGCGGGCGAGCTGGTACTGGCCTCCGCCTCGGGCCGTCTTGCGATTACGGAGAAAAGTGCCAACATTGAAATGCGGACTCAGACCCGTGAGCTGCGAGAACTGCCTGCGCAACACGTGATCGAACTGCGCGATATCTTGGCGGCAAAAATTGTCGAGGATGCAGTTCCGGGTGATAAATTTTGGTTGAAAGGACAGGTGATTGTTCCAAGTGACGGAGTGACCAAAGAGTTGCGCCTGCCCATCGTTTATGAGGGCGTAGTGAGGGTTAACCCTGGGATCAGTGCCGTCTTGAATTTTGATGCCAAGCCAAAGTGGCGCGACTGGGGTTTTTGGCCCTTTAAGTGGAAATATCGAACCCATGAAGTTGAAACAGTCCTGACCGGACTGCGCGATAATGTGCCGTCAGGCTATCGGGTAAAACTTGTGGCCGAAGACTCAGAGGCGGCGAGGCTGGTCAATATCGTGCGGGCCGAAGTAAATACGGACCCCGTTAGCAGAGGCGAAAAAGTCGTGGTCAAGCTGTCCTACCAATTTAAGGACAAAGCGAAAAAGAAGTCTCTGAAGCTCAAGGTACAAGTTTATTATGCGGAAGACCTGGTATATGAAAGTATTATGGGTTTGACCGCGCACTAGATTTGAGCAAAGTATTCCTCCATGCGCCGGCATTGAAGACATTGGTAAAGCCATTCTTTTTTAAAATTCGCGCAGCCAAACTGCTTCGCGCTCCGGAGGCGCAACAAAGAATGACAGGTTTATTTTTATCCAATTCATGCAGCCGTGCCGCCAATTCAGTGTGCGGTATATTCACACTTAAGGGATTGGCACCGGATTTAAACTCACTCGTAGTCCTGACATCCACGATGATCCCACCCTCCTTTAAGAGGAGTGGAACTTTCTTTTTAGCGGATAACAGTTTGTAAAACTTAAAGGCCAAAAAAAGCACAAAGATAATAGGTAGAATATAGCGATTATCCATAAGACACCTTGGTTTAAAATATCTCGAAAGATATAAATCAGAAGATACCTATAGTCATCAAGAATAATGAGCAATGTTTTTTAATAAGCAATTGTCTCGCGATAATGTGAACATCTATGAAATATATTTTTCTATTTATTTTTTTGACCGCCCTATGTTCTACCCCGATTTTTGCACAGCTTAAGAATGAGTCAGAGCTGGGCATTGCTGCCGCAAATGGCAATACTAAAACTCAAACTTATAATTTCAAGCAAATGAATAGCTATCCGTGGGAGAAAAATAATTTCATTTTCAATGCGCGCTATCTAAATGCCTTCGCAAATAGTGTGGAATCGGCAAGATATTTTAATGCCAATTTGCGTTTTGAGCGGGCGCTGGATGAGCGCTTCTCTCTTTTTATCACGGAAACATTTGAAAAAGATAAATTTGCTGGAATTTATCAGCGGTTAATCACCGATGTGGGCGGCAAATATGCCATCACCAAAACGGAGAAGACCAAATGGTCGGCTGAGCTTGGCTATCGCTATATGCAGGAAGAGCGTTTAGATGGCACAAAAATATCTCAAAACTACGGCCGTGCCTATAGCGAAATTGATCGACAATGGAATGTTAACTTTTCCACTAAGTACTGGCTCGAGTATTTGCCAAACTTTACCAATAGTACCGATTATCAATTCAATACCGAGCTTTCTCTCTCTGTCTTGCTCACGAATATCTTTTCTCTAAAAAGCGGCTTTCTACTTCGGTATGATAACCTTCCAGCGCCTGGTATCTTTCATAAGACAGATACTCTTCTGACCACGGCGCTCGTGGCTAAATTTTAAGAATTAGCGATTAAGAGACAGACGCTATAGACATCAAAGTGGCAAGCTCATAAACTAATCTACCCTCGCTCAAAAGGATCTTTTCATGTCAAAAAAACTTCTAGTTTTAACAAGCATTTTTATATTTTATGCGGTGGCCTATGCTGGCCAGGCAATGTTTCATGCTGACATCAAATGGGGTGAGCCACATGCGCTTTCCTTTAACTTTACCGTGCCGGAAAAAGACTGGGGAAAGGTCGACAAAACTTTGATCACATTAAAGTGCGATCAGGATCATATACTAAAAACCGAATGGCTCAACAGTCGAACCATTAAGGCCATTCTGGACCCATCCCTTCTTCCCGGTGAATCTTGTCAGGTCAGTCTAAAAGGCAACAGCTATTTCTTTAAAGCACCGGAGATTAAAATTTTAGAAGTGGGGCCATGGAGCCTATCTGATAATTTTCATGAAGAAGATCCAATTTATATAAATACCGATTATCCTCTTAATGAGGCCAAGTTGCTGCAGGAGCTCACTCTGCAAGTCGAAGGAATTGAAGAAAAAATCGAATTTGATGTTATAAAAGACCAAGTCACCTTGGATGCCCTGAAGAAGCAAAATTCTTACATCCACAGCAGGCCCGTCGTTTGGGTAAAACCCAGACAAAAACTTCCCGCGGCCAAAAAATTCAAACTCAACCTGGCGAAGGGGCAGACTGCCGGGTTTACAAAAGACGGGATCATTCGCGATCAGTTTCAAGTGACAGTTAGCTGTGAGCGCCCCAAGGAAGATGGGCCATGCATCCCTCTTGCCAACCTATACTTGCGCTTTAACTCAAATGTCGAGGCAAAATATTTTGACGGGATTTACTATACTCTGAATGGTCAAAAAAAATATCTGGAGAAAAGCAGCGAATCGTTGCGTGAGGGGGGGGTGTTTAAAGCACCGTTGCCGGCCGATCAGGAAATTGAGATCACCCTTCCCGTTGGAATGATCGATATAGATGGCAGACCACTGGCCAATGCAGGCAAATTTCCCCTAAAGCTGAAAATAGGAGAGCTTCCTCCTTTGGCCAAATTGCCCGGTGCTTTCGGCATCCTTGAAGCGAATGAAAATCCAACAGTCCCAATCGCTATTCGCAATGTAGAGCAACCTTTGACACTGCAGCTCAACACGGGGAACCTCAAGAAAAGCTCGGTTCTTGATATTCTAAACTGGCAGGCCGAAATCAATGAGCGTCAGGACCGTCGATACGAAAAAGATTTGCGCGGAACTTCTTTTTTTGCCGACAAAAAAATTGAACTGCAAATTCAGAAGTTAAAAACCGTGGTCGGCAAGAACGACTTAGAGTTGTTGGGACTTCCCTTGGAAAAAAAAGGTCTTTATGTGGTGGAGGTGGTGTCACCCAAGTTAGGCGCGACGCTGCTTAATTCCAGTAGCAATTTTTATATAAGTTCCATGATTCTGGTCACGAATATGGCCGTCCATCTTAAGACCGGTGAGCAAAATGCCCTTGTTTGGATTACGCAGCTTGATACAGGCAAACCCCTTCCGCTGGCCACGGTCACCCTTTTTAACTGCCAAGGTGCCGCGCTTGCCACCGGCAAGACCAATGCAGACGGTGTCGCGCAATTCAAAATCAGTAAGAATCTTTACAATCAATGTACCAGTCAAAACTACGGTCAGTACGGACTTCTGATGGCCAAGGCGGAGTACAAAGATGACATGTCCTTCGCTCTTAATCAGTGGGATCGCGGGATCGAGCAGTGGCGCTTTCAGTTGCCCTATTATGATCATTCAAAATCGATCCGTTACCATACCATTTTTGATCGGCCGATCTATCAGCAAAAAGACCGTGTGCGCTATTTAATTCTTGCACGAGACGCAAAATCTTCAGGACTTGCCCTTCCCACGAAGACACTCCTGGATGATCTCGTGATTACTCACGATGGCAGTGGCAAGGAATGGCTTGAAAAAATAAAATGGACTAAATCCGGAACCGCCTCGACATCTTTTCAGCTCCATGAGGAAGCGCCGCTCGGCCGCTATACTTTGGACTTGGTCAAAAGAAACGAGAAAAACGAAAAAATTGAAACTGAAAGGGTGGGTGGCTTTGAAGTACAGGCCTTTAAGGTTCCACTTTTGCACGTTAAGAATAAATGGCGTGATAATATGTCGACTTTTACAGTTGATAACCCCGGGACACTGCTCGGAAATTTCCAATATTTATCGGGGGGCAATGCCTCTGATTTAGAGTTGAATCTTCACGGAGAAGTTTCGCAGAAATATTATGAAACCGAGGATTTTGTCTGGTCGAATGGCGATCTGAGCCTGCTTGAGCAGCAAAGTAGCGCTTATCAACTGGAAAAGAAAAAACTTATCACTGACAAAAATGGGGGCATCCAATTCCAAGTGCCCGATCTTCAGAAAAGGAACTACCTTCAAAAGTTGCTCATTGAAATGGAATATATTGATCCTAATGGCAAAATGCAATCGCGCTATGAGGAGGCGACAATTTATCCTGGGACACAGATCGTTGGAATAAGTACCAGCCTGAATTTAGATGACAATATAAATCACGCCCAACTGTTAAAAATGAAAGTTCAGGATCTCAAGCAAAATGCCGTTGCCGGCGCACTCGTGCAGTTGGAAGTCTACAAGCACAATTACCGCAGTGTCAGGAAAAAAATTATTGGGGGATTCTACAGCTACGAGTCTTTCTACGAGGATGTAAAAGCCGACGAGAGGTGTGAGGGAAAAACGGATGCGAAAGGTATTTTTCAATGCGAGCTTGCCTTTAAGGAACTGGGGACCTACGTCTTTCAGGCCAGTATCAAGGACGGGGACGGAAATCTTTCAGTCTGTCACCTGGTTCATAGTTTTTACTCGGATGAAACATGGTCACCGATGGAGGCCCATGATCGCGCCGATTTGATTCCGGATAAAAAAGAATACAGTATTTCGGATGTGGCAAAGCTTGAGTTTAAAATTCCTTTTAAGGAGGCCTCTGTTCTGCTCACCAAAGAGCGGGAAGGAATTATTGACTATCAAATTATCAACTTTAGTAGAGCAAATCCATTCATTGAACTCAAGCTTCAGGAAGCCGATGCGCCCAATATTTATGTTGGTGCCCTGGCCGTTCGCGGCCGTGAGCAATCCGCTCAGCCGACGGGACAGATTGATCTTGGACGACCTGCGCTTCGTATGGGATTGACCCATCTGAAGGTCAATAATCAAAAAGAAATCAGCTTGGCCGTGATACCTGAAAAAGATGTGTACCAGGTTCGTGATAGTGTCACCGTCAATATAAAACTTGCGCCCGGTGAGTTCGACTTTAAAAAAACAAAAATTGTCATGGCGGTCTTCGATGAGGGCCTTCTCCAGCTTCGCCCCGCCAGCTCGTTTGAGATCAAAAATGCCTTCAAAAGAGGTTTTAGTGATACGGTTGATACCGCGAGCTCGATTGCGCAGATTATTGGAAAGAGACATTTCGGTCTTAAAGCAAAACCCCATGGCGGCGGTGGCGGCCGGCAACTTTTACGCGAGCTGTTTGATACCATTCTATTTTGGAATCCCGAGATTGCCGTAAGTGAGAGCGGGGAGGCGCGTGTTCAATTCAAGCTCAATGATTCGCTCACGAGTTTCAAGATTATGGTGCTGGCCTATACCATCGACCAATTTGGTGTCGCGGAGGCAAGCATCAAGAGCACGCAGGACATTTTGACCTTCTCGGGTCTTTCGAACGTTTTACGCGTTGGTGACCAAACCTTTGCTCGTTATCAGCTGAAAAACACCACATCCAAGACTTATTCACTTTCCGCCGCTTACTCAAATTCAGTGGGCGGGAAAGTTCAGGCACCTGTGGAATTGGCCGCGAACGAAAGCAAGAGTCTTGCTTTTCCTTTTGTCGCAAGCGACGTTCCTAAAATTGAGCACAGTTTAATTTTACGTGAGAAAACTAAGGTCTTGGATCAGCTGAAAAATACCCAAAAAATTCTTCCCCTGGTGAGGCCGTACATTAAACAAGCTGATCTCGTCGAACTTAAAAAGGAGCTTACCGTTCCTGCCTCTTCGCCTGATTCCGCCCACGCCGGGCTTAAAATTGATTTTTCCACCACGATTCTGGGAAGCGCCGCGAACTTAAAAGATTATATGAGTGAGTATATCTTTGAATGTTTTGAGCAGCGCTTGGCCAAGGCCGTCGTTCTTAGTAATCACAAATTGAGAAATAATCTTCTCAAGGATCTTCCTACCTATCTTGCCGAGAATAACTTATTGCGCTTTTATCCTATGGATGTTTTGGAACCTTCCGCCTGGCTTACCGCTCATTTTTTAGAAATTACTTTCTGGGACCACTGGAGTATTCCCAAAACAATATCGGATAAAATGGAACAGGCCCTGGCTCAAATCGTGGAAGGAAAATTGCCGTTAAAGTTTGTAACGCCGGAGGATTATGAAATTTTAAAGCTAAAATCCATGGCGACGCTCAAACTTATTAAGTCCGCCTATTTTCAGTCCAAGTGGACTAGCTTGCTCTCAACCGATTTTGAAAAAGATACTTGGGAGACCTTGGAATCTAAATGGATAATTTTCGGCCTGTCCGGAAAACTAACCGATGCCCGGGCAGCCTTGGAGGCAATTAAAATGCGGCTCACCGTCAAGGCCTCAGCTATGGAATTCTCCCCCCGCCCGGAGGATCAGCGCGGGTATTATTTTTCGACCCCAACCACCCTCTATGCCCGTTTTCTTTTACTCCAGACCGTGATGCCGGTGGAAAAGGAGTTTAAAGAATTTTACCTTTCCAATAAATCTAAATTACTCCGAGGATTCGGTCTTCATAAACGCTACGGGCACTATGGTGAAACTCTAAGTAACACCTTCGCTTTTTTTGTGCACAAGCTGATTGCGCGCGAGGAAAAGGTTGTCGGTAAGACATTGGTAAATGAAAAGGTGATTACCTGGGGGCCTGAATCGAACCCTGCGCTAGCTTTCGGCAGCGAGGCCCAGAGCAAGGAAATCAAATTCAAGCATGAAGGCACCGGAGTAATTTTCCCGACAATCTCTTATTTATTTTGGCCTGATCCCAAGGCCGCCGTTTCGCAAGGTTTTGCCATTCGCCCCCCTAAGCTTGATCAGCTATTCAAACAAGGTGAGACAGTTGAACTGGCATGGCAGCTTCATTCTTCCCAAAATTCGCGGCCTGTTGCCTTGGTCATCCCCGTGTCGCCAGGTGCGAGTGTCTTGAACGTTGCTGTGAAAGGCCGAAGCTATCTTGCTTTCCGTGAGATAGATAACCACGAGGTTCGATTGTATTTTGATGATTTCTTAAAGGGTGAGGCAGAAGTCACCTTAAAGGTCAGGTTCGATCAGCCCGGTACGTACCAGGTGCCAGGTGCTGCCATGGAAGAAATGTACTCCCCGGATAGAAGAGGACAAGCTGCTTATGCGACTTGGGAAATTCGCTAGTCTGACGAGTATCGGATGTATCTCACTTGGAGTTACATTTTGGGTGGCCATGCCCAAGAATGTCCATTACCCAAAATTTGCTGAGTACGTGCAAAAGCATCATCAAGGGCAACTTACCTTGCTTGATCGCCATGGCGAAGTCATTTATGAAGGGCGACGAAATCTTCAAAGGCGACAAGCACTTTGGGAAAGTCTCGCGAACATCCCTCTTGAATTTAGACAGGAAATAATCAGATTGGAGGATAGGCGTTTTTTACAGCACTCAGGAGTAGACTACTTAGCGCTCTTATCATCTATTCGTAGCTACTTCTACGCTACAAACAAGCGTGGCGCGAGCACGCTATCCATGCAGGTGGTTAATTTAATCGATAGGAACTCTCGGCCGCGTACCAAGTGGTCTTATAAATTAGCACAAATTTATCGCGCCAAGGTCCTGGAGCAGGTGTGGAGTAAAGATGAGATTCTTGAGGCCTATTTCAATTTAGTCGCCTTTCAGGGAGAGCTTCAGGGTCTCCCTGCCGCAGCCGAGGGACTTTTCCAAAAAAAACTTGAACGATTAGTCCTGCAAGAAAGGTTATGGTTATGGGCCTTGATTCCTGCCCCCAATCAAAGTTATAGCCTGATCGTGCAACGGGCCTGCCTCTACGGCAAAAAACTTGCAGTAGATTTTGACTGCTCTGTCTTGAAGGATTTTGCTCCAACCTATCGGGCGCGTAGGCCCATTCAGCTGGCCACTCATTTTTCGTATCGATTTAAAAAGGCCGGCCTCATCAAGACCACGCTCGATAAACAGCTTCAGCACAAGGCCCAGGCCATGCTGGCAACACAATTAGAAAAACTGCGCGATAAAAATGTTCGGGACGGTGCCATCCTGGTTATTGATCGCTATAGTGGCGAGGAGCTTATCTATGTTGGCAGCTCCGGGAATTTTTCAAAATCTGCAATGGTTGATCATGTTACCTCGCCCCGGCAGACTGGCTCCACGCTCAAGCCATTTTTGTATGCCCAGGCGATTCAACTCAGATATTTAACCATGAGCTCTCTCTTGCGCGATGAACGATTTGCCATCACCATCGATGGCCTGACTTATCAGCCGGAAAACTATAATAACAGCTTTTTAAACAAGTCCGTCCCACTGAAAGAGGCCTTAGGTTCTTCGCTCAATATTCCCGCAATAAAAGTCATCGACCTGGTGGGTGTGGAAAATTTTTATTTCTGGTTAGGTGAACTCGGAATCAAGCTGCCTGGCGATGAAAAATTTTACGGCCATTCGCTGGCCTTGGGTTCGGCTGACGTGACTTTGCATGACTTAGTGTACGCCTATAAGCGTCTGGCAAACGGTGAGTCACCTGTTTCCAAAGAAGTTAGTTTCATCATTGCCGAGATACTTTCCGACAAGCAAAATCGTATTCATACGTTCGGTCTCAACTCAACTCTCAATACCACCTCATGGAGCGCGGTTAAAACCGGCACAAGTAAAGACATGCGCGATAATTGGTGCCTAGGTTGGACGGATAAGGTCATCATCGGCGTCTGGATTGGTAATAGTAGTGGCGATCCCATGTGGAATGTCACCGGTATCTCCGGGGCCGCTCCCATCTTCAATGAGCTTGTTACCCTAATCCACGAGGGGAAGGGCTCCCTTGCACCAAAACTACCGGAGGGTATCGTGCAAAAAAATCAGCAATACTATTTAAAAGGGACAGAACCCTTAAATCTTGAAAACAAAATTAATGTCCATACAAGCATTGCAAAAATTACGTCCCCCACTCACCTGGCGCAGTACGCTTATGATCCCGACATTCCTGCCAAGGCCCAGCAACTTCCTCTCAAGGCCAGCGGAGTCCGCTATCCCAGGTGGATTGTTAATGGAAAAACGTTTCACGCAAAAAACTTTTCTATCGCTAAAAAAGGAAAGTACCGTCTTGAGCTTTGGGAGCAAGCAGGCAGTAAGCTCGTCAAGAAAGATGAACTTATCTTTTATGTTCGCGCCGGCAAAATGCCTTATGGACGCCCCAGGCTCTGATATACATCGGCTCGCCATTGAGCTGCCGTGAGAATGTTCCCGTTATTGGTTTTTAACTTTGTGGATACGAAGGCCCGATTTAGTCCAGCATCTCCCTTGTTACCATCTTCAAGATAGGCCGCGGCCCAAGCTTCAACCGCCTCCATTTTATCTCCGGAAACCTTATAGCTTCCATCCCAGACTCTTTTAAGGAGACCGTGGACGAGCGTGCGAAGTGGAGGCATACCCTTATATTCGGAGGACATAAGATCTTGTGGATTTGCGACAACTCCGGCTACATTGGTGAGGTAATTTGCTAACACCCAATCCATGCCTTTCAGCTTTGCCAAATGCAGGATTTCGAATACCACGGCGACTTGCTCGCGATGGAGCTTTTCTTCGCCCTCATCCAGCCAGTAGTTGTTGACGTGTGTGAATTCATGAATGCTGGTGGCAGCGCCGAGAAAACTTGAAAAACCAAGATAAATTTTGTGCCATCGACGCAGATCCATGCTGACTACGCGGCTGTTGACCGTAGTAAGATTAATCGTGCTACGGCGATCTTCTTTCAGGTCTTGCAGAATGATATTAACTTCGGCAAAAGGCAGAGTCGGTACCAGGACATGAAAATAATTGATTCCTGCTTTCCAGGTTTCTCTCACAAAGTTCAAGAAGCGTGCCTCATCGAAGGATGGGTCAGGCTTGTCAAAAGTACGAGTTGTGATTATCTGGCGCGCCTCTGCGGTCATGGCAAACCGAACTTCCACACCCCCGGCCTCGAAACGCCCCAGCTCTTCGAGCTGATACTGACCGAGAGTTGAATCCGTTCGATCATCCCAAGCCTGGGCCCTGGCGGAAAAACCAGCGGCAGTTATAATTAATCCACAAAGAACCAAAGGTGACCAATATTTGGCGAATTTATTCATAGCTTTCCCTTTTTTTAAACTTAGACGGCACTGTATAGACTGGTTTTTGTACTTTGTGGATAGGCTTGAAAAATATTCATCAAATCATTTATCCTAAGACCTGTAATTTTTACAAAAAACCGCGCCACCTGGCGCACTTGCAGTCCCGGAATGCTTGTGGCTTGAAATCCGGGGTGTTAAAACCTGCTTAATTCAACACACTAGGGGGGTCACCATGAAATCACTCGCAACATTTTTGCTGACAAGTTTTTTTATAGTTTCCGTGGCACAGGCAACGCCAGGTTTAAATAAGACCTTTCTGGAGGCCTATCCTCAGCTCAAAGGGACTGCTTTAGAGGGCTGTTCTAGCTGTCACATGCCGATTAAGGAGGATTTCTTAAACTCCTATGCCCTTGCCTTAAAAGCACAAAAGATGAATTTTCAGGCGGTGGAGCAGGAAGATTCCGATAAGGACGGCGTGATCAATATCACCGAGATTGCCAATCTTACTTCCCCTGGCTCCCAGTCCCCTCGTGAAGAGCATTTTGTATTCAGCAATAAAATGGGTAACGTCACCTTTAATCATGAGGCCCACTACACTGACGCTAAATATGGCATTAGTGGACAGTGTGTTCCATGTCACGGAAAAGGCGAGGGCGTTTTTACCAGGGCTTTTGATGATGCAGTTTCTGTGAAAGATCTTGCCCATAATATTTGTAAGACCTGCCACACCAATTCAGGAAATCCTGCGGCTCCGACATTATGTAAAAGCTGCCACGTAAAATAGTTTGCCCACAACCAGACCTCCTTTTAAGAGGGGTCTGGTTCCTCATTGACGATTTGATTCTCGTTGATAAAGATCATCACAACAAAGCCTATTTTGCTTTTTCATCCTGAAAATTGCCCGCTAGTGTAAAAACCTTCATGTTTTTTAAAAATCAGTGAACCATTTCAAGGAGAGTAAAATGAGAATGATGATGAAGGTATCGTTTCCGGTCGAGAAAGCAAATAAGGCCTTAAAAGAGGGAATGTTGCAAAAGACCGTGATGGGGTTTGCTGAAACAGCGAAGCCGGAAGCGGTTTATTTTACCACTGAGTACGGAAAGCGCACAGGACTGCTATTTTTTGAGATGAATGATTCAACGATGATGCCATCCCTTGCCGAACCATTTTTTCAAAACCTGGATGCCGAAGTAACCTGGTCACCAGTGATGAATTTGGTGGATTTAAAAGCAGGGTTGGAAAAATCCGGAAAAATAATTTAATCGCTTGTGAGAAAACTGGGCCTGACACCTCGTTATGGCCCAGTCACGAATGGTGATGTGGAGTTGTTTTTGTCTGATTTTTTATCCCACATTTCTCCTCAGTATCTGGATTATATGTATAACAAGTATAAACAGAGTACCGATGGTGAAATGCCACCGGCATGGGATGCTTTTTTCGAAGGATTTAAAATCGGGGAATCGGAGGTCGTTGGGAGAATAACGCAAGAGTTGAAGTTAAATGAATTAATCGAGGAATTTCGAGCAAACGGACATAAGTGCGCCAATACGAGGCTCTTTGATGAAGGTGGGGAACGATGCAGCTTATATGAAAAATTAGAAGCCTTTGAAAATAGTGCAAAATATATTGCGCCGATTTTTGCCGGATTTGGCAGCTTGACTGTTGAAGAGTTAAAGCAGTATCTGAAAAATAATTTCACTGAAAATGTTGGAATTGAATTTTCTCACATTAGTGATCACGATACAAGACAATGGCTGGAGGAGAAATTAAACCCCAGCAATTTTCCTCAAATCACGCCTGACAAGCAAAAGAAATGGTTAAACCTCTTGCTAAAGGCCACCCAATTAGAAGAGTTTTTGCAAACTCATTACCCAGGGAAAAAGCGATTTTCCCTTGAAGGGGCAGAGAGTTTTATTTGTGCTTTGCATGAGCTGAGTGAACTTGCCGTAGACTCAACAATAAAAGAAATTGAATTGGCCATGGCCCATCGTGGACGAGTGAATGTCCTGGCGAATTTTTTAAACTGGCCGATGGAAAACGTCATGGCGGCATTTGAAGAAGGCAAAAATGAAAAACATGCGCAAGAATTGGGTGATGTTAAGTATCATCTTGGTTTTACGAACAAAATAAACGTCAATGGCAAAGAATTGACAGTCTCCTTGGCTTTCAATCCGTCACATTTAGAATTTGTCTATCCGGTGATCTTAGGCAAGGTGCGGGCCAAGATCATGAATCAATTTAGAAACAAGGCGGAATCCATTCTACCTGTCATCGTCCACGGTGATGCGGCATTTATTGGACAAGGAATTGTAACGGAGACTCTTAATTTCTCCCAGCTCAAACCTTATTCGGTGGGAGGGAGTGTCCATTTTATTATTAATAACGAACTGGGATTTACCGCAGATTCTTCTGAAACAAGATCGTCAATTTATTGCACCAATTTTGCCAAGGCCTTAGAAGCTCCGATTTTTCATGTAAACGGCAACGATGTAGAGACCTTATGCAGGATTACAAAATTGGCTTTTGAATTTAGGCAAAAATTTAATCGAGATATTTTTATCGAGATTTGCTGTTATCGAAAGCATGGTCACAATGAGATGGATGAGCCGCGATATACCAATCCAAAAATGTACAATAAAATACAAAAGCTGAAACCGGTCAGCGCAATTTATAAAGATAAATTATTACGTGCGAAAATAATTAACACAGATGAAAGCGAACAGCTTGAACAAACATATAACAGCTTTTTAGAGGAAAAACAAAAAGCTACAAGAAGTAGCGCGGATAAAAATTCGTACATCTTAGGCGACGTGGCATTTCAAGGGCGCTGGACTAAATATAAACCACCAAGCTTTGAAAAAATGATTGAGTTGGTTGAAACGCCGATTACGGCGAAATTACTCAATCAAATCGTGGATGCAGTTCACAAAAATATACCGCAGGAGATACACATCCTACCTAAGCTGGCGCGCGCGCTGGAGAGAAGACTTGAAAAATATCAGCAGAGCACGAATATCGTATGGGCGTTAGGAGAACTTATAAGTTTTGGCTCTCTACTGGCCGAGGGATACAGTGTGAGGTTAGTGGGGCAGGATAGTATCAGGGGGACTTTCAGTCAGCGTCATATCGTGTATTTGGATCAAGTCACAGGAGCGCGTTATATTCCCCTGGATAAATTTGAAAACAACTCGAACTTTGAAGTCTATAATTCGCCGCTCTCGGAAAATTCGACCTTGGCCTTTGAGTTTGGATACTCGTTATCCTCCCCAAACTGCCTCACCATCTGGGAGGCACAATTTGGTGATTTCATCAATGGCGCTCAGGTGATTGTGGATCAATTTATTATTTCGTCCGAGCAGAAATGGAAAAGGGCGAGTGGGCTTGTTTTACTATTGCCACATGGGCAAGAAGGGCAAGGGCCTGATCATTCAAGCGCAAGGATTGAAAGATTTCTACAACTGGCGGGGCAGTTAAATATTCAAATTGCTCAGCCGACGACTTCGGCACAATATTTTCACCTCCTGCGACGACAGATGCATCAAGAGTTTCGAAAACCACTGATCATCTTTACTCCGAAGAGCATGTTGCGAAGTGAGTTGAACGCTTCTCCTGCGGATCATTTTGTAAGCGGGGGTTTTTTAAATGTGATTTCGTCTGAATCCAGCAAAAATGAGAAAGTAGGAATCGTATGTACAGGTAAAATCTATTGGGAGCTATATGCCGAGGCCAAGGCCCTTGAACTCTTGCCGAATATTTTGTGGGTGCGTCTTGAACAGCTGTATCCGCTCGACATTAATAAACTGAAAAATATTGTTGAGGTCAATGACCATATTCTTGACTGGCAGTGGGTCCAAGAGGAGGGCCAAAATTCAGGCGGGTGGTTTTTTGTCAAATTAAGCACAATGTCACTGAAATGGAATTTGAAATACGTGGGGCGACCAGTTAGCGCCGTACCCGCAGAAGGGAATGCCGCACTCCATGAATTGAATCAGCATAAAATTATTGAGCAAGCTTTAAGAAAGGCGAGGTGAATATTTATGAGCAATATTAGCATTGATGTACCAAATTTGGGTGAATCTATTGGGGAGGCGGTGGTCGCCAAGTGGCTGGCAAAAGATGGCGAGCTTGTGCATAAAGGAGATACCATTTTGGAGCTGGAATCTGATAAGGCCAATGTTGAAATTCATGCGCCGGAAACGGGTATCTTGCGCGTTAAAGCAGCCGCGGGCAATACCGTTAAAATTGGCAATCAAGTAGGGGAAATACAAGCGACTTCTGAAACATCCGGAACTTCTGAAGTGTTGCCTCCTTCGCCTGAAACAGTTGTAAAGGAAAAAAAGATGTTTTTAACCGACTCCGAGTGGGTCGAGGAGACTAGTCCTTTGGAACAGGCGATGGCACGAACGCTCCTGAAATCTCGGCAGAAAACTGTACCCGCGACAACATACACCGACATAGACATGTCAAAGATCATCGCTATTCGGGTGCAACATAAAGAGGACTTCAAAGAACGATTCGGAGTTAAGCTTGGATATATGTCGTTTTTTTGTGCTGCGGTTACTTCGGCCCTCAGAGAATTTCCAATTATGAATGCTCGCATTCATGACAATCAAATTATCTTCAATAAGAATGTGCACCTGGGAATTGCCGTGTCTCGCGAGAAAGGCTTGGTTGTTCCGGTGCTGAGAAATGTCAATCGTATGGGCCACGCTGAGATTGAGAAAAAGATAGACCAAATGACCGAGAAAGCCTCTCAAGGAACTTTCGACGTCGCGGATTTAAGAGGCGGTACTTTTACCATAACAAACGGCGGTATCTTTGGATCATTATTTTCCACTCCGTTGCTAAATTCTCCGCAAGTGGGGATTCTTGGCATGCATCGAATTGATTATCGACCAGTTGCGCTGAAAGATGAAAATGGAGTCATGAGAATAGAAATAAGACCGATGATGTATTTAGCGCTCACCTATGATCATCGCTTCGTTGAAGGTAAATTCGCCGTGCAGTTTTTGGGTCGTGTAAAAGCCAGCTTGGAGCAACAGGATGAAAAGATAATTTTTCAATCCACAATTGAATGAGTTGCTTTTATTTCGCAAATTTTATCATTAATTTTGGGCAATAGATCATTGGGAACATCCCTCATCCCGTCATCCTCCGCAACTTTAATTTTCTGGCAAATATCTTTCCAACTTTCCAAGATCCTGAATTTCTCATCAGGGGATAGATCATTATTTGCCACAACCTCCTCAGGGGACTTGAAATATTTCCATGGGTCGCAGCTTGCATCTTCTACAAAGGAATTCGTATGTGTCATTGAGCATCCTCCTTATAAAAAGATACTAAGAGGATTTAATTTTTAATAATACATTAGTCATCCCCGCAGAGGTTCTTATCATCCTGTAAGCGTCATCTAGATCATTCCTACAATATATCTATCCTGATATGTTTACGGCATTACAATAACCTAACAAGGAAGAAGTATGGAAAAAGTTTGTATTGAGATGCCCCGAGTATCTGACTGCATGGTAACAAATTGTACCTACAATTTAGAAAAAAGCTGCCATGCAAGAGCCATTACCATCGGCGATTCAAAAAATCCAAATTGTGATACCTTTTTGAACGGCAGTACTCATTGTAAAGAGAAATCACAGTCTGCTGGCGTAGGGGCATGCAAAGTATCACACTGCAAGTTTAATGACGATTTCGAATGCAACGCTGAGAACATCTCGGTTGGATTTTCCGGCAAGTCAACATATTGCCTTACCTTCAAGGTCTGAGCAAGACAGCGTCAAATTAAATTTCAGAAAGGAGAATGCCATGAAAGGGAATGCGATGTTAATCGAGACACTGAACTCGCTGCTTTCGGACGAACTTACAGCGATCAATCAGTACGTGGTTCATGCGGAAATGGCAAATAATTGGGGATACAAAAAGCTGCATGACAGTGTTGAAAAGCGCGCCAGGCAGGAGATGATGCATGCAGAGAAATTAATTGGTCGGATTCTTTTTCTGGAAGGAATTCCCATCGTGAGTAATTTAAAGAAAATCTATATTGGCGCTGATGTACCCAAGCAGTTGGCGAATGATCATATCGCGGAAGAAACGGCCATTATTGCGTACAATAACGGAATCAAGATGGCGGGGGAAGTTAGTGATTTTGCCACCAGGGAAATTCTTGAGGCAATTTTGAATGATGAAGACAGACATATAGATGAAATTGAATCCATGCTTGATCAGTTGCGAGATATGTCCCTGCCGGTCTTTCTCTCGAGCAAAGTGTAGTTAGCCACGGCCGATTACCTTTCGCTTGAGATGGTCTAAATTGTAGATCGCCTCACCCCGTGAAAGAACTGACAGCTCGTAATTGCGCGAGAGTTTGATCGCATCTTTGGGACATGATTCTTCGCAAAATCCGCAAAAGCAACATCGGATGGCGTCAATATCAAAACTTAAGGGGCGTTTCTCTTTTCTTACCCCATAGGGATTCTGGGCCGGGTCTCTTTCATCGGCCACAATGTGAATGCATTCCGAAGGGCAAACTGTTTCACACAAGAGACATGCCGTGCAATTTTCAATATTATTTTCATCCAGCGAAATAAAATGCATGCCGCGGAAGCGCTGTGAGTACTCACGTTTTTCTTCCGGATACATAATGGTGTATTTTTTGTGGAAAACAAAACCTTGGATGAAACGTTTGAGCGTGATCCTCAAACCTTGGAAGATGGCGGGTAAATAAAATTTCTCCCTCATGGTATAATTCCTGGAAACATTAATTGTGGCCATTTATTCTCCTTTCAAACTGCTAACGGTCTAGTTCTCCGGCAATAATATTTAGACTTCCTAGATTCGCAATGGCGTCCGGAATTTTATCGCCTACCACAGAATGTTCAAAGCTCTGAAAAAGCATAAATGAAGGGGCCTTCACGCGCATTCGCCATGCTTTTGGACCTCCTTTGCTCAAAATGTAAAATCCTAGTTCTCCGTTCGGACCTTCTACCGCATTGTAAAGCTCTCCAGGCGGCACGTTGATGCCTTCCATAAAAATTTTGAAATGATGAATCAAGACTTCCATTTTGGTGTAGACGTCGATTTTCTCAGGAATACGGACACGGGGATCGTCAACCCAGATTGGTCCGCCTGGCAAACGTTGGATACACTGTTCAATGATGCGCACACTTTGACGCATTTCCTCCATTCGCACTAAATATCTTTCAAAAACATCTCCATGGCTTCCCACAACAACATCAAATTTGACCTGGTGATAGGCATAATAAGGTCGATCTCGGCGTAGATCTAAATCGATCCCCGAAGCCCTAAGGCAAGGCCCTGTGATGGAAAATTTTAATGCGTCTTCCTTGCTCAGTTTTCCCACATTTTTTGTGCGATCAATCCAAATACGATTACCTGTAAGGAGACCGTGAATTTCAACCAAACAACTGGGAAATTCTTTTACAAACTTTTTCAAACGCGGGATAAAGTCTTCAGGCAAATCATAGGCCATGCCGCCCACCCGTGTTGCGGTCGTGGTCAAGCGCATCCCGCATAAAGATTCAATCATGGTATAGGCCTCTTCCCGCCAATAGTACATGAGCCAGAACACTGTCATGGCCCCCATATCCAGTGCATTGATTGCGACACAGATGATGTGATCAATAATGCGCGACAGCTCCATCAAGATCATGCGTACCCACATGCATCGTTCAGTAATTGAGATACCCATAAGGTTTTCAACTGTCATGCAATAGGCAATATTATTATTAAGTGCCGAACAATAATTCATCCGATCGGTATAGACGATCCACTGATGATAGGTCTTGTTTTCACCTAATTTCTCCATACCTCTGTGGAGATAACCAATTTCGCAGGCTGCATCTTCGATAGTCTCACCGTTTAGTCGGCACATAATTCGTAAGGTTCCATGCATGGCCGGATGAGCTGGACCAATATTAAGCAAAACATTTGGATTATAAAAATCATGCAAATATTTCTCATCAGAACGCTCCTCTTTCGCCAATGGATGCGACCCAAGGTGGAGCGGAACATTGTCCGGAAATTGCTCCCGCTGCTTCAGCGGATACTCTTTCCTGAGTGGAAATCCGGTAAAACGCTCATCCATTAGAATGCGTCGCAAATTAGGATGGCCTTTAAATTTCACTCCAAACATGTCGTAAACTTCGCGTTCGAGCCAGTTTGCCCCGGGCCAAAGTGGCGTTAAGCTTTCAGGCGTTTCCATGGGATCAATCGCCAGCTTGATCCGAAGTCTTGTCTGCGTTTTAGTAGAAAATAACTGATAAACCACGACAAATCTTTTGGGACCATCCTGGCCATCAACATTGTCATAGGCCGTAATGTCAGTGAGATAATCAAAGTTGAGGAGCTCATCGGACTGTAACTGTTTCATCAGATTAAAGGCATCTGTAGCAGATGTACTCCACAAAATCGGCTCATTCATTGCATCCATGATAAGCTGGCGGTCTTCACTATACTTGTCATGGATTCTGGCCGTCGCAATGGCCTGTCTTTGAACAAACTCAGACTGTTCCATTTTATGACTTCCAATCAGGAGTGGTTTTACTTTGTGCCAGCCCGTCTTCGGTCACGATGGTGGCGGATTTCTGAAGCTTGGCTTGCGCGCACTTGCTATATGTCATGGCATTCATGGCGTCTTCTTGTGTTGGTCTAACCGCAGGTTTTCGCTCCAAATTTTTATCTATAACTTTTTGAAGATGCAAAATGGCGTGAATCAGACCTTCGGGAATTGGTGGGCAACCCGGCACGTAAACATCGACGGGAATAATTTCATCAATCCCCATGAGCACTGAGTAAGTGTCAAAAATCCCGTTGCCAGAAGAGGCACATGCCCCCATAGAAATCACCCATTTTGGTTCAAGAATCTGCTCATAGATTGTGCGCAGAACCGGCGCCATTTTTGTGGTGATTGTACCCCCGACGATCAGCAGATCGGCTTGCCTAGGGGAAAACCGGACTACCTCCGCGCCAAAGCGCGATAAATCGTAAGTACTCGAAAGCGTCGACATGATCTCAATGCCGCAGCATGATGTGCCGAACGGCATGGGCCAAAGCGAATTCTTGTGTGCCCACTTAAGAGCTTCACTCATCAATGATGGCAAAATCATCGAACTTCCATCTTTTGCCATGAGAAACACTCCTGTTCAGTTATTCGGATGAATTTCTTTTGCCACTTTCTTGACCTAACAAAAACGCGGTATCAACGGAAGAAAGATGGTTGAAATCGGGCATTAAAGATTTTTCACTCGGACGAAAAAGCGAAAAAGCATGGATTGTGACTATGCTGGCGTTTGCCTTATCCAAAAGTTCTTTCATTGTTTCTTCGGCGCGCTCCGTATATCCAGGGCCGCTAACAATTGCCACCGCTGGTTTCTGGAATAAATTAATATCTGTAAGGAAGCGTTTTGTCGGTAAATCTGGACTCCAATAATAAGTGTTGGTACCGAAAATATACATGTCATAGGTATTGAAATCTGAAAGCATCTTAAATGAGGTCGTGATTCTATCTACCGACCAGCCTTGGGAATTAAGTCCCCTCGCGAAAGCTGCTGTGAGGTCTTCTTGGAAATGATATTTCCAGCTTGGGTGAAAAACAATCAAAGCGCGCTTTGCACCTCCTGAGTAGAGAATCTCTTTTTGCGGAGGTGCTTCTAATTCCACCAAGATACTTAAAATTACTATTGTGAGAACAATAATCCCAATAATGCTGATGGCAATTGCTTTTTTTTTAGCGAATGACATTGGAGGTCTGGTCAGAATACTTGGTTGATCCATTTTTAAAATACCTCCGAAAACTTATTAATCAAGAACACCGACTTCATTATAATACCCACAAAATGAGATTTCAGAGCGCGCATTCTCCAGCGACTTTAGCTTTATAGTGATTTTTTCCATCTCATCATGCAGAAAATTGATTCCAGGATTTGGCTCCTCAACTTTATCTTCCAGCATTTTAATTTTTTGAATAATCTGATCGATTGCTTTATTGAATTCGGCAATTGTATCTTTTGCACATGAAAAATCGGAAATATCCTCTTCATCGCTGAGAATCAATTGATTATGTAGGACTTTAAACTCAATAAGATAATCAGCCATTTTGCCGAGGAGATCAGGCATAGCATCAATCTTGGAAGCTTGTAGTGAATCGTGAATCGCTCGAACCGTCGCATTGATATTTACCGTTGCTTCACGATATCGTTCGTCAAAGGGATGCTCATTGACGAACGCTTCTGCCATAGTCATTGTTTCAATCCTTATCGTTAAACGGCACATTCAAGCCATAAAATAAATTACTCGCTTCGCTCGAAAAAACAAGATGAACAATGGCCTTCACAAATCTAGCAATGATCACTACATCAGATAATATTTTTAATGTTTATCACGTCTTATAACCCTTACCTTTTATATGGCATTGAGGAGGTTTATCTGGAATTTCGAGTCGAGAAAGACACCATGGGTAGCGTTGAAGTTGAGAGCAGATTTTATTGGGGAGCGGAAACTCAGCGTTCACTTAAAAACTTTAAAATTGGTAGCGATCATTTCTCGCGCCCGTTCATCCGCGCGCTGGGAATAGTTAAAAAAGCTGCCTGTTTTACTAATTTCAGGTTGGAAAAAATAAGCCGAGCAAAATACGAACTCATTTCTTGGGCCGCCGATGAAGTTATCTCGGGAAAATTGGATGAGCATTTTCCCCTAGTGGTGTGGCAAACGGGGTCTGGGACCCAAACTAACATGAATGCCAACGAAGTTATTGCGAACCGCGCGATTGAGTTAGCTGGTGGCATTCTTGGGTCTAAAAAACCGATTCATCCTAATGACGATGTTAATCTATCTCAAAGCTCGAATGATGTTTTTCCTACAGCGATGCATATCGCTGCCGTGGAACAAATTGAAGACCATCTTCTTTCTGCCCTGGACCGCCTGATGGAAATATTGGAGGCCCATGCTAAAAGTTTTCACAGGATTGTAAAAATTGGAAGGACACATTTGATGGATGCGACTCCATTGACTTTAGGCCAGGAATTTTCAGGCTACGCCGCCCAGCTAAAAAATTCCCGGCTGGCGATCGAGCAGGCGATGCTTTTTTTACGCGAACTTGCCTTGGGTGGGACTGCGGTCGGCACCGGCCTTAACACCCATCCAAAGTATGCTGAAATTGTGGCCCAGGAAATAACTCGTCTTTCAGGACATGACTTTAAAACCGCTCGCAATAAATTTGAGGCCCTCGCCGCCCATGATGCTATTGTGGGTGCCTCGAGTAGTCTTAAGCGACTCGCTGTAGCGTTGTATAAAATTGCCAATGACATTAGATGGCTTGCCTCCGGTCCGCGCTGCGGCCTTGGCGAAATTCATATCCCTGATAATGAACCTGGTTCCTCCATTATGCCGGGAAAAGTCAATCCTACTCAATGTGAGGCGATAACCATGGTTTGCATCCAGGTCATGGGCAACGACGCGGCAATTGGCTTTGCCGGATCTCAAGGCAGTTTTGAATTAAATGTCTATAAACCTATGATGATTTACAATCTGCTGCAGTCATTGAGACTTCTTGGAGATGCCATGAACTCCTTTACCAATAACTGTGTCACTGGTATTGAGCCAATTCCAAATCAGATAAAAAAATATGTTGAAAATTCACTCATGCTAGTGACTGCACTCGGCCCGCATATTGGATACGAAAAAAGTGCCCAAGCGGCCAATAAGGCCCATGTTGAGGGAACAACGCTAAAAGCTGCGATTGTCTCTCTCGGCTTTTTATCAGCAGAGGAATTTGATCGATTAGTGGTTCCCAGAGATATGACACACCCATAAATTTAGAAGTTAAAAGCTTGAGTTTTAGGACCTTTCTTGTAAGCTAAGAGAGAATTGAAAGAAAATTGACTGGAGCTGAGGAATGACAACGGGAGAGGCGATATTGCTGGGGCTAGTTGAGGGAGTCACGGAATATCTTCCTGTGAGTTCGACTGGACATCTCTTATTAACTCAACATTTACTAAAAATGGGCGCCGACGGAAACAACACTGCCGCCATTTCGGCTTATGAGATTTGCATTCAATCCGGGGCCATTCTTGCCGTTCTTTTTCTTTATGCAGGACGTGTGCGTTCAGTACTGACTGGCATGTTCGGTCGAGATAAGGCGGGACTGCGGCTTGCCTTCAATCTGTCAGTGGCGTTTCTTCCCGCCGCCGTCGTGGGTATTCTGTTTGGAAATCTGATTAAGAGTCACCTCTTTGGAATGTGGCCTGTCGTCTCGGCCTGGGTCATGGGTGGGATTGCTATTTTGGTGGTTGAGCGGCGAAAAAAACTTTCCCAGGATAACAATCTCGGACAGCAGTTGGAACAGCTGACAATTCCGCAGGCGCTTGTGATAGGAACTCTGCAATGTATCGCCATGTGGCCGGGCGTCAGCCGAAGTCTTGTCACCATTTTGGGTGGCACGCTCGTCGGATTGAGCGCACTTGCCGCCATCGAATTTAGCTTTCTTCTCGGCCTGATCACTTTGAGCGCGGCGACACTCTATGAGGCCATGAAACATGGTACGGAGATGATTCAGGCGTTTGGGATCGTCAATCCCCTGATTGGTTTGGTGACGGCTTGTCTCGGTGCGATTGTGGCCGTCAAATGGATGGTGGCATACTTGAGTCGCAGTAGGCTTACTATTTTCGGCTACTATCGAATTATTCTCGGTGCATTGGTGGGCGGTCTCATGTTTCTTGGGTTCATCTAAGTCGTGAGATGACCAAAGTTCGTTTTTCTGTTGCTCTTTGCTGGCGTCATTCATGGCCACTTTGTATTAAAACCATTCGATGGGCATTGTGCTTCAAGTTTCCAATTTGAGCGTCGTCTTGGATCGGAAAATAATTTTTGAGAAAATTAATTTTGCACTTGAGGAAGGGCAAACCCTCGTCGTCTTGGGTCCAAACGGAGCGGGAAAAACTGTTTTACTGAAGGCCTTGATTGGACTCCTTCCTTATCAGGGGGAGGTGCTTTGGAAAAAAAAGACCAAAATTGGTTATGTTCCCCAGCGCGTCCCGCTTAATCGAGACATACCCATCTCCGTGGCGGAGTTTTTTCAGCTTAAAAAAGTGAGCATGAATGAAACGGTTGAGATTTTGAAACAGGTCGGGTTTGCCGAATCTTCAATTATAGGGACACAACTTGGATTGCTTTCCTCCGGTCAATTTCAAAGAGTCTTAATTGCCTGGGCCTTGGTTTCACAACCCGATATTTTGTTTTTTGATGAGCCCACGGCAGGAATTGATATCGGTGGGGAAGAGACCATCTATGATCTTTTACAAGCGGCAAAAGTTAAAAGAAATTTTTCCGTCATACTCGTAACGCATGATTTATCGACAGTCTATACTGAGGCGACCAATGTCTTATGCTTAAACAGTAAGATGTCTTGTTATGGGCCGCCAGAGAAGATACTAGACCCTAAGAATTTACAGGCAATATACGGGCGCGAAATAAAGTACTTCAGGCACTCCCATGGATAGTCATCTCGCCCTACAGCTTGTGGCCGGGTCTTGTGTGGCAGGAACGTCAGCTTACCTTGGCTCACTGATGATGACCAAACGAATGGGGCTCGTCGGCGATGCCTTGGGACATGTGGCCTTACCAGGCATGGGAATAGCTCTCCTTTTAAACTTGGATACAAGTTTGGGCGCTCTCTTCTTTCTGGGCATTGGGATTCTTCTCATTTGGAAGCTTGCACATATAACGTCAATCTCTCTGGAGGCGTTGGCCGGAATTATTTTTGTGACCAGTCTGTCCATTGGATTTCTAATCATACCTAAACCAGAATTGCTCGAAAGCCTGATCGGCGATATTTCAAGGCTCTCCCGGTTCGGCGTCACGTTCTCGGTGATCATATCCGGTTTGGTCTTTGTGGCGGTAAAAAGAATTTATGCAGGCATGATGCTGATGAATATCTCGGAAGACTTGGCGTTTGTAGAAGGAATCACACCCAAACGATATAACTTGTATTACCTCATCTGTGTCGCCATGCTCGTTTCAGTTGGGATAAAGGTGACTGGGTCACTCTTGGTCGGTGCCTTGGTGATCGTTCCATCGGCAACCGCCCGAGTGCTGAGTTCAAACCTTAAGCATTATGTGAGAATCAGTATTGGCGTGGGAATTCTAAGTAATGTTTTAGGAATTCTCACTTCAAATTATCTGCGATGCATACCAGGGCCCGTAATTATTTTATTCAGTGCCTTGTCCTTTATAGTCGCGGTTGGTTACAGACAAGTTTTCAAAGTGTCGTAGCCGGAATTTTCAAGGCCCGTTCCAGGCGCTCAAGGTATTGCTCAAGAGTTCCGTAGGCCTCGCCCTTTTCGCTAAGCTGGTAAGAGAGCGTCTGATCGCGGTTCAGTGTTTTTGACTCAATTGACTTGCGCATGAGATAGAGTCTTGCAGATAAAAGTAGCGTCAGACCACCGGTGCCAAGCGCACCTAAATTACTCATGGCGGTGCGATCTTTTAGCGTCCGTACTTTCCCCTCGAGCTCCGCCACGCTGTAGCTTTCCTGCAGACCAATTTGATGGCATGAATTCTTCTCTTCTACTAGGCAAAGCTGGAAGGAGTAGCTCTCATTTTTCTTGGTAATTTTAATAAAGTGATCGATGTTGGGTTCCTTGGGATCGGCATAAACATTCGCCCGCGCAGCGACGGATAAAAGCAAAGTGAAAATACATAGAAATCTGGTTAGAAACATAAAATCTCCAAACGTTAGAAGTTTAAAACCGAAAAGGCCTTTTTAACTACTGATTCACAGGCTGTTTTTTTGAGTGACCAGGTTGTCTTTGTGAGACTTGCCTGCGCCGTTCGATCTGCTCCCATGAAGCTCATTTTGACCGCACATTTGTGCACAAACAAAGTTGATTTCAGTTTGGTTACAGTCACTGTCAGTGCAGGAAACTTCAGCTCCTCAGTCCTCGTGAATTCATACTTAATTTTCTTTTTATTAAGAAGTTTCTCAAGCGTTAAGGTGTAAGCGGCATCATTCAATCTCACGCTGACCACGCCATTAACAGGTGGGTTTGTATTGTTATCGTCAGTATCGGTATCACCCAGATATTTCAAAACCTGTTTTCTCAACTTCTGATCATAAATAATATTGTCATGCTTTTTCAAAAATTCTAAGAGGTCGGCTTTAAGGTCGGCATAGTCTTCATCTTTAATAATCAGTGAGATGTAACCGAAGCTTGGGAAAAAAGTCCCCTCTTCGGCAAGCGTTTGAGCAATTCCCGTGATCCAATTTGTCTGATCGGATGCAAGTTCCTTGTCGTTGGCGGCAAAAATCTTGGCGGAAAATGCATGGAGCGTGGCCTGGCGATCGCCGGCGAGTTTTTTCTTTGCCTCATACAGAACAGCACCGTTTGCGAAGACTTTTTTAACCATGCCTTCATCCCCTTGCACATCAATAATCTTCTGCTCGGGCAAGTAGGTTTTGAATTCATTAACTTCCGAGAAAAGCTCGGCTACAATAAATGAATATCCTTCGGCCGAGAATTCAATCTTCTTGTTGGCGAAAAATCTCTTCACTTTGCCTACTCGGTACGTAACAGAGCTATAGTCATCCGTTTTATTATAGGTGTCGCTAGAGTCAACTTCCGGACTCACGGAAGTTACGATGTACTGGTAACCGGAAGATAGTTCCTTGTGCACAATCTGCCCATTGCTAAACAAATATGCGATCTTTCCGACGCGATTGTTATCGTCTAACACAATCAGATCGGCCTGCAATGTGCCGATTCTATCGACTTGTGGGGAGGCCTTGCTAGTGATGTAAGCATAACCCGTGCTCGATTCGGTAAATTGGAGGCGCCCGTCTTTAAAAACATAATTAGTGATGCCGATGCGGTTGTTGGTATCAATAATTCGGGTGTTCTTGCTTATTCCTGCGACTGCTGGAACCTCAGGCGTCAAAGAAGCTGAGATATATGAATATCCCGAAGAGGTCTCAACATAGTGGGCCTTCTTATTGGCGAAGATAGTGATGATTTTGCCGACACGATTATTGCTATCTAGAACCACAACTCCTTTCGAGAGTCCGCCGAGTTCGGGGATCTCAGGCGAAGGTGAGGTGGCGATATAGTTATAACCCGTATTGGTTTGCTTGAACTGCGCCTTTTGATTGGCGAAGGTATGCAACACATTTCCAATGCGGTCATTCCCGTCAATCGTCAGCATTCCGGGCTTCAAGCCATTTTCCAGAACCGCAATTTCGGCAGAGAGATCAAGAGAGATGTAGGTATAGCGACTGTCGGGGTCACGATAAAAGGCTTTCCCATTTTTAAAAACCGCCTCCACCTTGCCAACTCGATTATTTGCATCAATGGCAAAAGCGTCTTTCTTGAGACCGTTCAACTCAGAAATTTCAGGATTGAGTGAGGCCGAGACATAATTGTAGCTGGTTGAGGATTCTTTAAACTGACCTTTACCATTGGCAAAAACATGCAGAGCTTTTCCAATTCGATCATTCGCATCTATCACCAGGAGGCCTGCTCTCGTGCCATTGGCCAGTTCCGCAACTTCGGGAGCCACGCTGTCGGTAATATAACTGTAGCTCGTGCTTTCCTCAGTCAGGGAAACCTTGCCATTGGCAAAGGCCATCTTTACCGTGCCCACGTGGTTTTGCCCGTCGAGGACGAAACTTCCTTCGGGGAATCTTGCGCTGCTAATTTTCTTGGAAAGTCGCTCGTAGGTTGAAGTATATGTATACCCGGAACTCGATTCGGTAAACTTTATGCTACTGCCATTGATGCTGGTTTCAATCGACGAGACTACACCAATTCTATTATTACCATCGATGACTATCTCCCGAAGACAAATATCTTGAACGCAGTCTGCGGCATAGGCCTGGGCCAAGCATGATAAGAGGCCAAACGAAAGGAGAATTTTCTGCATAACAGCTCCGAGGAATGAATTGAGAATATTAACTGTAGGGGTTTAGAAGAAAAGACATGGCGGCGCAAGAAGTTGCGTAATCTTTACACATGATAAAGGTGCGAAAGTGCTTAATTTTATAAAGGGTATTGAACGCCCGAACCGTACCCTATGGTTGTGCCTCTTCTCAAGGTCGTTTCCCATAGAAGAAAGCGCGCGAGGGTGGGACTCAAAAAGGATTTGGCATACACCAGCACGTAGCTTGGGGCGACTAAAACCACGCCCTTAAATCCTGCCTTCGACAAGCTTGCAAATTCTTTCAATACGGTCTGGTTATTAGGCAAGAGATAAAAAAATGTGGGGCCGCTTGTCCAATGAATATTGCCACCGAGCAGGTACGCCTTTTCAGATTCTAATACTCCCGCGAAGGCCGTCGGCACCGTACTCTTGCTGGTACTCTTTTCAAAATAATTCCAATGCAAATTTGAGTAAGCTTGCCCTTCCTCTGTCTCCCGATAGCTGCGATATTCTGCTTCGCTGGCATATTCAACCAAGGCCAGCTCGACGGGTAGTTTTTCCGTTTCGAGCAAATACTCTGGTAAAAGCAGTGGCTGATAGGAAATTAAGTTGGCCGTTGTTTTTGCCAAGGCCGCGGTGGCCGGTAGAAAAATATCATTAAGCGCGGAATTAAACTGCTGAAGCGAAAGCTCGCCCTTGGGAAAGCCTCGCCAAAATCTTAAAAATGAGGCCTCTGATGTGGGTATAAAGGTCAGCATTTGAACAATCAACACGAGAAAAAAAAATGACTTACTCTTCATAACTTATCCTTGCAAAGATAAACGCACAGAACCTAGTAAAGTTATAGCTACCTGTCCAATAAATTGTAAAAGTTTACCCATTGAGTCCAGCTCATTTCCCAAAGTTCGCACATTTAGAATGTTGAGCCCCGAAATATAAGGAGATAACTTGCCAGGCAAGCTGAGCTTTTTAGATCGTTTTTTAACATCGTGGATTAGCTATTTCTTAAAAATACATTCGTAGTTCTCTCTGTGCGCCCAGGCCAGACCTAGATTCGTGAGAAGGAGAATGGTTCCCAGAATCAGCCCGTTATAATCCAAAAAAAGATGAAAAAGAAAAATATTCAGGACGATGGGAAAGATGAGAATAAGAGCGAATGGGACAAATTTATTGGCAACTAACATAAAACCACAGAGCGTCTGAACGATCATGAGGGCACTAAGCATATAACCAGTATCACCCAAGGCCTTCATAAAATTTAGGCCTTCTTCAGTCATTTGAGGCATTGGCAAAAATTGAAAAATACCATTCACTCCTGCAACGAGAAAAATCAAACCCATAAAAAATCTAAAACCTAGCTCGATAAAATGGGACACTCTTCCATTTGTTGCGACATCGACCTTCATAGGACCTCCAATTTAAAACTGAATTGATACTTTATTTTAAAAATATTCAAATACTTTGAAGATAATATAGACCAGCGTTGAGCATGACTTAGATTGCCAGGGGCAATCACTTATTAGTAGAGTCACCATTATGAGCACCGATCTATTTTCCAAGCAGGCAAACCTTTACTCGCGTTATCGTCCCCAGTACCCCGATGCGCTTTACAAATTTCTTTTATCCCATTGTGCAAAGAAGGAGCTTGCTTGGGATTGCGCCACCGGGAACGGGCAGGCGGCGCTTGATTTGGCACGATTCTTCACGAAAGTTATTGCCACCGACTTGAGTGAAAGGCAGATCAAAAGTGCTGTGCGTGCCGAGAATGTGGAATATAGAGTTTTAAAGGCGGAAGAGTCGCTTGGTGTGAAAGATCACTCAATTGATTTAATCACCGTCGCGCAAGCTCTGCATTGGTTTGATCTTGATAAGTTTTATGCCGAAGTAAAACGCGTCTTAAGGCCAACCGGAATTTTTGCAACTTGGGCCTATGCATTCCATTTACCTATCCAGCCAAATATAGATTCGAGCCTGACTGACTTTTACTTCAACATTTTGGGCCCGTTTTGGAAAAAGAACAATAAGTTGATCTTTGATAATTACAAAGAGTTAAGTTTTCCCTTTCGTGAAATCGCTACGCCTGAGATCTACCTTGAAGTTAACTGGTCTCTGGAAGATCTCATTGGGTATTTCCGAACTTGGTCCTCAACTCAACTCTTCATCGACCAATCTCAAATTGATCCGACTTTGGAACTGTATGAAAAGGTTTTACCTTACTGGGGCGCGGCCTCTGAAAAGAAAATCCTGAAGTGGCGCTTAATATTTAAGGTTGGAGAACTGGTGTGAAGAGAGGGGCAATTAGTGATGTCGATCAGTTCAGTCACCGCGAGGAAGCTGCGGTGGCCCGACTCGCCTCTATCGTCGACAGCGTGGTTCGACCCTATTTCCGTGCAGAAGTGCGCGGGTGTGAGCATGTGCCTGCCGGTGCCGGCCTTTTTGTCGGCAATCACAATGCCGGACTGCTGGCCCCAGAAGCCTTTCTCTTGGGAGCGACCCTCTTTCATACGCACGGAATTGAGGCAGTTCCCTATAGTTTGATGGGCGATCTGCCGCTCAAAATTCCGTGGCTAAAAAAGCTTCTTCTTCCACTTGGCGTTGTGCGTGCCTGCAGAGATAACGGTCTCAAGCTTCTTGCGGGCGGCTCAAAGGTATTGGTTTATCCCGGTGGAGATATCGAGGCCCTGCGTCCTTACCGCGACCGCGATCGCATTATTTTTGACAATCGCCGAGGCTATATCAGACTCGCGCTGAGCGCTGGGGTACCGATTTATCCTGTTGTCACCGCAGGGGCGCACTCGACCTTTATCATACTCACCGATGGTCGACGAATCATGAAATTTTTAGGCACCAGTCGATGGCTGCGACTCGGCACCTGGCCCATAACCTTGTGCCTCCCTTGGGGAGTCGTCTTTGGGCCTGGCCTAATCTATCTACCCTGGCCAACTCGCATCATCCAGGAAGTGCTACCCCCGATTTATTTTGAACGAAGTGGCGAAGCCGCGGCCTCCGATCATGAATATGTGCGCGCCTGCGCAGCGCGGGTGGAGTCAACAATGCAACACGCACTTACAAAGCTGGCGCTTGAGCGAAAGAACTAATCTTTCCACTCCCGGCAAATCTTCCAGTTTTAAATAAGGACCGGATTTCATGCTTTTTTAAACTCTGCAAAACCAAGCACATTACCATCGAGATCTTGAACCCACACTTCTCTGGCACCATAAGGAGTTGAGCGAAGAGGAACAAGGATTTTGACACCCTTTAAATTTTCAATAGTTTTTTCAATCGAGTCCACATCAGAGTAGAGACAAATGGTGCCTGGTCTGAAGCTGTCAGCGATTTTAGGCAGATCGTCCAAAACACTGGCATGAGTTTGCAGCATAATTTCATGCCCACCCTGTACTAACATGACAAAGCCAAGCTTATCTTTGTGCATAACTTCCATGGTTTTTTCGTAACCCAGCATGTTTATCCAAAGGGGCAAGCTTTCTTCAATGCTTTTGACACATAAGATAGGGGTGGTTTTTGTAATTTTAAGGGCATTTTTCATAAGTTCCTCCGAATTGAATTAACTGGAAGTATTATTAACCCAACTCCGCTGCTTGGGTCTTGGATAAATCCGACATGAAATAGGACGAGGGAGTTACGCCGGAGAATTCTTTGAATTCCCGAATCAGATGGGATTGGTCAAAGTAACCGTGGGTTAAGGCCAGGTGGGTCCAATTAGGGGGCAAGGAGGACGGCGATGATTGAGCAAGCTTAATGATATTTGCAAAACGAACTATGCGAGCAAAGGCCTTGGGTGAGACGCCAATATCTTTGGAAAATTTTCGCTCCAGCTGACGTTCGCATATTCCTGTCCCCCGTTCTAACTCTTTTATGGAGATTTTTCCCTTAAGCTCCTGAATTTTTGCTACGGAATATTGAACGTAGGGACAAAGGGCAGAGTTTGCGTTTAACTCTTGCCGTAAATATTTTTCCATGTGAGCAATTCTCTGATTTGCTCCCGTGATACCAATGACCTGGTCAAAAAGTTCGCTCCCGACCTGTCCCCAAAAACATTCTAAATCCACGCGCTTGTCTGTGCAATCCCGCGCCATAAAGCGCAAAAATGGCTGACTGCCACCAGGTTTGAAGCGAATTCCGAGCATATCAACATTGCCCGTCACGGTGACCAGCAATGGACGCTCCATGGTTCCTACGACATATTGCTTTGAGTGAGCAAAATCAAAAATGATGTCAATACATCCGTCCGGCAGGACGCGAACTGGTTTTGCTTCGGCCCCAATCACGGTCTGGGAGTTCATCGTCCAAAAGCACTCGACGTACTTTGCCAGGCCGAGATTGGGTAAAAACTCTTTATAGTCCATTAGACATAGATACCAAATTAGTGCTGGGACTGAAAGATTGAAAACCTGATTATCTTTCAACCCGGAATATAGGGAGATCTTGTCCGACCGGGTTTAAAATCACGAAGGACTTGGCACCCAAATCGTAATCTGAGCTGACTTGTAATTCGTAAGTTCGTTTAATCGGCATGGCACGGCAGTCCGCCTGGCTGCGCGGGTAGTGAACCTTGAGGAAGTTGACTTCTCCACCGTCAATCACCTCAACCGAGAAATTAAAGCGGCGGCAGGAAGGGTAGTCAAATTTAAGATGGGCGGTTGGTTGAACGGCGGCAAATTGTGGCCCGTGGTTCACGACCAAACTTTGGTTGAAAATTTTAGGCAGTTTGGCCACATCGTCGAGTACGGCCTCATTGGCATAGCTTGCGGATGAAAAGAGGATGGCAGTTCCTAAAAGTAATGATTTCATTTTTGTCTCCAAGTTAAAGTTTATCTGGGCGGGTTCTAGCATAAACAAGCGAGAGCGCAACTAATCATTGCTAAGGTAATGTCATTAGTTATTCTGATGCATTCAAGTTTCACGGGGTTGGCACGATGAAGATAGTATTGATATAGTGCTATAGCTTGAATATGAAATATAAATATTTTGGATTTTTCTTGGCCCTGGCCCTGGTTGCATTTTTGATCGCACAGGGCATGCAAACATCGACTCCCCCGCCAGAGACAACTCAACAACATCAGGATTTACTCGATTCAGATAAACACTTCAAAAATTTGGCCCAAAAATTTAATCTTCTGTCTGACGAGGAATTTAAAGAATATCTTGAACTGAAGGACGAAAATCAAAAATATCTGAAGGCCAATCAGCTCTTGGCCAAGATCTTTCTTGTTTTGATGGCCAATGCCGTTATTGAGCCTCAAGAAAATCAGAAGATATGGATCGAGAAGACGTTACAAAAGGGAGCCCACGAAAAGGATTCTCCCGTAGAAGAGAAAAAAGAAATCGAGGTGATCATTGACCCTTATAAGGAAAAAGATGAAGCGATTGCTCCAAAAAAACAAAAAGAAGGCGGAAATAAGTTTGAAAGATTTGACGACATATTTAACGATCATAAATTAAATCGTCTTCTTGACAACGATGTCCTTAAGGAACAATGGACCGCAGAGAAACCTCTCAGTGCAGAGACTGATCTTCAGCCAATATTTTTGAATCATTTCGAGGGCTATCCGGGATCATATACGGGGGACTATAGATTCGGTGCGGAACAGAAAACAGTTTCCCTAGAGTTGCTGCCGATATCCGGTCCAGCTGATGCAAATATTAAAGCGCTTTTTTATTTATATCAAAATGATGGACCAATTTATATTCAAAAACAGTTTTTTATCTATCACCCAAGGTCTCACAATCATGATTCAGGCGGTGGTTCTTGCCGTGCGATTGTCTTAAATGACGGTGATTTTCAAATTCATGTCATTAGACTGAGAGATCGAAACAATCTCCTCATGCGCATGTTTAAATATCCGGCAAGCGGTTCGCCTCAAAAGATGGCCAAATATATTGGAAATGTTTATCTAACTTCCAATTCCAAAAATCCAACGAAGATATTCTATGATTCGCGAGGGAAATACTAAGACGCTATGACGCCTGCTTCGGTCTTACAATCGGAGAAGATTTCATTCAGGGATGGGCATCAGTCTGGCAAGACAACATTCAACGCTCACCAGATGGCCCTTACTTGCCGGAATCGAACTTCGCAGGAGGTTGGCCTTGTGAACCGTTTCGCGAAGCAGGGCCGCTAAGGCACCCAGCATCTCATCATCTTCGGCCACTAGAAATGCGTGGGAGTGAACACGCCTTCCTCCGCTCCGACTTTTTTCCAGAATCTGATCTTGAAACCAAAGAGTCTGCTCGCGAGTCAGATGTGTGTTGGGGTTGGATAAGTCGGTTTCGAAATGCGGACTGAAATACTCGCCGTCTTTGGTTTGTTCGATTAGTTTCTGATCGATGAGCCGTGACAGTGCTATGGTAAGCAACTCCACTGGTCGCTTCAGATCAATGGCCAGTTCCGCCACCGTTCGCTTCAGCCCCGTTGACACAAGCCATATAAAAATCCAGTAGACCTCTTTATCTGAGGTGATGAGGTCAAGTTGCTGTCGAGACATTAAAGGAATTTCGCCCCATTTTGTCTTGGCCACGTTACGAAGAATCATGTCCTGCGGCGAGGTCTTGCCTGAGTCAATCGAGTCGGTCGTGATCGGTTTGGCAAATACAGAATCAAACAGCGGGTCTCCGCCCAGTAATGCCTTAACATAAAGGAGCAACAGCGGCCGTCGTTCAAAATATAGCCCGAAAGAACTTCCCAAGGCATCAAGGATTCGCTTGAGTCCAAGCTGATCCGGTAACCGGACACCGCGCTCGATTCGCAGATAATGGTTGTAGGAAAAACCAAAATATTTCTGACCGCCATTTTCGTGAAAAAAAGCATAGGCACTGTGATGGCCGCGTTCTTGTCTTACTTTGCTCAGGGCCCCAGAAAACTTCTTGCGCCAAATTGCCTCGGGTTTTGGTTTTGCTTTCGATTTTGGCTTGGGTTTTGGTTTCAGCATGGAAAAAGTATACCGCATCTCTCTAGTGTCCTCAATAGGACGCTATTTCATAAAAAAAAGGCCAAGCTGGGACAGTATTGACGCGAATTGGTGTTGTGCTATGTTCGCCGCAACTGACCCAGACGGGCATTCCCTAAGGATTTTTATGGAAACTAAATTTACTAAAATCTTAAGTCTTCTTTGTCTTTGCAGTCCCATTCTCAGGGCCCCTCATGCTTATGCCCAAAATTCAGGACATATTATCAGTGGTAGCTCTGAGTCCTCGCTGTCTTTTCATCAGAGCGATGACAATGAACCTACACGTTATTTTTCTCTTGGTACTGGTTATGAATATGCTTTTGAAAGTGGACTCCAGTTGGGAGGATCTCTTTTTACAAGCATTTGGCCGGGAGGGTATACCGAATCCTTGAGCTTTGGGCCTGGTTATAATTTTAATAAAGAAGATCTACAAAATTCATTTTTTGGCACAATTAAATATGGAGTGGTCATTTTGCACAATGACTCTTATTCGAGTCAGAACTTAAGATTTGGGACTATCGAATTAGCAAAACGTTTCAAAATTTTTGAAAACGTAAGTTTCATTCCAGGCTTTGAGGTAAGTAAATGGTTCTCCTTGAACGATTCCGAACCAACTTGGAAAATTAACCTTTTAAAAATTTCGATTTTTTTCTAATACCTGCATCGATTGAAGAAAGCAGAACGCAGCGGCATTGGAGAAAAAATGGGGAATAAAATACTGGCTCTACTGTTATTGATATTTTTTATCAGCTCCTGTGCCCTTGGGGTAAAGGTCCCTGGCAATAGGTTTCAAACCTCAGAAACCTCAGGCAAGAAAGGTCATTTCCGCGTAGGAGCAGGTGAAGCTGGAATGTCAAAAGTAACCTTAACGCCAGCTTCAGATTCTGTTTACATCAATGAGAAAAATCCTGAAATTTCAAATGCGGAATCTTCTCTTATTGTCGACGGCAGATATGCAGCGACAAGAAGGTTGGATTTAGGAATCCTTTATTATCATGATTCGACCCTTTCATACCTTTTGAAGTGGCAGTTCCTGGAAGGTAGATTCTTGCAGGATAAAAAATATTCGATGGCATTGAGCGTAAGTTCTGGCTATTCTTCTGACTATGCCAACGGGGTGAACTCACTTAGAAGGACAAAGTCTAAAATCGAATACATCAATAGTGACCTTGGACTTATTGCTGGAATAAGACCCTACTCGAATTTTTTAATCTATGGCGGAATTTTTGATATGTTTATGACATATGAAGGTCAGCAAACGATTGATGGTGATCGCCGATTATATGACGGCTCAATTGATTCTGAGACTATAACTTTGGGTCTCGAAATTGCAGCAGAAGAGAGATGGAAAATACAAATTGAAGGTGCTCGCTCCCTGATCAGAACATCAGCATCAAAAAAAATCCAAGACAGTTATGACAAAGCAAAGATAGTTCACAATATTGGCGCAAAATTAAATTTTGACTTTCAATAAGGAGGATCTATGAAAAAACGAGTTGTATTTTTTTTGACCTTAGTTTCTTTGTCTGTGCCGGCCTTGGCCTTTGACGGGTTCCCCAAAAAATTAAATGTCGATTGCCTGAAAGGGACGACTAATTTCACCATGAAGGATGAGGATGGTAATTATCGCGACGAGCCCCTGTACAATATTACCCTTTCCCTTAGGGAAAATGGAAAATATTTGATTTTGCAAAGTGAAGGGCCACATATTATATGGCCGGTTCATAGTATCACCTTAAAGCTGACGAGACACAAAGATCATTATATCGAGAAGCTCATCAATCTCAAAGTTACACCTTTTTGTAATAACGACGAGCTTTTTCTGGACTACGTGGGTAAACCCTACATGGGAAGGCTGTTTAAGAAAGTAAACTATTAATAAAGGAGCAAAATCATGATTAAATTATTTATCTTTTTTTCAGCTTTAGTTTTCTCATCCATTTCTTTCGCAGACGATGGGCCTGTTCCCGCACCAATACCTCAGCCGATCGATGTGGAAATGTACGCGCATCTGGAGGTGAAAAAAGAATGCCTGGTCCCGCGAGACGCTAGGGATACGATTATTTGTGATGCCGTAATGTCTGTGCCGATTGGTTCAGTTAAGATTAGGCTTTATCCCAAAAACAGAATTTTTTGTATCCCACGCTATGGAGTTTGTGACAACAGTGACACTTCTTATCGTGGATTATGGTCTGCTGTGGTGGAAAAAGATGCTTATCGCGCGATTGCGATAATCAGCATTGATCGGAAGACCTACCAATATGGCAATGAATCTGTGACTACCTTTACAGTCAAAGTTGAAATTATTGATGAGCAAGGCGTTGCCGGCAAAATGGTGACGAGTGTTCACTCTTTGACCGATTTGAGCAGTACTTCACTTTATGGTCACCAGGTCACAAACTCGGGTGAAAAATATACTCCGATAATCACCATCGATAAGCCCCGAGTGTTATGTCCGATTGGAAATGCCTGCAACAATTACTACAATTACTACACAAATAAAATGAATAATTGGAATGTGGAGTTAGGGACAATTCACGAATAACTTTTGCAACATCTTTGGAGTCTTTATGAAAAATGCATTGCTTCATATTTTATTACTCACGTCTCTTCCGGTGTTCGCGCAAACCGTCAGCGCTGAAGATACCTATCGTTGTCGCTATTCAGCTTTTCTTGGCTACGAAACATTTACAGAAAATTTCCTTCTCGGTGATGAACTAGGTTTTGTAACTTTTGATAAGGAGCTGAATGGGCAAGCACATTTTTTTGATTTCAGAATTTTTAAAGATCAGGACATGTATCAGTTCGAACACATGGAAGGTCTAAACATACCGATCAGCGCTTTTTATACGCGATTTAGTAAGGGCGAAGAATCTATCTCTGCTGGCAGTTTCTATTGCGCGGGTGATCGCCCTTGCTGGAACATTCGTTGTACTTTAAACAAATAAACCGAAAGGAGCTTTATGACCACTTTTTTACTTTCGATTATTCACGTAACTATCTTAGTTTCTCTTATGGCCTGCCGTGATCAAGCTTTGGAGCAACAGAGAGCTGAAGCCGAGCAATTGCACTCGCAATTCACAAGTGGAAATTGTGGGGTGGATGTTGTTTCAGATTATAATAGCATGGTCGTGGATTGTAAGAGCATGTATAGTCGCTCGGATATAGAGGACTGTGAGAACAAGGTTGTTAAATTCAACTCAAAATACCCTGGAATTAATTGTAAAGCTGAAAGAGGTTCTGGGCTTGATAAAGAAACCTTTTATATCACTGAAAGTGACATTAAAGCTTTACTTAAGGAAGTCCAAAATTTATAAAATGTGACTCAGGCCCCGCTTCACAGGAGAAACGACGATGTTGAGCTTGCAACCTTTCAAGATTCCCATGATTTTGATGTTTTCTGTCGTTGCCCTACTCGCCAAAGCAGAAGATCTTCCTACTTTCAAGTTGTTAAGTGACAGACGTGCTGAAATCATTTTGCCCAAATACACTCTTGAGGAAAAAAAGCTTGTCCTTGATCAGGTTCAATTGGTGCTGGAGCAGCTCTTTGTTCACAAAAGCCTGAAGATCGATGATTTCGGAAGTGAGGCCGATCCTACTCCTGCTCTTCTGAAGGTAGCTTCGGAAATAGAGACACTTTCTGATGTGGATTTTCATCAAAGGCTGGCCGAGATCTTTTTAAATCTTCGGGACCTTCATACCGACTATAAAATGCCTGTCCCTTATTCCTGTTACAGAAGTTTTATTCCTTTGAGCTTTGCCGAAACTCGTGACCCTGCCGGGAAGCAAGTTCTCGCGGTGAGCGGACTGGCGACGGCCGAGGAAGCATTAAGGCTTTTACCCGCTCCGCTTAAAATCCAGGTTGGAGATATTCTGCTCTCTTATAAGGGAATGACTGCCGAAAAGGCGGTGCAGACTATGCTGGCGAAATCCCGCGGGGCCAACACCAAAGCGGCCCAGAGGCGTGCCGTGGATTTGCTCACCTATCTAAGCCATCAAAGACTTCCAGTGCCGCCCGAAGATTCTATCCAGCTCACCTTCAAGAATCGTCTCGGAAAGATTTATCACACTACTTTGCCCTGGATATCCAAAGTCAATTCCACCTGTCTGAAGAATGGTCTTGAGGGCAATAAGAAAAATGAATTTGCGGAAGACGAATATAAAAACGAATTCAATAAACTTTTTCGAAAGATGACAAATAACAAGAATACCCATGATCGCGGAAACCTTGTTGATACCGCCGAGCCCATTTTGAAATATGCCCTTATTTCCAATGAGTATGGAAATTTCGGATATATCAGTTTGGAAAGTTTTGAGCCTGAAGTTTTGAATGTGGATCAAGTAGTGCAGGAAGTGAAGCTGCTACTTCGAAATCAATTTGCCAAGACCGATGGCCTTATCTTTGATATCCGCAACAATGGCGGGGGCCGCATCGCGCTGGCCGAAAACCTGGTGCAGCTTTTTCATCCCGCCAATCCTGTTCCGCTCAATTTCCGTTTGAAGAGCAGTCCGGCAAACCAATTTTACTTTGATCTCGTAAGTCCGAATGGCATTTTTACGGAAGCCTTGAGGGAAGCGGCCAGGCAGGGAAGTGAATTAACTAAAAATCTTCCCCTCAATTCCGAGAAAAAAATGAGCGAACTGGGGCAGTACTATTTTAGGCCTGTGGCGGTTTTCAATAATGCTTCATGCTATTCTTCCTGTGACATGTTCTCGGCACAGATGCAGGATCATGGGGCGGCGATAATTTTTGGAGAAGATGAAAACACGGGTGCTGGCGGTGCCAATAATTATACTCTCAGCGAATTTCTGCAAGACCTGCCGAAGGAAAATACCGGCCCTTTCAAACATCTTCCCCATGGACAGGACATTGGCTTTTCTCTTCGTCAGACCGTGCGGGTAGGACTCAATACCGGAAAATTGATTGAAGACGTTGGCGTCATTGCTGATGACCTGGCAGTATCGAGCCTTTCTGATTTTTTCAATGGCAATGCCGACCAGTTAAAAATACTTTCCAGAAAGTTAAATGAGATGTCCCCTGCCTATACTTCCTCCGTTATTTTTATGCAGGAAGGGCGCCAGGATATTATCTTGAATCAACCGCCCTCTGTCTTTGCTCAGTGGGAAAATACCGCTTCGGTTGAGTTCAAAGAGGGAGATACCATTCTCGGTAGGAAAAATATTGAATTGGATAATCCGGAAGGTCGTGAACTTACTTTCCCCAAAAACATGGGAACTGACAAATTCAAGATCTCCAAGGTTGAGGTAAGTGGATATAACCAAAATAGTGTCAAGGTTTGGAGAAAAGTTTATCAGTACAGAGTTGTCCCGGAAAATCTGATTCTCGCTCCCAATCAGAACCTTGTCATCGACTTAAATGCAGGAGAGTCCCGGCCGCTGGCGCTTTATACGGAACATACAAAGGAAAACCATGGTTGGGTAGTTGAAAATGGTGCGCTTAAAATTGGAAATGAGGAGAAATACCAGAACAATGTCCATGCAGAGGCCGCGCTTTTTGTCAGGCTTCCTGACCGCAGCACCTATCACTTGAAATTCGATGCCGTTATCCAAACCGAACTCGACTATGACTTTTTTAAGGTGCTTGCCGTGAGCGGAGATAAAGAAATCGTTCTGGTCGACAAAAAGAGCGGTTCGATTCCCCTGCAGTCTTACGAAGTAGATTTAAGCGCATTTGCCGGAAAAAGTGTGGAACTGCGCTTCGTTTTTGACAGTGACGCCGGAGTGGTAGACCGCGGGGTGAGTGTGAGTAAAATTTCAATAAGTCTTTAGTGCATTAGGTGTTTAATGAGTAAAGTATTGTTACTGCTTTTCATTATCTCTTGCTCCATTGGCGATAAAACGAAGAGTGTCCTGATTACTGATTATCGGTTTATTAGAATTATTGAAAAAAATACTCATTGGGAAGTGGAGAAAAATTGTCGTCAGATAAAATATGCAAGCATTGATGGTGCCAACATCCAATCAACTTTTGAAGGCTATCAGGAAGCTTTAAACACCCTTAGAATTTTCACCCATCAGCAAGGTGGAACACTGGCACAAATTCGAGATTTTACGGAGACACGACTTTGGGCCTACATATATTTTTGCTCTTACAAATATCACTAGTCCGACTGGCTGGCGGCCATTTAATGTTCCAAAAAATTTGACTTACTCTATTAAAATAATCTAGTTTGTTTCACGTGTCAAACAATAGTTATAGCAGTGTGACAGATAGGAGCTTGCAATGAAGAGACTGAGCCTTTTCCCTATGATCTTTTTGTTCGCGACCATGGGCGTCTTAAGTCAGGCCGAAAGTATTGAGAAGACTGAAAATATTGCTGTCGTTGCCTCCGATGGGAAAAATGGTCACACCACTATTCAAAAGATTGAGGAAGAGCACTTTGATGAATCATTTATATTGGCCTCTTCGCAAATTAGCGACATTTTTAATGCGGCTTCAGAAGCTGCCTCGAGTGAATTGCCAGAAGCATTCCAGTTAAGTGAGATAGAGGTTGGTCTCGGTGTAACGGCTTCTGCCGGAGCATTATTCTGGAGTGTTGCCGCAGAAGGTGGGGTTGTTCTGCATTTTACTAAACGTGAATAATTTTTGGGGGTGGTTGTATGAGAAATATTCTATCAGCTTTACTCGTCTCTTTGATGGTCCTCTCGCAGGCATCGGCCAGTGATACAACACGGGCGCCTTCACTTCCTATTGTCTTAATCAAAATGGATAAAAATGGAAATAAGGACATTCAAGGTTTGGAGGGCGTGCTTTTTGAAAAAAAAGGTCTACAGAGGGAACGATTGAATTCTGCGCTTCGGAAAACAATTGGAAAACTTAGTAAGGTGATCCATAAGGTCATGAAGCAAAATGAGGATCAAAAAGGGAAGTATATTTTATCCGAGGTGGAGGTTGGCCTTTCGCTCTCAACGGATTTGGGGATCAATGATATTGTCTCAGTTGGAGGAAAGGCTGGAGTGGTTCTGCATTTCTCAAAAAACTAAATAGATTTTACCAAGGGTGATTTGATAAAGACCAAGGTCACTCCCAATCCAAAATGGTATTCAGTGCATCCCGAAAAATATCCATGACCATGAACTAGTTTTACTCAGATGCTTTTTCTTTCTTTCTTTTTTTGAAAGACCAGCTTCACTCATCGCGATAGCGATAGCTTGTTTTTGGGGTCTGCCTGATTTTACCATCTCAGAAATATTTTTTGAGATAATTTTTTTTGATTTTCCTTTTTTTAACGGCATATAACCTCCTTTTTACGAGGACTAAACTGCGCATAGCTTAATAAAAATATAATAATTGTTAAAAGATCAGAACAGGTCGTAGTGCATAATAAATATTTTCGTTTCAGATGACTGAATATTGCTTCTTGGTTACTGCTTAATGAGGGATTTGGTGTTGGAATCGTCATTCTCCGAGGAGAGCTATTGCCATTTTATCTAGTGGATTTCTCATTGATTAAAAAATAATTTCAAGTAAGCGCAATAAATTCCGAATAGAAATTACGATATTTTTGGTGAAAAACTGTGAGAAAAATGAAAAATCTCTATTATTTCACGTTGATAGGCTTGCTTTATTCTTGCGCGACTTCGCGGAAAATTGATCTTTCGGACATAGAGCAAGCTGATGGAGTTGCTATCGGCCAGGTCAAAGTTATGATCTTCCCTTAATAAATCGGACAGTGTATTAAGCGCACAACCTCAACGGAGGGGATGCGTTA
>MEPP01000030.1 GCA_001769855.1 Bdellovibrionales bacterium GWA2_49_15 | reverse complement strand
ATTGTTTTGTTTGGCGATAAAACGATACTGAACTTAAGAGGTTTTTTCATTTTGCATGGCCGTGAACGCAGGGCCGTATAATTCAAATAATGGTGAATTTTGGAAACTTGGCTTGAAGGCCGATCTGCATTGGCGTTCGATTATTTTCTTCTTAAGCTAGAGAAGGATTACGGTTAGTATCTTTCTTCGTAAAAATCTCGAACAGTGTTCCGCCAGTCGCATGTGTGGGCCGAATAAAAACACCATCGGCTTCATTGAAAATGGTCGCATTACCCTTACTGATAAGAAGATTCGACACATTGTGGAGACTTATGGCCACACCATGGAATTATTCAATCAGCTTCTAAAAGTCTCGCCCCTTCGTCATGAGATGATTGAGCAGTGCCAGGCAATAATAGAGAAGATGGATGAGAATAAGCTAAGGATTGTGATGCCGATGCTGCTGAGTATGTCTTGAGTTCTATTAGAGAGGTGCCGTTGATTAAAACCAAGAGGCGGATACAGGCATCCGCCTCTTGTTCGTTTAAGCAGGCAAGAAATAGTATCACACTATTACATTTTGTGATACATTATAAAATACATCACACATATTAGATTGTGAGGCTATTTGAACACTAAAGCTCAAGAGAGAGTAAAAAAATTAAAACGAATCAATAAGTGGGCCTTTTCCTCCAAGGAGGCAATCTCTGATGCCGGCCTTTCTTATTACGAGCTGAACCTTCTTTTGCACGAGGGGCATCTTATGAAAGAAGAAAGGGGAATTTTCGTAAAAAAACTCCACGCAAATAGTGAAACAGACCACTACGCCGTGGCGCTTGCTCAACTAGGAGAACCTTCTGCCCTTTGCTTGTGGTCGGCGCTCGTATTACATGACCTTACCGAGGAGGCCCCATCGAATATTTGGGCCTATGTTCCCTATGAAAAAACCACAAGACTCAAAATCAAAACAGTCCGGAAACGAAATCCTCAGTGGGAAATTGGCATCGAAAGTATTAATGGCATTCGCGTGACAAATATCGAGCGCACTCTGATTGACATTCTCCTTGATCGCAAGCATTTTCCTGAAGTCCAGGCCTACAAAATTGTGATGGACGCCATTCGCGTGAAGAAAACGAACTTTCAGAAACTCTATGCCATGGCAAAAAAATTAAAAGCGGACAAAAGATTGAAACGCGACTTGCTCATCCTCGAGGAAACCCATGTTTCATTTATGTGATCAGCCGGGCCGAGTGTATTATAAAAACGTCGTTTCCAATAAAGAAATGACCGTGTTTTTAGAAATTTTTTGTTGGCATGCGCCCTTGATCACATCCTCGTCGATCTCTTTTTTGAAGTGCGCCATGAACTCAATAAAGTGCAAGCGCACTTTTCCCTCGAGTTTTTCCTTTCTCTCCTCATTTAGAAAGGTAACCGCCAAATTGATAATATCTCCGCGGTGTTTCTTCCAGTTTTTGGAATCCTCGTTTCTCTCTTTGATTTCTAAATAGGCCTTGGCCTTGAACGGGATCAGGGCAAAGGGGTTAAGCAGATTGATACCGTCTTTCATAACCGCATTTTTGGTGATCAAAGAATAATAGGTCTCATCTAATAAAATGGCAGACAGTGAACCTGAGTCACTGGGACCTGTGACCGGAATAATATGCTGTCCATCAAATAATTTTAAAGGATTCTCGGCCGTAGCAAATAGCTCGATCATCAACGGATATTCATTCTTGCTTGGTTTTTGAAATCGATAGAATGTCGCTTGCCCATTATCCCCTTTTTGAATTTCATACCCGCCATCCTTCACATATTGGCGTATGGCCCTTAAAAAATTATCTGCGGGCCGCATCATCAGAACGATATCTAAATCTTTGGTCGGCCGAAGCCTGGGAGCACCGGCCTCATCGAGTAAGAGATAGCTTGCGACCCCGCCAACCAAAATAAAGTCGCTGGAGTACTGCTTAAAATATTGCCTGAAGTGCTCTAATCCCCTAATCATCGTCTTATCCTATTTCCAAATCATTTTTTTTGAGAAGTTTCCCAAGTTCAATTTGTACTCTTTCGTCCTCATCATCTTTGTGAATAAGATAAGTGTCCAATAAATTAATTGTTCCGTCTTTTACCAGAGTGGGTTCCCGATCCCACAACTCCAACCTGGCCTTGGCAAACTCCTCAAGAACTTCATTTTTAGACGTCGGGCTTTTATTGAAACTCTTCTTCTCTATTGCAAAGGTCGGAATCTCATCATCGGCAAGCATACTCATGTGTGACAATGCCGTGATTCCTGAAGAGGGCAAATCTTTGGGAAATTTCGCAGGAAAGATAATATCCTGAATAGGACTACCCACATTATTTTTTAAGAAGCTCCACAGCTCGCTTCTATCTTTAAAATGAATGAACTTAGAAACTCCCTCTTTTTTCTCGCTGCATATCGCATTGGCGATAAGTGCTTCAAGCGCGCGCCCCAATGTCATCTGATTAACTTTGAAGAGCATGGCCAGCTCCAGTTTATTTTTGCCAGAAAGATCTCCCTGCAAAATTTGCCTAATAAGAATGTTCACGCCAAGGCCATTTATTTTCTTCCTCTGAGTTCGGATTGTTTGTCTTTCAGATCTTATTGAAATATTCACCGAAGGCAGATGGACCTGTTTACCTTCAATAATAAAATCCACACCACTTTGAATAAGTCTTTGAACCTTATGAAAGTGAAGTACAGACATGTACCATATCTGGGGAAGAGCAATTTTCTCATGAAAAATCTTGCCGTGTTTCTTAAATTCGCGAGGGCCTAGCGCCTTGTCTTTCACTGTAATCAAGAGATAAGGGTTTTCATTGATACGTAATTCATCAAAGTTATAAATATTACGAAAGAAAGCTGGAAGATTTTTAATTTCTATCCTTCTACCTTTTACTTTCAGTAAAGGTAGGTACTTTTCTATTGTTTTTTCAGCCATGCTTTCCATGAGTTAAATAATAACATATTTATCGTCATAATAACATTATTTTGTTAGTATGACATTACGGATGTTATCTACTTGTTTTTACTCTGATGTTTTTAGACCAGCACCACCTTGCCGCTCAGGGTGGTGATCATTCAAAAAACTGTCCGCGCTCCCCAAAAAAAAACGTCTTAAATAATCCAATCATTAAAAAACAACAAACTAGAAACCAAAAAGAGACTCGAAGCGAGGAAGCGACCGCGTTGGAGTTGCCCAAAGGCAAGTCCAATGCGGACAGGCAGGCAGGATGCCTGACTGAGCGCCCGAGGGGAGGCCACGCAGCTTGAGGCCGTGAGGGCCGAAAGCGTAGTGGCCGAGCGCGAACCGCCACAATATTCCTCTCCCCTATAAATACCAACATACCGTATAATCTTAATGGAATTAATGCAGGACGATGGTCGAAGACTAGCGCAACTAAATTTTTCGGAATTTTATTTAGGTAAGATCTTCTGACTTTACTGGAGAATTAGATGAACAAGAGAAGCGAGGAAAAAATTTGCACAATTCTGCAGAAAGGTCTCCCTCCAGAAGTAAAGATTGAATATTGCTCGGGATTCATTGGCAACGGTGAATGCGATATAATTTTACTGGCCCCCCGTTCTGGAGTCCTCATGGTTTTTGAAATCAAAAACTGGGGAAAAGAAGCTCTAGAAGGAACCTTCAAGAGTGAGAATGAATGGGAGGTAAAAGGACTAGGGCGGCAGCGGCATCCGCTAAAGCAAGCCGAGCAAGGAATAATCAAACTTATAAACCGACTACCATCAGACCTTAAGCCAAACCCCGGTTCTTATACCTATCTTTGCGGGTGCATATTTCCAAAGTTGACAAGAGTGGATGCGCAAGAGTTAGGCCTATTCGCCGATGATCGACTTCTTCCTCCTTCACACCCCTATCTTTTTAAAGATGATCTTGATTACGAAGCTGCAGGAAAAATTTTGTTGAAGCGTATTTCTGATTCTATTGAAAGGCGGGGCTGGAGAGCAAGTCAGATATCAGAACGTATAGCAAGCAGACTATGGAAAAAGATTTCGCCAAATGAAAATGCAGCACAGGAGATTCAACAGCGGCGCTTAAATATTCAGGCGAGCTTAGATGGTTTGACACCTTACATGCGAAATGTAATGCAGAAAACACAACATGGGCCTCATCGAGTCAACGGAGTCGTTGGTAGCGGGAAGACTGTTTTTGCTGCTCACAAAGCACTGACTTTGGCCGCTCAGCATGATAATAAAACGATGGATCTATTCGGGCAAAATCGCCCCAGAATTTTGGTGCTATCTTTGACCGTGTCCTCAGCAAGCAAAGCGAGAAATGAGATAAGCCGCATCGCTGCGGAATCCTATGTCGACCTTTATGATACCTGGCCGCAGTTAATCGAAGTTTGCTATTTCCATGAATTTTTAAGGAAATATTATAACTTAACAGAGTCTGACGCTAATACCTTCATCTCCACCACCGAGCCAATACCGATGTTTGATGCAATTATCTTTGATGAATTTCAGGATGCTAACGAGGGATGGGGACGGTTTATAGCAAAAAATTTGAACGACCCATCGAAAGGTCTACTACTTCTTACTTTTGACCCTGCCCAAGGCTCCACTTACAACCGCTTGGCGGTACTGTTTGAAGAAGTTCGTTCCAATACCCTCCCCGAGATGGATTCAAGGTGGCCTAGCAGAAACTTTTATCTGAAGGTCTCTCATCGTGTTCCAGAAAATATTGGCATCGTTGCTACCCGAGTTCATGCTGTATTAACGGAGCAAAGTTTCGAAGAAATCACCGAGAGTGCAGAAAGAGAAATCGCGCAAGTAATTCATAAGGCCCTTCGTCCAGAATTTTTCGCCAAAGGTGGAATATTTCAGATGAAAAAGTGTACAACGGAAAATGATGAGGACGAATTTGTTGCTTTGACAGAAGCGCTTGATGATATTGTCGAAAAAACAGATGCCTCATTTGGGGACATTGCCATCGCCCTCCCACCTTCAACCTCAAACCCAAGATGCGTGGATGTTGCCGATTGGCTGGAAGACAGAGAGTATCCGGCACATCTCCTAGAAGGTGCAGGGCGATCTGGATTCTTTGAGAGAGGGGAGAGAATTACCCTTGGCACCCCAATGAAACTAAAGGGGCTAGAACTGCCAATTGTAATTATTGCCCCATCTTTGCTCGATTATTTGGAGGAGAACTATTCACGAAAAGATGCCTTTTATCAAGCTGTCACACGTGCAACCTCTCAAGTTATTGTGTTGGGTGCGGGGAAGATTTGGAATTTAATTGAAAGTGAGGTTAAGCGGAATAAGATGATGTGAGATGTGCTGTCGAGGAAAAAGTTGCTGGACACTTTTCGGGATGTAGCGCATGCCAATATTGCGATTGGAACTAATTCTAGTTCTCAGGGACAAAAAAATAAATCTGTCCGCTCGTTCTAGACCTACGCAACAGCTTCATTTAAACTATATCTCTATGTTAGATTTATTTCTTAAATGGTACGGCGGTATTAACAAAAACAAATTTGGAGACGGGTACTCCCCTCACAAACCAATTACACTTCTGTTCGCCTTAACCAAGCTCTTGAAAAACGAAAGGTGGATTAATTACCAAATAGATCGGGAAAATCTTGAGGCCTTAATTGGCGATTATACCAATTTCAAATCAAAACCGAATTGTCTCCAACCTCTCTGGCGTTTAAAAAATGATTCAAGAGATTTGAATATTTGGGCCACTGTTCCATCAGACTTGAAGGCGAATAAGTCAGGCGACATTAGTCCAACAGAGGCAAGGGAAAGGAACTTTCAAGCAGGTTTTTCTGAAGAGGTTTTCCAGTGGCTTGGCAGGAACAAGGCCTTGGCCCAAAAACTCATAGATGATATCATCGACGACAATTTTCCCGAGACACTTCATGCTGGACTCCTGGAAAAGCTTGGCGTGTTCGACCTCATCCCAGAAATCGTTGGCCCCGGGCAGTTTGAAAATTTAATTGCAACCCCCAAAAGAGACCCCAATTTTCCCAAGATCATCTTGCAACTTTATGATTACCGATGTTGCTTTTGTAATTTAAAACTCTATTTCAACCACAAACCTTTCCCCATGGAGGCCGCCCATATCAAATGGAAGGCCCGCGGCGGTGAATGCTCAGAACAAAATGGTCTATCACTCTGTCCGACACATCACTTGGCCTTCGATCGAGGAATCTGGAGTCTTGATGATGGCCACAATATAGTTCTTAGCTCTCATGCAAAGATGGACACTCAAAACGATATCTTCTTCACCCCATTTCTAGGAAAATCTATCACAAATTTTATATTGGATAAAAAGCTGCTGCCGACGCAAGAAAATATTCTTTGGCATCGGAAGAATATTTTCATTTAAAACGCATCAACGACATCGCCGGAATTACTAACTAATTGAAATAGCATCTGACCACCTGCGAATTGATGATCCCTTCTTCTTTCAGCAACAATCTCTTCCTCGGTCGGCCCTAGACCTCCCCCCTCTTAATCGGGAAAGCCAAAATCTTGGCAAGGACATCGTTAAAAAATTATCAACATCCTTTTGGTAGAAGGTGCATAAAGAGGGACTGCTTCGAGAAAACCGCAAAAGGAGTTTCTATGTCTTTCGCTCGCGAAGTTGCCACTTTCAAATTGTCGAAGCCTGTTCCACTACTCAAATCAAACGCCAAAATTCTGGAAAAGGAATTTGGGATCACTCACATCAAGGCCCTCGATATAGTGGCCAAGATGGAAGGTCTTTCCTCTTGGTCGCTCCTTGCTGCTCGCCACGAACAACTGACGGACGCTATCACCATGTTTCCGCATGTGTTCTTCGTTTGCAAAGGTGGTTACACACAAAATGAAAATTATCTGCAATCGATGAATTTAAAACCAGAAAATTGCTTCAAAATCGAGTGGAATGATTTTATCAAAGGATTTATCGCTGCTATACAGTCACAAAGCGCAGACGCGTTCACGGAACAATATCTTTCCTATCCCATTCTGATAATTACTAATATTCATCGTTTTCGTAATAAAATGGCGACCCAAGGTGAAGTCGTTCGTATTTTTGAAAAACGAAAAGGTAAAACGATTATCACTTCACTTGTTTCTCAAAAGGAAATAACAGAAGCCAGCGAGGAAGACTTTACGCGAGATTTTAGAAGCTTGATTGTTGAATGTAGTCCTGCTTGTTTTTTGCAATACGACCTCGTCCATTTTTGAGGGAAGGCATGAGCTGGTTGAGCAGTGCCAGTGGACTATTGAAAAGATGGGTGAGAATAGGCAGCCCGTACAATCTTGATTGCATGCCTAAACGATGTCCTTTTCACTTCTTTATTTTCAATGCGGCCAAATGATGAGTTGCTAATACCAAGACGTTTGGCGGCCTTCTTGGAATCAATCCCCTTATCCAAAAAAAACAACCTTAAAACCAAAACATTAGACACATCGCACTTCCGCTGCGGAATCTTTTCACAGACATTGTTCTTTGTACGAGTTTGTTTTGCTGGCCGAGATTTTTTGGCAAAAGGCCTTATCTTTAAATATCTCCGCCATTTTGAGTAAGCACCGATCTCTTCCATCGATTTCCTTGGGAGAATATTTATCGCAAAATTTCGGGTCGCGGTAGCGAATGGCATATTCATAATAGCAATTCCATTTGAGAGCATAGATGGCATCGGGCAATTGATCACAAAGCCCTCGGTTCTCCGGTCTCGCCGATTTATCAAATCTTGCTAAACAATAATATCGGCCCGAGGGTGACTTCAGGGCCATACATCCTTCATCGCTGGCGAACTGCCTGGCAAATTCATAAAAACAATTCTCCGGATTATTCTTCTCACAGCTCTTCTCATCCTCAATCGTCAAGCTTCCGGATGAGCCATCTTGGGCAGATGCCATGACGATGTAGGGACAAGGTTGCTTAGCACCACAATCTATTTTGTAAGTTGGATGCGGCGGCCGGTAACCACTGCCGCAGTTAAATCCTGGGACAGCACACTCGGTACCTGGATCAGACCCAATTTGCACTGAGAAAAAAGACTTTTTTAGCTTGATGACATCGCCGCTTTTAAAATCGACCTTCTGAGAGAGAGAAACTTCAAAAGTGTTGGCAAGGCCTGCTGGTATTATCAACAGCTGAAGACTGGTTAAAATACAAAAAACTATTTTATATGTCATCGAAGGAAATCTCACACGTCCTTTATATCATCAATAATCAGGGAAAGCTGGTCATAACACGCGCCTGAATGAGTTACTTCTTCACACCCCTCTCCCACTTGTTGACAAAGCTGAGGCCCTCTGCCAAAGAAGGGCAACTTTGAAGGAGAACTTATATGAAGCAAACCCTACTTTTTTTTGGAATCATACTCTCATTTTTTCAACTGGCCACGGCGATGGCCCAACCGATCGTTTTTTATCCGATCTTTCCGTCTAATCTGGTGGTCTCTTTTCCGGCAACCACCATGCCACCGCTTCAAATCCCCACCGACAGCGGCCTTGTGGTCACGATCCCCTCAAGCAACTCAGGTCTGGTTGTAACGATCCCAACGGGTGAAGGCCTGACTGTTACCTTCCCGGATCAGTCGCGCCCTCCCATGCAGCTTGGAAATGAGTCCGGGCTCGTCATTACCACCCCTGGTGGAAGTGGGCTGGTTGTCTCCATTCCAACGACAGGCCTAGATACAATCAGCTTTCCGGCCAATACCGGCCTCGTTATCAGTTTCCCCAACCAGGTCAGAAGACCGATTCAACTGCCGACAGGCAACGGCCTAGTCGTCTCGCTGCCAGGGAATGTTCCCACCACAGTGGATTTTCCACGTGATCTAGGACTAGTGGTGACCTTTCCAAGTGCAGGGAATACCAAACCACCATTGAGAATTGCCGGAAAAAAGGCCGGGATCAAGCTGCTTGTCCCGGCCAAAAAGAAACCTAATCGCGGAATTAATTAAGCTCAGCCGTTTTTATGGCCGATCGATAATCGCATTAAAGGTCGTGCTCGGACGCATGGCCTTTTTAGCGAGCTCTGGATCGGGACAATAGTAGCCACCGATATCCACCGCATGCCCTTGTGCCGCCAAAAGCTCTCCATTAATCTTAGCCTCATTCTCGGCCAGCTCTTTGGCCACCTGGGCAAAGCGCTTCTGAATTCCGGTATCTTTCGTTTGCCGAGCCAAGGCCTGGGCCCAATAAAGGGCGAGCGAGAAGGTACTGCCCCGGTTATCAATTTCGTTAACCTTTCTCGATGGCGATTTGCCATTTTCCAGATACGTTCCGATGGCCTGATCAAGAGCTTCAGCGTAGATAGTGGCCTTTTCATTTTTGGTGTTTTTGGCAATCATCTCTAGAGAAGGCACCAGCGCGCAGTACTCACCCAGTGAGTCCCAGCGCAAATGGCCTTCTTTTAAAAACTGCTGCACGTGCTTGGGCGCGGAGCCACCGGCACCAGTTTCAAACATACCACCACCATTCATCAAAGGTACGATGGAAAGCATGCGAGCGCTGGTCCCGAGTTCAAGAATGGGGAAAAGATCGGTCAGGTAATCCCGCAAAACATTTCCGGTCACTGAAATGGTATCTTGGCCCTTGCGAATTCTCTCAAGCGAGTACCTTATGGCCTCAACCGGTGTTTTGATTTTGATCTCGAGGCCATTGGTATCATGCATGGGCAGATACTTGTTAATTTTTTTGATGATCTGAGCATCGTGTCCACGTTTTTCATCCAGCCAGAAAATGGCGGGCGTCTTGCTGGCCCTGGCGCGACTGACGGCCAACTTAATCCAATCCTGAATCGGTGCATCTTTGGCCTGACACATTCTGAAGATATCTTTGTTTTCGACTTTTTGCTCAAGCAGCGTTTTGCCCGTTTCATCGACAACTCTGATTTTCCCATTTCCTGGGGCCTCAAAAGTTTTATCATGTGATCCATATTCCTCTGCCTTCTGGGCCATGAGGCCGACATTCGATACGCTACCCATGGTGGAAGGATTAAATTGCCCGTGCTTTTTGCAATCCTCCATAATTTCTTTGTAGATGGTGGCGTAACAGCGGTCAGGAATCATGGCAATGGTGTCCTGCAGTTGATCGTCATTATTCCACATCTTGCCACCGTCGCGAACCACGTTCGGCATAGAGGCGTCGACGATAATATCGTTGGGCACGTGAAGGTTGGTGATTCCTTTTCTTGAATCCACCATGGCAAGTGGCGGACGGTTCTTATAAACCGCATTGATGTCCGCAATGATCGTGGCCTTCTTATCGGCGGGCAGGCGATCGAGCTTTTCAATAACGTCGGCCAGGCCGTAGTTAAGATTTGCGCCAACTTCTTTTAAAAGAGCGGCATGCTTTTCTAAAGCGTCCTTGTAATAAACGGAAACCGCGTGTCCGAACATGATGGGGTCCGAGATCTTCATCATGGTGGCCTTCAGGTGGAGTGACAACAGCACCCCTTCTTTTTTGGCCAGGTCGATGGTGTCAGCATAGAACTTGCGGAGCGAAGCGATGTTCATCACGGCGGTGTCGATCACTTCCCCTTCGATCAAGGCCAGGCCTTTCTTAAGATTCGTCACCTTGCCATCATTGCCCACAAATTCGATGGACACTTTGCACGGCTTTTCAATGGTCGTGGATGTTTCACTACCGTAGAAATCTCCGGACTGCATATGAGCGACGGTGGCCTTGGAGCCCGAGGTCGGCCATTCTTTCATCATGCGATGGGGATTCTTCTGGGCAAATTTCTTAACCGAAGCTGAGGCGCGACGATCAGAATTTCCTTCCCGCAGAACTGGGTTGACGGCCGAGCCGAGAACTTTTGCATAGCGAGTTTGAATGGCTTTCTCTTCCTCATTTTTCGCTTCCTCAGGATAGTTAGGAATGTCATAACCCTTGGCCTGCAGCTCTTTAATCGCCGCTTGAAGCTGCGGAGTCGAGGCGCTGATGTTGGGTAGCTTGATGATATTGGCGTCGGGCGTTTTGGCCAGGTCGCCAAGCTGGGTCAGGCAATCAGGAATCTTTTGTTTCTCGCTCAGTTTTTCAGGAAAATTAGCGATGATTCTCCCCGTAAGCGAGATGTCACTGGTCTCCACTTCAATCCCCGAACCCTTGAGATAGGACTGCACCACCGGAAGGAGAGCGTAGGTTGCCAGGGCAGGGGCCTCATCAATCTTGGTCCAGATAATTTTCGACGTCATATTCTCTCCTTGGTATTGGTATAGTTGGGTTGGCCCGTATCTTCAGAATCCTGAGGATAACGCACAAAAAATCTCAACATTTAGTGTTAATCAACCAAGAATGTTGCCTCAGAAGATGGAAATTCGTCAAGTTGAGAGAAGTTAGCCTTCTCTTACATCTCGGAAATTATTTAAGGTTTCCCCTTCATTTTACCGACAGGTTGAGAGGCGCATCACGCTTTCCCGCGAGGTTAAAATGCATCAAGACCCATCCAATTTTCTGCATTCCGGTCGCCCCATAGGCATGGTTCCCTCGTCAACGCCAGAAGGCGGAGACCGTCGCAAAATGGTCATCAATGATAAGACTTTTCAAATTAAACAATGGGTCAGCTTCCAGATCGGTGCGGCCATCGTTTTCGGATGTTCGTGGTGCGTCCACGCATTCCTTGGCTTAGGTCTATGGGCCGCGGTGGTAACTTTCGTGGCCTCGGGAAGTGTGGTTAGTTTTTTTCTATCGAGAAGTATCTCCGGTCCCCTCTATCGTCTGCGCTTGCACATGGAAGATTTCGCCCATGGGAAACCGCGAAAAATGCACTCTCGGAAAAATGATAATTTTCAGCCGTTAATCCAGGCCTACAACCAGCAGGTGGATTTTGTTTCTGAGCTTCAAACTTATCATTCCTCCCATGAGGAAAATGTCCTCCCTCTCAAAAAAGCGGCTTAGATTTTATTTTTCTTTCGAGCATAATGATGCAAGAAATAGTCAAAAGGCGAAAGGCCAACTTATGCTGAGGTTAAATCCCTCGGAATGAGTTTCCGTCAAACTTCTGGTCACGGCACTCTCTTCGATGCTGTCCCATTCGGTCTTAAGGTATTCAAAATTGATACTGCAAAGAGGCAGGAAAACACTAAGACCGAAAATCATTCCGTCGCCCCTCATCGTCCGCACCGTATTGCTGGGAATCAGCGAGGCCTTGGTGGATAGCTGCAAGACAAAGTACGGTCTTAAAAGAAAGGGCGTCAGATACCCCAAATAGGCCCCGAATCCGCTTTGACTGTACTCGTACTTTCTCGCGCCTTGTCTGGTGACGTAATTGCCCGTGGCCAGTCGATAGTCAATCCCCGTCTGAAAACGGGCATACTGCCCGCCCATTCGCGACCCGAAGAGAATATTTTTTTGATCGCCATTTTCAATGCCTCTGCCCGTCGTTGACTGCTTGTTATAGCCAAGAAAAGGTTCAAGCGTTATGGCGAACGCTTCTCCGCTCGAATCCCCCTGAGACCATGCCATCAAGGGGTAAACTGCCAGATAAAAAAGAATGAGTCGAAACATAAAGGCCCAGCTAACTTTTATCGTTTAAGGATAGCAGTTAGTTGGGCCGGTGAAAAGTTGTCACTTCTAAATCTAGAGTGCGGTCATCGCACCACTCATATTAACCACAGAACTGTTGATACTCATATCGCCAGCGGCATTAATTAGCAAGGCTCCTGGGGCGGCAATAGCTTGCCCGGCACAGATTCCGTCCACTGCGCTCGGCGTACCTGAGTAGTCGATGCACATCACGTCGCCAGTACCGGCGGAAACCAGTATCTCATTGGCGTCAGCATGACCCGTGGATGCATTGTTCCAGTTATTGTTGTCTTGAAAGAGCATAAAAACCGAAGCCTGCTTGGTCGACGAGTTGCCGCGCATTCCCAACCTGAAGGCATTTTTTGAACCACTTTCCTCGCCCGATCGCGTGATCCAAAGATCGAAGGTCGAGGTGCTGTCAGTTTGAAACTTGGCCTGAAAATATTCGTCATCCCCGTTGGCTTGATTGTAATACATGGCCAGCTCAAGCTTTGTCGATGCTGCCGCATTTGTATCGTAATACATTTCAATGTGACGAGCATTGGTCGTGGCCCCTCCGCTGGAGTCTTCTGGTGAGGCAAATCTCAACCAACCAACAGTGGTGCTACAGTTAAATTCGATCGCCATAAAGCTAGTACCGTTAATGGAAACGGCCACCCTTTTATCATACTTAGTGGTACCATCAGCGCCGGTATGACCGGTCGGAATGACTTTGGTGGGAGCACTGAAACTCATGAGAAAAGTTCCCTCACTATCAGTCATCGAACATGATCCTGTGGAAGGAATGCTACTACACGCAGTGTAACCACAGGAGGCCAACCCTCCACCCAGGGCGTCTGCGCCTGTGATCATGCGGATTATTCCGACAAAGCCACTAGGCCTTCCCGCATCGTCGGTCGGTCCGCCATTTCCCCCCGCATAATTAGCATCAGAGGTTCCATTTATAAGTTGATACATAAATAGGGCCATATTTTCCATGCTCGCACTGGCAATGGTCGCCGCGTGGCTTTGCCCGCATATGAATAAAAGCATTAATGTCGCAAAAATATGTCTCTTCATAACTTACTCCCCTGACAATGTTTAAAAATAATTAAAGACAATCATTTCCCCCGCAGTTCACACTGGGCTGGGGAAGGGCATTACCAGAGGCCGCAGCGGCAGCAGGTGCCGGGTCACTGCCACAGGAAGCCGAGATCACACAGGTTAAAACGATCAAAATACCAAACAATATTTTCTTCATTGTTGCCTCCTCACAAAAACTTTCTCGCGTATCTCCATAAATTATCGGTGTCGCCAAATAAAATTTGAATGTTTTCGTAAAAGGTGAATGGAATCGATAGCTTGAAACTGATCAGAAAATTACGATTTTGAGTCCAGTGCCATTTTTTTGTGCCACTTAGCAGTGCAGGGAAAGGACAGCTCCACTAACTGCCCCCCGACTCTTTTGCTCTGGCTCATGCCTATCTCCAGACAAAATAGTTTATGTTAATGTGCATGGAAATGGCTTCGTTGGTTTTTGACAGCCCAGGGCTTTATAAATTGTTGTTTTCCAAATGACAAACAGACGATCCTTCATTTTTTAACCATTTTATTATCGCTAACACGCTCATGGCTTATTGTACGATGATAAAGTTGTACGCCACAATAAGTTGTACGCGACACTACAACGGCCAGCCCTGTTTTTGAATGTCTTCAAAAGCATCTTGTAATACAAAATCATAAAGTCGTTCATATTCTGTAAATCGGCTGTAGAATGGCGCAAGTGGTAAAAGGAGAATTTGACCTACGAATTTGATTTTTCGTTGAAAATTAAACTCTTTAGTTTTTGAACCACGCTTCAGAGTTACCTTTAAGTGCAAAGTATCTGTTTCCCAGTAAGGTATGATCATGAGTGAGGCTATAGTCAAGGTTTTAAGTAAATTTCTCTTTAGATAGCTTCGCCCAAACTCATAATTATATTCTAGTGACATTTCTAAACAGTCATTTGAGAGAGAGCCGTTTGCGAAGGAAATTTTGTTAGTTTGAATTTTTAAGAGTTCGGCAACTTTTGTTACTTTGTCCTTATAAAATGGAACATGTTCATTTTCGGCACTTTTAAGGACGCGTAAATCATAGTCGTTCAAGTTATAGGATACAGACAAACAGATACTTCCTGCAGGAAAATTCGAAACAAACTGCTTAGGTTTTTCTCCGCGTATAAATAAAGCGCAAGAAGTTAGAAGAAGCAGGGGGAGTAGGATGCATACTTTCATTGTTAACACCTTGTTTACTGTGGAGTAAGTTCACCAATGTATGCTGCTGAAGAATTTCTTTTTATTGGTTCATTTGGCGGATTTATCTTATCTTGTCTTTTTTGTTGATCCTCTTTTGATCTTAAGTCTACTTTGCAGAGAGGGCTTTTCGCATTAGTATCCTCGCACATAACACCTGAAGGTATATACATATAAAGAGTGTAGAAAGTGACCTCAACCATCAAAGTAGTGAACGCTGCCCAAAAGAAGGCATCGCCAATAGTTGAGGATGGACCTAGAAAAACGGTGCTCAGACTTGCAGTAATTAAATTACCAAGAAATACCTTTTCAAAGTTTCGATGGAAGGAACCACCGCCCTGATCTTCCGCGATTGCGGCTTGTATCGCGGAAGCAATTATTGCAGTAGTGATAATTACGAATATCGCCCAACCAAGCGTTATTGGCTCTTGGCCACGTGGGTCGGTCAAAGATAAAGGATTATTCATTGCATATACATATTTATTAATATGACTAAGCGGGTTTATTTTCGAACCAGGATGAGGATCAGTTTGTAAAAAACGACCGATTGAACTGTCATAATAACGTGCCCGGTAATAGTAGAGCCCACTTTCAAGATCCAGTTCTCGATTCGTATAAGAAAAATATGGGGTAACAATCGGCAAGTTAGTCTCTTGATTGTTCTGATCACGAACTGAAAGCAATTTTCCAAAAACCGAGTAGATGTGCCTTTGAATAATCTCCCCTGCCGCATTGGTAATTTCTGTTATTGATCCAAGGGAGTCTTTTAAAAAGTAGAAGCTGCCACTGCTCAAAGCAAGTCCTGCGCTTACTCCTCCACTGCTTATATCCATGGCAAGGGTGTCGTCAGTACGCAGCCCTGAATGGGTGTAGGTTGCGAGAATAGAGTTGGACTGATCCATTTCATGCAAGATTTCATTGTCATGATAAACATAGCGTCGAGTGAGATTATTGGCTGCGTTTTGGTGGTCGGTCACGACTTTTTCTACGCGTTGCCCAATTGCATTGTAAAAATAATTCGCGGATTTTACGAGCGTATTATTTTCGTAGCTCTCAAAACGGATCATTTGATTTTCTGAGTTGTAAATATAATTTTCGAACTCTTGACCGAAAGTTTTGGACTGCTTGGAGGTTAAATTTCCGTTGTTGTCGTAATAGTAAAAGTAGCGATAATCCTCGGCCAGACGTTGTTTGGACGCATCAAACAGATAACCGCCAAGTTGGTCTTCAATTCGGTTTCCGATTTCATCGTATTTAAAATTTTCTGAAGCAAAGTCGCCAGCGACTTCAGGATTACTTGCGCTGATTATCTGACTATTGAGATCAAATCCATAATTAAAATCCCCGGCAGCGGTGGTCATTTTTTTACGGTTGCCGATTTGGTCTCGTTCATAGACAAGATTTTTTAAAGCAGTACTTCCTTTCTTATGCACAATGCTGGTTAAAAAATTTGTCGAGTCAAAATTAAGCTCTGTCTTGCCACCTGGACGCAAAATTTCGTGTAAGCGATTTCCTAGATCAAAATTAAAATTGAACAATTCACCCTTATGATTGCGCACAGAGGTGGTTCGATCTAAAAGATCGTGTTCATATTCAAATAATCCAACCGCTGTTTGCATGGAAATCCTGTTCCCAGCTTCATCAAAAGAATAGGTCAGTTCATAATCTGGATAATTTGATTTTACACCAAGACCTCGACTTCGGGCCAATGAGACTTGCTCACCCTTTTCTGTTGACTCATATTCAAAATCAAGTTCTGAAATATTATTCTTGGCCAAAACAAGGTCACCCCTTGTGTTAAAGGAATAATCGTAAACATTGTCGGGGAGAATTCTTTTCACTAGGCGGTCAGCATAGTCGTATTGATACGTTTTTAAATTTCTATTGGGGTCGACTTCTGTGATGACATTACCACTTGCATCGTAAGTTAGCGTGGTTTCAAATCCTAATTGATCAACTTTTCTGATCAACTGCCCCAGAGAATTGTAGAAAAAGAAGACTTCCTTGCCGAGTGGGTCTTTGACTTTTGATAATTCTCCCGTCGCTAGATAAGAATATTCTGTTCGTTCTTCTTTGGCTGATACAACTGCGGTTAATCTGTTCCATGAATCAAATTCGCGACGAACAATTCGACCTTTAGGATTGGTAATCGATTTGGCATCGATAATCGTTTTGACATTGCCAGCAGGGTCTCGCTCAAAATCGACTCTACTGTTATCAGGAGCAATTTGTGCAGACACATTGCCGTTTGGAAAATATTCATAGGCAATTTTCTGATTTAACGAATTTGTCTGATCTTTGATTAGGCCTAGAGCATAATAAGTAATGGCGCTTGACTGGCCCGCCGAGTTTGAGGACGAAGTGAGTAGTCCCGTTGTGCCATTGTAGATAGAGTTCACCACAAGGCCTGAAGCGTTTGTCTGCTCTGTGACCTGACCAAAAGAATTGTAGGTAAAGGAAATTGATGCCCCAGTTGCAGAATCATGCCGAGTCAATAAATCACCAGTGTCAGGATTGTAAGTGAATGTGGCAAAAGTATTATCAGGCCTTATTATTTTAAGCGGTCGGCCATCTAAATCCCTTTCAATAGTGGTTGTTTGACCACTGGCATCCGTAATAGAGGAAACGAAGCCAGATTCATCCTGGTTGAGCGAGGTTGTAAAACCACGGGCATTTGTGACCAAATCTGCAATTTCCGGATTACCCAGTGATACTAATGAACCCATCTCACCGTCGGTAAACTCGTTTCCAACGGCCTTTGATTTTAAGGTCTCGGTGGAAATTTCACTACCGTCCGGTCTCGTAATTGTTATCAATTCCTTCCATTGATTATAACCATAGGTCGTTGAAAAATTTCTCTGATCTTTCTCGTTTGTTATGAGACCGTCATCTTGATAGGAGAACTCCTTGTCAGTGCCATCTGGGAAGCTAATCTGTGTTAGAAAATCTCCAGAGTAGGACAGTAAAGTCGCTCGTCCCACAGGGTCAATAATTCGAGTCAGCTTCCCTCCTAAGTATTCATAGCGTATGCGACCGCCAACAGGATCGACTTGTGCCTCCAAAAGTCCGTTTGCATTGTACTCAAACTTGACTTCAAACCCTGCACGATTTCGATAAAGGGTCTGCTTCCCAGTGGAATCGTAGGTGACAACATCTCCATTTCTGTAATTTCTTGTGAAGGTACCGTTTAGCTCCTTTTTCATAGTGCTGTTGTCTTTAATGGATGAGAGGAAATTCAAAGGCGAACCTGTTGTGGCATCAAAAATAATCCGTCTTATTTTTCCATGGCCAGAATCGAAGACGATTAAATTTTTATCAGAATCGAGCCCTACGGATTTTGGAGTGCAAAGAGTTGCATCCAGCGCCGCTCTACCATCTCCAATATTTGGGCCAGAGATACAAGTTCCATTGCCTGCAACTTGAGTAGCTGTCATGGTTAAAAAATCAATTCGAATAATGCGATGATTTCCAGTATCGGCAACATATAAAAATCCATTATCATCGTCGATAACCAGCCCTCGCGGTTGATCAAGAAGTACATCGCTGGCCGTGGTGGTGAGTGCCAACACCCCACCTTGCGAAGCCGTTTTACCTGCGAAGGTCGAGATTCTACCTGTGGCATCTACTTTTCTAATCAAACCTCTTTCAGTCGCAATATAGAGATTTCCTTGCATATCAGTGGCAAGTGCCAGTGGATGGAAAATACTGGCACTTGTGGCCATGCCACCATCCCCATTATCATAGGTCTGTCCATTGCCAGCGAATAATGAAGTTGAATTAGTGTTTGGATCGAAAATTCTAACTCGGTTATTACCGGAATCAGCTATAACGATTTTTCCTTGGGAGTTGATGATCATGCTCACTGGATTGTTAAAGAAGGGGTTTGATCCTTCCTGATAATCAACCTGAGGGTAGCTTCCACCGGAAGATGGTGACCCGCATATATCTGCCGCTGAACTTACAGAATCGTCATACCCACTTTGAAATGATTGTGTTCCTGCAAAATAATTGGAAAGACAGTTTTGACCAAACTGACCATTGCAATAAGTAACATCAGGACACCATGTATTAGAAAAGATGCTTGAAGAAGTGCAATCCCTTGTTTGTGAAGATGTATAAAAGATGACGGCAGAAGGGGCTGAGTTAAATTTTCCAAATGTTTGAACCGCATCACCATTTTGATTATTTTTTTGTAAATGGCCATTAGAATCTACGAAATAATAAAATCCGTCTGAAAATATCAGATCATTTATTGAGCGAGCAATTGTTTTTTGATACCGATTACGAGCACATTCTGCATTCCAGACCCAACCTTCTTGTCCGTCCGGTACATAACCATAGCCTCCATATAGTAATGATTCAAAGAAAGCAGAATATGCGGAATAAGATCTTTGTATGATATTGGAATTAGATGAAAAATCGCGAACAATGATCTCGTCTATTTTAGTCATTTGAACCACTGGCCATGAACCAAAATTTGCTGATCTTAAATTGCTTGCCTGATATATTGTCTCAATAGTGTCATTTAAACTATAGGTGGACAGTTGGCCATCGCCACCTTCAATCATCAGTTTTGGCTCCAAAGGATTGATGATTTTACCTGGACCTGCAACTTTCCAACCGGCCCCAGCTTCAGAATTTCTTTTATTTTGCACATAAATATTACCTGTCGCATCTCTTGGGAAAATCTCTTCGATAATTCTCGATTCTTTAAAATGTTCCTGCCAAGAACGTGCTCCCTTAAAGAGTTTTTTCACATGGTATGTTCTTGTCCCCATAATCATCTCGCGCAGTTTCATTTCAAGCTTGGATGAATAGGGATAAATGCCAGATGGGAATGATGATAGATCATAGGCATATGTCATCAGTGATTTGTTTGGTACTCCTGAGTAACGAATTTTGCCTGTGTTGATACTGCCAGTGAGGAACTGAACATCCACATATTCTGGTTCTATCCATGCTTTTCCAACCAAAGAAGCAGACCCTTTACCCAAGAGACTGCGAACGGAAACACTGCCGCCGAATTCAAATTCTTGCTTGGGAACATCTAAAAGAGCTGTGGCCAAGTAAAAAGGATTCGCCCAATTTGATTGGTAAAGCAGCATAGCCGCAATATCTTGTCCCATCATCTTATAGCTTGGCGTGGCAACCGATACCTGGTTAATCCCAAGTGATTTTTGTAAGGCAGGATTGTCATCGTTGCCCAGAGGTTTAAAGGTTGGCCCGAGGGCAGATGCATAAATCTCCGAAAAATGTAGGAGTCCTTGACCTGGTTCGGTAGTGATCTCCTGACCACCCACACTGACTCTGGCAAAACCTCCGACTTCCCAGATACCTTTCACACTGTCGCGGCTCATAATGACGACTTGCATTCCTTCTGGAAACTCATTGACGTTCGGAACTGTTACCTCAATAGGTTGTGAAAATCTTGTACCCGACGGTTCAAGAGCGATGACTGTATTTGGGACGGCAATTTCCAGTGGCTCTACCGAGGCAGAGGACGACGGAATTTCCACCATGTTTATATCACCCGATGTTCCTCCATTTGGAAATGTTGTAACCCCTGCTGGAATCTTTAGTGTCACCCCAGGTGCATGTGGGCTAGTAACTTCGACACTTTGACCAGAAGTCAGATGTGTCTCGCTCCCATCAAAATATAGAGGGGCCATAAAAATCGGTCTGCTTAATATATTGGACTGGGCCTGACCAATACTGACCGAGATGGCCATTTTTGCGTATTTCTTATTGGGCCCTGAAACGGAGAGGGGGACAACGGTGCCATCGAAGATAAGTAGTTTATCTCCAGTGGCAGGATTGGAAATTCTGAAGGCCCCGGCTGCATCCGTTACAGCACTTTGACCGGTCTCTGAGATGGTGACTCGTACACCTGGCAGAGGCGTAGTACTCACATCTTTTACAACGCCCGCCAAGGTGGTATCAACGACATAAGTTAGAACAAAGGTGTCAGTCCTATTGGTCTGAGGGTCAGTTGCAGATAGAGTGACGGAAGAAAATACCGCAAGCCTTGCCTCAAATGATCCGTCGCTTTTAGCAACAACAGAAGTTTTATTAAAGATGCTGGCAGTCGCATTTACTGTCACCCCAGCTTTTGCTGCTCCCACTGTTCCAACGATTAAAAGCCCGCCCGTTTCCTCATCAGGAATAATGGCAATTAAATCGCGATATAAGACATTCAAACGAATATCTACAGAGCGTGAGATATTTGTTGTATTGTTGGCGAGGTCTGTCGCCGCGATACTGTAAGAAAATGTTCCCTCAGTCGTTGCAGATATTGAGACACTAAAAGACTTTTTATCTGCGGAGAGCGTCGCTAGAGCATTATTGACCAACACTTGAGACAATTTTTCGTTGGACGTTCCAGACACTGTGAAGGCCAGAGTATTTATGATGGCCCCATTGGCCGGCGTTAAATTTAAAATTTGTGGCGCTATGGTATCGAGTTCGATTACCACGGTTTGAGGGACAGCAACGTTCGAGGCAGCATCAATACTTTCGGCGCGTATGAAATTGAGGCCTTCAATTAATAGAAAGGACGGGTTAAAGAGACTTTCGGCACTTTGCAAACGCTGCTGATCTTGATGAAACATTGTTGTCATCTTTGGCGAATGATCAAGAACAGTAACGTGCAAATCCAAGTTAGGATTATTGGTGAGTGTTCCACTGGAGTGTGCCAGGGTTATATTTGGGCCTGTACGATCCACGCGAATAATACGAGATAAATCCACAGGCCCCGCAGCGTTCATGGCGAGGTCATGCGCTGAAAACAAAAGGGAATATTCACCTTCTGGTAGCGTCGCCAAGTCGCCAAAAATCCTAAAGCTGCGTCCACTATCTTCGCTTACTTTGTTTATATTATTCAAAGTCGTTGTCGTTTGAGTGCCATCGATCAGATTTGCATTCAATATGAGATTGATCGAATCAGGGTTGATTTTACCAAAACTATCTCTTGCAGTGGCATCGATGGGAGGGAAATTCTGAGCATAGCGAATCGTGGGATCAGGCAGAATTGGTTCAATCCATTCAGGGGCGACATTGTCATTGGACACAAAGAGTTCTTGATCAAGACGTCCCCACAGCGTTGTTTTGATTGTGCCATCGTCTTTTTCTTCATACTTAATAAATTTCAAACCCAAACTTGGAAAATTATCGGGAGAAAGGGCCTGGGTTGAAAAGTTATGTGACACGGTTGAATTAAAGGGAAAGAGAGCGGGAATGCTTTCAAAGAGGACATTATTATCTAAGAGAACTTGATAATAAAATTTTTTGCTATCGTCAATTTGGTCATCATCATCTTCGGAATCTTCTTCGGCAAAGGCCGGCATTTTCACATCTTTAAAAGACATATCATAAATGGATGCCGTGGTGTTGGCACGGTCGCCTTCAATTAATGACCCGGCCCGAGCATCAAGAGAGAGTCTGTATCCATCAAAAATGGTCGAGCTGATAAAAGGAGCGGCGATATTGTTATCGACCTGGATAGGCATCTCCAAGCGTCCAAGCACCTCAGGTCTGGAATCCAGAGCGCTTTGAACTTTGAATCTCACACTTGTGAGCTTGGCAATAAACTCGCTAAATTTGGCGATGACTTCCTGGTTTTCCCCGCGTCTAATCATCTTGTCTTTGTGTTGTTCATAATGAACAATTCTTCGATCAAGACGCGCCTTAAAGTGCAAGAGATGCATGACATTGCTGTGATGACGCCCCTTTGATTCAATCAAAAGAGTGAGTATATTGACGTCGCTTGCGCTAATTTGGGACGTTGTAAAACGATAATGAAACTCGCGACCGCCTGCTTTTTTATCAATGTCAATTGCCACTTCACTAAAGGGATCAGGCCAATAGGCATGCGTTTCAAATTCATTATCTTTCACTTTTCGGCATTTGGGATTTTTGTTGATACTCCCCACTACATGCCAGACACAAAACTTTCCTTCAAGAACCGCTGTCTCCCCAGACACTTTAGGTGTGGGCAGCTTTGGTTCAATATGAAATCCCTTTCGGGGGCCTTCAACATGTGTACCACTGTTAGGAAAAACTTCGCCAAAGGGCATGGAAAGAGCGAGAAGCAGGGGGAGTATTGTTTTTTTCATTCTATTCCCTCACTTGCATGGATGAGAGTGCCGCCAACTCATCCTCGGTTAAGGTGAGTTCACCAGAAACGGCAGATAACTCTTCGGGGGGAACTGGTTGCGCCGCTTGGGAAGTATCAGCAGTGATCGCTTGATTGACCTCAACGATATTGCTTTGCACTTGTACTTGCACATTATTGGTTTGAATCGCGGATGAAGAGACGCTGGCGCTCTGAGTGTCAGAACTGTTTCCACCTCCACCACCGCCTCCGCTATTACAAGCAGAAAAGAGAAGAACCAACGTGAGGTATAAAAACACCTTATGACACTCAATGTGGAGATTCATTTTTTTAAACTCCTCTTTTCCTTAAAAGCAAATACGCAAATTTAACTAATCAGTTGCAAGGTTTTGTTTTTGGCATTCGGCAATTATCTGACCATTTCGGTTTAATTTTGGGGAATATTTATATCCCCATACGAATAACAAGAATTATAAGGGCTTAGCGAAACGGAATTTTAAAAAATTAGCATGACATCGATTTGATCGGACTGCTGCAGCTTCTCCTCAGAATAGTCCTTTGAATTTGCTGAGTTGAGAGTCGACCATGAAATGAATGCATGTACGATCATGGCAATTTATTTTGGCAGATGAATTTTTCACTTAGCAGTGACACGTCTTGGGATCATGGGAACAAAAAATCTCAACTTCGGCGGCGTGCTCCCGCATGAGCTTGCGCAGCCTCTTTTGGTTCTTCATGGCCAGTTCATGATCTTCGTGGACGATCCGCTGAAATATTTTCCAGCCCACGATGACCGGGCCATCGCCTTGCACTTCGTTTTGATCATAGTAAGAATCGCCCGCATGAAGTACCCATTTAGCGCCGTTTTGGATCGCCACTCCCACATGGCCGCTGGTGTGCCCGGGAAGCGGAAGGATGAGAATTTCCGGCGGCAGACCGACCAGGGCCTGAACTGTTTCAAAGCCAAACCATGGCTCACCTTCATGCTGTTTGTAGACCTTCCACTTGGTGTCAGGGGACCACTGACATTGCCGATAGCGCTGGGTGTGCATGAATTTGCGACTGACTAAGGCGGCGTGATGTTCGGCGCGAAGCAGATGCACGGTGGCCCAGGGAAAATCCACGATACCGCCGGCGTGATCGAGGTCGAGATGACTGGGAATGATATGGCGGACGTCTTCGGGAGAAAATCCCAGGGCGCGAATTTGGGCGATGGCGGCCTGGGCGGGATTTTGTTTGAGACCCAGGAAATGTCCCATCACGCCCAGGCGTCCGGGATTTTCGTGGTCCAAAACTCCCAGGCCCGTGTCAACTAACACCAGCGACTTATCACTCTCCACCAGGAGACAATGGCAGATCACCTGAGAGGGAAAAACGTTGGGCGCCAACTTTCCAGACCATGGACACATGGAGGCACAATTTAAATGATGGATTTTGAAGCTCATTCGTCGACTCCTTTTAAGCCGATGGAAATCCCCCGCGACCTGGGCGAGAGGGATTGAAGCAGTAGACCGGTTTCACCCTGTGCATACAAAGTATCAAAGCACTCCAGCGAATGTTCCCCGGCCTGGACCCGCCCCTCGGCCAAGAACAGAAAATTGGTAAGCCCCTCGGGGGCCCAAAGAAACTCTTCCCCTTTTTGAAAGTTCACGATCTCAAAATGAACGGATGATTTTTCCGGGCGCCAAAAGAAATTCAGGTCAACCACCGGCCCAAAAGGTAATTCGCAGCTTGTCTCCAGCGCCCCTGAAAATTGGTAGGGTGTGAAGGCCGGTAGAGAAATTTTTTTTTGGCCGTGACTCAGCTCGATGCCACTTCCCTGAATGATGGTCAAGAAACGCTCATGCTCGGGAAAGAGAGAAAACGGTCCGGGGGAATTGACAGGAGCCGTGCTCAGCCGCCATAGAAAGTCACCTGAGGCGAAATCGCTTTCTCCAGGATGGATGACAATCTGCTCGGTGTACCCTAAGCCATTTTTCCAGGGCAGCCGGGTATAGTCCTTACTTTTTAGAATTCTTAACTGCGCCATTGACCACTCGTTGATTTATTGTAGCACGGGAGCACTGAAGCTATTTTATCGAGTAATCACGAGCGCGGAGCGAAAAAGGAGAAAAAACTTCAAAATTCGCCCGTTCTCCTTTAAGGTCAATGGCACGGGAAAGCGTTTTTTATGTTATTGAAATCCATTTTACTCGTTCAGCATGACAAGCAGGGGCGGGAGGCACTGGCCACCGTCTTGCGGCGATATAAATATAGCATTTCCTCCGCAGGACAAGGCATGCAGGCCCTCACTCTCCTGGAAGATAATGCGGCGAATTTTCACTGTATGATCGTGGTCGATCACTTTGAAGATATGCCGGGCCAGGAGCTGATTGCTTTAACCCGCTCACGTTTTCCCGTGGTCAAAACGGTGATGATCTCCTCCCAGCCCGATGAGGATGAGGAACAGTTTGTGAAGGCCAATGGATGCGACGTCTATATGCCGGACTACAGTGATAAAAATATTCTTTTGAAGGCCATTGAACGTCTGTTATGAGGAGCTTATGAAAAAAATCAAAGTCAAAAACCCTGTAGTTGAACTCGACGGCGATGAGATGACCCGGATTATCTGGCATTTTATCAAAGATAAGTTGATCCTCCCCTATCTCGATATCGATATTAAATACTTCGACCTCGGCATCGAACACCGTGATCAGACCAATGACCAGGTGACCCTTGATGCCGCCAATGCCATTAAGCAGTTTAACGTTGGGATCAAATGCGCCACCATCACCCCCGATGAAGCGCGCGTGACTGAGTTCAAGTTAAAAAAAATGTGGAAATCCCCCAATGGCACCATCCGAAATATCCTGGATGGAACCGTTTTTCGTGAGCCCATTGTGTGCAAGAATATTCCACGCCTTGTGCCCAACTGGACCAAGCCGATCTGCATCGGCCGTCATGCCCACGGCGACCAGTACAAGGCCACCGATTTCGTCACCAAGGGAAAGGGAAAACTCACCATCACCTTTCAACCCGAGAACGGCGAAAAACAAACCCACGAAGTTTTTGATTTCCAAGGTGATGGCGTGGCCATGGCCATGTATAACACCGATGACTCCATTCGCGGTTTCGCCAATGCCTGCTTTAACATGGCCCTGACCAAAAAATGGCCGCTCTATCTCTCGACTAAAAACACCATTTTGAAAAAGTATGACGGCCGCTTCAAGGACATTTTTCAGGAAGTTTTTGAAAAAGATTTCCAAAAACGATTTCAAAGTCTGGGCATTGTCTATGAGCATCGCCTGATTGATGACATGGTGGCCTCGGCCCTTAAATGGAACGGCGACTTTGTCTGGGCCTGTAAAAACTATGACGGCGATGTGCAGTCCGATACCGTGGCCCAAGGTTTTGGCTCCCTTGGACTGATGTCCTCCGTGCTCATCACGCCGGATGGAAAAACCATGGAAGCTGAGGCGGCCCACGGAACAGTGACCCGCCACTTCCGCATGCACCAGCAGGGCAAACCGACTTCCACCAATCCCATTGCCTCGATCTTTGCCTGGACCCGAGGCCTGGCCTTCCGTGGAAAGCTGGATGGCAATTCGGAGCTGATCAAGTTCAGCGAAACCTTGGAAAAAGTTTGCGTCGATACGGTTGAGGCGGGAAAAATGACTAAAGACCTGGCCCTGTGTATTTATGGAGACAAGGTCGAAGCGTCCAAATATCTCCACACCGAACAGTTCTTGGATGAGCTTGACCGCGAAATGAAAAAGCGCCTTTTTAACTAATTCTAGCGAACTTCATCGGGCCATAAAACCCGGTGAAGTTTTTCAGTCCAGGTTAATTTCTTTAAATACTTTTCCTGCAAAAAATTTCTTAAGGCCACAACCTCGGCGGCCTTGGGCCCTTTCATATTTAACTTCAATAAAATTTGCCGCACTAATTCCGGTGACTGATCCTCATTTTCATGGGCGGTCACGAGCGGCCACCAGGCCGGGGCGGTTAGATAGTTGGCATTCGGGCCATGGGGTGCGCGGTAGGAAAAAAGTTTGGGATCAAGTCCCAATTTTTCCAAAGAATGGAATAACAGCTCCATGAACTCCCCATGGGAAAGTTCCAGCACCTGCTCAAGCGTCTGGAAATCCAAGCGCATGCCAAAATGGAGGTAGAGAAGGACGCGCTCGAACTGGGTGTTATCGGACTTGAGTAATCTCATTAATTTTGTCAACAATTGTTGCCGCAGATATTTAAATTCCAGCGTTAAAATATCTTCCGGAAGGGCCCCATTCTTGATTGATTCGTTAAGGTAAAGCTCGATGGCCGTTTTTCCCTGGGGCGAAAGGGTTAAAAGTTCACGAAGTAGTGGCGTAATTTGATTCAGCATTATGTCCATGTCTTAATGCTACAACAATTCAGTCCTCAAGACTACGGCCGGCCCTTCCGATAAGCCTGAGTGAAACGGAGAAGAACCGAGGCCGGATTATGAAAATATTTTTGCTGACATTAATGTTTCTCATCATGCTCGTGTCACTGCAAAGTTGCATGAATAAAACTTCATCCAACAAAGTTGCCGCGACCACCGCAACACCGACTCCCGCTCCGGGATTTACACCGGGCTCAGTAGATACAGGGTCAGGAACTGGAACCGGTTCTTCGGGTGGCACAGTGGATACAAGTTGCACGGCCCCCGGCACGGGCAACCAACCTTTTGATTATTACACACTCCCCAGCATTATCGCCCACGGTAAATCATCGGGTGTGGTGGCCTGGTCGAGCGCCACTGATCCTCGCCTTCAGACACCGACCGCGCAAAATATGTTCGTGACCGATGCCCGTTTTCAGGTACGGGTCCTGGCCCATAGCTCTCCCGGCAAGGCCATTGATACCTACAATAATGTTTGCACCATGGAGGCCCTCCCTTACACCAGACTGCAAGTTAAGGTCGGACTCAAACTTCCGGGTGCGGCAACTTACTTCTCAACCTACACCTTTGATTACACCAACAATGCAGAGATTGACGTCAATGGATGCTCACCGTCTCACTCATTTACCATTCCCCCTCATACCGGCCCACTGGTGGTCGAGGTCATGAATGCAAAATGGGACTATTCCTGCACCTGGGACAAGGCCATGGGTGTTCCTGAATCTTCCAGCTCGTACTGTCCGTGGGGACTGGTGTGGGTGCATGATTGCTATGAGATCACCCTCCAGGTCGCTACCGACTACACCAAGGGTCTTCCTTAAAGTTTTGTAAGGATCTCTTCAGCTAAATTTTTATGATTGGCCTTGGACACTTCGACTAAGAGTCCGGGACAGGTCACATTGGCCTCGGAAATTTTTCCCGCCAAAAGATCAAAGGCCACGAAGCGAATTCCGTGTTTGCCCATGCGCTGACATAGCTTTTGGCATTCGCCGTGAAGTTCGGGGGTCAGGGTGGTTGACTTATACGAAGCCCCTTGCGCAATATTGGCGAGAAAGTCACCTTGCTTGGGAGTTTTAAGAATGCTGCCGAGATGAAGGCCGTCAAAAAAGAGGGCCCGGATTTCGCCTGAGGCCACTTCTTTAATAAAAGGTTGGGCCACCACCACTCCTCCCATTTCCACCTTCTTCCGCTCAAAAAATTGGCGTTTTTCTTCTCGTTTTAATCCCGTGAGGGAGAATTTCTCCACGCCCTTGCCCTGGTACAAATCGAGAGGCTTGACGATGATGTCCCCGTCTAAAGAACGCTCAAAAGCTTCAAAAGACGCCCCGACAAAAGTCGGATGGGCCCGCGCCATGGAATAGGCCGTGAGCTTTTCGTTAAATAAAAGGATGCCGTCGGGGTCGTTTATTATGCGAAGCCCGCGCTCTTTAAGCGCCTGCAAAATCCAAAGATAGCGCAGATAACGGCCATCGAAGGGCGGATCGAGGCGCATGTGAAACCAGTTAATTTCTTCCAGCTTCAAAGTCTCCGGATGAAGCAGCGTAACCGATTTTACAAAATCGTCCTCGTCGTCAAGCTGGATGGGGCGCACCTTCAAGGCAATTTCACCGGTATTAGAGTAGAAAAAATCCTCTTCAAATAGGGCAAAGGCCTGGTCCCCCCTCTTTTGAACGGCGTGGGCCAGATAAAGGGATGAGTCCTTCTGCAAATTCAGCTTGAGCAGGGGATCGATAAAAAAAACATGGTTGGACATAGCTCACACTTTTTGGGCCATCAGGTAGGCGACAAAGTCTTCATCGGGCCCATCGTCTTTAAATTTTTTGTAGGTCGATTCCAGATACTGCAAAAACTGCGGCAACGCCAGCTTCAGCTTCTTATGCAAGGCCCGGATACGGTCGCTCTCCTGATCATAGGTTAAAAAGGCGGCGAAGGCGGCATTATTCCACTGGCGCTCAAGGGGTAAGCAATCCTCATCGGCAATCTTCCCTTCGGCGCACATCTGGCGCCCTTCCTGCTTGAATTCCTTTTCAAATTCCAGGTATATCTCTTGAGCGCGGGCGCGCTCTAAAACCGCCCCTGCCCCTTTGGCCGCGACATAGCGGGCGTTTAAAATTTCGCTTTTTTGCCGAATCATGCCGACAATTTTCTGCGACATCTCCAGCTTTTTATCAACCTCGGCCAATTTCGCGCCCTCAAATTTAAAATACAACTTGGCCAACTCCTCGGCAAAAAAATCGGCCAGGGATTCATTTAGATCCACCTCGTTTTTGATAAAAAAGATGGTGTGAAATAGTTCATGGAAGATGACGTTGACCAGCTCCCAATCATTCCAATGGAAAAAAGAGGACAGAATCGGATCTTCGAAATAACCCAAGGTCGAATAGGCATAAACCGGACGAATATAGGTGATCAACCCGTCTTTTTCCAACTTCCCCGCCCACTCCTTGGCATGTTCCTCGGAGAAAAAACCTAGGTAGGGAAAATCCCCCATAAACGGAAACCACTCCTCATGGGCCTTGACCTCGTCATAAGGGGAAGCAATCACAAGATAGGTGACGGCCTCCTGACTCAGAAAGGACACCTTTGAATAAATCTTGGAAGAAGGCCGTGAAAAGAAATTATAAAAAAAATCTTTTAGCTCCTGAATTTTTTTGATCCGCGTTTTGGCCTCTTCGGTGATGTTCTTATCACTCAGAACCTCTTGATTGGGCCGGGCGCTATGGAGAAGCTTAAATTGCCCCACACCCTGGTGATAAAGATAGGAGGTCTTGGCGCAGGAGGCACAGAAAAGTAGCAAACTGACAAAAATAGAAAGAGTTCGTACGCGCATTTGGTTATTCTAAAAAATCCAGGACACTCCGACCATATATTTGAGGTTGTCCCGCGCTTTTTCGGTTTTGAAGGCCTCGAACACAGTTTGAACGGAACCTTTGATGGCAAAATATTGGGTGATCCCGATTTGCAGGGCAAAAGCGCCAAAAACCGATTTGATTCTTTGTTTTTCCACCGGAGTGGTAAGAGTCGGGTAAGTCGTGCCCGATACGGTATCCCGAAAGGTATAATCGGTGGCACTCTCCACTTCCTGCGTGGCGTAGCCCATGCTGATGTGAGGTCGAATGCGCGACTGCCGGGAAGTCATGAGCCAGCGAATTCCGGCGCCATAGACAATGTTGAGCACACGGTTCTGAGTGGAATCAACCACCGCGGTGGTTCCGGATACCGGAATGTTTTCATGCTCTGTCGTAATATTCTGGGTTTGGGAATAATTGAATTCCACGGCGAAATTTTGAGTAAAATAGGTGGCCAAAGTTCCCGCGTAAGTCCGACTCACGGTGGAGTTTTGTCGACCTTCCCCGTAAACCTGCCGGTCATAATGAAAATCGGCGTTAAGTTCAGAATAACCAAACGCCGCTGAAGATAGAAAAATCAAGGACAAAAGGGAGTACTGATAAAAGCTGAACCTCATCAGGCCATTGTACCTTGAGGTCAAAGCGGCGTGATAGTTGGGCAAGACTGATCCACTGCGGGACCTGAATCACCGACTAAAGGAGGCAGTTGTTCTCCGTAAGTGCGCCATAAATGAGGCGGGCGCTTACCGTAATCGCGCAAAAGTTTCCCCTGGCAGCTTAAGGAGGTTGCGCTGGTGACTTCAACTTCCACCCAATGCCACTGATAGTCCGCATCCTCAGTCTGAGGTATGAAGTGAACAATCCGGTTACAGGACGTTCGACCGCGCCACTTCTTAATGCCCCTCATGTTGCCGTGGCCTTCCACCAGCATGAGAAAACGCTGGCCGATCAAAGACTGGCGCAGTTTCTGCTGAATATCGAGCTGATACTTTTGGAGATAGCGCAATCGCTCACCCTTGATTTCTGCCGTCAAGGTATCGTCCATTTTGGCCGAACGTGTGTGATTGCGCTGGGAATAGACATAAGAGTAGCTGAAATCAAACTGGGCCATATCAAGAAGCTTCAGAGTGTCCTGAAACTCCGCCTCGGTTTCATTCACAAAACCAACGATAATGTCGGTCGTGATCACGATCTCCGGCTGCACCTTGCGCAGCTTCGCCAAAAGGTTGAGGTAATGCTCGACTGAATATTCACGGAGCATCCGCTCCAAAACTGAGTTGGAACCACTTTGAACCGGGAGATGAAGGTGCTTGGATAGTTTTTTGAGCGAACCATGGGCGGCGATCAGCTCATCGCTCACATCATAGGGATGCGAGGTGGTATAGCGAATCAGCTCAAGACCTCGAATCTGATCAAGTTCGCCTAAAAGGGCCGCCAAAGTTTCCTTATTTTCTTTTCCGTAGGAGTTCACATTTTGCCCCAGCAAAGTGATCTCCTGGATCCCCTGGTACTCCACCAGCTTCCGAGCGTCGGTCACCACTTCCTGAAGCTTTCGGGATTTTTCCTTGCCGCGAGTATAGGGCACGATACAGTAGGAGCAATATTTGTCACAGCCCTTGATGATATTGATAAAGGCCTGGGGTAAACCGTGGGTGATTTTAGTTTCGATGGAAAAGTTATCGCTGCGATCCCAGGAGTTGATGGCAAACTTGGAATCTCCGGCATAAGTTCGATAGACCATATCATTGATACAATCAATAACATCGGGACCGAAGGCGAAATCCAGATGCTGGTAACGTTTTACCAACTCTTTGCCTTCTGTTTGGGCCACGCAGCCCCCCACGCCTATCACCAGACCACCTTTACTCTTTTTTAACTGCTTTAACTCCGCCAGCTGGCCATAAAACTTGGAATTGGCCAAATCGCGGACGGCGCAGGTGTTAAACAGGACCAAATCGGCTTCATTCAGCTCATCTGTTTGAAAAAAGTTAAGGTCCTTAAGGTGGGAAAGAATGCGCTCAGAATCGTGATAATTCATCTGGCAGCCGAAAGTTTTCATCCAAACTTTTCGGGGTGGGAACTCCAGCTCGCCCATTTTGACGATTGACCCGTTCGGGCCATTGGCGAGCACTCGCTCGTGCACTTCTGATTGTCGAATTCCCAGTCCTGTTGCCATGATTGGAGGTCTTACCGTAGCTTGGTGGGATTTGCAAATATTGAGGAATGACGACGTAGGAGCGGACGTAGCTGACCTGAAGTGTGAGCTGTGAGGGCAAAAAAAAAGCGGCCTTACGACCGCTTTTAACTTGGCTTAGTAGCCAAAGAAGTAATCAGTTATGACTACTTCTTCTTTTTTGCTACTTTCTTTGTAGCTTTTTTCTTGGCCACTTTTTTTGTAGCTTTCTTTTTTGCTGCCATGGAGTGCCTCCTCGTAATTGAACTTCTTTAGTAAATCATAAACATAATTTTCTTCTAACGCAAACAAAAAATAATTTTTTAGTAAAGTTTTTGTTAAAAAAAATTTTCATGTTCAAAATCTCATCGTCATTTCAAAAAAAAAATTAAATTTTCCGTTCATGCGACAAAAAAAAAGGCATCACTGACAAAATTTTGGACTATTTTTACGTCAAAGCGGTCGCGAACTCATCTTCCGCGTTCGAGATCGTCACAATCACCGCAACGCCGATCCAGACGTGGCGACGAAGGTTGCGTAAAAAATGAAAAACGCTCCCGATGACGATTTTTTAGTCAGTCATGTGACAATGGAAGGTCGAATCAGGCCAAAAAATCAAAAAAATGATCGTGAAACTTCCATGAACGGGAATCGGCGGAACTTTTCCCGCAAATTTGGCAAGTGAACTGGGAAATCTCTTCCGCCCCCCCATTTTTTTGGCACTCAAAGGTACTTTTTAAAGAAATTTGAACATTGATCCAGGCCGAACAGGTAGACGAACGGGTTGGTGAGAGCACACTCACGCACACGAATCACCAGTGAAATGAGAATTAGGATGCGGGCCAGACGCCCCGAGGACGGAATTGGAAAGCGAGATTGCCCTCTTTCAGGGAAATTTCTACCGCTCCCCCTTTTTCCAACTGGCCAAACAGAAGTTCCTTAGAAAGTGGGCGGCTGATCTTATCGTTGATGAAACGTTCAATCGGACGAGCACCAAGTTTTTCGTCAAATCCGTTTTTGGCGATATATTGGCGAGCATCCAGGTCAACCACGAGGTTAACACCTTTGGCGGCAAGTCTTTGCTCCACCTGGGCCAAAAATTTATCCACCACATTCAAGATATCGGTTGGGGCCAACTTGGAAAAAAAGACAATACCATCCAGGCGATTCCTGAATTCAGGGGAAAAAAAGCTTTTTAAGGCCTGCTCACGCTTGCTGCTATTATCTTGAGTGCTCTTTCCGCCTCCCAGGCCAATAGCGCCGGCCTCCATCTCTTTGGCCCCGGCATTGGTGGTCATGATCAAAATAGTGTTTTTAAAATTCGTCGTGCGCCCCAAGGAATCGGTCAAACGACCATGATCCATCACCTGAAGCAGGATATTGAAGATATCGGGATGGGCCTTCTCAATTTCATCCAGGAGAAGAACCGTGTAGGGGCTCTTTTTAATCGCATCGGTTAAAACGCCGCCATTTTCATGGCCAATATAGCCTGGAGGAGCGCCAATCAGCTTGGCCACAGCATGTTTTTCCATATACTCAGACATATCAAAGCGCTCAAAGTTAATTCCCATCTGGAAGGCCAACTGACGGGCCAGCTCCGTTTTACCGACGCCGGTGGGGCCGGCAAACACAAAGGACGCCAAGGGCTTTCCCTCATTCCCTAATCCGCTCCTGGACATCAGAATTGAATCGTTAACTTTGTCGATGGCCTCATCTTGGCCAAAGATGAGGAGTTTCAAATTATCCTTCAAATTTCTCAATTTGAGCTTCTCATCCCCCACCACAGATCGCTCCGGGACCTTGGCAAGCTTGGAAACCACCAGCTCAATATCTTTAGTCGTTACATTCGCTTTGGCGTCCGGGGTCTTCTTCCTGAGACGGACCATGGCCCCGGCCTCATCAATAAGATCGATGGCCTTGTCTGGCAAACGTCTATCGGTGAGATATTTCTCGGCCAAATCGACGGCACTTTTCATCACCTTATTGGAGTAATGAACACCGTGATACTCTTCAAACTTGGAACGAAGCCCCAATAAAATTTTATAGGAATCGTCCACGGATGGTTCATCCACATCCAGCTTCTGAAAGCGGCGACTAAAGGCCGAATCTTTCTCGATAAACCGCCGATACTCTTCGTGGGTGGTACTTCCGATACAACGGATCTGTCCGCTGCTTAAATAGGGTTTCAAGAGATTTGAGGCATCCAGGCTTCCGCCGCCGGTGGCCCCTGCCCCCATGACCGTATGGATTTCGTCAACGAAGAGAATGACATCCTCACCTTTTTTCCGAAGCTCGACCAGCTCCTTCAATACGCCCCGCAGGCGCTGTTCGAAATCGCCTCGAAACTTGGCACCGGCCAAAAGGGCGGCAATATCCAAGGTCCAGATCTTGGCGGTTTTCAACAGATCGGGGATAGCCCCTTCCTCAATACGAAAAGCTAATCCTTCGGCCAAAGCCGTTTTCCCGACGCCGGCATCGCCAACCAGCATGGGATTATTTTTACGACGACGGCACAAAATTTGAATCATTCGTTCAATTTCAAGTTCCCTTCCAATCAGAGGATCGATCAGGCCCGCCTTCACCTGGGCGTTTAGGTTCACAGAAAATTCTTCCAGCAAACTCTTGCGCGGCTTCCCCGGCCCAAGTGGTCGTGGATTTCCCTCTCCGACTTCCGCTTCGCCCTCGCCACTTTCGGTCAATTCGGACCCGCCCTCATTGTCAAGAGCATTTAAGGGGCGATCAACTCCGTGGGCCACGGCATCCACGATATTCAGTCTCGCCACTCCCTGCTTTTCCAGCAGATAGATGGCAAAGCTTTCTTTTTCATTGTACATGGCCACCAGGAGGTTCACCGCCCTGATTTGCTTTTTACCGCTACTTTGCACTTGGAAGGCTGCCCGCTGAATCACCCTTTGTAAGGAAAGGCTGATCTCAGGCTGATAAAAGATGCCGTTCATGCGGGCCAAATTACGCATCTCCTCATCCGCAAATTGATGCTGACTTAACTTTTCAATCTGATTGTCATTCAGGATGCTAAAATTTTTCGGATTTTCTAAAAACTCAACCAGCTCGGTTTGCAATTCGGTCACTTTTGCGCCACAGGAATCGAGGATTGAAACAACCTCCTCGTCGTCCAGCAAGGCCAGGAATACTCCTTCCAAGGTCAAATACTCATGTCTTAAATCATTGGCCCTTCGGACGGCCTTATTCATTATCATTTCTAATTGCTGACTCATCATAAAAATAACCTCATTCTCACACTATTCCTGCTCCATCGAGCTACGCAAGGGATGCCCGTTTTGCCGGGCCAAACGTTCCACCTTATTTACTTTAGTTTCTGCCACCTCGTAGGTGTATACGCCACAGATTCCCACTCCATCGATATGCACCTTCAGCATAATAGATTGGGCCTCCTCCGTGGTTTTACCAAACACCGTTTGCAAGACAAAGACGACAAACTCCATGGTTGTATAATCATCATTGTGGATCAGAACCTTATAAAGTGAGGGACGCTTAATCTTGTCTCGCGTAATTGCGGCAATCTCACCCTCACCGTCTTCCTTTGGATTCCCCCCTTGGGAACTCGTCGGGTTAAAGATGGGGGTGGATTTATTTTCGTCAATGGACATAAACATCGGAATAGAAAACTCCGTAATACTCAACTAATGTCTAGTTTACACGATGCCGTTGACTTAGAACAGACAGCGTTCGTTGATTAATTTTGAGAAATAGGAGCTTGGTAGATAATTTCCGGGTTGCATAGAGCACATTAGATTTGTGGAATCGACCTCATAGTACACTAATTCTTCAGACACCTGGTTAAAATACTCAACATAACAATCTTCAAAACCCAGCACATGCCCTAGCTCATGGGCGATCGTCATTTTAAGCAACGTTTTATTTTGAATCACCGAGGAAGCCAGCACCAGATCGTTCGGGCGATCACCTCGCACGTGAGAGAGCACGCTGGCCTTTTCTAAAATCCGAAGAGCATTATTCGGAATGCGAGCGTTCGCGGCGACGGGAACAAATTTAATATAGAAGGCGGTATTTTGCTTCCAATAAGATTGCCCAACTTCCTGCAAAACGGGATCAATTTTTTCCCCCGCCGGTACGTAAGGAATGGTCATGATCGTGGTATGTCCACTATTTATTTTTGTACATGCATAGCGTTTGGAATCCTGTCGCAGATCAAATAACGGCTTAAAGCGTTTTATTCGGACTTGCTCGCGATACTCTTTATACCAAGGCATGAGCTTGCCTGAGGCGATGGCCGCCGCCACGTCGTCGCGACACTGCTGATCAGCTTTTCCTGTCATGCCACAGAGAATGAGAAGATGAGGAAAGATTTTATTTCTCACCTCCAGATATTCTTGGGAATTCCATGACGGCAATACCTCATCCAGGCAAAAGGGCACTCCCCCCGGTCGACGCCCCTCGGCCGTACATTCAAGTCCCTTCAAGATGAGATAAGAGGCAATATCTTTGCTGACATTTTTTGCCAGTTCATCGGCATGACAGCTGGCATTTTCAAAACGTAACGCCATGGCCTCGAGGCCATAAATTTGTGCCACCAAAACTCGCAGTTTGTAGAGCACATTATAAGTTAAAGTCGGGCCGGCGGTAAAATCCGGCACTTCCCCGCTTCGCGCCCATGAACGAAGGTCAATATCTTTAAACGATTCGATCTGTGAGGTTAGCTCATCTAAAACTTTGGCCAGTAAGTTGACGGTAATGCGCAAGGGCTGCTGAGGACTCAGGTTCACATTATACGGATATAAAATTCCGGCCTCTTTCAGCGAGGGATACTGATAACGCTTGTGATAGGCATCAGACAGAACGGCCAATTTTTTGACCAAAGAAAATATTTGCCCGGTAACGAGCCCCCCGCCACCTTTTTCCTGCTGACACACGATCTCGTTTTCCGTCTGCAAACGGGGCAGCGGTTCGCTTTCACTTTTAACGCCGCAGCCCTGGGATAATAGGCCCAGAACCAGCAATAAAATTAAGCTCATCGACCAGTGGTTTAAAATATTGCCTCCGCAAAACAGGTCCGATAACGCGAACAATTAAGTGTGGGCCCTTATAGTCATAAAAGATGCAGTGGGCTACCATTTTTTTTAGTTTTTGAACAATTTTTCGCTGAAGGACAATGTGAAAACAGCACGTTAGGCAAATTGAGGGGATGGCCTAACTTTTTTCGGCCACAACCACAAAGCTATCTCGCCGATCGGGCACCTTGGCATTCACATAGCAAACTTTCAAGCCAAGGTATTGCATGATTTCCAGGAGCTGTTTTTCGGTCCAAACATGATGATGAATACTGCCGGTTTTAAGTAGATCTTTCTTGGTTAGATGCGAGTAATGAATCGGCATAAGTCCTTTCTTCACCACATTCTTAAACCAATCATCCACATGGGTGGCATCGTCAAAGGGAATATCCTTCTCATAATCGGCGATCACATGTTCCAGGGTTGTCACCTTTCGATGACTATCATTGGTCCGCTCCATATGAGGTAAAAAAAGAAATAACTTTCCTCCGGGACTGAGCACGCGAATGCACTCTTTCAATACCTTGAGAGGATTGGCAATATGCTCCAGCACATGCTCGCTGACAATGAAGCTAAAGCTATTGTCCTCGTAGGGTATCTCGTCCCCGTGAAAAAAAACCTTGGCGATGGAATCATGCACCCCGTGGGCCGAAAAGGCATCGCTGAGAACGGTTCTATGAGTGGGACAAATGGTACGCGCTCCTACCCCTACCTCTAATCCGATTCCTCGTGGCGCATAGGTGCTGATCAGCCCGCGGGAGAAGGAACGTCGATGGGCACGATTTAAAAACTGGTAGCAGGCCTTCAATCCGCGATCTTTGTAGAGGATTTTGAGATAATGCAAAAAATCACTTTTTTCAAAAGGGTAATCTTCTATTTTGTATCTCATTAACCCTCACAGTTCCAAACATTGAGAATGGCGGAGTGCTCACGCCAGCGAAAAAAATTCTGGTCCAGGACCCATTCCGGATAATTGCTAAAGGTATTACGACAAGAATTGGATTTTGAAAACAACAGATATTCCTTATAGGTCGTGGTGATATAACTTCCGGGACCGATCGAACTGCTGGGCCTGGTAACGACGCTGCGACCCTCATAAAACGGCATGGTTAATTTGAAATATGAGCCATCTTCCTGTGGGGGCGTCAGATAAACGGGAATGCTGTCGCCATAAACATAACGATAAAGATTGGTGGTGGAATGGGCCGGGGTCAACAAAGTTTTGCAGGAGATAAGAACATTGGTGAGAATGGCCAACCCCCACAAGGCCTTCCATGGTCGACCGGTCCCGAGGACCACCTGAGAAAGAAAATAAGGGGCCAAAATATAAACGAAAGTCAAAAAGCGCAATTCTTTATGGGGGATTAACATATGAATCAGCAAAAATGAAAGCGAGGCGATCGACCAGAATCCTCTAAGATTCTGCTTCCAGTACAGCAAAGATCCAACGACCAATAATAAGGCCAGGGGAGGCCCTCCTTTGACGATCGGAGCGGTAAGATAATACCAAAAGGGACTGGTGCCAAACTCAGAGGCCCGGGATTCAAAAATATTGTATTTAAGATAAGAAAAAGGCGTAAAGGTCCATTCCCCATACCCCCATCGGTCGATGACCACCCCTACCAGGACAAGCAAAACGATGGCCAGGGAATGGAGCAGACCCTCTTTCCACTTTCGATCCCTGACAAATTTCCAAATATTGACCGCCAAGATAGGAATGCCCATTTGAAATCGCATGAGAAAGCTCATGCCCCACAACAGCCCGGAAAAAATTGAATTTTTCTTCCCATCCTTTTGGAAAAAAAAAGCTCCGAGTAAAAATAAGCTGGTGGAGAGGGCCTCCGAGCTGGTTCGGACCAGTAAAAATGGGACGAACCAAACCCAGGAGATGAAGGCAAGGCGCTTCACATCTACCAGAAGGTAAAGCCCCAGCCACGCCAGGAGAGCGTTGAGCAGTCGAAACAAAAAGGCCAGGGTGAAGGGATTGCTAACAAAAGAAATTTTGGCAATCAGAAAGTAAATGAAGACCTGAAACCAAGACCGCATCTTGAGGTGAAAATCCCAGTTGAAAATTTCGGTCTTATGGAAGGCGGAGATCTTGAGATTGAGCAGTTCCAGAATTTGATAATGCTCATCAGGATGAACAAAACCATCGCTAAAAAAAGCACAGAGTAAAAAAGGCAGTAAGGATAGGATTAGATATTTTGTCTTCATCGGATGCGCGATCAGTTTAGCAGTAATCTCCGATGGCGCAAATACAAAAACCTTGACCTGCTGGAGATCAAGGTTTTTGCATTTCTGATTAATCAATTGAACCTTAAATGACTTTTTTGAAATCCCCCCAGGCGGCATCGGGACGTGAGTTCCAGGCCTCTTCGGGATCATGAATAATCATCTCATGCTTGGTCTCATGCAGACGATTTTTCCATTTTTCTTTATGCTTGGAGAGCTGCTTTTCCATTTTTTCCACCGCCAGGTCAAGGCACTTATATAAGTTCTCCGCATGGGCCGTGGAGTGGAAATTGCATTTGGGACCGTGAATTTGAATTTCCGCCACATGATTACCCGGATGGCCGGTCTCTTCGACGCTACAGGTCCACTTCACCTGCACATCTCCCTCCAGATACTTCTCCAGATGCGCGCTCTTTTCCCGAATTTTCTCGTCGATGGCGGGGGTGTGTTCCAAATGCTTAAAGCTGATTGTCACCTTCATATTTGCCCTCTTTTAAATGGCCATTCTCTGGCCAATCTTATGCTTCACCTTTTGCTTTCCTATCGGCAGATGACGGGATTCGCAGTAGCTCCCGATACTTCGCAACTGTTCGACGCGCCACCTGCAAATCTTCACGACTCAAAACCTCGGCAATTTTCTGATCGCTAAGCGGTCGTTTGGGATTCTCGCCCTCAATCATCTTTTTAATCCGCAACTTAAGCGCCTCACTGGAAATTTCCGTGCCTCCCTCTTTTCCGATACCGGAGCTGAAAAAGTACTTGAGCTCAAAAGTTCCAATGGGGGTATGCATATACTTATTGGTCGTGACACGCGAAACGGTACTTTCGTGCATTCCAATTTCTTCCGCCACATCCTTAAGAACCATGGGTCGCAAAAAGGCCGGACCCTTTTTGAAAAAATCACGCTGCTGCCGCACGATGGCCTTGGCCACCTTAATAATTGTTCGCTGGCGATTCTGAATGGATTTTATCAGCCACAAGGCAGAACGGACCTTGTCCTTAACATATTCTTTGGCCTTCTCGTCGGTCTGCTCCGAACCCTTTTTCATGAGGGACTGGTAGAGGTTGGAGATGCGCAAGCGAGGCACCCCATCATCATTGACCTGGACGACAAACTCGCCCCCCATCTCCTGCACATAGATGTCGGGAGTCACGTACTGGGTCTCCTCCTCGCTCACCAGAAGACCCGGTTTGGGGTTGAAGGTCTGAATGATAAGCTCGGCCTCTTTTAACTTTTCCTTCGACACTCCAATCTCTTTCGACATCTTTTCATAATCTTTTTTCTGAAGGAGCGGTAGAAATTCACGGATAATTTTCTCCACCAGAGGCGAGCGCTGTTCCAACAGTTCCGCCTGGGCGATTAGGCACTCTTCGAGCGTGGTGGAACCACAGCCCACGGGATCAAGTCGTTTGATGGTTTTGAGAACTTCCAAGGCCATCTCGCGCTCAACTCCCACCTCGGCGATGATCTCATCCATGGTGGTTTGGAGATAGCCGCAGTTATCCAGGTTATGAATAATTCTCTGAGCGACGTTCCACTCCTGCTCGCTGGGATCTTCCATGCGGAGCTGCCATTCCAAATGTTCCGGTAGTGAGATGCTCTTCGACATCATATTTTCATAACTCGGCGTCTCATCAGGGTCAGGCGAAGCCATATCTTGCGGCGTCGGCCCGGAGCTGCTGGTGGAGTTATAATTTTCGATGTAGGAGTTCCAGTCAAAATCATCTTTCTCGAAGACGGTCGGTGATTCAAAATCCTGAGTTTTGGCCTCTGCCGTCTCTATCGTGAGTTTATCTTCCTCAAGATGTTCGGCGGTGGTTTCCTCGTTCTGCTCATCCCCTTCGGAAATTTCTTCCAGCACCGGATTTTCCACCATCTCCTGGGCGATAACATTGGTCATCTCCAGATGAGTCAGGGTCAGGAGCTTGATTGCCTGCTGAAGCTGAGGTGTCATCATCAAGTTCTGCATCTGTCGCAGGCCTTGAGTAAGTTTCATTGCCATACATTAGCTCCCTACATCCTGAATTCTTCGCCGAGATAGAACTTCCGTGCTCTCTCGTCGTGGATAATGTCATCAGGAGTCCCGCTCACTAACAACTCTCCACTATTCATAATATAGGCCCTATCCACGATGCCTAGGGTCTCTCGCACATTGTGATCGGTAATGAGCACACCAATATTGCGCGCCTTAAGAGCGCGGATAATATTTTGAATATCACTCACCGCCAGCGGGTCGACTCCCGCAAACGGCTCATCAAGTAAAATAAATTTTGGCTCCAGGGCCAAAGCACGAGCTATTTCCACTCGTCGTCTCTCACCACCGGAGAGGGCCGAGCCGCGTGAGGAACGGATATGTCCCAGGCCGAAATCATTAAGAAGAGACTCCAGCAGGGTCCGTTTTTTAACCCGCGGCAGAGGGCGATTTTCCAGCACGGAATAAATATTTGCCTCCACGCTCAGATCGCGAAAAATTGAAGCCTCTTGAGGCAGGTAACCCAATCCATTGAGGGCCCGCTTATGAATGGGGTGCGAGGTGACGTCCTCGCCAGAGAGGGTAATTTTCCCGCCCTCGGCCTTCACCAGACCGACGATCATATAAAAGCAGGTGGTTTTCCCGGCACCATTGGGGCCTAAGAGTCCCACAATTTCACCCTGTGTAACTTGAACCGAAACATCCTGCACGACCTGGCGGCCGCCATAACGTTTTTTCAAACCTGTCGCAACCAAAACATTTTCCATCATCGCCTACTTCAAAATAAAGTTGGTGGTGGCATCATCGACTTCCACCACTTCCGTATCGGGTCTTAAAACAATAATATTGCCTTTTATCGTATCAGTTTCTTGAAAAACCTTTGGTGATCCAGTGAGGATAATTTTGTTTTCCGCCATGTAACCCTCTAAACGTTCAGAGAAGGCCCTGCGAACAAGGGGGGTCCCTCCCACAAGCAACTTTTCCGTAACCTTCACATCGTCAAAAAGGGTGTAATACTTGAGCTTTTTGTTGTAGTTTTCGAGGAAAATCTCACCGTGGAGGGCGGTCGCGGTAAGCTCTTGTTTTTTTAAGCGCACATGGCCGTCCAAACCGATCCACGACTTAAGTAAATTATATTTAAGGATATCACAGTTAAAATCCACACTTTCCTCAAAGGCACGTTGTCTCTTTATCGTACCATCCACCTGCCCGCGAAATTCCCCGGCATCTTGGCGCACAAACCACTCCATATAATCCCCAAAGATGCGAATGCGGTCTTTGGTACGGGCATCCAGGGCCCAGGTTTTTACCTCCCCTTTGGCCACCACTTTTTCGTTACCTTCAAAATACTCGGCGATATGGGACTTGAGCTTCATATTGACAGAAGTGACATCCACCTCCTGTTCAAGCATTAAATATTCATTCATCTTAAGGTAAAGCCCTTTCTTGGCCTGGTAGTCAAAGACTTGTCCTGACTTAGTTTCCGCCTGGCCTTTGGGAGAAAAGAAAACAATACGATTTCCTTTATCCAAAATGCTGGCTTCTTCGGCGTGGAGCTTGAGTCGAGTCGCGCCCGGTTTTGTGTTGAAGTAATTCACTCCCTGAAAATAATTCTCATCAACGGCTTCCAGAAAACCGCTCTCGGTCAGCGCTCCTTTGGGCGAAATTTTTAGAATCTTTAAAGACATGTAACCGACATAGGCCATCAGGGTAAGAAATGCGAAGCACACAATGCTGTGTTTATTCAGATAGAATTTAAGCACGTTCATCCACTTATCATACCTCTATTTTTTCAGTAGTTAGCCTGAAAAGTTAAAATCTCAAAATTGGACTCTTTCACATCGATAAGCATCATGTTATGTTTTGGCCTACTATTCCCGACAAAATTACAAGGACCGGCATGGCCACTCAAACTCCAACATTGCAGTCGATCATTGATGCGAATGTAAAGTTAACCCCCATGTTGGAACAGTATTATCAGATCAAGAAAAATTATCCCGATGCCCTTCTTCTTTTTCGCATGGGTGATTTTTATGAGGTCTTTTTTGAGGACGCTGATTTAATTTCCAAGGTCCTCAATATCGCGAAAACCCACCGCGGAAAAATTGGCGGGGTTCCCATTCCCATGGCGGGAATTCCCCACCACGCCGCCAACACCTATATCGATCGCTTAACCGGTGCGGGTCTTAAGGTCGCCATCTGTGAGCAGATAGAAAATCCCAAGGATGCGGTTGGCATCGTGAAAAGGGCCGTCACCCAGATCGTCACACCCTCCCTGCCTTATGATCTGGACAAGACAGCTCCCGCGGAAAATAACTATCTGGCCGCCATGATTGAGAAAGATCAGAAATGGAGTATTGCCTTTCTCGACTTCGGCACCGGTGAATTTTTCGGGGCGTGTGAAAACAAAACCGAGCTTCAGGACCTCCTTCACAAATACGCCCCTAAAGAAATTCTCACCTTCAAGGGACAGTTTGAATCCAGTGGGGAAATTGCCCAGGCCCTCGAGCAGCTTGCTCCTCTCACCACTCACCTGGCCCCGGAATATTTTGAGCTTAAAAATACCCGGCCGTTTATAAAAAAATTGGCGGCGGGCCTTGAGCATGACCGCCTGCTCAAAGAGCATAGTGAAATTTTAAATGCTGTCGGAGTACTCACCTATTATATCTCCTGCACCCAGCAGGTGGAAAAGCTGCCTCACCTATGGCCGTTTCGCCTCCTCGCCCCAAAGGGTAAGATGCGCGTCTCCCTCAATACCTTGATGGGTTTGGAAATTATTCCCAGGCACCCCTCACAATTTCGGGAATCAGTTCTGGGCCATGCCGACCGCACCAAGACGGCCATGGGGGCACGAACTCTTCGTCACCTTTTTCTCACTCCGCTGAAAGAACTCGGACAAATCGAAAAAAGACAACAGGCCGTGACCCACTTCATGAGCCACACGGAAGAGCTGAAAAATGTCCGCGAAAAACTGGAAGAGGTGCGCGACCTTGAGCGCATCCTGGCCAAGTCCTCTACCGGCAAGGCGCTCCCGGGCGATCTCCACAACTTTGCCAACTCTCTCAAGGTATACTTTGAGCTGGAAAAGTTGTTCGGGCAGTTTGACGGAATCTTTGAGCAAAAAGTTGAAGCAAAACTTCTCAAAGACGCGACCCAACTGATTCTCGATATCGGCAAGGCCATCAATGATGAGCTGGGAGCTTCGGCCGAAAAAGGCAATCTCATTCGCGAAGGTTATAGCAAAGAGCGCGACCGCTTAAAGCGACTGGTGACCAACTCAGAGGCCGAACTACAAAAGCTGGAAGATCAGTACAAGGACAAGACCGGTATCTCGAAGCTGCGCATCCGCTCCAATTCCATCAATGGTTTTTTTATTGAGGTGACCAAATCCCATACCCATAAGGTGCCAAAAAATTTCGAGCGCCGTCAGACCTTGGTCAATGCCGAACGCTACACCACGCCTGAGCTACTGACCTTTGAAAAAGATGTGACCTCGGCGCAAAGCAAGTTGGAAAAATTAGAGCGGGCCATTTTCAAAGAATTTTTAGAAAGTCTGCAAGGCAATGCTCAAGGCTACCTGATCCTGGCGCAGCGTTTGGCCATGCTGGATATTCTGCAAAGCCTGGCCTGGCTGGCCTTACAGGAGAATTTTGTCTGCCCGAAATTTAAAAACGGCCCACGCACTCTGCAAATTAAACAAGGCCGACACCCTCTGATCGAGGCCTCGCTGCAAAGCGGATTTGTGGCCCATGATATCAGGCTCGATGAGTCCCAATATTTTGCCTTGATCACCGGGCCGAACATGGCGGGAAAAACCACTGTCATGCGTGAGGTGGCCATCATCCAATTTCTGGCCCAGATCGGCTCCTACGTTCCGGCCAAAGAGGCCACCCTCTCTCTGGTGGATCATCTTTTCTGCCGCCTTGGAGCCAGCGATGATATTCAGCGAGGCCAATCGACCTTCATGGTTGAGATGGCGGAAACCGCGGAAATCCTCCGTCACGCCACTCAAAAAAGCTTGATCATCATTGATGAAGTCGGACGCGGCACCTCGACCTACGATGGTCTCAGTATCGCCTGGGCCCTGGTGGAGTATTTTATAAAAGAACTCAAGGCCTTCACCCTTTTTGCCACTCATTATCACGAGCTGATTAATGTGGTGGAGGAGCTTCCCGGTGGCAAAAATCTCACCGTCGATATCTTGGTTCAAAATGGCCACGTGCAATTCCTCTATCATTTAATCGAGCGTGGCGCGGCCCAAAGTTTCGGACTCTACGTCGCCAAGCTGGCGGGCATTCCCCCATCAGTCCTTCGACGTTCTGAAAAGCTGCTGGAAAATTTGGAAAAGGAAACCACTCAGGAGGTGCCCTTTAAACCCAACGGGATTCAGCTTTCCTTCCTCGATCCCGCGCCGGTGCCCGTAATACCTGACTATTTGAAGGCGATTGAAACTGCGATTACCCGAATAGATTTGACCAGAACTACTCCCCTTGAGGCCCTTTTAAAGCTCAAAGATTTCCAGGATAAGGTTCTCACTCAGTAATTATTAAAGTTCGTTTCCCACCTTCTCGATACCTCTGTATGAAGTTTGTACAGACAGAAATGCATATTCTTAAACGGCGCGCCGGGGCCTTTGTCTGTGACCAGGCGATTATTATGTTCGGCCACTCCCTACTCTATAGCGTTTTTTTCCAGACCTTTATGCCGACCTTCAAATATTTTCCCTGGCAGGCGAAAAGTCTCATCTTTGAAACCATGATCGATTCTGACGCCACCACATTCATCATGTGTTTTCTGACCTATTATCTGATTGCACCGTGGCTGGGCGATGGCCAAACTATCGGCCAAAGATTATTTGGGGTAAGTGTCGCCATCAACCCACGAAAAAAAGATCCTTCATTCATGCCGCCTTATCTTGAAGTTTTATCCTATATCCTACGGGGCATGGGCCTGCTTCTTATTCAAATGACCTACGGCCTTCCCTTTCTCTTACACTTCGTCACCAAAGATGGACGTGGCCTGCAAGACTGGTGCTCTTTTTCCTCTGTAGGACATCGGGAAAAAAGGCCGCAGTTTAGTGTGGTCTATGGCGAACACACTGTGATTCCCGCCGGCGAGCAAGAACCGATTCCCCAGACTCAGTACCGTGATGAGGTCCAGCTCACCTTGCCGCTAGACTTCAAAAATCCAAGCCTCATACAGCTCGAGCAGCCAGCGCCCAAGAAGGCCGCGTAAGTCCTTCAAAATGCAGGTTTATTTTTTCTCCCTAAATCCGCCCAGGCCAACCTGATATATTTCTTTTATCTTCCACAGCGAGGCAAGGTATGAGAAGTGTATTGAGAGTTCTAATCGGTTTACTCCTTGGCGCGTCGGCATGGGCCCAAGAGATGAACGTCATCTTACCCGAATATGATATTTTTAAAAGCTATGACCGATGTCTCATTGATCAAGGTGATTTATGGGCGAAGCTCTTTGGTGGGAGATTCGTTGAGCCCACCTACGAGACGGGCGAAAATGAGACCCCGACCTTTGGGCTTGGCTTTGAGACGATTTATTGGGACGAAATTAAGGGAAAACTCAATATTAGCTATTGGCCGCAGAATGGCTCGCTCCACGTTGTGGTGTTGGAGCAAGATCCTAAGTGGCAAACTTTTTATCTGAAGAAAAAAATCGCCCTTGAGTCCATCTATATTCCTTATATCAAGTATGACACTCACATCGTCAGGCATGAGGTGATCAATCGCCTTGGAGAGAGAGAGGAGTATGAGACGATGACGGCGAAAAATCTGCGCTTCGATCTGTTTCCCTGGGAGTTGAATGGGCCTTTTAAAAATGCCCAGACCGGCCTGCCTATCTTGGATAGCGAGGGAAAACCTCTGCGTTTTAATCGTGCTAAATTTGCAGAGTGTGTCCAGGCCCAGATCACCAAACGCGCTCTGGCCTATACCGTGACCGAGCTGGAAACGGTGAATTTCAAGCGGGCCGACTACCTTCGACGCTTGGCCCATGACTCACGCAATTTTGGAGGGCTCTATCACGACGAGACTCCTGCCAAGGGCGAAACGGCTTCTGCCCACTCGCGCTAGAAAATTGTGATTACCGAATCAGCTGCCGGAAGGCCTCCGCATCCAGTTGCTGAACTCGCTTTTTGGCCCCGCCTTTCAGATACAAAACGAGCTCGACACCTGCGTTCTCATCTTGCACCATCTGCGCCACATGGTCAGGCGTAATGGCGTGGCGGCCTAAAATCACATTGGAACCCCAGGGGAGAAAATCAAAGGTCTGGGCCACGAATTCAGTGCAGGTAATCCGCGTGGTTGTATTGGCATCAAAGTTAAAATCATAAGTCTTGTTTCGCTGAGCGAGGGCATGGGTATAGAGTTCCATTAAGTCGCGCTCCCCTTTGGCGACGGCATCGACTCTCATGACCGCGATCTCGTCGGCCTCCAGAGTTTCTTCCAACGAAGCGAAGCCCAACCCATGTCGGGTCATCTCCATGACCAAAAGGCCTTGGCGAATCGGCCGGTGATAATCCTTAAACTCCGGGCGATCCCAAAGTCCAAGCTGCTTGAGCTGCTCTTCGGTTCCCAGATAAATGGCGGCATGGCCGAAGTTACCGGGAATATTGAGATCGGTGAGTTTGTTGCCGGTCTTATTCACAATAAGGTCGAGGGGTTTCAAACTCGCCCGAAACATTTCCAAGGCCTTCTCATTGTCCTTGAGCCAACCCTGACGCCATTTTACCTTTCCCACCACATTGCCGTAGATGCCGCTCACCTTGTTACTGAACATGGTCCAAAGATCAATGCCCATGTCACGGAATCCCGCCACAACCGGCACATAACCCGGAGTTAAAATTGTGAGCGAGTGCTTATGGGTCACCAGGCCGTAGGGCATGGAGGCGACAATCACAGCGTGGGCGTCGGAATCCGGATGCTCTTGCTTGGCATACGCCCGCAACTTTTTATCCAGATACTCGGCATGGCGGGGATAGAGATTAAGGCGCAGGAATTCGCGAAACGGCGTCAGACCTGCGCCCGGGTCGGTCCACTGATCGCGAAAAAAAGTCCGAAGCTTCGGCGACATCACCAGATAGGTCCGATGCAGGCGATAGGCGCTCTCAAGCTTTTGTACCTGGAAGGCCAACTCAGCATCGGCGTCTTCAGATTTTAACTCCTGCGCCAAGACGGCAACCTGGCCCAGATGTTTTCTCGCCTCGTAAACCAAGGTGGCGGAAATTTTACCGCCGCTTTGAAGAATATCGTCGATCTTGAAGGCCGCCCATGTGGCCTCCTGCTCTGCCGCTATAAAGGCCTCAAGTTCACTGGCATAGGTTTTATAAGAGAGGGTGAGAAGGCAAAAGGCGATAAAGAATCGCAACATGATCGGCTCCTAAGAACTGTTTTTTGGGTGATCTTACTCCACCCCTGGCGAGGGAACGAGAGGTGTGTAAATAAGTTACGGACGGCTGCTTGCCGCACTCTAGAAAGGCGAGATGGCGCGCTTAATGTCGGCAATGCGACGATTGACCTCTATCATGATATCGCTCTTTACCTTGGCCATGACGACGTTCATCGGGGTGCCGGCCAGAAGAGGTCGTACCACCTCGCGTTTAATGGTATCCATAATGTCTCGACCGGTGGCATTTCGCTCAAAGATGGCCTGCATATTTTCGGGCGAAACAACTCGTCGCCTTGCCTGATCACCCAGACCGAGTTCATCGGCCTTGGCAATAATTTTTTCCGCAATGTAGCCCTCGATCATGGTGGTCATGAGGTCCGAGCGCACCAGCTCCTCGATAAACTGCTTATCCGTCATGGTGCTCGTGCCGCTCAGGCGTGAGCGCATGTGAACCTTGAATGAGGTAATGCGTCTCTGGGTAGTGACCTGATCGAATCGGGCCGAGTCTCCCAGGAATCCGGCCAGCTGTGTAAAGGTATCCCCCATACTGCTGATCGGATCCGTGGCGGCGCTGCCGGTGGAAATAATTTTTCCATCAAAGATGGGGGTGAGCATGGTGAAGCCGTCTTCCACCACCGCGCGCTCACCGCCACTTAAATTGCCGGGAATCTTGGTGTTATAAAAACGATGGATTTCCAACTTCAGATTGGGTTTTAAAACATTGTTGGTGCATTTCTCAACCTCGTCTTTGACCCAGGTCAGGACGCGACTCACTTGCCCCTCTATCGTATCCAGGCAGGCGCGGAAGGCGGGCATGGCCACCGGATTGCCCGCGCGAATCGGGGCCATATAATCAAGAGTCGCCTGGGCCAGGTGCTGGGCAAAGTAGATGACGGTCTTGGACATACATTCATTCAGTCGCGCTTCCATCTGGGCCTCTGTCCAACCGGTATAGCCGGCAACACAGCGATCAAAGAACTGGCGCGCATTCGTCAGAACCGGGCCGGTGCGTGCGGGTTGGTTACTCAAAAATCCCAGACTGTTCTCGAAGCTTTCCATCAGCGCTATGGCGGCGGTTTCAACTTTTATTTTTTTAGAGCAGCTATCCATGGCCACCTGAATATTGACGGTCTCGCGTCTGGTCAACTTGTCCTCAATATTTTGAAAGCAGGCGCGGGCATTGGCCTGGGCCCTGGGAACCACACGTTCTCGAATGTCGCCGGTCAAGGAGCGATAGAGCTCGCGTTCCACTAAAACCAGGGCAACTTCCCGTCCCGCGCGCACCTTAAAGATATCACCAAGCCGCGCGACCGCCCTGGGTCCTGCGGCATTAGCGCGGGCAATTTCAGTCCAAAGCCCGCTGACCAGAAGACGGGATTTTATCTGGCGTTGGGCGGCCCGGTTACCGGAAATTTCCGCGGGAGTTCCGGTTAATACTGGAAAATATGACTCCAGCGCACTACCCAGCGAAACTTCGAAGATGGCGCGGGTGGCACCATTGGTTGCCGCCACCGCACACTGTTGGAATTTCTGCTCAAAATCTCGCGCATCGTCTTTTATCCTGCCCAGGCACCGACGGTATTCCTGAACCACTCCCCTGGTAATGGTGGTGCGTGTGCCGGCACTGGTCACGTGCTCACGCAATCGTTCAGGCAAGGCACTTTCCATAATGAGCGGGGCGGCGGTCTTTTTTATCTGGGCCTGAAGCTTACTTTGAAGAGCATCGTCACCGGCCGCGATGGCGGCCCTCATCCGGGTCTCCCAGGCGGGGGTCACAACCTGAGCAATAATTTGATCACTCAAAGTATTTTGTCTTGCCTCACTCCCGGGCAGGTTATCCGCAACCGACCAGCGCAGGGATTGTTTCACAATTTCCATCGTGGCATCGGCGGTGAAGGCATCGACCTGGGCCATGATAGCGGCTTCGGAATCAAGGCCCTGAATGCGGCCGGAAAAATCGGCCTTCAGACGTGCCACCAGCTCGCGGCGTCGCGCTTCGTCCGGCACGACCTGAAGCAACTTCTGATTCATGGCCATCTCGATCACGCGGGGGAGAATTTCCTTGTAGAGGGAAACGGTACAACGGGCCTGGGCACCTTCAAGGGCGGCACTCAAGGCATCGACCGTATCGAAAGATTTTAGCTCCTCAAAGAGACACTGCTTCATCTTTTGCCCCATCTCGGTAATCAGGGCCGGATCGCGCAGGGCCGGGATATTTTTCAGGTCAGGCTTTTCCCGTAGCGTTTTTAAATATTTTTGTCTCACCATTTCAGGCGCCAGCTCCATAATCGCGCGGGTAATGCAGTTGGCATTGGAAAAATCATCGGTGGGAATAGTGGATCCGTCGCGGGCCAGGGAAGTGAGGAGAACGGCGCGACGATCATCAAAGCATTTCCGCAAATTAAAGCTATAGGGTCGGGGCTCGACATTTCCCAGGCCGACTTCGCGCAAGGCCCAGTTGTACGCCGAGGTGTCTCTCCCCATTTCAGTGGCGAGATTATCTTGCAAAATTAAAATAAATGACTCCCTCGTGGCGACGTTTTGGGCCATGGTGGTGCATTTCGCGGGGTCAGGAATTCCTCTCTGGGCCGCCAGGCAAGGTCGTAGCCCTTCACTCAAGGTGAGCTGAATGACCTGCTCGCGCTGGGCGGGGTTATCCCTGGTGGCGGTGATCAAACCGCTATTGGTGGCCACCTGTCTTTCGATCACCACCTCAGCGGTTTTTACTTTGGTGGCGGCAACACACTCATTGAGCTTGGTCTGAAATTGTTCCACCTCCAAGCTCTGCAGATGATTATGATTGTACTGCCGGAAGTTCTCGGTTTGAACAAAGTAACCGGCCGAGGTGAGACACTGGCGCATGGCCCTGACCAAGCTCTCGCGCTTGGCGGTTCGCGCGGCGGGGTCGGCCATCAAGGGGCGAAGCATCTCATCCACGCCTAAGGTGGTGGCCTCATCCACACCATCCATGACACCTTGGAAGAGACAGCTCATGATGACGTTGTTTGCGTTGAAAGGTAGCTCATCATCCACAAAACCCCGACGCACCGGTCTCCTCTGACCGGCGGGGCGAGCGGTGTGGCCACTCCTTCTTCTGGAGGCAAGTTGTTTGATGTGCTCATCATAGGGGCGAAAATAATTGCTTTGGGAACATTGATCAAAACGCTTAAGGGAGGTCGCGACAATTCCCCTTCTCTGCTGAGTGTTCAGACCCTGGCCTCGCAGTCCGGTCTCTATATGGATGGTTAAGAGCTCGCGCCCCACGCGATAGGGGGCGGAGCGGGCGAATTTGGCAACGCAGACGTCAATTTCGCCCGATGAGCTGGCCGCTCTTAAACATTGCTCTAGGTCCCGGGTGGCGTGAATGGCGACCCCGTTGGCCATGTCGGGGAGGGAACCTTCCGGTAACTTTTCCAGCGCGATTTTTTTCACCAGCTCAAAAGCAAATTCCATGGCGGCCCGTTTTTTAATTCCATCGGTGCCGGAAAAAGGGGCGAACCAAGGCAGTGAGGCATTGCTGGCAATCCGATGGGCCAAGGCACGCAGCTCCTGGTCGGAAAAAGTCGAACTCATGGTTTCATTTTTTTTGGCCTCATCGTAAATGCTGTTCTCCACCATTTGTCTTTTGGTGGAACCTGAGACAAAGATATTCCAGATCAACGTCCCAAAAATCCCGTCCAATACTCCGGTCACCAGATCCACGGGTGCCTGAGCGATGGCCTGGCCGACATCAAACTCCGGGTCGCGATCATTGGAGAGGGAGATACGGCCGTCGAGTTCCTGGAAAAACAACAGGGACCAGACAAAATTACCATTATGCCGGCGTCGCCGAATCTCAAAATCGTAGGTTTTATATAATCCTCGGGCGCAGTCCGTGATGAGCGAGGCGGTAAACTCCCCTCCAGACTCAGAGTCAAAGCTATTTTGCCCTGAAATGCGAACCAAAGTGGTGGTTTGATTTTTGATCAGGAGCTGACCGTTTTCCCGCTCGACTCTTAAAGGCAAGGGGGCGCCAGTTTCGGACACGATGGCAAAGCGCTTGATCTTGTGATCGTGAGTCAGCACGGCCCCCAGATAAAAGGGCGGGGAGCCACAGGCCGGAGTAAATTTTACCAAGCGCTTAATATTGAAATCCTCGCTGGGGGCCTCTAAACGCGAGACGATTTGGCGAGTCTGATCGGCCAGGTTAAATAGATTGCCGACGGGAATGGAAAAGATGAGCGCCAGACAATCTCTGGCATGGAGACGGTAATAGGTTTCAAGCGGCCAGGACAGCTCAATTTTTCGCATCTCTTCCGTGGCGCGCGCCAGCTCTTCGGGGGTATGCAACGGATACTCTCTCTGCCAAACCAAGGTCCTGGGATTGAGCTGGGTATTGGTGGCAAATTTTTCAAGGATCACCACGCCGCGAGTTGAATCGAGCCTGGCCTGGTAGAGATTGCGGTCGCCGGTAAAATTATTCCAAACCCCGCCAACTTCCGAGCGTGAGGCCACAACCTGAATTTCCCCCATCAGCTGCGCCGAAAATAACATTAACAAGATTATTAAAAATAATCGCACCCGCGCCCCCGTCAACTTTTCGGATATCTCCCTTTAAAAATGAGTGGTAATATCGAGGAATCAGTGAGGTTTTGTGAAAACAATTTTGGCCTTTTTGCTAATTTTGCTCATCTCTAGCTGTGGCCTTTTTAAGCGAGAAGTTGACTGGAATCGTTATAAGAACGATGTCAGCTTTCATTTTACCAAGATACGAGAGGCAACCCTGGGAAGAGTCTTGATCAAGCATTCTTTTTTTAAAGAGACCCGCACCTATTTACGCTATATAGACGAGGAAACCAGTCAGTTTAAGCAGCAATGGTCCCTGGTTCCCCGAGAATGGCAGGAGCAGTTTATGCTGAAGGTTCAGCAGGCCGCCCTGGACCAGGACGTGTCTAAATCCGGAGAATCTGTAAGTGGTGAGAAATTTGTCGCCGACATCAATCGCGCGCTCTTGAAGTACATTGAGCAGTTGCGTTCACTCGCCGATCCCAAAAAAGCGGGTGAAGAAAGGCCCCGCAGTCTCTTCTTCTTTTTTTAAAAAATTATTTTACCCGTTCCACTTTGACACCCAAGGCCCGCAGCTTGCCATCCAGATTTTCATAACCACGATCGAGATGATAGACCCGCTGAATATCCGTGGTTCCCTGGGCGGCGATGGCGGCGATGATCAGTGCCGCAGAGGCGCGCAGATCGGTGCACATCACAGGCGCTGCCACCAGGGAAGTCGGCCCTTCGATGATGGCAGAATTTCCTTTCAGCTCAATGCGGGTGCCAAGGCGGGCAAGTTCCGGCACATGCATAAAACGGTTTTCAAAAATATGCTCCGTAATTATCGAGGTCCCTTTAATCTGAGTACAAAGGGCCGTCAGCTGCGCCTGAACATCAGTAGGAAATCCAGGAAAAGGCGCGGTATCAATTTTGATGGCCTTCAAGTTTGAGGGCATGACATGAATCCAGTCAGGACCACATTCGATATTGGCACCGGCATCCGTCAGAAGAGAAATAACGCTCTCGAGGAAAACCGGGTTGATTCCGCGAATGAAAACATCACCCTCGCCGACAAGCGCCGCCATGAGATAGGTGGAAGCCTCAATGCGATCCCCGATGGCCATATAGTTCGTCGGGCGCAAAGTTTTGACACCAGTGATGCGAATGATTTTACTGCCAAGACCGGTAATTTTGGCCCCCATGGAAATGAGAAAATTTCCCAGATCATCGATCTCGGGCTCAAGCGCGGCATTTTCAATAATGGTCTCACCTTCCGCCAGGACTGCGGCCATCATCAAATTTTCGGTGGCGCCCACCGAGGGAAATGATAGCACCAATTTGGCACCTTTTAACCCGGTGGTGGTGGCCTCCACATATCCGCCGGTTAAATCTATCTTTGCCCCCATCTTTTCTAAATTTACCAGATGAATATCGATAGGCCGGGCCCCAATGGCACAGCCGCCCGGAAGAGACACCTTGGCCTTTTTAAAGCGCGCCAAAAGTGGCCCGAGCACCAGGATGGAGGCGCGCATGGTTTTTACCAGATCGTAGGTTGCCTCCAGACTGGAAATATTGGCGGCATCAAAGCAGGTCTCGACCTGGCCTTTGCCGCTGATTTTAACACCTAAGTTCTCCAGTAGCTTAAAGGCAGTATCGATGTCGCGCAGGCGGGGAATTTCGCGCAATTTGACCGCATGAGGGGTCAAAAGCACGGCGGTCAAAATGGGCAAATAGGCATTCTTGGCCTTGGAAATCTGAACCTCGCCCAACAATCTGGAAGGGCCGGTAATTCGCAATTTATCCACAGTTCCCCCGCTAGGTGCCAGGTCCTTTTCGTTAACCCATAGGGTTAACGAAAAGGACCTGGCACCTTCATAATAAGAAAACGTTCTCTGTCAGTATAATCTCTTTTTAGCTTCGTCTGCAGTCCTAATTTTCCCGCAAGAACGGCCAGGCCGGCCAAATGATTTTCACTTCCCTCGATCCAGGCCTCACCGCAGTCGGTGAGATGTGTTTGGATTTGAGTAAAAAATCGGCGGTACCATTCCTCATATTCTTCGTCTTTTAAAAAAAGCGCCAAAGGAGGTTCGTATCGGAGAACCTGGGGATGAATCGTTTCCTTCTCACTCTCCCTAATGTAGGGGGGGTTCGAAACGATGAGATTAAATTTCTGTGCCTGCGAAAAATCCCACTCTAAACAATCCCCGCAGTGCCACCTGAGAGTGCAGTGAGGGGAAAGAGCGTAGCGCAGCCGACTGGCATTTTGTCGCGCCAAGGTTAGGGCCTGGGCCGAGAGATCCACCGCGGTAATGGTAAGCGGGACCGTCTCCTGATAATTAATGGCCAGGGCCAGCGCGATGGCACCGGAACCTGTTCCCAGATCGACCACCTGAAGCGAAGTTTCCCCCTGGCGGGCCAGCTGGTGCAAGCTGGCAAGAGCGCCCTCGACTAAAAGTTCCGTTTCTTTTCTGGGAATGAGAACGCGTCGATCCACGCGCAAAGAAAAATTATAAAAGAAGGCCTCTTCGGCCATGTATTCCAAGGGAATCCCCTTCTCCAAACCGGCAAAAAAATGCGCCAGACGTGGATCGGCGCCCGGGATAAAGGCCTGCTGAAGATCGAAGATAAAGTACTGGGCCAACTCTGATTGGAGTCGATGAAGGGAAATTCCGGGATACCATCTTTGTAAGTGGTCCTGATTTCTTTCATAAAAATGATTGAGGTACTGCTTCAGGGTTTCCAAAGGGCCTACTCTTCCTGCCCTTGCAAAATTTCAGCTTGATAATGGGTCATGAGCGCATCGGTGATGGCCCCCATCTCTCCCTCCATGACCCGGTCCAAGGTATACAGCGTGAAGCCGATACGATGATCTGTCAGGCGGCCCTGGGGATAATTGTAAGTTCGAATTCGCTCGGAACGATCTCCCGTACCGATTAGACTGCGCCGGGCGGCGGCCTCGGTTGCATTTTTTTCCTGCACCATGGAATCATAAATTCTGGTGCGTAAAATTTGTAAGGCCTTGGCCTTATTTTTTAACTGTGATTTCTGGTCCATGTTAACGACCACCGTCCCGGTGGGAAGGTGAGTAACCCGAACCGCCGAATCAGTGGTGTTTACACTTTGTCCACCGGCACCGGATGCGCGAAAGACCTCAATCTTGACCTCGTTCATGTTGAGAACAAATTCGACTTCTTCCGGTTCAGGCATCACCGCCACCGTAATAGTTGAAGTGTGAATCCTTCCCTGGGCCTCAGTTTTCGGCACACGCTGCACTCGGTGCACGCCCGATTCAAATTTAAGTTTGGAGTAAACTTTATCGCCGGTGACTGAAAAAATAATTTCTTTGTAACCCTGATCGCCCTCGGAAACCGAGATCGCCTCAGAACGAAACCCCAAGGTTCTAAAATAGTTCTGGTACATGCGGTACACATCCGCCACAAAGATCGAGGCCTCATCCCCGCCCGTTCCGGCGCGAATTTCCACAATGACGTTTTTCTCATCCAGCGGATCTTTTGGGAGCAGTAAAATCTTGAGGCGTTGCTCTATCTCGGGAATTGTTTTCTCCAAAAGCGAAAGCTCTTCCTTGGCCATGGAACGCAATTCCTCGTCACTTTCTTTTTTTAAAATTTCCTGCGCTTCGCTCAGCTGCTGCTTGCTTGCCTTGTACTCACGATAGGTTTGCACCAGCTCTTCAATCTGCGCCCGTTCGCTGGTGATGGCGCGATATTCCGTTTGCCGCTCATACAGTGTGGGATCAGCCATCTTTTCCGTCAGTTCTTCGAACCGCCTGGCCACTTTCTCAAGTTTGTCGTAAATGCTCATAATCTTACTTTAGAGTTTTAGAGTTCGAGAAAATCTTTTAACTTCAGGTTTGAATCGGAAAGATCGGTCAGATGATCAATTTCGATTTCATCAAGAGCAACAACCCGCTGGTTTGCATCTTTTAAATTATATTTTTCTTCCAGCAGCAGCACGGCTCGAATGGAAGCCAAGGCCACCTCGAGTTGCTGCTCATCCGGCTCGCGGGTAGTTAGTTTCTGTAAAAGTCGGCCGGGGTAAGAAATGGTCTGGCCCCAACGAGTTTTACCATATTTTCCCATTAACTTAATAAACTCATAGGCAATTCCGGCGATGGGAAAGGTGAGCAAAATTTTGCACACAATTGCCACGCCGTGACCGGCAATCAAGGGCAGACCTTTGCCGATGGGAAAAATGGCGAAAACAATACTGAATAAAATGATCGAAATAAAAAGCAGAAAAAAGACAAAGGTGGTACCGCAGCGGGGATGAAAGGTGGGATATTTTTTAGCGTTTTCCACTAACATCCCTTCACCGGCCTCAAAGGTTGAGATCGATTTATGCTCGGCCCCATGATATTGAAAAACACGTCGAACATCAGGGAAAAGGCCGATCAGCATGACATAGAGGAGAAAAATACAGGCCTTGATCACGCCATCAACCGCGTGGAACTCGAAGCTTTGCAGTCCCCACACCTGACCGAAAAATTTTTCAATCACCGCCGTAATTGCATGGGGCAGAAAAACAAATAATCCAATCCCGAAGATAAAGGACAAACCAATCGAGATATAGGTGCTCCAGGAAACTTTCTCTTTGGCCTTTCTTTTTTTCTCGTAGTCCGCCATATCCAGGCCTTTTTTTATGGCATCTTTTTTTTCCTCTTCGGCCAAGGCAATATTGGCTGAATAGTTAAGAGACACGATGCCATTGGCCATGGTTTCCACCAAAACCAGCACTCCACGAATAAAAGGTTTTTTGAAGAAGGGAACTCTATTGGCCAGACCATACCATTGATCACGTCGCAGTCGAATTTTTCCTTCCGGAGTCCGTACGGCAACGACAAAGGCGTGGGGAGAACGCATCATCACGCCCTCAATCACGGCCTGCCCGCCAATTGCGGCGTATTCCTTCTTCACCTCGGGCGCATTTTGCATAATTATCCGTTCATGGAGTTGAGAAATTCATCGTTGGTTTTGCTCTTGGTAATCCGGCTGAGCATAAACTCCATGGCATCGATGGTACTCATGGGGTGAAGCACTCGGCGAAGAACGACAATTCGCTGTAGCTCCTTCTCGTCCATCAGGAATTCTTCCTTACGAGTGGATGATTTATTGATATCGAGACATGGGAAAATACGTTTCTCAAGCAGCTTGCGATCGAGCTGAATTTCAGAGTTACCAGTGCCCTTGAATTCCTCGAAGATGACCTCATCCATTCTTGAGCCAGTGTCAATCAAGCTGGTGGCAATGATGGTTAGAGATCCGCCGTGCTCAATATTTCGAGCGGCGCCAAAGAAGCGTTTTGGGCGATGGAGCGCATTGGAATCCACACCACCGGAAAGAATTTTTCCTGACGGTGGGACAACTGTATTGTAGGCCCGCGCCAAGCGGGTAATTGAATCGAGCAGAATCACCACATCCTTACCGGCTTCGGTAAGACGCTTGGCCTTCTCAAGCACCATTTCGGCAACCTGAACGTGACGGGTGGCAGGTTCGTCAAAGGTTGAAGAGACGACTTCGGCTTTTACCCCTCGTTTCATATCTGTAACTTCTTCCGGACGCTCATCGATCAAAAGAACAATCAGCACCACTTCGGGGTGATTATGAGCGACGGCATTGGCCATATCCATGAGCAACATGGTTTTACCGGCCTTGGGAGGAGCGACGATCAAGCAGCGCTGGCCAAAACCTTGAGGAACAAAAAGATCAATGATCCGAGTGGAGTAGTTCGTCGGATTGTATTCCAGGTCGATCTTTTTCTGGGGGTAGAGCGGCGTCAAGTTGTCAAAAAGAACTGTATTTTTATGGCTTTCAGGTGACTGGAAGTTGATATGGTTAACTTTCAAAAGAGCGAAGTAACGCTCGCCATCTTTGGGGGGCCTAATCTGGCCATCGACCGAATCGCCCTTGCGAAGACCAAAACGTCGAATCTGACTTGGACTTACATAGATATCATCGGCACCGGGAAGGTAGTTATATTCTGGAGATCGCAAAAAACCAAAACCATCAGGTAAAATTTCCAGAACTCCATTACCATTGATTTCCTGGTCATTTTTGGCATGGGCCTTGAGCAAAGAGAAAATCAATTCATGGCGTTTTAAGGCACCCGGATTTTCCACTTCCTGTGCGTTGGCCAGGTTGATAAGTTCTTCCATGCTTTTTTCGCGAAGGTCATTTAAGTGCATGTGTGCAATCTCCTGAAGATTAGTTGGGGATTAAAAAAAGTTATTAAGTACATCAATCATTAACTGGAGCCATTTGAATTCTCTTCGCAGGTAAACGCGATGAGATTTTGATAACCACATTAACCGCTCTTCGTAATTCTCTTAGTAATTTAGTAATATTAAGAGTGGGATATTTTTCAGAATTATAAGCGATTAAATAAATTTGAAATTAATGACGATTTTAATATATCTTTCTTATCTGTCAAGCGGGAAGACAGCATTTTAAGGCGGACATAGACCTTTCCGGCCAGTATATAATAAAAATCATGTCCTCAAAAAATGATCTTCCAGCTCCTGAGTCGCTTGGGCTCCAAAGCGGTGACACACTCCTGGCCATAGACTACGGGCAAAAGAGGGTGGGCCTTGCAACCTATGCTCTGATGAGTGACCCCTATCCACTACCCTACGGTCGAATCGTGGTGAAAGACAATAAGTCGCTCATTGAGGAACTTAGGAAGATTATCACGGCAGAAAATATCCGGGCGCTGGTCTTAGGCCTACCTCACTTAACCGATGGCAAGGCCACCCCTATGACCACCAGAATCGGTCAATTTGGTCGGCAATTGGTTAAAACCTTTCCTGGCTTGCTCTTTTTTGAGCAAGATGAAACCTTGTCCAGCTTTGAGGCGGAAGACCGAATGAAAAAGTCGGCCCGCTATAATTTCAAGGTCAATCGCGATGAGTTAGATGCCCTGGCGGCAAGTATTATTTTAGAAGATTTTTTAAAAAGATTTCCCAACTCACGTTAAAATAGAATGCATTATGAAGAAAGGCGTTATTATTTTTGTGATTATCGCACCTTTGGTGGCGATTATTCTCAGCCTCGCGAAGGCCTACTATTACTACGATGTACGGCAATATGAGGGCGAGGACGTGGTCTTCCAGGTTCAGCCGGGAGAAGGCTTTCCCTCAATTAATCACCGTCTGGAGCGCGCCGGGTTGATCGGGTCGACGAAAGTTTTTTACCGTTACTGCCAGATGAAAAAACTGATGACCAAATTCAAGTCCGGCCGTTATCAAATCCCTACGGGCTCGACCATGCATGACATTATTAATCTCTTAATTTATGGTCGCCCCATAACCATAGAACTCACCATTCCCGAGGGAAAAAATTTCTACGAGATAGCTGCGATTTTGGAAACGAACGGATTTATTTCCAAGGCCCAGGACTTCATCAAGCTGGCCCGCGATCCAGACATGTTACGCCAACTCAATATTCAGCAGGAAACAGTCGAGGGATACCTCTATCCCGAAACTTATAAATTTGATCCCCACCAATCCCCCGCCCAAATTATGCGCGTCATGGTGGAGGTTTTCCGGCAGAAAACAAAAGCTCTCAATTATCAAGCGAGTTCACTCACTCCGTTGGAAGTCCTGACCATGGCCAGCGTGGTGGAAAAAGAAACCGGCGCTCGCGCCGAGCGCGCGCGCATTGCCGGAGTTTTCTTTAATCGCCTGAAGAAGAAGATGCGTTTACAGTCCGATCCAACCACCATCTATGGCATCTGGGAGCGCTACAAGGGCAATTTAAGAAAGGAAGATCTGCAGGAAACCACTCCCTATAACACTTACAAGATTAACGGCCTTCCCAAAGGGCCGATTTGTAATCCGGGATTGGAGGCCATGCGGGCGGTGCTGGCCCCCGAGAAGCACGACTACCTCTATTTTGTCAGCCAAAATGACGGCACCCATACCTTTTCCAAAACCTACAGCGAGCATCTGCAGGCGGTTGAGCACTGGCAGATTAATGCTAAAAATCGTGCGGGAAAAAGCTGGCGGCAATTGAAAGCAAACTAAACCTTAACCAAGAGATCCCATGCCAATTATTATTTCGATTTTGCTAAGTCTGCTCGTTTCCCGGTCCATGGCCCAAGAATCAAAGGACTGCCCCTTTGTCTTGCCGAGTGATCTGTCGAATTGCGGTTTTCAAGGCCAGGCGCGCTTGCGCTATGAACTTTTGCGGACCAAGGTGCAAAGTCAATTTACCCAATCAGAAACCATTGATGCACAATCGATGGATGAGATCATTTCTATCTTGAACTACCTGGCACCTTGTGAGCATCAGGGATGTCGCCATTATGATTTCAACATGGAGAAGCCGCGCGACCTCGGCTGGAAGCTGGCCAAGGGGGCACTCATTACAACCACGGACGGCATATGCGCTTATAACAAAGTTTACCTCATGGCGGACAGCCATAGCACCCTTGATTCCTCCACCCACCAGGCGGTGCTGATGATTAAAAAAATGCCAAAGAAGAAGCATGCGGACGAGCCCTTTTACTCCTTCCCGAGTTCAAACATTCAATGTGCCGGTGGCGAAGGACGCCCGGCCGCTCAGCGCAGTCTTATCATCTCTTATAAAGGCGTCTACATCTCAGACGCTCCTGAAGTCGATCCGACTCTCCAATCACGCGCCGGCACCAAGCGGGTGAATATCAAAGGCGGCGGCAGACCCATTTTAAGCTTTGTCAGCGCGGAGAAGATTCAACTTACCTGGCCGAATGGCGCTTTCATTGCCGTGGATAATACCGGGACGATCAAGGACTCGAATTTTTTGGCCCCGGCAACTTATGATTCTGGTCAATGCCAAAGTAGCGTCACCGCCAGAGGGACAAGCGCGACTCCCAAGGTGGTTTTGATACCGGGACAAAAACTGGCGTATTAATTAGGCCTCTCTAGAAAATAATTCTGGCATTGGAATTTTCATCAATACAAACGGCCCGCAGCGATTTTTCCATTAACGCGATCAGACCCTCAATTCGACACTCAGAGGTGCCCACGCGAACATAGGCCTTGAATCTCAGCGATTCAGTCTCCCTCGTTACCGCCGCGGACGAGAGAATCTCCTTCGGTGTCACACTTAACTTGCTTGCCATTTTTTGGATTTGCTGATCGAGTGATTTATTAAGATGCTGCTCAAGGGCCAGGTTAAAAGCAGGCTCACGGGAATCCGCTTTGAGCAGCTGTGGGATCATCAAAAAAACAACACATAAAATAAGACGCATAATAGCTCCTGTGTTACGGGACCTTATTTTTCAAAAAATTTGGACCTTTTTTAATTTTTGCATATACTGGTTATCTAAATAACCATTTTTTTCACAAGGGAGCAAATATGAAATCATTCCTTTTATTATCCGTAGTGTTGCCGATATTGCTGAGTTCTTGCGCCAATATCGAGCAGATCAATGCAAGACGAAAGGAAATAGTTCTCAGCCGCGCCACCTTTGATCTGGACTGTGCCAAGGAAAAAATCGAAGTTACTCCTATCGCCAGCAGAGCACAGGAAGCCAGCGACACTTTTGGGGTAACAGGATGCGGGAAAAGGGCCACATATCTTTATGATCCAACAAGAGGACAAGCCATCATGAACAGCCCCAAAGACAGTAAGTAATTTTCGCAACCTCGAGCTATCAGGCCCTCCTCCCAGAGGGCCTTTTTTTCTCACCTAATTCAACTTTAAAAAGACTGTCCATAATTTAGTCGGCCCGCCGGAAAACTGACTTTTTATTCTACAAACCTCATCACAACTCCATGGAATTGCACCGTTCCGAGAGCATCCACGATGGCAGCATTTTTGCTTTATAAGCCACAGATTGAGGCTTCGGCCTCGTGATGCCCATATTTGGAAGGATTTTCCATGGCCATGCCTAAGACATTTCCCCGTCAGTCAGCTGTTACAGAATGGGCCTTGGCGGTCGTGCTTTTACTTTTGCCCATTTACGGACACGGGCAGAGTTACCCGGTCGAATATTTAAATTCTCCCTACGTGGGATGGGGTGTTTCAAAAGACCAAACCAACTCGATTAATCTGGCCAATGCCTGGAAAATTTTTAAAAAGAACAAAGAAATCGTCGTGGCGGTCGTTGATACCGGCATAGACCCGCTTCATCCTTTCATCAAAGACAACCTCTGGGTTCCGGGTGTTGTTAAGAATGCCCAAGGTTCGACTGATAGTTTCGGAATGGATTTCGCCAAGGGCCGTGCTAACGCTAATCGACCCTATGATTCTCACGGGCACGGAACTCACGTGGCAGGCATCGTGAAGTCTATTTTTCCCGACGTCAAAATCCTGGTCCTTAAATATTACAATCCTGAAGCCTCGGGACAAGATAACTTGAATTCCACCATCGACGCCCTTCGTTTCGCCGTCAAATCAGGCGTCGACATCATCAACTACTCAGGTGGCGGGCCGGAGCCGTCTAACGAGGAGTTGGCGGTTTTAAAAGAGGCGGAGAAGAAAGGCATTTTGGTGGTGGCGGCCTCAGGCAACGACGAGCAAAATATTGATAAGGGTACTTTCCGATATTACCCGGCCTCTTATGGTCTCTCGAACATTTTAACCGTGACCACGCATGACGAAAATTTGAAGATGCTGGCTTCCTCAAATTATGGCCCCTACTCAGTCGACATTGCCGCCCCTGGAAACCGTATAAAATCCTCCCTTCCCTATGAACGCGCCGGCTTTTTAACCGGAACCTCCCAGGCCACGGCCTTCGTCTCCGGCGTCGCGGCCCTGCTTAAGGCCCAGTATCCCGATCTGGATTATCACGCCATCAAAAATATTATTTTAAAGTCGGCCAGGAAAGAGCCGGCGCTCAAAGGTATGTGCAATTCGGAAGGTCGTTTGGATGCCTTTCTCGCCTTAGGTTTTGCCGCCCAGATAAAAAATATTCCTGATTTCAATGTTAAAGTCGCCCAGCGCATGCCCAACTCACGCAACATGAGACAGAAGGCTTCAGGCTACTTGATCAGAGACCAGAGACGCGCCAATAATTCGCTCACAGGCCCTAAGAAGATCAGCCAATAGGTCATATAAAATCCCCAGCCCATGGCGAGAAAAATCAAACCGATCTGTCCGGGCCTCTTGAAAGGTCGCCACGGATTCATCGGCCGTGGCCTGAAATTTTCGCGATCGTGCAAAAAGTTTGTTTGATTGACACCGACTTGATTAATCGCGCGCAAGGCCTCCGACTGTAGCTGACGCCGCACAATCTCATCCCAGATCCATTCAATTTCCAGCTGATCGAGGGCCCTTGGAGCAGCTCCATACACAAGATGGGCCAGATACCGCAGACGATAAATCATGGACTTTTCAAAATGACGGGCATCGGCGGAGACCCAGCGTTCGAGGCGGGGAAAAGATCGCAAGAGTGTTGGCACCCAAAACTGATAGTCGTCCTGAAGCTCGAGAAAGCTGGCGGGGCCTTGGGCCTTAATCTGCGGCACAGGTTCTTCTGACTCCTCAAACTTGGGAATGGGCGGGATAGTGACATGGACATAATATTGTTGCGTCTCAAATTCACTCATCTGACCATCTTAACGGCCATCACCCTTGGCTGCAAACAGGTTAGTCTATAAAATTTACCCGAAGCGACCGCCAACTTAGGACATAACTTATAATATCCGCATGCGTGCTTTACGTATCTGCTTCTTAATCACATTTCTCGGCCATTCCCTGACCTGGGCAGCCGAGGAACCCAGTCAGAAAGCACGCTCCTATATTCAAAAAATAAAAAATTCCCCTCAGGCCTTGATTGCCTTTGACAATGAGGTGGACAGTTTCCGAAATGCCAAGATCTATTTATTTATTCAAGGAATCGAGCTGGGTCAGGGCGAACAGTGGGCCGCAGCCTTTGACGTGGCGATAGAAAGGAAAGTGCGTTTTTATTTTCATAAAATTTATAATAGAAAATCCCTCGCTCGAAATGTCGACCTGATCAAAAAATCTATCTCGGATGTGCAGCGCAGACATCCAAAAAAACAAATTGAAGTCATGGCCTACTCGGCCGGTGGTGCCGCCACTTTAGTGGCCTGGCGTGATCTGCCGGCCAGGTACTTGGACTCGGACCGTATCCATCTCACGACGGTCGCCTCACCCCTGAGCGGTTACGGGGCCCCTGGCATTGCCATTCCCATTGTCTCACTCTTTTTCGGGGCCTATAACGGCAAAATGGCCCGCGGCTTCGCCAAGGAGTTAAACGGTCAACATCTCACCCACTGCCGTCATTTCGTGAACACCAACTGCGCGCTGGATAGGCATAGCTGCCCACGGGGCGGAACCCGAAATTCAGAGCTGCTCCCCGAGATGCCTTGCGGAGCGGATAACATCACGGAGTTTCACGATGAGACCCATGAAAGCATCGTGGCCAGAGCGGCCGAAATAATTATTGATTGAGTTCCACCAGCACGCCGAAATGATCAGAGAGATTGGTCGAGAGCCATTGGCGATCGCGCTTTACCATCACCTTTTCAGTCATAATGAGCGAGGTTTTAAGCACCTGCTCCTGATCAATATTTTTTAAAAAGATGTGATCGATAAGGTTGCTGGAATCCGTCGGCTTGTTGAGCGTATTGGAGTTGCAAAAGGTACAGGCGCGAAACTGCGGCCAGACCATGGGGTCGAGATACTGGGTACCCACGAAGTCCCAGTAATTTTTCTCAAAATCTCCGACGATATTCTGCTCGGCGAAGGTTGGTCCGAAATTAAAATCTCCCAGGAGCGCGATAGGTTTACCACTGGCCAGCTGGGTAATCGTCCCATCAACTAATTTCATCTGCTGGGCATTTTCCTCTTCCCAGTCGCGAAAGGGTCCGGTGTAGGGAGCAGTCTGCGTGAAATTGGCGCTGGGATGGGTGCATCCGACAAACAACGGGCCCCCCGGCAGATCCACTTCAGCATAGAGGAAATCGCGCCTGGTTAACGTCGAAAGCGCCCGCATGCTGGTCAGCCCTTGCTTTTTAAAAGGATACTTGGAAAAAAGCATCAGCCCGTTACTTCCCTTGTAGGTGAAAAGATCCACCTTCCTCAAGGGCGAGATCAGCTGGAGCATGGCGAGCGTGGGATTTTTCCCCACCTGGGCCATCAGCGCCTGGGCACATTGGCGCTTGGTTTGCTTAAGGTTATCCAGAGACACTCGACAATCATTGAGGACACAGTTGGTGAAGGCCTGTCCTTCAAGGCCCTTACATTTGGTCTGAAAGCAGGTCACGATTTTCGGCTCACCACTGGTTTGCTGGCCAAAGAGGTCTGAAATTTTGCAAACCGGAGCATGGTCGGCCTTGGATTTTTCAATGGCTGGGACGATGGAATAGGGAAACTGAGTGCGCATGGCCCGCCCAATCGCCTTGCGATCTTTTTTCAACCACACTTCCTGCATACAAAAAATATCAGCGGGGACTTTCGGTAACGCCTTTTCCAGCTCTCCTCGACGCTCTTTGGCCAGATCGACAAACCCATGGGCCAGACCCAAGTTATAGGTGGCGAGTTTAATCGGCGGATGGGTGACCTGGGCCGAAAGATTGGAGAAATTGAAGACCGTGGCAAGGAGTAACATCAACATAAAAAACCCATCTTAATTTAAAGTGCCTGCATAAAACGAAGGGCCCAAAAATGCTAGAAGTTTGTATTATTTACGCAATTTTATGAGGTGACAGTATCATGCCTTTTTTGGTAACAATCCGGGTTTTGAATTTCTGAGCAAAAGGCAAAGTGATGAAGGGTACTGTTTTTCAAGGCAATTTACAGTTTCACGTGGAAATCGAGGGCGAATCATGGACTCCCGGTCAAACTCTGCGGGGCAAGCTCAATGTCCACAATCAGGGGACGGGGAGTGTCGGCCTGGGGCAAGTCGGGATTACCTTGGCCCACGCGAGCTATAAAAAGGTCAAGGCCAGCGATCCCAAGGCCTTCAACGCCTATCACACTCAGACATTTGAAGCCGGCCAGGAACTCGCCCCTGGTCAAACCAGCGAACTGGCATGGTCTATTCCCCTGGAGGAAACGGCTCCCATCACAGATAAGGCGGGATCACTCTTCTTGGTGTTTGGGAATTTGTCAGAAAAAACAAAAGGCGGACATCTGCTTATCACCGTCGGGCCTGGCTTCATCATTCAAGAATATCTCAAAATTTTTGAAAACTTTTTCCGCTTTAAGGCCAAAGAATTACGGCAATTTAAGGACATGGTCCAGATCAAGATGACCGCCCCTTCGTCCAAGGAATTTTCCAGCACCGAAGGACTTCTCCTTTTTATCAAAACGCAGGCGAGCAAGCTGGAGCTTAAATACGAGTTCACCATTAAAAAATTGGGATACACCAAAGGTTCAGTCGAATTGGAAAAGAACGAGCTGGTGTTCCCCTACTCGCTGTCCTACAAAGATTTCATGTTGGGAAAAGACATGATTGATCAGGATAAGATGCTGGTTCACTTCAATGAAGTTCTAAACCAGGTGAAAATGAAGGCCAATTACTAAAAATTTTGCGCACATCTATGGGGCCCTCATCACTGACGAGCAGTGAGAGAGTCGGGTGACGCAAGATCTCCTCCAACGGCCTCTCGACCCCATCCAACAAAACTTTACGGGATACGGCACGAAAACCTTGGGAGTAATCCACCCATCGATCGTTATGGACCAAGCTCAGCGGCTGAATGACACTGCCATCTTTTCTGAACCAGCCATAGATGGCTTCGCGATTCGGACGCTCAAGCAAACGCTTTGTCAGAACGTAATCTTTCTTATGACCGGCACTCAAACAATGGCAAGGATAAGGAAGGCCTCGCTCTTTTAGCTGCGCCAGCAATAGATCGGTATGCTCTAAAAAAATCGGCGAGGTGCTCATCTCCGGTCCGTCCGACATGGTTTTGGACCAAATCTTAAGCTCGGCCTGGCGATAGATGAGATTCACCATCTTGGCCGTTGGGATAAGAACTCCCAGAGACGCCATCAGTTTTTTGACGGAAAAATACTGAAGTGGGGCCCAAAAAAATTCCTGCTCGTCCCCTAGCTGCAGATAATCGGGCGAGACGTAAAAGGTCAGGGTATGGGCCTTTGCGCTGACCGTGACAGGCACAAATTCGTTCCAGGAAGGAAAAGCTTGGCCCTCACTAACTGCCTGGTAAATAAAATGCTCCCGTGCCTCGCCATCTAGCTGTAAAAACTGATCTCGCAATCCAGACCGGGCCTGGGCGACAAATAGGAAAGAGGAAAGAACGAAAAAGCAAACTTTTATCACTTGCACGAATGCCCCCGAGACAGTATGAAACGCGCCTAAGTCAAACGCATTTTGAAGGAGTCCGTCAATGGTCTTCATCCAGACAATCTCCGGCCTGTTGGCCTTCCTGGCCCTGAACTCCGCCATTGCTCAAAATCTCGATTGTGTGGAAGAAAAGGCGCAAGATTTTTTAAAGCGAGAGGTGGTCAAGCGCAGTCCCAACCCTGCGGCGGCCCTCAAAACCTCCATCCAGTATCGCATCTCCCACTATGGCCACTTTCCTGCCGGCCCCTATCATGAGGTCAATCCCACTCCGGTTGGAAACAATATTCAAGATGTGACCTTCCTGGGTTTGCCGGCCAAGGTTAATAAAAAAATTGTGGGTGCTCTGACCTGCGTGGAGCAGGCCATTCAAACGGAGTGTCTCCTCACACCCTATTTCGCCGAACATTTAAGCACCTTCCGCACCGTGAATTCCTACCGCGGCGGCGAGCTGTCAAATCATGTCTTCGGCACCGCCATTGACCTTGATCCGGCCATCAATCCATGCTGCGGCTGCGTCCCCCCTTGGAGTGATGATCCGATTTGCCAGATCCCCAATCAAACCGCCTGGGAGCGGACCAAGATTCCCGCGTGCTATATCAAGGCCTTTGAACGTTTTGGTTTTTACTGGCTGGGGCGTGACCCTGATTTACAGGATACGATGCATTTCGAATATCTCGGTCAGCCACGAGAAAGCTTGGAAACAAGCTGTCCCCCCGAGATGATTCAGATTAATCAGGATGACCGAAGCTTTTGCATTGATAAATTTGAGGCCCCTAATCGCCCGGGAGAGCGCCCGTTTGTGGCCCGTACCGCCCTGGATGGTGAGGCCTATTGCCAGACTCAAGGCAAAGAGCTGTGTAGTGACGTCGCCTGGGAACGCGCCTGTCAGGGCACGCAAAATACTCCCTTCCCTTATGGCCCGGAATACAAGGAAGGCGTCTGCAACGATGACAAGGTTTGGCGCTCACCCACCTGGCCCCTGGTGGCGCGCTATAATCCCGTCAATCCGGACGCAAATCCGGCGGCGCGAAATCACGTCAACTATCTGAATCAGTCAGAATCCAGTGGCAAGCGCACTGGTTGCGCCAGCGACGAAGGGGTCTTTGATTTGACCGGGAACGCTGCCGAGTGGGTGAAAAATACCCGCAAGATTCCCAGCTCGGTCGACGGCAAAATCAACGGCCACACCATCAAAGGTTGCTTTTGGTCGAAATGCTATAAAAATGATCGGCCATCCTGTCGCTTTAATAACCCCAACCATGCCAGCAGTTTTCGCTCCTACGAAACGGGCTTTCGTTGTTGCAAGGGGTTAGCTCTTTAAAAGGTAGCTTTTGCCCTCCCTTCTTCCGCTAGTAACTCAACGTTATCATTGAAGTTGATTGTCTCATCTCGTGTTGCCGATAGCATCTCGAGTGTTTTGCACTTCTTCGTTGGGGTTTACTTATGAAGCGGATGTTGCTTTTGTTTTTTGTTATCGCCGTTTTTCTTCCTCATGCCTCCTTTGCACAGGTAGCGGCCCCGACGGCGCCGGTGAATGTAAACGACTACCGCTGGAAGGGAAATCCCATCATTTTAAAAACTTCTCAGGTTTTTGGAACCGGTGAAGATCGTAAAAGATGCGGGTCACAGGATTATGAGGTTTGCGTCGGTCCAGCAGAGCTCAAAACTCCGCCAACTGAGGGACCAAACAATGCTCTTGTGATCAAATGCTTTATTCCAAAAAATCAAACAACTTGTCCGGTAGACATAAAGTCGTCAGAACAATGTTATGTCGCCACCGCAGGAGCCCCCACTAATCCGGGGGCGCGGCCAAGATGTAAAATTGGTCAACCTCAAAACGATAATCTTACCTATGGCTGCAACTGTTACCACTACGGACGCCCAAACGACATTCGACCAACCGCCGCGATCTGTAAGGCCGACAAAGATCGACGGGACCGAGAGTATCGGGATTATGTGACTCGCCTTTGCAGAGCGCCCTATAGTGTTCAATGTAAAAACACCTGCTCCCCTGTCACCAACAACCTGCAAATTTGCAAAGCTGTGCGGGCCGCAGGAAGTGGAAGTGGAGGGAGCGGAACTCCGGTCTGTGCCAACCATGGAACCTGGAATGTCGCAAGCAACAGTTGCAGCTGTGACGATGGATTTAGGCTTGAAGGCGGTACCTGCGTTGCCAGATTTACCGCGACCACCTGCCCGGAGCACAGCTCTTGGGTCGCACCGAGTGACACATGCGAGTGTGACTCCGGTTACCGTATGAGCATGGGGATTTGTTTACCTGCCGCCCCAACTGTCGATTCTTGCGCTCCCCATGGCCGCATGGGAACGGGAGGAGTTTGTACCTGCGATGCGGGTTTTGTCGACACCTTGGGGTCGTGTATGGCCCCGGCCACCACCTGCACCAACGGCACAATGACCGCTGGAGTATGCCAATGTTATCCGTATTACAGGTTGGTGTCCGGGGTGTGCACGCTGGAAGACAGTGATGCCTGTGCTCAAGACGACTACGATACGGCCGTTGGCGATTCAGCGGGATGTGACCCGACCACGACAACTTGTCCGACAAATTAAGAAATGAGGTTGAATATGAAAAAATATTTGCTGACCCTTCTCTTCTCTGTCACTTTTGCCTCCAATTCCCAGGCGCTGATGCTTGAGACTAGTATCCTTCAGGGAGTGGTCAAGAGCTTCGATGCCAATGAAGTTGTCATCGTCGATGGCCAGGGAGCTACCCATCAGGTCAAGCGATCGGAAATTCCCGATGCCTCCAAGTTAAAACAGGGACAAGAGATTTCGGTTCATCGAAAGGTTGATCCTAAGATGTTCAAGTTTTCTAATCTGCCTTACAAGCTGGACAAGATAAATAAGATGCCCATCTCAGCGCTCAGGCAAATTCATCGAGCCTACGCCATTTTCTTGATCAACATAGACAATCAGCTGAAGGTCGATGGGACCATGGATAAAAATCAAAAAGATGAAAAAAATCGTTTCACCCAAATATTTCAGTGTTTGATCGACTCAGCTATGGCCACGGAGGAGGAAGCTGCCGCGGCCGCAAACTTTAATTGCTTCTATGCCGGTTGGCCGACACCCAAAAATAGCGCCAACCAATGCCGCCCTCCCTGGGATCAATCCGTCATGGATGCCCAGACAGGCGCTAATGCCAGTTTCCAGTACACGCGATGTGGGCCTGATGGCACCTTCCGCTGTAACCCTGTTCTCTTCGGACCAGGCACCCAACATACCGCCACCACGGGAATAGGTTCGCCTGCGGCACCCTATCCTGGGGCCCCGGCTTCCGTGCGCGTGAGAGCAACAACTAACCCTGAAAAGGGCGTGTGTGTTCAGGCCACCACGAGCACCGTTGTTCAAAGCTGCCTGGCGGCCACCGCGCGGGATTTAGGCAGAAACATTGAGCGCATCAAGGCCAATCCTGCTGACTTTAACCGCTTTGCCACTTCGGTTGAGAGCTTCTGCCGTCAGACCTCGAGTCGAACAAATCCCGCCTGCATCCACTTAGGCGACCGCCTGGCATCCATCCAGTTCGGCCTCCGTGCCAAAGCAACCGGGAGAACGGTGGCCGTAGGAACCGCCTGCAGCGCCACTTCCAGCGGTCTTTTTGCAGAGACCATGAATGGTGCCGCAGATGTGGCCTGCCCAGGGCGAACCTGCTTTGTGAAGGCCAGCTGTCCAACTACGGGCGGAGAACCGCTGGATATCACCTCGGTATGTTCCTGCTCTAAGTTGATGGGTCCAACAGGGACAACCTTGCCGTCCCCACAGGAGACAGGAGCAGGACTGATCGTGGACTGTATTAATGACGAAAGTATCGCGGTCATTAATCCGGCACCGACGGCACCGACCAACATCAACAACACCACGATCAGCCACTAGCCTATGAATGATTTTTCTCACCCCACGCAAAAAGTCGGGCTGGCCCCAGGGTCGCTGGTTTACACCGGCAGGCAAAGTGATCACCCGGTTGAGATTACTCTCTTCAGCATGCAGGATCAGGGGCTGATCAGCAGAATCCTCGGGGCGAGCGACTTTCCACTCACTCTCTCCAAAGAAGGCTTTCACTGGATCAACGTGCAAGGTCTGCATGAAGTAAAAGTTATCGAAGAAATTGGAAAGAACTTTTCTATTGAGGGTCTCATTCTTGAAGACATCGTCAATGTCTATCAGCGGCCTAAATTTGAAGATGGCGCTGACTATAGCTATGTGGTCTTAAAAGAGACCGGCTTCAGTTTGGAAAAACCGACATTGCTGTTTCACCAAGTTTGCCTGTTCATAAAAAATAATGTGGTGCTGTCTTTTAAAGAGGCCCATTCCGAAATTTTTAACAAACTGATTGAGCGGCTCAAAGCGCCCAGCAGTAAACACAAGCGCCCGAACGCGGAAAAGATGTTCCACCTTTTGCTCGACTGCATTGTCGACCACTATTTCCTGGCGATTGCTAAAGTTGATGATCACCTCTATCAGGTTGACTCGGTTCTGGAAGGCCGGCTCAGCAAGAAAACGCTGTACAAAAAAACGCGCAAAAAAATCTTTCAAGAACTCTTTCAAATTCACGCGGTCAGACAGCAACTGCTGCAACTCTTGCGTTATACCACTCCCTTAAAAGAGTTAATTTTAAACATGATTCAAAGTGACTATTTCGAAGATGACTTGCGCCCTTACCTCAATGACATCCGGGACCATATCTTCCAGATCAATGATCATATCAAGCTCTTAAACGACCAGACCACATCCATTCTGGAAATTACGCTGTCAATGAACAGTTTTAAGCTCAACGATGTCATTCGCACGCTGACTATCTTCACGGCTTTTTTCATGCCGCTCACCTTTTTAACCTCGGTCTATGGCATGAATTTTAAATCGATGCCGTTTCTAGACCACCCCAACGGCTTTTTCATCATCAGCACCATCATGGCCGTGATTTTTTCTGGACTACTTTTCTTTGTGCGTAGAAAAAATTGGGTTGTGTAAAAATTATCGTTCGACCGCCGTACAATAATGAGCTTTCACCTCGGCAATCTTCTGGGCCTCGGCACGCGGAATGCTGAGACCCCATTTCTTTTTCACAAACTCCCAGCGAATGGCATACTCACAGCGAAAGCCTTGCCGTGGCGGCAGATACTCAACAATGTCCTTGTCTCCCTTACTGCGATTCTCACCCTTGCTGACTAAGATTAAATTATCCACGTCATTGTAAAAGAGTCGTCGTCTTTTCATGGACCAGTTTGACGCCCCCACCTCCCAGGCATGGTTCAGGGGGACGATATGGTCGACATCCAGATCATTAGCCACGCGAACGGTTGTTCCGGTATAGAGATCGATCCAACGGCCTTGGGTGACGTTGCAAAAACTTTTTCCCGGCATGGTGCGATTGCCACGATTGGCGACCACGATCGGGTAAAGTCCCGGAATACGTTTAAATTTTATTTCATCTTTGGAATTTTTAATTAAGAGTTCGGCCCGGGTATCTTGGCAGTCCTTGTCGTCATCACTCCAACCTTTCCCCCAGCGCTCGGTACGCGTACTGGCACCGGCTTCCGGCACAGCGGTTGAAAGCAATCCTAGTAATAAAACACTCAAAAAAAGGCCAGACAAAATCAGTCTCCTATTTTAGACTTTTTGGCTATGCTTAATTGTCATCGAATTATCCCATTTCTCAAAGTCAGTTTTTTTCTGGGGCTTTTTATCCCCCCCATGACTTTTGGCCAGAGTTCCAAAGTTGAGTGTGTTGCTTTTCGGGAAATGGGGAAGTTCTGTTATCCGACAGGCCCAACCGGCCCGGCCCCCCTGCTGGTGTTTATTCGCGGACTCTATCAAGGCAGCGGGCGGGTTGAGTCAACCGCGGCCCGAATGACAGCGGCCAACGCCGCCCTGGAGGCCTATCAGCTGAGCAGCTTTAAACGCCCCGTGCTGATCATGGGCTCCTCACATCTAGGTCTTGAGCAAACCTCAATCCTGGAACTTGAGGCGCTCTACCAAAGGTATAATTTAGGAGAATTCACTCAATATACTTTGGCGGCGCATAGCGGAGGTTATGACGGTCTTTTTGCCACTCTCCGGGAAGCCGTGAGTCTCCAGATTCCCATGCCCGAGGCCATCATCATGCTGGATAATTTTTATAGCGTGCAACCTGCCAATACTGAGCTCTATCGAAAGGTGCTGGAAGGCGGAGTCTCCTGTGGCGGTTTTCTCACCGATCACAACCTTGATCGCTACCGACGACTTTACAAAAATCCTAAATGCACAGTGATCGGACCAGAAAATCAAAATCACAACACCAGCGTACTACCCACTCTGCAAAAATTTCTAAAGTGATTTCAGCCAATTTTTGGAAAGAGTGGTTTTGGGCATCTTTTCCTCAAACCACTCGCGCACATCATAATCAAGTCCAATACCCAGCATAAAATTATAGAGGGCCAGGCGAAGTCCTTCTCCAAGAGTAGCGTGATCAATACCTGTGCCATCCTCGAAGGGAATTTCATTTAAGGCAAAGAGACCTTCCTTGGGAGGTTTCAGCGTTAACAGCTGAATCCCAAACTTCTCAGGATTTTTCCCCACCGGGCTGTGCACCGTACAGGCAAAGCGATGCCAGTGGGCCGACTGGATATACTGGTACAAAAAGAGCTGCCGAACCACCTCGAGGCCGTCGATGGTCTCCTGCTCAGTCTGGGTGGGAAAGCCGTACATGAGGTAGGCATGCACATAAATTTTGGCCTGGGAAAAATTCTTACTCACCCGCGCCACCTGTTCGAGCGTAATGCCCTTGTTGATCAGCTCTAAAATCCGAGCATTGGCAACCTCCACTCCTCCCGTCACGGCGACACAACCGGCATCCGCCATCAGCTCGCACATCTCAGGCGTAAATTGCGGGTCAAAGCGCAGGTTCCCCCACCATGTCACCTTGAGCCCCCGCCGCAGAATTTCGGTGCAAATCGCTTTCAGTAAGGCGGGAGGCGCGGCCTCATCGACAAAGTGAAAACCACTTTGCCCCGTTTCACTCATGATTCGCTCCATCTGATTCACCAGGCGTTCGGCATTGGCCGGCTCAAAGCGCTCAATATAGCCGAGAGAGACGTCGCAGAAGGTGCATTTTTTCCAGTAACAGCCGTGGGCCAGCATCATTTTGTTCCAGCGAAAATCACTCCATAAACGGTGCATGGGATTGGGCATCTCACACATGGACATATAGTGAGGCAAGGGGAGCCCCAAGAAGGTCGGGCCGGGATGATCCTTGAAGGCAAAATCTGAGGCGGCGGACATATTCATGCGAATAATTTTTCCCTGCTCCAGGTACCAGGTTCTTTGTAGCTCTTGGGTCGAAATTTTTCCTTGCAGATGGGCCAGAATTTTTTCCAGCGGGCGTTCGCCGTCATCAAAAACTAAGTAGTCAAAAAATTGAAACGGCCGAATGTCTTCCATCTGGCGAAGTTCGGTATTAACATAACCGCCGCCAACCGCAATTTTTATGGCCGGAAATTCTTTCTTCACCAAGCCAGCGATTCTTAAGGCACTCAGCAAGTTGCCGGGAAAGGGCACCGACAGTCCGAGGACGTCAGGGGAAAAAGTTTCGATCTCCTCCGTGACAAACTCTTCCAAAATTTCATCAATCACCGTTTTCGTTTTCAACTTATCATAGAGCGGATTAAACGAGGTCATGGAAGAAGCCAAATTTTCGCCATAGCGGGCAAAGGCAAAATCCTGATCGACTCCTTCGCGAATGACATCGGCGATATCATCGACATAAAGGCTGGCAATGTACTTTGCCTGATCTTGCAGTCCCATGCTCCCGAAGAGGGGTACCAGATCTTGTTTTTCATCCTTATTAAGATTCAGAAAGCGCGGGCCTTCGGGCACCAGGTTGCGGGCCGCCAAGCGCAAGGCCAGGGAGGGGTCTTGCCCCTGAAGAAAGCGCACTACAGGTTCAATGGTTTGCTTATAATCGGCAAAGCAGTCGAGAAAAAAATTTACTGAGTTTGAGCGTTCTTTTTTGGGCCGATTGAGAAGAACTTGCTTAATGCGTGTGAGACCTTCTCTCGATAAAAGTCTGCGCAAAAGTTCCACGCTCCAATCTCGCTGACCGACGGTGTGTCCGGCGGCCATAAGATAAGACGTGAGATACGCCGTGGATGGATAGGGCATATTGAACTGTGCCATGGGAGGCAGGGCCAAAAGAATTTTCAAATTTACCTCGTTTATACATAGAATAAACTTGAACGCTTGGCCTGCCTAGAACTTCCACTTATCTACACCAGCATTACCTGGGCCGCCGAAGCCGATGCGCTAACGACAATCAAAACCAGAACCCAGAAAAAAACCATCCAGTGTATCAGGACCATACTCCCCCCCCTCTAAACGCACTTAGAACCCCCGGTGCTTATATCCGCCATTAAGCAAACACCGTGCCAACAAATTCTATGGTTCTTGGGTCCTAAACAGGGCCAAAAGGAATCCCATTTGGAATTTTCGACGGCATTTTGTCTCCACACAGTTGGTCATGAAGCCAATTTGGTCAGCGCAGTTGCATGACGCCCGACGACATTCACAGCACAAATTGATTCACGAAGGCCAATTAATTGATTAGATTCGTCGTGCATGTCCCATCGTACGCTTCCATTTTTGATCAGTTTTCTGGCCGTGATTTCGGCCTGTAGCTACTTTCAACCCAAGCCTCCCGTTTTAACTCTAGGCCCTTTGCAGATCCAACGTTCGACGCCCGTTAATATTGGTACCCCGCTATTATCGAAGCAGGCCCAGGTGATTGAGGTGTCCAATACACTCATGATCGGGTTTATTGAATTTTCCGAAGTTAAAAAGACCGAGTCGTTCAAAATTGGCTCCTGTCCTGCGCAGGTCAGCGCTGAATCGTGCAATTCTTTTGTGACCATTTTTGAAGGCAGCTATGCCTTTCATCCCCGCTTTCATAAACGGCCGGCACGTGCAGATAAGGCCGAAGAGATTTGGGCAAGCTGGTGCGGTCTGAAGGAAATTCCCATTCCTGATGAGAGTAAGTTTTCTTTTCCCACCACTCTTCATATTCAAAAAATCTGGCCGGCCTTGGGTGCCGTCACTGAGCTGAATGAACCAGAAGGATATATCTGTGGACAGGCAGGGGTGTTTGATGAGTCTCTATTCCATTTTGTCTATGAGCGCGCGGACAAACAGGGAATGACCATTTTTTACCGCACCATGGATGCGGAATCCGGCTTGATTAGCGATGAAGTTCGCCTGAGTCAGTCCCTCTTGAGTCGTCGTCCCGATTTAAAACGTGTCGGACCGAATCTTCTGGTCGCCGTCTGGGACGAGTGGACGCCCGTTCGAAAAAACAGGCCGGTGGCCCCTGACTATGACGTGTATCTCACCTGGATCGGGCCGGAGGGACCGGCCAAACAAGCTCTAGCTCTCGATCATGACGATACCCTGGCCCAGGCGCCTCAGCTCTTTGTGGATGGGAGTGACGTGTGGGTGGCCTATCACAAAAATACCGATGGTATTTTAAAACACTGGGCCTTAAAAAAAATCGAGGGCGGCCCGCTTGCTCCCAAAATTTTTGACCTCAAACTGGCGGCACCTTTTAGAAATGCCAACCCCAAAGAGGAAAACCAGGGGGCCGAGTTTCCTCAAATTTGGGGGATCAAGGACGGCGCCCCCATTCTGACCTCGCGCCCTTCTCACGATGCTTTTTTGCATTTTATAAATGGAGATAAGGTCGAGACTTTGAGCTTGGACAAAGACGGTTGGGGCGCGCGCGACCTGTGGATGAGTGGCAGTTACCATGACTCCAGGCTGACTCTGATTCGTCGAGGGCATAAAAATATTCATCTCGAGCAATTTTCTTTTGAAGGGAAATTGCCGCCCCTCAATTTTGAACCAAGTCCTGTTCCTGCGAATAAAAAACTTCCCCCGCCTCCCCATCGCATCTCGTATCCCAACGCCTTAATGGGTGATGTGCACATGCATAGTGGATACAGTGATGCCACCGGTTCGCCGGATGAGATTTATGCCCGGGCCTATGAGCTAGGACATGACTTCGCCATCCTCACGGACCATGACAATATTGTGGGCTCGCGGCTCTTTCCTTCTCAGTATTATGAGATGCTCATGATCACCGATCTCTTTGATGACCTTCCCGATTTCACCACGCTCCAGGCCTACGAGTGGACCACTCCGCCTGTGCCTAAAGGCAGTGGCCACAAAAATGTTTACTTTAAAGGCAAGGCCCCGGTTCCCGTCTATAGCTATAAATTTGAATTCGAAACCACGGAAAAACTCTACGATGCCTTGGGTTCGCTGGGGCGCAAACGGGCGGTCTTCACGGCCCCCCACCACACCGCATGGACCGGCACTGACTGGGACAAGGCCGATCCTCAGATTCAAAGACACTTTGAGATTGCCTCGGGACACGGGGTCTTTGAAGACAAAAATGATAATCCGCTTAAGACCTACACCCGCGGTGACCTTGAAGGCTCTTTCGCCCGCGACGGTATTAAGCTGGGGAAACAGTTTGGCTTTTTAGGCGGCTCCGATGCCCATGGCCTGCTCTCTCATCACGGGCACGCCCGACACCTGGACCCTTGGGCCCAAGGCCTGACCGGAGTTTACGGGGCCGGTGCTGACCGTAACTCCCTCTTCACAGCACTCTACAATCAGCAAACCTGGGCCACCACCGGGCCGCGCGGTTATATTCGCATCTGGACCACTCCGTTCATGAAAAAAAAGAAGAGGCGATTTGAAAAGCTGGACTTGCACTATAGTGTAATCGCCACCAAGCCGCTCAAGGAAATCGCCCTCATTTGGAATGGGGAAAGTGTCTGGAAAAAAACTTTTGAGGATGATGACACCGCCCCTCTAAAGCAAGAAGGCGTGATTCCACTGCGCACGCTGGGAAAACCCCGTCTGCCGGGTGTGCAGAATTTGTACCTGCGTGCTATTCAAAAAAGTGAGATGGGAATTGAAAATCAGGTCGATATGCTCTTCGCATCACCCATACAGGTACCATGACCCTTTTGGGACTTTCCGCGTTATCAGAACAACGCGGAAAGTCCCAAAAGGGTCATGGTACCTTCTTAATCAAAGGCCGCAGCACCAAAATTGCTAAAACTCCAAAAACTAAACCAAGCACAACCAAAGTGGTTCGCATTCCACCATGATCCAGACCATAGCCAACCAGAGGCCCAAAAAGGGCAAAGCCCAGACGAAAACAGAAACTTTGGGCGGAGTTCACAGTGGAACGAAATTTGGCGGGAATGCGCCAGTTGAGGGCGTCTCGTAAAAGTACCTGGGTAATCCCCCGAATGACGGGAAAGAACAGGGCGAAGGCCACGCCGATAAAACCACTGGCGATCCCCATTCCGAAGTAGCCCAGGAAAGCACACACGGCCAGGCACCACAACAAGGTAGTGGCCCCCAGCTTCTGCTCCCAGCTATGAATAAACTTCCCGATAACACCGACCAGAAGACTGTGAATCGCCCAAAGGATTCCGAAGTAGCGAAGCTCGACGCCTTGGACTTCCCAATATTTTTGGTAAATCCAAACAGAAAAATAGGTCGCAAGAGACCACAGCACCATATTAATAAAAGTGAGGCGCAGAACATCATCACCGGATCGGAAAACATAGATAAACATTTCTTTAAAATTCTGCCAATGGGTGTGCCGGTTCATGACCTCCGTTTGCGTTTCCTTCAAAGTCAGCGAGATAAAAAAAGGCAGCCACATGGTAATGGCCGTGGCCCACAAAACATATTTAAACGACCACATGACTAGAAATCCGCCCAAGATTGAGGAGCTGGCTTCACCGAGCACCATGGCCATCTGCAGATTGGCCAGGCCACGGGCGGCAAGCTGGCGCTCATCACTGCGATAGGAATCATAGATAAGCGAGATATCGGAGCCTGAGATAAAACTGAAGGCCAGAGACAAGATCAGTTCATAGATGATCAATTCCACAAAGGAATGAATAAAAATCAAATAGGTGAAACCTACGCCCGCAAAGAAAGCCCCCAAGATAAGGGCCTTTTTGCGACCGAAGAGATCAGCGACATAGCCGGTAGGAATTTCCAACAAGAGAATGCCAATGCCAAAGATGGCCTGGAGCTGAAAAACCTGGGCCATGGATAGACCGAGGCTTTGAAAAAAAGGCACGATGACGGGAAGGATGGCCATGGTCATGCGGGTAAAGCTAAAAAGAAAAATTTTGCTGTGGTTGCTCAAAATGAACCCCGCTACCAGACCACACCGCTGTTAAATCCAAAGCTCAAATTTGACTGACTGAGTGTCCCGAAAGTGAGCTGCGATTTAGCGATGTCCAGGCCTAAGAGTAAAATACTGTATTTCACATTGGCGCCCAGATGCACGATGGTCAAAGTGCCCTGACGGTCATAGACATCCCTGATACCCTCATCAAAAGTTACCGCATAGCTCATCTTGGAACGATAGTATCCTAAGTTGAGCAGGAGAATATCAAAAGGCCGAAAGCCAAAGGATAGTTCACCATGAGGACTGGCGTACTCAATAATATATCCCCGCCGCGTGGTGGGCGGAGTTCCCTGAACCTGGTCGGCCGGAACTCCCGCGCTGGCGACATAAAGGCCTGATCCCAGGGCCAAGGCCAGAGAGAAATTGCCGGTCTTACTGGTGCGAAAACTCTCACCCAAAAATTGGAATTTGAGCCCGGCGGTATTTGGGCCACCGGGAACCCAGCCCCAGTAAAATTCCAGAGAATTCAGAAATCCCAGAGAGCCATGGAATCCCATGGCCACGGTCTCATCAACACGAGGTGTGCCATTAACAGGTGTCGCGCGAAAGTCCTGGGCAGCCTGCAGACGTACGGCCTGAGTTACAAAGGTTTCTATCGTGGCCCCGGCCTGTCCCACATTTTCTGATCTTGTAAACGAGGTTGTCGGAACACGCACGGTGCTGGCACAGCCAGCAAAAAGAAAAAAAATGAAAAGCTGTAAGAACTTTTTCAAGCTAATTTTTATCCGCGAAAAAGAATCCAAAGCCCCATCAACACAAAAAGTGGTCCGGAAACATATCTCATCTTGGCAGGATCAAAAATATTTCCCAAAAGACTTCCGACCAAGACTCCAAGAGTGCCGGCAAAGGACAGGGCCAAGACGGTGGCCAATAAAACGCTCAACGTTGCCTTGGTTTGAGAGGCTGCGGCAAAGGCGGCGAATTGAGTTTTATCCCCAATCTCGGCCACAAAAATGGTGGTAAAAGTTGCAGCAAAAATCTTCCAATCCATAACAGCATTCTCCAAGGTAATCGCTCAACAATATTTTTCAATTTCCAAAATAAAAGCTTTAATTTCATCCCGCACTCTTCGGTAAACCTCAAGAATCTGTTCCTCATTCTGCATTTTCTGGGTCAGTTTTGGGGGATCGTCAAAACCAACATGGATCACCTTACCGCCGGGAAAGAAAGGACAATTCTCATGAGCATCTCCGCACACGGTAAAAACAAAATCAAATTTGACCGCAGGAAGTTCTGCCGTGGTTTTCGAATATTGCTTGGAAATATCGACCCCCGCCTCACTCATAACCTGGATGGCGCGGGGATTCATACCGTGCTTTTTTATTCCGGCCGAGTAGGCTTCGATGGATTCAGCTTTGAGAACATGACACCAACCCTCGGCCATCTGACTGCGACAAGAATTCCCGGTGCATAAAAATAGAATGTTTAATTTTTTCTGCATAGCGCCTCCTCGATTCTTAAGTATAATATTGAACGAGTCAGGAGAGATACATGTTTCGATTAATTTTGCCCATAACATTGGCATTTACGCTGTGTTTTATTCCGCTTGTGCAGGCGAGCATCGGCACCGTCGCCTTACTCAAAGGCCAAGCGGAGGTGGAACGAAAAGGCGTTAAGGGTCAGCTCCACCAAAATGATGAGATCTTTGAATTAGACGTGGTCCATACCGCTCCATCATCATTTATTAAGATGGCGATGAGTGACGACACCATCATCCAGTTGGGCCCCGATGCCAGTTTTAAATTTGCCCAGCACTCGGACGAAGGTGGGCTACGCCAGGAAGTTTTTGAGCTTATTAAGGGGAAACTCCGCACGGCCGTGCATAAAAAGGCCAAGGACGGCGAGAGTATTAAGTTCGGAACAACCTCCGTTGCCCTTGGTGTGCGCGGAACGGAATTTATGGCCAACGCTTATATGGTGAAAGGCAAAATGACCACCGATGTCCTCCTTCTTAAAGGAAAAATCGCCGCCGATGCCTCACAGCTGGGTACCGCAGTGAAGACTTTTGACGTGACTGAAGGCCAATATTTCAATACCACCCAAATAGCCCAGGACGGAGGTTTGCAATCGGTGAAAACACTTTCGGGCGAAGCGGTTCAAAAGATGTTGGAGAATGGCGAAGCCTTCTTACCTGACCTGATGGATGCCAAGGGAGTATTGCAAGACCTGGGGGCGAGCCTTTCCTCAGCGTTTGGGCAAATGGGTGCCGGGGTTGGGGCAGGAATTGGTGCAGGAATTGGAGCCGGGGCCGGACTTCTGGCGGGTGCTGCCGTTGGTGTGCTGGGTGCAGGGTCCGACAAAGATGAAAGTGATAAAAAAGATTCACCGCCTCCTCAGATGGAAGCACAACCACAGACTCAGGCGGCCCCCGTCGTGGTGACAAAAGAAATCGTCACAATAGTTTACAAGGACAAGGAAGGACCTGATCCCGTTGATATTCGCGAAGCCAAAGAACAACGGAAGAGGATGCACAAAGAAAATCGCTGCTATTACTGGTTTTACAAAGTCATTCCTGGTTCCTTTACCCCGGAACGTTTCAGAAGGGAGCGTGATTGTGATGAATACGAATTCGATTTATAAAATATCAATTGCGTTGATGATTTTGCTATTAGCGGGTTGCAGTAGTGGACCTTTTGTTCAAAGCAAGGACGTTTGCGACCTCAAACGCCATCATCAGGACGACATCTATCAGGTGACCATCAATGAGGAAGTGATTAATAAGCACTTTTACCTCAAGGACGATGCCATCGACATAGCCAATCACTTGGCTTCTCGCAAAATCAACAAGTGCGCCCCCCGCACCTTCAACTAATACTTTGCATTTTCCCGAAATCGGGTTAAAAATTACTCTTCTTAATCGGCCCCATACATTCGGAGAACGTTTATGCTTTTTAACCACCGTATGCTTGCCTTTGTTTTCTTCACTTTTCTCTCGACCGCACTTTGGGCCGCTCCCGCCAAAGACACGGCTTTAGAACAAGTTAAAAAAAACGGAAAACTGCGCATTGCCATTGATGTTACCTATCCTCCGATGGAATTTGAAGCACCCGATGGAACACCTGTGGGTTTTGACGTCGAGTTAGCGCAGGAGCTGGCGAAAAAAATTGGCGTCACGGCTGAATTTGTGGTGATGAGCTGGGATGGAATCTTGGCCGGCTTGGTTTCGAATCGTTACGATGTCATCATCTCTTCCATGAGTATCACTCCCGAGCGATCGGCAAAAGTAAATTTTGTCGAATACATGCAGATGGGACAAGTTTTTGTGACCCGTAAAAAAGATGCCCCGGTTACCAATCAAACCCAGCTGGCGGGGAAAGTTGTGGCCGTTCAAGCCGATACAACTTCGATGGCCGCTGTTCAAGAAATGCAAAAGAAGGGCATTGCCATTAAAGAACTGAAGGCCTTTAAAGGTGCCACTGACACCTTTAACGCCTTGAAGGCCTACCAGGCCGACGTTATCGTCACCGATGAGCCAGTGGGGCTCTACTATGCTAGTAAGGACCCTAAAACTTTTGCAGTGACGGGACAAGCGGTTGTGCCTGAGCCCATTGGAGTCGCTATCAGGAAAGACAGCCCAAGTCTGGCGGAAGAAATTGCCAAGGCTTTGGCCAGCGCCAAAAAAGATGGGGCATTTGCAAAAATCTCTTTGAAATGGTTCAATTCAGATATTTCTAAGAAACCTAATATTACGAAGTAATGAATAACCTATGGACACGGCAGAGTTAAACTTCTGGCAATTTTCAATGCAAATCATTCCACGCTTAGTGGTGGGCATGAAAATTACCCTCGAACTCACCGTCATCAGTGGTTTCTTCGGACTACTTCTCGGAATGTTTGGGGCACTCTTTCGCATTTCGCCCTTTAAACCACTGCGAATGCTCGCCACCGTCTACATTACCTTGTTTCGCGGAACACCGCTATTATTACAGATTCTCTTTATTTATTTTGCTCTTCCGCCGCTTTTGGATTTGCGTTTAGATGCTTTTCCCGCCGGGGTTTTGGCCCTGTCCCTCAATGCCGCAGCGTACTTTACGGAAATTTTCCGCGCCGGCATTGAGTCTATTCCCAAAGGCCAGATGGAAGCGGCACGGGCCCTGGGCATCAGCTACCGAACGGCCATGCGAAGAGTCATCATCCCCCAAACCTATAAGCGCCTCATTCCACCCATCGTCAACGAGCTGGCAGCCCTTTCCAAAGATACTTCTCTGGTTTCGGTGGTTGCGCTGAGCGAGCTTCTCTACGTCACGCAAAGAATTGGCGCCACCTACCTGCGCCCCTGGGAAGTCTATTTCTGGGCCGCACTCGGATATCTGTTTGTGGTTGTGCTTCTGACTTTTGTCGCCAGCACCTTGGAGACTCGTCTTTCAACCAAGGGAGGGCATTAGTGAAGAACTCAACGGTCATCATGGAGATCGCCAATCTACATAAAAGTTTTGGCCAGAACCATGTTTTAAAGGGCATTGATTTAAGTGTCCACCAAGGGGAAGTGGTGGTGGTAATTGGTCCTAGCGGGTCGGGCAAATCGACCCTGCTTCGATGTGTGAACTATCTTGAGACTCCGACCCAAGGAACCATCGCCTTCCAAGGTGAGATGATTGGGGCCAATTTGGTGGATAATAAACTCAAACCTGTTGCCGAAAAAATCTTAAACGAGCAACGGGCAAAGATCGGCATGGTGTTTCAGCAGTTTAATTTATTTCCTCATCTCACCGTGATCCAAAACTTGCTTGAGGCCCCGCTTCAGGTCAAAAGGATCGCACGAGAAGAAGCACGGGCATTGGCCCTGAAGCTTCTTGAACGAGTGGGTCTCTCTGATAAGGTAAACGCCTATCCCAAAAGTCTTTCAGGCGGTCAGCAGCAGCGCGTGGCCATCGCCCGCGCCTTGGCCATGAATCCCCAGATGATGCTCTTTGATGAGGCCACCAGCGCTCTCGACCCTGAGCTGGTGGGGGAAGTTTTGAAAGTTATGAAGGACCTTGTTAAAGAGGGAATGACCATGATGGTGGTGACTCACGAAATGGGCTTTGCCCGTGAAGTCGCCGATCGAGTGGTCTTTATGGATGGCGGACGCATTATCGAGCAAGGACCTCCGTCTGAAATTTTCAAAAATCCTAAAGAAGCGCGGACGAACGAATTTTTGAAAGTTGTCTTGAACTAGAACCGTATCCTTATTACATAGTCCCTATAATTTGCGCTCATGCAGGATTAGAAACTGCGCCCTATGAAAGCGCTTCTTTTGTCACTTATAACCACCTTGATATTGGGTCAAGCCAACGCGCTTGAAACTGACCAATACCTAGCATGGGGAAAAGATCTTATAGATTCGTCCGCCGACCTCAATGCCTACTACAATCAGAATTTTGAACGGGCCGTCGCTCGTATCAACGCTGCCCCGCACTTGGTTAACAAAAGCTGTGAGGATGTCACGATTGATGTGCTTCAAGAATATCATGCTTTCTGGTGGGGGGAGCGAATTGAAAATTGGATTCTTGATAATGCCAATATTCAAAAAATCCCGGAGTATAATGGCATTTCCCGCATGGATGCCATTGCTCAATCCATCTACCGAGATGTATTTAAATTTAGAGCTAAAATTTTGGGTAATAATATTCGCATTGGCGAGGTCAATCTTGGCATTGATAAAATGGGCCACTTTAGCTCAGTGGGCCTGTCCTATTATGAACGGATGCTTGCGGCTTCGAAAGAGATGCATGTCACCCCAGCTAAAATCTTAGAATACTTAAATAAGCTTGGAGAGGCCCCCATTGAATTTCCAATCCACGATCCACGTCTGAATGCCGTCAATAAAGCAATCAGTTGGGGGATTAAAATGGAAAAATGGATGTGGGGCCATGCCGTTTCTGACACCTTTTCCTATGCCGACCTGGAGGCCAATTACCAGGGACTTCTCTTGGCCCTTAACTTCTGTGGCGGTACCAATCCTTATATGAAAAAAGAGGGAGGGATTTTTGTCGTCAACAAAAACCGCCTCATTGATCTGCGAGAATATATCTCCCCTTTGTTTGATGAAACTTATAATCCCTCTCATTATCAAAAAAAGATTTATCGCACGATCAAACCGTACTTACGCGATTATTGCGATTTAAGGGAAAGCGACGAGGTCAAATCGCTGTTCGCGAATTATGATAAGTTAATGATTAAATCCGGTCATAGCTATTCCAGGCAATATCTTGAATTTCTGCGTACAACTAAAAAAAGTCCGAGCTCAAAAAAATATTACTTACACGATCCTGCCCGAGCCAGGCAAACAATGAACTTTGTCTGTATTGAACAATAAATGCCCAGAAGCGTTGGCAGTGGAGCGGCCTTTCTTGGCGGCGACTGTCTCCCCTATCTATCTAATATTTAAGGCTATATTCATAAAATGATCGAAAATCCGATAAGCTCTATGGGGTTTAACCAGGAATTCTGTCAGGATAGCAATATGAGTTATGCATTAAAACTTCTTCGCAGTGGCCGGCCTTTTCTCCTCCTCCTTCCTGTCATCACTTTTGCCGTGGATAATGCCACTCTTCCGGTGCGACAAGGCATCTGTGGCAAATCGGTCAATGCCGTTCTCAAGCTTAATCCCAAGACCAAGAGTGCCTCAATAGAAAAGGCCTTTATCACCAAAGAAGAGCTGTGTGATGAGGGACGCTATGAAATCAATGCCAACTTGCGGGTAATTTTGAGAAACTCAGAAGGTCTGATGGTTTATGACAAGCAAGTGTTCCTCAATCCCCATACTCTTATAGAGACCACAAGATCAGCGACCTCGACCGAATTTGGCGATCACAAAATTAAGGATGATCCCACTTATCGGGTGGTGAAATTCCCACTAGCAGAGTCCATGGGAGATTTTAAATCATACGAAATTCAAGGTTATCCAGATAAGGCCGTGTTCGGACAGGGGACGCTTCCACTTGTGAAGATGGATGCAGAATAAGGAGATGAACATGTTACGACACTCTCTTCTCACACTCTTGTTTTTAGTCGTCACGAGCTTTCCGGTTTTTGCCTATAAGATGACGATTTACACTGATCAGACGAGCAAGGCCAAGGCAGAACAAGTTAAGCAGCTCTTTAAAACCACATATCCCTTCAATCAATATAATATCGACTTTGAAATTGTTTCTGCCACGGCCGCCGAGTTAAATTGCGCTCCCGACCCGGCCATCACCAGATTAGTGGTGTGCAATAGCACTCATGTCACAACTGATTCGGCGGCACGCGGGAGTGATCAAGCCTTTATTGTACGCGATTTGGCCCAGTATGGTGGGAGCGGTGGTGGGGTCCCTGTGATTACGACACAATCGGACCCACGCATGATGCTGCATGAATACCTGCACACTCTCGGGTTGAGCGATGAATATGAGTATTCGGCTTCAGAGGCACCCCGCTTTTGTACCTCCACTACGCGCTCCCCGAATTTGACTGTCATTACTCCTCTGGCCAGCTATGCCAGTGACGCCATCGCAAGAACTACACACTCGTCTGCTATTCCTTGGTATGCCCGAATTGCTGGCACAACTCTCATCACGAATAGCACAAATCTTGGCACAGGCAATGTTAACTCCACCACGGCCGCCCCCAACACCGGCAATGCTCCCCTGGCCTTGAGTCGGGCCATTGGGCTCTATAAGGGCAAGACCTGCAGGAATCTGCCAGCAACTGGTTCAGGACCTGCCGCTGCCTCCTGGCATCCAGGTGGCGAACCGACCATTATGGAATTTCTCTCAGGAGGTCTGGGCGGGCCGACTGAGCAAATCGTTGCAGGCATCTATGATTCAAGGGGCGTAACTAAAAGAGTGGCCGCAACGACACCTCCTCCTCCGATGCCAGTGACGGTGACAGATGGGGCCCGTGATGATTCTAAAGGCGCTATTATCAATGTCATTAATAATACTGGAAGTAGCTCCAGCATCGGTCGCTAAGGGGCTCCGGTACCCTATAATTTTTGGTATCTCTCTTGTAAATTCCCCCGCTGTGTCGTACACCTAATAGGTTGAAATATAACGACTGCATAGCTGGCGGGGGACTATGAAACTTGCATTCCTGATTGCGGCCCTAACCGTGAATCTCTGCTGGGGAACCTCAGACCTTACACTCCCCCCTAAAGAGAAGTTCTTCTTTGGTGTGTCTAATGCCCCTTCGCAAGTTGAAGATCAGCTCTCTGATATCTGGATGGATTTTGGTAATGCCGGCCACATTCCGGCCTTCAGCAATTATCCGCTGCCCGAGGATCGCATTCGCTTTTGGACTCAACCAGAAATAGAAATTGCCCTGGCCCGGGATTTAGGCACCGAAGTTTTTCGTCTGGGTGTCGACTGGCAAAGAATTTTTCCCGAAAAAAATCAGGTAAACTGGCAAGCGATGGAACGCTATAAGTACATCCTACGCCTGATTAAGCAAAATGGCATGAAAGTCATGCTGACTCTCTTTCATCACACCGAGCCTCGCTGGACTTTTACTCAAGGGAGCTGGAAAAATAAAAAGATGGTCGATGATTTTCGACCTTTTTGGACTTTGGTTTTAACCGAATTAGGTGGCGATATCGACTACCTGGTGACTTTTAATGAGGGACAAATTTATATCATGATGACTCAGGTAGCGGGCATCTGGCCGCGCGTTGGCAAACCCTTTCCCTTGGGGCTTTTTAATTTTGGACCTTTCAAGGGACGGTTTGAAAAAAGCCTGAGAAATATGGCCCGCGCCCACAAAGAAATCTACGCCTGGGCAAAAGCCAAAAATAAAACCTACCCCATCGGAATCGCCCACAATGTTGCGTACTACTTTGGAAAAAATGGTCTCTCCAAGTTCAGTGCTAAAATAAGCTGGAACAAACTCAATAATAGATTTCCCGACTTGTTGACTGGAAGCATGGATTACCTCGGCCTCAACTATTACGGAATTGAAGTGGTTAAAGGATTGGGCGTTCCCATCGATAAGAACTATGAATACAGTGATTCCGGTCGCGGCATTTACCCCGATGGTCTCTATAAAATTCTCAAAAATTTTAATACGCGTTATGAGAAAATTCCTTTTATCATCACTGAAAATGGCATCGCCGATGATAACGACTGGTTTCGTCCACTCTACATCACAGAACATCTGGCGGCGATTTCAAAGGCCATGAGCGAAGGCGTGAAGGTACTGGGTTACATCCATTGGACGCTCACAGACAATTTTGAATGGGGAGATGGCTACTGCCCTAAATTTGGGTTCGTCGCCGTAGACCGCGATAGTCCGAACTTTGCACGACTCCCGAGGCCCAGCTTTGACTTCTATAAAAAAGTGATTGAGACAAGACTTATTACCAATGAGCAACGGCAGAATCTGATTATTGCCTTCAAGGCGAAAATCGGTCAGCCTCGTCCCATGTGCCGCCTCGATGATGGCAAGACACCACTCAAGGAACCACGCTTTGTTCCTGTGAAAGATATCGATTGGACTTTTAAATTATAATTAAGAAGAACTATTCTTTGTCGTTCTTGCGGGCATGAAAAGTGATCGAGCCGTTTGCCACCAGGGAGCCGTCCTTAAATTGACAATAGCTGGTCTCGTTTTTCTTTACATCTACTGAGAGCACCACCTGCCCTCCGAGCTTGAGACAGACGACCGCGCCGGGATTTGCTCCACCGTCGATTATAACGTCTCGAAGCGAAGCCTTTTCTAAAGCCTTTACCGCCTGACAATCGAATTTCCCGCGCGTCTTGTGGCAATAACGATCGATAATCAGTCCGGCTGCTTGGTCCACAAAGAGTGGAATTGTTTTACCGTTGATGAATGCCATCTCTTCGACCATGGCTCCCGATGCACTCGCTAGTGATATAAGTAGAGTTAACACAGTAGTGAATGGTCCTATCTTCATGGATTATCCTTATTGCAAGAAGTTTACGTCGATGACATTGGCCAACTCAACCTGTGAAACCCAGACCTTGCCATCCATTGTGCAGTCTATGTCGTTCCCCCCATCTAGAGTTGATGGGGCAGTTCTTAGAACATTGTAGTTCATGCAGCCTGCGACACCGGTCCCCCAAGAGTTATGCACTAGATACATGCATTGTCGCGTTCCATTGCTTGCGTATCTCCACTGGCGACCGACAATGACAGATGCATGCATCCCACAATCGGCACGGGCCTTATCGCGCGCCTCCTGAGTTTTTCCGTTGGAGATTTTTTGAAAAGTGTCCACGCCGTGATTAATGTTCGGGTAGGTTTTTCCGAGAAAACTTGAGCAGTAGCCGATTCCAACAGGTTGCCTCTTTTGAGTCAGGTTTCGATCAATCGCTCTTTGCAGATCAGCCACGGTCTTGTTGGCATGAGCGGGCTGATTCGGTCCTTTGAGGCGTGATATCACCTCTAGCTTAGGTAGTCCGATCTCGGCTGGAGGAATCTTGGTCGAGGGCACCACGCACCGCTCGTTTAAAAATTCGTTCCAAACTTTAGACTGTAGATGCACGTCCAAAAATTTCGCAGCCTTCACAATGTTTCCTGTTCCTCGGGGAAGTCCGAAAAATTTTTCCATAAGACAGACGATCATAGCCACTGCGGGAGACCTTAAATTACTGTTCCTGGTTTTCTCCGCCTGTTCTTCCGGGTTCAGAACTCGTCCAGGTGTGGATAGTTCGGCGATTCGAGTTATTGTCGTGTCGTAGGCCTGCATGAGATTGATTAAATTCTCAAATGCCTCATGATCATAGGTTGTATCCGAAAGATCACAGGAACCAGCTGTTCGGGCGGCCTTAATCATATTCGGAATATCTGATCCCGCATTCCCGTCAAACGCTCCGGTGAAATTGCTGTTGATCTTCTCGTTAACATAAAGAGCAAAGGGGGATGTCAGATTCATAGGCGGTGACTTCAGTGACGGAGCGGGGTATTTCTTCGCCAGGTGAGCGTCGATTAGGATGGCTGCGGCGTGCGCAGTACAGCTACCAACCTGCCCTTGGTCACGGGTGGGAATATTGGCAGTGGGACCGCCGTTTCTATCAAGTCGCACTTCGCTGCAATCACTCTCTCCATGGTTGAGGGATTCCATCTCATCAAGATCAATCGTTTGGCCATGAAGCGTGTAGGAACAAACTCCAAATAACACGGAGTAAATGGTCATTTTTGCAGAGGTTGAATATTTCATATTAGTTCCCGATAAATTTCAGACCTGACTATGTATTCTAACACAATAACGTGGGGTTATTTGAGCTGAGACAAACATGGAAAGATGTGCCTTCACTGAATTCTAGGACGTCAAAGAAACTCTGCAGCATATTTAACTGTTTCATAAGTGAAATAAAATCCATATTTCGTTTTTTTGTTTTGCGGGAACTTAATGATAACTTTTTTAAAAAAATAGGCCTGCTCATAGATACTGACGGGAAGCCCCTTACAGGCCCCACATTTGCCCTTAAAATCGTTTTTTTCTTTCAATGGAAGGAACTTCCCAGCCAAAAAAAATAAAACAGCGCCAGGGGCATTTTTGCATGAAATATTTTGCCCGAAAAAGCATGATAGGGTGCTGCCATTCTTTAGGAGGTTACCATGAACATTAAAATCATTAGCGACAAAGAATTGCACCAGAAAACCCAAGCCGCTGCCAAAAAAGAAAAATTGAGCACCCTAGAATTGCTTCGGCATCTGGCAGAAGTGCATCGACGAGTTCTTTATGCTGAGCATGGATACTCGACCCTGCACAAGTATGTCATGTCCGAGCTTGGATATTCCGAGGCGGAAAGCTGGACGCGAATTCAAGCCATGAAACTGATTCAAACTTCAGAATTAGCTGAAGAGAGAATCGCGGAAGGAATGCTCTCACTCTCCAACGCTGCTGAAGTACAAAAACATCTACAGGAATTTAATTATACAAACCCGGAGAGGATTGAGGCAACAATCAACCTTGCGACTCAAAAGTCCCATCGCGCGCTAGTACAAGAGCTTGACAGAGTCGCTCATCGTGAAAAAAGTGAGAAGAAAATTATCTTACAAAAGCGTCTTCTAGATAAAATGGCAAAGCTCAATAAATTACTCGATACTGACATGACAGAGCTTGAGCTCATTGAGACGCTGCTTGATAAAGAAATCCGCGAATGTGAATTGCGCCCTTCTAGGACGTCCCAAGCCGATTGCGTAAAAGAGACTCGTTATCTTCCTGTGCAGGTCCGGCGCTCTGTTGCTACCCGGGCAAACCATCAATGTGAATTCAAAGATAAAAATGGAAAACGATGCGCTGAACGCCGTCATCTGCAATTTGATCATATTAAACCATTTGCGCTAGGGGGAAACCGAAGCGCCAACAATATCCAACTCCTATGTCATGCCCACAATCAGAGGAGAATGATCAAAACATTTGGGTTGATGGAGAGGTCACGCCACAAACAACAAAATGACTAGGTTGTAGGGCGACAGAACTTATCCACATCCATGCGGACGCTGCGAAATAGCTTGAGAAACCAACGGGAGAAGGCCGACTTTTTGGTATCGGCCGGCATCGTTGCGCGACATCCATGAATCGCGCTGAACTGCTCAGTGAGCATCTGCCGGTGTAGAGAGATTCGCAAGTTGTTGAGGTCAACCTGTGCATTGACTTTAGCAACTGAAGCCTCGGTGACTTGGGCCCTCGTTTGTAACAGGGTCATTATAGAAATCATTCCAAGATCGTATTTTGCCTTTTTAATTTCAAATACTCTTTTCATATCTAATTCAGCCAGGGTAGCCAATTGAAACTGCTCCTTCACCTCTACAAGGGCCCTCAAGGTACCTTCAATGACCTGGGTCAGGTCACGCTGCAATGCCAATCTTTGCAACTTGATCTGCTCAAGGTTGTCGTTGGATAATCGATATCCGGGAATCATTTCAAATCCGAGATTGATCGAAATATTCGAAGTCATGTTAGCAAAAGAAATATTTGCTGAAGACGACATCCGGCTCCCGAGGGTGCTGCCGCCAATAAAACCAAAGAGCTGTTTCCACTTGCCGTTTTTCCCGGCCTTCATAAGATAATCCAACTGGACATTTTCTGGGGAAATCCTCAGAGCATCTGTCGTCACCACTTCGATTGGCTGATCCTCAACTTCTGAGGGAGTAACATCAGAATCATCAAAAATGATTTCCTTTTCCAGACCTGCGCCAATTAAATTTCGAACTACGGAAGTTTCTTCCGCCACTAACTGATCCATGCGAGAGACTTTCAACTCCGCCATTTTGGCTTGGGCCTGAGCATGAGAGAGATTCTCCAGGGACACCATACCAAGTGAATACTGGCGCACCAGCACACTGCTAATTGAAGCCAGGTCCTGATACTGCTCATTGAGAATTGTCCGAAGTGCAATATCTCCCTGAATGGTTTGGTACAAGGTGGCAGCAGAAGCGTATTGATTTAGCTGAAGTAAGTAATAAGAAATTTTTTCCGCTTCAAAAAGGTTTTTGGAGACACCTACATTAAACCATTTGGCGGGCATGAGAAAAGACAGCAGCATTTCAACTGCAGCCAAAGCAAAAGTCGGTCCGGAAGAAATGATAGCACCGATGTTAAGATTGGGAAGCAATTGTGCACGGGCCACACTGACTCGGTGTTTGGCCTGTCGAACGGCATTCATTCCCAGCAAGATGGATGAATTTTCTTCCAAAATATATTTTTTCAGACTCTCGGGATTCAAATGAATCGGGGTGGTTTCGGCCACAATTATTTGCGAAAAGAGAAGAGTAAATATTAAAATGATATTCTTCATACTACTCACTTATCGCCTCGAAGAACCCGGCCAAAATCGGGCCTCGGGCAGAGTTTGTAATTCGGCAATTCCAACCATTTACCCCGGTGTGAATTTGCCTCAGACAATCTAGTGTCGTGGTATAGGTATCACCACTGTCTTGAAAAGAAGTTTTCCCGCGTAGAGAGACGGTTCGATCATCGTATATGGATTCACGCATCGACATCGTGACCTCACGCCCCAGCTCATCACCACTCCAAAAAGTAAGTGTGACCAGCGGCGTTCGAATAGGTGAAAATAACCCCAAAAATGTCTCCTCAGAAGTGATGTAACTTGAATCAACTGCCAGTTTTACTTTATTGGTCTCCAATTTCCCGTCTATCCCTCTCACCTGACGAGTCATAACAAAATACTCAATTCTGTTGGAGAAAGTTGTGGGAGTCCCGGAAGTCACACTGCCATCGCGCACGAGATTGAATTTTCCGGAATAGTCAGGATAGTCGAGGGCGGCAATTTCCCCTTCAATCGAGTCACCATTAACGGAGCCTGAAATTTCCATCTTTTCAGTGCTCCCATTCTCCGTGGGAATGGCGGTGGTGATTTTAAAAAAATGGGTCTCAGAATTATAAAATCCTCCCTGAAAAGAAATAGAACTTCGTTCATTACCGTTCAAAGTTACGGTGGCACGCAGGGCCGGGCTGAGGGCCGTTCCGGTGCGATCAGAGTTATCTTGAATGCGTACATCGGAAGCAAGCTTCACACTCATGGCCCCCATCTCTGCACCATTTTTGGCGGAAACCATAGTGCCATTATATGAACCTGAAATAGCTGAAATCTGCGCCAGCTTTTCGGCCACTCGCTCATTTTGCCATGACTCGATTGTGCGATCTTTGGCGCAGGAAAAGGTCACAATCAAGAGAAGGAAAATCCACCCAGATCGAAGTACCATTTTCATAGTATTTCCTTGTGAAAAAAAATATGAATAATCCTGTACCGCGCATCGCGACAAGTGTCAACCAACGCAAAAAAAGTTGACGGTGTAAATGTTAGCTAACATACTGAAAATCGAAATATTGATTAAATCTTTTTTGAGTAAATCATGCCCATGATTTTGGTTTTTATAGTCGCTTTGGCCACCCCACCGGCCTATGCTGCTCCCGAGGAAGTATTCACTATCGCCAAGGCGGTTGATCGGGCCTTTGAGCGCAATCCTGACATTCAAAATCAGCGCCAGCGGATTATCGAAAGTGAGTCTTCGGCTTCCCAGGCCCTCTCCCATGTCTTCCCCAATATTAGCGCAAAAATAACCGCCAACGAAAAGAAGGCTGCCGTCAATAATGGCAACGCCACATTCGGCGGCGAACCCTATAACCAGTATATTGGACAGATTGATATCACCCAGCCAATTTACGCCGCTGGGGCGCTTACCTCGGCCATTGATGCCGCTAAGAAAAACACGGAAATTCGTGAATTCGATCTTGAAATTACCAAGCGCGACCTAACATTAGGGGTACTCCAGGCCTTCTACAGCATTTTGCTAAATGAAAAGCTCTTAGGCATCTATCAGGAGGCCGAGCAAATTCAAAAAGAATCACTTGCCATTAGCCGCAAGTACCAACAATCCGGCAGGGGCCAGCTCATTGATGTCTACCAAAATGAAACTCAGCTGGCGCAACTCGTGCCGAAGATCGTGCGAACTGAAAATCAGATAAAGGCCTCGGAACATCTGCTGGCCACCCTACTCCATTCCACAGACATCTCCCAAATCCACGCCAAAGGACAACTGACGATCATCGATCGCACACAGATCAATCGCATCTTTGAGCAAAATAAAAGAGAACGCTTTGAGCTCACTCGGCACGCACGGCAGATCGATGAATTTCGCTTTAATCGCACTCTCGAAATGGCCTCCAACTACCCCAACCTTGGTCTCATTGGAAATATCGCCCGAACCACGACCGATAAAAAAGAACTTACAGATGCCAACTCCACCAGCTGGAGTATCGGTCTCCAGCTCACAATCCCCATCTTCACCGGACTCTCCTCTATGCATCAAAGAAGTATTTTGAGTGCTCAAGAGGCACAGCTTAAATATCAAGAGGTAAAACTTAAAGACCAGCTTTCACTCGAGGAAATTCAGTCAATAACCGACCTTAACAATGCCGAGACTATGCTGGTGGCTTCCCAAAAGGCAGCCAATTTCTCCAGAAAGGCCTTGCTTGAGGCCAAAAAAAATTACCGTCTCCAGACCATCAGCCCCTTTCAGTTCCTGCTCATTTCCCAAAGCTATCTTGATGCCCAATCTGAGAATCTGACGGCCAAGTATAATTATCTCACCTCTCTGGAACAATGTTTTGTGGCCCTCGGAGTGCCCCTTTCTGTTCTGGTGGACCTGCTGGAAAATAATCAGGCGCCCGAGGCCTTGGAGAAGTAACGCTTATGACTTTAAGTGAACTTTCTATAAAAAAACCGGTTTTTGCCTGGATGCTTATGGCCGGTCTGATTATCTTTGGAGTGCTGTGCTTTCTGCGCATGGGGGTGAGCCAACTCCCCGACGTTGATTTTCCTGTCGTCTCCGTTCAGGTTTCTTTGGAGGGCGCCTCACCCAACGTGATTGAAGTTGATGTAGTGGACCCCCTTGAAAGCGCTCTGATGAGTGTCCAGGGAATCACCGGCATCACCTCACAATCGGAACTGGGCCAGGCCAGAGTGACTCTGGAATTTGATATTTCCAAAAATATCGATACCGCCATTCAAGAGATCCAGACGGTGGTCTCGCGTGCCACCCGTTTTTTGCCCAAAGATATCAAACCCCCGATCATTACCAAGAGTAATCCAGAAGATAACCCTATTATGTGGCTCTCCGTCTCCTCCGCAAAGATGACCACCCCTGAGCTTATGACGTACGTCCGCGATACCATCCAAGATAAATTTACCACCGTGGAAGGTGTGGGGGAAATTCAGCTAGGCGGTTTTGTGGAGCCCAACCTCCGAGTTTGGGTCTCGGGCGACAAACTGAAGCAAAAAGACCTCGCCGTGACCGACATCATCGCCGCCATTCAAGCTGAACACTCTGAGCAGCCCTCAGGCCTATTAGGCGGTCGGGACAAAATCTTTAATGTTCGCACCATGGGTGAGGCCCCGACACCCGAAGATTTTGGCAAGATCATCATCGGCCGACGCGGTGGCAGCATCAACTACCAACCGATTCAACTCTCTGAAGTCGCGCGAATCGAGGACGGCTTGGCCGATCAGTTTCGTATCTCCCGCGTTTTCAATGCCCCCGCCATTGGAATTGGCGTAAAAAAACAAAGAGGTGCCAATTCCGTTGAAATCGCTAAGGCCATTCGGGCGAAAATTTTAGCGCTAAAACCAACCTTGCCTCCCGGAACTGAACTCGGCATCCGCTTCGATACCACTAAATTTATCGAAGACTCCATTCACGAGTTAAATTTTACGCTGCTTCTTTCCGCCGTCCTGACCGCCATTGTCTGTTGGATCTTTCTAGGCTCTTTCACCGCCACCATCAATGTCATCCTCGCCATTCCCACTTCTATTGTGGGAAGTTTTATCTGCCTATATGCCCTAGGATTTACCCTTAACTCATTTACCCTGCTTGGTCTGGCCTTGGCGATCGGGATTGTGGTGGATGATGCCATCATGGTCTTGGAAAATATTGTCCGCCACAAGGAAGGCGGAAAGCAACGCCGCCAAGCTGCCTTAGATGGCTCACGGGAAATTACCTTTGCCGCCATGGCCGCCACGGCTGCCATCATTGCCATCTTTCTTCCCATCGCTTTCATGAAAGGCATCATCGGGAAATTTTTCTATCAGTTTGGTGTCACGATCTCCGTTGCTGTTATCTTGTCGCTTCTGGAGGCCTTGACTCTAACCCCCATGCGTTGCTCACAATTTCTTGAGATTTCCGAACGCAAAAGCTTTTTTGGAAGATGGATCGAGCGAAGCTTTCGCGGCATGGAGAAGTATTATAAAAGAACCATTCCCTTATTACTGCGTTTCCGATGGGTAACGATCGTCCTGGCCCTGCTTATTTTTTCCTCCTCCCTGCTCTTTATGAAAATTCTCAACAAGGAGTTTGCTCCCGCCCAAGACCAGGGAATGTTGATGCTTCGGATGCAAACGGCGGTGGGTTCTTCGCTGGAATTTACTAATTCTAAGGTTGCGGAAGTTGAAAATGTGATCAAAGGCAAGGCCGACATCGAGCAATTTTTTACCAACGTCGGTGGCGGCAGCAGTGGCGATTCCAATAACGGAATGATCTTTGTGACGCTCAAACCCTTCCTTCAGCGGGAAATAGACCCCACAAAGGGAAAAAGGCTGACCCAGCAGGAGTTCGCAGCAAAATTTAGAGAGGAGTTGAAAAAACTTAAGGGAATCAGGACTTCAATTATTGATCCTTCCACCGCCGTTTTTTCCTCTCGCGGCGGCTATCCCATTACCTTTTCCGTTAAGGGCCCCAACTGGGATGAGCTGGTTAAATATTCTGAGCTCATCATGAAGGAAATGTCTGAGAGCAGTCTCATGGCCGATGTGGATTCAAACTATAAAACGGGAATGCCCGAAATCCACATTATTCCCGATCGCGTGCGGGCAAGGGAGCATGGAATCAGCGTCTCAGACATTTCCACGACAATTAAGGCATTAGTCGGAGGCGAAGTCCCCGGTAAATTTTCCAAGGGCGGTCATCGCTATGACATTCGCGTCAGTCTTGTCGATGCCGAAAGGTCCAACCCTGCTGACCTCATGAAGCTACAGGTGCGCAACAATCGAGGGGAGCTTATCCCCCTTGGAAAAGTGGTTACGTTGAAAGAAGAGCTGGCGATGCAGTCTATCTCCCGTGAAGATCGAACCCGGGCCATCACCATCCGCGCAAACCTTGGACTGAAGGCCTCCCAAGAGCTGGCCATGGCAAAGGCCCAGGAAATTGCAAAAAAAATTCTGCCCGATAATTATTACGTGACGATGAGTGGTAGCTCAAAAACCTTTACTGAATCAAAGCAAAATTTGATTTTTGCCCTTCTTCTCGGCATCGTTGTCGCCTACATGATTTTGGCTTCCCAGTTCAATAGTTTTATTCACCCTTTCACTGTGCTCGTGGCCTTGCCCTTCAGTCTCACGGGTGCCTTCATCGGCCTTTACCTTGCCCATCAATCATTAAATATTTACAGCATGATCGGAATCATTCTACTCATGGGGATTGTGAAAAAAAATTCCATTCTTTTGGTGGATTTCACCAATCAATTGCGGGCCAGCGGACTCCCCCTGAAGGAGGCGTTAACCGAGGCCTGCCCGGTGCGACTGCGGCCCATTCTCATGACTTCTTTTTCAACGATTGCAGCCGCCATCCCTCCCGCATTAGCGATTGGCCCAGGGGCCGAAAGCCGTATTCCAATGGCGATTGCCGTGCTTGGTGGCGTCATCCTTTCCACCGTGCTCACCTTGTTTGTGGTTCCTTGTGTTTATAGTGTCATGGCGTTTTTTGAACGGTCTGATCGGGAATAGGAATTGAAATAAGGACGAAAGCAGTAATGACCAGCACTCCGCCCACGATTTGAAGAAGAGTTAATTTTTCTCCTAAAAGCAGGACCGCCAACGAAATCCCCACCAGCGGTTCTGAGGTGCTGAGAATTGAGGCCTCCCAACTTTTTAATTTTTGCAGGCCACTCTGAAATAATGTCATCGCGCTAATGGAGCAGATGATGGCCATGCCTAAAATTATCGGCCAGATCTGTTTGTAAACCAGCATACCGCGAGAATAATTTTCCAGGCCAAGCAGGCAGAGAATAACCCCGGCCGAGAGTTGAATATACGCCACCGATACGAGCGGTTTAATCTGCACCAGCCATCGGCTGGAAATGAGAATGTAGATGGCATAAAAGATGGCCGAGCCCAGCCCGTACGCCAGAGCATAATAACTCCTGATGGAAAACTCCCCCCACACCAATAATGTTATGCCGAGCATCGCTAACGGAATGGTAAATTTCCGCCCCTCGGGAATTTTTTCGCCAAAAAATATTCTTGCCCCAATCGCCACCCAGACAGGAAAGGTATAGAGCAATAATACCGCCAAAGAAATTGAAAGCCCCTTGATGGCGTAAAAGTAAAAGCTGGAAAAAAGCGCGTACCCAAAAATGCCCAGAAAACTGCAGAGTAAAATATTTTTATAAGAAAGTTTCAATGTGCTGGGACCATAAACGAGAGCGATGATCACGGTTAGAAGCAAGCCACTGGTCAAAAATCGCAGCCCGAGAAGCTCCAGCGGGGAAACATCATGAGCATAGGCACTCTTGCCAAAAATCCCGAGAAAGCCAAAGCAGACCCCGGCGAGAATAACCTGAATAATGCCAATGGTTCTAAGATTCACTCTTCCCATGATGACCTATTTGAGAGTGAGAGGCGTGCAGAATTTTTTCAGTGTAGGCCAGCATGAGTGTGGAGAAGAGGAAGACCACATGAATCACGATTTGCCATTTGATGTGTTCAAAATTCTTGTTTTCAATATTGATAAATGATTTAAGCAGGTGAATGGCCGAAATTCCCACCAAGGCACCGGCCAATTTGACTTTGAGGGTACCGGCATCAACCTTCCTCAGCCAGTCGGGACGATCTTCATGGTGCTCCAAATTAAGACGACTGACAAAAGTGGCATATCCGCCGATAATCACCATGACCAGAAGGTTTAGCACCATGGAAATATCCACCAAAGTTAAAATTCCAAGCATCAAAATTTCTTCTGTGCTGGCCCCCACGGTGACACACAGATGAAACAACTCCACGGCGAATTTATAAGTGTACAGCATGGCACCGATGATCAACCCAAGATAGATTGGGGCCTGAACCCATCTGCTGGAAAAAATAATCTTCTCTAAAAAAGACTCAAAATTCTTCATTTTATGACTCCGATTTAACTCGATTTGCGAGGGAGTATATCTCAACAGTTACGCTTAGAATACGAAAGCACCAACCCGACCGATGCTGTCGGATATTTAATTTTCACACCCCAGGTGCCGATAAGTATCGGTGAAAATAATTGTCCTCTGTTTCACCTTTTTTTGCACTCAAACTGTCTGGGCCGATTGCGCTCCGATGCGCCTTGATCAGACCCCGGGAGCATTCTCCCAAATCCCCATCCATAACCAGGAATCTTCCGATCTGTGCTATGCCTATACCGCTTCACAGCTGGTTGATGCCTGGAGATTTTCCCATGGTGACACGCGCACCGGTCATCACACCTCCGCCGTGGTCGCCGGTGTTTATCATGCCCTGGATGTGGAAGAAAGAGTGGGTGGTCGAATAAGGGCCACGGCCGGTGGGGCCTCTTTAGTGAGCGGCGGAAATATCTATCAGCTCATCGACACCTTAAGATCAAAAGGTTCTTGCTCCCACGAGCACATACAGGCCATCAGTGCCCGTGCAAATTCTCTTTATGTCCCGGCCGATGGTTTCCCCGATCCCTACCAGCGATTCATGACGGCGATCCAAAGCTCGCACCTCAGCCACGAGTATGATCAGCTCATCGCTAACTTTCAACTTTCCGATTCACGCTTTTGCCCACACTATATCGGCCCGGGCCTAAATCCCAAATTCATCCCGGGAATCTTGAGCTTTCTGCGCGAGCTCTCCGGCGCTGAAGTGGCGGTTCAGGAAACCTGCCGAAGTCAGACGATAGATTTATCCACCATACCCCGGATGAATGGCATCACCAATCAACAGGCCAGGGCCAATACCGCGAGAGGATTTACCGGAGCCTACACAGACGCGGTCAATACCAGACTTTCCAGACCCAATCCTCAACCTGTCTCGGTTTCATACTGCGTGGATTTTTTAGGCAATAAAGATTTTAGAAAATACAGTCCCGATGGCACTCCCCGTGATGGCTGTGAGATTGGAAGGCATCTCTCCGTTATTATCGGTCGGCGCGAAGTGGCCGGACGCTGTCAATTTCTCCTGCGAAATTCTTTTGGCCCGGACTGTACTGATCGACGCTATGATTCGCGCTGGAGGGACTCCTGTCAGCAAGGCCAATTTTGGATTGATGCCGAAGCCATGGCCCAAAACGCCGACGAGTTTGGCTGGCTGGGAGAATAAGCGCGAAGCTTAGCGTTTTAACAGAGGACGCACCGGGGCCGAGGGAAAGGCCGCTTTGATTTCTTCCAAGGATACCACTCTATATTCACCCGATTGTAGCTCGCCTAAAGTCAGTCCCCCGAAGGCCACTCTTTTTAAACTGGTCACCTCATGACCCAGGGCCAGGAAAATGCGCCGGATCTCGCGATTTTTTCCCTCCGTTAACTCCACAGTAAGATGCGATTCCCTTTCGCTGGATTTTCGCAAGGTCGCCTCGTTTACCTGGAGAAATTCGTCCTGATCACGGATTCCACTTATTAGCTTTCCCAGCTCTTCCTCCGTAACTCGCCCTCGCACAGTGACCAGATAGGTGCGCACGATGGCGTTTTTGGGATCGGTGAGCCAATCCGCCAATCGAGTGTCATTGGTCAGAAGTAACAGCCCTGAGGTGGCAAAATCCAATCTTCCAACCGCGCTTAGATGAGCATGGACCTCTTTGATGAGGGAAAAAACCGTTGCACGACCTTTCTCATCCGCCCGCGAGGTAATGATACTTTTCGGTTTATGCAAAACCAGCACCAGGGCCTCGATCTTACCAATGGGTTGATCATCAAGTTCGAATTTCGCTTTTTCAGGTGTGACTAAAAATTCGGGATTTTTTTGCACAATCCCGTTTACGCGCAGGCGCCCCTGCGTGATCCATTCACGGGCCTGGGAGCGGGATGCAATTCCCAGCTTGGACAAGGCCCGCTCCAACGCCACCTTGCCGGCAGGATATTTGGTTTTTTTTTGGATTGCAGGCGGCATTTTATTTCGCACTTCCCTCTTGAACCGCTTGGGCGAGCAATAAGTAGGCACCTAAACCATAAGAATAATCCCGACCTCTCGGAACGATTCTGTAACCCAACTCCGGATAGGGCATCGTGGGCCCGGAAATATCGGGCATGGAAAGACCATTTTTACCGGGACGCAAGCGCGCCGTAATCGCGCCATAGATGTCGAAGCCAATCTGATAATATTCCGGCACTAGAATTTTTAACTGGGCCCCTTTGACAAAAAACAAGGCCATCAAGGCGCTACCAGAGAGCTCTTCGTACCCTTTTCCCGGCCGGGTTAAAAGAGTATCAAAGACGAAATGCTCGGGCATAAATTTGCGCACACTTGCCGCCAAAGTTTGGGCCAGGAGCTTAAGCTTGGGCACCAGCGGGTGAGTGATCTTTCTGTCGTCCAACTTTTCCAACATGAGAACCAGCGAAGCTCCCACCCAACCATTGCCTCTCAACCAAAAGGTATTGCTTTTGGGAAAAGGGCGGTCTTTATTTATACTCCAAGCATGGTAATAAGCACCCGTGCTCAGGTCTTTCATCTTTTGAGCAAAGATAATTTGCTGACTCAAGCCGAACTCCAACAAATCCGGTTGCCCTAACTCCACTCCCGCCTCAACCGCCAGCAAGGCGTACATCATCAGCGAATCCACCCAGATGGAAGCAGGAAAGATTTTACTCATCCAGGTCTCTTCACCAAAATGATTGATAGCGCCTAAAGAATTTTTCGGACCGTGTTTGATAAATTCGAGCGTCCTCATCAGATTTTGATATGATTCCGGATGGCCGGTTTTGCGCCATAAAGCCAGAGCAGAGAGCGCACTGGGGCAACGATCGGCCCAGTCAATCGTCACAGGATGGAAAAAATAATGTGTCTGGTAATCCAGTCCATAACTTACCTCGTCACTCAAACGGCCAAGCCCATACAGAAAAAGCGCATCACCCCAATCCCATTTTAATTTTTGGGCGGGATGTTTATGCATAAAATTTTGTGCCAGCAACTTCGCGGGCGTGACGTCAGTCGTGGCAAAGAAATTAAGCGTGAAGACTCTTTTTATAATTTTTTTTCGGCATTTCCCCTCAATCGCAACAGCTTGCCGCCCGACCGGCAGACCAGGAGCTTGCCCATACCAGAGATGAGGAAAAGGTGTTTTTTTCATCACGATATTTTCATCATTGACCATGATCAGAGGGGAAACCGCGCAAGAAAAGGCCACAGGAATATGCGCATGAACCACCCAGCCATCATTCTGTGGTGAGAGAAACGCTCCGTCCCGAGCAAAACTTTCATGGGCGGAAAAAAGTAAAAAGATAAAAAAATAAATTTTCAAGGGAGTTCTCTCCAAAAGCGTTTTGGATTGAGGACATCGTGGGCATCCAAGACAAGCTCACGCTTTTTGAGCGGATTCCTGATGGTCACCACGCCCTGGCTCGGGGTGTTTAAGATATCGCCCCGAAACAGCGGCCAATCTTTAATTTTCGTTTGCATTTTCTGACCGCCCACGCGCTCGATTTCCCACTCTCCCAGAGATGATGAAAAATTAAACTCGATCCCCAGGCCCCGGGAGGTAACATAGGTATTTGTTCCGTGAAATTTATATTTCTCGACCTTATTTCTCTCTAAAATATTGGCCTGGAAATTTTCAAAGGACGTGTGCTCACTCGCCTCGACTTCCATCACACCAAAATTTTTGGTCTTCAACTTGCACAACATGTTTGTGCATGGACGGGACCAGACGGCGAGATAGAGTCCCCAGTTGAGCGCGCAATGTTGATCCAGATGATAAAAGCTCCACTCGCCCTTTTTTTCCAGACACGTTGCAGGCAAGGTAGCAGGCAGCACGAGATTAAGGCCACAGGCAAAGTTGCCATACACGCAGGTATTTTGTCTTCTCAAGCGATGCTTATGTCCCTCAAATCTTGGCCAATGGATATACTCACTACTACTGTCTCGGGTTGGAATAATCGTGGTCGGCCTGGCCCAGCCATCTTGCTCTTTGGTGGCCATGTCAAATTTGTTCACATACATCCCGCCCGCGCTGATCGTATAGAGAGGCGCCTGGGAATAAAGTTCCACACCTTCGTGATGAATGGTTTGGAAAAATTCCTGGCCGCTTTCTTTGAGAATTAAATCCAGAATTTCGGGCCCAGGCCGGTACTCGCTGACTGCCGCCGCCATCATATAATGATTGCCGTAGGGAGGAACATGAGGTCGACTTAGCTTTGCCAGATAATCATATTGACCGGCAAGCAAGTTAAAACGTCCGATCTCGCCATCCCCGCGCAAGATATCCGAATCTCCATCGTACTCCGGTTGCCGTCGAAACGGCACACTTCGTCTTCCGCCATTGCTTTGCACGGCAAAGACGCCACTTAAAATATCCAGCACCATATGGGCCTTGATTTTCACTTTTTCATCCAGGGAAAAGCTGTGGAGATTGTTCAAGGCCATGACGGTGTAGCCTTGATACGGCCTGGAATTATATTCCTCAAAATACGTCTCAAAAAAATACTGCAAGAAATTCAGCATCCACTCGCTAATGCCATTTTTTTGATTGTTGTATAACTCTTTATCCTTCACCTCGGGGTGTCGGTGCATGAGCTGATTGGCCAGCAAGCGCGTGGTCTCGGTCATGAGAATATGATTTTCGGTGTCCCGATGAACCCCACACAATCCCAGGCTGAAGTGAGTATATGGTTGATTGCCTTTCGGGGTAATCAAGGTGAAAAGAGTTTTATCAAAGGCCGCTTTCGAGAGCGGAATGGGTGCCAAAAGTTCCGAGACATAGAGCATGCGAATCAGACCCTGCAAGGTGAAATCATAATCGCCAACTCTCTTGCAAAGGCCGCCCAGGATCACAATGTCAGTGCCATATTTGGCCCACGGTAGCGCCTTGGGATCAAGGATGCTCGCCTCGATTTGGGGGAGGTCCACCCCTTTCACCAACCGCGCCGAACTTTTTAAACCAAAGCCCAGGCCATCCTCCTGGGCGAATGCGGGAACGTGCCCCTTGAGCCAGTCGGCGAACACCTGCTCACTTCTTTCCTTAAAAAGGGCCTGCGACTGCTCCACCGTTCGGGAGGACGGAATCTTGGAAAAATCCACTGCCAAGGCAGGAAGGGCAAATAAAAAAATCAGCAACGATCGAGTTATCATGATTTACCTCGGCGCAATTATATTGACGAAAAGTCACTAATGAAAGAGAAGAAGCCTTACATCCTTGGAGGTTCTCATGAAGCTATTTGCCCCGCTCTGGCTTTCAGTTTTGATCGCTCTAATGCTGCCTAAAACCGCGTATTCATGGGGCTCTTTTCAAGGATTTAACACCCATCAATTTTTACTCGATGTCGCCTATGATCAGCTGAAACAAGATCCGGCCTTCCAAGAATCAGGTTTTCCCACCTTAGAAAAAATTTACGCCAATGAGGGCGTCTTTTATGTCAGTGACGATCCAAGTACTGGGATTAGCGTGATTTCCGGCCCCGGCCCGGACAACCCAAACAGCACACCAGACTCCTGGCACTATTACAACCCCATTCTGGATCGAGGTAATGGGCCTGCGACCACAGCGCGTTTTTTCAAATATCTGGCGCGCGGACAGGTCACCTCGACCTCTGAGGCCACGGTTGAAAAATCCGCTGCCTGGTCGGCACATTTTATGGCGGATATGTCGGTTCCTTATCATGTGGTAGGAATGCCTCTCGCCGATTTTAAAACCGAGGCGCTCGATTCCTCCGGCAATCTCCTGCCACAAGTGATCTTTTCGAATGTCATCTCTGACGACCGCTTCCTTATGAATTATCAAGGCGTGGGCACCCACAGCGCCGACTGGGTTCAGGAGGCCGGACGTTTTTACGAAGATTCCAAAGTGCGGAGCTACGCTGACTGGTTTGACCCCTGGTACTGGAATGGGGTTTGGCCGGCCACCACGAAATCCTCAAGTCACATGCAATGGGAAGCATGGGTGTTTCATAATTGGAACAACTCAGACGTCGTTCTGAGCGGTTATAGCAAAGGGTGGACCAATCCTGCGCCCGCCTTTGAACCGGCCTGGGATGAGATGCAGACTCAGGCCGAAGAGCTTGCCAAGCGCTCTGCCACCACCACCCGTGCCAACATGACAGCTTGGACCGCCAGTGCCGCGGAGGCCCTCTCTCAGTCGGCCACCGACATCTGGACCATCTGGCGCGCCTCCATTACCGGCTTACGGTGCATGAGCTTCGCCTCTCCTGATCTCACCATGCCCGGGAAAAAAGTATTCCTCCTCAAAGTCGCCGTCGCCAATCTCACTCGTGAAACGGCCCAAAATGTCCAAGTTCGTTTGAGCGTCGTCAAGGGCGGAAAGCTGCTCTCGGAAAATCCGGTGATGATCGTGGGTGATCTTCCCAACTACACCGAGACCGAAAAGGTCGGCGTTACCTCCGCCTGGAAAGTTGAGGTGGCCGACCCCAGAGGGATGAAGGTAAAAATTGAAGTCATTGGAGGTTTCAGCAATACACCCGACCGACAATATTACGTTTTGGAAGAGCGCCCCGACGGACTTTCCGGCTCGATTGGTTACGAGGGCCTGATCACTGGCTCTTTGGGTGGAGGTGAGAAATTATATCTCTCCTATGACAATAACAGTACCATGGTCACGGGAAGGCAAAAAGTTGTCTTCGATGGAATGCCTTGTGAACTCTATTACTCTGCCCCATTGAAAGAGGCAGAAACATTGAATGGCAGGATGAACGGTCTTTGTCAGCACAGTAGCGGCGACGGTCTGGAAGTCGCGGCCACCTTCAATGCCAAGATCGATAACGCCGAACTGGTGGGAGAATACGCCGGGACAATTGGTAAGGGCAGTCGCAAAAAGGACATCGCCGGTAAAATCAATTTAGAAAATACCTCGAGCAACTGGTAGGAAATTAAGGGCAGGTCGAAATGGCTGCTACCGGCCCGTAACCTGGCAAGCCTACGATAGGGACAATAGCTCCCCCCGTGCCCGCCGTGGTACCACCTGTAACATCAATGGTGATGGAAGCCGTGTTGCTACCGCAATATAAAATTTCAATGGCACCACCGCCTCCGCCTCCGCCCGCAAAGGAAGCACTACCACCTGCTCCACCTTTGGTGCGAGTCTGCCAGGAGCCGCCAAGGTTAGTGGCATGAAGATAAATAGAGCCACCGCCACCACCGCCGCCGCCAGACCAGGCGTCAGTGAGGCCCACATCCCCGTAGGCCTTTAAGAGACCACCGGCACCGTCGACTAAATTGGCAACGAGATAGATAACTCCACCACCCTTTCCACCCTGGGCAGATGCGGAGTTGGCGCCGCCACCACCGCCCATAAAGAGCCGTTCGTTCGGTGCACAGGGGCCCGCGCAATAGTTGTTGGCCTCGCCACCGCCCGTTCCTGTGCTGGAATTACCTCCGTGACCACCAATGGCATTTCCACCACCGCCCGCAGCACCATTCGAGGTATAGACTCCGTTAGCGCCCCCCATTCCGAAGCTGGGCGCATCGATTGAATTGGAAAGCGGCCCGGAGCCTATCTGACTGTGTCCTTTAGCACCACTGGAACCGTTTCCACTGCCGCCCTGAAATCCTTTGCCCATCATATTCACCTGACCGGTCAGAGTCATCGTTCCCGCCACACGAGCGGCAAAGACGCCACCTGTTCCGAACTGATGATTAAAGGCGGGCATCGTCAGGTCCCCTGAGCTGATGGTGAGGTTGTTTAAGTTGGGGACTTTCACCACCTGTATACTACAAAATGTTCCAGTGTTGCTGCCCATGGAAAACTCGGCGTTGTTTGGACTAAATCCCAGACTGCCGTCGATCGTGATAGTCCCCGTGGTTCGAGCGGTCACATTGGCAAAACCATATTCACCTTGATGGCCACTGCACGAACCGGCACCTGATCCTGCCTGGGATACAATCCACATAATCTCATCCCCAACATCGAAGTTGGCCGTGGTGAAGCTATTGGCAGCACCAATAGTATTAACCAGAGTGAACACATTGCCGGAAACGTTGGTAACTCCTGCCACCGTGGTGGCCTTTTTGCCATTGGTAAGGTTTGTCGCGGTGAAGTCGGTACTCGCCGCAATGACCGTCACGTCTCCATCACTGGCCGTGCCAAAAAATGGTCGCGTGCCAACGCCGCTTAAGCTGCCAGAAGCCTGCTGGCCCGTCGTCCCGTCATAGTAATCGATGTAGACGTTGGCGGTGTTATTTTTTACCGTCTGAGGGGTGAAGCCGAGCTGAATTGTGCAAGTGGCAGCAGGGCCCAGGGTCGCGCCACAATCTCCGGAAGTCCCTGGATAGACTCCCCCCGAATAATTAAAGCCGTTGTCGCCCCCAAATGCATAGTGATTCATGGCCGTCGCCACATACCCACCCGAATTGGTAATCGTAATCATTTGCAGACTGCTGGGCACTCCCGTAGGCGATGAGGGAAAAGAGGCGGGGCTCAATGTTAGGACGGCGGGACTTACACCTGTGCCCTGGACGTCTCTCATGGCGATCTGGGCCGCGGCGCCATCATTGTAGCTGATTTCGATTGTATCACTGCCAAGACCGACTCCCGTCGGTGCCCAGTTCACCACAATTGTGCAGCTCCCAACACTGAGTGTTCCGCTACAGGTGCCCCCGGTTCCGGGATAGCTTCCGTCCTTATAACTAAAGGGAGCAACTAAACCAGCACCGCTCAGTCCGGTGGCATCAACACCTCCGGAATTAGTAACAGTGAAGGAATGTGCCTGTGTGGAGCCTACCACGGCTATGCCAAAATCATAGACCGTGCCATCGCTGATCGACAGACTCGCAGGGGCCACGCCAGTTCCCGTCACATCGCGTGTGGCGCTTTGGCCGATCACTCCGTCATCATAATTGATGGTAACGACATCTGGGTAAGGTCCAGTGGAAGGAGGTGAGTAGCTTACCACAACGGTGCAAGTTGCTCCTGCAGCTAAGCTACTTCCGCAGGTGCCACCGGCATACGAATAGGGAGCGGTAAGTCCACTCGGCGAAAGTCCTAAGGCCGCAACGCCGCCGCTATTACTTACGGTCAAGGTCATATTGGTGACAGAACCGAAGGCCTTACTGCCAAAACTATAAGTGGGTCCCCGATCAATACTTAAAACCGCAGGGGCAAGAATCTCTATATCAATATCAGTTTGCTGGCCGCTTCCTCCCGAGTTGAAAGCTGTCACCGTGTAGAGCACGTTTGCACTAGTCCCGGTGGGCGTCCCCGAAATTTCACCGGTGTTTGTGTCGAGAGTCAATCCGGCAGGTAGCGCAGGCGAGATAGAATAGCTGGTGGCAGCGCCCCCTAAGTTACTTGGAGCAAGCACTCCAATCGATAAGCCTTGAATGAAAGAGGAAGGATCAGGGTATCCGTAAATAGAGGGAGGCTCTGCCAGAATTGTGATGTCGAGATCAAAGGTGTCTGAACCACCGCTGTTTGTGGCCGTGATGGTATAAAGAGTCGACGACATAACACTAATGGGTGTTCCGGTGATATCTCCGTTGGAGGAATTAAAGCTTAAACCCGATGGCAGCGATGGTGAGATGCTCCAGGAGGTTACCTCACCACCTTCGTTGATTGGAGTATTTTTGGCAATGGGGACATTTTGATTATAAGTTGCTGTCTCCTCACTATAGCTCGTTATACTAGGAGCTGGCATGGCCACTTTCAAGAAAAGTTCTGTGTAGCCGCCAATACTTCCCACGACAGCATCCGGGTCACCGCCAATTAAACCTTCTTCAAAAAGGAAATTAGTTTTAACACCCTGACAGCCAAGCTGAGAAAAGGTATCAATAGAGACTCCGGGGGCCGCCACAGGAATAAGGTAAGAAGTAGATGTCAGTGAAGTCGATCCCGATTCGTCCTGGCAGGTGGAAATCAAACGCGAACTTTGAACTTCGTCATCCAACAATTCGTGAATAATAATATAATAAGATCTGGCCCCGCCCTTCTCTGTGCTATCGCAATTTTGCCCGGCCGTTTTGCCCGTAATATCCTGGCATGCAATGAACCTCAAGGGTAAAAAGGCATTAGCGGAGACATGCTCCGGGGTAGTGAAATCCGCTTGGTTGCAACTTGTATCATCGAGTGTGATGGCAACACTCGTTTGCCCCTCACTCAAGACTTTCTCCGTGCGGCCACATTTCACCGCCCCGGCCAAGGGAGTCGCCCCCAACCAACCCACCCCGTAAAACTGCCAAGACTCGGTCGATAGCTCAAGGGATTTATCATCGGCCTCACTGGACATCGATAACGCAAAAGTTTTGCCGCTGGCGGATTTTCCCCACACCATAACTCCGCCGGTAAAGACGCTTCCCCCGATAAAACCTACGATTGAAATTGCGGTCTTTGAGGTGGGTTGCTGTTTTGAACAGGAGACAAAGAATCCCACAAGTATGAGTAAAACAAGATGGAGACCGGTTCTAAATATTTTTACCATATAGAATCTTGTCGGTTATGCGTGTCTAAATTTAAAGTCAGCTTGAGTAATTCTAGAAGCTATTGAAAAAACGTTTGAGCAAAATCGCAAGTCAGCAATTTTTCGAAGTGCCTGAGAAGAATATTTTTGTTTTGTGCCAATATTTCTTGCTAGTTTCTGGAGAATTGAGCATATCCCCTAAAAAACCACCCGCACCGAGGCCATAATCTGCACCGGGTTTCTCGAATACCGGGCATCCTCACCCACCGCCATACTGGCGTCCAGCGCAAGCACGATAAAATCGGCAGGCTTCCACTCGGCAATAATTCCGGCGCGCCTTTCGCCACCGTCTTGAATGTTCATGGTTGAGTTGGTCAGGCGTCCTTCCATGTTGGCGAGAATCTTCACTCGTCCGGTTTGAATTCCGCCTTGCACGCGACCGCGCATTCCCAGCTCATCCACCAGCACCATCGTCGCGGCCACAAGATACGCGCGTCCCGCCGCCGATTGCGACAGACGATAGCGTCCTTCAGCTGTCAGAAAGAAATGATTCACCACCGGCACCGGTGTCTGAACGGTGTAATTATTGCGAACATCCATGATGCCGGGCGAGACCTGAACTCCCGCGCGATAAATGCCATTATATCTTCCCGAAGCCGAGGACTGATCCACGCGAATCCCAAACTGGGCGTACAAGTCACCTTGAAAAGACAGCTTACCCGACAGAGAGCCATCGCGCGCGCGACCGCCCATAAAAATAATTCCCGCCATAGATTCAATTTTGGCACGGACATGCTCACTCACCTGGAGATATTTGGAATCAAAATGCTGCTCAATTTGGGCGTAGATCATGTCGAGATTTTTGGTGGAATTTGCATCCATCCCAAAGCTCGTGGCGTTCCGTTCTTGCGACGCGAAGGTAATCGACACCTGGCCGGAGTTCCATTTGTACGAGGCACCACCGTAATAGTAGCTGGCATTATTATTATCGGTGGCAGTTCCGGCGCGAAGAGTGAGTCCTTTCACCACTTCCATTTTTGCCTGGGTAAACTGCGGCGCCGGTCGAGCGAGCGGATCGAGGGGTGTGAAGCCAGAGGCCTCGGCCAACATTTTTCCCAGCTCGCTTTGGACGTTATCCACCATTCGACCGCCGGGAATAAAAATGCGGTAATTCATGGACGCATCCCGATCATCTTGAAGAAGAGCATCGGCACTTCCTCCTGTTCGATCGCGGCGACCATTGTAATCGAGTCCGTAAATAACCTGTGGATGGTCCGGGTCCTGGGCGAGCGTAGTCACGTGGTAAGACCCTTTTAATTTGGCATACGACATCACGTAGGTATTATTAAAACCCAGGGCCCGGAGCATCTGGCCTTGGGCCGAAGCAATGTCGCGACAAACTCCGGAAAACTGCGCTGCCGACATGGCCTCGGGACTGCCCGTACTCCCTCGAGTCCAGTCGTCGCCAAAGTAGCGAGCATAATTATTATTGCGGGCTGCGCCCAGCAGATCATCCATGGTGCGAACGCCGCGCGCCTGTCCGCCGGCATCGTTGCGCGCATCCTCATAGTTATCGACAAACTGACCGCCCCACATCTGAACCAATGTTAACTTCTCATCGGTGGTGAGCTGTGCTTTGACATTATTGAGATAGGTCAACACAGACTGTTCAGACCCACCATTGAGCATATTGTGATAATGCCTCATCAAAACCAGATCCCGCGAGTTGAGTTCCTCGCCCGTGGCATTGGCCATCAGGCCTAGGAATTGGTCATTGGCGGCGTCAAATATTTTTTTAAATTTTTCATAGCTTTCTTTTCCTTTCTTAAGGCGACAGTCATTGAGATTCTGAATCGCCTCGGGAGTCATGTTTTCAGTCAAGGCACCACAGCCGGAGATGGACGGAATCATCTTCCGATACGAGCGCAAAATGGCATCAGGTCGCGTGGAGGTAAGCGACATGGCCTGATAGTTGGCGGTGGATCCGCGCAGATAAAGCTCTAACTTGGGAAATCGTCCGAGTGGCAGGATGCGATCGGCATTCTGAATTCTGTCCAACCAGGAAACGGTGGAACCTTGATTAGTTCGAACGCTTTCATTGTTCAAATCATATCGAAGCAAACTTCGATCGGTGCGGGCCATGGGCGCTTTAGAATAGGTTTCGACATTGACGGGGGACTCCAGCTCCTCATCAAAATTGATGATGCCTTGACTGGACCATTCTTCGCGACAGCTACTCGGGATAGAGGCGATGGCATCTCCTCGATCAAGTTCGGCCTCTTTCCGCGCGCTGGAATTGAGCCCACCGAGATCAATTGTAAATTTATTATTGGCCGATAGGTTGTGCTCTTCCAGCCAGAAATAATAATACAGGCAGTTTCTATCAGTTTCTAAAGCATGGCCCTTGCCCATCAGAAAGATTGTCAAAATAGAAAACACGCCCCAGCTCAATAATGACTTCATGTTCAACTCCCACCCCTACTATGGTCGGTCATCATAATCCAAGCAGCGTGAACCTCAATTCACATTGTAAAATATTCCTGAACACATATCTTTATCACCAGATAAAGTATTGATTTCCTGTTGTTTTATCATCATCCTGAATTTGCCGATAAGATCACATGGTGCAACTTCTCTATACTCGCATTGTCGTGGTGGCGTTGACAGCGGTGTTGATGGGCAATGCCGATTGTCCCACCTCGCTGGAAATGGCGGCAAAACTACTGGCCTTCGCGCGGGATTCGGTCACCGCCGTGGCACCGGAAGTTCTTCCTCCCGCACCAAGAAAAACCGGTGAGCGCTTTGCCAATGGAAATTATCGCTCACGCCATGGAATGATTATTCATCAAAATTGCCTCAATAAACCTGGGGTCACGGTGGCCAAACTTGAGGAGACCATCGGACGAATGGCCGTGGTCACCAAGCGCTGTGGCAATCGTTTTTCCCCTTATACACGCGCCCTATTTAACGGGGCCTTCTCCGATGGGCCCCTTCTGACCTGCAACTTTGGCGCTGAGTGCGGTGAGGGCGCTGATGCCTGCTTTACAGGTGGAACGCGAATCAACTTTATGAGTGTCGATGCCCTCTTAAATCCTTCAACTTTATTTCACGAGATGCTTCATCAGGCCGGTGTGGATAACCAGCACGTGAGTCACCACAATCACGTCAGCATCGGCAACGATGATATGCTCAATGACGAGGTCTATTTCTGGCAGACTGTTTGCTTTGATCCCAATATGATGTTGACCATGATGCGGGCGAGCGATCCGACTAAGGCGGCCTGCTCCCGTCCGCTCCAGCACTATGGCCGTCCCAATCGAGTGCGCCATACCTCCACCTCGGTCAACTACGTGTGCGGACACTTTGATCGCTACCTTGCCAAAGAACGACAGCTTATTACAAAAACTCGCACGGAAGTCTTTCCGCAAGTGTTCACCTGTGAAATGCTGACCTGCCCCGATCTAACCGCAATTGCGACCAAACTACGGACCGCCGGGAAACCAGGACTCATTCTTCCGACGGCCGCGACGGCCGCGAGCTGGACGCGCACTTATGGATTTATTGACGAGGGGGGAATGGATGAGGAACCCTGGGGGCCTTTCAACACCGCTCTGGCGCGACAAGGTGAAAATTTTACCACCGCCAAACTTCTCGAAGCAGGTCTAACCGCGGATGAGGCCCAGATGTACTCTCTCTATGTTCGACACGTCGGAAAAAAACTCAAATTCATGGACGAAGGCATTGGCAGCTTAAGTGATTATCCCGATCTCGCGTTAAAAGGAAAATCCACCACCACGGTGGCCAAACCAATTGAGGAATGTCGCACTGATGAGGCCCTTAGAAGAAGTGCCATTTGCCGTGATTTTATCCGGATCACTTCGCCCGCCATGGCCGATCTTCTCACCCAATTTTAAGCATCGTGATGCACGATGAGCTCTTCACCCGAAAAGCGAACTTTTTTTGCCTGGGCATATTTATCATCGGCCGCTCGAAATCCCGCGGCGCAGGCGACAATCGTTTTCCAACCGGTGCCTTTGAGGCCTAAAAGCTCATCGTACTTTTCGGCGATAATGCCGCCCAATGGGCAGGTATCAACGCCTAAAACAGCGGCGGCCGTCATAAAATTTCCCAGGGCGATATAACCTTGCTCCGTGGCCCAGTTAAAATTTTCAGATCTTTTGGGATTTTCCACTAAAGCACCAATCATAACTTTTTTATAGCCTTCAAGACTGGCGAGATCCACCGCCCTCACCTGGGCGACGCGCTCGACATAATGGGAAATAAAATCAGCATCGGTTTTTTCCTTAACGGCAATGACCAGATGGTGAGAGCAGTCGGACACCTGGGCCTGTCCCCAGGAAACCTCACGCAATTTTTCCTTCATGGCCTGATTTTGAATCACAATAAATTTCCAGGGCTGAAGACCAAAGGAGGAAGGTGTCAGTACCAGAACTTTTTCCAGAGTCTGCCAGGTTTTCCCGTCGATTTTTTTGGTGGCATCAAATTTTTTAGTGGCATATCGCCATTCCAGGCATTCGAGCAGTTGCTCATTGGTCAGATTATGCATTTTCCCCTCCGGATCTTATTGCGGTCGGAAGGGATTATAGCCTACTCGGGCGAAATAGGTCCACGCCGTTCCTGCAACAGTTTTTATCTCACTCAAGTCTGGAGGTTTTAATCTTCTTTTACCAGCGCGGAGGCGAAAATCCATCCTCAGCACAGAGGCCATCCTCATTTTTGATGTTCCGATCACCGGGATAATCGCGACATTCATTGCCATCCCAATCCGAAACACTGCCAAGCTGCTCTTCTGACAGTCCGCTATTGGAACGAATGGGATCACTGACAAAAGAGCCAGGATTGAAACCCGTCGATGAATTTCCGCCGTCTTGAATGTGTGCTCCTGGAGCAAAGGAAACTCCGTGCATATTAACCACAACCGGCCCGGCCGTGATCATATCTCCATCGACACTTCCACCCTCGATCAAAATTCGACGCGGCTCAGCTCCGGCCATCAGCCATAAGGCGGGAAATTGTTGGCCGCCATGGGCACCAACCATCTGCACATTTCGCAACTCCATATCAGTCGCGTCGGAATCCATGACGGAACCATAGGTGTTTTCCAGATGACCTCCCTCGAAAATCACTTTCCCTACGCGGTTTAAAATGAGCGGGCGACAGCTCATCACACAACTGGCGATTGAAATGACATTGTCCAGATCAACAGGTCCGTCAATATCGTTAATCCAGATACCACCCGGCTGCATCATCGAACTGCCGCGGGATTTGAGCTGAATATTTTCCAGCTTTACTGTGCCTTTTAGATTTTGAACATTCAGGAGAGCAGTCTCCCCGTGAAGCTGAACATTCTTGATCACAACAACACTGTCCTCGCTTTGGTTTTTTCGCAAAGATTTATTCTTGAAACTTTCTGCAGAAATGATGAGTCCGGCCTGCTGCTGGCCTGAGGACACGGCGACGGCACCATCAATACCGATTCTCACTGGAATCCCGAGGAGATGTCTCAGCGAGATATCTCCCTGGGCCCTGACGTCCTTGCCGGTAAAATCTACTTGCGCCTTCACACCTGTGGCGTCGAGATAGACACCGGCCTTGCCGTGAAATTCGGTCAGCGCGATTTCCTGGACATTTCCGTCTACATCCACCTCGACCGCTCCGCCCACCTCGGCCTGCTTGATGTTAGTTTTGGCCGAACATCTCACGCTATAGCGAAAGTCGCCGCTCACAACAGCCTGCTCGGCGGTCAGATCCAGGCAAGGAGCATCGCCCTTGTGGCGAAGATTAAAGGCCAAGGTTCCCGTTTTTACTTCTTTCATCCCAAGCTTCATCTTAAAAGGCAGACCTGCGGGAGAATCAAAACTCAACCCCTGATTGGCGACGACATTTTCAATTGCGGCAACCACCTTGATCTCAGGGGCCGTGAAGCCAGCGCAGCGAACCAGCTCAAAGGCCATGCGAGGATGGCGAGCATCGAGATCGTTCCAGGTTAGGCTGGGCAGACCGAAGCTCAGCTTCAGGCCATCCGACGTATTGGCGCGCGTATTCACCGTGGCGACCTCATTTCCACACAGCTTAACCCCCATGCGCGAAACCACATTCGCGCCCATCTTGAGGTCCATGCTGCCGTGAAGTTGGTTATTGATATCCAGTAATCCAAAGCCCTGGTTGTCACTGACATCCATAGAGGCCTGGGGTGTAACACCGCTCAACTTAAGTTCTGAACCGACGACCGTACTCTTGGTGGTGCTGGCGCGGTTGCCGGTCACTTTGTAAGTGCTGGCACTCATCTCTGCAATATTAAGTTCAAATTTTGAAAGCTGATTGTTTAAAATCTGTGCACCACCGTGACCACTCAGATGGACCATCATGGAAGCTGTGATGATGTTACCGTCCAACTCAACGGCCCCGCCGGAGTTTAAATTCACTGAAGGGGCCGAGAGAATTATTCCAGTCAAGGCAATCCCAGCAGGCGCCGAAATTGCCAGTGCACTCTCCGAGCGAAGCTCAACTCTTGCTCCTGCGGCACGCTCAATTTTAATTCGACAGGGCAGCGCGAGCTCACCTGCGATGATCATGGGCCTGGTACGGCGAATTTCAATCACTCCAAGCTGCTCGGCGACCAAACGCGGACAGAGATCATGAATGGCCAGCTTGAGGTCCTCAAATTCGTTGGCCACTCCAGGAGTCGCCACATCAACGACAAAGACCCGAAGCTCAGGCACTTCCGCACCGGCATAAAGACTAAAGAAGGCCACCAAAGACACGAGGATTTTTTTAAGATTTTTCATGGCGTGAGAAGTAGAGTGTTAGACGCGGAAAGTCAAGAGAAGAAGTGGTGCCAGGGGCCTGGCACCACCTTAAAGGACTATTTAATTCTTAGAGCAATCGATGGGTCGCCGAACATATGATAGGTCTCAAAGTAATAATCAGACCTGCCGCTACCGCCATAGTGCTTGGCCATCTCTTCCAAGGCAAATTGAGTAATGGCACCGAAGGTTGTTTTCCCGCCGGTGAAAATTCCGTCAAACATTCTTTTCTCCAAAATGTCATCTTCATCCCAATAGGTTGAATCCATTGAACCCCAGAACATAACGGCACCCCATTCCTGACGTTGCCATGTTTCTGCAAAAGATTCAGTCACCCGGAAATCGCCTGTAATACAGGCATTAGAGATAACAAAAGGAAGTGACGATTGTGTCAGCGAACGCACATCGGATTGTTCCACTCGCGGAGCATCCCAGAAAGTGTTCGCCCCATGACCGGAGTAATCGATAATGCTTCGGCCCTTCGTAATCGCCTCCATAACTTCTGAGTTGCCGGCATTGTAAGTTACCGCATAGAGCTTATCGCCGCCGGCCTGCTCGACTTCAGGGAAGGTGCCGGTATAACCGCGGGTCTTGGTATAGGTGTCAACCACGTAATTATGAGTTCCCTCTGCCAGCTCCCATCGATCATCGGTGGCCAAAAAGGATGTATGATTTAACCAACCACGGCTGGAAAAATCCCCATCCATATAGCGAGTGTATTTTAAGAGAATCGTGGCGAGCTGCTGCTCATCGGCGGCAGAAAAACGTCCCACAAACAGGTCGGGAGTTTTGATGTCACTTTGATAATTACTGGTATCGATAGAGGCGTAGTAGTGATCTGTGATTCCATAAATGGTGGTTGATTGAAGAGCAGGCACATCGGCGGCATCCCCAACGATGACAACATACTTCAAGCTCTTGTTGGCGCTGTAAAGCGCTTTGATTTTGGCGCGAATCTGATCTGGGTTTAAGGCGGCGGCATCAATCTGTGAAACGGTGAGGCCAGTCGCAGCTTTCTTGGCCATATAGGCCTTGAGGCTTGGGGAGTTTTTAAATTTTGTTCCTACAACAAAGACAATTCCATCAGCGCCGGCAGCTTCAGCTTCTCGCGATTTTGTGACCTCAACTTGATAGGAGCGTGAGATCCGCAGTTGGTTGGTAGCACTGATAAACTGTGCGGGATAAAGGGTGACCTGGAACACCTTCTGCCCGCGCACCAGACCTAATTCACTGATCTCAAAATCGCCAGCGGGATAGGCGCTCATGCTCTTAAAATTATTATTCTTGAAAATCTCATACCGAGCACCCGCGATCTTTTCAACCGGGGCCACGACTGGTTTCAACTCACCTAAAACTTGAATTTTTTCCTCATTGAAAAAACTTCGGGTAATGATTTTGATATCACTGGCATCATCGGCCATCACATTGAAGCGAATGACGGGCACCTCAGGTGAACCAATCTCGTTGTTGATTCCGGTATAACCATCCAGGCCAACCAAGCTGGCGGCCTTGAACAATTGCCCGTCGAGATTTTTGGTTTGCAACGTCACACCTTCGGCCACAAAGTCGTAGATGACCTTGTCACCAACGTTATCAACGTTCACATAGGCCAGAGCGGAAAGAGAGAAAGAACTCATCATGAGCAGACAGCACTGCCAAGCCAAACAATTAATCTTCATTTAAACATCCTTGTTACAAATCTCAAGTTCAACCATTTATCACTGGGTAAATTGTAAACGAAGATGCCTTGCGATTGAGCAATTACAATTTGATATCTTCTGACATTTGGGCGTTTGGGGGCCGAAGCGAAGCTGTCGGGTATTACTTTGATGATTTTTTCAGCTCTGTGAGAATGTGATTGAGCATGATGTCCCCAAGAATGTCGCTCAGGTGTTCATACTCTCGCATATCCGTGACGGCCTCGGGTGCCCCCACATCGAAATACAAAGAGATGCCGTCATTACGTTTCAAGGGCGCATACTCATCTTGAACTTTGGCCTTCCAAGGATAAATATCCTTGGTGGCCCGCAAGACCTCATTGATCTCCCTGGCAAGCTTGACCGCAGCCTCCTTAGAAACCGGGTTACTGCCATGATAAATCTGAATGGCGTCGCCCTTACTTTGTCCGAAGCCTATCAAAATCAAATAAGGTGCCGTTTGTTTTTTGTACCACTTCCAGGGTTTTTTAAACGAGATTTCCTCTAAATTCACCGGCCCATATTCACTGGGAATCTGGTGACTCATCAACATTTCACGGGCCAAAAAGGCAGCGGTATCGAAACTGCGTTTTTCAAACTCAGATTGCTCCTGCGTCAGCCGGCCGGGGGGAATATCAAAAAAAAGGAAGGGGTAAATCTTGAGATACGGATGGGTAAATCGGCCGGAGCTCAGCAGCTCGTTTCGCATTCGAGCTTCGATATGATGCTGAATATTCATTCGATTATCCTCATCTAAAATGTGCGATTCCATAAAAATGCGATCATTAAGCTCTTGGATGGTTCCTTCGCCCTTGATGGGCACATACCAGGGCTGCGCTTCAAAATGGCGGCGTAAAATGGGATCTTCAAAGATAAAACCGTGGCGAGCAAAAATTTCGTTGTACAGCAGATCGAGCTCCGGAACCGTCATCTTCTCCAACTCTGCCTGAGTATACAGATGCTCAATCCCAGGCGCAGACCGCATGGTCTGGGGAGCATGATAAGACTGGTACCTTCCTCCAATCCGCTCAGACCAGGTCCCCAACGAATCTTGAGGTAAGGGACGTACGGGATATGAAAATTTCTCCACAGGCCGCATCAGGAAATGCCAGAGAACGGCGAAGAGGAAGAGAAGGAGGGGGAGAAACAAACCCATCAACCACCATTTAGATTTTTTGCGAGAAACTTTCACTGGGGCCGGCTGATCTCGACAGGCCTGCACCACGGCCGCAACGGCAACCTCCCGCCCATCATGGCAATCAATCCAATGGGAATCACATAAATAATAATTAAGGGCCTTTGAGAGTTCAACTTTGCGCAAAATCAAGGCCAGGATTTTCAGCTTGGCATTGACGGCACGATCGACTTCTTTTTGCACCTGAGGGGAAATATTGGAATGTTCAGTCAAGACCAGCACAAAAATCTTGGCAGACTCAATGGCATCGATAATGGCGGAAGCGTAGATCTCACCCGGACGAATATCCCGAGGGGCCATCCAGCAGGGCAGTCCTTGGGACTCCAACTCATCTCGGATTAGCTCCGTTTCCTTGATATCTTTACTCGAATAGCTGATGAAAATCTGATGTCCCATATTTATCGATCGCGGGAAACATTGTCGGGGTTATTAAAGGGATGACAGGCATATTCCGTCGACCAGGCACCGCCCCCTCTGGCAATGCGGGCATACATCGCTCTGAAGGTAATATTCTGATTTCCCTCATTCCTATAAATAATATCATTGCAGCCATTTTTCATGGCCTGAGTGATGCGAGAACTTTGCAGAGTTAAGGTGCTTTCACACAAACCAAGAAGACGCTCGCGCATCGGCCCTGCCGAGGGATCTGTGCCCGCGCTCTGAATCCGACTCGTCAACTGTGTAATACTTTGCTCCAGGTGAGGCGCCAAAAAATTGCCCATGGCCTGAAGATTTTGGAGCTGAGTATCGACGGCACTGCCCATGGTTTCCCGACGGTGGCGGATGGCCACGGCGGACAGTTCAGTGATTCCGATGGAGGCCAAGCGCATGCTCTCGCTCTGAGAAGCGGAGGTCAGGGCGCGAAAACGATCGAGCAGTCTGCGACGACGGAGAAGAATTTCTGAGGTGTTGCCACTTCCCAGTGTGGGCGGTATCGCCGCAAGCTCACGACTCCACTTCAGACCCAAGGCCTCCCGATGGATATCGGTAATTTCGGTTAAGGCCCCTTCAAAAGAGCGCTCGGAACCTTCCGTTGTCATCAATCCACTCAGGGAGCTGCGCAAAGCTTCGAGATGGGCGGTGTTCGAGGCGTAAGGGTCGGTATTATTCTGAGTATTGTTGCGATAGGTTTCTAAACCGGCACGCAACTCGCGCGTCTGCTGACGTCGGGCATGCACATCGGCGGTAATGGCGCGCAGCCGGCGTGCACTCTCGGCATACTCGCGCCCTTGCGCGGTCGTGGCACCGGCCCGGGTCGCCATCCCAAGATAGTTGGCCCTTTCACTGTTGGCCATTCGTTCCACATAGTCATAGTAGTTGTCGATATTTTGCACCCGTTCCAGCAACCCTTGACTGCCGCCGTGGCCGTAGAGAAGTCGATCCACATCCGTTTCATGGAAGTTCGGAGTTCCCAGATCGCGCAGACGCTGGGTAATGTTCAAAAGTTCTGAGGCAAGTCCCCCATGCTCGCGAATATTTTCTCCCATCAGGGTCATGCCGGATAAGCTACAGCGGCCCTCAGGGTCCTGATTCAAAATTTCCATGGGATTTTGGGCCCCGGTCAGAAAGGAACGTCTCTGCTCAACAGTCTGGCAGTACTGCTGTCCGATCGTGAGATAGGCACAACGAACGGCGGTTGGTTGAGTGGCATCGGCCAAAGCCGAGTGGGTTCCTCTAATGTCCTGATCGCGAAAAAAAACAAAAATGCTGTTCACTAAATTTGCCACCACATCAAGTCCTAAGGCCGCCGCTCCGCCAATCGCCCCCATCGCCGAGGCGATATCGAGGGCCGCCGGTGCCAGCTGGGCGATAATGCTGGGAGCGCTCTGACATTGTCGAATAGCAGTTAAGATTGAATTAGCGGCGGTATTAATATGCTGACCGACGGTGAGTCGGGCGCGAGTGGCACTGGCGCGTTCATCAATTTGAATGGTATTTATTTCCTGCTGCAGCCGCGCGATATCATTTTCAATGGTCATTCTCCGCTCTGCCGTTGTCGCTGGATTATCCGCTTCCCTTTGCAAGGCGGCCTTCCGTGACTCAAGCTCGCTTAAACGATCCTCGGCCAGAAGGGCGTCAAAGGCGCGTTGATATCCACTCCCTCCCACGGTAGGACCGGGCGTACCGCCGTTCCCGCCATTTCCAGGATTACCCACGTTGCCACCTGCGGGCGGAGCTTTGCCGTCTCCACCACCGGCCCCGTCGGTCGGCGCCGAACTTTGAGGGGAAACGGCGTTCATGGAGGAACGGGCCGCGGTGAGTGCGGTATTGCAGTTACTACCATCTCGATCATCGCGAATCTGATTTAAAAGGGCCGCCGAGGTGGTGATGGAATTTCTCGCCTGGTTGAGCGGATTGCCCATCCCTCCCTGGGTGATGGGGCAAGAATCTCCAAAGGCCTCAAGTAAGCGCGCCGCCACCTGGGCCTGGGCAACCTGGATAATGCTCAAACTACTCAAAATTATCAGCGTTATGATCTTCATAATTTTATTTCCGGTCTGAGTTAAAGGTGAGTTTGATTTTGCCACTGAGCTGAGACAGTAGGGCCTCATCTTCAAAGGACATAATACGCAAAATGATAAGATCTTTTTTTTCATTCCAGACCATTTTAACGTGCGCATTGTGGGGAATTTTCTTACCCTCTTTACTTAAAAAATCCTTTTCAGTCCTCTCGCACAGCAATCGAGTGGCAGCCAAATTCTTGCAGCCGAGGTTGAAAATTTTTTTATCCCCATTGTTTTTATTTTCGGCAATAATTTTTTGCCACACTTTATCCGGCGGCCCGTCCTTTCCGTTATCCCGACCATTGATACGTGAAACCCAAAGGGAAAATTCCTTGCCCTTGTAGCTGCCTTCAAACCACACCCCTTGCTGCCCTGGAGCCAGATTTGGCATGAGATCCAAGTCACTTTCCCAGGTCAGTCGGGAGTTTTCAGAGAGCAGATAAAATTGCACATTTTGATCGACCGAAAATGCTCCCTGACACATAACCAGCACCCACAGTCCAAACAGGAATTTCATAGGAACGACCTCACAGCTATAGACGAATTCTTATCGGCTAAAGTGAGGTCATGCTTCAGCGCTCATTTGCCACCATAACCTCTTGAATTAACAGAGGAAATAAAGTAAATTAAGGTCCATGCAAGAAACCGGACAGAATACACTCTTGAGAAGCCTGGGACCCCGCGAGGCCATGTCCCTCGTCGTGGGAACCATCATCGGCACCGGAATTTTTTTAAAAACGGCCACGATGACCCAGCAGTTAGGCTCGATGAAGTATGTCATGCTGGCCTGGATTTTTTCCGGAATTCTTTCCTACGCCGGTGCCCTCACCTATGCCGAGCTTGCCTCGCGACTGCCGAAAAGCGGCGGCGAGTACGCCATTCTCAACCACACCTACGGCACTCTGTTTGGATTTCTGTTTGGGTGGATGCGCTTTTGGATCGGCTCCCCCGGCTCCATTGCCGCTTATGGTGTCGCCGTTGCAACTTTTCTGGCGGGATTATTTTCAACCGACCTTATTCCTGGAGGAACGAAAACCATCGCCGTTTTTTTCATCGCCCTTTTTTCACTCATTAACTGCTTTCACGTGAGTCAGGGCGCAAGGGTTCAAACTTTTTTAACCATCCTTAAGGCCGCCCTCATTTTCGGACTGGTGGCGGGTGTTTTTCTTTGGGGAACACCAACCCTTCACAATCCTTTGGAAACGAGCGAAGCGGGTCCAGGCTCAATACTCAGCGCCTTTGGGCTGGCCATGATCGCTGCCTTGTGGGCCTTTGATGGCTGGAACAATCTTCCCATGGTGGGAGGGGAAATTCGCGATCCTCAAAAAAATATTCCCCTGGCGTTGGGCCTTGGAATGCTCATAGTGATCGGCCTTTATCTCCTGGTCAACTGGGCCTATTTTCACGTGCTCACCCTCGAGCAAATTCAAAATGCCAACTCCAGCGCTCACAAAGATGCTTTACCAGTTGCCACCTTGGCGGCCCAAACCTTTCTTGGTCGTTGGGGTATCCCCGCTCTTTCCGTGGCCTTCGTGATTTCCTCACTCGGTGCCATGAACGGCTCCATTCTTACCTGCGCCCGCGTGCCGTTTGCCATGGCCCAGGACGGACTATTTTGGAAAAAATTAGGTCAGGCCCACGCCGTTACTCAAGTCCCCGTCTGGTCAATTGTTGTTCAGGCGCTTATTGCTATCGCCTTGGCCCTCTCGGGAACCTTCGATCAGCTCACTGATTATGTGGTTGTCGCCTCTTGGGCATTTTATGTCTTAGTAACCGCTTCTATTTTTATTATTCGAAAAAATCACCCAACGTTAGACACCAGCTTTAAGGTGCCCGGCTATCCGGTGGTGCCCCTGCTTTTTATCATTGCCGGTGCCTTTTTGATCGGCAACTCGCTTTACCGAAATCCATTTGAAGGATTTATCGGAGCCGCCATCATCTGCGCAGGAATTCCCGTTTATTTCTTTATTCAACGCCGTAGATATTAATCTCCCTTTCAGAAGAAGCGGCTGAGAGAGGACCTTCCATAATATTTAAATCTTCCTGCAAGGCCTTCTGCTGTGCTTTGCTCAACTCTTCTTCCCTATTATACTCACAATCCGCCGAGTAATTTGAGCCGATTTTGACCGGATAATGATGATCACAGACAAACTTCAGCACTCGCATTGAGCAAGGATGTCGATTCGCCACGGGGATTTGGGGAACCTCGGCAAAAACCTTTCGGCCGTCACTTAAAATGAGATAAATATGGGAAGCTAAATCCTGCCAAAGCTGAACTCTTTCTTCTCTCTCCCAATCAATATTGTTCAAAATCACCATGGTGCATCTGAGTTCGCCGGAATCTGCAATAAGAGGGTTAAAGACCTCAATTTGTCGAAGCAAATCGCGCTCACTGAATAATTTTTCCTGCCCGATACATTCCAGGACGTGCGCTTTAATGATCTCAGTATTTTCAAAAAGAAAAAGGAGTTTGTCGCCCAGAAAAATTCGTCTTGGACGTTTTAACTTAGGAAGGGCACGCGCTAACTCGGCCCTTTTTTCCTCACATTGCACATAATCCATGACATCAAATCGTTGTAACTTTCGCAATCTTCCCCCCTATGATTTATACAATCCCCTCTCCCAAGCTCGCAAGCCGTTGAATGTGCGACATCTCATCCATGCTGATCTCTTCCATCATCTCGGCAATATTTTCGAGGCCTTCATCACGGGCAGCTTTAATCAGGGCGACGCAGGCATCGGCTTTGAGCATCTCGGACTGAAGGGCGGTCTTTATATTTTCAAGTGTATTACCGCTTTTAAAATTATAAAACTCGTCCCCGGCATCTTTCAGAACATTAAAATAGCAGAGAGTGTGAGAGTTTCGACAACGGGCAAACTCACTAAATTCTTCTGAGATGGCACTGAGACCTTCTTCCTGAGCGGTCTTGGCAAAGAGCGAGTCACGAAACGAGGTATAACATTCGGCTGTAAATGCATCCCTTATAAGTGCATAGGTCCTGCTTTCACGAAACTTTTTTTTATGCATTCACGCCTCTAGTTTTTTAAAAAATATTTCCCCTTAGAATAATCCTTCCGATCGTTTTGAACTATGACTTGAATTAAATTTAGCAATGATCGTTTTTCTAATGAAGAGTCGGCTCCAAGGACCTGGGCATCGCAGTCAAATCTTCCCGCAAGGCCCTTTGCTGAGAGCTGGATAGCTTTACTTCCAACTTGTATCCCCCAATGTCATAGTCTGTTCCTAAGGCGATAGGATACCGATCACCGCATTTAAAATTCAAAACCCGAAACGAGCAAGGGTGCTGATTCGCGACGATGATTTCTGGTGCTGTTCCATAGATTTTTTGCCCATCATTCAAAATGAGATAGACATGCGAAGCTAATTCTTTCCATAACTTCATTCTTTTTGGTTTTTCCCAGTCCACATCATCCAAAATAATCATGGTGCATCGTAGCTCGCCCTTCTCGCCGATGAGGGGATTAAACACTTCCAACTGGCGTAATAAATCATGCTCACTAAAAAGCTTCTCCAAGCTGATGGTCTCCAGAACATGATCTCGAACCATCTCGCTATTTTCAAAAAGAAAGAGCAACTTTTCGCCCAAGAAAATTCGGCGAGGTTTTTTAATTCGCGCAATATCACGCCGTAACTCGGCCCGTTTTTCTTGATAGCTCATATAATCCATGATGTCCGATCGCTCTAACTTTCTCACGATTCCTCCGCCAGACATAAAGTTCTAAATAATTTTCCTTTCAGAGTGGTTAGCCGAACATTTTCTCCTTTCAACTTACATATCAGCTGAAAGATGTTTTTCAGCGGCAACTTTTATGATCGAATGCAAATCTTCTTGCAACGCTTTTTGCTGGGACACGGTCAGCTTCTTTTCAATTTTATATTCCTTAAAATCCGATCCTATGATCACGGGAAATTGAGTACCGCAAAAAAAGGTGAGAACTCGCAAGGTCCCTGGATGCTGATTTATCACCGCCAGCTCGGCTGCCTGGGCGTAGACTTTACGACCATCATCCAAAATAAAATAAATGTGTGATACCAGATCTTTCCATGGCCTGATCTTATGAGGTCGCTCCCAATCAGCATTACTCAAAACAATCATAGTGCATCGAAGCTCTCCCGCATCGGCAATAAGGGGATTAAATATTTCCAGCTGCCGTAACACGTCATGCTCTCTAAATATTTTATCAGTCCTGATTTTCTCCTGGATATGATCCCTAACCATCTCAGTATTCTCAAAGATGAACAGCAGCTTATCTCCCAAGAATACGCGCCTCGGCTCTTTTATTTTTACAATATGTCGTTTGAGCTCCGCTCTTTTTTCCTCATAAAGCAGCGGATCCATAATATCAAATCGTTCGAGTTTTCTCACTCTTCCTCCGTTAGATGATTTGATTTATGAGACTATCTAGGCGGTGAATATGCGCCATCTCATCAATGGAAATCTCCTCAATTCTCTCGGCCACAACTTCAAGGCCCTCATCTCTGGCGGTTTTTATCAATTCCGAACATTCGTTCACCTCCAGGCCTTCGGCCACTAAAGCCGTTTTCAGATTGTCGATGGTATTTCCGATTTCGAATCCGAAATAAACCTCCTCTGATTCCTGCAGCATTTTAAAATGGCTTTCAGCATGCATCTGCTGACTGTAGGCCAGCTCGTTGAGGGCGGCCTCAATAGCGTAGAGCCCCTCATCTTGAGCAATACGGGCAAAGATCTTAAACCTATGTTCCGCAAAGCATTCCGCTGCAAAAGCTGCCTTCAAAAGCTGACATGTTTTAGTTCCATGAAGCTTTTTTTTGAACATAAACCCCTCCTGGTGTTTTGATCATTAAACATAATTTAAAGTATTTAGCTACTTTTTGAAATGATCTCAGCTCAAACACCAGATGATTTATTGGGAGGTACCCTCGTTTGTTTTTATGCCACATAGGGCTCCAAAATTCTTTTCGATTCTTTGTCCATCTCTTCAAAATCTGCAATCTGATAAAGGTCACCATGCAGGTCTGTAATGAGAAAATGTCCCTGGCCCATTTTCTTGGGCCAATCATCAAGCATGGTTTGAAAAATACGCACACCGCAAGGTGTGCGCACCTCAAAATGCCTTAGCTCAATATCTTCAACAATCTTAAGAACCTGCAGAATCTTCAAGGTAAAACCCAACTGTTCTAAACGTTCGACCATGATCTCGCGCATTGCCTGAGGCAGGGTCTCCACCGAACTAAGCAACGCCAACTCTACCCCTTTCTCATCACGCAGGCTGTAAAAGCCATGCTTGCGCGACCAAGGAAAACAGGGGCGAACCTCAAGGATGATCTCCGCATTCTGCTTCCTGGTGCATAATAGACCAAGTTCGTTTTTATAAATTTCAATCATAAAAAATCCTCCCACTAATTAGTTCAACAATGAACCACCTTCTACCTCAAATTGGAGCCGATATAATTCGGCGTACTTGCCATCGGCCTTGGCCACCAGCTCACGATGAGTGCCCATCTCCACAATGTTTCCATTATCAATGACCATCAGACGATCGGCCTTGCGAAGTGTGCTCAGGCGATGGGCAATCGCGATCGTCGTTCTATTCACAACCAGCTTATCCAATGCCTCTTGAATCTTTCGCTCCGTCTCCGTATCAACCGCACTGGTCGCCTCATCCAAAAGTAAAATTTTCGGATCATGCAAAATGGCGCGGGCAATACTGATTCTCTGCCTTTCCCCACCTGACAAAGTGTGCCCCCTTTCACCGACGACCGTGTCATAGCCGTTGGGTAATTTCAAAATGAAATCATGAGCATTGGCGGCCTTGGCCGCGGCAATAATGTCAAGCTCGCCGGCATTCGGTAAACCGTACGTAATGTTTTCCCAGATGGTTCCAAAGAAGAGGTAAGGCTCCTGCAAAACCATCCCGACATTTTTCTTCACCCATGCCGGCTCCAGTTCTTTCAAATCATATCCGTCAATTCGTATGATACCGGAGTGCGGATCATAAATTCTTGCCAGCAATTTTGTGATCGTCGATTTTCCCCCGCCACTTGTACCCACCAAACCAATCATCTCACCCTGTCGAATTTGAAAATTCACATTTTTCAAGATCGGCCGAAGCTTGTCGTAGCTAAAAAAAACATTCTGAAATTCAATATCACCGAGACATACCGCCGGGACTTGAATTGCAGATGCCATGGGCATGGGGTTTCGCGTATCGAGAATTTCAAAAATCCGATAGGCGGAACTCAAGGCCCTATTGAGCATCCTTGAGACCTGACCAATGATCTCCAGCGGCCAGACCATCAAGGTCGCATACAGTAGAAATGATACAAACACCCCTGCGGTCAAGTGCTCGGGATTTTCGGCCGGCGAAAGTAACCGAGGCGTGGCAAGCCCCCACATTAAAATGGTCGTGGTATGCACGCCTAACATGAGCAAAGGCCAGAACGTCGTCCAGGTTCTATGAAAGGCAAAGGTCTCTTCCGTGAAGTCTTTATTCTTTTGCGTGAAACGTTTTACCTCACGCGACTCCTGACCGAAAACTTTCACCACCTGAATCCCCGGAATGACATCGGACAGATGTGACGTCACCACTGACCATTTTCTCCAGGCACGAATGAACAGTTTTTTCATTCGCTCGCCTTGCCAGTAAATGGCAAAGAGCAAAAAGGGAAGCGGCAGCACCATGGCCAGGCCAAGTTTAAAGTCACGCGCCATCAGGACAACAGACAACCCGATCAGTGTTCCGATCGCCACGGTCACTTCCACCACCCCAAAAGCAATAAAATCCCAGATTCGATCAGTATCAGAGCCAATTCTCGAGATCAGCGAGCCTGAATGTTTTCGAGAAAAGAAATCCGCTCCCAACGTTTGAATATGTTGAAACAGATCATTTCTTAAATCGCTGGCGACTTTTTCACCTATAATGGACATGCGCTTCAGCCGCTGCCAGATAAAAAATTCGCGTAAAATATAGGCACCCACCAGCCCAATGATGAAGGTAAGTCCCAGCTTAGATGCCAGAGGGCCGGTTAATTCGTGAGACTGATATGGGCGCACCACATCGTCAATTAGCCGGCCTGAAAGATAGGCAGGAATCAAGGATATAAAAGAACCGCATAACGCCGCCGTCATCCCTATAATGACTTCCTTCTTGTATGGGCGAAGATAATGAAGCAAGCGCACCAAAGCATCCTGATTTTCATCGGCCAAATTATTGCGCGCCTCTAGAATGGGTTTCAAAATGGTGCTCTGATAGGTTTCAGCAGCACTCATTTCCATCTTAAACACACTTTCCTCAATCGCAAAGCGCATCTTTTCCATCATGGCCTTTTGTCGATGAGTAAACTGCACCTCAAAAAAGAACGGCCCGTTGCCCCCTCCCAAAAATTGCAGGGTGGTTAATCCCAGCGATTTGACCTCAAGCACTTTTTTGACGAGCGCTCGCTCATACTCATGGAGACAGTTTATCTTGTCTTGTCCTTGCTCAATGAGTAGAAGACGCTTGTCGGTCAAAATTAGCCAACGCTGACAAAATTTAAGTTCAGCATCCAGATCGATGAGCGAGAAAAGTAATACCCGCTCCTGATCCATGGACCCAAACAAAGTGTAAAACTCCTCGGGCAGATCGCTCCTTTGCTGTAGATAATTTTTTATCATTTCATTATTAATATTCATAAAATCCTCTAAAATTAGTTAAAAAAACGCGGAGGGGATTTGTCATAATTCCTCTCCAATCTCTTCTCCGCCGGATTGACGTATTCGAATTTCGTCGGCGAGTGCCGGTAGACGACCACACAATGCCCCAGCAGCAATCTGAATAATTCCTTAAGTAGCGGCCAAAGGCCTTCAAGGAACATCCAGCTTAGTCTGCTGAGGGCGTGAAGGGCCTCTAAACCCGAATGCAAAAATCTCTCGAACTCGAGAGTGTAAGTTGTCAGTGTCTTTGTCTTTTCCATAAAATCCTCAAATCATTTGCGGAAATCACCCCAAACGATGCAAAACGTTCTACCAACTCGAATTGCCAACAAAGCAATGCGATGTAAGTCGTTAAATTTTCAAAAATGTTTCTAAAATCTTAAAACTGCAAACCTGATTGTCAGGACTGCTTGATGGCCGTCAAACAAAGGCCATCCATAATCCAGCCAATGTCATAACGTAATAGAGACGAGGCCACCACGTTTGTGACAACAGCACAGAATGCAATGTTTGTCTTATGCATGGAAACCTCCTTTGGTATACAGCGAACAGACTTTTTCATAATAATGAAAAACTTGTAGAAGTCAAGTGAGGAAAAAATTTAAATATCTTTAAAGGAAAAAAATGTGCTTTGCCTTCAAGTTGATCTGGATCTCAAACGAGTTGCGCGCAAAATGGTAACCGCACCTGCGACCTATGAAGAAATTATATCCTCTGAGTAAAAATCGATGAGGCCGTGAGCCGTAAAATAATCATTTTTTACTCCAGCAAAAGGCATCCAAAAAATTTTCCTATGGTCGTATTCTTAGCTTATGGCAAGAGGAATTAGTGAACAGGATCAAAACAATTTTGCCTCACCGATCTTGCCTATCTTGCAAAAAGCTCTCCTGGACCTGTCCTGGCTTTTGAGTGAGAGCTATAGCGAACGGGCCGCTCTCCAACTTGTCGGTGATCGTTATCAGCTCACCCGGCGCCAAAGAATGGCCGTCATGCGCTGTAGCTGCAGTGATGCTGATTTAGAAAGACGCCAAAAACATGAAAGTGCCCAATTGGAAAAATTCCTGGTCTTGGATGGTTTCAATCTTCTGATCTCATTAGAGGTGGCCTTGGTCGGAGGAATTCTTCTCAAAGGCCGGGACCATTGCCTGCGCGATCTGGCGGGCATCCATGGTTCTTACCGGCAGGTTCCCCAAACTCGCCAGGCCTTGATTCTTTTGGCTGAGTTCTTAAGTGAGGAGAAAGTCGAAAATTGTCTGTTCTATTTTGACCGTCGCATCTCCAATAGCGGCCGAATAAAAAAACTAGTGGAACAGGTCTCTGCCCAAGAAGGCCAAAGCTGGAGTGTCGAGCTTGTGGATAATTGTGACAAATTACTTATTAATTCGAAACAAATGGTTGCGACGAGCGACGGTCAAATCATCGGCCAGGTTCCAAAATGGTATAATCTGGCGTACCGATTGGTTAAGCGAAAGATTCCTAAGGCCTGGATTGTCGATCTTGCCAATTTTCAATCGTTCCCAGAGAGACAATTGTCATACAACTTATACGGTTAATAGGATTGAATAGGACAATGGGGGGAAACGATGAAGATTCTCATCACCGGTGCGACTGGGCTTATAGGCTCTCGATTAGTGGAAGCTTTAATTGAAAGAGGTCACAAGGATCTTCGAATTCTGACGCGAAATCTTCACAAAGTTTCAAAAGAGTTCTCACTTCCGCTTGAATTTTTTGAGTGGAATCCCGAAGCCAAAGAACTTAATCTCGCGGCCTTGCAAGGAGTGCATACCGTTATTCATCTGGCGGGAGAAAGTGTCGGCGATGGACGCTGGAATCAAAGTAAAAAAGATAGAATTCTCAACTCTCGTCTAAGCGCGACCTCTCTGCTCATTGAGACCATTAAGCAACTGGCAAGCCCACCCAAAAAATTTATCAGCGCTTCCGCCATTGGCTTCTATGGAGACAGAGGTGACGAGGCATTGGACGAGCAGAGCAAAGCGGGTGAAGGTTTTTTGGCCGACGTTTGTAAAAGATGGGAGGACCTGGCCCTCAATCATGGCATAAGAAGCATGCAATCAGCGGTGATCAGAACCGGAATCGTCCTCAGTCCAGAGGGCGGGGCCTTGTTAAAAATGTTGCCGCTTTTCAAAGTTGGCTTGGCCGGCACAGTCGGAACTGGCGATCAATATATGAGCTGGATTCACATTGATGATTTGGTAGGACAGTACATCTCTCTTTTGGAAAAAGATTTTATCCGGCCCGTCTATAACGGAGTCTCTCCCACTCCCGTTTCAAATCTTATCTTTACCAAGACGCTGGGACGGGAGTTAAACCGCCCAACCCTTTTTCCCGTGCCCGCCGTCCTCCTTCAAACTGTTTTGGGTGAAAAATCACAGCTTCTCTTGGCCAGTCAAAAGGTCACTCCTCAGTGTTTCATTCAGGAAGGTTACACTTTTAAGTTCCAAAATCTTGAGGCGGCCTTGAAAGATATCCTCACCTAACACCTCAAAAAGACACGTTTTTGATCGCGCTCAGACAAATGCCGATAAGGTATGTTGAGGTACGGGGAAATGCCTAGAGAATACTTAATTCTGACGTGGATCGGATTGTCGCTGCTGAGTGGAGCTTGGGCAAACACCACAGACACCGGCCACTGGGGTGTCGATGTTTTCTACCGGGCCGGTACAGATGATGCCCAAAAAGACCAGCTTCTCTTGCCGTTTGGGGCCAGGCTCAACTTTCGATCTAAACACTTCAACTCTGATGCCATTGACCTGATCTCTGACTCCGATAACCAGAACTTGGAAAAACTCCAGGCCCTGTGCAAGCGCTATCGGGAGGAAAAAGAATTTGTCCTGAGGTGTCTGATTAATAAAAAACCCCAAGAGCAAACGATCGCCCCGGCCGTCCCTGAAGATATTGACAGGACAATTTGTCTGGAGGCGGCCACGGGTTATGGTACCATCCCCCAACTTAGCACTCTTGCAACCACCATAACGAGCATTGATCCAACCAACCGCTGCAAGCCATTTCCCGGAGTGTTCTCGTCCGATCTCCCTCCCCAAACGGTTGTCACAAGACCGGAAAAAATGCGCCCCGATCCGTTCGGCCCCGGTCGCCAGCTCTCTTGCGATCCAAAAGATTTCAATCCGGCCTATAGTCAGCCCGAAGAGCTGCCAGAAAATGATCCGATCTGTGAACCTTCAAAGCTATCCAATTTTTGGTCACAGGAAGCTGTTGGCTCACCTGAGACCAAGGAGCTGATGGATCGCGTTTTGCGAGAGAGGCAAGCGGCAGGCAGAACCGCACCTGCGCGGGCCCGGGTGGGAGTTATTGATGGAGGTTTTGGACCGATGAATGAGGTGGGCACGCGACTCCCCACTCTCGGGCAAAGCTTGCAGCAATGCCTAACCACCAATGCCACGACGACTCCGGCAAGCTGTGGCCTTCGACCTGAAAATCAGAAATCCACCCACGGAATCCAGGTCTCGCAACTTATCGCCGGAACCTCTCCTGTGGGAATCGGTCAGCGCGCCGATATCACGCGAGTGGCGAGCGTCGGCACCCACTTTTCAGAAGCTGCGGATCATATGCTTGCCGCCCCACCTCCTCCACCCATCGTCAATCTCTCCATGCGTATTGAAGGAGATGCGGCAGTTCCCTTCTTTGAAAATCTCTCCCAGCACACCACCACCGTGGCCGCGGCCGGGAATTTTTTTCCCGCTCCCATCACCGAAGCCAACCTCAAGGCCAGTATCTTAGTCGGAAGTTTACAACCTAATGGTGCCCCCAGCTCCTTTTCCAATGAACACAATGATGTGGCGATCTCCGTCCCTGTCGATAATAATCTGGCCTACAGCTTTGGCCATGAGGGAGGAAATAAGGTGCTCAAAAAATTCGGAGGCACAAGCGCGGCAACTCCCATGGTGACCGGCGCCCTGTCCAACGTGCAAAGTTTTTTGCCGGGGATTACCTCCGCCGAATTAAAAAAGCTCTTGCAAAATACCGCTATTCCCACCACCGGAACTCGCTTTGGTAAAAACGGTGCGGGCTCCCTCAATGCCTACGCCCTCCTCCGCGTCGCCATCCGAATGGCCCAGGACTGGCCGGCCAATAGAAATACCATCAACGGAAACACTTCCGCTCCGGAATCTCCTTTTAACTTTGTCGCCGAGTCTGAGAGATACTTTTCCAAGGCCCGACGCCTTCTGGGCCAGTTTAACTCGTGTGCCAATTTAAAAGAAGGTTTGGCCGCTTTGCGCACGGCCTTCTTCCTCGACCCCACGAATAACAACATCCGCCAGGAGCTTTATACTCTTTATGCCACCGCCGGTTACAAGGCCCAGGCAGAATTTTATGGAAATGTTGAGACCGCCATGAAAAATCCCACCACAGCACAGACGATTAAAAATCGCAGTCTCATGCGCGCCGTGAGCGCGGGAAATCTTGAAGAGGTGAAAAGGGCGATTAAGCTAGGTGCCAATGTTCACACCGCCACCGGCATCTTGTATGCCGAGGGAGGGGCCTCAGTGAACGGCAATGCTCAGGATGTTGCAAGGTCTTATATCAAGGACCCGGCGAAGCGCGCTGCGATCTTATCCTATCTCGACAGCTTGCCTTAATTCACAATGCATTTATATTTTGAATCCACCAGCGCCGAACAGAGTGAGGACGCCGGCCAAGGCAATCGTCCGCAAACCACTTTCCCTAATTTACTTTTAATACAATCGGCGATGGGATTCTCGGTCACGTTCTCCATGATATTGCCTGAGTGCGGTTTTATTGTGGCCTCACTGGGAACCGCGGCGTTCGTCTCGACTTCCACAATCTCATTGGTAGTTTTACTGAGCTGATCAATAGCGGTATAGGTTCCCAGATATGGATCAAGGTCCCGAATGTCTTCCATAGCATCCTTATCATCGGGATTGACTTCAAAATAATAGCCGGTCCAGCCATCCGCTCCCTTGACAAAAATGACATCCCCGTCTTTTACCGTGATCTGAAACGCGAAATCCCCGATAAACTTTGCCCCCAAGGTATAGGTTCCAGGCTCCAACTCCACCTGAAAAAAACCAGACCTGAGCTTACCGAGATATTTTTTATTAATGGAAAAATCCGTTGCGAAAGCCTTTCCGTTCCATTGGTTCGGGCGATAAAGATACAAGAGGGCCTTGCCTTTTTTGGGATTAAAGCTCAGATACTGTGGCCGATGCCCCTCTGGGGCGACGGTGGAGACTTGAGCGCAGGACACCAATAACAAAAGCATCAGGAAGAACTTCACGCCGGATTCCTTTTTAAGAGAAGTCAGACCCCATTATAGTTTCTTCCTAAAAAAATAATAGACTGCTCCAAAAAGGACTCCCCCGAGATGAGCCCCATAACCGATAGGAAGATCATAACCTCGGGTCTGGGAAATCAGCCCCCATAGATCGAGGGCCGAGAGACCCAAAGCACCTCCGAGTGCAGGAACCGGAATTAAACCAAAAATAAAAATTTTTTCTTTTGGGAATATGAGCGCAAACAGGATCACGACTGCGGAGATGGCACCTGAAGCCCCCAAGGCCGCAAGGCCCGGCCGATCCAAAAGCCAGGCACAGACGACGGTATGACTAAACGAGCTGAAAATTCCCGCAAAAAGATAGAATTTGAAAAATTTTGCAAATCCTAAAATCCTTTCCAATGCCGGACCAAAACTGTACAGCACAAACATATTCATGAAGAGATGCCAAAGAAGATTGTGGGAAAATACCGATGTTAAAAGAGTCCAAACTCTTCCCTCGGTCAGTCCCGTCCAGCTGACCAGAAAATTATCGATCATGAATAACGGCAGCCTAAAGCCGATCAAATACCATAAAAAGAAAATAACGACATTCAGCTTGATGATGATTTCCACCGCCGTTCGCCGAACATATTCGTGAGCTAGATCTTGGGAGTACTTCGTGTGTGATTGCTGATCCATGGGTGTACATTATTTGTACTGCAGATCAATTCGTTATCAAACGGAGAGGCCTATTTGCCGCAGTGATTATTATCACCGGCCGCAACTTTACACCGTCAGAATGTGGGCACGCCTCGCATGATTCCCTGGTTAACAGTCTCGGTATTTTTCACTGGCCGAAGCGCTGTGTTTTTTCTTCTTTTTATGCGTTTTCGACGGATCAGTCCACCAATTATTCGAGCATTGTGGGACACCCTGAGGGCACTTCAGACGAAGATGGAAGTGATCCTCATGGCCCTTCTGGGCGAAGATATTTTTCATAATGGAGACCGTCTGCTTTTTGTCATGGGTTTCGAGGGCATCGTAAATTCCACACCCCACATAGACACTTGTGACCTCCAGCTCCGCGACAATATGTCCTAAAAGTTGGTAGTTCGCTTCCAGGTCAAAATTCTCGCCCAGCTTACCTTGCAGCCCAAACTGTTCCGTAAAACGATTGTGAAATTTATTAAAACGATGGCCGGTCATTTTGGGCACATGAACCAGATAGGCAATGTCAGCATCGAGGCCCCGCTGATGGGTAAGATGCTGGGCAAGTTTGCGGCCTTGTTTTTTGGAGATATCGCCAATCCAGACCGGGACGCGTTGAAGGGCCGATCCCCAGGTTCCGATTTCCAAAAGCGCCGCCGCCATTTGAGAAGTACCATATTGAAACTCAATCGGTGAAACGCTCCTTAAAATTTCTGAATTTTCTTTAATCAGCCTTGAGAGGTTTCGTCCAAATTCCAACCTCCCCTTGTTCGGATGACCCAAGGGGATTGGATTGGCAAAAGAGACGAGAGGAATCAGCAGGCAAAGAAAAAGCTTTTTCATATGTCCTCTATTTAACAATCGATGGGTTTTTCATAATTAGCACGGCGGCCATAATTTTTGGAAGATAGTTTTTATCTCCCTCATATCCGGCACGAACCAGTTCCCAGGCATTTCTCGAACCGTGCTGATCAATGGCCTTTTGGACGTTGCGCTCACCCATATTGTAGGCAAGAACCGCAAGATGCCAGTCTCTAAATCGCGCTTGGTTGGCCGAAAGATACCTAAGTGCTGCATCAGTCGCCAATTCCGGATCAAGTCTTTCATCCATGACAGTATCAACGCGCAGACCGTAGTTTTTAGCGGTGGACCTGATGAACTGCCATATTCCCGCGGCGAAAAAAGGATTTTGAGATTCGGGTAGATTTTGGTAAGCGGATTCAATAATGGGAATTGCCATAAGTTCGCCAGGCAGATTATAATTTTTTAACCGCCCCTCAACTATGGAACGATAGTTTTCCATTCGCCGCAAGGCCTTCCTCATGGCCTCCTTTCCCTGAACCGTGCCGATATACCTATTGAGTTGTTCTAATACCTGCTCATTCACAATAATGGGAAATTCACTTTGCGAGTTGGTTTCCCTGACCATTTTTTTTGCCTCTGCCATCGTGATTGCACGTGCCCCGATGACATTGCCGGTTGTAAGGGCGAAAGCGCTCATGGTCGAAACCAAGAATAGGGTAACAATGATAAAGACAAACGTACGACTCACATTCTTCCTAAACATAAATTCTATCCTCCGTGTTAATAAATGTCGGTCAGGGAGAAAGGCCAAACCTGCTGCGCAAACAAGCTGTTTTTCCCCCTTGGCGACGGATTCCGCAACTTCGATCAAACAGCGGGCATATTCCCGCGGCCCGATCTTTTCTTGATCGATCAAGTTCTCATCCACTTTTAACTCTTGCAGCTCCGAAATTATTTTTATCCAAACGTGAACCGCCGGATTGACTGCCGTCAGGGCCTTCATGAGCTGAATGACAAATAACCATCGCGTGTCGGACTGACGGTGGTGCTGAATCTCATGCAGGATGGATATTTTCATCTTGCTGGAGTTAAACATAAAACTTGACGGCAGCACGATCCAGGCATGGCGAAGGGTCATCAAGGAAAATGGAACCTTGATCTGCTCTGAAAATGTGATCCGCACCTTGCCGAACGAACGTGCCGGATAGGAATTTTTTAGTACCGAAGCCAAAAGTTTAAACTCTCGCACAAGCTTGTAAAGCGAACAGAGAATTGAAATAAAAAGGAGCGCCAGAGCGGAAAGTTTCAACCACTCGACTGACAAAAACTGCGGATCCTCCTCGTCACTGCCAATAATGATTTTTTCAAGCGGCCCATCAGCATGGTGGGAATCATATTCTTTATACGTGACCGCGGTATAGGATTTGGCAATCGGATCAATTTTATAATTGGATGACAGCATGACAGTCAGGATGGGTAGAAGAAAAATCGAGACGAGCAAAAGATGATTGAGGCGCAGCTCATGCCGGGCCTTGAAGACCATCATTTTTCGGTGATTCGCCAAGCGAAGCCCTAAACTTAAAAGTGCCGCTAGGAAAATCAGACCATGAACACTCATAAAAAGATTAAGAAGAATATTTTGGCCAATCATGACTGCCTCTGGGCCTGATCAATAAGCTTTTTAAGCTCGGCGAGTTCCTCTTTGGACAAGCTGACCGTATTGATAAATTGTTTTGCCAAGGCCATGGGCGTCCCATCAAAAACGTGATCCACCACATGCCTTAAAGTCCGGCCCTCATATTCTTCCTTGGACAAAAGGGGAATATATACGTGGCCCCGGCCTTCCTTCCTGGCCTTTAAAACTTTTTTTTGCTCCAGAATGCGGAGAATTGTTGAAACGGAGGTGTAGGCAAGATCGCGTTCTTTGGGAAGATTTTGCATCACCTCGGCCACCGTGCCTTCCCCCATCTTCCAGAGGATATTAATTAGCTCCAGCTCCGTCTCCGTAAGCATCTTTTCTTCTTTTATCTTTTTTACCATCGCAGACTCCAGTAAAAAGATTGTAACTAAGGACTTAGTTTGTGTCAACTAAGATTTTAGTTGTTGTTTTAAGTGGCACAAAGTAAAATTTCCTATGCAGAAAAAGATCATTATCAAAAGTCTCATCGATGCCGTCATCAAAGAGTTGGATTCGATCAAGCTCGCGGCCCAAACGACCAAAGATCATCGACAGTCCGACGACTTAAGGTCCGAGGGAAAATATGATACCCGGAGTATTGAGGCCGGTTATCTGGCGATGGGCCAGCTGCAGAGACTGGAGGAGTTAAAACTCGAACTCCAGATGTTGGAGGAAATCCCGTGTCGCGATTTTCCCCCCACCGATCAAATCGGCATTGGTGCACTGGTGGAAATAGAATTTAACAATCAAAGTCGTCACTATTTCATCTCCCCGACGGCAGGCGGAACCATGCTCCGGATCGGCGATGAAACTGTGCTCGTGATCTCCGTCTTTTCGCCGATCGGAAATCAAGTGATAGATCTCAAAAAGTGCGATACCTTTGAGCTTCAGACGCCAAAAGAGCTGAGAACTTATCTTATCAGAAATGTATCTTAAATTAATTTCCAGGCAAATCAGAAGCCAATACTTATTTTTGAAGCGGCTTGGCGATTCCAAAGATGACCTGCAGAGATTCAAGATTACTCTGCCGCGCCAGTCCCCGGATTTTATCCCCCGCTGCAAGGGTCGTTTGTCCTCGCGGAATGAGATAGCGTTGGCTTCGCTGGAGGCTCGTGAGGAGAACGCCGGGCGGGAGCCTGAGATCAATGATTCGATGATTTTCGGCCGGTGCCCCATATTTGACCTCCACCTCGATTGGGACGAACTCGACGGGAAGCATGTCCCCGGCAAACCAGTTCGCCAGCTTTTCTCTAAAAGGGACAGTAATGCCCAGCCGTTTTGCAATAAAAGAGATGCTGATCCCCTGGATAATAACTGAAGTGAGTACGACAAAAAAAATAAGATTAAAAATATATTCTGCCTTTGGAAATCCAAGACTCCAGGGCAGAATGGCCAGAATGATCGGAGTGGCACCGCGCAGTCCCACCCAGGAGATAAAGAGACGTTCCTTTTTCGCGAGGATCGTGCCCGGTGTGGCCATAAGAACGCTCAACGGGCGCGCGATAAACATTAAAAAGAACGCCAGCAGAAGACCTTCCTTCCACACCATGAGAAGATGCGAGGGATATGACAAGAGCCCCAAGGTCAAGAAGATAAGAATCTGGGCGATCCACGCCATGCCATCCAAGAATCGAGTGACGCTCCCCTTGTGAATCATATCCGAGTTCCCCAGCACAAGGCCTGCAATGTAAACCGCTAAATAACCGCTGCCTCCCATGCTGGCGGTCGCAGCAAAGATAACTAGCACCATTCCAAAAAGGAGAACACCATACAAACCTTCATACTCCAGACCGAAATGATTGATAAGCCAATGGCTGGCCTTCCCCCCCAGCCATCCGAAGGTGATCCCCAATCCCCACTGAAGAACAATAAGCTTACTGATCGCGATGGCACCCGTGACATGAGAGGTCGCCAGGGTGAGAATGCCGATCGTCATGAAAATCGCCATAGCGTCGTTGCTACCGGCTTCAAACTCCAGCGTCTGCTTAACCCTTTCTTTTAAAGAGAGGCTCTTGGCCCGAAGAATATTAAATACTGCCGAAGCATCAGTCGGAGACACGATTGAGCCGAGCAGAAGCGCCTCAAGCCATGAAAGTTTAAGAACGAAATAGGCGAATGTTCCAGTCAGTATTCCAGTGGCAAAGGTCCCAAACAAAGAGAGCGAAATCCCAACGGGTAGCACGGCACGAATACTCCGCCACGGCATGCGCATTCCACCGTCAAAAATTATCAGTGCAAGGCAGACGCAACCGATGGCATAAGATAGACGATGATCGTCGAACTCGATTCCTCCCGGCCCATCTGCTCCGGCAAGCATCCCAAGTCCGAGGAAGAGCAAAAGTGAGGGCACGCCAAGCTTGGTAGAAAACTTACTGATCAGAACAGAGAGAGTCAGGAGCAGAGCGCCGCCCAGGATTACGATTTCAAGCGTGTGTCCTTGAAACTCAAAGGCCGTCATACGCTGTCTCCCGAGACTTCATGGATAAATGGTATGTGAATAATCTCCGACTGAATATTCGCGATGAGGTGATTATGGTCAACGATCAAGATGCTATTTTCCGAAATTTCTGGTAGAAATCAGCTCAGCTTCTTCCGCACCGGAAAAGCACTGCGCCACTAACAAGAACTCATCTTCAACCCGACCCTGCGTTTTGCGCTGATTTTTCAAGCTGGGACCGCAGGCATGGCGGAAGCCATGTCGAGGATCACGACTTGGAAAAGCGGCCAAAAAAGCGGGGTCCGGTTGAAGAGGAGGATGGTGCCCAGGACTCCGAGAGAGAAAAAAGTGTCCCGCAGGACAGTTTTTTCGACCGAGGCCAGTCGCATGATGAAAAACTTGTTTTGAATATGGTGCCCAGGACTGGAACGCATTCATAGCATTTGCAAAATCTGATGCCAATGAATTTCTAACCCTAATGAGTTCAATGATTTGTCTTCATTTTCAGTAAGTTGAGAGTACTTTTAACAAAATTAATATTGGCAAAAGTTTGTAGTCTGTAGTTGTCTTTTATGAGGTGTTTTTGAGTGCTCTAGCTCATATTTAGCTCACGCTCTTATACCGATTCAAGTACACAGCGCTTTAACTGGCCCACGTTTTGTGCTTCCCTTAACCAATTTAAGATACTGAACGCAACATTTCGCAGTATTTTTTTTCTTCACACCACAATCGTACCGATCAAAGAATAGGCAATAAGAAGTACCACCTTTATTTACAGAGCTAGGATACATGAATCCTTTTATAAGCTCACCTGCTTTAGAAACATTATACTTGCAATACTCAGTCACAACCTGCGTCGGTACATACTCAATATGCTCTCTACCGCCCTTTTTGATTGGTTTAGCAAAATCTTCTAGAAATCGACGTAAAAATATCGACATAGAGCGATCTCGTGCGCGTACATTGTCAAAAATCGAAGGCACGGCAGGCAATCTTGTGAGGTCAATAATGTAGATGTCATTTAATAACTCAAATTTAGAAACAACAACCTCATCCATCCCCCCTTGGAACCAATTTCTTTCAATGCCGTCTTGCAATTTCCAGCACCATAAAACATTGGAATACCAGCAGGACTCATCCTTGAATTTTCAGCCCTCTCTTGCGGCGGAGTGCATATCTTCCCTAACTTTAAAGGAAAGGGCTTCTTTTTATCAAAGCGCCTAGCTCTATAAATAATAGTACCGCTCTTAAGCTTTTTAATTAATCTGGTTTCCTCGAAGCCTTTTTTTAACTGATTGAGTATTTCAACCAGCAACCGCGGTTCCTCAAAATATCCTTTTTTTTCAGACCCATGGGCCAAAAACATAAATCTGCACTTATACTTAAGCATTGAGGAAAAGTTTTTCCAATCATAATCAAGCTCGTCATGTTCTCTCATTCCGTAAGGATCAATCTCACACCACGCCTGATTTGGTAAACACCTAGCAATCTTTTCAATAAGAGAACTATCTTTTGTCTCTAATCCAACATGCTCTAATAACTCAGATGTGTCATATACAGTAGCTCCCTGGTATCCCCCCTCTCTCGTTTCATAGGCCATGCTATTTGCAGGGTCTTCATATTCATTACACAAGCACGTATTGATATACTCAATGACTTCACCAAAATGATGAGACCTTAAAGATGATTTACAAAAGCTGCATCCTTTTGCGCGGCCATTGCTTTTTATAAATTTTATTATGCCTTGGTTATCAAAGCATCTATGGCATATGAGATCATTTATTAATAAATGTTCTCTACCAATAAATTCTTTCATTCTACCCATAACTCACCAATTCACACATTTCTTAGAGGCAAAAGCAATATTCTAAAAAAATGATTCTTAAAATTCTATATCCAGATCATCCTTCGGACAAAAAAACTCTCAGCTTTTCAAGAATCGCATTATTTTCACTTCCAAATAGATTTTTCTTTTTCTCCTCAGGTAAACTTCGATATGCTGGCAAAGTCATTTTCATTTCATCATAAAATCCTTTCTGGTTTTTCACCGCCTCTTTAAAGTCGAAGTAATCCAATGCACCCGTTGGCGGTGAAATGTGCCGAGCATTAACATTGATAGTGGACACAGCAGCGATGGCATCTACTCCAATATAATTTTCAATCTCTCTCTTATTCAAAACATATTTTGTCTCAATTTTATTTTCATCAAGCCATCGGGTTAGTGCCCGGATATTTGGCCCTGGATTAGATGATGCAGACCTATCTGAGTCAAGGAGAAAAAAGATTTTCTCCTTGAAGTTTAAAAACATCGGCTTCGCAAATTCGCACCCCAGTTTTCCGGAGCCGCCCAAATCATGGACCTCATATTCTGTTTCTCGTATTGATGGTAAATTGCGACTAATCCAATCACCAATAATTTCTTTATCAGATGGGCCTTCTACAAAGATAATTTTCCCACCCTCCACAAGAAACAAAGCGCTAATTCCCATCACTTTTGCCATGCGCTTTCGGTGCTGATGATTCCCTTTAATGTCGATCAAGGATAAAAATGTTTTATCATGCTCTGTTTCTGCAAGGTATATATTCGAAGTTTCCAACCCTTTACAGAAAGCTTCAGATTGAGTAGCCATCACGATTGTCACATCCGAACGAAGCAGTTCAAGAATTTTTGAAAAATCTCTTTGCTTTGATTGATTGAGTCCTTGCTCTGGTTCATCAATCAGAATAATAGCTCCTTCCTGAGCCAGAGAAATCACGGTGAGAATTTGAATCACATTTCTCAATCCATAGCCAACATCTGCAACAGGAGTTAATCGACCGTCAACAAATTTACAATGTGGTGCTATATGATTGCTCAGCTCAGACAAAACTAATTCTTGTACATCATCAAACAACAACGATACAGCATCGGACATTATTTTAAACTTCTGGATATCAAAGCTTAGACGCTGAAGTAATTCTGTAAGTTGATCTTGTGTGGCAAGACTTAATGTGACATGAGAATTTTTAGGTGTGTAATCTGGATTTCTTGCAGCTTTCAGAAAAAATACTTTCCCAGAAAATAAGCTAATTGAACGAGTGAGGGGATTATTTATGGTGTAAAGTCCGGTAAATTGTTGCGTTCCTTGAAGCTGCCCCTCCCAAGCAGCAGAGACTGGAGACCACCCTGCTTCATTCAAAGCTTTTGAATGTATGCTCCAATAAGTATTCGTCTCTAAGTCTGGAGCCCGTGGTGCATGCTCAGGGGTTTGCAATAAATGCTGTGTTTTACCTTGATGTGTAAATGTCCATTTAATAGGAATCAAAAACCCCATATCAGTTCTATTTGCTTGAACTCTAGTCGATAACAGAGACCCCAAGAGAGTAATATTAAAATCGACATCCTCGTCGGCAATTTGTCCCACTTCGGAAATCAGATCATGTATCTTAAAATCGATAGAAATCTCTGGCCTACAAATCGTATTGCTTGAATTTCTATACATGCTACTTAGTAAGATTAGAGAATTTGCGGAATTTTTATTATGCACATTTGGATTATATCCAGGAAGGCTCACAAAGGTTTTAAAAATTGTTTCAAGAAGTGTCGTTTTCCCGGCATTGTTCGTTCCAACAATGACAGTTCGCGATCCTTTCTTGAGTTCGATTTCGATGTTTTCAAATCGCCTAACATTCTTAATTTTTATTTGCACAAAATCCCAAAGGTTAAATGGATGAAGACAATATAATAATATTTAGCTCTTGACCTGATATCAAATAGAAGCAAGCTGCATCGCAGGTATTTTTACCCTACTCCTGGCCTGTGGTAAATATTTTTCATATATCCTTGAAAATTGGCTGTCACCTGAGCGCAATGGCCATGATGCCACTACAATGAATCTTGGCCGGGAGCTTTTTCCCAAGGCATTGGCGATTTTGACCAAGGTGGAAACTTGAAAATCTTTCTTTTCATGCAAAAGATTAGAGACCATGGTCTTATTCAAACCCTTGTCCCAGCAAAACTGCTTCAGGTATCTCCTCGTATTTATTTCAGAGTCGAATTCGGCGACCAGATTATGTCATTAGACCTTCGGATCATGGCCTGTAAAGCCCTCAAACTCGACCACAATTGCATCTTTTATGGGTATGATCCTTCAAGGGCGACAGCTCATTCTTGTTTCCTGTCACAAAATAGAACGCCGGCCGCTCCATAGTTCTCGGATTTCGGAAGTCTCCATGGGCGTTTCTGTTTCCTGACGCTCGCTCCACCCTTGCCCTTTTCTCGCCCCTCCGCAGGTCTCACGCCATCCGCTTTGCTTCTGGCATTCGTCCTGCCTGACTTCGCGGTCGGGGCGCGGGCAAGGCCTGCTCTCGCTTTTTTCCCTCCTCGGGTTCCTCAGGTCTGGTGAAGGAACCCTCAATCAAGAGGGAAAAACAGACAGAAACCAGGAGACTCAAAAATGAACAACGAAATCCAAGAGAAACTAGAAAAGCTAGCCATCATGAAATCCATTCCGTTTTGCGTTGGTTGCTATCGAGAAGCCCCCACAGGCTTTTGCCCATCCTGCGGCTCAGATGATCTGGCCAAATTCGTCCGAGGCGAGGGGATGGGCTGGGGCACCGATTGGATTATCCGTTCAATTGTCGAATCCGAACTGACACCCGTGAATGTGGACGCGGCCTTCGAAAATTTAATTCGTAGTTGTTACGAGGAAAATGTTTCAGTTCTCTGGATGACCCTCGATGCGGTAACCGTCGCCAAGGAAATGGACCCGGTTTCCTGGGACATTGCGAAGTCGGAATGGCTAAGCCAAGAGGAAGAAGAAGGTATCGTCAAGACCTTTGACAATGGCGCATCTTATTTTTGGTGCCATGAGCTTGAAAAACTTTTGGATGCCGAGTAGGCATCCTTCGATGAAAAGACCTCTGGTCACAGTATCACTAACGACCTTTCAAGGTGTCGACTTTTCCATTCCAATATTCAATATACGTCTTGTACGCCTTCTCCGAAGTAAGAAAGGCCAGGTGCTGTTCAACGTTCACTCTAAATGCGGGAATTTTGTCTACACCATCGCGATGGGCCCTTTCAAGACGATGGTTGCCGTCAATCACATTGAAATTTCCCGGACTAATTTCCGCGAGAATAGGGGCCGAGAGATTTGCAGTCTGAATAGTTAATTCGGTAAGCTGACTAGAGGGAAATAATCGCACCGCCTTGACCTCTACTTCTTCTATGGGAAATTTATCCGTGTTGGTACGAATGAAGGCCACAAGCTTGGTGATATTAAATACAAAAATCCCATTCGCATACAACTCATCGTCTTCATCCATGGAGCATGGTTGAAATTTCTTATTGAATTTTAATTTCTTCAAATTTGTAATCTCCTATGATTTTCGCGACTCGTAGTTAAAATAGCGCGAAAGCATACCCTTGTCATCGTCTGCAACTTGTTGGCCACATGAAGGTCGCCGATGAATGGGAATAAGGCCGAGCCTTATTCCGTGAGTTGGTGATACGGACTCACATCATCGAGGGATTGTGTCTTCTTGATGGGTAATCTGGGTGAATTGAGCTTCTTGATTTGAAAGATATGTTAAATACAGCTTCTCTATATGTGTAGAAATCTGCGGTTGTCTTTTTCCGATGTATCCTGTTCGTCGAATCGCTTGCCATCTCTTTATGACGGTGGCGCGATAAGGATCACCACTATGCTCAATTTGCCACTTCCAGTTATTCTCCTCCCTTAAAGACATTTGTTCGATAATTTTTTCAATCTGCGGAGTGATTCTAAAATAAAATTTCCCCTGACGAATCGCTTTCCAGATGTAGACTTCATGTAATCTTTTGTTGTACCCGAATTGAATGAATCCTACATGCATGTAAAGTTGTTCACAAATCGTGAGCCAGTCTAAGCATGAGGGAAATTCCAAATTGAGGTTTCCCCTCGGACATGCTTGAGATAATCTCCAGCGTACAAAATTTACTTCTTCGCCCAATGTGTCTATCGCGGATAAAAAAATTCTAAAAGCATTACCCACATGCTGACGGGTCAACTGTGTGCCTATTTCTGGTTCCATGCGTCCCCCTCTTTTCTTAGCAGAGATGGCAACTCACACAAATTTTGGCCGTCCTTCATAATGCGGGGAATTTTGTACTTGCTTAAATCTAATCGCTCAAAGGCCTCATCTATCTCAGACTGGTTACTGGCAGAATAAAGTGTCACAAATGGGATACCAAAAAAATGGTTATCGGCCATTATTCGCAAGACCTGAGCACCATTGGTATTTGGCAGACGAAAATCTATAAGAGCAACGTCGCAGTAATTTGGTTTACTATTCATCTCTTGTAGCGCGCTTTGTGAATCGAAATGAGTCGTGACTTCAAACCCCTTCTCTCTTAAAAGTTCACCAAGCACCTCAAGCAGCATAATCTCATCGTCTAGGTAGATAATTTTAATTTTTCCTCCAGTTTGACCATTCATAGCTTCCTCTTATGCCATATATGAACCCCATAAAATAGCCCCATATATGGGCAGTGTATCGTATTTTTCTCCTCTACGCTTAAATTACCATGAAAGGATTACCGCGTAGGATTAGAACAACAAGTAAACCGAGAAATCAGGACGAAGAGAAACTTCTCAAAAGTATCGGGCGAAAAATACATAAGGATTTGTACGACCTCGATAAACCTGTGGAATGGCTTGCCTGGGAATCAGGCGTCGCTAGGTCAACCATCCAACGCATTTTTGACGCTGACAGAAACCTAGGGTTGCTTACCCTTGACCGGGTTGCCAAAGGCCTTGGGTATAAGGGCGTTATTGACTTTCTAGGCACCATTTAATTTGCCTTGCTCATTCTTTAATTCAACCGGCAGTTATTAAGTCCTTTAGGACTTATGCAAGCATACCCCATTTGTTGGAGAATTTCCATTAAGTCCTAAAGGACTTTGCCCCCTTCAGGGAATGAACACATTTGAGGTATATGGCCAAGAAAACACGACGAGCACCAGGAGCGCACAAGGCCAAGGATGAGCGAGTTAAAAGGTTATCCTCGGATGAAAGAAAATTTTTAAAAGAGTTTGGACGTCTTATCCACGCTGAGCGCGAGGCCCAAGGTCTAACGCTTTATGCTATCGAAGATAGGGGCTATCCGAGTTGGCAGCATTGGCAAAAGTTAGAAAATGGTCTTCGCGACTTGCAACTGACAACCCTCTTGAAAATATCCAAGGCCTTAAAAACACATCCAAGCGAGATATTGGGCAAGCTCGATATAAAGATTTAGGCCCATTTTTTGTCGACTCCATAATCTGGATTACAACCGCATCCTGTATTATTATTGTTAACTTGAAAAGTTCTCTTTGCAGCTACGCCGCACGCAATGCATGAGTAACGGGCAATACATCCACTTCGCGAGATTGGACTCTATGGCCCTCTGACGGCCAAATCAAACGAGGATTTGTACTCACGTCCTTCATTTTCATAAGAAAAAGAGGATATTGCGCACAGATGTTAAAAAAACGATTGTTCGCCAATTCTTTTTTTGAAACTAGTTCGGCGAGCGTCGGCAATATTTCAATGCTGATAGAAGATTCATTCCCGTTTCCCTGGGGAATCGCATATTCAAAATCGACGCCGTATTCTTTTTGCTTATGGATAAAATGCTTTAAAACATTAAGGGGCGTTTTTATGCTGTCATAATCTTGAAACATAAGACCATGATTTACCTGTGAGGTAATATCGAGGTTCACACCAAAATTTATCTTGGCAGCATACTTGTTAAAAAATGTCGCCAGGTCCTGAACCATTAAAGCGGGCAAAGGAAAATTTAAGATGTCGAAGATTCCACATGGTATCCCGGTATCAGATAAAAAAGCATTCCATGGTTTTTCGAGCGATTGTTCAAACACTTCAATCAATGGGCGAATCTTTCTGGAGGTAATCAGGGCCTCACTCTTTTGATAGCACTTTGGAATTCTAAATCCCGTGCTCATATAAAATTTTTTCCCAACATGGCCAAGCTTCGGGATTCCATCAATCTCGGCGCTACCATAGTTAAAACAATAAGGGTCTTTAACATTAAAAGCACGAGTAAACTCCATCCAGAAACGAAGATCAGGTGCCAAGATACCCACTTCAATCTTAGAGACGTTCGACTGCGAAATTTGAAATTCTCGCGCTACCTCCATCTGCCCATAATCGTGAAAATTGCGAACGGCCTGGAAGACACGTCCTGCTTTTAAGCGCAGTGCTGGTTCATCTCTGTTCATAGAACACCTCGATTACATTTTTTATTTGTCCTTCTCGCTTCGTCATTTCAACAGAAAATTTGACACAAATGTGTGGATTCTTTTTAGCAATATTCAAATTCCACTCAAATTCCCTATGCACTAAATCCTCTGCCAAAATAAATTGCCACATGCGATCATGCCCCACTTCTAGGTACACCTTTCAACTCACCAAATTCAAAGGACAATTCTGACATGAAGCTGCGACAGACCTACCAGATCGACGTGTTGATCATTACGGAGAATTTTATCTTCGCCAACTCAAGGGAATTATTATTGCTTTAAAAAAGGAATAATTTTTTTTCACAATTACACCGAAACGGTCGGATAATCGTTGGATGTCAAAAAATCAAACCATCGCAATTGGCCAGTCGAGTTTGCGTGAAGAAAAAGAGGAGTTTAATAATGAATCTCCACATTGTATGTCGTAAGGTCTTTTTATATCTCACGCTGGTTCTTCTCTTTTCTGCCTGCAACAGCGGAGGCGGTGGTGGAGGCACCACTGCTGGCGGTTCTGCCGGCCAGAGCGCTAAAATTTCATCGTCCGCGATTCAAACTAACACTCAAGTTCAAGCACAAGTGCAAAGCAATATCGTTGAAGTCAATCAAACGATCTCTAACGACACTTCCCAAGCGGCACAACCAGTTCCCTCCGAAGAGTTGTCCGCCGTGTCAGGTGAACTCAGCTTAACCGAGGACGAGTTGGCAGCGCTCTCGTCCATGCATGAGGGAGAATAGAATGAAAAAAACAATTCTTCCACTTCTCCTTGTTCTCTCCATGCCCTATGGCGAAGCTTTGTCTCATGGCACCCATGTTGAAGGCCCGAGGAAGGGATTTCATATTGAACCAAAGTTGCCAACTCCTAAAATATCCGGGGAGACGGCAACCTTGGAAGGGGACTTCTGTGTCTGGCATGTGGTGGGCAGTATCAACAAAAATCCAAAATGCCGAAAAGTGAAAGATAATGAATTTGAAACTCACGCCTATTGGCCTGATCCTTTTCATGAGGTGGCAATAGACGTTGCTAAAAAAGCAGGTGGCCGCGAGTTCCATTATAGTTTTGCGACGTCACAAATTAGCGCAAGCGACGTCAATACACTCACTCTTTTGATCGAATCAAAGGGGCGGCATCACAGCAATGTCATGCACCTCTTACATTTCAAGGCACGTCTTGATCGCAGAATTTTTCATTATGAACAACACAAAGACAAGATGATTAGACGTGGGGAAAATCAGGAAGTCGTCGCAAAATTTACTGAATTTATTGCCAAACTTGCAAGCGTCAGACTCAAAGTCCAAAGCGCGCTGGATGCGAGGCCTGAGGTGCTTGGGCGTTTAGAAATGCCCGTCCAGGTCGGCAACAACATCGCCGCGCCTTTTATCAGTTCGACCATTTTTGATGGATACAGACTTTCCCTTGATGCTCGCGCCGGAACATTAATTGAAGGCGACCGCGCCAATGTCACAGCATCCATTTATGATATGTCTTTTAAAGATGTGAAAATGCCGGCCTTTGCCGAACAAGATTCTGAAGATGACGATGATCTGCTTGATGACGGGAAAAAATTCTACTATCAGGTTCTCTTAGATAATAATGTCCTCTTTGAAAGTTCTCCTGGTCTCTTCCCCTTTAACTCAAGCATGTCGCATAACTTTTCAACCCAGGCCCTATCACCCGATAATTTTCCAAGCTTAGGCCTAAAATTTATTAAGTACGAAGAAAAAGACGATGGCACGATTAAAACCACGCTGTGGGGACGCCTTGACCAAGAACTCTTTGTGGCCAATGACAATGTCGCGCCTGAATGGCTTGAACCAATTTTGCCCGATCCCACGATTCGCTATGCTCAGAATTTCCCGCCCATCGATGCCACTGTAAGAGATAGTTTTGGGAAAATTAACCCTGATTCAATCAATCTCACATTGAATGCAAGTCTGATCGACGGCACTCAAACGGCCACCACTTTGAATAATTTAAACAAGGTAAGCGAAGATAGTGGACGCAGTTTTCGGGTTTTTGGCGACTTGAATTCTCTGCCCGAGGGAGAATATACCCTTTTGTTCGGGGCGCGTGATCTCGCCTCCAATTTGGCCTCTCCTGTGGATTTATCTCGTCTCATTCGTCTGGACCGAACTGCGCCCACTATCTTGCTTTCTTTAAGTAATAATCTGATTACCAATAATCCCAATTTGGACTTGCATGTTAGTATTTTTGATCATTCACCAAAGATGACGACAATTTTCCATCAAGATCAATTGCGGTTTCAAAGTCCCGATAGTTTCTTTGACTTGTCCACACCATTAATTGAAGGTTTGAATTTCTTACGCGCCGAAAGTATTGATGCTGCCTCGAATGTTGCCATCCCTCAAACCGTGGTGATCGAACTCGATACCATTCCTCCGCAAATTTTAAATTTAACCCCAGCGAGTGGGACAATCCTTAACACCCTGGCCTTCACCGTGTCCGGGTCCTCCAATGAAATCCTGTCCCAAGTATTAGTAAACAACCAACTTGCTTTACTCTCTGAAGACAAAAAATCCTTTTCTCTACCTGTAAGTGCCGCAGCAGAGGGCCCTTTTTCATATCCTGTGGTCATGACTGACCTTGCTGGAAACACATCGCAAATTAACGTGAATACTGAAATTGTTCTGAAGGTTCTCGTGGCAGAACTTATCAAGGTAGAACCTAATTCAATGGGCACGAAATTGTTAATCATAGGCGCATATGGTGCCACGAGACCTGGTCTGACAGTCTATGCCGATGCAGGACTATTCAATAAGAACTCAGCAATCGCAAATGCCAATGGATCATTTCAAATCGAGATGTCTCCATTTAGTAGTGCGACAGTCACTGCAACTTCTACTGAATTAAATCGCACTGACAGCGTGGTGTTAAATTATTCAGTGGATACCTCACTCTCTGGCGTTGTCCGAGATACTAATGATCTACCTCTTCCTGGCGCAACAGTTACGATTGCCGACTCAGGCCAGGCGGCAATTACCGATGCATCAGGAAATTTTAGAATCATAGAACCCGTCACCGGGGATCAAATGGTTGTCATTGATGGCACTACTATCCCCTTGGAAGTTACTGGGCCGAATAGAAAATTTTCTAAAACGGTTGTTAAAGTTTCTATTGGTGTGGTTCAAAGTAACGTGATTGAAAGGCCTATTTATCTCGCACCTCTCATGTTTGACGGCAGTGAAACTGAGATCGTAGGTAACGAAGCGGCCGTCGTGACGAGTCCCCATGCCCCTGATGTCGTGCTCAATATTCCCGCCGGGGCAACAACTTTTCCAGACGGTGGGAATTCAGGTGTCATCAATATGTTGCGTGTAGATAGTGATAAAACCACCATTGATATTCCTGAATACGCTGTCCCGGATACTGTTATCGCTCTTGAACCATCGGGTACAAGATTTTCAGAACCTGTTGAACTGTCCCTTCCCAACGAAAATAATTTCCCCGCAGGCATGGATTTAGTCATCCTCTCAAAGAATTCTGCAACAGGCGAATGGGAAATTGATGGTGTGGCACAAGTAGATTCAACTGGTGGCGAGATTCGCACCAAAGAGGGAATGGGAATCACACACTTTTCGGAGATTATGAGTGTACCGCTCGGTCCTGAACTAAAACAAATTGGAGGTCAGGATAGGCCTGGTGTGGATACTTTTAACGGGGCACTGACTACTTCTATTTCGTTCCCGAGCTATAAGTCCTTAGGGGAAAACATCGCTCCAGGGCTTATCTACAAAAGTTCCTGGGCCAGACCAAGTGTTGTGGTCACGAACTTATTTGATGTCCCTCGTAACGAAGTTTTTAGAAGTAGTTCGGGAACGATTGAAAGACGTGAATACACTGCCGAATATAGGAATACGGCCTTAAGTTGGATTGAACCCGCATGGATTGATGCCCAATTTTTTACGGAAGGAATAGCGAGTGAACCAATGAGGTTCACGGGTATCCCTCAAAGGTCAGTGGTTTCTTATGCCATGGACCTCGGGAATCTTGATTCGGATGTGTATCCCTATTTAGCGAGCTTCAAAATCAAACTCAATCACATGGTCATCCAAACCAGAAACATGACGGCCACAGCGAGGGAAGGTTTTGAGTTTAAGGGCGGACTGCGAACTCTTCAGATAAGCAAGGAGAGAGGAGGGCCCATTGCCTCGCAAGTATTTCCAAGCGATCTTCTTGGCACAATACATGTGCAAAACAAGATCAATTCTAGCGCAGGAAGAGGTTGGAAAATCGCCGGAGTCCAGAAGATTTTGAATCCGAAATCCAGTCGATTAGCTATTGAGGAAGGAGATGGGTCCATCGCACCCTATACATTAAATAATACGATAGAGACTGTTCTCCACAACCCCGAAGGGTTGCAGGCCGCTGACATCTCCTCATGGCCTCAGGCCTATTTTTCAACGCCAGCTAGAGGGGTAAAGCAAACCGATCTTAGTGTCCTTCCAAATTCCATCTCAACAGTGGGGCAGATTCCAAACTATGAGGGGATGTTGTGGTGGTGCATGTCCAATAGGGCCTTTGGACAACCAGAATCATATCGTTGTACAAGAAGACAGCTAACTTACCAAGCCAATCGTCAGGCCACCAACTTGCTGGCACTCCCCGATGGCAGTATTCTTGGATCAGATAACTTGGCAACTATTTTCAAAACAGAATCAAACTCAGTTTCCCTGTTTGCTGGGTTTGAACGAAACATCACTTCATTAAGAAGGTCCTTCTATTTTGATACTCCGCCTGAACCTTGTGGAGTTGGGTGGAGTTTGAGCCCGTGGTGCAGTATCATTTATAGCGATGTCATATACAGCTCAACGCCCATGACTGCTGGGGTATGTCCGCCTCCTGCTACTGGGAAAAATCCGAGAAAAGGATTTGTGGAGGGTTCCCTAACAAGCTCGTGGTTCAATCAACCAATGGGCCTGGCCCAAGGCCCAGGTAATACCATTGTCGTGGCCGATTATGGCAATAATCGTGTGCGATTAATCAACCCAAGCACCAACTTAGTCTCAACTATTGCAGGTAATGGCCAAACATATGACCTCGGAGATGGTGGGCCGGCCCTTGAGGCCAGCATGATTCATCCTATGGGAGTTCTCTACGATTCGTTTGGAAGCCTTTATATTTCAACCGAAAATGGATTCATTAGAAAAGTAGACACCAGTGGTCGTATAACAAAAGTTGCCGGATTGCCACTCGGTCAGGGTGGTATTCTTGCCAACAGTGCGCCCGCAGATCAGATGGCGTTTTCATCCCCTCATGGAATGGTGCTTGATGAAGAAAGGAGAATTTTATACGTTGCTGATACTGGGCTTCATCGAGTCGTCAAAATTGACCTTGCAAATAATCTTGCAGAAACGGTTGCAGGCAACGGAACTTGTGCAACTGAAGGTAATATTGGCGACGCTGGTCCAGCTCTTGATGCAAGTCTTTGCCGGCCAATATCATTAGGGTTTGATGATCGAGGAAACTTACTAGTCTCCGACGAAGATCAAAAGCGAATTCGTAGAATCATCTTCGATTTTGCCGAGACAGGTACCTTGGCCTTTTCACCACTTCATAAAGACAACTCATCACTTATTCGGAATTCTGATGGATCATTTACGAGATCGTATCGAAACGGAACAAAGGCCTATTTTAATGCCCAAGGCCTCCAAACTTCTCTTGAGGATCGCACAGGTAGAGTCACATCCGTTGTATATGAGGAAGGTCGACTGATCTCCATTATTGATCCTGTCGGCAAAACTACAATTTTTTCCTACAGTGGCGAATTGCTAGAAAGCGTGACTGATCCAGTGGGAAGGACATCGAATTTTAATCACGACGGCAATTCACTTACGCAAGTAATTTTTCCAGACGGTACCACACAATCATTTAATTATAACGATGGGCTTCTTAGTGAAGAAGTTAATCAGCGTGGGTTTTCTACAAAGTATACCTTCAGCTCACACAACAGACTAGCGAAACTCACCCGCCCCGACAACAGTGAGATCGTTCTCATTGATGGAATCGGCGGGACAATCGCAAATGGATATACGAGTGGTAATACCGGCACACTCAAATCATTTGGCACAAGCGATGGCCAGGTCTATGACGGAATCAAGGATGCAAAAAATATTGAAACAAAATTTGTAAAGGATATTAATGGGTATATAGATACCGTAATTGACGGTGAGGGGAAAGTAACCAAAGTTGAACGTAATCTCGATGGTGATCCCACAAAAATTATCCGCCCTGATTTATCTGAAGTCACTTTTATTTATGATCCAGATACGCGCGACCTCTTGTCTCGCCACGACTCTGCCACAAATGTTTCGGTGTCTTCAACCTACAATAGCTTTGGACAAGTCATCAGCGAGACCAATGCTCACGGTCTAGCTACCACCCACGTCTATGACCCAATAACGGGACTTGAAACCGAAGTCTATAACAGCGTGGGGCAATCAAGCACAAAGACCTATGAGAGCTTTGGTCTTTTAAAAGACCAGACCAACTCACTTGGGCAGAAAGTTTCTTTTGAGTATTTTCCAAACACAGGAAATGTAAAAGTACAAACTGCTCCCGACCTCTCATCTACTTCTTTTGAGCGTGACGTCGCGGGCAACATCACAAAAATAACCAATGCAAAAAACCAAGTTGTAAAAAGAGAGTTTGATCTATGGAACCGATTAGTCGCCGTGGTCTCTGCAAAAGATGAAAGAACAGAATATCAATATCAAGAAACCGGGGAGCTTATAAAAATTAAAGACCCACTTGGTAAGGAGGTTCACTTCTACTATAACTCTTTAAATCAGATGTTCAAAAAAGTCGATCAATTGGGCAATGAAACGCTACTCACCTTTGACAAAAACGGAAATTTGGAATCCGAGCTAGACCCCAACGGTAATTTAAAAACTTATCAATATGATAACTTGGACCGCCTTGTGAAAAAGATTCTTCCCGATAATATCTATGAATTTGACTTTGACTCGCGTGGAAATTTGACTCTGGCAAAAAATAATATTTCTGAACTTGAGTTCGAGTATGCAGCGACTGAAAAAGGTTACCAAGTGGCAACGGCCAGAAGTCGTGGACTTGGAATTAAATCTGATTATCCAGAATACGAACTAAATTTTGATTTTGATTCATCCGGCAACAGAATCTTAATGGGAACCGCCACTGGAAATTTTTTATACGGTTTTGATTTGCTTGATCGCCAGACCTCACTTGCGAATCATAAGGGAGAAATTTTTACCTTTAATTATGATCTTGCGAATAGACTCCGTGAACTCACTCGTCCAAACGGTAAGAGTCAATTTGATTTTGATGACACCAATTTTTTAACCAGTATCCAGCATAAGAAAGGAAGTGACATCATCAAGAGTGTTCTCTATGAACGTGATTCAATAGGAAACCGCACCAAGATGACAACACCATCTGGGGATTTTATTTTCGGGTACGACTCCAATAATCAGTTATTAAATTCTTCTAACCCGGAAGTCACAGGGAATTTTGCCACAGAGATTTTCAATTACGATGCAATCGGAAATAGAACCGATGACCAGCTAGGAAATTATCTATTTGATTTAACCAAACAGCGTTTAACCGAAGATTCTCGCTATTTTTATTATTATGATTTAAACGGAAATCTCACGTCCAAGCAATCAAAAACTCTTGGTGGAGAAGTTGAAAACTTTATTTATAATTCAGAAAATCAACTCGTTCGTTTTGAGCGTTACGAAAATAATGTTCTCGTAAAATCCGCTGACTATTTTTACAATGCTTTGGCCCAGCGTGTGGAGAAGGTCGTTGTTGATCATCAAAATTCGGCCAACAATCTTACTCGTCGGTTCGTTTATCACGATAATGAAATCTTGCACGAGATGGATGCTGCCAACCAGGTTCTTTCCACTTATACTCATTCAGGACTTAGAACAGATGATACCCTCGCTGTGGATGTCACAAGTATCGGGGCACAAGCGGGAGTTGCAACGAGCAGTGGAAGTTTTTATTTTCTAAAAGACGGACTTGGTTCGATAACAGAAATTACAGATTCAACAGGGGAGATTATTCAACGCTATATCTATTCAGCATTCGCTAAATTACTCTCTATTCGTGATCAAAATAATCAAGAAACTCAGTTTCCAATCGTTACGCCATATTTTACTTACACAAATAGGGAATTTGATGCTGAGAGCGGACTATATTATTATCGAACAAGATTTTACAGTGCAGACATAGGGAGGTTTTTATCTTCTGACAGCTATATTGGTAAAATGCAACGGCCTTTATCCATCAGCAATCGCTATATCTATACCGAAAATGACCCCGTAAATTATGGCGACCCATCTGGTAGAACAAAAGTATTTAATCCCATTTCGGATACTTATGGTGAGCATTGCGGGAAAGATGTTGGAGTTGGAAAGAAATCAGGCGGAGGTGAACCGATTGATGGCCTAGATGAAGCATGTTATCAGCATGACCGAGGTCACGAGGTAGGAGGATATGATAATGATTCCTCAAAGTATTACGCAAAAGGCGTAGCAGACTTTGAATTAGCATATAATGCTTCTTCCAATGATCCTTCATACTATCTCGATTATCGTCCATGGGTTAATCCAAGATCATATTATGCAAGACCACTAATTATAGGTGGGATGGCAGTACTAGGCGTTGTACATATGGGCCTAGGCACCGGTAGCATGATTTATAACCTCATTTTTAAAGGCCCAGATTTGTCGGATATTACTCATCCGCTTAGAGATTTGGGGACAACTGGTTTAAATGCAGTTAAACGTCAACCACAGCGAATAATTAATAATACTATCAAAAAATGGTTTTGAAAGTATATCCTGTTTAGCATAGACTAGTATAATGCGAATTTGCCGTATGAGATATATATGCTTCTTTTTATTAGTTCTCGTCCTGTATCCTTACGGTGTCAGAGCAGTGATTATAAATGCTGATTTCGATGGTTGGAAGCTAGGAATGGACTTACCGCCACAAATCAAAGATGGAGTCAATCATCGAAAAAATAGTGGCCTTAAGCATGAAAAAGAAGAGAGAAATAGCTCTGGTTCGATAGCTATTTTATATCCTTGGTCTTCAAATTCTTTGTTAGGGCTCAATTTGTCTTATATGGGGGAAGAATATGAAGGCAATGACAATACAAGGTTTAAATTTGAAGTGGCCTCATTGAACTTAAGTTACTTCAAATACTTACCAAAAATTGAAAATGGGATTTATCTTAGGGCAGAAATTGGAGTCACAGCTTCACACGCGTTTACTAATAATGCGCAATTAAAATCCAGCTTCCCGGCTGAACAAGGTGAATGGCATTTCGGGCATAACTGGCTGGGGGGATTGGTGGGTATCGGTTATAATTACAAATTCACCAAGTTTTTTGGAATGGACATACACGCTAAATATCATATTGCTGGAACATCCTATGGAACAGTGAAATGGTCTGATGCTGGTTTAGGTTTTAATTTCACTTTCTAAGTAGCTATTGAAAAATTGAGGATTTCCATCACAATCTAGCCCAGTCTTTTATATCCTCCTCGACTTTTACCTCGCAAAAATTTATTGCAGCTTTTGCAATCTCTTTGAGTTTAAGATAATCATCTTTGGTGGATTGTGGGTCAATGATCATAGGGCGACCATAACGAATCACTATTTTGGCAAAGGGTTTCGGAAGAATCATTTTATCCCAACTATTAGCACTCCAATATCTATCGGCCTTAAAGGCCAAAGGGAGTATGGCTGCACCTGTACTATGGGCCATTTCAATGGTGCCAAGTTTATAATCTTTGTGCGGCCCACTGGGACGATCTGGCCCAATGCCGAGACTGATTCCATTTCTGAGACCCTCTTTTATGGCAATTCTGGCATCAGGACCCCCATGAGAGGAACTTCCCCTGACAAGTTTGTAACCAAATTTTTTACACATGTAGACCGATAACTCACCGTCTGCTGATGAGCTTAGCAAAAACTGATACCCTTTATGTGCCATGCCGATGAGTCCTACCAGCATATGCCGATGCCAGGCGGTGGCAATGTATGAGTGGGTAGCACTGATCTTTAAAGCTTCGATTCTATTTTCATCATCTATGATTTTAAAACGGTAGGACATTTTAAGTAGATACATGACCCAGAACACAATATATCCAACAATCTTGATTAAAATGGCCTTCACAATGTTTCTCCCAAGATTATTCTCGTTTAGTCGGATAACTGTTTAAAGCGAACCAAACTCCGCACATATTTGCTGAACGGTAGGGATGGAATCCCGGCATACATTCCTGAGGATTTAATATCCTTGTACACGGCTGCCCTGTGAACTAAGAATGTATCACTGGCTATACTTACATGATCAATAACACCACACTGCCCTGAACTCATCACTCGGTCACCAACCTTGGATGATCCGGCGATGGCAAACATCGCCGTAAATTGGCAATCCTTTCCAATTTCAACATTATGTGCGAAATGACACAGGTTATCTGTTTTTGTACCTTCGCCAATAATCGTTTTTCCGTAGGCCGCACGATCAATTGTATTGAGGGCACCAATACGAACACGGTCATGAATTTCAACAATTCCAGTCTGTGGTATCCTGTAGGCGCGCATTTTCTTATCTTCCGCAAAACCAAAGCCTTCTGAACCAATGATGCTTCCTGGGCCGATAATGACATCATCTCCAATACGGCAACTATATCCGATAACAGCATTGGGATGAATGATGGTATTACTTCCGATCACAACACCATCTTCAATGACAACTCCAGAGAGAATTTTGCAATTCTCGCCTATAATAACTTTTTCTCCAACAATAACATTCGGGCCCACAAAGCTCGATTCAGCAATTTGTGCTGTTGGATGAATAATTCCTCTGCTCTTTAAATATGCCCACTGCTCGCACTTATAATCACGGTCACAGTATTTTTCTTTGAGAAGTGCGTGAGCCACTTTTACCTGATCCGTTGTAAGCACACCCAAGTTATCATTATTAAAAAATTTAGTCGCCAGTGCTGCGGTTGTGACAATCGCCGAGGGGCCATTATTCAAAACACATTCGACAAATTTCTCTTTTTCGACAAAGACTAAATCGCCAGGCATACAAAATTCGACGGCGTTGATTCCTGTCACTTTGCAATCAATGCCTTGAAGTTCACGAAAGAGGTTGATGTTGTCAAAATCGCGTTTAATCTGGCTAAGATAAATTTCCATGTTTCACCACATTGTATTTTCTTGATGGTTGCCCAATTCTAAGAGACAATTATGCCGCCATGAAGCTAAAAGCACCAATTCATATTTCAAAGATTTTTGAACTTATTGAGTTTTCACTCCCTATTACATGTGATCTGCCGATTGTAGGTTTTTCTGAAGTCTTGAGATCGACAGAGGGAGAGCTTTCATTTATTGATTCAGATACTTATGTCAGCAAAGCATTGCGGTCTAAGGCCCATTTTTTTTTAGTGACAAGACACCATGACGACTTAAGAGATCGAATTCAGATAGTTTCACAAAATCCATTTTCCGATTTCAATAAACTTTGCCGCTTCTTTTACACAAAAATGGCTTTTATTCATCAAATCCCAACGAGAGTGGGTGCCAATACCTTTATTCATGAGAGTGCTTGCTTGGGTAAAAATGTCATCATTGGTGAAGGATGCACCATTCACCCCAATGTCGTGATTCATGATGGAACTACGATTGGCAACCATGTCACTATCTGGTCAAACACAACTATTGGTGCTGATTGTTTTTATTTTAAAGATAATGAAGCCTTGGCCTCAATTGGTGGCGTCCAGATTGATGATTTTGTAACAATCGGCCCAGGATGCACGATTAACCGTGGCGTTTCTTCGATGACGATGCTCGGAGAAAATACAAAAATTGATGCCAGCGTACATATTGGTCATGGCACGATTATTGGCCGGGGTTGCATCATTGCGGCACAAACGGGCATAGCTGGTAAAGTCACTATTGGCAACTTTTCAACTCTGTGGGGACAAGTAGGTGTCACTCAACGTGTAACCATCGGTGAGAGAGTTACCATTGGCGGAAAAAGTGGTGTTACAAAATCCCTTGCATCAAATACTACTTATATGGGAAATCCTGCAATTCCGGCCGACGAATACCTAAGAGAAAGGGCCTTAATGAGAAAAAATCTTCGGTCTTGAAATCTGTCTTAAAGTGCTTTCAAGGATATGAAGGGCCATGTCGAGTTCATCTTTTGTAATGATTAAGGGTGGATGTATGGTGAGAATATGATGATCCCATGAAGCTGTCATAATGAGACCAGCCGACTTACATTTGAGAACAATTTTTTTTGCCAAATATTCTGCTGGGGCTTTAGTTTTAAGATCATTCACAAGTTCGATTCCAATAAATAACCCTCTTCCTCTGATCTCGCCAACATTTCCAGGTAAGTAGCGATAGAAAATAGCAGATAATTGCCTTTTAAAATATTCCCCGCTCTCTTTTGATTTCTCAGCAAGGTCTTCAGAAAGAATAAGATCAATATTTTTTGATGCAACTTTCGCAGCCAAAGGTGTCCAGGAAAATGTTGATGTAACATCATCAAAATTGGACTCCATAGTTATGGCAAGCTCAGGTGAGAGTAGTGTAGCCCCTATAGGCATATAGCCACTACTAAGCCCTTTGGCGAGACAAATGATATCAGGCATTAGGTCAAACTCGTTTGAAGCCAAGAGTGAACCTGTTCTTCCAAATCCGGTCAACACCTCGTCCACGATCATGATAAGGTTGTGGCGATGACATATTTCACGGATCAAAATATAAAACTCCATCGGTGGAGTGATAATACCGCCGCTTCCCAGTATGGGCTCAAAGATAATCGCCTTGATTTTAGCATTATCCTTAAGTTTCTTTTCCAAAGTGTCAGAAAATTCATCCAAACCACCACTGTAATAGCGAAAGCTGTAAGGGGGATTGATTTTATGAACGTTTAGATGACTCATCCCTTGCGGGAAGTTAAACCGCTCGTGATCACCAAGGGCCAGAGTTGCCGAGGTTCCGCCATGATAGGCATGATTAAATGAAAGAATTTCTCCATCTGGATATTGTGATCTGAAAACTTTCAAAGCATTTTCAACCGCCTCTCCTCCTCCAGCAGCCCTCATCACTTTGGAAATACTTTTCGGGCTAAGGGATAAAAGCTTTTCGGCCAATTCTGTTGATTCTTCAGAACTCATCCACGGGCTTACAAAACAAGATTTTTCCGCTTGCTCTTGTATCGTCTTGATTAACTCAGCTCTCTGCCAACCGACATTAACTACTCCATAGCCAGCAGAGAGGTCTAAATATTTGCGCCCTTCAATATCGATAATTGTGCTTCCATGAGATGACTTCATTGCCAGTGGATATGCAAGTCCATTTGCTGTTGAAGATTTATATCTTGTAGAGAGCGATCTGTTATTAAGTAGTAAGTCTGTAGACATAGTCACACTCATTGTAATTTTTAATAAATTAACACTGGCCCAATCAATAGTACATTATGTTTGATGAAGACACACTTTGCTTATGCTTCAGGGTTTTAGTTAGTTGCACTCCTGCATCATGGTGTCATCTTCCAACTTGTGATCTATAACGGTTAACTCGAAAGTCATCATTTTCCTAGTTTCAGGTTTTACAATCAAAAATATTCAACTAACCCCTTCGGAAACATCCTCACCCCAGCATTCACCACTTTCGCCTGCACAAGCGCATCATCATAAAAGTTGGTCATCAAAATTGCGTTCGACTGAAGTCCAAATTCCTCTATCAAATCAAGGCCAGTTTTCTTGTCCGTGCCCAGATCATAATCAAAAACAAAAACCGGGGAGTGCAGCGCGTTTTTATTTTCTAAGAACCATGCCTCAAACTCCTCGGGTGACTGGTGGAAATACTTTTCAAGATGGGCGTGATTTTCTTTTAACGCATCCTGAACCAACAGATGCATATCTGGCCGGTCATCTGTTAAAATAAATTCCTTAGCACCATCAAGGGCAATCTCGGCGGTAAACCATTTTGGAACGGCCACACTTGGAATTTTGACCATTACAGTGGTCCCATGTTGGAAAACAGATTCAATCTCAAGCCTGCCTCCCCAACTCTCAATTTTTGACTTGGCATAGCTGAGTCCAAGGCCATTACCGCCTGTCCTAAACGACATTCCACGTTTTCCAATCTGATCCAAATGCTCCGGTTTAATCCCATAGCCTTGATCCGTTACTTTGACGATATTCATTTCGTTCAAATGTTCAAGCGTAACCTGAATGGTGGCCTCTCCGGTACTGGCATGCGCAGCATTGTCGATGATGTTTCCAAAAATCCTTTTCAACTCGCTCTCATTAAGTTTGGAGAACGCCGAAAGAGCATCTTTCGGAATTTTTAATTTGACCGTCATCTTCTTTCTTGAGAGCTTCAGATTTTCCTTCTCAACAATTTCCTTAATCGCGGCGGCGAGGCAAATAGTCGCGGTTTTGCCCTCGCCAAGCTTGTTTTTCTTCTCTTTTAAATCATCCAAGATGGACCGCATATCATCACAGGCACTTTTAATCTTGTCGCGCTCAAAGTCTCCTATGTTCTTTCCGCTTTCCCCCAGCGCAAGGAGAAATTGCATAGGCTGGTTTAAATCGTGCCATACCTGTCTGACGGTCTCTTTGATTCCTCGATTCTTTTCATCAAGAATATCGCGTTCAATGCCACTTTTTATTAAAGTTTTGTATTTATAAAAAACGGGAAGAAGACATAAGAGTCCAATCACCCAGACAAGAAAAATCGACGAGACAGCATTGGTGTTATGGTAGGCATAAAAAATTTTACCGGCACGATTCTGGCCTTCCTCATCAAAGTCAATATCAACAGGGATGGTTGTGGTGAAAAGCCGATGCAACCCCTTACCTTTTTCTTTAAAGTAATCAGGTCCTACGCTAGGTGGAAGAACAAACACGCGGTTGCCCTCAAAATCATAGTACCCGATGGCATCAAAGCTCCCAAGTTTCGCATTTGAAAGAGCGTAGATCGCCTCACGATACTGGTGTGCTTTGAGCATCCCCTCGACTACCTTCGACACATGAAACGCACTCTCGCGCTTGGTGGCATACACATAAGACAACACGGAAACGGCCGTGATTAACAAAAGCAGGCCCCCAACGACAATGGAAAGCGAAATAAAATGTTTGGTTAGTTTTTTATCATTTGCCATAACTATCCTATAGGGTGAGGAGTGCTCACCAAGTCTGAAATTGTTAAAGTTCTGCCAGCGAAGTTGGTGAGCCGGTTTAAATTCACATTGGTTTTTTTTGGTGGCCCATAGAACATCTTTTGAAGCGCATCGGATTGCGCTTTCATAACGGTCAAGGGAATTGAGTCAAAAAGTTGGATAGGACTTAATAGTTCGTTTTCGGAAATATCATCAAGTGTTAAATGGGATGGCGAGAGCGAACAAGTGTTCTCAGTATTAAGGCAAAGCAATTTCTCAGTAAAATGGACCCGCTTATGCTCGTCTGGGCCATGCACTTTCATTTCTAAAAATTCTGCCATCCGTAACGGTGGAAGTTTGTCATGGCCTTCAAGGATGGCGACAGAATTTAGCATACATTCAAAAATGGCCTTCAAAGCGGCATTTGGTCGATCATAATCGCATCCAAACCCAAAAAACTGGCCCGGGATTCCTTCGCCTGAAGTTGTACAGACAACAACCGTGCGGTCTGATACCGATGAGTGTGCCTGAGCCAAATTTAGTGATATGCCCCTTTTCGCAAGATTGTCTTCGACCGAACGATACTCGTTCAGATCATGGGCCTTGACCGGAAGAAAGGGTGTATTGGTCAACGTGTGGCAAAGGACAGCATCACGTTCAATCAATTCTTTCTTGGCGTTTAAAATCGCTTGGTCTCTTCTAGGATGGGCCGCCACACCGTTGCTTCCAATTTTATGATAAAAGCAGTACACACGCTCGACCATTTCCGAGAACGCTTTTAAAAAGGCCGTATCTTCATCGTCGGCCATCCCACGCCCAACAAACTTTCGGCCATCAATCTGGGCACTCAGTGCAAAGTCAAAATACCCAGGAAACCAGTCATCCACCCAGCGCATGCGCTCCACTTGGAGCTTAAGCGTTTCTGCTTTGGCAAATATCCAATGTTTTAATTTCTTGATATTGTCCATAGTGGGTTATTGGCAAAAGTTTGAGGAAGGTGGCTCACCCATGGTTTCCGTAGAAGTGCGATATACGGGGACGCGACCAGGGGATACAAGACACCGTTTTCTAGCGATTCGAAATGGAGTTTTTGCAATTTTTCCAGCCGCTGTTTTTTATCCATGATGGACATATAGTCCTTAATCCATTTTTTCTGCTCGTCTTTACTCATACCAAAAAGCCCAGCATTCACGGCATAGGTGATAAGCGAAATGTCTTCATTAAAGGAAATATCCACATTTGCCACAAAGGCATGGGGAATTTCCTTTAACGATTTGTAGTTGGTGAAGGCCGGAACCTTATTGTCTTGGTATACATGAATTCCAGGGAGAACCTTTTCGATTGGCATCTTCAACTGCTCAACGGGGATTGATTTAAACATTGATAATTCAAATCCATTGCCGCTTGTTTTAGGGACAATCTCATTAACACTTTTTTCGATTGCCGCCTGCTGCTCCTTTGAAAGCTGGCCATCCCCAAAGGGTGCCAAAAACTGCATACTATTCTGATATCCAGGTTTTTCAAGAAAATATGATGCCAGCGGCACTTTAAGCATTTTGCCGTAGGAAAGACGCTCTTTCGAGGACAGTTCCTTCATCCCACGTTCTGTAAAGAAAATGGCGACCATTCGTATATCCATTGTCGTATGAAGAGAAGCATCTCCTGACTCTTTGTAAAACTGGATTATTTTCTCTGGGGGAGCACCATCAATGGTCATAATATGATCGACTTTTCCTTCCTTATATAAATCAATAGATGATTTATTTTCTCCCACTCCACTCGGTATAAATTCAATTTCTTGTGCCAAATCTTTCGTATAGTGATAGTGGCCAGGATTCGCGCGAAAAATGATTTTCCCCTTATCATCCGACGACTCGACATAGTATGGGCCGGTGGTATTTTTATAATCCACAATCGCCAGAGTTTTTGGATCAACAGATTTTCTTGGAATCACGGCAAAGTCAATGGCGGTCAAGAGATGAGTCAAAAAGGGCATCTTCTTACCTGGCTTAAGGACAAGAGTAAAATCGTCTTTGACCTCAATACCTGGACACGCCGATTCAATAGACTTAATTTCAACATCTGGGCAAATTATATCTTTAAAATTGCCATGAGTATTGCTCGACAAAACCAACAGACGCTTAAGCGAAAATTCAGCATCGCGAGCAGTAATCTGATGGCCATCAATCGTCTTTAGATTTCTTCGGATATACAGATAAAACTCATTGGTCTTTTCGTCCCACTGAAACTTTTCTGCCACTCCGCCGATGGGCTGACCGTTAGCGGTGGACAACTCAATCAACGGACTGTAGACGTTTTCCAAAAAGATATATTCAGGCGAAAAATAAATCCGAGTCGGTTCATAATGATTAACTGGTTTATCATAGGGAAAGGCAACATTAAGTTTCATAGACATTTCATCCTTTTGCTCTGAACGAGAACAACCCACGCAAAAATTCGCCAACATTATTACTGCCAATGTTATTTTTATACCCCAAAACAAATTACACCTCTCTTGGCATAAACATCCGCGACAATTCCGCGTTCCTCAAGCTCGTGCATAATCGAATCATTCAAAGAAAATGAGTCATCATCTCTTATCACGACCCCCGTTCGTAGTAGCTCATCCATAATTTTCTTTTTCACACTTTCGGCGTGCTCAGGATACAGACTATCCAGCACCAAAATCTGCACCTTAAGCCTATCCAAGGCCTTCTCCAAAGCAGTACCTTCAGCACGGAGTTGGCTTGCATCAATCAATGCTTTCACCACATGGATAATGCGACCTTGAAGTTCATGGTTTTCAAGTTCAGGAAACCACAACCTTCCTCCGCCACGAGTTCCCCAAGGAAAAACTGTCTGCACCGTGCCCTTGATAGCACCATTCTCTTTTTGAATCCCCGTCTCACCTGCTAAAGCAGTATTAAGATTGAGAACCGACGAGATAATCGAGAGAGTCAAAATTTGTTTTTTCATCTGTTCCATCCTTTACATTCTAAAGCTTCTAAAATTATCAATTATTGCCTTCAGCATCCCATCCCGTTCAGCAGGGCCTGAATCGAAAATTCCCAGCGACTTCATTCTTGAATTCAAAGTGGTTCTTTTTACCTTTAACTCGACTGCGGCCTGTTTTACATTATGCTCATTTTTCTTAAGCGAGGCGAGAATCACCTTCTTGATCTGCATGTTCTGCAATGTTTCCAGTGCCTCAAGGTTTAACTCCGCAATGGCCTCATTCATTGATTTGGCCTGCAAGACATCATCGGAGAGGTGAATTCGCTTAATTATCTTATCCTCCACCGTCACATACAGCCCATGAATCATATTCTCAAGTTCGCGGATATTGCCAGGCCAATTGTAGGTTTTCAAGGCGAGCATCGCCGATTTTGAAAATTCTTTTTTCACATCTAGCTCTTCTTCAACCTTATTCTTAAAGTGCATTAAGAGCGGCATAATATCCTCTGGCCTTTCTCGAAGCGGAGTTATCACTATGTCCACATTGGAGATTCGGTAAAATAAGTCCGGCAGAAATTCCGCGTCGGCACCTTTGCACATCTCTTTTAGCTTGGGCTTTCCGGCGCAAATCAAACGAAAATCAACCGAAAATTCTTTGGTAGCACCAACCCGCTTAATTTTTCGCTCTTGCAAGGCACGTAAAAGTTTCGCCTGGGCATCATGGCCTAAATGATGAATTTCATCGAGGAAAACGGTGCCACCATGTGCCACTTCAAAAACTCCGATCTTTGTTGCTACGGCCCCCGTGAATGCCCCCCTCTCATGGCCAAAAAGCTCGGATTCCATTAAATGGGCACCGCCCTTAAAAGATGCGCAATTGATGGCCACAAAGTTTCCATGCTTGGCCCGTTTGGAATTCTTATGAATCGCCTTAGCAATCAGCTCCTTTCCTGTACCAGTCTCGCCGAGAATCAGAACGTCAGAATCGACTTCCGCGTATTTTAGGGTATTTCTTGCTGTATTTTGAAAATCGTCAGAGGCACCGACCATACCGATCTGTTTGGCATAATCCGTGTCGCCCGAAGAAATTTTTTGCGGGCCACTTCCATTATGATACTTGGCGAATGCCGCCCTGATGCTGGCGATAATTTTTTGCTTACTCACGGGTTTATAGAGTACCTTGTCCACATCCGCATCAAGCCATTTTTGATAGGCCTCTTCTGAAGTGTCGCCGGAGATGAGGATCACGATCAAATCCTCATTGAGTTTTTTCAACCTGCGGATCAGCGTACTCCCGTCGGCGAACTCCTCATCGGAAGGCAGGAGGTTGTAGTCAACAAAGGCCATGACGTACTCAGATGGACTCATGGAAAAATGCCGATAGGCCTTAAGTCCTGAGATGAAATAATCCACACAATAATCTTCATCTTGTAAATTTTGTCTGAACGCCTCCAAGACTGATTCGTGATCATCTACAACCAAGATTCTCTGCCGTGCATTGCTACTCATAAATAATTCCCCTGTTAAGTTTGATCAGGCCTTAAGCAATCGGTGTGCCAAATATGAAAAATTATCTATCCCACAGAAATTATTGCTTGCGCTGTGTATCATGCGAATTTTGATAATTCAAATTGTGACGAAAACACGTCACGATTTGGGCGTTTTGAAGGCCTTTACCAGGAAATTCTTTTTTAATGTCATGGTGTTAGGTCGGGTTTTTAGAAAATGACGAAGTTTCGTCGCTTTTTTTGGTAATCGCCCGAAGGGTTCTAAATTGCACGGTTTCAGCGTGACGAAATCTCGTCATCAAATGAATGCCATTTTACGGGTCTAAACTACCCAGTGCTTTTTACTAAAGAAGCAAGGGTCTGAGGCCGAAGATATTACGGGAATGTGAAAGAAACGAATAACCCCGCTTTGAACTAACTCCCAAACAACAGAGAATTTACTGGTTTAATCTGATTTGCCAGTAATCCGTGACCAAATTTCGTCGCACAACCAACTCCTCGAATAAAAAAAGATTTCCCCCATTTTTGCAATTTTTTTAAACACGCCGTGACGAGTTTCTCGTCACATTCTGAAACTCCGTGAATCTAAAAAGGAATCATCCATTTTCATTGGGAATTTGGGCAAAATTGTGACGGGAGTTCATCACAATTTCCGCAAATTTTCGTGCTAAATTCTCGCGGAATAATTATACGCAACGCAAACCATTCGTAATTCTTCACGCTATCTTCCGAAACAAAAGTTGGCACGATTCTTGATCCTATATAGGTGAGGGGACCAAATTAAAAACAGGAGGACGAACATGGAATATGGAATTTTATTTGATACTTGCCCGCGTTGCGGGGATTGTGGGTATGAGCATTTAATCACCTACTCTCATTGTGTGAACTGTCTCTTCGTGCATGACAGATATGCAAGCGAAGAGATGATCCCACCTTGGGCCCGAGTTGAATTTCGTGAATATTCAAAGAAAATTGATCGCCAACTTCGAGTCATCTCGGGAGGCACACCATGATTTTTGCACATTTGAAAAAAATCTTATGGTTTAAAGTCTGCCCGAAGGTCCAAGAGAGAATTGAACAGAACAAGGTCAAGGCCCTACAGCTTTGGCCTTCAAAATTTTGAAGTGAGGCCCTGTGAACAACAAGCATAGTAGCAAAATTCAGGACACGGCAAAATTAGAGGATGAACTTGAAATCGGCCATGAAATCACGATCAAGACCCGAGATGGGAAAATCTATGAGGGAATTTTCATGGCCATCCACAAGGGCCATCTATTTGCCGTGGCAAGTCTCGGAATCATTTTCACATTTCCAATAAACGCAATTGTCAATGTCATAAAACTATAGGGGGTTTCTGTGAAGTTTTTACTTATTTTATTAGTTTTATTTTTCTGTTCTTGTTCTTTGAAATCAAACAAGGAGGATAATTCCCAAGGCGTTGAACAGGGCCATGGTGATGGACGGCATGAAGTTCTTCAATCGGGCCTTGACCCAAACGCGGACAGTGATGGGGATTTTGTCAAAAATGCGAATGAAATCTCCTCTGGGCGAAGCCCGATGGTCGCCAATCTCCCTGAGTTAACCATTCACTTTTTGCAAAACTATAAAATTACGGCCGATGCCAAGTCAGTTTCCACAGGGAAAATCAAAAAGATTGTCATTGATACAAAAATTGGTCGAAATAATCCCAATTTTAAATATCGAGTGGGCGAGCTATTTGCT
>MEPP01000029.1:12367-17419 GCA_001769855.1 Bdellovibrionales bacterium GWA2_49_15 | reverse complement strand
GTTTCATAACGCATCCCCTCCGTTGAGGTTGTGCGCTTAATACACTGTCCGATTTATTAAGGGAAGATCAAACCATAACTTAAGTATCTAAAACAATTCTAAAAATTTTGGTTGCGGGGGCTGCGTCGAAGTCAAAACTGTCATGCGGGACACTTTTTCCTTCCTCCGTGAACCAACGACCTTCGGGTTATGAGCACTTTGTGCGCTCGTTCCAATAGATCGTAATCATTGAAGATTTTTTAATTAAAACAACTGGTTCTTCAATTTACGCTGCTTCTTTGTTCTGGGGTTTTCGGGATGTTTCGGGGGGCCGTTGCACATTCGTTGCACACAATTAACAATTGGCACGTGCAGGACGTTGCCATGTACACCAAATTGGCGTACATTAAAGCGAAAGTTGAAATTGGCTCATGTTGTTATTCCCAAGCAGGCTCAAAAGGCTGTAGCAAAATTGCACTGAGGTTCAGGAGTCACTTACCTCATGGATTGATCGAGTCAACTTTCTAGGGTTACAGGAAACTCGCAAGATCAGTTATCATAATGAACCCCTTAAGGGTGAGCACAAAGGACAAATATTGGTGAGACTCAACCGTGTTTATCGGGCCATCTACACTTTCGGCAAAACGATAAAATTGAGATTGTGACTATTATTGAAGTTCACAAGCATAAATATTAAGAGCGACCATGAAACAGGTTAAAAGAGATGCCAAAGAATTTATGCAGAACCTTTTAGGTGAAGAAGTTTCCTTTGCCATGCTCCTTCGCAGCATTCGCACTCGTGATGATCTGACTCAACAAGACCTTGCCGACACCCTAGAGATTACAGTTTCTCATGTAAGCGATATTGAAAACGGTCGCAAGTTTGTCAGTGTCGCTCGCGCAGTTGAGTTTGCCCAAAAGCTTAGTGACTCACCGAAATACTTTTGTGCTGTTGCCTTGCAAGACCAAGTTAATCAAGCCGAGCTAAATTACAAAGTTCAGATTGCTTAGAATAATTAAGTACATGGAGATACTAAATGATAGAAAATAAGCAACAGACAGAAATTGAACCTCCTGTACCACTACAAAACGAACCAAAAGTAGTTGAAGACAACAATGAGAGATGTTTATCGCCACATGATGGTCTGCTTGGAAAGATAAAAAAAAAATTCGACTTTTGCAGATATTGGCTAGACCAAATTTGGCCAAGAAGATCGAACCTAATCCAGGCGTTCATTTTAGCAACGCTAATTGCCAACCTCCTGTATTACTTTTCTGAATATCGTGAAAATAAACAACGAAATCAACCATTGGTCGCAATTAAAGAGAGTGAAGTCACAAAATTGCAGGACGATATAATTAAAATCTCCGCAACATTTATGAACTTTGGCAATACGGTTGCGAAGGATGTTTTAATTGAATGGACTTTCTTTGCAGTTGAAAGAGACGAAGAGCAAAAGCCAGTTACCATCACACAATTTGGTCAAACTAACAAAATACCCGGATTGGTCTTTTTACCGCACCATGAAAATAGAATGATTTTAATCTATATCAAACTTGCAAAATTTCATGAAATGGTGAATGGCTACAAGAGGAATATGGAATTAAAAGCAAAATTACAATATAAAGATGATGAAGAAACCCAGGTTTTCACATGCACTTATGTAATTACTAGATTGCTATTGAATGATTCTGGAATATATGAAGTTTCCCTAAGAAATAGTCATTTGGAAAAAATTCAATAGCGACTCCCATCGTGCAGCTCCTCATTTCACAAGGTACCGGAATAATCTACCTAAAAAATTCCTAATTCCTTTTTCTATTTTTCAGTTCCAAGTTAATATCTAAACTTATTTGACTGCGATGTACCTTGAAGTTGATCTGCTACATATACTGCATAATTATCTGTCATGCCTGAAATAAAATCGATTGACCTACGTACACATTGGTATTTATCCCAATCTTTCTCCTTGGGCTCATTCCCTTTTCGAGGTGCATGATTCCCAAGCATTTTTAGCACTAGCCCAGATTTCCAACCGAGTTTATTTTTACCTGGATCGCCGATATGTTGGCAATTTTCTAGTGCCGCTTCACAAAATGTCTTTAGAAGTATGTCAAATGTTGTATATGATCCCAACTCAATCTCAACCTTAGCAGCATCCGGGTAAATGCTTTTTTCCGCAAGTCCCTTTGCTAACCTTATAAGCGTTTTACGCCGATCATTACCATCTAGTGCACTAAACACATCACCCTCAAAACGGCCTTCCATTATTTTATCTTGTACTTTCAAAAAGCCATCAATTGCACCAGAAATTGCTTTCTCAAACACCCTTCCACGCAACCGAGACAAATAAACCCGAAAATCTTCTTCGGGCCCAAGCTCCTTTTTGATTGTATCAGCTTCCTCTTTGCTAAACGCATTCATCGCAATATCTAAAACGTCTTGCAATTTTAAAATTTTTAACTCGACCGCATCCTCTAAATCCAATATCCCATAACAAATATCATCCGCTGCCTCAACTAAATATGCTAGAGGATGGCGGGCCCATTCAATGTCAGATTTTTTAATTAAACCTACCTCGTTAGCAACACTTTCCAAAATTTCTTTTTCGGTGATAAAAGCTCCAAATTTTTTAATACCTTTTTGACTTGTCCACGGATATTTCATAAAGGAAGCAAGTGTTGCATATGTTAGTCTCATCCCTCCATGAAAAAGATAATTTTCAGTTTGAGTTATGATTCTAAATCCCTGCGCATTTCCTTCAAAATTAAATAAATCTTTCTTTTGATCACCCGAAAGTTCCTTAAAAAACTTACTCTCGTTATTTTCAAACCAGTGCTTCATTGCTTCTTCGCCAGCGTGCCCGAAAGGTGGATTTCCCAAATCATGAGCAAGACACGCAGCCTCCACAATTGAACCGAGATCAAATGATGTATAACCATTCGGTAAACTGATTTTTTCTCCAAGTGTTTTTCCCAGAATCTTTCCAACTTGAGAAACCTCGATACTGTGAGTGAGTCGAGTATGAACATGATCATTGGCAATCAGTGGATGAACTTGTGTCTTTTTATTAAGACGACGAAAAGCTCCAGAAAAAATAATTCGCTGAATATCCGCCTCAAAAACACTTCGATTTGTTGCATCCGAAGAATCATTCTTGGCAACACAAAATCTTTTTCTTGAAAGCAATTTTTCCCAACTCATTTTTTCCATACTGCACCTCATAAAAAAATTAATGTTCCTTGATGCTCCTAACACGGATATATGCTGGGAATACTATTATCGCGCGTGGCATCAGTAAAGCAGATTGCCGGATATTATCAACATGAACAGGTAATATAATGATAGCGATTGTATTCTCGAAGGCATAAGGAGAGGAAGCCAATCAGGTATTCCCCAGTGTTCTGATGTTTTTGTCCGCCCGCACAGATATTCAAACCGTGATGAGTGAAAAACACCTGATTCTATTTGAGCGCTTAGTGCAATGATGGTCTAATATTCATCTCAAAATACTTTGAAATTAAAGATTTGTTAGCATTCGCGTTTGGTTCGAATAAAGGAACGTCTCATGGCCCTCAAAAAATCCGAACTCTATAGCTCCCTCTGGAAAACCTGCGATGAACTCACAAAAAAAAATAAATGACACAAGCGAAGAAGCGATGTTTACAATATTTTATCATTGCTGGATTTATTATTTTCATAGTCTGATTTTTAAGCCAAATCCACGTGAGGATTTTTTTCAGTGTGTAGTACCATGAGTACCGACAGCAGTTCGTCAACCGATTTCCAGTTCAAAGAGAACCGCGACGCATGGGCGACGATTCGGGGCTATCTTTATCAGATTGATCTAACAATTGAACGATGGCTCTTGCTCAAAGATGGTGAAGTTTTAGATCTTGAGCGAGGCGAGGACATTGATGAGATATCTCGATGTATCGGCGATACCTCAGTTCAATTCACAAGACGTCTCGAACAAGTAAAGCATCGAGATACTGCCGTATCTCTGAATAGTTCGACTGCCAAGGAGTTCATCGTCAATGCGATCGATCATGTTCAGAATAATCCCACTTGGCGTCTTCGCTTTAGGTTTTCAAGTAACGCTCGTGTTGCTCGCGAGAATCTTTCGCCATTACCTGATCGGCTTCCTGGAATCCTGGCATGGAAACACGTCTGCGGTGAGAATCTTGAGGTCGACAAACGTTCTATAGTGATCAAAGCTCTTCTGGCACTCCTTCGTAGCTGGAGCAAACCCGACAACATTGCAGATGATCTTTGGAAAAAGTACACTCTCTGGATTCATTCGACTGACGAAGCCATATTCACAGACTTTGTCCGAACAGTCGAATGGAGCGTGGAATTGCCCGAGGCAGTTGCAATGGAGGCGCAACTCATACAATTGCTGATCTCTCGCAATCTTACCGCTAATGAACAGGAAGGGGCCACCAAATATCGCGACCTACTTGCCTATGTTTTAAAACTTCTCTCGCAACCTGGCATCAAGCGGATAACATCTGAAGACCTTCGGAACGAGCTACAAAACCGATCGGTTGCACGCATCGATAGCACATATCTAGTAATTGCAAATGAACTCTCCTCGCTACATCTCAAAGTTGAGAGTCTTGAGCAAGCCCAGAAGTCGAATGAGAAATCATTAAGTGTTCTTAATGAAAAACTCCAGGCAATCTCAGAAACTCAAGAAACAGCCGTCACCATCCAGTTAGGAACCATCCACCTTAATACGAGCCCTCCGCCACCGGTTTCTCCCCTCGCTCCACGAGAAATGGTAGTCAGAGAAATATTGAATGAACTCTCTCAAAAATTCTGGGTTCACCTCATTGGCGGCAGTGGCACCGGACGCACACAACTCGCAAGGCTAATTGCCTCCGCAACCGGTCGCTCGATACTCTGGTTACGCCTTCGTGATTATAGCGATCAGTCGAAAGCTGCGATTGCAATTGACTTTGCGCTGAGGAAGTTTTCTGGAATTTTCTCAGCCTCGGACACACACTCCTCCGAAAACGCCACTGAAATGCTCAATCGCGACTCAATTATTGTTCTAGATGACCTACCGA
>MEPP01000029.1:0-12353 GCA_001769855.1 Bdellovibrionales bacterium GWA2_49_15 | reverse complement strand
TTTACCCGAGGTGATGCACTTGCTGAAATTCTTTGCTCATTATGCAGAATAGCCGAAGACAGTAAGGTGATAATCCTTAGTACAAGCCATTTTGAGATTCCTAGTGGTCTCAGAGAGCGACTTTCCCAATCAGCTCTAGAGGAAAAACACATCCCTGTGCTTTCTCTTAAAGATACTACTGAACTGCTCATTGCGTATGGTGCTTCCGAGCCATTTATCAAAGCCGAACTCCCAATATATGTGAACACAATTGTAAGCGGACACCCTCAGCTTCTCGCAGCCGCGGCTTCGTATCTTAGCACTCATGGCTGGAGCTATAACGATCAAAACTTCAAAGCTCTCATCGCTGGAACTTATGCGAATCCCATTGAGTCTGAGACGATGGAACGGTTCCTTGATACTGTTAAAGAGCAAGATACACGGGAACTCCTTTATCGCCTAAACCTTGTCATTGGCGCAGCTGACAATGAAATCCTCTATGCCTTAGCAGAGATTACGCCGACGATCTCACGTGTTCTTGAACATATGCACGTTCTTCTCGGGCCTTGGATTTCTTCGGACAGCGCTGATCGTTATCTAATTTCACCTTTGCTGTCATCTCTCGGCGAAAAAAATCTCCCGGCGGAACTTAAGAGAGTTTGTTGTTCTCGTCTCGCAGACTTGGTACTGCTGCATAAGAGTATCGACATATTTGAACTCCAAAAAGCGGTCTTATATCTACTTCAGGGAGAACGCCCCACCAAAGCTGTTTTTCTCATGGCCCGTGCATTGATGTCGATTCGCTCCAGAAACGACGCAGAGGCTGCCCGTGCTATCCTCGGATATTGGATTGAAACGCCACTCCCATCTGAAGTTGAGCCTGGGATCAGGCTTCTCTTTCGAACTTTCCAGATTGTTCGTAGAACGATGTTAGGTCTACCAATCGAAAAGCTACTTGATGAACTTCCTTCGCTCTTATCCAGTCTCAAAGCCTCCGACGAGTGGTCCGAACTGGCTGCGGCAATATATCTCCAACCAGTGCTCGCGAAGCGAAACTATAAGCAATCTCTTGCACTTTTAACCCGAGTGCTCAATAAAATCGAAAAAATCACATGGCCCGATGGCACCTCACTCACGTCGGAAGCCACCAATAATCTCCCCTTCGAAATGCTTCTCTGGGATATCAGCTCCATCAAGACGCCCGCTGACCTCCTCGCATGGCTGTCAGTGATTGAGGCGCTCTCCGCTATTCAACGTACAAGATTTTTCCAGTTTGAGCAGGCTCCTCTCGGAATCAGATTGTTGACTGACAGTTTGTGGCGCGCAACTTTGATACTTCCCCCTTCAGAACGCGACTGGAGTTCAGTTTTGAACACATTAGATCAATGTGCCAGACGCGCCCTTACCTTAGGCAGCTCTGCGCTCTACGCAAACTCTGCTCGGGCACGGTGCTTGATACAGATTGAATTCATGGGAGAAGTAGCCGCTGGACTCGATTATGCGGATGAGACGCTCAGAAATCCGATTGTTGACTTGCCTGACAAGTCTGCGCTTTACGTGGCGGTTGGCTTAGCACTCCTTGGACAGAAGCAATCCGAACAAGCCAAGAACTGGCTCTTGCATGGCATTGAAATCCCGGATGGGAGAATTAAGAGCGACTATGTCGAAGCCCTCTCTGCCCTCGCAGTTATCGAGCATCATAACAATCCTGAAGGGGCACTGCAACGATTGTCGGACGCTACGGCGATTGCAGATGCTGACCGCTTGCTTGACGATCAAAATATTCGCATTCGCGCCCAAATGGCAATCATTCACTGGAATGAAGGTCGCCGTTCCGACTCATTTAACTGCCTGGATGTCGCTGCTGAAAAGCTCTTGAGTAAGAAACTCCTTAATGATGAATGGAAAGATCTTTTTATGCGGTTTGGCCACACCACGGGATACTTCACTTCCTTGGCTACGTCTGGCTCTCCACCCGATACTTTGGAAAACGGAGACATATACTTAGCACCAGTCATCGAGATGTTCCGTGTCCGCGGAAAAGCGGGAAATTCGTACAATGAACGCACTGCCGAACTCCTCCCCATACAGCTTGCAATGTTTGCACGGGCCATAAACCGCGAGGATGCCGCTTATAAATGGGCAGTACGTGCTCTCGAAAAATCAGGAGATTCTCGACGCCCATACTACCTCGCGACGACTGCGACCGAGCTGTTTCCTGAGTTTCTAGCAAAAGGAGACTATTCTGCGCTTCTCGAAATTGCAATTCAGGCTGGTTCCGCCTTGCTTGCCGTAGGTAAACTACAGAAGCAAGGCAAGAATTTCATTCATACCGAATCAACAATCGACGAAGTGCTTGGGCCAAAACCTAGCACCATCTGGAACAACGCTGAAGCAGCAGGTGCCATCTTCGGAGTCGTCACACTTGCTATACATACATGCCGAAAAACTCATCTAGATGCACGCGCCGGAAAAGCAATCGCTCGCGAAATTGCTGATTGTTGCCAGCTCTTCTCTGCCTCGGCCAGCGACATAGAACTCTGGCGGACTCTAGCCAGACTCTTCCGAACATTTGCGGAGGCAACTGAGCCCGCCTCATGGTTCCGAGAACACGGAAAGACTTCTCATGCAAATGAGCATACTGCTGAAGCTATAGTCTCGAACCTCTTAGCTGGAGCCTGCGGCGATGCTGACTTACGCCAAACGTTGCTCACACATGCGATAACTCTTCCACACATCGTGAATATACGAAAAATGCTACCTTTCGAATCTGTTGTTGTCCCATTCTTCGTAAACTTTTGGAATGAGACTTTTCAGAATCAGAGGTTTAAGTTTCAGGCCCCAGGTAGTGTTGAAATTTCACTCGCAGAGGCAATCACATCACCGATTAGTTACAGAGCGCAGGCTACTTTGCTCGCAGTTGCAAATGGCCTTAGCATTCCTCTGCACCAGGAACTACGCAACTGGCTCTCACGACGAGACTTAGAAGATTAACACGCAGTCGAAATCATCCTGAAGGCTGCTAATAAATTTATACTGACGAGTTCAAATCAAATCGGCGGTGACAGCATTCTTCAAACACTGAGGTTTGTGTTGCCATCACGAAAAAAGTTATTTGGTGAATGTGCGTCTTACTCCTTCGATGAGTTCACTACAATACCCAGTCCACTCTGTTGTGGGTATAGGACTTTGCCCGTAGTTTGCAATACGTGATAGAATCTCAGTAAGTAAATCAGTCATGTCCTGAGGCTCAGATACGTCAATAATACCGTTTTTTTGAATCCTCTCAGCTTGCTTAATGGAGAATGTTTTTTCCATGAGAGTGGGAAAACTATTGTAACTTTGGATGAGATGAGAGTTTGCTTTTATGTTCATTCCTGACTTAAGTCTAATATCGACATTTAAGGCGATCTTGTGGCTATACAACCCATTGTTACAGACTTCAGCGGCAGCAAATAGGGTGTGTACAATAGAGGCGCCAATAAAATCCAAATACACTATATTCGGTTCAATGTCCTCTTCTATGCAATTCGTGGCACAAAAAACAAAACTACCATCTCTCCATAACTGATATGCCGCTTGCCATTTCAAATCATCTTTGTTCGGCAAATCTTTCTCTGCCCCTATTTGCTTACCAAATCGAAGCTCATAACGATTGCCAGAAAAATCTTTTTTAAAAAAATTTACTTTATCACAATCTGTAAAATGTAAAGGAAGTCCAAGACGTAACTTCGCTAAACTTTGCATCTGATCAAAATGCTCTCTCCCCAAAATTATATTATAATTATATTTAGGAGCCATGCTAACACCTATTAAGGGATTTTCAGTAATGATGGGTTCAGGCAGCGTGAATGTAGTCTGGTCTCGCTCTGAAGCTTGTCGATCCTCGAATAATTTTTCAACGTAATAAAATGGTGCAGGCTCACTTTTATCGTTATAACGCCATAGAACACGATCTTTCAAATCTCCTGCTATGTTTGAGGCTATTACGTGCGGAGCAATTTCACTTCTCCGGACATCAAGCAAGATTGCAATCTTTGAACTTTGGGGAAGTGCGACTGAACGGATTGAAAAAACTGGGGCAGGGTAAACATGTGCACCAATTACATTTGAAAACCATGTAAGCAGATCGCCTTTCGGCGACTCCACTCCGCAAATTGTTTCTGCTGAGCCACTGGATTCTTTCACTCCAAGGAAGATTCTGCCACCAATAGTATTACTAAAAGCACAAACGGCTTTCATTATAGGTTTCAAATCAAGCGTGGACTTGAAATCAACTGTTTGAGATTCCAACAAGCGAACTTGATTTAACTCATTGAGACCGAGAACTTGTAATAGTGTTTCATATGTAAATAAACCTGTGTCTAACAATGTTCCGTCCTCCACTTATCGTGCGATACCCGATAAACGTACTGCGCGCACAATGATATGTCACAACAAACCGAGTATTTTGGCAGTTCTACCTCTTTATCCATATTTCCGGTCAAATCAAGTATTCGCCGTGGATTAAGACTGGGAGAAAGTCAACTCTACAGACTTTAATCCCATAGCACATATCGTATAATTTAGGCACAAAGCTTGCCATACTGTCGCAGTCTCATAATGGCATTTTCTAAATAGCTTCGAAGAGCATACAAAATAATTGATGCAGCAAGAATGCTCACATTCCACGGATTAACAATACACAGCCCTAACTCGGCCAAAACATACCCAACATACATAGGATGTTGAACGAAGCTATACACACCGCTTTTAACAGCCCCGCGATTCGCAGGAGAAACGCCAAAGGCCGCTCCTAACTCAAAAAGCGCAACCGTCGCAATAGCAAACCCAAAAATCGCCACAACATTCGATGCCAGCAAAGCATTCGATGATGAACCTGCACTTGGCGAAAGATACATAAGCGGCAGCGCACTCGAAACATATGCGAACACGGCACCAGCGCCAAAGCGTTGCTGGGCCAAATTTTTTCTTCGCGTAAGCAAGAACCACCCCGCCGCAATCTCACGCAAAAACGTCAGCGCATAGAAAAGCAGTCCTGAATTCTGCCACCGCCAGGCCGCAATCCCTGCAAAGCCAAGCATGACGACAGAACCGATCCAACCAGAAGGATCAGTCCGCCAATGGTTGATTGGGCCAACAAGTTTCATTAAATACCTGGCCCACCTTCAAGACCTTTCTTTTCCTTGGGCTCCAATGACTTGCTTTCGTTCTGTGCCGCCGAAATGGTCTGCACCAGCGCCCCGATAGCGAGGATGATCGCCAGAATTTGAAAAATGCGTTTCATATTTACCCCTTGTTTATTGCGAATTTATTTTCAATCGACCGGGCGACAGCTTCCGGCCTATCAAACATGACAAAGTGGCTTGATCCTTGAATAACCTCAAAACTAAATCCACCTATGTCAGAGTCTTTTTTTAATGCATGGGTTGGAATCATGCCCTTATCTTCGGACAAGAAGAGTTTTTGTCCCTGCCATAGTGCAAACTCATCAAGCAAGGCTCCCATCAATTTCACGTCATGCTGATTATGAAGAAAGGCCTTATGCGAACATGGATCGTTTGCGAGTAGTTCGCGGCCACGGCTAAGTTTGTCTGGGGAAAAATATAATTCCCCATACTCTGCGAGCCAGAGGGCAAACGTCTTGTCGGATGGATGGGCGTCCCATGATTTTTCTGCGGCAATAAGGGCCGGGGTCTTTTTATCTTCAAAATTTTCGGCTACAGCTTGGAAACATTGCTCCGTAAACGGGGTGGAAATACAAACAACGCCGGAAATATTTAGTGCGGACAAAGCAGCCTCTGCGGCAAAAAATCCACCGTGCGAATGACCAACCGTAATCACCTTGCCCGGAATGTCCTTGATGATTTGATGAAGATCGCTCGCAAGCTCATCGAAGCTCCGATCTTTATCATAGGGATTTCCATTCGTTCCTGGAAAATCAACGTACACCAGTTTGAATGAGCGCGAGAGAATATCCATTGCACGAATAGAAAGCGAACTAATTCCAGGGCCTCCAGGAATCAAAACTAGCGTTGGTGAAGTTGGTGGTCCCTGAATTTGCGTCAGCTTTATCATTGCCTTGCCCCCAACGCCTTAAGGCCAAAATCTTTAACCCAACGATAAACTGTGGCCTCGCTTACGCCGAGCCCTTTCGCGGTCACTCGCTTATTGCCGCCGCTATCTTTAAGCGCTTTTATCAATTCGCCGCGCCGAAAGTTGTCTTCAAGCACGGCAACCTTGCTATGTCCGGCACTGGTCGCGCTTGGGTCTCTGCCAAGACCAATCGCCTCAAGCACCGTACTCGCGTCGATGATTCTTTTATTCGAGAGAACAACGATTCGCTGAATGACGCTTTTGAGTTCGCGAGTATTACCTGGCCACGGATGGGCCAGCAATGTCTTGGCCCCCTCTGGCGTTATGGTATAGCAGACGTCTGCATCCCCACATTCTTCAAGAAAAAGGTTGGCGTAGAAAAGAATATCTTCGGGACGCTCTCGAAGCGGCGGAAGTCTGAGTACAAAAGTATTGAGCCGTTGAAGCAGATCAAGGCGGAAGGTTCCCTCGGAAACCATCTGATCCAACTCGCGATTTGTCGCCGCGATAAAACGGACCTTGATCTTTCGAGGTCGAAGGGCACCCAGCGGATGAACCTCTTTTTCTTGAAGCACACGAAGAAGCTTGGTCTGAACTGCGGCCGAGCATTCGCCGATTTCATCGAGAAAGAAAATACCGTCATGGCCCGACTCGATCAGACCCATCTTGTTTGCAATGGCACCTGTAAAGGCCCCGCGCTCATGGCCAAAGAGAATTGATTCTGCCATGTCCTTCGGAATCCCGCCCATATTTGCCGCGACCAGACGCATTTTGAGAGCGTGTGCGATATGTTGGGTTAGAAATTCCTTGCCTGATCCTGTCTCACCCACAATCAAAATCGGCGCATCCATCGAGCTGGCGAGAATACGCTCCGCGGTCTTGAGAATTTCCTCAACCTGGGGCGACTCGGTCAGATATCGTTGTGCGGCCTGGGTCGCACGGGCACGCTTGAGCTGCGTGGCCCTCGTAAGGGAGGCGTGGAGCTGATCGAAAAAATCACCCTCTTTATGCACAAACTCGAAGAGCTTGCGGCGCATGGCCTCGACTACTCGCCTAACCGACTTGTCCCCACTCAAAACAATCAAAAATGTTCCAGGCGATCTTTTCCCCATGTGATCCAGCAGATGAATGCCATCAAACTCCTGGCCCTCGAAGTTGAGATCAATGATCGCGGCATCATATTCGTATCGGCCGGCCAAGGCCTTGGCCTGGACAACCGTATTGGCGGCGTGAATTTCAAAGTTAGAGCGAAGACTAAGCTGAAGGCTTTTCAAAAACTCGGCGTCGTCATCACAGATCAGAATCAAAGGACGTTCTGTCATGTCGCCTCCAATCTGATCTCGAAGCTCGCACCACCAAGTTCACCTCGGCGATAAATAATCCTACCGCCGTGGGCCCGCACGATATGGTTTGCAGACGACAACCCAAACGCCTGGCGATCGGCCTTGCTGGATTGTCCTCGCCCTTGAAGATAGAGGGAAACCTGCGACTCATCCATTCCTGGGCCGTCATCGCTTACGATAATTGAGGCCCCGTCACCCGTCTTCTGTAAGGCCACTCGAACTTTTGATCCTGCCGCCTCAATGCCATTTTCCAGCAGATTAATAATGGCCCGTTGGAGAAGATCGGGATCGTGAGCGGCGATCACAGGACCGTCAGGGATTTCGAGCGTCAACTTCTTATGGGTGACAGCTTCAACTTGCCCAACGCTGAATTCGACACATGTCCGAATATCGGCCTCACGCAGGGCCGTCGGCGAATTCTCCAGATTCTTCTTGGCAGAAACAAGCTGCTTCAAAATTTGATCAGCAATCCGAGGCACACTCGCGGCGGCCTCGTGCTTGGCCTCGTCGTCACAACCAGCGTCCGATAGGATACGGACATTCTGATAAAGGGCCGCTACTGGATTATGCAGATCATGAATCAATCTTTTGTAGGATTCCGCACTGAGCTTTTTGGCACGCTCTTCCGCAAGGTGATCTCGCGCGTTTTCAAGGTCAATGTTGGTGCTGACGATGGTGTGACGAATTTCTTCCAGCTCTTGAATACCGATCGGAGTCGATGCTCCGGTCAGGCCCTGGCCCAAGGCGCGAATTTCCGAGTGGAGCTGTTGCAGTGGCAGTAGCGCCGCACGGATGGCCTTTTTCATCTGCATCGCCGAAACGATCGACGCTCCCAAGACCATAATGAAGGTCATGATCGCGACGGCCACGGCGTTTCGCAGCGTCGCCCACAGCGGAGTAAAGAGAAAAACCTCGGCTGAGTTGTCCGGGCCTCCCCGACGACTGACAATGGCACGGTTGAAAATGCGGTCAGAGGTAAATTCAGCGTCGAGAATTTTCGCCATCCGTTTAGGATAAACATAGGGCCGATCCATTTCGGAAATACTGCGAGAGCTGGCCAAAACATTGCCGTGTTGAACGAGGATAATTTCCACGTCCTTAGTTTCACTAATGGATTGGAAAACTCGAAGCAGCTCTGGCCGATCCTGTGACTCAACCAAAGTTGCCAGATAGGGCGTGATCGCGCGAATCATCTGCTGATCCGAGGAGACGCGGTAATATAGGGCGATTCCAGCAAACAACGCCGAAACGATAACTGACATCAAGAGCGAAGTTGCCCAGCGGTAGGGGCCCAAGGACTCGTGGACATATCGAAAGAGGGATACTGGCCTTTTCATCGCGCCCCCACTGAAACGCTAGGACAATTGTCCGCGAGCGAAACCTGCGCATAGTCGATATACACGTCTGACAAAATATTAGGATGAAGATTCAGTACGCACTTTGAGGCCCAGATATTTGCCCTTGGGTGAAATAGATTCACCGTCACGGCGGCATCATTGACCAACGCAAGGGCCGAGCGATAAAGCTCCTGACGTTTTTTGCGATCCTGAGTGGTTCGGGCCTCGGACAAAAGGGCGTCGATCTTCGCATTCTTTAGCCCACTGAAATTATCAGAGTTCGTCGATTGAAAATTTTGCAGCAAAAACTCCGCATCCGGGTAATCCATATTCATCGAAACCAAAAAGGCTTGGTGGGCCTTGCCGACATACCCCTCCATAAGCTTATCCCATGCCATCGCCACGACTTCGACATTCCAGCCCTTACTTCTCAGGTTCGACTCCAAAAATGTTTTCATCTCTTTGTTCTGTTGGAGGCCATCAGGAATCACAATCTTGATTTTGCTTTTGGAGGCCGCACCTATACTCGCCTCTTGCACACCACTGGACAGGTGGCCGGGAAGGCCGGGCGGAACGTAACCGTATGAAGGGATCGCATCGGCGAAAAATTTCTTACGAAAACCTTCAACATCGACGGCCTGACGAAATTTCTGCCGCACTTTTTTGGAATTAAAAGGCGGGATTTTTGTATTGAGGCCAATGATCCACGTCGATGCGACAGGGCCTGTAATCTTCTGTCCTTTTAGAAAAACGGGTTCCTCGCCTGTGAGAGGCCAATTGGCCAGATCATGAATTTGGCCATCGGCCGCAAGATCGAGCGCCTGCGCTTCGGAGGTTTCTTGCAGGACCAGTTGATCCAGCTTCGGCCTTCCTTGGTAGTATTCAGAAAATGCCTCCAGAACCAAACGTCGAAACGGCGCGGCCTCACGACTCATAAGTCGAAATGGCCCGGAGCCGATCGGTTTTTCAAAAAAGTTTTTGGTGGTAAGCCCTTTCTTCGGGAGAATCTTCGCCGTTGCTCCGGCCAGTACCGAGAGGAACGGTGGAAATGGATGTGTAAGCTGAATCACAACAGTCTGTGGATCAATGGCCTTGATTCCTTGGATGCAATCATAAAGCTTCCGCACCTTGCTCTCGGCAGACAATGCTCGCGAGAGTGACGCAACAACATCGTCGGAAGTGACTCGTGACCCATCATGAAATTTTGCGCCGGAACGTAGCTTGAAAGTGATGGCCCGGCCATCGGCGCTAGTGAACCAATCCTCCGCGAGGGCGCCTTCAATCTTGAGCGTGGGTGAAAAGCGCAATAGGCCATCATAGAGCAGATTGCCGGCCACAAGTGAGGCGGTATCGTTCATCTGCACTGGATCAAGAGACAAGGGTAGTGAGTAGACTCCCTTGATGTAGATTTTAGGAGTTGCGGCCTGTGCGGAGACACTCGGTCCCAAGGCAAGAATAAATAGCAATGCAACTATACTTTTCAAATGATCAATCCCCTACATCAATGCCAATCGAAGCGGCATACTTAACGCAAGTCGTAGTGATTTAGCAAATCGTGGATATTTATTTGGAATTAAAGGCAGAAAACGGAGCCAGAGTGGCTCCACAGAAGAGAAAGTCTCTCATGGATGAGAGATAGGGTGCAGCAATTCAAAAAAACTAGCGATAGAATGTAGTCAGAATATCAGCATAAAGACGAATAATCTGCACGTCTCCATAGGAATTGGACCGCATCGGCCTTAGACTTTGGCCTTAAGCATATATTTCGACTAAATATTTGGAGTTGCCAGTGATTTCGTATCAACGGATACAATTTGGAGTTGGTCAGGGGAGTTTCCATGGATCAGAGATTTCAACAGAAAATGGAGCTGTACGTTGGGTGTATGACTTTGGTAGCAGAACAAAATCTGAACGAAGAAATCTGCTCGGAGCATGGGATCGGTTTGAAGAATATTCAGTTAGTTCCACCCCAAACACGATCAACGCTTTCTTCATTTCACATTTTGATATAGACCATATTAACGGATTAAAATATTTGTCAGAACGGAAAGTAAACATTTCTGAATTTATCCTCCCTGCTTATAATAATCTTGAAAAAATTATTTTGCTCTGTCGATTTGCTTCCGAAGCGCCTCAAATTACAGATTTCAACTCATTTATTTGTAACCCTGAACAATGGCTCTTGAAAACCTTTGGAAAGGCCACACTGGTGCGTTTTGTATCAGCTTCTGGTGAAGATACGGTCTATCCCGAGGACTCTGAATCAAGGACAACAAATAATGAGCCTACTGTTCCAAAATTAGTATGGGATGCCACAAAAATCGAGAACAATATAATCAACGGTGGAGGTAATGCTTCAATTGACCTTAGCGACGTTGGAAACTTAAAAATCACACTTCGCCTTTTTCCATTTTTCTACAGGATAAAGAGTTTCGCTGAGACAGATTTCGAAAAGGAATGCAGGAAGGCTTTCAAAGGAATGTCCATCTACGATGCACTAAATAAATTAGCAGACCCAAAGTTTTTTTCAAGGAACAGAAAGAAGTTGAAAGCTATTCAAAATAAGCTCTTCCAAGATTCAAATGCCAGTTCCCTTTGCTTGTCTGCAATTTTTGAATACAAAACTCAAGAGATTGCATCTCATTACGGCAATAATCATATCCCGTACAAAAAATATTTGCACAATTTCTGGTATTTGATAGACCCCCCCGCCGATAATATTCTAGGGTGGCTAGGAACGGGCGACATGAACCTCAGAGACAAAAACGCAGCCGAAAACTTGTTCCGCACGATGCGAGACAAAATTACATTAATCAAAACATTTCAGATACCTCACCATGGATGCAAGAGCAATTTCGATCTAGCGTGTTTAAATTCATTGAGTTCCGTTGAAAACTTTATTATCCCATACGGAACCACGAACCAATACAAACATCCTTGGAAAATTTTAAAGCCCGCCATTCATTCATTTGTTAGAGCACTTATTGAGGTCACTGAAAAAACTGATGACTTTATAGAGGTTGTACATTTCACGGAAAAATGCCACTGCCCCTCCACCGAATCATGCGCCAGGGACAATATTCGAGCGAAAGATCACGTCCACAGAGTTCGTTTTGATGCACACTCTCAGACAAGCGATTGCTCATGACTCAAGATATAGGTTTTCGCTTTTTATATTTCTTCAATGTTAAATCCTGGAGAGGGGGAAATCCTTTTCCGAAAGTAGCATTCAACTCGGGATCATTAAGAATCCTATTTTTGATAGAAATTCCTCCTGTATAAAAAATTGCACCTATATCTTTTGCGGCAAACTGAACATGGCTGCCTTGTGGCGGCTCGTGGGTGATCCGCCACTCTCTTTCAAGATAATTTCCAAACCTAATCCCCGATTCATGGTCTACATGTTTGGAAGAGAAAAAAAACTCGTGCGTTATCTGAGTTAATAAATTCCAAATTCCTTTATCTATTGTCTTGTTTAATTGAATCAATTCAGGATCGTTGCCAGGATTTGCCCGATAAACTCGTAACTCGCCGGGTGAAATAAAGTCGTATTTCGCCACGTCACAGTTTCCTCAGCAGAAAAAGCTTACATCATTTT
>MEPP01000028.1 GCA_001769855.1 Bdellovibrionales bacterium GWA2_49_15 | reverse complement strand
CAATGATAATCCTGTATGTGCTGCTCAAATTACTGCCACCATGGGGATATGAGAAGCATCTTGAAAAAACCGCATAGATTTGTGAGGAGCTGAAAAGAATAAAAAAAGGAGCCCTAAACACTTTCTAATTTCACATTATCGGATATGATTTCAATGGCTTACCATGCTTTTTCCTCATCTTATTTCATCCTTTTTCCCATATTTCATTCAAAATTGTGGATGATTGTGGATAAACTTCATTATGCGATTTTTCTCACAACCACTTGAGAACACGTTGATATGCATGTTTCTTTATTAAATTCTCATGCATAAAAACCGAAAAGATGATATCATTTGCTACAGAGGTTGTTATGCCTAGAAAAGAAAGTCTTATGAGAAACATAAATCCAGGAATGCTTTACCGCAGAGCTGATCTTTGCGCGTTTAGTACGAGCGTCGACCGACACCTGGCCCAATTAGTACGCGAAGGCAAACTTCAGAAAGTCAGTGCAGGACTTTATCTAAACCCCCAAGTCACCAAATGGGGCATGCGGCCGGCAGAAGACAAGGCCCTGGTGCGAGGCTTTTTAAAAGATGATCGCTTTCTCATGTTTTCCTATAGCAGCTACAATTCCTTGGGCCTAGGAACCACCCAACTCTACAACCATACGGTAGTCTATAATTGCAAACGCCACGGTCAATTTAAGTTAGGTGGACGCACCTTTGATTTCCGTAGAAGACCAGATTTTCCAACGAAATTTGATCGTGAAACGCTCTTGGTCGACATGCTTAATAACCTCTCCGACCTGGCCGAAAATCAAGAGATGGTTTTGACGACTCTCGAAAAAAAATTGTCCAATTTTGATAAGTCAAAGCTTGAAGTTGCGGCTAAACTCTATGGCAAGGTTGGAACAAAAAAATACTTAGGCAAGCTTCTCCATGGCAAAAAAATACCTTCATCAAGATAAATCCTTTAAGGAACTGATCGAAATTGTCGCAGCCGAAATGCAAATCAATCCGTTCTTGGTGGAAAAAGACTATTGGATCATGCATTGCCTGTTTGGCCTGCAGGACCAAGGTTTTGAGTTCGAGTTAAAAGGCGGAACATCCCTCTCGAAAGCCTACAAGATCATCCATCGTTTTTCAGAAGATATCGACTTAAAAATTCTTCCTCCGGAAAAAATGGATGTCAAGGCCGGAAAAAATCATATGAAGGACACCCATGTTAAGTCACGGCAAAAATACTTTGAGTGGCTGGCAAAAGAAATCAAGATAGTGGATATAACGGCAGTAAGAAATTACGAATTTGATGATAACAAATTTAGGAATGCAGGGATCACCTTAAATTTTCAATCAAATTTTGAAAGTATCCCAGGCGTAAAACCCTCCGTGCTTTTAGAAACAGGCTTTGACGATACCACCCCAAATCGCCCCCTCCCCATTTCCTCTTGGGCCGTTGATAAGGCCATCTCCCTTGGTCATTTTGAGTACACCGATAATCGTGCTCTCGATGTTAAATGTTATATTCCCGAATTAACTTTTGTCGAAAAACTTCAGGCCATCGCCACCAAGCACAGACGTTTCAAAGAGTCTGGCAAGATAGACAAAAATTTCATGCGTCATTACTACGATCTCTACTGCCTACTCGCCCTGCCTGAGATTCAGTCATTTCTAGGAAGTAAAGATTATCACAAACGAAAGGCCGAACGCTTTCCCCTCAAGGATTCCCCAGCGACCTTGAACACCAATGGGGCTTTCAAGCTTCAAACAGAAAAAGATTTTCAACTTCTAAATTCAACTTATCTGGCGACGAAAAATTTGTATTACAAGGGCCAACCTTCACTTGAAGAAATTTTTGCACGCATCAAACAGTCACTTGCGAAATTTTAAAAGGTAAAGACGAACTAGGCATATATTTTGATTACAAGGCATAATCCTCGCCAGCGGGTTTCCCAGCGCTAAACCCACGCTTTTCTGGAAACGCTCAGTTTAAGGTCTTTAGCAATTTCTCATTAATAAGTGCATCAATCTCCTTTTAAAATTAGTACATCCAAGATGGCAAAGCATAATACGTCATACCGTAACCTGCCTGATCCCCTAATCCAGGTTGCATCCTTCCACCAGTCGTTCCTCCTCCCTGGCCACCACCACCCGGGTAGGAGAGGCCAGAAAACTGCTCCTGCGGGTTTTACTGGAAAAGTTCATGAAGGCCAGCTGCACCTCATAGGTGCCGATGACGGAAATGCCGGCATCAAAGACCTGGGTGTGATAGGAGAACGGCACGATGGATGATTCGATCTGCTCTTCTTCCGAGGCGGAAATAGTCATGAGCTTGGAGCTGTTTCCCTTATTCGTCTCGACTATGATGTCTTTGGGAAATTTTTTGCGCCAATGCAGAGGACAGTTTTTCCAGGAGTACTTTTCCTCAATGTCCACCTGATGATAATTGATCTGAAAAAAGACCTCTTCCAGCTGCGGTCGCTTCTCGGTGCCACTGGCCCAGGGAAAGGGAATGTAGAGGTATCCCAAGACCTGCTCGTGGGTGGTAGGCCCCCATCGTGTGGCCTTAACGAGCCAACCATCTATCTTTTTTTTGTCCCGCAGCTCTTCGATCTGGGCGGACTTGAGCTGGGGAAGCTTGACCTTGAGCACCAGCCCCTTGGCCATGGTCTCCCGAAAATGCAGGCCCACGGTCCAGTCAACTCTGCGATTGGAAAAATCCAGACCCCAGGCGACGGGCGCCACCGACATGACATTATCTTTGACAATAACCTCAGAATATTTGGTGCAAGAAAGAGGTGCCAGGAGACTTATCAAGACGCCCAGCCGCTCAAGGTGTTTCCAGCTTAAATGCAAGAGGGCCGCCGCCATAAGATTCCGCCACCGTTAGGGTTCTGATCATCAATTATACCCTAAAACGGCGGTGGCACGCCTTTCTTGTCTAGCTTTTAAATCATCGGCTCGAGTCGGGTTACTGGCCTGTTATCACCTTGGAGACGTGGTAGTTACGGCTTGCAATCTGCCATCGCTTGAAGATTTGATCGTAATGCTCGTTGAGCTGTTTGCTCAAGGTAAGTTTCTGCTCTTGAAATTGGTGATACTTTGGTAGGTCTTTGCCGCCGATATCATGAGCATTGACAAAAATATCCTCGTTAAATTTCATGTCCTGCTCAAAGCGATGTCGTCCGTTGGTTATTGCCAACTGCAAACTTGGCAGGTCTTCATAAGCATTGGGGTCAATTTGAACGTAGTCATTGAGGATAATTTTTTTATAGGGCATTTTCACAGGCAAAGGATCAATGAGTTTGACCTCGGATGAATAAATGGGGAAAGAGGATTCATCGGAGACCGCGGTAGAATGGCCGGTGGAGCGCGAGTGGAAGAGATAGAAGTTAAGAACCAGGGAGAGTCCTACGATGACCAGGATAAATTTATTATTAAATCCCACGATTCGGGCAACTTCCCTTCCTCCACTGACAGTCGTGAGAGGCCTGGACTCCTGCTTGAACTCGGGCAGAGAGTTCAGTTTCTGGGTCACGGCCTTGGAATTCGGGCCTTTTACAGGGGTCATAGCGTGCCTCCTTGAGTCAGTATCGCTCTCTTAATCTTATGAGACATGATCTATTGATTGAACTTTTATTGCATATTATGTAGTAATATCATGATGTTAGGCTTCTTTTGGGAGATCGTTTGGGGCCGAGAGTGTGCCCAGAACTGGAGGCTAAAAGCGTTGGCCCTTCCACGCCTTGGCCTCTTCTATGATGGCCAGGATGAAGTCCGCCTTGCTCTCGGTATATTTCTCGCGCTCCCGGGAGTACTTCTGGCGCAAGTCATCCTTAAGGCCGTCATATTTTTGTGCAAGCTCCGGAAAGGCCCGGAGGTAATTGCAAAAAAGTAAGTGACGCTCGATTTCGGGATTGCCTTGCGCAAAGACGTGAAGATGGACATACTCTGCGGTTTGTTCTTGGTTATATTTTACGCAGTAGCGGCGGCCAGGAATCCCATACTCGCCCTTCCAAACGTATCCGTTTTTTTCAATCGTACTCTTCAGGACATCAAACTCCGACAAATCCTTCACCACGCCCATCACATCCAGAATCGGCTTGGCCTTAATGTCAGGGATAGCTGTGCTTCCGACGTGAAAGAGTTCAATTTTTAAATCAGGAAGTATCAGGAAAAGATCTTGAGACGTTAGGCAAAAACACTCGGCCCATTCGGGGCGATGCTGTGAAAGGGTGATCTGGCTTCTGGCCATCCCGATGTGAAATTTCTCGAAGTCAATTTCCATAAAGCTTAATTATTCTCATTTCAAATTTTTAACGGTCTTATCGCGGTAAAACTGCCAGGCCTGGGGGTGGAGGGCATAGGCCTTCAGCTCTGTGATTTCTGACTCATATCTTTTCTGTCGGTGAGTGGAAACCAAACGTCGAATGGCGTGCTGGGAGAAACCACCACTGGCGGCCACTTCTAACAGGGTATGTTGAAAGCGATTCCACTCTTCTGGGGCAAGAGGCCTGCTATTTAAATCGAAGACAAAGATGGAATCAATAAAACGGCCGGGGTTTTGGCCCTCAGGCACCAGAGTTAAAATGCCCAGGAACTCCTGCCCGTCATGATTGGTAAAACGCCAATACTCGCGCCGAAAAGGTAGCTCATGCTCACCAAAAATTTGCTGTAACTTGGGAGAAGAGAAGTTATTGGCATTAAAATCCATCAGGTCGGCGAATTCGAGCAGGCCTTCTTTGTAGAGCTGATCCCGCAGCTCACCAATAACTTGAAACTCCTGGGCAAAAATCTGAGTCTTTTTCCAGGTCATATCGGTGGATAAGATTTCATGGGTTTTTAAGCGAGAATACATCATAAAACATTCCGCCAGAATTTGATTTTTGCCCTGGTGATGGAGATAGTCATCAAACGGTTTCAAAAATTTGTGGCCGTTGACCCAGGCGGTGAAATGCTTCGGGCAGGGATTGAGAGTGAGGGAAAATTCCATCATGGCGACAAAAAATTTAGGCAAAAAATCCGTCGCCATCTTATTGGCATAGCGATCGCTGACTAAGTCAATGAGTGACCAGGAATTATCCCCGGTCTTCATGGCGCTGACATAGGCCTTGGCCTTTCCCTCTTCGTCTCGATTGGTCCAGCGGAAAATCCAAGGTTCGGAAAGATTGCTCATGCGCAGAGAGTTCAGAATTTCCTTGGCCAGGGGGCGCTGTTCTTTCACGTATTGATCGCTGAGCGCTCCTGACTGACAAAACAAGGTCAGGATATCCTCCCGACGGATGGCCTGGGGATCAATGTCGGCCCCTATGAACTTGGAAATTTCCTTGAGCCACTTGAGACGATCATTTTCATTGCCGCCAATCCACTGGAAGCGAAATTGATTTTTGTTATAAGAAACCAGGCCGGCTTCCAGGCTGGAGTTTTCGCGTAAGATGACTTTGCTTGAAATCAGAATTTCTTGAATCATCGGATCGGATTCTTCCAGGAGAAAGCCACTGACGGAAACATTGATGAGCTTGAGCTTGATCTGCTTGTCAATCTGAACCAGTCCATGGAAATCAATTTCCAGAAGACTCTCGGTGCGATTTTCTTTGCGTTTTTCGATTTGCAAGTTCAGGTTAGAGCTGAGCTGCGATTTGGGCGGTTCATTTTCAATTCCCACCAGACAAAAGATGGTTTCATCGTGGAGCGGTGTGAGCTGCCGCACCGAGCGGATTTGTCCGCGGATCTTGATCCACTGATTATTATACCAATAATGGCCGGTGATCAGGCAGTTGGGTTTTAGATTGAATTCAGCGGGAAAATTTAGCTCGCCTCCGATGCCTTTGCTCGAGAGGTTCAGCGGTTTGAAAGTCGCCCCCACATGGGACTGGCCATCGCTTAAGAGCACCCGGGACCACACCAGCGTTTCACCCTCCAGATAAAAGCGCAGGCCATTGCGCTCATTGGAGAGAGTCAATTCTTTGGGGGCCGCCAGCATCAAAAAAGGCATGCGCCAAAAGGCGGCATAGGTTGAGAAGGTGGCAACGAAATTTTTAAAAAAGATATTGCCCTTCACCGTGGTATTAAAATCTTTGGAAACTTCCTTTTCGCCGTTGATGTAGATAAGCAGCGCTTCATCTTCATTGCTATTGAGTTCGACAATGCGACCGTGGGCCCGCTCGCCGTCAAATTCCACCTGGATCTCCAGGTCTAAAAAAAGCGCCTCACGCAAAAATCCGCGAATGATATTTTTATTGTTAAGCTCTTTTTTCATGGTGACATCACCTTCGTCGGCATGAGAAGAAAATTTTCATCGCCTTTCCCCCGTGACGCTAATTGATGATGGATAAGTTTCCAAATAGCATCTCTTAATCCTGGTTCTAAGAGATAGTTGGCGTCCATCTGCTCGTGCCACAGGGTTGCCGATTTCTCATAATTGGGAAGTTCCGGAAGGATTTTATCTAAATCCTCCATGGCCAAAAGATATTGGCCCAAGCGCAGGGCCGCGAGGTTCATGATTTTTTCAGGGGTATTTTGAGCGGCGTCGGAACGAAATTCGACGGTGCCGATGGCGCGCGGGCGAATGACCTGTAAATCGCGCAGCTTATTATCGATCTTTTCAATCGCCGCAATTTGTCTTTGATCGAGCCTGGGGCACAGGCCCAGCCTTAACTTCCGCTCGCGGGCACACTCGTGCAAGAAATTGAGAGTTTTAAGAAGTTCGTCGCGTAGTTCGTTCAGGCCTCCATGATAGGAGAGGGAGAGTTCCAAAAAATGGGGAGGATACTCATAGCTAATAGAGGTCCAGGCCAGCTCGGACGTGGGCAGCCTGACTCGGGAGAGGCACTTTTTCCCAACCAAAATCTCTTCCTCAAAATTTACGGTTTGCTTGAGATCGGCGTGGTCTCTTAAAAGTTGGTTTAGGTATTCCTGAGATTGGGTGAGTCCGACAGGCAGGTTCTGTTGATCCAGTAAAAAAAACTCCAGCTCCAGTCCGATGGTCGGCCCGGACAAATTTTTTAATAAAAATTGCGACTGGCATAATTCTTTCAACTTTAAAAACAAATCGTTTGGGCCTTGAAAATTCATGCCACGACCTTGATGTTCATCTTTTTAACTAGTTACTTCTCGGATTAGGAGGCGAGCTTCTTAAGGGGGAGTTCGGCGTAGTCATTTAAATTGATTTGCTCGGACAAGACATAAACACTTTCCGTGCTGCTTGGATGCTTTTGTCCAGTTTCCTTCCGGCCAGGGTCGTGAGCGACAGCGAAATAGCTTCCGGTTGTGAAGATTTCACCGGTGAGTTTTTTGCACAGGCTCTCCAGCTTGATAATCTCCGCCATCGCCACGCCTTTGATGGTCCAGTATTTTTCTCCCCCGGCCGGGGCCAGTCCCCTTGAGGTATCGCCGAAGGCCAGGCAGATTAGCGAGCTATACTTTGAGGCAGGAGTGTAGCCGCTGATTTTATATAACTCAGCGATATAATAGTTATGAATATAGGCCTTAAGCTCAAGGCCGAGTCGAATGCTATCTTGATAATCCTGGATATTTCCGTCGGAGGAGAGGGTCAGGTAAAAAGCATCCCACTGAATGCCATTAACTCTTCTGCCATGGAAACGGTCTTCTCCTATTTAAATGAGGATGAAATCGGTAAATTGGGGCAAACAGAAAGTTGCCTTCTGGCAGATATTGCCGACAATCCCGGCGGCGGGGCCCAGGCCAACAGTACGGCGGTGCTCGATCTTTTAATGCACAATCAGCATAACCATGGGCTGATCGGAATCCTTGTGGCCCCAGAGGTTGTGAGAGAGGCCTTCCAGGCAGGCCTGGGTGGAACGGTGAAACTTTCTCAGGTTAAAAATGGTCTGGCGACCAAGGTCCAATACCCCTGCAAAATCCTCGCGCTTAGTGATGGAAATTTCTCTTATCAAGGCCAAATGTTTGAAGGATTAAAAGCTTCGTTGGGGGCCTGCGCTCTCCTTGAGACCAGCGGAGTCCATATCTTTGCATCTTCAAACCGTCTGCAATTTATTGACCCGTCGATGTTTTCAATTTTTAAGGTCTCCTGGGAATTAAAGGACTATCCACTCATCGTCGTTAAAAGCGCCATTCATTTTTTAAAGGGCTTTGGAGATTTTCCCCATAAAATAAAATTTTGCAATCTCGACGGCGACTTCAAGGTTCCAGTTCATTTTTAATTTTTTTAAGAAGTAAGAATATTTTTGTTTATCGTGCTGAGTTGAGAACGGCATTCACCAAAAAAAATCTGCGGTAATAGGCGATCAGGCGTGCTCATTTGAGTTTTAATTGCAATCAAAAACTATGTGGCCTGTGAACGATTCAAATTATTCTTAAGATGTTTAGAACCCAAATGCGCAAGAGAAATTCGGCGCTGAAATCTATGGTATATAGAAAGAAAAAACGGGAGGCAGTATGAATTTAAAAAATCTAAAGAATGAAATCCTAGTACAAAATACAAAAAATCTGATCAAGGAAGAGAATCGAATCTTGGCAAAGATCTTGGCGCATTTCCAGGAGATCGAGGCCCGCAAGCTCTATTTAGAGCTTGGGTACGGGAGCCTCTTTTTGTTTGCGGTCAAAGAACTTGGATACAAGGAGGCCTCGGCCCAGCGGCGAATTGAGGCCATGCGTTTTCTCAAGAAAACTCCCGAGGCACGGCCCATGGTGGAAAAAGGTGAACTCAACTTAAGTAACCTCTCACTTCTTGAGCGAGTGACAAGGGAGGCCCAGGCGACCCACGCCCAAAGTGTGGCTGCGCTTAATTTGATTCAGGAGGAGCCAACTTCCGGCGGAAGTTGAAAATATGTTGCGGGGGTATTTTAAGCTGGAAACAAAAAAACGTGTTATCAGGATTGAAATGGACGACGGAGGCGCAGGAGCGCCGAGCGACGTCAGTCCCTAAGGACTGTCCCGAAGCAGGATGCGGAGGGAAGAAACCTATCAGTTGTGGTTAACAACCAAGGCCAAGCTCGGCGAAGCTGAAGACGCTGTTGCCCTTAAAAAATTATGCCAGTCTCAACAAGTTGAAAAACCACAGAAAAAAATCCGGCAAGCGCCCACCACTCGGACTGCGGGCGTCGTTTTGAGACGTGAACTCTTAAAACAGGCCGAGCACCGTTGCCAATATGTCAGTCCGATCACCGGGCGCCGCTGTGAGAACCGGCACTTTCTTCAGGCTGATCATAAAGTGCCTTACTGCCTTGGCGGAAAAACAGTGCAGCAAAACATGCGCATTCTCTGTCAGCAGCACAATGTCGTCGTTTATCAAAATTTGAAAGAACTAAATATGTGCTAGGGGGGTGTACCAAGGGCCCTATATAAATTTCGCTGCAGCCGTTGAATTGAATTTACGCCTCTTTCAGGTACGAGTAGTCTTGGGCCAATCCCAAGTCAATTGTTTCAAGACTAGGCAGGTCAAAAGATTCTGCCATGATAATTTCTTTCTCAAGATATTTTTTTTCTGAATTGAGTAGTGATTCAAGAACATAAACTCTAAATTGCCTCTCTTGCGGAACCGTAAGGCCCGTGCCTTCATTTCCCTTTTCTTCCCAAAGTCTGAGGGTGGATGCCGGAACGTCTATGATTTCAGAGAGTGTCTGATATGAAATCTTCAAAAATGTTCTCAGAAATTTCAGTTTTTTTCCCGTGAGTCGCTCTCGCCCCTTAATCAATCCCTTGGCCGTAAGCAATTTGACCTCGTTTATGTTGATGTCGGGATAGTCTTCCCCATGAATCTTTTTAATTTCCACATTGTGGAGGAGCACATCAAAGCCAAATCCTGTAAATGTAAAAACTTCTTTTATATTGCTCATGCGTTTTCTCCAATCATTTATTTTTATCTATGGCGGTCACGAGCAACATTTTGGGGGCGTCCAGGTAGACTACCACTAGTCTGAGATCCTTATCCCCATTGTCGTTCATCCCCCTGATCGCATATTTCCAATCCATTCCCTGTTCTGTTAGCGAATCTTTCTGCTCTTCTCTAACGGCACGATACACGGCCTCTTCAACGTCACTCAAATCGATATTCCGTTCCTTCATTTGCAGGAGGGCGTGCTTTGAAGGAATAAGAGCACCGCCCTCTAATGCCGTGATTACATCTTGAATTACGGTCACTTTTTTTATCGGCATTCTTCTTCCTTTAGTTTAGCATGTTGACTGAAATCAAGCAATAATACATATTGCAAAGTAATAAAAACGGCTACATAGGAAGGCTATGTGTGCATATGCGAACATAAGAGTATCGGCATGTGATAAAGCTTTTGCATTAGAGCGAACTGAGCAATTTGAACTCGCTGTCGACCATTGGCCTTGGCACGACGGATAAATATTTGACTCGTTTTGATAAATCTCTTTCTTTGCATTCATACTCCATGCTGTTGGATATATTCATGCAACAAGTGCTCAAGATCGGCCAGATTATGCTCTTGATTTACTTAAAGAAAAAAACTAGTGGTACCTATTTCCGCACATCATTGCCATTTTGGTCTTTGATTGTTAGCGATTTCCCAAATGAACTGTAGACATAATGCTGAACCAAAGGCCCCGCTTCATCAGCTATATCAGTAATAGTACCCAGCGAATCTTTTAAGAAGTAAAAAGTACCGGCCCGGGTTGCAAGACCCTTTCGCCGCCCCCTGGGTGTAGTATCCACCGACAGGGTGTCGTCAAAGCGATAGGTGAAGTGAGCGTCCTCAGACAGGCATTGCATATGTAATCTAGAATAACACTCAACTGCCCCAGCACCAAGGCTCCGCTGGAGCATTTTTTACTGGCCCCGTTCCTGATTTCAACAGATAATTTAGCCTTGAAGTTCTCTAATCTTCTCCTTTTTTATTTTATTCTATGGCCCTCTTTAACATACGCAGAGGAGCCCCACGACGCCTCGCCGGCCTGTGCGCGTTTTCGCGTGCATCTGGCCCAGGAGTTGCCGGCGGAAAAGGTTGACGACCCGACTCTGAGAAATCGGCCTTTCACGGGTGAGCTGGAGAAGGCCATCAATGGGTGGAAGGAAAGGATTGAATTTTTACAGGATGATACCGAGCGCGCGCGATGGCTTCAGTGTATCAGGCAATTCGTTTTTCTTGACACCAATAAGAATGGGATTCCCGACTGGACTGCTCTTGTTGATGGTAGACCTAGTCGCACGCTTTTTCCGCTCGATCCTGATATCGATGGCGATGGTGTTCCAAATCTCTTCGACCCTGACCCGTACGACAACACCGATGGCCTACCCCATGGGGTGATTCCCGCCCATCTCAGTTTGACAGGAGAAAGCGGCCTTTGGCAGAAAAAGCTCTGGCTGGACCTCGGCATTCTTGCCATTAACCACACCGATGAACATCTCGCCGATACCTTGGCAACCATCTATTCCACTTTGCAGCTGGACTCCGTTCGGAAATGGAAAAGAGAGGTGAGGGGGATCAATGTTCTCTATGCTTTTGGACATCGTAGTCCCGAGATGGAGGCCGCGGCCTATCACCCCACCGCCAATGCCATTAGTATTCCAGGGAGAGGAGGTTTTGGGGGGAATCACTTATCCACGACACAGAAGTGTAAGTTTGCCTCATCCATCTTGCACGAACTTGGTCATGCGCTTTTGTTTGGAATCGTGAGTTCAGACGAATTAAGAGAAAAGGCCGTGGACTCTGGTGGATGGAATCTTCCTCCAATATCGAACAACAATATCTGGAGTCCCATCTTTTTTGAATCCTTGAATGTGCAGAAGGCAAAAGTCGTGAGTGACTATGCCAGGACCAATGTCCACGAATGGTTTGCCGAATCATTTGCGGCTTATATTTGGAACAAGGAACAATCTTCAATCTCAGATTGCCAACAGCTTCATCATGGGCAGGTTTCAAAGAAGCTCAAAGTCTGGTTTGAAACTCTCTTGACGAGAGCTCAAACCAGAACTTTGTGATTCTACTTTTTATGAACTTTCAGGACAATAACGGCTTTTGAAGGTGCACCTTCTCTTCTAATAATCAGAAAATCCTGACGTTCCAGCGCCCCTTTTTCCTTTTTCGCAAAAACCGCGTCCAGCTCGGCATTGGAAGTATTGAAAACTCGGGACAACCAGTTGGCCCTCTCTGCCATATTAAACTCGCTGATGTATTTCATTTTTCCGAGCTCACTGTGGAGGACTTTTTTCACGGATTTAAGGCGCATCTCGGCCAGCTCACGGCTTGATTCTGGCAAGTCCGCTGTCATGGGGTGCTCCATATCGGACCATGCGGCCACCTCAACTTTTGTGATACTTCCTTTGGCCTTGGTGGTTTTAATTACCGATTTTAGTTTTTGCATATCGGAAGTATTGAGCGCATGTCCGCCCTTCGGAAAGTCGACAACCACGCTATGAAACTCGTCCATACTTGAATAGTTATCCCTCGCCATGGCGAAAGGAACAAAGCAAAATAAGCTGAGGGCAAGAAACCAATGTGTAATTCTCATAAATTTTCTCCTTCTAAGTTGACCACTCGATAATGCGTTCAAATTATATTTATACCAGGTAAGTAAAAAGACTTTCCATGCTAACCGCCGTTGACAGGCATGATGAATATCTCGTCATTAGATCATTGTCTCAAAAAATATCCGTGATTAAATACTCTTTTCACTCGGGAAATGTGGCATGTTTGAGCAAAAACGGATTTCTCTTGAAGATTATTAATATTGTGATCGCAATTATCCTTTTATTTTGGGTTGCGCGTGAGCTGGCCGCTACCAAAGAAACGAAAGATCCGTATGTCGCTCCCCCCACGTACAAAGTCTGGGGAAGAGGCCTGGTTTACGACTGCATAAAAAAAGAGTGGGCCTGTGTAGGCCGGTATGCATATCTACAATGCCGGGCCAATATGAAATGGAATGTGAGTCACAACAAACCCCATGAGTGTCACATCATCCGTGTGTATCACACAGATCTAGATTGTATAATGGTGCAGCTTTATAATATTACCCGCAATGTAAAGGTAGATTTTTGTAAGGAGAAGGATCGATGAATATCAAAAAGTTATCAGTGATCTTGTTTGTTTTTATTTTTTTCGATAATGCCGCTTTCGCCGCCAATAAGCAGTTGGGCCTGGGGGCGGTGATCGGAGCTCCGACAGGGCTCTCTCTTAATTATCTTTTCGCCGAAGCAAAAAGTATTCATTCGGTGCTGGCGTTTGATTTTGATGGCCGCGATGAGATTAGCTTCGCCTCACATCTCACTTGGTGGCAAAAAAAAACGGAATCACGAATCAGTCCCTTGAACTGGTTTTATGGCCTTGGGGGCAAAGTTGTTATCCTTGACCAAGGAGATCATAAAGCTCGCGATGAGGATTTCGAGCTGGGACCCAGTGCAACGGTGGGAGTCTCTTATGATTTTGAAAAAGCGCCTCTCGAAATATTCCTAAAAACAAATCTGACCTTGAACATCATCGAACGCACTGATGCCGAGATGGATTTGATGATCGGACTGCATGTTTATTTTTAACCTCATCTTGCAATCTAATCGGCCGTCAGTGCAATATTGAAAAAAAATTTGGAGGAATGTGATGAATAAGCTTACTTTAATAATAGTTCTATTGACTCTCGGCATGATGCTGTTCTCAGGCTGCGCCAAGATGAAAGGTGAATCAGCGGGTGAGTATCTTGATGATTCCGTAATTACCACCAGGGTGAATGCCATTATTGTTAAGGAGTCTGAGGCGCGCTATTTCAAGATTGATGTAACCACGACCCAAGGCGATGTTGTCCTCCAGGGATTTGTAAAAAACAAAGATATCGAAGACAGTTTAGTCAAAAAAATAGAACAAATTAAAGGAGTGAAGTCCGTCAAAAGTCTCTTAAAGGTTGAAGAAAAATAGTGTGACTATAATTCGTGAATATTTTTTTCCTGCACGTTTTTAAAAACCTTAAAGATGATTTTGACGACTGTATCAATGGTTTCACGATCAATCGTCATGGCCGGCTGAATTCTAAAACATGAGGTGTACGACATGGTGAGAAGACCCTGCTGCAAAAATTGCCGGAAGATCTCGCCTGTGGCCTGGGGGGACAACGGAGTCTTGCTTTGCTGATCTTTGACCATTTCGATGCCTATCATCAGACCACTTCCGCGCACCTCACCGATAAATGAAAAAAGTTCTGACAGTGGCGAGAGCTTTTCCAAAAGATATAGACCCATCTTCTTGGAATTCGAAACCAGATTTTCGTCAATGATAATTTGCGTCGCTGCTCTGGCGGCCGCCGCGGCGAGGGGGTTTCCTCCATAACTTGAGGAAGACCCGGAGGGGTTGCCCCAGGGTCTGGTTTTGACTAATTCATCGGAGGTAACAACTCCGCTGACGGGAAGGCCGCCGCCAAACTGTTTTCCGATGGTCATGAGATCGGGGATGACACCTGACAGTTGTGATCCCCAAAAGACACCTGTTCTCCCGAAGCCTGTGATCATCTCATCGGCAATCAGCAAGGCATTATGCTCGGCCGCTAATTCTTTGATCCCGGGTAAAAACTCTTTTGGAGGTATAATATTCCCGGCCGAACCTTGAACTGGCTCTACAATAAATGCGGCGATGCCCCCAGCGACGTTGGCCTTTAACTGCTTCTGGCCTACCTCAAGACAGCCGATTCCACACCCGGGATAGGTGGTCTTGAGCGGACATCGGTAGCAATAGGCATAAGGTATGATGTGGGCCCCAGGGGCAAATGGCCCGTAAGACTTTTTAAAATCAGAACCCATGAGTGAGAGAGCGCCATTGGTTTTACCATGGAAGCCGCCGGTAAAGCTGACAAATTCAGATTTGCCAGTTTTGTTCTTGGTCAAGCGAAGGGCCGATTCCACGGCCTCTGCGCCACTAGAGTAGAGCTGGATACGGTTCAAGTTGCTCAGCTTAATCTGATCAAATAATTTTAAAAAATCGACTCGGACCTGGGAGGTGAAACTGCCGACACTGGCCTTGGCCAACTGGGTCGCGATGGCCTGGGTAAATTTAGGATGGGAATGTCCAAGACCGTTTACGCCAATGCCACCAATGATATCCAAAAATTCGTTGCCATCGATATCTTTTACAATGTTTCCGTAGGCCTGATCCACGACTATGCCCGCCATGAGGGCAAAGCCCTGAAGACCGTCGGCGATAAATTTGTCTTCCTCAGCACGAACTTGCTTGCTTTTTTCACCTGGAATAAATGTGACAAGGTTAGGTTTTTGATTTTTTGGTTGAGAAATTTCCATAGTCCCTTTGATATAATTGAGAAAACTTGGCAGGTAAATGACATTTGTCCTTAGCTTCCTTGACTCAAAAAGATAGGATTGAGGAATGAAAAAAGCTGGTCTTTTAGCTGCCGGACACGGCGTGCGACTTAAGCCTGTCAGTCCGTTCAAGCCTTTGGTAAAAATAAATGGCGTACCGTTGCTCGAGCTTACGTTAAAAAATCTGCAATTTAACAACTTTGAGAAAATTGTTCTCATCTTTAATGATGAGGAAAGAGAAATGGATTTCACGCTTCTCCCGACGCTTGAGACGCTTAAGATCGATTATTTTTTTAAAACCACACCGAGTTCAATGCATTCGCTCTATGAGGTTGGCCAAAAACTTGATCTCCAGACGGACGAACATTTTTTCATCTCCATGGTGGACAGCATTGTTAGACCTCACGATGCGGAAAGATTTTATCAATTTTGCCTGACACTTAATCACGACGAATCCGCGATTATGGTGACGCCTTTTATTGAAGATGAGTGCCCCTTGACCGTTAAGGTCGATTCTCAGGGATATATCACCGAATTTCAGTGTCCTGTTGAAAAAGATGTTTTGGTCACTTCGGGTGTATACTGTCTCTCGTCACGGGTGTTGCCCCTCCTGAGTGAACTTATCGAAAAGCGCCAGCAGAAAATGCGAACATTTTTAATGGAGCTGATAAAACATCGCCATAAGATAAGATGTTTTATCGTTTCAAAAACCCTGGATATTGATCGTCCAGAGGACGTGCAAAGTGCAGAAGCATTTTTAGGACAGGTCGGACCATGACCCTGCCGGTAAAGTGGATTCTTTTCGATTTCGGCGGGTGTCTGGATTCCGATGGGATGCACTCGCGGACGCTGTTCTTCAACGAGTTTGAAAAGGCGGGTCTTCTTAGCTTCAAAACACCGATGCAACCTTTTCAGGATGCTTATTCGTACGGTGATCAAACGATAATCACGGAGTCTCTGGCGGTGAACGCCGGGCTTTTGGAAATGAATGTTTTACTATGCAACCTTATTGCCCAGAGGCTAAAAATCTCTGAGCGTTTTGTCGTCGTCAAAACGGCCCAAGCGATCACTGAAATTCAAGCAGGATATCTAAGACGCAACCAAAAGGTGATAAAAGAGTTACGAAGAAGATACGAGCTGGGAATCATTTCCAATTTCAGTGGTAACCTGGCCAAAATTTTAAATGATTTTTCACTATTTTCTTTTTTTGCCTTTGTGCTTGATTCGTATCATGTCGGTCTTTGCAAGCCCGGGCCGGAAATATTTAAACGTGCCCTCGAAAGATGCGATGTTCCTGCAGAGCAGACCTGTTTTGTCGGAGATAATATTGAGCGCGATATCATCCCTGCAAAACGTTTAGGAATGAGAACCGTGCTGATAAACCCCTGTCTGCAAAAGACAGAGGCCGATTATACTCTGGCATCGGTGGAGGAGCTGCTCATATTAACCCAGACTACATAACCAATTAAGATCCAGGCAAGTTCCACAAAGCGATAGAGTAGGACGGCAGTCAAAAAACCGCTGGTGTCGATCAAGAGGACTTTCTCCATAAAGAAATGAACGCCTTGCTCGCGGGTCCCAACCTGGTAAGGGATAAAAAAGAAAATAGTATCGGCGAGGGTTCGGGCCACATCAAGAAAGGATGCGCTCAACATGCTGATCGGATGTTTAATTAACATGAAGCCATAGTAGAACGTAAGTCCCTCGATAAAGCGGGCCAGGGTATCAAAGAAAAGGGAAAGCATAAATGTCTTTGGGTGTTTTTTGTAAGAAGTAATAATTCTTCTCAAAATAATAAATGAGTTGAGTCTGATCACTCTCAAAAGTGGACCGTGATAAAACTTTGCGATCAGAGAAAAGTTGGCACGACCGATGACGATGCTATAGTAAATAATGAAACCACAGCAAAGAATCAAGGCCCAGGCCCCAAGCAGCATGCTGGCGGGGGCATCATAGAACAAGGTAAGAAAAATCGCGCAGAGTGCAAAGCTTAGAATTGTGGCAAGCACATGGATAAGATTATAGTTTATGGTGCTGACCAGGGTTTCTTTTTTGGACAAATAACGCGAGAGCATGACGTATTTCAAAGGTTCCCCTCCGACTTTCAGGAAGGGAGTCAGGTTGTTCCAGGCCACACTTACAATGGTAAATTTGGTAAAGAGGGCGACCTTATGAAAGGCCGATAAACGGCTCACCATGTTCCAGTGTGAAGTCACCAGCAACCAGGAAAGGGCATAGCACAGGAGGGTTGGAATAAAAGTTAAGGCCAGGAGGATGATGATCGGCCCTGAGTTAATGATCTCACTGACAATGAGTTCGACCCCATAACCATGAATAATTGTGATGAACGAGGCCAGACCGGCCAAGGAAAAAATGATTTTAAATGCCGTTTGCATAATCTGAAACGTATAGCTCCAAAAGGAACTGCTCATCGGAATTCTTTTGCATCCTGCCGATGACGAAAATAAGAACGTTAAACAGGATAAGATCAAAAACGATAAGATAAAGATCAAAACTTCTAAACAGCATAAAAATAATGATGAGAAAGGTGTGGGCATTGACTCCGATTAAACGCCAATAAGGAAGGAGCCAAAGATTATGACGGCGATAGGCTTTCATGAAGAAAATTTTCCGCTCCTCATCACAGCTCAACAGATATTTACGCATGTTGATTCGCTGTAAGTCAGTTCGAGTTGTTAACTGTTGTTGTTTTTTTATCCAGGTCATGTGCAAGGTATGTATGAGACGCTCCGGCCAGGCCTCGGCATGGTTTATCAACCTTTGACAGTCACGAACACTCGGATTCCAATAGGTGTCATCGCTAATCTTTCCATACCCAAAATATAAATATTCACGGTGATAGAAGTCCAAAATTGCACATTGATATGAATGAAGATAGATGGCGGTACATGCAACAGGTAAAAAGATAAAACCATGTTCTGAAAGATAGGGCAGGGTACAGGCGGCATACACCATGATCATCACAAGAGAATCACAGATTCCGTCAAGGACCAATCCGATACGGGTTGATTGATTGGTCATTCGGGCCAGCTGCCCATCGGCGCTGTCAAAAATACCGGACAAGACCAAATAGAAGCTGGCCCAGATCAGCGCCGCAGTGTTATCCGTTTGCAGGAAAAAATATGATGAGACCAATCCGCAGATCAGCCCAAAAATTGAAAGCATTGTGGGAGTTAGAGAAAATACTTTTGAAATTTTTGCAATAAGGAACCCAAAAGGACGATAAAGGACCAGATCCAACTTTTCCTCAGTATCCGGACTCTTGATGCTACTTTTAAACTCGCTGTACAAGGCAGTTATCATAGGACACCTCACTCTCAAATTTTCTTAGTGCATAGGATGCCATATAAGGTGCCACCTCGTTGCGACATGTCCGAAACGAGGGCCAATCATTGAAGTCGATGATATGAAGCTTATCGGATTCGTTAACGACACAGTCTCCGCCGAAATAATCAAGGCCGAGCTTTCGTGCCGCCCGATGCGCCAAACTTTCCAACCGCTGACGGTCAAAAGCAATATGGGGATCGCCGGAGACCGTAAGGTAACGGTCCTTGGTAGTTTTTCCCATATGTCGAAGGGCAAAAAAGCTGTCACGCACTCCATAGAATTTGAAAAGTTCACCTTGGCAGTGCTCTTGAATAATGGCCTTGGCAATTCCACGGTTTTTAAAATCACCTAAGACCCTGTTCACGGCCGCAAAGGATTCTACGTAGGTGACATCTTCATCAAGCAGGGCGTGATAGTCACCCCGCTTTATCCAAAATCCCCGAGAGATATTCAAAAAATTCAAAGAATTGATAGTCATTCCGCTGTTCACACTGATCAGGGTCGATCGGGGATACGAAAAGGCCGCCTCGCTCAGCAAGTTCGAAAGGCCGATGCGAAAGCAATTTCTGATCGCTCGAGAGCTGTTGAGAACGACTGCGCCCTTCGATTCTAATTCTTCTAAGGCCGCAAGGATGGTCTCGTCCTGTGCCATCGAAAGGATAAGGTCATAGGAACTTTGCTCAAGGAGGTGAGAGTCACGTTCCGGATGAATCTTTACAATTGAGCAGGACTCGCCCAGACGCACAGCGAGCGCACCCATCACGGCATCCAAGATTGCGCAGTCTGCATCAACGGCGTGATTGGAATATTTGGCCTCGCGATAGATTCCCAGCAAATTTAGAGGTGTGGTCATTCTCCTCACTCTTCATCAATATTGTAGTGTGTAAGTCCAAGGTGATTAATCAGTTCTTCTTTTGCAAAAAAGCGCAAGGTGTTTTCGAGTTTCAACAGCTGAAGTGAGAGATCATTAACCGCCTTAATCCCTGGGTTTGTAATCGGGGCCTTTAAGTAGAAACTCAACCATTCCTGAATTCCACGCATTCCCGCTCTTTGAGAGAGATCAATAAAAAGCGCAAGATCCAATACAATGGGGGCCGCTAAGATCGAATCCTTGCATAAAAAATCAATTTTGATCTGCATCTTCTCGCCCAGCCAGCCAAAGATATCGATATTATCCCACCCTTCTTTGTTGTCTCCTCTCGGAGGATAATACTCGATTCTGATTTTATGGTAGAGATTGCTATATAAATCCGGATACTCCTCCCGGGAAAGAATGTCCTGGAGCACACTACTTTTTGAAATTTCTTTTGATCTAAAAGAACTGGGGTCGTTTAGAACCTCGCCGTCACGATTGCCCAAGATATTGGTGCTGAACCAACCGGCCACTCCCAGAAGACGATTTTTAAGGCCCGGAGCAATGATCGTTTTCATTAACGTTTGCCCGGTTTTAAAGTCCGATCCACCGATGGCGACGGCCATTTCGTGTGCTAATTCCTGAAGGGCCGGGATTTCCACGCTGACGCTGGGGGAGCCGTTAATATATGGAATTCTTTCTTTAAGTGCGGCGTAGGTATAAATTTGCGACGGTGAAATATGGGCACTGTTATTTCGCAAGCCTTCCTCGAAGGATTTGATGGAAAGGTGGACAGCGGAAATTGGATTGTAAGCTTCGGTTGAGGCGCACCAGACAACGACGGCGCGATTACAGTTGTTGTTTTTAATGAAATTTCTCATGTCCGCTCTGAGCATTTCCGCCGCTTCCATTTTGGTATTGTATATTTTCCTATTTTCTCCTTGGAGATTTTTTACAAATCTTTCATCAAAAACGGCACTCATGGGAACGATCTTTTGCATTTCCTCTTTAACCTGCTCAAGCACGGTCGGATTAACGACTTGCGCTTTTGTAGCTGCGTCGTATGCATTGTCGGTATAGATATCCCACCCGCCAAAAACAATGTTCTCCAAGGGAGCAAGAGGCACGAGATCTTTGATTAATACTGAGCGATTTTCACTTCTTTTCCCTAACCGGATTTTTCCCATTTGTGTCAGCGAGCCGATAGGTTTAGCGATATCTTTTTTGATCGCTAAAACACCGGCGATGAGTGTCGAGGTCACCGCTCCTATACCAGGAGTTAAAATGGCAAGATTGCCTTCAGCAGGAGTAATTTTGCTAATTTTTATATTCATAGTTGTCCCCGGATTTGTTGCGCTGGCAAAAAATTATTTTCTATCAAAACTCTCATGGAATTATTGCTGATTGACTCATAGGCTTTGGTAATGGACTGGATGCAGGCAAGAGCGTCGATGATTTCTTTGTTTGTATAATCATTCTGGGATATGGCAATTTTAAATTTATCAAACATCGTATTAAACCAACTTGTATGACTTGAATCCATCCAGTCAGAGATTATAGTAGAGTGCTCAACACTCCAATCAGCCTTGTGGCTGATCGTGACATCATTTTTTATCTTCATAACCGCTAGCTGTATATGATCGTCGTCAACGGTGATGGCCCCCTTTTCCCCATGAATTGTGTAGATGACTTTCCTCACCCCGGCCGTCCATGTAAGAAAGAAATTGGCATGACCTTTTTCAAATTCATAGATGGCGGAAAAATTATCTTCCGTGTCGTAGAGTGGATATGAAAAATTTTGAGCGGAGGCGCTTACCGCCTTGGGATATCCACCAAGCCATTCAAAGGTAAGGTAAAGACCATGACTGCCGTGATCCATGGCGATACCACCCCCACTATATTCTTTGAATCTCCGCCAGTCGGGTTTCCACTCCTGTGTACCGACCGCGTGAGTGTTGCGAAAAGTATTGAGAGTGATAAATCTCACTTGGCCGATCTTGCCACTCCTTATAATTTCGCGAATAGCGTTGATGACCGGTGCATACTTGTAATTATGGCATGGAAAGAGCACACGCTGTCTGGCAACGGCGGTTTGCAATAAATCCTGCGCGTCCGCCGCAGAAGTGGTGAGAGGTTTTTCGCAAAGAACATGCAGTCCTCTTTCTAATGCCGCTTTGGCGATCTTATAATGATCTGCTGCGTGGGTTGAAACATCCAGGAAATCTAAATTCAATTCTTCCATCAGCAACTTTCGATAATCAGTGTAAAATCGTACGCCGGCCGGGACATCTTTTTCGCGATCAAGGCAGAGATCGCAGATTGCCACAATTTTAACATCGCCGTATTTATTTATTCGTTCAAGGTAGGCCGGCATATGGCCCTTCGATGAGATAAAGCCAAATCCAACAATGGCACCGATCAATGTCTTTCCCATAGCTGTCTCCATCCTTTAAATGCTCAAACCAATATTGATGTGAAAGTGCGTCGATTTATCTTCAATGTTCCTGGCGGCATCAAAAATCACGGCCGGAATTGAAATTTTCTTAAAGTAGTACCGAAGGCCCATTCCCATTGTATTTTCGCTTAGCCGTTTGCCATGAAGGATGGGGGTAATGAGCTTGCTGTTGTTATATTCGTAAAAGGGTGAGAGATACAAACGGTTGAAGAGATGGCGTTGATACTGAGCAAGTCCGCCAAGATTTTGCCAGGTAGGGAAGGAGGCCTTATCGTGGCCGCGAAACCCTTCGTCCCCTCCTAGATTTTTGGCGAAGAGATAACTTTTTTCGCTGGAAAGTGCGCCATGTACACCGAAGTTTAAAAAATTGTCATCCACCGGAACACTCCAGCTCACGTTCGCCTCACTGAGCAACGCCACTCGTCCATTTTGTTGTTTCAGGGCATAGAGATCAAAAGTAGTGACCATTCCGTCATACATAACTTCCAAAATCTGGTAGGCATTCCAATGGTGTCGAAAAAAAATTCCCTTTGATATGTCTCGAGCAATTGGCACATCATCCCGGTATATTGACTTATCTATATAGACCGGACCCGCCTTAAAGACATGATCCTTATACAGATAGTTGGGAGTGATAAAATAGGAGTCATAGCGCGTTTCATGTGCATCCACCAGTCTGCCTGCTTTCTTGAATTCACTGTAATCACTTTTTCTCATCAACAGGAATTTGATTCCAATCTCAGGACTAAAAAGTGATTCGTCCTGATAGTAGAGGAGGAAGTTGAAGAGCGAGTTGGACCAGCTTACACCAGGGGCAAGTGTCCCAAGAGAACCTAGAAAGTTATCCTCATAGAGAACCAGCCCGCGATTATGATAGCTGCCTGACTTTGTAAACATCGGAATAGGGATGAGGGTCCATTTATCAATCACGACAATTGTCAGGATACCGTCCGAAAAATCCACGCGGATAATCCGGATTTGCCCGATTCTCCCTAAGTTTTCTTTGATAGTCACAAGCTCTTCTTGACTAAGCTCCTGCCCAATCTTTATTTTACCAGTTTGAATGATGGCACTTTTTGTCGTTCGCTTATTGCCAATAACCTCGACCCGTTTTAAAACCTCGGCCGTGACATTGCTGGCAAATAGCAAGATCACCGTTAAAAGAAATAAGCTATGCATTCAGCGTTTATTTTTTCTCTTCAGCGTTTTTCATCATCTGACCTTTCTTATATGCTCGCCCCATCTTCCCCATCATGGGACAGCCTTTTGCGCCCATCACCTCCTCACAATGTTTCATCATCTCTGCGCGGCACTCGCTGAGTGGAGTTTCGGACTTTAGACAGGTGGCCATTTTTTCGTGGGCCTCGGCCAACTTCAGGCGCTGCTCCATTGTAGGTTCCGGCATCTTCATGTCTTTTGTATCGGCGGTCGCGGTATGATGGGTCATCAAGGTCATTGCTATCATCAAGGCGAAAATTATCTTCATAAAATTATCCTTAGTTGTTGAAAAGTTTAGGAAAACTTAATTTTTATAGTGGACATCGTCAGTCCACTTCCGCGGCCGTCGCGATGATTAATCTCACCTATTTGACAAAATGGTACTGATGCGTACTATATGTATCCATATCATATGGAAATGCTCGATCCTCTGGACTGTCCTTATTATCTTGTCTCCCGCGCGACGCTTGTGATCACGTCGGCGCTTAAGCTGGAATTCGCCCAGGCCGGAGTAGGCGAAGTCAAACCCGCCTATCTTGGAAGCCTTTTGGTTTTATGGCGTGACGGAGACATGAAGGCGGTCGAACTCGGTCGCCGTGCCGGGCTTGAACCAAGCACCATGACCGGGTTACTGGACCGGATGGAGCAGGGTGGTTTGATTCTCAGAAGGCCCGACCCTGATGATCGCAGGGCCCAAATCATCCAGCTTACCGTTGCCGCCCAAAAAATTCGTCCGAAGGTGATGAAGATTCTTCAGAAAACTCTCGAGCTTATCTTGGATGACGTATCTCCAGCGGAATTGGAAACGAGCAAACGGGTCATGCGAAGAATTTTAAGCAACGCTCAACGGGGAGAAAATCAATGATGATTGGATATGCCTGTGCCTATACTCCCACCCCGCTGATTCATGCTGCCGGGTTCGTACCCTATCGTATTTTGCCCCACGAATCTTCCTCTGTCCCAAGTCGGGCGGGTGGTGTCTTGCATGATAATCTCTGCCCGCACATTAAACGAATTCTGGATCGCGCGATGGCCCAAGACCTGCCACCTCTTGCAGGTATGGTCTTCATGAATAGCTGCGATTCCATGCGGCGACTCTTCGATGCCTGGCAACGGGTGCGTCCGGATATTCCGTCGATTCTGCTGGAGTTACCTGTCACCGCCGAGGCCCACTCGGTAAAGTTTTTTGAACTTGAGCTGCGCGAGCTTGGGCCGAAACTGGTAGAGTGGGGCGGGACCGCAGTGACTGAGACCAAACTGCAAGCGAGCATGGCCCTTTACAATAGGCTGGCGGAGAAGCTGACCAGTCGCCGCGTCCAAGCACTTTTCAATCGGGCCATGACCACTGCACCTGAGGCCTTGATCGGCGAGCTTGATTCTGCTCCCGCGCAAATGCAAAAAACTGCAGGAATTCCTGTCTTTCTTTTCGGGAATGTCTTAAGCGATCCCGGGGCCTTTCAGCTCTTTGAAGATTGCGGAGTGACAATTGTGGGTGATGACCTGTGCACCGGTTCCAGGTCATTTCAGAAAATCGAAGTGGCTGCGGATAACTCCGCCCTCTCCTCACTTGCCCTTGGTCTGCTGTCAAGACGGCCCTGTGCCAGAACGCTCGTTCCCGGCGATCCCGAGATTCTGGCGAAAAATCTTATCAGAGATGCCCGTGCCAGTGGTGCGCGCGGAGTGATCGGTCACACAGTTAAATTTTGTGACCCTTATCTCGCCCGCGTGCCGGTTATTCGCGAACACTTAAAGCGCGCCAAGCTTCCCTTCCTTTTTTTAGAGGGAGACTGCACCCTGGGTACGATCGGGCAGCAGCGAACAAGAATCGAGGCCTTTGCGGAGATGTTGTCATGATTATGGGATTTTTAAAGAACGCTTTGATGGCCCGGCATTTCAAGACTCTCCAGTCGGGCCTGGAAAGTGCCATTCGCAAAGATCCCACCAATCCCAATCTCAGAAAAAAATTTGCGCTGGAGCTGGCGCATTTTGGCAATCGTCTTTTTGCCGGCAAGGAGCCGCTGGCCTGGTGCGGGATCACGGTGCCCTTCGATCTCCTCAACGCTCTCGGCGTGAACGCCTGTTTTGTGGAATTTCTGGGGGCGGTCCTTTCGGCCTCAGGTCAGATCAATGACATTCTTGAGAATGCCGAGCAGGACGGTTATTCGCCGGATACCTGCGGCTACCATCGGGCGGTTTACGGTGCCGCCCGCCAGGGATTGGTTCCAACGCCAGATTTCTTAATTGGCTCTTCCGTTCCCTGTACCGGCGGACAGGCGGTCATGGAGCGGCTTTCAAGTCAGTTTAAAAAAGATCTTTATATGTTGCAGATACCTCAGGTGGAGAATGAGAGAAATGTGGCCTTCCTGGCCCATCAGCTGCGCGAGATGGTTTCTTTTGTGGAGTCTCGTCTGGGAAAAAAACTTGATCAGGAACGCCTGAGAAATGCCGTTCGCTTATCCAACGAGATGCGGGCCCAGATGGTGGAGCTTTTTTCTCTTGCGGCCCAAAATCCCAGTCCGGTGAAAAGCAAGGAGCTGGCCAATTTCGCTCTCGTTCTCAATCTGATGAATGGCACACAGGCGGGTTTGGACCTGGTTGGTAACTTTAAGACTGAATATGCCAGGCGGGTTCGCGAGCAGCAATGTCCTCCCAGTAAGCTCCGTCTCTTATGGCTACAAAATCGGATTCAATTTAAAAACGGTCTGCTCGATCTTCTGGAAAACGAGTATCAGGCCAGTATTGTCGTCGATGAGCTCAACGACGTGACCTGGGAGCCGATTGACCCTGACGATCCTTTTCCCGGGATGGCGAAGCGCTCGATCAGTATTCCGTTCAACGGGCCGGGCACCAACCGTCTGACCCATTTAAAAAAGCTCATCGACCGCTATCAAATTGGCGGCGTGATCAACCCGTGCAATTGGGGTTGTCGCCAGGGGGCCGGTTCGCGCGGCCTGATTGAGCAAAGTCTGCGTGAGATGTCGATTCCCATAATCAATCTTGAGGTCGATTGCGTCGATTCCCGCGGTTTTGGTGAAGGGCAGCTTCGGACTCGTCTCGAAGCTTTTTTGGAAACGGCTTCGGCGCGCGCCGGGAGGGCCTCATCATGAATTATTATCTTGGCATTGATGTCGGCAGCCGCACCTGCGATGCCGTTTTGATCGATGAGAACGGAAAAATTTTAAGCGGCCAGGTTTTGCCCACAGGTGCCCGCAATCAGGAATCGGCCCAAAACGTGCGCGATCAGGTGCTCACCAAAGCAGGTGTGGCCAGCGAGGCCATTCGCGCCACCGTGGCGACGGGCTATGGACGCACCCGTGTCGAGCAAAAAGATGTCGCCGTCACGGAAATCACCTGCCACGCGCGCGGCATCCGGGCCTTCGTTGAGGATGCCCGAGTGCTGATTGATATTGGAGGCCAAGATAGCAAGGCCATTTTGCTGGACTCTGACGGACAGGTGGTGGATTTTGTCATGAATGACAAGTGCGCTGCCGGCACCGGACGCTTTCTTGAAACCATGGCCCGAGCCCTAAATCTGGAGCTCGACGAAATGTCCCGCCTTGATGTGGGGGCCCAGGGCCTGCGCACCTTGAGTAGCATGTGCACCGTTTTTGCCGAGAGCGAGGTGGTGTCCCTGGTGGCCGACGGTACCGAAACCAAAGAAATTATTTTTGCCCTCAATCAGGCGATCGCCGGTCGAGTCTCGGCGCTGGTTCGTCGCGTTTGCAAGGAAACTTCCGGCCTTCGCGTCGCTATGTCCGGCGGCGTGGCCCGCAATCCCGGAGTGGTGCGGGCGCTGGGCCGTGCCTTAAACTGCGAGATCGCGGTTCCCAAGCAGCCCGATCTGGTCGGGGCGCTGGGTGCCGCTTTGATCGCACGAAGTCGCTTCCCCTGATCAGAAGAAAGAGACCAAGTAAAAAACTCAGCAGCAGATTGTGATTGCGATCGTTGTCAATCATCGTCAGACTGCCGCAGGAAATATCGCTTGAAATTGCGTCAGGTGTGGCCCCGTTGCTGCCGGATAGTATTTTTTGCACGCTGAAGGCCGGAGCATTGGCAATGACTCCATCTGAATCGTCCAGACGAATTCGGCCGCGCCCACCGTTGCCCCCATCACCATCACCTCCGCCTTGCCCGGCCCCGCCGGTTCCCCCTGCTACCGTGAGGAGCCCGGCCGCATCCAAGGTAATCGAGAGAGCGCTTTGCAGGAAGATCGCGCCGCCCGCGCCGGCCCCTCCGCCGCCACCGGGACCATTGGGTGCGGTTAAAGTTCCGGCACCGCCATTGCCTCCGTTGGCATTGATGGAGCCGCTCGCGGTGATATGAATCGCCCCTTGGGCCTCGATTCTTAGCGCCCCTCCGCCGCCGCCACCTGCGGCGCCCAAAGTATCATTGAGTCCGCCATCCTGTCCGATGCCACCAGCGCCACCACCCGCCCCGCCGGTAAAACTGCTTTCAAAGTTATTTTCATTTCCAAAGGAGGCACTTGGAGTCCCTCCGACCCCGCCATCGACCGTAACACCTTTTGTTCCCGCTAAACCGCTCTCTCCGTGGCCGCCACCGCCGCCTCCTCCGCCGCCGAGTCCGCCGCCAAAACCGGTGTAAGCGCCACCGCCCAAGGCGCCCCCGGACCCATCGTTGTCGGGACTGACACAGGTGCTGTTGCCATCGCACGATCCACCGCTCAGTCCGCCGGGACCGCCTGCCCCGCCCGTGGCGATATTGCCGGGGGCGAAGAGATTGCCGCCGTTGCCGCCATTTTGTCCTTTGATGGTGAAGGCAGCATTGATCAGCACCTCCCCGGTGCTTTTGATGATGACATTTCCCCCCGTCGTGATGGTGACAGGGGCATTAATGCTGACCGTGGAACATTGATAGGTGCCGCCGGTGGTAAACGTGACGGCGGTACAGGCCCCTAGACTTCCGTTTCCGGCATCAAAGACCTGGGCCGGTAAATAATTAAAGAGGCCTAGAGAGAGGAGAAGAAAGACAACCATGCCTAAATTTTAGGCCTATTTCATTTTTTTCCAATCGAAATATCTTGGCGCCAACTATTCTACTTTGGTGATGACGGCCTGAGTGTAAACTTCAGGGCCTCCAAAATTGTTGGCATAACCAAAACCTGTATCAAGGCGCGACAGATTACATCTGTGCTCAACCCTAAAACTTGTAGGGGCGGTAACCGTGATCTGTCCTTTAATAAAGGCGTTGGTCAATGATCCACCAGCACTGTTGGATGATAATGCTGAAGACCCCCAAATGGCGACTTGGGACGAGGTTATATTGAATAATCTCGCCTGGTGCATGGTGGATAAGAATGCTGGGGCATCGATATAGACGACATATTTCCCCGGCTGCAGTGTGAAGCTATTTCCCGCCAGAGAAACAAATCCCGAATCCCCCTCAAGCACATTGAGATCCCTGACCATCCAAGAGCCAGAGGTGCAGGTACCGCCATGGACTCCGGGGTTCTTGTGATCTTTCACGAAAGCAACTTTGAAGGATGAAGAGGAGGGGATCATGGAGGCAGGGATTTTTCCGGCGACGTCGAGCTGGGGAATTTGTCCGGCATTCACACCCACATTGACCGCCACGGTATCGTTGTTGACGAGTACACCATTGACGCCTCCAACCAATCCCGGACCTAGATTTAGTTTTACAAAGGCATCCGTTCCTGCAACTCCAGGATCGCCCTTGTCGCCCTTGTCACCTTGGATACCTTGCAATCCTGGTGGGCCGGCAACTCCTGGCGCGCCATCTGTTCCTGCAACGCCAGGATCGCCCTTGTCACCTTTGTCACCCTTGTCGCCTTGGATACCTTGCAATCCTGGTGGGCCGGCAATTCCTGGCGCGCCGTCAGCTCCTGCAACGCCAGAATCACCTTTGTCGCCTTGAATACCTTGAATACCTTGCGGCCCTTGAATGCCCTGCGGTCCGGCCGGCCCAACTTCACCAGGCAAAGATTCGAGGGCCTTTGCTGTCCACGCCTGACCGTCCCAGGCCAAGATGTCGCCGATGGCCTGGCCATCGCCTAAGTAGTTGCGAGGGACCCACGACGTGCCGTTAAATTGCAAAATCTGTCCCTCGGTAGGATAGATATAAGGAAACACCAGTCCCGTTTCCTGCTCGCTGCTGGAAATTATTTTGAGAAAGGCCTTGGCCGAAACTGTCACAGGAAAAAACCCTCGGGCGATAGCGGTTAATTCAATATGTCCGGCCACCGATACGGCGCGACCGGGACCCGTGGCCCTGTCGCTGCAAGAGACGAAATGAAGCTTGTGCCCGTGATCATGGCGCCCATGGGACTGATACTCGCATTCGAGGGCGTTATCAAAGCGTAAGGTGGCGTTGGTAATTTTTCTAAAGAGAAAGGATTTCTCGGTTTCGAGGTGCTCAGGTAAGGCCACCGAGCCTTTAAAATTTTTTCTAACCGTGATCTCATCTTCCGAAGATTTGATCAGGGCCTGAATCTCAATCATGCCACCGCGCAAATTGCCTTTGACATAATAGAGTAGCGGTCCGTCGTCCTTGGCAAAGCTATTCAGCGCAATCAGGAGGGGCAAGAGCATGAACTTTTTGGAAATCATAGATACCTCTTCTATAGTCATATTTTAATTCATCTGGCAGGGCACCCTTAGCAATTCCAACAAGTCTCCTGGCACCTCGATATTTCAGCCAATTAGCTTGGTTTTTGGCCAATGGCCTTGTTTAGAAAAATTTCCAATTTGCTCTTTTTGTGCCCACTTTTTGGGCCTCTTTCAGTAGAAGAATGAAAGGCCGATTTGGGGGCGCAGGGCCTGATAGCTCACCCGGCTTCCGGAGTTTGAGAAGGACATCTTTTCAAATGCCAGCATCAGGAAATATTTCTTTTCCAGAAGATGATATTTTACCTGCGCGGTGATGAGGGAGGCCATGCCGAGGGCACCAGTGAGCTTGAATTTGAAATCATGATAGTCATAACTCAGGACAACCCCGGCGGCCGCGAGATTTTTTTCTCTCTTCTGCTGGATACCCGCCACATTGTCAAAGTAAGTGAATTTTTCCAGATGGACGAGGGGCCCCAGCTCCAGGGATTCCGCCAGTTTTGCGGTGGTCATGGCCAAGTTAAAAAATGATCGAAAGTAAGACTCGGTACTGAAGACCTGGCCTTGCTCAAGAAAAAAGTTGGCCTCGAAGCTATCCAAGGCCCCGGCCCAGGTGAGACCGCTGCGACGATGCTGCAGGGAAAAGGTCTTAAGCACCAGCCCATCAACGGTGGCCTTCTTAGCCCCTGTGGTGGATTCAAGACTGATCTCACTGGGCCCATAGCAAGCCGAACTTTCATTCTGCTTCCTCTCTGGCTGCTTCTTCTCTGGCACAGGAGCGGTGAGTGTTGGCAGGGGCGTGGCAATTTCAATTTCCTTTGGAGGAAGGCGAATCGGCTCCTCCACGCGAAAGGAGGTGATGGGAGAGAAGAGAATGACCTTACCGGTTTTGGGGTTTTTGATGGCCGTGCGATAAAAGTATTTTCCCGGTTCGAGGTCGTTTTTGTGGAGCAAAATTTCGTCCCCCGCTTTTATCTTTTTTTCCAGCAGAGGCCTGTCAAAGGCGTGGGTTCGGTTATTTTTGGCCAGTTGAAAAAAACTTGGAAAGACCGCGCTAACCTGCTTTCCGATGGTAAAAAGGTAAGCCGTTTCCTCAGTGACAATTTGCTTATAGTCAACATCCGGTGCCATCAGATCTTTGCTGTCATATTCTATTTCAATCTTGGCAAAACTCCCGAACGGTCCCTGGCGCTGCCAGAAATCAATAATGGCCACGCGGTAATAAAAAATTCCGGAGTGGGGCGCCTCCCAGGTGAAGGAATTCTCCTTCAGCTTTTTTTCAATAATGGCGGTTTTGTCGTTGGGATTCTTGAAAATCTGCAGCTGGTAATACTCGGCATTTTTACTTTGCGGCCAGGAAATTTCGACATAACCCTGGCCCTCATCCGTCTCCGCCAAAGCATTGCTGAGGAAAAGTTGGATAAGTTTTTGGAAAAAAGTGGGAGCGTGGGTTTGCTTGAATTTTATTTTTAACTTCAAATCCTGAAGCTCAATGGCCGGGGGAGGAGGGATGGGGGAAATTTCCACTTTCTTTGGCCTGGAGTAGAGAACTTCACCCGAGGTGGTGATAATTTTTGTGCGCCAGTAGTAGATTCCGGGACGGTCGATGGAATCTGTGAAACGGGTGGTATTCTCAAGCACCACCTGGCGACTCGGACTGGAAAAATCCGGATTGTCATCAATTTCAAATAAATATTTAGCGCTCAGAAGTTCTTCGGAAGGAGAAGCGTCCCAGGAAAATGTGACTTTTTCTGATGGTTTTTCCAGCTCAATACGAGTGCCGTTTTCAGGCAAGGCATTCGGCCTTTCCAGCGCCTTCATCTCATAGGAGATTGTCTTGCTCCAGGGAGAGAGAATGTCGGGATGGGTTTTGAGATAACTTCTGGCCTTGAGCTGGTACTTGCCGAAGGCCGAAAGTTTGATGATGGTCAGCTCATCATCACTTCTTAGCATTCGTTCCTGCTTATCCTTCAAGGAGAAAAGGGAAACTTCCACCCCGTGCCGGCGCTCGTATCGCTCCAGAGAAACAATCACAGAATGGGGGACCTTCGGGCCTGATTTTTCCTGAATGTATAAGTCAACCTGTCCGTCCTGGGGAGTGGTAAGCTCCGGTGCCACCGACAGCTTGAAATCCTGGACCAGGACGGTTGCGGATTTTTCCTTTGACAGATGTCCCTTGAATTCCTTCCATCCTTTGAAAATGTAGGTGCCTGGTTGTGAAAAGGTGTAATTGAAGACGCCGTCGGGGGAGGACAAATTTTCGTGCCGATCTTGTGAGTCAACCGCCAGGTGATATTGAATCTTCAAGTTCTGCGCCAGGTTTTGAAATGAGTAGAGAACAGTTTCATCCAGGACATAATCCGGGCCGGGAGGGTCTAATGAAATTTCCGGCGCCTGCTCAGCGAAGACGTTAAAGGATAGGACCGGACCGGAGGATGTTTCGTTCTTCGGTGTAATTTTCCAAAAAAAGCTTCCTTCACTATCCGGGATAAAAAGATATTCAAGTCCCTGCACCGGCCCCGAGTAGACAAGTTGAGACAGCTCCGGATCTCGCGCGATCTTAAGATCAAAAGAAGCCTCTTCTGACTGCCACTGCAGTTTGACAAAACTATGGTGTCCGTCGCTCAAGTCCAGGGCGATCGTCTTGTCGTCGACTGGCGCCATGGGAACAACCTTCATTTTTTCCACCGTGGCAGGTCCCTCGTTGGTGATATTTATTTTCTGGGCCGAGCTGATGGTAAAATTCCCCTGGCCTGTTTTTAGCTCGGTACTGCCTTCCAGCACGAAGAGCTGTCCACTTCCTTTTTCAGCTTTAAACTGCACCTTCGCTTTGCCTTTTCCCGATGAGTGGAGAAGGTATGATTTCCCTTTAAACTTCAGGCCTAGCTCCTGCTTGCCCGCTTCGGTCTGCGGCATGGTTGCCAGAATATGTCCTTTTTGGATTTCAATTTCTGAGATATTGCGAGCTTCGTTTCGGGCGATTTTAATAAGGGTATTTGAATTCAGTTTTATCTTTTGCCCCCAATCCAAATCCACCGAGGCCTGGGAATTTTCGTGAGTAAAAATGAGGTCTCCAAAGTGTATCTTGTCACCCACCTGACCTTCAAACCAGGCCCAGTCTTGGTCCTGCCGGATTTTCACCACATTGGAGCTGAGCTGTAGAGTTCCGGCGGAGTGGAGGGTGGTGGCAATTTCGTGCTGAGGTGAGAGCAGAAAAAATAAAAAGACCAAGGAGGAGAGTGCACTGAGGGTGAGCAACGCGAGATCAAATGTTGAGCCTCTTGGTACGGTATGGGGAGGATTATCGGAATCCAGCGACGACATATTTTAAAAATCCTAGGGAGCAATTACAGGACATAACAGATATAATTATAATGAACTTAAGGATAAAAAGAGAAAAATTTTGCAAAAGATTCTAGTGCCCTTAAAAGCGAAGATCACGGTTCTGTTTGGCTCTCTTTTGGTCAGCGCTTTAGTCTTTTATGTTTACTATGCCATCAAGCTCTTCAATGAGGACAAGGCCGCCTACATCTACGATTCAACTCTTGTTTCAGTTGAAGCACTGGGCGAGCAGGTTCGTTCCCAGATGTCCGAAATCGAGTCCCTTTTATGGCCACTGATCAAAGGCGGTGCCGAGCAGGCCCCTTCCAGAGATCTTGCCAATTTGAAGCAGGCGTTACTCCGAAAAGCAGAAATTTATGAAGTGACTTTTTTGGTAAAGGATAGAAACAAGTTTCAGATCTATCTCCATCGTCCGGAGGGACTGGAGGAAGAGAATTACCAGGCCTTCAGCCAGCTTGAGAATAAAAAGCTGAGTGGTCGCACCCAGGCCTTGAGCGGGAAAAATTTTACCACGAGAACACTGAATCTTTCAGGAAGCAGAATCTTAGAAATGGTCAAGTCCTACGCCGAGGGCGTGCTGGTTGTCAGGCTTTCTGCCTCTCATTTTTTTAAAGCGCTGGCGAAAGGGAGACAGCACTATTTTTTGCTCTTTAATGAAAACCTGGAAACGATCCTGGATGGTGGCCGCCGGGATTTCATAAGTCAGCTGGATAGCACCGACCTTGATCTGGCCAAGCAGGTCCTCAGCTATCAGGTCAAGCATGCCTCGGAAGTGGGGGCGGAGGTCATGGAGTTTTCTTTGCTAGGCAAGGGGGAGCAAAGGCAAACGGTTCTGCTGGGAATGAAATTTCTTCCCGATTTTAAATTGTGGGCCTTGGCCCTTATCCCCACGGACGAGGCCTTTCGCGCCGCCCGGTTTCTCATTCAGCGATCGGCCATTCTGGGGGGACTGCTTTTATCGTTATGTATTTTTTTTGGAATCCTTTTTGCTCGGGGATTGACCAGGCCTTTGGAAAAGTTAACCGCGATGGCGCAGAAAGTGGCCAAAGGTGAATTTGGCTCGACGGTGACCATCAAAGGACGGGACGAGCTGGCGGCCCTGGCGACGACCTTTAACTATATGTCCAAGGAAATTGAACATTATATTGGGGAGATGAAGGAAAAGGCCCGATTGGAAAATGAACTCTATGTGGCCCAGCTGGTGCAATCCACTTTTTTTCCTGATCAAGATTGGAAAAAGGGATGTATCGAGGTTTCCGGGCGTTTCCGATCAGCTTCCGAGTGTGGTGGCGACTGGTGGGGCATTTTTCACCATGGCCCGAAGTCCGTTATTTTTATCTGCGATGCCACCGGCCACGGAGTCGGCGCCGCTTTGATGACGGCCACGGCCTTTTGCTCACTCAGAAATCTTAAGCAAATTATCTATGATCACCCGGATTATTTAGAAAACCCGGGGAAAATTCTGGCCTTCATGAATCACGCCGCCCTTGGTTTAAAAGGGGAAATCCTGATGACGGCGGTTGTCGGGGTGCTCGATGTTGACAGCAATATTTTTAAATATGCCAATGCCTCCCACTGCCCCCCGCTCTTTTTCAAAAACAAGGAAAATACCCCGCAGCCACAAAAAGATCAATTTGTCCCGCTTATGGAGGCCAATGGTGCCAGACTTGGGCATCGCCCGGATGAGGTTTACAAATATGAAGAGGTCATGCTGGAAAAGGGCGATGCGGTCTTTTTTTATACCGATGGCATTCTTGAGGCCGAAAATGCCGAGGGAAAGCCTTTTGGTCAAAGAAGGCTCTTAAAAACACTCAGTCAAACGAAAATGCTGAAAAGTTCCAGCGTGGTTGATGGGGTCTTTTCCGATCTCAAGAACTTTATGGGGGAGGCACCACTCACTGATGACCATACGGTCGTCTGCTTAAAAAGACAGGAGAAGCAGCTTTTAAAGTTGGCCTTCCATGGAACCACCGCCCCGGATTTCGATCGGGCGAGACTCAAAGAAGAGCTTGGCAAAAAACAGATCGTCGTGGATGAAACGGAAAACTTGAGTGAGGCCGATGTCATCTTGCATTGGTGCCAGCTCCCCCTGTCCACTCAGGAGGCGGAGTTCTTAAAGGCCAATGCCCAGAAAGTCTACGTGCTCTCGGATGCCAGGAGCGAAGAAAATATTGAATTCATCTTGTCGCCTTTTGAAATCCGCCATGTGATCGGTAAGAATGCCTTGGATTTATATGGAGAGATCTCGGCCAATATTTATAAGGAGCGATCGGGGCATTTATGGGGAATCGAAGGTTATCTTGGGGAAGGGGCCCAGATTCATAGTGAGGAAGTGGCCTCATCGGAAAAAATCATGGAAATTGTCAGTCAAATGATCGACAAATTTGACCTGAGCACCTACTTTGGTCCCCTCAAAGATTTCCTTGCGACAGTTTCGGTTGAGCTGGTGTCCAACGCGGTCTTTGATGCCGCCAAAAAACCTTCAGGAGAGCTCAAATATTATAATCTAGATCGAACCGAGGCCCATGCTTTGGACCTGAGGGAGAAGGTTTTATTTAAAATGGGCCGGGGAGAAAAGCTCATGGCCATCTCGGTGGAGGACAATTTTGGCGGCCTGAAACGTGATATCATCTTAAATGGAATTTTAAGGGCCATGAGAGAAAAAATGCCCAAAACCGATACCGCCGGTGCCGGTCTGGGATTGTATATGGCCTTCGGGTTGAGTAGTACTTTGGTTGTCAACCTTCGGGATGACAAACGCACTGAGGTCATTGCCTTATTTGATCTGCAAAAAAGGCAAAAGCAGTATAAGGAAAGAGTAACTTCTTTTCATTTCTTTCGAGAGGAGTAGAGCATGGCGCAGAATTTAAAGATTACCACCGAAGTTCAGGGCAGGAAGATACAGCTCGCATTGAAGGGTTATATAAACGAGGATGCCGATCTGGCGCAAATACCTCTGGCAGGATTTGACCAGTACTTGTTTGACTTCAATGAGGTCGAGCTGATTAACTCCTGCGGCATCCGGGATTGGATTGGTTTTTTGGATAAGTTGAGTCCGAAAACAAAAATCGTCTATTCCCGTTGCCCGCAGATTATCATTGAGCAGATCAATATGGTACAGGGGTTTTTGCGCCCCAACTGTGTCATCGAGTCATTTTACGCGCCCTATTTTTGCGAGCATCACGACAGCGAAAAAAAGATTCTTTTAAAAGTTTCCGATGTCAAAGGCCGCAAGGCCCCCAAAATGTGCTGTGAGGAAACGGGGGAGGAGATGGAGTTTGATGCAATTGAGGAGCAATATTTTTATTTTATAAAGGGTTGATTCATGCTTGATATTAAGGCCTATGATCAGTTACATGAAGCGGTACTGCTCATCAATGCAAAAGATGAGATAATTTATTTTAATTATTCCGCGCCGGTGTATTTTCAAACCCCTCCCCGGATTTTAAAGTCAGGTCTCACCCCGGAAGAGATATTTGTTGAAAAAACAACCTGGCCCCTGGACCTGATTGAGGAGGCCCGCCGGGAAAATGAAATAAAAATTTCCGCCGAAATAGCGTTCTCCCTTTTTAAAATCCCCACCCAGAAGTTGTTTTTCGTTTTAAAAATCGTCCCCTCCGCTGATAACCCCCAGGAGCTTTTTTTGTTTTTCCGCGACATCACGGTGGAAAAACATTTATTTGAAAAATACAAAACCCAGATGAAAGAGATTGAAGAGGGCCATGCCCAGATTATTCAGGCGGATAAGCTGGCGACCTTGGGCGAGATGACCGCTTCCATTTCCCATGAGATCGCCAATCCCCTGACCATTGCCAGCGGGAACGTGGAGGTTGCCAAGGGACTTCTGGAGTCCTGTGCCGCTTTTGAAGGCAAGGAGCTTTTAAAAACATGCATCGACAATGCCTTTGAGTCTCTGCACGGGATTAACGAGATTATCTTGAATATGAAGAGCTATCTTCACAAAAATGAAGATAAAAAAGAATATGTCGATCTCAAGATTCTTGTCATGGACGTCCTCCAGCTCCTAAAGCTGGTGCTCAAGGAAAATAACATTGAATTATCTTTTGATTTTACCAAAGACGAGGTGGTGGCCTTTGTTAATCCTGTCAAAGTCCGGCAGGTGGTTTTGAATTTGGCCAAAAATGCCTTTGATGCCTTATGTGAGAAAAAAAGCTCCCATGATCGCCATCTCACCATTCATCTTTCGAAAGATGAAAATGACGGGGCCATAATTTTAAAAGTCATGGATAATGGTTCGGGGATTCCTGAGCATCTTAGGTCAGAAGTCTTCCGCCCATTTTTCACCACCAAAACGATCGGTGAGGGGACCGGTTTAGGACTGTCCATCTGTCAAAAGATCATTCTTGCCCACAGTGGGAAAATTACCCTGGAACAGCAAAAAAATGGCACCACCTGCTTTCAGGTGGTCCTTCCCGGTGTTGAAGTTTCCTCTTATACCCACAATGAGCGTTACCTGTCGGGTCTGGCGGATCATCCCGGAATAAAAGTGCTGGCGCTTGATGATGAGCCGCAAGTTCTCAATGTGATTAACCACATCTTGGCCGAGGAGCCGGAGTTTGTTTTCATCGGGTCCACCAAGGTTGAAGACGCCCTCCGGATCATTCATAAATTTGGCGTTGACGTGGTGATTGCCGATCTGAATATGCCCCAACGGGGCGGCTTTGATTTGGCCTCTGAATTTGAAAAGGTCACCGATGCCCCGAAATTTATTTTCATGACCGGCGGGAAGTTTTCGGAAGAGGATTACGAAAAGTTAAAGCTCGCCCATGTGAGAGCGCTCGTCCAGAAACCATTTAAGGCCCAAGAGTTGAAGGACATCATCAGAAAAGCGCTCAAGGCGAAGGTGGTATGATTCAAGCTTTAAAAAAAGAACAATACTCCGCCCTGGTGGTGGATGATGAGCAAAAAATTTGCGATTTAATCTGTCTTTTTCTCAGCGCCACCGGCCGATTCAAAACGCTGGTGGCGGCCCAGAATGCAGTTCAGGCGATTCAGAAATTGCAAAATCAGACGTTTGATATTGTAATTGTGGATCACAAGATGCCGGGAAAAAGCGGCATTGATTTAATCGGAACCTTAAGCAAGACTCCCAAAAACAGACTCATGAAGTACATCCTCATCTCCGGATGCCTGACCAAAGAAGATGTGATCGTCGCCATGAACGAAGGGGGACGACATATTCTGGTGAAGCCGTTCAGCCGGACCCAACTTTTAAATAAGATCGGGGAAGTCCTGAAAGACGAGATTTTGTAATCCTACACCAGGTCCCGTAGCGCCCGCCCCTTGAAGATCAAAAGAATCGGGCCCACCGTAAATAAGAACATGATGGTGGACATGGCACTGAGCTTGGGTGTAATCCCCATTTTTATCGCCCCGTACAGCCTCATGGGAAGGGTGTCACTTCCCACTCCATTGGTATAAAAAGTAATTAAAAAATCATCGAAGGAGAGCAGAAAGCACAGGACGAAGGCGGCGACAATGGCCGGTAGAAGTAGGGGCAAAGTGACTTTGAATAAGATGCGAAATTCGGAGGCCCCGAGATCGCGTGCCGCATCCTCAAGGGCGGGATCGAGGGCACTCACTCGCGCTCCCACGGTCAGCATGACGAAGGAAAGACAGAAGGTGGTATGGGCGGTGATCACCGTCCCCAGACCGAGGGGAATTTTTAAAATGAAAAACCACATGAGAAGAGAAAGAGCAAAAACCAGCTCGGGAATAATCAGTGAGATAAATGACATGATTTCCAGTCCGTGGCGCAGACGAAAGCGATTATACTCTTTGGAAACGGCGATGGCGGCGCCGGTACCGAGAATGGTGGCAAAAAAGCTGGCACTGAGTCCCACAAGCAAACTGCGTTCCATGGCCGCCATCAGCTCGCTATCGGAAAAAACCTCCCGATACCAGCGCAAGCTCAAAATCCAGCGGGCGTCGACGTTTTCCAAAAGAGAATTCACCCAGACAACCAGGAGCGGGAGATAGAGCAGGATGAGCACCATGGCACTGATGAAAAAAACAATCAGGGGCGGCCGGGGCCTAGAACGCTCTTTCATCCCCGCCTCCGCCCGACAATGGTGCGACGGATGGTGAAGGGGATGAGGACGAGAAGAAGAATGAGAAGAGTTGACAGGGCCGCTCCAAACGGCCAGTCGCGGGTTTTCAAAAATTGCTCGGTGATGAGATTGCCAATGAGCATGCTTTTCGCTCCTCCCAGCAGATCGGGAATGACAAACTCACCTAAGCAGGGCACAAAAACCAAGGTGATCCCGTTGGCAATGGCAAGGCGGGTATTGGGGAGAATAACCCGGGTTAGCACCTGCCACTCTGAGGCCCCCAGATCCTTGGCCGCTTCCACCAGCGTGAAGTCAAATTTTTCCAGGGCGGCATGGAGGGGAAAAACCATGAAGGGAAGATAGGTGGTCACCATGCCATAGAGAACCAGGGTTTTGTTTTGTGAGAATAAAAAAGGATCAAACTCCACCCCCAAAAACTGCAGCACGGTTTGGACCGGGCCATCCATGCCTAAAAAAATTCTCAGGGCATAGACGCGAATGATCAGATTTGTGAGAAAGGGAATGGCCATGGTTAGGATTAATAGTGAGCGGGTTGACCTTTGGGCCGTGGCCATGGCCCACGCCATGGGATACCCCAAGGCGAAACACATTCCCGCGGTGATCAGCGACAGCTTGAAACTCTCGAAGAAAATTTTAAAATAAACGGCCTCAAAAATACGAGGATAGTTGGAGAGTTGAAAGGTCCACTCAAGGCCGCCGTAGGTCCCGCGTTTAAGGAAGCTCAGAAGAATCACAATCAGGATAGGGGCGAGTAGAAAGAAGACAAACCAGGCCAGCGCCGGTAGGCCAAGAATGCTCATCTCACGCATGCGGAGTTGAGGCCTGCCGCTCACGTGGTGAGGCCTGGGGGAAAGATAAAGGTATCCTGGACGGAGAAGCTAAGCTGGACCAGCTCGCCTAAGCTCATGGGCCGGGCATTTTTTTGATCTTGAATGAAAACTTTTATGGACTGTCCTGGTGCCACCTCAACCTGAACCTCGGTCTGACTTCCTCTGAAGGTGGTGGATTGAATTTTTCCCGAGATTGTATTCTCCTCGGGATTGATCGGCCCCTCCAAATTTAGCTGGGTAAGACGCACCTTTTCGGGCCGAATAATGGCGATTCCCTGCTGCCGTTCTTGAATCTTGCCTATGCCCCTGATGATATTGTTTTGTGCCAGAGTCATGGCCACCTCATTTTTTCTGCCGGCAATGGAACAGGTGGCGCCGGTAAGCGGGGCCGAGTCCCCCACAAACTGGGCGACAAAGAGAGTTTCAGGATTATGATAGAGCTCTTCCGGGGCACTCACCTGTTCCAGTCGACCATGATTCATGACCGCCACTCGGTCCGAGAGTGCCAGGGCCTCCTCCTGATCGTGGGTGACAAAAATAAAAGTAATCCCCACCTTGCGCTGAAGGTTTCGCAGCTCTTCCCGCATGCTCTCCCGCATTTTTTTATCCAGGGCCGAAAGGGGCTCATCGAGGAGCAACATTTTAGGCCGATTGATCACCGCCCGGGCCAGGGCCACCCGCTGCTGTTGGCCGCCTGATAAGGTTTCGGGAAGTCGATCCCGATAATCCCAGAGGCCCACAAGCTTAAGCGCCTCTTCCGTCCGCGCGGCCAGCGAGGACTTGTCGATTCGGTGGAGACTCGGCCCGAACGCCACGTTGGCAAACACCGAGAGATGGGGAAAAAGGGCATAACGCTGAAAAACCATATTAAACGGCCGATCCTGGGGGCGAAGGGTGTCGATCCGGGTGTTATCTAAAAAGATTGCCCCCTTGGAAGGCGACTCAAGGCCGGCGATTATTCTAAGCAAGGTGCTTTTTCCACACCCGCTCTGGCCTAAGAGACCAAAAAATTCACCTTCTTGAATTTTTAGGTCAATACCGTGAAGAACGATTTGACTGTCGTATTTTTTGCCGATATCTACAATGTTTAACATTCAGAAAATGTTAGCAAGGGAGACTTTCAATGTCGATATTTCGAATTCTTTTAAGCGTCGGTCTTTTTATCGTATTCACGGCCTGCATGAAGCAGGAGATGCCGGCCTCGAAAGTTGTCAATCTCTCCACCTGGTCAAATTATGTGGACCAGGAGCTGCTCAAGGAATTTGAAGCGCAAACGGGAATCAAGGTGAATCTTTCCATCTACTCTTCCAACGAGGAACTCCTGGCCAAAATTCAGGCCGGTGCCAGCGGCATCGATGTCGCCATTCCGTCTGATTATATGGTGGAGGTGATGCAGAAGCTGAATCTTTTAAGCGAGATGGATCTGGCCCTGATTCCCAATAAGGAACTGGTCAATCAGGAATTCTTAAAGCAGAGCTTCGATCCCGGTAACAAGTACTCTCTGCCCTACGCCTGGTCCACGGCCGGGATTGCGGTCAATCGCGATCTCTACAAGGGTGTGATTAAGAGCTGGAAGGATGTTTTTTTAAATCCTGCCTTGAAGGGCAAGCTCTCTTTTCTCGATGATGTCCGCGAAGTCACGGCCGCGGCCCTCAAAATGCATGGCTTCAGTGTCAATACCACCACGCCCTCGGAGCTCAAGCTGGCCGAGGCCACGCTGGTGGAGGTAAAGCCAAGAGTGAAAATGTTTCGCTCGGATACGGTCGAGGCCTTGCTTAAGAAAGAGGTGGCGGTGGCCCATTCCTATTCCTCTGACGCCCTTCAGGCCGCGCGAACTTCCGGTGGGGTAATCGAGTATATTTTGCCCGAGGATGGGGGGACACGCGCTCTCGATAATCTGGTCATTCTCAAAGGCCATCAGAATCGTGAAGGGGCCCACCAACTCATCAATTTTCTCCTGAGCTTGAAGGCCAATGTTTCCTTTGTAAAAACGGTGCTGGGCGGACCGGTGTTAAAAACAACCCGCCAGGAATTGCCCGCCGAGATTCAGAATAATCGCTCGCTTTTTCCAAGCAATGAACAGCTGGCGCGCTTTGAGAGCATCATTGACCTGGGCGAGGCCACAGGTCTGTACGACAAATTATGGACAAAGATCAAAGTGGAATAGGCAGGTATCGCTTAAAAATCACCGTCGTCATCGATCGGCTCGGCCTGGATGCTGGGGTCTTCATCGATAGTATAGGGGGACGGCTGCACGGGAAGTGTTTCCTCACTCATGCTTAACTGGTCGTCGGCATGATCTTGCTGATCATCTTCAAAGGATGCCGGAGGGGGAGTTACGTCGGAGTTCTGGGCGTAGGCCAGGGAAGTGACGATGCCATTCAAAGACATGAGCGCTAAAAATAGGCAAAGAGACTTTCGAATCTGGATCATCACAGGGGCCTCCTTAATATCACTTTGACGTACTATAACATCTTTAGCTCTTTTGTGAAACACCTTCGAGACGGCCTCTTTTTAAATTTCCAACTGTGAAATTTTAAAGGAAAATACTCTGGCCTGATTATGTAAATATTACAGAATGGTGTGGAGAAGCTATGGAAGGTATTGATGTCATCGTGATCGGTACTGGGATGGGAGGTTTATCCTGTGGCGCGGCCCTGGCGCGAATGGGGCAGAGGGTTCTGGCGCTGGAGCAGCATTATGTTCCCGGAGGAATGACTCACACTTTCAAACGCAAAAATTATATTTGGGATGTGGGAGTTCATTGCTTAGGTGAGATGGATGAGGGCCGTTTTCCCCGAAGAATTTTGGATTGGCTGACCGATAAGCAGATCGCGATGCATAAATATGACAAGGTGTACGACAGCTTTCATTTTCCCGACGGAGTGAAGATTGATTTGCCCATCGATCGGGACCAATATTTTGCTGATTTAGTGCGGCGTTTTCCCGATGAGGAAAAGGGGCTGAAGGCCTATAAGAAGGCAGTTGATAAGGCCGCCAAGAGCGGCTACGGACATTTTTTTACCCAACTTTTGCCCCATGTCTGGGGCAAGCTGCTGACTCCCATTTTGGCCCATAGTTTTAAACGTTGGTCCCAGACCACCACTCAAAAAGTTCTCGAGCGAACCATTCAAAATGGGCAGCTCAGAACGATCTTGGCCGCCCAGTGGGGGTACTACGGGCCTCCACCGTCCCGTTCCTCCTTTTATATTCATGCCGTCACCACCCGCCATTTTTGGCATGGAGGTTTTTATCCCGTGGGCGGCTCCAAGGTTTTTGGCGATGCCTTGGTTCGAGCGATTCAGCAGGGCGGAGGGGAGGTTCTCACCCGAACTCCGGTTAAACGGGTGATCTTTGAAAATAATCGTGCCGTCGGGGTGGAGCTGCAAAATGGGCAGCTCTACCATGCCCCTGTCGTGATCAGCGCCATCGGGGCCAAGGCCACGGTGTCCAATCTCCTGCCCCCGGAATTTCAACAATCATCATGGGCCCAGTCGATCATGAAGCTGACCCAGTCCCCCTGCCATGTGGCCCTGTATCTGGGACTCGAGGGTAATATTCTCGAGGGCGGAGCGCGCGCCTCCAATCAATGGTTCTATGAAAGCTACGATCTGGAAAAAACCGCCTGGGATGTGAGCGATCCCAATTCCCTGGCACCCATCTTATATGTTTCCTTTCCGTCCTTAAAAGACCCCAAGCACGAGGGGGGTCATACCGCCGAGGTGGTGACGTTCGTTCCCTACCAGGCCTTCACTCAGTGGGAGGGGACGGCCAAAGGAAAGCGCGGCGATGAGTACCTTCGTTTTAAGAAAAATTTAGAACAGCGTCTGCTGGCACAGTTGTTTAAGTGGATGCCCAAGCTGAAGCAGCACGTGGTTCACTGTGAATTTTCAACTCCACTGAGCACCGTGCACTACTGTCGTGCGCCCCAGGGGGCCATCTACGGCATCTCGCCAACCCCCGAACGCTTCGCCTGTAAGTCCCTTCGTCCCGCCACCCCGTACAAAAATTTCTATCTCACGGGCAGTGATGTGGGAACCTTGGGTGTGGTGGGGGCGATGATCGGAGGCGTTCTGTCCGCCGCCCGGCTCAAGCCAAAAATTTGGGGCAAGCTGCGTAATGATTGAGTATATTGTCGCGCAAAATCCTGATGATCGCATCCTGAAGCGTGCCGGAGAGTTCCTGGCCCAGGGAAAGATTATCTCCTTTCCAAGCGACACCAATTGGCTTTTAGTCTGTGATGTTTTTCAAGCTGAGGCGGTGAGGAAAATCTATCAGGCCAAGCACGAAAATCCTCATCATCACTTTTCCCTTCTGTGTGGCGATATTAAAAGTGTCAGCGAGGTGGCGCTCCTGTCGGATTTGACTTTTCGCTGGATGAAACGGCTCATCCCCGGCCCCTATACTTTTATTTTGGAGGCCAATAAGTTGGTGTCCAAATCTCTCAAGGCCTCCCATCGCGATCACGAGGTGGGAGTGCGAATTCCTGACTGTGGTTTGCTGAGGGCACTGGCAAAATTTTATCCCGGCCCGCTTCTCTCCACCAATATTCATCCCGCCATGTTAGGGGTAAGTGAGGAAGATATCATTTACGGTCTCCTGATCGAAGAAGAACTCGGCCCTCTGGTATCAATGGTTCTTGACCCGGGCGAGACGACTTTTGTCGGCCCATCCACCATTCTTGACTTGCGCGTTGACGGCGCACCACAAGTCTTGCGTTACGGCAGCGGTCCAGTACCTTTCTAAACATGACAGATATAGATTTCTAGGACAAAATAGCCCAAGAGGTGGCAAGTGGCGGAAGTAATTCAAGACACGGAATGTATCGCTTATGGGGTCGGGGCGAGATTTGAAATGCCCAATCTCCTGGAGGATTTAAGTCGCACTCATCCTGTCACCCGCTATCGCGATGTCTACCATCTGCTTTTCAAAGAAGTCACCACCTATATTTTTGATTACGGCGTCATTGTTTTTTGGGGAGGAGATCGCCGCATTCACGAAGATTTATTGGATCGGATAAAAAATTACATCCATCGGCCGCAGGCGGATTATTTTAAGGATAGCTTTACCTACAGCAAGGGCGAGAGTTTAAAAATCCAAAATGATCACATCACCCTTCCCGGTGTCGAGGAGCTGGAAACTTTGGCCCTCTCCCACGCCATCGCCCAGTCAACCAAGCTGTCACAGTTTGAAGATTCCGCCGCCAGTACCGTCGAATCCTCCCGTCATATCCCCAAGGCCTTGGCCCAGGATGGAAAAATTCAGATGACCAAAACGGCGATTTCCAAGATGCGGGGCCGTTTGTATCTGGTTAAGAGTGATATTAATTTACAGCATGGTCTGCTGGATACGCCGGAGTTTTTTTGGGAGTACCCCGAGCTTGAGCCCACCTACACGGCCATGAATCGCTACCTGGATATCTATCCTCGAATCGAGGTTTTAAATCGCAAGCTGGAGGTGATTCATGAGTTATTTTCCATGCTGGCGGATGAGCAAAATTATAAATATTCCAACTATCTGGAATGGATCATTATCTTACTGATTAGCGTGGAAATTGTTTTTACCGTTATTCACGACGTGCTTAAACTTTTTTAAACTTATTTCATGTCATCCGGAGTAATGGAACGCCACTCGGGAATGTACGGGCCGGGAAGCTCCTCGCCCTTTTCTCGCGCCTTGTAATACTTATAACAAAGTTTGATCGCCTCTTTTTCGCATAAAAGCTCATTGTAATCATAGTTGAGGCGGGCCCTTAAAATGGTTCTGAGGGAGCCCATAAATTTTTCCCGCATGCCCTCCTGCGCCGCCAGGTTCCAATAGCGGGTGTATTCTTCCTCCATCTTCGTTGGCATTGAGACGGTGGGTAAGGGAGGCAACGTTTCCTCGCAATCGCTTTGCTTTGTGGGAAGGGAGAAAACCAGCGAGGTCCCATCGGTGCGAAGATTGAGTTCGGTATCTTTTGTAATACCCAACAAATCTCCGATGTTTTGCTCAATGGGCAGATAAATATGCCCATTTTCCATGATTGGTTTGACCTTGTACGACATAACTCCATTATGGCCTTTTAAGTGACTCTCTCAAGCGGCAATTATTTTCTTTTGCCCTAGACCATTGAGCTCTTTTCAGGCATCGTATTTCGTAAAAGATATTCCCTTTCAAGGATTAAATAATGACCTTACAGAAAATTGCTTTGGTGTGCTGTACTTTTTCGATTTTGAGCTGGAGCGCCAGCGGGGCCGGGTTGGGAAAGGCGACGAAAGTAGTCGGACAGGTTGCCAAAATAGGGCAAGGGGATATGGCGGAGAAGCCCTTGAAAGTGGATGATGAAATTTCCGCCCGTGACACCTTGATCACCCAAGAGAGATCCATGGCCCAGGTGACCTTGATCGATGGTAGTACGCTGACCTTTGGGCCGAAAACAAAATTTAATTTTCGACATATGATGTTCGACGAAAAAAAGAAACGCATTATTGAGTTTGACCTGCTCTATGGGCAGTTGCGAGGCACCATTTCCAAGACTGCCGTTGGCTCGGAAAATCGCGTGAAGGTTGATACCAAGACCGTGAGTATGGGCGTTCGAGGCACGGAAATCGTCATGAATCACAAGGTCGAAGGTGTTAAAAGTGAACTTTCCGAGGTGGCCCTGCTGAGCGGCGATGCCCAGGTCCGCTATAAAACCTCAGGCAAGGTGTTTAAATTAAAACCAGGGGATTATCTGGTGGCCATGGCCGACCCGGGGACAAACTACATGGGTAGCAAGATGATGCGCATGGAAGAGAGTATGAGAAAATCCATGATGGCGCCTTCGATCGGAGGGGATGATGCCATCGCGGTGGGTGATGTCCGCGATGCAAGTAAGATAAATCCCTTAGAATCGGAGATTCCTGCAGGCCTTTTTCTCGAGATGCGCGCGGATGATTCCATTCTAAAGAAGAAGAAATAACCGACTGGGTAGGTCTCTTTTTGCTCAGTAGCTAGGCAATTTCTATCACATTTTTTTGTGCACAATTTTTTATAAATTTCCATTGATTCCCAGGCCGCTCTTTACGAAGAGTGAGTCACTATGGAATCACAAGAACAGCTTACTCACGAGCATGAATTCCCCTATAAGGGGTCGGCCTTCCTTCTCTGGTTTTGGCTGGCCTGGTCTCTGGCAGGCTATTTCATTTTAGTCAGCGACGGGGAAAGCTCCTACTTCTACGAAGTCATCTATCTGCTCTCGGCCATTATGGCGGCGATGGGGCTTAACAACAGAATGCATGGAATCAATCATCGCATTTCCTTTTATAAGGATTACGTCATTTTGCCCAAGCTCGTTCACCTGTGGCATTGGAAAGAGGAAAAGATTTTTTATAAGGACATCCAGGATATTCGTCTGGCCCCGCTGGTTTCCATCGAGGGGAAAACCGAGATTGAGGAGATCGAACTCAAAACGGAGGCCACGATCTATCCCATTTTTTACCGCAAGCTCCATGATCAGGCGATGCAGAAAATCTTGAGGCTTCTAGGCGAGAAAACCGGCCTCAAATGTTCCTTGATGACCCTGCAAGAACTCGGGTTGGTTCAGAGCGCCAGCAAGCCGGCGACCTGGCAGTGGCGGATCGCCGGGCTGGCGTTCGTGGTGAGTCTATGGGCCGTTTTCAGCATAAGTTTGGCCGAGCAGTACCATCTCATCGTCGGTCCGAGTTCCATCTTCGTTTATCCGTTTGTTATTGCCGGCATCGTCTCTCTGCTCATTAATCGCAAAATCGGCAAGGTTGAAGGTGGCTCCAGGCAATGGCAAAAGTTTTTCTTATTAACCTACATTACCTTTTATGGCGGGATCTCCCTGGCCTTCAGTCTGGTCTATTTGAACGGCGCACTGGATTCTTCCGAAGTGGTGGTATCATCCATTACCTTGGAAAAGGACGTCTATTTCAATGAGCAAAAGAAAAGCTACTGTGCAGATCTGACCGTTCCAAATACGATTATGAAGCAGGGGCGCACGATTGCCTCAGAAGATGTTTCTAATTTCGACATGGTGATCTGTCGACCAGATCTTGAAAAGGCCGAGAAGGGTACTCAAATTAAATTGTCGATACGCCAAGGGGCATTTTTAGGTCCCTGGGTCGTGCTTCCTCCTAAAGAATAAAAGTTCCTAGTTAAGCGCACGGGCATTTGTTACAATCGTCGCAATGCTTGAATTATTCCATTACATTCATTGCCCATTTTGCGTTCGGGTGCGTATGGCCTTAGGCTTTTTACAGCTTCCCTACGCATCGACAGTGCTTCGCTATGATGACGAAATAACCCCGGTGAAGTTAACCGGAAAAAAAATGCTACCGATCATGAAGTTTCCCGATAGCACCATCAATGAATCCTTGGACATTATAAAAAAACTGGATACCAAGAATCAGCTGAGTTTTAATTTCCTGGAGAAGATTGGCCAGGCGGCGGTGGACGAGTGGTTAACGAAACTCGGGTCTCCCATCCATAATTTGTGTATGCCTTATTGGGTTTGGAGTCCGGAATTCGATTCCCAGTCACGGCAATATTTCGAAAATAAAAAGTCGGCCAAGCGCGGCCCCTTTGCCAAACTGGCGCAGCAGCGACCGCAGTTTGAGGCGGAACTCGGGCCACTTCTTAAGGAGCTTGAGGCGGAGCTGGAGCCTTTTTTTCAGAGTAGTACGGTGACTATTGTGGACCTCATGATTGGCGCTCATGTATGGGGCCTTTACGTCCTGCCCGAATTTCGTTTTAGTGATAAGCTACATACCTACCTCCAGAATCTAAAGCAGCTTTGTGCGTTTAATTACCACGCAGATTTCTGGCGTCAAAAGGATATGAAATGAAGAAGAAATGGCCGTTTTTAGCGCTTGGGTTAGTCCTCATGGGAATCGGGATTTTCTTTTACTGGCACAGTGGTGACTCGGTGGTCGAGGAGTCTGCGGCGCCAGAGGAAGCTGGGCAGCCCCAAGTGACGAAAGATGAAAATGCCGGGGCCAGTATTACCGAGCAAATCAAGGATGTGAAAGTGGTTTTGTCCAAACCCATTGCTCAAAATTTTGAGGCCTTTACCAAAGATCTGGATAATACGATTGAACTCAATCGCAAGGAGCTGGAGGAGTGCGAGGGCAACTTTGATCGGGTCTTCGGCAACTCCCTCGAGGAGGAAAATCCCCAATTTTTCAGCGAGGATCAGGTGATCGAGGTGCTGGACGAATTTGATAATCTCCCGATGAATCCCAAAAGCTCATCGCGCCTCTTGGAGCTTTTGGCCCAGGATCAGGTCTCTAAACTCAAACCCGAAGACGTCGGACAGAAGTTAAAAGAGCTGCGCCCGTGCCGGCCTTATAAAAAGATGTCTTTTATTCACGGACTGATGACCTATTCAAAAAAGGGCAAGTGGGCCGAAGCCACCAAGCAGAGGGCCATGAAATCAATTTGCAAATATTTTAATAAGGAGCTGGGCGACCATACCACGATCTCCAATCTCAACATGCAGGCTTCTCTGCTGCATACCTTGGTCTCCGAAGGCATGTTCGAGAAAAAATATGAAGAACGGGTCATGGATTTTAAGGATGAGCTGGAGGATTCCTACGACGACCTGCTCGATCAGGCAGATGAGGTGCGCGAGAGCAAGGAGGCCAAAGGGGAGGCCATGGACGCGCTCCCGTTGGATGTGATTCAAAATGAATTCAAACTTTCCATCAAATACCGCGAAGGAATGAAAAAGCTCTTGGGTGAAATTCATCCCGACTGCGAGTAGCCGTGAAGGCCCAAGGAAATCTTCCCAAGGTCCAAATTGAAGGCAATGAGGTCATTGAGCGAATTAGGCAGGGCCTGGGCCTGCTCGCACGCTATCATCATCATGAGGTCAAAAATTTAGAGCTGATACCCAAAGAGGGCCCGCTCCTCATTATCATTAACCATTCCCTGGCGACGTATGACGGTTTTCTGCTTGGCAAGGCCATCGCAGAGGGCACCGGACGAATGCCCCGGGGGCTGGGAGACGACCTCCTTTTTACCTTGCCGTATGTGCAGGACTGGTGCTGGGACGTTGGCCTGGTGCCCGCCTCTCCCAAAAACGCGCTGGAGCTTTTAGGCAGGGGCGAGCTGGTGGCCCTGGCCCCGGGTGGAATGCGGGAGTCGCTGCGCTCATCCAAAGATCGCTACAAGGTTTTGTGGCAGGATCGAAAGGGTTTTGTCCGCCTGGCGCTGGAGGCGCAGGTTCCCGTGATCCTGGCGGCCTGTCCGATGAGTGATCGAATTTTTAAGGTGTATGACTCCAACTGGACCAAGCAAATTTATGAGCTCTTCCACTTTCCGTTCCCGTTGTTTCGGGGAATGGGGCCGACGCTGCTGCCCCGGCCGGTCAGGCTAACCCATTTTTTGAAAGGTCCTTTTCTTCCGGAACTAGAATTGGGAGAGCTACCCGAGGAGGCGGTTCAGCGATTTCACGATCTGCTGGTGAAGGAAATGGAAAGTCTTCTTACCAGCCGAGATCAGAGACATCAGGCTTAAAGTACTGCTTGAAGGTCACGTAGGTATTCTTGGTAAAGCCGGCATTGTTATACAAGCATCCCTGAGTGTTGCCGTGGGCATTGAGATAATTTTTATAAGTATTGCTGGCATCATCCTGAATAATCTTATAACTCGTGCCTACCTGCATCTGAATCCATGCCGTGGTTTGTCCGGGGTCAGTTTTAAACATCAGGTTGCCGCAAATCTCATAGGAGTAGCTGCTTTTGCGCGTGGCCCGCTCGGGATTGACGATGCCGTCTGACAATTGAATATATTCGGTGCGAATAATATAAAACAGACCACCTGAAACCAGATTGCCATGCACACAGGCATTAAAGGCATCGCTCGGGAAGGTGATATTGTTGACCACCTGTTGGGCATTATAGGTTTCGGGATCAATGACTCTGTAGTGCTCCTCCTCATCGATGAACATCACCACGCCGCTCTTTGAGATGTACAGCTTGCCACAATATTCGGTTAGGCCGGGCGTCGGTTCCGGAGTGGGGGTCGGCAGAACGATCACGGTGCCGGAACCACTTCCCGAATCTATTTCATAGTTTGGCGTGGAGGTATTGGCGGGGAAGGAGAAGTTGGTCTGGCCGCTTGAGCCTGATCCCGTCGTCGTGCTGGTTTTTGCGTTGTTGGTTTTCGCCTGGGGAACACAGGCCGCAAGAGACAGCACCAAGAAAAATCCAATTAAGTTCTTCATAACCCCTCCAAAAACAATAATTGAGAGGTAGTGATGCAAGCACTGTGCCGAAGTAAAAAGTATGTTTACAAGGTGTTAGATTGGGGTCGTATAAAATTTACCCAGCACTGTCCAAGAATCAGACAGTTTCAGCTTACCTTCATTCATTGCTAGTCTAACCGGAGCGGTTCCTTATAGCGGGTTGTAAAGACATTCACCGGTAGCTTGGACATTCGGTTGTGCATGAGCATGCCGAATTGTCCGCGACTGTTATCACCCCAGCAAAACATGTCGTGGTCGAAAGCATCTTTGGCTGCGTTGTAGATGGCGCTAATGGCACAGGTATGGATGCTTCCTGCCGCTACGTCGACGACGTTGCTGGCAATCCCCACCGCTTTGGAATTCAGGACGCTATCCGACAGACCCACCGTTGTCATCGTGCCGGTATCAATCCCCAGCTGGCCTCTTCCATTGCTTCCCCAGCACTTCACCTGTCCGTTTGCTAAGGCACAGATATGGTTCTCACCACCGGTAAGCTTGCTGACATTTTTTTCGGATGCAGGATTTTGATAGACTGGAAATTTTAAGCGTTCGCCGTTCTCATTGATAGGATAGAAGCTCGCGCCGACAACCGGTTCTAACCATTTGGCGAATTGAGTGGCCGCCTCATAAGAGTCAAAAGTTTTGTTTTGCAAGGTATAGGAAAACAGATCGGGTCGCCCGTAACGCTCGAAACCGGCCACGTAAAAGCTGGCCTCCTCGGCAAAACTCAAATAGCTGTAGACCGTGCGGCCCATGGGCAAAATGAGGTACTTGGTGGATGTCCCCACAGCATAGCGCCCACCCATGCTCATGGACTCTGGAAAGTAAGCGAACTGCCCAATATTGTAAGCAAGCTCGGGGAAATCCACTCGAAATCTCGGGACATTTCCAGTGATATAGGCGGGATGAAATTGGTCCCCGATACATTTGGCATCATCAGCGGCATAACGGGTGATGACTGTGCCATTGGGAGTTGTGGAGGCATCGGTACTTTTACTGCTTACGCAGATGCGATGATCGCTTATTTCTAGCTGCGCTTCCGCTCCCGGTAGAAGCGAACTCGTCAGCTTTGTATCAACGGGAGAGAGTGACTGATGGTCGGCCACTTTTCCCCAGCAGTTGACCCTTCCAATTTTTGTCCCAATCAGGGCGCAGGTTCCTTGAGAGGCCGATCTGATTTTGACAAAATCGCGATACTGGCGGCCCATGGAGTCCTGCACATACGGGATTTGGCTCAGAGGAGTTGTGGTATAATCGCGATCGTCCCCGACGCCTAACTGGCCCAGCTCATTTCTTCCCCAGCATTTAACGTAACCTTCGTAGAGAATGGCGCAGATGAATCCATCCCCGATCGAGAGGTCCTTGGAGCCGGCCAGGTCCAGATATTTCATTGAGGCAATAGTATCGTCGGTGGCGGTGCCGTAGCTATCGTTGGTGATTCCGAAAGGCAGGAGCTGTCCGTAGGTGTTATCGCCCCAGCATTTGAACTTATGATTGGAAAAGAGCGCACAGGTGTTCTTGCCTCCGGCAAACAATTTTACCGGCTTTGTTTTTTCAATAATAATTTTAACCGTCGAGGTATTGGAATCGAGGTTTCCGTCATTAACCTTGTAAGTGAAGCTGGTTGTACCCGAATATCCCGGGGTAGGAATGAAGGTGCAGGTGGGAGAGTTGAAGCATCCATAAAGATCACCGGCGTCCGGGGCAGAAACAAAAATTCTTTTGAGCTTGTCCCGATTGCGATCGGTGCCTTTGTTCAACTCCAAGGACAGGCGCTCATTTTCATTTCCCCTGAAGATTTGCTGGGAGGGGAGAGTGGGGGCATAATTCTCGGCCGGAATAAAATGGATTTTAAAATTTAAGGTGAATGTATCTTTGGCACCTTTCGCATCACTGGCCTCCAACGTCAGGGCGTCCTCTCCGTCATAGGAAGCTTCAGGAATGAACGAACAGATCGCGCCACCGGCAATGGCCAGGGGATGGCAAGATCCCTCCAATTGCCCATGGGCGGGAGGTGTGATGATTTTATAAGAGAGATTATTGGAAGCCTCTTCCGCATCAAGGGCCATGGGTAAAAAGATGGGGCCAGGCTCCGAGTTCCTGTGCTCAAACTCCACCGTGGCGTTTTTGGCTTCGAAGGAAGGGGTATCATTGACGGCATCAATGAAGAGATAAACCTTTGAAGGGTTGGAATAGGCCGCGCCGTCAAAAGCTCGATAGGAAAATGAGTCACTCCCGTAGTAGTTCGCTTCGGGAATATATTCGCACTCCAGATCAATATTTCCCTGAAGACAATTTCTAATTTGACCGTGTTTCGGTCGCTCAAAAAGTTGGTAGGTGATGAAATCTTGATTCTGATCGTTGCCGCCATTCACGGGAAAAAGTAAGGTAACATCTTCCGCCAGTTTCAGACCCGCCATCTGTGCCGGAAGAACCGGTGGCACGTTGGCCGTGAGCTGAAATTCCACTTGGGTGGCATTAAGCGCATCGCCGTACTGATCGTAGGCCATATACTTGATCCACGCCGCCCCACTGGCCCCATTGAGGGTGACGGCGCATTCAAGATTATTGTTGTCTTTCAAGCAATCGGCAACGCTGATGACCGGAGCATTTCCCAGCAGGCGATAGCGAATGGTGTCTCCGTCAGGGTCGGTGGCCGCCGGTAGGGTAAGGTAGTAGGTATGCTTTGAAACCATCGTTCCCATGTTAACAAGCGCCGGGGCCACCGGCCTTTGATTTACCACGACCACCGCCTCCAATGTCCGACTGGCGGTTAAACCACTCTGCGATTTGACGGTTAAGGTAACCGGAAAACGTCCCTCACTGGGAAAGTCATATTTTAGGGTGGGAATAGTTGTGGTGATCGTCTGCCCTTGGATCGTCCAAAGATATTTTACAATTTTCCCTTCGGGCGCGGTGCTGGCGGAGCCATCGAGTACGCCCACATAAAGGCCTAAGTCTTGACGATTTTGAAAGGTAAAATTGGCCACCGCCTCTCGTTTTTTCTCGACTTTCAGCTCGAGTTTTTTTGTGTCAGTGCTTTTTTCGGTTTTTAGGACGGCGGAGATGTTTAGGACTGCAACCTCTGGGGAGTAGGCATAGGGAAGAGTGGCGGTGAAAGTTCCCTTGCTGCCTGATAAGGAATTATCAGCCACAACTTCACGGATACCGTCACTTACGCTGATGGAAATAAACCTATCACCTTTGGGAAAGCTAAAAGCACCTCTGATTCTAATTTCCGTCGCGGTGGCAGAAACCGAGCTTCCCTCGGCCGGGCCCTGAATGAGAATGGTGGCGACCTCATCGCAACTCACCAGGAACAACTGGAGAATGGCAAAGACTAAAATATTAGTGGTGTGTCTCATAAATGGGCCTCATTGCTTGTCAAGTTTTTATCATAAAGGCATCCGATCTCAAAACCGGCAGTTGTCAGGTTTTCTAAGGACTTCAATGACTTTTTCCCGGGTGATTGGTTAGCTCTTTCAGAGAGGTGTATGAGCGCGGCCGGGCGTTGACGAAGAGGTACCCTCCTCGGCCCCTTACTGAGGACGACAGCCGTTTTGGGGTCGATTTCATGCCGATTTAAGCCAAAAGCATGACAAAAATCAGTATTTTCTCTTAGCGTTAAAAACGCTAGAGTGCTGCGTTTTCAATCCAGGATTATCACTTAATTTTTTGAATATTTTTTCAAGGAGTGCCACGCATGAATCCAGTACCAGAGTTGACCCCAAGATCGTACTACCGTCTGCCTTGGTCTCTGACCGATAACGGTATCTCTTGGATTGAGGTCACCGACGCCTGCAATCTAACCTGTGAAGGCTGCTATCGCCCCCATAAGGTCAACCATAAAACATTGCAACAGATCTCTGATGATCTGGATGTCTTTAAGCGTGAACGCAAGAGTGATTGTATGAGTATTGCCGGTGGCGATCCCCTCATGCACCCCCAAATTGTTGAGATCGTGAAAATGATTAACGATCGCGGTTGGAAGGCCATTTTAAATACCAACGGTCTTGCCATGACCCCTGAACTTTTAAAGCAACTAAAGAAGGCCGGCGTGGCCGGGTTTACCTTCCACATTGACACCACCCAGGTCAGAAAAGATTCTCGCGCTACAAAAGAAGGCGATCACAATGCCCTTCGTATGAAGTTTGCTGAAATGGTGGCGGCAGAAGGCGGCATGGCCTGCTCCTTCAACCAAACCGTGAGCTGGGATACCCTGGACCAGGTCAAAGAAACATTTATCTGGGCGCGCAAACATCCTCATATCGTCAACACCATCGTCTATATTCTCTTCAGGTCACCACGCCTGACCGGGGATTTTGACTTCTACGCCAATGGCAAAAAAATCAGCATGGCCGACGCCTACGAAAACAGTAAGTGGGGCGGAGACAAGCTTCTCTACGCAAAAGACATTGTGGCCAAGCTGAAGGAAGTCGATCCGAGTTTTGAGCCAAGTGCTTACCTAAGCGGAACGGTTGACCCTAACTCGACCAAGTGGCTTTTGGCCGGTCGTATCGCGAGCACCAAACGTTGCTACGGCTACGTCGGGGCCAATTTTATGAAGGCCGTTCAAGTCGGCAGCCAGATGATTCGTGGAAAATACTTAAGCTATTCGCCACCAAAGTTGTTGTCGGCCGGAAGAACCAGCACCGCGCTCTTTTCCCTCGTTGATCCCAAGATGCGCAAGATTGCCAAAAAATATCTCTGGAACTTGGTCAAGCGACCTCATGAGGCCTTTGAGAAAACCCATCTTCAGACTTTCACCGTTATTCAGCCTCTCGACATGATGGCCGATGGACGCATGAATATGTGTGATGCCTGTCCCGACATGACCGTGCATAACGGAAAAATGTACTGGAGCTGTCGCTTAGAAGAGATCAAAGAGCATGGTTGCTTCTTCAACGCAGTTCCTCGCAAAACGTGTGGTGTGACCGTGGACCCTTGTATGAAACAAGATCCTATCACCCCTGAGGAACAGCACGTTCAGTAGAGTCGAGCGTGAAGGAATTCATTCAGGAAGGCCCGGTTCTCGAGGACAACCAATTCAGCGTTGACAGTCTTCTTCAGGACTATTTAGGAACGCAGATTCCTGCGGATTTTTACGGCACCATGAAACCCGATCTCGAGCGGTTTGGCGCTCGGGTTATGGGGGACATTTTGAAAATGGGGGAGGATGCGGATGCCAATCCTCCCGTGCATATTCCCTTCGATGCCTTTGGACACAGAATTGATGAGATTCGCGTCGCCAAGGGTTGGGACGAGATGAGCCGCGTGTCCGCAGTAGAAGGGTTGGTGGCCATTGGGTATGAGCGCAAATACGGGCCATACTCACGACTTTATCAGATGGCCAAAAATTATCTTTTCGCCCCGAGCTCGGCCTATTATTCTTGTCCGCTGGCCATGACCGACGGAGCGGCCAAGCTCATTGAAAATTTTGGCAGTGAAAATTTAAAAGCTTCCGCCTTATCCCATCTCACCTCCCGCGATCCGGATTTTTTCTGGGCCTCGGGCCAGTGGATGACGGAGCGAACCGGTGGTTCTGATGTGGGCACCTCAGAAACCCGTGCCCGGAAGGATGGAGAGGGTTGGCGTCTCTATGGCGTTAAATGGTTCACCTCGGCGGTGACTTCCCCTATGGCCATGACCCTGGCCCGCATTGAAAATGAAAAGGGGGAGGTTGTTCCCGGAAGCAAGGGGCTGTCTTTGTTTTTTATTAAATTAAAAAATGATGACGGAAAATACAACAATCTGGAGATCATTCGTTTAAAAGACAAGCTGGGTACAAGGGCCCTGCCCACCGCCGAGTTACGACTTGAAGGCAGTCGCGCCCTTTTGGTGGGAGAGGTTGGGCGCGGGGTAAAAACGATCGCCACACTTTTCAACGTCACCAGAATTCATAACGCCTTGTCGGCCGTGGCCTCCTCGCGACGTATGCTAAGCTGGGCCCGGGCCTATGCCACCAAGCGGGAAGCGTTTGGGAAATTACTTAAGGATCATCCTCTGCATATTCAGACATTAACTGAGCTTGAGACTGAGTTTCAGGGGGCCTTTCATCTATTTTTTTATACCGCCAAGTTGCTCGGTTTGGACGAGGCGGGTACGGCGGAAGAACGCAAGCGGGCCGCGCCACTTTTGCGAATTTATACTCCCCTGGCAAAACTCTATACCGCCAAACAGAACCTTAAAATCACCAGTGAGGTGATTGAGTCCTTTGGTGGCGTGGGCTATCTGGAAAATTCCGGCCTGTCGAAATGGCTGAGAGACGGACAAACCTTGTCCATCTGGGAAGGAACCACCAATGTACTCTCCCTTGATGTTCTCAGATCGATGCAGAAAGAAAATACTTTTCCGCCATTTGTGAAAGATCTTTCAGCGCGCCTGACAAATCTTAAAGATGCCGAGCTGAAGTTGTGCGGTCAAAAAATTATGCGTGAGCTTGAATCTTTACAGAAGTTTGTTTCCCAGGCCCAAACCGAGGGCGACGATTTTATGCAGGCCCAGGCCCGACACTTTGCCTACTCACTCGCCCGCGTGGCCATGGTGGCCTTAATGTTGGAGTTTGCCGATCAGCTGACTCCAAAATCCAAAAAATATCATCTTACGGCCAAGCGCATGGCCGAAAAAAAGCTGGTGTCGCTCTTATGGGCCGATTCCCAATGGCGGCAAGACAGTCAGCAAATTCTTTCATTATAAGCTCTACTTTTTTTCAAAAAGCAGAGGGTATGCGGTCTTTCGATAGCGATTGCTCAGGAGCAGAAAGATGCTGGCACCCGTATCCTTGGTGATGTCATTCTCAGTATAATTCAGGTCCTGTAAAGCATCCGCGCTGGTGACTTCCGGGCCACTCTCGGCCACCGGCCTTTGAGCACGTGACTCATCATCAAGCTTAATCTTGGGGATGACATTCTGTGCTGCGCTTGGAGCTTTCCCCGGCAGTTTCATATTATTTTGCTCTAGGATGACACTTACCTTTTTTACCTCGGGTGAATCGCCTCCCAGTAACTGCCCCATCATGGAGCTGAGGGCGGCAGGGGGATATTGACTGAGAACGGTTGCCACACCATCCATGAGTTTTTTTCTCATCTCCTTTTCTGCCTCTTCAATCGAGGGGTAAGGTAATTTCTTTTTGTGTTTTTTGGCGTAGTCAATCAACTTACCGCCGATCTCTTTTTTTATTCCTTTGAAGGTCGCAAAGGAGTTAAGGCCGTACTGCCGTAGCTCGGCGGAGGCCGGTTTTCCATTGGCAAGATTGCTGGCGTACTCTTTGGAATTTTTCATGCCTGCCAGGACGCTCCCGGGGACTTCGACCACCAGGTTTACGGGTATATTTTTTGAGACATCTTCAACCACGACAGGCTTGCCTTTGCATTCCAGGTCGGCCGTCAAAGGTAGATTTTTTGGATCTCCGGTGGCACAGCTTCCCTGCAAGGTATCGAGATCCTGCAGCTCTGTTGAGGCCGTGATGGTGGTACTCCCGTGTTCTTCCGAAGTACTATCAATGGGAGTGTCTCCGACCTTAACGTCTTTGCCGGGAGTGACCGCCTTGAGTTTCTTCAGAAGTTCCTGGTAAATCTTAACACGTTCTTCTAATCGCTTTTTTCGGTCCTTGATAATATTCATGGCGTCGTAGTCGTTATCGGTGAAAATCGACATGGCCACGCCTCTCACCATTCCGTTATTGGCGGAAGCGGCGAAAGCTGTTTTCACTTCGGCCAAGACGCCGATAAACACATCCTTAAGCTGATTTTCGATGCCCAGGCTTGCAAAGGGATTGTCTTCTGCATGGGCCAGGGGAATTTCTAGCGATTGCTTGAGCATTGCAAATATCTTTTGCGGCATCATGGGCGGGGTTTCCTGCACCGTGCTTTGCGGACACATGTCGAGTGGAGGGATGAAGCCTTCGGCGAAGGCCATGGAGGTGGCAATGCCGTAGAAGACAGAAGTGACCAGCATGATATCGGCAAAGGTGCCGGCCTGCTGGGCGGCCTCCTGAGTTTGTTGCATGGCCACATTGATGGCCTCAACCTGGACGGCGATTAGATCCGCGTTCACGTCCGTTAAAATCGTGAGCCTCCTTTCCGAGGCCTTTTTTATTTTTCCAACCTCAACCACCCACCCAATGATAAAACCCAGCGAGGCATAGCCGAAGGTGATGGCAGACGATTGGTTGACACAGGTAAAGCCAAAAGGAATTCCGAGCACTCCTGTGGCGATGGCCACCATGAGGGTATGAAATTCTGGTGTGCTATAGGCGGCACTTAATCCGCCGCCAGACCCTTCCGCTCCACTTCCCATGTCGATGACAGAACCATTTTTCTTGTCGTTTTTGAACAACTCTTGGAGCCGCTTGGTTTCTGCTTGGATTTCTTCCTCGGTCATTTGGGGGTTCTTTTTTCTGACAGAGGCCTCAATATCCTTGTCCGCGGTCTCACAGCCAACCTTGGTGGCGCCTTCGCAGTTCCCCAAAGTTTCATCCGGTGATGGTGGCGGCGTACCTTCGGCCTGGGCCCGAGTGATCCAAATTGAGGGCAGGGCGCTTAGACAAAAGCACAGCACGAATACCAGGAGCTTTCGGGTCATATAATTCCTCATGATGATTTGGCACATTCAATACCTAAGTATCCCATCAGAGTGTAATTCGTGCTAGTGTGTTTAAGAGTTAGACAGTTTTCCCCGCCACCCTTACCTTTTTGCTCACTAAATTGCGCAGAATCCGGTGTTCTCCTAAAATGCTGAAGTTGTTTAAGGGAGGGTCTATGTTGAAGCTATTATTGGCAATGGTGGTGCTGTTGCCTTGTTTTCATGCCACTGCCGGGCAAATTAGTTTGAAAGAGCTGCAGGAGAAGCTGCAAAAGGCAAAAAAAACCTTGGAATCTGTTCCGACCCAAGGGCAAAAAATTCGCAAAGTGGAAACGAGAATCTATGACCGGAGCTATCGCGATTATCAGACGGAGAGTTATTCCGTTGATGATCAAACTTGCGATCATCGGCAGGTGGCAACGTACACAATGAACGAGATTCGGCCGGAAGAAATTTATTATACCTATCAGGTCGATCTTAAATATCGTTTTCTCAACCAGGTCACCTCCTGCTCAAATTATCTGGATAAGAACCACAGCTTCCCCTCGTTTATCAAAAAGGACAGCTTGACGGTGGAGAAATACCTCGCTGATCTGCTTGACCATCTGAAAGATATCAAAATATTTGAATCTTCCTTTCAAGGACATCCGGTTTACAGTATTAAGGCCTCCGCTAAAAATGGCTACGGCGAGCCTATGTCCTTGGAACTTATTGTGCGAACTGACCGTTCGCTCTTGGCCAATCCGGCGATTCGAACAATACGGGTTGATCGGCAAGATGGCGGGTTGGATTTTGTGATTCGGACCACTCTCACGGTTGAATAAACCTTTTCCAAGAGCTAGGATCTTCGGAACTCGTTTTCGGAGGTTCTATGGGCAAACTTATTTTAGGCCTGACGCTCTTTTTACTTTCACCCCTGAGCGGGGCCTCTGCCGCCGAGAGCGTGTGCCTGTGGTCAGGCGAAAAAATAAATTCTCCATCAGTGGTCAAGATCAAGCTCTGCTCCCTTTCCCAGATCTCACCCCAGCTGGTCGCCCAGGCCAAAGCGGATAAAACCTTCACGAAGCTTATCCCGACAGAAAAGAACACCATTCGCTTTGCACTCATGAGCTATGTCAGGGTCAGTCCCGAAAAGTTTCTGGCGCTCTTGAATGATCATGCCACCATTCGTCGCCTCATTGAAAACATCAAGGAGCTAAAAACGCTTGAGGTTAGAAATATGGACGAGCTGGCGAGCTTGAATGCCCAGTACGCTCAAACTCACTCCGACATTGATTTCGAAAGTTCCACCTTCACCAAAACCAAGATCTGGTACGGCAAAAAACCACCCATTGGTGTAACCGTCAATCGCCTTAACCACACTTACGATTTTTATGATGAGGAGAAAAATTTAAACTCCGTATCCAATATGATTTCGGCCGACAAGTATTTCGATAGCTCCCACATGATCTGGACCTTCACACCCTTTGATGGCGGTACGCTTATCCAATTGTATAGCGAAGATAAAATCAATGTTTCCTTTCCCGAATTTGTGCTGAACATGATTAAAAAAGAGGCCCCTGAAGAAACTGTCAAATTAATTAGCAAACTCAAAAATGAGTTGGCACCCTAACTGCGACAGTTGCTAGACTCGTGTAAAAGAATTGTAAATCCCTTCTCCTGCTCCCACGGCAAAGCGATAATGATCCTTCAGGAGAAACTATGCACACCACATTTAGCGAGAATTTTTACCGCGATTTAAAGGCCGAGGTTTTTGATTATCTGGCCCAAAACCGTCTGCGTCCAAAGGGGGCAGGCAGGATGTATGGCAAAGTTCTCACCATCATGTCGGGCTGGCTGGTGAGCTATATTTTTATGCTTTCGATGACCTCGCTCCATCCGAACTATATGTATTTCGGCCTTCCCGCGATGCTTTTTTTCATGCTCTGTATGCAGCTGGCGGTGATGCACGATGGAAGTCACCAGTCCGTGAGCGAGAATAAAACCATCAACTCGCTGGCGGCGTGGACCCTGGCCGTGGCCGGTGCCAGCCCTTATACCTGGTATCAGCTTCACTGCGTGGCCCACCATAATCATACCAATATCTATGGCATGGACATGGATACGCAGACCAGCAACATTATTCGCCTGCATCCTGGCAATAAATTATTCTGGTACCAGAAGTGGCAGCACCTCTATGCTTGGCCTTTGTATACCTTGCATACCCTTCGCTATCTCGTCCTCGATGATCTGGTTGAACTCATCACCAATCGCTGGAAGCTGACCCCCAGGCAGAAGTTCAGAACATTTGTGGAGATTATGCTGATTAAATCGTGGCAGCTCACTTCTTTCATCTTGCTGCCTCTGTGGGTGGGAGGAACGCTCCAGACCATTCTGCTTTTCTGGCTTTTTCACTGGATGGCCATGAGCTTTTTAGTCACCATCACCTTCAATCTCGCCCATGTCACCAATGTGCAGAAATTGCCCTTGAAAAAATCGGAAGCGAGTAAGGATTGGGCCATTCATCAGCTGGATACCACGGCCGATTTTGCCGTGGGGAATCGTTTTCTGGGGTGGGTTATCGGCGGACTCAACTTCCAGGTGGAGCACCACATCTTCCCCAGCATCTGCCATATTCACTATCCGGCGATTCAAAAAATTGTCAAGCGACACTGCCATGAAAAAGGCGTCACCTACCACGAGTATGCCACCGTCAGTGCCGCCGTGAGAGATCACTATCTGCATTTAAAAAATTTAGGCTATAGCGCGATAAAATAACCCGCGAGAAAACCCACAAGATGGCCCAGATGATGAATCCCACTGCCGTGAAATTGAGTGGGCAACAAGATCAGGTTGAAGATTACATAACCTAAGATGTAAAGATAAGCTGGAATACGAATATCAAAATTTAGTCGCGTCATCCCTCGAAAGAGAAGTAGATTGCGCCTGAAGCCGAGTTTGGCCTTGGGAAACTCTCGCAGAAAGGTCCCCATCAAGGCAAAAACTCCGGCACTGCTTCCGACGAGCGGGAGGGACATCCCCGAAAATCGATAGGCCAGGCCCGATAACACCGTGCCTAGAAGGAAGAGCGAGATCACGTAAGATCGTCCAATGTATCTCTCCACCTGACTTCCAAAGAGCAGCAGAAAAAAGGCGTTCCCCAGCACGTGTCTAAGATCCGCATGCACAAAGCCATGCATGGGTAAGGTCAACAACTCTCTTAGGGCACCGGAATGGGGGAGGTAAGCAAAAAACGCCAAGGTCGACTTGCTTTTTATGAAAAGGAAAAAGATGAAAGTCATGGCAAGGGTTAAAAGTGGAAAATCATATTTTTGCTTTTGGAGTGTTGGCCCATCATGATGAACCTGAACCAGTCCCAATAAAGTGTCCTCCATGGCATCGTGAGACCAGCCTTCTTGGACGGAGACTTCCAGGCCCGAGTCGTCTCGTGTAAAGTCCGCCTTGGTATTCATGGGGACTTCCTTGGATTCTCCGGCATCAAACCACAGGATTGCGCATTTGGTGCAGAAATCTAAATAAATCTTGGAAGAACTCCCCTCAAAATAAATGACTTTATAGGCCGTGTGGCAACAAAAGCACTTTTTTACTTTGGCCTGTTGCTCGGATGCTTTCGCATTGGCGGTGAACTTATCATAGAGATCATCTTTAAGTGTTTTTTTTAGGTGGTGTCCGAGGATGCCGGAGGATTTACATTTATAGCAATGAAAGATGGGCAAATTTCCCTTAAAGGTTTTTATTAACTTATTATCACAGGTACTACAGCGGAACATGTTTCCATTATAACACAAAAAAAAAGGAGGCCAGCAGGCCTCCCTTTTTTGAATACTTTTTAACTTTTTTTATAAACCTGTTTTCTTAAAGGCTTCGATAGACTCTCTTTCTTCGGCAGAAAGTGGGCCAGCTTTTACATTGCGTGATGCCCAGGCGGGGGCGTTCACTTTGTAATAGTCTGGGTTGTCGACACGTTTACCGTTGATGACCTCATAAGCACGCACTGCCAAGTCGCCTGAAGTTCCCATCCACCAGCGGGTGAACTCAGGAAGATCGGCGCGAGGGATAATTGTCAGGTCGCCCTTATAGTTAAAGCTACCGCGTCCGTCTAAACTCACGTTCATACTCTTAACTGTCTGCAGGGCCTTTTGGTATTCAGCGACGTGTTTCAAGGCGGGATCGGCAATATTCACCTGAACTGAAGGGACGCGCAAAGAGAGTTGCTCAACCACGGCGGCGGCGACAGGACCCACGGCCACGACCAGCTTGGTTTTTCCTTCTTCAAGAATTTGTTTAACCACATTGGCCCGGGCCTCGGCCACGCGCTCATCCAGGGCGATCTCTTTGGCCTTGTTCAAAGACAAATCCAAGGTATCGACGGGAAGTGTTCTGAGGATGGCATAGGAGCGAGTGGCACCCATGGCATTCAGGAACGACTGAAGTCTCTGACCTGCGGCACCGGTTAAGGCGCGGCCTGAGAACATGTCAGTATGGGAAACCTGGTCGGCAATGACGAGGACTTTCGCCTCATCCAAACGGCCGCGGTAAACACCGTTTGGCCCGAAAGAGGCGTGGGAAGTGACACCCAATTTGGTGTAATCAAGACCGGCAAATTTGCTGAGAATTTTGGCAAAGCTTCCTGGGCCGGCATCAAACTCTCGACGCATTTCTTTGCTTTTAGGTGATTCATAGGGCACATCACCGCTCGCCATCTCTTTAGGAGCACGGCCTAGGAGATCTTTTGGAACGTCATACTTAATGTTATGAACAGCGGTATCGGAGCAACGACCACCTTCTTTCTTGGTGTTATTGTAACATCCGTTTTTAGAGTAAATCTGAACTGTGTCCTGCCCGCGGCGATTTGAAGCTGTTCCATCTTCACCCATGCGGAAGGTCGTGCCGTAAGCAAAATCGCGATGGGGAATAGAGGCATGTCCGTACTGGAAATTTTTTGAGAAATTTCTCGTCATGCCGGAATCGGTGGGAAGATTAATCAGCTTTTTGCTGATCAGTCCCGCGACCGTGGCGGCCTTATTTTGAAAATCTGCCTGTAATTTATCGGCTGCGCCTGCACCGCCGTTTCGGGCCGAGGCGGCACCCGGATGGGCCACGCCAATGGCGTAAACACCTTTTAAGTCGCCTTTACCTTCGCAATATTTTGCATTCAAGATCGATGAGGTACATTCAGAACCATGGGCGCGAAACCAGGTGGCCACAGAGTCTTTACCGGCGGTGCCGACTCCGATCACCAACTCCAAGGTGTCTCCATTGGTTTCTAGCATATAGTCGAAGAGAGCGTGGCGATGTTTGACCACGATGCTTTCTTCATCTTGGGCCAACCAAAGGAGGCGCTTAAGCTCAGACACTTTGGCGGGATCATTGCGATCGTCGTCAAAGAGAGAATATTGTCCCGTGATGGTGTAAACAAAAGTGTTCATGAAGAGATATGAGCGATCAACACCCAGGTAATTGAGCAGCTTTTGCATTCTGGTTCCTGTGGAACCGGTAAAAGAACGGTTTGATACGTTTTCATCCTGGGCCCCTTCTTGGCCAACCACAAAAACTTTGACCGAGTCGGGAGTCAGACGGCCGCGATACCACATGGGTCCCATGATCCAGCGAAACTTTTCTCCTTGACCGCCAATCACGGCCTGACCGAAGGCCCGATAATTGGGCGTTTCTGCGAATAGGTCCGGCCATTTAGAAGTTTTGGGTGCTCCCGGGTCGTACTCAGCTAGGTCTCCACGGTCACCGGCACCCATCGCCCCTTGAACCAGCGATAAAGAAAGTGCGCCTAAAAGTAGAAGTTTTTTCATAAATATGATTCCCCTGTGTAAAGTTACTCAAGTTTTGGTGTCATAATGGCCCAACATGACACTATGGGCTGGAAAATTCTATGGGCCATGAAATAATTACGCGGCAGTTAAGCAAGCTAACTATATGAATTGACGTTAATGAGTATAACGCATGGCAAAGCATAGGAATTGTAAGAGTTTTTTTTGAGACCGTGGCTTGAAAAAAGGTTTGTCGAACCACCAACTATCAACCTATGGTATTAGTCCGAGATTATTGTCTTAATAAGGAGAACGCCATGCACCGATTGCTTTCGATTGCGATGACTGCCGGCCTATTTTTGATGATGTTTGATGCGGACGCGTCACCTGCCAGCTTTCGCGTCTTGACTTACAATGCAGAAAATTTCTTCGATCACCTTCATGATGCTGACACGCATGACTATCAGTATCTACCCTTGGAATATAAAAATTCCCATCCCGAGGTTCAAGCATACTGTGCCACCCAGACAGGATATTATCGCGATCGATGCTTTAAGATGGATTGGAACGAGGCCACCTTTCATGCCAAGGCGATGAATATTGCCCGGGTTATCAAGGAAAGCGGGGCCGAGACTCCTGATATTCTTATTTTACAAGAAGTGGAAAATAAAAATGTCCTGCAGAAGCTGGTGGACTGGGGGCTTGCCAATGAAGGATACCGCGAGATTCTTCTGGTCAAAGGTCCGGACCCACGGGGGATTAATGTCGGCATTCTTTCCAAATTTCCGTTAAGCCAAGGGATGAAGTATCACCAGATTGATCTAAGTCCTGTCTATCCTGCTCCTCAAAAGCCGAAGCTCACCCGTGGAATTCTTGAAGGCACCTTCAACGTTCATGGTGTGGATGTCACCATTTTCTCAAATCATTGGCCTTCTCAAAATAACCCCCACACGACGCGCGTGATTGCCGCTCAGGTCTTTGTGAAGGCCGCCAAGGCGGCACCAGGGTATGTGATCTCCGCCGGTGACTTCAACACCACCGAGCAAGATCGTCCGAACGGTATCAATGAGTATCTTTTAAATCCCAATCGTGATCCCATGTTTTTGGATTTTGAAAAGGTCCATTATGGTGAGCAGCTGTCCGATGAGATTGTCCCTCAACGTGGAACCTACGCCTACAAAGGAAAATGGCAATCTCTCGATCGTTTTTTTCTCCTCAAGAACCAGAGTCAGAAGACCACCTTGGGAGTTCAGCCGCAGTGGGATTCTTATCGCGTCGTAAAACTACCCTTTATGCTTGATTCCAAGGGCGAACCTCAGGAATTTGATGCTGATACAAAGCAAGGGTACTCCGATCATCTGCCTGTGAGTGTGGAGTTTGCAATTCAGTAATGACTGAGTGGGACTGGTTATGCCAATGAAGACAACCTGTGTTCTTATTTTTCTTCTGGTCAGTTTTTTCCAAAATCTCTTGGCCGCGGAAAATTATCCCCGTGAGTGGTGGGCGCCTGTTTCTCGTACTGGCGCGCCTGCCTGGGAAATCCTCCCCCAGGACGCCGGACCGGGTGAGGTGGTGTTGTCTAAACGCAATGAGCTTGGAGTTTTCAGTAATTTTGGTGAAGCACAGTTTATCTTGGATGAGGTCCGCTATAATTCCATCGAAGGATTGTGGCAGATGATGAAATACCCCGATCCCAAATGGGACGGAGATCCGCGACGCAAGCTTGCGGCTTCGCTATGGCCCTATACCCGCGAACAGGTCGCCACGCTGGTTGGCTTTGAGGCCAAGGCCGCCGGGGATGAGGCCAATAAGCTTTATACCAAATATGGGCTTAAACTAGTCAGTTATCACGGTGAAGCTTTTGACTATAAGGACATGGGGGCGGGTTCAGAGGCGCATTTTCAAATTATTCGTGAGGCCACCCGGCAGAAGGTTTTTCAGAATCCCGAGGTAAAGGCCCTGCTTTTAAAGACCAAGGGACTCAAACTCATCCCTGATCATGAAACAGGCACCGGCAAACCCAAGAGCTATTATTACTACAATATCCTCATGGAGATTCGCGATCGCGAACTTTAATCTCAACCTCAGGTCCGGGGGCCGGAGTTGAATAAACTTTTGGTCGGGGAGGCATCTGGTAGGCCCGCTGGATCGTGCTCGACCTAACGTGAAAAAAAATTATCGCCGCGATACTGACAATAATGATCAAGGCAATAATCCAATCTTCTTTTCTTAGCACGGCAAACTCATTTGTATTATTATAAGGTATGTTCAAACTTATTTTAACCTTTTTATTCTGCCTCATTGTCGGCTGCTCAAATGTTCCTTTGCAAACGGTCGAGCAGCCTGTGGCCCAACCGGTCAAAGTGTCAAAGGCCAAAGTTACGGCGCTTCAACAAAAGCAGTGTCTGAATGGTGATGGAAAGACCTGCCATCAAATTGCGGTCAGCTATCAAAGGGCGACAGAAGTTAAGATGGCCTTTAAATTTTTTGAAATTGGCTGCAACCTTGATCAGGCCGAGAGCTGCTACGAGGCCGGGAAATTAAAAGAAATTTATAAAGCACCGTTGGAAAGTGAGCTCTTTTTTCGCAAGGCCTGTCGCTTTAAAAGTGGTGATGCCTGCCTAAGTATTGCCTTATTAATTGAAGGCCGGAAGGCCGTGTCCACCACCGAGGAGATGACGGACAAGGAAAAAGAGGAAGCCAGGCAAAAAGAGATCGATGAAAACGCCAGCGGCAAGGTGGAGCAAGGGGAGTTTATAGAATTTGAGGATCAGCAGGGCGATGTTTTATCCTTTCTGATCCATGCCTGTGATTACAAATCCCGCGAAGGCTGTATGCGGCTTGGCTCTTATTATGATGACAAGCAGGAGCTGGAAAAGGCCTTTGTTTTTTTTCTTCGAGCGTGTCGCTTGGACCAGGTTGCGGGCTGTCACAACGCAGGCGTGGTGAAAAGCAAAATGGGACAGGAGGCCTTCGGGTTGGAGTATTATCTTTTGGCGTGTGATAAAAAGAATGCCGAATCCTGTTATGTCCTGGCATCTTTTTATGCCAAGAAGGAGCAAGTTGAGAAGGGAATGCTTTTTTTTGAGCGCGCCTTGAACTACGGCTATAACAATTGGGAGAAGATCGAGGGCGATGGAGATCTCTCCAATCTTCGCGCCAATCCCAAATTTGAGGAATTGGTTAACTCGGCAAAAAGTAAAAACTAAAGGGCATTCATCCCCTTGAGTTTCTCAGTCAGCGCACAGGAAGCGGGACGCCTGGTCCGCAAAAAAGTACCTTGCAGTAAATCAATATTATGAATGGGAAAGCAGCTGGCCTTGGAGACGACCTCTCTGGCCAGCGAGAAGTTTACTTCCTTGATCTCCTTGAACCAGTGTCCGCTGCTATAAAGCAAGGATGTCTTGGAGTGTTTTTCGATGTAGGTGAGCGCAATAAATTGCTTATAAGGATTACTGGATTGCAGGAAATTTCGAATGTGGTCTTCACTGTAGGCAATCTTGTGATCCCATAAGCGTTTCAGGAATTTGATATTGCTTAGATCGTCATGATCTTCCAAGGCCCAAAGGGCGTCGAGGAGATGATCGATGGCGGCCGGGGTTAGCTGAGTCGTAAGCATCAAGTTGAGGCATTGTAAAAAACCGCTTGTGGTGGTTTTCTTTTGGCATATTTTTTCCAGGTCGAGGTCCAAAAAAGGATGGGAGATAAGACTGTCGAAGCGAAGCTGGTCGTCAAGGGGGTGGACCACCGTCAGGGGGAAAGATTTTTCGGCCAGAAAAACCAGTCGTTCGATATCGCGGTCGTTGAGCTCGGGATTTTGCAGAAGGGCCTTGGCGTTTTCATATTCACTTGGTTTAAAGCGTTTGCCTTGGAATTCAAATTCCTGCAACTTCATCCCGATGGAGAGGGGAGTGGACGAGAGCCATCGGGAGTAGATCAGCATGCCTTGCCAGATGGCGAGAAAATATACCGCTAAAACGATGGCCACCTTTTTCTGAAAAGGACGGGTGAAGGTAAAGGCGCGATCATAGGTGAAGGCCACCAGACCAAGAGCGATCGTATTAATGATGGCAACAAGGAGGGCCTTGGAGTAGGCCCAGTTGCAAATCAAAATTCCCGCACCCCAGAGGACGGCGAGGAACGCGAGTACCTTCATCACATCCTTGCGCTCAAGAGCGTTCCACCATTTCCGGACTTCCTCCTTAAAACGTTCTTTCGTGATGGGGATGATGCCCGCCCGAAAGGGTCCGTAGGGATCGACGTTAAAAACAAAGCATAAGAAGAGAGTCAAAAAGGTAAGCATCAGGCCGACCATGCTGGAGCTCAAAAATTCTTCGGCATAGTGGATCAGGGAAGAGGAATGGAGCAGGTACTCATTATGGACTTCAGAAACCGGAATCACCGGGTATAGGATTTTTTCCACCACTATGATGGCAATGAAGATGCTTGAGGTCAGGAGCAGCTTGCATATTTGGAAGATACAGTTAAAGGAAAACCAGGTGGATTTTGGGATCGGGGTGTTCATGTACCACTTAGAAATATTTTGCAGAGGATAGGCATAGAAGAAGGTGCCGTATAAGGTCACGGAAATGGCCCAGTTGAGAAATAGCATTCTCTCTTTGACGGAATCGGCCAAGGGGCCGAGAAGAAATAACCCGAAGCAGATGCTCGCGACTGTGGCGAGTAACAGCTTCTTAAGGTAATCACTTAAAAAATATTTAAGCGGCCCGAAGATCATACGCCTCCGCTTTTTTCTCGGCCGTCGGTTCCGTGGAGCTTTGGAAAAAATATTTAAATAAATCCTCGGCCCCCATGTGGATTTTCACATAGGGAAGGGAGATCAGCGGGAGGGCCGCCGAAGGGCCCACTAAAATACTCATCCATCGGCCCTCGCTTTGAAGGCGATCGAGGGGATAAAATTTATGGACTAAAAAACGGCTCCGGACTTCTTCCGTCAAAGTCTCTGCCACCATGATTTTGGTAAATTGCTCGAAGATAGAGCTGATGGGCGCTTCCCACGCCACCTTGCCATCCCTTAAAATGAGGAGGTCTGAAGCCGATGATTCAACCTCGTGGATAACATTGGTGGTGAGCAGGACCGTGCCTCCCTGTCGGGTGAATTCACTGAGCAGATTCAGATAGAAGGCGCGCGAGTACGGATCAAGCACGGATGTGATCTCATCAATCAGGAGGAGCTTAGGGCGTTTTGCCAGCTCGGCCAGCAGAATGATTTGCATCTTTTGGCCACGGGATAACTTTTGGAATTTTTGAGTCAGATCAATATTTCTTACCTGGGCCATGGCACACAGCCAGGTCAGATCATAGGTAGGAAAAAGGCCGGCATAGAATTTGAGAAAGCGCATAAGTGAGGCGCTCGGATCATACTCGACTGTCTCCGCCACCAGTCCGATTTGACCGCGCAGATGGAAAGGAATGCCGTCCTGATCGGGAGCGCTTCCGAGGAAGGACATGGTTCCTGCCGTTGGTCTTTCAAGGCCCATAATTAATCGCAAGACGGTGGATTTCCCCGCCCCGTTGGGGGCCATCAGGATATAAAAATGTCCTGCACTCAGCGTGAAGCTCACATCTTGTAAGACATATTTGCTTAGGTATTTTTTGCTTAAATGTTGGCTTGAAAAAATTGACAAGGGTGTCCCACCATAAAAATCATTAACCAGGCATCTTATCGTCGCAAATCCTGCAGAAGATAAGGTCCGTGATGGATGTAAGCCTCTGAAATCGTATGACAACAATATCACTCAAATTCATTTGATAAATTCCGATGAGATACCAGTAAACCCTCGTTTAAGGGACGCTAAAATTGTTATGGGCGAACCGGTAAAAAAAGTTGATCCAGCAGCACCGCTCAATGGTGCCGCCAAAGACAGCAAGATCGGTCTTGAAAAGACCATGCTGCTCAATTTGCAAAAATTGAAAGAGGCGAATACCGGAGAGATGAAGGCCGAGGACCTGGAGTATCCTGATGTTCCCGCGAAAAGCTCCTCTTCGGAGAGTTCAAAGGACAGTGAAAAAGATATTTTTGATGATGATCTATTGGCAGAAGAGAAAGAAACGGTTTCGGATGGCACGAGCACCGAGGTTACCGGCCCTGCGCTTCTCGACGATGTCAGCGATGGCCTGCCGGACATTGATGCCTTAGCGCTCGATGACGATATTGATATTTCCGATGTTACCAACAGCATTCAGGCGAGCAAGGATGAAGATCCGCTTGCCAGTGGTTTTGAGCTGGATGATGACTCGCTCTCACACGGTTCTGCCTCTGCTCATGCAAGTTCAGAGGACGAGGGCGAAGAAGATGATCAGGGTCACGAGGTGGGCGAGATTACCACCAAGCGCGATCTGGTGCGCTTAAAGCGCAAGCTGGCGCTGGAAGAAAAAAAGAAACAGCGCGAGAAAACCCTGATTCAGCAGGAAGAGGAGCGCAAAAGAAGAGAAGAGTATGAGAAGCAAAATAATATTTTTTCCATTGCCGAATTAAAGCGCAAGGCCGATGAGGAAAAATCCAAGACCAACGTCGGCAGCTACGATGAGATGTTCGGCTCGTCGGATATGACCACCGTGGCGACAGTTCCCAAGTCGGCCTTGGTGGGCAAACCGACCTTGACGGTTCCCAAGCCGAAGGCGGCACCAGCACCAGAGCAGCAAGCAACTTCGACAGCAAATAGTGGGACATCCCACGGCACTTCCCAGGGTACGGCGAACTTTGGGAATCATGCTGGCCCCAGTGGCGGGGCCCTTCAAGGAGGCATTCCGATGATACCTTACACATTAGGTCCACCACGGAAGTGGTATGAGGCCTTAGGTATAAGTATTGGGACCATCTTCGCCGAAATCTTGAAAGTCGCCACGCCCGCTTTAATCGTCGGATATTTTTTGCTGCAGCAACAGGACACTCATAATTCTCAAAAGGCCATCAATCATATTATGTCCGGAAACCAGTTTGAGATGGAGCTTGGCCTTTCTTTGCTGAAGAAACATTTCACCTCGGAGAACAATTCCCAGTACTACTCGTTGGTCAAGATGAAGGTGGAAAAAGACATTGATGAAGTCTGGAAGGTGGAAGAAATTCAGGAATCAAAACGTGCTGACAAGTTAAAAGAATTTGTGAACTACACCTTTGTTGATGGGGCGCTCAACCTGCCTCAGCTGGTGCAGGAAAAGATGGAGCTGCATAAAAAGAAGGTGATGGAGCTGTATACCCGCTTCTATGACACCGAGATGAAGGATGTTGAATCTAAGGTGTATACCGACCACCTACGGCAGGCCAATATTTTCCTCACCACCGGCGAGTGCGTGAAATCCTATGATAAGTACGGACAGGTGCAAGGAATTATGGCCGATAGCTATGCCGCCCTCTATGGGAAAGTTTTGGCCTTTAATTGCGCCATAATGAAAGACCCACAGAAGGCCTTCGCTCATTTTAGTGAGCAGATGGCAAAGGTGGAAATGGCCCAAACGAAAAAACGGATTGCGGAGATAAACAAGCTGATGGCCGAGGAGAACAGAAAATCGGTTTTTGATCAGAAAACTCGTTCTCCCGCCTCATCGAGTGGCAGTAAGAAAAGCTACCGCTAGGTCAGACTGGCATTGAGCTGGTTAATTTCTTTTTCCATGAGTGTACGGGAGTGGTGGAGAAGTGCCTCCACGTCCTTCGGTGAAGACCCCGCGGGTTTGATGGGGGGCAGCCCTTTAATAATTAATTTTCCGGCCTTCCACTTATTTAAGTTAATGTGCGGGTCCCAGGATGTGACGCAAAAAGGGACGATGGGGACTCCTGTATAGGCGGCGGTATGAAAGGCGCCTTTTTTAAAGGGCAAAAGACCTCGGCCTAAGCTTCGTGTTCCTTCAGGCATAATCACAATAGAGAGCTTTCCTTGGCTTAAATGGTGCTTAACTTTTTCCATGGACTGAAGTGACTTGGTGCGATTACCACGGTTGACCAGGATGTTGCCGCTGAGCCAGAAAAAAAGGCCAAACAAGGGAATCCAAAAAAGTTCCCTTTTTCCAAGGGAGATGGTTCTTGGCGGAATGAAGCTACAAACGATAAAGATGTCAAAGTTGGTTTGGTGATTGCCGATGTAGACACAGGGGTCCTGTCCCGCAAGATACTCGCGACCTACAATTTCATAATCAACACCCAAAAGTCGCAGCCCAAGCGGGCCGATCATGCGGGCAAAGAGATAGGAGTTTTTGTCCGAAAAAGGACGAAAGAGCGCAATCGTCAAAACCACCAGAAGACTCATGACAACGAGTAAGGTGATGGCAATATAGCGGATCAATTTTAACACGAGAAACCTCACTTCCGAGCTTAACGCCTAAGTGTACCGTGAATTGATAGACTTCTTCAAATTGGAGATGCGCCACTGTCAATATAAGTTTGTGTCACCTTGGCATCACTGTGATTGAGATAGTCTCTGACTAAAAGAAGGTCTTTGGTGCGGTGGTAGAGCTGGGTGGCACAGGCTTTGCGAAAACTATGGGGACTAATGTGCGGAGGGAGCTCGGCCTTGTTCAAAATGTTCCGCATATGTTGGAAGAGCCCCCGATGGGAAAAGGGTTTTCCATGGGTCGAGAGAAAGAGATAATCCTGGGGGGGGCGCTCGCTGGCCACTTTTTTCCAAAGCGGGCCGATGATTTCAAGGTGCATTAACTTCAGATAATGGCGCTTCCCGCCTTTCCTAATAAAAGTTAAGGTGCGGGTGTCCTGGTTGAGATCTTCGATTTTAAGCAAGCGCACCTCATCTAAGCGCAGACCTCCGCGATACAGGAGATGAACCAGGAGGCGTTCTTTGGGGCGTTTGATCGACTCGCACACCTGCTCCCATGCCGAGACCGATAAGAGCGAGGTTGGGGTTTGATCTTTGTCGGTGAGCTTGATCTGATGACTTTTGCTTTTGACCGGGTTTATTTTGAAGATATTCCGGTCCAGGTCTTCATGCTGTTCTTTTAAAAATTCAAAAAAATTTTTGATGCTGGAGAGGTGTCTGCGTCGGGCCGCCACACTTAATTTGTGAGGTCGCTTTTGGATTGAGGGTGCGGCCGGGGTGAGGCGCGTGCGGCGAATGGCGTGGAGAATTTTGGCCAAAAAAATATTTCGCGTAGGTCTGGCCGGGGTTTTCCAATCTTCCTGGCCTAATAGGTACTGCATGTAGGCGTTGATATGGGTGGTCTGAATTTTCACAATGAGGGCCTGGGTGGTCTGCTCATACCATTCTAAAAAAAGGACCAGATCAAAGTAGTAATTATGGATGGTATTGAGCGCCTTATTGGTTTGGCCCAGAGACTCGATAAACTGACCGAGCCATTTTTGGTGTTCCCGTTTTAAGTTTGAGTGACGCGGTAAATTATTATGCATATAATTTATATTATATGCATAATTTGATGGTTTAACTACATAAAACTATTAATTTAATGGCATGGACGGACTTTTACCGACATGGCCTTGTGATCACTGCCCTGAATGTTCCCATGGACCTGGGCATTTTGAGCACAAAGGCCTCGCAAAAAGACGTGATCCAGTGGGTAGCCGAAGGTGTGCATCTTTTCAGATTCGTCTGGAAAATAGACTTCCTTAAGCCCGCTTTTTTTGGCCTTGTTCTTCAGATACTCCAGCTTTTTCTTACTCCAGGTATTGAAATCTCCCGCCAGGACCGCCGGCCCAGGATGAGTTGCTAAGACCTGGAAGACCTGATCAACGTGGGCCTGATGCATCGACGCCGTGACGGAATTGATGGCATGGATATTGGCCACAATCAGGGGGAGACGGCTGCCGCGCACCTGATAAGAGGTGAACAAGGCCACTTTCGGAGTATTCCCGACAATCTCTCGGTGGGGAGAAACTTTATAAAAAGATTCCACCGTCTGCACCTTTGAGCTGGTCATGACTCCCGTCTTATCTCCACTTTTTTTGTAGGCAAAGGAGCTGGCAAACCAGGAATGAAAATCAAAATCGTTTTGGAAGAAAGCATCAAGATCGTCGGTAAAGAAGGCCTCCTGAATCATGACTATATCTTTGTCCGCAGTCAGGTTTTTGAAATCTTGCTTGAAGCTGGCCTTTTTTCCTTTATAAATATTCCAGACAAGAATGGAAAATTCTCGCTTGAGGTGATCGCGCTCGGGGGCGGCCCCCAATTCCACAAAACGCTCGCTCTCGCTTGGGATCTCATACCAAAGCCCGGCCTGGACTTGGGGTGAGGTAAAAAACATGAGTTGAGTAAAGATTAGGGAAAGTAAGACATTCCTTGAAGCACCCACAAAAACCTCCTTGTTTTTGTCTCCTGCTGTATAGATAAGCAGGAAGCGTGCCAAAGAATGGGGGCGAAAATGTGGCCAGACTGGCCCTTTGGGCGGTTTTTGGGCCGGAGTGTCTCCGAGCGGATTACTTTGTTATACCCGTGAATGGTGTCACTATCGAAGCCAGTGACAGGTATACCCTTTGGGATTTTTTTGCAGATAATCCTGATGATAATCTTCGGCCTTATAAAAAGGCGTGGCGGGGACGATTTCAGTCACAAGCGGCTTCTTCCATTTGCCTGAACGATCAACTTCCGTTTTCTTCTCGAGGGCGATCTTTTTTTGGTCTTCGGAGTGATAAAAAATGGTGGAGCGGTACTGGCTTCCCACATCATTGCCCTGGCGATTCAGGGTGGTGGGGTCATGCATGCGGAAAAAAAAGTCCAGCAGCTCTCGGTAGCTCAATTTTTTTGGATCAAAAATAATTTCTACCGCTTCGGCGTGCCCGGAGGCACCCAGTTTGACAATCTCATAGCTAGGATTGGCCAAGCTGCCGCCGGTGTAGCCTACATTGGTCTCAATCACGCCCGGGATATGGCGGATAATTTCTTCCATGCCCCAAAAACATCCACCGGCCAAGGTGGCCGTCTCATAACCTTCACTCATACGGGCCCCTAGAGATAATGCGATCAAAATTAGGACGAAGTATTTATTCACGACCTTGATACTAGCGCTTTAGCTGTCTTGCCTCAACTAAATCCGGCAGGAGGAAAATGGGGAAGGCGACGCGATGGTACGCCTTGGAGATAATGACAAAAATGGTGTCCTCTTCCTGTCTGGCGTAATCCAGTCGGGATCTCCGATAAACTTGATACTCGGTTTCATTCATTCGGGTATTATTGCCGCGAAGATCGATAACCATGGCGCGGTTGTGCTCCTCGCTTTTTACCTCGGCCAGCATTTTCTTGCTGTCAATCGCCGCCTCCTTCATCAAGGAGAGTGTGTCTGAGTTGAGCTGCTGTGCCGAAGGCATGGTCGCTGTTCCCGCCGCGGTTTTAGGAGTGGCACTTTCAGACGCGGCAGCGGTGGTGTTTGGGCCCGTGGCCGACTGCTCTCGTTCCCGTGCAACGAGGACGCCTCCATTTTCGTTGGCCAGCTTTGAATGGGCGGCAATCTGATAGCGCAATCCTGCCAGGGAGTGGTGAGCTTTGTCGGACTGGTGTGATTGTTTTTGCAGCTTATCCTGATACCTGAGAGAGCCTGCATCAAGAATTCCCGCCAAGCTTATGATTTCGGGTTTGATAAATGAGCCCCTGGAAGTTCCATAAGCGGTACTACTGTAACTCTTAATCGCCGCCGGCCTATCCTCGAGGGCAATCTCAGGCGTGGTGTTGACGAGAGTGGTTAGATAAGTTTCCCGCAAATCCCCATAGCATTTGCTCAGAAACTGGGTGAGGGTTTTGGTATCATGGAGCAGTCCGCGGAAGTTATCTAAATGTAATTCCACCACTGCCATATATTGGATATTTTGCGGGGCCACCCAACCTTCCGGGAGCTGGCCGGCCGGGTCCAGGTATCCCTGCAACATCTTGTCGATGGTGCTCTCTACCTTTTCATCCAACAGGTCATAGTACACCAGGCGTTCTTGAATCTGCTCGGAGGTGAGTTGGAAACGCTCCTTCACCAGCTGGAGGCTGACAATGGCGGCGGGATCAAGATTTCTGATCTGCTGGAGATTTTGCGTGCCCTTGGTTTTTTCGATTTCCTCCAGGAGGTTATCGAGCGCCTGGTCCTGGGAGTCATGGCGGGCGCGTAGATGGGCCTCCATCTCATTGTAGTAGCTGGCCGACTCTTGACCGGCGGTGCGAATTTCATCATTGGCACTTTGGGTATAGGGAGGTTGGATGAGGTAATCAGGCTCCGCCGGGATCTTGGCACCGAAATCTTTGAGAAAGGCCACGCCTCGACTCCAAAGCCTGGTCATGACATCCCGGTTGGTAATTTTATAGTCGCAAAACTTTTTATCGCTGTATTTGATGTCGTAGTACACATAATGCGTGTGGATCTGATCAATGTGTTCCCGATTGGGGTCGCCGCCCGCGGCATAGGCGTGGGGAAAATTGAGCAAGCATCCAATAATGATGAATAAGCGTACAGTCCCCATAAATATCCTTCACTCTTATTGTCGCGCTCGAGCTTCAGGATTTCAAGTTATTGGGGCAACCACTAGAACAGGGAAGGGGAGGACTGCCATTTCTTTGTGGCTATTCTATCGATCGAGTGATGACCACGGGGTCACCCAAGGTTTCTTCACCTGAGAGGGCGACAAAAGTCACCTCAACCTTTTCGATGTTGTAGGGGCGACCTAAATTGACGGCCATCTTGAGTGGCTTAAAGGAGACCGGTTTGTCATAGACGGTGTCATTCATCTCGATCCAGGAATTATAATTTTTTTCGTAAAAACGAATTTTGATTCGGGACGGGGCCGCGGTGTTCAGGACCATTTGAAGGTTAACCACATTGCGCTCGCGATGCGCCTTGGATACTTGGGCAAAGCCGATTCCTTTGACGGGCACAATGGGAGAGACGGCGATCTGGTTATAACTTTCTTTCGCCGGCCAGTCGTGGGCGAAGATTTTTCGCCCGGCCAGCTGTCGAATGCCCGTGATATCATCATCAGAAAGATAGAGCTCGGATACCCATCCGGCCCGTGCCATGGTGGCCTCGTCGTGGAGGATGATGTGTCTTTGAGCGTTCAAGGTGGCAAATTTGGGATCACAGTTCGTCTCATTATCGCTTAAGGCATACTGGTCACACAGCCCCCACACATGCCCGAACTCATGCACGATGACCCCGAAGGTTAAGAACTCATCCTCGCCTGGAGTATAAAGACTTTGTTCGCGTTTTTTCATGATCTCCAAAATTTCCTGGGCCGAAATTGATTTTCCCATGGCCTGACTTAAGGACTTCCATACCACCCTTTGCTCACCTTCATCTTCATCTTCTAAAACTTCGCCATGAGGCCCAGTGGCCGGGAGGCGCAAAAAGAGTGCGCGGTTAAACTCGGTAATGCGGCGACCGCTATTACTGGTGGGAATATAGCTGTAGCTGGTGAAGGTGACACCGACCGCTGAATCGTCAAAGGGAGATTCTCCAAAAACCAGATGAATGCCACGCGGGCAGCGGGAGTAATAATCTTTCATCAGGTCTTGGTTGTTATCATCCTCGGTGGCCTCAGGCAGGTTAGCATAGACAATTTCCACCGGAATTTCCCGGCCGATATAATAGGCCCAGATATTAATGGCGGCCTTGATTTCCTCTTCAATTCCGGGATATTTTTTCTTCATGTACTCGCCCATGCAGACCTTATAAGGTTGGCCTTTTTCCATGTGCCCTAGGAACATTGGTGAGGCCGTCGTATCCTCAAGGGTGGTGAGGTGTCCCCAATATCCTTGCAGCACCTTGAATCCATGGTCGCCGCCTTGGCGGGCGCAGGACATGCTCCACATAACCACGAGCTGAAAGGCCAAAAAGAAAATGATGGTTCGTTTCATAAAGATTCCCTCTTCCCAGATAGGAATGGAGTAGCAAAGACATGGCCAATAAGGAGAGTTCTAACTGGCTGAAAGGCCACTTAGCAAATGGGGGGCACGTGACAGGTGTTCAAAAGATTGACGGCCAGGATTATTTTGCAATGAAGTCCGGTGCCGGGGGAGCACGTCGGATCGTTCCGCCGCCGCCTACACTTGTGGGAGAATTATTGGTCACGCAACGAAGGAGTGCCCACAATCGGGGAATATCATTTCGAGCATGGCCTAACTCATCCGCGGCCGCCGGCTCGGCGTACACCACACTGGCACCTGCGGCATCAACGTTATAAACCCCAAAATCCTGCATGGCCCGGCCAAGAGCGAGACCTTCAGGAGAAAGGGGAGGAGTCAGCTCCTCAAGATTGATATTGGGCGGGATCGCCGCCAGCTGGCCCATGGGATAGTTGCCGGTATATTTGTTTTTTATATCGCCATCATCTTTATTCGCCGGCCAGACGGGTCCACCCGGCCACAGGTGTGTCCATGGCTGAGCGATCGCCAAGGCATGTCGAATGCCAGTACCTAGCTCGCCTTTTCGAATCAGTCCTGCAATGGCGCTACCACCATAGGCCCGTGCGCCTCCGGCAAGAATACCTGAGCTACGCAGATCAAGTTTCACATAATAATCGACATCCCACCCACCGCTGGCACGGGGAAGGGCGCGATACATCTCAACCACATAATTTCCGGTGGGGTCAATGATATGCAGGTGACTGTCTGTATTGTACGGCAAGGCCGACTTTGCCATGGCGGGAATATTGATGCGTATTCTTTCCACCCCGTTCAGATAGAGAGGAGTTAAAGGGTCGTTGATACTGGCCTGATAAACCGGATGACTCCATTCCTCGCTGTTAATTCCAGCGCCGGACGATTCAAAGGTCAGAGACTGCGTACAGGGATCGGTGGCCTGCTGATAGATGGCCCCATTGCCAATGGGAGTGTTCCAGGGAGAATCAGAGGAAAAAGGCCACAGCGCAGGATCGCGAAACTCATCCACCGGGGGATATTCAACGGGAGGTATTGTTGCCACAGGCGGGAGAAAGATCGTCTCATAGCTCGGATTTGAAGCGCCAGTGCCCGGAATTTCATAGGTGGCCTGACATGAGATCAAAGAGAACAAGCTTACAAATAAAAATAACTGAAAAGACTTTTGCATAATTTTGACTCTTGTGTGTTTACGGTTCATGCGCAAAAAATTTGTAGCATCTGCAAAAGTGACTAGCAACAGATTTGGAATTGACCAAAATGCTATTACCCGAATGATCAGAATTATGGATGTAACTGACTTTTCCAAAGGGAGTTGAGTTCATCGAGAAAAGAGATTTGGGCCGGATTGATTTTGTGGCGAGCTTCGCTGATTCGGAACCACCGGGCCTGATCGATTTCGGGGATCTTAAGTTTGCGTCCAGAATTGGATGGCCATTCGATTTGGCAGGTATTGCTGACGAGCAAGCTCGGGTTCCAGTCACCCTTTACCGCCCAGGCGTACACCATCTTCCCACTCTTCTGGAAGACCGGCGTCAGGGGCAGAAAGGGACCGTGCGGTGTGTGGCCGGTCTCTTCGGAGAACTCGCGAAGAGCGGCGTGGAGTGGTTCCTCATCAGAGGCAAACTCACCTTTTGGGATTGTCCATGCACCTTTATCACGGTGCTGCCAGAATGGTCCGCCAGGGTGAACGAGGAGCACCTCGAGCTCCTCATCTTTGGGGCGAAAAAGGAGAAGACCGGCGCTCTTTGATTTTATTGTTTGACCTTACTGATCATGTGATCGATCACCACGCTGTGCTCGCGTTGAGGACTAAACATGACGATTTCCGCGTCGGCATCAACCTTCACGTTATGTCCGGGTGGCCAGTAGAATAGGTCGTTTGTATTCACCGTCTCTTTCACCCCATTCGCATCTGTCGTTGTGAGCTGGCCGCGCACCACGAAGCCCCAGTGGGGGCATTGGCACAAATCACCCTTTAATCCGACGAAGAGCGGGGTAGTATCGACACCTGCAGCAAGAGTGAAATACTCACCGCTAATCTTGTCGTATCCACTTACATCTCCAAAGCCCTTTCGTTGGCGAATCACAGCACCGGGAATCTCCATTCGGACTTCCACGTTTTCTTTAGCTACTTTCATGCCCGACTCTCCTTTGTTAATATACATTGGTGATAATTTAGTGTTGTCTAGCAGAAATGCAAAACGGATATACGCTTGCTCGCCATGATGTTCATCTGTGTTGCCGTCGACCTATGACATCTGCAAAATATAAGAAGGCCGAGAAAAACTTGTCGCTGATCTTTTTATTCAAGCATTCATGTCTTGAAAAACTTTAGCACTTCAAATCTTGAGCCAAAATGGGCGCATGCGAGTGTGATTTTTCAGGAGAGAAATGATGAAACGAATTTGGCGTGCCTTGACACTATTCTTGGTTTCCATAGGAATTATCGCTGGAACTTTATTGTTGGCACAAAAGGTGGTTTGGATGTTAACCCCGGCGAAGGCTATCGCGCCAATACCCTTTTTCAGGCCCCTACCTCGGCGGCCGATGCCAGTCATGGTTTTCGACTCGCTGGTGTCACGGCAGGAGCTGTTCGGGCGTAAAGGCAAAATAAAGCGCGCTGGGTGCGCCTTACGCAGGGTCGTTGAACACAAAGATTTTTGCACGAATGAAGGTGCTTGATTTTTTTACAGAATCGTCTTCCTTCAAGACAGTCGGCGGAAAAGCATCCTAAAATACAAGCAGTTAGCAGTGGAGCGGATTTTGCAATGATCTGGTTGTGGGGTTGAAAATTTTTACATTCCTGGCCTTTTTGGTGATGAGCGGCGTGCTCAGAGCTGAGTTTATAACCCTGACCAGTCGGACCCAGGGACCCAACTTTACCCAGTTTTTCACCGGCGACCGTTATAAGGTTTTCGCCCAAATCGATACCGCCCAGAAGCTGCTGCGAATTTCGGCCTGGGAATACGGTAATCCTCCTGAGCATCTCTGGCACCGCGATTATCCCTTAACCAGTCAGACGGAGCTGATGGCCGCCAATCGCGCCATGGCCCACAGTGAGCTGAGTTATGATCTCTCAAGCTTCGTGACCCTCCATGAGGCGAACTGCACCGCACTTTTCTTTTCAGTTTTAAGTGAGGAAACCGTGGAACTCGATCGCGATGTTGCGCGCATCGTGACTCGCCTTGAAGGAGACAGTAATGATCTGGCCATTCATCATCTTTTGACCGTCAATACCCAGTGCTACGGGCCGATCAAGGTGGGTGCTGTCCTCAATAAGCAAAATGAATTTGTGAAATTTGCCCTGGTAAGCGGTGATCGCCGGGTGTTATCGGGGATGAGCATTGAATCTCAAAGCGGTCACTTTTTTATTAAAAAAAATGGCGTTCCTTTCGTTCGCATCCTGAAAGAGAATTTTAGCCGAACGGGCGGCGGCAATTTTTCCGTGCACGTTTCCCGTGACTGCAGCGGTCAGAATTTCCTGCAATACAATTTCTCCGTCGGCAAGATCAGAAAAGATGGTCGTGACAAATGGCGGCTGACTTCTTTTACCCCTGCTGATGGAGTGATCAGCTTGGCCATGGACCGAAACCCCGAAATTGATGTGGCCGAAGACATCGTGGAGGCACCGGTCGAGCTATTTCTTGGTCTGTTAGACGGCATCTTTGGCACCCTCGTGTGGGCCTTTATCCCTGGCGATACCAAGCGAGAGATGATCTATAGTCGAGTGTTGGAGCAGGCGCGTGCCAACGCCACCTTGCGCGAGCACTTCACCGATCAGGAGCTGCAGGCGATGTCCCATCGTATTGCCAACAATAATAGCTTGCGCTGGTTTGCCCCTTTTACCGGACAAGGGCGGGTGAAGAAGGCGGCCTATTTGGAATTTTCCACAGCCTTGATGAAAAAAATTGCCGCTGAATCGTTACCTGCCGGCTCAACCGCTGAAGATGCCGAGCGAATTATGTATGTGACCACCCGCGACCTCCAGGCCTGCTTGCAGGCGGCCGGTGAGCAGGAGGAGTTCGATACCTGTATGGCGAAGTTCACCCGCTCCGGTCCTTATCGTTTAGGGCGCGAACTACTGCTGGCCCATCTCGGGAAAAAATTGGTCAGTCAAAATTTAACCGAGAGTGAGCGCAGTGCCATCATAAACACCGCGGCCCTCGAGTATAATCGCTGCGCTCAAAATGAGTATTTCCGCCGATATGATGACCACATTAAAACCGCTTATAGTAATCGCCGCAATCGTCAGAAAACCAATTTATTTAACGTGGCCGATCAGTTTGATGGAAATGCGGTTATTCGTTCTTGCCTTTATAGTGCCATGAATGAAGGCGCCGAGCTGGCCCTGGGAACGATCGTGGGAAAAACGGTGCAGGACAATCTTCAAAATCCGCAAACCCGAGCACGAATTTCTAACGGGCTTAAAGAGCAATATAAGAATTGTGCCAAAGGCCACGGATTTTACCGGGAAACTCAAGGGTATCGTGAGTACAATTATGCCTCGCTGAGACGACTTGAAACTCAGGATTTTGAAACTAAAATCAGTCAGTGCATCGACGCGGTCACGGTGGCCGCGGGTCGGCAGGTGATCGATGCCAACCTGCGCGAGAATACCTCGCTTGTTGAGGCGACGCGGACAAATCCCGCCCAGATGGAGTTGGTGATTCGAACCACCATGGAGCAGGGCCTTGAGCGCTGTCTCGCCACCCAAACATCGCCCCGTCCAACTGACTGTCTGCCCCTGGTTGAGGTGGTCGCGGCCAAAGAGGTGATGGGGCTGGTTATGCGGGATACCGTGAGTAAAGGCCTTGAAGGTAACCCGACCGAGGCCCAGAGAATTTTAGGCATGATTGGAATGGCAGAATCCGCCAATGTGCAATTTAATATGAATCAATGCTTTCAAGATCGAATGACCAATCTCAACGAGCGCTTAGCTCATGGTGAAACATTGGCCACCGACAATGCCGCAATCTTGAATTGCATTAAAGGGGCCATCTTGGTGGTCGCCCCTGCCATCGGCGTCGCCAAGTATAATGCCTCCATTGCCGACATGCCGGTGATCGTGGGCCTTGATCTCAATAGTTCTGAGATGCGTACCCGGGTTCAGACCCAGGTGAGGAGCTGTTTCGAGACAGGCCTAAGTGGCATTCCGAATATGGCCGAGCTAAGTACGGGCCTCACCCAAATTACTGACAACTGCACCCTCTCACTCTATCAGGAGCTGGTTCCTAGTATCGTGCAGGACGTTTTGCGCCTCAAAGTTGCCGCCACGTTCACCGATCAGTATGCCCAACGGAGAGTTTTAGCAGCGCTCGATCGACGCTTTCGCGCCAAGGTTATGGCCCAAGCAGACCCGACGGCGATTATCGAGCTAATCGACGGATTTACTTTGGAGGCCACCTTTTTCATTTTGGAAGAGGCCCTCAAGGAATCAGTCCATTCTAATGTTCCGGGAGATTCCCGTGCTTTTTCGGACAATCTTTTAACCACTATTTTGACGCCGGCCCGGCGTGAGGCGATCACCCTGGCGGTCAATACCAAAAATGACAATCAGCTTAAGGAAGTTCTCGGGCAAATTAAGAAAGATGCCGGAATCATGATTCTGGAACATTCCATTCCGTTGAAAATCGCCGAACATGTGCCACAGGAAAATTTAAGAAGTTCCATCACGGCGCAGGTTGGCCGCAATTATAAGGCCTGTCTTAAAAAGTTCAGAAATACCGCGGCCGATTTTGATCGCAAATTTGCAAGCTGTAATTCCACGGCCATGAATGAGGCCACCATCAGTGTCTTTCGAACGGGCCTTGATCTTGCTCTTGAGGAACATTTTCCCACTCAAGGTCAGGATAGCTGGACACGGCAGTTCAATCGTGAGAAACATCAGCGAGTCAGGGCAAAGCTTATCAATGCGGCCTTCCGAAGAGAAGTGGCCGAGATCAATGCGGGTGGAGGTGGCTTTGCTCTCACAATCCTGAGTTATCAGTTCAAATTTAACGCCGGGATTGAAATCGCCCGGGAGACGTTTGTTTTCTGGTAATAAGGAATCAGCTTGTCTATTGACTCGGAAGTTATCGATAGAATTTTTGGAATCAATGTCAAGGGCATTGAGCGCGTCCTGTTGCAAGAAGGGATGAAACAGAATCCCAAAGGCGACCGCGATTCCTGGGGGCGAAACCTCCACGATGGCCATCAAACCTGGGTGGGGTTGCATCCGCAAACGTTGCAAACTTCCTATGCAGAGATTGTTGAAATTATAAAAATTCTTGCACCTCGCCCGGATCAGCATTTCTTGGATCTGGGGGCCGGTTACGGCAGAATCGGGCTGGTTTTGCACGCCCTTTGTGCCGGCTGCTCCTTCACCGGCATCGAGTACGTGCAGGAGCGGGTGACAGAGGGCAATCGTATCTTTAAAAAATTAGACTGCGTGAATGCCCGTCTCATTCAGGGCGATCTTTCTCATTCCCGCTATCTTCTTTCCTGCGCGGATTATTTTTTTCTCTATGACTTTGGCAACTCCAAGGAGATTCAAAGTTCTTTGCAGCAGCTTAAGGAAGTGACCGGAAAGCTTCCTATTAAAATGATTGCCCGCGGAGATGCCACTCGTCACTTTGTGCATAAAGAGCATCCCTGGCTGTCGGCGATTTATCAACCTCTGCATGCCAAAAATTATTCCATCTATTCCAACTTTGAAGATATTTCGCCCGCAGCCACTTTGTTCTGATCCGTATCCGTCGGATAGGCCAATTTATGCAGGTCCTTTACCAGGATACTCACTCTCTCAATCGAGGACTCTTGCTCTCTGACTATTTCTTCCAGCTCACCGCCGAGTTGTTCCCTTTGGAGTTCCCTTTTAAACATCAGGCAATGGTTTTTAATAATTTGCAGTAAGTGATCCATCTCATCGCTTATTTTGGTTGCCACCAAAGCAACCGAAGCCAGTTTTGAGGTTTGGGTAACGTGCTGGGTGTGCATGTCCTTAAGTTGCCGATGAGCATGCTGCAAATTCTCGTATTGCGTGGCCATCTCCTGAGCTTTTTCGCTTAAGGCCTCATTGATAATTTCAATTTCCGCTTCTTTTTTTAGTCGGAATCGTTGATAGCTGAGGCCAAAGATAATCCCAAGGCACCAGATAATCCCATGAATAATGAGGAAACGACGTGTGGTAATGGCGGCGACGTGCTGAAAGGATTGTAAGCTGACATTGACGCTTAATCCGCCTCTCACGTCCCCGACCTTATATCCTTGCATGGCATGACATTTCAGACACTCTTTCTCCACAAAAAAAGGTCGCATGAATCTTAGATATTTTTTATGCTCGATCTCGACCACCTCAGTAACCTCAGGCACGCCTTTCTCAAAGGCCATAAGGGCCTTTGTTTCCCAGGGATCGGCGGCATTTTCTGGGCGAATAGGTTTTAAGCTGGTCATGTGGGAGTTAACTTCCATATCCATGGTTTTTGCTAATTCGTTCACCTGTCGGGTCATGTAGGCCGGATTGATCAAGGTGAGTTTCACACCTGAGGGAGTTGTAATGTCTCGTTCTTGAATCTCGGCCAAATATGGGTTTGGGGGTGTCTTTTCGGTAATGGGAACATAAGTTCCCCCGTGGCGCGTAGACCAAGTTCGGTACAGGAGATCTTTCTTGTAGGAGGCCAGTGCGTCGATCTTGGCATGTCGGACTACCTGCAGCTCCTCCTGATGGCAATTATAGAAATAGGAACTCCCAAGAATGACGGTCCAAAGCAAGAGTTTAAAGATATTTGAATGCAGAAAATACATCATACAGCTTCTATTGAAACTTCTTAAAGCTATTGGCGTCAATGCGATTAATCTCACTCTGGGGAGTGCCTTTTATTCTCAGCGGGATGCGAGCAGAAGCGCTCTTTTAAGAGCGACGTGATCAAAAGGCTTGGCCAGAAAACAATGGGAGAGAGTGGCAATTCTTTTTTTCTGTAAGGGCGAAAATTCTGAGACGATGCCACCGGTGATAATGATGAATCTTGTCTTGGAGAGATGGGGAAGTTTCATGGCCTCTTCCAACAGCTGATCTCCGCTTAGGCGGGGCATGATGATATCTGAGATCACATAATCATAAGGAGTGTGTTGCAGCTTGGAGAGGGCCTCTGCGCCATCCAGAGCCTCGTCCACCTGAAGCCCGAAATCGGATAGATAAGCGGCCAGGATCACTCTCACATCTTTCTCATCATCCACGACAAGCACCTTTCCGCTCACGAGCTTTTCAATTTTCGCCATGGCAGGAAAAGACAGGGTAAAAGTGCTGCCGACATTTTTTTGGCTTTCCACAAAAATTTGCCCGCCCAGCGAGGTGATAAAGGAGTGGGAAATGGAGAGGCCGAGTCCCGTGCCCTTCCCGGGGGCCTTGGTGGTATAAAAGGGACTGAAGATTTGCTCAAGCTCGCCGGCCTCCATGCCGACTCCATTATCCGAAATCTTGATGGTAACCTGCTCGTCGGTGGAAGCCGAGACAATGAGAATAACTCCGCTGTCTTTGACCTGCTTGATAGCGTCTTTGGCGTTACTCAGAAGATTCATGAAGACTTGCTGTAACTTGCCTACGTTGGCCGAAATGATAGGTGCCGTGACCTGGAAGCTGGTCTCGATCTGGATGTTCTCTTTTTGGAAAATTCCGCTCACAAGTTCCAGGGAATTGAGGAGGACCTGATGGAGATCGACCTTGACGAGGATGTCGCGACTTGGTTCGGCAAAGGTGCGTAACCCATTGACGATGGAGTTGATTCTTTCCAGAGCGTTATTTTGTTTTTGGAGAAGCTCTCCCAAACGGTCGGGCCGACTCTCTTGCCTGAGCTGTTTTTCCAAGAGCTGTCCGTAGCCTTTTATAATTTGCAGAGGATTATTGATCTCATGGGCCACTCCTGCCGCCAGAGTCCCAATGGAGGCCAGCTTTGAGGCATGCACGATCTGCTCCTGCATCTCGCCCAACTCCTTATGTGACTGCTGTAATTGGGCATATTGAAGCTCAAGCTCTTGGTTTTTTTCCTGTAGGGCCTCATTAACTATGGCGACCTCCTGCTCTTTTTTTAAACGCAGACGTTGGAAGGCAAAGGCAAAGAGGACGCCCAGACACCACAAGGTAGCGTGGACAGGTGCCTGGCGCATGACTGTCAGATTGGCCTCATGTTGAAGATTCCTTAAATTGAGCGTGACGCTGATTCCACCGCGCACCTCTCCAATCTTGTAACCCTGGTGGGCATGACATTTAAGGCATTCCGCCTCGACATAAACCGGCCGCATGAAATGGAGATAGCTTTGCTTCTCCTCTTGGACGATTTCAGTAAACTCTCGGGCACCATTCTCAAAGGTCAGGAGGGCCTTGGTTTCCCAAGGATTGGCGGCATTATCAAGGCGTATGGGGCTTAGGCTTGTGATATGGGAGCTGGCATTGTCCGCACTGGACTTGGGGAGCTCATTCACCTGCCGCATCATATAGGCGGGATTGAGCAAGGTCAGCTTCACTCCTGTTGTCGACGTGACATCTCGCTCTTTGAGATGGGCCAAGTTGGGGTTAGGAGGAGTCTCTCTGGTGACGGGAACATAGACTCCGCCATGTTTCGCGGCCCACATTCGATACTGAAGGTCTCTGGCAAATACGATTTCGGCGTCGTTCCTGGCATGATCGACGACATGTTCGTGAACATCGTAATAGTCATACCACAAGGAAGCGGCAACCAGGGTTGTCCAGAGACAAAGTTGCCATAGATGTGTGCGCAAAAAATAGAGCATCTGGAAAGCATGATATTCTTAAACCGATAAATATCAAAGTAATATCTTTCAGATAGTCTGATCAATCTTGACGCGAAAAATGCTGGCCGCCGTGATTGCGCTTAAAAGTGCGATCAGCTGGGAGGTTGAGAGCTGGACTGGGTTGGGGCCGAGGCCCGCGCAGGCCAGCAGGGCAGGGGCGAAGGACACAACTTGAGCTGCCAGGCGGAGAGGTTTGTGCCCGATCGTCCTGGAGATTCCCATCACAAAGGCCAAGGCCAACAAAATTAAGATGAGAGGATGCAGAAGCTGCTCGGGGAGGGAAAAGGGGAGCGAGCCGCGATCGGGGTCATCACGGAAAATTTCCAAAAGATAGCGGGCCATGCCGTAACAGAAGATAAAAAGTAAAAATACTTGGCCGCTAAATTTCTGATATTTTCGGGCCACAAGGAGGAGGACCAGCAGCGAGGCCCCCACCAGGGATTCATAGAGCTGGGTCGGATGCACTGGAAGCGAGTGGGCGGCGGTGTTTGCCAGACCCCGCTGTTGCACGTGCTGGAGCCACGCCGGCGCGCCCCTCCCAAGACCGAGTTCGTCGGGCCAGTGGGGAAAGCTGCCGAGCTTTTGTAAAAAGGCGGGAGCGTTCACAGACAGAGGCATTCCGAAGTCACAGCCAAAGAGATAGCAGCCGATGCGCGTGATCATGAGACCCGCGGCCAAGCTTGGGGCCACCACATCTCCCCAGGGGAGAAGGGGGAGTCTGTGGGCGCGCAGAAAAATCCACGAGCCGGCCAGTCCTCCGACGAAGCCACCGTAGGCCACCAGCCCGCTTCGAGGCGACAGCATGGCCGACACTGTGTTGAACTGCTCAAGGTTTGTCACCACATAGAGGAGGCGGGCGCCAATTATGGCCACCACCGCGGTGACGATGTAGTTATTCCCCATCTTGCTTCGGGAGAGGCCGTCACGCTCCGCCAGTCCCAGGGTGAGAAACCAGCCGACAGAAAAAGAGCTAAGGAGCATGGCCCCGTAGCTATAGATGGGGTAATTCCCAAGGTTGATGGTCGCGGTATTTTCGCCCATGACAGTGAACCGAATCAGCAGACAGAGGAGGAAGCAGATTCCCGCCATCCCCGCTTCCTGGTGATTGATTTTTTTTCCAAAGAGCTTGCGCACTCCCACCACGGCAAACAGCAAGGCGAAAAAGAGGGGCAGCCACGCCAGGGGCATGGCAAAATCTGGGAGAGGAAGATGAAATAAAATTGGACGCACGCGGGCCTACTTTTTTGTCTTGGCCAGATACTCAGTATAGTTGCCCTCGTAGAGCGTGATGGCCTTATTACTGACCTCAAAAACGCGATTGGCAACTTCTTTTAAAAAGTGACGGTCGTGACTGACAAAGAGAATCGTTCCCTCGTAGCGCTTGAGGGCGTCCAGGAGCACTTCCCGCGCCTTGATATCCAGGTGGTTGGTCGGCTCATCGAGGAGCAGGAGGTTGTGGGGAATGGTCAGCAGGTAGGCCAGGACAAGTCGCGCCTTCTCGCCACCGGAGAGGTGTCTGACCTTTTTAAAAACATCATCGCCCTTGAACAAGAAGGCCGCCAGCAGATTGCGGACGAAGCCGTCTGAGGCGCGGGGAATCTTGGCCTGCACTTCCTCAAACACAGTGTACTCAGGAGTGAGATTTTCCAAAGTAAATTGGCCGAAATAGCCCATATTGATGGAAGGGCCGATGGTGACAGTTCCCGTTGTGGCAGGAGTCTTGTCCGCGATAATTTTCAGAAAGGTTGATTTTCCGGCACCGTTGACGCCCACCACGGCAATTTTCTGCTGGCGCGCCACCAGGCCGTTGAGTCCTTGGAAGACCAGGCGCGGATTGCCCTGAGAGTCGGACCAACTTTTGCCCAAGTTTTGGAAGGTGATAACATCATTACCGCCTCTGGGAATTTCCGGCAGCATCACGTCCATTTCCTCTTCGTCGGCCTGTAAGGAAATCTGATCAATTTTTTCCAGCTTCTTGACCCGGCTTTGCACCTGAGCGGCGTGGGAGGCGCGGGCCTTGAAACGGGCGATAAACTCTTCTTCTTTTTTGAGCATGGCCTGCTGGCGATCAAAGCTGGCCTCATTTTGCTGCTTTCGAATGCCTTTTTCCCGCAGATAAAAATCGTAATTGCCGGTGTAGACGGTGACGCGTTCCTGCGCCACCTCCACGATCTTGTTTACGATATTGTTCATGAACTCGCGGTCGTGGGTGGTGAGGACGATGGCACCCTTAAAATTTTTAAGCCATTGCTCCAGCCAGAGAATGGTCTCCATATCCAGATAGTTGGTGGGCTCGTCCATCAGAATAATGTCGGGCATGACGATCAAGGCGCGCGCCAGAGCGATACGCATCTTTTGACCACCGCTGAAATCTTCCACCGGACGATGGTGGTCAAGGGGAGCGATGCCCAGACCGGTCAGAATTTCTTCCGCCCGGGCCTCAATATCGTAGCCGCCCATCTTTTCAAAGTCGTGCTGAAGATCGCCCAGCTTATTTAAGGTGCTCTCCATCTCGGAGTCGGACATGGGCACGTCAGCGGAATCTTCCAGCTTCTTTTCCAGGAGACGCATCTCCTGGTTAACCTTGGCCAGATTGCCGTGGCCGCTCACCACCTCTTCCAGGGCCTTTCGACCGCGCATTTCCCCCACATTTTGGGAAAAGTAGGAGAGAGTCATTTTATTTTGCAGACTGATGTTGCCGCTATCGGGCCGCTCCTCGCCGATGATGAGACGAAGAAGCGTGGTTTTGCCTGAGCCGTTTGGCCCGACTAAACCCACCTTTTCTCCGGCGAAAACCTCAAAGCTGGCGTCGCGATAAAGCGGTTGTCCGTTGATTAATTTCGTGACATTACTAATATGAAGCATGGTTTTCGAGATTAATGAATGAAAATGAATGTGTCAGGCCCTTATCTGCCAATTGATTCTTATTTAGACGAAATTGTTGAGCAGTTTGGCACCAAAAAACAGCTCATCTTGGAAGCGCCACCCGGGGCGGGAAAGACCACCCGTTTGCCTCTGGCCTTGCTGGAGATCCAAGAGATTCAAGAAATTTATGTGCTGGTGCCGCGCAGACCCGCGGCCAAGCTGGCGGCCACTCAGGCGGCCCGGCTCCTGGGTGAGCGAGTGGGCGAGTCGGTCGGGTATCAGTTTCGTTTTGAAAAAGGTGGCGGTCCCAAGACTCGCCTTTGGTATCTGACGGAAGGCACCTTTCTGCGCAAATTCATGGCCGATCCCACTCTCAAAAATGTAGGGGCGGTCATTGTGGATGAGTTTCACGAGCGCCATCTCCAGGGCGACGTGGCCCTGGCCTTAGTCAAGCAACTTCGTCAGTCAAGGCCCGAGCTTCTCCTGGGAGTTATGTCGGCCACTATTGATGCGCGGGCCTTAAAAAATTACCTCGTGCTCGAGGAAACAGCTCATATCCAGCTTCCTGAAGCTCCCCATCCGTTGGAACTACGTTATCAATCCCCACGCCCCAAAGAGTTCCTGAGCAATCAAATCGTCCGAGCGCTGGAAGCTCTGTGGAACGAGGTGACAGGTGATATCTTAGTTTTTCTGCCCGGCATGCGGGAAATTCGGCAAGCAGAAGAGAGCATCGGTCAGCATCCCATCTTGAAGCAGGCGGTGATCTTGAAACTTCATGGAGAGCTGAGCACCGAGGAGCAGGAGCGAGCGCTGACCCGCGACCCCCAGGGCCGCGCCAAAATTATTCTTTCCACCAATCTCGCCGAGTCCTCAGTCACCATTGATGGCGTACGGGCGGTGGTGGATTCGGGCCTGCATCGCGTGGCCCTTCATTCGCCCTGGACCGGAGTGCAGGCGCTGCATACGCGACCCATTCCCAAGAGCTCGGCCATCCAGCGGGCGGGAAGGGCCGCGCGTCAGGGGAAAGGGGTTGCGGTGAGACTCTACTCGGAGCATGACTATACGACTCGTCCCGAGCAGGCGATTCCCGAAATTCGTCGTCATGATCTGGCCGAGCTAATTTTGCAACTTTTGCTGCTGCAAATGACGCCTGAGAATTTTCCCTGGTTTGAGCGCCCTCCTAAAGAAAGTCTCGAGGGGGCCATGCAGCTACTTTTCAATCTCGGGGCGGTTACCGAGGGAGCGCAGCTGACTTCGGACGGACGCGAGATGGCGGTCATTCGGGCCCATCCGCGTTTTGCCAAACTTCTGCTTGAGGCAAAGAGTCGCCAGATTACTTACGTGGCGGCCTTGGCGGCAGCGGTGATCGGAGAATCCCAATTTTCTTCCCCTGATCTTCTTGAAACATTGACCGAACTGCTGGCCCTGCCTAAGCTGCCTTTTAGTCTCAAGCGCAACATGCAAAGCTTTTTGGCCGAGGAGCTTCAATCGTCCACACCACAAAACTGGCCCCCTCGTTTGGCCGAGGCCTTGTTTCTGGCCTTTCCCGATCGTGTTTTTAAAATGAATGAGCGCGGGTTGGCGCAACTTTATACCGGCGATGTGGCGCGCTTAGGCCGGTCGGGCCCGGCCCCTGCCCTGCTTGAAAATAAAAGTATTGGGCTGGCCCTGTCCGTTGAAGAGTATAACCGGGATCGGGTTAGCGCGCGGGATTTGGAAATCACCGCCTTTTTTTCCATTGGCCCGGAGATTTTGCTTTTAAATGAAAGGTGGGCGCGAGAGGAGAAGCTGTGCCGTTTTCACCCGGAAAAAGGGCGGGTGGAAGAGATTGTGCGCTTTTGTTACGGGCCACTTATTCTAGAGGAAAGTTTTGGACCACCTTCAGATTCCATGACTGCTGCTTTGTGCTTACTAGAGGGGCTAGAAAAGATAAAAGGGGAGGGAAGTTGGCCAAAGGAAAATGCCCAGGAATCTCTGAAGGTACGATTAAAACTTCTGTGTGACCACGCCTTGGCCCCCACTCAGCTCCTCGATGAATGGCCGAAATCCCTTAAATTGGCCCTCGTCGCCTCTTTGGCGAGGCAAGGCATCGCCTCTCGCGCAGATCTTGAGACCTTCGTCCAATCCTCCCGTGAGGAGGATTTTTTGGCCGACGCACTTGAGGCGAGTGTCGCCCGGACTTTGCGCACACACACTCCACTTTTTATTCCTCTTCCCAATCGCCGCCAGGTCAAGGTTCATTATGCCGAAGGCCGTCCCCCTTGGATCGAGTCCATGGTGCAGGATTTTTTTGGAATGCAGGAGGTGCCGAAACTTCTCCAAGGCAAGCTGGCCCTTTCGGTTCATCTGCTGACTCCCGCCCGCCGCCCCATGGCGGTGACCAGTGATCTAAAAAGTTTTTGGGTGAATCATTATCCCAAGCTTCGCAGCGAATATCAGCGGCGCTACCCGCGCCATAAATGGCCGGAAAATCCCTTGGCCTAATGGCTAAAACCAGGCCTGCTTTAAAACCTCGCCGAGAGCGTTGATCATCTTGACGTGAAAGTTTCCCACCTGCTTTATTTTTAAATTTTTGAAGGCCAGGGCGGGTGGCACCTTATCGATGGACACGGATTTATCAAAGAGATTGACCAAGGCCAGAACCTGGGCGGCGGACGACATATCCGGCCACTCCGAAAGGGTGCACTCATGCACGCTGATAAGCTCAAGCACGCTATGGGGAATAAGGGTGTTTTGCTGGAGCATTTCTTCGCTTTCTTTGGCATGCTTGGCGTAGATCTTCTTCTGCTCCTTAGTCAAGGAATCTGCGGGGGCGTAAAAAATCTTGCGCTCCTCGGCCGTGACTCGCATCACGCCCAGATCGTGGAGAAGGCCGGCGATGGCCAGGTGGAGCATGGTTTCCACCTTGAGCCCCATCTTGCGTCCCAGCGCCGCGGCCAAGAGGGCGACGTTGCGACTGTGAATAAAGAGATCATTATCGATGGCAGGAACGTTAAAAAATGTTTTCAGATGGGAGGAATCCCGGAGCAAAAGTTCGATCATCCCCCGGGAGGTGAGGCACGACATCATGTAGGCTTCGCCGTCTTTGGGGTCATGGGCCATCTGGCGCAGGGACGAGGAGCTGGCGGCGGACAGCACATCCACTTTTTTCTCATCGGAAAAATCGGCGGGGATTTCCAGCACCTGATCCAGCAGCGTTTTCATGAGCAGGTGGTATTTTTTCATGGCATGGGATTGGATAAATAAGGCCGAAATCTTTTGCCGCTGGAGCTTATCTAAGAGATCGGGAGAAAGAGAGCTCTTCTCCTTTCGAAAGCACAGATACTGGCCTTTAAAGTGAACAAACAGGTCAAACTGGAGCTGGTTGCCCGGGAGGAGACCGGGAAGATTTATGGCGTGATAAGTTTCAGTCATTTAGCGTACTCCACACTCTATTTTGATAGCATTTGTCGGATAACCTGTTCAAAACTTAAATGATATTTGGTGATCATACCATGGCAGTTCTTCCCACCATTGAACAAAGCATAGACGATCGCCGAAAATAGCATAATGGGGCGAATTTCCATTCTGTGCTTGGGCGTCTATTTTTTATTGGTTTTTTCACCTTGCCATAGTTCTGAGGTCAGGGGATTTACCTACTTTCTTTCCGGCAGAGATGGGGCCGGGCACACCCTGTTTGATCGTTTTGAACTCTACCCCAATGGCAAGACGGCCTGGCAGATCGCCTCCAAGGGAGGCCCCTGCCCCGGCGAGGGCGGTTTTTATCAGGGAACCTTAAACCCTGAGAGCGCAAAGAAAATTCTGGAACTCGTCCACGCCCTCTACCAGAGCGAGAAGAACAGCAAGAACGCCCCCGCTCTCGACTCCGAGGGAGATTCCGCGCGCCATGCCCGTCATCTGCTCCAGGTTGAATATGACACTGCCGTCTCCTCCTTTGAGCTTAAGGGGGCCTTTGCCAACTCCCAGGCCTTTTTCCAGGAGCTGGCCTTTGTGAAGGCGAAACTTTCCCCTCAGCGCGCGGTGCGGATGTCTGTTCGTAACGAGAAGAAAGGTTTGCTGGTATCCTTTTTAAATATCGGGCATGACCCAGTTCGACTGCTGTTGCCAAAAAATCCTGAGGAGGTTTTCTTTCTCAATAATGCGGAGAAACTTTCCTATCAGAAACCGCCGCCCAAGCGCGATCTGACCCTTTCCTCAGGAAAGACGATTGATTTTACCCTGGCCGTCGCCGGCAAAATTCAAGGGCCGCTTTTTTATGATTCCGGGGTTATGGCCCACCATGCGCAGATCAAGCTCAAAAAAGATCTCCCCCCTATGATGGAGCTCTTTTTATGTGCCGGGGAGAGCTTATGATCAAAATCCTGATCACGCTTCTTGCCGTGGCGGCCCCTGTGGCCCTGGCCCATCCTCCTGAATTTGAGAGTGACGGCACCAATACCATTCTGGGCAGTGGCAGTGTCAACCGAACCGTCTTCGGCGAAAATTATGGCGGCTATGGTTATCTGGCCTCCTCGGAGTCCGAGGCCCATCAGCAGCTCCAGCTGGCCTGTGATTCCAAGTCGCAAAAGCAATATTTAAGCGCTTACTGTCGCGGGCAGACGATCGACCCCGATCGGCCCGTCGGTCAGCTTATCAGCAATACCATGCGCTCCGTGGTGCTCTATCGTCTACGCACCCACGCCTCCGAGTACCTGGCGCTGAATATCAAGGCGGCGGCCACCTCCCTGGGCCAGACGGTGGAGCTGGAGCGCCCCGAGTGCGTGGATGAAAATTCACCCTTATGGCAAAGAGCGATTCAACAGAAATACAACTCAAAAACCAAGATGAGCGCCAAGGCCGAGGCCATCGACGCAACCTTGCAAGGCAAAAACCTGGCGCTGGCCCTCATGTATGGGGAACGCTTGGAAGCGGGGAGTGCTCAAAATTCCTGCGAATCGCTGACAGGAGGTCGCGGTGCTGCCTGTAACTCTATCCAGCACACCTCGTACCGACTGCATAACTCGTTTCCCGCGCTCTTCAATTATGCCGTCCAGGGAACGGAAAATAGTCCCACGCCGATTGTCCATAAAGCTCCCAAGTATAATGATTTTCGTGGCGCTCTTTGTTTTCTCATGGGTGCTCACAACGCCGGCACTCTCTCAGAGGAGCAGATCAGAACCCGAGGCGAAGGTTTCCTGGAGGATGGCACGGCATTGGGTCCCTATCGCGGGCTGGAAGATCGATTCAATCAGGCCCTGGAGGCCGCCTCGCGCGAACCGGCAAGCAGCATGATGGGAAAGGCCTATCGGGAGTATCGAAGCGCCCTCCGACGCCTGAAGCAGGACCACCTGGGCCGCATGAAAGAGGAGCTGGCCCGTCTCTGTAAAAACAAGCTGTCGCTCTTTGGCCTGGGCAACCATGATCGCGTGAATATATACAGCATGGCGCTGAACTATCCCAACGTCGTTCGCCAGACAATTTTGGATATGACTCCCTCGGAACGAGGACTCACCAGCGCCGTGCTCTGCGACTCTGGCGCCTTGCCGGTTTTGCAACGTGAACCCCAATGTAACGGTGTTACGGGCGGCCCTTTACCCGACAATGAGATCGACGTCGCCCGACGCAAAATTAATGACTGGCCCAATGGCAGTCAAAATTATTTTCGCCTCAGTCGCCCCAAAGATCCGCCCGGGGCCCCGATTACCGTGAAGTTAAATGTCAATTTTGCTCTGGGGCCGAGTTTAACAGGGCTCCCTGATAGCGATAGCAACGGCATTCCCGATGCGCTTGAGTGCAAGCTCAGGCTGTGGCAGGAAGATATGAATTCCTGGGCCAACTGTTCGGTGGGCGCGGTGGCCTCGGCCAATCTCAATACCTCCAATCAAAATAGCTGCCCGTCGAGCGCGACTCCGCCGACTCAAAGTAAAACATGTCCGATGCACTCCGAGATGAGGGCGATTAATCCCAAGATCAAGTTTGAGATCAACCTGCGTCCCACCAGTGAAAATCCACCACCAAGCCCAAGCGTGCAGATCCATCGCTGTTATCGTCTGGAAATTCCCGGCACCCCAAGCGACCGGGGCAACTGCGACAAGGTTAAGGAATGGCACGTAAGTAAATGCATCACCGAGCATCCCGATATGCTGGTTCAATGTGTGACGGCAGGAAAATCGGAGGAACAATGTCGCACCAACGTCACCGAATACTGTCGGAAAGAAATCGATGGAAAATTTGCCGCCAATCCCGCTTCGTTAAATCGCGCCGACTCTTCCAACTATTCTTTGGACGAGCCATTCTCCGTGGTAAGGCACGAGGTCTTCCACCAGATGGGGCTGCCGGATGAGTATTACAGTGATGAGAGGCCTTACAGCTTGCTCGGCGAGCATAACTCTATCATGCGATCCAGTCGCTCTTTGGATGCTCGCCTTTATCCTCGACACGTTTCCCAAATCTTGGACGTTCTACGCTGTCCGGAAGTTTCGGGAGAGCTGAGTGACTAGCGTGAGCGGGCCGAACTTTGTACCGGAACCCAGTCATACTCATCGCGGGGAGTTTGAATAAATTGCTGATAGGTGCGGGCCTCACGCTCGAGTGTTCGAATATACTGGGCGCGATTTTCATTATGGCCGTCCATCTCGGTAATGGAATAGGCGAGGGCGCTCTTGGTGGCCTGGCCTTTGATGCACGCAAGGAACTTTGCCCGGTCAAATTGAAAGAGATTACCGGCGCTATCAGAAAGTGAGCGTTCGGTCTTTTTATTTTTAAATGTGACAGGCGCGCTATTTTCGTAGCTATAAGACTGGGCATTTTTCGCCAGGCGGATTTTGTGCTCGTGAACCTCGCCAAAGCGATTTAAAACCTCAAGTTCGGTGTTTTCCGCGTCATACTTATAGAAAGGGATTTTGATCTCTTGCAGCTCGATGGGCTGCGCCGTCTGATGGCGACGCAAGCTTAGCTTAAGGGAGCCATCTTTGGGTTCATAGCGAAAATCCAAACCGACTGACGAAGGCAGTAAGTCATTCTCAAACAGGGCGCGATATTTAATATCAATATGGTTTCGTCCGATTGTGGGGCGGTCGATTCCTTGAAAAAAGGCCCTTTCTTCAACAAGCTTCACTTCTCCTTTATCAGGAAAAAAATTGCGCAGCATCCGTACCCAGAGGTCGCCCTGACTGCTCATAAGGCAGTTTTCATAGGATTTAAAAACCCCATGCTCGGGTAAATCCAAGGACCAGCTTACCTGAGAGTAACCAACGATTAAGGCCACGATCGCTGTTTTGAGTAAAAACTTGCTTATAGACATAGGGGCTCCTTCACAAAAGTACAAAATAATGAAGCGTATTTGCAAAGGCCGGGCCAGGGCCCCAAGTCCCCGCATTCGTGCCTTTCTCAGGGAGCAGGTCCAAATTTGCACTGCCTCTTTTTTAGACAGGTGTTAGTTTTTGAGTTATATTACCTTTATTATTACCCAGTTACAGAGGTCGGCCATGTCAAGAGCGAAAACTAATCTTGCGGAAGCAAAATTTCATATACCTGAGCTCCAGCATCGCAATTTTCGCGATGATGATTTTTGGAAGAAGATTCCGGCGTGGGGACAGGTCTCCCGCGACGAGTTCGCCGATCATCTCTGGCAGGCCAAAAATTCCATTCGCAAAGTCGAGCAGGTTGAAAAGGTTTTAGGCAAGCTGGTGCATGAGGACCTGATTAAGGATATTCACGACGGGCAAAAGCGCACCCCCATGAACATTCGCATCACGCCCTATATTTTCTCCCTGATTGACTGGCAGGACCCCTATAACGATCCTCTGCGCAAGCAGTTTCTCCCCTTGGGCAGCCAGTTCATCCACGATCACCCTTACTACCTCTCCGACTCGCTGAATGAGGACGCGGATTCCCCCGTGCCCATGCTGACCCATCGCTATTCGGATAAGGTGCTCTTTCTCCCCACCACCATCTGCCCGGTTTACTGCTCCTACTGCACCCGCAGTCGCATTATCGGCGGCTCGACGGATACGGTGGAGAAGGATTCCTATGGGGCCAATCAGAAAAACTGGGATAAGGTTTTTGAATATATTAAAAAACAGCCCAGCGTGGAAGATGTGGTGATCTCGGGCGGCGACGCTTTTATGCTGACGCCCGAGCAGGTCAAATATATCGGGGAAAATTTACTCAATATTCCCCATATCCGACGCATTCGCTACGCCACCAAGGGGATTGCCGTTTTCCCCATGAAAGTTATCACCGATGATGCCTGGGTCAAGGCCTTTCTCCAGGTTCACGCCTTGGGAAGAAGCTATTCCAAGCAGGTCATGATTCACACCCATTTTAGCTGTGCCTCCGAAATCACCAAGTGGTCCGAGCGGGCCATGGAGCGCCTCTTCTCCGAAGGCGTGATTGTGCGCAACCAGGGTGTGCTGCAAACCGGAGTCAATAACAAGATCGAAGATATGGTTCTCCTGACCCGCAAGGTGTCCTATATCAATATCCAACCCTACTATGTTTATATGCACGACATGGTGCCAGGCTGTGAGCATTTCCGCACCACTCTTCGAGAGGGCGTGGAGCTGGAAAAGGCAGTCCGCGGGACCACCGCCGGATTCAATACCCCAACCTTTGTCTGCGACCTTCCAGGCGGCGGGGGCAAGCGCCACGTGGCCTCCTATGAGTACTACGATGAGGAAAATGGAATTTCCGTCTGGCTGGCCTCCAACGTCAAGCCGGGCAAGGTCTTTACCTATTTTGATCCCATTCACAAGCTGAGCATGGAGGCGCAGAAACGCTGGGCCGATCCGCGCGCGCGGGAAGATATGGTTTTAAATGCGATCAGGAAGGCCGGTTTGAGCTAGCGAGGTTTTCGCTTCTGCATGATGGCCTCAATATTGCGGTAGAGCTCGGGATATTTCTTGATGATATTAATAAAATCGTCTTTATCTAATTTGTAGAGATCGCAATATTCCGACGCCACCACGTGAGCATTTCTTGGCGCCTCTTCCAGTAGGGCCGACTCACCAAAAAAATGTCCCTTGCCCAAGTTCGCCAGCATCGTCACTTGGTCCAGTGTTACGTTCACAGAGCCATGACCGATTATGTACATCTCGTGGCCGATTTCCCCTTTGTTGATGACTTGCTGGCCGGGGGAAAAATACTTCTGCTCCAGTGCCTGGGCCACGGTTTTGAGACATTCGGGAGTGCAGTTTTGAAAAATAGACAGCCCGCCAATCAGCTTCACATTCATATAGGCGCGCATCTCTTCCTGCAGCGATGCCGGCAGCTCGGCAATGATTTTATCGTCATTGTCTGACAGCCGCTCGGTCAGGAGATGGCCATAATAATCCAAGGCAACTTCTTGAATGTGATCTGGCACTTCATAGTGGCGCATAAAGTTAGTGAGATCTTGAATCTTCTCTCTATTTTGTTCCTTGTAGCGATCGGCCTCGCTGAAATAGCGGGTGATGTTGCCGATAATGATACCAAAAATACCCACCCCGATCATCATCGTGACCATGGCCAGAAGGCGGCCCCCCGTGGTGTTGGGTGTAATGTCCCCATAACCGACAGTAGAAAGTGTCGTCACGACATAATAAAGCGATCGAATGTAGTAATCGATTTCACTCATGTCGCCCGGATTAGGGTAAACCATCATCCACAAGCAGGCGAAGATGTGGGTACCGATGCTCGCACCAACCAGCGCCATGAGCGCCTTGAACCACCCTGGAATAACCGCCAGATCGCCCACTGAGTGAAAGATATGGGGTAAGCGAATAAGTCGAAAGAGGCGAATGAGTCGTAGCAGGTGCAGAGAATTTAGGCCAAAGATAGCAATCACAATATCGAAGGGAATGGAGGAGATAAAGTTGAGCAGTAAGTTCGCATAATGCTTGATGTTAGTCGTGAGAGTTTGGGGTTTATCGTCTTTGCGCCGTTTTTTTTCTTGAATCAAATAATAGAACAAGTCGGCCATGAACAATAAGCTGATGACTCCATCAACCCAGAGCTGCCACTCGTGGATGCGGGATTTAACCGCCAGTGAGTAAGGGGCTTCAATTGAGGTGAAGATCACCGCAAAAAACAGGCAAACCTGCCACCCAGTTTCGAGAATGCTTCGTTTTCTCTTCAACATAGATAGAACCATTGGTAAAGTCTTTGTAAATTCTTCGGTAAATAATGGACTTTGCTTAAGAAAAATCCCTAGAATGACCTTGACTTAGATTAATGTGTTACCAAATTTATAAAAGTATTTCCCTTATTTAGGAGTCTGCTATGAAACGTTGGATTCTATTCTTTTTCGTCAACATTTTAGTAATGTTGACTCTTTCCATTGTGGCCTCTTTCCTTGGCATCGGTCGCTACGGTGGCCCTTACGGAATTAACTATCAGTCACTCATGATCTTCTGCCTCTTTTGGGGTATGGGCGGAGCGTTCATCTCCCTCTTGCTCTCCAAGTTCATGGCCAAGATGTTTATGCGCGTCCAGGTGATCAAGGAGCGCGGGCCCTACGACCAGCTGGTCTCAATGGTGCATCGTCTGGCGAAAAAGGGCGGAATTGAGAAAATGCCGGAGGTAGGGGTGTACGAAAGCCCTGACGTCAATGCCTTTGCCACGGGAGCGACTAAAAATAGTGCGTTGGTGGCAGTGTCCACCGGACTCCTGCAGAGGATGAATCAGGATGAGGTTGAGGGTGTTATCGCCCATGAGATTACCCATATCACCAACGGCGACATGATCACCATGACCTTGATTCAAGGTGTGGTCAACGCGTTTGTGATGTTCCTCTCACGCGTGGCCGCCTTCGCGCTCTCCAATGCCATGAGAGGAGACAGAGATGACGACAATCGCAGCTCTTTTGGCGGTGGTTTCATGCAGATTATCATGGTGCACGTCTTTGAGATGATCTTTGGCCTGATGGCGCTACCTTTAGTGTCCTGGTTTTCCCGCTATCGAGAGTTTCGCGCCGATGCCGGCGGCGCCCGTTTGGCCGGGAAGGAGAAAATGATCGCGGCCTTACAGCGTCTGAAACAAACCTATCCCATTACCGAGCAGGTCCAGGATGCCACCTCAGGTATGCAGACCTTGCAGATTTCTTCCCGCGGGAATTTCATGAAATGGATCTCAACCCACCCTGATCTTGATCGTCGGATCAGCGCCCTTATGACCAATGAGTTTGCGAAAAGATAACTGTGATAAAGTCGTGGCCAGGTTGAATTGGCCACGACTTATTTTCGTTAGATTGCCCAGGTAAGTTGCCCCAAAATCTTCTGCGTTTTTGTTTCTGTGGCCGAAGCCGATGCTTCCGAAATCTTTTTATCGCTCAGCTCAAGATTCCAGCGGGCCGCGCTTTTCTCATGCATGTAGAGCAACCCGTTGAGCCCCACCGTTAGAAGCTTGGTCTCGCTATAACTGTTGTCTTTATTAGGGTCCAACATATCATAGCGAGCGAAGACACCGAGACTGTCCATAAAGTTGTAGTCGACCAGGGCAAAGTATCCTTTATTTTTTGTTTCGGTTTTTGCGGAAGAGATATTTTCCTCTTCCTTACCCGTCATGTACGCCCCAACAATTCGAAATTTATCCTGGACGAAGCGGGCCAGGACAAGCATTTTCGAAAACTCATTGTCAAAAACGGGCGCGGAGCTTGGGTCCTCAGCGGTGGCATAGGTGGTAAAGAGCCCGCTATAAGCAAAGAGTCCGACCGCCGAACCATGCTGGTCCAAATTCCCTTGCAGACCCGCATATAGATCTTTGTGATTGTTGGTGTCGATGGCATTTGTTCCCGTGGCGGCACCATCCACAACTCCGACCGTTGCCTCTAAGACTTCCGCATTAAGCTTGACATCAAGGCCTTGGGATCGGGTAAAAGGCTTATAGGGGTTTGCACTGTTAGTGGCCACATTGAAGATCTGGGCCCGATCCTCAATACTTCGTGCGCCGGCACCAAAGGTATGAATCATCTCAGGCAAAATTTCTCCCGCGCGAACCGCCACAAAATTTTTCCCACCGAGAGGTTGGTTATACTGCAAAAAGGCTTCGGCAAGTTTTTTACGAGCGGCATCGCCACCATATCCGGCCACCGTTGTTCTATTGGTTACACCGGTATTTTCCGACAGGTACATCTCGGTGAAATAGGAGAAACGCTCTGAAAGTGCGCCACCGGAGTAAATGGAAAAAGAGTGCTGCTCAAACTGAGAACGGGGTTTGGCATTTTCCGTGTAGTAGGCCCGACCTTTCCACACAAAACTTAAATAGTTGTCCCATTTTATTTCGTCTGCTTTAAATGCCAGGGCCTCGCTGCGATGGCCATTTTTTAGAAATTCCAGACCCATTTCATTTAACTGCCAGGTGGGCGTAGCATGACAGGCCGTGCAGTTGCCGCCGATTGTCCTCCCGAATGCAGGAACGGCATGGGCCTGTGGTGCGATAAACACCGCCAGGCAAAGAATGGAGAGACACAAACTCATGAAGCGTTTGCAATTTTTTTTCACACAAACTCCTTGTTTAGGTTACTTTTATTGTTAGTAAAAACTTTTCACCTAGATTTTAGGAATGTGAGGGATTTGCCAATGACATTGGCCAGCGGGAAGAGCATTTTTCAGTGATCTTAATCATTGGCAGTTATCGCACTCATCGCTGGCAAAGCTACCAAAAGGCCTTAAATTTTACATAGACTTCATCAACGGGAATCACAGATGAAAAAATTTATTGTGAATACCGATCTGTACGAATCATCGGATGCCAATGTTTATACCTCCTATCATCTGGCGAAGCTGCTGGGTTTAAAGCCGCAGCTTTTTTTTGTTGATACCATCTCGCCTATGATTGATAAGACCTTTCATCCTGAAAGTATTCATACCAGCTATGCCACTGATTTAGTCTGGCAAAAAAAATATGAAGTCACGGTGCTGGAAAAAATATCGCAGCAGCTGGAGCGATTATCCTTGGCAAAGGAAGACTTTGACCTTGAAGTGTTTGAGGGGGCGATTTCTGACGGCGTAAAAAGTCTGAAGCGCCATGAAGATATTGAGCTGCTCTCTGTCGGTGCCTCGGAGCACGGAGAGATCAACCGGCTCTTTTTTAATACCTTTGCCGAAAAGATTTTTTTTAATCTCCATAAAGAAACTTTGGTGGTTAGAAAAAAGGACGATCAGTTTAAAAAAGTTTCGGTCCTTCTCGATCCTACCCAGAACTATGACAGGCAGTTGGGCCAGGTGGTTAAGCTGATCAAGAGGTTAAAAGCAAAGCTCCACATCATCTGTCTGGTGGACGTGCAATTTCTCGGACTGAATCTTGAGGCCTTCCCTTTCACCCCAAGTCCTTTGGAAATTCAAAATAAAACCTCCCAGGTCTTACTGCAAAAGGCCGAGCTTTTTTTAAAAGAGCTGGAGTCAGGCCTTAAAAAAGACGGCATCGAGGTTGAGCACACGGTTCATGTGACACTCAATGAGGAAAATATTTATGGCCTCGATAAACTGCTGCATGAACAGGCGCCGAATCTTGTCATGATCTCGCCGCGCTCCCAATTCCTGGGACACTTTTCCTTAGGCAGCACCACCCATTATCTCATGAAGCATAATAACTGTAATTTCTATCTCCTTCCCTGATGGTCAGGAATGCAAAGACGGCTGCGGCCGTTCGCTCATTGCCCCTGCAGGCTGCGCTTCAATAAAAGACTGGAAACCTTGCATGAACTGCTGGAGCTGCAAAGAGATTCGAGCATCCGTGATTTTCCCCGCATGGTCAAAAACCTCATCAGCATTTGCCACATGTAAGCTTTTGCCAAACCAAGGTTTCATGCCCAAGGTGCGCAGAATTGGCAGCCAGGCCTCCTGCGCCAAAACCGTCCCGAAGCCGCTGGGTGAGGCACCCATCAGAGCGACCGGGCGGTCACCAAAAACACGCTTGATCTCTTCAGGAGGTCGGCTCAGCCAGTCGATGGCATTTTTTAGAACTCCGGGAATTGAATGATTATATTCAGGCGTTACGATGAGTAATCCATCAGAGCTGATGAGTTCTTCTTTTAACTCCTTCACACGCCAGGGAATTCCCTCGCTGCTCTCCTTATCACCGTCATAGAGCGGAATATCGTGAAGGGTATAGACTTTCAACTCCAATCGTTCACTGATCGCCTCACGGGCGCTTTTTAAAAGCGCGGTATTGTATGAACCTGCTCTCAGACTTCCGGATAATCCGACAATTTTCATAGCCCCCCCTTGTTCAAAAAGAACCTTAGGTGAATTTATTTTTCATGTAAGTGATGAGCGCGCTCGGCCTCGCTGACAATCATCAATGAGATAAATTATCCCCACGAGCTTCCTTTTGTGCCAGGATCAACTGATGATGAGGCGCTTTGATTTTTCCATTCCGGTCTTAGGCGCAGCCAATACGCGGTCGCCCTTACTGCTTTCTAAAATCCCCAATGAGCTTGCGGCAAGCTATACGCCCGATGGAGCGCGAGTTCTGTATGATCCGTCGGGTGAAAATCCGGAATACGCCTTCACGATGGCGGGCCCGCGCGAGATGATTTTTTTTAAGGGAAAGGAAGTGGTGGCCGGAATTGTCCATTGTGGCGGCCTTTGTCCCGGGATGAATAATATTACCCGCGGTCTGGTAAGGCGCCTGTGGTACTCCTATGGAGTGCGAAAAATTTTCGGCCTTCGTTACGGTCTTCTGGGACTGACCGCACGAAGTCCGGCGGCGCCAATGCCTTTAGACCCGGCCATCATTCATGACATCCATCTTCTGGGCGGAACGATCCTGGGCTCATCCCGCGGGCCACAACCGGTGGCGGAGATGGTGGATTTTTTGAATCGCATGGGCATCAATATCCTGTTTATGGTGGGCGGTGACGGCACAATGCATGCGGCCCTGAGCATCTATGAGGAAGTCCGTCGTCGTGAGGCGAAAATCGCGATCATTGGCGTCCCAAAGACGGTCGATAATGATCTGCTCTTTACCGAAAAAACCTTCGGCTTTGATACCGCCGTGAGCATCGCCGCCGAGGCCATTCGCGCCGCCCACGTTGAGGCCATGGGAACCATCAATGGCTTCGGTCTGGTTCATCTCATGGGACGCCACTCGGGTTTTATCGCCGCCTCGGCCACCATGGCCTCCCGGGAAGCCAATTTGGTTTTAGTGCCTGAGGTACCATTTACTCTTCAGGGCGATCACGGCATCTTGCAGTACCTGCAGAAACGGTTGCAGACCAATGGCCATGCGGTGATGGTGGTGGCCGAGGGCGCAGGTCAGGAACACCTACCGGAGTCAAAGGCCCGCGACGCCTCGGGAAATCTCAAGCTCGCCGACATTGGGGTTTTCCTCCGCGATCTCATCATTCGGGAATTTCACAGTACCGGATTGAGCATGAAATATATCGATCCGAGCTACATTGTCCGTGCCGCGCCTGCCAACGCCAGTGACTCAATCTTTTGCGGCCAGCTTGCCGATGAAGCGGTTCACGCCGCCATGGCGGGAAAAACGGGGATGGTGGTGGGCCTTTGGCAAGGACGGTTTACCTATGTCCCGCTGACGGCGGTGACCACGGGCCGCCAGGTGATTCTTCCTGCCAGCACCTTCTGGCGCAATGTGCTCGAGGCCACCGGACAGCCATACTCATTTTCTTGAAAAGGGTTATTGAAGATGCGCCTTTCGGGCGGTGGCAACCAAGTGGTATGATTCTTCATTTTTATCGGTGTGAAACTGAATTTTGGTGACCCTTTCTGTCCCGTCGTATCGGCCCCAGGAGCGCGTGATGCTATAACCTGACGTCAGGTTCATGGTAAGAATGGTCGCGGTTGATAAGTTAAAATGTGTCTGAAGAATTTGCTTCAAGGTTTCCTCATTCAAGCTCACGACGTAGGATTTTTTGCTGTGAAGTTTCCCCTGACAGCTATAGATTTTACTGTCGATTTTAAGCTGACAAAAAGTTCCATAGCTGTAGCTACTGGAGTCGTCCGAGAGGGCCACATGGGCTTTTTTACTCTCAAGGGTCTGAGTTTTTTGAAAGGCGTTAGAATAGGTGAGCTTCAAGCTGACGCTGGCCTTATAAAAGTTTTTGGCCATGCTATTTTCCGACATTAAACCTGCGGTAAGTAAGACAACCGCCATGCAAATACTTTTTAACATAAAGATCTCCTGTGAAGAACAATGGTTGACCGCTAGATAGCATAGGAGATACGCAATTTTCTTGACTCTGTAATTAATTCACGGGGATCATGCAAAATAGAAGAAGATTTTTTTATCTATGAATGCGATAATTGGACTAACAGAAAAATCAAGATCCTATGAATGAGACTCTGATTCATATTCGCAAGACCATTATCAGCGGTCGACCTGATGAAGGACGGAGTTTGCTCGCCAAGTTTCTCAAAACCAACTCCCTCAGCACCTGGGACACCATTTTAGTGTCGGAAATATACCGATCTCTTTCCGAGCTCGATCGAGCGCTTAAAGTTTTAGGCCCGGAGCTTGGCCCTTCTGAGCTGAGAAATGCGCCCGATGATCAGTTAGCATTGCAATTTCGCCTGGCCTATATGCTCCAAAATAACGGCGCTCGTTTTTTGGCCGAGAGGATGTTTGCCAATCTCACCGACGAGGTCCATCGACGGGGAAAGGACCCCGTCTTGATTAATCCACACTACTGGCGTTATTTGACAGCGCTCTATCTCACCATGGAAGATTATGCCAATGCCCTGACCTCCGCTCAAAAGGCGACTCAAACCCTGACGAGCGAACAGTCTGAGTGGTGGGGGAGCATGATCAATCAGAGCATCGCTTTATTTGGCCTGCACCAGACCCAAGCTTGTGAGCTGTTTTTGACTCAGCTACTGGAGAAGGCCGTCTCGATCGGCCACCACCACTGTGACCTCGTCCATCATCGGCTGGCCCTGCTCTACCTTGATACCTGCGACTGGCCGAAGGCCCTTTATCATTGTCAGGAAGCTGAGCGAACCCTCAAAAATCCTTACAGCCTCAAGTACATTTATATCTGTCGTGCGATCGGGACGTATTATTCCCTGCAAGGCGATGCCGCGAGTGCGGTAAAATATCTTATGAAGGGGCTCGGGCCGCAAACCCAATCCGCCATTCCTCCCTATACCAATATGATGAATTACTATTGGCTGGAAAAAAATCTGGGCAACCGCCTTCCCGTCGCTCAAAGGCTGGCAACTCGGGCGCACATTTCCTTTTGCCCGGCCAGTTATGCTCTTGGCAAATGTTATACCCATGAGCAACTTCCCCTAACGTTACATTTTGGCATGAAATATACAGAAAATTCCCATGATTGCTGGGTGGTTGAGGGCGATAAGATCTTGGCCACCAGGTACAGCGAAGTTATTCATAACTATCGCACAAATAAATGGCCCCTCATGGATCTTTATTCAGGCGTGGTGTATCCTCCGGGTTCTGAAGGTGATACGGCGATCCTGCTTACAGACCTTCAGGTTCGTTGCCTTTCAACCATTCTCGGCTCCGGTGATCTTGGAGTTTCGAGATGGGCCTTAACCGATTTTATCTATCGACAAGATTTTTTTCATCCAACAGATGGTGAAAATCGCCTGAAAAATCTCGTCCAAAAACTGCGCAAGGTCGGTTTTGAAATCAAATGCGAAAACAATCTCTATTCAATTGAGTTGCCCAAAGATCAGGTCATTCTTTTACCTATGGATCACCTCAGCCGAGGTCCCCAGGCCATTTTGGCCATTCAGCATCCCATCTTCAAGCGGTCCGATGTGGAAACGATGTTTCAGATTGGCTCATCCACCGCCAAGGGCTGGATCAAGCAATGGCTGGAAGACGGATTTATTGAGGCCGAAGGTAAGGGCCGTAATATTGCCTATATCTTCACGGCTAAAAGAGAAAGAAATTCTGTCCGATCTCAGATTCTAAAATAATTCACAAGACTTAAGTGTCTTTGGCTTTTTTACATGATGTCTGCAGAAGATCGCCCGCGCCCTGTAGCATGACCAGCATACGTAGACTGCAAGAAGGAGTGTTCTTATGCTGGGCCAGAATTATTTTGTTTTCACAATCCTTATTTTTTTCCTTTCCACTTCGTCTTATGCCACGACGAATGGATGGACTTCCTTTCGCCATGGTCCCCAAAATCAGGGAAGCTCTCCTATTTCGGTGCGACCGTTTCTCCAGGAAAATCAGCATCGCACTCCCAAAACGCTTGCGGTGGGCGGACTGATTTGGGGGACGGCGATTATAGATCACCAGAATAACGTTTATGTCGGCAGCTCCAACAAAAATTTTTATAAGATAAACAGCTCAGGTGAAATTGTCTGGTCTTACAAAATCTTTGACCGCGCCGATTCGCTGATCGATTCCGCCGCCGTGCTTGCGCCCGGCAATCTGGTGGTGATCCCCGGTGGCGACGGGCATCTCCATGCCGTCAATCGGGATACGGGTAAAAGAGTCTGGGTTTTCAAGGCCTATCATTCCAGTGACGCGGCCCACGGCCAGGGTGCGGTGGTCAACAGCTTCGAGGGCAACGTCCAGCTCGGGCCCAACAACATGCTCTATGCCGGATCAGATAATGGCCACATGTATGCCCTCGATCTGAGCGGCAAAGAGAAATGGAATGTTAAAACCAATATGATGGTCTGGTCCTCTCCGGCCTTCTCGAAGCGCCAAAATTGGATGACCTTCGGCTCATTGGACGGAAATTTATATCTGGTTAACCGCGACACGGGCGAGCTGCTTGATACGTATAAGATCGGGAAAGACATCAAGGCCTCGCCGCTCATTGATGATGGGGACAATATCTATTTGGGTGCCAGCGATTTTTATTTTTACTCCTTTCGAGTTGAAAACAATAAGCTGGTGAAACGCTGGGTTTTTAAAGAGGCACACGGGGAGATCTATTCCTCCGCCGCCCTAAAAAATAACACCCTGGTCTTTGGGACATTAGAGGGCGAAGTCTATGCCCTCAGTACGGCGGGTGAAAAGCAGTGGGCCTATAATACCTACGCTCCTATGGCGAGTTCCCCTCTCATAACCGGCGATGAGGTGGTGATCTTCGGGGTGAAGAATGGCAAACTTTTTGCGCTGGACCTGACAAGCGGAGAGAGAATCTGGTCCTATCGAACAAGCTCGGGCATTCGCAAAAGTAATCTGGATGCTTCGCCGAGCATCTCCGGCACCGGGATCATTTTTAACGGCAGCTATGCCGGGATTATTTACCAAGTTCCCTTTGAATACTGCGCGAATAATCGGGGTGATCAAAGATGTGAGTTCGGCGGCAAGGCCGACAAACCCAACTTTGGCATTCCCGTGGGGGAAAATGAGGCGACCCTCAGATATCTTGATTCCCTCGGGCGCTATACCGTTTCACCCGATGAGGAAATTGGCCTTACTCAAGTTTTAAAATTCAGACTGGTGGTGATGAGAGAAGACCTTTGGCAAACAAACAGAGGCATCAATACTCTGGGAGTCAGGGTTAAATCCAACCCTCCCGCCAAGTTTGAGGTGAAGGTTTCCAGTGACGGAAAATATCTCAATCTTTTGCCGAAAGAAGCGCTCAAGGCGGACACGTCTTATCAGATCGTGATTAGCGGATTTCATTACAAGCAAAGAAATTGGCTGGCCGATCGCTTTAACTGGTTAAGTTTCAGAAAATTCTTTTTTAGCACCAGCTTTAAGACAAAGAGCAGGAAGGATAGCGATGACAGAGTTATGGCCCAAGGAGTGTGGGGAATAAAATCGCTTTACCTGGAGCAGCCTCAGGCGCTTGATACTTACATTCCTGCAGCCATGGACGGGCAGGGTTTTATTGCCACACCTTTCGCTCAAAACGGAGAGCAATTTTTACTCTATGTCACGCCGGCAACCCCCTCCGATCTTGGTGTTGTGCCGTTGCCTGAGTCCAGCAAAACCTTTGTGCTCAAGGGACGCAAGAAAGGAGAGGACCTTTTCGTTGACGGAAGTCTCAAGCTGTCCGCCATGGGTGGAACGATTGCTTTTAAGCGAATCTCTTTGAGAGGCCAGCTTCCCGCCTTTGAATCCAAAAAAAATCTTCAGTTTTACTCGGAAGCTTCATGCTTAGGGCTCAAGGGGAATGGCACCAACTACAAGTTTCCCTTAAAACTCATTAATAAGGTGTGCGGTCCCACCTTGCAGATGCGTGGGATGGGAGAGATGGGCCTTCAGCACTTCACCCCGGCCACCAGTCCTGACCTTTTCTTGAACGACGGTCTGAGGGCACAGCTTTCAGTCGGAAAGGAAAAGGTTAAAGTTGAGCTTACTCGGCCGGTGACTCGCAAATCTGTTTTGGGAGTGGTGCTGTTAGATAAATCCAATGAGCTGCTCACCTATTCGGCGGTCGAGGTAAAAGAGAACGAACGCAGCAAAGAGCTAGCATTCAAACCCAGAGACCTCAAAAAGGCAGTCAGGATTATGCTGTTTATGGATCACCACCTTATTTCAGGAGAATGATGATGAAATTGCTCGCACTACTTTTGATGATGGCGACTGCGACCGCAGCTGAGTTTCCGGCGCCGACAACAAAATATACGAAAAATTGTTTTAAAGAGCACCTCAAGGAGGCCTTGCAAACCAACCGCAATCGCATTGATAAATATACCAAGGCCCACAAGGGGACGAGAAAAATTGTCAATGGTCTCATCATTGCTGAAACATTCGGCCTATACTTTCTTGCGCCATGGTTTGATCAAAAGGCCAGATACTTTCAAAAACATGGCATAAACATAATCTGCGACGAGATGATTTCTCCAAGAGGAATTCCTCCCTTCTTGGCCTATCGTGCGCCTTTTGGAGAAATTCCAGAGGAGTTTATCTCTTCGAATCAGAACGGTTTCGCCAAAAGACTCATGCAGGCCCTGAACGACGAGGGCCCTTCGGTCATGCTGGAAATGGCCCGGCAGAAGATGGAAGAGCTGAATACGCGACCTTCCTTTAACTGCCTCTTTCGAAATGACTTAACCACGGTTATTAAAACCACTCAACTGATGTCCCAACACATAAGACATGCCCAGGCGTTGAATTTGAAGAAATCACCGCGCAAGCTTTCCCTGGCATTAGTCAAACGAATTATCAGCATTCTTCCCTATACGGACAATGAGGACAGAAAGGGATTTAAGTACCAAAAGCTGGGGATTCCCATTCTGTGCGAAGATTTTCCTGAGGCGATGCCGGTTGATGCGCTCCCTCGCATTTTTGACCGTTAGGAGAAATGTCCATCAAGCACCAACGTCACCTTGGTTTTTTTTACATAACTGTCTAAAGACCAGACAACGCCGTCACAATTTTGAGCTTTTAGTTCAACGTATCTTCCAATGCCCTGTTTTCACAAGCTGCTAATGGCCTCCCTTTGGCCTGGTTTTCGCATTTCACCCTGTGGGGTGGGGGTTCTATGCATATCATTCTCATGACATTTTTAACGATCACTTTTCTCTCTGCAAATCAAAGTTTTGCAACCTGTTCGCCGATTTTTGATCTTCCGGCCGATGGAAGCTTAGATGACTTGGCCGAAACCACCGATGTGCTCAATGCAAACTTGGTGGAAACCGGTACGGAGGAGTCAGACGCGCCAGAGGTGACGAAGCGTGTGGAACTCTTTCGTTTCGAGAAAGATTATAATCCTAAAAATGTTCTCCACTATGGGGTGAAAATCAACACCCCATCCTGCACGATCTCCTATAAAGAAAATGGCGCGCCAAATTTCAGTAATTTCTGGAAAATGGGGGAGGAGCGCGGGCAAACTGAGGGGATGACCGCAGATGATCTCAAACGCTTAGGGCCGATTATTTTGGCCCACGATGAGCACCAGGTGGTTTTTAAGATGGCCGCCATGGATCAGGTCGAGATTAATAAAAAGTCCATTACCATCGAGGCCAAAATCGTGGACGGCGACTGTCGCGTCACCGCCAGTGCGCAGCTCAACGATGGAAGAAGCATTGTCATCGAAAAATTCTATGCCGAACTTTCCACCGTGCTGGGGGTTCCCACCGGGATCAGCTCTCTGCGTGTGGATGGTCGCGATCCGCATTCGGGCCAAAGTATTTCCCAACAATTATAAACCAGCTATACTTTTGCCTGGAGGCAAAATGGTTTGGGATTATGTGGTGGTCGGCTCAGGCTTCGGCGGCAGCGTGGCGGCCCTGCGCTTGGCCGAAAAAGGTTACCGCGTCCTGGTGCTGGAAAAAGGGGCGCGCTGGGCCAAGGAAGATTTTCCCAAATCCACCTGGAATGCCCGCAAGTATCTGTGGAGTCCGCGCCTGGGGCTGCGGGGTTTTTTGCAGATGACTCCCTTTCGTCGCGCCTTAGTTCTCTCCGGAGTGGGCGTGGGCGGCGGCAGCCTGGTCTATGGCAACACCCTTTTTACCCCCATGAAATCATTCTTCCAGTCCGACTCCATTCAGGCGCTAGGAGGAGAAAAGGCGCTTGCACCCTTTTTTTTAAGGGCCTCCAAGATGCTCGGAGTTGTGACCAATCCGCATCTGACCCCGATGGACGAGGCCCTGCGCCAGACCGCCCGAGAGATGGGACGCGAGCACACCTTCACTGCAAGTCCTGTGGCGATCTGCTTTGACGCCAAATCAGGCGATCCTTATTTTAACGGCGAAGGCCCGGTTCGCACCGCCTGCACCTTGTGCGGAGGCTGCTTTGTGGGCTGTCGGGTGGGCGCCAAAAATACCCTCGACTTAAACTACCTCTATTTTGCACAAAAACACGGCGCTCAAGTTCGCGCCCAAACAGAAGTTACCGGACTTTCTTTTGTTGAAGATGGCAACGTCTGCATCACTCTCAAAAATAGTAAGGAAAAAATTGTCACCAAAAAGCTGGTGCTGGCCGCAGGTGTAATTGGAACACTCTCACTTTTGCTCAAGGAGCAGGCCAGAGGAGTCTTGCCGTCCGCTTCCCCCACCTTGGGGAAACGAGTCCTCACGAATAGTGAGGCAATCGTAGCGGTGCGAGCACCGCTGGGAAGCGAGATCGACCATTCAAAAGGTATCGCGGCATCTTCCAGCGTTTTTCCTGACGAGAACACTCAGGTGCAGGCCGATCGCTACCCGGCAGGTTCAGATTTTATGGCCTTGCTTGCGACGCCCATGATCAGTCCTGCGCTGGAAAAACTGACCTGGATTCCCACGATGCTTCGCTACCTCATGACTGTCGCTCGGCACCCTTTCGAATACCTTACCACCTGGTGGCCTTTTGGATATTCCAAAATATCGGCGATCCTGGTGGTGATGCAAAACCGCGAGAGCTACTTAAATCTAGGCCATCGGCGCGGACTTATCTCTCTCCCTGTTCCGCCGGAATTTCAGGCCCCGGCCACCTTGCCCGAGGCCAACTCCTTTGCCCGGCACATGGCCAAGAAGCTCGGGGGAATGGCCCTGAGTACCTGGACGGAGGTATGGCTGGGAGCGCCGGTCACCGCGCATGTGATGGGTGGCTGTAGAATCCATCCCGACCCAAAGCAGGGCGGCGTCGATCTTCAAGGCCGTCTCCATGGGCATGAACAAATTTTAGTCTGCGATGGTTCCATCATTCCCGCCAATCTGGGTGTCAACCCGGCCCTGACGATTCTGGCGCTCACGGAATTTTTAATGGATCAGATTCCCGCCAAGCACATTAATCATCGCGATCCATGACATGGAAAAATTGCAGGGCCCGAAAAAAATTATACAATTTTTCTGACGTGAACATATGCAGGGGCGATTACCATGAAGATGAAGTTATTAGTTCTGCTCGCCATCATGATTGGGATAATGTTGATTTACTATATATTTCTCCCCCATGAGGTAAAACTCTCGGGCCTAGTATTTTTGTCAGGTAAATCATAAGTGGCCGACGCCACTCTATTCGGCCTATCCTATTAGCTGATGAATATCGCTAAAATTGACTTCAAAAAATATATTAAGTGGCTTCTTTTTGCTCAGGTTCTGTTGGCCTTCAGCACCGTGTTTGTATTTATCTTTTTTACCGGCCCGTTAGTTATCGGGGCAGGCAAGTTCAGCGAAGTTATTAATCTGATCGAAACCACCGATTATCGTCTGTGGCTTATTATCGCCGCCTGCTTGTATTTTTTCATGGCGCTCACCATCTTTGTCACCTTCTTTCTCATTGATATCTCCAACTGGCAGCTGGAGGAAATTAGAAAAAATATCTATCTGCTCCTTAAAGATAAAAATATCCCCGTCACCGTCGACATTGATGAGAGTATTCCCATCCACATCGAAAAACCCGTGCAGGCACCCTTTAGTGTCGATACCGCCCTGGACTTTGACGAGCAAGTCTTGGTGAAGGCGGTCATTCCGGTTAAAATGAAACTTCCCATTGATACCACGATCGAGACCAGCGTGCTGGGCATCGGCTCCATCAAGATTCCCATTAAAACTTATCTCCCCATCGACCTGTCCTTTCCCTTTGAAGGCGAGGTCCACATGAAGGTCAACGGTTTCAAAATTAAATTGCGGGAGATGGGCCAGGTGGAGTTGCCCCCCATGCAAGTTCCGGTCAGGTGCCAGCTCAAGGCCCGCTTAAACCTCGAATCAAATCTCCAGCAGGTGGAGAATATTCTTTTAAAGCGTTAAACTATGGAAAAAGACGGATGCGGTGTCGGATTTTTAGTCTCCTTAAAAAATGAACGATCTCACCAAATTTTAAAGCACAGTCTTCACGCCTTAGAGTGCGTGGAGCACCGAGGCGGTGTCGGGCCGGATAACATCGGGGATGGTGCCGGAGTCATGACCAGCATTCCCTATAAGTTATTCGATCGCGCCCCGGACACCTTCGCCGTGGCCGCGCTTTACATGCCCCGCGACTCGGAAAAAAGAAAACGCTCTCTCAAGGTTTTTGAGGAAACCTTTTGGCAATATGGTCTGAGAGTGGCGGCCTACCGTGAGGTGCCCATCAATACCTCGGCCTTAAGTCCCCAGGCCCTCAAGATCATGCCCAATATGATTCAGGCAATCATTGAGAGGCCTGAGCATTGCCGAACCGTTTATTCCTTCGAGCGCCTGCTTTATCACGCCCGACAAACCACCCGCACCAAGGAAAAGGAAAACGGCATTCATCGGGAATTTTACTTCAGCTCCCTTTCTCCGCGAAGTATCATCTACAAGGCGCTCTGCCGAAGTCAGGATTTAAAAAAGTTTTATCTCGATTTACAAGATGAGAAATACGAAACCAACTTTGCCTTGTTCCATAGGCGTTTTAGCACCAATACCATTTCGACCTGGGACAAGATTCAACCTTTTCGTCTGATCGCCCACAATGGCGAGATCAATACCATCGAAGGAAATAAGGCCTGGGCGATCACCCGTGAGATTGACCTAGGCCTGAAGTGCGACGAGCTGATTACCCACGTGGGCCAAAGCGACTCCGGCAATCTTAACTGCATTGCCGAGGGCCTGCGCTATCGCAGCAGTATTCCCAAGCTGGCCGAAACGATGGCGATCTTAATCCCCCCCGCCAATTCGGACAGTGATTTCTATAAGTTTTGGAGCCGCGGCATGGAGCCCTGGGACGGTCCGGCCATGGTGGCCTTCAGTGACGGCAAAAATATCGGCGCACGCCTGGACCGAAATGGCTTTCGCCCGTGCCGCTGGCAAAAAACCCAAGACCATTTTTTCCTTTCCTCGGAGGCCGGGGTTTTTAACGTTAGCGCTGAAGAGATTCTGGAAAAGGGCGCCCTGTCTTCCGGTGAGTCCGTGACCATTAACGTGCTCTCTGGAAGCATCAGCTTTCTCGATCCCAAAAATTTTCCCGACAACGTAGGCGCGCGCTTCGACTCCCATACCATTCCGCTGGAATATTTACCGCCCCCGCGGCTGCCCGAGCGCATCTTATCTCGCCAAAATCTTTTCAACTTTTCAAAAGATGAAATTGAAAAAATTATCATCCCCATGACCGTCGACTCCAAGGAGCCCCTCAGCTCCATGGGGGACACCGCCTGCCTGCCATTTCTCTCGGAAGAGCGGCGCTCCCTTTTCGATTTTTTCTACCAGGATTTCGCTCAGGTCACCAACCCGCCCATCGATTATATTCGGGAAAAGGTCGTGACCGATATGCGGGTTTTTCTCGGCCGCAAGCCCAATATCTTTGAGCCCAAGGAATTTATTCCCCTCAAGCCATGTTTTGAGATGGACGGACCGGTGATCTCGCTCGGCCAGATGGAATACTTAAAATCGCTGAACGCCGGTGATCATCACCATGACCTTCGCTCCCACATCATTGATCTTACCTTTCAGGCCACCTGCAACCTTGCGGAGTTTTTCAAACGCCTTGATGAGATCAAGGATGAGGCGGTGATGGCGCTGAAAAATGGCTACAGCTTGCTAATCTTAAGTGATCGCCAGGCCAACGGAGAGCGGCTTCCCATTCCCTCACTTTTGGCCATGTCCTACCTGAATGTCGGGTTGAATAACACCGGTCGCCGCCTGCGAACGTCGCTCATCTTGGAAGTGGGTGATGCCCGAAACGCTCATCAGCTCGCCTGTCTTTTAAGTTATGGCGCTTCAGCCGTTTGTCCCTATATGGCATTTGAAACCGCCCTGGCCTCCAGCGATCCCCGCTTGGCCCAGCTTTTTGGCGACCAAAGAGAGCTGCGTCTGATTCAGGCATTGAAGGACGGGCTTCTGCGGATCATGTCCAAGCGAGGAATTTCGGTTTTTCGCTCCTACCAAGGCTCCAAGCTTTTTACGCCCTTGGGCCTAGGCCAGGATGTGCTGGATAAATTTTTCGCCGGCAAGACCTCTCTTATCGGCGGACACTCCCTTGAGCATCTCCTGGAGCACATTAAAAAATCCTGCAAATTTGACGAGCAAGAGTTGGCAAATAGCTTTCTTTTCAAAGAACATGCCGGTCAGAAATTGGGCGAGCGGCATACCCAAACCACCCAGCGCGCCCGCGCCTTACACAAGATTCTGGAGGAGACAGATTTATCCGAGTTACACCGACTCTTCAAAGAATTTTCCCTTGAGCTGGAGGAGAAACCCTTGCTCATCCGCCACCTCCTGAAACCGGTCACGGCAGCTGCGCCGCTTGAGCTGGAAAAGGTGCAACCCGTGAGCGAGATTTTGAAAACCTTCGGCAGTGGTGCCATGTCCTTTGGCGCTATCAGTGCCGAATCTCAAAAAGATCTCATCTTGGCTTTCCGGGAAATTAACGGCCGAAGCAATAGTGGCGAAGGCGGTGAGAATCCCTTTTATCACACGGAAGGAATCACCGCGACCATCAAGCAAATCGGCTCGGGCAGATTCGGTGTGACGGCGGAGTATCTGGTCACCGGCCGGGAAGTGCAAATCAAGATCGCCCAAGGCGCCAAGCCCGGCGAGGGGGGACAACTGTTGGGAGTGAAGGTCACCGAGGAGATCGCCAAAGCGCGCTTCACCTCTCCCGGGGTGGATCTGATCTCACCGGCACCTCAGCATGATATTTACAGCATTGAAGATTTAAAGGAACTCATCTACGAGATCAAACAGCTTTATCCCCAGGTGCAGGTTTCCGTCAAACTTGTCTCGGGAGATAATATCGGCGCCATCAGCGTCGGCGTGGCCAAGGCCGGGGCAGATATTATTCAGATCTCAGGGGGCGACGGAGGCACCGGTGCCGCCTCTCTCTTATCCATGAAACATGCCGGACTGCCCTTAGAGGTGGGGCTGATCGAAGTTCACCGCGCCCTGGTGGACAATGGCATGCGAGAGAGTATTGTTCTTCGCGCCGATGGCGGCCTGGCCACGGGGAAAGACATTGTGGTGGCGGCGCTTCTGGGCGCGGAGCAGTTTGATTTTGGAAAACTTCTCCTGGTGGCCGAGGGATGTATCATGGCCCGGGTATGCGAGAAAAACACCTGTCCCACGGGAATTGCCACCCATGCCGCCAAGCTGAAGGCCAACTATCGAGGTGAGGCGGCGAAGATTGTCAGACTTCTTCTTTGCCTGGCCCAGGAAGTGCGGGAGCAGCTGGCTTCGCTGGGATACACCTCGCTGGCGCAGATCATGGGGAAAAACCATCTCCTGGAGACCAATTCTCAACACCGAGAAATTATCCGAAAGCGCACTCTCACACTTCATCATTTTATCCAGAAGCATGACCAGGCCCCTCCCAAGGCCAATTTTCATCCTGAGATCACCTCAGACCTGAATCAAAGAATTATCCAGGAGCTGGGAAAAAGCTCGCATTTTGCCATTAAAAACTCCGACCGCGCCATTCCCGCCACCTTGGCCGGGCTTTATGCTCTCGAACGGGCCAAGGTGAGCACAACAAAGCTGCCGGAAAAAACCTCCTTACATTTCACCGGTTCGGCCGGGCAGGGATTTGCCGTCTTCAACGTCCACGGTCTTGAGCTAAGACTTCAAGGCGAGGCCAATGACTCCGTAGCAAAGGGCATGAGCGGCGGCCTGGTGGTCATAACCCACGCGCCCGGACCTGCCAGTAATGCCGCCGAAAAAAATACCATCATTGGCAACTGCGCACTCTACGGTGCCACGGGCGGAAGCCTTTTTGTCTGTGGCAAGGCGGGAGATCGCTTTGCCGTCAGAAATAGCGGCGCCACCAGCATTGTCGAAGGGGTAGGACTGCATGCCTGTGAGTACATGTCAGGCGGACAGGTTTGGATTCTGGGAGAAACCAAGAGCAATGTGGGAGCGGGAATGTCGGGTGGTGCGATCTTCCTCAGACGGGCCTTCTTGAAAAACATGAACTCTGACTATATTATCCAGGTCCCCATTCGGCCCCAGGACTACCTGATGCTGCAACAGTTAGGGCAGCAATACTACCGGGAAACGAAAAGCCGAATGATGAAAGAAATATTGGATGGCGGGATGATTGAGCAGGAATTCGTCAAAGTCATCCCTCTTGCCCAGCAAGGAAAGATTATTTAATGTTTGCAAAAGTTGGCAGCCTTCGCGATGGACAATTGGCCAAAGAGATTATGGCCCGGCTTGGGAAAGAGGGGCTCACGTGCCAGATGTCCCACGACCCAAACGATCGCGACCTCCTTTGGATTGAAGTTTCCCCCGAGGAAAAGGTGGTGCTGGCCAAAATTATCTTTGCCCGCTCGCTGGGCCTCATTCCCAAGTATGATTTCAGAACACCCGAACGCCCGATCAGCATGGCCAAGATGGGACCGGTGACAAAAGTGTTGCTCTACAGCTCGCTTTTCACCTTCTGTCTGCAGCTCTACTTTCAGTTTCAGCTGGGCCCGATGCTCTTTGAAAATTATTTTCTCTACGGGAGCCCCACTGAAACCACGCTATTCGCCTCACTTAAAGAAATGGAATGGTGGCGTCTGTTCACCCCCATGTTTCTCCACTTCGGATTGATGCATATTCTTTTTAACTCTTTGGCCCTGAAAGATTTCGGGGCGGCGCTGGAATTTTCCCAGGGATCAAAATTTGTGCTCTGGCTTACCTTATTTTCCGCTCTCGTCACCAACACTTTGCAATATTGCCTAACCGGCCCGATGTTCGGGGGAATGTCCGGCGTGGTCTATGCTTTTTTCGGTCATTTTCTCGGCCGTCAGATGATGAAAAAAACCTCGGCGGTACAAATTCCCAGACAGGGAATGATTTGGCTTGTGATTTGGTTTTTTGCCACCTTTCTGCCGGGCCCGATTCAGCTCATGGCCAATGGCGCTCACCTGAGCGGTCTGCTTATCGGTGTGCTCTCGGGTGTGGGAATGTTTTCCCGGCAGGAGCAAAAAAGATGGGCCCTCTGCGTGACCGCCGTGGTGCTGGGATTTGCCTTATTAATGTTATTGGAAATCTGGCGCCTGCAGCAGCCCCTCTATTTTACTCAAAAGATCTGGTAGCCTGATCATATTCCTTCACCAGCCGTTGCATCAGCACTTCGACGGTGGGGAGATCGCGCACCAGCCCTGAGATTTGGCCGACCTCCAACTCTCCTTCCTCTAAATCACCTTCCAGCATGCCGAGCTTGGCGCGGCCTTTGCCTAAAAGTTTCTGGAGAGTTTCAACGTCGGCCCCTTGCTCCTCAAGCTGCATGGCCTGCTGGTAAAAGGCGTTCTTGAGCAAGCGCACCGGCACCAGCTTCTTTAAAAGGAGCCGCGTGTCTTCGGGTCGAGAATGGATAACGAGTTCTTTAAATTTTGGATGGGCGCTGGACTCTTGAGTGGCCAGAAAGCGCGTTCCCATTTGCACGCCCGAGGCCCCCAGCGCAAAGGCGGCGGCGATACCCCGTCCATCGCCGATGCCACCGGCGGCAATCACCGGAATCTTGACCATATCCACCACCTGCGGAATCAAGGGTAGGGTGGCCAGCTCGGCCCGGCCGTTATGTCCGCCGGCCTCAAATCCTTCCGCCACCACCGCATCAACTCCCGCCGCCTCGCTTTTGGCGGCAAGCTCGGGAGTCGAGGTCACATGCACGACGACACAACCCTTTTCTTTTAAAAACGGAGTATATTTTTTGGGCGTTCCGGCCGAGGTGAAAAAAATCTTAATCCCTTTATCCAGCGCCACTTTGATCTGCTCCTCCACCTGGGAATAGAGCAGGGGAATATTCACCGCCAAGGGGCGATTGGTTAATCCTTGGGCCTTATCGAGGTGATGGGCCAGAAGGTCCGGCTTCATGGAACCGGCACCGATGATGCCCAGGCCTCCCGCATTGGAGACGGCGGCCGCCAGCTTTCCTCCCGAAACCCAAACCATTCCCCCTTGGATAATGGGATAATCGATCTTAAAAAGTTGGCATAGAGGGCCTTTCTTATAAAGCTTTGAGCTAGGCACGGTTCTCTCGCTGTTTGAGTGCCTCTTGCAGGGCCTTCACTAAAATCTCCATGGTGGGGTGGCCTTGAAAACGCTCCTGCATATCCAGGATGATGGGCCGATCGGTCCGGCCTTTTTCGGAGTAATAAATGAACTGGCGAGCAAAGGCCTCGCACAGAATAAAGAGCCGCGAAAGCGAGGCCAGCTGAGCGTATTCCGTTTTAAAACCGCTGCCGTTCATAGAGCCATGATGCTGTTTCACAATGATATCGACATCCAGCGGGGCCTCCGGATTTCGACGGATGAAGAGGGCCCCATCCAAGGCGTGCCCAAAAATTATGCCTTTTGTCCTCTCATCCAGGGAGGCCATGCGGTTTAAGTCCGGGTAGTCGTACATGACAAGCTTTTCGAGCTGTTCTGTATCCTCGATTTCGAGCAGCTTGAGATCGGTGAAGAAAGCGGCATAGGCAATTTTGGCGGTGGCATCTTCCTTCGAGGGTAGTCCCAGCGCAGGATTTTTTAATTTTAAAATTTCCAGGGCCACCATCAGAGTGATCTGACCTTTTTTAAAAAAATGCCCGGCGGGGAGGCCAATAATCTGCCGAAAGAGCGGGCCTAAAACTTTTGAGCGTTCGGTGGTGGAAATCATGCCCTGAATGACCGTATCGGCCAGCTGAATGGTGCTGACGTTCAGTCCCTGATCCACAATCGAGCGCAGGGCCAGATCGTGGGACTCTCCCAGAACGGGGAGCTGGGTGGCCGGGTCCAGATCGGCCGAAGCTTCAAGAATTTCTTTTTCCAGGCGCAGTACCAAGGCATTGCTGACATAAGTGGCAAAGGCGTCCCGCTCGGACTTCAAGATAAAAAAATATTTCAGTCCCTGGGACTCATAGCGCTGAATATCTTTGAGCTCAAAGGTATCGTCGCGATGGATGCGTTTTAAATATTGATACTGCCCTTCGCCCTGTTTGATTCTAATAAAAACGTCGCAGGGGGAAGAATGGAGCGCATGGAAATAGGGAGAGGCAATCGGCACATATTCGGGAAGTATCTTCTTTTTAAGATCATCCAAGGTAATGCCCAGAATTTTTGAGGCGGCATCCACCGCCCCTTCCCAGTCCAGAGGGTTCTTGACGATCAGACCATTCTTGAGGGTGCCGTCCTTTCCACCCGCGAACTCGCCCATGAGGACAAGCTCAGTGTCGAGATTATGGTCGTCAATAAACTGAACGAGCTTTTCGGCGGTTTTTTCCATGGCACCGTCGACCATGACTTGTGCCTCGGCCACAACCATATCCACATGGGGAAGAATTTCCATGAGGGCGATGGCCTCCTCACCGTTAGATCGGGGAATGATGTGGGCCCCTAGATAGGTGGTGAGATTGATATTAATCAAGTCGTGGACATTTTTATTAGAATGAATCAGAAGAATTTGGGCCATTGGCTAACTACCTTTTTCCATCGAGCAGACCCGGGTGCTCATGCAAGGCCACGATGGGAGAACGCTCTAATTTCTGCACGAGGGCAGGGTCTATTGTACCAGAGGGCCTGGCCCGGGTGGAGGATTTTTTAATCCCGAAGCCCGGCCGGTCTTCCACCGCCCACTCGGCCTCCATCAGCGCCTTGCGGATTCCAATCGCCGCAGAGTAGGTGGAAAGAAGCGAGTGGGGAAGGGTCAGGGCCTTTAAATCTTTAAAAATTTCCACCGTCCAAAGAGTGGGATTTTTTTGGGGGCCGAAGGGATCATGAAAAAAAGCGTCAAATTTTATATTTTTCATTTCTCTTAAGCGACGAATCGAATGACGAGCATCATCGATTAAAATATGCAGGTGAAAATTTTGGGAACTTCCATGCCAGTGGGGATCGAGGCTTGAAACCTTAAACTGACTGAAGCTTTGGGCAAAGGGTCCATTGCTCATAGCATAGCGAACAAGTTCACTATCCAACTCTAAGGAGTAAAAATGAACCTCCTGCTCAGGAATGGTCTGGGCAAAATGCCACGCCCTTGAGGCGCCGACGCCCGCGCCAAAGCCGACCTCGAGAATAAACAAGGGCCGATGATCTTGCCTGGCAAGCTCGGCCTGGGCCTTAAGCTCGGTCCCTTGGATATAGATGGCCTCGGTTTCCAGCACACTGCCTTCCAGGGAATGGCAATTTTCATCAAAAAACTCTGAGTAGATTGTCCAATCCCCCGCGCGGGTTTGGGTGAGGCGATACTTGCCTAAAGTGCCCTGGAATTCAAAAGGTAGTGTCATACTAAAATAGTCTACTCCAAAAAATGCTCAATTTGCTAAAAATCTGCCGATACGAGCTTGTGATGAGGAATCAGAACTGGGCCTGTGTGGTCCTGCTGACATTGACGATCTTGGTAAGTTGCGGCGAAACACGACCGCAAAAACGTGTGGGCGTGGGCACCTCCCTTGGTTCTATTATGGACGCGCCTAAGCCGCTTTCCGGCCAGAAAATGGATATTGCCTACACCATGTGCCTGGCCCTCAGAAATAAAACCACAGAATTTCGCTCCAAGCATCTCAATGAGATTTTTTCTTTTGAGATCGAGCACACCGCCTGCAACCGCAGCAGCACCTCCACCGTGATCACCACCCGCTTGCATGAAACCAATAACGTTTTAATCTACGACTCAACTCTCGCCACCTTTTATTTTAAAAACGTGGAAACTCACACGACAGGGCTCCTGGCACCGATCTGCGGGCCCCTTCTGAAAGGACAGCTCGCCACGGATACAGTGGATGAGGGAGACGGCAAACGGCAGTTCAATTTTTATGCGGAAGACGGACGCGCCAAAGTTACTTCCTATCTGGCGCGGCGGGATACCAACGCTCAGTCCAGCACCTTCGGCCAATTTATCGTCGTGCGCGAAGATATCAAACAGATTGAAACCGGCCCGGTTCTCCCCGGAGTCATTCTCGGATTAGAAAGCGACCAGACCCAGCGAATCCCATGCCCGGATGGCGTGACCTTCGAATCCGTGCGCCAGCTTTTTCTCACCCATAGTCCCGACTAAAGATTTTGGGTGCGAATTTCCCAGTCACTATAGATCCCATCCAGCCGCGGCGTAACCAGCCTGCGGTAGCGGAAGAAGAGATCGGCCCGCTCCTTATCAATATTGGCATGCTCGGCCAGCACGCGCAGAGTTTCCATATAGCTCAGGGCCTGGCACAGGGTTTCGGCATGGACCATCAGACCGCCGATTTTTTCCTCATCCATCTTCATCCAGCTTTTGGGATTGAACATTTCTCCCGTACCGGGTTTTAAAGTGGTGAAAAGCAGTCCCAGCATCTTCTTTTTAAACTTGTAGTGCGTGGATTTAAACTCATAGGTCCAGTCATTGCTGCCGCTTAAAAATTCCAAGGTAGGATGCTTGTAAAAAATATTGCTGAAGAAAGTTTTGGGATCTTTGATGGCATATTTAACCACATCCTTCAGCGCCATGAGGGCCTGAATCTGACTGGTGCCTTCATAGAGCAGGGGCCCGAACGAATCGCGATGAATGCGTTCAATTTTATATTCCTTCATGAGTCCGTAGCCGCCGAAGACCTGAATGGCCCTCTGTGAGAGATTCACCAGGGCCTCACAGGCGTAGTATTTTACCAGGGGAGTTCGCTTGCGGGTCCAGAGAAGAGCGTCGTCATGCATTTCTTTCTCGGCACTGGTAAGATCGCCGGTGTGACGTTTTTTCAAATCCAGTCGCTGATAGATATCAAAGTGAGAGATGGTGTCAACCAGCATGGCGCGGATGGCGTCTCGTTCGGTTTCATAATCTTCCAGGTTGCGCTTGAGCAGCGGCAGCTCCGCGATCGGACGACCGAAGGCGTGCCTCTCCTCGGCGTAGGCGCGGGCGTACTGGAGACAGTTCTCGATTCCGCCCAGGGCCTGCATGGCCACGGCAATTCGCGCCTCGTTCATGAGGTGGAGCATGGTATTGAAGCCTTTATTGGCACCGCCGATGAGCTTGCCCACCGTATCTTCGTACACCACCTCACAGGTAAACGAGCCATGGAGGCCGATTTTTTCCTCGTTCTTGGTGACGCGAAAGTTGAGCCCATTTTTATGGGTGGACTGATCCACCAAAAACATGGAGACCCCGTCCAGGCCCTCGGGAGCGCCCTTGATTCGCGCCAGCACCAGTCCGATACCGCCGCCGGCATTGGTGATGAAGGTCTTGGTTCCATTGAGCAGATAGGTTCCGTCGGGACGAGGGGTGGCGCTGGTCTTGAGCGATCCCAAGTCTGAACCGCAGCCGGGCTCGGTCAAATTCATGGAGCCGCTGATTTCCCCTCTGATAATGCGGGGAATGTAGTTATCCTGATCGGCCTGATCGCCAAAGCGATGGATCATCTCGGCCACACAGCTAAAAAAGGCCACCTGCACCGAGCTGGCCATGCAGGCGCGCCCCAGCTGCCCGAGCATCAAAAGGCCGCTGGAGATCGGTACATCCATGCCGCCATATTTTTTAGGAAGGGTGAGGCCGAAGGCCCCCATCTCACTGGCCTCTTTATAAAGCTGGGTAAGAATCGGCCCGGGGATGGTCTTCCCATTGACGATGGTACCCGCCCCCTCAAGGTCGAGCGCCTGGGCCCGAGGCTCAATCACATTGGCGCACCAGTCGCCGGTGGTGGAGAGCAGCTCCTCTAAAAATTGTTTGATATCGGCAGGACCTTTGTGCCCTTCTTCAGTCGGGTAGGTGGGGTAGTACAGGGGAAGAATTTGATCCCAATAAAGGGCGTGTTTAAAAAGCCATTGCCATTCTTTATTGTCGCTATAGTAATTCATCATTGTCTCCCTCGTATGAGTTATGCAAATACAACCGGAAAGGTTGACATAATCGAGGAGACTTGAAAAGGGGAAGCGTCACATTGTGTTGACAGTTAAGGACTATTGTCTGGGCAGATCAATAAGAATGCTGTTTAGGTCTTGGCCTTTAATCAAAGATTGCTGGGCGGTATTTGCGCTACCTCCAAGCCCTTGGTTGGCAAGATTGTTGCGAATTTGGGTGTTGGTGGCGGCATCCATCGCTGAGTTGCCCAGCTCCCTTTCGGCGGCGGCGCTTCCGGTAAAGGTAATACTGCCGGCACCGCCCTTCTGGAGAAAAACCGTGATCAAGTTGCTGTAGTGGGTGACGCGCTTGTAACGCTCCGGCTCACTCGACAACTCCTGCTGAATATTTGCGGCAGCAGTACTGGCGCTGGACTGGTCAAGGGTGGCGGTGGTGGCGGAATTTTTCTGAATTCGTTCCTGCATGTCCTGAATGATCTTCAGGCGCTGGGCCTCATAGCTTCCGAGAATACTGGCAACCGCCTTATCCTTTTTGGCGGCATCGCCCTTGATGCCCTGAATTTCACTCTCGCTCATGCCGGTCTCTTTTAAATACTTGGTCAGCTCGGCCCCATTGGGATCATTGCTTAATTTGGTTTTCATACGCTCTTGCATGGCCCTTGAACGAAGAGAATATTCAGACAAATCAGCTTCGGCCTTGAGGGCCATCTCTTGCGTCATCACGTATCTCTGACAGACGGAGGCATTGAAAGCGGCGGCGCTGCTTCCTCCGACCGGACTAGTGGCGCCCGATCCAGAACCCGGTATCTGCGAGGGAGCACCGCATGCCTGGGCAATCTTCGCGGCCTCGGCCGCAGCTCCGGCACCATAGGCGGTTTCGACATTCTTGCTGGTCAACGTTGAAATTTCATCAATGGATTTTTCTCCGGAAACCCCGCCACCTGTATAAACCTTGGAGTTTGCCAGACCCTGATAGGCGCTTCCTCCTTGAAAGGCGCTGCCAAAGGCGGTTTTGAGCTCATCGGCCATGATAAGAGCGGCCCGGGCAGTTTTCATGGCCGCCTCGACTTTGCAGGCGGCAATTTGGGTGGACTCGTCCTTGGCACAGGCCGTGGCCTGGGTTGATCCTGTTCCTTGAGTTAAGGTATTGGCGGCCGGCGAAGAGGAGCTTCCACTTCCGCTGCCTCCAAAATTCGCCAGCACCTGCTGGGATGGACAGCTTGAACCGCTGGTATCCAGATAGGTGCAAATGTTGCGGATATCGCTGGCACAGGCCTTCCAGGCCTCACCCGCATCGCTTCCGCTACCCAAGAGGTCGCTTTGGGCCTTGCGGTTTATTTCCAAAGTTGAGCCTGAGCCACTTCCCACTCCCAGCTCATAGACGCGGGGAGTTCTTTTGCGAACGTCAGGATGAATGTCGATGCAAAACGAGGTGATGGCCTCGACCAGATTTTTGCTCACGCGAGTTTCGTAGATCTGAATAAAAACTTTCTGATCGACGATGTTGTTGGAGGCCCCTCTCACATCGCTGTACAAAGCATCTTCCAGTTGTTTTTTAAAAAACTCACGCATGGGAATAAAGGCCCTGTCACTCTGGGATTTCACGGTACCCAAATCCAATTTCTCAAACTCACTGCCGGCGCGATCCCCACTGTTACCTTCCAACGAATTTAAGGCCTCGATTATTTGACCTTGCGTTGTCTGAGGCAACTTGCCCCAGGCACATTGCGCCAGCTCATCTTGGCAGTTGCGCCCCATGATCTGCCCGGCCGAAGACCCGGAGCCGGAACCGCAACCCGTTTGCTGTTGTCTGCACTGATCGTAGGCCGCTCTTACCTGAGGGTGCTCCAGGAGTCGTTTGATGATGCTGGGTGATCTCACAACTGCATTGGAGGTGAAATCCACCCCTTGACCGCTCCCGCTACCACTTCCACTCGTCTGAGCAAAAGCATGACCAGACCAGGCCAGCACCAAGATTACGATCATGTGCTTTACATTCATAGATAACATACCAATATTGTCTCTTATCTTGTCGGTCGAGACGATGCTAATCATGAATGTTGAGAAAAAAAAGGCCCTTGAGAGGGCCTTATGTCAGAGCGAGTGCCAACTTTTTGTGCCAGTTATTTCAGGACACATTCCTTATTGCCGTAGTCGAATTCCTTGGCCACGTTCAAAGGGACAATTTGCCAGCCCTTGGCCTTAGCTTCGGTCAAGATCAGACGGGTCGCTGCCAGGGTTTTTTCCTGGATATCATGCATCAGAACCACGCCACCTTTGGAAGGATTGTTTATGCGATAGGGGACTTTGGTCCAAACACGCCGACCATCGACAGTCGCCGCTTTAAAAGTGTAGGCGGTGCCGCCTTCCATATGGGAGCGTACATTTTGCGCTACCTCTTGGGGAGTAATAACGGGAAGCCAGTCACTGGTGTCGATATCCCAGAAGACAAAGTTGATGCAGTTGTCGCCATAAAGTTCCTGCGATGCCTGCTTCATAATGTTTAGGTGATGGTAAGAGGGTGCCTTCCCGTAAGCTCCATAGGGGAAACGGTAAAACATTTCACGTTGATGCACGCCCATTTCGGCCAGAACGCCTTCAATCGTCACAACCGACGCCTTAAGTTCCGCCTTATAGGTGGCCTCGTTCTCGCCATTATTATCGTCATGATCTTTATCGTGGCTGGCGAGCTGGTGGCCCTCATTGACGATACGTTCGATTATAGGCCGGGTGGTTTCATTGATCTGTGAGGTAAGAACAAAGAACGTGGCCTTGACATCAAATTCTTTAAGTAGGTCGAGCATCTTGGGTGTTCGCACAGCATGGGGCCCATCGTCGTAGGTCAGGGCCAATTTATTGGTTCCATAGAGTGACTTGGCCAGATATGGAGACATCCCCACATCGTGCCCGGGGCGATAGACCACATTATCGTCGGGAAATTGTTTCGGCAGAGAATCGCCAAAGGCCGCGGTCATGGTTAAAGCTAAAAAAAGTAATCCGCCTTTCAATGACAAATGCATGCTTTTTCCCCTGTTTTAAAGACAGGGAAACTTATGGCAGATCATGCTTGGGAAAGTAAAGATAATGGGAAAAAAAGAAAGGACTCAGCCCCAAAGGCCCATGGCCTTGACCGCTTTTTCCAGCAGCTTATCACTGAAGGTGATATCTCCCTTTTCGTGAAAAAGTACCGGAATTCCTAGGGAAATGAGCAGATCCATAACACCTAAGATCGCCGGCCGGTGATAAATCATCAGACTTTTTTGAATCATCAGCAGGGAACAGTCGGGGTGCTCGAGGAGGGCGCTTTTAACGGTGAAATCATCAACCTGGGATAAGGTAACCATCTCAAACTGATAGAAGATACTGCGCAGTCGTCGAGTCGCTTCGGGTGAGGTTTCCACCACCACGATCTTGCCTTTAATTGGCCGGAGCTCGCGGTCTCGCGCTGTATTCTTATCATTTTCGCGCGTGCCTACGACTGAAGGACCGAGTGAAGTTACGATTTCAAATCCCGTATTTGTGCCCATTGGCCTCCCTTAACAAAAAAAATTGTAACATGAAAAGTTAAAAAACATTTCCCTCAACTACCACATGGCAAAAATCACCTTATTATGAAGCCATAGTCTCTTTCGCTCAACTATACATTTCCTGGCCCGTAGTTCCTGACAGTTAAATAAATTTTGATCGTGGCAAACGGCATGAAAAGCAAGACAATGTGCCACAATTTCTGGCCACTTCCTCCCACCTACTATTGACGTTAAAAAAAGCATGCCCAAATTGTTAAGTAATTTAGTAAGGAGGCTTCTATGTACAATATGCAAGAAATACCCCGCGGTGCTTTTGATCTGGCCCAGACTGAGGCCCTGAAGCGAAAAAATAGTGAGCTACATGCACTCCATCTTCTCCATGGGCTTATCAATCATCCTAAAAGTTACAGTCATACGGCGCTCAAAGAATACCGTTCTGAGGTAGAATCCGAGCTTAAAAAGCTCCCCACGGTTTCTAAGGCCATGCCGCTGGATCAGCTTCGCCCAGGGCCGTCCCTCTCCGAGTGGATTACCTATGCCAGTAGTGAGGTTATTCAATCAGGAAGGGATGCTATCGAAGAGCGCGACCTCCTAAAGCAGCTCCCAAAAATCTTCCCTCAGCTCAATATTGATTACAACAAATTCAAGGAAGGCGAGCAGTCCGAGAAGGAGGCCCCACCGACCTTTCTCATTAATCTGCAGGAGCTGGCCTCCAAAGGAAAACTTGACCCGGTCATCGGTCGCGACCGCGAAATTCGCATGGTGATGGAAATTTTAGGCCGCCGAGGAAAAAATAATCCGGTACTGGTGGGCGCGGCCGGGGTCGGAAAGACCGCCATCGTGGAAGGGCTGGCCTTGGCCATTTATCGCAACGTCGTTCCGGATGTGCTCAAAGGAAAAGAAGTTTTTACCTTGGATTTGGGCGTGCTCATGGCCGGAACAAAATTTAGAGGTGAGTTTGAGGAACGCATGCAGGCCATGCTCAAATTTATCAAGCAGAAGGCCGGCCAGGCGATCTTATTTATCGACGAGATTCATCAGCTTGTCGGTGCAGGGCGAACTGACGGCGCTATGGATGCCGCGAACTTGCTCAAACCGGCCCTGGCACGGGGAGAGCTTCACTGCATCGGTGCCACCACCGAGGATGAGTACCAAAAATATATCTTAGGTGATTCGGCCCTCGCACGCCGTTTTCGTAGCGTTCCGATAAAAGAGCCATCCAATGAAGATACGATTGAAATCTTAATGGGCGTCAAAGATAAGTTTGAGGGCCATCATGGAATTAAGATTTCTGATGAGGCCATTGTCAATGCGGTGACCCTCTCGGTTCAATATATCACAGATAAATATTTGCCCGATAAGGCCATCGATTTAATTGACGAGGCCTGTAGCAGCCTGAAGATTGCCGCCGAGGCCATGCCGGCCCATTTAGTCGAGATGGAGAGTGAGATTCGTTCCAAGATGATCCTGTCCAAAGTTGATCCCGAAAGTGGCAAGGAAATCGCCAAGGAAGCGGAAAAACTTAAAGCAAAATTTGAATCCGAGAAGAAGCATTGGGCAGCCGAAGTGCTATCAGTCAAAAAAGTTTCGGAGCTGCAAAACCAGCTCGATCGTTTGAAATTTGATTTTGAGCAGGCGGAGCGCCACGGTAACTTTGAAGAGGCCTCCAAAATTAAATATGGCATGATCCCTGAAATTCAGAAGCAGCTAGCATCATTTACTCATGATTGGGTGCTTAGAAAAAAAGATATCGCCCTGGTCGTGGCCAAACAAACCGGCATACCGCTGGAAAAAATTCTCAAATCCGAGCAGGATCGTATTTTGGAATTAGAGCGAGATTTGAAAAAGCGGGTGCTTGGCCAGGATGAGGCCATTCACGAAGTGGCCGGGGCCCTCATGGCCTCTCACGCTGGCCTGACGGATGAAACCAGACCACTGGGTTCATTTCTACTCTTAGGCCCCTCGGGTGTGGGAAAAACGGAGACGGCCAAATCCGTGGCCCAGTTTCTGTTCAATGATGAAAAGAAAATGATCCGAATCGACCTGTCCGAGTATTCCGAAAAACACTCGGTGGCCAAACTAATTGGCGCACCGGCGGGTTATGTCGGCTATGAGGAAGGCGGGATCTTGACTGAGGCGGTTCGGCGAAACAGTTACGCCGTTATTCTCTTCGATGAGATGGAGAAGGCGCACGAAGATTTTGCCGATATTCTGCTGCAGATTTTGGATGATGGTCGTTTGACCGATAACCGCGGACGAACCATCAACTTTAAAAACACGATCATCTTTATTACCAGCAATACCAAGGACTATCGCCATCAGTTTAAGCCGGAAGTTCTCGGTCGACTGGATGCCATTTTGCACTACAAACCTCTCACCGGCGAAATTCATCGGGATTTGGTAAACAAACAGTTGGCGCTGTTAAATGAACGTCTAAGCAGCAAGAAATTAACAGTGGAGTTAGACGAGCGCCTGGTTCAGGTTTTGATGGAGCGCGGATTCGATGCCACCTATGGGGCCAGGCCATTGCAGGGCACGTTCCAAAAGATCGTTACCCGGCCATTATCGGTGATGCTGCTGTCTGGAAGTTTACCGGAAGGAAAAATCCGCGCTAGCTTTGACGGCAATGAGGCGACATTCACGTCCCGTTGAGCATGGTGCACCCGACGATGGTGAGCGTGGCATAATACCTGAAGGTTGCGCAAATCATGCTTCCCACCATATGCCAGCGGAAGTCGATGGTGGATTTGCAGAAAATGAATGGCCCCGCACTTTTTCCCCGTTTTTGGATCGCGATATTCACAGCGGTGCCGTGCTCTTGCCAAAGCTTCACGCTTCAGTTTTGCCGTAAGCGCTCGATCACCGGTCACCTGCGGCGCCGCGGGTGAATGGGAAACTCGGCCAACCTTTCGCTTCTCAAGCCGGGCCAATTCCTGATCGCACAGATACTCAACCAGCTGGGCCAACTCGCGTTTCTTTGAGTGGGAAAAATGGGCCTGTAGTTTTTCCAATTTGCCCAGCACGCGATCATCCAAGGTAATGGAAAGCCTTGTGCTATTTTTACTTCTTCTGCGCAAAGTAACTTTGGGCGCCGCAGGTGCTGTTTCTTCTACTGCCAATATTTTCTCGGCCTCACGGGTTGAAGTATTTTCAAGCTGGGATAAAACCGCCCGTTTTTCTTCGATGCCGCAAATACCTTCACTTTTACAATGACTGCTGAAAAGTCCAAGATGGGTTAAATTTAAACTACCTGAATCCAACTTCGCCTCAATTTCGGGTAATTCGCCAAGAAGACGACACGCCACAATCCGCCTCTGCGCCTGATCGGGAGAGTATTTTAAATCTTTGGTGCAATAAGAAAACAAACTCGAAAATCCCAGCTCCGCAAACAGCTTGCGCCGGTCAATCTCACGCAGATAATGGAGAATCCTACTGGTGCACTCCCGCTCACGCAGGACTAATTTCTTGGTATCGACAAGCAAAACTTTATCAATCAGGTGGCGTAAATCCATAAATTCTCCTCCCCAAAAAAACACGCATCACTCTTTAGCACTATTTGCTCGCGCAAATTCATGGGAGGAAGATTTTTTTTCCTTTATTTCACTTTTGGTACGGCCGGGAGCCAGAATTAATACATAATCGGATCAACAAATTGCATGTCCAGCATGATCTGGTCGATTTGCTTTTTACGATAGGGACGGCGGACACCATCCAGCATGGCCTCACGCAGTCGGGCGTCGGGATATTTTGCCCAAGCTTGATAGAGCTTGAGCGCTCGCTCGCGATCGCCGGTAGCATCGCAGGCCCTGGCCAAAAATAAATCGCAAACAGCCGCCAAATATTGCGCCAACTTGCCCCGTTTGGCCTGCTCAAGGTATTTGATCGCTTCCTCAAAATGCCCCAGCTTCAAGGCCACATTTCCGACTTGCATGGAGAGGTGAGGGTCGCTCGGTAACAGGGCCTGGGCCTTCCTCAAGCTCACCAAGGCGCGCTCGGCAAAATCATTGGTATGGGATTCCATGTGCCAGATGCGATAGCCTTCGCGGTATTCTTCCACCGCCGGTAGAAAACCCGGCGTCTTCGGACGATTGCCAGGAATCGTAGGCCAGGCCTCTTCACTCGTTCTATCAGACCAGAAAGATTTGACGTCTATTTTGGCAAAATCACCGAGCCCCATGGGTGATCGTCCTCGCGTACTGACATAAAGGATCTGCTCTTCCGGTGAAAACACCACGGACTTGACCGTCGCCATAACACTCAGGGTATTGCCCAGCACGCGCTCTTCGCCCGTCCAAGGGTCGACATGATCGCCCAGCATCGCCGACATGGTGGCGGGGGTGATTTTGCCTTTATTGGCCAGTAAAACCTGGCGCATGCGACAGACGCGGGCCTGATCGTCGTGATAGCGACCGCCACAGATGAGGGCCTCATTTTGCTGCATTTCCGTGTGGAAAAAATTGGTGTGGGTGAGGAGTCCATTATCGAGATAGCGGATGGCCATTTTTTTCGGGCCCATCTCAATCGCCATGGCATTCTGTTCCTTGGCACTCGATACGACAAAAGTCCAGTTGGCATAGCGATTGTGCTTGCGCACGATATCCACGGCCTCATTTAAATTCTTCGCCTGTGAGGCGATCAGCCCACCGAGCACAAAAACCGGCATGCCCCTGACGCTCACATCGCGCCCAAAATGAGCGTGGGCGGCGACGGTAAGACCTTCTTGATTCATGGTAGTCAGACCGGCGGTGTGCAGACCGGCGCTGACCACTGAAACATGGGGAAGCTCGCCAATTTCAGTAGGTTGATGAAAAATAACAGTTGTCTCCCGCTCCCATGGGCCGGTCACAGGATAATCCTGATTGCGCGAGACCAGCATTTTGCCCGCTTCAGTCATACTGGGATGAACCACGGCACTTGAGCAGCCTGGAAGTTCCTGCGCGGGAAAATCTTTGAACAAATGCTTCATAATTGAGAGCCGGGATAAAAGCATCAGGCCATCGGCCTGAAACATGGCGCGTGAAATTGTTTTGTAAGGTATTTCGGCGGCGTCGGCCAGCGCTTCCATCAGTTCGCGATCTCTTGGCAGCAATGATTTCGCCATCAAGGGCAATAGCAAATGATGATAAAAATTGACCGCCACATCTTGCAGAGGTTTCCAGGCAAATACGCCGCCTGCGCGACGAATGATCCATTCATTTTTCTTGCCCAAAGCAGGCAGAGCACCGTTTTGGATAGATTTCTTGAGAATTTGTCCGTGCATCCTGGCGCGCTCCACATGGGTGCCTTGAAGTCGCAGAAAATGGATGCCTTTCAGCTGTCGATAATCGAAATTCATGGTCCTTTTCCTCTTTAAACTGAAAATTCATCTTAGCCTCTTAAAAACGAATCCGCATGTGGGCATTTTTGACAGGGGTAAATCCCAGCTCCAGATAGAGCTCCCGCGCTCGGATATTGGCCGGCGTCACCTCTAACTCAATGGCCACAGGGCGCTCGGGCCAGAGGTTATTGGGAGTAAGCAGTGTCTGTACCAACGTGCGCCCATGCCCCTGACCGCGGCTTGAATTCATGACAAAAATTTCATCGATAAAACAAACCTCGCCACCCAGCTCATTGGACCAAAAGGAGGTCAAAAAAGCATATCCCTCAACTTTTCCCATCAGCTCTAAAACTACGGCACGTCCGCGCAAGGGCTCGGCCCGCAGCTTCGCCAACGTTCGCCGTATATTCTCCGCAGGCACCGGAGCAATCCCCGGGTCCTCACGAAATAATTCCAAAGACATCTGCTCAATAAGCTTATCTTCCGCTCTGGAGGCCACACGCCACATATTAACTCCTAAAATAATTTCGAGTTTAGTCTGTTTTAAGGATATTATCTTGTCATGACACAAGCCAACTTCACGGCCCTTGAACTCCGCCGCATTCGTGCCTTCAAGACACCGTATGGCATTCAGAAATATCTCGACGAAATTCCTTATCACCTGGCAAACACCGCCTGGTCGCCGCGACGGGTGCTGCGCGAGGGCACGGCCCATTGTCTTGAAGGTGCAATCTTCGCCGCGGCGGCCTTGCGGGTGCTCGGGCATCCGCCGCTGATTGTAGACTTCGAGGCCCATCGCGACAGTGATCACGTCCTCGCCGTTTTTCGCCAAGACGGACACTGGGGCGCGCTGGCCTCGTCAAACTATTCCGGCTGCCGCTATCGCGAGCCCGTCTACCGAACCCTGCGCGAGCTCGCCATGAGCTACTTCGATACCTATTTCAATCTGGCACGAGAACGCAGCCTGCGCCGTTATTCGCGCCCGGTGAACCTCGGTCGCTTTGACACCTACGACTGGGTGACCACCGAAAATGATTTGTGGTTAATTGCAGAACACCTTTGCGAGATTCCCCATTGCAATCTGCTCACCCGTGCCCAGGAAAAGCGCCTGAACCGGATCGACGTCCGCAACTTTGAAGCGGGGCTGGTGCGGCATCGGAGTAAGTGAGTGTTATTCGATTATTCCTTTGAGTGAGAACGAGAAGATTCGCCACCAAAAAGGGAGAAAGGTATACCGATTGAAACAAAAAGTTCAGACCATTTTTCTTCATTAATCCGAAAAGAGTCAGTACCTGTGCTTAAACGTGCATCATGAAGTTTTGGCGTATCAATCTTTCGAAACTCGAATGACAATTGAGCATTTCCAAACCTGAGACGCAGAAAGGCACCAATCCCTTTGCCTTTTAGGGTGTCTCCATTATTTGTATTTACACCGCTATAATCGAGATCAGCTGAATTATCTTTCAGGGACACCAGGTAGTAAGCGGCACCAATTTTCAACCAGGACACAGGGCTTAGGTAAACCATTGGTCCATGAAGTGTCCGCGTGTAAGCATCTTCCCAACTGGCGGGAGTAAAAGACCCAAAGGTGCCTGCGCGAGTGATAACCGTCATATGGCCTCTTTCATACTGATATCCTAGTCCGAACAGCCGAATCAAGCTCACGCCCAATCGAAGACCATAACCATTCCCGTAAACATGACCCGGGCCGCGAAGATAATAGTCGTACGATGGAAGCGTCCCATGTTCGACAAAATTGGTATCACTTTTACCTTTGGCTATAATTCCCAGATAGGGCTCAACTTCAAAAGCGTTTGCCTGAGATAAAAAAACGAAAGATAGTACGAAGAAGAAATTAATGAGTTTTGTAATTTGCATTTCACCGTTCTCCCTGACTCGTGTAAATAATTATTTTCATATTTATATCTTAAATACGAATCACATATAATCACATAGGCATATCTATCCAGGTTTATTTTTATGCTCCTGCTGAGCATTACATTAATACATAAAACATTGTATCTATATGTATATACTGCATTACAAGAATAAAAAAGTAAACTTTAGTTGAGTTTTCTAACAAAATAGCCGATAATCCCCCCATGAACTCCGCAACGCTCGAGATCCTCATTAAAGCGCGCAATCTAACCTCGGCCCAAGTCTCCGAGCGGGTAGGGGTCAGCCGTCAAACTCTCTCAAAATGGCTGAACAAGCAGAAACATGTCCAGGTTCGCAGCGATCATCTGCAACGCCTGGCAGATCTTTTTCATGTGCCGATGGAAACTTTAATGAATCCACTTCCGGCCTTGGAAGAAAACCAGGCGCGCGAGCTTGAGGCAACCTTGAATTGGGACAGACTCTATCTTTCGGTTGAGGATTTAATTTTAGCGCTTAAAAAATGGGAGCCACAAGCGGTGGCCAGATTGGTTCAAACTTATGGATTGGTGACCTCCGCTCGAATCGTCGGGGATAAAAAAGCGCTTTGGAATCGTTACCCTTATTATAAAAAACATATTCACCCGGGCCTTCGCAAGATTCTGGATCAGGTGTGGGAGCAGCAATGGAAGCAGACCTTAAAATAAGCAGGTCGGTCCTGCCTCTTCCTTTAAGAAAGGCCATCGAGCATATTTTCTCGCAAAATATTCAAGGTTGCGTGCTCGTCGGAGGGACGGCCATCGCGGGTTACTATGCTGGACATCGAAAATCCGACGATATTGATCTTTTTACCAGGGATGAAGCGGCACAGATTGCGACGATCAAGGCCTGCCAATCACTGGCCAAACTTGGCGCAAAACTAGTCGAACATCAGCACACGCCCGGCTATTACAAGGCCACATGCACGCTTGACGGTCATAATTTCACAATCGACATTGTTCTTGATACTAACTTACATAAGGTAGGACGCACCATCCGTCTCGAAAACGCTGTGGCGGTCGCTGATCTTCTGACCTTGCTCAAAATGAAAGCGTCCACGCTCATTAGTCGATGCAGCGAAAAAGATCTTTACGACATCAGGTGGATTTTAGGGAAAATGCAAGAGGTGACCATCAACGATCTCTTAAAATGGGCCCAGGAGATGGATGCGGGCGCGATTCCTGAATCCCTTTACAATGTTGTTGCAGGTACCGTTTTGCGAAAGGCCGCTTGCGATTTTTCGCTTACGCCTGAGATAGGTGCAGAGCAAATCTACAAAGAGCTCAGACAATTTAAAAAAGAGCTTGCCCAGGCCATCGAAGACGCCATCAATAAACGGCCCCTGCCACCACTGGGGAAACTTTTTCGTTTGCTTAAGGGTTAAAAGCGATGGACCTAACTAGCTGGAGGGACTCAGAAATGGTTTAATCTCTACCCTATAATGGCAATTATAGACTACGTTAGTCGGCTATACATAATCCAAAATCAAATTGTAATAAGGTTGGTCATTTCCCTATGAAAAACTAGATTTTTTAGGGGTAAAGACGTAGCAAAACTTTATCCCTGAAAAATAAAAAAGCCCCGTGAAAACGTCAATTTTCACGGGGCAAACCTGGTGCCCTTGTAGGAAAGAACACTCAAAACCGTGTCTTTATCCTACAAGCGGCATCTTTTTAACGCAAGAAAAGGATGCTTTTTGCTGCTTAAAACCTACTTAAAACCTATCGAAAAGGACTTCTATGGAGTTTGACCCCTCAAAATCGCTAATTTTTAGCCATTCTTATAAATCGCTTAATTTTTCAACGCTCGAAAAATGGCAGTTTGCCATACTTTTTACGCTAAAAAGCGCTGTCGAGATCGAATGCTATTTGTTTTTGTGCTTCCTTTCCTTCTCAGGTGGGGACTTCGCACAGGCTTCAGCGAGAGAGATCGCAAGGGCCATTAATCGAGATAGAACAAAGGTAGCCCTCGCTCTTAAAAAACTTGAACGTAAAAAGATCATCGAAAGCCAAAAAGAAGGTTTCAAAAAGACAATTTATATAGTCACTGACTGGCTTCCTTTGGACGCCAGGGAGGAAGTAATTAGGGAACGTCCGAAGGGTGGCTTCCCAAAGACGCCACTACGGTTTCAAAAAGACGCACAACCAGCGCCTACTTGCAACATAACTGGCGTCTTTAAGACGCACAACCAGCGTCCAAAGGAAGACATTTTAATAACAATTAAAAAGAAAAGTAATTGCGCCGCCAATGGCCTTAGTGGGCCAGCGTCGCAAACTCAGAGTCAGGAACCAAACGACGAGGAAATGCAACAAGGCCTTACTTCTTTGCTGGTTGAACTTTCCGAGGGCGGGGGGCCACCTTGTATTGAGTCGGAGGAAAAACAGCTCTAAACCAAAATGCGGCCTTTTGGGCCCTGTCTTCCTTTGGAAGCCAGAAAAACAACTTTAATAGCGTCCTAAAGACGCCAGGGAGATGAAAAACATGGAAGAAAAAAACGCATGGCGTGACAAGAAAAAAAGGTTACTCGGCAAGTACAAGCTTGAGGCCGCAAAAATCGGCCAGGCCATTACAAAAATTGAGGAGGAGCTGGCACAAGAGGAGATCGCTTTCGAGCAGTACGCACGGGCAAAAGGAAAGCGCAATAAACCAAAGGGAGCACCTGTAAAGGAAAATGAGTCTGCACCTGCACAGAAAAAAGCTTTTTTTGATATCACAGCATAAGGGGGGGCGCTTCTATGAATGATACACTTGCCACTGACACCGTTTCGATTGATCTTGAAAACCAATTGGGAGACCTGCTAAATGAGAACACGCAAAAAACTAATCCTGAAAGTGAGAAAAAATCTGACACTGCTACGCCTGAAGGTGAGACTAATTCCGATGACTTTGATATTCCGCTTGATGAACTGGTGCCGGATGAGATCATCAATATGGCCCTTGTCTTGCCTGAGACCGCAGCTTACCACGCTATCGAGTCAGACTTCAGTGAAAGCGAAAAGGATGCTCTTAAATCATTACTGCAGCCATCTGATCAGATCATTGAGCTACGAAAAAAGATAGGCATCAAAGCGCTGGAAAAATATTTCCCAGATTCGACTACCACTACCGTTTCGGTTGAGGTTGCTTGTCTTGCCGTTTTTATTGTCCCGCCGATCTTGGCCGTCATGGCCGCGTATAAACACAAGGCCGAAATGGCAAACGCTGTGCCAGTGAAGGAGAACCAAAAACATGAGCAAGAGTAATAAGGGCCTGGCAACGGCCAAAGATTTAGTAGGCAAACAACCAAAAATAAAACCTTGCCCGTTTTGTGGGGCGGTTGCAAAGGTAGTCTTTTTTCAATTTTCGGATGAAATTGCTTATGTGCAGTGTAGCGCCGACAAATGTCATCTCTTAGATTTTGGAAGTGTTAGGAAGGGGCCACTAGGTCAACCATCCTTTACATTGCCGCAGTGGAATACCCGCGCAAAAACTGAGGCCGATGAAATTCTTGAGCTGATCGGCGCTGAAAATGGGCCAGATGATTATTTTAGCAAGATGCTTGAAAAGCATAAAGCAAACTGCGAGCTGATGAGTAAGATCGAAACGCTCATCAGAAAAAAATGATCAAGCTTATTTTCGGTAGAACCGAGAGCGGAAAATCATACAGGGCCAGGGAGTTTCTAAAGAACACAAAACGAAAAATTATCTTTGATGCTGCCAATGATTTTACTGGCATGATCATTACTGATTTTTCCCAAGGGAATTTATTAAAGCTCTTTATGGCCTACAAATGCTCTGAAAGCTTTTGCCTTGTTTTTCGCCCGCCCTGGAACCTGGACAATGAACGGGCAGCTCAGGCCGTTGCCGCTTTCGCTTTTGCCTTGGGCCGCTCCTACGGTGAGCGTGCCCTGCGTGCAAGTGATCGCATCGTTTTGGTTTTGGATGAGGCCGACAAATACACCTGTTATGATAAGACCGATCTGCTTTACTTGGCAGTGACAAAGGGGCGCCATCAAAACCTGGATATTCTCGCGATCTGCCAAGACCCGATGACACTACCAACTTATTTTCGCCGCAACGCCTCTGAGATTTGTACCCTTCAGCTCGAAGTGAACCCATACTTTAAAGAAAAATTCGGATTGAGCGTTGCAGAGAAGATCGCCCAGCTCAAGCGCTACCATTATTATCTATGGAGTGATTGCCACGGCGTCACTCTATATAACGCTAAAGGGAGCAAGATCAATGATTGAACTACCAAGCTACCCAGGATATTTTTTCTCAAAAAAAGACGGGCATATTTACCGCTTCCACAAAGAAGGCTTTCGGCAAGTCCGGCCCGTCGGATATCGCACAGAAACCACCTGGGCACTGTACCGCCATGGTGTCCGCGCCTATGTGACTTTGACCGACGTTCTCTGTGAAATTGGGCCTTTCATAAAACCAAAGTCCGCATAGGCCGCGACGTTCAAAGATTTTCCGCTAAACTCCCTCTGATCATTTCAAAATTCACAAGCGCACAAATGATTTCATATTCATACTTTGTGATCTGACTTAAGGCGATAATCATTGCAACCTTGAGGCCTCTGACTTTCAGTCGATAGGAAGTTGGCCGGAAGTTTTTAAATTTTGGGAGATCAAAAAAAATGAAGACCGAACTTAAGCACATTGGAAAAATTCTGCTCGTTTCTCTCGTGGCCATTGCAGGCTACAACATTGTCCGCGCAAAATTTCCGCAGACAAAACTCCCTTAATTTTGGGGATAGGTGAGAGTAGGGGTAGCGAAAAAAAACGCTTTAAAATCAAAATGTGAAGGTCATTTTTTAGGGCCTTCAGAAAAAAGGATAAGAAAATGGGCGAAGAATCAGTGAAAGCAAAATTAATCCCTGGAATGAACCCATCAGGTTCAACTCAGCTACCTACCATTGATTTTGTAAAAAATCGAAGGTTGGGTGAAACAATTCAAAAATCGAATTGTGTGAAAGGGATGCTTATCACTGGTGAGTTTCTCATTAACTGCACATGGAGCGCTGGAGCGCCTGGAGCACCAAAGTACGGCGCGCTTCAAAAACTCCTGAAGAACGTTGTCATTGAGGCCGACAAAGAAACACTTATAAAGTGTTCTCCGTTAGAGCTTAGGAATACGACAAAGCTTGTGGCAAACTCAGCTTCTCAGCCTCGTTACCAAACCAATTCAACCACGCTCACAGCGAGCGCAACCAAAGGCCTCATGGCCTGGGGAACGACTGGCCAGAACGTGAAAGTAAAAGAATCTCTTTATATTCCTTTGGAGTGTCACTTTTTGACCGAACCTTGGCTGACTTACTTGAACGCCGCACGCTATGACAAATGCCAAGTGTTCTTTGATTTTGATGACCCCACGGGCCTTGATGAGGGAGCGGCTGCAACTAACTTTGCGGTAGTGTCCTGTACTGGAACCATTGACGTTACTTTGGTCACATCTGATGAGGATGTGGATAAAGAATTTGAAATATATCGCCGAGGTTTTTCTGATAATTCCTTCGGTGGTGTTACTCCAGGCAAGCGCATTGATTTAAAGCAAGTTGATGGCGATCTCCTGGGCGTGTTCATCGAAGTCAACCGCGTGACAAGCGCTGGTGTTGAAACTCCAGTGACTCAGAACGAAGCAAAAAATATGTTTTTCACGCTCAAATTGAACGGTAGCTTGGCCAAAAAGCAAAAAATGTCCCTTGCTCAGATCATGGACGAAAACGAAAATAAATTCCCAATCGGTGGTTCACTGGACAACTTTGGGTTTATGACTTTCATCCAGGGCAGTGATCGAAATTCGGTCATTAAGATGCGGGACTACAAAACCGTTGATATGGAAATGGAAATGACTTCAGGCCTCGACTTTTCATCGAGCGCCACCTATAAAGTCAGAACCCATACGCATGAGCTGGTGCCTGTAGCGCTCCAGAGAAAACTCGAACCTAAAAAATAATTTTAAAGTAATTTAAAATTGTGAAGGTGTTATGGGATTTAAGCTAAAAAGTGTAATCAAACAGGTTGCCGCGCCCGTGAAAGCGCAAGTCAAAGCGGCCGTTAAAGACGCCGTTCCCTTGACCGCTGCATATTTCACAGGTGGTGCAAGCCTCTCCATGATGCCGGCCTCGAATACAATGAGTTCCGGCATACTTGGAAAAGTCTTAGGTGGTGGCGCTGGTGGTAGTGAACCCGCCCAGGAGGCCCCGGCCCCTGTCGAAATTCCTTACGCTCCAGTACCAGTTTTACAAGCTCCAGCTCAAGCACCAAAATCAACGGGCAAAAAAATTGCAACAAAATCAAGTTATGGTGAGGCAGGCACGCGCCCAGCTCCAGCGAGCGCCACAGGGCCAATTACTTCAAGCGCCGCACCTGATAATAAAATGATGATCATGATCGGTGTAGGCGTCGGTGGCCTTGTGCTGATTGGTGTTTTGGTTGCCATGATGAGGAAGTCATGAGTGATGAAATCTTAATTCAGATTCTGCACCTTCTCCAGCGCGTGCATGAACCAACGCTCGGCTTAAACAATGTCAATGCGGCAATGGTTAGAACTGAGAAAATTGATCTCGGCACTGCCATGAGGTTTTCCGACACAAGCACAGCGTCGGGCAATCGGATTGATTTTCCTTTTAAATCGCTTCGAGTAATCGACGCCTCTGATCTCGATGCTACTTTAAATATTCGCTTCAATTACCCGCAAGACAAGGGTGATTCGATGGCCATAAAAAAGGGCGATCTGAAAAATCTTCTAATTCCCGTGATGAATGGGCGGATTGAATGTTCCGCGCAGTCGGGTAAATGGATGAAGATAGAATTTTCCATGATGGATCAGCTCACAGGCCAGCTTAAGCTCGATTCAAGCGGTCTCGTGATGATTGACGGCGTAAGCTTTGCGCAAAGTCTTAGCAATGTTGCTACTGCCTCGACTGGCACGCTGATTATTGCAGCTTCAGGAGATCGCGGCGTGGTGTACGGCAAAAATATTGATGAAGTCAATTCGTTTTGGATTGGTTCACTAACAGAAATTGCCGCCGCAAATTGGGACGTTCTTTGTGAAGAAATTCTACCAGGCGGTAGCTTCACCTGGAAAAATACCGCTGGCCTTTATGCCAGGTCAAAGGTTGCGCTCGTTGCAAAATGCAAAATTTTCAACCATTCGAGGTCATAATGAAAAATCTTATTTTAATTTCTGTTTTATTTCTGAGCTTCATTGCTCACGGGCAAGTGAGCAATCCCGCTAACCAACGCCTAATTACCATGGGCGGTGTCACGCTGCCGATTACAAGCAAGGTTATGATCTTGCTTGCTGCGGCCGAAGATATAAAATATGATTCGTTCAAGTATCGAGGAGCAAGCTACGTCGTTCCCACGGCAAAAAAGTTGCGGATATGGGCGTACAGGGCAGAAAATCACACTTCTGGCGGTAGTTCATGCGCACCTACATTTGGATGGTCAACCGCTGCCGCTGAAAATGCTGCCGGGCCACCGACTAACTGGACAGTGGGAAACATTGGCGGAATGAATGATTACTTCGCAATGGTTTTTATCACTACCGTAAATTATGAACAAAGTAGACAGGGGCCATTAGACTTTGAAATTACTGCGGGAAACTATCCAGGCCTTTTAAATGCCGGCCCTTGCTCTGTCACAATTCTTGCCACACTGGAAGATGTTTGATGTATGGTCACAACCATAAAAACCAAACGAACCTATCTGCAAGAAGATCGCCCGCAAGGTGAGCGGGCCTTGCGCATTTTCTACGACTACTCGAAGAAAAATTATCCTGAAAAATTTAAATGGAGCTTTGAAGAATTTCTTGCCGATATCGACAAGAAAAATAAAAGTTTCATTAACGGCTTTGGCCTTGGAATATCGTTTGTCGCTCCAAGTGAGGTTAGGCTACACGATGCCATGGAGGCAGTCGGCAAGGCCAGCGCGGGCGGTATTCCGGCCAATCCAAGCGTGTTCACTGATGCGCTCTATGAGCGCTTGCAAAAATTTGACACTGAGGCCTTTCTTGAAGTCGCTTCAGAAACTGGTAAGGACGTTGCCAAGATCGCAGGTGCAGGCCTTGGCCTGGCCTTGCTAATCAAACTGGCCCTGGTGGCCTTACCGTTCATCTTGGCATTTAGAAACAGTCGGAAGGGCGCATGAAATGGGCCATTCTGGGAGTCTTGGGGTTTATCGTTATGGCACTGACTACTAAAGCGAAGGCCAGCGACACGGGCGTAAAAAGCACGGCCAACAAATGGTCACGCTTTGATTCTCTTTTTAAAAAATATGCCTCGATTAATAATCTCGATTGGCGCTGGCTTAAAACATTTTGCATGAAGGAAACATCGCTCGGCTATCATCCAAAGGTGGCCAGGGGCCTTGCCTTTCCAAATGACGTTGACGGTTCAACCAGTGAGGATAAGAAATCATGGGGTCTAATGCAATTAATTTTGCCGACTGCCAGCTCACTTGCTGGACGAAACATCACGCCGATTGATCTGAACAATCCTGAGATATCAATTCAGCTTTCGGCAAAATACATTGGCGTTCTAAATAAGCGCTACAAGGGAAACATCAGGGATATTGCCATGGCCTACAACCAAGGCGAACCAAATCAAGATCGTTTCCTTGAGCTGGAGCGCTTAGGCCGTCTAAGTCCCAAAAATTATCCAGCGGCGCGGGAATATTTTGATAAGTGGAAAGAATGGTGGGAATACCTCGCTAATTTAGGCGAGTTTAAATAAGGAGCAATTTGTGGGTGATCTACGCGAGCAAGTCAATGACATTGAGAGAAGAGTAAGAGAACTCGAAGGCAAGCCACGTGAAAAATGCGATCACGTCGAAGTGGCCAAGGAAGAAAAGCCAGCGCAAGAAAAAAAGCCAGCGGCCAAAAAGTAAGATTTTAGGGCCCAAATTGGATAGATGATCTTTTTGGCCCATTGGAGGGGCCAGGAGATCCGCAAAGGTCTAAGGAACTGTCGCTGATCTAATTTTAAGATAGTTAAACATGGAGGATTTTATGCTTTCAGTTTTGTTGCTTGCATTGCTACTTTTTTTATTTCTTTGCCACTGGCGTTTTTCCGTCATCCTGGCGCTGGTGTTAAACGGTGTCTGTCTCTCCATGGCCTTTGCTGGTGAGGGGCCTTCAGCAAGCGCCGTGCTTCCTGGTGCATTGGCCTTAATTTCAAACGTCATTCCAGGTGGCCCGATCTGGTATGTGATCGCCACGATCATCTGGGAGGCCATTGTGGCCAAAGCGCCGATCAAACCTAATTCGACTGTCGAGCTGGGCGTCCACTTGGTTAAAGGTGCCCTGGACACGCTCAGGACGCTGAAAAAAGAACCGCCATCAATCGAGCAAAAATAGGCCGTGCATTTTTCAGAAAACTTCACGGTAATTTTGGCCGGCCTGAATATTGTGAGCTTGTTAAAGCTGGCCTACGATTATGGCCAGCTTACTGAGCGACTAAAGTCTGTACAGGAGCGGGTTAAGGCCCTGGAAGTCGAGAGTCATAAAAAAAAGTGATTTAGAACGGCGGTGGCATGATCAAAATGTTGACAAGAACGCCGCCGTCAATTCTAATTAAGGCATCCACAGATTAAAGAATCAATTCAAGGAGCTACGCTTTGAAAAATGTTCTCTACCCTATAATGGCAATTATAGGGTAGAGCGTGTTTATAGACGAGTTGACTCATTAAATACGTAACCGAAAGTCGATTTTAGCGAAAATTCCACTAAACAACCTGAACCCTCTTCCCATCAAATTCAACAACCTGGTTCTTTCTGATCTTGGCGCGCTTCCGAAGCTCCACAACACCGTCAACTTTAACTTTTCCATCGGCAATGAGGTGTTTGGCAACAGCGCCGGATTCGCAAAGTTTCATGATCTTCAAGAGATCGCAAAGCGGAATATGTTCGTCACGAGTTAATTTAAATTCCAGCATAGCTTTCCTTTTGTCCTAGCAGTTGACTCGATTATAAAAGGTAATGATAAAAACTTCATGGGTATCAAAATGCGGCAGCTCAGGCGTAGGTCTCAGGGTTTCAGCATGCATCTGATGGCCGAATCCCATCTGTGATCTTCCCTTAATAAATCGGACAGTGTATTAAGCGCACAACCTCAACGGAGGGGATGCGTTATGAAACAGAAAA
>MEPP01000027.1:187094-187284 GCA_001769855.1 Bdellovibrionales bacterium GWA2_49_15 | reverse complement strand
TGCGATATCGCTAACAATGTTAGCCCTGTCTTCCACATATCTCTGGGGAACGGGTAACTCCTGTGCTTTTGCGATTGAACAAAGGCACAAAAAAATTACTAACACCACAAAATAATTGCAAAAGTTTTTTTTATACATGTTCTATCTTGAATTCATCAACCTTTTTCGTAATCGCATCTAACACATGATA
>MEPP01000027.1:186595-187017 GCA_001769855.1 Bdellovibrionales bacterium GWA2_49_15 | reverse complement strand
TACACACTACACCCCATATCAATGTTGAGCACGTTGTAAAATTCTTGCATGCTCTCGATTAAACTCTGGCGACTTTGAACATTTAGTGGGCAAAGATGCCGCGAATAATGCCTGATGCTACATACTGAAATTTCTCGATCATATCTTCCTAAGCCACGAGAAGACATGGCAAGAATTTTCCCCATAAGTATTTTATTCATTCAACATGAAATTTGCAAAAGATATCAACTTTTATGTGAGAAGAATGTTCACACGGAATCAACAGAATAGACCTAGGATTATTTTAGAAAAAACATGTTAAAGTTTAGACGACATACGCTTCGACTTAAGCTTTTTATTAATTACTTTAGTGGTTTTTTTCCTCGGGCGGCCGATTTTGCTATTTGATGAGTATAAATATCTTTTATCTTCAATGATTCCAA
>MEPP01000027.1:180070-186573 GCA_001769855.1 Bdellovibrionales bacterium GWA2_49_15 | reverse complement strand
TCCAAAAATCGCCAAGCGTCTCTTCAAATACCCCTGCGGCATCTTCAATAAACTCATCTTCATCTGCCACAAGAAGTTCATTGCCTTCAGCCCATCCACCAATTTTTAAATCTGAATATGCTTTTTTTTCATTACTATCAAAACTGTCAGAATTGAATTCCCCCACCAAAGAATATATCGACACAAAATCATACGAAAGTGAAAAACGATAATTTGGAATAAAAATGCCACTGTTCCCTCTACGCCCTCGACCTTTAATATTTGTCAGATTTCCTAAGGTGCTTACAATCTCATCACGGGCTAAATCTGGAATACATATGATGCCGGTTTGTTTATCTATGTTAATGAACATTAAAGCTTGCATCCAACTGAGCAGAGCTTTGGAATAGGCTTGCCAGGTCTCACGACTGGCCTCAACAAACGGAAATTCCATTTCTAAAATTTCAGGAACTGAATCCAAAGAAATTGATTTCCCTTGGGATAGTAGATTGAGAATGCATGATACAGCTTCATTTTTTGCTATTTCACGTCTTAAATGATCGCCTAGCCGACCTTGCTTGATCACATCTAAAACAATCTGAGGGATCTTCCATCCAGCTTCGGTTGTTTCGACAAGATTAAGTGTTTTCCATTCTCGCACTATATTGAAAGCTGTGCCTTTTGTCGTACTTGCTTCTTTCTGCACTAAGTCCGCATCGAATTTTGCATGTGTGTAAATTTTTAAAAAATTTCGGATGACGGTGTAAGCAGATAATCGGTAAAGGGTTTTTTGCTTAAATTGTGGTAATTTACGAAAAAGTACAAACTCTTTGAGTACGTCATTATATGTGTCATAAGTGGACCCCGAAAGCCGAATTAATCTTGTTTTGGTAAGATGATCAAGCATTTGCTTCAAGAGAGGGTCTTCATCAAAAACTTTATGTAATTGATGATAATTTGCAGGCAAATTCTGAATAATTCTTGATAAATAATCTAACTGGACTTCATCAAGTCCCGCTAGCTCCTCGTTAAAAAGATCATCCAGCTTTAAACCTGTAGCTATTAGATCGCTTTGGGAAATTCCTACATTAAGTTGATTCAAAATATGGGCCATAGTTCTTTTAATCAACCATGGAAAGCCTTGAGAGAACTCAATCACGTAGGAAAGAACTTCTTGGTCGATACTGCTGCCCCAGGCATCAATAATTTTCTTTACGAGTAATACTGTTTCTGCTTTATCAAAATCCTTTAACGTAAAACTTTTTGAATTAGCATTGATTTTATCGAGCGAAATTTCAGTTTCATCATAAGTTGTGAGTTGGTCATTCTTTCTTGCTATGATAGTTACGATCTTCTGGGAGTAATTGGACAATAAAGAAAAAAGACTTTCATATGCATCAAAAATCTCTTTCCGGCTGAAGGTAGACTCAAATTGATCCACAAAAAAGAGAGCTTTGCTAGTCAGTGAATTTGAAAATATTCTAATTTGCTCATTCACTTCTCTGAAATCTTTTGCAATATCCCTGGCCCCCGTGAATCTTTGAATCAGTATAAAGATGTCTAGGGTCGCTTTGATATCCCTTGAATCATGAAGCTCAACTTTATTTCGCTTTTTTTCGTATCTATCAGCAAGCAACGCCAATAGTGAACTTTTGCCTACTCCCGAACGACTCTTTATTTGGAGGAGTGATGCGTTGTTGTTTGCAATTTCTAATTCTATTTGTTTAATCGTCTCAGCACGACCAACAAAGAATTTTGGGGATGCAGGAAGCTTATAATCTGTCCAATCTGCACTTAGTTGCAAGCCAAATTCAATTACTCTGCCTTCGACTTGAGAAGATTTAAAGTTTGTACTTATTTCTTCCAATTCTTGTAGTTCGGCAACATGCTCACGAATATTTTTTAGAAATGCAGCCTCCGTTACGGCGATGCCTTTTTCATTAAATATTATGAAACTATTAGGCGTTCCACTCCGATCAGATCTACAGATGAGTACCTTAAATATACCCGAGTCTGTCACCAGCAGATAATTTATGACGTTAATATATCCTTTAGGGATGCTTTTTTCTAAAGTTTCTGTTTTTGGCAGCGCCAACTTTTCATTTATCAGAATAAAGAGTTTATTTCCGCAGTATTGCTTTATGTTAATGTTTCCTAAGCTGATAAAGTAATCCTCAGCTTCAGGTGAAAAAGACGAGGTTGACATAAATAGGCCATGAACTTTTTTTTCGTGAAGACCCAATGGAAATAACTTCCCAACAAATGCTGCCACATCTTTACCTGGAATCGTATTGTCATGTGCCTTCGCTTCAGCAACCAGCACTTCATTAGTTATTTGGTTTTTACCTTCAATATCGTACTCAAGGCTATTTTTTTTCCTACGTACATTTACTTGATATCCAAGTTTCTCAAACAATGTCTTGAGCAATTCTTCAAATAATAATCCTTTGAAATATCGGTAGTTAATATCCGTTTGCTCTTTATGAAAAAATAGAAACATGATCGCTGGCCTTATAAATTAAAATTTGCATAGCGTAGGGTGAGAGATTATCAACTTCAGCCCCCACCAGACCCATCGCCGCCCGAGAGGACAGACAAGACTCGGTGAAGATCGGCTTCAAGAATTTTCTTTGCCCACAAAGATTTGTCGGCCTTCTCAATTAAAATCTTGCCGATTTCATCAGAGTAAATTCTCGCGCCAGAAGTAAGTTCGACAGAAACGACTTGGTTGTTTGAATCAACTACGATATCGCTGATATTTTTCTTGAGGATTATTTGATTACCTTCGGCAATAACGCCGATAATCTTGCCATCGCCGGCCCAGGCTGAAGTGCCAGCAGACAGGAGAGCAATAAATATTACTTTAAACAGATTTCTCATTGCCAATTGCCTCCCTTTTCCTCGCCTTCAGCGGATGTGAATGTATCACAGAATGCGACTGAAAAAACAGGTGTGCTTCCACGAAATTCCTCATCTCTCATAACGGCCATGCAGTCTGCATGAAATTGCTGATGAAGGCCTTGTAAACGGGCAAGGCCCTTTGTATTTAATCCATCACTTAAGCTATGGGCATAGTTGCGATTCATTCCCACATGTTCGGGGCGATAAAAGCGCATATAGGTTCCAAGATGGAGCTTGATACTCTCAAAAGAGCGAACCAAAATGCGATCGTCTTTCTTCGTATAGTGACCATCTAACTCATCAATAAGATTAAGCTCGACCAATTTCTTCATGGCTTCCAGTCCCACGCTGCCAAGGGCATCTACGACTTGCCACTTCTCACAGCCATTTTTAATCGAGGCCATGAGGTAACAAACAAATACATCGCGATCCTGAAGTAAGGTTTCAAGCTCATCATCGGCGAAATTGGCATTCTTTTCAGTGGATGCCACAGCAATAATACTCTTTAAGGTCTTGCCCACCTTTTCATCGAAGGATTTGATTGCATCATCCAAAAGCCTTAAATTCCCTGAACTTATGATGAGCTTCAAGAGGGTCGCGAGTTGTGGCTTTTGTGTTCCATTATAGAGTCGATTCAAGGTCGGGCGAGGTATCGTTATTTTCTCGGCAATCTGCGCTTGGCTTGCTTTCGGGTACTTTGTCTTTAGGTCAGATAGGCACTTTTTAAGTACCTCTTCCCAATGACTAGCTATGCTGGGTGTATGGCCATCAGTCATCTTAAGTTCTCCGAAACAATCTTTGCGGTACGTCATGTAGCAATCGAAGAATGCTTTGGCAAATTTATTTTTACAAGAGGCGTTAAAACGCTGAGCGGGCATTCAGTTTTGCCTCAGTTTTATCCATTCTGCTCATAATGGGCACTTTTGAGACGAATTTTTTGAATTCTGTTGTCTCATGAGACGCTGTTTGTGTCTCACGGCGATCAGAGGCTATCCAGATAGAAACTCCTTAAGGCAGTTTACGAACACAAAAAATTCGTGGCCCAAAACAAAGGAGCTGGCCTTATGAAAATTTTAACCATCGGGTGCGTAGTCGTTTTACTTATTTCATGCTCGTTCAAATCCCGACAAGGCGGAAACGATCCGGTCGGCGGTGATAGTGGTGGGGGCGGAAGGATCGCCTCCCTTTCTTTTGGATTTCAGCAAAACGGTGACATGGGTGGTGGCCTGGTGAAAACGCCAATTTGAATTTTGCCGCGAAGGCCTGAAAAAATGAGTTGATGGCGACGAAAAAAACTTTTGACCGATAATTGGAGACTTTATGGAAACATCTGCTTTAGACCTCTCAAAAATGAACAATCAACTTGCTCGCACTGAGCTTTTTGAGATTTGCGAAAACATAATACGCAAAGATTTGGAAATCTTTCACATTAGAGACTGTATGGCCCGAATATTTGGGGAAGTTGATTTTTTCTCGGAGGCCCATGATGAATTTTCAAGCGTTAATTTTGCTTTGAACCTGGCATTTGGGAAGAGCGTTTTAGAATTAGACGAAAGAATTGTTGTTCTAATGGAAGACATTATTGTGAATGCGGCCTTCTTTTATAGAAGAGGGAAAATTCAAAGTCACTCAGATGCATATTATGCCCTGACAGCACAAAAAATCACTTCGATCATTTTCGCTGCCGCCCATGAGCGCCATCCAGCTTTAGCACTTTCAAAATGCATACAGCTCTTTCACAAAAACTTTCCTGGTCTCGAAGTTCCCTTTGTGACCAACCTCTATCGCAATTTCATGCAAGAGCTTAAAAAAGACGGACATGCCTCTAATCTCATGGAAGAACGATGCCTTTGTGGTGATGGTACTACGGGCGGGGGCGGATGAACGAAACGAATAAGAAATATCTTTAGTAAAAAATAAAAAGGCCCTCAAGATACGTCGCAAAACTCACCTTGAAGGCCAAACAAAACAATAGGCATTGCTACCATTGCTTCGTTCTTTTTTTAATCCAAAAAAGAGATTCAAGCAAGGTTCAAAGCAGTGCCTCAAAAAAACGGAGGTAACTGTGAAGATTTTACTGTGTCTTTTATTGGTCTTAGGCGTCACCGCCTGCTCGTTCCATTCAAAAGACGGTGGAAACGAACACGTTGGTGACATGGGCGCTGGCGGGACAGACGGCGGCGGCGAACTCGCCGTCCGCGTCCTTGACCCCGATGGCGATCAGGATGGAGATGGTGTCTCAAACAAAATTGAGGCCCAGCTCGGACGTAAACCTGAGGTTGCCGACCTGCCAGAACTTCAGGTGGCCTTTCTTCAGAACTACAAAATTGTGGCAAAGAGCGAGGGAAAGACCTTTACTCTTGATACGAAGGTCGGCCATAACTCCCCTGACTTTCGCTACCGTGTCGGCAGCCTCTTCATTCGTAGTCACGCCCTTGAAACTGCCGCTAGTGTGGGAAAATTCTCAAGCCACACCCGAGGAACCATTACCCCCAACGATTTGTCTTGGGTGAAATATCCTGAAATTGATCAACCTTATTTCCAAAGTAAGGCGCTGGAGTTTCAGAAGATTTTTGGCAATGAGGCACCAAGTGGCACGTCCTTGGTATTTGAAAACAACCTACGTCTTCGCACCAATCATTTTTTTCCTTCAATTAAGAACGTTGTCATGAATTTTTATTATTATGACTATGAGACGGAGAACTATCGCCTGCTAAAGCAAGAAGTTATTAATAAAAACTTCGTGGGTGGGGTAAATGAAGTTGTCACCGTTCAAATTGATAATCTTCCACCGAAACTTTTAACCGAAAACTATTTTAAAAAGGGCGAATTCATCATTTCTGAAATCGCTGACTTTGAAATTCCAGAGATGGGTGTCACTTATCAGCAGTTATTGGCCAGCGTGAAGGCCAAGTGCATCCCAGTCATCATTAATACGCCGAGAGAGCTTTCTGTCTCTTATGTTGGAGTAGATGGCGGAGGAAAAAGCAATCGAACCTTTGCGGAGCTTATGGCCTCGCTTTACGAGAAGAACTATCTCATTGAGGATAATGAAGTCAAAAAAATTGGAGAATTTGAAAATAATCTTGGCGACTTTACGTATCTAAAGGAAGTGCGCGAAAAGGATAAGGTCGGAAAGTGGTTTGTCCTATCATCGCCGTTTAACGAGCACTACAGCGATCACCGCTATACAACCGCCGACTATTTAATTTTGACCTATGCCACGGGACAGGAACTTGCCCAGCAGACCAGTGAAAAACTTCATGGACTTTGGGATGACGTCAATGGCGGTGATAGTTTTGTGGTTTATCCCTTAGGCAATATCTCACCAAATAGTGAAGTCCACCTAGAACTCTATCCAGGGCGAGTGAAGGGAGAGCGCCTGATTGTCGAAGACCGCGATTATCATGAGCGCCCTGGAAGCTGTGGGCGAAATTGCATAAGCGGCATTCTTGAGATGGATTGCATGGTTAAGGTCAATTTCTTTGCGCCTGTTGATGATCCCTTGGAATTTAAGAAAAGTTTAGAAGGAGAAATCAATCAGCTTAAGATCGTGATCAATAAAGAAGATTTTCCTCTTCGCGAACTCCTGGAAAAAAAGGCGATTAAACTCTCATGGAATA
>MEPP01000027.1:21071-180049 GCA_001769855.1 Bdellovibrionales bacterium GWA2_49_15 | reverse complement strand
GCGGACAGCATGGCCAATTTTGTCCAAGTGTCCTCGCCAAGGCCTCGATGGGATGGCGTGTACCTGTATCAGAGTCGTCTATTCTGATGGAGCAGTTTCGGCAATTTCAGCAGCATGGTCTGATTACTCTTCCAGATAAGACCTATTACCAGCGTTTTAATTTTGCTTTTAGCTCACTCGTTACTAATTTTCATAACTAGGAGATTTTTGTGAATCGTTTTTTTATTCCACTTCTATTCTTGATACCCGAGCTGGCCCACGCCGCCACCGTTATGAGCATAGCTGAGCGATTTCTTACTGATGTAACACGGCTAGGAATAGTCGTGTGCTGTATCGGATTTGTGTGGGGTGGTGTTTCACTTGCTGGCGGAAATCCGGACGGAGGAAGAAAGATTACAGGTGCATTAATTGGATTACTCGTCACCGCAGGGGTTATGGCCATAAAACAATTTATACTAGGAATGGTCTAATGAGACGCTATTCACAATTTTTAACCTCCAATCCAACATTCTTAGGATTGAATCCTTACGATCTTGTTGTCATTGGAATTTCTATGCAGTGCTCACTCATTTTTAATTGCTCAGCACTGTTCATATTTATTTTCTGCCCACTGGCCATTGTTGTCGGCAAACTCATTCAAAAATACCTCGACGTCACGGGATTTCTTCTCGGATTCAGACGAACGGAGACGCTCTCACTCAATGAGTTGCTCAAAAAGCAACAGGAGACACGCAAATGACTTCCCCCACCTGCATTAGTATTACGCGTGCTCTCTGGTCGGCCGAAGGCAATTCGCTCTCATCTCTTAAGGGGGAGGAGAGCTTTTTCTTTGAATATCTGCCGCCAGACCTGGAGCAATTACCAGAGGCGGAAATTCAGGAAAAGTTTCATGCTCTTGAAAACGATCTACTCACTTCCGATTTTGGCCTTTGGAGCAAAATTTACGCTTTAGATGGACAGTTTTTTATAAACAGTTTCACCATACCCAAACTGGGCGAAGCAGAAATAGTGAGCTGTGATTCTTCACTAGAGACTTTTGTAGGTGAAAACACCTGGGACGAGGTTGAATTTTATGATGATTACCTGACCATCAAAAGTCAATTTTGGCGAATTCTGTCAGTAAAAAGGCCACCAACGGCGCTCTTAGAAACAAGTCTGCACAATAAGGCTGACTTTGTTTTGTGCTTTAAGCGGCACACAACCGCAAAGGCACGGATGCTCTTAGATTTTCGTCGCAGAATTCATTTTTCAGGCCTTTATAAAGGACTTCGAGACATCAACAGCGAGAATGCTTTTAAGGAGGCAGAAGCCACTCTGGAAGGATTGGCCAGTGCTAGCACGGCACTCTTTGATGTTGAGCTTTTTTTCATCATAAAGGAAAGGACGAAGCTGGACTTAGACAATGCCACCCAAGCCTTTTTGGATACCATGACAGGCTTAGATGCTGGTGTCCGGGTTGAATCGCGGGCCTTAAGTTATTTTTTCCAAACCCTGGTGCCGGGTGTGGCCCCAAGCTTTAAGCGAAAACTTCTTATCCCATCTGATTATCTGACAGGTCTTATCCCTTTTTGCCGTGATCATCTGATGAGTGGCCCAGATAAGGGCCTAACATTTAAGGCCCGATCAAAGGCCCGCTTGTTGTTCGACCTCTTTTCGCCTGTGGCCCATAACTACAATGTTCTTATCACCGGATCTTCTGGTCAGGGTAAATCCATGCTGGCCAACAAAATTTTGAAGTTTGAGCTGGAACGTGGGACCAAAGCGTTATGCCTGGACCTGGGGAATTCTTTCAGAAAAAACGCCCTTTTTTGTGAGGGCCTTATTTTTTCTGAAAAATTTAATCCCATGCAATTTAAAAATCCGCGCTACCTAAAAGAATTTGTGATGAGTGTTCTCGATGAAAAATTGCCCAAGAAGGAAGAAGGCCGGTTGTTTGAGGTCATCAAAACGATTATTGGAAAAGATATCTCAAACTTTGATGAGTTTTTATCTGCACTTGAAGTTGAATTCCCCGGCATCTCTCACTCTTTTGCAGAAATCAAAGAGTATTTTTCTAATGACGTTCATACCGCACAAAACTTTATCTACAGTGACCTTGGCAATTACCCCGACAATATCAAAGCTCCCCTAGTTATTTTCTTAATCGAATGTTTCAAGAATATGCCTGGCCGGAAAATCTTTATCTTTGACGAGTGCTGGAACCTTTTATCAAAAAACGCCGACTATATCGCCGAGTGCTTTCGTACTTTTAGAAAGCACGATGCCTCGGCGGTGGCGCTTTCTCAGAACCTTGATGACTTTTCAGAAACGCAACTCGGACGAGTCATTATTCAAAACACCTATTTTAAGTTTTTCTTTAAGCAAAATTTAAAACCAAGCGAATTCATCAACGAGCATCTGGCCGCCCAAGTGGCTTCAGTCTATTCCAAGAAAGGCGAATATAGTGAGTTTGTCGTCGCATCTGAGAATTTTTCAAAGCCAACACGCTTTTACGCTACCCCCTTGGAGTACGAGCTTTTTACCTCAGATAAACAGGACTTGAATCACTTTGAAAGCTATATGAGTGAGAAAGGGAGATTCCTTCCCTATCAAACGGCCCTTATTAATTACACGGCTGTTTCCGCGCACATTCTGGACGGTTTTCGTATTCCCAGCACCAAGCAAAAATTGGTCTCTTTGCACTCACCTTAACCCCGTGATTCCAACCAGTTAAATAAAACAATCGCAGCATTATCCAAAAGGAGTTACTTATGAAAATAGGTCACGATTACTCTTGCCCAAAAAAAATTAGGAAAACGTTGGAGGCGCAGCAGGCGTCAATTAATTTTTTACAGTCGTTTGTTAAAAGCTTTCCGTTTCATCTCAGCTTTAAACGCCTGCCTACCCATGAGGAAAAGCAGAAGTTAATAAATTTTCTCAAAATTGATTTTGGCCTCTCCATGGAGAACAAATTGGCATTAATCTCCCTTAGCAAGGCCCGCTATTATGCTTGGCTCAAAAAACAAACGAAGAAAATTTGCCTGCGTGATTTGCCCAGCTGTCCAAAATCGCGCCCGTTGCAACTGACCTTTGCCGAAATTCAAGACATACGTACGCTGCTGCATGATCCAGAGTTGCAGGAGATGTCACTCACCTCCTTGTATTGGTATGGACGCAGGAATGGAAAGGCAAACTACTCACTTACAACCTGGTTTAAGTATATCAAGCGACACAACATGATCACTGAAATACCTAAAAGAAAATGGTCGAGGCCCAAGAAACAAGGCATACGGGCATCGGAACCAAACCAAATCTGGCATATCGATGTCACGCAAATTCGTTTGGAGGATCGCTCAAGAGTTTATATTCAAGCAATCATCGATAACTGCTCACGCTATATTCTGGCGTGGAGTGTTTTCACTAGCATCAGTGGCAATCAAACCCAAGGCCTCATTAAAGAGGCCTACGCCAACAGCTCGATCAATGGGGCCTGCCGCCTGATTAGCGATAGCGGGACCGAAAACCTTAATGAAAACGTCGCCACCTATTTGCCACAAACAAGTCTTCAGCATGAGGTCGCGCAAGTCGATATCGATTATTCAAATTCCATGATTGAGGCATTCTTCAGAAGCTTGAAGCAATACTCACTTTATAAGTGTCCCTTGCCAAACTTTGCAGAGGCCCAAGCGAAAATTAATAATTTCTTTGAGCGATATAATACCCAAATCCCGCGCCACGGATTACATGGCCTGACTCCTTTCGAGTTGCACGCTGGCGAAATTTCACTTTCCCAATGGAAAAGTAAATTGGCCGAGCAGCATTTAGACTTTGCTTCTAGACGAAAAACAATCAATAAGAACTTCTGCCTTTTCAATTGTTGAGTGGCGATGAAATCCTGAAAATGGTCATACAAGGTCTGCACCTGGAGGTGCTCTCAGGGCCTGTTTTGCCACTCAAATGTTGGCCAATGGTGTTCCCGCCCCTGTGGTAATGAAAATTGGTGGTTGCAAAAAGTCCTCCACCATGGACATCTACTTAAGGCCGGCAGGAGTGGACATGAAGGGGCAACTAATTGCTTGGAGTTCGTTCCCAGCGACATTTCCTTTGGTGGAAATGTCATTAATCTCTTTGATGCCAAACGAGGCGAGAATTAAAGAGACTATCATCTAAATACCTGAAACTATTTAACAACGTTAAAAATGATAAGTTTTTCTATTGAATAACTTATCATTTTTCGATAAAGTAGACCTGAGGTCTTTATGAGCACGATTGCTTCACAGGTTAAAAATCGGATTGATTCCTTCCAAGTTGGAAAGGTCATCGCTTATAGCGACTTTGAGGATATTTCAAACACTCAAGCCGTTGCCTTATTTTTAAGTCGCCTTGTTAAGGCCGGCACCTTAAAAAGGATTGGAAAGGGCAAATACTACGTTCCAGAAGAAACAAAATTTGGCAGTATCGGCCCCTCTGAATCGGCAATTCTCGAATCCATTATGAAAGAAACGGGCGGCTATATCACTGGGCCTTCCGTATATAATGCTCTTGGATTAACTACTCAAGTGGCCAACAGAATCACTGTCGTTGGCAATAAATTTCCCCGCAAAGCGCAGCTTGGAAAAATCAAAGTTCGCTATGTGCAAGCGAAATTTCCTATCATTAAAGAAGATGTTTATCTTCTGCAACTTTTGGATGCCATTAAGGACATCCGGACAATCATGGATACAACCATTGATGACTCAATTGATAAAATTAAGGCAAAAATAAGAAAATTGGATGAAAATCAGATTTCTAAAATAATTGATTATGCGACCAAGTATTATCGACCCTATGTTAGGGCAACCCTTGGGGCGATCATGGATGAATTTAAAAATCCTAAGGCCAGCTTGTTGAAGGAAACGCTAACTCCTTTGACTGTTTTTAAAATTGGTTTTTCGGACGAAGTTCTTCCAAAGAAAAAGGATTGGAACTTTGTATGAAGCTAAGGATAGATTCAAACTCTTGCATCCAACTGAGTTGTCGTTTATCATGATAAAGAACAACTTAGCTAGGCAGAGAGAGTAAAAAAATGAAATATGACAGAAATACTATTATTTCGAGGAAGCTTGATCTTCGCCCTATTCTTGAGCGCAAGTCCTGTTTTCTCTTTGGCCCCCGGCAAACAGGTAAAAGCACTTGGTTACAACAACAGTTTCCAGACGCTCATAAGATTGACCTACTCGAAAGTGATACTTTCCTGCGATACAGTGCGGCCCCGCAACTATTACGAGAAGAGATCAAAGATGCTTCGCAGGTGGTGGTTATTGATGAGATCCAAAAACTGCCGAACCTCCTAGATGAGGTTCATTGGTTAATAGAGCGTCGAAAAGTTCGCTTCGTGCTCACCGGTTCCAGCGCCCGCAAACTCAAGCGGACGGGAGTGAATATGCTCGGAGGACGGGCCCGATCGAGAAGAATGCATCCCTTCGTCTGGGCCGAACTCGGTGACAGCTTCCGGTTAAATGAGGCACTTTGTTTTGGCCTTATGCCACCTGTGGTATTTTCGGATTCACCTTATGAAGACCTCCGCGCCTACATCGGAGATTATCTAACACAGGAAATTGCGGCAGAGGGAGTAACCCGAAATTTGCCAGCGTTCAGTCGCTTTTTAGAGGTGGCGGCGCTTGGGCATGGCAAGATGATCAACTTCGCCTCTGTTGCAAGCGATGCGCAGGTATCAAAATCAACTGTGATTAATTACTATCAGGTCCTCGAAGATACTCTGCTCGCTTCACTCCTCCAACCGTGGAGGCATGGAAAAACTCGGAAGGCCATCCAAACGCCAAAGATATATCTATTCGACAACGGGATCGCCCACGCCTTGCAGGGCCGAAAAAGTCTGGCCCCTGGTAATCCAGAATACGGCGATGCCTTTGAGTCGTGGATGCACCACGAGTTACGCACATGGGTTGATCTACGCGGAGCTGTGGATGAATTAACCTACTGGCGCTCGACCTCAGGATTTGAAGTCGATTTCATCCTCAACGATGAAATCGCAATTGAAGTGAAGGCCAAGAAGATTATCGCAGAACGGGATCTGCGCTCTTTGCGCGCTATCGCAGAAGAGGCCCCCATGCGCCGACACCTTATGGTCTGTTTGGAACCTGTATCACGCAAAGTTGATAGAATTGAGATTCTTCGCTGGAGTGATTTTCTTCAGCAACTTTGGGCCGGAAAAATTCTGGCATAACTTCGCAACGTCCTTGCTTGACCGTGCTTAAAGTATGGTCAAGTGCAGGTTAGATGGAAGTTCCCTATGAATCCTCCATTTTAAATCCTAGACACACCGCACTTCCCCAGCGGAAATTAATTTCGAGGCCATTCACCCAACCTCTAGGCCCAAGGTCTGCGCCAAGATGATCTCATTCCATATTTTGGTTATCGACGGTACTGAACAATTAAATCTCTTCGCGATCCGGTTGGGATTCGACTCATAAAATTTTTTTCTTATCGTCACAATATCAGCGCGACTGCTTGGCCCAAAAAGAATACGACTCGTTAACCAAGGATTGTTTTTTAAGAGCCATCTTGCTTGGACGAGTTTTTTTTCATCAGACCTGGCAACAGGAGTAATGGCGACTCCAAACGATAAAAAATGCTCGTCCTTACCACGAACTTCCAGCAGCCTGGGTGTTCCTATTACAATCTGCTTTCCACAATGTCTGATGAGATAACGATGGAATCCCTTCCAGCGGGCCGGATTATTGAGATGCCCTCGAAAGATAATTCCTCCAAGGACTGAGCGACTTCTTGGAGTCAGCCTTTCTGCCAGATGAGTAAGGAGATCAGGCCGGAGGATGTCTTGAATCTGCTCAAAGGCCAGGATAGTTAAAGACAAAAGTCGCCTATCCTCGACAATATTGTGTTCTTCAATCAGAGCAACAAGGCATTCCTCCGGACAAAAAGAAAAGTCCAGCTCTCTTCTAAAAGAGACTCCGAGAGATGCCAGGAGTGTGTATGGGTCGGTCTTATTCATCGTCAGCAAATCCTAATTTAAGTCGAAGAACATCTAAGCTCACAGTTGTCATTTCACTTCGGTATTGAGGAAGCCGCGTAACTTGGAGAACGGCCTCTTCAAAAATTTCCTTTGTCGGTGCCAATACTTTTATGTCTTGCTCGTCCATTTCACGATCAATGTGGGCACAGATTTTTGTAAAGAGAATATCTTTTGGGGCCAACACCTTTACTTCCAAATGGGATGCACGAAATCCCGATCTAAGCCTCCCCTCCCAACCTTTAGGCAAAGGATTCTCGCGGAAAAAAACAGAGCTATGGGAATTCAGCCAGTCAGGACGAGCAATGCCCGTTTCCTCAGCAACCAACTTCGACAGTCGCTGTAATACCTCGTCTTTATCCGGACGAAGCATATCGACATCCATGGTCTCTTCACGTTCATAGTTAGAAAGCAGTAGAGCGGCCCCGCCACAAACGACCAACTCACGAGTCACTCCCTCATCAGAGAGTTTTTCATTCAATCTTTGTAGGAGCTGGTTAATATCTTCTCGCTTCATCTTTAATTCCTTGTATTTACTATATCACATTATTCTTAAATGTAAACAATGCCAATTATATCGGCTAGTTACAAGTATTCTTTAGCATTTTTATTCAAGTTTTGAACGAGTGAATGCTCCCTAAAGCATTATTCACGATTCATGAATCGTGAATTGATGTATCCAAATAACTCGCTCTTAAGTGCAAATCCTGACATTATTACGTAATATGCTGAAATTACATATAACAAACCTCTATGCTAGACATAAATAGCTACTTGTGGTAGATTACAATGGAGCTATCGAGGTCCATATGACAAATGCATTAAAGCGCACTTTTTACCCTGCCCCCGAAGTTGAGGCCGTCTTAAAGGATGCGCCGGTGAAAAAACTGAGCGACAGAGTTAATGAACTCATTTTGAAAGGTCTGGAAAAAGAACGCGAAGAAAAAATTAAAATCGAGTACGAACGCTATGACCAGGAGCTTTCTCTCGCCCCAAAACGAGAAAGAGATAAACGTGGTATTTCGGCCACGATGATAATGTCACAAGGCCTTTTTACTCGCGCCGAAGATGAAGACGGTTCTGACCAGGATTTGATCTAATGGAACGCGGAGAAATTTGGTACGCCGTTTGGCCTGCCGATCCTGGTAAAAAAGAGCGCCCCGTTTTGATCGTGAGCAATGCATACAGAAATCGGGCCAAAAATTTACTCGATGTCGTGGTGGTAAAGTTAACAGGGCTTCACCGCACGGACAACAATGTAAAGCCGGTTAACGCCAATGAAGATGTGGTGATCAAATTAAAGAAGGACACCATTATCCGCTGTGGCTCTCTTTATACTATTGAAAAGGCCATGCTCAAGAGTAACAAAGGCCGACTCTCAAACACTGTCATGAAAGACGTGGACGAAAAACTTCGCAACGTCCTTTCACTCTAGTTTTCTTTCTTCAAAAAAAACGTCTGAAATGTCGTCTTCCTTACCTGACGTTTTTAATCCCGTTTTACCTATCCAAATTCAACCTTGGACACATCGCACTTCCGGCGGAATGGTTTTCAAATGAAAGCAATGCTCTACTGCCTTCTCAACTTATCTGCCTCCTACCGACACATTCCGAATCAGGTTAAAATATTTTGTGGATTTGAAAATACCATTGTTAATCTATCTTATCCTTGGGCCCTTGACCCTCGCGACCTACGCCCAGACGCCCCCACCAATCCCGCCTGCAGACCGCTGGACCCTAGTGGAAGGAAAACACTGGCAGAAAAAAAGCGCTGGTCCGGTAGAAACGCCAGAAGAAACTGACCGCCGGGAAGGAAACCGAGGAAGTTGCCAAAGTCCCGGCATGGTCCGAGTCCAGGGCAATATGGTGGTCAGTCGCAGTACGGGCGCTGACAGTGACGAGGTGGGCGCCCTCCAGGACCTGGCCTGCACCTCCTGGATTTCCAACACCTTTCCAAAGCGTTGCGCCCGCTTCGATGCCGCCGCCCTCAGACAAAAGCTACAAAAACTGCCTCGCAGAAGAATGGCCTTCTGCATGGACCGGTTTGAGTATCCCAATCAGAAAGGGGCCAATCCCATCATCATGATGACCTTTCCCGAGGCCACGGCCTTGTGCAGGGCCAAGGGCAAACGCCTGTGCAGCGATGAAGAGTGGACCTTTGCCTGTGAAGGTGAAGAGGCCCTTCCCTACCCTTATGGGTATGAGCGATCAAGCCAATGTAATGCCGACAGTAAAGACTACGTCAGCTTTGCGGGAGCGCTTAAAAAAATCCGCAAAGAGCGCGAGCGACTGGCGGCCTATGCCCAATCCCATGGAGACCCACCCTGGAGCTCAAACGGCGGAGAGCAGTGTATTGATTCTGAATTTTTCCGCGACTTACAAAAGCAAATCGCCGCCCTCGCGTCACTTGCCAACGCATCGGCTTACCAAATTCAGGTGGCCCTCTCCCTAATCCTTGAACGCAAGCGCTTCTCACCTGAGGCGGCAGAAATCCTCGATGCCCTTTGGGCGGGAGAACCAAGTGGCTCACGAGCAGCGTGCAAGAGCGCTTCGGGAATCTACGATCTCACCGGAAATATCGACGAATGGACCAACAACCGAATCTCCGGGGGCAAGTATCACGGCGCTCAAAAAGGCGGCTACTGGGGCCCAGTGCGCGCGCGATGCCGCCCGGCCACCGTCGCCCACAGCGAAGGCCACTTTTTTTATCAGCAGGGCACCCGCTGCTGCTCGGACAATTAAACCACTCTACCTGAAGCTAAAATTCCCTCTTGACCTCTCGCGTCTTCCCCCGAGCACATGAGAGATATCATTGGCCTGATCAACAAATTAATTTCTTGAACTCACCCGAATCAATGAGGATAATGGTGCCCGACTTCACCACTCGAGGATTCGGATGCAAACCCATGTTACGCTGGTCTATTTTGAGGGATGTCCCAATGTGGAAGGGCTTCGTCAGGAGTTAAAAAAACAAGGGATTTCCTTTCATGAAGCCAATCAAAATCAGCTTGCTGAATCAAGTTCCCTGAGATGGCTGTCATCCCCTTCCCTTTTGGTCAAAGGACAACTCGTGTGGGGCGAGCAGTTACAAGGTCCGAGCTGTGGCTGCACCTTCAGTCAGCACAACCCAGAAAAAATCGTCGGGAAAATAATAAGCCTTTTGAAAACTTCGGAAAACCTATGAGCTTTATTGTCTTGAATAATGTTTGTAAGGACTATCACCTGGGAAAAATAACCGTCCCGGCGCTCAAAAACGTCAGTCTTGAAATTGCCAACGGGGAATTTTCCGTCATCGCAGGCCCCTCGGGAAGTGGCAAAACCACCCTGCTCAATCTGATCGGCTGTGTGGATACCGCCACGACAGGTCAGGTGATCGTAGCCGGAGCGGATACGGGCACCCTTCCGGAAAAGGAGCTCACCAATCTTCGCCTTAATACCATTGGTTTTATTTTTCAAACTTTTAACCTGATTTCGGTTCTGAATGTTTTTGACAACATTGAATTCCCGCTTCTCCTCATGAAAGACGTTTCCAAAAAAGAACGCTTCGAGAGAGTTCATCACTTCATCAATAAGGTTGGCCTTGGGAAACATATTAATCATCGTCCGAGCGAACTCTCAGGCGGACAGCGCCAGCGAGTGGCCATCGCCCGCGCCCTGGCAACCCGACCAAAAATAGTTCTGGCAGACGAACCAACCGCCAACCTCGATTCAAAAACCGGCCAGGATATTATTGATCTGATGAAGGAAATCAATGTCTCAGAAAATACCACCTTCCTCTTTTCCACTCATGACCCCAGTATCATGGGCCAGGCCAGACGGATTGTCCGGCTTCATGATGGTATGATTGTCGAGGCCTGAGGAGTCAAGCGTGCTTATCTTTAAAATGGCCCTGCGCAATCTCAAGCTGAACAAATTAAAATCCCTGATTGTGGGACTCATCATCATGGCGGGTACGATCCTTGCCATTCTTGGTAACTCCTTTGTCGATACTCTCTCGTTCGGCATGAAGAAAAATCTTATCAATAGCGTGACGGGAGAAATTCAGATTTATTCCAGTGATGCCAAGGAGAAGCTTTCTATCTTTGGCTCGATGGACGGGGGAAACCCGGATGTGGGCCACATCAACGATTTTCATAAAGTTAAAACCATCCTGCTCGCCGGTGTCCCGAACATCAAAACCATCATTCCCATGGGCACGAACTTTGCCATGTTTAACCCCGGCAATATCCTCGATATCAAGCTTGAAGAGCTGAGAGCGCTGCTCAAAAATCCGAACGAGGACCCGGGTAAAATTCAAATCCTCAAAGATCATATCCAGGCCATCGTCCTGGATGTCGTTTCTGGCTATGAGATTAATCCAGAAAATATGAGCTATCTGATGTCAAACAAGGATTTCCAAGAGGCCCCGAAGAATTTAAAAATCGTCAGCGAAAAAAGCTTTTGGGATAAATTCACAAGCAATCCTCAGGAGGTCATTGAATTTCTAGCCAACAAGCTGGCGCCCCTGATCTTTGACGATAACATGCTCTACTTCAGCTACATCGGGACCGTTCCCACTCTTTTTCAAGACTCTTTTCCGCTTTTTGAAGTGGTCAAAGGAAGCAATATCCCGGAAGGCAAAAGAGGTTTCCTTTTAAACGATAATGTCTATGAAAACATGGTGAAGCATAGAGTCGCCCGACGTTTGGATACCATCAAGAAAAAAATTGAAAAAGAAAAAATGACCATCGCCAAGACAAAGGAACTGCAGGAAAAAATCAAGGCCAATATCTCTGAGGCCGCGGTCATCTACACTCAGATCACCCCGGCCGACACCAAGAATCTCATCATCGACCTGCAACAGCATCTCAACTCACAGAAGCAAGAAATCCGAGATCTGCTGCAAGAGTTTCTTGCCATGGACGATCAAAATTTCTTTCAACGTTATCAATTCTTTTATGCCAAGATCGCGCCTCATCTCATTTTGTATAAAATCAAAATCGGCGATGTTTTTCCGGTCAATGCCTTTACCAAAACCGGCTTTTCTTCATCACTCAATCTCAAGCTTTATGGCACCTATCATTATAAAAGTTTTGAAAGCTCACCCATCGCCGGCAACTTCTCGATCATGGACATGATGAGCTTTCGCGAATTGTATGGCTTCCTCACTCCCGAGAAAAGAAAGGAGACCCAAGAGCTCGAAATAGAAATGGGGCTGTCTGACGAGCAGGAAAGTATGGACGCCATGTTTACCAAATCCCGGCCACTCGAGTCGGAGGCAGGCAAATCACAGAATTTGAAAGGCCTCCAAAAGCATTCCATGGGCGAAGGAAATAAAAAGAGAAATTCGTGGGAAGAGGTCTATTCCCGGGAAGCAATGGAGAACGGGGTCTTCTTAAATGCCGCGATTCTCCTGAAAGATCCTACCAAGATTGAGGCGACGATCGAGGCCATCAATTTAATTTCTAAGGAAAACAATCTAGGGATACAGGCCGTCGACTGGAAAGATTCTGCCGGCATTGTCGGCCAACTCACCACCGTGGTTCGCATCCTGCTCTATCTGAGTATCTTCATCATTTTTACCGTCGCCATGTTTGTCATGATGAACGCCATCCTCATGGCCACCTTGGAACGGGCGCGGGAGATTGGCACCATGCGAGCGATTGGAGCGCAAAAGTCTTTTATCCTTTCCCTGCTTATTCATGAGACCTTTATCCTGAGTTTCATTTTTGGTCTGATCGGCATGTCCATTGGAGTCTTCATTGTTCTTCTTATCGGAAAGATTGGAATTCCGGCCATGGGCGATGTTTCAACCTTTTTCTTCTCCGGAGACCGCCTCTACCTCACCTTAAATCCTATTCATCTGATTACCGTCTTTATCAGTATGACTGTTATCGCGCTCCTCGCGACCCAATATCCCGCATGGAAGGCCCTCAAGATTTCCCCCTTAGAGGCCATGCAAAAACGAGAATAGGGAAAGAATTATATGCGCACGTTTTTTATAATCGCCTTTAGAAATATCACCAAAAGCCGGACTCGCTCGCTTCTTTTGGGGTTTGCCATTGCCGCCGTGACCACGGTTCTCGTCGTCCTTCACGCCCTCACAAACGGCATCCAAGATACGATCATGCAAAACGCCATGTCCCTTTCAAGCGGCCATGTCAATATCGCGGGGTTTTATAAGCTCAGCCAAACCTCGGCTGCCCCGATTATCACAAAGAAGGATTTTTTAAAGAAGCTGGCCCGGGAAAATATTCCCGAAGCTGCCTTGATTATTGAACGCATCAAGGGCTGGGGGAAGATCATCTCGGACCAGGAATCAATCCAGGTCCCGATGTGGGGTGTTGATATTGCCGAGGAAAAGGAAATCCTTTCTCGCTTGAGCGTCCTCCAGGGAAATCTTCAAGACCTCTCCAAGAGAGGCAGCATCGTTATTTTTGGCGAGCAGGCCAAGAAGCTCAAGGTTGCCGTCGGCGACACGGTGACTATCTCTATGCCGACCTATCGCAATCAAAGCAATACCATGGATGTCAAAGTTGTCGCCATTTTGCGAGATATGGGACTCATGTCGGCCTTTAGTGTGTTTGCCCATCATCAGGATATCCGCGAGATCTATCAAATGGGCGCTGACTCCACCGGGCAGGTCATGATCTATCTTAAGGACCTAGGCAAGCTCGCAATCGTCGAAGATCGGCTGCGCAGACTCATCCCCGAAAATGGCTTCAAGCTCATGGATAAGGAAGCCAATCCATTTTGGATGAAGTTCGAGCGCGTGGCGGCCGAATCCTGGACCGGCCAGAAGATAGATATTACCAACTGGCGAGATGAGACCTCATTTGTAAAATGGATTATCGACATTTTCAACGCCATTACCATCATCCTTACCAGCATCCTGCTTTTTATTGTCATTCTCGGCCTCATGAACACACTGTGGATTTCCATTCGCGAGCGCACCAGCGAAATCGGCACTCTCCGAGCAATTGGTTTGCAGAAAGGTCAGGTCACCACCATGTTCGTGCTGGAGGCCTTTATTCTGGCAACCTTTGGAACAGTCTTCGGAGTTATCGTTGGCAGCCTGATCTCGAAAGGTTTAAGCACCCTCCATATTCCCATTCGAGGCGATGCCTTCAAAATGTTCCTGATGGCGGACACCCTCACCTTAACAATTCACCCCACAAGTCTTTTTATCGCCTTCTTTACTATTACTTTTTTTGTTACCCTTGGTGCGCTTTTCCCGTCGTACAAGGCCAGCAAGCTGAAACCCATCACAGCGATGGGACATATCGACTAGGAGCTACTATGCCCGTCCTCCTTCTTTTTCTTTGCCTCTTTCGCCCGGCCATGGGGGAAGAGATCAAATTCACCGACACCGATGCGCTGGCGGTGATCAAGGTCGTCGATGAACGGCAACAAAATTCCGGCGACTACACCTCCCTTTGTTACGTGAAGGAAACTGAACGAAAAAAAGAGCCAAAGGTCTTTCAGGTCATCGTGTACCGAAGAGATGCGGACGATAAGATCATTATCTTCTTTACCAAACCCAAGGAAGAGGCCGGGAAAGGCTATCTTAAGATTGATAAAAATCTTTGGCTCTTTGATCCCAATACGGGTAAGTGGGAGCGCCGAACCGAGCGCGAGCGCATCGGTGGAACCAATTCCCGCCGAGAGGATTTTGATGAGTCCCGCCTGGCGCTTGAGTACACGGTAACGGCCGAAGGAACCGACAAGCTCGGCGACTATAAGGTTTTCAAAACAAAGCTGGTGGCAAAAGAAGGCGTCGATGTGGCCTATCCAGTTCTCAAAATCTGGATTGACCAGGCCAGCAAAAACATCCTGAAAAGAGAAGAATACTCCCTTTCCGGCAAGCTCATGCGCACGAGCTATTATCCGAAATGGATGAAGAAATTTAGCCCCTCCAAAAAGGCCGAGGTCTGGATTCCTGAGGAGATAAGAATCTTCGACGAGCTGGAAAAGGGAAATTCAACCATTATCCTGATTAAAGAAACGGACCTTAACAATATCGATTCCAGTATCTTCACCAAGGCCTGGATCGAATCCAAAAGTAAATAGCCATGATCATAAAATATCTTCCCCTTTTCCTCCTCATCTTACCTCTCGTGCAGGCGGAAGACTTTCCTTTCACCCAATCCGCCGACGAGGAATTTAAAAAAGGGTTTGAAAGCACGGAAGGAATCACCCTCGCCGAGAAGCAAGACACCGAGGAAGACAAGCTCCGCATCGGTGGCACTCTCATGAGTGAGTTCAACTATGTTGACGTGGGCCCCACCTTTGGCAATCCGAATACCCTCTGGATGTATGGCGATTCACGGCTCAAAAATGATCTTCGCGGTTATGTCAAAGGGCGACTCATCTACGATCCCACTCTCGACGAAACCCAGCGCTCCCCGCTCACTGGAAACGCAAATAAAAAAGAAAACCTTGACCTTGAGGAAGTCAAACTTCAACTCAATCTCAAGAAGAAAGTCTTCCTGACTGTGGGAAAACAGAAAATAAAATGGGGAAGCGGCAAGTTCTGGAATCCCACCGACTTCGTGAACTCCATGAAGCGAAACATGCTTCGCCCCGACGACGAACGCCTTGGCGTGGGCATGGTCAAGGCCCATATTCCCATCCGGAACTCAAACTTTTATCTTATCAGCTTGCTTGATGATGCCAATACTCCATCCAAACTGGGAACCGCTTTTCGCCTCGAGGTCCCCTTCTCCTCGTCCGAACTGGCCTTATCCTCAGCCTTTCGCCAGGCGAGACACACCATTTATGGATTTGATTTCTCCACCGCACTTTGGGATCTGGATGTCTATGCGGAAATCGCCTACTCAAAAGGCTCCGATAAAATATTTTATGACCAATATGGCACGAGCTTTAAGCGGGCCAACGACCCCATCACCAACTGGGTTGCCGGACTTCAATATGAATACAAATATTCGGACCAGGACACCTTCACATTAAATCTGGAGTATTTCCAAAATGAGGAGGGCCTTAAGGACGCGGCCGACTACCCCATGGCGATTCTGAACTTTGCCTATTCACCTTTCTATCTTTCCAATCACTATGCCATGGCCATGCTGACATTGCCCAAACCCGGAAGGCTCGAAGATTATTCCTTTACCCTCTATGATCTCATGAATCTGACAGACAAGACGACTTACCTCAAGCTTGAAATCACCTACACTGGCATCCAGGACCTCGCCGCCACGCTGGGTCTGGGCGCTCATTTCGGAGATGAAAAAGGAGAACTTCGTCTTGGAGGGCAAGATTTTGATGCCACTGCCAGACTACGGATCACCTTCTAACATTCAGAAGCGCGCCCGAAACTCTATGCTGCCATAAAATTATGTCACTTTTTCGCCCCCTCTCCACTAAGAATTAAGCGGTTGTGAGCGGCTTGATTTTATCGTTGCCAGTGCTATGATCACATCCGATCTGTAAATTGCACCAAAACAAGCATTAATTTTTAATAAAATAATTTCATGTCATCGGAGTCATTATGAGAAATGTGGCCGTCTTCTTTTTTTTACTCACGATCACTCTGGGATGCTCGAAAGAGTACACTGAACAGGCCATCATCAAACGCTCGGCCATCGGCAGCGGCAGTAACTTTCACCTGGCCCTGACCGATGCCCCAAATCCAGACATCAAGCAGGTATTTGTTAATATCGACCGCGTGGAAGTTCGCGTCTCACAGGCCGATAAAGTTATCACACTCACAGGCGCACAAGGCCTTGGTCTGATCGATCTGCTCACTTTGAGAAACGGCGTCACTCTGCCCCTCGCAGACTTCGCCTTAACCTCCAACGTCGAAATCCAGCAGATACGATTCATTCTGAAGGATTCGGGAAACTATCTAACCAATATGGATGGCAGCGCCTGCCTGCTGAAAACCCCATCCCAGCAGCAGAGCGGATTAAAGATCATAATTCCGGTGAAAGTTTCTATTACCGAAGGCAAGGATTACAACCTTGTGGTTGATTTTGATGCCTTAAAATCAATTGTGCTGCAAGGAAATGGGGGGTGCCTGCTCAAACCCGTCATAAAGGTTAAGTCCCTTACCACAATCGCACTTGATAGCTCGGTCTCAACCGAAAATGGCGAGACGGTGGCCACCGCGCCCGTGACGATTGAAGAAAATGTCACTCCGCCCGATCCAACTCCCGTGCCAACACCGGTTGCCCAGGCAACGCCGGACCCAAATGCCCCTTCGCCCTTGGATAATGACTACAACGCCGAAGACCTGGCGGCCCTGGCCTCACAACAGTGAAAGGATTCTAAAAAGTTTTGGCATCAATAACAAAGCGATACTTGACCTGCCCCTTGATGGTTCTTTCATACGCCTCATTGATCTCTCCGGCAGAAATGAGTTCGATGTCGGCCAAAACCTTCTTGCGCGCACAAAAATCCAACATCTCCTGGGTCTCTTTAATCCCTCCGATTAAGGAACCGGCCAGGTGCTTACGGCCATAGATGAGGGCCATCGCCGCAACCTGATTAGGTTCCGGTGGAGCGCCCACCAGCACATGAATCCCGCCAATTTTGAGGGTACTCAGGTAGGGAGAAAAATCATGGTTGGCAGAAACTGTATCAATGATCAGGTCCAGCTTTCCGGCGTGTAACTCAAAATTCTCAGGAGTGCTGGAGAGAACAAATTTTTTGGCCCCTAATTTTTTAGCATCAAGCTCTTTATTAGGCGACGTACTGAAGACAGTAACCTCCGCTCCCATGGCCTTGGCAAGCTTCACCGCCATGTGGCCCAGGCCGCCTAGGCCCACGACCCCTACTTTTTTCCCCTTTTTGACCCCGTAGCGTTTGAGTGGAGAATAGGTGGTAATACCGGCACATAAAAGCGGGGCCACGCGCTCCAGCGCCAAGCCTTTTTTTATTTTTAAAACATATTTATCTTTGACTGTGATTTGGGAAGCGTATCCGCCAAAAGTGGGAGTTTTGCCGTCCAGCTCCACGCTATTGTAGGTAAACACCGTGTGCCCTTGGCAGAATTGTTCCTCATGGGATTTGCAACTTGGACATTTGCCACAGGAATCTACGAAACATCCCACACCAACCAAGTCGCCTGCCTTGAATCGTTTCACTTTTTTCCCAAGGCCAATCACCCGCCCCACGATCTCATGCCCCGGAACAAAGGGATAGCTGGTGGGTCCCCACTCGCTGCGAGCGGTGTGAATATCAGAATGACAGACACCGCAGTAGGCGATCTCAATCACCACATCGTCAGGACGCGGTGAGCGTCGCTCCAGTTGAAACGGCTGAAGTGCTGAAGTGGCAGATTGAGCAGCGTAGGCCTTTACTTTTATCATGATCTTTCCCCTGAAAAATTATTTTCTAATGCTGATAATTTTCTACTTAACCGAGTCCTCATGGCAAGCCTGATGCACATTCATCATTTGAGCAATTAAATAAGTACGCTAGGGTTTTGTATGAGATCAATCTTGCTGCTAATTTTTCTTTTGCTCGCCTCCCCCTTTGCCTCGTCTGAGCACTTTGAATGGGGCGCTGGCCTCCTTAGTTTGTATGGACATCACTATCGCGGCAGTGACCAGACAAAAAGTTGGTTTTTTCCCACCCCCTATTTCACCTATACCTCTCAAAGAATTGAGGCCGAACCTTCTTTTATCCGAGGGATTTTTGTTCACAATGATTTCTTTTCTTTTAAGCTCAGCCTGATGCTCGGCCTGAATGTGGAGAGCAAAGAAAACATCGCCCGCAGCGGAATGCCTTCGCTCGACTACACGGTAGAAGCCGGGCCCATGCTCCTGTTTTATGTCTGGCGTTCAGAGAAGAAAGAACTTGCCGTCAACTTTGAAATCCCAGTTCGGCAAAGTTTTGCCACCAATCTTCGGTATATAAAACCCGTCGGTTTATTCACGATTCCCTATGTCAATATCATCCATTCCCCACCCCCTTCCAGGTGGAGCTGGAAGTCCGAATTTTCCATCGGCCCGATGTTTGCCGATCAAGGATTTCATCAATATTTTTATGGCGTAGATCAGGAATTTATTCGCGAGGGCAGGCCCTACTATCGTGCCCGTGGTGGATATAGTGGTTTTCAAACCGCGCTGATAATACATAAGCGTGTGGGAAATCTGGCCATCATTCCTTTCGCCCGTTGGGATTATTTAAGAAGTGCGGTGTTTGAGGACAGTCCACTGGTCAAAGTTTCAAACTATATGATTGGCGGACTCGGTCTCTTCTGGCTTTTTCACTAAGATTTCTCGCGCATAAATTGAATCAGCGCCCGGTAGTCGGCCCTGTCGGCCTCTTTCAATGCTTTGATGTATCTCTCGCGCCGTTCCTTGGGAGAATTTTTGAGCGAGGCCATCCAGCTGGTTATTTTGAGTCCGCAGCGTTTTTGCATATACTCGGTCATAATCCGCGAGGTTCTTCCATTGCCATTCGGATAAGGATGAATACTAACCAGGCGATGATGAAATTCGGCCGACATCTCATCACCATCCATCTTCTTATTCGCCACCCACAGTTTCGCATCCTCAAAAAAATTTATTAATCCAGGCCCCACATCAAACCATTCCACCTTGGATAGATTCACATTAATTTTTCGAAAGCTCCCGGCCCAGCTCCAAACATCCCCAAAAAGTTTTTTATGGAGCTTATTCAAAAATTGCAACGTGAGAAAATCTCCATCCCGCTGTCGCTCAAGCCAGGCCAGCCCCTCTTGAATGTTAATATCTTCGGCCTCATCTAAATCGGCCATGGTGGTAAAATGAGAAAACTTCAGACCTTTGATTTGCTCGGGGTCCAGCGGTGTATTGCCATTGCGATCCTGGAAGACGTGATTGCTCAACTTTCTTCTCCATCTTGATCCCACAGATACTTCGAATACATTTTTTCTTCGATCAACGCCTCGATTCGTTCGCACTGATCCGATACCTTTTGGCCTTCCAGCTCCATATGGGTCTCAGCGCGCTCCATACTTTTCAAAACTTTTTTCTTGGCCTCCTGGTAGACCAGGTCTTTTAAAGGCCGGCGAGGAATGAAGGCATAGACCAAATCACATTCCATAGCATTGGCCATTTCTTTAAGCTTATTGATTGTCAGTCGCCCGTCGGCCTCACGGGCCTCCGCCTCACTGACAGTATTCGGGGCAAGACCTAAACGCCGCGCTAACTGGCCAGCACTCATGCCTAAGGCCAAGCGCACATACTTACACCAGGAGGTCACTCCCCTCGCGGCCTCACTCAGCTCTCTCAGGGATTCGAATTTCCGCCCGGCCTGGACTCTGATCAATTTCTGTTCTTTGATTGGTTTCATGCTTACATTATCGTTTATATGCGAAAAAACTCAATGTTTTATTCGTATATAGACGATAATATCTGTTATTTTATTCGCCTATTGGCGATTTTTACATTGATATCAGCAACTTACACTACTCTTTCGTCACGGAGGCATCTTCCATAATGATCTTATAGAAATAGCCGGCGCCAAAGTCTTTGTTCAAGGAGAGCTTGCCCGTAACTACAACCGTGTCACCCACCTGTGAGGTTGCAGCGGTGGTCACCACCAGCTCTGTCTCACTGGCATTACCCGAACCATCTTTAATGTGCAGCCAATTTTTTCCGAGGATATTGGCGGTGGATTTAGTGACTTTTGCACGAATTTTAATGGTCTTGTCTTTCAATTTTTCCTGACCATCCAAACATTCCTTGATGGTCATTCCCCCCTCAAGTTTTTTAACAGAGCCAGGACCGACCACAACTTCGACCGCCTTTTTAGGGACCATGCCACCACCTCCATGGGCCTCCATTTTCGCTGCTTCGGCCTTATTAGCGGCCTCAAATTTGGCCTTATTCTCTGGAAGCTGGTTAGCGACCTTTATGAGTGGCGCAAAATAGATTTGGTCAAACGTTTTATTGAGAATTTTACTCGTAAACTTTCCCATCGTCTGTCCGTTGATGACATCCACAGTGTCACCCACGCCGACCTGCATTCTCTCGCCGGCGGCCCAAATTTTTACTCCATCTTTCTGCTCTAAAAAGATATAGGTATATCGGTCAGCATCCATAGTTTCGAGAACCTTGCCAGTTTGAGTTGTTTTCACCTTGAGTTCTTTCTTAGGTCTTGCCTTCGAGGCCTTGGAAAGACCTTTTTTAGAGTCACCACCATATCCAGGAAACGCCTCAGACTTGACCGCCCAGCCAGATGTTAAAATCAACGTCATAGCGATGACAAACGATGAGCATAGACACTTCATAAACCATCCTTAATTTTATTATTGATAGTGTCTTTTTACGTGAGAGAGCAGAACAAATCTAGTGAAAAATTAGTTGTCTAAAAAAGACATCTTCTAAATAAAAAAGGCACAATCCGAGAGAGATTGTGCCTTATCATTCATTCAAATGTGGAGGAGGTATTTGCACCTCCTCCGCACGATACTGACTACTGTTTCAAGAAACCGAAAACGCTAATCTTGTGATCACCAGTTTGGTTTGCCACCAAAATGATGTACTCGATAGAGCGTCCTGGAGCAACGACCTTAGAAAAGTACGATGCATTGTCATAGTCGATGGCAATAGCATACGGCATATTCAATCCGCCTGGAGTGTTGCCTACATGACCAAATGGCATAAGGAACCGTTTTTCTGCGTTGAAGATCTGAACGTTTTCAAAAGAGTTATCAACAACGTAGATGCGGTTCTCTCTATCAAGAGCAATGCCTTGTGGGTGAGCAAAGTTTCCGGCGGCAACGTTTGGCTCTGTTCCGTATTGTCCAAGGAATTTGCCTTCGCCGTTAAACATATCTACACGACCATTCATCGTATTAGAAATGTAGAGGACGCCGTCTTTGGCCTTAATAGAAGCTGGCATGTCAAATTCGCCACGGCCTTCTCCGTTTTGACCAAAACTTTTCACGAAATCACCACTGATCTTGTTAAACACAAGAACTTGGTCTTTCTTGCCATCAAGAACATAGATCAACTCGCCAGAAACGGCGGCATCAATCGGTGTCCAGGCTTCAGAGTTGCTGAAGCTACGAAGATATTTGTTTTGTGCGTTGAAGGCGAGAACTTTTGAGGTCCCGGCGTCAAGCACATAACGTGTACCATCTGTGTCAACAGTGATGCTCACAGGAGACTTGAATTTGTAATCCAATTTTGAAACTTGCTTAGTTTTAAAATTGAGAATCGTAATCTGACTTTTTCCCAGATCGCAGACGAACATTTCTTCTTTAAAAGAAGTGATCGCGGTAGGTCTCAGAAAAGGAACAGAGTCTTTCGTCGAAGTGCTTCCAGTGTAGCCAGGGAAACGATTGCCGTAAGCGGCACTATTTCCAAAAAAACTTTCCCCATCAATGTTGCCTAAAAATTGAATGCGGGCAGGCAGATTGCCGCCAGGGAAGAAAACTGGCTTGGCATCATTGGCTGCCATTCCAGAATTAATCGTGAGCAGTGACATAGCGATCACTACCCCTGAAGTTAGATATCTTTTTATTGCTTTCATAACATTACCTTCCTTAAAAAAATTGTTTAAACTCTCGTTAAATCAATTACGACCTATTTCCTATGGCAAGTTTTGCACAACTGGCCAGCATCGTTTGCCTTCACGAGATAAGCAAGACTATCACCTAAGCCAGATCCCTTTCCAAAGCCGTATTTGTCATGGGGTTCGTGACAAGAAACGCACTCGAGTTGGTTGTGGTCAACGCCTCTGAGCATATCTTGTGCAATCGTTCCATTACCAACAGCTCCGCCGATATTAGACAGCGTAACTTCAGGATCCCAGAGTCTTCCATCGGCGAGTGCCAAGGCGGCATCGTAAGTGAAAGATACAGGGTGATCGTTTCTCATGTCAGAGCCAATTCCATAAGATGTCGTCTTGGAGTGACAGATCATACAAAGCTTAGAGATACCATTGGGATCTCCCATCGTTGCGTTGATCGTATCACTTGTATATTGGGTATAAGGTGGCTGAACAACATCGGCCTTTCCCCACAATGGAGCTTCAGAAGCGAGGGCATTGTGCGGAGTATGACAGCTTCGACATTTACCGTCATAGTGCAAACCAAAGGCGGTGGTGCTTGCAAGAAGCAGAAAAACAGCTGAGCACAACAGTGCTAGCTTGCTATTTGTATTTAAGTACTTTCGTTTCATAACTCATCTCCTTAATAATTTTACAAGTACTAACTCTAAAAAACTCTTACTGTTTCAGGAATCCAAAGACGCTAATCTTGTGTGGGCCAGTTTGGTTTGCAACCAAAATGACGTACTCAAGAGAATGTCCTGGGGCAACGTACTTGGAAAAATACTTTGCATTATTGTAATCAACCAGAATTGTCATAGGCAGATTCAGGCCACCTTTGACATTTCCAACTTCACCAAATGGCATAAGGAATTGTTTCTTGTCGTTGAAAATTTGAACATTTTCAAAAGAGTTGTCGACGACATACAGTCTGTTTTCCTTATCAAATGCAATACCTTTTGGACGAGCAAAGCTTCCAGCGGCAACGTTTGGAGTATCACCAAACTTATCTACAAATTTTCCGTTGGCATCAATCACGTCAACACGGCCATTGTGGGTGTTCGAAACGTAAATGAGTCCGTTAGAACCGACGGTGATGGCAGAAGGAGCGGCAAATTCACCAACTTCTTCACCAGGTTGTCCAATACGCTTTGTAACTACGCCAGTGTTTTTGTTCATGACAACAACTTGATGGTTCTTGGTATCAACGACATACAGAGAATCGTTCAAGATAGCGGCAGAAACGGGGTACCAGCCTTGAGCATCAGTCATATTCCGAACAAATGCATTTTTGGCATTGTAAACACTGATTCTCATGTTTCCAAGATCAACAACATACCGAGTTCCGTCTGTATCGATGGCGATACCGGCGGGTTTCGACAGGCCTTCACCAAACTTTGTGATGATGCTTGTTTTGAAGTTGAAGATCATAACTTGTTGCTTAGTCACGTCGCAGATGAAGAGTTCATCCTGTGTCGAAGCAAGTCCATAAGTCTGACCAAAGGGAGCTTTCTCTTTCACGCTTGAATCTGGATTATAACCAGGAAAGCGGTTTCCGAAAGAAGAGTTGCTGCCAAAATATCCTTCGCCATCAATTGTGCTTAAAAACTGAATGCGTGGATTTTTAACATCGCTTGGGTAGAAAACGGGTTTACTATCTGCTGCAAAAGCAACACTAACCGCGAGAAGTGACATTGCAATCACAACACCTGAGGTTATATATTTTTTTATTGCGTTCATAACATTACCTTCCTCTAAAAAATTGTTAAAACTCACTTTCTTAATGAATTACAGTAGCGCCTGTACCTAACGCATGACATGTCTTGCATAAAGTCTGAGGTGCTGCATCACCAGGTGTACCTGAACCACTCCATCCAGCAGCAGCGCCTGGGAGAACGAGCATTTTCAAGTTATTGTAACGGTTGTGCACTTCGTGGCAAGAAACACACTCAAGCTGATCATTCAATGGACCACGGAGCAGGTCAGTGGCAATCGTTCCAGCAGCAGATACGCCTGATGGATGAGTGCTTGGGTCATAAAGATAACCGTCAGCAGTCGCGAGAGTTGCATCATAGGTGAAAGAAATTGGGTGATCATTTTTCAGGTCAGTTCCCAAAATTTGAGTCATCCCGGCAGGGCCAGTCACGCCATTGTGGCAGTTCAAGCAAAGTTTCGAAATGCCGTTGGGCTGTCCAACTGTGGCTTCCATCGTTCCACGAACGTCCACACTTTGATACTGCTCATAAACAGTGACATCAAGAGCGGGGTCATGGTGGCGCCACAAGGGAGCAGCTGCGGTGAAAGCTTTGTGTGGGGTGTGGCACACCTCGCACTCGTTGGCTGCGAAAGTAAAGTCGTGCTTGCTTCCTTCAATGTCTGCGAGAGCCGATAGACTCACACAGAGTAAGAAGATGGCCGCGCACAAGGCCAGGCTTTTCTTGGGGGTTAACAGTCGTTTCATAAGTCATTCTCCTTTCAAGTGTTACGGGACCTAGAACTTTTTTATTAATCACACTCAGCAGTCTAGGAATAAAACAGCTCCAACCTTAAGTAGCTTCTTTCTGAAACCACCATTTGGATGAATCCATTCATTTACCGTCCTATTACTCCTGCAATTTTGCAGGAAACATATACAAATTTACGCGTTCATCCAAGTTTTTATTTCTGGATTTATCTGTGATTTTTCAGAAGTAAAGATATGCGAAATATCAGTATCTTTTTTTCTGTAGCTTTTGATTGGATTTAACTTTTAAAAATTATTTCATGTGACAGTCTGAGCACTCTCTTGGGGCACTCTCGCTCCCAGAAAGCTTATGACAGCGCCAGCAGATCTGATGGGCGAATTGCTTTACCAAGACATCATCGTTATAAACGCGAGGAAATTTGCCAGGACCATGGCAGATTGCACATTTACCATTAATGAGATAATTGGCACCTAAGACATGGGCCTCATGGTCAAAATCCACGGTTCCTTTTCGATTTGTAAACACAAAATATTCCGGATTTTCGGAGCGAGAACCGGGATTTTTCAGGGCCTTAATCTCGTCAATATTTGTAACCCCATCATGGTCAGAATCGATACCTTCAATTTCTTTAAACCCCATGGGGGCGAAGACAAGTTCGGCACCGTAGCGATTAAGAGAGTCGCTAATGGCAGGCATATGACAAGTGGCACAGCTATCTAAGACAGTATTTTTGGTTGCCGGGTAGGTTTTAACAAAGGCTGTTTGGACGCTAGGAGTCGCAAACACATTATGTCCAAAACACATTGTTAACAAGATCAATAATAATGTTCTCACTAGCAACCTCTCATTTATATCTAAGGCGCACATTTAATTGTGGGCCATACCTTCACGGCTCGCTCCTCATCCCCAAAAAGCTTGGATTTCCTTCGCAATATTGTGTCTTTCATGGTCACTTTTCCAGACGATGAGATTGAGGCAATCGTGAATTCAATGTCGATGATCTGAAAGGTACTATTGGCCTTATCACAGACCCCTTCATTATTGCATACCTTTCTGTAGTAGGGCGGCCACGTTTCATTCGCCCCGATCAAATTATCAAGCATGGTTAAAGTGGCCTGAACTCCGGCCAGAGAATTTTCATCACTCACGGGAGGTAGTCCCTCAACATCGGGGGCAGGAATCATATTACCGGTTAAAGAATCTAGCTCGCGCAACACAGTAGAGCCTGCGGTGGTTGAAATCGATAAACTTCTCCTGGTGTCCAGTACAATTTGGCTTGCCTTGTCCTTAAGCAGTCGATAGGCCATCGAAGGTTCCGAAAATTCGGCACGCACAAGATAACGGTCACCCGGCTTTGGCTCGTCGTTTTTAACATCGCGACCAAACGCCATCATGCCGAAAAAGCCGGCAGTCGCAATATTCCCCTGATACCACCAGTCAATAAAACGAAAGGTTGGAGAATCACCGACTTTCTTTTTTAAAGAAATCGCGGCCACCGCCGGTGCGTTGTAATAGCATGGGCTGGTACAGGTCTTATCGACGCAAACTTTCCCACAGTTGTTGTCAACGACAAAGGGAATTTTAATGGCGTAATTCGAGGCCCCCTGTCCTTTTTTTACAGTTATGCCAACCTGTCCGAGAGCGATTTTTGCACCGTAGTTGGTCGTCCAGCGCGCGGTTTCGATGCCAAAGTAGGATGAGACAGGAAGCAACTTAGAATCGGGCTGGATACTGATTTTGGGGCTTATAAAGCCCAGCATCGCATAGTCCGGATTGCCAGGTGTCATATCGACGGCACGGTAGATACCAATCAGTCCATTGATGTCCATAGGGTAGATTTCGCTATTTTCATCCATGTAACTTTTTAAGGTACAGTGGGGATTTAAGCCAAATTTCAAAATAAATCGACTTTCTTTGCGAATTTTAAATGAGCAGTGACTTCCGCGAACCAAGGCCTTTTTTTCACTCATTCGAACAAGTTGGCAGTCGGCCTGCTTATCCCAATTCAAGGTACCTGCCTCATCGGTGATTTCATACTGTAAACATTTCTTCATCACATGGGCCTGATCGCTATAGAGCTTGTCAAAGCCGGCCTCAAGAGGAGTTTTCACGGCAAAAGGACTCTGGTCTAAGTAACATTTATCGGCGGGGATAACTCCTTCTGGAGAGCTAATCGCGCGATAATTCATATCGGTAAAAACAGGCGCGCTCGTGACAATGAAGTACTGATCGGCGTTGTGGATGCAATTTCCAAATTCAAACTCTTTTTTCTTTCCAGCATACTCCTGCCGCTCGGCCTCATAGGAAGAAATAAGATTGATCGGGGTATTGGGAATGGAGGTGCATGCCCAGGCATTACCGAAATACAACGCAGAGAGGATAACCAGCAGTGAGATAAATTTAGTCGTGCTCATAACAAAATCCTTTACGGGTCAACCGTAATTCCGATTTGAGACGTTAAGTTATCTATTCTCGTTTGGTGCGGTCTTCGCACCGAAAAGTTCTCTTCTCTGAAAGTGAAACGAATAATACATTTCAGCTCAACCTGATTGCTCGGCATGTTCCACAACGTGCTTCTGGTATTGAATGACGTCTGGGTGTTGAGGGTATTGAGGATACTGCGACTGGTGCATTCGGTTTTAAAATTAATAAGGGTATTATCCATCTCGGGAGGAGTGGCCACGTTAATATCAATGGCAAACAGGGTTTCGTTTAATTGATCGCGATTCCAGATATAACAGTAATCCCAGGAATACTCGGTCCCGTAATAATCGGATTCCAGGTTGAAAAGAACACTCGTGATCTGATTGGCCTCGGCCCACAAATTGGTTCCTTCGGGAACTTTTTGAGAGGCCTTCTGCAGGGTACTCACGGCGGCAATACTTTTACTTTGTCCAAGGTGCTCATAGGTCACATAGTTGACGCCTAAATTATTGGCCGCGGTTAAGGATTGTATACTGAGATCGCAAAGGAATAATGAATGAGCATAGCCCTGGGCCTGGGCACGGCCACTCAACATGCATAAAACGACGAAACAGAAACCAAAAAGGGTCACTAATCTGGGATGCATTAATTACCTCCTAGTGCCCGGACAGTGGCATCGACGTCGATCTGGATGTCAGAGGTAGATTGGGTATGGGGACGCAGAGTTCCGGCCGTTTCTACAAAATGAAATCGTGCACGGCACTCGTCCGGCAGTGCTCCCTCAGTAAACGTACCACCGGAGATCCGGTAATCAGCGGTATTAATGGCAATGCCTCCCATCGGGATTAGTTGTACCGTGGTCTCAGAGGCAAAAGGAGTTAACAGGACATCAATATTCGTCGAGGCACCCGGAGTATAATGCTGGACGACCGCTCCATTGCCTTTAGAGCACTTAATTTCCAGCATGGATTTCAGACCGGATTTCTCGGCGTAATTGTAGGTACTTCCACCAACCGCAGAATGGGTAATCCTTCCGCTCACAAAGGCCAGCTCTTGCGCCAATCCAGGGTCGCTGCCATTTTTTGAGGGCTTAAAACAAAAGGTAATGTAGTAAGCGGCATTGTAGGTGTCAGAGGCAAGGTTAACCATAAGCTTTGCCGCGGCCGAAGCATATTGATTGGAGCCAATGACAAAGTTGTACATCGTATCTTCAGGCAGCAACTGGTTGTAGAGTCTGTAAGTTAAGGTACCATCGATAAGCAAACTCGATAAAAGGCCGTAGTCGGGATCTGGAATATTTCCACTGGTTTCACCACCAACTGCATTGCCCTCACCTGCCGGAGCCGCGGGGTTATGCTCTGAGGCCACCCATCCCCCATGGATGTAATCGACACCTCTGGCAATGCTTTGAGTATTTTCTGCAATCCCGGCATTGCATGGATATAAATAGTTCGATGAGCTTCGCACCCCTACAGTCACACTATTGGAAAGCAGGGCATGGGCGTTCATGCTAAAAATCGACAAGAGCATCGATGCACAGATTAATGTTTTCATTTTATATCTCCCGGTATCAACGTTAGAAACTGTTTTATATTCACGGTTGCAATGGCATACAATTCTTTTTCGGTCACCTTCGCCAAGCGAGAACATCCCCCGAATCTTTGGCGGTAATATTGGTTCAAAATCATGGAAAAATTTATCCCGATCACACGACCATCAGGGAGTGCCATCGGCCCGCCAGAGGAACCGGGCAGGCTGTATACGCCATGCTTTAAGGCATGAGTGAATCCAAGCTTTGACACAGACTCAAAAGTCTTGGTTCGAATGTACTGTCCCCTCGACCAGCGCTTGCGAATAAGCCCGGGATCATGCACGGGGACCTTATCTGCTTTTTTGTAAGCTGACGGATAGCCAATGGTGTAGAGATCAAATTTAGTCAGAGGTTGTAACTTATCGTTAACATCCTTAAACTTTGGCCGATCAACCTCATAGGTCGATTCCACCTTGGTTTTAGTTACTCTATTTTGATCTGGGATTCTAATTCTAAAGGCGGCCACGTCACTGACCTTGTCAAAGAATATAATCTCCTCGATTTCCGACTTCCAAGCATGCTCTCCATCATTGGCAACCTGATTGGTTTTTGTGTCAATTGCGATATCATTCAAAACATAAAGGGACTGGCAGGAAAAAGCATTATCATCCACCGTCGTTTGTTCTGAATATGGCCTATTGGGAATATCACAGAATTTTTCAATCACGTGATAGGCGGTCAAATAAATTGCCGAGTGCTCATCTTGCTTTGTGACGGCAAATGCGGAACCGATGCCGATACCATCCGCAGTGGCCCCAAAGACCATCACGGTATTACTCCAAACGGCCTTCAGCTCTGGGCCAAAGGTTGAGATGTCAGTAAACAGCTTCGGGTCGCGTTTAAAGAGGGATTTTTCTCCAGAAGTAGGGTCATAGACGTCCATGGGTTCTAAGCTATCGGCCGTAATGCCGGCACCGCGCTCAGGATTCGCCAACATTTGATCAATATTTTGAAGGATAATTCGTCCGTCTACTTTGTTGTAATACTCCAATTGGACAACTTTCCGAGTGTTGAAACCGATTAGAAGAGGTGACAGAAGAAAGATTATGAATAGGTATTGTTTCATCTCATACACTCCTAATTCCCTGCCCGTTCAATAATTGGGCCCGTTGCAGCAAGCTGATTGCCAGCGAATTGGCAATCTTCACCATTAAAGGCCAGCACCAAGACGCGTAAGTCAGAATCTGACTGACAGAGGGCCAACTCGCCACGGCCGTCACGTCCCATGATATATGTTGTTTCAGAGGGTCTGCAGAATGCATCCAATTTGGCCTTGACTTTATTGCGGTAGGCGGGTGAAAAAAGAAAGGTCCTATACTCGTCTTCCTTCCAATCCCGGTCTGTTTGGAAAATTCCACGAAAGTCATTTAAGATTCCATTAATATCTGAAAAATCATGAAAATCACCCGAGTTGGGAACACCCTCATACTGCATATTCAAAGAGCGATGAGAAAAGACAAAAGTATTATCCCCTTGAATCAGGGTCAGGAGCGTTTCAAATTTAATCTCCCGGCCCTCACATATTTTTAATTTTGAGGTCTCAAAGGATAATATCGATTTTAGATTTTTCTCCATATTTAGGGGCAAGATGCATGAAAGTTTCGAGCTACACATTTTCTGACAAATGGCCTCTGAATCTTTCCCACATCGAATATATTGTCCTTCCAGAAAATCAGAGAGTGCCACGACATTGTAGTCAACATCAATAAACTGAGGCTCTTCAAGCGCCTTACTATATTTTTCCTGAAGAGAATTTTTTTCGCCGATAGCTTTTTCAACATGGCCCATGACTTCCTTGGCACTTTCTTCGCAGCTAATTGTCGCACCTGTAAGTGGGTAAATCTTACTTCCGCAAAGGACTAAAGGTACGCGAGTCACCACTCTTGTTTGCCTATCCACAAGCCCCAAAACAATGGGCTCCTCCGAGGCATAAGGACAAAGTCCTGTAAATTTAGCAGAGAGAGCGGCATCCTGTAATTTGTTTGGATTGTATTGCGAAACGGCGGCAATCGGAATCAGCTCACCGCCAAAGAAAAGTCTGCCGCTAAAATCTTCAGGAAATTCATATTCTGGACAGGACATGATGGCTTCGCCAATATTATTAAAAAGGTCAGTCATCTCGGGCGATTTAGCCCCAATGCAATTAAGGCAAAAGCCTATTTCCTTAACTTGCCCACACATGCTTGGGGTAGAAATCCCGTCCTGGCATTGAAATTGGACGAAGGACTGGTTGTTTTGATTAGTCCAAAATTTAAAGGGAGCAATTCCATCTTGGGCGGGATCGCTTGAGCCAGAGCCTTCCGAATTCGGCTCTATACCAACACCGATGGGGTCAGACGTTGCGACGCCCACGTTAGAACCAATGGGAGTCGAATTTTCGATCGCGGGAGTTTCTGGTGAGTCAATATTTGGCGGACTCATGACATCTGAATCTGTGCACCCTGTGAGTGCAATCATGATGAGAAGAATGTGGCTTCGAAAGAGCTTAATCACTCATCATCCTAGGGGTTTCGACTGCGCGATTTGCGGCAGGAGAAACCATGCTTCATATTAAAGTGGCAAAATTTTGGGATTTTGCCATTATTTTCAAAGATGGCCGAAATTTCATTGATATTGGCAGGGGTCATTCTTGGAATGTCGTTGGGATCGCGCAAGTTAGAAACCAGGCGCAACACGCCCTGAAATATTCCAACGCCAACTCCAATAACTCTTGTCACCCAGTTGCTCTGACAGGCAAAACTGGTAACCGAAAGTGGATCAAATCCGCATTTAAAACAGGCCTTATAGGCCCGAGAGTGCTCGTTTGAAATATCAGGCCGACTGCCATTTGGATCAATTTGATAAGTTGTATCGCCGTGGTTGTAACAGCTTCCGATTGAAAGCCCGTTATAATAATTTAAATCGCGCCCACCGACATAATTGCCAAGGGAGACGCTACATGGGATGCCAAACAGGAACCCGAGATTTGAGGCGAACTCAACCTGCGCACGCTCACGAGTCATACGAGGATCATATTCCACCGTATTGTTCTGATAGAGCTCGCGAAAAGATAGAACCGAACTGCCGGCAGGCCTGACTAATCGGACAGAAAATGCTCCACAGGTGAGACCATACAAAACAGATGAGCCGAGATCGGCCAAAAATAGTTTCCAGGCATTTCTTTGCTTAAGCCACGGATCATAAAGTTTGCACGCGACAGGCATACTATAGGTGTTGAATAGGTCCGGGTTTTGAATGGTATCTTTGAGCGGCAGAAAGGCTTGAGCGTACCGCCTGACCGAGATAACAGAAACTAAGCTGTCTAAAACAGTTCGGGCGCATTCCAAAGGCGTTTTACAAATGACAATATCATTGGGAACAGTGGATAGGCCCGATCCACTCCCGCTGTCGGACCCACTCCCCATGGCCGGGTGAGTGTTCGCACTTACAAGATAGCGCTTGGAAAGATTTTCAGGACAGGAAATATTGTCAGGAGTCTTGGTGCATTGATAATCATAGGCATCACGCTCTTTGGGCCGCATGATGAAATAGGCCCAACGATTGAGCGACTTAAAAATGTCCGGCTTCTTGTTAATCAAAACACCACGGGCCTCCAACGTTTTGCAGAAGCTGCTCATCGTCTCTGTCAAGGCCTCATAATATTTTATATAATCGGGCACGGCCTTGGAGATATTTACTTTGAGAAGACTATCCAATTCATTGCTATTTCCAATATTGCGAATTTCTTGATGGATATCGTCAAAGAGATCATTTTTGGCCAAGTTAAATTCCATACAGGCCAGATAGATCTCATTAGCGTCAAGCTTAGGTTGTTCCAGCAGTTGTTTTATATCGCCACTCAGCTGCTCTTGCTTTAATAGATAGGTGATAATCTGTAACTTGGTCATTCCCGTGGTGAGCTTATTGATCATCTCAGATCGGACCCCGGAAAGCTTCCCCTTAAAGTCACGATACCAGGCATCGGCATTTTCAGATTTTAAAAGCTCAAGTTCGTCATTATTGACGTTCCTCACGACTCCTTGGAAAAGAATATCGATTGGCTTCGCTGGAACTTCCATCACTGCGGCATGTGTTTGGCCCAAGAATCTTGCGGCCCTCATGGCATCAACTCCCAATCCTTGGTCGTTGCATTGTGGTTTTTCAACGGTTCGGCAGCCGTTAGGGACTAGCATGACCGAATCTTCGAAGGCCAATGAGGCAAAGGCCTGACGAAATTCACCAAATTCTTTCTGATATTCAGGAGCATATCTCCAGCCCCAGGAAAAAAAGAGCTTGAATGTCTGCCAAAAACGATAGCCAACTTTGTCCCATTCTTTTTCGTTGGAAATATCGGCCATATCTAACTGAACCGTGGTGAACCGAGAATCGGTATCGTTCTTGTCATAGGCGAAGCATGAGTCGAGGGATTGCTCCGGTGTCATGGAATCAACACCAATATTGGTTAAGACGCCATGATCAATACCCTGAGTTCCTAAATGAGAATGAAAGGCAGAAAATTTCTTAACAATGTGGCATCCGATGCTTGGATTAATGCTCTTGGGGAAAAAATCAAGTTCCTGGGTAATCCCGAGATCGCCCCAGCCCGGTCTCGGCATATGAGATCTTGCCCAGACGTCGGACAAGAAATCATTCATGGCAGGGCAAGAAAGTTGTTTTTTATTATTCAAACAGGTTTTAGTCGCAGCAAAGTACTGAGGCCATCGGCCATTCTCGTCTACCGGCAAGAGTGGCAACTCCCCCTTGGTAATTTTGTCGGCAATTTCTACCGCAAGCTGAGTGGTCCAGATACGAAAAAGCTTCGTTGCCTCTTTGGACAAGGCGGCCGGATCTGTTTTGCTTTGAAGCCCGCGGGCATGCCCGGCCTTTCCAGCATTAAAGGCATCAATAAAAACGAAAACAGATCGGGTTGGCTTTGAGGATAAAAGAGCACAGGCGGCACGGTTCGAAAATTCCAACGGGGCCATGTTGAAGTCAATCGCAAAGGCAGCTTGGCGGAAGTTCGCCGCCAAGCACATGATGAAAAGAAGCAAATAGCGCAAAAACTTCATACAGAACCCCTAGGTAAACCTCGGGACTTAACTACAAGCGGCACCTTTCACAAGTTGCATCACGGTTGTGTAGAACAGAATGATTGTCTGCTCGGCCGGGGTAAATGCAGGGTTGGTTGTTCCGTCTTCGTTAACCAGTGCTTTCATATAGGTGGTGATTGCACGATAGACAGATTGATCAACATTCATGGTTTTGGTGCAATGAGTGTATTCCCATTCAACGCCGACACCATAGCCGGTTCTGGTAGCACCGGGGCCTGAGCCGTCAGTTCCATAATAGGCGTTGTAATTGGTGCCTGATCCGCCACCGCCGTTATTATAATTATCACCTAGGTTGGCCGAAACGGTGAATTTGTGGCCGTCTACGGTGACTGAAAATATTTTGCAAAGATTTTTTTTGCAAGCAATGTTTGTCTGATCTTTTTTGGCCTTAGCTTCCCAAAATTTCTGTGTTCCTTCAGCGCCTGGAGTGCCTTCCCCGTATTCATCCGAATCGGCAAATGCTGGCGCGCTCATGGTGATGCCCAAGAGAAGACCCAGCAGCAGAAAGCTTAAACTCTTTGTCCTTTTCATAAAAAATCCCCTTTGAAAGTGAAGGTGTTTTGGTTATTTCCTTCATGGTCTTGAACTACACATAACTTTGGGAGTGAAACTCGCGCAGACTGCTTGTAATGTCAATTAGGAGTGTAACTATGTGACCTTGTTATTTTATGTAGGATTTGTGTAATTCGTTCATGGTTCACACCAGTCAGAATAATAAGTGCTTGATTCCATAATGTTTTCAAGTGGACTTCGGCTGCTAGCAAATCTTTTCGAGAGTATTGACGTAAATATTAGAACAGGCGTACAGGTTTAGACACAAATTGAGTTGAAAATATGGGGCCACAAAGAGTGATGTTTAAATGATTTTTGTAGTTAAAAATATTTATAATAAACTCGCGCATTTTGAGTGCGCTGTACTCTTTTTTTTCCTCATGCTGGCTGCCCCTGTGCTAAGGGCCGACATCACTGGATCGGCCCACGACTTTTCGGCCCGAGGATGGGGAACCGGCAATGTGTGTACCGTCTGCCACACTCCCCATAACTCCAATACCACCGTACGTAATTCTCCACTATGGAATCACACCATTACGGTTGCGACGTTTACTCCCTATTCAAGCACGACCCTCAACGCTACTGTCGGACAGCCCGACGGCGTCTCCAAGCTTTGCTTGAGCTGCCATGATGGTACTGTGGCGGTTGATTCATTCGGTGGACGAGTGGGAAGTGTCATCTCCCATGGATTTGGCGGTACCAACCTCAGACACCACCATCCCGTATCTTTCGTGTATGACTCTGCTCTTGCGGCCGAAGATGGTGAGTTGCATGATCCGACAACCCAAGTAACGGCCCTCGGAGGCACAATTGCCCATGATCTGCTCGTGGGAGGCAAACTCGAGTGCTCGTCTTGCCATGATGTGCATAATACCTACAACAACAGAAAGTTATTTAAGATATCGGATCAAAGAAGTGCCCTATGCCTAACTTGTCACGATATGTGAGAGGAAAGTGAGATGGAAACGAAGAAAATTATTTCACCATTATCACTGATTCTCATCACAATGGCCTCTTTCTTATTTTTTCTAGAGAGCGCTGTGGCCGCTCGTCCCAATGGAACCGAAACTAAACCTGTGTTTTATCCAAGCGCTCCGGAGAAGCCTCGCATCCAATTTCTAAGCACTATAAATGGCTCCAATTTTATCAATTCCAATAACTCCGCCTACGGCGATCGGTTTCCAGGTTATACCGGTACGGATGCCATTCAAGAGGCCAATCCCCTAATTAAACCTTACGGTATTGCGGCCGCAAAAGGGCAGATCTTTGTCTGCGACTCAGACAGAAAACAGGTCATGATTTTTGACCTTGCTCACGGAAAGGTGGACGCACTACAAGGCCTAAAACGTCCAATCAATCTTGCCGTTGATAGTGATGGGACACGCTATGTTGTCGACGCCGAGTTAAAAAAAATTATGATCTATGGTGCAAACAATCAGTACGTAAAATCATTTGGCGATCCTGCAACCATGAAACCTATTTCCATAACCATTTCCGGCGATCAACTTTTTTATACCGATATGGCCGCCAACCAAGTTGTTATTCTTAACAAAAGTAATGGCAAGGAGTTGGGCAGAATAGGCACTCCGGGAAGTACCCTCGGGAAGCTTTCTGCTCCAACCAGTCTAACATTGGACGCGCAAAAAAATATTTACATTGCTGATACTTTTAATGCCCGCATCTCCAAATTCGAGAACAATGGGAAATTCCTCGATACCTTGGGTGAAATGGGAATCAAATTCGGAAATTTTGTGCGCCCAAAAGGGTTGGCGGTTGATCGTGAAGGGAGAATTTATGTGATCGATGGTAGCTTTGAAAATATTCAAATTTTCAATGCTGATAAACAACTCCTGCTCTTCTTCGGCGATGTTGGTAACGTTCGTGGTGGAGTGAATATGCCGGCCCAGATTGTAATCGATTATGACAACGTAGAATATTTTAAGAAGTATGTGGCAAAAGATCATGAGATCGAATACTTGATTTATGTCAGCAACACTTTCGGTGAAAATAAGGTAAATGTGTATGGCTTTCTTAAGAACTGAAGGTAGGAAGAATGAATACTCATTATAAAATTTTTCTAATTCTGATCGCAGGTATGTTGATAAACTATCATGCGACAGCAGGCATGCGAAACAGCAAACACAATTTCTCCCAGGAAGTTTGGTCCAACGGTAAGATTTGTGAAGTTTGCCATACAAAGGAATTTTTTAACTTAGACGTCAGTCAAGATGTTGGCAGCGGTAGCGGCGAACAGGGTGAAGCGAGGGAAACTATCACTTTACTATGCCTGCAATGTCATAGTGATCATAATCCAGGTGAACCAATGGTCACACATCCACCAGCATTCAGCTCCCCCAAGAGTTTTGCGAAGTTCAAGTCAATTGAAAAGGGAGGCCTCGGCGGGACTATCGTGATTGGAGTTAATGACCAGTCCCAAAACAATTACCGAAGATGTGCCCAATGCCACGATGTCCATAAAACTGAAAACAATCATTTGCTCATAGATAGTTATGGAGAAAAACATGAAAACTAAAATTCTGCTTGCCGTTTTCTTCGGAAGTCTTTTCACTTTAAGAATCAGTGCAGAAGAGTATAAGCCTGAGTTCTGTTTTCAATGTCATGAAGACAATATTTCCCGTGCCGTAGTTCATTCGCCGGCCAAAGAGTTGTGTACCTTTTGCCATGTGGCCCACCAAGATTTTGATAATCCAACTGCCGTAGACCACAACTTAATCGCGCAGCCCAATGAACTTTGTCTCATGTGCCACGATGTTTCAGACGTTAATCACCCGGCGGTGGGGCATCCGACCGACATGGACGCTGACCCACTTTATCCCAGTCGACCTTTTAACTGCATTTCCTGCCACAATCCCCATAGCTCAAGCATGAATAAATTATTTCGATACAACTATCAAAACAATGTCTACAAGGGAAGGCTGTGCACCGTATGCCACTGGAAGAATTTCTCTTCAAGTCCAGTGCCTCCGACGCCTCCTTGGAATGCGAAATAATCTGTAATTAATTCATTTTCGACTATCTGCTTTACTTCCAGATTGTGTTTAGGTAATTAACCCAACAAATTTGGAGGCATTATGTTTAAGTATCTCGCACTTGTCGCAGTTATGTTCTGTCATCTTTCTGCTTTCGCGGATAGCTCCGATTTGTGCCCCGGAGAAGAAGGTACATATTACATTAACGACCGTCATCGCAATCCTAAGGATGGCGGGTTTGTCTCGGATAGCGCTGATATAGAAAACGAGTCTGTTTTTATTGGAAAAACGGCGGCAGTCTGCGGCAGTGCAATCATCAGCGGGCGCGCCAGAATTACTGGGAATGCCATCATAAGTGGTGAGGCGGTGGTAAAAGATGAGGCGCGAGTTTTTGGAAATGCTCGAGTCACGGACAACGCTCAAATTGAAGGGAAGGCACAAATTTCCGGCGAAGCCTACGTGGGTGGCAATGCGATCGTCCGAGGCACCGCGGTCGTCAGAGCGTTTACAATCCTAGAATCCGGAACTCTGGAAGCAGGTGTGCGTGAAGATGCAGAAGATCCCGAGGTCATTGCCGAAAGGGAAAGGCAGCGGCAAGAGGAAGAAAGACGTCGCATCGAGGAAGAACGGTTACGTGTTGAACGCGAGAGGGCCGAGCTAGAAGCCAAAAGAGCGCAGGTTATTTCATTAAAAAAAGAATTTGCCGCCCTATTCACCAATTATTATAGCGAAATGTACCAATCAATGAATCACAATGAGCTCAATGTTACGACTTTCATCGCCAGCGTTGATGTTAATGCAGCAGACCCGATTTGTTCAATTCAAGCGATTAATGTCGACCACAAATATTTGGACAATACCGGCTACGCCGCCAATCAACTTTACTGGAGACGGGCCACCGGTCTTGATTTCAAAAATATTGCGGTATTTGGAGTTAGCAGTTTTCAAACCCCCTTCGCGGGTTATAACTCCAAACTTTCCTCTGCGCCATTTATTGAATCAGGGGCATTCACATTGAAAAATGCTGTAGTCACAAAATCTTTTTATCTGCAAAATGGCCGATTTATCGATGATGGTGCTAATTCCACCAATGTATTTCACATACCACTCGGCAGATCAGGTCGCTTTAACGAGGTATACGGGCTTCTAGCTCATTACATTAATACCATCACTAGTCTTTGTAGCGACTCTCGACTTTAAGAGCTACTCAAGCTCTAAGACTGTGGCCACACCCTGCCCCATCCCCACGCACATGGTGGCGATGCCAAGGTTTTTACTGGAGCGCTTCATCTCATGAACTAGCGTGCCAATAATGCGTGCGCCTGAGCACCCCAACGGATGGCCTAAGGCAATCGCTCCCCCGTTCACATTCACGCGTTCATCCATGGAAGATAAGAGCCCCAACTCTTTTAAGACGGGCAGTGACTGGGCGGCAAAGGCCTCATTTAATTCGAAGAGTTTAATATCGTCGATTTTAAGCTTGGCCCGTTCTAAAGCTTTTTTCACCGCAGGCACGGGGCCGAAGCCCATAATGGATGGGTCACAGCCGACGGCCGACATGGCCCTGACTCGTGCCAGTGGACGAAGCCCCCAGCTCTGGGCCTTATCACGGGACATGACCAGCAAGGCCGAAGCGCCGTCTGAGAGTGCAGAAGAGTTTCCGGCGGTCACAGTCCCGCTCGCGGGATTAAAGACTGGCCGCAACTTTGCCAGGTCAGCAAGATTGGCGTCCTGCCTGATCACCTCGTCAGAGGCACACAGCACGGGCACACCTTCCTCATCATGGCCGAGAATTGCGACAATTTCATCGGCAAAGCGCCCGGCCTTGGTGGCGGCTGCGGCCTTTTGATGAGAGCGCAGGGCAAACTCATCTTGCATCTGACGGTCAATTTTATGAATGGTGGCCAAAAGTTCAGCGGTAAGTCCCATGGCCCCGGCGGCCTTGGCCTGATACTGAGAAAAGGCGGGGTTAAAATCCACCCCGTGCATCATCGGAACATGCCCCATATGTTCCACACCACCGACTAGATAAACCTCGCCCTCTTCGCTCCAAATTCCCTGAGTTGCCATATGTAAAGCGGTCATGGAGGAACCACAAAGGCGGTTGATAGTCTGGGCAGGAACATGTTTGGGAATGTCGGTGACGAGCTGGGCGTTTCGGCCGATGTTGTAACATTGCTCAAGGGTCTGCTGCACGCATCCCCAAATAATGTCGGCGATTTCGCCGGGATTGAACTTGGGATTTCGCGCCAGGATACTTCTCATAAGATGGGCGCTGAGTTCCTCGCTTCGGACAAAACGATACATTCCGTCTTTTGATTTCGCCATGGGAGTACGAATAGCATCCACAATCACGGCGTCTTTTCTATTTATTGTTGTCATATTTTATCTCCAATCTTTTTATATCTTAATAATATGTTTTTTTATCGCTCGCCATATTGCTCATATTTGCGGTGACCCTATAGGCGTTACCCAGACTCTGATACTTATTGGACAAGGCCACGATCTTGTCGGCCCCCAAAACATCAGCGTACTTCAAGGCCCCGGTTCTAAACGGTGGGAAGCCAAGTCCGAGCAAAAGGCCCATATCCACTTCAATGGCGCTGCCAACGATCTTATCTTCCAGACATCGAGCACTTTCGATAATCATGGGGAGCATCATGCGCTCCACGATCTCTTCATCTGAAACGTCGACAGTTTTTTTGACCGCCTTTTTAATAAGAGTGTAGACCTCGGGGTTCAAATTCTTGATCGGCTTACCTTTTTTATCCACGGTGTATTCATAGAAGCCCTTGCCATTTTTTTGGCCATAGCGATTTTCTTTAAACATCCAGTCAAAGATATTGTCGCCCTCGTACTTCATGCGATCGGGGAAGGCATCGGCCATGATCTTGGCGGCGTGAACACAGGTATCAATTCCCACAACATCCAGGAGATAGGCAGGTCCCATCGGCCAGCCGAATTTTTCCATCACCTGATCGATGCGTTTGAAGTCAACGCCATCCTCAATCAATCTATTAAAACCAAAAAAATACGGGAAGAGAATGCGGTTGACCAAGAAGCCCGCGCAGTCATTAACCACGATGGGAGTTTTTCCCATCTGAAGAGCGTACTGAACCGTTCTGGCGATAGTCTCATCACTGGTTTTGGCACCACGAATAACTTCCACTAAAGGCATCTTGTGAACGGGATTGAAAAAATGCATGCCACAAAAATCTTGAGGCCGTTTTAGGTCCTTGGCCAATTCGGTAATGGAGATGGTTGAGGTATTGGAGGTGAGAACCGTGCCCGCTTTCACTTTGCTTTCCAGCTCGGCCAGGACACTTTTCTTCACCTTAATATTTTCCACCACCGCTTCCACAACGAGATCAGTATGTTCCACATCTCCATAGCTCAAGGTCGGGGTGATACTGGCGATGACCTTCGCCATCTGAGTGTTGTCGATGGTTTTTCTTTCAAGCAGTTTACCGAGAAGTTTTACGGCTTCGCCCATGCCGAGCTCAAGCGCCTCGGGTCGAATATCCTTCATCAAAATAGGCGTGCCTTTCGAGGCCGACTGATAGGCAATTCCGCCTCCCATGATACCGGCACCGATAACCGCCGCATGTTTCACTTTCGGGGCGGCTTTGGTGATTTTCTTACTCACCTTCTTTAAATATTGATCACCTAAAAAGACCGTCACCAGGGCCTCGGCAGCGGGTGTTTTGGTCAGTTTTACAAAATTCAGCGTTTCGACTTTGAGCGCCTCATCGCGGTTTAAGGGCGCGCCTCTTTGCATGGTTTGCACCGCCATCACGGGCGCGGGGTAGTTTGGCCCGGCAGCTCCGGCGACAAAACCTTTCGCCGTTTCAAAGGCCATCATGGCCTCAACTTGATTAAGTTTCAGAGGGGCCTTCTTTTGGGCCCGTTTCTTCTTCCAATCCAGCTCGCCGGCGATGGCGCGATTTAACAGGGTCGTGGCGCCTGCAATTAACTTATCATTTTTTACCACGGCATCCACCAGAGCAATTTTGAGTCCATCTTGTCCTTTATATTGCTTGCCTGAGGTAATCCACTCGATGGCATGATCCGCGCCGGAAATTCTCGAGAAACGAACCGTGCCTCCCCAGCCGGGCATAATGCCCAGCTGCGTTTCGGGCAAGCCGATGCGCGCGCTTTCACTGACCACGCGAAAATCGGCGGTCAAGGCAATTTCAAATCCGCCACCTAAGGCAAAGCCATTAATCGCGGCCACACTCGGATAAGGAAGATCTTCATACTCATTGAACGTTTTATTGATTCCTTCCAGCCAGCCAACCAGCTCGGCCTCAGGGCGCTTGAAATGCGACATAAATTCTGTGACGTCGGCGCCGAAGATAAAATTATCCAGCCCCGAACTCATGAGCAGACCTTTAACACCTGTCTCTTTTTTGAGCGCGGTCAGGCACTCGCCTAGTTCCTTCAAGGTGGCGGCGTTAAAAACATTCGTGCCGGTGGTCTCGTTGTTAAACTTAAGCTGTGCAATGCCATCGCGATCGACCAGGCATTGAATCGATGAGCCCTTATAAGTCATAATTTCTCCCTATGTTAGTTAGACGGAAAAATGGAAAATAAAATTGCCTCGAGGATACCTCGAATCTAGAAAACATGCCAAAAAAAATATGCTCAATATCCGACTAAGATAGGATGGTTTGAATGCACAGCATTTTTACTTCCTTGGGGCGTCTATGAATACTAGGGTATGAATTTTATTTCCCGCTCCCAAATAAAAAAATTGCCAAAGGCAGAGCTTCATCTGCATATCGAAGGTAGTCTTGGGCCGGAACTCATGATGAAGCTGGCAAAGCGAAATAAGATTAAATTGAAGTATCAAAGTCTGGACGACATAAGAGCGGCCTATCAGTTCAGCAATCTCCAAAGTTTTCTGGATATCTATTACGAAGGCGCCCAAGTTCTCGTGTGTGAAGAGGATTTTTTTGACCTCACATGGGAGTATCTGCTTCGCTGCAAGGAAGACAACGTGGTTCACGCGGAAATCTTTTTTGATCCTCAGACCCACACAGAGAGAGGAGTTTCTTTTAACACAGTGATTACTGGGATGAAGAGGGCCCTCGATCAGGGGAACAGAGAGCTGGGAATTAGTTCCTATCTCATTATGTGTTTTTTGCGCCATCTTCCGGAAACGAGCGCTTTCAAAACTCTTGAGGAGGCCTTGCCCTTTAAGAGCTGGATTAAAGCTGTTGGCCTTGACAGCTCCGAGCTAGGCCATCCTCCTTCGAAATTCGCACGGGTTTTTGAAGCTGCCCGCGAGCATGGCCTTTTGGCCGTCGCCCATGCTGGAGAAGAGGGACCGCCTGAATATATTTGGGAGGCCTTGGAGCTTTTGAAAGTCCGGCGCATTGATCACGGCGTTCGTTCGATGGAAGACCCCAAGTTGATACAATACTTGCAACAGAAGCAAATTCCACTGACCGTTTGCCCACTGTCTAACTTGAAGTTGAAGGTCTTTAAAGATTTGCGCGACCACAACCTAAAAAAACTTATGAATGCCGGGATTCTGGTCATGATCAACTCTGATGACCCGGCCTACTTTGGCGGTTATCTCGGAGATAATTACTTTGAATGCGCCAAGGCGCTGGCGCTTTCCTGGGAAGACCTGAAAACTTTGGCGCGCAATTCATTTAGCGCCAGCTTTTTGCCCGATGATGAAAAGACACGGATGCTAAACCTCATTGAGCGCACCTGCTCTGATCACATGTAAGAAAGTTTTAAGATTTATTACAGGAAAAAAATCCCAATCCCCCCCATACTGAACACTTGAAGTTAGCTCTAATTGCCAAGGAAGGTATTATGAGAAAAGTTTCACTCTCCATTGCATTACTATTTTCTGCTCTCACTCTCCCCTTATCCGTTTTTGCTAGTCACAAGATGGTCAATGTCAAGGCCTTGCAAAAAGAACTGAGAGATTCCCGGGCCCAGTGGATCGCCAGTGAAAATCATCTTACCGGCCTTTCCCGGCTTGAATTTAAACGCATGCTCGGCTCCCTGGAGCAACCACGTGGTCCTGTCGACTATTCTGATGCTTATAATAACAGCTTCACTTACGAGGCCTTGGATTGGCGCAATCGAGAAGGCGTCAACTGGCTTGGCGATGTTATGAACCAAGGCAACTGTGGTTCCTGCGTGGCCTTTGCTGCGGTGGCCACGGTCGAGGCCACCGCCTCGATCGCCGCAAAATTTCCCTGGCTCAAACCTAATCTCTCCCCTGAGGCGCTCTTTGCTTGCGGAGGCGGGGCCTGTAACCGCGGCTGGTATCCTTCTTCCGCCGCATCCTATATCAAACGCTCCGGACTCATCGATAGTGCCTGTGCCCCTTACACGATGGGCGCCACTGGAAAAGATGTAAGCTGTAAGCAGTTCTGCCCCGACCAATCCGCTCGGGTGTTTAAGGTCACAAAAAGTTTCGCCCCATCGGGAGGTTTTGGGACCTCTGCCGCCGCTGTCAAAGAGGCCTTGAAAAAGGGCCCCCTCATGACCACGATGACTGTCTACGCCGATTTTATCAGCTACAAAAGCGGCATTTACAAGTCAATCTCCAATGAATCAGTGGGCGGCCACGCCGTCAGTTTAGTTGGGTATAACGATAGCGAACGCTACTGGATCGTGCGCAATTCATGGGGTGCTGATTGGGGCGAGGCGGGATACGTCCGAGTGTCCTGGGATGATAAATCCGGAATTGCCTCTTCCAATATCGGTTTTGAAATTCCCACAAAAAACAACTATGTCACAGTTATGATGCCTGATAATTCTTATGTGTCCGGCGTGATGGATGTGAAAGCGCAATTTGGAAGGGATGACAATTTTCAGATCACAATCCGAAAACCTGGCAGCACTTTCGCCGCCTCACTTCCCTGCCAGAAATCTGAGCAAACCGAGTGCCTGGCCTCCTTCGATACCGCCGGCATGGCCGAAGGAAAGTATGAAGTTTTTGCCAGCTCTGAAAGCGATGCCCAGCTAAAATCCATGATTAAATCCTTTGTCGTCATTAACAGCACACCGGTCATGTCGGCGAACTTCAAACCCTCCGGTTTTTCCATGGAACAACCCTTAAAAGGCCGGGTCGAGTTTGATGTCACCACCACCTCCGCCCCCGTCCCTATGCAAACATTGGAGTTTTTAGTTGTGGACAGCTCGCAGAGAGTCGTGGCCAGGAAACTCTATGACGTGGTCCTACCCGCCATGAAGCTTGGCTTTCGCACCAACTCTTTGCCCAACGGCCAGTATGAGATTTTCTTTCGCGGTTCACTCCCCTCGGAAGGAAAAACCTATAGCGTCGATTCCACCCATCATCGGGTGACCTTTAAAAACTAAGTTATGGGACAGGCACCTTTTCCAGAGATAAATCCTGATCAGTCGGTGGAGCTTTTAAAAGAGCTCCACATTCTCACCCGCGACGGTAAGATGAACCAGGATTCCCGGCGAAAATTAAAGCAGGTGTACCACTTATATAATTTTATCGGCCCCCTTCTAAACCAGATTCACCTGACAGCGCTTGAGGGTGCTAAAAATTATTCCATCATTGACCATGGCGCCGGGAAATCTTATCTCGGCTTCATTCTTTACGACCTTTTTATCAAGCAAAAAAACCTGGGTGAGGTGATCGGCATAGAAACCAGAAAAGAGCTGGTGACCAAATCGGTAGAGTTGGCGCAAAAACTAAATTTTGAGCGTATGAAGTTTTTCCATCTGACGGTGGAGGAATCCATTTCATCCGATTTATTGCCCAACGAAGTTGAAATGGTGACCGCTCTGCATGCCTGTGACACGGCCACCGATGACGCCATCAGGTTTGCCATTTTGAAGAAGGCCAAGCACGTTGTTCTCATCCCTTGCTGCCAGGCAGAAGTTGCGGCCACCCTCAAAATGCATAAGGAAAAATCTTTGCGCACCCTGCCCCTCACGGAGCTTTGGCGTCATCCCCTTCACACCCGGGAATTTGGGAGTCATGTGACCAATGTCTTAAGATGTCTGCAGCTGGAGGCCTTTGGCTATCAGGTAACCGTGACGGAGCTGACGGGCCTGGAACACTCCATGAAAAATGAGCTGATTATGGCCAAGCTCCATCAGGGGCCGAGTCAAAAGGCGGGGGAAAAAGTTAAAAGAATTTTGGCAGATTTAAATTTACATGATCTAATGGGGCGTTTTTTTGTACCGATGTAAATTATGTCTACCAAAATTTGGACTTGGAATGTTAATGGAATCCGCGCCGCCTATCCGAAAGGACTAGGTGCTGTTCTTGCACATGAAAATAAAGCTGCGCCGGATATTTTGTGCCTGCAGGAAGTCAAGGCCACCTTTGCCGAATATCCCAAACCGCTCCTGGAGCAAAAAGATTACGTCATTCTCCATGCCGACTCCAGCTCCAAAGGACAATCAGGCGTGGCGATGTTGTATCGCTCCAATCTCAAACCGAAATGGCATCACCTGGGTATGGATATCAAGAAATTTGACCAGGAAGGCCGAACCATCATCACCTGTTTTGAAAACTTCATTTTAATGAATACCTATATTCCCAACGGCCGGCGCGACCATTCAAGGGTTGAGTTCAAGCTAGAATTTTCCCGCGCGCTCCTGAAGAAGGCCCTGGCCCTTCAGCAGGAATTAAAACTGCCGATCATCATCTGTGGCGATATCAATACAGCCCATCATCCCATTGATTTAAAAAATCCCGTGGCCAATAAGAATAGCACCGGCTTTCTGCCCCACGAGCGCAAATTCTTAGATGAGATGCAGGAATCCGGTTTTATTGATCTGTTTCGCTACCAGCATCCAACTCTGGCAGAGGCCTATACCTGGTGGACCTTTCGAGGTGATTGCCGCAAGCGCAATATTGGATGGCGATTGGATTACTTTTGGGTCACGCCTGACTTGCTGGCCTTAAAACCAAAATGTGGACTGCGCCCTGACATCATGGGTTCGGACCATTGCCCGGTAGAACTGACTCTGCCTTAAGGATTTTTCATGCATCGTTTTTTTGGAATTCATGAGGCCAAGAGCTCTCCCCGCACCGAGATTCTCGGGGGAATTGCGACTTTCTTAACCATGGCCTACATCATCTTCGTCAACCCGGCGATCTTAAGTGAGGCCATTCCCGGGGTGGCCGACAATCCTCTCCTACGCGAACAGTTTTTTGGCGCTTTTATGGTGGCCACCATTGTTTCCATGGCCTCTGCCACCTTGATCATGGGCCTCTTGGCCAATTACCCGTTTGCGCTGGCACCGGGAATGGGCCTGAATGCCTACTTTACCTATGTGGTTTGCCTGAAAATGGGAATTGATTGGCGCGATGCCTTGGGCGCTGTTTTTGTGGAAGGAATCATTTTCATTCTCCTAACCCTGGCCGGGGCCCGGGTTTTTATTGTTCGCGCCATTCCCAGAGCGGTGAAATTTTCCAGCAGTGCGGGGATTGGAATTTTCCTCGCCTTTATTGGGCTGAAGGGGGCCGGTCTCATTTCGGCCGATCCCAACACCTTTGTGACGCTGGGAAAACTCACTTCCCCCGAAGCCGTCACCTGTATTATAGGACTTTTGATTATCACAACCTTATTTGCATTTAAGATTCCTGGTTCGGTCCTCCTTGGAATTTTGGTCGCCACCATTTTCGGAAGTTTTGTCGGAGTGACCCATTTTAAGGGGATTGTCGGGCCGATACCCGATATCTCACCGACTTTTTTTAAGCTTCAGGTTAGCTGGGAATCACTGACAACGCCGGCCTTCTGGATTGTCGTCATGACTTTCTTTTTCGCCGATTTTTTTGATACCGCCGGAACTTTAACCGGCCTTAGTAATGCGGCCGGTTTCGCGGACAAAGATGGCAACCTCCCCCGTGGCGGCAAGGCCTATATGGCCGATGCAATCGGCACTGCTCTTGGGGCGCTTTTTGGAACTTCGACGGTCACCACCTATATCGAAAGCGGCGCGGGAATAGCTCAGGGGGCAAGAACCGGACTGGCCTCCGTCGTCACGGCGCTGTTCATGCTTTCGGCCCTCTTCTTTGCTCCGCTGGCAATGTCGATCCCTGCCGCCGCCACGGCACCTGCCTTGATTTTTATAGGTGCCTTAATGATGGTTAACCTCAAGGACCTGGAATGGAACGATGTCACGGAGGCCCTGCCGGCCTTTATTACCATCGTGGCCATGCCGCTGACCTTTTCCATTGCCAATGGTATTGCGCTGGGAATTATTACTTTTACTCTCGTGAAATTATGCAGCGGAAAACTTAGACAAATTCATTGGCTGACCGGGCTGCTCAGTTTTGCCTTTATTTTATACTTTATATATTTGCATTAAGTCGAATCTTCGATACCCTTCGAACAACTTTTTCTTGGTGGTCCCCATGCAACTTTCAAACGATCCCCTCCTCCTCAAGCTAAAAGAGGCCCTGGCCAATGTCCGGGCAAAGAAGTCTGACATCTTTAATGGCTGGGAAGTTTCCATTTCTGATTCTCGCTCAATGCAAAGCTTGATGATGAGTGATCCAATTCAAGGTCTCGCCAGCTATCAGGATCGTGAAGTTCTTGATCGCGCCTATGGAATCGAAGTCTTCACCCAAAGCGGCGAACCCAAAGTCATGGGAAATTCCACCTGCAACATCGACCCGCTGGCACCGCTAGAAGAGCAAATTGTAAAAACTCTACAAAATGCCCTTCAGGTAAGCAACCGTCCTTGGAATCTTCCGACACCTGAAAAAGAAGCTCCTGAGGCCGTGCTCATTGCCGACCCTGAGATAAAGGCAGACATCAAAGCGGCCCATGCCAAGCTCTTAGGTCAGGCATCTGCCAAGGCGAAAAGGATCGACATTGTAAAATTAAATAGCGCCGAACTCTACACCAATATTCGTAGCACCTACTTTGAAACTTCTACCGGGCTTAAGGGACAGCAAGATCGTACGGATCTTTATTTTGAAGTTGCGCTGGAAAAATTACCCCTGCCCAATACCCAGGAAGTGCTGAAGATGAAGACCGCGATCAGCATTGAGGAGGCCAGTCTTCCTGCTTTTATCGATGAGATCGTGACCGAAACTCTCAGCATTGATCAAGCAGGCCTGCCTAAAACCCAAAGTAATGCCGTGATCTTGATTGATGGGAAAACCATTTCGGATCTCTTGAAAAATCTTCTTGGCCAATTTTACGCTCACAATGAGTATAACAAGCTGCCCTTTTTATTGCCGGGACAAAAAACCTACAGTGGAGAGAAAGCTATTGATTCTGATAAACTTGGCCTAACCCTTGACCCCACCCTGCCTGTTATGGCGGCCAGCTCGGCATTTACGGGAGAAGGTCTGACGGCGAAAAAAGGAGTGATGATCGAAAATGATACGGTCATGCACCAGATTGTTTCCAACCGGATGGGGCAATATCTTGGGAAAAAAACCAACACCATGGCGGGAAATATTGTGGTCCCTCCCGGGCATTATTCCAAAGATGAGCTTCTGAAATCCGTGCCGGAGTGCTTGGAAATTATTTCTTTTTCCTCCCTTCTGATCAACCCATCCACTCTTACTTGGAGCAGTGAGATCAAGCTGGCCAAGCACTATCAGAAAGGGGAACTGGCGGGAATGATCAAAGGCGGGGTTGTCTCGGGAGATATCAAGGAAAATTTACGAAACTTTAAATTTAGCAGCAAAGAAAAAAAGATTAACGAAGTTGGAAATAGCTTCGCCTCGCCCAAGGGATACATTGGCCCTGATGCCATGTTGATCAAAAGTGGCGTAAAGATCGCAGGAGAATAATATGATTAAGACGACCGCAAGAAGCAGAGCGACCTTTCCAACCCACTTACAAAATCTTCGAACACTGATGCCCAAGCTGGTGCAGATTCTTGAGTCTGAGCGGGAAAAAAGCTGGTACTGCTTTGCCTGGCTGGAAGAAGTTAAAACCCAGATGAGCGTCTGTGCCATCACCGAAAGTTCACAGGAGAGTCTGGATCGCGGTATCGTTTTGCGCGCTCTCATTGACGGCGTTAATTTTGAGCGAGCAACAAACCAGTTGGATGAGAAATCTCTCATTCAATGGGCCAAGGAATTTCGCGCCGAACTCGATAAGAAATTTCCAGACAATTACAGATATGAAAAAGAAATCTATAAACCCCTTTCTTGGTCTCAGGAAATCGCCAGAGGATTAGAACAAGATTTTGTGGAGCAATTACCTAAAAATCTTGAGAACAAAACAGAAGTCCACTTTGGAGTTTTGTGTGAGGAAAACCCGGAGCGTACCACTGTCGCGAAATTAAAAGGCAGTGCCAGCGCGCTACGAGCGAAGCTCCTCGAGCTATCTCGAACTTATGCTCGAGAAAGTCAGGAGCCAGAGCTGGCCGAGATTAGAGCGATGATCAGGCAGGAACTGAAAACCCATATTTTTGTGGATCGTCAAAAGAATATGTCGCAGACCCTTCCTATTTCCCTGTGTGCCGCCACCGGAATTTCGAAAACTGGAAAATCGGCCAGAGGCCTTGCGGGTGGATTGGGTGGATTGGAGATTGCCCAGCTCTCCGAAGAAAATATCAAAGAGGTGACTCAGAATACCATTCGTCTGAGCAAGGCAGGCCAGCTGACTCCGGGGCGCTACCAGATAATTTCCGGTCCTGAGGTTACAGGGGTTATTGCCCATGAGGCCTTTGGCCATACTCAGGAAGGTGACACCTGGATGAAAGGTCGAAGTATCGCTGAAAATCTCCATCGGGACAAAAGAAAAGTCGGCAATGGGATGGCCAGCATTGTGAATCATCCCAATATGTTCACCATGGATCGGCATTTCTTCGGTAGCAATGGCTCCTACTTCTTTGATCATGAGGGCGAGCTTGGCCGTGTTCAAACCATTCTCGATAAAGGCATGCTCTCTCCTCCCATGACGGATTTAACCGCGGCCAGGGCCCTCCATGTGCCTCGCACCGCCAACGGCAAGCGTGAAAGCTGGCGGCGACCTATCATGACAAGACAGACCAACACCTATTTCACCTCGGGTGATAAATCGCTAGAGGAGTTGATCGGCATGGTGAAAAAAGGCTTTCTGGCCAAGTGGGCCCATGGTGGCATGGAGGACCCCAAAGGCGGAAGTCTGACCGCCGGCGCGGCATATTTTGAAGAAATTATTGACGGAAAAATGACTGGTAAGATTTTCTTAGGCCCAAGCGGCGGGCATATCGAACTGTCTGATCCTGTATTCTCTATGCTGGAAAAGATTGTAGCAAAAAGTAAAACCGTTAATGACCAGCACATTCCCGAAGTTAAATTCGGAGGATGCGGTAAGTACCACAAAGAGGGTGTCGATGCTGGTTGTGGCGGGCCCTACATCTTGTGGGAAGACATTAACTGCGGCTAGGCAACTTACTTGCAACGATTGGGATGGAGCATACTCCAAAAATGCCTTGGATAGAGTCGCGACGTCTCGCTTGAATTGTTCATAATCGAGTTGGGTTCCCCAAGGGAATTGAAAGGGTAATAATCGGCCTGGTACTCATCCGGCAGTCCCAGCATGTGTCCAACCTCGTGACGAACGACCGCGCAGTTGGTATCGGCCATCAAATTGGCCGAATCGGCCTGCATTCCATGATTGGCTTCGCCGGGTATGGCACAAGATGGTGCGTTTCCGGGACAGCACATGGACTGAGTCGGAGTCCCGCGGAAGCTACACGTGGAGTGATAACAGGTTCGAAGTGTGATCGCCACGGGTGGCGGACTACCAGCGGGTAGGGCATCATCTTTCCCGATAAATTGAATTTGAAATGTCAGGTTAGGATTTCCATTGGAACGGGCCTGGTCGTTGAACCACGTGGCCACACAGGCCTGCAAGCGAGCGCGGTGGGCAGCGGCTTCGGCAGGGGTGGCACCCGTTGGGGGCGTTACCTGGATGGTGGTGCGAATCGTGGCATTCCCTCTTCGAAGTGGCGGAGTTCGAGTAATCCCATAAGAGGCGCTGGAGCTAAAGGGGTAATCGGCCATAACCTGGCCGCTGAAGGTTTCATTGGCCCGAACAATATCCATCTCACGGGGCGCGACTGTTTCACAATGGCCTGTCTGCTTATCACATTGCGTACTGCAGCCGATATTGCGCATGATACGAAAGGCGGGAGAGTGACAGAGATCGTACTCGATTGCGGTACGAGATTCGCTGTTATTCGCGTTGAGCAGGGCCTGTCTGACGGCCGCCGGATCTAGGGCCAGCATCTCCGCGGTAGAAATGGGGTTTCCGCGATCGGGGCAGACACCTCTTAGCTGTTGCACTAAATCGGATTGGTAGCTGCCCCTGATGTTTGCCAGGGCAATTTGGAGAACGGCCCGCTGATTACCTCCACGGTAGTTTGCCAAGATCCTCGCCATGAGGCGATCAGGGCCCCGCACATCGCCACCGCTTAAGGTTTGCTGAATTGAAACGGCCCCCGAATCACGCAGCATTCTGGCATCACCTGAGCTGACGCTCAAGGTATCCCCTCCAATGAGGGCCTCGACAATGGGGCGCAGCTCACGCGTAACCAATTCCCGCCGAACGGGAGGAAAGGTCGGGGCGTCTTCCATCATGAGCTGCTGATAGAGCTGCGGGTGGGTGGACCGAAGCTTCAGAAATGAATTCATTAAGGCGACACAGGTCGTGACCCGCGAGCTTGCATTACATGCCGGGGTCTGCGCCGCCCAGGCCCTTCGATAATAATCGTCCATCACGAAGGCCGACAGGGTACTTTCATCATTGAGCTGTTCGGCCACCACCCGCTGTCTTTCTCCCGCCAGACCAGGGTACGCGGGTGTGACACCGTTACGCAGCTGAGTATATCTGGAATGTTCCTGTGTCCCGCTCATACAGGTTAGCGGAAGATCGGCCCCCGGGCGATAATTAAGGGCCGAGAGTTGCATCGTGAGATGTTCTAAATATGTTTTTCGAATTTCACCTGAGGAGAGTTGGCCGATGACCGGATCAAGGTGATCAATGGCCTGATCGCCAGGCAAAGTCATGTTGGCACCACACACTCGACTGCGTGCTCGCTGCGAAGATCTGCTGCAGTCAAAATTTAAATCCGACATGGCATCTGTCTCACTTGTCGAGAGATAGCCATAGCCACCATGTGAAGAGGCGTTGTTATACTGATGAAGCAAAACGGCGAAGGCCCCAGGTGATACCACAACCACCACTATTACCATGGAAAAGAAAAGTAGAAATTTCATAATGGGCCCCCGGCAAAAATTGTAGCATGCTCACGGATTCCATCCAAGCGCTTGAATGCCTACAAAAAATGCCATGGAATAGACTTTCAAGCTTAAAAATATCACCACCAAAATTCTGTTTAGTTCGCATAAATACAGTCAATTAGGGGCTTTTTTTTTAGGCTCCCGGAATCGACTATTTTTTTAACTTCTAATCTGTCGTGCGCGAAAGTAAAATAAACCCATGAGGTGTTCCTTTTCCCCCTTATTATTACTTTCGATCTTGCTCCTCCCTAATGCGATGGCGGCCTTGGATGCCGATAAGATTGTTCAGCTTCTCGAAACAAAATTCACCCCGATCGATATGAATCATGATGGCACGCCCGATGTTTCTCGTACCTTTGATGGCGGTGAGATGATTCGGGCAAGTTATTCGTTCCCCATGACCGCACCGGGAACTGAAGAGGTTTGGCGGCTCTCTCCCACCAGGACCTCGACCGAGCTTACCGTCTACAAACAAAAGATCGCTATTTCCAAAGTGATTGAGCATTACAGTGATGAAACACGCGATGCCATCCTAAGCATAGAAACCTATTGGAAATCTGGAAATGAGACGACTCTTGATCTGCGAATCATTGATGATTTCGTGGGTGGCAACAGAGTTTCCGAAAAATCCCAGCTCATCAATGGAAATTGGCAACGTATTGGCCGAGAAATTTTTCCCATTGAGGCCGACGGCGCTGATACCTCGGGACGAAATGAGTATGCCCAGTGCCTGAATACTGCGGCGGCCAATCCGACGACCTGCGTGGCCTGCATGAATACTCTCAAGACGGCGATTGATGGCAGCGTTAACAATCTTATCACCAGTGTCCCGCTCAGCCAAAGATGTGAGGATGATAACTTTCTCTATTTTGGCGAAGGTCTGCGCGCGGATAAAAATAAATGTCTTCCCCCCTCAAATTGTTCAACTTCCTGCACCTGCACACCAGCGCCTAGCATGCCCTGCCCTCCTTGCTCTGATCCGGCGTTTGCCAAATGCCAGAGTGATCACACCTTACAGCAGGCGAATGTGAGAACTCGATTAAATGAGGCCATGGAACCCTTTCGAAATATGATTAAATGTTTAAATCAGAAAAATCCTAAGCTGGTGGCCAAATTACTCAAAAACCTTATTCAAAAAAGACCGATCATCGACTGCGTGAATCACCCGGGAGCCACGGCGAGCATGCGAAGACTTTTGCCGCCCTCGGGACTCTCAGAGAGTGCCGCGATTCAGCTGGGCAGGAGTACCGGCGGTTTTTATTATTCGGCCCATCCCAATCGTCTCTTTCTCACGGCAGACTCCCCCACGATGAGTTCCAACACCGCCCATATGGGGGAGACGATTTTCCACGAACTCATTCACAGCGCCGGACTCCCCGGGAATCACAATCACAATGACTCAAAAAGTGCGGACTTCGCCAAAGATGCTGTTTATGGATGCGAAATGCTTTGTGCCACCACCCCTTCGGTACAAATTCAAAGACAGCGAAAAAAAATCGATGGCTGCAACGCCTGCTTCAAGGCTGAGGGTAATACGGGTTCAGGGGCCGCGGCAGAATGCACTTCCGCCAATGGTTGGAATTAGGACTGCTTAAGCTTTAAATAGTTTTCTTGAACTACTTCTAATCCATACTTTCGTTCCAGCTTCCGAACAATAAAATGCCCTTTGGCCATGTCTTGAAAGTGCTTGATAAATAACACATTGATAATGGAGCCGCCGGCCGCTCCGATGATGGGAATGGCCTGGGCCGCGGCCTTCTCGGAGATGGCCAGGCCAAATCGTTGGCCAATCTTCATCGTAAGTCGTACTAGCGCAGGGGCGCCTTCTCCCGCTAGGCCTTTTTCAGCGATGTAAGCGGCGGCCTCAGAAACACTTTTTGCCAGAAAGGCCCTTGTGGCAAAGTAGCCCGATTCGGAGGCATCATCATTTTTTGCTCGGCCTCCCAGGGCAAAAACCTCCATGCAGGCCATCTTGGTTTCGGCATGGGAAATCAATTCGCCTTGGGCCCTGGCGATATCCATGATTGATCGAAGCATAATCGTGGTGGAGGCCGGAAGTTCAAGGACCAGTGCCGGCAGGCCGAAAAAACCTCCTAGGGCACCGGATAATCCCACCGCCAATTTATGCCATCCATTTTGGGCAATTTTATTTTCCCCCTCACTCATGGTGGAAATGGCCAGGTTGAGGGCCGTTTTCAGTGCGGCCTCAGTGGCATTATGAATAACTTTTTGCCATCCGCTGGGAAGAAGGGCATAGCCTTTTTCAATGGGAGCGCCAATCACATCTGTGAGCTTGGCCGCAATGGTGGGACTCTCCAGCAACTTAACGGCCGCTTCCAAATCCAGAAGATCCCGGGCATCAAGCTCGCTCATTATTTATATTTGGGAAATTGACAGTCAAGATGATACTCAAGCAGCTCATAATCACTGTCATAGACGTACTCATCTTTGCAGAAATATTCACGATAGTTCAGCTCCAGAAGCTCTCTGCCATAAGCAGAATCACATCGGAGTGCCTCGGTACCATTCTGATAGTCATAGACCGGCATATCTTCGCGGGCATACCAGCCCTCTGAACGGGTTCCGATTGCGGCGCAAACAACTTCCTTCCCTTCACAATTTTTATCCAGCACAAAGCGACCATTGGTCAGCACCCAGCCCATCTCCCCATCAACATTCCGGCACACCGGCCCTTCGGCCGCAATAGCGATGTTCAATGACAAACCAACCAACACAACGACAATAAGATGGTGCATGCCTTTCTCCTGAAATGAAGGACTGTGGGCGGCGATTATCGTGCGGAGTTAAGAGAGGTGTCAGTAAATATTTTTAAGTTTTTTGTCAGAAAGACAGTTGAGGGGAAGCATGGTCATCTCCCTTTCCTTCAATAATATCCGCTAACCGTTTGGAAAATAATGGTGCGACCTTTCGACCAAATGCAGCATTGGGATGGGAATCACCTTCCGCATTTTTCGGAGGTAAATTCAAACCTCCCTCAGTTTCCAGTTCCCAAAAATCCCACAGAAAAATATTGTCCTTCGGACTATCCCACTCTTTTTTTACCCAAGCGACAAAGGCGCGGGCCCGGGTGGCCTCTTCTTTTGAGCTTTCGTTGGCAGTGAGAGCGGTGGCAGTCCAAATGAGAAAGCGGGTGTTGGGGAAAGAATGCATCTTCTCTTTTAAAGCGGCATACTGAAGCTTGTAGTTCTCGAGTGTTTTCTCACTTGAGGCCACATTCGCCGCACCTTTATCCGCCTGGATATTGCTCACGGGAAAGCAGTGCTTCCAGACAATCACATCATAAGTTTTGGTCAAGATCTCCAGCGTTGGCTCATTTTTATAGGCAACCGGGCCGGCATTTTTTACCCAGATGTTCCAATAGTCGTAGGGATAATTTTCCCAAGGGTAAGGCTCCCCGGACGGAAAGGCGCGCTCCTCGACGACATATTGAGTGTGATGAGCTTGGTTGTACTGCTTGAACCACTCCTCAACTCCGCCCTTCCAAATCACCTCACCGGTACTGTGATGGAGAAAAATGGCCTTGCTCCTGGGCCCGAAACTGCCTTCCTTGTAGCTGGCGGCAAAAGACCCATGACACAAAAATAATAAGACAAACAGAGTTATTTTTTTCATGGTAAAATTATATATGATTCAGTTTCTAACGCCAAAAAAACTGGTGAAGTATCTCGGCCTCTGGCCACCCTATTTGTTTTCGGGAATTTCGATTAAAGAGATCAATCCTGAATTTACCCGCATTACTTCACAGCTCAAAAATCATTTTTTTAGCCGCAACTATGTGGGAACCCACTTCGGCGGATCGCTCTATAGCATGTGCGATCCCTTTTACATGTTTATCCTGCTTGAGCATTTATCCCGCGAGCACATTGTCTGGGATCAAAGTGCCACCATCGAATTTATTCGGCCAAGCCACGATACCGTCACTGCTACTTTTGAAATTAGCATGGCCGAAATCGAAAATTTGAAACTCCAGGCCCTCAGTCAATTCAAAGTCCTGCCGGTCTTTGAGACCACGATAACTGACTCTCAAGGGCAGGTAATTGCCAAGGTGAAAAAAGGCCTGTACGTCCGCCGCAAGGATGCCAAACAGCGCTTTCAAAAAGCGTAGACAGAATTGGTAAGTTGACCTCAGAGGCCTGGATGCTATCATAAATGGTCAGTAGCTCTAATCTGGGAGAACGTCATGACCAATTTCATCTTCATCATAGGCCTCTTACTCGTAGGACTCTCCTCTCTTCCTGTGATGGCGGAAGCAGACCAACATCGCGGAGTCCTGTGCCATCTGAAAGAATTTTTGGGCCCCTACCCCGCCAAGGGATCACCGGAAGAGGCCTTTGACTTCAAGATGCTTCTCCACGTCCAAGAACATCGAACGGCGGAACAATGTGAAGACGCCGCCAAGGAAGTGAAAGTCAGTCTTAAAAATTTTTTTGGGGGTGAAGGCGGTCCACTCACGGCGTCCGAAACCAAGCGCTTGACGTTCTTTCTCTATTACCACTTTCTCAAGGCCGGCATTCACTCGACCATCGCCAAGCAAATTTTCAAACGGCCACGCCCTTATGTCTCCAACCCGGCCATTGTTCCCTGTATTGAGAAATCCAACTCGTACGCTTACCCAAGCGGGCACACCACGGTGGCCAGAGTGTATGCCTGGGTGCTGGCCAAGAAATATCCTGAGCGCGCCGCTCTTTTCTTGCAAAGAGGCGACGAGGTGGCCATGAACCGAATCATCGGCGGCGTTCACCATCCGTCTGACATTGTCGCGGGGAAAAAGCTGGGAGATGCCCTGGCCCATCGTCTGTTTGCTTCACCGAATTTTTTGAAAGGATTAGAGGCATTGTAGAGCTACTGACACTTCAGTCCGCCCTTGATCCATGCGTTGACATGCTTTTTCCATTCTTCCAGGCCACCTTTGACGAGATCAACCTCTTTCTTGTTCTCAGGCAAGTTCCCGCTCTTAGGTGTGGCACCTTCGATCGCCCATAGAACGCGGGGATCATCAAAGAGGTGTTTATCCATATCCCGGGCAATGAGAGCGTCATTTTTAAACTTGGCATTGATGCCGTTTTTGATCGCCTCACAAGCTTGCTTCGCGGTCATCCCCGAGGTGAAGAGCCCGGTCCTGCTGAACCACTCCTCTTCGTGCTTAAAACCGGTCACACTTTGATCATGACAACCAATACACATATCCACAGTCACATCTTTGTGAGCTATCAAGATCGGCCCGCGACGCTTTTTGGTGAAAAAGTCATGGCAATTGGTACAGGCCTTCGATTGGAATTTGACATGTAGATGGGTACTGAACTTACTGTCGTCCGCCAACGCGGGGCCAGAGAAGGTCAGTAATACCAAGCAAAAAATGTTCAACTTCATCTTTACACTCCTCACACTACACTCCTCCTATTTCGCGCGGAAAGGTCATGCAGAATTTTGATCCGGCACGCTCCGGGCATTCAACCCAGACTTTACCATTCATCTTCTCGACTAGGTCTTTGACAATGGCCAGACCAAGACCAGTCCCTCCGAAATTTCGAGAGTGCGCCGCATCCACACGAAAAAAGCGCTGGAACACCACGAGACTAATGCCGATAAGCGAGAGAAGTAAGACTTTGAACCGAAGAGCAATTTTCAAATCGTGGCCTCATCAGGAGTGGCACGAAATCTATAACCCACACTGCGCAGGGTTTCAATGTAGACACCGGCGCTGCCAAGCTTTTCTCTAAGCCTGCGCATATGGGTGTCAATGGTTCGGGTGGTAATCTGAGCATCAATTCCCCAGACGTCCGAGAGAAGGACCTCGCGGCTTTGAACTCGTCCGCGCCGTTCTAAAAAGTTTTGCAGCAGGCGAAATTCCAGGGCCGTGAGGACGACCGGGGTATCGTCGACCCACACCCGATATTCCATGGTATCCATGCGAAGGCGCCCAAAAACAAGCTCGCTATTTCCCACCAAGACCTCATTTTGTCCGCGCCTAAGCAAGGCCTTGACACGAAACATGAGTTCGCGGGAGCTATAGGGTTTGGTGACATAATCATCACAGCCAATTTCAAAACCCAGCACGCGGTCATTTTCCTCCGAGCGCGCGGTGAGAATAAGCACACGCATGCTGCGCGTTTTGGCATGCCGACGGATTTCTCGGCAGACATCAATTCCCATCATGTCGGGAAGCATGAGATCTAAAAGTACTAAATCAGGGACCGGGTTCTGAAGCGCCAACTCTACGCCCGATCGACCATTGAACGCCACACGAGTCTGGTACCCTTCAAGGGCCAGCTGATAGGCAAGGCCCTCGGCGTGATCTTTTTCATCCTCGACGATAAGAATTAACTGTGTGTCAGAGGCCCGATCCATTCAATGTTCTCCAGGCTTAATCTCTTCCCAATGCAAATCAGTATCACGGCACAGTACAACGCACGGCAACACATGTCTATGATCGTTATCACTTTTTAATTTTATTTGGAGGGGTTTGTTATCATTTCCTAATTTAGGAGGCAACAAAACTCCAGGATTCGTGAGATTCCAACTATTGATTCTCTATGATCGCTGTCACATAAACGGCACAGAACTGTTTCACAATTGAAGCATGAGCTTCCAAATTTTATGACCTATATTTAATTCGTAACTTGTGCCCTCCTCTTCAGGGGCCAAGAGATAAAAAGCGGTGCAGATCTCTCCTAGGATTCTGCGCCGTTTTTTTAATTAAATTTAGGCATCATGGCCGATTTTTACCTGGCGACTTTCCCGCGCTGCCGTTCCAGATTTTCGATGGCATTATGATGGTTGCCGGTAATTTGTTCCAATTGCCGCTTTCGCTCAATAGGAATCAGATTTTTTTGAAATAAAGTATCAATGAGGTTTTGCAGAAGTTGCCATTGCCCCTCAAGGACAACCTGATCAAAGAGCGCATAGAGAGATTTTTGAACTTCTGACGGGTCGTCTTTATTCCATCGTTCGATTATTTGGCCAAAAGCATTTAACAAAAATGCTGAATCATAGGCGAGAAAATTATCAGTCCTTAAGGTTGCATAACCTCTCAAGCGATCTTCAAGAGTCTGCCCTGCAAAAAACTGTTGGTAGTTGGCCATGATCTGCCCAATCTCAGAGCAAAAGGGAGAACGCCCTATACGGATGGCCATGTTGACCTTATCGCAGTAATTTCGATTCTCATTGAACCATTTATGCAGAATTGGGAATGCCCTTAATTTCTGTGATTCCTCACCTCGCAATTTACGACTGAAATCCGGGGGGATAAGTTTGTCGTAATAGATCCGCGATTTAGTATAAAAATTCACGAGCCCATAGAGACTAATTTGAGGATTTTGCAGCTCATGATTATAGGTTTTCCAAGATGAGCTCAAAAAGGCAAGCTCGGCGGGAACCATTGCTCTTAGAACCTCCAGGGCCTCAAGATTCGGAATTCCCAGCTGGTAAAAGGCCTGAGAGATATGCTTCTCAGAAAACCGTCGTGAGGCAAATTCACTAGGACTGCGCCCCTTTGGAATATTGATAAAAGCAATATCATCCTCTCCCGTGAGACGAAACAGAGTGATATCGGGAAATGCAGTCCTGAGATTTTTCACCACCGTGGCAAAAACATTTTCATCCATCTCGTAGAGGTGCATCCATTGAAGAAAAATTCCGTCCTTTGTGAGAGAATTATTAACAGATTGATAGAACTCAGGGGTAAAGAGATTTTCCACACCTGAGGTCCATGGATTGGTCGGTTCGCTGATTATAAAATCATATTTATAAGGCGTTTTTTCCATATATTTAAAGGCGTCCATCTCATGCACTTTGATCTTCGGATTCTCGGTCAGTTGATAATTATGCTTACTTAAAAGGGTCGCGGCCTTTACCATGGAATCGGAAATCTCAATCACATCAACGGAAGATACATCTTCAAACCGCCCCACTAAACCGGCAGTAACACCTGTCGCAAGCCCTATCACCATAGTTTTTAATTTTTTTTCCTGGGGCTGAAATAAATAAGGCAAGATACCTGCTAAGGCCAGGGTCGAGAAATCCTCCGAGGTTGTACTGTCACTCTTTGCATTATTGTAGACGGCGATTTCGTTTGAATCCTCATATTTATTGGCAGAAACGGTCATGGTCACACCATCATCAAAAAATATATTTGTGAAAGGCATGGTGGTTGGTATGAAAAATGGTCCCTGCTGGTGAATTACGGTTTTATAATTAATGCGAAAAATACCCTCCTTATGAAAAGCACGATTCCAACTCGCAAGCGGCATAAAGAGCAAAACTAATGACGAAACTAATCCCATGAACACATATTTTTTACCCTGAAGGAAAAAATAGCATGCTGCCACCGCAAGCAACCCGACATTTATTTTGAAAATTGTGTCGAAATCCACCCAGTACAGTAAAAAATAAGAGAGAATGACGGCCCCAAAAAAGGTACCGATGGTATTTGCAAAATACAGGAAACCACATTGCTGTCCATAATTAGCAACATTCTTTTTCGTCAAAGCATAGGCCATGGGCAGAATCCGTCCGATAAAAAAGAGAAAGGGCAACAGTGCCACTAAAAGCATCCCGTAGGTGATAAGCTGAAAGAGATAAAAGTCAGGCGTGGTGGATGAGAGGGATACTCTTACAAAGCTAACCCAAAGAGGGAAATGGGGAACCGTGAAAAAAATAAGCACAAGGATGAATAAACCCATAAGGAGATTGCGGTAAAATTTTTCCAAGGAGATTTTACCCATAAAAAGGCTGCCCAGGGCCAGGCCCGCCACAAAGATGCTAACAACCAATGGAAAGACAATACTAGAAGCTCCAACGGTGAGACCCCAAAGCCGAATCCACATAATCTCCATGCTTATCGTCACCGCACCGGTTACAAATACCAGGCCATAAAGTGAATACGGGTGAAAGTTGTTTTCTATCCACGGAAGTTCTCTTTTTGACTGAATATTACCCTCTAGCTTGTTAAATACAAAAAATAATGCCACGAAGAGATTCAATCCCCCAGCGATGAGAGAGGTGTAAATAAGTCCAGTGGTATGAATTAAAACTAGGCCGGCAAGAAGAATACCCACGAAGGCACCGAGAGTATTCCATCCGTAGATTTTGGCATGGAGAATATTAACCTCACTCTCATTGGATGGTAAAATGGCGGTGAGAAGAGGAATGGTGGCCCCCATCAGAAAGGTGGGGGGGAAAATAAGGAACACGGTCAAACAGAGATCAATCAAAAAGGATATGGGCAGCATGACCGAGAGAGATCTTACCGGCAGAAATAAAAAGGGAAAAAGCATTCCCCACAATCCAATTACGGCCTCCAGCAAACCATAGCTTTTAAGGAGGCGCGTCCGGCTATTCACCTTCTGGGTAAAACGTCCCCAGAAAAAATAACCGGAAGAAAGTCCAAACAGAAAGATCGCAATAACGAGGGAGGATGAACGGGCCTCGGCCCCGAGCATAATTCCCATATAACGATGCCACACGGCTTGATAAATCAAACCCGAAACACCGGTCAGGAATGTTGCAACAAGAATCCATGGGCGACTAGCTAACAGGTTATTCAAGGGGAACTCATTGTGCAGTTGAAAAAATTGGCTGTATTTCATCATAAATGAACATCTTTGAATAGAGAGACAGAGGTGTGGACCATCTATGCCACAAAAAAAAGGCCTCCCTTGCGGGAGGCCTAAACCTAACTTAACTTACAATTTATTAGAACTTGTAACCTACAGAGGCAAAAACCTCGTGGGCATTGTAGTCCTGATCACCGTAGATCTTACCGTTGTAGTTAGAATCCCAGTAACCGTAATCAACATCGCGCTGGTAATCATTAATTTTCGATCTTTCGTAGGTGTACTTGACCGCGGCCGAGAATGAGTCACTAAAACTATAGTCAACCTTTCCTTTCATCTTCGTCAGGACGTAGTCACCATAGTTAGGAACAGGTCCGCCTTCGGCAGGATCTCCCCCTGCTTCGATGGCAAACATTAGATCGCCATCGCCTTCTTGCTTTTCATAGCCAAGAGTGACCTTAAGCTTCTCTTCCATAAAAGGCATGGCGACATCAACGCCCATCGTGGTGACCTCATCACTATAAGATCCATCCCAGTTATAACTTTTTATGTTTGTGGTGTTGCTTGGGGCCGAGGTTGGGTCAGGATTACCACCAGGCTTTGACACACTTTGATAACGATCAACGTATCGGGCCTTGGTTAAACTCTTCATATCCTCAAGTTCGTAAAAGCCCGAGACAGCGAGTCCAAAGCCAAACTTGTAATCAACATAGCCTGAGATGATTTTTCGCTCGTCAGTCAAACGCCCTAAAATAATCTGCTCGTACTCATTTTCCACCATAGTGTATTCAGCACCGATGGCCAGACCTTCCAAAGGATTCAATTCAACATTTGCGCCCAGGCGAGTCTCTGTTTTATCAGTGGCATCCCAACGTCTCACATATCGCTTCATGTATTTAGCAATATCTGCACCGGATGATGCTCCCTGATCGCCATCTGATTTAACAGAAGTGCGATCGGTTTTCATGTACGAGACTCCGCCGCTGATGAATTCAAGAGCATTATTGCGAAGAGCGGCAGAGAGGATTTTATCCTTGGTCTCTGTGGCATCAAGACGCTCAGGGCGTTTAATATTGTACATTCCATAACCGGCAGAAATTTGCGTATCGAACGGAAGTACGTAAGACACATCAATTCCGGCCTTTTCCTTCTCATATCCAAAAGCCTCACTCGTTTGCACGGTACCGGCGCTATGACTAATAGAAGAAGAGGTAAACAGGGTCGATTCATTTTTCTTATCGAGATATTCGACAGAAAGTTTGGTGGTAAGATCGGTAATCGGCTCTGACTTCACAATAACCTTGGCCACGGTGTACGAGATATCTCCTTTCCATTCGCTTAGGGCATTCCCACTTCGGTCTTGAACATAACCAACGGTAGAAGAGACAGTGCCAGTTCCTGTCCCGGCAGCGGTAAAGGGATCAAGAGTATTTGTCTGGGTCATCAAACTAGCATTGAACACCACCATGGTGTGAAGAGGCAGATCGTAAAGTGCGGAGTTGAGTTCCAAAAAGAGAGTGTCGTTGTCTGGAGCTTGTGAGGCAAATATCTGAGAGGTCCCCGCAGCCTTTTCTTTCAAGGAATATGGAACTTCTTTGAGGTTCTCCACAAACTTACTCAAGCTTGCCTGTAGAGAGGCAAAAAAGCTTTCGGACTTATATCCACCTTCAATCCCGACATTGGTCGTCTCGTAATCGAGAGGAAATGGAGCATCGCCACCGATGTAACCAGAATAAACATCGAGACCTTTGGTCGTGATTTTATTGCTGGTCAATTTCAAATAGGTGGATTCATTGAGCTGATAATTCATCTTCAGATAATGGTCCTTCGATTCTTTTTTAAGGGGGTCCATGTGATAAAATAAATTAGCGTCAGACCTTGCACCAACGCCAGTTCCTTGCCCAAAATTTCCGGATGGGATATCCCACATGGTAAAGGCACCAAAAGTAGCGTTATTGACAATCCCGCGCAACCCGAGAGAGTAGGAATACTTCTCGAATTGACCGCCGGCGATTCCATAACTTCCCGTCGCCTGACCAATGTCGGTAAAAAGAGCACTCATGTAGCGATTCTTCTCGTAGGATTCAAGACCCATATTTCCCACGACAGTAGAATCGGCGTCGCGAAACTTTAAATAGGGAGAGGCACCTTGCGCACTATCATTTCGAACACTCTGCCCCAAATCGATAAATCCTGAAAATTCTTTTGCCATAAGCATGCCTGGAAGCAGCAGCAACCAGGTAAATATATAAACTGATAATTTTTTCATCATTATTCTCCTGTTGTAATTCTTTTACTGTCTTAACGCTTTTCCGTCTGCGGCACTATTACTTCCATGTATCTTCGCATGACATGACACGCACGACTTGCCCATCTCCCGACTCGACAACGCTTCTGATCCGTAAACACCAGAGGGGTGACTTGTCGTGATGTGGCAGTCCTGACAAAGAGACGGCGTCTTCTTATTGAGCAGTCTTACATGCCGGCTTCCGTGTGGTGTGTGGCATTTCAGACAGTCTTCCTCAACAGGTGGATGCTCCCACTTAAATGGCCCGCGTTTATCGGCGTGACATTTATAGCAGAGTTGATTTGTGGAAGGGGCATTCAGCTGATGCTTGGTTGTCGTTCCATGGGGATTGTGACAGTCAAAGCAGTTTACTTTGCCTTCAATGATGGGGTGATGTGAAGATTTCTCCAGATCGATTTTAACTCGCTTGTGACATTGAAGACATGTTTGCGAGGTCGGTTTTCTCTGGGCCGCAGGCACGTGAATGTTGTGGCAATCCACACAGGTCACACCATTTTTGCGGTGATCCCCAATTTTCCAGAACGCCAGATGGGCGGTATTGTTGTGGCAGCTTAAACATTGAGTCTCCAGCTGCTTTCTCATCTCCTTATCTTTGGTGTTGAACGAAACAATGTTCTTTCCATCACCGGCAGAGATATGCGCATCAGCATTGCCGTGGCAATTGGTACATGTTCTTTCAGAACCTTGAAAGGCTTTCGCGTGGTGAGTTTCAGCAAACTTCGTCACAACTGGCTCGTGACAATCATTACACTTCACGACTGGTGCGGCTGCCACTGGGGCATCGGCCGCTGCTGCAAATCCCGAATAGCACATGAGTAGCAGGACAAGTGGCATTAAAAAACACCATTTTTTCACTAGAACCATATTCTCCTCCCTATTAGTTAAGAAACCGCCCAAAAAAATATTTTGCGAAAAATTAGAATTTTTGCGTGAATTGCTATTTGATACTACCTTGACATCGCGTTGCATTACGCCAACCCCGGTACAAAACTTTTGAGGTTGATGTCAGTCGCCATGCTAACGAGAGTCACCGAGACAAAAACGAATGTTCTTCTTTGAACATATTTGTTTTTCACCGCACCATCCTTGGAAATGCTTGATATTGATAGTCTAAGGACTGCTCGGAACTCTTGGCAACGCTTCGGACAAAATGTCACAAGAATGTCACAAAGCTATAATGCAAAGCGCGAATAAAAAAATAACTACAATTTTTTGTGGCCGTCAGAGTTGATGAACCATTTTGAGAAAGGAAACATTTTTTCTTTAAGCGCTGAGATGGCTTCTGGCTCGACCGGGCAGGTATGACGCAGGCCCGTTTTCTCCTCGAGAAGTTGCACTCGCTTTTGAACTTTTTTCAAGAGCGACTCGGTCCGAAAGGCAGAACAGTTATTGCCTTCGTCCCAGGAAGCATCCACATAATTTTTCCAGTCAAAAGGAAATTTGTTGTTGACCATCTTTTTTTGCCACTGGCCTTTCTCGCAAACCACATAGGGACCCTGGTTGTATTCCGGGCCTAAAACATCTTGTGTCTTTGCCAGAAGATGATTCCAAAAACGCATGCCATGGAAATTGCCGGCCAGGTCACCGTAGCTGTAGATGCCGGTGGTTTTGCTGCCTAATAAATATTTTTCCGAGCGGTGCCCGAATTTGAGAACAGCTTCGATGCTTTTTTTCTTGCGAGTCAATTTATGAAAGTAGGCGTAGCCCCGGCCAAAAAAATGTTCAAACTTGTCTGTGCCCAGCTGCACTCCATTAACCACAATGGCTTCGGCAACGGTGTCCTGGTAGATATTTTTTAAGGCACCGGTGGGGGCCTCATACCATTTAAAATCTTGATAAATGCTCAGACTGTTGTTCACGGGTCTCTTGGAGATTTCGTCCGTATGGGCCAGCCAGCGATTAAATTTTCCTTGGACGTGGTTGCGAAAGTACACGCGCAGGCCTTTGTAGAGATTCTTCTCGGAACAGCCCTTCTTCTCATTGACTAAAAGCAAGGCCTGGTCAAAGGCCTCTTCCGTTTTTTGGTTGAGGTACTCCACCGAATCGGGCAGTGGTTCGTAGCGACTGGTGAAGTTGTCCACCTCGCTGGCCACTACAACCGATTGAAGCAGCAACAAAATAAATAGTATTTTCATACGCCTTGTATATGTGAGATAGGGACGCGATTCAATAAATAGGTATTTTTTATACGTTTCTCGTGCTAACTACGGCGCCTATGATTACCACCCAAGACATTGCCCTCCAGTATGGAGGCCGAATCCTATTTAAAGACGTCAACTTGAAATTCATCAAGGGGAACTGCTATGGCATCATCGGTGCCAACGGCTCCGGGAAATCCACCTTCCTCAAGCTTTTAAGTGGCAAGATTTCCGCCACGACAGGAAGGATTGACATCACACCGGGTGAGCGCATGGCGGTTTTGAGCCAGGACCACTATGCCTTTGAGGAAGAGGTCGTCTTGAACACCGTCATCTTAGGGCACTCTGAGCTCATCGCCATCATGAAAGAAAAAGATGCCCTCTACGCCAAAGAAAATTTTTCGGAAAAGGATGGCGAGCGCACCGCCGAGCTTGAATCCCGCTTTGCCGAGCTAAATGGCTGGGAAGCGGAGGCCAATGCTGGCTCACTTTTGGCGGGGCTGGGCGTGGATACGGCCCTTCATTCCAAGAAGATGAAGGAGCTGACCGGCGGGCAAAAAGTTAAGGTCCTGTTGGCCCAGGCGCTCTTTGGGGCGCCGGACATTCTGCTCCTGGATGAGCCCACCAACGACCTGGATTTGAAGGCCATCAGCTGGCTGGAAAAATTTATCATGTCCCAGGAGGAGAGCATCGTGCTGGTGGTTTCCCACGATCGCCACTTTCTCAACAAAGTTTGTACCCATATCTGCGACATCGATTTTTCCAAAATTAAACTCTATGTGGGCAATTATGATTTCTGGTACAAGTCCAGTCAGCTGGCCCAGCGGCTTATCTCGGACCAGAACAAGAGGACTGAGGAAAAAATTAAGGACTTAAAAGAATTTATCGCGCGCTTTTCCGCCAATGCCTCCAAGTCCAAGCAGGCCACCTCCCGCAAAAAGCTGATTGAGAAATTAACCATCGAAGACATCGCCCCATCCAGCCGTCGCTACCCTTTTTTGGGCTTTCGCCAGGAGCGGGAGGCAGGAGACCAGCTCCTGCGGGTGGATGGATTAAACTTTGTGCGCGATGGGAAGAAGATTCTCAATAATGTTTCTTTTACCTTGAAAAAAGGCCAGAAGGTGGTCTTCCTGGCCAAATCTGAGATCATAACCACCGAGCTTTTTAAAATTTTAATGGGTGAAAGCACACCGGATTCCGGGAAGATTGAATGGGGCGTAACCACCTCCCGCGCCTACCTGCCCACGGATAACTCGGCCTTTTTTCAAGATGCTAAAGTCTCTTTGATTGATTGGCTCAGACAATATTCCAAGGATCAAACTGAAACCTTTATCCGCGGTTTTTTAGGGCGAATGCTCTTCTCCGGGGAAGAGGCACTTAAAAAATGCACCGTGCTCTCGGGTGGCGAGAAAGTTCGCTGTATGCTGGCCAAGATCCTGCTCACCAACGCCAATGTCCTCGTTATGGACAATCCCACCAATCATCTGGACCTTGAAACCATTACCGCCTTAAACGAAGGGCTGATCGATTTTAAGGGCACCCTCCTGTTTTCCTCCCATGATCACGAGTTTATCCAGACTATTGCTACGCGGGTAATCTCAATAGAAGACAAAGGTGTTCGGGATGAAGAGTGTAGCTATGATCAATTTGTCGGATACGAAGAATAGCTTTCCTTTTGCATTTTTCTCCTGTATAGCTTGGCGCATCAACCTCGAATAAGGATCTTTTTTGGACTTCAATGAACTCTCACTCAATCCCCTGCTTTTAAAATCCGTGGCCGAGCTCGGCTATATTACGCCGACTGAAATACAGGCAAAAGTCATTCCGCTCCTCCTGACTGAGGAATGCGATTTCATTGGCCAGGCCCAGACCGGAACCGGCAAGACAGCGGCGTTTGCCTTGCCTCTCTTGGAAAAGATTGACATCAAATCGCGCCATATCCAGGCCTTAATTTTGGCCCCCACCCGCGAGCTGGCCAATCAGGTTAAAGAGGAAATTGTTAAGCTCGGCAAGCACCTGAAGATTCGCGTTGAGGCCATCTTCGGTGGCGCTTCCTACGACAAGCAGATTTATGGCATTCGCCACGGTCATCCCCATATTATCGTCGGGACACCCGGTCGGGTGATTGATCTTTTGGAGAAGGGCATTCTCAAATTCGAAACCGTCAGTCACGTCATCCTCGATGAGGCCGATGAGATGCTCAATATGGGATTTCTAGAGGATGTGAATACCATCCTGGAATCCACCAACGAGGAAAAACGCATTTGGATGTTCTCGGCCACCATGCCCAGGCCGATTGTGAACATGATCAACTCCCAGTTTAAAAATCCCAAGATGGTTTCTATTCAGAAGAAAACGGTGAGCAATGCCGACATCGAGCAAAGTTATTATGTTATTCGCGAAAGAAATCACAAAGAGGCCTTGTGCCGCATCTTTGATATGACGCCCGATATTTACGGATTGATTTTTTGCCGGACGCGCCTGGAAACTCGCGATCTCGCCAATGAGCTCACGCTGCGCGGACACAAGATCGAAGTTCTGCACGGTGAGATGTCCCAGAAGGAACGGGACTTCGCCATGGCCCAATTCAAGAGCAAGCGAACCAATATTATGGTTTGCACCGACGTGGCGGCGCGGGGGATTGACGTCAGCAATCTCACCCACGTTATCAACTATGGTCTGCCTCAGGAAATTGACTCCTATATCCACCGCATCGGACGAACCGGTCGAGCGGGCATGAAAGGTATCGCCATTACGCTGGTGGACTCTCGGGATATTTACTCCATCCGTCGCTTAGAAAAGATGTTGGGTGTCACCATTGCTCGCAAAGACCTGCCCTCCGTCGCCGATCTGAAGGCGATGAAGGTGCTGCGGGAAATTGAAAATATGGGGCCGATTTTCGCCGCCCTCCAGGACAAAAAGGGTGACTTCAAAACTGATGAAACCTTTGATTTGTTTAAAACTTACTTTGAGCATCTCTCCAAAGAAGAGGCGCTGAAAATTCTTTTTACCTGGACCTTCAATAGCGAGCTGAAACGTCTCACGGACATCGGACCTCTCCAAGAACCTCGCTTCGAGGAGCGCCAGCGCCATTTCTCGCGCCCGCAGTCAGGGGGAGGACGATCGCGCAGTAACCGAGGCAGCGGTTACCACAATCGCCGCCGTAACTAGGCCTTCCAATCTTTTTTTAGCAGCACAAAAACGTGATGGGGAACGTCGGCGTACATAATTTTGCCGTGAAAGGTAAAACCAAGTTTTTTGATGATGTTGAGGGACGCCGCATTTTGCGGATCGGCGAAAGCGTACACTTCGGAAAATTCGAGTTCTTCAAAAGCATATTGAAGCATGGCCCTCGACACTTCGGTTCCAAGGCCTTGTCCCCAGTACGGCCGTCGCAGCCGATAGGCCAGCTCATGAATATTTTTGCCCTTCAGTTCGTAGGAACCCACCCCACACAGGCCGACAAATTCTTTCGTTTCTTTAAGCTCGATAATGAATTTACCCAGTCCTTTTTCTTGATAGAGCGAGATGCGCTGGGCGAGCTTGTCGTCTAAATCCTTTTCGTTCTGGTAGGCATAGGTGCCAGGGACGCAGAAAGTATTAAGGCCCTCATCGAGAGGAAGAAGCTGCATGAGCGGCCGATCTTCCAAGGTCCAGCTTCGAAGAGTCAGCCGTGGTGTGTCTAACATAAGTTCAGGGCGCATGAGTCTGAGACTACTGAATAAATCCTCATTATTCAATGAGTTAAGGACAAGAAGAAATTACACAAAGGCGATGCAACTTTTCTAATTTCATGATACTGCTGTGCGCGCATTAAATAGATATTGTTAAACAGGAGATTCCTATGTCTTTCATTTCACGTCGCATTCTCGGACTGGTGATTGTCAGTGCCCTTCTTACTCAAGGCACCGCCTTTGCCAGAAACGATGGTGGAGGAAATGGAAATTCGGGCAATCAATCTTCCACTCCTTCAGGCAATAATTCATCCAATAATGATGATCACGGCAATAGTCACTACGGCGAGGGCAACAACGGCAATGGCGTAGGCAATACCGGAACGGGCAATCAAGGAAATGATAAACCCGTAGGCAACGCCGGGGGCGACCATGATTCTGATGATAATGGAAATGGAAATGGAAATGACAACGAGAACGGCCACCATGGTGACGGTAACAATGGAAATGGCGTAGGCAATACCGGAACCGGAAATCAAGGCAACGACAAACCAGTGGGCAACGCCGGAGGCGACCATGGTTCAGGAACACCGGGAACCGATAATCCTGGCAGTGGAACTCAAGGGAGCGGCGATCCGGGAACCGATAATCCCGGCAGTGGAACTCAAGGCAGCGGCGATCCGGGGAATCAGGGTTCTGGCGATCAGGGTTCTGGCAATCAAGGCAGCGGAACGCAAGGCTCGGGCGATCAGGGCAGTGGCAGTGGGGCCCAATCATCCGAAAGCAATCGCGGTAAGTTTAAGTTCAAATTTGTCCCTCTGCTTTTTGGCGACGTGGACTCTATCACACGCATCTACAACATGAGCGGAATGGAAAGCACACTTTTCAAAGATACAAGTGACTCAGATACGCAAGGCCTGGTGGAGCTGGATAATTATCTCAACGGATTTAAAGTCGTAAAGCAGATCGACTACAATCTTGGCGTCGGCGTGGCGGGAGTTCTTACACACACCTACCTGCCTGGCATTGGCGCCTCTATTGGAATCGCTCCTTACGGCGGCTCCAAAATGGTATATACCAACTATGCCTCCGACGAGTCAGCACTCAAAGACTTAAAACGTCGAATGCCCTTCAAGGCAAGCGAGGCGCTTGAACTCAAAGTGGGAGAGTCAGTTCTCCTGGATCAAAAAGGCGGCCTCTTCATCGGTGCTGGAATTTCTGCCTATGGCCTGGGAATCGGCGGCAAGGTCATTATTGAAGGCCACTTTAAAACTTATGTGGAACGCATGACCGATGAGAAGGTGCTCGCCTCAATTTTCACTGATAAAGTCGTGGGCGCCTCTGTTTATACCAGTGCCGGCATTCTGGGACTTTCCCAGAATCGAGTTCGAGAGCTGTCTGAAGGATTTAACTACATTATCGATCTCTCTGATGAAACCGGGCGCAGCGCTTACGAGGCCCTGGTGAAAGGGAACCTAACTCAGGCCGAGAAGGTGGCCGATCTGTCTCCCCTGCGCGCGGTGAAGCGAACGGAAACCCTTCAGCGTAAGCTGGTTGGAAACTCACGCCGCCTCACCTTAGGAATCCCATTCATTAACCTTTCTGTCGGCGAGGGACTTTTCCTTGAGCACAGCTATCGGGTCAATCACGTTGATGGACTCTATACCGATATGGAATACGGAATCTTCCAAAAATCCAGCTCCAGTCGTTTGATCACACGGCACAAGAGTGTCTCACAAGTCTTTGTGGGCGGCACCGCCGAAACCAAAGACCAAACTCTGGCAGTTGTTTCCAAGCTGACAGAAGGAAAATTTAGCTGGAAGTATGACGACGATCACGGCACTTCCAAGAAGTTCAACCGCTATCTGCGCAATCTCAGAGGCCGAACCGGGCTTGAGGAATTCTTAAATGTGCAGATTGCTGATAAAGAAAAACTCGGCTACACCGAAATTAACTTTAACGTCACCTACCCTGATCTTTATGTGCGTTACTTGTTGTCCCAAGGTCGTAGTGATGAATTTGCCAATAACATCCAGATTCGTGCCCATGAACTCATGGTGGAATATTTCAAAGATCAGGTGGACCAGGATCGCATCTGCCCGTGGAATGTAGGGAATGACAGCTTAAGCGCCATTGGCACCAAAATTTGCGTGAAGACCTTCGCGAAACAGATTGCCAAAAAAACCGCTCAGCTTTCGGCCCTGATCGTCGCAACTCGTGGCAAACAAAAAGACGGCAAGAAATTTGCCAAGTCCCTTGCCAACTTAGGCGAGCTGATCTGGTCAAATCCGTTCCTGTTTCGCTCACTGGTTGAGCAGGGAAGAAAGTGCGGGCTGTCGGCCGAATTAGTCATGACGGGAAAACGCATCAGCTATCTAAAGCGCGAGCTGGTCAGCAACTCAGACTCAACCTGTAGCGTACGGTAAATTTCTACTCGCAGAAAATTTTCTGCATGGAGAGAATGAGCTTGGTCACTTTCTTCTCAGCGATGCTGTAGTAAGAAAATTGTCCGTCTTTTCTCACCTGGAGCAGCTTTTCCCGATGCATGCGATTTAAAAATTGCGAGACCTGTGACTGGGATACGTTACACAGCTGCACCAATTCACTCACGGTCTTCTCACTATCGGCCAGGTAACACAGAATCATCAGTCTTTGCGGATGGGCCATGGACTTCAGGATCGAGGAAACTTCAAGGCACTGGCCTTTCATCATTTCAGTTTTCATCATCCGCTCCCCAATTATTATTTTCAACCGCTGGCCGGGTTAATTCAGCATGGCGTCTGTTTCCAATGAGCCAGTAGTAACCCAATGGTACCGCAAAACGACTTAAAAGTGTGGCGGCAATTTCGCCAAAAATAAGACTGACCGCCAGACCTTGAAAGATGGGATCAAAGAGCATGACGGAACTGCCCACGACGACGGCGGCGGCGGTTAACAGCATGGGCCTGAAACGTAAAACCCCGGCACTGATTACGGCCTCCTTCAAGGCATATCCGTTTTTAATTTGGTGCTCGATAAAATCCACTAAAATAATCGAGTTCCGCACGATGATTCCCGCTCCGGCGATAAAGCCAATCATGGAGGTGGCGGTGAAATAGGCCCCGGTCAGATAGTGCCCCGGGATAATACCTATTAGTGAGATGGGAATCGGCGCCATGATGACGAAGGGAACGAGAAAACTTTTGAACCATCCCACCACCAGAATATAGATCAGAATCATCACGACTAAAAAGGCAGCCCCCAGGTCCCGAAAAACCTCGTAAGTGATAAACCATTCCCCGTCCCACTTGATGATTGTCTCATGATTATTCCAGGGGACCTCAGCGGTTTGGGTGGGGTACGAAATCTGGGGCCCGAGTTTTAAAATGCCGTAGACGGGGGCCTCCTCCGAACCTGCCAGCTCTGAGAGCACATACTCCACCGGGCGTAGATTTTTGCGATAAAGTGTTTCAGTCTTTAGGATTTGAGTTTGCCCAAGCACATTGCCGGCCCCCACCACCCCCGCCTCAAAGCTGGGAAAAGTCTGACCCTTAAATGGGTTTACTCCTGAGCGGGTATTTTGATCGAGGGATAAAACCACCCCGACCTCTTCCGGAGTCGTGATATCATCCAAGGTGGCCACCTTGGACTCACTAAAAATCAACTGACCTAAGCTCCAGCTTTGAACCGCCTTGGTTCCGTAGGTTGCCGCTTTCTTATAGTCATAAGGAATGATCATCCGTGCTCGTGATTCACGCCAGGAATAGTCGAGATCGACAATGCTTGACTCACTGGCGAAGAGCTGGTGAATCTCGCTTCCTGCCTTTCTTCTGGAGGCGGCATCTCCGCCATAAATTTCCGCCACCATCGTGGCCATGACCGGCGGTCCCGGTGGAATCTCCAGCACCTTGGAGATCGCACCTTTCGCCTGGGAAAACTCATGAACCACGGGGCGCAGCTCATTGATAATTTCATGCCCCGATTTTTTCCGTTCGCCCTTGTCCGCGAGAATAACGTGCAGATCGCTCATGAATTCGCTTTTGCGCAAGAAGGTATGCTTCACCATACCTGAAAAGGAAAAGGGAGCGGCCTCACCGGTGAAGATCTGGACCTTTTTCACATCGGGATGCTTAAGCAAGCTCAATGCCAGCTCCTGTGACCACTGACTGGAAATCATCAGGGGCGTCATGACCGGGTAATCCAAGGTAATTTGAAACTCACTCTTATTGTCAAAGGGAAGCATTTTTACTTTGACCGCTTTGGTGCCCACCATGGAGGTCGAGGCCAAAAACAGGGCCACCACCAGAAGGGTGAAGAGCATACTCCATTTTTTATGGGAGAGAAGATGATCACTCAGCCAGATGTAAAGACGATCTAATCTGGAATGCTCAGGCGTCGCGGATTCCCCATGACTCTCGGAGTGTTTCAATAACTTCACCGAGGCCCAAGGCGTGACGATAAAGGCGACGAAGAGGGAAAGAATCATGGCCAGGCTGGCCCCGACAGGAATGGGCCGCATATAGGGCCCCATCAGTCCGCGCACGAAGGCCATGGGAAGGATGGCGGCAATGACGGTGATGGTCGCCAGGATCGTTGGATTTCCCACCTCACTCACGGCGCGAAGGGTGGCCTGAATAATGGTGAGCTTTTTATAGGTTTTGAGATAGCGCTCAATATTTTCCACCACCACAATGGCATCATCCACCAAAATTCCGATGGAAAAGATCAAGGCAAATAACGTCACGCGGTTCAGGGTATAACCCATGAAATAATAAACCGCTAAGGTCAGGGCCAGGGTCACTGGAATGGCTATGGCCACGACAATGGCGGCCCTTACTCCCATGGCAAGGGCGATAAGCAACGTGACTGAAAAGGTTGCCATAATCAAATGCTGGATCAGCTCGTGGGATTTTTCCTTGGCCGAGGCACCATAATCACGAACGATGGTCAGTTGCACATCGGCAGGAAGATCTTTTTTCGAAGCATCAAGACGAGAGAGAATAGTTTCGGCCAGATCCACCACATTAGTGCCCTTTCTTTTGGAAAAGCTGATGGTCACGGCCTGGGCCCCTTCAATTTTCTCATCTTTACTGTAGAGCACGGAGAGACGAGTGCGCTCTTCCGGGCCATCAACCACCTGGGCCACATCCCCCACCTTGACCACCCGCCCGCCGCGACTACCGATGGGAAGCTGGGAAATCTCCTGAATTGAACTGAGCTTGCCGCCCACCTCGACGTCCAGCACTTTTTCTTCCGACCAGTTCTTGCCCGCCGGCAATAGGGCATGATTCATCTTCAGAGCGGTTTCAAGGTCAACCAGAGTGACCGAGGATCGTGCCATTTTGTCGGCACTGGCAATAATTCGAATGGCCCGTCGTACCCCGCCGAGGAGTTCGACTTTCCCGAGATCAGGAGTACTGGAGAGCTGTCGCGCCAGAGGGGCCACGAGCTTTCGCAGCTCGAAATCGTTGCGGGCCTTCGAGGTAAAAGTCACCGCCAAAAATGGGACATCATCAATACTGTAGGATTTGACTTCTGGTCGTTGAACATTGGGCGGGAGCTCACCCATGAGGGACATTAACTTATGGTGAACTTTGACCAGAGAAGGTTCTATGGGCTCATTGACCTTGAAACGAACGGTGACTAAACTTCCGTGGGGACGGCTCATGGAATAAATGTATTCCACACCATCCAGACCCCACAGGGCCCGCTCCACCGGCTCGCTAATATTTCGCTCGATATCCCGCGCCTCCATCCCCGGAGCGGGGATCATCACATCAATCATGGGAACGGTAATCTGCGGCTCCTCCTCCTTTGGGGTCAGATAGACTGAACCAAGTCCGAGCAGCAGCGCGACGACAATCGTCACAGGCGTAAGTTTAGATTGAACAAAAGTTTCCGCCAGCTTTCCGGCAAAACCTTTTATTATTTTAGGTGGCTTCATGGATTTCCTCTTTTCTTAATTATAAATCTCAAAAATGTTGGCCATCACTTCCAGGTATTGATTCTCGACCGCCGCCTTATTCTCGATCAGGTCAACTCGTCGATTGATCACCTCTGAAAGCTGGAGCGCCGAGATCGGCCCAGACCGAAAAAGCTTCATGGCATTGGCGGTTTGCTCTTCTAACAATCGTTCGGTATCGGAAAGCAGTTTTAAGTTTTCATCCAAAACACCTTTGGTCGCCACGAGATTTTGGCGGGCAATCAATTCATCTTGCCTCGCCGCCGCGATCTTTGCCTCGCTCGCTCTATGTTTCGCCTGAGCTTCGGCCACTCGACCATAGGAATCAGGATTGAAAAGATCCCAGGTTACATTTATGCCGAAGGTCTGGCTGCCTTGAAAATCTCGCGCGCCACTATAAACATTGTGCTGGGCAAACAGGCCCACCTGGGGCAAGAATCTGGCGCTTTCAACCTCTTTCATCTTTGCCAAAGCATTTACCTCCATGGCATTTGCCAGGAGAACGCTGGAGTTGGGATTGGAGGTGGACGCGGGCAGATTTTTATCCAGATAATCGTGGAGAGTAGCGCCGAGGTCCGGAACCCAATCTCCTTCGATTGCCGCTTTTTTTCCAATCCAATCCTTTTTACTTTGAACTTCCAGAAGAAATTTTGCGTTTAATCCCACAATCCGATTATGAACCGCCTTGAGGCCCAGGAGGCCTGAGAAACCCACTGGATTTGACTTAGCACCGACTTGATAGGAGGCCATGACCTTCGACAATTCCGCCTTGAGATGGGCCAAATCGGTCACCGCCTTACTCGAGATCACGACGTACCCATAGTGCCTGGACAGCTCACCGTACTCCTGCGTTTTGCGGGCCTCAATTTCCAGCACCCGCGCCTGAAGAATGAGGTCCATCATTGAAGACTGGGCAACTCTGCTACCTCCCTCATAAAGTGGAAGCTGCAGGCCAATCGTTCCGGTCTGATAGACCTCGCGCTCGGGATTATTAAGAACCGTCGGGTTAAAGTCAGCGGCGGTAATGGAGCGCTGACCTAAATTATTGAAAAAAACCTGTCCCGGGTCATCGCTACTGAAAATTTGTCCGGAGACGTAGGCCTTTGGCAGCCAATGTCGATTCGCTCTGTCGAAGGCCAAAGATGAACTCTCTCGCTCCTCTCTTGCGGCCTGAATTAATGATGACTTTTGAGAGAAGCTCTGCCAGATCTCTTCAAAAGATTTAATCGCTTTCACCTGGCCGAAGGCCCGCGAGGCCATGAGCAAGAACAGAAAAATAAGTATTGTTTTCATCATTCCTATCCTGATTCCTAGTTACAACAGCTTCCCGTTTTTGCCTCTGAGCTACAGCATGAGGGGGCCTGATTCCAAGGCATCTTCTGAAGTAGAAAAACCATTGGACAATGACCTGTCACGCCTGAGATAGACAGCCCCACTCCCACCAAAAGGGCCAGATAGATAAAACTGGCATTGATAAAATGAGCGCCTAGAAAGGCGAAAAAAACCATACCGGCGGCAACAAGATGAACTTGCCTCATGATAGGAAAAATGGATTTTTCCCCAATGACTGGTTTATTTTGCTCCTTCCATCTGATCATCCCTCCCTCATAAGAGGAAAGTGTGAGCTTCAAGGAATTGTATTTTTCAAGAATGGGTAGCGCCAGCTGGGAACGTTTTCCCGAGCGACAGATGACCATGACATCGTTGTCCTTTAGATTTTGCAAGATTCCCGGTGCCAGCAGATCAATTTGTGACAGGGGACAAAAAATTGCCTCAGGAATGCGCTCGGCCTCAAACTCCTCTTTCTCTCTAACATCTAAAATAATCATAGGCGTCCTTTTTTTTGCTCAAAGTTGATAAGTCATCATATTACATTATTACAATATGTCAATTCTATAATTCACTCACGAGTGCCCCAAAATTCGGGCATTAACGTTTGATTTTATTACTCAAACATATTTTTTAAGAAAATCTCATTTTTCTGCCGATAAAACAGCATTACTTACCCCCGAGGTTATGCATGACAATCGACAATCACGAACCCATGTTACCGAACGCCCAACTGCCACCGGAAAAACCTAAAAATCGTTGGAGGAAATTCCTCTTCGCCTTCCTGGGTTTTCTGGCCTTGGTTGCCACCAAATATGTTCTTTCCTTTTTTGCCGCCGAAACCCAAGTCCAAATGTCGAAATATGATGGCTGGGATGCCGAATTTAAGGCCTCCTTTGTCGCCAGCTGTGGCGAGGCCTCTAAGGCCTCCATCCTTGAACAGCTAACCACCCTGGGCAAAAATGAACCGGGCCAGAACGAAAAGGCCAGCTCGACCTATGCCACGAGTTATTGCGAATGTATGTCAACGCGAATTGAGCAGAAAAATCTCATCGCCACCAAATATAACCAGCTCAAAGGCACAGACAGCTATGAACAAGAAACCTCAACTATCGTCGAAACCTACATGCAGACCCCGGAAGGCAAAGTTGATACCCAAGAATGCAGTACACTGGCCGAAACAAGCAGTGGGGTGAAGATCAGTGATGAGGAATATTTTGTCGCCAGCTGTGCCAGCTCCACCGTCACTGAGGTGATAAAGCAGGCCAAACTTGATCCCAAGACGATGGAGCAGACAAGAAAAGTACAAATACAGAGATACGCACAGGAATACTGTGGATGCGTCGGCTCGGGTGTTTACAAGGCCGCCAAAGTGGCCCTGGAAAAAAGTGATCGCCGCCCCACCAGCGATGATGATACCAGCGAGTTTGTCGATGGATACATTGACACGCCTGAGGGTAAGATGATCATGGAGCAGTGTAGTACCTTGGCCGAAAGTGAGATGGTGAAATAGTTCTTACGGCGCTGTGAACATGGATTTCCAAAAATCTTTTTGATCCTCGACTGACACACTCGAGAGGCTGGCCTTGCCATTGTTCAGCAACTCAAGACAAAGTTTTGCAACTTGGGCCATCTGTTTTAGACCATTCCAGCGAAGTACATCCACCGCCCTGAGATTTTGGGTGGTCAGCTTGACATCCAAGGGCGACAGATAACAGATCGACAGCTCGGGCCGACCGCGATTGGGGCGAACATAACAGTTGGCGTGAGTCTCGTACGCATATTTTTTGATAGTGGAGCAGCTTTTTATTTCATAGGGCGAGAAAAACACGAAAAGAGAAAGCTCACGCTGCAGGCATAGCAAAGTTTCGTCTCGCCATAAATCACCTTGGTAGGTGGAATAGCTGGTATCTAAAAAACGCTGACAGTACCGCTTGCCATATCCGATGGAATATCCGTCCGCACCGCACGCCAGATAATTTTCCACGCATCGACTGTAGTATTCGCAGCTCAGATCTGTCGGGCGCGAGCAGGTCGAATCAAAGCTCCAGCTCGGGGAGCACAGAAAACAGAGGGAAATGGCGACCAGAAACACTTTCGACAAGATCGTCTTCATGCCCCATGCATGCGCTGAAAGCTCTCAGCTGGCCATGAGCTATGTAAATTTTACTCAAAGAGAATACGGAGCATCCGCCGAAGGGGTTCGGCCGCGCCCCAAAGTAGCTGATCCCCCGAAGTAAAGGCATTGAGAAAGCTGTCACCTAATCTCATCTTGCGGACGCGCCCAAGGCCCAGCGTCAAAGTTCCACTAATGGCGGCGGGAGTCAGCTCCGCCAAAGTGAGGTCTTTTTTATTAGGAACCAATTTCACCCAGGGATTGGCCTCTCTGAGCATCCCTTCGATTTCCGAAAGAGGAAGATTTTGGTTCAGCTTAATCGTGAGTCCCTGACTATGGCAGCGCAAAACCCCCACTCGCACACAGGTCCCGTCGACGGGAATGGGTTTGGTGGTTTGCAAAATTTTATTGGTTTCCGAAAAGCCTTTCCATTCCTCACGACTTTGGCCCATCTCGTATTCGGAATCGATCCAGGGCAATAAACTGTAGGCCAGGGGATGGCCAAAATGCTCATGGGGAAGCTCTTCAGAGCGAATAATCCCGGTTACCTTTTTCTCAAGTTCGAGAGCGGACTGGGCCACATTTAAATTTTTTTGCAGCCCGCGCCCGACGCAGTCATACTGCGCCACCAACTCTTCCATGTTTTTGGCCCCTGCTCCGGAAGCGGCTTGATAGGTCATGGTCGAGATCCACTCCACGAGATTGGCCTTGAACAATCCCTGAATCGCCATGAGCATTAAACTGACCGTGCAGTTGCCCCCGACAAAGGTGGTCTCCCCTCTCTGCAAGGCGCTCTTGATCACGTGCATATTCACAGGATCGAGAATAATAGTGGCCTCTTTTTCCATCCGAAGAGCGGAGGCGGCATCAATCCAGAAACCGCGCCATCCCTCGCGCTTGAGCATGGGATAGTACTGTTTGGTGTAATCTCCTCCCTGGCAGGTGAGAATCACATCCATTTTTTTCAGGGCATTTAAGTCCGAGGCATCGAGAATTTTTCCAAAATCCCGGCCATACATTTTGCCGCTCACCGATCGACCGGTGGCGCTGGCACTGAATAGGGTAAACTCACCCAGCGAAAAATCATTTTCCGCCTGCATCCGCTCCATCAGGACTTGTCCAACCATTCCGCGCCAACCAACTATTCCAATATTTTTAAGCTGCATAAATTCCTCACAAGTGATGACTATTATGCAGAAGAGTGCATCGTTATGTCTAAAACTCTCAGGAATCTGCGAATAATTTTTTTCTTGTCGCTTTTCCTCCCCTTCGTTACCCTGTTGTCTCATTCACTGAAAGTGTGACAGGAGTGACTATGTCCGTCTCAAAAAACGTCCTCAAATTTGGTGGAACTTCCATGGCCGATGCCAAGGCCATGCTCAGGTCGGCGCAAATATGCCTGGATCATCACGCCCATCTGGTTGTGGTCTCGGCCACCTCGGGCACCACCAATCAGCTGTTGGAAATTGCCTCAATGGGCGAGCAGGGCCAGCGAGATCGGGCCCATGCTCTGGTGGTCCTCATCAAAAATAAGCATATCCTCATCGCCCATGAGTTAGGTTTGGGAGAGGTCGAAATGAATGCGCTGGAGAATCTCTTCGGCGAGTTGGCCACCCTGGCGGAAGGAATTCTGCTCATGCGGGAGGCCTCAAGTCGCGCCCGCGATCGTCTGGCGGCGCTTGGGGAGCGCATGAGCTCGCTCCTCTTTCGACAGGCCCTCGCCCTGGTGGCGACCAAGCAGGAGGTGCGACTCCTCGATGTTCGAAAGGTCATGCGCACGGATGATAACTTTGGCCAGGCCCGGCCAATGACCGATGATATTAGAAAACTTATGGCCACCCACCTTCCGACTCTCGGTGAGGATAGTGCCATCTACGTGACCCAAGGTTTTATCGGCGAGACTGAAGACGGCTTCACCACCACTCTCGGTCGCGGGGGAAGTGATTACTCTGCTGCCCTCTTGGCGGAAGGTCTGGAGGCGTCGGTGCTGGAGATCTGGACTGACGTCACGGGAATCGCCACCACCGATCCCCGTTTATGTCCCAAGGCCCGCTCTATTCCCGAGATAACTTTTAAGGAGGCCGCCGAGCTGGCGGTGTTTGGCGCTAAAGTTCTCCATCCCACAACGTTGGCACCGGCGATGCGAGCGCGCATCCCGGTTTTTGTCGGCTCCTCCTACGAACCAAAGGCGGGAGGGACCTGGATTCGCTGGCAGACTGAGGACGCCCCTCTGGTGCGCGCCATGGCCCTGCGAAAAAACCAAGGGCTGATTACCCTTTCAACCCCGAAGATGTTAAACCAGTATGGCTTTCTGTATGAGATTTTTAAAATTTTTAACCAAAATCAGGTCAGCGTGGACGCCATCACCACCTCGGAGATCTCAGTGGCCATGACGGTTGATGCCTCGGTGCTGGCGAATAAAAATCTCGCTCGCGACTTAAGCGAGCTGTGCGAGGTAAAAATTGAGCAGAGCTTGACTCTGATCTCCATGATTGGAAACAATATCAATCATACCGCAGGACTGGCGCTCTCCATTTTTGAGGCCCTGGGGAGCATTAACGTGCGCATGATCTGCCAGGGGGCTTCGATTCATAATTTCTGTTTTTTAGTGGAAGGGACTCAGGGAGAAGAGGCCTTGCGACGTTTACATAAGGCCTTTTTGGAAAACTAATATGAATGCTATAAAAAAAATTGCCATTATTGGAAAAGGAAAAACCGGTGGTCAGGTGGTGGAACTGGCCCGGCAAACTCACCGTCCCTATGAGGTGTTCGACTCTCACAGCGACTTCACGCAGGTGGCGTGGGATTCCTACTGTGGTGCCATCGTGTTCATCCCTGCCGCCGCCCTGGCGACGCATCTTGAAACTTTTATCCAAAGCAACCTCCCTATGATCATTGGCACGACCGGTTTTGAATTTCCCAGTGATCTGAGACAAAGGCTGTTGGCCAAGAAAATAAGCTGGATTCACGGGCGCAATTTTTCCCTTGGCATGCAGCTCGTTCATTCAATTCTTACCTACCTGGGAACATCGTCTCACCTTCTGCCCGAGGCCCATGGTCAGATTCACGAAATTCATCATACCAAAAAACTTGACGCCCCCAGTGGCACCGCCAAGGCCTGGGCCGAATGGTATGGCGATAAAAATATTCCCATCACCTCTGAACGCGTTGGGGATGTCATCGGCGATCACCGCTTCACGCTCGCAACTCCTTACGAAAAAATCAGCGTGCAACATCAGGCCTTAAGCCGCAGCATCTTTGCCCAAGGGGCGGTGTGGGCCTTGGATTTTCTGTTGCAAAATCAAAAGGCAAAACAGCTCTACGGATTATTGCCCTTTGAGCAAATTGTTCCCTTGGCCCTTCATTAAAGGAAAATAAAAGATGAACGTTCGCAACTATCCGCTCTGGACCGCTCTGGTAACCCCACTGACGAATGATGGAAGTATTGACTATCCCACCTTGAAGAAACTTATTAAGGCGCAGGAGGAGGCCAAGAACGGCCTTCTCATTTTAGGCAGCACCGGCGAGTCTCTCAACCTTGATGATCGTGAGCGGCGAGATATCGTGGAGTTTGTCCTAGGTCTTGCGCCTCAAGTCCCCATTATGGTCGGCGTCGGTGGCATTAACTTGAAGGAGACCTTGAGCTGGCTCTCCTTCCTCGAGAAATTTCCCATTCACGCTTATCTTCTGGTGGTTCCTCTCTATGCTAAACCGGGAGTGATGGGCCAATATTATTGGTTCAAGGCGCTCCTCGATCACGTGTCAAAACCTTGCATGATTTATAATATTCCCGGACGAAGCGCCACTCCCCTTCAAGTGGAAACAGTTCGCAAGCTTCGAGGTCACCGCAATTTCTGGGCCATCAAGGAAGCTTCAGGCAAGGAAGCTGACTTTAAAAATTATAAAGAGGCCGCGGGACCATCGGTTCAACTCTATAGTGGCGATGATTCACTCTTGCCTTCCTTTGTACCACTGGGCTGCGAAGGGCTTGTCTCTGTTGCCAGCAACGCCTGGCCGAAAGAAACTCACAGCTACGTCAAGATGGCCCTGGATGGCGCCACTGAGGTCATTAAAAACTGGGTGGCATGGAGCAATGTTTTATTTGAGGCCTCCAACCCTGTCCCGGTCAAGCGTCTCATGTTCGAGCAAGGACAAATCCGTACGCCGAATCTTCGACCTCCTCTGACCCATGAGGATCTGGTGGACGCTACAAATTTAATCAAGGCCGATCGCGAAGTGCGCGATTGGTTTAGCAGGAGTTCCCATGAGTAGTGATGATTTTATTGAGGTCTTAGAACGACTTGAGCGAGGTGAACTTCGCAGTGCCTTTTTTGAGGAAGGAGAATGGCGCCCTAATCCTCATGTGAAAGAGGCGATCATCAAGGCCTTCCGCCAGGGGTCCCTTCAGCAAATGGGTGATTATGTGGACAAGCACACCCTCCCCATCCGGCAGTTTCGAGCGGAGGATGGCGTGCGCATTGTCCCCTCAGGCTCCGCTGTGCGGCGAGGTAGCTTCATTGCCAAAGGCGTGATCATCATGCCGCCATCCTATATTAATATCGGTGTTTATGTGGATGAGGGCAGTATGGTCGACAGCCACGTCCTCCTGGGCTCCTGCGCCCAGATTGGAAAACGGGTCCATCTCTCGGCTGGGGTACAAATTGGCGGGGTCCTGGAACCCATCGGGCAAACCCCCGTGGTCATCGAGGATGATTGTTTTATCGGGGCCGGCTCGGTCATCGTCGAAGGTATCCTGGTCAAAAAAGGAGCGGTCATCGCCCCTGGCGTGGTGCTTTCGCGGGGCACGCCCGTGTACGATTGCGTGCATGAAAAAATTCTTCACCCCGGACATCATATCCCCGAGTACGCCGTGGTTATTCCCGGAACGCGCCCGCTTGATTCTCTCGGCAGCGCTCGACCTTGGGCCCATAAGATGGGCCTGGCGGCCCAATGTGCTTTGATCGTAAAATACCGTGATGAGAAAACTAATGCCGGGCTGACCCTGGAAAATGCCTTGCGCTAACTGAAGAAGGATGGACGATGAATAAATTAAGCCGCGTCGATTACCCTATCAAGGAACTTCCAAGCGGTGACCACCTGCTTATCTCGACGTTTAAAATTGAAAGTAACCAGGCCGGCCCGCATGTTCATATCCAGGCCTCGGTCCACGGTGCAGAACTTCAAGGCAATGCCGCCATCTATCATCTCATGGAATTTTTCATTCACCATCCCTTTAAAGGCAGTGTGACCTTTGTCCCGCTTGCCAATCCCACCGCCACCAATACTAAGATGGGGGCCTACACCTACGGGCGCTTTAATCCCATCACCGGTCATAACTGGAACCGCTGTTACGAGGACGTCATGACACGACCGGAGGAGCAGATTGGCGGCAGCATCAAGAGGTTCGTCGAGTCCTCCGCATCGGCCCCCTGGCCCCAAATCAAGCGCGATTTTAAAACGCTGCTCCAGCAGTCCTTGAAAAATTTAGAAGTGCATCTGACAAAAAAAGGTGAGAACGAAAATAAAAAGCTTTTTCTCTTTCTGCAGATGCTGGCGGCCCCGGCGGATATCGTTCTCGATCTCCACACTGGCCCGGCGTCAACTCGTTACATCTACTCGGCGGTTTATCAAAAAAAATCCGTCCTTGATTTTCACTTCCCCTTTGTCTTGAATATTCCCAATGAATTTGCCCAGGCCATGGATGAGGCCACCTTTATGCCGTGGGTGCATCTGAACCGAGAGTTTAAGGCCAAAGGGCGAGATGTTCCCTTGGAATTTCAGGCCTACACCTTGGAATTAGGCAGTGAAGAAAGAATGAATTTAGATGAAGGAAAAAAGGACGCTGAACATATTCTCCATTATCTGGCGCGCCAAGGCCTGGTGGAGGAAAGGCTCGCCCCTCTTCCCCGCGAGCGTCATTTAGAAAGACATGTTCTGCTCAAAGACTATCGAACGCTCTATGCCCCCTCAGGCGGGTTGGTGCATTTTCACAAACGGCCGGGTGACTTTGTAAAGAAAGGTGAGGCCTTGGCCAGCTTTTTGAATTTCAAACGCATTACGGATGAAAGCACTTTTCAGCGCGCCATCGAACCAATGCTGGCCCAGGAGGATTGTTTTATCATCAATCATTGTGCCTCAGCTTCGGTATCCAAGGGCATGGAGCTGTTTCAGGTGGTGGAAAATGTCGAGGAGATCACTCCATAATTTGTCGGTGACAAGAATCAGTACCTCCGGCCGCGATACGCATACATGGCATTCCGCAATCACACTATGATCTAAGTATTATTAGATCATACGTGGAGGTTATAGAATGTTTCCTCTAGAAATTAGTTATCGTGATTTTAAATCCTCTCAGGCCATTAACGAGAAGATCCATCAAGAGGCGGCAAAATTAGAACGCTACTTTGAACGAATCATGTTCTGTCGTGTGGTGGTCTCGGCACCCCATCGGCACCATCATCAGGGAAAGGAATATCACATTAATATCTTAATCAATATCCCGGGGCTGGACGCCCTGGTGGTGACCAACGAGCCGGAGAAAAATAAAGGCCACGAGGACGTTTTCGTGGCGATACGCGATGCCTTTCGCGCCATGGAGCATGAGCTGGAACATACTTTTAGAAAAATGAATGACCGACGCCACGAGGTCAGTCAGAAACGGCAGCTTCACGGAAGTGTGGAAAAAATCTTTTACGGCGAGGGTTATGGTTTTGTGAAGGGCGAGGATGGGGTGGATTACTATTTTCACGAAAATAGTGTCCTGAACAATGAGTTTTCAAAAATTGAAATTGGAGACCATGCCCGCTTCGCCCATGAGATGGGAAATAAGGGGCCGCAGGTTTCCTCTTTAACCCTTCTCAGGCAGCACCCTCAATGAGAATCTTTCTTCTCATCTTGTGCCTCACCTTCTCGGCCTGCGGGATGAGAAGTATTCCCCTGGCGGAAAATCAGGTGGAGGCGGCATGGGCCGATGTGCTAAGCCAATACAAGCGTCGCGCTGATTTGGTGCCAAATCTAGTCTCGGTGGTGAAAGGCTATGCCACCCATGAGAAGGAAACTTTGGAGGCGGTCATAAATGCCCGGGCGAAGGCGACTCAGATGCAAGTGAGCTTTGACCAGTTAGACGAAAGTAAAATGCAACAATTTACGAGAGTCCAGGCCGAGCTGTCGTCTTCATTGTCTCGCCTGCTCGTGAGTGTGGAAAAATATCCAGACTTGAAGGCCAATGAAAATTTCAAAGACCTGCAGGCGCAGCTGGAGGGAACTGAAAACCGCATAACCGTGTCACGAAATCGCTACATTGAGGCCATTAAGGAATTCAACAATCAGATTACGGTTCCGCCCACCTCCTGGTACAACGCTCTCTTCCTGCACAAAACAAAAAGACCTCAGTTTGCCTTGGAAAATTTACCCCAGCTTGAACATCCCCCTGAGGTGAAGTTTTGAATATGCTTAAAGCTCTTCTGCTTACGTTTTTTTTAACCAGCTTCTTTTCTTTTGCACTGGAAGTCCCGACGTTGACCGGTCCGGTGGTCGACCTGGCGGGAGTGCTCACACACAATGAGCAGAACGAGCTGGCGCAAGCTTTGGCAAATTTTCAAAATAGATTCGGGCCGCAGATTCAAATCCTCATCATCAGGGATCTTGAGGGTGAGGTCATTGAAAACTTTTCCATCAAGGTTGTGGATAAATGGAAGTTAGGCGATCAAAAGCGACATGATGGGCTATTGCTCCTTTTGGCCATCAAGGATCGGGCGGTGCGCCTCGAAGTCGGCCGCGGTCTGGAGGAGACACTGACCGATCTAACCAGCGCCCACATCATTCGACAAATGACACCGTATTTTAAAGAGCAGCGGTATGCTCAAGGAATAGTGAGCGGGGTCTCGTCAATTATGGCGGCCTTGGGTGGTGAGCTTGAAAATATTCCACTTAAGGAGGAGGTGCAAAGTCATGACCTGCTCAGCAATGCCATAACTGTTTTTTTTCTTCTCATTCTCATTATCTTTACAATCGCCAGACGAAAACGCAGAAGTATTCTCACAGGGTTCGGATGGCGCGGCGGATTTGGCACAGGCGGCGGTTTTTCCAGTGGCAGCTGGTCAGGCGGGGGCGGTGGATTCGCGGGAGGCGGCTCCTCCGGAAAATGGTAAATCTATGATGAAGCTGACTGAAGAGTTCAAAGAAAATATCTCCGAGGCGGTGCTACGATATGAATTAAAAACCTCAGGGGAAATTGTTCCCGTTCTTTTAAAGGCCTCCGACCATTACTCCTCCGCCCATTATCGCGCCGGGCTTATTCTCGGCGTCCTGGGCCATTTTCTGGCCTACGCTTTTGATCTCAATTTCAGTCTTCCCTTTTTCCCCCTCTATTGTTTTGTGGCCTTTTTCACGGTGGGATTTTTGTCCGCCAATATTGGAGTGATTAAACGTCTCATGACCTTAAAAAGTGAGTTCGATGAGGAAGTTAGGCAACGGGCGACTGAGCTTTTCTATGAGCTGGGCCTTCATAGCACCAAGGATCGCAATGGAGTCTTAATTTTTCTCAGCCTGGTTGAGCGAAGAATTATCATTATGGCCGATAAGGGAATTCATGAAAAAGTCGGTCAGGTATTTTGGGATAAAATAGTGACAAAAATGATTCCCCTGTTAAAAAGCAAGCAAGTTTTGGAGGCCCTGGCCCTGGGAATCGCCAACGTAGGCAATGCCTTAACTCATCATTTCCCGCGACATGCCGCCGATTCAAATGAGCTGGCCAATGAGCTTTATGTCAGATGACAATCGTGACGACTTCCTCGATTGAGGTCTTGCCTTGAAGCACTTTCTGAACACCATTCAGGCGAATGGGTAAATATTTTCCCCGCATCAAATTCTCGATCTCCTGCAGGGTTATGCCCGGTCTGATCAGCTCTCGTAACTCATTGGTCACTCGCACCAACTCGTAGACAATAATACGGCCGTAGTATCCGGTATTGCGACACTCGCGACAGCCCTTGGCATGATAGACGAACTGAGGTGTGGGCACATTATAGGGACCGATGAGGGCCTTCCAAAGATCCATATTGGGCGGGGCCTTCTCCTTACAATGAGGGCAGAGCACCCGAACCAGTCGCTGGGCCATCAGGCCAATGAGCGAGGCACTCAAAAGATGAGGCTCGACCTTCAAATCTATCAAACGGGTGATGGATGCCAGCGCTGAGTTTGTATGCAACGTGGACAACACCAGGTGCCCGGTTAAGGAGGCCTGGATGGCCATCTCGGCGGTATCCTGATCCCGAATTTCCCCCACCATGATGACATCGGGGTCCTGCCGTAAAAAAGCGCGAATGGCATTGCCGAAACTTAAGCTGATCTCGGGATTGACCTGCATCTGGGCCAGCTGCTCGTTGACAATTTCGATGGGATCTTCCACCGTACAAATATTGATATCCGGTGAGGCGATAAAGCTGAGAGAAGTTTGCAAGGTGGTGGTTTTTCCGGAGCCGGTGGGGCCAGTAACTAAAATAAGGCCGAAAGAACGCGCCACCAAACTTTCCCACCCTTTGATATCGTCCGGTGAGAGTCCTAACTCTTCAAAAGATTTACTGGTGATGTTCGTATCAAAGATACGGATAACCATCTTCTCCCCGTAATGGGTAGGAATGGTGGAAATGCGCATCTCCATGAGCTTATCACCCACCTGACGCTTGATCCGCCCGTCCTGCGGACGTCGCTTCTCATCAACTTTGAGATCGGCGATAATTTTTAAACGACTTAAAACGGGAATGAAAACCTTGGCATCAAATTTATAAACCACGCGCAAATTGCCATCAATTCGAAAACGCATCTGGGCCTGCCCCTCACGCGGTTCGAGATGAATATCGGTGGCCCGTTCGGTGCTGGCAAATTGAAAAACCCAGTCCACAATCTTGGCGACGTTACCATCATCGGCCTTGAACTCGCCCTTGTCCGACCCCACCATCTTATCCAGGGCGATCTGATCCCCGAAATCATTTTCACCTTCTCCAACCTGATTCATGGCCGAGCGGACTTCAAAAAATTCTTCAATATAGCGGGTGATCTTGTCGGGATTTCCGAGCACAACCTCAATATCACGTTTAACCGAGGTGGAGGTATCCAGGAGCCAGTCGCGGTCAAACGGCTCGGCCGTGGCAAAAACCACCTTGGTAGGAGTGACTTGTACGGGCAGGACGGCAATGCGCTTAATGAAGGCCTTCGGCAGCAGCTTGGTAATTTCTCCGATGTCCAACTTTAAGGGATCGATATCAATATAAGGTATGCCTATTTTACCGGCATACCACTGAGTCAGCCATTCCGTGTCCAGGGTAACCTTGGCCTCGGTAGGATGCTTAAAGGCCATCTTGCCAACCGACACCAGAGGATGAAAACGCGCTAACTTGAGCGACTTCGCAATGCGCTCGCAATCCATCTGGGTAATCAGGTTGTCGCTCTTTAGCCCCTCGACAACTTCATCCAAAGTTATCTTCCGCGCCGGCCGTTTGAGAATTTTAGTGGCAGAACCAGCAACCACAGAGTCCTCCCTCGCACACAGTCCTTCACCTGGTTCTTATCGACCTTTACAAGAAAAAAACAAGGGTATCTGGGACTCTTTAAACTTGTTCGCTCAACTATTTTCGACAAAATTTGTCTTTTATTAATAATCATGAAATTATTTGCAACTATGTTTAATCTACTGCGCGAAAGACGCTTTCTTCCATTTTTTATCACCATGGTGCTGGGTGCCCTTAATGACAACCTCTTTAAGTCGGCCTTAGTCATTTTGATTGCCTATAATACGCCCAAGGATCAGGCGGATATTCTGGTTCAGGTGGCGGCAGGGCTTTTTATCCTGCCCTTTTTCATCTTTAGCGGAATCTCGGGACAGGTCTGCGACCGCTATGAAAAATCCAACATCATCAGAGGGGTGAAGATTTTCGAAGTCGGTATCATGCTCGCCGCAGGTGTGGGCTTCTACTTAAATAATCACGCTTTTCTCCTCGCCATGCTCTGCCTCATGGGCGTCCACAGCACCCTCTTTGGGCCGGTTAAATATTCTATTCTTCCCCAGCATTTAAAATCCAGTGAGCTACTGGCCGGCAACGGCTTGACCAGCATGGGAACCTTTCTTGCCATTCTCATGGGAACGATCATCGGCGGCTCCTTGGTCACCAAGGAAATTATCGGCCAATTTTCAATTTTCCCCATCTCTATTGCCATTGCCCTGGCCGCCAGCTTGGGCCTCGGACTGTCACTTTTTATCCCACGCGCCACCCCATCCGATCCGGGACTTAAAATTTGCTGGAATCCTCTCACGGAAACCTATCGTGGCATGAAACACGCCTTTGTTAATAAGCACGTTAAATTGGCCATTTTCAGTATTTCCTGGTTTTGGTTTTTTGGATTTTTTTACATGGCCTCTCTGCCCAGCTATTGCCGGGATATTTTAAACGGCAACGAGGCCGTGGCCACTCTTCTCCTCACCATGATCTCCATGGGGATGGGCCTTGGCTCTATTCTCACCAATCGGCTTTCCGGTGGCGTGACCAGGCTGGGGCTGGTCATCATTGGCGGTTTTGGGCTCTTCCTTTTTAGCTTTGATTTAACCACCTTAAAATCTTTGGTCATCGACGGCGTCCCGACAGTGGGCCTGCATGAATTTTGGCAAGGGCCCTACGGTGTGCGAAGCGCCTTGGATTTCTTCTTCGTCGGCATCTTCGGGGGAATGTATATCGTGCCGCTCTACACTTTGATGCAGGAGAAGGCCCCCCTTCATCTCGGCTCCCGGGTGGTGGCGAGCAACAATATCTGGAACGCCGTTTTCATGGTGAGCGCCGCCGTTTTTGCCATCCTGTGTTTCAAATTTGGCCTCATAATCACCCAAATTTTCATGATCGTATCCATCACCAATCTGCTTATTACACTCTTTCTTTTGGCAAGAATTCCCGAGCATTTTTACCACATTTTCTTCACCTGGCTGGTCAAGCTTTGTTATCGCTACAGTGTCACCGGTTATGAAAATCTTCCCAAGGATGGTCCGGTCTTGATCGTCAGCAATCACGTCAGTTTTATTGATCCCTTTATCGTCTGTGCTGCCATGAATCGCCCTCCTCGCTACATGATGGATAAGGCCTATTTCGATATTAAAATTCTTCAGTGGTTTTTCACCACTTCCAAATCAATTCCCGTAACTCCTAAAAAAATTGATCCGAAGCTCATGGAAGAGGCCCTGGATGCGGTCGTCAAGGGACTCAAGGAAGGAGATCTGATGACCATCTTCCCCGAGGGATTTCTATCGAACGACGGCCAGATGATTCCGTTTAAGGATGGCGTCGAGCGAGTGGCCAAAAAAACCGATGTCTGGGTCGTCCCGGTTGCCATTCGCGGCATGTGGGGCAGCTGGTTTAGCCGGGTCAAGGGTAAGGCCCTCAAAGGTGTTCCGCCAAATCGTTTTCGCGCTAAGGTCGAACTGAAGATCGGGAAGCCTATACGATCGGAAAATGTCTCGGCCCAAGCACTCTATGATGAGGTACAACGTTTACGTGGGAGCTTGCTATGAAATGGATGATGATCATTCCAATTTTCTTGTTTTCTTTCTATGTCTCGGCCAAAACTTTTTGTATCGCCCATCGAGGCCATCATGAAACGCAGACAGAAAATTCCATGGGGGCCCTGCGCTCGGCCCTGGAGATCGGAAGTGATGGGGTCGAGTTTGATATCGTTCATACAAAAGACGGAATGCCGATCATTATGCATGATCTCAAGCTGGGCGACACCACCATGGCGCGCCCGGAGCAAAAATGTCCTGAGAAAAAAATCGCCAACCTGACCTGGAAAGAAATCCAGGCCAAATGCCTGCTTAAAAATGGAGAGGAGGTTCCCACTCTCTTAAGTTTTCTAAGCGTCCTCAAGGATACTGGGGTTTTTGTCTTTATTGAGTTTAAGGACCTACCTCAGTTTTACACCTTGCAACTTATTGACCAGTATCTGGGCAAGAGTGCCGAGCGGGTACGCTTTATTTCCTTTAAGCAAAAGTTACTCGATCAGGCCTTCGCCTACCGCAATGATTTTCCAAGCTTCAAAAATATCAAGGGCCTCTATAATTACCGTTTTTTCAGTAAGCCAAAATCCGCTTATAACCTCAATGCGCGCTTCGGTTATGGCCGAGTTCGGCGAATCATGAAAAAAGAATATGAGCAGTTTGAGAAAGGCATCTGGACCGTCGACGATCCCGGTAAGATGATCTGGGCCGATTTCATGCAGGTCAATTTTATTACCAGCAATAGGCCAGAGCTCTGCCTAAGACTTATTCGACATTAGGTTGGAGATATTTTATCTCATCCGAGGAGGTCGCGGCCAAAACCGAGTCGTCCAGGATCTTGCTGAATTCCATCACAATATTCTTGTTTCTGATTAAGGTTCCCAAAATCATGACGGCATTTTTATAAATCGTGAGGGCGATTTTCCCGTCTTTCTTCATGAGCTGGGTGAGATGAACCTTGGGAATAAAAAGAACCTTGGTTTGGGTTATGGCAATCAGGTCAGCCGACCTGGGCCAATCATTCAGCACTCCCATCTCTCCCACACTCTCCCCCTCATCCACATTGGAGAGAAAGAGCCCGTTGTTTTCAATGCGCAGCTCTCCTTGGAGGTTCACATACGGCCCGTCACTGACCGCCCCGGCATGAAAAACAAACTCATCTTTTTGAATGGTCTTAATTTCCGCCTTGGCCAATAACTTGCCCAAGGCCACCGTACTCAACCCTTTAAAGAGCGCTACCCGTTTGATGGACTTTATTAAGCTAGAATCGGCGGCCTTCTTGCGTGCCGGGGTCTTTTTGCCCTTGTTCGATTTTTTTCCACGTTTCATCGCCCCCCCTCTTCTATCCTTCCACCTTCAGTATCATATTGGTGAGAATCAAAGTTCAACATCTTTATCTTCAATTCTACATCAAATGTATTATCTTGGGCAGAGATCCATCGCCTTTCACCGTGAAGTAAGGGTGCGATGACTTCGCCAAAGGAACGCGCGCCGGCGGGTTTTCCATCATCGGTTTCAATTATCTTCCATTTCACATGGGTGGCGCTTCGAGGAATGCGTTCATAAATTTGAAAGCTACTTTGGGCGGTATAGGAACGCCAGTGGAAGTAAGTCTTACCTCCATCGCTACTATAGGAAAGATGCAGGAGATACTCACAATCATAATTCAGCACCCCATCCTTGCATTTCTTCTGTTCGAAGTTAAAGGTGGCGGCCTTATAAAAATCCCAATTGCTTTGCACATTATCATAGTGAAAGGCGCGCAATCCGACCTTTACCTTAAAGGTGTTATCCAAGGCCTGCGCCAGCCGGGCCTCTCCATCTTGAAAATTTAAGTAGATGGTGCGCTCTGAGCGACGATTGGCATTGATTTCCCCATCGTCAGTTTCAAAGAGGGTGACCCTTAAGGCGCGGGTGCCCGCCGGAGCGTTGGAGATAAAGGCATCGGAGCTTTCAAAGTTAAAGTTGGCATTTTTGATTTGAACGAAGCGCCCCGCCTCATGATCAAAGTACTCGATGCGCATCCTGTACTCACAGTCGTAATTTAAGAAACCGTCATTACAGCTCAGCTGCTCAAAATCCAAAACAAAGGGAGTCTTATCCACTCCGAACTCCTCCTGGGCCCGGGCCACCAGAACGCCGCGTTTGGCGCGCGGGCGCCACCAGATATTTACGTTACCGGAATTATCAACTTCATTTTGGAACTGCATATTGGCCTTATCTAAAAAGCCGCACCCGAAGAGATCCCTGATGAAAGGTTCCACACCGTTGCCCTTGCAAACCCAGGCCTCGACCTCCCGTTTTCCGATGGAGAGAAAGGGATCGAGCTCCTTGCCACTGGTGCAAAATTCAAAACGCCCGGAGGTATTATAATTTTGCCAGCACATCCCCACATGACGGGCGACGCTGGAGTGATCTTTGAAATGTCGATCCACGATTCGTGCCAGATCCCGAGGCCGGTTGGTGATAGTTCCGTCCACGCCCAATTGCACCAGGCGATACATTTGAAACTGATCATCAATGGTCCAAGAAATAATGGGATACAGGTCCCGCCGCACTTTGCGATAGGATATAATTTCGGTCAAATCGTTCAGATAATTTTGCCATGGACGCAAAAGGGTCTTGCCGGTTAAAAGTCCCGTGGTCTCCCCACTTTTCAAAACCGCCACACCACCATCACTTTCAAAATCCATCAAAACGGGACCGATCTGCTGAAAATGGCGTTCGAGCCTCGGCCAGTGGCGGAAGGCGCGGAAGATAAGTGGTTTGGGAGTGGAAAAATAAATATTAAACTCGGACCCGCGAGCATGTTTGATAATCTCCCGGGCCAGAATGACCGCCTGCTTTTCTTGATGATTTTCCAATTTCACATCAAGAATGATGGCCTTAAGTCCCGAGCGCCCCCGGGCCCACTTCACGAAATCTTCAAAGGTGGGAATGACGGCGGTTCGATCCAAGGTTCCACTGGCAAAAATATCGAGGACCGGACCGGCGGAGGGAGAATAACCGTAATATTGGCGAAGCTCGGCCAAGGTCAATTGATCCACCGGACGGCGCATGGAATCTCCAATATCAGGAGTGTATGGCACGTAAGGAAGGTTTTCCGCGCCGGTCTGTCGCAGGAGGGCCAAGAAATTATCAGGACTATTGTCATGCATGATCGCCACATGGTGATCTTTCGTTAAAGAAATATCCATCTCGATGGCGTTGGCACCCCGTTTGAGGGCCTCTTCAAAAGACCCTAAAGTATTTTCGGCCACAATATATGGGGCGCCCCGGTGTCCTATGATGAGAAACGGACATCCTGCCCCCTGGGGAGTACAAGTCTGGCCGGAGTCGGCCGGCATCCTCACTTTCTTGTCTGAGGAAAAAAGCAGCATGAAGAGCATGGCCCAAAGTGCAAAACAGGCGGGTACAAAGCGGACAAGACAATATCTTAAAAATGGCCAGTTAATCATGTTTGGGCAATTCCCCTGCAAAAAGTGAATAGGGATCCCGCTCCATCTCAAGAAAGCTCGGCACCGAAGGATGCCCCGGAAAAGGAGCATAATAATGCTCGGGCTGTGTTCCACTATTACGCCAAACCATGACATAGCTGATCAGGCGTGCCACGGGATCATTTTTTATGGGCCTGAGAAAATCCTCAGTCCAATAATTGGCACTTGGAATCCCTTCTGAACCGGTTTCAGTCAGCGCCGCAATTTTCCCCCTACGCTGGGCCTCTTCCACGGTTCTATGGATGGAAGGTAGGATCGTGGCGACTGAGGGCTCATAGCGATCGAATCCCATGACATCCACGTAATCATCACCCGGATAGCGCCAGAGATAATCCTTGCCCTCGCGATGCAGGCCCGGGGAATAGACGATCAGAATGTTATGCACATTGCGCACGCGTCTTAGATAGTTGACGGTAAAGCGAAATAACTTCACAAAATCGTCATCGGCCTTGGAGAGATAGTGGTCTCGAATCAGGGGGATAAAACACAGCATTTCACATTTTCGATCAGTCATCGACCACCAGAACCAGTCGCCGTTGTGCTCATGAAAGGGGCGAAATAAAATAGGAATCTGACGCCCTTGCCCATCTTTCAGATCCAGCAGAAAACGCGCGAGTGTATCAAGCCACGTCAGATAAAGGGCATGCTTGCTTCCCCCGGGAAGGATGGCCCGAACCGCAGGAGTTTTATCATACTGATCTTCCATGGTGACCGGATTATGCATATGCCACGCCAGAGTTACCACGCCACCTAGGGCATCATAGTGCTGGATCATATTTTTATAGGATTCCCAAAAGACCTGGGGCCAGGTGATGGGCTCACGAAAATCCAGACCCATCATCGCCGGCCATTTGCCTGAAACCTGCTGGACATCGGATTCATAGGCAATGTCAGCGCGAGTATGGCCGGTGCGCATGACGTCCTGATGTCCAAAAAGAACACCTCGCCCTTTGAGCTGGGCCAGCATCTCAAATAACTTTTGAGTGAGCGGCGTCAGATGTTTATCACTGGGCCTGGGATGCTTTAACTCCGGCGCACGTTTGCCCCCTCCACTCCAGCTGGCAGAGCTACACAAGAGAAGCCCTAAAATAAGAGAAAAGCGGAAACACTTCACCACGTGAATCTATTCGGTCAATGGGGAATTAAAATCAAATTAGAACACTATTGCTTGGTGGACTGTTTTCCAGAAAGTTTACTATCTGATAGCTTTGCTCGGATATCAAGCTTTGATGTATTCTTGATGTCTTGGGGGAGCTTGCCCAGGGGTGACTGTTTGAGTAGCTCTTTGATCTCGGCCTCAATCTCAGTCTTTTTCTCAATCCAATGAGCATCACCGCTTTTTTTCATCTTTCCCAGTTCCAAGGCGCGCGCCAGTACACTATCGATCTGCTCAATATGGTGTTGATAGATGTCCAGCTTCTTGCGGGACTTCCAGAGATCACTGGGTTTAAAGGCCAGGCGCCTGATAAGTACAAAACTGATGACAACAAACAAAAGAATCAGACCGGACAAAATTTTCACCGACACGGGTCCGTTTAAAATAGCTTCAAGTCCCGCAGCCTGGGCCAGCGTGGAAAAGAGCAAAAAGATGGCAAAGATAAAAGATTTTAAATTTATCATCCCCTATAGAATGCCTTGGGAGTTTTTAAATGGCCATGCGTTAAGTACGCGGTTGAAATTATTACTCTTTGCTTTATAATAAAATTAATCTCAGCAGTACTATAGGGGAAGATCATTTTGGAAAAAGGTCCCGGCAAAAAAAATGAATTCGAGTATGTTTCCTATCCGATTTTAAAGGTCTTTCCAGAACAATCTCTACCAGGGGACTTGTACTTATTCCTCAACGGTCATTTTGTTAAGTATAAGACAAAAGACGACAATATCTCTCAACAGAAATTTGAGCTTTTCGTGCTACAAAAAGTGCAATATGTCTTCGTGACCAAGCAAGATGCTCCCGCCTATAAATCGTGGTCCGATCGGCTTTCCGGACAGGTGAAGGAAGAGCTCATTACGGGAGTCGGTCAAGAGAACGTCGGGGTAGTCGAACAGCATCTGGAGGTGCGGGACGAGTACTTAAGTTTTGTCTCGAAAGAAGTGACCGAGGAAAGTGTCAAAGAGGTCCTGACCAAAACTCGCAACTTTATTCAAACCATCAAAGAGAAGCACAACGCCGATAAGTTTACCGCCAAACTTTTAAGCTACTCCCAGCATGTGGCGGATCATTCAACCAACGTTGCCAACCTGTCTGTTTTTCTGGCGCTCAATACCGGATACTCCCAGCAGCTTATTTTGGAGAACATCTATCTCGGCGGACTCCTGCATGATTTCGGGAAAACCAAAATTGACCCGAAAGTTTTAGAAGAACCTCAAACTTCCAAAAAATATCAGACGGCCATTCGCAAGCATCCCGAGTTAGGCAAAACCTCACTGCTGCTGGATAGCGGTTTTTCTGAAGAGGTTTTGCGAATTGTGGGCGAACATCATGAACGCCAGGATGGAACGGGTTATCCTAAGGGGATCAAAGGCAGCAAAATTTACGATCTGACCAAAATTATTTCCATTGCCAACGTCTTCGACAATCTTGTGATGGCCTCGCAAGGGGAAATCAAAGGCCGCCAGATTAAGGCCTTTCGGGTGCTGGAAAGTGACCAGGGCAAGATGTTTGACCCAAAAATTCTGGGCAAATGTCTAAGGTCCATGGAACGGGTCATTATCTAGAAACATTTTTACATACCGGCCTGCCTAATTGGGCCACATACGTTAAAGCCTTGATCATGCGTCGTTTATTTGATCGTGTTCGCTATTTATGGCAATTTTTCCGCTACAACAGCAGGGTCAACACCCGCGCCAAGCGTTGGGTTGGAGAATACAAACAATACTTGGCAGGCCGGCAGGAAAAACCGCCTCTGCCCGCGGTGGTCCAGCTCACCGCCACTGAACACTGTAACTTGCGCTGTCCCATGTGCAATCAATGGGGTGAAAAGGGCTATTTTTTAACAGGTAAAAAAGAGGCCTCCCATCTCGATGGAACCAAGCTGGTGCAATTTCTCAATCATTTTAAAACCCTCAATCCCGACTTCACCTTAAGCGTCCACGGTGGCGAACCCTTTGCCTACAAGCACATCTCCACCCTTCTCGATTGGATCGATGAAACAAAAGTTGACGTGCTTTTTACCACCAACGGCACACTGTTAAAAAATTCAGTGGATCGTTTGGCAAAAATCAATCGCCATGCTGCCTATTACATTTCCGTTGACGGCGGTGAGGATACCAACGATAAAATTCGCGGCCAAGGCGCCACCAAAAAAATTATCGAGCAGGTCGACCTTTTACGCCAGGCCTGCGCCAAGGCCGGCACCGGCCTTCCAAAAATCATGATTAACTATTGCCTATGTGAGCACAACCCCCAGGCCCTGGATGATGTGGAAGTTATCGCACGCAGATTGGGCGCCTTCCTCATCAACTATAATTTTCGCTGGTACATATCCCCCGGCAAGGGCGAAGAGTATGATCAGGTTCTGATCAAGGAATTCAAGGTCAAACCGACGGGTGCCTGGACCGGCTGGGTGACCGATAATAAGTTTGAAAATATCGGCCCGGTGATAAAAAAACTGTACCAAAAAATTAATACCTTTCGACTCCTTCCCCCCTACATCAATATGATTCCCAAGGGATTGAAAGAATCGGATGCTCTGCTCTATTATCAAAACTATAACGAAACGTTCGGCATCAAAGGCTGCCTCATGCCTTCCTACTGGGCCCGCATTGACTCGCTGGGAAACCTCCTCTACTGCCCCGGCCACCCCGATATTTTACCCGGCAATGTGCTCGAGAATGATTTTCGCGATTTATACTACGGAGCCGCCTCAACCCAGCTACGGAAGAAAGTTGAAAAGGAACTTCTACCGATCTGCAACCGCTGCTGCGGGCCCTACGTTTCCTATCCTGTTACCAAGAAGCTGGGCGGTCATTTTTTTCCTAATCCTTCGTGAAGTAATCTTTGAGCACAAAAATAGTATAAAAAAGCCCCACCAACATTTGCATGTAGAAGGTTGAAACGCGATAGAGAAGCACGCAAACGAGGGCCGACTTCAAAGGCAGAAGTCCTCCAAAAAAAATATGAATGAGGGCCTCGGCAATTCCGGCACCGTTGGGCGAGGGAGAAATGTAGGCCAAGGTGGTATGGAGCAGGGCGGAGGCAAATGATTTGACTGCGGGCACGCCTCCTAAGTCACTCAATAAGTAGATCAGCAGTCCCACGAAAATTAAGAAATAAAGAGCGTTAAAAAACAGATAGGTCACCAGGCCTGGGATACCGATGCGATAGAGGGAGCGAGTTTTTTTGGCGGTATTTCCCAAGGATTGCAGGACGAGGGTCAATACTTTATTGAGGAAGTTTGGAACGTGAGGCAGATTGATCTTCAAACTTATCATCTTCAAATGGATCGCCTCGAAATAGGACAAGGAGATGGCCAGGGAAAGAAACACCACATAAAAGCCTAAGACCGAGAGAAGAGGCGCCATGACGAGCTGATTTCCCCATAAGTTGCCGGGAAAGATAATCAGGACGAGGAAGCTGGTGGAAAAAAGCAGAAAGGCCCCCACGATAGATTTTCCAAAAGAAATCAAAACACTATTTTCCACCGGGACCCCTTCCCTCTTGAGCATCAGCATGACACTTGCCGGCCCCAGAAAGGACCAGGGTGAGATCCAGGAAAAATAGAAATTCACGGCGGAAAGTTCCAACGCCTTAAAAAAATTTAGCTTCTGATTTAAAAAATGCCCCAGAATCATGTAACGAAAAGAATCCGAGACATAGATCCCTACCCCAAAGATCAGGATCATCATAATATGGCGGGGGCCGATCTGTTTTAACAATTCCAAGTCAGCCAATTTAAAACCTGACTTGACCACGGCATAGTATGAGCCAAGAAGTGAGAGCACGATGCAGACAAAAAACAAGGCCAGTGATCGTTTCAAGGCGATTCCCCCAAGGCCAGGAGGGCAAGATGCGGATCATGAACTCTCAACCACAAATTATCTTGCCGTTCACTCCGCCATCTCTTGAGAAACTCATAGTGATAGAACTCTGATAAGTTCATGGCCTCACTCTCTGAAAGGCCCGGAATCATCTCGCGCACCTTCTGGCGTAAAAATGATTTGCGGGAAATGCCGATCAGAAGCGCAGATGGGCACTGCAAATGCGCCACATTCTGCATGAGCTGCCAATTCTCCTCGTAGCTTTTGGCAAAGCCCAGGCAGGGATCAAAGATGAGCTGGGCCCGAGGGATAGAGTCTTCCAAAAACTTCGCCCCCTCGGTAAAGTAATTTTGAACCTCAGCGAGAATATCTCCCGGCCGACCGCCCCTGAGATAATTCATATGCAAAGGCGTTTCCTCGCGGGAGGGCACCCGATTATGGCAGAGGACATAGAAAAATGGCGCGCTCAAAAGCTTGACCGTTTCCACAATGCCTTCCCGATAACATCCGCTTACATCGTTAAAAGCAAGAGCGCCGTGGTAACCCTTGGCCCGCAGCCATTGAAATATCTTCACGAACGTCGCTGGTCGAAAGGTATCGAGACTCAAAAAACGAATGCCCGACCATAAATCTTTATCAAGGTGCAAGGCCTCCTCAAAAATGGTGAGAAAACGTCGACATTCCTCGTCCCCATCAATGAGTCGCGTCCGTTTAGGAGCGGTACTTTGGGCACCCACATCGAAAGAAGAGTGACCGAGCTTTTTTAAAGCTTGTAACCTCCGGACAAAAAGACTTCCCGACGACAGCTCGCCGCCATCGGAAAAAGATTCGTCAGAGAGATTGAGAATAATGAGCGCCTGAGCACTCACAGCGCCTAGGCCATCACCGGAGTCTTAGGCCCGACATTTCCCGGTCCGGCGACCGCAGGAGTGGCGGTGCCTTCAGGCGCTTTACCGCCGTCAGTCGGTGGAATCGGTTCGGCTTTGATCGGAACACCAATATCTTTTCCACTGATAAGATTTTTGACTTGCTCCAGGTCCAACGTCTCCCACAAGATCAAGGCATTCGCCACGCGATCCAGGATCTCGCGTTTATCCTGTAAAATCCTCATGGCCTGATCATGATTTTCACGCACCAGCCGCGAGACTTCCTCATCAATCAAAACGGCCGTCCGCTCGGAATAATCGGTGGCACTTTCATTGTAGCCAAAGGGTGTGATGCCAGACTTTTTAAAGTTGATCGGCCCCAACTTATCACTCATGCCCCATTGACAGACCATGGCCGTGGCAAGGCCGGTGGCGCGCTCAATATCATTGGAAGCTCCGTTGGTCATCTCGTGAAAAACCAGCTCCTCGGCACAGCGACCTCCCATCAAAAAGGCCAGGTAGTTATGGGCCTTGTCGCGGGTTAAGTTGAGCATCTCCTCTGTGGGAAGGGTTTGGGTAACACCCAAAGCATGCCCTCGCGGAATGATACTCACCTTATGGATCGGGTCAGTATGGGGAAGATTGATTCCCACCAAGGTATGACCGGCCTCATGATAGGCGGTGACCCGCTTTTCACGATCGCTGATCACCATGGATTTGCGCTCCGGCCCCATGAGCACTTTATCTTTCGCCATCTCAAAGTCTTCCAGCTCCAGTTTCTTTTTATTATGTCGAGCGGCCCCAAGCGCCGCCTCATTGACCAAATTGGCCAGATCGGCACCGGTAAAGCCCGGCGTCCCTTTGGCAATGACCTCCAGATCGACCGCCACTCCCATGGGGGTTTTACGGGTATGCACTTTGAGAATTTCCAGACGCCCGCGAACATCGGGACGGCTCACCGTCACGCGACGATCAAAGCGTCCTGGTCGTAAGAGCGCCGGATCGAGAACGTCGATCCTATTGGTGGCGGCGATCAGAATGACGCCTTCATTGGATTCAAAGCCATCCATCTCAACCAGCAGTTGGTTCAAGGTTTGTTCGCGCTCATCGTGTCCACCGCCCAGACCGGCACCGCGATGGCGTCCGACGGCATCAATTTCGTCAATGAAGACAATGCAGGGTGCATGTTTCTTGCCCTGTTCAAAGAGATCGCGCACTCTTGAGGCACCCACACCGACAAACATTTCCACAAAATCAGAACCGGAGATTGAAAAGAAAGGAACATCGGCTTCCCCCGCCACAGCTCGCGCCAACAGGGTTTTGCCGGTTCCGGGTGGTCCCACCAGGATCACTCCCTTGGGAATCTTGCCACCGAGAGCGGTATATTTTTTAGGATCCTTTAGGAAATCCACCACCTCGCGCAGTTCCTCTTTGGCCTCCTCCACTCCGGCCACATCGGCAAAGACAATTTTCTTATCGCTGGGATTGAGCATCCGGGCCTTGCTTTTCCCAAAGCTCATGGCCTTACCTCCTCCCACCTGAAGCTGTCGCAGAAAGAAATAAAAAATGACCAGCAAGAGGAGAAACGGCCCCCAGTTTACTAAAATGGTGGTGAGTAAATCGGCCTTTTCCTCTTCCTCGTAATTCTCAATAATGCCGTGGTCGCGCAATAATTTAATGGTTGAATCACCGGTATTGCCGGTCAGCTGAAAGGATCGCCCGTTATCGTAGGTATCCTTAAAACGTCCGGCCATTTGATTTTTACCTTTGAAGGTAATCTCGGCCACCCGGTCGGCCTCTACATGGCGCACGAAGTTGCTATAGGTGAGCGTGCGACTTTGGGTTTTTCCCTTGTTCACTACACGGGCCACCACGGCCAGCATGAGTATGATGACGATCCAAAGAATCATTGTACGTTGTTGAGGCCTCATAATTTCCTTTCAAAATAGTTTCTTATCCGACATGGCGGATTGTTTAATTTTAAAACTCGACAGGGGATAATTCAAGGATAGTCATTGTCGACAATGTCGGCAACTGAGAATGCAAGACATCTTGTGCCCCCTCGGTGAGGAGAAAGCTCAAAGTGCTCAAACCTGGAGCAAGTTCTTGATCATTTTTATTGGCCTTTCTCATCTTCCATATCTTTTCACGCAGGACAGAACAACTTTGCTCTAATAAAGGGTGAACACCAAAATGGCCCCTAGGACCATTCTTACCCAATTTTACCCGGATGGGGATGGGCAATATATAGACAGAGGTCTCAGGTAAATGAGACGGCCGTGCTGTCATGAACAATGCCCCCTTGGAAAGGAGCGGGGCCAGGCTTCGGTCCATGGCCTGATAGGCCGGCAATTTTTGTTTGCTTACGAGATGAATCATGCCGGGTAAGAGATAGGCCAAAACTCCTCCTGAAAAATGCAGGGGGCCGATTTTCTGATTGCCGTAGGCCTGGAAGAGTCGGGCCAGCTGATTTCGCAGGCGTCCTCGACCTTGAGTTGAGAGCTGTTCAATTTCTCGCCGCAAAACTTCCTCAATCCTTTCAATATTTTTATTGACCCCATGAAGCAAAAGCAGCTTCCCGCCCAATCCATCGTCGATCAGCTGAAAATCATGGCGAGGATGCTCCAAACGGTGAAGCTTAAAATAATGCGCCCACTGATTGGCGCGGGAGACGTAGTTGGCAAGATACTGGGGATAACGCGCTTGAATTGACGGAATAATCCTTTGGCGCAGATATCCCCGTTCAAATTTCGGATCAAGATTGCTCACATCATGCTTATAGGGAAGGCCGATGGCACGGATCAGCTTCAATAACTGCTGTCGTGACAGACACAAAAGAGGACGGGCAAAGGCCCCATTGACCAGCGGAATTCCCAGAGTTGATGCGGGATTTGAGCTTTTCAAACTCTGGAGAAGCGACCACTCAAAGGAATCGTCCAGCTGGTGGGCCAGATAAAACCAATGATTGTTACCGCTGTCGTTAACATAACTTCTAAAAATCCGATAGCGCTCATGGCGCGCCCGCATTTCAAAATTCCCTTCTTTTAAATCCAAAGATAACTGATGGGCCTTAAATCCTACCCCCAACTGCCGCGCCACCTGCTCCACGAAATCCTGTTCTTCCCCACAGGCCTTTCGGGTTCCATGATTGATATGAATCACAGTTAAGGACTGAAAAATTTCAGGGTTAAGTCTGCGAATGGCCCACAGAAGACTGAGAAGGGCCATGGAATCGGCCCCACCCGAGACACCAATAAAATAATTTACCGCCTGCGCCGGTCCTAAAAGCTGATGCTTTTGCATAAATTGCAAAAGGTAGGTTGCCATTTTCATAAGGAAAAAAGGCCCATTCTTTTGATAAGAAAAAGGCCATTCTGCTAAGGCCTCTAAGTTGTTGGTTTGCTTGACGAACATAATTTCCTTGATCTAGTATCGCGGCAGTTTCTTTTTATGATCTTACCCCAAAATGGCCTGATAGCTCAGTTGGTTAGAGCGAGAGATTCATATCCTCTAGGTCGGCAGTTCGATTCTGCCTCAGGCCACCATTGTTCTCCTCATTATTCGTATACTTATCACATTTTTCCCTGGTTGTTGACGGTTCTTTCGTTCTTTTCCTTGAACCTCCACGCCTCTGAGCTTTCGCCCTACTCTTTTATCGCCAAGAAATCCTTGGAAGACAATATTGTGACCCTTTCCTCCGGACCCTATCTGCGGGCCGGGGCCCATCATTTCGGTGGCCTCTGGACGCGGGACTTTTGCTTCTCGATTGAAGGCCTGCTTAAACTGGGACATGCCCCGTTGGTTAAAAATCATCTGGAAAAGCTGATTCTCGCCCGACGTCGCTCTGACAATCTCGTCCCGCGATCACTGGACAGCATTCCTACCGTCACCAGAGTATTGCTGGAAAATATCCTCAGGACTTCACCTAAACTCCATGACCCGTTAAAACCGGAATTTAAAGGAGAGCACGGCACCTTGGCCATTGACTCCAACCTCCTGGTACTGCGCGGAGTCCTACTCTACTTTAAGGCCACGGGCGACCGTTTCTTTCAAGATGTCTACGGGCCTGAGCTCAGAGGGTTGTTGGATTTTTACCGGCCATTTATAAAAAACGGTCTGATTGTTCAGCCCAAATTTTCCGACTGGCAAGACAGCGTCGCGAGAAATACGGCAACCTTTCTCACCAATTTTCTCTTTTGGGAAACGTCGCTTGAACTCAAGAGACAGTTTAACTTTGAGCTCTCACAGCAGGAGCTGGACTCGCTCAAGGCCCTGCTGTGGAAAACTTTCTATCTTCAAAGAGCGGGATTATTCAGAAGTCTTCCCAAACAGGAACAGCTTTCCCTCGATGGAAATCTCTTTGCCTTACTTCGAGCTGATTTCTGGAGAACCACAGAAGAACGGGCGCACTTTTACCAGCGTTTAAAACGGTCCCCTCTGTGGAAAAATTTCGGCCTGGCGACAGTGCCCAATTATCCGCCGGGCCAAAAAAGTTGGACCACCAAGATGGTGGGCCTGGTCCACTATCACGATCAGATGCTCTGGTCCTGGCTCCAGGGCCTTTGCTTGAAAGTCGCCAAGCTTTTCCATGACACCGCAGAAGTACGTCAGCTTGAGGCAAGATTAAATACCATCTTAATGCGAGATTTGGCCGTGCAGGAGATTTACACTCCTGCCACCTCACTTCCCTTCAAAAAAGCTTTTTATCGTTCAGAAAACCCATTTAGCTGGGGTGCCGCGTTTATCGTGGATGCGGGGCTCATGAAATAATCAGAAACCGTGCCGCGCCTTCTTAAAGACGTGCTCGAGCAGTGAGGCCTTGTTGTTGATGGCATAAGACTCTTCTTCCATCTTTTTCACTTCATCTTCAATGTTCGACATCTTGAGACCGCCCATGATCTCTTTTTGCAAGGTCAGAAATACCTGTCTTTCACTTTCGTGGAACTCTCCATCAAGATGGCCCAGGACGTTTATCATATGGAGTAAAAAGGCCTTGTCCGGAGGGTGGGTAATCTTGGGAATGAGGGTCTTCAGGGAGGAGGGGGTCTTAAAATCATTGCGGAGAATATCTTTTTCCTCGTTGGAAATAGGCAGGGAGTTAATTTTGTCCTCTGCCCACTGTTTCTCCATCGCAGAGATTTTGCCATCGAGATGAAAGACGGTCATACAGGCGCGCCACATATGCAATTTACTTTCGCTGAGTTTTTCCATTTGGCCATCCTCTTCAATTGATGCTTATAATATTAGCGCACCTTAGAAAAAAAAGCGTATGAATTAATGCAAATCACCGACTTTTACTCTTGCTTTAAAAAGATCTGCCAAGAGGGATACTCTTACCTTGGCCGATCACTTCAGGTGGATGAGGCCTTCAAGGCCAATCCCTGGCATTTTAAAAGTGCCTATCCTCCCTCTTATGGTGCCAAGGCCCGGGCGCGCTTTTTAAAAACCTTACAAATCGCTCAGGCCTTTAAGGCCAAGAGAATTCTGGAAATTGCCTCCGGGAGCGGCTTCAATGCCGCCTGCCTGCTTGAGTCGGACAATGAGATCGTCACCAACGATCTGCTGCCGTTGGGGCAGGAACATCACAACTACAAAGACGGCGACAAGCTTCAATTTGTTCAAGGGAATATTTTGGATCTTTCCCCTGCCCAATTAGGAAAATTTGATCTGATCATGGCCTGCGAAATTATCGAGCATATTGCCCATTGCGATCAATTTATTGAAAAGATAAAAAGTTTTCTCAATCCCGAAGGTCGAATTCTCATCACCACCCCCAACGGCTCCTACTTTCGTTCACGCCTTCCTACCCATAGTCAGATTAAGGATTTTTCGCTCCTTGAGGCCAATCAATTTAAACCCGACAGCGATGGCCATCTGTTTTTATATACCCCCACAGAGATGGAAGAAGTGTTGGCCAGGGCGGGATTTAGGGATGTCAAAATTCACTTATCCATTGGCCCGTTTATCTCCGGCAATATGGGACTGCGCTTTTTGCCCCAGTGGAAAGTGCTGATGCCGATCTATTATTTTTTAGATTTTTTAATGACCAAATCCACCGGCAATGCTTGCACTCAGATGATCGTGGTTGCTTCTTTCAAGAATTAATCCCTATGGGATGGCCGGATCGCAACATAAGACGCTGATATACAGCTCACCCATGGGATCATTGAACCGACAATCCCAGGCATTGCAATTAGTCCCTGAGCAAACTATTCGATTGGCGGTATTACACCCGGCCATATTTGCACAATTAAGAATGGCATCATTCGCGGGTTCAAATGAAAGAGGAGCAGACTGGTAAACGCGGGCATTGCCACCAGAACAGTTTGTGCTCGCGCACGCGCATCCGCCGGTCAGCACACGCTTTCGCCCAGAGCATTTTCGAATGCCCCAACTGGCGTTCAGAAGTGTTTCATTTTCCCATACACAGGTTGGGCTGATCCCATTATCCGGGATAGCAACGGTCGTCTCACATGATCCAATGGCACTCGGCAAGGCCGCCGGAGCATCGACTTTAATCGCGACTCTTTTTGCTACCGTTTTATTATTCAGAACTTTTTTGGAGTAGGTCAAACTTACCTGGATATCAACGAGCCCTTCGCCTCCGGCCGCGGGCACGCCTCCCTCGGCAACGGAATGATTGATAAGTTCAAAACTATTTATTCTTAATTCGCCTCCAAAATCCTGGGGTGCCGTAAATAAGGCCCGCCCCCTATGATCATAAATCGTCGGCAATGCTGTTGCCGCGGCCACCGTGAGATTTAAACCGTTTGTCCACGTCTGTCCGGCACCGACACAGCTCACCTGATCTAAATATGTACGATTAGAACAATGATCTCCCACCGTATTTCCACAGCCCGATTTGTTCAAGACCACCATCCTAATCTGCTGCATTAAATCTTGCTCGGCCAGCTTGGCATCCATCAAGGCCGACTGGGTATTCATCATCTCTGAGCCTTTCATCATGATCAAACCCATTCCACCCATTATGCCCATGGCAATGATCACTTCCACTAAAGAAAACCCGCGACTTTTTGATTGCATTATTTCCACCCAGAATGATTGTATTTATCCTCTTATTCTGCAAAAGATGTTAGCGTTAGTAAAGGTCACAACGACTGGATCATATTTGTATGCGTGTTCTAACCCCATTTTCATTGCTCGTTCTTTTTTTATGCTCACCGACGTTAGCAACATCAGCTGCCACTCGTCGCATCGCCATTATAGATACAGAATTTTGCCCGGCCAATATTAGTATTCCCGGCCCCCTTAAGGCCAAAATAATCCTCGCTCCCACCACCGCCCAAGGCCCCTTATGTACTCATAAAAATGTCCCCAAAGAGCGATGGGCCCACGGACACCACGTACTTAAAATTTTCACCCAGGAGTTGGCCAAACGATATCCGATAGACCTGGTGATGGAAATTCATCCTTATAAGATCTTTAATGACGAGGGGACTTATACCTTTAAGGATTGGGAAGACATGCTGGGGAAGTTGATGAAGGCCCCACCCGACGTCATAATCATGGCCTCCGCCTTTTACGGTCCGGATCATTCCTTGCTCGAACAAGGTGTGAAAAATTTTCAGGGTGTTTTTCTTCTGGCCGCCGGTGCAAAAGATGAAACCATCCAAAATCCCAACTTTTTATGGCCTCAGGCCTCCAAGAGCGTCCGTAAAATCCTGCTTGCCAGCTATATCCCCTACCAAACCAAGGGACAAAAAGGGGCGGTCCAGGGCCAACTCGACACTGGTGTATTTGAACAAAATGGCCTCGACTTCGTGGTGAAGGCCCCTGAAGCGTCTGTTTATCCCACAGGGTCAAGCTACGCCGTGGCGCGTACCGCGGCCTACATACTTTCCCAATGTCGAAACTGGGATAAGGCCTCACTCCTGCGCTGTCTCGAGGAGAGCGGCCGTGAGCAGTCAATAAAATCCCCGCTGGCAAAAGCCGGAAAAATTTACAAGGCCATCACTTTTCTAAAGTAATCATATTAAAAATCATTACAATGACCGCCGGACAGGGTTCTGGCATGGGGCCTGCACATTTGCCCCCAGAATCGCAGGAATGATATTTGGCCATAGGATTAGGCCCAAACCTCTTTTGAACGTTAAGGAGTTCTCCTATGGCATCACTGAAGCGGAATCTGTTGGGTAGAAAATTATTGGGATCACTCTTAAGTGCCACCATCCTCATGTCGTTGGCGAGTGGGCCGGTCTTCGCGGATGCGCCTCGACCACCATGGGCCAAAGAGTTTTACGGACCCATCACCTTTCGTTTAGTAGATGACCCCGTCTATGCTGAAAAGCAAAATATTTTAGGTGGACTCCTCACCGAACTCAACACCACCAAGGCCTTGTATCAGAGCAAGACCCAATCCTTGGAGCAAAAAAATAAGGCCAAGGCCCAGAAGGTCACCGAGCTGGATCAAACCAGAAAATCTCTTGAGCAAAAAAATGATACCTTAGATAAGAATATTGCGGAAATTCAAACCGCCACCGCGCTGGTGACATCTTACGATAATGCCATTGCCGCCGGAACATCCAATATTCGAGTCAAGGAAAACGAGCTCATTACCCTTAATAACACGCTCAATCCTCTCAAAGATCAGTTTGCCGAGGCCACCACCGCTAAAAATGAAAAACAGGCCGCCTATGATGCTGCAATCGCGGCCTGTCAGCAAACCGGAAACACCGCCTGTAGTGATGAGGCCTCTGTTATCGTCGCCAAACATTACCTGGATCGTGCCAAAGAGCGCCTTCAGTATTTAAGCGAGCAAGTGGCCCACTATGACCAATTGGTTCGCGATGCCCAAGCTTCGATTGCCAGCTCTCAATCGACCATCGCCACCTCACGCACCCAGAAGGAACAGAAGCAGGCCCGCATTCAGACTCTTACAACCGACAACACAAAGTTGCGGGAAGAGATTCCCCTGCTTATTACCAAGGTCGGTGAGCTCACCCATGACCTGGATAAGCTGACGGCCGAAGTGACCGTCCTGTCTCAAGATGTTACCCGCATTGCCAATATTATTACCCAGCAAGAAGTTGGCTATGCTAACGAGCAGAACCTCTTTAAAAAACTTGAAGATCAGCTTATTGAAGACGTCCTCTCCGCCAACCGCATGGGTTATGCCAAATCCCGCAGCGATGGCCAGCGCGACGGCATTGAAGTTGCCCGCGTGGCGGGCGATCAGCTTGGTGAGCAAAATGGTAAAGCAGAAGGCGAGGCCCGAGGTCAAACTGACGGCCGCGCTCGTGAGTATGCCCGAGGCCGTGACCAGGGTGAGAAAGAAGGCGCCATCAAAGGTCGCGAAGATGGCCTGGCCCAAGGAACTCAACGTGGAAATGAAGAAGGCTATCAGTTGGCCGGAGCGAAAGAAGGTGAGGCCGCTGGATTGGCGCGCGCTGAAAGCTCTGATGCCGCTCAGGTTGGCCGCCGTTTAGGTTTGCAAGAAGGTGTGCAACGGGCCCGCGTGGAAGGTGAACGTCTGGGACGTGGCGCCGGAGAAGCTGAGGCCATCCAGCAGATGGAAAACCGTCAGATCAAGGCCGAGGTTATCCGTGGCCGATTTGCCGGAACCTTCGCCAATAAATTAACTCTTCCTGCTTTCCCTGGAGCACGGGGAACCTACCGCAACGATGAGTCCGGACACTCACGGCGAATAATCCGCTTGGCCTATATCGCCGGCTACTCTGTCGGTTATGACCGTGCCGCAGAAGAAATCTATTACGCCAATATCGAAGCCATTTACACTGAATCCTATAATCGCTTTTATCAGGCAACTTACCAGGCCGCTGTCAACCGCGCCTATCCTGAGGCCTTCCGCCAAGGAAAGGACGAGCAGTTCCGCAAGGCCTGGCAGCGTGAATTTGATATCTACTATCGTCAGACTTTTGAGGCCGCCCGTGCCACCGCTCTGGCACACCCCGATCGCAATTCTTCGATCTTTAAAAATGCCTACAAGGCCAAAGAGACAGCGACTTTCGAGGCACGCTACCTGCAAATTCGCAACACCAATCTTGAGACGGCCGCTCGTGAAACTTTCAACCAAAACATTGCGGCAGAAACGGAAAAGGCACGTCAGCGCCGCTTGCAGGAAGTCACTGAAATCTATCAGCGCTTTGCGGTGGTTAAATTTCAATCTGCAACCATCACTGACATCGGCAATGAGCTCGTGGGGATTAACGATAACGTTTATATGCCGGGAGAATCAATTGCCCATAACGTGACGATCACCAACTACTCTGATGTCGCCGCCAAAGGCATTACCTTAACCAACGCCGCGGGAGAAAAGTTTGCTCTCGATGAGCTTCCCGCTCGCTCTACCGTGACCGTTCTAGGTGCCGGTAAATCAGTGCTCGATTCGAATGCCCGTCTCGGCCGCAGCTACAATATCGTCACAGGCCTTAAGATGGACTTAACGAGCGCCGAAGCTCAGGTCCAAGGCCGTCACTTTGAATCGGCTGCCCAGAACATTTTGAAGGCCCAGATGACCGCTCAGGTAACCGCACAGCTCCCTGTCCAGGTCACAGGGCTGAGCCTTTCAAACCCTTTGATCCTCAATCATCCTTCTCAGGTCGTGGCCCAGCTACAGAACATCTCTTCACGCACTATTTCAGGCCCGATCACGCTCAATCTTGACTCATCAGCAGGACGCACAATCTTTACTCAAACTTATGCCAACCTTGATACGCTTGCCGCTCAGGCGACACTCAACTCGGCAGAGGTCATGATCAATCGTCCCGAGATGATCTTCCAGGAGTTGGATTTCAGTCTTTCTCTTTACAAAAACGGCGTGCTGCTGGGAAGTATCAGCAATGCCGCTCGCGACTATGTAAAAGCGCCTTATGTTGAACGCGCAGGACGCCCGGTGGTGGTGCTAAATTCAACCGGCCGTTTCTCTCGCGAATTCTTTAAAGATATTGCCGGTGATTTAGGTGGGGCCGATCAGATTTCCATTCTGGATCTTGCCGGAGGCGCCTTCCATCAAAATATTCTGGAGCGCCAGCTGGCCGGGAAAACAGTCTACGTGATCAATGATCGCGCAAACTCCCTTGTTCCCCTTTTGGATAAGGCCCTGAATACCAAAAATCTTCTCCTGGCCTTTGTTGCCAATGAAGCTAACCGTGGTGCCCTCGATGAGGCCCAAGGTCGTCTGGAACATCTCGCCCATGCCACCAAGATTCCGTTTGATCTCGATGGTCAGGTTGTTCAAATCGTTTCGACCTCACCGGAAGTGGTTAGCGATCTCAGTGTCACCACATCTCTGATCGAAGTTGACAGTCAGAATCTTGGCACCGTTGCGAAAATTGAAAGAGTGCTGAAGCTGACCAACGATGAATTGCTGAGCGAGATCGCAGGGCGAGTCACCGCTGACGGTTATTTCAGTGCCAATAGTGATACCAAGATGCTGCTAAAAGTTGCCGGTCTGCGCAACCTGGAAGAGGCAGAAACTTTGGCGGATGTTTATGATCGCAGCCTTGGAGCACGCCACTTTCTGTTCTTCAAACTGCGCGACAAAAATTACCTGAAACGGGTAAAAGAAGATCCAAATCTCTTCGTCAATAAGATGAAGGCCAAGCTTGATGCCGTACCCCAAAGCGAGAAACTGGGTATTGCCCTCGCCGCCTACGCGGTTCAAAATGCCAGCCAAGAGGCCCTCGATGGCGAATATGGTTTTGCCAAGGCCATTCGAAAGATGCGCAAGGCCTATGAAAAATCCTTCGATGGTTTGCTGGATAAGGCAGAGAAAATTGTGAAAGCTCAATTGAAAAACATCAGTAAGCCACATAAAAAGGCGGCCGAGCAGGCCAATCTCTACAGACCTTTCCCCTCCAGATAGGCGAAAGCACAGAAGCGTCAAAAGAAACTTCAAAAGAGAATAGTTCACCAAGAGGCCCGGGATTTCCTGGGCCTCTTGCCATTTAACGATTTTCACGGACAATAGTCCTCACACCTTTGACAGGGAAAAACTCATGGAATTATCTTCTGAGGCATTGCGTTCTATTGCCTCTGAAACCGCCGTTTCAGCCGCTCAAGTCACGAGCGTTCTCAAGTTGGCCTTGGTTGAGGAATGCACCATCCCCTTCATTACCCGCTATCGAAAAGAGGTGACGGGAAATCTCGACGAAGTTGTCATTGCCAAAATCCTGGACAGCTATGAGGTGTTCCAGGAAACAACCAAACGGCGCGAGTATATTTTAGACACGATTAAAAAGATGGAGCTGCTGACGCCCGAGTTGGAAAAAAATATCAAAGCGGCCAAAACTATCCAGGAGCTGGAGGATCTCTACGCGCCTTATAAATCAAAGAAAAAAACCAAAGGCCAGGCGGCGGTCGAGGCCGGTCTGGCCCCTCTCGCCGAGCTGATTCTGGCGGCGACCCTGCCCTGGAGCAAGATCCAGGAGGAGGCCACCAAGTTTCTTAAGCCAGAACATAAAGTCACCACCCCCGAGGAGGCCCTGGAAGGGGCGCGCGCCATCTTGATTGAGAAGATCGCCCATCATGCTGAGGCCAAAGAAAAGCTGCGCGGGCACTTTTGGAGTGAGGCCCTTTTCGTGACCCATAAGCGCAAAGATGCGGACAAGGTGGAAGATTGCCAGAAGTACAAAGACTACTTTGAATTTTCCCAAAAGATCAGCGAGCTTAAGCTGGAAAAGAATGCCCATCGTTTCATGGCCATTCGTCGCGGGATGTCGGTCAATGTGCTTTCGGCCCAGGCCACCTTTCCCAAAGAAAAGGCCTGTGCGGTTTTAGGCCAGTTTTTTATTTCGAAAACCTGCCACAGCACCGTCCGCCCCATCCTCGATGCCATCATTGAGAAGGCCTTCACTCTCTATATCGATCCGTCCCTTGATTTAGAGGTCAAAACGGAGTTGAAAAAAGTGGCGGATGAATTTGCCATTGAGATCTTCGGTAAAAATTTAAAAAATCTTCTGCTCCAACCTTATCTTGGGCCCAAGACCGTCATGGGGGTCGATCCGGGGATTCGCACCGGCTGCAAGATCGCCGTGGTGGACCTTACCGGAAAATTTCTCTTTGATTATGTGCTCTACCCCGATCGCAATCCGGATGAGTCCGCCAAAATCATTGATGCCTTATGCGAAAAGTTTCAGATTCACCACATTGCCATCGGCAACGGAACCCATGGCCGTGAGACCTTACAGTTTATCGAAGAAAGCATTCCCTCGGTAAAGGCCGGCACCGTCCATGCCACCTTAGTCAATGAGGCCGGCGCCAGCGTCTACTCCGCCTCTGAAATTGCGCGGGAGGAATTTCCGGATAAGGATGCCACGGTCCGCGGTGCCATCTCCATCGCCCGCCGCTTTCAAGATCCCTTGGCCGAACTGGTCAAGATCGATCCCAAGTCAATCGGCGTGGGCCAGTATCAGCACGATGTCAATCAGGTTAAGTTAAAAAAGTCGCTGCAAAACGTGGTCGAGAGTTGTGTTAACTTCGTGGGCGTGGACCTCAACACGGCTTCAGCGCCCCTTTTAAGTTTTATTTCCGGCATCGGTCCGGGGATGGCAAAGAGCATCGTCAAGTATCGAGAGGAAAAAGGCGCTTTTAAGGAAAGGCAAGAGCTGCTGAAAATCGGGCGTTTTACCCAGAAGATTTTTCAGCAGGCCGCCGGTTTTTTGCGAATCTACAATGGCAAAAATCCTTTGGACTCAACCTTTATTCACCCGGAAACTTATCCGGTGCTGGAAGAATGGGCCAAGGAGAAAGACATTACCATCAAGACTTTAGCGGGCGACCCCAAGCTCATTTCACAATTTGCCGCTGACACCAGGATTCGAGCGAAGCTGGGAGACTTCACCCACCTCGATATCGTAAAATCAATTCAGGCACCGGTCCAGGACCCCAGATCAACCTTTAAATCCACCGAGTTTCGAAAAGATGCCAGCCGCATCGAAGATTTAAAAATCGGCGAATGGTATCCCGGCATCGTCAACAACATCACTCAATTCGGGGCCTTCGTCGATATTGGGGTCAAAGAATCAGGACTCCTGCATGTTTCACAGATTGCCGATAAATTTGTCACCAATCCCATGGATGAGCTCAAGGTGGGCGAGGAAGTTAAGGTAAAAGTTTTGGCCATTGATTTTGAGCGCAAACGCATTTCCCTCACCCGGAAGGTAGACTCTCCAAAACCGGAATATCAAAATGCTCCTCCTCCCGGAAGTGGCAAATACACGCCGCCGCCTAAGAATGAAACAGCTCCAAAAAATAACGCCTTTTCTGCCTTGAAAAACTTTAAGTTGAGGTGAGCCATTGAAAAATATCATCACCCTGATCACATTTTTCTTGCAGTTCTATGCCCCTCCGGCCTTGGCCGTCGTCTGGAAAAATATGGACGTCAGCGTGGAGGTTTTTGCGGATAAAAAGGTGGCGGTGAAGGAAAAGCATGATCTTATCTTCGAAGAAGGGGATCAAAGCATCGTCTTACCCTTTTTCGCCACCGACAAGCAAAGCATTGTCCTGAAAAAAATTGAGCTGATTGATATGATCAAAAATCAGACCCTGCCCATCCCACCGCTCCCTCCGGCCCCATCGGCCAAAGAGAAAACCAGCACCACCGCAATCGCCCCTGCCATCTATTACACTTACTCCCTTCAAAATGTCTTAACGATAGAGCTCCCGATCACCCCCAACAAAACCTATAACCTCGCCATCGAGTATGAGATACAAGGTGCCTTGCGCGAGGGCAAGCGCGAAGGCAAGGAAGAGGTGCAGCTCAAATATACCTGGGGGCATCCACGCAGAAATGGAAGTGTGAAATACTTCTCCTTCAATCTCGTCATCCCCTCGGATTGGACCGCCCTTGAAGGTGCGCACAAGAATATCTCGCGGGAAAATATGGCCCCCAAAGATCAATTTATGACCGATCTCCACCTTCGTTCGCTGAGTACAGTGGCCACAGGCCCCAAGGCCTTAGTGGAGCTTGACGAAATTTACTCCTGCCAACTGGAGAGCAATTTACCGGAACAGATCTTTCGCGCCTATCTCCCCGACCTCCCCCCGGCCAAAACCATTTTCCCTACCTCCTCCCCCATGTCTTTTCGTCTCAAGGGCACCCCTGACGGGACGGTTAATCTTCAAAGTGTGGGAGTTGAAAATAATATCTCTTTTTCCTTTAGCGACGAACAGAAGGCCGGCCTGGGCGAAAAAAATATGGCCTATTTTACCGGCCGTTTTGAAACCGAGAAGGTCAGAATTACCGGCAAACTCAACGCCGTCGTCCATACGATTCTTTTTGCCACGGTCAATCTCTACGCTCAAAAAGAAGTGGAAACCGGAAAGACCATCCATTTCACCAATAATGATCCCAGTGCCCCTGCGAAAAATTTTGATGTGACCGTTTTAGATGAGTCCATCACAATTATCGCCAGCTCTTTAAAGTTATCACTGCGCAATCCGGTCAGCTCCGAGGTCGAAGGGATCAAAATGCTCTCCAGTACGCCCTCCGCCCTACTCTCCGACACTGACATTAGCAGCATCGCCTTCACCTTTAATTTGCTTTCCTGTAAAAAGATTTAGCGACCGACCGAGCGCAGATACTCAAGGAAATTTAACTTTTTAAACTGCAGGAGAGACCAGCTCACGAGCAGGAGATAGATCAGACATGGCAAGGTCAAACCGATGATCACGGCCCATGGGCCATAATGAATCGGAATTTTTCTTTCCACAAAGACGGCAGGCATAATCTCCAGTGAGGAAGAATCGAGAATCTTTAAAAACAGCAGGCCCAACACCATTCCCAGCACAATAAAGATGGGACCGAAGACGCCAAAAAAATTTCGATACAATTTTTGAATAGTCCGTTCGCTTGCGCCTAAGATCCACAAGGCGGTCAAATCGACCTTGATCTTATCAAGATAAATGTGGACTCCCGCCACAATGCAAAGGGAGATTAGAATGGTCATGGAGGCGAATAAAAAGGCCATCACGGTCGTCTCCAGCCGCAGGGCATACATCAAGGCACTGTTTTGCTCCTCCCAGGAAATGTAACGCAGGCCACGGGCAAATTCGGGCCCGGTATGCTGGAATTTTTCAAGATTAAAATTTGCGCTCAGATCAAACAGGCCAAGGCGATTGTACTTCTTGAGCTTGATCAAATTCCAGATAGACTCAATGGGGGGCCAAACATGAAGCGCGTCCACCTCGGGCACATCGCTGGCAACCAGGCCGGAAACAGAAAGGCTGATCATCCGCAAGGTATCACCTAAAAGTGAATCCACCACCCCCGGCGCAATCAGATTAATCTGCTCTCCCTCACCGACCTTGAGCTTCATGGCCAAATCATAAGGGATGACCAGGCCGCGCCGATGGCCGTTTAAAATCTGGGGTTGCATGCTCTCTTTCCAGCCAATCCCATGGGCCACAACCGGCACCAGCGCGGCCCCGGATCGTGCCAAAAGCTCGATCTCGTATTCCAAACGGGCGGGCACATTCTGAGCGTTAAAATAATCCTGTAACTGCACCGCCTGATCGAGAGACAGATGATCGACGATGAAATGACCATGCCCCAGGACGGCCTTGGAACGCAAAATTAAATTGCGCTGAAGCCCCCCCATGACTCCCTGTAAGGTGATCAGTGAAAAGGAGGAGATGGCAAGACCGAAGGCCGCCAGCACCAGTAGCTTCTGCCTTGATCTTGCCTGAAAAATCGAACTCAAAAAATGTCGAAAGAGCTGCTTGGGTAACATTACAGTCTGCATGGGCCGGCAGATTTTTTACAGATCATAAAATTTCTTTTTATCATCCACCATTTTTTTCAAAAAAGGTGAAGGGCAATATCGATCGGCATCGACCGACTTGCTGAAATTTTCGATGGCGCGATAAATACGATCGACCCCTTCACTATCGGCATACCGAAGGAGTCCTCCCCTAAATGGCGGAAAGCCAATGCCAAAAATTAAGGCCAGGTCCACATCGGAAGGACGCAACACCAGACCTTCCGAGAGAATATAAGCCGCCTCATTTAACATGGGCAGAAAGACCCGCATCTGGATATCAATCTCGTCCATTTTTTTGGATTTTGGAAGGGCATTCACCACCGCCTCATTAAGGCCGATTTCCTTTTCGTTTTCATCATACAGATAAAAACCCTTCTTGCTCTTTTTGCCAAAAAATTTATTGTCCACCAGCTGCTGGCTTGAGGTACTCGACTTGGCACGCTCGCCCAGCTCATGATGCATGATCTTTGCAACTTTCACCGCCACATCAATCCCGATCTCATCCAAAAGGCGGCAGGGGCCCATGGGCATGCCGAAGTTCAGGCAGGCATCATCCAGGTCTTTTATGCTCACGCCTTCTTCCAAAAGAAAGCCGGCCTCGTTTAAGTAGGGCATGAGGATTCGATTGACGAGAAAACCCGGGCCATCTTTTACAATGACGGGCGTCTTCTTCACTTTTATAACCCAGTTATACAAAGCTTCGATAGTGGATGGATCGGCCTTATCGTGAGTCACAATCTCCACCAACGGCATCAGATGAACCGGATTGAAAAAATGCAGGCCGGCAAATCGCTCGGGATGTTCCAGCGCCTGGGCCATTTGAGTCACGCGCAGGCTTGAGGTATTTGAGGCCACCACGCAATCCGGTCGGATGTACTGCTCCAGCTCTTTAAAGACCTTCTGTTTGATTTCCAAATTTTCTACAATGGCTTCGATCACCAGGTCCACATTTTTAAAACCGGTGAAATCGGTGACGGGCACGATGGACCGTTGCTTGCGCTCAAACTCATCCGGCGTCATCTTGCGACGTTTAAGTGCCCCGGAAAAATTGCGGGCCGCTTGCTTCATGCCCAGCTCCAGCGCATCTTTATTCAAATCTTTCATGAGAGGGGCCATTCCATTATCGGCCATGAGCCAGGCAATTCCTCCGCCCATGGTTCCCGCCCCAAGGGCGGCACCGCGCTTTAGCTCAGGGATAGGCCGGGTGCTTTTCGGCCCATTATATTTTTTCGCCCCTTCCATCAGAAAAAAGAGATGGCGCAAATTTCGGCTGGTATCAGACACGCAAAGCTCGCCGAATGCCTGGGCCTCGTGGGCCAGGTAGCTGCTGCGACCTTTACCTGCCCCGGACTCCATCACATCAAGTATTTTAAGCGGAGAAGGATAAAAACCTTTGGTCTTTTTTAAAACACTCTCCCGTGCCTTTTGAAAAATAATTTTCCGGGTGACAAAATTGTCCGTGGCAAAGGACTCCAGGGTGTCCTTGAACGATTTGCCTTTTGGAATCCTCTTCAAAGCATTAATGGCCTGGGCCAGTAATCTTTCCTTGGGAAAGACACCATCCACCAGATGCAACTTGTAGGCACTCTTGGGCTTCACCATCTTACCGGTTAAAATAATATCCAGGGCCTTCGGTAGCCCGATTCTGCGAGGTAGCCGATAGGTTCCGCCGAAGCCCGGTAAGATACCCAGCTTCACCTCGGGTAGACCTAAGACAGTTTTGCTGCTGTCGGAGCAAAGAATTGATTTACATGATAAGACCAGCTCAAGCCCGCCCCCCAGGCAAGGTCCGTCAATCGCGGCGACGGTGGGTATTTTGAGATCCTCAATTCCGTTGTAAAGCATCTGGCCTTTTTCAGCACCCGACGCGGCATCACTTTCGGTCTGCATGGTTTCAATCAATTTAATATCCGCGCCCGCCAGAAAGCAGCCCACCTTCACGGAGTGAAAGATGACACCTTTCAGCGCCTTTTCCTGGGCCTTTACATCCAACATGATATCGCCCAGCTCGCGCAGCGTTTCCTCATCCAAAACCGTCTGGGCCTTTTCGTTATTATGTCCAAAGCCAACGTAAGCGATTTGTTCTTTTGTTTCGTACTTAATGCGCTTGTTCCCAACCATATAGCACCCCTTATTTTACAGAATGTTTTCGATGACCACGGCACCACCTTGCCCGCCCCCGATACAGAGGGTGGCGAGACCAAAACGGGCCTTGCGCCGTTTTAGCTCATGGGCCAGGGTCACCACGATTCGACAGCCTGAGCTTCCCACAGGATGCCCCATGGCGATGCCTCCGCCGTTGGGATTCAAATTCCCTTCAGGAATCTCGCCCCAGGCCTTACTCAGGCCAAAGCGACGGGCGATGGTCAAATCTTTTAAGCCTCGCAGGACCCCGAGAACTTGGGCGGAAAAGGCTTCGTTAATTTCCACCACATCCATATCCCGCAGCTCTTTGCCGACGCGCTTAAGCACGCCATCGATGGCCACCAGCGGGCCCATGCCCATGCGCTCGGGCTCCAGACCGGCAAAATCAAAATCGGTCATCCGGGCCATGGGTTTCAAATTATATTTTTTCAAGGCCTCCTCACTGGCCATCAAAAAGGTCGACGCCCCATCGGTAATGGGACAAGAATTACCCACTGTGACCGTGCCCGAAACTTTTTCGAAGTAGGGCTTCATCTTGCCCAGCCCCTCCACCGTACTATTGGCACGGGGACCGGTGTCCAGATCGAGAAGTTTATCCAGCTTCGAACCAATCAAGATGGGAACGATCTCGTCTTTAAACTTGCCTTCACTCTGGGCCTTGATCGCCTTGAGGTGGCTGTTGTTGGCGAAGGTATCTTGCTCCTCGCGAGTGATATTCATTTCTCGCGCCAAGACTTCTGCCGTCTGTCCCATATTGAGTCCGCAAAATGGATCAGTCAGTCCCTGCTCGATCGCCACGATGGGGGATAAAAATGGCGGACGAAAAGCACTCAGGGCCTTTAACTTCTCCGGCAGGGATTTGGCCTTCATCAGGTGGATAAAAAGGTCCGTCATCTCTTTGTTGTAAATGAGAGGCATCTGCGACATGGATTCCACACCGCCGGCCACCATCAGGTCTGAGCGCCCTGAAGCGATTTTGACAAAGGCCTGGCTCATGGCCTCCATTCCAGAGGCACAGTTGCGATGAACCGTGTAGGCCGAGGTTTTTTTATCCAGGCCTGCTTCCAACGCCACCACTCTGCCAATATTGGGATATTTCGCGGGCGCTCCCACATTCCCAAAGACCACCTCATCCACCGCATCCGAGGGCAGATTAAAGCTGTCCATCAGATGGCGAACCAAATAACTCGCCAAATACGGCACACCAACATTCCTCAACTCGGTACCGGCCTTGGCCTGGGGTGATCGTTTCCCCATGACCAGATAAACATCACGCAGTTTCATCGCACTCATACAAGGGCCTCCTTCAAAGTATTGGCCAATTTCTTGAAATTTAAATGATTTGTAAAAAGTGTAAACCAGTCCGATGCCTGTGGACAAGGAAAGTGTCAGCATAAAAAAGGCCCTCTGAAGAGAGGGCCTTATGAAAAAACTTTGAAGTGAAAGAAGATTTCTAGAACGCCATCAAAATACCAGCAGTCAGTGAGTAGCTATTGGTCTCCTGGATTTCCTTACCAGTTTGCTCCAGCTTTATCTGGTCTGGGTTATAAGCAAAAGTATTTCCACTCTGATTGGCGATGCCCGTTGTGATAGCACGGGAATAACGCGCATCTAAGTTCAGACCCACATTCTTGGTAAAATAAACTTCAGAACCCAGCATGGCGCTTCCACCAACATAGCTTGTTCTGAACTGCTCGTCGCCCAGGGAGAAGCCGTTCCATTGGTAGTTAGCAGCATTGGGATCAGCGGCCTTATAATTAAGCGTGGCACGATTGTAGCTGACACCCAAACCAAGATAAGGGCGGATGCGTCCGGCCTCGACAATGAAAAACTTCGAGTTCATTTCCATCGAGTATTGCTCATATTCCATTTCCCGGCCGCTTATTCCATAAGCGTTGTAATAGTTCTGGTTATAAAAGTTGTTATTGAAACCACTGTAGCTGCTTCCATAATACGGGGCATAGTAATTGTAGGTCGAGCTGGCGTTGTAATTGTAGTTGTAGTTATAGGCCGAGCCATATCCGGTTTGTGAGATAGAAGTCATATCAAGAGAGGTATAACCAATCGCCACCCCTACTGAGATTCGTGGACTAACCATGGCCTCAAGCGCCAGCTGGCCATTGACCTTGGATTCCAGATCGATACTGGAGCTGGCAATATTTTTGACTCCATAGGAAGGAATAATTTTAAAGCTAGGTCTTTCCTCAACCACGGGTGCAGGTGTGGGCAATGGGGCCTCAATCTTTTGAGGAGCGGCGGCGGCGGTAGAGACCTCATCGGTTGCGGGTGTCCCTTCGAAGGCGCCACGCAACTTTTTACCCAAACGTTGCTCTTCTTTCATGCGAATATCTTCAATCTTCTTGGAAACCATCTCTTCGTGTTGCTTTTCCATACGCTTGCGCATCTCTTGCATGCGATCAGCTTCAGTCTTCTTATTAAGTGTGCCGTCGATATCAATCTGGGGAGAAGCAAGGACGTCATCGCCTTCGAGTCCGGCGCCATCTAATCCATCTTGCCCGTGGGCAGCAGTCACGGCCATCTGAGTTGCCAATGCCAGTACAATCATGACGGCGATGGTCTTGGATTTCTGCTTGTTCACTTTCATAACTTCACTCCTTGGGGAAGGCCTTGAGAACCTTCAGCGAGCACGTTTTTTGAAAAATCGCCCTGTCATACCATAAAATTTATGCGCAGTGCATTCTTTTGCGCACCGAGTGAAGATTTTACAATGTTAAAATTTGTAACTTTTCGTTAATGCTTCGTAATTTCAATGAATTAGCTTAGCTAAGGGACCTTATAAGTCTTGTAGTTGGCGGAAAGGCCACGTTTAAAAAAACAAATCACGGACTTGTTAACCTGCGTACAAGTTCCGTCATCGTTCAAAAAATGCTCCCGAATTTTCTTGGTTATAGGGATGATAATGGCGGCCAAAACAACCAGCATCAGGATGTACTCAACAGCGGTCTGCCCGCGTTCCTGCCCAAGCATGATGCCCAAGACGCCCCGAAATCTACGCTGATTCATCCTTTTTCCCATCCTTCTATTATGCGAGCAACTGGGCCAAATGGACAAGCAAGGAAAGCTGTCCGAGTTCACCGGCCTCTATAAGTGACAGGCCATGAACCTGCCCCCCATAATTGCTCACGCCGGGTGAGGGTTTCGGTAGCCCTTCGCGCTCGATGGCCTGGGAAATTCCTACCTTGACCGTCCTGACCATCTCTTGCCATTCAAGATGCCTTCTAACGTGACCCTTAATGACAGGAGTGGCGGGAATTTTTTGAAAAACTTTTTCCATGGGACCAATCGGCCAGCAGGCCTCGGTGAGATGAAAATCCCCCCTGCGGATACTGGCCACAAAAGGTGCCGAGTCCACCGGCCACTTCACCAGCGACTGCACAACCTGGAGGAGATCTTTTTCGATAAAACTTTCTTTCATCCCCAAGGACTTGCGAACTGGGATACTTAATGTCATTAACTCGCCTTGCAGACCCGCCAGCTCCAAAATGGCCAAAGGCGAATCCTGACCCATGCACATGGTATTGCCATAATAAAAGACCTTTCGCTCCGCCCCCCTCGGCCTTTCATTTTGAGGCCCAAAGGGAGGAGGAAAAACGGAGGCCGGGATTTTTACAAACTGGCAGATATCGGCCACCTGCCCGCGGAAAGGATGCTCGCTTACCGGGCCACCGGCCATGACAAGATTTTGAGGATGGACAATCCCATCATAGGTATCCAGCTCCAGTCCCCAGACCTGCTGACCATTTTGTCGCATCACCTGCTGTACCTTAGAAGTTCTGATGTCGCCCCCATAGGCGATAAAATTTTTCGACAGCTCACTCTTAAGCGAAGGGTTATCCAGATAAAATGCCGGCATCAAAAGACCGGCAAGCAGGAAGAAAAGCTCAGACTCACTCTCCGGCAGGGCCAGCTTCTTATGATGAAAGCCATTGGCGAGAAAATAAAAGACCAGCTTCTCCCATGCCTCGGCGTCCCCATGGGAGGCCTTGGCGATAGCATCTTGAAAACGCCCCAGAAAAAGCAGGAAGAGCTTTTTTAAATAAAAGGGAGACTCCTCAATGACCTGGTGAAAAGAGGGAAATTTACGCGCGTTCGCACTGGTGAACATGCCGGCGATTTTCGGGCCGAGGTCCGATATTTCCTGGTCAAAAAGCTCTCCCATGCCCATGAGTTCCAGCAAGAGGGTACGCGATCCCTGGTCTTGCTCGCTGATAAACAGGAAAGGAACTTTGCGAAACAGCTCGCGGATATTTTGACTTGGCCGGGCGCCTAATTGGATGAGGTGGGTGCCAAAGCACAGATGATAATTGGTGCTGGTTAGAAAGGAGTCTAGTTTTACCGAGGACGACAGCCCATGGCCCTCCAGCCAAAATTTATAGGCCTCTTTGGGGATCAGGGACAAATAGTTCTCAAAGGCCCCGGGATACATAAAACGGTTGTCATCTAAAATGAGCACACTCTTCTTTTGTGCCAGGAGATGCCGGCCGAGAGTCAAGGAGGCCAGGTTATGGCCCAAGAGAACCCATTCATAATGTCTGTTCAACACAATTCCTCCAGGGCACTGACCAGGCCATGCCAATTTTTGCGATTTTCCAAGATAGAGGGCCGCGGGGTTGCTGGATCATTCGCCCCAAGGCCTTCGAGGGCCCGGGACAGCTCCGCCCCGGTTCGAACTATCACCAGGCGTTCAGGAGCACAGTCCTTGATATAGTCATACTCCGTCGAGCGGTGAACCTTAGGCCCGCAAAACACGTTACAGCCGGCCATGTAGGGCTCCAACACCGAATGGATGGAGCGTCCATGCCCACCCCCGATATAGCTAGCGGAAAAATGAGTAAAAAGTTCAAGTAGGACTCCTTTGATCGCCACCAGGGTAATCAAAGGTAAATCGGTGGGCAACGGTTCCTGTGTATCCGAGGTTATCATGCGGAAATGGAGCGCATTTTCCAGGCCCGCCCGCTGAATCTTTTCTCTGAGACCTTGCTCCAGCGACTGAAGATTCTCTGGCGCCAGGTGATGGGGAACAATGGATAGATGCAATTTCTTTTGAACAATCTTCCGCAGTAGCTCCGAGTCGAGAAGCAATTCGATATCAACGGGGTGGGCCTGCCCGAAGATCATATTCTGGCCGCGCTGGCGTGCGGTCAAAAAGCTTGCGTAAGGAGCGGGAAGCCTCTCCTTTAAAACCGTGATTGCGTTCGTAAGTCGCTCCTCAATTTGCAGCACCCGAAATTCTAAAGTGTAAATCTTGGAGGACGGGACGCCCAAGGCGACAAAACGTTCTCGATCTCGGGCCACAGGTACGGCCATGAAATCAAAGGAGGACACTAACTCTTTCCAAAAAAAGTAGCGCAGAAAATTTTTGAAAGGGCCCAAATTTTTATTTTTCAAGGTGCCGCTTATCAAAATGAAATGGCAATCCCGTCGCCTTCCGATGGCCAGCAGCTCGGGGAAGAAGTCATAGCGGCACAGGATGAGCGTTTTGGCGGTCATCCAACGAGCGACATTCTGCCCAATGGGGGCCAGGTGGGAAAAATAAGTCACCAGAGGCATTCTTTTGGCGCGAATCAGACCCGGATAGCTCTGACAAAAATTGATCACCTTCTTCTCCACCGAAGGCGAGCAGTAAAGAATCTCCACAAAGCGTTTTTTGGCCAGTAACCCTTTTACCAGGGGAATAATCTGCTCAAACTCACCTTCCGAGCTGACCTCAAAGGCCACATGGGCCCGCCGCCCATCAGCTCTAAAGGATTGGGCCAGGGGATCAGAGAGATTTTTCACTTCAAAGCGCCAACGCCGCTGTAAAGGCGGGCAGAACCAGCGAAGACCCCATATAAGGGGATAGAGGAAGGTTCTTAAAACCGATGATCCGAGGATGTAGATGGAAAGAATCAGGACCACTCCAGTGTCAAAATGGCCTCATTTGTAATGAAGCTTTAAAATGTATTTGTTAAGTCTAGCAAGGCCGCAACGTACTTTCAAAAACTTAAAGCCAGTTTCACATTCCAGCGCCGTGATCGATCAGATAAACTTTACAAATACCCGACTTGTTTCTTGCGATATTGCTTTACCTGATGCAAAATCACGAAGTTTTTTTGACCTGTAAATAATAAGGAGAATAACGGATGAAAAAGCAACTTTTAGTTTCTGCCATGGGCCTGGCATTAACTGTGTCAGCATTGGCTCAAGGAACTACTGGACAGACCAGCGTAAGCACATCAAGTATCGGGAATACTTGGAATGCTTTGAAAGAATCACCCCTGTCACTCAGTATTGCGATTGAGTCGGACACCACCAGAAATGAAGAAACCAAGAAAATTGATGGTGTAACACAGGTGAATGCGGCTTACTTAGGCTACAAATTTTCTCCTAATGACAGCATGACTCTTGAAAATGATTATAACTTTGTAAAACAGCAAAATACAGACGCTTCTTACTCTTATGACCGTATCAACCTCGGTTACTCACGTAAGAACATTTTGACTGAAGCCGACCATGGTGTCGCGATGAAGGCCACTGTTGATGTTCGTTACCGCCCACAAGGTAGCGTGCGCGTTGCCACCAACTCTTACGGTCAGGCCCGGGTCAGCGCCAATTTTTCTAAAAACATTGGTCCAGTTAGTCTTTCTATGACGAACTACTATGCACGTCCGCAACGTATCAATACGGCCGACACAAAAACCACCAGCACCTGGGAACACTATTTGGTGCAAACTTATAACATCACAGACACCTTGGGACTCTCCTTGGCCCAAGATATCGTGATGAGAAACAACCCAGGTAACGAAGGCGAGCTGAAAACCGCTGATCTCTACCTAGATCTCGGCAAGTCACTGACACCTGATTTCAGTATCGGCGCTTTCGTTTCAGGCTCACCCGTTGCCAGCAAAGATCGCTGGGTAACGACTCCAGATTGGGAAAAGAGCGAGAATTTGACCTATGCCGCTTATTTGAGTCTTACAGTTTTCTAGTATCCGTTAGATAAGTCCTTGAAAAGGGCCTGCTTTTTGCGGGCCCTTTTTTTATGCAAAAGGGTACATTCTTCCGCCCTCAATGGAAACGAAGCGTATTCCTCCAAATTTTGCCCAGATACCCCGATAGGCCCAATATGGGTTAAAATATTAGGGGGGAAGAATATGTCCTCAGTGGCCCTCAAAATTGATTATCACAATGACCTGTCAGAACTGGTCCTGACTGAAGAGCGGATCTTTGCCGCCAATATTCCCCTGGAAGAGCTGTGTGTCCTTGAGTTGGCCGAGACAAGCTACGGGCCCTTATGGATTCGCGATGTAAAAAAAGTCCTCGATAGATTTCCAGAACTCTATGACTCCTGTCGACTGCGCATCTTTGGCAGCGAGCAGTCTATGGAACTTTGGGAGCATCCCTCGTTTGGCCGACGTAAACCTTCACTGGCCCCAAGAATTCCTGAAAATCCCCTTGAGGATGCCTTAATCGTGATTAGAAAAGGCGGCAATGAAAATGGGCCGTATCCTTACCACGAAGTCTTAAGCCTGGTGGAGAGCGGTGAATTTACCCTGACTGATTCATACAGTATCGACAACGGTAAAACCTGGGATCGTCTGCATAATATCGAGGCGCTCAATCGCCGCACAAAACTCAATGCCGAACGGCTGCCCAAAGCGGTTCCCATCGCCGCCCAGGAGGCCTCACTCCAGGTCCAATTCTTTCAAATGAAATCTCTCGAGGTTAAACCCAATAACCTGTTTCGAGGCATGGCCGATAATGGCTTCTTAAGTGCCGCTAAAATTGCCGCCACCAATGTCCTGTTCCCCATACCTCGACTCGTCTATTCGAAGCTGACGGAACATTTGTCCGGCCCGATCTCGCAGATTTTAGATAGCAAAACAAAAAAAGTGATTGCCGGCGTGACAGTGGCATGCGGCTTTTTAGTTCTTTTGACATTTATTTTTGTTCAGATGTTGAGATCCGATTCGCCCGTTCTGAGCGATGAGTCGAGCGGCGAAAGTATTTCCGAAAACTCCGATTCGGGCGAAGGCGCACCCCGAACTCGTGTCAAACGGACGCCCAGTTCCAAAACAAGCAAAACCGAGGCCTATCGAAATAGTCGGCCACCGGTCATTAACACCTCGAATACCTCATTTACCAAATCCAATGCCTACCAAGAGTCACAGAACAATCAGTATGACGGCGGCGGAGATGGAGAGGTGGGCAACGATCAGCCCTATGATCAGCAAGAGGACCCGGTTCAGCAAGATGAAATTCGTCGTAAATTGGCGCGAGAAACGATCGCCCCCGAAGACGGTCCGATGGGAGAAACCACGCCTCCTCCACCACCACCAGTTGACGAAGAAGGTCGCGATATCATCCAGCCGGCCCAACCGGCAGAAACTTTTATCGATGTTCAAGACTGATTCTGTGTAACTATTCCTTGAAGCTTTACAGATCATGGGATTCTGGGCATTCTTTTTGCCCATGGAACATATACCGCAAGAACTTTTACAATCTTTTCGCCCGCCAGCATTCCATCACTCTTATTTTCTGAGTTTTGAAGGTATTGAGGGCTCGGGCAAAACCACTCAAATTCGCCGCACTAAAGAATTTTTAGAAGAAAGAAATTTTCGCGTTCTTATTCTAAGGGAGCCCGGTGGGACGACCTTCGGCGAGCACTTGCGCCAGGCGGTACTTTCAACCACCACTCAGCTTCATCCCTTGGCCGAAGCTTATCTCTTTGCCGCCTCACGGGCCCAGCTCCTCCACGAAGTTGTCATGAAAGAGCTGTCCATTCCTAATACCGTCGTCATCTGTGATCGCTATATCGACAGCACCCTGGTGTATCAGGGCAAGGCCCGCAATCTGGGGCATCGCCTCGTCCTGGAAATTCACCAGCACTTTCCTTTGAACCTCACTCCCCATATAACTTTCTTCCTGGAGATTGGGCTCAAAACTTCCAAGGATCGCCAGCGTATCCGCAATAATCCCAAAGATTATTTTGAAGGCCAAGGTGAGGGCTTCTATCGCAAGTTAATTGAAGGTTACCAGGAAGTCCGCGAGCTTTTTCCAGCGCGCATTTTCACACTTGATGGTGAACTTGTACCGGATGAAGTCTTTGCCAAAATACAACAACAACTCATTGGCTTAATTAAAGCAGATGCACCTGTAGAAAAAGATGGCAGCCGCTCTTAAAAATCTTCAAGATCTCCATGCTCAAAAAAAATTGGCGAATGTTTATTTGATCTTGCCCCCGTGTGGTGCCGCCGAAGGGGCCATGTCCCTTTGGGGGCAAAAGCTGGCGCTGCATATTCACACCTGGGAGAAAAGCAAGTCCAGCGGACTTGGCCACTCAGATATGCTCGTCATTCGACCGGAAGAAGGCCGAGCGAACTATGTGGTGCAGGATTTTGAAGAATATTTTCGCGAGCTAAACTATCGCCCTGGGCAGTGGGGGTTTCGCTACATTATTATCGAATCGGCCGACCGTATTCCTACGGTGGTGGCCAATAAGCTCCTCATGTCCTTGGAATTTTCTCCCCCTTGGTGCGTGCATTTTCTCCTATGTGATTCGACGCGTCCCCTCCTTCCCACGGTTGAAAGTCGCGCCGTCAATATCAATTTGAGTCCTGAAGATTTGACCGGCAGCATGTCCGAAGACGGCAAGCTTACCATCAAACCGCCCCAGGATTTACAGGACCTCTTGAAAGATATTCAGAAAAATACAGAAGCCGCTCGACGATGGGAGAGCGATTTGTTGAACCTTATTCTCCAACATGCAAATTTTGATCAGGGAGATAATTCCTTGCTCTTATGCAAAATTTTGTCGCGAAATGTAACGTCATCGGCCTTTAAAAACCCTGCCTACGAACGTATAGTGCCTCTTTGGCACCTGCTTAAAAGTTTGGAGAACGTTAAGTAGATAAGCCTTGTCTGTTTATGAGATTTAAGGCCAAATAAATGTAAGGGAATCTATGTCAGACTTTCAAAATTCCTCTTCGAACGATATTAAAGCAAGCACCAACCCACTTGAAGATGAATCAGGCTGGGAGCAGGAGCAGTTGCCGGTTACCGAGCCCAGTGACGGTCAAAATGAGCAGGGGCCCGAAAGCGATGACGAAATCGGGGCCGAATCCAACAAGGATGAAGACCGAGAGCAGGAGTCAAGATTTAAAGACGGTCAAATTCTGCGCTTTGTAAAAGTCCGCTTTTCAGGAAATGCCAAGGCCTTTCCCTTTTATATCGGGAAGCGACAGTTTCAATACGGCCAGACCGTGGTCGCCATGTCGGACCGTGGCATGATGGTCGGATATATCAACTCGTTTCCCTATGAGAAGGTTTTTGAAAAGTCTCTTCATCCCATCCGAAGTATTGCCCGCGTGGCAACGCCTGAAGATATCAAACAGCAAGACGATTTTATTATCAAAGAAAAGGAATCCGAACGAATCTGTCTGGAGCTGATCGAAAGATATAAGCTGGACATGGTGTTGACTCATGTTGAGTACACTCAGTTTGGCAAGAAGGCGGTATTCTTTTTTACCGCCCCCGCACGAGTTGATTTTCGTGATCTGGTCAAAGAGCTGGTCGGTCGACTGCGCATGCGCATTGAGCTGCGCCAAATCTCGCTGCGCGATCGCGCCGCCGCCATTGGTGGTATCGGGGTCTGCGGGCTGCAAACCTGTTGCAGTTCCTTTTTATCCGCCTATGGAAATGTCAGCATAAAAATGGCCAAAAACCAAAACCTGGCCCTGGTACCCTCAAAGCTTAATGGTGTCTGCGGTCAGATCAAATGCTGTATCAAATATGAAGACGAAGTTTATGCTGAAAAACGCAGCCGCCTGCCGCGGGAAAATTCTTTCATTCAAACGAAAAATGGGGATTTTGGAAAAGTTTTACAGCTCACCATCTTAGAAGAACAGTTTGAGATGCTGACCGACAAGGGCATCATCCGAAACTATTCAGGGGATATGTTTGACTCCCAGCTGGCGGCCCCTGTCGGTAAAAAATTTCCCGAGAGCTTTGAATTTGTCACCAGGGATACCGGCCCCATGATCACGCTGGCGACCTGCTTGAATCTTTTACCCCAGTACCTCCCGAAGGTTGCGGTCCCTGCCCCCGTGGAAGCGACGGAGGAAGTGGAGGAAGAGGTCGAGACCGGGACAGAGTACGATGCCGATGAGGCAGACCTTGATTCTGATAAAGACAATGATGAGAATGAAGACGACGATGATGCCGCCAGTGACCAGGATATCGCTTCGGAAGTGCATCATCCCGCGGCGGCCCCCACAGGACCAGCTCCGCGTCCCGTTCCACAGAGTCCGGCCCCCTCCCCACTCAGTGAAAAGGAGCAGGAGCAGGAAAGAAAAAAGCAGAAAGAAAGGGCCTTGCAACGTTTTAAGAAGAGAACGAAAAGGCGCTGATTCATCCATTGAGGGGGAAAGTGCAGACTGTTAAAATCCTCCATACCTCTGACTGGCACCTCGGAAAAAAACTTTTTCGCGCTTCACGAATGGAAGAACAGAAGCTCTTTCTCCAGTGGTTGCTGCAAACCCTCAGACAAGAAAAGATCAGTCTCCTCCTTATTTCTGGTGATATCTTCGACTCCCCTATTCCCACCGCCGAGGCGCAGGAAACCTACTTTCAATTTTTGAAAGACGCCACGGAACAGACCGCGTGCCGGATTTATATTATCTCTGGGAATCATGACAGCGGTCGCTTTCTCGAGGCCCCCCTGCCTTTTTTACGGCCCTCGCGAATCGAAGTGGTGGGACGTTTTCGCCAAGAGCTGCGCGAGCACATTTTCTGTCTCCCCTTTGAAGATAAAAAGGTGGGACTGTTTTTACTCCCTCATTTCAAAATCAGTGATCTGCTCATGCACGACGATGCTGACTTTGAGTGCGATGCCATTTTGCATGAGCATGTAGTTTTGCGCGCTCTTGAGAGAACGGTCATAAGGGCGAAAAATCTTCTGGTTCAGCAGGGTGCAAATTTTTCGATTCTCATGGCCCATCATCTATTTGGCAACACCCACTATGCCGGCTCAGAACTTTTCCTGGGCCTTTCCGGGCTGGAAAGCATTCCGGCCACAATTTTTTCGGATAAGTTTGACTACCTGGCCTTGGGCCATCTTCACGGTGCCCAAGTCTCCTCCCCAGCACCTCTTGGCATCTATCCCGGGGCCCCGATCCCCTTGCACTTCGGAGAGAGCAATCGTAAATCCGTCTCCCTTCTGGAGCTTGCAGGTCACCGAGACCGACCTGAATTTTTCCAAAGCTGGAAGGCCATTCCCTCCTTTCGCATGATTTTATCCGTTGCCGGACAGGCCGGTGAGTTGGCCGAAAAACTTTTGGCCGCTCTTCAGACCCATGTCTCAACCTTACCGCCTTTTATCGAGCTCCGATGTGAAGGGTCTCCAATCGAAGGTGCCGATGAGACCCGTCTGTTTGACATTGCCAAAGAGTTCGGCGGCACAATTTTGAAGATGTCGTATCAAACATCAGGGCACGAGAGGCCTGAAGCAGACGCTCCCAGCGCTCTTGCGTCCCACGACTTCCCAACCTCTCTAAGCCTACCCAAGGTTTTTCAGGCCTTTCATCGGCAAAAATATCAAGGGGCGGAACCTTCCGAGGCCTTGATGCAAACCTTTTTAAACTCGCTGGAAGAATGGTCCCACGCAACGCCGGCCAAGGAGATGATGCTCACCGATGAGAATCAAGCTGCTCACCCTTCATAATATTGCCTGCTTTAAGGGGGTGCACTCAATCGAGATTGAGCGAACCCGTGGCGAGCAGGAGCTCTTCGCCATCACCGGGGCCACCGGTGCGGGAAAATCAACCATTCTGGCGACCCTTTGCCTCGCGCTTTATGGGCGCTCTCCAAAAAAGGCCCTCAGCTCCGCCGATTTTATTTCCCAAGGAGAAGCCGAAGGTTCTATTCGTCTTTCCTTTTCCCATGGCCCACATAATTTTGAGGCCATCTGGTCCTGCCGATTGCGCAAGGTTGACGGCACGGTCTTTAAAAATCCCGTGGTGAAGCGTGATATTTTTAAGGAAGGTGTGCCGGTCGAAGGCGGAGCGGAGGAAATTCTTGGTCTGAGTTTTGAGCAATTTACCAAAACGGTCATCCTGCCTCAGGGTGAGTTTTCCCGCTTTATCCTCGCCAGCCCCAATGAGCGACGGGATATTTTGGAAACTCTCTGGCATGGTCCTTCGATGAAAGAGTTCAACTCTCTCTTGTGGGTAAAGGCCAATGCCATGCTCACTGAGATCAATATCCTGAAGGCCAAACATTCCCAGCTTCAGGAAATTCAAGAACGCTCTCCCGCCCGTCATTGCCCCGACGAAGCTTTGGAGGCCTCCATCCTCACCAAGGTAAATGCCTTGAATGTTCTCAGCTCTTTTGAAAAAGAGGCCAAAGGTGCCCTCGCCATTTATGCCAAGCTTCAAAGTTCCATTCAAGAACGCCAAAATCATGAGCGCGCCTCTGATCAGACGCAAATTTTATATCGAAAATCTTTTCGCGAGCTGGAGGTGATCTCTGAGGAGATCGCCACCGCCCAGTCTGATTTCGAAACCTCGCTTCGTGCCTATGGGAAGCTCAAGCATATTCAAGGTGAAGAGCTTGCACTCCAGAAGGTGGTTGCCGATGCCTCACCGATCATGAGCAAAATCCAGCTTCTATTTCAAAAATGGGAAGATCGCCTGGCCCTTCTCAAAAAGGCCAGAACCGAGGGACCTGCCATTTCTATTAATGGGCCCCTTGCCAAATACAGTGATGTCCTCAATTCACTCCAGCAGAAACGTGACCAGCTTCAAAGTCAGCTTTTTGAGCACAAAAGGAAACGCGATTACTACCTCAATCAGCGTGACCTTTGTGACGGGCAGATCAGAGAAATTGAAGCCACGGTGGTCTCAATACTCCAGACCTTGGATGTCCTCGCCAGGAAGTTAACCCTTGATGATTTTAATGAGGGCTTTAAAACATCCGTGCAGTCGCTGACCTTTATCGCCCAAAAAGATGAGGCCCTCAATCCTCAGCAACTTTTTTCCTCGCTGGATTTGTTTCTCAAAAACGAACTGGCCCAGCAGAAAATACAAATTGAAAGTGATCTTGCTTTTCTGAAAAACCAGCTCAAGGAGGACTCTGTCGCCCGGCAGTTCCAGTCTCAGGTTATTGTCGACCTGGGCCAGGTTAAGCACGCGCTGGACGAGCTGATGGGTCGATATCTTCCCCTCACTGATCTGCTCAAGGTCTTGGGGCGAGGCGAATTTCGCGACTATATTTTGACCTCCATAGAGGATTATCTCATTCATCTTGCCAACCGTGAGCTGGCGGCCTTCTGTCAGGGGCGCTACCGTTTACTCGCCGGTGCCAGCTCCCACGGGCACGAATTTTTTGTTCAGGACACCTTCTTTATCGCCGGTAATAAATCCGGACACCGGCGCAAAATGGCTTCCCTTTCGGGGGGAGAAACGTTCCTCGTCGGCCTGGCCCTGGCCCTGGCCCTGTCGGAACTTTTCAAGGGTAATGCAGAAATCGAATCGTTTTTTATTGATGAAGGTCTGGGCAGCTTGGATGCCGATTCTTTGCAGGAAACACTGGAGGGTCTGCAGCTTCTGGCAAGTCAAGGAAAGCAGGTGGGCATTATTTCCCATATTCCCTCACTCAACGACCAGCTTCCCACCCATTTTCAGATTACTAAAAATGCCAAAGGCAGCTCCACGATTGCCATGAGAAATTTATGACTTTAAGAACTTTAATATCTTGATGATGTCGCTTTTCTGAAATGGTTTATAGAGATAAGCATCGGTGTTTCTCTCCAGGGCCTGACGCCTCTCGGGAAAGTAATCACCCATGAGACCGCCTGTGATCACCAGACATTTTGCATCGCCCGCCAGATTTTCACCTTTTATTTTCTCCAAAAACTCATCGCCATTCATCTTGGGCATCTGCAAATCCGTAATAATATAATCAAATTTCTTTTTCAAAATAATATTATAGGCCGCATCCCCATCTTGCGCCTGGACGACCTCTAAACCGAAGGAAGATAAATATGCGGTTAAAATATCGCGAATATACTCCTCGTCATCAACCACCAGCGCGGAGCCAGAAAGCTGAAAATCATCATCCTCTGTCGCCAGAGCTTTTTCACAGGTTTGTTTTTGCACCAGAGACCTGGGCAGGAATATTTTAAAGGTGGCACCACTCTCTTGGTTTTTTTCCACCTGGATCGTGCCGCCGAAAGAGCTGATGATGGTTTGACTGATGGCAAGACCAAGCCCAGTTCCTTTTCCTGTTTCCTTGGTGGTGAAGAAAGGATCGAAGATTTGAGGCATCAGATTTTTTGGAATTCCCGGGCCATTATCCCCAATCTCCAATAGTACATTTTCATTTTGATCTCCGGTAGAAATTATGATGGTGCCATTTTGGATTCCGACCAAGGCATCTTTGGAATTTCCAATAATATTTAAGATAACCTGTTGGAGCTTTCCAACATTTCCCTTGACCATAAAATTTTCAGCATGAAAATTCGTTTCAATCTTGATGTTTTCCTTTTCGTACATGTCCTTGATCAGCAGTAACATTTCGCTGATACACCGATGCAGATCCACACTCTCAATCTTCTCACTATCGACTCTGGCATAGGACCTCAGGCCATTGACGATTCCCGCGATTCGGGTAATCGCGCTTTGAATTTTCTTCAGCCGCACAGGGTTCTCTTGCATGCAGGTGTCTGTGCATTTAGCTTGCATGATTTCGGTATTACCGGCGATAATTGCCAAGGGATTGTTAATCTCGTGAGCGACGCCTGCCGCAAGCGTTCCGATGGAGGCAAGTTTGGCTGAATGCAGGAGCTGCGCCTGAATTTGGACCTTTTCCTGCTCGAGTTTATATTTTTCCGAGACATCCTGGAAAATTCCATAGATTCGCTTTTCGCTATCGTACTCCCCGATCGCCCTGACCCAGCGATGATTGCCTTTCGCCGTGATGATCTCAAGATTCAAGTCAAAAGGCTCTTTCAATTCCATCGCCCGTTGAACGGCTTTTTCGATGATGGGAATTGAGGTCGGTGCATAAAAGGAAATGGCCTTTCTGACGGTGGGGAGGAAGGCCGCATCAACCTCATGGATACGATAGACCTCTTCTGTCCAGGCCAGCTCCTCTGTTATCAAATTAATTTCCCAGCCACCCAGCTTGGCAATCTTACTTGTTTTATTGAGGAGAAGCTGTTGGTTTTTGAGATCGGACTCGGCCTTTTTCCGTTCGGTAATATCCGCCACCATGCAAAGGTAGCGCATCGGTGTTTTAGGGCCCACCGCCATTGGTGAAAGAGTCATCTCAACCCAGACAATATTACCGTCTTTGCGGAGATAACGCTTCTGCATGTTAAATTTGGAAATCTTTCCCGCCTTGAGAAGGGTCATGTTGGTCACCACTTCTGTGATATCTTCAGGATGGGTGATGCTCATCCAGTCCATAGAGACAAGCTCCTGCGCGCTTCGACCGGCAATAGAAGCGAACATCGGGTTGACCTCTTGGATAAGTCCGGAAACCGAGTCAATCAAGGCGATCCCCATCGGGGCCTCGCTAATGATGGTTTTAAAGCGACTTTCACTAACGTCGAGCTGCTCACCTGAGGCGCGTAGATGCTGGTTCATCGCGCGGAGCTGCTGCTCTGAGGCCTGCAACTGAGCAACGGCAGAATTCAGTTGATTGTTGGTGGTTTGAAGCAGAGTCAGGTTTTGGCTTAGCTCCTCCGTTCTTTTATCCAGGGCCATGCCTATTTTCTGCGAGATGCGAATGGCAACATAGGGAACGATTAAGATCGCCACCACCGAAGACAGGGCCGCGGCGGTGGCATGGCCGACACTGGTGATGGCCGCCAGCTTCAAGGTAATAAAACCGCTAAAAAAAACAAAGAACAACGAGAGTGGAAGAATCCAGCGGATTAGTAAGGCATAAGACTTTCCGTCAGCGATTAAGCGGACAGGCCATGTGTCAGCTCCATTGGCGTAGAGAATCCCCACACTCATCACAAGAAATACAAAGGCGGTAAGCAGAGCGACAGGGACAACCGTGCCGCCATAGAAGAATGGAGTTTCGAAGGCGTAGCCGATCAGCAGCACCATACTCATAAACAAAAGGGGCATGTTTAGGATGGCGGCGATCATTTTTTTATTATAGGCGTAAGCAAGAAAAATACCGCTCAAGATCATTAATCCCGACGCCGTCAAGGGCGACATTCGACCGGTGGGAACCCCATTAATGAGACCTTCGTGACTCCAAAAAAACTTTTCAAATTGAAAAGTTAGATCGAGCAGCACCTCAGACAGTTTTAAGGCCGAAAATGAAAAGATCACAAAACTAAAAATGAGAAAGAGCCAAAATTGAATCGCTTCCCTGATTTTTATATTGCGAATGATCAGGCCCATTCCACATAGGGCAAAAAGCAAGGCGGTACTTGGGGCCATGGGGATATAGTTACTTCCAAAGGCAAGAATGCCCGCACCACGGGTGAACCACATGCCAAGAACAAGAAAGCTGATGGCAAGAGCAAATATCCCGCAGCTCAAACTTTTTTTTTCATGCTTTGAAAACATGGACGAAACCCAGAGTAGCAACCATATAGATATTCTAGCGGATTTCAGATTAAAGTGTTGCGAGTTTAACGATCAGCTCACTTCTCGTCGGGATTGATAACATCCGTGAGTCGGATTCCATATTTTTCATTGATCATAACCACTTCACCACGGCTGACAAGTCGGTCATTTACCAGAACCTCCAAAGGCTCTCCGGCCAACTTATCTAATTCCAGCACCGTCCCCTGTACCATGAGCAGCAGATCGCGAATGGAGAGTTGCCCCTGTCCAAGTTCGACCGTAACCTTCATCGGAACATTATGCAGCCACGACAACTCGCCTACGTCTTCCATTATGCCGTCCAAAAAAGTCAGTTTTCCTGATTCCCCATAGAATATATATACCATGGAATATATGAGCTTTTTGAAAAAGGGATTTTTTTTCCTACAGCACCCAATTGATGGCAGTCTGACCATGATCGGTCAGGTACTGGTTGGCCTTTTGAAAATGTCCACACCCCAGAAAACCGCGATAGGCGGACAAGGGTGATGGATGGGGAGCGGTCAGCACGAGATGTTTTTTTCGATCCACATTCTGGGCCTTTTTTTGAGCATGGGAACCCCACAGAAAAAAAACCAGATTTTGCCGAGTGGAGTTGAGAATCTCGACCACATAATCGGTGAACTGCTCCCAGCCTTTACCGGCATGGGACATAGCCTGATGTTGCTCAACGGTTAGGGTGGTATTGAGAAGCAAGACCCCCTGGCGGGCCCAATCAACCAGGCACCCGTGACTGGGCATCGTGGTTTTGAATTCGCTGGCAATTTCCTTGTAAATATTCACCAGAGAGGGGGGGATGGGGACCCCTGGTAAGACAGAAAAACACAGCCCGTGCGCCTGGCCGGGGCCATGATAAGGATCTTGGCCGATGATCACAACCTTGACCTGATCAAGGGGCGTCAGATTGAAGGCATTGAAAATATCACGCCCGTGGGGATAGATAATTTTTTTCTTTTTTAACTCGGCGGCTAAAAATTTCTTTAGCTCGAGCATATAGGGAGCATTTAACTCTTTCCCCAGATGCTCCTGCCAGCTTGCGTGCAATTTCCCTGTCATGGGACAAAAGATAAACTGCACGCAATATTAAGGCCAGTTACTTTTTGTAGATGACGGCTTCCAAAGCGGCGGGATTCAGTCTCCGCCCATGGGCCTCAAGAAATTCCACATCACTCCAAGTCTTATTGGCGGGCAGGCCATCAACCGCAGGACGTATCATATTGCCCGACGCAGGCTTAAATTTGATGCTGTCGATATCACTAATTTCGTAGGCCTCGTCTGGGGCCACCACATATTTGAGCTTAGGCATACTCACCGATTTGCCACCACCGGTGAATTCCCCGTTGGCAACCAGCCCATGTCCGCTTCGCTCCAGATTGGCCCAGGAGATGGCCTGTGCTTCCAACACCGCAACCGCCCTTTTCCCGGCCCCGGTGAACTCCCCCGCGCGGGAGTTGGAAAAACAGATCAAAAGTAGAAAGGCCATTAAAATGAGGCTTTTCATTGGAGTACTCCTTGCTCACGTTTTTCGCACGCACCAAGCACATCGGCAAGCTGAACGGTAAAGTATGGGATCGTGCCGTCACTTTCGGGCGCGTTCATGATTTCATATATTTTCTTGGCAGCTTCATGTTGAATGGCCTTAACTTTCTTGATCGCCTCCTCATTCAAGGATTCTGACAGGGTGTAGAAGATATTGAGACCGCGATCGAGGTTTTCCGGGCGATAAAATTTGACCAGCTCGGGCAGATGTTCTTTGGCCACGCTCAAATCCAGGGAAAAGTTTTTTTCCACGGCGTGATATTGCGCACCTTCAAGCCTGACCAGATTTTCTTTGCGTAACTTCTTCAAACGCTCGACGCCGGGAAGCCCGAACAAATCAAAAATCTCATCCTCGCGGGCACCACTGCGGTTGGCGGTTAGTTTATAGACAAAATAACTCAACCGATCCCGCAGCACTTCGTTCAAATCGGGATCAAACTTATGGGGGGCATCCACCTCGACATAGGTCGAAAAGGATTCGCGTATCAACTCCCCCATCGGCCCGTCAAACATCTGCACCAGCTTGGAGAGGCGTTTTTCTTTTGAAATGGCGCTGGCAATATTTAAAACCGTGTGCGGCGAGGGATCGCCTTTTATCTCCAAGGATAAAATTCTTCGAAGAGTGGTGGCGCCGACGCTCGAGCGCATCGCCAGCCCGTTGATCGAAGTATTGGGATACTTCGAAAAGTATTCGTTTATGACATCTTTCAGCTGTTCAACTAAGGTCATACCCCTTCCCTTAATAGGTTGCTTTCCATGGGCACACCTTACCAAGGATTCAAGGGGGGGGAAAAAAATTAGTCCGTCAAAAGGCATAAACTCGCCAAATGTAATATTTTTTCAAATTCCAACACCGCAAGAAGGGTCCTTCGGTGATGTTTTGACACTCAGTAATCCTTACAGGCCACTTTACAATCATTAAAAAACACATCTCCTAAGCCCCGGATTCCACACACCACCCGGACAGGAATGCCCAGGCGCTCCTCCTCCGACAGATGGCCCCGGCGCAGGGAATGGACGATTAGGGCCCGGAGTTATCGGGGGGGTAGGCCTTCCTCCTCCATTCCCATTGCCGTTACCAACAGACGGTGCCCCACCTGTGCAGGGCCTCGTGCCAATTTGCATGCGCAAGGACCCGGCCACGTCGGCACTATCAAGACTCAAGACTGCCAGAGAGTTGGGAGCGGCAGGATTGATACGCGAAAAAATAACGTTTTTAATGACAAATTTAATTTCGCGATCATGCCCGCGCGCACAGTGACTGCGATCGGTTAAAATATTTTTTTCCTGCGACAGTTGCCATTCTTCATCCAGCGGATCGGGGGTCAAATTGCGCCATTGCTTTTCACCTACGACCGCACGCCCTGCCGAGCCGAAACCTCGGGGGCCGGTCCATTCCAGGAAGAGGGTCCGCACCAGAGCTTCTGCCATGGGATCGAGCTGAACGGCGCCGCGAAGATCCACATTGACTTTAATGTTCGCGACCTGCTCACCCTCTTTTAGATTCGCCTTAACAATAATGTCGCAAATCTTATTATTGATGGTGTTATCAACTCGTCGTCCACCAGCGTTGGTACTTTCCATAGGGGCCTGGACGGTAAACTGATCAAACAAGACCGAGAGCGCCTGGTTATTAGGAGAGAGGACCACCTGATAGGTTCCCTCCGGGCAACCGGTACCCTGCAAAGAGATATTGGTAAATTGAAACGGTAACTCCGCACTATAGAGGATGGTGCTAACCATCATCACCGCACCCAGCAAAAACTTTTTTTTCATTTCTCTCTCCTTTTGAAACCCCTTCCCGACACAAAACAACTACACCCGGGCGCAAAAAAGTGAAATATATTTTCATGACTGCGCATTACAAAACGCTCCACGTGGAGTGAGAGTGCTCGTGCATCCTTATATACAATTTTTTTGGTGCTTCCACGTGGTGCAGTTTCTAGTTCACACTTGTTTGTTTTGCTTTCCTTTATTTTTTTTTTTTTCTATTCTGGCCCCATCGAAGAAAAGCAGATTTGGACTTGCGCTTTCTTTGCAACTCAAGAAAAGGGAGAAGTTGTTATGAAGAAATTTTTATTGAAACTGGTTACGCTCGCATTGATCTCTGCACCCGTTATGGCCGATGACATTAGTCTTGGCAATCCAGGATACGGTGGAACAGGCTGCCCTGCCGGCAGTGCTTCTGTCACACTCAGTCCTGATGCCAAGGCCCTCACTTTAATTTTTGATCAGTTTGCGGTGCAGGTGGATCGCTATAAAAGACTTGATCGTAAGTCATGTAACATTGCCATCCCCGTGCATGTTCCCCAAGGTTACTCTATCAGTATTATCACGGCCGACTATCGTGGTTACGTCACTCTTCCTGTCGGCGCTCAGGCGCGTTTTTCCGCCGAATATTTCTTTGCGGGACAGAGAGGACCACGTGCTGATAGAACCTTTGTCGGCTATCAAGATACAGATTACCTGATCACCAATAATCTGGGAATTGAAGCGTTGGTATGGTCTCCTTGCGGGGCCGACGTGAATCTTCGTGTAAACTCCGCCATGACTCTTAGAACAAGCGGACAAGACGCTCTTGCCACGGTTGATACGGCAGACTTCAAGGCCGGAATTGTTTATAAGATTCAGTGGAAACGTTGCGGACAACCATCGCCTGACTTTGGTTACAACGACTTTTAATGAACTGATCTTCAAGTGTGAAAAGAAGGGGCCGGGAGAAATCCTGGCCCCTTCTGTTTTATAGCTACGCTACGTCTTCTTGATTAAAGGGAACATTGGGCAGGTCGGGAATCAGACGGAACAAATCCTGCGCCAGCTTCAAAAACAGCTTGGCCTTGCTGAGATCGCCATTCTTAATTTCCTCTTTGGCAGCGTCTTGAAGTAAAATGGCCTGGTTTAAGGCCTCGTCTTGTGTGGTGGCAACTTGAGTTATCTTCATCGGACCTCCTTATCAGAAGTTAACCTCCTAACCAGCTTAAACGAAGTAAGAATTTTTAAGGGGCCCCTTAGTAATTTTTTCAGCCCCCCAGGAAATAGCTGGTGCCAATTTAGACAGGTCATCCGTGAATCAGCTAGTTGGGCCGTCTAAAAAATAAACAGCAGGCTTTTTTCGATCTGACGTTTGATGAGGGAGTGCAGATAGAGGTACTCGGGCATGAGGTCCTGGAGTGACTCATACATCTCGAACATTTTGAGATACTGTTCCTGAAAACGGGAATACAGCGTGACCAGGGAGGCACGATGATTTCTAAATTCGGAATCCAAATTCTGCCGCTCCAAAACGGTGCAGGCGGTGGCGGTAGCATTGCAAAGGGCCCACTGCTTTTGCAGGTTTGTTATATACTCTCGCTTTGACTTGATCCGATCAAAGAGATCGCGGGCCTTGATGATCTCGAAATTTTCATCGGCATTTTGAAAGGAAAAGCGGGAGCGCAGGATAAAATTAATCAGCACATTCCCATTGATCGTGCTCCGTTCCTTCCGCAAGTGCCGGATCACTCTTCGCAAATGACGGGCGGCCTTTTTCATGCGCTTTTCCTGCAAAAGCGTCACGATCTCACGCAACATCTCTTTGAGTTCGGGCGACATTTGCGCCAGCTCCTCACCGACCACGGAGATTAAAATATAATTCCGGTCAGGAACGTTGGACGCCGTCAGCTTCACCTGGGAGAGGACAATATTGTTAAAAGAGCGATGGGCGACAACGGTCTCATCGCCAAAAAGCGAAGAGATATTAGGCAAGAGACCGTTACGGTATTCAGACATGGAGGCCATGACCTTTTGCAGATCACTGTTACGAGCGGTCAGCTCAGTCACCTTGGACTGAGCGTAATCTCCGAGCGCCGGGGACGAGGAGGCGCGCAGGATCTGCGCAATCTGCGCCAGATCGGTTTTAAATTGTATTGTCTTCTCGAGCTGCGTTTGCATGCGCGCCAAGAGGCCGGCATCTTGCTCGCTAAAATGTCCGAGCCCGAGCCCCCACGACTGTCCCACCACCACCATCCCCTCAATAGTACTTTTAACCTCCTCGAAGAAAGGTCGAAAACCTTGGGGAAGCGGGCCGACGTTAAGATCTTTTCGATCCACTATCGGCTGGAACCAATCCCGCACATCAATCAAAGTAAATTTTAAATTATTATAAAACCCGAGAACCGAGTCTTTATGGGTGAGATAGGTTTGCCTGGGCGTTGGATTAACACCCTCTTCTGCATCCGCTGCCCATCCAAGATTGAGGACTGGCAGAAGGCACAGCAGTACAAACAATATTCCTTTAATTCTCATCAATTACACCTTGCCACACAATTTGCTTTGGAACGGAAAATTTGTCCAAAGGTATGTGCCGAGCGTGCAATCTTTATAGAGCTTTTACCGCCTCGGTACACATGAAAGTCAGAATGCGGGAATATTTTTCATACTTCTTGGGGGGCCTTTTCTTCATTGGGCATCAATTGGTCTGTTTTTCAGGCCATACAAGATCGAGAATATGCTTCGTCACCTCCTCGGGTCGTTCGATCGGGGCCAGATGGCCGACACCTTCAAGCTGAATAAACTTGGCATGAGTCAGGTGCGAAGCCATTTCCGCCGCCCATTTTGGCGGGGTAGACCTGTCCTGATCACCGACTAAAATCAAGGTGGGGACCGAAATATTTTTCAAGAATGGCACGATACCATCGCGACAGAAAACCGCGACGATGGCATGGGCGACGGAGGGGCCCTTTTGGCGGCGGATACTTTTCATGATGGCCTCAACTTTGTCCGGACTTGATTGCAAAAAGGCTTGGCCAAACATCGCCTTTTTGGCGATGGGCTCAAAAATGCGCAGCGGCCCGGTGATGCGAATTATGCTTGCGATGCGGAGATTTCTTTTTTTAGATTTTAGACCCTCCTGGCAGGCAGCGGTACTCAGCAGTCCCAGACTTACCACGCGCGAGGGATATTTAATCGCCATCCGCATGATTGCCATTCCTCCCATGGAAAAACCAATGGCATGAACCGCCGTGATCTTTTCGGCATCGAGAATTGCGACCAGGTCATCGGCCAAATCCCAAAGAGTGAATGGAGTGCTGGCCGGTGAGCGCCGGTGGCCGCGCAAGTCGGGAACAATCACGCAAAATTTCTGCTGGAGTTTCAGAATGATGTCATCCCAAAATGAACCATCGTCCAGCAGGCCATGACAGAGTAGTAAGGGAGCGCCGGTCCCTTTCATTTCATAGGCAATTTTGGTTCCTAAACGTTCAATCGTCTTCACATTATTTTTCTCCCCAATCCATCCTATCATAGGGCATAATCAAACCCCAGGGTTGAGCAATGGATCTAGAGTTAAAACAGCAGCAGTTCAATTTGGCCATGGAACGCTATGAGCGAAATAGGTTTTATAAAATCTTCGGAAAATGTATCGCCTTCAGCAACGTCACCTTACAGATTTTCCTGCTACTCGCGTTGCTGCCGTTTTCCATTGGATGGCCGAGGCAAATCATCGCTCTTTTGTTGGCCTTTCTAGTCACGGATTTTATTAATGGCCTGGTTCATTTGTACATGGACCACAATGACAGCTATGAAACATGGGCCGGGCCGTTAATCGCCAATTTTCATCTGCATCATCGAACTCCCAAGTACCAGGACCATAATCTTTTGGCTGTCTACTTTGTCGAGACTGGCTCCAAAATTTGGCTGGTTTTTTATCTTGGACTAGTGGCCTGCCTCTCCCCTCTTTTTCCTCCAAATTCCGTTTTGCTGTTTACGCTGGTCTATATCGGGGTCTTGTCATCCGTGGCGGAAGTTTCCCATTATCTCTGTCATAATTCGCGATCCCCGGTGGTGGATTTTCTGGCGCGCCTCAGGATACTCTTGTCAAAAAAGCAACACTCCCTTCATCATCGGGAGGATAATATCAGCTATACTTTTTTAAATGGCCTGACTGATCCCTTGGTCAATATTATTGCCAGGAAATATTTTACCGGTTACAAAAATGGAACCGATCTGCATTTTGCCAAGTACCGCGGAGGACAAGCTCGTGAATGAGACAAGCAAGAAAAGAGTGCGATGGTTTATCTATCCCGCTTTTCAATTGAAGCTGATTCTGATCAATGTGGGTTTGGTGGCCATGAGTGCCTGCTTCATCATTTATGAGTTGCTGAAATCTTTTAAAGGGCTTGAGAAACTTGGCAATGATGTGCAGCTACCGGCCGATCATATTTACTATGTCTTCATTGACTGGCAGTTAAAAAAAGTATTGTGGTCTGTGGGAATCGCAAGCTTTGTGGTGATCATGGTATCGGCCCTGCTCACTCTTATACTTTCCCATCGCTTGGCCGGTCCAATTGTCCGGGTTTTAAAGCACTTTCAAAACATGGCAGATACCGGGAAGGTTGACCAAGAGATAAAATTCAGGAAGTCTGACTACTTCCCCGAGCTTCCCCAGGCCATTAATCGGGCATTGGCGAAAATCCGCCATGAAAAAGAGTAAAATGCCATCGCATTCACAAAAGCCAATGACAGACTCATACTCTAATGCGTGACTCGAAAGAGCAAAGCGACGGCAATATGAATAAAGGCGACAAGATACATAAAAATCGCAAAAGGAAAATGAAAGGAGTGCCAGTAGCCAAGTAGGAGTTTGAAAGGTTCGAGCAGGACCGCCCGCCGGTTTTCTCTTCCAAGTATTTTCAGAAATTCACCTTCTTTCTTATCCAGGCCAAAGCGCTTTGCAGGGTTTGTGAAAAGCAGCATGGCTTCGGCCTTGACCGAAGAAAAGAAGGCTATAAAAGGATTATTTACATTATCACTGACACCTGCGGCCTTAAAGGCATGCTGAAAAATCAGTACAAAATCATCTGGGGTGAATTTCGTTGCATGTCTTTGAATAAATTCATCTTTCAAAGTCGAAATATAATTTTTAATTTCTTCTTTCTTTTGAAGCGTTTGTACATAGACGTACTTGCCAAAGATGCCACTGGTGGAAGAAATAATCATGCTCCAGAAGCTGATCGAAACCAAGCCGTGCACCTTAAAGTTACAATGAAAGATAATTAATATCGTCCCAAGGATTCCGCAAAAAATATGAAATTCCAGCCATGCGGAGAGAGGCCCGAACCTTTTAAATAGACCGCTTCTTTTTCTTAGCGAATATACATTCATCAAAAGTAACAGACTAAAGCCCAGGCAACCGAGTAAAAAACTCAGCGGATATCCGGGAGCGGGACTTAGATTTATCTTATTTTGGGGCGCAAAGATGATCAAAGCCTTCGCGATAAAGCTTTCTGACAAAAAGAATCCGTTTAAAACGGCATATTCGTATGCTAAAAAAAAACTGATGGTCACATAAATTAATTTGTAAACGGTGAGCTTCATAATATACTTCGGATTGTGTTCATCACTTCGAATCAGTTTACATTAAACTATAATCAAATGCAGATGTCTAATTGATCAATTTCTTAGTTGCCTTTATCACATTTCTTTTTTTGAGTAATTCCTACGCCGGTTACTCTGGCCGATTTATTTCAGGGGCCTTTATCTCTAAAGAGGTTTTCAGGGACTCGCAAGTCGATCGGTACAATGATGTTGCCATATTATCCGAGCGGTTATATTTGAACTTTGATGATCTCATCTGGAACAAGGCCGGTTTCACGCTTGATGTACGCGATAAAGAAAATTTCTTCGATAAGATGGACAGAGAAAGACAAACCTTAACGGAAAAAAACAAGCTCCAGCTGCATCAATTTAGTTTTCACAAACCAGCAGAGAGTAATGAAGTCGATTTTTCAGTGGGCAGATTCCCACTTCCTCAGGCCGGTGCAATCTATTTAGATGGACTTGATTTCGGGCTAAGAAAAAATCTTCTTGGCCTGTCCGCAAAATTTTCACTTTTCTATGGTCTCAATCCACAGCTAGCACAAGACACAGGAATTAACAGAGACGTCACTGCCTATGGAGGGCACTTCACTTTAGAAAACAAAGGCAAAAGCTGGGAAAGATATTTCTTTTCAATCAATGCATTGGTGCGCCAGGTTTACAAAACTGAGGTGGATCGATTCTACTATTATAACAATACCAATTTGCAATCGGACGACGGACAAAATTTTTCATCCATTCTGTATTTGGATTTTTTACCCCATGTCTATGTCCAGAATTTTTGGTCGACGTACGCCACGAATTTTAGCAACAGATACAAGCTGCGGGCATCCTTCTCGACCATCGACTCTCTCCACTACGTTAGGGTTCAGGATATCAGGGAAACCCTTCCATCCTCGCGCTACCATCAGTCTTCACTTTCCATACGGAGCCCGAGCGATTATGGCCAGACCTCTTACGAAACGAAACTGTCAGTTGGCCTGCGAGAGGTGGACAAGAAAAACATGGCAGAGCTCAAGTTTGGGGCCCTCATCCCAAGAATTATCAAGGATGAAATCAGCGGCACGGCGAATCTAGGCGTGAAAAAGAATTTCATTTCCAATGACCTGCTCTTGGGCCTTGGCCTATTGCATTCGAATAATTTTAGAGAATTATCAATCAATCAGGATGTTCAATTTGAGCAGCGGGCCTCCCAAAAGCCGAATATCGCATATATCAGTGAAGGTAGCTACACAAAGTTTTTCAATCGAAGCTTGTTTGGCATTATTTCGATTCAAAATATTCGGGATAACTATGTTTCCATTTTCAGTATCATGTTAAAGATCTCCTATCGTTTTGGTCAGGGCGGTCAAGCTCCTATTCGTGAGGGTTCGCCCCCCATGGGGCAGCTATGAAAAAAATAGGATTCATTTTTATTTATTTATTTTTTTCGGTCACCCTGGCAGAAGAAGTTAAGCAAGGCCTGCTGAATAAGCTCCTGGCACCGGGCCCATTGATTGAAGGACATAAGAACCTGGAAAAAGTTGATTGCTTATCCTGTCATAATGCCGGAAAGGGAGTGCCGAGTTCACAGTGTTTAAGTTGCCATAAAGAAATTAAGCAATCCATAGATCGTAAAAAGTCATTTCATGGTTTAGCTTCTGCGAGCAAACATTGCATTGAATGCCATAGTGATCATAAAGGCCGAGAGTTCGATTCAACTCTCGTCGATGGTGAAAAATTTAATCACGAGCTGACCGGGCATATTCTGTATGGCAAACATAAGACGATCAAATGTGTGGATTGCCACAAAGACAAGAGAACCAAGAAGGCCATCAGGCAGGACGATGTCCGTTTTGCCGGACTAATCGCAAGCTGCGCCAGCTGCCATAAAAAACAGGACGTGCATTTATTTAAAGGCGAGATCGCAACTAAAGATTGCAACGCGTGTCACTCTGAAATTAAGTGGAAGGGCACCTCCAATTTTGATCATTTTGTTAGCTCAAAATTTAAGCTGGAGGGCAAGCATGTCGAGATGTCCTGCGGTAAGTGCCATACTCCTGAAGGCGAAAAGATCGGTCCTGCTATATATAAGTGGGAAAATTTAAAAACTGAAAATTGCTTATCTTGCCACAGGCCTTTTCACCTTGGCACCCTCTCGCAAAAATACAACGATGGGCAATGCTCAAAATGTCATGAGCAGGGTTCGTGGAAGATCCCGACTTTCAAACATGCCGTCACTGGCCTGCGCATCAATGCAAAGCATTTGGAAATTACCTGTGTCAAGTGCCACAAGCAGGCACCTCTCCCTGCCGAAACAAGTTATAAAATGTTGAGTGGCCCGACCAAGGTCATCCCTTATCAATGGAAAGGCCTGCAAGCGGCCTGCATTTCCTGCCATAAAGACATCCATCTCTTTGATCGTCTTACCTCGACCAGATTTGGAAAATTATCGCAATGTCAGGCCTGCCACAATGAGCGGAGCTTCAAGGAAACTCCCAATTTTAATCATAGGCTCGATACACGTTTTAATGTCGATGGGAAGCACACTGAACTCACCTGTATCAAGTGCCACCTCAATACTGATCTTGCGAATAAGGAGTCACCAAGAATTTACCGATTCCAGGAGTTGGAAAAAGATAACTGTGCTATTTGTCACAAAGGCCCACACTTGAAAACCTTCTCCCAGAAAAATCTTCTGCAAAAGTGCGTCGCTTGCCACGTTACCTCGTCATGGAAAGAGACGAGAAAGGCCGGCAAGTTTAATCACAATATTGATACCCGATTTCCGCTCGAAGGTGCACATATCAAAACCCAATGTATCACCTGCCATAAGAATGAAAAAAATAAGATCTATAAGTTCAGGTACGACGACAAGCAGTTCTGTGAGGCGTGCCATACCAATGTTCACAAGAAGCAATTTAGCGAAAAGTTTTCCAGCAAATCATGCATGGAGTGTCACGATAGCAATGCCTTTAAGAACCTCAAGAAATTTGATCATAGCAAAACCAGTTTTCCCCTTGACGGAAAACATCTCGACCCCAAAGTTTCGTGCGAAAAATGTCATAGGCCCACTAAGGAGTTTATTACCTATAAACGGATTAACGTACGCCCAAAAGGAATTTTTCAATTTTATGATGATGAAAAAGGATTATGCGAGGCCTGTCATAAGAATGTTCACCTCAATCAATTTACAAAAGAGAGCTTGAGAAAACCCTGTGCCACCTGCCATACCAATCAGGCCTTTCGACCAATCAAAAATATTGACCATGGAACCACCAGCTTCCTCCTGATCGGACAACATAAAACGACGGAATGCACCAAATGTCATGTTAAGACGGAAGAGTTCTTCAGCAATCCCCCCAACAATCCCATTCATAAATTTATTTTTGATGGCATGCTCACCAACAATTGCAAAGGATGTCACAAAGATGTCCACAAGGGTGACTTTGGAAATAGCTGCACTGAATGTCACTCCGAAGAAACGAAAAAATGGAAAGTCGATCAAAAATTTCACAAAGATTTTCTTTTGACCGGAGTTCACTACACGCTCAGGTGCGACGAATGTCACAAGGATCAACGGCGTTTGGGCGGCATCGGGGATGCATGCTTACTCTGCCACCAGAAGGATGACAAACATAGCGGACGCCTTCCCTACTGCAAAGAATGCCACAAGCAAGATTTTTGGGAGGTCACAACCTTCAAACACTCTCTGACCGCTTTCCCTCTGAGGGGAAGTCATCGAGTGCTCAGTTGTGATCAATGTCATCGTGATGGAGTCTATCAAGGGAAGTCCAGTGAATGTGTCTCATGCCACTATAAAGATCGATCCAAGTCGGTGATACTCAACCATAACCTTGCTGGTTTCGAGGACTGCTCGGCCTGTCACAATCAGTTCATCTTTAAGTAATCTCACCAGCCGTTATACGAATGGCAACTCAGACAATTCTTGTTCGTCGTGATGGTCGTTTGGCCATGCTTATTCCCGAACTTCGAAGTATGACAGCCAGCACATTTTGGAGAAAGAACTGAATTCGCCAACGTATCGTTGTACTTAACACTATCGGTTGTCGTTAGGTGACACTTTGTACATGAGGTTTGCGATTTGTGATACGCGGTTCCCTTTGGTAGCAATCCCCCCGATGTAGAGTGCTTATAAGTCGTATTAAAAGCAACCGTCAAAAATGAAATCTGACTGTGACATGCGCTACATTGATGATTAGCGAGAGGCAGAGTATGTGACGCCGGTCTGGCTGTCGCTGCTGATCCGTTATGACAGCTGGTACAGTTTGTATCAGTCACTGCGTGTGTATAACCTGCCGGTGTCCACGCCGTTTTTGTGTGGCAATTACTACACTGGGCGGTTGTCGCCACGTGGGTAGTAGGTTTGCCTGTTGCTGTTGTTCCGTTGTGACAGATCAAACAATTTGTGTCCGCGGTTGCGTGTGTATAGGTTGCCGGTATCCATGCCGCATTGGTGTGACAGATGCTACATTGTGCGGTCGTCGGAACGTGGGTGGTTGTTTTCCCCGTAGCCGTTGTGCCGTTGTGACAAGTTAAGCAATTTGTGTCAGTCGTTGCGTGCACATAGGTTGCTGGTTTCCAGGCCGCATTAGTGTGACAGATGCTACATTGTGCGGTCGTCGGAACGTGGGTTGTGGTTTTCCCCGTCGCAATTGTGCCGTTGTGACAAGATAAACAATTTGTGTCAGTCGTTGCGTGCACAAAGGTCGCTGGTTTCCAGGCCGTTTTTGAGTGACAGGTACTACACTGGGCCACGGTCGGAACGTGGGTGGTGGTTTTCCCCGTCGCCGTTGTGCTGTTGTGGCAAGATAAACAATTTGTATCGGTTGTTGCGTGCACAAAGGTCGCTGGTTTCCAGGCCGCGTTGGTGTGACAGGTACTACACTGGGCCACGGTCGGAACGTGGGTGGTTGTTTTCCCCGTCGCGGTTGTGCCGTTGTGACAAGTTAAGCAATTTGTATCGGTTGTTGCATGCACAAAGGTCGCTGGTTTCCAGGCCGTTTTTGAGTGACAGGTACTACACTGGGCCACGGTCGGAACGTGGGTGGTGGTTTTCCCCGTCGCCGTTGTTCCGTTGTGACAAGTTAAGCAATTTGTATCGGTTGTTGCATGCACAAAGGTCGCCGGTTTCCAGGCCGCATTAGTGTGACAGATGCTACACTGGGCCACGGTCGGAACGTGGGTGGTTGTTTTGCCCGTCGCGGTTGTGCCGTTGTGACAAGTTAAACAATTTGTATCGGTTGTTGCGTGCACGTAGATTGCAGGCTTCCACGCTGTTTTTGAGTGACAGGTACTACACTGGGCCGTTGTCGGAACGTGGGTGGTGGTTTTCCCCGTCGCGGTTGTGCCGTTGTGGCAAGTTAAACAATTTGTGTCAGTCGTTGCGTGCACAAAGGTCGCCGGTTTCCACGCGATATTGGTGTGACAGGTACTACACTGAGCAACGGTACTTACGTGCGCAGGGGTTTTCCCGCTCGCGATTGTTCCATTATGGCAGCTTACGCAATCAGTATTTTTATTGGAATGAGTGTACGATGCAGGCTTCCAAGCACTGGAACTATGACATGAATTACAATCGAAGGCCGTCGTAATATGGGTGAGCGGTTTAGAAGTTAAAGTTTTCACCGCTGACTTATGACAGGAATCACAGCGTTCTGTAGCGCCAATGATTCCATGCTGGAAAACGGAAAAATTAGTCCAGAACTTAACAGCATCATATCTATGGCAGGAAACGCAGTCATTGGCCGATCGACTGGCCACCGCATGAGATGCGTTGGCAGGCAAAGAGTTATTTACAATTTGATGACATTCGCGACAGCCGACAGGCGACGGTAGGTGGGTATAATGATTAAATATAATTTTGCTCCATGACCTTGCGCTGTTTGCCAGATCGTAAGTGTGGCATTGAGCGCAATCAATTTTAGAATAGTTTCCAATCACTGAAGGATGGGCGACCTGATTTGAGGGAATCTTTGAAGCATGACAGCCCATGCATGTCGTGGGCCTCATGAGCTCATGATCAAAGGCCGCAACCTGCTTCCAATCACTCGTCGAAGTGTGGCAAGAGGCACAATCAGCATTCAGCATTCCAATGATGACGGGATTAATCTGGTGAGCAAGCGGTCTCTTGATCTCATGACACCTCATACAGCTCTTCGAGGTGGGTGAATGAGTTCGATGGTCAAACAGGAGGTTGCTCCATTTTTTGTTATTGTCAGAATTGGTATGGCACTGAACACAGTCGATCTGATTATAAAAAGAAGTGGGATGCCCCGATGCCGGCGCTGGTCTGTCGTCTTTGGTTAAAATACGATGGCATTCGATGCAGCTGACCAGTGGTTTGGCATGATCAAATTGGGTGGGTGTCCACTGAGGATAAGTGTGGCAGGAAACGCAATCCTGCAGCTCCCCCCATTGTCCTGAGAGATGAGGAGAGGTGCTGGGCGGTCGGGCCTTTTGATGGCAACTCAGGCAGGCAGTTGGCGCGGGTGAGTGATTAAAATTGGCGAGATTCTTCCAGCTTCGCACTCCTTGGCCGTCAAGTGAAGAAGTATGGCAAGCGCTACAATCATAACCATCGCCATGCACGGGCGTCGCTACTGGACGATTCTTGGCATGGCATTCAACGCAATTAGTGGCAAGAAAAAGAGCATGCTCAAAAGTAGGACCACTTGAAGCATCGCCGGGGGCCTTGGGTGCGGAGATGGTAAAATCGTTCCCCATGCAACCATACAGTAGCAAGAGGATGAGTAGCACATAATTATTTTTTTCCATTTTTAAAACCAAAGATTGAATCAGTATTGGGCCATACTTAATTTTCTCTTCTCTCCATACGATTTATCTATAATGATTCCCAAAGACATCAGGAATTTAAAAGGAACTTCCGCACCGGTAAAAATAAAAAGAAAATTATTTTGCAATTTAAGATCGTGACTGAATTTTTTTACCAAAATGAAATCTTTCTCAATGGTCTGAACGGCTGAATTATAATGGATGGTGATTTGTTTTTTCTTTTCCAACTCACGAATTAGTTTCTGATTCTGCTCATTCGCCCGACTAAAAGCATCTTCCGGACCACCCCGGACAATTAAGTGCACCTTGTTTTTCAAAGATTGTTTACTTAAATATTGAGTGGCCTCCAGGCCAGCATTACCACCGCCAACAATGGCGATAGCGGAGTTCTGGTAATCGCTCGGATCAATTAAGCTATACGCAACCTTAGGCAAATCCTCATTCGCCAGCCCTAAACGTCTCGGGGTGCCTCTGACCCCCATACAAAGGATGACTTTTTTGGCCGTGTACACGCCCTTGCTGGTTTCTATGGAAAATATGTCATTGCCAAGTTTTTTCAAGCTGATGAAATTTTCTTTCTCACTGATGACTAGCTGGTTCCGCTCCACGATTTGACTGAAGATTTCTAATAGCTTTTCTTTTTGAACAATATTACTTTTAAATTTCACCTGACCGGCGAGGGAGAGATCGAGCGGATGGCTGGTAACAACTTTTTGTCGGGGGAAATTATAAATTGTTCCTCCAAAAGTATTCTGATCAATGACTCGGTAAGTGCAATGATGTTCTTTCGCCGCCAGGGTCGCGCTAAAACCGGCGGCACCAGCACCAACAATGAAAATATCCACATCAGTGGTACGCTTGACATTTTTTAGTTTGGAGATGGCATGATACGCCGCCAGCCTTCCTTGCTTGACGGCATTTCGAATCAGCCCCATCCCGCCTAACTCTCCGGCGATATAGAGGCCGGGAATATTTGTTTCAAAGTCTGGACTGATTCTGGGAATTTCCATGCCACGCGTTTTTGTTCCAAATACCAAGTCGATGGCACCGAATGGGCACGACTGCTCACAGGCACCGTGACCGACGCATTTGGTAGGAGAGACGAGAGATGATTTATGATTAATGAGCTGTAAGATTTCACCCTCGGGACAGGCATTTACGCACGAGCCACACCCTACACACAGAGCAGGGTTAATCTCGGGATGCAAACTGACCGGTTCATTTAAGTTGCTATTTTGATTTTTAACCAAAGTTCGCACGGCATTTTTATTTTTTCTATTCTTCTTGGCGACATTGACTACGGCAAGCGCGATCATAAGAAGAAAACCGAAATGACCAATATAATCTGCAAGCAAATCTATAAATAGACTTTTCATGTTTGTGACCTAACTCTCATGCCTTAGAATTTGCCATAGCTTCTGCTGTTGCTGGGGGAATGCAACCTGAAAACTTTTTATCAGCTCACTCTTCAAAACCCTATTTTCATGCATCTCGAGAATCTTAACAGCGCCATCTAAAACTTCATCGGGATCGGCCGCCGAGGATTGCAAATACACGGCATATACTTTTTTAAAGGCACACTCATTGGAAACGGCCAGATGTTCTTGCTCAGAATCGGCAACGTCGACAGCGTCATCACTCACTCCTGCGGGATTGTTATCAATCAGCTCTTGGACATTTCTGGGGTTCAATAACTCATCCAGAGCAAATTGGTTAACAATCGCCCTATCTATCTTGAGATCATAGGCCAGCAATATACAATTGGCCCGTTCAACTATAAAATTACCATCGAGTAAATTACTCCAGGTCAGCTGAAGGCTTTTCAGCGATTCTGTGGGATTACTTTTTATTTCTGATTTAAGCTGTCGAACATAATTGACCACATCAAAGAGATTCATAAATCTGCTCAAAATCAGAATTGCCGCCACTTTCTCATCCCACTCGTTGCGAATAATCAGCGCCTGCAAAAGTAATTTTTCTTTTTCTGAAAGAGAAATGCGCTCTAATATTTCTCTTGGGATTTTTAGTTCCTGCACGGTTATCCTGGGAGTATTGGCAATTTTTCTCTCCACAGACACTGGCGTGATTTCCTCCTTCACAAACTCGCCCTTAAATTCCATGTTCGTTGCACGGGGCTCTTTTTTCTCAGAATGGATGCCATAGTACACAACTAAAATAAGCAGCGATAAAATGCTGATGACCTTCATCATGGTTGATTAACCTTTCGTATCGTTAGTATTTAGTAAGAGGGGCGGTCTATTGAGTTATTTTAAAAATATTCGTATCGTGCAGATTAGCGAAATCTTAACACGTCATAAAATTCTGTCAAGATCGAGTGCTCTTGGATTTTTTCAAAAATAATTCCGTACAGTTTTAGGCGAAGTTCAACTCTTCCCAGCCAAAAGGGAACGTAGCAAATGCGCCAAAGAAACGCTTGTGTGTCAGCTCATGAATGGCCTGGTGGGCCTTTTGTATCTGTAATAATTTTGCTTCATCGAAACGTTGGCCTAATGTCACCAGGTCTTCCAAACGATAAACACCATCACCTACTCCCTTGGAAGTTTGAATGACTGATGGTCTGCCCAAATCGATAAAGATTTTATGATTCCATTGCTCAAAGAATGTCGGCCCAAATAATATTTCTTCCGCTCCCACAGTATTAATAATTGCTGAAAAATTTTCAAGGCCGGTTAACCATGGCGTGGCGGAACGATCAAATTTTTTGCAAATCTCTTCAAGCTTTTCCTGATTTCGTCCGGTAAAACTTAAATCGTCATATTTTCCCAAGAGCGTTCCGGTATCTCTCGCCAGCGCCCCTGTCCCAACAATCAGGATGCGGTCAGAGATGAAATTTTTTTGTAACACGCGCTTGGCCAGGCCGGCATAAGAATACTGACCGATCGACTGAAGATATTTACATTTTATTTCCTTACCATCTCTCATGAGTTTTTCTATGATTTGACCAGTGACCGAATTAAAATGCGAAAATCTCTTGTACTGGTCATAGGCCTTTTTAAATTGCCCTGCCACTTCACTTTCCCCGAGAAGTCGACTCTTGAGCCCGGTGATAACCTCCAGCAGATAAATATAGGCATCAGTTCCGAAGTGGACTGACAAACCGTGCCTTCCGCGATCATTCAAAAAGGCCAGGGCCTTATCCGGCCAAACACCCAGTCCGATGAACAATCGCCGTTGGCAGGTGCTCATCTCAAATAACCGCGCCCTCAATTCAACGGGTAGATCCAGGCAAGGTGTGCCCGGCGCTAAATTAATGGCGGTGAGTGTGTCGTACATTCGTCCCTCTGCGAAGAAGTGCCATAAAAATTGATTTTTTCTTTGGGGGAGAAAAAAACATTCGATTGGTAATGACGTTTGATGATTAATATTAGCACGGCGCATTACAACAGTCAAGATTGGACGATCGAGGGGAAGGATTTCTCCCTCCCCTCGAATGAAACTAGGGAGCTGTGGTGATTGAGGTGGTGACCCACGCTGATGGATCAGCACTGTTAAATGCTTGGACTCTAAAATAGTACGTCGTGTTTTTGAGCAAGTTTCCGGTCGTCATGGTGTTGACGTTAGCACCAAGAACGGTCGTCACAAGTCCACTCGTATAAGTGGAGTCAGTCGTATACTGAACTGTGTATCCACTCTCGTTGGCGACATTGGTCCAATTGAGCGTTACTCTTCGCCTATTGTTTTGAACCAAATTTACTGCCGTCAAAGGACTGGGAGCGGCCGGAGCGACTAAAGGAGCCGAGGAAGGATACGCTACGGTATTAGAGACAGATCTAAGCACTGTCGTTGGAAAACCGGCCGTGGCCACATCACCAACCGTATTAACAGAATTGACCCGGTAATAGAGTACCTGGTTCGGGCTGCCGATAGGATCAGTATAGGTGAGTACAGGCGGTAAGAGCAGTCCTCCCAGCGGGATAGTCATAAGATTATTGGTGAAGCTAACGTTGGTTGCTCTTTGAACCTCAAAGCTAGTGGTATTCACGAAACCTGCACCGGGAAGTGATGGAACGGTGGAATCTTTCCAATTTAAAACAATACTTCGATTGTTACCGCCACCAATTCGTGTGGCCGAGGTGATGAAGGGTTTCGCAGGTGAAATCGCCAGTGACAAGGAGTGCATCATGTCCATCTCCTCATGAGCAAGAATATGACAGTGCCACACATGTTCCTGGCCATAGTTCACCATATGGTTGAGGACTTGTGGAATGCTCACTCCACCTGGGGTAAACCATCCTGCTGGTGGCGGTTCCGTGAGCGGGACCCCACTTGGCATGGTCGGATCAATCAGTCGGATACTGTTGGGGACTGCAAATGGGGCCACCGGTATCATAGGTTTCATGGCAATGATGGTATGTTCTAGAGGATTGACCCTAATGGTATCTTTCCAGCCGAGTTCATTGGCATCAGGAGGCAACATTCCCCCATCCATCGAAACGCGATTAATGACCTGTGAAGTGAATAAATGAGTATGAATGGTGTGGGTATCCACTCCGTTATGAACAATCCTCCAAATTTGGGTGCCGTCATCAAGCGATCCGATTTGAGCCCCAGAGATTGGCTCCTTGAAAAAATCGACGGGCGGACTTGCATAACCATAGGCCACAAAATTAGCAGCAGTCGACGTCACACTTGTGGATAATCCAAGCATCCCGCTCATGCGTCCGTAATCGTCGTAGACTCCCCCCATCTCGTCATGCATGGCCTTGGGCTGCAATGGGATGGTGACAGGCGGCTGAAGAATACCAGCTGCATTGATTGGCTTAAACGTCTTCGAGTTCTCAGCTATCTGAACATACTGTCCTAGAGCATTGGTGGGGAATGTAGCGCTGTTATAGGCAGAAGCATAGGCGGCCTGGGGCATAATGATCGGGTCTTGAGAAACCTCAAATACGCCACGCTTACCGGCCGTTTTAGCAAACACCGTTTTGAGATTTGCCAGTGTCACCTGAGGCGTTGGCACCCTTACAGTCGTCC
>MEPP01000027.1:0-21039 GCA_001769855.1 Bdellovibrionales bacterium GWA2_49_15 | reverse complement strand
CTTACCTGCGTACGCACTAAAATCAACCACCACATCGGCCCGTTCGGCCGTTCCTAAAAGAAGTGAACGCTGATTGACGTTTCCAAAGTTAAAGGTTGTGGAATTAAGATTCCAGCCGACAGGCTGACTCGGTACGACTACGGGCGCTGGCAGGAAACCACCCTCTGTGCCAATTTGAATCCAGTCTGGTCCTTTGTATATTGGATCGGGCACACCACTTGGCCAGTCCGCCAGTTGGTTTGGCAATCCATCGGACGGAATCATCTTTACCTCGGTGCAGTCGGTAGGTGTCACGAAGGTGTCGCACAATCTTGTGCCAAAGGTTCCGGGCGTCGTCGGAGTTGTCTTGTCCGCAGCGACGTAGAGTTGCAGATTGAAAAAACGATCATCGGCGGCATTTAAGATCCGAAATCGGTAGGCCCTGGGCTCCACTTCCAAATATGGGTAAGCCGTTCCATTGACGACGGGAGTGTCCATGAAGGCTTCACCCGCCATGGACAGGCTTGGTGTTCCTGGCATCATGGTCGGTTCCAAAGGCCAGGCAGGATCATTGAAGTACGGATTAGGAAGCGGCCCATGGCCTATATTTGTCGTGGGCGGATAGAACCAGGGACCATAGTGCCAGCGCCCGAAGGCATTGGCACCTGGAAGATCTTCGGGATTCTGGGCGGGCATATAGACATGGGGGTACCAGAGATCGCCGGTGTTTGTGGCCGTGATCTTTCCGTTCACGTCTCTTGCACCGGTGCCTGAGTTCCAAGTCGGGTCCTGAGAAATGATAGTGCTTGAATCCACGAAAGTCTTATCCATAATGACCAGAGGAATCCCGATGTCGGGAAGTACCTTGAGCAACCCGGGGTTTATCCCTGACGCATTGGTACCGGCAATCATATCCTTCTCGACCTGGTCTTGGACCACGTAACCGGCCGCCTCACCAGCATAAACATTAAGGCGCGTGATCCCCATGGAGTGATCGTGGTAAAACATCAACCTGGCACTGTGGGCATTGCTGTAGAAAAAAGTCATCGTGCCAGCGGCCGGATCAGCGGCAGGTGGCACTGGGGGCTTGCCAGGGTTCGGCATATCGGGAACATTAGAGACACTCACTCCCTTAGGATAATGGGTATTTTCTCCCGCTGGGGTGGTCCACTGATGAGGCGTTCCATCACTGATCCAAACCGTGTTGTTGCCATGGAGGTGGAGAGTGGCACGGTTCTGTGTGTAATTCATGCCCATATCATGGGGGCCCATTCCAGCTCCCATGACAGTGGTATCGACCGGTAAAAAGAGATCACCACCGCTTCCAGTGGGAAGCAGGTTATAAAACTTGATGCGAACCGGTTTTCCAGGACGACCAACCATGCCCGGCACGGCCCCCTCTGCCACGATTATGGGCCCGAGAAAATGTGGATTATCAATGGCAAATTTCCCTCCACCGACGGGAACATGCCGACTCACAAGACGTGGGACACGAGCGGCCATGGCCGCTAAAACGCCCGGTGTTTCCAGCTGCACATAGCCCCGCAGTCTGGTGGGCGGTAGGTTGCTGTGCATTTTCTCGCTGTACTCCACGACCGCGATTTCGTAGTAGTCTGAATTTGTATAGGCCGCAGGATCGGCAACGGCGACGGGAAGATATTGTCCTCTACCGTGGGCCTGGATGAGACCATTATCCCCGGCAGGTGTCAGATTCGGCAATTTATTGATGAACTTAGAAATGCCGCCCGTGAGCGCGCCACCTATGCCGGCCGTGGCGATGGCGCCTGAGCCCGTGCTATCCGTGATAGTGACAACAGGAGCGCTATAATTCGTACCACGACCAGTGATGGTGATGTCCGTGATAACGCCGTTGCCATCGACCGTGGCCCGCGCTGTTGCGGGTGCGGTGGCGGTATTATAAGCATCCTCAATGGTGACAACAGGATTGGCACTATAGCCACTGCCTCCATCCTCTAAATTGATGACGAATACTGGGCCCTTCGGAAGCGGGCTGTAGGCCCAGTTGCCGTAAGGCCCAAAATAATGGGGAACTCCACCAGGATCGGGTATCAGGAGTGCGGGCCCCTGACCACGTGCCCGAACGGCTGCCACCGCCTTCTTGTAATTGGCGACCGCGGCCTTCTTCTGAGTTTGGGTTATTTTTCCATGCTTCTTAAGCATCATATCACGGAGACTCTCTTTTTTCGAATTCGCAAAAGAAAGATCAACTGATGTGGCCAAAACTACCGTGCCCACAGCTAATGCCAGAATACTCAAACGTCGCCCGTTATGCATAACAGTCCTCCGATTTCTATCCAAGTTCAGGATTCGTTTTTAACTGCGTAACAATAGATGAGATTAAGCTACACAAAAATTATACAAGCTGTTGCAGCCAATGATTCTTCTCAATCTGAATGATGTCGAATTGGCATATGTAATTTTTACTATTTCATGCGTTTCACTCTTTTTTTGGATATATCCAGGACATGCTTAAGCTATGCCTGGTTATATTTATCCTGATAGGCAATCCGCTGCTTTTTGCAAGCACCCCTGTTTGTCAAAAAACTGATTGTCAAAATAAACTAACAGGCCTGTCCGAGTTCCAAGATTTGCAGTCAGAGGTGCGGCTGGGGGCCAAAAGTTTAAAAGTCGTGAAGATTATCTATCATCGCGATTTCCATGGCGGCGGAACTGTCTACTTTTTAAATACCAAGCGCTTTCCTTTTCACTTTGATTTCGTCGAAACTTTCCTGGGGTATAAAGGTGATTTAACCGAATTCAACCGCAACTATCTGGGCAGCGGCGAAAAAAGGGAATTCAACCAGGCCTCGCTGATCTTCTGGCCTGAGTCCGCCACCTACCCGAAAGGCATGCTCTTGATGGAGCTATGGAATGGCGATGTCATGGACATCAAGTACGTGGTGGAGTTATTCCAAAAGATCAAAGAAAATCTTGTCATCGACGTGCCCATGCAGTTTCATCCCTTGGGTTTGGCGCAGGAGCAGATGATGCAGGCCAGTTCGAATGCTCTTCCCTTTATCAATACGATCGAGCTGTTCAAGGACGTATCCTACCTTCCCATGAATCAGGGCATCGCCTATGGTTATCTGAAAGAAGTCAAAGAAGGCGCGGATGATTGTCTGGATTATACTCACATTGCGTTTTTTCAAAGTATGCCGAATGACCTAGGGCTGGTGGGAGGAGTTATCACCGAAGAGGCCCAAACTCCCCTCGGCCATATCAACGTCAAATCCATGAATCGCGGCACGGTTAATATCTCATTGAAGAATGCCCGTAACCTGTTAAAAAAATACCTGGGAAAACCGATCAAACTGACCGCCGGCGGGGACAGTTATCAGATTGAATTATTACCTGAGGCCCAGGCGGGAAAATTGATTGAGGATTTTTGGAAAACTCGCAGACCGAAGGTCAAGTTCGATGCCACGGCTATTCTCGATCATCCCTACGCCAAGCGCTTTGCTCCGCTGGATAGTATTTTTAAAAAAATGCCAAGCAAAAAAGATCACCAATATTGGGCCAGAATCATTGGGGCCAAGGCCACGAATTTGGCAGTGCTTAGCACGCTGGCACCAAAACATGCCGATGATAAGCTAGGGTTTTCCGTCCCTGAAGGTTACGGGATTCCTTTTAATTTTTATGATCTCTTTATGCAATTTCGACAAACCGGTCTGGACCCGGCCAATCCTCAGGTTGAATCCTCCCCTAAGGAAATGATTCTTCGTATTTTGGAGCGAGAGCAGCTGCTTGACGCTCAACGTGCCCATTCCTTTTGCCAGGCGAAACCGGCGCTCCAGGAAATCCGTGATCTTATTTTGCGCGCGCAGGTGCCCGAGGAGATGCTGGGCATTTTTAAAAATATTTTACTGGAAGATGAAAAATCTCCCATTCATCAGTCTAAAATTTCAAGAATTCGTCTGCGTAGCTCGACCAACTCGGAAGATATGGAAGGCTTTACCGGCGCCGGACTTTATAACTCCGCCGGGCTGTGGCTCTATGGCAAGGACGAGGCCGAGGGGCGCTCCTCGGACAAGCCGCTTTCCTGGAAAAAGATCAAACAAAACCTGCAGGAGAAAATTCCTTTTATCTATTCCAGTGTCTGGAATGATCGGGCGTTTGAAGAGCGTGAATGGTATTCCATCAAGGGCAAAAAACATCTGGCCATCAAGGTTGGAATCGCCCTGCATGAGGGCGTCCCTTATAAAGACCTGGATGGAAAAGATGGTGAAGTCGCCAATGGGGTTGCCATAACCGCCAATATTTTCAGTCAGGATGATTTTGGTAAGGTGTATATTAACGGGCAACATTTCGACCTTGCCGTGACCAACCCTCCGACACCGGAGGAATTGCAAGAACGCGATCCCGGCAGTCCCTCCTCCTACTCCACCGAGGAGATTTTGGTGAATACGGAAACCGCCGATGAGGAGCTGAATGAAACTCCGGATGGCTGGCCACAGTGGTCCTATGAAATTTTATCCCGTTCAAGCGTCTTGCAGAGTCGGCCGGTGCTTCGAGACGATCCTAAGGAAAAAAAATCCGAACAGAAGATGGAGGTACGGCGCATGGCCACCATCTTTAAAAATCTTTCCGATCAATTTGCCGGTATTTTCAAGCAAGACCCGGAGCAATTCGCCTTAGATATTGAGTGGAAGCTGGTAGGCAAGAAACGTCAGCTCCATATCAAACAGGCCCGCCCATTTTCCGCTAGTCCGCGTAAGGATCTTCCTCTCTAAGTAGTTCGCGCACCACACCTTGCAAGGCCGTGACCGCTTCGGGAGCAAGACGGCCAACCATCCTACGATTGCCGCTGGCGGCTGACGAGTACATTCCAAATCCTCCCAAAAGCACATCCATTAAGAGGGCCGCTTCCCTTGTCCCGTTACTATAGGGAACATAGCTGACCCTGGGGAGACACTGGGATAAACGGGTTCTGAAAGGATCATCGCGCTTCAAACGATTCAAAATAGCGCGGATGGCATCGTAGGCATTGGAGCGAACTGATTCATCACGGTCACTTAAAAGGGCAATCAAGCCGATCAGATCACTCTTGTCGCCAGCGCGCTTAAGCGCCTCGATGGCATGGCGCTGGACAGAGTGGTCATTAGAGGCGATGTGGGCCCGCGCGATTTCCAAAACGCGCGGATCAGAACTCTGGAGAATGGAGTCCAGCAACATGGATTTGGCGTAGCTGTCAGGTTCTGTTTTGACGGCGTTCAAAAAGGCCTCAAAGACATTGGCCCGTTGTTTATAATTTTCCAAACCGCGAATGGCATTTCTTCTTACATCGATATTAGGATCGCTGAGTACGGTCAGAAGTGAAGGGATGGCCAGCTCGCTCCTGGTTTGTCGTAATCCATAGGCAGCTTCCGCTCTTCCCTTTGATTGGGGATTACCTAGAATTTCGGCCAGGAGAGGCACCGCTTGTGACGCCGGTAGGTTGGCAATGGATGTGGCGGCGTATTCTCTCGCCAGTGAGTAAGAGTCTGCGTTGACCATCTCTTTTAATTTTGTCACGACGTTGGGATCGCTGACGAAATTGCCGAGGCCCTGGGCCACAATTCTTCTCACCGACTGATTGGCGTGCTCTGCACTACTCATAAAGGCCTGTTTGACCGCAGAAGATTTTACGCGTTTTAAGGAATCGGCGGCGGCCTCATGGGAATTTACAAATTGTGGGTCGGTGAACGTCTCTATGACTGATTGACGACCTCGCGGATCGGCATGCTGGGCCAAAATATCAGCGGCGTACTCTCGATTGAGGAATGCCGTATCGGTGCGCAAGGTATTAAGCAAAGGGGCCAGCACTTGTGTTCTGGAGCGATATTGGGAACCTCGAAGCTTGCGGATGGCCTCAAGGCGCACACTTGAGCTGCTGCTGTTTAAATTTGCCAAGATGGACGTTAGGTCTTCGGCGCATGCCATGAATGCAAAAGAAAATATTAAAGAACATAAAAGAATGTGTATTTTCATAAAACCCTCTCCCTGATTCACCCTAGGACCTGTTTGATTGCAATCGGCCGGCCAACATCTGTAGGGTGAAACTGCCATAAATTCGCAGAGCTGGAGGGAAGAGGCAGTCCAAATACCTGACAGCGTTTAAATCTTAGACATGGTTAAGCTGACTTGTGCTGGTCAGAGCGTCGATTAGTGTTTCATTTTTGGTCGAAGACTAGCGAAGCTAAACATTTTATCTTCTTGAAAGATTTTCCTTGCGAGGTTCCTGCCGTGGGTTTCTCGGAAAAATATTCTTGGCTGAACCACCCTGCGTAAGGCGCCCCCAGCGCGCATTAATTTGATTTTACGCTCGTTCAGAAATTTTCTTCGACAAGCTTGGTGCGAAGAATTTTTCGACGCTTGCCATGGGGGTTTTTGCAACAAAAATTTGGTGGTGCGCGAGCGAGAAATCATGTCGAAAGTTTTGCATCATCTACGCGAGGTGGCCCGGCGCAAGCTCTATCCCGACCTTGGATATTCCAGCATGTTCGCCTATTGCACAGACGAGCTGAAATACTCCCCCGATCAGGCCGGACGTCGCATTTCCGCCTGCCGAATGCTGGCAACGCTGCCTGAGATTGAGAAAAAACTTGATCGCGGCGAACTGAATCTGACCGTGCTAGGTCTGGCGAAGAGCTATATTAAGGAAAACAATTTGACGTTGCCAGAGCAGCGGCAACTCTTGGACGAAATTGCCAACAAAACCAAGCGGGAGGTGGGCCGATGATCGCTCCTGCTCACATCGGCATACCGTCCATCATGGACATAAAAAAATGCTAGCGCCGGATTTTCTAACCGCGCCGGCGCATGCTTCAACGCAGAAGGTTTCCAAAACGCAAACCAAGGTGACGTTGGTGCTTGATGACGCCGTGATGGAAAAATTGCAAGAGCTTCAGGCCTTATTTTCGCACACCAAAAAACGCGACCTGCCATTCACGGCATTTTTTGCAGATTCATCATCGCGTACCCTACGCCCAAGGAGGGACGCACACGATGGAAAATCTGCGTCTGCTTTGCCACGCCCATCACGCCTGGGGGCATTTCTCCGGATGACATTAAATCCAAGGTATTCAAGCACCTTTTAAGTGTGTTATCATAATTTGATGAACTCAAAGTATTTAGAATTTTGCCAGCGTTGGCTTGCCGCTTGGACCGGAAATCGGCCGGAGCATCTTCTCTCCTTTTATTCCGCGGATGCTTACTACCAAGACCCTGCTCGGCCCAACGGTTTAAAAGGCCATCAAGAAATTCTCCCCTATTTTGTGAAACTTCTGGCAAAAAATCCTGACTGGCGCTGGGAGTGCGAGGAGATCATCCCCACGGAAAAAGGCTTTACGCTCAAATGGTGCGCCCACATCCCAGGGAAAAAACTGATCCATGGAGTGGATATTGTGGAAGTGATTTCTGATAAAATCACACGCAATGAAGTTTACTTCGACACCGCCGCTCTGACTTAATCGAAGCATACTGATGACCCTTCTCATTTCCAAAATTCTTTATAAAAAAGATTATGACGTGAATGAAAATTTGCAATTTATTTTTTCTTTGCATTACTTTGATCTTTGTCTCCTGCTCAAGCATCAGCGTGAAAGAGGATTACGATCCCAAGTTCAACTATTCCAAGCTTAAGGAATATTCCTGGCAAATAGTGGACAGTGAGAGTCCCATAAAACTCGACAGTCTGATCACGGAGCGCGTTCATCAATCAGTGGATCAACAGCTTCAACTCAAAGGCTATAAAAAGGTGGAAGCGGGAAAAGGAGAGTTTTTCGTCAACTATCATTACTTAGAAAAGGAAGTTATTGAGAGACATCGGGGCAGCGCCGGTTTTGGCGTTGGCAGCACCCTCGGGTCGGATAGTAGCTTTGGCAGTTTGGGATTGGGCATTCCCTTCGGCCCTGCCCGTGTGCATGAAATAGAAACCCTGGTGATTGATATTATTGATGCAACGAGTGGAAAATTAATCTGGCATGCCCAGGCCCAGGAGAAGTTGCTGGATTCCACACCGCAGGAAACCAGCGCCAATTTTATTAAAGTTGTGGAGGCGATTATGGCCAAATTTCCTCCATCATAAAGATCGATAATTATCCCTATGGATGTTAGAATGGCGATCATGAGTACCAGTGCACTCTTTATAGGTGAGAATAAAAATGCCGCCGCCGTCTTTAGCTTGCTCCTGGAGCGGGATTTCGGCCTGGACTGCGTCAGTGCGGTCAATAGTAAGCACGCCATCGAACTTTTGAAAAATGAACCCCATGCTTTTGGGTTGTGTATTTTTCTTTTGCCTGCCACGGGAGTTAAAGAATTTCTAGAAGTTCTCAAGACTCTTCCCCGCCAAATTCCCGTGATGCTTACCGCCGATGATGCTCACCTCAATCACTGCACCCAATTTCTCCCCTACCATCCCCTGGCCGCCAAGATCGCCTATTCAGTCGACTGGCAGATTATCAGCACCGCCATTACTCGTTTGCTCAGGGTGGTGGACCGCAAGGAGCGGAAGCTGGCTCCCTTCTGCGCCCTGGATGCCAACCTTTTTCTCCGCTTAGAAGAATCCCCCTATGATTTATATCTGAAACTTTCCGATGATAAGATGGTGCTGGTTTTTAGAAGGGGGACCAATATCCTCAGCGACGATACTGAAAAGTATCAGCTCAAAAACCATCCCCATTTTTACCTGAAGGCCCAGGATTATTTGCAAGCGCTGGAGCTATTCTTAAATAAAATTAAAGAAACCCTTAAGGCAGAAACGCCCCTCCACAACGACAAGTTGAGTTCCATCGCCATGTTTACCCATCAAAATATGAGGCAGATGATTCAACGGCTGGGCCTTTCGGATACCGCTATTGAGATGGCCAATTCCTCCATTCGATCGATTCATAAGATGCTCAATTCCAATGATAAAATTGCCGAGCACTTTACCAAATTTCTCACCAAGAAAAATTACCTAAGCGAACATTGCCTCGCTATTCCCTTTGTGGTCGCGGGCATGGCCACGACGATCACCAGTTTTCCGGCCGTGGATTTGGAAAAAATTACCTTTGCATCCATGTTTCACGACATCGGCTTAGAAGATTTAGAGATGGCCCAGGTCCGTCATATCAATGATCAGGTAGAACGAAACTGGGGTTCGGCCAAATTATCAGTCATCAAGCAGCATCCCTATGCCTCGGTAGAGTTAATCAAAAAGCTCTCCGGCGTTCCGGCAGATTCGGAGAAAATTATCCTGCAGCATCACGAGAGGCCCGACGGCAGCGGCTTCCCTCACGGCGTGGATTACAAAAAAATATCCCCCCTCTCGGCCATGTTTATTGTGGCCGAGGAGTTTGTGTCGTCCGTGTATGACTCCGGTTTGGATAAAATGAATGTGGATGCCGTCATGGATGACCTGGCCTTAATTTTTCACAAAGGTAATTTCCTAATGGCCTTCAAGGCGTTGCAAACGGCCGTCGGACACGGGCCGCTGCAACTGATTAAGGGTCAATAACCAGAGACAGCTTATTGGATCAAGGAAAATCCCATGCTGACGAAGGTGGAAAATTTATCATCGTCAACATTCTTGGCGGGATCGTTCCACGAGCCACTGACACAATACCATTTTTGGTCATTTTTGGATTGGAGGAGATGAGTGAACTGGATGACACCGGGTTCGCTCCCGCCTTTATATCCCACATAATTCCAATTTTCCTTCGTCGCCAGTCCGGGGTTAATACTCAAGATATTTAAACCTTTCATAGAGAAGATTAAACTGCATATTTCTTTGGTGGTGGCAAACCATTCTATTTGATCGATAAGCTTAGGTTTTATGCTGGAAAAATCCACTTTTTCTTTGGGAATCTTTTCCAGATCGCTCAAGATTTTCTTCTTTTCGCTGATGGTGGCCTTGATATATTCACTAGTTTGCTGCTCACTCAGGGCCCCCTTCAACTTGAACATCTCCAGGGTAGAGATGAAGGGAACATTTCTCGCCGTCAGCTTCTCAATTTTTTCTCGTCCCAGGAAAAAAAGCAGATGATCGGTAGCGGTGTTGTCACTTTTAGAGATCATCAAAGTCGCTAAAGTATGAAGGGTGACAGGGGCATCAACCGGCCAATCTTGAGTTATGCCAGAGGGCAAACTCAGATACTTTTCCTGGAGTTTGAGGGTATCGCTCCACTCAAGCTCGCCCCTATCAATTCGATTCATCAGCTCTTTTAAAATATACAGTTTGAAGGTTGATCCCAAGGCCAAAGGGACGTCAGCATTCATGGAAAATAACTCCTGCTCTTTCTCGTCAATGATGAGAAGGGAGGCCTGCCCACTCAGCGATTTGAGATTTGCTTCTAAATCTTTTTTCGAGACCTTCGAAAAGAGTGGGGCCCCATACCAGATTCCGGAAATTTTACCGCGCTCATCAAAATAGATTCGAGAGGGCAGAGTTGCTTTCTCATATTTAAACTCAAAATTTTCCTTTTCAACATGGTGGACCGACAGACATTTCCCGTAATCCTGCAAAAATGATTCGACCACCGGACGAACTTTTTCAGTGAAACCGGAATCAGCAAAAAGATTGTTAAGACCGTCGCCCTTCTTGAATTTACATAATTTTTCCGCCGTGTCGGGAACTTTGGCATTGAGGCCAAAGGCAACGAAAGACAGGATCAATAATAGGAAAATATTCATGGGTGAACACCTTATAATTTAGAGTGAAAGAAGTGTTTACGCTAAATACCATAATAAGCAAAGTATGCGCTAGAATAAACTAATAAACTAAATGTGGGGAAGTCATTAAAGAAGTTATCTCCTCATCACCGAGTGCTAGAAAAACTCTCTTAACCCGCCCCGACTCCCCCCCTATACTGAAAACAATCAAAAATACGGAGTATTTATGAAAATGATCATGATGGTATCAATGCTGCTATCGACCTTCAGTCTTTCGGCCACGGGCACTGAAGCGGATCGCCTGGCCTGCGAGAGTTTTCGCGCCGTCCATGGGGCCCGCTACACTCAAATTAAAACTCAGGCCGACGATTTTTCGATCATGGTAGGTCCCGCTCATCGAAGCACCCAAGGTTTTTTGAAACGGGCGCTTCCAAGTTTGCAAAAACTCACCAAAAAGTATCAGCAACTGCTGGACCATCTTCCCCAACAAAGTCCTGAGGAGATGCGAAAGGTTCTGACGGAAGAATATTCATCGCTGGCACTCAAGCACCTTCGTTCAGCAGGTATGCTGAAATTAAGTGCCGAGAGCTGCCAGGGAAGAGTCGCCTACACTTGCAAAATAATTAATGATCTATTTTTTACCTTAGATGACACAACACCCTTGACTCCGAAGCTTACATTCAAGCTCTACGGCATCCGATATCAGAGCTTTGGGAGCACTACAGTTGATGTCAAAGATGGAAATGCTGATATAGGCACAGTCTTCGATCCGAAGATCAGAAGCGCTCAATTCGAGTTGGATAAGGTCATTCTCGACAATGCAGATCAAAGCATCATAGAAAACAAGCGCATCGAGCTAGAAAACGCCCGACTCATGAAACGCGTGAGCATCCAAACGCGACGACAGTTTATTGAAGCGGAGCTGACACCTGAGCAACGGGCAACTTGTGGTGACCACCGGCCAGTAGGTAAAAAGGTGGCCTCTCATTCACGGAGCAGGGAATTCATAAGGGCCGAAGGTCATGCCCTCACCTACCCGGCCAGTCATGTTCAGCAAAGATAAGCGTGCAATGGTTTGTTAACGTTTGTGGAACTCCTTAGCGCGTTCCCTCATCTGCTCAGGTGTAACGTCAACTTTGTGCGTGGCCACGGTCCACAGATAACCAAATGGGTCGCGAATATTGCCGATGCGATCTCCCCAGAACATGTCTTGCATCTCACCCATGGCCCGGCCACCCGCTTTGATGGCGCTTTTGAAGGCGGCATCAGAATCTTCCACATAGAGATAGAAATTGACGGTTGTCCCCTTCAGTTCCGCAGGGGACTTGGCACAGGCTTCGTCGTGTCCGGGATGCTCCATCTCCTCACTCCCAAGCATGAAATGAGAATCGCCAATCTTCAGCTCCGCGTGCATTAATCCTCCGTTTGGATTGTCCATTCTGTATATTTCGGTGGCGTCGAAGGCCTTCTTGTAGAATTCTATTGCGCGCGCTCCATCCTTGGTCACAAGCCCCGGAGTTATTGTATGATATCCCTCGGGGATTGGTTTTACTTTCTCTTTCATTTTTTCCTCCATTGTTTATATTACTTTGCTACCCAATACAGGTAATTGTTACTGAGTGAATTTGTACTAATCATGATATTTGGATTTTTGCTTGAACATGCCGCCGCAGTGACGGGAAGGCCACCGGTCATATAGGTTCCTCCAGCGCCCTTCGTACCACAGGCAACGGCCAAAATACCCAGTGCAAATTGGACTATAAAATTACGACGCTTCATCTTTTCTTCCCCCGATATGGCCCTAGAAAAGATAACGGAATTCACATTCATTCACCGTGACCGTGGTCACAGTTAGTACAGACAATAATTCCTTCACATCTCATCGAACAGTTTGTTCAACGAGGCATTGACGGGCCCGATCTTTACGTTTACTTTGCGCCCATCAACTTAACAAGCGAGGATTGGATGAAAACTTTGTTCGTACTTTTGGCATTTCTGATGTTGGGACTGAATCAGGTCATGGCGGGGGACAAGAGCATTCTTGTGCTAGAAGCCAAAAAGGATCTGACTGAGACGACACCCACTATCAGTGGTCACTTTAATATCAACAAGGACTTGGGACGGGCCTGGGTTACCGTTGCTTTTGCCTACTACACTGGAGACTCCACAAAATACCACTCGACTTTTTCCAGCGTCCTGGTGGAAGGGTTGAGCTATGACACTCAAACCCAACGCGTCGTCTTTAATCGCGATGGAGTAGAGACCGTCTGTGCAGACAAGAAATGGTATGGTCTGAAAGCAACCAAGAGATGCGCCTTCAATGTGAAGGAAATTACACGCAGGATAGATAACGGTTTTTACATTGTGAGTGAGACTTTTTATCAGGTCTTCATGAACGTGCAGCAGTAATTACTTAAAACGGTCAGCATCACAAAATGCGTGGCGCTGGCCCCTCAAATCTCATTGAACATTTTGTTCAATGAGTAATTGACTTAGCCAATGGACAACGATAAAAGCCGCCCCATGAATCTCGCCCTGGCCAAAGACTACAGATCGATTCTGAAAGAGGAGCTGGAGATCCGCTGCTCTCGAAACGCGCACTACTCTTTACGCGCATTTTCCCGCGATATCGGACTCTCGCCTTCTCTGCTCTCGGGTGTGCTCAATGCCCGCCACGGACTTTCCAGACAAACGGCGGAGAATATCTCCAAACGCCTGGGATTTAGCACCACCGAATCACTATATTTCTGCGATCTGGTGGAAAGTGCCCACGCCCGAGCCAAAATCAAGCGGGATTTGGCCGCGATCAGGCTCAAGAAACATCAGGTCCCTCACAGATACAACGATCTGCAGATGGATGCCTTCAAGGTCATCTCCGACTGGTACCACTTTGCCATCCTGGAACTCACCTACATTTCCGGATTCAAAAATGATTCAAGCTGGATTGCCTCTTCCCTCTCTATTCAGGAACATCTGGTCAGGCAGGCCATCGACCGACTGAAACGCCTTGGCCTTCTGGTAGAATCAGGCAAGGGCCTGAAGGCCACCGAGGATTTTACCGCCAGTCCGGACGGCACACCCTCAAAATGCATTCGCAATTTTCACCAGCAGGTCCTGCAAAAGGCCCTGAGCGCCATCGTCGCCCAGGATATCAATGAACGCGATTTTTCGGCCTCTATCATGGCGATCAAAAAGTCCCGCATGAAGGAGGCCAAGGCCGCTATCAAAGCTTTCCGTCGCAAATTCACCGCCGATCTCTCCGATGATCAAGAGCGCGATGCCGTTTACTGTCTGGCGATTCAATTTTTTCAGTTAACCGAAAAGGACTCTCTATGAAAATCTTATTTGTTTTGGCCTTAATATTCCTCACGTTCTCGGTCCAAGCATCCAATGGCAGCGGCCGGGACATCGGCAACGGTGGCGGGGCCATTGTCTGCCGCGATAGTCAGAGCAATGTGACCTATGCCCAGGTGTATGACATCTGGGAATACAGGGCACTCGCCGACAACGAGCAAAATAACTTGTCCGCCGATGAGCTGATTCAAAGAGCGGTTACCCGTGCCGCAAAACTGAACCCATGGTTTCACAAATTATTGGTTGCCGAGCTGGCAACCGTCTCCCAGGGCATCCAGCAGCAGTTGGCGTCTGACGAAGGCATTGCCTTGAATGTGGTTCTGGATTCCAAGCATATCACCATGCCGTTGCGCTGTCCCAACGACTCCACTCGTCGGCCGCAGTACGAGCAGGTGGTTAACTACTTAAATGACGGACGCATCTTGGTGGATACGGAAATTTATCAGGCGCTTTCACCCAAAAGTCTCGCGGCCATTCACCTTCATGAGGCCATCTACAAAATCTTGCGCGACGTGCGCGGAGATGCGGACTCCTCCGAGGCCCGCAGACTGAATGCCTATCTTCTCTCAAGCTGCCCGGATGAAACCTTGATCGCCAATATGCAAGAGGTTTTGGAGAACTCGAAACTTTCCGTGCCCACCATTGTGAAACAAGAACTTGACTCCGAAATCTTTGCGGCGGTTAAGAACAGTGATTTCGAGCTGGCCTTCTTCCTATTCTCCAGAAATATTAATCTCTACGGTGAGACGCGAGGCCCGAGCTTGGCCGCCACCAGCTTTGCCCGCAACGAACTTCTTAACCTGCTTCAAAGCAAAATCCAAAGCAATGACTACGATGGCCTTCGAGAACTCTTCGCCCGAAAAAATGCCGCCCTCCCACTGGTGGATGGCGTTCTCCTGGGCAAGGCCTTCAGCTTTGTGGCGACCAGCTATATTTCCTTTCTAAGGCCACACCAAGTTTGCGCTCCCCGCCCCGACCGTCGCAATGAAGTTACCTGTGAGACCGAACGCAACCATACCGAGAAAAAAAAGCTCCTGGCGATGGCAAAATTTTTGACCTCGGCCCCCTCAAATAAAATGGAATTTCCGTCATTTTGGATTGAGCTGCCCAAGAATGCCATGGATGCTGATGCCATTACTCCCCTCATGTTTGCCGCTTTGACCGGAGATAGCGAGCTTACCAATTACTTTCTCCATTCCACGATCGAGAGCAATCACCCTGAATTCCTGAATTACACCGCCACGCTGGACGGAAAACAGCAGAGTGCGCGCGGGTTCGCCCATAAGTACGCCTCTTTTTTTGAACGTTGGCGACTGGGTAAGCTCTTTAAGAGTTACGGAATCGCCCAGTAGCCAGTTTAGATTGACTTCATTAACTCAAGGGCGGCCTTCAGCTGTCCATCGACCTCAAGCCTGTCCATGAGAGTATATTTTGCGCGCATTTCACGAACGCCTTTTTCTTTAGGTAGGGTAATCTCTAAATCGGGTTTCATGCCTACAGCTTGAAATGAATGCCCCTTGGGGGACAGAAATTCTTTAACCGTATATTTAACCGCAAACTTATTTGGCAATCGATCAATGGTTTGAGCATTCCATTTACCAAAGGTTGTCTCACCCACAACTTTGACATTCCCATTTTCCCTTAAGGCCGCGGCAAATAACTCGGCACCGGAGGAAGTCCCTTTATTCGTGATCAAGGCAATCAGAATATCTTTATTAAGTAACCCGTTTGAGGATTTGTATTTTTCAGTTTTACCACTTCGATCCCGCGTTTCTACGATCGTGGAATCTTTGGGCACAAATAACTCTGCAGTCTTGACCGCCTGATCAAAACCTCCGCCGGAATTATCCCGAAGATCGATAATAAGTTTCGAAAAATTCTGACGATTAATTTCATTAATCTCCTTCTCCACAAGCTTGGGTGTCTCTTCGGTGAAATAGCCGATAGTCAGCAGTGCGGTGGTGGCATCAAGCTTCTGGAGCTCGACAGGGGTCCAGGGGATAATTTCTCTTTTGACCTTTACCGTGAATATTTTCTCCTCCCGCAAAAGTTTTAATTCAACAGATTTTCCTACCTGTCCCCTGATGGCTTATTCCAATCTTCTTCCCTTGAATTAAGCGAGTCCAACATACCAGCAGTCGCGGCCCGATATAGATCGTCGCTGGTTAAGTTCTTATCAATATGGCGTTCTAAAAGCTTGGCCCTGCGATTTCACAGGTTTTCTTTTTAAGATGGTTAAGACATTTATTTTTTGCCGAGGTAAAGAGCCAACTCTTGAGATTGCTGTCAGGCCCATTTTTGAATTTTCCCGCCAGAAGCTGGATAAAAATGTCATGCAAAAGTTCCTCTGCAGACTCACGGTTAACGGTAAAGCGGTAGATAAAGCGAAATAACGGCCCGGCGTAGCGCTGGTAAATAAGGCGAAGGCCCCGCTCGGGGTCTTGCGTAAGCTCACGCAATAGATCTTCATCGCTATTTTGGTCCATCTAATTATTAAACAATTTAAACAGCGAAAGGTTCATAAAAAAATAACAACGCACAAAGTTAGTAAGTTATTCGACAAATTTTAGCTTCACGACGATTCGTTTTAATGGCAGTCTTAGGATTGGGAGAAGAAACCATGCGAATAGAATTATTTGATGCTCGTGAAATTACCTCCGAGCAAATCTCGGCCCTCAAATCGCTCTCGACCGCCGTTTATCCCCCTGAATCAACGCTAAATTGGCCAGGGCAAACCATCGAATGGGCCACGCCGCAGTGGCGAACTTTCTGCCGAGATGAACGCGGGGATGTTCTTTCACATGTGGGCATTTTTCTTCGACAAGGCCAAATCAATGGCATCCCAGTCACCATTGGCGGAATCGGCCAAGTCCTGACACATCCTGATTCTCGCCGACAGGGCCTGGCATCCAAGGGCATAGAAAGGTCCATTGATTTATTTAGAGATCAGGGTGTCGATTTTGCTTTGCTTGTGTGTGAACCAAACCTTGTGCCCATGTACCAGAAATTGAATTGGCAATCCTTTCTTGGAACCCTTCTTGTCAAACAGCGTGGCATCCCCGGCCGGTTTACTTTCAATTTACCCATGACCATTGGAGTCCTCTCGAAAAATCCGAGCGAAGGCACTATTGACTTAATGGGCCCTCCTTGGTGACGGGGCGAGCGGCAAGCAATAACTTGTCACTCCTTCTCACTCCTAAAAAACAAGAAAAAATTTTACGCCAGCTCGAACGCACGTACGCTCTAGGCCCAAACACACTCTAAAACGTAATACTTGGATGCCTTTCAGATTTTCCAGGATACGATTCTTTATTTATACTTGTTTGCGAAAGTGGTATCTCTGCCTCACTAGGCACCTCTGGAAAGGTGACTCGCGCAAGATCCGACCAGGCCGGTCCTTCAATCACTTTTCCTTTTGCCTCAAAGCGAGATCCGTGGCACGGACAATCCCAGGATTTTTCCACATTATTCCAATGGATCACACCGCCCAAATGGGGGCAGGCCGAAGAGAGAAAGGTCAATTTGTTGTCATCGTCCTTATAGGCCGCGATCATTCTCACGCCCTTGCGAAAGACCACACCCTCTCCTGCAAAAAGCTCTTCGAAATTTGGCACAGACTTAGGCTCCAGCCACTCGACATACTGAGCCGCCACATTGGCATTTTCTTTCATATACTCGGGAACAGCGTGCATGCTAATGCGTGAAGGATTGTAAAGGTCTTCCCAAGGATTTTCCCTTCCCATAATCTGATCCGTGACGAGCATCGCACCGATCGTACAATGGGTCATCCCATTGCCTGAATCGCCCGTAATAACGTAAACGTTGTCACGATCCATGGGATTGTGTCCGAGAAATCCCATCCCATCAACGGGTTCCATGATCTGCCCAGACCAGCGGTAAAGGACCTCACCGGCCATTGGATAGCGAGCACGGACCCATTTTTCGAGCGCTTCGAAACGGGCCTCAGGATGATCATCCTGGCCCGTTTTATGATCCTCACCACCAAGAACCAGAATATCGTTGCCGCTACCATTTTGCTCCAGACGAACATAATGATAGGGATCAAGAGTGTCCCAAAACAAGGCATTCGGGATGCTTCCCTTAGGAATATCAAATCCCAGCACATAAGTTCGGTAAGCCGCTTGCTTTGTATGAATTGCGAATAGGTCATTCACCGGGGTATTGGTTGCCATGACAATCGATTTGCAATGAACAACAAATCCCTTGTCGGTTTTCACCTCCGCGTGCTTTCCGCCTTTCACATGATTAACATGAGTATTGGTATAAATTTGACTGCCAGCACGCACAATGCGATCAGTAAGGGCACTTAAGTATTTTAAGGGATGAAGCTGCATCTGCTGCGAAAATTGCAGACATGGCCCCGTATCAAAAAATGCTAAAGGAGAATGCTCTATGAATTTCACGTTTGCGAGGCCCGCGCGCGTAATCGCCTTGAGCTCATCTTGCAGTACATCTTTGCGCTTGTCATCCGCGGCAAAGAGAAAACCGTCTACGATTTCCATTTCACATTCAATCTTTTCAGACCTCACAATTCCTTTAACTTTTTCAATCGCCGTGGCATGGCTTTCTGCAGCGATCTTGGCCCCTTTCTCTCCATGAAGTCTTTCGATTTCAAAGAAACGATCATCAAGCGCGGTCACAAATTGTGCCGTGGTGCGACCAGTCTGACCACTACAGAGTTCTGCATCCTCGAGTACGCAAACTCGCTTGCCTTCTTTTGTGAGAAGATAGGCCGTTGTGAGACCGGCAATTCCACCACCGACAATGCAGACATCTACTTCTGTGTTATCTGATAACGGATTAAATTTGGGCATACAAAGACTATCTTCCCAAATGGTTTTGTGCTTTGAATTTTTACTAAGACTCATGACTTTCTCTCCTTCGTGCGTGCTTCTCAAAAAGAGCGATGACATCGCCCGCGTATGCTCATGGATGTACCTCTGATTCTTTGGACTCATCTTCTTCAGGCAGGTCTTTTATGGAGAGATAGGACGACTCGTCGTCGTCTTCCTCATCCTCCTCGGCCGAGTCCAGTTCTTTGGCAAAATATGACTCCTCTTCGTCTTCAATTTCTTTTTCTTCTTCAATCGAGTCGCCTTTCTTGGTGAAATAATTTTTCTCTTCAGGCGCTTTTTTTACAGGAGTGGCCTCTTTCTCTCGAGTGACATTGCCCTCTTTTTTCTTGCTCTTTACCATGTTTTCTCCTTGTTTTAAGAATGCATCCGAAATGACACCCCATCTTACACTGAGCTTAAAATATGAATTGAAAACCGGAAAAGATTCCCGGGGCATGCGCTGAACTATTTTGTTACTTACAACCGTGATATTCAGAATAAAGTTCCATGACACTTCTGGGACGCACTTAGTCCCAAAGGGGTCATGGAACCTAAAAGTGGAACCTAAAAGTGCCTATTATTTCAGTCACTCTCGAATAGCGGGTGGCCCTTTTCAGTTTCCCTCGTCGATTGTAACCGCTGGATTTCCTATTTCCCCCCTGAATATTGGCAATATGGACATAGACTATAGCTAAGGGAATTGGTTGGTCTTTTGAGCTTTTATAAATTCAAAGACATAAACACCGATAAGACCAGGTAAGAAATTATGTTGAGTATTGGGCCCAAAAAAATTACTTGTGCGGAGAAGATGTCGATCAAGATATTGATAATATTTTTTGTGATTATCGTCACGGCCTTTGGTTGCGCCAAAGAGGGTTCAATTTCTATCGGCGGAAAAGGCGATTCGGCCAGTACCGGTAATTCGTCTGGCAGCGCAGTCAGCGTGAGCAGCGTCCAGGTCGTCAACGAACGATTCATCATCCGCGGTACCAATCTCAAAAACGTGAAGTCCGCAAAGATAACCGGTCCAAGCGGCACCAATAAAACTTTTGTCATAGAGTCACAGACCAACGACCAGTTGGTGGCCTTCATCGGGGCCCTTCCCAGCTTGCAAATTATCGCTGAGTCAACCTACCAGCTGCTCATGAACACCGCTGATGCACAAACGGTATACCCAATCGTCTTCACCATTCCCGTAGGCGGAGTGACCAATAGCAAGATCGCACCGGGAGCGGTGACGGGTGACAAGATCGCTAACGGAACCGTAACACTCAATAAAATTTCCGGCACTGGTGCCAATGATGGTGACGTGATTAAGTGGGATTCGGCCAACCAGTTGTGGTATCCGGCCCCAGATGAAAGTGGCGGCGGCGGGGGCGGCGGTGGTGGTATCTCCGCCATCTCACTGGGAAATGGAATTGTCGGTTCAGGCGGAACAATCCTCACCACAGGTATGATCTCTGTCAATACCGGCACAGGAGCGGGACAAATACAGGCCTTGGACTCGAGCGGTGATTTGGAACTCATCAAAAATCTCAAGATCAACAGCACCGGGGCCCTCAAGTTTCCTCACACCTCCCGTGAATTTCGAATTTACAACGACGGAACTTTACGTTTCTTTGAGCTGGGACAGGGAGACCGGATGACAATTGACGGTGACGGTGACGTCACTATCCCAGGGGACGTGCAGGTGGGCGGCGGCTTTGCCATCGGAACTCAAAACTTTCCGACTGCAGATGGCAGCAGTGGCCAATTTTTGAAGACCAACGGTGGTGGAGTTCTCACCTGGGCCGACATCAGTGGCTCGGCCGTGACGAGCATCAGTGCCACGGCACCCATTGCGGTGACTGGAGTGGCCACCGCCCCTGTAATTTCAATTAATGATTCCGGAGTTGTTAGCGGCACGTATACTAAGGTAGCCGTGAGCAGCAAGGGACTGGTGACGTCGGCCGGCGTACTCACGGCCAGTGATATGCCCACCTCTATTGATGCCACCAGAATCGCAACCGGGGTGGTGGATAATGCCGAGTTTATCTATTTAGATGGAGTGACTTCGGCCATCCAAACTCAGCTCAACAACAAGCAACCTCTCGATGCCGATCTCACCCAGATCGCCGGCCTGACTCCCACCGATAATTATTTTTTGGTGGGCAACGGTGCCAACTGGACGGCGGAAGATCCTGCCACCGCCCGAGGAAGT
>MEPP01000026.1 GCA_001769855.1 Bdellovibrionales bacterium GWA2_49_15 | reverse complement strand
TCTCATCTAAGATCTGATTTAAGTCTGCATCAATGTCGAACTTCTTCGCTGTTCCTGTCATTGTTATGCTACTTTTTTCCTCAAGGCCCGTATATTTTGGCCAATCAATGTCCATCAACTGTACAGACATAGATCATGCCGCTCATACTTACCTGATAAACTACTCGGATTTATTGTGATAAAACTCAAGGATTGAATGAAATAAATCAGATAATACTGCAAAATCACTAACTTCGAAGCGGAAAACCTTGCTCTAAGAGTGCTGCCAAAATCTTCTCCTCGGCCATTTTAACAATTTCGGCAGTTAAGGTCTTCTCTCTGTCTAAAAAACTCAGTCGAACTGTGATGGCACGCTTTCCTTCGGGTAGTGCATACACGTCTAAAACACTGACGTTTTCGACGATAGGCACTTTTTGCTTTTGAATGATTCCAATAATACTCTGAGCCTCTCGTCCCTCGGAGGCAATGACGGTAAAATCAAAAAGAGTACCGGGGAATTTTGCCAGAGGCGTATATTTCGCCTTATCCTTGGGAAGTTCCTTTTCAAAGAGCGAAAGATCCAGAAAAACAAGTGACAAATGGCCCTTTAATTTAAAATTCCGCAGGATCAAAGGATGCACTGAAAAAATTGTCCCATGAGGTTTTCCCATGGCCATAATATCTCGGTGCTCAAAGGGATGCTTGCCAGACCACTGAAGCGGCATGAGCGGACACATGAATTTTTCCATTGGCATCCGAATATCAAAGGGGACATTCAGCACAGACAACAGGCGCTCTACCGCATTTTGACTTTCCATAATCGGTGTTCGTTCGTTATGATAAAAGACCATGCCCAAGACATGCTTTTCATCGGCAAAATGTCCTTTCTTCTTATCCATATTTAAATTATAAATACGGCCGATTTCAAAAAGACGAAATTTCTCGAAGTTTTTGGAATTCAAGGCCGCAGCTTCCAGCAATGATGGAATAAGAGAAGGTCGCATCAAATTGTGATCAACCGATAAAGCATTAATAATTTTCGGTGCCAGTTGCTCATTAATGCAAGCGCGACGAAGTAAATCTTGCCCAACCATGGGATAAGTCAAAACTTCAAAACATCGCTCTCCAAAGATCAAATAGTCACGAATTTTGCGGTGTACGGTCTGCATTGGAGTCAAACGGACGGGGCGAATGCTTAACTCGGGAGCTTTGGCCTGAATATTATCATAGCCAATAACACGCCCGATCTCTTCGACAATGTCGGCTTCACATTCAATGTCTTTCGTTGAACGGTAACTGGGAACTTCGACTTGCCAAAGTTGGCCATCCTTACTCACCTTGAAATCCAATGATTGTAAAATATGCAGTACTTTTTCCCCTGAAATTTCGATGCCAAGCTGCTTGACGATTGAAGATACAGAAGTAGCAATAACAAGCGGTTTCCGATCGCTCAGGTCAGGCCCGTCATATTCGAGCTTACCGATAATTTTCGCGTCTGGATTAAGTTGTAATATAAGTTCGATTGTTCGATACATCGTCCGCTGTAACATAAGGGAGTCAAGAGATTTTTCGTAGCGCTGTGAGGAATCTGTTCGGAGACCCAATCTTACTGAAGTTTTTCTCACATGGGCAGCCTTCCAATTCGCCACCTCAATAAAAATGCGTGACGTACTCATCGAGACGCCGCTGTTTAATCCTCCCATAATTCCGGCCAACACAAGGGTTTTCTTCTGATCTCGAATGACCGTGTCACCGACCTTCAGCATTCGTCGCTGCTCATCCAAGGTTAAAAATTCTTCATCGGCCTTCAAAGACTCAATATGCACGCCGCCACCTTCAATCGCTTCTCGATCAAAGATATGCAAGGGTATCCCCAACTCACACATCACATAGTTAGAAATATCAACGATACTGTTGATCGGTCTCAGGCCGACGGTGTTCAGCCGTTCTTTGAGCCATTCAGGCGACTCAGTCACTTTAATCTGATCGATGGAGATTCCATAATATCCCAAACAGGACGAATCTTGATCGACCTTGATAGCGACAGGTGATTGACTGCCTTTTTGTTTGGAAATAAGATCACGATACTTGGTTTCCCATTCACGCGAAAAAGGATTTTTCAAAGGGCAATCAAAGGCCGTGGCAAACTCTCGGGCCATGCCAAAATGCCCCCATAAGTCGGGCCGATGAGTCAAACTTTTATTATCAACCACGAAGACGATGTCTCGTTTCTTTTGCAAATAATCACCCAAGGTTTGGCCTACCGGAGCTGAATCAGGGAGCTCCAAAAGTCCGTCAATCGTTGAGGGAATTTTAAGCTCCTCACCCGAACACAACATGCCCTCCGACATTATGCCTCGAATATTCTTAGGCGTAAGGATCATGCCGTTGGGGAGACTCGTATCCAGTGGCGCGTAGGGAACTTTCAGGCCAGGGCGGACGTTCTGTGCACCACAGACAACTTTATGTGTTTTGCCAGGTCCATACTGGAAGGTGACAAGATTTAACTTATCGGCAGCAGGGTGTTTCTCGACTTGCTGTATCTGTGCCACCACGACGCGATCATAATATTCGTCGGCCATGAGAACCTCTTCCACCTCGGCGGTGGCCATGGTGAAGCGGGTGGCAACTTTTCGGGCCCCCTCCTTGCCTTCAAAGGCCGGAAGATCAACAAAATCGCGAATCCAATCCATAGAGATATGCATATTATCACCTACTAAAAACTTTTAAACTGTTCGAGAAAACGCAGGTCACCACTGTGAATGTGTCGAATATCGTCAATGGCATATTTCATCATCACCAAGCGATCAAGCCCCAGGCCAAAGGCGAAACCATTCCATTCTTGAGTATTAATATCTCCAGACTTCAATACATTCGGATGAATCATGCCGCAGGGAAGGAGTTCCACCCACCCGACTTGCTTACACACCGAGCACCCCTGTCCTTTGCAAAGTAAACACTTAATATCAAGTTCAAAACCTGGCTCCACAAAAGGAAAGAATCCTGGGCGCAGCCTGACTTCCACATCCCGCTTAAAAATCTCGCTTAGAAGCGTTTTCATAAAGTAAATAAGGTGGGCCACTGAAACATTTTTATCCACCAACATGCCCTCAAGCTGATGAAACACCATCTCATGGGACGCATCAGTTCTCTCACAGCGAAAAACTTTTCCAGGCGCAATAAAACGAAAGGGTGGACGGCGTTGCTTCATGCCACGAACCTGAATGGTCGAGGTATGTGTTCGCAACAAATGCCGGAAACTTCCTGGTCTGGCCTCGGTTTCAAACCAAAAGGTATCCTGCATATCTCTTGCGGGGTGATCTGCGGGAATATTGAGGGCCTCAAAATTATGATACTCATCTTCAATGTGAGGGCCATCAATAATGTCAAAGCCCATGCTCAAGAAGACATCTTCAATTTCCCGCTGAATCGCCCAAACCGGGTGAGCGCCCCCATGATTACGCGCTTTGGCCAACAAGGAGTCGCGCAAACTCAAATCAATTTTATTCTGAGATTGAGACAAAGAAAGATTGATTTCCTCGATCTCAAACTTCTGCAGTGACACTTCGACATCCTGCTGAATTTTTTCCTTAAGTCCGTTGGCAACAGGTCCGATAATTTTGCGTTCCTCAATGGACAAATTTTTCATATTCGAAAGTATCTCGGTAAGTGGCCCTTGTTTCCCTAGATAGAAGGATTTTAGGTTTAGGGCCGAGGCTCGGTCCTTAATACTTGAAAGCTCACTTTTAAATTTTTCGTACAGCTCATTTAATTTTTGCTCAATCATAATCCCAGCTTTGACAAAATTTTAATTCTTTTTCCCGTAGTACCTTACCGTATTACCTATAAAGGCTGCAATCCTTGTAACAAGTTGAGATGAAGAATTTTGCGCATCCAAGCAAAGAATGTACGTATTTCGGCATGAGCATAGTCAGGATAGGTCCAAGGCAACGGCTGAAACGAATCATTTTGGTAAATAAGCGTCAAGTCGCCACACACACCTTGCCCCAAATAGAGCCGGTGCGTGAACATTTTCCCGGTGGCCAAAACAAGATTTTCCAGGGTTACAATTCCAACATCGATATTGACTGTACGAGCGGAGTGATCTTCCGATGACCGCATCCATTCTTCTTCGAGCCGAAATGCCGCTAATTTTAAGGTAACCAATTTATCGCGAGCGACAGGGTGCTGGGAAAAGTAAAAAATCCGTTCGAGTTCCTCTTCCGGGCCCATTTCTTTCGCGTAGTATCTTTTCATTGGGCAATGAGCATGAAAATAGCTCGAAAGGGGTCCGATTTGTGCTGCGAAATTTTGAGTTAACTTGCTTTCAATGTCACTTACATCGATCATTGTTCTACGATAAAGGATGCTAAAAAAAATCAGGGCCGGTGTTGGTAAGTGTCGATCACTCATGAGCGCAATCGCAGGAATTTACCTTGAAAAAACTCAAGTAGCTCTTCTTGGCTGACTGTCGCTGTACCCTTTTTCCCGACAACGACACCTGCCGCACAATTTCCGATGACCGCCGCTTCTGCCAGACTCCCCCCAACACTTAGGACTCCCACAAGAACACTGATCGTCGTATCTCCAGCACCAGACACGTCAAAGACTTCCGTGGCCACGGTGGGAATATGAATGGCCGCTTGCCCTTTCTCCTGAATTAGCATCCCGTCAGCGCCAAGAGTCATGGCAATCATATCAATGTCTAATTTTTCCAAAAGAACGCTGGAGATATTTTCCCACTTATCCTCACTCATGCCCAAAGCATGGGCCAGCATCTTGCCTTCTGCTAAATTGGGTTTCAAAAGATTCGCGCCACGATAGACTTCCGGTCTGCGCGTTCGATAAGGATCAATGGCCACAAGTCGCTTTTGTTTGCGTGCTAATGCGATAACTTTTTGCAAAAGAGAATCAGTCAACGTTCCTTTTGCATAGTCCTCTAAAATAATTGGGCCATGCTTATGGGTAAATTCATTGATCCGTGAGAAAAGCTTCTGCTCAACATCGGTAGAGAGGGGGTGCACTTTTTCATAATCAATGCGACAAATTTGCTGAATATTGGTGGTGACTCGTTCTTTGTAGGTTGTAGGTCGTGAGGGGTCATGCACCACTCCCCAGGTAGAAAGACCATTTTCTTCCAACAGATGTTCAAACTGCTGGGCGTTCGGATCGTTCCCAACAACGCCACAGATCGTTGAGCGAATCTGCAAGGTGGTTAAATTATGCGAAATATTGGAAGCCAATCCTAACTTTGGCCATTCTTTCGTGACAACCACAACGGGCACAGGGGCCTCCGGGGAAATTCTTGTCACCTCACCAAAGGTATATTTATCAATTCCAATATCCCCAACTACCAAAATCGGCGAGATGCTTTGAAATTTCGACAGGATTTCTTTGAACCGCTCCACTTTCATGTTGGTAAATGTCTGCATAAGATATTCCTACTTTGCTTTTGGTTCGAGTAATAATTTATTAACTTCTTTGGCCACGTCTTCAACTTCAACAATCGCCATACATTCGTAATATGGGCATACCTCTCCCGCACAATGATGGACTTCACCGCAGACAACATCCGGTACAATCGTTTTAACCTGATCGGTCCTTACGGCCAAGGGTCCCCATCTTTTGGCCGACTGTATTTTGATGGGAGAATATAAGGCAACTACCGGCGTTCCCAGAGCAGTCGCTAAATGTGTGGGGCCGGTCGATGGGCCGACAAAGAGCTTCGCTTTTTTCAAAATCGCCATGTAAAGACGTAAACCAATTTTGGAACCGTCAAAAAAATGGATCTTTCCCTTGTATTTTTGATATTCTGGCCGGCCTAAATGATCCTTAATACCAAGCAAAAAATTCAGATCGCTCGGAGTAAACGAGACAATAAATCTAAAGCGCTCTAGATTTGCATCGAGCAATCGGGTAATGAGGCGCCCATAATTACGTGAAGACCAATTCAAAGTATGCCCGGACATCCCGGGATGAATGACAATGAATTCCTGCTCCGGCGTGATTTTGCAGGTGTCTTGTAAGATCTTATCCGCCTGCTCCAGTTCCTTCGCAGTCATCGTGATTAAATTTTCCCGCCAAGTTTCTTCGCTGAGGATAGACCAATCGATCTCAAGACCGGTTAAGAGATTGAGATTGTACTCAGCTTCATGCATCACCACCATTCGACGTGACTGTCGTTGGCCCTTATTTAAAAAAAGGAATGAGGGCCAACGACTGATTAACCCGCCTCTAAAGGTAACTCCAGCAAGCCAAGCACAGAAAGTTATCCAGTGGGCCCCGCCAACATAAAAATAGGTATCGACATGATTCTTGCTAAATTTTTGATAGAGCGACCAAACTTGACCAGGCCAGTTTTTTTTAGGGTCAATTGTCCACACCTCATCCACATCTCTTGCATTTGCAAAAAGCTCTTGTGTCCGAGGTGAAATAATAAAAATTATTTTGGCATCAGGATAGTGGTGCTTGATAACTTTCGCCATGGGCAAAGTTAGAAGTGTATCGCCAATGGCATCGGTACGGTTGATCGCCACAATCATAATTTAAGGCCATGCTCCAAGGCCTTCTTTTTGGCCATTTCGACAATCTTATCTTCCACCTGCTCAATCGAATAAGGACTCGTATCCAGAAGAATTGCATCGGCGGCCTGTCTCAAGGGGGATTCTTGTCGTTCCATATCTTGTTTGTCTCGTTCAGCCACGTCGCGCATAACTTGTTCAAGTCCGAGGCAGGTTTGCCCCTTTCGCTGCAATTCCTCCATTCGCCGGCCGGCACGAATCTCTAAACTGGCCGTGAGAAAAATTTTGCAAAAGGCGTCAGGAAAGACCACCGTGCCAATATCACGTCCTTCCATAACACAAAACTTTTGTTGTCCCAATTTACGTTGAAAATCCACCAGATAATATCTCACTGGAGCGATCTGAGAAAATTCCGACGCCAGCTTTGAAACATGGTGCTCGCGAATGGCGGATGTAAGATTGTTGCCATTAACCACGATCAGTTCACTTGCTGATTTTCCATACTGCAGATTCAATCCAGCCAAAAAACAATTTACATCAGTCAATGATGAGAATGAAATGCTCGCCTCATGAGCGGCCAGCGCCAAGCCACGATACATGGCCCCCGTATCAATATAGATAATCCCCAAGCGACCGGCGACTGATCTGGCAATCGTTGATTTTCCACTGCCACCAGGTCCATCGATGGCAAGGACAAGTGATACTTTCTTCAGATGTAAACCTCAAATCAAGGGTTGTCTAAGTTTAGGACGAAAGGAGCAGTTTAGGAATTAAATTTTGCCATTCTCACGAGGTGAATTATCGGTCTTGATCGGCCAATAACGTCCTCTTCTCTGCCCCCATCATTTGATCTATATAGGCGAGAAAGCTTTCCATATCCCGAGCATAATTGATTGCCAATTGTTCCAAACCGCTCTCCGATGCCCGCAGAAACACATATGTACTCTCGTACTCTGGTGGTGTGCTTGTCACCCAAGCCAAATATTCTCTCATCAGGCCTACGTATTGACTGTGAATTTTGATAAAATAGCTGTGTCCTTGGGCCTTATAGGGACCCAACTTCAGCTTATCCCTGACCCACCACGGACCCATGTTATATGCGACAGTGGCATGCTCATAATTGCCTGAAAAGAAATTCACCAGTCGGGCAAAATAAAAAAGGCCCATCCGTATATTGGTTTCTGGAGTTTTGACCAAAAGCGAACTCAAGCCAGGGTCTTCTACACCAAGCAGTTTTCTACTGATAAGCCGGCCGGTTTCGGGAATGAGCTGCAAGGCCCCAAAAGCATTTTTAGGGCTTCGACTAGTCGTATTGAAACTACTTTCTACAAAAATGAGCGAGGTGACCCAAAGGGGATCAAGGCAATATTTTTCGGCCCAGGGGAGGGCCATTTTTAAAGTGGCCAGCGCGTCAGTGTGCAGATTGTGGTGAAACAATCGAGTTATGAATGCCTCCATGTCACGACGCGATAAATCTACCGTACGCCAAAGATGACCAGCGGACTTTTTCTTTAATTCCGGAACAACCTGCAGGGCCCAACACTTTGGTTGAAAGCTGTAGGGCGTATCTTCGTGATCAGGCTTAGGCGCAATAAAATGCGCCACACCACTGTGGGCGGCGAAATCCAGAGAAGGCACATATCCTACCTCATCCCAAGGGCCCGTTCCCTTAAGTGTGGTAAAAATAATCGTAGCCATCAGCATCGTACTAATGTGCGTCCTCGCCTCACTGCGCAATATTTTTTTCCATTTTTGCATGGGGACTGCGGATATCGTGCAGTAAGCTCTTTGTAAATGATCTCTGTGACAATTTAAAGGGGTTTTGTTTAATTCCGCTCTTCTAAGGAGCTTTTATCATAAAAAATATGTAAAATTTTCAGTAATTGTTCGGCGCTTTTTCACCAATGTTTCCAACTTCTCTTAAAGGATCTCGCATGACCGACCCTAAGGCCAACCATCTTGAAGGCCAAAAATCACCTTATTTAAAGCAGCATGCCTTTCAGCCTGTCGATTGGTGGCCACTCACACCAGAAGCAATCGCTCATGCGCGCTCTCTCAACCGTGTAATCTTTTTATCTATTGGCTATTCGACCTGCCATTGGTGCCATGTTATGGCCCATGAATCTTTTGATGATCCTGAGACAGCAGCTTTTTTAAATGAAAATTTCGTTTGTATTAAGGTTGATCGAGAAGAGTTTCCTGATGTCGATCGATACTACCAGGAGGCCTGCCAACTTTTCACCCAGTCTGGAGGATGGCCTTTATCTGCCTTTCTCTTGCCGGACCTTCGCCCTTTCTTTGTGGGAACCTATTTTCCCAAGCATCGAGGAAATAATTTACCCAGCTTTCTCGATGTGGCCCGGGAACTCTCGCGAGCGATTAAAGATGAGGAAAAATTAATTCATGATAATGCCCAAAAAGTTGTTCAAACAATCCTTGAGGGCCTAATTCCCAAGGAAAAAATTCAATTTCAAGGACACTTCCCCCACCCCATGTCCATCCTCGCGGCCATAAAGAATTTTCAAGATAAAGAAAATGGAGGGTATGGCGAAGCCCCTAAATTTCCTCAACACGCCTTTTATGAGTGGGCCGCCGAGCAAATGTTGGAGGGCATGATTGACAAGGAAGAAGGGGCACATATCTCTAAATCCCTCGACCGACTCTTAATGGGAGGAATCATTGATCAGGTGCGGGGTGGTATACATCGCTATTCCACCGACTCAAAGTGGCTTGTCCCACACTTTGAAAAAATGCTGTATGACCAGGCCGGCTTGCTTCGTACTCTCTCCAAATATGGCCTCCTGGCCACCTCCCCTATTGTCTTTGATACCATCATTAACACCCTTGAATACCTCGAGCACGAGATGTTCTCCGATGATGGCTTCTTTTTCTCCGCTCAAGATGCCGATAGCGAGGGAGTCGAAGGCCTCTATTACACCTTTTCGGAAAGTGAATTTGAAGATGCGCTCGTCAATTCCGATGATGAGGAATTAGTTGAGAAAAAGGAACAGATTAAACGTTACTTTGGGGTTAATACCAATGGAAATTTTGATCACGGTCTGAATGTCTTACGACTTGCCCATGAACATCAGCAGGAGTTTTTAACCAAAGAGGGCTGGGAGCTCATCCGCAAAACGAGAAGAGCAATTTTGACGGAAAGACAAAATCGTATTCCCCCAATGACAGATACCAAGGGCTTGGCCAGCTGGAATTTCCTAATGATTTCAGCACTGGCCGATGTGGTTCAGTATTGCCCCATTGATATGATCAAAAATCGGGCCGCCGTTCTTCTAAGAACACTTACGGATGGTCTCTACAAAAATTTCTTAATCTCCAAAGAAACACAAGGACCGATGAAAATTCGCCATGTCACGACGCTAGTACAGGAACAAGTCTATCTAGAGGATTATGTTTTTTTTGCGGAAGCGATGATCCGTCTCTATGAAGTGACCACCAGTAGCGTCTTTAAGGATAACTTTGTCGAAACGATGCATTTTATCCTGGATAGTTTCTTCGAAGGCCAAGACATGTTAACGCGCATGAAAGGTCATGAGTGGCCCCCGCAGCCCAACCAAAAGGCCCATACCTTTGATTCTTCTTACAAATCACCTCGAGCAACATTTATCCTGCTGCTAAAACGCGGGGCGATTTTATTAGCAAAGAATGAATGGTTTGAGCGCGCGCGAATCCTGGGAGCGGATCTTGCCCAAGAAGCACTAAAAAACCCACTTGCTGCCGGCGAATCGCTACGGGCCCTCACCTATCCCGACCAGGCCTTCCGTATTTTGAAAGTTCCCAAGACTTGGAATGATAATAGGGAATTTAAAAACTTTTTAAGCTATTTTTTATCCCGCTTTGTCATTTCTTATGAGGAAGTAACGAAAGACGAATGGCAGATTTGCAACTGGCAAACTTGCGAAATGCAAGGCACAGGTTTGGAATCTTTTATGCAAACTTTAACCGCGAAAGGCACCGCGAAAAAATCATGAGAAGCAAGATCATTCTTGATTTAGGGCAACGCCTTCCAGGGCCTTTGGCCACCTATACTCTTGGAGATATGGGATACAAGATTGTCAAAATCGAGTGGGAAAATTTTAGAGACCCGTTTGCCATATCCATCGATGAGCAAGATAAAACCTTTCTCGAGTGGTATGAAAAAATGCAGGCGCAAAAGCTCCTCAAAGTTTTTTCGCTGAACAACCCTGATCATTCACAAGAGTGGAGGCAACTTCTCCAGCAATGCATCGGCATTATCTCAAGCTGGCCTGCGCAACTGAAACACTCAACCCAGCTCGACCTTCACTTAAAAGAACATAAAGGTCCTCTAGCCTATCTGGAGGTGGAATCATTGCGTCCGATGCACGACCTCAACATTTTGGCCCATACCGGAACCTTAAAATCACATCTCTTTCAACATCGCGACAAGTCCAGGATTCCTCCGCCCTTTCTCCCTGTAGCGGGCATCTGCTTTGGCCAAAACTTGGCACTTCACTTGCTCGATCTGCTTGTTGAGGCCGTTGAGCAGAACACCGTTGTACGCAAAACCCTCTCTCTGAAAGAGAGTACGGAACGATTCAGTTCCATTTTTGCGCCATCAACTTTGGGGCCCCATAATGGTCTCTATCCCTGTTATTATATCTTTCGCACTCAATCGCAACAGCATTTCTTGGCGCTGGCGCTGATGGAGGAAAAGTATTGGATGCGATTCGTAAATAAACTGAAGCTTCCCATGCAGCCGAAAGATCGCTTCTGCCGGGATGAGCGTGTCTTCGGAATACTGGAAAAGGCAATCGGCGCACTCACATGTGAAGAGGCTTCGGCCCTATCTCAAGAACTTGAATGTATCAGCTTCCTTTCGCTTTGACGATTACATTGGCGCAAGTAAGAATCGAGCAAGTCCGGGATCACCATCAATAGGCTCAACTCTCCGACTATCAGCAATGATTTTCCACCCCGGCGGACAAAGAAATTTAACAATCTTAAATCCACTTTGCTTGAACTGCTCAAGTAGCTGATCAATACGCGGGATGTACCGGACTGGAACCGCATTCTTGCCAATCTGCTGTAATAAAACACGTACGTCTTCCAAAAATAGAAAATCATCGGCAAAGGCAAGCGGCCCGGTCTCAACCATACACTCTAAAACAAAATATCCTCGCTTAACTTGTAATTTACGCAGAACTGACGAGAGATATTGTTGACGGACACGTTCGTTCGTCAAGCAGTGGAAGAGATGCCCATCGATAACGAGATCAAAATCGAAGTTTTTCACGGACAGATGTGTGTCCATCTCCAGCACATCAAAGCACTCATACACGATTTTATCATTCTGGGAATTCAGGAGCGCATGATCAATCGTGACACGAGAAAAATCGACACCAAAACATTTAGATTTTTCTGGCAAAGATAGCTCAACTAAAACTGATTTAGCACCGCAGCCCAATTCAATAGCGAGCATAGGATCATTTTTATACCAAATCGAGGAGTTAGCATCGGTCCATGCCAAAAGTGATGGCGAGCATAGACATTCACCCGGAGTGCTTTCCAATTTTTTTTTAAATGCCTGATCGTAATATGCTTTGAGTCCTTGAGTATCCATAGTGCAATACTATTTTCTTTCTAGAAATAATCAACCAGAATTTTTTCGATCATCCAGCGCTTGAATTTAGATTGTGTTTCAAGAATTCGACGCATGTAATCTCGGGTAATAGGGATGGTATTTTGCAGATCGGCCTCAAACTCTTGATTAATACGTTCAACAAAATTCCGATCATTACTGAAGGCAATCGACTCAGAGCTGTATTTGTGACCGCGGGAATCCAAATTATCAGAACCAACGTAGGCCCATTTCCCGTCATAAATACCAGATTTTCGATGAAGTGTATCGGGGCCCTTCCATAAGCGAATGTCTACGCCTGCCTTCACAAGCTTACCTATGCGGTAAACCATGGCAACCAGAACACCGGTTCCTTCGTCATTGGATTCTATTGAGTTCGTCATGACAGTAACTTTGATATTATTTTTGCGGGCCCAAAGAAGCGCGGACAAGAAGCCATCATGAGGAACGAAATAAGGGGAATAGAGTTTAATTTCGTTTTCGGATGCAAGAAATGCATCAACATAGGTCTCAAAAATTGGGCGCTTCTTAGAAAACAGAGGATTGCTATAAACTGGTACAACTTTAGCATTTCCAAACATTTTATCAGTACAATCCTCATAGGAACTATCTCCAAACAGAAAGTTTTCATACTGCTCACTACGCCCGCCACTTCCAAGCACGTCAGGCGGAGAATCCCAAGAACGGGACTCACGGTAAGTTTCAATAAACTTCTTATGAAACCAGCAGGCGACCGGGCCTTTTATTTTAACGTCAATATCATGAAAAAATTTATGTGCGGGCTGAACATGATGGTAAGAGTTCTGCACACCATTTCCGCCAAGATGGACGGTTTCGCCATCAACGACCAGAATTTTTTCATGTATGACGTAGGCAATGGCATTTAGCCCCCATGAAGGCGGATTAAACAACAAAATACCCGCACCACAGTTTCTCATGCGATCGGCATATCCATTATAAAATTTCTTTGAGCCAAATGAATCAACGAGAATCCGAACATCCACACCTTGTTTGGCCCGAAGACACAATGCCTTCGCAACTTGCAATCCCGTCTCGTCCGAATCGAAAATAAATGTTGAAAGATAAATTGACCTTTGGGCACTCCTGATAGATTCAAGACGCTTCTGTAAAAGAGTCGGGCCATCTGGGACAACCTCAATTGTGTGCCCATCCAAGGCCTGGCGATCAAACCAGCCCTTCCTCTCGGCCCGCAGACGATCCATTCGTTCATGATTCTCACGAATAGCTTGATCGACAATTCGACGGACTTCATCAACACCACCCGGTCTAGGAATATCCTCAAACGGGATATCATCAAGTTGGGCACTGGCATGAAAAGGGGTTGCGCCCAAGATGAGGACATAAACCAATAAAATTACAAAACTTCTCATAATAACTCTCCAAAATACCCTGGATTGTATGTGTGAACAGAGACTTGCCGCAAATCATCCTATAAATATTACCAATACTCTCTGTTCACAGGGTGGAAAGAGGTAAACTGAAGGTCTATGAGATACTGGCGCTTTACAATCATTATTGTCGCATTCACAGCTTGGGGCATGTCCAGCTTGGCGGCGGAAATTGATAATTTTCAATTTCGTTACAATCCTCTGAAAGATGAAAAGAACACGATTAATGCCTGGGCCAATCAAGAATTTCAAAACGCTCTGCGAACCGCCAATCGCTCATCCAAACCCTGTAATGAGAAGGCGCTTTTTAAATCATTGAAACGTTCTTTTAAAAATCACTACACCGATCGCTTTACGCGCAAACTATACAAAGGCAAGGGCCTGGTTAGTCGCAAAATCCCATTCAAGCATTCGATCTATCGTGACTTCGACGGGGGTGACTCAATTGTCATAGGCATCATGGCCAAAGTTTATGACAGCGCTTCTCCAGTCGTGAACTATAACGGTCACCAAATTGGCACAGACAAGTTTGAACATTTTTTTGGACGCGGACGTGCCTATTACGACATGATTCACAAGGAAGGCAAAAGTGTGTTGGATGCGTTGAATTTTGGTCTGTCTTCCGAAGAAAACTTTCTCGGTGCCGTAATGACAGGAATCATGAGCTATGCTGACTTGGCAGCTAATTTCAAAGGACTCTTTTTTTGGAATCACATCCTCATGAAGTACCCTGACCCCTTGGAATTTGAGAAACCCTCAGGCCCTTATGTCATTTGCAGCCGGGGACGCTGGGTGCAAAACACGTCGATTGATTTTTCAATTTACATTGATGATTCCTGGGATGAAGCCGTGAACTGCTCGAAATTTAGAACAAAGGAACTGGCCGAGAAAGTGTTCAAAGTGCAGCTTTCCTACGAGCAGCTTGATCCTGCCCACAAATACACCTGTCCCGTTATGGCAGAGGAAGCTGTGAGCCTTCATGCGAAATTTGGCCAGTACGCCCCACTCTTGTTCAATCTTGGTCCCGTCTATCTTGAGTAGATAAATTATTCTAATTCTTTCTTACAAATCATCAAAAAGAGGAGAATTTCCGTATAAATATTACAACCTAATATTCTTCATGGGCCGACTTCGTGCGAGGGTTCACTCACGTTGTTTTGGAAAAATGAGGAGGAAAAATGAGAATACTTGCACTGCTAGGAACTTTTATGTTGTTTTTCACCATGTCACTTTCAAATGCCATGGCCAAAGAGCAAATACTTGCCCGTGTCGAACGAAGTGATAATGGTGGGGTCCTGCGCTTTGCAGCCGAACTAACTGATGTCAGTGATTTAAAAGGCCTTGCGTTCTCAACCTCTTCCACCCGCATCTATGTCACTGTTGCCGATATCGATGGCAGAAGTAAGGTGTTGTACCGTGATAGCGGGCAGGACGTTCTCAGCATTCGCGCTGTGAATTTTAGCTTATACACTGGCGGCAGGCTCGAGCTAGTTTATCTAAAAGAATACAATCTACTCTCTTCTAACGTGTATAAAAAAGTTGTGCTTGATCTCGAACGCGACGGTGATACATGGTTTTTGAGCAAAGACGGACGCAAGGTTTCACGACTGAAGCTGAATATTTATCGCTGGGGTATTTCGAGTATTGATCTCTTCTATTAAAAGCGAAGAAAATCATTTTCAAAAAAGTTCTGTGCCAGCGAATCGGCCAATTGTTCGGCCGATTCGCATTTTTCCGCTACACCAAGTACGCCCGAGGCCCAGAGATAAAATTCTGTAGGACTAGCTGCTTTTCGATACAGATTCTGGAGCGCGAAAGCACCCTCACTCTTCGATAACTTGTGACCGTCAGGTGATCGAACCAAAGGGTGAAAGCGAAAGGTCATGCTAGAAAAAGAGGCAAGATTCAGAGTTTTGGCCAAGAGTCTTTGCACTTTCGTGGAGGCCAGTAAATCTTCTCCACGCATAATATGGGTGATACCCAGGTGAACATCATCGATGACGGAAACGAGCTGATAGGTCGCGCGAACATCACGGTCGACAAGAGCAAAATCACCGATTTCTTTTAGGAATTCGTGAAAGCTTTCATTGTCGAGGAATTTTGCGACGTAGCAATTTTCCAGATTTAGTCGCAATGTACCGTCTTTCAGGTGCTTGTCACGACAATATCCTTGATAGCTGCTGGTACCAAATCTTTCTTCGATTTTTCTTCGAGAACAGTTGCAATAGTATGCAAGGCCGGAAGCCAACAATGCCCTGGCCGCGTCGAGATATTTTTCCATGCGCATATTTTGAGTATAGTTCCGCAAGAAATCATCAGGGGAAACTGGGCCGAAGTGATGCTCAAGCTTGAGCCAGTCGAGGGCGGCAAAGATGTCGTCAAGATACTCCACTCGAAAACGTGATCGATCAATATCATCAATTCGAAGTGCAATTGACATCCGTTCCCGCTTGGCCCATGCCCAGATTAAAAAAAAATTCAAGGCATTACCCATATGGATGTAACCACTGGGTGTAGGCGCGAATCTCGTCCATTTCTCCATAGGGTTATGTATTCTCCCACTGTCGCAGCTTCCAATTATAAAGCTGATGGGGTTTAAATTGAAATTTATAACTCATACTTGGAAGTCCTTCTAAGGCGTAGCCTAAATAATAAAATTTAAGCTGCAGATCTTGGGCGAATTCAATCTCACGCAAAATGCTAAAAATTCCCAGGGACCTTTTATATTCTTGGGGTTTCCAGAAAAAGTACACACTGCTCATCCCCGTATCGGTAACATCAACAAATCCCACGCCTACTAATCTTTCTTGATCGAAGTATTCAATTTGGTTGCCGTACTTCGAAACCAGGTAAAAAGATTGGTAAAACAGCTCTACATCATTTTCCGTTTTATTAAAGCGGGCCCGTTGAAATTCCATGTACAAATCAAAAATCTCAGGCCGAAAATTCAACGGCCCGGAAACGACTCTTAAATCCAAATTCTTTTTAATAATTCGCCGCTGAGATTGACTTAAAATAACACGAGATAAATCCAGCCGAATAGGGATGCATGCAGTGCACTCGTGACAGCTTGGAACAAAAAAATATGGTCCGAATTTTCGCCATCCCTCTGCCAAGAGGTTGTCTAAATCACTCTTGGCAATGTCAATGGCGACAAAATCTTGATAGATTGCCTTCGTCCCTTTTCCGTAGGGACACTCAAAGCTTTCTGTAAGCTGTGGAGGTCGAAGATAAATCACTACTTAAAGTTTATATTCAACTTCTCAATAAAGGAATCAAATCCCCAGCCATCTTGTCCACGATAGGCCTTCTTTCCTGACAAATATTCATAAAGGACAACCGGCATCGAGCCATTTTGCTCGGATTTTAATCGCGTAGGAGGATTAACATTGGTACCCCATACCGCCACAAGAGCATCTTTCTCGTGATAGTATTCCCCGGCGTGCCGCCCCGGGACTTTGGAGTTATATCCAATTCCTTGTCTTGGAAAAAGATTAACTGTACCGGCCAAGTCTGAATCATAGAGATGCGCCAACTGTGCTACCGAATCGGGACGTTCTGTGTACGAGGTCAAAAGTCGCCACTCATCTTCAAAGCACCATGAGCCAATGTTGTTGACGTCCGCACGTGTCAGGCATTTTTCAACCAACTCATGATAGATATATTCATCCTTGATCTTGCGATAGTGATTTAACTTTCCCACATCCAATAGGTCGACATCACTGTAGCTATAAAACATGCGATCGCCTCGCCTGTAGATGCTGGCCTCCGCCAGCTTATCTCCTTCCATCCTCCCTACTTTTACGTCGCAGGCCTGAATCGTGCACTTATGTTCCCTGACTACAAAATAATCCAAAGTATCTTCCAACCTTGTGGCAAGCTCGGAAATCATATCAACCACCTGACCGCTGATTAACTTCAGGTGGCGAATATCTTCATACAGCGGTTGACGTGCCCAGTTTTCGGCCTGATCGACAAAAAAGTCGATCATGTAGTTGCCACCGGCAGTTGAGGCAATCACCACATCAACTCCTTTTACCGAATTTGGTTTAAAAGGATGGTTAAGCTTTGGCCCCTCACCTTCATCGCTTGATATTTTGCGAACCAGAAGATCTGTTCCCTCATGCTTCATTTTATCAAAAACGACAATTTCGGGATTGAGCAGGTAGTACACGGGAGTAAGTCCATGATCACCTGCCAAGCCCCATATTGTTTTGTCGAAGATGCCGGCATTTTTATAGACATCGCGAACCCGGCCTAACCAGTAGTCCAAGCGATTCAGCTCGCCGGTGGGTGAAATAATTTCATCACTAAATGGACCTTTAAAATGCGCAAAGTGATCAGGCCACGCCACATACATTGCCATATAGGTAGGCATCCCGGCATTTTCATGCTCAGCCAGCTCACGCACGAGGGCCCTGACAGACGGCATCGGGCTTCTACGGGCATCATCATTAAAGGCCCGTCGCATGCGCTGCCATTGCTTTACTTGTTGCTCATAGCCGAGGAGCCGTTTCCTAATTTCCGTTGCGCGTTTTTCATGCTCCATTCTTCTTTCAAGATCGGCCAAACAAATAATTTCTCCAAAGTCTCGGGAAGATTCACCGACGGCAATATTAATGAGGGGGTCAAAGAGCATATCTGCTCCAAGCCCAAACTGATTATTACAGTTAAGTGTATTTAAATACGGCAGACGTTGAAATAGTGTCTTCAAACCGTTTTCATTGGCCAGATCTTCTATCCGAAGAGCATCGTTACCAAAGAAGTAATAGGCACGATCTTTTTTTCTATCCACATAGTGGAAATTTGGCAGCAATGTTCCCCCGGGACCATCGGCTGCAGCTCCTGTAGTCGCCATTGGAATATTTCTGACACTAATTGTAGGAGTCGTCGAGATGCCATTCATGGCAATTCCATTTTTGTATTTCGAATAAAGCTCCTTAAAAAAGGGCAGATATTGGGGGTGATCAAACCTTTCTGGACCTTCAACAATATACTTCAGAAAATCCAACTGCTGCTTATCTGTTTCCTTAAAAGGAATATTTTTTGGCTTCAAAGAGTCACGCGTTTGATGCTCCTGATAGATGCCAGGCAAAAAAGGATCATTGGGATTTAGATTAACCAAGGCTTCAACTAATCCACCTTGCAAACCATCAACGACAATATGGACAGCATATCTCCTCTCATTCATTGATTCACGCAGATAGTCCCACACCTCGGTACTATCTTTTTTCTCAACCTCGCGCAAAAACCAATCTTTAAGAATCTCTTCACGATGATACTGGCGAGCAAACATCTGGTAGTTGCTATAGATGGTTTTTAAGATGATCTCACTTAGAGACACCGTAAGAACTTCCAATCGTCGTGGCTCATTGATAATGCCGGTGACAATCTCTTTATATGTTTCTGGAATTTCAAATTCTTCTACGACCTGCTCCATGAGCGCTTTAACCGAAGGCATGGCAGCGGCGACTCTTTCATCGGCCAATACCGGTTTCATCCCTAATCGAAAGTCGATATCTTTAAACATTACGGCATCAACGAGCGTGACAAATTTCGCAATCATTTTCTTAGACATTCCGGGCGACGCTGCACTTTTATCCTTATCCTCCACTGACTTTTTGGTTTTTCCGACATAGGTAAAAAGGGAATGTTTCAAACCGGGCAAGGCACCTGAGTCTGGCCAATATTTTTTAATGTGATTCTCAAAATTTCTTTTCTTGTCTTTTTCCCGGGCCATGTACATATCTTTAATGGCCAAGAGAAAGGGGATAAACTGGACCATAAACTTATGATCCTTCAGCTTGTCCATAATGCGTTCATACACAGCTTTGTCGAGCGGGAGGTCTTTGAGAAACTCTTTGGCCTTTTTCCTGGCCACAATCTCAACAATCCATCGGACAGGTGGGAAGGCCAGCGGTCCCTTAAAGTGATACAGCTTGGCATCCATAAAATCTTTGTTACGGATAAAAGCAAGATTTTTTGGATCGTTTGCGGGTCGACGCAGGGCCTGCTGAGAAACAGGTGTCGAGCACGAAGCTAGTAGAAAAAAAATCAGGAGAATTTTTTGCACAGCCATTTTTGGACGAATCACAGGAGAACTCCCGGTAATAAGACTCATCCACCTATCGACTTAAATGTAGGCAAAATTAAAGGAAAAAGTACCCGCTAAAAGGTCTCAACAATTTACGAAAAAGCGTTAGCTTTGTTTATTTATTGTGATTTTTCATAAGCTTACGCTTACGAGCTAAACGACGGCAATGATGACGATTTTTTGCTTTTTTACGGGCGGCCATGACGCTACTCCTTACAAACTATTCAAAATGTATAATCAAAATCGAGGCACAGGGCCCCCAAGCGCGGGGCATAATAGTCCCAAACGGCCCATAATGACAACTAAAAAGGGCCTATTCTCCTTCAAAATCCACTAAAGAGAAGTAGGGAATGCCGTTTTGCCGCAATTTCTCTCCCCCTTTAAGTTCGGGGAGGTCGACGATAAAACATGCCTCAATCAGTTCCCCGCCAATTCGCCGGATCAACTCCGCTGCACCAAGGGCCGTGCCCCCTGTAGCGATAAGATCATCAACCAAGAGTACGCGTTCACCTTTTTGAATTGCATCCTGGTGTATCTCAATATGGTCTTCCCCATATTCTAACTTATAGGAGACTCCGATGGTGGGTCCAGGCAACTTCCCTTTCTTGCGGATAGGAACAAAACCAAGTTTCATACGCAGGGCCATCGCAGCACCAATGATAAATCCTCGTGCTTCAATTCCCGCTATAACATCTATTCTTTTACCGGAATAACGAGCACAAAGCTGATCAATGGTCATGGCAAACCCCTCACGATCCTTCAGCAAGGTCGTGATATCACGAAACATGATCCCAGGCTTTGGGTAATTGGGAATAGTACGAATTTTTGATCTGATCGGCATAGGCCCCCCCTTATGACTTCTTTTTTGCTTTTTGATCTTCGATCTTCTGAAATACCTCAGCGATTTTTTCTTGTAATGTTTGCGAGGAGTACGGCTTGACGATGAAATTATTCGCACCTGATTTTATCGCTGTCACAATCGTTTGCTGCTCAGCTTCGCCTGTCGCCAGTAAAAATGGAACACTTTTCATGACGGGATTGGCGCGAATTCGTTGTAGCAGCTCTTTTCCAGTCAGTTTAGGCAGGGCCCATTCAGAAATAATAAGTTCAACTTTTTCGTTCGTGGCAATACCTTCTTCGATAATGGCCCAGGCACTTTCCCCATCACCGGTCTCTTTGATATTTCGAAATCCCACAGCACTCAACATGGATTTGGTTGCATTTCTAATGCCTATGACATGATCGACGAGCAGAATTTTCATTGAAGATTTTAGCGCCATAATCCACCTCTTCCCGAACGTCCAAAAACTTGACTGATCAATTATTTGACGGCGGCAAGAAAAGAGTTCCGTATAGCTTCATGCTGATGATCGATGGCTTCATTCAAGGAACTACGATCTAGAATTATGACCTTCCCGCCAGATGCAACCTTAGCATTAAAACGAAAAATATTATTGCGAAATAGCTCCCGAGCACCGAGCATTGCTCCAGGCAAAAGAGTCACAATGGCCTTTTTCTTCGCCATCTGTACGGTTCCCTCTGTCAAGACATAGGCCGCATGAGGAATATGTCCCTTATAGATAATATCTGATTCCGCAAGATAGGTGCGTACAGGAAAGTACTTAACGAGATCTTCTATCAGTTTCAAATCAAGAAAATAAATGCCGGGTAACTCATTGCTCTTTTTCACCATCTAGTAGCCTATATTCGCAAATTCGACTAAGCGCTCTTCATCGCAAATAACTATGGATTTTCCATCCTGATCAATAATCCCCTCATCTTTCAACTCAGAGATGAAACGAATCAAAGTTTCTGTCGCAGTTCCAACAATCGAAGCCATCTCTTCCCGAGATAACTTGAGCACTAATCGATACTTGCCATCCTCGTCCTTCGTCCCATGGCTTTCTTTTAAAAGCAGCAAGAATTCGGCAACCCTTTCGCGTACATTTTTCTTAGCGAAAGAAGCAATTCTATTCTCGGCAGCTCCGAGGTCTCGTCCAAGCAAGGAAATTAAATGACAAGCGACGGTAGGCTGTTCACGCACAAGCTTAATAATATATTTTTTATCAACGAAGCACACTGCAGAGTCTTCCATTGCAGTGGCAGAAGCCGTATAAAACTGATCGGTAAAGATGCTCCGATGTCCAATAATGTCACCTTGTGATGCAATTCGTACAATAGACTCTTTGCCATCAGCACTCATCTTGGAAACTTTGATATTGCCTTCACTTACGCAAAATACACCGAAGGGAGGATTGCCCTCGACAAACAGAGTTTGCCCTTTCTTAAATACGTTGTTCACCTTGTGTCCGCTTAATTCATTCAGGCATAAACGTTCGAGCTCGCAAAAGATTCCTTTTCCTAACGACGGGCACTCTTCGCAATGTTCAGGACGTATCGCTTTTTTTGAATTTTGCATTGTAAAACTTCCACCGATAGACTTGCCGTAAATTACCAATTTAGCACGCAAAAAACAAGAGAATCACTGCTTTTTATTCTGTATTATTGGACATTTGTCACTGTTTTTGCTAATTGACTATCCATATACATTTTTCATATTTCAAACTTACGCACATCATTTCAATGACATAGATCAAATATCGAGGTAACTTTTCTGTCAGTCCTCCAGCGATTATGATATGCTTTTTTTCTGTAAGGCCAAATTCCAACGGCCGAGCAGACCTGTTCCGTAGTCTTACTTCGAAACTCTTTAGGAGGATACAATGGAAGTCAAAGTGCATTTTACCAATCTTGAACCCAGCGCCAGTGTCGAGGCCATTATTCAAGAAAAGATTACAAAATTAAAAAAATATTTCGAAGGACGTTTTTCTGTTCATTGGAATTGCTCCATTGAGAAGGATAATCATCTATCGAATGTGACAGTTCTGGGAAAAAATATCGAACTGAATGCTCATGCCAAAACAGATAATATGTATAAAACAATCGATATTGTGATGGATAAATTGGAAAAGCAGTTAGGTAAAAGAAAGGAAGTCATTACCAATAAACATCATGACAAACTGACCTCCCTTGCCACGCCAGAATAAACTTTTACAACATGAATAAAAAAAAGGCCTTCGCTCCGAAGGCCTTTTTTTTTAGAGATCTTTGATAAGATTATCGAAATGTTGCAAAGAAGTGAGATACTGGAATTTTGGATTGCGATGGAAACGATCAATTGCAAAGTTCCCATTCCCCCCCACGATTAATTTTTGCGTTGGTTTAAGTGCACTAACAATATCCGTAAGATAAGAATTTAAATCTGTTTCAACATATTCAGGAAGAAGATTGGTGGTTCCAAGTATAACATAATCGGCCTCAAGGGCCTCTGTGGCCTGAATCAAGGCATCTGCAGGCATATTCATTCCAAAATAGAAAAATTTGTGTCCATAATGCACGCACATCAAGGCGCACAAAAGAATGCCAAACTCATGGTGGTTATTTTCGGGCGTTGCAAACACAAACACTTTATCACTACGGCGTGAATTTCTAAAAGTTCCGTAAAGCAAATGACCGACATGAAATTTCACAATGGATGAAATGGCAAACTCTTGGGCCAAAGTCATCTCTCCTTGCTTTACTCGAGCACCCACTTCTTGCAGCAAAGGATATAAGACATCAAGAACAAACTCCCTAGGATTGAGAACTCCAATAAGCTTATTCAACTCGTGGGATATCACATCTAATTTGTAGGCCTGAAGTGCTAAGAGGAGATGGGATAAGGCATCGCGCGAAACCACCTTATCCGTCACCGAGGTTAAAGGCATCTCAGCAACATGCTTGTTATCCTTCTCCGTAAATTTAGCTAAAAGCTTTTCTAGCTCCATTGAAGAATGATTCGCAATAGAGCCAATCGAACTGCCAAAACCGCACAACTCATTGAGCATCCGTAGCTTTGAAATATCTTCCTCAGTATAGATTCTGCGTCCATTTCCTGATCGTTGAGGCACTACTGCTTGATAACGCTTTTCCCAAGCACGGAGGGTATGAATCCCTACTCCGCTTAATCGACTGGCCATCTGAATACTATATTCTGTCATAAGAACCTCTTTATTTAATAATGATCAACACTAGACATATTAAAACGAATATAGCACTTCTATAGACACAAGACACTACTGTCTAGCATATATCCATGATCAATGTCATGTAATCGCCCACTTCCCCAGGTGTTTGTAATCTTTTCACGCAGTTCGGTTTTGCTTTGAGAACTCAAAGGGTTAGGGGATAATCCCATGGCGACACGCGGCGTCATCGCGGGGCTAAGTAAGGGAATGGGTGTGGGTACAAAAAAGAGCAAGGGTCGATTCAAAATCGCCGGCACAATTTGCGCTGTCGGTCTGGGTGCGCTCATTTATTCCTTCTTAACTTCTGACCATACAACTTCAGCATCAGACCTGTCGCAGATTAATGTTCTCAGTGAGGAAAAAACCACAGCGATTACCGGTCGCCTGCAACAGTTGCCGCAGGAGAAATCCTCTTTACCCATCTTTCTTAAGGATGGTTGGAACAGTGCGGATGCCCCCCCGCCCGATGAGAAATTGCTGGGACTGTCTCCCGACCTATTAGCGGATCGCGCCCAGGAAATTTATGAGCAGCTCAGCTCTGGTGCCATCGGGCCTCGCCACATTGATAATATGATCGTCATCTTTGCAAAAACAACGAACGAGAAAATCCGTTATCGGATCCTTGAAAATCTAGCGACCTTAAATCTCCTCAAGGCCGAACAAGCGATGATTGCTATCTATCCCCTGGCCACGCCCGATGAAAAGGCGATGCTCGTCGGACTTCTTCATCCTCTCGATCATCAGACGGCCCATAATTTTCTCGTCCATCTCTGCAACGATCCCAATAGCAATGAACAAAAATTGGCGCTTACCGCTTTGGCCAGTATCTATATTTTTAGTGGAAATGACAATTTCCAGCAGCAGACTCTTTCGCAGCTGAGCGATTCATCAAAAATCACATATCTGAAGATCCAAAATAATCTTAATAATTTTACATGGGCGGAAAATAAAGAACGCCATGCCCATGCAATCAGTGAAGCGGAGGGTGGCCATGAATAAGAAACTTGTGATGCTCCTACTTGGATTGACGATTGCCTCCTCCTCGGCTCAAGCCTTTGAGATGTCCTGCTTAACTGGTGAATTAAAAACTTGTAGCGAAGCTGATTTGCAAAAAGCTGATGGCCGTTTGCAAATCGTCGTTTTGCCGACAGGATTTACCCAAAATGACAAGGCGGAATTTCAGACTGCCTTTCAAAATTATGCCACCAATATGGTGAATGCCGGTGCCGATGTTTATTCGCAAAAATATAAGGACAAATTTCTTTTTGTCTCTTACTGGCTTCCGGGCGAAACACTGGAAAGTAACAAGGCAACTCTAGGGGGCCAGATCATTCCCCATCCGATTCGAGAGAACTTCGGCATCGTGATTGACGAAGATAAGGTCAACGAGGCGATCGTCGATATTCAAAGGGAAAATGGCCGATATATCAAGCCATGGTGTACCGTGGCGATCTTTAATACCACGAAAGACACTACCGCTAATGCCAAGACTCCATCGTTTATGAGTTCTCCGTACGGCATCGTTCTTGTCACAAAAACTGATGTCAAATCCAGCTATTTGGTATCCCACGAAACAGCTCACGGGGGCCTAAACTTCCTTGATGAGTATGTGGAACCTGGTTTTACAAATCTCAATATACATTCTGTTGACGTCATGAGTGCCTTTGCCGCTTTCGGAGAAGGATGGGATGGTCTTAAGGCCTTTTGGGAAAATATCCGCGGCCTTTACCCTATTAAAATCAGCGATATTCTGGCCAATAATGGTTCAGAAAACATTGCTCTCGATAAATTCCCGGCGCGTGTAACGACACCGGGCCATAGTGCACTTGAGTATGCTTATGAAGGCGGTATGTTTTTTGGACGGGGGACTTATCACCATGCCGGGGATAACTTAATGAATACATCCTATGTTTCCCGCGGCCCCGATGATGGTTTTGCCTTTGATCACTCACGCTCGCAATTGGATGTCATTGAGCAGGCCCTGGATAACGTGCAGGTGGCCTCGAGGCCCAATGATCGAATAAAAAACCAAGGCCCCGTGGACAAACTCCAGTTTACCTTTGGCGGAGATACCTATCTCATGCTTTTTGATGCTGACAAAAATCATCATTACCACCCGTCAACACGTTATGATGTACAGATTGGTTGGTGGGAAAGGAATTGGAAGTGGTGTAAGGCCGCTTTTATTCCCTACCCTTGCTATGAAAATAAATGGATGGTCGTGGGGAAATCGATTCGCCCTACTATTCATACGATCCATATCAAGGAAACTAAGCTCTTCGGCCTGGCGAAATTTGCGCGCTTCCTGAGCTGCGATCTAGGTCTAGCGAAAATTCCAAAAAAGTCGAGAGAACAGGTCAAACGTTTTTGTAGCCATCAGGTGAATGAACTTGCAGAGGCCTTTGTGCCGTCGCTCGATTTCGCAACTCCATACCAGAAACTCAAGGTTCCCGTATCCCAGGCCTTTACTAAATACTACTGGCGCTTTCGGACTGAAAACGGAACTTATGAGTCAGGTTGGACAGCTTGGAGTGATTTTAGCCGAGCTTTTTAAACCATACTTCTTTACTCACACAATTTTTGCTTTTGCGACCGACAACCAAGCAAATTGGTTTCGCAATATTGTCCTATCATTCTTTTAATTTTTTACTACAATTATGGGCATGATTGTCTGCAGGGAGGACTCATGCGATTAAAAAATAAATTTCCAAAGCAAGAAGAATCTCCAGTTCGAAATTTTTCCGCCCAAAAAGATGAGCGCGCACAAGATCGTCAGCTCACAGTTAAAGATCAACGCAAACTTCGTAAAATTTGGAGTTTGAATCTCCTGAAAGCACTGAGTGACGGTGTGGTGGAAAAACCGCACAGCGTACCGGCTGCTTCCACAGAACCTTAGGAAAGAGGCCAAGTCCCCCTTTATCTTCCCTGACTTTTTAGCTATTGTTACAAGCACCAATAATGACGAGGAGCACGCGTGAACTACGACCATCGGCAAGTAGAAGAGAAAATCCTATCCGAGCAGCAAAAAAGGAACGACTTCTTTTGTGATGTTGCGAACGCCGGAAAAAAGTTTTATTCCCTCGGAATGTTTCCTTATCCCTCGGGCAATGCCCACATGGGTCATGTACTGGTCTACACTCTCTCAGATGTGAAAGCGCGATTCAAGAAATTAAAAGGCCACGAAGTTCTACACCCTATGGGTTGGGATGCTTTCGGTCTGCCCGCTGAGAATGCCGCCATTAAGCATAAGGTTCGACCAGATTCTTGGACTAAATCCAATATCCAGAAAATGAAAACCGAACAGCTCAATGGCGAAGGCTGGTCTTTCGACTGGGACAAAGAGCTCAACACCTCCTCCCCTGATTATTATCGCTGGACCCAGTGGCTTTTTTTAGAAATGCTCAAGGCCAATATGGCCTATAAAAAGGCCGGCTACGTCAACTGGTGTCCCATCGATCAGACCGTTTTGGCCAATGAGCAGGTCATCAATGGCTGCTGCTATCGCGACGGAGCTGCGGTTGAGAAAAGGCTTATGGAGCAGTGGTTTTTTAAAATTACCGCCTATGCCCCCAAGCTTTGGGATGATCTTGAGAAATTAACCCATTGGGCCCCTGAGGCCGTGGCAGTTCAGAGGAACTGGATCAATAAGAATATTGGCACCAATATCGATTTCAGTGTTGGGGAGTTAAGCGAGACAATCCGCGTGTTCACAACGCGCGCTGATACTTTGTTTGGGGTCTGCGCCGTGGTTATTGCCCCTGAGCATCCCCTCGTGGCAAAAATTTTATCCAAGAATCCATCTCCCGAAATAAAAAGTTATGTCGAGGCGGCGCTCAAAAAATCTCAAGTTGAGCGAATGCAAAGCAAAGAAAAGACAGGCATTAAAACGTCCGTCAAATGCCAACATCCATTTCCGCAATTCGCTCCCGAGAAAGAGATTGCTGTATGGATTGGCGATTATGTCATCGGCGATTATGGTTCCGGAGCAGTCATGTGCGTTCCCGGTCACGATACGCGTGACTTTGAGTTCGCCCAAAAGTTTAGGCTACCTGTCTATGAAGTCATTGTTCCTAGTAAAGGTGTGAGCGCAGGTCCCCTGAAAGAGGCCTTCACAGAGCTTGGCACCCTGATTAATTCAGGCACCTATTCAGCTCTCAGTAGCCAAGCGGCCATCGAAAAAATAACTCACGATCTGGTGGCCAAAGGTCGCGGAGAGGCAACCACCACATTTCAGCTGAGAGACTGGTCAGTTGGACGGCAACGCTTCTGGGGATGTCCCATTCCTATCATCTACTGCCAAAAATGCGGAACCGTCCCGGTTCCTGAAAAAGATCTTCCAGTCGAACTTCCCATTGCCAGAGATAGTGATATGGAAGATGGTGTTCTGAATTTGCGTCAGTTCCATGATTTTGTGAACACGAAATGCCCAAACTGTCATGGCCCTGCGAAACGTGAGACCGATACTCTTGATACCTTTCTATGCAGCTCCTGGTATGCCTTCAGATTCATCGATAATAAAAACGCCGCCAAGCCGTTTGACTCAAAATTAGTCAATCAATGGATGCCAGTGGATTTCTATGTGGGCGGCATAGAACATGCGGCCCAGCACATGATTTACTTTCGGTTTATCACAAAATTTTTAAAAGATCGTGGGCTGGTCAATTTTGATGAACCGGTCGATTATTTTTTCTGCAATGGCATGGTCCGCCAAGACGGTGCCAAGATGAGCAAATCCAAAGGGAACATTGTTATACCGACGGAGGTCATCAACGCTTACGGAGGGGATGCCTTACGTTTTTATATTCTCAGCGATACACCTGCGGAGCTCGATCGGGATTGGGATGATAAGGGAATCAAGGCCAAGCAGGAATTTATAAGGAAGAATTTTAATAATCTTTCAACCTACCTTGACGCCGTCAAACATATTCCCGCGCAACGGGGCGATCTTTCAAAGTTTAAGTATCAGGAACTTCTGTTCGATCTCTTCGGTGGATTGGCGCAGCTAGAAGAACAATTTGAGAAGAATCTTTTTAATAATGCGGTCGCCAAAGTGCATGAGTTGTCGAACTCATTACTCAAAGTCATCAATACCGCCAAGGATCTTACAGATAGCGATCATGCAACTCTCAAATCCCTTGTTTTAGATTACCTGGTGGCGATCGGGGTTCTGTTACCTTTTACCGCTGAAACACTCTTAAAGGAATACTACGGCAAGGAGCGAAGTATTTATAAAGCAGCTTGGCCAGTTATTGAAAAACAGTATCTCGCCAGAGATGTGATCAATATTGCCGTGCAAATAAATGGCAAGAAGCGGGCCCTGATTGAGATAAAAAAGAACGCCAGTGAATCTGAAGCCTTAACGGTAGCGTTTGCTGATGCTGATGTTCAGCGGAATATTGAGGGGAAAGAAGTCCTGAAAAAAATCTACGTCCCCGGAAAAATTATCAATATCGTCATCAAAGGTTAGTAGGGGGAGAACAGTCGATTTTCTTGCAAGCAACTGGCCAAGTCTTGATACAGCTTTTTGAGGTCTTTATCACGCTGAAATGCCACTCGCATGCGCATCGCCAGCGTTCCATGTTCAAACCAATGATCGAGGGATGCGACCGCAAAAGCTGGCAAATCTCCCTTCACCCTTTCAAAGACCGCATGAAGTAATTCTGGAAGTGAATCTGTGTCGGTGACACCGAATAGCTTGGCATAAGAGAGCGGCACTTGCTCAACCGTAAAACGGTTGGCCTTATCATAGACGTTTCGAAGAAGTTCAGTGGTCACAAGCTTTTGTTCTGAATATGAACAATACTTTTCCGCCACGAACTCTCGCAAAAGCGCAACAATGAAGCTGGCGATGGCCACGTCCATTCGGGGGTGCTCCTGAACATCCGCCAGACGAATTTCAATGCAGCCATAATCAAACTTGAGAATGGCACCTCGGGAGTTAAGCCAGGGACCTTGCAACACACCGTCAGGATCAAACGGAGCAATGTCCTGATACATCTTCTTCAGCAAAAGTTCGTAATCATGAAAGGTATAAACCGGCCCTGGAATCACGCCACCGGTGATAGACGGTATTCTCGCCTGATTGGACTCATAGAAAATCAGACGATTACTGGGATGGTCATGCAAGCGCCCTTCATAAATTGGTGAGCTGGCGCACAGTGCTGGAACTAATGGAAGAATAATTCGAATGGCGGCATGTAGCCTGCCAAATTCTTCCTCAGTACCAAAGGGCAAATTAATGTGCATACTTTGCAAATTGCTCCAACCATGTCCCTGGCACCCAAAGATCTTGTTAAATTGATCATAAATTTCTTTCTGACCATGGGGCCACAAAACTGTTTCTTTCAACGGATTCATCCAAGGATGCATACCTGTGGGCAATAACTTGGCACCGTGACTTCCAAGATAACCGTTTAGGTGGGCAACACTCTCTGAAAAAGCTTGCGCGGCAATAGTCAGGTCAGTAAAAGGTCCAGGCCCCTTCAATTCTAAGACATGGCAGACGAGTTCGTTGGACCACCGAATTTGTCCAACGTCCAACTCATCAACTAACTCGCCGTGATTATGATCTTTAAGGATTTTCTCGACGATCGGCAGGACATCAAGCGTCTCAGCATTGACGATCATGTACTCAAGTTCAAGGCCAACACCCTCGAAAAGGTGCAAATTCTTCCGACTCATAAGGTATCCAGAAGGCGCTGCTTATTTAATTTTTCGTTAAAATACTTCATGACTTCAAGATAGAGATCATCTTTGGCAATCAAATCTTCAACCCCGCAATCAATATTGGGGTTATCATTAACCTCAATTAAATACACCTTATCCCCAACTTGCTTTAGATCAATTCCAAATAGCCCATCACCAATTAGCTTGGATGCTTTCAAGGCGATCTCTACGATTCTCGGGGGGACAAGATCAATGGGCAGAGTCTCTGCCATTCCATCGTGACATACTGTCTCACTGATGTGATTCTTAATCTGCCAATGTCCCTGGGCCATAAAATATTTGCAAGCAAAGATCGGGCGATTATTGAGAATCCCAATTCGCCAATCAAAATCACTTTGAATAAATTCCTGCACAATAACCATATCTGATTTGGCCAATAAATTATCTGCCATTTCAAGAAAATGCTCACGATTTTCGGCCTTAAAAACGCCCAACGAAAAAGCCGAATCGGGTTGTTTCATGACACAAGGAAAAGTCACCTTCCTGGCAATTTCCTCTATATTATTTTCGTGAAGAATAAAGGTGAGCGGCCGGGGGATGCCTTTTTGACTCAAGATCTCTTCCAAAAAAACTTTATTGGTACATTTCACGATAGATTCTGGATCATCAATAACCACCAGGCCTTCGGCCATGGCCTTCCGTGCAATTCGATAAGTATGGTGGGGCACGCTGGTCGTCTCGCGAATAAAGAGAGCATCGTACTCGAGAATTTTGTGGGCATTGTCCTTTGTAATAATATCGGCCTTTATCCCCAGATGCCTGGCTGCTTGAATAAATTTCTGCAACGCTTTCTCATTAGAAGGCGGTGATGCCTCCTCGGGATTCACTAAAATGGCCAGATCGTAATGATAATTTTTTACTCCCTTGGCAGACAAGCTGCTCCGCTTTTTAAAATAGTCATTGGCGGCTTCCTCCAAAAAGGGAATGTGCTTCTCATCAACCTCGGAAAAAGGAATGGGTCGCAAACTCTTCAAAATCCATTTACCATTCTTCTCAAAGTGGGCACGAAGAAGCGGGGCCTTGACATGCATAAAAAGCTTTTTGGCCAGATCATCATAGCTATGGGCCATATTTCGTCCGAAATAAATGGATAGTACAAACTCATCAGATTTCAGATTTTTCAATGCCTTCTGGATTAGCGCATCGACTTCCAGAGAGAAGATTTTAATGATATTTTGGGATTTAAAATCCTGAATTGTAATAGGATCAGGCATCACCCGATGGCGTCTGGCCGTGGCAAGAAGACTGACGTAATAGCCTTCACCTTGATAGCGATATGATTTGCACAGATTGAAAACTTTGGCCGATTTTAAATTGCTGTAAAAAGCATCGGTGAGGTATTTTTTGGCAGCAATAACCTCGACACCATCAAGTTTTAAGATAAACTTCTCAGGATTTTCTGTAACGATGTAAGTAGGTATCATTCAAAGGCCCAGAGCGCTAATTGTTCCATAGGAATAAATAACGGGCCAGGTAGAAATTGAAAATGGTGATCAAGCGCCGCTATCTTTTTCGACGCGCCACTCAATAAAAAACTTCACAAAGTCAGCTTCGGTAATAATCCCCACGAGACGGCCATGCTCCACTACGGGCAAACAGCCAATCTTTTTTTCAAACATAATTTTGGCAGCCTCTTTCAAACGCGTCCCCGGAGATGTCGTGGTTACAGATTTTCGGATGACATCACCAACACGAATCCTTCTGTGAAGACTCTTTTGATCATTGACGGGCAAGGCCGCCAGCTGGGAGATTGAGAGCGCCAACAGGTCACGGTGTGTAAGCACCCCTTGTAGCTCATAATTATGGTTAATAATGGGGATATGCCGTATTCGCTTCCAATTCATAACCTCATCGGCAAAATTAAGAGTATCGTCATCGTAGAGAGTAAAAAGATCTTTGGTCATCAGATCCCGAACCATCAGCTCACTAAAAAAATCAAAGGTCCTATCTTTTACTGACTCATCAACATTAAGATTTTTTGTGCTCATTCCATTTCCCCTCGGAAAGAATTAAGGCGTGCAATTGAGACAAGTTGTGGCATAAGGCAAGGCCGTAAGACGTTTTTCACTAATCGCCGCTTGGCAGTTCTGGCAAACACCATATTCCTGATCTTTGATTCTTCTCAAGGCAGCTTCAATAAGCGCAAGCTCTTGGCGTTCTAGCAAATCCAGATGATCGACCACTTCGGAATTTTCCAGCATCGTGGCCTGCTCTTCAAAGTCGGCGTCCAAAGGGCCATCCAAACGCGTTTTATCTTTCACAAGTCCCTGAATGCGGTCTAGGAGTTCCTTTTTTTTACCTTTTAGCAAAGTTTCAAATTTTTCTGTCTGTATCATGCAGACCTCTACGCTATGCGTGTAAGAATTTATGAAGAGATATTAAGTCAAAAAGCAGCCTATGATAAGACAATTGTGGCCCCATTTAAGGTTCTAATCATACCCAGCTTCCCCCAAGTTTGCCGAAATAGGTCAACCTTAAATTTGGCGTTGAGTCTTTTGCCATTGCTTGTTGCAAAATACAGCTTATTTTCCATTAAAAGCAGGGCCAGCAATTCCAATCCAAGACGAGTGCGCTTGTTCGAAGCAAGTTGCTCGTGTAAATCACCTGCGAGCAATTGGGAAAGAGTGCAGTCATTAAGAATGGGGAGTCCTTTCAAAAAATTGATTAAACGGGTAATGATAAAAAGGCTATAAATTTCATCTCGTGAAATAGTGGTGGTAATGGCCATCGCGCTTAAACGCGCGCGCACATAATCATCTTCGGTCATCGTGGGAAAAAGGTCTGTGACAGGTGCTCCCGGGGTTAAATAGAAATTGGAGGCCCCCAGCAAGACCGGATACTGGGTATGAAAGCATAATGTTTGCAAGATGCTTTCCAATGATTCTCCGGGTAGTCCCAAAATTTGATAAGAAATAACCTTGAGACCCAACTGAAAAGCGGTTTCAATGACTGTGCGATAGTGACTAAGCGTGTGGGGACGTTTCGTCGAAGCACGCATTGACTCATCTGAAGTGACCAAAGATAAATTGAGCTGAGTAAATCCGGCCTTTTTCATTAAAAGCAATAATTCTTCGTCTAAACTTAGGTAGCTGATACCATTCATGGCCACGAACTCCATTTCCCCATTGGGAAAATGAGTTATCAGACGCCTGAGCAGGACCTTCATTTCGTCTTTAAAAAAGGTTAGATTATCGTCTTCAAAATCAATGATGCGAAAACCTTGGCGGTAACGCAGATCGATTTCCTCCATAATGGAATCCACAGTTCGCCTGCGATATGAGGAACCAAAGGTCGTATGAACGGAACAGAAAGAACATTGGTGGGGACAACCCCGCGATGTCAGCATGAAGGCCAGGGGAGTCCGGCCCAACAAGTAATTCTCAATCGGTAAGTCCGTAAAAGATGGAATTGGCATCTCGCGAATTGGGATATTTTCCCGAGCGATATTCATTTTCAACAAACCATCTTCCCGGTACCCCAGAGAGGACACGTCCTGTAACATCCGTCTCCCCAAGGCCCACTCCACCCACTCCACCATCGGGCGCTCGGCTTCACCGAGAACAATAAAATCGACCTCTGAATTGCGAAGCATCTCTAGCTTAACCGCACTGACATGAGCACCTCCCATGATCACAGTCACCTGTGTTCCCAAGACTTTCTTGGCAATTCTGGCGACTTCGATGGCCTCACGAAAATAGGGTGTGAAATTGCAAGAAATTCCAACGACGTCCGGTGCATGTAGTTTTAAATCTTCCGCAATCATGACAGCACTGGCACCGTAACGAAAATAATGGGTAAAAGTACAAAAAGGAGATTGATCTCCCGGAAGATAATAATCTCGCAAATAATGCAGCGGTTTTGGCAGCCCTACCATCCTCCTGCCATGGCCGGCATGGTAATCGCGAATAACCACATCGACGTCGGGATGATGAAGATTTAAGGCCGCTTTAATATAGGCCAGGCCGAGTGGCCAAAGACGTATGTCTGTATCGTAATAGTCTTCTACTGGAGGCTGAATCAATAGTATCTTCATTTTATCTTTATTACACGCTATCATCATTATCTCTATGTCATATCAAGATACTAGCAAAGATTATATTTGTCCCTATTTTGAAAATCAGCAATGCCGCTCCTGCTCGCTCCTGACGATGAGCTATCAAAAATCTTTGGGAGATAAAACGCTTGCTCTGAGCACGCTCTTTCAGGACCTGCCCATTCATCCCATTGTCGAAACTAGCTTTCCCTTTGGCGGTCGGGCCAAGACTAAATGGGCCGTGGGAGGAAGCCTACCCAATATTAAGCTGGGTTTTCCAGATCAAAGCGGCCACGTCCTGTACGACTTGCGACAGTGCCCACAGCATCTTGAATCATTGAATACATTGGGTGCCGTAATTGCAGACGGAATGAAGAAATATCAAATTATTCCGTACGACATTAGAAGCAAAAAAGGGGAGCTAAAATATATTACGCTCGTGCACGGCCATGGCACCCATGAAATTCTGCTTCGCTACACCTTACGAAGTCGGGAATGTTTAGAGCGACTCAAAAAAATGAATGATGAACTCATGACATCCACCGAGAATCTTATTGTCGCCAGTGTCACCCTGCAGCCGCTTCATATGGCCAAAAGAGATGGCGACATAGAAATATTTTTAACCGAGCGACACTCCATTCAAGAAAATATTAATGGCTTGGTCCTTCACTATGGCCCCCACTCCTTTATTCAAGGCAGTCCCGACATTAAATCCAAGCTTTACCTCAAGGCCGCCGAGCTTTTCCAAAGAGTCAATGGTGACAATGTTTTAGATCTCTACTGTGGTACAGGGGCCTTTGCACTCCATCTGGCAAAAAAAGCGCGCAAAGTTTGCGGCATAGAAATTACGGATGAATCCATCATGCTCGCGCGAAAATCAGCTGAACAAAATCAGTTTTCCAACGTGGAATTCCATACTCTTGATGCTGATAGGCTATCTGATGTCACGGCTAAACTTGCAAAAGACTTTGACACCTTTGTCGTCAACCCGCCACGCCGTGGCCTCTCAGAACGATTAATTAAGTTGATTATTAATTCTGCCTGCTCGCACCTTATTTATTCAAGTTGCAACCCACAAAGTTTAAAACGCGATCGAGACCTTCTCTCAGAAAACTTTAAGCTTATAGAAGTTACACCCTATGATATGTTCCCTTTCACTCCACATCTGGAATGTCTTGCCCTCTTCACACGGCGCTAAACTTTACTTTTTTTTAATCTCAGAGCATTGAAAACAACAGAAAGACTGCTTAGGGCCATGCTCATCGATGCCAAAACCGGAGGCAACTTGAGCCCAAAAGCGGGATACAAAATCCCGGCGGCAAGCGGAATAAGAGCGACGTTATAAGCAAAGGCCCAGACAAGATTTTGCTTCATGATGGCCACCGTTCGCCGAGATAAATTAATAAATTCCACAAGTTTCAAAAGGTCGCCGCGCAAAATAATAATATCAGCGGATGCTTGTGCCACGTCTGAAGCTGTCCCTACCGCAAAGGATAGATTCGCTTGTTGTAAGGCAGGTGCATCGTTAATCCCATCACCCACAAAGGCAACTCGCTCTCCAAGATGCTGATACTTTTCAATGATGATCTTTTTATCGTGCGGCAAGAGGCCCCCTTGGCCCGTGAATAGATCAAGTTGCTTGGCCGCCTGATCAACAACATTTTGATTGTCCCCGGATAATAAGACCGTTTTAATAGCGCGTGCTTTGAGAATTTCCAACATCCTCTTGGCCTCCGGCCGAATCTTATCTTCAAAGGTTAACATAACTGACCACGGTTTTGAGGCACAGCCGAGGAGAATGCTGGCCTTCGCATCCGCACCTGGCGGAAGACTATCTAACGAGACACCGTTTCCCAGTAAAAAAGAAAAATTACCTAAATACCACTTTTCACCCAGAATGGTGGCCCAAAGACCTCGGCCCGGTACATTCTCAAAGGTCTCGAGCTCAATATCCGAAATATCAATATCATCCAAATAAGCAGCAGCCGATTTTGAAAGTGGATGGCCGCTGAAGCTGGCCAAAGATTTCAAGATGGCCAAGGTTCGCTGCTTATTTTTATCCTCGTTAACCGAAGGGTGAAATAAAACTTCAGTGACAGTTGGACGCCCCTCCGTCAACGTTCCCGTTTTATCAAAGGCAATCATGGTAATGTCATTGGCCTTTTCAAAAGTTTCCCCGCCTTTGATCATCAGACCGAGTCGTCCAGCTTCCCCGGAGGCAACAGAGACGGCCATGGGCGTGGCCAGACCTAAAGCACACGGACAGGCAATGACCAAGACGGCCACGAGGGCACCTAAGGCGTGCCCCAACTTTGGCTCCGGGCCGACTACAAACCAGACCACAAAGGTTGCCGCTGCAATAACTAAAATCGCGGGGACAAACCATTTCCCCACTTGATCAGCCAAATGCTGTAATTTTGGTTTTTGCTGTTGGGCCTCGATCACGGACTTCATTATCTGAGAAAGAAATGTTTCCTCGCCCACTCCTCGCACTTCAATTTTGAGAACACCATCACCATTGATTGTTCCCGCGATAACTTTGTCGCCGTTTTTTTTCGACACACGAAGTGACTCTCCTGTCATCATCGACTCATCAATCGATGACTCTCCTTGATAAACCTCTCCATCGGCCGGTATTTTCTCACCCGGATAGATCAAAAGGCGATCACCCCATTTCAGTCGGGCAGGTGAAATCTCCTCTTCGCCTTGTGTAGTGATAAGCCGAGCGCTTGTCGCCTTCAACTTTGCCAGTGATTCAAGGGCACTGAAGGTCTTCCCCTTGGCCTTGGCTTCTAAAAAATGGCCGAGGCCAATAAAAAAGATAATGAAGACAATTCCTTCAAAATAAACGCGGGCCTCGAATCCCCAGGCACTGACCTTTTCGGGAAAGACCAAGGTGAGAATACTGGGAACAAGTGATGCCACCATGCCTAATCCCACTAAACTATCCATATTGGGGTGGCCATGGATAAGCGATTTAAGGCCTCGCCAAAAACGCATCCCAGGCCACACGATGACGGGCAATGCAAGAATCGCCTGCAGCCACTGATTCACGTGGTGATTTGGCCAATGCATAAGGGGGCCCATTTCCAATAAAAAAATCAGGAAGGCCAGGATACCTACAAGAAGTAGCTTGATCTTTTCTCTCCACGCTTCGTCGACGCTCATCTTAGACGTCATAGGCTGGCCAGGACTCAAGGGCTCAAGCGTATAGCCTAGTCGTTGCAGTTGCTCCTTGAGTCGCGGCACCGAAGATTCACCTTCCAGCTGAAATACTCCTGTTTCGGTGGCGAAGCTCACCTGCGCACCGGTCACACCGCTGACTTTCTTGGCCACCGTTTCAATGGCCATAGCGCAAGCTGAGCAAGTCATTCCTTTTATTCTAAATTGTTGCGCGGGCATAAAGATGTGGCCTAAAGTTTGGTTTCGAACTTTGTGACTTTAAATCCCAATTTTTCGATTTCAGTTTTGAGCGACATTGCAGTCGTACTTTGTTGGCCCTCAATGGTAACTTTCCCTTGAGGAAGATCGACGTTCAAAGTTTTTGCCAAACCGTGACCGATCAAGGCATCTGTAATTTTTTTTGCACAGCCCTCGCAACGAAGGCCTTGAACATCAAAAAGAAATGTTTTCGCGACCATAAATATCACTCCCTGTTTTGCTGGCCAGTGCTACATCCTAAAATACATCGAGGCAAATGTGATCGCCTGCAGCGTTGCGGAATTAATGGGATACTCTTGCGTCGCAAGCTCTGGACGAAGATCCATCAATTTTTCTTTCCAAACGTTCGAAAATGACAATTCTTCAAACTGATTATGCTGAAGATTCTTGACGGCCGCCTCAAAGGCCATCCAACGCTCCGATTTTATCTTTTTACATACTGATAACTCAAGTTTGTTCCACTTATCACGTCTGGGAAAGGCCCCGAACACTCTGCACACAAGGGGCCGGCAGGAATAGATCGAACAGTGCCCTCGCTCACCATCTATGCTCTCTCTCTTATAAAAATAGCAACTTTCTTGAGAAGTTCCGCTCAAGTCCTGAAAGATCTGATCAGCTTGGCCTTGCTGAAACAAACGAACCGCCAAGGGGAGCATTTCCAAGAGAGAGGCAGTGACGGAGCCGAGGCAACAGTCACCACATCCTGATAAACACTCAAGTTTCAACATCTTTTGCTGACAACTGAAGCGATCTTCAATCTCAGTAAAATAGTCCAGTAACAGTTGATTAAGTCTCTCTAATTCAGTCATAGTAGAGAGTAATATTATTGGGGGCCGTCACAAAAGAGCAAGGTTCCCCGTATTAAAGTTAAAGGAAGTCCAGATGGGGGACTTGACCCTGAAGAGTGATGAGGAACTAATGCTACTCTACCAGGCAGGAGATGTTCAGGCATTTTCGGCGATTTTCAGCCGTTTTGAAAAACCTGTTTATGGTTACCTGAAAAAGAAACTTTCCAAGAGCGAATTGGTGGAAGAAGTATTTCAAGATTGTTTTATGAAATTACACCGATCAAGATTTCTCTATGATTCAAAATATCCCGTAAAAGCTTTTCTTTTTACCATTGCGAAATCTGTCCTTATTGACCATTTCCGCAAAACTGGAAAAGAAATGCCAGTGCAATTGGTGCCTGCAGACTACCCTACGAATGCCCCTTCAACCGAAGCTCTGGATAAGGCCTTACTTGCCTTGGCCCCGCGCGAGCAAGCTGCTGTTAACGCCCGTTTTATCGAAGATAAAACCTTTCAAGAGCTAGCGACTTTGCTCGGGACCAGTGAGATCAATGCTCGACAAATACTATCTCGATCCATGAGCAAGCTCAAAAAGATTTTAATCCGCCCTCCTCAAACTGGAGGTTCAAAATCATGAACAAAGACTACCTGGAATTTTGTGATGAGGTCTCCAATCACCCGCACAATAGCATTCATACCGACCAGGTTATTCACCGCAAGATCCTTTGGGATTTAAAATATGGGGCCTGGATAAGCGGAGCAAAAATCATGCTCGCCCAATGTCTTACAGGAGCAGCAAGTTTGCTCATCTGCCCCCAATTCCACCTGGGGTTGACCTCACAAAAATATGTTATGCACACTTTCCACCATTCCCTCGGTCCAGAGGGATGTATGGTGGCCTGTGGTGCTATCTTTCTTGGGAGCGGGGCACTTTTGGGAATGCTGCTTCTCAGGCGAGATGAAATTCAAAGATTACGCTTTAGCTTTATCGGAAGCTTCCTTCTCATCGCACTCTTTGCCATTTTTACTTTCATTATTTTGGGTGCTGAGGTTTATTTTAAAGAAGGATTATGGTGGATTCTCGGGGCGTTTGTAACTCCCACCCTCATCTTTTTGATCGATAAAAGTATTCGCGGGAAGACTCTAGACTATTTGGGAGCCGCATCCTTAAAAATAAAATAAGCGGCCATGATCAAACACAATGAAGCGAAGAAGAAATTTTTTGTTAAAGGAACTTTCATATACAGCACGGCGAAAACTGAAAAGACGATCATGGTGATAATTTCTTGAGAAACTTTTAGCTGCGGCAAACTCATGTATCCTGCCCCAATCCTGTTGGCCGGAACTTGGAGGCAATATTCAAAAAAAGCAATTCCCCAGCTAATCAGAACGGCCCAGTAAAGAGGTGACGATTTTAAATTTTTCAGATGCCCATACCAGGCGAAAGTCATAAAGATATTCGAAAGAACGAGCAGGCCCAAGCTATTTATAATAAGGGTTCTCTCCGCGTTTATGGTCGGTCACATCGACCACCTTTTTGATTTCTGGAATATTTTTAAGCAGGGATCGCTCAATCCCTTCTTTGACCGTAACAGAGGCCTGGGCGCAACCCTGACAGCCCCCGCCAAAGTAAAAAAAGGCGGTGCCCTCATTCACGTCTACCAGGGTTACATAACCTCCATGGGCGGCAAGAGACGGGGCGACAGATTCTTTTAAAAACTGTTGAATGCGTTTGCCCAATTCGGTATTCACATTAGCTTCATTAATTTTAAAAGTTGGCCCGTGGCCATTTCCCTGAGCATGGGGAAGGGCCTCGACAAAAGCATTGCTAAAAAATGGAATTTCCTCTTTGTATAATCGACGAATAAGTTGCCCAACCTGTCGGGCATTGTCAGGCCACGGGCCGGAATCCTTTTTCCTGACTACCAATTTATTGCCATCAACGGCCACTTCCTCAACCCAAGGAAATTCATAAAGGCCGGATAGCAACGCCGAACCCATGGCCTCTTTGGCAGAACGACATTCAACTTTACGATCTAAAAAAGGAACAGATGCGGCAAAAAAACAAACACTGGCGGTTTGTGAAGGTGTCGCAATAATTTCCAAATCTTCCTTTTTCATAACTTGTCCTAAACGCTCAAAGTGGCCTCAGCAGATTTTTTCAGCATTTCTTTTACGCTCGATAACTTATAGATCCCTGTGCCATGTCCATCACTAAAGCGAACCGACAGGCCGTAACGTCCGACAAGATTGAAGTGCTCGACACGAATAGTGAGAGGCACCGAATCAACTTTTAAGATCTTCGTCCCGGTGTACTCATCAACACAGGCAGCGCAGGGACATTGGAGGCGCAGAGAATAAGCATCGACTTCGGATTTAGAACCATCTTTCCACAAGACCGAAATAGCTACGCCATTGGTTTCGATGCGTTCGGCTTCCAAAGTCAGGCCTAGCGAATCGGCAACTTTGAGCGACTCCGCCATTTTTTGTGCCAAGGCCACAAAGGCCAGGGCCGCATGAGAATTCGGTTTTGTTTCCATGAGATTGATTCCGTCATCACCACTCATCATGATTTCCGGGTCAAGCGGCAATGCCCCTAAGAATGGCACATTGAGCTCATGCGCCATCGCTTCCCCGCCGCCTCTCTTGAAAGGAGCGGATACTTCCCCACAATGGGTGCAGGTGAAGCCACTCATATTTTCCACAATGCCCAAGATCGGAACATTCACCGACTTGAACATATCAGGGGCCTTTTTTGCAATTTCCGCGGCCACTCTCTGTGGAGTGGTCACGATCACAGCACCTGAAAAACGTGCCATCTGCACCAGAGTCAGTTGAATATCACCTGTACCTGGTGGTAAATCGACGAGGAGAAAATCTAAATCACCCCATAAAACTTTGGTTAAAAATTGCTGAATGGCCTGAACCGCGATTGGGGCGCGGACCACGAAGGCCTTGCCGGAAGGGTTCATGGCCCCCATGGAGATGAATTTAATCCCGCCTTTTGTCATGGGTAAAATATAGCCATCCTGACCCATGGGGCGCTCAGTACTCCCAAGTAATCCTGGCTGACTTGGACCATAGAGATCGGCATCAAGGAGACCGACTTTGTATCCTAGTTTATGAAGAGCAAGGGCAATATTGGTGGTCACCGTTGATTTACCGACTCCGCCTTTGCCACTCGCAATGGCGATAACATGTTTTACCGACTCAAGACCTGGTGCCATACTCATATTAAAAACCTCTCTCTTTTTGTTGTTCCCAGGATAATTAGGTTAAAAAATGTCTTATTTCAAGCATAAAATATACCTCCAAAAAATGGCTTCATGATAGAGGAGCAGGTGCCTTGCATTAAATGTCTAGTTTGCTACTGAAACAATTCTGTGGTGTTTACCATCCCGCCATAGCCACATTGAGTAGTCGTTCCCCCGGAGACAAAAACATTGCCGTCAGGCAGTAACGTTGCGCCGTTGACTTGTCGGGCAGTGCCCATCGTTGGACCGGCCGAGAAAGTACCGGTGGTGGGATTGTAGAGATCAGAAGTGTTAAGAGAAGCTGTGCAACCATCCTGATGACTTCCCACCAAGAGCACTTTTCCGTTGGGCAGCAGGACGGCGTCGCCGCCATAGTTATTGGACATACTTCGCGCCGCTCCTGTTATGTTCCCCGTGGCGGCAAATGAATTCGTCGCGGGGTCATAGAGATCAGCGGTCGTTACCGTGGTTGCCCCCCAGGCCAGGGATCGTCCCCCAGCGAGAAGAACCTTGCCGTTGGGTAAAAGGGCAGCGCCATGACCGTTTCGAGCATTGCTCATATTATTAGAGACCGCGCTAAATGTCGCAGTCGAAGGGTCATAGATTTCGGCATTTCCCCTAATATCACCCTGAGCTCCGGCGAAGCTGCCGCCTGTCACCAGCACTTTTCCGCTCTGGAGCAGGGTAATACTGTGATAGCTTCCCCGCGATGAGCTCATGGAACCGGTGAGAGAAAATGTTCCGGTTGCTGGATCATAAAGCTCTGCGCTTACCAAAGGATCATTGGTCGCATTCTTTCCACCCACAACAAGAACCTTGCCATTCTCAAGTGTGACGGCCTTGGCATATTGCCTACCCACCGCCATCGTACCAGTGACAGTGAACTGCTCCGTACTGGGATCATAGATCTCGGCACTCGACAGGGCACCAGTACCACCGGCCACAAGCACCTTTCCATTGGAGAGGAAGGCCATCACTCCAGAATCGCCGCGTCCAACGTTCATGCTACCGGTTGCAGTGCAAGTCCCTGTGCTCGGATCAAAGAGCTCAGCACTCTGGAGCAAGGTTCCTGCATGGTCATATCCTCCGGCGAGAAGCACTTTGCCCGTATTCAGCAGAATAGAGATATGGTAGCCGCGCTTTGTCGTCATCGTGCACCCGGCAGAAAAAATCCTGCCGCTGTCATCCGCATTAATCGTGATCGTGAGCGAGGCCGAGGTTGAACCACCCGAGTTGCTGGCAGTGACCGTATAAGTATCCTGCACGTCTGCACTTGTGGGAGTGCCCGTAATCGCTCCTGTCGTCGCACTGAGCGAGAGTCCGGAAGGGAGCGCAGGTGAAATGGAGTATGCACTCGGGGTACCGCCTGTTGTCGTGGCAAAATTAGTGGCAATTTGAGTGTTGACCGTGTAGGTCAGCGTGTCCCATTTGTAGCTCAAGTCAGAGGGAGCACGGACGCTCGAAACAACCGAAACTGCGCTGCCGTCAATCTTTCCGCAGCCAACGCTGCTAATAAAAATCAACGCCAATCCAAACGCGTGTATATGGCCTATTCCTCTAGAAACAACAATCAAGATCAACTCCATGCCGCTTATTTTGAGCATAGCGTTGAATTTTTTTGATGGCCAGGAAAAAACGATATTTCGTGATGATGATGGTCACGGTCAGGCATTTTGAATCTTGTTAGTCTTTTAAGCATGCCACTTTTCAAGCGTCGCTTATTATTAATACACCTTATCCTAGGCATCTTCATTCTCAGTTGCGACATAAGAAATCCTTCGGGGAGACATGTCACAGGCAACCAGCCGGTTAGTGGTGGTGCCTGCACAACACGAAACCCGAGTATTCAAATTGCTGAAAACCACGGCCACACGGTCGTTGTCCCCATTGCTGATGTGACCAACGAAACCGGCGGAAGTTATCCTTTGTCTCCAGTCAATAACCACAGTCATACTTTGGTACTCAGTACCTCAGAGATGCAGATATTGAAGTCGGACCTAACAATCACGGTCTTCTCATCTTTTCAAGAGTTGCATTCCCACCCGGTCACCGCCACCTGCATCGACTAATCTCGATAAGAACTAAAAACCGTGATAACATAAATCACTGTTATGAACGAACAACTTCAACTTCTTCCCATCTCTGAAAGTGAGTACGCGATATGGGTGGTGCAAAGCCATCATCAGTATCGAGAAGAAAATATAAAAAATGGCATGACTGCTGAAGAAGCACAGAAAAAGACCAATGAGGATTTTCAAAGATTATTACCCGAAGGTGTAAAAAGCAAAGATAACTATATCTATGCCGTCAAAGTTGAAGCGCGGTGGGTGGGTACAGCTTGGTTTTGTGTTCGAGGTGCGGCAAATAATCGCAAGGCCTTTATCTGTGACATTGTTCTTGATGAAAAAGTCCGCGGGAACGGCTTCGGGAAAAGGACCATGCAGATGATTGAAGCTGAAGTTAAAAAGCTTGGACTAAAGCATATTGGTCTACACGTTTTTGGGCACAACAAAATCGCAAGAAATTTATATCAGGGCCTAGGTTACGAAATAACGAATCTCTATTTAGAAAAATCGATACCGTAGTTTTATCATTGGCGATTCAGAAATTCATTCATCGCCTTGGCGGCCTTACGACCGGCGCCCATGGCGAGAATAACGGTTGCTCCACCAGTGACAATGTCACCGCCAGCATAAATGCCTTTTTTAGAGGTTTCCATGGTTTCGGGATTGACCTCGATATTTCCCCATTTATTGGTTTTAATATCTGGGTTTGTTTCCAGGAGCAATGGATTCGAGCCATTGCCGATGGCGACAACTGCAATATCAATTGGCTCAATGTATTCTGAACCCTTGATCTCCTGAGGTTTGCGCCGACCTGACTTGTCGGGTTCGCCCAGTTCCATCTTTTGCAGTTTCACGCCGTTTAGTCTCTGATTCTTGTCGCCCAGGTATTCGAGAGGATTGGTGAGAGTTTGAAAAATAACTCCCTCCTGCTTGGCATGATGAATTTCTTCCGTCCGTGCCGGCATCTCATCTTCGGAGCGACGATAGATAATCCGGGCACTCTTGGCGCCTAGGCGCTTGGCCGTTCTTACGGCATCCATGGCCGTGTTACCGCCACCGACCACCACCACATTTCGGCCCTGTGGATCGAGAACGGGTGAATCAAAATCTGGAAACTGATAGGCCTTCATCAGGTTGATTCGAGTGAGAAATTCATTGGCGGAATAAACCCCGGCCAGCTCCTCACCTTTAATATCCATAAACTTAGGCAGACCGGCACCCACACCAATAAAAATGGCTTGAACACCTTCCTCTTTTTGCAATTCATCAATGGTGATGGTTTTACCAATAACGGCATTTTTAACAAATTTTACACCGGCATCCGCCAATCTTTGAATCTCCTGGCGAACGATGGCCTTGGGCAAGCGAAATTCTGGAATACCGTACACCAAGACCCCGCCTAACTCATGCAGAGCTTCGTAGACAGTCACGTCATGCCCCAAACCAACGAGGTCGGCAGCACAGGCCAGCCCAGCCGGCCCGCTTCCTACGATCGCCACCTTTTTGCCAGTTGGCTTGGCCTTGACGGGGGCCGGAATCATATTCATCGACATTACCTTGTCCGCCACAAAGCGCTCAAGGCGGCCGATCGCCACGGAGGTATATTTTTTGGTCAAGACGCAAGTTGACTCACATTGCTTATCTTGCGGACAAACGCGTCCGCAGATGGCCGGTAGAAAATTGTCCTCGCGAATCTTGTTGTAAGCACCAACATAATCTTCCGCCACCACTCTCTCGATAAATTGATCAATCTTGATATTGACCGGGCACATATCAATACAGGTGGGGGTTTTGCATTGCAAGCAACGTTGCGCCTCATTCAAAGCCAAACCGACATCGTAGCCCAAGGCGACTTCCTCAAAGTTAGTATTCCTAACATTTGGATCTTGCTCGGGCATATTGTTGCGGACCATTTTCATTCTGTCTTTTACTGGTGGAAACTGGGCCATGATTCTTCTCCGTGCTTATTCTTAATTAGACTGGTTTTTGATTAACCAGCTTGCATTCATGTTCAAATTTTAAGGTTGCTTCTTTTTCCAAATCTAAATAGGTCTTATTTCTATTGATCAAATTGTCAAAATCTATATTGTGGGCATCAAATTCTGGGCCGCTCACGCAGGCAAACTCTGATTTCCCCCCTACAATTACACGACACCCTCCGCACATTCCGGTACCGTCGATCATAATCGGGTTTAAACTTACAACTGTTTTGATTCCGTGTGGCCGAGTCGCCTCCGTCACGGCCCTCATCATCGGAATCGGGCCGATCGCCAAAACAAAATTAATTTTCCGTCCTTCACTGATCAACTTTTTCAGAATGTCAGTGACAAATCCATGATGTCCATAGGAACCATCATCGGTCGTAATATAGGCTTCATCACTGAATTTTTTCATCTCTTGCTCAAGAATCACCAAGTCCTTACTACGTGCACCGTTGATTGTAATAGTATGGTTCCCCACTTGTTTGAGGGCCTTGGCGATGGGATACGCGATGGCCGTCCCAACACCTCCACCAATACATACGGCGGTGCCAAAATTTTCAATATGGGAAGGTTTGCCCAAAGGTCCAACCACATCCAAAATACTATCGCCAGCATTGAGTGTATTGAGCTTTTTGGTCGTTTTTCCGATACCTTGAGCAATAATGGTAATACTACCCTCTTTGGCGTCAGAATCGGCAATGGTGAGCGGAATGCGCTCGCCTTGCTCATCTAATCGCAAGATAACAAACTGACCGGCGAGACGTTTTTTGGCGATGCGTGGTGCCGCGATTTTAAACAACTTAACGTCTTTAGAAAGAAATCTGGCCTCAATAATTTTAAACATAACGATGATCTCTCTTGATTAGTAAAACCATTGCAAAATGTCATAATATTCCTATACTATCAAAAATTCGAGGAAAATCTAAAATGTTCCAAAGCGAAAATTTAAATGAAATTCATGATCTCGACCGTAAAATCGAAATCATTTGCTCAGATTCGACTCTAGGCGGAACCATTGTGGAAGTTGGCGGACCTTTAAGTGTTGGAGAACTGTTCCATGGACTTTCTTTTTCCAAAAATAGCTTTCTGAAAATGACGCCCATGTGCGAGTTAAAATTCTGCAATCCCTTATGCCAGCAAAAAGAATGTGCCGAGTTAACCAGTGAGCACTGCCTTCGCACAATCTTTGAAGCCGAGGCAGCCCTCGCTCAGGAGCTACCTTGCAGTCACTATTATATTTTTGCTCACAATATGCAGCATGACTCACAAAAAAAGATTATGCGAGGTTGGGCCGGAGTCTCTTACGCCCACCGACGTTCTCGCCCCCCAAAAATATTTTTAGTGCATATAGAATGTTCACTCAGCGGCCAAGACGAGCGCAAAGCTTTGGCGTTGCTTGGTACTAATCTAATATACGGCGCTATTTACTGCTCCCGGGATAGACAGAGTTTTACCAAAGCGATTTCTGACGGTTTTTCCAATAATGTTCTCCATATTAAAGAGGTTATTATGCCAAACAATTACACCGTTGATGATCTGCTTCAGCAGGCGATCTTCCAGGAAGTGCAGTCACAGCAATTTTATAAAAAGGCCCTGGAAAAAGCCAAGGAAAGTAATGTTAAAGCCTTTTTGAAAGAGTTAATTCAAGAAGAGGAGCAGCACGAAAGGATGATGAAAAACCTGATGGAGTCCGAGATTTACGATGGCTCCGTCGCAATCGCCCCCTCGTTTGTCAAAGATCTTGGGCATTCCCATACAGGTGAGGGATTTAAATGGAGCGCCAACATCACCATGAAGGAAATTCTCCAGGCCGCGCTGACCCGTGAGTTTAATGCTATTCAGCTCTTCGAACGTTTTTCCGCCCTGCCCTTGCACACTGAAATTAAAACTTTATTTCAAAATCTCGTGCGCGAAGAAAAACGTCATCACCAGGACATCGATAAGCGATACCACGCCCTCGCAGGTGACATGGGAGACGATTTTTAATCAGACGCTTAAAAATTCGATGATTTGTTCTTTTCTGTTAAAGACATCGTGGCGACCCAATTTGATGAGGCGGCGAGTGTAAGGTGCCTCGAAAAGAATATAACTAATGAGGTCGGATGCTTCTCTAGCATTTCCAAGGCCATTGATTAAATATTGAACGAATTTAGGCATCACTTCATTTTCCTCATAGGCAATCTCGCTCAACATCTGACTCGGCGTAATGACAAATGTTTCAACCGCTCGAAGTCCGGTGTTATGCCCTTTGGGCAACAGGGCCACGGTTCGATTTATACGTTGTAAACGTTCAAGATCAGTATCGAGAGCGTCAAGCAAGATCCCATTTAAAATAATGCTAAAAATTTTGGCAGGTGTCGGTGCATGCATGTTGCCCAAGCTGACTTGATCGCGCATGCGCACGCCAATGATAAAAAGCTTCTCGGCACCCATTTTAATGGGAGGACTCAACGGAGTATAATCACGCAAAGAGCCGTCACCATAAAAAACCTTTTCGATTTGGATGGGCGGAAAAATAATAGGGATGGCCGCCGTTGCCATAATATGTTCATGGTTAAAACGCACCGGTAAACCTTCTCGCTTAATGCGTTTCCAACAGACAATATCATCGCAGTTAGTTTGAAAAAAAACCTGCGAGAGCCCAGTGCCATAATTGACCATGCTCATCGTGAGAGATTCAATGAGCCCTTGCCTCATCACCTCGTCAATATTGGAAAAATTAATATGCTCCTTCAGAAGGTCGCGCAGGGGACTGGTATTGAGGAGAGAAAGCGATTTTTGGGTGGAGTGCATGGCCCCGGGTGAAAGTGAGCGCGCCCAACGGAGGCCATTTAAGGTCAGTTCAATTGCATTGGTTACAAAAATTTTATCAGACGATATTTTACTCCAAACTTCACGAATTTCATGCGAAAGCGCAAGCAGATTTGACTGATAGAGTTTAGAGGCCACGAGACAGGCATTTATACCGCCAGCACTTACGCCGCTGACAATTTTAAAAGGCCAGGGAATCTTCTCTTCGTGGCAGATTTCAAGCACGGCAGAAAGCGCGCCGGCCTGATAAGCTCCACGGGCACCGCCACCGGTCAGTACAAGACCACACTTCTTCATTTTGGCCCTCTCCCCTATGTATCCATTTTAGTCTCGTTTGGGTTTGAGAGCAATCATACACTCAGAGGACTTTACCCCATAACATGGGAAAAACTCGCTTAAAATTGCGGTAAATTGCCTCCGTCACCTGGGGAAGCTTCTGCTCGCTCAGAAGAGCAAAACGCTGATAGACCTCAGCAATGGAACGAGTACAATCATCCGTTTCCAAAAATATTTTATCCAGAGGGAGCAAGGATAAATGATTGACGACGGCCGAGTTGGAACGAAACAGATTCGCACCCAATGAAAAAAGGACTTCATTTTTAAGCGTGCTCAACTGCTTCATGACGGCCTTGTCGCCATTGAAATCATGAAAGAGGATGGCCCCCTCAAAGTGAGATCGCTTTAAAATCCCCATAATATCGGAGTGCGCGCGCACACAATGAAGAACAATCAACGGGGTACGCAATTGCGTGCAGATCTCCACTTGAGCAATAAAAATTTTCCTTTGCATTTCAAAATCGATCTGGCAGGCGCGGTCAAGGCCCATTTCACCAAAGGCAAGGAGTTTGGGGTCACCTAATCTCGCTTTAAATTCTTTCTCAATCGTCCCTTCAAGTTCAACTCGATCGGCGCACCAGGGGTGAAAACCGAAGGTATAAAGGCCTTGGTAACTTGGCGGGCGTTTAATCAGACCGGGGGATTCGGCGAAAACCACGATATTTTTTTCAGAAGCGCTACTCAAAACGCCATGGGTGTGAATATCCACCAGCGGGATAACTGAATTCATTTCTGACATATTTTTTCCACAATATGATGGGCCGCCTGAAAGCCAAATGCACCTGTCAGAAAAACGGCTGAACCAACCGCCCCGTCACAATCCAGCTTGAGAGAACTCTCCGCTGGTCTCTGGCACTCATCAGGGTAGAGCGCCTTCTCGGTTGAGAAGATACACTCTACACCAAATTTTTTTTGCCCGCGTTTCAGCTCGTCCTCGCGCCGAAGTTTTTTGCGCATCCGAAAAAGTAAGTTGTCATTGTAAGAAAGGCCAAGATCCTGGACCTGAATCAAGCGCGGATCACGTTTTCCACCGGCTGCCCCGGTAATGAGAAGCGGTAATTTTCGCTCTTCGCATCGATAATAAAGCAGAAGTTTGTACTGGAGACTATCAATGGCATCGAGAACAAAATCATAAGACGTCAGTATGCCGTCGGCCGTACTTTCATTAAAAACATCCTGAATGGCGTGGACGATGGCCGCAGGATTGATACTTTTTATTCGAGCCGCCATCACAGACACCTTACTTTGTCCGACGGTCTCCACCGTGGTGTGGAGTTGGCGATTGGTATTGCTGGTGCAAATATCGTCAAAATCAACGAGGGTGAATTCACCGATACCCGAACGGGCGCAGGCCTCAATGGCCCATGACCCAACACCGCCCAAGCCAACAATTAAGATATGTGAACCTGCCAATTTTTTTAAGCCGCTCTCTCCGTAGAGTCGAGCGATGCCTGCAAAACGAAAAGTGTGATCGGTTTCAGTCAAGATTAGGGCCAATTTTTCTCTAAATTTTTTACAATGATGTCGATCACATCTTTGTAAATGATTTTTCCGCCAAAGGGAATAGGGGCTGTATTGGCATAATGATCGCTGGGGATGATGGCCAACACCTCACCCCATTTCGCGGATGGGATGGCAACAGGCCCATCGCTTAGTGGAAAACCTGCTTCAGTATTAACCCGATGAGCGATCACGATGTAGGGATTTTGAGTGTAAAACATGACCGGGGCAGGAATATACGAGGCAATAGAAAAATAACGCACTCCAATAGCATTCTGGTTAGCAACGTTAAATTGCTCCTGCATATTTTTTGTAGTGAGTTCGGCCACCGTGGCCCAGCTGTCATTATAAAACTTTCGCACGAGCTCCAGAATGTCGATGGCAAATCGCTTGTCTTGTCGAAATTCCAGGGCCCAGTCCGCAACTTTCGAGCCACGATGAGGCGTGGAAATAGTCGTAAGCGACAGACAGCGACCTTTGAAATCATAACGTGCCAACATAGAGCGCGCCACGAGACCACCCATCGAGTGACCAATCAAATGGAAAGGGCCTGTGGGCACCAAGCGCTGCACCTCATTCCACAAATCATCACCGCTGATCTGAATCGAATCCACGGCAGGAGTTCGGGCAATAAAAAGAGTGTGACCTTTTTCTTTGAAGACCCTCTTGAGGGGCACCAGATAGTCAAAAGGGTGATAGCTAATCCCAACGCCATGCACATAGATAATGGGTGCAGAGGTAGCACACGCCGTTTTGATCAAAAAGATGGGCGAAAACAAAAATAAGGTAACCAACACCAGATATCGCTGAAACATGCAACCTCCGTAAAAAAAATATAGCGGGATTTTCCTGTGTCATAAATTCGATTGTCAATTGGTGTTACCTCTTTCGTCCTCAAAAAGTCTGACATTGAGGCAAACGATATTTATTCTTTGGCCAAACATCATGACGACCTCTAGAATTTCTCACCGAGTAAGAGAACTTTTGTCAGGAGGAAAATATGATAAAACGCAGTCTAGCAACCTTCATCGTTTTGGCCATGGCCTTAAGTTTGGGTGGTTGCAAGCAAGTTATTGATGGATTCACTTTGGGTGTTGGTGAAAATAGTGTCACCACAACCGCTAACTTTGTGCCTGAATTTGGTTTTAATGTTACCGGCTCTCACGACATTGTTGTCAAAGGTGTTAAGTATGGCACAGTTGGGGTCACCGCCCCTCAGGATGGTAAACCCTTTAATGTTTACGTCACCGCTGACCTCAGTATGTTCACCTCTGAAGTGTGGGAAGGTTTCGCACCTGTCACCACTCTCCCCAATGGTGAACCTCTTCCAAGTTGGATTACCCCTGGCGAATTAGTGCGAGTTGATATTCCCAACTTCACTGAATTCCTGGACCTCACCCTCTACATCGGTTACAAAAATCCATATTACATCGGTGTGGCCGTGAGTCTGAAAATCTTTGATAACCGCTACCCTGACGGACTGTCGGTCTCCCAGTATCTGAAGAAAAGCAGCAAAATTTGGGGGCAAGGTTTGGTGTATGGGCCTGGCTATGATGACCAAGGTAATGTTACCCAGCACGGTGGAATTTTCTTCGTTGCCGGTTTTTCAAAAGGGCAGATTGTTAACATCAATATTAAGAAATCTCTCCCTGAAGATATCATCGTTAAACTTCCGTAAGACTTTTCGAAATTTTATCACAAGCGGGCCATCAGAAATGATGGCCTCTTTTTTTCAGGCCGCATCTTTGTACGAAGTGATAGAGGAAGTCCATACCATGTCGCGAGCATAGGATATCACCGCAGGTCGATAGATATAAATTTCACATAGCCACCCCAAAGCGAATCCTGTCACAAAATCGATCACATGATGTTGGTGAACCAGAACGATAGAGAGACAAACAAGACAGAGCCATAGGGCGAGGGCCGATTTAGTCAGCATCGAGCGAGAGGCCTGAATGACTGGCACGATCATCAGGTAGGCCATAGTCACATGCATAGAAGGAGTTAAGTTGTAAGGGTGATCGAGCATCCACAAAATTTCATAGGCCGGTCGCCAAAATCCTAACCCCTCCACGCTCCTGAGATAACCAAGCTCAGTGGGAAATAAAATAAAAATAAGTCCACCGATCACTCCAGCAACAGTAAAGGCCTTCATCAAGGCCTTCAGAGCTAAATACGGCAGTCTTTGAATAGAGGCGAGTCCCATGAGATAGGCGGAAACGTAAGGCAAAATCATCCAGTCGACCCGAGGAATCTCCAGCTCAATGTCGAGATAAGGAGCGAAATGAAATTCACGACCGGCATTCCACCAATTTGAAAGAAGGTAACAAAGCGCAAATCCAGCGGTTCCAAGAATTAGCAGGAAAAATGAATGCCACCAAGGCCTTTTAACGGTCTGAATTGTAATAAATGAACTTTCAAAAGAGCTGGAGTTTACATAGGACACGTGTCTATGGGGCACGGTCTTCTCCTTTTTCTCTATTATGCCACAGGTAGCCAAAACCTCGACAGAGAGCAGCTTTGGACCCTTTCTGGACGTAATTTCAAGGGGTAACACTGCAAGCCGGCCAACATATTGCCTTGAATTATTGCTAGGTTAAGGTGCGGCGTTTATCCTCACGTATTGGAGGTGCACATGCTTTCTGCACAAGAAAAAAAATACTCCCTTGCATTGGCACGACGGGCCCTTCAATTTTTTCAGGAGAACAAGGCACCCCTTTCTATCACTGAGCAGGAGATTGTGGAAATTTTTGGTGACACGTCGGCGCTGCTTAATTCGCTTGGTTGCTTTGTGAGTTTGCATCTAGAACGCAACTTACGTGGCTGTATCGGCACCATCCGAAGTGATGAGGCCCTCTTTGTGAATATCGCCAAGAATGCTGTCTTGGCGGGTTTTCACGATCCCCGCTTCAATCCTATTAGCAAAACTGAATTTGCCAATTCCACCCTCGAAATATCCGTGATGGGCCCGCTCGAACTTTGCCAGGACCTGACACAAATTGTGGTGGGGAAACACGGCCTTGTGGTTAAGAAAGATTTTTATCAGGGCCTGCTTCTGCCGCAAGTTCCGGTTGAATGGAAATGGAATCGTGAAACTTTTTTAAAACAAACCTGCCTTAAGGCCGGTCTCCCCAGCGACGCCGTTCGCGACCCGAAGGTTGAATTTTACACCTTTGAGGCCGTCGTTTTCTGTGAATCATTTTCAGAGTAGAGAGCAAAGGCGCCGTAGCCCACGACTCTATCGGGGTTCCCTGCTGTATCGGAGGAATTGCGAAGATCAAGTTTTTTCACTATCATTTTGTGCGCACGCGCATAATCGAGCAAGCCGCGCAGGGGATAAAATCCACAGGCCATATCCCCTTTGAGCTGGTCACTTTGATAAGCTTCAATAAAACTGGCGGTGTCATAATCGATTCGCCGGGCCTTTTCACTGGAATGGAAATGACTGAGATCAGTGCTGACCACAAAGAGACGTTTGCCATCATCTAAAGTTTCCAAGATCCGCACGACGGAAGCGGCGTCAACTTGGCCGACGATTAATGGAATGATCGAAAAATTGTTAAAAATAATTTGCAAAAAGGGTAAATGGACTTCCAGAGCATGCTCGGCCTCAAAGATTTCCGGGCGAATCTCAATGAGGCCTTTACTCATCAGCTGTGCGATCAGTTCTTTATTCAAGGGAATATTTCCAAGGGGCGTTTGATAAGCATCAGCGTCGAGTGAAACGATGGCGGATAAATGATGGTAATGAGTTGGGGAGAGAATGACGACTTCCTGTTTTTTTGTACCTAGCTCGGCCCATAACTTGTAGGCCGAGGCGGCGATGGGACCGGAGTAAATATATCCGGCATGGGGGGCAATGAGCATGCGAGGTTTTTTTTTGTCCAAAACCGGCGGGCCATCCAAAAATTCCAGAAGCATTTTTTTTAAGCGAAGCGGGTCACTATCATAAAACGTACCGGCCACGTTGGGTAATTTCAGCGAAAGACTCATAATGAATGCTCACTTATTCTCATGAGACATATTCTCCCCAAACACGCTCCTAAAGTATAGAATATTTCTCATGAGCAGTAATGAGGCACGCCACTGGCATCGACTTCCAAGCGGTCAAATACAATGTGATCTCTGTCCCCGCTTTTGCACTCTCCAAGAAGGACAGAGTGGTTTGTGTTTTGTCCGCGCCCGGAAAGATGATCGTTTATGGCTTACCACTTACGGGCGTTCTAGTGGTTTTAATGTTGACCCTATCGAGAAAAAACCACTGCACCATTTTTATCCCGGCACCACCATCTTATCATTTGGAACTGCGGGTTGTAATTTGGCGTGTCGATTCTGCCAGAATTCAGACATCAGCAAGTCGCGCGAGATGGATGTGCTAAGCCGAAGCGCCTCTCCCCGAGATATTGTGGAAATGGCCATCTCGGCCCAGTCTCCCTCCATTGCCTTTACCTATAACGACCCGGTGATTTTTCTCGAGTACGCCGTCGATGTGGCCCGGGAGGCCAAAGCGCGAGGTCTGCATACCGTCGCAGTGACGGCCGGCTACATCAACCCCGAACCACGGGTGGAATTTTTCGAGCATATGGATGCGGCCAATATTGATCTCAAATCATTTCAAGAGGAGTTTTATCAGAAGTTGACCGGGGCACACTTGGGCGCGATCTTGGACACTTTAAAATATGTTAAGCACCATACCGGCGTTTGGTTGGAAATAACCACGCTGCTCATTCCCGAAATGAATGATTCAGCAGAAGAAATACGCCAGCTGTGTGAGTGGATTGCAAAGGAGTTGGGACCTGAAGTCCCTTTGCATTTCTCGGCCTTCCACCCCAGTTTTAAAATGTTAAATGTTCCGTCCACACCCTATCAAACCCTGACCAGGGCGCGCAACATTGCCAAAGAGGTCGGCCTGCATTACGTCTATTTGGGGAATGTGCATGATCCTGAGGGCCAGAGTACCTTCTGTCAAAGATGCGGAACGTGCTTAATTACACGGGACTGGTACAAAGTTCAAGTGGTCGCTTTAAAGGGCGGTGCCTGTGCAAAATGTCAGGCACCTCTGCCTGGGCGCTTTTAGAGTGCCGGCGGAATATCACGGCAAAAAATCGACATTCTGCGTTCTTCATGGCGATTCAAAATACATTGTTTGGTCTCAACGTTCCATGAGCGGATGGCACAATCAATGATCTCATAGCATCGGCTTCCGAAAAAAGTACCGGCATGAGACATGTCGTACATTCCCGTCGACTCACAGGTGGTTTCACAGCTTTTTTCCGAGCAGGCAACTTCGCACGCGGCCTTCTTTTCCTGGGCCGGTTTAATGCAATTCAAATTTTGAGCGATACAATATTCCACATCCGTCTCTCGGTGATAGCGGCGCAAACAGGACTGTTGCATATATTGGCAACCGAGAAGCGAGTTGGTGTAGGCTTCCTCACAGCTTTTCAGACACTCACTGGCGAAGATCGAAACAGAGTAAAGACAGCAAAATGCAATAAGCATTTTTTTCATAAAGACTCCTTGTTGCATCGAAATAATTTGCGGCACCCATATCAAGAATTAAGTTGGGTGTAAAGGGCGGGCGTCTTTGAATGAAATCATTTACCTACTTGCGCCTGGGAACATCAAACTCTCTTAAGCCAATTATCCTAGGTGCTCATAACCATGATCACCGCGCTGGAATTGAGAAGTCGTTATTATCAGTTAATTGCTCGTTTTAAGGGGGAAAAGCTCATGGAAAGACGTACATTTATTGCTCAACTTGCTCTGGGAGTTCTGGCGGTGGCCTGCGGTTCAGATGATAATGCCACTCCTACAACAGTTCGTGGCGAACAACCAATCGTAGCAGCGACATGCTCGACTCAAACTCCCGAAAGCATTATTGCTGATAATCATGGTCATAGCACGGCCATCCCGATTGGGGACATCACCAGTGAAGTTGCCGGAACTTATGATTTAGGCGTCAGCGACGAAGACTACTTAGGAGTACCCCACACGCATACGATAATCCTAAACACGGCAGACATGCAAACATTGAAAGCAAATTACACGTTCTCCACGACTTCGTCAGAAGATGACGGACACTCGCATGGTGTAACAGTCATTTGCGTTGGCTAGAGAGTCTTTAAATTAGACTATTGAAGATGGTGAGTTCCAACATTTTGTCCGCTGATAAAATGGACACAATCGCCATCGGCCCTCAGCTCAAAACGTCCCTGGACCGATTCTGTTTTTGGAGTTGAAATCGCGACGGCCATTGGGAGAACTTCCTGCCCATCGTAATTGTCTTCTAAATGCTGAAAATCGACCGGGTACAGCTGCCGAACACTGACATTACGCCGCAGGGCCGGCCACATGACTGATTTTGTAGTGGTATATTCATGGCGAAGCCCTACGAAATGTCCCATCTCATGCAAGAGAACTGAGGGAAGGTCATAGGTTGTTGCATCCAACATATTTGAGGAAAACGAGTAATCGCGGTAATTTACAATTATGTCGGCATGCTGAAACTCAATATACTCATGCCCTCCTTGAGTACGACGAACTCCAAAAAACTGTGTAATAGCCAAGACCCCAGGACCAAGTTCGGAAAACCAATTTTTAGATTTATAAATACCCATTTCGTCATCAAAATACGAATTCAACGAAGTCTTTTCCCGGTTCGTGACAGTGGGGAAAGGCAGAGCGAAGAATGTTCTTTGAGGAAGGACATTATTCCATTCCATGGCAACATCATCTTCATCATGATTTAAATCGTCTGCAACTTCACTGGCAATTTTCAGTGGAAGTCCACTTTCTAAATTATTATCACTCCAGCGCAAAATCTGATCTTTCGTAATTTCAATGGGCGAATACGAGGCGGGAGTATTTACATTCTTGGTAAACGGAGAATCCTGGCCACAACTTATCAACCCAAGCAAAAAAAGAATTACAATAATATCGATAAGCAGTTTTAAAGCCAACTTCATCCTGTGATCGAGGTGACGAAGGTCACTTTAACACAGAAGAAGCTCACTATGAACGTGTCGCTGAATCAATAGTCTTATGCTCAATTTTTTTTAAGGAGGCAGCAAAAAAGGGGCCCCATCCCTTGCTGATCGGGAAGGGCAAGATATCCATAAGGACGCTTTTCAAAATATTTTTCCAATAATGGATGGGAGATGACCTCCACCTGTCCTGGGCGTTTTTTTAATAGACGCTCAATTTGCTTTTCATTTTCCTGGGGTGCCAGAGCGCAGGTGGAATAGAGAATCTGTCCATTTTTTTTAAGTGCGCTAAAGGCCGAGCACAACAGAGAAAACTGTAGTTCACCTAGGAGCTTGGAGCGCTTTGGTTTCCAATGAGCTAATTCATTTTGATCGAGTAACACATGCCGTTCAGAGCTGCAGGGAACATCGAGCAATATAGTATCAAAAGAGTCCGGACGGTGCAGTCCAAAACGCCGACCATCATAGGAGGTGAGTGTCACATCCTTCATCAGATTACTCGGAAGATAAAGAGACAGATTACTTTTGAGTCGCCGGCAACGATCCTGCGATGGTTCGTTCAAGAGAGCGGCAACGGGGCCCTGCTGCTTAAACAGTGCAACAAGCGATTTGCCACCAGGAGCGGCACAGAAATCGGCATACAAAGTTTCGGGTGTTAGATTAAGCAACAGGGCCGCAATGGCGGAAGCATGATCAAGCAAATAGTAAGGATAGAGTTCCAGGCCAAAAGTACTGGGCGCGGGAAAGGGAACTTCACTGAATATTTGAGGAAGAAGAATCGCGTCCCACTCAGGCGAAGCTGTCCCTGAGACTTTCGAACGCCAGGCATGATCGCGGCAAAAGGGATTAACCACGGCCACAGTACATCTCACGGGACTGATCAAGGCCGCGTGCAGTTCGCGCCAGCGATCGCCATATAAATCTTGGTAATATTGATGGAAGGCCTCTTGCCCCATGCTGTTTAGAGGTGAACGAAGGGGTTATCCCTTCCCTCATCACCAATCGTGGTTGAAGGTCCGTGGCCCGTGATGACCACCGTTTCCCTCGGAAGTGTGTAGAGACGATTTTTGATGGATTTTTTGAGGGTTTCAAAATCTCCGCCGGGCAGGTCTGTTCTTCCTACGGAACCCTGAAAAAGAGTATCTCCGGCAAAGAGCAGGGGGTGCTCAAAGATTTCCGTGTAAAATGAGCAGGAACCGGCGGTATGGCCGGGAGTATGAATGGCCTTGAGAAAGAGCTGAAGGCCCGGGTCAGTCAAACCATACTCTTCTCCATCTTGAATAAAATGATCAATCGGACCGGTTTGCAAAGGAGGCAAGCCAAACATCATAGACTGCATGGGTAAACTTTTATACAAAAGCTGATCATCTTTGTGCAGATAAATCGGAGCACCCGTCAAATCTCTCAATTCTTTTGATCCCCCGATATGATCGAAGTGAGCATGCGTGTGTAAAAAAAGCTTCACGGTCACCTGCAACGCCGCCAATCTTTTCAGGATTGTTTTCGGGTCATTCCCTGGGTCAATGACTAAGGCCTCATGAGTCGTCTCGGAGTAAATAATGGAGCAATTGCAGGCATAACTGCCGATAGCGAAGGATTCAACTTTTAGATTGGTGGTCATGCAGGTATTATAGAGTAGCAATGACGAATGAACAAATAAGCGCCCCCGATTTTTTAAATCTTTTAAAAAATGATGAAACGCTCATCTCCCTCGATGTGCGAAGCGAAGCCGAATTCGCCAAAGCTTCAATTCCCCAGGGCCTCAATGTTCCTATTTTGAATAATACACATCGCAAAACTGTTGGTATCACCTACAAGATGATGGGCCAAGAGGCCGCGATCAGTATCGGCCATGAACTTGTCTCACCCATAAAAGAAACCATGATCAGCTCGTGGCAGGCGAGTCTGCAGCACCTACACCCGGACCACCGTTTTCTCTACTGCTGGCGAGGCGGACTTCGAAGCCAGATGGCAGCACAATGGTTGTCTGAAAGCGGTTTTCGTGTTCGTCGTGTCGAAGGGGGATATAAGGCCTTGAGGCGGGAACTTCATCATTCCCTATCGGACAGCTATGAGCTCATCTTGCTCACCGGTCTGACAGGCTCCGGTAAGACTAGACTACTACAGCGCTTTTCTAAATCTGAACAGCTGGATCTGGAGGCCTTTGCAAGACATCGCGGCAGTGCTTTTGGCCCGGTTGTCGGCGAGGGGCAACCCTCGCAGCAATCTTTTGAGAACCTTTTAGGGCTGCGTGTTTATCATCCCTCACCTCTCTATATCGTTGAGCATGAAGGCCGCTGTGTCGGCAAAATTCTCATACCTCAACAATTTTTGGAAAGAATGAATCAAGCCCCCTTGGTTTTTCTGGAGAAATCCATGGAGGAGAGAGTTCACCATATCTATGGCGAATATGTTGAACGCCCTCTGGCCGACGGCAAAGTGACGGTTCAGGCCTTGCGAGAAATTCTACTCGGGCAACTTTTGCGCATCAAGCGCCGCCTGGGGGGTGTTCACTTCGGAGAAATAGAAAAGGCCATGCTTACGGCATTCACGACCCCACCGACATTGTCGGCCCATAGCGGTTGGATTCGAGACCTCCTCCTCCATTATTATGATCGCCAATATAACTATGCCATTGCCCATGCCCCCTCCCCCATCATCTTCCGCGGTGATGAGGAGGCCTGCACTCAATTTTTACAGGAACGACTGCGATGTGCCCACAAGGCCAAATAGAAAAATTATCGCATCTCCGTTCGGGACTTCTGGCACAGATGCAGGAGTTGGAACAACAGAATCTTAACTGTACAGGATGCTTAGCTCCCTGTTGCACCTTCCATCATAACTCAATGCGAATCAGCAATAGCGAGGGAGTTGTTCTGGTCAATTATTTGGTCTCTCAAAAAATTGACTTAAGCCATGTGAAAAAAAAATGCCAGGCCACTATTCAAGAATTTCGTTTAGACAAAGATATTTTTGTCAAGGCCGGAACCCGGCTGCGTCGACATTACACTTGTCCTTTTTTTACGGATCACCAATTAGGTTGTTCCATTCCGCCTGAATTCAAGCCGCTTGGCTGCCTGGCCTTTAATCCTACGGAACCGTTAGGCAAAGGACAAACCTGCAAATCAATCGCCTATCCCGAGTTCAAAGATGGGGAAAAATTAGAAATACCCCTAATGATTTTGAAAGCTTTAGAGAATATCCTTAGGGTCTTTTAGAATCTTTTTGGCGGTATTCTCATCAATGCGATAAATCCATGGTGCCTTGAGAATATTAAAATGCTGGGCCTCCGCCTGAGCGCGCGCCATACCGTCAATCTCTTTTAACCTTTCGGGGGAGTCTGTTTTTTTGATCTCAATCTGGTCGGGCATTTCATCTAAAAGTGCATGCACCTTAAGAAAGCTCTTTTCACCGGCACGAGCGAATGAGAGTCGATAGGTAAGTTTATTTTTCAAGAACACTTTAACCTCATCGACAAAATTTAGTCCTCTCACGTCACTTTCGTCGGGTCGAAAGTAATCGTCAAAGGCCACCACATTGAAAGTGGTAAAGTAGTCCTGGGTTTTTTCCTTTTTAACCGGCCCTTTTTTACCGTTTATCTGAACCTCCACTTTTGCAATATCCTCGGAAGGGATCTGCAAAAGACGTGTTTCAATGTAATCCTTATAAATAGAACTTAAATGAATCTGTTCCGATGATAAGTACACACCGCTCTGCCCTTCCTTTTGCACATAGTTTCCAAACGTTTTATAATTTTTTCCCACTGTCAAACCCAGCAGCTTGTCACCCTTTTGCCCGTAAATTTGAACTAAAGCGACACGTCCACCGGCATCCAGACCATAATTTTTCAGATCGTGCTCACTGGCAGAATCTTCAACCTTTTCGCGGACCTGAATATTCGCCAGATTGAAAATCAAATCATTAAGACGTTCCATCGAAGCAGGATGTCCTTTGTGGTCTTTCAGAACAAAAAGATTCTCCTCGCGCACCATATTTATTCCCTGATCGCCCTTAAATTTAATCTCCACGCGGTAGATGGCACTAACGTCCAAGCCCTTGATCAGCTCCGCATCGGCAACAAGATCGGTGCCGCGTTTATTTTCAACGAAGTAAACAATGAGTGAGGCGACAAAGAGGCATAGGGTCAACAGTATTATTTTTTTGAGTGTCATAAACTTTGCTCCACGATTTGTTCGGAATCGAGAGTAGAAATTTCCAAGATTTTTTTTCTTTTTCGGAAATGTAAAAACCAGATTCCGAAGATGATGACAACCAAAGGCATAAGAAGGGTGTTAACGAACTGAAAGATTTTTCCTACAAACTCCACTCGCTCACGACCTTCACGTTTCACTTCACGCAATTCTTTTTTAAGGGCAACAATTTTACGCGATAATGCTTTCTTTTTTTTCAGAGATTCATTCTGGATCAGCGCCATATTATCCTGATTTGCCTGCTTCGATAGCTCAGTTAATTCTTGTTCAAAACGGGCAATGTTACCATTTATCTCCATGGCCTTCTTTTCGGTCTTTCTGTCTGCTTCAAATTCGATCGCCTCAATGGCTTCAAAGCTACGATTCACATGCCCCTTGGCCCGAACGGACATCAAATCCACATTCCCATTGAGGGCCTCAAGAGTATTCAAAAGCAAAGTGCTGTTATCATTTGCCGCTGTAAGTCCTAAAAAGGTTTGCTTAAAGGCAAACTGGGCCGCTATAAAATCCACATCGGCGATGACGACAACGACGGCATCCTTCGTACTTTCAAGCATGCCGGTTTTTTTCTCAGTCGTCGTTTTTTTGGTATCCTTGTCAGTATTCGTAATGACCACCCCATCAGGAAATGCGGTTTTAAACTTTCCAAAGGACTTCATCCCCATAACGACAGGAGTTTTTCCATCTTCCATCTTATTCCAAAAGATGCGTGGATCGGCCAGCTCATGAGGATAAACTTCATAGGTTGATCCCTTGTCCGATGTAGATAAAAAAGACTCAACCGTAACACCCTCTATCGTTTGCGCTTGGAGGGCCCCGGGAAAAAAGAAGGTTAGCTGCTCCAACCCACGCGTCATGGGGTCTTTAAAAGCTTCAGTGCAGCGCCTATTACAAACCATCAATGGAAGAAGCCGTGCGGGAGGATCATATTCGGAAACTCTCCCCATGGCACTTAGGTATTTATCGCCGGCGAACGCGCCTTCCATGGCCACAATTCCCCATTTGTCCATGAGCTTTCGGAATTTATCATCCGGGGAAGTATTGAGAGGCATTCCTCCCATTGGTGAGGGCGGGGCGTTGGCAGGAGCCCCAGTGAAAGCATGGGGGTCGATTAAAACCAAAAGCTTCCCCCCTTGCAGGACAAATTGGTCAATCGCGAATAGAGTCTGATCAGAAAGGCCGACGGGATGAATAATAAGCAGCGTCTCAATCCCTGAGATAGTGGCGGTTTCACGGCCGAGGTTTTTCACCTCGTGAAATTCCCGCAACAGGTTGACGATAGGCCACGACTGCGTCATTGGACGACCCTGCATTTGCATAAGCTGCGCCATATAGGGGGAGACATCATCTTGAACAATAGGCAGTGGGGAGAGAACGCCTATAACTTTCTTTTGTGGGCTCAGCACCGAATAAATTAATTTAGTAATTTCATATTCCAGGCCATCACGCTTGTTTGGGTCAAAAAACTCGATAACCTTTTCACTGCCAGAATCGCTAAGTGCAACGAGACCAAAGAAATATCTTTCGGTCTCTGTGATATGAAAACGCTTTAGACCATAGGCTTCGGCTTCCTCCTCATCTTCCGTGTCAGGTCTTGGATCAATGATTTCTACCGTAAGGTTATTGCGCGAATGCGCCACAAACTCTTTTAAAATATCATGGACATACAAAAAATAATTATTAAAGGCCCGCAATCCTTCAGTCCCCTTGTTGGCAGCCGTTTTTGAATAATAAAGCTTGAGGCGGAGGGGAGAATCAAGCTTACTCAGAAGGGCCTTGCTGCCTTTCGATAATGAGTACATGCCTTCATCGGTCAAATCAATTTTGACTCTGTAAAATAAGGTGCTGGCAATATATACGCCTAAGGCCATGGAAATTATTCCCAAAGACACTTTCAAATAGTTTTCCGTTTTTCGTTTAATTTTTTTCTGCATCTTGATAACTCCCGCAACTATTCCGACTTATTCTCGTTTAGAAGAACAATACTGCTGAAAGACCAGAAACCAATCATAATGCTAAAATAGCAAAGATCTGAAAGGCGTATCACTCCCTTTCCCATGGACTCAAAATGGCCTTGGAGAGAGAGCGATTCAAAAATATTGAGAACATACTTAGGCGCGAAGGTGCCCACCAACTCCAACACCGGCGGCGAATCGGCCATCAGCAAAACAAAACATGTGGCCACGGTTAAAATAAAACTGACAACTTGATTTTTTGTCATGGCCGAAAAAAAACCGCCAACAGATAACATAGCGCCCGCTAATAACATCGAACTTGCATAACCTAAAAAGATAATTTTCAAATCAGGACGGCCAAGAATCAGCACCGTGATGATCATTGGGAAAGTGAGGGAAAGCGCCAACGCCACGAATGTCCACGCCGCAAAAAACTTCGCCAGAACGGCCACCTTGACGGTGATGGGCATGCTAAATAATAATTCGACGGTGCCTCGTTTTCTCTCGTCCGCCCATAACTTCATAGAAACGGCCGGAACCAGGAAAATAAACATCCATGGGATATAATCAAAAAAGGCGCGTAGAGAAGCTTCACGCAAAAGGAAAAAGGAACCACGCCCCGGCTCAAAGGCCATGTACCCCAAGCCAAAAAGAAAAATCACCAAGAAAACATAACCAAGTGGCGTTTTAAAAAAACTTTGAAATTCCTTTTTATAAAGGGCCTTAAACTGCGGACTCAGCATAATGCCTCCTGCCTCTGGGTAATGGTTCGAAAAATATCATCCAATTTACCGGTGGGTGATTGGGCCTTGAGGGCCGCCGGCGTGCCGTCGAAGCAGATCCTCCCGTGAGACATGATGATGGCGCGATCACAGACGGCATCGACTTCCTCAAGAATATGGGTTGAGATAACAATCGTTTTCTCTTTGGATAAATTTTTAATAACCTTGCGCACCTCATGCTTTTGATTGGGATCAAGTCCGTCTGTAGGCTCATCCAAAATCAAAACATCGGGGTTATGGATTAAAGCCTGGGCCAGCGAAACGCGACGTTTGTAACCTTTGGACAAGGTCTCGATTTTTTGAAGTTCGACCTCTTCGATCACGCAAAGTTTTAAAATTTCCTGCACTCTATTTTTTTTCTGCTCAGACGCAAGACCGCGCAGATCATAAATAAATTCTAAAAATTCTCGAACGTCCATATCATCATACAAGGGTGCATTCTCTGGCACATAACCGATGTGCGCCTGGGCCAGCTCTTTTTCGTGAAGAATAGAATATCCACAAATCGTGGCATTTCCGGAAGTCGGATGAATAAATCCCGTGAGCATTCGCATGGTGGTAGATTTTCCCGCGCCGTTCGGTCCCAGGAGACCGAGTACTTGCCCCTTGCCGACCTGAAAGGAAACTTCTTTCACAGCGGAAAAATCGTCGAAACTTTTACTCAATGATTCAACAGTGATCAAACGGACCTCCTTATTTTCTTCCGGCCTATTATATTTCATGCACGCCATGGAGCAAGACTCTTTACAAAAGTCTTACAATGGTCTTGCACCACACTGGCATTTTCCCGACTTGTCCAGTCAACCTTACTGTTTATCTCAAACTCCTATGCTATAGTGTGCGTTTTAAGTACAGGGGACCTGCTTTGGCAGCATCAAAAAAACGCCACCACGATCCGTGGGCGAGCTTGCGAATTCCTAATTTTCGAAAATATTTAATTGCCCGTTTTAGCATCGTTCTCGCTTCCCAAATTCAATACGTCGTTGTGGCGCAAATTCTCTACGAATGGACCCATGATCCCTTGGCCTTAGGCCTATCCGGACTGTGCGAGGCCATCCCCGCCATTCTATGTGCCTTGCCTGCTGGACATTTAATTGATCGTGGAAGTGCAAAAAAATTTTTGCTGACATCTTACCTTGGCGCCATGCTGGCAACTTTGATGATTTTTTGGGCCTTCAAATTCCAACATGGGGCTGCCCTTTTTCTTTATCTCCCGCTGGGACTTATCGGCGTTATGCGTGCCTTCCTTTCTCCCGCAAATTTTTCCGTGCAAACTTCCATCGTCCCCGTAGACCTGTACTTCAATTGCTCCACCTGGGACAGCGGTCTTTGGCATATTGGTGCCGTCTCTGGCCCGGCGCTCGGTGGGATTCTTTACGCCACCATCGGTGCAGAAAAAACCTTTCTGATTGTCTTCGCTTTGATTTGCCTCTCTTTTCTCGCGATGGCCCTGGTGATGCCCCCGCCAAAGTTGGCGAGACCGGTGACTTCAACCGAAGAGACCTCATTATGGGAGAATCTGATCGAGGGATTTAATTTTGTTAAGTCGCGCCAGTTAATGATCGGGGCCATGTCGCTGGACATGTTTGCCGTTTTATTTGGTGGTGCGGTGGCACTATTGCCTATTTTCTCCAGTGAAATTTTACACACCGGTGCCCTTGGACTCGGCTATCTTCGGGCCGCACCGGCACTAGGCGCCACGATCATGGGACTAATATTGGCCTTCTTTCCTCCCATCAAAAAGGCGGGGAGGGCCTTACTTCTAGCGGTTCTGGGCTTTGGTATGGCCACCATTGGATTCGCTCTTTCTACCACCTTCTGGTTTGCCTTCTGTTTTCTTGTCTTGACAGGTATGTTTGACAACATCAGCGTCATCGTTCGCAGTACCATCGTGAAAACCATGACGCCCTCCCACATGCGTGCACGTATTTCTGCGGTCAATTCCATTTTCATTGGTTCCTCTAATGAGATCGGTGCCTTTGAATCCGGCTTCACGGCCAAACTTTTTGGAACTGTTCCTGCGGTTATCCTCGGTGGATGCATGACAATGTTGGTCGTTGTCTTCGCCTCACTCAAAGCGAAAAAGCTAAGACGACTGGATTTTAGCAAACCGGATTGGGCGAATGCTTAGACTCTATTTCTTCACAAGGCGAGTGCGCCAGGCGCGAATCTCGGGTGATAGGTAGTCATACTTCATCCCGTCGAGCACATATTGGGAAAATTCATAATCACGGGTATGAGTCAGACACTCTGTTGGGCAAACGGTGGTGCAAAGCCCGCAAAAGCAGCACAGGGCCTCATCAATCGTATACATTGTTAAATCCAGGCGCACGGGTGAGCCGGAAGTCGTTTTCAACTTGGGTGCATCCTTATCGCGCTTTACGGCAGAGATATAAATGCAGCTGACAGGGCAAGCGGTAGAACATTGCATGCATGAGATGCAATTTTCCACGTCATTAAAAAGACGTGAACGGGAGTTTAATGGAAGCTCTTCCTTCTCCTCCGGGTATTGGATCGTCACCTCTTTTACCCCGTACACATACTTCAGGGTAATCTTCATCCCCTTGTAGGTGGAGCTAATAGCCTCCCAGATATTCGAAAAATATTGTCTCACGGTTAAAGGAGCTTCTGTGATGTCACCCATTTCTTGTAATTTCATCGGTCAATCTCCCCTAACACGATATCAATACTACCAATTGTGGCAACCAGATCGGCAATCATGAGCCCTGGGGCCACCGCCGGAAGCATGGAAACATGAGTAAAACATGAAGACTTCACTTTCAAACGATATGGCTTTTTCCCACCATCTGAAACTAAATGATATCCAAGCTCACCACGGGCACACTCGGTTCTCATATAAATTTCGCCTTTGGGAACTTTGATAATCTTGGGGACTTTACCCATGATTGGTCCGGCCTCAATTCCTGCCAGACACTGCTTTATAATTTTGATTGATTCATGCATCTCGCGCACACGAACGAAATATCGATCCCAGCAATCTCCCACTGTGCCTTTTTCTCCCGTGCCTACGGGAATATCGAAGGCCATTTTGGGGTAGATGCTGTATGGCCGATTTTTCCTAAGGTCCCAATTTACCCCTGCGGCACGAAGAATCGGGCCAGTGGCACCAAAGTCCATTGCCATGTCTTTGTTCATGATTCCAACATGGGCCGTTCGCGAAATGAAGATTTTATTTTCTCCCACAAGGGTGTGATATTTTTTCAAACTTTCATCCAAGGTATCACAGAAAGTCCCGATACGTTTTATCTGATCATCGGTGATGTCATTCCAAACGCCGCCGATCCAGATATAGTTATAGAGCAAACGCGCTCCGGATAATTCTTCAAAAATACGTAAAATAAATTCACGATCTTGAAAGACATATAAGAATGGTGAGAAGGCACCAAGGTCAATGGCATAGGTTCCGAAGAACAGAAGATGAGAGGCAATTCGCTGAAGCTCGCCGACGATCACCCGAATATATTCGGCCCGAACAGGAACTTCCGTTTTGAGCATCTTTTCGACGGCCATAACATAGGTCAGCTCCATGTTCATGGCCGCCAGATAATCTAAACGATCGGTAAAAGGAATAATTCCGCGATAGTCGAGATTCTCAGAATGCTTTTCCATACAACGATGAAGGTAGCCAATATGCGGAATGGCCTGTGTGACTATTTCCGAATCTGTTTTTATCTCAACCCGCAAGACCCCATGGGTAGCGGGGTGCTGAGGGCCCATGCTAATCGTCAGCAGTTCGGTCTTAAGCTTTTCTTCTTTGCGATGTTTTTCTTGCATGAATAAGTTCTCTCTTTTTATTCTTTAACTGGCGCAGGAACAGAATAGTTTTCAACTGAAGTTGAGGCACCGGCGATGTGTTCATGCCGAGCACCGAACTCACGTTCCTGAAAATTCATTTTATTCGCTGGATTTATCACCATATCGCGATATTTTGTTTGAACAACATAATCCTTTCTTAAAGGATAACCGATCCAATCATCCGGACATAAAAGTCGACGCAAATCAGGATGACCATAGAACAACACACCAAACATATCGTAGCACTCGCGCTCCTGAAAATTGGCGGCTGCCCAAACCGAAACGACTGAAGGTAGCTTTGAAAGTTTGACACCATCTCCGCGGGAAACTCGCGTTTTCAAAAGCAGCTCGGAATTTTTGCTCATACTGCTCAGAATGTAGGTGATTTCAATGTGACCCTCTGTAGGATAATCAACTCCTGTTATCGCATGCAGGGTTGTGAATTGATGTTCACCATCTTTTAAGACCTGGCAGACGGCCTTTACTTCTTCGGATGCCACTGTAATCCATGAATCTCCAGCGCCCGGAGTTGTAACCCCAGTTGCCGCATCGGTTGTTCCCTGAGGCTGCACCAGCACGGCATTGGCGGTGGGAACTGATGTATTAATAAAACTTACCCATTCGTTATGCATGCTTCACCCACCTGTCTCGAACAAGATGTTCTTTGGCAATTTTGCGCTGAAGAGTCATCAAACCTTCTATCAAGGCCTCAGGTCGTGGTGGACATCCGGGGACGTAAACATCCACGGGAATAATTTCATCCACACCTTTCAGCACATGATAACCATGTTGCCAGTAAGGCCCGCCCTTATTCGCGCAGGAGCCCATGCTGATGACATATTTTGGACCAGGCATCTGCTCCCACAGAACTTTTATTCTGGTGGCCATCTTCAGGGTCACGGTACCGGAAACAATCATCAAATCAGCACGACGAGGAGTGGCCATAAAAGCTCCACATCCAAAGCGCTCGAGATCGTACTTGGAAGCCCCGGTGGCCATCATCTCGATGGCACAGCAGGCGAGACCGAAGGTCATGGGCCAGAGAGAATTTTTTCGGCCCCAGTTGAGAAAATCGTCCAGTTTGGCGAGAACAATACTATCTTGCATGCCAACTCCATTCTTTGATTTTTAAGTCTATATTTTTACTCGTCACACCGGGATGAGTCAATAAAAGTGCAGGCCGTCATTGTAGATTAGTTTATTGAGGTTGAAAGAATTCGCAGCGTCTTTGATAGGACTGTGCCATTTTCACAAATTCCCGGCCGCGGGCACCTTTGCCTTCCATTTTATCGAGGCCGGCCATGGTCGTGCTGGCCGAATCAGAATCCTCAGAATGGAGCACTGAAGCAAGACCGCGTCCGATGGGATTTCCAATTGACTCACGCATGTAAGAGAGACGCTTATAGTCGTTTTCGCAAACCTTACCCATAATGGTTTCAAATTCCCGCAGCGCCGCCAGAGGATAGGGAACGGCGTAGGCCGATGAGATAAAGTTGGCATGATCATCAGTCATCTGGGGAAATTGCTCCGAGGTAAGATGGTATCGTGCCAGATCGGCCTGAAGCATTTTCAAATAGGCTCCCACCCGATAAAATTCTGCAACGGCCTTCTGCCGCGAGGGATTTCCGTCTTCCCCAAGAATCAGAACGCAGTTTGAGTTATCACGGTTTCGGGAAGGAAAAAGTTCACGTTCAACCAGACACTCCGCCAAAAAGGCATCGATCTCCCCCCCGCGTCCCTCAAGAGTTGAAACAATAAAGTCCTTCACTTGAAATTCATCCTGGTAAGGATTGAAGGGAGTTTTGTAAATAAAATGCACCAACTCATGCGCCAAATCGAGGAGAGCATCACGAACTTTTAACTCTCGATTAATATAGATTTTCGACTGCAACTCATAAGCGGTTGCCTCGGGACGATCAGGAGAAAAGCGACGCACCAGGGTGCTATCAGTTATGGATATTTCGCCCGGAAGAATAACATCAAACAGAGTTTTTCCCTGATTCGCGGCACGATCCCGGGCCTTACCCAGGAGATTTTTACCAGTGGTAGAGGTCAGTAGTGTTTCAACTAAAAAACGTACCCTGTCTTCCTCATTTTTGCTCAAATCTTTCCATTTTTTTTCGGGTGAGCTGGCGCGATCAACCCCAATAGTCAAAGAGCCTATCGGCCAGGCAAACGCACTTGAGCAACAGCAAAGACAAGAAATAAAGAGAAAGGAACGAAGATTCATGATGTTACTTAACGGGTCAAACTCTTATCTTTTTGAGTTTTCTTCGTGTCCAAAGCGGTGGCGGCAAAGATTACCCGACACATTCACTTTGAAATAGGTAATATGTGCATTTCATGCAGCGAGAAGATGCGTCTGGTAGCATTAATTGATGATTCATCGTCTCTTTATTATCGGCCTGGGTATAATCTTTTTTCAGATAGAGATGGCATCGAGTGCCACCCTTTCACCCTACGGGCCAAGTATTAAGCAGATCTGTTCGGACGCTAAAAACTTGAAAAAGATTGAAACTCTCGGGGAGTTGCGCGATACCATTGTCGAAACTTGTCAGCAATATGTGGCGACAGAGAGTGCCAATCGAATCCATCCCCTCGTTCGAAATGTCATCGACATTCTTGGGACGCTTCCAGAAAATCTGAGTACCGACGATGATATCTTCTATGTGGACCCGAAGAGAAAGGCGGAAAAAGAGAAACTAAAAAACGCTCTCGATAGATTGGCCAGCGCCATCATGATTGAAAAAAGAAAGAGCTCTAACCAAGCGGTGCCAGGGCCACTCAGAGTGCGACTGCATGATCTAATGGATCGTTTTGGAAAGGAGAGCGCCAAGGCCCGGGAGGCAAAGGCACGAAATCTTGATGAGTATCGCCAGCGCTATCTCACGGCGATGATCGACACACTCAAGCTCACGGCCGAAGGCCGGAAAGCCGTTGATTGCTGGCAGAATTTTCGCGACGACCCTTTTGTGGGAGCAGAATTTGTGGCCCCTCCGCCCGGTGCCGTGGGAGGAATTACCGCCATGTTCGTGGCCCGAGATGCCAAAAACAGCAGTACCCTCCCCCTCATCCAGGAGGAAAAATATTTTACCCCGCCAAACGATGGGAAGAGACGTTACATCAAACGCATTATCTTTAATCCTGATAGTGATCCGATTGAAGTTCTCCATACGCTGGAACATGAAATGCAGCATAGCTGCAGTGTCAAAGAAGATACCAAGCTAAGAGACGCCTATCTCGATCAAGAGAATATTGTTCGCCGCCGACAAGAAACCTGCTGCCCGGATAATAATATTACCCCTGCTTGCGCCGCGTGTTTTCAAGCCGAGGAAGCGAAGCTCGACCAGATCAAACGCGCTCGGGATCAAGATGCTATCGTCGATGAATGCCGCGCCTATTCATCGCAGGTACAGTTTTATAAGGAAATGGCCCAGGCAGATCCAGGTCTTGTGTGTAACTATCATTACTCCAGCACCGCCTTCAGCAATCAGGTTATTTCCTCCGCCCAGTTTCAGTCGGCCACGGAAAAAATGCTCACCGAAGGAACCTTCGCCCTTCTAATGGGGAGAGATTACTCCATGACAAAGGGCTCTACCTTGTTACCCCAAAACCTCTTCCTGGATTTTGCAAGAGGTGGGCCGCCGCCTACTCAACTTCGACCAGAATTAATTCTTAAACTTCGTGCTGCCGGCTGCCCTTTAGCGCGCTAAAAATCATCTACAATTATTAATATTGATTTAGATAATCACTCCCGCTACCATGGGCAGCGATGGAAAACTTTATGTTTTATTTTTGGTGGTTCTTTGCTGCCATCTTAATGCTCGCGGAATTGCTACTTCCGGGACTCGTCGTAATTTTTGTAGGTCTAGGTGCCGCCACCGTCGCAGGTCTGATGCACTATCACTATATAGACGGCCTTGCTCAGCAATTTTTAGTTTGGTTCGGGTCCTCTCTCTTTTATTGCTTTACCTTGCGTTTCCTGGTCCTGCGCTTTTATAAAAGTGATAAGGAAAAAAAAAGTAGCCATAAAGATGAATTTATCTTTGGGCAAACCGCCCAGGTGGTGGATGCTATCCCAGAAAATGGAATGGGTCGAATTTATCATGCTGATACGACCTGGCAGGCGCGGAGCAAAGATGGCTCTGGCATTGCCAAAGATGAAAAAGTTAAACTGGTCGGGCGAGATAATATAACCTGGATTGTGGAAAAAGTTTAAATATTGTGGAAGGAGACTATACATGCTGACACTGACTTCTATTACAATTTTGCTCATCGGCTTTGTCATTTTCAAAACGGTAATTATTGTCTCTGAAAGAGAGAACGTGATCGTCGAGCGGCTGGGGAAATTTCACACTGTGCTATCCCCGGGACTGTATTTTCTGATTCCTTTCGTCGACAATGCCGCCTACAAGCACGAGATGCGAGAACAGGTAATCGACATTCCCGCCCAGAGTGTTATCACCTCAGATAATATCCAGGTCGAGGTCGATGGCCTGTTATACATAAAAGTCATGGACGCAAAGAAGGCCAGCTATGGAATTGGCAATTACGAAGCCGCAAGTATCAATCTGGCCCAAACCACCATGCGCGCGGAAATCGGCAAGCTAACATTGGGAGAAACTTTTTCTGAGCGTGATAAGGTGAACCACAAAATTATCGGGGAAATTGACAAGGCCTCTGATCCATGGGGTGTTAAAGTTTTACGTTACGAAATTAAAGATATCACGCCGACCAAGCATGTCATTGAAACATTGGAAAAACAGATGGAGGCCGAAAGAGAAAAAAGGGCCGAGATCACGCGAGCAACCGCGGAGAAGGAAAAATTGATTAATGTTTCCGAGGGCCAAAAACGCCATGCCATCAATCTCTCCGAAGGAGAAAAGCAAAAAAGAATCAATGAGGCCCTGGGACGTGCCGAATCCATTAAGCTGATCGCGGATGCCACCGCCAAGAGTCTGCAGATGGTTGGCAATGCCATCAATCAGCCGGGGGGAAAAGAGGCCTTAAAAATGAAATTGATTGATCAGTATATTGATCGTCTGGGCGAAATTATTGAGGGTAGCAACGTCTCTATTTTTCCTGCCGGTCTGGCAACCATAAAGGGAATCTTCGAGGAGATTCAGGGAAAAAAAATCAATCTCAAACCATTAGTTGAGGAGAAATAAATCATGTCACCAGATTTACTATTTTTTACCATCGTTGTTGGAATCATATTTCTCCTGGTTATCCGTGCCTTAGTTCGTTCCATTCGTCTTGTGCCGGCCCAGGAAGAATTCATTGTCGAACGCCTGGGAAAATACAATGTCACCCTCAAGGGCGGCTTTCACCTACTTTTTCCGTTCATTGATAAAGTTGCCTATATCCAGGAACTCAAAGAACGCACCATGGACGTACCACCTCAAAGCTGTTTTACCAAGGATGAGATTAGGGTCGAAGTTGATGGCGTCATCTATATGCAAGTTTATGATTCCGTCAAGGCCAGTTATGGAATTACCGATTATGAGTTTGCCGCCACTCAGCTGGCGCAAACCACCACCCGCGCCATCATCGGAACTTTAGACCTGGATAAAACTTTTGAAGAGCGTGAAACCATCAGCGCCAAGGTAGTGGGAGTTCTAGATGAGGCGGCTTCAAAATGGGGAGTAAAGATTTTACGTTTTGAGATCAAAAACCTGATCCCCCCAGAATCAGTTCGCCAGTCTATGGAGAAGCAGGTCACGGCAGAAAGAAACCGTCGGGCCATCGTTCAAAAAAGCGAAGGCGAAATGCAATCCTTGATTAATACCTCAGAGGGTCACCTTCGTGAAATCGTCAACCGCTCTGAAGGAGAAAAGCAAAAACAAATTAATGAGGCCCAAGGCCGGGCGCAGGAAATTCTTTCGATTGCCGAGGCCACCGCCGAATCCATTCAAAAGGTGGCCCATGCCATCAATACCGCCGGCGGCCCTCATGCCGTGAAACTTGAGCTTGGTCAAAAATATATTCAAAATCTTGCCAAGCTCAAGCAAAGTAAAAACAAAGTTATCCTCTCGGGGAACCTGACCAACATGCAAGAAATGCTTGAGGCGCTCGATCTCAACATCTGAGTGAGCAGGATTACATCCACTTCACAAGTTTGAGCTCAAACCCTGCGTCCTCAAAACCGCTGTATTGCCGAGCGATGGCACGAAATGCCAAAGAGAAATCTCCCGGTTTTCGATTATCCAAGCGCAGGCGCCACTTCGTCCGCGAACTTGAGTTATTTGAAATACATTCGCAGGAAATGACCTGGCGCTCAATATCATTATGTGAGCTTGCTTGATGGCCCAGGATCGCCTGAACGCGAATGTGCTCAACTGTAAGATTAGGATGGCTCAACTCCACTACCACCTCGGCCGGTTTTGAACGTGGAATATTATCCGTTTCGAGACCTTCTGAATCTACATCTTCAAAGGCCAGGAGATGCCAATGTTCCAAGAGCGTTTTCTTAAAATTCGTGAGGTTCCGAAGCTCTGTAAAATGATCTTTTTTCAGGTCGTGGGCGGCCCGCAAGGCGGGTTGATAAAGCTTTTGCTCGTAATCTGCCATCATGCGCTCTGAGGCAACAAAGGGCAGTACCGTATAGATCGACTCGCGCACCCTCGTGATCCAGGCGGGAGAAAATGCCTGACCGGCAGGTTTCACAAAATCTCTAAGGATCTCATTTTCAAGCAAAGAAAAAATTCGAGCGCGATCGTAATCATCTTGCAGTGTTTTATCCCAAAGTTCTGTGCCGTCCCCGATCATCCAACCATTGCTGCCATTGTAGGCCTCCGGCCACCAGCCGTCGGCGACACTGAAATGCAAAGTCCCATTAATGGCGGCCTTCATTCCCGAAGTACCGGACGCCTCAAGTGGTCGCAGCGGAGTATTCAGCCAGATATCAGAACCGCTCAGAAGACGACGGGCGTAGGACAAATCATAATCTTCCAACACTAGCACAGCCCCTCTAAAGCGAGGGTCCTTACTCCAACGGGCAATTCGTTGTAAAACTTCTTGCCCCATACCGTCGGCAGGATGGGCCTTGCCGGCATAGATGAAGAGGATGGGAACCGGACTTTTGTTCATGAGTTCCGCAAGTCGATCGGCATCCTCAAAAAGAATATCAGCGCGCTTATAGGGAGCCATTCTCTTGGCATGGGTTATGATCAAGGTATTTTCATCAAGTCGTGCCAGAATCTCAGCGTACTCGGGCCGTCCGGTACCGCGGTCAATATGTTCCACCAGGCGTTTTTTAATCCAAGAAATTAAACGCCCTTTTAAAATGCGTTTTTTTTCCGCCACGCGCTCGAGGGGAAGGTTCTCTAGCTGTGACCAGAAATCCACATCGGCGAGACGTTTCGGCCATTGGTCTCCTAAAACTTCAAAAAACAAATCTTGCCATGCCGGCTCCAGCCAGGAGGGAATGTGCACCCCATTAGTCACATGGGTCACAGGAACTTCTTCTTCATCGAGATCAGGAAAAAGATTGTTGAACATGCGCTGTGATACACTTTCATGGATTTTACTAACCGCATTGACCCAGCGACTGCCACGCAAGGCCACGCCAGTCATACTAAATTTATCGTCAACCCCAATCCCCTTAAGCGAAGTACCCAACGCCATAATCCGATCTAAGATCGGGCGATTTTCAATTCTTCGCTTAAGCAACGCGAGCGCCTCATCACTGGCAAATTCGTCATGCCCGGCGGCCACGGGAGTATGAGTCGTGAAAATAGTCGTAAAACGGACATAGTCAAAAGCTTCATCAAAGTTAAGTTTGTGCAGATTCATTAACTCGAGAATGCGCCCCACCACGAGAAAGGCGGTATGCCCTTCATTCATATGAAAGATGTTAATTTTCAAACCTAGTTTTTTAATGAGCTCAAGTCCGCCCATGCTAAGGAGCCACTCCTGTCCGATTCTTTTGCCAGGCTCCGAGCTATACAAGCGATCAGTGACTCCTCGCAACCGCACAGGATTTTCCATCACATTGCTATCAAGGAGCAGCAAATCCACACCGTGCAAATCGAGGCGCCAAATTTGGAAATATAGTTCTTCGTCGTTGTAGGGAATCGACAAAAGAAGCCGTCCTCCCGAAACGTCCTGCACCAAATTGATCTCGAGGTTTTCCAACTCTGAGCGATCATAATTGGCCAACTGCTGCCCTTCATGATTGAGCATTTGCCGAAAATATCCATACTGATAAAAAAGCCCAAAGGCCACCATGGGAACTTTCATATCCGAAGCTGTCTTCAGATGATCTCCCGCAAGCATCCCTAAACCGCCGCTATAAATCCTCAGCTTATCGGTGATCCCGTATTCCATACAGAAGTAAGCACGATCAAAAGTCGTGAAGGAATTAGCGCTTGCCACATCATTGGCCTCAAAGCCATTTCGGATTCCATTAAACAGTTTTTTCAGCTCGGGATTAGTGGAAATTTTTTTTACGGTTTCATCATCGGCATTGCGAATAAACTTGAGCGGAGTTTGATCAACTTCTTCCCAAAGCTTGCGATCCAGCTGGTAGAAAAGTTGCAGCACATAGGGATTCCATTTCCAGCTCATGGTACGTCCCATGAACTGTCTTAAGGATTTTTGGACATTGGGAAATCTCGTCGTCACAGAAAATTTCTTTACATTGGCGCGGGCGTGACTGAAACGCGAGGGTGCCACCACATTTCCCAGTGAAAATGAGCGGAAACGCACATGAGGGCTTTTGGAAACGCGCAGAGTGGCACGCTCAATGGCAAAAGCATAGGCCCGCATGTAGCCTTCAATGAGATCGCCCCAGCGGGCCTGCTTGGCCGTGCGAAGGGCGGCCTCGGACCACTTTATTCTTTCTGCAGGCGGAGAATTCAAAATTTCCAAGATATGTTTTCTAAGCTCCAGACGTACTTCATCATAGGTTTGAGTCGCACCACCACGAGCGCGGTTTATAACCACAACACCTTTATCCTGGGCGCTTCCCGGTAACGACTGCACCCACCGACCAAACCCGGCACAGTCCGTAGTACAAGTGGGCAGTCCCATGGCCACCGTTTCGTGTGGGGTGTAGCCCCAGGGTTCATACCAGGAGGCAAAAACTCCAAGGTCCATACCTGAAGCAAGTTCCCAGTAGGTCTCAGGCATCGTGAGGTCTGTACCATTTAAATAGAGTGGAAGAAAAATTACATGCACGGGATTGCCGGCCGAGTTAATTTGTCCCCGCTGACTAAGAAGGTCAAGGAGGGGATCGTGCAATGGATCGGTCATGGAGTGTGTGGTAAAGGCATTTTCACTATGAGGAAATACTCGCTGTCCGTGTCCGGCAGGACACATGACAAAGGCGATCACTTTTTTCTTTGGATCTGCATATGGCAAAGAATCTTTCAGATCCAAGGCCGCGTCGATAAAGACATCAATGCCCTTGTTGCGGAACTCATAGCGTCCCGCTGTTACCATCATGAAAGTCTGTTCTGAGTCATATTGAAAGCCGGTAACCTCGGAAGCAATCTGAAGCATTCGGTGACGCATCTTCTGGCGCAAAGCTGGGTCGAGCAACTCCTGGCTTGGAATATCATCGCTCAATCCATTATTAACTATAATGTCCGCTTTTTTTCCGAGGATGAGTCCGCACTCATCAGAGGTGGTCTCACTCACGGTGGTAAAGCAATCCGCCTCACGTGCACTTATGACTTCCACCGAGTGCTTGGATTCGACACCGGTTTCTTGGGCCCAGCTTGCGGCAGTTTTACTGGCAAGATAATAATCCAGGGTTTTTTGGTGATCACGTGAAGAGAGTGAACGTCCAAGAATGGTGGCATGGGTGGTAAAAACTGTTGCGATATCCGGACAGGTTTCTTTTAAATGCAAGAGCGCGATAGAGGTCATCCACTCATGAGCATGCACCAGGACGCGCTTGCCCTCAGAGAGCAGCAGGCGATTGGAAATTTGCTCAATCAGAAGGCCCGAGGCATGGGCGAATAAAACGGGTTCAGCGTAATCAAACCCTCCAAAGAGAGACTCCACGCCAAAGCGTTCCCAGTAGTGGGCGAGAATTCTGTCTTTTTGCTGGAATAGTTCATTAAAGCCAACCAGCAAAACCTTAGGATTACCCGGAATATTCCAACGCCCCATGCGGCAAGAAATCCCTTGAGAGCTGAAGTCTTGAATCAGTTTATAAACAGCATCACTCCAAATCTCCTCACGAAAAGAGGGTGTGGCAGAAATGGGGTGAAGAACATGGGGACCGACGCAGATATAATCGTCGCCAAAGCGCTCGCGAATTTGCGCGGCTTTACTTTGGATGACGGTATGAATACCGCCAACCATGTTACAAATTTCCCACGACACTTCAAAAATAAAATCAGGTTTTTCCATACGCTATATTATGCCATTAAATTAACTTCGAATGCTGAGTATTTTTGGTATCAAGATAAAGTTCAAAATCGTCAAGAATAGTCATGTAACTTAAAAAAGCTTCGTAGGGACTTTTGAACGGGCTGAAGTAGGCGTGTACATCGCCATCCGCAAAAAATTTGGTCGACATATAATAAAAATGATCAGAGGTCAGCAGTCTCCGCCAAGTTTTGAGAACCGCAGTATTATTTCGTCGTCTAACCAAGTGCGCCAATGAATATGCGCGGGACAAGGACAATCTCTGCATCTCATTTCCACTCCATGCACTTGTATCTCGCTCCAAGTCGGCCCAGGAAACGTCCCGCGGGTAAGGCAAGGCCGCGACGGCCGGAAATTTGTCGATCACTTCTGAAGGTGTGAGAAATTCCCAATTTGGGTGACGCAAGATAGCTTCAGGAAGATGGCGTAAAAAATTAAATATTCCAGTTTCTTCCCATTGATGTTCGCCAAATGTTTCGTAATCCATAAATAAATTTACGGTATCGCCATTACCTGAGATAGCATGAACCCAGCGGGCGAATTTATCAGTATTCAGAGGAAATTCATTCCATGCACGATTAGAAAAGCGAAAGGCAATATCATCACTAAGCTTATAGTTTTTAGTGAGAATTTTTAGATCTACCTCAGGATGGCGATAGACAAAGTTCGGGCTGCGCCAGTCCAAAATATCATCAGCACCTTCGGCCAAAATTCCCTTAAAGCCCATGCTATGCACAAGTTTGCCAATGTGATCGTTATAGATAAGCTCTGTATTTCGAAAGACGGCAGGCCGCACGCCGAAGTAGTGTTTGACCTCTTTGGCATGGGCCTCGACCTGTTCAAAAAATTCATCTTCCAAATAAAGGGCCGCCAGAGAATGATGGTAAGTCTCAGAAAGAATTTCCACACATCCGGTATCCACTAATTTTTGAAAGGAAGTGAGAATGACCGGGGAGTAGAGGCGCATCTGCTCAAGCGCCACGCCTGAAATGGAAAAACTTACTTTGAATTTGCCTTTATATCTCTGAAGCAATTCGAGTAACACCGAGTTCGTTTTCAGGTAGCACTTGCGCGCCACCTTATCGAGAATTAAGGTGTTCTTATCATCAGCAAAATATCGCTGACGCTTGCCTACATCAGAAAACCGAAAACGCTTGATGCGAAATGGCTGATGAACTTGAAAGTAAAAACACACAGCTGACATAATTTAACTTCCCAATAATTCAGGTCACGGTACGATAAATCTCCATCACCCGTTTAGCCGATGCATTCCAATCTAAACGTTTCACTTCTTGCTTTGCCATTTGCAAAAGATCACGACGAAGCTCGGGATATTTGAGAGCTCCGACAATAAGGTCCGCCAACTCTTCCACGTCCCAAAAATCTGCCTTCAGTGCATGCTTGATAACTTCTGAAACCCCTGACTGTCTGGAGACGATAATGGGAATATCGTAATAGAGCGCCTCAAGCGCCGAGAGTCCAAAAGGCTCAGACACTGATGGCATGACATAGAGATCTGAGTTGGCAAAAATCTCATCCACCTCATGACCACGGAGAAATCCCGGAAGCAGAAAATTTTTTTCAGCGCCGGCCTTTTTAATTTTTTGCCGTAGCTGTTCAAGCATGTCGCCTGAACCGGCAAGAATAAACTGAGTATTCGGCAAATGCTTGAGTGTCCGCAGAGCGGCTTCAACAAAATAGTCTGGCCCTTTTTGGAAAGTTACTCGGCCTAAGAAGAGAACTCTGAAAATGTCATCAGCGGTTCTTGTCGGAGCAATGCAGGTCCGCTCACTTAGGCCATTGTGAACCGTAAACACTTTGCTCTCGGGAATCTTATAATCATCAATCACGCGGCGGCGAGTGTAATGGCTCACGGCCATAACCGCCGTGGCGACCTTGAGGGATGATTCTTCAATATGGGCAATCGTTTCATTCTTATATATGCCACTACGATCTGATTCTAAGCTATGGACATGAAGGATAACCGGCTTACCACTGGCACGCCCGATCGCGATACCGGCAAGATAGGTCATCCAATCATGGGCGTGGATCACATCAAAATCGAGCCCGCGAGATAAAGCAACGGCCCGAATAGCATAGGCATGCACCTCTTCAAAAAGTCGCTGGCCGTAATGTTGGCCACTCTTGGCGGAAGGAGCGCCCGGTACGACGATCTCTTCCGTGGTGGAAAAAATTTCTTCACCACTTATCAACGTTTTAAAATCCCGAACAGACTTACTTCTGATTGTTCGTAGCTCTGCTTCCGACAACGTTTTATGTTCCGGACGCAAATAAGGACTTAGAAAACTAGGGATATCGTAAACCAACATTTTTTCATAATTTTCATGCTCGGTCACCTCACTATCCGAAAGCCAATGGGCCTTGAGTCTTACTCCCGGCCGACTCCCTTGCTGAGTTATACCTGAGGTCACATCATAAAGGTCCAGATGAGGCGCGGATTCATTACCGTAGAGCCGGGGCATAAAAAAATGGATTTGCAGGTTGTGCTGGGCCAAGGCGCGCGTCAGACCCTCGCAGGCCGTCCCCAAACCTCCGGTGATTTGGGGGGGGAATTCCCACCCCAACATTAAGACTTTAAGTTTTCGATCAGCCATAATGCCCTTAAGGTTTCAGCTACGCTCCACGCCTGCGCAGGTGCTCCACGTAAAGTATACGGTTGGTTTCCGTCAAAGATTTCTGAAATTTGTCCAATGCACCCTTCCTCATAAAAATGCTTTTCAAGGGCGGCGAAAACCGGCGCAAGTGTCGCCTTAACCTTTGAAACCTCCCAGTATTTCAAGGCAGCTTCAGTATAAATTCCAATAGGCCAAGGCCAGACTGTTCCCTGGTGATAAGCGTGATCGCGGGTGGCTTGGTCACCTCGATACTGGCCTTTATAACGGCTGTCCTCCGGGGAGAGAGTGCGTAGTCCTAGGGGCGTCAGTAGCTCCTCCGTGATACGCTTCATGCTGGCCAGCGATTGCTCTCGGGAAAACATCTCAAATTTTGAACGCAAGGCCCACAATTGATTCGGCCGTAGTGAACCATCGAGATTGAGGCCATCGTGTCCATCGCCGATAAATGAGCGCTCGGCAACCCAGAGATTCGCGGCATAAGTGCCACACACTTTTTCCAGATAGTTTTTAAATAGTCGCGCCGCGCCCGCTTTAAGTTGAGTGTGATTGCGCAGTAGAAAATCCATGTTTTCAAAAAAGAGAGCATTAATATCTATGGGATATCCATGCCGAGGAGTTACCGGAACGCCATCAACCCGCGCGTCCATCCAGCTCGTGGCATAACTTCCCCGCTTGCAGAAAAAGCCAAAGTCAGTGATTTCTACAAGCGGACATTCACCTTGGAAAAAGAGCAATATCCAGCGTTCAAGCGTCGCCACCAACTCTCGCGCCAGTGGGCTACTCTTGGGTGTTTTGACCGGATGCTCTTCCAGTAAAAAACGTAGGGCCGCCCCCCATAATAAAGGTGAATCCAGGCCACTGCAATTGAGATCAAGAATGGCCGCTTCAGATTTTTTTTCAAAGAGCTGCCGCTCAACATTGGGCGCCCAACTTTGCAGAAGCTGCATGGCACGCTTGGGATCATTCCAGCTTAAACTTATCCCCGGCAGAGAGATAAAGGTGTCTCGGGCCCAAGCCGAAAACCAAGGATAGCCGGCGATCACTCCTTCAAATTGACGATGCTTAAAATCCTGGTAGACATAGGAGTTCAGCGACTGAGAAAGGGCATGAAAAAAATCGGAATGCTCGCCTGACAATGGCTGCGGAGATGCGCTGCCGTGCTTGCGAATATCGTTGCTGTTGCTTTTCTCTTTTTCTTCGACAAGCAGAAAGCGCAACGAGAATTTTGTCTCAGGGGCCATCTTCACTTGAAAGCGGGCGGGACAAAAGCAGTCTTCCTTGGCAGGATATCCCCGCTCCTCTTCTTCGACATAAAAGAAATTTCGATACCAGTTTCCGAGCAGCTCCATCCCGTGATCACAACTCAAAGTAAGATTAAAAGTCCCCAGATCCTCATAGGGCTTAAAAGAATAACTCATGGCCTGCCCCTTTTTGGGCCTGCCAATCTTTTCAATGGTTCCATCAAGCGCTAAATTTTCCTGTGCAAGCGCATGCACATTTCTAATTGTAAACAGAGGCTCAAGGGAAAGCACCACGGGGGATGACTTTGGACTTAGCTCATACTCAAATTCAATGCCTTCACATCCCTTGTCGGTAAAAAAACGAAAAGTACGGGTTAGCTCGGACTTACCGTTATTCAGTAGATAAATCCAGCGCGGATGAGGTCTATCTGTAAACGATTGAAGAAGTGAAACACCTGAATTGCCCGGGCCATGACCAAAATCGAAATCGACGAGCGGTTCTTCCTGACCCTCACTGACGAGATGCCTCTCAAGAATGTCGAGCAAAAGATGCTCTGGATTGGCGCGCCCGAGAGCACGGGAAATCCACTGACCATGGTACTTACGGCGGGGCACACGGTCCCAACTTCCCATCGCAAAGGACCCATTGGAATGCGTATGCAACCACTCTTTAAATGCCATAACCATAGACGGCAAGTATATTGATTTTGCACGTATTAGAAAGCACAAATTTATTGATTTAATACAGTGGAAGGCATTAATCTAGGTCAGATCGTGAATGAAAAAGCTGCTAACTCGCTGCACCTAATAGGCCCGTTCATACTGCTTTGGAAAAGGCACTCTCTCTTTTAATTCTTGGGCCGCTTTGATCGGCCAATATGGTTCGCGCAGCAGCTCTCGCCCGAGCAAAATGGCATCGGCCTCCTGATTTTTTAAAATCTCTTCGGCCTGTCCGGCCTTGGTGATCAAACCAACTGCCCCAGTGAGAATGCCGACTTTTTGCTTAATTTCTTTTGCAAAAGGCACTTGAAAATTAGGGGCAGCAGGAACAAGAGCATTGGGCACAGTCCCACCCGAAGAGACATCAATAAAGTCTATCCCAATTTTTTTCAAGGCCTGGCAGAGCACTAAGCTTTGCTCGAGGTCCCACCCACCCTCCATCCAATCGGTGGCGGAAATACGCACAAAAACGGGCAAATTTTTAGGCCAAACATCACGCAATGCCTGGGCCACGAGTAAAGGAAATTTCATCCGATTCTCGAGACAACCACCAAATTCATCGCTTCTTTCATTGGTCAGCGGTGAGAGAAACTGGTGCATCAGATAACCATGGGCCATGTGGGCCTCTATCACTTCAAATCCCGCTTCCAGGGCCAGGGTGGCAGAGTGAGCAAAAGCCTCAACTAGCTTATAAATTTCCCGGCCCTGAAGTTCTCGCGGTCTTTTATATTGCTCGGAAAAAGCAAGAGGACTTGGAGCATACGGCTCCCAATCACCTTGACCTTTACGTCCTGAGTGGGCCAATTGAATTGCGGGAATAGACTGTTGGGATTTAATAAAGGCGGTCATTGGTTTCAGAGCATCACACTGCGCCTGGTTCGTTAAGGCCAGACAGCCATTGCTAATTCTCCCCTCAGATACGACGCCTGTTGCTTCGGCAATAATTAACCCCACCCCGCCTGCGGCGCGAGCACCTAAGTGCACCAGATGCCAATTATTGGCGATACCATCGATGGCCGAATATTGGCACATGGGCGCCATCATGATTCTATTTTTCAATGTGAGTCCGCGAATTTGCAAAGAGGAAAAAAGCTTGGTTTGCATGGTCAAAACCTCATGTAAAATAAGTTACTTACCATAGCTCAAGGCCAGCTTTCCACCTATAAAATTTTCACTCAGCTTTATGCCCATAAATTGCGCTGTTATGGTGCCCTGTTTTTTGGGAACAGGTAAGGGGGGAAGCAATGCTAAAGTTGAAACTGCATTTGGTGCTGGTAGGTTGTCTGACTTTTGCCGCAAATGCCTATGCGCAAGGTCAGTCCAGGTCGGATTTCATCAGTGAAATTGCCTCAGGCAAGAAATTTTCCCAGAAGAACATTTCTGAAAGAAGAAGCACCGGCGAAAAAGGTACGATCGATCGTGACTCCTGGTCCAGCTATTATGCCGATGCCTGTGAGGTTAGCTACAATCATATCAGAAACGAGCAAGAGCTCAGAAATCTCAACATGCGTCGCTGTGATGATGGAACCGTCAGCTTCCTGCAGCCTGATTCAGAAGGATGGTTTGGAAATGAGGGAAAATGCGGTCAGACCGCCGCCTCCAATGTCCTTTATATGTACTGCGGCCTGGCGGGACACCCCAACTGGTATAGCAATCGTTTCTTGAGCGATGTCACTCCTGGTGTGAGGCCGGGCACTCTGGAAAATGGGTTGAATACTATTTTTAACGAGGAATCGGCCTGCCCTGGTGGAACCTGGAGAATTCAAGTTGGCTCCAGCTACAATGATTTTCTCTCTAAGATCGAGGCCGGACTCACGCCAAAATTCAATCACAAAGGTCTGATCACGCGCAGTCGAGGTTCCGGAGAAAAGGTGAAACGTAGTCCGGTTGTTGCCCTTCTGCGCTCTCCCGGCAGTCGTGGGCTGCACTGGGTGACGATCACGGACATTTTAAATCGTGGTACAAATAGCTGTCAGCTAGTCCTTAATCACTGGGATGATCAGTATATCGTTCCCTGTCATAAGTTCGGAGCATGGTCATGGGGCGTCTACGATTCCTACGCCGTTCTTTTTGATGCTTATACCATTCTGACCTTTGAGTAAAAGCTGTTTTTTCTGACTTCTGATATGTTAGTTCAATACGGGCAGAGTGCTCAAAAGAAGTTGATCGCGCATCTCCTGCCAAATTTCAAAATAGCGCCAGGCCGGCGGATCGTCCGTCTTTGTATGATGATCGGGTAAAAGGGTCAGACCTTGAGTTTGCTGCAGGACCTCCTTCACACGGGGATTTTGCTCCAGCTTGGCCTTCATGGCAGAGTAAATTAATTCGAAGTACGGGCCGCGTTCCGGCAAACGGTAGACGAACTTGTTGCCCTCAAAGCTCACCCAGTCAATTCCCAGTTCTTTCATACAAGCACTGCCCGGATCACCGGCCGACTTAGCTTCAAAACTCACGAGCTGCTCAACCTGAGTGCGTGTTAACTTAAACTGTTTGCATTTAAATCTCGGGTCATCTTTTATTTTCGGATCGGGATATTTCGTCGACTGCCATAATCCTTCGACAGAGGCATATTGCTTTCCACTTAGCTGAAATGGAGTTGCCGCAAAATTGGATAAGATTCCCAGCTCATGCCTTTTCGATAATATAACACTCCTGTTTTTTTCTCCAGCATCGGGCAAGATCTCCCAGTTCGGGAGATTTTTGTCACTGATGGGTGACCACCAATGGTCAGGGTATGTGCGGGATTGCTCAGACCTGTTGGAATTCTGTGCGCAGGCATGCACAAGAACAAAGAGGATAAAAATAATTATTTTTCTCATGATAAAACCTCAAATGATTAAGCTTATATAAGCTTAATCATTCGGCCGCATATGTTCTAGGAAAAACTTATTTTTTCACAACTTCGACTGCTGTATAAGGGGCCTGATAATATTTAAAGAAGCTGGAAGTATAATAGGCGTAATCACTTTTTGGAAACAAATCACGAAGAAGCTGTGTGAGATTGAGCGAGACACCGGTATACAGGGTTCTCGCCGGCCCCTCAGGAGAAGGCACTGTGGATTTGTAGCCTCTGGTATAATAACCCAAATCAAGATTTATATATCGCGTAAGCTTAAACTCCCTTAATGCAGGAATCGCTGCAAACCGAAAATTTAAAATGTATTTTTGCCGATTATAATCTGAGACTTGTCTGAATATATTGGCGGTTTTCTTTTGGTCCAAGGCAGACTCATCCAGCCACCAGAATTGAAATCCGATCAGTTCATCCAGGTATGCATTTGAATTTAACAGATGCCCCAGTCCCGCGCCAACGATGTCACTAATGAAATCGCCGATGGAAAATCCAAAGTTGCTGAAGGCATCACCGGTTTCGATCAAGAGGCCGATCACTGTCGCCATAATAAATGAGTACTTCAAGGCCGACTGGTGTGAGAGGCCATTCGTCCGATAGAGGTTGTAACTTATGCGATCCACAAGGAAGGAATAGTAAGCATGGGATAGCTTGTCCGCCCCGCCGGCATAAGTATCTCGGGCAAACCACCCCTCATCACGGGTTCTAAAGTTGTGTACCTGCCCCCAGTCCCAAAAAACAGCGCCATAAAGAGCGAAGCCAACAGGCAATCCCCAGTTAATATATTGGACCTTAGCTTCATTAAAAAAGCTGCTGGCTGCAGGAGTTGAGTTTTCAAAATTATACAGCTGCTCTGTAGCGTTTTTTTCAAAAGAATACGCCTCTAACTCAATGGTATTGTCAGGACGAAAGCTCCACTTTTTTTGAATTAGGTCATAACGACTTTTTAGCACTCTCGAAAACTGTTCCTCAGAAATATAATTAATCCCAGTAAATTTGACGGATTCATAGGCCATCAGACTTTTGCTAGAGAATAACAATAAAAATAAAAGAATTTCTGTTTTCATACTGACATAAAACAGTAATCTTTTGCGACAGAGGCAGGCATGATTTAATGCTAGTTATAGATCTGATTAAAATGTTATCCTGATCGTCTTGAAGAAATTTGTCTTATTTTTAATTCTGATCAGTTGCGCAACTCCCGTCCAGCAGGGCCCAGAGTCTCTTTTTATAATTTTCCCTTACACCGTGATATCTGAAGATAATGAGGTTTACCTAAAACTTAAGCTCAAAACTTCCAACCCAATAGTTGTAAACAATATCCCCATCTTGTTCCAAAAAGAGCAACTTTTGAATTTGCCCGTAGGAAAGTTTTCATGTGGGAAAAGCATGCAAGTGGAAGTTAAAGATCAGAGATCGGGAAAGCAAATATTTTCACAGGTCATTCCCGAAATTCCCTGCGAGGATTCATCGCCCATTTACCTCGGCTTTCTAAGCGATACCCACAATTCATATTCAAACCAGGAAAAACTCCGCTCTGTTCTCTCAAAGAGTTGGGAGTACGGAAAAATACATTTTCTGCTGCACGGCGGAGATGTTGTGCATAAGGGTGGAAAAATCGAAGAGTGGGAAGAGTTTTTTCAAGCGACCTCTCAAGCGGTCTCGCCGAGTCCTTTAATTTCCGCCATCGGCAATCACGAATATCAGTCCCTAAATTTAGTTCAAGGTCCCCCTCCCTTTGAAAAATATTTAACTGGAAAATCGTCTCCATGGTACGGCCATCTCTTAACTTTTCCCCAGTGCAAGATTCTCATCTTCAACTCAAATTTTAACCGCTTAACAACTACGGCCCGTGCCGAGCAATGGATCTTTTTAGAAAGGGAATTGCAAAGGGCAGATGCCGAGGGGATACCGCTTATCCTGCTCTCTCATCATGCCGCCTTCACTTCTAATATTTTCAAAAAAAGAAGGCCTGAAACCCAGGAGCTTCAGGTCACTCTGGTGCGCTTGCTTGAAAAATACAAAGTACCTTTGATGTTAAGTGGTGACGTCCACCTCTATGAGCGCAGCGAGAAAAATGGTATCAGCTACATTACGGCCGGAGCTTTCGCCTGGTACCGGATGCCGTCCTTGGGAGGCAACCCTTACCAGAAATTTTCAAAGTCATTAACCGCGACCTACACCTGGTTAAAGGTGACAAAGCGGCAAATTGTTATCAAAACGTTTTCCAGCGATCGGACGCTCATCGACGAGCATCTCATTGACATGACAAAACAATAACTTGCCTTAATTTTACGAGCTGTGCTATTCCCTTCCCTATGAAAGTCTTAAACGTATGCACTACCTGTAAAAATCCCAAGGCCACATTCCATTGTGGTCTTTGTCAGGAGCTGATCTGCAAAAAATGCGCCCAGTTCCTGCAGGAAGATAGCTTTTCGCTGTTAAAAAAAATTCCCCAAGAGTTTGCTCACAGTGTTTACTGCATCCCTTGTTTTAACGATAAGGTTGGTCCCGAGCTTGATACTTATAATGAAACCGTGGAGAGGGCCAAGAATGTTTTTGTTTACCTGATCGGTCAGTCCAAAGAGTATCGACTTATTCAAAGCACAGAAGAACCTGTCACGGTTGAGAATTGTGCTGATCGCAAGGAAACACTTCTAAGACTGGCATTCCTGGCGGCACAGGGAAATTTTAACGTCCTTATCGGAGTTGATATCCAGTTCAAAAAATCCGGCGATACTTCCTATAAAACCATCACCTGGAGTGGAACAGGAATTCCTGCCCTGGTTGATGAGGATAAAATGAAACGCCGATATTAAAAGAGCGGATTTGCTTCTCCGCTCTTCCCTCACTCAAAAAAATTTCAAACGGCCTTGAGTCTTGATGGTACAGAATGTTTTTTTTCATTTTTCAAAGCATTTTTCATAATTCCGGTTAAGGAGCTCATCTCTAATCCCAAGATCTCCATACAATCATCGGCACATAAAATTCCGACTACTTTCTTGTCGGCATCGACGACAGGGACCCTACGCACACCATTTTTGTTCATCTTTTCAATCGCGGCCCCCAAACCATCGCTTAAGGATGCCAACGTAAGTTTTCCCTTCGCAAATTCCCCTGCCTTTCGACTAGGGTCCAATTTTCCCTTCTTGGCAAATTCCAGCACCAAATCCCTATCGGTAACGATACCGATGACGTCCTCCCTAACCTCGGCCTTTCCGTTTTTTGTTCTTGAAATAATGACATCCCCAACGTGCCGTTCCAGCATAACCTTGGCGACTTCGACAAGAGATGATGTCGCGGGAACCATGACGAAATCTTTTTTCATAAACTTTTCCAAACTCATAATTACTCCTTTCAGATAAAAAACAATAGAAGGTATTATACGTATCCGAGAGCATATTCTCGGTGATTAATCCGGTTACAATCAGTGTTTAGTGTCAGCAGGTAAAAAAGCGGGCATCACATCTCGGCATGCTGGGTACAGGTCCTGGCGAAGGGCAGGGCCGTCAGTCTTTTTTCATCAATAGACTCGCCATCAACTTCACAAATACCATATTTCCCGAGTTCAAGTCTGCGTAGCGCATTGTCTATTTCATTCAGCTCTTTCCGTTCGATATCATTAAGGGCATCGATGATGCTGTCGTTTTGCTCGGAGGCCGCCTGCTCATTCAAATCTTGCTCTAGGGTGATTCCATTGGCGGTTCTTTCTTTAAGACGCCGTTCGATGAGCTCCAGTAAGTCCGTTCTTCTTTTTAATAAATTCTCTCTTATTCTGACGGTAAATTGCTTCATCGTTTTTCCTTTTGAAAGTTCTCCCATGACTGATGTTAATTTAATCAGCGCGACGCATCTGCCGCAATGACTTGAAACATGCTTGTGAGAGGAGGAAAAAATCATGTCTTCAGATAGGAGAGATCTCTAGTCGTGACCGAGAAAAGTTTTTTTGCATACCGGACAAATACCGTGGGTAAATTCCACATCCGCTTCTTTGGTGAGATAGCGTTCCAAATCTTGCCATGATCCGTCCTTGGCTCGAATCTGCTTACACCAGGAACAGATGGGCAGATGTTTGCGCAAATCTTCGATTTTTTGGATGGATAGTTGCAACTCTTTATTGAGACGCTGAATCTCAACCATATCTTCAAAGCGCGCATGGGCCATCTCGATTGTGCTTCGAAGTGCCCGGGCATCATAGGGCTTAGGGAGAAAACCAAAGGCCCCGGCCTCTTGGCCAAGTTTAAGCATTTCATTGTCGGAGTGGGCCGTGAGAAATATGACGGGAATAGCAAAATTCTTGCTGATTTGGGCCGCTGCCTCCAAACCGTTCATCTCGCCATCGAGAGAAATATCCATCAAAATTAAATCCGGTCGCAACTGTTGGGCACTGGAGATCGCCTCTTCACCGCTGGCAACGACCGCCGGAACCTCATACCCAAGTCTAATCAGGTGGGCCTTAATATCCAACGCGATGACGGCCTCATCTTCCACCACCATAATTCTTTTTTTATCCATGTCGGCTTCCTTTGTCCGAGAATGTGATCATAAACTTTGTACCATCCAATCGGCATAATTCCAACGTCCCATGAAGCTGCTTAGTTAAAACTTGCACTAATTCGAGTCCAAGAGTTTTTGTGGAATTCAAATTTACGTGGGGCGGGATTCCGATCCCATTGTCGGATACGATCATGATGATTTCTTCCGTGGTATTCTTTTTGAGGGCCACTTTGATAAGACCTTTTTTACTATCGGGAAAGGCATATTTAAGCGCATTTGAAACCAGCTCATTTAAAATTAAAGCGCACGGAATAGCAATATTCACACTCAAGAGTAGGCTGTCTGTCTCCAAGGAAAAAGCAATTCTCCCCTCACCGTAATTGCCGATCACCTTTGGCATGAAGCTTTCCAGATATTTTTTGAAATCAATACGGGCCAGATCTTCCGCCAGATAAAGCTGCTCGTGAATGAGGGCAATTGTGGCCATTCGCCCGCAGGTTTCATCAAAAAGTCTCTGCACATCGGGATCACTAAGCCCCTGGGACTGCAGATGAATCAGGCTTTGAATCATTTGTAGGTTATTTTTTACCCGGTGATGAATCTCTTTAATCAGAATTTCTTTCTCGTTGAGCGCTTTGGCAACCAACTCGGCTGCTTTTTTGCGTTCTGTGATATCCTGAATGGTCCCAATCATGAAAAGAGGTTTACCTTCTAAATCGAAGCTAACCTCGCCTAGGCCATGAATCCATCTGACCTCAGCATCAGCTTTGCGAATAATTCTATATTCCCTATTAAAGGGCTGCCGCTTTTGAAATATTTCCTCGCTCCAGTATCTGTTCAGTGTCTCCCGTTCATCCGGATGCACAAGTTCCTGCCAGCCTGCGACGCTGCGACTGTAAGTCTCATCAATGCCAAAAATCCGATCAAGGATCTTTGAAGATTTCCACTGTCCAAGTGTAAAATCCGTTTTGTAGGAGCCGATAGAAGCGGCCCGTTGTGATTCTTTGAACAAATATTCACTCTCTTGTAAATCGGCCTCTGTTTTCTTGCGCTCCGTAACATTTGAGGAAAAGCAACTGGCACCGATAATCTCGAAGTTTTGGTTGTAAATAGGGTTATATTTGCTTTCCCAAATCTGTCGCTCTAGGGTTCCATACTCACTAACGCATTCAAAGGTTCGCCCGGCAAAAATTTGTGCAAATAGGTCTTGAACTTTTTTTCGTTCGTTTTCATCTTGGATAATATCCAGCACGCTGATTTCTAAATTCGCCTTTTTACCATAGAGCTGGAGCATGGTTCTTTGGTGGCATGAATTAAAATATAAATATTTGAAGTCTTTATCGATCACAAAAATATCAAGATTTTCCGCACTTCCAAGACATGCTTGCAGCAAGTTCTGCGCTATTTGCATCTTCTCTTCGGCCTTTTTGCGCGCAGTTATATCTTGCAGATGCACAACGTATCCCACCGTCTCATCACCATCACTATCATGAATAGGTCGGCTAGCAATATCTAAGATGATTTTACCTGAGCCTGTGGTTGGAAAGAGATGATGTTTTTTTACCAGCTCAAAGTCATAAAGAGTTTCATTATGTGTTGCTGAACCTGCCCGCAGGAGCCTCTTGGTTTCCTCTGAGATATTGGGATCATCAAATAAATTGAAGGAAATGGCCTTGATAGATTCATCAATGCCAAAAATTCTTCGAACCTGGTGATTTGCGCTAAGCAGAAATCCATCCCGGTTATAAATTTCAATGCCAACCGGGGCATGATCACAAATACTTTTGTACAACTCTAGCTCGGTAAGATTTTTGCTCTTCGCCTGATAATAGTCTTTCCTGGATTTTGTATTCACTTCAAACTAGCATACCAAATAACTTGCCTTGAAAAAATAGCTGACTTGCAAGTTACCCTTTAAAAAGAGTAATTTCTGACAAATATTAGAAATTTTCTGCAAAAGATTTCAAGCTCCCTTTATCTCTGGACAACTCAAAGCTATTATTGATATCTGTTATTCTCTGTAGAATTATAATATTGGGCACAATGCTGCTGGAAGTCATTCATGGTTCCGGTAATTTATGATATAAATGAGTAATAAATGTAAATTTATGGAAAGTAATCGCGCCTTAACATCTTATCCATTCACGAGGGTATGACTTCAAGATGCAACATCTGAATTTAAATCACCTCTTTTACTTTTATACCATTGCCACGGAAGGATCAATTCGTGATGCCTGTGAAAAGTTGGCCCTGACTCAATCAACGCTAAGTAATCAGCTGAAGGAGCTGGAGCTTTATTTTGGTGAGCCGCTGTTTGAGAGAAGGTCAAAAGGATTGGTTCTCAATGATACTGGAAAGAAAGTTTTGGCCTACGCCACTGAAATTTTCAAGTTGCGAACCGAGCTTACCTTGTGTGTTAAAAATCATTATGTCGACCGTATTAACGTTATAAGAATGGGTTTCATCCCCTGCCTCATGAAGAGTGATACATATCCCATTCTTCGCAGTTTTTGGGGTAATAACCATACGGTTATCAAGACCAGCCAGGACGGTCTGTCCAATCTCTTAAATGCTCTCGAGGCCCGAACGATTGATGTTATTTTCGCCGACCGGCCGATTCTTCATGAGTCGTCGACGCTTAAAAATAGAGAAATTTTCAAAAAGAATTTGGTTTTTGTCGGCCATAAAAAATTTAATCACCTGGGAACTAACTTTCCACGGTCCCTCCAAAGTGTACCGTTTTGTCATTACACGGGAGACTCCAAATCACATTCTGCCATCAATCAGTATTTCACTGCCCATAATATCTCTCCCCAGATAATCGGTGAAATTGATGATCCCAATCTTTTGAAATTAATTGCGGAAGATGGGAGCGGCATTGTTGCCTTACCCGCTGATTTAGCAAAAGATTCAGTGGCGCTGGGAGGTTTGTGGGAAATCGGCGCACCTCGCGACTTGCATACAAGTATTTGGATGATCAGCTTACTTGATTGTAAATTTGGAGATTATTTTCAAAAATGTATCGATGCGATGATTGAAAATCACATCATTACAAAATCATATTTTTAGACTAACTCTCAGATCTTTTGTAAAATGACTTTAATTTCTTCGCTGGTCGTTTGGCTAAACGGGATTTCCAGTTCTCGGCTTTTGGAAAAACCCTCGCAGGAAAAATAGGCGCTTTTTTTGTCATTTTTTGAAATCAGCTGAATCGCTTCCTTGATCTCCAGATGTCTTTTCTCGGCCTTGACGTAAGTTTGCTTGATCTCCTCACCAAATTTTTTATCGATCTGCCCGTACTCAACCATCAACTCCAGCAACTCCAAGGCAAAAAGTTGCGTGATGTAGTGATCCGGATTCGCCTGGTTTTGCACCCATTCTAAAATTTTGCCCCGGGCCAGTTGCCTGGTTTGCTCCGACCAGTCATAGTTTTTTTGGGCATAGATCAGGCCTTTCATGAATTTGTATTCTTCGCCAAAAAAATTGCAGCTCCGCCGTTTCTTATCCAGTTTTTCAAAGATGATTAAATTTTCTTTGGAACATTGCTCGCTGATTAGGGTGTAAAATTTTTGCTCTTCGACATCGGTCAGCTTGGAGAGGTCAAATCCATTGATAAATTGGAGGGCCTTTTTTTCATCTTTTACAAATTGAATATGCTCCTGTTCTCTGTATGGTTTTTTGGATTCACTATAAGCTTTTTTTACATTTTTATCGAACTGCTTGCGACAAATTGTAATCTTGCTGGCCAAATCTTTCTTGATCTGATTATAGGATTTGGTGAAGGTGCTCTCTGATTTTGCATTGGCGTTCACCGCCGAAAATAAAAGAAAAAAAACGAGTCCGTGCTTTAGATTCATGGGATGCCTTCCTGATTAATTTCTGATAATAAAAAGTGTAGCATAAATTTGCTTTAACTATTGTTTAAAAAATGAGAGGAAAGCCTTTATGAAAGGAAAAGCCAAAAAAACGCCGCCCAAGCATTTTCGTTCTAAACCTCACGAGGGGATTGACCGCAATACAGTTTATGTCAGTAATCTCAGCTACCTACGTGACAAGGCGGGAGTTACAGAACTGTTTATTCCTTATGGTGAAGTTGTCCATGTCAAGGTTGTCATAGATAAAAAGACCAGTCGGCCAACGGGCATGGCCTTTGTCGAAATGAAAAATGCCCGCCAGGCCGATTGTGCCATTGCTGAGTTAGACGGCCAAGGCATCGACGGCAGAATCCTCAAGGCCGCCCCGGCAATTCCCATGCGCGGGAGACCTGCGGTGAAGGCCAAGGATGAAGCCAAACCTGAAAAAGTTGAGAAGTTGAGCAAAGATTGCATGACCAGCAAGGAGGCCAAGGCGAAACGAAGAAAAGAGTCCGGCCTTGGGCGATTGCAGCAGTTTCTTAGCACTAAAAATAATCGTAAAAAATAATGAAGAGAAAATCTCTTCCCCTATCTCAGGTCTACCGTCTGCTTGAACCCGGCCCGGTTGTCCTGGTCACCAGTGCCCGCAAGAAGCAAATAAATATCATGACCATGTCATGGCATACCATGATGGAGTTTGAGCCGCCGCTGATCGGCTGCGTGATTAGCAATCGGAATTATTCGTTTGAGCTGATCAAAACCACCAAAGAATGCGTGCTCAATATTCCCACGGTGGAGCTGCTGGATAAGGTCGTGGCCTGTGGCAATACTTCCGGAAAAAAGGTCGATAAGTTTAAAACTTTTCATCTCACTCCCCTGCCCGCCTCCCGCGTCGCCCCTCCCCTCATCGCCGAATGTTATGTCAATCTCGAGTGCCGAGTGGTTGATACCAAGCTGGTGGCAAAATATAATTTTTTTATTCTTGAGATTCTTAAAGCGTGGATCGACCCGAAAAAGAAAAAGCCAAAGACCGTTCATCATCAAGGCCGTGGTGTTTTCATGATTGCTGGCAAGACGCTCAAAACCTCCTCTCACATGAAGTAGCATTGCCTTTATCCGTGGCGGATTTGCAGGAAATAGATTATAAGTATATGCCTCTTTACCAGCGCAGGAGTAAATAAACTTATGAACAAGACAATCGTTTTAGATTTTTTAAAGAAAAATTGGTTGGCCCTTACTTCCACATTGTTCGCATTATTAGCCCTCATCTTTTCATTGGGATTCAATGCTAAAATATTAGAGGAAAAATTTCTGGTTAAAATTAAGGAAGAAGTTAAAAAAGAAACTAACCGAAATATGGATAATCTGGCCCAGGATAGCAGGGCCTTCGCCAAAGAAGAGCTAGGGAAAGTTGAGACTAAATTGGCCGAGATTGAAAAAAGTTTATCCGATCTAAAAGCTGTTCTAACTGATTCAGACCTTCGGGCCAGTGATCTCAGCGCTCGGGTGGCCGACCTTCAAACAAAGTCAGATGCCCTTGAGCAAAAATTAAACAAAAGGCCTGCGCCAGCAGCGCCCGCACCCAAGACGGCTCACCCGATTAAGAAGAAAAAGTAGGCCTAAAGCTTCGTAGGTAATGCTGGCACCCAAAGACTAGGCGTTACAGAAAGTGAAATACTTTTGGATGAAGTTTCTATGGATTCCTGGGTGATTTCTGCTCTTTGATCAAGCAGAGTGGTAACCTGTGGGCGGCTTAGGACTTCGCGCTTTCCGGCAACAATCTTTCCTACCTTAAACTTCATGATTACTTGGTTTTTAGCATTTTTGGTGGGAAGTACTTCGATAAAAGTTCCATCACCTGAGGGTGTGGTTTGTTCAACTGTTGCGGTTTTGCCAAAGAGCACTTTGACATTTGGCTTTGAAACCAACCGCCCGTCGATCTTAAGCGCCATATCAAGCGTGACGATATCATTTGTTGCAGCAAAACAATTCAGCCCAAAAAATACCAGCACACTTAAAAAAACCTTCATGCCTGTCCCCCTTAATTAAACTACCTAACTAAACCAATCAAGTTTAAGCGTAAATAAATTGAGTTGTCAAAAGGCGCTGACCCTCGAACCAGCTCACCTTGGTAAGTATCAGCAATGTCATTAGTTTACGTCATGTCTTGAGACGGATTTTTTCCAAGACCTGAGCGATGGATTCGGTGCTGAAAGGCTTTTCGATAAAACCATGGACTGGCGGCCGTGCGGGGTCGCCGGCAGAGTCTTGAATATCACTCGCGATTAGACCGCTGATGATAAGAAAACGTGTCTGGCTAAGATGGGGAAGCTTATAGGCCTTTTCGAGAAGAGCATGGCCGGACATACCAGGCATCATAATATCCGTGATCAGATAATCAAAGGTTTTATCCTTCAAAATTTCCAGGGCCTCAGCACCGCTGGAGGCCGACGTGACGGATAGTCCGAGATTGGTAAAACATGTGATCATAATCTCTCGAAGCTCTTCCTCATCATCAACCACCAGGGCATTGCCTGTGAAATGACGAGTGGATAATGGTTTGATCTGGCCCGTTGTGTGGACATCATCGGGAGCGACCGGAAGTGTGATGACAAAGGTTGCACCCGCTTCAAATCCACTTTGAACACTCAGGGTACCGCCAAAGGACTGGATGATAGCATGAGAAATCGGCAATCCCAGCCCCGTTCCCTGGCCAACGGGCTTGGTGGTGAAAAATGGATCAAAAATTTTGTTGATATTCTCTTTCACAATCCCCGGACCATTATCTGAAAAAGTAAAAATCACGGAGGAACCATCGGTCGAGGTCTCAAGCGAGATGATGCCACCGCCTGGAACATTTTCACAGGCATCTTTGGCATTGGACAGAAGGTTCATCACCACCTGCTGAAGTTGACCAGAGTTGCCTTTAATCAGAAGTGGCCCGGGCCAAAGATTTGTTTTGATGATGAGTCCCGATTTTGCGTAGATCATCTCACACAGCGCCAGCGCGTCTTTAATGGCCAATTGAAGATCGATGGTTTCAATAAGTTCAGTATCGGCCCGGGCGAAAGTGCGAAGTCCGTTGACGATGCTCGCCACTCGGTCGACGGCCTTATTTTGTGCATCCAGTTTTTTTGCGACATGTTCGTTGCCTCCCATCTTCGCCACCTGGGCCCTCACGATATCGCTACAACCTTTGATGATGGCCAGCGGATTATTAATCTCATGAGCAACTCCTGCGGCAAGAGTGCCGATGGAGGCAAGCTTGGCTGAATGCATGAGCTGGGCCTGAATCTCCTCTTTTTCTTTTTCTGCTTTCTTGCTTTCAGTTATATCGGTAACAAAGCCGTACCAAGTGATGCTCTCGTCGGGCAATTTCTCCGGGGTCGATTTACCCATGAGCCATCGGACTGACTGTCCGGGAAGTTTGACCTTGAATTCGCAGATCCAAATTGACAGACGTGCCGCCGACTCATTAATGGAATTGAGCACGCGACTCAAATCTTCGGGCACAATGACCTTTGCAATTGGTGAAAAATCCGAAACTACTTGCTGGGGCAGACAGCCAAAGATTTGATAGATGGCATCAGTGGAAAAGGGAATACAAAAGGTTCCGTCAGGCCGCTTGGTAAACTGATACACCATTCCCGGTATCCAAGAGGATAGTTTTTTGAAGCGACTGTCGCGCTCTCGCATGATCTGATCAATCTTTTTACTTTCAGAAATATCAATCAGAGTGCCGATCATACGGAGGGGGCGTTTGTCGGGCGTCCATTCGATGGCCTTCCCCCGATCACAGACCCATTTGTAGGTGCCATCTTTGCATAAAATTCTATGCTCATTTTTATATTCAGGAACTTCACCGTTTATATATTTATTCAGGCTTTCGTAGACCTGCTGTTTGTCATCGGGATGGATTCGTTTATACCATTCCTTCATGCTATCGCCGATCTCATCTTCAGCATGACCGAGCATGGCCTTTAATTGCCGGGCAAAAAATATTTTATCGGTTCTGCCATCCCAATCCCACAGGCCATCGCCAGTCCCCTCCAGGGCCAACATCCACCTTGCTTCGCTCTCATGGGCCTCACGCTGCTGCTTGAAAATTTCGCGAATGTTATGGCCATTAATCATAAGCATTAAGCCGAGTAGGATAAAAATATCTAATACTTGGTAACCGATAATTAATATTACCGAGAAAGTTGAGCTGTGGAGAAAATCGTGACTGCTGGAAAAGGTGAGTGCATAAATTATCTGGGTTAAGCTTAGCAGGCAAAGACCCAAGGCAACCAATCCCGGCAAATGAGTCAGGGCACGATCTTCGGAGCGCGTTCGAAATAACAGGAGATGCGTGCATTGAGCAGAAAAGAACAGGAGATAGCAGTAGGTATTGATCGTGCGAACTTGAAGGATGGGATTCACAACACTAAAGTAGCTGTGAACGGCGATAAAGATGGGGAGCAATAAAATGCTGTAACGGTAATAGCTTTTTATTTTTAAAAAATTGCTCAGGCCCATCAACAAAAGATAGGCGCTCAAGACGATAAATGTATTCCCCACGACCATAGAGATGAAGTCAGGAATAATGCCTCTAAGGCCAATCAGCAGCATTCCACCGCATTGAGTGAGTGAGTGAATCGCCCAAAGCAAGATACCGGCATGGCGGTGGCGATTTTGAATCCAAAAGAAGGCATAAACAAAGGCATATACCACATTAATAATGCAGCTAAAGACGAGAACGGTTTTGATATCTAAAAAAGGCATTGCGATAATTATAGTGGGGGATAAATTTTACTCAAAGCAAATTTATCTTAATGGCCTTGAAAAGCTGAGGAAGTCGATAGGTGAGGTTTTTGGTCGCCTCCCCTGTGAACTTCTTGTCGGGGAAATGGTCTGGAAATTTTAAGCTCATCAAATTTAAGTTTTATTTTTTCCAGGACATCAAAGTAAACTGAACCATGGTCTTCCTTGGCCACCCACGCATTCGCGGTATACTTGATGGAAGAGTCCGCTAGCTCCCCAACTCTGACAAAGGGTGCAGGCTCTTTGTTTATTTTTGGAATCTCCGTCAGTACCAACCATGTTTGTCAGCTCTTGGAACTTAACTTAGGGTATTCTCTTAATAATCAACTCCAATTCGCCCGCATTATAAACGGCCCCGCTTGCACTCGTCGAGCTGGCTGAAATCAAGGTTCTCATATAAGGGATAAAGGTTTCTCCTGCCGCAAAGTACTTGCGAATGAGTGTGCCATAATTGACTGAGCCATTGGAAAGTTCACTCATCGACAATATTCCATTGGCGTCACCATCATAGCCATTTTTAGAAATATTCGTTTTTACCAAAGTAGGCGGCATATAGCCGCCAAGGCGAATATCATACTCATTATTTTGCAAGACAAGTTGTGTGGCAGCGGCGCTTTCATCAAATTTATAGATATCGCTCATACAGTCCACTGTTACTGATGCGGACGGTGCACCGACATCGATTGTGAAGGTTGATGGATGCGCCACAAGACGAATCTCGTAAAAACCACTGACCGGAATTTTAATGTATTTGATAGTACTGCCTGAGGTAAAACTGTAAGTGCTGGTTGAGGGGTCAGAAACTGAAAGATAGTTGTCGCCCCCACCTACCACCTCATCAAAGACCAAAAATCCCAGATGGCAGGGATCGGCAGAATAACCGCATTGTTGACCGGCGGAGGATTTTAGATGCGAAAAGGTTGCGAGATTTCTTCCGTGAAAGATAACCTCTCCCGCCACCTTTTCAAAGTTCTCATTCATCTGACTGGCAGAGATTACACCGCCCGGACTAAAAGTGTGAAAGCCTTCGATCCCCGTGACCGCAATCGCCAAGGCGGAGGAAAAGGCCAGCGCAAAAAAGATTCCATGGAAGAAGCCATTTTTCTCGACCGTTTGCTTAAGCCAGGCTTGAATTTTGTCCAGTCGTTTCATAAAATCTCTCCTTAGGGGGCAAACACTTCCTGATCAAAATGAGCTTCATCAAAACGCCCAACCCCCTCGTAAATCATACTTTGGTATATGGCCAAAGCGCAGTTGGCAGGGGTTAAGGTAATATTGATTGTCTCGGTATCTTTGGCGATATCATAGTAAACAGTGCCGCAGTAGGTGCTTCCCGACCAGGCCACAGGGCCGGCGAAACCAACCAGGTAAATATTCCAGGAACCTTTGGGTAGTGTGGCACTGAAGCTGGAGTCGAGGGTCGTTTTATAATCTGCTATCGTTGAGTCTTGGGACTTACACAAAACTTTTACCCCACCATCAAGGGGCGTTCCGCTTACCACGCTAGAAACCTTAAGAACAAACCCCGCCTCGGACTTTTCGCCGCCGCGTGGCCCACCACATGCACCTGCGATCACAAGCAAAGCCACGGTGGTACAAAACACGGATGCTTTTGTAAAAAACGACATGGGGATATACCTACTGGCAATAATCATATTCCCTTATCGTCTCCTCGGTTTAACTAGAGGGAACCTGAACTCATAACCAACTGTTATTGGGAGATAAGGTGCCCAGAAAAAGTGGCAGCTCGGGAATGTGAGGTCAAGAGCAGCAAAGAACCAGCCAGTTAAGAGTCGGCAGGGCCATATAGAGTACAATAGTGAGTGGGAAGGACCTCTTAGTTTGCTCTCGCGAAATCCGATAAGGGATCAGATTTCTATGACGAAGCTATCACTCATATTATCCATTTTGCTGCTTGTTTCCTGTGTAAACAAGCCTGCGGCTCCGGCCGCCGCTGCGACAACAACAGCAACCACGGAAACACTCCAAGACCCGACCGGTGCCACCGCCACTGTAAATTCAGCCGTCCAGATCACCTTAAGCTGGACGAGCGGTGGCGGAACGACGTCCGGCCATCGAATCGCCTATCAAGCTGGTGCAACTGCGCCGGCGACCTGCGCTCTTGGAACAACGATTAGCGAGAGCGCGATCACCGGAACGTCCAAAGCGATTAGTGGCCTGACACTTGGAACACAATACAGTTTTCGAATTTGCGCCATTAATGCCAACACACCAGTCGATGTCTCGGGCGGGGTCACCGTAAGCGCCACCACATTATCTGCCCCGGTTGCCGCTCCTCCAAACCCCACAGGCCCAAGTGCCACCGTGAATTCAACGGTGAAAATTACCCTCAGCTGGACAAGCGGAGGCGGAACGACCTCTGGTTATCGCATTGCCTATCAAACAGGAGCGCTGGCTCCGGCAACCTGTGCGATTGGCACAACCATTGGTGAGAGTTTAATCACGGGAACTTCCAAGGCGATCACGGGTCTGACTTCCGGTACACAATACAGTTTTCGGGTGTGTGCGATCAATGCCAACCTACCGGTTGATGTCTCCACCGGCGCAACGGTCACCGCAACCACGTTGTATAGTGCGGCCCCAAATCCCACAGGATTCAGTGCCACCGCCAATTCCACCACCCAAATTACTCTAAGCTGGAGTAGTGGTGGCGGAACGACCACTGATTATCAAATTGCCTATCAGATCGGAGCGACCGCCCCTGAGCTGTGTTCTCTGGGAACCACCATTAGCGAGGATGCAATCGCGGGAACTTCCAAGGCGATTAGCGGTTTGATCATAGGCACAGTGTATAGCTTTCGGGTGTGCGCAATTAATGCCAACACACCGGCCGACGTCTCCAGCGGAGTGACGGTCACGGCGCACACGTTGTATGCCGCTCCACCAAATCCCACAGGTCTTAGTGCCACCGCCAATTCGACCTCCCAAATTACTCTAGACTGGACCAGTGGAGGAGGAACGACATCCGGCCATCGAATCGCCTATCAAGCTGGAGCAACGGCTCCGGCCACATGCGCCCTTGGCACAACGATTGGCGAAGGTTCAATCACGGGAACTTCCAAAGCGATAAGCGGGTTTGTGGGCAACACTCAGTACAGTTTTCGCGTGTGCGCGATTAATTCCAACTCTCCAGCGGATGTCTCCAGTGGGGTGACGGTAACGATGACAACCACAGGCCCATTTATTTCCATCTGGAGAACCACGGGGACCAGTGAGAGCGTCACCCTCCCTTTGCGCGACGGCTACACTTACAACTTTACCGTTGATTGGGGCGATGGGACTGCCGCAGGTACCGTGACGACCTTCGATGATGCTGACATAACCCATGTGTATGCGAGTGCTGGTGATCACACCATAACTATTTCTGGTGTGGTTCAGTCTTGGTATTTCAATAGTACTGGAAGTTATCTAAAGATTATCGAAGTCGTAGATTTGGGTGACGTTGGCTGGACTTCACTGAAGTCTGCCTTTAATGGTTGCGCAAACTTGACCGCTTTTTCAGGGGGGGCCACGACATCAGTCACCGATATGAGTCAGATGTTTTACGGCACCTCCGCACTAACGATGCTAAATCTTTCAAGCTTCAATACGGCCAACGTAACCGATATGAACTCAATGTTCAGTGGAGCATCGGCGTTAACAACTCTTGATCTTTCCAGTTTCAGTACAACGAGCGTCACTAACATGAGTGGGATGTTCGCTGGAGTTTCAGCCTTGGCAGCTCTTGATCTTTCCAATTTCAACACATCAAACGTAACGAATCTGAGTTGGATGTTCTCCGGAGCAGCTGCTTTCACAGCTCTTGATCTTTCCAATTTCAATACAACTAACGTGACAAATATGAGCGGGATGTTCGACGGTGCCACGAGCTTAACCGCCCTTGATCTTTCGAGTTTTGTCACCTCCAATGTAACCAATATGGGCCAGATGTTTTCAAGCACCTCGGCGTTGACCGCGCTTGATCTTTCAAGTTTCAATACGGCAAACGTAACGACGATGACCGGAATGTTCGCCGGAGCGTCAGCATTAACAGGCCTGGATCTTTCCAATTTCGACACCGCGAACGTAACCAGTATGGACAGCCTCTTCGCCTATACGACGGAGCTCTTAACTCTTGATACCACAGATTGGAATCTTGCCCTCGCCAGCGGAAGTTCCGATGTTTTTACCGAATCCAATCCCGCCCTCGCGGTGACCTGCAATCAAGGCGGCCCGCCTGCAAGCGGTAGTTTCTTTGGAAAAGCATGCCAGTAATATCCCGCGCCTGAATCATGTCTATTCAAATCAAAGATTTATGCACCTATCGTGCCAAATAATGTAAGTTTTACCAATTTCTGACGCGCTGTATAATTTTCATATAAAAGGGAGGCTCCATGAGGGATAGAGGATTAACTGCGTGGCAAATCGCCATCTGTCTGAGCGCATTGAATTTGCTGGCAATCGAAATCTGTTACTCTGATACGGAGACCGGGTTTGATCCTAATGTGATTATGCGCGAACACAGTACGCTACTCCATCAGTGTGGTTCCGCAGGTGAGAAGCGGCCATCCCTGACCGCCCCGGGCCATTCCTCAAGCGTTGCCAAAGAAAAAACTGAAATTATCCGGGTTGGATGCACCAAAAAATTTCTCACGCAAAGCGGTTTTGATTATGACGAGATCAAAAATGATCTTCGCAAAAAATGCCATGAGGAAAACACCTTCGAGTCCCAAACCTTTGAATTTCAAACCATCTACGAAAGTGAGCGTCGTTATACTTTTGCCTGTACTGCGGAACTTAAATGTTACGAGTTCAGGAAGGGGACCTGGAGTACAAGCCCCATGAGCTTTAGTTTCTACGAAAAAATACCTGTCAAGGGCCCGATAAAACCGTAGGAGTTTGTGATGAAGCGCTTTTTCTTTTTTCTTCTCCTGCTTGTAACCGCGAGTCTATCCGTTTGGGCCAACGGACCGAGCGAGTGCGCTCCTGAGCGAAGCCAATTTTGCGTTGCCGCCGATGCCAATGGAGACCTGGCAGTTTATGTCTGTTTGGAAAATCATCTGAAAGATTTAGGCCACAACTGCCGAGAGGCCGTGCTTCGGGCCAATCCAGTTTTGCGCGAGCAACTCGAGGTCCAGGCGGTTTGTCAAAAGGAGGCCCCCCTACTTTGCTCCAACGGGATGGCAAAGCTAAACCTCATCAGTTGTTTGGAAAATAATTACAAGCAGCTTGGTTCAGAGTGTCTCGCTAAGCTGACGGCCACCAACCCGTCACTTCGTGCGCAGATAAAACGTGATTCCGAGGCCGCCAAAAAGAAGCATGAAGAAGAGCTGGCGGAAATTGAGAGGAAGAAAAAGGAAGAAGAGAAAAAACAGGCCGACGAGTTGCTCAAAATACAACACAAGCTCGCACAAGAACGTCATCAGCAGCGTTACAAAGATTGTCAAAGTCGCTTAAGAAAAGCATACCCAGATGATCAATCCGCTACCTATTTTTACTACTGTGAAAGGTATGCAAAAATTCCAGTGCTCTCCCCTGAGCAAGGCAGATGCATGGATGGCCTTATCCAGGCGAGGCCAGCGAAATACACGAGCAAAGCTCAGGATAAGATGCAAAATGAGCTGGATGCCTGGCAGTATTGCAAAGACCAGACCGGCGATTCTTCTTTTCTCACATGCACCAAAACCAGATTAAAGGACGGCGATGATTTCACAATGGCCGGGAATTCCTGTCTCCCACTTCATCAACGTTGCCTGGCCCATCTCACGGGTGGAAAAAAGACCAGTGACCCGACTTATGGCAATTTCCTTTATGCAATTTGCTCTTCTTTTCAGAGTTATTACATGACCGTGGATGAGTGCACCGACAAGGAAGCACCCTACTGGATGAGCTTTTACCAACAACCCAAGGACGGCCACCTGGTCCAACAGCATCTCCGGGAGAAGCATGCTGAGTGCCTGTCGTTTTTTGAAAAGACCAATGGCTACATGGATTGTATTAAAGAATTCAATAACAGCGATCATCGCTTGCGGCAACCGAGATTCGCCCCGATCTTGGTGAAGCTATGCAAAGAAAGTCCGATCTATCGCAAATGTGTTTTAAAGAAATTTTTTCAACTACCACAGTATATCCAAGTGCTCGGTTATCCTTCAACACAGAGGGAGCAGGAGGCCATTCATCGGACGTGTACTTTAGAAGAGACCCTAAAATCGCCCCCTTCATCGCCAACCGCATCAGAAGATTGTGAGTGCACAAAATAAAACACATTTTCCGCCTGATACGATAATTCTGATGTAGAATATTTTTGCAACATACTTGCGAGGTGAATGTGCTACCCACTCCAGGGCCAGAAAAATCGTTGGCCGATTTTCATAATTTTACAACCCAAAAGCTGAAAGGTCGGACAAAGCAGGCCCGCGTGGCCCTGGCGGCGATGCTTACCGGCGGCCATATCCTGATTGAAGATATTCCGGGTGTCGGGAAAACCACTTTTGCCTTAATGCTGGCCCGTCTCTCCGGCCTGTCCTTAAAGAGAATCCAATGTACCAACGACATGCTTCCATCTGATATTTTAGGTCCAACCATCTGGCACCCCGGGCAGCTTGAATTTATTTTTAAACCCGGCCCGATTTTTTCTCCCTTGCTTTTAGTGGACGAGCTCAATCGTGCGCCTTCAAAAACGCAAAGTGGTTTACTCCAGGCCATGGAGGAGCGGAAAATATCCATCGATGGCAATGACTTGCCACTTCCCATTCCCTTTATCGTGATGGCAACCCAAAATCCTAATGATGGCGTCGGCAATAATCCTTTACCGGAGTCACAGATTGACCGCTTTTCCATCTCTTTTCGACTGGATATTCCCACCCCAGAAATTGAAGTTGAGATGATTCAACAAACTGATATTTTGCAAACAGTGCAGTCCATGCCTCAGCTTTTAGAATTACACCATTTTAATTCTGCCAAAGAGCTCGTGAACAATATTTTTATTCATCCCGATCTTTTACAGTATGTTATGCGATTGCTGGAAACGGCACGACGTTGGCCTCAGCGCTCCATGCTCCTTTCCACCCGTGCCGGCCGTGATCTCGTGCTCATTTCTCGTGCTCTGGCCCTGATTGATCAGGAAAAGATGGTCCTCCCGGGGCATATTCAGGAGGCCTTCCCCTATGTTTGCGCTCACCGGCTGGGCGGGGATAAAGGAGTTGAGTTTGGACAAAAGATGGCAGCGCAAATTCTTGAGCAGGTTGCAGTATCCTAGGCTTGGACAAATCTATATTCTTCCCACGAAGCAGGGTCTTTATTATTTATTGGGCGCCTTCCTGGGCATTATCTTTGCTTTAATCTATGGCAACCCGTTGGGTATTTTTTTTATTTTTCTCTGGTTTGTAGTTTTGCTAATCGCGGCCATCGTGACTCAGCAGACTTTGGCCAAGTCGAAAGCTACGGATTGGTTAACGGACTGGCGGTGGCATGAGGATTGCTCCGCTGAACTCACGCAAGGTTTTAGTAATGAGCAGTGGGATATCTCAATCCAGCTTGGCACCCAGCAAAACTTTATTTCCCTTAAAACACGCGGCCTATTTGCCCCTGGCATTCATGCCATTCACTCTGTCCGCCTCACCTCGGTGGCACCTCTTGGAATGTTTCAAGCTTGGACTTACCTCAATCCGCAGAAAGAAATTGTGGTGCTTCCGCAACCGAAAGATTACGGCGTCAAACTTCCTCCCCTCGGCCGAAAACAAAGTGAGCGCGACAGTGTATCTACCTTCACAAGTTTTGAAACGACAACGCCAGGGTATCCTATTTTGCTTGACTCACTTTCCAGCAGCACACGGATCCACTGGCGTCGTATGGCCGCCAGCGATCAGTTGATTGGCATTCGCCCTGAAATTTATTTATCTGAAGGCCATACCTTGATGCTGGAACACATCGCTCTCTCTTCAAGGGTGGAGAAAATCAGACAGGCGCTTTTCTGGGTTCAGCATTATCCTAAGAACTGGAGTGCTTTAGAAATGTCGGACGGTGAACGGTGGGCCATCAATGGCCAACTTTCCATTCGTTTGGCGCATTATCTCGGTAGAGGCGACAGCAATGCGTCCTAAAACATTAAGCTGGGATTTATGCTTTTTTCTCTTATGGTGTTTTGTCCTGCTCCCAACCTGGAGTGATTTGCCCGCAGGAATTATCCTCAGCACCGGAGTGATGTGGGCGGTCGCCGTCGCGCTTAAAATATTTTCTTTGAAACTACCCCGGCCTCTCTGTCAAGGAATTCGCCTGGCAATGCTTCTGATGGCACTTGCCTTGTCATGGACTTATATGCAAGGTCGCTTTCGGGTTGAGGATGCCATCAATTTTTTTGTTTTTCTGCCCATCCTTAAAAATGTTGAGTTAGGGCATTCGCGAGACCGCCGCATGCAGATTCTCATTTTGATTCTTCTGTGGACGGCCGAGCTGCTCTTATGCTCACAGCTTTTGTGGATTGCGGTCGGCCTGGGTCTGGCGATGCTTATGATTTACTTGCTGACGATGGCCTACCTGTCGAGGGTTTCCTTCAATCTCCGATCACTGAAAACCGCTTCAACCTTCATTGTGCTTGCCTTGCCGCTGACTCTCATTTGCTTCCTATTTTTTCCACGAATCCAGTTTTTTTCCAGCATCTACTGGCCGCAAGGAAAAACCGGGATTTCCACCAGTCTTGCACCTGGAGACCTCGCCTCGCTCGCCCTCGACGATAGCGTGTTTGCCAACGTTATTTTTGACCGGCCACCTTCAAGAGAAATGCCGTCCTACTGGAGATACGCAACCTTGCGAAACTCAGAGGATGGCTGGCACTGGAAAAAAAGCACGGCACGCCCTCTTCATTCAGAAATTAAAACGGAAGTATCTGTCAGTTATTCGGTTTATTATGAAGCGATGGGTGACGGGACTTTGGTTAATTTAGAAGGCACGAGTCGTCTCGAGGCAAAAAACCGCATGCTTATACACTCACACAGTGATCAAACCTTTTCCGGTATATATTTTCAAGGCAAGCGCCCAATGTATCGGGGTGAATGGACCAGGCAAGCGATTATTGATCCACCACTCCCTTATGATTTAGCAGTCCCCCAGCACCTTGGCCCACAGATCACTCAGTTGGCGCAAACTCTCAAGACCTCAAAAGATCCGATCAATGCTTTGGGACAATTTTTCGCCAACTCCTTTGCCTATTCGTTGACTCCCGGAACGTATCGGTCAGCCGAAGATTTTTTATTTGGCCGACGATTAGGCTACTGTGAACACTTTTCTGCCAGCGCCGCCTTGCTACTCAGGTTACTGGGAACTCCCTCACGCATTGTCGTGGGCTTTTTATCTATGCCACCTCAGGAGACGGGCGTGCTCACACTCTTAAATTCCGATTCCCACGCCTGGGTGGAATATTGGTCAACAAGGGAAAACCATTGGCAGCGCTTTGATCCCACCAACTACGTCGCTCCTGCAAGAATGCAGCTTTCCCAATCCCGTTGGCGTCTTCAAGGCCGCGCAGGGGCCTCCGGATGGCTGGCATGGCTTCGACAGAATGTCCTGGTTCAAGGCCTAGGCAGGTTGAGAAGTGCCTACTTAAAAACCAACATGTGGATGGTGAACTTTGATCGAGATGAGCAGCGGCAGGTATGGAAATTAGAGGGCCAAAATTCAAAAATATTGTGGGCCATTGGAATTGCACTGCTTCTCGTGATGATCATGAGTGGCGCGCTGGCCATTTACATGCGCAGGCAAAAGCTTGATCCCTTAACTCGCGAGTGGAGAAGGGCCATAAGTAAGTGGTTTCCACAGGAGCGAGAAGCGCCTTTTCAATCAGCAGACCTCTGGCAAAGATTGGCGCATGAACAATGGGTCAATGCCAACGAGTTTGACACCCTTGCGAAATATTACTTGCGCCTTCGCTATGGCCCCGACCGCCATCCGCATGCTCATCGAACATTAAGGAAAGCGATAACACAGTTTCACCCTAGTAAGAAATCTTGTTAGAAAGAGGATTGCAATTCTTGCACATGCCCCTTCACTTTTACCTTAGAAAAGATCTTCTCAATCACACCGTGCTCATCAATGATAAACGTCGTGCGCACAATGCCGAAATATTTACGCCCATACATCGACTTCTCCTTCCAAACACCATAGTCCTCGCAGGTTTTGCCTTCGGGATCAGAAAGAAGGGGAAAGTTCAACTCGTATTTATGCTGGAACTTTTCATGCGAGGTCACGGAATCCTTGCTCACCCCTAAGACTACCGCCTTCTTCTTTTTGAAATTGCCCAGGGAATCACGAAAATCACAGGCCTCCTGGGTACAACCGGAAGTCAGATCCTTGGGGTAAAAATAAAGAATCACTTTTTTGCCGCGAAAATCTTTCAGACCAATCAGCTCCCCCGAAGCGGATTGGAGCTTAAACATGGGGGCCTTATCTCCTTCTTGAAGCATTTTATCCTCCGATTTTGAGAATTTGTTTAAATTCGGCATGGGTTACGGGCATCACAGAAAGGCGCGATTGTTTTAGAAGGAGCAGCTTCGCCAAGGTTTTTTCCGCCTTGAGCTGGGCCAGCGTAACGGGAATCGCGAGCGCCCTTTTGGGAGTCAGGTCTACTTGTATCCACTCACCAGGCATGGTGTTATCCACTTCGGGATACCCCGCCCTGGCAATCTCGGCCACTCCCATCACCGCTTTCTCTTTTCCACTGTGATAAATGAGAGCGAGATCGCCAACTTGAAATTCTTTGAGAAAGTTGCGCGCCTGAAAATTGCGCACGCCATTCCAGGTTGTTCTTTTCTCTTTTTGCAAAGTAGTGAAAGAATAAGTTGCCGGTTCGGTTTTAAGCAGCCAATATTTTTTTGCCATAGCAATGGTTTATCATGTTCTCGCCTTATGACAAGTAAGACTTTATCATGTCTGGGAATTGCCTATGCTTTCTTTTAGAAAAAGAGCTGCATTATATCGTTGAACAGAGCGCCGGTGGTCAAAATGATAATGAAGGTTCGACCGAATAAAAAGGCCATTTTGAGCCCCCTGACTCCAGGGCGCCTCTTGGTCAGCATCTCATAGAAGCATAAAAACACATGCCCACCGTCTAAAATGGGTATAGGAAGAAGATTGATGAGACCCAGATTTATGGAAATCACCGCCAAGATGAACAGATAAGTTGCGAGGCCAAAGTCCATGGCAGCAGTGACCACCTTGCCGATCATCAGCGGACCTGAAATTTGCTCAGGATGAAATTCACCGGAGAAAAGCTTTTGATAATCCCGCAGTAGTCCTAGGAACAGACTCGTTATTTCCACGTTATTCTTTTCATCTGCCACAGGTGCATGTCGTTTTCCTTGCAGATTGTGATAAACTCCGGCGCTATGAATTCCAATTTTTTTGCTGGAGGAATTCAAATCGAGTTCCAGAAGTTGCCCCTCGCGCAGTAAACGCAGACTAAAAGTGCCTTCCTGGGCCAGAATCTTTTTTACAATGTCCTCAAAAGATTTCAGTCGCTCACCATTGACCCCCACAATCACATCCCCTGGTCTTATGTCCATGCGATCGGCGAGCGAACCTACTTCCACATGATCAATCTTCAGATCCAGAGGGTAAAATCCCTGATCCATAAGATGATTGAGGTGACGAATATACACTCGTAAAGTTTTAGTTCCCAAACTTTCATGCAGATAGAAAATTCCGCCGAGGGATTGCTCGTCTAGCTCTTCAAGATAGATTTTCAGAAAACGCTTCTGAGGATCGGTGGTAAGGATAAACTCATTGCTATGAGCATCTACCACAAGGGGCAGGCGTTTCAGTTTTACCGAGTCCGCCCAAAGTCCCTTCTGCAGAAGGGCGACAAGGAGCAAAGCAGGCACAATATTGAAGATCGGCCCCCCCACGGCTATCAACATTCTTTTCCATGGTCTCAAATGGTGGTAGCTTTTGTGAAAATCCGCCGCTGAAAGTGTCGCCGCTTCGCCGGGATCCTCTCCGGTCATTTTGACCATGCCACCGAACGGCAGTAGCCGCCATTCAAAATTAGTTTCGGCCCGGGAAAATCTCAGAAGGCATGGCCCGAACCCTACCGCAAAACGCTTGACCTGCACCTTAAATAGACGGGCCATCAAGAAATGACCGAGTTCGTGGATGAAAATCAGCAAAAACAAAAAAATCCACAGGGCCAGCAATTTGCTCATGAGCTTCTCCCCACTCTCGTCGATGCGCTATAACCTGGACATGACGTGCATAAGGGGTTCCAGCGCCACCCCCTTAATTATTGAGCCAATTAAAAAGATACAAAATAGAAACATGAAAATCTTGGTGAGCATGAATGTGATGGACTGGATTTTTTCCAGATTATTTTGGCATTCGAGACGATATTGGTTGCATAAGCGTTGCATCGCCTGGGCGATATTACCAGCGCGTTCAGCGTGTTTGAGTGCCTGGACAAACTTTGGCGGTAATTTTCTATGCTGCAAAAAGGCAGTGTACAAATCATCACCCGCCTTGATCCTGCCGAGGACTTTAGACAAATTTTTTTTAAAATTAAAGCTACCGCTGGAATCATAGGTCAAAGTGAGCGCTTTTTTTATTTCCATCCCCGCCAGAAAAACCTCGGCCATGACAAAGGTGACCCGATACATAAGAAAGCTCTTCATGCAGCGGCCAAGAAAAGGCCATCTCATCATGATGACTTCAAGCATCGGTGAGTTTTTGAACCTGTACAGGATCAGGATAAACAAAAATGCCAGAAGTTGAAAAAGGCCAGAGTACTTCAAAAGTGTCATGGCCCCGGGCATTCCATGCAGCCCCAATCCCAAAAAATCAATATCCGCCCGGCCGATTTTAGCAAGCATGAGCATACTACCGGCCAAAAAGATGGCCAGCGCCGAAATTTTAGCGAATAGTCCGATAATCATGGATTGAATCTTATGATGATAACCGTGTTGAAACCGAATGAATTCCGCCAGAACTCGCATCGCTTGAGGAAGTCGTCCGGCAACCTCCGAGGCATGAAAAACGGCCGGAAAAAAACTCCCTTTGCCTTCCCCTTGAGGAAGCACCAGGGCCTCACTTAATGTTGATCCTTTTTCAATCTTTTGTTTGATTTTCTGATTGTATTTTTTCAACCGCCTGCCCTGGCCGTCACAATCCGACAGGTAGCTCGTTAAACCCATGCCTGCATCCAGATAATCGGAAAGCCCCTCGCACCAGTCGGCAAATGTTTTTTTGGAGATCATAACTTTTCCTTCAGGTACTCAATCACCTCTGACTCGCGAGACGAGAACACATTACGGGATTTCCAGGCCGGCCAGAAGAAGCTGGCCTGATGAGCGGCCACATCATCGACGGAGTCTGGTACTCCATTTTGAGGATCATTGACCCCAGGAGCAAAATAGGTCATGGCCTCTGCGCTTGACCACAACATCCGTTGCCACAATTCCTTCTGCGAGGTATCTGCCAAAAGCGTGTCTGTGGCCTGCATGGTAAAATGGCACTTATTGGTCGCACTATCGCTCCATCCTTCGGGGCAACTTCTTGGCAGCTCACTTTGATACACGCCGGGAGTCCCGACCACAATTCCCATACTCAAAGATTTGGTGAAATCGACCACGGCTTCAGCGTTGGCAAAGATCGGATAGACAAACCCGACAGCGTATTCCTCAGGATCTTTGGTGACTGTTTTACAAGGTCCCAGGTAATCATCACGATGATTAGGAAAATGCCCGCTAAAATAGCCCGAATCATCAGTCGAGATGGTCTGCAGGTTGTTTCCGTTGCCCGTAACGTGACAAAAGGTCACCTTGTTGGATTTTTTCTTATTGGTCGAGATACCTCCCGCATTAACATTGAGGTCCAGCGGTTCGAGATTGGCAAAGTACTCCATCTGTCCTGCCAGATTTCCACCTTGATTAATTCCGCACTCTTCAAAGGCAGGCGTAATGAGGGTTAGGTTTGGGTTTGCCCAGTAGGAGTATGTCTCACACCATTTTTTATCCGCATTTTGAATATGCTGTGCTGTACATTTCTGGTTGAATTGGGCGCTCAGCCCTGCCAGCCTGGAAATGACATTGGTTTTGAGATGGTTAAAAACCTCTGTGGTGGCATTTTGCAGCTGTGACAAACTATCCAAGCCGTTCGCATCCAGGCCTAAGCTAACCAAAGGTGCCTTGAGCCAGACAACAAAATTATTTCGTTCGCCCATCGTCTGAGATGCCCGGATCGTCTGGCACATGGCCGCTCTGGAAGTTGAATTTGCCAGGTGTGGAATCGAGATAGTTGTCGATCCCATAACCTTGTCATTCTGGTAAGGCAAGCCGATACCGCCGGCAAGATTGAGTCCGACCAGCTCAATGGCCCGTTGATAAGACCCTTGAATCCAGGCGTTCGCTAATTGGTGATTAAGCGTCGTTAAATGGGCCGCCGCCTTGGTGTACAAGCTTGCCAGTTTGGCAACATCTGCAAAGTTCATCTGGTTGTCCTGCAAAAAAAGTTCTTTGTCACTTTTGTCCTGATCATTTTGATCGTACAAAAGAGCATTGAGCAAAGTGCGATGACGTCCAACAAATTGCACCGAGGCGGCCATGTGAAGACTCGCTCCAATTGCCAGGTTGTTAAGAGCGATGCCATTGAGAGCAAAGCTCATATCCCCCGCCATACTGCTTGCCACTTGATCCGCAGTCTGCTGCAATTTCATCTTTTGCTCTGCCATGCGGCCCATTTCCAGGGAAAATTGCATGGCCCCATAAAGCAGGACCATTAAAAACAAAAATGCGATCGTAATATTTCCCTTCTCATTTCTTAAATCGCTCATGGCAGCACCTCTTTTAGGCATAGCTTGCTTTCCAGACCTTGTGACAAGCTGATATCCGGCAGGGAAAGTTCCTCATCAAGATGCAAAAATTTTATCCCACCTGCAAGTTTTCCATGATTGAGCTGCCCGATAACTTTCGAGGTGTGGGCATCATCCAAAAAGGTATTTTGCAAACTGGGAAGATTTCCCATGGTCTGCAGAGAATTCTGAATTGTTGCCATCTCCGCTTCGCCTAGAAGCTCATAGAGTCCCATTTTATTTTGGGCCAAGTCGTAACTGTATTGGGGAAACTCGGACGGATTGTCCATCCATAAAAATTCAATATCCCCGCAAACGGAACTTGAGCCAAGATTGGTCATACAGTAGCTCTGAAAATGCGCCTCCTCATTATCGTTCGCGCCCGCGAGCCCGTAGGCGTTTTCCACATCCACCGCCAAAAGCTGCCCGAGAAGAGACCAGTCACCCAGCCAATCGGCGTGGTAAGAGGTGTTATTTTTAAAAAATAGCTGTCCTGCTTCACCGGATGCGGCCGTGGGGCCTGTCTCTGCTCGATCAAAAACAGAGAGCAGATGGTGGGCCGCCCCGGCAAACATCGCCTCCTCTCCGTTGGCAGGACAGTATGTTGTCAGTTGCACGATCTTTTGCTCCCCTTCGGGAAAAATCGAGACGATGGCGGGCCCGATGGTGGAGGCGTAATTGGAAGCAAGCTCCATCTGCGACTCTTGCATCGTCTGGTATGCCAGGAAGATAGGAGAGGTATTTTCTCCCACTAGCTTGTTGTTTGATAATCGGGCCAAAAGCGTTGGTTCATCCGGTTGCTGCTCCTGCACGATGGCCTGAAGCTCACATTTGCCCCCCATAGCTTGAAAGGTTTTTCTGCCAAAATCCTGAAGGGCATTTTGCTCCGAAAGATTGGAGTCAAACATGCTCTGATTTGCCAGAAAAATATCCTGTTTTCGCGCAATCTGGATGTTGAGATCATGGGAAAAGTACATTAAAGCGGCAACCACTGGCATAAAGATCAAAAATTCGACGGTTGTGGAACCGCGCTGATAATCAGAATATTTTGTCATAAGGCCCTCCCATCCTGGAGATATCCCGCCTGATTGTTACCAAGCTCAAAGGCCCACTTGGAAAAATCACCGGAGATATTTAAGGCCCCCCCCAATCTCCCCTGCCACTCTTTCTCCATGGCGGGGTTCATGGGATCAGGATTTTGTGGCACGCTGGTCCGCACCTTGCTTGCACTGACGGTTACGGGTAACTGCACCAAGGGGTCAGGCAGCACCTTATTAATCCGCACGAAAAGTGTTTCCAAGTCGTTCTCTGTGGCCTCTTCTAAGTTCAGATTTTGCATCACAAGTTCGAGCAGGCGTGCCACTTCATTTTTGTATTCCAAAGCAGCACCATCCATATCTGCGATCATGCTGGAAATTGTTTGATATTCAGAAATTGCCATCAGGTGCTTCAATGATTCACCAGAATTGATCTGCATGCTGGCGACACGTTCCTTCAAGGACTGAAAATAAAGGACAAGCTTGTCTCTGTTTGACAGCTCATTATTTCCCTGGGGTAAAAAGTATTGCTGGGCCTTTAAAATCACCCCACCGGCCATGGGAAGTTTCGGAGTACGATTATAAATCAGCTTCACATCCACCCGCCGTTCGGTGGCAAAATAAGAACATTCAATCCAGGTAGAGACCGCGGCATAGACGTGGCCTTGGAGATTTTTCTTAATTCCCGAAGGAAGATCACTTTGCTCAATCAGTGTTCCGATTCTCGATTGAAAGCTGAAATTTTCCAATGAACGCTCCAGAACATTGATGCCCGGAGCGATTGAAGAAACTTGCTTCAGCATCTCACCCCTGGCTCGTTTTTTAAGATCTTCATCAAGGCAGGGATTTTCAATTTGAGGATCTGCCAAAGCATAAACTCGGGAGGCCTCAAAGGCCGCCAGCTTTAAAATATGCTTGTCTGACCACATCAAATTGGTCTCCATGGAAAACAAGGCGGCGAGCAAAAAAATGGGGAATAAAAACAAAAACTCGGTCGTGGCAATACCACTTTCAGCACACAAGTTATTTTTTCTCAAGCTCATACAAGACCCCCCTTTGATTGTGGCCAAAAATCAAGCCGTATACTTGACTGCAATTGATCTCTTGTTTGTTCTTTAGTTTGGTCACTTTCATGCAAACATTGAGCGCCTGCATGGGGCATAATGAGCATGAGGTTTGTATGAAAAAATATCTTTTCCCCTTGCTGCTTATTCTTAGTTCGCACTGTCTGGCCGCTGATTTCTATGTAGGATATGTTCAAACTGATTTGCGACGCTTCCCCATTTTCATTTCCAAGGGACCGCTGAGCACTCTCGAAATTGCAGGAAACTTTTCCGGAAAAAATGTTCTCTTATTTGAGAGCCCCGATTCCGGAACATTAATCATTGATCGTACCGATCCCAAGGACCCGATTATCTATAGCGCCATCTTGATTGAAGGCAAACGCCTCCTGGTGGGAACAAAATCCTCCGACCTGCAAAAGCTCTTTCAGGAAAGGCCGCCCATGCTTACGTATCATTTTAACCAGCAATCAGTGAGCATGCCGCTCGAAGACAGGCCCTCTCTCTACTGAGAGAAGCAGTTGAATTCCGTATAGCGAACGGTTAAGAATTTATTTTCCAAGGTCAGGCAAAAGCTCTCCAAACCGCAGTCACACTTTTCTTTCCGAAACTTTGACGGGCTCACGCCAAAGACCTGCTTAAATAATCTAGAAAAGTGCGCCGAGCTGGAAAAACCGCAGGCAAAGGCAATGTCAGTCAGGCAGAATTCTTTTTTTGCCGTCACATAAGCGCCTGCGGCCCAGGTTCTTTGCAGCCATAACCATTTCATGGGACTTAGATTAAAATGCTCCTTAAAAAGCCGGCACAGATAAAAGGTGGTGACTGAGGCGGCCTGTGCCAGATCCTCAAGTGTTAATAGATCATTCATGTTTTGCAGAACATACTGTGTGACTTTTCTGAGAGTCGGGTGATGGGATTCCAAAGTTGGAACATTAATAGACCAATCCATACACACTTCCTTGTTGGAGGTTGGTAGTTGCTAAATTTGATGGGAGCCGACCGACGTGCAAATAAGACGCCTATGGGATGGGACGTCTAAGATAATCTTAGCTCACCGCATCATTTTTGTCAACTAAAGCGACAATGCCAATGAGGATTGTGTCCAAAACTTAACCGTTACGGCCCTATGTGACTGATTTTTGCCTTAGAATTTTACACTCCAACGAAATCCCGCCTTAAAGCCATTTTTCATCGGTTCCAGTGCGTGAGCTCCCTTGGATTCATTTTTGACATTTAAATTGTGTTGATAGCTGACGCCCAATCCAAAGGTATACTTGCTCTGCACCCTCCACAAAAGTGCCGGGCCGATATCCCCAACCGCATTCAACTCCGTTCGAGTTGAATCTTCATCATCAGGAATGCTGCTCCTGGATGTAGTATCCCTTTGCAGAAAAGACATGCCAATGGGAAGTTCCCAGATTAGCGCGCGGGCGGCGTAAACGCGCGGAGTGAATTTTATTTCCATCCCCAGCTCCTGCGCGAGAAATTGCTGATCCCTATACTGGCCGAAACTCGCGCCAAAGCTGAAAGAATAATTTTCATTTTCGTGCAGTAAACAAAGAGTTGTACCCGGCAAAGTTTTGTTTAAGTCCGCGGCCAGAAAGCGCTTGCCCCAAATTTCTACCCCCATCGCCTTTTGCATGGGAGATTCCGTTTCATCCGTATACGTCAGTACCTTTTCCAGCTTGGCTTGAGTTTTCACTTCCTTGGTGTGCTTGATTCCCTCATCCAGCGCCACAATCAAGTGCTCGGCCCAGTTGGTGGCATCTGTGACACCGGCGCGAAAATATTTTCGAGATGATGCCACCACCTTTCCTCTGGTTCGATCATAGTAATAAAGTCCGCAACCTAAAACCACCTGGGTTCCTTGTGGCAAACAGTCCACAATAAGAGCGCCCTCAATGGCCAGAGTATCGAGAATAATTTGGACACTTTTGATAACTGCATTTTCACTGACCGCAGCTACGTCATCGGGCAGTTGAGTCTGGGCCTGGGGGTGGGCCTTGATAAGCTCCCTACGATCAAAGGAAGGTATGGCACCAAGATCGGGAAGTTTTTCCTCATCATCCTGTCCTTTGAGATTATTTTTCACAGTCCAGGTGGGGGCCACAATCCACAGATCGGATTTGTCCACGCTCTCCTTGATCTGGCGATAAAGCTCAATACTGGGAATATTAATCGCATCCGGCGACTGGGCCAGAACCACCGCGACAGTCCGGTAGTCGATGGAGATGTTTTCATTTCCGGCTTCAGCAAAACCCAATGCCACACCGAAAAACAGGACAATCATCGAAAAAATATTTTTAAACATGACCACCTCTGGGGAAATATGCCGATCTCAGAATAGCAGACTCACTGTGCAGAGTTTGATTGGAATTGTCTAAAGACTAAAAGCATACTGCATCACCATCGGACCCATCAGGATGATCATGACCGCCGGCATTACAAAAAGCATCATAGGAATCATCATCTGTACCGAGATACGACCGGCGCCCTCCTCAGCTTTCTGGAATTTGCGACTTAAAAACAAATTCGAGAGACTTTCCAGCGAAGTCATGAGGTCCGTTCCGGTTTCTATACCCTGAACCAGAGTTTGAATAAAAAGGCGCAGTGACGGGACGTTCATACGCTTTTGCAAATCTAGCAGGGCTTCCTTTCGACTCATTCCCAACTTGATATTCTTGACAGTAATTCCTAATTCACTCGTCAAATCAGACTGAGGCGCAGTTTCAAGAACTTTCGACAGGGCATTGTTAAAGTCCAATCCCGCCCCCATACATAAGGCCAGAAAATCGATGAAATAGGGCAGCTCTCGATCACAATTTTGCGAACGCTTCTTGGCCACTTCCGAGAGCTTCAGATAGGGCACAAAAAAGAGAAGCAGTCCGATCGCAAAACCATAAAGAGGACTTTTATGCAACAATACCACCAGTAAGCAATGACTTAAAACGAGCCCAAGAAGCCCCAAGAGAAGCCCCAGTGCCAAAAGATGATCGGCCTGCCAGTTACTCTTGTTACCCGCCTGTAAAAGTTTATTTTCTATGTCCTGGCGCCATTTTTCTGCCCTGATCATTTTGGCCACCGGCCTTAAGAATCCAATCCAGATTTCCAAATGTGTTTCCCGATCCTCTACCTGGTACAGATAAGTGTGCTCCCTCCAGGCATAGACAAAAAGCTTCATGATCAAATAGAAGAAGAGAAAGCTCGAAGTCATGCTCGTGATTATGATAAGAGTTTCCATGCGACTCCTAGTATTTCAGTTCCATGATTTTTCGTGTGACAAAAATTCCGATCACTTCCAAAAGCACCGCGAGGACCAAAAGGCAATTTCCCGTAAAATTCTGGGTTAAAAGCTCCATCCGTTTGGGATCGTAAAAGCTCATGAAGACAAATAAGAAAGGCGGAGCGGAGGCCACCAGGATTGCCTGCATTTTCCCCTGAGCGGTAAGGGCCCTGAGTTTTCCGGCGATGCGCTCTCGCTGATTGATGGTTTCCCCGATTTTAAAAAGCATTGTGGGCAGATCGCCGCCCTGCCTGTTCGAGATAATCATGGCGCCCAAGGCGAGGTTGGCGATGGGAGTATTGACTCTTTTGCGCATCTCCAAGAGCGCCTCCTCCATGGAAACTCCAAGGCCCAAATCTCGCAGGACATTCTGGACCTCGTCGGCAAAGGCTTTAGGTGAGCTTTTCACTGATGCCATAAGGGCCTCTCTCAGGGTCAAACCTGCCCGCAGCGATGTGGAGATAACTTGGATTCCTTCGTTCAAGGCCCTGTCAAAGGTCTGGGTCTTTTTCTTTTGCTCCAATTTTTTGATAAAGGTATGACAGAAGATAAAGGCACCGGAGGAGAGCACAGTGCTCAGAATCAGGTTGGTTCCCACTACATTTAAGATCGCAAAAAGAGCAAGGGCCGCCAGACAGGCCTTTAGCGTTTGATGGTAATTCGCAGCATGGCCTTCCAGAGTTTCCTTATAATATTTCGATTCTCCATATTTGAGAAGCGCAAGAATGACACAGGCGAGAGCGATAAAGATAAGAAAATCGAAGATAAAAAAAGGTAGTTCCATAGACAACTCACTGATAAAAAACATTTATATCGCCCTGTAAGTTTTCCTCCTCCCAAACCATGCGAAAATTGTCGGAGTGAAAAACCACCTGATCATTTCGGTTTCGACTAAAAAGGGAAAACAACTTGTACTCACCGGTCTCTCGATTAAGATCGCTCACATAGGACACATCCACGACCAGGCGCTTGCCATTTTTTCTACGCATTTGTTGAATGACAAAAGTAATCGCGGATGCCACCTGCTCTCTTATCGCGGCAAGAGGAAGGTCCATCCCCGCCATCATAACCATTGTTTCCAACCTTCGAAGCATATCCAATGGAGTATTGGCATGGGCCGTCGTCATAGAACCGTCATGACCGGTGTTCATGGCCTGAAGCATATCGAGCGCTTCGCCACCACGACACTCGCCGACAATGATTCGATCTGGGCGCATTCGAAGGGTGTTTCTGATCAAATCTCGGATGGTCACAGACCCCTTGCCTTCCATATTGGCGAGTCGGGTTTCTAAGGAAATGACGTGCTCCTGTTGCAGCTGCAGTTCGGCTGCATCCTCAACAGTGATAATGCGTTCCCCTGATGGAATGTAATTTGAAAGCGCATTGAGCAGTGTCGTTTTTCCGGAACCGGTGCCGCCCGAGATAATAATATTTTTATGAGATTCCACGAGTGTTTGTAAAAAAAGTGACATAGGTTGATTCAAGGAATCGAATTCCACCAGCTTTTCCATGGTGATCGGTTTTTTTGAAAATCTGCGAATTGTAATGCTCGGCCCCCTAAGTGCCAGGGGGGGAATAACGGCATTGACTCGGGAACCATCGAGCAAACGAGCATCCACAATGGGAGAGAAGGAGTCTATTCTCCTTCCCACCTGTGAAACAATGCGCTCAATAACGTTCAAGAGTGCTAAGTCGGTGGAAAAGGTCACGGTGGAAAGTGTGAGCTTACCGTTTTTTTCCACATAGATCTGGTCTTTTCGATTCACCATAATTTCACTGATAGTATTATCCGCCAGCAAATCTTCCAGCGGACCAAGCCCTAGAACCTCGCCTAAAACTCTTTTTTGGATCTCCTCAACGGTCTGGGGGAAGCCGGGAGGAAACTTTAATGAAAAAAGCATCTTCCCTAGCTTCAAAGAAACTTTGATTTTAAGCTCCTCGCTTTCAACCTGAGAGATATCATAGTTCCCTAAATCCAAATCCGACTGCAGCCTCTTTGATAATTCTTGAACAAGCAGCGTCGGATCTTTTTTAACAAACCAGGAGGGATTACTCTCACCAATGCTCAAATGCTCGCCGACTCCTGCAAGCTGAGGGCTCAGAGTTATCTTGGTTTTTCCCAAAAAGATTTTACATTCTTCATCAATGATCACCATTTCGCCCGGAAGGAGCTTGTTTCCACCGACATACAAGGTCGGATGAGTTGCGATGCATTTCAAATGTACCGACATCTCATTCACAAGTAACACACCACAAATGACGGTCTCGGCGTGCTCAAGAGACAAGGCACAGTGAGGGCCGCTACCCACAAAATGTTTTCCCCGCTCCAGGGTGATTTGTTTTTCGCCGGTGTTTGTCTGCCATCGCGCTTTGAGCTCGATCATGGGGAGAGAATCTTTCTCTTCGGGTGATGCTTGCATTTTTATACCGGCAGTTTAAGGATTTGAAGCATATCGGCCAACGGCGTCGCAAATAACAAGGCCCGGGTTTGATCCATAACTCCCAGAAAATAGAGGGCAACACTTATCATTACTGCCAGCATGAGATATTCTACGGTGCTTTGCCCGGACTCCAAACGGAGCTTGGCCGTATACTGTTTCATTTTTCGTTCTCCTTTTTTTGGATGGAGCTGGCCTTGAGATCGATCTGGTCTTTGATCGTGACCTTGAAGTTTCCCCCACCTGAGGCGCTTCTAATGATCTTACTATCCAAAAACTTGCCCAGGTCCACCCCATCCGAGCCAAGACCGTCTGTTTCGAGAGAGGTGGAAAGATCTTCGGGATTTCTCAGTGATAATGAAAAATTTCCCTTCTTTTCAGCAAAGCTTAATAATTCGAACTCATCTGGAGTGACAAAAAAACCAATCTCTGAACCTGTCTGACCTTTTGCGGTACTCCAGCTAGTGCTCTTGCCCACCGTGACGAGGGTGACATTTTGTAACAGGCTGAAGGTTGTTTCTCCTCGAACTGGCAGACTCATGGTGGTAACAATATCCACATGATCATTCGGCCGCACCCAGCCCTGGCTCAGCATTTTATCATTGATGGTCATGGTATAAAAACGCTTACCCAAAGGAATCTTCATGGCAATGGCATCCTTCCCCGAATCCGCCATAGACGTGAGTAGAAACGGATCACCTTTCTTGACATCCAGAAGCAACCTGCGGTTCAGGATTCTTTCGTACTGGCTTCCCTGGATCATATTAGGAGTGACATTGACGGCCAAAAAGTTTTTTACGGTGAGATGCTGCTTCCCCACCAGGGTATCCCGATTCATATCCTCGGCCCACACCACGATGCTTTCAGTTTTATTAAGATCTTTATAATAGGAAATTTTTTGATTTTCGTAGCCTTTACGAAGGAGGCCGGACACAATCGATAAGATAAACGCCAGAACTATCAGAAGTGATTCGATTCTCCAGAGAGGAGTTTTTTTTAGACGACTGAGCTTTGATGTCAAAATAGCTTTGGGTTCCATCCTTGCCTCCCGCGAAAGTATCCGCACTCATTATGCAAGAATATTGCACTAAATATTTGACCATGATTGCACTGCAAGTACAGTCAAGTGGCTTTAGAATCACGCGAGTAAATTGTCCATAGCGCTTTTTGGAGGTGCTTATGACTCTTCTTTATCTTTTTTTTTCGATCGCTCTTTTGATAATCGGCCATTTTATTCTGATCCCCAGAAGTCTGCGCTACTACAGTCTTGAGTTTTTTAACTTTTGTCCCCTCCCAAATCATCTACGGGCAATTTCGCTTCGATATTTTATCTACTCTCTTGGTGGTGTGGCCCTGGGGGCCTTGCAATTTCCTCTTTCCTCTTTGCCTTTGATCGCGCTGTTTGTTACCCTGTTTAGCGCCACAATAATTTTCGATCTGGACCTTGAAATCATTCCCGACTGGATTCACTGGCTAGGTATTCCGGCGGCCGTGATTGCAGTTTTTCTAATGCCCCACGAATCATTTTTGTCGAGGTCAATTGCCATCATCCTTCCTTTTGGTCTGCTTGCTTTCAATTTTGTCTGTGCCAAGTTTAACTTAGTAGAGGGCTTAGGCAGAGGAGACATTAAGCTTCTTATCTGGCTTTCGCTCCTCGCTGGTCCTTCCATCTATGCGGTTTTTTTTCTTGCGGTAGTAATAGGACTTTTACAAAACATGCACCGCCTTCTAAGGATGCGTTCAGAAACCTTTCCCTTCGGGCCTTCAATTATTTACGCATTTATTCTTTTTTTTACAAATGACTCACTTTGGGTCAATTCCAGTAAATTTCATTACTAATTTTCCGGTAATCTAAATACAGTTCAGCATGACGCTGAAAACAACTTCAAGGAGATACTCATGAAAAACGTCAAAAAAATTGCCGGCCAAGGAACCGCTGAGTACCTGGTTCTTTTGGTTCTTATCGCAGTCGGCACAATCGGCATTTCCAGCTACTTTGGAAAGACGATTGAGCACAAGATGACTCAGGTGACCTCTGCCATCTCCGGCAATGATGCCGGCGTTGCCTCTGCTCGTGATGCCGCTACGGCCAGTGCACAGGAAGCCGTTACGACTTTCCAAAATACAAGACACGGTATGGATTTGGACAAACCACTTAATTATTCCGGTGCTGCAGAAGAATAATCTAAAAAAGAATTCTTAACGAAAAGACCCTGCATAGATGCAGGGTCTTTTTTTTGCGAAGAAGGATTCTCTATGACTATTTATAAAATAATTTTCATTTTAATTTGCCTCTCCGGTTATATTCATGACGCCTATGCCATCGAGCAGATTCGACTAGAAATCGGTCAATCCCACGAGGTCAAATTCGATTCCATCATCAAAGAAATCGGGTTAGATAAGGAAAATATAGTTTTAGTAAGAAAAGGTGAGAACAAAACCAGTGCGGTTTTTGCCGGAAAGAAAAACGGCTCAGTCAGCGCGGAAATTATTTTAGAGGATAACAGTAAGCAGAAATTTAACTTTACGATCGGCGCGTCCGACTCAAAGCTCAAAACGCTTATGCATATTGAAAAAGAGCTTGCATCAGTTCCCGGGATCAACACTAGCATTTCCAAAAATCAGGTTTATATCTCTGGAAAACTGTTAAAGGATCAGGCCATTGACCAGCTTAGGGAAATCAAACAAAAATATCCGGGTTTAATTGTGGATGGTACCGAGCGAATGATTTCAAGGCCTGAAGTCATTGTGGACACGATCAATCGCATTCTGAAAAAAAATAATATACCTAATATACAAGCCCGTAGCTATGCAACATATATCCAGCTTATAGGCAGCCCGAAGAACGAAGCTGAGAAAAATCTCGCCTTAAAACTTGCCCGAAGCATCGAACCGAGCATCGAAGATGCCATGGACGCCAAATTATCGGCGGCCCCGGCAGTGGTGATTGAGATGATGTTTGTGGAAGTGAGCAAGACTGACAATCTTCGGCTAGGGCTTAAGGGTGACCCGATGGCCAGCAAAGACAGCGCCCACTCTTTCGCCACCGGTACGATTCCCTTAAAAAGCGGTGCAACCGGCCCCATCAACTGGCAGGTGACAGATCTCTCGCTGTTTTTAGATCTGATGAAAACCAGCGGCAGAAACCGTGTCCTATCGAGGCCAAAGCTGATTTCACGTTCTGGTGAGAAGGCGACCTTCCACTCGGGCGGCACCTTTTACATGGAAAGTATCCAATACGTGGATGGCAAAAAAGAAATCGTCATCACCACAGTCCAGCACGGCATTGAGCTGGAAATTGAACCCAAAGTCGATGGGCTAGGACAGATTGACTCTAAAATCATGGCGTCGGTTAAGGACATTACCGAGCCTAAGGTTGAAGGAGGTCTACCCTCACTTGCGGTCAACAAGGTTCAGACCTCTGTCACCATCAAAGATGGGCAGAGTATCCTGCTTAGCGGCTTGGTGAAAAAGCGTAATAAGAAAGAAATCAGCAAGGTTCCTTTTCTCGGAGACATTCCGCTCATGGGAGAGCTTTTCAAAAGCCGTAAGTTCGAAGATGAAGAGGTGGAACTCTTAGTCCTCGTAACGATGAAACTTACCGAACCATCTAACGACGGATTGGCAGCAACTGAAAAAATGTGGTCCAGGGCCGAAGGTGATGTGGAGTTTAGTATCTTTGACTAAAAAGGAAAGATATTTAATGCCCATGAACGAATTCAAAACGACATTTATCAAAGTTTCTTTGAAGGATGATCCCCGCACTCACTCCTTAAAACTTCCCGTCACTTTAGGAGGACATTCATCCTGTGACATTATCCTTCGCACGCGCGAATCTACCGCACCTGAATTTATCCTTCAAATGCATGAAGGCAGACTGGTTGCTCGTTATAAAAAAAATGGCCATGCGGTTGATCTTCATCTTTTTGAACGCATGGGGGTCATCATCAATGGACCATTTTTTGAAGCTTCACTCTCGAAAAAAATAATTGCCACGCAGAAATCTTCTGTTCGCAAAAAAAGACGTTTTGTTATCTTGCTAGTAATCAGCATCGCGCTTGTTCTTTCAGGAATTATTTTTACTTTGCGCCACCAGCTTCACGCACCTGCACCTGATTTGTCCCAGGTCCCAGTGGCCCTTACTGAAGGGCTCCGCCGGCACAAACCGATAGGATACACCCCGATGATTTCCGGTAATCAGTTTGCCATTCATTTCCAATGGTGGAGAAAGACGCCGAATGTACCATATCTCTTTTCGTTTATGGCCGGTTCCCTGGATATTAATCAGGAAATTATTATCATGATTAACTCCCATCTCATTTATAAATATTCTTTGGATATCAACTGCATCGAAAAGTTCTGTCCGCTGGAAATCATGATTCCCAGTGAATTCATACATTCAAAGAAGATCAATATTCTGACCTTACAGCATATTCAAAAAGACAGTTACTATCTCATTAAAGATGTCGTGCTGACGCCCATCCCCACCGCTTCCGACGAGGAGCTGGCGGAGATCTACCGGAAAGTCGAGCTTTCCCGCCGTTATTTTGAAGATCGTCATATTTCCGCGGCCAATCTCCAGAGCGCGCGGTCACAAATTTCGCATGCCGCAGATCTTGTAGGAAAAAGGCAGCTTGCCCATGAGCTAAAAATGGAGGTTATGGGATTGTCGAGAGATATTCAAGAGCAGCTTCAAGCATCGATACAAAAATTGGAAGATGAAATGGCGAATCAGATTAAGCTACAACTTCCACAAGAGGCGATTAAAAACGGTGAGCAGCTGATCAAGCTTTACGATGAATCGGATTATAAAAAGCGAAATCGCGTGATCGGCTTAATTGCACAGCTTAAACTAAAAAAAATGTAGGGTATGATTATGGATGAACTTATCCTTGAAACAACCACTCCTTTATCAGACGAGTCAACCAAGCTTTTCAATTTGGTTCGGCTGGACGATAGCAGCGAAGGTTTTGAGCTGATGGCCGGGCAGGATCGGGAAATTTCGCAAGGACTTTTTTTAAAAGTCGATTCCGACGGGAACGGAATTCTCGAGCTGAATTCAGATATCGAAACCAATGTCAAAATCTCAGGCAAACGAGTCGAGGAAGTTGCACAGTTCCAGGAGAATGATCTTATCTCCATAGGAGATAAGGAGTTTCTGCTCTGTCCCCAGGAAGGGGCCGTCATCAACCCGAGGGTCGGCGAGGAAGAACTGGCGATTGAGGATGCTGAGAAGCTCTCACTGCAAGTTAAAGAAGAAAATAAAAACGAAACTGGCGAAAGAAAGCAAAAACGGAAAAACATTTTTTCGCTTTTTATCTACGGTATATTCTGTATGATTATCGCCACCTCAGGCTTTCTTCTGTTTATGAACAGCAAGATTGGCGATTACAACCGCATTGCAGCGATGGCAAATTTGTTTCAACAAAAGATGACGCGACTTCTTAATCAAAGGCCCAAGGAAGAGATCAAACCAATCCAGCTTGCAGTGGAACAATTGTTCAAGGAAGAACCGCCACCGACACCTGAACCAGAGATATCTATTATTAAGAAAAAGAGAAAGCTTCCCGTCAAAACAGCTGAACGCAAAATTGCACCGCCCGATATTGTTCATGTGGCAAAAGACCGGACAAAACCATCCATGATCATTGGTCAGAAGGATCGAGAACACGTTTTGAAGGAAATCGAAATGCTGAAGCTCGAATACCGGCTCGACCCCTATCACGTGCGCAAATCGCTTCAGGAAATGCGTGATTCCATTAGTGATCGATCTTTACGAAGAAAAATTGATACAGTCCTGCAACAGCTGTAAAAAATATCGACAAAACCGCTCAATGAGTTCGCAGGCTTGGCCAGAATTTAAGTGGCACGATCTTTGAAGAGAAAAAGAAAGGTACCCGGGACATTCGTCAAACACCGGGTGTTTTTCTAAAAATAAACGGATGGTCGACAAGGAGTCAACCTATGAGCAAGAAGCCCATAAAAGTTAGCTGCAGTTCTTTATTCTTTGCCTTGGTTCTGTTTATGTATGGTTGTGTCAGTAATCCCGACACCCCGGTAACGAACTCACCTCCAAATGAAGGGGGAATCAGCGAAATCAGACCAGAGGAAACTGCCCACGTCAAATCTCTGATCTCTGATACCGCCGTAGAATGGGTCGACGAGATTGACTCAATTATCGCCCGAGGGGCAATCCAGAGTTCCCTGGCACGCATCTTTGGCAATCCTGACGCGCAAAATACTGACGACGCTGACAGCGGCGTGCAGGAATTCAAGCAGGACTTTCCACGAGTGATCAGCTTACTGCTGGCCAATGGGAAACCGGAAAACGGCGGAATGACGTATCGACCTGAACCAAGAGTGTGTCGGGAAATCCTGGCGAAAAACAATCCTGCCTCATGTGAGGAGGCGATGGGCCGAGTTACTTTTTTCCATACTTCCGCTCATCAACTGACCGGCACTATCGTAGTCAAGTTCGATAACTTTGTCCCCTTTATCGTCGAATATAGCTCCAACAGTTTCAATCTCAAGCTCAGCGCAGAGAACCTTCGCGCTGTAATTGTGGAAATTGACAAAATTGAACAGAGAAACGGCGGAGAAGCGATGGAGGTCATCCCCGAGCTAAGTGGTGCCTTGACCATAAGTTTTAATCAGGTCAGCGCGGCACAAATTGAGTTTAGCATCATGATCGATCGTGCTTTGCATGCTCATTTTGATGTCTACGAGGGAAGTGTCGATATCAATCTTGCGTCTTCGGGAAGCGTCCAGCTTGTCCTAAATAAAGTGTTGCATTTGATTTCCGCAGAGCTTGACGTCCGGGCCATCGATGCTAAATTTCCTGTGAACAACCAAAATGATGAAGGGGCAAAGATCAACCACATTGGGCTTGAGGCAAACGGCATTGCCGGCAAAATCACCTGGGATGACCTGACTGAAAAAATAATTTTTGAAAATATCAAAATGGGCAATGTGAGTCCCTGGCGTTTGACGGTAGACGATGACCCCGCTCTGGAAGCGAGCTTTGAGTCAATTGGTATCGTCTTGGCAACCAGCGGAGAGAAGTTGCATGCTAAAGCGACTCTCCCCATTTCTTTTAATGCTCAACTGTTTCAATCGAATCTGACCAATGGGGAAGGAAGTCTTGCCATCTCCATGCTTGCGAATACGGAATTGGAAATTTCTCAAGTGTGGGACAATGGCACCTCCGATGCATTCTTCACTGTTCTTGCAGGCCAGGTCCATATCCAAGGTACAGGTGACTTACTGGGCGAGCTTCTTCGTCTTCCTGGAGAGATGTTCAGCGACAATGACAATCCCGAATCAAATTTCCCTTTTGTCCCGCTCGAGTAGCATGCTTAAAGTAAGATCACCGAACCAACGCCGGTGATCTTACTTTATACGATTCAAGTTTTACTCAACTAAAGCACATGGAATTTCGAGAAGCCGTCCCTCTCTTCGATCTCCATGACGTGGATACTGATGCTGAGTGATTGCGATTTCGTACTTCATGCTTTTCTTGTCGCAGGTCAGGCTAATAAATTCACCGAATTCATTTTTCCCATACAATTTATCAACAACCAGTCCGCGAAGAGCAGGCACGCTTTGATCATAATGATGCGTGATCGCAACGGAATTTTTTTCTAGGTTAGCTTGGGCCAAGGTCTGAGGTTGGAAGTACGCCACTTGTTGTCCTGTTTCAGCGCCGGAAAAGACAACATAATTTACAAAGTACCGAAACACCAGCGGCGTACTGGAAACCGTCAGCTCGACTTTTTGTCCTCCAAAATCCAATCTCTCAGCACGCGCGCCAATGATAAGATTTTGGTACTGATGCACTTGCTGATTTTGATTTGGCATTTGAGAAACTTTAAGTCGGATGGGACGGTACTTTTCGGGGAGCAAAACTCCGTTGTCATAGCAGGATAAGCTGTTGCCGTCCCAAAACCTGTTTTGACAATTGGCCTGAATCATCCACCCACCTGAAGCATCTGACTTTGTGCCTTGATAAAAAATACCTGAAAGTTTATAGCTACCCGGCTTAAGATCAGAGTTCGTAAAAAAATTTGTCGCGATAATGGATCGTTTATCAGGCCCTAAAAAGGCATCTTCGAGGAAAAGGTATTGAGCACCACCTATTTTTTTGAATGAGGCCGAAAAAGAAGTTGAAGGGGCCTCATTCATTTCAAAGTTGAGCGGGATGGACACTGTAATCTGATTTCTATTCGACGAGGGCAAGAGTTGAGGCAACAAAATTTCTCCTGCCAGCCCAGCTAATGAGGACAGAGCGAGACCACATGCGATAACTGTTTTCATAGCGACTCCTTTTAATAACAAGCTCCCCGACACTGATACTAGCCAAGTCCGTCTTGCAGAACTAGAAAGTTAATTGGGCCGAACTGTGCTGGCTGCTTATCTATATGATATTATAGGCGTTTTAAAAACATCTCAGGGGCCCCCAAATTTAACTTTGAACCTCATCGGTCGATAAGAAATCAATGTATTTGCAAAAAATAAAAGTCCTTTTGCTGGTTTTGGCACTCGTCGGTCACACAATCATGAGTACTGCACGAGCAGAACTGACGGAAATTGAGCAATGCCTTAACGATTCCAGTCTCTCCACTCTCAATACCTCCTCCTTTGGCAACTTGAGTTCCATTTTTAATTGTGATGTTTTGGAGAGAAGAAATTTCCGTGAGCGGCGCCCCTATCTCAATGATCCCATCAACGGAAAGCAGACGGCCTATTGGGCACAGGAGATGGTGGGAGCCGATTTGGCCAGCGAGTACATGCAAAAATTGAAAGCTCGAGAAAATAACGCCATCGGTATCACCGAGGTTCCCGTAGGTATTATTGATAGTGGTTTTTCCCTCACGACTCTGAGAAGGGATCGTTTCGTGGGCAATGCCCTCGCCTGTCGACAGGCCGTCCGAGCTTGTAATCCGGATGCGGCAGACTTTATCTTGCAGGGCCATACGACTGAAGAGGTTGATGCCATTATGAAAAATCATCCCTTCCATACCTGCGCTCAGATGAACGCCAGCTGCCCCCCTGATATCGCCACTGACCCCGGCCATGGTACCCAGGTGGGAAATTTAATAATCGGTGAGCCGCCTATGTCTTCTACCAGTGAAGCAAGGGTGAGTATGGTAGAGACTTTTGGCGCAGCCAACTCCGGCTCAGGCAGCTCCGCGGCCCTCATGGACACCTTTCACGCCGCCACCCCAAGACCCAGAATCGTGAATCTTTCCATGCAATGTCACTTGGAAATTCGCAGTAATTGTCAAAATTGGCCGCCTCATTATCAAAGCTTGGCCCAGCAAACGGTTGTGGTGAAATCAAGTGGCAACCACTATCCCGAGGAGGTTGATCCGATTACAAAAGCGATTAATGGTATCGTGGTGGGAAGTCTTGCGCCCTCGGGTCTGGCCAGTCAGTTTTCCCAAGAAGGCCCTGAAGTGACCATTAGTGCGCCTTCAGATTTAACCATCTTATCTCGCGGAACTGCGGATAAAGGAGATGAGCGTGCCGGTAGTCAATACACTCGTTTCAGTGGAACCAGCGGCGCTGCTCCCATGGTGACCAGTGCCTTGAGCAATGTCTTGGCCCTCTTACCCAATATCACAACCGATGAGTTGAAAGTTTTACTAAAGAAAACTGCCGTGCCCACCGTCGGAACCATTGGCGGTCTCAACGGTGCAGGTTCACTGAATGCTTTAAAATTGGTAGAAGTGGCCCATCGTTTGAAGGCCGCCCATTGGCCATCAGCGGAGGCGCGCGCCATGCTGAGTACCACAGCGCTTTACGATTACAGCGAGCAGGCCCAGCGTTTGCTGGCCCGGGCAACAAAACTCATGTCCGAGTTGCCTTACAATCAGAATATCTGTGATCGCCACAAAGCTGCTTTCAAGCTTATTCGTCAGGCGTTCTTTCTTGCCCCTCGCAACCAACACATAAGACAGGCGCTCGGGGATATTTACCGCGCTAACGGATATGAGGCCCAGGCGAGTTTTGCCAATCCAAGCGCTGGAAAGCGCGCCATCGCCCTACAGGCCAAAACCAGACCTGCCAAAATTCTTGCTCTGATCCGATCAAACACCTTTCGTGTCAGCGACGAGCCTCTCCTTCGTGAATACTTGGAATCCATTCCCGATAATTCATTTTCTCAAGACTATTTCTCGGACCGCGTTTTCAAGTCCATGTATGCCATGCTTCCCCAAGCGAAACAGTCGGTCGAGCGAGTCCTCATGGGCATGAATAATTCCCATGCTTCGACAGTGCTGGATGGGTTGGCGACCAATCGGGATATGGATAAGTCAAAGGCGGCAGAATTTTACAAGGCCTTCCTAAAATCGCCCAACATGACAGATAAGAAGTTTGTCTATTACTTTGTGGAAAAAAGTGGTCTGGCAGAAAATTTGGCCAAGCCGCTCTTTCAGATTGGCTTAAGCTCGAATGCCAAGGACGACCGACTCGCGGCCATCCTCTATCTGCAAGATTCTCTGCCGAAGGCCACGGCGTTGGCCATGATCGATCAACTCTTACTCACTGAAGCCAATCAAGAAGTCCGGGCAAAGGCGCTGAAAGTCCAAGAAAATTTAAATTCTTCAACCTAAATTTACTTAAGAGCTTTATGGCCACCATCGCAATAGACAGGGTCCTTAGATTTTTTGCAAGCACAGAGATAGGCATCCCCATCTGTGCTCGCCTTGAAGGGAACTGGCGTGATTCCTGATCCTTTGTGGGACCCATCACAAAAGGGTTCAGCGCTAGTTTTGCCACAAGCGCACCAGTAGTACTGTTTTCCACTTTCTAATTTTACTTTGCATGGCTGGTTCATAGTAATCTCCCCTTTAAATTTCTTGCTCACGATCGAGCATAGGGCAAATCAATATAAATAGATATTATATTTAATTGATTATGATGATAGATTATTACTATACATATACCACAGAGGATGCCATGACCTTTGAGCAAATCTTAACAATTGAGGCGATCGTCCAGCAAGGAAGCTTTAAGGCCGCAGCGGGATTCCTGCACAAGAGCCAGCCATCCATCAGCATGGCGATAAAAAAACTTGAGGAAGAATACGCGATTCGTCTTTTTTCGCGAGAAGAGTATCGCCCGAGCTTAACGGAGGAGGGAAGATTTTTTTATGAGAAGGCCAAGGCCGTTCTCAAGGAATATCGAGAATTGGAGTTATTGGCCAAGCAAATGGCGAAAGGGGTAGAAATAGAGCTTCGAATTAGCATCGATGCGGTCAGTCCCGTTTCTCTGATTCTTAAATTTTTGAAGAAATTTTTCAATCAACACCCGCAAACAAAATTGCAATTGAGTTTTGAGGTGCTGCATGGAACCCTGGAACGTTTAAGCGACGGAGAAGTTGATTTTGCAGTCACCCCGATCTTCGAAAAACATTCGGACTTTGAATCGGCCTTGCTCACGACAACAAAAATGATTCCTGTGATGCGAAGCGATTTGATGAAAGGAAAAAACATTACCGACGCAACTTTGCGAGAATATACACAGGTTATCTTATCAGACTCGTCACGACATTCGGAAAAAATTTCAATGGGTGTTTTAGATGGCGGAAAGAATATCACTCTTTCCGAGATTTCCTTCAAAAAAGAAATGATACTGCAAGGATTAGGCTGGGGCTCTCTCCCCTATGATATGATTAAGACTGAACTTGCTCAGAAAATTTTAATCCCTATCAAAACCAATTTAATTAGAGAGCGTGAAATAAAAATCTATCTGGTTCACCACATGAAAAAGCCAATGGGACCAGTCGCCCAAATGCTCTGGAAAAATAATAACAAACTTGCTTAAGCCTAGAGTCACAGGGATTTCGCACACATGCGTAAAACTGATTCATCTCCACAATATTGAGAGACCTCTGCAAGCGGAATCCATTTCAAGTTAAAGGATTCCTCGCTTACAATAAAATTTTCAGTATCTGGGGCCTCGAAATAAAAGCGTACATCATAGTGCAAATGGGCCGCTAATTTCTTTCGGGCAGGGACATGATGAATGTCGAGATCAAAAATTTGCTCGGTGATCGGTCGAAGCGTAACTATTCCGGACTCTTCACGTGCTTCCCGTATCGCCGTCTCCAAAGGAATAGAACATCCGTCGGAATGTCCGCCCAGTTGAATCCATTTATTTAGTTTTCGATGATGGGTCAGAAGGACTTTTTTTCGACTGGCATTAACGATCCAAGCGGAGCCTGTGATATGACCGATCTCATTTTCGGCCTCAGCTCCTAAAATAGGCGGGTGCTGAGATAAAAAGCAATTTTCATTGCCTTGAATAAACTTCACCATCTGCTGACGGCTTACCTCTTCCTGCGCGTTCCAAGTCTTATAAAAATTTAACTTTTCTAAAATCCACTTGCGATGCATCGGTCTGTCATCTCCTTCGAAACCTTAAACCGCATTTTGAAGTTTACAACCAATCTAGTACAATCAAAAGATGAGAACACAAAAGACTTGGACAATTTCAAAGTTCGTTGGGATCGGAGCGGGTATTTTTGCCTTAGGATTATTACCAATCATTCTCTACTACTGCTCATGCCGAGAACTAATCATGCGCTCTGCCCTTGCCGATAAAGTTTGATGAGTTTTTATCATTCTCTGATTCTTATCTCCACCTACCCAGGACTGGCATTGGCCTCAGAATATTTCACTCCCAACACCGCCGTTGCGGTCACAGACCCCGTGGCATCAGTCAGAGAAAATTGCATCCAAGGGCGGGATTGGTCGACAAAAACCTGCTCGCTGACCTATGAGGACAGCAGCTCCTATAAGACCGATGTCGTGAATGACGCCCTCTCGGGCACCGCCGGAAATTTAGTTTATTACGGAACTGAAGTTGGCGCTTCCATGGCCCAAGTTGGTTCTTATTTTCTCGGAATGCCCCAGGGGTCCGGTTCGGCCAGGAGGCAGGAAATCATTACGCTGGTGCGTGGAGCGATGGAGGGAAAAAATTTGAACGGCTGCCAGAAGGCCTGCCTGGTCAAATGTGCCGCCTCCCATGTCCTCGGTTATCAGGCCAATCACCTGCCGACGAAATTTGGCGCAACGGTGCGGGTGTATGAAGATGGCGTCGGCGAATGCACTGAATATCAAAAGGTCACCTGGGATTTGGGCGCGGCCCTGGCCGTACCCGTCAGCTATGCCCATGGTCACGGTCACGAATTTAACTCTTATCAGATCAATGGGGAAATAGTTTATGGAGATTCGCAAAGTGATAGCTGCACATTTTTCAGGCCTGGTATTTTAACCCGCGCCGAGAGAGATGCAGGAACAATCCGTTTGAATGCCGGTCCACGGGATGCCAGCGCTCCTCCCGGCAATCTCCCGCCCCCTTTTCCTGGTCCTGATGGTGGAATCTCCCATTAATTGTTTATTTCGTAAAATTATTGAGGCATTCCACAAACTTGCACTCCCCATGGGGCAGTGAAAGTGACGAATCCATAACTTTCGCATGTTTGCGGTGTGATGCAGGAGTAGGAAGTTCCATCTCCTCGCAGGATAACATTACCATTGCTACAGCTTGCCGCTTCACAGCCAAGAGTTCCATCTGCAGTCGTAAAAGCTGTTCCTAAAAAGTTCTGCGCGCACTCATATTCTGGAATACAAACTTGCCGTTGCGTTTGGTCTGTATGAGTCGCCATAAAGGGTACGCCATTGACAAAAACCGCCATTGGCTCTTCTTCCAAAGGGCAGGTTTTGTCATTATTATTGTCGCCAAACGGACACTGAACCAGATCTTTAATATTTTTGTCATTTAATGGTAGTGCACCTTGGAGGCGAACCGCGCCTTCAGGTATTCCCTGGGCCAATAGTTGTTCAACCATTGACTGACCGGCCGCAAACTCTTCCCGGGCATCATTGTTAACCGATACTCCATTAACCAGGGAGGGGTAAATATCCAAATAACAATTTAATTGTTCGCTCGGACCTGCTCCGGGGAAAAATTGAGGCAACTGCGATTTAAATATTTTAAAAGTTGAGGAAAAATTCAGTTCAGCTTGTGCATAAGTGGTCGTCGAAAAAGCTATGGCAACGAGAACAAAGATGATCTTTTTCATTGATCTACTCCTGATTGTTAAAACAAACATTTTGAGAATTTCGATGCAAAAGGAAGGCCAAACAAAATTTCACCTTTTAACTAGTTACAAAGAAGAGTTAGAGTAACGAGTGTCGTAATCATGCATATGTAAATATACTGGACAGTCATGAAGCAAGCTAGGGCATGCCGGTTTCACTTCTTAAAGGAAGTTCCACAATAAATGACGTTCCTTGCCCTAACTCACTGTCAACCCTGATAGTACCACCCTGGGCATTCACTAACTGTTGGCTGATATAAAGGCCAAGTCCGAAACCTTCAAATTCGGAAAGATGAACAGCGCGCTCAAAACATTGAAAGATCTTTTCTTGATTATCCTTTGAGATACCAATCCCATAGTCTTTCACGGTGATGAGTGCCGTATTTCCTTCGACCTTGCCGAAAATTTCAATTGGCTTGCCGTCTCCATATTTTATGGCATTACTCAATAAATTAGAAATTATCTGTTCGATACGAGCTGGGTCCCATTGCCCCACGATCCCATCATCGATTCTAATCTCAATAGGGACACTAGCTTGGCCAGTCATTCCTTCAAATTGGCTTACACACTTTTTAATAATCTCGAATAAGTTCACGCTCATTTTTTGAATGGACAATTTTCCTTTTCTGATCCGCGACACATCTAAGAAGTCTTCCAATAAACTGGAAATTTTACTGACTTGCGCTTGTGCCTTTCCTAGCACCTCTCCAAAAGAATCAGATTCTTTGACATTAGCGCTGACAAATATCTTATCCTTTAATTTTCGCTCTAAGAGTTGAATAACCAAAGAAAGCGAGTTTAAAGGGGTTCTCAATTCATGGGAGATAACAGCAAAAAATTCATCTCGTAGCTGAAGTGCTTTTTCGGCTTCGCTTCGCGCGACTTCCTCACGTAGAAGTTGCTGCCTTTGTTCTTCTGTGCGTTTCTTTTCAGTGATATCCTCTGAAATTCCAAGAAGAAACTCGGGACGGCCCTCGTCGTTGTAGATAGGAATTTTCTTTGTGTGGAGAATGCGCAAACCTTTTTGGTGAGTTTGGATTGGCTCTTCGGGAATATCCAAGAGCTTGCCACTGGCCAAAACGGCCCGATCTTTGCTGGTAAAAAAATCGGCCTCCTCCTTTGAAAACAAATCGTAGTCATTTTTTCCGATGAGTTCATCTCGGCCGTATCCGAGCAACTCTTCACCGGCCTTATTAAACCTTATGAAACGCAGCTCCTTAGCATCTTTAACGAAAATCATGTCAGGAATATTTTCAACTACCGCATTCACAAAGGTATACTGTGTCGCAAGTTCCGCAGGTAGGATGTTATTATTCTGTGCAGGACTATTTTGTAAGTTTGACAAGTATGAGTCTACCATTTTTCGTCGCCTGAAGAAAAATTGTCACATTGCTTTTGATAAAAAAGGCTAGCACATCAACCTATCTCTTAAAGCAAGCAAGATTGTCCGAGGTTATGATAAACATCACAAGGAATACTCTGCCCTATAGCAACAGCGAGCACGACCAAAGCAGATGAAATCTTCAACTCAAGAAAACTCATTGCTTTAGGCCGGCCTCAATTTTCTCGATCATTGTATCCAGACTTAAAGGATCGATGATTTTACCATTGACGAATAGGGTCGGTGTACCGGTCACACCAGCGAGAGTTCCTTCTTTTTTGTCATTCTCAATTAGCTCATCAATGGCAGGATTTTTCATGTCTTCTTGAAGCCTATTAATATCAATCCCGGGCAAGCTTGAAATTACATTTAATAACTCTTTTTCTTTGGGCATACCTTGCTCACTGCCATCATGCTTGGCCCCCCATTCGTGCTGTCGCTCAAAAAGTAATGCCATGGCTTCCAAGTACAAATTTTGCTCTCTGGCGGCCTCCAGGATTCGGATGGCATAACTTGAAGTTGGATGATAGGCCATATAACGAAAAACCCAGCGAACCTTGTCCTTGTAAAACTTAATTTCATTTTTTATGTAGGGGCTGACCTCCGCACAAGACTCACATTCCGGATCAAAAAATTCTACCACTGTTACCTTGGCATCTTGCGGCCCGACAGAAAAATTGGTAAGTCCGACGGTGGAGTTCGGAGTAAAGGACTGCTTTGAATCTTGCACACCACTGACCATAAAATAAATTACGGTGGAAAGAATCACAACTACAGAGGCAACAATTGAAAGAATCTTCGCTTCTTTATTTAGTTTCATTTTTCAAACTCCTAATGCTTAAAAGTAAAATTATCACAAACGCAACTAAAGACATAGTTGGAATGCTCAAAAAGCCAAAAAGTGAAAGTTGCTTGGACTTGCACGAAAGATCTGCCGTGCATACTTTCAAACCCTCTCTGATAAAATCGAAATAGATGAGGTTATGATAAAAGGCAATTATTCCTCCAGCGAAACTTAGCACCGTCGTATAATAGCTAAGCTTAGAATCCCGAATAAGAATTCCCGTTGGGATGACAAAAACCAGCGAATACATAAATATCCGCTGGTACCAGCAAAGTGAGCAAGGGGGAAGCTTAAAAACCTCACTAAAAATCAAACTGACGATCATCGAGAGTAAAGCTATACCAAAATTTATATACATCATAGAAACCCCATTACCTCTGAGAATGAGATATTAAAAAAAAGAAACTACACGAGCTTGCAACTAGGCGGTTTGATTTCTTGCAAAGAATTATCCCTAAGCTTAATGGGACTCAAAAAAGAAAATGAAGTACATGACAAAATATAATTTTCAAAAATATTTCTTGAATTCGATGTAAGCTGAATATTTGCGACAGAATGGATTATGCAAAGTGCAGGACAACTTGAAAAGGAATTTTCTTTAGTACATTCTTGTTGATGCTCGTGGATTATCTGTGAGATTGAATTTGTTTTATCTAACAGGAGGCAGTCATCATCAGACTGGACAGAAATAAACACCACCGTGAATAATATAAAAAACGACATAAAAAGTCTCATAAGCCCCTAATATATGCCATATTTGCACTCGGTCAAGTCCAAAGATTGCATAGCATTATAATTGACAATGGCCTGACCTGGCGATTCGCTTCTATTGATGACAAACGGCGCCCAAACTCATGCCTATGATTATTGACCGTACTTTGAGCCGATGCTTTGATTCCAAGATTATTGACTTCAGGATGGTTATTTTATGCTTCTTAAAATGATTGGTGTTCTGTGTTCGATGCTAATGCTTTCTTCTTGTGTAATTAAGAAGGAAGAGTGTTTAAACGTAAGAGTTATTGATGTCCAAAAAGGGCAACCGGCCAACCTCGCGCTGACCGTGCAAGTGCTCGATTCATGTAATCACAATGAGCCTGTCGACGATTTAAAAATGAGTAAGTACACAGGAAGTCGAATCGCCGACAGGAAGTTGCTGACTCAAGTTCAAGCCCATTTATCCAGAAGAGAATTTCATTCAATCCAAAGATTGGTGGATTTAGAAAGCAAAAATTCCACTCTGGCAACACCCAAAAAGTTTGAACTCGCGGCCTTGCTGCTCTTGGATTTGAGTGGCTCGGTATATAAGGACAAAACAAAATTAGAACATCTCAAAAAATCAGCAATTGCCTTTGTGGAATCAATATTTTTGGAATCAAAGGTTTCATCTCATTTTAAGCTGGCGATCTATACCTTTGACGGACGGGCCGAACTCCACCCGCTTTTTAATGCCACCTCTAGCAACTCAAACCAGGCCGCAGAAGTTATTGAATCACTGAGCTGTCCCGGCCGCGACCATTGTCAGGACGAGTCGACGAACTTAAATGGTGCCTTGAGCGCCGCCGTCAGCGCCATCGCTGGAATGAGTGACGTTAATGATGGCAACACCATCGTTGCTCGCAATATCGTTGTTTTCACTGACGGAATTGATCGGGCCGGTCGCATGAGCTCGGCCGATGCTTTGGGGCGCATTAATGAATTTAGAGCACCACAAAATTCATATATTCACGCTGTTGGTCTTGGCAAAGAGATCGATAAGCAATTTTTAATACGACTTGCTGGCAAGTATTTCGTTCATGCCAGAGATTGGAAAAGTGTGAGAAATGATTTTCAAGATGTGGCCAAGAAAATCACAAAGATGGCAAACAGCTTTTATACCGTCCAATACTGCGCCCCAAAACGCTCGGAAGAAATTAATTTTGAAACACTTTTCATCATAAAAAATAATGCCTTTTTTTTCTATGACTTTGGCCGTGCCAAATTTAACTACTCATCGAAAGGATTTGAGGGAGGATGCAATTTCGAAGATCCCCGTCAGTGGGAGGGACTTGTGTCAGAGCCGCAGTTTAATTCTCGAAGGCCTATCCCGGTTCCGACTCCAGCACCTACCCCAGCTCCAACTCCGGAGCCAACTCCAGAACCGACCCCAGCTCCAACCCCCATTCCTACCGCAACTCCTACTTCTGCTCCGTTTTCCGACAAGCGCTCCTACCTGATTTGCAACAAGACAAAGCAATTTGAAAACATCTCCGTGGCCACCTTCACCAACTATCAAGATAACAATGTTAGAAAATGGTACAGGCTGCAAAAGGATTCATGCCAGGAGTTTTCCTTCTCTCGCACGGCCACGATTTTTCATTATGGCGCTAAGGCCGAAAATAACGCTCACCAATGGTTTGGAACGGAAGAGGACGGGTTTCCAGTGTGTGTGCGGGGAGACAGTTATTATTATCATCCGGGCGAGTGTCCGATTGGATATCAACGATACTATTTTCGGTCTGTAGTTTTTCCTACCGAGCAGAATCAGACTCAATACACCTTAAATCTTACCAATACCGCTCCATTTTTGAATCAAAACTAACTGTCAATTAAGCATCACTCATGACTGTGATACCAGTCATTCTCGCTCGCAATCTTGTTTTGTAACATTTTTCAAAAGTTACGTGCCAACAAATAATAGAGGAGAATAACAATGGAACCACTTCAAAGATTAAATCATGCCGTCGACGGCATTCAGAAAGCGACTCTTGAATCACTTGATCACGCAAAAGATCAGGTGTTACGCACCAGCAGGGAAACTGCTCAAATGGTTGATCATACGGCCCATAAAAGTCCATGGGTTTTTGTTGGTGTCGCCAGCGCATTATCCGGCATCGTCGGTTATGTTCTTGGTCGGCGCTTTAGATAGGTTCAGTCTCACTCCCAGAAGTTCCATAATACTTCTGGGACGCACTTAGTCCAAAAGAATAGTTATTTCACTTCAATCTTTAAGACAAAAGGTCCTGATCCATTATATTATTTGACCAGCGATTCTCTTCTTTCACTTTGAAGGAAATACCATGGCCATCTATTGTATCGGAAGAAATTATGTCAAACATGCCCATGAGCTGGGTAATGAGGTCCCCACATCCCCATTAATATTTTTAAAAACTGAAAACAGTCTCCGCGGCTTCGCCCAGTCTCCTTTGGCCTTTGCCGAAGAAGTTTTTCATTTTGAGGCCGAACTTGTTCTAAGCATCGGACAGGACTTGATTCTCGGTGAGGAAGTCACTTTCAAGCACATTCAGGGAATTTCATTGGGAATCGATCTAACGCGAAGGCAGGTTCAAAATGAATTAAAGGCAAAAGGACTGCCATGGACTCTGAGCAAATCTTTTGTCGGATCGGCAATCTTGGGTAAAACCTATGACTTTGTCAGCTATTCCGAACAAAAAAATCTGACCTTTCGCTTAAAAATTAACGGACAGGAAAGGCAAAGAGGTGACACACAACACATGATCTTCCCTTTTCTCACCCTTTGCAATTATCTCAATTCCTTTTCCACGTTGAAAAAAGGCGATCTTATTTATACCGGAACACCCGAAGGAGTGGGCGAAATTCGCAGAGGTGACTCCTTTGAAATGCAACTTGAAAATGAGACATTTGAGCATGGCGTCCTCTGAAATATCTGGCGTTAGAAAGATACTTGCGGGAACTATTTTGGCATTTTTGCCCATTCTTTCGTTAAAACCACCAACGTTTCAAAAGATTTCTGCATTCCATCTAAAGAGACCCACTCATAGCGGCCATGAAAGTTGCTGCCACCTACAAAAATGTTCGGGGTCGGCACTCCCATAAATGAAAGCCTCGAACCGTCAGTTCCTCCGCGTACCGGTTTGATTTTGGGAGTGATGCCGATTGATTCCATCGCCTGGATGAGTTTTTTCATGGTCTCTGGATGTTGATCGATCACCTCTTTCATATTTCGATATTGTTCTTTAAAAATAAGGTTAATTTTTGCCAGCGGATACTTCTTTTTTTTCTCTTCAATAATGGAGTTCATTAATTCTTCCATCGTTTTTAACTTTAAAAGGTCATGATCGCGCACAATTCCTCTAATCGAGGCCTTCTCGATTCCGCCGTTGATGTTCATGAAACCGATAAACCCTTCATGCCCTTCGGTTGATTCGGGCATCATCGTTTCAGGCCAAGAAGAAATAATATCGGCGGCGACCCTTCCCGCATTGACCATTTTATTTTTTGCAGACCCGGGGTGAACGCTTTTCCCTTCAATCTCAATCACCACCTCATCAGCATTGAAGGTTTCATTTTCAATAAAACCTACTAAATCACCATCAATGGTGTAAGCGACTTCGGCGCCAAATTTTTTGACATCGAAATGATCCATGCCACGACCTATTTCTTCATCAGGGGTGAAAGCAATTTTGATCGGACCATGTTCCCAATTATTTTTTTGGAGTAGCTCGACCAAGGTCATAATGATGGCGATTCCGGCCTTATTATCAGCACCTAACAAAGTATCACCATTGGCCGTTACGAGATCCTGCCCTTGGTAGTCAATTAACTCGGGAAAATGGACAGGGGATAAGATCACCTCTTTGGAAATTACAATGTCACCGCCGGCATAATGATTATGGCGTTTTGGTTTTACCTTTTCACCCGACGCATCTTCGGACGTATCTAAGTGGGCCAAAAATCCAAGAGCAGGGACATTATTTTTAGTGGTGCTGGGAATTTCAAAATAGAGATAACCTTGATCCAAAATTGAATTTGGGATGCCTAGCTCCTGAACTTCTTTTTGCAAAATTTGTGCGAGGAGAACCTGCCCTTCACTTGAAGGAAGACTGGTGCTGGCGCTATTTGCCTGAGTATTAATTTGCACATATTTTTCGAATCGATTCCACAGCGCTTGCTTGATATCCATAGATCACCTCTTTCGTGCCGCCAACTTATCACAAAATATCTTAGCCTGAAAACGGTTCAAGCGGATTGCTGTTTGAGAGGAAGCGTGAAGCGAAAGGTTGCGTTTTGCTCAGGCACGGACTCTACCCAAACCCGGCCACCGTGGGCCTCCACCAGCCCCTTGACAATGTGTAGGCCTAAACCTATCCCTGCCACGTTGCTCTTTCGAGCAGATTTCGAGCGTTGGAAACGAGAAAAAATCATCGCCTGTTCTTCGGGCCGAATGCCTCCGCCCAAGTTAGTTATCGACACAATGACTTCCGAGAATTTGAGTTCGGCTTCGACGGAAATTTCTGTACCGGGGGTGGCGTACTTCCGGGCATTGGACAAAAGATTTGCCAATATCTGTTCTAACCGCTGCGGATCGGCATCTACATAAATTTTTCCATCGGGCAACCGGACCTTTATCGGATTACTCGAAGATAGGTATGGCAATTTCGCCAGCACATTCTGCAGGTATGCGATCACGTCAATTGTTTCAGTTTTAAGTACGACACGGTGGGTCTCAACGAGTGAAGAATCGAGCAGGTCCGAGATCATGCGATTTAGACTATTACACCCCGTGAGAATAACTTTTATGATCTGCTCCATTTTCTGCTTATGCCCGGTGCTGCCGTCGCCTTCGAGGCGTTCTAAAAGCTGTGCGCCCGTGACAATGGAGGCAAGAGGCGAACGTAGATCATGGGCGATTACGGCGATAAATTCTTCGCGCAATCGGCTCCACTCAGTTCGTAGCTTGCCCATCTCGATGACTAGTTCGAGAGAAACAAATCCGCTAATCGTGACTGCGCAGAAGGTACGCACGAGTTTGACCGAAAAACCAAAAGATGCTTCAAAGGTTTCAATGCTCAGGGCCGATGCTGGAAAAAAACGCGCAGGATGGTTAGCGATTAGGCCGCCGAATAACGCGTAAGTAGCAAAGGCGGAAGCGGTACCCATTAAATAAATGAAACCTCTATGGTTGAGTGAATGGCGCTGTACCCTCGCAATCGAGTAGAACGCATACGCGCTAAGAAGCGTACCGGGAAAACCTACGAAGTAGCGGGCGAACGTTTTTGTATCGGCCAGCAATACCGCGAAGCTCGTACTCGGAAAAGATTGCCAATAGAAGACAGAGGAAAGCGACCACAAAACTAAAAGAATAGGCGGAATAATTCTCCATCTCCGAGCGTAAAACTGCGCCTTAATAAGCAGATCGACCGCGAACATCGCAAGCAAGACGTAGGAGGTGATAAGCAGCACTAGGTCCAAGAACTCAACAGAATTTCGTAGTTCAACAAAAGTCTGGGGACGGGACAAGACCAGGAGAAGAAGACCGCAGAATTCGTGCGTGCCATGAGCAATGCCGAAGAGGCCAAGCAACAACAGGGCCGAGCGCGGAATCAGACCTGCGGGAAGTCCCGACTGAAGCAGGACGACGATACCCATCGAAAAGAATGAAAGGCCATAGAGGAGCTGAATAATGAAAGGGATCATGGCGACCATACTTCGATGGGTTTTTATGAGCATGTACTATTTATTAATACTGTGCCAACCGGATGTGCACAAGATCGTTAATCACTCAATTACCAGACTTTCATCACACGACTGCGCCTTGTTCTTTTGCCTTCTCCCGCCACATTCTTCCGAGCAATCTAGGAGCATGGGCCCCGAGGTAGGCCATGATGAAAAATTTCACGAACCGTCCGAGGAAGATAACTATCGCCAATTCATGCACGGGCGTTCCCGCCAAACTGGCAAGCACCACGGTGGGTTGCTGGGCAACAGGCGCAGAGGCAACCACGAACACCAGTAGCAATCCATACTGCTTAAAAAAATGCTCGGTCCAGATCCATGATTTAGTTTGCTCAATATCCGGGGACATTTCTAACACCCATGGAAGGCCGTTAAATTTAACCATGAGGGCCAAGGCAATGGCACCCAAAACTGAACCCATCGCAACCCATAGGACAAATGAAAACCAGCGCCGAGGCACCATCATGGCACTGGAGATCAAAATTCCATCATTGGGAATGACCAGAATAATATTATCCAGCGCTGCCAGGAATGCGATAAGCGGAGCATACCAGATGCGATCGATATACTGCTGAAGAAACTTAACATGACGGGTAAGAGATAGGTGAATTTTTTTCATTACTAAATAATAGCATTTAGTTAGGCATTTGTGGCCATGCCCTGCCTGCCGAGACCTAAAACAATAATCCTAAACAGCACGCTTGCCACAAATCTCGGACTGGATTTCTCGGATTACACCGATGGGCAAATGGCTGAAATACTTACGGGAAACTGTCTCCCGGAAAAATGTCTCCCCCATCTTCCAAGCTTATGCCGGCCACCAGTTCGGACATTTTACAATCTTAGGCGATGGACAGGCGATACTCATGGGTGAACATATTACCCCTGACATGAGACGAGTTGACATTCAATTCAAGGGTTCAGGTCCAACATGGTGATGGACGAGCAGCGCTTGGCCCGATGTTACGTGAATACATCATGAGTGAGGCCATTCGTTACACCGTTTCACAAGGGGCCGTTTTAACTCGAACAGCAGCAAGTCAACGATTTGGAGACCTTTTGAAAGATGAAAATAATTTGGCCCTTGGAATTTTGAAAGCGGTATCGGAAAAACAAGTTGAACTTATCACACATTGGATGCGAGTGGTTTTATCCAGGGGGTAATGAACACCGAGTTTCATGTGAAGATCAAAGAAACAATGCATAAAATCCCTGTCTAAAAAGTTGTAAATCCAAGTTTTATTCATGTCTCGATGCTGATACCATAGCGCCAACAATCCTTAATATCCTTGGGAGCTGATATGAATAATATGAATGCGCAAGATGAACAGTTCGCACTTTTTCATAATAAATCTGCTCACGAAAAAGTAGAATACTTTAAGCGCGACGGCCGAGTGTTCGACATGGTGATTTCCCAACAGCTCGATCGCAGTTTCCTCGATACTATTTACAATATAACGAACATGCTTCGCGACATTTCGAAAACAAAAGAAGGTGCAGTTTTCCTGCAGAGTCTTCTGCCCCATAAGCGTGCGATGCTCTACTTTGCCCAGCCATCGTCGAGAACCTTTCTTTCATTTGAAAACGCCTGCCATCTCTTAGGTATGAGGACCTCTGAGATTCGCGATACTTCGGTTTCAAGTGAAGTGAAAGGTGAGAGTTCAGATGATTCACTCCGAACTTTTTCTTCCTATACGGACCTGATTATTATGCGCCACAAAGAGCGCGACTCTGCCGAGCGCGCGGCATGGCTGCTTAATACTTTTTCCAATCGCCCGGTTCCTGTCATTAACGGCGGCTCCGGGGCAGATCAACATCCGACCCAAGCTATTCTCGACATCTATACGCTTCAGCGATCCTTTCACCTGCAGGGCGGGCTCGATCGGAAAACCATTTTGATGGTGGGAGATTTAAAGCGCGGTCGAACTGTTCGCTCGCTATCTTATTTGATGAAGAATTATAAGGATATGCGACTTATCTTTGCCGCACCAAAAGCATTTCAAATGGAAAAGGATATTCTTGAGTTCCTCGATGAGCATAAGATTGCCTACACCATCGAAACTGAATCGATGGAGCGAGTCCTTCCTCTTGCGGATGCGATTTATATGACACGCATTCAAGATGAGCACGATGCTGGCTCCGGCGCATCCGGGCGTGTTGATATTTCAAAGTTTAAGCTGCGCCTGGAGCACATGAACAAGGTAAAATCTTCGGCCGTCATCCTCCATCCGTTTCCACGTCGCGATGAGATCGATGTGGCAATCGACCCCGACCCGCGAGCAAAATATTGGAGAGAAGAAAGAAATGGGATGTGGACTCGCGCGGCACTTATAGCCTTCATTTTTAATGTGCATGAGGAGATCCTGCAATATGATGGGCCGATGCCGATAAAAAGATTTTGATTCAACAAAGATGATATTTATTAGACTTGGCACCTTGCAACAGAGAGGTGCATTACCTTGAGTAACCTAGCTTACTTGTAGTTCATTTGCTAGAGTCACAACGCCTCAAATTCATTGGCCGTGCTTAAGAAATGATCAGGAGAGAACATGAAAATGAATCTAAAGAATCGCCATTTATTACGTCTTACCGACTATACTCCCGCCGAGCTGCAATACTTAATTGATCTTTCGATTAAGTTAAAAAAAGACAAAAAATCCGGTGCCGAATCCCAATATCTGAAAAATAAAAATATTGCCCTTATTTTTGAGAAAACCTCGACTCGAACTCGTTGCGCCTTTGAGGTTGCGGCCTTCGATCAAGGCGCCCATGTGACGTATTTAGATTCATCGGGATCACAAATTGGTCATAAAGAATCCGTCAAAGACACGGCGAGAGTGATCGGTCGGATGTACGATGGAATTCAATACCGCGGTTTTGGCCAAACCATTGTCGAGGAGCTGGCAAAATATGCGGGTGTTCCCATTTGGAATGGTCTCACCAATGAATTTCATCCGACTCAAATTCTGGCCGATTTTATGACCATGATCGAACATGCTAAACGGCCTTTGAAAGATCTTTCCTTTTGTTATACCGGTGATGCCCGTTTCAATATGGGTAACTCCTATCTGGAAGGTGCCGCTCTCATGGGCATGGACCTTCGCATCGCTGCGCCTAAAGCTTACTGGCCCTCGGAAGAGCTTATTTCAGAATGCCAAAAAATTGCCAAAGACACCGGGGCGAAACTGCTTTTCACCGAGGATGTCAAAGAGGCCGTCAAAGGTGTTGATTTCATCGTGACCGATGTTTGGGTTTCTATGGGTGAACCAGATTCAGCATGGCGCGAGCGCATTGCCGAACTCAAGCCTTATCAAGTCAATAGTCAGCTGATGAAGTTATCCGGCAATAATAATGTAAAATTCATGCACTGCCTGCCGGCCTTCCACGATAAAAACACCAAGGTCGGAAAAGATATTTTTGAAAAATTTGGTCTCGACGGCGTTGAGGTGACCGAAGAAGTGTTTGAATCCAAGGCCTCGATTGTTTTTGACGAGGCGGAAAATCGCTTACACACGATTAAGGCGGTCATGATTGCAAGTCTGGTAGGAGTGATCTGACAATGAATTTGCTCGCATCAATCGACAAGAAATATCAGAAGATCTTGAAAGAATGTGAACCTTTTTTGCTGACCTATCCCGAGAATCTTAAATGTTATGATCTTTCTCCCTTTGGGATCAGCATAAAAAAAGAAAATCTTTATTCGTGTATTGATTCAAAAAAATCTATTTTTTTTGATTTGCTTCATCGGCTAGACGGACTTTCCTTCGGACAAGTCGGTATGCCAATGGATAAGTGGGTTTTCTTTGATTGTGGAGAAATGCCGGGGGGCATTTTTGGTTTTCAAATTAATGCCTCCGATTTATCAACAGAGGCGAAAAACGAATATCAGGTCCCTGCAGGTTATGAAGGCCCCGTCCCCATCTGCATGTATATCGCGATTCCCATGGCCTCCAATGGAAGCTGGTTTGGCCACAATCTTTGTACCGCCAATCGGGTTTTAGGCAACAAAGGATTTCCCGGACTTGCCCTGCTGTGCAAAGCATTCGGAGTGAAAGTTTTAAAGATCAATAAAATGTTCGGTGCAACTCAATGGGATTCCCCCTCACTGAACATTCATTTGCAGCTTGCGGACATGGCCATATATAGCTCCTATACGCCGGCGCATTCATTTAGCAAAACCATGACCTATGTTTCGTATTATACCGATCAAGGCTCCATTGCCGCCCTCTCCGGCAAGGAAAGAGCGGCCCCCCAATATGATCTTCTTTTTGACGGAGAGGACGAACAGGCCTTGATCCAAATGCAAAAAGAAATTGAAGAGAAAAAGTTCCAGTACACTATTGTAGGACGACCCATTATGAAGGGGGAAAAACGTTTTCTTCCCTTAAAAAAAGAGGTTCTTTGAATGAAACCGCAAGTCTACTCAGAAATCGGAAGACTTCGAAAAGTGCTGGTACACCGACCCGGCAAAGAGATCGACATCATCGTTCCAGAAATGACAAAGGAACTTTTGATGGAAGATATCCTTTTTGGTGAACGTGCTCAGCAAGAGCATGATCAAATGTGTGAGGTATTTCATAAATTTGATGCCGAAACCTATGATGCTCAAAGTCTATTGATCGAAACCCTAATGACGGCCAAGCCACACATTATCGATGCCTTTCTTGATCAACTTCAACAGTTGGAAAATTTTTCCGACGAGGTTTTTCAAAAGCTTAAACGCATGACTCCTTCTGAACTGGGCAATGCTCTCATCTATGGCATCCTGCATGCCCCCAATGTCATGACTGATGAAAAACTGTATTTTTTTAAACCCGTACCCAATTTCATTTTCGCGCGAGATCCGGTTATTACGGTCTACGATAAAATTTTAGCTTCTGCCATGGCCGAGCCAGTACGACAGCGTGAGGCCAAAATTCTCACCTTTATTTTTAGAAACCATACCCTCTTTGGCATGCCCCAGAATCTGATTGATCTGCATGAACTCTCGACTGAAAAGGCCAAAATTACGCTTGAAGGCGGAGATTTCTTAGTGGTTGATCATCAAACGATCTTCATCGGCCTTTCCAGCAGAACAACCTTAAGCTCCATCAAAATGCTGGCTGGGGAGTTAAAAAAATTAGGCGTCGCCTACCTCTTTGTGGCGAAACTGCCACCCAAGGTTAGCTTCATTCACCTCGATACAGTTTTTACCCGAATCTCCCAAACAGAATGCATCATTTACCCTCCGCTTTTTGCCAAAGAAAGCCCGAGTCGTGCCGAGATAAGTTTCTTTGATTTGACAGGTGAAAAACCCAAAGAGAAGAAATTTGATACTATTTTCGAAGGCCTCGCCGAAGTTGGAATTAATCTCACTCCGATCTATTGTGGCGGTAAGGAAAATCTGATAAATCAAAAACGCGAGCAATGGACTCAAGGGGCCAACGCCTTCTGTATCGCTCCAGGAATCATCATGACCTATGCCAGGAATGTCTATACCGCCAAAGAACTTTCGAAAGCGGGATATCTTGTCGTCAATGCCTCAGAAGTTCTCACGCCGACTTTTGAAGTTGAGATGGATCGGAAGCTGGCAATTTTGATTCAAGGTGACGAACTCTGCCGCGCCAGAGGAGGTCCACGCTGTTTAACACAACCTTTGATCCGAGATAAATTTTAATTTTTAGTTAGGGAATAATGGTCGTGCCAGTCTTTCCCTCAATGGCATCTTTTAATTTGAAAAGATTGGCGATGATGGCCTTTTTTCCGGTATTTCTAACGAAGCTCATGGCAGCTTCAACTTTCGGCCCCATACTTCCGTCGGGGAAATAGCCGTTTTTAACATACCCTTCAAGCTCGGCCAGACGAATCAAACCGAGTGCCTTTTCAGTTGGCTTCTTATAGTCGATGTAGACATGGTCTGCCTCTGTTAAAATCACGAAAATATCAATGCCAATATCGGTGGCCAAGAGCGCCGAGGTGCGATCTTTATCAATAACCGCTTCGACGCCACGAATTTCACCATCGGGTTTGCGGTAGACGGGAATGCCCCCGCCGCCCGCTCCAATAGCAATAAATCCCATGGAGAGAAGAGTTTTAAAAAGTTTTTTTTCAATAATTTCTTTGGGCAAGGGAGAAGGAACCACACGACGCCAACCGCGACCAGCATCTTCCTTCATCACCCAGCCACGCTCTTGCTCCAGGCTTAAGGCCTGGGATTTTGTGTAAAAGGTACCAATGAACTTTGTCGGCTTCAAAAAGGCAGGGTCGTCTTTGTCCACAATAACTTGAGTAACAACGGTGGATGTTTTTTTATTAATCTTGCGTTGAAAGCAGATATTGTCGAAAACGTTTTGCAAAATATATCCGATCCTACCTTGGCTATCGGCAACGCAGACATCCAAGGTAACCTGACGACTAAATTCATCTTTGGTTAACTCCTGCTGCAAAAAAATGCGTCCGACTTGAGGGCCATTTCCGTGTGTCACGACGATGTGCTCATAACCGGCCTGTAACAGATCCACGACTTGTTCCATACTCCTGCGGGCCACAATAAATTCTTCCTTTTGATGAATATTGGGCCCACTCTTTACATCCAGAGCGTTTCCTCCAAAGGCAATTAAGATACTTGCTTTCGCCGAGTTCTTGGAAAAATCAGGACTCATCACGCCCCTCCTTCACATGCGATAAATTATGCTCTCTGACAATAAATTGTCGGGAATGCGGCGTAGAAGGCCGCGGCCTTAACTAAATGTTCAACCGGACATTGATCATCAACAGAATGGGCATGAATCTCATTAGCAGGCCCAAAACCGATCGTGGGTATTCCCATCATCCCCATGGTGGCGATGCCGTTGGTTGAGAAGGTCCACTTATCGACTCTGGCCTTTTGCCCAAACAACTTTTCAAAGGTTTCAACCGAACTCTTGCAAACGACATGATCTTCTTCGAGTACCCAGGTAGGGAAATATTTTTCCGTTTCATAGGTGAAGTTGGTGTAGCTTGGAACGGCATACTTCAGAACTTCAACCTCGGCCTCAACTCCGGCACGCTTGATGGCATCTTTCACTTCCGCCACGGCAATTTCTTTCGTCTCACCTCGAGTTAAGCGTCGATCAAGGTGAATAAAGGCACGATCAGGAACCGCGCACATGGAAGGCGTCTTGCAATCGATATAGGAAACAGTCACAGTTCCTTTGCCCAAAAAAGAATCATCGGCCAGGCGGGTATTGAGTTTTTCAATTTCATTGACCACTTTGGCCATCATGTAAACGGCATTAACTCCTCTCTCGGGGGCGGAACCATGGCAGGATACACCTTTGGTGGTAACTCCTATCTCCATACGTCCACGATGCCCGCGATAAATTCCCAGATTGGTAGGCTCTGTGATGATAACCATTTCAGGATTTAAAACTTTTTCCTTGAGAATGTACTGCCAGCAAAGTCCATCACAGTCTTCCTCTTGAACCGTCCCCGTCACCCAAAGTGTATAGTCCCCTTCAAGCTTCAGATCCTTAATGATTTTTCCGGCGTACACCATGGCGGCCATACCGGCCTCCTGATCGGAAGCACCGCGACCGTAAACGATGCCGTTTTCCAGTTTTCCCTTAAAAGGATCGATCTTCCAGGCCTTGGGATCACCAACGCCGACGGTATCGATGTGAGCATCCATGGCAATAACTCTTTTGCCCTTGCCGATTCTCCCTAAGATATTTCCCATCTTGTCGATCTTGATCTCATCGAAACCGACTTTTTGCATTTCATTTTTAATGCATTCGATGACCCCTTTTTCCTGACATGATTCGGAAGGAATCGCAATCATATCGCGAAGGAATTGGGTAATCTCTGGGGCATATTTTTCGGCACGGGCCAAAATTTGTTTTGGATCCATCATAAAAACTCCTCGGAATCGATTTTTTAACTTAATCTTTTTTTATTTTCTTTAATAATTTTTTCTAAAACTTCCGCACTATTTTTAAAGCGCATAGAGAGCATCATGGCAGCAATGATAAATGGCTTGTAGCCAGCTTCCCGATAGGTATCGGCGCGGTAACGTTCAAAGACACTCGCGGCCACCTCGCCTTCCTTGCATGAGACACCGGAAATGTCGGCAGGCAGACAATGCATATAAAGGGCCTTGCCACCTTTGGTTAATTTCATCTTTTCTTCAGTGCATTCCCAGTTTTTAAATTTGGCATTATTGGCCAGGCATTGCTTCTCAAGATCTTTGAGGCCGTCGTTATCTTTCTTTTGCAACAATTGGGTCCGCTGTTGCATAACGTGGTAAGGGGCCCAGCTTTTTGGATACACAATGTCGGCATCTTTGAAGGCCTCATCCATAGAGCCAGTGACCGTGAAATTTCCACCACTGGCCTTAGCGTTTTTCTTGGCAACTTCCAGGGTATCTGGGATCAGACTATAACCTTCAGGATGGGCCAGCGTTACATTCATTCCAAAGCGAGTCATGAGCCCGATAATTCCCTGGGGAACAGAGAGGGGTTTTCCGTAGCTGGGAGAATAGGCCCAGGTCATGGCAATTTTTTTGCCTTTTAGGTTTTTCAAATCACCACCAAAAAAGTTTTTCAGGTGGAGGAGATCGGACATTGATTGTGTCGGGTGATCAATGTCGCACTGAAGGTTCACAACGCCCGGACGCTGATTGAGCACACCTTCCTTAAAGCCATCATCAAGCGAGCGCCCCACCTCTTGCATATACGTATGTCCAGCACCGAGATACATATCGTCGCGGATGCCAATCACATCAGCAAGAAAGGAAATCATATTGGAGGTTTCTCTTACCGTTTCGCCGTGGGCAATTTGACTTTTTCCTTCATCGAGATCCTGTACCGCCAGGCCCAAAAGGTTAGCGGCCGAGGTGAAGGAAAAACGTGTTCGCGTGGAATTGTCGCGGAACTGGCTGACGGCCAGGCCGGACTCGAAGACCTTGCAGGAAATATTTTTGCCATGCAATTCTTTCAAAAGCTGCGCCATATATAATGTGGCCAAAATTTCCTGGTCGGATTTTTCCCAGGTCAGCAAAAAATCCTTCTGAAACATACTGAAGTCCAGCTTCTTAATGTCGCTTATGAGCTGGTTGATAGAATTCATATAAGTCTCCTTGACTAATACTTGTTGCTTAAAAAATATGAAGAAATAAGTATCCGACACTGGGTGCTTAAAAGTCTAGTCGTTTCTGCCCTAAGCCCCCTGAGATTTAGCTTATTTTGCCCCTAGAATCCTTAGCAACTATCTGAATAAATAGGACCTGCGACGAGAAGCCAAGATGTCCAAGCTCAAAATTCAAATGCGCGCACCTAATGAAAAATATAAGCAATGCTTTCTTTGAAGAGAAAATTCTTACTTGCCGTCATTAATGCTGACAAGACACAATAATGCGCATGTCATTGACTGCGGAATATAAAAAACAATTTTCGTGGCGCGACTGGGAAAGTGTGCTGGCGCGCTGTCCGATTTCTCCGGGACAGCACCTGCTCGACCTTGGTTGCGGCCCTGGTGATCTTAGTGCCGAACTCGTCGCGCGAGGCGCGAATGTCACAGGCATTGACATGAATGGCGAACATCTGTCTTCCGCCTTTGATCGCAACCCTAAAAATGCCATTTTTTTGCAGCAAAACCTTACTGCCCTCGATCTCGGGGGAGAAAAATATGATGGTCTTTGGTCTAGCTTCGTGGCTGCCTATTTTCCTGACTTCGACACGCCTTTTACCCATTGGAAATCTTTTTTAAAACCCGATGCCTGGGTGTGCTTAGTTGAGATCGACAACTTGCTCGGCCATGAACCACTATCTCAAAAAAGTCAGCTAATGATCGAAGCCTTCTACGATGAAGCTTTGCATGCTGGGCGCTACGATTTTACTGCGGGAAGAAAACTTAAAAATGTTCTAGAGAAACATAACTTTCACGTAACTTCTTTTGTCGTGGTCGACAAGGAATTGTCCTTTAACGGCCCGGCCAATGCCGACATTTTGCAGGCCTGGAAAAACCGGCTGTCTCGGATGAGCGGTCTAAAGAAATTTCTCGCATCCGAATATGCGCTGTTTGAAAAAGAATTTCTAGACAGCATCACTTCGCCCAATCACAAGTCTCTCTGCAAGGTGACAGGGCATCTTGCCATAAAGAAATAGGGTCACCGACATTTTCGATTCAATTTTTTCCTCCCTCGATCTGGAGTCGCGATCAGGTGAAGGGCCTTTTTTATTGGCATGAGAATGATCCCCGCGTCGAAAGGAATGCGAGCTAGGCACATATGAAAAAATCCTGTAAAATTATACAATATTAACGATGCGGGGGACGTATGAAAATATTATTAATTTTTTTATTTATAAGCAACTTGGCGCTAGCTGATACGACGGCAATCACGTTTGGGAATATTCCATTTATTTTTCTTAATACAACCGATTATGATTCCACCAATGAGAAAATCGCTGAGAAAAAACAGGTTACTATTCGAAAAACATTTGAGGAGAATGATGTCATTAATTGTCAAAAAATAGCGATTGTGAAAGCTGGCAGGGGTGAGAGTCTAATTAAAGTGGCGAGGAATTGTGAAATAATAATTGAGGCCATGGAAAGAAGAGCGCGAAAAATAGATGCTGATACCCTCTTGGTTAAACTTGGTGGATATAAATGCAAACAAGAAAATTTGGAAGGTATTGCGTATAAGTGCGAGGAAAAGAGCCAATAAAATCTCACGAAGACTTATTGGAAGTTACCGGTTCCAGGCAATCACCTTGTAATTACCGCTTTTTCTCACCATCAATTTATTCATAATGAATTCTCGCCGCAGGGTACATACGTCTGGGTGAAACGCCATGAGAAACTTATTGATGTCATTTTCGGAATACACTTTATTTGGATCGAGTTTCGACACTAAATATTTTAGCACCACCACTCGTTTATTCCTCACTGTCGGAATGGATTTGAGACGACCATTTTCAAAGAATGACTGGATTATTTTTGAGTCAAGACCGGAACCAGATTTTTGGTTTGAGTGCCGTTCTAAAAATGCAAACAGCTGGGTCTCTGACACACGCCAGTCTTTTCCAATCTTATAACCTTCGATCTCACCTGCTAGAAGCTTGCGCGCAATAACCTGTGGGTTCATTTTTAAAATGTCTGCGACTTCCGATGACGTAAAAAATCGGAGACTCGACTCATATTCTTTGCTCTTAACTTTTTCCATAAAAAGCATTTTATGGCATTTTAACGGATATTGCAACATTATTTTACACTTTACGCTTCGATGACGCATCGACTATGCTTAGTCCTCTGTCAGATGCGAAAGAGGATTTTATGCCCCGAGCACCTTTAACACTTTTTTTCATTGCCAGTGCCCTCTTTGGCTTCGGGATGTCCTTCTTAGGCGTCTTGATGAATTTGCGTCTTGCGGACACGGGAATGTCGACATCCTTAATTGGCGACATTCAAAGTGCCGCAGCGTTTGGAACGGTCCTCGTCGCTCTGCCTGCAGCCGTCTTATTTGACCGGATTTCAACCCGATCGCTCCTCGTTGCCACGACAGTTATCAGTGCGATCGGTTTCGCCGTTTTGGCCCTTGGCCTCGACGCACGTCTGCTCTTTTTTGCATCATTCGTCATGGGTGCCGCCTCTGCCGTCCATGGAGTCATTGCGGCGCCGTTCCTCATGCGCCACGCGGGAGAGAGAGCACGCTCCGATGCTTTCGGCCTGAATTATGGAATCGAAGTCGCCACCGGAATCATAGGCACACTGGTGGCGGGCTGGTTGCCGGTTTTCCTTGTGAATCGTTTGATCAGAGGAGATTCCGCGGCCATGATTGTGGGCGCAATCTCAATCCTGCTCGCGGCCCTCCCCTACTATGCCACTGGCGATGTCCGAGACGCAGGCGCATCGACGCAGCCTCTTCGTTCCTACCTGTTCAATCGAGACCTGCTCCGCTTTCTCAAAATAATTGTGCCCGACATTTTGATTGGCTTTGGCGCAGGAATTACCATTCCATTTTTGAATCTCTATTTGAAGGAGCGCTTCCATCTTGATACAGGAACTATTGGCACCGCTCTCGCCGCTTCCAATGCGCTGATGCTTCTTGGCGTTTTGGCCGGTCCGCCCCTCGGCCGTCGTTTTGGCCTGCTTAGGACTGTCGCTGGAAGCCAGCTTCTTTCTATTCCCTTCATGGTGCTTCTTGCTCTGACGTACGATATCAGAGTCGCCGTGATCTGCTTGATCGCTCGCTCGGCGCTGATGAACATGAGTCACCCATTGGCGCGTGCCTTTCAAATGGAATGCATTCCCCCCAAAGATCACGCCACGGTTAACTCACTTTGCATGCTGGGCTGGAACGCGACCTGGATGCTCGGCACTTTCGTTGGTGGTCGAATTATTGGAGTTGCCGGCTTTACGCACTCGATCCTTTTTACTTCTGCGATCTACTTTCTTTCAACGATCATTTATCTCACACTTTGGGCGCAGCCGAAATATTTGCTGGTGGGGCGGAATTAGGGGAGATTTTCTGCCTCATAACAGTGATCGTCAGGCATCATGATAGCGAATAATTATTTGATGTGGAAACAATCGAAGCCAAACTCATAAATTCTTGTCATTGTGAAAGCAGGTAAAGATCAGCTTTCATAACGATGCTTCATTTTTTCATTCATAGTTTCATCACCCATAGCTTTATTGCACCATAATTTCCTAAAATATATTGATGCGAAATGACTAGAAGACAGATTTATGTGGGCGTAAATTTTACCGATGATCCGGCAAGAAAATCGTCGGAGAATAACAAAGGACAAACAATGCCATTCTACCTAACCAGGTTCAGTTATACTCCAGAAACATGGGCCAAACTTATTAGGAATCCCGAGGACCGCAGAATAGCGGCGAAGCAATACATTGAGTCTGTCGGTGGAAATTTGCAGGGCTTCTGGTATGCCTTTGGTGATCACGACGGCTACACCTTATGGGAAGCCCCGGACAATATATCTATGGCCGCCACTGCTATTGCAATTGGTGCTGGGGGAGCATTGAGTTCAATCCAGACAACAGTCTTACTGACAGTTGAAGATACAATGGCAGTTCTAAATAAGGCCTCGTCTATCAAATATCGGCGTCCTGGTGAAAAAGAATAACCGTCGACTTTCAGTAGAAAATACATCGGCGCAGATCACATTTGATTTTTGAAGGAGTCGTCGGACACTCAAGGTTTTCTTTTTAACATCTCAAGAAAAGGTGAATCCGTAGAAAGTATGAACCTGGTCTCGGGCTTCAAAGAGTCCTTATAAGCATCCATGGTTCGAATAAATTCATAGAACTTCCTATCTTGAGAAAGCGCTTTAGCGTAAATCTTCATCGACTCTGCCTCTGCCTTACCTCTGATGAGCTGCGCCTGTCTGTAAGCTTCTGATTCAATCCTTTGAAGATCGCGACTTGTTTTTCCCTGAATTTTGGCCTTTTCACCTTCACCAATCGAACGGATTTTTTCTGCGATTCTTTTGCGCTCAGAAATCATACGCTCGTAAACTTTTTTCTCAACACTTTGCTCATAAGCAATTCTGCGAAGCTGAACATCAATAATCGAAATACCGAAGGGTTCAAGCTCTGTGGCCGCCTTTTTTGCAATCATGCCACTCAAATTTTCACGGCCGGTGCGAATTTTTTCAATTTCGCCAGTTATCTCTTCTTCTTCAGCAACGAGAATCTCTCCGCTGTCGAGTTTTCGCTTAGAATCTACCCGCTTTTCTTCGATGTAATCTAAGATCGAATTGGTATTTCGAACAGCTTCAACGAGATTATGGTTTGAGATCGTATCACGCGTGATGGCATCCAAAATTGCATCCAATCTTGCTTTAGCACCTCTTTCATTTTGAACTGTTTGAATAAATTTCAAGGCATCGTCAATACGCCATCGGGCAGTTGTATCCACCAGAATGTATTTTTTGTCACGTGTTGGAATTTGATTTGGAAAACCATCCCAAGAGAGAATGCGTTTGTCGACGTATTGAATATTCTGGATAAAAGGCATCTTCATCTGAAGGCCCGCTTCAGTAACAGGATTTCCGATCGGACGTCCGAACTGAGTAATAATGGCCTGGCGTCCCTCAGGAAGGATATACGTCGCGGAGAAAGTACCTACAATCATCAGGAATGTTAGTCCGGCAACAATAAAAATCTGCATAGGTTTTTTCATTGTGCGTCCTTTGCTCTATTGCCGAAGTCCTGACCAAATACTGGCAAAAGACCTTTAATCTTCTCATCTACAATTGTTATATTTTTAAAACGTCCAAAAAGCTCTTGCATGGTTTCAATATAAATCCTAATCCGCGTCACTTCAGGGGCCTGACGATACTCTTTTAGGGTCATTAAGAACCGTTCAGAATCCCCTTTCGCTCGATTCACAACCGCAGAAGCATATCCCTCGGCCTGTGAAATTGTCTCATCCGCCTTACCACTGGCTTCGGGAATGACTTTATTGTAGGCCTCTTCGGCCATGTTGATGGCCTTTTCTTGTTCTTGTTTTGCAGCATTTACTTCATTAAAAGATGGCTTGACCATGTCGGGCGGATTCACATCTTGCAACTTCACGGTGACTACACGAATACCAATATTATACTTATCAAGCACTTCTTGAGTCAGCTTTTGCGCCTCAGTAGCAATCTCCACCCTTCCGGTGGTTAAAACTTCATTCACCGTCCTATCACCCACAACTCTTCGCATGATGGCCTCAGAGACATCGCGGATATTACGGCTCGGATCTTGTGCCGCAAATAAATATTTCTGGGGATCGGCGATCTGATACTGAACAATCCACTCAACATCTGCCACGTTTAAGTCACCCGTAAGCATCAGTGATTCCTTTTCAAAATCTTCTTGACTGTAATCCGTGACCTGTAGACTAGTGTCCTTGGTACGAAACCCAAATTCTTCCTGAAGAACCAATTTAGTTTTTACTTTTATCGCTGTCTCAATACCGAACGGGGCCAAGAAATGCAGCCCCGGTGGAGTCGTTCTTTCATACCGGCCAAAGCGGGTTACCACAGCTTCTTCACTGGGTTGGACAGTGTAAAAACTTGTGTAAGCGCCAATAAGAATAAAAATTACACCGATTCCGTATTTGACGGGCCCAGTGTTTTTCTCAAACCAATTTAGAAAATCATTGATTTCAAAAGGGAATTCGTTGGGTCTTCGATTGCTCTGATTTTGATCATTCATAGTTGCACGGTATAGTTCATGGGCAATAAAGACAAATAAAATCGACTAACGCTCTATGACTTACCTTCCATTCTCTCCAAAATTCGTGCTACTTCTGTTTCGTCAATCAGGACGAACTGGGAAACTGACTCCTCGTATGCATCGACATTTGCACACTTAATTTCGTACCTGGACCTTGAGTACAAGGCAAATGGTCGGTATTTTTTCAAAAAGGGGAAATAGATAAAAATACTCAGTTGGAAGAAGGAAATACACCGGATGGAATTTATACGAAAGCTGATAGTGCAAAATGGAAAACGCATGGATGTCTGGCATCGATATCGATGGGGTCATTGAGTACGGAGGATGAGCAACTACACAAGTGCATCTTTTTGATAAATCAAAGAGTCCCTTTAAAGCAGCGGGGGGTGCTTCAGAAAGTCACTAACTCTGGACCAGAATGTTTTAGACCCTCATCACTGGTGGCATGGAATTCTTCCCCACCATTGTTTTAGAATCACAGCATGATAATTTTGCGCTGATACATCCCTCATTAAGGAATAACAACCCAATGCCCGAACTACCCGATGTATCGGGCCCAAACAAAAACTTCCCAAGAAAATCATTGTCTTAGAAATTTTAGAGAGCCTTTCCGTCGTT
>MEPP01000025.1:405217-419962 GCA_001769855.1 Bdellovibrionales bacterium GWA2_49_15 | reverse complement strand
TTCTGACTTCCCTCGTCTGCCTTTCAGCAAAACAATTTCCGTCCAAAGCGTTTGGCACTAAGAGAACTCAGCTGAAAACAACTTTTACGTCTCTTAGCATCTGTTACACCAAACTTTTTCTTGGTCTCTTCTCGTCTTTATTACTGTCAATTAAGACAGCAATCTTTTTCTTATTCTAAATTTTAAAAGAGCCTTCACACTTTCTTTAGCCACTTTTTGGTGGAGATGACAGGGATCGAACCTGCGACATTCTGCGTGCAAGGCAGACGCTCTCCCAACTGAGCTACATCCCCACAAATCCTAAATTTTAAGGTGAGGGCCAATCTATTTAAGTGGCAAGCCATTGTCAACGTTAATTTAATGAAAAAAAATAATTCTCTCAGCCTCCCATTGCCTTTATAGTTAGAGTTATGAAAATTTTTTTAATTTTAGGCCTATTGGCCGCCCTTTCCTGTCATCAAAATTCTGGGGATAAAAATGGCCTTTCATCAGACCAGCAGGGGATTCAGGAGAACGCTACCAAGCAAGTGGCCATCTTAAAAACTATTCACGGCAATATAAAAATCAAATTTTATCCACAAGAAGCCCCCAATACGGTTAAGCGTTTTATGACTTTAGTCGAGCAGGGGTTTTATGATGGACTCCCTTTTCATCGCGCTGTGCCAAATTTTATTTTACAAACCGGTGATCCAACCAATACCGGCAGTGGTGGTTCCGGGCAAAAAATTAAGGGAGAAGTGAATTCCATTCAACACATTAAGGGCACGGTGGGAATGGCTAGATCAGAAAATGATAATGATAGTGCTGACTCGCAATTTTACATAAGTCTCTCTACTCTTTCGCAGCTTGACGGTAAAAATACTGTCTTTGGTCAGGTGATTCAGGGCGAAGAGATTCTTGATAAAATTTCCCAAGGAGATAAGGTCCTCTCGCTCTCTTTAGAAGCTTCCAAAGACTAACCCTTAAATATTTTTTATCCAAATCAAAACACGGATTTTCCCGGGTGGGTTAGGTATTGAGGTTTTTGATTCATACAAAACAGATTCACCTATATCAAAAACCTGCGCTAGAAATTCTTTGGTATATTCTTTCGGCACGAACAAATTAAAGTACACACCGCCTGGGATAAAAGTTCCCATGGCATGCTTATCCCCCTTTTCCACCTGATATTTCGCCACTAGTTTACTGATCTCATCGCGAGTTTCAAGGGGGACGACGGATTTCATCATCAAACGAAATATTTTCTTACTACCAGTACTGATATCACGGAATCCGCCTTCGCGCGCCTTGAGGTCCATGGCATCAGACTCTTCGATCTCTTTCGGGATAGCATCCCATGAAGTCAACACGACCTCGGATTCAGTCTCAAAACGCTCTTCCTCAGGATTTGGATAGTCATTAATATCACGTGATGTAATTTGTTCGATCTCATCAAAAGTATTTTTGAAGCTGTCCGCCCCCGTCAGGTTGCTCTTGTCCTTGTATACCAGTCCCTTGTCCAACCAGGTAAACTGTGGCTCATAAACCTCGAACTGCTCGGCTAACACCATTTCATTATATTTACTAAGATATTGCAGAAGAAAAATAAGTAAACTACCCACAATGCTTAAAATGATAAGATGGATCAAATATTTTACAAAAAAACTTTCTGAAAAATTTTTGCGAACATCTTGATCCAATTCCTTCTTCGTTTTTGTTTTAATACTTTTAAAAATTGTCTCCCACTCTGGATACAGTGTAATTTCCAATGAAGTCATCGGATCATCGGCAAGCACCGCCCATATCTGCTCGGCCTGAATTCCCAGCTGTGAAAAATCACAAAATCGCAGATGGGCCTTGTCCGAAGCGATATGTGGAAAATGTAACAATTCGGTAATCTGATCCTCTTTGGCAGAAAAAATTCTTATCAAAAACAGACGAAGATCAAAAACAATCGTTGCCATGGGAATTTTGGATAAGTGAGATAACTCCAATAACGTCAGATCTTTATAAACGAAACAAAAAATTAGAAATTTCGATCGCAGCCATACAAACCAAGTGTAGAGAGGTCCTATTTTTGTGTGTGAAATAAGAATCTCAAGCCGCTTAAAAATAATCGGTATCTCGGCATTTTCAAAAAGGGCCCGCCAAAACTCGAGAAAATCATCTTGAAAGTGACCTTGCCAGGTTACGCTTTGAAGGTTGATACAAGTCCACTCAAAAAAATTATTTGATGCCGTTGAATCAATATGTATGTTGGCCCTAATTTCTTCCATTCATTCCATAGGTTGGACAGAATTTGCACTGGTGACTCTTACAAAAACGTAGCGCGACACTTTTTGCCCGCTTGTGCCATCTCCTTACACCTTCGTAACATAATAGACGGAGAAAGGTCTCTGAGCAAAAGCAAAGAGCATTAAGAGGACAAAAGATGTCGGATATTTCTTCTGTACAACTCCAGCAATTTAAAGAAGCCGAGCAGAGTCGCGGCAAGGCCGAGATCAAACAGGTGCAAAATGAAAATAATAGAACCATCAAAAAGCAGATGGATTGGCAAAATGAGGTTCTAACGCAACTGAAAGATGATTTTGAGAGAAAATCAGAGTCACTTAAAACCGATCTTGAGTGCAAGTTAATTGATGCCAGAAAGCGGCATGAAGAAGTTTATGCGTCAGAAAAAAACCGACTAGATTTGGAACTGGAAAACATCAGAAAGGCCCATGAAGACCGGGTTGGAGAGATAAAGGCAAGCCACCAAAACCAACTAAAACAGCTTGATGAATCCCACTCCCACACGCTGTATACTGCTCAGCAAAAATATGCCAAAGAAAAAATGAAAGTGAATGGATGAGGCCATAAATGAAAAATAGTAACCAGAATGCATCAGTCTTTATTAATGGCAGAGCGCAAATCATCGAGATGCTACAACTCATGGACCCATCGGAGAAAGAAAAAATATTAAAGTTAATACGGATTAAAAATCCTGTGCTGGCTGAGGAATTGCATTCGAAGAGTATTTCCTTTTTCGACATACAAAATCTATCAGAAGAAGGCCTTGAGCGACTGTCAGGAGTGATTAAACCAGCCATTTTCGGGATGGCCCTGAAAGGTCTTGCAGCGAATGTGCAAAAGAAATTTTTATCATCTCTTCCAAGAGAATTTGCCGAACAGGCCTATCAAACCATGACGACTTACTACACTAACGAAAAAGAGCTTGGTGCCCGGGCACGCGCCAAGGTACTTGAGATCGCCTCAAGTCAGGCATTCCGTGGGAAAATTTCCTAGCCAATTCCCCTGCGCTTCTTGTGTTCCTTGATCAGCTTACTGAGTTTTGCCAATCGCTCGGCCGAGTTGATTTTTGGGTCCTGTTCTTGATCGTCGACAATATGATGTTGTTGTAAAATTTCGACAGAACTTTTCAAGCGATCACAAAGAGTAATGAGTATATTCGTTACCCATTCCGGGCAAGTATTAAGCATCTTTCTAATTTCATTTTTTTTTACGAGAATAACTTCGGTGTCCTCAATGGCTATTGCCGAAGCACTTCTTGGAGCGTCGTCGAAAAGACTCAACTCTCCAACAAAATCTTGGGCCCTCAATATGGAAATTGGAATCACCGTATCCTTGTCTTCTTTGACAATTTGGACTTTGCCTCTCTTGATAATATACATAAACGCAGATGGCTCACCTTCTGAGAAAAGCACGGTATTGGCCTTCAGCGATGTTATATCTGCATTAGAATCGCCTGATGACATACTCCTCCTCGATACTTCCAGCAATGAGTGTACCATGCCTCAGCCCGAATGTAGAAATTTCAAATGTCTCAACTCCCAAATATTGACCTAGAGTCATCCCGACTTTGAGACCCGCCATTATTGTTTCGGATCGTTTACCAAGAAAGGGAAAGAGTGAGAGCAGTTGAGGGATTTTCAGTTTATGAGTTTGCTCGTACAAACTAATCAGGTCACTAAAGGTAAGGAGACTGCCCTGAACAGACTCATCACTATAAGCTGAAAGTTTCTTTAGCATTGCGCCGATGGCCGTCATACTTCCCGCAACGCAGATAAGATGCTTAGTTCTATATTGGGAAACGTTATAAGACTGAAAAATCTGCGCCACCTTTGCTTCAAACTGTCCCTCGCGCATCCAGTCTGTCCCTCGGACCGCCCCCATTGGCAAACTAATTGAATCGCGGACCTTAAAACTGGGTTCAGTTTCCACGTGAATGAGTTCCGTGGAGGCTCCACCAATATCAATGATCGTGAAGGCAGAGGGTGCACTCTGAGACAAGGAACTCACAACTCCACGGGCCGTATAATATGCTTCACCAGTTGAAGCAATCAAAGTGGTGCTTAAACCAAACTTTTTTTTGATCGAAGAAAAAAAATCATCTGCATTTGTGACCACTCGTGAAGCTTCGGTAGCAGTTACGACGACACTTTCAGGAGTTACTGAATTCTTTTCAATAATCTTTGCATAATCTTCAAAAGCAGCGAATGATAATTCCATAGGCCCCTGTGCAAATTTTTTAGTTTTATCAATACCCTTTCCCAAACCTGTCACATGACTATAGGTGCTGTTCGAAAGCCAGCGTTTGTCGTACTCGCCGACTAATAATAAAATGGTATTGGAACCCACATCTATCGATGCCCTCTTCACTTTATGCTCACTCCAAGTTTTTCCAAAGTATAGGCAAAATCCAGCTTAGGCCAAAGCCCTCTACCAAAAAAACGCAACGGTAATGCAGAAATTCCAAATTGTTTTTTCAATTTAATATCTGATAAGACTAAAAAAAATTCTCCATCTTTCGACACATGTTGCTCGTACATCACTCCGTTGCCCTTGACTGCAATCCGCTTGGGCCCACCGGAAAAATTCAGTTTGTTAATTTTATATTCCGAATCGGTGAGATTCCCCTTTAACTCCAAGGTGTCAAAATGCTGGTCTAATTCATCGAGCGGAGGAAAGTGAGCAGTCACTTTTCCTTTTACCTCTTCCCATTTTTCCAAGAGTGGAATTATTTTATCCTTAAAGTTTATTCCGCGGATTTCACCGTTTTTCGCGGTCAGGTCAGTTGCAATATCATATCTCCAACGGCTTCCAGTAAAAAACTTAGCATTAATTTTCCCGCTGAATAAACCAGTGGCATACTCAAGATTCTTAGGTAAAAAAGGATACAATCCCTGCGCATTAAACCCCTGAAAATTCGCCTTTAGCTTTCCAGAGATATTTTCCGTGCCCAGCTGCATATCCGAGCTGAGTGTCAGCATGCCCTTGTCATCTCCTAGGTATTTAAGAACAACACGCCTTACGCCAATCGCCTCGCCCTTAAGACTGATCGCGGCCTCAACACTCATTGGTGAAACACCTGTCATTACCTGTTGCAAAGCTACAGAAATTTCGCCATGGGGAAACTTAGAGATTCCTTTTTTCACCTGATCTGAGTTTCGATTTTCATCCGATCCCGAATAAATCAGATTTCGAACGGCGTCTTTGGGAATTAACAACTTATTTGACGTCAAAGTTAAGGCAAAAGGTGGGTACTCATCCAGATTTGCCGGGAGATGATTGACGTCTAAAGTACCTTTCAGATTTGCATTAACATTTCCACCAAAGACTTCTGCCGTACTTGATATATCGTACTTCCCATCGCGCAAGATGCCTGAAAGAGAAATACTTGCATTCATGGAATCGTTTTTATACATGACTGGCGTCGATAAACCGAATCTTAGATCTGGCGAATATTTTTTCTCTCGCAATTCCACCTTCCCATCAATGTGAACTCTGCTTGTGCCAAATGCAAATTTCTCATGCTTTAACATAAGGACGTTAAAAATATCTTCGATCAGCAAATCGACAGTCAGAGACTCAAAGTCAGGGCTGGCAGTCGTCCCTCTCAAGTTTGTGCTAATAGCGCTTCCGCCAAAGCTGAGCAGAATCGGTCCATGCACCTCATTATTTTTATCAACAACAAGATCGAGTTCCGCTTTGAGCTCTGGAATTTGGAGCGTGTCCTGAGGCATCAGAAAATTTTTGAGATGGGCAATAGCTTTTACTCTTATGACGGAATTAAAAAGAACATCTGAAAGATGAAATTGCCCAATGGCCAACAGTTCAAACTGCGCCCGGCCCTTCTTCCCAAGCCCTGCGTTCACGTAAGTTGCAAGCTCAAAAGCGGTATTGCTATCAAGATTCAATCCTTTGACAATGAACTTTTCAATATGAATTTTTCCTGACTGGTTGTCAGGTAAAGTGTAGGCAATGCGCAAATCACCCATCTTAATATTCACAATTAATCGCTTTAAAATTTTAGAAATAAATTTAAATTGTGACCTCTCGCCTGATTTTTGCATCCCATCGCTCGGCGACGTAATAGTGCCGACCACCAGGTCTGGTGGCTTGGGGAAGGTGGGGGGGTGCAATGCCATCATCCAATTATTGGTCTGAGCAGTCCCCAAATAATAAGCTTGCGGTTTTTCAACCAATACTTCTACCGCTCCCTGTCCTGTTAAGATGGCCCAAAGCGGTAGCTTTATTACACAAGAATGCACCTCAAACAGCGCCATACTTCTTTCTTTTGTTTTCAGTGAAACATCGGAAAGCCGAACATACATATTCAAGCCAAAATTTAACTGAATTTCATTCATCGAAACTTCCGCCCCTGGCAGGGCCTCATTTACGGCTTGCAGAATCCAGCCACGAACAATTGTAGGTCTGAAGCGATCTTTGACGAGAATCAACGATCCAGTGGCCAACAAAAGCCCCAAAGTAATTCCGATAATGCTGGCTGTTTTCAATTTTGACATATAATTAGATAATCGACCTTTATTTTTGATCGGCCATAATCGGGGCAAACTTCACCAAGAATCTCTTCTTTGCTCCGTCAGGAAATATTATTACAACTTTTTCTTCCGCCCCAAAACCCTCTGTATCAAGTACTGTTCCCTTTCCATAAACCGAATGAATGATTCGGCTTCCTTTAGGAAATTTCCCGACCTGAATCGGAGCGGGACTACTCTCTTTGATTAAATAACGTTCATGATCTACGGTTTGAGAAAAATCATAATTATCAAACGCCCCGCGAGCATCAGACTCTTCATTGGAAATTCGCGTCTTGTTATTGACCCAAATAGTGTTTTCTTTAGGGATCTCAAACAGAAATCTTGAGGGACCATTGAATTTAAGCTGGCCCCATAAAAAACGCCCACGGACAAAAGTAATATAGAGATTCTTCATGGCGCGAGTCATGGCAACATAAAACAATCTTCTTTCCTCTTCGACCGAATTTTGTCCGTCTTCCAAACTTCTCGAGGAAGGAAAGATTCCCTCTTCAGAACCAACAACAAAAACAAATGGAAACTCGAGCCCCTTCGCCCCATGAACGGTCATCAGTGATATTTCGCCCAATTGGTTGTCGTTATCTTTCGTCTGAGTCGTGTCCAAGGTCACCGATTCAATAAAATCAGCCAGCATGGCACCCGAGTTAGCGACCTGAAACTCTTCTATCGCACGCCCCAGCTCTTCAATATTTTCAATCCGCGCCGCCGACTCATAATCACGCATCGCTCTCAGTTCGTCGAGATAGCCAGATTCATGGATTACTTTTTCAAAGATAATCTTTGGGGCAATATTTTTTTCGCAAAGATAAATGCATTCTGAAAGAAAGGAGGCAAAATTTTTCAAAGACAATTTTATTTTTGGCGTGAGTCGAATTCCGAAATCTTCGGTTCCCTCCAGTAATTTTGCTATTCCACCCCAAAGAGAGATATTCAATTGGCTTGCTAAATCCTCCAGCTTTCGAAGTGTCGTGGCCCCGATTCCTCGAGTTGGCACATTGATAATACGGGAGAGGGCGAGGGAGTCTTGAGGGTTCACAATTAAACGCAGATAACCTAGCACATCCTTGATCTCTTTACGATCGTAGAATTTTATTCCACCGACAATACGGTAGGGCAGGTTATTTTGTCTAAGAACGTCCTCAAACGGTCTTGATTGAAAATTGTTTCGATAAAAGATAGCAAAATCATTATATTTTTCTTGCTTGGCGCTCCTTAACTTCCCTATGGTTTTCACGACGAAATTAGCTTCATCTTTTTCTGTCTCTAATTCTGAAATTGTGATCTTTTCCCCTTCACTATTCTCGGTCCACAGTTGCTTCCCCTTTCTCAAGACATTATTTGCGATCACTGCGGAAGCTGCGTTAATAATATGGGCGGAGGATCGATAGTTTTGCTCTAGCTTCACTACCTTTACGTTTGTAAAATGCTTCTCAAAGTCGAGAATGTTATTAATATCAGCACCCCGCCATGAATAAATCGACTGGTCCTCATCGCCAACCACGCAGATTTTTTCGTGCTCGCTGGCCAATAATTTCAGAAGTTCAAATTGAGCTTTGTTTGTATCTTGATATTCATCAACCAAAATAAATTCATAGCGACTTTGCAAGCGCTTCAAAATATGGGGATGTCGCTCTAGCAAACACAATACTGAGGTGATTAAACCGCCGAAGTCCAGCGCGTTTGAACGATGAAGTTCATGCTCATATTCATAAAAATATTTTAGAAATGGATCATCCACATCGATGCCAAGTGCTTCTAAATTTTGCCGACCGGTGTAAACTCCCTTATTTTTCAAATCATCAATATAACTTAGGATGTCGTATGGTGAAATTTCTTTTGGAGAAATGCCATATTTTCCCAAGATACTTTTGGCTATCGCCTTAGACTCATCTTCATCGTAAATGGAAAAATTTTTCGATAGTCCAAAGTATTCGAACTCAGATCGGAGCAATCTTGCGCAGAATGAGTGGAACGTCGTAATAGCAAGGGCATGGCCATTGATTCCGCATTGGCGCGACACCCGCTCTCTCATTTCATGGGCTGCTTTATTGGAAAAGGTAAGCGCAAGTATTTTGTACGGCCCAACGTTTTGCACATCTAGTAGATGGGCCATCTTGGCGACCAGCATTCTGGTTTTGCCTGAGCCTGCCCCGGCAAGCACCATCATGGGACCATCAAAATACTCGACCGCATTTTTTTGCTCACTATTGAGATCGCAACGCTCGACCATGTAACACCTATTCAACGGTGACAGATTTGGCCAAATTTCTCGGCTTATCAATATCGGTACCCTTACATTTTGCAATGTGATAAGCAAAAAGCTGATTCACGACATTCAGCAAGAGTGGTGATAGTTCGTCCAGACCTTGCAAATTCAATAAAAGGGAATGATCGCTTATTTTCTTAAGTTCCTTCTGGCAGGATTCAGGCCCCACCACTACGATGATCCCTTTCCTTGCCTTTATTTCTTGCACATTGGAAATGCTTTTTTCATAGAGGTCTTCACCCATGACGGCCAGGTTTACCATTTCATGATCAATTAAAGCAATCGGGCCATGCTTCAATTCGCCAGCGGCATAACCCTCTGCGTGTACATAAGCTATTTCTTTTAATTTCAAAGCTCCTTCAAGAGCTATCGGAAAATAAGGCCCACGACCCGTAAAGAAAAAACCTTTCTTATCGTAAAGTTTTTGGGCCACTTCCTGAATCGCTGATGAATTTAACAACAATTCATCAATTCGTTCAGCAAGGGCATTGATTTTATAAATCAAGGCATGTGTTTTTTCTTGATCACTGAGATGGCCCGCTAAAATATGCGATAAGATTCGACCTGTTAATACCTGCTGAGTAAAAGCCTTCGTGCTGGCCACTCCCACCTCAATACCGGCGCGAATGAGCAGATTGTGATTGCATTGCCTGTACAGGCTCGAGCCTTCGACGTTCACCACACTCAGAGTGTCGACCTTCAATTCTTTGCATAAAGTTTGGGCCGCTAAAGTATCCGCCGTCTCACCTGACTGACTTATGAAGACAGCTAAATCTTTGGCACTTACAAGAGGTCTGCGATACCTAAACTCACTTGCCAAATCATGGACACAGCTGATGCCATTGAGGCTTTCGAGAAAATTTCTTATCACAAGACCAGCATAGTAAGCTGTTCCGCAAGCGGATATAATGATTCGCTCCGGCTTCAGCTTTGTTATCCCCTGCAGAATTTCCTTACCCTCGCCGTGGAAATAGAATTGCACCAGGCCTCGCATCAATTCTGGCTGCTCATGAATTTCTTTGAGCATGAAATGTTCAAAATTTCCTTTCTCTGTGGACTTGAAAGACATTTCTTGTTTTTTGGAAAGATAGCGTTTTGACGGAGCAAGATTTAAATCAAAAAAACGCAGAAGATGTTTGTTGGCTGCACTTAAATAGCAGATAACCTCATCGTCAGGAAAATATATTTTATCCACAACGCCAATTAAGGCATAGGGATCAGAAGAAACTAAAACTTCAGAGCTGATTTCATTAATACCGCAGACTAGCGGCGCTCCACGTTTAACGGCAAATATTTCAGAGGTGGCTCGATTCAAAATTACAAAAGCGGAATTGCCGCGAATCCTTTTAAAGGCCTGGGCAATGCTTTCCATGATCTCCATTTTTTTATTCTTGGTTAGAAACATCAGCAGGCCTAGAAAGACTTCCGAGTCAGTATCGGATTGAAATCGAACGCCCTCCCCTAATAGTTCCGCTCGGATTTCTTCGGCATTTTCAATTATTCCATTATGGACCAAGGCAATATCATCTGAATTATGCGGGTGACTATTGACATCATTGACCTCACCATGTGTGGCCCAGCGGGTATGTCCTATGCATGATCGTGCGATAATTTTTTCATCAGCGATCAGACCACGAAGATTTTCCAATTTGCCACTTTTTTTAAAGATCGAAAATTGGTTTTTTTCATTCACAAAACAAATTCCAGCAGAATCATAGCCTCGATATTCAAGACGCTTGAGTCCTTCCATCACTATTTCAACTGAATTTCTCGGCCCTAAATGTCCCACAATACCGCACATAAATAAATCCTTAGTCTTGCTTAGTTTTTAAAAATTTCTTCGCCATATTTAAATGCGTAGTTTGTCGACCACGTGAAATTCCAAAGGACCCATCAGGCATAGAAGTGTTTATGGTTGAGCCAGAAGCAACAAAACAATTGTCACCTATTTCAACTGGAGCAATTGTTTGGCTATCTGATCCAATAAAACAATCTTTCCCAATTTTTGTCACGTGTTTTTGGACACCATCATAATTACACGTAATAAAACCACAGCCTATATTTGTATTATCGCCAATAATTGCATCACCAACATAACTTAAATGTGAAATCTTAGCACCCGGCCCGATAGTTGACTTCTTGACTTCAACAAAATTTCCGATCTTGGCCTTAGTTCCTAAATTTGCACCCGGCCTTAACCGAGCAAAAGGGCCAATTTCAACTTGGGCGGCAACTTTGCATCCCTCCAACACAGAATGACTCTTTATACACACTCCATCTGCGAATTCAACATCCTTCAAGTGACTGAAAGCACCGATTGTACATCCCTGACCAATTTTTGAGTTTCCTTCGATTATAACATTAGGATAAACCACTGTGCCGGAAGCCATTACAACCGAGGGTTCAATGAAGGTAGAATCAAAATCCCAAAAGCGCACCCCTTGCTGCGAAAGTGAAATTAGATTTCTTCTATTCAGTCTCTTACTGGTTTCCTCTAACTGTTCGAGGGTATTAATACCCAGCAAGTCCTCACCACGCTCGAAATTCACTGCCCCAACCGGACTCCCCGCTTGAAAGACGTCCGTCAGGTAGAACTCTCGGGACTTATTATTATTGGAAATCTTATCGATGCAATCTTTCAGATACTTGGTCTCGAAAACATATAATCCGGTATTAATCTTCTGTATTTTTTTTACTTCACTGCTCGCGTCCTTCTCTTCGACAATGGAGAGGCCCGTGGTGTGAGACAATACTCTGCCATAACCGGTTGGGTTTGCAGCCGTCACTGTCGCGACAACGGCTTTCAAGTTATGCGTGGATATCTCTCGATAAATACCTTCAAGGTGTTCAACCGAAACCATGGGCACGTCACCACTTAAGATAAAAATATATTTATTCGACATCACATCCGGAAATTGAGTCAAAAAGGATTTGACCGCATCGGCAGTCCCCAGTTGCTGCTGCTGCCTCGTGATGTGAAATTTAGAACTGGAATAATACCGCTCTATATGCGCAATCATCTGCTCGCTCTGATGGCCGATCACCAGTGAAACAGAAGCGTCGTTGACTTTCTGACGTTTGAAAGCAAGACAAGCATCCAAAACATAATCTAAAATCGGTCGATTCATCAGAGGGACAAGCGGTTTTGGCATTCCAATCTTCATTCTGGTCCCCTGACCAGCAGCCAAAATTACAAGACAGATTTTGTCCGACATACTACATTTCCTTTTCCCAAGTTAATCTATCCAACTTTCAAAACCACGATGACTATTGGCAATACGGTAATTTTTTCCGATTGTCCTATCAAATTACATCAATTTTTTTCAAACAAAAAGGCTTAAAACTATAAAAACTTTAAAGAGTTACACTATTTCTCCCGATGAGATGGCAGGAAGTAAATCTCAAGGAAGTTCGAGGAGATTAATTATGGCGACCAACTATGAGGGTGACAACATCGAATTCAAAGACACGATTCCCCTCTTGCCAATTCGCGATATCGTCGTTTACCCCTACATGATCATTCCGCTGTTTGTGGGTCGTGAAACGTCGATTGAAGCGGTTGAACAGGCACTCACTAAAAATGACCGGCTGATCTTGCTTGCAAGTCAAAAAGATATCACTGCCGAATCACCGCAGCCATCGGAAATTTACGATGTCGGGACACTGGCGATGATTATGCGTATGCGCAAGCTCCCCGATGGCCGGATTAAAATTCTTGTGCAGGGACTTTCCAAAGCCTGTATTAAGGAATTTATCCACACTGAGCCATACTATAAAGTACGGATAGAAAAAATCGAAGACCGGAAAGTTGCCAATGATGATATGGCGGTTAAGGCCCTAATGCGCAATTTGAAGGAACAGCTTGAAAAAGTTATCACCCAAGGGAAAATGCTTTCTCCAGATATCTTAATGGTCTTGGAAGATATTCACGAAGCAGGACGTCTGGCAGATCTGGTGGCCTCAAACTTGAGCTTACACGTGGCAGAGGCACAGTTAATTCTCGAGACTCTTGATCCAATCGAGCGACTGCATAAAATCAATGAAATTTTAGTACGCGAGCTTGAAATCATTTCCATGCAGCACAAAATTAAAAATGCTACAAGGGATGAAATGTCCAAAACGCAAAAAGAGTATTTTTTGCGTGAGCAGATCAAGGCCATAAAAACAGAACTCGGTGACGAGAACCAAGAGGTCAATGACGAGTTCACTGAATTCAGAGAAAAACTCAAAAAAGCAATGATGCCACCTGACGTAGATCGTGAATGCCAGAAGCAGATTACACGTCTGGAAAAAATGCATCCTGATTCATCGGAAGCAAGTATCATTCGGAACTATCTCGAATGGCTGACCGAACTTCCTTGGTCCACCTCCAGTGAGGAAATTCTCGATCTGGATTATGCCCAGAAAGTCCTCGATGAGGATCATTTTGAACTGGAAAAAGTCAAAGAACGAATTTTAGAGTACTTGGCAGTCAAGGCCTTAAAAGGCAAGGAAATGAAAGGCCCGATTCTGTGCCTGTCCGGACCTCCAGGAGTTGGTAAAACATCACTCGGAAAATCCATTGCACGTGCCACAGGACGTGAATTTATTCGAATCAGCTTGGGTGGCGTGAAGGATGAGGCAGAAGTACGAGGCCACCGCCGAACCTATGTGGGCTCCATGCCGGGACGTGTGATTCAGGCCCTCAAGCAAATCAAAACTAATAATCCTGTAATCCTACTCGATGAAATAGACAAGATGGGCGGTGATTTCAGAGGAGATCCTGCGAGTGCGCTACTTGAAGTGCTCGATCCCGAGCAAAACCATAGCTTCAGGGATCACTATTTGAATTTGAGCTTTAACCTCTCAAACGTCATGTTCATCGCCACGTGCAATACGCTCGAGTCGATTCCGGCACCGTTGCGTGATCGTCTGGAAGTGCTCAATCTTTCTGGCTATAGTCACGAAGAAAAAATCTTCATTAGTAAAAAGTTTTTAATTCCAAAACAAATGAAGGAAAATGGTTTAACCGGCGAACATGTGGAATTTAGCGACGACAGCATTAAAACTGTGATTAGTAATCACACCTATGAAGCTGGATTGCGTAACCTTGAAAGAAAAATCGGGGCCCTTTGCCGAAAAGTGGCAATGAAAATTGCCCGTGGTGAAATTTCAAAAACAATAATTTCCACCGAGGTGGTTGATAAATATCTTGGCCCCCCGGCCTTCACCGAGGAAGATCGTAAAGTTTTTGATGAAGTTGGCGTGGCGACTGGATTGGCATGGACCAGTTTTGGAGGTCAGATCCTTTACATTGAATCTACCAAGATGAAAGGAAAAGGTATCACTCTCACAGGTCAGCTGGGTGAGGTCATGAAAGAATCCGCTCAAGCGGCAATGGGACATATTCGAAGCAAGGCCACTGACTTTGGTTTGGATGAGTCCATTTTCGATGAAAATGAGATTCACGTTCATATTCCTGCAGGTGCCATTCCCAAAGATGGCCCTAGCGCAGGCATTACGTTGGCAACATCCATCATCTCACTCTTGACGGGCGTACCTATCTCGCGCGATGTCGCGATGACGGGTGAAATTACCTTAACTGGGAAGGTTCTACCCATTGGCGGGCTAAAGGAAAAAGTGCTTGCCGCTATGAGAATGGGACTCAAGACGATTATCATT
>MEPP01000025.1:0-405210 GCA_001769855.1 Bdellovibrionales bacterium GWA2_49_15 | reverse complement strand
GCAATGAAAAGGATTTAGTCGACATTCCTGCTAAGTATAAACAAGAGTTGAAATTTATCTTGGTAAAAACTCTCGACGAAGTCCTCGACAATGCTCTCGTAGGATGGACCGAAAAGAAAAAGCATTTCGCCAAGAAAAGTGCCATAAAACGGCCGGCCACCAAACCTCGAGACAATAATCCCCCAGTGGCGGCATAAGTGGCCCTGCGATACCTGAATAACTCGATCGGGTTTATGCCCTCCCATGGGCAATTTGTATCTTTTCTTATCCTGCCCACATTCTAGTATACTTATGTACAGGTAGAATTTCCTATGGATATCGACTCTAAGAAAAGCTTTAAAATTGTCGTCATTGATGATTCAGACTTCTCTCGAAAATCCATCGCGAAGATTTTGGAAGATGCCGGCTACAATGTCATTGGCGAAGTAGCTACCGCTGAGGATACGCTTAAACTATTACAGAATAATCCCGCTGATCTCTATATTATCGATGTCGTTATGCCCGATGTAAGCGGCCTTGAACTGGCCAACAAGATCCGGGAAAATCAAGCTCAGGCAGGACTTATCATGATGTCGAGCTTATATAGTGACTCTCTAGTGATCGAAGCCATTTCAAATGGTGCCAACGACTTTCTGAAAAAACCATTTCGGGCAACTGAGCTTTTGATGTCTGTGAATAGGATGATGCAGCTACACCTTGGTGATAAAAATTGAGAGAGGTCATCTATGATGTTGATACGTTTAATGTTTTATTTTTGCCTCAGTTATTTTGTCCTCTCTCTGGATATTGGCGGACGTACAGTCTTCGACCGCATCGATGCCCGGGTGGCACCTTATACCGAAATCGCACAAACATATATCGTGAAAAATTCCAAGAAGGCTTGGACATTCCTAAAAGAAACCTCTCTCAATTTGATCGGGCATCATATCCCGGAGCAGAAAGATCGCGTTTCATCAGGCCTATCCTCGCCAGAAAGGCAGGCGAGAGTAGGTAGCTCAACTTCCATCTCGGAGCAAAGTGACACACCTGAGGACACGTACACGATGGAAGAGCGAATGCTCCTCAAGAAAATTCTAGAGGAGTCTCGCTAGATTTAACGTCTTATCGTGTAACAGTTTTCGGCTTTACCACTTCCACAGGGGTCTGAGTTCCTGTCGGTGCGGCGTTGGTATTTGACCGGCCCGATTGAACAGCATAAATGCATTCACTTTTTTGATCTTCACCTACATCCACAGCTGAAACATTGAGAGACACACTCATCAATAACATAATCAAAAGTTTCAATTTCATAAATTCTCCACTGCTAGTTCCTGGTTGACTCCATTATTTGCATCTTTCATACCAACTGAACGACTGCCGGGGAGCTGCTATTTCAACCAGTTGCAGGTCTAGTGATTAATCTTTGTGCATATAAAATTAATGACTGTTTATTTTTTTGACACATTTTGAGCGGAAGAGAGGGCTGGCCAAGACATAAAACAAAAAGGCCCGCAAAGAGCTATAATCATTTGCGGGCCTCTGAAAGGACTTTTATTTTACGACGATCTTAAAATCTATCTTGGAGCAACTGGCACAGTCGGTGGAGTTACAGGAGCAGGAGTCACCGGAGTACCACCTGCGGCATTGCGCGCTGTCTGAACTCCATCTGTACAGTTAGATTCTGATTCCGTAGCAAAAGCTACCGTGCCCACGATCATTTGAAATACCACCAACAATCCGATTACTTTTTTCATATTGCCTCCCTTTCGCTTCATTCGTTTTGAATCGCTTTGTATATATCCATGCAACGGGGATGCCAATTTAAGCCTGATTAAATTTAATGAGTTGAAGTCAGTATTTTTTTCATGAGTGTATAAAGATTAGGCACTGACAAAAAAAAAGGCACGGATCTTATCCATGCCTTCTTTTAAGTAACTTTATAGATCTACTATATCACTAGCGGGGTGCTACATGAGTACCACTACCACTACCGCTGCCAGGAGTTCCACCACCAGGGGCACCTGTTCCATTCCTAATGGCAGTGCAATCAGTATTAGCGGTTTCACCAGGCGTTGGCGCAGTTTGACCTTGAACAGTCAAAACATACACGCACCAAAGCATAATTAACGTAAGCAGCATTTTGATTTTCATTGTGTGGTCTCTCCTATTCATATATTGGCAATCCGCCATTGCCGTTAACGTGTTTGCCTATTATCACCTTAAGTCCGTATTTTTCCTAACTTCACTCCTAACATATTAAAAGCTCGTTGCGCGCGTGCCTCATTATGGAGGCACTACATATTCAAGTTAACTCCTGCTGGTTTAACAATAGATAGAAGTGCTTGAAAAGCTTGAGTCACTTGCAAGGCCATCTTGTGACCCGCATCGGACTCTACCTTCTTGATTTCGCCATAATTATCATAGGCAACATTAATCTTTCCGACGTTCTCCATCGCAATTTCAACCGGCTTGCCGAGCGAGTTGTATTTGAAAGATAAGGATCTTTTTACATTCGTCTTCTTCTCGTGATCGATCATCTTTGTGATTCTTCCCTGGGCATCATAAATCAAGAGTACGGATTTTCCCTCGTTGTTTGTTGCCTTGGAAAGGTTGCCTTTTTTGTCGTATTCAAAGGCAGTCCAGCTATCCTTATTCATCACGCGGGAAATTTTATTAAATTCTGGGTGATACTGGATTTCAATGTAATCACCTTTCGTGGATGTCTTTTTAACCAGTAATCCCTTGTCATTATACTCAAAGTTGGTGACATGCTTGCCGCGAGTAATTTTCAAAGGTAGCGAGCAGCACTCAGAATAGATCGTTTCAGTTCTCATTCCGCTGACATCAGTCAAAATGCGATATGTATATTGAGAGCCATCGGGCTTGGCCTTAATCTCGTATTCATAACGATTATTTTCAGCCTTTCCATCGGCACCAACTTTCGAAACGATAGTCCAGTAATGGAAGTCCGGATTCTTCGGATTATTTTCATATTTATATTTTGTAGTGATGCCATCACGGGATTTAATTTCTGAAACAAATCGCGTGTTCTTTTGATAGGCGATTTCCATCTTCGAATTATCAGAATACTCGATCGACGCCATGTTGTGATTGGCATCATACTTATGTTTGTAAATGTTGCCCATAACATCGAGCGACTCAACCAGATCATCTCCCTCATATTTGTAAGCAGTCTTTTTGTCTCCTGCAGACCAAATATGCTTTACCTTACCATCCGTATACCATTCAAAAAATAGTTGCTTTGCCTGGGAGTCCTTAATACTTCTGAGCAGACCCTTGTCATATTCAAAAGTGACCGAATAACCATGCTTGTCTTGAATCTTTGAAAGCTTCCCATCCTCTGAAAAATATTCCACCTTGCCATCATTAAAAGATCGGCTAAATCCATCTTTAAGACGATGAACTTCTTGAAGGCCTCGGGTATTAGAATAGAGCGCCGTACCAGCAGCGAGGCTAGTTTCAACTTTAAATTTACGAGCATATCCTGAGCGTAACTCAGCATCACCGGCAAGCTTCTTCTCAAGGTCAGCAGCGACATTATCAGAGAGAGTGGTTTTAGCACGCATAGCTTCTATGACTTTTTTGGCAGCGGCAACAGGATCAATCGCTTCCTTTGGAGTAAAGCGAGTCTGTGCCCCTGTTCCATTCTCATGGATAGTGACAGAGCCATCTGGTCCAACCACTAGGTAGGTCTCATAATCGGACCCCCAGCTTAGCCCAAACCAGCCTTTCTCGGTTGCTTGGGAATTGTACGTTCTCGATATGAAGAGGTCGTTACCTCCGCCAGGTACAACAATATCCGTATAGGTAATATAGAAGTTACCATTTTTTAGGTTGACCCCACCGTACGCGACAAATGACCCCAAGACCAAAGCCAGTAAAACTAAGATGCGCTTCATGGTTATATTCCTTTGCTATAAATCTATACATTCCCAAATATCGACCAAATCCCTCTCGTAACCTTCTCGGAACTTGTTTTCTCTAACTTTAATACAAAAATGTCACCGCCCCAAATACAATTTAACCGCGTTAACAATTACTTAATATCAACAATTTTCAAAATCACGAACAACCCAACAGCGTCCAGGCACATGGCCACAAAAATTATTATAAGTCCGACAGGATGATGAAACATCCTGATCATTGATTCCGGTTCTGATAAAAAGTAGAGAAAACCGATTGCGTATGGCATGCCTGCAATAACAAGTCCTTGAAACATACCCGACGCTGTTAGTTGCTCAATCTTCAGTTGTAATCTAACTCGCTCTCGAATGACGGCAACAATCGTGTCAAACGTCTCCGCCAAGTTACCACCAGTTTCACGCAAGATATTCACGCTGGTCACAAACATGTCATTGTCTTCAGTCGGAACACGCTTGGCCAAACTGTCAAAGCACTCTTCCAAAGTCACGCCAATTTTATTTTGCTGAAGGATGAGATTAAATTCCTGTGAGACAGGTGCAGGCATTTCATCAACAATCATGGCAATGGACTGCGGTACGGATAGTCCTGCGCGTAAACCGTTGGCCAAGAGAGTCAAGGCATCAACCATTTGCCCGGAATATAATTTGATTCGTTTTTTATAGAGATGATTAACAATCGGCTTCGGAATTTTAAACCCGATGAGCGACAATATTCCAGCTAAAAAGAACCCCAGCATCCAATGACCGAGAAGCCCCATGATCGTTAAGGTGATAAAACCAATACCCACTGACAAAGCTAACAGCACATAGGTGATATGCTGTTCTTTGACTTCAATAAAAAGCAACTCAAACTTTTCCATGATATAAGAGCGAGTGCCGAGAGTTTGTTTTTCAATCCACTCGAAAATACCCGTCGAGTACTTATAGCAAAAAAGAAAAAATACTAATCCGATTGCCGCAATAATTCCTTTTTCGCCCAAGAGCCATACGATATCACTCATAAGAAAACTCCTATTTCTTTGGTGGCGGTTGGCCTGGTTTGGGAGGTGGTACTTGCCCAGGCTTAGCCGGAGCTGCCGGGGCTGCGGGTGTCGCCGCAGGTGGAGGTGTGCTGGAAAAAATACCTCGGGGGACGTTATATCCTTTTCTTTCCAACATCTCGATAAATTTCGGGATAAACCCAGTGGCCTGAAATTCACCGATAATTTTTCCTTCCTTGCTCATCCCTGTCTGTCGGTAGAGAAAAATATCCTGCAGGGTCACAACATCGCCCTGCATACCTCCAATTTCCGTAACGTAAGTGACTCTTCGTGAACCATCATCCAAGCGACTTTGCTGAATAATCATGTGAACCGCGTTGGCTATCAGCTCTCTAATGGCCTTGGCCGACAATCCGATTCCTGAATACTGAACCAGGGTCTCCACTCTTCCAATGCACTCACGGGGATTATTCGAGTGCACCGTGGTCATTGAGCCGTCATGACCCGTCCCCATGGCCTGAAGCATGTCCAGCGTTTCTCCTCCACGACACTCGCCAACAACAATTCGCGTCGGACGCATCCGCAGGGTTTGCTTGACCAAGCATCGCATATCAACTTCGCCCTCTCCTTCAAGTGAAGGAGGGCGCGTTTCCAAACGCACGATGTGATCTTGTGGAAAATCCAACTCAGCAGCATCCTCACAGGTGATAATCCGCTCATCCGCTTGGATAAAACCTCCGAGCACGTTAATCAATGTGGTTTTCCCTGAACCGGTTCCACCACTGATAATAATATTTCTATGTGCTTCCACCGCGACCCTAAGAAAATCAGCCATGTTTTGGGTCATAGATCCAAATTTGACCAGATCTTTCCAGGTCAATCTATTCTCTGGAAATTTCCGAATTGTGATAACGCCGCCATTGAGTGCGCATGGTGGAATGATAGCGTGAACCCGTGAACCATCGGACAGACGCGCATCAACGTATGGTGTTTTTTCATCGATTCGACGACCGATTGGGGCCACAATTCTTTCGATGACGTTTAGCACCTGCCTATTATTGGTAAAGATAATTTCTGATTTACGAATTTTTCCTTTCTTTTCATAAAAAATCTTGTCGGGGCCAACCACCATAATTTCAGAACATTCCTTATCACGGAGTAGATCTTCCAGCGGGCCCAAGCCTAGGGCCTCGTCAAGAATTTCTTTTACAACCTGATTCATATCTTCGCGTGTGTTTAAAAGTCCCTTCGTGTCTTCCTTACCAAGCAGTTCTACCACCTGTTTTTTGGTTTGCTCTTTCAAAATAACTTTGGCCTTTGGGTCAGCATCGTCGGCCTTTTTCAAGTCCATTTCTTCAACCAGGGCCTTGTGAATGCGCGTTTTCAAATCCTTCCATAGTCGGCGCTTGGCATCAGCATCATCACCAGCATTTTCAGATGGTTTTTTCCCAACATTTTCAGGACGGGTAAGTTTTTCCAAAGCCTTGAGTAAATTCTTTTGCATGAGATTACTGACGACATCGGTAATCCCTTTCGCAAAAGCAGAAGTTTTGGCCAATACATAAACTGGCTTCGACGAGTTAAGGGCTTGCGTACATGCTTGATCGTCACGGGGCACACTCGCCAGAATGGGCTTCCCGATATTCTTAGACACCACGTCCGGGGTTACCGGATGGCCTGCCTGTGCCTGATTCAAAATCACTTGAATCATATCCTTCGGGAAAAGCAGTGTGATTAAATCTGAATATAATCTTTTGGTTTGGTTCACAGCGATAATATCAGGAGTTACTACCAGCAAAATGAGCGTTGAAAATTCCAGGGCCTTAAGTGTAAGCGGAGTAAGCTCACTCCCCCCGTCAATGATAGTAATCGGGAACAGGTTTACAATGGCCTTGAGCGTTTTCCCCATTCCTTCTGCATCAATTGTCTTTGTTGCCATGGGATCAATCGGCATCCCGACGTAATTGACCCCGGAAGGATGGGCGACCATAAAGGGAATAATCGTTTTGGGATCTATGGCCCCCGCAAATTCTGCCAAGTCTTTAATCGTTTTTGCACCTTTCATTCCCGTAATAAGATTTAAGTCACCGCTGGCGCTCTGGTCGAAATCAAATAGGCCAATCTTACTCTTGGTGGCCTCAGCGTACGCAAAGGCAAAATTGGCAGCAAATTGAGATTTCCCAACTCCGCCCTTCCCTCCCAAAACTGTGATGATATGCCCAGCCAAATCAGTCACTCCTTTGTCTAAACTTGCGCTTAATCTCTTCTGAACCTTCAGAAGCGGACTCAATAAGTTCTGGAGTCACAAAAAAGACGAACTGACTTCGATTGCTGATGTATGACTTAGATCTTAAAAAAGAAAACAGAGGTAAGTTTTGTTGTTCTTCATCAAATTTAGCGGTCCCAAATGGTGGATCACGATCGAAAGCATTGGACGATTTATTTATCACGATGCCCCCCACAACCGCCGTGTCTTTCGATTTAACTACTAAAGAGGTTGAAATATCATTCTTAAGTGTTTCCGGCGGTTCACCTGCATTGGAGGACACGCTTATTCCGAGTGCCAAGTCAATTTTCTCTTCTTGTAATATTTGCGGAGTAACCTCTATGTTAAACCCCGCCTCAGCTGATTGAGACTTGGAAAACTCACCAGTTCCCAGTGAGAATGGTTTGCTGCTGGTCTTTTTTAATACCGCTTTAGTTTTATCCTTGGTAATCACCACACCTGATTGAATGACCCTGGCGAATCCTGCGCTTTTCGCACTCGCCAATCGCGGAAAAAGATTAGAAATTGTGGCCGCCAAAGTTCCCTGTGAGCTTGTGGAAACACCACCACTTGCGGTTTTGCCAATTTGGATATTTCCGCCGTCACCAGCGAGCAAGGGAACCCATTTAAAGCCAAAAACCCTGTTGTAATCTTTTGTTAATTCCACAAACTGCACCATGATCTTCACGAGTTTGGGCAATGGTTGAGGCTTACTTTCTTCATTGACGTTGATAAAATTCTGCAAGATGGGCTGTGATGCCACCTTCATAATTGAATCTGTCCGTTCGCCTAAAGATTTAATTTGAGCTGGCATGTAGGCAATGGCAAGCATCTCTGCGCGTGTTCTTTTTGCCTGCGAATCAACAATCCCTTCAAGCCAGTAGACGCTATTGACGACACGAACAGTTACATTTTTCATCCCATTTTTTTGTATTTCATCTTGCATTCTTTTGGCGATAATTTGCTGGGTCTGAGGTGAAAGTTCCACCAGGAAGATGACATCTTTGAATTTTTCCAATATCACAAAAACACGACCGATATCTGATGGAACCACAATCCTGCCGCCAACATAAACATCGTCACCCTTGATCCCAATCTCCAACCCCTCTATATCCCCCAGATATTCTTTAAGGTCTTTGACAATTTTAGATTTGTTGTGCGCGCTTACCTTTACGCTGTACCGGGCACGAATATCGCCAACAGTATTTCGAATAAAGACGGTGGTTTCGCCCGGACCTTTCGGTCGAAAAAGTATTTCACGCTTTGCCGGTACCATAATGACATCAAGAATTTCAGGTCGTGCAATTTGAATTTTGGTATGTGGTGCAAAATCTACATATTCAACCAAATCTTGACCTAAAATAACTTCCACTGGTTTTGTCTCAGACGGATCTATATCTTGGCCTATTACAAGATTACCGGAGCACCAGATAAAACAAAGTAATAGAAATAAGAAAACTTTAAACATTTTCTATTTTTTTCCTTGGTTTAGAAAATAATTTCTCGCTTCTGCCGCTTCTTGGCCTAAAACATCAAAAAGTTTCGTTGCCGGCATATTTACGATATTTTTGTCGTTATTATTTCTCAACATCAGATAAGGAGCGGGATCGAGGTTTTCTATTATAAATGCCACCTTCTGGGCCTGAAAGGGATCTAGCTCGAGAGTCACAGTGGTGTATTGAGTGAATGTACTAAGATTAAGTTTCCGAATTTCCTCATCAGTTTTAATTCCCACCAAGGGAATGTTATTGGAAATATCGTAGCCGGTAGAAAGCACCAGGGCATCCTGAAGAACTGTCATCATTCTCAAAAATTCTTTTTTGCCGCCAGCATAATCAATCTTTGCCATGAGATCGATACGGTCTCCCGGCTTAATTAATTTTCCAGCGGCCTGCTTATTATTTACAACAATCGCCATGGCCCTTTTGCCGACGCTGACTTGTCTCGATAATCCGGTTCCTGCACCAGGATAAGTAACTCGCGGTTTTGTGATCTGCTCCCCTTTGATGATAGGAACCGTTGCGATTGTATTCTCAACTTCCTTCACAGTTTTAAAATGCCCCGGAGAACGAAATTTTGCAGGAACGTTCATGACAGTGACCTTGGAATCATCTATCAGTTCAAATTCCTTAATATCAATTTTAGCAACGACCACAGAATTTTCTAGGCCGAAGGTTTGAATCAAGGCACTCTTCTGGTCCTCGATATAGGTCCACACCATAAACATGGCACCTGCTGCAATAACAAGTGCCAGAGTAAACGCCCGCGTATTCATTGGCTTTTATCCTTTAAATAGTTCTAATTTCTATTCTATGGGTTATTGGGCGCAATAAAGACCGGGCATTTTTTACTGCTATCGAATAAATCTAAGGTGTTTTAATCGGCCACTGCGCATGGCGAATTCTCAAAAGCATTAATATAATCTCCCCCACCGCCAACACGAGAAAGAGTAGCGCCACAAACTCCGTACATATTCATGACTCGAATGAATTCAGTTTTTCCATCGCCAGTTTGGGGTGTATCACAGCCTTCGCCGTCCTTCTGTCCAAACATATGAAGCCGATAGCATGGGGCATAGGGAACAACGCCCATGCTTTTCTCCTGATATCCCAGTGCAAAAAAACCGATTGTCTTAATTGAATTTTGCAGAAGCTTAAGGTCAAAACTCGATTCAACGTAAGAGTTGCCCTTAAGGATGTTATAAAAATAACCTCTAACTGCCTTTTGTTGATTAATTCCACCATTAATTGAGCCAGAGATGGAAATCATGAGCGCTATTAAACCGAGAAATAGTGGAGTAAATATTAAAAATTCAAAGAGAGCTTGTCCCTCAGTATGATGCTTCAATGACCACCTCCAGGACTAACATCCATTATCATCCACTGTTACATTGAAACTGCAGGCCGTACCGCCAGTTATCATCCGGATTGCAGCGCAGGTTCGCATGACACACTCACTCATTGGCGGACTCCTCCCGATATAGGACTCAGAAACAAAAGTTACCGGCTGCTTCCCGCCAATGACATCGGAGAAAGCAAGTTTTTGAGTGAACTCTGCACGCACTCCTACAAAAACTGATTTCTGAGCAACGCTAATTTTTTGAGTGGTCATGGTTACAGTATTGCCAGCAACAATTTGCTTAAATACTTTCTCGGCCTGAGTATCGGCCAGGCCATCATTACCCTCAGGTGAATTGGCGAAATTGTCGGCGACTAAAAATGCGCGACTCGCAGCGTACGTGGCATAATGAACAAGATACCCATTTGTGACATTCAGGGAAATCTTCAACAAGACAAAAATTAACAAAAGAGTAAAGCCAAATGTGATTAAAAATTCAATTGTGGATTGTCCCGAGCATGTTTTTAAAGAACGCATCTTAAACCTATTCAGGATATTTGGTCCGAGACATATAAAACCTAGATTGCCCTCCCTTATAGTAGGTATTATGTTCATTACCAAAAGGGGGTGAGCGTGGAGTATCATCTAAAGTTCCGTACACTCCATGCCTGTAAGTGTATTCAAGGGTGCGTGCAAATTTATTGAATAACACACTATCCTTGCCGAGCGTTTTTCTAAACCTTTCCGAGTTCAATATTGTGGCAGCCAAACTAGCGACAACGGCCAACATCAGAATATACTCAACAGTACTTTGACCTCGATCATTGCGAGACTGCACCATGATCTGTTTCATTTCAGAGATAAAAGTTCTTTGTTTTGAATGCCAAACCATATCCACGACACCAACATCACAGGAGCGTAGGCAAACTTTTTACCAAACGCCTTCCTAAGTAAGGTTGCATTTTTTGTGATAAATGCTTGCTTCATTTTATCCAAATTTCTAATAATTGTGCGGAAGAAGAAAAAACTGCCGATTACGATTGTGGAATAAATCAGGCAAATAAAAACTTTTTCATGAATTGTGGCCGGAACCAGCAAATAAAATGAGAATAAAAATTTAGAATCTCCTGGCCCCATAATCTTCAAAAGGTAGAGGACAAATCCGACGAATAAAAAGGACAGAGAATAAAAAAAAGTTGCCACTCTTAATTGATATTCATCGGGCATCAAAAAAATAAAAAGACCAAAAAAAGCGAGGTTAAGAATTGACCAGACATTCGGAATTTTTTTTGAAAGAATATCAATATACGCAACAGCGACGAGCTCAATTAATAAAAACAAATACACAGATAATGGAATCATTTATTTCCATAGCCCTGCTTGAAGCAAGTATCTTTGCAAACTCCCACAGATAATTCCTGGGTTATAAACCACGCCACTTCTCTCATGGTGTCATCCATGGCCTTGCTTAGAAACTTAAGCATCGTGATTCCAAAAAGGGCAATAAAGGCAAAAATCAGAATATATTCGAACAAGGCCTGACCTCGTTCAGATTCGCGTTTCGCATGCATATGTCTTTAATTTAATTGAAAACAAAGGAATAACAATGAGAGGAAAATCCTGCCAGGATAGTGCCAAAAACCCACGAGATTGAGCGCTAACCTATCTACTCGTTGACTAAAGTATCTGCTTTATTAAACACGTTGTTCGTTAGCTGCTCTAGACGGGCTCCCGCAATGCTCTTGAACTTGAAAATGATCATTGCAACCACGGCCACCAGCAAGATGTACTCAGTGGAGGTTTGCCCATCTTCGTCTCTCAAAAAATCAAATATCTTGTTCTTCATACCACTTCCTCCTAGGCCTCCCGAATCATTATTTCGGAGACCTATCGGATTAACTCCTTAAAATCTTTACAGTCCCTAAGCACTTTTTCAGCTTACCTTCTACTATTATAGTCCAGTTTAATATTCATGGCAATATGCGTTATTATATGTAAATATTTACTGTTTATACAACTTGTCGATCAAAAACCTTTAAAATCTGCTATGATGGCTTTGGGGTTTTTGGTCCGTAACTGTTGTTCTGCCCTATAAAGAAAGATTCGGAAGCGGTCCCTGACCATGGTGTGCGAGCCCATAGTAATGAAAATTGCTTAGTGGGAGGCCTAAAGTGGTTACTTACTGCGTCCACCTGTCAAATGACGGGCGGAACGAACTAAAAACGGACCAAAGGCCCTCTTTTCAAGGGGCCCCACCTAGATGCCACTCCCTTTCCACCGTCAGCGATTTTTCCAGTTGTTAATTTTTGGATGCGCATTGATTGTTCTTCTCGTAGGCGCCAGCCACTATTCAGCTGACCCGGATATATGGTGGCGACTTAAAACTGGAGAATGGATTTTAGAGCATGCTCAGGTTCCTCTCTACGATATTTTTTCAGAGGGAGGAGCTGGACGTGTTTGGATTGAGTTTAATTGGTTGTTTGATGTCATTATTTATCTGCTGTACAAAGCAACGGGCAGTTACAGTGGGGTGGTTTTCTATACTGTCGTCATGTCATCCCTGATTTATCTCGGTGTCTGCAGTTTAATTAAAGATCAAAATATAAATGACCTTGCAATCAATATCATCTCAGCGGTAGTCGTCTTCGGCCTTTTACCCGTTTTGACGCCGAGACCGTGGCTCATCAGTATCTTTCTATATATTTGCGTTTTAAAAATTCTGCTCATTTACCGAAAATCTCAAAATAATCGCCTGCTTTATTTTTTACCTCCCATTTTTTGTCTATGGGCCAATATCCATATTCAGTTTTTAAATGGTCTTGTTATGATCGGAATTTTTACCTTGGAAGCAGGACTCACTAAAAGGCATATTACCTTACGACCAGTCATCATTGCGCTATGTGCCAGTTGCCTGGCGACGCTTCTTAATCCTTACGGGTATTACCTCTATTCAGTAGTAACCCAGTTGAACGATCCAGTGTATTTCTCACACATAAATGAATTTAAGATGCCTGATTTTTCGGTGCCTTCGTACTGGACATTTCCAATCCTCGCCCTTGCCGCCACCAAATTGATGGTTCGCCAGCGACGACAAATGGATGAATTATTTTTATCCTTACTATCCCTCTTGGGTCTGGTCTTGGCCTTCCGTGCTCGACGCGATATTTGGATTGCCCTAATTCCCTTGGCCACACTTGTCGCCAGCTTGTTGCCCAAGCAAACCAGCGAACTCAACTTAAAACATAATTCGCTCATCTTGGGTACCCTTGTGGCCTTCCTAATTGCTTTTACCCCGCCTGTGTCCATGCAGGACATTTCCAAACATTTTCCGGTGGAAGCTGTAAAATTTCTTAAACAGCAAAAGTTAAAGGGCCCCATTTATAATACATTCGACTGGGGTGGTTATTTAATATGGAGCCTCCCTGAATATCCTGTCGCCATCGACAACCGTAACATCATTTATGGACCAAAGATTTTTCTGCAATCGCTCGATACCTGGCGAGGCTTAGGGGCCTGGCAATTGGATTCTGCACTTCTCAGGTCCAATATTATCATTGGGCCACGTCACTTACCGCTTAACCATTACCTGCAAGCTGACCCCCGTTTTCAGCGGATTTATAGTGATGACCTCACCGAAATCTTTACCCGAATAAGCCCCTGAGTTGATGAATATTGCAATTGACGTGCATCAAAATTTCATCAACACTAATAGATATGGAATTATCACAACAGTTACCTCTGACAAATTGGATTGAAAATCTGGCCTACGAAGAACTGAATATGGATGAGTCGGGGGTGGTTATAATGAACCAGCACCTTGACCCGAATATTCTGCTGGAAGAATCTTCTGTTAATTTCATGAACGCCCTTCGCGACAAGGTGGAAATCTTTATAGGTAAATTTAATGAGTGTCGAGGCGGGCAAAGCAGTATCAATCACGTTAAAATTTTCAAGATCTCAAATACGATCAATGATTTTATGTTGTTCCGTAATTCTTTGAGAATGGTGTTTGCGCGAAAATCCAATGATCAAATTTCTATTGGTCTTTTGGTCAACGGCAAGGACCTCTATGCACCACGTTTGACCGAATTTGATGCCTTTGGTGCCAGCAATCAGACTCATGATCTCAAGGCGCATGTCGGTCCTTTTAATCGCATTATTTGGAAATTCCAGGGCGAGGAAATTGATCTCGATGCCATGGTTCGCCACTATCTAACAGAATTCATCAGACATTCTGCTAAATAAATGTAATCCCAGTCCCTTTCCTGTACTGCTTTTTTTCACCGTGCAAACGGTGGAAGGTTAATTTGAGTGAGTCCTGAATAGAGGGAAGCTTAAGATTTAGAAAACCTTCAGCATTAGAAATGTCCATCTTAAAGGATTTCTCATCCCCGGTGTTACTCACAGAAGAAATTCTCGGAAAATTGAATCTTCCCTTGCCAAGCAAGCTTACATTTTCATCAAAAATAGAAGCGTAGAGATGCCCAAAATCATAAATACTCATAATATCATTGGTACAAATTTGAAACAGTCTATTTGTGACTTCCCTCTCGAATGCCAGTTTAAGAATCATGCCTAAAAAATAAATATCCATATATCCGGTTAAAATCAGATTATCTAACTGAATATTCTGGCCAAGATGAAAAGCCTTCTGCATTTTTTCAAACCAGTTCATATACAGCGGATTATGCCCGCGCCCATATAGTCGACAACAGCGAAAAATAATATAATTGAGCGAGGTTTTTTGAATGTAAAACTCTGATGCTGCAACTGTTTTTCCATATGTGGTGCTCGAATCAGGAATATCCATTTCAATATAGTCACGATTTTCACCGTTAAAAACAAAAGCTGAAGAAATATAGCAAATCTGGGCCTTATACCTCTGACAATATTCGGTGACATTGATCAGACCAACAGTATTCAAGGCATCAGCCAAATCAGGAGCATCGGCGCAATCTTCAATTGAGCTCAAGCCTGCCGCATAGATCACGATATGAGGGCGCAAAGTGTACAGAACCAGTTGTATTTCCTCACGGGATAAAACGTCGCAAGGAAGAGACAGCACTCCAGAAATAGTAGGCTTGGTCTTATGATATGTTCCATAGACTACATAATCTTTTTTGAGAAATTCCGCCAGATTTGATCCAACAAAAGAACTAATTCCCACAATAAGAATGGTTTTCGGGCCAAGCAACGCTTCTCGCTCTTCCAGGCCCTCCTGATTATCTTGTTTTATCGCCATAGGGGTATTCTAGATCAAAAAAGAAAAAAAAAATATGCCCATGCTTTATTCAAAGCCATGGGCATATATGGGTAGATTAAGCTCCGATCAGTTTTAGTGCTACATTCGGTAGCGCATTTGCCTGAGTGAGCACAGAACCACTCGATTGGACCAAGATGTTATTCTTGGCCATCTCTGCCGTTTCACTGGCAACATCAACATCTCGAATCCTAGAATTGGCGGCGTTAAGATTTTCATCGCCAATTGCAAGATTGTTGATAATCGATGTGAGCCTATTCTGAGTCGCTCCCAGGTTAGCGCGAACACCGTTAATTTGTACGAGGGCATCATCCAGTTTTTTGAGTGACTGTTGCGCTCCGCCCTTGGAACCGATAGATTCCATTCCAAGACCGAGGGCCGCAAGCGTCGCATTGTTACTGGTACCATCATACGTAAGGCGGTCCAAAGTCGGATCATTTTTTGTTCCGATTTGAAAATCCAGCACCCCACCAGTTCCGTCAAGAAGCTTGGTTCCATTGAACTCAGAAGATCGGGAGATACGATCAATCTCTTCTTTGAGCTGTTGAAACTCAATATCCGAGAATCTTCGTTCTGTTTCTCCAATCGTGTCTGAGGCCGCTTGGATCGAAAGCTCTCTAAGTCTGATAACGATACTAGAAATTTCATTTAAGCCGCCCTCTGCCGTCTGGACCAGGGATATAGCGTCTCCTGCGTTCCTTCCGGCCTGCCTCGTTCCTCTAATGTACGCCTTCAAATTTTCACTTATTGCCAATCCGGCGGCATCATCTCCAGCTCTCGTTACACGCTCGCCTGAAGATAATTTTCTCAAATTATCACTCAAGTTCGACATGTTCTTCCCAAGGGCACGTTGCGATGCCAAGGACGGCACGTTCGTGTTTATCCTTAAACTCATAATTAATCTCCTCTATACATACCAAACCTCCTGTTAAATACTCAGACTTCCTGTCTGAAAAAATTATTAATAAAAAAACCCTGAACTGATCGTAGCCATCGATCTACCCATCGATATTGAGATCAGACAATTGGCCATTGCAGAGTGGTCAATTGTTCAGGTTCACTAAGTCATTCCATCTTTACTATTCATACAAACCTCCGTCTTCACTGATTAACCATTGGATGCAGCTTGAATTAAATTCAAGGCGTTCTTGGTAGAGGCATTGGCCTGTGCCAAGACTGAAGTACCGGCAGTAACCAGAATATTATTCTTGGTCAGCTCGGCAGTTTCAGAAGCGATGTCGGCATCTCTGACCCGCGAATTGGCGGCAGAAAGGTTCTCGACACCTACTGCAATGTTGTTAATCGTTGACTGCAATCTGTTCTGGAGCGCGCCAAAATCTGCGCGAATTCCTGAAACTGAAATGATTGCCTGGTCAATTGAAGACAGTGAGTTCTGAGAAGATATTTTATCCGCTACGGAGGCCAGATTTAATCCGAGTGCCGCTACATTCACGTCCGCGCTGGAAGCATCAAACGTCAAGCGATCACTGACAGGATCATTTCTAGTCCCAATCTGGATGTCAAATACCGCACCAGTTCCGTTAAGAAGTGGCACTCTGTTGAACTCTGTCGAATTGGCAATTCGATCAACTTCCGAGGTCAACTGCTCAAATTCAACGTTAAGAAACTTGCGCTCGGTGTTTCCGATAGTATCAGAAGCAGCTTGCACAGAGAGTTCTCGAAGTCGAATCAAAATGTTGGACACCTCGGCCAACGCACCTTCCGCGATCTGGACCAGGGAAACGCCATCTTGAGCATTTCGCTCGGCCTGTCCCATACCACGAATTTGCGCTTTTAAATTCTCCGAGATCGCCAGTCCGGCGGCATCATCCCCGGCCCTGTTGATCCGCTGCCCTGACGACAGCTTCTCTAAGGTCTTATCCATCGCCAACTTTGTCTGCGACAAATTTCTTTGCGCATTCAACGAGGCGACGTTCGTGTTAATACGAAGTCCCATATAAATCCTCCTTGTAAGGGACCGATCAATCATCCGTGACTGACCGGGACGCTAAATGGCTTCACACAAAAACCAAAAAGCACCTTCGTCCTACGTATCGAGTAAGCATTTCTTTTCTTTACTAATCAGTTATTAAATCGTTCTAGCGGCAATCTTTACCCAAATTTGGCCAGAAATTGATACAATATTTCCAAGGAAACCCGGATGAATCAGGTTTTAACACTCAAACAACGTCCCGACCTTTATCGACCCACGTTACGACTCGTGGAGCGCTCCTTTGGAAGCGCGCCTGAGCATAAAATCGAGGTCGATTTTTACCCCCTATTCCAAGAAGAAAATTGGGAAAACTGCTTTATTCTGGTTGATGACTCCGATGCACTCGTGGCCCATATTGGCATCAAGGTAAAACAGATGAGTATCGGAGATAAAATATTCCCAGTCGCACTCATGGGAGGGATTGCCGTTGAGCAAGAGCAGCGCGGTCAAGGATATTTTCGCAATCTATTCCAAGAGGTCATCAATAAGTTTGAAAATCAGGTGGCCATGTTTGTTTTATGGTCGGAGAAAAATGCACTCTATGGTAAATTCGGATTCTACGAGGTCGGCGAAATTTTCGAAGCAAAATATTGTGGCAATAATAATAAGATACACGCCTCAACCACTCTCGCCCAGCTTTCATCCGACGAGCTGGGTATAATAAAGAGTCTCTATACATTGGTCTATGAAAGAAATTATGCCTGCTTCAAAAGAGACGAGGATGACTGGCGGGCCATTACAAAAATTACCAGTGCCCAACTTAAATTAAGCCGAGACGACGGGGGAAGACTCACTGGCTACGCTTTTCAAAATAAAGGGATGGACCTTCACGACATTATTTACGAATGGTCAAATATAGAATTAGGCATGTCTAAGGTAGAAGATTCTGAGATCAAAATCTGGTCACCGCTCCCCTTAGGCAAAGATTTTAAAAATACCAGAACGCTTTTTCTGGGATTAGTGAAAATCGGTAATATCTCACTATTTCAATCATTTTTTAACTGCATCTTTAAAGGAAAGCTCAATCTCATAGTGCAGGAGCAGTCGTTCCGCATTCACGAGCACATCAAGCAGGAGTATGGCCTACAGGCCATCTTGGGAATGACATTTTCCAACTCTGTTCCCGACAAATGGCCTATCTATATCTCTGGCTTAGACAGCATCTAGCTTTTTAACGTCACACGGCCACGAATAAAAACGATAATGCCCACGGCCCATACCAGCCAAGCAAGGTTTGGAACCTCATTAAATGTTTTGGCGTTGGCCGAAAACACGAATAAAAAACCGGCAGCAATAAAAATACCTGTAATAAAGCAGTAAGCGAGAAAAATTAGGGCATCAGATATAGATCGGAGTTCAGCTTGATAACCAGTCTGCTTAATTTCGAGAGCGTATTTGTTTTTTGCAAAATCCTTAATGAACCACTTCAAATGTCGCGGCAGTACTCGCATAATCGGCAGTATATCCCGAAGCGACCAGATGGCCTCCTCCATGACAACATCTTTATCAAGGCCTTCTTTAATGATGTCGCGAATGTCAGACTCAATCATGCCGAATAGGTCAAAGTCGAGATTCAGCGATCTGCCAACACCATCCAGAGTAATCAGCGCCCGAAAGACGATGAACCAATCTCGAGGTAAATAAAGTCGATGCTTCGAGAGTGTGGAAATAATAATCTGAAAAAGTTCTGAGTAATTGGTTTGTTGTACCGTTAATCCCACATACGGTGTTAAGGATTCTCTAACATCGGCAATTAGCTTTTCTATATCCGGAATCTGGTCAAATTCAGAAACATCGAGAAACTCATAAACTAAATTTTCAAAGTTAAAGGTAATGAGGGCGTATAAGATAGCTAAAAAATTTTGCCGGCTTTTGCGGCCGAGATGCCCCATCATCCCATAGTCTATAATACCAATTTGATTGTTCTCTAAAAGAAAAAAGTTTCCTCCGTGAAGATCGGCATGAAAAAATCCTTCCTGCAAAATAGATAAAATAAAGATCTGTAGTCCATGCGTGAGCTTTTCCTGAATAATCGGTAAGTGCGGTTTAATTCTAGTGGCATCAGAAAAGGGAATACCTTTTAAAAATTCCATCACAATAGTTCGTTCTGTTGTGTATTGACCATAGATCGATGGGACATAGAAGGTCTTTTTCTCATCGAGCTTTATCAGCAGTTCGCTAAATTTTTTACAATTCACCGCCTCTACTTGAAAATTTAACTCCCCATTCAGGGTGACACCAAAATCCCTTAAGATTCGAGCGAGGCCGAGATATTTAATTTCGGCGCTGGCCTTTTCCAGTTGGCTGGCAAGAAAAATCATGATTGAAAAATCAGTTTGAACAATCTTTTTTATATTGGGACGACGGACCTTTAAAACGACTTCCGTACCATCAAGCAATATGGCCCTATATGCAATCCCAATCGATGCTGTGCCAATAGGTCGCTCATCGATATTTTTAAATATTTTGTCGATGCTTACCCCGAGGGCCTGCTCAACATCGCTCCGCACTTCAACAAATGAAACTTCTTTCACGCGATCCCTGAGCTGCTTCATTTCATCAATAAAAGCAGGTTCAAAAATATCCTCGCGCGAACTGAGCAATTGGCCAAATTTAATAAAGGTTGGACCCAGCTCCTCAAAGCACTTTCGGAGGCGAACTCCGACTATTTTACTCCAACCCCCGTCACCTATTTTGTCAGCTTCATCCTTGATGCTCGAATCTGCTCGCGGAAGAACAAAGTTGGGAATTTTTGACAAAATCCCAAGATTGATAAACTCATCAAATCCGTTACGAGCAAAAACTGTAACAATTTCTTTTAAACGCCCGACATTCCTAATGGCCTTAGATAAATTAATTCCAGTTTTTACCAAATCCATGCATAAACCCTATGCTTGTGCCGACGTTTTAGTCTGGCCACATGATCAAGAATAAAAGAAAATCACGTTATATTATTTAATTAATTCACTGGTTAGGCCATTTTAATAATGATGAAAACCTTGGCAATCGCAATCTTGTTCTTCATGGGTATTTTTTGCACCAAAGCATCTTATGCCCAAGAAACTTGCAGTCGCATGGCACTGATTAACCACCAGGAAGTGCTCATCGATAATAATTCCACCCAGAAAGGGGAGGGCCTCCGCTACCACATTGCCAAAGACCCAATTGCCAAAAGTTATCTCGACACTTACCAAGATGGCACCCGTACACGCCTTGAAACGACAATCCTAGGTACCATCGGCTCTTCCCTGATATTTGCCGGAATCCTAAGCAATAGTTCTTCCGGAGATAATACCAGGCTTATCTTTGGCGGAATTTCAGTTCTTGTGATTAACTTTCTCATTACGAGAACTCTTGACTATCAAAACGAAGATAATTTAATGAAAGCAATCGATGAGTACAATAAAAGGAATCTACCAAAAATACAGTTTACGCCTGAAGCAAAAAATGAGAATACCCATGAGATCGATGGGATTCGCGTCGGGCTGACCAAAACATGGAGTTTTTAGCCATGAATGAAATTGATAAGAGTGTTCACTGTTATAAATGCTTCCAAAAGCTCGAATTTGAGAGTGGCGAAAAGATACTCCGCCATGAAGAATGTCCCCAGTGCAAGGTGTCATTGCGTTGTTGCAAAATGTGTCATTTTTATGATATCCAGGTATATAATGAATGCCGTGAGCCATTAGCAGAGCGCACACTAGAAAAAGAGAGCGCTAATTTTTGTAGTTATTTTGTCCTCGCAGATGGCGGCAGTAAAAAAGGTCAAGAGAAAAACAATTTGTTGGCCAAGGCCAATTCTCTTTTCAAAGATTAACCTCAGAAATTTACCTTAGGATCATGGCATGGCCGAACGAGAATTGATGACCGTTCAAGGGAAGAGACAAATTGAGCAAGAGCTATCTCAACTTATTAAAGTTGAACGAGAGGATCTAAAGCGGACCATTGCCGAGGCACGTGCACTGGGTGATTTGAAAGAAAATGCCGAATATCATAGCGCCAAAGAAAAGCAATCCATGATTGAAGGACGTATCGCGCAACTCCAGGATATTATAGCCAGGGCCGAGATTATTGACCCCAGCACATTGCGCTCCACCAATATCATTTTCGGCGCGTCAGTCAAACTTTTTGACACCGAAAAAGATATTGAAGTTCTTTATCAGATTGTCGGAAAGACTGAAGCCGACCTTAAAAATGGTAAAATTTTCTATCTTAGCCCATTGGGAAAGGCATTATTAGGAAAAGAAAAAGGAGATACCGTCACTGTGCAAGCACCAAAAGGTGTTATTGAGTATGAAGTGATTGATGTCTTTTTTAAATAACAATGGTGAATGTTCTTAATCTTCCAATTAAAGATATTTTTAAAAAAAAGAGCCCCTCTACTTTAAAAAAACTCCATGACGAAGGATTGCACACACTCAAAGATCTCCTTTGGATCTTGCCGCTTCAACAAACTCCTATCCCGGAAGAATCTGCATTCCCTAAAAATCCCTCTCCTGAATTATTTTTAGGCAGAGGCACAATTCTAAAAGTAACCGCACGTCCGAACTTCTATGCCAAGGGCAAGGGGCGCGCCATGCTTTATAACTGCATCGCTCTTGTCAAAGATATCCACAGTGATGGGATTCTGGAAATTAAATGGTTTAACATTTACCTCAACTTCAAAGATAAAATTTCCCAACTTAAAGAAATTATTTTTCTGGGCGAGCCGCAGGACTACCAAGGTAAAATACAATTTACCAACCCTCAACTCGGGCCGTTTATCGATAAAGTTATCGTTCGCTACCCTCAGATTAATGGTCTCCCATCTTATCGCTTCAAGGAAATAATTGAAAAAATTCCATCTTCTTACTGGGATCAAATGCATTCGGATGCCGATGTTTACTACCCAGGAATTTCCTTGAAAGAGGCCTTGAAAACATTGCACGGGATTAATATTCCAAAACCCGAACACACTGAGATGGCCCGCCGCAGACTTGCTTTTGAAGAGTTTATCCAAGAACAACTCATGCTCTTGGCCAGAAAAGCTCATAATAGCGGCAAAACCGCACCCATCATCAAGAGTTCACCTGAACTTCTCGAGCAGTTCTGCAGGCAACTGCCCTACTCATTAACATCTGATCAGGCCAAAGCCATCAATGATATTATGCAGGACTTAAGTGTCGGTCATCCCATGATGCGCCTTATTCAAGGGGACGTCGGCTGTGGTAAAACTACCGTGGCATTTGCCAGCGCATTTGCAATGGCCACAAGTAATTTCCAAACTGCGATGATGGCACCAACAGAGTCTTTGGCACTCCAACATTTTTTAAAATTCAAGGAGCAGCTCGCCCACGTGCCTTGCGATATTCTCCTAGGAAGCACTCCTTCGAAAGAGAAAAAAACGATCTTATCACGTCTGGCGAATGGCTCGACCTTGGTCGTCTTCGGAACTCATTCATTAATTCAAGAAAGTGTGAGTTTTGCAAACTTAGGTTTGGTCATAGTCGATGAGCAGCATAAGTTCGGCGTCGAGCAGAGAGTTCGGCTTTCAAGCAAGGGGGAGGTTCATTCGCTTATTATGACTGCAACCCCAATTCCAAGATCACTGCGGCTCACACAATTTGGTGATCTCGATCTTTCCCTGATTCGTTCTTTTCCCAGCGCCAAAAAATCGATCACAACGAAGGTCGTAGGCGAGGATAATTTTGTAACCTTTCTCAACTTCCTGAACTCAAAAATAAAAAATGGCGAACAAGCATTTGTGGTTTCCCCGGCCATTACTGAAAGTGCTTCTATGGATCTTCTCCACATTGAGAAAATTTATAGTCGTTTTTTGAAAATATTTCCGCATCTAAGATTGGCCTATCTTCACGGACAAATGAAGCCCGCTGAAAAAGAAAGCATCTTCCTTCAGTTTAAGGATCACAAGATCGACATTCTTATTGCAACCAGTGTAATTGAAGTTGGCATTGATGTTCCAAACGCCAATATAATGACGATTTTTAATCCAGAACGCTTCGGACTGAGTTCTCTCCATCAGCTTCGAGGCCGAGTCGGCCGCGGCTCGATGCCTGGTTATTGCTTTTTAATTGTCGACCAGGCGCTATCCGAGAATGCGGCAAAAAGAATATCCATTATTGAAAAGACTGTGGATGGTTTTCTCATCGCCGAGGAAGACCTCAAGATGAGAGGAGAAGGAAACCTTTTTGGTGAGGATCAATCAGGGGAAATCTTGACCAGAAAAGTTGCCGATATCATCCGCGATCAAGACCTACTGGACTTAGCCGTTTCTAAGGCCCAAGAAATGTGGAAAACATTTGCAGCCAGCGGTAAGAAATTTTCTACCATGTACCAGAATCCCTTAGTTGAGCTTACAATATAGGCATTATGCTTACATTGGAATTCAGCGCCTCTCCAGATGAGTCAATTTTAGGTGACTACGTTACTTATAAAAAAAGCATCCTCATCGGCCGATCTCGAACGGCAGATATCGTCATCCTCGATAAGAAAATTTTAAAAGTTGAGTTGTCGATTCATTTGCAACGCGCGGGCATCATGGTTGAGTCCAAAAATGTCAATGGATTTCTCACCAACAAGAAAAAGATTTTGGGTGGAAAAATTCATCACGTGGGCGACGAAATTCATATCGGAGATACTTGTTTTAAATTTAAAGCTTATCAACCACCCCAATTTTTTAACTATACGGAAGAAATTGCATATAAAATTGAAGAAACAATAAAAAAAGATGCAAAATACGAAGAAGTCTTCTATTTTCTAGAAAAAGAATTGCTGTCATTAGAGAAGGAATCCTCTCTTGAAAAATAGTTTCTCCAATTACTATTACACTTCAGAGAATACTCGTATTTTTTATACGACGAACTTCAGCCGTGAGACGAACGAAGTCATCACAAAGCCGATCGTCTTTATTTATGGATTGGTCTGCAGCAACCATCAATGGTTTTATCAAACCCCTTACTTCGACGAGCAGGGGTATAAAATTATTACCCATGACTTTAGAGGCCACCATGCCTCTGGAGGAAAAGACGACATTGATTCCATTACTTTCAAAAATATCACGTGCGATTTAAATGGCCTTCTGACTCATCTTAATACGGAAAAAAATATTCTCGTTGCCCATAGTATGGGTGTCAACATTGCCCTGGAATTCGCAAGACTTTTCCCCGAAAGAGTAGAGAAGTTAGTACTTATATCCGGCTCAGTTCTGGGACCAAAAGAGATCATGTTCAATAGCAACGTCACTGATCTGGCATTTCCTGCGTTAAAATGGCTGAGTCAGAAAGCGCCACGTCCCTTCGATTTTTTTTGGAAATACTCATATATGAATCCCATACTTCGTAAAATTGTGCACGAGGGTGGCTTCAATACAAAGACCGTCGATAGGAAATTTATTACGGCATACCTGAAACATGTTAGTGAATTATCCTATCAGCTTTTCTACAAGCTCATTGAGGAAATGACCGATCATGACATCATTAACTATATTGAAAGAATCGAAGTCCCTACCCTTCTTATCAGTGGGGATTGCGATAATTTAATTCCCCACAAGCATCAGCTCATCCTCAAAAAGCATTTAAAAAATACTGAACTCTACATCGTCAGAAATGGGAGTCATGTTCCCCAGGCCGATTTTCCGGATCTCGTGAACAAGCGAATTGAAAGATTTATTACGAAAAATTAGGTGACAACGAACTAGATACCCCGCGTTTTATAAGCGAGCAGTTTTTTAAATAGTCTATGCATAGCGTGGTTCAACTGGGACTTCTTGTATTCCTGGTGAGAGGCTTCTCCTTCCGTGTTTTTTTTCTGCGATTCAATATCCACAATTTGAACTTCAAATGGGTAGAAGAAAGTGATCTCCTTAGTAACTGCGCCCAGATCCAAGGCCATTAATTTCTGAGCAAGCGGATTACTATCCTTCAAATTTTTGGCAACCTTTCTGATCTCATTAAACTCTTGATAAAATGGATTTTTGTATTTAATAAGTTGGCGACAAGTAAATTGAATAGCGTGATATGAGTCAATAGTATGAACATTCTTTCCTGGTTCCGGCGCATGAGTTGCCGGGATACATTCATTGGCCAATTCCTGCAGTTTCAACAGAAATTCTGTCTCAGATAAATTTGACTTCATTGAAAGTTTCAACAATGCATTATACTTGCGCCGAAACAAATCAATGTGCACCAACCTATTGATAGAACGACTCGGCTTAATATTATGGGGCGTGACGATACTTTTCTTTATTAAAAATTGAATGACCCGAATCACATCTAACTTGTTGTACGTTACGATCCTCATGCCCACTCGATCGAACAATTCCTCGGCCACATTCTCCGGCTTGTGCAGTAATTTAATTAAAACACTCTCGCGAGTTTTCTTGGATTTAGTTTGAAAATCGTGAAGTGGGATTGAATCTGTCGCCCCCTTAGGTCCCAAAAATAGCTGACCCGCTTCTTCTCTCTGCAAATGTTTGTAAAAACGGTCAAAAACCTGAGTCTGAACAGCAGAAAAATAGCCGGCACGCAAATCCTTATCAACATGGATAATAGTATGGATAACCTTTAGAATGAGCTCGGCCCAAAGCCGCTCCTCCCGAGTTTCCCCGGCTCCCCGACGCGTGGCCATTACAAATAGCTCAATTATATCGGTTACCATATAAATAGGATTCGGGATTTTTAGGTCCAAACCTTCAGGATTACCCTCTTTCAAAAAATATCGTTTGATAAATTGAAGCGCTTCCTGGAAATTGCCAAACAACTCGGCCCGATTCACTGGATCGTTATAATCGATGCCGTATCCGCGCAAAAAATTAACAATTTCGTCCTTTGTCTCGAGCGTTCCAAGAAAGTACTTGGCGTCGAGGGCCGACTGGCCATTGGTTACGACCTCAAACATATCCCAATCAAAAAGGTATTTGGACAAATAGCTCGGTCTATCCATAGAATACTCAATACAACATAGGACAATAATGAATCAAAAAAAACGACCTTCGATCTTTCGGGCTGATGTTATAATACTTTCCTACTTTGGAATAGGTTTTTTTCCTTTTGCTCCCGGGACCTGCGCCAGTATCGCTACCCTACCAATTTTGTATTTCCTCACTCTATGGAAAGTTCCGAGTGTTTTCCTCATTCCCATGATTGTCCTGTCTATTTTTATCAGTAGCTTTCTGGCCCAGCGGGCCCAGCGAGATTATCAGGTTTTGGACCCTGGTTGGATTGTCATTGACGAGGTCCTTGGAATGCTCTGCGCTTGGCTTTTTTGTCTCTCAGGGAATGTCTTGCACCTTCTTCTGATTCTTATCCTTTTTAGATTTTTCGATATCGTAAAAGTTTGGCCAATTAATATAATTGATACGCGCATTAAAAATGGTGCAGGCGTGATCCTTGATGATGTTGTTGCAGGTCTTTTCAGTGGTCTAAGCTATCGCTTTTTAATTTTCATAGGCAACTTGCTTTATTCTTGACTTACGCACAACTTACGCATACGCTTTAATATATTGAATGTTGGCGAACATAAAGGGTCGTGGCCACTCTGTTTAGGTGTCTTTTATTCATAGGTTAAAAAATTTGATTAAAAGACTCACTTGCAACCCTTTTTTAGTATTCGGACCAGTTCAATCTGGTTAAGACTTTATTATTAATTATGCAACAGAGGAGTTTAGCAATGTATCGGCCCCAAACAGACGCACCGTCCGCAGAAAACAAAATGAAGGCCCTCGATATTGCCTTATCCGCCATTGAAAAACAGTTTGGAAAAGGCGCTATCATGCGCTTAGATGGGGCGACACTAACAAAAGTACCAGCGACATCGACAGGTTGCCTCGGACTCGATTTAGCGCTCGGTATTGGTGGCATTCCTCAAGGGCGCATTATCGAAATTTTTGGACCGGAAGCCTCCGGAAAAACAACTCTGACTCTACACATTGCTGCTGAAGCCCAACGGCTTGGTGGGACAGTGGCCTTTATTGATGCCGAACATGCACTAGACACACACTATGCCGCCAAACTTGGCGTCGATGTTCCAAATACTTTGATCTCCCAGCCGGATAGTGGAGAGCAGGCGTTAGAAATTGCCGATATGCTCGTTCGATCTGGTGCCGTCAATCTGCTCATTGTCGATTCAGTTGCCGCCTTGACACCAAAAGCAGAGCTAGAAGGCGAAATGGGTGATTCCCATATGGGTCTGCAGGCTCGCTTAATGTCACAAGCTTTGCGCAAGCTCACCGGTTCTATTTCACGCTCAAATACGACTGTGATTTTCATCAATCAACTCCGAATGAAAATCGGAGTCATGTTTGGCAATCCTGAAACTACGACTGGTGGTAATGCGTTGAAATTTTATTCTTCCGTGCGCATGGATATTCGCAGAACTGCTGCTATCAAGGAAGGCGAGACCGTGATTGGAAGCCGCACCACTGTAAAAATTGTAAAAAATAAAGTAGCTCCTCCATTTAGGTCTGTTGAGTTCGATATCATCTATGGGGAAGGTATTTCTAAAAGTGGTGACATTGTTGATGTCGCTAGCGATGCCGGTATTATTGAAAAGGCTGGGGCCTGGTTCTCGTATAATAATTCCAAAATTGGGCAAGGACGCGACAATGCCAAAAAATTCCTCCAGGAAAACCCTCTGATCATGGAAGAAATTCGCCAAAAAGTCTTAAAGAAACATGGCATTACAGACTTAGACGCCCCTGAAACTGTGAATGCACAAACAGGAGAAATTGAAGACAGCGCTGATAGTCATTCTCCCAAGAAATCTAAGAAAAATGTGCAATGATTAATCAAAATTTTGAACTTGAGCGAGAGACAGAGAATTCTGCCTCTCTGCTTAAGTTTGATTCCGCTCTTAAAACTGCCGTAAAACTTCTCAGCAAGCGCGACTTTTCAACCCTGGGTATGAAAGATGCCCTATCGCGGCTAGAATACGACGAGCCATGTATTTCCGACGTAATTGAACACCTATTGCAGGTTAATTACTTGGATGATGAAAGACTCGCGATAAATCTGCTAAAAAAATACGTCGGGAGAGGCAAGGGCCCGCACTATATTAAAAATGAATTTTTTAAACGTGGTCTGGTCTTCTCCATGGAAAGTTATCGGCAATTTCTCCTGAACGAAGGTGTCACGAGTTCAGATCATATGCTCACAACCCTCGAACGTGCCGCCAGAAAATATTTAAACAAGTGTGACTCTTCCTACGACTTTGAACGTAAGGTTTTGTCTTATCTATTTAGACAAGGTCAAATCCAAGATCAGAGTGAAATTGGTCTCTATAAAAGCACCCTGCGTCAACTTTGGTCTTCCAAAGAGATTCAAGGTTCCAACTAAGATCATCTCGATATATTATGTACACAACTCTATTTGAACCAACTGGCTTTTTTTTGGATTATTGTTATGCAATCAAAAGAAATTCGAAGGCAATTTACTGATCTTTTTCTTTCACATGATCATAAGAAGATCTCATCAAGTTCTTTAATACCAGAAAATGATCCAACTTTACTTTTTGCCAATGCTGGCATGAACCAATTCAAAGACTATTTTACCGGCAGGGCCGTTCCAAGTCATCGTCGTGCGGTCACCATTCAAAAGTGTGTTCGCGCTGGTGGCAAACATAATGATTTAGAAAATGTGGGCTATACTGCTCGACATCATACTTTTTTTGAAATGCTCGGCAATTTTTCTTTCGGTGATTATTTCAAGGATGATGCAATTGCATTTGCCTGGGAATTTCTCACTAAACGTCTTTCTCTCCCTAAAGAAAAACTTTTCATCACTGTTCATAACGATGATGACGATGCTTTGCAGATTTGGCATAAAAAAATGGGTGTTCCGCTAAACCATATTTTTAAAAAAGATAACAAAACTAATTTCTGGGAAATGGGCGAATTTGGTCCGTGCGGACCTTGTAGCGAAATTTTTTACGATCATGGTGAACAATATGCCATACCTAATTTTAAACCAGGTCCGGAACAGGATATTTTGGATGATGATCAACGCTACGTCGAAATTTGGAATCTTGTTTTTATGCAATTTGAAAAGGATGCAAAAGGCATGCACGCCTTGCCCAAACCGTCTATAGATACTGGCGCAGGCCTCGAGCGAATCGCTGCTATCATGCAGGGTAAATATTGGAATTATGATTCAGATTGCTTCCTACCAATTATTCAAAGTCTCGAAAGAATCTCGGGAAAGTCTTATAACGATAAGAAGTATCAAACAAATTTTAGAGTCGTCGCAGATCACATTCGCGCATCAACCATGCTTATCACTGATGGCGTAATCCCATCTAACGAAGGGCGCGGCTATGTGCTCAGAAGAATCATTCGCCGTGCTATTCGTCATCTTAGCGAATTAGAGGCTCCCAAGCTATCCTTTTTCAAATTGGCAAAAAGCGTGTTTGAAATTTTAGGTGAAGAGTATTCGCAAAATGCTGCAAATCTCGCATTAGCGGAAAAAATGCTCGAGATTGAAGAGAGGAAGTTTGTTGAGACACTCGATATGGGCCTTAAATTTCTTAAGGAAGCGATTACGCGCGAGAAGCTTGATCCAAAATTGAATGCAACCCTAAAAGGCGACGATGCCTTCATGCTCTATGATAGCTTTGGGTTTCCTTTAGACCTGACTCAAGCCATCCTTCGCGACAAGGGCCTCAGTGTAGACCTGGATCGCTTTGACCATTTGATGAAATTGCGTCGCGAAGACTCGAAAAAATCTTGGAAAACCACCAGCAGTGTAGATAAATCTATCTTTTTTCAGGCCCAGGAAAAATTTGGAAAAACGGAATTTCTTGGTTACAGCCACACAACATGCCAGGCGAAGTTGCTTACTAAAATCGAGTTAGGTGAGTTTACCGCGCTGATTTTTGATCAAACCACTTTTTACGCTGAAGGCGGTGGTCAGGTTGGCGATACGGGAACGATACAGGAAGAAGGCCATGTCATTGCAAATGTCTTTGATAGCAATCGGCCGGTTGAAGGACTTTTTGCTCATTACTCGAAGGACGCAGATGCCCTTCAAGAGGGTAAATCATATACTCTTCATGTTGATACAACGAAGCGAATGCTGACGGCACGAAATCATTCAGCGACACATCTCTTACAGGCGGCCCTTACTCAGGTCCTTGGTGGACACATTAAGCAAGCAGGCTCCATGGTTTCACCTGAACGGCTTCGCTTTGATTTCACGCACCCTAATGCTTTATCGAAAGAAGAACTGCGCAAAGTCGAAAAAATTGTTAATGAAAAAATCACCCAATATCTGCCCGTTACTGCAAGTGTGGTTGAAAAGGAACAGGCAATCAAACGCGGGGCCGTGGCATTATTCGGTGAAAAATACGGAAACCAAGTCCGCGTCTTGGAAATTGGTAATGTTTCCACCGAGCTTTGCGGAGGCACCCATGTTTCCAATACCTCAGAAATTGGTCTTTTTACCATCATTTCTGAAGGTTCGCTCAGTGCTGGAGTTAGAAGAATTGAAGGAGTCACATCGGAAAAGGCCATTGAGCGTCTCTATCGTCGATCAGATTACTTTGCTCAAATCGAGGCCCAACTTCTCGACGTCGATGAGAAAGTCGTATCAAAAGTTGCCCAACTCTTGACCGACAATAAGGAATTGCGAAAAGAAAATCAGCGTCTTGATGACATCTTAACCGCCTTAAAAGGTAAGTCCCTCTACGAAAAAGTAGAAAAAATCGGTCAACATGACCTGCTTGTTACGGAGGTGCCTTCTGAGATTGATCTGCGAAAATTTTCTGATGATTTCGTCTCAAATTACCCCGACGGGATTGCCGTTTTGGCAAGCCAACATGAAGGCAACGCAAACATCCTCATTCGCTCATCAAAGACCATTTCCGGCCTGCATTGTGGGAATGTGCTTAAACAACACATATCCCATCTTAGTGGAAAAGGAGGCGGACGTCCCGACATGGCACAAGGATCAGGACAGTCTGCAAATATAAGCGCTTTTTTTGCTAAAGTTGCCGCTGAAGTAAAAACTGTTATTAAGAAATAAGGGAGACACCCGTGTTGAAGTATTTAATTCATTTCGCAATTCTTGGAGCATTCTGCATTGCGACCTTCTCTGGATGCAGGCGCAATGATCAGGCGACTTCAGATGGGAATATATTGCAAGTACCTCTCTCGTCGGAGATTTCCACCCTTGATCCTGCCAGATCATACGATACGATTTCAGGCTCCGTTGTTTATCAAGCCTACGAGCAACTTTATGAATATCACTATCTAAAAAGACCGTATGTTCTTATACCATTGCTGGCCGAGAGTATGCCTGAAGTAGATAAAAGTGGTCTGCGCTACTCCATCAAAATCAAGAAAAATATCCAGTACCACGATGACCCCTCTTTTAAGGGCGTCCCACGTTTTGTCAAAGCTCAAGATTTTATCACTCAAATAAAGCGACTCGCCTTTATTCCTACCCACAGTAATGGCTGGTGGCTTTTCGAGAATAAAATTAAAGGGCTCGACACTTTCGTAAAAGAAGCGGGGAATGATTTGAGTAAATTTACAAGTCTCCCGATTCAGGGTCTGCAAACACCCGATGATCACACTCTCATTATTGAGTTGCGCGAGCCATTTCCTCAACTCATGTATGTTCTGGCCATGAGCTTTGTGTCTCCAATCCCAATGGAATCTGTCACTTTCTATAATAATTTACTAGATGATGTCATGATTGGCACAGGCCCCTTTCGGATGGAAAAATGGAATAAACTTGGCAATCTAAAGATGACACGTTTTGCCGCCTATCATGGAAGCTCATATCCGAGCCAGGGCGATCGTTATTCCAATGAAAACAAGCTGCTCCAGGATGCCGGCAAGAAACTACCTTTCCTGGATGGCATAAACTTTCATATTATGAAAGAATCACAAACGCGCTGGCTAAACTTTCGAGCGAAGAAGATCGACTTCCTTGTCATTCCGAAAGACAACTACGACAGTGCCATTGATCCAAGCGGGCAACTCAATCGCGATTTGGTGAATGAGAAAATTGATCTGGAAATTGCGCCCACTAAAACTTACTGGTGGCTTTCTTTCAATTGCAATGATCCCGTTCTCGGAAAAAATTTAAATCTCAGAAAGGCCATTGCTCATGCGGTTGATATTGATCGCTATATTAAAGTTTTCACCAATAATATTGGTCAAAAAGCCAACTCAATTTATCCGCCAGGTATTCCAGGTTACAACCCATCTTCGCAACTGCCCTATGAATATAATATAGAGAAAGCAAAGCATTTTTTAAAGCTGGCCGGATATCCTGAGGGCAAAGGTTTACCTCCCATTACCTATGATGTTCGCGACAATTCCGCTACCAACCGTCAGCAAGCAGAGTTTATCCAGGGCGAGCTGGAAAAAATTGGAATGAAAGTTGATGTCATGCTCAACACTTTCCCAGGGTTTTTGAATAAGGCCAGAACGGGAAAATTACAATTTTGGCAAGATGGATGGGCCATGGATTATCCAGACGCCGAAAATTCACTCCAGCTGCTCATTTCAAAGAACCATCCCCCCGGTCCTAATAGCACATATTACAGCAACAAAGAATTTGATGATCTTTTCGAGCGAGTGAAAAGCATGAGCGATGGTCCTGACAAATATGCGCTCATGGTGCGGATGGAAAATATTATCCATCGCGACCTTCCATGGATCATGCAATATTACGCTCGCAACTACATTCTCTATCATCATCGCTTAAAAAATTATCGTTACTCGGACCTGGTAAGTAACTATATGAAATATTTGCGCCTTTCCGACCAATAAGCTCTGCCTTTTGACGGAAACAAGAAAGATTTGCCTGAAATTTTCATGCTCAGTCGGCTGAATTAATCAACTGTTGACTTGGTTCCGATAGGCATTCAAACCCTTTGTGAGAGGCCTGCATGAAATTAACACTCTTACTGGTTGGTCTGCTATTGCCGTCTATTCTGTTTTCTAAGGATTATATAATCTTTAGCATTGCTCAGGATATTACAATAGATGACAACCATACTCCCGGAAAGAAAAACTACTACGTCAATATCGGCGGTCAACAAGGTGTGCGCGCCGGTACTGTTTTGAATGTTTACCGAATTATTTCACGTCTTGATCCTTACGAAGGGAAATCGCGCTTTAATTTCAATGTTAAAATCGGACAGTTGAAAGTTCTTCACGTGGAAGACACCGCAGCGATCACCCAGAAAGAAGATTTTTTTAAAGGTAATGAGTACCCAATTTATGAAATTGACGATTTTATGATTGGTGACAACGTGAAAGTTGACATCGGAAAAAATTAAAATGGGCCGCTTACACTGAGAGACCTCGCATAGACACATTGCAAGCGATATGCTGCAGGAATTGCAGTAATTAAATAGAAACATCCAGCTTTTAGGTTATTATCATTATTTTCCTCTTTATAAATCCTTAGCTCTTCAACCCACATTTCTAATAGCCAGTTTTTGACAGCAAACCTAAGATATTGTTTTGAAATATCTACTTCAATTCCGATAAATTTTCCAATAACGTATAACTCCATGTAGAATGAACATGCAAAGAAGAGCATTTTATTCTGGAGTTAAGTCTTCGACATCTTTGACGAATTGTTTTATCTGTATGAATAAATTTAACAATCTTTTTGAACTTTTCAATTCGTGTGTCGCAAATACGGAAAGTCGTAACTTGGTCGGAAGCATAGAGCAGGGTAATGTGAGCTTGCTCTCTTCATCACATTATAAGTCAAAAGTTGAGTCGATCTCTCTCGCCTTGATTAATATTGGCATTAAGAAAAATACCAAATTTGGAATTTACCTACCTAATAGTATCCAATGGCACCTAATCGATCTTGGCATTATGATGACGGGGGCCATTTGCGTCCCCTTTTACAGAGACCTTTCAATTTCAGAATTTTGCCAGCAGCTCACCTACACTGACTGCGAGGGTGTTTTTGTAGAAAATCTTGATCTCTTCGCTGAGCATTATGATTTGTTTCAACAAAGCAAACTGAAATTTATCGTGACCCTGGACGAAGGGAATATAAAAAATATACCTCTTCAGATTCAACATATTAAATATAATGATCTCGTTTTGCTTGGCCAAGCTCTTGTGAAAACAGACTTGCAGACCCTCAAGAATCGCGGCAATCAAATTGCACCCGAAGATATTGCGACAATTGTCGCAACTTCTGGCGCGCGCGACGATGTGAAGTTTGCAATGCTCTCACATCGTGCCATTATTAACGTGCTTACAAATCTTGAAAATACCTTTATGACGAGTTTCGGTTCGAATGATCGAACCTTGGTTATCTTGCCCCTCTCGCACATTACCGGACGTGTTAATTCTCTTATGCATCTCGTGTTCTATAACCAAACCGTTTTTTGCTCAAACTTATACAATCTACCGGCACAATTCAAAGCCGCCTCACCTACATTAATTATAGGCTTTCCGAAAATTATAAAAATGCTTTATTACACGCTCCGAAAGGTCTTTTTTAAGAATAAAAGCATCTTCACTAAAAACATTCTCACCTGGTCTAATTTTTCTTCAGACAAATATTTTTCTAAAATTGATAATGAGCTCGCTCCTACCTCGCTTGAAATTATTCAACAAAATGTTGCCCAAAAGATTTTCTTTAAGAAAATTATTGAATTCCTTGGCGGTAACTTGAAAATTATAATTTCCGTTGGAGGAAATCTATCATCTGAGGTTTATAAGCTGCTTCGAAATTGTAATATCCTGGTCCTTGAGGGTTATTGCCTCACCGAAACGACTGGTTTGTGCATCATCAATCCCCCCTACAAACAAATTGCGGGCACCATCGGTTTGCCGATAAAAAATAATCTCGTCACACTCTCTCCCGAAGGTGAAATCGTAATTCAATCCAACTCATTTTATAGTGGCTACTATAAACATAATAATGATGATATTTTTGATGGCCCCAATCTTAAAACCGGGGATGTCGGCGAAGTCACTCCGCAAGGTTTTCTGAAATTCATAGATAGGAAGAAAAACTTTTTTTACACTGGTGAAAACCGAAAAATATTCCCCCACAAGCTCGAATCAGTGCTTGAGGAGGAGCGCTATATTTCTCATGCCTTGGTTACGCTCTACCAGCATCAAATCTTAGGTATCATTGGCGTGGACCCTGTCCGAATTGCTATGCTTTTTGATCGGCACCATGAAAAGTGTCCCGAAGACTTTAGTGGGATGGTTAACCATCCCATCACCCAGCAGGAGATTGTCCGCAATGTGGGGAATGCGAACCAAAAACTGGGAAAAAATGAAAAGATCACACTTTTTTTGATCTGTCCGTTTGAGCTAACATTGCAAAACAAACTCCTTACTTCAACATACCGCATTATTCGGCCACCAATCTTGGAAAGAATTGGTCCCTATTTGACCGATGTTAGAACAATTTCCCAATAATATCCTGCGCCATAATTTGACATTCCATAGAGACTCGACTAATTTCCAATGTTCAACATACAATTTCCAAGGGTTTATGATTTATGGCACGAATTACAGTTGAAGATTGCTTGGCCAGAGTTGAGAACAGATATGAGTTGGTCCACCTAGCAACAAAGAGGGTTAAGCAATTACGAGAAGGTGCCGAACCTCTTGTTAAAAGCAAAAATAAGGATATTGTTACCGCACTCCGTGAAATTGCTTCTGGAATCATTAAGCATCAGCAGAAGAAAGAATACGACTCAGAAGAATTTTAGTCCCCGGCCATTGTCTTCATTTTGAAGGCAATCTTTAAGACTTGATCAAAATGAGAGACAGGATGAAACTTTAGACCACGGCGATGGATCGCTGGGACTTCTTTTAAGTCCTTCAAATTCTGCTGTGGTAAAATAATTTCTCTAATCCCCGCTCTCTTGGCAGCTAGAACTTTTTCTTTAATTCCACCTACGGGTAACACCTTTCCAGTTAAACTGAGTTCGCCAGTCATCGCAAGATCGGCCTTCACTTTTCGTTTTGTGGCCAAGCCAAATAGCGCGGTCGCCATTGTAATGCCAGCACTCGGACCGTCTTTAGGAGTCGCCCCCGCTGGCAAGTGCAGGTGTATTTCATGCGTCGCTAAGAAATCTTGGGGATCTATTATCTCGGCCGGAGTTGCCTGACCTGGAACTGCAACAGGAGCTTTGCCGGAGGGAACAATTTCACTCTTTTTCTGCATTCCCTTAGAAGCTTTTTTAGCACCAACCTTATCCAAATCAACCTGGAGAAGCATTTTCACATAACTGTAGGCCAGGTTGGCAGATTCATGCATCACTTCACCAAGCTGCCCAGTTAATTTAAATCCACCTTTACCTTTCAGCGGCAAGGTTTCAATAAAAAGAATCTCCCCACCGAAGGCAGTCCATGCCAAACCGGTAACCACTCCGGGATGAAGAATTTTTTCGGCCTTCTCAACCTGATATCGGGCCACACCAAGATATTTTTCCAGGTCTTTTATCGCGGGTTCAAAAATCTTTCGTTTACCAGTGGCCACCTTCTCAAGCGCGGCACGCCGACAAAGTTTTGCAATGGTTTGCTCCATCACACGAACACCCGGCTCCCTTGCATAATCGGCAACAAGTTTTTTCATCACATCCGTTGTGAGATGAAATTCATTTTTATTTAAACCGTGTTTCTCCAATTGCTTCGGGATTACCCACTTTGTCGCAATATTCAGCTTTTCCTCTATTGTATAGCCGCTCAATTCAATGACCTCCATTCGATCTAAAAGTGGTTCTGGAATGTCATTAATATTATTTGCCGTTGCGATAAATAGAACTTTGGAAAGATTGAATGTCACATCAAGATAGTTGTCTAAAAAAGCCGAATTCTGTTCTGGATCGAGAACTTCAAGCAGTGCTGAGGCCGGATCGCCTTGAAAAGATTTTCCCATTTTATCTATTTCGTCGAGCATAATTACCGGATTATTAACTTCAACTCTCTTGATTGCCTGGATAATTTTTCCTGGCATTGCGCCAACATAGGTTCGACGATGACCTTTAATTTCGGCCTCATCACGCATGCCACCCAAGCTGAAACGATAAAACTTTCGGCCAAGAGATCGGGCAATACTTTTCCCTAGAGAAGTTTTCCCAACGCCTGGAGGTCCTGCTAGGCATAAAATAGTACCATCGTATTCCGGCCGCAATTTTCTTACCGCCAAAAATTCCAAAATTCTTTCTTTGGCTTTTTCCAATCCGTAATGATCTTTGGCCAAAATTTTTCGTGCCAGCTTTATATTAATGACTAAATCAGTTGATTTATTCCAAGGCAGATCGATCATCCAATTCAAATAGGTTCTTGCAACGTTATACTCAGGGCTACTATCTGGTATGACCTCGAGTCGCTCCAGCTCCTCTTGTGCTGCTTTCAATGCATCGGGTGGCATGCCAACTTTTTCGATGATCTCTCTCATTCGTTTTATATCGCGAGATTTATCATCCTCATCCATCCCAAGCTCTGCGCGAATAACTTTCAACTGCTCTCTTAGGAAATACTCACGCTGATACTTGTTAACCTTATCATTAACTTCATCAGAGATTTTTTTCTGTATGTCGGCGACATCTTTTTCGCGCTTTAAATAGACAAGCAATTTGGCAAAACGCTTTTTCACCACCAATGTTTCCAGAAAATCTTGCGCCTCAGGAATATCTAAACTCAAAGCAAATGCGACTAAATCGGCCAAGGCTCCCGGGGAAGGAGAATTTAGCATCGCCAGCTTCATCTCCTCATTGAAATAGGGATTAATTTCGCTGAGTTTTTTAACCTGGTTGATCACTGATCGTGTATAGGCATCCAATTCCTCGTCAGTTTCCAAAATATCATCAAAGACTTCAACTTTCGATTTGAGTAACGTTTTATCACTCACGATCTCTGAGGCCCTGTACCTTTTCATGCCATGAACTAAAATATTGACCGAGCCATCAGGCAGTTTTAGCTTCTTAACAACTTTGCACAGCACTCCAACCTTATAAATATCGCCAGGACCGACCTCAAGATCATCTTCATTTTGCTCTTTAAGATCTTCACGGTACTTGACAAGATTTAGAGCGACATGACCGACCTTCAACAGTTGCTCGTCCAACTCTGGCGAGAATTTTTCCTCGCCCAGGATAATTGGTGCGATCATACCAGGAAAGATTGGGCTGTTTATTATTGGAATTATAACAACTCGATCTGGAAAACCTTTAATATCAACTTCACTTGGTTTAATTTGGACTTGAAAATCATTTTCACTATTTGCCATAAAATATTGCGCCTTTTTCTTATATTTTTATTAAATCAACCACTAATCTTGCGGGGTTTTCAAGGGTGAAAAGTTCGACTTTTACCTTAAATTTGAAATTAATTTCTAGCGTAAGCGACTCCCCTTGTATCGGAAAAAAATTGATCGCATCAACCATCACACTGTTCCCGAACGCCCCAACACTCACGGGCATCATCACTTTAAAAAAATCGAGATGTAGTTGATTCTTTTCTTCTAATAATCCACCATAAATCTTGGGCACTTTAGCGCTCTCAAAATCAATAACTAATCTTTCATAGCCCTCTTTTGAGTAAAAAGAGTGCCGAACCGCCTTCAGTTTTGATTCTTGGGTTTTATTACCGTTATGAAAAATGCCACGACTAAAGTAAATTGTCTTTTTTCTATCAGGGATTTTATGAATCTCAGTGCTTAAATTAAGCGCAAAAATTGACGCAGACATGGTCAGCAACAAGAACGACACTATAACTTTCATCATTATCCTCGCATTATGAGGCTTTATTGTAACATAGCGCTTTGCGAGATAGACACTAGAAAATAATTATGCGGGCCGATCTTAGGCCATTTAGAAATAAAAAGCTTAACAAAAATGTGGCGAAGAACGCTAGTCCTGAACCGGCACCACTGTTCGGATCGGAAGGGCCTATCGTGCCACATGCAGCAATCAATGACGCCTGGTTATCCTCTGATTTTTTGACTTTGGACGCCGATACTGCGGCACTTGAGTTGGCCGGCGAGACAGTGAACGTATTTGGCCCCTGTGGACATCTCCTATTGTCATAAACCTTGGTATTTGAAATTGACCTAATCGGCCTAAAACTTCCGCCAGAATACTCAGATAGGGTGGCAATCAAGATATAAACTCCATGATCATCAATAAATTGTGCAGAAGCCGGAAAAATATCTTCCAATGTGTAAGGGATCGTTGGATTTGAAATCAAATAATCACTCATCGAATCAGGAGTAACGGTCAATGTAATTTTATTATTACTTGAGGTCCCTGAATCAAGAAGGATTCTGCCAGAGGCATCAAAGTTGATTGAACTGTCCGCCCCCCTTCCCATCCCATTAACCAAAGTTGGGAAAGACACGGTACTTGTTCCAGTGCGCGTGAGGGAAAAATCCAGCTTCAGAGGAGAATAAATCGAGTGGTAAACCGCTTTTACATCTAAATAGATTTGCCCCGATGGCAATGAGTAATTACTCAGATCAAACATTATTTTATCGGCAACATTATTCGTTACGTCAAATAAAGAAAAATAACCCGTCATGGCCATTCCCACGGTGCCATCTGCCTTAATCAATGTAGGGGCAAAACTCTCACTGGTATTCTTGTTTTGAAGATAGCTCTGAGGAACTTCTAACCCGCAACCGATGCTAACCATCCCTACATCAAGATGGTTGGTGTCATTTAATGAGACAATCTGGGCCATTCCTTTCTCTTCAGCAAAGCAGGTTGAGTAAAGATTACCTCGATACTTGGTTCTTCCCTCACAAAAGTCAGATCTCACCGTCCTGTAATAGTAGGGCAAGGATTCTGGTTTATAGGACGGTCGGACATACAAAAAATAATTATCGCTCGTGTCCAAACCATCTATCACAAATGTTCCATCTGATTCTGAGATAGCGTCACCCACGACTTTGCCAAGTTTCATGGAGATCGCCTGTACGTTTGCCCCAAAAATCCCACTCAAATTGCGCCCGCCAACAACAGTACCTCGAATTCCGGGATATGAATTTGGAGAATAAATGGTGCGAACACTACTTATGTCTTCTTCACTCATCTGGTATTGACCGTAGTTCAATTTATAAAACATGGTTGAATGAAGAAACTGAGAATGACCTAAACCGACGAAATGACCAAATTCATGAACGAGAGTGTTCCCAAGATAGTAGAGCGCGTTGGATGCCAAACTTGGCGTTGTTGTCGCATCGTTTATTACGATATCTGCTTCCAAAATTTCTCCCGTTCCCTCTCTATAGGACACCTGGGTGACCGCGACGACTGAAGAGTCCGAAAAAAACATAGAATTATTGGAAAAATATATATCATTTCTACCCGCTGCAGGGGCAGCCGTTGTTTCATAAGTTTGGAGACTCATGGGGAGATACTGTCCCCAGGTAGCACTGGCATTTAGGACTTCACTTTTAACCGCATTGGTTGAAATACCATAAGAATTTTGAGTGTTAAGGTAAATACTCACGCTCGAGATATTTGTTCGCCATGATAAATTTAGACCATATATATCTTTCGAAGGAACAAATGCCTGTGCGTTTTCAAAAAACATTCCTATCAATATGGAACAAATTAGAACTTTAATTAGTTTCTTCTCCTTGTTAAGCGAGTCGAAATAATTCCTAAGATTCCCAAGAAGAGCATTAAGATCCAGCCTTGACCAAGCCCATCTCCCTCAGCTTCTGCGGACGCTATTTCTCTCCCGGTGGCCGATGCCGGGTCACGCCTCGACTGCTCCGAGGCTACGATCGCGGGTGGTGTTGAGTAGTTTAATTTAATCTGCTGGAGAGATTGGCCAAAGCGTCGACTTAGCTGCGTTTCCAACTGCTCAAACGAAATATTACCCAGCTCCGAGTGTGTTGGAAAAATGTCAGATCGAATTAATGTATTTCCGGCTTCCTTCACAATGCTGTATTTTCCAAGCCCAAGATTATAAATATGCAGACCATAAGGTCCTTTCGCCAAAAATATGATTGCCTCCTCATCCATCCTGAATGTCGGTACACCTTGAACAAAATAGACGATGCCATCAAGGGTTCCACCCGGCATGAGCACCATGAAATTATTTGGATTTAAAATCTCTTTCGGTAATAAACCCACCTGAGATTTGAGTTTGAAGGACAATTGAGTTACGACATCTCCGCTCGGCGATCTTTTACTTACTGAGCCAAGATATTGACCACGGATAACAGCACTTACACTCTCGAGTTGTTGCTCTAGGGGAGTTGGCAAAAAGGTTGTTGCATTTGAAAGGGAAATATAGAGAAATACATTTGGCAAAATACAACAACGAAGAATATCTCGGAAGGTTTTCATCACTATTCCCCCTAGTAAACTATACGATATTGATCGGGTATAATTTCCGATTTCTTAAGTAGAGTTTCGGGGGCGCTATCTCACGCAACCATCTGATTTCAGGGCGTATCTCAAGGAACTTTCCCGTGCAGCCTGTAAATATAAATTATTTTGCGCAATATGGGGCCAAAATATGCCCCACTTTGATGGCAGTCGTGAAATATTTGACTGTAAAAATACGAATGCCCCAAATTGGGGCATTCGTTATGATCAAAAATTTTAGGTTCGAAAAATTATCTTTTAGAGAATTGATAACGGGCCCTTGCTCCTCGCATACCGGCTTTTTGTCTTTCCACCTTTCGTGAATCGCGAGTCAGGAATCCTGCTTTTTTTAATTCTCCACGAAACGTTGGGTTTATCTTCAGCAATGCCCTGGCAATGCCCAGACGAATAGCGCCAGACTGACCAGTTGTCCCACCGCCCCTTACATTAATAACCCAATCATAGCGATCTTTCAGCTTTAGAAGTTCCAAAGGCTGATTCACCACGTAAAGATCAGTTTCTTTACCAAAATAAGATCGTAAATCTCTTTTATTAATGACTACCTTGCCTGTTCCGGCTGAACCATACACGCGAGCTACTGATGACTTCCTTCTTCCCACTGTGTATGTGTCGTACACTTTACCTTTCGTTGCCATACTTTTTCCCTATTAAAGATTAAAATTAAGTTCAGCTGGTTTTTGTGCTTCTAAATTATGAGTAGGCCCAGAAAACAATTTCAGCTTGGTTAATTGTTTTCTTCCTAATGATGTCTTTGGCAACATACCGAATATTGCATTGTAAAGAATCAACTCAGGATGCTTTTCCAATTGTTCAAGAGCCGTTCTTTTCTTAATACCGCCAATATGATTGGTGTGCCAGTAATAGTTCTTCTTCTCCCATTTTTTACCGGTAAATTTAACCTTCTCGGCATTGATTACAATGACATAATCACCAGAGTCAGTATTGGGAGTGTACTTTGGATTGGTCTTGCCTTTTAAAACCTTGGCAACCTCTGAAGCGAAGCGACCAACAACCTGATCTGTAGCATCAACTACAAACCACTTTTTGTCGGCATCAGCCGGTTTTAAAATGAACGATCTTTGTTGCTTACGCATAAAAAAATTCCTCAAAACAGTCGTAAATTTAACACAAAACCAAACTAAATGTTGGTAGAGGTGAGAGAAATGCTATTTCTTATATAGGGGCCCCTATCATGAAGTCAAGAATATATTCAGTGCTTTGCCCCTATTTCACGAGGTAGACCTCACTAGAAGAAGCCGATTGAGATATGAAAACGGCCGAAGGATTCCTTATTGTTGTTCGCATCTTGGCCCCTTTTGAGCTTTACGCCGTAGTTGAAATCCAGGGTACCAACAGGTGTTACTAATTTCAGGCTTGTACCTGCACCAAATCTCAATTCCTCAGGTTCCAGCTCTTGGACATATACGCGCCCAGCGTCAAGAAAGACTCCCAAAATCAAACTATCGTCCAAATACACACGCGGCTCCAATTTTAGATTAATAAAATAGGCTCGATCTTGAATGATCATTTCATTGATATCTTGGCCTCTCTGCAAACGATTTATTTCTGCATCTGAGAAGCCGCGAACAGTATCAAAACCATCGAGTCTGAACACCTTGATACTCGGGATGTAACCCTTGGTCTGTGGCACACCATTTGCGTTTAGAATGACATTTCCAGTAGCATCGCGGCGCACCTCTTTAGCTAAATTTTCTTCCATTCCCATGACCAGAGAGGTCGCAAAAGTTATAGTATCGTTAATTGGCAGATAAATTTTATTTCGCCAAATAACCTTGTAATAATTAATTTCAATATCTTCTCTGCTCAATGAATTGAGTTCTGGATTGGCAACCTCATAAGTGAGAGAGGTTAGAAAACCACGATGCGGCAAAACAGGATTATCTCTGAAATCAAAGGTGATGGAGGGGCTTAGACTTCCAATGCGAAAATATCCAGAGTCAATTTCCTTGCTCGCATCGTACTGATTAATGACTTCGAGTTGGTACATCGCTCCGATGCTGAGAAAGTTAAAAATCTCGCGAGATAATTGAACTGAGTTTTGAAATATTTCAGCATCAAAGCCATAAAAACGCCTTCGAGACGCGGTAGAAGAAGCATCAAATTTAAATTTAGAATTAAAGAGATAAGGATGAGCATAATCAACACTTGTCGCCCATTCGATAAAGTTTTTATTTTCACCGCGACGACGTGGATCCAATCCGCTTAAATCAAAACGTTTATTCGCTTGAGCGCTAATTCCCAAAGATTTATTGCTTCCAAAAAGATTATCAAAATTTACCGTCGCTGATGTTTTCAAGCCAAGATCCGTTCGAAAACCCGGTGCTATCTTTATTTGAATCGAATCTTTTTCCTGCACGTTTATAACAAGCGTTGCTGAAGCTGAGTCGTTACTCAAATCAGTGGTGATAATCGGTGTGATTTTAACAGAACTAAATAAACCTAGGGCCAGAAGTTTATCGGTCAAATCTTTAAGGAGAGAGGGCGTGATAAGCTGTTTTGGGGTTAGCTCAATTTCTCTGGCAATCACTTCCGATTTGGTTTTACTATTGCCAGTGATTTTGTAGTCCTCAAAAAATACCTTCTTGCCAGATTCAAGGTCGAATTTAAAATCAACAGAGGAATTATTGGTATCTATCAGCAAAACATCTGGATCATTTTGATTTTTAAGATATGCAAAAATATATCCATTGACGCTCAGGGAGGAGGTTACACGTTTTATATCTGCATCAATCTCCAGAAAATTTGCAACTCCACCAACTGTATTACTCAATCTGGCCAAAATCTCCTGCTGATTCTTCGCATCGAGACCTCTAATTGTAATTCCCCTAACATAGTATTGCTTTCCCTCATGAATTTTATAAGTGATTACTGCACCAGAAGACTGAATAAACTCTACAAATGGCCCATGTATGTCGATATCAAAAAAACCATTTTTTAAATATTCATTCTTAATCACCTGTACAAATTTTTGAAGTGCAGTCTCATCAACATAATTGCGATTCACTAAAGTTGAATTTAACTTATCAGTCCATGATAAAACCGTTGCTCGATCGAAAAAATTCGCACCAGTAAAATCGTATGTGTTAACAGGTACCTTGCGACCTTCTGAGATATGAAAATAATACACAAGCATTTTTTGACCAAGTCGATCTTTACCATTTTGGGTGCGAATCGTCACAGTAGTGCCATAGAGGCCACGCTCCTGGTACCTTGATAAAAGATCATTGCGTATTTGCTCGGCATCAAACTGACCGCTCTTATTTCTAATAAAGTTATGAATAAAAGAAAGAATTTCACTGCGAGAAAATATCTTATTACCACTCGGCGCGATATTGTAACGCTCACCAAGTGATAAATTTAATTTGATGGCAAGATATTTCTTTTCCAACACCTCGGCAGTATATTTGATTTCAGAGAAGTAGTACCCCTCATAAAATAAATCACGGGAGAAATTATCAAGCGCAATCTCAAAATCAACCTTGCTCCACTGCTTTCTCACAAAACGATGGAAGCTTTCCTTTAGAAAAGAAAGGTAGTTGGCAGGAGCAATATACTCAATCGCCTTAACCTGCAGCATATTTCGAACATCAACGACGATCTTTAAAATACCATCTTCGGATAAAGTTTCTGTGCCGACCTCAACCTCATCCGCAATCAAACCCCTCGACTCTAGATCATCCAGCATATTGCGGCCCAATTCATCTAAATTTAAATCTTCAAAGTATTCCACATGAGAAAAACCTTGGGGCGTAAACTCAACAGGCTTAGAGTTGTACATGATTTTAAAATCAATGCTTTTTAGTTTGATTTTCGTATTAACAATTATCCTGATGCGATAGCTGTCGCCATCCCTGATTATTTGGAATTTTGCATTTTTAATATAGGGGTCTTGTAGTGAGACCCCTATAAAATTGTATAGTCCGTTTTCTGTAAACATCTTGCCAGGGCTTAGCTTGAAATTTTCATGAAACTGTTTACAAAGCTCATGGTCACCATCGCAATCAATTTTGACACTTGAAATCTTTATTATGCTATCCAGCGCCGCGCTTGCATCAACAAGCAGCATGAAGGAAAATAAAAGCAAGGCAAGAAAATACCTCATTTGAACGTTTTCTTCCAAATTAAATCCACCCCGGCTGAATCAGGAGAGGTTCGATTATTCGTCGAATCGGTTGAATACATTTCATAAACACCCTGTACAGAAACATTCGGCTTTAAATTGTAATTGATATTCATTTCCTGTTTTTGCTGAAGGGAGCCTCCAAAAGTTGAGCTAAAGGAAAGATCAAATTCCTTAACCTTCTTTTGTATTTTTATTTTAGTAGCACTCTTCATTTTACTTGAACCGGGGTCTGCTGTGCTTGTACGCCCCTGCATAGGATTAACGTCGTCCTGACCTAGTTCAGGTAAAACAGATAATTTAACGCCGACAGACTTGTTTAAATTCTCACTTACACCAAACTGATCCATCAAAATACTTCCTAAACTCAATGATGTCACAGCTTCCAAATCGCTTGACTGGAGGTTTTTAGAGACCTGGCTGGTCACACCAATCGTTAAAAGCGAGAGTATATCCTCCTGGGCCAGTACCGGCTCCGAGTGGAAATTGACGTTCAAATTGTCTAAAAATCCACTGCCATCAAAAATAATATTGTAGCTAGAAATGCGTGTCCCCGCACGAATATTTATAAGCGGATTTTTAATTCCATTTACCTTGTCGAATTCAATGGTTCCCTTGCTGATGACAAACTCATGGCCTTTAAAAAAAATCTTGCTCTGGCCTGGAACAATATCGATTTTTGATTGCATGTTGACGGCATGCTCAGTACCCCAGAGATTTGAGTTTCCAAGAACATAGAATTCCATTAATTGGTTTCGTAGCACGAGCGGAGAAAGAAAACTCAAGTTTACATTATAATCAATAAGTGCTTGCTGCCCTATTCTGTCAGTCGCCGCAGCTTTATAGCCGCCGCCTCCACGCGTAAGAGTCTCACGGATGAAATTCAAATCATCTTTTACCTCTCCTCTTACCAAATAGACATTGGCCTTAATCTTATACGGCGGCTTTATGCCTTGAATCGTTGAATTTCCGGAAAACACTAAAGATGATTGCTTAAAAAGGGGTATCAGTGTTTTATTAAAATCAACATACAATTCCACTTCAGGATATGGGAATTGAACTTTAATTTTACCGTTGCCGCGCAGGCGCCCCTTGCCCAATGAACCCTCGAATTTTTCAATTAATATCTCGCTACCGGATACATTTATGCTAAATTTTCCTTCATCAATTGCAATCGGTGTAAATGCCGTGCGAACCCCGATATCGACACCATCTAAGTCAAAAGAATATAAAAATTTACCATCGACAATTTTAGCAACGGATAGTCCTTTGACGCTTCCTTTTGAGGATGAAACATTGGGAGTGAGCATCTCGATAAAGTAAAAGGGCAGATTAAACGCCTGGGTCATTTTAAATCCCGTTTTGAGCGCACCGACAGCATGAGACTTGAAGTAATACTGATCTCCCTGAAGATTCATCTCCCAAACTTTAACTACCCCATCGGCTATTTTAATTATACCCTCTTCTGAAATTTTCAAATTCGTCTTGCCTTGCCGCAAAGCAAAGCTTTTGAGCAATACTTCGGCATCCATGCTTGTCCAATCGCTAAGATTAAAAGAACCTTTCCCTTCGAGATCGACTTCACCGTCGATGTCTTTATTGTCAATGTTGTGCACGCTGAGTAGTCCTAAAAAATTCTTAATATCGTCTGTGGCAACCTTGAAGGCATAGTGCGAATTTTTAGGTGAATTAGGTCGCAAATTTAGGTAACTATCCATTGAGAATAAGGCTCCGCCGAAAGTGGCATTAATATAAACATCCGGACCGTTGTTATAAATTTTAATGAGAGAGTCACTCAAATACTTGTCTTTGATTTTTGATTTACTTATTTTTATTATATTTTTTGTCGATAAGTCTTCAATTGTTCCACTGCCAAAAAGGTCTGCGCTGAGCTCACCTTGTAGTCCCAATTTTGCGAAACGATAATAATAGAAATCATCCAACATGACTCCCTCAACGGTAGCATCGTACTCCACGTAATGAGTATTGGAGTCAAATAAAAAAGACATGCCAATAATGCCGTTGCCTTTTTTCAGCTTGGCCTTGTTGATTTGCAATGCATTGTTTGAGTAAATAAAGCTTGCTTCCCCTTTTTCAAACCACTCTTCATAGATATATAAGCGAGGCAAGAGAATATTTCCGAAAACATTTATACCTGAATTACCAAATGCACCATCGATGCCAACCTGGCCCTTAAGATTTCCTTTAAAGACATCTCTCAGGGTTTTTGCAATGGGAAGGTCTGTAAAACACATCTCTACCACATCTTCAATTCTCCCTTCTTTGAGGCTAATTTTCAGATTCGGTCCGCCATTGTGAGTGAAGTCAAGGACTCCATTTCCATCGTACTGTGTTGCCTTGTATTTTCCCACCGCCTGATTAATTCTGAGGCGTGGTTCATCCAAATCGAGCTTTAGATTTAGGGAGAGCAAGCCAAGCTTCAATCCTACAACTCCAAAATCATCGGCTTGCCCAATAAAACTCATCACGACTCTTTCCAAGGGGCCTGCAATTTTGATATTAAGATTTGCCCTGCCGTTAATTTCGACGTCAGAGATTGGACCAAATTCATGCAACTCAAAGTTTGAGACGTTGGCATCGAAGTTGAGTGACTGTGCATTAATAATTCCGGCCCCCTTGATGGTGCCGGTTTCGAATCGCAAATCATAATTGAAATTTAGTAGCGGACCAGGATTTATCGTTAGCAAAAACCCGCCTAGCTTAACCTTTGGAATTGAAAGAATTTTACTCCCGCTTTTGCTCTTGAGTATGAAATCCTTCACGCGCCCACCCGGCTTAGCGCTAATATAGATTCCGTCACGATTGTCGACACCGACAACCGCATCCATGTCAAGATTAGCAAACATTAAGTTTAAGCTTGGTTGAATTAGTGGAAGGATTGAATTGATATTAAAGTTGTGGGCCCTGATTTCCCCCTCGAAAGGAATTATCTTGCTTTTTTCTAGATTAAAAACTTTAACTTCATTTTCGAAATTAAGCTCTCCGCTTTGATCATGTATATTTATTTTTTTAACACTAACATTCTGATCCGCGACGGCAAAGCCAAGAGCTATTCGATCAAAAATCTTGGAACGAATTTTAACCTCCGTCAGCTCCATCTCACCATTTGTTATGTTTTTCTTTTTCTTTGACCAGTCAAACAGAAATGAAGTCTTCAAATTCCCCTGTAGATCGCCTAACTCTTTTATTTGTGGAATCTGTTCCGCAAGAAATGACAATGCGCCAGAAAAATCAATGTGCCCGGAAATGGACGCATCCGGAATTCCAATCGCTCCACTGTAAGAAAAATAATTAAAATCATTTTCAACTTTAAGAGAAGAAACCTCCAGCTTATCTGAAGTTAAAGAGATCGCCCCCCTGGCTCCATCTAGATGGCTCCTATTAAAATTCATATCGACAGCTTCAAAAAGCAAACCAATCTTCGCTTCTTCTACCGTAAGCATGGCAGTGTGAATCATCGCCGATAGGTCGTCGGCCAACACAATTATCTTGGAGATTTCGATTTTGCCCAACTTTGATTGGTTCCACAGTTTAAGGATTTGCTTATGCAGTTTTTTAAACTCCACAATATCTTCCCAATCCCAATCCGACTTGGACTGATGACTCTTTTTAATCTTCAACATTCCCCCGTCTAACTTGAGTGCATGGAGATTAAAATCATTTTTAATTAGATTGCTAATACTAAATACGGCACCGGCATGATCGAGTGTTAGCTTGAAAACATCTTTCTTCTCAGCTTCAACTTTTTCGAAGTAAGTCGCGGGCGGAAAAAACTGAAGATCGACTCGCTCCACTGAAATTTGCACACCGAAGGGTCTGGCGAGTTTTTTTAGGGCAGGATTTAATAGATAATTTGTAAATGTCTGTGTTTCGATGAACTGAAATAATGCAAAAATAACAACAAAGATCCCGCCAAAAAAAGTGATTAAAATTTTGTTAACTTTAATCACTCCTGCACCTCATTCGCTGCACTCATAAGCTTGTCAATCAGCTTATCTACGCCTATTGAATGCTTAATTTCGCCTTTTTTCCGAAAGCTGGCAGCCATCAATCTTAAAAAAGCAATTTTATCAGCACCAGACAGGGGCAGTGAAGCAACGGCACCATTGCATAGGGAAATAACTCTGTCGTAATTTTCTTTCTTGAAATTGATTATCACTATTAGGTAGCTAATAGAGATTCTATCCTCGATGCCAGGTAGCTCTGGCATGAGTTCCTCGCATAACTGCAGTGCGGACTCAAGCATTTCAAGCATTATTAGCGCACTGACCAAGTCTCTATGTAACTGGCGTTTTACAGGCATCTCAATGTTCATAAACGCATTGGCCATCGCTTTTTCTATTTTTCGATTTTGAGCTTTTGTATCTAACGGAACATTTTTGAGTTCTTCATTTGCGATTTCATCTATTGAAAGAAGTCCTTGCCTTATCATATACACGTCTCGCCCCATGAGACTCAGATCCAAGGCATACTTTGTTTTTTTCTCATCTTTAAATATTTCACTAATCTCACCGGAGAATAAATCTTCTGCAAGATCAAAAAGCTCATCTTTCTCCAACGGAAAAGCATTATCCTCTTTTTCTTTATTAATTTTTTCTTCAATCTCTCGAATCGCAGACTCTATATTCAAGTTGTCAGGTGATCTCGTTTTTATAAAATCTACTACTTTTTGCGCCACTTTTTTCCTTTTAACCTTAATGAAATATCCTGCACACAAAAGAAGAATTTTATTTTTATCAGCGCTAATGGCCAAAAACTCATAAAGCTTATTAACCGCGTTCTTCCTGCTGGCAAGAGTCATTTTTTTGCTTAATTGCAGTTCCAATGCTCCAATTTCCAGACTTTCCGGCATAATTATTGCGCTATCCGGACATACTTCAATGACTTTTCTAAATATGATTCGTTTTTCATTATTATCGAGGGATTGCTTATACATTAGCTCCACGAGAGCTTTATCATGCCTCATGCAAGCGCAAATTAGCTTTATTCGATAATGCTCACACGCATCTATCAGATCATGAAATCTTTCAATTATCGCCTCAATCAAGCTCAGCCTTTTATAAGAAAATGCCTCATCAATTATTCTACAAAAATGTGCTCTTGCCGCTTCAATTTCTCCAAGTTCTAAACAGACTCCTATGTATTCTTGAGCGGACCAAAGATCATGCTCATTCAAACTTTGATAGTCTTGCAACATCATTTTTTTTTGCACCAAATTCAAAGAACTCATTTGATTTTGAAAAAAAATCTTTAAAAGCTTTTTTAAATTCGCAAGCTGACCGATTTTTAACTCTTTGGGTATTTTAAAATATGCTTCAACAACTTCAGAAATTTCTGCTTTGGAAAATTTTTTTTCCATTTTAAAAATTGCACAGATTGCCGCGAGTGCATTTTCAAATTCCAGCAATCCAATATGTAGATAGACCGACCGAAGCTCGTCCATTTCCAAATCCTGGAAAAGTATATTTACTTGAAATTATAGGGAATTTTTAGATAAAAAATTAGTTGAGTAATTATTTCCTATAAAATCGGAATGCTGGAGTATCTTCTTATGGAGATTGATATTTGTTCTGATGCCTTCGATTACTATTTCATTAAGAGCGCGCTTCATTCGACAAATACATTCATTTCTTGTCTGCGCGTGAGTGATTATCTTTGCGCACATGGAGTCGTAATATGGTGGGACAGAATAGCCAGAGTAAATAAAGTCATCAACGCGCACTCCAATACCTGCTGGCCTGTAATAGTAGATTATTCTACCCGGTGATGGGCGGCCGGAGTCCGGGTCTTCGGCATTAATCCTACATTCCATAGAATGCCCGCTAAAAATGACGTCGTCCTGATAAATCTCGAGCTTTTCCCCTTGAGCAACTTTGATTTGTTGAGCGATTAGATCAAGCCCAGTTCGCATCTCTGTCACTGGATGCTCAACTTGAATTCTTGTATTCATTTCCATGAAATAAAATTTCTTAGTATCCTGATCGTATAGAAATTCAACAGTTCCCACGGAATCATAGCTGACGAATTTTGCCAGGTTAACGGCTGATTCACAGATGGCACGTCGTATCTTCTCATCTATGACTGCGCAGGGTGATTCCTCTACTAATTTCTGAAATCTACGCTGAATAGTGCAATCTCTTTCGCCGAGATGGAGTGTGCTTCCGTATTTATCTGCCAAGATTTGAACTTCAACATGTCGTGGACGTTCGATGTATTTCTCTATAAACAGTGTATCATCCCCAAAGCTTGCTTTGGCCTCTGCTGCCAATCTTTCGAGTGAAGGGCGGAGCTCGTCAAAATTATCGATCCTTCTCATTCCCTTACCTCCGCCACCGGCGGAAGATTTAATTAAGATAGGAAAGCCCATTTCTTTGACGGCAGTAACAATTTCATCATAGGTTCGATTTTTAACAAGTATCGGCTTAAGAATTGGCAAACCCGCTTTGACAGCGAGCTCTTTGGAGCGAATTTTATCGCCCATTTGCTCAATGGCGCTAATCGACGGACCGATAAAATTAATATTCCACTCGCCACACAGGCGGGCGAACTGAAGATTCTCAGATAAAAAGCCGAATCCAGGGTGTACTGCGTCCGCGCCGGTAATTTCTGCTGCAGACAGGATGGCACTCATATTTAAATAGGAGTTAATAGACTTTTCAGAGCCGATACAAACCGACTCATCAGCCAATTTAACATGCAGCGAACTTTCATCGGCGGTCGAGTGAACACTCACAGTTGCAATGCCTAGCTCTCGGCATGTTCGAAGTATGCGAATTGCAATTTCACCTCTATTCGCTATAAGAATTTTTTTAAAGGGGGTTGTTTCTTCCATTTATTTTACTTTCACGCGGTATAAGACTTGTCCAAATTCCACATAGGTCTCATTTTCAATACAAATCTCCTCAATGGTTCCGGAAACCTCTGATTCAATTTCATTCATAATTTTCATGGCCTCTACAATACATAATACTTGTCCGGGGCGAATGGTATCACCTACTTTGACATAGGGGTCACTACCAGGTGACGGAGTGCGGTAAAAGGTCCCCACAAAAGGACATTTGATTTCAATAAGATCGGGCCTAAGCAACTTCGGCTCGGCTGTCTTTCCGTGAGTTGGAGCACTGTGTATCTGATCTCGTGACGCTGAGGATGAGATCGATTCAGAAATCACTTTTTGTTCAAAACTGACAGAGACGCGCATGCCATCATTTTCGTAAGTCAATTTCGTAACTTCGTTTTTTTTTGCAAGCTGAATAAATTCTTCGATTTTTTTTATATCCATACCAACGTCCAGTTATTTATTGGCCCTTTCAACATACTCACCAGTTCTTGTATCAATTTTCAAAATCTCACCTTCTTTTATGAAAAGTGGGACGTTCAATTGCAAACCCGTTTCCATTATTGCCTTTTTCATTCCCCCGGAAGCGGTATCTCCCTTCAACCCGGGATCGGTTTGAGTGACTTTGAGGTTCACAAAGTATGGCAAATCAATGGTGATAATTCTGCCATTCCAATACAGTACATTAAGTTTAATTCCTTCTTGAAGATAATCTTTGGAATCTCCAACTTGTTCTTTTGTAACAAAAATGCTTTCAAAATTACCTTGATCCATAAAATGAAAACCGTCGACGTCAGCATACATATATTCAACAAGCCGCTCCTCTAAATCTGGGCGTGTGCAACCCGTGGATACACCCGATTTAAAAGTGCGTTCGATGACCTGGGAAGTTTCCAAATTTTTTATCCTGCATCTTACAAAAGCAGAGCCTTTTCCAGGATTGGTAAATTCACTTTTCAAAATAATATATACTTTTCCTTCAAGCTCAATTTTGACGTTCTTTTTTAACTCAGTCGTGTCGTACATAGACTCCCCTTATTTGGTAAACTTCCTTTTATACACTTGTGAACTAATGGCCGTAAAATACCCCACTGGGCCCAAGCCTTCAATAACTGCATCACAGCCAAGTGCAGTCAATTTTTTATGTCTGAATTCCTCTCGTTTTAGCGTGTGGGAAAGGTGGACTTCGATTTTTGCAGTAGAGATGCTCTTGAGCGCATCGAGGATCGCGACGCTTGTATGGCTGTACGCCCCAGGATTAATGACTAGCAAATCGGTTTTGCCATTAGCCAAAGTTTGAATTTTATCAACAATCTCACTTTCTGAGTTGGACTGGAACCATTCAACAGTGCATGATATTTCGTTTTTCTTTAGCAATTTCAAGGTAATGGCTTCTACTTCGGCAAGCGTATGTTCACCATAGATCTCGGGCTCGCGAGTGCCCAACAGGTTCAGATTGGGCCCGTTTATAACCAAAACTTTATTCATACGTTTCTCAAAACTGTAAAAGTAATTACCCTTAGGGCCCTATGTCAATTAATTTCTCTTTAAGTACTCGTCGGATTTTCTTGGCGTTTTTCAATTTGACGCGCACGTTCCTTCAGGGCATCGAGAAAAGATTCTAGTCGGAGGTGTACCCCATGCTTCTGTTTCGGGACAGAGGCATGTATGGCCACTACTTGCCGCAGCTCTTGCAAACGAGCGCGACTTTTATGATCTTTCGGATTTAGTTCCAAAATCTTTTGCAAAATTTCAATTCCTTTCTGGTAAAGGCCTTGCGCGCAGTAAAGATCCACTAATGTATGTGTAATAATGGGAGCCTCACCAGTTGGTGGTCGGGCTTCAACTTTTTCTTCTATAATTGTCAATTCTGGGGTCTGACCAACTTGCCAGTCTTTGGCAAGTTGCTCTTCCTGAATTTTAGGTTCTTGGTTAGTCGTACGTGAAAAATCTACTTGCTTCCATTCATCGATATCAATGTCTTTGGAGCCTGTAGGATTAAGATTTTTAAGTTCAAACTGATCACTCACCTGAATATTTGGAATATCTTGTTTTTTTGTGATCTCATCTAAAGTTTCAACTGTTGGAGAAATTGACTGTTCAATTTCTTTAATTTTCTGTGCCACCTCATAGTTCTTTGGGGCAAGGAACAAACAATACTTGAGGGATTCTAACGCTTCTTCCGTTTGACCAAGTTTCAAACAAGTCTCTGCAAACAAATTTTGCACGCGGAAATTTTCCCGCTCGTTGGCGACGAAAGGACGTAGTGTGGTATAGGCAAGTTGATACTGATTTACGTCAAAGTAACAATGCGCGAGCGTAAAATATGCAAATTTATACAATGGATGATTTTTTATACCGTCCCGTAGTACTTGAAATGCCCCTTCATAATTTCCGCTCTTCCGATAGGCTTCCGCGAGCGCCGCAAAGACGAGTGAATTCGGGTCTCGTTCAAGTTGATTCTCATATTTAAGAATAATGGGGGGCAGCCGATTCTCTGTTTTGAAATTTTGCGACTTCACCATACTTAAGTACGATCGGCAGTCAGACCGGCCTCTTCCTGGTTAATAATTCTTGGGGTTAGAAAGATAATCATCTCATTTTTCGTTGTGAGTGGGGCATACGGTGTCCTAAAGAGCCACCCCAAGAGGGGAATATCTTTCAAAAAAGGAATCCCCGAGTGTGACTCAGTTTTGGTGTAGTTATATATCCCACCAATTACAATTGTGGAACCATTGTCGACAAGCACGTTTGTTTTTACTTCCCGCTGGGCCTTGTTTGGCGGAGCCTCTTCAGAGGGCCTATCTCCAAATTCCTCTTTGCTTAAGGAGATTTCCATTGAAATGGAACCTTCATTTGTTACCTGGGGCGTGACCTCAAGTTTTAACTTGGCATCCACTTCTTCAAAGCTCGATGTCCGAGCATCGCCGATGCCGGTAACAACGGCAAAACTAGTGGTGTCCTTGGAATTAATCTCTGCTTTCTTTTTGTTTTGGGTGATAACCTTTGGGCTTGAAATTACTTTTCCCTTCGACTCCTGCTCCATCATGGCAAGGGTAAAGCTGAGATCAAACACTCGATTCATTCGTGCAATATTTATCCCAAATATTGAAGGCGAATTCTGAGAGGGAGCTGAACTGAAGGTAAAACCCGGACCTGCATTTGGACCGATCGTGCCACGAGTGAGAGTTCCACCAATTCCAATCGCTGCCTCAGTACCCAGGGGTAAACTTCCCACGGGGTCATAGCCAAAAGACAAACCATTTTGAAATCCAATACTTTTGGCATACGCTTCGCGAACCTCAACAATCTTTGATTCAATTAATACCTGTGGAGTTTGCGTATCGAGTGCCTCAATAATCTTCCGCATCTTCTCAACAACATCCGGAACGTCTTTCACGATAAGACTATTCGTGCGTGAGTCCATACTGATTTTGCCACGTTCTTTGGTTAGGTACTCCGCCAAGATGTTTTTCATATCGTCAATGCTGGCAAAAGAGATGCCGAAAATTTTTGTTACCAGAGGCTCTTCTGCTTCCACCATCTTTTTGGCATCAATCTCTAATTTCTTCTCTGCGGTGGCCTTTTCCAGAGAAGTCACCATGAGGATAATGCCATTTTTCATGGCCACCAATTTATTAAGACCAAGAATCGTATCAAGCGACTGATCCCAGGCAATATTGGTTAATGCCAAGGTCATGGGAGGTAATTTTTTCACCTCCTCCGAAATAATGATGTTGAAACCGGATGCGTCAGCAATAATTTTTAACAGGTCTTCAACACTCAAGTCCTTCACATTAATGGTAATCTTTTTGCCAATATATTTTTTTCGACCAGCAAAGGTCAGATTTTCCAGAATATCTTCAACCGATTCAGATTTTGGTACGTGAATTTTTCCCAGCTCCTTGTCGTTGATCTTTTCTTCGTACGTCTGCGAGGTTTCGATTGCACTCTGATTAAAAACCCCGAATCTGTTTTCAATTTCAAGTGTAATCATGTTGCCTTTTCGAGCAACTTTTGAACGAACATTCTCTCGGAGCTGAATTGCAATTCTTAGATCGCTAGGCGTATTCGGTTTTTTGTAGGCAGAAACAAAAACAACGGCACCAGAAAATTCCGAGGTATCAAAGGCACGCACAACCTTTTCGCTCGCAGTAGTGTCCTTGAGATCAATAATAATTTGCTTATCTTCTGAAACATGGAACTTATTCATTTTCAGGTCTTCATTATCAACCATCATTTCCAAATTTGAAACTTCGCCTTTTTGATAAAACTTAATCGACTTAAGCTCTACACCGTAGGCAAAATTCATGCAAAGTATGATCAGAAGAAAAGGGAATAAAACTGAAATTTTCATTTGGCCATACCTCATCCTTAAGGTAAAAACGAAACTGTCCACTTATGATTTATTATAACAGAGTATAGTAAAAAAGGTGCTATAAGTTTGCATTGAGCAACAACAGAGTAAATATATCAGTTATCTGACATCGGTATGATTGTTTCGAGATATTCTTCCTGATCATACACATTCACGATCTTTTCAACTAAGACTATTCCGCCTGGCAAAATTGCCTTTATCTCAGCACCATCCACACCTAATTTCATACCTTCTTTCAAAACGAAAGTTTCCTTGTTACCTTCCACCTGGGCCATCGCTCGCCTGTCTTTTCCCAATAAAACACCCACTATTTTAATCTTTTCGATTGCAACTTCTTCAAGAGGCATAATATTTGTAAAGACGTTGTTATCACCGCCAGCTTTTAATCCCTTCTTCTTTGCATTTTTCGTAGAATCTATCAGCCGTCGAAAAGGGTCGCGTAGTTCAAAAGGGTTTTTAATATACGTTTTCTGATCTTTAAAAAAACTATATTGCTTTTGGCCCATATCCTCGCCACTGGCAGCACGGATAATCAATGCGAATAGAAAAAAAACTATAATATAGCTATTCTTCATCGCTCCCCTTCCTCTTGCGTCGCCTTGGAGTCGCCGGCTCATCCTTGCTTGCCTTTTCAATCTCCTCAATACCACGCGATTCTTTAAAATTTGGATTGTAACGGTACACACCGATGTTCATCTCCACATTTATAAGCTGAAACCGGCCCTTTTGTTTCTTTTCAATTTTCGTAAGTTTCATGTCGTGGACATTCAATAGTCTTTTCGCCTCACCTATCTTTTCTAAAAAAATCAAAAGCTGTAGGTAAGTACCTGCAGCTTTGACATTATAAAGCTTGGTAAAATAAAACCCCTTATCCTCTTCCACTCCGGGACTTAAAAATATTTGCTTTATGTTCAATATTTCAGCCAAAGAAGAAATCATGGCCAAATTATCAGTATCTGAAATTTCCGCAGGAAATTGTTGCTGAAGCCGCTCAATCTCTGAAGCCACTTTTTCGATTTTTTCTTTTGCTTCCTGAATATCTGCAAAATAATTTTCAAGATCTTTTTTTTCTTTCTGCTTTTTTGCTATTTGAGCTTGAACAGCAGGTAATTCATCTTGCGCTGTCCTAAGGGTTTCTGAATGTGTCTCATATTTAGTATATACGGTATAGCCGGATGCTAAAATAATCACGAGCCAAATTTTTCCAATTATCCATGCCATATATTACTTACTGCTGCAGGGGGTCATAGGACTCTACACGTCCTTGAATGGTAAAAACTTCTATCCTTTTTCCTGCTCCCTCATCCTTATCTTCTTCAGTTTTAGAATCACTTAAGGTTAACGATTTGCCAAAAAATAGAGATTCATTAAGTAGTATAATAAAATTTCCGATACTTTTATAAGATGTCGACATGCCATGAATACTTACTTTCCGATCTCCATCAACAAAAAGCTCAGTGAGCCACATGTCCTCAGGAATATTTCGAGCCACCCTTTCAAGAATTTTATTAGGGTTGGTTCTCTGTTTAATAATTTGCTCAACCTGTGTGGAACGTTCCTTTAGTTTCGCAACTTGATTATTAAAGAGATCCAATTGTTTTTTGACGACGTCATTTCCTCTGACATCGGCTTCGAGTTTTTGTAGCTTTTCATTTAAGATCTCTTTTTCTTTGGCAACACTCTGCAGCTCCTCTTCCCAGACTGGATAGAGAAACCAATCGGGCACATAACTGAGTAAAAATGCTAAAAGAATGGCCTTATAGTTAACGGCTGCAAGATCAACTCCCATTATCACGGGGAGTTTAAAAGGTTTCTTCTGCTCAAGGAGGTTAATTTCTATCATTTGCCAATCTGCCTCATTGCCAACCCAAGTGCCACACCACCACGAAATGCAATGCTATGGATGGTATCCTCATCAAACTTTTTCTTGTCGTAGGTAAATTTATCAAATGGATTCAAAACGCTAATGCTAATTCCCAAAAGGGTTTCTAATCCTTCGACAAGACCGGGAATCAAGGCACCGCCACCACTAATGACACACTCTTTAATGTTATCGTCTGAGGAAGAGGTTACGTAAAAATCAACGGTTTTCTTAATTTCTGCAAAAAAGGCTTCTAGAACATCATCAATAATTTCCATGATCTCCTCTGGCAAATTACCATTTTCATCTCCCGTAATCTTTAAGTCCTCCGCCTCCATATAGTTGACACCCATTTGCCTTTGAATTTCCTCAGTAATCATAACCCCGCCAATACTCATTTCTTTTCCAAAAGCAATAGAGCCTTGACGGTAAATAATAAATTCTGTTTTTTGTGCCCCAATATCCACTAGGAGCCATGATGAATTTGGGTCATTTAATTTATCACCCATCACTTGCTCAAATACATTGGTAATGGCAGTAATTTGAAGGTCTACGATTTTAACTTTGAGTTTGGTTTTTTCCACCACATTCTTAAAATTCTCTACGACAGAATTCTTCGCTGCAGCCACCAATACATCAATACCGCCACCTTCGTTTTCTCCAAAAACGTGAAACGCCAGCGATGAACTATCAATAGGAAAGGGGAGATACTGTTCAGCTTCCCAGGAAACCTGATCCTCAATTTCCTCATAACTTCCGCCTGCCAATTGCAATTTTCTCGCTACAGTGTTCGGACCATAGAGCCCGATGCAGGCAAACTGGGCACTAGATCGCAATTCCGCCAAGCCCTTCTCAAGGGCACGCACCACTTCTTCCTCTTTTTGAATCTCATCTTCGATTAAACAACCTTCCACCAAGTCCACCGAACTATAGCCAATTAGCTTAAAATCAGAACCTGACCTTTTTACTTCAGCCATTTTTATTGAACTCAATCCTATATCAATGCCAATAATATTTTTTGGCACCAAATTGAGGATGTCTTTTACGTTTGCAATCGCAGCGTTAATTTGTTCTTTTAGATTTGCGGCCATAAATTATATATAGATGCTATGCTCCCAACACTAAGTATAGAGATAACCTTTTGTAAATTCAAGAAAACAATACTTAGAAGATAAGAGTCAGGAGTCTTTTAAAATATTCAGGGAAATAGATTTGGAACCCGGCCACAGTGATGATGAATGGCCCAAAAGGGATGGGTTTTTCGCGTTTCAGGGCCTTGACCAGAATAAGTGCAAGCCCCATTATTGAGCCAAGTAGACAGCTAAAAAAAATATTTTGAATAATCCCCAGTGGGCCGAGAAAAAGACCTAAAGCGCCAAAGAGCTTAATATCTCCACCACCCAGGCCAACGACTCCTTTGACAAGATAAAAGAGATAAGTGACGAGCAAAGGCAAGGCCACACCCAATGCCATACCGTAAAGGCCCATAACCCATTGCTCATTAAGAATACTTAAAATGAAAAAGAATATTGCCAGAAAAAAATTAATCCCGTCGGGCAGAAGCTGATGTCGCAAGTCAATTACAATATGGGCCGTAAGCAAAGAAAAAATAAGAGCCCGCAGTACGAGCGGCAACAACTCCCCTTGCAAAACGTAATTTGATGCCAAAAAGCAATAAGCAACTCCATTAATAAGCTCTATTATTGGGTATTGAATTGAAATGGGACCATGACATGACCTGCATTTGCCCCATAGCAAGATATAACTTAGGAGCGGAATATTTTCATACCAAGTAATCACTCGGCCACAATGCGGGCACGAAGACCTTGGAAAAACGATATTTTTACTGATTGGAAGCCTATAAATTAAAACATTAACAAAACTGCCAATGAGCAAACCAAAAACACCAAATAGGATACTCAATCTAATTCCTTGTGCTTAAAAAGTGTGATTATAACCAGGAGCAAAAAGACTGAGTACGATACTCCATACAAAAAAGCATTTTGAATATAATTTTGTGGAAGCGTAGTTTCGTAAAGGACAAAATCTTTAATATTTAGCTTTGAAAAATTGGGAAATATAAGACCGTACCATTTTATAAAGTGGGAAAGACGGGGATTTTGCAATACATAGCTAAATGTTTGAAGTTCTCCGACCATGTGCCCTGTCATATAGAGCGTGAGCGTGTATACAACAGAAGCCACGCTGTTGGTGAGCAGGGAGAATAGAATCGAGAGTAACATTACCATGGTAGCTTCCATGAACGTGAGGAATATACTCTGGAAAATAGTTGCTTTGATGACCCCATTTAATAGCAAAAACATTGAAACAGATAAAACTCCGAGAATGAATGCCGCTAAGGCCAGGAGCTCCAAAAGGCCGACCATCTTTCCAAAAAGAAAAACTTCGCGACTAACAGGACGGGATAAAACCATGTAAAGAGTTCGACTTTCAATTTCTTTTACAATCAGATTTGAACCCATAAAAATCGCAATTCCGACAAGCGCCAGAGTGAGGATTCCCAGGCCAAAATCAAGTGAGACTTTTTGAGGAACTCCATAGGTCAACTCACTTGCGATGTAAGAAATAAGTAGCAACGAGAACCCTAACAAAAAAATAAGAATAAGAATCTTACTCTTGAGCAAATCGAGGAATGTGTATTTTGAAACAATTAAAATATTTTTAGTCGCACTCATGATTTTATTTTATATATTATTTCCTCAAGCGTGGGCTTGAGACTTACAAGTGATTGAACCTCAACATCCTTCTCAAGAACAGTTTTCATAATCTCTTTGAAATTATTCTTCTGGAATTGATATGTTGAAACCAAAATCTTCCCTTTGTCGCAAAGGGTTTCGATAGGAAGATGAGAGCCAATTTGAGCATTATAATTAGATGTTTTCAATTCCCATGTTTCACCCGTGGCTTGCCCTTGAGCACTCAATAATAGTTTTTCGATGTCGCCCTGGTAAAGCACTTTACCTTTTTCCAAGACAATAACTTTTGAACAAATTTCTTCAACGTCCGAAACTATATGACTGCTAAAAAAAATAGTTTTTCCCGCTTTCCAAAGTTGCACAAAAATGTCTTTAAATTCTTTTCTTCCAACAGGATCAAGGCCGGCCATGGGTTCATCTAAAATGATTAATTCAGGATCGTGAATGATGGCAGCAATCAGTCCCAACCTCTGTAACATCCCCTTGGAATAAGCACGAATTTTTCGATTCAAGGCATGGTCTATCTTTAACTTTTCCGCCCAAGATTCAATATTTTTTCTCCGCCTTTCCTTATCAACATTGGTAATCTGCCCCATGAACTCTAAAAATTCTCGACCGGTTAAATCCGGATAGAAATAAGGTCGCTCAGGAAAAAAACCTATCTTTTCAAATTTCTCAAGACCGATGCCTAAATTTTTGGAAAATTCTATCCGACCGCTGTCTTGAGAAATAAATCCTAGCATTATCTTCAAGGATGTTGTCTTGCCTGCACCGTTGGCTCCCAAAAACCCGGTAATTGATTGAGGTTCAAGCTTAAAGGAAACTGAGTCTAACGCGATAAAAGGTTTTGCCCAAAAATCAGTCTTGAAGTGCTTTGAGATGTTTATAAATTCGATCATATTGATTATAGTTAGTTGATGAACATTCTGAAAAAGTCTACCAGCTATTACATTCTCTTGAGCTTATTTTTTTTGTTTTTCTCCATAAACGCAAATAAAAAATTAGCATTGCCGACGATTAACATCTCAAAACAGCTGGCTGCAAGCAATTTTAACCCCGAGTTTACTAGAATTTTTTCACTTGGACAAAAGCGACTCCTCTCCTCTCTTCTTTGGTCCAAAACACTGTTAGAGTCCGACGTTGACCATTATAAGTCACATGATCTCAATTCATGGTTGTTTCTACGATTTCGAACCCTAATGACACTGGAGCCTAATTTTTATGAAGTCTATCTATATGGTGGACAATATCTCTCGGTTATAAAAGATGATTTGAATGGTGCCACATATCTATTCGATAGAGGGCTGGAAAAATTTCCCAACGATTATAAAATGCTTTATCACGCAGGATTTCATTTTTATACTGAAACGAAAGACTTTTCTAAGGCCAAAAATATTTTCACCAAGCTTGTGAAACAGCCAGACATTCTCTCTAAATTTCCCATGGCACCCAAAATTTTGGCGAGGATTGAGGAAAAAAATAATAACCCGGATGCCGTTCTCGAAATCTTGAAAGACACCTACAATCGACTTCCTGAAGATCATTTCTTAAAGAAGGCGTATGAAAGTGCCATCAAAAAAATACTTGAGAAGGCACCTTAACCTGGCCAGCCAGGATTACAGCATGACCAGAATTCTTGCCACATCCGTGGCCTCACGCCCACCAAGACTCGTCCTTCTGGCTATAAGTGCCCAAAAGATGGCTTGAGCCTTATAAGTAGTAGGAAAATTTCAGAGTCGCTGTATAATGGAGTTGAAGGTATCAAATCTTTAAACTTTAAGTGAGTCTACATCTCACTTGCTGTTTTGGCCCGATATCTTCAAGTGTTAGTGTTTTAACTTGCCCTCTTAATTGGGCAATAAAAAGGGAGTGTTTATGAATAAGTCTGGAAAACTTAGCACGGCGGGGTTTACGCTCGTCGAGCTCATGGTGGTTGTGGCAATTATTGGAATCTTATCAGCAGTGGCGATTCCTAACTTCAAAACCTATCAAGCGAAGGCCAAAACTTCAGAGGCAAAATTGCAACTTGCCTCAATTTACTCAGCAGAAATTGCTTTTATGGGTGATGCCGACGCCTTTGCAAGCTGCCTTATGTCCATGGGATACAACCCCGCTCCCGAAGTTGCAAACCGTTTCTACTCAACAGGTTTCGACAACGGGGACTCATACCCGCGCGCACCTGCAGGGCAGATTAACGGAATTCCATGTGCAGCAACCGGAGCTGTGGACGGAACACATTGGTTCTCCGCTGGTAAAAAGGTTAAAAACCATACTCCGGTCATAGCTGATATCGCAGCTGCAGTGCTAATACCTGCAACCGGTGATACCTTTACTGCTGCTGCTGGTGGCCAGATTGGGGACTCAGCAAATATTGACGTTTGGACGATTAACAATACCAAGAACATGATCCACGTTGCGCCATTTGGATATTAGTTTTTTCAGATCGCAAGTTGATTCAAAACCACCCAGAAGAGCAAAACTTTGGGTGGTTTTTTTAATCTGCCCCGCCAGCGGACATGAAGATCGGAAGATACATGGCCACCAAGATTGCAGCCACACACCCACCCAAGACAACAATAATGATGGGCTCAATCAGCTTCGTCATATTTGCAACCAAGTCATTCACCTCATCTTCAAAGACGATACTTATTTTTTCAAGCATGGCATCTAAGTTTCCAGTTTGCTCCCCAACTTTCACCATGGAATTTACCATGTCGGGAAAGTAGGTTATCTTTCCAAGTGGCTCAGTGATGGTTTTACCTTCCATCACGGCCTTGCGAACGGCAACTAAGTCGCGCTGAATGACACCATTATCAACAATGTCATTACAAATTTCTAAGGCGTCAATTAGTGAAACTCCTGAGCTTAAAAGGGTCGCGAGTGTACGAGTAAAATTGCAGAGATTTCCCTTGATTATGATTCCACCAAATATCGGCATTTTCATCATTCCGCGATCAAAAATAAACTTCCCAACTGCCGTTTTTCTCCACGCATTCAAAACGGCCAGTGTTACAAAAATGAGCGGGAGCAGAATCATGGTATAATCTTGCAAAAATTGAGAAATATCGATGACAAACTGTGTGATCCAGGGTGTCTCCTGACCGGTATCTTTGAGCATTTCTTGAAATTTTGGCACAATGAACATCATTAGCCCCCAAATTACCCCGGCACCAATGATGCAAACAATTCCTGGATATGTCATGGCGGACTTAATCTGAGATTTTGTTTTCTCATGTTTTTCGAGATGTCCTGCAAGCTTATTTAAAATAGTATCGAGGATACCACCGGCTTCGCCGGCCTTCACTAGATTGCAATATAGCTTATCGAATCCCTTATGCTTTCCCAGAGCTTCGGCCACCGTCTTGCCTTCACCGACATCGGCTGCAACTTTTTTGATGGTGCGCCTTAACGCCGCATTTTTTTCAGATTTGTATTGGACCTCAAGTGCTTGCATTATTGGAACACCCGCATTGATCATAATCGCCAGCTGCTTGGTAAACTGCATAAGTTCCTTAGCGGAAAAGGCAGATGCAAAACCTTTTTCAACCATGTAGGCGCCAAGGTCAAACTCTAAAATTGTAGGTGCCATAACCCTTTTTGGTCGCATACCCTGGGCCCGCAAGAGCTTGCGCGCCTCACGTTGTGAAGTGGCATCGATGGAGCCTCGGGCCTTTTTTCCCGCTTTATCTAAACCTTCCCATTTCCACTTAGCCATCGTAAGACCTCACATTACTTTGACTTCCCTTCCTTGCCTTTCAATCCTAGCATATTTGTTAATTCTTCTGGCGCAGTCGAATAACTCATGGCCGTATCAGTATCAATTAACCCTTTCTCAACAGCACTGCGCAAGCTTTGGTTCATTGTAACCATTCCGCTCTTATCCTGCCCGATCTGCATTTGAGAATAGATCTGGTGAATTTTATCCTCACGAATAAGATTTCGAATAGCAGGTGTAGGCACAAGCAACTCAATTGTGGCAAATCGTCCAGGCTCAAATGATTTTGGAATTAGCTGCTGGGCCACGACACCTTGGAGGACGAAAGAAAGCAAGGTCCTAATTTGATCTTGCTGATGAGCGGGAAAGACGTTCACGATACGATTGATCGTTTGCACACAAGAGTTTGTATGAAGAGTTCCGAAGACTAAGTGACCAGTTTCAGCAATAGTCAGTGCGGCCTCAATAGTTTCCGTATCTCGCAACTCACCAACTAGCACGATGTCGGGGTCCTGCCGTAACAGAGATTTGAGTGCGCGGTGAAAATCCATACTATCCGTTCCAATCTCACGCTGATTCACAACACAATTTTTGTGATTATGAACAAATTCCACGGGATCTTCCAGGGTAATAATATGACCGGCTTCATTTTCATTTAAACGATCGATCATCGAAGCCAGGGTTGTTGATTTTCCAGACCCAGTAGGGCCTGTAACCAGGATCAATCCGTTCGATACATCTGTAATAGTCAACAATGTATTTGGAAGGTTAAGGGCCTTAAAATCCGGAATAATTGTAGGAATCTGACGAAATACTGCCGCCACTGCGCCTTTAGAATAGAAAACATTTGAACGAAAGCGTGCCAGCCCTTTTATCCCAAAAGAAAAGTCGATTTCCAAATTTTTTTCAAATTCGTTTTTCTGGTCTTCTGTGAGAACTTGGTAAATAAGTCTCTTGGTATCTTGCGCCGTAAGTGGAGGTGTTTTAACTCGGACAATCTCACCATGCACGCGCATTCCTGGAGAGGTTCCGGATGTAAGGTGCAAGTCGGACGCCCCATTATCCACCATGAGCTTAAATAACTGTTGAATCTTGACAGATTCTCCAATCCCCGCTTCTTTAGTACGAGTTAAGCTTCCGCCCTCTTTCTTCTTGACTGGTTCACTCATAAATACCCCTATGCAAACTTATCCGACCCAGAATTTGAAACAGCTTCATCAAGCGTCGTCATTCCCTGAGCAACCTTTGTTAAAGCAGACATCCGCAATGTTTTCATGCCCTCTTTGATCGCCTGCTTCTTTATATCATCTGAAGTTCCGTGCTTAAGAATAATTTCCTTAATCGCGGGAGAAATCGCGAGTACCTCGTAAATGGCAACGCGACCTTTGTATCCTGTACCGCTGCAAATGCCACAACCCTTTCCCTTGAACGTTTTCATTTTCATGGCCGAACTCTCTGCAATTCCGCATGCCACAAGATCCTCAAGCGGGGTGGGGTGCTCTGCCTTACAACCTTCACAGATTTTACGGCAAAGCCTTTGGGCCACGACGACATTCAAAGCACCCGTCACAAGAAATGGCTCAATTCCCATATTCAAGAGCCGTGTAACGGTCGAGGGAGCATCATTAGTATGCAAAGTAGACAAAACCATATGTCCCGTTAACGCCGCTTCCACCGCGATTTCACCTGTTTCAAATTCGCGAATCTCACCCACCATGATAATGTCAGGATCTTGTCTCAGAAAGGCCTTGAGTGCCGAAGCAAAAGTGAGCCCAACTTCTTTTTTAACATTAACCTGATTAATTCCTTCCAGGTTATATTCACACGGATCTTCAGCCGTACATACGTTCACATCAATAGTGTTCAATTCGCCAAGAGCAGAATACAGCGTCGTCGTCTTTCCAGACCCCGTGGGCCCTGTCACTAAACACATACCAAAGGGCTGATGAATGCCTTCTTGAAAAATGGCAATCTGCTTTTTCTCAAAACCCAGCTTGGTCATATCTAACTGGAGATTTGATTTATCCAAAAGCCGTAAACAGACTTTTTCACCAAATAAGCACGGGAGAGAAGAAACACGATAGTCAATCGCCTTACCGCCAACCTCTAGCTTTATACGACCATCTTGAGGTTTTCGTTTTTCTGAGATATCCATCGAAGATAAAATTTTGAGACGTGAAACGATAGGAAGCATGAGTTTTTTATTTGGCTTCATTACTTCTTGCAAAGAACCATCAACTCGAAACCGAATTCTAAAAGTGTGTTCATAAGGTTCAATATGAATGTCGCTTGCCTTTTTGATAAAGGCCTCTGCCAAAATTCTATTAACCAGTCTGATCACATCCTCGCCAATCTCTTCGTTTTTTACATCATGCTGTTCCTCGGTGGCCTCGGTTCGGATTTCACGAACAGTTTCTAAGATATCATCAATTGAATCAGTAAGACGGGCAAAGATCTTCGCCCAGCTACCGATATTGGTTAAAATCAACTCAACATTGTGCTGAAAAAGTGTCTGCAACTCCGGCTTCATTTTCGCGATAGATGGATCATACACTGCAATCGTCACGGCCTTCGCTGTTTTCTGGATTGGAATTACACGGTACTTTATTGCGTCACTTTTCTTTATCAAAGAGAGAATGCTGTCACTCATCTTCGCGTTGGCAAGATCGATGAAAGTGAGATTATATTTTTCCGCAACAACCTTTGCGAATTTCACATCATCAAAAAATTCAAATTCAAGCAGTTTTAATTCTGTAATTTCCGATTCATTTTTATTGCTCACTAAGGGGCGCAGGTCCTTCACTGGGACCATTCCGGTTTGACTAATAACGTCTACGAACTCTTTCTTAAACATAACCCTGCAATTTTTTTTGATTTTACGTGTAAGTTATCGGTAAATCGTGCAGAAGACCTTAAGTGTTCCTGCCTAAAATCATTGAATTAACTAATGTTCCAAAATTTCAGCGCATAGCGAGCTTGTAACTCAAGCATCTCATGACCATCCACATAGAGCCCGACGCTTTCAGGCAACCTTTCTCGATGTTTGACGTGGTCATAATTGAAATCCCAAAAAACGCAATGCTCATTAGTTAAATTGGCAAAAACGAAGTCACGAGAGCAGGCATTAATAATCAAAATTTTGAAATTTTTGGTCGCTAGCTTGGAATAATCATAATGATAAAAATCTTTGGTTTGAATTCTGGAAAAATTGTCGACAGAAATGGTTCCTAATTTTGATAAAATCTTTTTAGTAATAGAAGCCATTGCCCCGTCGCCTAAAATGATCACCTTTGAGAAATTATAGCTGTCGAGTAACCTCGGAAGAATTTCACCTATCGCAAGATAGTCTGTGTTTGTTCCAAAAAACTTTTTGTTTTCACACTTTATACAGTTAATTGAATCGGCGATTGGAACATCGAGTATCTCAGCAACTTGGCTTAGGAAATGGCGCTTATAAGGACTTGTAATACTTATCCCGGCGACAACTCTAAACAGCTCCGTTAGAGGGGGAATCTCTGATGGGGCATGATAATCGAAAAAACGATAGTCAATTTTGCGCGCAAGAAGTGTCTCATACACAACCTGTGATTTTGAATGAGCGATATTTTTTCCGACAAGACCAAGAGTCAGCATTTTTCTCCGTGAATTTTATGGGAAATTTCAATGTCTTTTCTAATCTGTGCAACCAATTCATTCACATTTGAAAATTTCATCTCTTCTCTAATTTTCTCCAAAAAATAGACTTCTATCTCTTCACCGTAAATATCATTTGAAAAATCAAAAATATGAGATTCCACAAATAATTCATTGGTCTGTAAAAAAGTTGGGTTATTCCCGACGTTCGTTATAGACTGAAAATTCATTCCCTTACTCTTTGTCATTGTGGCGTAGACACCTTTTGAAGGCAAGATGCGTTCTTCTGCGATTAATAAATTGGCAGTAGGAAAGCCTATCTGCCTTCCACGGCCATCTCCCTTTATCACTCTGCCAGAAAGAAAAAAAGGACGCCCTAGGCTCATTTTGGCGGGACGCATTTGTCCGGAAGAAATGAGCTCCCTAATATGGGATGACGAGATAGCGCGACCATCGATCTTAAAAGGGAGGCCTTGTGTAAAATCAATTTTCAGTTTGTGACATAATTTTTGCAAATAAGTCGCAGTACCAACTTTATTGGCACCAAAAGCAAAATCATGGCCAATAAACAATTTCTGAACATTGCAAAACTTAAGGACGTAATCACTCAAGAAATTCTCAGGCGAAAGAGTGCTTAAATCACGATCAAATTTTAATTCTACGAGAATCTGAACACCAAGACTTTCGAGAAGTTCCCTTCTTTCCTCGTAACTATTAATTAAAAAATGATTTCTTCCTTTTAATATCGAACCTGGGTGCGGGGTAAAGGTGAGCACAACTAAAGGTAATTGAAATTTCTGACCCTCGCATAATGAGGCTTGTATAAATTCGCGATGCCCAAGATGAACACCATCGAAATTACCAATAGTCAACGCAATGCTCTGACCGTTAAAAGTCTGAAGACCTTGCAATATATCCATCTGGTGGCCCTATTTTTTTAATCTGTCCGATATACTTTTTATCAAATTTCACAGTACTACCTGGAGCATTTAAGTCATAAAAGTTTTTCTCAACTTTCTTTAAATAACTCTTTAAATAATTTCTTGCTTCCATACTTATCCGCATTCTATTGATTATATCATCCAAAGACTCTGATGGCCCCGACCTGAAAAAATCAATAAGCATTAAAAATTGGTTATAATTTATCTTTCCTCTCCTAAGCTTTCGCAGCAATGTATCAAACTCATTTGCAGGAGACATCATTTTTCTGCCAAAAGAGCTTGCCAACAGCAGCAACACTAGTAAATGCAAACCAATCAGACATTTGTTTATAAAGGAAATGTTGTGAAATTTAGAAAGAAGCGTTTCTGAAAAAATCGGGGCCAACACTACTTGATGAAGTGAACTTGGTGGAATGACTGGTACAGAAACTTTCTGACTAGGAGATTGAAAATCCTTCCCCGTATCTTTAACAATTGAAGGTAACGCAGTTCCAATGACTTCCAAGGCCGGTAAACTGAGAGTTACATCAATATAAGTCGCCTGACGTGGATCAAAGTAACTCAGGGAGATGCTTGAATCTCCTATCTTTAAAGGCCCACGTCCCAAATATGTATAGCCAAATACTTTTTTGGAATGCCCAGGTGAGATCTCTGTTAACTCTGATTTTGTATCAAATTTCTCTAAATTGTTGTCATGGAATAAAATTGGCTCATCCATTTTCTCAAGAGCGCCGGCGCCTTCAACTTCTAATGAAAACTCAATGGGCTCGTTAATAAGGAATTTCGCCTTGTCCATTTTCAGGTTAAATTTATGATGCCCAACTAATCCCGTAAAGTTTTTTGGCATTTTCTCCAGGGGAAGGGGAATAGTCTTAATGACAACCTTTTCACTTGTAACGTACTTTTGCCTAAACTGTCCGGCGGCGAAGCCGAATGGACCAAAAACCTGAGCATTGCCTCGCTTGAACTCATACTCGACATTCAACTTTAATGCATCCACACTAAGTTCTCCCGCCTTTTCCGGAAAAAGCAGTGCCGAATATTTTGCAGACTTCTGATATATTTCACCGTTCTGTTCAACTCTAACAGGTGTTTCATTTGGCATATAAAAACGTTTAATAAATCCGTTTAGCTTTGGAAATTCACGTATCTCTGGTGCGCGAATGAAAACACGATAATAAAGATAATAATCCACCCTGATCGCTTCGCCGACATAGGCTTGCTCTTGCGAGACTTCGGCCTTTAGAAAGATCTCATCGGGTTCTTTTCTTTCCTGAAGCACAGTTACTAAGATATCATTACTTCTAATTTCTTCGTTATCGACAAGTGTCTTTATATTGCGAATTCGTAAACTTCCAGCGCGATCAAGCTTCATCCTGTAAAAATATCTAGCAATTTTTTTTGTGGATATTCTGCCATTAATTATCGTGGTTGAGAGAGAGGGTTCTTGCTCTTCTTTCCCAAGAACCTCGGCATTCGATTTATCAAATGAAATAAAAGGCTCAGAATCAAAAGACCCCTCAATTTCAAATCGCAATTCAAAAACCTCTCCAGCGATAGGATTCTCTGGATGAACTTTCACAACTACACTTGCTGCATATCCAAACCGGATGCAACACAACCAGATCCAACAAAGATGTATCAGTGTTTTTACCAATCTTTACTCCCTTGAAGTTCCCCTTTTTGAGAATTAATCGTGCTGAAGATTTTCTTTTGCAAGTTTTTGTCATCGCTCATTAACTGCTTTAGCAGACCTGGTATTTTAATTTGGGTACGCCTTTGCCTTTCCTTCTTTTGCTTTTCCTGCAAGGTTTCTGGTAGAGGTTCATCTTTCTTCTTTTCTTGATCAGCGTTATCTTTCGGATCACTTTTACTCTCCGTTGGCGGCTGTTCATTCTTTGCTTGCTCCCTTGGGTCACCGTCTTTTCCTTGTTGCTGATTTTCACATTGCCCAGGCTTCTGCTCGCTGCTTTTATTTTTACCCTTTTGCTCCTTATCCTTTTTTTCTTCATTCTTCTGTTTAACTTCTTCATTTAAAAAAAATAAAATGTTGCGATTTATTTTATCTACTAAATCTGTATTACCCTTGATTTTTTCTTTTTGCTCCAACGTCCTAAGAATACCCAATCCTTGATCTGTTTCCCTGTTTCCCAAAAGACTCATGCCATAGTTGTAGACATTTTTAAATGAATCCGTCTCAGGGTTTATGCCGACCTCCTCATATATAATCTGAGCATTTTTAAAGTCTTCCTGATTCAACAAATCACTTGCAAGTGAAACTTTTTCATCGCGTGATAGATTAGCATTTTTAAATTTCTCTATCAGTTGTTCGCTCGCACTTGCCCCCCCCCCGCAAAGGAGCGATATTACCATCATTCCCAATACGGCCCTGAAGGTCTTTGAATTAAAAAATACGATCGATAAGAAGAGAAAGCAGACGGCAAGAATAACCATGTAGTGTGAGTACACAGGTCTCATCGTCATAGAATCATCTTTGAGATGCTGCTGAAGATTATAATTAAAAAATTCGTTTATCTCTTCTGTCGGCAATGAATATGAGGTTGAAATCCAATAATGAAAGCCTTTAAAGGTTTTCCCCAAATCTTTGATACCCTTTTCATTAAGCTTGGTGATAATTTTCTCGCCATGACTTTCCTTGTAACCAAGGAAGCGCTTTCTCTCATCCCGCAAGGGGATGGGTTCACCAGCGAGAGTACCCAACCCAACAACGGCTAGCGCAATATTGTCATAAGCCTCTTCGAAAGGAAAATCATCGTGGTCTTCTCCATCTGTAAAGACGAGAATGTTCCCTGAGGGTGCTCCATTGCTAAATTCTTTTAAATAACCCACAGATTCGATTATGGCCTGATTGATATTTGAACTACCGCCAACTAACTTTCCATCGCTTAAAGCCGAAAGTCTTGATTCAAGCAAATCGATATCATCGGTAAAAGGAATATACTTCTTCTGTATGTCTGAAAAAAGCACAATGCTAATTTGCCCACTAAACGTGTTTTTAACAAAGTGCCGGGCCAACATTACTGCTTTTTCAAAGCGCGAGGGCCGAACATCTTCAGCCAACATACTAAGTGATGTATCGATCAAAATAATGGTTTTTTGATCAGGAACCTCCACATCAACTTTTTCTTCAGCTCCTCGGATGTCGGCAAGAGCGCAAATCAACGCCCCCCAGAACAGCATATAAAAAACCAAATGGGCCTTGTCCAAAAGCGTATTTTTTTTCAACCAGTGGTTAGCGATAAAACTAAAATAATTTTTTCTTAAAATTAGAAAGAGGATTGCATAAATCGCAAATCCAATTGATACCATCAGAAGGACATCAGGTCTTAGTAACTTCATACTGGGTCCCTGATGACAAATCGCCGCGATATTTCGCTAAACAATAAAAAAATAAAACCAATTACAAGATACTTGTAGTACAGCTCCTTATAGAGAACAATGCCCGCCTTCTTAATTTCAGTTCGCTCAAGATTATTAATATCAGAAAGTACTTCTGCTAGAGATGAATTGTCTTTTGCATAATAAAATTTCCCCCCAGTCATTTTCGAAATCTCAGTTAGAGTCTCTATATCAATGCTACCTCCCGGAATATTTTGAAACTGACCTGGACGAAAAGATGGAATCCGCGCATGTTGATCTGTGCCTATTCCGATTGTATAAACCTTAATTCCCTGTGACTTTGCCTCCTCTGCCGCCTGAATAGGAGTTAAATTGCCAACATTACTGACACCATCGGTAAGGAGAATGACTATTTTGTTTTTGGTCGGGGAAATTGTGAGTCTCGCCACCGCCAGCCCAAGAGCATCACCAATATTAGTCCCGTTACCCAATATTCCCATGTTAATATCAGGCACAACTCTTTTTACTAATTCGATGTCTATAGTGAGCGGCAAGACGGTAAAAATACGTTCAGCAAAAGTAATAATACCAACTCGATCTTTGGGTCTCATTTCAACAAATTCTATAATCTTGCTCTTGGCCACTTCGAATCTATTCGGTTGGAAATCATCTGCGAGCATCGAGCGTGAGCAATCAACCACCATGAAAATATCATTAACTTCTATCTTTGACTCAGATTTCCCCATGGGGATTCTTGGCAAAGTGAGGGAGTAACTGATATAGCCCCATCCAATTATTCCGATCAGGCACGCGATCAGTCGCAAAAAATTACGAAATCCCTTCCTGGCATTTGATGGTAGAAATAACTCTTTCTTTTTCAAAACCGGGAAAAAATAATAGGTCCACATGAGAAGACCTAAGATCCCAACAATAAACCAATTTGTACTGTTATATTCTATTTCCATTTTGCTCTTTTTGGATTTCTAGTAGTTTGGTTTCGAGTCGGGCCAATTCTTCAGATGTTATAAGGCGTTTATATTGAACCTCGTCAATGTTTTTAATCAATTCATTGCACTTCATTTTTTGTGAAATTGGCATTTCTTGGTATTTAATTTCCTCAACGAGGTACGAATAGAGTTTCTCAACATCAGCTTTATTTTTGATGTTTGGTCCCAAGACTTTTTGAGCACGTTTATTAACTTTCTTTTTTTTCCTAAACAAATAATAACCACCGGGGAGCAAAAGAAGACAACCTCCAAAGAGATACATCAAGGAATTGTTCGCAAGTAGGATTTTATAAAATTCTGGTTTCTCTACCACCTTTGTCTCTGTTAGTTTTAGAGTAGGGTGTCGGAGAAGGAGTTGCGTTTTTCCATTCCCAATTGACAGCTCTTCTGTTTCTCCTGCGGCAGTGTTTAAAAAGACTATCCCACCCGATACTTCCAACACATCGGCATTGTTTTCACTTTGCGCAATTTTTTCAAAGCCGAAAAATCGAAAATTCGGTTCATTGAGCCTTTTTAGTAGCTCATTAATCGCATGAATCTCCTGTATGTGATCATCATGCTTAAGTATAATCTCTGCCTTAAAGGCGATTGGTGACCCAATAGAGATCGGATTCTCACTAAATATAATATTACCGTTAAACGATTCTTCAGCATAGGCAATGTTGAAGAATACGGTGAGAAAAAAAATGAAATTATAACGTTTCATTATAAGAATTTTTTTATAAATGCTTCCAAATATTTTTCATCAACATCGATCTTTGTTATTTTCTTGAGTTTTAAATTCTTTTCGCCTTCTGCCTGACCAATCGAGAAATATCCATCCCTGAATTTTGCCCCCTTAAGGGCCTTGCCGAGAATTGAGAATGGCAGCTTTTTACTGTCATCTATCTTTGACCATAGCTTGAACAAGTGTGATCTTTTATTTTTTAAAAACTCATTTATTTTTGAAAAATCATTTTCATTATCGAACTCAGAAAAAAAGATAATCTCACGATTTTTTTTAAGATATTTATAAAGGTAGTTCATCTTCTCTTGAGTGTGTGGCAAATTGGCAAATTGGTAATCAAGATTAATTTTTCCCGATTGTGTCAAAATATCACGTTTTTCCAGCTCAACGATGATCTTTGAAATCCCCTCTTCACCGCGTAAGGGGTATAGATTCAGAGGATTTTCGCAAAACAAGATAAGTCGGGCCTTGTCACCTGTTTCTTTGAAAAGTAGGCACAGCAAAAAGCAAATTTCGAGAATGGCTTGAATTTTGAGCACGCCTTTGCTTCCAATCAACATTGAAGGAACAAAATCGATTACAATCACGACCTCAACATTGCGCTCTTCCTCATAAAGTTTGATATACGCGTGTCCGGTTCTTGCCAGCAATTTCCAATCTATAAAGCGGATATCATCACCTGGACAATAAACTTGGTAATCTTTAAATTGCAGCCCGGTACCACGTACATTTGACTTAAGTTTTCCTATTGAATACGAATTGGATCGCTTAAAAAGATTAGCTTTAATGCCAGCCACTACCTTATGAACTTGCTCAAGATTCATAGCATCAACTTAGCCACTTCAAGCGCTACGGTGTTTGGGGCAATCTGATCCACGATAGCCTCATATGATAAAATAATTCTATGCCCTATTACCTGCGGAACCACTCTTAGTACGTCTTCAGGAGTTACAAAATCTCTTGAGGCCATCATGGCATAATATTTGGAAATTTTATGAAGCCAGATGCACGCTCTTGGAGAGGCTCCAATTGAGATGACGCCATTGAATTTTTTGGGGAAAAAATCCGTCCCTGGTCTTGTGGCGGTAACTATTTTTAAGATCAGGTTTCTTATCTTATCATCGACATAGATTTTCTCTAGCTCCTCTTGTACATTCAAAATATCATCAGTTGTAAGAATTGCCTCAAGCTTATCGAGAGGATATTTTGAAAGCGTTAGTATCTTTTTTTCCTCCTCAAAATTTGGATAGTTAACAGTAACCTTCATCATAAAGCGATCCAACTGTGCCTCCGGCAACTGATAGGTTCCCTCTTGTTCGATGGGGTTTTGAGTTGCTAAGACGACAAAAGGGGCCGTTAACTTGTGTGTGTCGTCCCCGATGGTTACCTGTTTTTCAGCCATGGCCTCCAGCAAGGCAGATTGAACTTTTGCGGGTGAGCGATTTATTTCATCCGCAAGAAGCAACTGAGTGAAGAGTGGGCCAAACTTTGTGTAAAATTCATTTTTCTGCTGATTATAGATGATCGTTCCAATTAAATCTGAGGGCAGTAAATCTGGGGTAAATTGAATCCTCTTAAAAGAAAGATCGCATAATTTTGCCATGGTAGCTACGCTCAAGGTTTTTCCAAGCCCAGGCATGCCTTCGATAAGTAGATGGCCCTCGCATGTCATTGCAATTATAATTGCTTCTAACAATTCATCCTGGCCAAATAACACAGTTTTGGCCTTTCCTATGCATTGATTTATTTTTTCTCTTGCTCTTTGGCTCGACATAATCCACCCATTAATTAGTTATATGATAACAGATATATTTTAAGTAAAACGCACTGCCTGATAAAGAAGATATTGGATGGTCTATTCGTTGAGTCCCCAAGTCAAGAATTGCCAGGTTGCGGTTAGCTTTACTCCCTTCAAAACTAATCAGCTTGGATAATTCTTCTAGAGAGATGCCATGCGTGCAACTTGCAGCAACTAAAATACCATTTCTATTAATGCTTGCGAGGCACAGTTGAAAAAGTTTTTTGTAGCCCTCGAGGGCCTGATCTATTTTGCTGCTATTTCTGGCAAAAGCAGGGGGATCACAAATTACTAGATCGTATTTCTCAGTGTTGCGCTGAAAAAATGTAAACACATCATCACGTGTAAATTTGAATTGCTCAGATGAAATTGAGTTAATCCTAGCGGTTTCCGCCAAAGAGCTCTTAAAATCACCCTGATCAACAAAATGTACACTTCCCGCTCGTTGCCCCTTGAGCAAGCTAAACCCCCACGCTCCAGCATAGCAAAAGAGATCGAGCACCTTTAGCTTACTCAGTTTTAAATCTTCCAAAAGATGGAGTAGCTTAAGTCGATTGTATGAGTGATCGAAGTAAAAGCCGGCTTTTTGCAAGTCTGCGGTGGCAATTCTAATCATAACCTCATTGTCGGTAATTTCAAGAAAAGGAAGATCTTCTTTGACGTGCGGGCGCGAGGGTAACGATTCTATTTTTCGCAAAAAAGAATTTTCAAAATAAAGAATGGGAAGCGCAAAATGTTTTTTTACGAAGTCAGAGACTATCCCTGCATAGCGATCAACGCCAGCAGTGTTTATTTGCAGCACAATGGCGTTACAGTATTTATCGATAATAAGTCCAGGTAATCCATCCTGATCTCCATAAAAAAGTCGACAACATGGCCCAAGTACTCCTTTGAAAAACTCTCGATGACTAAATGCTGCCGCAAGGTATTCCTCCATGACAATTCTTATAATTTCTTCATCTCCAAGCTGAATGATCTCTTTCTTGACCTCTCTCAATAATCTTAGAATTTTTTTATTTTCAGCATATGGGTTAGCAAAACCAATAAAATGCTGATTTCCCTTATTGATTTGGAAGAGGGCCCACTCTCCAGGAACACAGCTTTTGAGGTCATTTCGAATGTCATTGGAACTGAGGGCCACCGGGAGTTCAGATATTTTTATTTTACTATCAAGTTTAATGAGTTTCATCTTGATAAAACAGATATACTGGCAAACATTTCTTTGAGAGTAGTTTTCAAATCTTCAAAAAATGTTTTGAAAAAATGAGTTATTAATTTCTCATAATGGAAATATTCATCCCTGATTAGAAACTTAATTAATTTAAACGGCTCATCAAAATGAAAATTTCTTACTGCGCCCGCAGGGTTATCGGCATCCCGGATCGCTTCTGCTGCTGTGTAATCCAGGTATGCAATGAGAGGTGAAATGTCATATTTACGATTACTAAAAATGGTTGTGACGGTGTCACCAATCTTAAGCATTCTTTTTCGCCCAACTGCTCCAGATCTTAACTCATTCACAAAAGCGTACATTTGCCTCAGGTTTGTAAAGTATTTATCTGCTTTGCTCTGTTCCACTAAATTAGCAAGCAGTATTCTTGAAATATTCATCCCTTCAAAAGAAGTGAGAAAGTTAAGCGCCTTAAAAAGTTCATTAAGCGTCAGGTAGTAATAATTTTCTGAAAGCTTATCTAAATCCTTTTCTAAACCATCTACAAACATCGAAAGAAGGTCATCATTTTCAACTAAAAAGTCAAACAACTTGCCGTCGCCGCTGGCCTTGTAAAGCACAGGCCACTTTTCTGCAAGCTCGCCTAAAAGGTAGAATACATTTGTGAGATTATTATCCTTAAAGTGTTCATTCAATTTATCAATACTATTTTTTGGCGAGTTAAATTTTTGCAATTTAAATCTTGCTTTAATATCATTCGGCGTTCCTACAAAAGTCGTTAGATAGAGTAGTTTTGAAAAGACCTTCTCTGCTTTCACGAGATCAGCATCCTTTAGCGAAACAAACCAGTCGACTCCAACGTCAATAAGATTTCTTCCATCAGGAATCTTCTTATCCATAAAGGCCTTGAGCATTTTGTCTGTGGAAGAAGTCACTTGATTAAAATTGACATGGTCTAGAAATGCTCTATCGATGGCCCCCATTTCTCTGCCATTAATATAGTTGTTAAACTCTCTTTTGTTATCAGCTAAGTTCTTGTATTTACCAATTCTGTCCCTAAAATATCTTCCACCATTACTAAAAATCGCCAACATCGAGAGTGAGGTCACAACTTGTCCATTGTGCTTCTGCAACTGCTCTTTGCTTTGAAGCATCGGAACCTCAAAGCTGCCAAACTTAACAAGTGCACTCTTCTGAGCGGCGGGATCTGAGGATGCTACAAAAATTTGCAGCAGCGTCTGCATCCAATCTCCTCGACCAAAGATTGTGTTTGACTCAAGAAGGCTAGGGTAAGACGCAATACTATTTTTTGCCATCCGTTTTTCATTTTTACTAAAAAATTTTCCGCAAAAACCTAGTCCAACACAGAATTTCATCAAATCATATTTGATATTGACTGTCTTATTGTAGTCTTCCGCTTTTGAAACAGCATTTTTGTAATGGGCCCCCAAATAATTATGATCGAACCTAATGTCCCTAATGACTGTTTCAATTCTTTCTGCTGATGTCACAATTTTAGGGACTTCGTTATGCTCTTTTGTTTTATCAGGTTCAAGGTAAATCATCGGTCTCGTGTTAACTTGCTCTGCACGACCATTTATGATTTTTACGTATGAACGATCACTCATTTCATACATTATTTCCATAGTCTCTTTAAGAGTCATCCAATATTTATGAACATGCTTCCCCTCATATGGAATCGGTAGGCCCTCCTGAGGAATGATCGCTTTCAATAAGAGACTCAAAGCCGTTGGCGTTTCAGCTGTATATTTTTGGACCAAGAGTCTGAGAGACTTATTTAGCTCTGCTTTTATGACACTCGGAGAAGGACATGGATTCTCGCCCAGCGACTGGTTTAACTCAGTTCTACATGCAAAGTTGAACTCCTTTGGGGAAGTCGGTGTGGTGCTCGGATTATAATGTGCATAGTCTTGCATTATCCTTCCCAGATTTGAAACTAGGGCCGTAAGCTGCTGTTGCCTGTGCCTTTCGACCAAGTATTTAGCAACTTTCGTTCTCGCAAGAATGCCAACGTTGGATTGCTTCTCAAGAATTTCAACGAGATTTGTAAGACTTTTCTTTAGAACAACCTCTAAAGTTTGGTCCTTCGCGAATTTAAAATTGTAATAGTAACTTTTGAGGGTATCGAGCAATTCACTGATACCATTTTTTTGATCTTTAAGCGAATCATCTAATATATCCATGAGCACTACGGAGCTATTGATATTTGCCTTTGCAAAAACCCCATCTTCGTCAAAAAGATAATGCTGCTCAGTAACCAGGGCTGGAGTTGACCTCATGGCCGCTGCGTAACTACTCTCAATTTCCCCTAAAAGGTTTATTGTCGCCAAAAGTGGTGGGGGTGAGATCATAGTTTTACAGCTTGCGGGAGGATTCTGAAGGTATTTCCATATAGACAAATTGCCATCCTCGATATCCACAAGACATTTAAGGTACACATTTGAAGAATTTTGCGACAAGGTACGCTCTATTAAAAGTGTAGGCGGAATATACAGCTGAGATTTGGGTACAGCATTTAGTTCAGCCAGTGCGTTACCAGACTGTGTAACACCCTTGGACAATATTTCGATAACTTTCAAGATATAGTCACGACTTAAAAATTTTTTAAAATCTTTCAGTGCATCGTGCCCCGATAGATTTGTTACAAAATCTTCTACCGCAATATAGCTTGCTTCATGCTTTTGATCGTCCGAAAGCCACGCTGAGGCAATACTCGGATAGAGGTCTTTTGTAACACTGAAAGCATCAAGATAAAATTTCATTAACTCGACGTAATTGACTTCCTCCTCGAAATGCTTGTCGAGATAGTGGAAGATAATATTCTTTTCTTCAAAGCTGTAAAAAATCCACAGCCTTGCTAAGTCAACCAGAATTCCTTTTTGCGCAAAAAATTTCTCCGAAAGAAGTAGCGAGCTCATTATTTGTGGCTCTTTAACATTCTTGATTATTTTATATATATGGGAATCTATATCGGCTTGCGAGTCATCAATTATTTTTGACAATCTCAGAGCGGACGAAACTGTATCGCTCGACGCGACATCGATCAGGTACATGGCTCCAATGGAAGGTTTTTCCAGCGCTATCTGAATCAAGAGCTTCATTAAATCGAAGGTTGTAGCGTCACCAAGGTAGCGACCATAGTCTTTTAGGAATTTAATCAGGTGAACTTTGTGCTTGATACTGTGCTTTAGAACTGCATCTTGCTGAATCTCGCGCACTGTAATTTCCCTCTCTGGGACCCTAAAGTGTTCACAAAAAGATGAAGCAGTTTTGACCTCTATACCGAGGTCTAATAGTGCACGAAAAAATTGGTCTTTGGAAAGCTGAACCTGATTATGCAACGTCTGCTCAAGGTTTGGTCCGAGTTGTATCGCTGCGACGTTCTGATATCCACTACACTCAATAGTTTCGCTTTTCAAACGCTTAATCACTTTGAAGTCACGGTCTAAATCCAGGTTTTGGGCCAAGGGAAAATGCACTAGATTTTTATAGGCGGTTAAATCGAAATTGTCTGACTCCAATGTTTCAATTATCTTCAGTTTTTTGGCATCAGAATCTTTCTTGGTTAATAGACTGTGAATAAACTCTCGATCCTTATCAAAGTCCTGATATTCGATCAAAATATTACTAATGACAGTGACTAAGTCTACACGGCCTTGCTTAAACACGGGATTCTTATAAAACTTCCTTACTTCACTCTTGAAAGAGTCCGCTCCATCAATAAAATTATCAATAACGAAAACTAGTAGGTCATGCATAGCATCTACTGTGGCATTCTCAACAGTCAATATCTTCAAAAGATTTTTAATTTGAGCCTTTGAAAGTGCCCGATCTTTGCGCGTACATTCTATATTATTCTCACGGGCACAGATGAACATTTCGTTCAATCCATCAAAGAAATTTGTATCATTTAGTGCCGTAATGACCTGACTGAGATCATCGAGTGCCCCTCGCTCATCCAGTCTTTTTACCAGCGCGATAAGCTGATCTCGCACGTCCAAATTATCAAGCATCACATCACTAATCGGGGCCATTATGTGATTCCAATTTTCGCGCTTCACTTTGGCAATCCCTTTAAAAAGTTCCGGAAATTCAGCATCCCATCTCAAGCATTTGAACAAACTTAAGGTATTTTCCTGATAAAGTAAGTGCTTTACAAAAGAAACTTTTTTGCACTCTTCAACTCGTTCCAAATCATCTCGACCATACTCAACGGTTATTCCAGGTGGGCTTTGCTTCTGACAAGCTTGTATGACCAGAAATACGCAAATTGCTACAAGCAGAATTGTTAAGCTTTTTTTGTTCATTTCATGTTCTCAGGGTCTAATATTTGAGTTCAATTTATAATTCCCAAAAAATATTTCTTCTTTCGCTCCAGCAACATCTTTATTTTTTTCTGCATTCAGTCCTTTGTGATATCGAATTTCGATTTTTTCAGGCAACCCGATTCCGCCGACTACCAGATAATCAAATTTAACCGTCTCGTAGGCCTCCGCACTCGCTGTTCTGGTGTATGTCGAGATTTCGTCGACTACAAATTTACCCTGCGACCAACCTTTCATCGAGGTCTTATAGGTGGACTTTTTTTGTGATGAGGGATAGTTAAGTGTGGACTCCATCAATTTCCCATTTTCATCAGTAACTACCTCTATGGCATGAACATCCCGAGAGTAAGTTTCATCGAGGCCTTTTATCGTTATCCTATTCGCATTCTTTACTTCTGAGATTTTATAAGAGCGCAGCATACTCGACAGGGGAATGGGGAAGATGAGCAAAAGTCTCTGATGGGCCTGCATAGTTAATTGTTCGATCAGCTGTTTGTATTTTTCATTGATCCCTACAACCTTGATGGTAACTTTGCCCGGAGCCTGCCATAAAATATCAAAATGAACATCATTTATTTTTTCAAGCGATGTTGAGGCCTTCAGATATTCATCCAATCCATGAATTCTTAACTTAAAACTTAAATTTGTGATGCCTAGGCGTTGAGGATAAAACAACTTAGTCTCGGCAAGTTCAAGATATTCACCCCTTACGCCAGAGGACATAAAACATAGGGCCAAAGCTAGGAAGAACACCACCCGCAACATACAAAAATTTTATATCAAATAACTGGATAAATATGTCCGCGAAAAAATTACCGATTTTACTTCCGCGGTAGATAAAGGTGAAATTTTGACAGTTTTACTTTTCCCTTATTCCCCTTGATTGGTTTAACCCATCGTCTTTCGGTGTATATGACTGAAACTTTTTCGTGAGTTAGGCCAGCAAACCTTTTCAATACCCGAGCAACATCGTCAAGCAAATCAAACAGTTGCTCTCTATTTGAATCTCCAAAACGAATGACTGCATGAGCACTTGGATAGTCGTGCAGATGCACCCAGAGATCATTCGATTTGGACCAACTTGTCAGTAGAAAGTCATTCCCGTTTTCATTTTTTCCAATTTTAACTATAGTATTTTTGAAGGAATTTACTTCTATCACGTCATCACCTAGTGTTTCAGTAACGCTACTTTCTTTTTTTGCGGCCTTAACATGCCAAACTGGATTCCAAGACCGAACAATCGGCACGGCCTTCAGGTTGTCTTCATGTGATTCAATTGCATCGAAACGTTTTTCCTGAATAGCTTTTCCCCGTTTAAGTGCCTTCAGTTTGTTAAATACCATCTCTCTCTTTTTCCATTCAGTAATCTGCCGTGGAAATTTCACTCGGTGACCGAGACATTCATAGATTTCCCCAAATTCCATATTATCTCTCAAAGCTTCTTCCATTTTCTCTATGGCACCTCGCAAATCAGCAATATCATTTTTAATTTTGTCTTTTTTTAGTACAATTTTTTTTTCTTTTCGGACTGTTTGTCTGGCCAGTAATTTATCCCACATCTGCCCGTATGATAAATTGGACATTTCAATTGAAAGCTTTTGACACTTACCGGAAATTTTATTGAGCTCCATGATCGCAGCTTGTGCGGCGGTTTCCGCGCCCTTACTGGTCGAAAATTCTTCGAGGTTGCCATGCCAAGACGCCAGGTATTTTGAAGAGTCTGCTAGACCTGAGCTGAGCAAGAAATATACCCCCTCACTTTTGTAAAACAGATGCAGTACCGAGCGGCACTGTCCCTTTTCACACACAAGTGCAATCATTCCTAAATTTTCATCTATGGTAATTTGTTTTACAAACAGCCCTTTCAGGAATGATCTAAAAACATGTACATATTTATCATCATGTCGCGTGATCCTCTCAAGCTTTTCATTATCCAGTAGAATTGCGGCAGCTGATTTTCCACGCGAGAGATACAAATACCTTTTACGACCTTGGTGCAATGCCAGCACCAGGTAATGCGGATAGGAAAAAACTTGCTTGATGAGACAGTTTTTTAGATTTTGATTTAAAACAATAAGACTCTGGGATAGAGAATCAGAAAGCATAATTCTAATTTTCTAGTCAATGCCCGTACCAATGCGCCATGGACGAAATTTGACTTCATTTTCGCTAAACGGAAGAATAAAACTAAACCAGACAAAAAGCGCTCTTCCCTTTATATACTCGTGCGGCACAAATCCCCAGAATCGTGAGTCGTAGGAAAAGTCACGATTATCGCCCATGCAGAAAAATTTCCCCTCTGGGACTGTGAGCTTTTCATAATCAACTTTATAAAAATTATCATTATCCTGTTGAATGATGTGAGCATGTTCACCAGTTTTTGTTTCCAGAAGTTTTAAATTATGCCCCTTAAACTTGTCGTCCATATCTTCTAGAATTTTCTTGCCCTGCTCAGCACTGGTAACATCTTTTACGTCGATAGGAGTCCCGTTGATATATATAATCTTATTTTTAATTTCTATCGTGTCACCAGGTAAGCCGATCACTCGTTTAATGTAGTTAACACTTGGGTCCTTGGGATATTTAAAAACTACAACATCTCCTCTTTTTGGATTACTTTTGCCAACAAGATAGACTGGATCTCCGAAAAAATCAGAAAACGGAAGTTTAAATCCGTAGGCCATTTTATTCACAAGAATAAAATCTCCAATCATTAAAGTAGGAATCATCGAGCCGGATGGAATTCTGAAGGGCTCAAAAAAGACAGACCTAAAAATTAAAATAATCACAACTAAAATAGATAACGATTTTGTTTCTTTGATTATTTTTTCTTTTCTAGTCATCGGCACTTTGGGCGGTTGCTCTGCGTTAGGCGAAGATGGTGCTATATTTTTTGGCTGTTCTTCATTTGTTTCCATATTCATCCCGTTTTAAGCAAAATATTAAGGCAGGCTATCATTCATGTGGCTTTGTTGACAATCATCACCCCAAATTTCTTCTACAAACGCAATGACCGCAGCTCAATATTACTTTGTCGCAATCGATGAGAAATTGCCTTCGAAAGGCCTTCAAACAACACCGCCGCGATATCCTTTCGTCGGGCAACACACTTATCAAACTCTGCACGCGACAATACATACAGCGACACATCTCCTGACGCCACCGCATTGGCCGATCGGACTGCATGATCCAAGAACGACATATCCCCAAAAAAGTCGCCTTTTTTGAAAGTAGAAAGCGAATGCAGTCCTCCATCGGGCAATAAGAGCTGAATGCGCACGTTCCCGTGACGAATGAAATAAATTTCATCACTATGATCACCACTACAAAAAATCTTGTCTCCGTTCTTATAGTTAGTTTCCCGCATAGCTTTTTTAAGCTCATCTACAATGTCACGATCCGCTGATTTGAAAATTTTAACCTCGGTTAAATCAAGAACTTTTTCCTCAACGGAGAGACCAACCTCTTTGAGAATTGCGTCTTCGACTGACTCGAGTGCCTCGTCAAGCGTTGCAAATTCCAGTTTTTTCTTAATGGCAACAAAAGTTCCCACTTCGTTAAAATAACGCTGCACATTTTGACGCCCTGGTTTTTCTCCCGGGATAGAGGAAAGAATACAAACTCCTCCACTTTCCTCAATCTGGGTTGCAATCTGCTTCAAAATATTACATGCGGTATAATCTACAGAGCGAACCCGATCAAAATCTAAAATCACATATTTTGCCTTGGAGATGATCGGCCTCATCTCTGTATAAAACTGATCTGTCGTTCCAAAAAAAAGAGATCCTTGCAGTTCAAAGATAGCAGTGCTTTCACCTTTTTCATGCAGGAGCTTAAACTCATCTGAGCTACGTTGTTTTTTTGAGAACATCGTATTGCCGAGAGATTTTCTACGAATAATGGTGCCGTGGATCTGGTCGCGCACAAACAGCAGAATGGACAAGCCGACACCAACTCCAGATGCCGTAATAAGATTGGTTACTAAGGCAGTAATCACCACTGCTAGGATGACACAAAAATCAAAAATTGTTGAACGCTGAGTCGCCAGATGAAGGCTTTTAAAATCTACCATTCTGAATGCAATGACAATCAGAATTCCAGCAAGAGCAGCTACGGGAACCCATGCTATATAGGAAAGGAAAACATAGAAGCTCATTAGCGCAAAAATACCCACGAAAAAACCGGCACGCGGGGCCTTGCCGCCACTATTTATGTTTACAAGTGTCGCACCTGAAGTCCCCGCGCCGGGCATACCAAACAAAATTGACGCCATAAGATTTCCCATTCCCTGACCAAATAATTCGCGATTGGAGTTGTGCCGTGATCGAGTAAGAACATCAAGCACGACACACGTTTTTAACGTATCTATGGAAAGCAAAACTGCGAGAGTCAGCGCCGTGGAAGCAAGAATTGGAAGATGATTTAAATCCATTAAGGGAAATTTACTGAAACTATGAAGTGCCAAGGTAAAAATCGAAACGCTTTCACCAATCTGAATTGACCCCACGACAAGACTGTTACTATCAAGAGTTCGAAGAGACGGCAACCAAATGGCCAATATCCCATATGTCATCATTCCAATAATTAAAGCAAGAATTGCCCCGGGCACTTTTTTAACGAACCGAGGAGCGAGAAACATCGTCAGCATTGTGGTAGCACCCACAGTGAGACCCGGAAAATTTAAAATCGATGGATTCTCTATCGCACTAATTATTTTATCTTTTGGAACCCCAAGTAATTTAGGAAGTTGTCCTAAAAAAATAAGTACGCCGACTCCGCTCAAATAGCCTGTCACCACCGAATATGGAATGAATTTTATGAATTTGCCTCCGCCTAAAACGGAAAATAAGGTTTGCAATAGACCGGCAAACAGAATAACGACAGCAAGATAAACGGATATCATCTCGGGAGCGACGCCAGCTGTTTTCACAAGATTGGCGACAAATGCAGCCAAAACGGCAGCAGCAGGTGCACAAGGTGCGGTGATCAAGCCGGCTGTTCCTCCAATCATAGGAGTTACAAGACCTAATGCAATTGTACCTAAGATTCCGGCCAAGGCCCCAAAAGAAGTATAATCAGCTCCGAGAGGTGCGTAAATTACCAGACCAAATGCGATAGCGGCTGGAAGTGCAACCAGCATGGACGAAAGCCCACCCAAGACATCGCCAACTAATCCCTCAGAGGCAAAAATAGCTTTGAAATTCATAATTTTTTTCGCAAATGACTTTTCTATCCTAATGCTCTCCAGTATACAGAGCTATAGGGAAATTTGGAAAAATATTTTCTAGAGGTAGCTTATGAATCCCAGTATGCCCAAAAGTGTCAGCTACGAGGATAGATGTTTGATCTTTCTTGATCAGACACAACTGCCAAACGATGTGGTGTTCGAAGAGCAAACATCAATAGAGCAGGTCTGGCATTCAATTAAAATGTTAAAAGTGCGGGGGGCTCCAGCTATTGGCGTAGCCGGTGCCTATGGCCTTTTTTTGGGCGCAAGAAATTTGTTAAGTAAAACACCAAAAATTTCTGCCGAAAATTTTATCCTTGAACTCAATAAAATAGCAGACTATTTAGATAGCTCAAGGCCTACTGCTGTAAATCTAAAGTGGGCGCTAAAGCGAATGCTAAAATCTGCAAACAAGAATGCTTCAAAAAACGTTCATGAAATATGTAATTTGCTAGAGCACGAGGCAATTCGTATACACGAGGAAGACAAAAAACTATGTAGGAAAATCGGTGAAAATGGCCTTCCTTTAATAAAAAATGGCATGGGAATTCTAACTCACTGTAATGCAGGTGCCTTAGCTGTGAGTGAGTTAGGCACGGCATTGGCACCAATCTATCTTGCCCATGAAAAAGGTATTAAACTAAAAGTTTACTCCGACGAAACCAGGCCACTACTTCAGGGAGCACGTTTGACCTCTTGGGAGTTGATGCAATCGGGAGTAGATGTGACCCTGATTACTGATAACATGGCCGCTCATATCATGAGTCAAGGCCATATTCAGATGGCCATCGTTGGTGCTGATCGTGTGGCGTCGAACGGTGATGTGGCAAACAAAATTGGAACCCTGGGCGTGGCCATCTTGGCCAAATATTTTAACATTCCTTTCTATGTCGCTTGCCCTTTTTCAACCATTGATCTCAAAACTCCCACAGGTAAAGAAATCGAAATTGAAGAGCGCGGCGCTGAAGAGGTCTGCCATTTTGGTGGTCGTAGAACGGCTCCTGAAAAAATTAAAGTCCGAAACCCAGCGTTTGATGTTACCCCTCATCACCTTGTTACCGGGTTAATAACTGAAAGGGGTCTCCTGCCTTATCCTTATGCTGAGAAAATCATGGAACTTTACCGTGACGCATAGCAAACTTAATCGAGAAAGATCTCTTCTTGTATTTCTTTAACTTTTTATCTATTAATATGTGAGATCATTTATTCCACGCAATCGTAGCTCAGCTGGATAGAGCACTTGACTACGAATCAAGAGGTCACAGGTTCGACTCCTGTCGGTTGCGCCACTTTTTTATTCTTTTTAATAAATTCAATTTTCATTTAGACTTAGAACTAAAGAGGTTTCATGTTGCAAAAAATTGGGCGCGACGAAAATATTGTTTATCTCAAAAGATTTATAAAAGCTTTTTTAATAGGCCTCCTAATGTTTGTTTTTCTCAAGGCGATGATTGTTCATACTAATGGATTTCCTTTTTTAAAATTTTCTCTTCTCGTCGTTGTCGCGGCTTTCTGCCACCTGACACTGAAAAAGCTCTATTACACTTACTGGACCTTCGGGCTTATTTTTTTTGTACTCGTTTTCGTTGATGTACTCGCAGCCATGTGGATTAAACCATGGCTCGGCGTTATGGGGTTAACGCTTTTATTGTGTTTCTCAATTGTAAATTATTTTTTAGCATCACCTATATATTATCCCCGAGTGAATTGGTGGGAATATGATTTTCGTTATCGCACGGACCTAAAAGGCAAAATTATTCTGGAAGGGGACAAAGAGGTTGAATGTCGAGTCGCCGACATCCGAAGAAATGCCGCCTGTGTTCACAGTTTTATTAGTTTTCCCACGGGAACCATTTTAAATCTTGAGATTGAACTTCCACTCAAACCGATAAAATTCGCCGTCAAAATTATTTCAACTCGTCAAGGCATTCCCGGGAGACCTTCCATTTACGGAGTTCAATTTCCAAAAAATGCACTTCCCGCCTATAAGGAAATCCGACGCTACTGGATAGAGTTGGCGCAAGTTAAAAGTGATCACAAATTCAAGAAGGTAATCGATGGATGATATCTGGTTTATGAAACTAGCTTTGGAACAAGCAGAGATGGCCTATCGATTAAATGAAGTTCCGGTCGGTGCTCTCGTCGTTTCAGCTGAAGGCAAAGTTCTAAGCTCTCGATTCAACACAAAAGAGCAGGACTTTGACCCGTGTGGCCATGCGGAAATATTGGCGATCAGGGAGGCTGCGCAGCGTGAAAAAGCATGGCGGCTTGTCGGGTGCAGTGTTTATGTAACCCTGGAACCCTGCATAATGTGTCTTGCGGCCATGGGACAGGCGCGGGTTGGTCAACTTATTTTTGGTGCCTACGATCCAAAGGGGGGAGCATTAGGCCTTGGCTACCGGGTCCACGCTGACACTCGATTAAACCATCGCTTCGCTATCAAAGGTGGTCTTTTAGAATTTGATTGTTCCAAAATTCTGAGCCAATTTTTCCGCGAGCAACGGAGTTTTTATCGTTAACCGCACCCTCCTTACCTAGACTCACTTTTGTTCCTATGGTACTTTCATTAACCATTTAAGTTTTAAAATGCGGAGAATTGGCCGAGTGGTCTAAGGCGCATGCTTGGAAAGCATGTAACGGGCAACCGTTCGAGGGTTCGAATCCCTTGTTCTCCGCCATTTTCCACTAATGCTTCGCATTTCACAGAGACGAATTTTGACATAAAGCTTTTTTTCGGCCAAGTTACGCTTAGGTAGTTGGTCGGACAAACAGGGATAGGTGAACCCGCCAGGTCGGGAACGAAGCAACGGTGTCTGATTCCTTGCTGTGTTCGTACCAGCTACCGCCTTTCTTCTTTTATCTCACGCTTTTATTTGTTACAGTTTCACTTTTAGAATGGTTGGATTACACAATGAACTATCAAGTTTTAGCGCGTCGCCTGCGGCCTACCACATTCGCAGAAATCTATGGACATGCGCCGATTGTTCACGCCATTAGAAATTCCCTTATTAACAAAGTTGTTGGCCATGCCTATCTGTTCACAGGCACAAGGGGTATTGGAAAGACGACCATGGCCAGATTATTAGCTAAGGCCCTACGCTGCTCTAGCTTGTCCAAAGATGGGAATCCATGTCATGCCTGCCAAGGTTGTCTTGATTTTGACAGTGGCTCTTCAATCGATGTCTATGAAATTGATGGCGCCAGCAACAACAGCGTTGATAATATTCGCGAGCTAGTTACGAACGTTCACTATCTGCCAACTTTCGGTGAGTTTAAAATCATTATCATCGACGAAGTTCACATGTTAAGCGCTAGCGCCTTTAATGCGCTTCTGAAAACGCTTGAGGAACCACCTCAGCACGTCAAATTTATTTTTGCCACCACTGAACCAGACAAATTACTTGGAACTGTTGTCTCTCGATGTCAGCGTTTTGATTTTAGACCAGCTTCCAAATCCGAGTTGGTTTCGTTTCTTGCAAACATCGGCAGGCAAGAAAATATTCCATTTGAAAATGATTTTGTTATTGAGCAGTTGGCAGAGCAGGGCCGCGGAAGCTATCGCGATACACTTTCAATCCTTGAACAGCTTATGACTCTGTCCGGAAATCACCAAATTTCGGAAGACATTTTGGTCAATGCTTTGGGAGTTGCACGCGGATCAGTGTTAAAGGAGTTACTGCTTTATCTTTTTGCAGGGAACACTCATGAGGTTGTCGAACTTTACAGAAAAATAATTTTAGAAAATTTCAATCCCAAAAACTTCATGGCCACAATCTCCGCCTTAATTTTTTCCGCCATCGAAAAAATGGATGACTTTCAAACATTTTTTCCAAGCGAAAAGATAAAACAGGTTGACCTATATGACTTGTCTTTTGCTGAATTAGCATGGATATATGAAGTCGTCGTTAAAGATTCCGAGTGGGCCATTCGATCTTTTGCTCCAGAAAAATCCATCGAGGTTATCTTACGGAAAGTCACCCGCAGACGAGAGATCCTGTTTAACAAAGATCAGATCAATACCACCCAACAGAAAATACAAAAAGCAACAACACCACCAGCGCCAATTTCTTCCAAGCCAACATGGGAACAGTTTCTATTATTCGCTCAAACAAAAATGGGAGCTTTGGCGACAAATCTTCTGGAAGGTAACCTGACCAAACCAATTTCGATCGCTTCGAATGGCATCAACATTCATTATGGATTCACAGAAGATTCCAAGGTTTTCTTCGAACATTTTACTGCTCCGGAAACCATGGGAAAATTCAAGGACTTGATTTCAGAGTTTTTTAATATCAGCAGAGAAAATGTTAATCTCAGTGCGGTCATGATTAGCGATGCCATGGGTTTTAAATCAATTGCCCAGGAACATGAACATATCATTCAGACAGAAAAGGACAATAAGAAGCAGGAATTTTTACAAAATCCCATGGTCAAGGAATTTGAAAAAATTTTTAATAAAAAAATCGATAAAGTGCAGATAATTGATGGAGATAAAAAATGACAAAAAATTTAAATTCGCTGTTAAAGCAGGCACAGCAGATGCAACAAAAAATGACAATTCTGCAGAAGGAACTCGAAACTAGAGAAATTGAGGTCAGTTCTGGCGGAGGCATGATTAAAATTAAAATTAATGGCAAACAGCAGATCTTGGGTCTAAAAATAAATAAAGAATGTGTCGATGTGAACGACATGGATACGCTGGAGGACCTGCTCAAAACATCTATCAATCAGGCCGTCAAAGATTCACAGGAGATGGTGAGCCAGGCAATGTCGAAAGTTACTGGTGGAATGTCCATTCCCGGGTTATTTTAGAGCGCGGTATAATCTATGAAGATTCCTGAACAGCTCGAAGAGATTATTAAACATTTCTCCTCCTTCCAGGGTATCGGGGAAAAAACGGCAACGCGTTTTGCGCTCTCACTTCTAAGTTGGGAAAAATCAAGAATTGCTAATTTTGCAGAGGCCATTCAAAATATTTTAACCGTCGTAAAGTGCCCACAGTGTGGGTTTTTGGCAACTGAGAATGAATGTCTTTTGTGTGAAGAATCCAAACATCGCTTTGCACATCAAATTTGCATCGTCGAATCCATTACTGACTGCATGGCCATTCAAAAAAGTCACACTTACAATGGCCATTTTCATATTCTTCACGGTGTTCTGAACCCGCTTATGGGCATAGGGCCTAATGAACTTGGAATTCACAACCTTATAAAAAGAGTGTTAGAGCAGAGTTATTCCGAAGTTATCTTGGCCATCAACAGCACCGTTGAAGGAGATGCCACTTGCTCCTACATACGTGATCAGATTCCTCAACAGGTGAAGGTTGAACGAATTGGCTTTGGCCTTCCCATGGGCGGAAGCCTTGAATACGTGGATGCATTAACCATTACTAAGGCCATGGAAAACCGCAAACAATTTTGAAACTAAATAATGAAAAATGACAACAACATTATCGCAAATGAATTCAGGACCATCTTTAAGGATTTAGAAAGTACTTGTTCGCTTTTTATCGTGCAGGAAGATGGAACCTTGTTTTTTCCCAGGAAGCCTCATCCCACGGCTCTTGCCGTCGGGGCACTCGTAAGCGGGGTCTGGCTGGCCTCTAATGAGCTGGCAAAACAGATTAATTTGCATGAATCGTTGGCAAGTCGATTATCGTTTGATTCTTCTGATTCAGGAATCCATATCCTGCCTCTCAAAACTAATTCTCGTATCTATTTTATGGCAATTATTTACAGTAGAGTTGTAAATCCTGGTCTTGTTAAAAATCAGGCACGAATCCTCAGAGATCGCATCGCTGGGCTAGACCTTTTCTTGGGAATGAATACCGAGAAAAAGGCTTCATCAGTGCTTTTTGAAAATATTAGTGATGATGAAGTAAATAAACTTTTTTCAAATATAGGAATATAAATATGTCTTTCGTCAATTTTCAATCCAAAGAGATAAATTGCAAAATTGTGTATTACGGTCCTGGTCTTGGCGGTAAAACCACCAATATCCAGTATATCTATCAAAAAAGTTCCGGTGAAAATAAAAGTAAAATGATCTCCCTTAATACCGAAAATGAAAGAACGCTTTTTTTTGATTTCTTGCCCCTCGACCTCGGAGAAATTCGTGGCTTTAAAACTCGTTTTCACTTGTATACAGTGCCTGGACAAGTTTTCTATGAAGCTTCTCGCAAATTAGTCCTACGAGGTGTTGATGGCTTGATTTTTGTCGCCGACTCACAAGTCGAACGACATGAGGCAAATCAAGAAAGCCTCAACGGACTTTACAAGAATCTTGACGAACAGGGATATGATATAAAAAAAATTCCAGTTGTATTCCAATGGAACAAGCGTGATTTGCCAAACGTTATGCCAGTGCAAGAGTTGGAACGACAATTGAATAAACAAAAGATGCAAAGTTTTGAAGCCGTTGCAAAAGATGGAATAGGAGTTTTTGAAACACTCAAGGCAATTTCAAAAGCAGTTCTCATGAATCTTCGTTCTAACGTCTAGATCAAATATTTATATTTAAGAAGTATGAGATGGGCCTCAATAAGAGCTTCCTGGGAAAACGAACTTGACCTGGCCGCAATGAGATGATGGCCGTGATAGATGCCTAAATTAATGGCGTTAAAATATTTCGGGAAAAAGGCACAATCTGCGTCTACCACGCCGTCATTAATGGTATCACTCGGAAACATCAGCTTTGCCAGCATCATGTAAATATGCCCCTCATGCCAATTGCAGCTAAGTGCCAAAGCAGTATAAAAAATATTTGTCGGAAGCTTATGGTAATTCTTAAAAAACCAACTGCGCTGCTTCGTTGAGATTGATCTCTGAAATGCCTCTGAAAAAAAATCCAGCTCCTGTCCCAAGTAATTACGCCCAAACTCAGACAAGTCCCTTTTAAGTTTAGAGGCCATCCTTATATACCTCTTGTTTAAGTGCCTCGACCCCAGAATTGGCGTAGCCAAAGTTGAAATTCCCACCACATTTTTGCAAGACCATTCAGCGTGATCTCGCAAAAAATAGAGAACATCAATCCCCCCTTTGGAATATGTCAAAAACCAGAATTTTTCATCAGGATGATGCTTGTGATACTCAAACAATTGTTCAGCTAGCTGGCCGGAATTGAAATCGGAGCCCTTTACGCCCGAAACTGTGGCCACAATATACTTGAGGTTATTTTTCTTTCCAATATTTTGCACACCACGCTCGAAAGAAGCCGTTTTATAGATTTCATTCAGCACACCCGAGACGAGCACTATTGTGGGGAAAATTTTTGGACACTGCAGGCGAGATTTATGATTGGGGTGGACATAGGAAAATTCCAACTCCCGATAGAGCGCAGAAAAGATTTTCGCAGGCGGATAGCGTTTGGGGTCAAGGGGAATATTTTTTGACACTTTTTTTACTATAAATTCGGCTTCAACATCGCCTTTAATACCATCTGGTGCCTTCAAGAGTCCGGAAAGTGTCAAAAAGTGCTTCAGAGCAGAATTGGCCATCCACCCAGTCGAGCCAATGGCATCCTTGGTCAACTGAAAAAGCTGGGTTGGGCCAGGTGAGAGAATTAGTTGCTTTGAGTCGAAATAGATGTCTTCTAAAGTGGTCTTAATAGAATGCTTTAGAAAATCCGAGCTTCTACGTGCGCGTGATAGATAATTACCCAGATTATCTTGCATGATTTAACAGGATCTTTTTCTTACAAGTTTGCTCACGATCGATTATATTAATCAAATAACTTTTAAGTCAAGGCCGGAGATAATATGGCAAAAATTTCAAATGGTAAAATTGGTGTTATTGGTGGCAGCGGTGTCTATGATCTTGAATCGATAAAATTGATCAAAGAACACGATATATCGACTCCTTTCGGGAAGCCTTCTGATAAAATTATTGAGGCAGAAATTGACGGTTCTATTTTTTATTTTCTACCGAGACACGGCAGGAAACATTCTTATTTGCCAAGCGAGGTGAATTATAGGGCCAATATTTATGCTCTAAAATCTTTAGGCGTTAAATACTTAATTAGCATTTCAGCCGTTGGCTCACTTAAAGAGGAATGTCCCCCTGGCTCCTTTGTCCTGCCTGACCAATTTATTGACTGGACGAAGGGACAGCGTGAGCGGAGTTATTTTGGCAATGGCATAGTCGGGCATGTGTCGGTTGCTGCACCCATTGATTCAGAGATGCAAAAATTTATTCACTTATGCTGTCTCGAGTTGAAAATTCCTGTGCGCAAAGACGGGTCCTATATCTGTATTGAAGGTCCTCAGTTTTCAAGTAAGGCGGAGTCAAATATTTATCGCTCTTTTGGCGCAACCGTCATTGGAATGACTAATGTCCCTGAGTCCTATTTGGCAAAGGAAGCCGGAATGGCTTATGCCACTATCGCGATGGTGACCGATTATGACTGTTGGAAGGAGGTTCATTGTACACTGGATGAGATCATGAAGGTCATGAAGAGTAATAATGTCATGGCGCAGGCACTGATTAAATTTGCTATTCCGAAACTATCAAAATCTCCCATTCAATACCACTCTGAAAATGATATCGGAATTATTACGCCGCAAGATTCTATGAATGAACAACAAAAGAAAATTGTTCACACATTATTAAGCTAATATGTTTGACCCGGGTTACCATGTACCTGTTCTGTTAAATGAAGTCATTTTAAATCTTTTTGAACTTGTTGCAGACCATGAAGAATGTCTTTTGGTCGATCTCACTTTTGGCGGAGGCGGGCACAGCTTTGCGGCCTTAGACAAATTTAAAAACTTACGCGTCATCGGCTTTGATCAAGACAAGGATGCCATTGAGCATGGAAAAAAATTTTCTGAATCGCTCGACTTGCACACGAGAATCTCCCTCGTCCATCAAAATTTCAACCAGTTTGCACACACCCTCAGTGTCCACCCGTGGTGGAACCCTTCCAAAACCATTCTTATTTTGGCCGATTTAGGAGTTTCCTCGCACCAGTTTGACACTGCCGAACGGGGGTTTAGTTTTCGTCATGATGGACCTCTCGACATGAGAATGGATGCCAGCCTTGAATTAACTGCCGCCGATATCGTGAATCAGTTTTCTGAAGAGAAGTTAGCAGAAATTTTATTTAAATACGGCGAAGACCCTTTTGCCCGTCGACTTTCAAAACGTATCGTAGAACACAGAAAGGATGTAGGGGCCATTCAAAAAACCAGTGAATTAGAAGCCGTTATCTTCCATGCCTATCCAAAAAAATTGAGACACGGTCGTACCCATCCTGCGACAAAAACCTTTCAAGCACTCCGTATTGCCGTAAATGCCGAACTCGATGCCCTCATGTCTCTGCTGGAAAATTTTAAGCAACTGCAGGCGGACAAATGTCGTCTGGGTATTATTACTTTTCACAGCCTTGAAGATAGGATCGTTAAGCATTTTTTTCGTGATCTAAATAAACATGATAAAAAATATCGGATAATCACAAAAAGTCCAATTATCCCAACGGAAACAGAAATAAAAAGCAACTCGCGTTCAAGAAGTGCTAAACTTAGACTACTGGAGTTGTCAAAGTTAGAAGCATATGTTCAAAAGCATAAAGAAAAAGAAACTTTTTAAGGACTCAAAGTTATTTAATAGCAAAATATTGCTTTTTTTCACCCTCGCCATCAGCTTAGCATCTCTATTTTTAATGTTCCGACTAAAAAATGTAGAACTCGATTATGAGATTGCAGCAATCACAAAGCAGATTGATTTATTTAAAACTGAAAACAGGGATCTTCACGCAAGAAAGGCACGTTTGCTTTCGAGTGAAAATTTAAAAAAATTGGCGTGGAAATTAGGTTTTGTTGAGCCTAAATCAGAAAAAATAATCGTGGTACCATGAATTCAGCCGAGGAAATTGGCCAGCGCAAGCTCAGAATCACAATTGCCTTTACCTTTGTAATGTCGATCTTTGTTTTAGTCGTTATTAAGGCCAGCTATCTGCAAATTATAAATCGTGAAAAGCTACTCAGATATTCCAACAGTCAAATTATTCGCGAGGTCACCTTTTATCCTGACCGCGGCAACATTTCAGATCGAAATGGGTCACCACTCGCGATCAATCTCAAGGCCTACAATTTGTTTGTTATTCCCAAACTTGTTTTAGACAAGCAAGTCTACTCCGATTTGGAGAGAATCGTTCCCGACTTCAAGGCCAAACACCTGGCCAAGAAATTAGCGAACAAACAAAAGTATACATGGATTGCTCGCCATTATCGCCTTTCCGAGATTCAAGCTGATGAAATTAGAAAACTAAAAGGTGTTTTTATTGAAGAAAATTCAATCAGATTATATCCAAACAATGAAATCTCCTCGCAAATTCTTGGATTTGTTGGACAAGATAATAAGGGCCTTTCGGGTTCAGAATATTTTTTTGACACACAACTTAAGGGCAAGCCTCATATCATACGTTTTATAAAGGATGCAAAAGGCCGCCCTTTAAAAACAACTTCTATCGATCCGGGAGACCCGGGCAGCAATCTTCAGCTATCTCTGGATCTTGAGATTCAAGCGAATGCAGAAAAGCAATTGCGTGATGCCGTGATTGAAAACGGCGCAAAAATGGGAGGCATTGGCGTTATGGATGCCGATTCGGGAGAAATCCTGGCGATAGCGAATTACCCTTCCTACGACCCAAACCGCCCCAGTGAGTTAAATCGTAAATATCAACGCCTCTCATTTATTACAGATCCAATTGAGCCCGGCTCAATTGCAAAAACCTTCACCGTGGCAGCCGCCATGGAGTCTGGACTCGCTACAGCTACAAAAAAGTATTTCTGTGAACATGGTCAGTTTAGGGTAGGAGACCATATTATCAAGGAAGCTGAGAGCAAAAAAAAATTTGAATGGTTAACAGTTACTGATATTTTAAAATATAGCTCCAATATAGGTACAACAAAAATAGCGTTTGAACTTGGTTCACCAAGACTTCTGTATTTTTATGATAAGTTTGGATTAGGAAAAAAATCAGGAATCGAGTATGCCGGCGAATCGCGCGGAATTATGCCCGTGATTAGTGAGGTCACACCACTTCGCTTGAGTAACATCTCTTTTGGACAGGGCATGGCTATTACACCCATCCAGGTCTTATCGGCCTATGCTATGATCGCAAACGGCGGAACTTTTATACAACCAACGTTGCTGAAAGCGACCATACAAGCTCCAGGAATGCGAATCTTAAGTAAGGAAACCATCGCCGCCTTGACCACTATCTTGACTAAGGCGGTAGAGGAAGGAACAGGTGGAAATGCCAAGATTCCTCTTTTTAAAATCGCAGGAAAAACCAGCACAACACAACGACCATCTGAAAGCGGCGGCTATCATGGTTATATACCTGGTTTTATTGGTTTCTCTGTGAATACCACAAAAAAATATGTCGTCTACGTTTATGTAGATAATCCCACTGGTAAAAAATATTATGGAAATGACGTGGCGGCGCCTGTTTTTAAAAAAGTTATGGAGCACATCCTCGTAAGAGATAAAATGATCATAAATGTGGGAGAAACTAAAACACCACCGGAACACGAAGCCAGTGACATCATTGTTCGAAATCAAAGCGCCCTCTTCCATAGTGGACATATCTTGCCGAACTTCACAGGTCTGGACAAACAAAGCATCGAAGCACTTACCACAAAATTATCCGTGAAGGTGACCCATCACGGTGTCGGATTGGTTTCACGACAAACACCTTCGGCCGGAACAGTTCTCTCCGATCAAGCCACCGAAGTCGATTTATACTACGAGCCACCCACAGTCGAATAGATTATGAAAAAAACACACCTCCGCGATATTGTACATGCATTGAAATTCGATGATGAGGCTCACATTGTTAGCGATGGCCAAATTTCAAGAGTAACTTCTACTCTTGAAAATGCCGGCCCCCAGGATTTGGTCGTCTACAATCTAAAGGAAAATGACGAGAAGGCAAATAGCGTATTTCTCGAGCGTTTTTCAAAATCTCAGTGTAACAACTTCCTTTTACCCTGCGATTTTAATTTTCCTCGCGCGGTAAACAAAATAATCTCTAAAAGTTTTTTTGCCAATAAAAATTATGTCGAGATCTGTGACCTCGTTTTTGGAAAACAGCACACTGACGCTTTGAAAATTGTCGCAGTTACCGGGACTAATGGGAAGTCTTCGACGGTATTTTTCTTAAACCAGCTCACAAGTCTTGCGGGCATAAAAGCTGCATCCCTTGGCACAATAGGTCTCTATATCGGCACTAGAAAAATCAGGGATTCTCTACTTACTACTCCTGATTATTTTGAGCTGCGTGAGACTTTGCATGAACTGACCGATCAAAAAATTGAGTACTTATTCCTGGAGGCAAGTAGTCACGCGCTGGAGCAAGATCGCTTTCTCGATTTGCGCTTCCAATGTGCTGGTTGGACTAATTTAACCCATGACCACTTGGACTATCATGGAAATTTTTCCAACTACTTTAATTCAAAATTAAAAATATTGCGAAGCCTTAGCGGGAAATTGATTGTTAGCCCAGATTCAACATTGTTGTTTCAACAAATATTGGCGGCGGCTCCAGCTTTTCAAGACAAAATTCTACTGGCACGTAAGCTTGACTTACCCCAAGAACTTCCTTCTTTTTTAAAGGTCGAATTTAATTACCATAACTTATGTCTCGCCATTTCTGTCTTAGAGTCTTTGGGAATTATCTTCGCTCATAAGTTACTCGCAAAACTTCAACCTCCTCCAGGAAGATTTTCAGTCCATCATATGGATGGCATCGGTGATGTTATCGTTGATTATGCTCATACACCCGACGGACTTGAAAAAGTCCTCTCGGAGACTCGCAAAATATACTTTGGGCACAAGCTCACTGTTATCTTCGGATGTGGCGGAAATCGTGACAAAACTAAACGCCCTGTCATGGGTCAAATTGCCGATAAGTATTGCGATGAAATTATTATCACTGATGACAATCCTCGTTTTGAGGAACCACTTGCCATTGCAACTGATATCGTTGCCGGAATTAAACGGACAAAATATTCCATTCTCTTGGATCGACGTCGTGCTATCTGCGATACAGTTAATTCCGCGAAGCCATCTGATGTTATCGTCATCGCTGGAAAAGGCCATGAAAGCTATCAGGAAATTAAGGGCAAGCGCCACCACTTCAATGATAGTGAATTACTGGAATCTATCGCCACTTTAAAGATGATTGAGAAAGTTTCTTCCTTTACTAAAAGTTTCGGCCCCCCCCTAATGAGCATAAGCTCGGGTTTTTCAACTGACTCACGATCAATCTCGGTCGGCCAGACTTTTGTGGCGTTGGTAGGAGAAAAATTCGACGGCGCAGATTACCTGGAAACCTGTCTAGCAAAAGGCATTCGCAGCTTCATTGTGAACAGCAATGAGCACAATGAATCACGCATCGAAAAACTTTTTGCCAAAGATTCTGATCTTCAATTTATTTTAGTCTCCGATACAACAGTCTTTTTAGGTGAGCTTGCAAAGAAATATCTACAGCGGTTACGCCAAAATCGTGAAATGGTTGTCATTGGCATTACCGGCTCAAATGGAAAAACAACAACAAAGGACATGCTTTATCATCTTCTCAATGATGCTATGCCTGGAAAGGTTCAAAAAACACTGGGGAATTTAAACAACCATATTGGTTTACCTCTGACAATTTTATCCATCAAAGATCACCATGACATTGCGATTTTAGAAATGGGGACTAACCATCCGGGCGAAATCAATTATCTTTGCAATATTTCCTCTCCCGATGCAGGTATTATCACTTCCATCGGCGATTCTCATCTTGAATTTTTCGGCAATCGCACCGGTGTTTATAATGAGAAACGAATTCTTCATGATTACGTTATGAAATCCTCACGCGCCCTGTTCGTCACGGACGGCGACGATGCACTTTTGTCGGCTTTGCCGAAGAGCAAAGCGACCTACCTGGTTGCAAGCAAAAATGGGAATATCAAAGCTAATTATCGGACCTACAATCAAATTGAGCTTACCGATTCGAGTGAGTCGATTATCCTCGAAAATAACTACCTCATCGGAATTCATAATTTTAAGGATTTGGCTTTAGCATTTACTCTGGCCCTGAAGTTATATCCTGACAAAAAGAGAGACCTGATTGATTCAGCTCAAACTTTTCGAACGCAGCATAATCGCTCAGAGGTTCGAATCGAAAACAATCGTTTTCTTTTTCTTGACGCCTATAATGCCAATCCTAGCTCGATGGAAATTTCCCTAAGTAGCTTTGTTAATTATGTCATCATGAAAGGCCATCAGCTCAATGAATGCCTTTTTATTATTGGTGACATGAATGAATTAGGAACACATGCCCAGGAAGGTCATCAAAGAATTGGACGGCTTTTGCATTCACATGGCATTACCAACGTCATCTTTATTGGTCAGTATTCAGGTTTTTATCTCGAAGGATTCGGCTCGAGACCCCTCGGGCAATTTCGAAACGTTGATGAATGCAAACAGCAACTTCAGGCGCTCCTGAAGGACATCGGCTACATTTTTGTTAAGGGAAGCCGTTCTATAAAGCTTGAAACCTTATTTCCAAATTCAAAGTAATTGTTTTACTAATGATGTCATCCTTGACATAATATTGCCCAACGCAACAACCTAGTTATATTTATGCTTTATCACTTTGTTTATCAATTTGTTCAGGAACTCTCAGTTTTTAACGTTTTTCGTTATATTACCTTTAGATCTTTTGTCGCCTTCCTCCTCTCGGCATTAATTGCAATGGTATGGGGTTATTTCTTCATTCAATATATGAAGCAAAAACAGTTTGGGCAGATTGTGAGATCGGATGGCCCACAGTCCCACTTAAAAAAGGCAGGCACCCCAACAATGGGTGGCATTTTTATTTTTGGCTCTGTCCTTTTAACTTTAGTTGTTGTTGGCAATTATTTTTCAAAGCCCCTATGGGCCGTGCTCTTTACTGGTGTTTCTTATTTTGTCCTAGGCGGTATTGACGATTATCTAAAGGTTCTTCGAAAAGACCCTACCGGCGTCGTGCCGCGGGCCAAACTTGCTTGGCAATTTGGTACGGCCTTGCTTGTCTGTTATTTTGCCTATTCAACCAAGATCGTAACTACTGAACTATATATCCCGTTTGTCAAAGGCCCAATTCTGGATTTGGGTCTATTCTTTATCCCTTTTGGAGCTTTTGTCATCGTTGGATCGAGCAATGCAGTGAACCTGACTGACGGGCTTGACGGGTTGGCCATTGGACCAATCATCACTTCGGCCTCGAGTTTAGGTTTGCTTGCTTATGTCGCGGGACACAAGGAAATTGCTGGCTATCTTTATATTCCGTATATTGAGGGTGCTGGGGAATTAACAGTTTTATGCGCCGCAATTATCGGGGCCGGTGTCGGTTTTCTTTGGTACAACACCTATCCCGCTCAAATTTTTATGGGAGACGCGGGTAGTCTCTCACTTGGTGGTGTATTAGGTGCAATATCTGTTTTTACTAAAAATGAGTTTTTATTTGCACTGATAGGCGGTGTTTTTGTGATAGAAGCAGTGTCTGTAATTTTGCAGGTTGGGTCTTACAAGATTAGGAAAAAACGTATATTTAAGATGGCTCCCATTCATCATCATTTTGAGCTTTTGGGATGGCCAGAGCCCAAGGTCATAGTTAGGTTTTGGATTTTAAGTATTTGCTTGGCAATTTTCGCCATTGCGACCTTGAAATTGAGATAACCACTGACAATATAGAACTGGATTGAGGGATAGATATGGACAGATTTCGCGGAAAAAAAATATTAGTTGTTGGAATTGGACGAACGGGCTTTGCTCTAATCAATTTTTTTAATTCACTCGGATGCGAAATTAGAGTTACCGATATTAAGCCAATTTTTGATCTCAACAAAGCTGTCAAAAAATTAAAGCGCATTGAACCTTCTCCGGCCATGACTTTCGGAGAACATAAAGATGATGATTTTTTAGAAGCCGACGTTGTCGTTTATTCCTCAGCTGTAAATCCTGAGTTGCCACAACTAGAATTAGCGCGAAAGTCCGGCAAAGAAGTCTATAGCGAGTTTGCTCTCGCTAATAAACTCTGCCGTCGTCCGATCATCGCCGTCTGTGGAAGCTATGGTCGAACTACTGTGGCGCACATGATCGGATATACATTAAAACTCGATGGCAAAAATGTTTTTGTCGGTGGCACAAGTGATGCTCCATTTATCCAATTTTCGATGCTTCCCAATAAGGATGAGATTGATTTCGTAATTGTGGAAGTTTCTGCAGTACAAATGCGCAGCCTGGATAGCTTTCACCCCAAGATGATTGTCTTCACAAATTTAAGCGACACATATCCAACTGCCTCATTCAGATCCATGGGCGATTATCTTGAAACCAAGTTAAAAATTGTAAAGTCACTTTCCCCTGATGACGTCTTAGTGGTGAACTTTGATTCCCTCGCTAACAACACTTTTTTTAGGAATGCTAAGTGTCAGACCTACTGGTATTCACGAAAATCCTTTGTCACTCTAGGAGTGATGAATGAAATTCAGGGTAGTCACTTTCATGACCGCAGAATTCATTCCAATATTCACTATCATTCTGAATTTGTCGTAACCAAGATGCGTATTGTTGGTCAGGAAAATAGAGAAAATCTGCTGGCCGCAATTACCGCCTGCAAAGCACTCGAAGTCTCTGACTCAGCTATTCAAAGAACAATCGAACTTTTTCCAGGAATTCCGCATCGTTTAGAGTTTCTCATGGAAAAAAATGGGGTTGCTTTTTATAACGATTCTAAATCAGAAACGATGGAAGAGATGATAAAAAGCCTCACTGCTTTTAAACAACCTGTTATTTTAATTGCAGGCGGCAAGGATAATGAGGAAATTGATTTTGAAAAATATACCAAGGACCTAATTGCTCTTACTCGGGTAATTGTTTTGGTTGGTGAATCCAAGGAGCGACTCAATCGATCTTTGGGTGATCATTCACAAGCCTATATTGTAGGTTCATTTGAAGAATCCGTATTATTTGCTTATCAAAAATCGCGAACGGGCGATATTATTCTCCTAAGTCCAGGTAATCCCGCATCGGATTTCTTTAGGGATTTTGAAGAAAGAGGGAACTACTTTAAGAAACTAATTTATCAACTTTAGAACGCGCCATGCTCGCATATGGGAATGACCAGTGATGGAAATGACCAGAGATAGAATTGACTTGTACAAGCGGTTAATAATACTTCTGGTCATTGCTCTTTCCTTGTTCGGCGTTTTGATGATCTACTCGTCGAGCTACATCTTAGCGCGTGAACATTTTGGAGATTCCAATTTTTTTCTCAAGCGGCAACTGCTCTATTTAATGGCCGGTGCCGGTGTCTTTTTTGTCACGAGCCATCTGCGCTTTGAGTTTCTTTTAAAATACGCGCTTTTCATAAATATTGCTCTTGTTGGAATACTTGTTCTTACGCTCGTGCCGGGTCTTGGGATTGCCGTTAAAGGCGCCTCGCGATGGGTAGGGTTTGGGGGAATTCGTATTCAACCTGGTGAATTTCTCAAATTTTCTCTTATCCTATTAGCTCCAGTTTTTTTCGAAAACTATGAGCATCTTGATCTGAAAAGTAAAATCGGATATGTAGCCGCTCTCTGCATTCCCCTTTTAATACTAACCCGTCAACCTGACTTTGGTACCTTTTCTATCTGCACCATCGGTATCTTTTTTACCGCATTTCTCTCTAAGTTTTCCCGCAAAAAATTTTATTTCACACTCTTATCCAGCACAGTGTTATCCGTTTTTATTCTGATTCTGGAGCCTTATCGAATTAAACGATTAATCTCGTTCCTGGATCCATGGAAAAGTGCCCGGTCTGCCGGATTTCAAGTTATCCAGTCATTCTTGGCGTTTGCAAATGGTAGCTTGCTTGGTCAGGGCCTGGGCAATGGAAATCAAAAGTTGTTTTATCTTCCCGAGGCCCACAATGATTTTATTTTTAGCGTGGTTGGTGAGGAGCTTGGACTAGTTGGTGTCATCGCCGTTGTTCTCGCTTTTACAGCTTTTATTTACTGCGGATTTAAACTAGCGCTATGTTTTCGAGGTCGCCTTTCCTTTCTAATTTCATCTGGGATAATTTTCATGCTTGGAATTCAGGCCGCAATGAATATGGGTGTTGTCCTCGGATTATTGCCTACCAAAGGTCTGAATTTGCCCTTTTTAAGTTTTGGAGGCTCGTCCCTTATTTCCAATATGTGGGCCCTTGGAATTTTTATGAGCGCACATAGAGCGTCTTTTGAGCGTAATGCCCCTTCTGGAGTTCGGTTATGATTCTCAATAAAAATTTGACCGTGCATTTTGTAGGAATCGGCGGCATTGGCATCAGCGCTATCGCGGAAATTCTGCTGGACTTCGGTTTTAAAGTCAGCGGCAGCGACATTGCCTCTGGTGCCAATGTAGACAAGTTGAAAAGCCGTGGCGTAGCTATTTTCATTGGACATGATGCCGAGAACATTAGAGGGGCCAATCTCGTAGTTCACAGCTCTGCCGTTGATAAAAATAATGTGGAGTTGCAAAGTGCTCGTCTCTTAAATATTCCCGTTTTGAACCGGGCAGAAATCCTCTCAGATATCATGATGCTAAAAAAGGGGTTGGCCATCGCCGGTGCCCATGGCAAGACCACAACAACATCAATGATCGCAACCATTCTTGTTGAAAGCGGTTTAGATCCAAGTTATATAATCGGAGGGATCGTTAAAAACCTGCATGGTCATGCCAAGGTGGGGAAAGGTGATTATCTGGTTGTTGAAGCCGATGAATCTGATGGAACTTTTTTAGAAATCTCACCGCTTTTATCTATTATTACCAACATTGATAATGACCACCTGGACTATTATGGCTCACAGTCGGCCTTAGACGACGCCTTTTTCAAGTTTGCCAACATGGTGCCATTTTATGGTCTCGCCATTTTAAATGGCGATGATCAGAAGCTGCTTGCATTCAAAGATAAAATGAAAAAACCATACATCTACTATGGAATTAATCCTGAACAACGCGCTCAATATAACTATTTTGCGCACGAAATAAAACATGGCCCGGAAGGCAGCTCTTATACTCTGTTAGTCGATAATCAAACTACCTATCGCGTTTCTTTGGCGGTGAATGGAAAGCACAATGTGCAAAATTCATTGGCGGCATTAGCATTATGCTGCAAGCTAGGTGTTCCAATTTTCGATGCTATTAAGATGATTAAGAAATTTACCGGTGTTGGTCGTCGCTTGGAACCAATTTATGCCAGCACCGACATCGCGGTTTTTGACGACTATGCTCACCATCCCACGGAAATTAATGCCTCGATTGAAGCTTTGAGGGCCATGTATCCTTCAAAAAAAATTAAGCTATTTTTTGAACCCCACCGCTTCACCCGTACTCGTGACTGCTGGAACCAGTACCTGCATTGCTTTAATGGTGTCGATGAGCTTTGCCTATTACCCATCTACCCAGCTTCAGAGCAACCGATTGCCGGTATTACAGCTGAGGGATTGTGCGTGGATATCAATCGAATACATGGATCATTCAGTATTTTGGTTGATAAATTTTCTGAAGTTTTCACTAAGGCCATCCTGGCCAAGGAAGCGCCGATTATTGTCGTTATGGGGGCAGGAAGTATTGGTAAAAAGGCCCGTGAGGCCATCAAGGCCTTATGATTTTATCTGCAAGACAGGCTTCTCAACTCAAACAAAATCCAGAGATCACCGTTTCTATCGATCAGGACCTTACAAAATACAATTCTTTTCGACTCAACTCATCCGGAGATTTAATTATCGTCAAGTCTGTTCCCGCCTTAAGTGAAGTCATTCATTTTTTAAAATCTGAGAACATGACCTATCGAGTTCTCGGGCATGGGTCTAATCTCGTGCTGCCGACCATCGCAGATTGGATTTATCTCAAACTCGAAATACCAATATCACATGAATATTTGAATGAACCAAGAGAGGAATATCTTTTACCCGCGTCGACCCAACTCAGCCTACTCACTCAACATGCCATGAAGTTCGGCCTTTCAGGCTGGGAAGTCTTTACCGGGATTCCGGCATCACTCGGCGGTGCTGTGACGATGAATGCTGGCACCAACTTGGGAGAAATCTCCGGCATCATTATTGACCTTCAGTTACTCAACTCTGAGGGCATTTTAAGCTCACATACTGTAACACCACATTCTTTCGGCTACCGAACAAATCATTTTTTAAAAAAGGGCGACGTCATTTACTCTGTAAGGATTAAACATCTTGGCATCGATGCGCACATTCCTCAAAAAATCAGAGATTATCTTGCCTTACGAAAAAGAACACAGCCCCTGAGTGTTCCTACCTGTGGCTGCGTTTTTAAAAACCGGAAAACAATGGATCACGGGAAGGAAACGATCTTTAGAGCTGGACAGTTGATTGATTTGATTGGATTAAAGGGTCGATGCATCAATCGTCTGAAGGTAAGCTCTACCCACGCCAATTTTTTTGAAAATCTCGGTGGTGCCACCAAAGCAGATTTTTTAGCCCTAGTTCAAATTATCAATGATGAAGTACAATCAAAGTATGGTTTCAAATTTGATATGGAAGTCGAAGTTTGGTAATTGGCGGTCTTGGCTGCTTTTCATTTATCTGGTCATTCAAACGCCTTCGCTCTTTGCTAATAATTATTCCTACAAAAGTTTTTTCGGTAGCTGCCCAGCGCGACCAGCCAGTGAATTTGCGTTACTAATTGCGAAACGTTTTGAAGAAAAAAAATCTCTTGGCGATTTAAAAAAATATCTCGAAAATGGCCATCACTCTGAGAGATATTTTGTCTCCAACTACAAAGTCGATTTTGATCCTCTTTATGAACGCATTACGATTAAATTGGAATGCCCCGGCCCTATCTACCGGGTAACTTTTTACTCTACCAAAGGAACAAGGCCGAAATCCTATGATGATTTGATCCTGGCTTCTGATGGTAATTTTTACAATAAAATATTTGCCGATTTTTTGACTGAAGAGGGGAAGTTGACTAAAAAACTTCCAATTTTGGCAATGCCTGAGAGTCGGTATGGTCGTGAGCTTTGGAGTGGCTTAAAACGTATTTCTACAAGTATTTATGGCCTTGAGTTGGAAAAAAATCTTACTGAAATGATCGTGAATAAAGACGGTACCTTGACTCTCATTCTTTCTATTAATTCCCATCCAGTCAGTGTCTTTTTTGGGAAGAATGAGTGGGAGGATAAGATTCTAAAGCTGGGTCGCCTAGTTACATATACTCAAAATCAGCAACGAATCCCTTCTATTGTAAATATGACCAATTCTAAAAAAGTAGTTGTAAAGTTCTCTGAGTAAACTTAGCATTAAAGTATGTCCGGTAAAATCTGCCGGAAATGCGGAATGATTCCGCTTTATCCTAGTAATGAGAAAGGACTCTCATGAGCAATCGGAATATTCTTGTCGGTCTTGATGTAGGAACCACAAAAGTTTGCACTATCGTAGGTGTTCACAATCTTAATGGCGAACTCGAAATTGTGGGAATTGGCACGCATCCTAGCTTCGGCCTGAAAAAAGGTTCAGTCGTCAACATTGAGAAAACGGTCCGATCTATTCAAGCATCACTCGAAGAGGCGAAGTTAATGTCGGGAGTCGACATCAAGAGCGCTACGATTGGAATCGCCGGCAATCATATCTACAGTTTTAATAGTGTCGGCGCAGTCCCTATTAAGGGAAAAGTTATTACAGAGGAAGACGTAACACGGGTTTTAGATGCAGCCAAAGCTGTGGTAATTCCTTCTGATCGAGAAATTCTTCACGTGATCCCGCAGGAGTTTCGTGTCGATAATACCACTGGCATTAAAGACCCCATTGGAATGTGCGGGATCAGGCTTGAAGCGCATGTGCATATTGTAACCGGTGCCGTAAGTCTTATTCAAAATCTAGTCAAGTGTGTCGAGCAAACGGGGCTTCAAGTCGAGCAAATTACACTGCAGCCTATTGCAAGTTCGGAAGCTGTTCTCACCAGTGAAGAAAAAGATATGGGTGTCATTCTTATCGATATTGGCGGCGGCACCACTGATCTCGCAATATGGAAAGATGGTGCTCTCATTCACTCACAGATTATCCCTGTTGGTGGGAATCATTTTACAAATGATTTGGCGGTCGCGCTCAAGATTTCCAATACCGAGGCGGAGAGAATCAAAATACATCACAGCAGTGTCTTGATCGAAAAAATTAATCAATCTGCCCACATCACAGTTCAGGGGGTAAACAATGCGCGACCGGGAGAGATTGCCCTAAGCTATGTCGCTGAAGTATTAAATGCTCGCGCCACAGAACTTTATGAAATCATAAAGGCAATTCTTGATGAAAAATTAGTGGAGTATCAAGTCAACGGTCCCATCGTCCTTACTGGTGGTGGTGCCCTTATCAAAGGCATGGCCGAGCTGTCTGAATACATTACCCAGCGCCCTACAAAAATAGGATATCCCCATGCCTTCGGAGGCATGACAAATATTATGCAGCATCCGAAGTATAGTACGGTTTTGGGGCTTTTAATGGAGAGCTTTAAGAAACGTAAAGATGAGAATGTGCCGAATACAAAAAAATTGGAAGGCATAGATATAATTAGCAAGCTAAGTGAATCTTTAAAGTCCGTATTTAAAGAGATTTTTTAACAGGAGTTTTCTATGTTTGAATTTAACTCGACAAAAGAGACCAAAATTGAGGGCGGGGCCAAGATCAAGGTTGTAGGTGTGGGCGGCGGTGGCTGCAATGCCATCAATACTATGATCAGGGCAGGTCTGTCGGGTGTGGAGTACGTAGTTGCCAATACCGATGCGCAGGCCTTAAATGCCAGCCTTGCTCCAACAAAAGTGCAGTTGGGTGCCACAATTACAAAGGGACTTGGGGCCGGTGCCAATCCTGAAGTGGGTCGAAGAGCTGCGCTAGAAGAATATGAGAAACTAAGCGAGGTTCTTACAGGTGCTGATATGGTATTCATCACCGCAGGTATGGGTGGCGGAACTGGGACTGGGGCAGCACCTGTTATCGCAAAGCTTGCGAAGGAGCTGGGTGCCCTAACTGTCGGGGTTATCACCAAACCATTTCTCTTCGAAGGAAAGAAAAGATTCCGCCAGGCCGAAGCGGGAATTCAGTCCCTGGCAGAAATGGTGGACTCACTTATCACCATTCCCAATCAGCGCTTACTCTATCTGGCAGGGGAAAATTTGTCCTTGATCGATACCTTCAAAAGGGCCGATGAAGTTCTGCTTAATGCCGTCCGTGGCATTTCAGACCTTATTAACAACACCGGTCATATCAATGCAGATTTTGCTGATGTTTGCACTGTAATGTCCAACAAAGGCCTTTCTCTGATGGGCACTGGTATCGCATCCGGCGCTGGACGTGCAATTAAGGCCGCTACCGAAGCCATTAGCTCTCCTCTTCTTGAAGATATTACCATCGACGGTGCAACTGGGATTATTATCAATATCACAGGCAATGAGTCACTGACGATGCATGAAACAAACGAAGCTGTGACTTTGGTTATGGAAGCTGCGGATGAGGAAGCAGAAATTATTTTTGGCACCGTTATCGATCCAAGTATGAATGATGAAGTTAAGGTCACAGTTATTGCCACGGGACTCCGCGGAGCCGACAAGTTAATTCTTCAAACAAACAATACCCAAACACCAACCCGAGAAAGAGCTATGATGCCTGAGGCAAAGGTTGAAGCCATTGCGGCCGAAACCATGCAAGCTGCAGTTACTGAAACTATACAAGCTGCACAGGTCAATGAGCCTGCGCCTTCAAAGCTGGTACAAAATATAAAAGAGGCTGCTTCTCGCTACGAAACAGCAAAAAATTTAAATACCACAGAAGAGCAGCGTCCAAGGTCTGCCACCTCAAATGAAAAAAGAGATTTGCATGGCTTGAGTCGAGCAAAAACGATTGCGGAGAAATTGGGATTTATCAATTTTGATGAGGAAGAGTTGGATCGTCCGAGTTTTCTGCGAAAAGAAGATTCTGCTAAAGTGGAAAGTCAAAAACCGATCGAACACTAGAAGATCATTACAGTCACATTTGGCTTGAAGGAATATTTATCAATAAAATATTCCTTCACTTTTCTCTCCATAAACTTTTCATCTTTAGGTGCTTTGGAATTTGCCAAGACAGAAAAAATGTAAGCATCAAAATCAGCGTGGTCTTGGATGGCAAAAGGTAATCCAAAGAAAGTGAATTTAAAAGCCGGCAGACCTTTTTTCTGAAGAATGGACAATGAAACAATACCACTTTCAGCCAGCTTTCTACGCTCTCTTAGCTCATGTTTATCCATCACCATCCCATTGTCATGGACGATATTAAATTGCCATTTTTCCTGACAGGCTTGAACCTCATACCTTTCACCTTCAACTAATAAAATGTCACCGTTGGATATTTGCACATGCTGTATCTGTGGGAACTCACTCTGCTGCCATCGTTTGAAAGCTGGCAAGAAATGAGATTCGGTGTGAATCGGGATAACTGCTTGGGGGGAAAAATGATCAATCAGCAATCTAATATCTTCGCGACCTGCATGCCCACTCACGTGTGTAAAATAGTTCTCGGAATGGTACAAAGTGGCTCCGGATTGAACAATCTTATTAAAGATTAATCCAACTTTTTTGTCATTTCCTGGAATTATTTTTGCGCTGTAAATAAATGTATCTTTAGACGTAAGTTTCATTTTAGAACTTTCATCCAAAATAATCCCGCGCAAAGTTCCGTTAAAATCGCCCTGGCATCCTGACACTAAAATTAAACTTCGCTGATGTGGCAAGATTGCCTCGGAGAGCTTAGGAATGTCCTTGATGTAACCTGTTTCCAGGGCCAAATCAGCAAAAAATTTCATGGCCCTGCCAAGTAGTGAAACGGGAAGTTTATACTCGATGGCCAAATCCATAAATATTTTCAGCCGTTCAACATTTGAAGGAAAAAATGTTGCGATAATTTTCCCTTCACTTTGCGAGAACAATTTTCGTAGAGGTTCAATAAGTTCAAATTCGCTGGGCGTTTTCAATTGTTCGGACAAGATATTTGTTGAATCTGCAAAAAGAGTTTTGCTCTTATATCTTCCGGAAAGCTTTTCAAGCTGTACAAAAGAAAAATTGCTTTTGCTACCTTCAATAGTGTTAATTTTGAAATCAGTCACAAACAGGATGCAGGTATTTTCATGGTCATTCATCAAAACCGCCGCAAATGTTTCAGGAATTGAATGATCTAAGTAAAATGGCGAAAATTTCCAGTGTCCGAAAGAGATTATCGAACTTTCATTTACGATAATAATATTACGCTTTTCAATATTTTTTTTCCTGAGCATTTTGGCGGTAAAATTGGAAGTGTAGATCGAAACGGCTGGAAATTTGCTCAGAAGTACCTCTAAGCCGCCGATATGGTCTTCGTGACCGTGAGTAATTATAATACCATCTAACCGTTTTAGATCTTCGTATTTCGGGACGAGAATATTAACACCTAGGCCTTCTTCGAGTGGAAAGAGGGCCCCAGCATCAATCAAAATGTTTTTATCGCCTAGAGTAAAGAGCGTTGAGTTGGCACCAATTTGTCCAACTCCTCCGAAAGGACGAACACTATACATGCTCATGTTCTTTTATTTGAGTCTCCTGCCAAGGATGAAGGGGCGAAGCACTGTGCAAAAATTCTTTAACTTTTGCATTCAAAATAGAGGCTGCGGTATCCGTTTCCTCACCCACAATAAAATCTGCGTACTGACGTTGCGGATCAAGATATTTTTGATACATCGGTCTAACTGAATCATAATATTGACCAATAACTGATTCGAGCGAACGCCCACGTTCCTGAACATCTCGGTGCAATCTTCGAATAAAACGGATATCGGAATCAACATAGAGAAAACATTTAATATCAAAAAGATCGCGAATTTCTTGATCAAAAAGAGTAAAAATTCCCTCACAAATGATAACCTGTGACGGACCGATGGGATGAAATTGGGAAGTTCGTGAACTCGTCTTAAAATCATACACCGGAACATTTACATTATGACCTTGCTTCAAAAGCTCAAGATGCTCTCTCAGCAACGGCCAATCGAATGCTTTCGGATGATCAAAGTTTGGACGTCCTGCAAGGGTTTTGAGTTCAGCCGAGGGCCTTGGGAGATAATATGAGTCCATGTGCAAAATAGAAACTTCCGGACCAAAATCTTTAAGAACTTTCTTTGCAAAAGTTGTTTTACCGGAGCCCGATCCGCCCGCTACACCAATTAAATATGCCATATAGTTTTACCTGGACTTGGTTTGGGTTTTAGCATAAAAGGCCTTATGGCACAGGCCGTAATTAACTATTTACAAGCTCCTGGTATAACGTAATTTCAACTAGATATAGTCATGTTTAAAGTCTTAATTTTTAATCCTAACCACGCCGATCTTGAAAATCTAAAGAGTACGGCATTTTCTAAGTTTCATTGCCAGGGAGTCCTAGAGAACCAATTGGATGAAACAGATGTGGATGACATCCTGGCGGAAGAATCATACTGCGGCGGGGACGTCCCCGAACATGTCCTTCAGAAACTTGAAAGCGTTTCAGCTCCTAGACCCATCTATTACTTTGATGATCAAAGTGATGCCACCCTCTTTTCCAGGTGGGCAAAAGAAACATTTCAACTTGAAAGCGCAATTGAAGAGGAAGAGGCCAGGGACTGGAATCAGGAATGGAAAAAACATTTCGCACCCATTAAATTAGGTCAAAATTTTTGGATCGTACCCTCGTGGGAAAAGCCCCCGAGCGAGGGCCAGCATATTATGATTAATCCAGGCCAAGGTTTTGGAACGGGATCCCACCCCACAACCTCCGGATGTCTTGAAGCACTTCTCCAATACCAGAATGCTTTGCGGCTTCAAAGCAATTCCACTCTCGATTTCGGATGTGGTTCCGGAATACTTGGAATTGCCTTTTTAAAATTAATTAATGGCGCAGTAGATTTTTGCGATATTGACCAAAATGCGCTAGATAATTGTCTGGAAAACATCAGCCTAAATAACCTTAACGCAAACAGCTACCGCCTTATCACAAGAAAAAACTTTCAGCCAAAACTCTACGACCTTATCTTTGCTAATATTTTGTTGAATGTTTTAATTGAAGAAAGCGCGACTATTCAACGCTGTCTAAAAAGTGGTGGACTTCTTTTTTTCAGTGGAATTCTCGACGATCAGATTGACGATTTACTCGTGCATTACAGGACCATTCTACCTTTTACAGAAGAACTCCGACTTGTACGCGATAAATGGATAACTCTTGTATTAAGGCGGTTGTAAATGCGGGCCGTTTTTCTCAAAGATGTAGACTTAGAAAATATTGTTGTCGGCGATGTTCTCAATCTCATGGATCATCAAGTCCATCATTTGAAAAACGTGGTGCGCGTTCATCATGGTGAAAACATATTGGGTTTAAATGGGAATGGTCTTGAGCTACTCTTGCAACATGAAACTTCTGGCCCGCAAGATAAAAAATCTCTCCGATTGATTATAAGGAAGTGCACCATTCATCCTCGTCTCAAGGGACCGAGAATTGCAATTGGCGTGCTTAAGAAAGACGGCATCGAAGAGGCCCTAAGATTGGCCGTTGAAATTGGTTTAGAAAAAATAATTTTTCTAAACACCAAGTATTCCCAGAGAGATCTTTCCTTTTCTCCATTAAGCGATCGTTACTTCCGAATAATGGAAAGCGCGCTCTTGCAAAGTAATAATTTCTTCTTTCCCTCTATTGAAGGTCCTCTTGATTTCGATATTTTTTTAAAATCCCTTGATCCAAATTGCGCACTTTTTTGCTATGGCTTGAGCGAAGGTATTTCCGGCGCAATGAAAAGCAAAGTACTACCCGACCCTGGCCTGAATTTTAGCAATATAATTACCCTAATTGGACCCGAGGGAGGATTGTCGGAGGACGAGGAGAAAATGGCCTTGACCCACGATCGTTCGATGTGTTTTCGATTGCCAATGCCAATTTTGCGAGCACCGCATGCTATGTCTGTTGCACGCGGGCATGTAATCGGGTTATATTCTCCTTTGAAAATCATGCGTTGATTGAGTACAATGAATGTGGCTGCATGAGTTAAGTAATGAGGTTTACATGACACCTTCAGATTTAGTGACACCAGAGAGTAGCGAGGATGCCTCCCAAGAATTTAGTTTTCGCCCCATAACCCAGGGTCTTGGATTTCATCATGACAAGCAACAATGGCCTAAGCCTAAGGCGAATCAAAGTTCGCCCCTGCAAAAGAGCCGCACAAATCCTCAGCCGGCATCAGTGCAAGCTCGACAGGAGTCAAGCCCCGAGCAGCGAGAAACATCCGCATTACACAAAATATACGGTTATTCAGCGGCCGTAACCAAGCCTGCACTTTCCACAAGGCACGGTGCCGGATTCGAAACATCCGTCGGAAAGCAGAACTTAAGCGATGTGCCAGTATTATCACAATTTACGGCTTGGATTATTGACCTGATGGTAATCGGCTTAGGAACTTTTTTTATTATCTTGTGTTCCAGTTTCATTACCTTTGGAAATTTTTTCGGACCATTTTATTCCTCAGTATCCACAGAATTCTATCTTCTATTTACGACTCTTTTTTGTCTGTTCTATTTATTTTATTTCACCTTGCTTGATTTAAATTCCTCGATTGGAAAATCTTTGATGTCCATTAAGGTCGTTTCGACAGATAAAAGCCAAATTGAGATGAAAGATACTTTTATAAGGGCGTTGGTGACCTTGATTTCGCTTATGGGTCTTGGAATTCCAGCCGCCCTTGATTTCCAAGGCAAACTTTCAAAAACAACATTGAAAAAATAATGTTTGGACCCGAATTAGATAAATTTCTCGCCATCAATAGAAATTCAAAAATTGTTTTCACTAATGGATGCTTTGACATTCTTCATCGTGGCCATGTGGAATACTTGAATGAAGCAAAATCTCTTGGCACGGTCCTCATTATAGGTCTTAACAGTGATGCAAGCGTAAAAAGGCTAAAAGGCCCTGAGCGTCCTATAAACTCCGAGCAGGATAGAAAATTTGTCTTGGAGAATCTACGCTCGGTCGATTTTGTACAAATTTTCAACCAAGACACTCCGTTTGAGTTGATTAAATATATTCAACCGAATGTTCTGGTGAAGGGTGGAGATTGGAGCACTGATAAAATCGTCGGCTCGGATATTGTGCTTTCCAGCGGGGGTATTGTTAAGTCGCTCAAATTTGTAAATGGCTTCTCCACAACCAATATTATCAATCGGGTTAAGGCAGATTGAGTAATGCTTTATCTTTTCTTGTCATTACCAAAGTCCTTCAATTCAAATTTTAAGAAGACTTACCATTGGTTTCTAATTACAGATCGAGCAATTTCGCAAGGAGGAGGAGAATCTCTATCACATTTCTGCTGCCTTCATCTTAAATCGAAAATTGAACTTAATAAATGTCTATCCAGCTCACTCGCTACCAGTGACGGCTTTTTTATTGCAAAGAATTTTGAGTCCACTCTTACCTTCGCTCCTTCGCAGACGATTTCCATACAAAAGAATTTTGTTTTTGTGCCCTCTCGTTATAAAAATAAATTTGACCTTTTCACTTTGAATTGTGGACCATTTATCTCTGAGATTTGCAATGCCTTAAATCTTCAGTAGCATCCGACTATTTCTTTCCACTATTCACTGCTTTTTTTTCTCACTCATTGAAATTTTTAACTCAACCATACGGCAGAATTTTCCGATTCGTTTCGTAAGCATTTTGCAATGCTTGGTTTGGTTTGAAACATGAAATTAGACAAGGGCGTCTAATTTTTAAATCCACAGGGAGGTTCTTATGTTTAGAGGAGATTAGGTTATGGGTTTGAGAATTGCTACGAACGTACAATCAATTGGTGCACAGAGGAGTTTATCGAAAATTAAACATGACCAAGACGGAAGTTTAGAAAAACTATCTTCCGGCTTGCGCATAAATCGGGCCAGTGATGATGCTGCCGGTTTGGCCATCAGTGAAAAGATGAAGGCCACAATCAGAGGCACACAACAGGCATCGAGAAACGCTCAGGATGGCATTAGTATGATTCAAGTTGCTGAAGGTGGATTGGAAGAAGTATCAAGCATCCTCATTAGGTTGCGCGAACTATCTGTTCAGGCCGCCAACGACACCTTAGGTGATAATGAACGCAGGTTCACCAACCTAGAGTATCAGCAATTGAGTAGTGAGATCGATCGGATTGCAGGGTCCACGACCTTTAATGGTCGCTCCCTATTAAAAGGTGAAGGGGATAAACTTGAGTTTCAAGTTGGAACCGAGAACCATGAAACAAACGATCGAATCGCCTATGACTCCGGAGCTGCTAACGTCACCTCAGATGCATTGGGGTTGAAAGGGACAGCTGTAGATGAAAAGGGTAAGGCCCAAACTAACTTGGGCGCGATCGACTTGGCCCTCGATGCTGTGAACGGCAATCGAGCAAACCTCGGAGCGCTACAAAATAGACTACAGTCGACCATCAGCAACCTTGATGTAAAAACTGAGAACTTGTCTGCAGCTAACTCACGTATTCGTGACGCTGATGTGGCCAACGAGAGTGCTCAATTTGCACGAGCAAACATTCTCAGTGCCGCCAGTACTTCAGTCTTAGCTCAAGCCAATCAAGTCGGCCAAGGGGCCCTAAAATTGATCGGCTAAGCGTCTGAAAGTGCTGTGATTTGTACAAAATACCAACCGGGGGAGAGAGTCAAATCTCTCCCCTTTTTTTTTGTCCAAAAATAATAGTTGACACAAAAACTAAAGATATTTCCAAGAGCTCCGATAGGGTATTTGTCCGATAGAAAGGGTCGGGCATAACAGGAGATCAAAAATGGGTTTAAGAATTGCGACAAACATTGCATCGATTGCGGTGCAGAAGCACATCAAAGATGTGTCAGCGAGTTCAGACAAAGAGCTAGAAAGACTCTCTTCAGGCAAGAGAATCACCAAAGCAGGGGATGATGCCGCAGGCTTGGCCATTGCCAAGAACTTAGAGGCACAAACCCGAAGCTTAAATCAGGCCAGTAGGAATGCCAACGACGGGGTTTCAATGGTTCAAACGGCAGAAGGAAGTTTGAACGAAATCTCAAACATTTTGGTGCGATTGCGCGAGCTTTCAATCCAATCTGCTTCAGATACCGTTGGCGAATCTGAAAGAGGCATGCTCAACCTTGAATACCAAGAGTTGTCCAAAGAGGTTGATCGAATTTCAGCATCAACAGAATTTAACGGCGTCCACCTTCTCGATGGCCAAGGGAAAGGAGTACTCGACTTTCACGTCGGCTCAAAGGGTGGCGATCAAAATATTATTAAGTACGACTCCGGGCAAACAAATGCTTCTGCCAGCTCGATTGGCATAAGTGGAACGGATGTAACATCAAAGAGTTCGGCCTTGAGCTCAGTATCAGCAATAGATGGAGCGATCAATGCTGTGAGTGGGCAAAGAGCAAGTTTGGGTGCTATCCAAAATAGACTGCAGCACTCAGCTTCAACTCTTGATGTGCAAAGTGTGAACCAAGAGCATGCACGATCTGTTATTGAGGATACAGATATTGCGAACTCCGCAGCTCAACTGGCCTCTAGCACGATTGTTAAGAGTGCTGGTATTGCGGCCTTGGCTCAGGCGAATATGATTCCTAACTCCGCATTAAAACTTATCTAAGGATAGGTAGACTGTAACTTACTATGGTTAGGTGTACCTGCTTCTTAAACCCACCCCCCAGTGAGAATAATCTCATTGGGGGGATTTTGGTTTTTGTGATATATATAGGGCATGAAATTTGCCTCGATCTCTGACCTTCATATCAAGTCTTCAAACGATCCATCATTTGAAATTCTCAATCAGTTTCTGCAGTTTTGCATGGACCGAGAAATTACCCATATCGGTCTTTTAGGTGATATTTTCGATTTAATGATCGGCCCTCACTTGGAATATTATAATAGCTTCCAGTTTTCATTTGATCTGATCAAAGTGGCCCTAAAAAAAGGTATTCGGATTTATTATCTGGAAGGAAACCATGACTTTCATTTGGGCGGTCTTTTTAATCTGATAGGACTGTCAGAATATTCAAATTTTTACTATCTTAAGAAGGCCACACGCATACAGCTTGGATCAAAAATTCTGTACATCTCTCATGGTGATGATCTCGGTAGCAGCTCTCTTGGTTACAATCTCTATTCAAGAGTATTTTTACGCGGCTGTTTCGTCGGTTGTCTCGCTAAAATTTCACCTTATTCGCTGGTTACAGGTATCGGGCATGCATGGTCAAAACATTCTCGAATGAAAAAAAGACTTCACCCTTTGGATGATAGAGCAATTCGACAAAAATTCAGAGATGCAACCGAACGTTTTTGGAAGAAAAATAAATTCGATGTTCTTGTCATGGGTCATTCACATCTGCAAGATAGTTATGGTCTGTCGGAAGGTGCCATCATGCTCAATAATGGTGACCCTGCAGGGTCTCGCATGTGTGCTTATGTTGATGCTCAGAGTGCCAAACTTATTGCATTTGCATCGGTGCCATAACCGAATAAAGCTCTTTCTGATTCTTGTAAGTAAAATCTTTGGCCATCGAAACAGTCCTGAAATCATCTTTCGCCGATGATCGTGTTTGCTTATAAATCTCTGTGATTTTATCCGCATTAACGGCAATTTGGGGAAGATGAGTGATAACAATAACCTGGCTATTTTTTGCGACATCCTTAAGGGCAGCCCCAATTTTAAGCGCCGTTTCACCTCCAATACCACTTTCAATTTCGTCAAAAAGAAAAATGCTGATAGAATCTTTAACTGAAAACACACGTCTTATCGAAAGCAATATGCGGCTCAGCTCTCCACCGGATGCAACCTCTTTAATCCGATGCACCCCTTCACCGGGATTGGTCTCAACCATAAAATGAATATGATCATTACCCACATTAGATAAATGTTCGAGAGGTTCGACGGCAATTTTAAGGCTTGCACCAACCATGTTGAGTTGTTGAATACCTTGAGTAATAAGTTTCGAAATTTCTAAGGCAGCCAGATTGCGCTTGGCAGAGATTAGGCGGGCAAGACCTTGGGCCTGCTGCTCGTACTTACTAATCTCAGTCTCTAATTCCTGAAGATGACCATCCTCATTTTCGGCGCTCGCAAGCTCCTCTTCAAATCGCGCAAGAATGCTTTGTAATCCATTTGAGTCACAATTATATTTTCGCTTTAATTTCTGATAGCGATCAAGGCGATCAAGAATAAAATTTATATCGAGAGTTTCGTCATTGTAAATGTCGGCAATTTTGCTTAGCTCACAAAAAAATTCATCGATAAAGCACTTAAAATCATGCAACTTATTTATCAAGCTTTCATCCAGGGTTAACTTTGATTTTTCAATGGCTTTCAGAATTTTAATAATCCCGGATGACATTGATAAATCTTCATCAACAAGAATCGAATTTATCTGCGAACAAGCACCAAGGATTTGCTCCTTATTGATGACCTTGTCTTTTAGCGCTAGAATACTGGCTTCATCATCGGAACCTGGGCCGAAGCTGCGCAATTCCTCTATCTGAAAAGTCAAAAAATCCTTCTTTTGTATTCGCTCCGATGCTTTTGTTTGTAAAAATTTTCGTTCCTCCTTTTTCCTCTGCAGTTGAGAAAAAATCTTTCGATATTCGGCAAGATTTTCGTCTTTGATGTAATGGTCCACAAGGTGAAGGTGATATTCTTCAGACAGCAGCTTTTGATTTTCAAATTGCCCAACAATGTCTATGAAAAAATTGGCCACGTCACCAAGATGAGACGTCTGGCAAACCTGGAAATTGAGGAAACACTTATTTGAGCCCGCGACACTTATCAATCTCTTAATAACAATCTCACCGTCCTGGAATGGATAGCCAAGCTGATCAAAAAATTCTTTGACCTCTGGGTCATTATTTCCACCAAAAATTGCCTCAACCATCGCAGCATCTGTGCCCTTCCTAATGATTTTCCTATCCGCTCGGTGACCAAAGATTATTTGTAATGCATCCAAAATCAAGCTCTTGCCAGAGCCAGTCTCCCCGATAATACAGTTAAGTCCGTCTGTAAAATTGATATTACAGTCCTCAAAAGTCGCAAAGTTCTTAAGCGTAAGTGTCTTTAAAAATAAACCTCTATCCATCTTTCCCTCACTCATTTTGCCTTTATGCCGTGATAAAATTTATCTTTCAATGTATTGAAGTATGATTTCTTATCATTTTTCACAAATGAAATCATTTTCTTATCACACTTTTTTATCGTGACGGTATCCCAACGATCCATACTTATGGCCTTTTGCCCATCAAGAGTTAAGGTAACTGATTCACTGATTTGTGATAATTTTACAACAATTTCTTCCTTATTTGAAACAACAAGCGGTCGATGAGTCAAACCGTGCGGGCAAATTGGAGTGAGAACTAAGGCTTCAACGTCTGGAGGAATAATTGGGCCTCCAGCGGCAAGCGAGTAGGCAGTTGAACCAAGAGGCGAGCTAATTATTAATCCGTCACCCGACATGTCGAAGATATGCTCATTTTTTAAATATGTTGAAAAAGCAAAAGGTCGGGAAATGGCATTTTTGCTTATAACCGCATCATTTAAGAATGTTTCTTTAAACCATGGAACATCTTTCTTGGAAAGTTCAGCTTGGAAAGTTGGAAACTGCATTAATCGATAATCTCCATTCAACGTGTTCTGCAAATCATCATAAAATTCATTTTTTGAAAATTCTGCAATAAAGCCCATATGACCGACATTGACACCAAAGATTGGAGCGCTTATCTCAGAGGCACGACGTGCAATACCCAACAGCGTTCCGTCTCCTCCAAGTCCGATAATAAGTTCAGAATCAGCAAACAGTTGATCTTCACTGACAAAGCTAACGCCATTAATCCCAGGAATAAGCTGCTCCACACGAAGCTTTTCATGTGTAGATAACATGATGTTAACAGATCGAAGCTGCAACCATGGGAGCAGGTCCTGGAGGACGATACTCAGATCATGAGATTTCCGAGGCCGCAATATGATCCCGACACTGGAAACTTTTTTGTGCATATGATTCCCCTAGAGCTCTCTATTATAGATAAAAAAATCGATAGTGCTTTTAAAATCTGCAAAAGGCTTCTTGATTACGCTACACCCATATTGAGTTGCCAAATTCAAAATCTGGTCAGAGCTATAAGCTGTGATGATTATAAACAGGTCTTTTATTATGTCTGGCGAAAATAATAATTTGCACTCTTCAAGGACTTCAAAGCCCGTAATATCTTTAAGCATCAAGTCACAAATTACGCGATCATATTTTTTGAGCCTTAAAAAATCTAAGGCCTGCGTGCCACTGACGGTGGCATCGACCTCATGCCCCTGAAGTTCAAGCATTTTCTTGATCGATTTCTGGATTAAGATCTCGTCTTCAACTATGAGAAATTTCACACCGGGTCTCCCGATGGGATCATAAGTGTAAAGTGGGCACCAACGGACCCTGGATTTGCCAAGAAAAGTGCTCCCCCTAGCTTGCCTGCCAGTCCTTTACAAATAGCAAGTCCCAATCCAGTCCCATCCTCTTTTGTCGTAAAAAAAGGCTCAAAAATTCGTTTTGCGACATCATGGTCAATTCCCGGGCCATTATCAATGATGTCAAAGCAAAAGTTAGCACCTTGCTTTTTCACCACTATTTTTATCTCGGGCTGCAGGACCGCACTGGAGGTTAAGGCCTGGGAGGCGTTAATAACCAGATTAAAAAGCACTTGGGAAATTGCCCAATGGTTAGCACGAATTTTGAAATTTTGAATCTCTGGTGGAGTTAATATGGTTTTTTTGATACTTCTGGTTGCACTCTTTGCAAGCAGCAAAACCTCGCTGATAATTTCAGACACAGTAAGGATGCTGACCGCATTGGTATCAAGATAAATTGTTGAAAAATTTTCCAACGTTTTTAAGCATCTGCTTGCGGCCTTGCCAATTTCCTTAAATACTTCCGAATTTTCAATCCCTACTTTTTCCACCTCATTCTCGTATAATGATGAGCTGAGCTTAATGGCAAAGATTGGGTTGCTTAACTCATGCTTCAAGGTGTTTATCAATTCACCCAGAAGAGAGATCCTCTGAAAATGAAAAATCTGAGCGACAACCTGATTATCAGTGCTCACGTCGAAGTAACATGGAAAAAGGAGGTGTGAGAATAGAGGAAAATTAGTTTCTCGAAGCGTTTTTTTTGCAGATTCAAAATTCTTAGCAATGCTCCCATGATAGCGATCATAAAGCACCAGGCCGAATGGAACTTTTTTAAACGCCTCGGAGTTGAGCTCCAAGATTTCATAATTTTCGGAACTTAGATATGAGAGTGCAAAATAAATAATAAAAGCCGGTGCCATCGCATTAAAAAGATTAATATCATCATTCGTGGGCCGCAAAAAGCTATCCCAGGATGCCAGAAAGAGGACGTCATAATTTTTGAACTCGTATTCTTTTGCAATAAAATAACCCAGAGTCGCAATGGTCTCTATCGTTGCGAAGGAAAATTGCTCTGATTTAAAAATACGCTGCTTACTTTTTTTAATCTGTCGAAATATTTTATTAAAAATTTCTGCGTTTATTTTTTCGATGCAGCTTCGCTCACGGGAGAAGAGATGACTTGAAGCCGTTGACCTGCCTTTCTGATGAATTATTATCTGAATCGTTGTGAAAAATTTCAGAAATCGATCAACGCGATCGACTTTTTCAAATTGAGAAACATCATCTCTATCAATCCCGGGATGGGTTAAAACGGAGTTTTTTAAGAAATCATTAAAAAGCTCTGATAGAGTAAAAGGTTCTCTTCTACTCGTCTTCTTGGAATAAAATAAACTATGAGCGGCTTGATTCAGTCTGAATTTTCGATCCGGGGGAAAGTTCGACGAAAAATCGGCTAGAGATGTTGCCCATGCTTGCTCTTTATTTTTGAAAAAATTTGAATCTTCCACCTGGTTAAGTTATCAATAAGTTCATACTGTAACAAGTCGCACAACATGGAAACATTATTAAGTTCTTTAGCGTTGAGGAGTCCCTTTAAAATCATTAACAATTGTGACTCGATTTCATGAATTTCAGCTTGTGTTTCACGCTCAATGAGATTGGCTTGCCTGAAAGTCGCTATTGTTTTTGTAATTAGCTGAGTAAAAATATCAATTAACTCTATCACCTCGGTAAAACAGCTATTTACCTCGTTAAAGTCACCCTTAGAGCAGTTGACAACGACTTCATCAATTTTTTTAATAATACATTCAATATATTTGTGGGTAGATTCAATAACCTCAAATGCCAGCTCGATAGAAGTAAGTAGCTTAAACGAAACGGTATCTGTATCACTTAAACGCTCAGAGATATGTTCCATTAGCAGGTCAACTGCTCCGCCATTGACCTTCACCTCAGCGATATACCTGTCATCTGACTGACCCGAGAGCGCAATTTGGCTTATCAAGGTTTCCAGATCACTAAATGCTGACAATTCAGGAGCGACTTGGTTATTAATTAAAATATGCGCCATATTATTTCTCCATGGGCGGTTGTATTTTTGTTTGACGATCAATAATCGTTTCAGTCAGTTCGATAAGTATATGACAGAGTAATTTACCTTCTATAAATGCATTCATCGTAATATTGGCTTGAGACAAAATATCGTCATCAGGCCGTGAGGAATAGGATGAAGTTATATAGTGAGTCAGAGGTAGCAATCCCGGCCGCGAGTTAGTAAACATCACAAGTAGACCTTCTATCTCATTTATTTTTTTGGCCAGGGGCTGCAGGACCCCGGCCGAGGGATTAGGCCGGCACAACTCAGCTAGAATTTGGCTAGAAAATATTTCACCGAATGTAATAAGCTCAAGGGCCTTATGCAGAGTGGTTTTGTAATTTAGATATAGAGGCATTTCCTCTGGGCGAATTGTGGGAAACTTATCCACAACATCAATATCATCGATAATTTTCAGGAACGTCATTCTATAAAATACTTTTAAAACTTCGTCGAAGGATAGAGCGCTACTGTTTTTGAGATTTGTAAAGGCCCAGCCATGTTTCATTGTAGAAACGGCGATGTTGACATTGCAGTCGTCAAGGGCTGAGTTAAAACACCAGCCCTCAGTTGCAGAAAACGTCCCCGATGTATCAAAAAAGTCTTTAACCAGACCAGATAATGAATTCACCATTAAATCGTAATGGCACTGATAAAAATCACAGCTATGCTCAACCGTACAGGGAAAGCATTTTGTGCGTGGATAGATAGTCAGGGAGTACGGGGAGTAGGGAACTGTTTCTTCCGCTCTTACAGGTCCAAGCGCTAGGGTGATTGATGGAATATTTGATCGACTAATGAGATGCCCGATCATGCTGTCATGACCTATAAACAGCGACGCCTGCTGACATATTTCTGGTATTTGTGAAATATTTATGTCCCCGACATGTGAGATGATGCGCTCAGAAAAACTTCTCATTAAGGGATGTTTCAAAATATTTACAGCGAATTTTTTTTCTGATGGCCCACCAAGAAGATGAATTGTTGCATCGGGCACATCTCTCATTAATTTGAAAAAGAACTCACACCAACGGTCTGTTGACCAAAATTTTTTGCTTTGACTTGCAAAAGGATGAACAAAAATGTGTTTCCCATTGGGGGCCATAGAGGCATGGGCCTCACTGGGCGGGCCAGAAATTGAACCTGTAATAATCCCAACAAAGAGGTCCACCAGGTTGAGAAGATTATAAGCACCAGTTAAAACAGTTGAGTGGACATAACACGTCCACGGGTCACTAAAAACCTGAATGGCTTTGCTATCACGATAGATGCCTTTTTTAATTCTTGAATTTATCACTGTTGTAAGAACGCTGGCCGAATTTGAAAAGGTAAGATTGATTATCTCCTCAAATTCAAATGTATTCACATGATCAATAAAGGATTCAAAACTTTCAAAGTTTACGCCTTCAGAAGAGAGAAAATCTTTTGATTCCGGTAATTCAAAGACTTCAGCAAAGGTTTGTTTCAGGAGAAAAGCTAATCCCGTTGTAAATTTCTTGCGCCCTAAAAGATAAAATGTGCTGTTTGGGTTTTTTGCCTTGGCCCTTTCAACGGCTGTGCAGGTCTGCAAAACATCGCCAATCCTTGCGAGCTGGATAATTAGCACCCTCGTCTTGGTAAGGGTGCCGTCACTACTGGTTTGATTTTGGGACATTTTCCTCTTCCAAAAGTTGTTGCAAAAGCAGGGCCACCATTTCTTCTTTGGTAAGATCCTCTTGTGTTTTAACTTTTTGCAGTATTCCCGTTATTGTTTTTTGAAACTCATCAAATTTCATATTCCCCTGGCCTCAATGTGGAGCGGCTGCGATTTGCTGCCTTTGCGCTCCCATGCGTAAAAATGATTTGTCGTTTTAATTCAGAGAACTCATCTTTAGTCTTGAGAAGAAATTCCTTAAACAGATCGCGATTCATTTCAATATTATTTGAAAACTTAGGCAGTATTTGTGCTTTCCGCACAGCAAGCAGCGTTTTAAAAGGGGACATCCCATAATTAGCAGGTTCTAATTTATTTATGGCAGAGAAAATTTTATTGGCTGACGTTTCCGTGTTCTGACTTATCTCCCTATAGGCCGTCAGAATATTCGATAATATCTCACGGTATTCTGCCAAAAGTTCTTTGGAAACACTGCAAAGTAATGCATCCAATTTTTGCTCTAGGGCAAAAGCAACACAGGCGCGATGATATCCATAATAAGCATGCATCTCACGAATTTCCGGGGAGCTGGTTTTGATCAAGGTAAAACCACGTTCCAGATTATATTCAAATAACGAAATTCCTAGCGGTGCAGGTTGAGCAGATGTTTTATTCAGTAAAATATTTGAACAGCAATCCGTAAGGAAGTGCATACAGGATTGAAAATCTCCATCTACTTTTGCACGATCAACCAGCACGATTTGGGAACCTGAGTTGGATGGCATTTTAAAAAGCAAATTAGGATTGAAATATAGTTCAAGCAGTTTGGTATTTTGAAGGGACGCGAGATGCTTAATCGAAGTGTCCACCGTCAGTAACATATCCACGGAATTTAAGACACTGTTGAGTCCTATAAAATCTGAATCCACCACGAAGAGCGAATTTTCCAAAACCGCATTGAGTGCTTTCGCCCGTGCTCGTTCATCCTCTGAAGGGCCGACAAGAAGCAGCGGATACAAATTCGGATGATCGAAAATGGCCTGTATTAATTGCTTGGACTCTTCAAAGGTGGCGGATTTTTCGGAAGTCGCAGCCGAGAGCTGAAGGGCAACAACATAAATTTGTTCAGTCGCACGAAACTCATGCAGCCTGGAAAAAACTTTGCGCGTGCTAACTTCATGCTCCTCGCTACGCACGAGCCCTACTGATCGTTGGCTTCCGGGAGTTAATCCCAAGGACTTTTGAAAAATTTCCATGTAGCTATAGGGTGTGAGACTTAAATCCACCATCTGTTCGTTGGCCCAAGCTATCCAATCGTCTGAAAACTCCAACACTCCGTTGGTGTTATAACGTACTCCCTTATAATTTTCCTTATTGTAAGATAAGTACGATGTGAGTTGGGCCGAGACAGCGCAATTCGATACATTGACAATGAGGTCCCATTCAAAACCTACATCCCTTAAGCAATGTTTTAGTTCCTTTAACGCATGGGCAAGAGAAAATGGTCCGCCTTTAAGCAAAATACCTAATTTTTCACGATTAATTGTAAAAATATTTTTAACTTGAGAAAATACACGAGCGGCCCGTGCAGATTCTTTATAGGTAAGATAAGAGATCTCCGCATCGGGGTATTTTTCTAATAAACCACCGATCAGTTGGCCACTATAAAACACATCACCAAAGCGTCGAAGATTGATAATCAGAATTCTTTTCATGATCGACTCTCTTTAACAGTTGCGCTTATTGCATTCAACATTTCGATAAGAAAAAAGTCCTGTTCAAGAATGTCATGTTTTGCGATTTCAAAAAGATGAGTGTCGGGAGCAAATCCTTGGAGCAGCTGTTGTAAATCACTATCCTCCGGCAGTTCGAGAATGGCCCTTAACTCAGCAACCGTGTTGGTGGCACGATGAGAAAGTAGTTCTTTAAAATAGTTCACGTGCAAATTAAAAGAAGCTGGATGTCTGATAATTCCGGGTTTGGTGCATAAAAAATTAATAAAGCTTTGATCATTATAAAGTTGATTGACCGATTTTCCGGCAATTACCTCAAACGTACTAGTCTCCGCAATTTCCAAATATTTCCGATAAATTTCTTCTTCCGGTTCAATCACCATTATACTGGCTCGCAGACCTTCATCTGCAAGTTTTTTTAGAAGTGCAGTAATGTGATGACCAAAACCAAGTCCGAAAATTAAAAAATTCTTTTTGTTTCTCAAAGGTTCAAAAGCCGTAAAAATTAAATTTTCCGCCTCTTTCATTGGATCATAAAGTGAATGGAGCTGAACCCCTTTCCAAACAGGCACGGCAAGATTAGTTTTTGAGTATTTTATTTCAAGAGAACTATTTGTATTTTGAGATTGTGGATACATCACACCGCCTTCCATAGCGAAAAATGGCCATTCATTGGCCACACTTAAATTCTACTAGAGAAACTGGTACAGTCAAACAACTCCGACAGATTCTATTTTTCTCCTGTGTAACTTTTTATAGCATCATGGTTTTTGTGATGTATTTTCAACTCCTTGCTGAGCAATTTTCGTTGTTCCGTGAGACACAGAGTAATTTTGTCATATAATGCATAAATTTCATGATGCCGGGTCTGAAACAGTTCCTGATTGCCTGGGCTCAATCCGGCTTGTTTAGTGATCACATTCACGAGCCTAATAAAATTTTCCAACTCCCAAAGAGTATCATTCAGATCAATCGTGCCCTCAGTTCGCGATAGAACGGTTTCAGCTTTGCTGATGGCCTTATTAATCAGAAGTCCCAAATCCAATGGCATCTCACTCTTTTGCTTCAGGCGGCGGCGTCTTCGTCTGAGCCGGCGCAACCTTTATCGATTTGATGGCCTCAACCCATCCGTCATACAATGTATTCAATACATTTAAACAGCCAACCATCGGAGCGATTTCGATTTTGATGTTGGCTTGGGTGCTGGCATAGAGAAGGTAATCATAAAGTGCTGCAAGCTCTTGTGCGACCTTGCCTCCGACTTCAAAATCCAAGCTATTATTGAGCTCAATGACAATATCCTGAAGCTTGCCGATATATTCACCCTTCTTCGCCAGATCTTTATTTTCAATTGCTTCTATCGCCTTTTTGCAATTTTTAATTGCGGCCTGATATAGCATTAGCAAGATTTGCTCTTTGCTTGCAGTATGCACACTCGTTTTTTTGTAAGCATTAAACCCGTAAGACATTCTGACCTCCTAAGTTTATCCGAGCTGTGTTACACTGCTTGCCTGGTTACCCATGGCAGCGAGTCCAGCTCCCTGATTTTTTATTTTTGAAATTGTTGTTTCTAATCTGGAAAACTTTTCTTTCAAATTCTTTTCTTTTTGCTCAAGAAATCGATTCTTTTCGGAAATACGACGGTCAATTTGATCGATATTGCTTTGAAATGTTTTACCGCGAGATTGAAGTAATCCATCAGGAGAACGCAAAGCCGTATCCACCACTCTTTGGACATTATCTACAAATCCTGGAGATTTGTTTTTCGTTTGAGGATCATAATGTCCGACCAAAATTTCTGTCACCAAGGCAAAGTCTTTGGCCAGAAAATTTTCAAATCTCTTCGTGTCAATTTGCAGAAGACCTGAACGTTGGAAGGTCACTCCTAAATCACCGACCCTGCGATATCCCTGAGAGGTAATCACATCTTCAAACAGCATTCCTCTAATCCTGCTTTCCAGCGATTGAAGCACACTGTCACCACCGAGGGTTCGGGACGTGTCGGTACTTTGATCTAACGCATTTTGCTTTTTGATGAACGTGAGTACTTGATTGAGACTTTCAATAAAATTATTAATTTTCAACGCAACAGCTTGAACATCTTCTGAAATATTAATACCAAATTCCTCACCGGCCTTGGCCTTTTTGAGCTCAATCACGACTCCAGGAATAAGGTCGTCAATCTTATTGGTGGGATATTCAATATCAAAGCCATTAAATTTTATTTTTGCATTGGCGGCAGGTCTCTCATGCTCAAGGTACAAGTCATAGTCACCATCAATAAAATAAAAATAAGGAAATTTGGCCTTATTTCCATCGCCAGTTCCGCTCACACTTAATGCCAGTCGAAATGGTCTGTCAGAACCGGAACCATCATTGATGACGGTGGCGGATAATCCGCTCGATTCTTCACTGTTAATCACACGTGCAATTCCTTCCAGCGTAGAATTTTCCTGGTCGATATAGACCTCGCGGCTGTCGCCATTAGGTGTGTCATATTCAATATATCCAACACCAACATAGGCTTCATTTTTATCTGGAAACCCCGAACTTAGCGCGGTGGATTTTTGAGCTAATTCCAATACTTCAATTTGGTTACTGCCTGGCTTGGCAATATTTTTATCCACATCAACAGCGATAAAATTATTGTTAGTTTCAACCTTGAGTTCTCGAAGATTTTTAGCACCTTGTGTCTTCTGAACTTCTTCCCTAACCTTAGTGACCAGGCCAATTAAGTCCGTTAAGATTTTCTTTTTTTCGACAATCTTGCCTTTTCTACCTTCCATTTTCTGAATAGGAATCCGCTCGGCTTCAATCAGCTGATTGACAATGTCTTTGGGAAGACCTGTATTAATGGAACCAAATGAAATGGCCAAAGGTCAGAACTTCCTGTTCAATTTTAGAGATCAAATCCTATGACCTCGTTAGATATAAAGTAGCACAAAGCACTAATTTATTCTTGTTCTAGGCAAAAAACACTTCCCTCACGACTTATAAAAAAAAGATTAAAAAAAGGGGCGCAATCGATAATAAATGCTTTAAAATAAAGGGGCCGGTCAAGATACTTGACCGGCCCACGAGATTAGGTTTGCAATTTCTGGTTTGGTTACTAATATTGTCGGGTATCCATGGAAGAAACTTTAGGAAATAAATCGGGTATTTTGTATTTAAAGTCTAAATTCTTTTTATATCGGCTAGTTACGTACTTTTCTTTTTTACTTTTCCCCATTTGGATTCAAAAAACCACGGAATTAAACAAAATATACCTAATGCTGCTGATGCTTCTCTACATCGCCTTCATGGGGGCCCAGTGGTTTTTACTAGGCAAAGAGATCGACCACCGCCTAAAAATCTATTTTAGGGTCAATTCTTCCATCGACAGAATCATCTACCGACTCATCTTGGGTATGTCTTTTGCAATTTTCTACTTCAACCTGCTGGCCTTGTTGCCCTACAAGTGGAGCTACAATTCATTTTGGTTCACTTGGGCCGTGTTGGGACTTTTCTACTCCTGGCCGAGTCGTGGCAAGATCATCCAAGAATCAGTCTCATCAAATTTTTCAGAATACAAACATCTCGACTCATTTGAAAAAACAGTATTATTTCTAGTTATACTTATCTTCATCATTTCTTTTCCCGGAATACCTAAGCTCGACAACTACGATGCCCTTAAACTTTACTTTGATCCCGACGAAAGAATTTCCAACTTTTTTTGGTCATTCCTCAGTATGAATTACTTACCTTTCAGACGGTATCCTGAACTGTTCCGCGTCGCCATGGGGATGCATTTTTACTTTGTCGTATTCGGACTTTTCTTGCTTACTTTTTATGGCCTGTTAAGATATTTTTTGTGCCGTCGACTTGGTTTATTGGGCGTTTTTGCTCTTTTATCATCATGGTCATTTTCTAAGTTTATTTTTAATAACTATCCTGCATGCATTCAAGCCAGTATTGGGATTTTCTTTGTCTGGTCTATGATGTGGGCGATAAAAAGTGCCTCTTACCGATCAGGCCTTTTTTTTGGAATGATTGGCTTCCTTCTCACGATCTTTGACGCCAAAAACCTCTCCGTCTATGCTGTCGGGTTAGGTATCTTGCTCATTCAATTTTTAAATGAGAAAACGTTTTGGTTTAGAAAGCAATTTTTAAAATATAACATAATTGGGATTGTACTCATCATTCTAGTGCTTGTTTTTAAAGATTTTGCAACTGTGGCCACCTACAAGGGATTTTCCCTTTTCCCAGAAGTTTTAGATATTTTACAACGTAAAGCTTTTTTCACTCTAAGCTGGATCGGCCTGCCACTAGCTATCGCTAAAATACTTGCGGATCAGAAGGTAATTTTTAAATCCTTTCATATTCCCCGCGAAAAATTAATTCAGTTCATATTGTGTATTTTAATTTTGCTGGCCTCATCAAAATTTCTAGGCCCTTCCATCGGCGGAACATTGGCGCTTATGGCGGCAGTAACCGTTTTTTCCTTAATTCCTCTCGAATTAGTTTTTCAAACCATGGCACGAGTGCGATCACAGCGAAATATTATCTACCTACTCTATATTTTAATTTGCCTTCTGGACTCCCACTTTGAAGGCAGAGTAAAGATTTTTATTAAATTTATTGATAGTTAGGCAAATATAGCGTTAAATATATTAGTGAGTAGAAAATCTCAATTCAAATCTACCCTTACTGAACAATCTTTGCGTAATTTTTCTCTTAATAAATTTTTTTATCTTCATGACACTGAAATTGATTTTTTTGTTTTGGTTGATACGAACAACTCATCTCTCAGATACATTTCGAATTATTATGGACTAAAGGAACATCAAAAATCAGGAGTTTTGTCCATCAGCAATGACGGTCCTCTCGAGTATCATGCCATGGGCAATGAATGACTTTACCTGTGACCTTTGCCCCACTCCTCGACCAGGTTGAAAGTTTGTTTGCCCTCCATACAAACCCAAAAGTGCACAAGAAGGCCGGGCATGAGCTAGTTACGGACCTTGATCTCATACTTTCTCAAGAGATTCAAAAATTTTCCACGGCCCGAAACATTCATTTGCTGAGTGAGGAGGAGGACGATAAGCAACTTCAATATCCCATGCTTATTTTGGACCCCATTGATGGAACAAAAGAATTTGTCCGTGGCCTACCCGAATATGCCCTCTCTTTGGCATATATGGATTCACCATTCTTCAGCTCGCCGAAAAATTGGGGCTGGATCTACAATCCTGTTTTGGCAAAATTCAATATTCCTTGCCGGACACCAGGTAAGTTACTTGGATTTGTATCAAGAAGTGAATGGGATGATGGACTGTATGCCAATTTCAATAGTAGTGCTATTGAGCTTCGTCCCGTTGGAAGCATCGCTTTTAAATTGTCTCTTCTGGCCGGCAATTATTGCGATTTTGTTATCACTTTAAAGGACAAGAATCTTTGGGATATCGCAGGCGGTACGATTGAGTGTCATCAGCAGAATTTTAAATTATTTCACAAGACAAAGCAGATGGAATCTTTTAATACCATACGCTATACAGCTCCAATGACCTGGTGCCGTGCTGAACTTTTTTCAACAATTGCGGACTTTTTTAAATTATGACTTTCAAGGTAAAAGACTACTATTACAAAAAAGCGAAAAAAGAAAATTATCTCGCCCGTTCGATCTATAAATTAGAGGAAATTGATGCCAAATATAAAATCCTTAAAAAGGGTTCATTGGTTTTAGATCTGGGCTACTATCCTGGTTCTTGGATTCAGTACACCAGTGATCAAATCGGTGACGATGGCCGTATCATTGGCATTGATCTGCAGGAGATAAATAAGAAATTATCCAACTTAAAAAACGTCACTCTTTTTAAGGCCGATTTCTTTGGATTGAAGGATCTCGGCGAGATCGGTCTTGAGCGAAAGGTCGATGTGCTACTCTCTGACATGGCCCCCAATACCACAGGGGTAAAGTCCGTCGATCAAATCAGAAGTTTGAATTTAGTTGAGGGCATTTTTGAGTTGCTTCCAACCTTTTTAAGGTCCCAAGGGAAGCTTGTGGTTAAATTATTTGAAAGTCAGATGGCACAGGACTATTTGCGAAAACAGAAAAACCATTTTGAGCAGTTCCACTTTTTGCGCCCTCAGGGTGTGCGATCTGTCAGTAAAGAATATTACGTCATTGGGTTGGGGTATAAGCGTCCGAAAGATTAATTGGTGCCTCGGAAGAGACTTGAACTCCCACGATATTGCTACCGGTGGATTTTGAATCCACTGCGTCTACCATTCCGCCACCGAGGCACAAAGTTTGCAGATATTACGGGCCAAGACCCTTTTCGTCAATTACTAATGCATTGCGGTTAGTTTAATCTTGCTTGATTAGATTCAAAATCTCGCGGGTACTGAACTTGTAAAAGTTCGGCGGAAGATGCTTCTTCAGCTCCGTATTGCTTAAAATGCAAGGATATTTCAGATAATCGATAAGATAATCAGGAACCGACCAAAACGTCCTGTTAATTACCTTGGCCACCTGTTCGAGCAAGAAAACAGGGACTGGAATATAGGGAATATTCATATAGTTTTTAATCTCATGCAGAGACATGGATTCATCGGTGGCCACGTTGTAAATCCCGGTTGGGATATATTTGAGCGCATGCACAAGTGTATTGGCCATATCGTATTCATGAATCAGCTGTAGCATGGGGTTATAATCCATAGGTACGGGAACATATTTCGTGACAAGATACTGGGCCATCGCATTGCGAATTTGTGGGCCAATGATACTGCACGGGCGCAAAATCAAAGTTTCAATTTGGTGCTGATACTTCCACATCCAATTACTGGCCAACTGATCCATTTCCACAACATCTCTTAGTTCGGGATGATTAAGCGAGGCGCGTAGTATGGAGTCTTCCTTCAGAAAAATGGGATTATCAGCATATGCACCATAAACGTGATAGGTGCTCAAGATAATAACTTTCTTGACCTCGAAGTGCAGAGATAGTTCCAAAATACGATTTGTTCCCATAACATTGAGATCGAGTCGTTCCGCCAGATGGGCCCGAGGGTTGGCCTGCGTGTGACTAATGCGGCCCAAATGTAAAACAGCATCGAATTTGTTATTGCGAAACAGCTTTTCGAAATTGCTACGCGTATATTTCATGCGCTGATACTTGATGCGGACATCTTTTAAAAACTGATCACACTCACGGGAGTCAACGCCAACGATATTGACCTCCGGATACGTCTTGAGGAGCAGACCCGCAGTAATTTTCGCCAGGCCGCCGGCCATGCCAATAATAAGAATAGAATTTACATTAGTGAGGGCCATGAGGTCCCTTTACTGATGGCAAGAGATAAGTTCCCCAAAATTTTCGTCGATGGGATCTGCCTTGAGCAATCAGGTCTCGAATAATAGATTCAATCTTATAAACGTGCTCATTGATCAATTTGTCAGGGGCATCAGGTGATAGATCCTGCGGTATGGGGTAGGGGTCGCCGATCAGAATATCGACCGGTGAAGGCAAGGGCACAATGCCCAAAATGCCTAGGGTTGGAAAAAAGGGAGTTAAAGGCAAGGCAGGCAATCCCAACTTTCGCGCCAGGCCTCGCGCCTGATAAACAAAGGGATAAAATTCTTCGGCACCGACTGTGGCAATTGGCAGAATATCTGTTTTAGTTTTCAGGCAAAGACGAAAAAAACCTTGAGTAAAATTTTGTAATTTATAAAATTCATTGGTGCTTTTTGAAACCCCACGCACACCTTCTGGAAAAACTAAAATTGACTCTTCTCGAGTTAACAGGTGTTCACAATTGGACCGATCACCTAAGACAGCGCCATTTGCCGCAGCAAAAGAACCAAAAAAAGGCAGGGTCATGACAAATCTTTCCACCATCGAACGCAGGATACGTGGTGGCCAGATATCAAGAATGAAAGCCGCTGTAATTAACATCCCGTCAATAGCGATTTGCCCAGAGTGGTTGCTTACCACCATGTAGGGGCGATCCTGCACTTTATGGGCCCCAATCACTCGTGTCTTGAAGTAGTGCTTATAGAGGGAATATCCCAGCTTTGCGGATTCGCGAGATTTTCTTAAATTTAGGCCCCAAGGGTCTTCACCAGTCGGGTGACGCCGCTCTAAAACTGCAAAAATGCGATTCAACTCATCCTCATCGATAGATTTGGGCAGAGGAATGTTGAGCAGTTTGGACAGTTTTCTAAGCTCCATATTTTGCCTTAAGTTTGTGTAATCAGATTACTCCATCATACCCAATTGTACAGGCCTAACAAGGGCAACAAATAGGTATATTATGTACATGATGTACAGTATGCCGACTTGAGCAGCAGCGATAGTCGGCAATGAGACCTGCGCATTCTTAAACATGAGGAATTGTATGGAACGTGGCGAATGGAAAACAAGGGTGCAGGAACTGCTCAATATCTGTCACGAAGAGATTCGTAAAACAACGGCCATTGGTAAAAAGATGTTAACTGCATCTAAAACCAATACATGCCTACATGAGGCCTACGAGGAACTTGGAAAATTGTTTTACAAGGCCATAGAAAGTGGTGAGATCGACTGGCAGAACTCAAAGTCGCAGGATTTGATAAAGACCATCCGAAGTTGTCAGGAAGACCTAGATAGTATCGAGCAAGAAGTTCAACGTATTAAGTTTGCAGCCGGACCCGAGGTGGCCGGCATGCGAACCCCGTCTGAGAAGAACAAAGGCCAATAATGCCTAATGGCCATCCAATTGGCTCAACTTCTGCCTATTTTTTGTCGAAAAGCTCATGGATAACGAGGGCCCCAAATGGCGCGCTGGACGAGCTTATTAGCATTTGTACTTCTCTACATACTCTGCATTCCAGAAGGGTTTGCCGATTTGGCTTCAATTGAAGATCCCTATGTCGACATCGAGCAAACCGTTGCTCCGAATGGAATCAGGTTCATCTACGCTCCAGCACCAAGTTCTAAAACATTCTCGATAAAAATAAGAGTCAGGGCCGGTACTCTTGCTGAAACCCGGGAAACTGCCGGTGTTGCGCACTTTCTGGAGCATTACCTATTTACAGATTCCAGATTAAAAAATAACTCAAGCTATCTGGAACTGATCAAGGAACAAGGAGGAACAGGAAACGGCGCGACCTCGGTGCTTGAAACAATCTATTACGCCAAAGTGCCCACCGGAAAGGCAGAGTGGGTGGGTAAGATGTTTGGGAAGATGTTGTTCAATCGCACGTTCGAACAAGAACGCGTAAATCAAACCAGAAAGCCGGTGCTACTCGAAATTGGTGAACCTGGAATTTTGGCCTATCTCTGGCGTACAGGCTTCTTAAAATTCATCTATCCTGATTTTTTAAGAGTCCCTGATTTTTGGCGATCTGAGTTTGGCCTGGAACCCATCAGAACTAGTAATCTCGTAGCGGAACAAAGCAATACACTAAGTATCAGCGCCCAAGATTTAAAAACCTTCTATGATGACTATTATCATCCCGGTAACATTACAGTTTATTTTGCCGGCAAATTTGATATTGAATCCATGAAATCCATTGCAAATAAGTGGTTTGCCTCTGCTCCGGCCAGCAAGGGGAAAACGGTTGTACAAACTGCCACCGCAATTAGAAATGCTCCTTTTTTACGCACAACAAGTACCAGCGGTACACCTCACATTTCGGTAGGAACAAAGTTTTGGGATACAACACTTGAAGATTTTATTGTTATTGATGTCTATGTCGAATATCTCGCCCACCGGCTCATGAAAGAATTTCGAAACCGAAAAGGCGAGACGTACACCGCTCGAGGGATCGTCACCAACGTCAAGAATTTTGGCCAAGCAGTCGTTACTCTCGAGACACCTGCGGCACAGTATTCTGAAAACCTTCGCTATATCCGTAATATGATTTACGAGGAGGCAGAAACTGGTGGTTTAACCGAGGAACAGTTTAACGAGGCCATGAAGCTCTACTCTATCCACTACAATCTCACTGATCGAGATAGCGCAACCGCCATGCGCTTGGCAGAAAATGCTGAACGAAACAACCAAGTTTTTGGGCGGACCGGATCGGAATTTCTCGTTTTTCGATCTCTGACCTTCAAGGATTTTACAGCTCGCTTGAAAAAAATTTTTAATCCCGGACATAGATTTTCGGTGCTCTTAAGACCACCACTTGTTTGGCGTTACGAGCTGGCGGTTATCCTCCTGATTTTTATTATTACAGCACTCTCGTACGCAAAAGCAAAACTAACTGTTCCATTTGAGCATAATAAAGTCCGCTTGGTTAGAAAGCTGGCTTGCCCCCCTCTTCACATAATTGAGATCTTTTCCCTGTCGCTTGGAGCTGTTTTGTCCCAATATTTGTCCTTTGGTATCCGTTATAGTTTTTTTAAAAGTAATTTCATTCAATCATCCGTCATGCTTTCAGATTATCTATACATTCTAATTCAAATGGCGTTTTTCATTGTGAGTTGTATCATCGTTTTAAAAATGACCGTGCGAAAGCTCATTGTTTGTGGAGATTACCTCTATATCAAGAGCATTACTTATTTCGCCAAGCGAATTCCTCTTGCGGAGATTAAGTCGATTGAACTTATTTATCCATGGCAAGTGCTATTTTCCATTCGCTATCTACGGGGTCTTGGTTTTGGCCAACGCTTCTCTTATTATGATCCGCTGTTTTTGAAACCTGGACTTTACATGCGCTTTAAAGATGGTAGCTCAGGTTTTTTTAGCGTCAAGGATGCGACCGTTGCGTTCGAAGAATTCAAGCAGTATGTGCAAAAAGAAGAAGTTAATTTGAAAATTGCAGCCTAGCGCGAAGTGGTATACTTCAAGAGAAAATTTACCAGCTCTTCATGTAACTCGGGTATACCTTGTCCAGATTCAGCTGAAACTAAATACATTTTCCGGAAAAGCTTCGACTCTTTTAAGATTTGAGGCAGAAAATTATTGAGCCGCGCACGCTCACTTTGGGTTGTCAGTTTATCGTATTTGTTGAAAATCAAGGAAGCTGCGAGAGGACGATTTTTGAAAAATTTCAAAAATATTCGATCGCTTTCTTGCATCGGATGCCGGGCATCTTGAATATTCAAAATAAGCATAGTGGGAGGGAGAATATCAAAAAGCTGCGCAAGAAGATCACTCCACCTGGCCCCTTCAGCTTTCGAAACTTCAGCATGACCGTATCCAGGCAGGTCAATTAAAAGAAATTTTGAATTTGCCTGAATATTTGCCTCATTAATTACCGTTTTATCGCCTCTTAGTTTAAATTCAAAGAGGTTAATATCTCTCGTACGCCCCGGAGTTTTGCTGACTCGGGCAATCTCACGCCCAAGAATAGTATTTATAAGCGATGACTTCCCAACATTGGATCGTCCTGCCATCAGCAATCCAACAGGTGGAGAGGGAACTACGAACACTCCCCTCAAATCGACAGGGTTTACAATTGCGCGTAGAAATTTCACTGAGTTTGGATCAAATTGCATAGTTGGTTTTCACCGATGTGTTTCATTTTGGCAATAGATTTCATCTTGCTTGATAGAAAACTTGCATATTCTACCCAATCCGCTATCAAGAATGAGAATAAAACTTTTTGGAGGAATACATAATGGCCAACTTAAACGCATTTATCCACAGTTCTGGCCACCGCCTAAAAGAGCGCGGTCTTCGTATGGAGGACCGACTCGAAATACTACCGGCCTCTGGCAGGAAAAAAGTCATTGACCTTAAACGCACTCTTTATCACTTTGCTGTCACCGGAGACCGCCTAGTGGCCCATGATTTCACCCACACAGTTCTTCCGGCCCTAGGTGCAACGGAAGCGAACTTTCAGCTGCAATGGGTTCCTCTCTACTCGAATCCTCAGCGTTCCATGGAAGGCCATTTTATTTGCGAGTCCTTGGATGGAATTCCCTTCAAGCATAATGGAGTTTATACCTTTAAAACATTGGTTGAACGTTTCGACGTTATTCATTTCGGTCCAAACGTCGTTGAAGCCAGACCTGCAGGCCAGTCACAAGCACTATCTGATAACTTTGACGACGCTATCCTAAATAATCACGCCCTTTTGAAGTCGAATATCACTATCTTACTAACCGGTGAAACAGGAACAGGTAAAAGTTCCCTCGCGCGCAAAATTCATGACTCAAGTGAGCGCTCGGGGCGATTCATTCATCTCAACCTTGCTTCCTTCTCGGAGGGTGTTCTGGAGTCTGAGTTGTTTGGGCATGTTCGGGGTGCCTTCACAGGTGCGATTGGCGATAAATCAGGAGCAATACTTGAATCCAATAATGGAACACTTTTTCTCGATGAAATTGATTCTATACCCATTGCACTCCAAACAAAACTATTGCTGTTCTTTGATTCCTTTGAGGTGCGGCCCGTCGGCGGCAATCTCTCACGTAAGGTTACAACGAGGTTGATTTTTGCCTCTGGGAAAAATTTATTGCAGCTCGTAGAGCAAGGGATGATGCGCAAAGATTTTTATTTTCGCATCGGAAGTTCCGTGCAAATCACCTTGAAGGCTTTGAGAGAGAGACCTGAGTATCTTGCATCTTTCATTGTAAATTTCCTGCACCAAAAGGGGAGCTCAGTCGAGCCTTCTCTGCTTGAGTTTTACAAGAGCTATTCCTGGCCTGGAAATTTTCGTCAGCTAAAAGGACACCTCGAAAAAAAATGCTTAGGCCAGGAGTCGAGGTACCTAACTCTTGATCAGGAAGATCTGGGACTTCGGTCAAACCAGATCGCCGTGCAGAGTCCGGAGGGTTGGCCAACGCTTAAAGAAATGAAACAGGCCTATGCCTTGCGCACGTACCATTTTTTTAATAAAAATCTGGCCACCACTGCTACAACTTTGCAAGTTTCATCTCGTACACTAAGAGCGATGCTCGGGCCGGAATTTAAGATTGAAAAAAATGTTAGCTAACAGTAATGTTGATAATGAAGACATTCTCAATCGTGCCTTTCGCCCCCGTTTCAGGAATAAGTTTATTCAGCTCTTCAATTATCTTGTCACGCATTACCCGTTTCCCTTCCGGAGTTAGGGGAAACGTCGGCAAGACGGGCTCTAATTTCTTATTCAGATAATCTTTAATGAGGTGTTCCTGAGTGGACAGATAGATACTCAAATAGCGATTAGAGGCCTCTACCTCAATATCAATAATTAGGCTTTTTATTCCCTCTGCCTCCTTATCGACCGTGCTACCTTCAAATCCAAACGGAATTGAAATGTTCGTCACGTAAAAGGATTTCTTCATAAGATTGTGATAAGCCGGTCGACGGGCCCCTTGTACAATCGGTTCCGGTACAAATGCTTGAGGAAAATTTCTTTTATAAATCCAGATTGATGTCTTGTAGATTTGAAAAACTGCGAGAGAGCCTGTTGTCAAAATAAACACCAGCAATAATAACGTCTTAGGACTGGTTTCTCTATATGTTTGTCGCAGTCTTGCGGTCAGCGTAGTGCAAATTTCAGCAAAACGTACTCGCCATTTCCCATTCCTTAACTTTTCAACATCCAGTTTTTGAATTGAATTTACGGCATTCCTGGTGGCATCCAGACAAACATGACAAAGGTGGATTAGGGCACCTTGATTTTGCTTGATCGTTGTAGGGAGATTTTTGATCGCGTGAAATAAATTTTTGGCATATTCTCTCGGACGCGTCCGAATGTTGCAGAAAATATTTGAAATTTTAACTTTAATTTTTACGGGAACAAATCTGTCATACAGGCGAAAAGGTATTTGCCCCAATAAAAGAAGGTATTTGTTAATCCACTCTTCTAGCTTGCTAAGCAACCTCAAGGACTCACCGCTTTGTTATTCCAAACCATACCATCTCCCTTATCGGGATGAATTTTGGTCGACCTTAATTCAACCCATCATCCAGACCAATCCACTCCGATATCGGCAACTTTTGCCATTGACTAGTGTCAGACACGAAGTTTTTGAATTCGCTCCTCCCAATGACGAAACGGCTGTTGTGCAATTTGATGAGGATGGAGGCCGTGATGAGACTGATCAAATTTGTCGGAATTTTTGTAACAATTGCTTTTTTAGCAGGTTGCGCTGCACTTTTGGAACCACGCACATACTCAGAGCAGATGGAAAAGAGTGACGAAAGTTTTCTCTCGCCCGGCAAGGATTTTCCAATAACCAGCGGAGACACTGGTAAGCAATATCTAACCGACGATGAGATCAAATCACGAACTCCTGCCGGTCGCTATGAACAAGCGGAAAATAGAGAGCATCGCTCGCTCCAAGAGGAATTGGCTGAGATGGAGAACAACCTTACACCAGAAGAATTTGAGCGCTATGAGAAGGTGAAAGGACAATTTGTCGCTGATTCAGAGCGAATCTATTTTCTCCGCTTATCGCCTTCTGAACGGCCCCACTACCTTCGAACGCTGGGACTCCAATCTACCAACGCAACCCCTGACAAGCCATCCTACAGCGCCCTCAGCTACATCCGTTCATATCAGCGCACCTCTCGGGAAATATACTTGGGCATGGATAAAGATCAAGTGGTTGACCGATGGGGGCGTCCTGACCAGGTAGAGATTGCCGGCCATCCTCGCGATGGTAATGAGAGATGGACATTCTTCGATAATGGTCAAAGTAAGCGCGTCTTCTTTGAAGGCGGCAAAGTTCAAGGCTGGGGACAATAACGAAGCGGATGCCTCTCAAAAACCGCGCTGCACCATTCCAAATCCAAGTTTTTGCGATACAACTTGGCTCTAATCAGCATCTTTTTATGGCAATATAAATCATAATAATTGAACGATCTTGATGCGATAGTTGTTTTGATCAAACTATATGGGGCGGTCTATGGCAGCAGAACTTTTAAGTACGCTTGAATTCGAAAAACCCATTGTTGAGCTAGAAAATCAGATTCGCGAGATGCGAGGAGCTGCGTCTCAACCGGGAAATAATTTAGACAATGAAATTAGGTCTCTTGAAGCCAAAGTTTCCGAACTACTCAAAAACGTTTACGGAAAATTGGGAACGTGGGAGCGCGTGCTTCTTTCGCGCCATTTTAACCGCCCACACACTATTGATTACATTCAGCAACTCATTACAGAATTTCATCCGTTGTCAGGTGATCGGCATTTTGCTGATGACCCCAGTATGATCGCAGGTCTAGGGTATTTTCAGGGAGAGAAAATTGCGATCATTGGCATTGAAAAAGGGCAAAAAACCAAAGAAAAAATTCATCATAACTTCGGCATGCCACGGCCCGAAGGATATCGGAAGGCCATTCGAGTCATGGAACTCGCTGGACGATTTGGCATCCCGATTCTCACCTTAGTTGATACTCCCGGGGCCTTTCCGGGAGTCGAAGCAGAAGAGCGCGGACAGGCCACAGCAATTGCCGAGAATTTGGAAAAAATGTTCAGAATCCCAGTGCCCATAATCTCTGTCATTATCGGAGAAGGCGGCTCGGGTGGCGCCCTTGCCATTGCGATCGCAGACAAAGTCATGATGATGGAGTACTCCATCTACTCAGTCATCTCGCCCGAGAGCTGCGCATCCATCTTGTGGTCTGACCCAAAGATGGCAGATGTGGCAGCCAAGGCACTCCATCTCACTCCCGCCAAAGCGCTTGAGCTGGGTGTCGCCGATCAAATTATTCCAGAGCCGCTTGGAGGTGCGCATCGAAATCATAACGAAGCTGCACAATTACTTGCACAAGCTTTGAAGCAGAATTTTGCAAGTTTAAAGAATCTTGAGCCACGCAGTTTAGTTGAAGAACGCTATCGTAAGTTTCGTACCATGGGTAATAGCACTCTGGCCCTACCCAATAATAAATAGAGAAGGAAGGTAGAAATGGTTATCCAATCCATGACCGGATTTGGCAGAGGGGAGGCAACATGTCCTGGCATGATTGCGGTTGTCGAAATTAAAAGTGTCAATCATCGGTACAAGGAAGCAAGATTTCGACTGCCAAACCACCACGGCGGGCTAGAGATGGAGCTGCGCGAGCAACTTTTTGATAAATTCAAACGCGGAAGCTTTGATATTTGGGGAAACATAAAAATTTCTTCAGACTCAAGCGCATCCATTCCTCTCGATCATAAAAAAATTGATACTTTTCTCGCCGTTGCCAAGCAAATCGCACATCAACAAAAACTTACCTTGGAAATTCGCCCGAGCGATTTTTTGCGTCAGGAATTTTATCAGGAAACCTCCAACGACCTTCTCGTGACTGAAGCCAATTTATTACGTGATTCTTTCAAAAAAGCAGTTCGTGTTCTGGAAGAGGGACGCAGCAAAGAAGGTGAAAAACTCAAGGTGATCATGCAAAACCACCTTGTCGAATATACTAAGGAATTTCAAGCTATCGAACAACAGGCCGATTCTTTTCGACCAAAAATAGAAGAACGCTTACGTAATCGTTTTAAAGAATTTTCAAAAGAACTCACAACCATTGATACTCCACGTTTTTTGCAGGAGGTTGTTTATTATTTAGAGAAGCTCGATATTTCCGAAGAAATCAACCGGATACATTCTCATTTAAAAAAGATGCAAACTTTGCTTTCCAAAGGCGATGAAGCCGGACGCCAAATTGACTTTCTCGTTCAAGAGCTAAATCGCGAAACAAACACCATCGGGTCTAAATCAGGCGAAATCCTCATTTCTGATCACGTTATTGGAATGAAAGGCCAACTTGAGAAGATTAGGGAACAAGGATTGAACATTGAGTAAAGCGACCAAGAAGCCGGGTAAACTTATTATCATTGTCGCGCCTTCTGGCTCGGGAAAATCTACGCTACTCACGAGACTCAAAAGTGATTTTCCACAATTGTGCGAATCGGTTTCGTATACTACCCGTGCCAAGCGCCCGGGTGAGGAGCATGGGAAACATTATTTTTTTGTTGATGAGCCTGAGTTTTTAAAAATACGCGGACGTGGTGAATTTTTAGAATGGGCCCTTGTGCATGGGGACTATAAGGGCACTTCGATCAAGTTTGTCCAAGAGCATCTTGACTGCGGAACTCCATTAATCTTTGATCTTGATGTCCAAGGCGCTGACTTTTTTAAGAAGGCATTTCCCAATGTCGCAAAGGTTATTTTCATCTCCCCTCCGTCCTTGGCAGAGCTAGAAAAGCGTTTACGTCATCGTCATACTGAAACAGAGGAATCTATTCAACTACGCTTAAAAAATGCCGAGAAAGAACTCGAAAGAATGCATGACTACGATTACAACATACTTAATGACAATATCGAGAAGGCCTATAGTGAACTATTTCGCATTGTCTCAGAAATTTTGGAGCGATGATTGTATCATCAATTAGATTTTTCCCATGAACGGGAATTAAATTTTACTGAATTAAAACGAAAAGTAGAAGCTTACTTTAATGATGCGGATTTCGCACTTTTGGAAAAAGCTTTCCTGCTTGCCGACAAAGCTCACGCCGGACAAAAACGTAGTTCCGGGGAAGATTACATTATACATCCCCTCAACGTAGCTTCAACCTTGGTGAAGCTGCGTATGGATATGGATAGCATCGTTGCAGGGCTTTTGCATGATGTGATTGAGGATTGCAATATCACACCCGAGCAAATAGAACAGGAATTCGGCAGTACAATCGCTCAGATTGTTGTTGGATTAACAAAAATTTCAAAAATAAAATTTAAAACAAAACAAGAGTCACAGGCAGAGAACTTTCGAAAGATGGTTATTGCCATGGCCAAAGATATTCGAGTTATTATTGTGAAGCTTGCGGACCGCATGCATAACATGAGGACTCTGCAGTATATTTCCGATGCAAAACAAAAGGAAATCGCCCAGGAAACTCTCGATATCTATGTTCCACTCGCCAACCGCTTGGGTATCAACTCTGTTAAGGCCGAGCTGGAAGATTTGTGTTTGCGCTTTATTCATCCGGAAATTTATTATCGTTTGGCCGAGAAAGTCGCCATGAAGAAATCCGAGCGGGAAAAATACATTGGCGATGTCGTCGAGATTTTGCAGGATAAGTTTAAAGAATATGACGTGAATGCGGATGTGAAAGGCCGGCCGAAACATTTTTTTTCAATCTATAAGAAGATGACCTCGAGAGGCGTCGATTTCGAGCAGATACAAGATATCCTGGCCTTTCGAGTTATGATCAACAACATAACGGAATGCTACAAAGTTCTTGGCATAATTCATTCCAGCTGGACTCCCATCCCTGGCCGTTTTAAGGACTATATTGCTATTCCAAAAGTGAATAACTATCAATCTCTGCATACAACCGTTATTGGTCCACGAGCGGAAAGAATAGAAATCCAAATTCGTACTCATGAGATGGACGAGGTCGCCGAGACAGGCGTGGCCGCCCACTGGAAATACAAGGAAGGTCTGACAGGCGGGAAAACTAAGCTCGATTGGATTCAAGAACTCTTGGAATACAATCAGAACCTTGGTGACAACGAGATTATGGAAGTCGTCAAAAATGACCTCGATCTAGGAGGAATTTTTGTCTTTACCCCTCAGGGCGACGTGCGTGAGCTGAAATATGATGCCACACCACTAGATTTCGCTTATGCAGTTCACACCGAAGTTGGTCATCATTGTGTTGGGGCAAAAGTTAATGGAAAGATTGTACCGCTTCGATATTCGCTTAAATCGGGGGACACGGTTGAGATTTTGACAAGTAAAACACAGTCGCCGAGTAAAGACTGGATGAGCATTGTCCGAACAAGTCGTGCAAAATCAAAAATTAAGCAGTGGCTGCTAAAAGTTGAAAGGGATAATCAGCGCGTTCTGGGCATGGAAATTTTAGAAAAGGCCTTTAAGGTTTTTAGCGTTACTCTTAAAAATTTAAAAAAATCCGGTGAGCTTGAGCAAGTCATTCGTTTATTAAATGTTATCAATGAAGATGAGCTTTATATCCAAGTTGGCATTGGAAAATTTCGCCCACACCAGGTTGTTGATGGCATCCCATCTCTAAAAAAGATGGTCGAAAGTATGGAAACAACAGAGCATCTAAATGACAAAATCAAGGAGGTCGACGACTACTCCAAACAAGTATCCGGGGAAGCAAAACGACGCGTAAGTAAAGATAATGCCGTCATAGTTGATGGCATGGACGATTTAATGGTTCGCATGGCCCGTTGTTGCAATCCAATTCCGGGAGATCCAATTCTTGGTCATGTCACCCGCGGACGAGGGATTACCGTACACACCATGGGCTGCCCACGTGTCGATTCTGATCCGGCGCGAAGTATAAAGGTGGAATGGAATCCAGATTTTAGCTTCAAGCATCCTGTAAATATCAGGGTAATCACTCATGATCGTCCCGGTATTTTATCAACTATCTCTAAGAGCATCTCTAATATCGGTTTGAACATCCGAAGTGCTCTTGCAAAATCATTGCCCGACCGCAAGGGAAGTTTTATCTTTGAAATTGAAGTAAAAGATTACGCTGAGTTGCTGAAGGCCATCGGGTGTATCGAACAGTTAGAGGAAGTTATTAGCGTGGGCAGGGTTTAAACACTGATATCACTCTTTCCTTCCCAAAACAGAAGAATGGCCATTGTACGAAAAATCTTAAATGACTCTTTGACAATAATTTTTGCATTTCTCCACTCTGACGTATCAGACTTTATACCCCAGTAAAAAAAGACTGGTGCATCCTGGCGCTTGGAGTCCATCAGCTTTTCCATAACTAATTTTATCCTTGGAATATGATAGTCATGAGAAATTACAAGAATTCTGTTTAACCCTTTGGTCTTATTAATATAATTAACGGTATTAAGTACGTTTTCAAAAGTATTGCGAGAAGCGTAATCAAGGTCGAACAAATTTGAATCTAGATTGTGAAGATCATCACTCGTTGTAAAAAGAGTGCTGATCGTGTTTTTTTCATAAACGCCGCTTACGAAAATATGCGACTGCCGATATTCGCGCGCCTTTTCAAGGGCAAAAGCAATTCTTCCCTTATCTCCCGTAAACACGACAATAAGATCTGGTGGACGGTTAAAAAGGGAGGACTCTGAACGCTTTGTCTCCTCATCCCCTTGCAACACCAGATAAGTGCAAAAAACGAAATAGGCAAAAACAATGAGCCCGGAGAAAAAGAAAAAATTTTTTACTTTTCTCCAGGCCCGTGTTTCTTTTGTTTCAAACGTATACTTCTTTGTGAACATACTATGAATGTACCGCAATCACCTCAATTTCGATAACTGCCCCCTTGGGAAGGGCTGCGACCTGTACTGTAGATCGCGCAGGATAGGGCGGGCGAAAAAAATTTTCATAAGCAGTATTTACCTTAGCAAATTGTCCTAAATCAGTCATAAAGATGGTCGATTTGATCACATTATCGTGGCTCAACTTTTCTGATTTTAACAGTCCATCAATATTACTTAAAACTTGCTCAAGCTGCTCATCGAAACCTTTTTTTAAATCCCCTGTCGCGGGCTCAAGCCCAATTTGTCCCGAGAAGAAGAAGAAATCTCCAACCCGCACTCCTTGAGAGTAGGGACCAATGGCCTTTGGTGCCAGATCAGTTTGTACGATTGCCTTTTTCATTGTTTATCCTCTTGTGGGCCATGATAGCAGTCAAGATACTCATATTAACAATTTCACTGGCTGAAGCAGTACGGGCAATAATGTTGACCGTTTTGGCCATAGGCACCAGCAGAGGTCCAATAGCATGAGCTTCACTTAATTGGGTTAAGAGTTTGTAGCTAATGTTGGCAGAATTAAGGTCAGGGAAAATTAAAATATCAGCGGGTTTATCCAACGTACAGAAGTTGAATAAATTCTTCATAATCTGCGGATTCGTGGCAACATCCGCCTGCATTTCGCCATCACAAACTATGTTTGGATATTTCTGCTTTGTAAGTCGAACAGCTTCTTTAACTTTTCTGGCCTCGGGATGTTCGTTACTTCCAAAATTACTGAAGCTCAAAAATGCAACTCGCGGTTCTCTTTTCATGATATCGCGAAAAACCTGAGCAGTCGAAGCAGCTATTTCGCACAAATCTTCCGCCTTAGGATTGATCTGAGCAGTGCAGTCAGCAAAAAACAGCACGCGTTGTTTGAAGGCCATAATATATAGACCGTTGGATCGACTACCTCTTTGGGTGCCAACCACATCCATTAAAGGACTAAAACATTCTGGGTAACTCAAACTTGGACCATTCATAAAAGCATCAACATGACCTTTCATGGCCATCATGGCTCCAAAGTAATTGGGTAGTCCCATAAATTCAAAAGCATGGGCCCGGCTGACTCCCTCACGCTGCTTCATCACGCAATAGTCCTCACTATATTTTTCATAGTTTGGATCATCAATTGGTTCAACAATTTTAAGTGCAAGAAGCTCTTCAAGACCAACCGACTTTATCACATGAGAAATTCTCTCCTTGCGGCCGAGAAGTACAGGCTCGATATCACCTTCATCTTTAAGCATTTTCACAGCTTGAAGAACTTTCTTGTCTTCACCCTCGGCAAAGGCCAAGGTGATTTTTCGGCCCAGCTGTTTATTGAGAGTGCGGAGGTTGTCGCGCAAATAGCGCAAAAATTCTCCGCCTGAACTCAAACGTGCCTCAAGGTTAAGGGCATATTCGGTAAAATCTTTAATTGGATTTTTTGCTACTCCACTGTCCATGGCGGCACGGGCAACGGCGGGTGCGACGCGAGTTAGAACGCGACGGTCAAATGGTTTAGGGATGAGATAATTGCGCCCAAAAGTAAAATTCTCACCACCGTAAGCAAGCTTCACTTCATCCGGTACTTCTTCCTTGGCCAAACCTGCAAGTGCCCTGACCGCTGCTAATTTCATCTCCATGTTAATCTGAGTGGCGCGCACATCTAGAGCACCACGGAAGATAAATGGAAATCCCAGGACGTTATTGACCTGATTTGGAAAATCTGAACGGCCAGTGGCCACGATAGCATCTTTTCTCACGGCCAAAACTTCATCCGGATAAATTTCTGGGTCTGGATTGGCCATGGCAAAGACAATAGGATCTTTAGCCATCGTTTTAATCATATCTTGAGAAACTGTCCCGGCAGCCGAGCAGCCGATAAAAACATCGGCGTCTTTAAAAGCATCAGCCAATGTACGAGCATAGGTGTTGACCGCGAATTCGTCTTTATATTTATTCATTCCCTTGGTGCGGCCCTGATAGATCGCGCCTTGAGAATCGCACATGACTAAATTTTCACGACGTACGCCGAGATGAATAAATAGTTTAGCACATGCGATGGCGGCGGCTCCAGCACCTGAAAAAACGCACTTCACTTCGCTGATTTTTCTTTTCGTAATCTCAAGCGCATTTAAAAATCCGGCGGAAGCAATAATGGCAGTGCCGTGCTGGTCATCATGAAAAACTGGGATATTCATTTTTTCAATTAAAATTCTTTCTACTTCAAAACATTCTGGGGCCTTTATATCCTCAAGGTTGATCCCACCAAAAGTTGGCTCCAACGCCTTCACTGTATTTACCATCTCTTCGATAGTAGGGGCATTGATCTCGATATCGAAAACATCAATGTCAGCAAAACGCTTAAAAAGAATGCCTTTCCCCTCCATGACAGGTTTTCCTGCCAAAGCCCCGATATCGCCTAACCCCAAGACAGCGGTGCCATTGGAGATAACGGCCACCAAGTTTCCCTTGGCCGTGTACTTATAAGCATCATCAGGATTCTTTGCGATTTCCAAGCATGGAGCAGCTACTCCAGGCGTATAGGCCAAGGATAGGTCGCTGGATGTAGCAAAAGGCTTGGTAGAACGAACCTCAATTTTTCCAGGCCGCCCCTGAGAATGGTAGTCAAGTGCCGCTTTGTATTTTTGGTCAATGTCTTGCTGCTTTTCCATGTGAAAATCCTTCGTTCAAAAGAGTATTTTAGTGGTGGCCATTCTAACTCTGAGCGCGAGTAATTTCCCTACACTATGCGTTGAGATATGTAAGATTTTTGTCAGGTAAAAGATGCGCCAAGCGATAAAGGGAGTAACCCAAGGTTAAAGACAAGAGTTTTTGAAACTATTCGCCCTTGTTGTCATTCGTAAAATAAACACCCAAACCAAGACGAACCAATTTACTCTTATTTTGCGGTTCCAGAACTTTAATAACTATGCGCCGATTAATACGCATATTGCCCGGCATTGGCTCACCTTTTTCATCTTCGTTGGGAGCAATGGGCTTTGTGTCTGCCAAACCTATGGCCACAAGATTTTGAGGATCAAATCCAAAATACTCAAAACGGCTCACCACAGCTGAAGCTCGCGCGGAACTCAGGGCCCAGTGAGTAGTCAGCTTGCTGTCTTTTCCAATGGGCTGATTATCATCATGTCCTTCGACCAAGATCCGATAATTGGCATCTTTAACTTTTATCAAGTCAATGAGTGAGTCGAGTAGAAATCGACTTTCATCACTCAGATCGTAGGAATCTTTGTCAAAAAGAATGCTCCCCGTAAAGGTGATAACAAGTGAATTGTCGACAATAGAGGTTTTAATTAGGTCTTTTAGCTCTGGATGCTTCGAGATCATATCTTGCATGACGGTAAACTTAGTACTGGAAACTTTGCCTTTTTCTTTTTGACCAGTAAATGCTTTTGCCACTTCTTCCATTTTACCAACGGCACCTGGCGGGTCATAGTTGGCAAACACCATCATAAGAATGAAGAAACAGCAAATAAGCGTCATCATGTCCGCATAGGTAACCAGTGATAACATACTTGTGTTTACAGGTTCGGGCTTATTGGCTGACAAAACTCCCATATACGCTCTACTCCACGTCTATTTCCCGATGATTTCTTTCCAATCAAGCCTTTCTCTAGGAGGAAGATAGGAATTCAACTCTTCCGCCACAATAACGGGGTTTGATTTGCTGAGAATATGCTTAACGCCCTCAATAATAATCAGATTTTTCACATGTCCTATTTTACTGGCTTCAATCAAGTTTTCCGAAACGGGAATAACGAACAAATTTGAGATCGCACTTCCATACATTGTAGTAATAAGACAAAATCCCATGGCGGGACCAATCATCTTCATGGCGTCTTCACCGCCCAAGTTGGCGAGAAGAACAATCATTCCGATCGTCGTCCCAAGCGCACCCATCGCGGGGGGATACTGAGCGAGGTATTTTATTTTGCCGGCATCTTCAAGGTGCATATAATTCATATTATTGGCACGATCTGTAAGAATTCGAGTCAGGTGTTCTCCTTCCAAAATTCCGTCATTAATAAGCTCGAGCGCCTCTTTCATAAAAAAGTCGTTAACTTTGTTAATGTGACTTTCGAGTGATTCACCTCGACGATAGGCATCACCAATTTTCATAATTTCTGCAATCACCTCGGCATAATTCACCTTATATGCCCCCGCAACATGTTTGATAAAAATTTTGAATAGCATGAACATGTGACTGATTTTGTAACTTATCGCCGCGGAGGTAAAAGTTCCACCGAGCACAATAAATGCCGATGGGTAGTCCATAAAAATCGTTATAGGATTATTAGGGGTTGCCAGCTTCAAGCTATAAAGAAAGACAAACGACCCAAGAAACAGTCCAATAAAAGAGGTAATACTCATAGTTCGATTCCTTAATGAAGTTGTGCAAACTCTTTATCGGTAACTTTTTGAGATCATTTAACTTCGAATGATTTGAAATAGAATACTCAAGCATCAGTCTGCAAATTTTGCCACTGTGACGCTTTGTCGTACAAACTGTTTAAAATGAAGATGATGGCACAATGTTGGAAAAAAAATATCATATTTTTTTGCTTGGTCTTATGGCCATGCTTTTTTCTTGCACCTACGACCTTCGGTTTTGGCGGCCCGAGTGAAAAGGGCGACGCCGCTGCAACTGCGATGGAGGGAAACGCAAAAACTGAGACATCGGATACGAAGGTTGTTAAAAAAGAAGAACCAACATCTGATCCTCAGCTAGCTTACATTGCTGTAAAAGGCCCCGAGTTTACAACCAAACAAAGTTATCCTCGGTCAGAAATTTTGAAGGTGGCCATGGATGAAATAATCCGAACTCAGAGGTTTGAGTTAGTCTTTAGCTCCACCCAGGCCTTCCGCGATGCCAATTATCTTTTTTTTGAACTTCACTTGCGTGGCAAAGAGGTGCGCTGGGGAGATGGTCAAAAGGGTTTTGACCTCGATTACTTTTTGTTTAATGGTAAGACGGGAAAGCTCGTGACCGAGTCTCATCGCGAGCGTGTTTTTGAACGCCATCTTCAATATACGACTCGCGTGATGCTTTACGAAGTTTTTTACGGCAAAGAACTGGCTCAAAAAAAGGCAGCTGAGAGAGAGAAACAACCCAAAACTGAATCCGAGCAGCCAAAAAAAGAGGAGAATAAGGACAGGGATGCTGGGAACAAAAAAGGCCCAAAGGAAAAACCCCAAGAAAATGACCCTAGTAAAAAACCCGAAGACGAGTTTGAAAAAAAGATCAAAAAGCCAAAAACACCAACTGCAAACCCAGCTCTCCCCAAAACGCCGCCCGAGATTGAAATTCCCATTAAAAAGCAGGCACCAAAAAAAGGCCCTCCTGAAGACCGTGAAGAGCCTGAAGAGAGCGGAAAACCAAAGGCCGAGAGTAATGCAAAACCTGCCACAAAGCCTCCAAAGGATACTGAAAAGTCTGAGCCTAAGCCACCAGACAAAGAAGAAGAACCACAGTTAAGTCCAGTTGAAAAACCTGAATCCAATGATCGTTTAGCAGAGTCAATCCAAGAGGAGATTGAAGCTCATATTAAACGCTTAAAAAAGAAAAAGAAAACTTTGGAGGACGAGATAAAAGAGGAAGAAAAAAAAGATGATCCAAAAAAGCCAAAGGAGAATATCGCAGAAGATGCCATCCCTTTCCAGCTAACAGCACAAGCTGCCGATCCCGGAGGAAATCCAAATCGTACCACTTCAAGAATCGACAAGACGTACACGATGGGCTTTGATGTTCTCGTCCAGCAAGTCACGAGCACTGACTTAATCACTGTAAACAATACATTTACCCATATTGGTTTTAACGGCACGGCCGCCCTCCGATTTGATCCTAAATCCCCGAACGCCATGAAGATAAATTTGCGACTGACTCAAGTTGTGAAAAGCGGCGAATATAGTGTGCCAGGCATGAAACAATTTGGACTTGGATATATGTTAGGAATTCCGGCTTTGCACTTTTACCCTTACGCCGGCTTTGAATATGAAACACAATCTTTTGTGAATCTCAATACTCAAGGTGGTGGTCTGGAGGTCAATGAAAATCAGCTTCTCTGGTATAAAGGTAATGGCGAAATTCGTCTTCACTTGGGTTGGAGAATTATTGCTCTAAAAGGTGGCATGGCCCGAACTTTCGCTGGCAGCACAAATTATGGGGGTAACGGTAAAACCGTAAATATCGATGGAAGCCGTGTTGAGGCCGGGATTGGTATAGAGCTGTGGCAAGGGGCTTTTCTGGAATTTGTTACCCAGCAGGCCAGGATGCAGTCACAAGGATTAAGTAATCTCGTCAATGAACAAACAACCTCTTACGCATCTGTAGTCATGCCACTCTAGACACCATGCCCATGGCCTGGGCAAAAATGACCTGACTGCATTAAAAATGGCCCTATGAAATAATACTTATGGTGAGGTGTCTCATGCCTGAGCAAAATAGTAAATTGTTGCGCCCTGAAAAAGTCAGTAAATTGCAGAAAAAATTCATGGAGGTGGAAGGCCTCGCAGAAACTGTCGCGCAATCCGACCTTCTACAAAGTATTACGAACAGCACCGACGACCCACCCTCAATTTCGGCCAATGCTCATATTGAGGAAGAAATCGTGCTGTGGAAAAGACACTCGAATGAATTCCGCTCAAGCAGTAATGTGAAAGGTCAGAGCAGTAACTTTCCCACCAGAGAAACTGAGTGGGAACAATTCGCGCATAATATTCGCTTTATGGCACCACCGAATGCCGACGTTGTGTTTAGCAATGTTCCCAAAAACACGGACGGTATGGGTAAGCTCTTCCAGAGTGTTTGTCGCATTCTAAAAAAATATCCCGATTTTTTTAACTTAAGTTCTTCGCAAAAATTTCGAGGCAGTACTGAACCCTTGAATTCAAGCGGACGCTGCTCTGTTTTATTTGGCCTCGATGTAGAAGCACTTAAGGCAAACCAGACAATTGAAGAAATGCGCGTCAACCAGGATGCTAAGCTCAAAGTTCTAAGATTTCTCTACCAAATCAAATGCCGTGAAGAAACAGATGAGATTAAGATTCAGTTGCAGCATAACAAAAGCACACTCGAAGCATCAGAATTTATTGTTATTGTCTTTGTGCATACACCGGTTGTCGAGAAAGTTGAAGCGCCGGTCAAGACTACTCAATCAAAACTTAAGCCAAAGTCAAACGTGCCATTGGAGATGTAATTTATGAAATTGTTTCATGATGGGATTTCCCCCTTTGTCGTGGCAAAACTCACAATCGGCCGGATCGCCGGAATCGCACTCGTTGCGGTTGGCGCTTTTCTCACCTTGCATATTCTTAGCACCGAAAAAGAAATGAGTACTCTCAGAAGGGAGCAGGTTCAACTTGAAAAGATGCAAAATAAGCTGAACCTTTTCATAAAGCCAGAATCCCTCATGACCTTATCTTCACGCGACGTAAAAGCGCTAGACCAAATGATGAATGACAGGTCAATCAAGTCTTTGACTGAACTTAAAACTTTGCAGACTTCCTTAAGCAAATACCATGAGTATTTGAATGGCCGGGGTGATATGAGCACCTTTACAGCGCTCATGGACGATATTAATGCTGATGTCTCAGGCATCAATGATAAATTAGCAACAATCTTTTCGTCCCTGAAAGGACCAGAAGCTGTCATTGCCTTCAGCGCGATTAAACGCTCATTTGAGAACATTAAAAAATCAATCGAAAAGACCAAAGATATGTCCGTCGGTCACGATCAGTATATTTCTATTGGCGAGATAATCACCTCCGTTAAAGAAATTCATAAAACAATGAGCCAGGATAAGGGGAGGGTGCTGGAAAAAGCGGCGCGCGATCATAGGACCCAGCTTGTCGGCCCGATTGAATTTTTGATCGACAAACTCAATACAATTCAAAATAAAAACTCCTTCGTTGCCTCCCAGATACCCACCATTTTTTCATTGAGCAGTCAGATAGCAACCGTACAGGAACGACTGACTGATATGGTTGGGGTCCAAAGTGCTTATATTCGATTGGGTCATGAACACATCACTCAAGTTGCTGTAATGTTGGCCTTAGTTCTATTTGGAATGACTTTTTTCGCTTTTGCGAGAATGTTTGCCAGACAAAAGGTCCAAGGCACTCTCACAGCTCCCGCTCCGACATCTGAGATGGTAATACCGGCCAGCGTCCGCCCCGAAAGCAACCTTATTCGTGGGTCAACATTGAATCAATTTCTAGCAGAAAATATGGCCACCGCAACGGCCGTGACTGATGCTAACGAAAACATCACCTGGGCAAACAGTAGCTTCTATCAAACTCTGGGGTTAGACCCATCAAGATCTTATAATTGGAACCAATTACTGGAAAGTCATATTGTTCGATCAAATAGTGCACTTGGAATCGAAGGCGCAGTATCTGTACTGGGGAGACCAGGCAAAGAACTTAAGCTCGCAAGTAAAACACCAAAAACATCAGCCCATGCTAATGAGAAGCGTCTTCTAGAATTTGTTCCAATTTATAGTTACCAGGCAGAAATGCAAAAGACGATGGCCCGTCTTGCCCCATTTACTGAAATTCCTGGAGTTGATATTTACGAAGCCGGAGAGACAGTCTCTGAGGTTTCCAGCGAAATTTCATACCTCTTCCAAACCACGGACACCATTCTTAAAGTAGAAGATGAGCGTCCTATCTATATTGCCTTTGACAAGGTATTGATGCGCAAGAATCTCAAGACTTTTATGACTGGCCTCGTGATCTATCTGGCGCAAGCCAAGGCCAATAGATTGACCGTCAAATATCAAAAAGTGGGTGATGTTTTTAGTATGTCTTTTGCCATTCCCGGTCACAAATTTAGAGAGGTGACAGCTCCTCTGGTATTTCGCGATAAAACCTATCCATCTTTATCGGCCTATTTGGAGCAAATCGAAAGCTCATTTCAAAAATATGGCGCTCGCATTACCCTAAAAAATGTGCAAAAGGACGGTCAGGATGAGGCCGTGATCGAGTGGGAGCTGACTGAGTCTGATGATGCGCTTTTTAACCTACAAACGTTGGAAAAGCGTCGGCGAGTCCATCGGGTCGTTAAAACTGCTGAAAAAGTTAAAGATTCTCAAGCTTCAACGACCACAAAAGAAAATAATCGCAAACAAAGTTCAACTCTAGGGCCTAAAGACTTTCAATGACACCACCATTTGCTATAATGGTCTCATGAGAATTCTTGCCCTTATCATCGCTTTTATAGTTCCAACAGCTATGGCGACAAGTAATTACCACCAGGTTGTTACAACAAGTCTTGGAATGGTCAGTGTAAATATTACTGAAAATGCCTCTACACTTTCGGCTGCCGCTGGTAGCACGGAATCAAACACAGCATCTGAGGCCCAATCTGCCACTGCCTCAGTAATTTCTGGCGATGTAACTTACGAATTTCTTAACTATGCCACAAAATCCTATTTCATCCGGGCAGTGGCCCCACTTTTATCCTCTGATGGCGCGGGCTTCTTTTTAGGCGGTCTCGGTATGAACTTTTATATGAACTCCCTCAGCTCCATGTTTACATTCAGTGATGCCGGAACGTCCTTGACCATGAACCCCACAATGCGTTTTTACTGGGGTCCATCTGCAGGTATCGGTTTTGTTGTTTACAATACCACCACGGCAAAAAAATCAGATCTGATCTTTGATATAGAACTGCACGGTGGTGGGGTGTTAAATTTTAAGCGCGACTACGGTTTGCGTGGTGAAGCCGGCATTAGCCGCGGAACTGGAGTTTCATCCTCAACTATTGGGTTTAAAGTCTTCGTTGGCCTGAGTTATTATCTGGAATAAGTCGGCAATCTCTTCCTCCTCCTAAAATGTACTGTCAAATCTTAAGACACTTCCTCTTTTACTCCGAACATATACGACGAAGGAGTAAGTTCCCATGAAAATAAAATATATGTTGCTTGTCTTGGTCCTGACCTTCTTTTCTCGTTGGTGCTTAGCCGAGGAATTGACCGTTACGAGCAACCCTGAACAAGCTGATATTTTTATCAAGACAACAAGTAACGATGCTGGAGTTAAGATTGGCAGGACCCCGCTTAAGATTCCCATGAGCGAAGTTGTTAACAATTTTGCCAAGAGCAATGTGTTCATTTTAGAAATTAGCAAAGAAGGATTTGATCCATATCGAGTGCTCCTTACTCGTACGGGAAGTAATGATATTGAACTTTCTGTCAACTTGGACGTTTCGAAAAACCTGAAGCTCGTTAAAGACGTCGACTACCTCGTAACTCAGCTCTTTGAAGTTCAGCGACAAATTCGTATCAAAGATTATGTAGATGCCCTCAAGCGCCTTGATATCTTAGAAAAAGATTTTCCACACTACTCTGTCGTCTATGAACTCAAGGCCAGTACCTACTATCTGAGCAAAGATTTCTCCAAGGCCTTAAGTTATTACCGCAAGGCCTTCAGTATGAATTCAGATAATCGCGATGCTTATATTATGAAGCTGTACCTCGAAGAGAAATTTAAGTTAGAACCCAAGACAGGTGGGTGAGAAGTGAATACTAAGCCAGGGAAGAAATTTATGAAATTTTTATCAGTAGTTCGAAAATCTGTGGCGGTCTTTCTCAATGTTTTTATCCTGACTGCCAACGCCAGTGAAATTCCAACAAGCGGATCATTTCTACCTTCCCTTGATTGGCAAAAGGTTGGCCTGGAAAAGGCCATTGGCGAGAAGGTTAGAACGGCCCTCTCACGCATCATTAAATCAAATGAATACCTGGTCGATGTTGAAATTAATGTAAACCAGGCCACCAAGCCAAAATTCACCCCCCAAGATGGCGAAGATGGCGCAGGGGACGAGGGTGCGGAGGACAACAAGGGCAAGGTTAAAATTAAAGATATACTTCCAGACCAATTGCCAAAAGATTATATTGTCTTCTCAAAATTAGGTTTAGAAGCTCCGCTGATTGAGGATTTTAATGATTTCAAAGATGAGAAAGGGAAACCTCTTGCTGATAAAAAGAAGGAGCCGCTCCCTCCTTTTGAACAGTTATGGAAATACAACAAGAGTTTGGATATTTTTAATAATCTTGAAAGCGTTAAGATTTATATCCAACTTAGTGAGCAGTTACATCCCACCACGCGTGAAAACATTAAAAAAATGTTAAATGCCCTCAAGTTCAATCTTAATGATGTTACTCCCGAGCTTGAGATTACCTACATCAATATGCAGGAGAAAAAATCCGGGTTGGACTTGCCGTCCTCCGTGGGCGAAATCTTGGCGCTGATTTCACGATTCTCCAATATGTTTGGCTTGATCATGGCCGCAATCGTCATTGGCTTGATCGCATTTATGCTTTTCAACAAGTGGGCCAAATTAGATAAAGACAAAAACGATGCTCAAAACCAGGCATTGGCCGGCCCAGCCCCTAAAGAGGACGAGGAGGAAGAGGATGATAAGGCAGCGGCTGGACTACCTCCAGGACCTTTTGATCAAGAAAATACTTCGGCCATCGCGGGTGTCGAACGATACCAAACCTTCCTAGATAATTCGCCTGTTGAAGCCGTTATGCTTGTAAAAAAGTGGGTCGCCAGCGGTGAGAGCAAAGAAAAGAATGCCTTGCGCGCGTTGGTCCAGCAACTCAAGAATGACACTTTACTTAAAATCTTTGCCAAGTTGACTCAGGAAGAACGGGACCTATGGAAATCTTTTCTGGACAAGCAAGTTATTGGGAATGATTTGCTTGAAACTAATGCCTTTATTTCTAACCAAATTGTAGAGGACATTCTAGTTCCTTCTGCCATTGTCGATGCAGAAGCCTGCGACACCCTAATGCGGATAAATCCGGAAAGGGCCGCTCAGTTTGTTAAAGAAAACCCAGACTTGGGAAAAATTCTCATGAACGTTATGTCTTCCAAATTTATTGCAAAAATTCTGGAAAACTTGGATGAAGAATATGTCGAATTGGCCATCGCAAGAGGCATGGAGTACAGACGTGAAGACGTAGGGCAAATGCTAAGCGAGTTTAAATCTAAACTTGCAAAGTACAAGGAGCAAAAAACCAGAATACCATTCCTGGAAAAAATTCTGGATCTCATTCCGATTTCGATGCCCGCCCGAGAAAACTCGCTATTTAAAGCCCTGGCACAAAGTGGTGAAGATGCCGATACCTTGAAAAAAATTGCTCTGCAAAATTTTCCAGCTGTCTTGGTGCCAGTGTTACCTGACAAAATCTTAAAGTCGGCCTTGCAACAGTATCCTATGGGACAAAAAATAGAACTCGTCTCTACGCTTAAAGAAGACATGCGCGACAAGTTTATTACTCTATTTGCACCGAAGGGCTCTAAGGCCAGTGACATGCTCACCCTTGAGCTGGAGAAAATTGAAAATGATTTGGCCATTCAGAGAAAAATTCGTGAAACACCGGATGTCGTATGGAAGGAATTTGTCGACTACACTCGAAAAATAATCCGAAACGATAAAATTAACAGCTCGGATTATGATAATATGGTCACCCAGTGGGCGGATAAAATCATAGGTGGCGAGTCTCCCGAAATGGCTGCACAAGCTGTTGACCCAGAAAAAACGGCCACCAATCGAAGTGTAAAAGCAGCAGCTTAGTTTGACGGAAAGAAGGCCTGAAGTTCTCGCACATACTGCGGGCGCTTCATGCCTACCAATACATGATCGACACCCCATTCCAAATACTTCTGGATTGCGAGAACTGAAAAAGGTTGGTTGGCATGTGGAATTATGATGCCTTCAACTTCCAGCATCTCCCTATATTTTGAAGCCCTCTCTGTCATTAACTGCCGTGACCTGGAAAGGGCAATGTCATAAAGCTTGTAATAGGGCTTGGACTCTTCCAAAGACAACGTACTCCCATATAACTGCGCAACGAGGGGGAAAAAATTTCCAAGAAACACTTGTTCCACAACATCAGGAGTAGGTAATGTGGCCCATATCTCCTTAAACTGTTTGATAAATGGAAGTTCATTGACATTGATATGCTCTTCATCGTTTCTCTGATCAATTTTTTGTTGAAGCGCTTCGAGCCTGCCCAGCATCATCTCTTCACACTCTACCAGTGATGGTAGAGTAGAAAAGTACTGTGCAAGTCTTAAAAAACCATCCGGTGCAAAGGCATTCAAAGGTCTATTGGCCATCGTGAGTAAGTTATTGATATGCGCATATTGAATCAAATTCTTTTCACCAAAACGTAATCCTATGGCACCTCTCTCTATCAAATTCATAGGAAATTGAACCATTTTAAAATGATGGTTCTTAGCGACTGATTTGGCGATCTCTAAAATTTTTTCTAAATTTGAATAATTTGAATCTGTTGGCGCGCTCGCAAAAGTATTTGAACTAATTCCGTAATATTTTATTCTTCCTCTAAAAACCTCTTCCTCAAGATGCATGAAAGCCTTTTTCAGCCTCTGTAAATAGATTTCCTCCGAAGCGCCCTTCGTTTTAAAATAATATTCAGGATTGTGGAGTAAAAAATAATCGATATCCGGTGCGCCAAGTCGCTCAAGAGAAAGGGAAATTTGATTACCTAAGAATTCAGGATGAATAGAATGCTTAAAATCCTGCCCCAAATCCACAAGCTCTTCTTTAGCTTTGCCTTTGGAACGTAGCTCTTCATATTGTTTAAGGTTCGGGCCTTGGATATACCCAGCCTTACTTACGATTGTTGGCCTTGGGCCTTTATGGTCAGCTAAAACTTTTCCAATTAATAGTTCTGAGTCGCCATATGTGTAGTTAGTAGATGTATCAATTAAATTGCAACCAAGATCGAGCGCAAGGCGTAGAGCTTCTTCATGCTCTTTAGATTTGATGCTTATTCTATATCCACCGAGGCCTACTCGAGAAAGTTTTTGCATTGTCATATGTATACATCTGGCCTTGTTTGCGATATTTTTTTTAAAATCTTTACCATTAAGGTTGAAAACATCCAAGAAAATTTCTTTAACATTGGACAAAATATTTCTGACCGTGCAAAGGGATTGATTTTTGCCAGTTTGACCGCGCTAATGTGGGCCGTGCTGGCAATTTTTCTAAAATTTTCCCTCAAGGCATCCACAACCATGACGATTGTTTGGTTTCGTTTCGCTGTGGCGTTTATTTTGTTGTTTTTATACCTACTTAGATTTCAACCTAAAGCACTGCAAATCAAACCGCTCATAAAACCAATCCCGATCTTGGCCGTTTTATGTCTTGCTATCAATTATTGGACCTATTTAGTTGGAGTTGATTACACCTCACCGAGTAATGCTCAGATTGTCATTCAGCTTGGCCCCATGATTCTTGCCTTGTCAGGCGTTTTTTATTTTCACGAGCGTCTTTCATTTGTGAAGTGGTTGGGCATTACAGCATTTTTTATCGGGTTTTTTCTGTTTTATTTGAATCAATACTCTCTTGCAGTTATTCCCCATGCACAGTACACAAAGGGTGTTTTAATTGTTGTTGTTGCGGCTGCATTTTGGTCCGTTTACGCTATTATTCAGAAGCAAATTCTGACTTATTCTCACCCACAATCACTCAATCTAATTATTGATGGATTTTGTGCACTCGCTTTTTTACCTTTTGTTGATTTTGCATCATTGCCTTCCCTTGGTTTTACCAACTTTGCTGTTTTACTTTTTTTGGGAGTTAACACTGTGGTTGCTTATGGGTGTATGTCCGAAGCCCTACAGCGTATTCCAGCAAATCAAGTTAGTGTCATCATTGCTTTAAATCCACTCCTTACAATCCTGGTGATGCAAGTCCTGAAATATTACGAAATTCAGGCAATCCCTTATGAGGTTATTGGCGCACAAAGCTTATTAGGTGCCTTACTAATTATTCTTGGGGCGATCTTGGTCGTCGCCAAAATACGGTTTCAACGGACCAATCTCTAGTACTTTGCATGCTTTTTCTTTGAGAGCAACCAAAAGACATTCTTTTTTGTGTGCGGGCAAATGTAGTGCTTGAACATAACAGAAATCTCTTTCTGAGTGGGATAACTTTTTGATGGCAGTCATAAGCTGTGGCAAACTTTCAACGGAGGGTGTTTTTAAGGTGATTAAGAGCCCCCAAAGATCCTGTGAATACTGTGAAATTCTCATGGCCTCATTAAAGGCCATGGGTATCGGTAAATTGAGGTCGTTCGCGAGCCATTCGAAGCTTGGCACACTGAGACGTTGAAGGGACTTTTCAATATCACCCTTTCGAACTTCTTGAACAGATCGGCGAATAGTTTTCAATCTGTCTGCCATGGGTGAATTGAGAAGCTTTTGATCCATGTCTCCTGTATCGATACCGAGTACAAAATGTCCCTCTTGCAAGAGAAAATATGCTACTCCTCCTGGAGCACATCCGATTTCTAAAAATGTCTGGGGATCTTGAACTTTATTAAGCTTGAGTCGAGCAAAAGTCTGTGCCATTTTAAGATAGGCGCGAGATGGTGCGTCTTTTGGTATAGCTGAAGGGAGAAGTCCAAAACTCGAAATCGGAGGTCGGTACGGATAAATTGTTATCCAGCATTCTTTTTGCTCATAGAGATAAATCCATACAATCCAATCATTAATTTTAGGCAAGCTGCCATTTTGCGCCTTAACTAATTGATCAATTTCAAGACACTGTGATGAGGTTGGATCGATTACGTAGGGTGCTGACAGGTCTTTTTCCAACTGTTTTAACTTTTCTGCCACTTGCTTTCTGCCAACTTTGGCATAAAACATTCCTACCTTTAATGAATACACGGGTAGAAATTTTGTAAGATCTTTTTCGCTCACTACTCCCTGGCTGCATTTATAGGTCAAAAAGCCAGGAGCTGAAAAACTTGGCCGCAGCTCAGGAAATCGGATATTGATTTCTTCCTTGAGGAGCTCTTCGCTCTCGGGATTTGATTGAATGGCAAGATACGGACCCTGCATTATAACCTCAAAAAACGACTAATATGCTTTATCTTGAGCCGGATTCTAGCATGCTTTTTATAATTAAAGCAGTGTCTAAACTTTCGACAGCTATACAAAATCTGTGGCAACTTCTTAAGCATTTCGCCCCCTCAACGACATAAGTTTGGCTTTCATCTTGCAATAATCATCTTTGTATTAGTTTTTGTATGGAGGCCGTGTGAAAACTGTCCAAAGCTTAATTTGCATTCTTTCCCTAGTAATCCTTTTTACCGGTTGTGGAAAAAAGGACGCCATCACGGCTGCGATTGAAACTGCCCAAGCCAATTCACTCACAACACCCATAAAAAAACCATTGCGCATTTGCACCTTAGAATCTCTTAGCGATGGCACCTATTTAGTTTGTGATGATGGCACTATTCAAAAACTAAGCGACAATGTCATCGGTGTCGATGGTTCCTCTTGTACTGTGACGTCTACTGATGATGGTGCCAGTATTGACTGTGAAGATGGCACTCATGCCGACATCTCTAATGGTGAAGTCGTCATTACCGACCAAACGCCGAACAGCTCTGGCCCAGGAACAGGTTCTGATTCTGGTTCAGGAACAGGTTCTGATTCCGGTTCAGGAACAGGTTCTGGAAGCGGCAATGACGAAGGGGACCAAGATCAAGACGATGATGACGAAGACCAAGATAACGACAGCAAAGGGCTAGGTGTTGGTTTGTGCATTCAGAAATGTGAAAATGATAAGCACTGCAAAAAAGAATGTATTAAGAATCATATGCTCTCGCACCGTAATACAAAAAATTGTAAGCATCGCTTAATACACTTCCGAAAAAAGGAATTTAAATGTTCTATGATCAAGCATAAACATCATAGCGTTTTAAAGTGTGAAATTTAACAGACCCTATTTTCTAACTCACAAAAAATAATTTTACGACATCCAAAACTTCTGCATCATTCAAAATACGATTATGGCCCTTGCCAACTGTTTTTAGAATTTTGGAGTTCGGAAGGTACTTATGTAAAAGCTCCGAGTTTACGTACTTAGAAGCTTGGTCTTCAACGTCATGAATTAATAAAAATGCTCCCTTTTGAGTTATTAGAAGATTCTTTGGATTAATCTCGCTCAATTTATATTTAAAAAGCCTCTCGGAGATACGAACGTAAATATCTAAGACATAACCTAGCCCGCGAGAAGATTTTGCCCAATCTTTGAACTCGGCCTGCATATCGTAGTGTGGTGCCATAAGAACAGTTTTAAATTCAGGTCGTGAGAGCTGACTTGCCAATACGATGGCGGCTCCTCCTCCCATTGAATGTGCCACAACTCCTCGGACATCGGAATAATGCTTAGCCAACTGTGATAGCGCTCTGACAAATTCTAAGTAGGTCGCGCCAATTCCACTAGATTCCCCATGTCCGGGAGCATCAAAGAGCACAATTTTATAACCTAGACTCATAAGAGGTTGAATCAGAGGGGATAGCTGCAAACCACATCCACCCCAACCATGGATCAACAAAAGGACAGGACCATCTCCATATTCGTATAGACAAACACGTTTTGCGATGCCCTCAATTTCAAGAAAAGATTTTTTTGCTTTGTTGCCCCACTCCAGTTGGGCCGGCTGCAAATGAAACGCCCCCGGACGCATCAAAATAGCTTTTATAACTTCATACAGGATTCGAAGTATCAGATTGGCTATTTTCATCGCTCAGATCTATTTTTTACAAAAAAGATGCCGTAAATAGATTATCCGTGGTGGGTGCGGGAAGTTCACTTTCGCTTAACGCATATTTTTGCATTTCCTCATCAGTAAACTGATAGAATTTTGCAAGTACCTTTCTTGCGACATCCAGCTCGGCTGCGTCCTGACCCTCTTTTATATCTTGCTGATTTTTGGTTAGCAACATACACAACTGGAAAGCGGGGAGATAGCTGGATTCCTGCTTTGAAGAACGCAACATTTTTTCACCCTTGTGACAGTATCGAAGTCCTTTCTCCCTGGTAAATTTATCCACAAGTTCTTTTTGTATTTGTTCCAGTAATGTCTTTTGTCCTTGCCGCTTTTCTGCCAATAATTCTGGAACGCCAACAGGACCATTTCTTAATCCGTTCAAATCACTGGGCATAACTCCTTCAAAAACATCACCTTCTTTGTTCTTCACAACATATTCAATAATTTTAGCTGGCGTATTATTCTTATTAACAAGATCAAGATATTGCAGATCTATTTTCATGGAGAGGTTAAGCCCAACACGATAGTAGCGATAGGTATAATCCGAATTAACATTTTCCTGCAAATACCTTGGAGTCGCATTATATTTTGCTCTTGCCGAGTCAACGCTAGATGTACTAATTCCCTGTATAGCGCCCTTACAAATTCCGATTGCAAAAACATTACCCATGCTATCACATTGATTGCTTAAACTTTGCATCTGCTGATAGCTGCTATTGTAGCTCTGCTCTGCCGATGTAAGCTCCTGCTGGGCCGTGAACCATTCAGGATTGTCCACCATTCGCGTACTCGAAACAAATCGCGAAACCTTATAAATAACCTGATTCGCTCCGTATTCTTCCGATTTATTCTCGAGCACATTGGCCCATAGAATCACATCAAGCTCATTCAATTTTTCAGCGCCAGCACTTGGTTTTTTGGAAAGATCTTGAGGTTTTTTTAATGCGTAAACATATTCAACAGGCAGTATGTCATTGGCAAGCACCATCGTAACTCCTGCAGGCCAGGAAGGGAGTTGCAAAGAACTTGAAATTACCTGCTGTTTTAAATGAGTTTCCAACTCTATAGGGGAATTTGCCGCCACCGCTTGCGCTGGATCACCATCACTTCTAACCACTAACATGCTGTTGAGCGCGCTTTTCTTCTGGATAAATTCAAATGCTTCTTTTGCTAGAGCACTTTGAGCTTGGGCTTGCTCTGGATCAAATCTCCAAACATTTTTTAAAATAATCCAAACAAGTGGCAAAGACTCTTTTGATTTGGCTAAATCTTTGGCCTTTTTAATAAAGTTTCCGGCAATCGCTGCACGAAGTTTTTTTATCTCTGCATTATAGCCATCAACTTGCTCCTTCGTTATCTCTTCAACTAGCAACAATGCACGATATCCATCCATGGCCCGCATGTATGCGGCATTCGTTTTAGCTTTCACGATGTCCGAGAGGGCCTTTGTCTCGCTGGTCATGAGACCATCGCGAATGACAGAACCATATTTTTTAAGATAGGCATTCTCTGGGTTTATTTTTTTCAGCTCGCGCGTCGCTGCATAGGCTTCGATAAATTTTTTGGCCTTGTGAAAATCAGCAGCAGTTACTGCTATTACGCCTTCTTGTCCTTTAGTAATTTCAGGAAAGTATTTTTGTAACTTTTCAAATAATCCTTTGGCGATTTTTGTCTTAAAAGTATCAAGGGCAGAAAGGCCTGATGTATCCAATTGGTTGATTAACAAGCTACTAATTTCTGTATAGGCTTCACTAACTTCTGGTAAAAAACTTTTAAATGGCAACAGAGGGGCAAATTCCAAAAAGGCATTCTCTGTCTTCTTCTCGGCTTTTTCCTTGAGCGCATTAGCTTGAGATATTAAGCCGTCGCGCTCAAGATTTTTTGCGTCAAGTGCTTCGCTAATTTGTTTCAATAAGTTATTTTTTTCCTCTAATTTCTTATCGCTCTCCTTAATATCTTCGTCTTTGATACCACTCACGTCCTTAATCGCTTCCTCAGCATACTTTTTCGCCTTAGATAAGACTGAAATAATTGTGGGTAAATCCTTCGCATCCGCGGGATTTTGAGCTTGCTGGTACGATGCACTCGCCACCTGATACTTAGATTCCGCAAGTTGAAGAAAAAATTCACTCCTGTCATTACCTTCAGTTCGAGAGACCTCAAAAAATTTAAGCGCCTCCTCATAGTTCTTTGCTTTGACCTGCTCCATCCCTAGTTTTTGATTCTTAATACCGCCAGCGCAGCCAGCAAGTATGCCTATGGCAAAACAAACAACTAGAGTTAGTGAGGAGTTGTGTCGCTTTTGAAATTTAAAAAATGTTTTTTTCATGGAACCAATTCTAGTCTCTTCAGAAAAAAACTCAATCAGCGGTTGCAAATATAAGCCTAGACATCTTACTGTAGTATGTTGCTTTTCTATTTGAATTTAGTCGGAAAATGGCGGAGAGATAGGGATTCGAACCCTAGGTAGAGCAAAACCCCACTCCGGCTTTCGAAACCGGCCCATTCGACCACTCTGGCATCTCTCCGGCAAGAAAAAATGGCGGAGACGGTGAGAGTTGAACTCACGGTACGGTGTTACCCGTACGACGCCTTAGCAAGGCGCTCCCATCGGCCACTCGGGCACGTCTCCGTAAAAGATGGCGGAGGACACAGGATTCGAACCTGCGGGCCCTTACGGGCCAACGGTTTTCAAAACCGCCGCTATCGACCACTCAGCCAATCCTCCAAAATCTTTGACGCGATAATAAGTCGTTGAAACAAAAGTGACAAGATTAAATTTTAGCGATCCTCTCTCGTCCGCCCATAAAGGGTCTTAATATTTTTGGAATGGTAATAGAACCATCCTCATTTTGGTAATTCTCAACGACTGCCACCAAGGCACGACCAACGGCCAAACCAGACCCATTTAAAGTGTGGGCATAAACGGGTTTGCCTTGCGCGTCGCGATATCGAATACTGGCGCGTCGAGCTTGGAAATCCCCACAATTAGAAATGGATGAAATTTCACGATAGGTATTCTGGGAAGGTAGCCAGACTTCCAGATCGATACATTTGCGAGCTGAAAAACCGATATCAGCGCCACAGAGAAGAATGCCGCGGTAGGGAAGTTCCAATAGGTCTAGAATTGAGCAGGCTCGCTTAATCATTTCCTGATGGGCATCCTCAGATTTTTCACCTGCGACGATATTTACCATTTCAACCTTGTTAAACTGATGCAGCCTAATTAGACCGCGCGTATCTTTTCCATAAGAACCCGCCTCACTTCTAAAGCATGGAGTATAGGACACATACTTTAAAGGCAGCTCGCTAGCATTGAAAATTTGTTCCCGCTTGAGGTTGGTGACCGGTACTTCTGCTGTTGGAATCAGGTACCAATCGCGATCGGGAAGGTCTAAGCGAAATAAGTCTTCCTTAAATTTTGGCAGCTGCCCTGTTCCAAATAAAGAGTTACTATTCACAATATAGGGAGGAATAATTTCTTCATAGCCGACCTTAGTGTGCTCTTCAATCATTAAGTTTATTAGAGCGCGCTCAAGTTGGGCGAATTGGCCCTTATAGACGACAAAACGGGAACCAGACATTTTAGAGGCGGCCTCAAAATCGAGCATTCCAAGAGCTTCACCGAGGGCAACATGATCTTTGACCTTGAAAGAGAATTTTGCAGGATTTCCTCTTTGAAAAATCTCTTTGTTGTCTTTATCGCTTTCACCCGCTGGAACTTCATCATCCACCAGATTAGGGATGCTCGATAAGCGCGTATTCAGCTCAGTCTGTGTGGCCTCAAGTTCTTTTTCCTTTTCTGCAATAAGCGCTTTTAGGTGACCAACTTTCTGGATTTTCTCGTCCGCGTTTTGCTTGTTTTTTTTCAATTCGCCCACTTGCTTACTTACTTGATTAATCTCTGCTCGTGTTGTCTCCACAAAAAGTGTCAGCTCTTTGCGTTTTGAGTTGATGGCCAAGCATTCATCGATGATAGCTGTATTAAATTTTCTCTTGGCAAGGTTTTGTTTAACGGCTTCAGTATTTTCGTGAAAATAATTAATATCGTGCATACCACTTCCTATTGTAAATTTTTTATCTCGGCCTCAATATTTGATCTATCCGATGCATTTGGAACCAAGCTTAAGTACACCTGAAATGATTCGATTGCCAACGCACTTTGCCCCATATTTTTATATGTAAAACCCAGTTCTTTGTGAAGACTTGCATTTCCAGGTTCCTCTTTTATGGCGCGCATGTATAGCTCTCGAGCCACTGCAAAATTATTTTGCTTATCCTTAATCCAGGCCATTCCGGCCATTGCTTCCACCGATTTACCATTCCTCGTAACTGCTGCTTCGTAATTTTTGATGGCATTGGCCCAATCACTCTTCTCCCGATACATTTGCCCTAATATGGAGTAGCCAAATTCTAGATTTGGATTGTTTTTTATTTCTTCCTCTGCATTTTCCTGGGCCTTATCTAGCTTTTTCATGGAAATATACACTTTGGCTAAGAAATAGTGAACTTTTGGGTAAGAGGGAAGGCGAGCATTGACCTGCTCAAATTCTCTAAGCGCATCTTCCGTCTTGCCGTTAATCAGGAAAAATTCGGCCAGCTGCATGCGCGTGGTTAAATTTCCCGGATCAATCTTGAGCAGCTCCTTACTATAGGCCACGACTTCCTCAAATTTATCTTCCTTGCGTGAAGCATCTATTAAGAACAAATAAAAGCCAGCGTCCTTATTCGCCAGCGATTCCATTTTTGCCTTGTATTGATCAAAAAACTTTGACTGCCCAGATTTATAGTAATACTTGGCAATTTCTCCGATCAATTTTGGGTCTTCCAAGTGCTTGTCGAGCTGCTCACGCAGATATCCTATCGCTGTATCCGCGCCTTTTTCCTCATAAAGTATTTCTGCATTTAAAGCGACGTAGTCGACGTTGTCGGGATCTAGCGCCAACGATTCCGCGAGCATCCTGGAACCGTCCTTGAATTTTTTCATGTAAACCAGAATCTCTGCCAAATTAAAATAATCCTTATCGTTTAGGGGATTTCTATTAATACTTTCCTGATACCACCTTATGGCCAATGGCGTATTGTTCTGCCGTTTATAAAACAGCCCAAGTAACGACGCATACTCATAGGTTTTTGCGAAAGGAGTTCTCACCATTTGATTAATTTCTTTTTGGGCATCATCAACTTTAAATGATTCAATATAGGCATAGAGAAGAAGATGGTTCACCTTTGTATTCATCGGAGCGACTTTCTGAAGGTCGAGTAATTTTTTTAGAGCAAAATCAAAATAGCCCCTTTGAATTTGGATTTCTGCTAGCAAGAGCTTTGATGGTAGATAGGTTTCAGACAAATCCGATGCAGAAATAGCATAGGCCATGGCCTGATCCCAATTCTTTTTATCGACTTCGAATTTTGCCTTGTTCATGAGAAATAGAATTTTGCTTTCAAGAATTAGGCTCTGCACCGATGTGGAACCCCCAACTTCCAGCGAAGCAAGCTTTGAGCGCAATTCATCAGAATCATTTACTTTAAGCGCCAGCTTGAAATATTTAGTTGCATCTTCCATCTTTCCTTGCTTCGCACTCAGTATTCCCATGTATTCCAAATATTTTGAATAATACACGGGACTGTATTCAGCCTTAAGATCATTTATCGTGGTCAAAGCGGCAGAGAAATTTTTAAAATCACCTGCTTCTAGTTTTAATTTTGCATACTCTAACAGGAGCGCTACCGAACCCTTATTAATCTTGCTGCCTTCCTGAAGAATTTCCATGGCTTTATCAGGCTGCGAGTCCTGCTGGTAAAAACGAGATAAGGCCAGGTAGATCTCAAGGGTTTTTGGCTTCAAAGAGTTTAGCTTATCAAAGAGCTCTTTCGCCGTTACAAAGTCACCAGCTTTTAAGCAGATTTCCATCCAGACCGCTAAAAATTTTGGAGTGAGCCCTTTGGTAACTCGACGAAAATTTTCAAGAGTATTTTTAGCCGTTTTGTAGCGCCCCTGGTGGTAGTAGTAAAGAGAGGCGCCGAGGGCCATATTGACGTCGGCCAAAGTCCTGGCACTTACAATCTTCAGCATCCTATATATGGTTTTTAAAGCTTCTTGTTGATTCGCGGCATTTGGTAGTAGCTCAGCATAAATAAGCAACAATAATCCAAAGGATGGATTATCTTTAAACTTGTTTGCCAGTGATAGCTGAAGGTGATTAACTGCATTGACTTTTGCCATGTAACTATTCTGAGTAGAAAAGGCTTTCCCTTTTTCCATTTCTTCTGTTGATACTAGCTCATTTTCAACGTCGAGAATGACTGGAAATGTTATTTTTATAGCAAGCGGCTCGTAATTTTTAGTCTGCTCCTCTTCGTCAAAAAAGAGAAAATATATTAGAACAATAAAAACGAGTGCAATTATAGGCTTCATGGCCTTTTTCGGTTTTGCCTCTTCCTTTTGTTCAGATTCTGAATCAAGCTTTTCGGCATTCGTGTCTTTATTGACTTCGTCAATAAGACGCTGCTGCTCATCTGCAAAATCTTGCTCCGTTTGAATAACACTTTTCTTTAACTCAGCCATATAGTCAGAGACATTTGAAACTGACGTTGCCTCTGCAAAAAGATCAATGTCTTTGACGGTAGCAACTGCTGGCAAGTTTTTTTCATGCTCGCCTTCAAGGTTTTGTTTTTCAGTCAATGTTGCAGCCTCCTTTAATGCTGCAATTTCTTGCTGTTTCCTCGCTAGATTCTCAGGACGAACCACTGTTTTATCTACGTTGACTTCCTTCTTAATTCCTTTTGCTATAACTGTTTTATCTGGCCCGAGAGTTGGATTTTGCACCTCCAAGGGTACATCGACCTTTTTCCCATCTTCGGGAAGTGTGAATTTTTGCGTCTTTTTTTCAAATTTGAATTCCTCGAAGTCTTGACCTTTCACATCCGGATCAAGCACTTCAAGATCGTCAATATTTAGGGCCTTGTTTGGAGCTTTTTCAACAACTACCTCGGCTTGAGTCTTTTCGTGCTTCTCCTCAAGAGGCCTTGCAGTTACCTTTCTTGCAGCTAGATTAACCACTGTTTTTGAATCATTTTCTTGTTTTATTAAAGCTGGATTCTTCTTTGCGGCCTCTATAAAAGTGCAAAGTTCTTTATTCAATCGCAGTGGTAGCCATTCACCCGTTGGAAAAATCTGGCAGAGGTCTTCATGCTTGATGTGACTTTTTAGAAAAAGCTCGGCAATCTGCTCCCTTGAAAAGGGACCAACGACCCGCGAAGTGCTCAATTTTACTCTAAACTTTTGCATTAACGAGCAACGACAGATTCAACCAAATTGTTACTAATACATTAGAAACAATTATAATCCAAAATGGCCGAAAGTTTTTGATTAATACTTGCGAGCTGCGCGGCGTGTTGTTGTAGCGATAAAAAGCTTGAATGCCCATTAGAGCGAAGAGAATAACCAAGTAAATTGATAAATATTCATTATGTAACCTGAGTAATATGATAAGTTTTGTTAAATTACCATTTCCAAGAATAGGCATCGCCACCAAAATAGCAAAAATATAGCGGAGAATTTTGCCAAATCGTGAAGTAGCAGGGGAGAAGGCAAGAATATCTTCCGTCCAATACAGCAAGAGACCTGTCATAAATGAAAACGAAGAAAGCTTATAAAAAATATACTCATTCCCCTTAACGGGGCATAGAAAAATGAAGATGTTAATAACGAGTATCCCACACATCGATTTTTTGGTGTTATATACGTCTACCAGGATCACAAGGACGCCAATGACAAGAATAAGAAGTGCGAGAGGTGTTAAAATATCGACGCACTTCACTTCGCGCATCAGCATAAGAACCCATCCCGGATACAATAAATAGTTTACAAAATTTACCATAATTCGAAGCGGGGTGAATGATTCTCGAAAACATTTTTCAAAGTAATAAGAAAGCAGCATCTGAATTACGAAAATAAAATATATCCCAAGAGATAATATTTGAGTGGCATGATGGCTGAATTCAAAACTTGTTAGCAAGTAAAGTAGAACTATTTCACATATATTAGCCAAAATTCTGTAATAAAATATATCGGTCAGCTTCGTTTCAACTTTTTCATGCTGCAAAAGAGTGTAATCGAGATACATCCTTACGATCGGAAGCAGCATAACTACTTCACTTACAAAAAATGCAGCAAGCAAGAAGCAACAGGAGCTAAAGGCCAATGAGTAACTTTTTTCCTTGCGCGTAGAAATGGCAACGAGGCTTGCAAAAACTATCATATAAATGAAACTAATATTCTGCTCTTGGCCAAGAGTGTAAAAAAACTTATGGCGTGCCAAACCAAAAATTGAAACAAACACGATAAGAATAAGAGAGTTAAGCGCTACAATCGAAGTTTTTGAAAAAGATAAATACTTTGAAAAGAGCAAAGCCGCTAAAGAAAGAAATAACCCGTAGTTAACTGTCAGCATGATACTCAGCTTTCCTAGTAAAACAAATAAATAACAAAAATTAATAATGTGAGGTGCAAATCTTCTTTATCCAAAATCCGTACAAAGAATATATTTCCAAAGATCCATTGCAAGGCCAAAATTCCTGTAAGGTCTAATTTAAAGGCATCTTGTGAAAATACTCGTATAAAAAAAAGCATAAGAATTAAAGCGTAAATCATAACACTGTAACTTCGTGAGTTGGGTAGCTTTTCTTCAACAACTTCCCCAGGGCGGAGACTTATCAGATAGAGTGGCAGGGCAAGTACTTGGATAATTCCAGTGGTTGCAAGAATAAAATATTGCCAAGTCTGCATTGTAGCGAATCTGTAATGCGATTTATTTATGAAGCTCACGACAGCGCATGCGGGGATAAATACAAAAAGAATCATATTGGTACTAATAGGAACAATTCTGGATATTAAAAAAATGGATAAGGTTGAAATAATTACATCCTCAAAACCTCGAACTTTTGAGTCAGTAACAAATTTATAATTTACAAACACACACCGAAGCAATGCTGTTAAGGCAATACCCTCTTTCAGCCATCCATCCCAAAACATAACTGAATTTTCGAGAACCACCGCCGCCATCAAACTCACCGATAGCACAAAATTAAAAAGACGTAGATAAATGCTGCGCTTATCCCAATATGACAACAACCACAGCGTATACATGCACTCTATGGCAAAGGGTGCAAGTCTATGGTCGATGAATACAGTCTGCAGTAAAAATGAGATTGTGATGGCTCTTTTATAAAAATCAGTATGACGATCTAGTCCTGCGAAAGCCAAAAAAACTACCAGAGATATAAAAAGGCAAACGGTCTCCCTCGTGTCAATGAGTACAAGCGGTTGCTTCAAATACGTATTGCCAAAACGTAAACACATAAACAGCGCAATGGGAAACGCGAGAAGAAATATCTTTTTTGACGACAGAACCCAGGCCTCATGCTTGAGTTGCTGAAGGTCTACGAAAAAAGGGGGCTCTGCTTTATTTCTCATTTATCCCTAATTTTTAAATTCACTTTTGTCTTTAGCCACTGAAAATTCGACAAATTAATTTTTTCGAGCAGTGCCGGATAATATAATGAAATAATTTTCAGTCCAAAAGCACAGATTACTACTAGCCCCAAAATAGGGTTCATGGATATGAGATGGTATTTATAAAGCAAAATTAAGGATGGTATAATAACAATACTGGCCGTGTGTTTATCAAATCCAAGTTGCTGAATCATAATCTGACGTTGCTCAGAAAATAGAAAAAATAAAACGGATACCACTTTGAAGAGTAGCACGAAGAGTTGCAAAAGGTTTAATTCTGAAAATTGATCACCTATCGATAACACTGCACAAGTCATGAAACAGAATAAAACAGACTGTGCCAAACTATAGCGGGTTTTGAAGTTAAATATTTGGAATGATTCATAAATGACAAAAATAAATAATGTTTGCACAAAATAGATTGAGTGGCCGAGTAACAAATCAAATGGTGCTAAAACAAAAAACAAATCATCTAACGATTTTCTTTCGACCAGAAGGTTACTGCCAAAAATTTTAACTAGATATGCAATCGCAAATACTACGCAAATCGCCATGCCGAAATATGAACTAACTGGAAACATAAATTTGAAAATCACTACCAAAAACAAGGCCCAAGAAAAAACATTCCGATTTTCATTGTCCTTATAAACCAAGAATAGAAGTGCAAGCAGAGCAATAAACGCCTGAGACCCAATAATAATACTAAAAATTCTTTGCTCCAGTTGCCCCTGCAAAAGAAGACAGGCAAAAATAGTAAGGAGAAGACTAACCTGTTGTCGGACAGTCGGCATGGCCTGCTTCCAAAGCACAAAAAAGATTGTCGTGGAAAAAACCAAATACAGTATCCACATGTCTGATGTGGTAGAGAATGCAAGAATCATCAAGAAAGCATAAATCGTATTCCTTGAAATGATTCTTTTCGCAAAATCAAAGGTATAGGATATATGAAAAAAACATATAATAATTGCTGCATAGTAACTGTAAAAAAAAGAAAAGTTGTTTTGCCTGAGTGCACTGTCAAATGCGTGCTGATACTTAAACGTAAAAAATAACCCGACTACCTGTGTGCAATATATAATAATTGAAACATAAGTATTTACCGCAGAGCTGACGACCAGCCTGTTGCGAAAAAAGGCAACAAAAAGCAAAAGCGCAGGAAATATTAATTCAAGCGCTAACAACACTATGACCTCTCCTTTTCAACCAGCAAATGATAATACAATCCGACAAATGCACTGACGGCTGTAAAAATTAACAGCAACATTTCATTTATTTCTCCACCTGCAAAACGCACGACGAGAAAGACGATGCTCGAGCCGATCACCAAAATGCGTAGTGCGAGATTATTCTTTGGATGCATGATTAATCCCAAGAGAGAAAGCGCAAAAACAATAAAAGGGATTAGAGCATCCTTCATTTATTTGACTCTTTTTTATTTAAATTTATTAAAATAAAAATAACGACAAAAATGCTAACCGACCCTGCTAGAAATGAATTTTGAATTGATCTAATGGGAAAAATCGCCTCCTTGAACCAATACTGGGAAAATGAAAAAATGAACAATGCAAGCGTCCCTATATAGGAAAATTTCATAACTACATGCCCAGTATTTTGCAGCTCCCCCGGCCGATGCTGGCCAATAACACCTCTGACAAGAAGCAGATTTCCTAAGATGACTAGGCACATGAAAAGCGTATTAATAGTAGGATTCTGACTTACGAAGACTATGGCCAAAACGATGAAAAAAACCTCTGTAAGTATTTTCATCATTGAGAGATTAAGTGGAAATAGCATCAACAGTGCAATAACTAATAGTATAATTTCATAAGCTCGCATTACCATAATCGTATACCGATCAATAAAACAGCATTAAACGCCGATAAAAGCTGCAGGTATTTCTCGATTCCTCGCACATAAATCGACTTAATATTCCCTAAAAATTGCCCTACAAGTATCCCCAAAAAATGGATACAACCGAGCTTTACAAACAGAGAAATGACCTCAAAGAAAGATCTGCTATTGGGAAATCTATCTGCTAGTAACTCCGCAAAAGGCAGATGCGAGGTCCACCCTAAGAAAGCATAGACAATGAAAACCTGTAGAATAAATATTCCCGAAAACTTCATCATACAGTTTAACAAGCCTATTTTGCTCTGAACAATAGAGTCACCCAGCTGCTTTAGGTCATAAGCAATATAAAAAAAGAAGAGCAAAAAAAAGAAAAAGTGACTCACACATCCTAAGTTCATAATCCCATAAATAATTGTTTCCTGCTGCCGCAAAACCACGTAATCACTGAAAGGCGTTTGATAGTAGTAGATAAAAGAAAATAAAAGCAAAAGAAGAAAAAGCGGCCTTATTAGGCCTTCAAACATTTCATCCAACTTGCTTTCCCTGATAAGACTCCGCTCTAAGCTATTTAGAATTTCCCACACAAAAATTCCATAAAACAATCCTTCATAGCTCACTTGTGAATCACTATATCCGGTGAAGAAATGCGGATTTTGGGAAAAGGCGAAAATATCTATTTTCCCGAGAATGATAATTAATAAAATAATTTTTAATGCTATAAATAAAATTTTACTCGCAGTAGCAACAAAATCGCGCTCATACTCTTTTTCCATAATGGCAAAAAAAGACACACTCCGATACTTGTTAAATACCTCGCCAGAAGTCATTGAAGACAAAAGATGCCACAAATACAACAAAGCTCCTGCGATAAGGATGAAGAGCAGAATATTGCCGACCATTATTTTTTACCCATTATTAATAATAAGATAATGGACAAACCAAACAAGGCCTGCCGCATCGCTTTATCGGGCATACTTGCAGCAGTCATTAAGAAATGAATCGTAACAATAAATATCACCCAAGAGAAATATTTCAGAATCGCAGGGCGTAGATAAAAATTGAATCTGCATGAGTCGTCATCAATTGAACGCTTGGCGATTTTTTTAAGCAATGAAACAATTGGAAATGTAGCCAACCCAGCGACAAGAATAAACAAATAAATCGGTGAATTAATAGCCAATTCAGTGGGCCAGTTTTATTTGGTTTGTAACTTCTGAAAACTTATATAAATCTTCCCAAAAAATACCCACCGCAACGATAAAAATCGCCATAACAACAAAAAGCGCTTGTCTGCCAAATCCTAAATCAAACAATTTCTCACTTGATTCTGGCATCTTAAAAACCACCAATCTAACCAATCGCATGTAGTAATACAGCGAGATAACCGAATTAAGCACGGCCACAATAGCGAGAACAAAAAAGCCTTTGTGTACGATCGCTGAGATAATATTAAATTTAGCAACAAACCCTATCAAAGGTGGCATACCAGCCAGAGACAGCATAGAGATAATAAGAGAAACAGCCATTAGAGGATTTCTATAAATCAATCCATTAAATCGATCAAAGTAATCATTACCGTACTGATCAGATAAAACCGCCGTGATCCCAAATGCTAGAAGCGTCATGACCATGTATCCGAAAAAATAAAAAATAATCGCTTGATGTCCTATCGTATCCAAAACGAGTACACCCAATAAAATATTACCAATTTGCGCAATAGAGGAGTATGCCAACATCCTTTTCACAGAGCGCTGCCCTAGGGCCGAGACATTACCTACTGTCATAGTAAGTGCCGCAACGACTGTTAGAATCGCAACCCAGGAATATTGAATTAGATTTTCACCGGTGAAGAAAACAGAGGTAACTCTCACAAGGGCCGCGATTCCCCCGATTTTAGGTACAACAGAGAAAAATGCTGTAACAGGGATTGGCGATCCCTCATACACATCCGGGGTCCACATATGAAAAGGAACGCATGAAATTTTGTAACCAAGTCCAGCAAAGAAAAAAAGAAATGCTGGCAGTAATATTACTTTTTGACTTACATCAAGCGAAGCTATTCGCGCAGCTATTTCACTGAACTGAATAGTTCCAAGAATCCCAAACATCAAGCTCATGCCAAACAGCATGATTCCGGCGGAAAGACCGCCGTACAGTGCATATTTAAGTCCCGCTTCAACTGACTTCTCATCCATTCGCTTCATGGCCGCCAAGGGATAGGCGAGAATTGATAGCATTTCAATCCCTAGATATAGTGTAAGCATATTATTGGCACTTGCCAGAAGCATTGTGCCAATTAATCCGCCCACGATCAAAATGCCAAATTCAGACTTTAACGAAACATAAATATCACGTGAATACAAACCGTACCAATACGAAATTAAGGCTGCAATGACGGCAATAATTTTCACAAGCACACTAAATCGATCAATGACAATTGCTTCATAAAAAATATTTTTCGTTGGCAGATCTAAATTGCACAGCAGTGCTATAAACGTTAAGACTAGGCCGGAGAATGTAAAGATCTTGAGCAACACCCGTTTGGAATCGTCTCTCTTATAAATGACCTCTAAGAAAAGAATGCCTGCCATAGTTAAAATTGCAATGCATTCAGGAATGTAAAAAGTAATACTATAAAGATAATTTAAACCAAGTTCCATAATGTGTACTCTTTAGGCCCTATTGAAATTTTGCCAACAATGTCACCAGTGAACCCACGGATTCTTTCATAATATTCAATATCGGTGCCGGAAAAATGCCGAACAATACAACGATAATACAGAGCGGTGCCATATATAAAATTTCACGCGCGTTCATATCATGATATTCAACAATTGATGGGTTAACCTCACCAAAGAACATCCTCTTGAACATCCAAAGCAGATAGGCTGCACCAATTAATAAACCAATCAGTGCAAGCACGGTAATCGACGTAAACTCCTTATAGATTCCCAAGAAAATGAGGGCCTCTGAAATAAAACCTGATAAACCTGGCAACCCCATTGATGCAAACATGGAAATAATAAAGACAATCGAATAAATTGGAAGCTTGGTATAAAGTCCCCCAAAGCCTTTAGTGCCATCGGGGCGAACAATCCAGCGATGATGCGAGCGCTCGTACAATACACCAACCATCAAGAACATCATTGATGTTGAGGTCCCGTGGTTAAACATCTGAAGAACAGCGCCGTTTGTTCCCTGAGTTGTCATGGCCGCAAGACCCAGCATAACGAAGCCCATGTGAGAAACGGAGGAGTAGGCAATCAATTTTTTCATATCACTCTGGGCCATAGCACAAAGGGCCCCATAGATCACATTGATAAGTCCTAGCCATGCAATTGCATCTCGAAAATAAACCGCAGCCTCTGGAAAAATGGGAAAAGCAATTCTTAAAAAACCATAGGTTCCCATTTTCAGCAGGACGCCAGCCAGAATAACGGAAACAGCGGTAGGTGCTTGAACGTGAGCGTGAGGCAACCATGTGTGGAAGGGAAAGATAGGAACCTTAATTGCGAAGGCAATAAACATACCGACAAAAACAAGAATACCAAAATTCCAATCTCCACCAAATAGCTTTACAGTCATGGCACCAAACCTGCCCCCCTGAAGAGCAAGAATATTGAAAGACTCGCTATTTGATCCTGATGCAAAATATAGAGCGATTAAACCAACAAGCATGAGAACTGAACCTGCGAAAGTATAAAGGAAGAACTTTACAGCTGCATATTCACGATTCTCGCCGCCCCAAATTCCGATCAGGAAGAACATGGGGATCAGCATGACTTCCCAGAAAACATAAAATAGAAAAAAGTCGAGGGCCATGAACACACCAAACACACTGGCCTCAAGCATCAGAAACAGGGCAAAGTAGCTTTTCACCGACTTTTCAATGGTCCAAGAGCTGAGAATGCATAGAAAAAATAAAAGCCCGGTTAGCAGGATCATTGGAAGTGAGATTCCATCCACTCCGAGAGAGTAATTAATATGGAATTGTTCAATCCATGGAAATTTAATGTTAAAAAATTCCTGCATCCCAGGCACGGTCTGATCAAAATTACAGTAAAGTAATATCGTCATGATAAACGTGATCGCAGTGACCAAAAGGCTCCAGTAGCGTACGGCATTGTGAGCCTTTCCGGGAATTAGAAAAATTCCAAGAATACCAAGTGCGGGTGTCCACAAAATCCAATTCAACAGGTGCTGCACGACTCGTTCTCCTTATTCAAAAAACTAAATCACTGGCTTAAAAGCAAGCACATAGCTCGCTAATACAAACAGCAATACGAGAAAATAAAATTGAATTTTCCCATTTTGAATCGTTCTTAATACAATGTTAAAAAACCTTACAGAAATTCCTGACCCATCAACCAAAACAGAATCTATGATGATGTTATCAAACCAGCGCGCGACGCTATAAGAGAAAGCCAGAACCCTTTCCCAACCATCCACGGCATAACGATCATAAAGCCCCATGTCTATCCATGCTAATAAATTATTGAGAGGATGAAGCAATCTCTTAATTAAAATGTCGATATATAGATGATCAAAGTAGTAACGGTTTTGTAGCGCCTTCGTCCAACGCGCAAAATTACTTGTCCACCAGGCAGGCGAGAATTTCTTCGAAATATACATACAGTAGGCCAGAAAAATTGCACTCAGAGCTATAACCACAGAAGCAATGGCTCCAACTCTGTGGACCAAATGAACATGATGGGCCTCTTCTTCTGAAGTAATTCCGTGGTTCGGGTCGTAGTGGGAATGCTCTATAAATTCCTTGCTTTCAGGTACAGCGAGAGGTGTCGAGGTTCTACCTAGAAATTTATTGAGATCTGGTTTTTCAACAAGAACCTGAAACCATTCGTATTTCGACTCTGGAAAAACCTTAAGTTCGCCTTGCCCAGTTAGAGAACCTGAATACCAAAAACCTAACGTAAACACGCTCAAAATCAAAAGAGGCAGATTTCGGTTAAAAGAGAAGTGCTCATGATGGGCGTGCTTGTTTAGCTCAACATCGCGAGGCTCGCCAAAGAAGGTTAAGAACATCATTCGAAACATATAAAACGGAGTTAAGAAAGCTCCACACAACCCCAAGATCGCGGGGATAATGTAGGTGGATGAATGAGTCGCCATGAGAAGAGCATCACCCAGGATGCGATCCTTACTCACAAAGGCAGAAAACAGGGGAACTCCTGAAATCGCCAGAGTGCAAAAGAGCATTGCTAAAAAAGTATAAGGTAGCTTTTTTCTCAACCCACCCATGCGAGGCATTTCCTGCACAGGAGCATGAGTGTGATGGTCATGAAGAGCATGAATCACCGAACCTGCAGAAAGGAATAAGCAAGCTTTAAAGACGGCATGAGTAATAAGATGCATAAGTGAAGCGTTGTAGGCCCCAACACCAATACCAAGTACCATGTAGCCCAATTGTGAGATTGTTGAATAAGCCAAAACGGCCTTAATGTCTGTTTGAACCAAGGCAATTGTGGCTGCGCCCAGTGCGGTAATTCCACCAATGTAAGCAATAAACTCAAGGAGACCACCCGCATCCATTAATGGATACATGCGCAGAGAAAGGTAAACACCGGCCGCAACCATCGTGGCTGCATGGATCAAGGCCGAGCAAGGAGTCGGGCCGAACATGGCATCTGGCAGCCAAACTTGAAGGGGAAATTGAGCTGACTTGCCGATTGTTCCCATGAAAATGCAGAAGCCTGCGAAGGTGGCCAAAGGAATTCCAAAGCCAAATAGAAAAACAGGACTACTTAAAGAACTTTCGGCAATGGCCTTATAAATCTCAACATATGAAACACTGCCGACGGTAGACCACAGGGCCACGATACCGAGCAAGAAGAAAACATCTCCCACTCGAGTCGTCATAAATGCTTTTATTGAAGCATTTCCGGCACCTTCTTTTTCATAGTAAAAACCAATAAGGCTGTATGAGCAAAAGCCCATAAGCTCCCAGAAAATAAATACGGAGAAGAGGTTGTCCGAGAGCACCAATCCAAGCATTGCAGAAGTAAAAAGCGAAAGATAAACAAAGAATCGCCCATAGCGAGCATCATCATGCATATAGTAGGTACTAAAGAGATGAATTAAAAAAGCAACACCAGTCACCATGAGCAACATAACAGCGGACATATTGTCCAGATAGATCCCCATCTGCACTTTGAAAATTTGAGTCCCTGCTGACAAATCAAACCAAGTAAATGTTTTATGAATGTAATAATCGGCAGAGTATTTATTAAATACAAAATCTGCAAAGATTCTCAGCGCCATTAAAAATGGGATAAAAATTGCCACACAACTTAGCGCGACAGCTGTTTTTGTAAACTTTTTCACAATAAATGCATTGAGCACAAAAGCAAAAAACGGCAACAAAACTATCGGCAGAATCGTTAAAAGAGAATACTCCATGTTTATCTACCTTTCTTAACTTTGTAGCTGGGTTGCACTATCAATGTGAACACTTTCTCTCACCTGGAAAAATCTAATCACAATGGCCAATCCAACTGCTGCTTCCGCTGCAGCGACTAGTATAATAAACAGTGCAAAAATGTGCCCATCGAGATTCAGATTGTTAAATTTAGTAAATGTAACAAAATTTAACGCTGCGGCATTAAGAACGAGCTCAATCCCAAGCAGAATCCCAATAATATTCTTTCTGGCAATCATGACGATGATTCCACATACAAACAAAACACATGAAACAACGATATAGGGAATAATACCCATGTCAGTTCTCCGACTCAGATGATCGATGTGGCCTTGCAATTATTGCCGCGCCAACCAGCGCACCCAATAACAACACCGACGAAATTTCAAACGCAAGAATGTGATCAGTTAACAACTTAACCCCAATTTGCTCAACGGTGGAAGAAAATTTATTCTCACTCACCAAGGCCCCTGTCATTGAGCCTTGTAAAACATTACAAAGAACAACAACCAGCAACACCGCAGTAACAACTCCCATCAGATAAGTTCGCAAATTTCCCATTAGTGGAGTCGATTCAAGGCCAAATCGGCTGGTAACGTGATGAAGGTTTGTGCCTCCAGTGAGCATAATGGCAAAAAGCAATAAAACAACAACACCACCAACATACACAACCAGTTGTGTGGCAGCGACGAACTCAGCACCCAAGGTTAAATACAATCCAGCCACGCCCACTAAAGAAAATAATAAATAAACACAAGCATGAATTAGGTTTTTGGAAAAAGTTACAGACAATGCACCAGCCACGGCAAGGAATGCAGAAAGTGAAAAGATTATAACTAAAAACATATAGAACCCATTTCGTTATTGGCCGGAGGCCATGAGAAAATGCTTGAGTATCATATACATTGATCTACCGTTAAAACAGTACATCCATATAGCTGTACCTACCAAATTAAAGAGAGCAATAGGTGTTAGGTATTTCCAGCAAAGAACCATAAGATGATCAACGCGCATGCGCGGAAGGGTCCATCGCACCCAAATCACAACGTAATATAAAAGAAAAGACTTCGCGAAAAAAACAACCAACTGGAACAATTGACCAAGAAGCCCGTCTCCCCCTAGGCGAAAGGGAACATTATATCCACCTAAAAACAATGCTGCTGCAATTGCACAAAGAACAAATACTTCGATATATTCAGATAGCGCGAAGAAAGCAAATCTCATGCCTGAAAATTCTGTGTGGTATCCACTAACCAGTTCCGACTCGGCTTCTGGTAAATCGAAAGGAGCGCGATTTGTCTCTGCTAATGAACCTATAAAATAAATAAAGAAACCAATAAAAGAAAATGGGTTGTGAAATAAGTACCACCCATTCGGATAAGCCCCCTGACCACCAACAAGTGTATTCAACGAGAGCCCACCGGCAATCATTACAACCGAGAGAATAGTCAGCGTTACAGGCACCTCATAACTAATAATTTGTGAAGCTCCTCGCATGCCTCCCAACATTGCCCATTTGGAGTTCGAAGAATAGCCGCCGAGGAAAATACCGACTCCAACGACAGAGGTTACTCCAAGCAAGTAAAAAATACCGACATTCAGATCTGATAAAATGAAGCCACTACTTAATGGCAACACAGCCAGTGAAGCAAGGACACCGGCAAAACAAAGTATCGGAGCCAACTTAAAAATAAATTTATCGGACTCTCTAGGAATGCAATCTTCCTTCAAGAGCATTTTAACGCCATCGGCTAGGAATTGCAGAATTCCATAAGGACCAACGCGATTTGGGCCATACCTCATCTGAATATCGGCAGAAATCTTTCTTTCAGCATAAGTGCCAAGTCCGCCGATTAATGCCAAGAAACTGGCAAGAATTAAAGATGCAATAAGAAAGATAACAAGAGTTCCCAGCCAATTAAAATTTAGACCTAATGTCTCGCCCAAATAAGAAACAATTGTCTCATTCATTATTTAAGACCCTTTGCGCGTACATCCGAGGATGTTCGATAACTTTTTATCCAATCCAAATCGCCCTTTCGCCAGCAGTAAATCACGCCCTGAATAAGGACGCCGATGAAAACAAGAAGGGACAAAAGAACAGCACCGCCAGATCCTAACTGCAAGAAGTGCCGATAAACAGCCACCACTGGAAACATGAGAGCACTTTCAACATCAAAAATGATAAAAACCAGTGCGATAACATAAAATCGAACGTTGAAATTTGCCCAGGCAGGACCTACGGGTAGCTCACCACATTCGTAAGCAGTTTGCTTCACTAATGAGGGGTTAGAGGGTCGAATCAAATAGCTGACAATTAACGCACCAAAGACAATGACTAGTGCAATAAAAATCAAAAGAAAAGTTGGAAGATAGACGTCCATGTTGAATGCCGCCACATTTCCTCTCTCGTTAATGCTTAATTAAAAAATTCTGAAAAAGAATATCCTATTAATTAACAGTTGGGAATGGTATGTATCTAAATACATTTGGCAACACATGTCGTCATAACATTTATTAGGAAACACCTGCGTAGGTAACTCTTAATTATGCTTCGCGCGCTGCAACTTAAACTCCTCGAATGGCTGAAGACCGGTAATGAAAAATTCGTTATCAATGGTGTTTCGTCTTCGCAATTCGGTCTCCTGTGGAACCACATTGACACAGGTCGAGAGTGGGAGAAATTTAAATTTCTGCTCATCACCCATAACGACACAGCACTCGAGTCGCTGATGTTAACTTTGCATGCGAATCAGGGCGCAAGTTGTTTTTTCCCTACTACTTTTTCAGATCCCTATTCTCCTTACATTCCGTCAGAGCAAGAGTTCAATGAAAAATTCATTTTTCTAAACCAACTAGAATTGGGAACAGCGCCCCATATTGTTGGTGCAACAATGTTCGAGGTTTTGAAGCGCCTGTGTCCCCTCGATTGGGTTGCAAAACACACTCTTGCGTTAAATGAAAATGATATTATTGCCCACGAAGAACTGTGCCGAGCTTTGGTTGCTAGAGGATACCGCAACACCTTAACTCTTGATGGCCCTGGCACTTTTTCGAAGCGCGGTGAAATTTTCGATATCTATATTTTTGGACAAGGCCCTGTCCGGATCTATTTTTTTGATGAGCTTATTGAAGCAATGCATTCTTTTGATCAGGACCATCAAAGGATTGATAAATCCACTAAGCTTTCTTCAATAAAAATTGGCCCAACTCCATCTTGTGTTCTCAGTGACCCCGAACTCCGTCTAAACCTTCGGGCCAATCTTCCCATGCCCTCTCCTAACCAGAAAAACAAAATTGGACCAAGAAATCATGTCTTATCCTGTGTAAACGAAGCTAAGAGCTTTGAACGATTCCCGAACTTTTTTCCACTCTTTTTTAGCGGTGAGACGCCTTCTTTTTTTGAGTATTTATTAAATAAAAACTATATTCCTGTCTTGTTTGATGAACGTTCATTATCAATTTCCCTGGATCATCTTCGCGAGGAACTGGAAGCACACTTTAACTCCGCGGAAAAATCAAATCAAACTGATAATATCCTACCTCGTCCTGGTAAATTGTATAACTTTGATGCCTTTCTTAAATCGCCGAAGTCACTCGGCATTGAGAATTTTCACCTCGACAACAACCCTGATCTTCAATCATTCGTTCACTTAAGCGTCCAGTCGCCTCATACATTTTGGGGGCAAAAATTAATTGAGTGTGATACCCAGCATGATCTGATTTCAAAAAAGTTTTCTATCTTAGAATCCTTTATTCACGCAGGAGGCCTGGTTTCTTTTTTATCAACATCGGATAAGGCCAAGCAGGAATTTCTTTTTCTCGCACAAAAACACCTGGACGCCCCGGCGGACCTGATAAATATCGTCACACTAGACGCGACTGAGGGATTATTTTTAAAGGATGAAAACATCCTGCTACTCTCGGAATCCGATATTTTTGGCGTAAAAAAGAAGCTCCCACCGAGGCCAAAAACTAAGAGCGTTGACCTCTTTGCCGAGAAAATGGCAAGCCTAGCACCAGATGATTTTGTTATTCATGCCCAGTTTGGGGTAGGGAAGTACTTAGGTGTTGAATCACTTTTCACCGGCGGAAGCCGATCGGATTATTTTGTCATTGAGTACGCTGAAAAGGACAAAGTTTACGTTCCTGTTTTTAAAATAGATCAAATACAAAAACATGCTGATTCAACTGCCTCTTATCGACTCGACACACTTAGAAATTCGAAATTCGCGCAGGCAAAAAAGCGTGCGAAAGAGTCTGCAAAGAAGCTGGCCTTTGATCTTTTACAACTAAACGCCGCACGCGCCCTTTCCAGGGGCTTTGCTTTTTCACCTCCCGATCACCTCTATAACGAATTTGAGCTTGCCTTTCCCTATGACGAAACTCCGGACCAACTTTCCGCTATTGAGGCAGTGCTTGATAAGATGCAGGATTCCAAGCCTATGGATTTTTTAGTCTGTGGCGATGTTGGTTTTGGAAAAACGGAGGTTGCAATGCGTGCAGCTTTCAAGGCAATTCTCGATAAAAAACAAGTCGCTGTGCTTGCTCCTACTACTATTTTAACTTTGCAACATTTCCATACTTTTCAAGAACGGTTCAAGCAATTTCCAGTCAAAATTGACTTTTTGTCGCGCTTTAAATCTGCCAAAGAATGCAAGGAAATTATCAATCAGTTAAAGCTGGGTAACATTGATATTGTCATTGGAACTCACAAATTACTTTCAAGCGATGTCGGATTTAAGGATCTTGGCTTAGTTATTGTAGATGAAGAGCATCGTTTTGGCGTCGGACATAAGGAAAAGCTAAAGCTTTTAAAAAATGCCGTTGACTTCCTTACCTTGACTGCGACACCCATTCCTCGAACTTTACAACTTTCCTTTTTGGGATTGCGGGATATCGCTCTAATAAGAACGCCCCCTCCCAATAGGCAATCTATAAAAACATATATTGTCCACGATGATCTTGAAATTTTGCGAACTGCAATTCTAAACGAGACATCTCGCGGCGGGCAGGTTTTTGTTGTCCATAATAAAGTGCAGGACATGGAGTCTTATGCTGCAAAAATTCATAGCATTGCTCCTGATGTTTCCATTTCTTTCGCACACGGTCAGATGAACGAGACACAGCTTGAGAAAATTATCAGTGATTTTTATTCAGGGAAGTTTCAAGTTTTAATCTGTACTACCATCATTGAATCTGGCATCGATATTCCCAATGCAAATACCATGATTATTGATAGGGCCGATACTTTTGGACTCGCACAGCTCCATCAGCTCAGAGGTCGCATCGGCCGGAGTGATCGCAAGGCTTATGCCTACTTTATTATTCCCGAGCGTACTATCGGTGCAGAGGCCGAGCGCAGAATTAAGGCCCTCCAGCAATATGCTGAGTTGGGAAGTGGTTTTAATCTTGCATCAGCCGATATGGAAATTAGAGGGGCAGGAGATATTTTAGGTGCTGAGCAGAGCGGTCATATTGAAATTGTCGGTTTAGAGCTTTACTTAGAATTATTACAAGAAGCTATTAATGAACTCAAAGGACAAGAGGCAGATCGCACGCTTGAGTTAGAAATTAATATCAGTTTCCCATGTTACATTCCAAGTGATTTTATCTGCGATCCTTCAGAGCGCTTGCGACAGTACAAATTGCTCTCTCGGTTCAAGAAAATTGAACAGCTGGACGAGGCTTATCAAGAACTTGAAAATTACTATGAAAAAATCCCCGTTGAAACGGCCAATCTATTTTACATACTTAAATCTAAAATTATCTTAGGCCAGATTGGTGTAACTGCAATTGCCGCTAATGACAAATCAGTCACAATAAAATTTTTACCGGAAGTTTTTGAGAAGCATCAGGAATGGCGTTCACGATTAATTGATTTTTTACTGCGAGAACCAAAGACCTATCGAATTAATCAAGATTACAGTTTTAGTTACTATCCGAAAGCTGGTATCAACGCGCGTGAAGTCTTCAATTTTGCAAAAATTATTGCACAGCAAATCAAATCATGTTAATTTTATCATTAAGTATTAATAACTTGGAAACCTTATGATTCGACTGACGCTTATTGTTTTATGTCTTTTGATTTCCGGAAATGTTATCGCAAATGATAAAGACAAGCTGGTGATCGCCGAAGTCAACGGTCATCCTATCTTGCTTAAGGATTTTGAAACAACTTATCAGCAAAACCTTCTCTTTATTGCAGACAAAATTGTGACTAAAGAAAAAGTTATCAATGATCTTATTAATCGAGAACTGGGAATTGACAGAGCAAAAAAATCAAAACTTCAAGATGATGCTCTCGTTAAGCAAAAAATGGAAGATGTTTTATATCATGCTCAAGTTAGCAAGGATCTCGAACCACTTTTGAAAAAAATTGTTGTCACCGATGAAGACGTAAAAGATTATTACGTCAAACACCCTGAATATAGAACTGCTCACATTCTTTTTCGAATGACGGCCAACCCCTCAGATAACGAGATCAAAGGCGCACTTGAGGTTGCTGGAAAGGTTTACGAGCAACTCAAGACTGAGCCACATAAATTCTCTGAACTTGCAAATAAGTTCAGTCAAACTTCCGCTGCGCCAAATGGGGGAGATATCGGATTCCAACCTGCCGTTCGCCTTGCTCCAGAATATTTTATTGCGATAAATGGTAAACCTCAGGATTATATAACTACACCAGTGCGTAGTCAGTTCGGTTACCACATCATAAAGGTTCTCTCTGTACGCGATTTTAAGGAAATCAATATCCCTTTATATAAGAAAATTGTGTACGACGTTAAGCGCGATGAGATTCTAAACGATTATTTTGCAACTCTTCGCAAGGGCGCAAATATCAAAATCGACAAAAAGTACCTTTAATAATCGTATAAAATATTCTAGCTTAAGCTAATGAAAATCTTATTTGCATCATTATTGCTTATTCTATCATACTTTGCCCAAGCCAAGATTTTAGACAAAATCATGGCCGTTGTAGATGATCAGACAATCTCGCTCTTGGATGTTTCTCGTATCAAGGAAACGTTAAGGGCAAGAAACGAAATTTCGCCTCAAATTTTTCATAAAACTTCTCTAACTGAGAAGGAAATTATGGACATACTCATTTACAAAAAATTGATTCGCGAAAAGCTGAATACCTTGGGATATGTTATTGCCGATGATCAGGTTGAATCCCAGATAAAGGCAACGGAGGAGCGTCTTGGCCTCAACCGGGAGGCGTTGCTCAATTTTTTAAAAACGAACGGTCTTGAATTTGAAGAATATTTCGAAGTCACTCGGGAATCCATAGAGTACAATATTTTTCTGTCACGTGTTATTGCCCCGATGATCTCCGTTACCGAGCAGGAGATAAAAAACGAATTTTATAAAATGAACGCTTCAAATAGCACACTCGGTCATCGTTTTGATTTGGTGGATTTTTACATTAATAAAGGTATTTTAAAAGCAAATGAAATATCTCAACTCCCCGGAGCTTTGAAGGGCCTTCAAAAAGGTGACTCCCTCAAGGGGAATTTTGGCAAATTTGAGGCGTCTAATATTAACAATATCAACGAAGATGGCCTAGCTAAGGAAATCAAGGGGCAGTTGGAAAAGCTAAAAGTTGGTGATTTTTCAGCACCCATTGTTATGGGCAATAAAATCCATGTCTTTTTTGTGAAACATAAGGAGCTTGTTGATTCTGAGAAGTTTTTAAAGCAAAAAGAAATTTTGAGACAAAAGATTTATGCTGAAAGTGAAAAACAGATGACAGACATGTGGTTCCAGCGGGAGTCCCTAAAACACTTTATCAAGTACTTCTAGAAATGATCTATATTACTCAAGGAAAGCGTGGCTCTATAGGAATAGAGGCCTTATTTAAAGCAATTCTTGTGCTCCCAAAATCCTGCCTTGAGGATCTAATACTGGTCATTAAAATCGAAGATATAATTCACGAACTTCAGTTGTTGCACATTCCTTATAATATTGCTGGTGACGCACTTGAAATACACAATGGTCGCATTACATTGTTACCACCTAAATTCTTCGAGCACTCAGAGACACTGAATTCACTTCTCACCGCATTGTCTTTAATCCAAGAATGTGATTTTTTGTTTACATTACCAAGCTCCAAGGATCAATTTCATTTTCGCAATACACATCACCGTGGCTATACCGATTTCTTCAGGTCTTATTTTCACATCAATGACGTCTCTATGACATTCAAGGGCCAAGATTTTGATCTACTATTACTGACCGATCACATCCCGTTAAGAGAAGTTCCTAATGCCATTAAAGCTGATCTTTTTGGTAAGGTGGAAGTGTGTCTCCGCGGTTGTTTAAAATATTTCAATTCTTATGAAGATGTGATTATTTTGGGGCTCAACCCTCATGCAGGTGAGAATGGGCGAATCGGAATAGAGGAACTTTCTTTCAGTGCATTTTTAAAACCCTTAGTTCAAAAATTTCCACAAATTTCTTTTGTCGGTCCACTTGCCGCTGACTCTCTCTTTCTTTCTGGTTTTAAAAGTAAAAAGAAGACTCTTTTAATTTCTCCTTATCATGACCAGGGTCTTCCGATTTTTAAAAGTCTTAGAATGTTTCACTCGGCGCAAATTACTTTTGGTTTGCCTTTTTTAAGACTAAGCGTTGTTCATGGGACTGCTGAAGATATTTATGGTAAAAACTTGGCAGACCCTACAAGTATTCTTTATGGGCTAGAAACTATTTTCACGAGCAATTATGGACTACATTTCAATAGAACGAGCGCGCGAGCATAATTTAAAAAATGTCAGTATAAAAATTCCCAAAAATAAATTGGTGGTTATCACCGGTCCGAGCGGGTCCGGAAAATCATCTTTGGCCTTTGATACTCTTTATGCCGAAGGCCAGCGACGCTATATCGAATCACTATCGAGCTATGCCCGTCAATTTCTCGGAGCTATTAGTCCGGCCAATGTCGATCGCATAGAGGGACTTTCCCCTGCTATTGCCATTGATCAAAAGGGAAACAATAAAAATCCCCGCTCAACAGTTGGAACAATTACTGAAATTTTTGATTATTTGCGCGTTTTATATTCAAGAATTGGTGACGTTTATTGCCCTGTTTCTCAACGTATTATTTCAAAATATTCACCCTCACAAGTAACCAATGAAATTCTTAAGAATCCAGAGTCAACTAAGATTTATATTTGTTTTTCGCATAAACTCGAAAACAAGAATTCGATAAGTCATCTTAAATTATTTCTCGAACAGAGTGGTTTTCGTCGATTTAAATACAATGACGTTGAAGTACTCCTTGAAGATTTATCGGACAAGACATTTTCGTTTCCGTGTGAAATTTCAGTTATTTTGGATCGCCTCATCATTAAAGATAACATGCGAGAAAGACTTGTTTCATCTGTTGAACAGGCATTCAAATATGGACATGGTCATTGTCATGTTTATATCAATGATAAGAAAATAAATTATTCTGAGATCTTATACTCTAAAGATGCCGACATCACTTTTCCGGATTTTGAACCCAGGCATTTCTCTTTTAACTCACCACTTGGGGCCTGCCAAAAATGTAATGGTCTTGGCATCAGCCAGGGATTTACTGATCATGCTATTATTTTTGATAAATCTTTGCCCTTGCTTCAGGGGGCCATACCTCTCATTAGCAAAAAAAATAACTTTATATACAAAATGATTCTTGATGTGGCTTCTGCTGAAAAAATAAACCTTAATCTTCCATATAAAGACCTTCCTCGTGATTTCCGAAAAGGCATTCTTTTTGGGACCAAAAAAATTTATAAGTTCAGTTTTACGAGTGAAAATTCAAAATTTGAATTCAAAAAGCAGTTTCAAGGAGTCATTCCTTGGCTGGAAAAGAAATATCTTGAAACAGAATCCGACAAAGTCCGCAAAAGTCTTGAAGAGTTTATGGAGGAAGACATTTGCAATTCCTGCCAAGGAAAGCGGTTGGGAAATCTATCTTTGCAGGTCAAGCTTGGCGAATTGGACATCATGGAGGTGGGCAACCTTCCTATTACTGAAAGTCTTTCTTTTTTTACCTCGCTCAAGATGTCGAAAGAGAAGGAGCAAATCAGCATTAATTTACTTAAAGAAATTCGTAGCAGATTATCATTTTTAAATGAAGTTGGACTTGGTTATCTAACTCTTAATCGAAGCGCCCAGACAATTTCTGGCGGTGAATCACAACGCATCCGTTTGGCAACTCAGATAGGCTCAGCCCTTACAGGCATCATTTACGTTTTGGATGAGCCATCGATTGGCTTACATGCACGTGACACCCACCGCCTAATTGCCACACTAAAACACCTTAGATCTCTGGACAATACTATCATTGTTGTTGAACACGATGAGGAAACTATCGCTCACGCGGATTTCATAATTGACCTTGGGCCAGGCTCTGGAATCCACGGCGGTGAGATAATTGCCTCTGGATCCGTTGAGGAAATCAAAAAAAACTTAAGCTCTATAACAGGACGGTACTTGAACGATCCAAATCTCTTTTCTTTGAAGAAAAATTACCAGTTTTCTCCCTCCAACTTTATCGATATAAAAGGTGCCACATGTCACAACATTAAAAATCTTAATGTTGCAATTCCTCTTCAAGGCCTGATCTGCCTTACAGGCGTCAGCGGTAGTGGTAAAAGCACCCTACTTGAAGACATCCTAGTTCCAGCGCTTTCTCAATTTTTTAGCAAAGTTGCTACTCGCGCCCACTACAATTCTATCATTGGCCTGAATCACTTAAATAGTTATGTCTTACTGGATCAAGGCCCAATTGGCAGAACCCCACATTCTAACCTTGCAACCTACACGGGGATTTTTGATCAGATTCGAGAGGTTTTCGCGCAAACGCCTGAATCCAAAGTTAAGGGTTATCAACCAGGTCGTTTTAGCTTCAATGTTAAGGGCGGACGTTGCGAAGATTGTGAGGGCGATGGAATCAAGAAAATTGAGATGCATTTTTTGCCTGACGTATACGTCACTTGCTCAGAATGCGGAGGTTCTCGATATAACGTGGAAACACTTTTAGTACTTTTTCGCGGGAAAAATATCGCTGATATACTGCAATCGACAGTTGAAGAGAGTTATGATTTTTTTAAAAACCATCCAAAAATTAGTCGCACATTAAAAGTTCTTCTCGATATCGGGCTTGGATATCTTAAGCTTGGCCAACCTGCAACCACGCTTTCGGGTGGTGAGGCCCAGCGCTTGAAACTAGCAAGAGAGTTGTCTCGACGTGTAAATGGTCACTGTCTGTACATTTTGGATGAGCCAACTACCGGATTGCATACCAGTGATGTAAAAATTTTATTGTCTGCACTTTTGGATTTGGTTGCCTTGGGACATACCGTATTCGTCATTGAACATAATTTGCATGTAATTAGAAATGCTGATTATATTATAGATCTTGGTCCAGAAGGGGGCGATCAGGGCGGTCAGCTCGTTGCTTTTGGCACTCCTGAAGAGGTGGCGCTAAATACAAAGTCATTCACGGGACAGTTTTTAAAGAATTTCTTTCCTCAGCAAACGATTTAAATTAACCATCTCTAGTGCCGAGAGTGCAGCTTCCCAGCCTTTATTTCCCATTTTTGTGCCGGCCCTTTCGATGGCCTGTTCAATTGAGTCCGTGGTGAGTAATCCAAAAATTATAGGTACTCTCGTATTTAAGGAAATTGACGCGATCCCTTTCGTTGCTTCACTAGCGACATAGTCAAAATGCGGAGTAGAACCTCGTATTACGGCGCCAAGGCAAATAATGGCGTCAAATTTTTTGCTCACGGCAAGTTCCTGGGCCACGAATGGAATTTCAAAAGCCCCTGGCACCCAAGCCAAAGTCATCTCGCGAGTATCCATATCATGCCTTTGTAAACAATCTTTCGCGCCCTCAATTAGTTTGTTTGTGATTAGCTCATTGAAGCGACTGGCAACAATTGCGATTTTAAAATTCTGACCGTTAAATTTTCCTTCTAGAACATTCACAGCCTACCCCTTGTTTATTGCAGGAAAAGGAAATGACCAAATCTTTCTTTCTTTGTTTTTAGATATTCAAAATTGTGCTCATTGGGATGAATGTGAAGTTCAACTCTCTCCACAACATCAATTCCGAAAGCGCTCAACTCCTCAATCTTCTTAGGATTATTGGTAATTAATTTCACTTTTTGATAATTGTATTTTTTAATAATCATCGCAGCATCATTGTAATCTCTCTCATCAGGCAAAAAACCAAGATGAACATTCGCATCAATTGTGTCAAAGCCTTCTTCTTGAAGTTTATAGGCCTTAACTTTATTAGCTAATCCAATTCCACGACCCTCCTGGCGCAAATATATAACCATCCCATGGCCATATTGACTGATTTTCTCCAAGGATTTCTTAAGCTGATCACCGCAATCGCACCTTAGCGATCCAAATACATCTCCAGTTAAGCACTCCGAATGAACTCTGATCATGGGAATTTCAGGACTGTGATCATTCTTAGTATGCATCACAACAACTTCATTTTTTGACTGTGTCGAAAAAACTGAAACCTGAAAATCTCCACTGCTTGTTGGCAAACTAGATGATGACAACAGCTCAACTGCTGATCTGTTTTTTAAAAATGCGACTAGCGATTTTATAGAGACAATCTTTAAATCAAATTTTTCTGCTATCTTAATTAACTCTGGAAGACGGGCCATGGAACCATCTTCATTCATGATCTCGCAGATAACTCCGACCTCTTTCAATCCCGCAAGTTTACAAAAATCAATCGCGGCTTCGGTATGTCCTGGTCTCTCTATTACGCCACCTTGACGAGCAATTAGCGGAAATATATGACCCGGCCTGGTGAAATCAGAAGGGATTGTTTCATCATTGATGAGTGCATTGATCGTTAGATAGCGATCATGAGCAGAAATTCCGGTATGGCAGAGCTTACTATCAATAGAAACAGTGAAAGCCGTCGTATGAACAGATGTATTCTGTGCAACCATCAAAGGTAGATCAAGTTCTGAAGCTTTCTTTTCAGAAAGTGGTGTGCAAATAAGACCACGTCCATGGCTGCAAAAAAAATTGACAAGCTCTGGGGTGATTTTCTCAGCTGCACAAACAAAATCACCTTCATTTTCACGATCTTCGTCATCTACAACGATGACGGGACGACCACTTTTAAACTCTTCAAGAATAGAACTTATTGTTGAAAACATAACCATATTAATCAGTTAGAAATTTTTTAACATTATTCTCAGAAATCGGGTCATTTGTACGATGCGGAGTATATAAAAGCAAATTTTCTACAAATTTTGCCAAAATATCGTTTTCCAAATTGACCTTCGTACCTACTTTCCAATACTTAATCACTGTGTTCTCCATCGTATGGGGTATTATTGACACTGCTATCTTGCCGCTGCTTGCCTCCACATCGGCAATCGTGAGAGAGATTCCGTCGAGCGCGACAGACCCTTCTTTCAACATGTAGCGTATAAATTCCGCAGGAATTTTGAGCCAAATTTTACGGGAATCTCCTATTTGTTCAATGGCCGTAACTTGCGCCAGACCGTTAACATGCCCTTGTACAAAATGCCCACCTAAGCGCCCATTGGCCCTCAGTGCCAGTTCTAAATTTACCCTTTCGCTCACACGCAAAAAGCCAAAGGAAGTTTTTTCAAGGGTTGTTTGAACAGCCTGAACAAAAAAAGATTTGGCTGATTTTCTTATCACCGTTTGGCAGACACCATTTATAGACACAGAGTCATCTATTTCAACTTCGCCGACGAGCGAGGATTCAACCTCAAGGAGTAACCCTTCACTGTTTCTGGTCAAATTTAATATTTTCCCGAGATCTTTAATTAACCCTGTAAACATACGAACCTCACTCCTGATTTAGGTGAACAACAAAATTATTTTCTATCGATTTTATTTCAACAATCTTCATTCCGCGACATGCATCGATCGTGGAAATATTTTTGTTCATGTAATTACTTTTGCCATTGCCTAAAAAAATCGGTGCATAAAAAAGGAAAACATCATCAAAAAGTCTGGCATCAATAAAGCTTGAAAAAACCTTTTGTCCGCCCTCTACAAGAACAGACTTTATTCCATCCACATATAATGCCTTTAGCAATTTTAACAACGATCTTTCAAAATGATCAAAGTGGTATATTTTAATCTCTCTAGGACAACTGAAAGAACTGCAACCGGTGTGGATTAAAATCCAATCGTTTGTGCAGATCTTGTGATGATGCTCTGGCAATAATTTCGTCATATCACCAAAAATTATTTTTTTGTTCTCTTTTATAACTTTATTATCATCGTCACGAGTATTAAGGCTAGGTGCATCTGTCAGAAATGTATTTATCCCAACCAAAATTGCATCATGCTCAAGCCGAATTTGATGAACATGCTGACGGCTGAGCGGGGACGTTATCCATTTTGAAGTTCCATTTTCTAAGCAGATTCTTCCATCAAGAGAACAGGCCATTTTCAAAGTAACATAGGGCAATTTTTGGTGCATATTTTTAAAAAAAATACGATTCAAAGATGCTCCCTGGTGTTCTAACTCTCCAATACTTACATCTATGCCATTTTCAATCAATTTTTTAACGCCTTTGTTTTGCACGAAAGGGTTTGGATCTATATTTGAAATAACCACACGCTTAATGCCAGCGGCAATGATTAAATCTGTACAGGGTGGCGTTCGTTTGTTGGTGTGACAACAAGGCTCTAAATTACAATATAATGTTGAGCCCTCGATCTCTGTCCCCAGTGCAGCGTTAATCGCGTTGACTTCTGCATGAGGTAACCCAGCTCCATAATGCAATCCTTCACCAATAATTTTATCATCCTTCACCAAAACAGCTCCCACCAGAGGATTTGGAGAAGTAAAACCCCTCGCTTGGATCGCTAAGGAGAAACACTTTTGTAAAAATTGCTGATCTAATTTATTAAACATATAAAAAAAAGGGGAGGACTACTCGGCCTCCCCTTGGAATCAATCTGCTTGATACAATCGCATTAAATCAAGAATACTGAAATCAAAGTAAAAATCACCAATGATTCCATAAGCGCGAGGCTTAGAATCATAGGAGTCATAATCTTATCGGTAGCGCCTGGATTTCGTGCAATACCTTCAAGAGCGGCGGCGGCAGCACGTGATTGTGCAGTTGTACCTCCAAAGGCAGCAAGGCCTACGGCCAAGAAATAAAAAGCTGCTTTCATAAGATTCACATTTCCAGCACCAGATGCTGCACCAGCAGCTTCTTCGGCAAAGGCAGCACTACTAAGAAGTGCAAGAGCGACAAGTAGAACTTTTTTCATAGATCCTCCCATTATTAGTTTGTTAGTGATGGTCATCATGATCGTGATTGGCCGTCGCTAAACTTATATATACCATTGATAAAACTGTAAACACGTAGGCTTGAACAACACAAACTAAAAGCCCGAGGCAGAGAAAAATTATTGGCACACCAACCGGAACTAAATCAGAAAAAATTGCGAGGACTCGATGATCGGCATCCATATTACCCTTAAGACGAAGGGCCAGGGACATCGGTCTAATACAATTTGAAAGAATTTCTATTGGGAAAATAAGTATGGCCATATACCACAGTGGCCCAGCAAAATGTTTCAAGTAATTTACAACGCCCAATTCTTTACATCCTTTCATGTTGTAGTAGATGAAAGAAAATAGCCCTAATGCCAATGTTGTACTCAGATGTCCCGTGGGGGGTAAAAAACCTGGAATTAAACCGATAAGGTTTGAAGTTAAGATCACTAAAAAAATAGTAGCGATAAAGTTAAAATACTTGGGGCCAAGTTTTTCCCCAATTACTGCACGACACTGTCCCATCATAAATTCGGCATAAGACTCAAATATATTTCGTAGTGTCACTCCATCATCAGGAATCACAATATTCTCAACTCGGTTGAGCTTCGCTCGATACAAAACACCCAGAACTAAGAGAACAACGCCAACAAGGATAAAAGTCAAAACATGCTCTGGTAGATGAATTTCATAGTGATGAGCTAATGTACTCACCCACGTGAAGCCCCCACTGGCATAAGCCATACTTGGAAGGAGAAGTAAAAGAAGCCCGTTTAATAATCCACGCAAAATCATCACTTAATCCCAGCTTTAAATACGTTTAAGTGAAAAAACTAATATAAAAATTTGATAGATGTAAAAAATCACCGGTATTATTACTTTATTTCCAATAAAATGTACACCTAGTGAAATCCCCAGGAAAAGGATAATGGCTTTGCATATAAAGAGCGAAACAATTATCGCCCTTTCATGGCTGTGCGCCGCATCGACCATCATATTTACACCCTTAATCAACATAATTTGATTAATGACAACACAGATGTAAATTGCAGTGTAGGCAAAGACACCGCGGCTGCTTCCCTCAAACCCTATTCCCACCAAATAAGGCAAACATGAGAGAAGTAAATATTTAGCAAAACTAATTTTTTTTTCGAACGGCATACAAAACTAGAACCGCAACACATTGCGCCAAAAACGCAACCAAGACAACATTACTAATTCTTTTGGACAGAAGACCACTATCTACCGCAACCCGAAGGCATAGGGAAATGGAAAAAATCGCAGTAGGCAATCCAAGTGCAAAGGCCATGACATTGCGCCACTTTTTATCAAACATTCTCATCTTTTTCGTGCTATTCGACGATTGTAAATACTAGTCAATCTCTGTTTAAGAACTTCTGTATTGGGATATTCCCCCATGAGTGAGTAATAGAGATTATAAGCTTTTTTGAGCTCTTCTATCGTTTCATAGGCATTAGCGATGAGAAATTTGGTTTGTACGATGCTTTCCTTATTTGTTTCCACCTTGAGATATTCTTTCCAAAAATCAATGGCAACCAGATATTCCTTCTTAATAAAACTCATGAGCCCTAAATAGTAGAGAGATTTCCCGGCAGTTCTCGAATCTTGATCTTCGCCAATTCTTTTAAAAATAGCTTCGGCTTGCTCAAAATTCTTATTATATAGATAGGATTGGCCAAGTCTTAGAAGAAATGCACTGTAGTTTTCCAGTCGTGGGGTAAACGAAACAAGTTTCTTATAGATCGTTATACTTTCATTATAGTTTCTAAAAAACAAAAAATTTATTTCCGCTTTCTTTTCCTCGGCCTTAATTTGCCACTTAGGATCTTCTGAAATTTGCCTCAGTTTTTCATAATATTTCAGAGAAGTTTGATAATCTCGAAAATGGAGCGAATAAAGTTCACCGAGCTGGTAATAGACTTTTCCTTTTAAGGCGGTTGGAACTGTTCCTTTTAAGATTTTCTCTAATAAAAAAATTGCATCACTATACTTTTGAGATTTTATTAGCTCTTGAGCAAGAATTAATTCATGCTCAATCCTTGGATTGAGATTACAGGCAACCAGTAAAAACAATAATAAAATACTATTGAGGTAACTGAGTATTTTCTTCGTCATCGGCCTCTATAATCTTTTCAACAGCTACAACTTTTTCGTTTTCTTTGAGCCTAATTAATATAACCCCTTGTGTGGTCCGTCCCATCAAGGATATGCCAGCAATTTTTGTTCTGATCACCTGACCTTTATCAGTGATAATCATTAGATCTTCTTTATCAGTCACAGGCTTTATCGCGATAATATCACCATTTTTCTCGGTGAGGCGCATAGCCAAAATACCTTTTCCGCCACGACTTTGTCTGCGGTAGTCTGAAGATTTAGTCCTCTTTCCAAAGCCATTTTCAGTAATTGATAAAATCTCCACTGAGTCATCAATGATTTCCATTCCAATAATTTTTTCATCATCACTCAGCGAAATTCCTTTAACTCCTTGGGAAACCCGACCCATTGGCCGGCAGTCTGACTCTGGAAAACGTATAATTTTCCCTGATGAGCTACACAATAAAACATCCTTTTTACCGTCTGTAATCCGCACACTTCGTAGTGAATCGCCATCAAGTATCTTGATCGCACGCAAGCCAGCTTGCTTAACATGTTTGTATTCAGATAATTCAGACTTCTTAACAATACCTTTTTCGGTAGCAAAAATAAGATACTGATTTTCCAAGTTCTGATCCGCTCTTATACACAGGATTTCTTTTAAGTATTCGCCCGGTGGTATGGAAACAATATTCGCAATATTTCTTCCTTTGTTTACGCGTGATCCTTCTGGGACAGTATACACTTTGATGGATAAGCAGGTTCCCTTATTGGTAAAAAACAAAAGATTAGAATGCGTATCCGCTGTAAAAAAATGAGTGTAGATGTCGTCGTCAGATTGATCTGCCCCCTTGAGTCCCATTCCACCTCTCTTCTGGGATTTATAGGTGTCTAATGCCATCCGTTTTATATAACCCTTATGGGTCACAGTGATTATTTGATCTTCTTTTTTTATTAAATCTTCGATCTGAATTTCATCAGCCAAACCCTCAATTTTAGTTCTTCTCTCATCGCCATACTTTTCTAAAACATCGTTAAATTCGTCCTTAATAATTTTTTTAATCTCATCTTCGCTGCACAGTATTCGCTCAAGACGTTCAATCTCTTTTAAAATCTCTTGAAATTCTTGAATAATTTTATCTCGTTCAAGCCCGGTCAACCTATGCAATCTTAAATCTAAAATGGCTTGGGATTGCTTTTCAGAGAGGCTAAAGCGCGACATTAATTGTTCACGTGCCTGCTGTGGACCTTCGGAGCTTTTGATTAAATTAATAATTGCATCGATATTCTCTACGGCAATTTTTAAACCTTCTAAAATATGGGCCTTTTCACGTGCTCTCTTAAGGTCATACACGGTACGCCTAATGACTATTTCTCGCCTGTGATCAAGAAAACACTGAAGCTGATCTTTAATATTCAGAACTTTTGGTGAACCATTGCTGATCGAAAGGAAAATGATTCCGAAAGACACCTGCATCTGCGTGGATTTATACAAACGGTTTAATGCCACGGAACCCATTTCGCCTTTTTTCAAGTCAATAACAACACGAATTCCTTCCTTATTTGATTCGTCTCTAATGTCAGAAATTCCGGTAAGTATTTTTTCATTTACCAATTCAGCAATTCTCTCGATCAATTTAGCTTTATTAACCTGGTAAGGAATTTCCTTGATCACAATCCTTTCACGATCCTTTCCCAAGGGTTCAACCTCAGCATTGCCTCGAATTTGGATTATTCCTTTTCCTGTATGATAGGCTGATTTAATTCCCTCTAATCCATGGATTGTGCCAGCAGTCGGGAAGTCGGGACCTGGTATAATTTTTATCAGCGAATCGATGGAGCAGTCGGGCGTATCGAGCAGATATATTAATGCTCTCGTAACTTCCTTAAAATTATGCGGCGGAATATTTGTGGCCATCCCGACAGCAATTCCAGCGGACCCATTCACCAGAAGGTTAGGTATCTTCGTCGGCAACACCTTTGGCTCATTTAAAGAGCCATCATAGTTTGGCTGCCACTCAACAGTTTCCTTATCTAAATCCTGAAGCATTTCTTCAGTGATCTTGTTCATACGAATTTCTGTGTACCTCATTGCCGCGGCTTCATCCCCGTCAATGGACCCAAAATTTCCTTGTCCATCGACAAGCGGATAGCGAAGCGAAAAATCCTGGGCCATTCGGACAATGGTTGAATAAACAGCAGAGTCTCCATGCGGGTGATATTTACCAATAACATCACCGACCACTCTTGCCGACTTTAGAAATGGCTTGTTGTGGTAGTTGTTCATAGTACTCATGGCGTACAACACGCGTCTATGAACTGGCTTAAGACCGTCTCTCACATCAGGCAACGCACGTCCAATAATAACAGACATGGCATAGTCGAGATAACAATCTCGCATTTCTTTTTGGATCACAACGGGAACTATGTTTTTGTTACCTGGATTAGTTTCTTCACTCATTTGTTCAGCCTCATTTCAAAACAATTACAGATTTTACACATCTAGATTTCGAACATTAAGCGCATTTTCTTCAACAAACTGGCGTCGTGGCTCTACTTGATCACCCATTAAAACAGAAAAAACCTGGTCCGCTTCAAGTGTATCCTCAATACACACCTGGAGAATCCGCCTATTGGCTGGATTCATCGTAGTTTCCCAAAGTTGCTCTGGGTTCATTTCTCCAAGACCTTTATAGCGCTGGATGTAGGCCCCTTCTTTCGCCTGCTCCAGTAGTGCATTTGCTAAGTTGCTAATTCCTTGCAATTTTTTGGTGCCGAGCTTTTCAGAGACAATCTTGAAATCACCATCGACAAAATTCTTGATACCATCATAAGAATTTAACAGTCCGTTAAAATCAGATGAATCCAAGAAACTAGTATTCAGTTTTAGCCTCTTTGTTCGCGCAGTTGTTTTAATTGTAATTTTCAAAGAACACTTAATTGCATCAATGTCGCGATCTATAGAAAAAATGTACGATTTTAATAGCTCTGTTTCTCGCTTTCTAAAGTATTCGCTCAAATCATCCACAACATTTTTGAGCGCAACAGGGTCGAGAAAAAGGGATGAGCGAATAAGCCCATCTTCAACAATTTTCTGTAAAAGTATTGAGTCAAAATGGACATCATAGGACTTTAAGCTTTTCTCATAGTGAAGGTACTTCTTTACTACAGAAATAAATTCGGTGGAGTCCACTTCCTTATCATTGAAAAAAATCTTATTTCCTGAAAAAGAGTTACTGATTAAAAACTCTTCCAGCTCTTTGTCGTCTTTAAGATATTTTTCGACTTTTCCTTTTTTAAATTTGTACAAGGGTGGTTGAGCTATATAGATGTGACCTTTTTCTAGCAGCTCGGGAAATTGCCTATAAAACAGAGTCAAAATAAGCGTTCTAATGTGCGAACCATCGACGTCCGCATCGGTCATGATAATGACCTTGTGATAACGCAAACGGCTTAAATCAAAACCCTCGCGACCAATACCGGTCCCAAGCGCTTGAATCACCATTTTAATTTCTTGATTACCTAACATCTTGTCATAGCGGGCCTTCTCTACATTTAAAATCTTCCCTTTTAGGGGTAATACGGCTTGCGTTTTTCGGTCACGTCCCTGCTTTGCCGATCCACCGGCTGAATCCCCCTCGACAATATAAATTTCACAAAGGGCGGGATCTTTTTCTTGGCAATCTGCCATCTTCCCGGGCAATCCTCCAAAATCGAGCGCTGTCTTTCGTCGGGTTAATTCTCTAGCCTTGCGTGCTGCCTCTCTGGCCGTCGCCGCATCTACACATTTTTTTAAAACAATTTTGGCTACCCCGGGATTTTCTTCGAGGTATGTTTTCAGACCTTCCCCGACCAGAGAATTGACAATTCCTTCAACCTCCGAATTTCCAAGCCTGCTCTTTGTTTGTCCTTCAAACTGCAGCTCTGGGAGCTTCACGGAGACTACCGCAGTTAGACCTTCACGCATGTCTTCGCCAACGAGACCTATTTTAATATTTTTAAAAAAATTATTATCTTTTCCATAGTTATTTAAAACACGTGTCAACGCTGTCTTGAATCCGGAAATGTGCGTTCCGCCTTCAGGGGTAGATATTGCGTTGGCATAACCGAAAATTACCTCCGAATAGGAGCCAGTCCATTGCATTGAAATTTCCACTTCGTAATTTTCTCGGGCCTGTGAAAAATAGATCACTTTATCATGAATGGGCTCTTTGGCGCGGTTAATCCATTTTACAAATTCAACAATTCCGCCTTCATAGTGAAAGGTTTCCGTTTTTTCTGAACGTTCGTCGAGAAGAACTATTTTAAGACCTTTATTAAGAAAGGCCATTTCGCGAAATCTATTTGCCAACATGTCGTAATTGAATTCGAGGACTTCAAAAATTTCATTGTCGGGTTTAAAAGTTGCGCTTGTACCAGTATCATTTGGATCAGCAATTTCACCAATCACTTTTAGTGGCTCTGTCGCTTTCCCGTGATCAAAGTGTAAACGATGAAGTTTTCCGTCTTTTTTAATTATAAGAGTCACGTATTTAGAGAGCGCATTAACAACGGCAGCGCCAACGCCGTGAAGACCGCCGGAAACTTTATAGGCTCCTCCCTCTTCATTAAATTTTCCACCAGCATGCAGTTTCGAATAGACTAGTTCAGCTGCTGAGATGTTTTCTGTTGAGTGTATTTCAACTGGAATGCCTCGACCGTTATCGACAACGGTCACCGAATTATCTACATGGATGATGACACTTATTTCGGTGCAAAATCCGGCCAGCGCTTCATCGACAGAGTTATCAACAATCTCATAAACAAGATGGTGTAATCCTCGTATATGGGTGTCGCCGATATACATACCAGGCCTTTTTCTGACGGCTTCCAGGCCTTCCAAGACTTTAATTTGGTCAGCAGTATACTTCCTATCAACCTTTGAAATAGAAGTTGAGTTTTCCAATGACGCACTCCTTAAAACGATAACGAAAATTATCTACGTAGTGTATATTTCTCCAGATGAAACGAAAATGCTTTTAGCGTGCTGGATAGTATTTAAAGCATCCTTAAAGGCCTCATTTGCAGTCGTGATAATAATTTGTTGACGTCGCTTACTTAAGAAATTTATAAGGTTTAACCAACGCACAGAGTCTAGTTCTCCTGAAATATCATCAATCAGTATAATTGGCTTTAAATCGTGTTGCTCTAGTACAAGGTCAAGGTGGCCAAATAAAATGCTTAAATAAGCCATTTTTTGCTGTCCTAGAGAGCAAAATTCAACCGCATTATAATTGTTAAATAAGACAATGTAATCATCTCTATGGGGACCAACTGTTGTATGGCAAACCTTTTCATCTTTTTCGACGCTCGTGGCAAATATTTTTGAAATTTCTTCAGCGCTTCGTCCCAAGGGAAGAGTAGGGGAATATTGAATTTTTAAATTTATTTCATCTGAAAAAAGCTGTTTATATGTTTCCGTTAAGTATTTATTGAGGTTTTCCACATATTGGTTTCGTGCAAAGTGCAAAAAGAATGAATATTCTCCCATTTGTAGATTAATTGCTTTGATTTGCTCATGATATTTTACGGGCTTTTTTTGGAGTAATATATTTCGAAATCTTAAGGCCACAAAATATTTTTTAAGAATTTTTTTATAGTCATCATTGGTTTCACAAATTAACTCATCAATAAGTTCTCTTCTCTCGCCTGCACCCAAAAAAAAAGGACCGGAATCGAATGGTCCAATAAACAAGGTTGTTCCATTTCGAATAGTTTTACTTTTTTTTCCGTTTAACAGGTGTTCTGTTTTATCTCTGGAAATTCTCAAACTAAGGTTTTGTAATCCTTCGGTTGTTGAAATGGCTGCTTTGATCGAAACAAAGGGGTCTTCGTTGTCATAGCTGAGAATTTGTGAAAATCCTGTGTTTTTTTTAAATGATTTTTTTTTAAACAAAAGATGTATGGCTTCCAAAATGTTAGTCTTTCCATTGCCGTTTTTTCCAAAAACTACATTTATAAACGGAGCAAATTCAATTGGAAGTGGTTTTATATTTCTAAAGTTTTCAACGAAAATTTTTTGAACCGAAAGAAGCATTAAAGTTTTAAGGGCATAACGATGCCTAAATAGTTTGGGTGTTGGTCAGATTTTACAATGACAGGGCTCAGTTCGTTGTTCAATTCAAAACTAACCTCTCCCTCATCCAAAGCGGAAAGTGTTTCCATTAAATATTTAGCATTGAAACCGATAACCATTTCTTTACCATCATAGTTAACGTCCATTTTTTCTTGTGCATTTCCAAGTGATGGGTGATTAGCAGTTATAACTAATTCTTTGCTGGATATTTTTATTCTCACGCCATTGCTTTTTTCATTGGCCATAATCTTAATTCTTTTTACCGCATTAAAAAGTAGGTTTTTATCGGTGATCAGCTTGAATGATGTGCGCGAAGGAATAACGGCTTGGTATTTTGGATACTCACGAGAGATTAATCTTATGGATAAAAAATAATTTTCCGAAGAATTTAAGAGAAGAAAACTTTCATCCAGTGCTATTTTTATTGATGAAAGATCTGTTTCCGCCATTCTTTTTAGCTCGTAAACACCTTTTTTCGGAATAATGACCCCGTTTATAAGAGCGTCAATTTTTTGCTTATCATCAAAATCCATTTCGTACAAAGACAGTCTGTGACCATCTGTGGCAACGGCCCTCAATCGCGAGTTTACCTCCTGGAGAAAAATCCCGTTGAGGTAGATCCTTGTTTCGTCATTGGAAATCGCATGCGACGTTTTAGAAATTAATTCTCTAAGTTTTGCAGAGTTTATCTCAAAAGTCGGAAGTGATGATTGAAAATCAATTTTAGGAAAATCATCTGGTCCCAAAATAAGAAGTGAGTATTCAATCAGTGCGCAGTTTAGGTTCAGAGTATTTGTTTTATCGTTAACAGAAAGAACAAGATTTTGATTTGGTAATTCGCGAACAATATCGAAGAGATTTTTTCCATTAACACAAAAAGAGCCTTCGCCCTGAACGTCAGCATCTAAAATTATTTTTGCTGAAACCTCCAAATCTGTTGCAGTTAGGATGAGCTTGCTACTAGATGCTGAAAAATGGATATAGCCCAAAATTGGTCGTGTGTTTTTCTTATCCACAACTGATAAAAGGGTATTAATAGCTTCCCTGAAACGTATTATATCTAGATTTATAATCATAAGAGGAGACATTAAAACAGAGAAATAGAACGAATGTAAACCTATTTAGGATTTGGGTAAAAGACCCTGCAACATATATATATTCTTATTTATTATTACACTGTGGAAAAGTACAAAAAGCAGGTAAGTTATTAAAAATAAAGAAATTCAGTTTCGGACAACTTACTTTAACTGGCCGAAAAAAAACAAAAAAACTACTTTTATTAAGTTTTCCTAATTTTCACAAAAGGGCCGTTGATAAATTGTTGAAAAATTTTCATTGAGCGAAAGAAACACTGCGCAACTTATTAAACTTTTCCACAAAATATTCCCAAATTGTTCATAGAATAACTTAACGATTTTTTCCACAATTTAAAATGTGGATAACTAAAAGACCTCACTACTTTCTGAAAGAGCACTTTCAAGATTTGAGATCTCTTGCTTAACAAAACCACTCAACTGAATCTCTTGTTCAATTTTTTTAATCCCATGAATGACAGAAGTATGGTCACGCCCTCCAAAAAAATTACCAATTTCAGCAAGTGTTGCGCTTAAGTGCTTCTGAACAAGATACATTGCAACATGTCGAGAATGGGTAATTTTTTTGGTTCGCGACTTAGATCTGATGTCTATGACTGGAATTTTATAAAAATTAGCCACTACTTTAGTAATTGTTTCAGCACTAATTTTCTCACCTCTAGGCTTTGAAGAAAGATTCAACACCTCTTTGGCCATCTCGATATCAATCTCGACCTTCAAAAGGTCCTTATGGGCCGATAAGCGAATCAAATAGCCCTCTAGCTCTCGAATGCTGTGGGTTAGATTTGAAGCCATTAACTGGAAAATATCTTCTTGCAGATAAAGATCCAGCTCTGCAGACTTTCGTTTTAAGATCGCTAAGCGCGTCTCGAAATCAGGGCGTTGAATATCAATCAATAACCCCCACTGCAACCGCGTCCTGAGTCTTTCTGGTATCCCGTCAATTTCTGAAGGCAGCTTATCACTAGTAAAAACCAGCTGCTTACCACGATTTTGTAGTTCGTTAAAAATATGAAAAAACTCGTTCTGTGTTGCTGGTTTGTTCCGCAACTCATGGATATCATCCACCATCAAGATGTCGACAACCTCAGAGTATTTTTTCTGAAAATCTGCCATAGTCTTATCTTGAATTGAGCTTACCATTTCTTTGGTAAAGTCCCGGGCCGTAACAAGTGCGACAACGAGGTTGGGATAAATTTCCCTAACCTTATTTGCGATTGCATGAAGAAGGTGAGTCTTACCGAGTCCAGAATCGCTATGAATGTAGAGACATTGATATTTACACTGTTTACCTTGACGACTTGGATCACTGGCAACGGCAAGAGCTGTTGCGTGAGCGATAGCGTTCGAGTTACCAACGATAAAGGTATCAAAGGTTTTACTGGAGTCGATCAACGTATTACCAAAATCAGATCTTACATGAGATAAAAACTTAGATTCTGCAACCTTGGTCAAATCATCAGTGGTTTGGTTTAGATCAAGGAGGAACTTGAAGTCCCCAGGTTTTTTAACAGGTGTTTTTACATTTTCACTGGTTTTTTCAGGACCAGGGGAATTAGTGGCTTGAGCTCTGAAGATATTCTTATCATTTGAACTAAGGCTTGCATTCTTTGACCTAACCTGAATATCGATAATAACTTTTTTACCAATGGTTGCTAAAATAGCATTCTCCAGATGCGTCAGGTACTGACTGGATATAATGTGTTGTATAAATTGCGTAGAGCAGGAAAAAATAATTTGATTTCCCTCAAAGGTGACAATTTCAAAGGTATTTTCAAAATAGGCATTAAATTTTTGTTTCGGTATCGAATCCTTAAGTAATCCAAGAATTTCGGTTTCTAGCTCCCTAAGTTCTCCGATGTCATTATTTTCATTAGATTTTTGGACCTGAGGTGATGGAGTTTGTGGGCTCGAAAAAGGCTTTTCTAGTTGCCCTTTTTTCAAGAAATGATCAAACGGGAACTCGCCTGACATAAATTTCAGACCCCTAAACAAAGAAGTAAATGAAGGATGGATTCTCTAGCATTAGTTAGTGTTTTTTGGAAGGGAAGTTATCCCTATATTTTTGGCCTATAAACGTGTTTTTTATAAGTCTTGATTTTTAAAGTCCCAAAGGGTAAAAGTCCAGGTTTAGAAAGTTAGCGTCGATTCGGAGATTATTATGGAAAAAGGTACTTGGCAGCCCAAGAGAAAGAAAAGAATGAGAAAGCATGGTTTTTTAACCAGAATGTCTTCGACTACTGGACGTGACGTAATAAGTCGCAGACGTGCCAAGGGACGAAAAAAATTGTCTGTTAAGACTGGATCTAAGTAATCAATTTTGAATTACACTTTTCCCAAAGAAATTCGTCTACGTAGCAGAGCTGATTTTTTCGCAATACGAAAGGGTGGTAAGGTGCGCGTGTTTGGTGAATTGTTTGTGATGTCACTTGCAAGAGGTGCGGACGCAGCATGTGGGCTTAAACTAGGCATTTCTGTCCCAAAGAGATATGGGAATGCAGTCCTCAGAAATAGATTCAAGAGAATTGTGCGCGAAGTAGTCCGGCACGACAGTGAACTTAAATCCCTTCCTTATAATATTATAATTGGTCCAAACTTAAGAACCAACAGTATTAAATGGCCGTGTTTGGATGATATAAAAAGAAGTTTTCAGCTTCTTAAATGTGGCCTTGATTGTCGATAGTGGTGGAGCCTTTATGGAATCAGAACAAAGACGAGCACTTATTGCGGTAATTCTTTCCGGGATTGTCCTTTTTGCTTGGCAATATTTTTTTATTCCCAAAACTCCAAAATCTGAAGCTCCGGCAGAGGCGATAGTTCAATCTCAAACCAGAGAAGCATTAGAGAAAGGTGAGAAAAGTATCTCTGCATCGGAACAGAAATCTGTCGCGGATCCTAAAAATCTAGACCCGGTTGATAATAAGATATTTACGCTTACTAAGGGACCGATCTCTGTTTCTTTTGACCGGTACCTTAAAATTCAAAATTATATAACGACCTCCACTGCTCAAAGTTTCCAAGATGTCGTGGGTAAGGAATTTGAGTTTAAGATTTCGATTTCTGATTTACCCTTGATAATAAAAAGCTTTGAAGCGATCAATGAATACAGTGGAAAGGGAGCTTTTTCCAATGGGGACACTTTCTTCTTAGAGCTCGATGATCAAGGTAAGTTGAAATATAAATTTGTTTTTCAAACACCTTCGGCACCCAGCATTGTCTTCAAATCTGTGGCAGCAAAAACACCTGCAAACAAAGAGCGCAGTTTTGTTATTTATGGAAAAGATGTTTCCTTTCATACACTTGGGGCGTCAGGTTCCGACGAATCGAACTTTAAATGGTTTGGCGTTGACCATGATTATCATATTTTTGTAATGACATCGACGACGCCTTGGCCAGCACGCATGCAAGTCCTAGAAGCAGGTTCTATGGTGTTGTCGACGTCTGCCACCACCCAAGTCTTCGAGGGTGAATTTATATATAGTAAGAAAAATTACGACATGCTTGCAGCCCTAGGATCTTCATTAGAACTTGCCGTCGATTTTGGAATTCTTGGTGTCATTGCAGTTCCAATATTGCGCGGCCTACAGTTTTTTTACAAGTATTTTCCTAATTATGGTATTGCGATTATCTTACTGACGATCGTAATTCGATTAATAACTTTTCCTCTTCAGTATAAATCATTTGTTTCGATGAAAAAGATGCAAGTGTTGCAGCCTGAGCTTGCAAAATTAAAGGAAAAATATAAGGACGATGCTCCTAAGCTTCAAAAGGAAACAATGGAGCTTTTTAAGCGCGGGGGTGCCAATCCACTTGGAGGATGCTTGCCATTACTCGCTCAAATGCCGATCTTCTTTGCTTTTTATAAAGTTCTTTATGCCGCGGTTGAATTAGTCGGAAGTCCTTTCTATGGCTGGATTCATGATCTTAGTATTAAGGATCCTATTTTTGTATTGCCAGTGATTATGATTGTTTTAATGTTTTTGCAGCAAAAAATGACTCCCTCCACCACTGCCGATCCTATGCAACAAAAAATTATGCTTTTTATGCCAATTGTATTTGGTTTTATTATGAAGGATCTTCCTTCGGGCCTAGTCCTTTATATCTGCGTGTCTACATTAATAGGTATCTTGCAGCAGATGCTTGTTTTTAAAACGATAAAGTAATTATTTTAAATGGGAATTTGCAATTGTTCACAAGGTGAAGTGATCATTGGTTGTAGCAGTAGCAATGGAGCCAACTCAGCCGTTTCAGTAATTCGGATCAGCGGATCATTTTCGCTTGTCAAATTTCAGATGTTATTTTCAAAATCTCTTGCGAATATTTCTCCCAGGCGCATGTATCTAACGAGAATTTTGGAGCAGGGAAATGCTCTTGATGAGCTGCTTTTCTGTTTTTTTGCGGCGCCAAGCAGTTATACTGGCGAAGATATTTTAGAACTTTACCCCCATGGTAATGTTTTGAATGTTCAGCGAATAATAGATGCTTTTGTCAGAAATTTTGGATTGCGATTGGCTTTCCCTGGTGAATTTACTTTCAGGGCCTTTAATAATAAAAAATTGAATTTTTCTCAGGTTGAAGGTCTAGAGTTGCTTTTGAATGCCAATTCTCAGTTTGCCTTTAATCAAGGACTACAAATTCTTAATGGTGATTTGTTTCGCTCATACCGTCAGCTTTATGATGAGTTTCTTTCCATGAAATCTGCGATCAATCTGTTGATTGATTTTTCAGAAGATGTCGGAGAAGGTGAGGGGCGGAAAATGCTTGCCGATTCTTTAGCAAATTTCGGAAAGACAATTTCTGAACTTTACAAGCGTGTACAGATTCAAGCAGCGACAGCATTATTTCCGAGAATTATTATTTTTGGTCCAACAAATGCAGGAAAAAGTTCCTTTTTCAATTTTATTCTCGCGCAAGGACGTTCAATTGTTAGTCCAATAGCTGGAACAACGCGAGATTTTGTTTCTGAACATATAGAAATAGGTGGTAATTTGTATATTCTCACAGACTGTGCGGGTATCCGGGAGACTGCTGAAAGTATTGTTGAGGAAGAGGGGATACGTCGATCACAGGCCTTGCTTTCAGATTCGTTTTTAAAGGTTTTAGTATTATCGTCCAGTAATATTGATGCATTCACCTCCGCTTATAGTGATTTTGATTTGCTGTTAATTACCCATTCTGATTTATATTTTTGCAGTGATGTTGAGTTGAGGACACTTTCCTCCAAATTCGCCTGCCCAATTCTACTTGTGGGCCGCTCGAAGAATTCAGCTGGTTCTATAGGACCACAACAAATAAAAAGTGGTTCTATAGGACCAGAGCAAATTGATTACACTTGCTTTCACTCAATTAAGGCCAATCTTGGTTCTATAGGACCAGAGGAGTCTGATCTTCTCAATTATTTCAAGGAGATAGTGGTAAGAAAATATACTAGCGTCACTTCAAAGAATCCTATTTTGGTTGAGCGGCATCGTCATGTAATATCAGAGATATACAATGGGTTTTCAGAGCTTGGTCAGCTCGCAGACCTCGAAGACTTGGGGCTTGTCTCCAATAAAATTAATAACATAGGAGTTGTTGTTAATGAATTAATTGGTATTGTTACTGCCGATGATAGCCTCGATCTCATTTTTTCAAAGTTTTGCATTGGCAAGTAGACTATTTCATTAAAATCAGATAGATAGGTTTTTTACTTAATGTTCCACGTGGAACATTAAGTCTTGGGTGAGGATGTAATGAAGCATTTTGATGTTTGCATAATTGGCGGAGGACATGCGGGTATAGAGGCGGCCTGGATTGCAGCACAGTTTAGTGGCGTGCGCGTCACTCTCATTTCATTGCCCAATGTTCCTTGGGCCAGTGCTCCGTGCAATTCGTCAATTGGTGGTGTTGGCAAAGGTCAACTTGTTCGCGAAGTCGATGCGATGGGCGGACTGATGGGTAATTTGGCTGATCGGGCCGGAATTCATTTTCGCACACTAAATGAGTCTAAGGGCTTTGCCGTCCAGTCAACTCGTGTGCAAATCGACAAAGATCTTTATTCCAAATATGCCGGCGAAACTCTTGCTACAAACCCTGATATCAACTTAATTCGCAGCCAGGTCTGCTCACTAGAGAGGGCTGCATCTGGCACATTTCATCTTAGTCTTGACGGTGGCTCTGTTCTCTCTGCACGTTGTGTGGTTATTACTACTGGAACTTTTCTAGGGGGGCTGCTGCACACAGGGCCTGAAAGCTGGAGAGGTGGCCGGATTGATTGTCAGAGCTCTTCCCCTCTTAGAGATCTTGTCCCTTTTATAAAGTTTCGTGATATTCGGTTTAAGACTGGAACCCCGCCTCGATTAAAACGCGGATCTATTGATTTTAGCTCTTTGACTCCACAGTTATCGGATTGCACCGCTTCAACCTTTCACGTCTTCAGCTCAGTGACTGAGCGTCATTTGCCGCAGGAAACATGTTTTTTGACTCGAACCAATGCCCAGACACTCAAGATAATTCGGGATAACAAGCACCGCAGTCCTCTTTTTAATGGTCAAATCTCTGGAATTGGACCGAGATACTGTCCATCGCTAGAGGATAAGGCATTTCGATACATCGATCGCGATGGTCACCAGATTTTTTTGGAGCCGGAGGGTTTATCAAATGAAAATATCTACCCGAGCGGAATTTCTACAAGCTTACCAAAGGATGTTCAAGAGAGTTTTCTTAAAACAATTTGCGGACTAGAGAATGTTCAAATTGCTCAATATGGTTATGCGGTCGAGTATGATGTTGTCGATACTTCAACTCTGAACCACGCTTTAGAGCATCGGGAGATTTCGGGTCTTTATTTTGCTGGTCAGATCAATGGTACATCAGGTTACGAAGAAGCCGCTGGGCAGGGGTTTGTGGCTGGAATGAATGCGGCCCTGAGGGCAAGCGGGCGTGATTTGCTCTTTTTTGATCGAAATGATTCATATTTGGGTGTAATGATAGACGATCTGGTAACTTCACAGCGAGACGAGCCCTACAGGTTGTTTACGGCGAGAAGCGAGAATCGTCTTTTTTTGCGTGAAGATAATGCTTTTCTGCGCATGAGTAGGTATCGTCAAGCTCTAAATTTGGGTAGTTCTTTTGATCTTAAGATGAAAAATCTCGTTGCCGAGTACGAATTTACCCTAAAATTTGTGCGTTCGACTATTATTCCTCGTCAGGTTTTAGATTATGGTTTATTGGATGGTCCAATTGGGCTTGCGGAGTTCCTTAAAAGGCCAGAATTCAATCCAGTTGATCTTTTGCGGTGTGAATTCAGTAGAATTGGCATTTCCATTTCTGAACGAGTGAGCATGGCAGTTGCAATCATGATTAAATATGAGGGTCACATTACTCGCGCTCTAGAAAGCAATAGTAAATTTAATAAACTCAAGGTTAAAGCAATAAATTGGAAAATGCTAATTGAAAACAAAAATATTTCCTACGAGTGTCGCCTAAGAATTAGTAAATTTATGCCTGAAAATTTTTATCAGCTTCAAAATATTGATGGGATTAGGCCTGCAACTTTATCCTACGTAGCAGGATTAATAAGTTGAACTTAGATATTTTCACCGATAAATACCTCGACTTTTTAAATGGTCCTCTTAAGGGTTTGAACTTAACTAGAATATTAGGCCGTGAAGATATTTTCAACAAACAGATTTTAGATTCTATTCTACCGATAAGACAATCAGCTGCCATTGCCTCGATTCTTGAATCTCGAGACACTATAATTGATGTTGGATTTGGTGGTGGTTTTCCTCTTTTTCCCCTCGCAATTGAGTTAATTGGTAAGCGTGTTATAGGTATAGAGTCTATTGGGAAAAAGGTTAATGCATGCAGGTTAATTCGTGACTCTCTTCAACTTTCTAATGTGCGCTTAGTAAATAGTAGACTTGAAAAAATTCTCATTGACTCTGACGCTCTAATAACTTTTAAGGCGGTTGGATTAATTCAAGATCTTTTAGACTTTGTTCATGTTGCTCCCTCTTGTAATGTTTCTGTACTATTTTATAAAGGCCCTTCATACAAGGATGAAATTTCTTTTCAGAATCCAAGTTGGAGACTAGCTGAAATATTTGAATACAAACTGCCAGATAACTCCGTCAGATCAACACTTCTTTACGATAATGTTCCACGTGGAACAATTAAAAATAAAAACCTTGTCAAACTTTCTGAATTAATTTTAGAGTAGATCAAATTCAGCAAAGGTCGTCCAAATGTCTAAAATTATTGCGATGGTTAACCAAAAAGGCGGTGTTGGCAAAACAACGTCCGCGATTAATTTAGCAGCGTGTCTATCCGTTGCAGAAAAGAGAACACTTCTTTTAGATCTTGATCCACAAGGAAACGCCAGCGTTGGGCTAGGCTTAACTAATGAGACATATAAAAATAAGAACCTTTACCATGCACTCATTGGCGAATGTCCGATTAAAGAAGTCGTGTATCCAACAGAGCTACCCTTTCTAAATGTTTGTCCAGCAGATAACAATCTCATCGGCGCAGAGATTGAATTAGTGAGTGAACTTGCCAGGGAGAGCAAATTAAAAAATGCACTTGCGACAATTAGAGATAAATTTGATTTTATCATTATAGACTGTCCTCCCTCTCTTGGTCTTTTAACGGTTAATGCACTCAATGCTGCTGACAGTTTTATCGTCCCCATGCAGACAGAATATTTTGCAATGGAAGGATTTGCACAACTCTTAAATACCGTAAGGCTGATACGCAATTCAATTAACCCAAATCTTGAGATGGAAGGCATCCTTCTAACGATGTTTGATTCAAGGGCCAATCTTCATAAGCAGGTGGCAAACGAAATTCAGACTCATTTTGCGGACAAAGTTTTCTCTACAATAGTGCCGAGAAATGTAAAGCTTTCGGAATGTCCGAGTTTCGGCAAGCCAATTATTCTCTATGATATCGAGTCAAAAGGCAGTGAAGCTTATCTAAGCTTGGCAAAAGAGTTAATCATCAGACAGAGAACTTCAGTTCAATCTAGTGCTGAGACGAATTATTTATCGTAAGGAGTAAACAATGGCCAAAAAATTAGTCCTTGGAAAAGGAATTGCGTCTCTCATTCAAGAAGTGCCAAGAGGAATGCATGCCAATAATCTTTTAGATAGTGAGCAAAAACCAGACGTAGTGGTGAAAGAAAAAATGGAATCTGGCCCACTTATGATTCCCATAGAGAAAGTGAGAGCGAATCCAGGGCAGCCAAGAAAAATTTTCAAGGAAAAAGAACTTGAGGAACTCTCACAATCAATTAAGGAAAATGGCATTATTCAACCCATTATTGTTAGAAAAATTGAAAATGGGTTTGAGTTAATTGCTGGAGAACGACGCTTGCGAGCAGCTAAGAAGGCAGGAATTGAATATGTTCCAGCTATCGTGAGAAATGCGACAGATCGGGAGAGAAATATCATAGCGCTTTTGGAGAACATTCAGCGCGCCGATCTGAATTGTGTTGAGGAGGCTTTGGCCTATTATCAACTGATGAACGATTTTCAATTAACACAGGAAGAAGTCTCTAAGAGATTGGGGAAAGATCGCTCAGGAATTTCTAATTATCTAAGAATTTTGAAGTTGCCCAGGAATGTCATCGAGTTTTTGCAAAAGGACCAACTATCTTTTGGCCATGGAAAAATTCTGGCAGGGGTGGAAGATCGAGAAGAGGTTGTTCGATTGGCCAATAAAGCTATTGTAGAGCAATGGTCGGTCAGAATGCTCGAAGAACAGTCCAAAATGAAAAGGGTAAGCAAGGATGCCAATCAAGACGAGCCTGCTCAACAAAATTTGGCGAAGTACGATTCAATCAAGAATACAATTGAGCAAAAATCAGGACTTCAAATCAAGATAAAGGTTAATAAGAGTGGCGCAGGACACATTGGGCTTGTGTTTAGTAACGAAGCCGAGTTAAATGATATTTATAACTTTTTTACGAGCAAGAAGTAATGCAAGTTCAAAGTAGTGTTATTGCCATCATTGAAGAAGGCTGTCGTTTTGAAGGTAATCTATCTTTTAGTGGTGTCGCCAGGATTGCGGGGATTGTAGATGGCACAATTTACTCTAATGACTCAATCATCATCTCTGAATCAGCAGTCATAAACGCAGATATCAATGCAAATGTTATTTTGATTTCAGGCACCGTTAGGGGAAATGTTCGCGCCAGTTCTAGGGTCGAAATTTTGCGACCAGCGAGATTTGAAGGAACGATTACAACGCCTTCACTGATTGTTGAGGAAGGCGTGATTTTCCACGGCACAACAAAAATGCGCGACGACACCTAGGCAAATCTCTCGATGACGCGCTTGGTATATAAAAAATCAAAATCAATTCCTGTTTTCAACTTGACTAAAAAAAGCCGTCAGATTATCTATGTCTTTTTAAAAGCTTAAGGCGATAAATGAATCCAATATTTGCTATTTTCAAGCAATTGGGTGCCGACTACACACTTCCGCACCAGTTTGTTATTTTTTTCATTCTCTTTATTTTATTAAGCACAATCCTATTTTCTAAACTTAGATTTGTTATTGAAACGCGTGAAAATAAAACCACCAAGCTTGATGAAGATGCCAATGAAAAACTTATGGAAGCAAATAAATTAGCTGAGAAGTATAAGGCAGAAATATCGAAGGTTCACCAGGGTGCATTCGATTTTATGAAAAGCAAAAAAGAATCAATTCTTGAAACGCAGCGACAGGTCCTGAAGCAAGAAGAAGAAAGACTTCAAGCGAAAATTGAAAAAGATGTAGAGATTTTCAATCAAGATGCCTTGGGGAAGAAATCTACTGTTCTGAAATCTTCCGAGCAATTGACTGATGATTTGTTGGAGAAATTAGTTTGATTACAAGAAAGCTGAAACTTTATTTTATAACAAATATTATTTTAGCTGGGAATTTTGCTTTTGCCAGCGAAACAGCTCATCATGCACCTTCCGCAATGGACCTAATATGGCCTGCGGTGAATGTCATTTTACTTTTTTTATTTCTCTTCTATAAACTGAAAGGCCCTATCAGAAAAATCTTTCAGGACAAAAAAGCGAATATTCTGTCTTTGTTTAATCATGCCGCTGAAAAACACAAAGATGCTGAAATGAAACTCGATATGTACGAAGCTAAACTAAATTCTATCGAGGAACAGAGCAAAAAAGTTTTTGATGATGCCAAGATAGATATTTTAAAGTTTGAGCATGATACCCAAGAAGAAAGTACAAAACTTCTTGAACGCCTCAATCGCGAAGCAAAAGATAAAATCGAACATGAGCAACAGCAGATTGTTCATAGTATCGGAGCAGAGCTTCTCGCAAGCGTCATCGCAAAGACAAAACATAAAATTTCTCAAAGTGCAGAGCTTAAGAGCAATTTGGCAGCAAGTTTGCTCAAGAAGGCTAAATAATTTATGAAAACACAAAAAATTGCGAAGGCCTACGCAAAAGCCATCTTCGAATTGTGCCAAGAGCATAAAATTTCAGTCACGGCTGAGTTGACCATTTTAACTGAGCTGATCAATAAGTCAGATGCTTTGGAAAACGTATTGTTTCTTGATCTTTTCACTAATGGGGAAAAGATTGCTGTGCTTGAAGGTATTTACGCCAAAGTTCCTTTTAAGCAAGAAACAAAGAATTTCTTAGCTTTTTTATTGCAGGAAGGCCGTATTGGTTTATTGCCTCTCATTTACAAAACTGTTTCCGTTCTCGAGGATGATTCACTCGGATTCCTCAAGGGCACGATAGAAGGCGTCGAAGAGTCAATTAATTCTGAAATGAAAAATCAAATAAAGTCTATTCTCGCAAAACGTTTGGGTTTAGCACCTGAACTAGAATATAAAAAAAATGTGAGCATCACGGCGGGCTACCGGGCCACCGTGCAGGATTTACAAATAGATGCAACAATTGATTCCCAACTTGAGAGTTTAAAGCAATCGTTTAATAAAAAATAATTTGCAAGATGAGGTTATGAATGTCACTTCACCCAGAAGAAATTACAAGTATCATCAGAGAGCGAATAGCTAATTTTGAGTCTCGATTAAAGGTTGATGAGGTTGGCACTGTACTCACTGTTGGTGACGGCGTTGCCCGCGTTTTCGGATTAAAAAATGCGATGGCGGGTGAGCTAGTGGAATTTGAGACGGGCACAAAAGGAATGGTGCTTAACTTAGAAACTAACAATGTTGGTGTAGCAATCTTGGGTGATGATCCTAATATTAAGGAAGGTTCTTCCGTTAAGCGCACTGAGAAAATCGTTGAGGTGCCTGTAGGTGACGCTCTTTTAGGAAGAGTACTTAATGCAATTGGCGAACCAATAGATGGTCAAGGTGAGCTAAAGTCACAACAATTTAGACAGGTAGAACTTAAGGCTCCGGGTATTATTGCACGAAAATCTGTTCATCAGCCTTTGCAAACTGGCATTAAGGCTATCGATTCCATGATCCCAATTGGCCGTGGGCAGCGCGAATTAATTATTGGGGACCGCAAGACAGGTAAGACAGCTGTTGCAATTGACACAATTATTAACCAAAAAGGTAAGGATGTTGTTTGCATTTATGTAGCGATCGGCCAAAAACAATCTACTGTGCGCTTGATACATCAGCGCTTGAGAGACGCTGGTGCAATGGATTACACCGTTATCGTTTCCGCTACAGCTTCAAATTCTGCGCCACTCCAGTTCCTCGCCCCTTACACCGGTTGCACAATTGGCGAATATTATCGAGACAGTGGTCGACACGCGCTTGTTATTTACGACGATTTAACCAAGCAAGCACAGGCCTATAGACAGATGTCTTTGCTTCTTAGAAGACCTCCAGGTCGCGAGGCGTTCCCAGGCGACGTTTTTTATCTGCACTCGCGCCTTTTGGAACGGGCTTCGAAGCTTTCAGATAAGATGGGGGCTGGATCACTAACTGCATTGCCGATTATTGAAACCCAAGAAGGCGACGTCTCGGCTTATATTCCAACCAACGTTATTTCTATCACCGATGGGCAGATCTTCCTGGAAGCCGATCTTTTTAACAGCGGTATTCGACCTGCAGTTAACGTCGGTATCTCAGTTTCGCGAGTTGGTGGTAATGCACAAATTAAAGCGATGAAGAAAGTTGCTGGAACACTCAGGCTTGATCTCGCGCAGTACAGAGAATTGGCTGCCTTTGCCGCCTTTGGCTCTGATTTGGATGAAGCGACACAGCGACAGCTTGCCCGAGGCGCACGTCTCGTTGAATTACTTAAGCAAGACCAGTATCGGCCAATAGAAGTTATCGATCAGGTGCTAGGTATTTTTGCGGCGACAAAAGGGTATATGGATCTTATTCCAGTACCAAAAATTCGCGTCGCCGAGAAAGATCTTATTGATCACATCAAATCGCGCTATCAACAACTTTATTCTGATCTTAACAAGTTAGGCGTGATTGATGCCCAAAATGAAACTAAGTTAATTGGCATCATTAAAGAATTTTTTACAACTCAAACCTATCAATAAACAGGTATGTAATGGCTAGCGTAAAAGACCTTAAGAAAAAAATTAGGACAACGAAGGGCACGCTCAAGATAACAACTGCGATGAAGCTAGTTTCTGCTGCAAAGTTGTCGAAGGCCCAGCAAGCAATTGTTTCAACGCGACCTTACGCTGAAGAATTGGACAGCACAATTAGAACAGTTTCAGCGCTAGTTCAAAACTACCAAAATAAACTCCTCAATGAGAATGAAAGTAAGCGTGCTGTTCTGCTTGTAATTTCGTCTGATAAGGGTCTTTGCGGAAGTTACAACTCTCAACTTTCTAAAAAAGTGCGGGCCTTTATTGCAGAATCGAAAGACGTTGATTTAAAGGTTTATTTTATTGGCAAAAAGGTTCGGGAGTTAGTTCGAAAGGATGTTCTGGAAGGCAAAATATATAAATTTGGTAAGACCGAGCCTACTTATCTTGAAGCAAAAGCTGTTGCAGACGAACTTTCGACCCTTTTTTCTGCTGGTGAATTTGGGAAAGTGTTCGTTGCATACAATGTTTTCAAATCTGCAATGAATTTTATCCCTACAGTTAAAAAGGTTTTACCAATATCCTTGGACAAGGCATTTCAAGAGAAGTTGAAAGGCGAAATTCCTTTTGATTTTAAATATGATCCGTCACCGAATGAAATATTAGATGTACTGATTCCAGAATCCTACAGGTCTACAGTTTATACATGTATTCTGGATGCTCTCGCAGCTGAGCATGGGTCAAGAATGGCTGCCATGGATAGTGCTTCGAAGAATTGTAAAACGGCTATTCGCAGCTTAACTATAGAAATGAACAAACTTAGACAAGAAGATATCACCACAGCACTGATTGAGGTTGTATCTGGTGCAGAGTCGCTAAACGCGTAAGGAGTGTAAAATGGTTTCTGAGAACTTTGGCGTCGTTAGACAGGTAATGGGGCCGGTTGTAGACGTTGAATTTGCTGATGGCAAACTTCCTGCCATTAATAACGCCCTTCGATTAACAAATAAAACCATTAGTAATAAAGAATGGAACCTCGTTTTAGAAGTTGCCTTGCACATGGGTGACAATATGGTTCGCTGTGTTGCTATGGATACTTCCGAAGGGCTTTCACGCGGTCTACAAGTTCGCGACACGGGAAAACCCATTCAGATGCCCGTCGGCCGTGAATGTTTAGGGCGAATATTGAATGTTATCGGTGATCCAGTCGATGAGGCCGGTCCGGTAAACGCGAAGAAATTTTATGATATCCATAGACCCGCACCGGTTTTTGAAAACTTAACAACGAAACTTGAGCCTCTTTTCACTGGTATTAAAGTTGTTGATTTGCTTGCTCCTTATTTGAAAGGTGGCAAAATTGGCTTGTTTGGTGGTGCTGGTGTTGGGAAGACAGTTCTCATCATGGAGCTTATTAATAACATAGCAACTCAGCATGGTGGATTCTCGGTATTTGGTGGCGTTGGAGAGAGAACTCGAGAGGGGAATGACCTCTATCACGAGATGAAAGAATCAGGCGTTATTGATAAAACCTGCTTGGTGTACGGTCAGATGAATGAACCACCAGGTGCCCGTGCACGAGTTGGGATTAGTGCACTTGCCGTCGCTGAATATTTTAGAGATGAAGAAAAACAAGACGTCCTTTTGTTTATTGATAATATTTTTCGATTTACTCAAGCGGGCTCAGAAGTGTCAGCACTTCTCGGGCGTATTCCGTCAGCGGTTGGATATCAGCCAACGCTTGGAACGGAAATGGGGAATTTGCAGGAACGTATTACTTCCACGAAAGATGGATCGATTACTTCCATTCAAGCCGTTTACGTTCCGGCTGACGACTATACTGATCCAGCTCCAGCAACAACCTTTGCGCACTTAGATGCAACGACAGAGTTATCGCGACAAATTGCTGAATTAGGGATTTATCCTGCTGTGGATCCGCTCAGTTCTTCCTCTACAATTTTGACACCGACTATTATGGGAGAAGATCACTACAATACGGCTCGTGCGGTTCAACAAATTCTACAGCGCTATAAGGAGTTGCAGGATATTATCGCAATTTTGGGTATGGACGAGCTTTCAGAGCAAGATAAGTTAATTGTCTCACGAGCTCGTCGGGTCCAAAAATTCTTGAGCCAACCTTTCTTTGTGGCTGAACAATTTACGGGTATCAAAGGCCAATTTGTTAAGATTGAAGATACCATTAAGGCATTTAAGGCGATTCTTGCTGGCGAAGTTGACCATCTTCCCGAACAGGCCTTTTACCTAGTTGGAAATTTAGATATGGTCTTTGAAAAGGCCAAAACCTTGAAAGGATAAATGCATTTATGAACTATTTTCTGGTAGATGTGCTTACCCCAAATAGAGTTTTATGTCGGAATATGCCCGCTGAAACACTTTTTGTACCAACAATTCGCGGTGAAATTAACATTCTGCCGGAACATACGCACATAATAGCAAAGCTAGACACAGGCATGCTTTCGGTCATGGGAGCAGAGGATGATCCGGATAGGCATTTCTCTATAACGACCGGAATTTGTAAAGTACTTGGCAAAAAGATAACGATTCTTTCAAATGTATCAGAAGAGCAACATGAAATAGATCAAGCGCGTGCTGAACGGGCACTTGTTTTTGCTCAACAAAAACTTGATACCATGACACTCACCCCGGACGAATTTTTAAAGTACAGGCGTAAAGTTGAACGCGCAAATTTGCGAATCCAAATTGCCAAAGAATTTGCCGCGGCGGGTAATAAGCACTAGCTTTTTTAACGCTTAGCTCTTGCCAAAAATTCGTAAGGCCCTATCATTAAATTCAGGGCTTTATGCTTATACGAAATTTAGCACTCTTACAGTTATGTATTTCTATTATTTTTCCAATTGCGGTCAATGGGCAGATGTTCAATTACTTTGAGGAGTTTGATTCTCAAAGTAAGGTTTTTGATGCGCAGGTCAAGTGGCAACCTTTTGATTTGAGTATCGATGAGTCAGTCTATATTGATTTAAAACGTGAAGCTGTCCAGGATGAAAATGCAGTCGTTTCAAAAAATGTAGATACTGTCATTCGAAGAGAAATGCAGACATCGAAAATATCGATGAAGCAGTCCGCACCAAAAAGAGAGCCAAGGACAATCCAAAGATCTGAAATATTTTCGGCCCTTGAATTTATTTGTCTGTCAGAGCATCAGGAGGGAAGTACAAAATCCTCCCACTGTGTAGGCGCAACTTGCACAGATGTCGAACATCTTAAGGAGTTTGATTTCATCCCATCCTATGATGAAAATGAAGTCATTCCTGCAGTGAAAGGACGCCTAGAAAGAGTTGTTGGTGAAAGGATTCTGGGATCACTTGTGGGGGGCGACTGCCTGCCTGTTAATGTCAACGATGCGAATAATGAAGCCAATTATTTTCATGTTGTTTCGTTATCTAGGGAAAAAATCGCAAAATTTTCTGGTGCAGAGGTGGAAGAGAACCAGCGACAAAAACGAGATGTTGGTCACCTAATTTTAAAACTTTCTTCAAAGGTCGCCAGAGTTGGGATTGACCGACCCTATGAAGATCAAAAGTATTTAGATGACAAATTCAATGTTGTTGAAGATTTTGAAAATGCAGAGTATGTGGTGTTTACAAATGTGTCTGCGGGCAATGTTTTGGTTTCCATATATGGTCAATTCGGAGAAACAGAACTTGTTGCACATATCTTTCTAGATGAAGTTTCTTTTGAAAATATCGAGCTAGAACGCCTGGAAAAATATCAGGTTAACATTTTTAAAAAAGATCTTCTCGCTACAATTCCTCTCGAAGTTGATTTACCCGAGGAAAAGATATGGGCCTTTAATCATCCGAGAGAGCATGCGATTAAGCTTTCAAACTCCATGTATGAAATTCGAAATGTAACCTACCCGCTAGGGACAAGACGATATCTGGAGGTGTCATATTTGGATGACACTCTAATGGTTGGCCTGGAAGATTCCAAGATTATCGAAATTCCATCACCCTCACTTTACAAGATGATACTTGATGAAACTGGCGTTACTTCATTAAAAAGAGCATGCGTGATTCAAATGAATTTGAAAGAACCTTGTAAAGAATTAAAAGCGAAAGGATATTCAGAACTCTCGCAAGAAGGGATAGAGCAATTTTACTTGGACTCAGATGGAAAAATAACCAATGAATTAAGCGAACTGACTGAAAAGATATTCTTTGTTGGCAGCTTCAACGGTGTTGTTGATGTGTCGGTGGAAAATTTCAAGAAAGATAAAAAAATATTTCGAACCTTTTGCGCTGAAGATGTTTATCTAGTCGAACAACTTTGAGTTTGAATCAAATCAATAAACTTATTAGGGAATGTGGTTAATAAATCTGTTTCGCTCAATTTATAAAAGCGCTTCGCGGGCAGTGCAGATTTAGAAATTACCGGACTTCCCCTTGGGACTATGCTTGTGGAAAATTGAGTGTTGTAAGTTGCCAAAAATGAAAATGGCTTGTCTTTTGCGAGGTCGAATGAGCAGATAGAAACATAAATCGAAAAATCGCCATCAATTGCACTGGCAAGGGCCAGAACCTCTGGGAAGAGATACTTCTTGTATGCCAGAGCATAGTTAAGGGAATAGAATTCAAATAAGTAGTTGCGAGAAGCAAAGCCAAAGTTATCGTGAGTGTATGTAGTGAGATATTTTTTAATATTTAGTGGCGATGATTTTTTAAAATTCAAAATATGTGAAATGCCGGAATTGTACGCAAGAAGTGTAAAATCCCAGCTTTTTGTAATTTTATAATTCTCGCTTAGAATTCGGAATGCAGCCATGGAAGAGATAATAGGATTTCTCCTTTGGTCTTCCTGTTTATTGATGAGTAAAAATTTCTCTCCCATGCTGTCGATGATTTGCCAAACACCGGCAGCGCCGACTCTAGATGTTGCCTCAGAATAAAAACTTGATTCTAAAATTGAAATCGTTCGAAGATCCACGGGTAGTTTAAAAAGATTAAGTAGGTGATCAATGGTAGACAGGTATGGACCAAGTTTGCTGATCGCGCTAAGGACACTATCGCGTTGACCTACCTGGTAGCGCATATTTTCGCCCAGTAAAGTAAAAAACTTCTTTGCTTTTATGCGATTGCTTGGGATTTTTACTTGGTGTGCCTTAAGGGTATTTAGGATTTTGTGTGCAACCGGGCCATTATATTTTCCTCTTGCGAGAGTTGAAAACTCATCACGCATTTGCTTGAGTCGCATATCGAGAAGATCCTGCGAAAGTGCATCCTTGGTGAAACGGTTCAGGTCATTTTTGTATAAGGCATCGGCATTAAAAACATCATAAATAATGCGCAGATCATCAGAATCGTGAATGATTATTGTGCTGGATTTGTAAGTTGCGTAAAGATCAAACCAAAATGAAATCTCATAAAAAAAATCATTCTTATATTTGAATGGAGCATAAACTAGATTTTCTTGATCTTGGGAATAAAACCAAAACTTTCCCGAGGCGGAGCTAGAGTCAGCCGTCTCCTCAATGGGGGTAAACTGCGCGAAACTTGCTAGATTAGGGCAAAGAAAAAATAACAGTAAATAAAACACTAGCATTCAAATTCTTTAAAAACTTCTAAAGTCCGCTTATATCCCATCTTAACAATATAGCTCATCTTCTCAGCATTCAAAGAAAATGAGTTTGTGAAGAAAAGTTTAAAGTTCTCATTCGTAGGATAAATATCGATCAGTTTGACCTTAGGGCTATAGTTCAGCTTCCGCTCTAGAATGGACAAAAGTTTATTTGTATCGCTTTTTGAAAACTGGTTTCCATGCATAAAGTCGTACACCGTATCAAGGATATCCTTAGCTGTGGCACGTCTGGCACGTGACTCCACGATTTTTTTTTGGATAAGAAGGTAAATTGATTGAACGCAAATTGCGGGTAATCCGTAATTGACGAGTGAGCCGATCTCATCTTGATAATGGTAAGGAGTGTGGGTCCAACTTGAAATAATAAATTCACATCCGTTATCGATTGACACATGGGTTGAAAGAGTCTCGCGGATTTCTCCGTCGATATAATAATCAACCTGAGAGGTATGGTTATTAACAATAGGATACGGAACATAAAATGGAGGAACGGACATACTAGCACAGACAGAATCTGCAACAGGTATCCCAGTATAATAATGAGCGGTGCTGTCATGAAGGGGACTTGGGTAATTATATTTACTAAAAATAACTTTTCGTGAGTGGTCGAGTTGGGTGGCAACGACGAATAAGTCTGCCTTGTAGTCGCAAAAATCACTGGCGACTAACACATTCTCGGTAATATATTTATAAAGACCCTTCGTGCTGAAAATCCCGCTAATGCTCAGGAAGGGAGATAAAACTTTACGAACAAAATACGGAAAATCCTCAAAGGGGTCGAAAATTAGAGGACGAGGTGGTCTCTTGCGAGGGTGTCCTAGACATAACATATCTTTATAGGTAATTGGGCGAATGCGCGCATTCCTAGGGTCAACAGAGGCCTGAATGACATCAATTGGTCGAATGCCACACGCAAAAAATAAGGAAACAAGGGCACCAGCACTACTGCCTACATAGGTTCCAATTTCGAAATCTGCCTTCGGATCAGAGTTATTATGCTTGAAGGCGAAGCCAAGTTCCTCAAGTGCAAGAGAGACACCCAAATGCCAGGCAGCGGCCTTGACGACACCACCTGAGAGTACCAAGGCAACTTTTTTATTTTTGAAAGGAAGTAAGTTAACGCTTTGCATTTTTTATGTCTTTTGAAAACAGAAAGAAATAATTAAGATATAATCATAACAAATAAATGGTGATAATTTTACCCAATTGAGACTATGAAAAAAATAATTACAGCACTAATTTGCACGGCTTTATCTTTGGTGGGAATTTCCGGTTTTGCCGCAGAGACACTCACCATGCGAAAATGCGTTCTTCTGCCCATAACCGATGAATTAGATAATTCTATAGGGTTTAAGGTCTTTGAAAATGTCGAAAAGCATTTACGCGAGAGTAGTTGGTGCTATTATCGATCAAATTCTGAAATTATAAATATCCTCAACAATTATCGAAAAAATCTCTCCGCTCACCTTCAAAACCCAGAAATTATCGCAGTTGTGGCAGAAAAAACCAATGCCGGATCATTAATTAAAATTCAGATAAGGCCAGGACAAAGCGGAAATGTGATACAGCTAACCATCATTGGGCAGAATGGCGCGGACATCTACTTTAATGAAAGTACGACTATAAAAGAACTCGATGTTGAACTCATTTCTCAAACAATTTTCAACTGGCTGACTGAATATCAAAAGTTGATTCCTTACGATGGACTAGTCACATCCATCCTCGGGATGCAGGTGGCAATAGATGCCGGCACTGACAGTGGCCTTAGTGAAGGGACAGAATTCAAAATTGTTAAGCCAGTTAGAAAACGGGCCCATCCCCTTTTAAAAGAGATCGTCGATTGGGAAACGGAAGTCATTGGGAGGGGAACTATTTTTCATGCGAATAATTCACAGTCGCAGGGAAAAATAAATGAAATCAAAAAGCAGAGCGGTATCAGCATTAATGATTGGATTGTAAAAATCAATAATGTGACAAAAGAGACTGTCATCTCAAAAATTGATGAGAGTAATAAATTCGGCAAACTTGGCGAAGCTAGCGTTGGCCTAGCATTCAATCATGTTTCTACCACCCTTGCAGATGCCACGGGTACATCTAGAAGTCTTAGTGGAGTTGGAGGGGGGGTAGGTGTAGGTGTTGAAACCTGGATAACGCGAATTTATTGGTCCTCGCTTTATATAGACAAAGCATTTGCGTCCCTGAGTAAAAAAGAGGGAAATTTCCAAAATAGCTCGTATACCGTCGGCCCTTCCACCCTGAAATTAAAAGTGGGATATAAATATTTACCGTTGGGCTTCTTTTATGGCCCTCAACTTGATGTCGGTTTAGGCTACGGGAAATATTCTTACTCCTTTGATAATAGTACTGCTGATGGATTAACTCAATTCTCCTTCAAGGGCCTGATGTTCACTGTGCGGGGAACTATCCCCATAAAAAACTTGTTTAGGGCCGGAATTGGATTGGATATTTTAGTTATGCCAAAATATGCTGAAGATATAAATATTTATGGCGAAGCGGAAAGTACAACCGGTTATGATTTAAGTTTTTTTGGAAAGTACAATTATGCCCCTGCTATGACGCTGGACGGTGAGTTGAATATTCAAAGCACCAGCGCTAAATTTTCGCGCAACAGGGAAGTCAGCAACAAAAGAACGTCCGTAAAGTTTGGAACGACTTTTTCTTTTTGAGGATTCCATGACACGAATTGAGGAACTAGAAAGGCTAATAAAGCGCCACAAGGCCCTTTATTATCAAGGCAGACCAGAAATCTCTGATAGTGATTACGATGCCCTTGAAGACGAGTTAAAAAGACTTGATCCAAAAAATTATGCTTTGAACATTGTTGGGACTGCGAGCTTTTCCAGTAGAAAGATTAAACACAATCAGAGAATGCTTAGTCTAGATAAGACTTACAATCTAGATGAGCTTGGTGAATGGATTCAAGATCGAGAAGTTGTCATCACTCCAAAAATTGATGGGGTAAGTTGCTCACTGATGTATGAAAATGGAGTGTTAAAAATTGCCAAAACTCGAGGGGATGGGGAGTTTGGCGAGGACATAACAGAAAAGACGGCATGGATAGATGCAATCCCTAAAAAGCTTGAAATAAATGGAGAGGTGAGGGGAGAACTTTTTTGCGAAATGGAGACATTTTTACAGCTTGCGGAGGAAATGAAAAAGGTAGAGTTAGCGCCACCCTCTTCACAACGAAATATTGTGGCGGGGTTAATTTCAAGAAAAGATCACATCGAGTTATGTAGATACTTGGATTTTATTGCCTTTGATTTTATTGAGGAAAAAGCCAGCCTAAAGCATGAGCATGAAAAGTTCAAACTCCTTAAAAAAGAAGGTTTTAAAATTCCCTATTATAGAGTGGTAAAAAATAATGCCGAACTGAAAGATGAAATTGATGAAATTAAGAGCATGATGGAAAACGGAGATATGTTAATAGATGGAATGGTGGTGGGACTCGATAATCTCAAGCTCCATCATGATCTCGGTCAAACAGCTCATCATCCAAAATACAAAATTGCATTTAAATTTATTGGCCAGTCAAAAAAAACGAAAATAAAAAAGATTAATTGGCATTCATCAAAAAATGGAATTCTGACACCTGTTGCCGAAGTTGAGCCGGTGGAGCTATCAGGTGCAACAGTAACAAATGTGACCTTGCATAATTATGGAATTGTGAAGCAATTTGTAATAAAGCCAGGTGATACAATTGAGATAATAAGGTCCGGCGAAGTTATTCCAAAATTTCTTTCTGTCGAAATTTCTTCGAGCGGGGACATAGAAATACCTGAGAGGTGCCCGTCATGTGAGGGAGAACTTGTTGTTGAACGCATAAGATTGATCTGCAAGAACAAAAAATGCCCTGAAAGAATTAAGCAAGGGATTTTAGATTTCATTAGCAAGATGGGAATATATGATATCTCGGAAAAAAGATTACTCGAAATGATCAGGAAGGGGTTGGTTAATGAAATCCCTGACCTCTATCGCCTGACAAAAGAAGATTTACTCTCTTTGGAAAAGACCAAAGAGAAACTTGCCGAGAAACTATATTCAAATATACAGGTCACCAAAAATACAACACTCACAAAACTTTTGGGAAGCCTTGGAATTACAGGCATCGGGATAAATAAAAGCGAAAAAATCGTTCATGCGGGCTTAGACTCAATAGAAAAGATAGAAGCAGCAAAACTTGATGACTTATTAAAAGTGGAGGGTTTGGCGGAGAAGAGCGCGAATGAGTTCTTAAAGTCTTTTCGAGAAAAAAAACCAATTATTGATAAATTAATCAACCTGGGTTTCATTATTGAAAAAAATGAAATTAAAAACGTATTAGGCGGGAAAGTATTTGCCTTGACTGGAGAATTGTCTATAAAAAGAAATGAGTTTGAAGACTTGATTAGAAAAAATGGTGGCGTTGTCAGTAGCTCGGTTTCGAAAAATACCAACTATCTTATATCAAACGAGGATGAGTCGGGCTCTTCAAAATTCGAAAAAGCTAAAAAATATAATGTAGCCATTATATCGGAACAAGATTTTTACGAGATGATAGGAAAAAACAAATGAGTAAGAAAAACGTTAATTTTGTTTGCACGAGTTGCACTTATCAGACACCGAAGTGGATGGGGCGCTGTCCCGAATGTGGTCAGTGGAACTCATTTTCAGAAGAGACTGAGTCTTTCGGCAAAATTGCCGCCAGAAAACTTAAAATTGAAGATTTCAAATCAGAGGTACGTGAACTTGCGGGCTTTTCGGAGGAGATTGGCGAATCACTAAAAATTAAAACAGGAATTTTAGAATTTGACCGTGTTCTTGGAGGTGGCATTACAAAATCGAGCTTTGTGTTGATTGGGGGAGAGCCGGGAATTGGAAAATCTACATTGCTTTTGATGGCCGCGGGAAAAGTGGCGAGTGTATCGGATGAGAAGCTTCTTTATGTGAGTGGCGAAGAATCAGGACATCAGGTAAATCAGAGGGCCCAAAGACTCAAAATTAACGCAAAAAATATACATTTTCTCAATGACTGTTCGATTGAAAAAATAAAAACGGCACTGGTTAAATTGAGGCCAAAGTTTTTAATCATAGATTCGATCCAAACTATTTATTCCGAAGAGATTGATTCGCCCCCGGGCACCGTAACCCAAATTCGGGAAGTGACTTATCAGTTGATGACAATTTCCAAGCAAAATGGCATTACGACCTTTGTTGTCGGACATGTTACCAAAGAGGGAAATATCGCAGGACCAAAAATGCTCGAACACATGGTAGACTGCGTAATCTACTTCGAGGGAGATTCACTCAATAACTACCGCTTCTTGCGATGTATAAAAAACCGTTTTGGAAATACGAATGAGGTCGGTATTTTTCAAATGGCGGAAGATGGATTGGAAGAGGTTCCAAATCCCAGCAAGATATTTTTAGCCGAAAGTATCGAAGCTGGGCATGGCAGATCGTTGACATGTTTATTAGAGGGAACAAGACCTCTCGTAGTTGAAACTCAAGCGCTTGTGGTTGAAAATAAATTTGGAAATGGCCGTCGAATAACACAGGGTCTAGATCTCGGTAGGCTAAACCTATTGATTGCGATTATTGAAAAATACTTCAAGATGCCAGTTAGTTACAATGATATTTATGTGAACATTGTAGGCGGTCTTAAGTTAAGCGGGAGAGATAGTGATTTATCAATTATTGCGTCAATTGTAAGTTCGTTTCTATCAAAACCGATCATAAATCGTAGTGTTTTTCTAGGAGAGGTTGGGCTAACTGGAGAGGTTAGGAGTGTTCAATTCACAGAATTGAGAGTCAAAGAAATCGCTCTTATGAATTATAAAAAGTTAATCTGCTCAACCCAAGCCGCGCAGAAATTAAAAGGCCATTCTGAACTTGAGATTATCGGCATAACAAATGCGGTTGAAATCAGAGATATATTTTCTTAATCACATTGGTCCAACCGCGGTATTTGACATCAAAATAATCACGCCACTCGCTATTAATGTCGAAAACCTTCGCCTCCTGCCATAGACGCGGTATTTCCTCGATTTTTAGTCTACTAAGCCCTACTGCAGCACCGAGGGCCGCACCGTACGCGGTCGTTTCAATGACTTTCGGGCGCACGATCTTGGCCTTAGAAATGGTTGCTTGCATCGACATTAATAAATCGTTGACAACGGCACCGCCATCGACCTTTAAAGTCGTGATTGCAAGCTCAGAATCATGGCGCATCGTCTGGACCAAGTCATTAATGGAAAAACAAATTCCCTCAAGACACGCTCGAGCAATATGAGGATTTCCGGAGTCTCGTGTAAGACCAACGATCGCGGCCTTGGCGTCACTGACCCAGTGAGGGGACCCGATTCCTGTGAAAAAAGGGAGAAAGTAAATAAACTCCATATCAGTCAAGTTGTGAACTTGTTTGGCAAGTGCTTCAATTTCACTACTTGATTTAATAATTTTAAGATTGTCGCGTAGCCACTGCACAGCTGCACCGGCAATGTAACAACTACCCTCTAGAGCAAATTGGGCTTGCCCCTTATATGTGTATGCGACAGTCGTAAGCAGTCCACTTTTTGAAGAAACGATTTTGTTGCCGGTGTTTAGTAATAGGAAAGCCCCGGTTCCGTAAGTACATTTTATGGTGCCAGGGTTCAAGCAGGCTTGCCCAAATAAGGCCGATTGTTGATCCCCAAAGAGACAAGAAATGGGAATATTATCAGGCAAAAAATCTAATCCGTACGTGACACCGAAACTGCCGAAAGTTTCTTTGATTGAAGCTAGGGAAGATTTTTTAATGCCAAAATACTTCAGAAGCTCATCATCCCATTGAAGTGTTTTTAAATTCATGAGCATCGTGCGGGAAGCATTACTAGGTTCGGTGACATGACTCTTCCCTCCCGTAAGCCTGAAAGTGAGAAAAGTATCAATAGTTCCAAAAAGGACTTTATCCTGTTGGTTTGCGGCCTTGATCTGCTCATTATTATTGAGAAGCCAATGAATTTTTGTCGCAGAAAAATAGGGGTCGACAGGTAGGCCTGTTTTTGTTCTGAAAAACTCTAAGTCGCCACTGGTCTTGATTTGGGCGCAGAAATTTGTGGTTCTGCGGTCTTGCCAAACAATCGCATTGGCCAACGGTTTTCCGTCACGATCAAAGGCGCAAGTGGTTTCGCGTTGATTGGTAATACCGATTCCAACAATATCCTTTGAATCGGATTTTGTTTTTTCCAAGAGCTGCGTGATTGAGGCACCAACATTCTTCCATATATCATTGAGATTATGCTCTACCTGTCCCGGGGATGGATAAATTTGAGGATGGTCTAGAGTTATCATACTAATAAAGTTGAATGTGCTTGCATCCACAAGAATTGCCGTTGTTCCGGTCGTCCCTTGATCTATGGCCAAATAATATTTCATGTCTCTTTCCTGAGTAGTAGATTTGGTTAATTTTAACGAAGTTTTATGGGATCTGAAGTAGGAGCGGCTATTTTTTTTATTAATTTTTCCCATTGCCCACCAATGCCCTTATCAAGACCCTTGATCATTCCATAGGACAGAAAAAGCACCACAAGAAATAAGAACATAAATTCAATAAAGGTCTGCCCTGACGCGTTGTGTAGCTGATGTGATAAGTCGAGTTTCTTATTTAAAGCGCTCATGTTATGACTACCTTGCAATTTAACCACTTTCATATAATTTTAGAGTGTATGAAGCTAATTAATAGAGCGAAAATACTACCTGTTTTAATTTTTATCCTGACATTCTCGGGTATTTTGGTCGGCCAAATTGTTTTTAATAATTTTAAGTTGGTGGCCGGACCAACGACGCTTGAAAGTAGCCGCGTTGCTCAACTTGAGCATGTCTTCAAAGGTCTTACACTCACTGATCAAAATGGGGTTAGTTACGAGATGGCAAAATTGTCTTCCAAAATTGTTATAATAAATTTTTGGGCCGCATGGTGCACTCCTTGTTTGGAAGAGATGCCTGGACTGGAGCAGTTGAAAGGACAATTTAAAAGCAGTGAAGTGATGATCTTTGGTATAAATGAAGATTCTGAAGATCAAGTTAAAAATATTGAAAAAATCGCCTCGAAATATTTATTAAAATTTCCCCTAATTCCCGATCAAAATTCGGCATTGGCTAATCGATTTTTTATTGCAAATATTCCTCAAACTTTAGTTTTCAAAGATGGAAAAGTTATCGATGTGATCCAAGGGCAAAAAGATTTTACCGCCAAGGAATTCACTGAATCAATTCGTGTTGCTCTTAAGTCTTTTTAATATCGTACATCTTGCACAAAATAGTTTTTACCCCATTCGTAGGTAATATGCTCAAAACTATTTATTTTAAACATAGAAAACCTAGGCAAAAAACCGACCGTAATTGCGCCACTCGTACTCAAGCCAAGGGCAGCGGCGGCGTTGTAAGTTATACCTGCCCACAATTCAGCTAAATTCATTTTGTACGAGGGTGCAGCCATACTGGCAAGCATTACTAAATTGTCATAATGACAGCTACCAGGATTAAAATCTGAAGCAAGAGCTACCTTTGCACCGGCGTCTAACAGGGCACGTGCGTTCGCCAGACCTTTGCCTAGAAAAAGCCCTGTGCCTGGAAGCAGGGTTGCTACTGTTTTTGATTGGGCGAGGGACTGCATGCCAGCGCTGGATATTTTTAATAAATGATCGGCGCTGATAGCGTGTAATTGGGCCGCTAAAAAGGCACCACAATTATCGTTGAACTCGTCGGCATGCATCTTAAGAGGTATTCCCAATGCTGAAGACATTGCCGCAATCTTTTTTAAATCGTGATCGTTAAAATAGCCGCGCTCATGGAAAATATCGACAAAATCAATCAAAGAGGCATGGGCCATCAACTCGAGAACTGGCAAGGCAACCTTGTCAATATAAGAGGAGGAATCGCTGTACTGATGAGGGATGGCATGAGCGGCCATTAAGGTACAAAAAATTCTAAGGCGCGGCGAATATTTATTTTTTAGCTGTTGAATGATTTTGCAAAGTCGAATTTCTCCCTCGATATTGAGCGAATAACCGGTCTTAATTTCGAGTGTACCGATGCCATATTCAGACATTTTTTGAACACGTCTGTCCGCAAGGTCAAACAGATCTTCATTGGATAGTTGATTAGTTTCGCTTACTGTGTGATTGATGCCGCCACCTTGCTTGGCGATTTCCTGATAATCTACGCCGTTGAGTCTTTGCGCGTACTCATGGGAACGATCGCCACCAAATACGAGATGTGTGTGGGAATCAATAATTTCAGGTAGAAGTACGTGCTCGGAAAAAGTTTGAGTGGAGGTAATCTCAAAGGCACTTGGAACATTAGCTGAAGATCCAACCCACAAGATTTTCTCATCTGAAAAGATAACGGCACCGTCAGGAATAATAGAGAGATCAGAAGCATTTAGCTTTCGGCCATCCTTTGCAACAACACCTTGAAGAGTCACAATTTGTTTAAAGTTTTTCCAAAGGTTAATCGCCATATAAAATAACCAAAATTAAGTAGGAATTTTTATGTCAGACTTTTTGGCAAATTGGATGGCTTCGTCATAGCCAGCATCATGATGTCGCAAGACCCCCATGGCAGGATCAGAGTTCAGAACTCGCGAAAGCCTTTCATCCATCGCGGTTGTGCCATCGGCGACGATAACCATGCCGGCGTGCTGAGAATAACCGATCCCGACACCTCCGCCATGGTGAAAACTAGTCCAAGATGCACCGTTAGCGGTATTAATCATCAAGTTGAGAATGGCCCAATCTGAAACAGCATCAGTTCCATCACGCATTCCTTCCGTTTCGCGGTTGGGAGAGGCAACTGACCCGCAATCAAGATGATCGCGGCCAATGACGATTGGAGCCTTTAGCACTTTATCGCGCACCATTTTATTGAAGAGTAAGCCCGCTTTTGCACGCTCGCCATATTTTAACCAACAGATTCGAGCAGGAAGACCCTGAAATTTGATCATCGCTTGGGCCTTGCTTAACCATGTCTGAAGTTTTTTATCATTAGGGAAAAGTTCTAGAATCGCCCTGTCTGTTTTATAAATGTCTTCAGGATCGCCGGAAAGAGCAACCCAGCGAAAGGGACCATATCCCTGACAAAAAAGCGGACGGATGTAAGCTGGAACAAATCCAGGAAAAGAAAATGCATTTGGTAGACCGCCGATTAAAGCGCCCTGCCTTAAATTATTTCCATAGTCAAATACGTGAGAGCCAATTTTTTGAAAAGCGATCATGCTTGCGACATGATCACGCATTGTTTGATAAGAGAGAGTAGTGTATTTTTTTGGATCACTGGCACGCAATAACAAGGCTGCGTTTAATTCCATATTGCGAGGAACATATCCATTAAGAGGATCATGCGCCGATGTTTGATCAGTTACTAAAGACGGCGCAATATTTTTTTGCAAAACATATTCAAAGAATTCAGCGGCATTGCCTTCCACTGCAACGGAGAAAGGGATTCGCTGTGAAGATTTTTCTTGTGCGATGGAGATTGCCTCATCATAGGAAGAGGCAAGGTAGTCAAGGTATGAAGATTGCAAGCGCTTTCTTATCCGGGTGACATCGACATCACAGCCTAGAAAAACACCGCCGGCCATTTTCACCGCAAGTGGTTGGGCCCCTCCCATGCCACCAATTCCAGCGGATAGCACAACTTTTCCCGCTAGAGTACTCCCAGGACCAAAATGCTTAACGGCTGCGGCCATAAAAGTCTCGTAAGTACCTTGCAAGATGCCCTGACTTCCGATGTAGATCCAAGAGCCTGCGGTCATTTGCCCGTACATTATTTTGCCCTCATCTTTGAGATGATTAAAGTGATCCCACGTGGCCCAATGGGGAACAAGGTTGGAGTTAGCGATTAGAACGCGAGGAGACGATATATGTGATTTTAAAATGCCGACTGGTTTTCCTGATTGTACAAGCAATGTTTCATCATTCTCAAGAGTCTTTAGAGCACGAATGATACTTTGAAGGCAGTCAATATTTCGCGCCGCTTGACCATTGCCTCCATAAACGATGAGTCGTTCCCGATCCTCCGCGACCTCAGGGTGCAAGTTATTTAGTAAACATCGAAGAGCGGCCTCTTGATGCCAGCCTTTGCAGGTTAAAGTGTCGCCTGTGGGTGGAAGTGGAATAGAAAATTTCTCGCTGCTCATTAGTTTAAAACTCCTGTGATACTTTCAACTGCCGCGATGATTTCTTGCTCTTCGAAAAGAGCAACGATTTTGTTGATATCTCGGAAAAATGGTCTGTCCTCTTCAATAGGAGGAATATGCTTTGATAAAAGCTCAAGTACATTTTCCAGGGCCGGCGAACTTCGTAATGGACGTTGAAATTGCAATGCTTGATAGGCGCACAGTGCTTCGATTGCCAAGATGTTCTTCACATTTGAAATAACTTCCTGGAGCTTGCGGGCGGAAGTGACGCCCATGGAAACATGATCCTCTTTGTCAGTGGAGGTTGGTATCGAATCAATGGATGCTGGATGACATAAACCCTTATTTTCTGATGCCAGAGCAGCAGAAGTCACATGGGCGATCATCAGGCCGCTATTGAGACCGGCATCTTTGGTTAGGAAGGCGGGAAGATCAGAAAATGATGGATTCATCATTTTTTCGATGCGTCTCTCTGAAATTGAGCCAAGTTCAGAAATTCCCATTGCTAAATAATCTAGAACTAAAGCGATCGACTGCCCGTGAAAATTTCCACCCGAGAGAATCAAATCGTCCTGGCAAAAAATTAAAGGATTGTCAGTTACAGAGTTGATTTCGATAGAAACTACATCCCAGGCATGCTGTAAGGCCTGTCTGGCAGCTCCGTGGACCTGAGGAACGCAACGAAGGGAATACGGGTCTTGGACCTTATTACAGTCATGATGAGAGCGCATAATTTCCGAGTCAGGCAATATTTTATTTAAATTTTGCATTACGGCTATTTGACCAGGATGTGGTTTTAGCCCGGTAATAAGCGGATGAAAGGCAGTGACGCTACCTTTGACACCTTCGAGAGTTAAAAGTGCAATAATATCGGCAAGCTTGGCCAGCAAAGATGCCTCATATGTGCACAAGGCACCAATGGCGGACATAACCGAGGTGCCGTTGATCAAGGCCAGACCATCCTTTGCCCCTAGTTTGAGAGGAGAGCGGTTAATATGGTGAATGGCGTAAGAAGAATTAATGGTTTTATTGTGAAAAACAACATCGCCTTCTCCAATCAAGGCAAGCGCCATGTGCGCTAATGGGGCAAGATCGCCCGAGGCACCGACAGAGCCCTTTTCAGGAATCACGGGGTGTATTTTATGGTTGAGAAAGTCGAGCAATAAATCGATAGCTCCAGGGCTTATGCCGCTGAAGCCCTGGGCCAAGCAAAAAGTTCGTACAAGTAAAATGGCCCGAGAAATTTTTTCGCTAAAAGGAACGCCAACGCCAGTGCAATGGGAACGAATCAGATTGTTTTGAAGTTGCTCCAAATTTTTACGATCAATCTTTTTTGAAGAAAGTGCGCCAAATCCTGTATTTATTCCATACACGACTTTGTCAGAAGCCACAATTTCATCAACGTAAGAACGGGACTTTGAAATGCGCTCTTTGGTAGCTTGAGAGAGTACAACGCTAAGCTCGGTATCTGGTCGAGAAATGGTCCAGATATCTCGAATATCAAGACGTTGATCAAGGACAAATTGATTGGACGACATGAATGAATCCTTTTCTTAAAGCAATTTCTGGATTGCTTCCAGATATTTCCCTTTCTGTCTAAAGAGGTATGAACCGGTGACAAGATTGTCAGCACCTGCTTCAAATAACTGTTGGGCGTTCTTGTCACTCACGCCACCATCAACTTGAATTGCGTATCGATAATTATTTTTCTCTTTGAGATTTTTGAAGTGAGAAATTCTTTTCCAGGTGCTTTCTATGAATTTCTGCCCGGCAAATCCTGGTTCGACAGACATCACAAGCAATAAATCGATATGGGATAGAATTTCGTGAGTTAAAACAGATTCAGAAGTTCCAGGTCGGAGGCTGATGCCAACGGATTGGTAATCCTTGCGAGCGAGGGCAAGCAAACTTACAGGGTCAGCAAGGGACTCTATATGGAAGGTTATATTATAAATATTCAATTCACGAAAAGCCTTGAGATAAAAATCTGGATTCGAAACCATTAAATGAGCATCCAGTGGGTGTCTGGCAATCGTTTTGATTTGCTCAATTAGTGGCTGGCCGAAGGTCAGATTTGGCACAAAATGCCCATCCATGATATCGAGATGATACCAGATGTCGGGAATTTCATTTATGATGGAGATTTCTTCCTCGAGTCTGAGAAAATTAGCGGCCAAAATACTTGGAGAAATAATCTTAGTCATAGCAATTACCCCAGGGTGAGATTATTTTGGGCCCGCAGCCCTACTAAAAATTGTTCTGCGCTCATCTCTTTTTTTCCTTCAGGACATACCCTTTCAATTTTAAGAGTACCGTCGGCACATCCAATGAGAAGCTCATGCTTGGCTGAGTCAATTTTTCCAGGAGCGACACAACCATAGGGAGGCAAACTAGCTTTCAAAATCTTAACTCGCTGGCCATTGATGAAACAAAAAGTGGAGGGCCAGGGATTAAGAGCGCGAATCTTGTTTAAAATACCTTTTGTTGTCGAAGTAAGAAAATTCAAATGACCAAGAGCCTTATCAATTATTGGAGCAAAACTAACCTTGGCTTCATCCTGTATGGTCGGATTAGGCAACCCTTGCTCTGCGATAATTTGTACAAAATCATGGATTGCTAAGGCCGAAGCAAATTTAAGGCGGGTGTAAAGTTCTGGAAAAGTTTCTTCGGGACTAATCGGTAGAGTACTTTGGTAAAAAATATCGCCAGCGTCCATTTTTTTTACCATTTTCTGGACGGTAACCCCGGTTGAGGAATCACCATGAAGTAGTGCATGCTGAATGGGGGAGGCACCACGGTATTTCGGTAAAATGGATGTATGAACATTGAAGGCACCAACATGGGGAAGGGCAAGAATACGGCTGCCGAGAAACTGTGAAAAAGCGATCACAATAATTAGATCAAGAGTTTCAGAATCAAGCTTCTGCAGGAAATCGTCCTCTTTGTTTACATTCGCCGTTTGAAAAAAAGGAATCTTATTATCAATTGCATATTGAGCAATAGGCTGTGGTTTGATCTCAAGGCCACGGCCTGCAGGCCTGTCAGGAGAGCATACGACGTACCTGAGATTAATATTTGGGTGGTTGGCGAGCATTTCAAGAGCGGGCACTGAAAAGTCAGGAGTACCAAAGAAAGCGGTTTTAAAGATTTTATTACTCATAATAGTATGAACTTTCTATCACAGGGGGGGAGAACTGTCTAGGCCGGTAGTTGCCTGTTGTTTGCGATGAAAGAGAGTATAAGATTCTTGTAATTCGTCCAATTTGTTATTTGTCAGTTTTTCATAAATTTCAGCTGTGCGCAGTCCTCGTTTCCATACGGTCCAAGAAGCGAGAACTTGAAATTTCGATGATGTGGTGGTTTCTGTCGAAGGCATAATCAGATAGTCGAAGTTTGCTCCTAATAATTCGCTCGTACCTTGGCCATGGGATAATGGCTCAATATCTCGGCCGAGAAGATCGGAGACAAAATATGGCTTGCGATACACGACACCAATGCGGATGTTTGAATTGGTGCTAACCAGTTGCTCTCTCGCTCGTTCGGGCAGAATAGGCAAGGCAACCATTGCAGCGATATGATACCAGATTAAAATAAGTGACACAGTATATTGAGCGAGGCGAAGGTTCATTGTGCCCTTTGCGAAAAGGGTAAAGAGCATACTGGCGGTGAGGATGGTCAATGCCAGCAGGCAAGTAGTTGTTGAGATTAGAGGTAAAAATTGCTTAAAAAATAAAATAAGGGCAACAAGAATAATCCCTATACTGGTCAAAGCTAAAGAAAATGCATTGATCAATTTTGCAAAAAAGAGAGAATCAAAGCGTGAAATTGCAACATAAGAGACGACAAAAAAAGTTGCGGGCATGGCATAGTGATGTGAACGCTGTGAAGGAATAAGCCAGATGGTCCAAAAAATAATGAAGCATATGAGCAAAAATAAATTCAAGTCAGTCTTAATGAGAGTACGCGATTTAATATCCCGATAGATTTGAAGTGCGAAAGGAACAATAACCGGAAAAGAAAAAAGGATCAAACCTTGAAGCAAAACGATCGGACTGTAGGTCTGAGCGGTGAATTTTCCCAGATTCTCGCGCATAAAAAAATAATCAAAAAACTTACTACCGTACTGATAGAAGCAAGCGATATACCAGAAAGAGGCGAGGATAAGGACCAAAATAGAAAGCTGAAAAAAATATCTATAAAGTGCTCGTTCTCGTTTAATCAGAACAAAAATAAAGACAGCACTTAACGCCATAACAATAGAAATTGGCCCTTTTATTAGAGAAGATGCAGCCAAAAGGAAGGCACTGAATACTAAAGAATGAACATGCTTTGATTTGATGTACTCAAAGGCGAAGAGGGTTCCGGCTCCTGTAAAAAAAGTAAAAAATGCATCCATCATGTAGATGCGCGAATACTTAATAACTCCGAAGGTTGAAATAAAAAGAATAAAGATGCTTAAAGGCGAGAGGGGGCCCAAACGACTCAAGAGTTTTGAAACACATGCGATTAAGAAACAAGTAATTATAAAAATAGAAATTCTTGCAGTCCACAGACCTTCTCCAAAAATAAAATAAAACGGACTTGTCAGCCAAAACTGAAGAGGCGGTTTTGAGAAATGAGGCTCATTTAGGTAATACGGGATCAGGTAGGAATTTCTGGAAAACATCTCCTTAGAAATTTGCAAATAAAATCCTTCAGTACCTTGTCGCGGAGCCGATTGATCTCCAATGTGAAAAAGAAAGAGGAAAAAAATAAAGATCAAGGCGAGATAAGACCAGAAATTGCTATCGCTTTTTGGTAATGAAAAACTCATGTCAACTTTCTATTTTTAATATAAATGACAGCAAGGTATACAACAAAGATAAAACTTACAGTAAAGCAGGCATAAAGAGGAGGCAGGCGCGAACTATTTCCGAGCTCCTGAAAATAACTTATGAGTAACCAAAAAAGAAGCGTAAAGACGAAAACAAAGGCGATGGTCTTCCCAAAAGAAGATTGTCGCCGATTGGGACGGAAGATTGAAACAGCAGCAAAAACGGAAAGCAAAATACATGAGATCGCGGCATTAATTTTTTCATAAAACTGAACCAGATATTCGTCAATATTTATACCTGATCGACCGATATTTTTTAAATATTGATAAAGGGTATGGAGATTGAGAGCATTAATATCTGATTCAAGTTTGATGAAGTCATCAGAAGTTTCCGCCAGTGGAATATTGCTCGGTCCCAATTCTATGGTACGTGGGTGTTCATGATTGCTAAGACCCGAAATAAGAGAACTGCTGTTTGACTTCCACTTGCTAGTCGTAGGTTCAAAAACGGCCTTGCCGGTAAAGCTTTTTTCAGTGAGTAAGAAATTTTTATCATAAGCATAGATACCAAGGTCAATAAGACTCTTTGAAGATTTATCATAGTGAGTGAAGGAAAAAAAATAGTTACTGCCCTTAAACCAAATCTTACCTGTGCCAATCGTACTTGAGGTAATCGCCTTCTTTTCAAGATTTCTAAACTTTGTCCCACTTTTCTCAATTAAAATATTTTTTTTAGACTGAGCAAAAGGATAAACATACCCAGCTAAGTAAATTTGAATAAGGGCGGCAAAGAATGAAAGAATAATAATAGTTACAACAAATTTCATGCGGGAGAATCCCGATGCGAAAATGGCCACGAGTTCATTGCGACTTTGGAGTTTGTTTATACAAAAGAGAGTGCCAGTTAAGCATGAAACTGGAAATATTTTCGAAGCATTCCCTGGAAGTTCTATCATATGGTTAATTAAAACTTCATAGGCGGTGACATTCGATCTAAGCAGGCCACTGATGAGATTGCCGACCGATAAAAGGAGGACAAAGGCAATCACCGAGCCTATGAAGAATTTTATCCACTCAACAGTGATCATTCGCTGTAATTTGGTCATTAGAGAATTATAGAGACTTAAATAATTTTTGCAAAGAAAGTAAAGGCCCGAAGAAGGGGTCTTATGAAGATTGAATTCGCCAGAAGGCCCACATTTGGGTATTCGATAAATAAATCGATCAAGTTTGGCGATTGACGGTAGTACAAATCAGTAAGCATTGACCCGAGGCTTGACTTAACCAACTTTTGCTTAAATTGTCTAAGGTCGTAGACAATCATAGAATTCTCGTGAAAGGAATAAGTCGCAATGTAGCAGCTTCGGGAGTTAAGTTTCAGCTTTTGAAATGCATCACTAAAAAGTTTAGGGTTGTAAGCTGCCCTTTTCTTCATAAATTTTCGCAACATTTCGCTATTAATGAATTGGAATTTGAAGCCGAGGCTAAATTTGACAAATTGTTTGAGACAGCGCTCACACTCTTTTTTTAATCGAGGTGACCTATCATATGCCTTGGCCAAATCCCAATAAACTTGGCTGATAAGTAAGATTTCAGCGAGGTTTTTCTCTCTGGCAAACAACTCAGGATGAAGCTTGTCCTCGGTAATTTCAAAATATTCAGCCAAAGATTCGAGGTACTTCATGTAGGCAGTGACGGCCCTGGGAATATCATCTTTTTGAGAAAATTCTTGGGCATGCCGCAATATATTTAAACGATCACGGTATTTTTGAATAATGTATTTAGGGCGCTCTTGCTCTTCGCCTGCTTCCGCACCCTGTTTTCTTTTGGCCACCATAGCGACTACCTATTCGGCCAGAAAGATGGTTTGATTTAATTTGCTGTAATTTACTAAACTAAAAGCGATAGGAAAGAGAAATGCTTGACTCTTTCTCTATACTATTTTTTTGATTTAAGGATTCTCGCTGCATTAAAGTTATGCTTTGTAGCGCAAAATCCAACATGAGCTTAGGTTGGATCCAAGATAGGCCGATGCCTTTTGATTTTGATGCCAACCCTTGGTCATAATTAGTACCAATACGTAGATAGATATCTTTAAAAAGTGAGAACTGTGCCCCAATACGATAAAACATATTTTCCGAAAAAGTGTTGCCCTTATACTTAGACCCAAGATCAGTCATTAGAGTGAGGAAATTTTTATATACATACTGCATACCGACTGTGCCTCGGGCCCCATTAGGTCCTTTCTCTTGAGGATCATCGGCCAGAATTCCGAGCGAAAATCCATTTTCAAAAACATTAGTAATTCCAATAGAAATGGTACTGTATTTTTTTACGAGGTAGTCGATGGCAGAAGCATCTTTTGTGGCAGCCTCATCCATTTTATAGGCCAGACCAATTGCCGTATTATCACCAGTTCGATAGGCCACTGAAGCAGCCATCCGCTTATGTTTTTCAGAATCGATATCAATTTTATTATAGCTAATTGATCCAGCAGCTTTACCACGTCCATCACTTGCAATAACGCCAAGTTGCTCACTTTTTTCCGGCGCTGTGACCGTTTGGGAATCTTCATTTGCGAAAGTTTGAGTGGCCGTGGCCTTTTGTATGTAAAAGGCGGAAAGGTTAAAGAAAGCAAGGGGGGCTGGATTTAGCACAGTCGACTCATCCATTAAAATTGAGCCAACCCCTGCACCAGCAGTGGACTTTAGGCGGGTAGTCTCAAAATTTTGCGAAGCGCTGGCATAGGCCATTATGAAAGAGAAAATTAGAATTGGGCCAAAAAAGGTTGTATATTTACATCTAAAGAATTTCATAAATGGAATCTCCAAGGATTAGTGTAATGAAAATTAAGCAGGCCGTCATCCCAGTTGCTGGCAAAGGTACTCGATTTCTACCCGCCACCAAGGAAATTCCAAAAGAGATGATTCCAATAATAGATATCCCCATGATCCACTATATCGTTCAGGAGGCCATTGATTCTGGCATCCAGCAAATAATATTTGTCAATTCCACCAACAAAGAGAGCATTGAAAATTATTTTGATCGCAATTATGCCCTAGAAAAATTTCTGGAGATGAACAATAAGCATAAGGAGTTAGAATTAATACAAAAGATCGGGACATTAGTGGATATTGTATCGGTGAGACAAAAGGAACAACTTGGTCTTGGGCATGCCATTTTAACAACCGAAAGAATAATAGGTAAGGATAATTTTGCAGTCCTTTTGGGTGATGATCTCATTAGAGGGATTCAGCCTTGTACTGGCCAGCTCATGAAAATTTCTGAGACCTATGGAGACAATCCTGTCATTGGCATTATGGATGTACCGAAGGCCGAGGTATCAAAATATGGAATCATTGACGGAACTTTTGTCAATGGAGAAAAGCAGACTGTTATTATGAAGGAAATGGTTGAGAAACCAAGTCCCGAAAATACACCGACGACGTGGGCAACCCCAGGGCGATATATTTTGAGCGGTGATATTTTTGAATATCTTAAGAAAATCAAACGTGGTGCCGGGGGGGAGTATCAACTTACTGATGCCATCAATATGATGTGCAAATCGAGAAGCGTGTACGCACATTTCTTTACCGGGAGGAGGTATGATACGGGAAATATTTTTGGATACTTTGAAGCAACTCTCAATTTTGCCCTCTCTGATCCCCGCTTAAAAACTTATGCAACTGAGTTAATAAAAAAATTAGCTAAAGATTTGTCATCAGGAAAAGATCATGAAGTTTAATCTTGTCTGCCTCCTCCTGTCTTTTATGGTAGCAATGCCAGATTCTTCCGCCGCCTTGCCATCGATAGAGGGTCTTTTTAAAAATTTAAACAATAAGCCGGTAACTGAAAAGCTGGTTACAATTAAGGCTAAGATAAAGACGATAATTTCCGATTACCCCGAAGGGCAAACCAAGGAATATTATATTAAGGTTTTGCTCTTACAGCGCAATGAATATCAACTTGATGTATTACATACTATCCACACATCACCCGACTTTAACAACAAAACCGTTGTGGACTATAAATATTCGGATGATATAGCTGCGACAATAGTAAAAGGGGAAGAGGATATTTCGCTAAGTTTTTATGCACTTTTGTCCATGTTCGGGACGAACAACTCAAAAGTGATCACGACTTTATTGAAGAAAAGAAACAGTGATTATGTGAATGAAAAAGAAGTTCTAAATCAGGAGAAAATTAGATTACTAGAAGCTTACTTGGGTTTTTTAAAATCAGGTGAAGCGCCAGATTCTGGAAATAGTCCTTTGAAGCCAAGGAGTGACGCAGAAAAAAATAAGATAGATGAGTTAATGGGTACGAGATTTTACAAACTCCCCACGGCATTAAAAATGGTAAAAATAGGGAAGGAGATCAGTTGGGTATTAAAATTAGAAAATGTTGATGCCTATTTTGACAATGAAACATTTAGATTAAAGAAATTAAAATCCAACCTATATGAGCAAGTTGTTGCCTATGATTTCGGCAACTATATTTTAATGGATGGTATTCACGAATTCCCGAGAACTATCAATATCTTAAATGAAGGTAAGGGGCAGACGAATATGACAATTTTAGATGTCAACTATAGTGACGATAAAACCGGACAATTTAAAAAAATTGCTGGCGAAGTATTTAAAATAAAACTACCCACGGAAAATTCTGTTGCCAAAATCCCGTCTTTTTTACTCATGAATTAACACCACGACTTTTTGAAACTTTCTTAAATATTTAAAAAATATCACCGATGAGCAATTGAATTCTCAGGCCCTATGGTCTGACAAAATGGGAATTTAAGTATGAAATCACTTGTCGGTCTTCTCGCTCTTGTGGCTTTTACTATTGGGATGGATGCATTTGCAATCATTCAAGACCCTGGCGTCAGAACACCCGTAACGCCAGTGAGTGTTAGTGGCGGCGGTGGAGTCGGTGCCGCGAGCATCACTCCAGTGGTAAGCACACCTGCAGTAACGACAGCGGTTGTAGAATGCAAGGATGAAGATTATATACCGCTAAAATTGATAAACCTTCTGTCCCAGGGAAATACTGGAATAGAGATTGAAAAATCCGTGGTACCGGAAGCAAACGGCGAGCGTCCAAAGTTGCGCGTGCGAGCAAAAATTCCTGCGATTTTGAGTAGCTGTATAAAAAAGCTTGATCTCGAGATGAGAAATGTTGGGAATAATGTTGTGATCTCTTATCGCAACAATGCAGCGGATCTTCGCACTGAAATGAACAAAGAAATCGGAAAAACATTTAAGGACCTGGACGGGAATGATGTAACGATCACGGGCGAATATCTAGCAGGATTGTCGCCATACCAGTTATATGAATCTTGTCTGACCTTCAAAGGAGTTTTAAAAAAGACTGCAACAGGTGCGACAACATTAGATCGTACTTCTCCCGGCGCGAGCTTTGCGAGTTACAGTGTGGAAAAGGAAATCGCCTTTGATCCTGAGCAGCCAGTTAAAGTATTGTATGCAACGACCAATGGCCATGCAAATTCATACGGACCGCTTCATGGATTCGATATGGTGACTAATTCACCAAGTGGTTGCCTGAAGCTTGAGGAACTGGGGCAAGATAGCGTTTTTGCCTACACGCGTGAAGAGGCCCGACGTTTTAGATTGTATGAAGTATGTCGTGGTCATGATTACAGTGCTATTCGCGCTACACTTTCCAGCCTGGGAAATGCACCGGAGTTACGAACGATAATGGAACGAGCACTCGAGCGAGAAGGCCAACAGGAAGCAGAAAAAAAATATAGAGAACTAGAAGAACTGGCACGAACGATCACATCCAGCACAGATGAAGAAAGCATTCGTGACGCTGGTGGAAAATATCTTCAAGCCCTTCGCCGAATTGATGATTTGGTGATGAAGCCAGCCATGGAAGAATTGAAAACCTTACTCACAAGAAGGCGTGAAGTCGGTGAAGAAGAGAAAAAGACTATCGACAAGCGAATTAAAGAATTAAACGACAAGATTGGATTTTACTCTCGCTCTTCGTCGCGGTTTAAGATAGGTACCGTCATCGATAAATTGCTTGAATTTGGTGTTAAAGATGAAGCGATTGGAATTGCGGAGTTGAAACTAAAATCCGATATTTTCAGTCGCGTCTATTTGGACAATCGCACCTCTGGCAGAGGGGAGCGGCTATCCTTTACTCAGGCGGAAGGATTACAGCAAAGTGAATTAAGAAGATTCGAAACACGTGCCACAGAAGCCGAGAGAATGTATTTGGCCAAAACAGGTCAGCGAACATATACCAGAGAGATAGGCTATCGCATTGAGGCGACCACAAGAGCTCGCGAGAGGGCCTGGCAAGAGGATATGGGAAGAATCCAAACAAATATGCAGGCATGCCAAAGGACCGCATTTGGTTTTATACAGAATCCGGCCCGTTGTAATTACGCTCAAAGGAATCAAGCAGTATGGCAACGGCAGGCCCTTAGTAGGCGTGAGAGATTTAACCGGAACCTTGGCGGCGAGATGAGTAGGTTTGAACGCTACAATCAATATGAAACCGAGGCCCAGCGAAGGCTCGCGTCTGAGCGAACAGGTCCGGGATATGTCAGTGATGGACTCGGCTCATACGGAATGTTTGAGGATTATTCAGGGTATGATGCATCCTCCATGTACTCCATGGGAGCGGGAATGGGCGGCAACCCTTACGGTGGCGGCATGGGGATGGGCGGAGGTATGGGCGGAGGAATGGCTGGAAATCCTTACGGTGGCGGCATGAATATGATGGGTGCTAACCCCTACAATGCCGGCATGTCGCCGTACTAGAATTCAAGCGACGATTTAAACAAAATTACAAAAGAATTTTTTGGGGTGTTCTCTGTCGCCGTGTTGGTAAAGGCATAATAATCACCCGTGAAAAGGTATCCCAACGAAGAGCCTAAGTGCGTCTCATTGTTCCAGCGGTAATCAAAATCAACATCAAGTTCTGTTCCAAGTTTATTGCTTTGGGAAGTTGTGGCGTTGAAAAGTCGATTGCTATCATGATTGTAACTTTTAGTATTTGCCACGGCCGTTTCATTTGCGATTGCATAAATGGCAGCAAAATTCCAGCTCGCCCTCTCTGAGCGAAGGGTTGAGCCAAATTTAAAATATTTTGCATTCGTGATATAAGAATCAAAAACATTTCGAGATGAATCACCAACCGCCATCAAGTTATAACGAAAAAGTAAATTAGCGATTTGATAATTAGGGTTTAGGTACATAGCGTCATATGAACTCTCGACACCCGAGTGACCTGACACATGGCCGATGTTTGCAAAGAATGTTGTGTTGTCACTAAGCTCATGCTTGGCTTCAAAAATAAAGGCCTTTGCTCCATATTTTGAAACAGAGGTGCTGTTGTACAAGTGACCAATCTCCCCACTTAAAATAGGGACCTCTCCGGCAACACTGGTTTTCCCAAAAGATTTTTTTAAATAAAAATCGGTAAGTTTTGTATTAGTTTTTCCAAGTGGGGTCGCAGCTCCAGTGTTTTGAATATCAGCAACCACTGTTCCATTAAATGCGTTATTCTGCTTCTTGCTATAGTAGAGGCCAAAAGCGATATCTTTGTCTGGATTGTCGTAAAGTAAGGAGGCACCATACTCACTGGCGCGAGTGGCACGAGTTAAAGATTCTGCTGAACTTACCTTGGAGAAAAATGGGGCAATATCAAAATTGCCAATTTTGAATTTTGCCGTGAGTCCGTCACGGATATACATTTGTCGATCCCAAATCTGGTGACCATCATTAATAACCGCGCCCACCCCCCAATGATAAGTATGACGTCCAATAATATAAGTGGCAGTATCTGAATAAAGAATCATGTTGAATTGCGAAACTTGGAGCGGCGATGAGCCACCAGCATTGGTATTGTAATAATAAAGAGCATTGCCCATACTCCCAGTTCCTGTACCAGATTGATCAGTAGTAGAAGAATCACCTAATCTTCCACCTCGACCATATCCCGTGGTTAATTCAGCCTTGAAGGTAGAAGAGTCATTCACAATAATTTCAGGTGCCAATCTCAAGACATAAGATTGAAAGCGTGCTGAGGCGTGTTGGCCGCTGGCCAATCGATATTCCTGAGTACCGGGACCAGTTGTTTGCTGTTCAGTTTCCTCAATTCGCCTATAACTATCAATCGTGGCAGAATCTACTGCAAAGACGCCGTGCCAATCCATGGGAAGGGCCAGGGCTTCAAAAGACACTAGAGAACAAATGGCCACTAAAAAAAATAATTTTTTCACGCTTATCATCCTAGTAAAATGGAAGTGCTTGATGAAATTTCAGTAGACTATATAGGTACATGAAATGTTAGTCAAAACAACACAATGCAGAAAATGAAGAATAAGAAGATATATATTAACTTAGTGATAGCTTTTTGCTCCATTGCATTCAGTGTCTTTCTCTGGATTGTAAGCATTGTAAGTGATTTCAGTTTCGAAAGCTGGATTGTTAAAGAGGAAGTTACAGAGCAGCTTGATGTGCCAATTACTTTAGAAAAAAGTAGCTCAATTGATACTTCTCATTTTAATGCTTTTCAGGCCTTTTTTGTTCAAACGCAAACAAGCGAAAGTATGAAAAATACCATGCTCAGTCCACAGGTCGGGCTTCGAGAGGTAATTAAATTGCAAAAATATTATCAAAATGACTGCGCAGAATTGAATTGCTACCAACACAGAACAAACTTAAACGGATTGCCATCCCATTTATGGAAGACTCTTATCTCAATAGAGGATTTTCGTTTCCTAGATCATCAGGGAATCGATTTTTTTTCAATTTTCCGCGCGGCACTTAAAAATATCCTCACCCTTCGCCTTAAAGAGGGCGGCTCGACTTTGACTCAGCAGCTCGTAAAAAATCTTTTTTTAAGTTCGGAAAAAACTTTTTACCGCAAACTTAAAGAGGCCGTAATTTCAGTTTACTTGGAAGCTAAATTCGATAAGAAAGATATCTTGGAAATTTACTTGAATGAAGTTTATTGGGGTTCGCTTCAAGGAGTAAAGATTAAGGGGATTTATGCAGCATCCATTTTTTATTTTAATAAGACACCTCTTCAGTTAAAAAATTATGAATCGGCCATTCTAATTGCGTTACTTAAGGGGCCAAATCTTTATGGCCCCTTAAAGCATCCGACACTTCTGCGAACCCGTGTTGCTGCATTGTTCAAGAAACTGAAGGAAGAAAATCATTTTTCAACCGAAAATTTGAAAGAATGGACTGATACCACATGGAAAGAATGGATGAAACAATTAGAAAAAAATAATCTAATTCAAGGCCATAAATGTTTCGAAGAGATTGGTCGGCATAAAGAATTCTTGTCCTATGATTCATATGTCCTTTGCTTGAAGGCCAAGCCAATGTTAGCCAGGCTGACTCAGCAGCATCCAGATATTGGCTGGAGCATGACCGGCCTGATCTATAATTTTGAAAATAGTAAATATTCAGCCTATTACTCCAGATACGAGCGTGATTTTTACAAAGCCATTAGGGAAGAGAATCACAGCATCGGGTCTATTATTAAGCCCATAATTTTTGATATTCTTATTGATCTTGGGGTTGATCCCAATGAAGAAATCGAACTGAAGCAAATGACCATCAATTTACCATCTGGTCCGTGGAGCCCCAAGGAAGCAGGTGATATTCAATGGGGAGGGAAGCTAGCGGTTATTGATGTTCTTCGTAGGTCGCTTAATAATCCACTAATTGATCTTGCGCAACGAAGCGGTTTTCCAAAGATGGAGGCAGAGCTGAGGAAGTATTTTCCTAAAATTAAATCAATAGAGAGCTATCCATCTCAGCTCTTAGGTACGATTGAACTGCCGATAGAGGCCGTCATTCAAGTGTACCTAGAATTTTTCAAAAGAGACTGCCAACGCTTCAATGGCGGGCAATATTCGCTGATTGACGCTATGGCGGACCCGTCTCTAACGACTGTTGCCCATCGTGTGAATCGCGACCTTAAGCAAATGCGTTTTTTCGGAAAAACGGGGACAACGAACTTTGGACAGGACAATTGGTACATTTTTATTACCGGAGATTTGCTGGGTGCTATCTGGATTGGGAACGAAATGGTCAGGAAAAATGAGGATACCAAAACCTATGGCAGCAGCACTGCCTTTCAATTATTTCAGGATTGGATCTTTGAAAGAGGGCGAAGATTTTCGGACGTAGACTGTGCCACAGTGCGAGACGGCCTTAAGATGCAGGAGAACAATCTTGCTTTATAAGGCGCAGGATTGTATAAAATACATCTGTTATTCGAAATTGTGTTGGGGTGTCGTCAAGTGGTAAGACAGCAGATTTTGATTCTGCCATTCGTAGGTTCGATCCCTACCACCCCAGCCATTTAATACGTATCGTAAAACATTCCTTGTTTAAATTAGATTACTCGTCCAATGATTCACCTTGAAGAATGGATGGCCTTTTCTTACAATGGGCTTAATTTAATTACTTAATTTAGGTTTTAGCTTCATTTTACTGCCGGAGGATACGTGAAGAGAATTGTTCTTGTGTCTGGAACATCCAATCCGGGACTATCAAAAAAAATATCTGAATATCTTGATGTACCATTAGTTGACCCGCAAGTGGTGCGGTTTGCGAATGGGGAAATTTTTTGTGAGATAGAAAAAAATGTTCGCGGTGCGGATGTTTTCGTAATTCAGTCAACATGCCCACCCGCCAATGACACATTGATGGAATTGTTGATTACTATTGACGCTCTAAAGCGAGCTTCAGCCATGTCCATCACGGCAGTGATGCCCCATTATGGATATGCACGGCAGGACCGGAAGGTAAGTCCACGAACACCTATTTCAGCAAAATTGGTGGCAGATTTATTGACAGTGGCAGGTGCCTCGCGCGTGATAACTATGGATTTACATGCCGGGCAGATCCAAGGGTTTTTTAATATTCCATTCGATAACATTTATGCCTCGCCAGTACTCATCGATTATATTCATCGCGAACTCTTTAGTGAAACGACAGTTTTTGTATCCCCAGATGCCGGCGGTGTGGAACGAGTGCGACACTTTGCCAATAAGCTAAAAACTGACATTGCCATGATCGATAAGCGACGTACTGCCAAAAATGTTGCGAAGGCCATGAACATTATTGGAGAAATAAACGGCAAAGAATGCATCATTATTGATGACATGATTGATACTGCAGGAACACTCATTGAGGCCTGTAAAGTTCTGAAAGAAAAAGGTGCCACTAAGGTTTATGCTTGTGCCACCCACCCGGTCTTTAGTCCCCCGGCACTCGAGCGAATAAAAAATTGCGTAGAATTAGACAGGGTCATTGTCTGCGATACTATCCCCTTGTCAGACGAATCATATAAGATTGACAAAATTGTGGTTCTTTCAACGGCAGAAATTTTGTCAAAGGCGATTCATAGAACATTCAATAATGATTCGGTAAGTTCTCTTTTTATATAGAAAGTGCATGCCCAAATTAATTGTTGGTCTCGGAAACCCAGGAAGTAATTACAGCAAAACCCGTCACAATGTCGCCTGGATGGTGTTGGATCGACTTACCAGCACTCATAATCTTGTTTGGAAAGACAAATTTAAAGGCACCTACACCGAATTAAATGCAAATGGAGAGAAGTTTTTTTTTCTGAAGCCAAAGACTTTCATGAATTTAAGTGGCGAAAGCGTTGTTGAACTCGCGCAATTCTATAAGATTCCTACGACAGATATTTTAGTTATTCATGATGATATGGATACTTCTTTCGGAACAGTTACGTTTAAGAGCGGAGGAGGGGCGGCAGGACACAATGGGATTAAATCAATTATCGAAAAAACCGGGACTCAAGAGTTTAAAAGGCTTCGAATTGGCATAGATCGCCCCACTAATGGGATGACGGCCTCGTCCTATGTCCTGGCCTGTTTTACTTCTGACGAGGAAAAATGGCTGGATACACTTTTAAATTTGGCATCCGATGCAATAAATTGCTATATCAAAGAAAATTTTGAGAAGGCCAGTAGCCTGTATAGTCGCAAGACGGTACTTCCCTTATAATTCTCAGAAAATCGTTAGGAGTTGTTATGCCACTAAATTGCGGAATTGTTGGTCTGCCAAACGTTGGGAAATCCACAATCTTTCAAGCGATTACCTCTGCGCCAGCTGAAGTCGCAAACTATCCATTTTGCACGATTGAGCCAAATGTTGGAATTGTTGAAGTGGCGGATGAACGGTTGGATCGACTTGTCAAAATAGCTAAGCCGCAAAAAGTGATTCCGGCAGTGGTAGAATTTGTCGATATTGCGGGCCTCGTCAAAGGTGCTTCCAAAGGCGAAGGGTTAGGCAATCAGTTTTTGGGACATATTCGCAATGTTAATGCCATCGTTCATGTCATTAGGTGCTTTGAAGATAGTAATATTATCCATGTCACCGGAAAGGTAGACCCACTGGACGATATTGAAACGATCAATATTGAATTGGCTCTGGCAGATTTAGAGGTAGTGGAAAAGCGAATTCCCAACCTCCCTAAACTTTTAAAGAGTCAAAATAAAGAGGCCATAGCCAAGGCAAAAATCCAGACACCAATTTTAGAAAAATTACAACAGAGCCTTGCCCAAGGGATTCCGGCACGTAAAGCTAATCTATCGGCAGAAGACGAACTGGCCATACGAGATTTGAATCTCATCACGCTCAAAAAAATGTTGTACTTATGTAACGTGGATGAGGCGAATATTAATGTGGACAATGAGCATATTAAAAAGGTCCGAGAATATGCTCTGAAAAACGATGAAGAAGTATTTAAAATATGTGGAAAGCTTGAAGCAGAGGTTGCGAATTTTTCTAGCCCGGAAGAGCGCAAGCACTTCCTTACAGAGATGGGGTTGGAAACAACTGGTCTATCTCAGTTAACCACGATCGCTTATAGAATGCTCGGGCTTAGGACCTACTTTACCGTCGGTGAAAAAGAAGTGCGTGCCTGGACATTTGAACAAGGAATCAAGGCCCCTGAAGCGGCAGGAATCATTCATACGGACTTTCAAAAAGGTTTCATCAGGGCCGAGGTTTTTCACTGTGAGGATCTTTTTAAATATGGCAGTGAGGCCAAAGTAAAAGAAGCCGGAAAATTTCGACTCGAAGGTAAAGAATATGTTGTGCAGGATGGTGATATCATGCACTTCAGGTTTAATGTCTAGAGGTTGTCACGATTCGAGTAGGCCTGTAGAAAAATCCAAAGTCGTCTTAGGTAGTTCTGCTTTTTTTTCGTAGAGCAAATTATAGAAAAAAAGATTTCGATAGATAAATTTCACATAATTATTGGTTTCATCATAGGGGATTAGCTCCATGATAAGCATTGGATTACCTTTAAATTTATCTAAAACCTTGCTCCAACGGTTTACGCGATGAGTACCGGCATTATAAGAGGCAAGGGCATAGATGACATTCCCACTATAGTAGCTGATAAGATGCTTGAGATATTTTGTTCCAACCTTAATATTTGTTGCTGGCAGAAGTAACTGTCGTGGCGTAACACCTCTTTGCACGCCACCACCTGTCTTGGGCATTATCTGCATGAGCCCAATTGCCCCTGCGCTTGACTGTGCTTTTTCTTGAAAGGCGCTTTCCTGTCGCATTAAAGAAAGTATCAAATAGTATAAATCTGAGGTCGTATTTTTTCTGACAAGATTCGTGTATTTTAAGGGAAAAAATGTCTTAAGTGTATCTGGAGATGTTTCACCGTTGTTTAAAACATGGATTTTTTGTAAATTTGAAAAAAGGTGAATAAGTGCATTGTTATCAGCAAGAATTTTAGAAAGGTACTGGGTGTGAAAAAGTACGGTCTCATGTCCGGAGGTGGAGCGATATTCCTGGTCGCCAAATTTTTTCAGAATGGTTTTTACCTCCTGATCCGAGAAGTAGTGATTGCCAAGTTTTAGCCACACGAGAAGCCTTTTGAAATGCTCAGATGAGCGAATAGCGAGATGCTTCTTTGAAGTTGTGCCCGCATTTTTGAGATAAGTGGCCTGCGCTATATGGCGGCCAGATTCGCTTCCTTTGAGAGTTTGATATCGAGTAATTGCGGCAATTGAGTAAAAATCAAAAGGATGATCAGAGATGAGAGATTGGTACATTTGCAAAGCTTTCTCAATATTTTTTTCACTTTGATTTGCAACCCAATACTTCAATCTTGGCGGCAAGTTGCGATAATTTTCGACCAATTTATATTTAGAAATAAGGGTGGAGACGTTATTTTCATCTCCCTGTGTGATCGCCAAAAGAAGGTAGTAGAAGACTGAATCAAAATCAAGTTCCGGGCCCTTAATAAGAGAGTTATAGGTAAAAAGTTCTTTTGCTTCTTGGTTAAAATCATTCATGATGAGAAAGCGACCTGTTTTATTGAGAGTCTCGCTAATAAAACGATCTTGTAAAAAGTCACGATTTTGATGAAGGTAAGAAATAAAATATTTTGTATTATTACTAATATCTTCTTGGTTGGCACTATTCATTAGTCCAAGAGACATTGAGTTGATCTCACTCTTAAATGAAGTAAAATTCAATTGGTTATCCATTTTTCTGTAGATGCTATTTGTAATCGCGGGATCAATCTCCATATGTTCTAGCAGTTCATCATTGGGAATCAGTAAATCACTGCTTAACAACTGGTTGACCCATGTCGAGATCTTTTGAAGATTCTTTGTATTGTTTTTTTGCTGCTTGACCAGGTTTATAATTTGCTCAGCATTTCCTTGGGCAATGTAGTCGGTTAGATATTTGAGAGTTGTGTCGGTAATTTCCGCATTGGTATCTTGGAGGGTGTAAGTGAAAAGATTAGAAACACACTGCTTGGTGTAAAGTGCCTTAAATGCCTTCTCTAAAAAATCATTACTTTCAGTGCGGGAAATCAAAGAGCATTGCGCCATATCGGTAGTTTTTTGGGCCATTAATGTGGATAAATCTTGCAGGGTCCCGTGAAGCGTTGAAAAGGCAGTGTTCTTGACGGCGCTTTTGAGGGTGTTGATCTGTGCAGATGTTGCCCTGTTCTTGTTTTTCAACAAGAGTACGATGCCTTCTCCCGCAGAAATGGATTTGCGATCAACGCTCGTTTCCGCCAAAGTCTCGACCGCGTGTATTACCAGCGTAATGTACATAATGTACTTGTACAAATGACCTCCATTTCATTCTGTACAAGATTAGATCGAATTAAATCTTTCTTGAATCTCAGTCAACTTCCTGTTGATTTCATTTAAGACGACCTTCTTGTCATCAGGGACTACCATACTTAAATTTGCGAGGTAGGTGTTTACTTCACTTAAATAGACCAAGTCCTTTTTATAATTTTCCTGAATTTGCTCAAATGTTAAATTGAATTCATCAGCAACTTCGTTAAAGTAATCACCTTTGCGAAAAAATAAACGACCAGGACTTTCACCGGCTCGCACTGCACGAAAAAATTTCATCAACTTGTACAAAGGGCCGGCGATCTTATGGCTAAAAAAGATGCAAATCACGAAAATCATTCCGGTAAATCCGAGCTGCCACAAACTTAGGATGATGAGCAACTCTTGGCGGGTCTTTGGAAGTCTCGCTGCGATATCAGGAGACACCTGAGCGTTTCTTTCAATGATTTCAGTAAGCACGTCATAAATGACTAGTGGGTAAATTAAGCTGGAAATAAATACGATGAGACAAACAAAAATGCTGAAGCGCAATTGAAACGCAGGGTTTACAAGATAAATTCTTCTTTTGTTAATACCCACCTATTACACTCCAAATTACAGAACAAAGCAGGTCAATCTTATATATTTTAAATCAAGCTACAACTCTTAGCTATGACAAAATTTTCCCATACAATTAAAGACAAATGTTTAACTTTCTTTTTGGGCCTATAATCTAATCATGAGTAATAATTTGGTAGATGTCATAGGTGAGCAATTTGACTTCGGTTTTACCGGGAGAACTAATGTTCTCGACCGTAACTCTAATCAATTTCTTGGTGCCATTTATCAGATCGATGGAATGATTCTAAAGTGCTCCTACAAGGGCTTGGGAGGAAAAAAAGGGCTACTTCAGGCCCTCTATGAGTCACTTGTTCTAAAGACGATTAGATACGTTTCAGAACCGGAAATACTTGACGATTCCATTATGGAATTTCGTCTCTCTAAGCAAGAGATGTTGCAGGACCTTCAATCTTTTCTTAAGGAGCAGCGTTCTGGCCAAAAATTAAAGCCTCCAGGTCACCTAAAGCTGGCAATCGTCACAGAGTTTTTTCTTGCCGGAGCAGAGGTCACAGCTCGAGAGTTTGATTTGTTAAAATTGTTGACGGAATATGCAAAAGTCAGTGATATATACAGCAATTCAGACATCGTAGAAACTGAGGTGACTCAGGGCTTGATCGGGCTTCGAAAAAAGGGCGCTCTTGCCGTCGTGAGTGACCAATAGTGAGGAGTAAGTATTATGAAAACGCAAAAACACAATCAGGGTGAACTGAGATCGCTTACCGTCAAGATTGAAAAAGACATCGTTGAAACAGTTGAGAAAATGGCAAAAAAGGCTGGTATTCCTGTTGATGAGTTGGTTGTTGTTGCCCTTAAGCGATACAAATCTTCTCACGCTGAACTCGAAGATAAGTTACCAAAGTTAGACTAACCTGAAAATTGACTCTCTGGGCAATGGCTAGGGTTTGAGAAATCTCACTTTCTCGTCTCGGGGTAGTTTTTTACTTTGACATAGATTTCATAATTATTTTACAAAGTGATCAATATTAACTCAGCACAAGGAAAAACAGATGATTAAGTTATTTAGCATCTTAGTGGGCATTCTTGCGCCAGCATTGGCGATATCAGGTGAGGTAGATCTGAGAATCCCTGAGCTTACCAACACATTTGAACTCTTCGGGACAACGGTAACAGGTAACACTCTCTTGTTGCTGGGATTGATTGTCGTTGCCGTGGGTATGGTGTTTGGAATTGTCGAGTTTTTGAAGATTAAGGGGCTTCCTGCTCATCGCTCTATGCTTGAGATTTCAGATCTCATTTACCAGACTTGTAAAACTTATCTTTTTCAACAAGGGAAATTGCTCGTCATCATGGAACTTATGATTGGCGCTTGCATTGTCTATTATTTTGGAGTTCTGAAGCATATGGAAGCCTCAAAGGTTTTTCTTGTGCTCTCCTGGTCCGTCCTTGGCATTTTGGGTTCTATGGGCGTGGCTTGGTTTGGAATTCGTATTAATACTTACGCAAACAGCCGTACCGCTTTTGCTTCCTTGCAAGGTAAACCCTACGAAGTCATGAACATTCCATTGACCTCAGGCATGAGCATTGGAGTTCTTCTGATTTGTGTTGAGCTTATTATGATGCTCTTCATTTTACTCTTTGTTCCTCGCGAGTCAGCCGGCGCATGTTTTATCGGTTTTGCCATTGGCGAATCTCTCGGCGCATCAGTTCTGCGGATTTGTGGAGGTATCTTCACAAAGATTGCAGACATTGGCTCAGACCTCATGAAAATTGTTTTTAATATTAAGGAAGATGACGCCCGAAACCCTGGCGTCATTGCTGATTGTACTGGCGACAATGCTGGTGACTCCGTTGGTCCAACTGCTGATGGTTTTGAAACATACGGTGTAACAGGTGTAGCTCTCATTAGCTTCATTGTTCTTGCAGTTGGTATGGGTGTAGGGCCGGATGGTAAATTAACTTTGACCAGTACCGGCGAAATCGTTCAGGCAAATTTGATTGTCTGGATCTTCGTAATGCGTATTCTTATGGTGGCAACATCAATTCTGTCTTATCTTGTGAACGGTTGGATTTCCAGAGCTCGATTCGGAAACGCGGATCACTTTGATTTTGAAGCGCCTTTGACATCACTTGTCTGGATCACTTCCATTATCTCCATGCTCGTCACTTATTGGGTAAGTAATTTGCTTCTTGGCAGCATGGGTGAGGGACTGTGGTGGAAACTTTCCACGATTATCAGCTGTGGAACTTTGGCTTCAGCACTTATTCCAGAGTTAACTAAGCTGTTCACTTCATCGAAATCTGCTCATGTTGACGAAATTGTAACAGCATCACGCGAAGGCGGGGCTTCACTTAACATTCTGGCGGGTCTTGTGGCCGGTAATTTTGGTGCCTTTTGGAAGGGGATGGCCATGGTAGGTCTTATGTATGTTGCCTATCTAACAAGTCTTGCAGGCTTAGACTCGTTCATGGTTTACCCCACTGTTTTTGCTTTTGGTCTTGTGGCCTTTGGCTTTTTAGGCATGGGACCTGTAACAATCGCCGTTGATTCATACGGACCTGTTACAGACAATGCTCAATCCGTATTTGAACTTTCCCAAATTGAGACAATTCCAGGTATTAAGGAAGAAATTAAAAAAGACTTTGGCATTACACCTAACTTTGAACAGGGGAAACTCTATCTCGAGGAAAATGACTCAGCTGGAAACACCTTTAAGGCCACAGCTAAGCCAGTGCTTATCGGTACAGCCGTAATTGGCGCTACAACCATGATCTTTTCTATTATTCTTCTGCTCAACCTGAAACTTGATCTGCTTGACCCACGCGTTCTGTTAGGACTTGTAACGGGTGGAGCAGTTATTTACTGGTTCTGCGGTGCTTCGATACAGGCAGTTTCAACTGGTGCCTATCGTGCCGTGGAGTTTATTAAGAAAAATATTAAGCTGGAGTCTACCGAAAAAGCTTCTGTGAATGACTCTAAGGAAGTTGTTAAAATTTGTACCATCTACGCACAAGCAGGGATGATTAATATCTTTGGCGTAATTTTTGCTTTCACGTTAGCCTTCGCCTTTTTTGACCCAACATTCTTTGCGGCTTATTTGATTTCCATAGCTGTATTCGGTCTCTACCAAGCCATGTTTATGGCGAACGCCGGTGGAGCTTGGGATAATGCCAAAAAAGTGGTTGAAGTTGACTTAAGGGAAAAAGGCACTCCACTTCATGCAGCTTGCGTTGTGGGTGATACCGTAGGTGATCCATTCAAGGATACATCATCAGTGGCCCTGAACCCGATCATTAAATTTACGACCTTGTTTGGGCTTTTAGCAGCTGAAATTGCAGTGGAAATGACATCGGGGCTTAAAACTGTCTTGGGAGTGATTTTGTTATTGGTTGGGTTTGCCTTTGTAATTCGTTCTTTCTATGGAATGCGAATCGGCAAGACCAAATCTGCAACACAATTGAACGAAGATAGTGGCAAGAGCAAAAATGCTCACGCATCAGCAGCCGTTTAATTAGATATTTAGAGAATTTTTTCATTCCAAAGGCCCAGGTAATTCCTGGGCCTTTTTTTGTCCAACCCAGGTGTAGCTGTCAAAAAAGACGACACTTTTCGAATTTAGACTGTAAAAATTAAAAAATCTTAAAAACCAATAAATACATGTAGATACATTGAACATAAGCCTCATAATCTCATTTTAGGTGACTTGTGACGTGTGGCACAAATCATGCAGAACTTACGCTCAAACGTGGAGTTTTGCATGGCCAAAGCCAAAAAAAATCAAATGCGCTCTCTTTTGTGGTTGTTGCCACTATGCAGCGCTTACGTGGCCTGGGGTATGGTTAATGATTTGGATTTTCACTCCCGTCACTTTATGCAGAGTAACAAACCTCTAACTATTTCAAAACGTATAGACGATTCCGTGCGGCAGGTGGCCTCTGGTCATAAAAAGGAACCGGCCATTCGATATATGCCCCTGAATCCTCAAAACTATAGCAAGATCACTGGTACATGGCAGATTTACAATTTTATTAATACTCGAGATGAAGATGAGGCCGTAGATATTAAAGTGAAACTCGAGCTCATCGGAAATGGTCAAATCAAACTTGATAACGATGAACAGCAGATCTTTTGGATTAGTTTTTATTCCGAGCAAGAGACAATCGCAATATTCAAAAAATTGAGAAATGGTTTTGAGATACTAGAAGCTAGAAAGATTCATGAAGGAAAAGTAACTGTCGCTGCAGTGAAATCTGAAGATCAGCAGCAAGCATCCCCGCAGGAAAAGAAAGGGCTGATCCTCAATGATGTCGAGCTTGTCTTAGAGAAGGCATTATTACCCTCTGTGACAAACGTAATTTTGGAAGGAGATGCCGTCTCTGGCAAGGCCACTATTAGAGAGGGTGTTCTACAATATGTGGATGTACGTGTCTCCGCCAATGGTCAGAGCTATTCAATAGAGATTCCATTTGCAGAAATTAATGATGGTGGCCAGTTTACTGCCGATCTAGAAGGTCAATCGGTATCAGGAATTTTAACTAATAATGGACAAAATGCTTTTAGGATTCGCTTTGCAACAGGACCGATGGCAGGCGCAATACTGAACTTCATAACCCAAGGTGAGTTTGAAAAGCAGCAAGACCTTAGAGAAAATGCACCCCAGCCACAGGCAACTGAAAACGTGGCCGATGACCGTGTTGATAACGCACAAGAAATGGTACGTGCAAAGGTGGAAGAACAAGAGCGTGCTGCAGAAGAACGGGAATCACAGAATACAAAAATTGAAGCAGCTCCGGCTCAGCCAGACGAAGTTACTACTGAAACAGTCACGCCCGAAGAAATGGCTGAAAAAATTCAAGCGAGTGGTTTTGATTTCGGGGTTAAAGCGGCCCGAGATATCGCAAGTAAATGAAAAGGCTGCCAAGGCAGCCTTTTCATTTAAAAATAATTTTTAGGTGCTATTTCCCCAAAAGATTTTTTAATTCTTGAGTCAAAACAGGAACAACCTTAAAAAGATCTCCAACAATTCCGTAGTCGGCTTTTGTAAAAATTGGCGCATCCTTATCCGTGTTGATAGCAACAATCACTTTAGAAGTACGCATCCCTGCCAAGTGCTGAATGGCCCCTGAGATACCACAGGCAATGTATAAAGAAGGAGAAACGGTTCTACCGGTTTGACCTACCTGCATCGAATGTGGGGCGAAACCTGAATCTACAGCTGCTCGGCTGGCACCGACAGTTGCGCCAATGACATCAGCAAGCTGGTTTAGGATTTTGAAATTGTCGGCATTGCCCATGGCCCGCCCGCCACTGACAATAATATTGGCTTCAGTTAAATCCAATTTTTCTGAGGCACCTTTAACAATTTCCTTGATCACTGCGCGAATTGAGGCAACATCGTGCGTAAATTCGGCGTTCGCAGGAGAGGATGACGTTGGAGAGGCAGGTAAACCTAAGGCATTGGGGCGAATTGTAATAAAGTGCGGCTTCGGTCCTTGCAATTCAACTTTGGCGAGACATTTTCCTGCGAAAAGTGGACGAGTGCCATACCACTTATCACCCTCAAACAGAAAATTTACCACATCGCTCGCCATGCCAGAATTGAACATTCCAGCTAATCTTGGAAAAAAGTCTTTTCCGGCTGAAGTGGCACCAGCAAAGACGTAATCATAATTTCCTTTGGAAATAAAATCGTGAAGCGCTTCCGAATATCCTTCCGGGCTATACTTTTCAAGATTTTTCCCTTTGATCGTATGCACTTTTTGAGCACCATACTTTGCTAAATCCTGAAGAGCTCCCGAGCTTAAATTTCCGAAAGCGACAACTTCCAACGTGTGACCTTGGGCCTTCCCTAATATTTCAAAAGTGACCGACTTAACAGTGGTCCCATGTGGTTCCGCAAATATCAATACTTTCGCCATATAATTACTCCATTTTAGTTAAATTACTTTTGCCTCATTTCTAAGAAATGTCACAACCTCTTTGACAACTTTGCCGATGTTTGCTTCCTCAGAGGCATCAAATTTTTTGCCAGCTGGTTTTTCAGGAGGAAGCCTGAACTCGCTATATTTAACTTTTCGATCAGTATCACTAATACCAAGTGCAGTGAGAGTGTGTTGTGCTAAAGGCTTTTTCTTTGCCTTCATGATTCCAGGTAGAGAGGCATAGCGAGGGGTATTTAGACCTTTGCCGCATGCGACTAAGCATGGGGTAGCGACATTGTAAATTTCAAGAGCACCTCCCTCGATTTCACGCTTCAAGACGAGATTATCGCCATTTAATTCAAAGCCAACCACAACGCTAACAGAGGGAAGTCCCATCATCTGGGCAAGTAACTGTGGAACCTGTAGACAGTCAGAATCAATCGCCTGCTTTCCGCTCAAAATAAGATCCGGTTTTTTGCCTGATTTTTCGATCGCTAACTTCAGAGCTTTTGCCGTCGTGTAGCTGTCGAGGTTGTCTGCACCTTCAACTAGAATTGCATCATCGGCACCCATCGCAAGTGCAGTTCGCAATGCTTCAGAGCTTTGGATTGATCCAACACGCGCGACCGTGACATTGAAGTTAGCGTTAGTTCCCTTAATGAGGAGGGCCTGCTCCACGGCAAATTCATCATAGGGATTCATGATCCATTTAATAGAACTAGTTTCAATAAAACTTCCGTCTTTGGTGGGGATAACCTTGGTCTCTGTGTCGGGAACTTGTTTAATACAAACAAAAATATTCATAGAGTCTCCTGGGAAGTGACAAAAAGTGCTTAAATATATCTAAAAACTAAACTATCGTCCAAAATATAAATCAGGAAAAGCATTCACGAGCAATGACAATTCTTTGTATTTGGGAAGTTCCCTCGTAAATCTGAATAAGCTTGGCATCCCGCATGATTTTTTCTACCGGATATTCGGTACTGTAACCATAACCTCCAAAAATTTGAACAGCACTGGTGGCCACTTCCATGCAGGTGTCAGAAGCCATGGCCTTTGCCATCGATGCATGCTGAGTGTTTTTTTGGCCGTTATCAAGCAGCCAGGCAGCTTTCTGGACCATCAGCCGGGAGGCTTCAACCTTCATGGCCATTTCGGCCACCATCATCTGTATGGCCTGATGGTTAGATATTGGAACATCAAATTGAATACGTTCTTTGGCATATCGCAGTGAATGATCGAGCGCGGCCTGAGCACCTCCAACCGCCGAAGAGCCAATAAGGGGTCGCGAGTGGTCCAAAGTTTTCATGGCTATTTTCCACCCATCACCCAATTTTCCCAATAAATTTTCCTTAGGCACTTTAACATTTCTAAAGGTCATTGCGCGAGTGTCGGAGCAACGGTGGCCCATCTTTTTCTCCGGCTTGCCGATTTCAATGCCATCACTATCCCGCTCAACAATCACAGCGCATAATCCCTTGTGTTTTAACTTGCTATCGAAGGTGCAGTAGACGACGAAAAGCTCAGCATATCCCGCGTTGGTGATCCACATTTTATTTCCATTAAGTAAAAAATGATCTCCCATATCCTTGAGGGATGTCTTGATACCGGCAGCATCGGAACCATTGGCAGGCTCAGTGAGGCAAAAGGAAGCTATTTGAAATTTTTCCGTAAATGGTCTTAAAAACTTTTCTTTCTGCTCATGGCTCCCGGCAATTACAATAGGGAGGAGCGCGAGATCATTCGACATAATACTGGTGTTCATTCCAAGGCAGCCATAGGCTAAACATTCGGTAATAACAGTTCCGTCGAGATGAGTAAAACCAACCCCGCCATAATCAGAGGGTATGCACGTATTAATCAATCCTAGTTCCCATGCTTTGTTAATAATACTCTTGGGAAATTCAGCGGCTTCGTCGTATTTTGAGGCCACAGGCCTCATTTCATTAAGCGCAAACTTGAGCGCAGTTTCTTTGACGGCAAGCTGGTCATCGCTTAGTTGAAAATTGATCATTTCATAACTCCTAATTAGGCATATCCAACAGGCATAAGTCCTTGGCGTTCAGGTAATGGCCATATGGGATAATTAATTTTGATTTCATTATAAGCTGAAAGTTCCATCAATGGGTAAACAGTAAATGGTCTTAGGTGCCATTGCGGATGGGGCAAAGTAAGCTCAGGAGTTTGCAGTTTCAAAGTGTCAAAAAAAAGTATATCGATATCTATTATTCTGGGACCTTGAGGAATGTCTCTCGTTCTTCCCATATTCAATTCTATTTTTTGTAAAATTGCTAGAGAAGTTTGCGGCGAGGTCGCTGGCAGGTTGCAGAGTATGACTAAATTATAAAAATTCGGTTGAGGCAAGTAGCCGATCGGATTGCTGCGATAAATACGTGACACTTCTTTAATTTCAAAATACTGACGAATATTCGCGATGGCCTTTCTCAGGTGTTCTGCTTTGTTCCCTAAATTAGTCCCGAGAGCTAGCATCATTGCTTTCATCAGGATCTACTGTGGGTGTAGGTTTGGGAAGAAATTGCTTTTCATAAATAGGTAAGCCTGTTCCTTTGGGTGGGATTAGGTCCGACTTTACGCCGCAGCCGATAGTTGTCATTAATATGAATAGAGTGCACTTAAAATTCAAGGGTAAAACCAAGGTTCATGATATCAGTGCCCAAATCAACCTTCATAAACCATCCCGGCACAAGACGCTTGAGCCAGGATACACCAAAAACAGGACGGTTTTTATTCATCTTGTCCATTAATTCATTTTCCTGATCAAGTTGCTCCTGAGTCGCTTGACCATCTGAAACGCCTGCCGAATCGCTGGTTGCAGTAACCATCTGATAGCCGATATAGGGTTGAATAAAGGAGTATAGCGGGGCGGCGACTGTGTATTTTGCGCGAAAAGTGATATTTCGAAGCACGGTATCTAAGCCGACAGAAGGGAAGTCATTGATAACACCTTGACCATACCCGCCCTCTACCCAAATATTATCTTCAATCTGATAAGCCCATTGTGCCATAAACTGACCATAATATTGTGAACCTCCATCATTGTTCACGCCTTCAACTCTGCCATAAGACCCGGTCACTAAGTTATCATTTTTAATTGCTCGATTTTTATTTTCCTCTAGGGATAGGTCGTCATCGCCAATCTTAGTTTCAGAATATAGGTCATCCTCATCTTCGATTTTTGATGTGGGACCGAGATCTTCCTTCAATTCTTTTTTTACAGGACGATTAAAATAGCTATCATCGCCGCGGAGAATTTGAACTTCTGAACCCACTCGAAGAGTATTCCACAGTGATAACGAGTGAATCCTCAAAATTTTTATTCCTGCGGTATCATTCTGCATTTTCGCCACAAGGGCACGTGCTACAATCTTTGAATTCAGAATCATGGAGATGTAGTCGCCGCGCTCGAAAGAACTATTGGTATTCGTTACGAGAAAGATGCGTTTGCTAGGAGAAATACTTTCAATTTTTTCGGTGGGTAAGTTACTTGGCGCTACCGTGCTAGTAGCATCAATCTCATCGACAACTTGTGCTGTAAGTGGATTTGAAAAAAAATATACAAGAACTGACAGGAATGCAACTAACCTGAATACCATAGACGAATCGTATCATGCCATTAGAAAGTCGTCTGGCCGTAATTTTTTTCTGCAAGAACGCAAGTACCTGATATCAAATGCGAATAAAGAATTATGAAAGGTTAGTATTGACGGACATTTTGCACTTCATACTAGAATGGTCCCACACACTTCAAATGGGTGACTAAATGGATCATTTTGACTTGGCCTTCAGAACTTTGGCCGATGACAATAATAAAGTATTTATTGCTGTTGCTGGTAATATTGGCTGCGGGAAAACGACCTTGACCAGAAAACTTTCCGAGAAACTTGGTTGGAGACCTCATTTTGAAAGTGTAGAGGATAATCCATATCTATCTGATTTTTACAAAGACATGAAGACTTTTTCATTCCCACTTCAAGTGTATTTTTTGACTCATAGATTTAATGGTCATAGGAGTATAGAGCAATCTAATAGCAGTTCAATTCAAGACCGATCGATTTACGAGGATGCTCATATCTTTGCGAGGGCACTTTTTGAATCAGGTGAAATGACTGCACGGGATTACCAAAACTACTTAGGTCTTTATAAAACCATGATTGACTATATTAGTCCACCAACGCTCATGATTTTTTTGCATCGCTCAGTCAATAAATTAATGCAACGGATAAGCTTGCGAGGTCGCGATTGCGAGAAAAATATACCACGAGATTATATAGAAAAATTAAATACTTATTATGAGGATTGGTTCAAATCTTATAATGCTGGAAAGTGTTTGCTCATTGATACGGATGAGCTAGATTTTTTAAATAATCAAGTGCACTTCGATGAATTGGTCAAGAGGATGCATGATGCAATTGACCAAAAAGATCTGTTTTATACATTTTGGCAACAGTAAGATTTCTTAATTTTTTTCAATAGTTCCCTTTAATTATTTAAAAAAATTCCGATGAGTCCCTTAGAAAACTTTCTATGGGAGTTATATATGTTTCGCTCAATTGGTCATTCACTCTTCCTCATCATGATTCTAATGGCCTGTTCCTCCAATGAGAAAAAGGCAGAAAACGGTGCTGAAGCAGGTACCACGACTGCAATGGAATCTGAGAAAGGTGGTGGCGAGGATGATTTGTTTGATGATGAAAAAGGAGAGGAGAGCGATGTGAATCTCTTCGACTCCCAACCTGAAAAGAAAGTCGCCAAGGCCAAAAAAGAATCGGCCCCGATTGCTCCAGTCGAAATATCCGGTGAAGCTGCAGAATATACAGTGGAGAAGGGCGACACGCTGATGCTCGTCGCCTTTAAGCTGTATGGGGATTATGCGAAATGGAAGTTGTTGGCCGGTTACAATCCCAATCTTAATGAATCGGGTTTAGCGCAAGGAATGGTCATAAAATATCAGGCTCCTTCAGAAAAATTTACCTGGGCACCACAAGGGGACCCACATCTGATTCGCACGGCAGAAACTTTAGGTTCCATTTCTAAGGACAAGTACGGTATTATTTCAAGATGGAAAGATATATTTGAGAATAATCGGCCAATGATTAAGAATCCAAATCTAATTTTTGCTGGTTTTACGATTTACTATGTCCCAGATGAACGCAGTGTCGCATCAGAAAAGAAGTAACCATAAGCGAAATTATTCGATCTGTTTACTATTGTCTACGATTCTTCTGCTTCAGTCTTGTTCCAATCTGCTCATTGGTGATCGAGCCGAAACAAGTGGTCATGATCAAAAGCCCACACTACCCAAAGATTACATAGACCAATATGAAAATCTCTCTTTGTTATTTAAGGCCCAATTTAAATCAAAGCTATTAAAAATTGATGAGGGCACAAAAAAATATCTCAACGGGATTGCAGCAAAGATTTTCAAATATAATGAAATATTTCTTGGGCAAAGCAGCGATTTAGAATTTGTGATTTTAGATGATGACTTACCATTTTTTTTCTCCCTTCCAAGTGGGACAATCTTTTTTTCATCATCTCTATTAAAAAAGTACATCAAGAGTGAAAGGGTTTTTCAGGCAATCATTGCACTGGAGATCTATAAAATCTCACATGGTACTTTCATAAGAAAAACGGTGGTACCACTTGGATATACAAGCCTGAACCAATTGATTGCTATCTCTAGGTTGCCCGTCGATTTTAAAGTTGAAATTGATAAATGGGCATTCTATTTATTAAAACGTAGCGGGATGGATCCCACGGCAGTATTAAGCCTGATTCAAATAATTAATAAACACGCTCTGGAATTCTCCTTTCATAATGGAGAATATGCATCCCTTTCCCGCGAAGAATATTTGTTCAAAAGCTTTATTGTAAAGGAAAGTCTTTCGATGGAAATAGCCGAGGATTCAAAAAATTCATCTGGCGGATTTTACAATTTAATAAGGGGCCTATAGACGTGAGACCAGAGCAAACGGAAAAAATCTACGTTGAAGAAATGTTCAGACGCAGTTGTGAGAAAAATAATTGGCCTTTAGAGGGGCAATTAAATGTAACTCGTCTGACTGGTGATGCTTCAACAAGAAAATATTTTAGAATCTCTAATCAGAAAAATAGTAGCTTTGTAGCATGTTTAGATAATCCAATAACGGCCCCTGATAATGATTTTCTATATGTTGGTAAATTGCTTAAAGATAACCAAGTTAGGACTCCTCACATCTACGACAGTGATCTTTCTATGGGATACATCCTTGAGGAAGATCTTGGTGATATTACTTTTATAAAGTTTTTATCAGAAATTAATTCAGTGAACGATGAGCTGAACTACTATACGAAGTGCCTTGATGAAATTATTAAAATTCATAAGATTAATGTAAGCAGTATAACGCGCGAGCAGATACGGAGCAGATATTTTGATTTTGAAAAGTTGTATTCAGAAATGCAAATGACTTTGCAATATTTCTGTCATGGCATTTTGGAGGTTCCTAAGGACGATCCGAGAATTTTAATCTTGGAAGCTGAATTTAAAAAAATTTGTCAGGCACTAGAAGAATACCCTGTTAAAGTTCTCTGCCACCGCGATTACCACTCAAGAAATATCATGGTTAAAAATGAAGAGCTTATTGTAATTGATTTTCAAGACGCGCGCATTGGTACGCCATTTTATGATTTAGTATCACTGCTCGAAGACTGTTATTATCAAATTGATGAGGCAAATATTGTAACGTTAAAAAAGTACTATTACAGCATATTGCGTGAACATCTCGGCATCACAAATGCCGTAGATTTTGATTATTTTTATGAGTTAAGTAAGTTGCAAAGAGTCTTCAAGGCCATCGGAAGTTTTGCATATATCTATATAACAAGGAATGATAAACGGTATTTGAAATATATCGGCTTTGCTATGGAAAAAATTAAAGCAGTCTTGCTCAGGCGGCAAGAATTCGTTTCTTTGAGGAAAAATTTGTTCGGAATTTATTATGAAAATTGATGCCGCTTACATCCTCTGCGCCGGTCTTGGTACACGGATGGGACAGATTGGAACTGTTCTTCCAAAGCCACTTTGGCCGCTCTTTGAAAAAACATGTCTTGATTTCATTATTATGCAGGTACAGGCCTTGGGCATTACAAATATTTTTATTAATACCCATCATCTGGCGGGGCAGATTGAAGAGCATGTAAAGAGCAATAAGCAGACGACTATTAATGTCCTGCATGAACCGATCCTGCTTGGTAGTGGTGGTGCCATTCATAACTTAAAAAGGCGATTTCCCGAGGTGAAAAAAGTGCTTGTTTTAAATGCAGACTTTTTTTTCCTTCTCACTCCAGTGACCTTGCGGTTAGCTTTAGAAAAAATGCAAAATGCCACTAGCCTTTTATTTTGTATAACTGTCCCGTTTGGATCTGGACTAAATCAAGTCTGCATCGACAATGGATTACTCAAAAAGATTGTGCAGGCATCAATGATAAAACCATGTATCTCCTATGAAACCTACGCAGGTATTAGCATTTTGAACCTGGAGACCCTTGAATATCAGGAGGGAGTTTCAACTTTTTTTGATTCAGTGGCCAACTTTGAGAATATGAATGTTCCGGTATTCTTGGATCATGGCATTGAATGGTACGATGTAGGAACAAAGCAGAGCTACAAGGCATTTTATTATGAATTTAGTGCCAAGTGGCCTCAAGGCAAGCGAGATGTCTTGTCTGATACGCTTATAGCTAATGGTTTTCTCTTGCCTCAAAAATTTTCTGATTCTGGGTCATACAGTGCATTTGCGGGTTCAAAAAGAGTGTTTAACTTTGATCCTGACTGGAACTGCCTTGATCCAATACCATCCGATACATTTATTTTAAAGGCACCTTCTGCGCCAATTGTGACCTCAGGAATTTATTTTCGTGAATATGTAGATAAAAACTGAGCATTCACCGGATTTTCAATTTTAATTGCCTCAGATGGACAAACTGCCATGCAGTAAAAGCAGAGCGTACAGCTACTAATCTCAATGATATAATTGCCATCGTGGCAAAAGATAGAATTTTCAGGACAGATCAATCGACAGTTGTCACAAGAAATACAGCGCGATGTGATTTGTAGGTTAGGCATTATCGTTATATTATACCCTCTAAATGGTAAAAATTTTAAAGCGGGAGATAATTTTATTTAACTTGATGGGGTTTTGTCTCCTCTCATTGTTCATGTATCACGCTTGCTTGTCTCTTTTTCATGGTCATTCCTCATTTTCACTCGCAAAACTTCTAGAATTTTCACAAGAGCATGCCTATTTGCTGCTCCTGGCTGCACTGGTGATGACTGCTGTTTACTTGGGAAAGAAGATCTCGATGATGTTATTAGTATTATTTACAGCTCTGATTTGCTCTAAATTGGGTTTAATATTTATCAAGTCCTCAGATATGGTGCTTCTTCTTATTTCTCTAATTTACGTTTTTACAGCATATTTTTTCTGTCAACTATGGTTTATTGAGTTAAAGGATCCTATATATTCCCCTGGTATTGCATTGAGGCAAATCCCAAATTACAGCGTATATAATCTTAGCATCACAATGAGAGATGAAAATGGTCGTGATGTGTCAGGATGGATATCCAACTTAGGGCCAACTAGTTGTTTTATTGTTGTTAGTGAGCTAATAAACTTGAGTGGTACAGTAAATCTTGAGGTGAGCTGGTTGGGAAAAAAATTTCGTTGTGCAGGAAGGGTAATGTCAACATGCAAAAATGGTTACGGCATTAGGGCCCATGAGAGTCTGATTTCGCAGACCTACCTGCGTTGGTCTGATTTATTTTTCATTGCAGGTCAAAGAGGCTTTTTTTTAAAAAGTTAAGTAAGGTTGTTATTATGATTAAATTTTTCTTTTTTGTTATCTTATTGCTTCAAATATCATGTACGAAAAGCGAAAGAACGGCAAAAGATACATTAATTGAATTTGTAAATTTTCGATTTAGCAATTCCCAGTCGATCGATAGATTACGTCCATATCTTGCGGAAGATCTTTTTAAAAAAATTAGTGAGTTGCCTGCAAATGAAATTGATAAGTTTTTTGGCATCAACAAGAGGAAGTTGATGAAACTCAAAATTAATTCAGAAAATTGTACAGATGATACCTGCTTGTTGACCTATTTGATACAGTATGAGGATAAGCTAGAGAGCAAAGACCGAGTACAAGTATACACTAAAAAGACGGCGCAGATGCGTAGGATTGATTCGAGTTGGCTAATTATTGATGTTGATGAGATTAAGACTTTTTTAGATTTTAAAAATCCGATCTAATTATAAGACATTACCTTAAATTTATTTTCGTTTCGTCCGAAAAGCCTATTGAAGTGCTGTGGTGTATTTGTCACTTCCTGCGTAGGTGAAAATGGCAAATAATTCGATGTTTGATGATTCTCTAATTGGCAGAATGCTCAATGAGACCTTTCAGGATGCAACGCCCTTGCCCCAGAATGTTCAATCTAAGAACTCTTTTATTAAAATCTTACAAGAAAATGAGATATCTTCATTCGCGATAGATGAATATGAAGCCTTTTGGCGGGTTAATTTTCATACAGGCCCCATTGATTTTCCGATTAATTGGAGTTTCGTGAAAGCCGCAAAAGAAGTCTTTGTGACAAATGATGTTGCATTTGTCTCGGTTGATAGCGATGTTCAATGTCTTTGTAAAATCTTTGAGACTGATTTACTTGGAATCTATAAACATGTAGGAAAGTATCATTTTTTCTCAGTAAAAAAACCGAATTTCATTCTGAGTCAATTTTTAAAGACTAACGCACAAAAAATGGTAGAAACCAATGCGCCAGCGCAACAAGGTGTCGTTGGTAAAACTGCGGTTGCTGCTTGAAAAGAGCTAAATTTATTTTTATTGTATTTTGCTATAGTAGTCTTTCAACATTAGGGCATCTTTTTCAAGGTTAGGACTATTGCAGATTATGTAGCCTCGACAATCCTTATCCCTAAGGGCCTTAACCAAATCCTGCCAGTTGAAATCAGAATTATTTAAATTTAAATGCTTCAAATCACCCTTGCTATTTGAGCTGATGCCAGAAATATGAATATGCATATTTTGCAAAGCATTTGGACCGAGTTCGTTCTTTAATCTATCCAAAATATTGCAAAATTCGTCATATGAGTTGCATTCACCTGTTCTGGCATAAAGATGAGAAAAATCCATGCATGGCTGGCATGAGTTAACATTTTTAGTCAGGGTAATCAGTTCTTCAAGGCTACCAAATTGACTTGTCTTGCCTGTTAATTCAGGTCGAAGTTCAATCTCAATATCCAACCGACTTAAGCGCTCCTGAATTACGCTCAAACTTTTCTCCACAAGATCAAAAACATCAAAAGGCGAATCCTTCATGTAAAAAGCAGCGTGAAAAGTCATTGACTCTGCGCCGCAGAGATCTGAAATTTTCGCAGTCTGGATAATGCGTTCAACGGATGAATCAATTTTGTCCTGTTCCCTGGCATTCAAGTTTATGTAATAAGGACCATGACTTGTAAGAGGAATACCAAGCTCATATGAAACTTTACGCAATCCGGATGAAACTTCGTCCTTCATACGAACCCCGTGGGCGAATTCAAGTTGCATACAATCCAGTCCAAGTGCATGAATTTGCCGAACACCTTCGATGGGATTGCCCTTTTTTGCGGTGCTGTGCGGAATGCCTGCAGTTCCGAATAACAAACGATCAAACTTCATGAAGAACTCCGTTTAACAAGTAATAACGTTTCAGATTTGAAACATGTACTTCATTAACGCGGCGCAAATCAAGAGAATATTTTAAAAAAAAGAAGACTTACTAGCTGGCTTGTAATTTCTACAAAAACCTCCTAAAATCAAATGGTTATATTGCGAAGAAGCAGGATTAAAAAACTGAGTTCACTAAAAACTAAAAGTATATTCATTCTTTTTGCAGGGGCCATAATTTTGAGTTCCCTGATTTATTTTCTTATCACCTTAGAATTTTCTGGATGGGTGGTATTCGGCCTTCTCTTCCCATTTCTGGTAGTGCTTGTTGCAACCTCATCTTACTGGTTAATTCTGTTTATGGGGCTGCGTCCTTTTAAAACTATTTCGCGTGAGACAAAAATTATTTCCAAATTATCGAATCGTTTTGGGATCAGAACCACAAGAGCTTTTTTATCCCCCCTTTACCCATCTTCTATCTTTCTTATTCAATCTGCATGGGGGCGGCCAAAGCTAATTATTGGAACGCTTGTGGCCAACGAACTCTCGACCCACGAATTAGAAAAATTATTTGAAAATTTAATCTTAGAATTGAAATCAAATCGATCCTATGTCAGGACAAATTTGACCACTTTTGTATTCCTGTTTACTTTTCCCTTGATGATAATTGACACAGTTTTTGGGCCACTTATTCGCAATAGAACTCTTCGTCATAATTTGCTCAAAATCCTGGGTTATCCGCCAATATATTTGGCACAGTCCCTTTCACGCGAGTTAAATATTGGTCAAGAATTATCAATAATACTGCCAAAGTTGAAAAGGTTGAGAGAACAATCTCTGCATTCGAACTATTCCTACATGGAGGAAGTATTTTCATTTTGCCGAATCGAGAAAGTTGCCGGACTTTCCCATTAGGACGGTTGCAGTTGAATGAAGATTAAAATAAACGAAAAGTTCTATGATTTAAGTAACTATTATCCGTTGCTATTTACCGTCATTTTTATTGTGATTCTTTTTCAATATTCGTTCTCCAGTATTGAAGCAATCTTTTACGACATGCGAATAAAGTATGATTTTGGTTCTGCAAAACAAGATAATATAGTTGTCATATATATGGATGAGGATAGCGATGAATATCTTGGTGAAAAATATCCTTATACATATGCCAGTCACGCCAGGATGATCAAAAGATTAACTCAAGATAAGCCTGCCATTATTAACTACATAAGCACTTTAAATGAACCAGAATCTGATACTGATATGGAAAATTTAAACCATTTTGAGAACGCTATTGAAGATTTCACTGCCCATGGTGGTTTCTTTAGATTTGGGTCTGATATGGATGCTTGGGGGGAGCTGAAGCCACCAAGAGATTTGCAAAATATTGGATATTCATTGGCCCTCATAAATATAGATAATTTTTTTGCCAAAGACGATGTAGCAAGGCGAGCAATATTGAGTATCTCGGGCGAAAGCACGCTCCATGTATGGACTGCCAGTCAGTATCGTAAGCTTAACGGTGGGCCGGCGATTGATGTAAACAATTTATTTGGTGCTTACTATGTAAGAGAAGCGGATGCATTTTTTACGATGTATAGGTATTTTACCAATCCAATTGATGGAAAACATCGCATTAAAGAAATACCCTTTCATCGAGTGTTGGTGGGTAACTTCCCTGAGGGAACTTTTTCAAATAAAATTGTCCTAATAGCTCCAAAATATCTCTCGAATCCGTCAAATTATGTGCTGACACCATTTGACAAAGAAGATTTGAAAGCACCGAAGGCGATTGTGCATGCTTCGATCATTGAATCACTTATTCAAAATAATACGGTTTTGACTGTTCCCCGATGGGTCAGCCATGTGCTCGCCCTCGTCCTGGGCCTCTTTTTGTCGCTTGTTATTTCAAGGGTGAAGCCGACAACTGGATTGCTAGTCACCTTTACGACGATTGCTGGCGTTTTTGTGATAGGTCATCTTGTCTTTTGCTTGTTTGGTCTTTGGATTTATCTCACACATCTGATTTTAACAATTTTTGTAGTCTATTATATCTGGGTTCCATTTCGCGCTATTGCTGAATATCAGACGCGATATGCTATCCAAGAGGAAACTAAAATCCTAAAAAAAGTTGAAAGTCTGAAGCAAAATTTTATTTCGCTGATGTCCCACGATCTCAAGACGCCTGTCGCGAAAATTGCAGGGATGGCCGATGTTCTTATTCAAAAAAATCGAGGAACTCCAGAATTAGTTAATGGATTGCATTCGATCATTAACTCAACCAAAGATTTAAATAAATACATCACCTCTATTTTAGACCTCACAAAGATTGAATCACAGAATTTAACCTTAAATAAGAGTAACAAAGATATCAATCAATTGATTGAAACGGTGACCAATGGACTGAAATTTGAAGCAAGCACAAAACAGATTGCTGTGATTTTGGAATTGGCTCCGCTCTATCCAATAGAAGTCGATTCAAATTTAATAGTGCGCGTTTTTCACAATTTGGTTGAAAATGCCATAAAATATTCTGGGGAAGGAACCCAAATTACTCTCAAAACATGGGATGATGCGCAGTGGGTCTATGTTAGAATCAGTGATAATGGGAGAGGAATACCTTCTGAAGATTTAGGTTATATCTTTGATAAATTTTATAGGGTAAAAAATGAATCAACTCACTCAATAAAAGGTACTGGTCTTGGACTTTACTTGGTAAAATACTTTGTTGAGTTGCATGGTGGCCAAATTTCTGTGCAATCAACACTTGGTAAAGGCACGGCATTTGAAATTAAATTGAAAAACGCGTAGGCGAAAATGAGGGATTAATATGCACAAGGTACTTGTTGTTGATGACGATCAGGTTTTACGTGACAGTGTAAAGCAAGCTTTGCAATTTCATAATTTTTTAGTCGATACTGCCACAAATGGTAAAGAGGCCTTGCACGCAGTTTACAAGCAAAAGTATGACATGGTAGTCATGGATGTAAACATGCCTGAGATGGATGGCATGGAAGCTCTTAGGGAGATGAAAAAGTTTGACCAATCTTTGATCATTCTTATTCTAACGGCATATTCAAATGTAAGCGATGCCGTTACCGCTGTTAAAGAAGGCGCTTATAACTATCTCGAAAAACCCATCACTTCAGATAATTTAGTCGCATTAATCAAAAGAGCTTTAAAGGCTCGGTCATTAGTTGAAACATCAGCTTTTTCTGCACCTAGACTGAGCCTTGGCGGTAACACTGAGGATAAGTTTGTAGGTGAGTCCGATGTCATGCAGAAAGTCTTTTCTGTAATTTCACGTTTGGCGCAGGTAAACACCCCCGTATTGATTAGGGGGGAAAGCGGAACGGGAAAGGAATTAGTTGCTAAGGCCATTCATTATAACGGCCCTCGTAAAGATAATAAATTTGTTACCATTAATTTGGCGGCGATTCCTGAAAATTTAATTGAGTCGGAGCTTTTCGGTCATGAAAAGGGAGCATTCACAGGTGCCTCGGAAAGAAAAATTGGCAAATTTCAATATGCCGATTCAGGTACAATTTTTTTAGATGAAATTGGCGATATCTCTCCAGGTATGCAGGTGAAGCTTCTCCGCGTCCTCCAGGAAAAGAATTTTACCCCGGTGGGGGCAAATCGCGATATTAAAGTTGATGTACGGATTATTGCAGCTTCACACAAAAATTTTGAAGAGATGATTAAGGCAGGAACATTCCGTGAAGACCTTTTTTATCGTTTGAATGTGTTGCCTGTTTACCTTCCACCTCTAAGAGAGCGAATTTCAGATATTCAAGTTTTGGCGCAATATTATATTGATTATTTTAACAATGTTCATAATTTGAACATCAAAGGTTTTTCGCCTGAAGCTTATGAGTTAATAAAAGGTTTTTCGTGGCCTGGCAATATTCGGGAACTTAGAAATGTAATTGAGCATGCTTTTATTATCGAATCGACGGACTATATCACCGTATCGGCATTGCCAGATTCGGTAAAAAAGGGAGGGCGCCAGACTGTTCCCGTAGTTGCTCAGGAAGAAGACGATAGTAATTCAGTAATCGATTTCAAGGGAATAAAAGACTCGGTGCTTGATCATGAAATGGTCGTTGATGCGGCTAAGGTTTATCAATTCAATTTCCTCGGTCTTGGACCTGAGGATAAAAGAATGGATTTTCAGATTGCGAAGGAAATGTTTGAACGGGAATTTATTGTTCATGCGCTAAAAAGCAATAAGGGAAAAATAAATCAAACCGCTTTGCGAGCGAACATTCCTAAGAAAACTTTGCTTCGAAAAATTGAAAAGTATGAAATAAATGCCAAAGATTACTATTAAAGAAAGAAGGACCTACAGCGATTATGCGTAAAATTTTGATGTTACTCGCACTCATTGTTGGGCTTATTATTATTGATCAAGTTTCTAAGAATGTGATCCAGTCACGATTTCATCATGGTGAGTCCATTGAGGTGATTAAGGGATTTTTTAGCATTACCTATGTTAGAAATCCTGGCGCGGCCTTCGGCTTCATGGCCAATGCGGACGATACTGTACGCAAACCCCTTTTTCTCCTAATCCCGATCATTGCATGCGTGTGGCTGGTGGCCTTGATTTGGCGAACACGCGAAAAAAATAAAATATTATTTTTGAGCTATGGCTTGATACTCGCAGGTGCTGTTGGCAATTTAATTGATCGTTTTCTTTTAGGCTATGTAGTGGACTTTGTTGATTTTTATGTGGCAGATCATCATTTCCCTGCGTTTAACGTTGCAGATAGCGCGATTACGATTGCCGCAGTTTTATTGATTTACGATTTTCTTTTAGAGATCAGACGAAAGAAAGACCAGAAGGTGGAGGTAAAGCCATTAGAACACTCCGCCAACGAAAATAAGTCTTAGATTTATTCATGATGCCCATTCTCCTTAGCTGGCCATTTCCACTCTACGCATATCCGCTGTTTCTCGGTTTTGCCTGGGGAATTGCATACACCTATTCACTTGTCGTCGCTCAGGAGATGGGAATAGATGCTTTTAAATTTAAAATATACTCACTTGGTTTATTCGCATCAACTTGGATAGGAGCAAAAATATTTTTTTGGATTTTTTCCGCCGAAATAAACGCAACCGTAATTAAATCAATAAATTTTTGGATGGGTGGCGGTTTCGTTTTTTTCGGAGGCCTGGTTTTTGGGACAATCTTTACCATGGTTCATAATCACTACTTTAAACTTATAAATGTAGAAATGGCTGCCAGGTTGCTACCTGGTCTTTGTTTAGGCCATGCAGTTGGAAGGGTTGGCTGTTTCCTGGCAGGCTGCTGTTTTGGCAGGAAACTCGATACGCCTCTTCGAATTTTTGAGCACGAGTTAGATAAACATCCGGTACAATTTTATGAAATATTCGTCTTGGTCGCTCTTTTTTTCTATCTACGGACTGTTTTGAAAAAGAGTGGTGCGCCAAAGATGCAAATCATATTAACCTATTTTATGGCCTATGCCGGGTTCCGCTTTTTCATTGAATTCATGCGCGCCGATACCATTCGTGGCGTGTATGGACCCTTTTCGTCCTCGCAATGGGTGTCTCTGGTAATTGTCTTAGTGTCCACCGTACTATTCGTACAAAATAGGTACTGGCGAGCATCCAAACTTGTCTGAAACTATTTAGCTATCACTAAAGATGGAGTATAGTTTTCGCAAGTTTTAAATTGAATTAATTCATGGTGGCAATTATGACGAATTTACGCTTTGTGACGGCAGCAAGCCTTTTTGATGGGCATGATGTTTCAATCAACATTATGAGGAGAATGTTGCAAGTGCAGGGAGCGGAGGTCATTCACCTCGGTCATAATCGGTCGGTGCAAGAAATTGTTGTCGCGGCAATTCAAGAGGATGCTCATGCTGTAGCCGTTAGCTCATACCAGGGCGGGCATATTGAATATTTTTCATTTTTAAGAAAATCCCTTGATGATTGTGGTGGAAAAAATATTCGCATTTTTGGAGGAGGTGGAGGAGTCATTACGCCTAAAGAAGTGCAATACCTACATGAAATTGGAATTACAAAAATTTATACGCCAGCTGATGGCATGGCGATGGGTCTCGATGGAATTGTGAAAGATATGATTTCGCGCTCTGACTATTCAACAATCGAGCATCATTCGTTTCGTTCCTTTGAAAATACAATGGATCATGCCCTGATTGGTAAAACAATTTCCTTTATAGAGATAAATGGAGCGTTACCGTTTTTAGTCAGTGAGAAGGATATTCAAGTTTTAGGACTGACAGGAACTGGCGGCGCAGGTAAATCAAGTCTCATTGATGAGCTAATTTCAAGATTTCATCTTCATTTTCCAGAAATGAAAATTGCCCTTTTATCTGTTGATCCCACGAGAAAAAAAACTGGTGGCGCTCTGCTTGGCGATAGAATCAGACTAAGCAGTGTATCGAACAAGAATTTATATGTACGATCATTGGCAACCAGACAGTCGAGTGACGAATTGAGTCCTCAGATCAAACAAGTGATTTCATACCTGAAAGCATTAGATTTTGACCTCATCATGGTTGAAAGTTCGGGAATTGGGCAGGCCAGTGATGCAATCACAAAGGTGGCAAATCAGAGTGTTTATGTCATGACCCCAGAGTTTGGTGCTCCATCTCAGTTGGAAAAAATTGAAATGCTGGATGCAGCCGATTACATCGTTATAAACAAATATGAGCGGCCTCGCTCTGAAGATGCGTTAAGAGATGTAAGGAAGCAATATCGACGCAATAAAAATATGTTTGGAACTGGCAAGAATTTTGTTCCTGATGATGAGTTACCCGTTTATGGAACTGTCGCCTCCCGCTTTAATGACGATGGCGTTAATGCACTTTTTTTTGACTTAACCCTTGGATTGGGACTAGATAATTCAACCTTTAGAAGTCTAAAAAAATCCAAGGCATCAACTTCAATCGCGCCAATTATCCGCCACGAACGAATTAATTACCTTTGGGACGTATCAAGAGCGGTGCACGACTATAATAGCAAAACCAAAGAGCTAGTCTCCCTGATTTCAGATGTTGAGGCCTGCGAGCGGACTGCTGAATTAACAAACAATAAGGATGTCGATAAATATAGTAAAACACTTCGCTCAAAAGTTGATTCTGAAGTATTTAATCAGATAAAATCCTTTGAGGAAAATATAAAACAGCTCAAGAGCGGTGAGTTTTCATACTGTGTCCGAGACAAGAAGATTTTGGTTAAATGCAAATATACCTCATTATCTGGACTCAATATTTCGAAAGTTGCAATTCCTAATATTTCAAGTAAGGCCCAGATTGTGCATTTTTTGCGCGAGTCCAATTTGCCGGGTTATTTTCCCTATTCTTCGGGAATATATCCGTTCAAACGGAGTGACGAAGACCCAAAGAGAATGTTTGCAGGTGAAGGGGGGCCAGTTCGGACTAATAAACGGTTTCATTTTCTGTCAAAGAATGATCAAGCAAAAAGACTTTCCACGGCTTTTGACTCTGTAACTCTTTATGGGCAGGACCCTGATACCAGATTAGATATTTTTGGAAAGATTGGCGAAGCCGGTGTTTCGATTGCCACGCTTGATGATATGGATGACCTTTATCGCGGTTTTGATCTCACGGCACCACAAACATCTGTTTCGATGACTATCAATGGACCAGCACCGATAGTGCTGGCCATGTTTTTTAATGTGGCCATAAAAAATAAATTAGTTTCTCGGGATTTGTGGGATAGTCAAAAGCGTCTTGAAGTCATGCGGCAAGTTCGAGGCACAGTCCAGGCGGATATTTTAAAGGAAGATCAGGCGCAGAATACCTGCATATTTTCACTAGATTTTGCCCTGAAGATGATGGGTGATGTTCAAGAATATTTTTGCAGGCAAAAGATTCGTAACTATTACACCGTATCAATTAGCGGTTATCACATAGCTGAAGCGGGGGCGAATCCTATTTCGCAAGTTGCTTTTACACTGGCAAATGGCTTCACCTATGTTGAATATTACTTATCACGCGGTATGCAGATTGATGATTTTGCTGAAAACCTTTCTTTCTTTTTCAGTAATGGGCTGGACCCCGAATATACTGTAATTGGCTCAGTGGCGCGAAAGATATGGGCCATTGCACTACGAGACCGTTATGGTGCCAACGAAAAATCACAAAAACTTAAATATCATATTCAAACATCCGGGCGTTCACTACATGCCCAGGAGATTAATTTTAATGACATTCGAACAACACTTCAGGCCTTCCTGGCCCTGAGTGATAACTGTAATTCCTTGCATACAAATGCCTATGATGAAGCGATTACAACTCCAACTGAGGAATCGGTAAGGCGCGCAATGGCAATCCAGTTGATTATTAATAAAGAATTTGGCCTAAACAAAACGGATAATCCGCTCCAAGGTTCGTACATTTACAATGAGCTGTGCCAACTTGTGGAGGAGGCCATCTTGGGTGAGTTTGAAAGGATTTCAGCGAAAGGGGGAGTTTTAGGTGCAATGGAAGTTATGTATCAACGAAGTAAAATTCAAGAAGAATCACTGTACTATGAAATGCAAAAAGACTCAGGTCAATTTCCGATTGTCGGAGTGAATACATATTTAGCGCCGAATATAGCTGCGCAACTTCAAGAACAAATTCAATTGAGTCGATGCACAGATGAAGAAAAAAATGATCAGATTAGTCGTCTGAAAAATTTTCATCTGAAGCATAAGGATGAAGCGCAAAATGCTTTGGAAAAACTAAAAACTGTGGCGTTGAATGGTGGCAATATTTTCGAAGAACTGCTCACAACTGTAAATTACTGCTCGCTTGGGCAAATTACTAAAGTTCTTTATGGTGTTGGCGGTAGCTATAGAAGGAATATGTAGAGTATATTCGGGGAGTTTTAATGAAAATCTACACTAAGGCAGGCGATCAAGGGTTAACCACTTTGTTTGGCGGGCAACAGGTCTCAAAAGCTTCCGAATTACTTCAGGCGTATGGCACCTTGGACGAGCTTAGTGCAATTATGGGCGTTTTAATTTCACATTTAGCAAGCTCTCCTCTCTGCTCGAATTGCGTTCTTCAACTGCAGGCAATTCAAAAAGATCTATTCATATTAAGTTCATTTATGGCCACTCCGCCAGACAAGCGTACAAAGTTGAAGATTGGCCCCTTAACTGAGGCCGAGGTAAAACAAATGGAAGAATGGATCGATAAGATGGATGCCGAACTTCCCCCACTTTCCTCCTTTATTCTTCCAGGGGGACATATAACGGCTGCCTTTTCACAGTTGGCAAGAACGGTTACCCGCCGTGGGGAGCGGGAAATTGTTCACTGTAATGAATTAATGCCTGAGTGGAAAGTGGCCCATTCGGTAGAATTCACAAACAGGTTATCTGATTACCTGTTTGTGTTATCTCGCTTTTTAAATTTAAAGATGAAAACGAGTGAGCTTACGTGGCCATAGACTGGATTAATGATTTAAAGAATGCTTCTTTTTTATATTTTGCCAGTTTCCTAATTTATGTTGCAGTTTTTTGAAATCATCAGGAAACTTCTTTTGGATAAAATTCTCCAACATGACAACTTTGGCGCTTAGATCGCGAATATTTTTTATAAATTCCTCACAAAAATCTTTTCCACCCTTTGTGATTTTATAAGTCTGAAATGCATGTTCAATATAATCTTCGTAAATAAGGGCTGAGACATTCAGTTCAAGGGCAAGAACGAGCAATCTCTCAAGGTCATATTCGGAGCTTTTTGAAGATACCGCAGTGTCAAATGTTTTAAGTAAAAAGACAAGAGGCCAGTAGGAAATTTGCACATTTCGAAATATATCCAAAATAGAGCATGCTGAATTTGCTTCCACGTCAAAGTAGGAATCCTCATCATCGTCGATAATAAAGTCATTAAGTACAAGCGTAGCGTTCAGGAAATGGAGGGCGCTGGATTGTAGGATTCTAACAGCTAGTTCAACATTACTAGCTTTGTCTAAACATATAAAAGACATGCCAGGCACGGGATTGGCGCTGTTCGCTGCGATGAGCGGGTCACTGGTAACACATAAATGAGTAGTAAAAACGCAAACAAAATTAAAAAAACTTTCATCGGCATTTCGTATTAACTTTAAAGCGTTTGTAATGCGAGTGACAGCTTCAGTGTATTGAGCGGAGTTTAGCTGCCCCTGGTGAATTATTTTAATAGGTGCCGCTTCCGTGAAGTGATAACCACTCGGAGTAATATCTGCGGAAGACCATTTACCTTTGTCGAGATAAGACACTTTGTTTACGGTGGATAAAAAATCCTTAATTACGATAACCGGGAAAGTTTCCGAAGGAGTTTCAAAGGAAATAAGTTGATCTCGTGAAATAACATAGATCTGCTTGGCAGAATCACCGACATCCATTGTGATTGGATAAATCAGCGAATCAATCAAAGCAGAACTTTTCGAAACTTGAATATAGAAAAATCCCAAAAGATTCTGTTCAAATAATGCTAGAACGAATTCGGATGATTCGAGTAATGGCAAAGATTTAATTTTTTCTTGAAAAGGGTGGGCCAATTCGCTAGCCTCCCAAAACTCAAAGAGTTCATCTTTAGCACTTAAACTATCTTCTGAATCAGCCTGAGCATCGTCCTCATCTTCTTCTGTTAAGATTTCTATGTGAAGTGAATAAACACTCAATAGATCATCAATCTGCGTATGCCAGTAATAGTTTGAGGGCGTGTATTCCTTGGCTTCTGGAGATTTGAGCAACGTCTGAAGGGTTGAAATAAATTCATGACGTTTTAAAATACTTAGCTCGGGCAGAGAGAGTTCCGCATAAATCATTTCATGTAAGCCATCAAATTTTTTTGAAAACTCATTATGAATATTGGTGTAAGGGCCAGAAGGGAGAACTAATTTCATGAAATACCAGGATGATTGGCTGGGGCGGTGGGACTCGAACCCACGACCAATAGATTAACAGTCTACTGCGCTACCGCTGCGCCACGCCCCAACAGATTACTGATATATGTTGTAAATTTATAAAATTAAATGCTGGGAATGTCCAGGGTAAATACTTGATAATATTAGAAGGCCCAAAAGGGCATTTGCATCTTAACTATATGAATTTATGAGGTTCAGTGATTAAGCTAAATACTTTGATCAAGTGTGCCGAGAAGAAGTTTGAGGGATTATGTCAACTACGAATCTGTTGCGGCACTTAATGCGTTTGTTAACTCCTGATGAAATTCATGAGTTAAGTACAATATTTTATGGTGCCAACAGCCGTCCGCTTGTTGAACTTCTACTTGAGAGAATTGATGCTGAAACTCTGGAAGAAATATGTGTGATGCCAGAGCAACTCGAGACTAAGGCGCTAGAAAGTGAAAAGCAATATACGCAGGTCTCAGAGACTGATGGAGAGCAAAAGAAAGGCGTTGTTTTCATTTTAGATTTGAAGAAAAAGTTGGAAAAAGGTCAAAGGGCCTTAAAAGAAAAGGAAATCTTTGGGCTATATCAGAAAGCAGCAGGTCTTGATGTCGATTTTTCAAAAGCCAATAAAGATGATTTGAAAAAAACGAGTAACTTAGGTGTCTTAATTAATAAAAAACAATACTAGCAATATTAGAAGGACACGCCTCTGATTGGATCGTCTTTTACACTTTGAGCATCATGTAATTCAAGACTTGCAAGTTGGAACACACAAGAGTCGATTGTACTGATTGCAGCTGGGCGATAGTTCCCGGAATTTTTCACGCCGCCGAAAGGTAACAGTGGATTAGCGCCAATGGTTGAGCGATTAAAATTTATCTGACCAGCATCAATTTCTTCCAAACACTTATGGTAATTTTTAATATCCTTTGAAAAAATTGAAGCTGCTAGACCAAATTCGGTACTATTGGAAATCTGAATTGCTTCTTCAATCTCATCAAACGGAATAAAGGTGCAATTTGGCCCAAATATTTCGTTGGTCAGAAAATGTGAATTTTTATTGAAAGATGAGGCGAGATGAATTGATGGGCTCACATAATAGCCACTATGCTTTCTCTCTAGATGCTTACCACGCATAATCTCTTCAATACCTTCTCTTTTTGCCATGCCCATATACAAGAGATAATTTTCCAGAGCTTGCTGATCAACAAGAGGACCCATGAAAGGTTCGATTTCATGAACAATGGGGTGATCAATTACGATCGTTTTAGCCGTACGGTGAAATTTCTCAATAAACTCTTCATGCAGAGAACGATGAATTGGTACAATCGCTGTTGAGATACAGCGCTGTCCACTGGTGAGGAAACAAGCCTTGATTAATTCTCGCAAGGCCAGATCAAGATCGGCATCTTTGCACACAATGCCATTGTTTTTTCCACCTAACTCTAGCGCAACAAGCTTGGAAAGATCTTGATAAGTATTGGCCAGGATTTTTTTACCGACTTCCAGACTTCCAGTAAAGAAAATTCCCTTTACTGTCTTTTCTTTAAGAATTCTTCTAGCGAGTTCACCATCACCTTGGACGAGGTTTATGACTCCACTAGGAAAGCCAGCCTCATGATAGCACTCGATAAGAAGTTGGCCACTGTAACATGTTTTTTCTGAGGGCTTAAAGATAACACTATTGCCTGCCATCAAGGCACTAGCAATCTGATTATTGGCTATATTGCAGGGGAAGTTAAATGGGCCGATAATGAGGCAAGGGCCTATTGGGCGGTAATAAATATGTCCATTTGTTCCTGGGGATATATCATTAAAATGTCTTGGTAAAATTCTCTGAAGACTTTGGTTAATGATAATGTCAATTTTGTTCATGAGGGCCAATATTTCAGCACTGGCTTCCCATAATGGCTTGCCTGTCTCAAGTGCGATGGCTTCAGACATAGAAGCGGCTTTGGTAAGCACACACTCTTTAAAGCGTCGAAGTGCATTCACTTTTTCATCTACAGTTGTCTTGCGCCAGGAATTTTGGCCTTTGATAGCACTCTCAATAATCTTATCTACAATCTCGTAGCGAATATTGACCTCCCACAGGCCGGACTCTAAATCAGCAGGGCAGATTTTGGAGATGGTACGATCTGGCGATTTTTCATGGGAGTGGGGATTATGAAATTTTCCGTGAAAATAATTGCCCTTAAGTTGATATTTCATATTTTTTCCTAAAGGTGGATTCCATGACCGAGGAATTCTCCAAATTCATCAATGACGCTACTATAGTCTGACGACAAAATAAGATTTTTTTTATCACCATGGTCTTCAAGTTTACCATCGACTTTCATTGCTCGAAATTTGCCTGGATCATTTGGAAGAGTTATCAAAAATGTTTGCAAGTCACTCCCGGTGGTTGATGCATCAACAATAGTTTTAAACATAAACATGTCTCGGATTGTCTTAATTTCTGTCTTGGGTGCACGATAGTGTGGACCACCATCGAAAGGGTCTACCTCTTTTGTATATTTGAATCCAATTGATTCAAGCATCTTTTTTACAAGTTTTGTATCATCACCTACTTTTCCAATAGCATCCCGCGCTTCAATTGGTAGCAAGGACGTGTAAATAATTTCAGAGGGAAAAAGACTTAAGATAAATTCCTTATTCTGACGGCTCAATACATCGGCTTCATGATAATCAACATTCATAAATTTTCTACCAATGGCCTCCCAAAGAGGACTGTTCCCATCTTTATCAAAGGGAGGCATGAGTTCTGAGTGAATTATTGGTGTAAATTGATTAGAGTTCATGCCAATATAGAGAAAACGGACAAAAGAAATCTGCTTGCCAAGCTTACTAATATTGCTTCTATAGTCAGGATGAAGCACAAGACCGCCAATTTCAGTATAGCCATTACATTCATAATCTAACTTTAATGTGCCATGAATAAAGCCAGTATTGATTGTTTCACTAAATTTTTCCTCCTGGCCTACTGTCAAATAATAATGGGGTTCTTCATCCGTTCCATGTTGGCCATGTATCATTGAAACACCAATGACTTTCTTAAGTTCTGTATCCTCAAGGACAAAAATATACTTATTTTTTGATTTGTCCTTATCAGGTTTTTTAAAAGTTCGAACAGAGTTTGCAATTTTTTTCTTAATAAGGTCTATGTCCTTAGGCAAATTGATAAATGTGACAAGCCCACTAAGCTCATACAGATCATTAAGATCACTTGGGTCAACATTTCTAATGAGGTACATATAACACCTGAAACAAGTTATCTATTTTGATAGCAATCTATGAAAAATAATGATCAGATAACTTGAATAATTCTAAAAGACATGGATAATTTTTAGAAAACCTGTGGATAATATTAGCATGGTCGTTTCATTAAAGTCATTAGAGCAAGATTACCTTCAAGGGAATTATCAGGTCTTCATAAATAAATTGCTTGAGATGAAAGAATCCCTGCCTAGGGACATTTTTCATTTAAATCTTGGGACTGGGCAAATTAAGCTCTCCATGCTTGGCCCGGCGCACTACAACCTTGAAATGGCTAAGGCCTATGGTCTAAATAATGAAATACTTAGAAATAATCTGAGTCATGTTAATGAGCAAATAGGGCAGCAAGTTGGGGGCGCGGATAACAATTTTATTAACCAACTATTTTTCTTTTTTAGAGAACTATCATTTCAATCTGTTTTACTTCTGTGTCTCGCAATATCACTTCTAACATTAATCTTATTTTGGCGAAGATATATACGGAATTATCGAGTCCTCGTAATTGTTTTGATCTGTGCTTACACACCGTTGGCACTCAAGTGGGGTGTGGATTCCCAATATAAATTAGGCATAGCTCTTGAGGAATTAACGCTCTACGAGGGACCCAGCGCTATATTTAAAGACACAGGCAAAGTTCCAAGCGGATATAAAATATTGCTGAGAAATACAGCAGAAGGATGGGGCCTGCTCACTTACCCATCATACAAAACAGGCTGGGTAAATCTTCGAAATATAGGCATAATAGAGATATGAAGTGCCATTTTTCAGAGAAAAATAATTTTATTACTCTAATTTTGGCCGGGAGGCCGAAATGAGTTCATATGAGCAGGACCGTCAAACTCATGGCACTGATGCCCAAGAGAAAAAAATAGATCTCTCATTGCTTAAATATTTTTGGCAGGCTGGGCCACTGAATTTCAGCAAGCAAGATTCTATTCCCCGCTTTCTTAGAAAAATAAAGGTTCTTAAAAATTTTTCTGATAGCGAATTATTCATTCTTTCAAAATATTTGAATGAAAGGAACTTTAGGCGCGGGGAAGTAATTTTCCAGCAAGGCGATGTTGGCATCGGGTTTTATCTGATCTTTTCCGGACAAGTTGAGATTTCCGTTGATGACAATAAGTTTGATTTTGATGAAACTCTTGCGAAAGGCCGATATTCTCTGAACCTTGAGAGGTATGATTTTTTTGGCGAGCTTGCACTCCTGCAAGAAAATGCCATTAGAAATGCCACTGCTACCGCGAAAGATGATTGCATCTTGTTTGGTATTTTTAGACCAGATTTGGATGACTTAATTTTACAATACCCGGTGGTGGCAGCCCGACTTTTGCAATCTGTCTCCATGATTATTGCGAATCGACTTTTTTTCCTCACCCAAGAAGTGAGATTTCTTAAAACAAAACTGGAAAACCGAGAATTGAATAAATAGTATGAGCGCCATAGTCAAAAATAAGGAAATTTTTAGATTTGCATATTTTGCTACTATCCTTGGCCTCTGCCTCATTGGTCTCGCCCTGCTGCCCAGGATATCGATTCCTCTGACCCTTTCGTATGTGTGCTATTTAATGGCGTCTCCGCTAATTCCTTTTTTTACGAAAATTTTTCGCAATAGAAACTTTGCAATAATATTTTTGCTGATTGTATTTACAGTTGTTGCACTTATCCCACTTTTCTATTTACTCCCATCGCTTCGCTCTGAAATAGAAAGAGTGCAATACTATCTCCCCAGGCTTGAAGGGTTTATCCAATCTAAATTTTTTGAAATAAAACTGTTCGTTCAGAATAATTTTGGCATCGCAATCGAAGACATTTATCTGCAGGACATCATCGCCAAGGTGAAATCATTTTCTGCCAAAATTTTATGGAATCTTCCCACTTTTTTAGCCAATACGCTTGAATGGGCATTTCTCGTGCCGTTATTTCTATTTTTTCTTATGAAGGATGCGACATCTTTTACAAGAATTTTGTTGAAGATAACGCCGAATAGTATTTTTGAGCGTTTTTATCATATCCTGCATGAGCTTAATACGAAGATTGGAGATTACATATTTGCAAAATTCATTGAAGCCAGCATAGTGGGCGGCATAATTACGATTGGTTTACTCGTTCTAGGGGTTAAATTTTGGGTTCTTCTGGGTATTTTGGCAGGGATTACGAATATCGTTCCGTACATTGGCCCGATTTTAGGTGCGATTCCTGCCCTTATTATTGTCTATTTTGAAAATGGCTTTGGCTCTAGCTTTGGCGGGGTATTAGTGCTGTACCTCATTGCCAATGTTATCGATATTGCGATTGTTTTTCCGGTCATGATCTCTAAAATCGTCGATTTACATCCTATTGTGGTTGTAATCTCGGTTATTGTGGGTTCTCAATTTTTTGGTTTTGTCGGGATGATCGTTTCGGTTCCCATTGCCGCGGCCATAAAGCTGGTTGTGTTAGAGTTTTACAAAAAAATCTATTCACCTCTTTGATGCTAATGTGTTAAATTGTTGCGATGAAGCCAACCCTTTACTGTCATTGTTTAGTTTTATTTAGCATTTTACTGGTCGCCTGTAGTGGTCCAAGGCCAGCAGGCACGACTGAGGCTGAAATCTTATTCAAAGAAGCCCAGAAGTATATCGATAAAAAACAATTTATTCTGGCAAATGAAAAACTGAATACTCTTCGCTCACAGCATCCTTATAGTTATTATGCTACCCCTGCTGAATTAATCCAAGCCGACATTTTATTTAAGCAAGAGAATTTTGTGGAATCAGCATCGGCTTATATTCTCTTCCGAGATTTTCATCCAAAGCATGAAAAGATTGCTTATGTCGTGTGGATGATTGCTGAATCTTTCTATAATCAGCTTCCGTCAACGTCTGACAGAGATTTGTCCCAGGGGTATGAAGCCATAAAATATTATCAAGAGGTTCTTGCTAAATATCCGAAGAGTGAATATGTCGCTCAAGCCAAAGAGAAGGGCACGCAAATCAGCGAAATGTTCAAACAGAAAGAGCAGTATATTGCTGATTTTTATTTTAAGACTGAGGTTTTCGATGCCGCCCGGTATCGCTATCTTGCAATGATAGATGAATTTAAAGAACCAAATATTGTAGACCATTCCATCGTTAGAATTTTACAATCCTCTCTGGAACTCGGGGAAAAGCCTGAGTGCATCCAATACGCCAAGATATTGCGTAAAAAATTGAGTTCGTCCTCTGTAGAGAGTTTTGAAAAAGTCTTAGATCAGTGTAAGACCAACTAACCAAAGGGGTTCGACTTGAATCTTCAGGAAAAAGATCTTCTCGATAATGCTTTTCAAGCCAATAAAGCAGGCAATATCAGACAGGCAGAGGAACTCTTTCAAGAAACCATCATTTTGAATCCAAAAAATCCAAAACCATTTTTTGCCTTGGCCAATATATATCATCGTCGCGGTGAGCTTGGTAAGGCCATTAAGGCCTTTTCAAAAGTGCTGGAGCTTGATCCATGCCACACGGAAGCAGCCATAAGTTTGTCAGTCATTTATAATGACATTGGCAAATATGAAGAGGCGAAAAAAATTTTTGAAGCCGCTTCTGAGCGGGTTAAGGCCGCTTCTGCAACAACAGGTCCGGTTGATGATATTCATGTGAATAAAAAGTTTTCACAGAGGCATTTCGAATTAGCGGAACAATACTTCACCTATTGCAAGTATGATGATGCCCTCTTTGAATATTCTAAAGCCTCCTCTCTAGATGTTGAAAACGCAGAGATAAAATTAAAAATAGCAAAGGTTTATGCTAAAAAAGGACTTGTAAACAAGGCCGCTGAAGAATTGCGCAAGCTGAAAGCAGAGCGCCCTCACTATATTCCTGCCCGTCTCGCGCTAGGACTGATTTTTTACGGTGCGGGTAATATTATTGAAGCACAACAAGAATGGATGAAGATACTTGCCATCGCACCAGATAATTCCGAAGCAAAGACATACCTATCTCTGGCCGAGAATGCCACCGAAACAACCCTGAATTAACGAATAACTAAATTAAATATCAACAGAAGTATCAGGAGTATTTTTGAGGGTCTTTCCTGAATCGAGATCCTGCGTCTGATTGCGATTTGGATCCTGGGTGGTGGTTTGAGCATTCGATCTTCGAGCATCGTCTGAGTTGTACGTCACAATATATTTTTTCAACTCGACATACATTTTGTGGCGTACTTCCAATTTGCTGTCTTGGAGAACAATCTGACGGGCAATGCGTGTCTTATTATTAATAATAATGGGGGCCTTCAGGTTTGCTGACATCTCAACAATATTTTGAGGAATTGTGAGAATTGTATAAATGCTTGCATCACTTAAACTATCTAATTCAAGACTTGTGAGTTCCGGCGGCAATAATCGAACAGCATAGTCCGGGGTGAAAATTTTTGGTTCAATAATTGGGAAAGCAATTGATGCATCTTCAAGACTTTGTAGCCACAAGATGAGAGTCTGATCACCTGGATCAACTATAAAAAACCGCTTAAAATTGTCAAATCCTAGGAGCCCTTCCGCGAAGTTGATGACATCTTTTTTATCGACTTCAAGTTCGCCAAAACGCGTTGTTGTGACTTTCACTAAGGCCTCCAGATAACCAGCAGCGTAATGCTGCCATGGAAATTCTAGCAATCGGCCCCATGAAAGGGCAAGAGGGAAATTACTTCTTGTTAAGGTCTTTAAGTTCTTCCGTGAGCTGACCTAAGCCTTCATAATCAGACTGCGCAGCAAGTTCATTTTGGTCCTGAATTGCCTGGTAAACCTCTTCACGGTGAATTTTCGTCTCTTTGGGCGCTTTGATTCCAAGCCGAACCTGCTTTCCCTTGATCTGAATCACGATAATTTTTATATGATCATCAATGGCGATGCTTTCACCAAGCTTCCGTGTCAAAACTAGCATAATAATCCTCTAGTAACAGACCCTCCTGGCCCACCTTATCCGTGGCGACTGGGCATCTATATTATGCCAATTCATAAATTGCAACGAAAATATTTTAGATAGTTAAATAAACAGATTTACCGCAGGAAGTCGAGAAGTGTCTGGTTTAACATTGTTTTACCTGACTGATAAGTAGTGCGCAGCACCTGTTGCTGCTTTGTGATGTCGCTAAATAGCTCCGCAACGTCCGCATCGGTAAGCTTGCTTCTGTGAGCTTCCTTGTCCACGTTCTCAGTTTCAATTTGCGAGCGCGTCGTCATGGCGGTGTTTACGAGTGACCCAACGCGAGTGCGAAGCGTGATAATTCGGCTGATAGAGCTGTCAAATTTTTCAAGCAGGTCTTGAACAAGTTTTGGGTCATTATTTTCAAGGGCGGAAATCAGTGTTGTGAGTTGGCTAAAAAGGTTATCCCGCTTGTGAAATCTAGACTCGAGATCATTATTTGATGCCAAGTCGCGCGCGGGTGTCTCGGAATCTTCGCCGGAAGGGGTCTCTAAATCAGGTTCTGGAATATTGCTGGGCGCAACGAGCTGGTCTGAATAAAATACCTCTTTCCCAGTGAGATTCATCGGAATAAAAAAATCTTTGGAAATTTCCAGTTTGATTTTGCCATCATCCCCTGTGTAGTTACCGTCGAGATCGAAGGGGATCTTTAAAGTATTGAAGCCGGAAAAAATATACTTATTTCCGACGCGTCTATTAGAGATTGCCAGTAACTGATTGCGCATTTGTATAATATCGTTCGACACATTTTTCCGGATATCTTGATCATAGAAATCGGAAGATTGTTGGATAGCTAAATCCTTGGCCTTAAGCAAAATTTCTGAGATTTGATCGAGACATTGTTCGGTTTGGTTGAGATGTAAAAGTGCGACATCTGAATTGCGCAAAAATTGCTGATTGTCAGCCAATACCGAACCTAGTGACATGGCTTCAACGTTACTTACGGGGTTATCTGATGGACGTCTAACTTTCTTTAAAGACGATCCCTTCATCTGAAGGTCTTCAAGTCTTTCCTTGGTTTTTTCAAGGGAAAACTGAAGTGAGGCTGAATTTGAGTTTTCTGAAACCCTGGTCATTGTTTAAACTCTCTACCTCTTAATTCCTAATACAACCTGAAACATATCATCCGCAGCTTTTAAGACTTTCGCTGATGCTTCATAAGCATGTTGAAATTTAATCATATTTGCGGCTTCCTCATCAATCGAGACTCCTGTAATCCTTTCTTTAATGGCCCTTGTTTGTGCCAAAAGGCCTTCAGATTGCTCTGTATCGACGCGCGCCTTGCCGGTTTGAACACCGACGTGCCCGATGCTTTTAAGATACTGATCCTCAATCGTGGAAGTGCCCTCTGCCATCAGTTTAGCATTTTCCAATTTGCTGATGGCCAAGGCAATTCTGTTATCCCCAGGAGCATTGGGGGCCAAGGCAGTTACAATATTCGCTAAATCCTCTTGAACTTCATCGCTAAGGGACATCTCCGTTGAAGCATTTTCAGATGAAGATAGGTCCTTAAAGAAGTTTACGTTAGTATATTCACCAGCATTCTCGCCTTCGATAGAGATGCCAGGTTTGTAAATAAAACCCTTCGAATGAATTGCATTGACACTCTTTGTGAGGGTGTAAGCAACTTGATCTATATCGGTTTGCATTTTGCGAAGATCAACGTTTCGCACTTTTAATAATGATGCCAGTTTTCCGTTTGCGAATTTGTCTGAAATAAAACCGCTTGGACGATTTTTAAAATAGATTTCGACCGCGCCACTCATGCCGTTTGGAGATGTTTCTAAAGGTTGCCCTTTCACTGCAAGTTCCTGGACTTCGGTGGCGGAGATAATGGTACCAACTCCCTCGGCATTGACAATAAAATGGTTTTTATTATCAGTATAGGTAGAGACATCAAAATACTCGGCCAGAGATCTAATGGCCACATCACGTTGATCGCGCAAGTCACCGCTCTCGCCGCCGAGGGCCTCAATATTGGTAATTTTTTTATTAATATCTGCCAAATGGTTTGAAATTTGATTGATATTAACCATTTCACGCTCTAACCGCTTGTCAACTCCGCGTGCGAGCTCATCCAGCGTTGAGCGAATCCGGTTGAAATCTTTGACAATTAACTTGGCATTATCACGCACGACAGAACGCATGGTCTCATTTTCAGGCTGGTTGGCAAGGTCACGAAAAGAATTAAAAAACTTGTTAACAATTTTGTTAAGGCCTTCCGATTCGGTTTCATTGAAAATACTTTCGACCTGCTCTAACTGCTCCAATCGCTCATGGTTGTATTCATGGCTGGTGATAGCTCCGGCCAGGCGTTGCTCGATATGCTTTGCATCTATCCGCTCTACTCCATGCACGCGTGCGCCAGACCCCATCACTAACCCGTCCTTTGTGATAGGCACCCCGGTTGTTTGTTTGACACGTTGGCGTGAGTAGCCCTCTGTATTGGCGTTTGCAACGTTGTGGCCAGCAACTTCCATGGATTTTTTGCTGGCACCCAAGCCTGATTTGCCTATGCTCAGGATGTCCGTCAAGGTGTGCTCCTATTTGGTTCCTGCTAAGCCAGCAAGCTTGCCCTTGGAATTATATGTATGCACAGTCTTTTTCCCGGTTGTGCTCTCACGCAGTTCTTGCAAATGATAGATCGCCTTATTTAAGAAAATCTGATTCTTTTTATTCTGTTCTTTGATCTTTTCAATCAGATCCTTAAGTAGCGAATTGAATCCCACAAAATTTCTCACGAGCGGTTCTGGCGCAGTTTTTTCTAGGAAAACGATAAGATCTGACACCGTGGCAATGTTGCTTAGACCGTATTGCAACTGCAAATTCAAAATAAAAGACTGCCTTTTGGCGTCAGCCAAATCAATGGCAGCGATTATCTTATTTTTTTCTAAAGTCGTGATTTCAAGATTCTCGATATCACTGCTCAATAAACAAGAATATTCGGCAGCTGTTATTTCAAAGAGATTAAAGTGAAGATCACAAAACTCACGCCAGATTGCAACAGCATGTTGGTAGGTTTCGAGATCAATGGAGGTGTCTAAATTTTTCATAATCAAAATTCTGATGCCATCATTTTTTCTGCCAGGCCGTCGTAGTCAACTTCATATGTTCCATTTTTTATAGACTGTTTTAGGCTTGCAATTTTTGCAGAATTGTCAGGCGGTGGTGCTCCCACAGCGGCTTTTTTGATTCTTGCAAAATCTTTAATGCCGTCACTGATATCGACCTTTGCATCTTTCGAAGTTGTTTTTTCAATTGAGGCCTGTCGGGCAGCCTCATTTCTGGGTGCGACAGGATTTTTGCTTCGCAAGTTCCCAATTTTCTTTTCGGGAAAGAAGGGTGCCTTGGTGTTGTTCTCTACTGGTCCTGCCATAAATTACTCCCTTGGTTTTCCATTTCCTTTTGTCATGGCCTGATACGCCTCATAGCCCTCTTTTGAGCGAAATTTCTGAGGATATATTTGATCTAGGATTAGATTTTTAATACCAACACCATCTGGGTGAGATGCCAGCGATTGAGCTTGCTCATCAGTCAGAAGGGATTGATAGATCCCTTCCGCAGAGCTTGGTTCCTCTGCATGCTCGATCGAATTTTTCATTTCATCAAACATCAATTTTAGAAAGCTTGCTTCTTGGGCCTCCGCAACCTCAACATAGTCTTTAGGAACGTACTGGATTCCGTTCGAATCACGTTTAGGCTGATGTGATGGAGGTACTGTTATGCTCAAATTTCCTTCCTGGAAATGGCCCCTAATAGGGGTACTTCATAATATTCTATCAGAATAGAACAGAGGGAACAAAACACTGATCAGATGGGAAATTTTAGCTATAGCTAGAGCAGTTCAATGTCTGCGACGAGGGCGCCGTTGTGCTTAAGTGCTTGAAATATCGAGATCAAATCCTCAGGCGTTGCACCGAAGGCATTGAGTGCCTTGACGAGATCACTCAAAGTAGCTTTTTTATCGATGAAGTAAAGTGAATCCCCTTTTTTCTTGCTGCCACCACTGACATTGGCGTCAGAATCCTTGATTTCAATTGTCAAAGATCCATGGGCAATGGCCACAGGTTTTAGTACGACATCGCCACCTGCCACGATCGTACCTGTCCGCTCATTAATAACGATTTTTGCCTTCTGATCAGAATGAATTTTGAAATTTTCAATAAGTGCCATCAGCTGAACCACATTTCGCTGATATTCAAAGGGAATAATAAGATCAATTGTTGAAGCATCGCGGGCCATGGCATATTTGCCGCCCAATTCGGTATTGAGGATTTTTTCAATTCTAGCTGCTGTGGTAAAATCCGAATTGTTCAATCCGAGGCGAACCGACTTCTTTTTTTCAAAGTCGGTGACAAGCTCTTTCTCAATAATGGCACCATCAGGAATAGTGCCAATGGTAGCGAATTTTTCTCCCTGTTTGAGACCTCCAATCGAAATGCTGCCGCTCGCAAGTGCATAAATTTGACCATCACCACCTTTTAAAGGAGTGATGAGCAAGGTTCCTCCGGCTAGGCTTGAGGCGTCTCCAATGGATGAAACTTTTACATCAACCTTTTGGCCCTGGCGCGCAAAAGCAGGCAGGTCCCCAGTGACTATAACGGCAGCAACATTTTTGGACACAATTTCACGCTTAGGGTCAAGACCAAGTTTTTGAAAGAGAAGTTTTAAAGAGTTATTAGTAATTTCTCCCCCAGCATCGCCGGTGCCATTGAGACCTATCACGAGTCCATATCCCAAAACTGGATTGGCGCGTACGCCCTTAACGGTCACTAAGTCTTTGAGACGACTTTCTGTCGCATTTACGCTACACAGAAGAAACAAAAATAAAGGAAGACATACAATTTTCAACATGAGTTACCTCAGTACTGTGATATTTGTTTCAATAATCTCGTCAGAGCTTATAAAGTCCTCTGCGGAAATATTTCTGCGAGAGACTAGAGCTTGAACTTCCACCAAGTGTTTTCTGTTTCTAAAAAGAATGTTCTTGCGTCCAGAAAGTAAAATGTGATCCTTGTTGATTTCTTCAATAATTACAGTCGAAATTTTATCATGAACTGCCTCTTCTTGTTTGTCTGCTCCTGCAGTGTCTTCGGGCTTTGGTTCAGCGTCGCCTTCAGGCTTTTCATTCTCGCCGGCTTTAGCTTTTTCCTTCTTTTTTGATTTTTTTACAGACATTACTTGCGGAGCGGGAAAAACGCGCTTCAGCTCGGCGGTGATATCATTCTTTAGGCGAGTCATGACATTAACCAAAATAATATCGCCCTGACGTTTCTTGGAATCTTGAGTAAAAAGAAAGCTGTCTCTCCCCTGGCCGTTCCATAGACTATTGTCTGTGCCGCTATCATAGATCTCATCGGAGGTATAACGTCTTTTTACTTCATTTTCAGGGCCATATTGACGTTTAACTGATGGATCAATGCTTTTTTGTGTGGAAGTGGATACTAAATTTGAATTAGAACCATTGCGACGTTTTCTATATACGTCAAACTTATCACTGCGGGGTGCAACGCGACTGGAGCGACCGGAGCCTTTGTCCATCTGGTCATATAAAGAATTTATGTACGAAGAGCAGCTGGTTATAAAAAAAGAAAATAGGAGCAGTTGAATAATTTTCATAGTTCCACCGTTACCTCATCAAAATCTGTCGCTAATGCGCTGATGGTCTTATGTTTGAGTTGCACTTGAACTGTCTGTCCGAAAGTAGCTCCTTGAAGGGCCCGCCCTTCAGTTTGGATGCTCATGTTGTCACTCTTGAAAATTACGCGGGAGGTTTTTCCCGGGCGAACAACCATGGAAGCTAAGAGATCAGTTGTCTTGATCACATCACCCTTGGTGAGGTTGTGCGTAGGGGAGTAAAATCTGATTTTATCAAAATTGATTTGTGTTTGAGCAGGTGCTTCTGTTAGAAGGTCAACCTCGCTAAGCTGAGAAGGATCAAGCCTATCCCCTGGGGCGAAAGAGCGATTTGCGATATACGCCTTCACTTGCGTTTTAAGAACGAGGTCAATGGGAATGGTATAATTGATTTTATTTCCACGAATCAACAGGGTTATATTTTTTTTACCAGCCGAGGTACAGGAATCACATGATGTCTGAATTTCAGAATTTTCAACGCAAAGGCTGCCTTTGTGAAAGTGGACTTTTTCTATGAAAGTCATGAGCTGCGTTTTTGAATAATCGATCGCGAATTCCCGCGAGATTTTTTGAATTTCGATCTGCTTTGGGCGAAAAGTAATGCTGCTAAAATATCTCTGCAAAATCGCTGTGTTTAAAACACCATGTGTTTGGGTTAGAAACTGGACAACTTTTTTTTGATCTTCTTCGGCGCAGTTGGAATTCTTGATTATTCCGTCGGCAAGACTGCCAGATTTTGGATTCGCGCTGTCGAGAATAAGAAATTTTGAGCATAATTCGATTTCACAGGCCTGAGGGCTGTGAAATGTGGAGATCAAAAAAAGTGTGACAAAAATAAAATATTTCATCGAATATTGTTCACTGTTTGCAACATTTGGTCGGCAACACCCATCACTTTTGAATTCATTTCGTAGGCCCGTTGGGCCTTTATAAGGTTAGTCATTTCAACCATTATACTCACGTTGCTGGATTCTAAAGTTCCCTGCATTATTTTTCCCGCATTGCCTTGACCGGGAATTTGCTGAATTGGAGGCCCGCTTGCTTGGGTTATTTGATATAGGTTTCCGCCTTCAGATTTTAAGCCTACGGGATTGGTAAAATTAAAAATAGGCAAAATACCTAGGTTCGTTGGTTCGATCTGATTTTTCAAAAAGGCTTCAACGTTACCGTTTTCACCAATGGTTGTTGTAGTAGTTCCTTGAGGAAAGGTAATTCCTGGAAAAACCTTGTAACCGAGCCTCGTCACTAAATTACCCTCGCTATCAAGGTTAAAAGATCCGTCACGCGTATACTTGATTTCATTGCTGGGTAAGATAATGCCGAAAAAACCTTCCCCATTGATCATCAGATCAAAGGGGTTGTTGGTAATCATGGGGTTTCCGGTAGAATGCTCTTTTCTGACAGCGGAAACTTTAGAACCAGTACCGATTTGAGTGCCGACATTATAACGAGTATTGCTACTGGAACGGCCGCCTGCAATAGTCACTGTTTCGTATAGAAGATCATCAAATTCAGCGCGATCTTTTTTAAACCCCGTTGTATTGATATTTGCAATGTTGTTTGAAATGGTGCTGACGTTAATTTCCTGTGATGCCATTCCGGTGGCAGCTATGTTTAATGCCTTCATCAGACAAAACCCTTCACTGGGGAGGATTAAAAGGGCGAGAAAAAGAAAAATAATCTTCATGAATACCTCAGAACTTGGTTAACTCACTATAAGATCTAGCTGCCATATTATCGTAGGCCTTGATGACCTTTTGTATCGATTCAAAATTGCGATGCGCTTTAATCATGTTGGTCATCTCTTCTAAAGCGTTAACGTTGGAATTTTCGATAAATCCCTGGTGAACAGAGGAGTTTGTTTCACTTTTCTTTATATTGTCGGCAAATTTATTAATAAAGATGCCCTGACCTTCTTTTACCAAAGCATTCTGGTCTTCAAACTCCACTAGTGAAAGAGAGGAAGTTTTTGTATCGTTAACAAAGATATCACCGCTGTCATTGATCACAACCTTGCCGGAATCAATATGAATCAGTCGGTCCACAGGATTGCTCGCGGCTTGGTTATTTTGAGATTCAAACTTAGATAAAATTGGGAAACCGTCCTTGTTGACAAGAATACCATCGCGGTTGATAGAAAAGGCACCGTCGCGGGTAAAGCGAGCGCCATTAGGAGCGAGAACTTCAAACATGCCTTTTCCCTTGATCGCAAGATCAAGCGAGTTGCCTGTCGGACGTAGTTCTCCCTGTGCAAAATTGGTATACGTGCCATCAACTTTTACAAAAGAATTTTCAGCACCGTAAGATTTATTAAAATCTTCAGGGGCCCATTCTTTATTTGGCAGATCAATTTCGTCGTGCCCCTTATCCAGAGCGGTAAGATACTCTTTAAAAACAACGTCGTCTTTTTTGAATCCAGCAGTGTTGATATTGGCAATATTATTCGATACCGTATCCAGTAGCTTTTGCTGCGAAATTGCACCAGATAACGGTACCCAAAGCTCTTTCATGTTTGAAACCTTTAGGGTGAAAAGATCACCTACCTAATGGTAATATTTTTCAGTCACTTATTGTTAGGGGGCAAAATTGTGCCTACATGGGGGCGCAAACCCATTCGCTTAATTTGAATAGATGAGTTAAAATCAGAAAAACGTGTAATTATATGGATTTATATGAAAAAGGAAAAAGAACAATCAGGCTTCGAAGAAAACCTCAATCAACTTGAGGCCATTGTACTTAAATTAGAATCTGGCAAGTTGAAGCTTGATGAAGGAATTATTATCTACGAAGAGGGTGTAAAGCTGTACCAGCAGTGTCGGAAAAGACTCATAGAAGTGGAAAAGAAAATAACTCAACTAAATGAAAGCTTGGATGAAAATGAGTTTAACTAGGATCATTTTCCTGGCTTTTTTGATGGGATGTACAGCACCTGCAAGGCAAAGCCCGGTTCAAGCCGAGGGCGTCTCTTTTTCAGATCTTGACCACTCTCAGAACATCATAATTTCAGATAATACCTCGCCACAATATGGGCCAACTTTGGATGAAGTTTCTGAAGTACCGATTGATGTCACTCAAGCTTCAAAAAAAAAAGTAATCGCTATAATATTTGGTCCGGGAATGTCTCGGGGAGTTTGTGCCCTTGGAATTTTGCGCGCCCTTCTCGATGCTCAAATTGAAGTCAGTGTCTTTTCAGGAATTGAAATAGGATTGATTTACGCCTATTTTGGTGCCAGAAATGAAAATATGGGGGCGATTGAGTTTGAACTTTTTCGTCACTTTAAAAGTTCAAAAGAGCGAATCATAGACTTGAATTTTCTGGTTGATGAAATCGGATTTAGCGCAATGAGGCATAATGAGGCGGAACAGATTCAGGACCTAAAAAAGGCTTTAATAATACCTGATCTTTTTTCCACAGAACTGAAGCCCATTTATAAAGGCAAAATATTAGAAAAAATAAAATTAAATCATTTCGCCTTTTGGTATCCTGATACGAATGTTGTTGATATTAATGTTTTAAAAACAAGTAATAAAAATCTCATAGATTATTTAAGGCATATAGGCGTCAATTTTATTATAGGTGTGGATTTTCTTGATGATGTGATTGAATTTAAAAAAAGGGGCGAGCAACTTGTAGGCAGATATGGAAGGGTTGCCACTGCAGTTCGTGAACTTTGGAAGGACACTGACTATATGGTCAAACCTCGATTAAAGGATATTCCTCTTGATGAATTGAATATGCCTGAAGAATTAGTGCAGAGGTGTTTTAATGCAATGGCAGATGATATCAATAATTTGAAGCAACGATTATGAGAGCTTGGAGCTAGTTTGCAACCGTCGATTTTGCGTTTAATTTACTTTTTCGGGGCCCTTGCCATCGTTGCATTATTATCTGTTGTCGGTGCATTAACCTATTTTTCCTTTGTTCTCCCAAAAATTGACTCCCTGACGGATTACAATCCTTCTACGCATTCAGTAATTCTATCGCGGGATGGAGAGATTTTGGCTGAGATTGGAACAGAAAAGCGAGATGTTGTTCCCTTAGAAAAAATTCCTAAGCTTGTGATTGATGCATTTTTAGCGGCTGAGGATGATGCCTTTTATCAACACCATGGTGTGGATTATTGGGGTGTTTTGCGAGCCATGCTAATGAATATCAAGGCCGGAAAAGTAGTACAAGGTGGTAGCACAATTACTCAGCAGGTTGCCAAGTCTCTGCTTCTAACAAAAGAACGATCGGTTTCGCGCAAGGTAAAAGACTTTCTTTTGGCATTGAAAATTGAAGAAAAATTCAGTAAGGACGAAATTCTTTTTCTTTATTTGAATCAAGTCTACCTCGGGGGCGGATATTACGGAATTAAAACTGCCGTAAGAGGATATTATGACAAGGATCTAGAAGAAGTGACGACGGCTGAAGCCGCAATGGTGGCGGGTCTGCTCGTGGCTCCCGGTAAATATTCTCCTTATCTCAATCCCGAGTTTGCGATTAAGCGACAGCGATACGTTCTGGGTCGTTTACATGACACGAAAAAAATTACAAACGATGAATATGAGAATGCACTTAGAGAGAAAATTAAATTTCGTGTAAGAAAAAAAGGTGAGTTTAAGGCCGGATATTTTACCGATTGGGTTCGACAGAGAGTGATAGAATTTTTAGGAGAAGAGAAGCTTCTCAATGGCGGCATGAAAATTGTGACCTCTCTGGATTATGAATTGCAAACGGTTGCTGAAAAAGCCGCCTTAAAAGGCGTGCGCGAGATGGATAAGCGCCAAGGCTATCAGGGACCTATTAAGCATTTAGCAACCGTATCCGAGAGGGAAAAATTTGATCTTGAAGAACGAAAACTATTGTTGGAGGATCGGTCAAACTATTTTTTTATCGATGATCACTATAACCGAATTAACGAAATTCCATTTGTGCAAAGTATTTACGACGAGCTAAAGGATTCTTCTGATCGATTTATTACCTCTTATCTTGATGCAAAATTTCCGATGGGACGTATTGAGAACGATGATTTACTTAAAATTTTGGATTCAGAAACGCTCTATAAAGCAACCGTGACGCGTATTGATGATGACTTAAAGCTAGTGTTTGTATCGCTGGGTGGAATTCCAGGAATTATTTCTCAAGACGAATTTAAATGGGCCAGGAAGCGGGAAGTTTCAGAAGACCAGGAGTTTTATACAACTATTTCCAAACCTTCGACGATTCTCAAAATTGGTGATGTGGTTTGGATATCCGTCTTGGACAAAGAATTGAATGTGCAAAAAGTTTTATCCCCGGCAGTTCTGAAAAAATTTGAAACAACAAAGTGGATACCCACTATTAAGAAGCAGAAATATCTATCATGCGCTCTTGAGCAAGTGCCAGAAGCACAGGGGGCCCTTATTTCGCTTTCGCCAGATACCGGCGAAATCTATGCTTTTGTTGGTGGCAATAATTTTCTTGAGTCGCAATTTAACAGGGCCGTTCAAAGCTTGCGGCAGCCAGGTTCCTCTATTAAACCGCTGATATATGCGACAGCTCTCGAGAATGGGTATCGACCCAACTCGATTATTTTAGACTCACCTGAGGCCCTGAGCGGTGGTGAGGAAAATGAGCTCAATTGGAAGCCTAAAAACTACGATGGCAAATATCTAGGACCGATTACTTTCAGACACAGTTTGGAGCAAAGTAGAAATATTACAACAATTAAACTTGCAGAAGATGTTGGTGTGCGGAAAATAATGAATATTTTTTCGCGTTTTGGTCTTGAGATTGTTACTGAAGAAAATTTAAGCATTGCACTTGGTTCATTTGGGGTAAATCTCCTCGATTTGGTATCAGCATATGCTATTTTCCCGAATGCTGGTCGTTTAGTGGAGCCAGTATCCATTTTATCTATCACTGATAAGAACGGCACAGTATTTCAAATTGATGAAAAGAAGAAGGAAAAGCGCTTATTAGAGAAAGGTATTATTCGTCCGGTTAGCAGCGCGGATACGAGTTCGACAGGTGTTGATACACCCACCTCATTTGATTTCACCCAAGGCCTCAAAGGGCGCCAGGTTTATGATCAACGCTTGGCCTACGTGATGACGGGACTTCTTAAAGGGGTCATACAAAATGGCACAGGTAGACCTGCTAAATATATGAGTAATAATATTGCGGGAAAAACTGGAACCACCAGTAACTACATTGATGCTTGGTTCTTAGGTTATAGCACAAAGTTGACTACCGGAGTTTGGGTTGGCTTTGATAATAATAAAACAATGGGGCGTGGTGAAACTGGGACTCGTTCTGCCTTACCTGTTTGGATAGAATTTATGACTCAAGGCCTGAAAAAATTTAGAGATTCTGAATTTTCACAGCCGTCGGGCATAGTTAATATGTACGTTCATAAGGACACCGGTCGGCAGGTAAATTCCAATAATCCCGATGCGATACTTGAGTCTTTTGTAGAAGGTATGGAGCCCGGCTCAACAACTTACTCTGACTTAAAACAGGGTGAAAAAAAAGCACCTCTGTTCGAAGAAGAAGAACTTCTAGAAACTCAATGATTCTGGTCGGCTGATTTTTTGAGATATTGTCGGCCATTCAATTGTTTTTTTTCGTTACGGTATCAGGTATTATTTTCCTCTTCTGACTATGATTTTTTGTTTGTTAATCATTAACCGCAATTACGCCGAACCAGCTCTAAGGAAACTTGGGGCGAAGACCTGTGAAGTTGATTTTTAAAAATAAATTGAATCTTTTTTTACTGCTGTCAGTGGCGCTGCACTTAATGTTTATTTTCAAGAATTTAAATATCTTGGATTTTGAGAAAGCGTCGAGAACGGAACATCAGAAGGAAATTGCAAAGAAGGGTATCAAAATTGTACTGCGTGACCGAGAGAAACCCCAGTTACAAATTGTTGCAACAGAGGAAAGTCGAAACAAAGAAGCCCCTAAAGATTCAAAATTTTTAAGCCGTGAGAATCAGACAGTTGATCGTCAGACAATTGCCAAGGTGATTAACTCATTTAATCAGGGCGGCGGAGGGGCCAAGCAAATTGCCCCAGTGAACAAACCAATTCCACCGAGCAAAAAGAAAAAAGCATTGCATGGCAAAGTGTCACTCGCTGATCTATCCCATGATAGCCTACCTGAAAAACGTGTTGAGAGTATGGCCATGGCTGCCATTCAGGGAATAGGAGCGCACGGCAAGGGTCTGTCATCAAACAATGATTATATTGAGGATATTCCGTTGGGTGATATGACACTGTTGAATACTGCTGAATTCAAATTTTACGGTTTCTACTTTCGAATTCGTCAGCAGCTGGAACAATACTGGGGTAAGACCTTACGGGAAAAAGCAAACAACCTATATAAGTCAGGACGTAGGTTGGCCGCTGATCAGGATAAAATCACTTCTCTGGTTATCTTGCTGGACTCCAAGGGAAATATAATCGAAGTGGGAGTCAAAAGTACCAGCGGTGTGAAGGAGTTGGACGATGCGGCAGTTGAATCATTCAATAAAGCTGGACCATTTCCAAATCCACCGAAAGATATGATCGTCGATGGCACTGTGAAAATAGAATGGGGTTTCGTTGTTAAGAGCTGATAGGCTAGTGTGTTTGCGGTGCTTTCAAAATATTTTTAAGATTGTTAATTCCTTCCATCATTACATAGTCGGCCCAAATTGATTCAAGCTCTTTAACCGTTTCAATGATTTGAATTGCTGCTTGGTCACGAGAGATTTTCTGGGTTTCTGAAAGGTGTGTTACGGCCACACCAAGGGCCTTAACAGCAGGTCTGTTGCACGCTTCTTTCAATCGTTCTTCGTATCCTGTATCTATTTTTTTTTCTTTTGCTTTGATTATAGCTGTATTTAGCAGCTGAACCGACTCTCTATTATCTTTACTCTCAAGCATGACTGAGACCTACCAAGCACGTGCTTACCGTTACATTTTGAGCAACGTGAGTATCAAGATTTTCGACTTGTTCGTAAAGGGAAAAGTAATTTTTTTCATCAACATTTTTCGTTATAATTTTTTCTAATTAAAATCAGAAAGATGTTTTGCACAAAAGAAGAAAAAAAAATACATACGATCAAAATTGTTGTTGACACCTAAAAAACAAAATTTTTTGAAAAAAATTAGTGACAAATGCCTGAATACTCTTCAGGCCCCATCAGGGTTGAAAGTTCTGAAGGATTTAGAATTTTAATTTTGATAAGCCATTGATCATAGGGGGCTTTATTGATGAGGTCGGGTGTCTCTGCCACATTCTCGTTTCGCTCAATCACCTCACCTGAAACAGGAGCATATAAATCGCTGACTGATTTAATGGATTCAACGACCCCAAAGGTCTTACCGAGAGTTAGTTTTTTTCCAACTTCAGGGAGTTCAACAAAAACGATGTCGCCAAGAGCTGATTGGGCGAAATCTGTAATTCCAATAGTTCCAGTTGTGCCTTCAACTTTCATCCACTCGTGCTCTTTGGTAAATTTTAGATTGTTCGGAATGTTGCTAGCCATTATTTGTGCCCCCCTTTTACAAACGGTTTATCTTGAATTGCAATGTCATGTTCTTTGTCCCTAATTATGATATGGCAGGGACGATCAGCTATATATTTTTTTGCGTCAACTAAAGCCAGTCCAATTCCCATCCCTAGGGTAACCGAATGTGTGCCACTGGTCACGGTACCCAATGTTTCATGTTGCGCGTTGACAATCACATGACCTTGTCTTGGAATCCCCGACTTGCATGTAAATTTAATCAACTTGGTACGGGCCGTGTGTTTGCTGAGCGCCTCTTTGCCGATAAATTTTTCTTTTTGAGAACGGACTGTCCACTTAAGGCCGGCATCCAAAGGAGTATTATGGTCGTTGATCTCGTGTCCATAGAGGGGGTAGCAAACTTCGGTTCTTAAAACATCTCTTGCTGCCAGGCCGCATGGAACCGCTTTTTCCTGTGCTAACTTGTCCCACAAGAAAGCAATGATAGTATGTGGAGCAAACACTTCAAACCCATCCTCACCGGTATACCCAGTTCGGGCCAGGACAATTTTTTCATTGCGATATACAGAAGATCTGACTTCATAATATGACATTTCTTTCAGTAAGTTTGAATCTAAGCCAATCTTGCGTAATACTTCTTCTGCAAGAGGTCCTTGTACTGCCAATAATGAAGTTTCTTCAGATTTGTCGATAAGAGAACAATTGAAACTCTTCACTTGACTAGAAATCCAATCCCAGTCTTTTGCAATGTTAGAGGCATTAACACAAATCAAAATGCGCTCATTCTCTAATTTGTATACAATGAGATCATCGACAATTGTCCCATCGGGTCGACAGAGTGGTGAATAGACGGCCTTCCCAATAGGTGCAGACGCCACATCATTAGTTACAAGATAGTCGACAAATTTTAAGGCCTCAGGACCGCTCACCCAGAATTCACCCATGTGACTTACGTCGAATACGCCAACAGTCTTTCGGACCGCCAAGACCTCGTCCTTAACGCTTGTGTATTGAATTGGCATATCGAATCCGCCAAATTCAGCCAATTTGGCGTTCAGTGCAACATGTCTATCGTATAAAGAAGTCCGCTTCAGCATACCATTCCTCCTGGCTTAAGAACTTTGCAACTCGGTGGCGATTAATAAGTTATCAATCAAGGAAGCGACAGTCATCGGCCCAACCCCACCTGGCACTGGGGTGATGGCCCCCACAAGAGACTGAACGTTATCAAATTTTACATCGCCGACTAGCTTGCCGTCATCTCTTCTATTGATTCCGACATCGATGACGGTTTGGTCACCTGATCCTCGAAAATATGTTTCATCTATCATCTCTCCTCTGCCCAAAGCTGCGACGATAATGTCGCTCTTCTTGGAAAGCTCGCGCAAGTTAGGAGTCTTAGAATGGGCAATAGTGACGGTAGCATCATGGTGAAGCATGAGGAGGGCAAGAGGGCGTCCTACAATTTTACTTCTACCTATAATCAGCACACTCTTTCCGGATAAGGTAATTTTATAATGACTCAACAAGGTCATTATTCCTTTTGGAGTACATGGGCGAAGGTAGGAATTGTCAGGAAAACCTGAAAAAACGCCAAAAATATTCTGAGCATGAAAGCCATCGACATCTTTCTGTGGGGGGATGAGATGATCGAAGGAAACTTGACTCAGTTGGGGAGGAACGGGGAGCTGTACAAACATACCATGGACGTGGATATTTTTAGCACTTTCCAAAATGAGCCGTTCAAAGGTTGACTTGCTTACGGACTCTGGAAGTTGAACGACTTCACAGATAGCGCCAATTTTTTCACATAATCTCTTTTTATTGCGGACATAGACAACACTCGCAGGATTTTCCCCAACTAAAAAAACCTGCATTTTAGGAATAATACCCTTCTCTTTTAATTTCAAGCATCGAGCAGTAAGAGATGAACTCAGTGTCTCTATGACAATGTCACTTTTTAGAAGGAGCGCCATGAAAAATCTCAATGAATGTTATTCGTCGAATGATAGTAGAGAGTAGGCAAATTTAACAGTGCTTTTATTACATTGCTATGTGTTGTCAGAGGCCCTGATAAAAAGATAGAATTTCTTCATGATTATTTTAGGTATCGATCCAGGCTCTCGAGTAACCGGCTTTGGCCTAATTCAGATAGAAGGTCGTAAAGTTAAATATCTTCATTCGGGCGCTTTGAAGTTAGCAGATGGTGAAGATTTTTTTAAACGCCTAAAAACCATTTTTAATCAGGGATTAACCCTTGCTCAATCTTACAATCCGGATATTTTGGCATTGGAATCGCTGATCTATGTAAAAAATGTATCTTCTCTGGCCAAATTGGCCCAGGCGAGAGGAGCTATACTGGCGGGGGTTTTGCACCATAAGGAAATTCCTGTTTGTGAATATGCACCTAATTTAATTAAGTCCTCGGTGACAGGTTTTGGCCATTCTCCAAAGGAGTCTGTCGGCAAGGCGCTGCAACTTTTTTTGGGAAAACGCGATTTTAAAACAACTGATGAAAGTGACGCCTTGGCGATCGCTCTCTGTCACTTTCTGCATGACACACCTGCACACAATAAAATGAGGAGTTTAACTTGCTAGGATACATTGAAGGCGAAGTTATTTTTAGTGACGGTGAAGAAAGTATAATCAAGCTGAGTAATGGCTTGGGGATGCAAGTTTTCTTCTGTCAAATTTTACCCGAAGGACAGAGGACACAATTGTTTCTCTCTCAGATTATTCGGGAGGATAGTGAAGCTCTATATGCTTTTCAATCATTGCATGAGAAAAAATTTTTTGAACTGCTCTTGAAAGTGAACGGAGTCGGTCCACGGACTGCCTATCAATTGATACGTCAGCTAGGAGTAGAGAGTTTGCATCATGCCATACTTTTTGAAGACAAAAAGCTTTTATGTTCAGTGAGCGGCATCGGACCGAAGACGGCAGCACAGATTTTGCTCGATCTTGCACCAAAACTTGCCAAGGCACCAATGGCATCAAGCTCAAAGACTCCTAAATTGTCCAAGACACAACTGCCTCCCCCGCGACCATCTGATTTTGTGCATGAGGCCCTCATGGCGTGCAAAGAGTTAGGATTTCGCGATGACCAAATCCTGCCAATAGTTCAAAAACTAATGAATGAAACCGAAATTAACAAACCAGAGCAGCTAGTACAATTAGTACTACGAGAACTCTAAGGAGTGGGCCCAATGGAAATTGAAAGAATTGTTGATGCCCAAGCAGACGTCCTGATTCCTGAAGAGCAAAAGATAGATGCGCGCTTGCGCCCCACTTGTTTTAAAGAATTTGTGGGTCAGGAAAGGGTCATAGAAAATATTAAGATTATGGTTCAGTCAGCCAAGCTAAGAAAAAATCCTCTTGATCACATTTTGCTCAGTGGCCCCCCGGGTTTGGGTAAAACTTCTCTCGCAATGATTATGGCCCAGGAGCTAGGAGTTGAATTGCACATTGTAAGTGGTCCATCCCTAGATAAAAAAGGCGATTTAGCCGCCCTCCTGACAAATTTGAATAAGGGAGATGTACTTTTCATTGATGAAATTCATCGTATGCCAGTTACCGTGGAGGAAATTCTCTATGCCGCCATGGAAGATTATCGACTGGATATTTTGATTGGCCAAGGTGCCAGCGCTAAGACCATGCAGATTGAAATTAATCCGTTCACCCTTATAGGTGCTACCACGAGAAGTGGTCTTTTGACGAATCCACTACGTGATCGTTTTTTGGCCCATTTTCATTTTGATTTTTATTCTGCTCAGGAATTAGGTCGCATTATTGACGCAAATCAGAGCAAGCTCGGCATTAGCATTGCACCGAAGGCCATTGAAAAGATGGCTTACTGCTCACGTGGCACACCGAGGATTGCCAATCGAATTTTGCGCCGTTTGCGTGATTATGTTTTAGTGCATGCCAAAAATGCGGCAACCCTCGAAGATATTGATCAGGCCTTGAGACTGATGGAGGTCGATGGTTGTGGACTAGATAGAATGGACCGAAAAATTTTGCGAGTCATTCGCGATTTCTATCAAGGCGGTCCGATTGGAATTGAAGCCCTCTGTGCCACTTTGAATGAAGATCGAACCACAATAGAAGATGTCTACGAGCCTTTTTTACTGAAGGAGGGCCTTCTGATCCGAACCCCCAGAGGGCGTGAGATTTCCGAAAAGGCGGTGGAGCATCTCGCTAAGAATGATTATTGAGCTGAAATCATAACCTCTTCATAGCGAGAGATTGTGGTGAATCCAAGCTTCTCATAACAGCGAATGGCCACGAAATTATCTGCCTTCACATTAAGAGTGATTACCGAAAGTTCTTGAAGAAGATCTTCACAAAGTACGGATGTGAGATATGCGCCAATGTGACGTTTGCGCCAGTCATGGGCCACTGTAATGTTACCGAGTGCCGCTACTTTGTAGGATGGTGAGTATACGTGCACTCCAGCAATGCCAACCATTTCTTCGTGATTGAAGGCACCAAAATATTTTCCAGTCTCAAGCATTCGACCGGAAAACCAGTTCCCTGGATAAGCATTTTTAAACAAGAGAGTGGCCTGAGCGAGATCATCAGAGGTGAGCCTTCGTGCGAAGATATCTTGGACGTCATGAGCAAGAACGAAGGATGTGGGTGGTCTAAGTCCCATCTTTAAGTATGTCCCGTGATGTACGCATTCGTATTTTGCCTGAAAGGCAGGCAGAAGAGATGGTGCTAAATGAGCATAAAAATGTGCTGGAACAAATTTGGTAAGGCAATTGGTGATCGCAGATCCAAGAAGTTCAGCCTCATGATCAATAGCTAAAAGAACAGGGATATTGTCGTCGCTATAAAGTAAGACAATTGTTTTTAGATCTTGGTTTTGGTATATGCCGAACCATTCTGTTCTTGGCCAGAAAAATGAATCGAGATCTCCCAACGCATAGGCGTTTACAAAGGGATTGTGACCAAAGTAAGCGGCCAACAGGGACCTGTCAGAAATTCTCACTACATGATAGCCCATGACCAAATATAAGGAGAAAGACGGTAGTTTACAACTACTTTACGCTAGTTTATACACGCGCAATGAATTCACTTCAATCAACACTGCTTCCGAACTTACCATCGGGGAAACGACCTTCCAGTCTTGAGGGAATGCTGACTTTTAAAAGGAATAAATGATCATTGGAATAGCGATTTTATGTTTTTTTGCATTAGCTTTTGCGTGCCCCCCAGACATGGTGGATTTGGGTAAATTTTGCATCGATAAATATGAAGCCCCAAATCTGCAGGGACAAAAGCCATTTGTCGCCCAAACTGCCACTGATGGTGAGGAATGGTGTCGAAATAATAACAAACGTTTGTGCAGAGAAAATGAATGGCTATTTGCCTGCGAAGGTATTGAAAAACGCAAATATCCTTACGGAGAAAATTATTTGACCGGCGGTTGCAACGACCAAAAAGCATGGCGAACGCCAAATTGGTCTTTAATTCAAAAATTTCCATTGCCGATAGGACAGCAGGAAATTGCCATGCTAAACCAGGCCGCAGGAAGTGGGAATTATCTTGAATGTGTTACATCTGAAGGGGTCTATGATTTAGGTGGTAACGTATCAGAATGGGTGCAACGTACGGAGCCACATACAACCCCGCATGCGCATGTCATGATGGGGTGTTATTGGTCAGGCTGCTATTCCAATAATCGAGGTAAAGAATTATCCATTTGTCGAGGCACCAATGCTGGGCATCCAGGTGTGCGTGGACAGTTTCGAACTTATGAAGCTGGTTTTCGCTGCTGTACAGATAAGTAGTATCACTTTATCTGAAAAAAACTTCTACCCGACCTAAAATGAATTTTTCCATGTGAAAATCGTGTTGCTTGGGAAAATCTGCTCCTACCGCGAGGGAAGCGTACAACCATTTAGAATGAATGAGCTGCCGGTAACTTACGGCGCAGTCATAATTATAATAATACAAAACAGGGGAAAGAAATGCATTAGCACCGATACTATAGGACATGGTTTTTTCATCCGCGATTGTTTGATACAACGCAAGACCATTGCGGAGTATGAAAGTATCAGTTTTGTCTTCCCAGCTCAGAGAATTTGCTTGTTCAGTTTGGAACGTTTGATTAAATTTTCTTGAAAAAGACAACTGAGAAACCTCTTGAAAGCCATCTTGACGGTAAAAAATAAATTTCTGGGCGGCTGAGATATTAACATAAGAAGTGGTTACATTTTTTTGAATCCGAAATTTTGCAAAAGGATCAAGAGGCAGAAGAATTTTCATTCCAAAATCAAGAAATGTTTCATAGTACGGCGAACTCGAGAGCAAATAACTTAAACCGGCAATATAATTCGACTTAGTGGGGGTAGTTTCACCGTTCTTTGAGTTCAAGGCCTCACTGCTCGTAGATTCCAAGATTTCATCGCGTTCTTTTTCAATAACAATCTTCATCCGCTTGGTTGTGCTTGGCAGATGCACTTTAATTTTTAGATCGAAATTGTAGGCTGGCTTAAAACTTTCTTTTTTATAGATGGCATAGTAAGCCATGATCATGCTTTTATTTTCAGTTTTTCTATAGCCGCGATTAGAAAAAAAGATGTCGGTGTTGTAATTAAGGTCAGTCCATTGGTCAGAAATAAACTGCTGGGTTTCATCGATGCGCGACAAGGTATTATTCTGCTTCACCGGTTTTGCTTTTTTGTCTTTTGCAAAACCGGCCATAGAGAAAAAAAGAATAGTAAAAACAAGTATTATTTTAAAAGTTAACTCCGAAACTGATAAAAGTTTTTCTCGTAAAATATTTCAAGGTAGTTTCTTGATAAATAAATCGCAACAATATTGTTTTATATCGATACATTGCACCAGCTTCCACTAAGAACATATCGTGGATGGTATGACTTTTTTCTCGCTTTCCAAACCAGGGGTCTTCGTGCAGAGCGGTTTTAGCGTATCCAAGAGAGAATTGTAGAGAAAAGTTAATCCATGGTTGAGTCGGCAGGATAACCCCGCCCTTAAATCCTAGGGCACCTGCCCTGAGGTCCGGACTTGTCGTGTAGGCTTCTTCTTCCACGAATGCTTCGGCAAAGGCATTGTAAGGATAATGAAAGCGTTCAATTTTTTTATGGCTACGAAATCCGAACTCGAAGCAGAAATATTTAGGATTAATGATATTAGGTGCGAAAAATACTAATTTTTCTTTTTCGAGGAGCATGGTCTTGGGAATTTCAAAGCCGATACTTGCTGGAGCTAATGTGAAGCTCAAGAATGCCATTAAGACTAAAAAAAAAGTTTTCGCCATCTGCTGATTCTACTATTTTTTTACGAAATGAAAACAAGGAGTTACCCAAAAAAAGGCCCAATTGCTTGGGCCTTTAGGAGAGGAAGTTTCGGTAAAGACTATTGAAATTGAGCGATCGGGAGGCTTCTCGCGGCGATATCGGCCATTTGCGACAGCCGCTTCTTGGCAAGTCCATTCGAAACAGTGTCAATCTTTTTAAGAACAACACCATCCATCAGGCGAACATCTTGATTAATTCTCTTGTTGAACTCTCGTGTCCAGTGAGTGAAATCTTCGTCTATAAAGTAAACACAGCCAGCTGTTTTACATGATCCATAAATATTTTGGGAAGCAGTCTGTACCTGCTGCTTATACTCTTTTTTACTAAAATAGCCGGTGGCCTGAGTCTCACATCGTCCATAGTAGTAACTCGTGCAACCGAGAACGGCTTGGTTGAGATTATTAATCGTATGGCGACCGTTGATTTTGGTCTTTTGGGATGAGTTCATCTCAGACCAGGGAATCAGAGTTGCCATTTGGCCAATGAATGGTACGACGTTGATGGCCCAGAAAAGAACACGGCCGTTAAAAGGGCGTTTGGCCGGATAAACCAACTTATCTTCCAAGGTATAGAGTTTGCGCAATGAATTTTGATAAGAGTCATTTACTTGCTTAATAAGGGCCTTCTTAACATCTTCAACACGCGACCGCTTATCCTTTAAAAGCCGCTTAAGTGCTTCAGAGTTCGGATTCTGTTTTTGCAAATCTTCGATCGCTTTTAGTTCACTGTAAACTTTCGTGAGTTCAGTTTCAATGAAGGTTTTAATTTGAGTCAATACGCTTTTGTATCTTGTCGATCCGGTATCAATTCTTGTGAGATAGTCTTTAAATACTTCCTGATATTCTGGGAATTTGGCTGTTCGATCTTGAATATCGATACGAATCGAATCAACCATTGAGTTCATGGTGTTCTCAAGATTACGAAGGCGCTGATCGACATCGCTAAAGTCCTCCGCAAAAGCGCCTTGAATAAATAGGAAAAGGCAGGCGGCCTGGGCAAAAAATCTTAAATATTTTTTCATAGTTTACTCCTCGGTGATGACTGAATTGCCTATAACACCAATTTTTTATGAAGATGAGGAAGGGTGTAATTCTTCTATACTCCTGCGCATCTGCTATAATGATGTGTTGCCATCAATTTTCGCTTTGGTTAGAATGGCCTTTTGTTAACCTCACTTTTATTCGGATTTTCAATGCTTTATCAGCGCACCATGGCCAAGCGAGTACAAGTGACAGGCATTGGAATTCATTCTGGGAAAAAAGTTTCGCTAACTCTTTATCCAGCTGAAGCTGATTTCGGGATTCAGTTCAAGCGCACTGATATCCCGAACTCAAGCGTAATCAAGGCCTCAGCTTTTTCGGTCGGAGCAACTGAGAATAATACGACGCTCGGGCAAGGTGAAAATTGCGTTCATACTGTGGAGCACCTGCTTGCTGTCCTCTATGGGCTCGGCATAAATAATGTTTATTGTGAGGTGGACGGTCCGGAAGTCCCTATTATGGATGGATCCGGAGCTTCCTTTGTCTTTGTTTTGAAGGAAACGGGTGTTGCGACACTTAATAAATCCAAAAAATTTCTGGTTATTCTTGAAACCATCCGTGTTCAGGTAGGTGATAAATGGGCCCAAATTGAACCTTCATCGAAACTTGAAATCCAGTCAACTATTGTGTTTGCTCATCCCATTATCAAAAAACAGACTTTTAACTTTGAGTTTTCCTGCGAAAATTTTATTAACGAAATCAGCCGTGCCCGTACCTTTGGAATGATGAAGGATGTGGATAGTCTGAAGAGAAAAGGGCTGATCAAGGGCGGATCTTTGGATAATGCTATTGTTCTTGATGACTTTAAGGTGATGAATTCTGAGGGGCTCCGTTTTAAAGATGAATTCATCCGCCATAAAATATTGGATACGATTGGAGATATTTCCTTGGTAGGTCATGAGTTAGCAGGCAAAGTAACGACTTTTAAATCGGGACACAACTTACATAATCTGCTCTGTCGAAAATTATTTGAAACTCCAAGCGCATATCAAATTGTATCAGCTTCTTCTCTTAAGAAAGAAGTGCTTGAAACTTTTGAATTGCCCAAGGCGATGATACCCACATATCACTAAGGTAAAATTATGAAACTTTCCCAGATTCGCTGGCAAACTTACAAAGACAATCCAGCCGATGCAGAAATTCCATCACACCAACTTATGCTCAGAGCTGGCCTAATTCATAAAGCAGGGGCAGGGATTTATAATCTCCTCCCGTTTGGTTTGAAGGTGGTGAAAAAAATTGAGCAAATTATACGCGAAGAGCATGACAAGGCAGGCTGTCTTGAGGTGCTAATGTCCGTCATCACTCCAGGTGAGCTGTGGCAAGAAAGTGGTCGTTGGCAGGCCATGGGTGGCGAGATGGTGAAGATGAAGGACAAAGGCGGGCGTGACCTCTGTATTAGTCCCACAAACGAAGAAGCGGTAACGGATATCTTTCGTCGATTGATCAAGTCGTATAAAGATTTGCCCATTACTTACTATCAAATCAATACAAAATTTCGGGATGAAATTAGGCCACGGTTTGGTCTTATGCGTGGCCGTGAGTTCATTATGAAGGATGCCTACAGTTTTCATGAGAACAAGGGCTGTTTGGAAAAAACATATTTCCAGCTTTATAATGTGTATTGCTCTATTTTAAATCGCATCGGCGCTGATTATAAAGTGGTTGAAGCGGATGCCGGGGCCATGGCTTCTTCTGACCAAAAGACTCATGAGTTCCAATTGCTGGCCAAATCTGGTGAAGACTTACTTGTCTTTAATGAAAGCTATGCCGCCAATATTGAAAAGGCCAAAACAAAAAGAGTTCTCAGCGATTTTAACTTAAAGGGAGGTGCCGCTGAGAAAGTGTCCACTCCTAATGTTGGAAAAATTGAAGAAGTTTGTCAGCTCCTTGGTGTTCAATCCCATGAAACTTTAAAAACTCTTGCATTAATGGGAGTCAAAGGCAGCCAAACGCGCCCAGTGTTAGTCGTTCTCCTGGGTGATGATGAGCTCAATGAAACGAAAGTAAAAAATCTCCTCAATGCCGATCATGTTTTGCCCGCCACTGAGATAGAACTTGAGTCGTTGAAATGCGTGAAAGGGTTTATCGGACCTTTCGGGCATCCAGAGGAAATGCAAACAATCTTTGATTCCGCTGTTAATTTGGATGCTTTTTATGTTGTTGGTGCCAACCAAAAAGATTTTCATTTGAGAAACTTCTCTCCTAAGCGTGATGCTAAAAACTTTGAGATTGGCGACGTGAGAAAAACCAAAGATGGTGATCTCGCTTTAAGCAATAATCTTCCTGTGCAAATCACCCGAGGGATTGAGGTTGGGCATATTTTTCAGTTGGGCGACAAGTATACCAAAGCCATGGGTGTAACCGTTCTCGATAAAAACGGTAAGGCAGTTGTACCCCTCATGGGATGCTATGGAATCGGAGTCACACGCTTGGCTGCGGCTGTAATTGAACAGAATAATGACGAAAAAGGAATCATCTGGCCCCTGGCCATCGCGCCTTTTAAGGTCCATGCCATTTTGATTGGTCGGTCTGAAGAATTTCGGAATAAGGCCTTAAAAATTTATGATCAGCTTAGAGAGCATGGTATAGAAATTCTGATTGATGATAGGGATGTCGGACCTGGTTTTAAGTTTAAGGACGCAGACCTACTTGGGTGTCCCTGGCAACTTACATTGGGCGAACGGGAATTTGGCGAAACGGGAAAATTCAAGTTAACCAGCCGAAAAACTGGTCAGATGATAGAATCCTCTCCAGAAAACTTATTGGCCGAAATAGAGCGAGTGATAAAATAATGAGCATTGATGTTATTATTGGAAAACACTCTATCTATGCTGCTATAAAAAACCCGGAGAGATCGGGTCTTAAATTATTCGCCACACGGGAGGGGCAAGAGGCCTTCCATTCTGAATTTCGTGATATCCAGTCGTTTAAAAGTAAATATGAATTAGTTGTATTGGATAAAAATGCCTTTGAAAGAGAATGGACCAGCGCACTGCAGGACAACGAGCATCAGTACGTGAGATGCCCTTCAGATATTTTTTTGATCTCACCCGAACGCATTGCCTACGATGTGGGCTGGATTTTTGCAGAACTTAAGCAAGGCCGGAAACTTAAAATTCTGTGTCTTGATAGCCTCACGGACGTCCACAACGGAGCAGCCATCATCCGCACTGCCGCATTTTTTGGAATGGACGCCATCGTCACTTCAAGCAAAGGGATTTTTTCTGTTTCTCCCCACTTTTATCGCATCTCCTCCGGAGGATTGGAGTATACAAAACTTATCAGACCCTCATCCCTGCCTGCCTTCATTCAAAAACTGCAGGAGTCGAATGTTCATTGCTTGGGTTTATCTGACCATGCTAGTCAGAAAGGTCATCCACCAGAGAAAAATTCCTCAATTTGTTTGGTTATTGGCGCAGAGGACAAAGGAATTTCAAACGCTGTATTACGTATTCTTCAGCACACAGTCTGTCTCGATGGTCCGGGTGTATTGAAGACTCTGAATGCTTCAGTCGCCGCCGCTTTAGCAATGGAACGCTTTTGCTCTGGTCGTAGCGGGCAATAAATTTCTTGATTTTAACATAGTTACAGTTTATAAAGTTCCTTCGCATTTAGAGCAGTGCTGGCTTAGCTCAGTTGGTAGAGCAGCGGTTTTGTAAACCGCAGGCCGTAGGTTCAAGTCCTATAGCCAGCTCCAGCTTTAGGCGAAATTGAGGGCGAGATTGCCGAGTGGTCAAAGGCAACAGACTGTAAATCTGTCGGTTTTTAACCTTCGATGGTTCGAATCCATCTCTCGCCACCAAATATTGGTACTTAAAGAAAGTGTTGCGGGTGTAGCTCAGTTGGTAGAGTGCCAGCCTTCCAAGCTGGATGTCGAGAGTTCGAACCTCTTCGCCCGCTCCACTTCTTTTTTATACTGTGAGACGTTGGCGCAGAGAAATGATTGCTCACGTGGCTCAGAGGTAGAGCACTCCCTTGGTAAGGGAGAGGTCACGGGTTCGATTCCCGTCGTGAGCTCCATTCCTCGCTACGTTAGAGTGACGAAAGACTTGCGTTTGACGGGGTAATAAAACATAATGTGACTCGTTGGAACCCCAAGGTGTACTAATAATTAGAGAATTGAACTATAACCGTTATTTAAAGGAGAGCATCGTATGGCTAAGGAAAAATTTGATAGGTCGAAACCTCACATAAACATTGGAACCATTGGACACGTTGACCATGGTAAGACAACTTTGACCGCAGCCATTTCGTGTACTCTCGCTGCTAAATCTGGTGGCGTAGGCAAAAAATATGATGAAATTGACTCTTCTCCAGAAGAGAAAGCTCGTGGTATTACAATTAATACCGCCCATATTGAGTATCAGACCGACAAACGTCACTATGCTCACGTAGACTGTCCGGGGCACGCCGACTACATTAAGAACATGATCACAGGTGCTGCTCAGATGGACGGTGCTATTCTCGTTGTTTCTGCAGCCGACGGACCAATGCCTCAAACACGTGAACACATTCTACTTGCTCGTCAGGTAGGTGTTCCTCGAATCGTTGTTTACCTAAATAAGGTAGACATGGTTGATGACAAAGAACTACTAGACCTCGTTGAAATGGAAGTTCGTGAACTTCTCTCCTTCTATGAATTCCCTGGAACAGAGATTCCAATAATCGCCGGCTCCGCTCTCGCGGCCCTAGAAAATCGCGACCCAGCCATTGGACGCGATAAAATTATGGCCCTTATGGATGCTGTTGATGCATACATTCCTACCCCAACTCGTGCTCTCGATAAAGATTTCTTGATGCCAGTTGAAGATGTGTTCTCTATCTCTGGTCGTGGCACTGTCGTCACTGGCCGTATTGAGCGTGGAATCATCAAAGTAGGTGAGGAAATTGAAATTATTGGTATTCGCGAAAAACAAAAAACCATCGTAACGGGCGTTGAAATGTTCCGAAAGTTGCTTGATGAAGGTCGTGCCGGCGATAACGTTGGTCTTCTGCTCCGTGGAACTAAACGTGAGGAAGTGGAACGTGGTCAGTGCTTGGTTAAACCAGGTACTTCTTCACCACACAAAAAATTCCATTGCACAGTTTATATTTTGACCAAGGAAGAAGGTGGAAGGCATACTCCGATTTTCAAGGGATACCGCCCTCAATTTTATTTCCGTACAACAGACGTGACTGGTGCTGTTACCCTGAAAGAGGGTGTTGAAATGATTATGCCAGGCGACAATACAGACTTTGCTGTTGAATTAATTACGCCAGTGGCCATGGAAAAAGGTCTCCGTTTTGCTATCCGTGAAGGTGGTCGCACGATTGGAGCAGGTACAGTTAGTGATATTTTAGATTAGGATTTATTGACTAATTTATGAATGAGAAAGGCCGGGTAACACCGGCTTTTTTCTATGTGGGCGTATAGCTCCAATGGTAGAGCGGCGGATTCCAAATCCGTAGGCTGTAGGTTCGAATCCTACTGCGCCCGCCAATATTTTGCATTAACTGCTAGACAAGCCGTTAAATTTTTTGCATAAACAGGCTTTGCGCCATTTTTTCAAAAACTACGTTGGGATTAACTATGTCTGAAATTAAGAGTGAAGATGGCAAGAAATGGATAAATGCCTTTATTGTGCTTGCATCCGTTCTTGTGGGCTTTTTGTTTATTCGATTATTTGACCAATTGGGCGAATGGTTTGATCTCGAAGCCAAGGTTGGGCATTTTACTCTTGTTTCACAGGGTGTCGGTGTTTTATTTGGAATCGCAACCTTTGCGATCATTCTTAAAAATAAGGCCGCCTTTGGACATCTTGAGGAAGTGTATCAGGAACTCATTAAGGTTATCTGGCCTAGCCGCGATGAAGTTGTTAAAGCGACCTTTGGCGTGATCATCGGACTCGTTGTCATTAGCGGTATTTTTGTGTGTGTCGATTTTATTTTTCAAAAACTTTTAGATCTCCTTTATTAAAAAAAGTCCGAAGAGGAATTTTATGACCGATGTTGCAGAGCAAAAAGAAATGGTTGATATCAACGTGGGCCTTGCTGAGGGGGCATCACCTGACTTCAAATGGTACATCGTGAAAACCCTGACGGGGCAGGAAAATAAGGTCCAGAAGGCATTGAAAGAAAATATCCTGAATCATAGAATGACGGAATACTTTTCAAAGATTCTTGTGCCAGAAGAAACTGTCGTATCAAATGTTAACGGAAAAAAGCGAACAACCAAGAGGAAGTATTTCCCTGGGTACGTCTTGATAAAGATGATCTTGAATGATACAACCTGGCACCTCGTAAAGGATACAGATAAAATCACAGGATTTGTTGGGGGGACTTCGGATAAACCCGCGCCTATTTCTGATGATGAAGCCAGATATATGGCATCGCAAGCAGAAGACGGGTTTAAGAGACCCAAGACGAGTGTTAATTTTTCTGAAGGCGATTCTGTAAAGGTGATTGAAGGCCCATTTACCTCATTTGTAGGTACGATTGAAGCCGTGAATGAAAAAGGAAAGGTTAAAGTTAGCGTTTCAATATTTGGCCGACCAACGCCAGTGGAACTAGATTTTACTCAGATTGAAAAAATCTAAGAAAAGCCTTAAGTTTCAAAAAGTTGGAAGATATTAATATATCGAAAGAAGGAGTCTGTTATGGCAAAGAAAGTAGTTGGGTTTATTAAGCTGCAAATACCTGGCGGGAAGGCTAACCCTTCACCTCCAATTGGTCCTGCATTGGGTCAGCGTGGTGTTAACATTATGGAATTCTGCAAGGCCTTTAATGCCAAGACGCAGAAAGACATGGGAGTAACGCTACCGACAATCATTACTGTTTTTTCTGATCGATCTTTCACTTTTATCACGAAAACGCCGCCTGCATCTTATCTTTTGAAAGATAAGCTCAAGCTTGAGAGTGGTTCAAAGAAACCAGGGCATGATGTGGCGGGAAAAGTTTCTAAAAAAATAGTGAAAGAAATTTACGAGAAAAAACAACCTGACATGACGGCAGCAACTCTAGAAGCGGGCATGCGCACGATAGAGGGATCTGCACGTTCCATGGGATTACAACTAGATTATTAAAAATGTCATACGGGAGATTTCTGAGATAGAAATCGCATGAACCGATGGGGAGTTTGCTATGAAGAAGAGATCAAAAAAGTATGTGGCGGCTTTAGCCAAAGTCGATCGCACGAAGTTCTATTCAATTGAAGATGCGCTGAAATTAGTCAAAGAGGCGTGTTTTGCAAAATTCGACGAGACCATTGACCTTTCATTTCGCCTTGGAATTGACCCGCGACATGCTGATCAAATGGTAAGAGGCGCTCTTTCATTACCAGCAGGAACAGGTAAAACGGTGCGAATCGCCGTCATTACCGCCGGTGAAAAATTGAAAGAAGCTGAAACTGCTGGTGCAGACGTTTTTGGTAGTGATGACCTCATTGCTAAAATTGCTGGCGGATGGATGGATTTCGATAAGGTTATTGCTTCTCCTGATATGATGGGCAAGCTCGGCAAGATTGGTCGAGTTCTTGGTCCTAGGGGATTAATGCCGAACCCAAAGCTTGGTACGGTAACAACAGAAATTGGCAAAGCCGTAGCAGAGCAAAAATCAGGAAAAGTTGAATATCGCACAGAAAAATCTGGTATTGTTCAAGTTGTGATCGGTAAGAAATCTTTCACCGCTGATCAAATTAAGCAAAATTTTCTTGCGGTTGTAACAGCGATAATGCGGGCAAAACCATCCAGCGCCAAGGGGACTTACTTAAGGTCTCTTACCGTGAGCACATCGATGGGCCCAGGTATTAAGGTAGATGTCGTAGAAGCTGCAACATTAGTTTAAGGAAACAAAATATTGTTGAGGTTGAAGACGGTCGGTTGCAAGAGATTGCTATAATTCCTGCCTGAAATCTCCCTCTGGAACAGTATGTAGAGGAGGTAAATATGTTCACTCGCGCCGAAAAAGAGGCAATTATCGATGGTTTAAAACAAAACATTGATAAGGCCCAGGCGATTTTTCTAACGAACCTCGTTGGATTGCGATCTAACGATGCGGTGCGGATTAGAAAAGGCGTCCGTGATGCCAATGGGAAATTGGTTATCACAAGAAACTCTCTCTTTGAGCGTGCTGCCAAAGGGACAAAATGCGAACCGATCCTGAAAAACTTGAAAGGCCCTCACGCAGTGGCTTTTGCCTATGGAGATGCGGCGGCAGTAGCCAAATGTCTCAAAGAGGCTGGGGAAGAGTTTGAGAACATTGCAAAGCTGAAAGCAGGGGTATTAAACGAGCAAGTTTTAAGTAATGCTGAACTTGTTCTGTTGAGTAGCCTCCCATCTCGAAATCAGATGCTGGGAACACTGCTAGCGACTTTCATCGCCCCTGTATCTGCTCTGGCTCGTGTGCTGAACACGATCAGGGAAGAAAAAGAAAAAGCCACCGTAACAGTTTAATAATTTTTGTTTTTAATAGAAGGAGTTTTGTATGTCTTTATCAAATGAACAAGTAATCGAACACATTTCTAAAATGAGCGTCCTGGATCTTGCTAACCTAGTGAAGCAGTTGGAAACAACTTTTGGCGTATCTGCTGCTCCTGTTGCTGTTGCCGGTGCCGGCGCTGCTGCTGCCGCTGCTGAGCAAACAGAATTCACTGTTGTCTTGAAAGATGGTGGGGCCACAAAAATTAACGTTATTAAGGAAGTTCGCGCTATTACAGGTCTGGGCTTGAAAGAGGCCAAAGATCTCGTTGAAGGTGCACCTAAAACAGTGAAAGAAGGACTTCCTAAAGCTCAAGCAGAAGAAATGAAGAAAAAATTAGAATCTGCTGGGGCCAAGGTTGAGCTTAAGTAATCGTATAATTGATATAGATTTATAAAGCGGTGTGAGGACACATAGTGTCCTCACACCCTTTGCTGTTTTTGGTCTTAAATTTATTACTTCGTGCCAGGAGACCCGTATATGGCTCAGGTTTTCTCTCCAAATGAATGGTATCGCAAAAGTTTTTCCAGCACCCTTGTCGCGATAGACACGCCTCCCCTGATGCGTTTGCAGATCAACTCCTATAGTGAGTTTTTGCAAAAGGATGTACCTCCGGCCAAAAGAGAAAATCGAGGGCTACAGGCGGTGTTTCAGTCTATTTTTCCAATTACAGATTTCAACAAGACGGTGTCGCTTGAATTCGTGAGCTACAGTCTTGAAGAGCCAAAGTACAATGTTAAGGAATGCCGTCAGCGCGGTCTTTCTTATGAAGCTCCCCTAAAAGTCATTGTTCGGCTTGTTTTTTACGATATATCACCTGATAAAGAAGTTTCAGAAACTAAAACAGTTTCTTCCATCAAGGAGCAGGAAGTTTATCTTGGAAACATCCCTTTGATGGCCGAGACAGGTTCATTTGTATATAACGGTACGGAAAGAGTTATTGTGTCCCAGTTACACCGTTCGCCTGGTATCATTTTTGAACATGATAGTGGCAAGAAACACTCGAGTGGGAAGCTCCTTTACTCTGCAAGAATAATACCTCATCGTGGTTCATGGTTGGATTTCGAATTCGATCACAAAAATATTCTTTTCGCGCGAATTGATAGAAAAAGAAAATTGCATGCAACTGTTGTGCTTAAAGCGATGGGCTTTTCGACACAGGAATTGCTCGCAATGTTCTACCATTTCGAAACGATTCAATTGAAAAAAGATGGCACATTCCTGCGCGTGCTTGATTTTAGTCTTCTTAACGGTACTCGCGCCGGAAGTGATATTATCGATCCGAAGAGCGGCGAGCTAATCCTGAAGAAAGGCAAGAAATTTTCAAAGGCGACTCTCACCAAAATTGAAGAACTTGGGATGAAATCACTTCCCGTGACACTTGAGGAGATCGTTGGAAAGGTTTCATCAAAAGACATTTTTGATGAAAAAACAGGCGAAGTACTTCTTCTTGCCAACGAAGCGCTTACAGAAGCAAAAATTCATGATGTCATTGCGGCCGGAATTAAAGAAATAAAAGTTCTCTATATTGATATGATCAATTTTGGGGACCAGATTAGAAATACTCTTCTTTTGGACAAAACAGAAACTCCTGAAGAAGGCCGAATCAAGATTTTTGAGAGATTGCGTCCAGGTGAACCTCCAGCCGCTGAAGCTGCTGACAAACTTTTTCAAACACTATTTTTCGATGCTGAGAGATATGACTTATCTCGCGTCGGACGCATGAAAATTAATTATAAATTTGGAATGGATGTACCTGTAAGTAATACAGTGCTGACAAAAGATGACATCATTTCTACCATCAAATATCTGGTCGATTTGAATAACGGAAAAGGAAAAGTCGATGATATTGACCACTTGGGTAATCGTCGCGTACGTGCAGTTGGTGAATTGCTTGAAAATCAATTTCGCGTAGGTCTTGTCCGAATGGAAAGAGCCGTCAAAGAAAGAATGGCGATTCAAGAACTAGAAACGATGATGCCCTACGATTTGGTTAATCAAAAACCGATTGTTGCCGCAATTAAAGAGTTTTTTGGTTCATCCCAATTGTCGCAGTTCATGGATCAAACTAATCCGCTTTCAGAAGTAACACATAAGCGACGTCTATCAGCGCTTGGCCCCGGTGGTTTAACTCGAGAGCGTGCTGGATTTGAAGTTCGTGACGTTCACAGCACTCATTATGGAAGAATGTGTCCAGTTGAGACACCAGAAGGACCGAACATCGGTCTAATTACGTCTCTAGCAACTTTTGCAAAAGTTAGTGAATATGGATTTATCGAAACTCCGTATCACGTTATTAACCAAGATCGTACTATCTCCAAGGATATTAAGTATTTCTCGGCTTTTGAAGAGGAAGGGAAAATTATTGCCCAGAGAGATAAGGATTACATAAAAGGGGATAAGGTTTCCGGAGATCACGTTCCAGCGCGAAGAGTGGGCGAGTTGGCCCTCGTAACTGCTGAAGAAGTCGATCTAATGGACGTGGCCCCAACCCAGATGATTTCCATCGCAACCTCATTGATTCCATTCTTGGAGCATGATGATGCTAACCGGGCCTTAATGGGTTCTAACATGATGAGGCAGGCTGTGCCCGTCGTGAGAACTGATGCACCGATTGTTGGTACCGGTATTGAGCGAGTTATTGCCTCAGATTCGGGCGCAGTCCTTACTGCAAAAGAAGATGGGAAAGTTATTTTTGTCGATTCAAATCGCATTGTTATCCAGCGCGATAAATTCAAGGAAGGCGAATCTGGTGTCGACTTTTACAAGTTGATTAAATACCAGAGAACTAACCAGAACACCTGCAACAACCAACGCGCTCTCGTGAAAGAAGGCGATATTGTTAAGAAGGGGATGGTAATTGCCGATGGCCCTGCGACCCAGTTTGGGGACTTGGCCCTTGGTCAAAACGTCCTTGTCGCGTTCATGCCATGGGGTGGATATAACTACGAAGATTCAATCCTCATCAATGAACGTATTCTAGCGGAAGATATTTTCACATCGATCCATATTGAGAGTTTTGAAATCGAGGCACGTGATACAAAGCTGGGTAAAGAAGAAATTACCAGGGATATGCCGAACGTCAGTGAAGAGGCCTTAAGAGACCTGGACGATGCAGGGATTATTCGCATCGGTGCCATCGTTCGACCAGGAGATATTTTAGTTGGGAAAATCACTCCGAAAGGTGAAACACAACTCTCTCCGGAAGAAAAACTGCTGAAAGCCATCTTTGGTGATAAAGCTGGCGATGTAAAAGATACTTCTCTTCGATCTCCTTCTCATGTTCGCGGAACAGTCATTGATGCACGAGTATATACTCGTGAGGGCGTTGAACTAGACCCACGTTCTAAGGAAATTATAGATCGTGAGACGACTTTGATTAGACGTGATGAGCGCATTGAAATAAAGGCGATTCAATCTTCATCAATCATGCATATCACCAAGCTGCTTAAAGGGCATAAAACGACTGATAAGTTGATTTCAGAGGACGGATCAACAGAGTTGCTACCTAAGGGTTCAGAGTTAACAGTCGAGTCTTTGCTAAAAATTCCTTTTGAGTTGATTGGGTATATTCCTCTTGAAGCATCTCTTGAGGAACGATTGAGTGAGTATTTTGCCGAAGTCAGAAACCGTATCAATCGTGTCCGCACAAAAGCCAATGAGGAGATTGCACGATTGCACCGTGGAGATGAACTACCTCCAGGCGTAATCAAAAAAGTCATTATCTATGTTGCCATTAAACGTAAGCTGCAAGCTGGCGATAAGATGGCTGGAAGACACGGAAATAAGGGTGTTATTTCTAATGTTCTTCCAGCAGAAGATATGCCTTATCTTGCCGACGGTACCCCTGTTGATCTCGTCTTAAATCCACTCGGCGTTCCGTCACGTATGAACATTGGTCAGTTGCTTGAGCTACATTTGGGCTGGGCGGGTAGAGGGTTAGGCGAAAAAATTAAAGTCTTACTCGAAGAACAACGCGAGCTTCATGACCTTCGCGATTTAATTTTCAAGATCTACAAAACGGATGATGTGAAGGAATGGTTGAAGAAGGCTTCAGATGCCAAAGTTCGTGATGTGGCCCAAGTGCTCACGACGGGTGTGCGCTTTTCTTCTACGGTTTTTGATGGAGCCAAAGAAAAAGACATTGAAGAAATGCTGAAACTTGCTGACCTAGACCCGAGTGGTAAGACGACATTGTTTGACGGAATAACGGGAGATGCTTTTGCAGAAGAAGTTACTGTCGGAACAATGTATATGTTGAAATTGCACCACCTCGTGGATGAAAAGATTCATGCACGATCTACTGGGCCATATTCACTTGTCACGCAGCAGCCGCTTGGTGGTAAAGCTCAGTTTGGTGGTCAGCGTCTTGGGGAAATGGAAGTTTGGGCACTGGAAGCATATGGTGCTGCTTACACTCTTCAAGAATTTCTCACAGTCAAATCTGACGATGTTATTGGACGAACTAGGATGTATGAATCCATCGTAAAAGGGGAGCAGGTATTAGAGCCCGGCTTGCCCGAGTCCTTTAACGTTCTTATCCGAGAACTCCAGGCCCTTTGCTTGGATATTAAGTTGGATGAAAACACCGAAGCAGAAGTATTAAATTAGTAACGTTTTTTAAGAGGTAATAAACATGAAAGACCTTCTTAACTTTTTTGATAAACCGAAAGATCCAATAAGCGTTGAAGCCGTCTCGATAAAGATGGCTTCACCTGACACGATTCGCGAATGGTCATTCGGTGAGGTCAAAAAGCCCGAGACAATCAATTATCGAACCTTTAAACCAGAAAGAGATGGTTTATTTTGCGCCAAAATTTTTGGTCCAATAAAAGATTACGAATGTATTTGCGGAAAATACAAGCGGATGAAACATCGCGGGGTTGTCTGTGAAAAGTGCGGCGTAGAAGTTACACTTTCTAAAGTCCGTCGCGAGCGATGTGGCCATATTGAGTTGGCTACCCCCGTGGCCCATATCTGGTTTTTGCGATCTTTACCTTCACGCCTTGGAGCGCTTTTAAACTTAAGCCTGAAAGAGCTTGAAAAAGTGCTCTACTACGAAGCTTATATTGTTACTAAATCGGTTACGAATGATGCAGAAGCTGGACTAGAAGTTGGTAGAGTAATTTCTGAGCAACAATATTTTGAATTGAAAGAGGCTGGAGTTGATTTCGAAGCAGGCATGGGTGGTACAACCATTAAAGACCTGCTGAAAAAAATCGATATTGATCTTGAGAATAAAAATCTTCGCAAGGGTCTCCAGGCCGCAACCACGGAGGTTGTGCGCGCCAAATTGATTAAGCGTCTTAAGGTAGTCGAAAGTATTATGGATTCAGGCAATCGGCCTGATTGGTTTATGATGGATGTTATTCCCATACTACCTCCTGATCTTCGGCCTCTAGTACCCTTAGAAGCGGGCAGATTTGCTACTTCCGATTTGAATGATTTGTATCGTCGAGTCATTAATCGGAACAATCGTCTGAAAAGACTGAAAGAATTAAATGCGCCTGAAATTATTATTAGAAATGAGAGGAGAATGCTTCAAGAAGCAGTTGATGCTCTCTTCGACAATGGTCGTCGCGGAAAGGTTTTCACTGGAGCGAACAAGCGTCCATTGCGCTCACTTTCAGATATGCTCAAAGGAAAGCAAGGACGTTTCCGTCAAAACTTGCTGGGTAAACGCGTCGATTACTCGGGTCGTTCTGTAATTGTTGTTGGACCAAGCTTGCGACTGCATCAGTGTGGTCTTCCGAAGTTAATGGCCCTCGAACTGTTTAAACCGTTTATCTATAACAGACTTATTGATAAAGGCCATTGCACGACGATCAAAGTTGCTAAGCGAATGGTGGATCAACAGAAGCAAGAGGTCTGGGATATTTTAGAGGAAGTAGTTCAGGAGCATCCTGTTCTACTGAACCGTGCGCCCACCCTGCACCGATTGGGCATTCAAGCTTTTGAACCCATCTTAATTGAAGGGAAGGCGATTCAATTGCATCCTCTCGTTTGTACAGCTTTCAACGCTGACTTTGACGGTGACCAGATGGCCGTTCACGTTCCACTTTCCCTGGAAGCACAAGTTGAATGTCGCGTTCTTGCAATGTCTACGAACAACATTTTGTCACCCAAAGACGGAACTCCAATTATTGTTCCGACACAAGATATTGTTCTCGGGCTTTATTACATGACTCGCCCACGACCTTTTGCTCGCGGATATGGAAACGTATACTCCAGTAAAGAAGAGGCTCAATTTGCATACTATACGGGGAAATTACATCTGCAGGCACCAGTCAAAATTCGTATTGAGGGCAAATTGATTGAAACGACAGTGGGGCGCACTTTCGTTTACGATGTTATTCCAAAATGTCTAAAATATACTGATATTAATAAAATTCTAGATAAGAAATCTATTAGTAAGTTAATAGACCTCGCTTATCGTGTTGGCACAGAGAAGGAAACCGTGCTGTTGGCTGACTCAATTATGCGTCTTGGTTTTGAGTACGCTACCAAAGCCGGTATTTCGGTTAATATTAAAGACATGATTATTCCTGAGGAAAAAGTCAAAATCGTCAATGATGCGTACAAAGAGGTAGATAAGATCACTGACGAGTATAACGAGGGTTCGATTACTAACGGTGAACGTTATAATAAGATCGTCGACGTTTGGGCACAGACAAACGAAAAGCTTACTAAAGTTATGATCCAAAGGATTTCGACGGATGTGTTCAGTAATGAAAAGGGAGATACTTTAACCGCCCCATCATTCAACTCATTGTTTATGATGGCCGATTCAGGCGCTCGAGGATCGACCACACAAATGCGGCAGTTGGCTGGTATGCGAGGTTTGATGGCCAAGCCGAGTGGCGAAATTATTGAAACTCCCATTACTTCAAACTTCCGCGAAGGTCTCTCAGTTCTTCAGTATTTTGCCTCTACTCACGGCGCTCGAAAGGGTCTTGCTGATACTGCACTAAAGACGGCGAACTCCGGATACTTAACAAGGCGTCTCGTCGACGTTGCTCAAGACGGTATTATTCGTTCCTTCGATTGTAATGGTCAGGATGGGATTATTCTCCATTCCAGAATTGAAGGTGGTGATGTCGTAGAACATGTTGCCGATCGTGCCATGGGGCGAGTAACGGCGACTCCTGTAATGAATGCTAAAGGTGAAGAAGTATTCCCAAGAAACCAGCTTCTCACCGAAAGAGAGAACACAATATTAAAGGAACAGTCGATTGACCAAATTAAAGTTCGTTCAGTCTTAACCTGTTCAGAACGTTACGGTTTCTGTGCGATGTGCTTTGGTCGCGACCTTGCTCGGGGTGGACTAGTTTGCAACGGTGAGACTGTTGGAGTCATTGCTGCCCAGTCGATTGGTGAACCGGGAACTCAGTTAACCATGCGTACTTTCCACGTTGGTGGAACTGCGGCTTTTGCAGGGACGCAAGTTAATAAAACCGAGGCCCGTACAGCTGGTGTTATCCATTTTGACAATGTTCAGACTGTTGTCACGCCCGAAGGGCAATCTATTATTATGAACAAAGTCGGTGAAATTGTGGTGAAAAACGCACAAGGTGTTGAGAAGGAGCGCTACAAGGCTGCCTACGGTGCCGTACTTATGTTTAAAGAAGGCCAGAATGTCAGCGTAGGTGAAACTATTATGGAATGGGACCCCTACTCACAGCCCATTTTAACGGAAGCCAGCGGGCATGTTAAATTCGAAGACCTACTTACCGGTGCCACAGTTAGTGAACAGGTGGATGCTGTAACGGGTCTTACCCATCGAGTTGTTATTGAATCTAAAGATCCATCGCTTCAACCCCGACTAGTTGTTGTCGATGAGAAGGGCAAACCTGTAAGTATTTCAGGTACTAAGCGTACCGCCAGCTACCGTCTACCTCTTGGAGCGCACATCATAGTTACTGATGGCGACCCCATTAACATTGGTACTGCAATCGCCAAAGTTCAGCGTGAAACTACGAAGACTAAAGACATCACCGGAGGCCTACCGCGAGTTGCAGAACTTTTTGAAGCGCGTAAACCTTCCAACTCAGCTCAGATCGCTGATATTTCAGGAACAATTGAGTTTGGCCCTGAATTACGTGGCACACGTAAAATTATCATTCGCCCTGAAAATGGTGCTGAACCAGTTATTTATTCAGTTCCAAAGGGTCGCTATGTGATCGTTAACGAGGGTGATTACATTCGTCCAGGCGAAGCCATTATGGATGGTCCAAGTAATCCGCATGATATTTTACGCGTATTGGGTGTGAAGGCATTAGCCAACTACATTGTAAATGAGATTCAAGAGGTTTACAGACTCCAAGGGGTTAAAATTGATGACAAACACATTGAAGTTATTGTCAGCCAAATGCTGAAAAAAGTGGAAGTCACGGAGTCCGGTGATTCATGCTTTATTGTTGGTGATACGGTTACCAAGGGTGAATTAGCTGCTGAGAACGAAAGATTGGTTGCTGCTGGTCAGGTTCCCGCAGAGGCCAGGTCGATGTTGCTTGGTATCACTAAGGCGTCCTTAACGACTGAATCATTTATCTCTGCAGCTTCGTTTCAAGAAACTACCAAAGTTCTTACCCAGGCAGCGCTTGAGGGTAAGAAGGATAAGTTGCGCGGTCTCAAAGAAAACGTTATCATGGGCCGCCTAATTCCAGCGGGAACAGGTATTCCAAAGTATCGTGACTATGAAGCTGTCGCAATTGTGGAAGAAGATGAATTGGCGACTAAGATAAACGCCCAGATTTAAAAATTTGTTGTGATACTTGGGTGGCCATGTTAGACACCCAAGTGGAATGTTAAGTAAAGGGAGCTCGATCAATGCCAACTATTAATCAGTTAATTAGAAGTGGTAGAACAGACAAAGAAGTAAAAACAAAGTCGCCAGCACTAAAGTCCTGTCCTCAAAAACGGGGAGTTTGTACACGCGTATATACGACGACACCCAAGAAACCGAACTCAGCACTTCGCAAGGTCTGCAAAGTTAAATTGACGAGCGGTTATGAAGTTATCTCATATATTGGTGGTGAAGGGCATAACTTGCAGGAACACTCGATTGTGCTTATTCGTGGCGGTCGCGTTAAAGACCTTCCAGGTGTTCGTTACCACACAATTCGTGGCGCCTTGGACGCTACGGGTGTTGAGAAACGCAGAAAATCCCGTTCTAAGTATGGTGCAAAACGACCAAAGGCATAGTTTATTAACCACTTGCTGGTTTCTGTTGCGAAAATAGAAGCCGGGAGAGTAAGTCGCCGTTTGATTTGGATCGAATCCAGCAGGCACTGAAGAGGAGAGAAATAATGAGTAGAAAACACCGCGCCACTGTCCGAGAAGTTCTTCCTGATCCAAAGTACCAGGAAATTCTAGTTACGAAATTTGTGAATTGTTTAATGATTGGCGGGAAAAAAGCCATTGCTGAAACAATTTTCTATGGTGCCCTCGAGCTCGTAGAGCAAAAAACCAATGAAGAACCCTTGAAGACTTTCAAGAAAGCATTATCCAATGTTAAACCTGCCGTAGAAGTAAAATCACGCAGAATTGGTGGTGCAACATATCAAATCCCGGTTGAGGTTCGTACGAACCGAAGGCAGTCCTTGGCCATTCGCTGGATTCGTGACTACTCACGTGAGCGTTCTGGTAAAACGATGGTGGAAAAGTTGGCTGATGAAATTATCGATGCCGCTAATAACCGTGGTGGTGCCGTTAAAAAACGTGAAGATGTTTACAAAATGGCTGAAGCCAATAAGGCGTTTGCTCACCTTAAGTGGTAATTTCCATTTTTCTTTAAATCATTTATGATTAAGGCCTCTCCATGGAGAGGCCTTTTTTTTAGTGCACGTTAAGATTGAACATGAAAACAGAAAATGAAATTCATAACATAAGAAACATCGGTATCATGGCCCATATTGATGCCGGAAAAACCACTACGACAGAGAGAATTCTTTTTTACACCGGAAAAAACTATAAAATGGGTGAAGTCCATGATGGTACTGCCACCATGGATTGGATGGTTCAGGAGCAAGAACGAGGAATCACCATTACCTCCGCTGCAACCACCTGCCTTTGGCAAAAAAAGATAATTAATATTATCGATACTCCCGGGCATGTGGATTTTACAATCGAAGTCGAAAGATCCCTACGGGTTTTAGATGGAGCTGTTGGTATCTTCGACGCAGTCTCAGGCGTTGAACCGCAATCTGAGACAGTGTGGTCACAGGCCGACAAATACAATGTTCCGCGCTTGGCGTTTGTTAATAAGATGGATCGAGCCGGAGCAGATTTTCAAAATTGTATTGATGAAATTCGTGAAAAACTAGGAAAGAAAGCCAATGCGATTCAAATACCAATTGGTGCCGAAGAAAAATTTAGAGGTTTAGTTGATTTAGTAAAAATGAAGGCCCTCTTTTTTAAGGAAGAGGATTTAGGCTGTTCAGTGATGGAGCAAGAAATTCCTAGCGAAATGTTGGACGATGCTCAAAGGCATCGTGAAGAGCTTATCAGTGCTATTGCAGATTTCGACGACATGTTGGCTGAAAAATATTTGAATGGTGAAATTCCTTCTCAAGGCGAAATCCAAGCGGCCATCCGAAAAGCCGTAATTAAGCACAATTTTATCCCCGTATTATGTGGTTCTGCCTTTAAGAACAAAGGCATTCAGCCGCTTCTAGACGCCATTATAGATTATTTACCTTCCCCTATTGATCGTGGAGAAATTCTAGGTCACAACGCAAAAGATTTTGAAAAACAGGAAAAACGCCAACCCATCTCTGATGAAATGTTTAGCGGGATTGCCTTCAAAATAGCCTCAGATCCCTTTGTGGGGAGCTTAACATTTGTTCGCATCTACTCCGGTGAGATAAAAGTTGGAGCGACGATTTTTAATCCGCTCAAAAAAAAGCGCGAGCGTATTCAAAAAATTCTCCAGATGCATGCCAATAAACGTACCGAACTTGAAGAGGCTGGAGCCGGCGAAATTGTTGCCCTCGCAGGTCTCAAAATAACAACTACTGGCGAGACGCTTTGCTTAGAACATCGACCGATAATATATGATCTCATGGATTTTCCTGAGTCGGTAATTTCAGTGGCAATTGAGCCAAAAACTAGCGCAGACGAAAAAAAATTGCTCACTGTTTTGGATCAACTTAAAATCGAAGATCCATCATTTAATTTTAAGCATAATCCGGAAACCGGGCAGCTCTTGATCTACGGAATGGGAGAGCTTCACCTGGAAATCATCGCAGATCGTATTCACCGTGATTTTGGCGTTGGAATTAACGTCGGCAGACCTCAGGTTTCTTATAGAGAAGGGATCAAATCGATTGCCACCGGTGAGTATACATTTGAAAAAGAAATTAATGGTAAGCTCCAGTTTGGTCATTGTGTAATTCAAGTCGAGCCATACGACTATCAGGCGGGTGTATTATTCGAATCAGCTATTTCTAAGCGCGATTTGCCGCAAGAGATTTTAGAGACGATTAAAAAATCAATCTTTGATACGGCACCAGGCGGCTGCAGGGTTGGATATCCTTTTATAAATATCAAGGCGACCCTCTTAAAGGCCAAATATGACGAAATGGAGAGTTCCTCTCTGGGCTATATCATAGCCTCAGCAAATGCATTTAAGACGGCCTGTGAGGCGGCAGGATTTGTCATGTTTGAGCCCTTTATGTCTCTTGAGGTTGTGACGCCGGGCGAATTTTCGGGCGAAGTCATTGCCCATGTAAACATGAAAAGAGGACATATTGTAGGAATAGAGTCAAAACACAATAAAGAAGTTATTAAAGCGGAAGTGCCTCTTAGTGAGATGTTTGGTTATAGTACTGATTTACGATCTGCCACCCAAGGGCGAGCTAATTTCACTCTCGCATTTCACCATTATGGGCCAATGGAACTCAATTTAACCAAGAAACTCTTAGAGTCCAAAGGTATTTACCTGTAGGGTGCAATTATAAATGGTTGACAAAGGCCCCCAATACAAATAAATATCTGGTTCAATTTTCCAAAATGGGACGTTTTTAGATGAAAGCAACAAGATTAAGAATTAAGCTGCGTGCGTACGATCATAAGTTACTTGATAATTCTGTAAACGAAATTGTACAGACAGCGAAGGAGACAGGTGCTCGTGTTGCTGGTCCAATTCCTTTACCTACAGAAATTAATAAATTTACCGTGTTGCGCTCTCCTCATATCGATAAAAAATCGCGAGAGCAGTTTGAAATGAGAACTCATAAGAGGTTAATTGATATTTTAGATCCAACTCAACAGACTATTGATAGTCTGATGAAGCTCGACCTTTCGTCTGGTGTGGATGTAGAAATCAAGTATTAGATTATTTTTTAATAACCATGCATGCATCCCTTAGTCTAAGGGTGATGCTGTGGAGGAAGAATGGCCCCAGATAAAAAAGCTGCAGCCGAGTCTGCAACAGAGAAGTCAGTCGTTAATTTATCTTCATTTTATGGTCAAAAAGCCGGAATGACCCGAATTTTTGATGAGCATGGCAACCATGTTCCTGTCACAGTCATAAAACTCATTCCTAATCATATTTCCCAAGTTAAGACCAAAGAGAAAGATGGCTATAATGCCTATCAATTAGCCTATTACGAAAAACGCGAAAAACTTGTTCCTCAGCCAATGGCTGGGCATCTTAAGAAAGCTCAAGTTTCTCCGACTTTTACTCTGTTGTCAGAGCTCAGGGTAGATCAAGCTGATCCAGCACTCGTAGGCGCAAAAATTGGATATGAATCCTTTAAATCGTCGGTTTATGTGGATGTTGCGGGCACAACAAAAGGTAAGGGCTATCAAGGCGTTATGAAGCGCTTTAATTTTAAAGGTGGACCTGCTGCCCATGGATCTATGTTTCATCGCCGCCCAGGTTCTATTGGGAATCGTGCTTCTCCAGGTCGCGTATTTAAACTTAAAAAGTTACCTGGTCATATGGGCGATTTGGAACAGACTGTGCAAAATTTGATGATTGTTGAAGTGAATCTGGACAAAGGATATATGCTCATTAAGGGTTCAGTTCCAGGTTCGAAAAGTGGTTTTGTGAGAATATCTAAAGCCATTAAAAAAGCGCGCGAATAAGCGCCAAAGGTTTAAGAGAGTAGAGGGTGCACTATGGCGGAATTAAATGTTTTGAATAGTAAATTTGATGCGGCTGGAAAGCTCGAAACATCAGTGAGTCTTACACCGGAAGACATCAATGTAGCTGTTATTCACCAAGTGGTGAAAGCTACATTGGCGAGTCGCCGTCAGGGGAATGCCTCTGTAAAATGCAAAGGCTTGGTTGCTGGTGGTGGGAAGAAGCCGTTTAAGCAAAAGGGAACAGGAAATGCACGACAAGGGAGTAATCGCTCACCTTTGATGCCTGGTGGAGGGTCCTCATTTGGTCCTCAGCCACGATCCTATGAACAAAAAGTTAATAAGAAAACTATGCTTGGTGCCATTCACTCGGTGCTAGCGGATAAATTTCAGTCCGGAAAGTTGACCGTTGTTAGCGAGTTGCAAAGCAAGGGTAAAACTAAGGAAATGTTTAATCTTTTAAGCAAGAAAGGTTTGTTGCCAGGCTTGGTAGTGACGGATTCAAAGGATTCCTTAGCGCTAAGAGCTTGCAGAAACTTTGAAAATGCAAAAGCAGTTCACGTTGATGGTTTCAGCGTGTACGAAGCGATTAAATTTGAAAATTTGATTATCGAGAAAAAAGCATTAGAAACGTTACTTAAAAAGTTGGTGTGATATGCCTCAGTTAGAAAATGTATTAGTGAAGCCTCTCATCACTGAGAAGGCAACAAAGGCGACTGAAAAGTCTAATCGTTATGGGTTTGTTGTAGCTGAATGGGCTACAAAAACACAGATTAAGAAAGCCGTTGAGAAGTTTTATGATGTTAAAGTTTTGAAGGTGTCAACGATTACACTTCCTGGGAAGCATCGTCGTTTTGGCGCGCATGCGTATAAGAGTTCCTTTCGTAAACGGGCCTTAGTTCAGCTTGGAGAAGGCCAACGGATTGAATTTTTTAAAGGTGTATAGGGTAGGCTCGTTTTTTGAGCATGGAATGAGCGACAGAATTAGAATTTGAGGTTTGTTATGAGTGTTAAAAAGTATAGTCCCACGACCCCGAGTAGAAGATACATGACGACAATCGCATCGTCTGAGTTTACTAAAGGTGTGGAAGTTCCAAAGAGATTGATCACGGCAAAGAAATCAAAATTTGCTCGTAACCATTTTGGACGTATTACCACTCGCCATCAGGGCGGCGGTGCTAAACAGCTTTATCGAGTTATCGATTTTAAGCGCAACAAGTTAAATATCTCTGCCAAAGTAGAAGCGATTTGTTATGACCCGAATAGAACGTGTCACATTGCCCTACTCGCCTATCTAGATGGAGATAAAAGTTTTATTCTTGCTCCACAGGGATTAAAAGCTGGCGATGTGGTTGTCAGTTCAGATGATGCAGACATTAAAGTGGGGAACTCTAAACAATTGAAAGATATACCAATTGGTACATTGGTACATAATGTTGAAATGTATCCCGGCGCAGGCGGGCAAATGGCTCGTTCAGCTGGATCGTACGTTCAAGTTATGGCAAAAGAAGGCGAGTATGTTCTTCTCCGAGTTCCTTCTGGTGAGTTGAGAAAAGTTAAGCCAGAGTGCCGCGCGACCATTGGACAAGTCGGCAATCTTGATCATGAGAACATTGTAATTGGCAAGGCTGGACGCAAGCGCCACATGGGTGTTCGCCCAGGTGTGCGCGGTGTAGCCCAAAACCCAATTGACCACCCATTGGGCGGTGGTGAAGGCCGTACGTCTGGTGGTCGTCACCCTGTAACGCCTTGGGGGCAACCGACAAGAGGATATAAGACGCGTCGGAATAAACGTACTGACAAATATATTGTTAAACGCAGGAAATAGTTATTGAGGCTTAGGAGAGAAGGTATATGTCTAGATCTTTAAAGAAAGGCCCGTTTGTAAGTTTCAAGTTGATGCGTAAAGTGATTGCGCTTCAAGGCGAGAAAAATAAGGCAGGCAAAGTTATTAAGACATGGTCAAGAGCAACAACCATTGTTCCTGAGTTTATTGGCATCACATTTGCCGTTCACAATGGGAAAAAATTTATTCCTGTTTATGTAACGGATAACATGATTGGGCACAAACTGGGTGAATTTTCACATACACGTCAGTTCCATGGTCATACAGCTGCCGATAAAAAAGTTGAGAAGCCAGCTGAGTAAGATTTAGAAGGGGATTATTATGTCTATCATAGTGAAAAGTAACAAGATTGGAATTGGCCCACAAAAGGTGCGTCAGGTTTGCGATCTAGTTAGGGATAAAAAAGTTTCTGAGGCTTTAAAGGTGCTGCGTTTTTGCGAAAAGCGAGAAATTGCCATCGTTTTGACGAAACTTCTTAATAGCGGGCTGGCAATAGCTCAAGGAACTCAGAAGTATGATCTCGAGAATTTGGTAATTGGCACCATCTATGCTAATGAGGGTCCGATGCTGAAAAGAATTCAGGCGAGGGCCCAGGGGCGTGCCTACCGCATCAGAAAACGAAGTTCACATGTATATGTTGAACTAAAAGAAGCTTAATAAGGAATAAGGAAGGGATAATGGGGCAGAAAGTAAATCCGTATGGTCTCAGATTGGGTTACATTAAAACGTGGCATTCAACCTGGTATGCTAAGCAAGGTTATGCTAATGCACTTCATGAAGATATTGCAATTCGGAAGTTCATTGAAGACACCATGAAAAATGCCGCTGTGTCTAAAACCGAAATTTCAAGGACATCTGATCAAATTAAGGTGACTGTCTATACGGCAAGACCCGGAGTCGCTATTGGCAAAAAAGGAACTGGGATCGATAAGATTCGAGCAGAATTGAAGAAAGTTGGCAAAGGCAATGTGATTTTTAATATTGCCGAGGTGAAAAGACCTGATGCCGATGCAAAATTAATTGCAGAAAATATTGCACAACAGCTGGAAAAACGTGTGGCATTCCGAAGGGCCATGAAAAAAGTGATGCAGGCTGCGTTTCGAGCAGGAGTGAAGGGAATTAAGGTGAAAGTTTCTGGTCGATTAGGTGGGGCAGATATGGCTCGAGTTGAGGGTTATTCGGAACGAAAAGTGCCTTTGCATACATTGCGAGCAGATATTGATTACAACGTTGCAACAGCTCAGACGACCTATGGGGCCATCGGTGTGAAAGTATGGGTGTATAAGGGCGAAATTTATCAATAAGGTTAAGCGGATTAATTGAGGAAAGCATATGTTAAGTCCTAAAAAAGTAAAATGGAGAAAGCATCAGAAGGGCCGCAATAGGGGAAAGGCTAAGGGCGGAAATACACTATTTTACGGTGATTACGGTCTCCAGGCTCTCGTTCCTGGATTCGTCACAAATCGCCAGATTGAAGCAGCTCGTATTGCTATGACGAGATCGATTAAAAGAGGTGGGCAAGTTTGGATCAGAATTTTCCCAGATAAAGTTCTGACAAAGAAACCCGCTGAGGTTCGAATGGGGTCAGGTAAAGGATCCCCAGAAAGTTGGGTTGCCGTAATTAAGCCTGGCCGTATTCTGTTTGAGATTAAACATACTGATGGGCAATCAAGCATTGAAGCTTTGAAGCTTGCTAAGTACAAGCTGTCAGTGAAAACGAAAATTGTGAAAACAGAGTTGGCAGCGGCTCCTGCGGCAAGTAAAACTTCGGCCAAAGAAGCTGAGTGATTGGGGGTATAAAATGTTAGAGCAGCAAGATATTAAAAAAATGGATGTAAAAGCGTTGGATAGTAAGATTGCCGATTTACAGAAGCAATTGTTCGACATAAAGATCCAGCGATTTACTTCAGGGTTGACCAAACCACATTTGAAGAAGGAATTGCGTACGACGGTTGCACGACTTTTAACAGAAAGAACGGCTAAATTAAAAAAATAAAGCGGGTTGAGCCATGAGTGATGTAGCAAAGTTTAAAAGAAAATTGGAAGGAACGGTTGTAAGTGACAAGACTGCAAAAACGATTGTTGTGTCAGTCACTCGCAGGTTTAAGCATGGAGATTATGGAAAGTTTGTAAACCAAACAAAAAAGTACCATGCCCATGATGAAGCTAAGACAGCTAAGACTGGGGATAAGGTAGTAATAATTGAGTCTCGTCCGTTCTCAGCATTGAAAAGATGGGAACTTTTTTCGATAGTAAAATAATTTTAGTTTTGCGGAGTGGCATATGATTCAAATGCAAACAAATCTTGAAGTGGCTGATAATAGCGGAGCACGAACAGCGACTTGTATTAAAGTGTTGGGCGGTTCTAAGCGAGTATCTGCAAGTATCGGCGATATTATCGTTGTGGCCATTCAGCAGGTTCAAGCCGGGGGCAAAATTAAGAAGGGTGAAGTGAAGAAAGGCGTCATTGTGCGCACAACTTTTCCAATACGCCGCGAGGATGGATCTTATATCACTTTTGATTCCAATGGCGTTGTGTTGCTTGGTGCTGACAATGAACCACTTGGCACACGTATTTTTGGACCAGTTGCAAGAGAGTTGCGAGCGAAAAATTTTACGAAAATCTGTTCGCTTGCACCAGAAGTTCTTTAATTAGGATAGGCAGAGGGTTTTATGCAAAAGTTAAAAATTAATGATGAGGTACTGGTTCGAAGTGGGCGCGATAAGGGAAAACGAGGTCTCATTTTGAAACTTGATTATAAAAATGGCCGTGTGTTGGTGAAGGGTGTAAACCTGCGCAAAAAAGCAATGCGACCATCTCAGGCTAACCCCAATGGCGGTTTTGTTGAGGCTGAGCGCTCAATTGCAATAAGTACGGTTGGCGTTGTTAGCCCTAAATCTCAGAAAGCGGGTCGTGTAAAAATTGCTGAGCAGGGTGGAAAGAAAGTTAGAGTGCTGGTTAAGTGTGGATCGGCATTGAAATAAATGAGGCATGTATGAAATCTAGATTGAATGAAATGTACGATAAAGAAATAAAACGTGATCTTATGACCAAGTTTGCCTACAAGAATGTTCATCAGGTTCCGAAGGTGACAAAGATAATTGTTAACTGCTGCACGCGCGAAGCAGTTAGTAACTCTAAGGTGGTCGACTCTATTATAAGTGATTTGGCAACGATTACCGGACAGAAACCTGTTGTTGCAAGAGCAAAAAAATCTATTGCCACCTTTAAAGTTCGTGAAGGCCAAGCCATTGGAGCTTCTGTAACTTTACGCGGGAATATGATGTATGAATTTTTGGATAGATTGATTTCCGTATCCTTGCCAAGAGTGCGCGACTTTCGTGGGATTTCACCACGGGCATTCGATGGGCGTGGAAACTATACATTGGGCATGAAAGAGCAAATCATTTTCCCTGAAATTAACTACGATAAAATTGATGCTGTTCGTGGTTTGGGTATTTGCATTGTGACAACAGCAAAATCAAATGAAGAAGGACGTGAACTACTTGCACGGTTTGGAATGCCTTTTAGGGCGAATTAACTAGCTAACGGAGTAATAGAGTCATGGCAAAGCTTTCAACAGTCGTTAAGAACGAACGTAGAAAAAAAATGAGTGAGAAGTATAAAACGCGGCGAGGGGAACTTCGGTTGCGTGCTAAAGATGTAAAACTTTCCGAGGATGAAAGAATACAGGCACAGATTGGACTGCAAAAGTTGCCAAGAAATTCTGCGAAAATAAGAGTGCGCAATCGCTGTGCGATTACGGGGAGACCTCGTGGATACTACAGAACTTTTCGTCTCTGCCGTATTAAGTTCAGGGAATTGGCTCTGACGGGGATGTTACCTGGTGTGACTAAATCTAGTTGGTAATTTTGTTGGGAGAATTAATTTTATGATGACTGATCCAATTGCAGATATGTTAACTCGAATTCGAAACGCCGCAAAAGCAGGCAAAGATAGAGTGGAATTTCCTGCAAGCAAACTGAAAGCCAATGTGTGCAAGATTCTGAAGGAAGAGGGGTACATTAGGTCTTTCAAAATTATTGCCAAAGGCGATGCAGAGATTAATTTAAAGGTTTTATTGAAGGAAGATGCAATTCAAGGGTTAGATCGAATTTCAACTCCTGGATTGAGACGATATTCGAGTTATAAGGAAGTGCCTAGGGTCCTAAGTGGACTTGGTATTTCAATTTTATCCACGTCGAAAGGCGTGGTGTCTTCCCGAGAAGCAAAAAAACTGAAAACTGGTGGCGAAATTATTTGTAACGTTTGGTGATTTTATATTGAGAGGCAATTTATGTCGCGGATTGGAAAAAAACCAATTGGTTTACCTGATAAGGTTGAAGTAAAGATTAATAAATCGGATGTTTCTGTAAAGGGACCAAAGGGGCAGATGTCCTACACATTCAACCCGCTTGTTTCTATTAAATTAGAAGGCAAGGCATTGCAGGTGCTCCCTGTGAAAAAAACGAAGGAAGCAAGTATTCAATGGGGTACAGCTAGAACCCTTCTTAATAACATGGTGTTTGGTGTAAGCACCGGATTTATGAAGGCCCTGGAATTTAATGGTGTAGGTTATAAGGCCGCTGTAAAAGGCGACATGCTCACTTTGAACCTGGGACACTCGCATGCAATTGATTATCAGTTGCCCAAGGGGATAGAGGCAAAAATAAATAAAAATCAAGTAGAAATTTACGGTTGCGATAAGGAATTGGTTGGTTTTGTCGCTGCTAAAGTCCGTTCCTTTAGACCGCCAGAGCCTTATAAAGGCAAAGGGTTGAAGTATCTTGATGAAGTGATTGTAAGAAAAGCTGGTAAGGCTGCAGCAAAAGCAAAATAGTTAACGAAAGAAGATCTAAGAGCTTGCTCCAATAGATCAAAAGATGGGATGAGTTTATGAGAAAACCACAAGAAAGAATTCAAAATGCGTCACTTGCAAGACGAGTTCGTCGAAAGTTAGTGATTCGTAAAAGTGTCATTGGCTCTGCCGAGCGTCCAAGACTTTGCCTTAATAAGTCGAATACGAACTTATTTGTGCAAGTTATTGACGATGCTTCGGCTCGCACTCTTTTTGCAGTTAAAACCTTTGGCAAAAATGCTCCAGTCACTGGCAGCAATAAAGAAGCAGCCATTGTCCTTGGTAAAGAAATTGGCAAAGAACTTAACAGTAGAAAGATAAGTACAGTTGTGTTTGATAGAAATGGATATAAGTATACTGGCGTAGTGGCTGCATTAGCCAATGCAGTCCGAGAAACAGGAATTAAATTCTAATTATTTTCGTGGGGAAAACTGATGAGTAGCGACGAAGTTAAAAATGATCAAGATGATGTTGCAAGTGGTGATGATGAAGCTTCCGCAGGGGCAAAAGCGAAACATCCGAAAAAGCGCATTCAGGTCAAGAAGAAGCAAGCGACTGTAAATCCCGATATTGAAGAAAGGGTCGTTGCCGTAAATCGAGTTGCCAAAGTCGTGAAAGGTGGTCGCCGATTTTCATTTTCTGCGCTCATGATTGTTGGGGACAAGAAAGGAAGTGTGGGGTTTGGGTTAGGTAAGGCCAACGAAGTTCCTGAAGCAATTCGCAAGGCAATTCAAGCTGCACATCGCAATATGATTAAGGTCTCCCTCGATAAGGGGACAATTCCACATCAGATCATCGGAACTCACGATGCCGGAAGAATTATTTTTAAACCTGCCGCTGAAGGTACTGGGATTAAAGCTGCTGGTGCATGTCGTTCTATTTTAGAATTGGCAGGAGTGAAGAACGTTTTAACCAAAAGTGTGAGAAATAATAACCCACATAATGTTGTTAAAGCGACTTTCGACGCTCTTAGGGCCTTGCGTTCAGCTGAACAAATAGCGGCAATGAGAGGAATTGATATTAAACGTATTCGTCTGAAATAGTATTGTATAGAGAGGTATTTTATGGCTGCAAAAACCATAACAGTAAAATTAAAGAAATCAACATGTAAGGCTCCACAACATGTTAAGTCGACCGTTCTCGGTCTTGGGTTGAGAAAAATAGGCCAGGAACGAACACTAGAAAACACACCGTGCGTTCGCGGCATGATCAAAAAAGTAATCCATTTGGTTGATTTTAAATAAATCATAGAGGCGATGTTATATGTTAACTTTAAAAAATTTGAAGAGTCCAAAGGGTGCCCATCGAAATATCAAACGACTTGGTCGTGGTATGGGTTCGGGTCAAGGGCAAACTGCCGGTAAGGGTGGCAAGGGACAAACTGCTCGTAAAAGTGGTCAAACACGCATTGGATTCGAGGGCGGTACGATGCCAATTTATATGCGTTTGCCAAAGCGTGGTTTCAGAAATGCACCTTTTAAAACTGAATATGCTGTCCTAAATCTGAAGAAAATTTCTGAACATTTTACGACGGAGGAAGTCTCTCGAGAGATTCTAATTAAGAAAGGATTGCTCAAGGGGCAAGACCGCAGTAGACCTGTAAAAATTCTTGGCCATGGCACTTTGAAATCTCCTTTGACCTTCGTAAATCTGGAGAAATTCACCAAGTCAGCCGAGGAAGCCATTCTTAAGATTGGTGGCAAGATCGTTAATAAGAAATAGATATCAATAAGTAGAAAAGGAAGTTTTTAATGCTTTCTCAAGGAAAATTAGAGGAACTCAAGAAAAAGATTTTCGTGACGTTCCTGTTGCTGGTTGTATATCGATTGGCTGCACAGGTTCCGGTTCCTGGAATAGATGGCTCAGCCATCCATTCATATTTTGCACAATCTGCTGGAGGAATTTTTGATCTAATCAACACCTTCAGTGGCGGTGCCTTTAAGCGCTTTTCCGTGCTTGCGCTTGGTATTATGCCCTATATTACAACATCAATTATTTTCTCTCTTCTAGGAGAAGTCATCCCGCAGATTCAGGAGTTGCAGGAAGACAGCGACGGACATAAGAAAATCCAGAAATGGACCCGCTATGCAACAGTAATTTTATGTTGTGTTCAAGGCTACGGATTGGCTGCAGTTTTTGAAAACTTTAAAAGTCCATCTGGTGCGCCTGTCGTGCCAGATCCCGGCATGCTGTTTCGCTTGACTGCAATGATAACTTTGGCAGGCGGGACAATGTTTCTTCTTTGGCTGGGTGAACGGATTACAGAATACGGCTTAGAAAATGGAGTATCTCTGATTATTTTTACAGGTATTGCCGTGGAGCTACCTGCCGAAGTTATCCAAAGGTTAACTCTCTATCGGAGTGGTGAGCTACAAGGCATAAATCTATTGCTCGGCCTCCTGGTCGTTATCGGAACATTTTATTTGGTTTCATTTATTGAAAGAGCATACCGAGCGGTGCCCGTGCAATATGCCAAAAAAGTCGTTAATAATCGCGTATATGGCGGTGCTCAAACCCTACCAATGCGTGTAGACACGGGTGGCGTCATGCCTCCGATTCTGGCGTCGTCACTTCTGGCAGCCCCAGCTACTTTTGCGTCTTTTGTATCGCAAGGTTCATTTCTCAAGCCATACCTTGATCTGATTCAACAATCTCTGTACCCGGGCAAGCTACTCTTTAATGTTTTTTTCGCTTTTCTAATTACCTATATGGCATATTTTTATGCGCCAATACAATTTAAGACGAAGCGGATTAGTGAATCATTGCAAAAAAATAATGCGTTCGTACCAGGGGTTCGTCCCGGGCAAAAAACCAAAGAATACCTTGAGTTCATTTTGTATCGACTGACTTTCTTTGCGGCAATTTATCTAGTTTTTATCTGTGTGGCACCTTCACTTTTAACCGGTGCCAACACGCGTTTCGGTGGAACTTCAATGCTGATTCTTGTTTCAGTCGCCATGCGAGTAATGCTTAACGTCCAGGCGTTTCTCTATTCAGATCGCTATGAAAGTGCTTATAAATCGCGTGGTAAATACAGCGGTATGAATAAAAGGTTTTAGATGGGTCGCCAGCCACAATTGATATTTTTAGGTGCTCCCGGCTCAGGCAAAGGGACACAGGCAAGTTATCTTGTTAAGAACTTTGGCTATAAGCATGTTTCCACAGGCGATCTGCTCAGAGCTGAAATTGGCAAGGGCTCGTCACTTGGAATGCGAGTTAAAGGTATTATCGATGCAGGTCATTTAGTTGATGATATGACCGTATTAGAGCTTCTAAAGGCCAATTGCGATACATCGAAAGGGCATTTTATTTTTGATGGTTTTCCGAGAACGTTAAATCAGGCAAAACTATTAGACGAGCACCTACTTCGAGGATGCACCACTCAAACAGTTTATTTCAAGATAGATCTTGAAGTTTTGGTGCAGCGAATCACTAATCGCAGGGTCGCTCCGAAGAGCGGGATGATCTACAACTTGCTCAGCCATCCTCCAAAACGACCTGGAGTATGTGATGTTTCGGGTGAACCCCTGGTTCATAGAAAAGATGATACTGAGGCCGTGATTAGGAATCGAATTGATGTATTTAAATCGACCATTGATGAGATGGTTGAATTTTATAAGCAAAAGCAAGTCTTGAAAGTGATTGATGCAAATACTGATGAAAGTATCATTCGCGAGAATCTTCTCAGTGCCTTGGCCCTTAACGGAGTGAATAATGACTTGCCTTATTAGTGCGATTTTTATATACAGTCAAAACTTTTTGAGTGTGAAATATGGTCGATAAAGACATTATCGAAGTGGAAGGAGAGGTAACGGAATTACTGCCTAATACAAAATTTAGAGTTAAGCTGCCAAATGGGCACAAAATAATAGCTCATATTAGTGGCAAAATGCGCATGCATTTTATCAAGATTTTGCCTGGCGATAGAGTTGTTGTAGAAATAAGTAAGTATGATGTGGAGAAGGGACGAATTACCTTTAGATCCAAGGGAAAATAGTAGAAGTTGAAAGGAAATACCTATGAAAGTGCGAACTTCAGTTAAGCCAATTTGTAAAGATTGTAGAGTCGTCAAGAGAAAAGGCGTGCTTCGAGTGGTATGTAAAGCCAGTAAAAAGCACAAGCAACGTCAGGGTTAATAATTTAGGAGTCCAGAATGGCGCGGATATTAGGTGTAGATATTCCAAGAAATAAAGCGATGAAAATTGCGCTCAGAGCGATTTATGGAGTAGGTCCGAAAATTGCCGCCGAGGTACTTACTCGAGCTGGTGTAGATTTGGAAAAAAGCTCGAATGATCTCACAGAAGAAGAAGCCCAGGGTGTTCGTAAAATGCTCGAGGACGGCTATCTGGTAGAAGGGGATCTTCGACGGGAAGTGGGTCTCAATGTAAAACGGCTTAAAGATATGGGCTGTTATCGTGGTACCAGGCATAAGAAAAGCTTGCCAGTGCGTGGGCAAAGAACACACTCGAATGCCAGAACAAGAAAAGGTCGTGCAATTGCGATCGCAGGCAAGAAATCAATTAAGCAACTGAAGTCGTAGAAATAAATAAGAGTAAAGGGAATTCTGTATGGTGGTAAAAGCAGGTAAGAAGAAGATCAAGAAGAGCGTTTCGTACGCGGTTTGCCATATTTTGGCATCGTTCAATAATACTATTGTAACTTTTACTGACCTACAGGGTGATGCGATTGCTTGGGCAAGTGCTGGCCATCTAGGTTTTAAAGGTTCAAAAAAGTCGACGCCTTTTGCGGCACAGACAGCTTCGGCTGAGGCTGCACGACGTGCCATGGAGCAAGGAGTAAATTCTTGTGAAGTTCGAGTGAAGGGACCTGGTGCTGGTAGAGAAAATGCAATTCGCGCTCTCTTGGGCACGGGAATGAGGATAACATCTGTGTCAGACGGAAGTCCGATACCCCATAATGGTTGTAGAGCACCTAAGCGAAGAAGAGTCTAAGTGTGAGATTGGAGTAGATGATATGGCTAGATATGTAGATTCCGTTTGTAGATTATGTAGAAGAGAAAATGAGAAGCTTTTTTTGAAAGGAACTCGTTGCTATACCGATAAATGTGCGATTGAGCGCCGACCTTATCCTCCTGGTCAACATGGCCAGCGTAGAGGCAAAGTGTCCGATTTCGGTATCCAGTTGAGAGAAAAACAGAAACTCAAAAGGATTTACGGTTTTAATGAAAGACCGATGCGAAACCTGTTTTTTAAGGCCTTGCGCATGAAAGGTGTTACTGGCGATAATATGCTTAGTTTGATTGAGCGACGCCTGGACAATGTTGTCTATCGAATAGGTTTTGCAGGCTCACGCGCGGAAGCTCGCCAACTGGTGAAGCACTATCATTTTACCGTGAATGGTAAGAAAGCAAATGTACCATCTATGACCCTTAAGTCTGGTGATGTTGTCGCACTAGAGACAGCATCACGGTCTGTGGCGAAAATTACGGGTGGATTAGACATTTACAGTATGCGTGAAGTACCTGCATGGATTGAAGTTGATAAGGGCAAATTTTCAGGTGTGATCAAGGATCTCCCGAAGAGAGACGATATTACAGCTAAAGTCGAAGAGCGCCTTGTTGTTGAGTACTATAACAAATAGAATCTTGTAATTATCGAGGGAGTTCAATAATGAGTAATTACGTTGCGAAAAATTGGGCAAGCATGATCAGACCAGTTGCGCTTGAAGTAGAGTCTGAGTCACTGAAAGCCAATTACGGAAAATTTATTGCTCGCCCGCTAGAGCGGGGATATGGGCAAACGCTTGGTAATTCCCTTCGTCGAGTTCTTTTAGGTTCATTGCAGGGAGCTGGTATTGTTGCGGTTAAGATCGACGGCGTTGAACATGAATTTGGAACGATTAACAACGTTAAAGAGGAAGTTTCTGAAATCCTTTTGAACCTGAAAGAAGTGCGTTTCAGTATTTCCGAAAAAGAAGATATTAGCTTAACACTTGAGAAGCATGGTGAGGGCCCTGTCCTTGCTGGTGATATTTCTGACAGTAGCCATGCCAAAGTTTTAAATCCTGAGCATGTCATTGCCAATATTTCTTCAGGTGGAAGCCTGAAAATGGAGCTCAAGGTGGCTCGCGGCAAAGGATATGTTACTGCCATGGACAACAAGGAACAGTTCGATTTGCCCATCGGTTGGATTTATGTAGACACGCTATTTTCGCCAGTTCACAGAGTGAACTATACTGTGACTAATTCAAGAGTTGGAAAGCGCACTGACTTTGATAAGTTGACACTTGAAGTATGGACAAACTCAGGGATTGGGCCACAGGACGCTGTTGCATATTCTGCAAAAATTTTGCGTGATCAGTTGGCTGTGTTCTTGAATTTTGAAGATGAGGAAGAAATTACCAGGATCGAAAGCAAGCCAGTTCCTACTACGAGTTCAATTAATAATTTTCTGCTGAAGCCAGTCTCTGAGTTGGAATTATCTGTGCGCTCTGCAAACTGTCTGCAAAACGCCAACATCAAATATATCTATGAACTTGTATCGAAGACAGAAGGCGAGATGCTAAGAACCAAGAACTTTGGTCGCAAATCGTTGAATGAAATTAAAGAAATCTTGACCACCATGGGACTTGGATTAGGTATGAAAGTTGATGGTGTTATGAAGGAAATGCAAGAAAAACAGAGTAGTGAAACGAAGGCTTAGTGATTTGAGGCCGATGAGGGGTTAATTTATGAGGCATTTAAAACATAGACATAGAATTGCGGGTTCTCCCGGGCATCGTCGGACTCTAGCGCGAAATTTGGCGGTAGAAGTTATTGACCACGGCAAAATTAAGACGACTCATACAAAATGCCAATTTATGCGAGGCTATGTAGAAAAATTAATATCAATGGCTAAAGAAGACACGGTTGCTAATCGTCGACTAGCTTACACACGACTTAATAATCGTCTTGCTGTTAATAAATTATTTGAAGAAGTTGCACCAAAATTTAGAAATCGCCCAGGGGGCTATACTAGAATTATGAAGTTAGCTGATGCCCGACTTGGTGACGGTGCGCCTATGAGTTACTTAGCTTTAGTTGAGTAATATCTTCCACATTTAATAGTGTTATCTTTCCAGTTATGGCTTTTGCGACAGTATCTCAGCATGTAATTCATTGAAATATTTGACTTGAGCTTTTGTACACGCTGCCTGCAACCCCTGTGAAAAAAAATCAATCACTTTGAAAGCACTGACTGTAAAGCTTTTATGCAATTCACCGATAAGATTCGTGAGAATTGATGTGAAATTGCCAAAGTTTTGGCCAGGAGCTGGTTATGATGAATTGGAAAGAGATTAGTAGTCTTCATGTCGTTGCAAAACTTGATCAGATTCTTGGTCGGTGGTTCGGCGTGGAACTCATTTATATTGATCAGCATTTTAAAATACAAAGCCGTCATTTAGAAAAAAATCATTCCTTTAGAAACCACCTGATGAAAGTGGTGATGTCAATGAAGTATGGCTACGAATATTTAGGCCAGGATTTAGAGAAACTTGCAGAGGAACTCGTAGAATCGCCATCGAGCACGATGATTTTTAATTCTTTTTTCCCTCAAGTTAAAATGATGGCCTCCAAAATTCTAATAGATGGTGAGTTCATGGGTGCCATTATTGCTTACCCATGGCTCAATGATTCCATAACTTCACAAGAGACAGAGCAGGTCATTCAGAAGATGGTTGAATGTGGGTCTTCAGTGGAAGACGCCAAATCCGCCATCCAACACTTAAGAAAACTCGGACCGTCAGATGTGGACTACTTAAAAGAGCTGGTAGAGTTGGTTTCTGGCGAAGTTGTGACCTTTCATGAGGAAATTACCAAACGAGAAAATCGGATTCATGAGTTAAATTCAGAATTGGGTGATAAGTATCGCTATCATATGATGATTGGTAAATCGAAGGGGATGCAAAATATTTATCGTCTTTTGGAAAAGATTTCGAGTTCGGAATCTTCGGTCTTCATTCAAGGTGACAATGGTACTGGTAAGGAGCTCGTGGCGAAGGCGATACACTTCTATTCTCCTCGAAAAGATAACATGTTTTTGGCCATTAACTGTTCGGCTTTTAACGATAATTTGCTCGACTCAGAATTGTTTGGCCATGTGAAAGGGGCATTTACTGGAGCCATTAAAGATAAAAAAGGTCTTTTTGAAATGGCCCATGGTGGAACCCTTTTCCTCGACGAAATTGGAGATACGAGTTTAAGCATGCAGGTGAAACTTTTGCGTGTGTTGCAAGAAGGAACATTCCTTCCCGTCGGTGCCTCCACTCCCAGAAAAGGTGATGTGCGCATTGTTGCTGCGACAAATAAAAACATTAAAGAAATGATGGCCAAGGGTGAGTTTCGTGAAGACCTATTCTATCGTATTAACGTCATCAACGTTCATATCCCACCATTGCGTGAACGAGGTGAAGATATTCCGATTCTGACAGAACATTTTTTGGAAAAGCGCTGTGCAGAGTCAGGTGTACCAACCAAAGTTCTTTCAAAGAAAACATTAGAGAAAATGCTTGATTATCCTTGGCCCGGGAATGTCCGCGAGTTGGAAAATGAAGTCGAGCGCTTGGTTGTTTTGTCCAGTGCGGAAAAGACAATTACCCCAGAGCTTTTAAGTCCGAGAATTCTTGAACATGGAATGAGCCAGGGTGCTGTCGCTCGAGGTGTGAATACTTCTGGCAGTCTCAAAGAGGCCCTCGAAGAACTTGAGGCCCTAATGATTCGTGAAGGACTTAAACGCTGTAATTTCAACAAATCGAAGCTTTCCAAAGAACTTGGTATTAGCCGGGCAAGCCTTATTATGAAGGTTGAAAAATACGGCTTGGATAAGCGGCGAAAGGCTGCTGGCGAATAGCGTCATAAGTAGTTAAATTTTTTGGCCTCCAGTTGGGTGAAGGTATAGAATACCCAAGCTTTGTGGAGGTTTACCATGTCAGATATTTTAGAAGAGAAGCGTCAGCTTCTTGTTGAAAAACGCCGTCTTGCAAAACTGGGCGGTGGCGAAGAAAAAATAAAAAAACAGCATGAACAAGGGAAGTACATTGCGCGCGAGCGCGTTGAGCGTCTGCTTGATCCTGGAAGTTTTATTGAATTTGATCGCTTCGTAATCCATCGATGTACTCAGTTCGGCTTGGATAAGGATAAATTTTTAGGCGATGGGGTTATTACCGGGATAGGTGCGATCGATTCTCAACGAGTGGCGATTTTTTCCCAGGATTTTACATGCTGGGGAGGGGCGTTGGGTGCTGCCCATGCAAAGAAAATCTGCAAGATTATGGACTTTGCTCTTGAAAATCGTATTCCAATTATTGGAATCAATGATTCAGGTGGTGCGCGTATTCAAGAGGGAGTGGAATCGTTAGCGGGTTATGCGGATATCTTCTATCGCAACGTCAAATCCTCGGGAGTCATTCCTCAAATTAGTTTGATAATGGGACCTTGTGCTGGTGGTGCGGTCTATTCTCCTGCGATTACTGATTATATTTTTATGGTTGAGCAAACATCATACATGTTTGTAACCGGGCCAGATGTCATTAAAACGGTGACTCATGAAGAAGTGACCAAGGAAGAGCTTGGTGGTGCCAAAACCCACAGTGAGCGTTCAGGTGTTGCGCAATTTCGATGTAAGACAGAGGATGAATGCTTTGAGAGGGTGCGTGAGCTTTTTACCTTCATTCCTCCCTCCAATTTTCCAAAAGCAACCCTCCGTCCTACGTCCGATCCAGTTCACCGCGACAACAATAAAATAAAGTATGTTGTTCCTGCCAATCCCAAGCGTCCTTATGATATGCGTGAAATCATTTTTGACGTTGTCGATGACGGGCATTTTCTCGAGGTGCACAAAGATTTTGCAAAAAATATGATCTGTGGCTTTGGTGCCATCGGCGGGATTAAAGTTGGCGTTGTTGCCAATCAGCCCGCGGTCATGGCCGGAGTCCTCGACATAGACGCCTCCATAAAAGCGGCAAGATTTGTGCGTTTTTGTGATGCATTCGAAATTCCCATCATCACCTTGGTAGATGTGCCAGGATTCTTGCCCGGGACAGTTCAAGAGTACGGAGGAATTATTAAGCATGGATCTAAGCTTCTTTATGCCTTTGCAGAAGCGACTGTTCCCCTCATCACATTAATTACAAGAAAGGCCTATGGTGGGGCCTATGACGTGATGGCCAGTAAGCATATCAAGGCCGATATCAACTTGGCGTATCCGACAGCGGAGATTGCCGTCATGGGTGCCGAGGGAGCGGTTAGCATTGTATTTAGAAAAGAGCTGGAAGGACTCAAGGGTGCGGCATTTGAAAAAAAGAAGGCTGAACTTGTTAAGGCCTATGAAGATGAGTTTGCCAATCCATACCGAGCCGCAGAACTGGGATATGTGGATTCCGTAATTCTACCGGAGGAAACACGGCGACGTTTGTATCAATATTTAATTGTTTTGAAGAACAAAAAAGTCGAACTTCCAAGACGTAAACACGGGAATATCCAGTTATGAACACGAAAAGAATTCTTATCGCCAATCGGGGCGAGATTGCCACTCGTATTGCCCGCGCCTGCCGAGAGTTGGGTTATAAGTCCGTAGGGATTTGGACAGATTTTGAAGTCAATGCAAAGCATTTGGAGTTTTGTGATGAATGGGTTTTTCTTCCTGGAAAAAACAACAGGGAAACCTATCTCGATATTCAAAAACTATTGAAATTGGCTGAAGATCACCGCATTGATGGCATTCATCCCGGCTATGGTTTTTTATCTGAAAATGGAGCCTTTGCTTTGGCCTGCGAGCAGGCTGGAATTGTCTTTATCGGTCCAAACCCCAAGGCCATTAAGGCCATGGGGGACAAGGCCACGAGTAAAGAAATTGCTAAAAAAGCCGGTGTGCCTGTTGTGCCTGGGTCTACGCAAGCAGTCCCGACCGTTGATGAAGCGATTAAAATCGCCAAGCAAATAGGTTATCCAGTTCTGCTCAAAGCAGTTGCTGGTGGTGGTGGACGAGGCATGCGCCGGTGTGATTCTGATCAGGACATAGTCAAGAATTTTGAAGCCGTGGGTAGAGAAGCGCTTGCGAGCTTTGCCAATGCCGAACTTTTAGTTGAGAAATACATTCTCAATCCGCACCATATCGAAGTTCAAATTTTAGCAGACAAGAAGGGTAATGTTTTTCACTTCTTCGAGCGTGAGTGTTCAATACAGCGTCGCCATCAGAAAATTATCGAAGAGGCCCCGAGTCCTTTTGTTGGTGAGGATGAAGAACTGAGAAAGCGTCTGTGTGATACGGCCGTGATATTGGCACGTGCTGTCGGATATGATTCAGCCGGGACTGTTGAGTTTGTTATGGGGGCCGATCGGAATTTTTATTTTTTAGAGATGAACACTAGAATTCAAGTTGAGCACCCAATCACAGAAGAGATAACCGGTGTTGACTTGATTGTTTGCATGATTCAGGGTGCTTTTGGTGAATCTCTGGGCATTCCTTCCCAAGAGTGGATCAAAAGAACGGGCCATGCCATCGAATGTCGGATTTGTGCCGAAGATCCCATAACCATGCTGCCAGCGCCAGGCAAGGTCACGGGGTTTGAAACTAATTTCCCGCAAGGAACGCGATTTGATAACTGTTTATATAAGGGACTTCAGGTCACTCCAGATTTTGATCCCATGGTGGGGAAGCTCGTTACCAAAGGCATCATTCGCGATGTGGCCTTGCGGAAGATGCGAGCCGCACTGGATGGCCTATTCATTGAGGGTTTAAAGACGAATATTCCTCTTTTGAAAGAGATTTTAAGAGAGGAACATTTTATCTCGGGTCATTACAACACAAATTACATTGCGGAATATAAACCGCAGGAGAAAATCAATACAGACTTTGACCATCAACGTGTTTATCAGGTACTTGCGACGATTGAGGTCAGGAGGTTTGGCCGATGAGAACATATTTAATAGATAAAGATAAAAATGAACACTGTATAGATTTGAAGAAAACAATTGTACATTCGAGTGAGCTCGTTGAATTTGAATTTGCTACTGTTGTCGATGGTCATGATACGAATGTCGAGCATGTCTTTGTACGCCGCTTGGCCGGTCAGTATTTTGTTTCGATGGATAACATTCATTGGAAAAAGTTGGCACGTCAGGAGCTTCCAAAGGTCTTTCTGAATGTAAATCGCCTTTATAATGTCTATCGGGGATATAAACCTTCAGGGATGGACAGTTCAGCTGATAGTGGCTTAGTGACTCAAATGCCAGGCAAAGTTGTAAAAATTGCCGTGAAGGTTGGCGATCAAGTTCAAAAAGGCCAAACACTTTTGATTCTTGAGGCCATGAAAATGGAAAATGAAGTGAAATCCAACGCCGATGGAATTGTGAAGGAAATTTTTGTCGGTGAAGGTCAAGCACTGGAGCAAGGCGTGGCGATGATGACTCTGGAAGAGAAGCCTTAATAAGTCGCTGACATTACTCAAAAAACATTTGTCTAACATTCGTTTATATCTTTAATAGACATGCGCGCTGTATGATCATCAAGAAATTATTTTGGGAGGATTGAAGATGAAGTTGTTTTTAGTGTTGTTTTCGATTTTTGCGTTTTCGGTGGCGTGGGCAACCGAGGTGGATTTGGCCAAGAGTCAGTTTGAGTGGCTCGGTACGAAGATCACGGGAAAACATAACGGAATGCTTAGCTTAAAAAGTGGCACAGTTGAATTGGAGAAGGGCAAACTTAAAGGTGCTGAGTTCATTATGGATATGAATTCTATTACCAATCTTGATCAAACTGGGGAGTGGCATGATAAATTTCTGGCCCATATGAAGAGTGCTGATTTTTTTGATGTTCAGAAATTTCCCGAAGCTAAATTGGTCGTAACAAAAATCGTCGGAGACAAGGTTAATGCGGATTTGACCATCAAAGGAAAAACAAATCCGGTAACGTTTCAGGTCGTTCAAAAAAATAATGAGTATTCGGGTGTATTAAAGTTTGATCGAACTAAATTCGACATGATTTATGGTTCTGGAAATTTTTTTAAAAACCTTGGTGATAAAATGATTCACGATGAAGTTGTTGTCACCTTCAAGGTTGTTACCAAGTAAAATAACTAATTACTTTCTTGGGCCTCCCTTGTAAGATTTTATCTTTGAGGGAGGTTGCAATGCAATATTCAGAGTCGGCCCAAAGGGCCCTGGCGATTCTTAGAGATCCCACACATTTTGAGTGGTATGTTGTACCGATCTTTGCAATTGTTCTCTACTTCTACTTCATAGAAATTCATCAAAAAAATTGGAATGTGGTTTTTGCCGGCTTCGCGTATTACGGAATCGAATGGTTGGGAGAAATCGGCAATTCGTTGTGGATGTATGGTTCTGGTTATGCGCCCTTGTGGGGAGAGCCTGGTAAAACAGCTTATTTAATTTTAGTGGGAATCAATCTTGAGACTACTTTGATGTTTTCTATCTTTGGTCTGGCGATAGCCAAGCTCCTGCCTGCCGATCCTAAGATGAAGCTATGGGGCATTCCCAATCGATTCATTGTGGTTTTTGGCCTTTCTCTTTTTTGTGCGCTAGTCGAAACGGTTTTAAACAAATTCGGGGCATTGACGTGGGATTTTTGGTGGTGGGGCTGGCCGCATATTTGGTCGGTAATTTTGTTTGCCTACGCCCCCGCATCGGCTTTCGCGGTGATAATTCACGACATGGAATCTCTTACTAAGAAGGCGTGGATTTTGGGAGTCGTGTATTTGTTGGATGTGATTTTCATGGCGACTTTCATGCAACTCGGCTGGATTTAGGATGTGCATAATTTTTACATGTTTAAACTTTTGACAGCTGTTTAACCTCTTTTCGCACCGTTGTCGTTTGGCGAATGTGGCACCAGATGTGCACATAAAGTCACAAGGGGAAGGGGGTTAATATGATCAGACTGATTGGGTGTTTTTCGTTATTCATCGGTATCATGGTGAGCGTGGCTCATGCAGCCAGCAGCTTTGTTGAATACGAACATTATCAAAGAAATGATGGATCACATTTGTATCGCAACTTTGTTACGAGTGAAGTCATTAGCGTTCGTTTGGGAAGTGGTACAAAATATAGAAATATTTATAGTGATTATGATGGCAAGGCCATTATTACGATAAAAGTGACCAGATCCAATGGGACGACTTATAATAAGGAGATAGCCGCTTGGTTTGATGAACAGGATGAGGCCCAAGGATTTGTCGCGATGATGAATTCATCGGCCAAACTTGATCTTTACTACGATTTTTTTAACAATCCGCTTAATGGTGAAAGTAAATGGGAAGAGTGTGGGGCTATTCCTTTGTTTTGCAGAAAGCACTCAGCGACTATTGTGAATCGACATGAATTAACGGCTGATAAATTATGGATCTTTAATCGCGATACAAGTCGAATGACAAAAGTTATGCCCGAGATGGAAGAGCGTGGACTTGTTTCCGACAATCAAAGAATCTTTGATGGTCCTCGTGATCCTTCGAATCCCAATGGCGAATCAACCACAGAAGGACGTGATTCCAGCAGAGCAATTAGTGTTTAGGATTTACCTGTTTTAGAATAATGGTAGCGGCCTGTTCCGGATTCATTTTCCCTGTGCTAAGCATTTTTAAAATTTTCTTTTGCATGCTGGGACTTTCGAGCTTTGGCTTCAATTTGGCTTGTATGGCTTCCCAGCATAAATCTTGCGTCCAGAGCACTTTTTGGTTGAGCCTGTCTTTTTCAAGTGCCCCGGAAGCTTGCTTGAAAGCTAAATAATTTTGTAAATGTTCCCAAAGCTCAGAAATTCCGGTTTTTTCCACAGAGCTTGCTGTCATCACGGGCGGGCTCCATTGGTCTGATCTCATTTTCAGTTGCATGGAGTTTTTATAATCGTTCAAAGTTATTTCCGCCAGGTTCTTGCTTGCGCCGTCGGCCTTGGTAACAAGAATAAGATCGGCCAACTCGAGAATGCCTTTTTTCATACCTTGAATAGAGTCGCCAGACAAAGGTGATACTGCCAAAACAAATGCATCGACCATATTTTTAACCTGATATTCAGTTTGTCCTACGCCCACTGTTTCTACCATGATGATATCAAATCCGGCAGATTCACAAAGCAGGATAACTTCACGAGTTCTATTAGTGGCACCGCCGAGGTGCAGACCTGTCGGAGAAGGGCGAATAAACGCCTGAGGGTGTGCCGAAAGTTTTTCCATGCGTATCTTATCGCCCAAAATACTTCCTCCTGATATTGGGGATGTTGGGTCGATCGTTAAGACTGCGACTTTATGGCCACGCTCGACCAGGTGAAGCCCTAGGGCCTCTATCAAAGTTGACTTTCCGGCACCAGGCGCACCGCTGATACTGATGCGAAAGGAAGATCTTTTAAGATTGGAGATTGCTTTTAGAAGTTTTTTTGAGGCGCGACGATGCTGGGGATTTTGACTCTCTACCAAGGTAATGGCGCGGGCCAAAGTTCGCGTGTCGCCAGTTAATAATTTGCTTATATCCACATTCACCATGGCTTACTCAATGAGATCAAGGATTTTTTCAACAATCTTCGGAATTGGGCTTGCAGGTCCAAAGATTAAACCGACACCGGCCTTTTTGAGGAAGGCAAAATCTTGCTTGGGAATGACACCGCCACAGATAACTTTGATGTCGCCCGACTTTCTTTTGCGCAATATCTTGATAAGGTCTGGAATTAATGTTTTATGGGCGGCGGCCTGTGAAGAAATGCCCACGACGTGAACGTCGTTTTCAATTGCAATTTTTGCTATTTCATCCGGCATTGAAAAGAGTGGGGACAGATCCACGTCGAAACCGGCATCGGCCAAACCTGTCGCGACAACTTTAATTCCTCGGTCGTGGCCGTCTTGTCCCATTTTTGCCAATAGGATGCGAGGCCGACGACCATGTTTCTGCTTAAATTTTTGCACTCGATCCATTGAATTTTCCCAGCTAGGGTCATGCTGGAAAATTTTATCATAGATTCCGCTCAAGGACGATGGGGTTGCCTGATAGCGTCCCCATATTCCTTCAAGGGCACTGGAAATTTCACCAAGTGTGGCGCGTGCTCTCACTGCTTCGACGGCCAAGCTAAGGGCGTTCCCTGCTCCTGACTGGGCGTAGTCAGCGAGTGCCTGGAGGCATTTCTCAACATCTCTGCTTTTACGACTGACCTTGATTTTCTTCAAGCGCTGAACTTGCTTTTTCAAAACTGAAAGATTATCGATCTGCAAAATTTTGAATGTTGTTTTGGACTCGGTACGATATTTATTAACGCCCACAATCACTTCATCGCCTTTATCAATGCGGGCCTGTCTCATGGCCGCTGCTCGTTCAATATTTCGTTTGGGAATTCCCTGCTCGATGGCACTAATCATCCCGCCTGCCTTATCAACTTCGGCCATTAAAACTCTGGCGCGCGAAACAAGATCACTTGTTAAAGCTTCCATCATATAGGAGCCGCCCCAAGGATCAATTACTTTGGTCATTTGCGTTTCTTCCTGAAGGATGAGCTGGGTATTTCGCGCAATACGGGAGGAGAGTTCACTGGGAAGTGCCACGGCCTCATCAAAGGCATTCGTGTGAAGAGATTGTGTTCCACCAAAAACGGCGGCCATGGCTTCAATTGTTGTTCGTACAATATTATTGAATGGATCTTGTTCGGTGAGAGATTGACCAGAGGTTTGACAGTGTGTGCGCAGCACTTTTGATCGCGGGTCTTGAGCCCCTAGCTTGGACATTATTTCACACCACAAAATGCGGGCGGCACGAAGTTTTGCGATCTCCATGTAAAAATTAAGGCCCATACCAAAAAAGAACGAGAGTCTAGGCGCAAAAGCATCGATGGAAAGGCCACGGGCCAAGGCAAGCTTTGCATATTCTCGCCCATCGGCGAGAGTATAGGCCAGCTCAAGGGCGGAATCAGCACCGGCCTCCTGCATGTGATAACCTGAAATGGAGATTGAGTTGAATTTTGGCATGTGCTTCGCGGTGTACTCGATAATGTCTGCCACTAATTGTAGAGACTGTTTCGGTGGATAAATATAAGTGTTGCGTACCATGAATTCTTTCAAAATATCATTTTGAATAGTGCCAGATAACTTGCCGGGAGGAACGCCTTGCTCTTCGGCGGCCACAATATACATGGCCATAATAGGGATAACTGCACCATTCATGGTCATGGAGACAGATACTTTGTCGAGAGGAATTCCCTTAAATAATATTTTCATATCTTCAACAGAATCGATAGCGACTCCAGCTTTACCAACATCACCTTTAACACGAGGGTGATCTGAGTCGTAACCTCGGTGAGTCGCCAGATCGAAGGCAACACTTATTCCTTGGCCGCCGTCGTGAAGTGCTTTTCGATAAAACAGATTGGACTCTTCCGCAGTAGAAAATCCTGCATACTGACGTACCGTCCAGGGCTTTTTTGTGTACATCGTGGCGCGAGGGCCACGCATAAACGGCTCGAGACCCGGTAAAGAGTGAACATGGGGAAGATGATGTAAGTCTTCCGCAGTATACAGCGGTCTGAGGGTGATACCTTCAGGGGTTAAAACATTCATCGTTTCTATGGAAGATGCTTCATATTCCTTAATAGCTATTTTGTTCCACTCATCAAGTAATGACATAACTAAACCCTATTTAAATATTAAATTTCAATAAGTTAAGGTGCTAATTTAGGTAATTTTAGCAAAATGTCCACAAATATGCCCACTATTTGCGTATGCGCAGGGAGAGAAGTGTCACTTATTCAGGCAAAAAATGACCAATTCCAAAGAGTTGGGCATGTAGTGGTAAAATAAACATGAGTGGTCTCTGCCTGACATTGGAGGTTTATTGTCGGTGGTTAAAAAGATATCTCCCATGGGACTGGTGAGCGAACCGGACAAGGCCGGCGCAGAAAGTTCAGAAATAATTCTCGAAACGAGCTTACAGTCTTTCTTTTTTGATCAACTCACTGAGGTCAATAAAAAGTCGCTCCATCCCTTGCCACAGGAAACAATTTTCTACTCGAGTACTGTCATGGATAAATATTCCGAGTCAGAAAATTATTTTGAAACTGTTGAGGGACGGATTCGTGAAAAAATTCTAGGCCTAAAGCTACTTGAATCGCAGTCGATGAATCGCCAGAGCCAGAAAAGAATTCTTAATGACATCGGAGATACAGCGCTTTTCATGTGCGGTTATTTTTCTGAATCTACCAATAAAAAGCTCGTCGATACTCGCTACTATATGAGTTTAGGTAAAATGGCGTATGAAAGGTTACATTATTTTAAACCGGATTATTTGGAGATTCCCAGTTTTTACCTGAATTTATCTCGCGCCTTTTGCACAATCACGCTGCTTATTGGAACGGTTGCGCAAAAACTGCAAGGGGACGGGCAAGAGATATTGTTTTTTGTTAACGGCCCCGTTGGCTTAAAAGTCTCGTAACTCACTTACAATTTCTGTCGCACCAGGCCCCACCAACACGATACTTAGTGGTCGAGATAAGATCTTTGACACATTCGTGGAAAAATTTTCATAAGTAGTCTGGTCAATCTTCGTCTGGACCTCATGGATAAAATCAATGCCTTTATTGTGAAGAATAGGCACTGAATAAGTGGTGGCATAATCCTCGTTAGTCTGAAGATTTAAAATATTTTGGCCTTTTATCATCTTTTTAATCCGCTCGAAGTCTGCGCGAGACATGTGTGAAGTTTTGTATTTCTTGAAGAGATCAACGATGGCCTTGATTGCGTCTTGTACCTTGTCTTTTCCACTACCCATATAGATACCGAAGTGGCCACCGTTGAGTGCGCTGAAGTGTATGGGAGCGACACTGTAACATAAGCCTTTTTTATCACGAACATCCATAAAGAGTTCAGATGATTGACCTGATAGGAACGTCGATAACATTTTAATATAGATATGATCTGGGTGAGTGAAGTCTCCAATGGGAAGGCCAATGTAAATTTGCGCCTGCTCCCGAGGAAAATCAATTCCCTTGCTCTGCGCTCGATGTTTGAAATGAAAGGGTTTGGGCTTTACTATTTTACGTGGCGGAAGGGCAGACACAAAGTTTTGAATAAAGGGCAAAATTTCTTCCAGGTTTTTATCGCCACAATAAGTGATCAACATCTCTTTATTTTTCAAGTTAGCGTAGTGTGTGCGCTTGACGGCAGTTTCCGTCAAGCTTGTGACTGATTCTTTGGTGCCTAAGGGACTTAAGGCATAAGGATGGCCAGCAAACATAATTTTTGCAACAGAATTAAAGCACTGACGAACGGTGTCCTCTTTCTCATTTAAGATTGCGCGCAAGTGCAGGCCTTTTTCAAGTTTGAAATATTTTCCCGGGAATGTCGGATTGATGAGTGAGTTAAAGAAATGATCGGCCAAAGCATAGAAATGATCGGATTGACCATGAAGAGTGAGACCGTAGGCATTTTTCCCTGAAAAGCCACTTAAGCTGGCAGCATGATCATCCATAAATTTTCTTAATTCGTCATAGGAGATATATTTATGACCATTGGTGAGCTGTGAGCTTAAGAGATTGTAGAGACCATTATTTTTGACTGACTCATCTGCTAAACCGCCCTTTAAATATGTGTGTAAAATGAAGGTCGGGGCCGTTTTGTTTTGACGATAAAATAGTGTGATGCCAGGTTGCAGTTGTATGGTCGACGCAAGCGCATCATGCTTTGAAATAGTGCGGGGTAAACTTCTTTTGGTCCCCACTTTAAGCAATGTATGCTTTTTAACTTTGATGAGCTGCTGTAATTTTTTTTCTAAGGGAGAGGCACTTGTGTCCTTGGGTATTTGCAGTGTGAAGTGCCATGGTCGCGCGAGGAGTGAGTGAAGTGCATGATCAACCTGATGTCGATTAGCGGTTTTTATTCGCTGTAAATATTTTTCCTCTCCTAGAATGTCACCAGTTAAGGCGTAGCTGTGGCCTAAGGAAAAGGCAAAGTTCTCGATGTTTTCCAGGTCGTAAACTTTTGATGCCAGATACTGATTTTTGATCTTGATGATTTCTTCCTCCGTGGGACCATCATTCAGAGTCTGTTCTAGCTCTTGAGTTAAGGCATCGATAACTTTTGCTCCAGCAGTCAGGGGAAAATTAAAAGACAGAATATGAACTCCGCCTTTCTTAAAAAACATCGTGGAAGTACTGCAGTTGTTTGCAATTCCCGTTTCAGAGACCAGGCTTGTGTAAAGGCGGCTGGAATCACCGTGCCCTAGGATGCTTAATCCGAGGTCTTCATGCTCTGAACCGATGTCTTGATGTCCGAGGGAGGAAATACTCCAGGTTAAGTTGGCCATTCTCACATCTTTTTGGTGATGATTAATGGTATCGGTACCCTTGAGTTCAAAATGGGTGAATGCCGACTGGTGTCCATCGGGAAGCTGAAACTTTGTGGCCAATTGAATAATCTCATCCTCGATGGATTCCACATCTCCTGCCACCAAGAGGAATGCATTTTGATTATTGTAAAAATTCTCTCTGAATTTTTTTAACTGGTCGAGACTGAATTTCTTGATCGTCCCCTCGTTGCCGATAATCGGATGAGCATAGCTTTTTGGAAAACAGGCTTCTTGAACCTTCATGAATCCAAATTGCTTGGGAGCATCAAGTGATCGACGGTATTCCTCAAAAACAACTTCGCGCTCGGGCGATAAGTCAGCATCTTTAAACAAAGGGGCGGATACCATGTCGAGCAAAATATCGATACATTCCATCAGATTCGCCTTCGGGGCGTTGATGTAGTAGCAGGTATAATCAAACGAAGTGAAGGCATTGATCTCTCCTCCAAATGACTCAACTTCGTAGGTCATTTTTCCTTCGGGGCGTTTAGCCGTTCCCTTAAAAAACATATGCTCTAAAAAATGGGCGATACCTTGGTCTTCGGCACTTTCAAGGGCGCTTCCAGCACGAAACCAGATTTGTACACTTACTGTCGGTTGCGCAGTGGCATGGGCCAGGATTAACTCTAAACCACTTTTTAACTTCAGAATTTTGTGTTGCATACCACCTCAAGAAATTGCTAGAACTCGTTGCCGTTAACTGATGATTATTATGGCCTCAAACGTAGTTAGACGTCTCTATATTCATTTTCCTTTTTGTCGACATCGATGCAATTATTGCGATTTTTATCGCGAAATTGCCCAATCTGGTTTTAATTTTGATAAATTTCATCAATATCTTAAGACATCTCTGGGGGTTCACCAAGAATTAATGCGTGAAGAGGGTATGACCTGGGGAAAACTTAAGAGCTTATATATTGGTGGTGGTACACCTTCCTTGTGGGAGCAAGGCCCGCAGTATTTGAAAGAAATGATGGAGAAGATGCAGCTGACTTTCGACCCGAAATATGAATTTACTTATGAAATGAATCCAGGTGTGAAGAGTCATAAAAATTTACAGGATTGGATGGATTTTGGGTTAAATCGTGTTTCTGTCGGAGTTCAATCAATGAACGCGATTCAGCTTGAAAAATTGGATCGATTTCATAACTTAGACGACACATTTCACACTCTAAATATGTTGAGAGATTTGGGAATTAACTATTCCGTCGACTTTATGATTGGTCTGCCGCACTCAAGGGATGGGCAGCGTAAAATTGTGGACGAATTGGCCCAGGTATTGGAATTCAACCCATCCCATATGAGCGTCTATATTCTCACAACGGGTAAGAATTATGTTCATGCTAAAGATTTGCCGTCAGATACTGAAATTGAGAGTGAATATCTGGCAGTCGCAGATTTTTTAAAAGGTCAGGGTTGGCTGCATTACGAAGTTTCAAATTTTGCAAAGCCAGGTTTTTTGGCCGAGCATAACGTGGCATATTGGAACTTAGAGTCAGTTGCGGCCCTCGGCCCGTCTGCAACCGGTTTTATGAAGAATCAAAAAAAAGCTCTTCGCTACAAATGGATGCCTGAATCAGCGCAATTTTCGCGAGAGGAATTGATGCCCCACGAGCTTCGGATGGAGGAAATTTATCTCGGACTTCGAACTCATGAAGGCTTCCCTTTGGAGAAATTTCAGAATAATTTAGATCAAAAATCGAGCACCAATCTCAAGGAAATTTTTTCGGGTTGGGATAAGAGGGGACTTTTGGCCCGACGGGACAGCAAGATAATCTTAAATTCCAAGGGGATGCTGCTCCTTGACAGCCTCATGAATGAACTTTTTTGGATCGAAAAACTCTTTAATATTCAATAGGTTATACCTAACCCAGAGATTTTCTTCAGTACTTCCATTGACATTCAGGGGATAAGTCCCATTTTATGAAAAAGTTATTTTGAGGGAATGGTATGGGACCGCAAACGAACGAGGATGTTGATGTGAAAAATGAGAACAAGAACAAGGGTAGTTGTTGTGGAGGCAGTGAGGTGCCGCATCCATCACAGGAATCGAAAGAGAATGTGAAGGAAGAATTGGCAGAAGTTAAGGAAATAAAAAAAGAGGAAATAGATTATAAATCAAAATATTTTTATATCGCCGCAGAGATGGATAATATGCGCAAGCGCTTTGATCGCGAGCGAGAGGGTATTGTAAAATATGGAACAGACAAGCTCTTGAGTGCGTTAGTTCCTGTCCTCGATAACTTTGATCGTACCATTGAGGCCGTCGCGAATGATGAGGATGTGAAGGTAAAAAACTTGCGCAAAGGAATTGAGATGATTCGCCAGCAATTTGTGCAAGTGTTAGAGGACAATGGTTTAAAATCTGTATCTTCCATCGGCAAGAAATTTGATCCTAATTTTCATGAGGCACTGACACAAGAAGAATCTGATGCACACGAAGAGGGCACGATCCTGCGAGAGTATGAAAAGGCGTACGTACTTAATGGGCGTTTGCTTCGGGCCGCGAAAGTAGTTATTGCGAAAAAAAAATAAATGAAACGACACTAAATAAAACTGAAGGAGACACATATGGGAAAAATTATCGGAATAGACTTGGGAACAACGAATTCATGTGTTGCAATCATGGAACACGGCAAATTTAAAATTATCCCGAATTCAGAGGGACATAATACAACACCGTCGATTATTGGTTTCGCCAGCACAGGCGAAAAGCTGGTCGGCCAGGTTGCTAAACGACAAGCGGTCACAAATCCGCGCAAAACTCTTTATGGTATTAAGCGACTTATCGGGCGAAAATTTAAGACGAAAGAATCAGAAGTCTTCGCCAAAAATGCTCCCTTCGAGGCATTCGAAAATAAAAATGGTGATGCCTGGGTGCGTGTTGATGGAAAAGAGTATTCTCCACAAGAAATTTCTGCCTTGGTTCTGGAGAAGATGAAAAAGGCCGCTGAAGATTATTTGGGTGAAAAGGTTACGGAAGCTGTTATTACCGTACCGGCATATTTTAACGATGCTCAAAGGCAGGCAACAAAAGACGCTGGTAGAATTGCTGGCCTTGATGTGAAACGTATCATCAACGAGCCTACCGCCGCTGCACTGGCTTATGGTTTGGATTCTAAAAAAGACCGCAATATTGCCGTCTTCGATTTAGGCGGTGGTACTTTTGATATCTCGATACTTGAAATCACAGCTGACGGTGTTTTTGAAGTAAAGGCCACAAATGGCGACACGTTCTTAGGTGGTGAAAACTTTGATGAAGAGATCATAGGTTGGATTGCTGACGAGTTTAAAAAATCAAACGGTATTGATTTGAAAAAAGATCAAATGGCCCTCCAGCGTCTGAAAGAAGCTGCGGAAAAGGCTAAGCATGAACTTTCTTCCGTGACTCAAACTGAAATTAACTTGCCTTTTATCACAGCAGATTCATCTGGACCAAAGCACCTTACAATGACGCTGACTCGCGCTAAATTTGAATCACTCATTGCAAAATATATTGATGGGCTTGTTGGACCGTGCTTAACCTGCATTAAGGACTCTGGTCTGACAAAAACAGAAATTGATGAGGTTATTCTAGTTGGTGGTGCCACACGTACCCCAATAGTCCAAGCCAAAGTTAAAGAAATTTTTGGCAAGGAACCTTCAAAGGGTGTCAACCCTGATGAAGTCGTGGCCGCTGGGGCTGCAGTTCAGGGTGGAGTTTTGGCCGGAGATGTAAAAGATGTATTGCTTCTCGATGTCACTCCCTTGTCTCTCGGGATCGAGACACTTGGTAGTGTATTTACCAAAATCATTGAGAAGAATACGACTATTCCAACTCGCAAATCTCAGGTATTTTCTACCGCGCAAGACAATCAACCTGCGGTTAGCATTCACGTTCTTCAAGGTGAGCGTGAATTTGCTAAAGATAACAAGACGCTGGGGAAATTTGATTTGGCCGGGATTTCTCCTGCGCCAAGAGGTGTTCCGCAGATTGAAGTAACCTTTGATATTGATGCCAATGGGATTGTGCATGTTTCGGCACAGGACAAGGCAACAGGTAAATCTCAGGAGATTCGAATTACTGGTGGATCAGGTCTAACCGAGGAAGAGATTCAGCGCATGGTGAAAGACGCTGAAACCAATCGCGATTCGGATAAGAAACGTCGAGAAGTGGTGGATACCCATAACGCCCTTGATGGTATGATTTTGGCTTGTGAAAAAATGCTGAAGGAAGGAGATGCAAAACTTTCTGCCAATTCCAAGTCTGAATTATCCGCTGCCATTGCTGAAGCCAAAGGGAAATTGAGTAGCGAAAATCTTGAAGATCTAAAAGCTGCGACCGATAAATTGCAAAGCGTATCGCATAAGCTGGCGACAGAAATGTATGCGCAAGCAGGTGCCGGACCTGGCCCAGAAGCTGCCGCAGGCGCTCAAGGTAAGGAAGCGGAAGGCGGAGCCAATCCTAAAAAGGATGAGGATGTAGTTGACGCTGACTATAAGGAAGTCTAATTGTTTGACTTCGGATTGCCTTAGCTACGAAGATTAATTACCAAGTGTGAATTTAAGGTCTGCACCTATGGCCAATAAACGTGATTATTACGAAATTCTCGGAGTTTCAAAGTCGTCCTCTAAGGAGGATGTGAAGAAGGCATATCGCAAGATTGCGATGCAGTGTCATCCGGATCGCAAACCAGGGGACAAGGCGGCTGAGACGCAGTTTAAAGAGGCTTCTGAAGCCGCTGAGGTACTGCTGGATGATCAGAAACGCTCTCAGTATGACCAGTTTGGACATTCAGGTCTGGGTGCCGGTGGCGCAGGAGGATTCGGTGGTCAATGGAATGCTGAAGGTTTTGGCGATTTAGGTGATATCTTTGGTGACATTTTCGGTGATATTTTGGGCGGAGGACGAAGACGTGGCGGACGGCGCGCACAGCAAGGCCGTCCTGGTAATGATCTTGAAATGTCCCTTAAAATTAAATTTTCTGAGGCGGCCTTCGGCGTTGAGAAAACGATAAGTGTTTATCGCCATACTGTCTGCTTGTCTTGCCATGGTACCGGTGGGAAAGATGGTTCTCGTCCCGTCGGCTGTAATATGTGTGGTGGTGCTGGAGAGGTGCGACGCCAGCAGGGCTTTTTTACCATAGCAACGACTTGTCCGAAGTGTCACGGATCGGGCCAAATGGTGGCCGACCCGTGCACGGCTTGTCATGGAGCTGGCCTCACCAAGAAAAAATCGGAACTGTCAGTTAAAGTTCCTGCGGGGATTGACCACGGACAACGACTGAAATTGTCTAATGAAGGTGATTCCGGACAAAATGGAGGTCCTAATGGCGACCTCTATGTAAATATTGAGATTGAAGAACACGAATTTTTTGAGCGAGATGGTTTTGATATTTACTGCACTGTACCCGTAAGCTTTTCTCAGGCAGCTCTAGGGGCGGAAATAGAAGTCCCGACTCTCGAAGGTAAAGTGGCCCTTCGTATTCCTCCCGGCACCCAGTCCAGTAAGAAAATGAGACTAAAGGGAAAGGGTATTCAACGTCTCGGGGGAAATGGTTTAGGTGATCAAATTATTCAAATTCATGTTGAAACTCCGACCAAACTTTCCAGCGAGCAAAAGGAACTTTTCCAGAGGATAGCCGCCCTTGAAAATGCCTCCAATGGGCCTTTGACGCGTGGTTTTTTTGAAAGAATGAGAGACTTTTTTCAATAAGCAGGCGATAGACCTTTTTATTGCTCCACTCGCTTTGATTCGATATCATCCATAAGTAAGGCAAATTCCAAGCGTTGAAAGAAGGGTTCTATTTATGTTGAAGCATCTCCTTAAGTTGCTGGTTTTGGTGTTCTTTGTAAGTTGTGGCGGGGTTACGATGCTGGAACGCAAGGATGTTGCGGGGTTGTACGAGAAAACGTTTATTGCTCAAATTGACCAAATTAAAGAAATTTATCGGCAAGGAAAAATTAAGGAAGCCTTAGAGAAATTACATGCTATCGATGAGGGCAAACTCAAAGATCCAGAGAAGGCCTTAAGACGTAATTTAATCGGCGTTGTTTATTTTTCACAGGAAAACTTTGAGCAGGCCATTTATAATTTTAACATGGGTCTGACGACTTCCGGACAAGATTATTTTTTGTCGGGACAGATTAAGTTAAATTTGGCGAGTAGCTATTTTAAGCTTGGCCTGCATGATAAGGCGAGCGAGATTCTTAAGGATATTCCGGATGATTCTTTATCACTTTCGGAGGCCCAGAAGGCGCATAAGTTGGCTACGAAAATAGCGGATGTGACGGGTAACTTTTATCTTGGCGCAACAGCTGCTGCGAAGATGTTACCGGTTAGTTCTACGCTCGTAGAAATTAAAAATGATCCGTCTTTTGAAATTTTGTTAGGGTATTTTAATAAGTTAACGGCCACTGAAAAGAAAGTGGTTATTGAGGAAGTTTTAAAGAATCATGCTCTTTTGGCGAGCTATATTGCCTATCTTGAGGCAGAACGTAGCTTCTTCATTGGAGATAAAACAGAAGCCAGTCGGCTGCTTGAGTTTGCTAAAACCCAGTCAGGTAATTCTGTTGAAATCCAAGAGCTCGTTAAAAATTTTGAGTCGCGGTCAGAGAATTTTTCCAAGGTTAATGCCACCCTGATTGCGGTCATTTTACCTTTGTCAGGGAAAAATGCAGAGTTTGGACAACGGGCCCTGATGGGCATCGACTCGGCTTTAAAAGAGGTCAACGCCATTCATGGAAAACCAGGGCATGGCAAGCAGTCAGCTAAAAGAGCGGAGGAAATTAAGATCATCGTCCGTGACTCACAAGGGCTAGGCAGTGTAGGAAGCCGTCAGGTTGCTGAGCTAATCGAAAACAATAATGTGGTAGCCGTCATTGGTGGTCTGGTACCGAAAGAAGCCGAAAAAGAATATTTTGAGGCAAAAAAACATGGAACTGTTTTCTTATCTCTCTCCTCTCTCTTTATACCCAGAGATCAAAAGGATTACCTATTGCTTGAAATACCAGGATCGATCGAAGGACAAATGGCGGCCCTTTTTTCAGACAACTTCCTCAATAGTGTGGGGAAACGCGCGGGAATTGTTTATCCGCAATCTGAAATGGGGCAAGCTTATCTTGATGAATTTTGGCGGAAGGCTGAGGCCCATGGAGTAGAAGTTACGGGAGCTAGTTCATATCAGGTTATGGAAACTGATTTTCGACCTATTGTTCAGCTCATGCTGGGGCTGAAGTATCCAAACATGAGAGAAGAAGAATACGATTTGCTTTCACGAATACACGTTTTAGAGAAAACTAATATGCGCCGTATTCAGACTTTACCCCCAGAAGTTGATTTTGACTGGGTTTTTGTCCCCGCCTATCCCAAGGAGGCCTTGCAGATTATCCCCACCTTTGCTTACTTTGATGCCTATAAGATGAAGTTCATCGGTGGACCTAGCTGGCGATCTGAAATCATTGCCAAGAGCTCCTCAAAGGCCCAGAAGCTGTTTTTCATAGGAGATACGGTTAGTGAGGTCAGTGAAGAATTTTCAAAAAGTTTTTTCAAAGAGCACCAGACCTACCCGAAGCTCATAGAGCTTCGTTGTTACGACGGACTTAAAATCCTCGCAGGGATTTTGGCCAATCAATCGTTCGCATCGAGGGATGAGTTTGACACTTACTGGCGAGGTCGGGAGAAGCTTGTAGGTCTGACCGGATCTTGGGGCTTAAGTGAAGGCCTCTGGCTAAAGGCCATGGCATCACTCGGCTTTGATCACGGAGAAATACTTGAGCTTAGCAGTCGAAAGAAAAATTAACTCATTCTGAAGCTGGCAGGACTACTTTGCTTTTTTTACGATCTTTTTTTTGACTCGTGCCTTCTTTTTTACTTGTCTCTTTTTTCTGTTCATTTTTCGTATACTGCGCTTACGTCCGGCACCCATTTAAGAATCCTTTATTGCTTCGTGTTGAAGTGAAGCGGTAGTGTAATTAAAAATTGTAATATTGGCAATATGGAGTACCTTCTATTTTAAGCGGCCTGCCAGTATACTAGGTCTACGTAGATAGAAAAGGAAGGAACCTTACAATGTTCAAAAAAGTCCTCGATTGGTTTTCGAATGATTTAGCTATTGACCTCGGAACTGCTAACACTTTGGTGTATGCAAGAGACCGCGGCATTATTATTAATGAGCCTTCTGTGGTTGCTGTGCATACGGGAACTAAGGGGCAGATAAAGGTGCTTGCAGTAGGGCGTGAAGCAAAAGAGATGTTGGGGCGAACTCCAGGATCGATTAAGGCCATTCGTCCAATGAGAGATGGTGTTATAGCCGATTTCGAAGTAACTCAGGCCATGCTTCGTTATTTTATCCAGAAATCATTTTCTGGGTCAAAACTGATAAAACCTAGAATTGTAATTTGTATTCCTTTCGGGATTACCCAGGTAGAAAAACGTGCCGTGAAAGAATCAGCTGAGCAAGCTGGAGCTCGCGAAGTTTATTTGATTGAAGAACCAATGGCCGCTGCGATAGGAGCTGGTCTTCCCATCACCGAGCCATCTGGCAACATGATCGTCGATATTGGCGGTGGAACGACTGAAGTTGCAGTTATCTCATTGGGAGGAATTGTTTTTTCTAAATCGGAACGGGTTGCAGGTGATAAATTTGACGAGGCGATTGCCAGCTATATTAAGAAAAAATACTCACTCCTAATCGGTGAGCGCACGGCTGAAGCCATAAAGATCAGCATCGGGAATGCATATCCATTCGACGATGAAGTTAAATCTTATGAAGTCAAAGGACGGGATCTGATCGCAGGTGCTCCCAAAATTATTGAAGTGACAAGTGATGAAATCAGAGATGCGCTGACCGACTCTGTCGCAGCCGTGGTGGAGGCAATCAAAGTCTCCCTTGAAAAAACGCCGCCAGAACTTGCTGCTGATATCGTGGACAACGGAATTATTCTTTCAGGTGGTGGCTCGTTGCTTGCTAATCTTGATATTTTAATCAAAGAAAAAACAGGACTACCCGTCAGCTTGGCCGAAGATCCTTTAACTTCTGTTGTGCGAGGATGCGGGAAAGTTTTGGAATCCATGGCCCTCCTGCGCCAGGTGGCAACCTTAGGATAATGGGGCACTGGGCGTGGCAAGAAAAACTCTTAAGCAGGCGCCATTCAAAAAATTACTCAAGCCAAGATCAGTTCAAAAAATTGAGCAGATAAATTCAGCCGCTACCAGGTTATTGTTTTGGAATGACAGAATTTCCTTTGAGGGAGATTCTGTTAGTCACAAGCAAGGTAATGCAATTTGGCTGCGAACATTTTTCTGCGGCGACGAATTTCAGCATTTTCTAGTTCCGAAGCAAGTATTTTCGCTTTCCTTTAAGCATGGAATTCATTATTTTTTCGCCCAAGCAAGTTTTGTAGGTAAACAGGGCGAGCATTACACCTTTGAAATTTTCAATAACCAAATTTATAAATTAGAGCGCAGAAAAAAAGATCGGCTCCGCCTTTTTCCCTATAAGAAGTTAGAAATTTCATATGGGAAAGGCAAAAGAATGGACAATGTGTTTTCCTTAAAAGGAAGTCCGTTGAAAAGCAGCGGAATTAATTTTTGCTACTCCATTTTTGATCTGGGACAGAGTGGCCTTTCGTTCCTTGCCGATGATGAGCAGAACAGTTTGTTTGATGCAGGGAAAACACTTCATAATCTCTGTTTGTCATACAATGAGAGCGCTCTAGAGATTACAGGTGCTCAAATTGTATATAATGTTGAGTTTGTGGCCGGCGGGCAAGAGATCCACCGGCGAAAAGTTGGAATAAGCGTTATGAATCCTCACGAAAATCCTTTAAAATGGTTTTTTGAATTGGAAAAGGAACCTTATGTTTCCGAGGAAGAGCGAGTACTTTTTCAAAGATATATCATCTCTTTGTAAAATATTTCTGTTTGTAATCCTGTTGCAGAGTTGCGCCTTTGTAAATGCTTTGAGAGGTAAAACTGCGCCCCCGGCATCGACACGCACGCTTTTCCACATGACTGATCTTTCGGGCGAATTTATTCTGGAGCGCGAAAGTGGCGGTGGGCCGAAAAAGAACACTCATATCGTGAAAAGACGTGTTTATCAGCCAGGGAAAGCAGAAAAAGAATTAGAAAAGAGTATTGCCATAGCTGATGTCGGTGTTTTGGTAGATGGCGATGGTGAAAAAACTCCGGTTCTTAAACCTAAAATTTCTCAATATACGGTATGGTTTGAAAGTAAAAAATACTTTACCGAAATGAAACTGGACAACGCCTCTAAAAGTCTGTTGGTGAATATGTCGTCACCCGAGGCGAAATGGAACGGCAATGTCAAAGTTCCCTTTCCGAAAGGAACCGGAGTCTTTTGCTTTTTTTCCCAGGTGATAGAATGTATAGCAAGAACTCGTTTCTTTGAGCTGTCGGCCAATAAGAATACAGGCCAGCTAAATATTCACATCATCTGGGATGGGTATCCTTATTTCCAGGAGCAGTACTCCAATGTCCCGTCAGAAGTATTCTCGCGGGCGCAGGTAGTCTATGAAGGACGCAATGAGGAAAGCGAGAGGAAATACTCTATTGTTTTTGGTGGAGAATCGATTTTTTTTAATATCGATGAATATGAAAATCTCTCCAAGATATTTTGGATATCTCAAGGTTTGACAATTGTGAGGAGTGATAGTTCAGAGGTAAAATCAACAAAGAAAGCAAAGAAGAAGTTTAAGCAGCAAACAAAAGAATCTTTTGGGCGTGATGATCAATTCACGGACCTCGAAGAAGGCAACGAAGAAGCAGAGGAGGACTCCAATGAGTGAACTTGGCCAGCTCATAATTACAGGCATTGAGGGTACCACTCTAAACAGTGAGGATAAAAACTTTTTAGAAAAAGAGAATATAGGTGGGGTAGTTCTCTTTGCGCATAATTATGAATCACCCGCTCAGTTGGCAGAGTTGATCAATAATATTCAACAGGCGCGAAAAGAATATCCACTCTTTATTTCAGTAGATCAGGAGGGGGGGCGAGTACAGCGATTTAAAAATCAATTTACCGTTTTTCCCTCGATGTTTGAGCTGGCCAAGCTTGATTCGCCAAAATTATGTTTCGAGGCCCATCACATTATGGCGCAGGAGCTAAGTGCGTGTGGAGTAAATTTAAATTTTTCTCCGGTGTGTGATATTTGGACAAATCCAGAAAATAAAGTCATTGGTGATCGTTCCTTTGGGCATGATGCTGAAACTGTTTCTAAATATGTGAGCGCGGCGATCCGCGGTCTGCAAACGGCTAAGATTATGGCATGTGCCAAGCACTTTCCCGGCCATGGTTCCACGCTTAAAGATTCTCATTATGACCTACCAATTGTTAAAACGAGTCTTGAAGATTTGAAAAAAAGTGAACTAGTCCCGTTTGTTAAGGCCATTAAGGCACGCGTTGAATTTGTAATGATGGGCCATCTGATTGTCGATGCAATTGATCAGGAATTGCCATGCTCTTTAAGTAAAAATGCCCACGCAATTTTGCGAAAGGAGCTTAAATTTCAAAAATTGATCATTACAGATGATATGGAAATGAAGGCCATAACCGACCATCATGGGCTCGGAGTCGCAACCGTCATGGCACTCAGGGCAGGAACAGACATTGCCCTGTTTCGTTCAAGCGCCTCTGCCAGGCTGGGTTTGGAAGCGATACGAGAAGCGAAGCAAAAGCAGGAATTGAAAAATGATGAAATTGCTCAGAAAGTAAAAAGAGTGGATGAGTTGAAAAAAGAATATCTTGCTACTTATAACCCCATTTATATTCCAGGGATACCAAAAGCGTTCCACGCCGCCCAAGGGGCGCAGTTTTTGGCCCAAATAGCTGAAAAAAAATCTCAGACAAAATCAAGTTAGGGTCATCTTTTTCCTAGTCCATTTTTGCCTCATTTGCGCCAGGCGTAAGTCCTTTAATTATTTGATATTATTTAACTAAGATCAAAGCACTGGTGAAGAAGGCCTATGAAAACAAAAAGAAATGTTTTAATTTTTATTCTTCTACTTTTCAGCATGCATAAGAATGTTGTGCTGGCACAGGAAGATGAAAACGGACCGCAGACCTTGATTAAAAAATATGCTTTCGAATGCTATGCAGATGAAAAAGCAGAGCAAGATAAAATACAGAAGGTTGGAAAAAAATGCAAAGAGCTCGATGAAACATACAAAGATAAAATGGATAAAATGCCCGAGAAGGACAAGTTGGCATGGGATAATCTGTGCGGGGATGGCGAGTGGCTCAGAGTGAAACCATCACGTCCTGCAATTCCCGAGAGCTGTACAACTCTTGGGGAGCAGTTGATGGCGGTCGGCAGTATCGACGAGGCAGAAAAAGCTTTAACCAAGGCGTGCGGATTCTTTTTTTCTGAAGCAGCATATGCCAAAGATAAGGTAAAGGCCTTGGAAACGCTTCGACGCTATGGCTGCACCACGCCGGAGATGGAAAAAAAATATGGACTCAAGGGAATACCTTCATGTTCGCCTGAAAGAATTTTGGGCTGCCTACGCTTGGGTGACGTGCTTATTAAAAAGGATGAGTTTGACAAGGCACAGATCTATTACCAGCGTGGCTGTGAAGGTGGAGAACCAACTGCTTGTGAAAGGTTAAAAAACAAAAAGGCCGGAAGCGATCTCTTGATGTATGCAGCTGTTCTTTTAATCGGGCTGTCAGTATTCTTGTTTGCAAAAATGGTTTTTCAAGATGAAAGTCAATTTAAGGCCGGTGAGCAGTTAGAGGACACAGTTAGTAAAAGTGATATTGCAAAGCATGGCGCGATATTAAAGTACTCACGACCATTTTTTAAACGCTATATTTCTCCCGTCGTATCTTCAATGAAATACAAACGAGTTCTGAAAGAGAAGTACAAACGTCCTCTGGCTGCCGCAGGCCTAACCAATTTGCTCTCAGCAGAAGATTTCTACAGCTTCAAATTATTTTTGATTATAGGATTTCCGGTCGTGTTTATGGGAATCAGAACGTTTCTAGAAGAGACGTGGCCACTCAGTATTATGCCCATTCTGGGAAGTATTGGGTTTTTCTATCCAAATATATGGATAAATGGAAAAAAAGCTCAACGGCAGGTTGATGTTATTAATGCAATGCCATTTTGTGTTGATATGTTGGCACTTTCAGTTGAAGCAGGCTTGGATTTTATTGCTGCTATGACAAAGGTTGTAGAAAAGGCGAAACCGTCGGCCCTGACAGAAGAATTTCAGATTCTGATTAAGGAAATTAAAATTGGAGCTAGTCGAGCAGAGGCCTTGCGGAATATGTCATGGAGGATTGATTTAATTCAGATTTCTTCCTTCTGCGCAACTCTCATAGCCGCAGATTCCGTGGGTGCATCGATTGGACCAATTTTGAAAAGCCTTGCGGTGGAAATTCGGCAGAAGAAATCGAGTGACATTGAAAAGCGAGGTGCTACGGCAGCAACTAAAATTCTATTTCCAATGTTGTTTCTTATAACACCAGCGGTGTTGCTGATCGTGGCCGGTCCGCTGGTGGTTGAGTTTATTTCAGGGCCTCAATAATGGAAGAGTTGTTTGAAGTTACATGCCAGGAAAAAACAGTTCGACTTTCATCGAAGACTCGGCATGCAAAGGGAATGTTAGATCGAATGATTGGGCTTATGTTTGCGCCACCGACTGTCGAAATTGATGGTTTGCTTATTGAGCCGTGTAACTCTATCCACACATTTTTTATGAGATTTAACCTGGATCTGGTTTTTCTCTCGGGGAAAAATGTGATCCTAAAAATTCAGAGGGATGTAAAACCTTGGCGTATGACTTGGATTGTCTGGCGCTCGGTGAAAGTACTGGAGCTGAAGGCAGGCATGATTCCTGGTGACCTGAAGATAGGAGATAAGTTGGAGTTTTCATGTATAAGATAGTCGCCGTTGCGGGAAAAATTCGCGGCAAAGAGTTTATTCTTAAAGAAGGTGAGAATATTTTTGGACGAGATCCATCCTGTGATCATCAGGTCGCCGTAGATGGTGTTTCCAAAAAGCATTTCAGTATGACCGTGACAGGCGATACCGCCTATTTAAAAGATTTGGGGTCCTCAAACGGCACATTCTTAAATGGCAAAATAACCAAGCAAGCGACGGTGAAAGGCGGGGATAAGCTTGCGTTACCCGATATTATTTTCCAAGTGGTCCTGGTTCAAGAAAAGAAAGTTATCATCAAAAAAACTATTTCAAAAATTGAGGAAGGAGAGGCAGAAGATCTGAACGTGATTCCACCGTCTCCCCCTCGTATTCATGAGAAATTCATCTGGGTATTTAAATACAAACTGATGCCGCTTCTTCATGGTATTAATGAGGAGTATGAGTGGCGCGTGATGCTGGGAATTCTATTATGCATCTTTGTTTTTGCCACAATTGCACTGACGATTTTTCCCGTCTTAAAGCAGAGTAGCGATATCCTTCTTAAGGAAACTGCCAAGCGCGGGGAGCATTTTGCGGAGGAAATTGCCCGACTTAATGCACGCTGGTTGGAGCAGAAAAATTTAGATCGAGTCGATTCAGGCTTTTTGGAAACAGAAGCGGATGTGGCATCATATGAGCTTTTCGATTTGGAAGGGCGCATTGTGCGCCCGATGGGGAAATTGAATGAATATACCTCGGATTCATTATCGATTAAGGCCAAAGAGTGGGCCGCGGCCACGACAAATAAAAATACCAGTGCCTTCATTCGCGTCTTAGGTGATGGAGAGATCGGCATTGCCCAAAAAATCATGGCCTATAATTCCAAAACAGGACAGACGGAAGCGGTAGGGGTGATCGCGATTCATTTTACTCCCAAGTCGCTTGCCGTCGAGGCCACTAAAAATTCTGCTGCCTTTCTGGAGGCACTGACAACATCAGGTATCATCGCCATAATCTTTTTTGGGATTGTGTATTATTTGACCGTAAAGCCGCTGGAAGAAATCAGAATTCATGTTGAGGAAACTCTGCGTGGAAAGCGGCGTGGTATCGAAACAAAATTGCTTTTTGGGGAGTTGCAACCACTGAAGAGCGCACTCAACACCATTCTCCAGCGAATTCGCGACCTCACCACTACGGGTGGCGAGCAAGAATTTAAGGAATCGGAAGATTCCGCACCTTATGTAAACTCGCTGAAGGAATTTATTCGCGGATCTGCAGGTCCGGCGATGGTTCTAGATAATGATAAAAACCTCAAGGCCATTAATGCGGAAGGTGAAGATCTCACTGGAATCAGGCAATCAGCGGCAGAAGGGATGAGCCTTCTCGATGTCGCGCGGGAGCAGGGGTTCGCCGCCACGGTCATCGAACTCTGCGACAAATGTGCGAACAACGGTGGAGTGGGGCAAGACGGAACATACAGTTTGACCGGACACGAATACAAATTATATGCCAATGCTCTTATGGGGAAAGATCATTTTGCGAAGGCCTATTATATTACTTTCATAAAGAATAGTTGAGATAGATGATGAAACAAAGTACCGCAGTTGCCGTCAGTAAATCATTCAAGCCGCCTCCGAACCCAGGGAAGCATTATAGACTGCTGTGCATGACCGGAGAACATAAGGGTACGTCCTATTACTTAAAAGAAAATCGTGTTGTTCTCGGAAGATCTGAAGAAGCTGATGTTCAGCTGGCGGATGTAAAGGCTTCGCGAGAACATGCGGAGCTAACGCGCTTTAAAGATACTTTCATTGTTACGGATCTTGGATCACAGAATGGGATTATCGTTAATGACCTTAAGGTAGCTCAGCATACCCTCACCAATGGGGACAAAATTATTATTGGCCAGACCGTATTCAAATTCGATGTTTTAGATGTCAAAGATTTAATTCAGGAAATAAAAAATAATCCCTTGGGGAAAAAAGCAAAAGATGAGAATGAAAAAGTCGAAGAGGCAGCTCCCAAAAAGAAGCCCAGCAAGCTACTTATGGTGGCCGGAGCTGCGATCTTTGTAGTTTTTATAATGCTTGACAGTGGGGATCAAGGTCCGGCGGTAAAAAAAGATGATACGGATAAAAAGATGCAAGAGGTTACGGATAATTTTACCGCCCAGCTAATGAAGAAAAAAGAGGTCGAGGATAAAGATTTACAAAAGAAATTGGATGCCATTATCCAGCGTGGACAACGAGAGTATCGGGAGAAAAACTTCTTTCGTGCCATTGAAGAGTTCAACTTAGCGCTTGTATTAAACCCGAATAATGGTCGGGCATCATTTTACTTAAATAAAACCAAGCAATCTTTGGACAATTCTATTGAGGACCTGTTTCTAAAGGCCAGACGAGATTATGACTCTCTTCGATACCAGAGCGCGGGCCTAACTTATTGTGCAATTATGAGAATGCTTGAAGCATATAAAGATGATGAGAGGTTTAAGCGTGCTGAGGGGCAGCTGCGAAATGTTGAAAAAGAATTGGGGATGATCGAAGGTGAATATAAATGTTTTGAAGAATAACGAACTGCTTGCGAAGTTCGATCTCTCAAAAGAAATTGAGGGTGCCGCAACCGGACAGGGCGTGACCTTCTTTATCGGACGGGCACAGCATTGTCATGTGCTGCTGGATGACATGCAAATTTCCCGCGAGCATGCCCAGCTTATTTTCAAAAACGCAGAATGGTTTATTAAAAAGAATTCACCGTATAACGAGCTTCGCTTAAACGGCAGTGATGTTAGTGAGGCCAAGTTAAAAAATGGTGATCTGATTACCGTTGGCCAGTACATTCTGTCTTTCACGATCCCTGAGTACAACAAGAAAGATGAAGCGGAGGCAAAGAGTGGAGCACTTGATCGTGCCCATAAATTTGAAGATCAACAAAAAGGGTCTGCTCCGACGGAAGCTACAGGTGTAGCAACAAACCCGGATGAAAAAACTTCCAGTGATCACCCAGATTCAACCCAAACATCCACGGCCACCGCTACGGCTACGGCGACTGCGACCGCTGATGATCTTGAGGTGAGCAAAGAAGCGGGAAGTGACCATGCCGCTGAGGGAATTGGAGATGTCAATTTAGGGCAGGCCTTTGATGAAGGTGCGCAAGGTGAAGCGGCTCCGACTGACTTTCAGGCAACAACAGATGCACTACCGGCCGATGGGTCATTTCCTGTGCAGGAGGTCGAGGAAGCCGACGGCACCAAGGTCATGCAAAGTTTTGCCAAAGTCGAGCTGGAGCTTTTTGGCGAACATGCACCTTATGATCGCTATGTGGTTGATGGCAAAGAAACATTTATCGGTCGCGATACGAATAAATGTCAGATCATTTTGAATGATCCTGAGGTCTCTTCAGTCCATGCCGTTATAAAAAAGACCAAAATTGGGTTGGTCTTGGAAGATTTACAGTCTGGCAATGGCACAATCTTAAACGGTGGACGTATCAATAAAGTTGATCTGTCGAACAATGATGAATTTATCATCGGTTCAACGACTTTTACGGTAAAAATTTCTTCCGACTTCATGAGTAAGGAAGAAAAACGTCTCATGCCCGTCGAAGAAAATCAGGTCATCGAAATTGAAGAGGTTGTCGAGGAGGTCGTTGATCAGTCAGTGGATTCTCTGCTGGCCGGAAAAAATGCCCCTGTAGAAAAATCTTTTATAAAGAGGATTTTAAAAGATCCTCAGAAGCGCAAAAAATTGATTATTGGAGTCGTTGTCCTCATGGGGGCAATGCTGATGCTGGATGATGGAGGTCAGCAGGACGACGCCGCGAAAAACAAGGCCAAGAAAGCTGCGGCCGGGAGTGGGCTTGGGTCTGGAGATAAAACAGCCGCCATCCCGAAGAAGAAAAGATCTCCCGAAGAAGAGCAGTTTTTATCCGCCACATATGCCTTAGGACAAGAGCTCTTTAATACGGGTAAATATGCCGATGCCATCATTGAGTTAGAGAAGGTCAAAAGAGTTGACCCTGATTATCAGAGCACCAAGGAGCTTATAGAATTGGCTTCCGAAGGGTTGCGGAAAATTGAAGAATTGGAGAGGAAGAGGCAAGCCGAGTTGGAAAGGGCAGAGCGCGTAAAAAAGGTGAAGGAATTGGTGGAAAAGGCCAAGGAAGCCACTAAAGAAAGAAACGTTTCTGTCGCCGAAGCACTTTTTGGAAAAATTGCCGAAATGGATCCCGAAAATTTTGATGTTCCTCAACTTAAAATGGAATTGGATGCTTGGAAGAAAGAGCAAGAACGCATTAAGGTGGAACAGGCCCAGAAGGAAGCCGAAAGAAATCGTAAAGTCGCCGCTCTTGCTCCGTCCAAAGGTTATTTTTTGAAAAAGGATTGGTATCGGGCCATCATAAAGCTGGAAGAATTTCTGAAGCTAAAAGATATGGATGAGGACTTGGTTCAAGAAGGTACCAAAATGATGGAGGAGTCTAAGGAGAATCTGAAGCTTCTAGTCGACCCTCTGCTCGGCAAGGCACGCTCCCTCAAAGAAGGGCAGGATTTAAAGGGTGCCTATGAGAATTATAACCAGATTTTACAGTATGATCCTGCCAACGAAGAGGCCATGAATGAAATGAATCTCATTCGCGAAATGCTGAATAACCGCTCGAAAAAAATCTATCGCGAAGCCATTATTTCGGAAAGTTTGAGTTTGTTTGATGATGCCAAAGAAAAATTGCAAGAAGTGCAACAAGTTTCACCAAGCGATAGTGACTATTATAAAAAAGCTACTGAAAAACTTAAAGATTATTTGGATTAAGTATGATTCGTCTAAAAAGTTATTCGGCAAAATCACATCAGGGGCCTTATCTACAGGTTAATGAAGACGGCGTGCTCGTCGACTATGCAAACCGACTTGCGATAGTCATGGACGGTTTTGGAGGGGCCGGAATCGGTGATGTTTGCATTCAAAAAATTCGTGATCAGATCAAGAATTTTTATCTCCGTGCCTCAAAAGATCCCGATGCCACGATGCCTTTCTATTTCAGTATCAAATATCTATTGGAGGGAAATGCCCTGATCAATGCCTTTCATTACGCCCATGACAGTATGTTGAAGGAAAATAAAACAAAGGATATGTCGAACCGAGGAGGTGCTTCGGTGATCGGCGTTTCACAGAGCGAGAATTTATTAACTTTTGTAAGTGCCGGAAATATTTTTGCCTTGCTATCCAGGAAGGGGACCCTCGATATTGTTTTAGCACCGGATTCCTTACAGTTTGTGTCGGATGATCGCTTCACCGGTCAATATTCGACCTCCCCTCTGAGCGGTATCGGCCTATTCCAAGAATTGCACCTCAATTGTCGCGAGATAAAAGTGCAAGAAGGTGATCAGATTGTCCTGATGACGGACGGTGTGTACTCAAGACTTGCTTATAGAGAACTGCGGCATATTATCAGTGACCCAGACCAGACATCGGCCGATAAAATCAATGCTCTTTTCAAGACCTCCTGCCAGCGCGGTAATATGGACAACCAAACTGCCCTTTTTCTTCATTATTAGGTCCGTTTTCTTTGAGACATTTACCAAAATAGTTTAGAATCATAATGATGGGTTGCCACAATATTTTTCAGGGAATTGGCCATGGCCAGAATTTTAGTTGCTGACGACAGTTTGACCATTCAAAAAGTGGTAAGTATCACGCTTTCATCGCTCCCCTATCAGTTGGTGCAGGCCAAGAGTGAGAGCGAATTAAATACGCTTTTGAAAACGGATAAATTTGACCTGATTCTGCTTGATTTTGGACTGGTGGATAAAAAATCAGGCTATGATCTGGCACGCGAGATTCGAAAAGGCGGATATAAGGGCCCTATACTCACCCTGGTTGGAACCTTTGACAGTATTGATGAAGCGAACCTTCAGGATGCGCAGATCGAAGATTATATTACGAAACCTTTTGAATCTGAAAAGTTTATTTCTAAGTGTCAGAACTTATTGTCTAAGTCAACGAGCGCGACAACCAGTTCTTCTGCCTTCGAGTTGGATAGTGTTGATGATCTCGATTCCAGAACGGAAATTGATTTAAAAGAAGCCACGAGCCAGCTCTCTGAGAAAAATGATGATGCTAACTGGGTGATGAATGCTTCCCATGAAACATCGGGAGTGCGAGAAATCGATCTTTCGCAGCTTGATGATGATCTGACTTCGGTTTCAGATGCGAGTGCCTCGCCAAAAAATAAATTACACGAGGATCTTTCCGGATGGGGTATCGGAATTCCTGAGGTGATCGGACAAGCGGAGGAAACTTCTTTTGTACCTCCAAAGCTTCCTGAGAGAAGACCGGTTTTTCAAACGCTGGACCCGGGAGATGACGAGTTTGAAGTGGTTAACGTGAACAAGTCATCACAAAATAGCACTGATGTTTTTCATATCGAAGATTTTTTAACTGCGGGACCAGAAAGTTCGGATTCGGCCCAAGTTTTAAACATCACTCGACCTCGAACAGAGTCGAAGACTGAGGAGAAAAGCGAAGATGACTTTAAGCTCCCTGGTGCGGCAGACTTAGAATATCCAAGTTTTAGCACTGAAAATTTGGAAAAGCCGAAGAGTAAGCTTATTCCACTCGATCAATTGTCCCCGGCCTCCGATGAGGATTCAGATGTCACCGATCCGGCCTTTGAATTGCCTCAAGGATTGAATGAAAAATTGTTGGCACAATTTCAAACCGACGAGGACCCGGATAAGTTTTGGGCGACAGATACAGTATCGACTTCCGTAAAAAAAGAAACTAAGACGCAAAGTCCTTCTAAAGAAAATGCCGGAATTAAAGTTGAAGATAATTGGGAATTTCGCACAGATCATGTTGAGTCCTTCGCTCAGCCCCCGGTTCAGACCGCCCCAAGCATTAATGAAGACGCCATCGTTCAGAAAATCATGGCCAAGCTGACTCCTCTTTTAGAAGCCAAGCTGAAAGACTATTGCAAGAATTCTGTGGAGCGCATCGCTTGGGAAGTGATTCCTGATTTAGCGGAAAATTTGATTCGCGAAGAAATCAAGAAAATTGAAGCCCAGACTCAGCCTTAGCAAATAGGCCTTACTCGAAGAGTTCCCGACCATACTTCCTGACTTCGATCAATGGTCTTGATAATGGCCTGCCCCTCGCTTCCCACGCTGACGAAGGTGCCTTCACAGATAACTTGATCATTTTCTAAAATGATGACCTGACGACCGATATGAAAACAATTATTTTTCCATCCGGCCAAAATCGAAGCCTCTGTTGCATCAGAATCTTGGGTGATCAACTCTGCCAATTCGAGGGCGATCTTGTGATCATCATCATTATTCAATACGATTGATTCAGAAAGAAAACCGGCTTGATATTGAGCAAGTTCTTCCATTTCACCGGGTGAAGGACGACCAAGGTTAAGACCGACGCCGGCCAAAATCCACTGCTGACGATCCGAGGTTTGAATGAGCTGGGCGATGATTCCGCCAATCTTTTTACCATTTAAGAAAATATCATTGGGCCATTTTAGGTTCACCGTTATCTCATATTTCATTTTCAAAAATTGGCACACGTCATTGCCCAACTTAAGAGAGGCCAATGTTGGTGAGAGATGAAATGGAAATAAGACACTGAAGGCAAGCGCATTGTGACATTTAAGCCACGCATTGCCTCGACGACCAAGACCCTGATCTTGATTCTGGGTTGAAACTAGAGTCGTTTCAAAGGGCGACATCTGGGCAGTTAAATCTTTTAAATAGGTTTGTGTGGAGGAGCATGCGTTTAATTTTATGTGTCGCAGAGAAGGCCGCCTTTGTGATAAGGTTGTGTCTTCAACTGATTACACTGAAGGAGCATGCATGGTCAAAGTATTACGCGACACTCCCAGGGACATTAAATTTATTCCCAATATCAATCCCTACGCGACGGGAAGTGTCCTGGCGTCATTTGGTAATACTCAGGTACATGTTACGGCGGTGATCGAAGAATCAGTGCCGCCTTTTTTAAAAGGCAAGGGAAAGGGTTGGCTTACCGCCGAGTATAGTATGTTGCCATCGTCCACACATACCCGTTCCCAAAGAGAGAGAAGCAAAGTGGGCGGGCGAACCCAAGAAATTCAGCGTTTAATTGGTCGAAGTTTGCGCGCCTGTCTTGATCTGACCAAGTTGGGCGAGCGCACTCTCATGATCGATTGCGATGTTATGGTGGCCGATGGAGGTACGCGGACAACTTCTATTTCCGGGGCCTATGTGGCGGTCAGTCTCGCTATTAAAAAATTAATGGACCAGGGATTGATCAAGGCTTCGCCGCTTATTGCTCAAATTGGTGCCATCAGCGTCGGTGTGAATAGCGAGGGGCAGATCATTGCGGACCTCAATTATGAGGAAGATTCGGCCTGTGAAACGGACATGAACATTGTTATGACCCGCCAAGGGCATTTTGTTGAGATTCAGGGTACCGCTGAAAAAAATCCCTTCTCCGAGGAGCAACTTGCTGTCATGTTGCGCATTGCGCGCAAGAGTATTGAAGCCATCTTTGAAAAACAGGACGCCGTCATTCGGTCGTGAGCTATGGAATTTATTTTTGCCAGCGGTAATGCCCATAAGGCAGAAGAACTGGGACTTTTATTTAAGGGGTCTAGCTTTAACATTATCTCTGCTCCCGAGAGCATTTCCGTGGCGGAAACTGCCAATAACCTTTATGGAAATGCCGAGATAAAGGCCCAGGCCTACTTTCAAAAATATAAGCGACCAACCGTGGCCGATGATTCGGGGCTTTTTGTCGATGCCTTGCCAGATGAGTTAGGTGTCATGACCGCTCGTTTCGGAGGCGAGACGCTTACGCCTCTGCAGCGTTGCGAGCTTCTGGTAAAACGTCTGGAGCATGAGATTAATCGGAATGCCTATTTTATGTGTGTGTTGTGTTTCATTGTTTCCCCCTGCGAGATTTTTTTCTTTGAGGGCCGGCTCAATGGCTTTATAGGTAAGCAAATTATTGGGGATCAAGGATTTGGTTACGACCCTGTTTTTTACCCAAATGACTTAAAAGACGGCCCGCTGGGTGCTCGATCCCTGGCGCAAGATGTGGAATATAAAATGGCCAACTCTCACCGGGCCCGCGCGGCCGGAAGAGCGCGTAGTTTTTTGACGAGTTTTATTGCCAGGCCTTAATTTTTCTTTTATAAACGTCCATTGATTAAATTATCGGAGCGTAGCGCAGCCTGGTAGCGCATCTGGTTTGGGACCAGAGGGTCGCTGGTTCGAATCCAGTCGCTCCGACCATCAGCTTGTTTTTATTCTTTAGGCAACTCGTAATAGAAAGATCGTTTAGCACATTCCTCATAGGCGTCTGAAAGTAATTTTCCCTCAATGCCCACATTGTCGTAAGGGTGTTCAGAAATATGAATGATCGGTTTCCAATCAGGCCGGCCCGTTGCGGTTGTGAAGGCCTCGGTTAGGGAGGCCACCAGCTTTTGTTTGGCACTTCTTTTCAGTCGCGGACAGTAGAGTAAAAAATGAATGTACGGATGACGTTCATCCACCAGCTTGCCTCCGATGGCCGCCTCGCCGGGAGGACATTCGAAAAAACGGATCTCAAAGATTTCGGCGGGAAAAGGAGTGGACGTGGCAAAGGCCTCTGTAATCAGAGACGCAAGCTGCTCCTTAGTTGTACGATCAAGTTTTGGGATACTCATTTCTAAACAAGGCATCATTCACTCCCAGGATTAGAGTTTCATTGTCAAACTGCATTAGTTTCACCTAGAATCATGCTAACACGTCACTATCGTCAAGGATGTATCATAAATGGAACAAAATCAAGCTGTTGGGCCTGAGTTTGACCTGGCTTTTATCAAGAATAATCAACAAATTGTGTTGCGACAATTTAAGGGCGAAACAATTGGCGATCGTGTGATTACCGAAGAAGATTTACGGCACATTCCCTTGCAGGCCTTATTGGCCCATGACTTTCAGAATCTGGCCGATCTTCAGGGTGTGATTCCAGATTTGGGAAGACACTATCCCGTTCGCACGCAAGAAGAAACCGGGCTGTCGCTGGAAAATTTTGAGCAGCTTGGGGCCTTGGATGCGCAAAAAGTGGTACGAAAAATTAATAGTCAGTGGGTCACCAGTGCCAACCTAAATTTATTGGAAAATCTCTTTCCGATTATCACGCGCCTCAAAGGGCTTTGGCCCAATGATCGCAATACATTTTTTGAAGAGCTTTGGTATCTTCTGCGCGCAAATTTAGGGGCCCGTACCTTGATCATGCTCTACAATGGAATTTCAGAGAGCAATGAAAAATTAGTGAAGATTAAAGTCGAAGGAGAGGTCCTGCCAAATTCAACCGCTGCGGCAGAAGTTGATCTGGCGTTGTGGTCTCACTACGAAGCCGAAATGGGCCCTAACTTCTCCAATATTAATTATCAAGCCGGCAAGGGTGACTGGGTAAGTTCCGCCAGCATCATGCAAAGTCCGGTTCTCATTATGGCCAAAATTTATCAGTATAATCCTCTTCAAAAGGCCCTCTTAAAGAGCTTGTTCGACGGCCTCAGCCATGCCTGAAGTATTGGCAGATCAAATTAAAAAATATCGAAAGTGGTTGATTGCGGGGCTGCTCCTCGTTTTGCTTTTAAGTGTCGCATTTTTTTTCATGTATCGCTCTCTTCCCATCACCTCTGGAAGATTGAAGATAGAAGGTTTGAAAAATAATGTAACCGTAATCCGCGACGAATTTGGAATTCCACACATCAAGGCAAAATTGGAGAAGGACCTTTTCTTTGCCCTCGGCTTTAGTATGGCCTCGGATCGATTGTTTCAAATGGATATCATGAGGCGAATAGCTTCAGGGCGATTGAGTGAAATCTTTGGCAAAAAGACTCTGAAGATTGACGTCCTCCTGAGGAACTTGCGAATCAAAAGGGCCATGGATGATTATCTGAAAAGTAATCTTTCAAAAATTGACCCAGTCATGCTTGAAAATTTTGAGTCATATCTGGCGGGTGTTCATCATTTCATGAAGACCCAGCCGTTGCCGCCGGAATTTTTAATTTTAGGGTATGAACCCGGGTCTTTCACCATGGCAGAATCGATGGCGGTCTCCGGTTATATGGCCTTGAGTTTCGCCGAAGGATTGGTGGGGGATATTCTCTTTCACGAACTGAAAAATAAAATTCCGGCGGAAAGATTGGCGGAGCTTCGCTTGGGCACACGTTATGACGCCACTCCAGTCGAAAAGACACCTGCTCCAGATGTCCTTCGCAGCAAAACAAAAGTTACGCCGGTTGAACCTCCCAAATCAACCTCGACCACATACCGATGGGTGGGAGAATCTGTGGCCCAGTTGGAGCGGGATTTTGGACTGTTCCAGGGAAGTAATTCTTGGGTCATGTCACCGAAGCGAAGTAAAAGTGATCATGCTCTTTTGGCCAACGATCCCCATATCGCGTACATGAATCCATCAGTTTTTTATGAGGCCTCTTTGCACGCTCCCACGCTTGAGCTGTATGGACATTTTCTGCCGCTGGTCCCGTTTCCGGTGCTCGGCCACGATGCTACAAAAGCTTGGGCCATCACCATGTCCGAGTCCGACGATTTGGATATCTACAAAGAAAAAATTAATCCTTACGATGAAAACTCCATTTGGTTTGAGCAAAAATGGACTGGCTTGGGACGTGAGGAAGAAATTATTAAGGTGAAAGGTAGTCTTGATGTCAAGATTGGAATTAAAATTTCTCCCCACGGGCCGATGCTTTTGCCGGAAGACCAAAGTACAAAGGGCGAGGCATTTTCCAATAAAACCGCCGGCACTGATAAAAATTATTATGCCGTTAAATGGTCCTATTATCATCCCGAGAACCATGTTTCATTGGCATTTTATAAGCTGATGCGCGCGACGAGCGTTGCTGAATTTAAAGATGCTGTAGGCCTGGCCGCCTCACCTGGTCTCAATATTAGCTGGGCGGATAAAGATGGTCACATCGCCTGGTGGGTCATGGGTAAGATACCGAAGCTGCCACCGGGAGTTGAGAGTGACGCCGTTTTAGAGGGAGATTCCGGCAAGCATGAATATCTGGGATATCTGAGCATTGACGAAAATCCCCACGAGGTTGACCCTGCTTCGGGAGTCATCGTTTCGGCCAACTACCGGCCACAACTGCCTGCCTTCGCCTTTCTCGATGGGTATTGGCAACCGTCGGATCGTTACGAACGCATCTCGGAGCTTTTGGCCAAAAAAGAGAAATGGTCTTTGGAAGAATTAAAGCTGGTGCAAACCGACTCCCAGCAGTTCCAGGTGCCAAAATTTCTTCCCATTATGCTGGCCGCAGTTCAACAGGGTTCGCAGAAATCCTCACCATTCAAAGGAAATAACTACCAGAAGTTGAAGCAACAGATGCTGGTGCATCCTCGTTATGAGATTCGCAAAAAACTGGAAAATAAGGCCTTGCCCTTTATTAGCGGTTGGAATGGCCACTCAAAAATAGATTCTGTAGGCGCCAGTATCTATCACTCATGGATGAAGTATATTGGACGGGAGGCCATCATTGATGAGCTAGGTGAGAGCGACTTTTTGCGGTTCGCCCGACTTGCGGATTATCGCCATTTTTATAAATGGCTTCTCGCGGCAGCCGATTCCTCCTGGTGGGATGATGTGCGGACTCCAGAGATTAAGGAAACCAGGGAAGACATTATTTATCGCGCCTACTCTTTGGCGATTGCCTCCTTGGATGAGCAGTTCGGTGACCAGATTGAAAATTGGTGGTGGGGGCGTTTACACGCAGTCGAATTTCAACATTTCTTGGGCAGAGTGAAGCCACTCAATTATCTTTTTAATGTCGGGCCGTATATGACTTCCGGCGGGACGCATGAGGTGAACGCGGTCGCTTACCCGCGCCATGAGGACACCTTTGCACCCAATGTTGGCCCGGCCACGCGGCGTCTTATTGATCTGGCAGATACGGGCGAGTCCTGGGGGGTGCTGCCCACGGGAGAATCGGGCCATCTCCTCTCTCCACACTATCGAGATCAGGCGCTCCTGTACACGCACGGGGAATATCGAAAGCAGTGGTTTAATTGGGAAAAAATCGAGGCCCATGAGCACGATAGACTTATCTTAGTTTCACCGTAATTTAACATAAGGGCTTTTATGAAAATTGAAAAAAATAAAGTCGTTTCCATGCACTACGTTTTAAGAGACATGGCAGGCGAAGTTGTGGATCAGAGTGAAACGGATGGGCCTTTAAGCTTTATTCAGGGAATTGGAAATATCATTCCAGGCCTGGAGCGCGTCCTTGAAGGAAAATCAATTGGAGATAAATTTAAGATAACGATTACTCCGGAAGATGGTGGCTATGGCGCTATTCAACCAGAACTCATTGGTAAAGTGCCCAGGTCGAACTTTGATGAAAATGAGAATTTGGAACTTGGCTTGGTTTTTGAAGTGAACAACGAGCAAGGACAATATCTGGCGCGGGTGGTGGAGTTAGATGAAACTCATGTGACCCTCGACGCCAATCATCCCATGGCCGGGCAGATTTTAAATTTTGAAATTGAGGTCGTGAGTGTGCGCGATGCCAATCTAACCGAGCTCGCCCACGGACATGTTCATCCCAATGGGGAGTCGGATCACTAGGTCTTGTTTTTTTCAATCCAGTTAAAATGAAGCTCGCGAGTCTGGGCGGCACTTGGCCTTGAAGGTGCGCCCGCCATGAGGTCCGATGCCGAAGTGGTTTTCGGAAAGGCGATAACATCCCTAATTGAATCGGTCCCTGCAATTTGCATGACGATGCGATCAAAGCCAAAGGCCATCCCGCCATGGGGAGGAGTGCCGAATTTCAAGGCATCGATGAAAAAACCGAATTGATAGCGAGTCTCCTCTTCCGTCATGCCCAAGACCTCGAACATGCGCGATTGAACTTCGTTACTGTGAATTCGAATGGAGCCTCCGCCGATTTCATAGCCGTTGCAGACTAAGTCATAAGCTTCTGCGGGCAATGCCTTTAACACCTCTTTGTCATTGGAAAAGAAATCATCCATTCTGGTGCTTTTCGGACTCGTAAACGGATGGTGGCGGGCGGCAAAGCGATTGTCCTCTGCACTCCATTCCAAAAGTGGGAAATCATACACCCACAAAAAGGCAAATCCAGGTCGGTGCATTTTAAATTTCGTTCCCAGGTGGCGGCGGACGGCATCCATGCAAGCGTGGGCCTTGTCAGGGTTGGCGTCCGCGCAGAATAACCACACACCATTGCCCTTTTCGGAAGAGAGCTGTTCAAGTTTTTGATGGAAGTCAGGTGTCACAAATTTCGAGATACCACCGGTGAATTGGGAGTTTTCCACCTTGAAGTTGGCCACACCTTTACCGCCGTATGGTTTTACTACCTCGGTTAGCTCATCTAAATCTTTGCGGGTTAAAGCACCCACCGTGGTGGATAAAAAGATGGCCTTGACCAGGCCTTTTTGTTTGGCGATGTTGGCGAAGGTTTCAAAGGACGAGGTGGCGAATAAAGCTGTGACATCCATGTGCTTGAGATCAAAGCGCACGTCGGGCTTGTCACAGCCGTATAAGCGAATGGCCTCGTCGAAGGTGATACTTGGCACAGAGAAGTCGTCCGGCATATTGAAAAGACGGCGAACCATTTTTTCAGCGAGATTTTTGATATATTCCTGTGTGGCAAAGCTCACCTCAATATCGATCTGGGTAAACTCCGGTTGCCGGTCAGCGCGCAAATCTTCGTCGCGAAAACAGCGGCAAAGTTGAAAATATTTATCCGTGCCACCGATCATGAGAAGTTGTTTTAAAGTTTGAGGAGATTGGGGGAGGGCATAGACATGGCCGGGATGAACGCGACTGGGGACGACATAATCGCGGGCACCTTCAGGCGTACTTTTGTAAAGAATAGGAGTTTCGACTTCCACAAAACCTTCCTCAAGTAAGGCGGTGCGGGTTTTCTGCGCCAGGTTCGAGCGTAGCGCTAGCATGTCCTGCAAGCGCTTGGCGCGAATATCGAGGTAACGATATTTTAATCGCAAATCTTCTGTGGCCTCGATCTGACTGCTGGGTAGAAAGGGGATCGTATCCTTGTCTGACTTTGAAAGTATTTTAATCTCCGTTACGGACACCTCAACTTCACCTGTGTCCATGGTCGAGTTAACTGCAGAAGCCGGTCGCTCGCGCACCAGGCCCTTGGCCATCAGAACAGATTCCAGGGAATATTCTTTCAACTCGTCGGGCGATTTTCCGTGGCTAAAATATTCATCAAAGCTCAACTGAGTCAGACCATATTTATCGCGGACATCAATAAAGTGAAGGCCGCCTAAATTGCGATATCGGTTAACCCATCCACACAGGACAACCTGCTGGCCCACGTGATTTTTGCGCAATTCTCCACAATGGTGCGATCGCATCAGACCTTTCAATTGATTTCCCATTTACACGAACCCCTGTTTTCCTTTAAAGTTGCATCCTATGCAGAAAGTTATAACGCAAAATAAGACGAAATTCCTTCTTTTTTTGCCTTTTCTCAGTATCTTGCTGGTGAGCTGTCATTCTGGGCAAAAAACTGTCGAGAGTGCAACGCACCTGGCACAGCTGCAACAGACCACCATGCTCACACCGTCAGGAAAAAGCATGGAAATTTTCCTGGCACTGAGGAATAGTGAGCAAGTTCAAGGACTTTCTAATCTCAAACCCGAGCAACTTAAGGACGATCAGGGCATGCTTTTTTACTATTTTACCAATGGCGCAAGAAGATTTTGGATGCCTGATACTTACTTTGATCTGGACCTATTTTTTCTCAATGAGCAGTTAGTGGTGACTGATATTGTCCGCAATCTCAAGGCCCACCCCGGACGGCAGGTTCCGCCTGAGATCGCCACCACGCCGAGTATAGAGGCCTTTCATGTTTTGGAGTTGAAAAGTGGGTCTTCGGTGGCGCAGGAGTTACAGATAGGGCACAAACTCACTTGGCCGAAGGCGCCGTCTCAGAGCGAAATAGAATCATATATTCGTCAGGGCCAATAAGCCCTAGATGTTCGCGCATGAGTTGTTTTTGCAGATTAACATCGGTTTCGATTTGCTTGATTTCTCTCTCTAGCGCATGATTATCGTCTTTTAAAGATTGTTGGTAGAGAGTCAACTCATCGACCTTCTTGGTCCGCTCAATATATTCCATCACACCGCCTTGAGAAAAGAAGAGGCGGGCCATGATAAAAAGCACCAGGCCAATTTTGAGCCAGCGGGCACTCTTGGCAAAGAAATTTTTAATTCCCTTTTTGCTGCGGCCTTCAGTTTTATAGCGTACGGGTAGAGTTTTACTGGCAATTTTTTTTTGCGAAGGGGGTTCGACAAATGAATATTCGTCGGGCCTGGCCACAGATGTTCTAATTGATGATTCAGTGGTGCTCGCTTTGCGAATGGGAAGTGTGGGGCGAGGGTATGATTGTTGATGTGCTTCCAACGCTCCCCCTATCGCTTTGCAGTCGCGAGATGATTGAGTTCTTCCTCGATATCCATCCAAAGTCCGCGGGTGAAGGCCATTTCCAAAAAGAAAAAGTAAGAAGTCTGGCCGGCTGCCGTATTTTTAAAATCACTTCGCTTCCAGGTCATGCGGGCATGGCAAAAGATCTCGCGCAGTTTTTCCAGGATAGATTGAATACAGCTATCCCCACATGCAGACTGCAAAATGAGTGCTTTTTCATCTATTTTTAATACCAGCTCCTTTGGCCATATTGCCAAGGTTTCCGGCAATTCGAGAAAACGTCGAGCGGCCACCTGGGGATCAATGATGGGTCCCAAGGAATGCGTTGCCAGGTCCTGATGAAAAACGCGTTTAAAATGAAGACAAAACTCGGGCAGACCTCGGTCAACCAGCCAAAGACCTGGGCCAGGATCAGAAACATTGAAGTAGGAGTCTTCATGCAGAGGAAAACGGCGATTAAAAAGCTGATCGGCCAAAATTTCGGCGGTGGCGTGGGTCGGGGTTCTGAAAGTCTTTATTTCAACACTCTGGAAATCTTGTTGCATTCGCAAAGGTGCCAGAATTTCCTGGGAGCCTTGGAGGGCCTGAGCGTAGCTCACCTTTAAATCATGGACGGCGATTCCACGAATGGAAAAAGTTTGGCCCTGAAAGTCGATGTGGTAGAGGAGTCCGCTGCCTTCAACCTGCTCACCGACATGGCATTCTGCCTCAAGAGGTAATGCTTTAAATTCTTCAAGGGGAGATTGAATATTTGCACTTTGGAGGTTCTGCGCCAGTGAAAGTGTTTCAGCCGACATCTGATCGAAATTTATAACAAATTCATTCCATTCCATGAAATATTCACCCCTTTATTCTATTCTAGGGGCAAAGCAGAAAAGACTCAAGGAATTACCAGAGCCAGAAAACGATTCGCGTGAGGGCGAAAAAGGCCAGAGGTGAAAGGTCAATTTGCAAAGTCTCTGTGGCCGCCCACGGTCTCAGGTGTTGGCGGATAGGTTTTAGACCCCAGTCACTTGCAGTTTTAAGATAATGCCGCCAAGGCATGTTCTTCCAGGCCGGGACATAGGCAACGATCGCATCGACCACAAGTAAAACACAGTAGGCGTTAATCAACATTCGTATCATTGGGGCCTTCCTTCGTTGGAATCGGTGGGGGTTCTGAAATTGGTTCGGGTATATATTCATCTGTGACAGGTATCGTGAGCTGGAGACTCTTTTCCAAAAAGGCCTGCATGAGGCAGATGCCATAAATAAAAAATGAGGCCAGGAAAAAGATCCACATGATTCCCAGAACCAGGGTGTAATGACTTCCGTAATTGGCCACCAATCCTGACTTGCCGAATTTTAGATAAACCCAAAATAATTCGCGACCGCAGATCATGAGCAGGACGAAAGTACAGGCGGCGCTAAAGGCATACTTAATATTAATTTTGAAGGGAAAGAACCAGCGATAAAGAAAGGTGAAATAAAAAAGGATGATAGAGGTGGAAAATAAGCGCGATTTAAAAAAGAAATAACGTCCCATTTGGTATGTCTTTACCCATTCATGAAACTTATTCAAGGAGGGGATAGATTGGACAATATTCTCAACCAAAATATTATTGGCAAAAAGATTCATCATGGATTGGATAATAAGGGGCAGGGTGAGGGTTGAGACCATCAGCGCGATGGACAGTAAAATGAGGGCCAAACCTTTAATGTACTGGATGAGGGTATTTTTGTGGCCGTGTTGTGTAATCCAATGCACCCCATTCCAAATTGCGTTGAACATGCTTACGGCCGAGAAGGCCAAGATGGCGAGGTTGAATGCCGTCCACTTTCCGCTTGCGAAAAGGTGTGCCGAGACGAGCTTCTCGGCATAGTTGAGCAAATCAGGGGCCATTTGCGGAAACAACTTTTTCCCTAAATTAAATAAATGATACCTAAAGACCGCCAGGTCTTTTATCCACATGCCCACCATGCGAACCAGTAGCAAGAGAAAAGGAATAACCGAGAGGAGAGTATAGAAGGAAATTGAAGCGGCGAGAGTATTCCCACCTCTTGTGAGAAATAAATTGAAGGCCCGCCCCCAAGGACTCAGGAATCCCCACGGGCGTGAGATAATGGCCGGCAAACCCGGTGATTTATGTGCTTCCACTCTACTATTGTACGGGCCAACGACATTCTTGCCAAACCATTCGAGGAGTTGGCGGGTTAAGGTGGCCAGAAACTATTTTCGTATGATAAAAGGTTGGCACTGGTCCCATAGTTAAAAAGGATATAACGGGGCTTTCCTAAAGCCCAATTAGGGGTTCGATTCCCTTTGGGACCACCATTTCATCTTCAAAATATCAAAACAAACTTCCCAAAGGGAATCGAAGCGAAAAGTCCGGGCCTGCCTAAGCAGGCCGAGGGAGCGTGAGGCGACCGAGAGGACTTTGAGGGGGGGCCGCGCATTGAGCGAGCTGGAGGCGAGCGAAAGTAGTGGCCCGTGCCCTTTGGGACCACCACTTTATCTTTCAACAAATAGAGGCTTTCTACGCCGCCCAATCCAGCTCAATCCCCGAGAAAAGTGGCACAGGGATCAGCCCATGGCGCGCATTGCCTGATTCTTTAAGCTCAATAAGACCAATGTCGCACAAGAGCTTCACATCATTGCGAACATTCTTGAAATCGCGATTAGTAATTTTGGCCAACTTATAGATGGAATGGGGCGAGTTTTTGATAATGGCCATGAGAAGTTCGATCCGAGACTTGGAGAATATTTTAGCAACGGAATCAATGCCTACAAAGATAATCTCATCGTCTTTATGAGTGTGGGCTGCCATTCTCCTTATTTATAAACATCTTTGCGATGGCCGAGACTGATGACCAATACAATGACCTCACGCTTTTCTATTTTATAAATAATCCGGTAATCGCCCACCCGTAGTTTGAATAGCCCAGAAAGATTCCTCCTCAGAGGCAATCCAAACTTAAGTGGGTCAGTCATAAGCTTATCCTCAATGGTTTTTTTTATGATTTTCTTGATGGAACTGTCGAGGTTGTCGATCTCAGTGCGGGCAGATTTAGTGTATAGGATAGTCCATTGGGCAGGAGAGGCGCTCATTTTTTCTTGACCCAAACGACATCATGAGGGTAACGCTTCTCTTTCATTCTTCCTTCTGCCATTTTGGAGAAGTAAAGATCTTCATTGATTTCTAGGGCCTCACGGGCCAAATCAAGAATGACACTGGCCAAGGATGATTCATGTCGAAGTTCCTTTAAGGCCTCAAAATCATCATATAGATCGTCATCAATAGTTAAATTTACTCTCTTCTTAGCCGTTGACATAAATAATAACCTCATTCATGAGTTACACCAGTGTAACACGGATTGGGGGCTTTATCAACAGAGAATGGCCTCCAAGCGCCCTTTGGGACCACCACATTGATTATTTTAATTGCATTTATAAGCCTCAGCTATAGCTTGTCGTTTATTTTTACCCGTCAATAAATCCATTTGCAGATAAGCAAGAGTATCGCCACCAACCTTTGCTGTCTCATTTTTTAAGTTAATAAGAACATTTTCCAGTTCTTCTGTTTTGTAAGTGATTTGAAGTTTCTTGACCAGCGTGCAATTAATTAACTTCTGCCTCTTTATCATCGCATTTGAATCAGGACAATTATACATCGTCAAATCCCAAAACCGTTCAAGCCCTCTAGGTCTTTTTGGGCCAAGCAATAAAGCATTTCCATTTTCATTAACAACCTTTTTACGAAACTCATTTCCCGTTTTGAAATCTGAATAATATACATTTAATGGAATCTTATATTCAAACTTTCGAATCAAGGTACAGTCGCTAAGAAACGCCACATTGGTTTCAAAATGAACTTCAGTAGCATGATACACCTTCGCTCCCAGGTCACTAAACCCGGGGGGGCGTGATGAAGCCGATAAAAGGATTTCGAGTACGAAACCTAAAAATTCCATCTAGCCCTTTCAAATCTTTACTCTGGTTTTTGTTGCCCTGTCGCCCTTACTCTGAAATTTTTGCAGTAAAAAGTTACGATTTATTCTTACATGATGATCTCTTGTCCTCAATAAAAATGAGACCAATCTCGCACAGGAGCTTCATGTCATTGTGAAAATCCTGGAAATCTTAATCATTGATTTCGATCCGTGCAGATTTGGTATGGAAGATCGTTCATCGATCGGTGAAGCGCTCTTTTTATTCAACCTTCTTTTATTCCTTCGGCCAATCTGACGAAGAAAAAACGTCATTAATGTATTGGGTAATAGCGACCATTCACCAGCATGGGTTTGAAAATATTTTTAAATCCGAATTTAAAAAGCAACGCAAGTCTTTCGCAAGATCCTGCGTCGCTTTTTGTCACTTGACCCCTGAAGAGGAGGGCCAAGTTGCAAAAATGATAAATATCACAAATTTAAAAATGCAATATTTCTTAGTTTAAATTTCGTGCCATTAGTGTGACAATTGTGTGACAGTTTAATGAATATTTCAAGTGCTTTGGAATGATTTAGGTAATAGGTAAATATAATTTTTGTTATCAATAGGTTCACAAAACAAGGAGTATGTGTGAAAAAATTATGGAAGCGATCGATTCTCTTGTGCGTCTCAGTCTTATTTTTAGCAGTGTTCGTGGTGCCAAAGGCCCATGCGGTACCTGCTTTTGGTCGAACTATGGGTGCAGATTGCACTGCATGTCACGCCACCCCTACCTGGCAACTTAACCAGACAGGACTTGATTTTCTTAGGAACGGTCATCGTACTGATCACAAAGCGTTTAAGGCCGAGGACATTAAGTGGGACAATTATCTAAGTCTTGTGTGGAAATTTCGAGCTTATAATACGGATCATCCTGCAACGAATGCTGGTGGAAAAAGTCAATTTGAGCAACACTCCTTCTCAATCTATACAGGTGGTGCTCTTTCAGACCGATTCTCCTACTTTACCGAGATGTATTTATCGGAAAATTCTTCTAATACCGCGAGTGGTTCCCAGAGTGATTCTGCTCGTAAAAAGCTAGCTGAAGCATTTCTCCAGTACAATCTACCGATCGGAGAAACAAATTTTGTGGCATTCCGCGCAGGAGAAATTCTGCCAGAAATTATTCACACGTTTGGTGTGGGCGCACGAAGTATTGAAGATCGTGCTCAAATTTTCAATTCGACAACAAACAGTGCCAACCCCTACAAGCCTTTTTTCCGAAGTCAGGGTGTGGATGCCAAATTTAATTCGGAACACGTAGAGGCTACCGTTGGTGTCGTTAATGGTGCCGCCACTTACACCAACCACATTGACACAAATAATCATAAAGACATGTATGCTTCTCTCCAAGGGAATGTTGATAAGAATGGTTCAGCTATTGGACTATTCCAATATCAAGGTACGCATAGCACTTATGCCACGGCAGATAACTCATCAACATTCTTATCCTTTAATAATGAATTTTCCAAAACGCTTGCCCTAGCTCGCTATGTGCACGACAAATTCCGAATTGTTGCGGCTTATATGACAGGTAAGGAGCATCAGCTTGTTAGTTCTGTCGACACCGAAACAAAGAATAAAGGATATTTCGGTCTTGTGGATTTTAACTTTACCGAGTCGCTTGGTGCCTTTGCACGCTATGATATGTTAGACCCTCTGGACACTGATGCTTACAGTGAAACAAAGCTCATCACTGTTGGTCTGAACGGAATGCTTTATATGAGTGAAAAGAGTGGAGCACGCTGGAACCTAGAATTAAGCGACAAAAAGGTATCGGCATCATCGGCGACAACTGCTGAAGTTGAGACCAAAAAGATCATGGCACAGCTTACCTGGGCACTTTAATTTCTTAAATAAGTTGTTCGATTTACTGGAGCCCAGGATGTCTAAATCCTGGGCTTTTTTATTATTAATACGTCTAGCATCACAATTCTTCTCGATCATGTTTGACTATTTGTTTAGAATCAGCTTTTAGCGCTAAAAGCGGGGTTGTGGATGGGTGGTGCAGGAGAGCGACATAAAGAATTAATTCTCATTGTAGAGGACGAAGCAGAGCAAGCTGATAATCTAGCATACCTGCTTGATTTAGAAGGATATCAAACGAAAGTGGCGTTAGATGGTAAGTCTGGGCTGGAGATGACGATGCAAGATCCTATCCCGGCTTTGGTCGTACTAGATATCATGCTGCCAGATATGATGGGGATAGAGGTGTGTCGCGAAATCCGTAAGCGTGCGACTACTCGAGCAATGCTCGTTCTCATGCTGACAGCACGTTCAGGAGAAATGGACCGTGTTCGCGGTTTTGAAATCGGTTGTGATGATTATGTCACCAAACCTTATGGTTCTCGTGAACTTGTATTTCGTATCAAGGCCTTGCTTCGGCGCGCGGGAGCTTCAAAGACGAATAGCGAGATTGTTTTTGGATCTTTGCGCATGGATACATCGGAATTTCGAGTGTGGGTTGCGGAGAAACCGATTGTTCTAACCGCGATCGAATTCCGCCTCCTTCAGACCTTAATGGAAAGGTGTGGGCGGGTTCAAAGTCGTGAGATTCTTCTCTCTGATGTTTGGGGACTTGAGGCACAGGTTTCGTCACGTACTATCGATACGCATATGAGGAGACTAAGGGAAAAGCTTGGAGTTGCTGGGGTATATATCGAAACCTTGCGAGGTGTGGGGTATAGGTTCCGCGCAACTCCAAATGGGGAATAGGTATGAAGTATGACATTCGGCTAAAATTCTTTGGTGTCGCAATCCTCATCATAATCCTTACCATGTGTGGTGTAGAATTTTATATTAATAAAACATTTGAACGGGCAATCGAGGAACGGGCCGAAGATGAATTAAATCGGCTGGTGCAGATATTTAAAGATGATTTGGATCTGGCAACACCAGATTTTGCATCACAGTCATATCAGGCTTTAGCGCATCGTTTTGCTGGCTCCTCCGATCTTAGAGTTACGATTCTTGCCGCAAACGGGGATGTTTTAGGAGATTCTGCCCATGATCAACTTGGCTTGCGTAGTTTAGGGAATCACGCCGGTCGTGCCGAAGTGATTGCGGCCAGGACTCAAGGTAAAGGCATGGCAAAGCGTATCGATCACGCTCTCAAAATCGATTTTTTGTATATGGCAGTACCTTTTGGCAAAGACAGTGTCCCCAAGATTCTTCGCGTCGCCATGCCGATAAATACCCTTAATATTCTTCACGATCAAATCCATATGACCACGTTGGGAGTTGGCTTTTTCGCTCTTGTTATTACAGCGATAATGATTGTGCTGAGTTTCCATTATATGTTGAATCCCGTCTTGCAGACAGTTGTGTCCAAGAAACAAGGCAAATCTATTGCGCATCTTCGTGAAATAATACCCACTGGCAACTTGGCCCAAAGATTAGAATTGGCGCTGAACGCACTCAAGGAAGAGCGGGATCTATTGAACGCTGTCTTAGAAGGAATTGATAATGGAATTATCGCCACTGATGAGAATGGAGAAGTTACTCTCTGTAACCAGGCGGCCCAAGTCATGTTTGGATGTCTCACTTATCGTCATAGCGATGGTTGTAATGCCGGTCCTTTATCGCCGCACCCCTGTATTCAAAAGTTCACCCAGACACTCACGGATAAGGTTCTAAATAATGAAGAATTCGTCATTGAATCTGGGAAAACAATCTTGGTAAAGTCGGGACGTTTTGCATCCCCTCGCAGTGGGACCGTGGTTGTGATACGAGATATTACCGAAGAGCGAAAGCTGGAAAAAATGCGCAAAGACTTGATAGCCAACGTCTCCCATGAATTGCGTACTCCCTTGACGACCATGCGCTCAAGCGTTGAAACCCTTCTCGCCGGTGGTCTAAATGATCCTGCACAAGCAAAGCACTTTGTATCAGTTTTACTACGGAACACCACATTGCTGTCTGGTCTCGTGGAAGATCTCTTGGATCTATCGCGTATTGATGCCGGGGAGTATAACCTGGAGATGCAAGGAGTTTCTGTCTTAGCAGCTGGATATCGCGCTCTTGAACATTTAGATCAGGCAGCAAAGAACAAGTCTCTGGTGATACAGATGCTCGTACCTGAAGGTACTGTTATTTTTGCCGACGAGCAGGCCTTTGATCAAGTGCTCTTCAACCTTTTAAATAATGCCGTAAAATACACTCCAGAAAATGGCCGCATAACCCTACGAGCAAGCAATGAAGGGGATATGGTCAAAATAGAAGTCGTAGATACGGGACCAGGCATTGCACCTGAATTTCACCATAGGATTTTCGAACGGTTTTTTCGCATAGATGCAGGACGTTCTAGGGAAGCCGGGGGGACAGGACTCGGTCTTTCCATCGTCAAAGATTTAGTCGAGCAAATGAATGGGCTGGTCTGGGTCGAATGCCCTGAAAAGATTGGCTCAATTTTCTGCCTGAAATTTCCGCGAGAAGAGGTTTGATCATTTACCGAAAGTGACGCCCCCTAACAAATCCACGAACCATAATATTCGGTTCAGTGGCAATCTCAATCATCGCGCGATGGAGAAAACGGCCCCGGCCGCCTCGCTTTAAGTAGCTCAACATTCGTTTGGCCTTGTTAAGGACCGACTTGCGCCCACGGATGCGCTTGATCCATTTTTCCATCTTTTCCGCCCGCTTAAGAAGGCGTTTTCGCTCTCGGGTTTCAGTGTTATTGGCCCCGCGCTCAAGATAACTTTGCCTTG
>MEPP01000024.1:8632-53809 GCA_001769855.1 Bdellovibrionales bacterium GWA2_49_15 | reverse complement strand
GACATTGGATGTCGCCTCATCTAAGATTAACATCTTAGTTTTAGATAACATCGCACGTGCAATGACTAATAATTGTTTTTGTCCTTTTGAAATATTCATTCCTTCGTCCGTTAAAATCGTATCATAACCTTCGGGTAAATGACTGATGAAAGAATGAATTCTTGCTTTCTTCGCTGCTTCTTCGACTTCTAATCTAGAGACTTCACCATTACCGTAAGCGATATTGTCATAAACGCTTCCATGGAAGATCCATGTATCTTGTAAGACCATAGAGAATGCACGTCTTAGACTTTTTCGTGTTAAAGTTCTCGTTTCATGATGATCAAGCATAACTTGGTAAACGCGTGCATCAAGATCAAGATTTATTTTTTGCAGAAGATGCTGGGTGAGTCCGGGATGCTGCCTGAATTTTTTTCGATCATCGTCATAAAGTTCAGCGCTTGGTTTCTTCAGAATGGAAAAATCGACTTGGGTATTGCCGAGATGATAAAGAAAGGACGCGCAGATGAGACTGCCGAGCGATTCCTGATCAACGATCCCCATGCCTGAGGCCAGGTGGTAAGAGAAGGCAACAACGCGATTGTAAAAATTATCCTCATGAAGTAGCTCAAGTGCCAAATACCTGGCCAAGCTGACTGTGGGTGAAATTGTACATGAGAACGCCGCGATTTCATTTCTTGCCGCGGTAATTAAATTACTGAAATCGTCCTGAGTGATACTTTTGTGTAATTCTTCTTTGAGCAAAAATTTGGTTTTTCCCTGGGAGGTGTCCTTCAGCGCCTCTTTTGCTAACTTTTGGGTTTTGAGAAGCTCGGCAACTTCACGTGAGATATGTTTGGAACGCATTAGCGCGGGTACATCATCTTCCTTGAGTTTGAGGGAACTTAAAAATGTCTTTTGTTGATCTTTACGAACGGCAACGCTGCCTCCCCGCTCAAGGACAAAATTGAGGAGCTGCCATTTTTCATTAATCAGAGGGTTATTTCCATGGAGAAAAAGGGTGTATTGCCGGGAAGAGGGATTATAAATATAGATTTGGAAAGGGAAGATACGACGATCCTGGAATTGCTCTATTTCGATATGAAAAAAATCTTCAGGCCTAGTCGAAATCTTAAATTTGTCATTCTCTTTCATTTTTCATCCTGCCTTTTTTCCAAAAAGGCCTTTGAATCGTCCAAGCATTCCCCCTTGCGAATCGTCCCCATTTACAACATTTCGTCCTTGGTATTGGCCACGCTTACCTGTCAGATGGTAATTATAAAGATAGATACTGCGTGCCGACTCACACAAAATTTCTACAAGAGAGGCCTGGATTGGGTCAAACTTATCGGCAAAATCTACGACGGCAAATCCCATGCAGTCGGTGCCCTCGTAATAAGGGTAGATGTAGGTTAGGTTATCTTTTTGAAATGTTTCATCTGACCAGGAGGGAAGTTTTGTTCCCGCCCATGTGTTCAGATTTTGGACCTTGTAAGCTTCCCATAATTCCACGGAGACAATTTGGGAGGCGATGAGAATCTCCTGTGGCTTGATCTCATCGCTGGCATTTGGGGAGGGACAAAAATGCAAATGGCCATTGAAAAGTTCAATATAGGCATCGCTTTTCTTTCCCTTGCTCAAAAAACTCACGCGGCCTTTTAATTTACCGTAAATGGTTTTTCCAAGATAAGTTAGAATGTCGAGATCCTTGGTATCCTTTTCAGTGTACAGGTAGAGGGCACGGATGGCGTATTCGATGCCCTTCGAATTAGGACAGTAGATCGTCTCGACGTTCCCATTTTCATCGGTGATCTCCTGCGTGCTGTAAGATGGACCTGGCCCCCCCCCCGTTGGGTTATGGCCACCATGGAACGGTGTTGGGGCCGTTGTCGTTCGTCCCTCTTCGATGATCTGATAGCGAGTTTTGACCTGATCAGCAAAGGCGCTGTCAAGGACCGCAAACTCTTCCTTGATCTTTTTGTAGTCGATGGTTTGCTCACCTAAGTCTTCTTTCTGAATAATGAGAGATTTTTCTCCCTGGGGTTTGAGTGGGAGCACCGGGGCCTGGGTTTTTTCCCGGTTTGCCAGACCATCCCAACTTTGGCTCACCTCTGGGGGGGCAACCTTTTTTTGATTGTAATATTTTTCAATATATTCCGCCCGTTGATTGGGGCCATTCATCGCCTTTTTTTCTTTCTCAAGCAAAGTCGCCGTTTCCAGCTTTCTTTTTTTTAGCTCGTTCGCTGGAGATGCCTCGCCCTTTTTTAAGTTATTTTCACTTTCCTCAACTATGGCAAGCTTCTGCGCCGCCTTCTTTTTCTTTGCCTCGCTCTCTGCGAGGGGGGGGGGGACGTCTTTTGCTGTTTTTTCTTTCGCCATCACCTGTAAGAGGACTGGTTTTTTCTCTTCGATGGCTGACTCTGCTTCCTGCTTTATTTCTTTTTTGAGTCGCTTGAGCATGGCCGTTTCACTCTCTTCCTGTCGCGGCTTTTGTTTAGGAATCGGCCTTTCTGATAAATCATCAGGAGTACTCTCTGTCTCGTCCAGAGTTTCCCCGTCTTTGGGCGCCTGCTCTATCCGGAATAGCTTTTTCTTTTTAACGGCGTCAATTTCTGGCGAGGGCCGTTTTTCTCGCGGTTTTTTATCGTGACTTTCTTCAACTAACAGTTTTTGTTTCGCATTTTTGTGCCTAAGGTACTCATCAATGGGCGCTTGGCCCTCCGCCCCCGCGTCGGAAGTGTCAGCGTCTTCTTCTTCAATGTCTAATCCTTGAGATTTGGCATCGGCGAGCTTCTTGGCCTTGAGCTCATTTTTTCTTTGATCTAAGTAATTTTCACTATCCGACTCTATTTCCAGCGAAGCGCGTTTTTTCTTGGTTACAAGTGGGGAAGAGTCAAGCGATTGTGTTTTCTTTTCTCTCCTGGAAAAATCAGACTCCACCAGTATGGTTTTTGAGCGTTTTTGCTTCGACTTCAAATACGAGTCTAAGATTTCCGGTCCTTCTCCCTCTCTTGTCTCTTCCTCCTCGCTTTGCTCCAATCTAAGGGGAGTGTGTTTGGCTTTTGCGGTAACGGTGTCATTGATAACATCAACTGAAACCTCATGGTTGTTTGCCGCGCTTTCCACCTCGAGTTCAAAACTTCTTTTTAACTTTTCAATTTCCTGTTCGCCCACGTCCTCGACATTGGAACTCTCTCCAATCATGTTTGTCTCTTCGGCCGCAAAGTTTTCGGAAATGTCTCCCTTGTAATAGGTTTCTACCAGTGAAGAGTCCTCACTCAAATTACCCCGATCTTCGTCTCTTTCGGTCTTCGGTGTATTCTCGGTAATGTCACCGCGATAATTTGTGTCAATAACATCCGCAATGTTCTTTTGTTTGACGGCCGGGGCCCTCTCATCCTGTGCTTTTGCTTTTGCCGTATCTCCGTGAGACTCGAGATTGTTCTCAGGGTTGGCAGCTGCACCCTTGCTATTTAAGGCCAGATCTTTTTCACTTTTTGCCGCCGCATCGCTGTTCGAGATGGTGCGGTATTCTAATTCTTGGTCGTTAACGTTGGGCAACGATCTGACCAGCAGTTTGATTTTATAGAGCAAACTTTTTGGCGAGATGGGTTCTGTAATACAATCTGTGAGTCCCAGCTTCATGAACTTGTCTAGAGTTTTTAGCGGGATAATTTTATCCGTGATCAGAACTGTTTTCGCTTGGACTTTTTTAATAATTTTACTGTTGAGTTGCAGACCCATGGCACATTTTTTTGGATGGGCGTAAAGCAATAGGGTTGGCCCATAATTCGCCATAATCTGATAAAGTTCTTGATTGCTGTCTACATCAAGGACTTCAAGGTTTTCATCTTCGGCAATTTGCAGACAAACGGATCGGAGCTGAGTCATGGACTCGGAATAGGGGGCGATAAATAGGATTGGTCTTCTCTCTCTTCCCATTAGCAACTATTCGGGATTTTTGCAGGTTAAAATGAATGCTTTTACCGTGAAATTACGGCGATTAAGAATGACCGACTGAAAAAAACTGTTACTTTAAAAAAAGAAAAGTTTTCACAGCGTGCAGGTTGGTTTTTATTTTTTTCGGTAAATTTTGCTTAAGGTATTTTGTAAAGCTCCGAAGAGGTTCTTGAACGGTGCATATTTTGTATGCATCAAAAAATCAAATTCCATCGAGCAGTAAGCTCATTGGCCTCAAGGTAATTAGAGGTTCGAGTTCCAGGTCGGAACGCGGGATCAAGGAGGAAACAATGGGTTTGCGCATTAACACCAATGTGACGTCGCTCTCTGCCCAGAGGACTCTTGGTGTAAGCAATGGCGATCAACAGAGAACTCTCGAAAAACTTTCCAGTGGTACTAGGATCGTTCGAGCTGCTGACGACGCTGCGGGTTTGGCCATTAGTGAAAAATTAAAGGCCCAAGTTCGTGGTTTCCAGCAAGCGGAACGAAACGCCTCAGACGGCGTTTCAATGATTCAGACTGCTGAAGGTGGACTCTCTGAAGTATCGAGCATTCTTACACGATTAAGAGAACTCTCCATGCAAGCTGCTTCAGACACCGTCGGAGATGTTGAGAGAGGATTTACCAATCTCGAGTATCAGAACTTGAAACAAGAGATTGAAAGAATTTCTCAAGTTACCGAATTCAACGGCAAGAAGCTCTTGAATGGTACCGGTGAGGAATATGATTTCCAAATCGGCATTAACAATAACGATTTCCAGGATAGGATTAAGTACAATGCTGGTGCATCGAACTCGACAATCGAGAGTTTAGGTGTAAGCAGTATTGATATTTCCAAGAAAACAGGCGCTCAGGAATCTCTGGCAGTCTTAGATGATGCCATCTCAATGATTTCCGGACAACGCGCTGAACTTGGTGCCAAACAGAACCGCTTGGCATCGACGATTCAAAACTTGCAAGTATCGGGTGAAAACCTTTCCAGTGCGAATTCTCGTATCCGTGATACAGATTTTGCAGCTGAAACGGCCAAGAATACAAAACTCAATATCTTGACCAACTCAGGTACTTCAGTTTTGGCCCAAGCCAATGCTCAAGGCTCTGCAGCCTTGAAATTGATCGGCTAAATCGAATCGCAGTTTTAAATAAAAGGCGATCCTCCCGAATGGGAGGTCGCTTTTTTTATTACATTCGAGCGGGGGCTTCAATTCCTAGAAGTGCCAACCCTTGCTTCATCACTGTGCCAACGGCATAGGTCAAGGCCATTCGGGCCTGTTTTAGTTTCAAGTCATCGAGTCTTCCAATTGAACATTCTGCGTAGAAATTGTTAAACAGCTTGCCGAGATCATAGAGGTAGCCACAGAGAACAGGTGTTTTGTGTAAGAGTGTGGCGTCCACGGCGATCGTATTAAACATTGAGAGGTGAACCATGAGTGCAAATTCTCGCGGATTCTTCAAAAGACTCCAATCGGACTGATCAAGCTTTTCTGCGGGAAATTTTAAGAACAAAGAATTGATGCGGGCACAGACATATTGCAGATAAGGGCCGGTCTCGCCATCAAGCTTGAGCCACTCACTTATCTCAAAGACGATTTTGCGTGAGTTATCCATTCGGATCATGCCGTACTTGATTGCGCCATTGGCGATGATCGTGGCCGTCTGAGCGATTTCCTCGGCCGTCCATTCGGTCAGATATTTATTGAGGAAGTCGGTTTTAATTTTTTCCTGCATCTGATCTATGAGCGCCATGATCGGCACAATATTGCCTTTGCGCGAACTCATGGCCCCGCTTGGCAATTCCACAAAATCGTACTGGAGATGGTAGCAATCCTTGGCGTGGGGAAAGTCAAGTTTCTCCAGGACTTTAAAAACTTGCTTAAAGTGGTGGGCCTGGCGTTTATCAACAATGTAAATGCTTTTTTCAATGGGGTAGTCTTTGAATTTTTTTTGGGCAAGGGCAATGTCTTTGGTGGCATAGAGACCGGTACCATCAGATTTAATAATCATGCAGAAGCCAAGCCCGTCTTGGCTTAGGTCCATGCCAATGGCGCCTTCACTTTCAATATATAGACCCTTTTTATAATACTCATGGGCCAACTTAAGAGAGGATGAATCAAATTCAGATTCCCAAAACCAGTGGTCAAATTCCACCTCGGCCCACCTGTAGACATCCTTCATTAATTGAATGGACCATTCGCGGGTTTCCAGCCATAGATCAAAATATTCACCTTGACGAGCTTCCAGTTGCTTCAAAATCAAGGTGAGTTCCTGGCGATTGGCAACTTCGGTCGGGGTGCCCACTTCATCTTCTAAAAGATTATTGGCCTTGGAGTAAAGTTCGCCCAGCCAGGCTCCTTTTTTTTCTGTAGGAGGACCGCTCGTAATATGTTTTTTCATGTACCATAGGCATTTTGCCACATGGGTTCCAACGTCACCCGGGTAGGTGACGGCATAAACTTTATGACCGGTATATCGGTATAAACGTATTAGAGCATTGCCCAAACACAAATTTCTCATGTGACCGACGTGAAGTTCTTTGTGAGTATTGGGTTGACTGTATTCGATCATCGTGGCGGGTGGATTCTTTAAGAGGGGGGCTTTTAAAAAATCCCCAGAGATAATCGGGGCAAGAATCCGCTCGCCGTAGAATTTTTCAGTGAGGATAAAATTGAGATAAGGCCCTGTGGCCTTGGCGGACTGAATTTCAGGTGAAAATTGCCCCGCTTCCGCTAGTTTCTGGGCAATGACGGGAGGCGCTTGCTTAAGCATCTTTGCCAGAGGAAAGCAGGGAAAGGCAAAGTGCCCGAGAGAGAGGTCCGGAGCACGCACTATCTGATGGTAGAGCTCAGACTCCTCAAACGGGATATTGAAGAGCTGTTGAATGTTGGTGCGCAGGGCCTGGGCCAAAAGTTTTAAGGCCGGCTGATGTAATAGTTTTTCCATAAGGCTCAATTCCAAAAAAAATGCAGAATGTATTATTGCAGCGTGCGTCGTATTATAGGACAATTAAGAGGGAGAGAAAAGGACTAGAAGTACTTATGATGAAACTTTTACTTTTTTTGACGATCTTTGTCTTGAGCGCTCTCAGTGTGACGGCCCAAGAGCAAAGTGCTGAGGCCTCTGCTCCCGTAAAGGAGAAACCTTCCGGCCCGGAAGGTTTAAAAAAAACTTACGTGGATACCAAAATGCGGGCCGCCAAAGTAGGGAATGAAGAACCATATCGACCGTCGATGAGGATTTCGTTGAAGTATTTCGAGGGAGAATTTCTCATTTATGACTGCAAGTCCCGCCATTTTGCCTGTGTCGATCAACCTTCCTTTGAACGCTGTAAAACGGCGCGAAAAGAGGGGCTGGATACAAAAGCAGAACGGGTCTTGGCCTGTGCACCTTTAAAGATGTTTTCTAAATTCTCTGATTGTGCGAAGGAGCAGTACATTCTTCAGCATCGGAGACTTAACAAATCCATGTGTCTTGTGGAATTAGGGGCCGCTTCTAACTAATCCTAATCGATCTCAATTTTTTTAGTCATCAAGATGTGTTCGCCAATATCGCTAATGTTGAATGATTCGCCCACCCTTTCAAACCCGACCTTCTCGTAGAAGCCAACCGCCGTGAGACGTGCATTGCACCATAAGAGGGAAGCCAGATTTTGCTTAATGATAGGAAACGCCATCTTTAGGAGCTCAGAACTTAAACCACTGCGTTGATGTTCGGATAGCGTCGCCATCCCTCGCAAGCGATATTGGTAAGGTGGTAGCAGGATTGGATGTTTTTCAAAATAAAAAGAAGCAACACTGACAAGTTTTGTATCGACAAAGGCGCCAAGATGAAATGTTTGTTCGTCGTCGTCTCCATTGTAGATACAGCTATCGATAGGTTTCCCTGAACGCAGCATCTGATGGCGGATGCTAATGGTGTCTTTTGGATGGATTCGCAGCACTTTCATTTCAGGCCTGTGTTTTAGATATTAAAAGCTTCCGGATATCTTAAATAGCTTTTCCATGGACAGTCGAGAAAGAGTTGTGGAAAACAGCTCAAAAATGGGAGAGGGGATATTACTATAGGGGCCGCTCCAGGATGCCTCGGTATAAAACAGACAAAACTCCTTTTCATCGGCAATATGAATTGTTCCAACTAAATCTTTCAAAAAACCTTTTTGAAATGAAAAAGCATAGTCTCCAGGTCCAGTAATGCGTGGAATTTTAAAAGAAAGGCTCATGTCAAAAGGGAGGAGAGAGGAACTCAGCAAAAGGTAAATTTCCTGTGTTGCTTCAGTGTAACGAGAATCTTTGACAAAATCGATATGGTTTTTAAAGTTTTCGTATTGCGACAAAATTGCCAACGCGCGCGCGCAAGATTTCTTGTGGAGCCCGATAATTTGAAATTTTAGCCTCTGGCCCTCACCTTTAATGCTTTGTCCGTCCCCTTCAAACGTTTCTACTTTGCTTTCAACGTGAATGTCGTGTTTTTTTATTTTTTCTTTTATTTTATCGGGAAGTGGAAGACGCTGGAGGGCCGATTCAGCTTGACTTAACTGAGGAAATAGTAAAAAAAAGAATGTCGTAAAACATGAAAAAAAACGCAAAAAATTATGCACGGTGCCTTTCCAGTAGTTTACAGGCCTTTTAACCTTAATTTTAAATGAGCAGGTTAGGTTATCACAACTTAAGTTTTTCGTCAGGATGCAACTTATGGAAATTGAACAAGTAAGGCGTCGCGGTAAAGCCGTGGATGCTGTTATTGAAAGCAAAGATCAACGATGGCATTGCCGAAATCGAATCACGCTGATTTTCGGAAGTAATGACGTGGAAGATCTGGAAACTTATATCTACACCGATACGGGCATACAGTTTCGTACGGTGAAATTTCATCAGGCCAAATCGAAGGCCATTGAAGAAATTCTCGATAACTGCATTGATGAATACTATCGCGGACACGTGACAGAAATTCATACCACCTTGGACCCCGATAAAATGCGGGTCACGGTCGAGGATAATGGAATCGGTTTTCCACTTAGTAAGATTGAACAGGTCTATTCAGAGTTTCGGACGGGATCAAAGTTTAAAGATGATGAGGTCGATGAAAATGGGTTCCTCCATCGCACCTTGGGACAGAACGGTCTTGGGGCCGCCGCAACTTGCTTAACTTCGGACGTCTTTATCGCCCGTGTGAGGCACTACAACAAGAGTCAGGAGCAGACTTATACTTTTACAGATGGTGCACTCAAGATCAGCAAAACCAAACCCAAGCCCTTTAAAGGCCATTCAGGAGTGCGAATTGAGTTTGTGCTCTCCAAGGAAGTCTATAAAAATAATATTGTGGACGAGGATTTGTTGCGCAAGCGTATTATTGATCTTGCCTATAATAACCCCGGTCTACTTTTCACCTTTAATGGTGAAAAGTATCTGTTTAAGAAAGGGCTATTTGAGCTGGCGCAAAAAATCGATCCTGTTTCGGCGGTTCTCTTTGGGGAAGAGTCGACTGTTTTTGATACGGTGACTCCGAAGGGCCGTCAGGCCAAGGGAAAAATAGATATTACCCTGGCCATGCGTTTTGATAAAACCAGCGAAGAGCGGGAGCGTTTTATTTCCTTCGTTAACTCCACGCCCACCTTTGACGGCGGACTCCATCATGATCGGGTGAAACGAATTTTTGTCAACACCATTAAGGAGAAGCTTGAGCGCAATATTAAAAAAGAGAAGCTGACCTTGGTGGATAATGATGTGCTGACTGGCATGACTTTTATCTTAGGCATTACCATGCCCAATCCCCGTTTCGAATCTCAGACCAAGCGAAAATTGGTGAGAGACCCCAATATAGAGAAGGCGCTGGAAACCTTCATGAGTGAAAATATTGATCGTTTTATCCGCAAGCAAAAGGAGTTTTTGGATGCGGTCATGGAGCGCGCCAGCTTTAGGCATCGTTTTCAGGAATTGAAGGATGCCAGTAAGATGGGAAAAAAGCAAAAAAAACAACGAGTGGAAAAACTTCTGGATGCCAACGAAAGACGTGATCGCTCGAAATGCTCTCTTTTTATCTGTGAGGGAGATTCGGCGATTGGTGGCTTGCGCTCAGGGCGAGATAAACTTTATCATGGCGGGATTGCCTTAAAAGGTAAACCCATGAATGTGTCTCAGGCCTCGATTGCAGATGTCCTGGCGAATCAGGAATTTGCCGACATCATGGCCTCAATAGGACTCACCATCGGGCAACCCGTGGTGCGCGAAGAATTACGTTTTGCCAATATTGTTTTTTTGGCCGACTCGGATGTGGACGGCGGGCATATCAACACTCTCTTGACCAACTTCTTCTATACTTTCTGGCCGGAGCTCTTTGAAATGGGGGTGGTTCAGATGGCCAAGGCCCCACTGTTTGAAGTGCTTGGTGAAAAAGGGACGCGCTTTTTTGAATCACTCAAGGAACTGGAGGCGTTTAAAAATGGCGGGGCAAAAATAAAAGAGATCTTTCGCAACAAAGGTCTTGGTGAGATGTCACCCGAGGCATGGAAACATATTATGGGGAGAAAATCCTATACCAAGATAGCCGCCATCGATGCGGTGAAGGCACGGCAAATGCTGGATGTCTGTTTCGGCAAGGATGTTAACTTGAGAAAAAGCTTACTCTTGGATACTGAGACGTCGTCGACGGAGCCGGAAGTGGCTGCCGTCAAAAAGAAAAAAACGACAAAAAAAGCCGTGTGATGAATTAGGGGAGAGGGCGGAATATGGAAGAGCGTTACTTGCATGATTTGGAAACCATTCCTTTAGAGCAAATTGTAAAGGAAGAGTATAAGGTCTATCAGATCTATACTCTCATGGATCGCGCCATTCCTTACCTGGAGGATGGCCTCAAGCCAGGCCAGCGTCGAATTCTGTACACCCTTTGGAAAAACCAATCGAAAGGATTGATGAAGGTTTCGTCAGCGACCGGCCTTGTCCTAACTCTGCATCCCCATGGGCCTCAATCGGTGGAATCTGCCATCGTCAATATGGCCCAGGATTATACTTTTTCCAACAACTACCCCCTGATAGACAAAAAAGGATATTTTGGGGAGCGTATGGAGACCACTCCTGCGGCCAGCCGTTATATTGAATGTAAACTTGGTAAGGTTGCAGAGCTTTTGCTTTTTGATGACATAAACCAGGTCCAAATGGTTCCCAACTATGATGAAAAAGTTCTCGAGCCATTATTCTTTTTGCCAAAATTACCACTGATGCTGCTGAATGGCTCTGAGGGCATCGGTACAGGTTTTTCTTCAGTCGTTCCCTGTTTCCATCACACTCATATCATTGAGTCGATGTTGCAATTTTTGGATTCGGGAAGGCCCAAGAAAATTAAACCATTTGTTCACAATTATACTCTCAAAGTTGAAACGGATGCTTCCGGGCGCCTGGTTTTCAGCATGAAAATTGAAGAGAAAAATGACAAATTTTATATCACGGAACTTCCCCGCGGTTACGATGCAGCCAAAATTTACCGGCATTTGAATAAGTTTATCGATAACGGTTTTTTGAAGGATTTCATTGATAGCTCTGTGGATAATGACATTCAAATTGAACTGCTGTTTAAAAAAGGCCAGCGTCCCCCTCTGGAGGAGGTAATCAAGAACATCTCCGTTTCCACCACCCTGGTTCCAAACTACACGCTCATCTCCGAGCGTGGTGTGAAAATAGTGAATACGCCTGAAGAAATTATCGAGATTTTTACCAAGAGGCGTCTGCAGGTCGTGCAAAAGCGCTATGATCTTTTATGTCTGGAATATGAAGAGAAACTCACCCAGCATAACGAGATTATTAAATTTATCAAAAATAAAGAGTACGATGTTGCGACCAAAAAGAAAAATCGCAAAGACTTTGTCGATTACTTGGCCAGTAAAAAATATAAGTTCAGAGAATATCTGGCGGACATGCCTATCTATAGAATGACCAAGGAAGAAGTTGAAAAACGGAAACTTATGGTGGAAGAGGACAGCAAGTCCCTCAAAGAATTCCGCAAGATTTCGGGCTCTCCAAAATTAGTAGTAGGTAAATTAGTCGAAGAATTGGAGACCGTTGACCGAAGCCTGACTGAATGGCTCAAGAAAAGAGAGCAGGAGCGAGTCCAGATGAGAAAATCTCTTGAGAAGCGTTCTAAGCGCGCCTCTCAGGACTGACAGGGGGCCAAATTTAAGCGCTCAATTTAAGTTTTGGCCTTGATTCAGGAAGGACTATTCATCTTCCTGCGAAAATAGTAAAAATTTTCATTTAACAAAATTTAACTATCTGCTAACCTATTAATATATTGGGTTTTTACCCGGCGTTTTCATGGAGGAAACAGCATGAGCTTGACTAAGGCCGATATCGTCGAGAGGGTCTACAAGGAAGCAGGCTTTTCGAAAAAAGAGGCCGCAGATTTAGTAGATTTAGTTTTTAAAGTGATCAAGGACACCTTGTCCAAGGGCGAAAAAGTAAAAATTTCGGGCTTTGGAAATTTCTCCATTCGAGACAAGGCCACGCGTGTTGGGAGAAATCCTCAGACGGGTGAGGCCATGGAAATTTCAGCGCGTAGAGTGCTTACCTTTCGGCCTTCACAAGTCTTGAAGGAAGATGTAACTTGTCGTTTTTCTCATCGCCTAGATGAGAAGGGCAATGAAAATAAAGAGCTTGCTCCGAAGGAAGGATCATCACGGGCCTTGAGTTCGTTCATGTCGAATATCGAGGAGCAAGGTGATAATGACGACGATTTTGCTGAAGACAATGAGGAATAGTTGTTTCGGGATTCTTCCGAACTCGACGGAAGTTGAGGTGCAAGATGGTGTATGAATCTTGTCATTTGCCTGAGAAAAGTGCGTTTAAGTTAGAAGAAGTGTGTGCTCTCACCGGATTAAAAACATACACCTTAAAATTTTGGGAGAGCGAGTTTCCGCAGATACGGCCGATTGTTTCTTCCTTCGGTAAAAAGCTCTATGAGGAGCGCGATCTCAACGTGATCTTTCTCGTCAAGCGTATGCTTTTTGAAGAAAAGCTTTCTTTAGAAGATGCCAAGTCCGCCATAAATGAACGGCTTCAGGCCGGTGAAAATCTGGTGTCACAATCTCCGGACGTTTCGGAACCGGAGAATGTTGACATGCGAGTTATCCAACGCGAATTGCAGGATTTATTGTTTGAGATCAAGGCCCTGCAAAGCTCCCATTAAGATTTTAAGATCGCTCTTTTTGAGTGACTGTGTTTTTGTCAGAGCGCCAAAAAGTTTCTCTTGGTTCGCTTCGATCGTCTTTATAAAACTAGCAAAATAAGGGTGCCAGACCATTTGTAAATTTTGCATGTCGAATGTTTGCGAGCTTTTTATAATGACGCCCAACTCCTGCTTAATGACCTTGCAGAGGAAATGATAATGGTGCGGCCAGGGGTTGACCTCATCTTCGTGCGCCTGGGGAGCCCCTTCACATAACTCGGCCAGGTCATCGAGAAGCTGAAAGACGATACCCAGAGAGCGCCCCAGTTTCCAGTACGGACGCCATCCGGGAGACCAGAGACTTTGCGGTGCTTTGGTCATGAGTAGAAAACTTCCCACTAACGCCACCTGAAAAAGGCGGGCGGTTTTGAGCTCATGAATTTTGAGAATAGTATCAACATCCTGGGACTTATCTTGAGCATTAACGGAATGGGCCTTGCTCGCGTCCAACGCTAGGTCCATGACTTGCCCGAAGACAAGACCCTTCGGCCCGAGGGAATGTCCCATGATGGCCAGCAAGGTTTGCAAATTGGGTGACTTAATTTTTGATAAGCAGTAATAGGATAAATTAAGTAATCCATCACCGGCCAAGATGGCTTGCCATTCGCCGTATTGGGCGTGGGTGGCCAATTTGCCGCGGCGATAGCGATCATTATCCATGGAGGGGAGGTCATCATGCACCAGCGAATAGGCATGATGAAATTCTAGCGCCAAGCTAAGAGTCAGAATGTTTCGTGCCGTACTGGAAGTTAAGTCATTGGGAGTCAGACCACGTTTGGCCAAGTCACTGGCAACTCCCCAGACCAGCAAGGGGCGAAAAAGTTTTCCAGGGGGGCAAACGGAATAGTTAAGAATTTCATGAAAAAAATGTTTGGGTGAAAAAAGTTTTAAGGCCAGCGCCAGCTCGGCGGCGATACAAGCTTGGACGGATTGAACGAGAAGGATGTTTTGATTATTTGAAGAGTCCTGGTGCATCACTCATTACAATAATGAAGGGGTTGGGGACATCAGTGGACCCTTCACGGTAAAACGATAGGCGCCATTATTATTCTGTTTCGAGGCCAAAAGCAAGTTAAGAATAGAGAATTGATCTAAAAATGCCTGCTTGAATCTGACGTCGCCGTTGAGATCAAGAGAGGAATTTTCAAGCGAGGCGGTGTTTAACCAAATTTTTCCTTGGGCGTTAACCTGTATGGGAGAGTTGGAGTTTCCCAAAGATAGAGCATCAAAGGTGACGAGCTTGCCGTTATCTGAATGTGCCTTAACCAAAAGGCTTGTAAAGTTAATCTCCGGAAGAATAAAACTTTGAATGTTCATCGGAAAAAGAGCAAAGGTCTCGGATGACGCTAAGAAATCCAGCTTAAGCAAATTGTTTTTCGAGAACTCGACCAGCCCCTCCATGGTAATGCTTCCCTTCATGGGGCTATGACCGATAATTTCAGTGAGAAGCCCCGCTGTGATTTCTGTTTTGGGAATTTTAAAAACACTTTTACTGATAGATTGCGAAAGGTAAAAATTTACCTCTTTGGTGTTAGATTTTCCCTTAAGTCTTATGCGGAGACCGGGAGGAATAAAGCTTGGGCCAACGAGATGCACGCCCAACTCTTGAAATCTTAATTCGCTTGGGAGTCCGGTGCACGAACCCGGAATTGTCACAGACTGGAGATAGGCCCCGGGAAAGAGATAGGTAACATCAAGCGATTTATAGAGGAGAGGGCAATTGGGAATAGAGGTCAGCGCCACTGTCAGTTTTTGCTCGATAAAACTGCGCAGGGGAAAATTGAAAAAAATGCCCAAGAAAAAAAATAAAGCCGCCAGTAAATAAAGTTTGAAGTTGAATCCTCGTTCAAACTGATAGATCTCATCGGCCATTTGCAGGGGAAGTTGTTTATTCTGCATTTCCTCCAAGGAACTCATGCTTTTTTGACTCACATTACAGTCCTCGGGCAAAATGATTTAAACCAATATGTCCCTGCAGGAGCAAGCTGGTTTGGTCCCGCTCAATTCGAATATTAGAAATTTTAAATTTTTCAAGATTCATGAGCGAGCCCAAAAAGTCAGAGAATTCCACCAAAGCCAGCCCTTGAAATTTTACCTGCATGCGAGTTTCTTTGAGATTATCCGAAGCCAAACCGGGCTGATAATTCACAACCGCGACTTTGTTGGTATCGATGCTAAAGCGCTGGGCATAGGATTTAATTTTGACTTGTGCCTCTTGCTCGGTATCAATGCGTCCGGCGGCATAAATATTTTGGCCTGAAACTTCGAGGTTTTCCTTCGACTTGATATATTGTTCGTAGGTTTTCACGAGTTCTTTTTTTTCCTCGATGCTCCGTTTTAAACTCCAATTGCTAAACCATACCGGGAGGATCAGTAAAAGGGGGAGAATGATGAGACCAAGATGAATGGTTTGACTCACAACTTTTTTTTCTTTCTCATTTAAGGAAGATAGAAACTCTTGAAAACGCTGATATTCTGACCGCGCTTCTATCTTGGCAACTTGCTGCATGAGGGCCTGGTCGATTTGTTTGAAAAAATTTCTCTTCATCTCTTATTGCCCGTCAAAGTTTATATTTAAGGACGGCCCGTCGGCGACTATTTGTTTTTTAATAACCTTTAAAGAGGTATTATCTAAATAGTCGGAAACTTTTTTCAGCTCATTTTTATCGGTTGATTTGAGCACGGCCTTGGCCAAGCCATCTATATTTTCAAACAACACGACATTTACTTTTTGATTTCCTTGCAAGACCTGACTTAACTCCGCCAAACTTTTTACGGCATTGACCCGCGAGGCAGCGCTTAAGGTTGACACTTCCTGGGTAATCGATTTTTCCTTTGTTTGCAGCATGGTGATTAATCGATCGAGGCGTGAACGATATGTTCGCTCTTCCTTCGCGGTCAGGTTTAAAACTTTACTTTTGAGGATACTGCCTACTTGGGCATTGACCTGCTTTTCGTCCGTATAGAGCAGGATTTTTTCCATGAAGAGACCCGAGAGCACGATTAAGGCGAAGATGATCGTGCGGGCGGCGAGAAATACGGTTCCTGTGAGAGGCAGAATTTCCTGATGCGAGGTAGAGTAGTTGCCCCGCAAAAGATTGGGGATGGTTTTGCCTTGAACGTGGGCCAGGGCACCGAGAATGACGGGGCCGAAGCTGTGAATTTGACCGCCCTCCATTTTTTTTGCCTTAACATTAAAACAATTGGAGAGTGGGAGCTCAGAGGTTGGGATCTCTAATTTTTCTCCCATGAAAGACACAAAGTTGGGGATTCGTTGCCCGCCTCCGGTAAAGTAGCAGAACTCGACAGTAAGCCCATGTTTAACTTTGAGTGAAACGAAGTAACGTCGTAGCTCCTGAATGAGCGGTAAGGTTTCTTCGCCCATGATTTCAGCGAACACCGATTCATCTTTGCTGGCGTCGGCCGCTTGCGACGCGGTTAAGTAAAAGGCATTTTTATGCTTATAGTTTTGCGCTTCCGCGACGCTGATCTTATAGGCACGCGCAATTCCTAGATCGAGCATTTTTCCGCCGAAGCTGATGGAATGTTTGCTTCGCAGGTTGTCGCCTTCGTAGATATAAACATTCGTTGTCGTGTGGCCGACGTCCACCAGTGTCCAGCATCGCGAGTGGACTGACTCAGTTTCGTGGGTCTGCTCAATAAACCATTTTACAAACTCATCTACCAGCATGGTTTCGGAAGTGAGTAGGTTGGGCAGTATATCGAAAGATTTGAGCTGCTGGTAAATTGCATTCATATCATTGCGAGTGGTGAACTCTGCCAAGATATCTAGGCCGGAACTGGATTTTGAGTATTTGCACAGGAGATGGATATCTTCAATCGGAAAGGGGATGGATTCCTCTAACTGGTGCGGAATCATAAGTTCGGCTTTCTTAATGGACTTCACAGGTAGTTGAAGTATGCGAGAACTTAAAAAACGTTCTGAGAAAAAGAAAATAGACTTATCTTTTGGAGCATTTTTTTTAAGATATTGCGCCAAAATTTCCAAATGATGTTCATTAAATTGCGCCAGGGCCTTGCTTTCCAGCCTACCAGATTCGGTTCCGTCCTCTCCAACTTTCAAAGGTACGGGAATAGGTTCGGGAGAAAGTTCTTCCCAATAATCAATTGGTATCAGTCCGGTTTTTTCTACACGAAAACGCGCGACTTTAAGTGAATAGCTTCCGAAATCCGCTAAAACAACATTCATATAATATTAGAATACCAGAGGTTGAGCACATGTCCATAAAATGGATAGGCAGAAGTGCTTCAGTCAACTATCAGTTCCACCACTCGTGGTTCCATTAATTGTATAGGAGTCGTGGGCTTGGAATCTTGGTCTGTGGTGGAGTCCTTGCTTCCTGGCGGGGCATCCTCGCTGTCTTCGCCGCCTTCATTCGGTTGTCCCTCTTTTTTCTTTTTGGAGGTCGGTGAAGGGAGAACAGGCATGTCCACATAGGCGGTTAAGGTTTGGGTGGATCGTCCAAATTCGCCACGGGAAACGACCCTGAACAGTTTTCCCACCACCCCAAGTCTGATACCGGCATTTTCATATTCTTTGAGACGTTCATCAAAATTGGCGTCATTACTTGCTCCGAGTTCTTTGATGATAAAATCTTTGAAGTCTTGAACGGAGTTAAACTCTTTTGGGGGGATGCCTTCTTTGGCATCTCCGTTCTTGGCCTTAAAAAAATCTTCAATCTGGAGCTCGGTAAGATTCGGAAACAAGGCCTTGAGTTGAGATTTTGTAATTTCGTTTACGGGAAGAATACTAACCTCATGGACGGCCAAATTATCTTTAATCAGATCGATGATGGGATCATCCCAGCCTTTCAGGAGATAGAGCTCCGACATTGACACAAGGGGAGCATGCTTAGGCCGGGTTTTGTCTTCAGCATATCGCCCTTCAATATCTGCATACTCAGGCCCGGTCAGCCGACCGGGATCATTGACATAATATTTAAGCTCCTTCACCAAAAGATCGATGTCCGTATTGCCATAGCGGGCGTCAAACACCTCATCTTCCTGCCGTTTGGTATCGAAGGCGGCAAAGAGGGTGTCATAGATCTGCTTTTCAATGTAGGCATGGGGTGGTGTCTTCTCCTTTTTCTCCTTGTCGGAATCATCGGCACTGTTGTCCTGTGAAAAATTATCGTCTTCTTTTCCGTCGACGAGAGAGGGCACTCTCATAGTATTGGGATTGAGTAATCCGCTCATGGGGGAAATTGTGACCGTAAGTTTCCCTTGGAGCAGCACGGATTTGGTAAATTCCTGAACGGCATTTCGTTGTATCAGATTGGCTTTTTTCATGAGCGACTCATCAATGGGAAACATGAAAGGCTGAGAAATAACGGTTTCCAGGGTGCGCGGGCCGACCATTTTTTTTGCACTTTCATTTTTCTCAAGTAAATTAAAGGCCTCCTGATAAAGGCGCAATTTTGCCAAGGCGAAAGTGAGTCCGGCTTCGGCGTTAAGTCTGGCTTGAGTCATATCTTGCTGGTTATAAACGCGCAGCTTGTTAATTTTGGTTTCAAACGTAAAGTCGGCCAGAAGAAAGGTTAAAATGGTAATAGAGGTCATGACCATTAAAATGGCGACACCGGATTCTCTTTTTTTATGCAGTAGTTTTACAAAACTCACAGGACCCTCAATCAATCTTCATTCGGCTCATTTGGGAAAGGGGAAGTGTTCGGCCCCGATCCCTCTGCACCATTTTTGGTGGTACGACTTTGTTGTAAGGCCTTATTATATTCAGCATCGTCTTTGACAGTATCAAAAAGCGGCCAGGTAATTCGGAAAATGCGCTCAATCTTATGATCAGCTTGATTTTTATCGACCCACTCCAGGACAACCTTCAGAATGCGAATGAGACTTTGATCGCTATTTGTCGCTTTGAGTGAATCCACAAAGTTTTTACGTTGAGGGTCCCAGAATTGAAAGGTCAGGCTTTTAACATTTTTAAGTAATACCGAGGGGGAGGCGGAGGGCCAGTCGAACTCCTGCGAGTAGGGATTGAGGGGGAGATGATAGCGCACCAAGGCCATCAGCCCAGGTTCATTGCTCTCTCCTTCCATGGCCTTTAAAGTATACTTTACCCAGGCGAAATTTGACTCTTTGACACTCTCAAAATTGCGCTTATTCCCGGAGCATAAAAAGGCAAAGGAGGATTTATCGTCGTTCATCAAGGCCGGAATTGGAATGGCCTTGTTAGAGATGTATGGGAAGCGTTCTGTCGTTTCGTATTTATCAAGCGCGCTATCTTTAGGCGGTTCAGAACCCGAGGGCCCGTTGGAATTTTGGTTGGCCTTTGTCATGTGACGAACGGTATAGAGCAGGGGAGTATAGAGAAGTGCAAAATCCGTTTCGAGACGGTAAAGGGCGGTTTCGGCTTCCACGAATTCTTTGTCTTCGCTCAGGGTGTGTTCGCGTGTGATGGCCGAGCTATTGACCAGTGAGTACACTCCAAGCATCAGCAGGGACAAAAGAGTTATGGCAATCAGAACCTCAAGGAGGGTGAATCCTTGAGCATCAAGTGCCAATCGCTGTCGTTTACAATCAGATTCCGTCAAATTTCACCTTCGCCGCTTTATTATAGGGCCATGCCGATAAAGTATAGAAAAAACCTGTTTTCTTATTGGTAACGGTGACCTGAACTTGCCAAACCATGTTTTGTAAATTTTCTTTGATATTTTTGAGAATGGTATTATTCATGGACGAGGAAGTTTGGGCACCTTCCTCCGAGTTCTCGGCTTCCTCATCGCCCGGCTTGGCCGCCAGCTTCGCCAGATCTGGTATTTTTAGTTTTTTGTACTCAAGGGTGTAGCTGTAATCGGAATAATCCTCGAAGGTTTTTGTTTCTTTTGAAAGAGTCAGTTGCTCCGTGAATTCTGGCGGTGAATTCAGAATTTCGTTAATTTTGTTCACGCAAAGGATTCGCAGAAGAGACTCTTCGCGCATTTGTAGGGAATCGGCGAGATTTCCACCTTGACCGGCCACAAACATCACGGCAAAGACGGCGAAAATAGTTAAGGCAATCATGACCTCCAGCAGAGTGAAGCCTTTGTCATTCTTGAACCTATGGCGAGGGCCTATTTTCGCAGCCATTCCTCAAAAATCTCCTTGGCCAGTTTATCTTGTCGTTCAGGCAACTCATCGTTGGGATTATCCACCAATGGCCGTACGATTTTATCAATGTCGAAGGTGAACGCCGGAATAGCAAGGGCCACGACCTCGGCTTCGGTGCCAAACAGGATGATCCCTTCATCCTTCTCTCCATTTGGATAAAAATAAATTGCGGCCTCTTGTCCTTGATAAAACTCTTTATTCTTTTTTGTGCCTACGGCAATAAGGCGAACTGACTTTGGAAACTGAGGAGTCTCATCAAATAGTTCGCGCACCCGGTTAAATTTTTTATTCATCTGCTTAGTTTCTTGCTCTAAGGCCTTTTCCTCGGCTTCGGTCAGCACGACTGAGGATGATTCTCTCGGGGCAGGCATCACAAAATTGCCGTCCGGGCCATACTCGACCTTATATTCCTGAGGGCCGGAACCTTGTCCGAGATTAAAATGCAGGCGAACAATGACATTGCGAATGGCCGTTTCATTGCTTGAGTAGCGAATGGCCCGTTCTAAATTGCTTGTGATATCGTCTAAGGCTTGACGATCCGTAAAATTGACATTCGTGACAAAGCTAAAGACAAAAGTCATTAGGACAAGAGCGATCAGAATTTCCAGGAGGCTAAAGCCACCGGGCCCGCACAAACCGCGAAAAAGGTGTGGGAGGTTATGGCGCTTGTTTTTCATTGAGGAAGATATCAACGTCCTTGTCTGTACCACCTTCTGCCCTATCCGTGCCCAGCGAAGAGATATTGAAAATCTTGCCGTCTGACTCATAGACAAAATCCTCACCCCATGGATCTTTTGGAAGCTGTCCACCTTCAATATATCCATCAGGATTCCATCGCGTGCATTCAGGAGTGCTGGATGGCTTTTCGATCAGGGCCTTAAGTCCTTGCTCGGTATTAGGGTATTGTCCACAGTGGCGGCGAAATTCTTTCAGTCGCTCAGCCAAATTTTGCATTTGGATTTTTGCAGAATTGACTTGTCCTTCATAATACATATCAAAAATTTTACCAGCAACAAAGGCACCGCCCGCGGCCATCAATGCCAAAGCAATTAAAATTTCCAGAAGGGAAAAGCCGCTAGCTTTGTTGCGGAGGCCAAAAAAACGCCTCAGAAAAAGGCCTAATTTCATCGTCGATCTCCTACCGTTTTTATCAGTGTGTTGTTTGCGATGTAACGTGAGCAAATTTTACTCGATCTTCCCTGGCACGGCAATGTAACAACGATTAATATTACCGGAGACTATTGAGGTTCATTAAGGGAACGACGACAGAAAAAACGATAAAGGCCACAGCACATCCCATGGCGACCATCATAACGGGCTCCAAAACTGAGGTGAGTCCAGCCAGTTTCGAGTCCACCTGATCATCATAATTCTCTGCAATAATTTGAAGCATCGGTTCTAATTCGCCTGATTTTTCACCTAGCCCGATCATATGGGTAACCATTGAAGGAAAGAGGTGCGACTTATTGAGTGGAATCGCCAGGGTGCCGCCCTCGGCAATTGAAATTTTAGCATCCTCGACGGCATTTTGGATGTGGACATTACTAATCAGGTTTTTCACAATTTTCATACTGGTTAAAATGGGAACGCCGGAGTTGAGCAAGGTGGCCAACGTTGAGCAAAAACGAGAGACATTGATCATCGTGACAAGGGTGCCGACCTGGGGCAGCTTGAGAAGAAGACTATGCCACTTTGATTGCCCCCCCTCCGTACTGGTGTACTTTTTAAAGGCAATGTAGCTTAAAAACACCGAGAGTAAGATGGCCCACCAGTAATTTTGTATTGTACTGGAGATCCAGATACAAATTTTGGTGGGCAAGGGTAATTCTTTTTTCATGGAGATAAAGATTTTTGTAATTTTAGGGATAACAAAAGCAAAAATGATTCCCATCATGATTGAACCAAAAAGAATCATGATAATAGGGTAGATCATCGCGCCTTTGATTTTATTTTTGAGTTTGACTTGGGATTCGGTAAAATCCGCTAACCGCAGGAGGACGATGTCCAACGTTCCGGAGCTTTCCCCTGCCTCCACCATATTGACATAAACATTATCAAAAACTTTGGGGTAATCGGCCAAGGCGCGGGCGAGAGAGCTCCCTTCATTTACCTTTTGTCGGATCTCCGCCAGGATGACTTTGAGCTTGGGATTATCCGCCTGATCGGTAAGGGCACTCAGCGACTCCACAATTTGAATTTTTGCCTTAATCAAGGTCGCAAACTGACGAGTTAATAGGGCCAGGTCTTCAACTTTGATTTTGCCACCGAAAGTGATTTGACCTTTTTGCGCCACCTCGGCCTTCTGCTCGCGAATCTCAATGAGCATAAGCCCGCCCATCTTAAGCTTTTGTTTGGCGAGAGTGATATTTTCACTGTTAATGATATTTTTGAGCTCTTTGCCTTGGTTATTCAGGGCCCGATATTCGAAGATGGGCATGTGCAATTACTCCTGAAATTCTTCATCATTAACTGCGCGGACAACTTCCTCAATCGAGGTGACACCCGTCATGGCCTTGCGAACGGCATCCTGGCGAAGGGTGCGCATCCCTTCGGCCATGGCTTTTTTCTTTAAAAGATTGGAGTCTGACTTGAGCAAGATCAGCGAACGGATCTCATCCGTGATCATGAGTAGCTCGCAGACGGTAGTTCGGCCGTTGTAGCCTCGAAAGTTGCATTTGGGACATCCCTGGGCCTTATAGAACACGACATCTTTTGGGACCTGAACAATTCCCGCCAAAGCCAGCTCCTCCTTGGTAGGCACGTGAGAGACTTTACATTCTTTACACAACACCTGAATAAGTCGTTGGGCCAAAATTCCCACCAGAGAGGAGGCAATTAAAAATGGCTGGACACCCATATCAATGAGACGGTTGGGACATGAGGCGGCATCGTTGGTGTGAATAGTGGAAAGAACAAAGTGACCGGTTAAGGATGCTTCCACCGCCATGCGGGCCGTTTCACCGTCGCGAGTTTCTCCCACCATGATGACGTCAGGGTCCTGGCGGACGATTGAGCGCAAGGCCCGGGCAAAGGTGAGATCTATTTTAGAATTAGTTTGAATTTGTGAAACCCCGGCGATCTCATACTCCACCGGGTCCTCAACCGTGATAATCATGCGATCAGGGTGATTGATGCGATCAAGCAGAGCGAAGAGAGTGGTGGTCTTTCCTGAGCCGGTAGGTCCGCACACATAGAGAATACCGTGCTTCCGTTGGGCCAGCTCATCCAAGGCCTGCAAGACATATCCGCTAAAACCGAGGGACTCAAGTTTTATGACTTTGCCGGTTTTTTCCAGAACCCGCATGACGATGCGTTCACCGTTTTGGATGGGGACGGTACTGAGACGGATATCAATATCCTTACCGCCAATTTTGATCTTGATGCGCCCGTCTTGAGGAAGGCGCTTTTCAGCAATATCTAACTTGGCCATAACTTTGATTCTTGAGCTCACGGCCGCTTGGGTTTTAAGTGGCTGGCGCAAAACTTCGGTCATAATTCCGTTGATGCGCAAGCGATACACGACATCTTTTTCATAGGGCTCAATGTGGATATCGCTGGCACCTTCTTTTACCGCGCGGAAGATGATGGAGTTTACAAAACGGATGACCGGGGCCTCATCGGCGCCTGCATCCAGAATATCAATGGGCCCATCGAGATCGAGAGTTTCGGCAAACTCACTTTCCAAAGTGTCAACCACATCGCGATTGGCCTTTTCGTAAACCTTGTTAATGGCTTCGGCAATTTTAAACGGCGGCGCAACCACGGTGGTGATTTTTTTCTGGAAAATTTCATGGAGATCATTGATCACATCAAAGTTGAAAGGATCGGCAACCGCAATCATGACAAAGTCAGGGCCGCTCTCAATCGGAATGATCTCGTGCGTTCGGGCATAGTTAATGGGAATTTCCAGCGTCAAGTTGGGATCAATCTGATCAACCTTCAGATCATTATGATAGGGAATCTGAAATTGAAAACAGAGAACGCGGGTGATGTCATGGGGTTGAAGATAATTTTTTTTAAGGAGAATTTCTCCCAATAGCTGACCAGACTGTTTCTGGAGGTCTAAGGCCTCGGTGAGTTGTTTTTCGGTCAAAGAGGTATGCGCCAGAAGAAGTTTTCCGATCTTCTCGTTAAACGGGGCCCCTTTATGAAAATGCATTTCTGTCATATTTTACTCTGGCTTTGCGACGGCCGATTTTTTGACCTTCACTTCCTGATAGATAGATTTATAATCGGGCTCCTCTAAATTGGCCATAGGGGTGGTGGGACTAACGACTCTAGCATCTTCCTCAAGTAAGTCGTCTCCCTCATCTTCCGAATCATCAGCAGGATTCTTTTGCTTATTCTCACTTTTCTTCTCATCTATCTTCTTTTCCTCAGGTTCTTTTGTGCCGGGGTCTTCGGTTGCTTTTTCAGCGGGAGCAATGCCGGTGGGGGACTCGTTATTACTTTTATAAATTGAGCTTGCTTGGGCATCATAGAGTGGCCCAGCTTCTTGCTTGCTGGCCTTGTCATAAAGTGCTTTTACAGTGCCCAGATAAGGATCATCTTCGCCCACGACATCCTTGATATGACCGGAGCGGCGATTCAAGACATCTTTTACCGTATGGGCCACGGTTTTTTGATAGCTATCCATGATTTTTGGGGTCATGAAGAGGAGCAGGTTGACCTTTGATAAGGTCTCAGAGCTATTTTTAAACAACCAACCCAGAAGGGGAATGTCGCCCAGGAGCGGCACCTTGGATGTGGAGCTAATAACCTGATCGCGCATCAAACCACCCATGGCGATGGTGTCTCGATCGCGCACAACAACGGTGGTCACAGCACTGCGAGAGGTGGTGGCGATACCACCGGCGGCCGAGGTGTTGGCGCTGGTGTGGAATTCTTCAATCTTCTGATCAATTTTGAGTTTTACAAAGCGCGTGACCTTATTGATCTGGGGAGTAATTTTCAAGGTCAGGCCGGCCTTCTGCTGTTTTACGGAAATGGAAGTTTGATTATTGGCAATCGTTTGCTCAGTGACAGGGACAGATTCTGCCACCTCAAACACCGCATCCGTGTTATCCATGGCCAAAATTTGAGGGGTGGCCAGAACGTTGGTATTTGCGTTGTTGGCAATGGCGGTAATCAGACCGGAAATGCTGTTAATCTGGACAGACTGTCCACCGATGGATTGGGTAACTTTTTTGCCTGTACCACCACCGATGAAAAGACCGCCGAGGGAGGTAATATTGTTGGTGAGCACGGACAAGAGATCTTGTCCGCCGGTACCGCCGGCAAAACCGGCCTTCTGGGTGCCACCAGTTCCGTAAGCGCCAATGACGGAAATTCCAAACCCTTTACTCTTGGTCACCTGAGTTTCCATGATCATGCCTTCGACATAAACTTGATCACGAGGAATGTCTAATTTTTCAATCACTGACTTGATCGTGAGGTAGTCGGTAGGACTTGCCGTCACGACGAGCGCGTTGTTATCTTTATCAGAAGTGATTTTAACTTCGGCGTTAAAGAGTGAGGTTCCTTCTCCGCCGATTTTGGTGAAGCGCGTGGCCCCCCCTTTTGCGCCACTGTCGGAGACCAATCCATTCAAAGTTTTACCAAGCGTCTCTGCATCCCCATGATTGAGATAGTAGACATGAATTTGTCCGGCGCCTTGATTGACCTTGACGTCCAATTTAAGAATGAGTTCACGTAGCTCTTTTGCACCATCTGCATTGGCCATGGCTATAATGGAGTTAGTTCTTGGTTCGGCGATAATTTTGCTAATTTCCTGGCCGGTCTTGCCGGGATTCATCTGATTTGATTTGAACTTGCCGCTCCCTGCCCCCTTGAGAAGAGTGTCAAGCAGCTTGGCAATTTCCTGGGCGGAGGAGTTGTGCACGGGAATGATCTGAATCGTTTCCTCATGGCCGGGAACATCGATAAATTTGATCAGTCTTACCAGGCGGGTAATGTTGTCGCCGGTGTCCTGAATAATAATAGTATTGGTTTGCTTGATCTCAATAATTCGTCCATAGCGGGACATGAAGGGACGAAAGCTGCGGGCAACCTCGGCCACATCGATATTTTTTAGCGAGAGGATGCGCATGACGTAGTTTTCGGTGTCGGGGGTGTAATTTCCCGTGTAGATCTTGGTCGGTGTGTAACGAATATCCCTTGAGTTGACGAGTTTATAGAACGCCCCAGATTTTACGATGGAATATCCATTCATATTAAGGGCCGTGAGGTAGGCCTTCCAGGCATCTCCAACCGTAATTGGCGATGGGGCTGAAATGCTGACCTTCCCTTTTATATCTTTCTCCATGATGAGATTGAGACCGGTGATTTTCTGCATATGTTTTGTCAGATCAACCAGAGAAGTATCAGGAAAATCGAAGCTGGTGACGACCTCCGGACCAAAGGCCGTTTCTGGATTCAGGTTGACGTATTTTTTATCTTTCGCAATTCCACTTATATCCGAGGTCCCTGCGCCCCGGCCAAAGGCATCCTCCGCTCCGGATTTATTTTCAAGATGACTCTTCACTGAGGTTGCGGTGGAACCTTCTTCGCTGTCAAATTCATCATCGGGAGCAACCGCTGGTGGCGGCCCCGAGCTGGTTTCGATATCCCCGGAGTCCGAGCTGGGACTGTTGTCATCGAAGCTCGTCTCTGATTTGTACTGATCGAGCTGGGCCCACGCCTGGCTGAAGGGCAGCAAAACCACGAGTAGGAGGGCAAACGGGAAATGGGGAGAGCGCATTTTTGTCAGCATAAAACCGTCCTGGTTTTTAGTCGAAGTCATATTCAAGTTCAACATCCGAACCACCGCGATTGATAGAGATAGAGAGGTGGTCAAGATCCTTGATTCTTCCAAACATGTTCATGACGTCATTTAAATTTGTTATTTCTCGGCCATTAATGTGGTGGATAACATCGCCGTCAGTTATGTTCAGGTGCGAGTAGATAGAGCCTGGTACGACTTCGGTCATCTTGAAGCTCAGAGTGCCATCAGGGTTTTTGAGCTGCACGGCCCTCGCTTGACTGAGAATATTGCCAACATCTTGCAGGATTTGATCGCGATAGGTTTTTTTGATGACAAATTTATTCCCCTCATTTCTGATTTCCTTGGGCCGAGCAGCATCCAATAATTTTTTGCCCGATTGGGGATCAACATAAGTGATCGGTGAGGCGGAGTTGATTCTCTCGTCCATATTATCAATGAACTCGCAATCGTTGGATTTCAGATTCTTGAAGATAACCCGCAGTCGTTCGATCTTGCCGATACTGGCCATGGTTTCAAGCTTATCACCTTCACGCACTTCGGTAGGAGTGTTGGCACCTCTTACGGCGACCGAGGCCATGGATTTAATCGAATCTTGAAGCACGACCGTATTGATAAGTTTGAGGGGAAGCGAAGAAGGACGATTGGCCTGCAAGCATACCTTTGCTTCCTCTCCACCATCTTTTTTATCGCCCAATTTAATACTCTCGGTGGGGGTGCGTTTGACATTGAAAATATTAGCATCCCTTATGGGGCCAAGGTCGAAAGGACGGGCATCTGGCGGGGTATAAACCCGGGCGGAATGCATTTTTATTTTCTTCTCCGGGCCCTTGATCAGATACGCCGCAATTTTGCCAATGCTATAGGTGGCGGCCAGGAACGAGGCGACAATAAAAAAATGATGAACCGGCCGGCGCGACTGGGGAGAAAAAATCGTGGAGATAACCTGATCCCAGGTGAGGTCTTTTTTTTGAAGGTTGAAGGTCTTTCCATATTTTTCAATTTGCGTGAGCAGGTAATGCTGACTCTTGTTAAAAAAAGTTTGCAGAGATTTAACAACTTTGTCTTTATATCTTTTCCATTTGGGAGCGACCTGATTGCCTTCGAACTGAGGCAGGTTCACGCGCATGGTTTGCAGGGCATCGGGGGAGGTGGCATCACGAAGATCGTGATCATCAAGATCGCTGACAAATTGCAGCTTTGATAAATCGATGTCCTTATTGGTTTTATCCTGACTCGACAGCGTGTTTCCGGATTCCTGCTCTGTTAGCTCTGTCGGTGGTTCAGGCACGGGGGGAACATCTGTGAGAGAGTACTCTTCCTCGGGCGTGGCACTTTCTTTTATCTTGCTGGTGGGGAAAGGCAGAACATCAGAGGGCAAATCAGGCGGTGCAGCTTGGGCCTTTAGGTCGCTGAGCTTGAGCTCCTTGATAGTGAAATCCGGCTCGTCCTCGCTCTCGAATTGCGGTCCGTCACTTAGAGTAGAGTCAAGCTCACTTGGTCCCTCACTGACGGGAATATCCGTGGTGGGTAATTCTTTCTTTTTGCGAGAAAAAATCCCTTTTAACTTTTCCAGAAAACCAGGCAATTTCTTTTTGCTCATTTAAACAACAGTCTCCAATAATTCCACCACCTTTTAATTGTAAGGGAGGGTGGGGATTTTATTCAAGGAAAGTATTCAACCTTTTTAATCTATTTGTGAAGTAAAACGCTCGGGTTTGTCCTGATAATAAAATGGTCTGGCCCTCACATTTATAATTTTTTCTTAATTAATATTCCCTATAATAATTGGGAGAAGAACGATCTTTCAACAAAGGTGATTTTTATGAAATCTGTGGCCGCGGGTCTTTTTTATGGCGAAGTCGAAGAAAGCAGTGTCTTTCCCTATCCGGGGTTCACTGAAGAGCAGAAAAGCTTGGCAATAGAAATGACCGATGCTGTGAAAAAGTACGCCACCGCAAATATAGATGCGGCCAAGTTTGATCTGGAAGAGACGATTCCGGCCGAGGTGTTGCAAGGGTTTGCGGAAATGGGACTCTTTGGGATGGCGGTGAAGGAGGAGTTTGGAGGTCTCGGGTTGGATTACCACCTCTATGCTCGGGTTTTCTCAGAATTGGCAGGTTTTGACGGTGCCACCACCACCACCTTGGGTGCCCATCAGTCAATTGGCTACCGGGCCTTGATCAACGAGGGCAACCCCGAGCAGCAGAAAAAATGGCTGCCGAAATTAGCGTCCGGCGAATGGATTGCCGCTTTTTGTTTAACCGAGCCCGGTGCCGGCTCCGACGCCTACTCAATTAAAACCAAGGCGACCAAAAACGCCGATGGAACTTACACAATTAATGGGCAGAAATTGTGGATAACCAATGGTGGAATGGCCCACTTCTACACCGTTTTTTGCAAAACCGAGCACGAGATTAAAGGCGAAAAGCAAGAGCGAATCACTTGCTTTGTCGTGACCAAGGACATGCCCGGTGTGAGCTTTGGCAATAAAGAGCACAAGATGGGTATTCGCGCCTCTGAAACTCGTGCCGTTTTTCTGGATAAGGTTGTGGTTCCCGCAGACAATATTATTGGTGAACCGGGCAAAGGTTTTAAAATTGCCATGAACGTTTTAAACAGCGGTCGTCTGAGTCTCGGTGCCGGTACGGTCGGTGGCATGCGAACTGTTTTGAAATGGGTCTCTCAGCATGCCGCTACTCGAAAGCAGTTTGATCGTCCCATTGCTGAGTTTGGGCTGGTTCAGGAAAAGCTGGCCACCATGACCTCCCTCATTTATGCGACAGAATCGATAGTCTATATGACCTCGGGCAATATGAATCGCGGGATGAATGAGTACTTTATCGAGTCTGCGATCTGTAAAGTTTTTGGCTCCGAATGTCTTTGGAAAGTGGTGGATATGGGCCTGCAGATTGCGGCGGGAATCGGATACATGCGCGAATATCCCTATGAGCGCATGATGCGGGATTCTCGTATTAATCTCATCTTCGAAGGGACTAATGAAATTTTGCGTGTCTTCATCGCGCTCTCCGGAATCAAGGGACCTTCCGATTCCCTGAAAAGTCTTGGGAAATTATCTGACGTCTCTTCGGCACTCACCGATCCTATAAAATCTTTGGGGGTGCTGACTGATTTTGCCAAAAACCGACTTTCTCATATGATGGGCGGGCGTGCGCTGTCACAGTATCATCCGAGCTTGAGAGATCAGTCCGAGATGTTTTCGGCCATGCTCGGTGAGTTCGCGATTCATGTGGAAAATACTTTGTTTAAATATGGCAAGCACATCATCGGTAACGAATTGCCACAAGGTCGTCTGGCCAATATGGTCATTGAACTTTATGTCATGCTGGCGGTACTCTCTCGCACCACATTTATTTTAAATAAAAGTGAGGTCCCTGAGCAAACGAAAGCTTACGTGACAGATCTTGCAACGATGAGCTTCACCGATTCACGTCGTCGCTTCCAGGCAACTTCGCGGTTGATGACACGTCATCTGGATGAAGAGACAAAAAGGATTGCAAAAAAGCTCTGTGAGCAAGAAGGTTACGGTCTTGATACGATGTACTTTTAAGCGCAAGTTTCAACCGGGGCACGCCAGAATTGTCGGATTTTGTTTCGTCATGCTTTTTGCCGCCTGCACTCTTGTCCGCAAAGGAGAGACTCCGGTAGACCTTCCTACCCCTGCGCTGGACAAGGAATCCATGCAGGGGCAGTCTGTTGATATTGCGGCGACCGAGCTGAAAGAAACCTTTCAAGATGTTGTGAATGGTCCAACCAAAAATTTTAATCCCGAATATTTCCAAGACAAGGCCGCAGATTACGTTCCGGTGGGGTTCAACTTCACCCATGCCTATGCCGTCGACTTTGATCACGATGGTTATACGGATTTGGTAACTTTAGAATCCAATTACGCCCCCCCGCTATTTCACCGCTTTGAAGTGGAGAAAAAAAAATTTGTGACCCTGGGCTATTCCCCCTTTGAGAATGAGGGCAAGGGGTACCTGGCTTCCTTTCTCAATTTTGTTGATCTTAATCGCGACGGGGTCCTGGATCTGGCCATGGGGACTCTCAATCAGGATTCTGAAATTTCTAAGACAGCCATTCGGATTTTTGAAGGCAAACTGGAGAATGGAAAACTCATTTACACGCTTGTGAAAGATGCATTTAAGGATGAGGTGGTTGGTGCCAATTCCGCCCTGATCTTTTTCGATTATGATTTGGACGGATCTTTGGACCTGTTTATTGGAAATTGGTTTACCAAGCAGGCCGATCGTCCGATTGCGCAAATAGATCGTCTCTTCAAAGGTAAGGAATTCCAATTTGAGGAAGTCACTCACTTGCTGGAAGGGGAGGCACAGTTTAATCGCAGTCGTAAAATGTATGTGAACGCCCGGCCGACTCAAGGGGCGAGTACCTGTGATATGGATCAAGATGGCTATCCGGATATTTTAACCGCCTCTTCAAGCGGAATGGCAAATCGCCTTTGGCGCAACCGCGGGACCATTACCTTGCCGTCCTCGGAATCCGCCACCATTCCCTCACTCTTCTACGACATCGGTACTGAAACCGGTTTCGCCGCCGATCAGGAGGGATTAATGGATCCCGTCGGGGGTGGCAATACCTTTTATGGTATTTGCGCCGACTATAATGATGATGGCTTTATGGATTTGGCGGTGGGCGAGGTTTTTCACTCCTACGATTCTGAGGGCCGGGATCGTTCGTCCATTTTAACCGGTATGCCGGTGTACTCTTCGGGCACGTCAAATTTTAAGTTTATTCGCAGTGAATATATACGAGACTACGGCCCCACCAGCTGGAGCCATGCAGATCGGCGAGCGGTATGGTGGGATTTCAATAATGATAGTTTTATCGATTTGATGGTGCAAAACAGTGGTTTTCCGCCCTATTCCCGGATGATTCTCTTTGAGCAGGAAAGTAATCGTGCTTTTTCGGACGTGGCCCAGCATGCGGGAGTCGACATTCTCAATCCTTCCGGCACGGTGATTCTTGATTTCAACCAAGATGGTTTGCTGGACTTTGTGGTGGGACAAACCACAATTAGAAATAATCAGATAAAGGCAAAGGCCTATTTTTTCGAAAATGTCGCCCATCGTCCCGGCCGTCGGTCAATCCGATTTTATCTCCGAGGAGAGCAGAGTAATCGCGCCGCAATCGGGGCGATGGTTCTCCTGAAAACTCAAAATAAGACTCAGCGTCGTTACGTGGAGTACGCCTACGGACACCTGCCTGATCAAAATGAAGAAGGCATTCATTTTGGCTTAGGTACTGAGGTCCTGGAATCTGTTGAGGTCCGCTGGCCGTTTCTGGTTAAAGAACAGACCGCCGAAGGCCGTAAATCTCTCGCGCCTTTGATCAAGCGCTATGATCTCTCCCACCTTGTCTTTTCCAAGCAGATGGATCTTACCCTTTGTGAATCAGGCCGATTCATGCAAGGAATTAAGGAATGTAACTGAATTTATTTCAGCTCGGGAAAGACAAAGGTCAGGCCTAGTCCTAAGCGGAAACCCGTGGCATCGGGAATCAAATTCTCATCCAAACTTTTTATGATCATGCCGTTTAAGTTTATCCGCACCAGAGATACAAATTTGTTGATGCCGAGATGGAGTTTGAGGTCAACGCCCGCGCTCATGGATTCTTCAATCCGATATCCCGTGATCAAATCTAAGCTGGTCAAACCTAGGAAATAAACCATGCCTCTATGCTTGGCGATGGGAATACTGGTTAAAAGCGAGAGGGTATCATCGACGCGAAAACCAACGTTGCCCGCCATCGCCACATGGTTTTCCAGTGATGTTCCGCCAATGTCCTGGTAGTCCATGGCGAATGAGGCGTGAAAATAATTTTCTTTGCCCTCGTCAGTCGACAGATTGATTCCCGTGTTGACCATTTGCTTAATCTCACGAGGAGTTCCTAGGGTGAGGTTGTGCTTTTGCGCCTCGTCCTGAGCGGCTTTCTCAATTTCCTCAAACTGACCTCGGATGATGGGGCGCCCCTCGGCAAATTTAGTACCGCCGGCATTGAGGACCGCGATGCCAAAGCCGCTGCTATTGATGCGAGAGGAGCGATACGAGACGCCAATATTATGGCCTCCGGCCTCGCCATAATTCATGCTTGTAAAGCTGGCAAAATTTGTGGTGGCACTACTGAGCGTCCCATCTTGTGCCGCCTGTCTGATGGTGGCCATCTCTGACTCGGTGGGGGTGGAGAGAAGATCGGCCTGCTTAATGACATAATAGGAATAGCCCATGGACCAGTGTCGAAAAGAAAGTGCCAGGCCGGTGGAGAGTCCGAATCGTGCCAGAAAATCTATCTCCTGATGAGGGTTGCTGTCATTGATTTTGCGCGAAAAAAGGCGGGCGTTGGCGAATGATTTAAGCGCAAAGTAGGGAAAGATAAAATTTAAAAATTCCACATCAGTTTTCAGCAAGGTGGGTCTGTCATTTGAGAGAGCATTACCGATGAGCTGAGTGGAGTCCAATCTTTTATCTTTAACGATCTCGTTGCCTTGCTTGGCGTGATCCTCATCCACCACATACCCGGTTCCCAGAATTTCCAGCGCCACACCTTTCCACGCCAGATGGGCTGGATTGTAAAATAAAGCTTCGCCGGGCGGGGTGGAGGCAGTCATGGTTTCGGCCCGGCTCATGGCCCCCACAGATGGAGAGAGGCCGACCTCGGAGAGTGCAAAAAGCTGGGTTGAAATGAGTAGTCCCATGAGTAAAAAAATGATCATGGGAAAAGTATAGTGGCACTTCTCGCATTGATCTAGCGAGAAGTGCCATAAGGGAAGCTCACTTTGAAATATTTAAACTATAATCGTTCGTGGCGCCTTGATATCCATACACCTTCAGATAATACACTCCCGCGTTCAAGGTGGCGGTGATGGTCTCAGTTTGCTTGGCCGAATCACTCTTGTACAGCAGGGTCCCGCCGGAGCTATACAACTGGATATCTATATCACCGAGTGCCTTGGCCATCTGCAATTTAACACTGACGACACTCTTGAGAGCGACGGAAAATTTATACCAGTCTTTATCGGCATTCGTCGCAATACTCAAACCTTCTCCGGTGAAGGGCAAAGAAATCTTGGCCGCGGTAGAGGTACTGTTATTGGGCTCATAGGTTGGGCGGTTGCCTGGGGTGGGGGTAGTGCCACCGCTTAAGCCAATTTGTGCGGCAATGACCGGAAAGGCCGAACGCAATTTTGCCACAACTTTTGACATTGGGACGGCATAGTTTTCCACGCCGCGACCCTGCCCATTATTACCATATCCGGCATGATGGAGTGCTACGACTAAATTGCTTGTCTCGGAGAACACCGGACTGCCCGATGAGCCCCCCAAAGTATCGGCGTCATGCTTGTAATCACCGTCCGAGTTTGTTCCTTTGATCTGCCCCCGTGCATACTTCTTCGACCAATCACATTTCTTGTTGAGATAGTAATCGCAGTTTTGTTGAACGACATAAATTTTATCGCCAGTTTGAAGACTCTGACTGCTCAACGTAACAACGCCGAGGGTTTTTCCCGGTTTCCCCTTACAACGAAGCAGGGCAAAGTCGAACTCCTCATTGTTGCCAATAAACTCATCACAGGCAAAGCTCAAGCTTTCACCCGTACGACCAGTTTCGTGTCCAAAGTTTGCGGTGGCCCCCACCGCGTCCGCCGCCGTGGTGACACAGTGATGGTTTGTCAGGAGCACGTCCTCGCCAATCAAAAAAGCGGTACATCGGCTCTCGATTGCAGGCAAGCTGAGGTCGGCCACCTTCTTGGCATTCAGCCTGATGGGATGAGAACCATCGAGTTCGGTGACATCCTTCCAGTCCACATCGCCTACAATAATGGCCCCACTCATGATCGTGGCGTCCGAGGAGTTGAGTGCCTCCTGTTGACGGCCACAACCTAAAAAGAAGCTGAGGAAGAAAAGAAGCGCGAGCAGTAAGACTGATTCTGAATTCATGCGGAGACTCCTTTCTCGATTGGAAGACAACGTGTCCTCCAGAGCTGGCAAATATTGAAGCAAATTTTAAAATTGAAGGGGAGCGGATGTACTTTAAACGGGCACCCGCGGTGTCGATTGCAACATTATTTCATGTTTTTTGAAAAATCTTCCAGAGGGAGGGGGCCTTGCGGGGGTGAGCGAAAGCTCTTCGGTGTCAAAAGGACACCTTTTATGAGCTCGAAAATATTTTTTGAAAAGAATCTTGACCCAATTTCAAAAAGGCCCTAGAAATGGCCAAAGTTTTTATTGAGTGATGATAAATTAAGCCACGAGACGTTTATATGTTCTTTAATCTGTCGAAATTCTTGGGGAAAATCCTCCTGCTTGGGCTGGTTTTATTCATATGTAGCGGGTTTAAGGTGGCCTTGGCGAAGTCCGCGAGGGCGTCGTTCGATGCCAATCTCCATTACTGTGTAAATCAGGAGACGAGTGTGGGGCCTTTCTATCTCCAGAAAGGCGGCATGGGCCCCTGCCATGATTTTTCGGATGAGCGACTCGGGGCCTTCTTTCGCTTTAAATTGAACTTTGTCGATGACCTGAACGGTTCGTCTTTTCGCGGTATTAAGGTAAAAAAGTTGCAATTGAAGAAAAAATATCTGGAAGGGGCCAATTTTACGAAGGCCCAGGTGGAGCAGTTCTCTGTGGCAAACTCGGTGATTTCTTATAGTGATTTTTCTGAAGCCAACCTCCCCACCGCTCATTTTACCAATGTAATGGCGCTTACCGCCCGGTTTCAGGGTAGTAATCTCCATGGAAGCGATCTGGCCGGCGGACATTTTAACAATGCCATCTTCGAGCTTGCCATCCTTACTTCCGCAAACTTGCGCAATATCGAGTGCCGACAGTGTGTTTTAAAAGGTATCAAGGCCCAGCAGGTCCAGGCAGAAAATGGCCATTTTGAAGGGGCCGATCTCGGAAATGCAGAAATAAAGTTTGGAAAATTTAAGAATGCCAATTTTGAAGGTGCCAATCTCCAAGGTGCTGATTTCAGTTCCGCTGAGCTCGATGGCGTACGATTCAAGGATGCGGATTTAACCGGGGCCATCTTTCATACCGCCTCCCTGCGAGGGGCCGACTTAAGCGAAGCCAAAGGCGAGGACATCAAATGGCGCTTCGCCAAGTTTGATAGCACCACAAAGCTTCCTTTTACCCATGACGAGGCCATCGAACAGTTTGGGATGGTCTTCATTCCCTGAGCTTAATTCGTCGACGACTTAATGGCCTCCATAAATTCCTTGATCTTATTAGGCCATGTCTTGTAATTGAGAGACGTCATGTAGATGCCGGGATTTTTAAATTCCGGTAGCTCCGCCGTAAAGAGCTTGTGTCCGGGTCTGAGCGAATGATCAGGGACGATCGCCACCCCGGCCCCCGCTTTTACCAGATTAATAATGGCGGTGATCGACTCCACCACGATAACAGTTTTGGATTGTTCCTTGGAAATTTTAAAAATTGGATCGGTATTGCTGTAGACCACCCAGGGATGCTCGGCCAGCTCCTTTCTCTGAACGGGGTTTTTGGCTATCAGGACGAAGGTTTCATCAAATAGTTTAAGTGAGGAGAGCAGCTCGGATTGTACAAAAGTGGTGGAGAAGATGAGATCGTAGTGGCCGTGCTCAATCCCGTCGTGCAGCTCCTCTTGAACCTTGACGTGAATATCGGCCCCTTTTTGATATCTTTTTACATAAGCTGCAATAATGGGGGTCAGCCAGTCTTCTAAAAGTCCGTGGAGCACGCCAATGCGCAGGGGGCGGCGATCTTCCTTGTCAAAAATCCCCTGGGCCATCTTGTCAAAGTTTTGGGTGAGCTGAAACAGCTCTTTGCCTTTCTGGGTTAACAAAACCTTTTTAGAACTCCGAACGATCAGCTGCTCGCCGATATCTTCTTCCAGGAGTTTGATCTGGCGACTGACCGCTGACTGGGCGATATTCAGCTCATGGGCGGCTTTGGAAAAATTTAAATATTTCGCGGTCTCCAGAAAGGCCTTGATGTATCGATAATCCATTAGAACCTCACTTCTTCGGGGGAACCAACTCTGTAGCATTCAGCCAAAATTTACCCTGATGTTGCTTGAAGGCCGGAGAATGAATCGTAAAGCCTTCTTCCTCGGGTAGGTGACCTTGCTTATAGTCGAGCGTAAACTCTGGCAGATAAAAGGCGGTAAAAGGGCCGATGGCGACAAAGATGGGACGGGCCTCTTCCAGCGGAATCTCGAGCAGAAAATCATCCGGGCGGGGTTTGGTGAAGCCAATCTCAAAGGTGAAACCATCGCAACCTTTGCCGGCAATTTCAATTCGTATCACCTTGTCATGCAAGGTTGCATCATGAATGACCATCAAGTTGAGCTGCTCACGCGCCAGCTTGCTGACGGTTAACGTAGGGATGGCGATCTTATCTTTATCTAGCACCATATCGAGCACCATAAGATGGAAGCTTTTGGAGTTGTAAGGGATGTTATATTATACTGACCAATTGTTACCTTGGGCATTTTTTTGAGGGCACGCATGGAAAAATCTAACATGAAAGTTTTTTATACTCTCACTATTCAAAACCCGGAGCAGCATCATGTTCGGGTTACCATGCGGGGCACTTTTAGCGGTGAAGGGCGCTGCATGACAGTTTTCATGCCATCCTGGAGCCCGGGCTCCTATTTAATGCGTGAGTATGCCAGGCATCTTCGAGGATTTCGCGCCCTCAATCTTAAAGGTGACTATTTAGCTTATGAGCAGGTGGATAAGGGGGCCTTTCTGATTCGCTGGCCGGATGGTGAGGAGCGGGAATTTGAGATTATGTACGACGTTTTTTGTCATGAAATTTCCGTGCGGACCTCATATGTCGATATTGGCCATGCCTTTCTCCACCTGCCGACTCTGCTGATGGGAATCGAAGATGTCCAACTTATAGCGCCGGAGTTGCGTCTCAATTTTCCTCCGCTTTGGTCCACCGTCAGCACCGGCCTTGAGGATATTTCTCCCAAGCGCGAAATCTTTCTCTATCGGGCGCAGAACTTCGATCAGCTGCTCGACTGTCCCATCGAGATTGGCTGCCATCAGACCGATGGATTCATGTTTAAGAATATCCCCCATGAGCTGGCCTTTTATGGAGAGATGCTACCCAACCAGCATCCCTTGAAAAAAGATATCGAGACCATTGTTACGACTGTGGCCAATACGATGGGGGAAGTACCTTATGGGCGCTATGTTTTTATCACACATCTGGCCTCTGGGATCTATGGCGGGCTCGAGCATCACAATAGTACGGCCCTGCATTTTGACGGGGCCAGGCTGGTGGAGCGCAAGGGTTATATCAAGTGGCTTTCGCTCGTGGCCCACGAATATTTTCATGCCTGGAATGTGAAACGAATTCGACCAAAAGAATTCGGGCCGTTTAACTATCGCCAGGAAGGGTATACGCAACTTTTATGGCTGGCCGAAGGATTGACCAGCTTTATGGATGAGCTGTTTGTTCTTCGCAGCGGGCTTATTGCCCTTGAAGAGTATCTCGACCTGCAAAAAAATAATTTTAAATCCTATATGGCCATCCCCGGCCGTCGTTTCCATTCTCTGGCGGATAGTTCGTTTAATGCCTGGATAAAATTATATCGCCCCGATGAGAACAGCGCGAATAGTTCCATAAGCTATTATCTCAAGGGTGGCCTGGCCTTTTTCATCCTTAATATTCTTTTAAAAGAGAAAGGCAAAGGGATTAATGATTTTCTCGCTCAGCTATGGTTGCGTTACAAGGAGAGGCCCGAGGTGGGGCTGGAAGCCGAAGAGGTGTACCAGATGATTGAAGTCCTCGGCGGCCCTGAGGTGCGGGAAAAGTTTGAGATGTTTATCGTTACCACCGAGGAACTGCCCCTGCAAAGCTCACTCGAGCGCATGGGATTGGCCTGGGTGGAAGAGCGTCCGGAGGCGGCCTATTTCGGAATCAAAACCAGATCTGAGGGGGAGCGTATTTTTGTCAGCTCAGTGGTCCTCGATGGCCCCGCCTTTAAATTCGGGCTCAATGCGGGAGATGAAATTTTATTTGTGGGAGGCCAGCGTGTCACCCGCGGGGAGTGGGATGACTTTGGTAAAAATTTGCTCCCCAACCAGGCCTATGAGCTGCTGGTGGCCCGCATGGGGCGAATGGTGCGTCTGACGATAACGTTGGATAAGTCGCCGGCCGAGCTTAAGGAAATTAAAATTGTGGATCGTGAAAAGGCCTTAAAATTTCTCAATTAGGTTTTAGCGGATATCGACAATCGCATTCACAAGGCGGGCCGAGGGCGCATCGGCGTCGATATTGATGGCCGTTGCCCTAAGATAATAGTTCCCGGGATTAAGTTTGCACACTCCCTGGAGTTGTATTGGAATGGCCAAGCTTATTGCGCCAGAAACCTGAAAAGCTGTAAGGTTTGAGAGAAAAGAATCCCCGCAGAAATAAGCGCCCACGTTGTTAAGTACGGCAACGTCGACTCGCACACGATTTGAAATTGGGTTTTGGGTGGAGGCCCCGATGTTTAAGACGGTGCGAGCGTGAAAGATCACATCATGCTGGGTTTTATGGATGCTGAAACCGGAGGAATAAAGCACAACAGAAAAGCCCGGAGCCAGATAGTGGTCACGGGAATCGGGATTGATCATTGGGATGACTTCAGCACGAATGTTTAAGGAAACCAGGAATAGAAAACTGAATAGAAGATTTTGAAACACTTTGTATCCTTTTTGAATTGCTAATACAGAAAAAGCATACATACAAGTCTACTTTTTTGCCAGAGCGATATTGAGCCCATGACCGGCGCAATCGAGGGTGATCAATCGATACAGGAGATCGCCCAAGTAACCACCGGCAGAGTCGTAGGCCTCAGCACACCCTTCTGATAAAAAAGCATGGCCCAGACGGATTTGATTGATGAGAGTAATTGCGTCCCCCCACGTATTGGAGGCAGCCTTAAAGCAGGCCTCTTTCACCATCCAGGTCCACAGCAACTGGTCGGCTTGCTCCCAGCTCGAATGATCGCCCTCATGGCGAAACCGGCGGTAGGCCCCTTCGCGCATCGGCCGGTCATTCCACTCCAGATCAATACCCACGCCGGTTGTCATGAAAGTGGTGCTGAGCAAAGACGCGCCAACCGCGAGGTCCTTGGATTTTCCCGGCCCACCAGTGTGGGACAGGGAGCAGGTAAGCTCCGGTTTTCCTTCAATCCGCTTGTAGTCAAGAACAGTGGGAGAGGGGAGATCATGGCCAAGCAGAGTGCCACCGGCCTTAAGGGACAGGCGCGCCAGTGATCTTTGCCACTCCAGGAGATTGGGGGCGGACTTTGGCAGCGCGCCCCACGCCAAACTTACTGCGCAGTTGGGCCAGGAAAAAGGGATGGAGAGGGTCTGTATTTCTTGCATGATAGATGGCTCGGTCTCTTGCTAAAGGGCAATCTTTCGGGCATAAATTCATCAAATTACGCTACTCAAGGGATAGTATGTTGCCGGAAGAAATGCAAGAAGTGATGGCCAAAATTTTATTTTTTATCTTTGCACTCTTCATTCTTTGCATTGCTCATGGTCGCATGGGTGCATTAGTCTGACATTATCTAAACGATTAATCTTACTTATAGACAAACTTTCCTGATTTTTATTAGAATTTATTCATTCGGGGTACAATCTCTGTGGCCCAGATTCATTCACCATTAATAAGGAGTTGTGAACATGCCTCACACCAATAGTAATTCCCAGGCCCGTATGCTTGCAAAAGAGCGAGTTATTGAACGAAACCTACGCTCCATTAAACTTCCTCACGACACCAACGGACGCTATCTCCGAGTGAGCCAATATTATGGGGAAAATACTTTTAACTACAATAAGGCCAAAACAATTCCTGAGGCGATGAGAAAAGAGCTACAGCAAATCGCCCGCGAGGGAGGCAAATTAAAGCGCGAGCTGGCCGAGGTTGTCGCCCGCGCCGCCACCGAATGGGCCCTGGAAAAAGGTGTGACTCATTTCTGTCACTGGTTTCAACCGCTCACCGGTTCCACGGCAGAGAAGCAAGATGCTTTCATTAATTTTCAAGATGGTGAGGTGATCGAAAAGTTTGGTGCCTCACAACTTATGCAAGGTGAGCCTGATGCCTCCAGTTTTCCACACGGTGGGATGCGCTCGACCTTTGAGGCCCGTGGCTATACCTCCTGGGATATGACCTCACCCATGTTTTTGGCCGAAGGGATCAATGGGAAAACTTTATGTATCCCCACGGCGTTTGTTTCCTATCACGGTGTGGCCATGGATGTGAAAACTCCCCTTCTTCGGTCCATCAATAGGATCAATAAGGCCTCTACACATTTTATGAATCTGATCGGTGAAAAATCCACCCGTGTCGTCGCCAATTGCGGGGCCGAGCAGGAATATTTTTTAATTGATAAGGCCTTTTATTTTAGTCGGCCCGATTTGGTGATGACCGGTCGAACCTTGATCGGACTCGGGACCACCAAACATCAGCAGCTGGAAGATCATTATTTCGGCGCTATCCCAGAGCGTGTGAAGGCCTTTATGGATGAGCTAAATTTGGAGCTGCATCGCTTAGGCATTCCGGCCAAAACTCAGCACAATGAGGTCGCTCCGGCCCAGTTTGAGCTGGCCCCTATTTTTGAAGAGGCCAACGTGGCCGCCGACCACAATCAGGTGACCATGTCCGTGATGAAGAATGTGGCCAACCGACATGGCCTGGTGGCGCTCCTGCACGAGAAGCCTTTCACCGGAATCAACGGATCTGGCAAGCACGTCAACTGGTCGCTCAGCGATGATTTGGGCACGAACCTACTGGAACCTGGGCATGATCCCCATACCAATCACCGATTTTTGGCGATCTGCTCGATTGTGGTCGAGGCGGTTTATCGTCATGCCGCCGTTCTGCGCGCCTCCATAGCCGGGCATGGCAATGACCATCGTTTGGGCGCCAATGAGGCCCCTCCCAGCGTTATCTCCGTTTACCTCGGTGAAACCTTGGCCAATATCTATCAGTCCATCATTGATGGGACAAACTTTGTTCCCACCGATAAAAAAATGTTGGATTTAGGTGCCGGACAGCTGGCCACTCTTTTAAGTGACAATAGCGATCGCAACCGAACCTCACCTTTCGCCTTTACCGGAAATAAGTTTGAGTTCAGAGCGGTTGGTGCCTCCCAGTCGGTGGGCTTTCCTTTAACCATTCTCAATGCCGCAGTGGCGGAGGTTATGGAGGAAGCCAATATCTTACTGGCCCAGGAAATCAAGAACGGGAAGGGTGTTGAAGACGCCCTCTTTATGCTCACCAAAAAATTCATCACCAATGCCAAGAAAGTTATGTTCAATGGAGATGGATATAGTAAGGAATGGTTGAAAGAGGCCGAGCAGCGAGGGCTACCCAATTATAAGAATACGGTCGAGGCCCTGGAGGTTTTTAAGGATACCCGGCTTACCGCCTTTTTGGTGAAGACCGCCGTGCTCTCAGAGCAGGAAATTACCATGCGCTATAACGTTCTCTCCGAACGCTATAACACCCATCGTGAGATTGAGTTTCGCACGCTGCTCAACATGATTTCTCATCAGGTGATCCCGTCGGGGATTGCCTACAAAGAGCAGCTTTCCACTGTGATAAGAAATCAAAAGGAAATTGGCTTGGAAAGTTCGGTTGAAGTTGAGATCTATAAAAATCTCAGCGCTGCCATGGAAAATTTGTTTGGCAAGGCCCGTAGCTTGAAAACCAGCTTGGACGCAACCGCTTCCGTTCAGCACCACAAGAAAGGTGAGGTTTTTGCCCGCGAGCTGATGCCCTTATCAGAGAGTGTGTCGCAGTATTCAAATGAGCTGGAAGATTTAATCCCCGATGCACTTTGGCCTTTGCCGAAGTATTACGACATGCTGTTTATTCGTTAGCACTTGGTGGCATACAGAACGATGTTGCGCGGAGAGATGGCCTCATCAAAAAGGGTGAAGAGCTCCGCGCGATAACCGTGTTCTTCGAGCCAAAGGGCCCTATCCACAATGAGGGCCTTTTCCAAAATTCTACCGAAGCGCCAACGCAGAAGGGTCATGGTAAAAAGGTCGCGAACCTTTTTTTGAGTCAATGCATTTTCATAAAATCCCTGGAAAGAATGTTGGCCGGGAAGCGCCAGACCCAGCTGCTGAAACTTGGCCGTCGCATATTCCGAAAAAGATTTTCGATAAAGTCTTTGATGGGATGATCCGACCGGGAAAAAATCCGAAAGACCCAACTCCTCATGAAAAAAGAGTTGGAGGGTGTAGCGATATTCCTTGACCCGGGCCATGGCAAGATACTCTTTTTCATCCTGACGCCGGTGAGCGCGCGTGGCCAAGGTAAGGGCCTGAGGCGTCCAAGCAACAGGATAGAGCTGACTTAGCGGACTCAAATTGGTTTCAAGCTGAGGATGCAGGTGAAAATAGCAGCAGGGAATGTTGATGAGGGGATTAATCTGGTGCTGAAGCGAATGCAGGCCCAGAAGAATCTGGGAGATTCCTAAGTTCCCGCAGGTATGCAGGCCGACGAGGAGTGATGGGGCCTTTAGGTTCAAGGCGGCAAAGGGTGAGTCAGGAAAGAATTGAAGCAGCTCAGGCATCAAGTCCTGGGCCACAAAGGTCAGGGCCTTTTCTTTTCCTTGCTTGCTGGCCACCACCTGTCCTTGGTTGATCAGCGCCTCATCTTTTTCCAGGCAGATGACAGGGAGATTGATAATGCTTCCGAGAGTTCGTCCCAGATGTCCGTGGCCGCTGCCCACATCGATCACGGTGTGACATCGGTGTTGCTGGGCCTTCTCCGTGAGAAGCGGGATGAGATGCATGAGCTCGTGTCTTTTTTTTTGAGTCAAGAAATCATGAGAAAATGTTGCTGGAAGGGATGAGTGAGGCGCGACTCTTTCAAGCCTGAGAGTCTCTTCAAGCATGGCCGCCAGAGCGGGGGACCTGATGGCATGATGATCAAGTGTTTTGGCATAGAGCTGAAAGAGTTTGCTGTGGTCATCGAATTCATCAACCCAGTCTTGAGGATATGCCTTCACATTGGCAGGATAGGCCGCCATGGGTTCATGTCGCCAAATCGCGGTGTAGGCCATCAAAAAATGGTGAAGCGTTTGATATTCTTGTTTTAAAGATTGCAAGCCTATTTCGTTTTTTTCTGGTAAATTCTTTTCACACAGATCAAGACTTTTCACATTGAGGCAATTGTGTCAAATTTTTTATCGGGCAGACGGGTTGCGGTCATCGGAATGGGAGTTTCGGGCAAGAGCGTTCTGAAGATGGCTTCGACCTTGGGTGCCGAAACTTTTGTCAGTGACCTAAGAAGCCCTCAAGAATTGCTTTGCGACCAGAGCGTTGCGGCCTTTGTAAAATCCGAGCGCTGTTTTCAGCAAGATGATCCCAAATTAGCGGATGTGTTGAGTTCCATGGATTGGATCGTTTTGAGTCCAGGCATTCCCACCGATATCTTTTTTTTGAAAAAGGCCAGAGTAAGATTAGTGCCGATCGTGAATGAAATAGAACTGGCCTGTCGACTGGTGAAGGGCCCGATCATCGCGGTAACCGGGACCAATGGAAAGACCACCACCGTCTCGATGATTGGTGAGATGGCGTGCAGTTTTCTCCCTCATGTTTTTGTCGGGGGAAATATCGGCATTCCCCTGGCCGAAGCCGTTCTCAAACGAACTGAGTATGATCTGATTGTGTTGGAACTTTCCAGCTTTCAGCTAGAATCCATGCAGCAGTTTCACCCCAACGTGGCGGTTATTCTCAATCTCACTTTCAGCCATGGGGAACGCTACCCGAGAATTGAGGACTATGCCGCTGCTAAATTCCTCATCACGCAAAACATGAAACCCGACAAAGATTTTTTAATTTATAACCGGGATTATGCGCCCTACATCGAGTGTGTGAATAAAAGTGAACTGCCGGCCCAGGCGCTTTCCATGAGTGAGGTGGGCGATTATAAAAAAGAACTTGAGAGCTCTTACGATCTGTCTAAATTTAAGCTGGTGGGCGAACATAACCTCTTTAATCTCTACGTGGCCCAGAAATGTCTGGCGCTGCTGAAGCTGGATAATAAGCAGGCCATCCAGAAGGTCATTGATCATTTTCCAGGCGTCCCTCATCGGATTGA
>MEPP01000024.1:0-8608 GCA_001769855.1 Bdellovibrionales bacterium GWA2_49_15 | reverse complement strand
TCTGGTATACAACGATGCCAAAAGCACCAACTGGGAGGCGACTCTCACAGCGGTTGAGGCCATGCCTCGCGACAAAGGCCCCATCTATCTCATCTTGGGAGGTCAGGCCCGGGGGCGCGGTGATAGCGTGAGCGAAATCTTGGGACAAATTATAAAAAATGTGACGTGTGTTTATCTCATCGGAGATATGGCGGAGGCCTTGGCGAAAGAATTTAAAGGGCATGTGACCTGTAAGCAAACAGGTACCTTGGAGGCCACATGGAAGGATTTGCAGACGGTCACCAAAGGTGTTGTGCTCCTGTCACCGGCCTTTCCATCGTTTGATCAATTTAAAAATTATGCTCATCGGGGAGAGTGTTTCAAAAGGATTGCAGCGGGGCGCTAGCGAGAGGCGCTGATGCGTGGAAGAACGATATTTTTCTGATTAACTTTAACCGGGGTGGGATTTTTATTGGAGCGCATTTGGTCAGCAATGGAAATCTTGATCAGAAACATTCCAGCGAGTACGATGATGATGGTTTTTAAAATGGAATTCACTTGCGCCCCCTTGTCTCGATGATTTATCGGCAAAATTTTCCTAAAGTATTAGGTGGATGAATTTAAGAATAACCCAAGCAAAAGAGTCGGATATGAAAAAGTTTGAATTACCCCCTTCGCGCATTCAGCAAAACATCGATCGATTGCTCTCGTGGATGAAAGAGGCCGCTCGAACCACAGGTCTCGATGCATTTTACATCTCAAGCTATGACGTGCATTTGAGTGAATATACACCCGCCCATGAATGCCATCGCTACTATGTGACTGGCTTCACCGGATCAACGGCGGAGGTTTTATGCCTCAGTCAGGGCACGATTTTTCTTTTTGTAGACGGTCGCTACCATGAGCAGGCCGACCTCGAAGCCAAGTTTCGAGGAGTTGAGGTGGTCAAGGTTCCCTTTGGAAAATCGATGATGGCGGCCCTCCTGGAAAAAGTGGAAGAGTTTAAGGTCAAAAAAATTGGGGTAGAGGCCGACAGAATCTCTCATAATTTTGGCCAAGAGTTAGAAAAAAAATTAATTGTCCTTCCCTTCACTCAATGGAATTTCTTATCCCAGATGAAAGAGGGAGTGCAGTGGGAGAATGTTCCTACCCATGTGCAGCCGGTGGAAATATCATGGGTTGGGCAGACCACGGAAGAAAAGCTCAAGGCCCTGCTCAATCCAGGTGAAGGCCTTTTCATCAGCGCCCTTGACTCCCTTGCTTGGTTATCCAATTGCCGAGGAATTCAGACACCTTTTCAGTCGTCTTTTATTGGCAAAGGGTTGGCGGTGGACAAAAAACTCATTATTTTTGTCCCTAAAGGCACCAAAGTTGAGCAAAGTGCCCTTAAAGATAAATCCTTGGAATTCATCTATCTGGACGACTGGGCCTCTTTGAAGGAGGCCCTCTTTCCTTGGAAAAAGGTGATCAAGCATCTCTATTTTTCATCCAACAGCACCAACCTTTATGACTATCAGCTTTTGAGAGACTTATGGCCCGAGGGCCTGACCAGCGATTTGAGCAAATTGACCTTGGCCCAGGCCCAAAAAAATAGTGCGGAGATAAAAACTTTTTTTACGGAATACGAAAAAAGTGATCAGGCCGTTTTCAAAACCATTCAATGGCTTAAAGAAGAAATCCGCGAGAGAAAAAAAATACCCAGTGAGTTTGAATATTTTTCCCAGGCCAATGCTTTTTATAAAGAGGCCGGGGCCCGTGAGCAATCTTTCAAAACGATTGCGGCCTATGGCGCTCACTCCTCCATTATCCATTTTAATGGATCAATGCCAGATTATTTTTTACAGGATGGCGAGCTGGCCCTGCTCGATTCGGGCGGGTATTACAAAAGCGGTTACGCCACGGATAGCACGCGAACTTTTTGTCCCTTTCTCACTCCGAATCCTTTGGCCAAGAAAATTTACACTCTGGTGCTGAAGGGTGTGCTGCATTCCATGAATGCGGTCTTTCCGCCTGGGACCGCCGGGGCCCAGATCGATGCCCTGGCCCGGGCACCCATGCGACTGGAAGGATATGATTATGCCCACGGCACGGGTCATGGAATTGGGATCAATGTGCATGAGGGGCACTATTCTATCTCGCCTCGATCCACTGTTCCGCTGAATCTCGGTCTGATCGGTTCGATTGAGCCGGGAATTTATCTACCGGGTTTTGGAGGAGTTCGTTTAGAAAATGGAGTGGTGGTGGAAAATCATCCTACCTTTCCAGGCATGCTGTGTTTTCGTAGCTTGACCTACGTTGGCTTTGAGGAAAATTTAATAGACTTAAGCATTCTCACCGAGCAAGAAAAAAAATGGCTATTTCAGTATGAGACGGCATGTGCCGAGAGAAATCGCAGTTCGTTTAGCGCCAAAGGCCTGAAGTCTTTAAACGTCTCAGCCCAAGCATAAGTCCAATTCCCAGCATCATGGTGAACGCGAACATTCCTGGCCCTTGTCCAGTGGATTCATCGTCATCATGATTCAAGGTGATGCTGCCGCAGCCGGAGAAAGGTTGACCGGTGGGATAGAGATAGGCCAGGCCGTCCAGATCGTCCCAGCCTAGCGAGCGTCGGGTCGGAATGGAGGCATAATACATCAAGCTGTCTTCAACAGGAGAGTGACCAAGGCCCAGGCCATGGCCAATTTCATGGGCCAAGATTGCCACCTGCTCATCGTGGGATTTATTTTTAAAAGAGTTATCAACTTTATCATTAAGCAAAATTAAGCTGCCATTAATGTTTCGATCCTGAATGTTATTAGGAATGGTCACGGCCATAACTCCCGAACTAAAATTAGCAGGACTCCCGGTGTCGGTGTTACAGCTGATCAAAATTCCACCGCTCACAACAAGATTGGGATTGGGTGTACAGCTTCCTCCCGCTGTAGAGGTGCAACCTGGTTCGGTTTGAAAGGCGGCACTCACGCTTGTGAGGGAACCTTTTCGTAGTCGGAGCCGGGAGTTGGGGGCCTGGTTCCAATAATTGTTAACAGCATCTCCCACCATTTCCAGCAGATCCTGGTTGGAAACTCCCAGATTATTACATGTATGAGCGGCCACATTGACGGGTACGTCATTCCCCGGAAAAGTCGCCGCCACCGTGTTGTTCAGGGTAAAAGACCAGGCGGGATAGATAACAGTGAATACCAATCCGGAAATGATGAGTTTTAAGAATCGCATGAGGGCCCCTAGAATTCAGATGGAATCAAATAATTTTTTGTTTTGTTAGGTTCAGCGGCTACCTTAGAGTGATTGAAATCGAATAAATAATTGACGGAGAAAAGCGACGACCAGGCGCGATTACGATCATTGAACGGATTAAACAGATGATAATCGGCAGCGAAGCGCCAGTGATTGAGAAGATCATAATTGAGGCCAAAGACCGCGATGACATTGCGAGTGATGGTCGTTCCCGAAGGCATGGGAAACGAGTCCGTTTGATTTCCATTCTGCAACGTCTGGGTTCCACCTTGGGACGAGATTGTTGTCATCGACATGCCCACCCCGGTTTTCACACCTAAGGCCTTGGGTGCGCCAAGATCGAAGCGACCTTGAACGCCAGTATTGGCAAACCAGGAGAAGCGCGTGATGTTGGGGTCCCGCCCCTTCCCGGGGATAGTCGAACCCGCTTCTATGAAGGGAAAGACCCAAGGGGCGTTGAAGTGGATACCTCCCAAGAGAGTCAGCTCCGGGTCAAAACTGTTTTTTGAGCCCTGTCGGTCGACCTGGAGAGTATTGATAAAATCTGTTTTGCCGCCAGCACCCAATGACCAAGACTGCAACGTCAAGAGAGAAGGGGGGCTTGCGGGGGTCTCAACTGCTTGCGCAGGACACAACACGACTTGGGTAAAGGCGAGAAAAAAGATCAACAAACATTGAATGTGCATAAGTGAGAATTGTTGCATAAATCAAGTGGAGCTTGCACCTATTTTCTATAATAATAGAGCTGCTTTTCATTAAAAAAGGATGATGTATGTTTGAAAATTACCAGGCACCAAAAGAACTTATTCCCTCTGACCCACGATTCGGTTGTGGTCCAAGTCTCATACCTGTGGAGTACCTCCAGAAGCTAGCGGCGACAGGCGTGCATCTGATGGGCACCAGCCATCGTAAATCGCCAATTAAAAATCTCGTGAAAGATGTTCAGGAAGGATTGAAAACATATTTTGAGGTTCCTAAAGATTACACCGTTGTGGTGGGAAATGGCGGTGCCACTTTGCTGTTCGATATGATCGGTCTGGGCGTGGTTGAAAAGAGTTCACTGCATTTCACCTGCGGTGAGTTTTCAGAAAAATGGTATAAAGCGCACAAACTTATTCCTTGGATCAAAGCGACCCAAAATTGTGTTCTTCCCGGAGAAGGTGTCAACCCTCAGATGGCCGAAGGGCACGACATGATCTGTGGAACTCTCAATGAGACATCGACCGGTGTCATGATCAGTAAACTTCCATCCGTGACTGGCGATACCCTGCTGGCGATCGATGCCACCTCAGGTGCGGGGCAAGTTCCCTGTGACCTGAGCAAGGTGGACTTGTTCTTTTTCTCACCCCAAAAAGTTTTTGCCAGTGAGGGCGGATTGTTTATTGCGATCATGTCACCGAAGGCACGCGCTCGGGCGCTCAAGATTGCCGAAGATAAGGGCCGTTACGTTCCTGATATTATGAATTGGGCCCAGGCCATCGATAACTCCGATAAAAACCAAACCTACAATACTCCCGCCATCGCCACCATGTTTTTCTTGCGCGAGCAGGTGGTGCACATGAACAAACTCGGGCGAAAGGCGGTGGAAGCGGATGGCAATAAAAAGGCCGAGCTCATTTATAAATGGGCCGAGAGTCGTCCCTATCTCAGCCCTTATGTGAAAGAGCCCCAATACCGATCCAACGTTGTCGCGACCATTGATGTGGACGACAAAGTGGATACCATGGCCCTTATTGCCCTCTGGGAAAAACAAAAAATCGTGTACGGGATTGATGCTTATCGAAAACTCGGGCGCAATCAGTTTAGGATCAGTATGTTCCATAATATCCGTTTCGAGGATTTGGAGCGATTGACCAAGCTGATCGATCACGCCATCAAAACGGTGCTTTAATTTCTACCCAGCACTTTGATGTCATCATCGTAGGGGCCGGAATCGCCGGCCCCGTGCTCGGTCATCTGCTTTTACAGCAGGGTAAGAAAGTTCTGCTCATTGAACAGTATCCGGAGCTGCGTACCAGAGTATGCGGGGAATACTTATGTCCTATGGGGGTGGCCCTCTTGGATGAAATCGGCCTCTTACAAAAAATGACCCATGCTTATCTCCCCATAGTAGGCATGAACATTATCAATGCCTACGGGACAAAACTTTCAACCACTTTTCCCCATGAAGAAGGCCGCCCGACGTACGGTCTGGCCTTGCAGCGACGTTTTTTCGAGGCGGAAATTCGCCACATCTTTTTAGAGAGTGGAGGAGAGCTGCTTCTCGGTGAGCGAGTTTCCGATTTGGAGCAGGAGGGAAAGCTATGGCGCGTGAAAACGGTCAAAGAAAAAACCTTCAGCACCTCGCTCTTGGTGGGGGCCGATGGGCGAAAATCTTTCGTGGCAAAAAAGGTCACGGAGGAACGACCTGTTTTTGACAAGCGCTTGGCCATTCATGCTGAGGTCGAGACCCGTGCGGACAACGAGCGGCGCGGGGAGATGCATCTCTTTTCTGACGGTGCCTATATTGGTTTAGATCCCATTGAGACGCGACTTATGAATGTCACTCTGGTGTGCTATCCGAAAGACCTTGAAAGCAAGGCAGGAGGAAATCCAGGGCATCTTTTGAAATATTATATCGATCAATCGGCCCACCTCCGAGAGAGATTTCAGGGAGTGGACGGTTCGCTTAAAACGCATACGGTTTGGCAATTGGCCCATCGAGTGGCCAATATCGCGGGAGATAACTGGGCCTTGGTGGGAGATGCCGCCGGTTTTTTTGATCCGCTCACGGGCGAAGGTATCTATCTGGCCCTCTGGTCCTGCGTGACTCTGGCCCGATCGCTGGCGCAGAGTCAATCTCCGACGGAAGGATTGGCCCGGTATGCCCATGAAAAAGAACATTTTTCCAAGCAAAAGGTTTTTCTTAATCGCCTCTTTCAAGTCTTGATAAAACATCCCAAGGCCACACGCCTTATGGCAAAATTCCTGGGGGGGAAGGCAAGACGGGGAGATATTTTTGTTGGTATCATTGGAAATATTTATTCGCCTGCTCAAGGAATAAAAAAACTTTTACTAGAAAGGAGTCCGCTATGAAATTTTCCATGGCCCTCATGCTCGTGCTTTTATCTTTCTCGCTCTCAATTATGGCCAGGGAGATTACGATCTCCTCAGGCAACTATAAGGAGGCCATGGGCAACACAAATTTTATCAAGTTCGATATGGAATCCACAAAGTTCGGATTTGTAACAACCGGCTTCACCGGAGTGGCCAGGCAGTTCCGCGTTTCTTTTGAGGAGCAAAATAATATCTTATCTAAGATTCTCGTGGTGGTGCCGGTAAAAGAAATGGATACTGATTCCAATGCACGCAATGAAAAAATGTGGGAAACCAGCTTGGGGATGTCCCAACATCCTGAGCTGAAGGTTGATTTGCCGGGACCGGTGCCACTGCAAGAGGGAGTGAGTGAGGTCGAAGGGCATATCCAAATTCGTGGATTATTTTATCCCATCAAGGTAAAGCTAGAATTGAAAAAGCGTGAGGGGGGCATGACGGTAACAGGAACTTCAGACCTCACGATCAGTGGTACTAAAATACCTGACCCATCTATTATCATTGCGAAAGTGCGGGATCGAATTGATCTGTCTTTTCGTTTAGATCTTTAAGACGACATTTTGGGCCAGCGGCATTCGTCGGAAGTATGATAGGCCGCCAAAGTTGTCGTTGGATTCGTAAATTATTCAGGAATTTTCGACCTTTATGATTTAGTTGGCACGCCACGGTCTGCATAAGAGGAGGGGAGACCTCTTCCCAATCATTTGAAAAAGGAATGTCAGCGTTTTTTATCCTGCGGAATCTTAAGCCAAGGATTTATCAGACTTCATTGCTACCATTGTAACAGCGAAAGGCTGGTAGCTTTTTCGTGTAAGGGGCGAACGCTTTGCCCGCGTTGCGGCGGCCGGCGCATGTCCGACACCGCCGCCCATCTCGTTGACCATATTTTTAAAGAGGTTCCGGTCAGACAGTGGGTACTCTCGTTTCCCTTCCGCCTGCGCTACCTAATGGCCTACGACCCTAATATTCAGTCGCGAGTTTTAGAGATTACCGTCCGAAGTATCAGCAGTTTCTACAAGCAGAAGGCCAAGCGTCTTGGAATTGCCTCGGCTGAAACTGGCGCTGTCACGGTTATTCAGCGCTTCGGGGGATCAGTGAATCTGAACCCGCATTTCCACATGCTCTTTACAGACGGAGTGATGAAGCTGGGGGAGTTCGCCACCATGCAAGTTAGCGATGAGGATGTTCACTTCGTCTGTCAGCGTTTAAAAACCCGCATCATCCGTGCCCTTCAAAAAAGAGGCCTGTGGGATAAAGACGATGAAAATTTTGAGCTAGCTCAGGACAAACTCGCCCTTAATCAGATGATGGGCGGAAGCCTGCAAAACCGCCTGGCCTTTGGCGAGAAAAAAGGCCAAAAACCTGCGCAGGTGGGGAAAGTTATCGAGCGCCCCTGGGCCCTGCCAAGCGGCCCGCGCATGAGCTATCAAGATGGCTTTAGTCTTCATGCCAACGTTAAAATCGGGCGAAAAAATCGTGAAGGCCTTGAGCGCCTGGCCCGCTATGTTGCCAGGCCCGCCTACGCCAAGGATCGGGTCGAGAGAGGGAAGGAAGGCCAGATTCTCTGGCGCTTGAAAAAACAATGGTCCGATGGCACCACCCATTTAAGGTTTAGCGAAGAAGAATTTTTAGAACGCCTGATCTCACTTATTCCACCGCCGAGAATTAATCTGATCCGTTATCATGGCGTTTTCTCGCCGCGCCACCGTGAGCGCCATTTATCTATCCCCCAAAAAAAATTAAAACGCCCTACACTTCGAGATACGGAACGCCTCGAATATCGCACACCCTGGGCGGTGCTTTTGAAGCGTGTTTTTAAAAGCGAAGTTCTGCAATGTGAAAAATGCAAAAACAAGTACGAATACGTCTGCGAGATCACCAATCCTTACATCATTAAAAAAATGCTCACTCATCTCGGCTTCACCATCGAATCCGTGACCCCTTCTCCACCGAGGGCACCTCCATGTTCAATTTATGCAACATCAGGGCACGAGCATGATCAAAGAGTTTCCGATGATTTTTTCTAAATTAAGCGCGTCAGCAGGGGAGAGTTACGTTCAAAATGGCAAAAAAACGGCACCTAATCCGTGAAATCTTAAGTGAGTTTGGTTTTTCCACATAAAATCCCGCAAAATTTAGCTGCGCTAGTCTTCGACCAAAGTTTGAATATATTCTAGCACGCATCTCCGTTATAATGGCATTCTTAGCTTATCCCACATCTTTTAAAAAAATAACTTCAAAAACGCGCTGTATTTCTATTGTCGCATGGAATGTTGCCGTCGCATGAATAATTTTTGCT
>MEPP01000023.1:11977-162249 GCA_001769855.1 Bdellovibrionales bacterium GWA2_49_15 | reverse complement strand
ATTCCTCACTTGGCTATTTGAGTCCGAGTGAGTATGCTCAACAAAACCGTTGTGCTGCTTAAAAGAGTGTCCGGGAATTCGAGGGAACTTCAAAGTGAGGGTGATCAAAACTATCCGCAAAAAATATTCTTTCCCTTGCTGCGAGAATATCCATGCGGGTGAGCTTCCGCTGGAGATGGTACCGAAGAGCTTCTGCAATTCAAACGGCAATCGGTTTAACCGTCTAATAGTGGTTCGCATACGATGAAACAACCGGAGATTATTTGACAACCGTCCCTGGCGGCTTATATCAGCGGCTCTGTCACAATAGGAGAAAGTTGCTATTTCGGAAAAAATTACAGCGTTATTAATAATATCAGCATTGCTCCCAACACTATTGTTGGTGCAGGAGCATGTGTCGTTTCCAACATAAAAGAGTCCGGCACCTACGTTGGAAAAGCCGCTATAAAGAAATAATATCAGTAGCTATTTTTTTAAACTACTCCGAAGCCAACTTCGCAGTCACCCCACCATCACAATAAAATTCTTGGCCCGTAATATTCCCAGCTAACTCTGGATCGACTAAAAATAAGGCGAGATTGGCAATATCATTCGGAGAACCGAGCTTGTTTAAGGGTGAAGAACTTTGTAATTTTTTAAGCGCCTGTCCGGGACTGGCATTACGCGCCAAGCCTTTTTGCAGCATGGCCGTATCAACGGCACCAGGATTGATGGCGTTCACTCGTATGCCATACTCGCCAAGTTCAAGCGCCATAGCACGGGTTAATGCCGAAATAGCGCCTTTTGAAGCCACGTAGGCTGCCATGCCCTTGCTAGTTGCTCTGGCATGCACAGATGACAAATTAACAATCGAGGAGCCGGATTTAAGAAATGGAAAAAAACTCTGGGTGGTTAACATGATGGCCTTCAAATTAACGGACAAAACGCGATCCCACTCTTCTTCTGTGGTTTCAAGAATCCCCTTTTCTACTTGCACGGCAGCATTATTAATTACTGCGAGCACTGAATGGTTTTTTGCGTTAATTGCAATTCCTATCTTGGCAAGCTCATGCTTGTTAGACACATCTGCCTTCATAAACTGAAATTTGGCCTTTCCCTTTGGGGCAACTAAATCGATTCCAACTACCGGGAAATTTTTCTCGCAAAATAAATTTGCAATGGCTCGACCAATTCCATTTGATGCGCCAGTGACGACGATACATTGGTCCATAAAGATTTTACCTCTTTGAATTTTCACCTTTGTTCCCTAAATGCATAAAGATTAAAATATTTGCTTTTATCATTCTCATATTCTAATGCCACTTCCGATGGTGATTGGCTTCCCACGTGGGAAAGCAATTTCAATTTAAATCCCATAGCTTCCAAAGAAGCTAGCAATTCGCGTGCGGAACTTCCTGAAGATTTGAGGGAGAAAGGCCAAAATTCCAGAATCATTTTTATATTCTTGTTACTCATCAGAAGATTGTGCATTCCTCTTAAAGCAAAATATTCAAAACCCTGAATATCCATTTTTATAAAATTAATCTCGCGAATGGAACTGGTTAAAAATGAATCGAGAGTAATCATTTTCACTTCAATAAAACTACGCTCTTTTTCATCTTTCGGCATATATGCCCGGTGATCGACGTTATATTCCGATGATAGATAAAATTTTACTTTTTCATTTTTATTCCCGACGGCAAGATTATGAGCTTGAACATTGTTATACTTGAATTTTAGCTTCGTAAGTTTGGAAAAATTTGTTGCATCTGGTTCAAATGCGATTACCAATCCATGCTCGCCAACAATCTTGGAAAAAAACTTTGTATAAGAACCTATGTTGGCTCCGATATCTAAGACACAATCTCCTGGCCTGATAATTTCTTTCATGAATTCCCGCTCTTCACGGTCCGAAATAGATTTATAAAGTTCATAAAGAGGTTTATAAAGAGTGAAATTTTTTCGAAAGAGAGATTCTCCTAATTTAAAAACGTTATTTAACATAAAACCTCTCGAGCCTAACAAATGGCATTATTTGCAAACTTAAAACATACCTTAGACAAAGTAAAATGGCCCGTATTCATAATCTTGTCATACAATACATTGCGAGCTAAGTTTCCTCAATTACAATAAATTGAGTAAATAACCTATGACAAATAAACCAGCTTGGTTACATCGTTTCCTCTCTGTATCAAGTAGCAAACGCATCTATCAAGAATCATTTCCCCGCGAAATTCGAATTGAAACAATTAATTCATGCAATAGTAGCTGTTCTTTTTGTCCGATGGGTGTCAACTCTGAGGCGACCAAAAATCGCCAGGTGAAGCGAATGGATGATGCCCTTTTTCGAAAAATTATCGACGAAATGGCAAGTGTCTCGTACTCAGGAATCGTAAAATTTTATTGTAACAATGAGGCCCTTCTTGATCGAAGAATTGTGGAATTTATTGAATATACCAAAGAGAAATTGCCTCACCTGACTCGACTTCAAATTGACACCAATGGCAAACTTCTCACAAGAGAATTAGGGGCGAGCTTGTTTAATGCCGGACTTACCTGCATGTTAGTTGATGATTATACTGAAACAGGTGGCGGTGGATTAAATAATAAAAAGGAAAAAATAAAAGAAGTCTATGATTGGCTAAGGGAACAATTTCCCGACAAAACAATGGGATATTTTCCAAGATTACTTAATGAGGTTCTAGACTCCAGAGCAGGGATGGCACCCAACAACAGTTACATCCCACCGGCCCCTACCAAGGCTTCTTGTGTCTACCCCTTTTACTCTATGTACATCACCTCAAATGGAAATGTGGCCCAATGTCATTACGATTCAGTTTTTGAAAACCCAATGGGGAATGTTACTTCCTCTTCGCTCCAGGAAGTCTGGCAAGGTGAAAAATTTAGGCAGCTCAGGGCCGGGCTATTGAAGTGTAGCAGGACCAACAAACTTTGCACCCAATGCGACTTCCACGGACACATCAACCCTTTGGAGATAATGGAAAATACCCACTATTTATATAATTTTGCCTATAAGTCTTTGGGGACCTTGGCAAAAATCCGACAAATAATGAAGTCGTCTAAAGTTTAACTACCTCTATAGTATTAAAGCACCCAAGCCCAGGCCAAATCTTGATCAACAGGTCATCAAACCATTTGGCGAGAGGATAAAGTTTGCGATCCACCAAATTCCAATTTTTTAGCCCACCAGCAAGCCAGTACATCAGAGGGGTATGAGCTTTGTAAGAAACCATCCTCAGATCCGGGAATTTCTTCTGGTATAGGTTAAAATCTCTTTTAAAAACAATCCAGCTTAAAGCTCCATTTGCGTCCATAAGGGGGTCCTTTGAATCAAAATTCCAAGCAACCGCCTGCTTATTAAAGGGTTCATGGTGGAGATATTTTAAGATGGGCGTGCTCAAAGGCCCAACATGTTCATCCATGATCAAAATGCGACCATTGGGCCGTAGGCAACGGGAGGCCTCTCGAAAAAAAGCTTCTACATCCGGAATATGATGAAAAACGTTCAGCATCCCTATAAAACGAAGTGAAGCGTCAGCAAAATCCATTTTGGTGGCATCGACGATTTTTTCCACCCCCGGGTACTGAACAACGTCAGAGATAATCAGCTCGGGAATAACTTCCTTGGCAAAGCCCAGCCCCGCGCCCAATTCCAACAAGCTCCCGTGTTTTCCGCATTTTGCTATACAGGTTTGATATTCACCATAGGCCTGGAGATAGATTTGCTTTAAGGCGAATTTACCCAAAATGAGCTGTCTAATTCGCCCATGCTCTCGGGCCAAAAGATCCTCTTGTTTTATATTGCAAGAACAAGTCATTTAATAATATCTTCCAGGTAGCAATTTTTTTAAGGGAATCACAATGAAAAAGAAGGCCTTGATCACCGGAATCACTGGGCAAGATGGTTCTTACCTAGCTGAATTTTTACTCAATAAAGGGTACGAAGTCCATGGCGTTAAACGCCGCTCCTCGTCATTTAATACTAAAAGGATCGATCACCTCTATGTCGATCAACATTCGGCCACCAATTTTCATCTGCATTACGGAGATCTCTCCGACTCCACCAACCTAATCCGATTGGTCCAGGAAATTACTCCAGATGAAATCTACAATTTGGGGGCCATGAGTCACGTGAAAGTGTCCTTTGACTCACCCGAGTATACCGCCAACGTTGACGGCATTGGCACTCTACGCCTCCTTGAAGCCATGCGGATCTGTGGACTCCAATCTAAAACAAAATTTTACCAGGCCTCCACCAGTGAGCTCTATGGCGCAGCACAGGAAATTCCTCAAACTGAGAAAACTCCTTTTTATCCCAGAAGTCCCTATGGTGTGGCCAAACTCTATGCTTACTGGATTACGGTCAATTATCGCGAGGCCTATAAGATGTTTGCCTGCAATGGCATTCTGTTTAACCACGAATCTCCCATTCGAGGAGAAACGTTCGTCACTAAAAAAATTACCCGCGCCGCCGCAGGGATAAAATTTGGACGCCAAGATTGCCTTTATCTTGGCAATTTGGATGCCAAACGGGATTGGGGCTATGCCAAGGAATACATCGAAGGCATGTGGTTGATGCTTCAGCAGGACAAACCGGAAGATTTTGTTTTATCCACGGGCAAATCAGTTTCAGTGCGAGAATTTACCGAAATGGCCTTTAATATTGTGGATATCCCCATTGAGTGGCAGGGGGCCCGCGGCACCCCCCAGGAAGTTGGCGTGCATAAAAAAACCGGCCAAGTTCTGATCAAAATTGATCCTCAGTATTTCCGCCCCACAGAAGTAGACATCCTGCTCGGTGACCCAACTAAGGCCAAGAAAATTTTGGGCTGGGAAGCCAAGGTCAGCGTGGCCGATTTAGCGCGAATTATGGTGGAAGAAGATCTGAAAGAACTTAGGGAAAACAATGGAAAAAAATTCTAAAGTTTTAGTCCTGGGCGGTTCAGGATTGGTGGGCTCATCCATCAGACGAGAGCTGGCTAATCAGGGTTATATTAATGTCCTCGCCCCCACTCATGCCCAGCTTGATTTGACCATTCAAAATAAAGTTAATGATTATTTCCAAACACACACCCCGGAATATGTCTTTATGGCCGCCGCCAAAGTTGGTGGCATCCAAGCCAACAATAACTACCGGGCCGATTTCATTTTGCAAAATCTCACTATCCAGAACAATCTTTTCCTGGCGGCACTCAATTCTTCCGTTCAAAAGTTTTTGTTTTTAGGTAGCTCCTGCATTTACCCTAAAGAGTGCTCCCAACCAATCAAAGAGGAGTACCTTCTCACCGGGCCTCTTGAGCCGACTAATGAACCCTATGCCATCGCCAAAATCGCCGGGCTGAAAACTGCAGAAAGTATCCGCAGTCAATATGGGCGAATGTTTTTTTCTGCCATGCCAACCAATCTCTACGGCGTCCAGGATAACTTTCACAGAGATAATTCCCACGTCATCCCCGGCCTGATTGCCCGCTTAAACGATGCCATGAAAAAAGGGGATACCAACTTTGAAGTATGGGGCACAGGAAAGCCCTATCGTGAATTTTTATACGTTGACGACCTGGCGCGTGCCTGTGTTTTCCTAATGAACTGTAAACAGGAGCTACCTGACTGGGTGAATATAGGAACTGGCAGCGATATCAGCATTAAAGATCTGGCAAATCTCATTGCCGATGTTATGGGCTTTAAAGGAAAAATTGTTTTTAACCCCAAATTCCCCGATGGAACGATGAAGAAACTTCTTGATGTAAGCAAGATTAAAGCTCTGGGCTGGTCGCCGGAGATAAGCCTCAGGGAAGGGATCCAAAGAACGGTAGACTTTTTTTTAGACGATCCGTCCTAAGTTTTTTGCAATTGAGGAAGTGTTGTCTTGCCCAATTTCACTTTAAAAAAACCGACCGTCACCATCTTCAGCAAAACAAATCCGTGATAAAACCGACTAATATTGGTTTCACCATACGTTCTCGACAAGTATTTAATAGGAATGTTGGCAATTCCTAAACCCAAAATTGCCGCGGGGAAAAGTAACTCAAAATCTCCAAATGGGTCAAAATCACCAAAATCCCTGCGCCATTCAACCATTCGTTTATAATCATGGGCAGACAAAAATTTTGTACCACACAAGGAATCACTTAGTCGTACGCCAAGAATTATGGATAAGGTTTTAGCGAAAAAAATATTCCCGAGTTTGTTTAAGAACCGCATAGCCTCACCTTCCATTTGATAGAGAAGTCTGCTGCCATTGATAAAATCCGCCACGCCACTCGTATATGCTTGGTAATATCGGGAAAGCATCTCCGGAGGCATTGTAAGATCGGCATCTAGAATTGTGAGCAGCTCATTTGTGGCCTTTGAAAATCCAAGTCTCACTGCATCGACTTTGCCTTTACCTGTTTGCTGAAAACCTTGGATGTCATATTTCCCCTTATATTTTTCAATCACTCGCTGAATCTCGCCCCAAGTGTTGTCGTTAGAATGGCCTTCCACAAAAATAATTTCCGTTTTCGCACCTTCAAAAGATGGCATTTTGAGAATTGCATTTTCGATATTCCCTTTCTCGTTTCTAGCAGGAATGACAATCGATAAGGAGGGCAACTCCTTATCTCGTTTGAGTGGCCTCAAGGTTATTACAGATACAAATGCGAGGTGTCGCAGAAGAGGAGTCGCAACAACAAGTGAATTTATAATGTTTCCAATTCCCAAGATATGAAAAGGGAAGAAAGCACTATTTTTATCTAGGACGATTTTGTATCCCGTTAGTTCTGCAAGATCATATAGGTCTGTCATTTTAAGAAATGTACAGGGAGGAGTTCCTTTTCGAATCCCCAGGAAATTGGCCAACAGATATATCCATCTCAGGTATGGGTTATAACAAACTATCATTAGTCTTGTTGTGCGTGAAATTTTCTCCTTCAGGCCCTTCAAAACATCTTCTATGTCTGAATGATAATTCAAAGTTCCATCAAGCAGAATGATAGAAGTTCTCTCTTTCTCGCTGGAAATATCCGGGAGTTCTGAAATCTCCTTGAGAATTACCTTCTCTCGGCAGACCGTGTATTCATAGAGGTCGCTCGAATGAAAATCTGCAGGATTATGGTAATAAACTTTATTCGCGTAACGCGACAATGAGGAAATTTCGGCTGCAATAATACTTTTTATATACTTTTTTGAAAACATGAACGTCCTCACGTCTGTGAATATATCTTGTTGAAAAAGCTAAAGAACTTGGACTGCTTTAAGTATGGTCGAAGAATATTTAATGATACTACGGCAAAATAGATAGAAATACCTACATGGATTGGTCTAACACCAAAAATTCCAAAAGATGAAACAAGAAAATGCGCAAGCCACAATAGTGTTAAGGGCATAGTAATCTGCAAAGGGGTTGTCCACCATGCACCCAATACCACAAATCCAGGAATGATAAAAGTAAATGCAAGAGCAAAGGTGCCTAGTAAAACACCAAAAGATACATAATGATCTAAAAGAAAAGAATGTCCGCTATACCACATAGGTCGCTCTGGATTCATGCTCTTATCACCTATGCCTATGAGGGGCGGAATGTTGTTGATAAAATTATTGAGGGTATCACTGATCCTCGATAACCGACTCATCCCTTCTTTCTCAAGTCTGATTTTCCAGGGATTAAAGGAAAATTTCTGGTGTCTCCGCGCGTTATAGAAATAGCGCGAATTAAGATAAATGGCTCCGTCATTATGGTCGCTTGCTAATTCATCTTCGTAAAAATGTTCAATGTATTCTTTTCTGGCAAAATCATTTAAGTTGCTCAAAATTCTTTTTTGAAAAGTCAGATTGTTTGTCGTCATGAAAATGAAAATAAAATTCACAAGAAGTAGTGCAAAAAAACATTTCCGCTTTCCCTTCTTCCAAAACTCGATACTTTGAAAAAAAGATAACATCACACAAGTGGAAAAAAAAAGAATCAAAAAAGTTACAGTCAGGACCATATAGTGGGAAATATGCATCAAACTAAAGACAATAATGGCTGCCAGCAAATTGCGCACTGGTTTTTCTAAATACGTAAGAAAAAAATATCCACAAAATAGTGCAGATAGCAGGGCAACAAAATAACTTTCCACTTCCTTCAGCACCAAAAAAGAATCGATAACACTGACCGAAGTAGGCCAATGATAATAAATCGTAGGGATAATAACCCATGTGTTTACGAAGAGATCGTCAACTCCATATCCACCCACAATAGTGCGAGACAAACTTTCACCAGTATGGAGGTAAAAATACATACTCTGGGGCAACAAACAAACGGCGAGGATAACGAGCAAGACAAAGCCTGCGGCCAAAAGATCCTTTAGATGCGACGTCTTAAATTCTAGAAGAACGATTGGGAATATCCATAAAAAAAGTATATTCATTCCCAAGTAATACATAGGGAGTTCTCCCCACATTATTAGATGAATTAAGGCAAGAATCGCGATCGATAGACAATGACCAAAAAGGTATTTCACGTTATGCATATGCTCTTTATTAAAAATGGATTTCCGGTTCTTCCACAAGGTAATGGCAAGGGCCGGGAGCAGAAAAACGTAGACAGTGAGATTAAAATGACCAATTCTCGTCGTATAACAAATAATGTTTAAGAAAAGAAAAATTACTGGGATGATGTGCGGCTTTCGCACGCCAAACGGAAGTGCTGCTAAATTTCCAACGATGTCAAAAGCGGCAATATATGGATGCATAATTACTGGAACTAGACCCTAATCCTTTCCCCATTGTTCTCAAACTCGATCGTGCACAGTTTTGAATTTGAATCGTTTCGAAGCTTCCTAGCTTGATTAAGTTATCCTAACCAATTTTTGATAATTTTGACCATAACTATCATCAAAAAGAAGCCTTTCCTTGGATCCATGTTTACTTAAGTCGCCCCTTTTTTTGGCTTAAGCGCCAAAAAAACTACAAAAAGGATAAGATAAAGAAAGAGAGCTCCCAAAGATAGAAAATATGAAGCTCGCAGATACTTGGGCGCATATTCAAAAACAATCTTCACAGACCCCTTAGGCACCTGTATTGTCCTTAGAAAGCCATATCCAGGAAAAATGGGTACAGTTTTTCCGTTTATGGATGCTTCCCATTCTTTGGTATAGGTCTCATTTAGAGTTAAAAACGCTGAAGATTCTAAGTTCTCGTGAATAACAATTTTATCATTGTCATAACTTTCAATTTTTGTGCAAGCATGGGGCAAATGAGTTGGGTCTTTTACGACTTCACGCTCTATAGAATTGGCGATAGCGTGATCCAAGTCCTCGCGCATTAAAAGTACAGAAGATTGAAGCTCCTTTCTCAGTTTTCCCTTAATTGTGGTGTCAAATTCAACATGTGAATTCAAAATTTCATAGTTATAGGCAATTTGGCACCGAGGAGCGTAGTCCTTAATTTCATAAATATAATAATCAATTTGCTGGAACACTCTCTCAAATACCTGTCCCAAGCGACCCAATCCACTTTTTCTCAATCGAATTTCTCCATCATCAGTTTTAATTAGTCCAGATTGCTCAGGATTAGCAATTTCATTTCTCGTAAAAAGATAGCGCGTATTCGTCTGGGCCAAGAGGTCTGGGTTGAAAGGCAGACTCTCAATTTTGACGGGAACTTCCGTTTCAAGCAACGAAGGTGAATCTTCCAAGTATGCCTTATATGGGTATTCATTGAAATCAGAACTGCTTTTAGTCAGTAGATTCCAGAATTTTGCATACCGCCTGGGATACTGGGAGGCATACCCTCCTGTAACTTGATATCCATTCCAAAGCCCGGCGGTCGGAGGCCAGTTCACAAATGAAATTCGATAATCATATCGTTGAGAAGGTTGCACTTTTGCAAAATCATCAGACTCAAAAAAATGTACAAAAGAAGGCGGATGAGAGGCGGCAAGCTTGATTGCATTGGCATTAAGGATTCTCTCCCCAATGAGTAAAAGTACGACCAACTCTAAAATTCTCTCAGAAAATCTTTTTCGCAGGAGTACAATCAGGACAAAAAACAGCATCGACGACACCGTGAGTATCATTTCAAAATAGTTTGAAGGAAAGGAATCGCGAAGATGCCTGGAACAGTTGAACAAAGTCAGAGCGACCAGAAATAGGAAGATTTGTTTAGCAGGTCCTGTTTGTAACCATTGTAGAAATGAATCGAGTCGACAGGAGAGACAGATCAGCAACACAAACGGACCGACGAGAATAAACCGGCTAAGGCGAAATTCTCTTAGGGGAAGATGCTGCCGCAAATGTTGATACCAAACGGCGGGATCTACAAAACAGAAGTATACTAAAACACAGAGGAGAAAAATCAGTAACTTTTTTTCAAGATTACTGCCTTTGCGATATGTCATAAGACTATAAAAAAGTATTAAGGTAGCAGGGGTTCCAAAGGTGGCAGCGGAATACCACATCGGGTATTTTAGGAATACGAGGGTTTGCTCGGCAAGAAAAACGAGGGCACTCTTATGTGGGGGGACAAAGTCAACCAGTGATCTCATCCCATCCCTACTCGTGGCCAACAAAGAAACTATCACCGGTGAGTTTACCAGAAAGTCAGAGATCCAAAATATAGCAAAAGTACTCAACACCAAAATGACTTTTTTCTCAGGAAAGAATTTATTCTTGTGCGTTCCCGTATTGGTCAAAAAAATGAATATCAGCTGAAAAAAAGCAATAAAAATTGAACCCTTCGCAAGATAGATATTGGATGCACATACCAACAATCCTAGCAAGGCATAAATTCTCGTTCGCTTCACAACAGTCTTTAACAAGATATCCGTTGAATAGAGAAGCAATGGAATGGAAGCCAGGTCCATGACACTCCAATATGTCTTACTAATGACCCCCATTGCCCAAACTAAACCGGCCACAAAACAAACATGTCTTTTAACTTCAGGAAAAAAATATGTCATGAACAGATATGTGCCCAATCCCGCGATTAAAAATTGCACACTCATGCAGGCAAGATAGCTATATGGTTGTGGAACAATTCCCGAAATTAGCACTGGAATTGAGGCCCAATTAATATCCATATCATTGAAGGCAATCCCACCGAGATAATCTGGAAACCAACCTGGAAACTTAAAAGAAAACACCCTATCGGCGATGGCCTGTTGAAATGGCCAAAAAGAATCAAAGGTATCATGCTCTTTTCCGATGGCAAATTTCCCTAAAAGCACTTTATCAATTTGAACAAAAATGGAAATGATAAGGTAAAAAAGCGCCACCTTTTTAGTGGGTGCATCGTCTAAGATATTTGACAGTTTCCGAGCTAGCATGATCTGTCCTCGCAAAGGTCGGACTCTAGTATATTTGTCTATGGTTTCGCCAGAACTACCTGGGGAAGAGACTCTTCACGCGTCTAGTCATAAGAGACAAGAAACGACATTACTACAAATTCTAGATACGCATCATAACTCGCTTGATATCTGGCCGAAAAATAAGTAGGTTTGAAATTTGATAATTCGAAGCAAGGCCCATTATGGTAGAAACCAAAGACATTGTGTTTATTGATCCTCCCCTGATCGACGAAAAGGGCGATGTATTATTCGTGCCAGGCCATCTGCCTCACTTAGGCATAGCCATTCTGGCGGCCGTGGCCCGACGAGACTGCGGTCTTCGCGTCGCCATCGTTGATGCGGTTTCACTCAACTACAATGTTAAACAGGTGGTTGATGAGGTTGTATCTCTGAAACCAAGGTATATCGGTCTCACGGCAATGACTCACAATATTACCTCGGTCGCCTATTTGTGCGAGATTTTTAGACGGTTACTGCCTGAGGCCAAGATTATTCTGGGTGGTGTGCATATTACTGCTGCCACGGAAATGACTTATAAAAAATATCCTAACTTGTTTGATGTCTGTGTTATCGGTGAAGGTGAAGACACTATTGTTGAGTTGTTAAGAGCACTCGATGGCAAGCGATCGTTGGACAATATCAAAGGCCTTGCTTGGCGTGAAGAGGATGGAACCGTTAGAAAAACCGCCCGACGGCCTGACATCAAGGATATGGATCAGCTCCCCTTTCCTGCCTGGGATTTACTGCCCACCATGAATAAGTTGCATGGTTATGGCACGACTTTCATTAGTGCGGGAGAAGGAAAAACTAATCACCTCATGACCAGCCGAGGTTGCCCGGCCAAGTGTGTTTTTTGCGATACCAGCGTTAACGGCAATGCCCTTCGAGGCTATAGTCCCGAGTACGTTTTAGAAATGATGGAGATTCTCACCAAAAAATATGGCGTCACTGATATTCAGATCAATGATGACACCTTCGTAAGCTTGAGAAAGCGCATGATCAAGATTTGTGATCTCATGATTGAGAACAAAATGAACGTTTCTTGGTCGTGCGATGCTCGTGTGAATTCTGTCACGGAAGAAGGCATCAACAAGATGGCCGAGGCCGGCTGCTGGCAAATTGCTTATGGAGTTGAGACCGGCTCTCAGCGCGTTATGGACTATCTAAAAAAGAGAATTACCTTTGACCAGATCCGAACTGCCTTTGCCCTGACCGATAAGGCCGGCATTGAAAATAAGGGTTTCTTTATCCTCGGACACCCCACGGAGACACCCGAGAGCTTGGAAGAAACAGTCAAATTTATGCTTGAGCTTCCCATGGATGTGGTGGGATGCACCTTTTTTACCGTTTTCCCCGGTTCCCCCTGTTACGAGGGAATTGAGCAGTATGGAAGCTTTAATCCAGACTGGTCACTGACCAACACCTATTCATGCAGTAACTTTATTGCCAATGGGTTTACCCAGGAACAGCTTATCGCCGCCAGAAGAGATGCCATGAGACGGTTTTACTTCAGACCGAAGTATATGTATCGGCAATTAAAACACGCCGGAGCCAATCCGCGGCACTTGTTTAAACTGGCCCGGGGCGCGACGAAGGCCGTTACTAAATTTGTGCTACCTGCGCACTAACTTTTGGTAAAGCTTCAGATATTGTTTCACCACTATTTTCCAGTCATAGGTCTGCAAAATGTGTGCGCGTAAATTTCGCCCCAGAGTCTGACGCAGTTCTTTATTTCCAAGCAGAAGCTTTAGGCCTGATTGGATTTCCTCTACCGAGACTGAAACCTCGTGACCGCAGTTCAAGGAAGCGAGCTCTCCCAAGCCACATTGGTCCGAAAAAAGTACCGGCGTGCCGAAAATTCCGGCCTCCAGAACGACAATCGACATGGCCTCCTGACGAGACGGAATCACTAAAAGATCGGCGGCTTCGTAGGCATGGCGTTTTTCTTCGCCGCGAATTGGGCCAATGAAATGCACCCGCTCAAGAATCTTTTCTTGGCCTGCCATGGCCTGCATTTCGCCAAGCAGTCCTTCGTCTGGTCCCGCGATGACGAGATGAAAACTGGGAAAATCATTTTTAATCTTGCAGAAAGCATTCAGAAGAAGGTCAGGACCTTTGATTAAATTCAGGCGACCGAGAAAAAGAATGAACGGTGTGGCGGTTAAATTGAATTTTTTCCTAAAATTTGCCGCCCCTGCTTCAGAGGGGGGGTAATCGCAACGAATCCCATTTGGGATGACAACAACTTTCTGCTCTTCCACGCCATAGCTTTTAAATTGGGGAATTTCATCTTTGGTAACGGCGATACAGGCATCGGCATTTCTAATAATATTTTTCCCAATGATCCAATTGAAAAGTTTTTTAAGTGTTTGAGATCTGCCGAAAAGCGGCAGGGCCCCGGCGGGGCAGACCACATAGGGACGCTTGTGCCAGCGTACCAGCAGGTAAACCCAGACATTGAGAATGGTCCAGTGATTCATGATGTGAACGAGATCGGCCTTTTTCACCAGTGTGTTAATGCGAAAGAAGTCGGGCATTGGAATGTAAAATCTTTTTATTAAGCAAGGTAGGGCCGCAATTTTGACATCTTTCAAGTACAGTTTCGTCTCATCAGACAGAGCTAAGTCAGTGCATAAAATGCTGCAATCAATCCCCTCTTGTGCCAGAAAATAGCTCATTTGAACTGTTCGCTCGGCCGTTCCCCCCCCCACCGTGGGATCAAGAATTTGATTAACATTGAGAATATTCAATTTTTCTTTTCTCGGTTATACCACTCTAAAAATTGTCTGAGTTCGTCGGGAAATGAGAACTCGCGCTTCCAACCCATTTTTTCAAGTTTGGCCGTCATGAACCTTCTTCGAGGATTGATGTTGGATTTTTTGGCGGCCCGCACGATCAAGGAAAGGATTGATTCGGGACATGTTGCACGCGGAAATTGGTAGTCAGGTTTCTTTATTATTTCCAAGATAGCCTTTTCCACGTACCGAAAATTATTTTCCAGATTTTCATCATCAGAAATTATAAAACGCTCTCCATGCAAGGGCCTATTGTACTCAATTAAAAAGGCCAAAGCCGAGACTACGTTATTCACGCTGACTAAGTTCATGGTGCGATTATTGTACAGACATGATTTGAGATAATTTCTATAATTCGCACCAGAAGATAGATCATTAAAAAGCATCACCAAATTTTTACCGTGCGGACCAAAGACACAAGTCGGTCGTAAGATTGCCAGCTCCAGCGCTTGCTCTTTGGTCTGATCAAGGAGTGCTTTTTCGATGGCGCATTTTACTTTTTCGTAACTATCAAATGGCTGATCCATCGTCTCTTCAGTAATGACATCTTCCATGGCGCGGCCGCAGATAACGGCGGTACTACAGTGGACAATTCGTTTGGCACCTTGGGCCCTGCAGACTTGGACGAGATTAGCGATCGCCCTGAGATTGTCCTCTAATGTTCCCTGACTTAGATAAACAAGATTAACTACGGTACTTCCGGAAGTAATGAGCTTTTGCAGTGATTCAACATCAAAGAGGTCCCCTTGAACAAGAGTAACCCGTTCACTCGCAGTAATCGCGCTTTTGTGAGAAAGCAAGCGAAGCGGTTGGTCACACTTCTTGACCAAGTGGCGACCAATAAAACCGGAAGCTCCGATGATGACAACGTCTTGATGCATATTATTTGTGGTCGCCATGGGCCATCGTCATTAAGTTTTTAAAATTGGCCAGATCATCGGCAGATTGAATTTCCACTTTTGAAAAGCGATTCTTCATAATAAAGCGCCCGAGATGTTGGCCATACAATTGTCCATGTCTGACTAACTCAGGATAGACAACCATGCCCAATCCCTTGTCGGTCACGTGCAGCGGTGGTTTTTTTGAGCGAGGAATCTCACCATCATCGACTCGCTCATTATTTTCCGACTTCCAGGTGGCATTGTACTCTAAAAAGGCCGGCACAATAGAATCGTAGCCGCAATTCAGAAGCTCAAGGATCATCTCGCTGATCAACTGCGGAGGTCGAACCAAGTATGTCGGCTCCAGGGAAACAAGTAAATCCGGATGAATTCCCGCCGCCTCGAGGAGGGGGAGACATTTTTCATAAAGCATACTCAGGTCAATGTATTCCTTGGACAAAGAATGATCTCGAAGAAATGGGACGAGCGCACCATGCTTCACGGCGATTTTTTTTATGGCATCGGACTCTGTTAAAACAACGACTTTTTTAATGAGCGAAAAGCTTTTGGCATACTCAATGGTTTTTTGTAACAGCAGCTCCTGATAGGCCTCAAGCTTTTCACCTTTGACCGGAATCAAGGCCACGATCTCCATTTTTTCGGGACTGATTCGTCCGTGACTTGCTTCATTTTTAACAAAGGTAAACTGTTCCATCACCTCAAGGGTGCTCGCCGCTCTCGACTCGTTTCCGCCGTGATGAATCCCATGATGGTGATAAACAGCGGCATCCGGGGTGTATTTCAGGAAATATCCCTGCTTTAAAACCTCAGAGGCCCAAATACGATCTTCAATATTGGTAACCTTGTTATCAAAAGGAATGCGCTCCCAGACCGATCTTTTGATCGCGCTGTTGGCATTATGAAAGAAGCTGTCTTTCTTTTGGATTTTTTCATCCAAACCAAAGGTAATGAGAAGGTCCCTCTTATCTTGAGCGGCGGTAAAGCTCATGGGAAGTTGCCGACCGTAGACTCCGGCAATTTTATCGTCCGCCAGTGCTGTCACCAAATTTCCCAGCCAGGTATTATTCACTGGAATGCAGTGGCCCGATAAAAAAACCAAAATTTCGCCCTTGGAATGTTCAATTCCAAAATTCAGGGAATGACCGGGCAGATACTTTTCCAGATTGACAATTTTCACCGGAAATTTGGCGGCCTTCTGAAGAGTCCCATCGGTGCTTAAATTATCGACTAAAATGACTTCAAAATTTTTGTACGTTTGCTCATAGACTGCTTCGAGGCAATGTTTGATCCATCGCTCTTCGTTTTTGCTTCTGATAATAATCGAGACCAAGGGAGTACTCATGATTTATCCTCTTTTAACATTGGGTAGTGGCACCTCAAGATCTCGCGCCAAACCTTCAAATTCTTTCCAAGTCACATCTAACACAGGAATACCTTTCTCTGAACGATTTTTCTTATGGGCCTTTTGCGGGTCCCCAGGACACATCACAGCGGCAATCCCTTTCGAGGGCTCCTGTCTAATTTCAGTCATCATTTCCTTAAGTCGTTTTTTAAAATCATCGACCTCAGTAAAGGCCGCGATATTGATGGCCAAAAAGAAATGGCCCAAATGCCGATGCTCAGAAATCGGTGTTTTATACATACTGGAGATATGACGACCAAAAGGCATTGCGGTCAGTAGGGAACATAAAATCTCAATCATCATACTGAGCCCGTATCCCTTATATCCACCAATGGAATTTAGGGCCCGGGCCAACTTCGGCTCAATCGTGCCATCGCCATTTTCATCAACCGCCCATCCCGCCTGCAGGTTTTGATCCTGAGAGGAACTCAGCATAACTTGATTCCAGCTGATACTGGTGGTGGCCATATCTAGATAAAACGGCTCTTCCCCTTCGACGGGAGCACAAAAAGAGATCGGATTCGTACCAAAAAAGGGACGCTTCCCATTGGCACTCAGCATGAGTGAATCGGCATGGGTAAAACTTAAGCCGATCATATCCTGGTAGGCCGCCTTGATGGCAAAAAATCCCGCCGCACCATAATGGCTGGAGTTGGCAACGGAAATGGCCCCAAGACCAAATTCTTTTGCCAATTCTATGGCCTGGTTCATGGCCACAGTTCCCGCATGATGTCCAAAGGCATGATCGGCATCGAGCACCCCAGCACAATGGGACTTAAGGGTGAATTGATATTTCGGATTTAAATTAATGCGACCGTTTTTGGCCGCACGCACATAATGGGGCAGCAGTTTGATTCCATGAGAATCAATTCCAAAGAGCGAGGTACTTGCCAGTCCTTCGGCGACACAGGTGGCAGATTCGGTACAAACCCCAACCTTGCGCAAGCATCCCAGGATGAATTGGTAGAGTTCCTCGTAGGCGACATGATTATTGGACATTTAAAAAATCCTTGATCAAATTATGTTTAATCTCGACCCACTGGTTATTGGAGCGCAAGCTTTCTCCCACGGCCTCGGTCACGGATGCTGAGATCACGGCATCCGCAAAAGTCGCGGTGGCAGAATAAGTTCTTTTTTTGCAATCCTGTAAAAACTGTCTAATCGACTTGGGCCCATAACCATCGACATAACAACCATCTTTTTTCTTGAAGGACTTTGAAAAATAAGGATTAACATCCTCGATGCCTTCCCCATCGACCATTTGCAGGCCACGATTCTTTTGATCACTTTCAATGCGGCCAGAGGTCCCGATCACCTTAATTTTTTGATCAGACATACTGGAAGTTTTATTGGAGTCAATCCAATTGGTCAGAAAGACAGAGTTGAAATTTTTTCCACTCCTGGCTTCCCATAAGATGTTCGCCTGAATTGAATCATAGGTATCAATCCCATGGGCCAGAAGCAAGTTCTTCTGACCGGTGGCCGAAACACGCACAGGACGCGCCCCCGTCATATGGTAGATCAGATCGACGTAATGGACTCCCAGATATTGAAAAATATTTGTTTTCGCAGACCATTCTTTAAAAACCTCAAGAGGAATCAATCTCTTCTGGGAATATTCAACCAGCACGTACAGAAGATCACCGATTTTATTGTCAGTAAGCGCATCTTTCAAAAGAATATTGGCTTCATCGAAACGTTTATGAAATTCAACTGCGCCGAAAATCTTTTTTCCCTGGGCCTTTTTTGTCAGCGCGATGGCATCGGACAAGGTCGTCGTGAACGGCTTCACGACCATCGTCGGAATGCCTAAGTCCAAGAGGTCATTGGTGATCTTAAAATGCAGATGATCGGGAACGGCAACGATGGCGATTAAATTTTTAGTTTCCTTTGCGATCTTGAGATACTCCTCATGATTATCTTGTGCCGCTGGAAAAAATTTTACCTTGGGTCCAACCTGTAACTTGCTGGCAAGAATTTTAAGTTTTTCAAGACCTGCCTTGGCAGAGGTGACTCGACTTGAAGCTACAAAGATTTCCCCAATTTCTCCCTTGGCCTGCTCTTGCAATAAGGTTGGCAAAATTGTGCCAAGGTCTCTGTCATCCCGACCGAGGACGTACATGCCAGCGCCGATAATGAGAACATTTGGTGTCATACTAGTCCTTATAATATTGAAGCTCATAATGTTCAACGGGTACGATTTTGGAAGCAATACTGTCGGCCACCATCAAATCTTCTTTGTCCTTAATGAGAATTGACGTCAGCTTGGACACAGGAAAGGTTCCGGTTTTACCGCAGAAAAAAGCGGCTCCGGTCTTTCTATATGTTTCTAAAAAAATGGGCGCGTTCCACATCATCACTGAATAAACAAACCGCTGAACAGGTTGTAAGTCTTGAGTCTTCGCAAATAGCTCTTTTAAACTATAGTTAACCGCTTGGTCTTGATACATGCAATGCACCTTTTCATTGTACACCGTGAAAAGCGCATCGAGAGAATTCTCAAAAAAATAATCGACCGCTTTGGTAATCTCTCCCAAAGGTTGAAGGGGTGAAGTGGTATTGACCCAGGCAATCACATCGCAGGGAAAAGCACTCAAAAATTCGTTGACGACCTCATCCGACCTGGCCTCAGAGTGGGCGAACTCCTCGGCCCGATTATACACCTCGACGCCGTAACTCTTGGCAATGGCCACCACCCGCGGGTCATTGGTATTCACAATAACCTGATCAAAATAGGGGCAGGCCTTAGCGGCCAGAATAGCGTAAGCGACCAGCGGTTTGCCAGCTATTAACGCCGTATTTTTTCTCGGCAATCTCTGACTCCCCATGCGGGCGGGAATCATGGCAATGATTTTTTTATGATTCTTCATATAACTCTCTCGCTTCGCGTGTTGCGTTAGTTTCTTTTTTTTGTCAAATCCCAGTAGATAAATTATTCTTGCCCAACGTTATAGAACACCGAGTTTATGGAGTCAAAAGTGATTGTTTCAATGTTGTTTGGTCGTGGTGGAAGTAAGGGGTTACCTGGTAAAAATATTAAGGCGATTTTGGGGCGCAAGGTTCTTGAATATCCCCTGATGGCCTGTAAAAACTCCAAATATGTGAACGAAATATACTGTTCTACGGATTGTAAGAACATTGCTGCGGTGGCCGAGAGCTTTGGGGCCAAGGTGGTGATGAGACCAGACGAACTTTGTACGGACGAGTCATTAATTCACGATGCCATCACCCATTGTGCAAAGCTAATCCTGGCCAAGCAGAAGGTAAAATATTTTGTCATCACGCTCTGTAATGCCCCCAACCTGACTACTCATGGCATTGATAAGGCAATCGAGATGCTGAACGAGCATCGAGAGCTGGATTCTGTAATTTCCGTCGCCCGCTATGATATGTACGCTCCTGAGAGGGCCAGGACCTTGTCCAATGGTTCAAAGCTGATCCTTAAACCCTATGTTTCCTTTGATAAATTTGACCATAAGATCTCCTGTGATCGAAGCTCGCACCATCCGACCTTTTTTGCGGATGGTGGTTTTACCGTCGTTCGATCTGAAAGTCTGATCGATATCTCGCAAAATACCCCGCCTTTTCTTTGGATGGGAAAAAATATCGGCTACTTTGAGCAGGCACCCGGAGGGGGCGATATCGATTATCTCTGGCAGGTTCCCATGCTGGAGCAATGGCTGAGAGATGCAGGTTTCACCGAAACCTCGACGCCCTATTAGTTGATGAATATTCTTGTCATCCATCAAAATTATAAGGTTCATGAGCAGTACCTCACGGCCGATAACAGGATGCTTTTTAGGCCCCAGGAATTTGATGCTTTTTCTAAGCAGGAAATTGGTGGTTTTAACGAGTATGTGAATGGCCTGTGTAAACTACATGGACATCGGCCGGAGTGGTGGGCGACCTCTGTTAGCTCGCGAAATATTTTTTTTAGTCCTTTTTTTCAAACCTGGTGTTTCATTCGCTATGCCATGAAAAAAGTGGCGGAGGAAAGGGTCGATGAGATTGTATGTGAAAATAAACTTATTCAAGACGCCTTAAGCGCCAATCCTGAAGTTGCGAAGGTAAAAATCACCGTCGCTGACACGCAAACATGGCGGCAAAAAGTTAAATATTTTTTTCTGCTTCGTTTTGTCTATTCCATGATTCTTTTTATCTTTCGAAGTATCCGACATATTTATTATGCTGGTCAGGGCCGCCACAGGGCAACGCCAGTCGCCAATCCCATCTGCCTGGTCGACACCTTTGTCAGTGAGAAGTCATTTAGTAATCACGAGTATAACGACCCATTCTTTGGGAACTTCATCCGAAGTACCCCGGAAAAAAATTGGCACTATCTCCCCTACTTGAATAGAATTCAAGATCTGCGCAGATGTTATAAAGAAATGCGTCTCTGTAAAACACCCTTTGTTATTATGGAAGACTTTCTTAAGTTGCCCGACTACCTTTGGGTTATCGGTGCCTCTATTAAGGTGATGTTTCTTAAATTCCCACCTGATATATTCGCTCCTATCTTGAGAAATGAAATCCGGAGTTTGTTTTCCCGAGACAATATGACCTTCCTTCTTCGTTATCGCCTTGCCCAACGATTGGCCAAGAATGGGCCGAAGGTGTCCGGTCTCCTGGACTGGTACGAGGCCCAGCCGCTCGACAATGTTCAAAATTTAGGATTCAAAACTTTTTTTAATGATCTCAAGATCGCTAGTTACGTCGGTGCTTTTTTTAGTCCTTTTCAGGCCATCGGCTATCAGGCGATTTCAGGTGAGGTGGAGCAAAACGTTTCGGCCAGCAAAATTTTTTTCTATGGGGCCGGAATCGTTGCCAGTTTTACCAATATCCCAGGGGTATGTTACGAGTGCGCCCCCGCGTTTAGAATTCATAAAAAAGACATCTCTCCCCACAAAAACGAAAACAACTGCTTTATTGTTTTACCCAACATGCTTCCTCAGTCGGAGGAGATCATTGACTTTATCTCCCAATCGGATATCCACCAGAAAAACTTATTTATTTCTCTCCATCCCGCAACGAACAAGGAACACCTCAAGAGTTATATCACCGCAAAATTGGGCGATAAATTTAAATACAAGTATGTGGAGCGTTTCGCTGAGGTCGTGTCCAATGCGGAAATTATTATTTCAACCGGAACCAGTGCCTTCGTTGATGCCTTTATGACCAAAATTCCCTGCCTCGTCGTGGGCAGTCGATCTAAACATACCCTTAATTTTATCCCGGAAAAATTTGAGAACATCCTTTTTAAAATCGTCCATGACCCCAGGACACTCCAGTCCACCATCAGGGAGTCCCTTAAAACGGCACAGGAAAAATCCAATTACTTTGATATTTTTTTTAAGGAATTTGTCCAGCCGCAAACAAGCGCTGACATAACCCTTTTTAGCAATAATCTTTTTTCATCGTGTGATAAAAATGTTGGCGTTTAGAACTCTGGCGAAAAAATTAATTCTCCTCACCTATCCGATCTTCCGGATAAAGTCACTTCTGGAATCGAAGTTCTGCCCCAAAGTCAGGGTCATTATTCTTCACGACATCAGAGATTCTTGGCTCGCCCCTATGAAAAAATTTATTATGGCCATTCAAAACGACTTTGATTTTATTACGCCCCAGGAGTTTGTAAAATATATGGAGGGCGAATTCCCCCTCAAGAGAAACTCACTGCTCATCACCTTCGATGATGGATTTAAATCCTCCAAGCTGGCCACAGCGCAGTGCTTGGCTCCCTCAAATATCAAGGCGCTTTTTTTTGTCTGTAGCGATTTCTTGAATCTGAGCGACACGGAAGGAAGAAAATTTACCGCCGAGAAAATTTACGACGGAGCCATGCCAGCGGAGCAGATTGGTGACTTCCAGCTGCCAATGAATGTTCAGGACTTGAAAGATTTGCTTGCTGAAGGCCATATGGTCGGCTCCCATTCTGCCAACCATGCCCGACTCTCCAAAATTATCGATAGCTCCAAGCTCGAATCAGAAATTATTACCGCCGCTGACAAATTAGAGAGCATGTTAGGTACCAAGATCACGGCCATCGCTTGGCCTTTTGGCTCGCTGGAAAGCATAAGTGCAAAGGCCTTGCGAGTTATCCAACGTCGTTACAAGTTCTGCTTTAGTGGTATCCGTGGCAGCAACACTTTTAAACAAAACAAACTAAGCATTTATCGCGAGTGCATTGATATAGACAATGCTTTGCTTTTCAACAAATTCATTTGCAATAATGGATTGTCTTTGTTTTATAGTGGGCAACGGAAAATTTTGCAAGACATGGTGGACACTGCGACGAAGGAATGCCCTTGATTACCGTTACTCCGAATCTCACATTACTCGAGCTTATAAAAAATATTGTTCAAAGACGCGTTGATTTTGGAGAGGATAGCGTTTGGAATAGAAGCGCAAAGGAAGTGTCATTCTTTTTTTCGGCTTCAAAGTATGCCTTGTACGTTGTAACCAAGGCGTTGGAAATTCAGCGAGAGCAACCGCCCGTTCTTTTTATTCCTGATTATTTCTGCTATCGCTCTCTGGAGCTGGTGTGGTCAAAAACATCCTGCAACATCATTTGGTATCCTATTGACCGTAACTTTTCTCCGGACTGGAAAATTCTAGGCGAGCTGGCAAAAGAGCACACCCCTGATCTTTTTTTACTGGTGCATTTCAATGGTCATGTCGACCATATTGAGAAAAGTGAAAAATTTTGTCATGCCCACAAATGTCTCATGGTTGAAGATTGCGCAAACGTCCTTTTCCCCAACGGGAAAATTGGCAAGCATTCTGACATTTCCTTTTTTAGTCCTCACAAATCCTTGGCCGTTCCGGATGGAAGCGTGCTCTATGTAAAGAAGAATCTTCCCCTTTTGGGTACCATCCAAAAGGTCTATGAAGGCCTGGAGACAGAAGCTCCAAGTCCTCTCAAGTGGATCTTTAAGAAAATTCTAGTGAAACTTTTCCCCGCATGGTTCCAAAAAGGCCGCGCCCAAAATATCTTGCCCTTTGAAGTTGATCCTCCCATGGTTCCTCTTGTCATGAAACCCCGCATGAGTAAGCTAGCGCGAAGTATTCTAGCCTCCTTCTCCAATGAAAAGTTACTTGCCTTCTCTGAAAGCAGGAAGAGGAATTCCGAAGAGTTCTTAACCCTCCTAAAATTTCTTTTGCCGGATTTTGAATATTCGCCCATGCTGGTCAACGAGACTCCTTATAAGTTTGCTGTGCGCTTTACTAATTCCCAAGATACAATCCGGGCGTTTGAAATCTTGAAACTTGCGGGTCTCTGGCCTGTCTCATGGCCTGATCTCCCACCAGCTATCAAAGATCGATCGGGGCAGGCCCTGACCCTTAGACACACCACGATCTATCTGCCTGTTCATCATCAGTTAAAAATCCTCAATACTTTTCGCCGGCAGCTTAAGATCTCCGCTGATGTGGAGATACTGTGGGAAAATGTCTCCCATGAGCAGTGGGATGAGTCTTGCCTGCGCGTTTCTAATTTTAATCTGCTTCAGCACTGGGAATATGGCGATGCCAAGAAATTGATCGCCAACACGCCCATCAAAAGAGGTATCATCTATTTTCAAAAGCAACCGATTGCGGTTGTGCAGGCGTTCATTAAAAAAATTGGTTTTGTAAGTTTAATTCGGGTTAATCGTGGCCCACTTTTTTTTAATTCTTCAGTTTCCCCCCAAATCAAGGCAGCCGTTTATCAAGCCCTACGAAAACGCATGGGAACAGGCCTCTTCAGTTTTCTTTTTATTATTCCCGAGCTTGAGGATGGTCTTGAAAATCGCTTTATTTTATCGAAGGCAGGCTTTTTTCGTTTTCGTGGCACCCATTCAGAAACGGCTTGGGCTGATCTCACCTTGGATGCTGATACGTTGAGAGGAAATTTAAAAAGTAAGTGGCGAAACCTACTCAAGAATGCCGAAGCTTCCGGCCTTCGCTACACTATCTCGAACACCAAAGAGGATTTTTCCTGGCTTGAAAAGCAGCATGTTCAAGATATGCAAACCAAACAGTTCAGCGGCGTCCCGCTTGAGATGCAACGGCAGATTTCTTCCTTAGTCCTTATCGCCTATCTGGAAGATTGCCCTGTCGCCGGCGTCATGATTGCTCACCATTTAAATTCCGCAACCTATCTGGTGGGCACCAATAGCGCGGAAGGCAGAAAATGCAACGCTAATAATTTTCTCCTTTGGAACGCCATGCTTGAAATGAAAAAACGCGGTTGCAAGTCTTTCGATCTCGGCGGTTTAGGCGTGCAGGTAACCCCACACATTGCTCATTTCAAGCGAGGCGTCAGCGGCCAGGAATTCCATTATCCAGGTGAATATTTTACTTGGTGTCTTTGAATTATTCTTGCAGAAAAAGCTTCACACCCTCTTCCAAGGATCGTGGTTGCCATTTAAGTTCTCGCTTGGCCTTCTGGTTATCACCATATTGCCTCATGGCCTCACCCGGCCGCATGGTTTTAGCACCGAACTGAAGGAGCGAGGCAGGCACATCTAGGCTTTCGGCAATGGTAAGCAACAATTTTTTCAAGCTGGTGGCCTCACCGGAACTTAAATTAAAAATTTCAAAGAATTGATCTGAGCTTTCGATATGCCTCATGAGTCCGTGATAGCCACTCATCAGGTCATCAATATACAAAAAATCCCGTTCTTGCTCGCACGGCGAAAGTTCAATCTGCTTTCGTCCTTTTAGTGACTGCACCACATCGGAGAGCAACTTTTTGGGATTCTCCATTGAACCATAGGGAATATAAATGCGCGCCACTCGGGTCTTGAGTTTGTGAAAGTGGGCAAGCTGCGATGCCCTCTGGGTTTCAAGCAACTTGGATAATCCGTAAGGTGTTGCAGGCAAACAGATTTCATTTTCAACATTTGCAAGAGATGAATCTGAATATTCAGAACCAGTTCCGGTGACAATCACGCCATGGGTATTAACACTCTTTAGTGCAGGATATAGCCACTCCAGGGGACGTGTATTGACCTCATAGGCCCTATCTAAATCAAAATTCAAACTACTGTAGTCTTCGGCAAAACCGGCATGATGAAACCAAAATGCTGGTCGTACAACTCCAATAAATTGTTCCACAATCTTGCGATCGCAGATATCAACAATCTCCAATTTGAGATTCTTCAAATTCTGAAGGCGTTGTAATTTAAGGTCTCTATATTGATCGAATGAACGTGAGATTGTCCCGATGACGGGTGCACCTTGATTTGAAAAAAATTTAGCTAAATGGTAACCGACGAAACTACTAACACCGGTTATCACAATTGTTCCGCTCATTTTATGAACAAAATAATCGTTAAACCACCCAAAAGCAAGAAGAAGACAGTGAACAGCGGTCTCTCGATCAAAAAGTTGATCATTTTAAAATTAGGTATTATTGTGTCCTGAAATGAGGTGAAAAGTGAAAGTTGTTATTTTAGCAGGTGGCCTAGGGACACGCCTAAGTGAGGAAACGAAATTGCGCCCGAAGCCAATGGTTGAAATAGGTGGTCGCCCAATTCTTTGGCATATTATGAAAATATATGCGGCTTTTGGTTATCAAGAATTTTGCATTGCGCTGGGCTATAAAGGCGATGAAATAAAAAAGTTTTTTATGAATTATCAAGCCGCTTCCGGCGACTTTTCGATTAATTTAAAAAATGGTGAAAAGAAATATTACAACTCTCCACGCGAAGACTGGATGGTTCATTTGATTGACACCGGCGACAGTACATTAACCGGTGGACGTGTTTTTCGACTTAGACATTTTTTGAAAAACGAAGAAACTTTTATGCTCACCTATGGGGACGGTGTTTCCAATATCGACATTAAGGAACTAGTGAAATTCCATAAATCTCATGGCAAAATTGCAACGATTACAGCGGTGCGCCCGCCCGCGAGATTCGGAGCCCTTCAAATGGAGGGAAAACAAGTAATAGATTTTCATGAAAAAGTTCAACTTCATGAGGGTTGGATAAACGGTGGATTCATGGTTTTAAATCGTGAAGTTTTCAATTATTTGGACGATGACACTAATATTTTGGAAAAAGGTCCGCTTGAGGGGCTAGCGAGAGATCGACAACTTATGGCCTTCCATCATGAAGGTTTTTGGCAACCAATGGATACCATCCGCGATCGAGATTTTTTAAATTCCCTATGGAATTCTGGAAGTTCTCCTTGGCAAATTTGGAAAGAATAGATGTTTGAAAATATATATAAAAATAAAAAAGTTTTAATTACCGGCAATACCGGGTTTAAAGGGACATGGCTCACCACTTGGCTACTTAAGCTGGGAGCAAAAATTGTTGGCTTCTCCAAGGATGTACCGACAACTCCTTCTGCATTTGAGCTTCTCAAACTTCGCGACAAAATTACTCATTATCAAGAAGATATTCGAAACCTAGATAAAATCAAACTAATCTTAAACGATGAGCGTCCTGACTTTATTTTCCATCTAGCAGCTCAAGCCATTGTTTCACAATCATACCAACGACCACTTGAAACTCTTGAAACTAATATTTTAGGTACTGCCAATATTTTAGAAGCCCTTCGTTCTATCACATGGCCTTGCACAGCAATTCTTATTACATCAGATAAATGTTATGAAAATGTTGAATGGTGTTGGGGCTATAAGGAAAACGACCGATTAGGTGGAAAAGATATTTACAGTGCCTCGAAAGGCGCGGCAGAACTCATTTTCCATGCGTACCATCACTCTTTTTTACCATCCGGGGGCAAGGTTCGCCTTGCAACTGCGAGGGCGGGCAATGTGATTGGTGGCGGCGACTGGGCACAAGATCGCATTGTTGCCGACTGCTTCCGAGCTTGGTCAAAAAAGCTTCCCGTCTCCATTCGAAACCCTCAAGCCACAAGGCCTTGGCAACACGTTCTGGAACCTCTCAGTGGGTACTTGCATCTCGGTTGGCAATTAAATCAAAACATAAAGCTTCATGGTGAATCATATAACTTTGGCCCACGCGCAGAACAGAATCAATCGGTAGAGACTCTCCTAAAAGACCTTTCAAAAAAATGGGGTCATGAAAACATAAGTGATGCCTATAAGGTTTTGGAAGATCGCCCCTTTCATGAAGCTTGCCTACTCAAACTCAACTGCGACAAGGCCTTGTTCGATCTCAAGTGGAATGCAGCCATCAATTATACTGAAACTGTGACAATGGTTTCGAATTGGTATGGAAAATACTATAAACAAAATGCCGATATGTTTGCCTGCACTTTAGAGCAAATTGAAGAATATGAAATCTTGGCACAGAAAGGGAAAGTTTTGTGGAGTCAAAATTAATTGCCGATGTTGAGTTCACACTTCTACGACAAATCGAACACCCATCAGGAGACGTCCTCCATGCGTTAAAAGCAAGCGAAAAAAGTTTTAAATCATTCGGGGAAGCCTATTTTTCATCCGTCAAAATGGCAAAAGTGAAAGGATGGAAAAAACATAAAGAAATGACACTTAATCTTATTGTGCCCACTGGAGCAGTACGTTTTGTGCTTTTGGATGATCGTCCGAAGTCACCCACTTACAATGTCTTTAACGAATTCATTCTCTCACGCACGAATTATGCTCGGCTCACAGTTCCTCCTGGTGTATGGGTTGCCTTTCAGGGAAAAACTGATCAAGAAAATATACTTTTGAATTTGGCAAGCATTGAACACGACCCAAGTGAAGCAGAGAGCAAAAAGCTTGAAGACATCCCATTTGATTGGGAAACTTAGCCGGCTAAAGCAGTCCTCATTCGGTTTCTGCATTTAGCAAAAAAATTGTAGGAGATAAAATTTATTAAGATAAAGCTTATTAAAAACTTTGGCTCAGTTAAATAAGGTCTCAAATGCTCTAAAGCATCTCGTCGATTGCCTGCTTTCCAAAAAGCATGAGCGAAGAGATAATGTTGTTTCCGATCAAATGTTTTAATTTCTCTATCGTATTTTGTTTTCATATCTGGATTTGCTTTTAGTAAATCTTCCAAAAGAATTAAATTTTCAGTTGGCACTTCAACACGAGCAACGCTGGTGCTACTACCAGAATGATCTCTCCATTTCGAGAGAACTTCATTCACATAATCAACCTTGTACTTATAAGCTAATCGTAAAAGAAGATCATAATCTGTGGCTGCATGAAATTTTTCATTAAAAATCGGTGAAAATTCCTTCAATATGCTACGCCGAAACATTATTGCTTCACTTGACATATACCCCTGTACTGACTCTAAGAGCGAACCAAAGATATGCCCTCTTTTGGGAGAACAACTGGAAAAGACATTAAAAATATCTCCTTTCTCGTTAAAATACATGGTATCAGAATATGAAAAGCCAAGAGTTTGATCGCTCTCCATCAAGGCAACCTGTTTTTCAAGCTTTGTTGGCATCCAGAGGTCGTCAACATCTAAAATCGCAATAAATTCTCCTTTCGCAATTTCAAATGCTTTGTTTCGAGCGGCTGCAAGTGTCGATGTTTTTTCATTTTTGTAATATTTTACCTTTTCCCCATAGGACTTTGCGATCTCGGCTGACTTATCAGTTGAAGCATTATCCCAAAAAATAATTTCCCAATCCTGGTAGGTTTGAGCAAAAACACTGTCGATAGCGGGGCGGAGGAATTTTTCGCCATTATAGCAGTTCATAATCACAGAAACTTTTACATTCGACATTCGGGCCCCCAAAAATTAATGGCCAATATCCTTGCCAACGACAACTCGGACAACGGTTAGCATAATTATTTTCATATCCAAGAGAAAGGAATAGTTATCGAGATAGAATTTGTCCAACGCCACCTTATCAGGAATAGAGATGCTGTCTCGGCCATTAATTTGCGCGTGACCCGTCAGCCCAGGCCGAAGTACGTGCACTCCAACCTGAATTCTTAAGTTCATGAGATCGTCCTGATTGAAAAGGGCCGGGCGCGGCCCGACAAAGCTCATATCGCCCTTCAAAATACTGTAGAGTTGGGGCACCTCGTCAAGGCTGGTCTTACGTAAAATACGTCCGATCGTCGTCAGGTAAGCATCGGGGTTTGTCAGCAGATGAGTTGCGAGCTGAGGCGTCTCGGGTTTCATCGTCCTAAATTTTGGCATAAGAAAAATTTGGCCATTAATGCCCACCCTTTTTGACCAATAAATGGGTGTTCCCTTATTCGTTAACTTGAGTGCAATAAAAATAACGATGATCGGCACACCAAGCAGGGTGATGAAGAAAAGAGAGAAAACAATATCAAAGATTCGTTTCATACCAGTCTACGTGTTGAAAAAATCGCGCATTTCTTGAATTTGTTTCAAAATGGGTTTGGTGGCGACGATCTTGGTCAATTCATGAATAGTGGCAAGGCTTCGATCACATTTCTCGGGCGTGTCGGTGGCGGAAATCTTAAGCTCTAAAGCATAAACTAAGTCGAGATATTGGAGCAGCTCAAATTTATTAACGCGGTCGGGAGAATGGATATGAAAGAGGCCGGGCCGATAAAGATTCTTATTGAGAATTTCCAGAATAACTTGCGAGAGATGAAGGGTGGTCACACCATTCCAGATGTGATTGGTAAATCCATTAACCGCCTTTCCCTTCTGCGATCTGGCCCATTCAAGCAGGTTCCGCACTTGGCCTTTTTCCTCTCCGATGAAGGACGTTCGCAGGACCATGCAGGTGGGAACTTCTCCGGCATTTTTTGACAGGCCGTAGACATCTTCTGCATCGAAATAATCCTCTTCCGAGTAATTGCCCTTTTTTCCCGAGTAGACGCAATCGGTGGTGATGTGAAACATTTTCTTGCCATTTTTTTGGCAGAGAATCGAAAGGTTTCGAGGAAAGATGGAGTTGATTTTCAAAACCTCTTCGATGGGATAATTGGGAATTAAGGGTTTCACAATTCCCGCCCCGTTAATCACAACATCGGCTTCCCGGATTATCTCTTCTAGGTGCCCCATAGGCCCCTTCGCAATATTGTAATTGTCCCTGGAAACCTCTATCACCTGAATGTGTTTCTGCTGAAGGTATTTTGACATAGCGTACCCAAGCATGCCTGTGGTACCGACTATTGCGATTTTCATTTGTTTATTTTCCTAATTAAAGCTTCTGCGGCATCATAACCTAAAGCGAAAACGCCTTCAAGTGAACGCTCTCCCCAAGGCATTTGATTTGATCTTTATAGCTCCGCAGGGTAGTGTTTCACTCTCACAGGACCCTATAGTGAAGATTTTGATTGTTACCCAGTATTTTTGGCCCGAGAACTTCCGTATCAACGATTTGGTGCTGGGCTTAATTGAGCGAGGCCATCAGGTTGATGTCTATACGGGGCTACCTAACTATCCGCAAGGCCGCTTTTTTGACGGATATGGTTTGGGCGGACCTTATCACCAACGCTACCATGACAAAATAAATGTTATTCGTTGCCCACTTATTCCCCGCGGACAGAAAAAGGGCATTCAGCTTTTTTTGAATTATTTTTCTTTTGCTTTTCTGGCCTCACTCTTGGCCCCCTTCCTGGTGCGGAAAAAATACGATTGCATTTTTGTCTATCAGCTCTCACCGGTATCGGCGGGTCTTCCGGCGGTGATTTTAAAATTCTTTAAAAAAATTCCCATCTATTTTTGGGTCACAGACTTATGGCCTGAATCTCTTAAGGCGACAGGGGCGGTCAAATCCAAAACAATTATCGAGCTGGTCGCCAAGTTTGTGCGATTTCTCTATAGTCAAAGTGATGTTATCTTGGTTTCTTCAAAGGGATTCATTAACAAGATCGTCGCGCAGCACGTTCCCCTCTCGAAAATACATTATTGGCCCCAATGGGCGGAAAATCTTTTTCTTACCAAAATTGAGCATGATGATGAAAAAATTAAAAGTGAAATCCCGGCCGGATTTCGCGTCATGTTTGCCGGCAATATTGGGACCGCACAGTCCTTTGAAACCATTATTGAGGCCGCCATTATCCTGAAAGATCGGCCTGAAATTCAATGGATTGTCCTAGGCGATGGACTGCAAAGGCCATGGGCGGAAGAGCAAAAAATCAAACATGGCCTTAAAAATTTTCACCTGCTTGGCACACGACCGATCGAAAAGATGCCCCAGTATTTTCACTATGCCGACGTCCTGTTGGCATCGCTCAAAAAAGATCCCCTCTTTGCCATTACAGTCCCTGGCAAAATTCAGGCCTACATGGCCAGTGGAAAGCCCCTTATTGTCTCTATGGACGGAGAGGGTGCGGAATTGGTAAAAGAATCCGGCTGTGGCATTGCCTGCGAAGCCAATAACGCCCAAGAATTAGCTGAAGCGGTGTTAAAAATGTATAGTTTCAGTAGCGAGAAGCGTTCAGAAATGGGTAATATGGCCCATAGCTTCTTTTTAGATAATTTTGAGCGTGAGAAACTCCTGAGCAAACTTGAAAATCTCATGCAGCAGTGAGGAAATCTATGCCTTTAAAAATTATGACCATTCTGGGAACCAGACCGGAAATTATCAAGTTAAGCCGTATCGTGGCGGAGATTGAAAAGCACATGACACACGTCCTGGTTCATACTGGGCAGAATTTTGACTACGAACTCAACGAAGTTTTTTTTAAAGACCTGGAAGTGCGAAAACCGGACTATTTTTTAGGCGCTGCGGATAAGGAAAAGAGCGTTGCCCAAACCATCGGCCTTGTGATCTCAAAGTGTGATGAGGTTTTAGAAAAAGAAAAACCAGATGCCGTCCTCATCTATGGCGATACCAACAGTGCACTCTCCGTGATTGCCGCCAAGAGAAGGAAGATCCCCATTTTCCATATGGAGGCCGGAAATCGCTGCTTTGATGAACGTGTGCCGGAAGAAATTAACCGCAAAATTGTGGATCACTTAAGCGATATCAATATGGTTCATTCTGAACACGCGCGACGTTACCTCCACAACGAGGGGCTAAAACCTGAAACAATAATAAAAACAGGTTCGCCCATGAAGGAAGTTCTCACGCATTATGCCCATAAGATTGACGGTTCGGACGTCATGAAAAGAATGAATTTGCGTTCGAAAGATTTCTTCGTGGTCAGTACTCACCGTGAGGAAAATGTCGACTGTGAGGATAATTTCCGAGAGCTTCTCGACTCGTTAAACAAGATTGCAAAAAATTACAAAAAGAGAATTATCGTTTCCACCCATCCGAGAACACGCGACCGACTCTCGAAGCTTGGGGCCAAAGAATTTGACGAGCGCATTGAATTTTTAAAACCCATGGGTTTTTTCGAGTACGTAAAATTGCAAAAAGAATCCTTTTGCGTCCTCTCCGACAGCGGCACCATCACCGAAGAGTCTTCGATATTGAAATTTCCCGCCGTCATGCTACGCAAGGCCCATGAGAGGCCGGAGGGGATGGATGTAGGTGCCGTGATCATGTCAGGACTTGAAACCAGCAGAGTCATTGATAGCATTAAGATGGCAGTGGATATGAGCGATCAGATCGTGCCCAACATCGAAGCTTACGATAATCTGCAGCTATCTCGACAGGTGGTAAGAATTATTCAAAGCTACACCGATTACATCAATCGTACGGTGTGGAAAAAATCTAACTAAGATTTTTTAAATCTTTCAGCTCATGAAGATGTTTTAGAATATCGATCATCTCATTTTCAGTGAGCTGCTTGGTGTTGTGTGAGTGATACTCATCCATTTTTGAAATAAGATTCTCACCCTGCTCGAAGTAGATTTCGTAGTTTAAATCTCTCGAATCGGGATATATTTTATAGTAATCCCCAAGATCTTCGGCCCTCGCCATCTCCTCGCGCGTCATTAAGGTCTCGTAGAGCTTCTCGCCATGCCGAGTGCCAATAATGGCAATTTCATGATCCTCATGTTTCATGAATTTTCGGACGGCATTGGCCAAGGTTTGCAAATTGGTGGCCGGGGCCTTCTTTACGAAGAGGTCACCATTTTTTCCGTGCTTAAAAGCATAGAGCACCAATTCGACGGCCTCATCCAAGGCCATGATAAAACGGGTCATCTTAGGGTCGGTGATCGTTATCGGTTTACCGCTTAAAATTTGATCAATGAAGAGGGGAATCACCGATCCACGGGATGCCATGACGTTGCCATATCGAGTCCCGCAAATGACCGTATTTTGCTTCTCAAGCCCACGGGAGCTGGCGACCATGACCTTTTCCATCAGCGCCTTACTCATTCCCATTGCATTAATCGGATAGACCGCCTTATCAGTGCTCAGGCAAATAACCTTTTGCACTTTGTGGGCCACCGCCATATTGAGCACGTTTTCAGTCCCGAGGATATTGGTCTTAACTGCTTGCATCGGGTAAAACTCGCAGGAAGGAACCTGCTTTAAGGCCGCGGCATGAAAGACATAATCCACACCTTTCATGGCGGAATCAACGCTATTTGAGTCGCGAACATCTCCAAGATAAAATTTTAGGCGGGAATTCTGATAATGTTTACGCATATCGTCCTGTTTCTTCTCATCGCGAGAGAAAATTCGAATTTCCTTGATCTCCGTTTTAATAAAATGGCGCAAAACAGCGTTCCCAAATGATCCCGTACCGCCTGTTATTAAGAGTGTTTTTCCACTAAACATTTTCTCTCCCATTGATTTATTGTATGGTTTTGACATAATCGCACTTTTGGCCCTTTGTAAACTAGGTCTTGAGATGGAAAAAACAAAACCGATCCTCCTCACTGGCGCGGCCGGCTTTATTGCCTCCCACACCGCCAGGCTTCTCTTGCAGCAAGGGCATCAGGTCGTTGGCCTTGATAATTATGATGATTATTACGACGTCCGCATCAAACACTTAAGAATTGCCGAGCTTTCAAAAAATCCAAACTTCAACTTCATCGAAGGCAATATTGAAGATGAAGTGCTACTCAAAGAAATCTTTTCGAAAAATCAATTTGCCGCCGTTATTAATCTCGGCGCGCGCGCGGGTGTTCGAAATTCCATTCTCTATCCGAAAAAATATTTTAACACCAACACGCTTGGCACACTCAACTTACTAAACGTGATGCTGGAATTTGGCGTGAAAAAGTTTGTGCTGGCTTCCACCTCTTCGTTGTACTCCGGTCAGGAAATGCCGTATCGAGAAGATATCGCCGGCAACTGTCCGCTTTCGCCCTACGCTGCTTCCAAAAAAGCCGCCGAAGTTACCTGCTATTCTTATAAGCACCTCCATGGATTTGATGTTTCCATTCTTCGCTACTTCACTGTGTACGGCCCCTCAGGCAGACCCGACATGGCGATTTTTCGCTTTATTAAATGGATTGATGAAGGCAAACCAATTCAGCTTTTTGGTGATGGCCTGCATAGCCGGGATTTCACTTATGTCGACGATATTGCCAATGGAACAGTTTTGGCGCTCAAGCAGGTTGGCTATGAAGTCATGAATTTAGGCGGTGGTAACAAGCCGATTACCATGAACGAAATCATCACCATGCTGGAAAAGCTGGTGGGAAAAAAGGCCATTGTTTCGCAACTCCCTGCCCACAATGCCGATATGAAATCCACCTGGGCCGATATTTCCAAGGCCAAAGAACTGCTTGGCTGGGCACCAAAAATTTCTTTGCATGACGGTCTTGAGAGAACTGTTAAGTGGTACTTTGAGAATCAGAAATTTATTAAAGATCTTAAAGTTTAAAGTCGGCGTCTGCGCGACAGTTCTACCCGAATCAATCACGAGAAAATTGAGGAAAAGTCATTTGTGCTTGTTTCTCATCGACGGTGCCAGGCACAAAAAGAGTAATTTCCTGTAGCTATTGACTATTATGGACTCATAGCCCATAATAGTCAAGTGATTATAATTAGAGATATCTTAGCCAATATTCAAGGTCTTTTGGGTCTTGAGGCCTTGCTTCTTTGGGGACCAAGGCAAGTTGGTAAAACCACCTTACTTGATCAACTCGCGCTGCCAACAAAGATTTTTTTTGATGATCTTCATTTCAGAGAACAGGCTAATAAAGATCCTGCTTTTTTACTTCTGAATATAACGTTGCCGTGCCTTTTTGATGAAGTTCAATACGCCGCTAATTTATTTCCTGAAATTAAAAAAAGAATTGATCAAGAAAGAAGAGAAAAACTTAAACAGGAAAACAATTCTCCTGTTCAAGTTAAATACTATTTGACTGGATCGAATACAACTTTGCTTGATGAAAAAATAAAAGAATCCCTCGCAGGGCGCTGCCACCTACTCACGTTACATGGCCTTTCCGTAAAAGAATTATTTTCCCATTTTCATGAAATACACCTCCCTCATATTTTTTTTCGAGGAGGTTTTCCGGCACTTTATACAAATTTGGCCCTCTCGGTCGCTCACTATCTGAACGACTACATTGTCAGTTTCATTGAGAAAGATATTGCAAGAAGCGCCGGAGTCGAAAAGATCAGCGATTTCCATTCAGTCCTACGGTTGCTGGCCGCACGGACAGGTCAATTTCTTAATGTCTCAGAATTGGCCAATACCGCAGGCGTAGATCAAAAAACTGTATCCCATTGGATTTCACTCCTTGAAAGAAATTTTATCGTGACACTTGTTTCGCCTTATCACAGCAACCTCAGCAAACGTATCGTGAAAATGAAAAAAATTTACTTCAATGATGTGGGACTGGCATCAAGATTACAGGGACATCAAGACGAGAACATTCTCTGGAACTCACCACAAGCAGGAGCCCTGTTTGAGACCTTAGTTTTTTCAGAACTTATCAAGACAAGAGATAATTATATTAAGGATTGGCAGATCTACACGTGGCGAACCAAAGAAAAAACTGAGATGGATTTCATTTTACAGAGCGGGCGCACGCATTTTTTTATCGAAGCAAAACTTGGCATCCAAAACGCAAAACCTTTCCCCCTCGATAGTGAAGCTTTGAAAGTATTTCCCGGCCCTCATCAAAAGATTGTGGTCACAGCAGGAGAGAAACTCACGCCTCTCGATCAGGACACCATGGCAGTCCCTATTCATTTGTTAGGGCAGTATTTGTTGGGATCTAGAATGAATTGATTTACGATAATCTTTTGGTTAGGGATCTCAACCAGTCCAAAATGGGAATGACCTCGATTTTTTCATGCCGATAATGTCTATCTCCACCATAAAGAAGCATGAGTTTGGCCATAGGATAGTCTTTGCCAAACTCAATTAGGCCATTAAAATCCTGAGAGGGAACTCTGTCACCGGATTTGACTTCAATTGCAAATAGTCCTCGCGGCCCGTAGAGAACAAAGTCGACCTCCACGTGTTTGCGGGTGTGCCAGTGACTAATTTCAAACTCCAGCTCACGATAATCGTTGATCGCCATTAAGTTTTGTAAAACTAACGTCTCCAATGCCGCTCCATTTAACTCACTATCTGAATCCAGCGGCCCCCTAGGGCGAAGAGCACGAAAAACACCACAATCAAAAAAATAAAATTTATCGCTGTTTAAAAGCTCGCGCTTTGCCTTTTTTGAAAATACTGGAATGCGGTGGGCGATAAGCAAATCTATCAGGATATCGAAATAATTCGTTACACTCCTGCGATCGACGCCACAGTCGGCAGCAACTGCAGATACGTGATTGGCATATTTTGCCATTGCTATTTCCATTTTTTCGGACAAAATGGAAACATGTATGACAGCCTCAAGCGAGCGCTTCAATCAGGTTTATTGCCATCAACTTGGGGCCTACCAGATGCTTAAACGAAGCGTTGGTTTTTAATTCCCTAGCACGGCCCGAATTTTGCCAATGCTAAATCGATAAATTTCTCTGAATTGCTGAGGCGTCTGTTGGTTTGCGCGTCGTTCCACTGTCCGGCGCAGGTTGAAAAGCACGGCCTCCCGTCACTTTGGATGTTGCTCAAGACTGTCATGTAGCAGTCCGGGGCCAAAAGCAGTACAAGGCCAACACCTCCTTGACTAATATTGACCGGTAGTCTAATATAGCCATCTATGTGGTATCAAAGGGATTTTTTAACATTTATAGACCATTATCAAAGTCTTCCTATCAAGGTTTTGAAGGGCCCGAGGCAATGTGGGAAGACTTCTCTGCTCGAAAAAATACCTAATTATCAGACGATTTATTTTGACGACCTATCAACACGTCAGTTCGCCCAGGAAAATCCAAGACTTTTTCTCGATCAGAATCGTGGACCACTTATCTTAGATGAGGCCAGTCTCGCGCCAAATATTTTTCCAGAACTTAAAAGAAGAGTGGATGAATTTCGAAGAACCAAAAACCCAGAACAAAAAGTCGACGTTTGGATTACCGGCTCAAACCAAACTCTGCTACAAAAAAATGTACGCGAATCCCTTGCTGGCCGAGCGAGCTATTTTGATCTCAACACACTGTCGTGGCATGAGCTAAAAAATGTAGAACTAAATGCCTTCATGATGAAAGGTGGCTGGCCGGAGTTGCATATAACTCCTGGCCTGGGCCCGACCAGATACTTAAACGACCTCATCTCAACCTTTATTGAAAAAGATATTGTGGCGGCTGCTGGAATAGAAAAAACTGCTGCCTTTAGTCAATGTCTTCAATTGGCTGCAGGACGAGTGGGGCAACTTTGCAACGCCTCCGATATTGCTAAAAATGTCGGCGTTGATGTCGTGACAGTCCAATCCTGGCTGCGCTTGCTTGAAGAAAATGCTATCGTGCAGTCAGTTCCTCCTTTTTTTTCGAACGTCAATCAAAGATTGATAAAAACACCAAAGTACTATTTTTCTGATGTGGGTCTTGCTGTTCGGCTGCAGGGCTGGACAGATTATGCCCCTCTTCAAGTGTCTCCGGCCTTTGGACATTTAATCGAAAATATTGCATTAAGTGAGATCAGCAGGTTTTTTACAAATCGTGGTGAAGCACCGGTAATATATTTTCTAAGAACCAAAGACCAAATTGAAGTGGATTTTTTGATCCAGCTTCCAAACCAAAAATATATTGCCGCTGAGGTAAAAACCACTCCACAAGATATGACTGCGGCCCAGTTGAAAGTATTAGATTCTCTCAAGATCAATATTATTGAACGTTGGATTTTAACACCCTCACTCGGACCGAACTTTGCCAATGCTAAGTCGATAAATTTCTCTGAATTGTGGAATGCTTTAGATCGCCAGACAGTCTGACGACCATTACTAAAGTGTCTGTTGATTTGCGCATCGTTCCACTGTCCGGCGCAGGTTGCTCCTGTCCGCTGCCGGCGCGATATTAAGAAGATGGCGCGCTTACAGCGGAAAAAGATTAATCATGATCGCGCGGCCACCTAAAAGGTTGCCATGCATCCGGATGAGTTTTCTTGCACTTGGACCCGAGTGAATGAACTGAACTTTATGCTTATCAATCATGGCCTGAATGGGATTTAACAGTTGGGGTATTTTTTGAATTTTATCAATAAAGATATGTTTTACTTTTTCCTCTTCAATTTGAAACTCAACGTCTTTTATTAATTGATCCGGATCTTGGGAGTATTTTTTAAGAAGAGAGTCTTCGATCAGATTAATCTCAAAATATTTTTTTTCCTCCAGCCGAGTTCTAACTAGAGTGCTTTTTCCTGTTTGCCTGGGACCAAGGATAAAAAACGACTCACGCTGCGGGAATTTGACCACATTTTTCAGTTCTTTTTAAGGGTATCTGTGAAAAAGCTCCTGGCACCTCGGGTACTTTGTGGGGATTAAACGAGGATCACCACCAGTCGCCACGTCCTCAAGGGTCTTGTATAAATTGTCTCTAAGTTCTGTCTGACTCCTAAAGACAGGGCGGCAATTTTAAAGGTCTACCTAGGGGATTCCGCCTAACTTTGCAATGATGATTCCAGGACAGGTCAATTTCTTAATGTCTCAGAATCAGAGAATTCGACGGCCTAGCTTAAACTTGATACATTTTGTCTTGTGCAAAATCGTGAAATAAAAGATCTTCTCCTGCTTGCCTCGCCACACTTTGAGGACACCATTAAAGTGAGGGGAGGGGCATATTATCGAGAAAATAAAGTTTCAATTATTCAAGACAGTCCCACGCAACTACACGCCATGGTCATGGGAAGTAAGCATTATGAAATTGAGCTTGCATGGCAGGATTCCAATTTCATCAAGGCCTCTTGTACTTGTCCCTACTTTATGGATATTGGTGGATGTAAACATCTTTGGGCCACTATTTTGAAGGCCGCCCGCACTGAGGCCAAGTTTGCTTGCATTGATCACCCCATAAAGCGTCTCGTATTCGAGTTTAACGAAGAAGTTCCATTTGGCGATGATGACGACGATTGGGAAGAGGATTGGGAAGACGATTTTGTTGAACCCGAGCAAAAGGAACCTCCCTGGCCCCCAGTTAATGTTGAAGAGGTCATACTCCAACGTGCCATCGATAGAGTAATGGCGGGAAATGGTTTTTACCGCACCATTCTCAAAACCGAACGGCCTCCCGTGGCCTTACAGACAAGAATCTATGCTGCTATCGAGCAGATCCAAAATGAATCAACATGGCAGTACGTTTTGCAAAACGTGGGAAACCAGAAAAGTACTGATACCCCCAATCCAACCATCTTCAAACGGCCACGTAGGATCTGGTATGTCTTGAAGGAAGGGCCTCTATCTCGACATGATCCTACTTCTTTGACTGTCTTTCTTTATCGTGAGGAAATGAGAAAAAATGAAACCTGGAGCAATTTCAGTCCTTGTACAGTCAAAATCGAGGACCTCGATGGTTATGATCCCTCTGATAGACCAATTTTAGAAATGATGATTCCATTTGCCATGGATTCTTCAGGATACAACTACCGCAGTTCAATGTTTCCAGAAAATGTGCGCCTATCTATTGCGAAGATACCGAAAAGTTATTTTGAGATCTTTTTCGCTAAAGTTTCGGGTGAAGGCAAGTTGCGCTTGCTGGACAATAATGGGTTGATCCCGGCCACGTTGAATTCTGCGTTTCCAATCTTTGTCGAGATTTCTTTTCTTGAACGGCCCGATTCTGCTTATCAGATGATGATCATATTCAAACGCGACCAGTGCAATGGTCCTGTCATTAAGCACATCGCACGAATCTGTGATGATATTTATATTTTTGATGGTGTTTTAACTCGTGTTAAAGATAGAAAAATTCTCAATGCCTTACGACTGGCCAAGGATCATCAGCACGGGATGAATATTCTTCCCCAGGAATTTTTTAGCTTTTACATGCAGGCCTCAGCTCTTTTTGGTATCAATACCATCTCGCTGCCTGACAAGATCAAAATTAAAGACGAGGCCATGCCCCTTAATGCCAAGCTAGTTTTGATATCAAAAGGACCAAATCCGGAATATATGCAAGGACATCTTGAACTCAAGTATGGTGAAATCACGTACTCTGCCCCATTAGGGATATCCCCCGAGATTAGTACTCAAGAAATTATCGGAGTTTTTCCCGATGGAGAAAATGTTCAAGCGATGAAACGGATGCATCGAGATAGGCCGCGTGAAAATATGATCGCCAACGCCTTCCTCGCAATTTCTGAGCTTCAATGGATAAGCAGTGAAAGTTCTTTTAGGATACCAAAAATGTCTCTCTTTCCATTGGCCCAAGGTCTTTCATCCTTGGATGTTCCAATCTACATAGAGGATAAAAGAGTTCATGCCGCTAAAACATTTGGCATGTCTATTTCCTCGGGGATTGATTGGTTTGACCTTTCGGCCAAGATGACGTTTGGTGATCAAACTTTCAATATGCCAGAGCTTTTACAAGCAATTGCAGATCGAAAAGGGATGATTGAAATTGGCAAACTATCATTGGGCATTCTTCCTAATGACTATTTAAAACGCTTTGAGAAGCTGGCGGCGCTTAACCCTGAATTAGTTGATGGTCACGTACGTTTTAAGGCTTCGCAGGGCATTCTTTTGGATTACCTGCTCGCTGAGATGGGTGGGATGAAGCTCGATCGGAAATTTACCAAATGGCGTGCGGAGTTAGCTAATTTAAACGGCATCAGTCCCATGAATCCGCCAAAATCATTTAAAGGAAAACTTCGCGACTATCAGAAAGTTGGACTGGCATGGTTGGATTTTCTTCAAAGGATGTCACTCGGGGGATGTCTGGCCGACGATATGGGTCTGGGCAAAACCATCCAGGTTCTGGCCTTGTTGGCCTTAAAAAAAGAAAATTCTTCCGGCAAACGGCCCCCCTCGCTGATCGTGGCACCTAAAACTGTCGTTTGCAATTGGAGTGCGGAGGCCTCGAAGTTCACCCCAACACTTAAAGTTTTGGTGTACCAGGAAGGGGAGCGAAAAAAAACATGGGATGAATTGCGTAAATACGATTTGATTCTTACCTCGTACCATATCGTGAGGCGAGATATTGTCTTTCTCAAGGATATTGTCTTTGATGACATTATTCTTGATGAGGCCCAAAGCATAAAAAATAGTACCGCTCAGATTACTAAGGCCGTAAGGCTTTTGAAATGCAATCACCGTCTGGCCTTGAGCGGTACTCCTGTGGAAAATCATATTGGAGAACTTTTCTCAATTTTTGATTTTTTAAATCCAGGCCTTTTTTCTCATTCTTTTTCAAAAAACTACTCTCACGCCGAGGATAGTGATCTAAGCCAGATCTTAAATGCTCTTCGTCCGCTCATCTTGCGTAGAAAGAAATCCGAGGTGTTAAAAGATCTTCCCGAAAAAGAAGAGCATACACTTTATGTTGACTTACCGCCTGGGCAGAAAAAAACCTATGAAGAACTTAAGACCTATTATCACACTCTGCTCTCGTCAAAAATAGAACAGGATGGGATGGGCAAAAACCAAATGAATATTCTTGAGGCGCTTTTACGGCTTAGACAATCGGCCTGTCATCCGGCGCTTCTTAAAGATCATAAAGTTGGTGTTTCTCAAGAGTCCGGGAAATTAGATGTTTTATTTGAAAAACTTGAAATTCTCCTTGAAGAGGGACATAAGGCCTTGGTCTTTTCCCAGTTCACCTCCCTGCTTCAAATTGTGGCGCAGGGATTAGATCAACGCAAGATTCGCTATGAATATCTCGACGGTCAAAGCACTAAAAGACAGGAGAGCGTCGATAATTTCCAAAGCAGTGAAGGGCCTACGGTGTTCCTTATCAGTTTGAAGGCCGGTGGCCTTGGACTCAATCTGACTGCTGCGGACTACTGTTTTATTCTTGATCCGTGGTGGAATCCCGCCGCCGAGGCCCAGGCAATCGATCGCGCCCACCGCATTGGCCAGACTAGAAAGGTAACCGCCTATCGTTTGATTAGCAAAAATACGGTGGAAGAGAAAATTCTTGATCTTCAAAGTAAAAAGCGTGATCTGGCAAACGCCATTATGTGTAGCGACCATTCCTTTTTGAGAAAAATGACTCGTGAGGATTTTCAATATCTTTTTTCATAACCCCCGACATGTTGCACATAACTCCAGGTCTTGGCCCGACCAGATACTTATACCAACGCTCGAATCAGCTCTTCCAAGAGTTCAAATTCAAGTTGTGGATCACTTAGAGTTCTCACCACCATTGATGAGCTATTAAAACTACAATCTGCTTTATTTCAAAAATCCAGGTTTTCTTTAAAAATAAATGAATAAGGATAAAGCTCCTGGCACCCGGTTCCGCCTGGCACACAGCACACAGCGTCACTATCCCGAAGCACGCCGTTTGGAGGCCCTGTAAAATGCGGGGCTTTTTTATTTCACGTTATATATCTAAAGCATTTTATGACATTCTATTAGGATGAATAAACCGAGACTTGATAATTATAGCAAGGTCCTCCAGAAACTGGATGAGGCCATGGCACGGCCGCCATCGAGTCTGCTGGAACGAGATGGGATTATCCAGCGATTTGAATATTGCCTTGAGATTGCATGGAATTCAGCTAAAAAGGTTCTCGAATATCATGAGTACAAAGTCGAACCCCGAACAGTGGATTTTATTTTTGGAAGCTAGAAATAAAACCAGTCATCTCTATCATCCTGAAGTTGCGGAAGAGCTCTTCAAAAGAGTTCCTGTTTTTTTAATCTGCTGTCACCAACTTTATTCTACCTTACAAATGCAACTCAAATGAGAACTTACGGCCTTAAAAACGAAGAATTCCAGGAAATTGAAAAAAAAATCTCGCAATTTTTTGGAGATCTTCCTGACGCAAAAATTTTTCTCTTTGGTTCAAGGGCGACGGGAAAACATAAACTTTTTTCTGATATCGATTTAGCCGTTAAATCCAAATCCAAGGAGTTGGGAAAGAGAATTTCTCTCTTCAAAGTGGCCTGTGAAGAATCTAACCTACCCTATAAAATGGATATCACTTCCTGGGATGAATTGTATGCTCCTTACCTTCCAAGCATTCGCAGAGAGAAGATTGAGATTTGGGGCCCCCACACTCGCCCTCTTCACCCCTGGCGAGTGTGTCCCTATGGTCAACATTGGGTGGTGAGACATCCAAGATACCCGATTGGCAGACAAATGCAGGACGTCGATGGTCATTGCCGTAAAAATCCCTCGGGCAAAGATCGGCTGACGGGTGAAGAAGTAGATTTGATATCTTTAAATAGCTCATTTATAAATACGCAACCTTTGCCACTCCCGTATTCGGGAAATGAAAGAATAATTGAACCTAACGCGTATGACATTCTCATTGCTGGCTGGTGCCGATATTGGAATGATATTTTCACTCCAGATCTCCCTATAGAGGTGAATTTTATCAAAGCACTTATTGAGTCAGAATCACGATTTAATCCACTTGCCATTGCAAAAAATAAGAAGACCATAGGTCCTGCTCGGGGGCTGGTTCAAATCACCGAACAAACACTAAAAATTTTGAAAGATAGAAAGGGTGAAATTAAAGATCACTACATTGATTTCGCAAAAGAAGAACTTTTCACACCAAGTAAAAATCTTTGTGCCGCAATCCGATGGCTCTTTAGGAAAAGAGAAATACTCCAAAAAAGGCTACAACGATCTCCCACCTGGGTCGAGACAATTGTTGAATATAAAGGGTTAGGTCCAGATCTCAAAAAGAATGGGCATAGGTCGTTAAAAGTGATGAACGATTTCTTAAGCATTTATCAGAGATATAGATGAAGAAAATAATTTATTTTTTCTTACTGGGATTGACTATCCCCTCATTTTTGTTGGCGGAAGAGTTTGATCGAAAAGTACCGTCCTCGCATATCAAGGCAGAATGTGATGCTACAGAAGCTGATGAGCGAGGGCCATTTGGCATCGTCTATCAGGAGGGTGAACTAACCCATGATTTTCTTGTCATGACCGGAGTCTATTTCGATACATGCAAAGAATTAGAAAGAAAAATTACGGCACTCAAAAAAAAATATCGGTACCTTATCTTGCAAGGGTCAGGCAAAACCCTTTATGCCACCAATAACTACTATTGGAGATGGAAATCGATTCGAACAGTTGATCGCAAAAAGTGCCTCAGTTATTTTGTCCATGACTGTGAGTAAAATTGCACAGAGAGGAATGAAGGCGGCGCGATTCTTTCTTCCTCATCTCTCAAGTAATATAGATTTAAATTTTCCGAAATTTTCCAGCGGATAAAGCTCCTGGCACCTTGTCGCCGAGAAGATGGGCCTCATGGAAAAAACAGGCGATTTCGGGACATGAAATTCTTGATCAAATAACAAACATTAGTGGAGCAAACAAAATATGACCTACTACAATGAGCTTTTCAGCACCGATGGCCAGGCCAGACCGCACTATGCCGGAGTGGTTCATCATTGGAAATCCCTGCCGCCTAAAGAGCGCCGCGCGCTCCATGTGCGCTCGAAACGACTTTTTGCTGGAGACTACGCTCAAGATCCTCTTCCACGACTCCTGACTCAAGAGGAATTTCAGTTCCTGAGTCGAGGAGTTGAGCAGCGGGCACGGGCGATTCTAGCATTTCTTCGCGACTACTGTACCAAAGGGTCTCGCTGGAACCGCGTTATGCCAGCGGACACACTTCATTCCATGATTGCACGCCACCATATGGGCAACCTCCTTCGAAAGGTTAATCCTGATCAGCTTGCCTTTCCTTACGGCCCCGACATCATCCGTGACCGGGCCGGCCGTTGGCGAGTGGTCGAAGACAGCGCTGGCATTATCGGTGGAATCGGAGATCTCGTGCAAGGTCAGAAGATTCTCTACAAGCTGATGCCAGGCCTTCACGAGATGCTCCCACGCCCGAACGATCCAGAAAAATTCTTTACCATTCTGGCCCAATATTTCACGCAAAAAGCGGCACAAAATAATGGAATTCCGCTCCTCTATTTACGCCCCTATAAAGACGAGTCTGATCAGGAAACGCGGAGACTCGCTCAGATTTTTGCCAAATTTGGTATTGACTCCACGACGTCTTCTAATCAACTGAGGAAAATCGAAATCAGGGAAGGAAAAGAGGCCGGAATTTTTCTGAAGAAATCGGGAACAATCCAGCGGATTGGGGCACTCATCTTTCATGCCGGCCCCGAACAGCTTGACAACCGCGCCATTCGAATTCAAATGACAAAGCTTCGCGATCCGAAAAATAGCGCTTACCAAAATGAGATCGTCCGCGCCCTTATCCGTGCTCCCTCACTTGGCACCGCACTTGTAAACGGCCATGCGTGGACCAACTTTTCACCCGGTGTTCAATTTGTGAACGATAAGATTTTCGGTCTCTTTGTCGACTCAATGATTCACCGTTTTCTCAAGGAGACACCTCTCCTGGCCAGCATTCCCGCAAAGTCGGTGGCCATTCGAACCCAGCACCGGGAATGGCGAGTGGATCGAAGTATTCTGACAAATCTTCGTTGCAACAAGGACCGCTACGTCATAAAAAAAGTGAATGAGGACGGGGGCTCAGGCGTTTGGATCGGGAAAAAAGAATCGATGAGTTCGTTGAATACGATTATTGAGAAAATGCATTACCGACCCAAAGAATTTATCGTCCAGGAATTTGAACACCTTTCCGTCCTCGATAACCGAATTGTCGATCTTCGGATTCACGCTCACGTAGACAGTGAACGGATCATCATGAGCAACACACCATGGGGGCGCGCCAACTGGATTAACGGCAATGGCAAGGTGAACATTGGCAGCAAGGGCTTCGCGTCGCCGGTCGTGGCTCTTCCGAATTAGTCCTGCCTTTGCAGTTATATTATGCAAATTGTTTGTATATATTTAATTAAAGCTGGGAAAATATGTTTAATTGTATTTATGCTAAAAAATAGATATAATTACTGTATTAGCAGGATTAATAAAGGCATTTATGGCCAATAAAGTAAAAGGATTACCGGCACCCAAGCAAAAGGGACACCTCACAGCGGAACTCTTGGGGCAATTCGTAAGGGCCAAGCGAACCCAAAGCAAGCTGCGACTTGAGGATGCGGCACTACTGTGCAATGTCGCAAAAGATACACTTTCAAAAATTGAAACGGCGAGAGGTGGCGTACGTTTTGAAAGTGTTTTGCAAGTCTGTCAGATGCTTGGCATTGAGTTAAGAGTGACTCCTTGGGAAGACGAAGCAGAGAACGAGTCATGAGTTTAAACAAACTGATTGTATATTTAAATAAAGAAAGAGTGGGGGAATTGCTTCTTGATACGGACACTGACGACCTCGCTTTTGTATATTGTGATAAATGGTGTGAGCGTGGCTTTGAGATATCCCCTTCTTTACCTTTTGGTGAGAAAATAAAATCAACTTCCATCAGGCGCTTTCTGGAGAATTTATTTCCAGAGGGAAATGCCCTCGAAGATTTAAAAGTGCAATTTCGGATTGGCATCAGTAATACTTTTGCGATTATTAGAATTATTGGCAAGGATACAACTGGCGCATTATCATTTTTACCCGAGGAGATGCCAGCTAACTACGAATCTTCTTTTAGAGAGGTTACATCGATAGAACTTGCAACTCGCCTAGACGAAAGATCAAGAAGGGGGCTAGCCGTTTGGGATGGTAAGATGCGCCTAAATGTGGCGGGCGTGCAAGATAAGTTGCCAATCACTCTATTAAGTGATGGCCGAATGGGATTCGGTGAAGGTGATATTGCGAGTACGCACATTCTTAAATTTCAAAAAAATGACACAAAAATTCCATACTTAGTTCTGAATGAGTTTTTTTGTATGAGTCTTGCCAAGAGTATTGGTATAGAAGTTCCAGAAGTCTCTTACAGGCGCTTCGGAGACAATCCTGCTCTTTTAGTTAAACGTTTTGATCGCCATGTTGAAAGTGATACGAAAGTTAGGCGACACCACATCATTGATAGCTGCCAGGCACTTAATCTACTGAGCTCATATCGATATGAGCGAAATTTTGGCCCGGAGAAAGATGTTTCGAGTATCCGAGAAGGCGTTAGCTTTAAGAAACTTTTCAATTTGACGATGAAGTGTGATGTTCCCGCCATAAATCAGCTCAAGCTTATCAATTGGATGCTCTTTAATCTGATGATCGGCAACTCAGATGCTCATGGAAAAAATATCTCCTTTTTTGTTGATGAAAAAGGAATGAGGATCACCCCGTTTTACGACCTGGTTAATACTGCCATTTATCCAGGTCTTGATAATGAACTTGCCATGTCTATTGGAGACGAATTTAATCCCTCTCAAATCTATGCTTTTCAACTTGCTGAATTTTGCAACGAGAGTGGTCTTCAAAAAAAATTGCTAGCAAACCAACTGAAAAAGCTTTGCGAAAAAATTGGATTGGGGCTTGAGAAAATATCACTTCCCGTTATTACTAATTCTGAATTAGAGTTTTGCCAAAGAATTAAAGAAACTATAAATGATCGTCTGTCACATTTCGGTGCCCTAATTGATGACATTCCTAAGATGGAGTAACCTACACCGCCCCAATCACTGTCTTCAGATCTTTCTCTGACATGTAGGGATGCATCGGCAGGGAAATCACCTTCTGGCAAATGGCCTCAGAGACAGGAAATTTCTGATTCGAGTATTGCCCTTCGTACACCGGTTGAAGGTGCAGTGGTTTCGGGTAGTGCACGGCCGTTGGAACGCCCTTGTCTTGCATTTTTTTGGCAAAGGCGTCGCGGTCATTCACCTCGATTGTATACTGGGCCCAGACGCTCTTATTAAAGCTTTCAACCTTGGGAGTTTTAACTTTTCCTTTGAGGCCTGCGTTGTAGGCATCGGCGACCTTCTGGCGTAGCTCCATTTCTTTTGGAAAGATGGCCAGCTTTTCAGTTAGGATTGCGGCCTGAAGAGTGTCGAGACGGCTGTTATGGCCCACGAGCACGTGGTTATAGCGGCCAACCTGACCGTGGAAACGAAGTTGCTTAATACGTTCGGCCAGCTTGTCGTCATTGGTGAAGCAGGCACCGCCGTCGCCGTAGCAGCCGAGTGGTTTGGCAGGAAAAAAGCTGGTGGCGGCGAGCGCGGTCAGATTGCCCGAACGCTTGCCTTTGTAAATTGCGCCGAAACTTTGAGCGGCATCTTCAATCACGGGAATTTTATACTTGCTGGCAATTTGGTTGATCCAATCAAAGTCGGCGCACTGGCCATAGAGACTGACGGGCATGATGGCCTTGATCTTGGGCGTGATAATTTTTTCCAGCGCCTTGGGATCAAGATTATAAGTGTCGGGGTCCACATCGCAAAACACGGGCTCAGCGCCTAACATGGAAACCACTTCGGAAGTTGCAAAAAAACTAAAGGCAGGCACGATCACCTGGTCGCCTGGGCGTATATCGAGGGCCTTCAAGCAGATCATCAGACCGTCGGTTCCGTTAGCGACACCGATGGCATGCTTCACGCCTAAAAATTTGCTCATTTCTTTTTCGAACTCTTCGACTTCGGGGCCTAAAATAAATTTACGATGATCGAGGACGGTTTGAATGCGTTTGTTAACTTTGTCTTTGATTGTGTCGTACTGGGCACCTAAATCGATAAATTCCATATTAAATCCCCGTGGTTTGTTTGCGTTTCGCGCGATTTTATCCCAAAGACCGAGTGGGTGCCAGGTCCTTTTTGTTAATCCTTTGCGACATTCTGAGGGGCGCGCTTGACGCTATGCCTCCATTGCGTCCCGAGAAAGAGAAGCAGGCAAACAGATTTCTCAATCCATAATGATATTTTCGACACGGTCTTTAGCACAGGACCCTTCACTTTGTTCATGGGAATCAAAATAACCGTGACACTGGCCTTTGCCATTATCGATACGATCAAAAATCCAAGAATAGTGTCTCCTGTTTCTCAATGGTGGATCAAGCTTCCCCTGATCGTCCTTGTCCTGCTGATAGTTGCTTTCGATTCTTAAAATCCCTAGTATCCTTACGATTCTATTGTCTCTAAGAATTTTGCTAATCTCTTTTTTTCTCCAGGCACACGTTTTAGGAGACCAAGGACGTCTGAATACAAAAAGATGGTGTTCATCGGCTGTACGCCCAATAATATATGAAATTTTGTAATTATTTTCTTCTTTGTCCGCAGGCGTACAATGGACTGAAACATTCTTGGCCAAGAATTCGGCGTAGAATTTGTTTTCTGTGAATTTCATCTTTCTTAATTCAATTTCTTTTGCCGGAGTGGCAAAAGAGATTAGAGTCAGCGAGAAGAGTAAGAGGATTATTTTATTCATGCATTCTCTCGATGAATTTGGCTAACCTTTTTTTGATAGCAATAGATTTTGGATTTTTCTTATTTAAGATTCCTTTATACTCCCAGAGCGTCTCTTCCCATGTTGGCTCACGTTTGAGGCGTTTTTTAGCCGTTTCGTGTTTCCTGAATAGCCACCGAATGGCAGCACATATATTATTATTGGGAAGCCAAATTTCGTCCGTATTTAATATTACCAAATGATCTTTGAGTTCACCTTTTCTATTTTTCAATATTTTGTACGTCTGCTCTGTTAATTGAACAAGTCCCTGCGCTTGACCAATTCCAGGTTCACCGTTACTCGCTTGAACCTTCGGGTCAAAGCTTGATTCAGTTGCGATGAGAGCTTTTACTAGATTTGGATGGATAGGGGTATCAGGCTTATAAATATCATTCCAGTAAAATGCCCATCCAGCAATCAGTTCATTGAACATATTTCCATCTTTGAAACCCAAATCATTTGCACTTACCATGATGGCTGGTTTTTTAAAGCGGTCAAGATTTGAAATAAGTTCAATTTCATCTCCCATCAAGATATCTTTTTTTGATCCATTTTTTCTACAATGCCCATCTTGATCCACAACTGTTCCTGTATCCAAATGCCTATTATGTCTTCGCACCCAGTGCTCTCCTAAAGGACAGATGCGCCAGGGCGATTTGATTTCAATGTGCTCTGGGGCCCAAAACAGAAACTTTTGCTTTTTGATTTGAGATAGATCAGAAGGAAGTATTTCATCCCAATTTAATAAATCAACTTTATAAGGGAGTTCAGAGTTTTCAAACTCCTTGTTGAGTCCGGCTATTTTTTGATTCAGATTCTTATCTTTCGATTTGAGAGCAAAATTTATCCTTGAAGATTCGTGCAATCTTCTTTTGGTGGGAAGGCCAAAAATGAATATTTTGACCTTGTCATTTGCAGTAAAAATGCTTTCAAAAATATTTTTGACAAGATCAATTTGCTCTTTTTTTAATCCAAATAATCTCATTTTACGATATCCCAAGATGGATTTTACATAAATATTAGTCCGCACTTTGAAAATTGTCGCCTGAATAATTAAATTTCATGAATTCAAGATTCACTCTAAGTCAGTCGGGGGAAGCACAAAATGCGGTAGCTCATCCCAGGCCTTATCGAGAACGCGCGGTGGGATCATGTTGGTCAGGGCCATTTTGCGTTCGTGCTCTGTAAGCAGGGTTTCGCGCGTCAGCTCATGAGTATTGTCGGCGGCGGTTGAAAAGGCCCCCGCGTTCTTCGCCGCCTCGCTCGGCGTGGCCCGTAGCTCTTCTAGGAGACGCTTCACGCGGATGCGTCGGTCAACTTCCTCGGGTCGCTCGAGTTGATTTTTTTCCAACTCGCTGGGATTGAACGCATAGACAATAATTTCATAATCGCCATGCTCGAGGGCCTTGAGTGCGCTGAACGTTTTTCCTTCGAGATGAAAATACATGACGACTTTTTTGAGGCCGAAAATATCAATAAGCTCATAAGCAATAATCTGCGGCGATTCGTAGGGAAGATGATCTTTGATTGGCTTGATTCCTGGAAAACCGCCGGGCCTGCCAGTAAATGGTTCGACAGGCGAATGGTAGCGAGAATTTTTCAGCTTGGCCGCAAAGCCGTCGAGACCCCTTGAGGCACCTCCTCCGCCTCCCGACACGCCGGCAAGATTTCGAGCGGCACTCGTGGCCCCTCTGGAAGAAGAACCTCCGCCGCCGCCACCACTCGCGATTTTTCTCTCAGCTCCAGGACGCACTCCTGTCGAACCTGTGCGACCAGCGATGGCCCCTCCACCGACCTTGGGGCCCGCTGTGGGAGCGGGGGTTGGACCGACGATCGCATTCGGTGTGGGAGTCGGCGTAACTTTCACCACATTATTATTGGAGTTATTGAATGCTTCGAGTTCGCGTTTGAGTCTTGCAATTTCTGCCTTGATTCGCTCGGCCTCTGTTCGCCTTCCGGCCGCTGCAAGTTCCGCCTCTCTTCGCTCCAGATCTCTGAGTTTCCGTTCGTACTCTTGCATTCGCCGCAGCTCTTCACTTTGATCATTCGCGAGTGGCCCCGGCGTGGCGGGCGTTTGGCCCGGCGTCGGGGTTGGCGCAAGAACATTCGCCGGATTGGCCACGTGAGGAACTGTCGCGGGAGAAACCGACGCCGGGGCACGAGGGGAAATTCCGCGCTCGGCGAGACTGCCACCTAACTTTGATAAAGTTGGGTCGTTGGCCACTTCGGGTAGGCCGCTTGGGTTTGCGGGCGTTGCTACTGCCGTTGGTACAGGAGTAGGCAGGATCAGCGTTGTCGGCGCGACTTCGACCCGTCGCTCATAGGGCACGGGCAGAATTGTGCCACTCACGGTGCCATCACTGAGACCAGGGTTTTTGGCGCGAAACTCCACCAGATGAGTTTCATCGTCAGTGGTGCCTTCAAGAAAATAATCGCTAAAAAAGGCGGCACCAGCATCGCCCACGCTCGAACCCGAACCTGAGCCACTGCCTTGAGCGACTCTACGCTCCTCGCTAGCAAACCAGCTGGATACACTCGCAGAATCGGTAGGAAGTGGGTTGGGTAGCGTACAATTCGCTCCAAGATTTCCTGGCAGCGTATTGGCCAGGCGTTGAAACTCTAAAATCATGGGACCATGATCGAGGGATTCGCGACTGCTTGGAAACGATTGGTGATGGGCCAGTCCGTTATATTCTTCAGGCGCTAAAAAATAATCGCGCTTTCTCTCTTCTTCCATTTTAGGTGTGACCCCATCAAGTTCACTTTTTAGCGCCTGGCAAGCCATCTGTTTAAAATAAATCGATTGATTGCACTCAGGGGGCCGGGCGCTAATATTATCGCAGGCAAAGGTCGTCCCATCCGGGCGTCGGCCTTTCATCTTTTTGCATAAAAAATTGTTGTAGCGTTCATAATCGCTGACTCTCTGGTGACGAAGATCGGTTAGCTCGGATTGCGGGCGGAGGTGGTCGATGATGCCTGCATTTTCAAGTGGAGTCACTTCAGGTGGGTGTTTTTGAGCGCTGTCTCCTGACTGGGTGATTTTGCAATAATGTTTTTTTAAATAGTGATTGAAGATCCTGGGAGCATCCGTGCCAAAGGCATTAAAAATTTTCGGTCCGAGTTCAAATTCCATGGTTGTTGGTTTCAAACTTGAAAGATCTTCCTTGCACAAAAACTCAGTCGAAATATCTCTTCTGAATTTTTCACATTTATTATTTTGTGCTTTAATGATCTCGTTAATGTTTTTTTCTTTTTGAAAAAAATCTTGGTACGTTTCGCACCCCGCGATAGATTGCTGCTTAACCCACTCCTTATGCCCTGGAATTTTTGTCCTTGCGAATTCGGCTGCCTGATTCTTTTTTTCGCGAAGACATCTTTTGTATCCACTTCCGGGAAGACAAAGGGCCGTTAGCTCCGCCAACTTTTCGTCATAATGCCGGTGATATTCGGGGTCCGTAGCCTGATTATAACGATTTGTTTGCTCTGACTGACACCGATCCGAATTAGCAATGTGTAATTTTAGATCTTCAAGTATTTTCTCGTCTTGAAATACCATGAGCATCAAGGGGTGATTTCCGGCAATGCGGGCGTTATGCTCCATCTGTTCTCGATGGTCCTGCGCCATCCAGCCCAGGGGATGTTCGACCTTGCTTAAGAACGATGCACCCATTGAAGGCATATTAAGATAATTACCTAGCAGTTGTTTCTTCTCGTCCTTATTTTGGTCCAGACCTCCGCTTCGAAGAGTTTGATCAAAAAGCTCATCGTCGATCGGTGGCGCGGAAAACATCAGGAAGGCCTTAAACGGCATGCAGGCATTGGGAAGATGAGAAGGAATTATATTTTTTGCCAGCGGAATCATACTTTCTTTGAATCCACTCAAAAAATCTGAAAAGAGAGATTCCCTCGTGGACTCAGTCGTGAGAGCTTGTTTAACTTCTGACTCGGGGAAATTTAGAAATTTAGCGAGGCGGCGTTGGTAAGTGGTTTGGTTGCAATCGTCAGATTGCTTTTTTAATGAATCTACTATCCCCCGCAGGCGGCACTTGTCCATATTGGCGAGAAATCGGGTATCAAGCGCCCCACGCCTGACGTAGGCATCAAAGTAGATGGCATTGGTAAACATCGTCTCCATGGCCGCCTTGGCATGCTCAACCGCTAAATCTTCAATTAAATTTTTAAGACGCTGATCCTCTTCTTTCGTAATTGCCGTCGAGGATGCCATCGGGTCCATTGGATTCTGAGTGCTCAGGCAGGTACAAAAGTGCGGCCGCTTTAAATCATCAGAATTCTGGTATTGATAAAATTTTTGCGCGCACAGAAGTTGGTCAGAGGGCAGTAGTTTACCCAGCGCGGGTGGCAGGTCTGGTGCCCCGTCTAAATACGGACACTCTGCTTTCACCATCACTGACAAGACGATGAAAAAAGTTGTAAAAAATTTCACCCGTATTTATCGGCAAAATTTGTAAGGGAATAATATAAATTTCTGAAATTTATCAAAAAAATGCTATAAGCCTAGTAATTTCAAGCACTTTTGCCGGTCGTAATCCTTCGATGCCGGCTTGATAAGAGTTTCAAGTACTTCCCTTTGCCAATCATCATCTGGCACCGGTCTTTCGTCATAGGCTGAGCAATAGTCGAGTCCATTTATGGGAAAATTAGTGAGCTTATGCAAATAAGAGAACATAGCTCCGTCGTAGTAGCGAACGGGCCCAATCAAGACGTTATTTCGAAGATTGAAATTTCCAGTGGGAAAGCTGACCTTGGGATTTGCGCCGGCCTTGATTAACTTTTTCACCATATCCAGATTCCACCTATGAACGGCCTCGAGCAGGACATTACTGCGAGAAATACCTCCGGTGCTCCAGCTATAATTGACATTGGCACCATACCTGATAAGTAGGTCAAAAATTTTCTGATCCCAGTCGGTGAATTGGCGGCCTTCGCTGCGGCCATCTTCGCGGTACCATTCGATGGTGGCAAATTTCGTAAGAAGTGAATGTTTTAAATCGGGGTGTGGTGATTCAACATCCATACCTTGTTCTAGATTTGACTTGAGCAACTGATACACGCTTTCTCGGTCGTCATTAAAATACATCGCTTGCACGATGTTTTTTCGAACTTCATTCGACGGGACCCACCCCCCCCACACCGGAGACAAAGTACTCATCACAAAAATCATCGCTAAAAAAAGTTTCATATCGCCCTCAGGGAAAAATCCAAGACCACGCTTTTTATATTGATTTGGAATAGTTTTCAAGGGGGATTGTAAAATGTAATTAAAAAACTAGGACGTCCTAGAAACTTTGCGCCTCACTATATTAAATCAACATGTTACGCACTATCTCAATTTATGTTATAATTACCCATAAATTGATATAAATTAGCTGTTTTGTATCAATTAAAGGCTAATTATGAAGAAATCTATTACATCTTCCCCTTTGACGAAGAGGCTATTAATCATGCTTGGGGGCAACATCAAAATGGCCCGTTTAAGGCGCGATCTCTCTTTGAGGGCCGTCGCTCAAAGGGCGGGTATCTCGCTTAATACAGTTGTCAGTATCGAGAAAGGTGAACCGGGAGTGAGCATTGGAGCGATTGCAAATGTCCTTCATACTTTAAACTTGGCAGAGGATATTGAGCTAATCGCCAAAGACGATGCATTGGGAAGAAAGCTGCAAGATTTAGAACTTTCATTAAAGGGCCGTGCCCCGAGAAGCAAAATCGAAGGTAAAAAATGAAGACCATCGAAGTTTGGGCCGATTGGGTTTTCCTGCACACGCCCCAAAAAATTGGGACACTCATTGCGTCTATCACAAGAGGAAAAGAAATCTTTTCATTTGAGTATGAAAAGGACTGGCTCAAGAGTTCCAACAAATTTCAGATTGATCCTAAGCTCCAACTATTTGAAGGTAAATATCATCCACCTGAAGGTGTAAAAAACTTTGGAGTTTTTCTTGATTCTTCTCCTGACCGATGGGGTGAGGTGCTTATGTTAAGAAGAGAGGCCCTCTACGCTAAAGAAGAACAACGAGCTGTAAAAACACTCATGCCATCGGATTTTTTACTGGGAGTTTATGACGAGAATAGAATGGGAGGGCTACGATTTAAAATAGGTGATGGTCCCTTTCTTGATGATCATCATAAAAAGGCAACACCGCCGTGGACAACGCTCAGAGAATTGGAACAGGCAAGTTTGGCACTAGAAGAAGAAGGTGCCGAAAACGACCCCCATTTTTCTGAATGGCTACAACTTTTATTCGCCCCTGGTTCATCTCTCGGAGGAACCAGGCCAAAAGCAAATGTCCTTGATACAAGTAACAATCTTTGGATAGCAAAATTCCCGAGCAAAAATGACATCAAGGACGCCGGAGCTTGGGAAGCAGTGGTTTATGAATTAGCAAGAAATTGTGGTATCAAAGTTGCTGAAGCTAAAGTTCAAAAATTGGCAAATAAGTATCACACATTTTTAGTGCAGAGATTTGATCGAACCACGGACGGGCGAAGAATTCATTTTGCTTCGGCCATGACCTTGCTTGAACACAAAGATGGAGACAATGCAGATTCCGGAGCAAGCTACTCAGAATTTGTTGATTTTATCATCTCTCACGGCTCCCCTCGCCATGTTGATAGTGATCTTGAAGAATTATGGAAAAGAATCGTATTTTCAATTGCTGTTTCAAACTCGGATGATCATCTAAGAAACCATGGTTTCTTGCTTACACAAGATGGTTGGATTCTCTCCCCGGCCTACGATATAAATCCTAACGAAATGGCCACGGGGTTGAGCTTGAATATTTCGCTTGAAAGCAATGCTCTAGATTATGATCTGGCCAAAAGTGTTGCCAAGGATTTTAGACTCTCCTCCGCAAAGGCCAACGAGATAATCGCTGCCGTGAAAACTGAAGTAGCTCTGTGGAAAGGCCTTGCTAATAAATATGGAATTGGACGACCTGAGCAAGAAAGAATGCAAAAGGCATTCAGGGTGTAATGATTCTTGATTTGGAACTAGGACGTAATAGAAACGGTGCGCAATAGTCTCCCAACCCCAAAGATGGTACATTCATCCCATGCTTAAAACCCACGAAAGAACATTTTCGCTCCTCCAGCGCGTCGCCGATGGAGTTGTGGTCGGTCTGAGTTTGGCCGCAGCCTATTACATTCGCTTTAATCTCATGCATGACGGAGAAAAAGGCTTGGGACTTTTTTTTCTCAAACTCTCACCTGGCCTGATTGCGCTGACATTATATTTCTGTGCCAAACTGGGTCTGTATCGCTCGTACCGTTTTAATTCGCGCTCCAATGAAATACTGTCCCTTTTTAAGGCCAACACCTTGGCCACTTTAACCTTTATTCTTTTTCTGTATTTTATCGCGCCCGCTCGAGTCTCAAGAATTACCCTGGTTCTGTATTTTGCCATCTCACAAGTTGCACTGATTACTTTGCGTTTATGCGTTCGAAATTTTTTAAGAGTGCTGCGCAAGCGAGGCTACAATCTCCGGCACGTCCTCCTCGTCGGCAATGGGCCCCAGATGGGAAATTACATTGAAACGGTGAAGCTCTTCAAAGACTCCGGGATTCGTTTCCTGGGATGGATTGAGGCCAACCTGGACCTGGCGCGGAAATTTGAGATTCCGGTGTTAAACGATTCGATGGAAGAGGCGCGCCAGAAATTTAACCCTGACACCATCGTGCTTGGTTATGCCGGAAAGGATTCGGACAAGGTCGAGGCCTTGCTCAAAAAGTCTTACAACGATGTTGTCCCCTTACAGGTTTTACCTGATCTCTCATTCTCCTTTATCGGGCATGAGATCGAAGATTTTGCCGGGGTTCCGCTCCTCACCATGAATCAGCCGAAGCTCAATACCATTGACCTTATCTTGAAGCGTGCTTTTGATTTTTCATTATCCTTTGTGGGATTGATTTTAATTTCTCCACTCCTCATTCTGCTTGCTCTCCTGGTGAAACTTTCTTCCCCGGGCCCCTTCTTTTTTGGTCAAAAGCGAATGGGATTGGATGGAAAAACCTTCACAATGTGGAAATTTCGTACCATGAAAATGGCTGCCCCGGGTGAGGACGCCAAAGAATGGAGCAATCCCAATAACCCCCGCAAAACCCGGGTCGGATCATTGTTGCGTAAAACCTCTCTTGATGAGCTACCCCAAATTTGGAATGTGGTGGTGGGTGATATGAGCCTCGTCGGCCCTCGCCCCGAGCAACCTTTTTTCGTGGAAAAATTTAAACATGAAATTCCCTTGTACATGCTCCGTCACAAGATGAAGGCCGGGATCACCGGTTGGGCCCAGGTCAATGGTTGGCGCGGGGACACCAGTCTAAATAAACGCATTGAATGTGATATCTACTACATTAAAAACTGGTCTCTCTGGCTCGATATTAAAATTCTCTTCTTAACTTTTTGGAAGGGGCTTCTGAGTAAGAACGCGTATTGAGGCGGCTTCAGAGATCAAAAACACTGTCATAATTAAAAAAAGATTCTCCCCATCTCCAAACGTGTACTGAAACTGTCCTGACACAATAAAAGAAATTACAAAGGGAAAAGTTAAGCGTGAGATTAAATCATCGCGCTTGAAATTTTCATAGGCCCAAAAGAAGCTAAAAATCAGTATGGCCAAAAATCCCAAAATTCCCGTCGAAGCCAGATGCTCCAGATAGTTGTTGTGGGCATGGCCTCCGAAATATTTATGATCAAGATCGTATTTTTCTTTTAAGGCCTTCACATTGGGCTCAAAGTTGCGATATCCCCAGCCGAATACTGGGCGCTCCTTAAAGGCGACGATGGCCGTCTGGGCAAACGAAATTCGCTGGGCATTGGACCCTTCCCGGTCACTCACCATTTTCTTAAAGGGGGCAAGAAAGTTATAACTCATCACAAAAAAGAGCGCGGCCACGGCAATAAGGGCAAAAATAATCTTCTTATTTTTCTTCAAAAAGAAACAGGGAATTGCAATAGCATAACCAATCCAGCCACCACGGGCGAAGGCAAGATAAAGCCCAAACCCATTAATGGCAAAGGCCAGTCCCAACCACCACTTTGGTATCCATTGTTTCACTTCATCGCGATAGATCAGAAGACCTGTCAAAAGCACCATAAATAACGACAGCCCATAACCATACGTCATATACATGCCATAGAGACCGCAGGCACGATCAGGGTGACACCCAGGTTTCCACTTCAAATAATTAAATCCCGTATAGTAGGCCACAATGCCTGAGATTGACGCTACTGTCGTGGCAAGGAGAAAGAGATTGAGCGCAACACGAAGACGCTTGTTGGAAAAATAATTTCTGGGAACAGCGGCAAGAGCGAAAATACCCAAAAGAGAAATAAAAAAATATTTTACTTTCAAGAGATTCGAAAGAGGGTGAGGAAGAATATCTAAATTTGCCACAACTGAAAGTGCAATCGTAAGTATCACACCAAGTAAGGCCCAGGAGGTTTTGCTCAACTTATGCGAAGGAAAATTTTTGTAGGTGTAATGGACTGCTGGTACTACCAGTAAAATATGGGCCAGGGCCGAGAAAGACACCGAGGTAAAAATCCCCGCACTCAAGACAAGCAAGGCGGCATAAGTGAGGTGATAGAAGGCCTGTTCCATAATTGAAGATTAGAGCTTTCGTTCCCACTCAAGGGCGGTTTTGACAATCAGTTCTAAATTATCGTGACGGGGAACCCAGGCAAAAAGTTTTTTAATTTTTTCAGATTTTGCGATCAGATTAGGACTGTCGCCATCGCGCCTTGGACCCTGCTCAACTTTAAAATCGACTCCGCTTACCTTGCGCACGATTTCGATAATTTCTTTGACACTGGTTCCATGCCCGTAGCCACAATTTGCGACGGTCGATTTGCCGTCTTTACCCAGATAATTGAGAGCATCAAGATGGGCCTGGGCCAAATCTTCCACGTGAATGTAGTCGCGAATACAGGTTCCGTCTGGAGTAGCGTAATCATCACCAAACACCGTCATTGACTTGCGTTTCCCCAGCGCCGTCTCACAGGTAATTTTGATCAGGTGGGTAGAAAAGGGTGAGCACTGGCCCAGCTTTCCATCAACGGCAGCACCGGCCACATTGAAATAGCGAAGCGCCACGTAGTTAAAATTGGGATTGGCAACCGTCATATCCTCCAGCATCCACTCCGTCATGAGTTTGCTTCGGCCGTAGGGATTGATGGGGCTTAAGGGAGAGGTCTCAGTACAAATGCCGGCCTGATCTTCAGGAATACCATAAACGGCTGCAGTGGAAGAAAAGATAAATTTATTAACCTTAAATTTCTGGCACGTTCGGATGAGATCCATGGCATTTTGAGTATTGTTTTTGTAGTACTTGATCGGCTCTTTCACGCTCTCGGGCACGATAATACTGCCGGCGAAATGCAGAACGGCTTCAAACCGTTCGCGCTCAAAAAGGTTGGTAACAAAATTCTGATCACTTAGATCGCCGACGACTAACTTGCCGGCAAGAACCATTTCTCGTCTGCCCGTGCTTAAATTATCCAGGACAACGGTCTCATGGTCGGCATTCGCTAAGATGCGATTGACGTGTGAACCAATGTAGCCGGCCCCACCTGTAACGAGAACTTTCATTTTAATAATCCTTTAAAATGATCGGCCGTACGCTTGATTCCTTCTTCGAAAGTAATTTTCGGTCTGTAGTCCGAGACCTTCTGCAGCTTCGACAGATCCGGTTTCCGCTTGCGAGGATCATCCTGCATTATGGGGCGAAAAACAATCTTGGATTGTGAGCCTAAGTATTTAATTATAACTTCAGCGGCCTGTTTAACCGTGTACTCGTCAGGATTTCCAACATTGAATGGGGTAGAATCATTGCTAAACATGACATTATGGATTGCCTGCACGAGATCGCTTACATAGCAGAAAGAACGAGTCTGCTGGCCATCACCATAAACTGTGATGTCTTGGTTTTGCAGGGCCTGATTAATGAAGTTGGGAATCACTCGCCCGTCATTGGGGCGCATACGGGGCCCGTAGGTATTAAAAATCCGCACAATGCGCGTGTCGACCTTATAGCGTGTGTGAAAACTCATTGTCATGGCCTCAGCAAAACGCTTGGATTCGTCATAGCAGGCGCGGGGGCCAATGGGGTTTACATTACCGTGATAGGTCTCCACCTGCGGATGAATTTCGGGATCGCCATAAACTTCAGAAGTTGAGGCCTCAAGAAAGCGGGCCCCTTTGCTCTTTGCCAATTCAAGCAATTTCAATGTTCCTTCGCTGTTCACTCGCATAATTTCCAGAGGAATTTGATCAAAGTCGATGGGCGAAGCAGGAGAGGCAAGAGAAAAAATAAAGTCGATTTTGTTTTTGGAAAAATCAGGCAGCTGTTCAAAAATATTACATTCATGAAACTCGAAGTTTTTATTTTTCGACAGGAGTTCGGCGGTAGAACGGCTACCCGTAATAAAGTTATCGAGGCCGATTATTTTGGCCCCAAGGCCGAGATAAAATTCGCATAAGTGTCCAGGTACAAATCCGGCGGCACCGGCGACCAAAATAGTTTTTCCTTCGAGCGTGGATGGCAATTGAACTTTCGACATGAATACCCCTTAAATAGTGACTCTCAAATTACCACAAAATCTGGTCTATTCATAAGTGCAAAATGACGTCAGTGCGGGAACGCGGGATAAATGACTATTTTGGGCACTGCTTCAGGCGTTCCTGAATGATCGCGCTCATTTTCTTTTTAAAATTCTCTTTCGAAAACTCATAGGCGCGGGCCACCAGCTGATTATGCTCAAAAGTGCGCTTTTCAAAGTCGAGAATGGCACTGCAAAGTGATTGGGGGGTCTGCATTTCAAAAAAATGTGCAACTTCATCATTGAGAGTCTCAAGAACTCCGCCAATTTTGTAGGCGATCACGGGTGTTCCGGCGGCCAAGGCCTCGAGGGGGGTAATGCCAAAATCTTCTACGCCAGGAAAAATGAGCGCTCGTGCCCGGGCCAATTCTTGGACTAAAATTTCACGGCCGGTGTTGCCCAGAAATTCGATAGTGGGACCGGCAATATTACGCAACATTTTATCTTGCTGCCCGCCACCAATGATTTTGAGCTTCTTGCCCAGCTGATTAAAAGTGTGAATGGCCAGATCCACACGCTTATTGGGAGCAAAGGCCGTGACCATAATGTAAAAGTCTTCTTTTCGGGGAGGATTTTTAGTAAAAACCTCAAAATCGGCAAGCTCAACGAAAGGATGCACAACCAACGGATCAGTTTCATAGTAGGTCTGAATGCGGGTTTTCACAAAATTTGAGTTGGCAATCATGAGATCGACATTGCGATTGCTGGCCTTATCCCACCCAACTAAATAATCCTTAAAAAGTTTTGCGCCGGCGCGCTGATACAACGGGGCCTGCGGGCCAAAATAGGCATCATACTGATCGTAGAGGTAGCGCATGGGACTGTGGATGTAGGAGATATGATAGCTGCCTTTCGGCTTCCTCACTCCCTTGATCACACAGTGACTGGAACTCAGGACCAAATCAGCGTCCTCAGTAATTTGCAAACTCTCGGCGGCATTCGGGAAAAGCGGCAGAAATTTTCGATAGTGGTGATTGATGCCTGGAATAGAGTTGAGAAAGCTTGACACAATTTTGCGTTTTTCAATACAGGCGCTGGTCGAGCCTTTTGTATAAATTAAGGTGTAGAGTGGAGCGTCGGGAAACATCTCGCAAAAGGCCTCAAGGACGCGTTCACCGCCCCTAAAACCTGTTAGCCAATCATGCAGGAGAACAACTTTCATATTAGCTCTAACTCGAATACAATCACCGTAGAAAATAACACTATCATAAAGTTTTTAGTATGGCCGACCTAAAAGAAGCACACCAACTTTCCTTTGATCAGGAAATCAATCACTGGTGGATTCGAACCCGTTTTTTGTACATTGACAAGGCCATTAGGCGACTTCCAAACATGACAGAAACGATTGACGCCTTGGAATTCGGCTGCGGTACCGGACAAAATCTTTATTATCTAACCCAGCTCTCCCCCTATCGTGCTCGCATTGCCTCCGCCTTTGGAATTGACCCACAACTAAAAGACGCAACGACTCCCTTCTGGGGATCTGAAAAAGTTCAGCTGGTTCAAAGTGTCCCCGCTCAAAGCGCCAAGGCAAATTTACTCCTGGCCATGGACGTTTTAGAGCACATTGAAAATGACCAAGGGGCCCTCAATGAATGGAAGCAGCACTTAAAACCGGGCGGGATCGCGTTGATTACTGTCCCCGCCTTTCAACTCCTATGGAGTTATCAGGATAAATTTTTAGGCCACTTTCGACGCTATCGAAGGCGCGACGTTATGGCCCTGGCAGCTCATTGTGGCTTTGAGGTAATTTATTGTCGCTATATTTTTTCCTGGGCCTTTCCGATTGTTTTTATCGCTCGTAAAATTCTTGGCCGGAATAAAGAAGGACTCTCGGCCGATTTGAAGCCAACTCACCCCATTTTAAACTGGTTCTTTTTCCTAGCAGGAAAGATTGAATATCTCGTTCGCGCCGATCATCTCTTGGGCACTTCGGTCGTTGCCATCATTAAAAAAAATTAGGGTTTGTTTAGGTGGCGTTTCAAAATTAAATTGTCTTTTTCCTCTTTGCTCAAAATATATTTTTCCAGGTAGTCATGCCACTCATAAAAATCCTTTCGTGCATTGTCATCGAGGCGATAGCATATTTTAGTGGCGTTATTTTGAGTCACGAGCAGATTCCTGGTACAGGCAGCATCGTTTGGTGCAAGACTTAAATCCTTCACTAGCCTGGCACCGTATCCTGTCTGATAGAGGAACTCCGACTTCGTGACACTTTCTTTTTCAATGGCCTTGGCATCTACAAAATGGCCGATCCTATAATGTTCTAAGGCATTTTCGTCGCGATAGCTGCTTAAGGTGACGCCTTTCAACTTTTTTTCTTTTACCTGATAAATCCATGAGTCCGCAAAAGCGGCCTGAGAAGCGAAGAGCGTCAAAACTAGTGATATTAATTTCACCTATTGAATTACTCCATTGACCGCACGCTTATCATAGCAATCTGAGACCGCAGGGCATTTTCCATCATGCATCGCGCGGCAAAGAATCTCGATCTTTTTTTCAGACAGAATGTCTTCTACCTCACCATAACAATATTTTGCGACAATATTTTGCTCGTTGTAGGTGAGCAGATAGGGAAATCCCTGATCCCGCACCCATTGAACACGTGTGCTCGCTTCTGTGAAAGAGATCGTCCAGAGGGCAAGCACAAGTAAAAAGAAACTGCTATCGAGATTGAATCTCATCAGAAGCCCCTTCAACGCTCTCCGTAACTGAGAGTTCTGCGGATATGGTCGTATCTTGTGCACATGCCATGAATTTCCTCAAGACCTTTTTTTTCGTTGGGCACACAGCGGTAACGTCTTGCTTCTTACCTCCACATGCACAATGACCTTTGGAAATTTGAATCTCCGATTTATTTTTTAAATCTTTAAAAAAATGACTTTGGAACTTACTATCGCACTTACAGTTTTGAATATTTTCAAAAGACGGGACGGAGGCACTCCAGCAACCGACCGAGAATCCGAAAACTAGCTGAATACAAAGAATATATTTAAGAATAATCATGCGTATAAGATTATAGAGGCTTTAGTTTTTTTTCAATGCTTTAATTGTCTGAGCATTTATCTCAGGATCGCAGATAAACTGGCCCTGTTTATCTTTGGCATGTTACGCTTTTAGCATCAAGGAAACTAAGTTGCGTATCGGATTACTTACTTCAAGTGAACACCCAGAACTCGCTCCAGACGATAAATTAATATATCAATTTTTAGCAACCCAAAAAAATTTCTCCGTTATCCCGATCATCTGGAATTCCGAATTTAGTCCCAAAAAATTTGATGCTCTCATCATGCGTAGCGTGTGGGATTATCAAACGAACATCGATAACTTTTTGCTCCTGATGGAAAAAATTGAAAAGGCAAAAGTCTGCTGCCTGAACCCCGTTGATACCATTCGTGGCAACATTGATAAGATGTATCTCTTCGACCTTGAAAATGAGAATAACATTTCCATCCCGGCCACCCAAATTATAAGCGGGCCTAAGGCGCGACTCAATATTCAGTGTCAGGACCTGGTTTTGAAGCCAGCTCTCAGCGCCTCCGGGAAAAATACCTTTCGCCTCGCGCGCGAGAAAGTTCTGGAAAAATTTATAGAGCTTCACACTGGCGGAGACCGACGAGTCTATCTGGCCCAAGAATTTATCCCTGGTATTGCAAATGGGGAAATATCCATTGTTAAATTTGGCCCTTATTTTTCCCACTCTGTGATAAAGCGACCGTCCGCCGATGAGTTTAAAGTTCAGACAAAATATGGCGGCACTGTAGAGCTTTTTGATGTTCCCAAGGAATTGCATAATGAAGTAGAAAAGTTGAGCCCTGTAACTGATCCACTCCTCTATTCCCGAAGTGATTGGGTTTTGCACCAAGGTCAATACTACCTAATGGAACTTGAACTCTTCGAGCCAGAGTTATTTTTCCGCTTTTCCCCCAATTCAAAAGAGCTATTCCTCAAACGCCTGAGTGAGTTGATAAAAACAGTGTAAGCGCACTGCTCCAATGTTGACATTAGTCACAGAATCACTACCCAAAAGGCACTTTTTTACCTATAGTTGAACGCTGGTCTCAACCGTAAAATATTCTTAGGAAGAACTACCATGAAAGTCATCGATCACATTAACAATCGCAAGGGGCCTTTGTTCAGTTTTGAAATTGTCCCCCCGCCTCGCGGACGAACCGTGCAGGATATTTTTGATATCATCAACGCCCTTGTACCTTTCAAGCCTTCTTGGATTGACGTGACGGCCCACTCGGCCAGCGCCTATTACAATGAGCGCGCCGACGGTACCGTGCAACGACGCATTTATAAAAAACGGCCCGGCACGATCGGAATCTGCGGGATCATCCAAAATCGCTTCAACATAGATACTGTCGGTCATCTTCTTTGCAATGGCTTCACGAAGGAAGAAACGGAAGACGCTTTGATTGAGTTAAATTTTCTGGGTGTGCAAAATATTTTGGCCGTCAGGGGTGACGGTCTCAATTATAAAAAAAATATTGCGAAGGATCGCAGTGTCAACTTATACGCCAGCGACCTCGTTTCCCAAATGTCGAGCATTAAGCGTGGCCTCTATCTCGATGAGTTAAGCTTGGCGCGTCCTCTGAATTTTTGCGTCGGCGTGGCGGGCTACCCGGAAAAGCATTTTGAATCGCCCAGCTTGAAGCAAGATCTTTTTTATCTGAAGAAGAAGGTCGAGCTAGGTGCCGAGTACATCATGACCCAGATGTTTTTTGATAATCAGAAATATTTTGATTTTGTCGCCGCCTGCAGGGCCGAGGGAATTACAGTTCCTATTATTCCCGGTATAAAAATTCTCAAAACAAAAAACCAACTCCAGTCAATTCCCAGCAATTTCTACATTGATCTTCCCGATGAGCTAGTCGAAGAGGCCTTGAAAAATCCCGAGCATATTCCGGCCATCGGCATCCGTTGGGCACAACAACAAGTGGAAGGGCTGCTCAAAGCCGACGTTCCTGATGTTCATTTTTACATCATGAATGACACGGAGTTGGTGGTCGATGTTATAAAAAAATTCAGGCAGTAAAAACACATGTCGTTGAAAAAAACACCTACATACCTCCAACTTGAAGCTCTCTTAAGCGATCGCATTTTAATTATTGATGGTGCTATGGGCACCATGATTCAAAAATGTAAACTTACCGAAGAAGACTTCCGAGGCCATGAATTTAAAGATCACCCGGTGTCGCTTAAGGGCAACAACGACATTCTCTGCCTAACCCGCCCTGATATCATTGAGCGCATTCATCTTGAATACCTCGAGGCCGGTGCCAATATTATTGAAACGAATAGTTTTAATGCCACCTGGATCTCCCAGCGAGATTACAAGCTAGAATCTCGAGTCCGTGACATCAATATTGCCTCTGCTCGTTGTGCTCGAAAGGCCGTGGAGCAATTTAAAAAGAAAAACCCCACTCGCCAGGCGTTCGTGGCGGGTTGCTTGGGCCCAACCAACACCACCGCCTCTATGTCTCCCCGTGTTTCAGATCCCGGTTTTCGCTCCATAACCTTTGACCAGTTAAAACATGCCTACTCGGAGCAGGCCCGCGCCCTTATTGAGGGCGGGGTAGATGTTTTGTTGCCGGAGACAGTCTTTGATACCCTAAACCTGAAGGCGGTTATCTTTGCCTTTGAGGAATTATTTGAAGAGCTGGGTCAGCGTTGGCCCGTGATGATTTCGATGACCATTACGGATAACTCAGGCCGAGTTCTGAGTGGCCAAACGGCTGAGGCCTGCTACAATTCCATTCGCCACGCCCATGCTCTGAGCGTTGGAATCAATTGCGCTTTAGGTGCCCGTGAGATGCGTCCCTTTCTGGCCCAGCTCTCCAAAGTGGCCAAGTGCTATGTCAGTTGTTATCCAAATGCGGGATTGCCTAATCCCCTTGCACCCTCTGGCTACGATGAGACGCCTGAAATTACCGGACGCCACGTGCAGGAATTTGCCACGGCGGGTTTGATCAATTTAGTTGGCGGATGCTGTGGTACGACCCCAGATCATGTCAGGCAAATTGCGAAATATGTGAGCGCTTTGCCGCCAAGAAAAATTCCCCTCGTAGAGCAGGCCCTTCGTCTTTCTGGACTTGAGCCGCTCAATACCCCATGCAAGGGTGAACACCCCTTCATGATGGTGGGCGAGCGCACCAATGTTACCGGGAGCCCCAAGTTTTCGAAGCTGATCAAAGAAGGAAAAATTACCGAGGCGCTGGATGTGGCCCGCCAACAAGTGGAAAGCGGTGCCAATATTCTTGACGTAAACTTTGATGAAGCACTTCTCAATGGCGAAGAGTGCATGCGCACTTTTTTAAACTTGCTCGCGGTTGAGCCCGACATCGCCAAAGTTCCCATTATGATTGATAGCTCCAAGTGGTCTGTCATCGAGGAAGGTCTGAAGTGTCTTCAGGGAAAATGCATCGTCAACTCAATCAGCATGAAAGAAGGCGAAGCTAAATTCCTGGAACGCGCCAAATTAATCCACCGCTATGGTGCCGCCATGATTGTCATGGCCTTCGATGAAAAAGGACAGGCTTCGTCCCTCGAAGAAAAAGTGAACATCTGCGAGAGGGCCTATAAACTTTTGACAGAGAAAGCAGGAATCCCTCCGGAAGATATTATCTTTGACCCAAATGTCTTAACGATCGCAACGGGAATGAAGGAACATGATCGATACGGAATCAATTTTATTGAAGCCGTCCGAGAAATTAAAAAACGCTGCCCAGGCTCTTTTACCAGTGGTGGGATCAGCAACGTGTCCTTTAGTTTTCGCGGCAATAACAAAGTTCGTGAGGCCATGCATAGCGTGTTTCTCTACCACGCGATTCAGGCCGGGCTCGATATGGCCATTGTCAACGCCGGCATGCTCGAGGTCTACGAGGAAATTGACCCGATTTTGAAACAGAAGGTGGAAGATGTCGTCCTCTGTCGCCACCCCGACGCCTCGGAAAATTTAATTGAAATCGCCACCAAACTTGTGCAGTCCAAAGACATTAAGAATGATCCAAAAACGTTGGATGCCTGGCGCGAAGGATGCGTCGAAGATCGACTGGCCCACGCTCTTGTTAAAGGCATTACTAATTTCGTGGACCAAGATACGGAGGAGGCACTTAAAAAATACGGCTCTCCTTTGAAGGTCATCGAAGGCCCCCTCATGTCCGGCATGAAAATTGTCGGTGATCTGTTTGGTCAGGGAAAAATGTTTCTGCCTCAGGTGGTTAAAAGCGCGCGCGTTATGAAGCAGTCTGTGGCCTACCTTGAGCCTTTCATGGCCAAAGATAAAGTTACGGGTACCCACAATCATCAAGGAACCATTGTCATCGCCACGGTCAAAGGAGATGTGCACGACATCGGAAAGAACATCGTCTCAGTAGTTTTAGGCTGCAACGGTTATAACGTGGTCGACCTCGGTGTCATGGTCTCGTGCGAGACTATTGTGGAGGCCATTACAAAGCATAAAGCCGATTATATCGGACTAAGCGGACTGATCACCCCATCGCTGGATGAGATAATTTTTAACGCTCAGGAATTCGAGAGATTAAAAATTAAAATTCCGCTTCTTATCGGTGGCGCTACCACTTCCAACGCCCATACCGCCTTGAAAATTGCACCCCATTATAGCGCCCCTGTCATCCGGGTGGCCGACGCCTCTTTGGTTATTGACACCATGACACAGTTAAAAAATCCCACTTTACGCGGGCCTTTTGAGAACGATCTTCGGGCCAAACAAGAAGCTTTACGTCAGCATCATGGTCAAAGACCAAGTGATGAAATGTGGTCTTACGAGAACGCCCAGGCCAACGCCCCGGTAGTAGAATTCGCCACAAGCTCCATGGCCAAGATGCCATTTTACGGAGCCAAATATTTTGAGGATATCACGATTGAGGAAGTCATACCGTACATTGACTGGTCGCCTCTCTTTTGGGCCTGGAGCCTGAAGGGGACATACCCTAAGATTTTAGAAAATAAAAATTACGGGAGTGAAGCGAAGAAGTTATTTGATGATGCTCTCTCCATGCTCGAGACATTAAAAAAGAGCAAACGGCTGCATCCTCGGGCAGCGCTCGGCTTTTGGCCGGCAAATCGCAATCATGATGATGTGGTCGTCTACAACGATCAAAAACAAAAAATCATGACTTTAAATTTTTTGCGACAGCAAAAGAAAGAGGTTCAAACCCCGGCCTGTCTGGCCGATTTCATTTCGCCCAAGCAAGATTTTCTTGGATTATTTATCGTCACGGCCGGACCAGAGATTGAAGTGTTGGCCAAAGAATATCAGGGCAAGCGCGACGACTATTCGTCCATCCTGGTTAAGGCGATTGGCGACCGCCTGGCCGAAGCTATGGCGGAGATGATCCATCACTGGGCACGTCTGCAGCTTGGAATTGAGAATAACGGCGACTTAACTCACGCTGACTTTATCGATGAAAAGTATAAAACCATTCGCCCGGCACCTGGCTACCCTTCATGCCCAGACCATACTGAGAAGGCCAAAATTTGGGACCTATTACAAATCGAGAGCAAGCTGGGCGCGCAACTTACTGAAAATTTTTCCATGTCACCAGCAAGCACAGTGGCCGGATATATCTTGGCCCACCCCGAAGCACGCTACTTTAATATTGTAAAGATTGGAGAAGATCAGTTGAAAAGCTACTGTGAACGCAAAGGATGGGATCTTAAGACAGGCCGGAAATGGCTCGCGCCCATTCTCTAGAGTTCGAGTAGGTTCACAACGAATTTCGCCATGGCGGGCGAGGCGGTCAATCCCGGAGACTCGTATCCGCAAATCTCAACATAATTGGAAAGGTTAGTTTCCTTTTGACCCTTGATCCAAAAATCCGGATATAAGTGACCATTCAACTTAATCTTACTGCGAATGCCACAGTAGTCTGGTGCAAGCTTATCCATCACCACACTTGGGTAACATCGAGCAATCTCGGTTTTCATCTCTTCTAACGACTGGATATCGATTCCGTAATCGATCTCTGAAACATCTTCCGTATTTGGGCCAAATTTAATGGCACCTGCCACATCAAAAGTCGAGTGAACACCCAAACCTTTCAGGTGGGGAAGCGGGCATGGATAGATAAAAGATTCGCGGTAAAAATCTCCGCTGTATTTCAGATAATTACCTTTCACAAAATAATCTTCCAAACCATTCGGCCAAAGTTGCTGCCCAAAAGAGACACTCCATAGACCGCCGTTATTTACCAAAGCGCGAGTAAGAATGGGGCCATCGCGGGTCTCTAGCAAAAATCCTTGCTCGTGCTTACTGACCTTGGAAATGAAATTATTTCTCAAAATATTGCCACCATTATTTAAGATGGCCCGTTCCAAAGAACTCACCGCCATTGGCACATCAATGAGGCCTGCCGTGGGTACAAAGATGGCACTATTAACATCGGCAAATGCTTTGAGTTTATTTTTCTCCGAATCAGTGGCCCATCGCACTCCGTCGATAGAGTTTTCCATGGCCTGATTTTTTAACTGGTCCAGTTTTTCCTGCTCGTGACTCTTGCTGCAAAAGATAAATTTCCCACACCTTCGAACCGTAACATTGAGCTCGCGCCCCAGCTTCTCCCAGAGCGTGTTGCCTTCGAGACAAAGGCGATGCTTGAGGGAGTTTTTTGCGTAATATAAACCGGAATGCAGAACACCTGAATTTCGTCCGGTGGTATGATCACCAAGAAAATTACCCTTTTCAAAAACAAAGGTGTTCAGGTGGGGAAATTGGCGCGTGATCTCGTAGCCAACCATGAGGCCGGCAATCCCCCCACCTATAATGGCAACATCAATTTTTGTTATCTCATTCATCTGATTAAAATTGATTTTAGCACAGTCTTATAATTGGTCATACCCCAGAAGAAAATTGTTTTGTCGCAGGTTTTTTCACTTCTTCGAGGTTTTGCCGGAAGTGACTCGAGAAATTTTTCCAAATTGACCAGTTGGGCCTTGAAAAGGGCCAAATCGCGATCGGTAAAATATATCTTACGCAATTTCAAGAATGAAGTTTCCGAGGGGAAATTCATCGGATTATGATCAACCATGCCATCCAAAATCTCTCTGGCCTCCCAAGACAATGATTCAGGCTGATTCCACTCATTAAGACAGTGACTTAAACTTTCACGGTTTATCAGGTATTTTTCCCCCATAAACTTAACCATGTTTTTCTTAGTCATATTGAATAAGATACTATTGACCAGTGGCAATGAAAAGTTCAAGTCCATGGACATCTCGCGGGCACTTTTAGCTCCCGTAGATAAGGATTCTAAGAGCGCCCGTTCTAAAAAAAGTAAGCTTCCCATATTATCTCCCTCCTTTCTTCGTTAGATCAGCAATTTTGATTTCTCTTTCAAGATACCGTTCCATTCTTCGCGTAAATGACGGACTCAGAAAGATAGCGTACTGGTTAAGCAGCTCCAATAATCGTGCGGCACCCGTTTTTTTTTGGAGAAGCAGCTGTTTGAATCTTTCATATTCGGACACCCTCATCTCCTGCTGATTGAAGATTCGAAAAACCCTCGTCATTTGAATGCCAGTCATGGCCGCAATCTCACGATAAGAGAGACCGCTGTACTCATCCTTAAAATCATTGACTATTTTTTGTGAACTAAACATGCCCGCCCCCTTTTGAAATGTTGATCGCTTCCATAACATTTTGCAGGAAAGAATCAATTATTCCGGCCTTTCGGAGGGGGTCTGTTTTGATTTAAAAACTAGCGAAAAAAGATAATGGCATTTTTTACATGAAGGTTGGCGGAAAATAGGCCCTTGTCGTTATCGGATTTATCTTTAAATTTGGCATGATTACCGTAGACATGGCCCTGATCGACATCTAAATCCAGCTTATATCTCGAGTAATTGCCACTTCCCCAAATGACCATTCCATCGGAAATTTCCAGATCAATATCCTGCTCAATTGAATGCAATCGCAGGAGGCCGCTTCTGTAAACTATTGCGAGCTTCTTCTTTTCGGGTACTATGACTTGGCAAATGGCTTCGCCGCTAATTTTAAGTTTTACTTTGTCGCCCGATGCTTCGATCAAACCCTTTTCTTGCTTGGAAGCACGGCAATGATAAATCAACTTCTTGCCATGGGCCTCTAAAGACATATCAGTTTGCTCGGCATCGATACTAATGGTGTGAAAGTCTTTGGCGGCGATATCGCCGTCTAAGGACACACGATAATTTTCTTCCTGCAGAGCTACTTTTATTTTTGGCTGCACATCCCTTTTAAAATCAAGCTTATACTTACCGCCAAACAGCGCGATCTTGTTGCTGCTTTCATCAATTTCATACAAGGGGGTGATACTTCGGAATAAGTAAGCGGTTCCGAGCAAGGCCGCGAACATGGTCAAAGTAAACGACCAAAAAAGTATTTTTTTTATCAGACTCTTGGCGTTCATATTTCGTGTAATTTGTCTTTTAGGATTATAATTAATTGCATGGATCTCAAGATTATCACCTCAAATATTCGTTATGACGACCCTAAAGATGGGTCCCACCAATGGTCTTTTCGACAAAAAATCTGGACGAAATGTATTAATTCTTTTGCTCCCCATCTCCTCGGGACGCAGGAAGGACTCCATCCGCAAATCCAGGAATTTGCTCCGAGCATAGCCCCCTTGCAAATTATCGATCGGCATCGGACATGGTTAGTTGATCGAATGTATCCCAATCTCTTCTACCATAAGGACGTCTTTGAGCTTCTCGACAGTGGCGATATTTGGCTGTCACAGACGCCGCATATTCCAGGCAGTCTGAGTTTCAACAGCCAATTTCCGCGACTGGCGGTATGGGCAAAACTTGAGCATAAATTTTCCCATCGCAACTTCCTTGCTATCAATACTCACCTGGATCATCTGCACGGTGAAACGCGGATGGAGCAGATAGCAGTGCTCCTGCACGAACTGCAAGAGCTGAAACTTCCAACGGACCACTGTTTTTTTATGGGTGATTTCAATGAAGGGCCGGGGGATGGCGTCCAGGCAAAGATTTTCAAACATTACCCCAATCTCACTGATCCGTGGGTTACCTTGAATAAAAAAGAGGCCGGATCACATCATAAATTCGATGGAAAAAATTTAGAGAAAAAAAGAATTGATTGGATATTGGCTTCAGAGACATTCAACATTACAGATATCACCTTCGATGTCTCGTGCGATAACGACATCTATCCTTCGGATCACTTCCCGGTAAAGTTGACCATCAGTTTTTGACTGCGACTCGTGCGCCCAGCTTCACCAATGTTTCCAGACCTTTTTCAGTATTTTCAAGAATGTCGTGAGTGGGAAACCAACGCCCCTTTTGTCCCACCACAATGACCGTGCTGGCGCCAAAAAGGAAATAACCCTTTTCCTCTCCCCTGCGGAAATATTTTTGAGCAAAAGTCTGTACGATTTTTCCCACGCATAAAGCGCCAACCTCAATATAGGCCAATTTGCCAAAATGCACGGTATCTAAAATAGTCACATGGCGTTCGTTGGTAATAAAAATATCCGGCTTTTTTTTGAGGGCCAATGGATTAACTGAATGAAATTGGCCGGGAATACGGTAATGATCCATGAATCGGCCATCATCTGGAAAGTGGAAGCGGTGGTAATCTACCGGGCATAAACGCGCAATCAAGACAGGTCCTCCCGCAAACAATGGAGTCCAACGTTCGTCTGCTAACAATCGAGTGACGGTAAGAAATTCACCTTTTACGGGGATGGTTAAGTCGGCGGCCAATTCTCGGTGGCCAAAATATCGTCCTTCTGCAAAGGCGGGCATTTCGCCTTCGACATCCGAAATTTTTCGAATATCGGGCTTAAATCTTCTGCTAAAAAAACTATTAAACGATGAGTAAGGAGTTTCAACCGTACCTCCATCTTCAGGAAGATACTCACTTAGGCTGATTTGAAAGGTTGAAAGAAACGGGGTAATTTTGCGGTGGCTCCAGCGTGTATTTTGATAATATCCGTACCATTTGCTAATAAAGCGCTTAATGAGCAAATTACAAAACATGCGCCCCATAAATGAATTATAAAGCCACTCGATGGCACCATCGCCATAGACCTTCTCGACTTCAACACTACCCTTCTCGCGATTGAAAAATTGAATCATCATATATACTTGCAAAATTAGTAAGAGGTGATTATATCCTTTATGTCCTGCTCTCACAATCGTGATGCAGAGCAGTGGGAGGTTAAAAAAATGTATGTTCGACTTCTCTCTTTGATGACCTTGTTCCTCACGTTCGGGGGCCCATTTGCATCAGGTGCCTCAAATGGGAATCTCGATGGACTCATCGAGAGCGAGAAAAATACCATTAAAATTTTCCAAGACAATGTTGAATCAGTGGTCAACGTTGCCACGATCCAACAAAGACAAGGGGGATGGTTTTATGGAGATTTTGAAATGCCTGCCGGTGCTGGTACAGGAATAGTATGGGATCAGGACGGATATATCCTCACAAATTTTCACGTTGTTCAAAATGGGAATAAGTTTCAAATTTCTTTTCAAAACGACAAAACTCAATACGAAGCAACAGTCGTTGGCGTTGAGCCTAAAAAAGACATTGCCGTTTTAAAGCTGCTTAAACGTCCGACAAAGTTGGTTCCGATACGCCTTGGGTCTTCCCAAAATTTGCAAGTAGGTCAAAAGGCCGTGGCCATCGGAAACCCATTTGGCCTCGATCATACAATCACCCAAGGTATTGTTTCAGCTCTTGATCGCAAAATCGAAGGGGTTGGAGGTGTGACAATTCATGGGATGATTCAAACAGATGCCTCGATCAATCCCGGAAACTCCGGTGGCCCGCTTCTCAATAGCTCCGGTCTCCTTATTGGGATGAATACGGTTATCTTTAGCGCGAGCGGTACAAGTGCGGGAGTCGGATTTGCGGTTCCTGTAGATAGCATCCTGCGAGTTGTTCCTCAGCTGATCAAATTTGGCAAAGTCATTCGCCCCGGACTTGGCATTGGTGTTTTGCCAGAAAACATGCGCGAACGTTTTGGCATGTCCAAGGGAATTATCATCACCTATATTGATGAAAATGGTGCCGCGGCCAAGGCCGGACTCGTCGGAATGGGGCAAGATCAATACGGCAGGTATTACTTAGGCGATGTGGTGATTGAAATTGATGGGAAAGAAGTGAATAACTATGATGATATCTTTCACGTCTTAGATCAGCTGAAAATCGGCGATGAAGTCACTATCAAGTATTTACGCGATGGCAAACCGAAAACTGTCAAAATTAAACTTACCGCCGTCTAAAAACTTGCGAGATAAGCAGGCACATCTTCCTTAGTAATAATCGCCCCGCCGCCTTTACCATCCAAGGCAAAAACATGGTCGAGCTGATCGACAATGAAACGATCATGTGTGGAAAATAAAATTCCTACTTGTTTATCTTGAGCGTAATTGCGTAAAAATTCAAACAACCAGTCCTTCTGCTTGATATCCAAGTACGTAAAGGGCTCATCCAAAAAAAGAAAATTAGTTTTTTGGGCCAAGGCACGGGCAATCATTATTTTTTGTTTCTGCCCATCAGACAACTCAAAAAATGGCTTTTCTACAAAATCTTGAATATTCAAACTGCCCGCCAATTCGCTGACAATTTCATCATCGTGGGGGCCATAATGAGGGCCTGACAGATAAGGATAACGTCCCAGGAGTAAAATATCTCGACCAGTCATTAACATATTCGAAGGCCAGGTGGTCGTTACCATCGCCACAATGCGAGCACGGAGAAGCGGTGAAAGATCATACAAAGACTTGTTATCCAGACAAATCTCGCCTGCCCGGGGTTGGTTTATCCCGGCAAAGGCCTTCAAGAGAGTGGTTTTCCCACTTCCATTTTTCCCCAGTAATCCGAAAAAGTTTCCCTGTGCGAAGTCAAAGCTGATGTCCTGGAGTACGCTCCTGGGAGAATAACTGAGAGCGATTTTTTTTGCAGATAAGATCATGCTTGCCTAAAATTCATTTTATAAATAAATAAGATAATGACCGGAGCACCCATAATGCCAAGCACGGCATTAAGCGGGAGCGATTGCGGTGCCATCCATAAATTCAAGGCCTCTACCGTCAAGGCCATAATTGAACCGATCAGGAAAGAAGCAGGAATCAAAACACCATGCTGTTCCGTCTTAAAAAGCATCTTACTTAAATGTATGGCCGCCAATCCTATAAAGGCGATAGGACCACAGAAGGCCACCACGAGCCCGGTAGAAAAACCGGTTAACATGATGACATAGAAGGAGATTTTTTTAAAATTCATGCCACTTAGATGAGCGTAGGTCTCTCCTAAATTAAGCAAATCCAGGTGCGCAGCCATGCGGAAGGCCAAGAGCAAGGGGACAATTGAAGCCAGAAACAAAAAGGGTAAATCATTAAGGGCGGTACGTTGAAAGGTGCCAAAGGACCAGAGCAAAATGGCCTTGATATGTTCTTGCTGAGCAAAATTCAAACAAACCGTGAGAAGGCCACTGGCCAGTTGGGAAACAAATAATCCAAGTAGCACCAGGAGAATTTTGTTTCCCACTTTTTTAGAGATGCTAATTATCACGAGCATCATTAAGAATGATCCAACCAGAGCTGAACCAATTGGCCCAAGTCGACTCATGGGACCGGTCATTTGATTAAAAAACATGAACCACATAGCGACAAAAAACGTCGCCCCGCTGTGAATGCCAAGCACATACGGACCGGCCAAAGGATTTTGAAAATAACTCTGCATCAAAAGGCCTGACAATGCCACAGCACCACCGGCGAGACAGGCCGTCATGATTCGAGGAAATCTCAAGAACCAGAAAACATCTGCTGAAAATGATTGAGACTCAGAGTGAAGGGGATACAAGGTAATCCCTAGCAGCAGCGCCAAAATGAATATTAAGATTAAATTTTTCTTTACCACTTCAAGGCCCTATACCAAACGAGCGACTGCCCTGTGCCCAGCTCAGGATGAAAAATTTGCATCAAATCTGACAACACCAGATCCGGCCGATAGACCCCATTTTCCCAAAAATCGATGCCACCATTTTCACTTTTGATTTTATCATAATTAAAAATTTGAAGATTGAATTTCTTTAACATGTTGTAGCGGGAATCTTCCTGTTGTAGAGAGTTCAAATCTCGCATGCTGGCATGGGGTAACCAAATAGTAACGCTCGGGAAAATGGAATACACGAATTCAAAGTCCATGACCTTTGTCTGAGACGTTTTAGGGCTGGCAAAGACATAATCTCCACCCGCATCGTACACCAACTTCGCCAGATAACTATCACCGCCGGGAGATTGCCAATCACCACCCCAAAAAGATCCCATCATGACTTTTGGCCTTGTGGCAGTCTTTTGAGCACGGCTTTTAATATTTTCGTAATCTCCCACGATTTTCGAAAAAAAATCATTCACGTTCACGCCACATTCAAGGATGTTACAAAAGACCTTAATCCACTCGGCCCTTCCCAGGGGATGAGGCTCAAGATATTCCGCGAAGCTGAGATAATTTAACTTTAATGCTTTTAGTTTAGCTTCGAGAGAAAATTCCTGCTCGGCCAGCGGATAGAGCAAAATAAGATCCGGCGCTAAATAAGCTAAAGTTTCCAAATTCGGCGGATAGCCGAGGTCTTTCACTCGCCCATCTTTTAATCTTTCCATCGCCCAAGCACTATTTATAAAATTCTTGCCACTAATCGCCAAAAGAAAATCTTGATTTTTGCCTAGCTCAAAAAGAGGAATGAAGGTGGTTGAAAGGCTGAGCACCCTCTTAAAAGGAGGGCGAAGCATTTTGATTCCCGGGCAGAGGAGAGGCGTGGGAGAAATCAAGATAATCTCTGCTTCCCCTTTTAAACCAAAACCCTTCTTAATTTCTATAAAAGAAAATTCTTTGGCCCTATAGGCACTAAACCCTTGAGCGTAGAGAGGTGCTTCTTCCTGGACTGTGCCATGAAGCCGTTTGAGACAGTCTGAAATCTGCTGAGGAATCTTCGCCTGAACAAGCGAGCTGAAAAAAATAATCCAAAGACCAAGAATAGGATTTAGCATCAGACCATGTTGGGATCCATGGCATCACGAATCCCTTCTCCAATTAAGTTCAAAAGAGTCAGCGTCGTAAAGAGAGCAAGGGATGGATAAACGGCCAGCCACCATGCGATGGTATAATTTTTCTGCGCCTGGGCCAATAACTCTCCCCAGCTCGGAGTCGGCACTTCAAGTCCGAATCCAAGATAGTCGAGTGATGCCAATCCGGAGATATGGCCGGCGATAGCAAAAGGGGCAAAGGTTATGAGAGGGGTCAAGGAATTGGGCAAGATATGTTTGAACACAATTTTGTAGGAAGAAGCTCCCATCGCGCGAGCGGCTTCAACAAATTCCCGCTTCCTATTTTTTAAAAATTCGGCGCGAACATAATAACTGATGCTGATCCAGGAGAATAAGCTGGAAATCAAAACCAGCATCAGGAGACTTGGGGTGAAAATAGAAATCAAGATAATCAGGAGGAAGAATTGAGGCACCGTGCTCATAATCTCAACAATTCTTTGGCCAAAAAAATCTATTTTGCCACCGTAAAAGCCCATCAAGCTGCCCAGGATAGTTCCAATCGCAAAATCGATAACCCAGACTAAAACGGCATATACAATACTGTACTTAAAACCATACAGGAGTCGGGTAAAAACATCGCGACCGCGATCATCAGTTCCCATCCAGTTTTCTTTTGTCGGTGGGCCGGGATAATTTTCAATAACCTTGTTACTTTCAAAGGGGTCCCATCTATTGATCGGCCACCAGGCACCATCACCATTTGAAAAGTTTAAGGAACGATAATCGGTATCAAAGGTATCCGTGATTCCAAAGACCGTGGGGTGATAATTAAAAATTGCAGGAAAATAGATATGCCCGTGATACTTCATGACAATGGGACGACTGTTCGAAAGAACCGGCGCAATCAAGGTCACAAGAATTCCCAGGAACAACAAATACACTGATACCACTGACAGTTTTCTTTTTTTAAACCGCCGGTATCTTTTCAGGGTTAGTTCATTGGTTATTAAACGTTCGATCATGTGAAATCGATCCTTGGGTCAACCACTACATAGGCAATATCACTCAGTAAATTTCCGACCAACATCAAGATACTTTGAATAAAAACAGAACCCATTATGACGTTATAATCACGCTCCAGCACAGCTTGATAGCTCATCAGGCCAATTCCATCCAGGCGAAAAATCACCTCTAGCAAGAGAGAGCCAGCGAAAAAAACTGATAAAAATCCACCAAGGCCCGTCACGATCGGAATTAACGCATTTCTGAGGGCGTGCTTTAAATACACCACTTTCTCCGAGAGCCCCTTGGCCCGCGCAGTGCGGATATAATCTTTTTTGATCTCGTCCAAGAGAGAATTTTTCATCAACATCGTGAGAACAGTAAAACTTCCAATCATGTAGCAAACGAGAGGCAGAATAAAGTGATGCAAACGATCCCAAAATTTACCCATCATGGTCAGATCATCATAATTATCCGAGAGTAGCCCCCCAATGGGAAACCATTCCAGATAATTCCCACCCGCGACAAACTGAATCAAAACAATCGCCAACATAAAGCTAGGAATTGAATACAGCGCGAAAAGGAGGACACTGGAAAGCATGTCGAATTGACCGCCATTTCTAATGGCCTTAAATACTCCCAAGAAAATACACACGATGTAACTTAGGAATAAACTGGTGACGCCAAACTGGAGAGAAACGGGAAATTTACTGACAATGACACTGATGACGGAATCCCCGTATGTGAACGAATCTCCAAAATTCAGATGGGCCAAATTTTTTAGCCATAAGAAGTAACGGATATGAACGGGTTTATCAAAGCCATACTGTTTTTTTAAGGCCTCGATAACTTCTGATGAAATGGCACTACTGCGTTCACCACTCCTGGAAGATATTCCACCGCCACCTCCGGCCGCCCCCATGCCGGAAAATTTGAGTTGCTGAATTTTTTGCTCAATGGGACTACCCGGAGCCAGGTTGATAATAAAAAAGACGATCAGCGTCACGCCCAACAAAGTTGGAATCATGATTAAAAATCGTCTTAGTATGTATGTTCCGAGTCCCACAGATTACTTTTCCAGCCACCAATAAGAAAGGCCTACGGTGTAATTATAGGTATCCTTAACGCGTTTTAAACGTTTTGTATGGCCATAATACCCATATCTCGAATTAAAAAAGAAAATGTAAGGCACATCATCCGCAATCATTTTATAAACATCACGTAACAGTTTTACACGGTCCTTTTTTTCGATGGCCATGCGGGCCTCGTCAATCAGCTTATCAACCTTGGGATTGTTGTAGTTAATGAAGTTGGACCCCTGCTGTTCATAAGATGAGGAATGCCAAATCTGTTTTGGATCGATATCGACAGAACCAGCTCCCCAAGCCAAACGAACCATCTGAAATTTGCGCTCATCCAAAAGCTTAATGAACGTATTCCACTCCACATATTTGATATTGACGTCAACACCGGCCTTTTTAGCATCTTCTTTAAAAACAGTCAGATATTTCACAAAATCTTGCAGTGGTTCCAAAATCGTGAAGCTCAGTTTTACTTTTTGCCCGTCAATCATCTTATCGACAATCTGATCGCCGTCCGTATCTTTCCAGCCATCCTCACTTAATAAGTCCATGGCCTTTTTCATGTCAAAAAGAATGGGTTTCACATCAGGATTGGCATATTCACTTTGCTTGTACCAGGGACCATTGGCCAATTCACTTTGTCCAAAAAGAAATTTTTCATTCATCAATTCGCGATTCACGAGATGATAAAGGGCGGTGCGGAGTTTTTTGCTCTTAAACATCGGTTCATTTAAATTGAATCCGAGAAATGCATATCCTTTGGCGGCCTTGGACTCATATTTAACTTTGAATGCCGATTTGCCCCAGCGTGCACCGGAAGTTTTCTTGTTGTAGGCTTCAGTACTAAGCGAAATAAAATCTAACTCTTCCTTCTCGATCATGGTGATCGCGATGGTGTCTTCTTTTACAAACTTCATCAGAATTTTGTCGTAATTTTGGGTGTTTTTGTAAAAATCGACATTGTATCCCCACCAATCGGTGTTTCTTTTAAGAGTGATGCCTTTGGTCCGGTCATAAGTGTCGACCTTATAAGCACCAGTTCCGATGATGGTCTTATTTAACTTCTTCTCTTCCTCTTTACTTGGGTTCTCATAAACGTGCTTGGGTAAAATTGCCAGTCCGGCAGCAACCGCAAAATTCTGGAAGTAGGTTTTTTTGCAGGTAAATCGCACCTTATTGGGAGCAAGGATTTCTACTTTTTCAATATCCTCGTAATAAGGGCGCATATGGGCGGTCTTATATTTGTTGGTGGGTTCAACGATGGCATCGAAGGAAAATTTCACGTCTTCAGCGGTAAGTGGTTTTCCGTCGTGCCATTTCACTCCGTCGCGCAACACAAATTCAAAAACTTTTCCGTCCTTTGAAATTGTCCAAGATGAGGCCATGGCCGGCACCCATTCATAAGTATCAGGGTGACGTTGGGCGAGCGAATCAAGCACATAATCCTGAACCACTTGCCCATACGCATCGGTAGAGGAAAGAGGATGCATCGTGGTTGGAACAGATTCTAAGTTATAGAGAAAAGTTCCGCCTTTTGGTGCATTTGGATTACCCAAATTTTCAGCATAGGAAGTCGCCATTAAAAACAGCGCAAACAAGCTGACAATCATTTTTATAGTCATTCGCATAGTCACTCCTTACAAGTTTGATCAGTAAGTGTAGTGTAAAAAACTGGGTCAATCAAAAATTATTACGAACAAGTTTTTTTGGTGAAAATGCGTTGTGTTATTTTTTATAAAAGAGACGGGGATCAAGCGACCATCGATCTGTGACGAGATTCTCGTCCTCAATTTTATATTTCTGCAGTTTCAAATCAAGCTCATCAAGTCGCATTTGCAGGTCTTTAAAATTTCTTAAAGACACCAGACGATCATCTTCGATCAGGCCCAACTCTTCTCTCCACTCACTTTCCAATTTTTCGCGCAGTAATTTATATCTCTCGTTAATGGCATTAACCTTCTCAGTGTAGCTATCAAGATCTTTTTGATTGCGCGAAACTTTACCTTGAATGGCCAGTCGCTTTTTCAGCAAAATATCCACCAATTCACGACCCATCGCTATATTATTGGCCAAATCCTGGGAGTAAAATTGCAAATAACGCCCAAGACTCATGGTTACGCCTCTTAAACAACTTTTATAGTCGGGCACTCGGATCGTGAAATAGTCATTACTTTTGCCAACGACATAAGCGGTGCATCGAATTAAGGGGTGATGGACATCCCAAAAACTGACTTTGTCTTTTTTGTTGAGATAGCGAACATTGTCAAATTGGGCACGAACACGAACGAGGCCACCTTCTACGTTGATCTTTGACACGCGGGCGGAGAAAAGTCCGGTCAACTCTTCTTTGCCATAGCTGGATAGGGAAAACAGCATTGCCGATAGAAAAAGATAAATACCAGGTTTAATTTTCATCTAATACTTATTATGCAAGAGAGTAAAAAAATTTGAAAGCGGGATTTTAGGCCTTCGTCTACTTGGATTTTTGCAAAATTATGCTGGTTGTATATTCTTTGTGGTGCAGGGGCTCCTCATATTTAAGCAGTTTCATAGGCGAAAAAAGTCCCAAAAGCTCCCCGGGGCGCAAGAGATATTTACGCGAATAGTGCTCATTGCCGGGAACTTTCAACTGATTTTCAGTATGGGCCTCATAAATCAGAATCCCGCCCGGGCGTAACCATTTCATCATTTTTTCATGCAGAGATCTTTCAACGTAATAAAAGCAAATAATGGCATCGTAGCTCGCGTCAGGGATTTTATAATCGGTCATGGAAGCAATGATGGTCTCAATTCGAACACCAAATTCCTGGGCCAAGGCCCGCGCCTTACGTACCGCCACAGAGCTAATATCAATTCCAATGACCTTGTAGCCCTTGCGTGCCAGGAAGACGGCATTTCGCCCTTCACCCATTCCCATATCAAGAACAGTGGCACCAGAAGGGATGTAATCAAAATTGGAGGCCAAAAATTTCGCAGGGGTCTTCCCAAAAACATATTGGCTGTGTGAGTACTTGGTGTCCCACATGGATTTTTCGTCTTTACTCTGACGTACACCGGAGAGCATTTCAAATTTGTTGCGGGAAGATTCTTCCCCAAACACTGAACTAACAATTAGAATTGAAAACAAAACTGCCCACATATTTGTCATTATGATTCAGGCAGATCGATTTTGAAAGGATCGAGTGCAGGATCTTCCTGGGCAGGTGAGGTCGGAGCAACACCGACATGTCCAAGCTCCGCTTCTAAATAAAGTCTCAAAACATCATAATGCATTTGCACATCTCTCAAAACCCGAACAACTCGATCTTCTACTGTGGCCGGCATATCCTCCGTAGCATTCAGATACCACTTCAAGGCATCAACTTCCTTATAAAATTTATCCAGGGCCAGCAAAAGGTCTTCACTTAGATATTTTAGATCGGTGATCGGAACATCAAAAAAACGAGTTCGAAGAACATCTTTGAAGTGTTCTCGGGTTCTCTTATTGGCGAAGATCTGCATGTATTCGCGAAAATTATATTTCAGCCGGTCATATAATGCTTCAGCATCTAACTTAATCAACACCAGTAAACTGCGCACGATAAGCTGTTGGTCGTTCATTGCTCGTCACCCCGTCAGTGCCGGAAGTGTTGTTCTTTTGCCGCCTGGCCACACTTCAGCTTGCTTGTACTCATTATAATAAACAATAGCTACCTCTCTGGCCAAATCATCCATAGTGATGGGAAGTTTGTGATAAAAGTAACGATTTTTTCGCTGTAACGTAACTATTTGTGAAACCGGCGAGAAGCTTGTGGCATCAATGAGCTTATGCTTCCCATTGAGGAGAGCATGGTCAAGATAATATTTTCGACCGATCAATAAACTTCTATATGCCGATAAGTCCTGGCACACGGATAAAATTATTGTCGACTTTCCGAGGGCGGTTAAATTTTTCAAATCCTCAAAATTGACGGGAACGAGATCAACACCAAAGCCTGAAAGCAGGCGCGCCAGTGGAAAGAAAAAGGCGGGAAGCTCCGGCCGCAATTTTAGGTAAAATAGGAAGCGTTCTTCGGGTAAAGACATAATATTCTGCCTCTGATTCCATTATCCCAAAGCTAATTATGCTACGCGTCGCCAAGCTTTAAAATGGGCAAAAAGGGCTGCTGCATACCCTGCTGCCACGGTCAGGTATTAAGACCGGCCAAAAAAAAGGGAGGGTTAAAAACCCTCCCTCGTATGAGATCAAATACTAATGGGACAGAATTACATCATGCCGCCCATTCCACCCATTCCGCCCATTCCACCGCCGCCGCCGCCATGACCATGAGCTTCCTCTTTCTTGGGAAGATCAGCAATCATAGTTTCGGTTGTAAGCATAAGGCCTGCAATTGAAGCCGCATTTTGGAGAGCTGAACGAACCACTTTAGTTGGGTCAATAATTCCAGCGTCTACCAAATCTTCAAAACGGTTTTCACGAGCATTGTAACCCCAGTTGCCTTTGCCTTTGTAAGTTTTCACTTCATTGACAACGACAGAGCCTTCAAGGCCGGCATTGATGGCGATCTGGCGAAGAGGTTCTTGGCAAGCTCGCCAAATAATCTTCACACCAAAATCTTGCTCATCAGTTTCTGCCTTGAATGCATCCAGACAACGACTTGCTTGAAGGAGAGCAGCACCGCCACCAACAACGATACCTTCTTCAACGGCCGCGCGAGTAGCATTCAATGAATCTTCTACGCGATCTTTCTTTTCTTTCATTTCTGTTTCAGTAGGAGCACCTACGCGAACAACGGCCACGCCGCCTGCAAGCTTAGCAAGACGCTCTTGCAATTTCTCACGATCATAATCAGATGTTGTTTCTTCGATCTGAGCTTTGATTTGGTTAACGCGAGCTGTGACGTCTTTTTTAGCACCGGCACCATCAACAACAGTTGTATTTTCTTTGTCGATAGTTACTTTTTTTGCTGTTCCAAGATGCTCAAGAGTGCAGGATTCAAAATTCATACCCAACTCTTCAGAGATCACGGTTGCACCGGTCAAAATCGCAAGATCTTTCAACATGTCTTTTCTGCGATCACCAAAGCCAGGGGCTTTTACAGCAGCAACCTGGAGACTTCCACGAAGCTTGTTAACCACCAATGTTGTCAGGGCCTCACCTTCAACATCTTCCGCGATGATGAGTAGAGGTTTACCAGTTTGAACAACCTTTTCAAGAATTGGTAGAAGCTCTCGCATATTGGAAAGTTTCTTATCGGTGATAAGAAGCCATGGAGTATCAAACCCAACTTCCATCTTTTCTGGATTGGTTACGAAATAAGGAGAGAGATATCCACGGTCAAATTGCATCCCTTCAACAACTTCAAGAGTTGTTTCAGCCGTTTTGCTTTCTTCAATTGTAATAACGCCGCTGGTACCAACTTTGTCCATGGCCTGAGCGATCAGCTTTCCAATCTCTTTGTCGTTATTGGAAGAAATAGTTCCAACTTGGGCAATTTCTTCAGAAGTTTTTACTTTCTTGGTTTGCTTCTTAAGTTCAGCGACAATTTTCTCAACAGCTTGGTCAATCCCTTTTTTGAGTTCCATTGGATTGTGCCCGGCAGTCACAAATTTTGTTCCTTCGCGATAGATCGCTTGAGCGAGAACGGTGGCCGTCGTGGTTCCGTCGCCAGCATCTTCATTGGTTTTCTGGGCAACTTCTTTCACCATTTGAGCGCCCATATTTTCAAAGTTGTTTTCCAATTCGATTTCTTTGGCAACAGTAACACCGTCTTTGGTCACTTGAGGTGCGCCAAAAGATTTTTGGATAACAACGTTGCGGCCCTTAGGACCAAGTGTAACTTTTACTGCGTTTGCAAGGGCATTAACTCCATTTAAAATCAATGTTCTTGCGTCTTCCGAATACTTTAATTCCTTAGCCATAACTACTCTCCTATAATAATTTGTTTAAATTTTAATTATTGAATAACACCAAAAATATCTTCCTCACGCATAATCAATAAATCTTTTCCACCCACTTTCACTTCTGTTCCGGCATATTTGCCAAAAATAATTTTATCTCCGGCCTTCACGTCCAACTTTTTATAGCTGCCGTCTTCAAGTACCTTACCGGGTCCAACTGAAATAACTTTCCCTTGAGCTGGTTTTTCCTTGTTGCTGTCTGGAATAATAATTCCACCCTTCGTTTTGTTTTCTTCCTCAGTTCTCTCGACTAATACTCGATCCTGTAACGGTCTAACTTGCATAAATTGATCCTCCTCAAAAAAGATTAGGTTTTTTAAAACGCAACCATAGCGTTGTGAACAAACGTGGGGAGCAATTTAATATCACCTGAATGAATGTCAAGGGCGCGCCATTAATAAAACTTTAAGACACGGCGTGATATTTAAGGGCTACAGGACTTACCAGGCAATTTCCCTCTATAAAATTAGTCAGTTGCATGATATTCCCCTGACATGTAACCTTGAAGCTATAAAGGCACAATATTGAAACTTCCAAAAGACTTTACCCAGTTTGCCCTCTTTCGAAGACTTTTTCGAACGGAAGCGGGCGAGGAGAGGGCCTACTTCACTCTCACCCTTTTGACTGGTTTTGTGACGGCCATTGTCGCCGTCATGCTAGATAAGTCGATTCGTCTCCTGACAATTTATTTTGGCACAAATACGGCCTTCACTCTTAAAGCGTTTATCTTCGGACTGGTGGCGACTTTTATCTCGGGCTGGATCACAACCCGCAAATATCCGTCTACCGCCGGCTCCGGCATTCCCGGCGCTCGCGTGGCCTTGGCCGTCTTTAACGGCAAGCTACCGTTTTTTTCCTCCATCGCAAAATTTTTTGTTTCCATCTTGTCGCTGTCATCCGGATTTTCTCTCGGAAGAGAAGGTCCAACCGTGGCCATCGGAGCTTCGGTTGGAAGTAATATCGGAACCTTTTTCCATATGTCCAAGAAACGGGTGAAGTCCCTGTTGGCGATCGGTGCGGCCTCCGGCCTTGCCGCTGCCTTTAATACACCTATCGCCGCCGTGGTCTTTACACTGGAAGAGGTAGTCGGCGATCTCAATGCCCGCATGCTTGGATCGATCGTCATCGCCGCAGTCGTGGCCTCCGTAACATCGCAGGCCTTGCAAGGTCACACCAACGCTTATCCTGAAATTCATTATGCCATCCGAAACTATCGCGAAATGTTCTTTTTTATCGGCGTGGGAATTACGGCTTCCATCATGGGAGTCTTGTGGGTCAAGTCCGTCCTCTTTTATCGCAAATTTAGTTTAAATTTTTTGCACGGACACAAGTTGGGCCTCATCATGCTCACCTTTTTGGCCATGGCGGGCCTGTCTTTTGTGGAACCCAAAGCTCTGGGCATGGGACATTCGTCCATTGAGGAGCTGCTCCTCTCCCTTATCTACGATTGGCGCGTTTTAATCGCTCTGTTTGGTTTCAAATTTTTAGCTTCAGTGCTCTGCTATGGTAGTGGCATAAGTGGCGGACTCTTTATGCCCATCCTCCTCCTCGGCGCTTCCCTTGGCGGCGTCTTGGGCACCGGGGCCCAGCTACAATTCGGGGATCTGTCACCACACTCGGGAGCGATGGCGATTATCGGAATGGGAAGCTTTTTCGCGGCCGTTACACGATCTCCCTTCACCTCCATCATTATGGTTTTTGAATTGACCCGTGATTACAATGTCATTATTCCTCTCATGATTTCGAACATCTTCTCTTTTGCGCTGGCTTCGCGTATCCATAAGGGGTCCGTCTACGAAAACATTTCAGAGCAGGACGGCATTCATCTGCCCACCCGCGACGACAATGAGCTGCTGGAATCCCTCACTGTTGAGGAGGCCATGATCAAGGAACCGATTACTTTAAGTGCACAGCTTTCCATCAAAGAGGCGCGTGAAAAAGTGCGCGACTCCATTGTCTCAGGTTTCCCGGTATTAAAAGATGGAGTCATGATTGGAATTATTTCGATTGCCGATATCGGCCAGGCCTATGCCAAACGCAAAAAGGGCCAGTCCACTATTGAAGATATCTGCACCAAGGGAGTGATAAAAGTCTATCCGGATCAATCACTTCTAGTGGCCTTTCATAAGCTCAATCAATTCAACATCAGCCGCCTGCCCGTCGTCAGCCGGCTGAACGATAAAAGATTAGTCGGAATTATTTCACCAGAAGATATTGTGAACAAATTTGGCTACAAGTTGGCGGTACAAAAAAAGGTTACTCCAGATCCTGCCAGTTAAGTCCTACCCCAAGATCCACGGTGAGCGGCACTCGCAAAGTCACGGCCGTTTCCATGGCATTTTTGACCAGACTTTTTACCTGCTCAAGCTCAGATGCGGGCACTTCAAAGATAAGTTCATCGTGAACCTGCAGGAGCATGCGAGTTTTTAAGTGGTGCAATCTGAGCTCATCATCAATGCGAATCATGGCCAACTTGATAATATCAGCAGCCGTTCCTTGAATGGGGCTATTAATCGCCACGCGCTCCGCCTGGGATTTGATCATGCGATTGGTCGATTTGATCTCCGGGAGGAAGCGCTTACGGCCATGCAACGTCACCACATAACCGTGAACTTCTGCAAATTCTTTCAAACTATCCAAGTAGGCCTTCACTTGGCCAAAGCGGTTAAAATATTTTGTAATATAATCACGGGCCTCAGTGCGAGAGATGCTTAGGGTTGCCGCTAATCCAAAAGATGATTGACCGTACATCAATCCGAAATTCACTGTTTTGGCCATATTGCGGTCACTCTTGGCAACTTTCTCAAGAGGCACATCCATAATTTCGGAAGCCGTTTGGGTATGAATGTCCAGGCCACCTAAAAAGGCCTTCATCATGGTGGGATCTTGCGAAAAATGGGCGAGGATGCGCAGCTCAACTTGCGAGTAATCCGCAGAGAGCAGGACCGTTCCAGGTGCCGCCACAAAGGCCTTGCGAATTTTACGGCCATCGACCGTTCGGATGGGAATATTTTGTAAGTTGGGATGGAGAGAGGATAATCGGCCGGTGGCGGCAGTATGCTGACTAAAATTGGTATGCACGCGCTGTGATTTTTCATGCACCAGACCCGGCAGCACACTGATATAGGTCGAACACAATTTATCAATCTCACGATAGCGCAAAATTTTAGCGGGTATCGGGCTTTGACCAAGACCGGCGAGAGTTTCGAGAACCTCTGAATCCGTGGAAGGTCCTGTCTTGTTTTTTTTAATCACGGGAAGTTGCAGCTTTTCAAAGAGAAGATGGGCCACCTGTTTGGGTGATTTTAGATTGGTATCCATCTGGGTGCTTTGGTGTATGTCTTCCTCAATACTCTTGAGCTCTGCGGAAAATTCAAGTTCTAATTTTTTCAGATACTCGACATTTATTTGAACTCCAAGATTTTCCATTGAGGCCAGCACTCGAAAAAGCTTGGCGTCGATATCAAGATAAACCGACTGCAATTCGTGCAGCAAAATATCTTTCGAAAATACCTTGTAAAGTTCAAAAAGAAATTGGGCCAACGGCCGATCACTGGGTAAAAACTGATTTTCGTCGGCCTGCTCTTTGGGCCAGTCACGGCCGATGTATCGGGAGCAGAGCGCGTCAATCGAATGGCCCTCTTCAGGATGCAGGAGATAATGCATCTGCACCACGTCCCATAATTGGGCATGCACTAAAATACCCAAACGTTCGGCGTACGAATGAATGCGCTTGGCGTGAGGGGTGATAATTTGTTGCTCTGGATTTGAGACCAACTGTTTAAAAAGCTCGTTCCTGTGCGTGAATCTCTCAGGGTCGGTGGCGCAATTGAGAGAAAAATCTTCATTGGCAAGAAACAAGGTTTTGAGTTCGCGTGATAAAATGTTTTCACTATCAAAAGTTAAAACTAAAGACAGAATCGAGGCCTTGCTAATTTTATCAGCCCACTCAGAGTAATTTTCATCGGTCAAAGTGGTCATGCTATTTTCAGGCGATGGAGACTGTGATGCTGGTAATGACGACAAAACTTCTGCGGGCAGCTTCCGTTGCAGCTCCTCTAATTTCGCAATGGCCGAGTTAAATCCTAAGTGCCTCATATATCCCACGAGCGCATCATCACATTTAAACAGGTACTGAGTCTCTTCCGGCCGATGGCCGAGGGAGGCCTGAACTTCGATAGAGACCAGCTTTTTGGAGAGAATGGCGTCATCAAGATGTTCGGTTAAGGCATTTTTTACTTTTGCAGAAGGGAGGTTGGGAATATTGGCAATAATATTTTCGAGAGAGCTGTACTGCGCCAGCAGCTTTGCGGCACCCTTGGCACCGATCCCTGCCACGCCCGGGATATTATCGGAGCTATCCCCCACAAGGGATAAATAATCCACCACCTGCTCAGGCCAGATTCCCATTTTTTCAAAAACATCCTTGCGATCATAAAATTGATTTTTCATGGTATCCAGTTGCTTGACCTTATCATCAATGAACTGCATGAGATCTTTGTCGCTCGATACGATGACCACCTCATCAAAGTAATCTCTCCACTGTGTCACGGCAGATCCAATTAGATCGTCGGCCTCATAGTTATCCAAACCAAACATGGGAAGATGCATTTTCTCGACGAGCTCAAAAACCAGCGGGAACTGAGGTTTTAACTCCTCAGGAGGGGAAGTTCGATTCGCCTTGTACTCAGGGTAGATATCTTGCCTGAAGGTCTTTCGCTTCGTATCCCGCGCGACAAAAACATGGGTCGGTTTATATTCGTCCAGAAGCTTGTAAAGCATCTGCCACACACCATAAACGGCATTGACGGGTGTTTTGTCAGGGGCCGAGAGAGGTCTGATGGCATAAAAGGCACGAAAAATAAAATTGCTAATATCGATAATAAATAACTTTTTCATTTAGAAACATCTTCAATCTTCGGGATGGTCGAGAACGAATTTTCAAGGGAGGTAAAAACATTATATTTAAGAATGCTCCAAATAGCAGATACACCATCTTTCCAACCAATTTTCTTTCCCTCATCATACGTACGGCCGAAGTAAGAGATAGGGACTTCATAGATTCGAATCCCTTTGATCTTAGCGATTTTTGCGGTCATCTCAGGCTCTACTCCAAAACGCTTGGAGGTAATGATCATTTGCCGAATGATGGGGCCTCGAAACACTTTGTAACAGGTTTCCATGTCGGAGAGATTAAGATTGGTAAAGATATTGGACATTAAGGTTAAAAATTGATTGCCGAGATAATGGTAATAGTAGAGAACGCGCGAGATATCACCTTTAAATCTCGATCCGTAAACCACATCGGCCCTCTTGCTTAAAATAGGCCCGAGAAGGACCGGGTAATCTGACGGATCGTATTCCAAATCAGCATCCTGGATTAAGACGATATCTCCATCGGTCTTGGCTATCCCGGCACACAGGGCTGCGCCTTTTCCTTGATTAAATTTCTGAAAAAGGACTTTAAAATTTGGGCGATTAGAAAAGTGCTCCTGCAGTAACGCCCGACTTCCATCGTCGGAACAATCATCGACCATTACGATTTCAAAAGTGTCAATTTTAGACGCAATTTTAACTGCGGCGTCGCAGACCTTATCAACTAGCTGACAAAGCGTGGCACTTTCGTTATAGATTGGTATAACAATACTGAGTTTCATGTGACCTCAAATACAATTTGTAAAGGATAGATGGGCCGGTGGAAGTCTCGCAAAAACCCTCAAATGTGTCTATCTCAACATTTCAGTTTCAACTCCTTTATTTAGCGCTTGGCATGATTTGTTCGCTCTTGTGGATCGGTGATACTCCCTTTATCAATGACGAGCCATTACTTCTGAATATTGCCCTCAAGGCCAACGAGCAGGGTGATTTTTTCACTTTGGGATTAATGGGCACGAAAGGTCTTCAGTATGGTCCCGTGCCCATATGGTTTTACCGGGCCTTGCTCTTTGTGACTCACAATATCTATGTTCTGGCCTTCCTCAAAACTTTATTAGTTTTTTTTGCCAATGCCCTGGGCATCTATTATTTTTTTCGTCTGCTCCCCCGTTGGAACTTTCACACCGCTGTGCTCATCTTTGTCAGTCCTTTCCTGTGGTTTTATGGTCGAAGTCTCTGGGATAATTGCCTCAATATTACGCTCACCCTTTGGGGATTTGTCGCCTATTTTTACTTCTTTAAAACCCGTCATTTTGGCTGGCTTTCGATTACGGTGTTTTGCCTTGCCGCAGCCTTTCAGGTTCATCTTATGTCGCTACCGTTTATTGCGGCAGTCACCATTCATCTCATTGTTTTTAACAGACAGTTCTTGTGCCAGAACTGGAAAAAGATTTTGTTACTCGCCCTATGCGTCTCTTTTTTTATGAAAGATTACGTGTATTACCTGATCACACTTCCAGAACTCTCCTCCTCATCTCATTTTACCGGATCAGTTCGATCATTCTTTTTTCCTTTCTATGGCGGTCAGTTTTTTTCTTTGCATGGTTTTTATTACTTCCTTGGGAAAAGATGGCTGGCCCCCATTCCGGATTTTTTCTTATCTCTTACCGGATGGATTATTCTTCTCCCGATTTATGGCATCTTTAGGTCGTTTAAAGCTTGCTACCAAAAAGTTAAAATAAAGGCCCAGTTTGACTTTGAAGATCACCTTGCCTTTGTGTGCCTCACATGGTTCGTGGCCTTTATTTCTCTCAGTTTTTTAAAAAATTTACGTTCCGATCCCCATTACTATAACTCCGCCTGGTTTTTGTATTTTGTCCTTCTTAATATTGCTTTAAATGCATTATGGAACCGGACTTGGATAAGAAAACTGTTTTATATTCATGGAGCGATCATGTTCGTCTCCCTTATAAGCATCATGATCCTCTTGCACCATCGACACGGGACTCGCTCTCTCCATTACGGAGCGACCCTGGAAAACCAAGTGGAAGTTGCAACCGAGCTAAATAAATACGGCAGCACCCATCAGTGGATATCGAAGGCCGAAAATCCACACTGGTTTCCCCACGCCATAAACTTACTAAGAAATCTTGAACCTGCAAGCCTTAGCACCGCCCCAACACAAGACAAGTCCTTTGAAATTCTTTATGCAGAAGATAATGTTTATGATGGCAAAATAGTTCTGGGACCTTAGATATTTTGTCGTTGATGATCAAACCAACTGTCTTTTTTAGTTTTCAATGCCAGCTTCTGACCGTCATTGGCAATCACGGTTGTGTCGGCCATGACATCGCCAAGCCGATGGCCCGAATCTAACTTGTACAAGAGGTAGACTTCCAGCAACGTTAAAGGAATACCGATGGCGATTGCGATAATCCAACCCCAAAAAGGAATGATCGCCATAAAAACAGGAATTGTGAGAGGGAGATTGCGAATGAAGGACTGTCGCACGGAGCAGGTGGTGCCATCTTGCAGGGAAATAACTTTGAAACCAATTATTTTTTTTCCTACGGATTGCCCGCCCTGCAGAGAGTCGCAAATAATGAGATAAAAAACTGCAAATAAAATTCCAAACGGGAAAAAAAATACAGACAAAATTAGTACAATAAAAAGATCAATGGCCTTAGCTATTAACCGCGAAAGACGGGCCACTCGAAGAGCATTACCCAAAAGGTATTTTTGATTTTTCATAAAATATTAACTGCTTATATCCATTCTAATGATACTTTCCCATTAAACCAAAGAGGAAATTTTTGCGTAACGCAAATTAAATGGGTGATAACAATCCTATACAGGACAAGTTTAATGTAATAAAAAATATGTCCGGCAACTTTGTGCGCTTATTCTAAGGAGAGAAAAAATGGGTCTCGTCAATAAGGTTGATCAAGCAAGTTTCGATTCCATGGTTATCAATTCAAAAGTGCCAGTACTCGTGGACTTCTGGGCCGAATGGTGCGGTCCTTGTCGTGCTTTGGGACCAGTATTGGATGAAGTTGCCAAAGAAGTTGGTGCCAAGGCAACCATCGTTAAACTAAATGTGGACGAAAATGGCGATATCGCTACTAAGTTTGGCATTCGCGGTATCCCTACAATGATTTTCTTTAAAGACGGCAAAGCCGCCAAAACTTTGGTCGGCGTTCAACCTAAAGAAGAAATCAAAAAGACTCTCGAAGAGTTGGTCTAATTCGGTCCATGCCAAATCTTGATACTTTGATTCTCAGTTCTTTTTCGGAAACCAAAAAGGTATTCGACGAGTTTGCCGGCGAACCGGCGAATATTGCCAGCATTAAAGCGGCCACAATCCAAATGTCTGATGCACTTAAAAAAGGCAATGCCATTTTCAGCTGTGGGAATGGCGGCTCTCTTTGTGACGCAACACACTTTGCAGAAGAATTGACTGGTCGTTTTCGTGAAAATCGGCGGGCCCTCAAGGCCATGGCGATTAATGATCCTGCTCATATGTCCTGTGTCACCAACGATTTTGGTGGGGATCAGGTTTTTGCGAAATATATTGAGGCCTGGGGCGCTCCTGGCGACATCTTGCTGGCGATTTCAACCTCCGGCCAGTCCAAGAATATTGTCAACGCTGTTCAGATGGCCAAGCAAAAGCAAATGTCAGTTGTCGGCCTCCTGGGTAAAGACGGAGGCCAGCTCAAAAACCTGGTGGATATTCCCATCATTGTGAAAGGAAAAAAGTGGTCAGACCGCATCCAGGAAGTTCACATCAAGATTATCCACATTTTGATCGAAGGTATTGAGGCCAGTATTTTTTCCTGAGTATTTTAATCCCCTGTTTTACATTCTTTGATACTCCTTGCCTGTGTAAAAAGATTTTTCCTGTAAGTTCTTAAAATAATTTAGAATAAAATCAAGTTCCATCACATTTGCAGGAGACCAATACACATGGAAGGGTCATTAATCACAAGTTTATTTGGTACTATTGCCCACTTTATGATTGCTGGTGGCATCTTCATGTGGGTCATCTTGTTTCTGTGGGCCATCGGAATTGCTATCGCCCTTGAGCGCTTGTCCAAGTTAAGTTTCAAATATGATGTTGATGGCAGCTCGTTCATGAATGAAATTCAACGACATGTGCTCTCCAACGATGTCCAAGGCGCTATTCGAGTTTGCAGCGGAACAGATGCGCTTCTGCCGCGGGTGTTAAAGAGTGGACTGAAGCGGGCCAATCAGACGACAGAACAAATTCAAAATGCCATCGACGCTACAGCGTTGGAAGTCATACCAAAAATTGAAACGCGCATGAGCTATCTCAATTTGCTGGCCCAGGTATCCACCCTGTTCGGACTCTTGGGAACTATTCAAGGCCTCATGTCATCATTTGCAGCGGTTTCTGCGGCAGACCCTGCACAGAAAGCGGAACTCCTGGCCAATGGTATTGCGGTTGCCATGAACACGACTTTTTTAGGCCTGCTGTCAGCCATCTCTATCATGATGATTCATGGTTTTTTAACTTCGAAAGCCGAGAAGATTATCAATGAGATTGACGAATTTTCTGTAAAGCTGATGGATCTGCTGGGTACAAAAAAGGATGTAAAGTAGAACATGTATAAAAAACCAAGTCGCCGCGCGCTTATGCGCGGCAAATTACCACGCCCCGATCTTGTCCCAATCATGGACAGCGTGTTTATCTTTATTTTCTTTTTATTGATGTCTGCAAGTTTTATCAAGATTTTTGAGATTCCCAGCGACGTGCCTTTTTTTTCTGAGAACACGCAACCGGAAAATAAAGAGAAGCCGCTAGCGCTCACCATCCGCGTGACTGAAACAGAGATCCAAATTCTAACCGGGCTGCCCATGACCCTGCTTAAAAATATCCGCAAGCTGAATCCTAAAGATTATGACCTCAGCACGCTTCATGACAGCTTGCTCGCCCTCAAGAAAAAATACCCCAAGGAAACCATGGCCATCCTTGAACCCGAGATCGATCTTCCTTATGAAACACTGGTACAAATTATGGATGAGATCAGACTCCTTCGAAAAACAGATCCCGAGTTTTATGTAAAAGACAAAACGGGTCAAGAAAAACGGCTTAAGGCACTTTTTGCAGAAATAATTTTTGGAAACATTCAAAGCTAGTTTAATCTTATGAGAAATGCTCGCTCCATTCGCAAAAGAGGATACAAACATCGCATCGCGATTGTTGACCTTGACATCACTTCCCTACTCGACGTCATTGTCATTCTCCTGGTATTTCTGCTTAAAAGTTATAACAGCTCCGGCGTTACAATCAATGTCCCTCCTGGAATCACCCTGCCCAAATCGGAGTCATCAAACTTAAATACCACGGGTGTTAGCGTACAGGTCTCTCCCACCACGATCTGGGTCGATGATAAGGTCATCTACGATATTAATAAATCTGCCAATATCAGCATCTATGATCAGGACAAGAGAAGAATTATCCCACTCTATAATGAGCTGATGAAGAAGAAAAATATGGTTAACAGATTAGAGAAGGCCAGCCCGCAAGCTCAAAAATTTACGGGAGTCGTCAACTTGATGATTGATCGGACAATCAAATATAATTACATCAAAAAGTTACTGCACACCTCGGCCCAGGCCGGTTATCTGAAGTACAAATTCGTGGTTATGGGTGCGATTCAAGATTAGATTTTAAGAAGACCATGCAAGCGCGGATACGATAAAAGTCCAGAATGCTAAATTGTAGTAGACCAACTTCAGTTTTTTAAATCGATACTCTCGCAGGCTCACGCCAAGAATCGCCATGGACCAGGCCATCATGCATAACAAAAAGATCTTATTTTGCACGTCCTGTCCGAGAATAAACCAATCCATAATCCAAGGAATACTACACATTGCCGCAAAGACCATGTTCATTCTCTGCTTTAAGCTCCGATCCCTTTTGATCGCAATCGAGTGAATTTGCGGACGGGGTGGATGAGAGAATTGCAACTGACTTTCAACTGATGAACTGAGCAACGGCCGCCCAGTTGCATCCTGATTAAGAACTTCGCGGATGCGAAACCCTCCCTTGCGCAGATAAAAGAAATCTGAAAGTGGACCGGCCTTTAAAAATGTCGCGCTTCGAATGTTGTCCCAAAAATCACTGGTGTCGCTCTGAACATTCAAATTTACCTTGGGAACAAAGACTTTTCGAATATCGTGGATCAGATCGTTGATAAGCAGAAAAAGCACGACGACGGAGAAAATATCTTCAAGCCCAAACCGTCCATCAAGCAGCTCGATACAAGGCAAAATCACAAACAGGGCCAATAAAATTAGCTTCACCGGGCCGATAATCTTCAAGAGCTGAGCAATGCCCATATTTAACCACTCTTAATCAGGACACACGTCTCCGCAGAGTCGTCTCTCCCTCTTCGGATATTTTAAGATAAAATGTTCGGGAGAAGTGCGATCCATCTAAGTCCCCGTAATTAAGCATTTTGGCAACGCTTTAAGACGCGGATTAAGGCCAAAAGTGCCTCATTAATGGGCCACAAAGTCTTGGACTATTTCTTGACACAAATTGGTTGGGTATATAGATTCAAGTCTTGTGAAAAATCGATATGTTATACCATGCGTTGTTAGCCTATGACCGAAAAAACTTTTCAGGATTTTAATCTCCAACCAGACTTAATGAATATTCTTACGGGCAATAACTTTCTTGTGCCCACACAAATTCAGGTGCTGTCTTTCCAGCACGTGCTCGAAGGGCATGATCTCTTTGCCATGGCGGAGACAGGGAGTGGTAAGACGGCTGCATTTGCGATTCCGCTGCTCCAACATATTCTCACGACCAATAAAAATCCTGAGCCGGAATCGGCACTCTATCTTGTGATGTCGCCGACCCGCGAGCTGGCCCACCAAACCTGCTCGGTGATAAAAAAATTTGGCGAGAAGTTAGGTATTCGTGTGGCCCTGATCATTGGTGGTGAGGACACACAGAAGCAGAAGGACGAAACAAAAAATGGCGTGCATTTTCTCGTGGCCACGCCTGGTAGGCTCATCGATCTCTACAAGCAAAGAGTTCTGAAATTCAATAATGTGGTGGGAATTATCTTTGACGAAGCTGATCGCCTTTTCGATATGGGTTTTAAGGATGACATTAGTTTTATCTTAAGCAAGCTGCCACGTGAACGGCAGATTCTCATGTTCTCGGCCACGAATAACTTCGATGTACTTCACACCGCCTATAATTTTGGTGCAAAACCCATCGAGATTAATCTTTCTAAAGATAATATTGTTGTCGATCAAATCAACCAGTCACTCATTCACGTCGGTGATGGTGAGAAGATGTCCGTGCTGGTGGGAATCTTAAAAAAATATCCCGAAACGTACGGAATGATTTTTTGTAATACCAAATCAGAAACTCACGTGGTCGCCTCGTGGCTTGAGATGCTGAGCCAAAAACGACCGGAGCTTGGTTTAAATTTCAGGGTCAGGGCCATTTCCGGCGACCTCGACCAATCGAAACGCACAAAACTAATGGCCGATTTCCGCGCCAAAAAAATAAATCTTCTAATCTGCACCGATGTGGCGGCGAGAGGCCTCGATATCGTCGATGTCAGTCTCGTTATTAACTATGATTTGCCACAGGATGCTTCCAACTACGTGCATAGGATTGGTCGCACTGGACGTGCAGGTAAAGATGGTCGAGCTATTAGTTTATGTGGATATAATGACACCGAATTCCTCGGGCCAATTGAGGAATTCATTAAGGCCAAAATCCCGGTTCAGCATGTCGAAGAAAGTGACATCGTTCGCAATATAGGGTCACGCCCTAGACTGCGCGAACGCGAGTTTGAGCAGGATAATGATGATTTTCGTCGCGATCGCCAAAGGCCTCCGATGCGAGACAATGGAAGGGATCGAAACAAAAGACCTCCCGTCTCCAGTCGTCCACAACCTGTCACATCCGCCCCCCAATTAATTAACGCTAAAGGCCCGGCGTTCACTAAACCGAAGGAGATCGCTGTGAAACCCGTTGGTCCATCTGGAATCATCCCTAAAAAACCTGCTTTCACGCCCAATCAGGAAAGCCAATGCAATGAAGTTATTATTACCTCTTCAAATTTTGATGCCGCCTTGAAAGAGGCCATGACGAAAATGGGTCTCGAAAGTAAAGATTTGGTATCCCATGAGATTCTTGAAAAAGGTAAACGCGCTTTTTTTGGCCTTTTTGGAAAAAGAGAAAATAAGTATAAGTTTAGCTATAGCCCCAATTATGAAGTCATGGCCCAAACTTTCTTGGATAAAGTGTTGGAGCTGGCCAGCTTAGAGCTGTCACATAGTATCACCTACAAAAAAGATCAGCTGGTCGTGGATTTAGTAGGAACCGATGAGGAATTGCTCACGCAAAACCGCTTTGATCTCCTGGAGGCCTTAGAATTTTTAACCCGAAAATACTTTATAAAAAAGGCCCATATCCACAAGGACTTTCGGATTGATTTTACCTGCAATGGGCAGTCAAATGTTCGCGCTCAAGCACAAAACGATCAGCGCGAATTCCGCGGCAACGGTAATGGACATGCTCCGCGCAGAGAAGGCCCAAGTGATAAACGCTTAGAGGAACTCGCGCTGCGAATGAAGCAGAAGGTATTGGACAAGAAACGACCTGTGGTTTTAAATGCCATGGGACCTCGGGATCGTCGCATTATTCATCAAACTCTTGGCAATGATAAGCAAGTCAAAACGACTTCACTCGGTAATGGTCACTACAAGAAGATCGAAATCTCTCCGGTCTAGTCACAATCGATGGCAGGTGCGTAGCTGAAAACTGAGCCGTCAGTCAGCACCCAAATCCATTCCTGGACTTTCTCGTACTGCTCTTTGCACTTAATAAAGCGGACATTGACCACTTCATAGTTAACGAAGCGTGATGCTCCTTCTTTATAAATTTGCCGCGTGAAGGTCCTGGAGCCCTCGCGGTAAAAGGAATAAACCCCTTTCCCTTTTCTCGGAATATCGCGCTCGTTCGTCCACACGGAGGCCTGTCGAAAATCTTGTGATAAAATGTCCGAGCCGTTGTCGTTAATGTACGTTTTTCGATATTTTTCAAAGGGCATCCAGTAGCTCCACTCCTGCTCACTCTGAAGAGCGTGGATAGGTAGTCCATAATTAGTATCGTCCTGCAACACCATTCCCATTTTATCTTTGAGACGAAAGAGAGCTCGTTTGAACTGGGACATCGTTGAATAGGCCTGGAGATGTTCCAACTCACTTATTCTCAGCTTGAGAACGTCGAGGGCCCTCTCGGCATACTCACCCAATTCTTTGGTGGAGTTACGGCAATAATCAGCCTCGTACTCCACGACATCATTTTCTTTGAAGAATTTTAGTTTCATATATTTCTGGGCGCGCAATACAACGCCTTGAATAAATTGATACTCGTCAAAGGCTTCAAAACGAGAATTTGTATTGAGATAGAGATTGAGCATAGGGAGATGGAAGTGGCGAACTTTTAGCGCACCGCTTTTTTTACCAAAAAAAACTAAATGGTCACCCGCATACTCATTGGCCTGGTCGCGTACAACCACCATATTTTCAAGTCCTTCTGGGGCACTTTCGGACTGCCATACAGAGAGAATAGTCAGCTCATCTGCCTTCGCAACAGGGAAGACGATAAGAGCAGCTGCAACCATCATCAATAATGAATAAGCCAGTTTCATAGGTGACTCTCCTAAATAAAGCGTGCGGGAAAAAATGCTGAGGTGCTTAAATCATATTTGACGGACTTAATCAAATTATTTTCAATTTATGGCCCGCCGCGCGTAAGGATTCTTTCTCGTGCTTTTCAGGTGTTAACCTTTGATCTCTTCCTGCTGTTTGCTATAATTTTGCCATATGAAATACACCATACTGATTATTGATGATGAGATGTCTATTCGCGAAGCCCTTACAGAAATTCTGGAAGATCACTTCGGCCATGAATGCCAATGCTTCCATGTAGGAACGGCCGAGGAAGGGCTACTATTCACTCAGGAAAAGATGCCGAATCTCGTGATGACGGACATATTACTTCCTAAAATGAATGGCATTGATCTCACTCGACGGATTCGGGCACTCAATAAGAAAATTCCCGTTATCGTATTCACTGGCGGAGGTGAAGGAGACGGTATCGTAAAACAGGTTCTGCTGGAGGCTGCGACGAGTTTTGGTGCCGTCTCGGCCCTGGCCAAGCCTTTTGATATCCCAGCTGTTATCAGAACAGTTGAAGCTGCTCTCAACCTTTCGGCTGAATAAGCGGCAATTCGATCTCTTGCCCTTTAAACAGATTTAGATCTTGCTTGTCAGGCCTGTATTTTCGGATCAACCATAAGGGAATTTCTTGTTCTCGAGAAATTGACTCTATCGAATTACCACTGGCAACCTTGTACGTCTGAACACCGGAGACTGTATAATTCTGATAGAAGTCCTCCTCGATGGACTGATGATATTGAAAACGTTTTGCATTAAAATCTCCCACCATCTCGTCGGTTATCGGGAGTTCGATTTTTTGCCCAAATGTGAGACCGCGTATGACCTTGCGACCGTTGAGGGCACGAATCTTGCTCAAACCACCGCCCATCCAATCAGCGTAATGGCCCAGGGTCTCATCAATCTCAATTGTGATCTGATAAACATTATGGGAAATTTTGACCAGATCGAAATCGTAGTTCTTCGTAATGTCATCGGGTAGCACTTCCACATCATTCTGCGCGAGCATCACAAGCTGCGTGCGCTCCACGTTCTCTTCCAGGATGAGATCTAAATCCAGAAAGGCCGGCAGAGGCGGAAGTGGTTGGTAGAAATCGAAAGTTTGGGGGAAAATAGTTGCCACTTCTTCACTGACAACCTCGGTGACCACTTCACGAGGGACAACGACATTCACCCGAGCAACTGGCTGCACCTTCTTGGCCGCCTTGGCGAGAATCCCCTCATGAGTTGGAAGAAGAATTTTCTGCCCTCTGTGGATGGATGAAGGATTGAGAAGCCCATTAGCTTCAATCAGGCGATCGATGGGAATATGATAAAAACGTGAGATGGTAAAAAGACTGTCGCCATGGTCTACAATATGAAAGCTGTCAGTCGAAATTTGCGGACTCTCCTCAGACTTAATTTCCAAACGGGACAGAAATTCATTTCGCCCCTGATAAAGTTCCATCGGCAATTTGAGCTGATAGTTGGCGGGAATATTGTAATTGTAACGCGAGGCCATGGGACGAATGGCGCGATTGTAGTATAGGAATGTTTCCTCATCGAGCTTGAGCAGGTCCAGAATGGTTTTGATGCGCAATGATTTTTGCAGATTAATCTCAAAAAATTGGATCGGGGCAGCCTTTTCAAAATCCCCAAAATATTTATTAGGTTCTGAAGCCAACTCGTACGCAGCGATAAAACAGGCAAAGAAATTTTGGGAAGCAAACCCAAAACGCCGGCCGTTGTAGTTTTTTACCATATCCTCGATATCATCATTGCCCATATTGTTGACGGCCCTTACGATGCCATGAACTCCATGGTTGTATGAGGTAATCGCCAGAGGCCAGCTCCCGGTCCGAACATAATCATTTCGCAGGAGGCGGGCGGCTGAACGGGCGGCCTTAATGGGATCGAGACGTTCATCCAAGATGTAGTTTGCCTTCAAGCCAAACAAGCGGGCGGTTGAGCGCATGAACTGCCAAATTCCAGCAGCACCGACCTTGGAATAGGCGCGATAATTGAAGGAGCTTTCTACGTGGGGAAGAAAGGCCAATTCTGTGGGTACATCTTCCTCTTTGAAGATCTCGCGAATCTTATCTAGATACAGATATGAACGTTGAACTCCCTCTTTAAACCTGTCGGAGAGGCCTTGTTGCCAACGAACTTCCTGGCCCATGGCCTGCAGTTCACCGGCGGAACGATTGGCGATCCCTTGCACGAGCTGAAAATCTTCATCGCTCATTCCTTCGCGCCCGGTTTTTGCGAATTGGTTTAACACGCGACGAATATATTCTTTTCGCTCGCGCATTTTTTTTTGTATCTGTCGATGAGTCATTCCTTCGATATTTATCCTTTCATACACCACAGACAGATCGTTGGGGTCATGAAGTATCCCTTCTGAGGAAGGAATTTCAGAATAGATGCGTTTCCAAAAATCAATCCGCTTACGAAAATCCTGGGTCTTAGGGGTCAGCCACGACACTTTTTCTTGGGAAAAAACACTTACAACGACACAGCTTTGTATTGTCACGAGTAAAAAAAACTTGATCAGGTTACGCATGTTGTTTATTTTAATGCCTGACAGGCATTCCATCATCGATAGAGTTATAATCATCTAAAATATCGTTGAGTCCTTTGAGAGAATCACGCCAAGTCTGCTTGGGAATTTGCTTAGTTCCCAGAGGCCCTGCATTGATTGGCGCTTGCGCTCCGTTGACGGAGGCAGGAATCCGACCTGAAGTTTCATTGACATAAGTAAGTGCATACTGATCCAGCAGAGGTAGCAGGTCTCGGCTGACATCGGCTTCACGGGAAATCATTTCCTGCGAAACATCCTCTGGTAATATCTTCATGCCTTGATCAATCGTCTCACCTTTTTTCATATAGACGAAGTGCTGCCCCGGTAAAACAGTCTGGACGGTGGCAATTCCTACTGACTTGGCGGCGACTTTGCCTTCTAAAACGGCGCACTCAAAAACATCAGCACCATCAGGATTGGCGAAGGAGTTGGCCAAGAAAATCGTGCCTTCGATTCCCAGGGTGGTGCTTTTGGAACGAAACTGAAGATCACCCGGTCTGGCCTTAATGGGAATCTGGGCGCGCATCTGCCCTTTCACAAAACGATAAATCATCTTGCGATCTTTTTTCTCTTTAAAAACCGATTCTTCAAATTGAAACTGCGAGTTTGGGCCCAAGGAAATGAGGCTATCATCAATAATTTCCACGCTCACAAAAGACAGCGCCCCGGTTTCGATCGTATCACCGGTCAAGACTTTACCACCGCCTTCAAGCGCCTGGCGGTTACCCTCTTCATCCACGCGAAAGACCTCACCTTTTTTTAATTTAATTTTGCCAAGATACTTAGGGACGGTACGTGAGTTAGCTGAGTCGACCACAAAATCCTCTTGGCCCTGCACGGAGAGGCACAGGACTAACAATACGAAGAATAGATTAATTCTAAGGCCTTTATTCATACCAGTCTTCGTCTAATCGGCATCTTTTTTTGGCATATTTAAGGTCTTTTCCAACCGATCATTTATGTCGCCTATGTGATGGTTCGGAAAAATTTGAAATGTTCAACTTTATGGATGAAAATAAGTTCAACGTCTTCGAACAATAGGATTGCCGATGAAAAAACTCTTTGTTTATTTCTGTCTCTTGCTCACATTAAGTGGCTGCAATGATGAGAAGGCCCATCATAAGGGATTTTTTCACGCCTCCCTATTTCCCTGTGATGACAAAAGTTACACGTGTAAATCAAGCTTTAATAGTTCCCTGGATAAATGGTATGTGGAACCGATCAAGTATACAGAGCCGGCCAATGTTGCCCACGAAAAACTCAATAAAATTATCTTAAAGAATCCCAAGGCCAGAATTATACAACTCAATCCCACTTACATTACGGCCGAATATAAAACGTCACTTTATGTTCTCGATATTTACGACGATGCTGAATTTTTAATCATGCCTGAACGCCAGGAGATCCATGTTCGGATAGAGTCGCGCTCCAAGCTTCCCGACTTCGGACGTATTCATCACTTGATTGAGGACATGCGATTTAAATATTTTCAGAACGATTTCAATTAGAGAGGGCGATAAATATCCGGATCACGATATTGATCCTTGTTTATCAGATAGCCTTTATAGTGGTTGTTGTATTTAGCAATCTCATCAGCCGTAAGCTCCCGCAGAAATTTAGCAGGTGAACCCATAATGAGTGATTTCGGGGGATAGGTCTTGCCAGGGGGGACAACGGAACCGGCCGCCACAACACTTCCCTCACCAATGACAGCACCATCGAGGACAATCGCGCCCATCCCAATCAGACAATGATCTTGAACCGTACAACCGTGCAGGACCACATGATGTCCTATGGTCACATTTTTTCCAATGAGTAGGGCATTCCATTTCGTATTGTGAAGCATGGAGAGATCTTGCACATTGGTATTCTCACCTATGTGAATTTCGTTTTCATCACCTCGCAAAATACAGTTAAACCAAACATTGACATTTTCGCCCAGAAAAACTTTTCCGATGATATGGGCGCCAGGTGCGACAAAGCAGGAGGCAGGAATAGAAGGGTTGATCTTTTCAAATTGATACAAGGGCACGGCATCTTCCTTTTATTTTTGCAAGTGAATCATGGCCTCTAAAAGCTGGTCCACCGAGGTCACGACAGAAAAAAGTTTGGCATGTTCGGCACGCATAAAACCGTATTTGACGATATTTTCCAACTGGGCGATCAGGGGGGCAAAATATCCGGCACCATCTATTTCAACATTTAAAATATAAATGGGTTTGTTATGATGGCGCAGCTGGGCCCAGGTCAAGATCTCAAACCATTCATCCATTGTTCCCGGGCCTCCGGGCAAGGCCACAAACGCGTGGGACAAATCATAGAGTTTCTGCTTGCGCTCATGCATGCTCTTGACGATAAAAAATTGGGATAAGTTCTCGTGCGCCACCTCAAGATTGACCAACGCCTGGGGCATCACGCCGATTGCCTCACCCCCATGCTCAAGGACTGCGTCGGCCACGGCACCCATCAGGCCTATGCCGGCACCGCCGTAGACAAGACCAAGATTCTTTTTTGCCAGCTTGCTGCCAAGCTCTTCGGCCACTTGCCGAAAACGAGGATGCTGCCCGACTGAGGAGCCACAAAACACACATAGATAATGGGAAGATTTATTCATAAGTTAGGGAACCATTTTGGGGGCAAAGATAATTTCCAGCTGCTGATCGGTGGTAGGTTTGATCACGACCTGTCGTTCTTCGCCCAATTTAACCACAATGTCGGTGGGTGAAATGCGCTGGCGAGCAACGCCATTTCTCAGCGAGTATAGACCTTCAATTTTCAGCAGGTCGGACGGTCCGTATATTAAGGAACTGGCTTCATGATTGACGCGGACAAAGAGCGTCGGGCCATCGATCATATCTATCCGCGCCCACTCATCTGAAATTAAAATTTCACTGGAGTGAACTTCACTCACCAGCACCAACTTCTCATCAATTCCGCGCTTGCTGATGACAGAGATATCGAGTTGGATGCCCGCCAGCAGAATGTTGGGCAGGCAACAAGCGATGAGAGAGAGCAATGAGAAAAGTTTCATGACGTTTAGTTTATTCTGAAAGTTGAGTTAAGGAAAGCATGCCCTTAAAGACGGCCCGAGTTGGCCCTGAAAGCCAAGGAATTTCACGCGAGAAAGTCACCAAAAGTGGTCCACCTTTCGTCATAAGAGTAACACGCGAAACGGTCGCCAAAAGCATACGATAGAAGCATGCGGCAGCGACAGCACCAGTACCGCAGGAATATGTTTCATCTTCCACTCCGCGCTCAAATGTACGAAGATGAATTTTAGGGCCTTCTATCGCCATGAAGTTGACGTTCGTACCACGAGGAAAGAGCATCGAGTGACGAATTGGCAAAGCGGCCTTTACGATGTCTAAATTTTTGAGCTCCGCCAAAGTTGCCAAGACAAATACCGTATGGGGTACCCCGGTATTTAAATAAAGATGAGGGCCAGAATAACCAAATGACTTGAGACTAATCGCATCCACGGAATTAGGTCGTGGAAAGGCGATTGAGGGCCAAGTTTTTTTTGGGCCTTGATTCAATTTGACCTGGTATTCAACTCCGGAAGAGAAAAATTGCATGGAGTTTTTGCCTCGGTTAAGCTTCAAACTCGCGGCAAAATGGGCCAGCGCGCGCGCGCCATTACCGCACATTTCCACCTGGGCCCCGTCGGCGTTCAGATAGATCATCTCAAAATTAAATTTGGGTTTTTTGTGTAAAAATAAAACCCCATCTGCGCCGATGCCATAGCGCCGGTGACAGGCCCGTGCCCACAATGCTCGATTGCTTTGCAGCGCCTGACTGATTATGCCTTTTCTGTTGTCGATGACAATAAAATCATTTCCAGTGCTCTCGTATTTGGTAAAAGGGACCGCGGACATGGTATTCCTCGTTTTTTTGGCCTTACGTGCTGCAATGAATTGATTTTTGATTGCAAAATTTTCTTTGTAAAGTTATAAAAGCGCGTTAAGCGATTTTCAATATGGGCCTATAGCTCAGTTGGTTAGAGCTCCCGGCTCATAACCGGGTGGTCCAAGGTTCAAGTCCTTGTGGGCCTACCAGAAATTATGCATGAAGGCCCACCTCTTGGTGGGCCTTCTTATTGACGAAATTTACACGAGCTAAAATTTCCAAGAATTTATCTGTTTCTTCAATATGCGGATAGTGGGCCGAGTTTTCCAACTCATGAACTTCAAGGTTAGCAAAGCGCTGCTGGATTGGGGGCAACTGCTTGTCTTGCGTAATGACCACGTCGTGCTTGCCAAAAATGGCCACAGCAGGAATCTGAGAATTGCGAAAAGTTGTCTCCACCATGGTTTGCCGTACACCCAGAAAAGAAACAACATCCATTCCGCAGCCTGGTTCTGCATAGAATGGAAGAAACGCTGCCATTCTTTCTTTATTCAACCAGAAACAGTCAAAGAAGCGTGGATTCTGAGCGAGGAATCCAAAACCCGCCTCATTATTTTGATCAAAATTGCCGCTGTAATTCTTCAGCACCTCTTGCAGCCCGAGCCAGCGATCATCAGCATGTTTCATAAAATCGTTCATGGCGACAGTGAACATACCGATATCGGCTGCCGCCAAATCGAGATTCGGCGTAATAAAAAATACCTTGGACAATTTTGCAGAATGCTTCTGCACCAAATGACAGACTGGATGGGAACCAAAAGAATGCCCCACTAAAACGAGAGGCTCCCCTGTGTAGTTCTCCAACAGGAACCGCTCAGCACTGTCCAGATATGTCTGAAAGGCATTTTCACGAAGTATGAGAGTTGATGATTCATTCCAAAGCTTGAGCTCGAATCCCGCGGCCTGGAAGTGCCTAACAAGAATGTTTTTCTCAGGGTTCGAGTTAAAAAAAGGAGCACCGTGGAAATAAAGAACTTTCATTGAATCTCTCCTCCATTCTAAAGAGAATTTATAGTAATTAAGCTCATTAACTTTTCTAGCACTGCGCCGATTAGGATGTCCACTATATCTCGTATCGTGGGAGGAATAATGGGCATCTATAGCATGGAAGCCGCCATCGAGGCAGCACGCCTTGAGGAGCAGGCCTACGGTGGCAATTACTCTATAGAGGCAGAATTTCGCAACTTTAGCTTTGCTCCCAACGAAGTTGTGATGGATGCCGGTTGTGGTACAGGAGTGTTATCGCGATATATTGCCGAACATTTCAAAGTTAAGCACATCGATGCTCTCGATTACTCTGATCTTCGCCTAAAGCAGGCCAAGGACCTTTTGAAAGGCTCGGCCAAGCGTGCAATTCACTTTCATCAGCAAAATTTAAATGAGCTGGAGCCAAAATTTTACGGCCAATACGACACCGTCATCTGTCGTTATGTGATTGAACATATGAAAGACCCCATGCTGGTTCTGGAAAATTTGAAAAAGACCTTAAAACAGAATGGGCGGATGATTATTGTGGAGTTGGATGGCGTCCTTATTAATCTCTATTCCAACCATCACGTTTTCAATCGTTATCTGGAAGAACTAAAAGGCAAAATCCAGTTTGATATGAATATTGGGAAAAAAGTTCCCAGCTATCTCAAGCGAATCGGACTTTCCGATATTGAATGGAGTGCGTCGCTAGTTAGCTGCCAAGGAAAAAATTTATTGGAAGAGCGTGACAATACGATGAAGCGATTCATCGCCCTTCGCGATTACTTTATTGGCATTTTTGGCACCAAAGAAAGAAGTGAAGAGTTCCAACGACTCTACCTAGAAGAGATGGACAAACCTGAAAACACTTTGGTTTTTACTAAATACGTCTGCATGGGGAAAAATATCTGAAAACAACTCATTTTCCCAGAACACCCAAAGATGTTTTTAAATTAGGCCTTAAGGATTGGCTCTTGTATAACGGGCTGATTACCTATTTTAAAATGACAGGGGGCTGGAGATATCCAACAGGGGCAAGTGGTGACTTGGAAACTATGTGCACTATGGATAAAATCTACTGGCTTTATAAAACCACCCATCCCATAAAAAATGCCTGGAGAGATTCCGGCCTAGAAGTTTTTTTTGATGAGCAAAAAAAATTTCAGTGCCAGCTGCCGGGAGGATTTGAGGTCAAATGCGAGCTTAGCTTGTCCTCGGTGGGCGATCTCATGAGTCACCCCTTTCTTGTCAATTCTGGGTCAGACCTTTACGCCTTGGTTGCCGAAACTATTTTTGGTGCAGATATATCGATGGCCAATTTGGAATGTGTTATTTATCCCCATGCATCGGGGGCATTCACCTTTAGTACCCGTTCCGGGCCACCGCTTTTCTACGACTCCACTTGTTTTAATATTGTGAAGGGTGATGGGAAGAGGAAGTTTACCTTCATGGCCGCGGCCTGTAATCATAGTTTAGATTTTGGACTCGAAGGAGTTTCTTCAACCATTCAAACCTTGCGAGAAGAAAAAATCTTTTTTCATGGAATAAATGAGCAGGAAGAAGACGCTGAGATGGCGACGATTCTTGAAAGGAATGGATTTAAAATCGGCGTGGTCGCCTCGACCTTTGGTTTGAATGCCCACATACCGCCTAAAAATAGACCTCACATTGTAAATCGTGCCCCCCTCAACGCAAAACCTGAATCGTCTGATTTTACCCTTATAAAGCGACAAATCGATTTTTGCCACAAAGCCAAGGCCGATTTTATTATCGCGCATCTGCATTGGGGCATGGAGCATGAGTTCTATCCAAGGCCTGAGCAGATTGAGGTCGCCCACCATTTGATCGAAATGGGCATCGACGCCATTATTGGTCACCATTCTCATGTGATTCAACCGATCGAATATTACCGCACCAGGCGAGATTCAAATCGCATTGCACCTATTTACTATTCCCTTGGAAACCTCATCAATGGCTTTGCTGCCGATTATTTATGCTTAGGTTTGATTGCACAGTTGGCGCTGGCAAAAGGTGTAGGCCTTGATGGCCACGAGCATACCTATGTTAGAGGTGCCAATTATTGCCAAGTTCGCCAAGTGTTAGATGAAAGCAAAAAAATAATTTTTTTACACTTAAGTAAACCCAACGCTATTCCGAGCGGAATCCAAATTCCGCAGAGGAGGAAAAATGCTGCTTGAACCAGAGAAATTCCGCTTAGTGGTTCTTGATTATCCACTTCATATGATTGATGAACCGTTTGTGCGCGATCTCTTTTGTAAAATGATTAAGATAAAACATGTTGGCTACATGACCGCTTATCACCCCGATGTTGTGCCATTTGATAAAACTGATTTTGTAGGCACTCATGTCACCTTATGTATCGAGAATAAGAAAGTTTTCACTCCTATCTTTACCTATAAAACTATTTCCTATGATCGCTGCCTTAAGCATGTGATCGAATTTCCCGGACTTTCCCTTATGAAATCCGACGGCGATCCCTCTTGTGTTGCCAAAATAGAAACCATCTTATTAGAAAACCATCTCTATCCTCATCATGTGGTCTTTGATTCTGGCTGGGCCCAGGATGTGCATGTCAGATTCGCCAAAGATGCTGCGCTTAAAAATGCCTTGCGTGAAATCTTTATTGGTTGCGTCGTTCTACAACATCAAGAGAATGACAATACGGAGGTCTTGGGTTGTGGCGGTAAAAAGGTAAAAACCAATTTGGTGCTTGAATCCATGGGCTTTGTACCCTTGGGGGAACATTCCACCTTCTTCCAGTCCTCTCTCTTTGGATGTGAAGCTGTATTTTTTCACTGTAATCAATTTTCGCCCTTTGCCCTGGCCTGTGCGGTAAAAGCTAAGCAGATGTGGCAGGAAAAACTATTGATAGATGGGAGAAAGAGTAGTGTTCGAAATGCCGCTTAAATGCGACAGAACACTCAGATCTAATTCATAGACATTCGAAGGTGCACCCTCAAAAACTGAACGGGTTTTCTTTACTGGAAGGTATTGTTGAATTCCTAGATACAAGGGGACTGCAGAAAAAATTCCTAATTTGAGCTGGCAAAGATGCTCGTTCGAAATGATCTTGGTGTGCAAAGCATCTTGAGCTTCTTTATTTCTTGGGGCATCCAGAATAATTTTGTCTTTCGTCATTGTTGTAATTTTATAATGGTGTGTGCGATCGAACATGGGCGAAACGCATTCAAAAAATATTTCAACGCCATTTTTTACGCTTTTAGCTTCACGCAGGCAATCTTGAACCGGACCCTTGGAATTCAAGTGGACCGAGTTTTGGCCCATTTGAAAAAAATCACTCTTGTCGTAACCGAGATGGTGCAAATGCGCAGTCAGATCTTCGTTGAAATGAATATTGTGAGCATTGTCGAGATTCTTAAAAAAAGCACCATTGGTTTGAAATTTACGGAGAATGATGTTTTTTCTTAACTTACCCTGTTTTCTTTCCACATAATCCAGCACGTGAGCAAGCGAGCGGGCACGGCAAAAGGCAGCCGGACGATAGCGCTCAGGAAGCTGCTCAATTTTGAAATACGCCGAATAGATGGCGTCCATATCCAGATCTTTCTCAAGAAAGTCTGCCAGATCGAAAAATAATTTTTCGGACAATGTAGCGGCAATATCCAGCGGAAAGGCCGCCTTGGTGCTCGTCAGGGTTCGAAATGTTTTAGGGCCTATGTTTAAAAAACGCGCGTACTCGTCATCACTCAGATTGAGAACTTTCTGAATATTAGAAAAGTTGCGCCAAAGGATTATTTGCGAAAAATTTGAGTCCATGCATCAAACATAGGATAATTTCCACAAAGAGTCACTAGTCTCCTGCATCCGCACCTTGCCATTGCAGGCCGACTTGGTATTGGGGTCCTTGCTTTTCATCATGAGCAGGGGGTACTGCGCGGAAAAATTCAAGAATTTATTGGTGGCCAAATCTTTTTTGGCAAAGATATTAAGCAGTTGAGGCGACACCTGCGCCGAGACTGAGGACTCGCAGCCCTTTTCTTCTGTAATGGCATACTCGAAGTCTATGCCGTACTCCCGTTGCTTGTGAACAAACTGCTTTAAGACGTTAAAAGGCGTAGAAGCGCTGACATAATCTTCAAACAGGAGGCCATGGTTAACCTGAGACATTAAATTCAGGTCTTTGGTAAAATCCAATTTAGCAGCATGCTTTTGAATAAAATCGGCCAGGTCCTTCATCATCAACGACGGAATGGGAAAATTCAAAATATCAAAAATCCCGCTGGGGATGCTGGTGTCAGCTAAAAATTCATTCCAAGCTTTTTCCAAACTCGTTTCAAAAACGTCGATAAAAGGGCGAACTTTTCGCGAGGTGATAAATGGATCGCTAATATAATGTTTAGGAATTTTAAAGCCCACACTCTTATAAAAAGATTTTCCCACTTTGTTCAATTGAGGAATATTCTCAATCTCGGCTGAACCATAGTAGAAGCAGTAGGGATCTTTAACTTTAAAAGCGCGAGTGAGTTCCATCCACAATCGAAGATCAGGCGCTAAAATCCCGCTTTCAATTTTGGAAACATTTGACTGGGAAACATTAAATTCTTTCGCCAGCTCCATCTGTCCATAATTGTGAAATTTTCGAACGGCATAAACAACTCGTCCGGCCTTTAAACGTAGTGAAGGTTCTGTCTCATCCATATCTATCTCCTCATGTTCTGAACAGTATCTTATAGTTGGAACAAGACACCTTCAAGCATTTTGTGGAGTGTCCGCTTTTTGTCAATTATATTCCACAATGGAATCTGTTTATTCCACTCTGATATTTGGCTTTCGCCTTTGGTAAAAACGATAAATTTATCAAAAGAAATGTCCAGATGACTATTGTGGTTGAGTGCTAAAAGAGAAAAGGTTTTTTACTCATCGATTGTACTGAGAACGAAATCACCGCTGAGTCTCCGTCTTAACTTGAGTTGCCTGAAGATTTGCAAACGTTGCCTGACACATTGTTCTTAAACGATTCATCTTTTCATTATAGCTTTGCTTTTTTGCGGACTGTGCCGTGGCGGCCGCGGCCACGGATGGCCCTGGTGCGGAGGCTGCCATGGGTGTCGCCCCCTGCTGCTGAGAGCTGGAAGCTTGATGGTCACTTATGTATTCACTGGCCTTGGCCAGCTCTTTATCTACCTCTTCACGAATTTCTTGGTGAATTTTGTTGGCCTTGGCCTGTCGCCAGACCTGTAAGATTTTACCCTTAAAAACGGCGACCTTCCGCGGGCCAAAGGCCTTCGCGCTGTAACTCAACAGATGTGCCAAGAGTGAAAAATCGTGTTCCACACTGGCGGTCTCCTCACTGAAACGGTAGTTTTGCATGGTCTGAGTCCGAAGCTGCGCGACTCCCTCAGCATCAGTCCACTGACTTAAGAGGGCCATGGAATCGATATTTTCAACACCACTGGCCGGAAGAAATTCTGCTTGAATTTGAGTCCATATAAAGGGACAGCACTTTTCGCTATCGGGACCGGAAAAGGTGAAATTTGTGGTTTCGGAGAACTGGTCCGTACATTGAGTCTGACCACTGGAAGAAACAATCAGATCAAAGGGATTGGTATTCATGGACGGCTGTGAAGTTGCCGTTGTGGGCGTTCCATTTGTCACGTTCGTATTTTCAACCTTGGCAGTCGGTTTGACCTTGATTTTGATTTTTCGATTCATCATTGTTTCGATGGCGGCATTTTTACTGGAGGAAGAATTGAACATAGGGTGGGCGATCACCCCAGTCACTTTGGATGACGGAGATGGGGATGATGATGCCGTCGTCAACTTCCCTCCGGAATTCTGTCCACTCGTTGAGCTCGCTATACCCTGACGAATTGCTTGCATGACACCGTTTCCGCCCTGGGAGTTGGTGATTCGGGCCCCAGTTAGAGGTCCATTCTGCTTTGCCAGCCCTTCACACATGTTTTTATAAGCCCCATAGGCCGCGAAAGAGGAGAAATCTTCGGAATTTAACATTCCGCTGGTACAGGTCCCGACCAGTTCGCGAAGGGGCCTGTCTCCCCTTTTGGACCCGGGTTTTGCTCCTGCGCCCGTGGCCTGCCCGAACGCGGTCGCGGCCACGGAGAATACTAAAACTAAAATTATCCACTTTGTTTTCAAAATAAAGCTCCCAGTTCGCCTATTATAAACCGATTTTTTGTCGGTTCTGATCTTATCTCTAGAGGGAAAAAAATTCATTTTGTAAGGATTTGAATTATCATGAGAACATTAAATAATTCATTCTAATCAAGGTAACTCGTGATCACGATGACAAAAATAAGTGCCTTTCTTTTAAGCCTGCTTGTTCTATCGAGTTTGCAAGGCGCGGAGTCGGTTTTTGTCGGGTCCTTTCGCTACATCAAGGGCGAGGTGACGATTGAATCCAAGAAGGACAAATCTACTCAGTATGCGCTGAAAGACATGCAGTTTTTCGAAGGCGATAAAATTTCCACCAATCTAAATTCATTTGCGATCTTGAATTTTCAAGATGGCAGCACGATCAAGATGGACCAAAATTCAGAGATTACGATTGTTTCCCTCCTGGGCAAAAGTGAGAAAGGCCATTTTGGAGTATCGCGTATTCTGCTGGGGATTGGTGGGGTTATGGTAGAAGTGGTGAAAAGATTCACCGGGCCGCCTTCTGTCGAAATCGATACCACTAAGGGAATGGCCTTTGGCGTGCGCGGGACAAAATTTTATACTTTTATTGAAAGTGATTCCGAGGATATTTGGACCCTGGTTCTCGAAGGACAGGTGCAGGCGTTTGACTTCGCTCATGATGATAACGAAATCGTGCAAGCGGGTACGTCCATTGTGGTCGTTGACGGCGATCGCCTGACGATTCCCCAGGAATATGAGTGGGTAAAAAAAGTTTCCTGGAACAATGATCCGGCAAAAGGGGACCTCGATTCCGGCATTGGGGCGATTGCGCAAGAACGCCGTAGTGAGCTGTTGCAGCTGCTAAAAACAATTTTAAACCGTAAGAGAAAGCCTTTTATCAACAGTGAGGTTAATCCACGGAGGATGAGAGATCGGGAGATGCGGCAAATCAATGAAACAACGACAGAAGAAAATTCCGGAGCAACAAGCCAGAGTATGCAGCAAGGGATTACCGCGAAAATTAAGGAGACCTTGCAAAAAATTAGTGAGAAAAATCCCAATGCTCCCAAGCCAATTCCGGCCAGCGAGAAAGATGGCAACCGCTTGGCCCAGGACACATGCAGCAAGGTAGCGCCCAGTGGTTTTCCCTGTATCGTGCGCATGGGATATTGTTTCGGGGAAGAAATATCCGCCGCCCTTTTTTATACTCCCGTCAGTGTTTACAATGTCTGTGTCAGAATCATTAATGGTATTTTCCTATAGTTTTTACATAGTTTTCCAGTCCCGATAGATATTGAAATAGTCTGATGCTAGCGTCACGGTGGGTTCATTTGGGGGTTAAATTATGAAATCACTTGTGGGGCTTACTCTCGTTGCGGTCCTCTCCGGCTGCGGGCAAAATAATCAAGACACCGCACTCAATTTGATCAATGCTCACCTCATTGGAGGCACAGTCCCCCAACAAGGTGAATTTCCCGCCTCGGTACGATTGCTCGGCGGATGTACCGCCGCCAAGGTGGCCTCAAAACTTATCTTAACTGCCGCCCATTGTGTCACAGATCGTACAACGGGAGCGATACGGGCCAGTTACAATAATGGTGCTTCCATTAGAATTCAACACGGCACAGATATATACTCACTCAAAGTTGTGGAGACCCTGGCCCATGAGTCTTACCTAAATGCGGTGAAGGCCGCAGTGACCGGCGGCTACTCTCCCAATAACGTGGGAAAAGATTCTTATGATGTGGCCTTCATCGTTGTAAGCGGTGATATGCGTGCCATCCCTGAGGCCGAAATTGATCTTAATGCCGTCGCCGAAACCGATCCGCTGACGGTGGGAGGCTACGGATGCGAGGAGAAGCTGGGCGGGGCAAGCCCGAATCCTCCCCGCTATAAGACAGGCGAAAGCTATGCCGTCGGCATCAGCGCCCTTAAAGGTGCCCGTGGCAGTTATTCTGCCGCTGCCACACAGGCCAGTATTTATAAGCACAATATCCTTACCGCTGGCCAAAAACTTAATTCCAAGGTTCCTTCAATTTGCCCGGGAGATTCAGGCGGCCCTACTTATCGCGCCCATGATCATCGACTCATCGTGGGGGTGAACTCTTACTACACCTTCAATGACGAAAGCGGGATTTCTGCCACCAACTGGCACACTCGGCTTTCCAATTTAAAGACATGGATTCTTGATATCCTAGACGCACGCGGCGAGTAGTATCATAATAGTGGAATGAAATATCTGGCATTTATTGTACTGTTCCACTCCCTGAATCTGATGGGTCAAACCCACTTCATGGTGCAAGATCAAGTGAAACTTGAACAAGAAAAACTGCGCGCGGTAGTTCAAGTGCAAATTTTGAATCAAAAAGAAGAAATTGTGAGCTACGGGGCCGGTTTTTTTCTATCTAAAACGGGATATCTGCTCACGAGCTATCACGTTTTACAGCCCTACCTTGAGGATAAGAAACTTCTTCTTAAAATACATCCCAAGGATTTTCCTCGCACTTTGGGCGAGGTTGAATTACTGGCATGCCAGGATGATCGCAAAATTGATCTTTGCCTCCTGAAGGTAAATGACTACTCGCCTGCGGCTTTTCTGGCCCCGAGTAAAATTACCTTTTCTCTCGGCCACCAAGGAACTTTTATCGGTCATTGTGACGGCCGTGATTTTCGCATCGTCAAAGGTAAGTTGAAAGAAATTTATAAAGACATTTACCAATTTATCACCGCCGTCAAAGTTCTTGATGAATACCGGCCGGATCGCAATTTTAAAGTTGAAATGGTGCAGCTGGATACTCAGCACTGTGGCGGAGATTCTGGCGGCCCGCTCTTTGGACAGCAAGGCGAGCTTTGGGGCGTGACCCAGGAGTGGATTGAAATCAAGGGTTCCGGTGAGAAATTTTATCTCTTTATTTCAGCCAATGAGGTGGCCGATTATTTTGAAAAATACAAAAATAATCCACCTTTCAAAATACCCAAAGACAGGCTATATGTTGTCGACTACAAGGCCAGGCTTGACAAGCTCAAACAACTTCGACAACAGGCCGGGAAATCAGGACAGGAAAAAATTCCCTAGCTTGAGTGCGAAGCCACATCTCATTGATAATTGAGGAACTAGACCACTTTTTTTGAGAGAAAGGAGCTTTGCATGAAACGCCTCATGGCCCTGTCATTGATTGCCCTGTTAGTTTGTTCATGTTCTTCATACGAAACAGTCTCGCGTATTGGAAAAAATACGGTTGCTGTGACCAAAAATGATAACTTTCTTTTTGGCATTACCCGCGGACCGCAAGTTTGGCTTTGCCAAGTTACACCGACAGGATTGAAAGGTTGCGTGACCGGTGAAAATCCCTAGTTTTGCAAGATCGCACCACTAAAAAAAGGCGCGCTCTTTGAGTGCGCTTTTTTTTATTTAAAAAGATCCACTTCTTTAGAAATTTTCCGCCATTCTAGCAGCGTTTTCCAAAGCATATAGGGCAAGGCCCCACTATCTTTAGCGGACATGAATGATGCGGCGATGGCCATATCGGCGCCTTCCGTCTTTAACAAACGGATAGGGTGCTCAATGCCATCTCTGGTGTCGCAAAGAATAGGCGGACTGAAGACATTGTTCGTTCTACAGACAGAGGGACGGTCTTCATATGCCATACATTCGTTGTTCTTATCCAGGAAGGTACAGCGACGATCATCGTGAGACAGCTTGTACCAATCGACCGCACTATCTCCGGCACGCGCTTGTTTTTCAAGTCTGCTCAGATCAATTTTATTTTTTAGCTTCTTTTGCGCGAACTGCGCCAGAAGAGCAGCCTCATCACGAGTGACACTCACCTGTGTGTGACAGCACCCTGAGCAACCTTTCTTGCACGAGACATGGTTAGACACCACGGGATTTTCAAAGAGCTCCTCAAGAGACTTATCCACAGCCTCGTGAGTAAACTTGGCCCTTTTGATAGGGTCGCTCATCTTGCTCAATGTCTTGGTTATCTTTTTCCAGACCTGACCCAGAATCGGATTATCCTTGCAGCGATCATAGGTTTGGGCCGCAATGGCCGGTACCTTCATAGAGGGCCTCCAGCCTTTATTCTAACAGAGCAAATAATAATGACTTGCCCGTGGGAAAAATACTCCACTGGCGATAAAAATACCAATCATAACGGGAAGTTACGCAGCGGTCTTTTTCACGGGAGGTGGTCCGTCGCCGGAAGATCGCTCCATCTTTTCTACCCGGCTGGCCTCGAAACGCTGGGCCTTTTTACGATCTTCAAGACGACTTTTCAGATAGCGCTGATACTCACCCCACTTTTCCGGCGGGTGAAGCTGTTTTAATTTGCGCTCCAGGGCCCCCTTGATTTCAATTCCGTGGGGTGTGGCCTCCAGCTTTCGCTGTTCCATACGGCGGGCCTTAATCTCGGGAAGCCCTTTCAAGATTGCGGCCTTCAACTCAGGCGTGACAATGGCCAGAAGTTGGGTCAAATCATCCAGTGATAATGCCGCCACCTCTTCCGTAAAGGCCGCATTGAAATCACGCGCAAGATCCTCAAGGTGAAGTCCCGATGGCATTCCGGCCGAGGCAAAAAGTTTTTTCTCCAAATCGAGGGGCAGATATTGCGCCACTTTTTCGAGATAAGATTCTTTGGCAGCACCCGAGCCACCAACGTTGCTAACTTTTTCCAAAATGGCCTTGAGAATATCTCTATTTAACGAAGGACTCGGCAGTCGACCAAGGGTCTCGGGAGTCAGGCGTCCGGAGTTTACCGCATGGGCGACGACTTCCGGACGTAGCATCTCAACAATGCTTGAGGTTTCCTCAAGATTGCATTGAGTGAGAAGTTGAACGGCGTCATCATTGCCAAAAGTTTTCAGCTTGCTGCGAATTTCTTCCACGAGCAGGTTGGCAATGTTAAACGATGCCTGCCAGATCTTAAGATAGAGCCCTTTCAACGACTCCAGACGGCGGTCGCGGGTAAAATAGACGCCCCCTTTTTCTCTCAAATCCACAATGAATTCCAGGAATAGATCCTCAGGAATTTCCTTCTTCGGCCATGCCAGATATTCAGGGCCTAAGCACTGAAGTACGAGCAGACAATTTTCAAACATGCGCTCGCGGAAGAAAAACTTCAAGAGGTGACCGGTAAGCTGAGGCGATTTCAAAAGCACATCGCGAATCTGCGCCATCAACTCCGTTTCTGATTCAGTCACATCACTTTCGGTGGTCGTTTCTACCTTTGCGGTCTCCGCCAATCCGCCTGAGCTTCCCCCCATGGAGAGACCCGACAGCGAATCACTCATGCTCTTGACTAATTTTTCCATCTGAGCGCGGCCGGTTTTGGAGTTTCTCGAACTCACCCACAGCATGAGCATACCCATACTGATAATCAGTGCCAGAAAGGCCCCGGCGATAATTAAGGCAATTTTTCCATAGCGGCCATCCACCGTATTGAAAAAATCTCGCAGTACGATATTGGAAAGGTCTCGCGCCAGGCCTCCGGTATCGAGTTTCAAATCAGTGGACCACGACTCACTTGGCTTGCCGTCTTTCTTGGCGGCATCCAGACTTTCGTCGCTCACCTCAAAAAGGCCGGCAATCTTCTTGCGGTTGAATTTCAATGCAACAGGGATATTTAGCTCTCTAAAGTATTCCGTCACCAATTTCCGCAGGGTGGTTTGGGCGCTTTTCTCATTGTCTTTATCGATGGCAACCTCGGCCAAAACATCGCTCACATAGGAAAGAACCAAGCTTCGCGTGAGCTCAGGACCGTCTCCCATGACAACCACGCGCTGGCCTTCATCTCTGATCACCGGCGCACCGTTTTTACCCATCGGCAGGCCGGGTAAATCGGAAAGGGATTTTCCTTCTCTACTCGGTCCCTTTTGGCGCTCAAAATTACGAGTCATCTTGGCGAAATCTTGCTGCAGACGGGCCCGGTCAACAGAGAGAGTGAGGGTCAGCCAAAAACTTTTACGGCCAAGAACCTTTCCCAGCTTTTCTTCCAAAGTGGAGGTCATTTCTTTTTCAAGGTCAAATACCAAGGCACGCAGATGACGCTCGAAGGAAGCCGAGGCTGGCGCCGCCACCTGAGGGCTGGCCGTATTCATCATCCCCATCATGAGGCAGATGATAATAAATAGTTTAGACAACCTCATTTTGCCTCAACCCTGAAAGTAATCCGCCTGTTTCGCTGCAAGATAATCTCCTCATCTTCCTTGTTATCAACAATGGGACGATGATAGGAATACCCGGCAATCGACATACTCTCTTCTGGAAAACCAAATTGTAAAAAATAGTTGTAAACGCCAATGGCGCGAAGAGCGGAAAGCTCAATATTGGTTTTAAAATTATCGTATTTGTGTGTCACAGGACTATTATCCGAGTGACCCTGAATTTCAACGAAAAGCTGATTGGCGTAGGGAAGCAGCCGCTCTAATACCAGGGCCATGCGATACTGCCCAAAGATATTCAGATCATACGAGCCGGCGTCGAAAAAATTGCCATCGCTAAAGACGATCAGAAAGTGATCGCGATTTTTTACCGTCTCAATTCCCGGTAGCTCGTAGACCAAACTATAAACATTTTCCAGCCTGGCAAATTGTTCATTGATTTGCTCGGCCATCAGGCCAAGGGTTTTAGGTTGCTGCGCGGCCTTGATTTTTTCTTCTGCGATGGTCATGGCCTCTTTGGTCCTTTTATCCATCTCCTGAGCTTGCTTTTGGGAAAAGATGGCAAAAAACAGAATGAAAAAACACAGCAAGAGCGTGATCAAGTCTGAGTAGCTGACCGCCCATGATGACGACTCATCAGCACGCTGAGTGCTCAAATCGGCCAGGTCTATTTTACTGTGTCTTGCCTCAATCATATTTTATGCGGCCCTTTTTCCAGCTGACTTGCGTTCACCACTATTTGAACTTCCCAATACATCAACGCGATTATTCGGATGCAAGAAGCTATTCAGATATTCCTGAATTGCCATGGCGTCTTCTTTTTTACTGATCAGAAGCATCCCTTCCATAATAATTCGTCGAATTTGAGTATCGCGCTTTATCTTGTTATAAATGTTTTCACCCATGGGAATAAAAAAACAGTTGGCCAAGATCAAACCATAGAGTGTTGCGGTCAAAGCAACCGCCATGTTGGGACCGATCCTTCCAATCCCGCCTTCCGTGCTGATGTTTTGCAACAAAGCGACCAGACCGATAACCGTACCCACCATCCCGAAGGCCGGCGGATATTTTGCCAAGGCCCGCATAATATCGACGTGGGCCAGGTGAGCATTCTTTCGCTCGGTAATAGAGCACGACAAAACATTTTCAATGGTGATGGCATCAAAATCGTTGGCAATCAAACGCAGACCATCTTTCATGAAAGGGTGTGATACGCCATCAATGAGGCCATTGGCGGCGGCCGGATTTTTATTGACCTTATCCGCGATCTCCACCATTTCTCGAACTATGTCTGCACCGTGATAAATTTGGCGAGAGAAAACGCGTGAGATACTCCACAGAAGATTATAGAGTTCCTTAAAGTTAAAGGTAATAAGAGCGGCGGCGAAGGTTCCGCCGAGAACGATCAACACGGACATTTTGTCCAAGTACATTGCGTAGTTCGTGCTGGATTCAAGGCACGCAACCACGGTGATTGTCGCTGCTAAAATGAGACCCAGAGTTGCTGAAACCATAGTACCTCTTTACAAAGACCTAAGGCCTTTACCTACGACTCTTCGAGAATCTCCCGACTTTTCCTAAATAGTGCCAAGCTTTTTTGGCGTCTTGGAAAAACTTGCCTCCGGGGTACGGGAGCTCGCTCTTATAAGTAGCTGAAAATGAGGCTCCATAATTCTTGGAAATTGCTTGAGTGAATAGGCCTTAGAATAGTTGATAAGTGATCTTTTTTGTTAAGGTTAGATGATTTTATATCCGATAAGTTCTGTCGTATGTGCGAGGGTCGAGTGAATTACGAAAACGGCAAAAAATTCCTGCGCGTGCTTGGAGTGATTTTCACTCTCGTGGGCTGCCAAGTTCAGCAAGCTGATCTTGAGGAACTCTCCGGCCAAAATGAGTTAATCAAAGAACTCTACAAGCCGGCTCCACTCCTCATCGTTCCAAACTTTAAGCAGTTATTTGTAAACACAGAAGCAACTTTCGCGGGCCAAGGGGGAACTCCGCCCTATGCATACTCCAAGATTTCTGGACCTGGAACCTTAGAGGCAAACGGACACTACATAGCACCCGGGACACCTGGCGATGCCATTATTCGAGTCACCGATGCCAAGGGTGACAAGGCCGACGCCCTCGTGACGGTCAATCAAGAGTTAACCCTTACTCCCACAACGAAAAAGATGAACGTCACAAGTTCCTTTCAGTTCAGCGCTTCAGGTGGCAATGCCCCTTACACCTATTCCATCGTGAGCGGCGGAGGCAGTGTTAATGCAACGGGTATTTTCACCTCGCCGCCCATTGCCGGGCAAACCATTCTTCGAGTGACCGACAATCACGGAGTGCTAGCCAATGCCACAATTGATATCGGTCTTGGTCCGGTCATTTCACCTACCAGCAAAAAAATGGGTGTTAGTCGTACCTTTGCCTTTACCACGGCATCTGGAACTGCTCCGCTCACGTGGGAAGTCACCCAAGGAGGCGGAAGCGTTAACGGCACAGGAACCTATACTTCACCGGCCACGGTTGGCACTGCGACTGTTCGAGTTACCGATGCCCTTGGATATTCGAGTGAAGCTTCGGTGGAAACTTTTGTTCCCAATCAGGTCACGACCGCCTACATGAGTACCTGCGTTCTGCGGGGAAATTCCGGCGATGTAAAATGTTTCGGCTACAATTTGGGTGGAGCTCTTGGTCGTCCCTATGGATATCTGATTGGCGATCACCCCGCGCAGATGGGGGATAACTTAAAACCGGCCATTATTGGAATGGGCACGGGAAGCGGAGCTGGTGGACTCAATCCCGTTGATGTTGCGGCAGGATCAATCTCGGCCTGTGCCGTCTTCGATGACGGTACCGCCAAATGTTGGGGCTATAGCGGCTATGGAGCCAATGGTTACAATGGAGCAGGAGGAAACATCGACGCCAACTCCATGGGAGAAAATATCACCTTTGTGCCCATCGGTGCCGGACGCACACTTACCAAAATTGAGGGAGGCCACTACCATCACTGCGGACTTATGGATAATGGTGGCGTCAAATGCTGGGGCTACAATCCCTATGGCAACCTCGGTCAGGACGACATCCTTAATTGGGGCCAAAATCAAAGCACACTCAACGTCTATACGATGCCCGCCATTAATCTGGGCCTCCCGGCCACCAAAATCAGCTCAGGAATCTATCACGCCTGTGCCATCCTAAATGATGGCACGGTAAAATGCTGGGGATACAACGCCTACGGACAGCTGGGACAAAATCACACAAACCATGTTGGCACCGGCGGTGGAAGTATGGCGGCATTGACCGCCGTTAACTTGGGCGGCAATACTGCCGTCGATATCACCTGCGGCAATTATTATACCTGTGCGGTCCTAAGTAACGGCAAGGCCCGCTGCTGGGGCTACAACCCTTACGGAAATTTAGGAACTGGAAACGCCATCAATTACGGCAGCGACGGAGCGGCAGCCAGCATGGCCAACATCCCTGAAATCTCCTTTGCCGGCCGAACCATCGTAAAAATTCTCGCCGGCGGTTACCACACCTGCGCCCTGCTGGATAACGCAACTCTTCGCTGCTGGGGATACAACGCTTACGGCGAGCTGGGCTATGGAGACAATGTAAACAGGGGTGTTGCTCCAGGACAGATGTCAACTTTAACCACGGTCCCTCTGGGTACCGGGAGAACTGTTGTGGATTTCGCTTTAGGCAATGCCCACACCTGCGCTATTTTGGATAACAACACCATGAAGTGCTGGGGCTACAACTTAGTGGGACAGCTGGGATTAGGACACATCACTAATAAGGGATTACTTCCCACCGACATAGGTGACAATCTTCCCGCCGTTAATTTAGGTGCTAACACCATCCCACTTAAAATTGCCAAAACCATGGGAGACAATACCATGATTTTGGCAGAACGAGACGGCCAGAATGTTATCATTGGGCTTGGTAAAATGGGCTATGGTGAAGATGGAACGATGAGATTCTCCATTGGCATCAAGCCAGGGGATATGGGTAGTAATTTACCCATCACTGACCTCGGAAACGCCGATGGACCGGTGACGAGAATTAGTAATGGAGCTGTTTATGGTTTCTGTGGTTACTTCGCCAACGGCAAGGCCAAATGCTGGGGCTACAATTATTCTGGATACAGACTGCTGGGCTCCAACTCTGCGGAGGAAAATATAGGCGATGCTGCCGGGGAAATGAGCAACAATCTCCCCTATGTTGCCGCCGGTATTGGTGTAACAACTTTGCAGGTGGCGGGCACAAGATACACCGCTTCCCATGCCTGTGGACTCTTCGACAATAGCGGAAGCAAAGAAATGAAGTGCTGGGGTTACAATCCCTACGGAAACTTAGGCCAAGATAACTTGGCCAATGCTACCTATATAGCCACCGTGCCGCCCATTAACTTAGGCGTCGGACGGTACGCTACAAAAATCGCCGCCGGCGAGTACATCTCCTGTGCCCTCCTTGATAACGGAACGGTCAAATGCTTTGGGTACAATGCCTACGGGACTTTAGGTCAAGGTGATACAACGAATCGTGGTGGCGTTGCTGGGGATATGGCGGCCTTATTGCCAATCAGCTTAGGAACCGGAGTGACCGCCAAAGATATTTGTATTGGTTACTACACCGTTTGCGGCATCATGAATAACGACAGGGTAAAATGCTGGGGCTACAACGGAAATGGCGAGCTGGGACTCGGCGATACCGCCAATCGCGGTGACAACCCCGGGGAGATGGGAGATGCCTTGCCCTATGTCGAGCTTGGAACAGGTCGAACCGTGAAAAAAGTGATCTGCGGCGTCCACCATATCTGTACTATTTTGGATAACGATAGACTCAAATGTTGGGGCTACAACGGCTATGGCAACTTAGGCCTAGGTAATACCGCCGCAAAAGGTAACATTGGTGGAAATATGGGAAATGCCCTTCCCTATGTTGATCTGGGCACAGGACGCACTGTTGTTGATATGTCTAGCGGCTATCTCCATGCCTGTGCGGTCTTGGATAATAATGATGTTAAATGCTGGGGCCATAATGTTTATGGCCAGCTGGGTCTGGGACACTCCGAACAAATTGGAAACGAGATGGGCGAAATGGGAGATAACCTCATGCCCGTGAAATTGGAATAAAGAGAAGGAATGTGAAAAGAGAACGCACATTAATTCATTCTCTGTGGCCGATCACCCTTCTGGTATCAGCGTGGATACTGGGCGGCTGTCAAGTTCAGCAAACGGACCTGGAAGAAATGTCCGGCAAAAAAAATGCCCTCATGAAGGAAATCATCATCCCTACAACCCTGATGATTATGCCTAACTTCAAGCAGATGTTGGTCAATACTGAGGCCGATTTTATTGGCCAAGGGGGAAAAGAACCCTACACCTTCGCTAAAATTTCAGGGCCTGGCACCTTGAATGCCTCCGGTCATTATATTGCGCCAAGCACACCCGGGGATACAGTCATTCGAGTGACCGACGCGACTGGCTCTACGGCCGATGCCTTGGTCACGATCGACCAGGAGCTGGCCCTCACACCTTCCAGTAAAAAAATGAACGTCACAACTTCCTTTCAGTTTAGTGCATCGGGTGGAAATGCTCCCTATGTTTATGCCGTTACTAGTGGCGCAGGAAGTATCGATGCTAATGGGGTATTCACGGCTCCTCCTCTCGCAGGACAAACAATTATCAGAGTCACGGATAACCGTAGTGTTGTTGCGAATGCAACCGTTAGTATCGGCAATGGCCCCATTATTTCACCCACAACAAAAAAGATGGCCGTAAGTAAAACTTTTGCTTTTTCTCTTAGCTCCGGCACCGCACCCTTCACCTGGGAGGTCACGCAGGGAGGTGGCAGTATTGATGCTGGAGGAAATTTCACCTCTCCAGCGACCTTTGGAAATTCCACTGTGCGAGTAACAGATAGTCTGGGTTACTCAAGTGAGGCGACAATAGAAAGTTTCGTCCCCAATCAAGTTGCCACAAATTACTGGAGCACCTGCGTACTGAAGGGAAATACCAATGACGTAAAATGCTTTGGTTTCAATCAGGCAGGTCAGCTCGGCAATGGTGGTGTGACCGTGGGAGATACGCCTTCGGATATGGGACTTAATTTAAAGCCGGCCTTGCTTGGACCGGACACTAATCCCGTCGATGTGGCCAATGCCTACTATGGGTCCTGCGCTTTAATGGATGATGGCCAAGCCAAGTGCTGGGGTTACACTTACTACGGAGCCAACGGCTATGCCGGCTATGGCACTCAAGGCATTGATCCAAACACCATGGGTGCCAATCTTTTCTTTGTACCAATTGGCGCTGGAAGAACATTGACGAAAATTGAAGGCGGCTACTATTTCAACTGTGGTCTAATGGATAATGGCGGCGTCAAATGCTGGGGCTATAACGGCTACGGACAACTTGGTCAGGACACAACCGCCAACTTCGGAATTGATCAAGGTGGCAACAGTCTCTACAACATGCCTGCCATCGCCTTAGGTCAGGCCGCCACCAAAATCACGGTAGGCTATCTGCATGCCTGTGCAATCTTAGTCGATGGCTCAGTCCGATGTTGGGGCTACAACGGCAACGGCGAGCTAGGACGTAATAATACTGTCTATATGGGCACTGGTGCGGGGCAAATGGCCACTATCGCAGCTGAACCAGTGAACTTAGGTGGAAGCACAGCCGTTGATATTTCGGCCGGCGAAGATCATACCTGTGTCATCCTAAGTAACGGCAAAGTTCGATGCTGGGGATACAATGCTCAAGGGCAGCTGGGGGTTGGGGCGGTTGATGCTCGCGGAAACGAGGCCGGTGAAATGGCCGCCCTCACTGACATTTCTTTTGGCGTGGGTAAGACAGCGGTTAAAATTACCTCCGGAGGATACCACTCCTGTGCAATTTTGAATGACGGAACTCTCCGTTGCTGGGGAAACAACGCTGCTGGACAGCTAGGCTATGGTGACACCGCCAATCGTGGTGACAACCCTGGTGAGATGGGGGCTTTAACACCCGTACCACTTGGCACTGGAAAAACAGTTTTAGATGTGTCTGCCTTGGAGGCCTCAACCTGCGCCATCTTGAATGACAATACCTTGAGGTGCTGGGGTAGTAATAACTACGGGCAGCTGGGATTGGGGCATACAAGAAATGTTGGAACAGGCCCAACTGACATGGGCGATAACTTGCCGGCAGTTGATTTGGGTCCAAATACTATACCAGTCAAAATGGCCAAATCTATTGGGAGTAATGATAACTGTATTGTGGCCAACAGAGATGGCACCAATATGATCATATGCTTTGGTCAGCTCCTCTATGGTCAAGGTGGAAATGCCATTACTTCAGTGGGTGTCCGCAACTCCGATTTAGGCGTTAATATGACCCCCGTCGATTTGGGAATTCCCAGCGGACAGGTGAAGAAAATATCACCACTCTATCAGGGCTACTGCGCACTATTGCAGGACGATACTGCCAAATGCTGGGGTTACAACGAACCGGCCTATCGACTCTTGGGATCAAACTCGACCGAAACCTATGTGGGCGACCTGGCCAAAGAAATGGGAACTGGGCTTGGCTTCGTCAATGCTGGTTTTGGAGTCAAGGTTACAGAAATTAAGGGCGATGGTCAAAGTCCGCATACCTGTGCCTTACTCGACGACCAGAGTTTGCGTTGTATCGGATACAATGTCTATGGACAGTTAGGACAGGACACCACTGCCAACTATACTTACTTCCCGACCACCGCGCCCATCAATTTAGGTGTGGGCCGCAGTGCCGTTAAATTTGCAACAACCACCTATTCCACCTGTGCAATTTTAGACAATGGAGAGCTTAAGTGCTGGGGCTATAATCCCTACGGAAACCTGGGATACGGGGATACCGCCAACAGAGGAACTGGTCCCGGCAATATGGCTGCCCTGACTGCCATTGATCTTGGCACGGGAAGAACTGCTAAAGATGTTTGTGGCTCGAATTACAATACCTGCGTCCTCCTGGACAACGATAAAATGAAATGCTGGGGCTACAATGGCTACGGACAGCTGGGCCAGGAGCATACGAATAACCTTGGCGACGGTCCAGGTGAGATGGGAGATGCGCTCCCTTACATAAACCTTGGAACTGGCCGAACGGTAAAGCAGCTGGGTTGCGGGGTGAACTATAACTGTGCCCTCCTCGATAATGATAAAGTAAAATGCTGGGGATATAATGCCTATGGCAACTTAGGGTATGGAAATACCGCATACAAGGGCAACATCGTCGGCACCATGGGTAATGCACTTCCCTATGTTGACGTGGGCACGGGTCGTACTGTTACTCAAGTAGTGGCTGGATACTATTACACATGTGCTGTGCTCGATAATAATGACGTGAAATGCTGGGGATGGAACGCCAACGGCCAATTGGGCCTGGGACATTCTGAAAGCATTGGGAACGAACAAAATGAAATGGGCGACAATCTTATGCCGGCACAGTTCTAAGGTGACACAGATCGCTTTTTCCAGATAAAATACCTCCATGTTCAAAATCTCACTCTCTGTCGTTTTTTTTCTATGTGTCTTTGTGCCACTGAGTTGGGGAGAAGCCCCAAACTCGCAAGGTCTCTTCCAGGCCGAGTCCAGTAAAATTCAATTCATTCTACAAGGCAGTCAATCGCAACTTTCGGTGGGCACAAAAAATTATTCCGAATACGGCCTCAAAACCATGATGTCTTTTTTTCCCTTTCGTCGTCTTTCTTTTTATGGAAGCTACTTTGCGGTGATTAAACCTGACGGCAGTTCCAACTTAAATGGCCTGGGCTTTGGGGGAAAATTTTATATCAACGGAGCGGGGTCGAGCGTGACGCTGAAGAGCTTCAACACCACATTGATGGCCTCACCTGAATTTGCATACTATGCCGGGATGGAGTTTATGAGCCGGGACCTGCGCTCCAATAGCGTCAACCTAAACTACACCGGATTTGCCTATTCAGCGGGTGTCGATTGGCACTTTCACTATAAGTGGTTTGGCAATTTAGAGCTTCAGTATTCCATGCTCAAAAATGCTCTCGGTTCAACCTCGGCGCAGGATTTAAAAATCATGGCGATCGGGGTTGGGATGGGGATCATGATTTAGAAATTGGATGTTCCAAGAAGTCGCGTCAGCGCCGCCCTGGTTTCCGGCGAATCGGGATTTAGCTGTAGCGATGATTTATAGCTGGAAACCGCCGCCTCCCGCTCACCTCGCAGCATGTGAATACTGCCTTTGATATCGAAAAAAATCGCCGTGCTGGGAAAATTCTGAATCAAAACCTCAATGGTCTTCATCGCCGCTGAATAATCGCGAGCATTGATCTGATGGTAAACATCGCGCAGGGAGCGGCCGATCCGATTGGCCATCTCGCCCACGATCTGGTTGTCCTCACCCACCCATTCCGAACTCTTTTTTAAATTAGAGGTAATCTTAAACTTACTGTTGGCGGCACGATCAAGCAGCACATGTTCCACCACATGGCCGCGCTTGGAGAGGGTAATCCCCCAAATTTGAGAATCGCGAATGGAGGACGGCAGTTCGGTTTTCTCATCGATGGTTATGGGGGTTTCCCCAACGTCCTTGGAAAGCCCTGACTCTGGATCGACGATAGAGACAGTGACCTTCTCAGGCGTGGTCACAATTGAGAGCGTCGATTTTTGGCATGCAACCGTGCTGAACAAAAGGGAAAGAGTAATGGCCGATAAAAGTATTTTCATATTGGCCTATTCTACACAATTTTTCAGATAAGGGTAACTGCTTAAAGGCAGATCGCTTTGCTCAAGCAAGATAACGTCAACAAAGGAGTAAAAGTTGCCGAAAAGCTTACTGGAGGAAGTGTGCTCCAATTCTTAAAGTTATTCACATTCATCTGCATCGCATTTGGCCTGAGCGGCCTTTGCTTCAAGGCATGGGCCCTGCCGCCGAAGCCACCTTCCCTTGAGGAAGAATTTGTAAAGCTTCGCAAGGAATATCTGCGTATCAACAAGCTCTATCTCGAAGAGCGCTTGAAAAACATTGATCTGACCAAAAAAATGTCTGAAGCCGTTGACACCAAGAAAGAAGCCGAGGATGAGTACAAATATTGTGAAAGAGACACGACCGGACTTGATCGGGAACTTGACCAGACCACCACCAAGCTCGACGCCCGCGAAGAGGAGCTTGAGCTACTCAAAGAAAAATACCAAGAGCTTCTGAAGAAATGTCCCACTTCTAAGTGATTAGAACTCAGGATATAATATCGTCTGATGAAGTATTTACTGCTTTTTTCCTGTTTCATTTTTTCTACCGCGCACGCGCAAGACGAGCGCTATTTCCGAAAAATGATAACCGGTGAGGTGGGCAAAGAAGTCTTGATGAAAGACAAACCCGTTTCCAGGGTGAAAGTTGAATCGAGAGTCTATCGTTTAGATCTTGGTGGCGATACACAACTCGAAGGCCTGATTTACGAGAAGAAAGACGGCCAGGACTGGTTTTACATCGTCGATGGCCAGGGCCAGGAGCTTCGCTCATTCAAGCTTGATACCATGTCAGGGGATTCAAAACTTTATAAAATAAATATCCGGGATCTTTCAAATCGCACGAAGCTTTTGATTTTAAATTTTTACGAGGGCAAGAATACCTATCTCGACTTTGATGCGCGCGCGCGACTTTACTTTGTCACCATCGACGACAGGAATTTAAATAAAATTACCTTTTTTAAAGGCCCGGCCTTTTGGCATGAGTTCGCCGGCCATCGAGATCACTATCACCAGCGTTTCTACACGACCGATGTGATCGACTTAAACCATGACGGAATCAAAGAAGTTGAAGTTCGCCACAACGGTAATATCTGGGTTTATCTCTATAAAGATTTTGGAAAATGGCACACTTTCTAGGAAGCTTTCGGTAGATTCTTCTTTTCTTCAGCAATCTTTTTATTTGCTTCCTGCTTGGCGCGAAATTCTTCGAGTGAGATCGGGGCATTGTTGACCAGCATCTCGGCCCGTTGTTTTTTAAGCTGCTTCATGAGCCCAAACCACAAAAATAAAGGCATGGCCAAGATTGCTATAGCAAAAACAATAAGAGTCGTTGAGGCTTCTAGCTCGCCTTGTGGCTCAAGACCTTCTGCGGTGTTGGTAGCTTCTGGTTTGGCGACTTTTGATTCCTTGAAGTTAAAGCCAAATTCCCTGGCCTCTTTAGGGGGAATTTGCCTTCGCTCCTCGATGGATAGCCCGATTTCCGGTAGGACCGCCGGAGCACGGCTTTGGGCCCTCACCAAGGATGACATCAGAAAACTTACCGCCAAACAAATGGCCAGCAAGAGGGGTTTGGTGGCGATTGCATAAATTGTATGTCTCATAAATCCATCCTTTTCAATCGCACTTAACGGAGCCGTATGCTTATTCCTGAAATTTTCATCCCTTAGGTCAGCTAAAGGGGCAGAATTTACCTAAAAAATTTACCTGCTTACTCATTCAGCTCCCATTTTTATGATATGCCCTTTCAGTCAACTAACAGAGCCGGAAAAGTTTGCTTATATGGAACTAATAATAGAACGCGCACAAAAGACGGATATCGATGAGCTAATGGCCCTCTATTTTCAGGCCTACGGCCCTGATTACCCTTTGGAAATCGGGACAAATAAGGCCGTCATGCAGACGGCGCTGGAAACACCCAAAGACGGTCTGGAACATTTTCAGTGGTACGTCATGCGCGATCGCGAACGCCATGCCTTGGCCGGTTCTTGCATTGTTGAGCTGGATCTGTCGCTCAAGATTGGCAAGGTCACTGGCGTGACTGTGGGGAAGAACTATCAAGGTCGAGGCGTGGCCAATCGGCTGATTGAATATGCTGCCAATGCCGCCTTTGAAACCCACGACGTCAACTCCCTCTACTCCACTTCCAGAACTGTGGCCCTCTCATCTCAGGCCATGTTACTTAAAAACGGATTCATGCCCTTGGGCATTTTCCCCAACGCCCGCAAGATAAAAACGTATGAAACCCTCTCTCTCATGGGGCGCTTTCGCCCGGGTGTTTTGGAAAAAAGAAAACCCGTTGCCATCATCCCGACGGACTTGGTTCCCATGGCAAAAACGGTGGAAAAAATTATCGGCCATCCCCTTTACGTGGCCGCCGATCAATGTCCAAGCCTGCCCCCCGTGATCGGCGAGAATGAAAACAGACGACTCGAGTTTGAGTTTATCGATGCCACCCATTTTGTGCACAAGCGCTCTGAGGAGCTTTTTAAGCAGGATGAGAAAGGCACCTTCTATCCGTTTCATCGGCCCAACCTGCTTATTTTTGAGCCCACCTTAGGTCTGGAGATTTTCGCCTGCTTCACCAAAAAAGATCATTACTGCGTAATTATTAGCACCAATCGAAGTTTGCGCTCACTGGGACGGGGGCTCAAAAACCTAATCTTCGCCATGCAAGAGCAAGGCATCTACTACACTGAACTTCTGGTTGATCTGGATAACTTCTCCTCTCTCTGCTACCTGATGGAAAACAATTTTATTCCCTCGGCCATCTATCCCGCCATGCGTGAGGAGGACGGGGCCATGCATGATTACGTTCTTCTAACCCGCACCATGGTTCCGCTGGATTTCAGTGACATCGATGCCCATCCTAGTCTCATCCCCTACTTTAAGCTTTATACGGAACAGTGGGCCAGTCGCAATCTCAAGGCCTTCGGAGACCATACATGGGGACAGGCCTAAATCACATTCCTGATCAGGAGCTTTTGTCCGAAGTCTCCAAGGTCTGCTCGACCAAGGGACCGTATGTTGCCCCTGAGAACTTCGCCCAAGATTTCAAGCGCGCCATGATTCAAAATATCCACTGGCACCGCCAGCGCAATATTTTTTACCGAAATCTCCTTGATGCCGGCAGATGGATTGATAGCGCCGATCTAAGCTTGCTACCATTCATTCACGCCAATTTTTTTAAAAAGCATGAGGTGATTTCGATTTCCAAAGAACAGGTTTTTTTACACCTAACGAGTTCCGGAACCACCGGGCAAAAGAGCCAGATCTTTTTTGATGAGTGGACGATTAAATCAGCGCAAAAGATGGTGGACTGGATATTTGAGTACTATGGGTTAGTCAGTGCCGACAAGGCCAATTATCTGCTCTATACCTATGAGCCCGAAGGCGCGGATAAGCTGGGTACGGCCTACACCGACAATTTCCTGTGCAAGTATGCACCCGTTAATAAAGTCTTCTATGCCCTTCGTGCGGAAGGCGGCGGGAAACATAGCTTTGACCTCTTTGGGACGTTGCGGGCCATTGATGAATTTGCCCACGACGGTTTGCCTCTTCGCATTCTGGGATTTCCCGCCTTTTTGAATTTTACCCTGGATAAGATGCGCGAACTTAAGCGTGGTCCTTACCAGTTTCATGCAGACTCAATGACCTTCTTAGGCGGCGGCTGGAAGGGCCATCAAGACAAGGCCATCTCCAAGGCCGAGCTTTATGCGAAGGCCGAAGAGCTTCTGGGATTTAAAAATGCACGACTGCGCGATGGCTATGGTTCGGTCGAGCACTGCATTCCCTACGTCGAATGTGCGCACCATAATTTTCATATCCCCATTTGGTCGAAGGTCCTGACTCGCGATCCCGCCACTCTCCAGGTTCTACCCTACGGGCAGCCGGGATTTTTGCAATTTATTTCTCCCTATATCACCAGTGTGCCGGCCAACTCGGTTCTGATGGGTGATCTCGCGATTCTCCATGGGGGAACGGAATGTGGCTGCGGATTAAAGGCCGATTATTTTGAAATCGCCGGACGGGCCGGTGTGAAGGCCGGAAAAAGCTGTGCTGTTTCGGCCTTGGAAATCCTAAAGCGAAGCGCGGGAGGGCAGCCATGATCAATCGCCAGGCCCTCACTCATTTTCCCCGCGCCTTGGAAGTCATTTCAATCTTGGAAAGCTTCAGAACGTTTTTGTGCAATAACAGACCGGGCGATATTCCCGAGAATGATTATAATTTTTTGCTCACCTACCTGGAACGCGCCCACCTTCTCCAGAAGCTGGAGCGCGAAGTTGGGACTTTGGAATTGGGCGAACTCAATCTCATGCCCGGTGAATCCCGACTCTACGAAGGCCTGTTGCCCCTTGGAACCCTGGTGCATATTCTTCCCGGCAACTCTCCCGGTCTGGCGTTCTATGCCCTACTCGACGGGCTTCTTACCGGCAACATCAATATTCTTAAACTTTCCAAAAAAGAAGAGGCATGGACTTACAATCTCATCATGCAGCTAAAATCATTTTCCCCCCGCTTGGCGGATTATATCTTGCCATTGAATGCTCCCATCCAAGAGGTTATGGGTCTGGCCGATGGAGTTTCGGCGTGGGGTGGGGATCAGGCCCTGGAAAGCATTCGTGCCACGGTCCCGCAAGGCGTGCGTTTTATTCCTTGGGGTCACAAGATCTCTTTCGCCGTCATTGATCGTGCTTCCGGCAATAATTTGCAGGTGCTACAGAATCTAGTGCACGAAATGACCTTGAACAATCAGCAGGCCTGCAGCTCCCCTCAGATCGCCTATGTTGAGGCGGGTACTTTTGCAGAACTTTGCGCTTTCGCGGAAAGGATTGTTCCTCTCATGAAAGATGTCGATTACGCAGGCGCGACGGGCCTAGATGAGCAATCCGAAATTACCACTCAATCTCTCATGCAATTTTATGAATCCCTTCTGCCTGACAGCTCGGAAAAAACAAAACTCTACGAGGGGCCTCAAAAAAATTGGCGGCTCTTTGTGACAGACTCTCCCAAGCTTGAAACCTCGCCCCTCTACAAGACATTGTGGATTAAACCATGGCCCAGCGACTGGAGTGTTTTGGGACCTTATCGGCCTTATCTTCAAACCTGCGGTCTTGCCGTGTCCGCGGAAATTTTTTCGGTCACGGCCCGCAATCTTTTTTGTGCAGGAGTTACGCGAATTCGCCCGCTGGGCAAAATGACCGAAGGCCATGTAGGCGAACCCCATGACGGCGAGTATGGATTGGCGCGCTTCCTCAGACGCGTCAGCATGGAATCTGATCTTTCCTGTCCCGCCTCCCACTCTCTCAGCACTCCCATGGTTAAAGCGCCTTTGATGGACAAGGCCGCCTTTCAAAAGGCCAATGAACGTAACGTACACACTGATCTCTACTTCAAAAGTGGCGGTTCATCAGGCACCCCGGCGCTCTCGCGTTTTACCTATCGCGACTATCACTTACTCATGTCTTACGCCGCCAAAGGTTTAATTTCGGCGGGCCTCAATCCAAAAGACGATTTGTGCGTGAACCTTTTCTTCGGCGGCGGACTCTATGGCGGATTCTTAAGTTTTTACACTATTCTGGAAAAAATCGGTGTCCCTCAATTGCCCATGAGCGCTCATTTAGATTTCCAATATGTGGCCGAGACAATTAAAAATCTCAGACCCACGGTGGTCTTGGGAATGCCGAGCTATCTTATTACTCTCTTTAGTCAATTTGGTCACCTCTTCAGGGACAACTGCCCCATCAAAAAAATCTATTTCGGCGGTGAACATTTTCCCGCCCTGATTCGCGAGAAAATCCAAAAAGAGTTTTCAATTGAAATCATAAAATCGGCATCCTATGGTTCGGTGGATGCCGGCCCACTAGGTTATCAGTGTAAATATACGGGCGGCACCCTTCATCACCTGCATTGTGGCCTCCACCATGTTGAGGTATTAGAGCTCGAAGAGGATCGACCGATAGGGTCTGGACAGCTCGGCCGCCTGGTCGTATCAACCCCCATGCGCGAGTCATCCCTGGTCCAGCGTTACGTCGTTGGCGATACTGGTATTCTCTCTGAAAAAAAATGCCCATGCGGCTCTTCGGATCTCCTTTTTGATCTCAAAGGTAGAATTGGCGATGTTTTCAAGGCCGGTGGCAGCTTTTTAAATTATCAAAAGTTCGCGCAGCTCCTTGAGGATCATTGCGGTTTCAGCTCCGAATTTCAGATCACTCTAACTCACCAAGCCGATCACGATCGGCTAACCATCAGGCTTGCCACGCAAGACATTGATCTCAATAAGGAAAATATCGCAGGCGCTCTCGTCAAAAATTACCATGACCTTTTTGAAATCGTGGTGGAGGAAAAAAGTGTTCTCTTAGCGGTGGAATTTTGCACGCTCACGGAGCTAGAACGCACTCCGGGGAGCGGCAAGCTCAGGCACGTCATCGACAAGAGGAAGATATGACCATTTATTCCATCCAACACCTTATCAAGCTCGCCCGCGATAAATCAGATTATTATCGCGATCTTTACACAAAAATCCCCCAAAGTGATTTTGCTCTTCAGGATCTTCCCCTCGTTTCGGCCGAAAAATTTTGGCACGCCAACACATTGAAAGACAATCATCTTCTAACCGGCCCTATTTCAAGTGGTGTGGTTTTTAAAAGTGGTGGCACCACAGGCCTTCCAAAATTCTCAGTTTTCTTGAAGGAAGAATGGGAAACGTTCACCCGCTGTTTCGGCGAAAGTTTCACCGATGCGGGATTTCAAAACGGCGACAAGGTTGCCAATCTTTTTTATGCCGGCGAACTTTATGCCTCATTTCTTTTTATTACCAAGTCCATGGAACAATCGCCCCTCGAATTAACTCACTATCCCTTGTCAGGCACCGCCAAACTCGAATCGATCATTGATGCCATACACTCTCATGGCATCAATGTCTTGGCCGGGGTACCGACGACAATGATTCAACTGGCACAAGAACTCAAGTCGAGGCCATCAGTGGCATCACTTATCACAAAAATTTTCTACGGCGGGGAAAGTTTATTTCCCGACCAGCGCGCTATTTTATCCCGCGCCTTTCCCAGTGCTAAAATTATTTCTTCCATTGGCTATGCCAGTGTCGATGGTGGGCATCTGGGTTTTGCCATCTGTAATGGGGCCCATGGAGAGCATGGCGTTTTTAAGGATTCAACCATTGTCGAAATTATCGACAACGAAACCGGTCTTCCCATCACGAAATCCGGGGTTCAGGGAAAACTCATTTACACCAACCTCACTCGCTCTCTGATGCCAATCATTCGCTATCCCGTTGGCGATGAGGCGGTCTGGACTCGGCCGGGAGAGCGTTTCATTATCAAGGGGCGTACCGAGGAAGGAATCCGCCTTGGCCCCGTGACCATCACCACAGAGGAGCTGCGACAAATCTTAGCTGAATGCCTGGGTCAACAGGTCATGGCCTTTCAATCAATTATCGAGCGCGATCTCGAGGCCTTGGATAAGTTGACACTACAAATCGCATTGCCATCCTCTGCCGGGCCCGATTTGGCGAAGAAGGTCGTGGCCCATGTGTTAGACGCCAGACCAATGCTGAAAGACTCAATTCTCAAAAAATTAGTTGCACCCATCCAGGTGCAATTCAGCTCAATGAATGAACTTGAGAAAAATCCTCGCACGGGAAAAATGCGCTTTGTAATTGACCGCCGATTCAACTAGCGCATATTATTCCCTTTATTTACCAAAGGGAAAATATGCCAACAACTCAAGAAAATCTTAAAAATGCCTTTGCCGGCGAGAGCCAGGCGAACCGAAAATATTTAGCTTTCGCCAAACAAGCGGAAAAAGACGGTTTCAAAAATGTCGCCTCACTCTTTAGAGCTGCTGCCGAAGCTGAAACCATCCATGCTCATGGACACCTGGCTGCCATGGACGGAGTAAAATCAACGCTCGAAAATTTGCAGGCCGCCGTCGAAGGCGAGACCTACGAACATGAAAAAATGTATCCGCCCATGTACGAACAGGCTGAGAAGGAAGGCCACAAGGCAAAAAAAATGTTTAAGTGGGCCATGGAAGTCGAGAAGGTTCATGCCGATTTATATAAGGCTGCACTCGCTGCTGTGAAAAGTGGCAAAGATATCGAACAGGAAGTCTGGCTCTGCCCGACCTGCGGTCACCTTGAGTTCAAAAAACCACCTGAAAAATGTCCTGTATGCGGAATCCCTGGCGCTAAATATCAAAAAATTTCTTAACACAAAGAAAATAAGTATTAAGTGGTTTGCTCCCACTTAATACTTATTTTCTTTTTCGTTTCCACACAGTCCCTGAGATAAAGATCAATTAGAATTTGGTAAGCAATCCCAGATTCTTTAGACAGACCCTTGAAATATTCTATAACTTCAGTGCTTAGGTTGATACCTACGGCCTTTTTTTTAGAAGCGTAAGGATTCTTAACCCCTTTCATTTTTGAAAAATTATATTCCTTCTTCATATTTTCTTATTTCCTTTTTTGTTGCCTCACGGGCCGAGATAATGCGTATTTTCTCAGTATTCTCAAGTTCGCAGTGAACTACCACAAATATTCTTTCTCTCCCACAATCCCCCAAAAGAATGAATCGCCTTTCTTTCAGACTAGAATTTTCATAATCAAAAAATACTATCGCATTTGGATCGTCGAAGGCCTGCTTGGCTTCTTCAAACCATACCCCATGCTTTTTTCTATTCTCCTCATTTTTTCTTTCATCCCATTCGAATTCTATCATATAGCTCATACCTTGCTCAAATATATATAGCTTTCTCTATTGTGAAATGCATGACATGGATTAAAATCGATATTGTAACCGCTTAGAAATATTCAGTTACACAATTAAAAGCAAGCTAAGCTAACTAGAAATCTTCCTTAACCGCCCCGAACACCACCAAATCCTCCCATCCTGAAGGATTGGGGAAAAATTTTCGCCGGATGCCTTCCCTTCTCATTCCGAGTGAGCGTGCCACTCCAATGGAACCTTTGTGATCCAATTCCATGGCGGCCTCAATTCGGTGTAACCCGAGGTCTCGAAAACCAATTTTTAATGTTAAAAGCGCAGCCTCTTTGCCAAAACCTTGCCTCCAATATTGATTATGAATCTCATAACCAAGGTTGGCCCAATGAAGCCCCTTCCGTATCAAAATATATAAACTGGTGCTGCCAAGATGTTTGCCGGTTTTTTTATCAAAAATGCCATAGACATAACATTCGTCTCTTTTTGCTCTTTTTTTGTTCTTGCCAATCATGGCAGTAAATTTTTTCAAAGTTAGATTTTTTGCTGGGGGCTTGAGGGAATCAAATTTGTTTTTCTTCGGCTCTCGGGCGAGATGGCCTTCCCGCCAAGATTCATAATCTCTACGTACATAAGGGCGCACTGTGATTCTCTTTGAAGAATATTTCATTTTGTCCTCGTCACCTTCGAAAGATTTTTTGGCCGGTCGGGATTGTGTCCCAACTCCTGCGAAAGCTCCTCCACCATCAGATAAAAGGCCTGAATAGCACAGATGACATCAAGCTCGGGGTGATCTGTCTCGGGAAAAATCAGATCTTTCTCGCGCACCTCTTTGGGAGCGACCAGCACCACCTGTGCCTTCCTGGCCCGCATCTCCTTGGCAAAGACCAACAGGTCAGCAAGCCCCGGCCCACGATTGGCAAATATCAAAAGCGGATAACCTTTCTGGATTAAAGTCTGAGGCCCGTGCTTTATCTCCGCGGAAGAAAAGGCTTCCGCCTGAATGGAACAGGTTTCTTTAAATTTAAGTGCGGCCTCCAGGGCCAGCGGTAGACCCAAGCCTCTTCCTACCACCATAATACGCTTGGCCTTAGAAAATTTCGAAATAGCTTTTGACCAGTCCAAATCTTGGGCCTTTTTCATATTTTCCGGCAATTCAAGAAGTCCGTTTTGCAATTCACGCAGTTTTCCCATCGAGGCAATCAACGAAGCAGACGCCGTGAGCGAAGCAATAAAACTCTTGGTGGCCGCGACTGATTTTTCTTCTCCCGCCTGGAGAGGCACCACCCACTTCACCACCCGCGCTAAGGGAGAATCAACAGCATTGACGAGGGCCACGCTTGAGTGTGCTTTTTCCTTAAAAGACTTCATGGGTTCGATCAAATCAGGACTTTCTCCCGACTGGGAAATGGCCACCGCCAAGGATCGCTCGACATTGATGGCCTTCTGATAAATGGTAATCAACGACAATGATAGTGAGGTGCTCAATTTTCCCAGAAGCAGGCCTGCCAGATAATTTAAATACTGGGCGGCATGATCAGAGCTTCCCCGCGCCACCGTGACCAGGGAATAGGGGTCATTGGCCTGAAACTCACGTCCGAGAGTTTGCATGATCGCGCGATTATTTTCAATCTGACGGGCCACGACCTCGGGAGCTTCCATGGCCTCTTTATACATATACGATTTCAAATCTTCTTTCCTTCAAGGTAAACATCAGTGATGTTGCATTCCTCATCCATGACAACGATATCCGCATATGAGCGAAGAGCAAGTCTGCCCCGATCCTTAACACCAATCAGCTCGGCAGGATAAAGGGAGCAACGCCGACTGACCTCTTCGACCGCTAGCCCCAAGCCAAGCGCATTTTTAAAAACTTGCTGCATGGTCAGGCAACTTCCGGCCAAAGTCCCGTCCGACAGGCGCACTCCGCCTTGGCATTTATGCACAATTTGCGTTCCCAACTTATAAGCACCATCGGCCATTCCCGAAGCCGCGGTGGCGTCCGTTACAAAATAAAGTTTGGGAACGGCCCGCAAGGCAGTCAAGCACGCTCCTGGATGAACATGAACAAAATCTAAAATCAGCTCAGCGAACTGGGCATTGGCCAAGGCCGCCCCGACGGCACCAGGATTTCGATGGTGAAGCCCAGACATGGCGTTATAAAGATGGGTGAAACTTTTAGCGCCTGCGTGGAGTGCCTCCCGTGCCTGCTCATAGCTGGCGTTCGTATGTCCAAGCTGCACGACGATGCCGGCCTCTCCAAGTTGTGTGATCATTTCCAGATCACTTAATAACTCCGGTGCCAGCGTAATAATTTTTAAGGGATAAACATCGTTGAGCTTTTGAATCTCACTTAGGTTGAATTCTCTTGTCTCCTTTGGCTGCGCGCCCAGCTTTTCATCATTTATATAGGGCCCCTCAAGATGTACACCCAAAATGCATGCCTCGCCGGCCTTTCTCTGCTCACCACTTTGCCTGATGCCCATTATGGCCTGCAGGAGATCGTCTTCTGAAGCCGTAGACACGGTGGGGAGATACGAGGTTGTGCCATTTTTTGCATGAATCCTAGAGATAGTCCCGGCGGCATCACCAGCTTCCATGAGATCACGCCCCCCACCACCATGGAGATGAAGATCAATAAATCCCGGCAAGATCATATTTTTAGTTCGGACTTTCCGCTTTTCGATTTTTGTTATCTTTTGCTCAAAATAAATCTCACCTTCAACAGTTCCTTTCGGCGTCACAATATGGCCCTTGAGGCATTTCATAATAAATCCTTTTTCTGAAATATCATCTCAAGCGCTCCAAAAGCTGAATTGTGTAATGCTTTATGTACCCGTTTTTTAAACTGCCCGGAAAGGTGAGGCAAAATCGCCTCACCGATTCGACCACACAAGGCCAAGGGCAGTTTGCCAGTGGGATCGAGGGCCTTACTCATGAGAATAATATTCTCGACCGCTTCCACCAATAATCTCTTCGCGCGTCTATCGTGTTTAGCGTGCTTAAAAACCAAAGGTGCAAGTTTGGCGTACTCAAACTGCTGTGCCTCTCCCAACCAGGCGACAAAACCTTCGGGGGTCGAACCGCAAAATTTCAAAATATCCTTTGAGAACGCACCTCCCCTGGCGCGTCCGTCGAGAACCCGTTGGGCATAATTGGCGGCATTGAGGCCAAACCAACTTCCGCTGGCCTCATCACCTGAAGGAAAACCCCAGCCACCCACCGTTCGCCTTTCTCCGTTGGGGAGTAAGGCCACCCCCACGATGCCAGTGCCAATGGCAATCACGCAGCCTGGTTTGCCGCCATGAGCGCCGAGCAAGGTTGTAAATCCGTCGGTATCAACGAGGATGAAACCCAGGCCAGGATTTTGCTGCAAAAATTCCGTTTTCCAGAGAGGATTATTGGCCCCTGAGATTCCTACACCCATGGCACATTCACTTAATGAGATGGGCGAGGAAGATATCCGCGACAGACAAACATGCGATACCTGCATGATGGCTCGCCAAGATTCTTCGATACCTTGGCCCAAGGCCGAGGGGGCCCCATGGGCCTCAGCTAAAATTTTTTTATCCAGGCCGGAGACGACGATGCGAGTTCCGCTTCCTCCTCCATCAATACCTAGAAAATACTTAATCATGCTTTGATTTTAACCGAATTTAGCCCATCGCACAATGCAATATCAATAGGTTATGGCCACTTTGACCCCGGCCATTCCAAGAAGTGGCCAAATTGACACTAGTAACCCCCTAAAACCATTGGATTAATTGGCCCAGGATTTGCTTAATGGCTCCCTGTTTGTCATGAAGCAAGCAAAACTATGGAAAATGACCCCAGCTCAAGGGGCCATTTGAGAAAAAATTTCAGAGTTTGCAGGTTTTTGATAACAGCAAGATAACGCGTGGTATAAAGCTCGTAATCATTTATTGGGGAGAGGAGAAACTATGAAAAAGTCGATTTCACTTCAAAACAAGCTGGCGTTGGCCGCGCTCTTGTTAAATGCTCCGGCCGTATTCGCAGTTGGGTATGATGGCCCTCGTGTTGACTACAACTTTATTTACCAAGAACCATCACAGTACAAGATTTGTGAGCAATACACCGGCATCGACGCTTATAAGGCCTGTGATAACGCTCATGATTCAGCTAAGTCCTTTGCCTCTCGGTTTGGTAGTCAGGAAGGTAAACTTGAAGGCTACCTCCGTGGTTATTCCTGGGGACTCTATAAATCAGTGAACGCCAATATCGACAATGCAACCGTTATGGAAGAAGGCGCCCGCATGGTTGGTACATTAGACGGCCATCTCCAACGGGGAATTCAAGCCGGTATCACCGCAGGATCGAGCGACGGACAAGTTCGCGGTGGTCAAGAGGCCCGCAACCGTTTTCATGCCGCTATTAATACAGGGAAATTCCCTTCAAAAGATATTTTGATTCCTGCCACCTCCTATGAAGGTGAGAACGGAGCCTATGCAAAATATATCGGTCAAATTCCGACTGTCGAAGGAATTTTAAAAGAAGATAGTAACTTAGGACAAATTCCAATTTACGGAAGTTTTTCAGATACACTTCTTCGCGACCGTACAGAACGCTCACCTTTTCATTATTGGTTCTCTGACGGCACCTATCGCTTTGAAACAAAGTACTGGGATGAGGGCCCTGTCGCTCTTGAAACATGGATCAAACGCTCAAATGACCAGAACGTAATTGGCTATGACCGCTTGGCCACCGATCCAGCAGCTCCCATTGACCCAGCTACCGGAAAAAAACTGGTTGATATCTTTAGGGAATCATTCGTTAAAACTTATCAATATTACGTAAGTTTCTACTTCTCAGTTAATTTCAATCAAAGTATTGAAATGGGACAGTTGCAAGGTGAGTCACTTGGCGTTCAAATTGGTAAACGAATTGCCCAAACGAAAGGTCTCGCCAAGGCCTTCGATGTGAAATTCAAAGAGAGTTCACGTAGCTCATACCGTGGCGCTTTCGAATCTTCATACAGAAATGACTTCAGCAGAACATTTGAAGATTATGCAACCAATCCAAAACTTAGCATCGATTTCGTGGATATCTTCGGTAAAGACAATGACGGTATTATTCAACCTGGGGAAGAGTTCGGTGTTATTTTCAAGATCACCAATGCCGGTGGCCGTGGTACTGGATTGAATGTATCCGTAGCAGGCAACGTGCAAAACGGCAGAGTGATCGACAATCTGCAAATTGCCGCTTTAACTGCCGCTCAAGTTACGACAGAGCTGATTGGACAGATTGATCCGCGCCTCTCTCCAAGAGAGACAGCACAACTTACTTTGAATGTTAACGGAATAAAGGACACGTACGGACAAGTGGTAAACCGTCTTGTTGAAATTCGCGGAGCCAACCAATCTTTGAACATCTTCAAAGGAATGGGACAAATTTCAATCGATGCCGAGAACTTGGCAACCGTTGCTACTCCAGGCGTTGTCTCAGCGGAACTCAAACTGAAAGGCAAGACTTATACTGAAGTTGCCGGACAAATTGCTGCCGGTGGTTCTCAACGAATCATCCTTTCATTCACAGGACTTGATCCTTTGGAATTGATCACCTCTCAAGCGACCGCCCTTGTTACCTTGAAGCATAACGACAGCGTTCTTGATACAAGAGAGATCGTTCTGGGCTCAGGAAATCGCGTCGAAGACCTTGTCTCTTACTTCGACCAGTTGGCCAATGATAAGGGAACTGTACCTTCAGGCATTGGTTCTAATGAACGAGTTGAAGAAGTTCGCAAGCTCGTCGCTTCATGGAACTCCTCTGAAGTTGACAAGAACAGCTCACGAGGCGGCAAAAACATGTACCGCAAAGACCCTGAATCAACCATCGTTGGAAAACTTGCTCGCAACTTCCGCGCTGGAACTCAGACTGAAGTATCAAAAGATCGTTATGATACTTTGGCCAAAGTGGTCATCAAGGAAAGAAGTAAATTTAAATCATTCCTTGGTATCGCTCCGAAGAAAAGCCATTACACGAACCTCGTCCGCGTATTTGCCAAAAACAAAAAGTTGAAATAAGTTTTAAGCAGATGCTCTAATGACAGGGGGCCCTTAACCGGGCCCCTTTATATTTTAAACCGCTCGTGCATAAAATCAACAAAAGTACTGACCGCCATTTCGCCATCTTTGCCAATCATCTTTATTTCTTCTTTGCCTCTAATCTCAAAAGAATGCATCTCGGCAACGAAATACTGGGAAAGCATCGGCCAAACCCCCTCTAATGAAAATGAGGTTATTCCATAGTAAGAGCAAATTAAGGAGTGCCAAGTTTTCTCCGTAATCACGCCTTTGCTTTGAATGATCTGGTTTATCAGAAAGGTGTGATCACTCACAAAACCATATTCATATTTATTGGTAGAATTATAAGCAGCATGCAGATCGCGAATCTCATTTAACTGCAGGGTTAAATCACCTCGGTCACAATAGACAATACGAATCGTGGTGTTTTCAATCCCATCAAAAAGAGAACGAAAAAAAGCGGCATGTTGATTAAGAAAAGAGAGCTCATTCAAGACGATCAACAGATAGTCCGGGACAAACTCTTCCTTTATAAAAATATCATCCACAGCAATCGGTTTTTTGCCCGAGGCCATTACCTTCATCTCATGAAGCGGTTTTTTTAAATATTGCTCCACCAAACCAACGGCGGCGGTATCATAAAAATCGTATCTCGAAATATTCTCGCCACGCAGATACTTCGCCGCACCCTTCTTTAATCCTATCCTCACCGGACTTTTTAAATTATAGCCGGCAAAGGCCGAGGTCATCGATGATTCAAAATCTAAAAAACAATCTACATTCGCAAGAGATTTAAGATTAGCGGCAAAACGATGAGCATCAAAAATATTTCCGTATTTCTCAGGCAGAAAAATTGGCTTCACATCCAAGGCGAGAAATTTCACCGCTTCCTTAGTATGCTCAAAAACCGCCAAATAGATCTCATCATCCGTAGATTCTTTTTTTAAAGCATGTAATGCGGGAAAACTCAAAATGAGCTGCTCTACACTCGACGAACCATGGACCAAAACTTTCTTCATATCTTTTTTGAATTCAGCTCAAGTTGCAGGCATGAGAAGAAAATAACTGCCAGTGGATACATCATAAGATTGAGCAAAGGAATTGCCAAGGCCAGGAAGAAAACGGCCCCAGACAAAAAGTATACTAGAGTATTTCCTTTCAATTCTTTGATTATTTCCTTCCAACTCAGGTCCTGCACGCTCCAGGGGTAGTCCAAGAAGTTGATTGAAATGAGAAAGGCGGAAAGGACAAAACTAATGGGAGCACCGAAGGGAATAAAGGCAAGCACCATGGCCCCAAGGCTGAGAATCACAATGACAGTGACTTTCTTGAGTTCACCCCACACCAGTGAGAAAAAACCTGGCTTCGGTCTTGTGTCAGTATTTGTCCCTTTTAATGTAATGACTCGTCCACTAAGCCAGCTATTAAAAGGAGCGGCCAGAATTGAAATTGACAATACAAAAGTCCAGCCGACGATAAAATAGGAACATACGATCATCAGCGCCATGACAATGTAATAAATGGAGGCGTTAAGTTTGCCGTTGCCTAAATAAGTCTCCGCGTGGGCCCGCAGGAAATTTAAAAAATCGACAAAAAGAACTTTTCCCATATAAACGTAGAGAAAGATCCCCAGCACCAATGGAATCATGGCGAGTAAAAAAACCTTCCAATCAGTGAACAGAATTTTGACGGAATCTCGCAATAAACGAGGAAATAACTTAAAAAACAGTCTCATAAATGACAGCTCCTGGTGCTTCATGGTATTCTAACGTCTTGTGAAAAGTAAAAAAGAATTAGTCCCAAGCTATATCCGACACCTTGAGATCTATCAGGCCGGCAAGCCTATTGAAGAATTGGCGCGGGAGAAGAACTTAAGCCGAATCTCAAAGCTTGGGTCAAACGAAAACCCCCTTGGCCCCTCTCCTTTGGCATTAAAGGAGCTGAATACTGGACTCAAAAGTCTGCACCGCTATCCTGATATGCACGGATACCAGTTGAAATCCGAGCTCTCTAAGCTTTTCAAGCTCAAAAAAGAGAACATCATTCTCGGAAATGGCTCCGAGGGTATAATGGCCTGTATCGTACGTGCATTCTTGGCACCGGACGAGGAGGTTCTTACCTCTGAGAGAACATTTATCGGCTTCATGGTTTTGGCCCGAAGTGTGGGGGCCAAACTCAAGACCATTCCACTCTCGGCAGACTTTAAATATGACATTCCACGATTGGTGGAAAACATCACGGAAAAAACCAAAATTATCTATATCGCAAACCCCAATAACCCGACGGGAACCTATATTTCGAAACAAGAATTTGACTACTTTATGTCAAAAGTTCCCGAGCATATTCTGGTTATTTTAGACGAGGCCTACTTTGAATTTGTTCACACCCAAAAGGATTATCCGGATTCAATGGATTATCGTTACGATAATGTCATTACCCTCCGCACTTTTTCAAAGGCTTACGGCCTCTCTGGAATTCGTATCGGCTATGGTTTTGCCCATGAAGATTTGATTACCAATATCGCTAAGGTAAAATTACCTTTTGAACCGAATTCTCTGGCCCAGCTGGCGGCCTTAGGCGCCCTTCACGATGCTGATCATCTGGCAGTCACGCTTCAGAATAATCAGGATCGTTATCAAGAGACGATCCACCTACTCACCCAAATGGGGATTGGTTTCATTCCGTCAGTGGCGAATTTTATAACCTTCGACATGAAATCAGCGGAAAACGCCAAACGCCTTCACGAGCATCTGCTCAACTGCGGCGTCATCGTCCGGCCTTTGGATAAAAATGAGATGCCTGAATTCCTGCGAGTTTCGCTTGGAACAAAAGAAGAAATGCAACATTTCTCTGAGGCGCTAAGAACAGGACTAATTAAGAAATTTTAATTTCCTTACCAAGTTGTTCAAAGGTTTTTTCCTCTCGAATGGCAAAGCTAATGTTGTTTTTGGCCTTGGCATTTGAATTGTAGAATTTGCTTATTTGCTCTACATCCATGCCAGTGGTCTTGGCCATCTCCTCATATTTCACGGCAATATCTTGCTCCGTGACTTCAACATTAAATTTCTTGCCTAAGGCATCCAGGATAAGGGCACTTCGTACTTGAAACTCTGACTTCGTATGAAGGTCGGCGTGCCACTTATGAAAGTACTCTTCCATCATGTCGTCACTGAATCCTTGGGACTTAAGGTTCCCGCGCAACTCCTCTTTCAGATGGTCCTCTTGCTGATGAACAAGTGCATTGGGAACTTCGAACTTATTGTCGGCGACAAACTTATCTAAAATTTCCTGGTGCAACTTCTGCACGCTTTGTTTTTCTTTTTGGATTTTTAGAGATGCCTTATTTTTTGTGACAAAATCTTCAGTTGATTCAAAGCCTAACTCTTTCACCATCTCATCTTTGAATTCAGGGAGCTTCCTTTCTTTAATTTCCAATAGCTCAACAAAAAACTTCACCTTCATCCCTTGCAAATCAGGTACCTGATATTCTTTTGGGAACTCTAGGTTCAGGGTGCGCTTTTCACCTTTTTTCATTCCACAAAGACCTTCTTCAAAGCCTGGAATAAAGGAACCATTGCCAATTTCAAGGAGATACTCGGTGGCCTTCATGTTATCCGGGCGCTCGCCATTTTCTTTCTCACCCTCAAAATTAATAACGGCAAAAAGTCCCTTGTCGAGCTTCGTTTCAGTCTCTTTCACCTCAACCATCTCGGCCTTGGAAGATAGGAAATTCTTCTTCAGTGCCTCAATGTCCTCATCAGTTACCGTCACGGCATCTTTTTTAAAGGCGTAGCTGGAATAGTCTTTCAACGTGACCTCAGGAAAAACTTCCACGATGGCATCGAAGCTTGCACTTTTACCTTTGTTATATTTCATATTCTCGAAGGATGGGTAGCCAACGACTCTCACTTTTTCCTTTTCAACAGCGTCAAAAAATTGTGTCTGCACAAATTGATTAAGCGCCTCATGCTCCATTTGCGGCCCATACATCTGCTCCACCATGGCCAGCGGAGCTTTCCCGGCGCGAAAACCCTTAAAACTGACAGTCTTCTGTTTTCGAATCATGGCATTTTTGATCTCGGTGCTGAGATCAATCGTTTCAAAATTGAACACGAATTTTTTTGTGCAACCATTTAACGTTTCGACAATGTAAGACATAAGGCATTTCCTTTCTTGTGACGCTGGGTGTTATTGTGAATTATTCGCAGAGCATAACTGGCCCCTGCAATATTGTCAACGCGCAAGGGGACGATAGCCTACTTCAAAGAGATAAAGGCCCTGGGGAGGTGCTACGGGGGCCAGGTGCAGTTTTTCTTGCGGTGAAGGCGCGACCGCCTCCAATGAATTTTTAATGCGATCGAGAGTCAATTTTCCTCTGGAATACTCGAAAACAGTGCCGGCCATCAAACGCACCATCTGCTTCAAAAATCCCGAGCCCGTGACTTTAAAGGCCATCACACCCGGCCAATCCGGCAGCCCCAGCTCGGTCGGAACCTCAGCATAAAACTGGAGATCAAACATCTCGCGAACTGTATTTTTTATGGGAGTTCCAGTGCACTGATAACGTTTGAAATCATGGGTGCCTTTAAAAAGGGACAAGGCTTCGGGCACCTTTTTGAAATCAATATCGGTGTAAGCGGAGGAAACGAATTCACAATTAAAGGCGGTGACTTCCTTGCTGGTAAAGAGATAGTAGTAAGTTTTCCACATGGCATGATATTGGGGATGAAAGTGTTCGTCACAAGTCTCAATTTCTTTGACCCTAATATCGTCTGGCAAAACAGAATTGAGCCCCTTCTTAAGCCCTTCCGGCGGAATCAGCACGGGAATTCCCAGGCGGGCCACTTGTCCTAGAGAATGAACCCCCGCATCGGTT
>MEPP01000023.1:0-11966 GCA_001769855.1 Bdellovibrionales bacterium GWA2_49_15 | reverse complement strand
AAAAACATGCACAAGCGGAGACTGACTCAACTTTTGCAACGCCTGTTCGAGAGTGCCTTGGATCGTGGCAACTCCTGGAACTTGAACCTGCCAGCCGCAATAACGTGTGCCTTTATATTGAACGAGAGCGCGGTAAAAATATTTAATAGAAGAATCAATCATGATCTAAAGAAATTCAAAAATAATTCCAACGCCAAAAGAAGTGCCATCCACGGTAATATCATCTTGAAAGTTTTGGTACTTGACCATTCTTCCCTCAATGCTTAGCTGGGTTTGTCCAACGCTGTAGTCAGTATACATTTCGACGCCATACTTGGGAAAAATCGAGGATAGCCCGATCAAGGCCTGGGCCGATGCAAAATAGCCTGTCCCTACCTGGCGATTGTGTTTACCCTTCTCACCATAGTCGCGATCATCGCGTGATTGTATCAGACCCATGGCCGAAGGGCCGGCGCTGGCCGAAAATTTTAAAAAGCGCGAAATGGGAATATCAAAACCCAAGGACAAGTCCACTGGAATCGACCAGAGGGAAAATCTGGTGTCACTGGTCGCGCCATTTGGAAAAAGGCCATGGCCAGAGTTATATTTGGCACCCACGTTGATACCCCATTTGAGATCTAAAAAACCACGGGCAAAGTATTTCGAGTTTGAAAACAGCAGGAGACCTGGATTTTTACTCTTGGTGCCATCGCGAAAAATTTTGTTATAAACGTTACCAGAATCGTGATATTCATAATTATCGGCTGCATAGTAGGTCAAACCAAAAGCAGAATCAGTCTTCCAGGTTACCTTTTTTATCATTTCTTTATTCGACACATTGACGTAATTACTCGGGACAGAGACTGACTCCATGCCACGAATTGAAGAATGGCGACGCGGGTTCAAACCTTCGCGCACCTCACCTTCCAAAACCGAAGGTCCTTCAGCTTCAAGTGGTACGATTTTAGAAGGATCAATCTTTTTATTTTTCTCTATGAACGAATGCTCGACATCGCCAAGATAGATACTACCGTTGTCCACATCCTCTTCCTCAACTTTTTGAATACTTTCATCGGCAACACCATTGTCTGATGAGATAAAGGTATTATCTACTTCAACTTCTTGAAAATAATCTTCCTTTTCAATATCAAACGCTTCCGCCATGACGGATGGAGATGAGCACATTCCCAAGATCGTGAGCAAACCAACGACAGCAATTTGAAAAAGATTAGTCTGCATCTTTCTCATTATTCCATTCAAAAACATTTTTCAACTCACCCTTATGAGTAAAAAAATACAGGAGGCACCCGACGACATAAGTCCACATTATGAAGGATACCATAAGTTGCTCGTAAACAAACATGAGTGCCAAAACCACAAAGATAAAAAATAATACGGCCTTCTTGTGTTCTTTTGCCCAGGTGGCATTTTTAAAGGAATAGAAAGGAATATTTGAAATCATAAGAAGAGCAAAAAATATCACGTACACCACAGTCACTGGTGTTATTTGATTCATCCAATCAAATTCAAGGGACAATAAAACATAGCCGACCATGGCCATAGCGCCCCCTGGAATGGGAAGGCCTTGGAAGTATTGTGAGGTCACGCGATCAATATTGGCATTGAAGCGGGCCAATCGAAGGGCGCCACATAAAAGAAAAATAAAAGCGATAATTTCACCGGCCCGACCCATTGGAGTTAAGAACCTCTGATACATGAGAATCGCGGGAGCAAACCCAAAGGAAATAGCGTCACTGAGAGAATCAAACTGCTCACCAAAGGCCGACTGGGTTCCAGTGAGTCTTGCAACCCTCCCGTCTACAGAATCAAAAATCGCGCCCAAAATCAAAATCATACAAGCCGTGTGGAAATTTCCCTGGAAGGAAAACAAAGTGGACATGAACCCGCAGGCCATATTTAAGGCCGTGAAGGTATTGGGAAGAAAAAAGGCCAATTTTCTGGCTTCTCGTGTTTCATGCTCTAAATGACTTTCCATATTACTTTCCTATTTAATAGTGGCAATTGGAGTGGACCCAGCAATCACCATTTCACCGACTTTAGTAATTATCTCATAATTTAAGGGCAATGACAGCGAAACTGTTCCACCAAAAGGAATGACCCCAATAACCGCATTTAGATGGCAACGGTCCCCCTGCCTTATCCAGACGTCTGGAAAAAGACCAAAACTGCATTTAAAGAGCTTCAGGGTAATGCGATCGTGCAGGACCTCCTCGACGGACTGAAGGCCGGTATGACCTATAATAAAACGAATGGTGACACTCCGAAGGAGAGATTCCCGATAAAAGTCATCTATCTTGGAAAATCGAAAAAGATCTGTGCCATTTTTAACAAATTTTACATCTTCGACCGCGGCCTTGATCGGGGCACGGATGGCATAAGACAGATGCCATGGCACTTGGAAAAGAACAGAGGTCTGCTGCCCTTGGACCGAAATATCAATTATTTTCCCAGAGACCGGAGCATAAACGCCGACCGAAGCCTCGAATGCAGATACCTCTTGCTCCGAGGTCTCACCTAAACGAAAAAGATAAAGTGCCACGGCAAATCCCACGACAAAAAACTTGGCCGGTAAGACAAAGCCAAAGATCATCAATAGGATTTCGATGATGATAAAGATAACAATATGATTTTTTTTAATATAATTTGGAAACAACATGCAAGAACAAGTCTAAATTACTTTTCGCGATAATTCACGGCAAACTCTTGCTCGGGTAGGCGAAAATATTGGGGGCGATGACGAAGTCCAAGTTCTTTTACCGTTCTAAAAATTGCTTTTGAGTGCTGCTGAATCAAGCTGTTGGTATTATGGTGGTCGGACTTGAGCTGCTGTAATTCTTTTGGCAAATCACCATGGTAATAGACCTCCGAAACATTGCGCGGAGTAAAACTTTGCAAATCGCATAATTCACTGGTTTTATCAGTCGGTCCCCAGGAATACACAAAAACTTGCCCCTTAAACGCCGTCGTCAGCCATTGGCCGCTTGTGGCACCGGAGAACTCAGAAATCTGATAGGTATAGAAGCTGTAGATAAGAATTTTCTCCAGCTCTAAAATTTGCGCAATTCCTTCTGAAACCCGCATCCCCGTGTACGAACCCGGACCGGCAAGAATAAATAAACTCTCAATTGATTTAATTTCGAGTTTGTGTTTATTTAAAAAATCGTGAAGGATAACGTGAATACGGGTACCCGATTTCTTGTCTTGAATAGTCTGAAAATCAATAAACTCGTGCTGCTCATTGAGCAGGCCAAGTGAAATGACCTGTGATGTATCCAGATAGAGGCTAGGCATATATTAAAAAAACTTCGAAATATCATTAAAAATTGCAGCCACCGTCAGAATCAATAACATGGACAGACCAAACTGCTGAGCAATTTCCATTTTTCTTCGCGACAAAGGCCCTCGATTGGCGATCTCGAGCAGAATAAACATAATATGACCGCCATCCAGCACTGGAATGGGAAAAAGATTGATAATGCCAAGATTGATGGAGATAAAAGCCATGATCTGAAAAAAATAACTCAGGGAAGTTTTGAACGAATCGGACGCAACCTTTCCAATGGCGATCGGTCCCCCGATATTTTTCAAAGAGACTTCTTTGGTAATAAGTTTTTTGAAACCATCCAACGTTTTGGCAGTCGCTTCAAAGGTTCTCAAAAGGGCCAGCCACGAAGCCTCAAAAACACCTTTTGAGGGTGTTTTAACAAATTTAATAGGCATGAACTCACCGGAACTATAGACTCCGATGATCTTGACCTCCTTACCTTCTTGCTTGGTTATTTCAGGAGTGATTTCAAAAGATTTTATCACGCCGGCCCGTTTCACCATCAATTTCACTTTCTCTTGCACGGGTAAATCTTGAATTTTGGAACGAACCTGATCAAAGGAAAACATTTCATGATCGTTAAGTGAGATGATGATGTCGCCGGCAACCAATCCAACCTTATCTGCAGGTGAATCCATGTTGACACTTTTTACCAGCAAATCATGGGGAAAAAGATTACTTTTCGCAAGCTGACTATAGAATGAGTCAGCATCCGTACTGTTAACCGTGATCTTCTTCACAAACTGAAAATTCTCGGCCTTTAAGTTACTAAAGTCTTTGATGCCGTCTGCAATTTTGTAAACATGAATATCTCTCGCGCCAACCAAATCCTGCAATTCCTCCAAAGACTTAGTTCCCATGGGAAATTTGGGGTCCAAGGTAAGAGCAAAAAATTCACTTTTTTCGTTGATCATCACAGGAATTCGCAGAAGAGGCATCACCTTTGAAAACAGCTCTAGAAAGAGCTGCGAATCAAGCCCCAGGGGCAAGGTCATGGTCTTGCCCTCGCGCTCCACTGCAATTGATGTCACAAGCTCGCCAGTTGAAATAATATCCGTGGGGGATGTTACCGGGACCTCATTGACGGCCCGTAGCAAATCTCCACTTCGTGCGCCCTTTTCATAAAAGGGCGAATCTTTCTGGACAACCCCGAACTTAATCTCCGGAAGTGTCTCTCCTGCGACAAGCAGAAGCCAAAAAATAAAAAAAGCCAAAATCATATTGGCCAGAGGGCCTCCGAAAACTATCCAAAACCTCGCCCATTTACTCTTATAAGAGAAGGAAAATTGTCTCTCATTCTCAGGCACGGCTTCCTTGTTCAGAGGATCATCGCCGAACATTTTGATGTAGCCGCCAAGAGGGATAAGGCTGAAGGCATATTCTGTCCCCCCCCTCTGAAAGCGAAAAAGTTTCGGTCCAAAACCGAGTGAGAAGACTTCAACTCGCACGCCAAACAATCTTGCAAAAACGAAATGCCCAAGCTCGTGAAAAAACACAAGTGGACATAAAAAAATAATAAATATTAAAACATTTTCAATCATATCATTACCGCCCTGGACCACGATGGTCCCTTGTGCAGGAGCTGCCGGAGCAGGCTACTGCCATAGTTGAATCCAAACCAAATAAAAAGGAACAACAAAGATCAGCGAATCCAATCGATCAAACACTCCACCGTGTCCGGGAATCAAGGCAGAACTATCTTTAATGTTTGCCTGTCGTTTAAATTTCGACTGAACCAAGTCACCTAACTGTGAAATCAATCCCATCATTGCAAAAATCACCAACAAATAAGGCGAGAAAACTCCGAATTTAAGAGCATAAAAAATTGTCCCGATAATTCCTGCCACCAGCATCCCACCGTATAGCCCTTCACGGGTTTTCTTTGGACTGACACTAGGCCATAACTGAGTCTTGCCAAACTTACGGCCAAAAAACCAAGCTCCCGTGTCCATGCCATAGGCCAGCAACATCACCAAGATCAATAGAGCTACCCACTCATCATTTTTAACCAGGAGCCCTAAATTGACGAAATTAAGCAAAGTATAGACCAGAGCTAAAAATGGGACTTTTGCAATCTTTAAAAATGTCTTTGCTTCCATTCCAGTAAAAAATAAATAATACAAAAGGGCCAGGTTGAGAATTATCGATCCAATCCGAAATCCTGAAGCAAATACGGGTGTAAATTGCCAAAAAAAACTTATAAATGTTGAAGCTAAAATGCCTTGCGATAAATAATACAAAACATTGCGATTATGTTTTAAAAAATTTATTTCAATTTCGTCGAACACCAATATTCCCAAGAGTAAAATAATTGAGAGTGCGCCCCATGGCCCCATAACAAAACTGAATCCTACAATAAGAATAAGAACTGCGGCAGAAATAAACCGCTTAGAGGTATTCGACATTTAATGCGTTCCCAGCTGTTGATTAATAGATACCCTATTTTTCTCGGCCAATTTTTGAGCTTCATTTAGATCAGAAACTTCTCCAATTGTACCAAAACGTCGCTCACGACGGGTAACAAAATCAACAATTCTGGCAAATTCCGTTGTTGAAAAGTCAGGCCATTTTGTTTCAGTGAAATACAGCTCGGCATAAGCCAACTGCCAAAGTAAAAAATTCGAGATCCGGCAATCACCGCCTGTTCTTATCAGGAGATCCACATCGCCTAAATCTGGACAATATAGACAATTATTCAAGTCTTTTTCGTTAATTTTCTGACCGGGATTATGAGTAATAAATTGATTCACAGCATGGATGAGTTCCGCACGGCCGCCATATCCGAACGCAAAGGTCAACTTTAAACCTTCATGATGCGCTGTCGTCTCCTCAAGGTCCGTAATCAAATCCTGAGTTCCTTGAGGGAGTTCGGAAATATCACCAATTATTTTAAACCGAATCTTGTTTTTGATTATTCGATTTCTCTCATGGCGAATAAATTTTTTGAGTAGCGCAAACAGCACTCGGACTTCACTAAAAGGACGACTCCAATTTTCGCTGGAAAAAGCGTACAAGGTTAATGCTTTTACTCCTAAACGATCAGCCTCTTCAACAATTGAAGCAACTTTTGAGGACCCTCGGATATGTCCCCAAACACGCGGACGCCCCCTCATCGTGGCCCAACGGCCATTACCATCCATGATTATGGCAATGTGCTTAATTTGTTGCTCCAACATGCGACCTCAAATAGTCATCACTTCTTTTTCTTTACCGACAATTAAAGTATCGACGTCTTTACTAAAACGATCCGTGATTGTTTGAATTTCCGTTTGGTACCGCTTGGCTTCATCTTCTGTGATTTTTTTGTCTTTTTCTAATTTCTTAACTTTCTCATTTTGATCACGGCGAAGGTTACGCAAAGCCACCTTTGCATCTTCACCAAATTTTTTTATCTCTTTCACTTGCTCTTTGCGCCTTTCTTCCGTCAGAGCGGGAAAAGGAATGCGAATGAGATTTCCGTCGTTAGCAGGAGTCAAGCCAATATTGGCCCCGAGAATAGACTTCTCAATTGATGGAATAAGCGTTTTATCAAAGGGCTGAACCTGGAGTAAACGCGCCTCGGGAGTGCTCACTTGTCCCACCTGTTTAATCGGGGTCGGGGTACCATAATAATCCACCATAATCCCATCTAACACAGATGCACTCGCACGACCTGTCCTTATTTTGGTAAGTTGATGCTTGAACGACTCCAAAGTTTTTTTCATGGCATCTTCAAGCGATTTTTTTACTTCGTTCAACATAGAAGCCTCCGAGATATTTAACTAAACGTTCTTAGTAATTCGAGTTCCCAGTTTTTCACCCATAACGACTTTCATAATATTTCCACGCTCAAACACATTGAAGACGATAATATCAATATCGTTATCCATGCTTAAACTTAAGGCCGTGGAATCCATTACCTTGAGCCCCTTATTAATTGCAGAGATATAGCTTAGTGTATCGTATTTCTTAGCTTCTTTATTCGTCATGGGGTCCATGTCATAGACGCCATTGACCTTGGTCGCCTTCAAAATAACATCGGCATCAATTTCATTCGCCCGCAACGCCGCCGCCGTATCCGTCGTGAAGTAAGGATTTCCTGTGCCCGCCGCAAAAATCACCACTCGACCTTTTTCCAAATGTCGCATGGCCCTCCTGCGAATATAAGGTTCGGCAATCTCTTTCATCTCAATCGCAGTTAAAACACGAGTCTTAATTCCCTTTCTCTCAAGAGAATCCTGAAGCGCCAAGGAATTGATCACCGTGGCCAACATTCCCATGTGATCGGAAGTAGTTCGATCCATACCTTTGGTCGCACCGGCCACACCGCGGTGAATGTTTCCTCCCCCGATGACGATCGCGACCTCCACACCTTTTTGATTCAGCTCTTTAACCTCGAGTGACAAGGTATCCAAGATTTCCTCGCTTACACCATGCCCCTGGTTGCCCGACAAAGCCTCTCCGGAAAGTTTGAGCAAGACTCTTTTGTATTTCATTTATGCCCTCACCAGTGTGTAAAAAAAAGGGGGACAGTGTCCCCCTTAGTATCTAAGAAAATTTCTCTATTGTTGCCCAGTCATTTTGGCAATCTCATTCGCAAAATTCTCCTGCCGCTTTTCAATGCCTTCTCCTAAAACAAATTTAGTGAAGCGACGGACTTGGATTTTTTCACCAAGTTTTAGGGTGAGTTCATTAATCAGATCCTTTACCGTTACATCAGTATTTTTGATAAAGGGCTGCTCAATGAGGCAAACCTCAGCCGCCATTTTCTTGATTTTGCCTTCGACAATTTTTGCAATCATGTGTTCCGGCTTGCCTTCGTTTTTCAATTGCGCAGCATAGATCTCTGCTTCCTTTCTTTTAAACTCTTCATCCATGTCTTCTGCTTTTACAAACTTAGGCGAGGTAGCGGCAACTTGCATTGCCATATCTTTCACAAAATTTTGAAAATCGGAACTTTTTGCCACAAAGTCAGTCTCACAGTTCACTTCAATCATAACGCCGATTTTGCCATTATGAATGTAAGAGCCAACGAGTCCTTCCGCTGCAATTCTTCCCTGCTTTTTTTCAGCGGCTGCCAGACCCTTTTTCCGCAAATAGTCCACCGCTTTTTCAAAGTTGCCGGTACATTGTACCAAGGCTTCCTTGCAACTCATCATACCAGCGCCTGTCTGTTCTCTTAATCGTTTAACATCTTCACTTGTAAAACCACTCATATCAATCCCGCTTTTTGAGGTTCAAAATTACTTTAAAGTCTCGGTTTCTTCTTCTGATGACTCTTCTTCTGTTTCAGTCGTATCGAAATCATCTTCTCCAATCAAATCAATATCCTTCTCAAATTTGGTGATAATTTCTTTTTCAAGGGCCATATCTTTTTCTGGCTTGGTCAGTTTTGCATTCTTGGAAGCTTGCGCATTTCCTTCGAGGACTGATTGGGCGAAGTATTCGGTAAACATGGCGACCGACTTAACCGCATCATCATTACCAGGCACAATGTAGTCAATTCCTGTTGGATCACAGTTTGTATCAGCAATGGCAATAACCGGAATTCCAAGGGAGCGAGCTTCTAAAACGGCAATGTGTTCTTTGGTAGGATCGACAACAAAAACGGCACCAGGAACTTTTCGCATGTCCTTGATTCCGCCCAAGTTTCGCTCGAGTTTAATAATATCTTTATCAATTTTAGATCTTTCTTTTTTTGTCAGAAGTTCAAAATCTCCTGTCTCTTTCATTTTTTCCACTTTGCGAATTTTATCAATGGAAAGAGCAATGGTTTTAAAGTTGGTCAACATGCCACCAAGCCAACGGTTGGTCACATGAAAAGCACCGCACTTTGAAGCGGCATCCTGAATGATCACTGCCGCTTGTCGTTTGGTTCCAACAAAAAGAACTGGCCGACCTTCAGAAGCTGTTTTCTTGATAAAATCAAAAGCCTTTTTGGCCATAGGAATAGTTTTGGCCAGATCAATGATGTAAATCCCATTACGTTCTCCATAAACGTACTTCTTCATTTTGGGATTCCACTTGTGGGTTTGGTGACCGAAATGGGCACCGGCCTCTAAAAGACCTTTCAATGATAATTCAGACATAAATTCTCCTTTGAGGTTAATCTGATCACCCGTGCCCTAATAAAACTATTAAGGACCTCAAATCTCTGCAGGTGACTGTTAATATTTGGGAATGATGATTAACACAGCTGGCCTCAAGTAGGCAAGAAAAGGATAGGTTAACATTGCGCATCATTTAGCTAATCGAAGATAAAACCTTTCGCGGGCGAGAACCTTGTGCCGGTCCAACAATACCCTTGGCTTCCATTTCTTCCACTAAATTTGCGGCCCGGTTATAGCCAATCTTCAGTCTGCGCTGGAGCATGGAAGCGCTGGCCATTCGATGCTCCATGACAACCTGAACAGCTTGTTCAAAAAGATCATCATCCCCATCTTCGTGAGATGCCACATTGCTCATAAGTCCCGACTTGTCAGAGGTCGCATCGGCATTTTCAATAAAGTCCAACACGGCAGAATCGTACTGCGTTTGAAATGTTGAGAGGCGTTCAGACAAGGCCTCAATTTCATTTTCGTCAACATAAGAGCTGTGGACCCTGATCGTATCGACTCCTTGCTTGTAAAGCATGTCTCCTTTGCCCAATAATTTCTCGGCCCCCATCTGGTTTAAGATGGTTCTTGAATCAACTGCCGAGGTGACCCGAAAAGAAACTCGAGTCGCAAAATTGGCCTTGATAAGTCCGGTAATGACGTCGACCGATGGTCGTTGAGTGGCCACGATGAGATGAAGACCGGCGGCCCGGGCCTTGGCGGCGAGGCGACAGACATTATTTTCAATCTCTTTACCTGATTTAGTTAAAATAAGATCTGCAAATTCATCCACGATGATGACAATGTGGGGAAGTTCATAATCACCATTATTCTCACTCGTATACAACGCTTGAATTTTGGCAACAAGCTCTGTCGAAGCCGTTTTTAATTTGGAATTAAATCCATCGATACTTCGCACACCAAATTCTTTTAAAATCGAGTATCGGCGCTCCATCTCTTGAACCGCCCACAGCAGGGCGACGGAAGCCATTTTAGGTTCCGTCATTACAGGCATTATCAAATGCGGCAACCGAGCATACAAGGCCAATTCCAACTGCTTGGGATCAATTAAGAGAAGCTTCATTTGCCGAGGTGACTTTTTCACCAGTAGAGATACAAGAATGGTATTGATAAATACCGATTTACCAGCGCCGGTTGAGCCCGCGACGAGCATGTGAGGCATGGTGGCAAGGTCTACAATAAATGGTCGTCCAAAGGCATCTTTCCCCATGGCAAGCGGCAATGCACCTGTATTACTCTTATACTCTTGGCTTTCTAGAATTTCATTGAGATAGATTAATTCCCGCGGATTTCGTGGGACTTCTATCCCAACAGTTGTTCGCCCTTTCATTGGATAAACAATGCGAATAGGGGCCCCAAAAAGTGCAAGACCCAGATCTTCAGAAATAGAGGTGACTTTAGAAACTTTAACTCCAGGGCCTAGCTCCAACTCAAAAGTATCCACAACTGGACCTTTTAAAATATCAATGATCTTGCCATCAATTTTAAATTCATTAAATTTTTCTTCGATTCGCCCAATAATGTCGGAAAAATATCCTTGATCAGGATGTGCCTGGCGCCCGCTTTGAGATTTAGGATTAAACTCATTGAAGACAGCATAATATTTTTCGTCGGAAAAATTATTATCTGTAGTTTTCTTTCCGGTACGTTCACGAACCACTTTCTCAGTTACTTCTTTCGCTAATGGAGAAACGGTTTGCTCCATGACGACGAGACCCGGCAATGTGGGATGAGGGTTCTGAGACTCGGTTACTTCCTGCTCCTGGCGCAGCGGTTTAACTAAAGGGCGAGGCGGAGGGGTGATTGTTTTAGGCCTGAACCTGCCTGAGAAATCGCGAAGAATGAAAAACATCCTGCTAATTTTTTTGATTGAAGCCCACACGAATTCAATAAACTGCTTTCTCCATACGGCCTGTCCATATAAAAAAGCTGTCACCAAACCAACTGTAGCCGCAAACCATTTAGGTATATTGCGCAGATAAAACTGAAGCGCATTGCCAAGAAAATCTGGTGCCAAGGCATCAAAAAAAAACAGGGTAGATAAAATAATCAGATAAACACCAAGCACGTCAAAATGATCAATGACCCTTTTTTGTCTCAGAGGAAAAGAAAGAACTAATAGTACAACTGCAAAAAATATCCATGGCCCTACTAAAAATTTGAGAAGTGACAAAAAAGAACTGCCAACGTAGTTAATCAAATTAAAGTGATTGTCCGAAGAGATAGAGAGCATGTGATCCGAGAGCCCATCATAAAAGAGGTAGGCCGCCAGCGACAAGATTCCAACTATCGCCATAAAAATAAGATGAATTTTAAATAATTTTTGAGGCATTAGAGAGTATTCTAATGCTCTCTGCAGAAAAATCCACAGGGTAATATTAACCGCGCGTAATTGTTGCTTGGCACAATGCGCCACTGTGGCTATTTCAGGCAAAAAAAAACCCTGGCCGAAACCAGGGTTTTATAAAAATTGGTGCATCTTGCTATTCTTGCACTTAGTTTCCCAAGCACTACCTTCGCCGCAACTGGACTTAACTGCCGAGTTC
>MEPP01000022.1:169865-199415 GCA_001769855.1 Bdellovibrionales bacterium GWA2_49_15 | reverse complement strand
TCGCTGGGACTAAAGACTTCTTTGAAAAGCCGTCATCTGCGTCGTTGCTCGGGCGTTTGCTTGTGCGGCTTGCCTGGGGCAAGCCTCCGCGCTTACTTTCTCGCGCCTAGCATCTGTCGGCTTTTGAAAGAAGTCTAGGCCAGGGGGTTGTCCCAAAGTTGATTCAGTCTTTCTTTTAGAAATTTTTCGCGGCCTTCTTCGGTGGGGCGATAGAACTTTGGTGTCGCTGCGCTCGGGGAATATTGTTGTTTTACGAAGTGTCCCTTGAAGCTGTGGGGATACTTGTAGGCGGGGGTGCCGGGGCGCGGGTAATTTTTTAAATGCTCGGGTACTTCTTGGGTGCCCTTTTCCTGCACAAATTCCTGGGCCTCATTGATGGCCATGTAGGCGGCGTTGCTTTTCACTGTGGATGCCAGGTAGGTCACGGTTTGGGCCAGGATAATACGTGCCTCGGGAAGCCCAATTTTTTCCACCGCCGCCAAGGTCGAGGTGGCCAAGGTCAGCGCCGAGGGATCGGCATTTCCCACATCTTCACTGGAGAAAATCAACATCCGGCGGGCAATAAAGGCCGGGTCCTCGCCACCATCCAGCATGACCGCCAACCATAAGATGGCGGCGTGGGGATCGCTTCCACGCATACTTTTAATAAAGGCAGAAATCACGTCGTAATGGCGAACTCCACCTTTGTCATAGCGGCGGGAGTTTTCCAGAACAGATTGTTTGAGCGACTCAAGATTTTCCAGCGCTCCGGGGTTGAGACAGAGTTCAAGGGAGTTAAGGGCGCGACGGGCGTCTCCGCCAGTTACCGCCGCGATGAACTGAATCAAATCTTTGGGGAAAGTATCATAGATTTCCTTCCCTAAGCGAAATAACGCCCGATCGAGGAGCACCTCGACACCTTCCGGTTGCAAGGCCCGTAATTCAACAATATGCACACGGGATAAAAGTGCGGGGTTGATGGCTGCCTTGGGGTACTCGGTGGTGGCGCCAATTAAAATAAAATCACCCTTCTCTACGTAAGGCAGGAGGGCATCCTGCTGCGACTTGTTGAATCGGTGAATTTCATCAATAAAAAGGACGCTCTTCTTGCCCATGAGATTTTTAATTTCAAGCAGTCGGGCAATAACTTTTTTAAGCTCCGGAATTCCCGCCAGGACCGCACTAAAAGGATAAAGTTCAAACTTATGCTCATGGGCCAAGAGTTGCGCCAAGGTGGTTTTGCCTGATCCAGGAGGTCCATAAAGAATAAACGGCGGGAGTTTATTTTGACCGAGAAACGGAAAGGATTTCATTAGCAGAGGCCATCCCACAAAATCTGATAAATTTTGCGGTCTTGATCGATGGGCCAGGGGGGCCAACGATTCCTCGGCGGTTGATTTCGGGGTTTCCGCAAACAGGGGAAGGTCAGTTTGAATAGGTTCTATAGTCATCAGTATTTCTTGACTTGCAAGTTTGAGTTCAATAATTTATAGCACCTTTTTTAGAGGCAGGAAAAGCTCTAATAGAGAACTTCAGTAGAAGTCATGAAAGTTGAGATAAAGGGGGTGATTTCCATGGCGACTAATAGTTCAGTGACTGTCCCCGTTGATGAAAGACTGGGAATGGAAAAAACCTTACGTAAATTTAAGCGTCTATGTGAATCTTGCGGGATCGTTCGAGAATACCGAAAGCGGCAGGATTACAGGAAACCGTCTGTGCAAAAAAAGGAAAAGATTGAGGCCGCAGTTAAACGGAAATTCAAGTCAGAAATCCGTACCGTACGTACACCTCGCGACTAGCAATTGGCGCGAAGTTTAAACAGATATTTCGAGAAAGGGGGAAGCAGGCTTCCCCCTTTTTGTTTAAAGTTATGATAGACTGGCAGTTCGGAGAAAAGATGAAAGTATTTCTGTCAATTTTGTTCACCGTTGTCGGACTCATTAATGTAAGTCAGGGCTCACTACCGGAAGGCATTGATTGGTATAAGCAGGGCGCTGGCTCGGCCTTTGAACAGGCGCGGAAATCTTCCCGGCCGCTTTTTCTCTATTGGGGCGCAGTGTGGTGCCCTCCCTGCAACCAGATTAAAAAAACAATTTTTTCCAACCCCAAGTTTCAGCAGGCGGTGAAGTCGTTTATTCCTGTTTATCTCGATGGCGATGCTCCCGACGCCCAGAAGTGGGGAACGAAACTTAAAACTTCCGGTTATCCCACTATGCTGATTATGAACGGGAATATGCAGGAGATTATGCGATTGCCCACTGGAGTCACGGTGGATGAGTATGTGCGGCTTATGCAAAATGCTCTCGAAAAGATGCAGCCGATGAAAGATATTTTGGCGTTGGCCCTCAAGGGTAAGCGTAAACAGCAGGCCACTCCTGCCGACTGGGAAAGGCTCGCAGGTTATTCCTGGGCCCAGGATGAAGAGCGGACCATGGCCGAAAAGGACAAGCTTAAAACCTTTGAACAGCTGTGGAAAAAATCCGTTAAATTGAGCCCTGTGGTGCATTCCCGTTTTTATTTACTCTATCTCCTGACTCAAGCTGAGACGGAAAAGAAGAAGATCCAGAAGGAACCAAAAAAGAAAAAGGACGCGAAGATTGTCGCGCCACCGGTGAAAATAGTTCAGGAATTTTTAGCACTGTTGAAATCGTCAGAACTCTATCTCGCTAATTTGGAAACGCTAAATTGGCAATCGAGAGAGATTATGGATTATCTTTTTCCTGAAGATAGTGAGTTGCGACAGGAGGCCAAGAAAGTGTGGCGAGAGCAGGCCTTCCAGATGTTCGAAAACCTTCAGCTCTCGCTGGATGAGCGAATGTCTTCCCTCGCCCCTCTTATCACGGTCGACGAATCTTCAGACTTGAGCCAGTTGATTATTGAAAAGGCCAGGTGGGCCGATACCACCGCTCAGGGGATTTATGAACGTCAGGCGGTGATCAGCACGGCCATCTATCTACTCAGAGAGAGCAAGCAGTATGAGGAAGCTGTTCGTCTGGCCCAGAATGAATTAGCCAAGTCGAGTTCCCCTTTCTATTTCATGAGTGAGCTGTCGGGAATCGCCAAAGAAAGGGGCTATAAGAAGGAATCGATTAACTGGTCTCGCAAGGCCTGGGAAGCGTCGACCGGAGACAATACTCGTTTTCAATGGGGAACCATGCACATTCTCAATGTCCTCGATTTAACTCCCGAAGATGCCTCGGGGATTGAAACGGCCCTGACCCAAGTTGTGAGTGAGGTTTTACCAAGGCAGGATGCCTTTGCGGGACGAAATCAAAAACGGTTTGAACGTTTGGCGAAAAAAATGATGGTCTGGGGAAAAGATGCGCCCAGGGTGGTGCCCCATAAAAAAATCAAATTGGCCTTGCTACCTATGTGCCAGCAGGCAAAAAGTAAGGTGCTTTGTGAGAGATGGGTGCGTTCTCTTTAGATCAAATGGCTTGAATCTCAAAATAGAATCCGGTCGTCGCGTTAAATTGCTCAAAGGTGAAAGGCTTCTTCAAGATCACACATTCGAGAGTGAAGGGCGTAAATTCGGTCGACTCAGATTTTGTTTTCCCGGCGGCAAAGTCCACAAAGCTTAAAGACCACACTATTTCACTTGGGTTGTTTTGATTGATGCTGGTGGTGTGAACGGGATAAGAGTCTCGCACAGGCGTCCAAATTCCCTTTTTAACTTTTGACTGCACCGTGAAAAAACAGCGCGGATTTTTTTTATCAACTGCCTTATCCTGGGGAACGACGGCCCCACCTTGAAAGCTGGCCGTCCACATCATCTCGGCGGAGTTTTCAAACTGGACGTAGAATGAGCGGGCCACCGTCACCTTGAAGGGGGCCTGGAGCTGCAAAAGATCCGAATCATTTTTTAAATTTGCCACATCGACGGCTCCGCTGGCGGGATGGGCCCCGGGATGCTGACAGCTAAGAGCATTATTTGCTCCCAGTTGAAAAGCGATTCTGGCCTGGGCAGGAAGAAAAGTGGCCTGGGCCTTGTTTTCGGTTTTAAGTTCTTTGAGGAGAATGTGAATATGGCCTTCCTTGGTGGCAAGAAAGGCACTGATTTCGCCATTGTCAAATTTTACGCCCTGGGGAGCTTCCTGGGCCTTGTAGTTAAATGTTTTTACTTTTTTGGCATATTCTTCAGCGGGTAGTTCGACGCCGGGAATATTTGAGTTCAACTCACAATTAAAGATGGCCTGCGCCCGACAAAGAGGTGAGACGCAAAAGACTAAAATCAAAATAAGATATTTCATATTATTCCAAGATATAACGCAAAATTACATTCCATCGATTGTGCATTAACTCGATGAGATTTACGATCTCTTTGTCGATATGCAAGGAGCTTTTGGCCATTCGCATGTGAAACCCATTCCAGGCCACGTTGAGGTCGCCTAAACCGTTAAGGAGAAAGGTGTGATCGTTATCGATAATAAGACGACGCTCAATCTGTTTAAAGAAAACTTCCCAAAGATATTCAATGTCTTTGCGATAAAGCGACTCAATTTGGGAAGTCATGATAAATTCAGAGGAGATCAGCATACTATGCAGGATAGGTGAGAGATCGGGGTGACTTTTATTATAGTAGTACCCGGTGTTGATGGTAATGAGGAGTTCCTCCATTTGGTGAGAGAGGGCATAGGATTCCAAGGTCACCTTATCCAAATCTCTCATCAGCATGAGTGTTGCGTCGATATCACTTTGAGCTTGCAGTCCTTTCAGCTTCACTTTGTTGGAAAGAGCGTCATTGAGCATAAAATCCAGCTGATGGAGGAGTTGATAAACACCCAACAGCGGGGCCTCACATTCTTCGGACATCTTCGGGCACAGGATGAGCCAGTTATGCCAGGCCAAATTAATTTCCAAAATTTGATTTCTCAGAGTGATGATTTCTTGTTGCACCGGATTGGCTTTTTTCAGGATAAGAAAAAATTCCGCCAGCATGCCTTTTAAGTGAGGCTTGAGGAATCTTATAAAAAGTTCTTTGGTTAATTTTTGCTTTTCCTTGTCACTGCGAAAGTAATTGTACTCAGCTTCGGCCCTCATGCAAAACAAGGTCGTAAAAATAAAGCCGAGCAGGAAAAGTTTTCGTACGGTTTTCGTCATGCTTTTTCTAGGTCGAGTTCGAGTTTCGTGCCCTCAATATCAAAGCTTAAGGCGTTCGATCGCGCGTGGATATCATTTGGTTCGAGGAAAACGTGGGTCGCTAAAGTTTCGCGCGTGATATAGCTCAGATGTTTCTTGATGGCGTTAGTGACCTCTAAGTCGCCGTGGAGCCAAAGTTGGATGCGATCCTCCACATTGAGCTTTTTATCTTTGCGCGTTCTTTGGATACGATTCACGACTTCGCGGGCGATGCCCTCATCAATCAAGTCCTGATCCATGGTCATATCAAGATCAATCGAGATTAAGCGATTTGAGAGTGTGTTGGTGCCCGGAAGCGCCTCGCGGTAAACAAAAATTTCGTCTTTCTCAAAGGTGTGCCCCTGAATGGCCACGCGCCCGGTTTCTTCAAACAGCACCAGCTGGTCCTGTGGCAGCTTCTCAATTAATCCTTTGTATCGGCCAAAATCTTTACCCAATTTTTTGCCCAGGATTGGAGAATTTGGCTTGGCAAAAAAGCTGATAAATTGATCTTCTTTGGTGGAGTATTCAACCGTTTTGATGTTGAGTTCACTCTGGATGTAGTGCTCCAGCTTTTGCATCTCACGCAAGATAGCTTCATTTTTATTAATAATAGTGAGACGTCGAAGCGGAGTTTTTACCTTGATGTGAGTTTGATTACGCTTCTGGCGTCCCAGCAAAATCACCTGCTGCATCCGTGACACGGCGTCCTCCAAAGCGGGGTTAATCAGCTTCTCGTCCGCCACCGGATAGTGGCACAAATGAACGCTCTCCTCTTTTTTCCCATCAGTCACAAAGTGGGTGAGCTCCTGATACATATGCTCGCTCAAAAAAGGTGTGAACGGTGCCATCGCCTGGGAGATTTCAAGTAGTGCGGTGTAGAGCGTGGAATAGGCCTGCCATTTATCGCTGGTAGGCTGATCGTCCCAAAAGCGGGAACGATTGAGCCGGATATACCAGTTGGTTAGGTCTTCGATAAAAGTGAGGAGCGCAGGCACGACATTATAGAGATGATAGACTTCCATCTCCCGCGAGATATTTGTTTTCAGGGTTTGCAGATTGGAGATCAGCCAGCGGTCAGTGATGTTCTCACTGCTCTTGAAAAATTTCTGGGTATTCCAGCCGTCAATTTTGGCATAGGTTTGAAAAAATTTAAAAGCATTGTACCAGGGAAGAAGGGCGCGACGGACCATGTCCTTAACGCCACTATCGGCAAAACGCTGCTCCTCCGCTTTCACCAGACCGGAGGTAATGAGATAGAGGCGAAGGGCGTCGGCACCGAAAGTTTCCATCAGCTCATCGGGTGGGGTGTAGTTTTTAAGACGCTTGCTCATCTTCTTGCCGTCTTCCGCCAGCACCATGCCATTGACAATGACATTTTTAAAGGCCGGCTGGTTAAAGAGCGCTGTCGACAGGATGGTCAAGGTGTAAAACCAGCCTCGTGTTTGATCGAGTCCTTCGGCAATAAATTCTGCCGGAAAACCATTCTTAAAAAGTTCCTGATTTTCAAAAGGATAGTGGAGCTGAGCATAAGGCATGGAACCGGATTCAAACCAGCAGTCAAAAACTTCAGGGATGCGACGATAAACCCCCGCTTGTCCTTTAATCGTAAAGCTTAAGTTGTCCACCGATTCACGATGGAGGTCGGTAATTTTAGTGCCGGTAAGCTGTTCCAACTCGGCACAGGACCCCAGACATTTTCGATCATTGGTCACATCGTTAATCCAAACAGGCAGGGGAGTTCCCCAGACCCGATTGCGTGAGATCGCCCAGTCGCGCGCCCCTTCAAGCCATTTCCCGAAGCGACCTTCTTTGATGTGATCGGGCACCCAGTTTATTTTCTGATTGGAGGTCTGGAGGCGGTCCTTGATCGCCTCCACATTGACGTACCAGCTCGGAATGGCCTTATAGATCAGCGGTGTATCGGAGCGATAGCAGTAAGGGTAACTGTGAACCAGGGTACTTTGATCATAGAGTTGGCCGCGGGATTTGAGTGTGCGGATGATTTCCTTATCGGTGTCTTTGACGTATTGGCCTTGGTAATCGCTGACCTCTTTGGTGAACTTGCCGGCATCATCAACCGGGCAGACAATGGCCTTGATTCCGGCTTCTCGCATGACTCGATTATCATCCTCGCCGAAGGCCGGAGCGGTATGGACAATGCCGGTTCCGTCATCGGTAGTGACGTAGCTGTCGTTTAAAATGACAAAAGCACCTTCTTGAGCGAGATGAGCAAAAAAGGGAAAAAGCGGCTCATATCTGCGACCTTTAAACTCCGATCCTTTGTGGGTGCTGAGAATTTCCAAGTTTCTTTTCTTGGAATAGCTCTCGACTCGGGCCTGCGCCATGATAAGGGTTTTTCCCAAATCCTTGTCGCGCAATTTTACATAATCAATGTCGGCACCCATACAGAGCGCAAGGTTCGAGGGCAGGGTCCAGGGAGTTGTCGTCCAGGCCAGCATGTAGGCGTCTTCATCGGCCAGTTTAAAAAGAATGGTGATGGCCGGGTCCTGTACGTCCTGATAGTTGAGTCCGGCTTCAAAGTTGGAGAGGACCGTTCCCAGAGCGGTCGAAAACGGAACCACCTTGGTCCCCTGATAAACTAAATTTTTATCCCAAAGTTCCTTGAAAACCCACCAGACAGATTCCATGAAGGTGATATCCATGGTCTTGTAGTCGTTGACAAAATCGACCCAACGGCCGATGCGCGTGATGGTTTTTTCCCACTCTTGGGTATAGCGCTGAACAATGCCACGGCACTCGTCATTGTAACCTTTAATCCCAAGTTTCTTGACGGCATCGTGGGCGGTCATTCCCAATTTTTTATCAATCTCATGCTCGATGGGAAGGCCATGGCAATCCCAGCCGAATCGGCGCTCGACGTAGCGTCCTTTCATTGTGAAGTAACGAGGCACAATGTCTTTTAAGATTGAACCGACCAGATGTCCGTGGTGCGGAAGGCCAGTGGCAAAGGGAGGGCCGTCATAAAAAATATAAGGCTGACCGTGGGCCGTCTGTTCCAGAGATTTTTTAAAAATATTATTCAGCGACCAAAATTTAAGAATCTGGTGTTCAGTCTGGACGAAGGAAAACTGATCATTTTGGTTGGACTCTGAAATTGAATCGAGACCTGATTTCTCCTGATTCACGGGCATCTCCTCAGAAGTTAAAGGGGGTATCCGACTTTTCTCTTCGCATCATGCAACGAAGGCCCTTAAAAAGCAAGAGAGGAGAGGACTTTTCTGCCGTGCCTGAATGGAGTGCAAGAGGAAAATTTGATGACCTACTTCTTTCGTCGATAAGCAGCTCATGATGATTCGTTTTGGGAACTTATTGCGCGCACTGACGATAGGAGCATTTCTTGTGCAACCTGGAAGTGTTCTTGGTCAAGAGGCCGGCTCCTCAGAATTTCTCAATCTTCTGGATTGGGGAGTCGGACGCCCGGTTGAAGAAAAGATAACAGGTGCCGTAAAAAGTACCTTAACGGAGGGGGGCCTGGAATTGCCCTTCTGGATGGAGCCGCAGCCGAAAAGTTTCATTCGCTGGGAGAAGATAGACACCGAAAGTTGGTTGAATTTTCAAGACTGGAAGCATGAGTCGGCCCTCAAAGATCTGAATCCAAAGTGGCGTACCAATCGCCAAGACCTGGCCCTCCAGGAAACCATCGGACGGGTTATCCACTGCATTGGATTGTGCCGCATTTATCGCGGCGAGGGATTTGCCAACGTGCAGTTCCGCTCCCGCTTTCAGGAGGGTGACGAGATCGTTACGATGCAAAATAGCTATATGTGGATCGTCCTGCTGGATGGCACTATGGTTCGTATTTCGCCAGAGTCATCCGTGACATTGAAGGAAATTAATCTTTCCACAAAAGAAGTTTTTTATCACGTACGCCTCAATGCCGGGCAAATAATCTGGCTTTCCCGCAAGCTAACAGCTCCTCCGATTAAGGCCGATCGGGAAACTGATCCGCTGTTTTATCCTTTGCCACTTTATACTGCGAATAAATCTACTGACAAAGTTCCCGTCCAGGAAGGGCAACTCTTTAATTCCCTCATCTCACCTTCGCCCGCATTTGCCCAGGCCATTCGGCTCCGGGATTTTATGACTAAAAATACCCTGTACATGAAAAATAAAAAAAGCAAAACTTTTTTAGTCATGCCCAATGGGACGGTGAGGGGAGAAGCCTTATCCGGCGAGTTTGTGGTTCTTCTGGGTGATAAGTCGATGATGAAGATTTTTCCAGACAGCCTCCACTACGATGAGGGTGCCGGGCCCCTGGTCGAGGTTCCTGCTCCCACATTCTTTTATCGAGGCCATGAAAACACCACCACCGAGAGTTTAGAAAAAGGGAAATGGTATGTGATCGACCCCAAGGGCAGATCGCTTGCGGATTTGCCTGAAGAGGAACAAAAAACCATGGGGCTTGGAGAGTTCTTCGTCTCCCAAATCCCGACGCTGATGTTGGTGCGTGAAATGATGATGCAACAATATACCAAGCCCCTTTTCTCCCTGCCGCCGACTTTGGATCTCTATGGAGGGTGGCAGTATCGGATGTGGAATCGGCCGTTGCTGAAGGATGATGAGCTTAAGAAAAGAGAAGAATTTTTAATCGAGTACACCAGACGTGAGGAAACCACGGGGCTGTTAGTGGCCGAAAAGTTTCGGGGCAAAATGCAGGAACGAGGCGAGACCTTCAATGCCATGTCCTTCGGGCCCAACTTCTACGCTCTGGCCATTGATAGTTATATGGCCAATGGTGAAATCTTAGAGCATAATGCCGAAGACCGTGAGGAGTTAAACTCGACTAAAAATCCCTTCTGGAAATATGTTAAGCGTAAACCCTAAATTTCAACTCGTTCTCGCAAGCCAAAGTCCTCGTCGCAAGGAGTTGCTTTCTCATCTCGGAATTCCGTTTGCGGTGATTGTGAGCGACATCGATGAAGATCGTGAGGCACCTGACCCAATCCAATATGTTCAGGATTTGGCGGTTGAAAAGGGCGAAGCGGTTCTGGAACTTCTCAGAAAAAGCAAAAAAGTTGAGAATCCCCTGGTTATCTCGGCCGATACCACTGTTGTTCTGGGAAAAAAAATTTACGGCAAGCCGGCATCACGGCAAGAGGCCGGGGAAATGTTGCTGGAGCTTTCCAATAGAAGTCACCTCGTTTATACGGCCGTGAGTATTAAAAGTTTTGAAACCACCCGCGTTTTCTATGAAAAGTCTGAGGTCGAATTTGGCCCTATTTCCCCAGACCTTTTGGAAATGTATCTGGCCACAGGTGAGTCCCTGGATAAGGCAGGAGCGTACGGAATTCAAGGTGCCGGTCTGGTTTTTATTAAAGCGGTACGCGGGAGCTACTCAAATGTTGTGGGCTTTCCGCTTGATCGTTTCATTACAGAACTTAAAAAGTTTCTTCAGGTAGGTCATTCAAATGAAAAAACCTGGCGGCGTGATTTATTCGCCTGATCATCCTTTGACTCAAGTCTGCAAAGTCATGAAAGCTGTCTTGCGCGATGGAAGAGGCGAGTATGATGTTGTACTAGAACTTGAAATTCGCGCCAGGCCGGGCGCCAAGCGAGAGGAAATTCTTTTTAAAGACGGAATTCTTTACTTGGCCACTCGGGCCCGCGCAATCGAGGGAGAGGCCAACAGTGCCTTGACTAAAATTCTGGCGAAGGTGTTGGAAATTGCACCGACCCATTGCTCGCTCGTTCGTGGTGAAAAATCTAAGTACAAGATTTTTTACATCGGTCTCAAGGAGAAGGCCCGTCATGATCCCGCCAAAGTTGGACGGGTACTCATGGATTTAATTGTAAAAGAAGAAATGAGTCGCTAAAGTGGAGTTCATGCGTTCACCGTTTTTGGGATTATTTATTACTTGCCTTTTCTGCGTCATCGGAGCACGTGCCTTGGCACAGGCCCCGGGAGCTTCGCAGGGGGAAAGTACTTTTGAATATACCAAAAGAATGTATCGCGAGGTCGAGGGACTCAAGAATATCGCTCCCGAAGTTTTTGCTCGAGATGTTGACCGTTTTCGCGAGCAAATGGAGCGCTACGTTTTTCATAAAAAACGGGTTTGTAATGGAGAGTTTTCTACCTTTGCTTTGGCCCCCAATGAAGCCATTATTGACACGGTGGACGCCGGCCCGCACATGCAGCGAAAATTAAATCCGGAAGAAAAGAAATTGTGTTTTAAAGAGCTGAAAGCGTTTCAGGTGACGTACATAAACAATCTTTTTACTTCAAGACGCCGCTATTTAGAATATTTACATGAGCTACGGACTCGCGAACTCGACCAGGCACGCGAGGAGGCCTTGAACTCCATTAAGCGCTCTTTTGCCTGGCCTTAAGTACCAACTACACCAACTCGGACTTGCAGCCACCAACTTTGGGGCGACATGATTTTCTTACCATTGATTTTGCTGGGCGCAACGAGACTGGCGTGGACAAGCTGCGACCCATAATGGGGGCAACTCTTACGTTAAAATCATCCACATTCATGATCGGCCCAGCCGATTCTGCATTCACTTCATGGTTAGTCATTAAGGTGTGCTCTTGAAATTCTTTGGGAACTTTCTGTTTTAGATTCATGGCTCATCTCCAGTTTTTAAAGTTTTGACACTTCATCCTGCTTGCGAAGTGCCTTCAATACCCCTTTAAAAACCGAATGGTAAGCCACCATAACTTAGGTGGGCGTGGTCTTGTAAGTCACTTCACATGCTTAAGTTGTCTGACTTCAATACCTGCCTCCTATTTAAAAACAACCCTATCAACACCTTATCGGCACAACCCTCGGGTCTATTAATGGTCTGGTCGGACTCTTGTCCAACGTAAGTTGATTTTAGCACAGAAGGCAATTTTTCCCAACGGGGGCGAAAATATGACCGGATTATGTCTATCCGCCTCATCATTTTCAAGCTGTTAAGGGACCTGTGTTGTTGTAAATACTCAAAAGGTAAGGCAAGCTATTATGGATAACTTTAAATTGCGATTAAAGATAATTTATTTAGGGGCTTGTTATGTCTAAGTTACTTGTCACCCTGATGATGGTGTTTATTTGCTCGTCCTGTGGATTGGTACAAAAGGTGGCCATTGGAACGACGGCAGATATGCTCTTTGATGCCACCAAAGAAATTGAAACCGAGGGGAATTGGGAGATTTTTAAGGATGGCATCCCGGGTAATCTAAAGATGATGGAGGGGATGGTTTTTATTCAGCCGACGAACAAGAAACTTTTAGTCGGCTTGGTCAAGGGTTATACCGGCTACGCCTTCGCGGTGACCGAATCTCTCTACATTCCCGATCAACTCAAAGATCGTGATTCTCACTTGCGCATCCAGCTGCTGGCCAATTATTCGAAGGCCTTGGATTTTGGCCTGAGATTTTTGGAAGTCAACGGAGTCAGCTTTGATGATTTAATGAAAAATATCAATGTGGACCAGGGGATTATAAAACTCCTTGATAAAAATTTCGACGACACGACTTTAGATTTAGAAGGAGTCCTCTATACCGCTCAGAGTTTGGGCTCTCTGATCTTCCTGCAAAAAGACAAGATGAAAATGGTTTCACTGCTGCCGATCGTGAAAGGCATGTTTGATTGGATTGCCTTGAAACGTCCCAACATCAATTATGGAACCTGTGATCTCTTCTTTGCCGCCTACGAGGCCGGGCGTCCCAAAATGTTGGGCGGAGACCCCGTCAAAGGCAAGGCGCTTTTCAAGGCATTGATCAATAAATATCCCAATAACTGGCTGGCGCATGTGGCCTATCTTCGCTTCTATGTCATTCCTCTGGCCGATGAGGAGGAGTTTAAAAAGGAAATGGATTATTTGAAAAATATGCGTGAAAAATATCTGGCGCATATTCCGTGGCGGCCAAAAAGTGAGCCTGTGCAGCCCGAATTTCAAGATAAGGGGCTCCTTCTCTTCCAAACGATTGCTATAAAACAATATGAAATGATTCAAAGTGTAGAAAAAGATTTACTGTAGCGGTAGCTTGCTCCTGCAGCTACTGCACTTAGCCCATCGTGGCCAATGAAGGTGTAGGTGTATGAAATTTTATTTATTTGTTATCGCGATGTTGTTCTCTTTCCAGGTGAACGCCCAAACTTTTAAAATCGGGGTGCTCGCACCCGAGGGAACGGGCTGGGCCAAAAATTTAAAAAATATGGCTTCTGAGATTGAGAAAAGCACCGAAGGCAAGGTGAAGTTCAAAATCTATTTCGGTGGGGCGCAAGGCGATGAGCCTGATGTCTTGAGAAAGATTCGGATTGGACAACTACACGGAGGAATTTTTACCGGAAAGACACTGGGGGATATCAACGGTGATGTGCGTGTGATGGAGCTGCCATTTACCTTTTATGAAAAACGAGAATTGGCCCTGGCCACTTTAAAAAGGATGGCTCCCTATTTGAATGCTGGTTTTAGTAAGAACAAGTTTGAAAATTTGGGTTTCTTTGAACTTGGTTTGATTTATTTCGTCTCTCAGCAAAAGACAGAAAGTATTGATGCTCTGAAAGGTCTTAAAATCTGGACATGGGAAGGTGATCCTTTGGTTATGGCCATGATTCAGGAAATGAATTTGGTTTCCGTACCTCTGTCGCTCCCCGATGTATTGTCTTCCTTGTCAACGGGCATTATCCAAGCTGCCTACGCTCCTCCCCTCGCGATTATTGCGCTTCAATGGAATACAAAAATTAAATATTTGGTAGATTTTCCTCTCGCCTACAGTACCGGTGCCTTCTTGGTTGGGAAGGATGCCTGGGCCAAGATACCCGCCGATTTGCAAGGCAAAGTTCGGGAAACAGCTGCTAAATTTATTGACCAGGTCAACGAACAAAATGCCAAAGATAATGTTGAGGCCCTCACGGCCATCAAATCCATGGGGGTCGAGTTCCTGAAGTTCAGTGATAAGGATGTGAATACCGCCAAAGGATTGCGCTCGAAAATTATCGACCGTTTAAAAGGTAAACTCTTCTCTGCTGAGGCGCTTAAAAAGTTGGAAGCAGAGATGAAAATGTAGGATATAAGTTATGTTCAGTTTACTCAAAGCGATTGACAGGGGGATCGACAGGTCATCCCACATTTTGCTCGTTGTTTGCATCTTCACCATGCTTTTTTTTAGCGTGTTAACTATTTTCTTACGATGGTTTGGGCAATCGTTAGAATTTGTGGAGCCCTTTGTCCGGCACCTGGTGCTTTTGAGTGCTTTTCTAGGAGGCGTGCTGGCGACCGGGAGAGGGACACACATTGGCATTGATGTCCTCGGAAAAATATTGGAAAGCATTCATCAACACTTTCTGTGTTCCCAGTTGAAGAGACTTATTTCCCTGGCGTCCTTTGCCGTCGTGTGTTGGCTCGTGGTGGCCTCCATTCATTTCGTGAAAATGGAGATGGAGTTTGGCCGTGAAACTTTTTTTGGTCTCTCGACAGGCATGTTGGTTCTTATTATTCCCTTCGGTTTTACTCTTATCGCCTATCGATTCTTTTACTTATTCATCGCCAGTTTTGGCCCTGATGCGGACCTTATTTTAGGCGCCAGCCCGGCCCCGGCCATTCCCGGTGCTCATCTGGGCGACTCGAAAGGAGCGCAATTATGATTGCCGCACTTTCTGGATTAGGCATTCTCTTTTTGGCCTTGATCGGAACGCCGCTTTTTGTGGTTATGGGTTTGACCGCGATGGTCGCCTTCACTTTTGCCCAGATCGATGTGTCAGCGGTCATCGTCGAACTCTATCGAATAGCTTCTGCGCCCACCTTATTGACCATCCCTCTTTTTACCTTTGCCGGTTATATGATGGCCGAATCGAAGGCCCCAATTCGTCTCCTTCGACTGGCCAATGCCCTCATTGGTTGGATGCCGGGTGGTGTGGCCATTGTTTCTCTGGTGGTGTGCGCTTTTTTTACGGCGTTTACCGGAGCATCAGGAGTGACGATTATCGCCCTCGGTGGACTTCTCTATCCCATTTTAACTAAGGAAGGGTATTCAGAAAAATTTTCTCTCGGATTGATTACAACCTCCGGCTCCCTCGGTTTATTGTTCCCCCCCAGTCTTCCCATCATTCTCTATGGGCTGGTGGCCAAAGTTGATATTGATAAACTTTTCAAGGCCGGTATTTTGCCAGGCGCGCTGATTATTATTATTCTCTCCGCCTGGTCGATTAAGAACGGCCGTTTCGATGGCTCTCATAAAAAGTTTGAGGTGAAAGAGGCCTTGAGTGCCCTGCGCGCCTGTCTGTGGGAGGCCCTGCTTCCCGTATTTGTGCTAATTGGGATCTATGGAGGCTTTACCACTCCTTCTGAGGCCGCGGCCATTACCGCCTTTTATATCTTTATAGTGGAATGTTTAGTTTATAAAGATGTGGATATGTTCAAAGACATCCCTCGGGTGGTGATGGATTCCATGTCTCTTGTGGGTGCCATTCTGCTCATCCTGTGCTGTGCTTTGGGTCTGACAAATTATCTGGTGGATGAAGAAGTTCCCATGATCATCATGGATTGGATGAGGAAATTTCTGACCGACAAATATTCTTTCCTGCTCTTTCTCAATATTTTCTTGCTGATCGTCGGCTGCATGATGGATATCTTCAGCGCCATTATCGTGGTTGTTCCGCTCATCATTCCAATTGCCAATGAGTTTGGAATTAATCCGATTCACCTGGCCATTATCTTCTTAACCAATTTGGAAATTGGGTATCTGACGCCTCCCGTGGGAATCAACTTGTTTATCGCCAGTTATCGGTTCAAGCGCCCGGTGACAGAGCTATATCGGATAGCGGTACCTTATCTCTTCTTATTATTATTTGCGCTTGCCATAATTACCTATGTACCGATGCTTACCTTGGTTTGGTTTGAGTAGAATAGCACTTTGGTTCTGCGCACACTTTGTGCTGACCACGGTGTTTGCCGCTCCGTCTATTGATACCTGGGCGCTAAAACCTAGCTATGGTGAAGGTGCGACAGAAGGTCTGTATGATGGACCGTTATGGCCTAAAATTGCCAATGACCGAAAACGCGGGCCCGTCGCCTTGTCGGAAGACAACTTTGAAATTGTGACGAATGTTACACTGAATGAAATCCGTAAAATTGAAACATTTTGGTTTTTTGAGTTGCCCGACCATGAGGTGTGCCCCGATGAGATTCTGAATGAGAATGCGGAATTTCTCCAATATCTGTTCCGCTTAATCAGCATGAGTTATGCCTACGAATCCTTAAAGGACATGCATGTGTATCTTGCCAAGCTGAGTGCGGCGGAAAAGTGCACGATAACCTCGGCCGAGTTATGGGGGAAATGTCATCCGAGTGACGGAGAAATGTCGAAATTTATAAGACGTGCCGTGAATGACAAGCAGGTTGATATGGTAGATCGACTATCTTTTTCCAGATCAAAAAAAGCGCTAGGAGACTGGTGGGAGAGAGAGAGCGCGCAGATGCAAAGTAAGGATGCTGGAGCGGTGAGTTCCATCTCCACCCAATTTCTGCGCGCAAATCTGAAAGCGAATACCAAGGCAACTCAAGCCTGGGCCATCCAGCTTTTAGGGGAGCAGTGTAAAAAAATTAAAAATGACTTGAGAATGATTTGCAATGGTCATGATTACCTCTACGGCATGTCCTCGGTTAAAGAGGCCAGACTTTTAATTGAAAGGTCCCATGCCTTTGCGCAAGTGAATAAGACCGGCCACGGGGCGGGATGTTTGCGGCGTTTTGTAGAGCTATTTCAGCGACTGGAAAAACCTGTCAATTATTTCTCCGATCTTTTTCCCTCGGTCATGAGCAATCTGGTGAGAGAAGATGCGCCGTATCTGCAAGGTAAATTATTTCTGCTCGGTTCATTGCAGGAATTTGAGGAAAAGGGACTTACCGGTCTTTGGTACCCAGAGCAGGCAACTCCCACGCCCACCGCCACACCCGCCGCAAAAAAGGTGGTGGTTGTGCCAAAGAGTACTCCCACTCCCACCCCCGTGGCCGTAGTCGAGATTCGTCCCACTCCAACTCCCACGCCGGTTCCCAAGGTGCCACAATTTGAGCTGGCGGTGCGCGAACGAATCCAATATGACAGTGAAAAAGTTCCGGTCAATATGGCGCTGATGCGCGCTGATTATCCTTTTAGCGACAAGATGATCGTGGCCATAAGTGAGCCAATTAAGAATTTCCAAACCCGCAAGGCGATCAGGGACATGAAAGAGCTGGATCATTTAGGCTCGAAGGAAGAGCCCGTGCATCTCATGTTTCTTAAGTTTCTGATTGATAACGATTACCATCAGGGACTATTCAACTTTCAGGCGGAAGTAGGCCATAAATTTTGGGTGATCAATGATTTCGAGAAAGGTGTGGTGCCTCAATGGATAGAACTCACAAATGATTCCTCCACCCAGTCACGCTGGCAGATCTATATTTTAAAACCGCCTAAGTAAGTGAAATAGCGACACGGGCGTACAATTTTGCCTGGAATCACTTGATTCAGAAATTTGTTAAAATGATGCTGAGGCAAATTATGCGCATCGGCTCCCTTAAGTCCAGTCAACCCCAAGCTTCTTCGGAACAACCCAGGTCGGAGAAAAAGGCACCCACCCGCGGTAAGCCTGTCAGTGCGGATGAAATTCGCGCCAAAGTCGCCGCCAGTAAATCCCAAGCACCTTCAAAATTGAAGTTAGGAGAAAAGACCGGTTTTTCCCGCTATGAAAATGATTCGGATAAGGGGATTGTTCCAGACGTCGGGCTGAATGATCCCAATGATCCAGCCACCCGGGGCAAACTCAAGGATCTTCTGTCGAAAGGAGCGATCAATTTTAATGATCGCGAGCGCAATGTTTTAGATAAGATCCTCAGAGAGGACTCGTAGGCCTCATTTCTTAAGCAGCATTCGTTCTAATTTTTCCAAAGTTGCCGGCAGTAAATCATCGATTGAGCCTTCAAGAATGGCGGCGGCGGAATGGTTGTGTCCTCCACCGCCCAAGGCCTGCGCCATGGCCCCGGCGTCGATGGTATCCACGGTTGAACGCAGACTTATTTTTAGCTGATTTTGAGGCAGCTCTCGAAACATACACGCCAGTTGAATATTATCCAGAACCAAGAGGTGATTGATAAAGGCGTGAGTATCTTCCGCATCAACCTTGTACTCCTTCAGGTCTTTTTCATAGACACTGATCCAGGCCATTGAACCGCTCTTATTGGTTTTGGTTTGGGCCAGGATTTTCCCGAGAAGGCGTATGTGATCCGGTTTTTTTGTACCATAGATCAAATTATAGGCATCACTGGGTGTGACACCGGCATTCATGAATTTGGCCACCATCAGGTGAGTATCTCCTGTAACGGTAGGATAGCGAAATGATGAGGTGTCCACCAGAATGCCGGTATACAATGGCAGCGCAATCTGAGGTGTGAACTCAACGCCGAGAAGGGTGATGAATTCACCCACTAACTCACTCGTGGCCGCTTTGGTCGTATCGATACAGTGAATGGCGGCAATCTCTTTGGGACAGGGATGGTGATCAATGAAAAGAACATTGCGAGCGCGCGCCACCGCCTTTTCCGCTTCCGGCCCGATGCGTGCAATGTAATTTGTGTCCGTAACAATAAGCAGGTCGATGTCCTTTTTGCCATGATTTTTCTGAAACTCTTTGGCGGAGATGACGAGGTTTGAAGCATCAAGATAATGGTAGCGCTGGAGCAAAGATTTTTGGTTGACTCCGATGACCCATTTTCCCAGCTTGCGAAGCGCCAGGCAGAGAGCAATTTGAGCGCCGATACCATCGGCATCAGGGTAGATGTGGGTGGTGACAACAATATTTTTGGCCGAGCTGATGGCCTGTCTAAAACGTTCTTTGATACTCATGAATGGACTTTTCGGACAAATGCCGGAAGATACGAGATAAATCGTAGAGAGGAAGTAATGGAGTAAAAGGCACCGGCTTTTAGCTTATTAATTATATCGATTGTTTTCCAAACAGAATGGGATTTGCTAGTATTTTTACAACTGATGAGTAAAGGAAATCCATGACTGCAGCGGTGCAATTTGCGGAAGTCACCAAATTTTATCTAAAACATCTGGCCATTCAAAATGTCAATTTGCGGGTTTCCTCCGGGACGATTCATGGACTTCTCGGACCAAACGGAGCGGGTAAGTCAACCATTATCCGCCTCATGAGTGGATTACTGGCGCCCTCCCAGGGTAAAATTTTTTTAGATGGCGTGGATGTGACTGAAAGACCTCGAAGATTTCGCGGTCTGATTGGGCTCCTAGGCGAAAATGCGCCGTTGTATCCCCAGATGACGGTGCAGGAATATTTACATTTTGTGGGCAAAATTTTTGAAATTCCCAATCGTGGCACCAGAGTTGATGAGCTGGTAGAGCGTCTGGCGTTGAGAGGATTTCTTGATCGTCCCAATCGTGCCTTATCAAAGGGGCAGAGGCAAAGAGTGGGCTTGGCCCAGGCCTTGCTTCCAGACCCGAAAATACTCATCTTAGACGAGCCCACCTCAGGACTGGACCCTCAAATAGCGATGGAGTTTCGTGACATCATCAAGACCCTGCGAGGAGAGAAGACAATTATTTTATCCGGCCATATTTTAAGTGAGATTGAGATGATGGCCGATGACGTAACCATTTTGCATCGAGGAGTGGTCTTGGAAAGTGGTCCCTTATCGCTCATGCGCAATAAGTTCAAGCTGCGATCGATTTTAGAGATTGCCACAAAAGAATTTTCGAAAGATTTGGAAGATGCCTTGGTGCAATCTTTTCAGGCCAACTGTGAAGTCGTGCAAAGGACAGGCGAAGAGGTTCGCTGGCGCTTGAACTTCTTTGAGGATAAGGATCATCGGCACGACGTCGCTCAGTTCTTACTCGAGCGAAAGATTGTGCCTTTGGAACTCAAGGCGCACAATCCTTCTCTGGAAGAGGTTTTTAAGCATGTCATTGATCAAAGAGATAGCACGGTGGGGCGTCTATGAGTTATTTAAAAATTTTTCAGACGTTATATGTGAAAGAGTTGAAAGAAACTTTCGGTAACTCTGCCGTGTACATCCTGGCGGGATTATTTTGTTTTTTGATGGGGGGCCTTTTTTATAACTATGTGGCCACCTCCCCGATGTTGCATTCCGGGAATCTCAGCTCGAATGTTCTCGTTCCCCTTTTTGGGAATATGAATTTTATTTTTATCTTTGTCGCCCCCCTGCTTACCATGCGCATGTTTGTGGAGGAACGGCGAAATGGGACGATCGATTTATTAACTTTGGCCCAGGTGACAAATTATCAAATTTTGCTTAGCAAATTCACGGCTGCGGCAACCATTGCCTTTTTGATGCTTGTTCCGACATTAATTTTTCCCATAATCCTGGGGCTCTCGGGTTATCATGACTTTGGCGTCGTGGGGGCCTGTTATTTGGGTACCTTCTTATCCATTCTTTGCTACCTATCAGTAGGTCTTTTCAGCGCCTGTGCGACGGAGAATCAGGTGGTGGCGGCGACGCTAGGATTTTCGATTCTCCTCTCTTCCATGTTGGTGGTTGTGTTAGGTCAGTTATCCCAAAACTATCTTGTCTCTCAGATGATTAGCTATCTCAGTGTTCCTTTTCACTACGAAGGTTTTGTACGCGGGGTAGTGAGAACCTATAATTTGGTCTATTTCGCTTCGTTTATAATGGTCTTTACTTATTTATCACACAAAATTCTTGAAGGTCGCAGGCAGTAAAATGAATGAAGGAATCAGACTTTTTCTTTTTTTAATCAACGGCATTCTCTATCTTGTCTGCGGTGGACTCTGGATTCTTTCAGCGGAGGAAAAAACGCTCAATTTCAGCCTAACCATCTTTTCGTTGGCGATGACCTCGGTTCTTCTCTATACCGGCCATGATGAGATAAAAAGTGTGGAGCAAAGCTACATTTACCGTCGCTGGGGCTACACCACGATCAACTTGTTTTTAGTACTCACCATCTTGGCCTTCCTCAACTATCTCAGCTTTAAGAATAGTGCCTCGTTTGATCTCTCTGAAACTAAAATAAATTCTATCTCCTCGACCTCAGAGATGATTATCAAGGGCCTGAAGAAAGATCTCAATATCAAAGTTTTTGCCGGCCGTGATGAGGCACGGGCCATCGTTTCCATCTTGGATCTCTACAAGCAACATAAGCCCAATATGAGGATCGATGTTTACGATCCTGAAACACGGCCGGACATTATGCGTGCCTATGAGATTGAGAAGAACAACTCCGTTGTTATGGAATATGAAAAGCGCAAGCAGTACATTCGGGAGCATACTGAACTTGAGTATACCAATGCCTTAAGGAAGCTGGGGCGTAAGAAAGACCCCACCATCTATCATATTGTAGGCCATCAGGAATTTGATTTTGATGGTGAATCTCCCGAGGGAGGCGGCTTGATCACAAGTGCGCTGGCCCGTTCCTTGATTCATTTTCGTCCCCTCGATCTCTTGGTTAAAAATGCCGTTCCGGCCGATGCCGATATGCTCGTTCTGTGGGGACCGAAGCGTGCTTTTTTCAAGCCGGAGGTTGATGCCATTCAGACCTATCTTATGCGTGGGGGGCGACTTCTCCTGGCCTTAGACCCGGCCATTGTGGATGATAAAATTATTTCTTTGAGAAATTTTTTTAAAAAGACCTGGGAGATTGATATCCCCAATACGATTGTGGTGGATCGCAAAAGTTTTGTGAGCGGAAGCAACGGCACCGTTCCCTTGATCAAGACCTTTGACTTAAAACATCTTTTAACCAAAAATTTTGATGGCCAGGTATTCTTTCCCCTCGTCTCCTCCGTTTCCAAGTTTGAAACCGAACAGGGGCGGGGAAAATTCATACCCCTTGCCATGACCACTTCCTTTCCGAGCAGCTGGATTGATTTTTCCCCGCTGGAAATTGTTTCAGGGACGCTGATTTACAATAGCAAACAGGACCAAAAGGGTCCGGCTTCTGTGGTGGGAATTTGGGAAGAGATAGCTGAGGATTCCGCGCCTCATCCTCGTGCCAAAATTATGGCATTTGGCAACTCCACCTTTATTCAAAATCAGTACGCTAATATGGTGGATAACTTCACTTTTTTTCTGAAATCGACAAACTATCTGGCGAGCGATGATGAGCTGCTGACCTTGAACCTGGCAATTCGAAAAAACTCGCCCATCTTGATTGAGGATAAGCAGCTCAAGATGGTGTTTTATATAAGTGTGATAGTTCTTCCCATTCTTTTGTTTGTGGTTGCATTTCTTTTTTATAGAAGAAGGCGGGCATGAAGAAAACGATTTTTCTTCTGGGAATCGCAGTGTTCTTGGGGATTTTCACCTATCATTTTGAGGAACTCGGTGGAATCAAGAAGGTTGAAGGTGAGAAAAATGCCCGCGCACTTTTTGATCAGACCCAACTTGGGGAGCTGATTGGACTGCGCTTACCAAGGGCAACCGTTAAAAAAGTAAACGGCCAGTTTCGTGTCATGGAAACCGATCAGCTCGTTGATGCCGGAAAATTGCAGGAAGTTTTTGATATCCTGGGATATCTTCAAGTCCGACGCATTCTCTCCTCTGAGGAGTTGAAGCTCGTGTCGCGTAAAGAATTTTTCCCCACGGAGGAAGAAAGGTTTGCCTTTGTTTTTGAGAAGGGCGAGGTGCCCGTACTAATAGGTAAAAAAGTAGATCACGAGCAGAGTTTTTATCTTGAAGTTAAAACTCCGGGTGGTGTGAAAACGGTGCTGGCCTATGACTCCTCTCCCCAGGTGCAGCCGGTCAGTGAGGAAACATATCGTCTCAATCCGTTCAAATATAACAGGATACTATCCATTGTTCACCTCCAGCCAAGCTTTTTTCATGACACCTTCCTGTTTCGTGAATGGAAGAGGAAGGCCGGGGTGGATAACATTGCGAAAGTCGAGTTTCAAAATGTGCGCAACATTCCATTTTCCATAGATCTAAAAAATAAGTCCACTGTTCCTGTCGCCCCCGCCGGGATTAGATATTTGAATAAGTCCTTTCAAGATTATGCCGCTTCCCTTTATAACATGCAGGCCGGTGTATTATGGGCCCCCCAAGATTTAGGAACACTGAAGGAGAAGGTCGCCACACTGTCGATCAGCACCACGACCGGGGATAAGTTCATGCTGGAACTTTTCAAGAAGGCCCAATCGGCCAAGAAGCAAGTGCGCATCGGACAATTTGTTAAAATGGCCCATGAGAAGATGATCTTTGAAATTTCACCAAATACCTCGAAGTTATTGTTTGCCTCCTCTCAAGATTTTTTAGAGAAGCGAATTTACCAAAATATGGGTGCCGCCGGTCTGACTCTCGACGGGGACAAAGAGGAGCCGTTTGCAATTCTATTTAAGCATGGCGAGTCGGCCAGCTTGACCATTCAGAAAGGGGATGATTTTGAAGTTAAGCCGACCAATCCGGGGGCTTCAGTCAAACCTCTCAATAGTTCTTTTTCGCAGCTTTTTTCCTTCTTGTTTACACCGGGTGAGCGAGTCTCGGTCATGGATAAGGATGACTTCAAGATGATAAGTAAGGCCTTCATGACTATAACGTATCAAGACCATCCCATTCATTTAATTTATGAGGAGCGTGAAATTTTCGTGCTCAATCCAACTTCCGGCATTAAAATAAACTATTATGTCGGCAATGAAATTCCTATTGCCATGGAAGCTGACGATTATTTCGATACTCGTATTGGGAAGTTTAAATGAAAGAGATGCTTCGATATTATCTTGAGGGGGCCCTTCACCCATTCCTCGTGCATGAGCGTTACTACCAGTTCCGTCACCGGCCGATGAGCTTGCTGGAACCGGAACAAGACGATGATCGCGCATACTTTGAAAGAGGGGTGAGTTTTGCAACCTTGATCTTACTCTCTTGGCCTTTTGTCATGTTTGAAGCTCTTTACCGCCTTTTTGGGTTTCATCTCAGCGAGTGGCTTATCGACAATTTTTTAGGCGAAGGTGAATTGGCTACTTACTTCACACGTCTTCAGTCGACGCTCAATTTTCAGATTTTTATCATTCTTTTAAAGGTCGCAAGCTTTCCACTTCTGGTCTGGATCATGGTCAAGATTTGGGAGGCGATCATCACATTTTTCCATCATTTCCTGGGGAAAGATGAAAAGGATTTACCCGGGATTTCTCAAATCGTTAATAACACTTTAACCTCGCATATTTTTTTACTCATTCCTATCTTTGGGCCTATCTTAAAATGGTTGTCCATGCTGATTCAGTTGTATGGTGGCCTACGCTATAATCTTCGCTATTCTCGTCTTCAGGCCACGATCGTTCTTCTGTCCCCGCTTATTATTTTGGCCTTTTTTATTTTTTGCGGAGTTTTCTTCCTAACTTTTTTTATAAGTAAACTCTTTTTCGGCCTGTTTGACGTCTTCTAAGAAAATAATTTTCCATCCCTTTTTACGCCAAACCAGCTATCTGGTTGAAATCGTAAAATGTTAAAAAGTTTTAGAAATATATGCAATTGCCAAGGCCCTAAAGTTTTGAAATTATCGAAGCTCACGAAATTAATTTTTTCGTATAACAGTCACCTTTAACGAGGAGTTTGGCCGTGGCAGTTTCGGTTCCTTTCCATGCAGGAAATATCGAAGTTATCTGTGGTCCAATGTTTAGTGGCAAAACCGAGGAACTAATCCGTCGGGTGAAGCGTGCCCAGATTGCCAAGCAAAAGGTGCAGATTTTTAAACCAAAACTTGATAATCGCTATCATGAGACTGATGTTGTAAGTCACTCCGCCCAGGCAACACCCGCCATTGCCGTGAAGGATTCACTCGAAATTTTAAGGCGTGTTCTTGATTCAACAAGAATTGTGGCCATCGATGAAGTGCAGTTTTTCGACGATCTGATCGTGAAGGTCGCTTCAAAGCTGGCCTGTCGGGGCTGCCGCGTGATTTGTGCTGGCCTCGACCAGGACTATAAGGGCCAACCCTTTGGTCCCATGCCTCACTTGTTGGCCATTGCAGATCAAGTTGATAAGGTTCATGCCATTTGCACGGTTTGTGGGCACCCTGCGACAAAAACCTTCCGCAAGAGCACAGAAGTCACTGATCAAGTGGTGGTAGGCGAGTCGGATATCTATGAAGCTCGTTGCCGTCTGCACTTCGATTATTTTGACGAACAAGATGATTGGTCATTATACTTGGCCACAAATTCAGAATCGGCCCATACTCGAGCATAATCACTTTTCCCTTGTGGGCCGATGCTTTCGGACGCAGGGGGCTAGCTTATGACAATAGACAGTATTTATAAAAACCTAAATTATGGTCCAAGTTGCCTTGAGCATAAGTATGGGGATGGGGTCTATCTTTTAAAAAACCCTCGGGCACAGACCTTTCTTGCGAAGTTGTGCCGACCCGAGGTCGAGCAACCTCTCCTCAATTCTCTCATTACTAAGCTTTATGGCATTCTGCTAGGCGAGGTGGTTTCGGCCCTTTTTCCCCGTGAGGTCGTCTCCTGGAATACCCGCATGAAGCAATTTGTGCCACAAGGTGTTTATCATGGTGAGGTCTTAAAGCAGGAAGCCAAGGTTATTTGCGTGGATTTAGCACGGGCCGGGATTCTCCCGACACAATTTTGCTTTGAAGAGCTATCTTTGATGCTTACCCCCAAAAATATCAGGCAGGACCATTTTTACATACAGCGCAAAATCAATGAGCGCCACGAGGTTATCGGAGTCGATGTAAGTGGCTCAAAGATAGGCGGCGATCAAGAAGATGCCTGGGTTCTTTTTCCCGATCCCATGGGGGCCACAGGGTCGTCACTTTCCTATGCTGTTGGGAACTATAAACAGGCCATCAAAGGCAAGGCCCGCGGATATGTGGCCATGCATTTAATTGTCACTCCAGAATATATTAAACGGATGAAGAAAGATCATCCTGATGTTAAAATCTTTGCCTTACGTCTCGACCGGGGTTTGAGTGAGGATTCAGTGTTGGCCAGTACTCCTGGTCAATTTTGGGACAAGGAAAGAGGCCTGACAGATAACCATTATATTGTGCCCGGTGCAGGCGGTGTCGGTGAGATTCTAAATAACTCGTTTGTCTAAAGAGACATCTTGAAAGGGAGTAGAGTGTGGCCGTCGAGATTTATATTTCAGAAGATCAGCTCAAAAATAAGATCACTGAGCTGGCCTATAAGATTAACGAGGATTTTGCCGGTCAGGAATTGGTGGTCATCTGCGTATTAAACGGGGCCTTCATGTTTTGTGCTGATCTTTTAAGAGAGATCACCCTTCCCGTGACCATGGAGTTTATCAAGGCTTCGTCATATATTTCAGGAACCGAATCATCCGGCACCATCAAATTTGAAGTTGACCTAAAAACTAATTTGGCCGGAAAAAATGTGCTCATTATTGAGGACATAGTCGACACTGGTTTGACCATTACGAAAATCATGGAGAAACTGAAGAGCCATGGTCCGTCGAAGGTTAAGCTTGCTTCGCTTTTATTCAAGCCATCAAGAAATATTCATCCCGTGAAAATTGATTATCTTGGTTTTGAAATTCAAGATAAATTTGTTATTGGCTATGGGCTTGATTACGATGGCCGATTCCGCGAACTTCCCTATGTTGGGATCTTTGACGAAGATTAAAAAAAACATGCAAAAAGTTGAACAAGTAGGCAGTGTCCGTGTCGATCTTTTAGGGGGAACCATAGATCTGCCCCCGATCCAGATGATTCTTCCCCGTGTCGTGACGATTAATCTGGCAACGACCCTCGTGGCGAGGGCCGCCATTGAGGAAATTTCATCCCCTGTCGTTGTCTTTGAATCCGTGGATTATGCGTCGACCACCGAGTTTGCTCTCGAGCTATTTCAAAGCTGGGATCAGGTGACGAACCCATTTCGAGAGTTGCAATTTGTGGCCTTGATTGTTTCGCTTTTTCGACCGAAGAGTGGTTTGAAAATTACCCTGGAGTCTGGTTCTCCTCCGGGGGCAGGATTGGGCGGCTCCTCCGCCATGGGCATCACCTTGTTTCGGGCCTTGGCAAAATTCTATGGTCAGAAATTTTCTCAAAAAGAAATTTTTCTAAAGGTTAATGCACTCGAAGCTAAAATTTTGAACAGGGGTCCTGCCGGATATCAGGATTATTTCCCCGCCTTGTATGGTGGGATTCTCGCTTTAAAACCGGTGCCGGGAGACATTGTTGTTGAGCAATTTTTTAATGATGAATTTAAAACATATTTAGAAAAAAGATTAACCCTCATATATAGCGGCGAAACGCGCCTTTCTGGAATCAATAATTGGGAAGTGTATAAGAAATTTTTTGATGGCGATGACCAAATTCGAAATGGGCTGCGTGAAATAGCCGAATTATCAGATGCGGCATATCGGGCACTCCTGAAAAAGGAGTACGATAAACTCTCACCATTGATCATTAAAGAAGGGCAAACGCGAGCGCGATTATTTCCTAATATCTTATCGAGTACGATGAAAGTTTTTGAAAGTGAACTTATGCGGCGTATTCGTAACGCTGGAGTGAAAGTGTGCGGGGCCGGCGGAGGCGGATGTTTCTTAGCGGTCCATGAAGCCGAGGATCGCCCTAAGGTAGAGGCCTTGGCCCAGGAGCAAAAGTTGCGCATTCTTGATCTTACCGTGATGCCACCCTCCGATTTTGCATGACCAGTCGTAAGTGCAATATTGCCGGCGTAAGCATGAAAGGGGGACGAAAGGATAATTTTTTCTTTTGTCTTCTCGAGCATTTTGACGATGGAGACCGTTGGTTCCTGCGATCCCTTCTGCAGGTCAAGGATGAGGAAGGTCTTGCCGGCGACGAGGCCATCCGCGAGTGGATCAAGCAGTATGAGATACGCCAGCTCGTCTTAGATTTTCCTCTGACCAATCCACCTTGTCATGAATGTGTCCTGCAATGTCCCGGTGCCTTGAGGTGTCCGGTGGTTCCGGTGTGCGAAGTACGGATGAGGATGGAACAATTGTTGCAGGAAGATCGGGCAAAAATAGAACAGCAACCAAAAAGATATGAGCAAGAGAGAAATGATGATGACCTCGTTCATCATGGAAGGGATTGGCATTCTAAAATCCCAACAGTTCATATCTTGTCTCGCTCATTTAAGCGGAGGCTTAAACGGGGATTTCTGCCTTATTGGAACAGGCCCTTAGACTTTCTCGTTTGGACACATTATTACGATGCGCTCTTGAAGATCTTCAATCAAACATACGACAGTTTTGGCAACACCTCCCTGGTCATTATCAGTCGTTTTTCCTATCTGCGCAGGCATTTTCCGGCGGGCCTGGAGCTCTTTGAGGCCCATATACTCCTGATTTTAATTGAGATGGTTCGTGCCAATCTGGTGCGTCAGCAGGAACTGCAAAATCTTTATGATCTGGAACAGGGAAGGGCCGTACGTTTGGAAATTATTCAAACATTAGAAAAAAAATTGAATGTGTTTATTTATGATTACGACATGGATATTCTCGTCAAGCACCCCCGTGCATTCGAATCATTTTTAATGGCCATCGCAGGCATTTGCCTTCATCAAAAGCAGATGCGCCCGCTTCCTTCCTGGATCGGAAGGGAAGGCGAGCATTTTATTATTCCAAAATTCTAACTATTTTTAGGTTGGGGCTTTTGAACGGGATAGATACGTAATCCCCAGGCCACGAAAAAGAACAAAAATCCTTGGATGACAAAGAGAGTCCCATACACCGGCCATTCATTGAAAATCCATAGGCCCATAAGGGGGGCAAGAATGGTGGCGCTCCATGAGAGCAGGGTGATGTAGAGGTGGGCAAAGCGTTTTTTGAAGACGAAAAAAGTATAGTTGAGGAGGTGGAAAACAAGATAGAAGCCTAAGCAAAGGAGAACTCCGGTTACCACCATGAGATACACCCGTTCTTTGAAATTTTCAGGCCACTCTACAGGCACGCCCTGCTTCTTATAGACTTCTTTCACAAGCACCATGGCCTGTTCAAATTGCTTATCAAAAAGCTCCGGCGTTGTGAATTTATCGTAGATGTATTTAGATAATTCCAAATCACCCAAAAAACAAAATGCCACAGCGAGATAGCGGTAGGTTTTTTCACCGAGCTTGAGATATAGTTCTTTCATAAAATTACCTAAAAGTATCGAGCAATTGAGATGTTTTCGCAAGCCCTATTGTTTATCTTGCCAATTGCGGTGATGGCCTTTTCAGCCAAGGTGCTGCTCGATCTTACGGAGAAAATTTACAAGTATTTTGCTCTTTCTGCTTTTGCCGTAGGGGCCTTTATTTTCGGCATTGGTCTTTCACTGCCAGGACTTCTTTTCGGTCAGCTGGCAGTCCAAAAGGGAGACTTCAGAGTTCTTCTTGGCACAAGCATAGGGGCGATGGCGAGTAGTTTATTTTTGATTTACGGGTTGTCGGGTCTTTTTGGTCGTTTGTTAATTTTGCGCCAAAAAATTTTACAACAATTTTATTTTCAGTTTGGGGCGGTTTTGCTTCTGGGCCCCATCTTACTTGTCGGTTA
>MEPP01000022.1:0-169701 GCA_001769855.1 Bdellovibrionales bacterium GWA2_49_15 | reverse complement strand
TTTTGACAAAAAAAGATACGGATCTTATAACCGGTGGTGTGATAGGCACCAATCTTTTCTATGGATGCTTCGGAATTGGGTTGGCATGTTTTTATAATTTTGATTTTAAACGAGATTTTTTCACCGAATGGATTATGCTGCTTTTGGGGGCACTCTGTTTAGTCCTCTTGGTGAAAATTAAAAGAAATTTTTACAGAATCAGTAGTGTGATATTTTTAACTTTTTATTTGTGTTTGATTTTTTACTGGTCAGCCTATGGTCAGGATATCTAGGTCGGCAGTCTATTCTTCGTAAAGACCGCGGCGCAACCGTCTTTCCACGTCTTTTTTTGCCGTGTCGGCACGCTTGTCGTGATGTTTTTTTCCTTTGGCCAGGGCGATTTCCAGTTTTACCATGGACTTTTTGAAATAGATCTTTGTCGGGATAATCGTCATCCCCTGGGCCTGAGTCTTGTGCTGGAGATAATTTATTTCTTTTTTCTTAAGCAAGAGTTTGCGTTTTCGAGCTTCCTCGTGATTATTAATATTCCCAAATTCGTAATGGGGGATATTGATGTTATAGGCCCAAGCCTCACCTGACTGATCAATGGCAATGTGGGCCTCGCTGAGGGAACACTTGCCAAGCCTCAGGGATTTGACCTCAGTCCCTACCAAGGCAATGCCAGTCTCAAACTTTTCGATAATTTCAAAGTCGTAACCGGCGCGTTTGTTGTTGGCAATGATTTTAATTCCTTCCATTAGAATGCTATCTTCAATCCTGCGGAGGCCATATAGACATCTCCACCGATTTTATATCCGGGTGCGCCTATCTTTGAGCCACCTGATCCGTTTTCCTGTCCCGCGCTTTTTACCACTGTGCGGTCTTCAAGCTGATGCCACTGTATGGAGCCTCCAAGGTCCATGGGCATCCCCATCAGCTTGGCAGTCCACTTGAGTCCACCGCAGAGAATCGTTGAATCGGTATCCACGGAATTGCCGGCCCCACTAAAATCCCCCTTAAGCGGGGTTGGCCGGTGCGCCACTCCGGTTAACAAGGATAAGCTATCACTCAAGTTCCACTGGACGCCAAGCTTGGGGACGAAAATATTTTGAGTTTGAACTTTCTCGTAATTATCGGAAGATAATACCGAGGCCCTCTGAGTAATTTGCACAACGGGAGTTTGGTAATTTCCCCACATCTGATATTCGACTAGCCCCATGATTGAGAGGCGGTCGCCTTTTCTTTGGACACCGAGGCGCACGCTGGCGGGGTCATAGTAGGGCAGGGTGGCAATGCCAATATCAAAGGCCAAGGAAGAAGTCCCTCCCAGCGGGGCATCGCCAATGACGTTGGCATCGAGGTTGGATTTCATTTCTTGCTTGTAGGCGAGGTAGCCGGCCCAGTTTTCCAACTTGTAGGCCAGGCTGAGCAGACCCGCCAGAGATGGGGCGACCTTGGCCTTGGCGGCTGCCGAAGAGCCGTAGGTGGTGCCATTGATTGAGGCCTGGGTGTTCACGTCAGCGCGGACTTGAAATCCCACATAGGCCCCTAGGGCCAAGGCGACGTTGGAGGTAAATGGGTGGGCGTACTGTAAAAAAGCTTCTGTTCGCTTGTAGCGAGCGTGGTAGAAAACATACTCAGGCAGGGTGGGATGGCCGGTATTGGTTTCCAGGAAGTTGCCGACCGGGGAAAAGAGATTGAGAACCAAATTGCCGGCACCCGGGTAGCGAATGGGCAGAACGGCGTGAAGACTGCTGTGACGAAATTCACCATACTCCGTGAGGGCATTACCATTTTGAGTGGCGCCTGAAAAGTTGGTAGAGTTTTTCACGACGATATTGTTGATGGGATAAAAATCGTGATCGACATAATCGTAGCTGACGTTGAGTGCCAGCTTATCACTGAAGGCCATCAGTGCCCCTGCGTAGTAAGCATTGGCCGGATCAGAAAAATCTGTATTGGCCTGGGAACCAATCGCCGAGGTGGAAGGACTGGCGCCAAAAAATTCTGGAAAGCTGGCCCAGGTATTTTGCAGAAAAAGAGAAAGGCACGTGAAGGCGACAAGTCTGGCAAAGTATTGCATAGGGCACCCGCTCTAAGTATTAAGGTGCTTATACAGTAGCTGAACTTGCTCAAGATTGAAAGTTTCTGCCCGGGCCTGAGGAGCAACATTGAGGTCGGCAAAGGCCTTGTTAATGTCAGTGAGGGGGAACGAGGTACGCAAAACGCCTGCAAGTTGTTTTCGTCTGTGCTGAAACATTTTACGAAGGAAGGCCTCATAGGGATGATAGCTGCCGAGTGGTAATGCCGGTGCTGTGCGCTTATTGAAACTAAGCACTACGGAATCGACCTTGGGAGGGGGAACAAAGGCCCTCGGCGGGACTTTTACCGCCAGCTTAATGTCAAACCATGTTCCCACCAGAGCGTGAAGTGAATTCATACCATTCTTTTGCTCTTTTCGGGGGAGCAGGGAGGGCAAAATTCTTTCGCCCACTTCCTTTTGAATCATCAGGGTCATGAATGTGATGGAAGGAACTTGAATGAACTTCAGGAGAAGGGGGACGCTGACGTTGTACGGAAGATTGGAGACCAGCCAAATATCATTGGCCGGGAATTGCTTCTGTTGCAAAAGATAGGGAAGGTCAATAAAGAGCGCATCGGCCATGACAAGCTGATCGGGAGTGAGAATATTGTCAAGATACTCCCGCATCCGAGAGTCCTTCTCAATACAGATAATGGGTTTATGATGACTGGCCAGACCACTGGTTAAAATACCCGGGCCAGAACCGACTTCAATAATGGCCGAGGCCTGGGAGGCATAATCATGACAGATGGTCTGGATGATTTTGTCATCTTTTAAAAAATGCTGTCCCATTTTTTTATTGGCCCAGGGAAGTTCTGTCATGGTTTCACGCTTTTTTGAATGTAGGTGCTTGTGGCATCGAGCGCCAGGGATTCCGGGTAAGGTCGATTATTCTGGGGGGTTCTGAGAGCGTAGTTGGCTATCATGGCGCCGTTGTCTACGCAAAATTGTAATGGCACAAATGAGCAATGGGGAAAGTGCGAGTTGAATATCTGCCGAAGTCCACGATTAGAGGCCACTCCGCCTCCTACAACCAGAGGAATTTTTTTGGCAGGGAGACTTTTATCGGAGGCCAGGATGCGATAGGCGGCTTCGGTTTTTAGACGAAGCGCTGTAATGATCGCCATCTGATAGGAAGCACAGAGATCGGCGATCACAGGGCGATGTTGGTCTTCGGTGGTATGACAGACCAGAGATGGATCTTGATCGAGCATATTTTTAAAGGACGTCTTGAGCCCGGAAAATGACAGGATCGGGCCCTCGACATTTTTCAATCCGATCGGGAAGGGGAAGCGGGTCGAATCGCCTTTTTGGGCCAAATCATCAATCGCTTTCCCGGCAGGATAGCCAATTCCCAAAATTTTTCCGGCCTTATCAAAGGCCTCGCCGGCGGCATCATCTGTCGTTCCCCCCAAATATTGAAAATCCAAGGGAGATTTAACCAGAAAAAAGGCCGAGTGACCGCCAGAGATGAGAAGACCCAAGTATGGATAAGGAAGCGGCTGGGTCAAAAAAATTGCCTCGAGATGGGCGAAGAGGTGATTCACGGGATTGATCGGCAGCTTATGCAGAAGAGAAAGAGTTTTCGCGACATTGATTCCTGTCAGGAGAGGTCCCAATAATCCGGGGTGAGTCGTCACTCCGATACAATCGATCTGGCTGGGTGTGATCTTGGCCTCTTTTAAGAGTTCCTCGAATAATGGTGCCAGTTTCATGAGGTGATTGCGAGCTGCCAGCTCCGGAACAACGCCTCCCCATTTACGAAGAATAAGTTCTTGGGAAAAGGATTTATGCCCCAGGATGGTGGGAGTTCTGCTCCCTGCCCCTTCCGGCCCGCTGAGCAGGGCCAAGCTCGTATCGTCACAGCTTGTTTCAATTCCTAAAATAATTTTTTCTTCGACCGTGGCCATGAGGATGCTTTACTCCGCGACATAGAGAGGACAGCCAATTTTCTTATAGAGCGCATTAAATTTACCTTCATCAAGGGCACCGGGAAGGCCTTTAGCCGTTCGTTGGTACCACTCGGGAGATTGGTCGTAGGTGTGGCACTCGAGACAGGCACTTTTAATGTGGTCGCGACGTACCCCGGTATCAAGTGTTCCCGGCTGACTAATCGAAAAGGGGTGCTCACTGGACTGGTTGTGACAGTTTAAGCATTGAACATTGGCGAAATTATTATGCACTGAAGATTGCCGATCGGATGTCGCCCAGGCCTTGGAAATTTTCAGTCTCTGCTCAGGAGTTCGAGAGCGCATTCCGCTATTGCTTTTTGCCTCGAGGCCCGCCATCTTGGAGATTTTTGTCCAATATGAGTCTTTCAATTTTTTTCCAGTCTTTTGTGCGGTTGAATCAGGAAGAGATTCTTCGGGGGGGCCGAGCTCGATGATACTCGCGGCCCGATCAAAACCGCGGGGATGATTGAGACCTAGGGAATGGCATTTGATACAGGTTAAATTATTTTGCTCTTTGGCCCGGAGAAGAGTTAAAAAGGCCACCGAGTGTGCCGTTTGCCGCCAATGTTTGCCCTGCGGTTTGTGGCAGTCAATACAGTACTGAGCAGGGGGAAATTTGGGCAGGTCGTTCGAGTCAACCACCATGGCGGTTTGTTCCTGAGTCTGAAGTTCTGCCACTCTCTTTTTGTGTTCGGCGATAAACGGAATCATAGGATTAGGAGTAAGACCGGCCTCTAGTTCCTGGCGCACCTCAATTAAGTCGTAGGCATCGGAGGTCCTTCCATTCACAGGGTCGAGTATCAGGTGGCCGAGATAGTGATTTTTCGATAAAACCTGAACTAGTTGGGTTTTTCCTGATTCTGTTGGAATGCGAATGAAACTTTGGCTATGCCCGCCAAAAACCCAGGCAATGTCGGGCCGGCCTGCCACCAAGGCCATGTCAAAATCCATGCCTGAATGAGACAGCAGGATAATACGATGTTTTGGATTGGAGGCCGAGAAACCATCGGCGCGCACCTCCTGAAGTGCCTGATCAAGACCTTGACCGGGATCGGTAAAATAGGACTGGTGCTCAGGAATAAAAACATCAGGGTTTACTAATCCGATAATATAAATTCTGGCCGGGCCGGCATCAACGCGGGCCCATGGCTTAGTACTAATTGGGGCATTGGGAGCCATGTTGGCCACAAGGACCTGTACGCCTGAACTTTTCACCAGGTCATTAAAAAAAACCGGCCCTTTTGAAAGGTCATAATCCCCGACCACCATATATCGAAGGCCAAGTTGCTGCATCCCTCGAACTAAATTTTGCGCCATGTACGTCAGCGATTTGTCCACTCCGTGGGGGACGTTATTTGAGGGGAATAACAAATCACCTGTATCGAGATAGATGAAGGGGCCATATCTCTTTGTTGTCTGCTCCAGGACGCCTGCAACAGCGGGGAGGCCGCCCAGTGGGAAGTGGCGACATCCGCAGGGATGGGTTTCACCGTTAATGCTGCCACCAAAAATCAGATGGACAGCTTTACCCTCGGGGACATCCATGCGTTGGACTTGCGGCCCTTGCACGCTATCGATTTTGTTGATCATATAGCTACAAGAAAAAAAGGCGAGAGCGCAACAACTGAGGACCACAAGCATGCAATATTTTTTCATAAAGTTATGTCTTTTCTAAAAGCTTTTTGGCTTCGGCGGCGGCCTTGGTTTTGGAAAATTTATCGATCAACTCTTGGAAGGCTTGTTTTGCTTCTTCTTTTTTTCCAATTTTCGCCAAGGCCTTTCCCAGAGAGAGGAGACCTGTGCTGTTGAGGGTTGAGCTTGGGAAATCGGTGTAGAGCCGTCCAAAATAGGCGGTTGATCCTTCAAAATTTCCCAATTTAAATTCCGACATGCCGAGATTGTGCAACACTTTTGCCAGCTTCAATCCCTTGATACTTTTATCATGGAGAAGGACCGTGAGCATCTCGCGTGCCTCCTGGAAATTCCCCCGGTTGTAATTGGCCATGGCTTCATCGTAAGCGGAAGCTTCCTTTGGACTTTCCCCCTGGGCATCAGCTTTCTTATTTTTCTTGCTCGTAGAAGCTGGCAGATGACTTAACTTTTCGAGAGTCGAGACAATTTGATCCATAAACTTTTGCTGTTCATTTTGCTTTGCTTCGAGTTGAGTCAGGCGCTGTTCGTGGCCCTGCTTAAGGGTTTCGACCTCTTCCTTGATCAGTCGCAGGTTGTTTTTGATACTTTCTAGTTCGCGCTGAAGATTTTGATCTTTACGATGAGTCATCTCCTCGATGCGTCCATCCATGGCGTTCATCCGCTCTTCGTACTCTTGAATTTTCGAGATGACTTCAGAGGAAGTTTTTTGTCCTGTTTGAACTTCTTCCGAAAGATTCTTTAAAAGTTCCCGGCGTTGGATTTCTTCCCTTGTGGCGCAGGAGCTGAATAGGAAAATAGTGATGGTTAATAAAGCGAAATATTTCATCGTTAACCCCTTCGAGTAACTTCAAAAGAGTTTCATCTTACTATAAATTTTCCAGTGTGGCCTTGCGTACAGAGACAAATTCAGCTTGCTCGGCATATTTGGTGGATAAAATGGCGTACTGCTTCGCCTTATTAAAAAACTTTTTACGATAGGAGGCTTTGGCCTTAAGAAAATAAAATTCAGATTTACGAAAAAGTCCAGGAGCCAGGGTTTGTGCTTTGGCTTTTTTGGCCGCCAGAAAAGCTGAGGCGGCTAGGCTCATTTCAAGCTTGGGCCTGGTGGTGGTTAGCCCACAGGCCCCAACGAAGAACACTAAACAAACAATGACGATGTGGTGTATTGCTCTGCCCTGTCGAGGCATCACTTATTTGGCGGTTACGACAAAGTTACCGCGACGGTTTTTACCCCAGGCACTTTCATCATGTCCAAAGGCCACGGGACGTTCTTTGCCAAAAGAAATGGTGGAGAGTCGTTTTGCGGCAACGCCAAGAGCGGTGAGGTAGCTCTTTACAGATTTAGCGCGATTTTCGCCCAGGGCAATATTGTACTGAACACTGCCGCGTTCATCGCAATGTCCTTCTATTTGCACTTCCACAGAAGCATTGGCTTTTAAAAAATCCGCATTCTCTTTGAGGGCCGTTTTGGCATCCCCACGTAAGGCGGCTGAGTTGTAATCAAAGTAAACTGTTTGAAGTGCACCGGCCTTACCGGAATCAGAATCAGCATTCAACTCAAGCACTGGGCCTTCGCTTGTTGATTCGACGTTTACAGCTTGTTCAGTTGGAGTGGGAGCTACTTCGGCCTTTTTTGTACTTCCTCCTCCGCATGAAATTGAGAAGGTCAAGCATAGTGCCAGTAGTGCGCTCAACTTTAATGTATTCTTTAAAGCGGTGTTTCCCATATTATTCTCCTTAAGCGTTTAGTAAAATTAAAGTATGATAAAACTTCACTATTGTCTTTCATTTGATACAGTTATGCATCAAAAAAAATATATGAGTGTGCACAATGTGGGGAAGATTAATCAGCGCTGTATTTGATTGGACTAAGCATTGTTTTGTGAGAAAACTCAATCCTGAGCGTTTTAGCCGGGTAATGGTTGTGATCTTATGTGTAGCGGGGGGAGCGAGAAGTGTTCTCGGGAATGTGGGGGCCTATAACGACTCGCCCTACAAAACGTTTGAGAAGGGCCGCTACACCTACATCTACTCGACCGATTGGGAAAATCATTTGGATTGGGTGGTGGATTTCAATGAGCGCCTGCGCCAACATTACCAAGAGTCCTTCGGATTTCGTCTGGATGAGCAAACGTCCCTGAGCTTAACCTCAACCCATAATCAGATCGCGAATGCCTACGCCACCATGATTCCCTATTCACAGACGGTTTTTTACTTTGGCGCGGCAGAATCCATTGATGAGTTTTCTGTTCGCTCGTGGGTGGCCGATCTCCTGCTTCATGAGTCGTCCCATCTCTATCAATTAAATGCCAAGCGTGAGCTGTCGAGAATTGGGCATGCCATTTTCGGAAATAATGTACCCGGCAATATCCCAGCGCCTGTCGCCCTTGATCCTTTGACTATTATACCCATCCCATTTCTGACTCATCCCAATGTTCTGTTACCCACCTGGTTAGTCGAGGGGAACGGAGTTTTTAATGAATCCCGGTTTGGAAACGGAGGACGGCTTTTTTCAGGAGCTTCCCGTGCTCTTTTTTATTCATTGCTCAAAGCCGATCTACTCGATGAAACGCGCTTGACCAACAACGGATTGTATTTTCCCTTCAAAACCGAAAAATATATTATTGGGGGATATTTTAATCTTTACCTCGCGGAGCGTTTTGGGGTTGAGTCTCTCAATCGTTTTTTCTGGGCCCACGCCATTCATTACTTGAACCCTCTTCGTCTCAATGCAACCTTTAAGGCACATTTTGGCGCGAGTTACTCGGACTTGATTGTGGATTTTTTGAATTCCCATAAGAAAGATGCCGACAGTCATGGGGTGGAAAGCGGCGAGGTCCTTTTCACTTCTGTGCGTGCCACCCCTATCAATCGGTTGGGTGATTCCCTTGTCTTTCTAGATGCGGAAGATGGGCGTGAGAATCCCAAGCTGATCCTTATAAGCGCGCAAGGGAAGGTCAGTCGCGCCCAGCAAACCCGACTTCTGCCGGGTAAAGTTTTTTGGCAAAACGGTCAATTTAAAACCGCCACCACGGGCACCGTTCAGCGAAAATATATTCACGCTTCGCTTTTTGATGAAGATGGCCAGGATACTCCTGAGTTTGACTCAAAATTTGTTCAGGATATGGATCAGAAAAATGGCACGCTCTATTTTAAGATGACAGAAGGATTTCACGCCCCTGTGCTCTATCATAATGATCGCAAAATTTCAGAAGCTCACTCCAGTGCTATTTTTTCCCATGACGGTGAGGCCATTTATTTTCGACAATTTAAAGATCAGAGGACCTGTTTCAAAGGGGGGCGACCTCTCTTTTCCATTCCGGGGTTTTATGGCGCTCCCATGGATGTCGGCCCGGCGGGCGAAATTTATTTTACCGGGGCCACGGCCGCAGGCTCAGGACTTTTTGTGTGGGATCGCGGGCAGATCTACCGATTAGGTTTTTCGGATGCCATTCACTTTGCAAGGCGTTTGCAAAATGAACGGTATCTTCTGGTTGAGTTCACTCCCCAAGGATATGTGTATAAATTGGCCACACTCTCAAAAAAAACAGATACTCCAACCGCCTACCAGTATTTTTTCGAGAAAGAAGCGAGTCGAAATTTATTTGAGGGTCTGCTAAACGATAGTGTGAGAGAGCAGGTTTCGGCCCCAAGCTACTCGGTGGCCCCTCATGAAATTGGCCAATATTCCATGTTGGGCAATTTACGATTCTCAAACTGGCTTCTCACCCATGTTGCCGGCGACAAGAATGGGGAGTTCAGGGCCCAGATCTACTTTGTTGATCCCATGGAATATAATCAGCTCGGACTTGTTTATGATCGGGATACTGAACTTGTCGAGCAGACGGCCAACGTGGATTATCGCGTAACACGTTGGCTACTCAACTATGGCCTCTCCGTCGAATATCAGCAGTTGGAAAATTCGAGGGCGCTACCCTTTGCCCTTAGAGATAACACTCTCTTGGTCGAGCTGCCAATTTCTTACAATTTCTTTGATTCGCGTAGCTGGAAAATGAATGTGGAGGTTCGCCCCGGTTACTGGCAGTCTCTTAAAAAAAGGTTTGGACAAGACTATCCAAGCCTCTACGAGTCACTCCTGGCCTTTCGACGAAATCGTGCTGTGTTGGGGTTGTATCCGTTAAGTGCTTTCTCCACTAAGCTAGAGAGTGGGCAGGATTTATTGGCGACTGGTACAGAGAACACCTTTTCTCTAACATCCAAGGGGACCTATCATTTGGGTGCTCAATTCTATGTGATGGGTGAAGCCAATTTGGCGCGCACGAATTCTGATCTTTTAGAAATTGGCACAGAGCTGCGTGATGGGGCAAGACTTGTCCCCGCAAAATCGGTGAGAGGGATTAAATCCCCCAAGCAGGATTTTTTATACGGGATACGAACGGGTGCCATGCTAAAATCCGTCATTGATACGAACTGGCAGGGGCGCGTGTTCCCGCTAGGGTTGCGCCGATGGTCTCCTGGGATTTTGGGAAATTATTTTATGACAAATTCGGCAAATATTATTGAACCACAGAGACACTTTTATCAAACCGGCATCTCAGTAGAAGCCGAACTTCTTTTGGCCCACTCGTTTGCAGTGCCTATCGAGGTCCATTACATCGAGCAAATTCAATCCATGCGAGACGGGCCTGGAAATTCAGAGCTGCAAATTAATTTCAAAAGTACATTTTAGGTGACCCATGCAAGATGTATTGCGTTCTATCTATGATAGTCTTCACATTCGCAATCTGCTGAATCAAGAAAATAATTTTCAGAAAAATTTTGTACCCCAAGCCAAGCTTAGCATCGTGGGGCTTGGAAAAGTTGCCTACCATCACGTCCAGGCCATGTCTGAAATGTCCCCGAACGTTGGTCTCAAAGCAGCCATTGTGCCACAAGATTTCACCTGCATTCACGAGGAAATGCTCATCCGCGGTTCACATCCCGAGCTACAGGCATTATCGTTTGAGGCCGGACGAAAATTGATTCGGACGTTACAAAAAATCCCCAGTGACTCCGCCTTAATTTTTTGCCTCTCTGGTGGTGGCAGCGCTCTGGCAGAGATTCCCGCGCCGGGGCTGGATGAATCCTTTCTCGTTGCTGTTAACTCGCATTTATTGAAGAGTGGCTGTCCCATTATGGAGATGAATGCAATTCGCATGGCCCTCTCGGCATTAAAAAATGGCGGCGCGCTTTGTGGTCTTCCCGGCCGCGGTGAGGTTTATCTTTCCGTTTTATCAGACATCCCAACTGATGACTGGCGTGCCGTCTCCTCCTCACCGGTCATTTATCGGGAGTTAGATGTAAGACGAGTCAGGGAGTCCGCAGAACGATGGTTACCAGAGAACTTGGCCCGTACGGTGACAAACTATCTTGATTCTACTGACTATAAGAGTTTGCAGGAGGTTAAGGCCCAGGCCGGGGAGAGATGCAAGCTTAATTGTCAGCTTGTTGCCGATGGCAAGAGGGCCTTGGAACTTGTCGCGGGCCAATTTAAAGGTGGCCATACGTTCAACCTTGGCGTCATGTCCTGCTCTTTTGGCGAGGCCATAGAATGCCATCTTCAGGCGTTAAAGCAGATACCCTCCGGCCCTTTTGCACTTATTTCCGGCGGCGAATGCCCCGTGACGATCACGCTTCCAAGTCCCGGGCGTGGAGGGCGAAACACTCATTTTGCCTTGGCTATGACCGAAAAAATCTTTTATGAAAATGTGCTGCGTCTGTCTTCCAAGGAATTGCAATCATGGTGGGTAGCTTCCCTGGCCACCGACGGACGGGATGGGAATTGTGCATGTGCCGGTGCCTGCTTTCGTGGTGATATGGTGAGTAGCGCGAGACCCGAAGAATTTCTTCGGAAATTTGATAGCTACAATTTTTTCAGGCCAGATGCGCTCCTGCTTTTTGAAGAATATCAATCAAATCTTATGGATGTGAGAATTATTAGTGGTTTTAAAAAATAAAAAAACGTCTTGGGATGTTTATATTATTGTGACCAAGTCGGGGCGTTTCTACACAGGTATTTCTCTGGATATGCGGAGAAGATTTTTGGAACACAAAAATAACCGGGTGAAAAAGGCCAAATTTTTTCGCTCCGACCCTCCTTTGAAGATCATTTATAGCGAGCAATACTCCACCCGAAGTGAAGCCTTGAAACGCGAATATCAGATTAAACAAATGAGCAAGTCCGAGAAGCGCTTATTGGTCGGCGCTACAAAATAACACAGCTCTGCACGACATTTCCAGGTGCACCTTTAAGGCAAGGTGCGATGAAGAGAATGGTCCCATCATCAAGCTGGTAATCGCGCCCCTGGCCTACAACATTAAACGGATCGGCCGTGCAAGTTGCAGGATTGGTAATCAGTTCGTCAACGACAAAGTTATTAAACTTCAAGAGATGAAACTTGGAAACGTTGTTGCCTCCAAAAATTTTGGCCGGAGCACTGGTTGACTTATACTTTTCATACTTGAACTCCGCCACAATCGTCCAGCCATCCTGGTCCGGAGCAGTAAAGGTGCTGTCGAAATTGGCAACCTCCGGTGGTTTTTCATCGGGCCGGTAAAGTTTGATCCCGATCAGTTTAATTTGCGCCTTGTCCCCGGTGAGTCCTTTGAAGTTATCATCCTTCGTTCCATCTTTAAGTGCCCGGGCCAGAGGAATATTGTTGTCGCCGAACTGATGATTTCCAAAGGTAAGACGGCAGTTATTCTCATCACGTAAGTGTAGGAGAACCTGATTATGGAGTTGGGTAACTTCCATGGATGCCATTACGGTGTTGGAGGATTGGGTTGATGATTGCATAAAGTGCATGACGGCCAGGGAAAGTCCGCCAAAAAGTCCCGCCGCAACCAGGACTTCGGCGAGGGAAAAACCTTTGGGTGATTTTATCAACGCATAAATAAATTTCATACAGCAATTCCTCTAAGGAGTGACAGGACTTAGCTTATAGTTATTGTAAATGACTCTTTCAAGCTCTGCCCTCTCAAGCAGGTCAAAGCGCCTAGTTTCCCTTACCAGGCCATGGGCAAGCGACAGTCTCCAGCCCAGGTCGATGAGATGCCATTTCCACTTTGCCAAGCTACAACCTCCACTGGTCGTGCCTTTCTCATCATCGGCCTCTTCCAGGTCTGAAGACAATCTGACTTTGGGTACCTTTAACTCATAGCAAGGCGTATGGAGGTAGCTAACGGCGCTTATAATTTTTTTCCACTTGCCGTCATGGTAAACCTCGCAAAACACTTGCTCGTTATCACCGATCGTTGCTCGAAAACTTTTTTCATCCACAGAAAAAACCGCCGGCTTCGGGGAGGGCTCCATGCCTGGACCCGAGCCTGATCCAGAACCGGACTCGGAACCGGAGTCACCGGCCAAGCCTGCGAGATTAATTTTTTTGACTTTATTAATGTCTATTTTGGCAAATTTGGCGACATTGAGTAACTCTGACTCATGAAAGTTGAATCGTCCTGAATTTTTCAGGACGAGCCTGGCCGAGGCCAATGCTCTCATATCATCGGTAAAAATGATTGGTTCGGGATTGACGGCAACAGTGAAGCGCCGGTCGACGGCACTGATCTTTTTGAATAAGATTCGCTCGAGTCGACTTTTGTAGCCGTTAAACTCATTTTGATCAATGCTGGAAAGACAGGGAAAATATTTCAAAATCAGATTACGGTTGAGACCATCATTCAGCACCATCTGGAAATTATTCGACAGTCCATGGGCCGTCAGCTCCTGCTTGAAACGATTGCTGTCCACTTTTAAGACTGCGACTTGATCATCTGCCATCATCGCGCTTACGGACTGCGGATGAATCGCCAAGCAGAATCCAAGCAGCGCAAGTGATGTATAAAAGTTTATTTTCATAAACATTCCCCGGTTTGTTGCCTCATTGTATAATGATTTGCTGTTTGGAGGAATTGAAAATTTACGCTAGGATATTGGTACATGTTGGTTTCTAACAGATGGCGGTCCTATGCAGACAGAGCAAGAGTTACGAAAGCATCGATCTTTCAAAAATATTGTTATAAACCCCAAATTGCAGTGGGGGATCTTGGGCTATTTTGGATTTGTGGCGTTGCAAACAATCGGTTATCTTTTCTATGCCGCCATTGAAAAAAATAACGGCCTTAAAAATATTATTGATTCCCTTGGTATAGAATCGCCCGAGCTGACCGCGATGCTGCAGCGACAAGAACTGTTAATGTCGGTGGAGTTTGCGGGAATTACCGTTATGTATTTTTTATTTTTCGCCGGAGGACTTTACCTGTCCCATAAAATTGCAGGTCCGATGTATAAGCTCCAAAAACATCTGCGTGAATGTCGCGAGCAGGGCAAGCTTGACCATGTCACATTCCGGCCGGGGGATTTTTTTACGGAAGTCTCCGACGAGTACAATGCCTTCATTGATTACATTAAGAGCCGAGAACAGAAATAAAACAAACACTTGCACGCGCGTGCAAATATCAGTTGACTCATTTGCAAAATGGTGCAATTATATGGCATGAAGAAAAAAAGCAGTTGCTGCTCTTATTTCAACTACGACAAACTTTCTGCGGTCTTTAAGGCCTTGAGTGATCCCCATCGTTTGGCCATGTTCAATTACATTTGCCGTTGCCACTTGAAAGGCGCCCGGAACTGCAATGTAAGCGAACTCTCAACATGTTGTGATGTGGATCTATCAGGGGTCTCAAGACATTTGGGCACGCTTAAAGACGCCGGAATTTTGAAGGCCATTAAACTGGGGAAGGAAGTGCACTACTCCCTGGAAGGAAAAGATTTGGCCAAAACTTTGCGCGACCTCGCTGATCTCGTCGATCAGTGTAGTTGCCAAGAGGGTGATGAACACCCAAAACCAACTAAAGGAGAAAAAAATGAGTAAGGAAACTAAAGAGAAAAAGGACGAATGCTGTTCAACTGAATCGTGCTGTAAGTGTTGCGATCCTAAGACCATCGCGGCATTTCTGCGTCATGTTGCTGAATTTTTTGAGAAACGTTAAAATCTTTTTTGATCGCAGGGTCGCGGGTAACTTATCCGCGACCTTTTTGGGCCCTCGTCACCTTATTTTTTTGCCTTGCTGATATCGGTATGCAAAGACACCGGTGTAAAAATAGTGAAATGAAAATAACTCTCACACTTCCTTTGTAATGCATCTAGTTTATTTCTGAGCGCAACTTCAGCTGCCTGAGCAGCATTGGTTTCGTGTGCGGAAACACGCAAATTGGCAGATTTTTTGGTACCCTTGGTCTCTTCGTTCGAGGGGTTTGCATTTCGGGGAATTGGCGAACCACTCACTGTGGCACAATGGGCGTCATAGATGGGTTGCGCTTGAGTTAATTTTTGCTCCGCTTTTATTTTTATTGCCTCGATGGCAGTCCTGGCCCCCGCATAGTCCTTATTTTTTACGGCATTTAAGAGTGTCTCTTTAAATCCGGTTGCCTCATTCGGCGCTAAAAAGGCATCGGCACTTTTTATGGCGTTGACGATGGCCTTTAGATTATTTTTCTGAGTTGCCACGTAGTTACTATTGAGTTGAATGTCGGAGTCCGCTTCCGGGTTTGTGATCTTCCCTATTCCTGTCTTTGGTTTCGTCTTGGCCTGTTTCCAGGAGGCAGGTGCTGTAAATAACTTTTCTGAGGTGGGGAGGGTGATAGGGGTACTTGTAAGCGAGCCCAGCTTATCTCGTGCCGAACTCACACCCCCCATGCTCGATATCGCGGCAAAGGTGTTGGAAAGATGTTGGTTGTGTAGTTGGTTGCGCAGGTCGAGAGGAAGGGCATTCTGGGTCATCACGATAAACTGATCAAGAAATTCCTTATAAAGGAATCGGCAACATTCAGCTCCCCGTGCCGTCGCGGACGCATCATTAAAATTGGTCGTGCCGCTGTCAAAGATGTTGTGGCAGTTTCCTTGGAATTGGATTTCGAGGTGCTCGGAAACTTCCTGTATGTGGTCATTATCGATTCCCGTTACAGGACCGGTAACGCCATCATGGCCGGTGACTGTATTGGACACTGTTTGATTACTGACTTCCTTACGTAAACCAGTCGAATCGGTCTTATCTTTGCTGGCCTTTACCCGGACCGGAGCCTCGTCTTCCGCCGCACGAAAAATGTTCTGTCTGGCATTAATTCGATCTTGGCGTGCCGAAAAAATATTGGTTGCGCTGCTTGGTCTTTGGAACTGATCGGAGGCGCGCGATGCTGTTGCACTATGGGAGATACCTGTGGGCATCGTGCGGGCCGCTGGCCTGGTGGAAGAGATCCCAGTAGTGGGGAGCACCGCGCTCCGTTCCCTGATGACCTCTCGGACCGCGCTTACGTTGACTGAGTCTCGGTTCGTCACCCTGCCCGCTTTTACATTGTCAGAGGCGGCGGGAGGATCATTGCGCACATTCTCATTTCTCAGATTCCCAATATTTCCTGTCTTTAGGGTATCCATGGCGGCATTGCTGGCGGGTCTCGCAGCTGGTGGTCGATTATCCTGGACCGGAGGTTGATGGATTAGGACTTCCTTTACCGGGGCCGTGACGGAAATCCCGGCGTGATCCAAACCTCCTTTTAAGCTTGGTGGATTCAAGCTGGCCTTGATCTCTGTGCAAATTGCCAAATAATTATTATAAGAGGTGGTGTACAGAAAGGCGTTTGCACTCAGCGTAGGATTTCCATCGGCACAAGTCTGCTGCAACTGGGTGCGGCCCATTTTCTCGCCAGGAGGAAGAACAGTATTGGCCGTGGCCGCTGCGCTGGCATTGGCCTTTCCCGCGAACCCCCCTCGTTGAGCGTATGAGGCAGGCAACAGAATCAGAAAAAGAAGAAGAGTAATAAACTTAGGTAAATAAGATTTTGATTTCATGGCGTTTATCCCTTGAATACACAGTTCTCGTATTATCACACCAAGACAAAAAATTATCAGCACGGATTTATTTATTTGCTATAATAATCACATAAGGCCTTAATTTATTTAAAAAAAATCATGATTCACAAGTGCTTGTTCGGTATTTATTTCCTTTTAAGTGTCAATTTTATTGGGCAGTTCTCGGCCTTGGCCACTGAGCCTGAGAGTGAAATCAATTATGGGATTGTACGCTATGTAAAAGGCGACACTTTCATCTTACCTAAGGGCGAAAAAACGAAGAAGTCTGTCAAGGGCATGGACAAATTTTTCGATGGATGTGAAATCATTACCGGCGTGAATTCCTTTGCTATCTTAAGATTGCCTGATGGAAGTACCTTGAAGCTTGATCCCGAAACCAATCTCAAGGTTGAAGGGCTGATTCAAAAAAAAGGAAATGGTTATAAGGGAAGCTCCTATCTTATTCTCACCATTGGTGGTGTCATGGTGGATGTGGTTAAAAAATTTTCCGGGCCTCCATCGTTGGAAATTGAAACGGTCAACCAGGTGGCCTTCGGAGTTCGGGGAACAACATTTTACATTTTTCATGACAAGGAAACCAGCGATGTCTGGGGAACTGTCCGCCAAGGACAGGTCATGGCCATGGACTACGGTAAAGATGACAGTGAGGCCATTGAGGCCGGAATGTCGATGGCGGTGGTAGAGGGGCAAATCTTAACTAAGCCGCACAAATACCATTGGGCCGAAAAGTTGAAATGGTCCTTTACGGAAAAAGATGGGGAGCTGGATACCAGACGCGAATCCAGCATGGAAGCTCGTTATAAAGAACTGCAATCTCTCTATAAAAAGCTTCGTAATCGCAGTAAAAAAGAATTTGTTAAAGAGAAGAAGGCCAAGCAGAAGAGCATTGGCAATGGTTATCGAACTTCCACGGGTGAGTATGAGTCCCACGATGCCAGTCTCTTTCGTACTCAGGGAGGAGGCGCGGGATATTATCCGACAGAAGAAGGTGGTAGCAGCAGTGTTGAAGATTCGGGATACCAAGATGGAGGCGCGACATCGTCTCCAGGCGGTAGTATTCCTGGAGGTGGTTTTATACCCGAAGGTTCTGCCCCTTCCGCTGCACCTGCGGCCACGGCTTCACCCGTGAGCACTCCTTTAGCGGAGCCCACCGTTACGCCTGCTGCCGTCGATAATCCTTCTGCTGCAGGCACCGCAGTTCCTGATGTCGCGGCCACAGCAGCGGCCTCAACTGAAACAGCTAGCACAACTGACACGGGCGGTACGCCCGATAAGGCGAACGGATCTCTCGTTGGTCCTCTCAAGCGTATTATCGGATGCCATGCCATTCATGCTCAAGCAAATCCGGAAAAAAATTGTCCGATGGGAACCTATCCGATCGGGGAAACTTTTGGTGATGATGGTGGCCTTTGGAATTGTTGTGTGCCGATCTCCATGGAAGGCGACGCAAACTGAGTGTCATCTATTGTTTCCGGCAAAAACTGCCGATGCCGCCTAGGCAAAATCTCCCTTTTTTATCTATTTGGAAATCTCCCTTAAAAATTTGCTCGCGAGCTGTCGATGAGCTAAACGTCCAATCGATGTATCAGGAGGTTCAAAATGGACATGACTATTGAAGCGAAAAAACGGAATGACAAAGTTAAGGCCAGTACTCTCAGAAAGGAAGGCCAGGTGCCTGGTTGCCTCTATGGCAAGGGCGTCGACACTATTCAAATTCAGATTCCAGCGACCGCGGTGAGAAGCTGTTTGCAAAAACATGCAAAAAGATTCAACGTGAAAGTGCAAGGTCTGGGCACTTATGCCGTTGGTCTGCAGGAGTTGCAAAAGAGTGTGATGGGAGATGATCTGATTCATGTCTCTTTGCATATTTTGAACAACAACGAGATGACACATTTGACTGTACCCATTTATTTTACGGGTAAGGCCAAAGGAACCTCGACAGGGGGAATTCTCAAGGAAACCTGTCATGAGGTTACGATCAAGGGATATCCGAAAGATCTGGTGGATGAGATTAAAATTGATGTCACCAACCTTGATCTCGGAGATAACATTCATGTGAAAGATATCGCAGGTAACTATAAATTTACCTTTGATGATAGTGATCTGGAAAAGGTGCTGGTGTCTTGCAATTATCCAAGACTCAAAACCATCGAGACCACAGAGACTGCAGTGGCCGTTGAAACTGTGGCCGAAGTTGATGAAACCGCAACAGCAGCTGCCACCACAACAGCGACGACTGATAAAGCGCATGATAAAAACGAGAAAAAGACTAAAAAAGTGGCCTGATCTCCGCCACAGCGATACTGTAAGACAATTTCGATTGGAAGACGACCCCACCGCAAGTGGGGTTTTCTTTTATGTACAGGATGTACGGTATGCCGACATGACATTCAGTGTGCCTAAGCACAGTGAATGGAGAGCGATTGTCGGCGCTAACTGAGGCAAGTATAGTTGTGGCAAGGAGTTTGTCTTATGTCATTTTTTGCAGTTGTCATGGCCGGCGGAAAAGGAACCCGTTTTTGGCCTTATTCAGTTAGTGCTAAACCCAAGCAATATCTGCAGTTGGTGGGTGGCCATTCCCTTTTGGAGCAGACACTCTTGCGTTTAGAACCACTCATTCCTTCTGAGAATCGCTTTATCGTGACGGTGCGTGAGCAGGGGCAGTTGGCCCGCGAGAATTCACAAAACTTAATCAATAATTTGGGTCTGATCTTTGAACCAGAGGGTAGGAACACCGGCCCATGTATTTTACTCGCCTTGGCCCATTTACTCGTTCATGGAAAGGGTGTGAATCACGATTCTGTCGTGGCCATCTTACCTTCCGACCATGTGATTTTAGGCACCGAGGCCTTTCGCAGGACTTTAAATACCGCCTTCCTGGCGGCACAAAAGCACAAGACCATTGTAACAATCGGGATTCGTCCTAATTTTCCCCACACGGGATATGGCTATATCAATGCAAAACAGTCGATGAATGAAGGCCTTTTTAAAGTCAATGCTTTTAAGGAAAAACCCAATTTAGAAACGGCGACCCAATACCTAAAAGAGGGTGGGTATTATTGGAATGCCGGAATGTTCGTGGGCCCCATCGGAACTTTCTTGGATGAGTTTAAGACCTACGCACCTGCCATGTATCAATATATGCAAGAACTGATGGACGTCCTTAAAAAATCTGACGAAAACGCCGTGGCGGCGGTGTATAAAAAGATGCCCAAGGAATCCATTGATTATGCCGTGATGGAAAAATCCCAGAAGATTCTGGTGCAGGAGGCCGCCTTTGATTGGAATGATCTGGGAAGCTGGGATGCGCTCGAAAGTGTTTGTCAGCAAAATGAAGGGAATGTTTTGGAAAAAGTACGTGGTGCCTATACCAGCCAGGCCAAGGGTAATATTGTCTTTGCTCCTTCAAAATTTGTGGCGCTGATTAATGTCAATGATCTGGCGATTGTGGAATCGGACAAGGTTCTTATGGTGTTGCCCAAGAAAGATGCTCAACAGGTAAAGCAGGTCGTGGAATTTTTGGAAAAATCTTCGAACTACCGCGATCTCTTATAACGTAGGTAAGGGAAATTCGCGCATTGTTCGTGCAAAGATCTGCGCCGTATGGCCTAGATAGATGCGTCTGATCTCCTCTTGGGTCGATGCCCTCAAGGAAATTTGAATATTATTTTTTTTCAAAATGGCTTCTAGCGCCTGGGTAAAGGCCTCAGGGCGGTTGCTGGCCTTGGTTTGAAAGGCCGCCTCCTGCACAAAATAATAAAGTTCTTCTCTCTTGTGATCGGTTTGCTCAATCAACTGATGGAGATAGTAGCTGGATAGATAGTTGTACTGACTCCAGACCCTGCCTTCAATTTCCTCGACGAGAAAGTTTCCATTCTCGATAGTTTGCGATAGCCGCTCGAGCGCGTAGGCAAGCAGGCCAAAGTGATCGGGCAAATAGAGTCGTTCTGCGCTGGAATGGCTGATATCCCTTTCATGCCAGAGAATGACATTGTCCAGGGCCAGCTGATAGTGGGAGCGCAAAACCCTTGCCAGGCCAGAGAGGTTTTCACTGGAGATAGGGTTTTTTTTATGGGGCATGATGGAGGAACCTTTTTGTCCTTTGGAAAAACCCTCCTCAAATTCGTGAACCTCACTGCGATGGAGATGGCGAAGTTCCACGCATAGTCTTTCCATCGCGGCCGCCAAAAGAGACGTGCAGGATAAAATTTTAGCGATGCGATCGCGAGGAATGATCTGAGTTGAGACAGCTTCACACTTAAGTCCAAGACGTGCCGTAGCGCTCTCCTCAAGTTCAGGGGAGACGATCGTGTAATTTCCCACCGCCCCGCTGAATTGGGTGGTCAGTTCTTCCTCATAGATTTTTTTTAAGTCTCGATAACGGCGTGAGAACTCACTGTAGTGGCCGAGAAGTTTTTGGCCGAAGCTCATGGGCTCGGCATACATCCCGTGGGATCGTCCTATCGTGATAACCTTTTGCAGCTCCACGGCCCGCTTATAGAGCGCGTGTAATGTTTGTGAAAAAATCGGAAAAATAACATCTAAGCTGGCCTTTATCTGGAGATTGAGGGCCGTATCGATGATATCGGAAGAGGTGACACCAAAATGGAAATACTTGCCAACGGCCGGGGGCAATTTCTCGGTGATGGAGGTGGTAAAGGCAATAATGTCATGTTTTACAGTTTTCTCGATCTCTTCAATTCGCGCCACATCGATTTTGGCGGTATTGGAAATTTTCTCACAGACGCCGGGCGGTATCCTTTGCGCTTTTTCCAGGGAAGCCAAGATGGCCAGCTCCACCTTCAAATAGGTTTTAAATTTATTCTCATCGGCCCAGATAATTGAGATGTCACTTTTTTCATAGCGTGGAATCATATCGAATTTCCTAAAAGTAAATGGCAAAATCCAAAGCGACACTCGTCCACGAGATCGACAGATGTCTTATTGATTGCGGTTCATCCACAAATCCTTCCGGTCGCTTGGTTGAAAATAAGTTGTAGGAAAACTTGAGACCGAGATGCATGGCCTTTGAAAAACGATAATGCACGCCATAATCGGCACGAATACCAGGACCGGTATAATTCTCGTTCTTATAGGACTCATGAATACGTATAAAACTCCCGGAGGCGGTGATGGTTTCAAACATCTTCTCGTATCCCAAGAAATCTTGGATGTAGCTTGTCTCGTAGGAGAGACCAAGACCGAAGAGCACCGCTGTCTCGTAGGTGTTTTCCAGCTCGGAGGTGTTCAGATCACGCCATTGATTGTACTCGCTCATCGCCTTGAATCTTATTTTCGCAGTTTCCATATATCCAATCAGCCAGGTTCGAGGCCACATTTTGGCGCCAATGGCGAAGTCGAGTCCTGCAACATCAGAAAAGGTCAGGGGATGGGAATTCACATGATAGGCAAAGGCCAGTTTCCAGTTATCGTCTTTTAAATTATAGGATGAACTCAAGCCGCTATCCGAATCTTGACTGGTGATCGTTAACTCTTCTTTTGCACCTTCTGTGACCTTAAGCTGTTCCATGGCATCTCGTACGGAAAGTGGTGCCATTTGCTGCTCTTGTGTCTGCTCCATTGGTGGAACTGTGTCGGCTGCAATAGCATGATGAGCATTCGTAAACACACTGGCCGCCAATAGAATGATGAAGAGTTTGGTTCTTGTCATGGTGCACTTCCTTCAGGCGGACTTGTACCATCCGATTCCGGCATTGGTGCGGAGGGAATTGTATCGAGGTCAGTAGGCGAGGATTCAGGAATACTTTCTGCTGAAGGTGTGGGAGTTGCTTCAGGCTGGGCGGTTTCACTCGGGGTCTCGCTTTGAATTTCTGACACGGGAGCCGAAGTCTCGGGCACAGTTTCACCTTCCGATGTGTCTTCTTTCGGAGCTTCCACTTTAGGAGGAGTCTTTCGCATCTTTTTGGTTTTGCTGGTTTCCTCAGGCTCCTGGAGGTCCTCATTTTCTTTCATAATATCATCGAGAGATTTTGCCTTCAGGGCGAGGGCCTCAAAGCGTTCGCCGGGAAAATCTTCCACGCCTGCCATGCTTGCCAGCTCAACTTTGGCCTTGAGGTGCTGAAATTTTGTGTTGGCGTTGGAAATCTCGGCTTCGGTAAAATCACGAAGAGCATGAAGGAAATCAGTGAAGTTGGCCTTCTTCTTGGTGTAGTTATCCAAGGCGACGTCAAAGGTTTTGCGCGCATTTTTAAGCCGCGGTTCGAGAATGCCCATCTGTTTTTGATAATTGCTGATTTTATCGAAAAGGATATGCAGCTGGGCCGAAACAAAATCGTTGGCTTCGAGGAAATTTCGCGCGGCGATTCCTTTGCTCAGACTGGCTTCTTGGAGATCTCGCTTATTTAAAAAACCGGCATCACCGTAAAGGGTCCATGTTGCGTTAACCGTGGCCACCATTTCGATGGCCGAATTGCCTGCGGATGTCTGATATCCTTGAACATAAGTACTTCGACCGAAAGTTTGTGTGTAGGCCCCCAAATCAATCGTAAATTTGGGGAGGGGTAAGTTTTCTCGACGGGCCTTTTCTAACTTTCGATCGGCTACTTCATGCTGGACCATGGTGCTCAAAACGGCGGGAGAGTTTTTCTTGGCCATTTCCTGGGCCTCATTGAACTCAACTTTGGAATCCTTATATTCCAGCGTTTCCTGATAGACATAACGGGTGCCGGGATCATCGTCAATGAGATTCCCCAACTGCTCTTGTGCCTGGTCCAGGTTGCTTTTCGCGGTATAGTATTCTTCCTGCACCCGAAGGAATTCGGCCCTTGCCTGATGATAATCGAGGCGGGCAATTTTTTGTGCTGAAATTTTTTCTCGATTGAGACGATACACGAATGAGGCATGGCGTAGCTGATCACGCATGGACATCTCGATTTCTTTTTTGGTGAGGACATCAAAATATGAGATGATAATCTTGTGCTTGAGAGCTCGTTTTTCTTCAGTCAATATTTGCTTGGACCGTCGAATCGTTTGCTTGTTGTTAAGATAATCAAGATAATCTTTTCCCCAATTGAAGACGGTATAGTCTCCCAGGCTCAAACTGGCCAGACCTGTCGGTGCATTAGGATTGGCGGTTTCACGAGCGGAACCCGTTCGGATGCGACCGATGCGCTGGGCCTCGGTGGAAAGTGAAAGGGTGAGAGTGGGAATCCAGAAAGAGTCCCAGACTCCGGCCCATTGAAGCTCAAGAATGGTGTCCTGCATCTCGCGGGATTTCTGAGCATGATTTTCTTTTAAACCTTGCTGAATAACCTGGTTGAGCGTGATCGGTTTGAAAGTATCGTTGAGTTCGAATCTTCCATTTTGTCCAAACGATGGTAAAGCCATGAAAAGCGCAACAAAACTTACGAGATTAAAAAATTTATTTTCTGCCACCTCAAAACTATAGAGGATGAAAAATGATGTGTGAAGTGGTCAATGCACAGGATGGATGAAGGACCAACTTAGAGAGCAATTCCCGGACAGCCTTTGCGAATAATGCCTTCCTCTAATTGTTCGATGGTGAGGCGGGTGAGATCAAGTTCCTGGTTGAGCTGTCCTTCATTGATTTCTAGTTTGAGTTTGACCGTATGTCGGTTTCGGGGGGCGATTGTTTGGAGATGATTATTACGTTTTAAGAGGGCCATTAATTTTTGCTTGTGCCCAAGTTTCTGCTCTCTCTTTTTGGCCAGATCATCACAGCGTTTTGAAATGGCAGGATCGGTGATAACATTGCCAAGCCATTCCTGCGCTAGTCCCAGATGACTCATGAGAATAAGATAAAGGATAGCAATTTTCACAAGAAACCTACTCTAGCAGTCGGACTTTAGGCACAAAGTTGCCTCTAATGCTATGCTTAACTGTAACATAGCTTTCCAGAGTTTTTACAAGAGTGATACATTCTACCTCCATGGGTTCATGGGAAACGTTTCGACTAAATACAAAAAACAACAGACAGATAAAGAAAGGCCGACTGAATCTATGGATTATCCGCGAATTGTTATTTTAATTCCTGCCCGTTTTGGGGCCATGCGTTTTCCTGGGAAACCATTGGCCTTAATAGCTGGTCGTCCCATGATTCAGCATGTCTACCAAAATTTATCTTTATCTCCGAAATCTTCGAAGCAGATACCTTATTCGGTTGATGTCTATGTGGTGACTGATGATGAACGCATTGAAAATGCGGTCAAGCAGTTTGGCGGCGAAGTGTTGAGAGTTGATGATGATGTCGCGTCAGGGTCTGAGAGGGTTTTTCTGGCCTATCAGCGCTTTTTAAAAGCAAAATCCCCCGCGCTCGTGGTCAATGTGCAAGGTGACGAACCTCTCCTGCATTTACAAGATTTAGTGCCTCTCTTTGAGTTTCATCTGAAAAGTACTTTTGATATTACCACCCTCATTCGACCGCGAAAAAATGACTCCGAGGGATTTAGCAATCCTAACAGGGTCAAGGCGATCGTCACGCCAGAAGGAAAATGTCTCTATTTTTCCCGCGCTCCCATTCCCCACGGAGATCCCAAAGGGGATTGGAACTTACATGTCGGCGTGTACTCTTATAAGGCTTTAGCGCTTGAGAAGTTTTTTGCCATGCCGACTTCGGTTCTGGAAAAGCGGGAAAAGTTGGAGCAGTTGCGTGCCTTGGAAGGAAATTTAAGTATGGGGGCCTTGAGCATTCATAAAGAACTATTGGGCGTCGATAGTCCTGAAGATATTTCTATTATTGAAGGAGTCCTGCGTGGTCAAAACAACTAAGAAATTTATCTTTATCACGGGCGGCGTGACCAGCTCTCTGGGGAAGGGATTGGCATCCGCCAGTCTGGCGGCCTTGCTGGAGCGTCGTGGTATTAGAATCGGGATGCTTAAAATGGATCCCTATATCAACGTCGATCCGGGGACGATGAGTCCAACCCAGCATGGAGAGGTTTTTGTTACCGATGATGGGGCCGAAACGGACTTGGATTTGGGACATTACGAAAGATTCACCGCCCTGACTCTCAAGCGCTCGTGTAACTTTACCACCGGACAAGTTTACATGAGCGTGATTGAAAGGGAGCGCGAGGGGAAATATCTGGGCAAGACCGTTCAGGTCGTCCCTCATATTACAGACGAGATCAAAAATCGGATTCATCTCGCCGCTGAGGATTGTGAGCTTCTGTTGGGCGAGATTGGCGGAACCGTGGGTGATATCGAATCTCAGCCTTTTTTGGAGGCCATTCGCCAGTTCTCCCTTGATGTAGGCACCGACAATGTCCTCTTTATTCACCTGGTGTTACTGCCCTATATCGCGGCAGCGGGAGAGTTGAAAACAAAACCGGCGCAGCACTCGGTTAAAGAATTGCGTTCCTTGGGTCTGGTTCCCGATATTCTAATTTGCCGATCTGATCGCGATTTCGATCATTCGATTGCCGAAAAATTGGCCCTCTTCTGCAACGTAACCGCCGGCCAGATCTTTAAGTCGATCGATGTGGACAGCATCTACAAGCTTCCGCTCGATTTCCACCGTCAAGGGTTGGATGAGAAAGTGGCCGAGCTTCTTGGCATGTGGACGGCGCGACCGAATGTCCAAGATTTAGAGCGTGTGGTTTATAACTTTGATCATCCTCTGTGTACGGTGAAAATCGGGATTGTGGGAAAATATACGGAGCTGATTGAGTCCTATAAATCGCTCGATGAGGCCCTGAGACACGGGGCCATCGCCAATCAGGTCAAGCTCGAACCTGTTTATATTGATGCGGAAGATTTGGAAAAAAATGACGGACGAGAGACCGAAATTCTTTCCAACGTCCATGGTATTTTAGTTCCCGGTGGTTTTGGTGAACGCGGAACGGAAGGTAAAATCCGCGCCATTCGCTACGCACGGGAAAATAAGGTTCCCTTTTTCGGCATTTGTCTCGGCTTGCAGCTTGCCATCATTGAGTACTCTCGTCACGTGGCAGGGATAAAAGATGCCACAAGTGAGGAATTTTCCTGGCCCGGAACTTACGTGATTCATTATATGCAAGGCCAATCCAAAGATGGGCAGAAAGGGGCGACCATGCGTCTAGGGGCCTATAACTGTCATTTAGAGAAAGATACTTTGGCGGCCAAAATTTATAATGCGGATCAAATCAGCGAGCGGCATCGTCACCGCCTTGAGGTGAATAATGAATTTGTTCAAACCCTCACAAAGGCCGGGATGGTTATTTCCGGTACCAATCGTGAGCTCAACTTAGTTGAGATGATTGAGTTATCTTCCCATCCTTTCTTCATTGCCTGCCAATTTCATCCGGAGTTTAAGAGTCGTCCCTATGCTCCCCATCCAATCTTTGGGAAATTTATTGAGATGGCCAAAGGAAGGAATAGCTAATGAAACCGTCACCAAAGCCGCCACTATTACTCTTTCTGGGACCCTGTGTGCTAGAAAGTGAATCGCTGGCCCTGGAAATTGCCCATCAGATCAAAGAAGATTTGCAACCACTTGGTGAGAAGATTCAACTTTTTTATAAAGGGAGTTTTGATAAGGCCAACCGAACCTCGTTTGATGCTTATCGCGGACCAGGCATGGAAAAAGGATTGGCCATTCTTGAGCTGGTAAAAAAACGTTTCAACCTGCCCGTTATTACCGATATCCATCTTCCCGAGCAGGCCGAGACGGTCGCCAGTGTGGTGGACGTTTTACAAATTCCGGCATTTTTGTGTCGTCAGACTGATCTTATTTGTACCGCTGCTTTGGCAGCCAAAAAATACAATCGCATGTTAAAAGTCAAAAAGGGTCAGTTCTTGAGTCCTGAAGAAGCAGGAAATATTGTCAAAAAGGCGGAACACTACTTACCGAAGGATAAAATTCTACTCACCGAACGAGGTAGTTCCTTCGGCTACAATAATCTCGTGGTTGATATGTCGAGCTTCAAAATTATGCAGAGTTTTGGGGTTCGCGCGATTTATGATGCCACTCACTCGGTGCAGAGGCCGGGCGGTCTAGGAACTGCCACGGGTGGCAAGCGTGAGCACGTCGAAGTTTTGGCCCGGGCCGCCGTGGCCGCCGGAGCAGATGGTGTCTTTATCGAAACTCACCCAACTCCCGAGAAGGCCCTCTCAGATGCCTCGACTGCGTTGCCCTTGAGTTCAATTAAGACCTTAGTAGAAAAATTAGTAACGATCTATCAAGTCATATAGAGGTTGCAGATGTCGATTAATGACGTGGCCCCTGACCTGCGCGCTATAGCGCTTAAGTTCAAGTCCAAGCTTGAGCCAATCAAGGTGGCACTTTTTGATGTTGATGGTGTCCTCACCGATGGTCGCGTTTTTTATCATGGCGAGGAAGTTGGCTACAATCGACTATTTAACGTGCGTGACGGATACGGTTTGAAAATGTTACGGGAGGCCGGAATCAAGGTCGGCGTCATCACGGGCGGCAACTCCCTCGGAGTGATCAAACGTTTCACTGAAAATCTCACTGTCGACTATTTTTTTATGGGAAGCGAAGATAAGCGTGGCCCTTATCTAAAAGTATTGGCAGAAGGTTATACCGATGAGCAGATTCTCTACATGGGTGATGAGTTTTTTGACCTGCCCCTTTTAGAGAGAGCTGGTTTTTCCTCCGCCCCTCGAACGGCCAGCGCGGAGGTTTTGGAACAAGTTGATTATGTACCTCATTCCTGGCCGGGAAACGGGGCGGTCCGCGAGGTCATTGATTTACTTCGCTATGCTCAGGGGATTGTGCCACCGATTCCGGGTTTCTTGTGTGATTTTAAAAAGTGATTGGAAATATGCCGCAGTTTCAAAAATTGAGAGAGCTTCTGGAAAAGAATTATAGCTGGCCTGCACCTTATCTTTTTAAATTTATTATTCCGACCGAAAAAGAAGGTGAGTTTAAAAAAATCTTAGGTCTCGATGAGACGATTAAACAGTATGAGGTACGTGCCTCGGGTCGTGGTAAGTATCTTTCCTTTACCTTCAGTATGAGCATTGTCCATTCTGATGAGGTAATCGAAGTATACCAAAAGGCCATAACCATACAGGGCGTTTTGTCCCTGTAACGTGAAAGATGGAGGGGATATGGGAAATCGTACGGCCTTAGTTGTGGGCGGGGGGGCCTTCGGAACTTCCATTGCCAATGTGCTGGCGCTTAACTTTAAAAAAGTTATTCTCAAGGTGCGTTCCGCCGATGTTTATGCAGGATTAAAAACTGGTGAAAATACCATCTATCTCCCCGGCCACAAGCTGGCCCCCAATATTCATGGCGCGCTTTCCTGGGATGAGGTTGACGATTTGGTTGATGATGGCGTGGATCTGGTCGTTTCTGGTCTGCCCACCCATTCCATCCGCTCTTATTATAAGGAATCTTATGAACGCTTTCTAATGTATCTAAAGCGCGATATTCCTTTTGTATCGCTCACGAAAGGGATTGACCCGGATACTCTGGAGCTCTCCGATGATCTCTTCTTTGATCTCTTTCCGCTCTATCGCGATCAGTTCTGCTTTCTCTCCGGTCCCAGCTTCGCCAACGAAATAATGCAAGAGCAGATAACCCTGGTGTCATTGGCAGGGCGTTCTCGCAAAAATTTACTTGCCGTTGCCTCCATGATGGATACTCCCTATTTTAAGGTTTTTTGTACCTATGATGTGAAGGGTGTTTTACTGGGGGGCGCTTTAAAAAATATCCTGGCCATTGCGGGTGGGGTGATTGAAGGTCTCGGTTATAACCATAATACCAGGGCCGCCATGATTACTCGTGGAATCGCTGAGATGCTGCGCTTTGGGCAGGTCTATAATGCCCGGCCCGAAACCTTTTACGGTCTGTCGGGAATGGGAGATTTGATTTTGACTTCGACCGGAGATCTCTCCCGAAATAAGCTTTTTGGTTTGGAAATTGCCAAAGGCCGCAATGCCGAAGAAGTTATTAAATCTCAGCGCTATACGGTTGAGGGTTACAAAACCACGCGCGCCGTTCACGCCCTGGGCGAGCGTTATCAAATCCGTGCCCGAATTGTGAATGGGCTCTATCAAGTTCTGTTTGAAGGGGCCAATCCGGCGGATATTATAGCCAAGATGATGCAGCTACCGGATCGCTTCGATATTGATTAAGCTATGCTCTCAATTTTGGCCTTGATTTTTTCGATAAACCGAGCACATATTCTCCCATCCACCACATAGTGGTTGAAGACCACATTGAGAGTGAATAATGAGTGATCGTCCTGGTCCCGAATTCCCCCAATCCCCATGATCATAGTTTTGGAAGTACTTGGAAAAAAACTCTGGATGTTTCCCCCACCCAGATTGGTAAAACCCATGCTGCCATAAGAAATATAATCGCGAGGAAAGAGCATGGCCCACAAGGTGAAAATCGGGCGGTGTAGCCAGGCGGGAATATAGAACAGCTTTTTTAAGCTGAGGAATAAGGGAAATTCTTCAATGGGCATCGCCGAAAGTTTGTTATACTCATCTTCAATCTGCGCCGGAGATTTCTTTATAACATCCTGAAGGACATAAATAACGACAACCGACTCCCCCTCAAATTCCTTGTGGACGGCGACTGAAAACGAAAGTTCATCAAAAACAATGAGACGACTGCGCCACGCTGTTCGTTCAAGAACACTATTTAAGATTTTAAATTCCGGATTCTCTTGCAAAACCTCGGCAACTTTCTTCATAAAGAACGGAGCAAATCTGCTCCTCTTATCAGAAGCTAATTTGATTTCAGCATTCAGACAAATAGGGTGAATATTTTTCGCGTTCGCGAGCTGGAGAATATTATTGGCACATCTTCGATAGCGACTGAGAGGTCTTATGGTATACATCAGGGACCTATGGCATCAGTGATCTCTTCCAGCGTGATGGTTTCCCCCAGAAATTTCAACTGACCATCCGACCTCTGAACGTAATAGGCCGGAACTCCGGCCGCTCCATGACTCAGCAACCATTTACCGATGATTTCATCTCGCTTGGTCCAGTCGGCCAGCAAAAGTTTTAACTTTTTCTCCGCAGCCATTTGTTTAAACGCCTCCGTTTCAATGACAAATTGCTCATTGGCCTTGCAGGTGAAACACCACTGCGCTGTGAAATCGATGAAAACGTTTTCTTTTAATTCCCGGGCCTTTTCCATTTCGGCTTCGCTCCAAGGAATCCAGTTCAACCCTTGTGCTTGTTTCTCTGTCAGCAATCCCGAGGAAGGAGTAACCGATGAGCTAGTGGAGTTCGGCCATAACAGCAGATGGGTAAATGCCAGCAAAGGCATGGCGAAGATTAGGGCACGCCAGAGAAATTTTTTGGAGATATTTTTTTGAAAATAAAAAGCAAAAAAAGTCAGCGTTAAGGTGATGGCAAGCTTGGTGGTGGGAAGTGTCCCATCAGTCAAGGCCTGAAATACATCCAGGAGCCAAACCGCCGTGAGCAGCAGTGTCAGGCCGAGAAACTTTTTTAAATGTTCCATCCAATGCCCGGGTTTGGGGAGGAGCTTCATACTGCCGGGAAAGATGGAAGTAATAAAGAAGGGGACACTAAAACCAAGACCGACCGACAGGAAAATAAAAATAATTTCCAAGGGGCCGCGGGTAAAGGCAAAGGTAATCGCCGTTCCAAGAAAGGGAGCACTGCAAGGCGTGGAGAGTACCGTGGCCAAGATACCACTGAGAAAATCCCCGATAAATCCTTCTTTTATGGAGACATTGCCTAAAATTTTTCCGCCGGGAACCATGAATTCAAAAAGGCCGTAAAGATTTAAGGTCAGGACAAAAAGAAGGATGCACATGATGGCCACAAATCTTGGAGATTGCAGCTGAAGACCCCAGCCCACCGTCTGCCCGGAAATTTTAAAAAATACCGCTAAAAGTCCGAGGGCCAGAAATGAGATGAGAATGCCAAAGACGTAGGCCATGTTATGACGCCAGAGCTTGGCCGGAGCATCCGCACTATGTTTCAGAAGACCAAATAACTTGAGTGAAATAACAGGTAGCACGCAAGGCATGAAGTTCAAAATAAATCCGCCCAGGATAGCGAGGAGAACAATCCAGAGAAGGCCTTGCTCGCCTTCATCGGAGGCACTTGCCTCGTCTTGCGGGGGGATTGCGGCGTCCTTTTGATCTTCGGCGGCAGAAGCCGCGTGCACTTGAGGGATTTTGTGCAAGAGTGCATAGAACGAATCCAGTTCCTTGAGCTGACCCTTTTGAAAATGATCGACCATCTTCTCGATGACAACCGGGGCTTCACCCGTCGGCGGATAAAAGATAAATTTGAGGGAGAGGGCCTTGGCAAAGCGTCCGTTGGTCGGCAGTGCGAGGGGAGGATCTTGGTATTGACCGTCCCACTCAAGGACGGTTTTACCGAACAGATCAGGACCTTTCCCGCGGTACCACTGATCGTGCCCAAAATTAAAGGGGGCATTGGGAAAGGGAATCAGCAGAGGTTTGCCGATATAATTCGGGGCCATTTCGTAAACGCGAGGAAAATTTAAAAACAGAATCAATTCTTTTTCTTTCGTGCCTTCATGCAAGGTGAGATCGAGTGACGGCGGCCACGGGGCGACTTTGGGTAGCATGGCAAAACGAGCTTGCATTTCCTCGGAAGAGAGGTCGATCTGGGCAATGTTCTCGGGTGAGGATTTTACAATTTCCAATTTGCTCTGGGCCAACTGGAGATCAGCTTCCCAATGTCCCGGAATGCAAATGTGTTTGCACGCCAGCCAGGAGGCCTTTACCGCAAAGGGAGTTTCTAAAGCTCTGGCGGTATCGGACGGGATTTTAAAAAAAATGGAATAGGCCCCCTCGTGACCGTAGGCCCAGAGGTCGCCTTCCTCTATATATTTTTTAGGCGCAATTCGCTCTTGTTCTGTCAGCAAAAGGGCTTTGCCTTGCTGAGAGAAGGCAATTTTGGTGGGCAAACCTGCATCGCCCGGATTATGCCAGTAGGTGTGCCAGCCTGGAAAATTTTCAAAATGCGCAACAAGAAAGTGGTCGGAGCCTATTTGAAAAAAACTAGCGCCCACCTTGACCGGGATTTCTGGCACTGATTTTTGGTCTTGACCCAGGGCCAATCCCATAGAGATAAGGACACTCAATACCAATGTCCAGATTGTACTCATGACCATCCTGCTGACTCCAGTATGATTATTATCTGGAGCAATTTTACTAGAGAGATGAAGAAAGGGCGAATCTAAACTTTGTAAGTAGATCGACGAAACTTCGAAGCCTCTTTGGCCTTGCGTTTTTGTGCGGATTCAGTTTTTTCTTTCTTGCGCACAGAAGGTTTTTTGAATTCTTTTCTTTTTCGGTATTCTTTTAAGACACCCGCTGACTCACAAAGGCGTTTGAATTTTTTTAAAGATCCTTCAACTCCATACTTGGAACCATCGATATCGATTTTTACAGACGAATCATTGGGCATGTAATACTCCAGCAAAAAAGGCCATTAATAAGAAGAAAACGGGCCATTATATAACTCATGGAAAAGTCATGCAAGGGGGGTAATTCATCCTTTCAAAGGCATTATTTCCAAGGACGTAGGCGAACTTAAATCTATGTTAAACTATAGTTAGGCGCTGAGAGAGCGAGTGCAAGCGGCTTTCGAGCGCATCTTAGGAAGTTATACATATGCGCACCCTCCTGTTGGATTGTACCTATTTTCCCATTAAAGTTGTGAGTTGGCAGAGGGCCATGATCTTGTGGTTGACTGGTCGCGCCGAAGTGGTGGATGTCTATGAAGAAATTGATATCCATTCCCCCCGAATGCAGTTCAAGTTGCCGAAAATATTGCGTTTGTTGGCGCGACATAAATCGAGCCTGAAAGTTCGCTTGACCCGTTTTCATGTTTTCACCCGAGACGATTTTACCTGTCAGTATTGTAGTAAACAGTTTTCAATGAAGGAGTTAACTTTAGATCATTTAGTACCCTTAAGCCGTGGTGGCAAAACTTCCTGGGAGAATGTTGTTACGGCGTGTCAGAAGTGCAATGGCAAAAAAGGCAACCTGTTGCCTGCCCAGGCCCAGATGCATCCCAAAAATAGACCCACCGTGCCAAAGTGGACTCCCCAACTTGTTCTCCGTTTAACCGAGGAGGACCCTCTGGAATGGCGAGATTATCTTATCTGGGATACCGATTTAGCTTAATCAAAAGCTATTAAAGTTTTCCCGATTTACTCCGATAACATTACGAGCATACGCCCAAACAAGGAAGGGCCATGGTTAGAAGCATAATTATTTTGTCGATGTGTTGCCTATTCACTGCCTGTGATCTGGCCAAGCGTTTTGAGCAGCGAGCAGCACAGGTTAATAATTACGAAGCACGGTCTTTGGAATTGGCGCGGGAGAATCGACTCCAGTCGGCCCAAATCAGCGATCTGAAATATGAAATTGAAACACTCAAATCAAAAAATGCTTATATGCAATTGCAGCTTGGCGCCGGCAAGACGGGCGTTGATCGCTCACCGGCGAGTGTCCCGAATGTACGTTCCGTTTTTCCCACCAATGATTTGGTAAATCAAGGGACCTTTAAGTGGGGCGCAAAAGAGCTGATGGCCACCGCGCAAAAAGAATTCGAGCAGAAAAATTATGAAAAGTCGGCACAGTTTTTTCAAACATTCATTGAGCAATATCCCGGTCACGAAGCTTTAAATGATAGTGTGCTCTTTCAGGCCGGAGTGGCCGCCTATGAAAGTGGCAACCATCTAGACTGGGTTTTAAAAAATCTAGACAGCTTGCTGGTGAAGTATCCAACCTCCAAGCACTATCGAGGTGCCAAGTTGTGGATGGCCTTGGCGCAGCTGAAGCAAGGAGATTCCAAGGCCTTCTTTGGCACGGTGGAAGAATTTCGTAAAAAGTATCGCAATACCACGGAATGGCAAATATTGAGCGCCCACTATGAAAGAATTTTACAAAAATACAAAGAGTAAAAAAACTTCGCCAAAGTTTTTTGTTATGGCCAATATCTTGGCCTTCTTATTTTTATTTTGGCTCGGGCAGGCGGTGGCGGCACCCGTGGCCATCGTGAAAGAGCTCTCTGGAAATGCCTTTAGTCTCGTCGAAGGTAAGGCCCATTCACTCAAGGTAGGTGATCTGGTTGAGGACATGAGTGAGATTGTGACCGAGATGGGAAGTCAGGTAACTTTCATGGATTACTATAATCACGTCTATCATCTTGCCAGTGCCGGGCATGTGCAGATTATGCGCCGTCTTATTGATCTTCGCGCCGGACACTTGTGGGTTCAAACCAAAGGCGACGGGGGTGTCTCGCTTATTCAAACCGCCAATGCCAAGGTGACCTATAATTTAGGGGAAGCCATTGTTTCGTACGACAGTGAAAGCGGTAAAACCCAAGTGCTGTCGGTGCGCGGGCAGTTTGATATGTGCAATCAGCTGCTCGAGGATGTGGTTGTGGCCATCTCTGAGGGACATTTTTCTTTCATTCAAAAGGATGTGGATAACGGAGTTCCTCGAAATCCCACTCCGATAGGCAGTACAAGTTTTAAACAGGTGACCGGGCTTTTTATTGGCATTGATCCGCTTTTGCGCTCGATGACCGCTCCCGTGGTGGCCCCGGCCCAGCCCGCGTTGCCAAGCCGTGTCCCGGCCTCTGTCCCAGCGGAAACCACCGTACCCCAGGCCCCTGCTGCCCCCGGCGGTGATATTGTCTACTTGAAAAAAGAGGAACGCGTTGCTCCTCGTGATTTGAATATGGCACCGCTCCTCTCCGAGAAGCTGGCCGAAGCTAAAAAAATTAAGCCTAAAAAAATCTGGAAACGCGAGAATGAGTACAAGCAAACATCCAATGTGAAAATTAATGTCTATGGAATTGCGAGAGACAAAGTGGTGAGTCGTCCGGTCTCACCAACGGTGCAGGCCTCCCGCGCCCCCGCTTCCATTATGGCCCCGGCAGTGCCTCGTGCCACCGCTGAGGGGACTCCGGGCAAAGATTCCTTCGAAAGCACTCTGACTGAGAAGTACAAGCAGCAAATGCGTCATAATGAAGAAGTCAATCACCTGATTGATCAGCTCAAGAATTACGAGCAAGATTTCAAAAAAAATTACTAGTAGTTTCTAATCGCGCTTGGGCCCTGTCCGCCCCTTTTTAATTTCTATATACTATGTCTTTCTTGTCTTATTCTTACGAAAAAGGTGGTGTTCGATGTCAAAGATAGAACTCAGGCAGGCCTTTACTTATGACGATGTCCTGCTCCGTCCGGGACATTCGGAAATTCTCCCCAGCGAAGTAAACGTGAGAGGTCGCTTCAGTCGCAATATCTTTGTCAATGTGCCCATCGTTTCTGCCGCCATGGATACCGTCACCGAATTCACCACGGCGATCGTCCTGGCCCAGCTGGGTGGCATCGGTGTCATTCATAAAAATATGTCACCGGTGGATCAAGCGCGCGAAGTGGGCAAGGTTAAAAAATATGAAGCCGGAATGATTTTTGACCCGATTACGGTTCACCCTGAATTATCTCTGAAGGCCTTTTTAGAATTGGCGAGAAAACACAAGATCACCGGATTTCCGGTGGTGAATGACGACAATATCTTAGTGGGAATTTTGACCGGCAGAGACATTCAATTTGAAACTAATTTAGAGCAAAAAGTTAAAGATATCATGACCCCGCGAGAGAAGCTGATTACCACCAGGAGCAATGACCTCGAAGAGGCCAAACGCCTACTGCATAAACATCGAATTGAGAAATTGCCCGTGGTGGATGAGTCAGGTCACTTGAAAGGTCTGATTACAATTAAGGACATTAAAAAGAGTATTGATAATCCCTTGGCCAATAAGGACAGTTTGGGAAGATTGCGCGTCTCCGCCGCTATCGGCGTAGGTGATCGAGAATTTGAAAGGGCCCATGAGCTGGCCCGCGCCCAAGTGGATGCCTTGGTGGTCGACACGGCCCACGGTCATTCGAAGGGCGTGTTAGAGATGGTGCGACGTTTGAAAAAAGCATTTGAACAGGTGGATATCGTGGCCGGCAATGTGGCGACGGCGGAAGGAACAGCGGCCTTGATTGAGGCGGGAGTTGATGGGGTTAAAGTTGGAATCGGCCCAGGCTCCATTTGCACCACTCGGGTCGTGGCCGGAATTGGCATCCCCCAAATGAGTGCGGTGATGGAGTGTGCTCAGGCCGCCAAGAAAGCAGGTATCCCGATTATCGCCGATGGAGGGATAAAATTTTCTGGCGATGTGGTGAAGGCCCTGGCCGGTGGCGCTGGGTGTGTGATGATTGGCTCCCTTTTTGCGGGTACAGATGAGGCCCCAGGTGAAACCGTTCTCTATCAAGGTCGTTCTTATAAAATCTATCGGGGCATGGGGTCTCTCGGGGCCATGGTCAAAGGTTCCAAAGACAGGTATGGCCAGGGCAATGTGGATGAGATCGGAAAACTCGTGCCCGAGGGCATAGAGGGCCAGGTGCCTTATCGTGGCTCCTTAAGCAGTAACATTCATCAGCTCGTGGGAGGACTGCGCGCGGGCATGGGCTATGTGGGAGCGCGAACCATTCTTGAGCTGCAGGAAAAGGCCGATTTTATTTTGATTACCAATGCCTCCCTGCGCGAAGGTCACCCCCATGACGTGATTATCACGAAAGAGGCCCCTAATTATTCTGTAAGTTAAGGACTTTTCCATGCAACAGATTTGGATCGTCGATTTTGGCTCACAATATACGCAACTGATAACCAGAAAAACGCGCGAGCTTGGGTTCAGTAGTAAAATTCTAACGGTTGATGAGGCGCTGGAGCGTTTGCAAAAAAATGACTGGCCAGGAGCGCTGGTATTGTCCGGCGGACCACAGTCAGTTTTTGAAGATCGCACAGATTTTTCAATCTTCTTTAAACGACCTGAGTTGCCAATTTTGGGAATTTGTTACGGTATGCAAATTATGGCCCATGCGCTCGGTGGACATGTGGAGCGCGGTCATCTCGGTGAGTATGGCAATGCCCGGGTTCTTTTTGAAAAAGGCCGCGTCCTCGCGGGCCTTCCTTCCAGCTTTTCGGTATGGATGAGTCACTTCGATCATGTCACGGGATTGCCAGAGAATTTTGAGGTGGTGCTTAAAAGTGATAATGGTCTCTTGGCCATGATGCGAGATAAAACACTTCCGCGAATGGGTTTGCAATTTCATCCCGAGGTGGAGCATACCCAACACGGCAAAGACATTTTAAGATTTTTTTATCAGAAGATCGCCCATTTGAGAGAGGACTGGTCCCCCAAGGCCATGCTCTTTGAAGGGATTCAGCTGATTACTGAAGCCAAGGCTTCAAATGTCTTGTGCGCTTTTTCCGGCGGGGTGGATTCTTTGGTCGCGGCCACCTTGGCCCATCGGGTATTGGGCGATCACCTGCACTGTTTTTTTGTGGACCATGGTTTGTTGCGTCCGCAAGATTATGCTCATATTGAAGTTTTAAAAAAGCACACACCGCTGGCCATTGAAATTATCGATGCAAAAAAAATCTTTGCCGAGCGAACCAGGGGGCTGCGTGACCCCGAAGAAAAGCGAAAGGCCATTGGCAAAACTTTTATTGAGGTTTTTGAAAGTAAGGTTCATGACTTTGAACATACTCATGATATTCACTTCACTCATTTGCTCCAGGGCACCTTGTACCCCGATGTGATTGAGTCCACCGGCCCTCATCAAAAGGGCGGCAAATCGGCCGTGATTAAATCCCATCATAATGTGGGAGGGTTACCGGATCGCATGAAGTTAAAACTATTGGAGCCGCTTCGCTTTTTATTTAAAGACGAAGTGCGGGCCCTGGGTCTGGAGCTGGGACTTCAGCATCAATGGGTCTATCGCCATCCCTTTCCCGGTCCGGGCATAGGGATTCGAATTTTGGGTGAGCTCAGCGACAAGGCCATCGCTCAAGTGCAACAATCGGATCAAATTTTATTTGAAGAACTGCAAAATTTTCATCTGTATCAGGCCATCTGGCAGGCCTTTACGGTGCTTTTGCCCATCCGAACAGTGGGTGTAAAGGGCGATGCCAGGGCCTATGAGGAGGTGATTGCAGTGCGCCTCGTCAACTCCAGCGATGGCATGACGGCCCATTGGTCCGATGTTCCCAGGAATTTTTTAGAAACAGTGTCTTCGCGCATTACTAATGAAGTTCTCGGAATTACAAGAGTTGTTTACGACATCACTTCCAAACCCCCCGGTACTATTGAATGGGAGTGAGGACCGTCTAGCATATTAGTCAGAATTAATTGTGACATCTCTCTGGTGACTTTGTAACATTTGGTTAAAACTTTAGCCTTTAACAAAACCCCCTTTATGAGGCCGCCGCGTGGAAAAAATGGATCAAAAATCGAGTCTTGCCGTTTCCCATCCTGGGAGTTTTGTTCACCTGCATTTGCATACTCAATATTCACTTCTTGATGGGGCCATCCGCATCCAGGACTTGACGGCGAAAGCGCGGGAATTTGGTGTTCCTGCCGTCGCTCAAACTGATCATGGCAACATGTTTGGCTGTATTGATTTTTACAATCAATGTAAAAAGGCCGGGATCAAACCGATTATCGGCTCGGAGGTTTATTATACCCCCGGTACCAGGCACGATCGCATCTCGCCCAAAAAGGCCAAAAATTTGGGCTCGCAGGATGAAAATGAATCGAACTATCAGATTCATCATTTGATATTGCTCTGTAAAAATTTTCAGGGTTATCAGAATTTGTGCAAGCTGATTTCCGCTGCATATCTTGAAGGTTTTTATTATCGTCCTCGCATCGACATGGATCTTTTACGGCAATATAAGGACGGTTTGATTTGTACCACCGCCTGTCTCAAGGGTGAGGTGGGCTACAACTTTTTCACCGGTCAGGATGAGAAGGCTATTCGCGCTATTGAACGGTTGCGCGAGCTTTTTGGAGAGGACTTTTACCTGGAAATTCAAAGCAACGGGATCAGCGAGCAGGAGATCGCCAACAAAAAAATTATTGCCTATGCGCGGGCCAATAACGTGCGCTTGGTGGCCACCAATGACTGTCACTACATGACGGCCGAGGATGCGATGGCGCAAGAAGTGCTGATGTGCATTCAGACGGGCAAGACTTTGAATGATGAGGCCCGCATGAAGCTCACCACCAATGAGTTTTACTATAAATCCCCCGAGGTCATGCGCAAGCTGTTTGAGGATGTGCCGGACGCCTGTGATGCCACACTGGAGATTGCCGATAAATGTAATGTTGAGTTTTCCTGGAAAGATGAAAAAGGCAAACAGATTTATCATCTGCCTGATTATCCGATCGAAACAGGGGAATCCCTCAATGATTTTTTTCAACGAGTTTCCTTGGAAGGATTGCAGGAGCGTTTTCAGGGACCGCACTTTCGCAACCTAGTTTCGCTTGAAAATTGGGAGACCGAACTCAAGCCAAAATACATGGCGCGGTTGCAAGACGAAATGCGCATGATTGGTGACATGGGATTCATTGGATACTTTCTGATCGTCTCTGACTTTATAAAGTGGGCCAAGAGACAAAATATTCCGGTTGGCCCCGGACGGGGATCAGGTGCCGGAAGTCTGGTGGCCTACTCCCTCTCAATTACCAACATCGATCCCTTGCCTTACAATCTTCTTTTTGAGCGTTTTATCAATCCGGAGCGCGTCTCACTGCCCGATTTCGACGTGGACTTTTGCCAAAATCGCCGTGGCGAGGTGATTGATTATGTCACAAAAAAATACGGGACGGAGCGAGTGGGGCAGATCATTACCTTTGGTAAACTTCAGGCCAAGGCGGTTCTCCGTGATGTCAGCCGAGTTTTTGCTCTTCCCTACAATGAGGCGGATATCATCGCCAAATTAGTCCCGGAGGAGCTGGGAATAACCCTGAGCGAGGCGATAGAAAAAGAACCGAAGTTAAAAGATTTAATTGAGCAAGACCCCAAGGTCCGGCAAATTTTTAATATTTCCAAACGTCTTGAGGGCCTTTTGCGTCATGCCTCCATTCATGCCGCCGGAGTCATTATTACCAACAAGCCTTTGGTGGAATATTGTCCGCTTTTTCGAGGACGTGAGGGGGAGCAGGTTATTCAGTTTGACAAGGACTTCGCCGAGAGTATCGGGCTGGTCAAGTTCGATTTTCTAGGTTTGAAAACTTTGACGGTTATTGAGTATGCCACGCAATTTATACGACGAGACAGTGAGAAGGCCTTTGATATTGATTCCATCCCGCTCGATGACAAGAAGGTGTATGAGTTTATTTCTGAAGGTGACACGATCGGCGTCTTTCAGCTTGAGTCTTCTGGGATGATTGATCTCTGCCGCCGTATTCGGCCGGACAATCTTGAGGACATTACCGCGATCAATGCCCTCTACCGTCCGGGACCTTTGGGTTCGGGCATGGTGGATGATTTTATTAAACGTAAGCATGGTGATGAACCGATTCAATATACCTTTCCGATGTTGGAACCCATTTTGAAGGACACCTACGGCGTCATTGTTTATCAAGAGCAGGTCATGAATATCGCCCGAGCTGTCGCAGGCTACTCTCTGGGCCAAGCCGATATGTTAAGGCGGGCCATGGGCAAAAAGAAGGCCGAGGAAATGGCGAAGCATCAGGCCATTTTCAAGGAAGGCGCCACCAAGCAAGGGCAGGATGAGCAAAAGGCGGTCGCCCTTTTTGAGTTGATGAGCAAATTTGCGGAATACGGATTTAACAAATCCCACGCCGTGGCCTACGCTCTGATTGCCTATCAAACCGCTTATCTCAAGTGCTATCATCCCGCTCCTTTTTTTGCCGGACTTTTATCAACAGAATTGTCTAATACAGATAAGGTCACGCAGTACATTCAAGATGCTGTTCGCCACAATGTCCTCGTGCTTCCCCCTGATATCAATGAATCAATCTGGTTTTTTAACGTGGTTGGCACTAATTTGCGTTTTGGTCTTGGCGCGATTAAAAATGTCGGTGAAACGGCGGTGGCCGAATTGGTCAAGGTTCGAACGGAAGGCGGACCATTTAAAAGCTTTATAGATTTTTGCATGCGCGTGGATATTCGAATTTGCGGTAAACGTGCTTTGGAGTCCATGATTCTGGTGGGGGCCTTTGACTCGATTGAAAAGCGCTATAATCGTAAAACCCTGCATGAGAATTTAGAGTTGTTCATGTCCTATGGTCAAAAGAGGCAAGACGAACTGGCCTTAGGTCAGGGGAACTTGTTTGATTTTGGGGCAGACAGCTCGGAACAGCTTCCAAGTGACGGTGCGAACTCCAGTGTCACTCTCGATGTAAAAGAAGTGGCCGATTTAGATTATCAAGAAAAGTTAAATTATGAGTACCAGCTTCTTGGAATTTATGTTTCTGGCCACCCACTTGATCGCTATCGTGGTATGATGAAAGAAATGTGCTCTATGGAAATTGCAAAAGTCCATGAATTGAGTGGAAATGATAAACGTGAAGTGGTTTTGGCCGGCTTAATTACCGGTCGAAAAAATATATTAACTAAAAAGGGTGACCGAATGGGATTTTCCACCCTCGAAGATTTATCGGGAAAGATCGAATGTGTTATTTTCCCAAAAACATTCGCCGAATTTGAAAGTGTACTCGCGGGTGATTGGCCTGTGGCGATTACCGGTCAGGTCAATTTGGCGGAAACTCCTCGCAAATTCTTCCCCTCCAAAGTTAAAAAAATTGACGAGGAGGCCTCGCAACGGGTTACGGGAGTGACCGTGAGTGTGGAGATGGAGGACCTGGGTCCTCAGAAACTCGAGAAATTTCGACAAGTACTTTTGAGCTATCGTGGTACCGTGCCACTGCATGTGACGCTTCTGCATCAGGGAGTTCAGGCCGACGTTTCTTTGGGGCAGGAATATTTAATCAATCCCACGCCACAGTTCGCGGCCATGATCAACGAGCTTTTTGAGAGAAATGCCGTTCAATATCGGTTGGGAGCCGAGGAAGGAGAAGCATGGGCACTGCATTAGTCAACCGCCTCAGTCTAATACTTATCGGCCTTATCTTGGCCGCGCCTCTCGCCCTTGCGGAAGATCGGCCAGCGATGGTGGAAGGGGAGGGACAATTTATTTCCAGACCAAGTGATGACTCTCAATTTGTTAAACGACAGCTCTATGCAAGTGCGATTGAAGATATTTATACAAAAGTCATGACAGAGATGGGCCTGGATAACGAGCTGTTTTGGAAAAAATATAACGCCAGGTTCGATGAAATTTTTCGCGCGACGACTGAAGAGTTGAAGCAAAAATATTTACTGCAAGACGAAAAAAATATTGAAAAGCATCCCAAATACGCCCAATACGAGAGCGAACTTCGTGATGCTCGCTTAAATCAGAGGGCCAAATTTGGCGCACTGGCTCGCTCCATCCTGTCCTATTCGGAAAAAAGACAGTCCCGTTCTACGACTAATCCTCTGCAACGTTTTCTCACCCTCGGTGCTAAGGTGGATAAAAAGGCAATCAATGCGTGCTTCTACAGATTCACGAGTGAAAGTAAAACAAGAAATTTCACCACTCTTTTTGTCTCGGCCAACCTGACTTTGAATGGTGTGGAGTGGAAAAATTTAGGGGTTGAGCAGGCGGGAGATTTTACCACTGTCATTGACGAGCACTGGCGCAAATGGCTTGCAGATACCCTCAAGGCACAGCTTACTGAAGTCAAGGTGCTTGGTCCCGGGCAAAGCGAAGAATTTCAAGCCACCCTAAGAGCGGATAACGCGGTCACGGAACAACTCGGGCCAAGAACTATAAATAAGCGATTGCCTCTCGAACTCGAAGATGCGCTTTGGATGAAAGTGCAGGTGAGACTTGAAGCACAACCTCAGAATGAGCCAGGCGGTGGGTTTAATTTAAGAATCGATGGGGATCATGTCCTGATTGATTTAAAGACACGGGATGTGATTCATTCGCAAGATTTTCCGTCCACGATCCAAAAGATAGAGGCGACAACCTCACAGACGTTGAGTTCAAACATCGCCAGCACGATATACCGCATCCCTTTGACATCGTGGGAGGGGCTTGCAAAATCATTGGCCAATCTGCCAGAGGTGAATGGCTATCTGGTTTTAGAAGTCCAAAAGGTTGGCTCCATCTCGCATGTCTACACCCTCTTGGATATGCTCTCTCAAAAAGGGGCCGGCCAGGGTTTTCTCGGAAGATTGGAAACCTATGATGGCCAGCAGGCGCGAATTCTTTTGCGCTATCAAGGTGACACGGATAGGGCCGTAAATATCCTGAAGAAACTGCAGGATTTCGATGTCAATAAAGATTTATTCCTGCACTTTGATGATCTGGCGCAACCGTACGTGATGTCCCTTAAGCCGAAAGTTTCCAAGGATGGAGAAAGAACACAATGACTTTCACCACTAGAATTAAAAAAAGTTCCACACTGTGTTTGATCATTGTAATCGTCGCTGTGGCCGCCTGTTCGACTCCTTTTATCCGACGCGATTCGCAGGGGAAAAGGGTTGTGCCCAAAAGTTCGGCGAAGCAATTCACGGGAATTAAAAAGAAATTGGCCCTGCTTCGATTTTTCAATGAAGCCCCTTACGGCGGGGATGATCTGGCCATCACTGTTACGGAAGAGTTTAGAAAGGAAATAGGTAAGACCGGAGAGTTCATTATCGATGAAGAGGCGCAAGTACTGTTTGGACCTTCTAAAGAAATCTACGCCGGCGGCGGCGTAAAGCTTGTGCAATTATCGCGCAGGTCCAAGCAGGCCGGTATCAATTTGGTTATTTTTGGCCGCATTGTAGAGGCCCGAGTGCGCGAGCGGCCGGATGAAATCGGAGTTATTCGGGAAACAAAATCCCATACTGAGGTCAAGATTGAAATCAAGGTTTTTGACGTTAATGCCAACAAAGAAATTCTCAGTGAAAATTTAGACGGTTTTGTTGATGACAAGGCCTATCGCATGTTTGCCACTGATCCTGAAGAACTTTTATCCTATCGGCGGGATCTTCTTCGCTATTCCGGGCAAGTGGCCGTCAGGATGGCCATTCCTAAAATCTTGGGCATTACCACTAAGTTAGATTGGGTCGGGCGTGTGGCCAAGATTATAGGCAGCAAAATTTATATCAATGCCGGACGCAATAGCGGGCTGCAGATTAGTGATATTTTAAAAGTGATTACAGAGGGCCAGGAAGTCTACGATCCCGAAACGGGTGCTTTGATCGGAGTGTCCAAAGGGGAGATCAAGGGCACTGTTGAGATTATAGATTATTTTGGCCTGGATGGAGCGATTGCGGTACTTCATTCAGGCGGTCAAGTGAATGAGGGTGACTACGTTCAACTTTATTAAATTTTGTATTAGGCGGAATGAGTGGCTGGACCGTATCAATTATTCAAAAAGGCTGCTTTTAAAATCGATCCCGAAACGGTTCATAATCTAACTATCGAAGGGCTGCATTATTTTCCAGGTCTGGCGAAACAGGTCTTCCACTTTGTGGGTAAGCAGCATTCAGAAATTCTTTTTAACAATCGTTTCGCCTTGGAAACAAAGATGGGGCCGTGGCCCTTTCCCATTGGTCTTGCTGCCGGATTGGACAAGGACGCAAAGTGCGTGGATTTTTTTACCTCACTTCCTTTCGGAGCTGTCGAGGTGGGAACCCTGACCTGGCGTCCGCAGCCCGGCAATCCCCGGCCGCGTCTTTTCCGCTTGGAAGCCGAGGAATCTTTGCTGAACCGAATGGGTTTCAATAACGCCGGTGCCGAAGCTGCGCTCAGACAGTTGCAAAATCTCAAGATTGCTCAGAAGCACGGGAAACCCGTGGGTGCCAATATCGGAAAGAACAAGGATACACCCCTAGACAAGGCCCCTTTCGATTATCAAAATCTTTATCGCCTGCTTGCTCCCCACGTTGATTATCTAACGATTAATGTTTCCTCTCCCAATACTCCCAACTTGCGCCAGCTGGAAAGCAGTGAGGGGCTCAAGCATATTCTTGATGCCCTGGTGGATGTCCGCCGCCAATGTCCATGTCCCCTTTATATTAAACTGTCGCCTGATTTACCGCCCTCCGAGCTGGAGGGAGTCATTGGTCTGGCGATGGAACATCGAATCGCCGGGCTCGTTGCCACGAATACCACCATCATGCGAGAGCGCGGTGAGGGTGGTATTTCAGGAAAACTACTGGCCAATAAATCTTTCGAGATGCGCAGGCAAATACTTGAGAGGCTCAAAGGTGTGCAAGGTCTTGAGCTGATTGCCGTGGGAGGAATCTCGAGTGTGAGTGATCTTTGGCACCTGTGGAAACAAGGCGGAAGGGTGGCGCAGGTTTATACCGCCTTCATTTATCACGGGCCAAAATTACTTTATGATTTTGCCATTCATTTGGATTTTTTACTGCAGGCCTTTCATTTTAAAACATTGGAAGATCTGTTAAGAAATATTGAGCAACTGCCGCCTGAAACTCCGGCCCTTCCGACCTTGTCATGAGTTTTATTCATAACACGATCGGCCTCTTGCTATTTTATTTTTTGCCTTGGTTCTCCTCATTTTTTATCTGTAATCTTTATCGAGGGCCGCGCCAGATAAATTTCTTTCAATATTGGCAAGCACGTTTGCTGGCCAGTGCTTTTTTGGCGCTGTTCATGCACGCTTTGGTTGTCTATGGTGGCCCTTTTCATACCCCACTGTACTTTTATCTCATTAATGCCGGCCTTGTTTCTTTGGCCTTTTTTTTAAAAAGGCACAGCTCCGCCCCCTCCTTTCCTTGGCGCGAGATATTGAAATGGGAAATTCCTTTCCTGATGATCTATGGGCTTGCTCTCTTGTCTTTTGCCTTTCATCCCCATTTGATTTATGGTGAAAAGGCACCGGATTTTCAAACGCTCAACTTTTTCTATCGCTATGTGGGCGGTGCGATTACCAATCCCATCGCCGGCGGAAGCCCGCTACGCTACTACTATCTCGGACATTTTTTAATCGGCCTTTGGGGGGAAGCCTCTTTTCTTGCTCCCGACGTCGCTTATTTGGCGGCCTTATCTTTGCTGACCTCTTTTTTTGTGGCCGGTCTGAGCTTGTTGTTTGTCGCCTTTGAGTGGTCCTGGAAAATTGCCGTTCCTGCGGCTTGTGCGCTTCTTGTTAGCTCAAATCTGGCCTTCATATCCAAATTTGTTCTCGGGGCCCTCAACTTTAACGCTTACTGGGATTCTGCCAGAATTTTCGAATTTGGTGATTTTGCCGAATATCCTTTCTTCACTTACACCTTTGGCGACCTCCATCCTCATCTGATCGGATGGCCTTTCGCCTTGGCTGCACTTGCCATCTGGCTGGACCGGGCTAATCGCCCAAACGGTTGGGAAAATTTACTGGCAAGATTGTTCGATTTAAAATTCTTGGTGCTCATGAGTTTTCTTTTTGCCGCCAATGTTTGGGACGTGATTGTGGTGGGGTTCTTGGTCATTGTAAGCACGCCATTTCTCTGCCAGAAAACGGCCCTGCAGGAGCAGCATGGCAAAGCGACGTCGATGGCAGTGCATATTCTCGAGCGTGGCCTGATTTTTATCCTGTGCGTTCCTTTTGTCATGAATTTTATAGGGCGCCCGAAAAATCTATATCAGGATAAGCTGATCGGCTTGAATTCAACACCGTTTCACTCTTTCCTGCCGCTCTTTCTTCATCAAGGACATTTTTGGCTCCCGACCTTACTTCTCTTACCTCCCATACTATTTTCACTGGGAAAAGATAAGCTCAAGATAAATTTTATTTTGCCTTATGTTTTACTATTGCTGACCGTGTGTCTCATCCCAGGCCTTCGGCTCCATGGGGTATCTTTGATTGTTTTTAGTACCGGAAGTATGGCCATTGTTCTGCTCTCCCTCTTTTTCGCCTCCCGACAAAATTCGCTTTTGAAAACTCGCGATATCCTGGCCTTTGTTCTTGGAAGCCTAGGCCTTTTATTATTTTCGGAACTTTGTGTGATCATGGATCACATGAATACGGTGTTTAAATTCAGGACATGGACTTTTCTCTTAGCAGGAATTTCCATGATGTTGCTATTCCGATGGTGGCACAGCTTTCAGTTCTCTTTATGGCGACGCATTTTTACCGTCTCGGTGATTGGCCTTTTTTCCATTGTGGCCATTCCCACAATGATGGGACTCACCTCACTTAAAATTGGGCCACGGCCAACCCTGGAAGGTCTGGCATTTTTAAACCAACACTCGCCCTATATCGAGCAGAGTGTGAAATGGATACAGGAGCATATTGAGGGGATACCCACCCTGGTGGAGGCCCCCGGACAATCTTTCGTCGCAAGCGATAACTTGCTTTCTCTATATTCCGGTTTACCAAGCTATTTGGGCTGGCGTTACCACGCCGTGGTTCGCGGATTGTCCGAAAGTGAATGGTCTGAACGAAATGCTGATCTCCATTATATTTATGAGGGGGCGGATGCGCTCAAAGTGTATGAGTTTCTTTTGGAAAAAAAACTTGGTTTGATAGTGGTGGGACCGGCCGAGAAGGCCCGGTACTCTTCAGCGGGACTGGCAAAATTTAAGCAGTTTGGTGATCTGTTTAAGGTTCTGCTGGAAACACCTGAGATTTCAATCTTTGGAGTAGAGGGGAATTTTACCCTTAAGGATAACTAGGCCTGACTTTATAGGGGAGTGGGTCAGGGATTCCGGCCTGCTGAAAACCGCGCAGGCGAAGGGCACAGGAATCACAGATTCCGCAGGCCATGTCATTATTGGAATAGCAAGACCATGAAAGATGCAATGGTGCCTTGAGTTCGATGGCCTTAAGTACGATCTCCTTTTTTTTCAAATTAATGACCGGCGTGAGAACTTCTATGTCACCCTTTTTTGTGCCTTCTTTAATAAGTTTATTCAAGGCCGCGTAATAGGAAGGCCGGCAGTCAGGATAGCCGGAAGAGTCTTCGTAAACGGCACCAATATAAATCTTTTTAGCACTAATCACCTCAGACCAGGAGACGGCCATGGCGCAGAGATGGGTGTTGCGAAAAGGCACATAGGAGTCTGGAATTTCGCTACTCTCTCCCTTGAAATCTTTGACTTTTATGGTGGTATCCGTGAGTGAGCTTCCGCCAATTTGCTTTAAAAATGTAACGTCGATGACTTTACGAAAATTATGAGGAATATGGTAAAAGTCGGCAATATTGTGAAAGGCCTCAAGCTCTTTTCTCTCGGTATTCTGGCCATAGTTTAAGTGCAGAAAGGCGACATGGGTATGGGAGTCGCAGGCGACCGCCGCCGTGACCAGAGAATCCATCCCGCCGCTTACTAAGGCCACTGCCAGATCAGAAGATTTTTTCATTAAGCCAACTCCGATTCCTTTTTCACAAAACCAAGGAAGGCCTCAATCTTTTCCTGGGCCTTTTTCTTTTTCGCGGTTAAATCACCCTGGCGCTCTTGCACCATAATGTAAAATTTAATTTTTGGCTCCGTGCCCGATGGACGCAGATAGAGGCGATCACCTGAAGGAAAACAATAACCGAGAACGTCACTTTCCGGTAAGTCGATAGGCTTAACTTTTCCCGTAAGATAATCAGTGCTCTCCTTAGTCTTATAGTCTTCCGCCTGTGAAATGTTCTGCCCGCACATGGTGCGGTGATTTTGTGAGCGGAAGCGCTCCATGATGCGTTTGATTTTCTCCGCACCGGATTTTCCTTCGTAGTCCAGGGTTAAAAGAGCTTCGCTGGAAAAACCGTAGGTCTCGTAGATTTGATCCAAGGCCTGCATAAGATTCATCCCTTTGAGTTTGTACCAGAGAGACAGTTCGGCCATGAGGGCAACGGAGCAAATTCCGTCTTTATCGCGCACATAATTATGGGTCATATATCCAAAGGATTCCTCTGTGGCAAAAACAAAATTGCGCTCAGGATGCTCTCGCTCAATTTCTCCCATGCGGCGACAAATCCACTTGAATCCCGTCAGCGTATTTTCCACCTGCACGCCAAACTTGGCGGCAATAGTGTCTTGTAACGGTGTGGTCACAATGGTTTTAACGAAATATGGATTTGCCGGAAGACGGCGCTGTTCCTTTAGGTTGGAAAGAATGTAATTAAGCATGAGAATGCCAATTTGGTTACCGCTTAAGTAGTGAGTCAAACCGTTATGAAGCAGCGCCACCCCCACGCGATCACAGTCAGGGTCGGTGGCGAGCGCCACATCGGCCTGAGTTTTTATCATTAAATCCACGGCAAGTTTCATGGCCTCGGGATTTTCTGGATTGGGACTTTTCACCGTCGGAAAGGCCCCATCAGGCTCAATCTGCTCCGGCACAGTTACCACCTGACTCATGTTCAGCATGCCGAGGGCCCGAAGACACGGCACCTTCCCGGCACCATGAATGGGTGTGTAAACAACTTTGAGTTCCGGTCCGTATTTTTGGCAAAGGGGCTGATTTACAAATTTTGTTTGGAGAAGTTTAAAATACTCATCCTCAACTTCACGGGAGATCCACTTAATCAGTCCGCGTTTTTGACCTTCGTCAAAGCTGATCAGGGGAATATGCACAAAACCTTTTTTGGCATAATACGCTTCAATGATCATCTGATCATGCGGAGGGGTGACCTGAGCGCCGTCACTCCAGTAAACTTTGTAGCCGTTATACTTTGGAGGGTTATGGCTGGCGGTCACCATGATGCCGGCCTGGGCCTGTAAGGAGCGTACGGCAAAAGACAAAAGGGCCACGGGATTGAGATGGGGATAGATGTGGGCCTCAATGCCTAAGGCCGCCAACACCTGGGCACATTCTTTGGAAAACTCAAAGGAGTTCTTTCGACTGTCATAGCAGATGGCCACGCGCCACGGGGCCTGGCAATTTTTTTTGACCACTTCTCCTAATGCATACGTGGCCTTCCGAATATTATACTTGTTCATCCGGTTGGCACCGACTCCCATGATGCCGCGGATGCCGCCAGTTCCAAATTCCATCTCACGATAAAATCTGTCCGTGAGTTCCTCGTCGTTGTTGGTTTGAATCAGGTTTTCGATTTCCTGCCGATCAACGGTATCAATGCTTGGATCTTTAATCCAATGACGGGCGGTATCTTGAATTTTCTCTGTCATAGGCACCTCTAAAGGAGACATAGTGGACTTAGGATTTTATTTCCTTCCATGGGCTTTGCAAAATTTATTTATCAGATACCTTCTCAGGGAGGTGCGGTGCGTCTTTGGGACCTGATAAAAATTTCCGCAGTTTTCCGTAGAGTTTTTGGCTTGAATCATTTATAAAAACAAAAACTTTATTATTTTCGCGTGAAGGAGTTGTTATGGCGAATCCAGCAAAAAAGCATAAATTGAACGTTCCAGGTCCATGGTTTTGTACTGATCCTGATGATGATAGCGGTGAAGGCTGTATCGCTTGTAACGTTTGCTATACTGGTGCGCCGGATTTTTTTGGGGAAGATGAAGATGGCAATGCCTATATTAAAAAACAGCCAAAAGCCCCTGAGGAACTGGCCCTTTGCCAAGAGCAGTTAGAAGCTTGCCCAGTCGCTTCGATTGGTACTAACGGTTAATTTTAGTCGGATATTATGTCTTAAGAAAGGCCTCTTTCACGGAGGCCTTTTTTTTGTGTTGTGCTACCATTAATTAACTATCCCTTTGAAACAAGAGGTTAAAATGAACCCAACGAATGTCGAGTTGGCCGGCACAATTATTTTTGCCATCGCGGTCCTCCACACCTTTGTGGTGAAAAAATTTGAACACATGGCCCACCATTATCCCCAGGGCTCTATTGGCGAAAATATTTTTCACTTTCTGGCCGAGGTTGAAGCAGTCTTTGGCATGTGGGCGGCGGTTTTCTTAACCTATTATGCCTTCGTTAAAGGATTTGCCACTTACGATGAAAATCATACCTTGGTAAGTGGTTCTCTTCATTATCTGGAGACCCAGAATTTTACCGAACCGGCCTTCGTCTTTGTTATCATGTGTATGGCCGCTACTCGTCCCGTTGTTCATTTGGCGGAAATACTTATTAAACTTTTTGCCAGGCTTATTCCGCTCAACGAGAAAATGAGCTTTTATATTTCGGCCTTGATTGTCGGGCCGATTTTATCATCTTTCATTACCGAACCGGCGGCCATGACGGTCACCGCCATGATTCTGTTGAATAATTTTTACAAGCATGAGATGAGTTCGAAATTCAAGTACGCCACGATCGGTGTCCTTTTTGTCAACGTTTCCGTTGGTGGAACGCTCTCCCATTTTGCCGCTCCACCAGTTCTGATGGTGGCCGCTAAGTATCACTGGGGATTTTCCCATATGATTTCGAATTTCGGCTGGAAGGCGGTAATTGCGGTTGTCGTGTCTACGATCATCTTTGCCATACTTTTTAAGAAAGAATTGACTGGCAAGCTGCAAACCGTGCATGACCCCAACCAGCTTGCCACTCCTTGGTGGATGATGGCCCTTCATGTCGTTTTTATCGCTGCCGTGGTTTACACTGCTCATCATATGGTCTTTTTTCTTGGGCTCTTTTTATTTTTTCTGGGAGTCGTTAAAGTTACCGAAGAGTATCAGGATGCACCAAAACTCCGCGAGTCCCTCATGGTCGGCTTTTTTCTTGCCGGCCTCGTCACTTTAGGTGGAGTCCAGGCTTGGTGGTTGCAGGTGGTTTTGAGCAAGATGAGTGACATCGTTTTATATTTTGGTGCCACGGCCCTGACAGCGATTACCGACAATGCTGCCCTTACTTATTTGGGCTCACTGGTTCCGCTCTCTGAATCGGCCAAATATAACTTGGTGGCCGGTGCCGTTTCCGGTGGCGGTCTGACGGTCATTGCCAATGCGCCGAACCCTGCGGGTTACGGCATTTTGAAAGACAGCTTTGGAGAAGAGGGAATTTCGCCTCTATGGCTTTTTGTGGGAGCGCTCTTTCCAACTTTTATCGTAATCTTGTGCTTCCAGCTCTTACCAAGCTTAGGCGGACACTAGCTATAACTTATCAACGAGAACGCGCCAATCTGCTGGCGCGTTTTTTCTTCCTTCCTGACGATCGAGTAATTCCTGGCGCAGCTTCATGGCAATTTTTGACTCGGCGGATTTGAAGGCCAACTCTGATCCATTCCCTTCGACAAAACCACGAATGGGCGTGATGATGGCGGCGGTACCGCAGGCAAAAGCTTCGGTGCAACTTCCCTTGGCCACCTGTTCGAGGAGCTTATTGATATCCATTTTTTCTTCCACCACCCGGATGCCAAAGTCCTGGGCCAGCTGAATGATGGATTTGCGTGTGATGCCATCTAAAATCGTATCGGTCATGGCGGGCGTGTGAATGGCTCCGTCAATCACGGACATGAAGTTCATGCCCGACATTTCCTCAATGTAGGTTTTGTGTAAAGCATCCAGCCACAAAGTTTGTCCGCAGCCCAACTCTTGGGCACGTTTGCCTGACACCAGGCTGGCGGCATAGTTTCCACCGGTCTTGGCGGCACCGATGCCCCCAGGACAGGCCCGGGCGCGTTCGCGCTCGATATAAACTTTAATCGAATCCCCGGTAAAGTAGGGGCCGGAGGGAGAGGCGATCACGAAATATTTGTAGGTCAGTCCGGGCTTGATCCCTAAGCTTTCTTCGGTGGCGATCATGCAGGGGCGAAGATAGAGGGACTCACCACTCTTGGTGGGAATAATTTCTTTGCAGTAATAGGTCATGGCCGTGACGCTCTCAAGGAAATCGCTCACGGGAAATTCAGGCATGCCTAAGCGCATGGCCGACAAGTTAAAGCGTCTGGCATTTTGATCGGGGCGGAAAAGAAACGGACCTGCTCGATCGACAAAATAGCCTTTGAGTCCTTCGAAAATTTCTTGGCCATAATGAAAAACCTTGGCCTCGGGGCCTAGGTGTAGTGGGGCGTAAGGGACGAGCTTGAGTTCTCCCCATTTTCCATCCCGGTAATCACATTCCACAAAGGCCGGAGCAATGATTTTGCCGAAGCTGAGTTCCCTTGGCAGTTTGCACTCGGCAATTTTCTCTAGTGCACCGGATATGACTTTTAATCGTCCCACAGGCCCTCCAAAAGGCGGAAATTAAAATGGAAGAGATCAATTTTTGTGCCTGAAAAGATAACGGCCAACGGCTTGATTGCCACCATGCACCGTGGCGCTACTGTAAGAAAATGTGAGTCGACGATGATTTTGGCCCCGTGCAAGACTTTTAAGCTTTTTAAAATTTATTGAGACGTAGCAAAGGAGGCCACCATGATTGGAAAGGTCGTCGCGATTCTTGGCTTATTTATTTCTCTTACCTCTGTCGGGTCGGCCGACGATGTCTATAGTCCTCTTAAGCCCTACGTCGTTCTGATTCCCGGAGCTGGCTCCAATGGGGGAGAAATCTATGTTAAAAATCTTACTAGGCTTTTAAAAATCACCGGGCATGGTCAATACTTTGGTGAGTATCTGCAGATTTTGGGCGAAATCGGGCTGCCCACAATGTTGTGCCCGAAAACCAAGGACAAAGATCGACGGCCTCTTCTCACCCGTGCGTTGGAATGTGTGGTGGCGATTCAAGCTGCGATTGTCCAGGGAACCATTCAAAACCGGCGTCCCATTGTGAGGCGTAATATAATTTTGTTAGGCCATAGTATGGGCGGGAACATTGCACGCATGGTGGCCAATGATCCTCGGCTCAAACCCTTTATCCATTCTGTGGTGACCGTGGCCACTCCTCACCAAGGAACTCCCATCGCGGATTTTATTTTTGATCAGTACTCGAAGGGTTGGGAGAGTGAACTGTACCGGACGGTAATTGAGGGCATTGGCTTTACTCCCATCGAGAAAGAGTATCTGGCGGAGCTTCGAACCGAGCGCTTACCGGATTCTCCCGGAGTCTACTACGCCCAGGATGTGCGGGCCTTGCCGTTTATCAGTTATTACAGTTTGACCAATTCGATGGAACATACGTTGATGCCGCCGCTTGAGGTGACCAACTTGGTTTTGAAAAATGAAATAAAAAAGCGCGGGCTTGATCAAACCTCTTACGGCGTGGCCAATGATGGATTGGCCCCAGAGTATAGTATGGTTTTTGGCAAAGTCATTGGTTCGGTGCGCGCCGACCACTGGGAAACATTGTGTATCGGAATTCTAAAATTCACCACAGGTTGTGAGCAAACCAAGCAGGTGCTTTTTCCTTTTCTGAAAAGTTTAGGTCAAGAGGTTGCCGCCCAGCTACTAACGAAAGAAGAAATTTAGATTAATCATCGGCACGATGGCGGTGTAGGATTCTGACACCTCCGTGGCCGTGGTATCGACTTTGTATTCACTGATCGTCATGGTGTGATAATTCATGGTGGCCCCAAGCCAGACACTCCGGCTTAGCGGGAGTTGAAAGCCAAGGCCGGCTTCGTATCCGGTACCTTCAATTTCTTGATTTGTGCCACTCACCGTGCGAGTCCCGCTTAAGGCCAAGTTATAAGTCAGCTGTAATTTCCAGCGGAATTCCTTGTCGAGGAAGTAGAGCACTGAAGCACCGAAGGCCGTGACGGAAAGATCGCTTGCTTGACCGCCAGTTCCTTCTTGATGAGATTTGCTGATCAGATGATAACTTGGCCCGATATAGAGCTGGTTATTTCTGTCAAAGCTCGCCCCAATATAAAAGGCGTTGTTCATGCGCGAGTAAGAGAAATTATCCACATCATCATTCCAGGTATCGTACAGAAGGGAGTATTGGAGACAGAATGCCGCAGAGGCACTATGGATGGGAAAGAGCAGCAACATGCTTACTGATGGCACTAAATAGGCCATCCAATTTTTTACTCTTAACCATTTTAAAATTAGGTGCAATACCTTCATGAGTTCACACTTTAAGCTTTAGTCTCACATAGTTATCCCGCGGCGGTCAAAGCGGCAAAAGACGGCATCTTGATCTAGGTCAAAGAATTCACAGTGACAAAGCTGTATACAAGGCCTAGTGGGCACCAAGAAAAATACCTAACTAAATTAGAGGAATATATGAGAAGCGTTGCGAAAATCATTGCATTTCTGTCACTTATTATAATGGAAAGCGCTTTTGGGCGCTCGATTCCGAAATTTGCCTCGGCCCATTCTGTACTTCTTGATGGAGGGATTGAAGAAGGAGTTATCTTCTCTCGCTCTCAGAACCCCAGCGTTCTCGTGGCGGAAATTAATGAGCAACTTATGTATTCCATCGGCCAGCTAAACGGCTTAGGCGGCGGTGTTCCCGACATGGCAAAAACCAAAATCACTCTGGGAAATATCCTGCTTCCTGAGTCCGGCGTGTATCGGGTGACTTATCGTGCCGCCATGAAAATTGCCTGGCCGATCGAGAAACCTTTTCCAAAAAGCTATGAGCTGGTTCTCCCGAAGCAGGGGAGTGAATACTTTCTGGAGCGTTTTTTTAAACAATACGGTAGCGATGAGCGCGGCGGAAAAAAATGTTTGGCGGCCGAGGTCCACAATGTGGAGCTCGGAAATTTTTGGTACTACTACCGCCCTCTGCAACGCACCTGTGGCCTCAGGCTTTTTCCGGCATCAGTGACCAAGGTGTCTGTGAGCTTAAGTTATGGAAGTGAAAACACCAAGGGAAAATCACCTGAATATGACAAGGTATGGGAAGATGGAAAGGTTGTCGCCACCCTTCTTTTTGGCATGGCCGATGCGGAAGAAAATTCACCCTTCGATGCAGGAATTATGGCCTTTCAGCAGACTGTGCAAGAGGCCTTCGCAAATTATGGAGAGCCGACTTGGTCAAATGTGGCAAATCTAACGGCCGATTTTCTTCCCAGCAATGACAACGCTGTTCTTCATATGAAGTTTGCGCTGTCACAGGGACAGCTGGATCTCGTGCTCGTCCTGGTTGAAGATATTAAGGAGGTTTATCCGGGCTCCGAGATAGAAAAATTGTATAATGAACGAACAGCTTACTCTGATTTTGTGAGCTACAGTGGTCACTCGGGATTGGGTGCCAATATTCGCAAATTGGCGCAGATGGGGAGTTTCGTTCCCGAGCAATATCAAATTTTTCTGATCAATGGCTGTGACACCTTTGCCTATGTCGACGAGGCCTTGGCCCGCGCCCATGAAAGGATGAATCCCGGACAAGGAAGATATAAATATTTTGATATTTTAACCAATGCCATGCCGAGCTTCTTTCATATGAATGCTCGTTCAAATATGGCCGTGATCTCGGCCTTGGTGGGGAAGGTTAAAACCTACCAGGAAATTTTGGCGGGCTTTGATAGAAATCAACGTGCTGTGGTCACCGGAGAGGAAGATAATAACTGGCCGGCACCGTTCTAAGAACTCTGTAATTATTACAGTAAGTTCAGGAAAATCGCACTCCCAAGACAACCCCACTTATAATGTCTGCTGGGTATGGGTTACTTAAAATTAAACATTTTTCAGACTTTGTTGTTGGCGTTGGCCATGGGGATGGGCCTATGCGAAGGCGGGGTCAATGATTTAATCTTTGATGGCAACAAGACCTTGAACTTAAGGCACTTACAAAAAGTAACTGATGCGGAAGGCCTGAAGATTTTTTGGTGGAACGTGGCCTGGGGAGGCTTCAATCTCGACGGGCATGTGAATCATAATCTGGTCAATCTGGTGGAATCATCCTCGCGTCCTGACCTGCTCATCTTGGGAGAATTTAAAGATTCCGCTATTTCCTCCCATGCCTGGACGGTTCTGCGTCGCCACTATGCCTATTCGGACTTTGTACCTTATTCGCCAGGGGACGAGGTCGGGGTGATCACTTTTTCACTCACTCCCTTTACCCGTGAGGTGCAGCGAGGTCTGGACTGGACCCCCCTCGATCGGAACATGGTAGAGCGCGAAGCTTATAAAAAATCGTGGCTGGACAAAAATTATAATGAGGTCAGGCATTGGGATAGGGCCTATGTCCTTTACTCTTCCACGGTCATGGGAAAAAAATATTATTTTTCCCCGGTGCATTTACTCGAACCCTGGGAGGCCATCAACCAAAGTGAAGGCAAGATAACCCTGATCTACAATATGTTTTTTGGAGGAGATAATCCGCTGGACTATCAGATCGCACGCTACCGAAGTTTTTTGAACTATGATTTGGGAGCGGGAGGAATCCAAAACGGCCAGCCGCTGATCGCGATTGGAGATTTCAATGCTCCGAAAGAAATATTTTTAATGACTCCAGATTCCTACAATAGTTTGTCCCGTGGTTTAACTGAAGGATTTTGGGGAAATCAAAATACCTTCCCATCTCGATATGCCGAAGGAAAATCAGGGCGTTCCTTACTCCCGATGAGTGTGAAGATTGATCATGTATTCTTCAATAAAAAGTTCGAAAAAGTCGGCGGAACGGCTTTGGAGTTTACTGGATCAGATCACTATCCCATTTATGTGGTGGTGAAGCCGGCAACTTCTTCAAGCTGGTGGCCATTTTAACGTCGAATAATGGTTTACTAAATCCCCTGGAGATAATCTTTTTCGCATGGTTAAAGCCATTTTTTTTAAAAATATCTATCTGAGTTAGTTGAGTATTTTTTCTTGGCGTTATTTTCCCCACAAAGGCCTTCAGTCGCGACGTGAAACGTTCGATGAGTACTAAGATTTGGCGGGAGAGTGACGGTTGAAAAAATTGGCTTTTGAGTGGAAAGTTCTCATCTTTGGAAAATTGGCGTTTGTGCCATGTTTAATTGGTATTACCTGGTTCTTGGGCCATCAATATTTGGAATTTATTCATGCTCGTCATAATCTGACCGCCGGTCAGGAGCTGCATCAACTCTCGCAACTGTATCGTGAAATTGTTCAGGAGCGTGGAACCGGCATGCTTTTTCTTCGAGGCCGGACCTCCATCTTTGAATTTAAGGATGTGGTTAAAAAAAGTGAGGAAGTGCAACGAAGACTCAACTTATTGAGCAAAGATTCTGAGAGTTTGGTGGCCAAGAATATGATGGCGCTTCGCTCTCTGCGCGAAGAAATCTACACGCAGGGCATGACACCCGATCAGGCCTTCGCCGGCTATCAGAATATACTTTTTCAAATTCAGAAATCCCTTTCCCTGACTATCGATTTACGTGAGGCCACGGTCGCGACAACCTCCAATTTAATTTTCGAGGACGTTGCAAGTTTGCGGGATCTGCTTATTCAGCAGGCCATCGTGAACATGCCCCTGTCCACTCAGGATTTTAATCTGCTATTGGTCACGGCCACTCTGCCAACATTGCATGAGAACGTACTGGTGGGAAATGGTCAAGGTCCGGTGTGGGCGGCCCTTCAGGGCTGGCAGGATTTAGACGGTCAGAAGGCCATCAAGAAAAAACTGGATTTTATGATCAAGACCTCTGATCAGGGCAACTTTAAAATCTCCCCGGAAGAAATATATACGGATTCAATTCCGGTTTTGAGAAAAATTGATGGTGTGGCCAAAATCGCTTTTGAAATCTTTTTGGATAAGTTGAAGGATGAGGAAAAAGGCCGTCGTCTTAGCTTCGTTTATTACTTTGTGAGCATTTTTTGTGCCACCATGGTGCTTGGGGTAGGAATGCGCATGATGTATCGGCATGCCATCTATCATCACAAGCATCATATCTGGCGTGAAAGAAAACGCATGGCCGCTCTCAAGGGGCCGGTACAGCTCAATCTTTCCAGTGATCAGGGGCGATTTTTGGGAGAAAAAATTACGGCGCTCCAGGTATACCCCCTGCGCTATAAGGCCGCCTATTATAATAAATCGGTGGACCAGGAAAACGGCAACCAGGAGCTTGAATCAATCAATTTTGATTTCACAACCGATGTTGAGGCACTGTGCTTAGCGGTTAAAAATAGTGAGACGGCACGGGAAGTTCCAGCGTCTCAAAGTAAGGCGTTTACCCGACATCAGGTTAGCGGTGAAGTGAAGATGGTGGTTAATCATTTGTCAGAAAAAAAGGTGGTGTAGAACGTGAGTATCGGGCCGTTCTCGCAATATTTTCACGATGAATTTAACTTTGCCTGGCGAAAGTTGGAAGAACATTTGAGTTCCTTTGCCGTTGAAGATCGTGTCTGGGGAGATGCGGACGTTCTCTTGCAAAAACGCGGTCTGCATTATTTGCGCGGCATGGCCCGACATCTGCCCCAACCGGCTGTGTCGGAAATTTTAGCGATGCTGGCCGAATATGATGCTCTTCTTCCCGCCCTCGCTGATGTTACGGTTAGCAACCTGAAGAGCAGCATAGAGGTCCTTCATTCCCTCTATCAGTGCTTTCTCAAACAATTGGATGAGATGACGGCCCCTGAGAAAGCGCCTGTCGTCCCGAGTGAGGACCCCAAAACAAGCGAAGATTCACGCGTTCTGAAATTCATGATCGGCGATCGTCTGCTTGATTTGAGTGTGGCCTCTACTGGTCCACAAAAATTTGATGCCACTCCAGTGGAAAATTTGAAAGTTGAAGAGAGCAGCACTCCTGCCGACCCACGGGTTCTGGGCGTTGAGTTTATGGCCAAAATATTTGATCAATCTGAAATTTGGCCGGTCAGCTCCACTTCACTCATGGCAGTAAAACAAAAGCTAATGCATTTGAAAGAAATCGAGGGAGATAAAAAGTTGACCCATGTCATGCTTGATGAGTTGGTCCGGGATTTTGGGCGACTTGAGCAACGCCTGTCCTGTCAGACGGTCTTTAAACCATTCAGGGAGAACGGAGCGATATCCCTCTACGCTCTGGGCGGATTGCATTTTTCTCTGATTGATGAGCAGTGCTCACTGCCCAAGCAGGCGGTTGGTAATTTGCTGCGCGGGCTCGTGGCCGTCGCCGCCAATTTGCCATCCACGATGAGTAAATGCATGTTTCAACTTGCCCCCCATCTTGGGAAGCACGGTTTTGTTGCTGATTTGTTTTGTGATGAGATTGGTTTTTTCCACTGGAAACAGGCCTGCAAAAATCTCGATAATGCTAAATTCGGATGGGAGATTGTGGTACTGGAAGAGAAATGTTTTTTCCGGATTTATCTTGATGAGTCAGTGGGCAAGCATTCGGCATTTTTGGTCAAAAGTAATGACCCGCACTTTAAAGGTGTCTGGGCCATCCCCAGCTCGGCGGTAAAACGCTTTGCGGTGCTGGGAAAAAAATCTCAGGAAAAGTTACAAGGCCCGAGAGAAATTAAAAAGTTGCCCGGACATACCTCCGGAGGCGCAACAATTTCCCTCACTATCCAGTGGAAGGGAGAGGATTTTTATCTTGAGGCCCAGGATGTAGTCGGCGAGGAGTTGATTACCGTCGGAAGTGAAAGCAGCATCTATGCGCCCTACGCTTGCGGGCTGTCGGATAGTGGCCGGCAGGTTATCTGGTTTGATCTCGATCTATTTTTGAATTCTGCCGCTTCAACTCGCGAAGCCGCGTAGTCATCAAGCCGCTATTTTTGGACCATCCGTTTGGATGGAATTCTGGAAAGTGGCACTCAATTTTTTAATAAATTTTCGAAGTGCCCGACGCTCATCCCCGCTGGTGAAGATGAATTGAACCCCGATTCCTTCTACGCCGTTGACCACATGATGATTGATGACTCGGGCAGTGAGGGAAAATTTACTGCCGAAACCTTCAAAGTTAGCGCGCATGTCACAGTTGATACTGATACCAGGGCGCATTTCCATAAAGGCCCCGGACTCGGAGATATTGAGAATCTTTGTTTTCAGCACGCCAGAATTATCCAGGGCCGGCATGAGTAATGAGACAAAGCAGGGAATTTCCGAGCCAAAGCGCGGCCGGGCCTCCCACCAGCGCATGCGACGATCAAAAAATGGACGTCGCACATGGGGGAGGGCAAAGTAGATAATGATGGCGAGGTTCACGGCCATCAAGATCAGTGGGCCCACAAAGGGTCTCTCGCTCACGTACGGCCAGGTGAATTTTTCGTACGAAAGATGATTATAAAGGGAGTAAATTTGCACACCGACAAAAATGGGATAGGCCCAGGCCTTGACCGATAAAAGCGCCAGCCCCGCCAGCGGGAAGATAAACCAAAAATCCAAGACGTTCTTAAGACCCTGGATGTTTTGAACATTGTCCAAAACCACCGCCCAGTCCATGTCTGTTTTGAGCTTGAAAACCAACAAATTAAAAAACGGCACCAACAGATGCAGAATGCCTAAAACCACAAAGAGGAGGGGACGTTTTTTCATGTTTAATTTATCGGTAAAAAGGGAGAAAAGTTGAGAAATTCTGTCTATTTTACCCTTGAATGGGATTTTCAGCAAAAATGCTAGGCAACTAGCTGAAATCACTGCAACATGTAAAGATTACACCAATTCAACAAAATAGCGCGGCGCGTTGTCTGGTCGCGTACCATATACTAGACGGATCTTGTAGAGAGGGAGTTGTTTGTATGCAGTCTGGATATACCGTAATTTTTTTGGTCCTACTTGCCATGAGCGCGCCTGTTTATGCTGAACAGGATTCCTCTGTCGCTCAGAATATTAATTTTTATACTCCGGTGAGCGAAGAGAGCTGCGAGCAGCCGTTCTTCTATCAGGCCCCCCCCTTTCTTTTACAAGCAGAAGGCCGTCTCCATTCAGATCTGAGGCGGGCCGCTCTTCGGGCCGATCCCATTTTTGACTTGCACCGAGCGGCCTTGCGCTACCTGGAAGGTTCAGTTGATTTTGGCAATGCCTATGCGGACCTGAGTGTTACAGGAAGACGGGCGATGTCCAATTTTCATGTGCTTCATTACACCGGGAAGCTGAATGAGCAAACTGTGTTGGAAAGCTTGTCGAAGGATTCCATGGCAGATAAATACACCAATGATCAGCTTTTAGAGGCCATTCGCCGGGCGATTGCCCGCGCCTATAAAGTCGCTAATGTTCTTCCCTATGGTAACTCACCGGAGCGTCGGGATTTGGGCTGGATCACCATATCTGGTGAGGACGATCTGCCCTATCGTCCGGTCAATGTTCCGTCAGCTGAATACACCCAATATGATTTGGATGTGATGGTAGGAACCCATCGCGTGCGCACGCGCTACATGATGGCAGAATCTTTCAAGCTGGCACCCGTTCCCCCCCAGGTCAATGAGCGCAGCTTACCTCGCCCCCAAGTGCCGCAATTATCGAAGGATGCCAAGGTTTTAATTTTTGTCCACGGTATGGACTCGCGGCTGGAAGAGGCGGTTGATCTCTTTAAGGCCCTGCAGAAAATTGGACAAACGACCGGTGAGAATTGGACCATCATCTCCATGGACCTGCCGAGCAGCGGTTATGCGTCGATGCTGGATCACCGGGATATTTCTCCTTTGAGTGCCTTGGGAAATCCCCGACCACTATTTTTTGGATTTGATGCTCACGGAAAACACACCGTGCCGGTTTTGGATTTTATGGAAAATTTCGTCGTCAGCTTTGTCGATACGCTGGACCAGAAGTTAAATTTCAAAAATCAGATCATGGCCGTGATTGGCGGAAGTTTGGGAGGCAATTTAACTTTTCGTTTAGGTCGAAGGCATGATTTACCGTGGCTCAAAAATGTTGTGACGTGGTCGCCCGCCTCAATCTGGAGAGGCCTGGCGGACGGAGGTGATCTCTTTAAACAGATCGGAGTCGCCACGGCGTGGAAGCGGGCAGGAGGCGATCTCGCCAATTTAGAAGAAACACCCCGTCGGCGCAACGAATTTTTTGATCAGGCCTTCGGTGGTGCCATCAATATTGGTCTCATAAATTTAGTGCCGGCCCAGCCCGATCAATGGTGGCGCACCAGTTGGGCCTGCTATAAGAGCTCCCGCAAAATGTCCCGTCTCGATCGACAAGAAATCTACAACCCTAAGTTTCGCTTATGGCATTGGAGATTGGGGGCCGAGCAGTTGATCTTCAGTCAGCAAACTCCGCCCGATCGTCAGACACCTCGCTATCTGGACAATCACGTTCGCATGCTGTTGGCCTGTGGCATGAGTGATGATTTTAACTTCACCAATATTTGCAGCTCCACCAAAAAGACCGCCGAACGCATGACGAGAACTCCAGGGCGCGCGCTCATTATCAAGGATACCGGGCATTCGATTCACAATGAAAGGCCGAATTATTTTGCCAGTGAGATTGTGGATTTTCTTTCTCTGGAATAAAAAGGCCTCCCAGGAGGGAGGCCTTGAGATGATGCAAGGTCTTAACTTTGGCAATTACTGAATCAAAATTCCTGAACCATAAACATAACAAGGGCCATAGCCTGTCACGACGCGATCGGCATCGTAATCATAGCCATTGAAGCGACCGACGACTTCTTGTGAAGAAGGGTCGAGCAAAGTGAAGTTAAATTCTGTGGTTTCTCCACGATATTCAAAAGTCACCTGGCGCTGGCCGTAGACGCTGACCCACTCATCACGACAAACGCGGCGGGTGGTCGCTGGAGGAGTGCTGCAAATTTGACGGCCGTAGCGATCGGTTCGACAAACCGGACGACTCGGCACTGTCACATAAGAACAAACTGGGCGCACAACTGAGCGGGAGCAAGATTCCGTAGAAGTTCTTGGACCAGAGTTGCTGACCGTCGTGTTGGCGGCGGCGTTGACATCGTACGGTTGTCCAACTTCGTTTGAAGTCAAGCGAACTTGGCCATAGTTAGTCGGCAACTTCACGCCTCTTGGAAGATTAAACTGTACCTTTGATTTGCGGCCGTTGGCTTCCACCACAATGGTGGCAGATTTTTTCTGCTTAATTTTGAGGACGGCAGAGTGGACACCTTCTGTGAGTGTGAGACTACCGTCTTTGCCACGTAAGGTGAGCGGGCGTTTTGCTTCAAAAGTTCCGCGTACTTTTTCGACGCAAGAAGTGAGCAGAACCATGGACAAGAGTAATACAATTTTTTTCATACATTCTCCCTGAACTTGTTTGTTGAGGCCTTCTAACACAGGCCTTTTAATTTTGCTGGCCGACCCGGTAATTTCTACAAAAAGCCCTGTAAAAGTAAGGATTTCCCCCTGAAGAGCGGAAAAGTGGCCTCAATTATTGCCAGTGGTAGCAGAGAAAATTGCACGGGCAATTTCTCGAGAACTCAATTTTTTTCAGGAGTTGGCCGGCAAAGCGCCAATAAACTGCCCAAAAACAGGTTATAATGCCATAGAATTAGTATTGGGGGAGTTTATGGGCAACAGGCGTGATCACTTGTTTGGAAGATTATTAAGGCAAGCTGTGGCCTTATTGTTGTGTTCAATTTTAATCATGCACAATGATTACTTTGTCGGGCAGGCCTTCGCTCAGGATGAAGAAACCACACCGCATCCAGACGCCCATAGGCTCAGTGGTTGTGAAAATGCATCTCAGGCCTCTGGTGATCAATGTACAATCCAGACCGTTAACTATGACCATCAAGATATCATCGTCACAGAGGGTTATTACTCGATGCTGGTGTTGTGGGCGGCGGCCATGATTTCTCTCTTTCAAATACGCCGTTGTCTTCAGCCCTCTTTAAAGTGTGGTTGGTCAACGCTCTTCTCCGCAGTGGCCGGTCTGGCGCTACTGGCGGGCGAGGTGGTGCAAATTGCCATGTACTCTGAGGCGAAGGATAAAATCGAATATCGCGCCGATATGTTGAGAAAATTCAAAGATCACTGTGCGGGCTCAGGCTCAGGTTCGGCCCCAGCAGAAGGGGAGGGCATGATTGATGGTAAAAGTATCTGCGATCAATATACCGCGCTGATTGCCCAGAAAAAAAGCTATGAAAAGGCCAAGGATGCGGCAGAAATAAAATTCATGCTTCAGACGGGCGCTGCTGTGGCCTATGCCATCGCCGCCATTATTGAATATGTGGCGGCCTATCAGGATAATGCCACCGATGCCTCTATCATCTCAGCCGCCACCACCGCCGCCGCTGCCAACGCCAGTACCGTGGCAGGTTGCACTATGGGTGCTGCAGCCTGTGCGGCCGCATGTGGACCATGCACCGGGGCCATTGCCTCGGCCTCCGCCGCGATAGGGGAAATGATAGGCCAGTGGAATACCCCGCTTCCCATGGTCTCCCAGGCCCAATGCGAGACCATCTTGCAACCCTTAAATATAGCTCAGCAAACAGTGCAGGGGGCCTGTTCAGCGGCGGGACCGTGTGCCGCCTCCGGTAATGCATTTTCGGCCACACTCACGGCCCGCTATCATTTTCTCAACTGCACCCAATCGAAGCCTTGTACCTTAGGCTGTCAAAGCCAACCCCTCACAGTCGTTGCCAAGAATGAGGAACCATCCTCTGAAATTCCTGTAATGACGGAAAGCGATGCTCCCGATTTCTTTTTGAAGATGGTGCAATCCATGTTCAAGATGGATGCCTATGCCGGTGATTCCCCCAGCGCTTCCAATATACATTCCATCATTACAAAATCCTTGGGGCTTGCGGGTGCGGCGGTCATTATTATCGTGGCACTCTTCAAAGTGTCGGACAAGATGTCAGATACGCTCTATGGAACACCCTTAAAACGTGGTTTGTGGAATACCCTCCTGGCGGCCCTGGCCGGTGGTGGAGCGGCTTACACCAAGGCCGGAGTCATTGCCAAACTGGAAAAAAATATCGAAACGATCAATCAAATTCTTAAGGCCGCGGACCAGAGCACAACGAAAGTTGTCGTCGGAACGGCGGCCGCCATCCCGTTTAACTCTGTTGTTATCGACAGCGATAATATGGATGGGGCACCTATTATTTCAAACGATAATCCGCCTCTTCCTTGTCCCGGCGGTGGCGATGGAAAAGGCAAGTGCAATGAAATTTCCAAGGATATGGCCGTCTCTCTGCAAGAGCTGGAGTTAGGTTCGTTGGCGGGCCTGTCAAAGTCCCTCGCTTCGCTGGGAAAAGAGCTGGGAGGCTCACGGGATGTCAGCCCCAATGCCATGCGCTCGACCAGCAGTCTGGCCAATAACGCCGCCCGGGTGAAGAAATTATTAAAGGATTCCAAAAATTTATACAACCAGTCGCGCGGCAGAGTGGGGTTGGCACCGATTCCCTTTGAGAAAGTTGAAAGGGATATGTTAAAGCGCATGTATGATCAGACGCGGGCCACCCTCAAGGCGCAAAAGACTGATGCGAAAACACTTTTGAGCGCTATGGAGCCACAGGGTAATCTAACCGAGCAAGATAAGAAAAGATTTGCCGAGAAGGTCCAGGCCTTTGAGTCCCAAAAAGCTCAGGCGGGTGCTGCCGCCGGCGTTGCCGCCGATCCTTTTGCCGCCTTTACCTTGCAAAATGCAGAGGTCAATCCCGCCATCTCACTTGAAAGCGAGAACGAGCTCAATCCCGGAACTGAGGGAGAGGTTGCCATTGATGACTCTCTGATTATTCGCTCTAATGATATCGAAACAAATCCCGCCATTTCGCTGTTTGATATGTTGACCTCCCGATATATGAAATCGGCTTACCCTGTGCTTTTTGAGGAGCAGAAGTGATGAAAAATTTTTGGGTGACTGCGAGAAAAATGTTGGCCCTCTTTTTGGTTTGGATGTTAACCCAGCTTGGTCCAGTTCAAGAGTTCAGGGTCTTTTCTGGCGCATTCATCTCAAATGCTGTTGCCGCCGATGCCCGACTTCCCGACTGCAAAGACGTCGATCCCAATGGTGATGCAGTTCAACCGGACACTGATCGCTGTACCGTTCAAAGCGTTGAGCTAGAAGGTGATGGTTGGATAATTTCAGAAGGCTATGTCAGCACTCTGCTAACCTGGGCCGTGGCCATGGTTTTTATGTATCAAATTCTTCGTTGTCGGGTACCTGGCGTGAGCTGTGGTTATTCGACGATCTTTTCCGCTGTCGGTGCGGTGGCCCTTTTCGCAGGTGAAATTGCTTCGGTCGTCGGGTTCGCCACCACGATTGGGAAGATTAAGAAAAAAGTCGAATATCGCTTGGGTTCAGTGATTGGCCTTCAGGGGAAATGTGATGCCGGGACGGCCGGCACCGCAGGTTACACAGGATCTGGCTCCGGCTCGAGTGGCTCAGGTTATATTGGGGATGTGTCGCCTTGTGATCAGTTGGCGTATCTGACCGCTCAAAAAGATGCGCTTGAAGGTGCTAAAACTGCGGCCACCTGGAAGTTTGGTTTGGCCATTGCCGCGGGTGCCGCCTTTGCTATTGCGGCGATTATAGAACTTGTCGGTTGGATAAGGGGTAATACTCAGGACACCGCTGCAATCGCCTCTGGGGAAACTGCCAGTACTGCGATAAACACAACGATTGCACCATCAACTTGCGGTTCGCAGGGACCAGCTGCAGCTGCATGTACGGCGCAGTGTACGGCTTGTACCACTGCCATGAATATGTCTTTGGTTGGACTACAGAAATTGTTAGCTTTTCAGAATAATCTTGCGCCCAGTACATCACAGCTCGATTGTAATACGATAAAAGCGACCGTCAGCACGGCCTACTCCACAGCTTTTGCAGGATGTACGGTGGCCTCAACTGGCCCTGGTGGGGCCTGCGCGGCGGCCGCTCAGGCCTATGTGGTGCAGGTTAACAATAGGATGATAGATCTCCATTGTCCCGTTATGGATCGTTGCGCCTTGGGATGTTCTTTTCCAGGAACAATGATATACCGACAACCTCCTGGGGAGTTCCATTATAATATCGAAAGCAGGACATGTGAGCTTCAACAAACCGATATTCTGCAATTGCCCTCTGCGGAACTGCAGCAGGGGTACGGGGAATTGGCCCTAAACCATTACCTGAATGTGCCGAAGTTCCCTGATATACTTTTTAATGAGACGATATCGAGTTCATCATATCTCCTAAACGACGACGAACTTCAGCGTGAGATGGAACAGGCACAAACGGAAATAGATCTCAGAAGCAGGCAGGAGAAACTATCCTTAAGCGATTATCGAAAAATGCGACAATTTTACGGCGATGATTTGTTTGCCGATCATCAGTTTGATTTCTTAAAAATTTTTATTGCTAGGGCCGCAGCCGACAATGCCACAAAAACTACAGAAGATTCAGGGACGCCCGTGAATCAGGTGATTGGAAGTGGGCTAGGAATCTTGGCCATGGCCATCCCCGTTTTTATTGGACTGCTTAAGGCCACTGACACTACTGCCGATGGTGCTTTTTCTACTCCGGCCAAACGAACAGGCTGGAATACTCTGGCCTGCGTGCTGGCCTTTGCACAGGCGACCTATACAAAATTGGCGGTCATTGATGTCTTGGCAAAAAACATCACCACCCTTGAAGCTATTTTGAAACTGGGGGCCAACGATCCCCGTTCCGCTGCGGGGGCCATTCCCGTCTCAGACCTACCCTATACTGGTGCGGTGGTTATTGATGATCAATTTATAGATGGTCCCCCTCCCACCTTGCCGCCAGGTGATACCTTCCCGTGTCCAGCAGGTGGAGATGGGAAGGGAGGGTGTCTTGAGGTAGGGAATACCATGGATGCATCTCTCGGTTCGGTGGACCTCTCATCTCTGGCTGGTCTGTCGAATAGCTTGAAGAGTTTAAATAGCAGCACTGCTGGAAAACAGAGTATGGGAAAAGGAACGTTTTCCAGTACGGCAACCCTGGCCTCTGCGGCACGCGGGCTCAAGAAAAAGATCGGAGATTTGCAAAGCAGGCTCAACAAAAATAGAACGGATCATAAGTTACCAGCGATTGATTTTGCCAAAAATCAAACTCAGAAGTTGAAGGGAATGTTTAAGGCCACGAAAGATTACCTCGCGTCGAAAGGGATTACCCCTGAGCAGATGATGCCGACCTCGCCAGTTGAGCCTGTCGATCCAAAATCTTTGGAAAAAAAGCTGGCCGAAGATGCCGCCAAAGCCAAGGCCGCTGTCGTTGCTGGAGTGGCCCCCGTGCTGCCTGATCTGGGGGACTTTAAGTTTGACGATGGCGCAGGAGCTGGCGCGACTCTTGATGCAGGAGGTAATGCGGGAGGCGAATCGCAGGCAAATAAAGAATTGGATGACAGCTTTCAAGTACCCAATAATGACATCGGGTCTGATGCAAATGCCGATATCTTTCAGATGCTTTCATCGCGTTATTTAAAAACCGCGTACCCCATTTTCTTTGAAGAAGAAAAGGCACCCGTTCAGGTTCCACTTAAGTAGTCCTGTCGTATTCCTGTGCATAGAATTTAGTTAGACAACTCTTGATTTTCATCCGGGGGGAGCCTACCGTCTTCTATAATATACTTCCTTAGGAGGACTTTTTTTATGGAACATAAATTACCCGCATTACCATGGCCCAAAGATTCCCTTGCTCCCCATATTTCACCTGAAACGATTGATTTTCACTATGGTAAGCATCATATCGCCTATCTCAATAAGCTCAATGACCAGATTAAAGGTACTGAGTTTGCGGAGCTGTCGCTTGAGGAGATTATCAAAAAGGCGAAAGGGCCTACCTTCAATAGCGCCGCTCAAGTTTGGAATCATACTTTCTACTGGAATTGTATGTCGCCCAAGGCAGGTGGGGCCCCCAACGGCAAGGTTGCCGAACTGATTAATAAGAAGTGGGGAACATTTGATAAGTTCAAAGAGGTATGGACCAACTCGGCCGTGAATAACTTTGGCTCGGGATGGACATGGTTGGTCAAAACTTCAAGCGGAGAGCTCGATATCGTGAATACATCGAATGCCGGTTGTCCTCTCACGGAAGGACAAAAGCCGGTTCTCACCATCGATGTTTGGGAGCATGCTTACTATATCGATTATCGCAATGCTCGAGCGAATTACGTGGCCGCGTTCTGGAACATCATCAATTGGGATTTTGCCAATAAGAATCTCTAATGCCGCAGAGTTAAAAACTCAAGTATCATATTTTTTTTCGTCCGACACTTTTGCCCCCTAAAAAAGTGCGGACGAAAAAGTCTTTTCGAGTTACGATTTCTTCAAATCATTTTTAGGAGTAGAGCAATCATGACAACGGTGAAGACTGGGAACTTTTTGGTTTTGTGTGTCGGTTTGATTTTACTCAGCTCATGTTCGACGCCCTCGGTGTCCACTTCCGACAGTAAAGGCAGAGAAGGCGGGGGCGGACGTCCCGCATGGATCGATTCTCCTCAGGATGGTTGCACCGAACAGGAAATGTGCGCCGTTGGTGAGGGGCCTGGGAAAATGGCGGCCGAAGCCAATGCCAGAAATAGCATCGCTCAATTTTTTGAGACGCGGGTGAAGGGCTCAAGCACTGTCACCACGACCTCGGAAACGAAGTCGAATAATAATGGTATCCAGAGTGGAAAGGTGAATGAGACGACGGCAAAGCAAATCGAGGAATTAACCGATGAAGTTTTAAAAGGCGTCGTGATTAAAAAAACCTATGATGATAGAAAATTAAAATCCTACTTCGCGCTGGCATCGCTTAATAAGGAAGAGGCCCTCGGCCGCTTTCGTGATGAGATGAAACCCCTCGATACGCAAATGGAAGAACTGGTGAAAGACGGCCGTCGCTCCGCTCTGAACAGGGCCCTCAAACTGAATGATAAACGCGAGGCCTTAAATCAGCGTTATGCCGTTTTGGCCGGGAACCCCTTTCCTGCCAAGGTGAGCTTGCAAGAACTTTTAGGCAAGAAACGGGCAAAGGGTAAAGAAAATGTCGCCGTTTTTGTCGAGTTTGAAGCGCCCAAAGAGGCCCAGGATTTAAAAAATTTAGTGACGGGTGTTTTGACCGAGAATGATTATCAGGTCGTGGTGGATGATGGAGCGCCTCATTCTTATAGTATTCAAGGCGAGCTGGTGCATGAGCAAGAGCACATGCAAGTGGCAGGCTTTGAGCAGCATAAATTTATCTTGAGTGTGCGATCGATGGACAAGTCGGGGGCCAAGTTAGGCGGACTTGATAAGACCATCGTGGAGAATGGACGAAGTTTTAATCAGTGCCTTGCCAAGGCCCTGCCAGAATTAAAACAGTTTTTGAAAGACAACTTAGTTCTTTTAAATATGGATTAATGAATTAAAGGAGAACGGAACATGAAAAAGACAGTGATGCTTATGGCCCTTGTTTTAGTGTTTACCTCATGCAGTAGCACTAAAAAAGAAAAAGAATTGGTGGAAGTGAAGCATGAGGAGATAAGAAAGGATTATGAGGTGCGGGATACCAGCTCTGGAGAAGGAATACGTCCGGGTTGGGTTGAGGATGCAGCCGTGTGGGCCGAGGAATATGGGAAAACAGCGAAAGATGGTGCTGATTTCCGTTTTTTCTCTTTTGAAACTGAGCCGAAAGTAAGTCGTGAGATCGCCTGCAACCTGGCCAAGGCCAATGCTAAGGCCGACATCGCCGGCGAAATTGCCACCTTTATTGATAAGCAACTCGGTGCCAGCACAGAAGGTTCCGCCAGCATTGATCCGAACAATCCAAAGACCCAACCCCTGCGTGAGTTCGTTTCTAACACTCTCGCGGAAAAAATTATGGCCCTGATTCATGGAGCCAGCATTGTGAAGACCTACTGGGAAAAACGCGATTATCAGAAGAGCAGAGGTGCCAAAGCCGATTATATTGGATTCACCTGTGCTTCCTTGGTGAGAATTCCTACCAAAGAATTGCAAAAGGCGATCGATGAGGCCGCTAATCATGTGGTCAATGCGGTTGATGATCCAGGTACCAAGGAAAACGTGAAAAAAGCATTGAATGATGCTTCGGAAAATTTTGTAAAAGCAAAACAAGGTCAACTTTAATTAATTGAGGAGTCGTTTTATGAAGTTACTATTGGCATTACTTTTGGCCACCATGATGTTGAGCGCAGGCTGTGGCGGTTTCAAGGCAAAACGTGTTGATGCGGCTGAGTCGGATGAAAAGGCAATGGAAATCACGGATCAGTGGGTTTCCGGCGACACTGAAAAAGTGGTTCGCGATATTTTGAAACAAATTCAAGACCACAAGGGGTTCCAGGCTTTTCTACGCAAGAAAGGTTCTGCTCCTAAAATCTTCATCGCTGATGTGCAAAACATGACCTCGGAAGCTTATTTCCCTATCAATGATATCAACGACGAGATGTTAAATGAGTTTTCGTCATCTGGGGATTTTACCTTGATTGATGCCGCTGCTCGTGAAGCCGTCTTGAAAGAAATCACCTATCAAAATGATGGGATGGTTGATCCTGCCGATGCCAAAAAAGTTGGCAAGCAAACTGGCGCCGAGCTCATGGTCTTTGGTAACGTCTATATGAAACCAGAGTCCCGCGATGGCAAAACGATTAAGCAGTACAACGTCAACATTCGTATGACTGAGATCGAGAAGGCCGTTGAGGTTCTGCGTGTTCGTACAAAACTTTCAAAGTTTTCCGAGCAAAAGAAAACTGGCTGGTAGAAGTAAGGTTACACTCCAAGGCCGGAATGATTCCGGCCTTGTTTTTTCAAGGTAGATTGATATGAAAAATCAGGCGAATTTTCTCCTCATTTTGATCGTGGCACTTTTGGTTTCCGCTGGATGTTCCACCGGGGGCCTAAAAGAACGCGCAGAATTGCGTACTCTCATTTCCACCGCTAATTGGGATGGGGCCATCGACTACGTGGCGAAATCGGATTTTTATAAAACGGAAAATGTGGCCTTACTCCAGGCCATGGAACTTGGACTTCTCTACAACTCCAAGGGCGCGTACTACCAATCTACCAAGCTTTTGAACAAGGCCAAAGAAATTCACCAGAAACTTTATACGGTAAGTATCTCCAGTGCCGCAAAGGGAGTGCTTGCCAATGAAAATTATGACGTTTACTCCGGTGCTTCTTACGAGCGCTCACTGATTCATTTTTATCTTGCCCTCAATCATTATCTCCTGTTCCTGAAAGGCGAGTACGAGGGTTATAAGCTCACCGATAAGGACGGAATAAAAGATGTTCCGCCCAAGAAGCTAAATCCAAGCGAGCGTCGACTTGAGCTTCAAGGCGCCCGCGCCGAGCTTTTGGATTGGGACTCATACCTAAAATCCATTCAGGGTGATCGCGCTGGCAAGAGCGTATTTAAAAATGATCTTCTCGCCAAAGTTTTTGGTGGCATGATCCATGAGGCGTTTGAACGTCCTGAAGATGATCAAATCGCCTTGCAGCTTTATAAAGATGCCAAGCTGGTGCTCTTTAGAAATTACAATGCTTACAAAACCTACAATACTATCGCTCCAAAATTCAAAAGCGATTTTAATAAGCTTGCTGCGATGGGTGAGCAAGAGGTGATCAGCAATTATACCAAACCAACTTCCTTCACACAAAATTTGGAGTTGTTTTTAGATACCAAAATCTTGCAGCTGACTAAGTCTATGCGGCCAGGTGATTTGCAAACAGTGGCCAAGCAGATTCACGCTACAGATAAGGCGATAGGTGAAGCCGCCAAGCTGAGCCATCGCGCTAATGTGGGAATCGTTTTGCAAACCGGCATTATTCCTAAAAAAGTTCCTGAGAAACATTACTACAGTTTAGAAAGTGCGCTTACCCCCGATAATCCTACCGAAGGGCAAAAGGCCGTGGCCAAGTTCGGTTCCCAGGTTATTATGCTCTTTGCCGGAGCTCAGCTTGGACTGCTTCCTCCACCCAGCACCTATTCCCCTGCGGGAACCCAGCTCGGAGTCGCCACCGCCCAAGTTGCCGCCAATGCCCTTGCCATTAGTTTTGAACTCCCTGCCATGGAAAATCAGGCCATCGACGATCTGACCACTTTACAAATTTTCAACGGAACCGGAAAGATTGTGCAAGAAATGGACGTCCCGCTCATCAATCCGCTCCTCGATGTCGCTACTGAGGCCATTGCCGAAGATTCAGCGTCCCGTTACACCAAGCTCGGTGTGCGGCTTGCCTCCAAGCATCTCACGGCCATTGCGGCCTCCTACGGCACCTATACTTTGACCAAGCAGAAACTGGGTGACTTTTTTGCGAAACAAGCAGCCGTCCTCCAATATATTGGTGCCAGCAAGGCCATTGAGGCCTCAGAAAAGGCCGATACTCGCTATTGGAGCACTCTGCCTGCGGATTTTCGTATTCGCGATTTCTACTTAGATAAAGGCAGCTATACTTTTAAAATAGTGGTGAAAAAACTTTCAACGCCCGATGTTCCTAAAAAGATTATTGACCTGGGCGCTGTCAATATTGCCGATGGCAAACAGAAGCTACTGCTGAATTATAGAATTCAATTATAGCTCTGAGATAAGTGGCTTAAGAATTTTAGCCACCTCTTGAAAGCGCTCAGCACGAATGTAGTCTTGTAAAAGGTCTAACTCACCATTGGCGTTCTTGATGAAAGTCGTCGGATTTTTCCAAACCAGAATAGACAAGATCATCTTGTACTTTTGCTCGCCAATGGCCTGATTGAACGTCCTCTGCTTTTCGTCAAGAATAACGAGAATCCTATCTTGAAGTTCGGTCATTGCATTTGATGGGCCTTCTTCTCGTCTGGATCTGTCCGCCTCCTGGCACAAACCTATCACTTCCTTAAGGTCTGTAATTTGCCTGGTGTAAGTTTCGCCATCGACTTTGGACAAAAGGCGAAGGGCCTTCGGGCCCGAACCACTGATAATGGGAAAAGCCGTCTTGTCTGCGAAAGCAAGTGAGGACAACAACAGAGAGATTATTATGAAGAGCAAAATTTTTGTCATGGGCGGATTATAGGGCCTATTTGTTGTACGGCCACGGGGCCTGTAAAAAACTCCTGTGGACATTTCACTGATCGGCACCAATTCCCTAGCTTTCATTTATAAGGGTTGGATTTTACAATAATATTATCCCATATTCTCTGTGAGGTTTTCTGTGAGGAAAGGTCTATTTTCAAGAGTTGTTACGATCATTCTTTGTTATCTTTTGGCCGTGAATCCCGTCATGGCCCAGACGTTCAAGCATCAAGAAAAGGAGCTGGAAATTGAAAAGGCCGAAAATACCGGCGGCCAGGTCAGTTACAAACAGAAAAAGTTAGAGAAATCTAAAAATGAATTTGGGTTCGGCAATCAGCTGGGAGATTTTAGCCTTAATTACCTGCTTTTTATCTCACACTACATTCCCGGCTCACTTATGCCCGTGGTTTGTCGCAATCCCATGACCGCCGCTTTAACAGGTGGAGTGGGCGGAGTTCTTCCACTGATCTGGCTGGATAATTTAGTCTTCGCCTTGGGTAGCATTGTTTCTCTTTACACGGAACTGATGATTTTTGATCATCTTCAAAGTTACTACCGGAAGATGGAAGCTGACATGAAAGGGAGCGGGAGTGGGAGCGATGGTGAGGTAAATTTGCAGCTGAAAGGTTTGGAGCTGCAGTATGAGGCGCTTGGCCATGAGATCGAGCTTCTTGCAATGAAGGCCGATGCCATTCGTGCAACCAAGGCCGCCTGGCTTTTATCCGGTGCCCTCAGTGTTTCCATCGGAGTGATTCTGGCCACGGCAGGTGCGGCGGTGATGGCGACGGCAGCTGTTTCAGGCGGAACCGCAGGAGCGGCCGCCGGGGCCAGTATTGGTGCCGCGCTGGGAGTTGAGGTCTACGGAGTTGGTGCGGCGGTTGGAGCCGCTTATGGCGGTGTCATCGGAGCTGAATATGGTGCCCTGTACTCTGCCGCCGCTGGAGCTGCGATCGCCGAGGCCATGCATTCAGTTACCGGAGATGTTTGTGCACCGATGTTTGGAATTACGGGGGCATATCTCGGGGCAGTAGGCATCAATGAGGCGGTCAAAAAATACAAGGATGATGGGGAACCACATCCTGATATTAAATTTCCCCCACCGCCCAAATCGACCTATAAGGCCCCGGCCGGCGCGAGCAAAATATTACCTGTGGTGACTGGTGCCCGATCGTTCGAAGAATTGGTTTATGGCCTGATCGAAATGCAGACGGGGAAGAGCGTAACCTTGCCCCAGTATCAGCTGATAAAAGCGGAGTTGGAAAAAAATAGTGATTTTAAAAAAGGAGTTGATGAGGAAGAATTCTCATCGTTAAAAAAATATATAGCTTTGGCCCTGAAGGAAGATTTTTGGAAAAAATCTTCTGAGCTGATACAAAAACTATCGTTGCTGGGTGAGGCCCACGCCACGACGGTCAATACTCAGGATGATCAGGATGAGTCCGCGGCGATCAGTGATGAGGCCGTCGAGTCAGAGAGTCTGGCCGATGGATTCAATATTTTTAAGGATGCGACCGCGGTTTTTAACACTGGCAGCAACGTTGTCAACTTGACCAATGATAGTGAGATCGGCGCGGATTTTTCCAAGGTGCGTGCCAATCCGATTGCCAACGCCCCTGAGGTCATTAGCAAGTATTTGAGCTGGGACTTCTTTGTAAAATTTGCCAACTATCTCGGCTTCAGCAACGGGGGAGAGTTGGCCTTGCTCCTCTATGTGACGATGGTGGGAGATTTGGTGGTTTTAAAATCCAGAAGCTGGATTATGCATCCGCTTATACCATTTTTCTACGGAATTGACGGGACGTGGGAAGCCAAGCTTGTTTCTTCAATAGTTGCTGCTTATTTTGCCAACGCCTATCGCAAAGAGGTGATTGAGGCAAAAAAACGGGCCATTGGTTTTAAAATTCGTGTGGGCGAAATTATTACGGCCATGAATAAACCGGGGGGGGGAGCAGCGACTGTTCAAGGGGGGAAATTTTCCTTCACCAAAGGAGCATCTACAGCTCTCTCGTCATCTTTGGAAAATAAAGAGTGCATAACGAGTAGCGATTTAATCGGTCCTCAATCAGTCGGTCCATGTCCGGGGCAGCAGAATTCAAAAACCACTGCGTTTGATCTTGATAGTGAGGGCTTTCGTTCGGCCTTCGGAAATATAAGTGCGATGGCCGCTGGTACCGCAACGAGCTTGGGGCAAGCGTTAAATCACATGTCCTCGGGTAATAATTCAGGGGCGCGCGGACAGTTACGCAATTTAGGGGGAGCCGGGCCGAGCTTGGCGGCGGCCATCAAGGGCAATCTTGATCTTCTTAGCAAAAAATTTCCGAAGAAAAAAATCAATGATCGGTTGAGTGAACTCGAAAAACTTTATACCGGACGTATTCAAAATGCTCTGCGCTCGGCCGGTGTCAAGGCCCCGGCCTTGGCAGCCGCTCCCCTGTCTTTTGCCACCTTGGCTTCAATTTCGGCACCCACCGAGACTAAGGACAATGGGGCTGGTGCCGTTAAGGATGTTAATACCTTGAAAAAAAGTGGCGGATCGGCAATCCCTGATTTTGGAGGTTTTAAAATGGACTTTGCTAAAGGTAAACCTCTGGCCACCGAGGGCGGGCAGATCAGCGCTTATTCGAAGCAAGACTATCTGGATGCCACCAAAGGAAACTTTGAATATAAGGACGATGATATCGGTCAGAATGCTCAGGAAGATATTTTTAAAACCATCACTCTTCGTTATTTCAAAACAGCTTATCCGCGAATTTTTAAGATGAAGGAGTGAATCATACTTTGCAATGAATAGTAATTTAGTCAATGCCATGAATCTTGAGGGTGTTCGCCCATCTTTAGTGGGACTCCCTCTTCCGCTCGTCATCGAGGCCAATAAGCACATTGAGCAAATGGGCCTGCTCCTGGCCAAATCCACCATCTTGTCAACCTTTCTGCACAACCTCTCGGTCTCTTTTCCTGAGCGAATTTTGGCCGGCACCATCTCCGCTTTTTATAGTTATGCATTGTCTCAGAACTTAGAATGGGTCAATCAACAGACCTGTGATCAGATAGTCATGGCATCACTTCTTCAGGATATTGGTCTGGGAAAAGTGGCGGACAAACTGAAGGGAATCTCGTTTGATGTCCTGTTGAAAGATCATCGGCAGGTTTTTCATTCCCATCCCAAAGAGGGATTACTCTTGCTTCAAGAAGTTGAAGATATTTCAGAACGTGTTCGTCAAATTATCTATCAGCATCATGAGCAGCAAAACGGCCAGGGTTTTCCCAATGGGATTAAAGGACTGCGCATTTATCCTCCGGCTAAAATTTTGGGGCTAGCGTCAGCCTTTGCAGATCAGATGATGAAAAATCCAGGTGAGCTGCCTGTGAATATTTTAAGGCAATTTGTGGCCGACCGTGAATTGATGCTATGTTTTGATGGTGATTGCGTTAAGGCCATGATTAAAATATTTATGTCCAAGAAAGGTAGTAGGGGTAATTATGTTTAGGAAAAACTACGTTGTCTCTGTCATCATGAGCGCTATTTTTTTCACGGCTCCGGCATGGTCCGCTTCTTTTACGGTGAAAAATATTAAAAAAGAAAAGAACTTGGTGATTGCAAACGGGCTCTCGGAAGCGGAAGGCTCCAAACTGTCGGTGGTGGTCAAGGGCCAGGATTGTGTGGCCCAGGTTAACAAGGTCAAAGGAGAAAACGTTCTTTTGCAATTCGATTTTAGCTGTAGTCTGGAGCAGGTTGAAAAAGGGACCACGCTGTCCTATTCGATGGATGCAGCCACCGACACCGCTGCCGAGAGTTTTGTGGTGTCTCGGGTGGACTCTAAAAAACATCTTCTTTATACCCGAGTTCCCTCTGGGACGAACATTAACGTGGGATCGGAGTTTACCATTTTTTCTCCCGACAGCAATCATTGTGTCATTCCCGTGGTTTCAGTTGCTGCAGGCTCGGCTGCGCTTGATACCCGCCAATGTTCCTTCGAATATGAGATTCGTCCAGGGCTGAAACTGGAGGCACGTGCAGGCATCACTAAACGCACCGGAAAACAACGAGGGACCGTCGGCCTTGATTCCATGTACTTTCTTTTTGGGGCAGGATATCCGAAGATTTCCTATGGCAATGCTCAGGACAAGAGTACGACGGATACGCTGAGAAATGATTCATCTATTTCCAACACCAGCTTTGCACTGGATTTGTTAGGAGTCTACTTCCCGATTTCCAATGGCACGATACTTTGTGGTGGTTTGGCCCATGTGGTGCGTGACGGATATTCAGGTTCCAGTACCAAGTATGAGATCTATCAGATTCAGGCGGGACTCTCTTTTTTATTCTTTTTTAATAAACAGCGCTTTGGAAAAGGACCCTTTTTAAGAACTGATGCAGGAGTTGCACGCTATACCGCCACGGCCGTGACCAATAGTACAGAGGGTGGGCTGGCCAATACTCCGGCGAAAAATGGCTGGGGCGCCATGGCCGGCGGAGGATGGTCCTTTAACGTTACCGACAGTGCCCTGATGTTGGGAGAGCTGTTGTACGCCTATCGCTCCATGGGTGATTCAACAATCTCAACACTTACAGTATCGCTTGGGTTTATGTTCTGATCTTGAGAGGTCGTTTTTGCCCAGCGATTTTATACACTATTTCCCTCTGTTATAATGATGACCACTATGTGGAAACGAGTTGCTCTTTTTATCTCCATTTCCTTTGTCACTTTGTCCGTGTTGGGCCAGGAACAGGTGGCCTTCTTCACCAAGGACGAGGTGGAAGAAGGGCGGGCCCGTTTCTGGTTTAGGTACTATACCCAAGACGGACGGCACACCTTTTTACGTCATCTCCACAATGGAGAAGGTTATCGCGGGCCGGTGGAATTTACCCTGGCCTCTTACGGTTTGCCTTCAGAGCTTTACTATCTCGGCTTGATTGAGAGTGGTTTCATTCCCCACAGCTTATCTACCGCCAAGGCCCGAGGGCCGTGGCAATTCATGCCCGCGACAGGAATGAAATATGGATTGCGGATTGATGAGCTCGTTGATGAGCGGATAAGTGTGCCGAAGAGTACCAAGGCGGCAGCTCATTATCTGCTCGACCTCTATAATATTTTTCACGACTGGGCCCTGGCCGCTGCTGCCTATAATGCCGGCGAGTATAAAGTGTTGGATGCGATAAGAAGGGGTAATTCAAGAAATTTGCGGTCGTTGTGTGAGCAAAAACTTCTGGTGAATGAGACCTGTGACTACGTGGCAAAAATCTGGGTGGCAAGTCAGCTTGATCGACGACGCCTTGAGTTTGGAATCGAAGCGCCAGAGATCACCGAAGCCCCTGACTTTTTTTGGCGGGCCATCCCGATTAGAAGAGCGAGTGAGATTAGTGAGCTGGCTTTTACTTTGGGACAAACGGAGAGCGATCTCAGACATTTCAATCCCGATTTACTGACGAACTTTATCCCCGGGCAAGTGGCTCGGCCTTATTATGTGTATCTGCCCAATCGTTACTTTTTGCAGGCAAAAAAAAGTTTGGAAGAAGAAGGACGTCGCGCCTTTAAAATCAAAGACCCGCTTCCGCTCAAAAAACTGGGATTAAGTCTCAAGGCCGGCGATGCTCTTTGGGTGCGCAAAATTTCCGGCAACGGTCTGCAGCTTGAAGCGCCTTCATCGGGCAAACATATTGTGTTGAGCATGCAAGAATTTGAAAAGCTACAGGGCAAGTTTTAAATCGTAATCTTCGGCCAGGTCCTTAAGCGCCTGTTCCACGATAGCTCCAGGGATGATCAGGTCGACGACAGAAGCCTTGTAGTTGAGATCCAAGTGACATTTTTTTTCACAAGTGAAATCTCCCGAGACAATTTCCACCGTCTTAATCGGAAGCTTGTTTTGAAATTGGCCGTACCATTTAAAAAATTCTTCCAGTTTATTACGGAAGGCATTGAAAATGTCGTCTTTAGAATCTTTGGATAAGTTATAAATAAAATGACCTGCATCCATTTTTTTGCCATTAATAATAATTTCTATCATTCCGCGAGAATTCAGAGATAAGGTATCATTCAGACAGCTTGGGCAATAGTTGGTAAGTTGGGTTTTGCTCATAATTGACATTTCAAAGGATTCCTTGAGTAATAAGGCCACCAATTTACAACCGTCTCTTTCAGAGACAAACTAGGATACAATATACCAGTTCCTTGTGGAATTTTTCAAAAAATAAAAAAGGATTTTTTTAATGGCGGATACTAAAACTATAAAAATGCATGACGGAGTGGAGATTGCCTGTCAGATCAAAGAAATGGGAGGCCCGATCTGGCTTGTTGCGACTCATGGCATTGGCGAACACCAGGAGCGTCACCAGTATTTGTCTGACATTTTTGGTCAGTATTTTAACGTCTTTCAATATGACCTACGGGGCCACGGGCGGAGTGGTGGACCTCGTGGTGATGTAACCTCCTTTGATCAATACATGGGTGATTTGAGCGAGCTGATCCAGTATCTTCATCGTGAGTATCGTATGAAGCGCTACGTCCTTTTTGGACATTCAATGGGTGCGCTGATTACCGCCAGCTATCTTCAAAATTTTCACAAAGCGGAATATTATCCCGAGCGTGTTTTTTTAAGCGCACCACCGGCCGCGGCAGTGGGTCTCTTGGGGAAATTCGTAGAGTATGCTCCCCCCACCCTTTTTCGCAAGGTTGAGAAGTCCAGTTTGGGTATCAGACTCAAAGGACTCGTAGATTTAAAATATTTGTCCCACGATCCTCGAATCGCGGAAGCCTACCTGTCCGATCCTTTAAATGAGTTGGCGCTTCATACCAGACTTCTTTTTGGGATGGTGGCCACGGCTAAAGATGTTTTTGCACGCCCCATAAGACCAAAGTGTCCTGCCATGTGCGTTGTGGGAGGGGCTGATCAAATTGTAAATCCCCATTTTTTAAAGAAATATTTTGCTAACGTGGATCGTTCTTTTGACTTTCAGATTGTTAAGGGTGGTTATCACGAACTTCACAATGAGATAGAAAAATATCGTCACGTGTATTTTGAACTTCTCAAAAATTTTCTCATGGACTGTTTATATCGAGAGTAAGTTTTGAGCGCCGGTAAGAAAACGATGAATGATTGAAAGACCGTCGCGACTGGCTTCCTCAATTTCCCGTTGATCAAGGATCGGAGTGAGAGTTTCATAAAAGTCCCAGCTTGCCTCCGGATGTCCCTGAATTCCAAGATAAGGAAGATTCTTATGACAAACTAACTCGTGGATACATTCTGGGGAAGAGGCAAGACATTCAAAAGAGCTTGGGAGCTTTTTTATTTCATAGCGATGACACTTGAAAATTCTCAACACCTCACCTTGCTTGAAGCCTTGTTGATTTTGTAACACGGTAAACTGACGCGTGCCTTCAAGCAACTTGGCATCTTTTGTGACTAAGTCGACCGTTCCGCCAAAATAATCGGCCATCAACTGATGGCCAAAGCAAATTCCAAGTACAGGGATTTTCTCATCCAGTTTTTCTCGCACGAACTGGGCCACCTCTTTTTGCCAGTCAAGACGATCGCAAACATTTGAAGAACTCCCAAACACCAGATAGGCATCGGACGCCCGGTTGCGGCGTAGCGCCCGGACCCCAAATGTCGGCGCGTGGTGATACTCCATCGGCAGGTTAAACGCCTGGACTAATTTGTTGAAACATTGATAAGCGGGGGCGTTGATGGCACAATCGACGACACAAATGCGCATGGTTTTTTTAAAATGGAAGTTTAACATGCAAGAAGCTCCAAGGTACTATCAAACTTTTTTAACGCCCATTGGTATCATGGAAGTTCATGCCGATCAAGCGTTCGTGCTGCAAGTTAATTTGGTGCTGTCAGGAAAAAAGGTTTTGGTCACTCGGAAAAATGCCGTCACCAGAAAGACCGGACGGCAGCTCATGGAATATTTTAAGGGTCAGCGTAAAATCTTTGACCTCCCTCTGCATTTAAAGGGAACAACTTTTCAGAAAAAAGTGTGGAGTGCCTTGGCCCGAATTCCCTATGGTGAATCTCGTTCATATGGAGAAATCGCAGAGGAGATTCAGAATCCCAAGGCCTGCCGTGCGGTCGGAATGGCCAATCATCGCAATCCTTTTATGATTATTATTCCCTGTCATCGAGTGATTGGCGCTTCTAAAAAATTAGTGGGGTATGCGCCGGGTATTAAGTATCAGGAGTGGTTGCTGGATTTTGAAAGCAAGGCCCGGGCCCGCTCCACTGCTGGCGGGTGTGAATAATAAAAGGCCGAGTACACCGGGTCAGGTGTGAGAGTACTGGCATTTTCACGATAGAGCTTGATTAACCCATTCACCAAATCCTCGGGGTCTGCATGTTGAGCGGCAAATTGATCGGCCTCATATTCATGCTTGCGCGAGATAAGGTTTCCGAGTGGCACGAAAAAAAAAGTGTAGACCGGGGCCACCAGTGTAAAGAGCAGCAAGGTTCCTCCCAGAGTGATGGTTTTTACACCGTGAGCGATAAAAAAAGTTGGCCACTCGGCCAGCACACCCAAGAGATAAAATCCTATGAAGGTGCTAACGATGCTAATGAGCAAACCCTTGATGAGATGGTGCTTTTTATAATGACCGATTTCATGCGCCAAGATGGCGCGCATTTCTGCCGGACTAAGGCTTTTTAAAAGCGTGTCAAAAAAAACGATTCGTCTGGCCTTCCCAAATCCGGTAAAGTACGCGTTGCCATGGGCGGTTCTTTTTGAGGCATCCATCACGAAAAGTCCCTTGAAGGGGAGCTTGGTCTTCTCAAGCAAATCTTCAATTTGCGCTTTTGTCTCTCCCTCCTCAAGAGGGGTGAACTTATTAAATAGGGGAGCGATGAGCGTGGGATAGGCCCAAATAAGAAGAACTTGAAAAAGTGTGGTGCAGATAAATCCAATCCACCACCAGCTCCCCACAAAGGTCATCATAAGCCAGAGAAGCAAGCTGGCAAAAGGCAGACCGATAACAGCGCTCACAGCGAGACCCTTAAAAAGATCGATGACAAAAATTTTGGGCGTGGTTCGGTTAAAGCCAAACTTGGCCTCAATGACAAAGGTGTAATAGATCGATTCAGGAAGATTTAAAAGGAGTTCCACCAGGGAAAATAAAATAAACAGACACAAACCTTCCAAAATGGGCGAAGCCAGTGAGGGAAATAAATCATTCGCTTTGGCCGCCCACTGAGTGAACAGCTCAAGGCCGCCGGCAAGGGTCCAGGCCAGGAGGATGAGAAGATGAACCGTGCGAAAAACTTTTCCCGTTTTTATCTTTTCCATTGAATAGGTCACGGCCTTTTGATGATCCTCGAGACCAATGCCGCCACTTCGATCAAAAGGAGCAGGGACCTGTTTTCGGTTTATCCAAATATGGCGCTGATGACGGAGGTCTAAATAAGCTTGAACAAGAGTTCGAGTAAAAAGAAAGGCCAGAAAAATTTTTGTGGCCCAGATAACTGTGAGTTCCATCGCTACTCCTTGAAAGAGTACAATGGTAGACCCTTTCGCTGGGAATGTTCAATGACTTTGCCAAGCCCACTGGGCCGAGGTATTTTATTAACAATGGTTAAAAGAATGAAGTTGGATGAGATTCCAACCCTTGAGCAGATTTATGCCTCCTATCCCAATACCCAAGCGCTATTGTTTGATATGGATGGAACTCTCTTTGATTCAGAGGGGCAGCATGCAGTAGCTTTGCATCACACCTTTAAGGCGCTGGGCCAGGGCGAAATCCTGCGATTATCGGCAGAAGAAATTAGACAGCAATATATCGGGAAGCCCGATCCCCATGTCTTCGATGATTTAGTAAAAAATAAATGGCTGGGGGGAAGCGTCTCCTTAGATCAGTTTCTCGATTTGAAGAAGTCGTTTCTCTACAAAACCGTGAATGCTTTGGGGCCCAAAGATTTACTTGTGGCCCCCATGGAACTACTCCTGAAGCAAATCAGAAAAGCGGTTGATGCCGGGGCCCTTAAGGTCGGACTGGTTTCGGCCAGTGAGCGACACACTATTCTTTCCTACTTAAAACAGGCCAAGCTGGTTGATTTTTTCCAGGTTACAATCTCCCGTGATGATTGCACCCGCTCAAAGCCCGACCCTATGCCTTATGTCCAGGCCATGCAGAAGCTTGGCGTTCGTCCCAATGAAACCTTGATTTTTGAGGATTCGCCCACGGGATTAAAGTCGGCCCGTGCCACGGGTGCCCATATGATCCAGGCGGGATGGTTTACCACTCACTCATGAACGCGAAAATGATCCAGGTATTCTGTAACGGAATTTACAATTAGCATGAAATGTTTGCGTGCAAGAATTCGCGTGGCCCGATAGGGTCGGTTGAATTGTAGGTCATTGAGGCGCACCAGGAGGCGCTCTTGCTGAAGTTGTCGATGGGTATAAGAGCTGAGGGTGTAGGCAAGCGCAATAGGGAACTTAATCAGATCCAGTGTGAAGCCGGCAACACCGCCGGCGATAGCGCCGGGAAGACCACCGTAAAATCCCCCTCCCAGAAAACCATAGATCGTTAAAATGGCCAATGGGCCAACTCTGAAATTGGGATTATAGGCACCGCCTAAGTGGGCCAAAAAATCGGCAAAATAGATTTTATCAAATTGGCCTAGAACGATTTCCGTTTTTTTGGCGTTGGCTTCCGTTTGCTGGACCACCTGATAGATGGGGCAGCTCGAAAGGACGGCCGGCTGCGTATCGGCGCAACGAAGAATGAGTATTTTATCGTCATGGCGTTTTAAAAGGTTGTCGTGGTGGATAAGGGGAATCTCAACTTGATCAAGGGGCTGGCGGTACGTTTTGGCCTGAGTAGATACCGATGTCAGGAGCATCAAGATCAAGAACAACCATCGTAGATTCGCACGCATATCGCACCCTTTGATAAATGACATTACACCATCCTTGGGGGTGTACCAAAGGAATCACCTGGTTGAAAAGGGGTGTGAAAGATTTACTCTTTAAGTAGGGCACAGGCGGACTGATCCGAGTGCAGGCAACGAATGGCCAGAATATCAACCTGAGAAGGATGATTGGTACTCGTCAGAGGAACTTCCTGATCTGTTTTAGATTGCAGGGTCACATGGTGATTGGTGCTAAAGGCCCCGCGTGGATAATGCATGACTGATTTGTAATCGTAGGTTCCAAAATCAAGAGAGTTATTGCCAACCTTCATAAAATTATGGCGATGCTTTTCCTCGATGTTACACCACTTAATATCAACAAAGCTGTCACGATCATGACGTGTTTGTTCGTGCCAGAGGCCAAGTGCATGACCAACCTCGTGCACCACAGATCCTCGATCGCAATTTTTGGCCAGGCCAATTTCTTGCCGGCCTCCCGTCATTCCGATAAAAGACCAGCAGCCATCGGCCGTCACAAACTCGATATAATTGGCGGCATTTTCAACTTCAACAAATTGGACAAGATCTCCAAGGGCCTTGCGCCACTCGACGATGGCATCATAAACTCGGTCTTTCTTGTCGAGTTTCGGATTAATTTTGAAATTCACAATATTATCTTTCCACTTGCGCCCAAGAACTCCCACCGCCTTATTTTTAAATTCTTCTTTGGTACCTAGGGCGATATCGCCTTCGGCCAGGGCCATGTTCTTGTGAATTGTATAATAAATCTGGATGGGAACTTCCGATCGGTCGGTTTCCATGCTGGCCAATCCTTCACCTTCGTTCTCTCCCGTTTGAGTCGGGGCACACTTGGAGTGGTCACGGTTATCGGGCAAGCAGCCACTTAAGCTGAAAGTTGTCAGGATGAGAGTCAGAAAGAGCAGGCGAATGGGCATACGACGTCCTTTAAGGCACCTAGTCTGCCCCCAAAGTGAAATTGAGTCAAATCACGAGTAACAATTATCTAACTTGCTAAGGACTGCCGCTACAATCTTGAACATTAAATTTGCCGCGATTAATGGTGCGACAGTATTCCACCATTCGCGTGGTCATGACTCCCTGATATCGATCAGAAGAGGGATTGATGCCAACCTGCCCAAGAATGCGCGGGCTGAAATCGGTACTATTGTAGGAGAGTGGACCCCGTTGACCATTCGCGCCCTTGGCCGGAATCGTGATGTGGTTATTACAGTTTTCATTGTCGCCATGGTTTAAATTCAAGTTGGGATCGGCAATGCAGACATTCACCTCTCCGCTCGGTAGGCGTTGGAGGGCATAGGCCTCTACGGCGTGATTGTAGGAGGAGTTGCCGGAGCCTGTCCCTTGGGCAGGATTGAGCGCACCTCTAATTTTGAGCGAGACTCCTTGCCATGGACCATTGGCGTTCCAAGGGCCTGTACCCGACCCAGGAAAGGCCGGGAGACGATCCTCGAGACCATCCAGCAAGCTATCGGCTTCGCCCGTGTTCATCGGCTGATAGGCCCGCGTTGGCCAGTCGTCTGAGTAGAAGGGAGGGGCACCGTTGGCATATTGGGTATCAAGGGCATTAACCTGCTGCCAATCGATGGCGGAATAGCGACCGATAATCTCCTTGTAAGTCGGGTGAGATGACAGAGTCTTGAGATTGCTATAGCCCGGAAGAGTGGCGGGAAATCCCTGGGCCACTCGCTCAACTTTCTTGGCAAGATAGCTCACAAATTGTGGTGTTCCTTCTTCAGGAATGGCCCCATAGGCCGCTCCGGTGGCGGGATCGATTTCGGGGTCCTGGGCGGTGAGGGCCGGGATATTGGTCAGACCTGGTTGCTCGAAATGGAGAGAAACCGTGGGGCTGGCCCAGTTACTCGGGCGATAGCTGGTGCCGTCACCGGATGGGGTGGCAATGGCATCACTTTCCGCTGATCCCAGGTCAGGATCGCCGGTTTTTTCTTTAAAATAGCGATCAATTTCCGGGTCCTTTCGTCGCAGGTCTCGCAAATTTCTAGCACCTAAAAAATTGGGATTCTGGCCCATCAGCATGCGATCAATTTGCGTTTTTATGTACCGAACATAGGTGGGACTCGGAACCGTCATGGCAGGATAACTATGGAGAGTGGGTCGGAAACGGGCCAGCGAGGAAAATTTTCGTCGCTGCAGCTGGAGACCTGAACAGAAGCCTTCCTTATTGGGATACTTGGCATAGGCCGTGGAGTTTCCATCGTTGGTGAAGGCCAGCTGATTTTCCGCCGTTGGCATAATCTGTGAGGCCTGGGATTGGAAAATACCATGGTCATTGGGGCAAATTTCTGAACAGTTGCAGATATTGGGAAGACACAGTTCGCCCATGGGAATGCATTGGCAGCCGTGACCGCCCAGACTTTCACGATAACGCTTGGACTTACTCATAAACTCTTGCGCCAGCTGGGTGGCGGTGAAACCGGCATTGGGCCGAATGCAAGAAGGTCCACTGGGATAGGTCTCAGCGCTGGTGCTATTGGGCGTACTGGCCACCCGATCACGCCAGCGTGACATGGCACCGCTGTACTGTGCCTGTCCGCCTGAGAGGGCCTCGACAGTGTCGGTGGTGGAGTAGGGAATCCCGGTTACGGGATTGACGCCGGTGAGTCCCGACAGGTCCTGATTGCAGGATAGAATCGCGAGACAGGCGAGGGCGAAGAGTGCCGCAAATATTTTCTTCATAACTTCATCCCTGCCTATGAAATTACTTTCTCGTCGCCAGATCTCTTGCCACCTGCTCCAGGTAGAGATTTTCAGGATAGCGCAACTTAATTAAGTTTTTGAGTTCGCTAAATTCTTTCTCGCTGATTTTCTTCCCTGCTTGAATGCCCAGTAGTACGCCACAAAGTTTCATGGAGTAGGAGGACTCATGGGAATCAGAATAGAGATCGTAGTCTTTTTTACAGTAGAGAGATGGACGGGGTTTTTTGGCGCCGGTGTAAATGATATCGGCCAGAATTTGCAGGTTGATATCTTTACCACTGTAGTCCTGACCCTCAATCATCTTAAAGGCCTGTTCGTAATTTTTATTGACCAGATATTGTTTGAGATCGTGCCAGAAAACCATTTGCGTGTTGTGGGGAAATTCCACGCTTTCTCGCTCCTGCTGGCTGGATGGTTTTTTGGCAATTTGCATTTTGAAGATGGTCAAGCGTTCCTGGGTATCTTTTGTCAGTAGCTTCGGATTGGCCTTGAGATAGGCTTCCGCTTCCTGATAAAGCCTGCTTGCCTCAGGCCAATTTTCGGCCTGCACGTTCATACTGAGAAGGGGAAGATAGGCCAGCATTTTGTCTTGCAGGTCTTTGCGCTGGAGCGCTTTTTTATAGAGGACCTTGGCCACAGAATACTGGTGGAGCATATGGGTCTGCTCGGCCGCATTGAGATAGTATTTGGTAATTTCGGTGTGACTTTTTCCTTCCTGCTGAAGCCATGCCACCAAATCCCCTTCCGATTTGCTCATGAGAGCATTGATCTCCGCTTCAGAGTATTGGGCCGCCTGGAGGACGGCCGAGCCGGTGAGTAAGAGAGCAATGATTAATTTCTTCACGGTGCGCCTCCGCAGTCTTGTACATTAAATTTACCACGGTTCACGGTGCGACAGTATTCCACCATCCGCGTCGTCATGAGCCCCTGATAATGATCGGATGAGGGCTCAATTCCAACCTTGCCCAGCACTCGCGGGGCGAAGCCCGAGCTGTTGTATGACATACCGGCGCGCTGGCCACCGCTTCCCTTGGCAGGAATAGTCATGTAGTTCTGGCAGTGACCGTTACTCCCGGGCCACAGATTGGGATCGCCGATGCATACATGGACTTCACCACCAGGCAAACGCTCAAGCGCATAGGCTTCCACCGAATGGTAAAAGTCGCCATTACCCGATCCTGTGCCCAGAGCGGGATTGAAAGAGCCTCGAAGTTCCAGTGAGACAGACTGCCAGGGGCCACTCCCGTTCCATGGCCCTGAACCTGAACCGGGATATGATGGGAGACGGTCTTCCAGACCGGAAAGTAGGGCCTCTGACTCACTTGTTTCCATGGGGCGAAAGGAACGTGTGCTCCGATCCGTGGAATAGAACGGTGGTGTGCCGGCACCATATCGTTCGTCCAGAGCATTCACCTGCTGCCAGTCAATGGCCGAGTAGCGTCCGATAATTTCTTTGTAGGTTGGGTGCTGGGAAAGTGAGTGCAGGTTTGAGTAGCCTGGAAGGGTGGCGGGAAAACCCTGGGCCACCCGTTCAACTTTTTTTGCCAGGTAGTTTACAAATTCGGTCGTCCCGGCCATTGGGATGGGTCCGTATGCGGTACCGGTCTTTGGGTCGATGTCGGTGTCCTGGGCCGTGTGAGCGGGAATATTGGTGGATGTTGGTTCGTTAAAATGGAGGGTGACGGGCACACTTCCTGCGGGGGGATGATAGCGTTCTCCATCACTATGGATAACTGGGTCGGTCAGTGCGGGCGCACCCGTTTTCTCCCTAAAGTAACGATCAATTTCCGGGTCCTTGCCTCTGAGCTCTTCTAAATTTCGAGCCCCCAAAAAATTGGGGTCCTGGCCTGCCATCATGCGATCAATTTGGATTTTGATATAACTTGTATAGGCAGCGCTCGGAACGGTTAAGGCGGGAGAGCTTTGGAGATTGGGCCGAAAGCGCGCCATAGAGGCAAATTTTCTTCGCTGGAGCTGCATGCCTGCGCAATATCCACCGCCGGTATTGGGATAGGCGGCAAAGGCCGTGGTGTCGTTCCTATTGACGAAGGAGAGCTGGTTTTCATCCGTCGGCATCATCTGAGATGCCTGGGCCTGAAAGATTCCGTGGTCGTTGGGACAAATTTCGGAGCAGTTGCAAATATTTGGCATACAAAGATCGCCCATGGGAACGCACTGACAGCCACGTCCTCCCAAGCTTTCGCGATAACGCTTGGACTTGCTCATGAACTCTTGCGCCAGCTGGGTGGCCGAGAAGCCTGCGTTAGGACGAATGCAAGGGCCGCTAGGATAGGCTTCAACGGCACTGGAAGGAGAACTTGCCACTCGATCGCGCCAACGGGACATGGAACCCTCATACTGGGACCTGCCTCCGGCCAAAGCTTCCACCGTATCGGTGGTGGAATACGGAATGCCGGTAGTGGGATTTATCCCCGTCAGACCGGCGGGGAGCTGCTCTTTACAGGAAAGAAAAACCAGACATTGAAGAGCGAAGGCCAAACAAAAGATCTGCTTCATTTATTTCTTGCTCGCTAAATCTCGCGCCACCTGCTCGAGGTAGAGATTCTCCGGATAATCGGATTTGAGCAAATTTTTCAAATCGCGAAAATCTTTCTCGTTTATCTTTGAACCGGATTGGATTCCCAGGAGCACGCCACAAAGTTTCATAGAGTAGGAGGTATCGCGGGCCTCTGGAAAATGATCATAATCTTTTTTACAATAGAGAGACTCGCGGGGCTTTTTGGCCCCTGTGTAGACCACATCGGCCAGGATTTGGCTGTTGACGTTACTTTCCGTAAAATCCTGTCCCTCAATCAGCTTGAAGGCCTTTTCATAATTTTTGCTGATGAGGTATTGCTTGAGGTCATGACTATAAACCATTTGGGTACTATGGGTCATTTGAATACTCTCTCTCTCTCCCTGGGTGAGGGCCTCCTCGGAGGGCCTCTGGGAGATCTGCAATTTGAAAACGGTCATGCGTTCCTGAGTCGGCTGATTATTGAGCGCGGGATTAGCTTTGAGATAGGTTTCCGCTTCCTGGAAAATTTTTTTAGCATCACTGATTTTGTCGCCTTGAATTTCCATCTCAATCATGGGTAAGTAGGCCACAAGCTTGTTTTCAATGTCCTTGCGTTTGAGCGCCTTTTTATAGAGCACTTTCGCCACTGAATTCTGGTGGAGCATATAGGCCTGCTCGGCGGCGTTCAGATAATATTTGGTGATCTCCGCCGGGCTTTTGCCTTCTTTCCGCAGCCACGCCAGGAGCTGGGCCTCAGGCTTCGTCACGAGGGCGTTGATCTCCGCCTCGGAAAATTTGGCAGCAGGGAGGATTGTTGAAAAGGAGAGCAGTGTTAGAAGGATTAAATATTTCATGGCGTGCCTCCACAATCATCGACGTTAAACTTGCCACGATTAGTGGTGCGACAATATTCCACCATTCGCGTAGTCATGAGTCCCTGGTAGTGATCAGACGATGGCTGAATTCCCACTTTCCCAAGCACTCGAGTGCCAAAGCCAGGACTGTTATAGGCCATGCCTGCACGCTGCCCCCCACTTCCCTTGGCCGGAATGGTCATGTAGTTCGTGCATCTGGTGCTGCTACTATTTCTAGAACTATTGCCATGATTGGGGTCGGCAATACAGACGCGCACATCCCCGTTTGGCTGGGGTGAAAGGGCATAGGCTTCAACCGAATGATAGAAAGTGCCATTTCCCGAACCGGTCCCGACCGCAGGGACATTTGATCCCTTAAATTCCAGTGAGACAGATTGCCAAGGCCCGCTGGCATTCCATGGGGAACCCGACCCGGGATACTGTGGAAGGCGATCTTCAAGACCTTCCAGAAGGGTATCGGATTCGGATGTCGACATCGGTTGATAAGAACGAGTGGGCCAGTCATTACCTCGAAAGGGAGGAGCGCCGGGAGCGTAGCGGTCGTCCAGAGCGTTCATATGCTGCCAATCAATCGCGGCGTAGCGGCCCATAATACCTTGATAGGCGGGAAATTCGCCTAGGGCAAAGAGATCGGCATAACCCGGAATCACCGCAGGAAAACCTTGGCATACTCGCTCCACTTTCTTTTTCATATAGTTCACATATTCAGTTGTTCCTGGGACAGGAATATTTCCATAAGCGGCATTGGTGGTGGGATCGATATCAGTGTCTTGGGCATGATAGGCCGGGATATTGGTGGCGGTAGGTTGTGCGAAGTGAACTCGAATCGCTCCAACGCTCCCACGGCGGGGCGTATAACTATCTCCGTCCACGACGGGAGGGACGACCCTTTCTACAAAGGGGTCTGGCCCCGGGCCGCCCGTGACCATGGCACCGAGCGCGTCTGCCCCGGTTTGGGCGCGAAAGTATGCATCAATTTGCGGGTCTTTTCGTCTGAGTTCGGTGAGATTGGCAGCTCCTAAAAAGTTGGGCTCCTGTCCTGCCATCATGCGATCGATTTCCCGCTTAATATAGCTGACGTACTCGGGGCCGGGCACCGTCATGGCAGGCCGGCTATAGAGGTTAGGACGAAAACGCGCCATAGAAGAAAACTTCCTTCTTTGCAGCTGCATGCCCGTGCAAAATCCGTCCTTATTGGGATAGGTACTAAAGGGTCCACCGCTGCCGATATAATTGCCATAGGCGAGTTGATTTCCTGGTGTCGGCATCATCTGGGAGGCCTGATTGCGAAAGATGCCATGGTCGTTGGGACAAATTTCAGAGCAGTTACAAATATTAGGAAGGCACATTTCACCCATGGGAACACAGGAACAGCCGGGCCCCCCCAAACTTTCCCGGTAGCGCTGTGACTTGCTCATAAATTCACGTGCCAGATCGGCGGGAGCGAAGCCCGCGTTGGGACGAATGCAACGACCAGTGGGGTAAGCTTCCATCGAGGTGCTAGGCGGAGGACTCGCCGTGCGATCTCGCCAGCGAGACATGGAACCGTTGTAAACGGCCTGGGTTCCTTCCATGGCCTCGACCGTATCAGTCGTGGAATAGGGAATCCCCGTTTCTACATTCACACCTGCGAGAGTCGGGAGATTTTGACTGTTACAGGAGAGTAAGGTGATGCACGCCATGGCGAAGGCAACAATAAAAATTTGTTTCATAATGATTGACCCCGTTAATACCCCATGGACTTTTCGGCACTTCGCGAGTGATTGTTAAACAAGGATTTACGATAGTAAAATCAACTAGATAGACTGGCTAAAGCGAGGTCCGGTAGCGGCACCTTGGCGCGCTCGCAAATGGTGATCAAAGAGAGCTGCTATGTTGCGCATAAAAGGTCGACCCTTTTCAGTTAAGATCATTTGATCATCGGAAAAGTGAAGCAGATCATCTTTGATAAATTCCTGCAGATCTTCTTTGAGATGGTTTTGGATATCACTCTTCTGGCTTTCCGATAACCTGACATCCCCATGGCACATCAGATCCTGAATCAGGGTTTCGGCTTCCTTGTCTTGAGGCGAGAGAATATGGCCGGTGGTGTGGGGGAGATTACCTTGTAGACATAGGCTCTCATAGAGCTTTACGTCTTTCTCATTTTGCACATAGGCCACAGGGCTGGCCGAAATTGATGAGGCCCCGAGGCCGATCAGGATATTGGATTTCTGGACGGTGTATCCCATGAAGGAACGCTGCAGGCGTCGCTCTAAAAAGGCCTTGCTCAGGGGGGAGCCAGGCCGGGCAAAATGGTCCATACCTATATCGACATAGGAAGAGGCCTTCACTAATGAGCGGGCGCGCAGAAAAAGTTTGAACTTGTCCACGCCTCTGGGGAGCAAGTTCTCCTTGATCAGAAGCTGATTCTTTAATTTCGTGGGAAGATGGGCATAGCTATAGAAGGCAATATGGTCCGGCCCTAAGGTAAGAACTTTGGCAAAGGTATCTTCGATCGTCGCTTCGGTTTGTGCCGGGAGGCCATAAATGAGATCAAAGTTGATCGATTCAAAGTTCAGGGAACGCAGAGTTTTAAACAGAGCTTCGATAAGGGGATAAGGTTGTATCCTTTTGATTTCGGTTTGCACGCGGTCATCAAAATCCTGAATGCCCAGCGAGATTCGGGAAAGTCCTAGCTTCTTAAATGTTGTAAGGTGCTCTTCCTTGATAGTGCGCGGATCCACCTCGACTGCTCCGATGAAGTGAGCACTCTTGCCCCCTTGAGTCAGGTGGTTCAATAATTTTTCAAAATTTTCAGGGGTTAAGAAATTGGGAGTTCCACCGCCAAAGTGAATGGAGTTAATGCGAGGGGGTTGTCCATTAAAAGCATTTTGAATTTTACTGGTCCATTCTTTTGAAAGAGCTTCAACGTAAGCATCTTGGCGGGCCAAATTTTTTGTGATGACGCGATGACAGCCGCAATAGCTGCAGAGTTCTTGGCAAAATGGAATGTGCAAATAGAGGTCGACTCCTCGCAGGGGATCATAATGCTCTGCCAGACCCTGGGCCCAGAGCGACGGACTTGGGGCCCCTGTCCAAAAAGGTACCGGAGGGTAACTTGTATACCGAGGAATAGGGCGATCGTATTTAGCAACGAGGCTGAGATCCATGGCCCATCATAGACGAAAGTATGGGCTTCGTTAACTGATAATTATCTGGACAGTAAATTTTAGTAACCGCGATACTCTTGGTAGGTTTCAGACGCGTCTATGCCCCAGGAAAGACTTGCGGTGGCGGGAAATGGCCACTGTACAAAGCTGGGAATGGCTTCGATTTTAAAGCCTTTTGTTCTATCGATGGCCACATTTGAGCAAATTCGTCCCTGGTTATACCACTTTTTTTCCATGCCATAGAGACCATTGAAATAGGTTACAACCGGGCCGGTGATATTTTCCGGCTCAACCCAGCGAAGATGATAATGCTCGCCGAAGGTATCGACGAGTTCCATCTTCCATTGATCCAGGTCTGCCACCTGTCCAAACTTAACAATGGAAATTTGCACGTCCGCGCAGAAGCGCTCGTCGTAGTAAGTGAAGCGATTGTGATCAATTACTCGGCGCAACTCTTCCTCAGTGAGACCGCGGGCGCGCTGAAGTTCGCGTGCCTCTTTTTCCAGTAAGGGCAAGGTAATAGGGGTGGCTTGAATCTCATATTGCCCACCGGCCATATAAATTGTTTGAGTTAGGAAGCTCCGAATTTCCAAACTGTCTAGGGCCAACAGCTCTTCACCGGTCAAGTAGGGAAGCAAGGCATTTTTTGTTTGAGGTTTTGAAGATCCACAGCTCACGGCCAGCAGGCCGAGGGTTAAAAAAATGAAAATCAAGCGAACCACAATTCCTCCACCGAAACTTTGCCGAAGCATTGATCTCTTCTATTGTACTGAAGATACAGCCAAATGTGCAAAATTATTCTGTTGCTGTATTCTGGGCAGTCTGGGCCAGATCAATGAGTTTCTGATGGGTGGCGATCGACTGGGGGTCGCCGTTGATGAGCTTAAGCTCCAGGGCTTCGACCAGCTTTTTTAAGCAGGCCTGATACTGGCGTCGTTCAAAAAATAATTTGGCATAATTTGTGAGCGCATACTCGAGTAGTTGACCTTTGCGATCGACTTGGGTGGTTTGGATTTTTTTAATACTGGCCAGGTAGAGATTCTCGGATAAATCCAATTGCCCCTTATACAAGTAGGTCGTGGCCAAGCGTAGGTCGGCGGCAAGAATAAACTCCTGATTGCCTAACTTTCTAAAAATTTCGCGAGCTGCCTGAATGTGTTTTTCGGCTTTTTCCAGTTCACCGATAGTCCTCTCAAAAGATCCGATTCGAAGGAGTAGTGTCCCCTGCTCCTGGGATGGATCTTGGGCCGAGATGGTCTGAAATTTTTGCGACAGCCATTCGACCCCTTTCTTCATCTGCTCAACGTTGCAGGCCTTGTCACGCATATTTTCCGGGATTATCGCAGCCGACATGTCATAGGGGATTGCTTCTTGTGCCATACTTCCTCGTGATGCATCTTACAGTATAATCCGAGAATTCAAAGAATTTCATATCAGAAAATTTAATTTTGCAGGTTGAAAATAAGCATAGATGGCAATAACCAACAAAATAACTTGGATAGTTATCACGATCAAGCCGGGAATGGGTATTCTGGAATCTGGGCCTCGCATGCAGGGCCACCTTTCGGGCCGGAGCTTGAGACACTTAACAAAAAAAAAGTTTTCAGATCTTAAAAATAAAAAAACATTCTTGTCAGGAAATATAATCCATCTTCTTTATGCTGGTTAGTTGAATTTATAATAATCTATACTATCAAGCTTACCAATTTGAGAAGGCCTGACCAATGAGATTAGTTTTATCGTTTGCTCTGTTTCTGATGATGTACTCCTGTGCTCACTCTAAAAAGGCGGAACCCCAGAAGCCGGAGGTGGGCGATGGTGTTTCAGGTGTGATCAATAATTTTCTATCCGTGAAAGAAAATTATATTCAAAAGCAGGATGCCGGGAACGCTCCCGAAGTTGCCCCGGCCGAGGTGAAAAATGAGTCGGCCGCAGCCGTGGATGTGGATAAGGCGATTCAGAAAATTGATGTGAGCTCCAATGCCCATGTGGAAGATTGGATTGATTTTTTTGCTCGTCGCGATCGTGAACGTTTCATGCGAATGTTGGAGCGAGGATCGGTCTATAAGGAAGTGGTGCAAAATATTCTCATAGAAAACGGTCTGCCCAAGGAACTTTTTTATCTGGCCATGATCGAGAGCGGCTTTGTGACCCATGCCAAGTCACGCGCCAGAGCGGTCGGGGTATGGCAATTTATGCAAGGGACGAGCAAGAGATATGGTCTTTCGACCAATGGCCACGTGGATGAAAGGCGCGATCCGATTCGGGCCACTGAAGCCGCCGCCAAATATCTTCGTGAGCTGTATGAAGTTTTTCAATCTTGGGATCTGGCGCTTGCGGCCTACAATTGTGGAGAGCACAGAGTTTTAGGTGCCGTAATGCGTGGGGGAACTCGCGATTTCTGGAAGCTCTATGAGAAGGGGCTGTTGCCTAAGGAGACCAGAAGTTATGTTCCCAAATTTCGTGCCGCTCTCTTAGTGGGGGAAAATCCTGCTCAGTACGGCATTGATGTCAAAGTTCCTATGGTTATTTATCCTGACCTGGAAGCGGTGGAAGTGCCATCGCCTGTGTCCCTTTCAGAGGTGGCCAGGCGGGCCGGCATGGATGTGGAGGACATTAAAAAATACAATCCTCATCTCACCGGTGGGATGACTCCTCCCCAGTATGATCGATACGAGGTGTGGGTGCCTACCAGTCAGGCAAAAGTGCTCATGCCTCAGGTGGATACAATCCCGAGAATGAGAGTGACGACCAGAGTCCAGCGAGAAAATTTTGAAGAAAAATATTATCATCTTGTTCGCTCCGGTGATAATTTATCCAATCTGGCCCGTCGTTATAAACAGTCCGTAAGTCACCTGAAAAATATTAACAACCTGGCCAGCAATAGAATTTATCCGGGACAAAAGTTAAGAATTTCGGTCAAAAGTTATCACGTCAACACCATCGTTGTTCAAAAAGCTCCAACGAAGAAAGGACGCAATCTTGCTTCGGGAAATCGTCCGCGCTTGCATCTGTATAAGGTGAGAAAAGGCGAAACTTTACATGGCATCGCACGACGTTTTGGTGTCCCGGTCAAAACAATAAAGGACGCCAACAGAATTGCCCGCGGCCAGATCTTTGCCGGTCAAACGGTCAAGATTCCCCTCTAGGATTTTTGCATGAAATTTAAAGCCATTCCGGTCAATCTCAAAATTTTTGTTGTAAGCCTTCTGTGCGTCGGGGCCATTAGTTTTCTGGAAAGGTTCAAAGATTCTTCGATCACGGAATCATCACGCATTCCTGCTTCATTTCCAGCAGTCAACAAATAACCAAAGGGTGGTTACCCGTGGGCCCTTGGATTGAGCTCGCTTTTCGTTTCACTCTGTATGTCTTCTGTGGTTTTTCCATGGAGATCATCTTTGCCGTAAAGGGCATTGAACTCTGTGTGGGGGCCCCCATCCCGCGTCGGGTTCCGGGCAAATATTTGGAGGGCTTTGTCAGCTTGTATATGATTCCCATTCACGGTTTCGGCATGCTCTTTGGTTTTGAGGCCCTCCATCTCCTGATCCAAAATTGGGCCTGGCCGCTGCGCTATTTAATTTGGGCCCTGACGATAACGGCAGCAGAGGCCATCGGAGGATACATTTATCTGAAGGTTCGAGGCTTCTATTCCTGGGACTACTACCAGCTCTCACCCTATAAAATCTTCAAATCGGGACTCACGCTCTGGCCGCTTTTACCCCTTTGGGGTGTGGTGGGGCTTGGTTTGGAGGTCTATTCCGACCTGCTTCGCTATCTCTCACCCCATGTCGCCCGTTTTTTTCTTCAATAGCGCTGTAAAAATTTCAAGTGGTGGTGCTGTTTTGTCTCTACTTTGTTAAAAGTTCGGCATGAAAAATATATTATTTTCGAGTCTTTTACTTATGTTGATTCTGCCTGACGTATCCCGCGCCCTGGAGTCCGATCAGTATATGACTTGGGGGCGTGAGTTGAGAGATGTTTCCTCGGAACTCAACACTCATGTGAATCAAACCATTGAGAAGGCCTTGGAGGAATTGGCAGGAGAGAAGAAGGCCGTTTCCTGCGCCAAAGCGCATAATTTTGCAGTTAAAAAATTTCGCGGATTTATTGTTCATAAAATTGAATCATGGCTTGAGGAGGATTTAGGTGATGACCTTTACCCGCAGGCGAACATGAGTTACCCCGATTATTTCACCATCAGTATTTATAATTATCAGTACTCCGCCGTCGGCCGTTTTTTTCCAATGGGAAGAAATCTCAACTATAATGGCGTGATTCTTGGTTCGGATAAGTTGGCCCATTTTATCTCCACCGGTCTGCGCTATTTTAATGTGTTTCAGGCCGCCAAGAAAAAAGGATTGAGTGATGAAAAAGCTGAGCAAAAGGCCATCCGGTATGGAATCAGCTTGGAGCGCAGCTATTTGGGTCTTTGGCCATCCGGTGTTTTTTCCTGGGGTGATCTGGAAGCCAATTATCAGGGGCTGCAGATGAATCGCCGTTTTTGCGACGGTGATCGTCCTTACCTGACCCAAGATGCCGAAGGACACTGGCGTCTCGCCAATCTGATCGATATGGGAGATTTTCTCAATCCTTATATGGATGAGACCTTTAATCCTTCTTTTTTTGGGGCGTTGAAGTGGCTCAAGGTGAAACCGATGCTGTTAAAGTATTGTGCCCGGAAAAGCACGCCCGAGGTTGCCGGCAGAATGGATTACTATAAGTCCATCGCTATAAAAAGTTATAACATCCGTTACTTAGAAGAACTGGCGGCGGCGGGCGATCGAAGCATACCCAATCGTGAGAGGCAATATCTGTCGGCCATTTGCAAGTAGGTTGGCTTCGGGCAATACCTGACTAAAGGTACTCGGCAAAAATTTTTTACTTAATTATTTGATCGAAACAAGCGTATAATAGCTTAGTCTCCGCCGACGGCCAGTGGTGCTCAAGTCGGCATACCGGTGTTCCGGTATTAAACCTGCATGGAGGTAGGTGGTGGGCAAAGTTTATAAAAATTTCGACGAGTTAGTTTCTCACAATGCCGTATTTTTCAAATTTCTGACGAAGGATGGTCAGACCAGTCTGCTTCGTGCCTGCTGGGATGCGCGCGATAGTGAGATGGAAAATTATCACAAAGAAATTGAGACCCTCAAAGCAAAGCTGCTGGAAATGGAAGAGGTCCACAAGGCCCAGGAGCACAAGCTTAAAACCAGCGAAGGGCATATTAAAGAACTGCGAACATATGCGGAGGAAGTCCGATCTACCGCGGTTGCGGCCAAGACCGAATCTATCGGGGCCACCGAGCAGATGAAGGCCATTGGTGAAGAAAATGTGGAGCTCCAGCTTAGGATCCGCTCACTTGAAGAGGTGATGGAAAGTAATCGCGCCGAGGTCGAAACCAACCTTCTCCATGCCCATAAGCTCAAAGAACTTGTGGCGGCTTCCAATGCTTACGCGGATGAGCAGGCGCGCGAGGCCACAGCGTGCAGTAACGAGGCCAAGCAGTGCCGGCAAATTGCCACGGAAAAGGAGCAGGAGAACAGCGAGCTGAAAGCTGAGCTCACGGCCCTGCATAAGAAAATAACAGAGCTTGAGATTTCCCTGGATACCGTACGGGAAAACGGGATGAAAAAATCCGAAGAATGTGAGGCGCTTAGAAAAGGTCTCTTTGAAATGGAAGCCGAATTTGTCCTGAAGGAAAAGCTCATTGTTAAACTTAGATTGGACTTTGAAGAGGCCCGTTTGGGGAGAGAGCAGTATGAAGTTCGCTATCTCCGCCTGGACTCGGATTTTGCCGAAAAGACGGTGTATGTCGAGGAACTAGAAAAATATGTGACGGAGCTGCGTGAAGATGGTGCGCGATCCAAAGAGACCGCGTTTAAGGCACGGGAAAACGTTGATCGGCTCAAAACTTATTGCGACAGCATGGAGATTGAGCTGGAACGGGCCGAGAAAAAGCAGACCGAGGCCCAAAAATACGCCGGCGAGCTGGAGAAATTTATCAGCGTGATGAAGGAAGATAACGAGAAATTGAAAAGTGAGATCTATCGCTTAAACGTCGTCCTCAATAAAATACAAACAAGCTTGGGGCAGATTCATGGCGTAGGAGGACCACGCGATATCCATGAGGTTATTGCCAATAATTGATGAGAATCTTATCGAGCTTTAAATTTTTTTTATCATTGGCCGTCACAATCTGGCTTGTCTCCGTTTACGGCTACGCAGCCGACCAGCAGGCATTCATATCCACCGATCCCATACCCTTTTTTGAAGATGGCTATCATCTGCATGCGGGAGTAGATTTGCACCCCGTGCGTTTTTCCGTCATGACCTCCAAGTCGAACCGGCCACTCTTCACCCACAAACCGGAGACCGGCGTAACTGCAACTTCGAAGGCCGTGGGAATGGATGTTGATTTTATAGGCAAAAGTTCAACAGGGGTTTATGTCGGTGCCAGTTTTGTACGGGTGCGGTGGCTGTTTAAGCACGACGCTGCTCAAAGCTCGATCCGACAGGACGGGGATTTAGTGGGGGCAAAAGGTGGGTATCGCTATTATTTTCGTCCTTGGTTCTTCATAGACGGACGTCTGTCCTATTATGTGAATGCCAGCAGTAATCAGGATGTGCCACTTTCCGGCACTCAAAATAAAATCTCTGAAAGATACGTTTATCCTTTTCTTGAAATTGGTCTGGCCTTTTAACCGCTTATTTTTTTTCTTTATATAATCCCGTAACCATGATCTCAAAATTGAACAGCATAAGACCGGGATGAGTATAAATTCCGTGGCCTAGAAAACTTTTAAAAAAACGGGATGCTCCGGCATCATGATAATCTATAAAAAAATGTCGACCCTGATTGTGCAGCTTGATGCCGGTGCGAATCGAGAACCACCAGTGATGCAAGGAAAGGCCGACACCAAACACAGAGTCCAGCAGGCGATTGAGCTTGCGATCGCGTCTGAAAGGGGCCCAGGTATCTGAGCCCGGCCCGGCCAAGAGATAGATACTGTCGCCATAACCGGCGGTCAGAAGTTTCCAAGGATTGGGAAAGCGGGGAGGAATTTTTCGAAAGTTGAGCAGATGCACTAAGCTCCAGTGGGCCGGCAAATGCCATTTATAGCGTGGGGCCGCGCCCCAGGTGGCAAGATCAAGATTCAAATTCATGAGGCCTTCAAGTTTTCGCTGAAACTCCGTCGCATCACTCAGCAATCCCAGGTCCTGCCCCAAAATTTTACAGAAATGCGCCGGCCGTTGGCTCATCTGCGAGAGGGCGGCAAAAAGTTGACCGGCGTGGGAATGCCCGATCAGTAAAACCCTTTCCGTTTTCTGAACTTTGAGACTTAAAATGAGATCAATCAGGTGAATCAATCCTCGGATGCGCGCCAGATGATGATTTCCCGACGGCCAATGAAAGCAATGGACCTGAATCTTGGCCTGCAATCCTTGCTCTAAAGTGGCGCAATACTGCGGGGTAAAGTTACCAACGTTCCCAATGACGCGATCTTTTAGAACGCGGTAGGCGTGTCTGAGATGGCGAAAGGGAAGAATGATTTTTTGCCATTTTGTTTGCCAACTTTTTTGCTCAAACGTGTTGGAGAAAATGTCGAGGGGATCGTCACCCGCGAAAGTGCCATGGAGTAGAATAATATGGGCGACACCTTGTGCTTGCAAGCTCGCTCCGATACCTTCCATGGCCTTTTTCCATTTGGTGGGGCCTTCCTTGTAAGAAAGGTCATTCAGCCGTGCGGGCAATGGGAGCTTCGCCGGGGCATGAAGAATCTCCAGAGATTCGGCGCTGGCCAAGATTTGCAGGTCTTCAACTGGTTTTTGGGTCGGTGGTGTGCGTTTCTTTTTCCACCAAAAAAAAATACACACGGCCGCGAAAATCATGAACACGAAAAAGGCAGAGAGTGATAGAATATGAGCCGACATCTTATTGATGATACTACACAGAGGAGGGCCAATGGTACAACCTGATCGGCCGAGTCTAAAAAAAGTTCTCCAATTTTTTGAATTTAAGAACGGGGATTTAAGTCAGATACTTAAGGCCGCCATTGAACAAAAATTAGTTCCAGCGCCGCTGACCCAGCGAAAGGGTCCCTTCACCCATGAGTATTATCCCGCCGAGGACATTCCTTTGGTTGGGCAACATCTCGGTTTTTTAAAAAAATGGCCGCGCCCGATGTCCATGGCCTTTTTCACCACCAAGGGTGGAGTTTTAAAAACCACTCTGACTCTCAACTTCGCCCGGACTCTGGCCCTCCACGGACTCAAAGTGGTGGTGGTTGGCTTGGATATGCAGGGAGATATCACCCGCGCACTGGGGCACCAGGTTGTCAGTGATGATGAGAACTTATCCTTGGATCAGATGATCGAGGCCTCTCTACAAACGCCGGGCCTGTATGATCTTTTTACTGGACGAGCAAAGATAGAGGAACTCGTGGTTCCGCTGACTCCCTATCTACATCTCATACCGGAAACACCCGAGTTAGCGGCGCTTAATGATCAGCTCTTTAATGTTAATCGACGGGAGTATTGGCTGCTGGAAAAAGTAATAAGGCCTTTGAAGCAAAAGTATGATTGTGTTTTGATGGATTGCTCGCCCAACTGGAACCGACTGGCCACTAATGCGCTAGTGGCCTGCGATGCCCTTCTCTCTCCCTTGGAGTGCAAGATAAACAACTTTAGAAACTTTCAGGTGTTCGAGAGATTTATTGGTGAGTTCAGACAGGAAATGCAGCTTCAATTTAGCCAGTTTTTTATTCCCACACTTTACTCGGGACAAAAAAAATTAAGTATGGATATTCGCAACTGGTACCACGCCAACCTGGTGGGGTGTTTAAAAAGTGGCCTGCGCGAAACCACAGTCTCTGAGGAGGCCTCGGCCATGAACCTTTCAATTATTGAGCATGCACCCAGCTCACCTGTTGCCTTGGAGATGAAAGAAATTCTAAGCGAAGTCATGGATAGCTTGTTAGAAAAACCGTGTTCACCGGTTGACTTTTTGCGACAAAAGGGTGACCCTCAACAAATTCGATCCACTAGTTTGTCTTGAGGAGTAAGCCCATGGCGTTAGGCCTAAACGAAGTCCTTTCAAAACAAAAAATTGTTCCTCCCCGCAGGGAACCTCAACACGTTGAATTCACAAGCAAAGACAGTGCAACAGGGAAACGTTTGAAGCCATGGGAATCGGCCGAGGCGGTGTCTCTTAATGAGTCCCTTGAGGTTGAATTAAATCAAACTCGCGCCCAATCTGCGGTTCAAAGGGCGCGTGAAATTGTTTCCAAAAATACCCTAATGATCGATGAAATTCATCGCCGCCGTCAGATGGATCGAGGCATGGGACTGAGTATTCCTCAGCAAGGGCCGCGCCCATTTGAAGGTCTGAATGCGGTAGATTTGGAATTGAATGAACAGGACCCCGTGCTACGGTTGTGGAAGCGCAGTTTTTGGGAGCGCTTTTCAGACATACTACATTAGGATTAATTTTTTTTAACTTACATGGATTAGTTATGGATAGGGATCAGAAGAAAAAGAAAAAACGCCAAGAAAAGCAGGACAAAAATCGTCAAAAGAAATTGGTTGAAGCCAAAGTCGCTCCCGTCATCAAGTATGAAAAACGTAAATTAGGTCGTGTGCAAATTGCATTCATTTTTGCCATCATGGCATTGGCCCTGGTCTTTGTTTTTTATCATATGTCTCATCCTATTTAACTTCTTTGTTCAGGATTGAATTATGTCATCTGGTACCGGTCCTTTTACCGTCGGGCAACGTTATATTAGTGAGTCCGAACCCGAGTTGGGCCTGGGTCTTGTCACCGCTATTGAGAATAAATTAATCACCGTCTTTTTTCCCGGCCCGCAGAGTTCCAGAAGATACGGAATGTCCACGGCCCCGCTACGACGTCTCAAATTTGATAAGGGCGCGGAGATCACCCTGGCAAACGGCGAAAAATTGACCGTGGATTCCGTAGTGGAAACCGCCGGGCTGATTAATTATGTCTCAGGCACCCGTACTATTTCCGAATCGGAGATTGCCAGCTCAAATAATATGAATCGCCCCGAGGAGCGATTTCTCATAGGTAAATTCGATACAAATTCCTTTTTTAATCTCCGCTATGAAGTGTTGGAGAATAAACGTCGTATCAGTCATTCCTCGGTCCGGGGTTTTTTAGGCGGCCGGGTAGCGCGCATTCCCCATCAGCTCTATATCGCCGAGCAGGCCTTGCAGATGCCCCATCCCCGCATTCTTCTTGCAGATGAGGTCGGTCTTGGTAAAACCATTGAAGCGGGATTGATCATTCACAAACTTCTTCTCACGGAAAGAGCGGAGCGGGTGCTGATTGTTGTTCCCGATTCTCTGGCCTACCAGTGGTTTGTGGAAATGTTTCGAAAGTTTCGGCTGAGCTTTACCGTGCTCAATCAAGAAACGTATTTGGAAAAAAATACCCAGCCTTTTAAAGATACCAATTTGATCATAACAGGTTTGGGTTTTTTAAAAGGGGCCGAGTTGGCGCGACAGATGGTTTTAGAGGCCAAGTGGGATGTGCTGGTGGTGGATGAGGCCCATCAGCTAAAGTGGAGTCCGCAGACCCCCAGCCTTGAGTATGGGATCATTGAACAGCTGGCCCAGGCCACGCCCAGTGTTTTGTTACTGACCGCAACGCCCGAACAGCTTGGAGGCGAAGGGCATTTTGCCCGCCTGCGCTTGCTTGATCCGGAGCGCTTTTATCAGTTGGATCAGTACCTCGAAGAATCCCGCCATTTTGGAAAAGTGGGTGAGGCGCTTAAGCACGCGCAAGGGAACAGGCCCTTATCCCAGGCCGACAAAGATTATTTAAATGAGCTGTATGGCAGTCCTATCGATTATGCAAATCAGGAGCAAGTTCACAGCGCCATCAAGAAAATTATTGATCGCCATGGCACCGGTCGAATTTATTTTCGCAACTCAAGGGTTAAAATGGCGCATGAATTTATATTTTTTCCCAAACGATTTGTGCATGCCTATCCGCTCGAATTTATCAAAGCAGTTCCGACAGGCGAGAAAATTGAGGACTATGCGGAGGAGCAGCATCTTGGGCCGGCCTTCAAGGCCCGCCTTTTATGGCTAATTGAGTTTCTACAGCAAAATAGAGAAGAGAAAATCCTGCTGATCTGTCACTCCAAGGAAAGAGTTCTGGCCTTGGATAAAAAACTTCGAGACTCCACCACTGGCCTTAACTGGGGTATGTTTCACTCTGACTTATCTCTTCTGGCGCGCGATAGGCAGGCCGCCTATTTCGCCGAGCCGGATGGTGCCCGCATTTTGTTATGCACGGAGATCGGCAGTGAGGGGCGTAACTTTGCCTTCTGTCAGCATCTGGTCCTCTTTGATCTGCCTCGAAACCCCGATCTTTTAGAGCAGCGAATCGGGCGTTTGGATCGCATCGGGCAAAAAAAAGATATTCACATCCATGTCCCTTACGTCGCCGGAACTTGGGAAGAAATATTTTTTCACTGGTATGACAAAGGCCTGGAGGCCTTCACACACTATGCTCGCGCCGGACGACAGGTTTTCGAGATGGTCAAAGAGCATCTCATGAAGGGATTTGAGCATCCCAAAAAATATACTTCGGATAATTCTCCCGAGCTGCAGGCCCTCATTGATAAAACATTGAGCGTGAGACACGAGGTGGAAGCGGTTCTGGATATGGGGCGGGATTATCTGGTGGAGCAAAATAGCTTTGAGCATCAGGCCGCGGCCATACTAGTGGATCAGGTCCGGCAGCAAGAGGGGGGAGATGAGTTAAAAAACTTTATGGAAAAAGTTTTTGATCATCTCGGCGTGGATATCGAGGACCTCAATCAAAATTCGTTTTATATTAAACCTGGCGATAACATGTTTATTCCCTATTTCCCCTGTCTCCCACCCGATGGTGTGACGGTGACGTATTCCCGTGACAGGGCGTTGGAAAGAGAAGATTACGAATTCCTCACCTGGGATCATCCCATGGTCACAGGGATTATTGACGTGCTTCTGGGCCACAATTTCGGGAGCGTGGCCTTGGCTTCGCGTCCGAATCAGGGAAACATGGCCAAGGGGTACTTTGAGGGTGTTTTTGTCCTGGAGGCCATCGCACCTAAGGAACTCGAGGTAGAACGTTTTCTTCCGCCAACTCCCATTCGCGTTCTGATCAATATGGAAGGCGAGAATTTATCCGCCAAATGGCCCAAGGAAGTGATTGATCAGAAGATCAGTGAAAGCGATAGCGAGCAGAAAAAAATTGCCCCTAGAATTGGCAAGGAAAAGCTATTTCAGTGGACTGGGAAGGCCCAGGCCCATGCTTTGGTTGCGACGATGACGGCGAGACAGCAGGCCAAGGACAAGGCGAAACTTGAGATAACTGCGGAAATCGAACGACTTCGATCGCTGGCAAAAGATCATCCCCAGAATGGCAGTGCGCCCGGGGAATGGCTGGTGAAGCAGCTCATAGATTTGGAAAAAAGCGTGGATGATGCCACCTTACGTCTGGATTCTTTTCGAGTGATTTTCTAGCTGTCGAGCAAACCTTCATCTTGGAGAACCGCGGTAAACGCCTGTAGTAGCTTCAGATCATAATTACCCAGCTCTTCAATTTGTAATTCCTTGAGCGCCTGGCGCGCGGAAATTTTCTGAGTCAGAACCCGTTTGTCATAGTTATTGCAAAGTGAAAGTATGCACTCGCTCAGAGTGAGTTTTTTAAGTTTCAATGGGCCGGTTCCGGCGTGATTTTCGTCATGATGACTGACAAGCTCAATAATGTCCGGCGTGACATAGGGTTTATTCACTAACATTCCTACGGCGTCAGTCACATGGGTCTTGTAAATTCGATGATCATCAAGCGTAAAAATTTTTTTTGGCTTTAAAAAAAGAGGCTTATCCTGGGTGGATAACTTTGTTAGACCGATATCATGGAGAAGCGCCGCCGTCCCCAGGGCATCCAGCAGGGCATTTTCCAGTTCCATCTTGCGACCTAATTTGGTGCATAAGGCGCAGACATTGAGACTGTGGCGAATGACATCAGTCATCGTCTCACTGTGCTTACCGTATATTTTTTTTAAGGTGTTAGGATTTTGCTCGATCACTTCGCGCAAACTTTTGGCGGCCTTTTGGGTAATCTTATAGGCGGTAGAGGTCGCCTTCTCACTTTGCATCGCCTCTATGCCCGTGGCAGCCGCTCCTTCGGTCAGCTGGACCTTCGTCTCTATCTGCGTTTTGCTATTTTTAATGGCTTCGTTCAAGACGTCCTCGAGAAAGGCCTGATAATTGGCCTCATGCTCCCGCAGAAGGTAAAAACGTGCAATCTGCTGCAGGGCCAGCTTTGTCAGCTTGGCGGGAGGAATGGCGGTTCCAGCTTCGGCATAGGCCAGATACTGGCCCTTAAAATGAATATATAAATCAAAGGTAATTTTTTTATCCGGCACTATCGTGGCAATTTGCAGTGGTATAAATTCCATTCGATCTCCTTTCCCGTCCGCTCCTCAATATACTACTCTCAAAAGGGCTCTCACACTCGGTTTAGACATTGTCATGGAACAAAAAAACTGATTAAAATGCTTTTGCATGAAAACGCTTTATTTTTTCTTTGATTTTTTATCCCCTTATAGCTATTTGGCATGGCAGTGGCTGTCTCAGGAGCATGAGCGGTTGCAGTCCACTGGAATGCAAGTGTATTTGCGTCCCGTCCCGATGGCAATTATCATCAAAAAATTTGTGGATAAGGGGCCGGGCGAGATTCCACCCAAGCGCGACTTTCTTTTTAAAGTTGTTTTAAATCGCGCCCAGGACCTCAAGATACCTCTGGCCTGCCCTCCCAAAATCCCGTTTGATACTTATCCTGCTTTGCGTATTATGGCGTCCTTGGTCGACGACTCGGCCCGAATAGATTTTGGGAACAAGGTTTTTTCCGCCACCTGGGGGCAGGGTCTCCCCCTGACTGATGAACTCTTGGCAAAAATTCTGAATTCAATGATTTCACCGGATTTGGCCAAGGCCATTCAAGAACGCTCCCAGTCCCGGGAGACCTCCATCATGATGAAAGGATTTATCAGAGAGGCCCAGGAATTTGGAGTGTTTGGAGTTCCCAGTTTTATCCTGGAAAACGGTCAAGGCACGGAGCTTTTTTGGGGCCATGATGCGATTGGAGCGCTCCAATCTGCCATCGCTGGAGAGGCCTGGTATAATCAAGTTGAATATGCTAAATTTACCCGGGCCCTCAGCGCCCATCAGGATTGAGAAAATTTAGGAGGCAAGATATATGTTAACTCTCGTTAGACCTTTGATTTTAAGTACCTTGTATGTGCTATTTTTGAGTGGTTGCCAAGATAATCCATCCACCTCAAGTCCCAAAGAGGGAACGGTGAGTGCCAGTCCTGAAAACGTTGTCGCCACCACCGCCTCGACAACTCCGAATCCCAGGGTGATTATCAAGACGAACTTAGGTGAAATTGAAGTGGAGCTTTATACAGGTTTGGCCCCGCTGACGGTCGCCAATTTTTTACAGTATGTTGATGATAATTTTTACGATGGAACTATCTTTCACCGAGTTATGGATAACTTTATGATTCAGGGCGGAGGCATGGGTCCCGACATGAAGGAAAAACCCACTCGCCCTGCAATTAAAAATGAGGCGGGCAACGGTGTCCTCAATACCCGCGGCACTATCGCCATGGCCCGAACCATGGATGTGGATTCTGCCACGTCACAATTTTTTATTAATGTCATCGACAATTCATTTTTGAACCATTCAGGAAACTCACCTCAGGAGTTCGGCTATTGTGTTTTTGGTAAGGTGGTTCAAGGTTTGGAAGTGGTTGATAAAATTAAAACCGTGGCCACCCATTCTCTCGGAATGAATCAGAATGTACCGGTCACGCCTGTCGTGATTCAATCCATTCGAAGAAAGAGATAGGGGGCCAGGCCCATGAAGAAAGGCCAAGTTGTACGATGTCATTTCGAACTCTCTGATGCCCAGGGAGTTCTCCTCGATAGCGCCGATAGGTCGGGCGCCTTTGCATTTGTCTATGGTGAAAACCAGATTCTCCCCGTGCTGGAAAGTTATTTTGAGGGCAAAGAGCAAGGCGATAAATTTTACATCAACATGACTCAAGAGCTGGTTTTTGGACCCTATCGGGAAAATCTGAAGAAATTCTTCCCGCAGGATGAAATTGAAAATTTTGAAGAGCTAAAAATGGGGGCGGTTTTTGAGCTGGAAATGCCCAAGGGCAATGTGGTGGCAACGGTTGTCGAGAAAACGGACGATGGGGTGGTTTTAGATGCCAATCATCCTCTCGCCGGCAAAAGTTTACAGCTGTTTGTTTCCATCATCGAGGTTCGCGAGCTAGAGGAAGGCGAAGATTGGCCTTCCCCTATTAAATTTAAAAGATAACTGATAGGGAGATGGCCATGCTTGCAAAAAAAATAATGTTGCTTCTTGCCCTTTTGCTTTCCTTTAACGCCAATTTTGCTTTGAGCGCAAGCAGTGGCGTAACCAGGGATTACTTTATGGCCTATACCGATTTCAAAAAGATGATTCAGTGGGAGCTTGTCTCTCCTGCCAATTTTAAAACCAATCTTCCCGATGGAATGGGGCAGATCTGGAACAAGGAAGACCAGCGGGCATGGATTGATGCCTTATGGGACCTGATTGAGGAAGAAGGTCCGCAGAATAAATATATTGCTTTTTTAGAGCACCCCATATCGGATGCTTTGCCGGAAATTCGCCTGCGCTATTTTTATCTTATGCATAAATATGTGGATCAGGCTTACATTGACAGTGATTATCTTCGGTCCCTTGATGCCCGTTTGTCAAAAAGGAAGGCCGCCAACACTAAAGTAAATTTGGAAGAAATTTACTTATTTTACAGTCTCTTTGAAAAAGTAAAGCACCCTGTGATTGGAAACCAATACATTAAACTGATGAAGGTTTTTCCCCAGGTTTATAGCGAGTATAAATTTTCAACCGACAAGGCGACGCTGACCCATGAGGAGGTTCGTTCGGTCTTTGAATTTAATCCGGACCTGAACACCTATCAGCAAGGGGAATATGTGGATGCTGTTCGCGTCTACGTCTTTTGCCGTCCCAACCGAGACTATCCCTGTCGCGTTTTGATCAAGCAACCCAATGGCGAATTACATCATGGAAGCGATGGGGTCTCTTGGAATGGAATGGCCCTGGCAGCTTCCTCAAAAGGTTTGCCCGCACAGCAAAGGAATGGTCAAACACCCATGGGCGTACAGAGTTTGGATTCCGTCATGCCGGAAGCCAATTTCCCTGAGCTGTTTGGACAGTATCGGCGGGTAATTTTAAATTGGATTCCCAACTCAACTAATTTTGTGCAAAATAAGTTGAATTATCTGCGACGTCCCGAACCAGCGGTGGAGCAGCTTCTGCCCGCCAGTGTCCATGCCTCAAACTGGTGGCGTCAGGCCACGTTGGCCCGGGATATCGGACGCGTCGATCTGCGCATGCACGGAACCGGGCGACCTCCGGTTGATCGCACTCTTCCATGGTTTCCCTTTCGCAAAACCTCCGGATGTATCGCCCAGAGAGAAGCCGTGGTGGATGGTGAGACAATACACGATCAAAGAGTGCTGCTGGATAACTTAATGGCGGCCAAAGGCCTGAGTGCGAACTTTGAAAATGAAACGCAAATTAAGGGGCTCTTGTATCTGATGGAAGTCGAGGGAGAGGGGCCTTTAACTCTGGCGAATCTCGAAGCCGTCTTGGGCATCCAGCTCTAATAGTTACCGAACGGATCGAACTCACGCACGCTCTGAAGCTGTCGCGCCATGTTTTCAAAATCAATCATCACCATTTCCCAGAAGCTGGAATTTTCATAATGCACAAATGTTTGTTTAAAAATTGGATCTTCCCATCGCTTGCACACCCAACCCAGATAGTGCATGTAGCGCATGGCCTTGAGGGATTGGCACCACGGCAGAGTTGAACGGGGAAAAGGCCGGTATTCCTCATAGCCGGAGAGCAGGGCCGCCTGTCTCGAAACTTCCTCTTCGCTGCCGACATTCGTCAGCATCCAAATATCTTGGGCCAGAGGGCCCACCATCATATCATCAAAGTCGGTAATAAAAGGTCGACCCTCATTCCAAAGAATATTGCCATAGTGGAGATCGCCATGAATGGTTTGAAAGACGGAGGATTGAGAATCACTACTCGAATAGTTCAAGGCGATTTGGCGAATTAACTCCGCACCTACTTTTTTTATTGAGGCCTGGAGCGATGAAGGAAGCAATTTAAATTGCAGTAAGTTATCCAGACCGGCCTGAGCGTAATTGTCCACCGTCAGCTTGGGGCGAAATTTTGCTTGAAAGGTGGCGCCGATCTCATGCAGCTGTGCAATCTTCAGTCCCAAAATTTGCAACTGCTCAATGGTTGGCTCATCCACGAGCTGACCTCGAACTTTGGGATAGATGGCCCAGTAGAGCATCTCCTGCTGCATCGTCAGCAGAGTATTATTATTGATTGGCACAGGAGTAATGACATCCATGCCACTGTCGGATGAACGCTGCGAGAAGGCGTGATCTTCCAGGATGGCTTCCCGCCGCCAGCGGCCAGGGCGATAAAATTTGACCACAATCGACTTTTCCCCAGTGGGCAAGGGATCGCTAAGCTCGACTTCGATGACTCTGTTCTCTAAAGAGTTGAGAGGCATACAGCGTCCCGTCGGCCGCAGGCCCACACTTTCTATTTCGGTGAGCAGGCGATCAGGGGTTAGGTCGAAGAAAAATTGAGTTGTGTCACCAAGGACGTCCATAAGAACTTGTAAGAGGGAGTTTTGGCTTTGGCAAACTAATTAAAAATGGTTGAAGCGGAACCGGGCAAAAGGGAGTTGTTTTTGGGGTCTTGTTTGGAAAGGGTTCTGTTCCGCTTCAACCAATTTTCTTGTAGGGTTAACTCCATCCTAATTTAGCTTGAGGCGTCAAAATAGGGAAAAAAAGTGGCTGAAGACTTTATGTTGGTAGCTGACCTTGAGTGTTTCTAAGCGTCAGATTTTATGGGATAATTAAGCTCGTTTGGACGATGTAAAGGTTGGTGCCTAGGGCGAGAGTCGAACTCGCACGGCCTTATTCAGACCGAGGGATTTTAAATCCCTTGTGTCTACCTTTCCACCACCCAGGCAATAACGAGAAAAAGATGACAAGGCCCGTATGTTGAACTATTTAAAATCTCTTTGTCAAACACTTTCACCCTTCGCGCTATTTTGTCTTGCCGTAGCTGTGAGCAATTGTTCCTCGGACTCAAAACCTTCGAAAGAAATTTTACGCTCCATCGAAGCTCTGCCTCATTGGTTTAAGGTCGAAGAACGTTTTGTGTCCATGACGTCAGGGGGTGAGTACCTTGTTCACCCTTTTTATGATCTTGCACCGTTCGCTCATCCAAAAGAATTGTCGCTTAATTTTTATGTCCTGACGCCGGTTGATTCCCCTCATGCCTATAGTTTGGACTTGGTCTCGGGGCAATCTTATAAAACCCACTCTTACTGTGACCAAAATGATGTTTGGGGAAAATATGGGCGCAAAGTTAACCGTCCGCCTTACACCACCGGCATTATTCCTCGTCTCTTGGATTCCTGGGGACAGCCCCAGGAGATTATTATTTTTGGGCGCGAAGATTTTTATAAAACCTTGCCTTCCGCTCCGGTGCGCAGCCACCGTGCAAGAGTCGTGGGCGGAGTGATCGATCAGTATTGCAAAAAAATTCCCTGTTCCGGACGGAATCTTTGGGACTCCCATGTGCTTTTAGTCGGCGTCGATCCCAACGATCCAAAGTATGACGAGGTCAAAAATTTGGAAGACCTAAAGGACCTAATCGATTGGCCCTATGTGGCGGCCTTTATCCAAAATGGCCGAGGGCGAAAGGTCGGCAGAGACCTCGGAGTTCCGGCCTATCGAATTGCAGGTGAGGTGCAGGCCGAGAAGGCCTTTCGCTACGTCATTAAAAATGGCCACTATTTTGAATTTGATGAGCTGAAATCTCTCAGACAAAATTGTCATAAGCTTTATGACTATCTTTGGGATACCTCCTTGCTCGTGAGAAAAAATATCGCGGAACAGGGGAAGCAAGACAAGCTATCGAACTATGTCAAAACCTTTAAAAAAACCAATGTGATTAGTCAGGAAGAGGAAGTTGAAACAAAAGTCGAAAAAAAGACCCAGTCCTTTAGTAAATTCTTCGCCGACTTTTACAAGACCTATGGTGACCGTTTTTACACCTGCAGTAAGCTGGTAAACTACAGCAATATAAACAATGATCAGGCCCGTCACTGGTTTATCACCTACATGCAAATCTATTATAAGCTGGAGCGCTTGGGGTATTTTTACAGCTGTGCTAAAAAGGCCTGGATGGATAACCCGCGGAAAGCAGATGGGACATGGACCTTTGATCCCCTGGAGGAACGAGGGAGTTGCAAGGATGAGGCCTTGGACGTGGCTTTTGATTCTGCCATCACCAAGCTGACAGTCCTTAAACAGGGGAATGAGGAACATTTTCGTTATATTGATTACGATAATGGGGATGGCGGGACTCATCTTAAGCTCCATTCATGGGTGAATGTTTCAGGCAAGGGTCTGCAATGTACCTCCAGGTCTGAGGCGAGGCTGGCGGAGGATAAAAATAAAGTTTTTCCAGACGAGGTCACCTGGGTGGACTTCGCGCGGCACATGAAGATGTTCGATGATAAAACCATTATTCGCTAAGAGGTATGCTCGTGAGTACTATTTTTAAACTTCCGGTTGTCAAACACGAGCTTGTGCCGGCCCTCACTCTCTCCTCGACCACTTTTCTCGAGCGAGTCCGCAACTGGTCCAACTTTCAATATCTCTTACCTCACTTTGTGCAATTTTCCTGCTGCTCCTATGGGATGGAAAATCTTTATCGTTCGAGTGAGATTAAAATTCCGGAAAAGGATGTTTTATGTTCCGTGCAAGGGGACGGCACCCACTCGGATATCCTCATTGTGGGGGGCGTGATTTCAAAAAAGCTCTCCCCCTATCTTTTGGAAATATACCATCAGATGCTTTTTCCACGCTGGGTGGTGGCGGTGGGGGCGTGTGCATCGGCCGGCGGCCCTTTTAGAACTTATGCCATTGAAGCCGGCGTTTCGAATCTCTTTCCAGTGGATGTCTACGTGCCAGGGTGTCCGCCGACTGAGCAGGCCATTATTGAGGGGCTGCGAATTCTGCAGCACAGAATTGAAAATCGCCAGTGCAGTGGCGCTAGCTTGGATCAGAGGTAATCTATGTCGTTTGGGATACAATCTAAAACATCCGACTATCATACAAATCCAAAGGGACTGCTCAAGCTGGTGCAGAAACTAAAAACCGAAGTGCCTCATCTTCTGCTGCTGGATATTTTTGCGCGCGAAAATCATAATGAAGAGACAGCTGATTTTTTTCTGGAGTATCGTTTTTTAGATATTGACGGCCTGGGGAATATCAATATTTCCATGAGCGTACAGGCGGATCGCTACGTCCCGAGTATTGCGGAGTTGTTTGTCAATGCCTTGTGGTGTGAGCGTGAGGCCTTTGAGATGTATGGGATTGGCTTCCAAGACCAATCGCGCACCAATTTACTTACCCCAACAGTTGCAGGTGCGAGAGTGTTTCCTTTCAGGACTCAGACCACCCCGCCGGTGTGGGGGCCATTTGAGCTTGATAATAATTTTTTTCGGCCACGCTCGGTTGAAAAAAATCGGCCGGAAAATTTTTATCGGTGGCAGGTTTTGGGACCGCATATCGCTTGGCCGAATGGGCCGGTGCGAATTCTGATGGACACTGAAGGTGACTACATCAAAGGAGCTTCGCTGGAAATCGGTTTTTCCCATCGGGCCTTGGAGAAAAAACTTGAAGGTCAATCGGTGGATGAGATTGCGCTTTATCTGGAGCGCCTGTCCTACCTTGCGCCCCATTTCGGTTCTTTTTTAACCGCATATTTCTTTGAAACTCTTTTTCAAATTCAAATTCCCGAGAGGGCCCAGGGTATTCGCATGGCCATCCTAGAGATGTCACGAATCATGTCCCACTGTACCGCCCTGGAAAATCTGTTTTTCACCCTTGAGATGTCTATGCCCTTAACCGTCATGAGATGGGCCCGGGCCAAATGTCTGGAGATCTTTTTAGAGTTATCGGAAGGGAACTATTTTGGTGAGCTTATTATTGTGGGAGGTTTAAAAAGAGATATCTCGCGGGCCTTTCCTACCAAATGCCTGGACTTTGTTCATGAGTTCAATAATCACATGACCTCTTTGGCATCTTACCTGAAAAATAACCAGGTCTGGCTGGCCCAAACCCAGCAGGTCCCGCTCGATCATCACCTGGGATTGCAGTACGGCGTTCTGGGACCAAATATTCGTGCCTCGGGCATTAATCTTGATTTTAGGAAACGAATTCGACCTTATTTTTATTCAGAGATAGATTTTGAGGTCCCATTGGGAGTGACGGGGACAATTCATGATCGTGCCATGATTCGCATGGAAGAGATCAGACAATCGCTAAGAATTATTTCACAAGTTTTGGATCATGTCCCCGAGGGCGAGATTCTGAACGGAAAATTGCATACGGTGATTGCAGAAAAGATGGCGGAGCCGGAGTTTATTCCCCACCATCGCGCCATGGTAGAAGGTCCCGAAGGCCCGTTGATGATGGAAATTTATTTTCGACCTAATCCGGCCTTGAAAACAATGCATGATTTTAGGATTGAGCGTTTTCGTTTTCTGTCAGGCGGATTTATGGCGGCACAATGTTTATCGAAGGTGCTCATGGAGCAACCTTTCGAGGCGGCCCTGCGGGCCCTTTACTCGTTTAATATTAATTTTGCAGAAGTGGATCGGTAAGGGAAGTCATGATTTTTGAAAAAAAACATTATGTTACTCCGGGAATTTTGAAGTCATTACTGAGCCACAGCTTCTTTGGCATCACCGGTCCCTGGGGCAAGTTGAGGAAAGATTGCGCCGTCACTGATGAAAGGATTGGCGGCTTAAGCCAAAATAAAATTCCCATCTTAAGCGAACCGAAGGCCCTGCCCATTCAATGCTTCTCTTGCCACAAATGCGTCGACGTCTGCCCCACACAATGTCTCGACCTGGTTAAAAATGATACCTCCCATGTGCGAAGTTTTAAGATTAACTTACTCAATTGCATCTCATGTTCTAAATGCGCCGAAATCTGCCTCGAGAAACTTTTGGTGATGACCAACGTCGGACTCGGCCCGGCCACCGCAGAGAGTGAGTGGACGCTCGAGCTTATTGGGTTTGCACCTGAACAAACGGTGGATAAAGCGGTTTAATTTTTTGCTGCAGAAAAATGGACATGAGCGAGGTGTTCTCAAGGGCGGCGTTCAACTTTTTTTTAAATTCTTTTCTTGGGATGTATTCTCCCCCCATGGCCTTTGTTACGGGAGTGATCATCTGGGTGTCCAACCACATGATCTTTTGAGGCAGAAGCGAGGCGGCCAAAACGGCGATGGCGACTTTGCTGGCATTCGGTCGCAAATAGAACATGGATTCGCCCGAAATATAATGGCCAATCGAAACTCCATAAAGTCCTCCCACCAACTCTTTCCCGAGCCAGGTCTCAACACTGAAGGCATGGCCGGCCTCATATAAGTCAATGTAGGCGTCGATGATCTCCTCGGTAATCCAGGTGGCCTTTGCACCTTCCGAGCTATGAACCTGGGCACAGCTATGAATGACCTTCGTAAATTCCTGATTGAAGGTGACCCGGAAAGGCGTTTTTTTCCAGGCCTTGATCAAGCTGCGCGAGAGATGCACTTTACTAAAGTCCACAATGCCTCTTGGGTCTGGAGAGAACCAGGCCATGGGCATTTCAGGATCAATAGGCCAGGGAAAAATTCCCTGAGTGTAGGCGAGCAGTAATGAGGGAACCTGTAAATCTCCACCCAGGGCCAGAAGCCCATGCTCATCGGCCTGGGAAATGGGAGGGAAGGCGGCTATGGCCATGATGCCGACATCTTCTCGAGAATAAGATTGGCGATAAGTTTGGCGTAAAGAAGAGTGGTCGTAGGCTCAAGGGAGATCACCTCAGAACTTTTGACAAACGGGGCGACCTCAGTCAGGTCCGCTCCGGCAATTTGAAAATGGCGGGCAACCTCTCCAATAATCACCGCCGCCTCGTGGGGAAACAGACCGGCCGGCTCGGGTGTTCCGGTGGCGCCGGCAAAACGGCTATCCAGGGCATCGATATCAAATGAGAGGTATAGATCTTCAATCCCGATTTTTTTATAGTGGGTGATAATTTTTTGAGCAATCTTGGCGGCCCCTTCTTCTCTAACTTCCTTGCTCCAAAATTGTTTTACCTTGAGTGTGCGCTCCCAGTGCTCTTGGCTTTTGCCGCTGGATCGGATTCCAACCTGCACCAGCGCGGAGGGCGAGGCGCACCACTGGCGGGCATGATAGGCCCAGGAGCCAAAGCAGATATCAATCCCCAGGCGGTGATCAAGCAAATCGGTATGAGCATCAAAATGCAGGATGCCGGTTTTGCGCTTGAGTTTCTTTTGCTTTTTAAAAAAAGATTTGGTGAACGCGTAGCTCACAGAGTGGTCTCCGCCCAGGCCAAAAACCTTGGCATGGGGATGGCGGTGATAAAGCGCATCGAGGAAGGCCTCGGCCATGGAGAGGGGCGAGACGGGAAGTATTTTTCGAGCGCTTCCGTAGAGGGCCTTGCGGCAGGAGGACAATGTTTCTTTGGAGACGTAGCGATCGTGCAGCAGGTGAGGAATAACCCGGACGTCGCCGGCATCGAAAAATTGCGTGCCGAACGTTCTTTGCGCCTCAATTAACTCAAGCCTCAGAAAAAGCGGTCCCCAGTTGGCGCCCCGTTGGATGCCGCCTCCGCAATCGGAGGCGAGACCGAGGAGGATTGGAAGTTTCCCATCGAGCGCAGTGAGTGACTTCAGCCAGGCCTTTTCCACCTCGGCCGGAGCGCTGGTCTTAAACAGCCGCTGATGCAACTCATTTTTCCGCTCTTGGGCGGTATGAATGGTGAAGACTCCGTTACCGGGTGGGCAGAGGAGGGATTTCGCCAATACTGGTAGTGAGGTGACCATGGGAAAAAAATTATATCAAAAAATTTTCTCTTAAGCGATCTTTCAGTATGGGATAACCGGCGGCACTGGTGGGGTCTGCGATAAACTGTGCTACCACATTCTTGATAAAAGTGAGCATGTTATCCGGCAGCTGATTATAAACACCCGCTATATGGGAGGTGCAGTGCAGGTTGCCCAGCTCTCGATAGATCTCAAACGCGAAGGGTTCGTCAGGGAAGACATCAAGCAAGGCAAAGGCGCAGGGGTTAACTTCCAGCCAGCGAATCAGGGATGAGAGTTCCACCAAACCACCGCGGGCGGCATTGATGAGAAGACAATTGGCGGGAAGCTGGGCCAAAAATTCCTGATTTACCAGATGGTGTGAACGGGGATTTAAACTGGCGCACAGGCAGACAATGTCTTTGTCGGTCAGTGAGGGAAGAGGCGTTTTCTCCATGATGAAGGGATCATAAACGGCAACCCTGATTCCCAGAGACTCAAGTCCCTGTTTGACCAATTTTCCGATATGGCCAAGGCCGATCACTAAAGCTTGCTTGGTTTCTAATAGTTGCCGGGGATAGCTGCGCTTATAATCCCAGGTGGTTGTTTTAGGAAAGGGTGAGTTTCCAGGCATGGTGGAGAAATGGGCGTAGCTTAGCACTCCTTGTAAAATATAATCGGCCACGGCGCGAGCGCGCAAGGCATTTCCTAAGACGATGCTTCCTTTGAATTTTCTGACAAAGTCGACGCTGAAATTATCATATCCACTATTGGGATGAATGATGAGCTGCGTGTTTTGAAGACGCAAATCCTCAGTACGAGTATTGCTGGTGGTGATGATGATATCAGGTGATGGCCCTTGAGGGACCAGAGGGCCAAAGGTATAGCGGGTCACTCCGGCGGCGAGGAGCAACGACTCCTCCGCTTTCAGATATCCCTGGGCCAAGTATCCAGAGAGGTCCGGTCGATGGACCCAAAGACTACTCAATGCTGATATCCTGTGCCAACAGGTCAGGTGCCTTATAAACGATGGCCTCGCGTTTGGTGGTACACACGCGCTCCGTGATGGTGTTGCGTTTATCAGTGGTTCGGCTTCCGTGGGCGAAACGAGTATTTTTACGCAATACTGTTCGGCAGGTTGTCTTGACGCGATCATATTTCAAGTCATCTGCGGTGGAACGCTCTTTGTTCACCTCAAAACCTAGGCGGGCGCCTAAATCTTGTTCTTTCAGACGTTGGATATTGGTCTTGGCAAAAGATTCAACGTAATAACGAAACTCAATAGGCGAATTATCATAGTAGTTAACCTCGGCCACCAGATCCGGCTCAATAGTGTCTCGTCCCATGCGAGGCTTGGTAGGGAATTTTATTTTTCCGAAGGCATGGTAGGGTAGCTCAGAGCAAACGATGCGATCGGTAGTGGCGATATCGAAATTGAAGTCATAGTCACCGCCAATGTATTTCGTTATGCGAGTATAGACATCAGGAATTTCCTGCTTATCTTCAAAAATTTTAGGAATTCGCAAAATAGCGAGGTGATCAATATTCGAGAAACCGCGGACTGAGTTCATCTGCACCCCAGGTCTCAAGGCCTCAACAATACTTTTGCCCATGCGGATTTGATCTTGATAAGGGACGATGGAGGGATGATCCCACATTCCCAACTCTTTAAGCTCCTCCTCAGAGCCTAGCCAGATCGCGGCATGCCCGAAATGTCCCGGAATAAAAGTGTCCGTCAAGGCAAAGGGAGTTTTTTCAAAAAGGATATCAAGGGGTTTTAACTGGCCTCTAATTTCTTCCACGACGGCCATGTTGTTTTCAAGGTAACCGCGGCGCCAGCGAATAGAGCCCGCCATATTTCCAAAAAATTTACTTAAACCGTAGACAATGCTCTCGCCAAGATTGGCCAGCCCGTCAATCAAGGAGTAACCACGCAGACGAATCTTCGTGCCTTTCGCAATATTGTTGAGTGATGGGTTGCCGTCGATGGTCTCCATGATGGACTTCAGTTCGGCGTCGGTCGCTGCCACTTTGGCCAAATTTTCACGCTCGCGTAAATAGAATCCGACAAAACGTTGTAGCTCCTTTCTCTTTTCTTTACCTAAAGAATTTTTCACCATCTCTTGAAGATCTTGGGCCAACTCTTTGGTATGGGCGCTGGTTTTGAAAATGTGCTTCAGGATGCGTCGGAGCTTCGCTTCCTTCGTATAATAGATGTCATACGCGCGGAAAAACTTGTCGTACATATTGGCGCCACTGGCGAGCCACATTAAATTTTCTTTGGTTTTTGCCATGTTGGCCAAGTCGACAAATTGCACGGCCTGTTGAGTGTGACCTGCTCCGTAAACAAAAACAAACTCCTGGGTGCGATAACCCATAAGGTGATAAGCGATAAAAATTTTACTCAGAAGGTGGAGGTGGTAACCGGTCAAGGTTTGATCATCGCGGATGTACTTTACTATTTTATTGCCGTAGTCAGCGGTAAAATCATCTAATTTTAGAAAGAGTGCATTTAACTTTAGAAATTTATTATAATTATCCTCAAACTTGGATTTCGCGATCTCACCTGATTTGTTGTTCTCTAAGGAAACCAAGGAACGGCTGAATTCGGAGGGGGTTTCGGGCAAGGGTGAGCCCATCTCCATGAGTGCCATTTTTAACTCATAAAAGAAAAGTGTAGGAGAACTCTGGCCACTTTCCCACGTCGTCTCATTGGCCGACACGGTGGCCAGGCCAAGAAGACAAGAAATCGCGGCGAGATATAGAGTTTTAGCTAATTTCACGTTGTGCCCCTTTTCCTGAGATATCTGCAAAATATCTTGATTTATACACTAGGGCGGAGAAAATTTAAACTTTGGCCTCTTTAAATGTAAAAATGATAGACTTGTGGGTGAGATAATTTGACGTAAGTCATTGAAAGGTTTAGAAACAGTGTAGCTATGATATCTATAAAATCGTCTAGAGAAATTGAAATAATGAAGGAAACCTGCTCTTTAGCGGCTTCAGTTTTGGAGTATATCCGTCCCAAAGTCGTGAGCGGTATCAGCACCCTTGAATTAAATGACTTGTGTCACCAATATATTGTGGCCCATGGTGCGACTCCTTCGCCTCTTAACTACCACGGTTTTCCCAAGTCCATCTGCACCTCGCTCAATGAGGTTATCTGTCATGGAATTCCCAACAGTAAGGTGCACGCCAAAGAAGGCGATATCTTGAATCTTGATATCACCACCTATTACAAGGGTTTTCACGGAGACACTAACAAGACGTTTTGCATCGGGCAGGTTCGCCCCGAGGTTCAGCGGCTGGTTGATGTTACCTATTACTGTTTGCGCGAAGGTATCAAAACTGTGCGGCCGGGTTCGCATGTGGGAGATATCGGTGCACGGATTGAGGAGATTGCTCACTCCTATAATTACACGGTGGTGCAAGAATACTGTGGCCACGGCATCGGTCGGCAATTTCACGAGGAGCCTCAAATTCTGCATTTCGGTAAGAAGGGCACCGGACCGGAATTGCGCACGGGCATGACTTTTACTATCGAGCCCATGATTAATATGGGGGCCCGTGATTGCAAGGTCCTCTCTGATAATTGGACGGTGGTGACCCAGGACGGAAAATGGTCGGCCCAGTTTGAGCATACTATCGTGGTGACCGAGGCGGGGTTCGAAATCCTAACTTTAAGAGGTGATGAAGAGGTGAACTTCACCGCCATTCCGAAATAAGCATGACAGCCCTCGGCTATTTTAATGGCCAATCCCGAAAAATAAATGGCATCCAAGTTCTTCTGGATATTTCCTCTGAACAAAAAATTTTAAATGTTCAAGTTAAGTCATCTCCCAAAATAAACGAAATCCTGCAAAATTTGCTAGTCGGACAGGGTCTCGATGCCGCCATGACACTTTCACCTGAGGCGCTGAGGCGAGATGATTCCTTTATTGTCTTAGAGTTGGAGTTGTTGCAGGAGGCGATCTTAAAATTTGTCGGCGTGCTCCTTCCTGATGCCTTAGAGAAAGGCCGGCCACCTCAGGAACTGGTGTGTCGCTGCTTTGGCGTTTATCAAAGTGACATCGATTCTTTTATTCGGGGAAAAGAGCTTTCTAATGTCAGTCTCGTTCATCTCACTGAAGAGTTGAACGCCGGTGCCGCCTGTGGCAGCTGTCTCGAAGAGCTAAAATATTTTCTTGAGCAAGGTAAGCAGAAGCTATTGCCTTTTCCCCCGACGGCCTCGGTGGATGCTTCCGGGAAACGTCTACGGATCAAGGGTTTGACACCGAAGGAATTGGCAGAACTCTTGAGTGAGAAATTGCCAGATAAAAGTATTGAGGTGCTTTTGGTACGCCCGCCTTTTGTGCTCGTTCGCTCAAAACGCGGCACGCTTTCCTCCGCCCAGCTGGCGGAGCTGGGCGCTTGGGCCAAGGAGAAGTTATTGTTGCCCTTGGAATTTCGCTCTTAGGGTTTGGATTTTTTTTTGCCTTTCGTTTTCTTTTTCGTCATAAAGTCATGGCAATTTTTACGAAGGGCCTTGAAGTTTTTTAACTTTTGAAAGACGGCTTCAATCTTGGCATTTTCCTCCACCAGTTCGGAGGCATTAATTTCTTCCTCTAGATATTTAATACGCTGATAGAGATATTTTAGCTCAGGAATTTCCCGCTCCAGACAATGGGGGTCTGGAGTCAGGCCTTGCAGGCCGGCAAGATAATTGGTGAAGATGAGATGACCGCGGTCTTTGAGCTCATTTAAAATCACATGATGAGACAACTTTGATCTGGGAGGAACCAGCTTCTCATCCAGTAAGAAAACATTGTAGTTATTGGTAAGCAATTTTTCGAGTAACGCTACCGAGGGACCAAAATCCTTATTATGGCAAATTTCCTCGAAGAAACCTTCTTTAAGCATCAGCTCGTTGTTTCCTGCAAAAAGCACAATGAGTTCCTGATTGAGCTGATAAAGCGGGCCTGTGACCTTTTCTTTGTGCAAGGCCAATTCTTCCTGGCCCAGGCAGCGAATGAGATCAGAGACACGTCCGGCGGCGCTGACAGAGGAAGAGGCGGCGAGGAGCCCGAGTAGGCCGAGAATCCAAAAATATCGAAAGCTATCTCTGTGCGTCATAGTATCGTTCCTCATATCCTTATTTTAATCCCAAATCCAAAAAGTTATAGTAAATCCGACATAATTTTTTTCTATGGACCCTCTGGAGCGGTTTTGAACCACAAAAGTCTGATTGAAAATCTAGAGATCTTTCGAAAGGCCCTCATTCGGGTCCTTATTATTGTGGGGATCGCTTTTATGGTGGCCTATGCCTTAAGTGATGGGCTGGCCGAAATTATTTTATCCCCGCTTCGAGGGGCGCTCAAAGCTCACATCACGCAATTGGGGGGAGGAGGCCGGATCGTTTACGTCGGTCTCCTGGATAAAGTCCTGGCCCAGCTGAATCTTGGGCTTTGGTGTGGGGTCATCATCTCAAGTCCCGTATGGTTTTATGAAATTTGGCGTGCCGTCCGCACGCTGCTGAATGATTTTCAAATCAAAATGATCAGGCCGTTTTTGGTCTTTGGTCTACTCTTGTTTTGGGGCGGAGTCTATTTCGCCTACTACATCGTCTTTCCCTTCAGCTTTCAGATGTTACTTGAGTTCGGTGTAAGTGATATTACCGCCAACATCTCGTTGCGAGATTATCTTTCACTGGCCGTAAAAATTATGCTCTTTTTCGGACTGGCCTTTCAGATGCCCAACATCATCGTCATTTTAAGTTTTGCCGGCGTTGCCACAAAAGAGCGCCTGCAAAGCTCCCGGCGCTACATCTATGTGATTCTCTCTCTTCTTGCGGCAATCTTTTCGCCTCCCGATGTCTTTAGTATGATGGTTGTCTGGGTTCCTATGGTCTTGCTCTTTGAAGTGGGCACTTGGATAGTGATTCTTTTCATTCATCCTTATTTGATCAGGAGGTCAAAATGATCCTTGTTACTGGTGGAGCGGGATTTATTGGTAGTGTCTTGGCGCGGGATTTGAACCGACGCGGGCATAAGGATTTAATTATTGTTGATCGTCTGGGCAAGGCGGATAAATGGAAGAATTTAAGGCATGTGAACTTTGAAGATTTTATCCATGCCGATGAGCTTTTTTTGGCCGACCGTGATGACCTCTTTTCCCAGCTCACGGCGATCTACCATCTGGGGGCCTGCTCCAGCACCACTGAAAACGATGTGGATTTTTTAATGGGCAATAATTATGCCTTCTCAAAAAATATCTTTAACCTGGCCACCCAGTATGACATTCCCCTTGTGTATGCCTCTTCTGCCGCCACTTATGGAGATGGCGAGCAAGGATACGCCGACAATGAGTCCAAGGCCCATGCCCTTCTCCCGTTAAACCCTTATGGTTTCTCCAAGAAAATTTTCGATGACTGGGTCCTGGGCCAGAAGAGTACGCCCGCCAGATGGTTCGGCGTTAAATTTTTTAATGTCTATGGGCCGAATGAGTATCACAAGGGAGAGATGCGCTCCATCGTGCATAAGGCCTTCGGGCAAATTCAGACCTCCGGCAAGGTGAAGCTTTTTAAATCACATAAGGCCGGTTATAAGGACGGGGAACAGCTACGCGATTTTGTGTATGTGAATGATGTGACGGCCGGCATGATCAGCTTAATTGAAGATACTAAGAAAAAAGCTTCCGGAATTTATAATATGGGAACGGGTAAGGCCCGAAGCTTTTTGGATTTAGTCACCGCGGTCTTTCGGGCGCTGGATAAAACTCCCGAAATTGAGTTCATCGACATGCCTCTCAATATTCGCGATCAGTATCAATATTTCACTGAAGCCGATATGGGGAAAATTAAAAAAATCCTACCCAAGTTGAAACTTCATACCCTGGAAGAAGGGGTGAAAGATTACGTCCAAAATTATCTTATAAAAGCCGATTCGTACTTTCAGTAGGGGAAGCTATGTCTTTTCAAGGTGGACCTAAAGAGGCGGCGCGGATGCTGGCCTTGCTTGATCCGGAATCACGCAAACGCATCATGGGAGAGTTGGAGGCCAAAGACCCAAAAACCGCCCAGGTGGTTCGGACCCTCATGGTGACCCTAGATGATTTAAAATTCCTAACCATCAGGATGCTGCAGGAATTTTTGAAAACAGTTTCCTTAAAAGAGCTTGGCCTCGCCCTCAGGCGATCATCCCCCGAGCTGAAAGAACATCTCTTGTCGCAGCTGAGTCTGCGCATGAGGGAGGAGGTTCAGGAAATTCTGCAGGGCCCACCCCAGCCAAAAAATATTGTGGAAGATGCCGAAAAAAAAGTTCTAAAAATTTTATTGGAAAAAGTCGAAAAGGGCGAAATCGTTTTATCCAAGGATGGTAAGGAGCAACTGGTGTAGGTGACACCACCTTGCAGGGCCACTCGGTAACCAAGGCCGACTTTGATCCCATCTTGGCCCGTGCCTGAAAAGTCTAATTCGGGCGCATTTTAGCTCCGATTTGTTCGCCACCGTGCATAAATTTCTGACCTCTTCTGGCCAGGGCCGTGGGAAAAACGCAAAAACAAGGACTTTTGAATGGTACCTCCTGAGGGGGGCCTGCTTGGCACAGACCGTGCACATATGTTTATTCAAGACGGGTGCTTCAGGAAGAAGCTCTCGATTAGTCCGAAAGGACACGGGGATAAGCGCCCAAGGATGGGCAAGATTCCCAATTAAATCTCAAAAGGATTTGAGATTTAGAATCAGCAGGATGCTCATTTTTCAGGGGGACCTATGGACGCTTCACTCACTCTGCACTTTAAAGAAAAGTTCTTAACCATGCGCGAGCAATTGTTGCTTGGAATTGAGCAGGCCAAGTTGACCGGTGAGGAAGTGACTCTTTCGGCAAAGGATGACTTGAAAGATGACGTCGATTGGACCATTCAGGGAGCGGAAGAAGCTCTTTCCTATAAGCTCGCGGGGCGGAGTACTTTTTTACTCAAAAAAATAGATGAGTCACTGTTTAAAATTAGTCGTGGCTCATTTGGAATCTGTGACGACTGCGGACAGGATATGGCCATAAGTAGACTCATGGCCCGTCCCATGGCGCGGCTTTGTCTCGAGTGCAAAGAATTGGAAGAGCGGTCCGAGATTCATATTCCCTACGACCGCCGTTCACATACTTTAGGCAATACCACCAGTCAGGTCATTGCCTCTTAAAGAGCATAGCTGGTCAGATCTTGAACCAGTTCCTGAGAGCGCTTGACGAAAATCTCGCGCTCTTCTTGTTTTAACCCTTCGCTTGAAATAGAGGCCAGGTCCTCGACTAAATGACAGAGCTTTTTAACCAGGTCGGGGCGGCCGCCTTTTTCATGAATTTTGAAAGCATTCTGAATCAAGGCATTATTGGGGTTGATCACCAGGGTTTTCTTGAGAGGAAAAACATTGTTCCCCATCTGGGCCGTCATCTTGCTGAAGCGTTTCATCTGCTCGTCCACCCGGAAATAGGCGGGAGAAAGCGCATTCTTCACTTTTTCCACTACGATTTCAAAGGAATTGGCGTCGGCCTCCTTGAGATTCGCCTCGAACAAATCTTTGATTTTCATGTCATCGCCGGTGCTGGCCTCGGTCCCGAAGATGTTGGCAAACTCGGCATCCACCGAGGCAAACTTATAGGAGTGGTCGCCCATCTTGTGAGATTCCACGTGCTGCATGAAGTGGGGATCAATATGATCCTCTGTCTCCACCGTTTGAATTTTTTCTGCCAGTAGCTGTGAGCGAAGGGAAGAGTCACTTTTGCCCTTCTCAAAATAGACGATCTTGTCACCCAGCTTGGTCTTGTAAGCTTCAGGAATCGACTCGCGATACTCAGGCAGCGTGACGTACTTGCCTTCGCTATTCTTGAAAATAATATGATCGCGGATTTGCTCGTCAAAGCGATTGTCGGACACGCAACCATATTTAATGAAAAGGCCGGAATCTTCCCAGATGGACTCAAATTTGGCGCGGTCGGATTTAAACAACTTCTTCAGGGACTCAGCGACCTTTTTCACTACGTAGTTGGAGATCTTTTTGACGTTGGGGTCGCCTTGCAGGGAAGATCGGGAAACGTTCAGGGGGATATCGCTGGAATCGATACAACCCTTCAGGAGTCCTAAAAACTCCGGAATAATATTTTTCACGCTGTCGGAAACATAAACCTGCTTGCAGTACAGCTTGATATTGGACTCATTGAATGGACGATTGGGATTGAGCTTGGGGAAATACAAAATCCCTTCTAGCGTGAAAGGATGATCAATTTTTAAATGAATCCAAAACAGTGGGGCCTGCTCCATGGGGTAAAGATTTTGGTAGAACTTTGTGTAATCTTCGTCCTTCAGCTCTTTGGGATCTTTTTTCCAAAGCGGTACTGTCTCATTGATAATTTCAGGTAAGTTCGGCAGGGGGGCGGCACTCTTGTCCTCAGTACCATCCTCCTTGTAGGGGTAGGTTTTTCTTTCCTCATCGAGAAGGGCAATTTTACAGGGCATGAAATCGCAGAATTTTTTCAAGGTGGAAGAAAGCTTGTAGCTGTCTAAAAACTCGGCATTTTCTTCATTGATTATGAGGGTAACGGAGGTTCCAATTTCAGTGCGGTCGGAATCGGCAAAGGTGTATTCCGGATTTCCGTCGCAAATCCAGCGGACCGCCTTGGCGTTCGGCTCCATGGAAAGCGTATCAAGAATAACTCTTTCGGCCACCATGAAGGAGGAATAAAAACCAAGTCCGAATTTTCCAATAATGTCATTGTCGCCGCTGCCGCCCGCTTCCTTCATCTTGCCGATAAATTCTTCCGCACCGGAAAAGGCCAACTGGGCAATATATTTTTCCACCTCGGCCTCATTCATTCCGAGACCGTTATCGCTGATGGTGATTGTTTTTTTACTCTTGTTGACGTTGACCTGAATATAACCCTCAGGCACCTCGGTGTTTTTAGTTCGCGCCAATGATGCTCTTTTGGTGATGGCGTCAGTGGCATTGGCCACCAGCTCGCGGACAAAGATGTCATGTTCCGAGTACAGCCACTTTTTGATGATGGGGAAAATGTCGCCCGTTTTTACGGTGATAGGGCCTTTACGTTCAGTCATGAGTTCCTCCCAAAGAAAAAGAAAGAGATAAAATTACTAGCGTAAAAAAATATGCTAAACAATATGGAGGCAAATAAGCGCACGTCAACCCTAGGACCTAAGCTTTTTTATAGGGCGAATACACGACAAGGAGGATGGGTGGGACCGAGGAAAATTCAAATTGTGACCACAGGCGGGACCATCGAAAAGGTCTATGATGAGGTGGAAGGTCAGTTAACCAATAAGACGCCCAATGTTGAAATGGCCATCTTATCAAAATTGCGTCTCCCATATACTGAACCCTTGTTTCATCAGCTCATGAATAAGGATTCCCTGTTCATGGATGATAAGGATCGCAAGCAAATTCTTGACAAGGTTCGGGCCTTGGCACCTGAGGGCCACCCTATTTTGATAATTCACGGCACTGATACCATGACTTTGACTGCCGAGCTGTTGGCGCGAGAACTCACTGATCTTAAGGTGGCCATCGCCTTTACTGGAGCAATGCGGCCTTTGGGCTTCGATGACTCTGATGCTATGCAAAATGTAACCGAAGCCTTGATGGCCCTAAAAATCCTGCCCCCCGGTGTCTACATTTCTTTTCACAATCAAATCTTTCGCGTACCCGGAGTTCGGAAAAATAAAGAGAAACGAACTTTCGAATGGGTCTAAGACTTACGGTGTCGTCGTCTTAGGTTTTGCCGTTGGTGGAATGACTGGTTTTACCGGTGCCGTCGTCGCTGCGGTTAATGGTTTTATGTCGCCGCAATCACTATCAACAAATTTTCCATTGAGGGACATTTTAGATTTTTGTCCGGTCTTATCTGTCATATCAACATTGGCGGTATAGTGAGTGGAGTCTTTGATCGTCATAATGGAAGTTCCGGATGTGCCATCATCGCATTTGAAATCGATCACTATCTTGCTGGCCGATTTTTCCCTGACGGTGTTGGTGCATTTTTTATCTTTTTGCTGATTGAGATTGCCTTCATTTTCCATCATTTCTTTGGTGTAACACATACGCATTGCACCGCCGGGAGACATGCCCATCTTGCCCATTTTACCCATCATGCCGGCCATTTGTTTTTGCTGCTCGGGAGACATTCCCGCCATGGCTTTGCGCATTTCGGCCATGGGGTCAACTTGTTTGCCATCCGGCCCACCCAAACTCATTTCCATTTCCCAAAGACCGGGCTTAAGGGCGACAGCGGCGTAAGTTGAAAATGAAAGAATCATAAGAGCAAAGGCAAGAACAATTTTCATCGCAAAATCCTTTTTTAAAATTGGAACTTTAGATGCTAAAGCCAGGTGGTTTGGACGTCAAGGTTTGCGGCTAGGGAAGATTTCCATCGACCGCTCTGCTATGTGACTCAGAAAGGGCCATTTTAAAGCTGTGATCAGAATATCCGCGATTTGCTCCCGGGTAACCGAGATAATCGTAGCCGACGCGGTTGATTGAGGCAGTATAAAAAGGTGCCCGAATCAAGCGATACACCAAGGGAATTCCGGGGAGACGTTCCACGCGTTTGGCCACTTCCGTTCGTTGGGCCAAATTGAGATGCACGAAACCTTTGCGGTAACGCCACATGGCCTTGAGGTTCAGGGCAATACGCAGGTAGCTGCGAATGAGCCCTACCGGAATCGGGAGAGTGTTACTTTTTTCTGTCTGGGCCAAGAACTGGACGGTCCCGGCTTCGATGGCGCCGGGGGCACCGGTAGGGTCGAAGGCCGCACCGGGGATTATTGTCTCATAGAGGGCAAGAAAGAGCTTATCATTGTAGGGATTGGCATTGCCCCGCTCGGAAGCTGCAAGCGGGGCGGAGAGGCCACCCATGCCGGTAAGTAAAAACAGGCCGGTGCCGGACTTGAGAAAATCGCGCCGTGGGATTTTTTGGCTCATGGTTTTCCTCCCACACTTCGAATCAACTCGTGTCCAATCCTCATGGCATTGGCACCGATTGTGAGGGCGGGATTAATGCCCAGGCTTCCGGGGATGGAGCTGGCATCACTCACGTAGAGCCCGGGATAGTCGAAAACTTCGCCCGAGGGATTGACCACTCCTGTGGATTTTTGCTCACTCATTCTGGCGCCACCTAAAATATGGTTTCCGCCCATGTCGAAGAGTTCACCATCGATTCCTGTGATAAGCAGCTCGCCGCCTACCGTCTGGCAGACGCCTTTCATAAGGCGGTAGAGAATGTTGGCGTGCTCCTCTAGTGCTTTGGTGCGCGGGTGGTGAATTTTGGCGTTCCCATCATGATCGATTTCCATTTTTATTTCGGCTGGAACCACACCCATGGCATTGACGGGAATGAGGCGATTGACGACATTTTTTTTCACAAAATGTTTATGCTCCAATCCCCAGGCGAGTCCGCCTTCGCGACGTGCATCCACGCCGGCAAAAACGGGGATCGGTGCCATCCCGGGGTGCATGGTGATGTGGTGCTCATCCCAAAAGGCATAGGTCATAACGCCCGTACTAGTAGCCGAGCGAAAGCCAAGATGATCGGGATAGCTGTCGGGAGTTCTTAAGATAAAATTCATGTCCCCATTATTGCTGATCCACTTACCCAGGGCCGAGGAAAGTTTAGGTAAATGGGCCTTGGATCGGAAGAGAAGTGGCACGGTACCGATCGGGCCTGCCGCCAAGATAACTCTGGGGGCGGTGAAGGTCGAGGTGGCGGGAGCTTTGTAAGATTTATCGCTGCTGATGCAATGAACCTCGTAACCACCACTGCGGACAGGGGCCACTGTTTTCACCGATGTTTCAACTTTGACCTCAAGGTTTCCTGTTTCGAGGGCGAGGTGGAAAACTTCGCTGACGAGATTAAGTTTTCCGCCCGGAAATTGGCAGCCGGCCTCACAAAAACCACAATGGACGCAGCCAGTTCCGACATTGAAATTATTTCGGTCGCAGGAGAGTCCGGCATCGGCGAACATGCGAGCAAAGTTGCCGCCAATTCGCGAGACCTCTTCCCAGCTTAGCTGGTGGATGCTGAGAAGTTCTTCCACCTGCTTGTAAAAAGGATTGAGCGCCTCGCGGTGGACATTGGAGGGCCATGCCGCACGTTTGGTGTCCGGGTCAACAAAGCTAAAGGCCTCAGAAGGTGTGCGGTGATGAACCTTATCATTCATAACCGAGCCGCCGCCAAAAATTTTGGAGCCTCGGTAGATATCTTTCATGGAAGTGGAGAGGCTGATATCAAAGAGGCCGCCCAAATATTCCGGTGCCCAAGAATGGCGAAACATATTTCGCTGCCAGGCTTTGCCGCGTTCAATGAGTAAGACTTTGAATCCGGCCTGGGTAAGCTGATAGGCGGGGAGGAGTCCGCCGTATCCTGATCCTACAATAATGACGTCAAAGGATTGATTTTCTATAGTCATGCGTCATCTTAAACCAAAGGAATTCATATCTGTCTAGATTATTTTGGGGCCCGTGAAGGCCCCTGCAAGCTCTAAGTTCGCTAATTATGGAGATAAGCACCAAAAATCATCATAACAAGATGAGCGGAGAAACCGTAGCAGGCATCACCGTGTTCCAATTTAAACTCAACCCTCTGCCCGTCAAATTCCATCTTGTAGCGGGGATTAATAAAGTGATCATTTTGAAAGTCTTCTGCTTCAATTTGTACCAGGTACTCTTTTCCACCGGCCGTGAAGGTAATCTGCTGTTGCGCCTGATCAACTTTTTTTAGGCGAATTTCCGTGCTCACCATCACTCCGTCGGTGGAGTGGGAAATGGTGCCACCGAAGCCATCACTTAAGGCACCAAATGTGGTACGGATAACCTGACCATGCTTTTTCATTGTCAGCTCGGAGGTGCCGGTTTCATCATCTTTGTTTCCAAAAACAATAAAGTCCTTGATCGATCCGGCAATGGCGTGATCGTAGAGTTTGAGTTCAATATTTGTGCCTTTGATGAGCGAGAGAGAATGATCTTCCGCCATCACGGCAAAACCCATAAGCATACAGAGCAATAAAATAAAACTTTTCATAAAATCCCCTTTTCTTGTGGATAGGTAAATTGTGTTGCCCAATGCTAGAGAAGAAAAAACAAAAGGTAAAAGAAAATTTTGCTCAGCTTAACTCCGTTTCCGAAATATTCGTCACTTATTTTTTGCAGGCAGATCATCTCGGAAAATGACCAAATCTTTGCTCTTTAAGAGACGGAGCTAGAGGAGCGGTGTCTGTTCCTATTGTGACACCTGAACTACCCATCTGACCAAAATTTGATCAGCTCATCGATTGCGTCCTGATAATTACAGGGAGTTATCCCCATCAGAGAAGGAGTTTTAGGACAATTCGTGGCACTCGGCCTGCATCTTAAAAACTTGCTTTCTAATTAAAATTAAAAAGGATAACCAAGATGAATTTCAGAGTATGGGTTTTGGTTTCGAGTTTCTGCATTTCCATTTCCAGCGCCTTTGGCATGAATAAAGTTCAGCTGGTCGACGCTATCGCTAAGGATGCTAAGCTTACCAAGGAGAATGCCCAGAAAGCTCTTGATGCTTTTGTTAGCTCAACATCGAAGTCACTCAAAAAAGGTGATCGAGTGGCCCTCGTCGGGTTTGGTTCTTTTTCCGTTTCCAAAGTGACCGTTCGCGGTTGGGACCCCGTAAAAAAGGCGAGTTTATCTGATTTTACGAACAGCGTTTCTGATGTTGTCTTCGACGTAGATAAGAAAATGGCACAAGAGCTTTATCCGTTATATGCTCTTAATTATTTCACATCGCTAAACTTTATCAATTCCAACGTCATTGCTCCTCTGGCCATCGCAAAAAAGAACAAAATTGATGTTATTAAAGGTACTGCAAATTTAAGGTTCTCTTCCCAATCATTCTTTGCTGATGCATTTTTTGATATTTTTGCGGAATTAGACACCAGAACTCTGATCGAGGGTGATAAAGAAAAGATTTTTGACTTGGCCGATGCGCTCAATGAGTCGTTGCAAAAAACGGTGATTGTTTATGCTGAATCCGTCGCTCATGAGCTTACACATGTCGTTCAGCAAAGTTCTGGGATGGTTATGAAGTCCGCAGTTATTGCGCTTGCCGATGGTGCGATTGAAATGCAAAGCAAATATCTCGATCCAAAGTCCGATAATAACGGCTTAAGCGACAATCAACTCAAAACCATGATGAAGGATTCTGGCCTCGATCGTGAGGTTCTTTTAAAGGCCCTTTTTTTCATGGGGTACCACATTACGGAAACCATAAAAAATGGTGACTCCGTTGACCTTGAGGAGTTTGGCTCCTTTGCTGTCAGCACAGAAGCCGCAAAGCTCATTGTTCCAGTTGCTATTAATAAAGGACTTCGCTCAATGAGAGTCACAAATTTCACAGCGTCCGGGAGACTCTTGGAGTCTATTCAAGACGAAAACAAAGGATTTAGCTCTATCATTCGATAATCCGACCACTAAACATTGTTCCAACCTTTGCGAAGCTTTGAGAGGAGTAACGATTATAAAGATTGGTTGGTTCAACAGCAAATCGTGCTCATTGACATAGACAGGAATTTTGCTCAACCGAAAACAAATAATGCTAAAGAAAGAATATTAAAAAAAATTTATTTTGATTTAATCTAACTTCTCACCTGAAAGCTTAGTATTGAAAAATCATCTTCAATACCTCAGGAGTCTAAACGATGGGAAGGTTGTTTTCTTCATTTCGATTGTCATTCATAATTTTACTGATGGTAGGACTGTGTTCTTCTTGTAGTGCTCCTTCAAGCAAAAGTAAAAGACCAGCGGTCTGGGATAAGATGAAAGCAGCACAAGAAGCCGAGGACGCAAAGGAAGCTCAGAAAAAAGCGGAAGAAGCTCAGACCAAGAAAAAGAAATAATTTATCGCAGTGATGGGTCATTTCTATTGAAACTCAATATCTAGTAAAAAAACCCTGGAATAAATAAATATTCCAGGGTTTAAAGGGACCTATGAGCGAAGCCACGACAGACTCACGGCTCACAGTTTAACAAGGACCTAAATCTTATCAGTACATCAGATATAAATCGATTAACTTAAAATAAAATTATTTTAATAAAAGAACTAGGTAGATGTTTCTTCAGGAAAAATAATGGATACTTTTGTTCCACGCTGGCCCGTTTGAATGTTTAATTTCCAATTATATAGCTTACAAACAGAAGTAACCCAAGCCAGTCCTAATCCGTTGCCGTTATGCTTTTCCTTCTCACTAAGTCCCCGATTAAAAGGCGTTCCCAGATTATCGATAACTGACTGCGGAATTCCCTGGCCGTGATCTTGAATCTCAATTTTATGTTTCCAAAAGTGTATGAGTACCTGACTTCTTCTGCCAGAATAAATGAGAGCATTTAATATCAGATTTTGCAAGATCAGTTCTAAATGCTGCGGAGCTGATATGACAAAAAAATCTTCACTACTCACAAGTTGTATTTGTCCTGGATAATTAATGCTGAGTCTTGTAATTACTTCTGAAACAATTTTAGAAATATGATTCGCATAAAGGTTTTTAACTCTGTTCGAATTTTCCAATTCCGCCCAACTTAGAAAGGCCGAAACCAACTCTGAAACCTTATCAAGTTCTTTTCTTAGATTATCGGCCAAATTTGTCGAGATCTGCTTCTTGGATTGGGCTTCCTCAATTTCAATGCGAAGAATGGTCAATGGAGTTTTCACTTCATGGGCCATTTGATAGGTCCCAATTTTTGTTATTTGGTAGTTTTTATTTATTTTTGAGATAAGAGTGTCGAGCCCTTCTAAAAGGAGAAGAAACTCATCTTTTGATCTCAAAGCAACCTTACCAAAGAAATAGTGCGGAAAAATAGTTTTTGGAAGAGACGGTATTTCGTTTGAACTCGAAAGTTTTTGTGTCGTCGCTGTTACAAATTTTGATAATTCATTCATGGGATGCATAAGTATTAGCCTCAAGAATAAAGTTGCAACTATTCCCACAACAAAAGCGAAAGCCATCAAAATATAACTCGGTCTGGACCAATAAGGAGGATAGATCAGATGATCATCCAGCACCAATCCCACTTGTAAGGTCCGGTCAGGAATGCGAGGAAGTTGCAGGTTGAGAATGCGTACATATTTTCCTTTGACACTTAAGGTAAGCCAAATCGGCGCTCTAGGAATCTCCATCACCGGCAATAATTTGGCTGAGGTACTTTCAAAAAGGATTTCCCCTTTTTGATTTCTAATTACAAAAAGCTTTCCTATTCGGTCCTCGCCCAGCTCTTCAGATAAAATTTCTTCGATTCTATCAAAGTCGATCTGTCGAAGTGTTCCAAGTTCGGAATCCAGAAGCGCAGACGCCGTATTTCTTAACTGTGCATCAATGTTAATTAAACGTTCCTCTCGTAAAAAACGTCCATAAACTAATACCGCCATGAGGGTGATACCAATGAGAGCGCTGAAAATTAAAAAAAAGAATCTAGTTTTCAATCCAATAGCCAAGATTACGGGAGTTTTTAATGGAAATTTCGGAGCCGTGAGTCGCTAAACGTTTGCGTAGATTGGTAATAGTGACCTCTACCACATTTGTTTCAACATCTGGAGACGATGACCAAACAGTATCAAGAAGTTCTGATTTATTATAAATACGCCCAAGTGTTTGGGCCATAGTTTTAAGCAGGAGAAACTCTTTAGCAGCTAAAACAAGAGGTCTGCTGTCAACAATGACGTGCCGATTGACAATATCCACGACAGTATTCCTGATCACAATGTGAACAGGTGCCGGCCCTGTGATCCTGCGTAGCAAAGCACGCACCCTGGCCACAACTTCACTAATCGAAAAGGGCTTTCCGACATAATCATCAACACCCATATCGAGTAAATCAGTACGCTCAACTGAAGTGCTGATTGCCGAAAGAATGAGAATCGGTGATGAAGGCCATTTTTGTTTTAAGTTTGGAATAAATTTCTTTGAATCTTCTTGGCCAATCAAGCGATCTAAAATAAGCAGATCAAAACCTTGGCCATTGTTGATCAAATAACTGAGTTCGGAAATGGAAGCTATTTGGGTCACAAGGTATCCCTCTGATACCAATGCTTTATGCAAATGAGCACGTAGCTTATCATCATCCTCTAAAATTAGAATATTTTTCATCACAATATGCTAGCAAAACCATTTTGAATGGTCTGCAAAGAATACTATTTCTAAAATTTTTTTAATCTTCACTTAATGCATCAGATAAAAACCTAGGTAGGATGAATTCCGGCTTCCCATTAACAATGCCTCCTTATTGTCAGGGAGCTTAACGTAAACGGAGATAAGCATGAAAATTCTAATACTCATTACGATTGTATTTTTGGCCATGGAACCTGTTTTTGCAGGAGATACAAAATCAAAGGTTCCAAGAATGACCAGAGAAGAGGCAAAGAAGCAATGTTTAAAAGAAAATCCTGATCTCAAAGGTAAAAGTCTGCAACAATGTATAAAAAAGAAAAGACATAAAAAAAGATGGTAATTTGGCAACATTAGGATAGAGGTATTAGCGATGATCTGTAAAATATTGTTTGTCATTATCCTATGTTTGTTTGAAATCTCTATTGCAGTCGCCAAGGATACCAAGGAAAGCTTCGATCATTGGCGTGCTTCTTTTGAACTGCGCGCTCTCAAAAATGGAATTTCCTTCAATATTCTTGACCTCGTTTTTAAAAATATCAAGGCCGACGAAAGCATCATCAGGAAGGATGAAAATCAATGGCCTCCCAAGGATGTCGCTTATTTAGAGTTGATGAAGAATTGGCTCGGGCCCAGTACAAGCGGAGGCCTTGATCGTATTAAGCAAGGCAAAATTCTGCTTAAAAAACATAGTGTCTTGCTTGAGCAAGTTGAAAATAAATATGGAGTTGATCGTAATATTATCGTTGCGATCTGGGGAATTGAGAGTCGCTATGGTGAAATTAACGGACAGAATGATATCATCAGATCATTGGCAACGCTGGCATGGGAAGGACGTCGGCGTGCTTTTTTTGAAAAGGAACTGCTCGCATCTTTGAGAATGTTACAGGGAGGATATATTACTCATGATAATTTCAAAGGTTCATGGGCCGGCGCTTTTGGTCAATGCCAATTTATGCCCTCCAATTTTTTCTACTATGCCCAAGATGGCGACGGTGACGGTCGGAAAGATCTTGTGGGCTCACTTCCCGACGTTTTCTCCTCGATTGCATTTTATTTTAAAAAGTCCCGATGGAAACGTGGTGCTCCAGTTGCAAGGATACTCTGGGATAATAAAAAAGCGGGCCGGCCACCATTGAAAAAAGTGAATCTTGGAATAAAGGGAGCACCTGAACTCGTTCTAATGAAAAATGCACAATCTGTGATGCGCTGGAATCGCAGCCATATTTTTATTCTGAAGGTCCAAGTTTTGCTAGAAGGGTTTGGACGGTCAGGTTGATATTTAAGAGGTACAATAGCTTTCGCTGTTGAAGGTTCATGTCAGCGCTTATTCGCGCGCGCTTGAACCCCAAACTTCTTTGAGTCGTTTATCGCGTCCGCAGCGATAACGGTAGACTTTATAGCGAATTGGGTTCTTCTCATAATAGCTTTGATGGTATGCCTCGGCAGGATAGAATTTTTTGAACGGCAGCATGGTGGTGGCAATTTTTGCTTTTGTAATTCCATCTTGCACCAGGTCCTTGAGGGAGGCCTCTAAGTCATTTTTTTGTGCTTCGCTAAGATAAAACACCGCACTGGTATACTGCTCGCCTTTATCACAAAACTGTCCCTGGGAATCATAAGGGTCAATATTTTTCCAAAAAACTTTTAAAAGTTCCTTGTAGCTAATTTTTTGCGGATCGAATGTTACCTCGATGGATTCGCGATGACCGGTGGTTCCTGAAGAGGTTTCTTCATAGGTTGGATTTTCCTTAGTTCCTCCAGAATAGCCTACGACAGTAGAAATCACTCCCTTGTCTTTTAACTTGTCAAAAGGGGGTTGCATGCACCAAAAGCAGCCACCAGCAAAAACGGCGACTTCTTTCTCCGCCGAGTAGGTGACGGTCGGCACAGAACAAGTTAAAAAAAATGCCAAGGTCGCAAGCGATAATGAAAGATTTTGAAAATTGATTAGCTTCATTTTACAAAATCCTTTAAAAATTCGCCATAGCCGAGTTCCGCCAGCTTCGATTTAGGGATAAACTTCAAGGCAGCAGAATTCATGCAGTAGCGCAGTCCGGTTGGAGGAGGTCCGTCGGTAAAAACATGTCCGAGGTGAGAATTTGCATGCTTGCTGCGCACTTCTGTACGCGTCCCAAAAAAATGGCGCTGTTTCTTTTCCACAATATTGTCTTTGGCCAATGGCCTAGTAAAGCTTGGCCAGCCGGTGCCGGAATCATATTGGTCTTGAGAGCTAAAAAGCGGTTCTCCCGAAACAATATCGACATAGATTCCGTCTTCTTTTTTATCCCAGTATTCATTTTTGTAGGCGCGCTCGGTTCCGTCTTCCTGAGTGACCTCATATTGGAGAGGTGACAGGTTTTTTTTGAGTTCTTCCTTTGATGGCATTTTTGACGGATCAAACTGCCAGGCCGTGGCAATCAAGGGAAACAGAAGGAGGGAAGTTAAAATTTTTTTCATAGGTTAAACTTATACGGTGATCATGCCGCCTGCAACATTCTCGATGAAATGTCTAACATTGTCATTTGGCAGTTGCAGGGAAGATTATTGTCATCCGATCTAGTGGCAAAGAGATGGTTGGGGAATTTGAAGTGGATATTTTTAATGGGGGGACTGCTCCCGTGGCTCCGTAAAAGACTCCAACCGTCTAGAAATCGATAGGGAAGCGACCCTCCGTTATGGCCTTCTTCATAAAATCCGTTCTTCTTTTTTCGTATTGCTTATACATTTCCTCGCCTAAGAGGTGGCGGAGGCGGTCAGAATAATCCTGAATGTATTTTGCATCATCATCCATTTCGTCCTTAGAGAGCATTTGCGATTTGTTTTTCTCCTCCTCTGTTGGCTGGGGTTTTTCTGGAAAACGATTGCGCAAGAACTCTTGCTGCATTTTTTGATACTCACGACGTAGCTCTCTCATCTCAGGGGTATTAGGGGTAAAAAGATGGTCCATTTCCTTTTCCCATAACCGGTCGGCCTCATTTATTTTTCGCTTCACTTCCTCACTGGAAGCTGCTGGCATCTCAACTTCGATGGGGTTTGAAGGTGCAAGCCATACGACGTCCTGTCCTTTGGCGTCTTTTGTAATCTTGACGACTTCCTCGGCCTCTCCAGATGGAGAATCAATCACATCACCGACATGGGGGACATTCGTCGCCGCCGCTTTTTCAAGGTCGCTTTCATGGTTTGGACTCGTTGGCATACTGCTCTTTTGCTTCGCCGATGAGACAGAGGGTGTATTGAAATATTGCAGGGGCACCCCTTGCTTCGTGGTCAAGGTTCTGTCCTCTGATGTCCTAAAAAATATGAAATACACCAGACCCGCCCCCGCCAAGATACCCCCAAGAAGGCAAACGTGAATGAATCGCATTCTTAAATTCTCCTTAAACTCTGATTAATGATCTTGGTGTTCCCCCATAATTTCAAAATCTGTTTTCACCACCTCTGATTCACAGATGGGAAAATCTTGTTCGAAGGCCTGTTGCCGGATGGGGCATGGGGCCACCTTGCAGTTTCGGCACATCTTGCGATAACAGGGGTCGATATGAGAGTGGACTTCCCCCTCAAGTCCCGCCTCTTGCATAATACGGATGCCAAACCCTTCGACTAAATCATGGGCGAAACGGATGTCGAGAAATTCTGGAACCATGATGTGCATATCTACATGAATGTGTCGGCCCGAGCGCATGATTCTGAGCTCATGAATGGCGATTACATCAGAAGGGCGACAAGCATTAATGGCCTTCACAATCGAGGAAAGCTGCGTGTGGTCCTGGGTATCGATCAAGGCGTTCGATGATTTTTTGACCAGCGTGTAGCCGGTCTTTGCCAGGGCAAGACCGACAATCAGGGCAATCACTGGATCGGGCCACGCCCAGCCGGTGAAACGCACCAGGAGCAGGCCGCCCGCAATACCAATCGTGGTGATAAAATCGGTGATGATGTGATGGCCGTCAGCTTCGATGGCCTCGGAGCGCAGGAGTCGTCCTTGACGAATAAGAAACAGACCGAGCAGGCCATTTAAGGCACCCGCACCAACGTTTATCGCCAACCCAACATCCAGATTTTGCAGGGTTCGTCCGGCAATGAGAGAGATAATGGCCTCGTAGATAATCAGCACTGAAGCGAGAGAAATAAGACCGCCTTCAAAGGCGGCGGAAAAAAATTCAATTTTTCCATGACCGTAGGGATGGTCGCGATCGGCCGGTTGCTCGGCATAGATCACGGCCCCCAAGGCGAAGGTCCCGGCTATAACATTGACGACACTTTCAAGGGCATCGGATTTTAAGGCCGCCGAGCCGGTCATCTTATAAGCGATCCACTTCAAAATTAAAATGAAAACGCTGGCCCCTATAGAGATCAGGGCAATATTTCGACGTTTGGATTTCTCCGACATCTAAACTCCTGCGGAAAATTCGTGCTTGACCTGAATAAACTGGGCGACGGCGAATTCCAGATCGGCGCGCGAGTGGGCGGCGGAAACCTGGGTTCTGATTCGGGCCTGCCCTTTTGGCACCACCGGAAAGTAAAAGCCCACGACGTAGACTCCCAGCTCCAGTAAGCGCGCCGACATCTTCTGCGCCAGCATGGCATCGCCTAACATGACGGGGACGATGGGATGCTCGCCTTTTAAAATATTGAAACCGGCCTTGGTCATTTCCGCCCGGAAAAATTGGGTATTATCTCGAAGTTTGGCCCGCAGGTCATCGTGCTGACTTAAGAGTTCCAAAACCTTGAGCGAGGCACAGACGATGCTGGGGGCGACGGTATTGGAAAACAAATAGGGCCTTGAACGTTGGCGTAATTTCTCAATGATTTCCTTACGCCCGCTGGTGTAGCCGCCGCTGGCACCACCCAGGGCCTTGCCTAGCGTACCGGTAATGATATCCACCTGGCCCATCACCCCGCAATGTTCGTGGGTGCCACGGCCGTTTTTCCCAATGAAGCCCACGGCGTGGGAATCATCGACCATGACCAGGGCCTTATATTTTTGCGCCAGTTCGCACACCGCTTTTAGGTTGGCGATATAACCATCCATGGAAAAGACTCCATCGGTGGCTATCATCTTGAAACGCACCCCGGCCTGCTCCGCCTCTTTGAGCTTTGTTTCTAAATCGCTGGGATCATTATTTTTATATTTAAAGCGTTGGGCCTTGCACAGGCGAATGCCGTCGATAATGCTGGCGTGATTCAGCTCATCGCTGATAATAGCATCTTCTTCACCTAAGATGGTTTCAAACAGACCACCATTGGCATCAAAGCAGGAGGAGTAAAGAATGGTGTCTTCCGTTCCCAAAAACTCGGAGATTTTTTTCTCTAATGTTTTGTGAATTTCCTGAGTTCCGCAGATAAATCGCACGGACGAAAGACCATAGCCCCATTGGTCGTAGCTGGCCTTTGCCGCCTGAATGATCTCGGGATGATTCGCCAGGCCCAGGTAATTATTGGCACACAAATTAATAACTTCTTTTCCGCCCACCACACCGATATGGGAATTTTGCGGAGTATTGATAATGCGCTCGGATTTATACAATCCTTGTTCTTTAATCTCCGCGATTTCCTTCGAGAGAAAATCTTTCATTTGGGTAAACATAATTAAGTCCAGTTTAAAATAATTTTTCCCGACTGACCTGATTTCATCAGCTCAAAACCTTTTTCAAAATCATTGACGGGAAAACGGTGGGTGATTACAGGAGAGATATCAAGCCCTGACTGGGTGAGGACGGTCATCTGGTACCAGGTTTCAAACATCTCACGCCCATAAATACCTTTGATGTTGAGACTATTGAAAACAACCTTGTCCCAGTCTATGCCAGTGCCGTTGGGAAGAATCCCAAGTAGCGCAATCTTTCCGCCGTGAACCATGTGGGCGATCATCTCCTGGAAGGCCTGGACGTTGCCCGACATTTCAAGACCGACATCAAAACCTTCGGTCATTTTTAAATCTCTGATCACGTCGGATAATTTTTCTTCTTTCACGTTGACGGCGCGGGTGGCTCCCATTTTTTTTGCCAGCGCCAGACGATAGGGATTGACGTCCGTAATGACCACGTGACGGGCACCCGCATGGCGGGCGATGGCCACGGCCATAATGCCGATGGGACCGGCTCCCGTAATGAGAACATCTTCCCCTACAAGATCATAGGAGAGCGTGGTGTGGACGGCATTGCCGAAGGGATCAAAGCAGGCCAGCACGTCCTGGTGAATACTGGGGTCACAGCGCCAGACATTGGAAGCTGGGATGGACAGGAATTCGGCAAAGGCCCCTTGTCGGTTGACGCCCACGCCGAGGGTGTTCATGCACAGATGCCGGCGACCAGCGCGGCAGTTGCGGCAGTGACCGCAGACGATATGTCCTTCCCCGCTGACCACTTCGCCGATTTCGAAGCCTTTGACATTGGCCCCCACGGCGGCAATGGTGCCGACATATTCGTGACCAACCACCATAGGGACGGGAATGGTTTTCTGCGCCCACTCATCCCAGTTGTAGATGTGGATGTCTGTGCCGCAGATGGCGGTCTTGTGAATTTTAATCAGGACATCATCGATACCGATGACCGGAATTTCCACCTCGTCCATCCAGAGGCCCGGGCGATTATATTTTTTGACCAGCGCTTTCATTCTCTGTGATGCCATATCTTATTGCCTCAATAATTGAAGTGAAGGAGGCAAAAGAATAACGCCAATCGGATTAAAAGACTAGAGGATGCCGTGCGAGGCAAGCAGGGTGAAAAGGCCCATGGCGCCCAGACCCAAGAGGGTGCCCATGGGAAGAGTCGTGACCCAGGCCAGAAGAATCTGACCGATCATGCCCCAGCGTGCTTGCTTGGTAACCGTGCCGATTCCCATAATCGCACCGCAGGAGACGTGGGTCGTTGAAACGGGCAAACCGTATTTTGAGGCACAAAGAACCAGCAGAGAGGTGACCAGGTTGGCACTCAGGGCCTGACCGGGATTCATCGAGGTGAGCTTGTTGCCTAAAGTGTCAGCAATTTTTTTAGAATGTAAGAGGCCACCAATAACCATGGCGCAGGTTACAGCAATGATCGAAATCTGGAGTGAGAAATGCTGCCCCACCATTAAAATGGCGGCGATCTTTGGGGTATCGTTTAGTCCCCGTGCAAAGCAAACTAGACCCGCACTCAGATAGTGAAGACCATCCACCGTCTGGCCCACAGAGGCACCAAGGAATTGTCCAGAATAGCTTTCGCGGCAATAGGTCTCGTCGCCAATCTCGGCCATTAACCTCGGAAAAGTCAAAGCATCAGTGGCGACAACTTTATTGCCCACGCATAAGCAGGTATCAAGCTTTATACCCATAACTTGGCGGAGATGAGTTAGCAGTCCATATAAAACTATGGTGAGTCCGATCGAAGCGACGGGCCCAATGATCAGAGGGGCGAAAAATTTGCTGGCCAGATTGGTGCCGTTCACGCCCGCAGGATTGGCGAATAAACCAGCACCCAATAGAGCGCCGATCAGGGCGTGAGTGGTGGAGACGGGGAGTCCAAAACGGGTGGCTAACATGACGGTAGTGGCGGTGGCCAAGCCGACCGCCACGGGGAATTGTTTTAAGGCGATAATTTCTTCCAGCACCAGTCCTTGCCCTTTAAACAGTACAATTAATTTGCTGGCAAAAAATAAGGCCAGAGCGGAGCCAGTGAAGGTGGTGAGGGACGCCCAGGTGAGTGCCTTGGAATAGGAGGCGGTTTTGCTGCCAAAGAGTGTGGCCACGCCTTTGAAATTGTCATTGGCACCATTGGCATAGGCTAAAAAAACACCAAACATAAAAAGCAAAACGATAACAGTGACCATTGCAGCATCCTAATATCGTTCCAACTGGTTGTATAGAAGTTACGAAGAAGAATGAATTTTTTTCAACAACACACCTTTTAAATAGTCACCTTCAGGGAAGTGTGGGAGGCGCGGACAGTCAAAATCTAGCCCGTAGAATTCTTTCATGGAATATTTTTTGAGGGCCGGAATCTGCCTTAAATCCTGCTCAAATTTCTTGCGGGTAATTTGGTGAGTATTGTTAAAGACCACGAGACTGCCACCGCTGGCCAGGAGCGGGTCGAGACTGGCCAGTAATTCTCCCGCAGTTTTCCAATGGTTATGGCGGGAATGGCCGTCGCTGGAAGCCGAGGGAGGGTCGCAGATGATGACCTCAAAGAGCGCATGAGCGGCTTCTAAATCTTTCACCTTGGCATTGACCGGCCCGATCAGGGCCTGATGCTTGGCGGGGTCTAAGTGGGGATTGAGCCGCAAATTTTCAGTGAGGAGCGCCATATACTTGGGGGAGAGATCGACCGACGTAACCTGGCGAGCGCCATGGGCGAGGGCGAAGAGGCTAAAGGCCCCGGTATAGGAAAAGAGATTTAAAACTCGCGCCTGCGGAAAGAGGGGGGCGGTGTGAAAGCGCACAGCACTCATATCAGTATAAAGTCCGGGGTCCGAACCGAGGGTGAAGTTCAGGTTATAGCGAAGATCAAATTCCTTAATGACAAAGGGATTGGCCCGGGCGGGCGTTTTGTCGGGATAGGTGAGAAAGGGGCCGGGGCGCTTTTGATAAAACATCTCCCGTATTTCCAGCTCCAAGATCGTCGTCGCGAGCTGTTTCACTTGTGAAAAAATGAAGTCGAGGTGCGACTCCCAGATGGTCTTGGTGAAATCAAGTAGGATAAGACGATCGCCAAGCAGGAGGCCCTGCAGACCGGGGATAAAGTCGGCTTCGGCAAAAAAGAGATAGAAATTATCTCGCTTGAAAACCTGCGGGTGCGAAGCCCTAAGGACCTTGCGTTTTAAGATCGCGGCCCTGAGACGGTCAAGCAGTTGTGTATGAAAAGTTTCCACGCTCACAACCGGCACACTCGTCTGCGACGACCATAGGCGGGCCTTGATTTTGTTATGGTGCGGATCATGCAGGAGCAGAAAAGAAGATTTTGCCTCTCTGGCGATGAGGAAAGGATTGGGAGGAAATTTTTTGGAAAATGAGTCCAAGGTTACCCAGGGATGACCCTGGTGCAGATATTTTAGCGAAGCAGGGTGAACGGTGACGTTAGGAATTTTTAAGTTCATACGAGGTATTTTCAATGGCGTTTTCGAGGAGAAGGAGGACCTGGTTTGTGAGTAAGAACGGGTCGGCAAACTCGGTGATTCCATACTTTTTCAGGATTTTACTTTCCTGCTTGGTGGGGCCTTTGTACGGGTCAAGAGTTTGAGCAAGCTGAGTTAGCTCGGCAATTTTTTTCTCCCGACTTCGTTCGCCACGAACTTTTTTGGGAATTCGCGGGATCTGTATTCCCGCAGGATTCTCATGGTGCGGATTAAGTTGATTTGGCATATTAGCCAATTAATCACGCTGGGACAGCTTAGTCAATGCTCTGAGATGGAGGGAGAGATGCCAATCTATATCAGCTTTTTTTTTATTCTGCCCTTTATTCTTGGCCTGATGATTTTCATGGCCCCGTTTGAGCGGTTTTGGGACCGCTATGCCGTTCGCTGGAAACTCCTGGTGAAAAAAAATCGAGGAGAATCGCAGATCTCACTCAAAAATGGTCGCAAACTTTTATTTATGTTTTCTGAACTCGAATTATGCTCTGTCGCTGATATTGCTCGCTTAGAAATGACCGTCAGAAATTTGCCCCCATATAAATCCTTCCATCTGATGGCCCGCTCGATGGCCCAGACATTTCGTTCGCTTGGCTGCGGCTTGCAAGATTTGTCCTTTTTGCGCGAATGCCTCTCCCTGGATTTAAAACTGGAAGAACGTTGCCAACGCATTTTAAAAAATTCGCGAACTCAGTATTTTATCTTGGGATTATTTTCTCTTTTTTTTGCACTGGTTATGAAATCGTACCTGCAAACTGAAGCTCAGGTCATTTCTCTGCCGGTGCTAATCTGTCTCTGCCAGCTTTTTGGGGTTCTGATAGGAGATCGTATTACTCGAATCTACCACAAAAGATTTTTTGCCGATGTGGACGAATGGTTTCACGGCCTTTTAAAGCTTCACGCGTTGTCTTCGGCGGGAGGCAATCTGGCGTCTTTAGTGCCTGACAACGTGGCCCCTCTAATGCGGCGAGCGAAAGCGGAAGATTTAAAGGAGGTGGCCCGCGCACTGGAAGATATTTTGGAGCGTTGGCGTGAATGGGGAGGGGCATTGGCCCCGGAAATCCAAGGCCTCCTGAGATTTCTGCATGATATTCGAGAAATACGCTTTTACAAATTTGAAAGACTTATTACTTTGCTTAACTTCATTTTGATGGTTTTACTCTTCCTCGGAGGCCACCTGATGCATATGGGAGTGCTGTTTAGTGGACTAATCTAGGCCATACGGGTAAGCATTGCCTTTAGAATGCCGTTATATTATTTTTGTTGCTCTAAATATTTAATACTTTCGCTAAGGATAAAGGAACTGTTATGACCGATCGTCAAATTATTTACACCATGTCTCGGGTAAGTAAGTACTACAACCAAAAGCAAGTTTTAAAAGAGATCAATCTCTCTTACTATTATGGCGCTAAAATTGGGGTTTTGGGTTTGAACGGTTCTGGTAAAAGTTCGCTACTGCGAATTTTGGCCGGTGCCGATGACAACTTCCAAGGTCAGGCGATTTTATCCAAAGGCTACACCGTCGGATACTTAGAGCAGGAGCCTCAGCTCGACGCCACCAAGACCGTCAGAGAAATTGTTCAGGAAGGATGCCAAAAGGTGGTGGCGCTTTTAAAAGAGTGGGAAGAAGTTAATGCCAAATTTGAAACCGCCACAGACTTCGACGCCCTCCTGGCCAGACAGGCGAAGTTGCAGGATGAGCTGGATGCCGCCAATGCCTGGGATTTAGACAGTCGCCTGGATTTGGCCTTGGCCGCCCTCAACTGTCCCACCGGCGATCAGAAAGTGAGTACCCTCTCCGGTGGTGAGCGCCGTCGAGTCGCCCTCTGTCGTCTCCTTCTGCAGGAACCTGATATTCTTTTATTAGATGAGCCCACCAACCATTTGGACGCGGAAACCGTTTGGTGGCTGGAACGACATTTGCAAAATTACAAAGGCACAATTATCGCCGTCACTCACGATCGATACTTCTTGGATAATGTCGCCGGCTGGATCTTGGAACTCGACCGCGGCCACGGTATTCCGTTCAAAGGTAATTATTCCTCCTGGCTTGAGCAGAAGTCCGAGCGTTTGGCGATTGAAGAAAAGCAAGAATCCAAACGACAGAAATCTTTGAAGGAGGAGCTGGAATGGATTCGCAGCTCGCCCAAGGCACGTCAGGCAAAATCCAAGTCAAGAATCAGTCAATACGAGGAACGGCTGAAGGTCAGTAAGGAAAAGAGAAATGAGACCAATGAAATTTTTATTCCTTCAGGGCCAAGATTGGGTGATGTGGTCATTGCCGCCGACGCTGTGGCCAAGGCCTACGGAGAAAAACTTCTCTATGAAAATTTAACCTTCAAGCTCCCCCCGGGAGGAATTGTTGGTGTGATCGGCCCGAACGGTGCCGGTAAAACCACACTCTTTCGCATGATCATGAACCAGGAGAAACCGGATGCGGGAACATTCCGAATTGGCGAATCAGTTAAAATTTCTTATGTTGACCAGTCCCGCGCCCTGGATGACAGCAAAACCATTTACGAGATAATTTCCGGTGGCACCGAGCTGATTAAGGTTGGGGACAAAGAGGTGAACGCGCGTGCTTATCTCGGCCGCTTTAATTTCACCGGCGACGACCAGCAGAAGCGGGCCTCCCAACTCTCGGGCGGTGAAAAAAATCGCCTGCATCTGGCGAATATGCTCAGAGATGGTGGAAACGTGCTGCTGTTGGACGAACCAACCAACGATCTCGATGTTAATACTTTGCGTGCCCTTGAAGAGGCGCTGATGGAATATGCGGGATGTGCTGTGGTCATCTCCCACGATCGTTACTTTTTAGATCGTCTCGCGACCCACATTCTTGCCTTTGAAGGCGACAGTCAAATCGTTTGGTTTAACGGAAACTTTTCGGATTATGAAGAGGACAAAAAGCGGCGGTTAGGCGAGGTGGCGGTTAATCCCCAAAGATTTACCTACAAAAAACTTACTCGAACTTAGTTGGGAATCATGAAGGAGCTGATCGTTTCAAAGTTTGGCGGAAGCAGTGTTAAAGACGCTTCTGCCATGGAACGCTGTGGGAAAATCGTGGCGCAGAATCCCTTGCGTAAAGTGGTGGTGATCAGTGCTACCTACAATACCACCAATCAGCTGGAAGAAATGTATCGTCTGGCGCGGCTTGATCTCACGGGTGCTAAAGTCCTTCTAGACAAAAATCGTGAACGCCATGTTCGCCTGACACAAGATGTTCTGGCCTGTTTTAAGACCGATGCGTTGGCTTCGGTCATCGACGACCTCCAGGTGCTCTACCAGGAGGCCGAGGAACTTTTACAGGAGACCAATCAAGGTCCCAAGGCCGAACGCCTTCGCCGTGGCACGATGGAAAGTGCTCAGCAAGAAATTATGGCCCAGCTTTATAGTATTGGTGAGCGATTGAGCTCGCGAATCTTTTGCTCCTATTTGAAACATCTCATGCCCGGTCGCTCTGTTCGGCATTTTGATGCTCGCACAATTATTCGCACTGACAGCAACTTTCTGGAGGCCAAACCTAAATGGGAGATTATCTCTACCAAGGGCGAAAGCTTACTTGGAGATATTGACCATAAGGACGAGGTTGCCGTGACCCAGGGTTTTATTGGCATGGATGAGATGGGGAGAACCACCATTCTTGGGCGCGAGGGATCGGATTATACGGCGACCCTTTTGGGACTCGCCTTAAAACCCAAGTGTGTTGAAATTTGGACGGATGTTCCGGGCATCTTTAGTGTGGACCCTCGCATTCTTCCCAGTGCCCACGTGATTCATGAGATGGATTATGATGATGCCACATTGATGGCCTCACTCGGGGCCAAGGTTCTTTTTGATCAAACCATGGCCCCGGTCTGCGGGCTTGGCATTCCCATTTATGTTGCTTCCACCCTGGCCCCTGAGAGCGGGGGAACGTGGATTCGGCGACTGACGCCTGCGCCTAGTCCCGTGGGCATGGCCCTCGCTTCTCATCCCCGAACTCTGAAGGTGCTGGAGCAAAGATTTGGCCAGAACAATCCCGGGATTTTGCTGGGAGAGAAAGTTGGCGTAATTTCAATTATTGGAAAGCTTTCAGGTAATTTTATCCTGGATACTTTTTTGGAGGGGATGGGGATTACTTCGAAAGTGCTTGAGCAAGGTGCCCGGCACGTTTCCTTTGTAATTCCCCTTGACCGTCTCGATGAGGCCGCTTCGGCCCTTCATTCACGACTTTTTTAAGTCTCAATTTTTCCATAGAGTACTTCGTACGCAGGCCGATGACCCGAGCCGCCTCCAATCCAGCGTATGACGTGGGAAATTTTTCGATTAACCATGTGGATCACAAAATCGATATTTTGGGTAATGAGCTGAGACACCGGGCCCGGCCCCATCTCGCGCAGATTACTGTAGATAAGAAAAAGCATTGTGAGGCGTGACAACGCCTCAGGACCTGAGTCTGCGTGCAAAGTGGCCAACATTCCACGGTGTCCGGTATTGAGGGCCATAAAAAGCGGCACGACTTCCTGAGAGCGAATTTCACCCAGCCAGATTCGATCAGGCCGCATTCTGAGCGCGTAAGAGAGTAGCTCTTTTAATCCATGATTTTCACGTGCCAGCATATGGGTGTGACCGGGATACTGATCAATCTCTGCGACGTCTTCCAAGACCACCAGATGCTCATGGCGGACTTCTTGAATCAGGGCACGCATGAGTGTTGTTTTGCCCGAGGCGGTGGCCCCAGTGATTAAGATATTTTTTTTGGCGTGAAGGGAGGAAAGAATAAAGGGTAGTAAATTTGCTTCTATAATGTTTTCGGCCTTGAGTGGGGTATCTCCCAAGCGTCGTAAAAAAAGACGGTGACTTTTATCTGGAGCGAGGGAGTGATGAATCAGGGTTGCCCGAAAACGTTCGGCGAAAAGCTCTGACTCAAAGCTGATGAAGGGCCGGTTATAGTTCCAGACCTGGCTGCTCGCCTGGGCCCAAAGTTCCAGAGAAAGATTGAGCTCCTCAGTGTTCAAGTGCTCATCATTGTGAATCGTATCTCCTGATTGTAGTGCGACTCCAAGACCCTGATCGGTAAAAAACTTCTGTGGCCCTAAAATCAAAATTTCAAAATTACTGCGCGCCAAGATAAGAGGCCGTAGAAATTCCAAGGAAACAATATTCTGCAGCCATTGTCTAAAAGTCACGGAGGTGAGACCTCCAAACTTTTTATCCAGTGCTGATAAACACGGACGCTCACCCCGCACGACTTGTTCCTGGATGTATTTGAATACCCATATTTTTAAATCGGTCAGTTCCTGACTCATAGCTCTTCTTCCAACATAAAGAGGGCCGAAACGCGTTTAAAAACCTGCGATTTGCCTTCCTCTCGAAAGGCCCGCCCCAGAAGGGGAATTGAGGATAGTCCGGGAATACCTCGCTTCTTATGATCCAGCGCGATCATACCCACCTGGAATAATTGAGTCGGTTTTTTTGAGTCAACAAAAAGTGAAGCTTCTTCCTTGGACTGCTGAAGGGAGGACGGCCCGGCAGAGCTTCCGTTCTCATTGCTGCGATTATAGGACACAAGATAATGCATTTGAAATTTCTCACCGACCTTGAGCAGCTTGAAGCGAAACTGGAGACCGCTGAATTTCCATTCCAGCGATGTGCTTTTTTCCTCGGTATTATAGGTCTGATAGGGAATCTCATCGCCTAGTTTGATTTCAATCTCATCTCCGAGTTGAAAGGTGACTTCAGGTTCTGCCAGGAGTCCGAGCTCAACATTTTCATTTTGGAGTAGGACGTCATTCTGTCGAATGAGCTGCTTTAAGGCATTGCGATTAAACAATGAACCTAAACTTGTGGTGAGATTTTCCATTCCCACATCAAAATACTGACCGTCGGCACGGGTAAGTTGGAAAAAGCGTAGCTTGGCGCGATAGTTCTTTTTGAAAGCACTGTCGGCGACGGGACGAAATTGCACGAGATACTTATCACTCAAGGTCTTAAGTAAACTTGCGGAGGGTGGATTTGACTCAGAGATACTGCATTCTATGCTCATGCCGGCATAGGTGCAGCGAAAATAATCCACCCAGTTCTCAAAGAGCGCACGATAAATACTCACGATGATGTCTTTGGCCACCTCGTCTTCAAAGGATAAATTAAGCAGACCTCTTTCTTTTATACTTACTGATATTTGGTGGGCCAAAAGATAGTCATTGAAATTGCGGATTTTGCCATTGATGCTCAAGTTATGCCCTACCCAGGAGGTTTTCCACCCTGCCAGCTCAGCCGATTGGGCCACTTCCTGAAGTTTTAACTGGTCCCGTTTGGACAAGATGTAGACCTGTAGCTTGTAGGTGAGTCCCTTATTATCCTGCCCGACAATTTCACTGAATCCTGTTTTCTTTGCCAAAATCCAAAGCTCACCTTTTTTCTGGCCGAATTTTCCAAATTTATAGGACAAACAATCTTTGTTACTGACCGAAAACCGCTCTAATTTTGGCAGGATAAGCTGTCGATGCTCACCAAGGCCGAGGAGTATGGTGGTAGGGGGGAGTTCCGAAACAAGAAGGTCATTGGGACTGACAGGACTCTGGTCGTTACTAAAGGCAGGGATGGCAAGGCCTAACTGGAGCAAAATTAAGAAGATTTTGACTTTTTGCTCTGGGCCAGGTAGAAGTGTTTCCTTTTGAAAGATTACTAAAGACAGGAGAAATTTCATGCCTTCTAATACAAAACAAACAGAAGAGATTCGTCGCAAAAAAAAGAGGGCCAATGGAAATAAGCGCAAGAGGATTGACCGAAATAAGGGTACAACTCCAAAATTCGCGATCCACGAAACGAAATAATCAATTTTTATCTTATTAGAGTATTCGTTCATTTTTCATCCTTTTTTTGATTTGGATGTGAGCTGAGGAGATGCCCGAAGGCTTCTCGAAAAAACAACGGCTGAGATGTAACAACTCTAAACAACTCTTCTCCCTCGACGACGCACAGAAAATACAGGGCTTCAAAGACCTTGGCGCAAGGAGTGTATCGCTCCACCACATCAATTGCCTGCTCAGGAATCCCCATCTCATAGATAAGTTGCTGTTTAATACTCATGGCCCTTTGCCTTTGTTGCCAGTGGGTGATGAGAATAAGATGACGAGGTGTGGCCCAGGTCAATGATGGACCCGCGAGAGCATAGCAAGCAAAGATCAAAACCACGGGCCTATAACAGCATTTCCACATAAGGTCGTTCCTTTTTATCTTGAGTAAGAGTCAGCGGCGGAATTGCCATTAGCGCCATTTCGGTCAGATTGTTTTTAAGCAAATGAGCTGCGGCCGTCGCAGGGACCTCGATCGAGTAGAATTTTTGTGATTCATCAGAAAGTGCATTTTCATTACGGGTAGTTTCATCATCCCAGATCCACGCATCGGCGACATGGACCTGGTGCCTGCGATCAACTAAGGTGACATGGGTTTTTTGCTTGAGGTTCAAGGACAGCATAAGAGTGAGGGGAAGCCGAAGTACGATGTTTCCTGATGCGGCTGAGATTTTTTTTACGCTTGCTTTGTTTTCTGTCGGCAGCATCAGGGTGAACATCATTAAATTACTGACAAGGAGCGCAACATAGCATTTTACCTTGAGTTGCTTGAGCTGCTCTTTAGTCGGGCGGGTCATCAGCTCTTCTAAATTCAAGGTGTGAGTATCCATTGCTTATCTCTCAACGTTAGAGGTTTGTGCAGAAGCTGTTTCTCTGTCACCAGGCGTATGGTGCTGGTTTTTCCATGATACTTAATAAAAATAATTTTCCCGAAGTAGGCAATCATCATGATTGTGGTACACCAAAGTGCGGCCTCAATGGAGGCCTGCCCCGCTCTAAAGAACTTCATAGAGCTTTCCCTTCGTAAAACTGCCGAAACGGTCAGCTAATTTAAAACTACCGCGCAGGTAAATTCTAAAATCTTGTATTCCCAGAGGCGGCCCTCCCGTGCCGGCCTGTAGTTGGTAGTTCCACTCAGGTTTTTGCAGGAGTAATGTTCCATCGACTGGGTGGCGTTGAAAATTTCGAAAAGGAGACTCCTGAGTGACGTGGAGGATATTTTTAACTGAGCACGCATTTTCGGTCCGGAGTTTTTGCAGAAATGAGACGGAGCGAAACTTTTGACTGAGCTGGAGGCCGTTTCTCAGGGCCATGACCTTGGCTGCGGTCGCCGGCGTCGGAGGTACAAGAGAGAGGGCCCGCAAAGCCGAATTGGTGCGACCGATAAAATGAACATACTGTTCACTTTCCTCGGCCAGCTTGGCATGACACAGATACACTTGCGAGCGCGCCTTCATCTTCAAAAGCAGCCAGTGCATTTGGGCGATAGTACCGAAGGTCGAACTCAATACTGCCAAAAGGACTAAAATGCCAAGGAGACTGACTTGTCCCTGATTATGAGATATTTTCATAGTCTCGTATTCCATGCATCTCTATAATGTCTTGTCACGGCCGTGAGCTGTTGCTCTTGAACGGCAATATGTTTTGCCAGAACTGCATTGAATGTTTGCACCATGGCCAAAAATATGACGAGGAGGCAGAGGCCGAACACTGTTTCCAAAATGCTCATGAACTTTCTCTCTTCTACTTGATTTCTTTGGCAATGGTGGCCTTCATATGTTCTAGGCGCGTCTGCAAGACACTGCCGAATTGCTTGACCATTCCCAGACAGAAAATTCCGATAAGTCCGGAGATAATGATGTACTCCATGACCCCTTGACCACTTGCCTGTCGCAATAACCGTGTAATCCAAAACTGTCGCATAAGATCTTCCTTTGTGATTGTGCCTGTTGAATTCCTTGACAACGGGAATGCACGACGGTCTCTCCTTTCGTGCAAGGTAAGGCATTAAATTTTGAGGCGAATGGAAAAGAGAACTGGAAATATTTTTTTTGCAAGATGAAATATTTTCTTCTAAAGTTGGCCTTGCGATGATGTGAAACTATCACTAAGATAGTGAATATATATGATGGATGATAAGGTCAAATTATACGTTTTTGCTCGCAAGGAAATTGCTCTAATTTTCATATTCATGATCTTGACTGCTTTAACCTCCTTTTACTTTGGTGTGAAAGTCGGGAAATCTTTTATTCTTCGGCAATCCGGCATCACTCCCCAGGATCAAGCGCGAGTGGAGTTTTTGAGCGGCCAAGAGGAAACAGTTCAAAAGACCGTGCAGGAGATGCCAGTCACCGACCAAGAGGTCCATGGTGAAAAAGTTTCTAAGGATGCCTATCAACTTTTAAAAGATAAAATAAATCAGGAATTTAAAGAGGAACAGAATCAGATTAAAGATGGGGGACAGCCGCAGGTTCAAAATGAGGCCAGTGCCACTCCCGCAACGGCAGCGGCGGTGGTCGAAGCAACTCCGGTCCCGCAAAGTGGCAATGAAAAAGTGGGACAGTTTTATAATGAGAGTACGGCTTCGGGGCAGCAGAATGTGACGTCTAAATATATTGGTAAATATACCATTCAGCTTGGCAGTTATAACAGCAAGACCGAAGCCGAGAAATTTGCCGATGGCTTTCGGGTGCGGGGTTATGTTCCGATCATTCAGGAAAAGGAAGTTGAAGGCCGAGGGATGTGGTTCAGAATTAACCTTGGAGTTTTTGATACATTAAGTGAAGCAAAAGATTATATTTTGAAAGAGCGCTCGCTTTTTCAAGGACAAGACTACGTTATTGGAAAATTCGAATAGTTGACTGGAATGCCTGTCAATCTCCCGTTATATAAAAAAAGAACTGTAAATTTCCCAAAGATTTTTTATCGATAAAGCCGACAAGCACCCGAGGCGTATGATGCGAATCTTTGCAAATTTTTTTCAACGTAACCAGTGGCCGGTGTTACTCCTCTCCTTTCTGACCGGATGGACGGCCTTCTATCTCAAGCTGACCTCTCTGCAGAAGCTGGTGGATTCTCTCTCCCTTGAGGCCTTTCCTGTTCTCATGATTGGGCAGGGTATCCTGCTTCTCCTGCTGCATTCTTCTTTCAAAAAGCTGCAAAAGAAATTTTCAGGGATGATCAATGTTGCGGTATTTATCGTTTCTTTGTTACTCGTACTGACTGCTCAGTCATCTTACTTTGCCAATCTTGGAAAGATGGAAAAAGTGCTGATTTCCTGTTTTTATTTTCTGGCAAGCACGCTGCTTGTGACTTGGATGGAAAGTGCTTTGAGCAGTGTGCGGGCGAAATTTGTCAATGCGCTTAAATATCCTTTTCAGGTTGAGCAAAATTCTTTTTCATTTGAGATCGGAATTTTTGGTGGGGCCTTGGCATTTCTCATTGTGAACTCAGTCTCCATGCTTACCAGCGTGCACTCCCTCTTACAGGCGGTGATGATCGGGGCCGGAGTGTGCTGTTTGCTAGTCCTGGAAGTCGCCCATATTTATCTGCTTCGACAGGGGACCCGTGTCCAAGAAAATGGAGTGACAGAGGAAAGTAAGTCGATCCTCAGTCCTACCGGTTATCCCTTTGTTCCATTTCTGATGGGGCTCGTTTTTATTTTGCTGGCCTCCAAACATCTGCAAAATTTGGCAGTACTGCTGGGCATGCTGGACTTGAAGGAAAAAAGTGGTGTGGATGTCGGCATCGTTTTTGCAAAAATTACAATCTTCCAAAATCTTCTTATTGTGGGCCTTCAGCTTTTTACCTTTTCCCATCGGGCCCGGGTTAAGGAGCGGCCGTGGAGCGCGGGCATCAAGATCTTTTTAGGATTGCAAATTGTCTCCATGATCGTGTTGGTGGTCAAAGGACAACCCTGGGCCCTCATTGGAACTGGCGTCGTCCGAAAGCTAACTCAGCACTGGACCGTGAATCCTGCGCTTTTCCAGTTTGAGCGTGGCATGCCCCAAAAACTGGCCCGGGCCCTCAAGGATCATCATGAACAATGGGCCATGGGGGCGGGATTTATTTTTGTAGGCCTTTACTCAACCCTAACCATCTATGGGCCGGTACCACATATCATCTTGTGGTTTTGCGGCATCGCCTTGGCCTTAGCGGGTTTTTGGTGCCGAAAGATGTTGTTTGAAAAATTTAATGAGTTTCAAATTACCAATATGTTGAACCTCGATATGTTCTCAGGTGCAGAAGCCGCCAATCTACTGGCCGATCGTGAGGCCGCCAAACATGCAAATGCCATCATCAACTTGCTGGAGCAGGACCCACCTCCCATGATGGCAAGAGGATTGGCCCAGAGTCTTGGGAGAATGCAAGGCCCCCGCGCCATGGCGGCGTTGATGAGTGCCTTTCATCGATACAATGATGAAGATGTCAAAGTCGTGATGGCCAAGGCCCTGCTGCGCTTTGACTCCCTCGAGGTGGATTTGTTTTTTAGAAAAGAGATTCGCGCGCACTTGTCGGAGCAGGTGAGGCCTCCATTTTGGACGGGTGAATTATTTTATGTCTATGCTGATCGCATGGAACGTGAGGTCTTTGCCTCGCTGCTGGAAATGATTGCCAGTAATCGTGACAATCACGGGGCCTTAAGTGTTTATCTCCATCTCTTTGGGCAATTGATCAAACATAAAAAACGGCCGGAGCTGGCTTCCTATCTGGCACCTTATTTGGAAGAGCCGTTTCCACGCAAGGTCCATGCGGCAGCGATTGTTTCTCTTTTTTACCATAGGCAATTTGCCCAAAAAGCGCGGGAGAGTTTTGAGAGTTTCTTAACCTCGCCAAATATTGAAGATAGGATGCTGGTCTGTGATATCGTCTGTGAGTTAATGTTGAAGGATTTTATCCCCTTTGTGCTGAATGTGGCGCAAGATTTAGATTTTAAAAATTATCCTGTTCTCTTGGCCCTGCTCAAGTTAGGGGAACCGCGCGCACCTCAGTGGTTGGTGACATGTCTTGCACAATTGCCGGAGAAAGAAGTTACCCGTGCCCTATGGGCCTTAAGTTCCCATCCTCAAGCTTCCATCCGTTTTTTAGTTTATGAGCAGATTGCAGCTTCGCGGGACAATGGGCTGGAATGGACGTTTTCCATGCTCAAAGGGGCCCCAGGAGTTTCTGATTTTGACCTCTACACATTGTGGTCCGAGGTCTCACGCCAAAAGCAGCTCTGCCTGCCTCCAGGCACCGACGAAGAAGAGAAAATCACTCAGGAAAGATTGGTAGCCTAGGGCCATGCAATTTTTTCCGTCAATTCAAGAACCTAGACTCCAGGCATAATAATTAATATGAGAATCATGTCTGGCATCTTTATCATCCTTTGGACCTGCTCCTACGCCTTTGCTCTGGGGATCAATGAGAAGGTTGATATTAAATGTCTGGGCTATCTTCCCAATGAAAATGTGGCCCTGCTCAATCGCGGTACGGCCGATGATGTGATAAAAAATGAACACATCCAGCTCTACTACAATGACAAGTTTGTTGCGCGCGCCTACTCGTTGCAAGTTGATACGCACCGATCGGTATGGCTTATCTATCAAATTGCCAACGAAGGGCCTTTGGCGGAAAAGGGTGAGCTCAAGGCGCGCCGTCTGCCCGCCCGACTCGTTCCTTTCAGAGTCAAAAATGCCGCGGAAGACACTCGCGTCGATGAGATTAAGCAGGAGTTATTGGCCCAAGCTCCACCCGACACGCCCGAGCCTGCTCCAAGGTTGAAGCTAGGCTATAAGGAATCATCTCGAGAAGATAACGAAGAAATTCCAATCACCGATCCCGAGGGCACACTGGCCTTGAATCCAAGTAATAATTCTGTTGATTCTGATGCCTTTCAAGATGAGGAAGCGAAAAAGAATTTCAATGTTCAGCTGACCGCCGCTCCGGTGAAATTTTCTTCCGTCAATCATGCCCGTGAGATTTCGTACGGGACCAATCTGCAATCAGTCGACTGGGGCAAGAAAAACATGTCCGCCCATTATGTCTACTCCAATCGTCGCAGTCGTCCTTCCAACTACACCCAAGGCGCTACCGGCATTGCCACCTCCTCAAGCTATGATGCCGGTGTAAACTTCGACATCAATAAAATCACCAATCACTTTTCCTTTTTTAGCTTCGCCACTTTTCAGCGTGAAAGAGACGGGGTTATTTATCCGGTACGCTATCGTTGGAATATCGCCCCTGCGGGATTAAAATATGACATCTACAACGATGATAAAATCCAGGATTTATCTTTGAGTTACACTCCCATTATGGAGTATGAATTAAATGATGTTCCATCGACGCGAACTATTCAGAATGGCACAGATGCCTTTGGCAACCCGGCCTATACTTACGAGGAGTATGTTGAGCAAAAGAAATTTCAGCGGGCCCGTCACTCCTTTCGCTTTGGATTTAAATGGGTGCCGGCCCCCAATTTTGTCGTGGCCAATACCTTTTGGTATCGACCTTCTCATGATTTCTCCAATAAAGATCTGGATTTGCGTGACTGTCGTTTGAGCAATGATTTTAGCCTAGGCTATAACCCGAGTGACAATATCACGCTTGGGTATCAAAATGTGTATACCTGGGACCTCTTGCAGAAAAGACTCTTGGGTCTGCCTTCTTCCAACATGGATAACATTTTTACGATCAGCTATACCTTCGCGATCTGACTCATTGGTGAAGTGTCCATCGAAGAGCGCCCGGGAGTCTTTGTCTCCAGGCCTCTTCGTTATGGTGGTGCCCGTATCCGATCACATGCAAAAGATTACCACCATAAATCCAGCCCAGTTCTAAAAATTTATCGCGCATGAAATAGTTATCAAAATAATTGTCGTTACCTGGGCCTTCCGTTCCGCTATCGAGGTAAATTTTCTGCTGCGTCTGTGAAAGTTTGCCGAGGTCCCGCGTTAGCTCACTAAATTCAAAACTTCCACTGAGAGAAATGGCGCTGGTGAACAGCTCTGAAAAATTGGCTGCCAGATAAACAGAAATAAGACCGCCCAGCGAAGCCCCGGCAATTGTGCGCTCAGGTGTGCTGGATAATTTTAAAAAGTCGCGTTCGATGGTGGGAATTAATTCCTCAACGATAAAACGGGCATAGAGATTTCCGATACCGGCACCTTCAGGGCCGATGGAGTAAGGAGGAACATATTCACGCATGCGTTCGGGAGAGTTGGCGATCCCGATGACGATGAGTTGCTCATGTGGATAATTTTGCGCCAGCGCCGGGAGCCAGCGTTCAAGCTCCAAACTTCCAGGAGCCGTGGCGGTGCTACTAAAGAGATTCTGGCCGTCGTGAAAGTAGAACAGTCGCACGCGCTGGTCGGTTTTCCTGTCGGGTTTGAAGATATAAATATTGCGGGGATGCTGCAAAAATTGAGAGGAAAAAGAAGGAATTGTGTGCAAAGAGTAGGTGTTGCTTTGATCAGTTAGTTCCGTGGTTTGCCAGTTGCTGATCCAATCGGGAGTCCCGGGAGTATTCGGTCCGTCGGCCTTGATAAAGAAACGATAATGAAGAGGTGAGGTGGTTTGAACATTAATTCTGACTTCCCAGGTTGGGTATTTATGTGGGGAAAGTTTCAGGGCGCGAGCCGGGTCATTATTGCCTAGGTATGGGTGATCACCCACCACGTAAACGCTTTGCCCCCAAACTGTTTTTTGCATTGTCGAGAATTGGAGAGTTGCGCTCGATGCAAATGACGCTAGGCAAACAAGGGATGTTGCGACAATTATTTTGAAAATTTTTATGGTCTTTTGCAAATTTCCAGCTCCGTTTTCTTTGAGTTTTATCATCCTCTTTTCTATACAAATTTTGCAAATTTTTAGTTGAAATAATTTAATAAATACTCGACACTATGAATCAGATGGGTTAAAAACCTGTCGTTTTCGCTTCTTGAGAGTTTCTTGGTAGATTTTTGTTATTCTCCTGAACCTCTAGAGCGGCAATCCCGCCCAACCACATGACCAAAAGGAGGTTCGAATGGGCACTAAGTTGTATGTAGGTAATCTCAGTTATTCAACTACTGATCAAAGTCTGTCTGAGTTGTTCTCACAGGCCGGTACAGTGGCATCTGCCAAGGTTGTAACTGATCGTGAAACAGGCCGAAGCAAAGGCTTTGGTTTCGTCGAAATGAGCACAGACGAAGAGGCCCAAGCAGCTGTTGAAAAATTCAATGGCCAGGAACTCGAAGGCCGTCAATTGAAAGTTGACGAAGCCCGTCCTGCTACAAATGGCGGCGGTCCTCGTGGCGGTGGCGGTGGTCGTGGACCTCGCGGCGGCGGCGGTGGATACGGTGGTGGTGGTGGAAGTCGTGGCGGTGGATACGGCGGCGGCGGCGGTGATCGTGGCGGCTACGGCGGCGGCGGTGATCGTGGCGGAAGACGCTTCTAATACTAGAAAGTTATTCTAAATATAAGAAGGCCCGGCAAATGCTGGGCCTTTTTATTATGGACGCAAATCTTGAGTCACAGCTTCGGCCACACGGTCGGCCAGGGCCATGATGGTGAGATAGGGGTTGACGCCTGAGGAGTTGGGGAACAAGGAAGCGTCGGCCACATAGAGATCTTTTTTGCCATAGACACGACCCCAGGAATCAGTGACGGCTGCCGCCGGATTTTCTCCCATGCGACAGCCGCCCATCAGGTGGGCCGAAGCAATCGACATCTTCCCAAGTTTAAATTCTTTCTCGTTAATGAGTTCATCGATTCGTGGGGCATCCTCGGCCTGGATAAAAAATTTGGCGGATGCCGGGGCGTGGATTCGTTTTGCGCCGGCGGCAAAGAAGATTCGTGCGCTCTCCTTTATGCCTTTAACAAAGGCACAAATGTCTTCGCGGGTAAAACGATAATGCACAACCGGCCGACCTTCACGGTCGAGGCAAATGCCATTTTCCTTTCGGGCATGATCCATGATTAAAACCAAAATCATCTGAAGCCGATTGAAATCTGACATCAACTCGTCGACTTCGGAACCGAAGCCGACTAAATTTTTCGCCAGCGTAAAAGGGAAGTACATGCAGGTTTCTAACAGCACGCTATGGGAGTGCATAAAATCTTCACAGTAGTAACTTTTGGGGTGGCCGAAAGTATTATTAATTTCGTGATCGTGTTGGGCAACCAAGATGAGCGCGGGATGGCAGGTGAAATACTTTCCAAGTGCTTGGTGATACGGCCCAAATGATTTGAGCATGAGAGCGGGAGTGTGAATGGCCCCGGCGCACAGGACAATTTTTTTGGCGCGGATGCAATATTCACCACAGGGCCAGGGCGAAGGGGAGAGGCCGTGCTCGGCGGGGAGAACCGTGGCCATAACCTGATTTTCTTCGATACGGTCGACGCGGCAGAAAGGTACGAGCTCGACTCCATCTTTTTCGGCCATGGGAATTTGCACCACGTGCGTGCCCTGCTTAGCATGAACGGCGCATCCTAAATTGCATGTCCCCAGGCCTTGGCAGTTTTTAACATTGACGGGGAACTGGGAAGGCTTGAGTCCCAGCTTAGTGCAGGCATTATAAAAGAGCTGGTTATTTTCATTGATGAGTGCCTTATCTAAAAGATGAACATTGTTTTCTCTTAAATATTTCTGGAAACGAGGTCTGAGATTAGATGAGTTTAGGCCTGGAATGGCCCACTTTTTTTCCAAAATTTCATCCGGCAACACGAGGGAGGTGCCGGTGTATACTGTGGTTGACCCACCGACCGCCTTGGCCAAAGCGAAGGTCATGTTCTGGGAAGTATTTTGGACGCCACCACTTTCAAAATAATATTTTTGCGCCATCTCAACTTCTGAGCGGCTGTTGTCTTGGTCACGGAAACGTCCACCCCATTCCAGGAGTGCAATGCGCACACCTTTTTTGCAAAGAGGGGCAAGCTCTTTGGCCACTGTCCCGCCACCGGCACCGGAACCTATAATCACAATGTCATAGCTTAATGTTTTCACAGACCGGGCCTCAGCGTTTTTATTTTGTAACCAATTTCTTCATAAATTTCAGTCTGACCGTAGACTCCCATTTTTGCCAGCGTGTTAATCCCCCAAAAACCTTTGCGGAAGAGGGGAAGGGGAGAGTTAAAGAAAAACAACATCACCGCCGCTTTCTTTGAGGGCGAGAGCTTGCGAAAACAACTAAGACCGTAGAAGAATGAAACCACGTCAATGAACACCAGGAAAAGACCGATTTTAAAAAGTATGGCCCGGTCTTTGTTTTTAAGGAAATTATTCAGCAGATCCCGTGAACGATCTCGGCCGTCTTGCTTCATGCGCAGTAGGGCCGGAACTAAAGTGGCCTGGATGGCCTCAAACTGCACTAGTCTCTTGTCACTTAAAAACATACATCAGTCCTATGGAGTCGCATCGGCCACGGATTTCGCACAAAGATGCGCCAGGGCGATAATGCTGGTTTGAGGATTGACTCCTATGTTCGTGGGGAAAACGCTGGAGTCGGCCACATAGAGTCCGGCGATGTGATGATGGCGAAAATCCGGACGCACCACTGAGGTCTTGGGATCACTTCCCATCTTGCAGGTCCCAAACATATGGGTGACGGCCATGGTGAACAATTTTGGGTTGAGCGGGACTTCTTTTTCAAATTTCGCCATGATCAAAGGTTGAAGAACTTTTTTATGCCAACCTTGGACGCCGGGAGTGACATAGGTTGCACCGGCAGCCAACATCATCTCACCCAAAATTCTCACAGCCTTGCGAACCTTTACGAGATCATCTTTTGTGAGAGAGTAAATAATTTGAGATCGGTTGCGGCCGGGGATAACCCGTCCCTTGGCCTGGGCCTTGATGGCCGCGCCCCAGTTGGCCCAATATTTCAGTTGCGAGATGTCTTCCATCAGCTCCTTGCCGACACCTTTTAAACGCATGGCCACAATCGTGCGATCATAGCCCAAGGCCTCAAACTTAATTCCCTGCGAGCAGAGTTCGATAACCTCATGGCCCTGAGTGGCCCCGCGCCATACATGAACGGGAGTTGGAAATCGTCCCGCCATGGAAATTCCAGGATGGCATTGAAAATTTTTTCCTACCGGCCCCTGTTTGATTCCGCTGGAAATCAGAAGCGACGGACTTTGCACGGCACTTGCCGCCACAATGATGTTCTTGGCCTTGATGGTGATCTGATCACCCGAAAGTGTGGTGAACAAAACGCCAACCGCTTTTTGATATTCTACGATAATTTTTTGTGCTTTAACGTTGGGAAAAAGGGTACAACCTTTTTCAACGGCCCAACGGAGATAGGAGTTTTCCATACTCAACTTATGTCTTTTGGGACAGCCCTGAAGACAGCGCCCAAGTCCCTCGCATTCCTTAACATTGCGATAGATCGGACGATTTTCAAGCTTTAAGAGATCCGCGCCGGCCTTGAGGAGGAGATTGTTGGGGCCTGCAATCTTCTCATCAGTAGGGGCAATGTTGAGATCAAATTCAATCTTGTTAAAAATATTTTGCAGATCATTCCATTGCAGATGTGGTTCAAGCCCGGGGTCTTGATCGAGCCAATCATGATAAACATGCAACGGGAGACGCCAGGAGATTGCGCCATTAATAGTCGATGCTCCCCCCACCATTTTTGCCTGAACAAATGGCATCGGACAATTACCTAGAATCATCGAGGTGCTCATATCACGATAGAGTTGAGTCATGGCCTGAAATGATGACTCGGGAAAGTTTTCTGCTTTGACGAGAGGCCCTTCCTCCAGGACGACAACGGATTGACCGGCCAAAGTCAGCTGGTGGGCCACCGTGGCACCGGCAGGCCCGCTTCCGATAACAATGGCATCGAAATGGAAATCCTTTTTTTCGAAGGGCAGAAAGTCGATGGAATAATTAATTTCAACCACGGGCATAATGACTACTCCACCATGAGTCGCATTTTGGGATGATCAAAATACGCCATGCATGCTACGGCCTTGAGGGTGGTCACCAGCTGTCGTTCAAGATAAAAACGTGATTCGTTGACTTCGGTCAAGAAAAGATCCTGCGCCGAAGTCGACAGTTGCGGAAAAAGCTTCAGATATCTTGGGGAAAAAAATGGGCGAAGGGTCAGGTAGAAGACGGCAAAGCGCACTCCCAGCTTCATGAGCGGTGGCGCATTTTGTTCAAACTCTTTCCAAAATTTATCCAGTGAGATAGTGCTGATTCCCGGCATGGACGAACCAGACGGCATTATGGCATCAAAAAGTTTGAGGCACCATTTTTTTTCAAAGACAAACATCATAGAGAAGATCGGAGTCCAGGTGGAGGGATTAGAATGCTATCAGGAAGAGCATCGGTTTCTCTGATAGCTTTTCCGGCAAAATAGATGAAGGCCGCGGTGGTTATAAAATCTAAAAGTGCGATGGCGAGAAAAACCCGATATTCCGGGGTAGCAAAAAATCCCAGGAGAAACAGGAGAGCGTTGTAGCCTTTTAAAAAACACAAAGGAATTAGGATCGTCTTAAATTTGCGCAAGTTAAGCTGCAACATAAAACACATGAGTCCTAAGGTCATAACATTGGCGGCCCCCAAGTAGCGCCACATCCGCGACATCTCTTCAGGAAAAGTATAGGGAGTTCCCCCCATGAGCTGGTTGATTTGATGAAACTGCCCGGCCACGATCTGGGGGGCGAGGGCATAGGAAAAAGCGGGAATAATGAAATTTAAGGATAAGAGGGTGAAAACCAATTGAAAATTGCGATAAGCGCTTGAGGGCTGCCGCCAAAATGCGGATATTGTTTTCATCCTTGACTCCTTATATGCGCCGATGATCGTACATCCTGTGCATAAAATTCTATTTTATTGCGGAGATATTGTCTAACTTGGTATAAGAAATACGCCTGGAGGCCAAAATGACGACTATACGTCTGACTCAAACCGTACAAAAGGGTGGCTGTGCCGCCAAAATCGCCGCTCTGGAGTTGCGCAAAATCCTCTCCAAGATCACTTTCCCCCCCGCTCATCCGCAGCTTCTTGTGGATGGGAAGTATTTTGATGATGCTGCGATCTATAAGGTCAGTGACACACAGGCGATGGTGCAAACTTTAGATTTTTTTACTCCCATTGTGGACGACCCGTACACCTTTGGAAAAATTGCCGCCTGCAATGCCGTCAGCGATGTCTACGCGATGGGTGGGCGACCGGTGACCGCCATGGCGATTCTGGCCTTCCCGCTCGCTACCATGGAAGGGACTGTGATCAGCAGCGTTTTGCAAGGTGCTTCCGATCTTCTGACCCAGACCAAGTGCACTTTTGTCGGCGGTCATTCCATTGACGATGATACGCTGAAATTTGGTCTCTCGGTAACAGGGTTAGTTCATCCCGAGCGCATCTGGACCAATCAAGGTGCCAAGGCCGGGGACGTGCTGATTCTCACCAAGCCTTTGGGGACGGGGACATTATCCGCGGCCCTCAAACGTTCACTGATTACCGAAGAAGACATGCGCCAGACCCTCGAGGGAATGGCCCAAGCTAATAATGTGGTGGATGTTTTAAGCAGCGACCTCCTCGCTCATATTCACGCTGCCACCGATATTACCGGCTTCGGCCTGTCCGGTCATAGCTATCAAATGGCCAAGGCCAGTCAGAAAACTTTTGTCTTCAGGAGCGATGCCCTGCCACTCTATCCTCGCGCGCAGGAATTTATTGAAAAAGAGATTTTGACCAAGGCCCATCGAACCAATCGCGAATATACCGAGGCGGCGCTTGATGCCGGCCCGCTTTCAAAAAACATGGCGACTCTCATCCATGATCCGCAAACCAGCGGAGGTCTGTTACTTTCAGTGTCTCGCGAGGTTGCCGCCGAGATGGTGGAAAAATTGCGAACAACTTTCAAGCAGGCGACGATTATTGGTGAAGTCGTGAGCGAAGGGCCGAAATCACTGCTCTATACCTAAGGTGTGGTGCTACCGTTGTCGCGGGCGGCACAAAGGACCCCACTTCCCATTAATGTGAGAAGTGGGGATATGGCCATAATAAAAGAGATTAGTAACTGCGCTTACCTACGTAGTTATAGCGATAGCTCTCGCAATATTCACCATAGTACGAGCCGGTGTTCCAGCAATGATCTCCATGGGAATCATAATTATAGTTGTAGTCATGCAGAGTGGGTGAGGCACGCCCGACAAAATTAGAAGTTCCCGAAGAGACGCTCACCTCAATGTTATACTCATAACCGACGAGCGGAAGTCTTGGACCCCATTCCTGGTTGTACTGATCAAGATAGGCATAGCCGCCGATGCCGTGATAAACCACCCGACCACCATGGCGCTGATAATAAACGTAAGAGTGGTTGTTGGTTTTGGCCTTGTTGATCGTCAGGTAACGATTGGTATTGTAATCATAGGCCTGGTAGCAGCTCCAGTAGCTGTTACCTTGACATAAATCGGTGCCAGGAACTGTGCCCGACCAAGTCAGGGAGTTGGCTCCTGAGGTTTCATAAACGCGGAACTCACCACCACCTGAAATCAAATCGGCAACTTCGCCATTGTAGGAGATATACTGTTGAATATTATCCATGTGGTAGCTTCCGCTGTAGTCCACTAAGGCATAACGGTAGGCGTAGTCCACGCTGTAGGTCATGTCCTCAAAGTAAACATAATTGTTGGTGAGCAAGGTTTCATGGGAAACGACATTAATGGTTTTCTCGACACTATTGTTAGTGCTGTCGTAATCGGCGGGGTTAACATTTTCAACGGTAAATTTGATGGTGTGAGTTCCCACCGTATCGAATTGCCGGTTAAAGGTACAGCTTACCCGGTCACTGGCATCCACCCAGATTCCCGCTGTGCGCGCCACTTCGCTGCCATCAATAGAGAGTACACAATCACCGCGAGCACCCAGGTCACCATTGAGTTCGAGCACTTCTCCGGTGATCGTGATCGGTTCGTGATCATAGGCCTGAGCTTGGGCCACAATTTTATCAGCTTTAAGATCAGGCAGAATGTAAACCACACTTTCGTTGGTGACTACAAAATTTCTTTTGATGCCATCTTTTGAGAGATGGGAAAAAATTTGAAACTTCTGTCGGCGGCCCATGTCCTCGCGCTCCTGGGACCAGGTGCCGTTGTTAGTGAGGCCATTAAAGTTATTGGTAAAAACTTCCTCACCGGCAGTGTTGAAGCCCTTGAGCTGAATCTTGGTGAGATGCGTGCCGGCGAGGGCCCCCGTCTCAAAATCTCCGCTGGTCACTTCCAGAGTGGTTTTGCCCGCCTTATTGAGATAGGCCCGAGTCTGAACTTGGTAAATTCCAGAGCGTCCAGTTTCAGGCTTGGCCCCACGGTCAGCATACTTCACCGAATTCGGCGTGAGGCCTTCAGGGAGTGAGGCCGGGGCCCGCTTGCCTTTTATGACTGGTGCTTGGTACTTGAGGACAACATTAATAGGTGTCCCGTCCGCTTTTTTAACCGTCTTGGCGGTTGTGTGTTTATTGCTAGTGCAAGACATGGCCAGGGCCAATAAGCTCACACCCGCGAGAAAATGAAGTTTCATGGGCACTCCTTTGCGATATCGTGTTATCAACAGAATATATGAATTATGTCATCAAATGAGCTTTCGATGAAAAAAAATAGCAAGTTATTATTTATTTTCGTAATTGAAATAATTTTCATTACTTGTGATCCCAGAAAGCCCGAATAAAATATTTTGGTAGGGTTTATTTTGCCTATCATTATTTTTGGCAAGCAGGACAATAAAAGGTACTTCTTTGGGCCAGGACAATTTTTTTTATTTTTCCACGCTGACAGAGACCACAAATTTTTTGATGAAACACCACCAAGCTTTCCAGTCCCTGACCTTTTTCCCCGAAGGCATCAAGGTATCCGCCCTGAAAGGTGAGTCCGCCCTTGGGGAGCTGGCCGGCGATCACGACTTTTGTGGCCGCGTGAATTTTTGTGACTTCTTCCAAGGTGATTGACTTGGCCTTGCGAGTGGGGCGGATGCGGGCGTGGGCACAAATCTCGCAGGCGATATAATTACCAACTCCCGCAAAAAATTGCTGATCCAGCAGAAACGCCTTGATGGCACGTGCCGGATATTTTCTCAACGTTTGTGCGATGTAATCGATTGTAAATTCAGATGAGCTCACATCAACACCCAGCTTGGCCCGAAACTCACAGGCCTGGGCGCTAGTCATAAAATACATTTTTCCAAAACGCCGCGGGTCCACGTAGGCGAAAATCATCGGATTATTCTTAGAATTTTTTCCATGAAAGAGAACGTGCGCATGCTTGATTGCCTGCTCGCTCTGCCACAGCCGCCACGAACCACTCATCCCGAGGTGGGAAAGAATGCGGTCATCATTATCAAGAATCATTTCCAGCCACTTTCCCATGCGGTGAATTTGAACGATCGTTTGCCCGGTCAACGTAATTTTACGATCAACTTTTTTAATGATGGAGTCGGCCACGCTCGAAAATTGCACGCGCTCAATCGTAAGTGGCAAGGCCGTGATTAATTGCTGGCGGATGGTTTCGACTTCGGGTAGTTCGGGCATGGGTTCTAACCTCTTAAATTTCTTAAGGCCTGGCATGTCTT
>MEPP01000021.1 GCA_001769855.1 Bdellovibrionales bacterium GWA2_49_15 | reverse complement strand
ATCGAGTGGGCGAGCTATTTGCTTCTTCTCATGTACAGAGAGTGGCAGCATCGGTGGGCCGTTTTTCTTCTCATTCTACGGGAGAAATCGAGGCACATGATCTTTCTTGGGTAAAATACCCGGATGTGGACCCCGCTTTTTATTCGCAGCAGGTGCTATGGTATAAAAAGTATTTTGACTCGCCCGACTTTGAAATTGAAAACCTAAAAATCACATTAGAAAATACGGTAAAGCTCAAAGGCAACGGGCATTATAAAACAGTTAAAAATCTCAAACTCAATTTCTATTTTTATAACTACGAGACACAGAACTATGAGGTGGTCGGTGCCAAGGTGGTGATGCGCCATTTTGAAGCGGGTGTGGTGGAAACGTTCGAGGTTGAGCTAGACAATGTGTCCACGCAGCTTATTGAAGATAATTATTTTAAAAAAGGTGAATTCATTATCTCGGAAGTATCCGACTACGAGATTCCAGAACTGAGCACCACCTATGAAACTCTAGCTCGGTCAGTAAAGAGTAAGTGTCTTCCCGTCATTGTGGCGACGCCTCTTCTAACCTCTACTTCCTATGTGAGTGTTGATGGAACTCTTCAGAACTCGACATTCTCTCATATTCTCTCTCACCTTTATGATAAAGGCGTCAAAATTGAAAATGATAGGTTGGAGAAAATTAACGAATTTGAAAACAATCTCCCAAACTTTACGCACCTAAAGGAAGTTGCAGCACTTGATAAAGTGGGCAAATGGTTTGTTTTAACAAGGCCCATGAAAGAAAATTATCTCGATCATGAGTTTACGACATCTGACGTGATTGTTTTGTCTTACGTCACTGGGCAAAGTTTGGCATCACAAAGCATCGAGAAAATATATTCCTATGAGGGAAATCTTTCAACGGCCGACTCATTCTCGCTTACCCCGCTAGGGCCAGCTCGCGAAAACAGTCATATAGAATTTCAGGTTGCTCCTATCAAAAAAATAGGTGAGGAGCTTGGCAGCTTCCAAGATGCTTGGGTGAGTGCGGGAGGATCGTGTGGGCAGAATTGCGTGAGATCTGAGTTTGATTGTCGAATTAGCATCAATCTTTTTAAACCCATTGAACCTGGACTCTCGCTCTCTCCTGAATTGCCGGAGTTCAAAAGGATGTTTTTGATCGTGGGTGAACACGAGTTTTCTCTCTATCAACTCTGGAAAGACAAACAAATTGAAATTCAAAACCTACACAGCAGCATCCATATAAAAATCCCCGACATTGGCAAGATAAAAGAAATTGCACCAACTGACGAGACTGAACTTTCTTTGAAGATTATAGCTTTTAAAGACACCGTTTTTCACGGGGTAAAACTTAACAGTTTTACGGGGCGTAATAGAGCGGATTGCCTGCCACTCCTTACGAATTTCGCAGGCCCTAGAGGATTTCCTATCTCTGTAGAGTCCGCAGAATTTGCAGGATGGCAAGGTGGTGTAAATTGGAATGCGATCAAGCTCGGCGAGAACAAGACGTACTTCCAGGGCATGGAAATCGCCGTTACCTCAGTCATTAACAATTACTTCAACTAGGAATCAATAATGAAAAAAATACTCATACTCTTTCTATTCTTACTGGCCCCAAGCTCATGGGCCGTGAGTCTTAAGGCCTCGGCAGATAAGCTCGCCCAGGAAACAACTCGAATCGGTTTTGGTCTGGCGCTCTTTGGCCTGGTGCTTTCAGCGGTCTACTTCATGATAGGCAGGCAAGATGCCGGCCAAAAAATGACCCAGGCACTTCTTGGCGTTTTTATTCTGATGCTGAGTCCATCTATCTTGAGCTTTATCAAAGGATTGGCCTAATGAGAAAATATCCAAAATTTTTAAAATCGCTGCCAGAGTTTTACGGCCTTGGATTTCCAGACTTATGCGTGTTGATGGCCATGCTGTATTTCTCCATGCTTTTTAACTTAAGCCCGTTTGGAAGTATCAGTTTAAGCGGCCTGGCGATCCTTGCTTTCAAATTTGTCCGCAAGAACTTCGATCTTATTGGATGGATGCTACCCAAGGAAAAAGACATCTTTCTAAGTGATACAAGGGAGGTGAAAAATGATTCCACTATTTCACGTTGAGGAAAACAAGCTGACCTCCCTAAATGGGGAGGTCAGCACTTTCTTTGAAATCTTAGGCCCTGATCTCGAAGGATTGGATACAAGTGCCGTGGATCGAGTCTTTGCTGATCTTGAAAATGATTTGATCAACACGGCGGAGGTATTCAAGCTTTATTGGTTGGGCGGCAAGCTGTACCTAAACTGTTTTGGTGATATATCACTCACGCATGGAAAGATCATTCCAAAGAATGAACCTGTGGGCACATTTCTAAATCAACAAGAGGCGCGGGTACAATTTTATGATAACTACCTGACTCTAGGGAATGAATATCTACGGATTCTCTCAGTTGAAGACTTTCCTGAGTCGATTGGACGCTTTGAGGCCAATTCATACCCGGATTTTGTCTTATGCTTTAAAAAGATTCCAAAAGTTGCGGCCAAAAACAAAATCAACTTCAAGCGCAAGCTTCACTTCTCGGCGCTTTTTAAGGGAATGCGGGATTTAGATTCTGAGAATGCCTATTATCAGTCGGAAGACCTATTAAACGAGGTCACGACTGATAATAAGGCGCTCTTTTTAGTTGAGTGTTTTTTTCTTGTTCGCGCCAAAACTAAAGAGTCTCTGGATAAGGAAACGGACCGCCTCTTGACCGAATTCAAAGGTAAAAATGGTTCACTCTTCAAGGAAGAACGGGCGTTAAGCTATTTCTATCAATGCCTCGTCCCAGGAGTGGCCCCAAGCTTCAAGCGAAAACTGGACTTGCCCTCGGATTATCTCTCTTACCTTATTCCTCTGCATCGAGATTATATTTTTGAGGATGGCCTTGAGCTGAGCAGTCGCTCAGGCAATTTGGTTTATGTGGACCTCTTTCATAAGGATGCATTAAATTTCAACTGCCTGATTACGGGGCAGTCTGGCCAAGGAAAGTCGATGATGGCCAATAAAATTTTGAAATTCGAGCTTGAACGCGGGACCAAGGCACTTTGTCTTGATCTTGGTAATTCTTTTCGGAAAAATGCCCTTTATGGTAAGGGCCTAGTTTTTTCTGAAAAATTCAATCCGCTTCAATTTAAAAGTCCACGCTATCTAAAGGAATTTGTTCTGTCCGTAATTGATGAGCGCCTCGGAAAGAAAGAAGAAGGGCGACTCTTTGAAGTCATCTCAAAAATTTTGGAGCAGGGTTCTTGCACAAATTTTACCCACTTCATAGGTGAACTTGGAAAAGAGTTTTCCGGGATTGGCTACTACTTTAGTGAAGTTGAGCAGTATTTTACAGATGAGGTCATGCCATTTAACGATTTCACCTACTGCGATTTTGGCAATTACCCGGACGCCATGAAGGCCCCACTCATCATTTATCTGATTGAATATTTTAAACATCTCTCTGGAAGAAAAATCTTCGTCTTTGATGAGTGCTGGCATCTTTTAAGTAAGAACGCTGATTACATCGCCGAATGCTTTAGAACCTTCAGAAAAGAGAATGCCAGTGCCATGGCGATCTCGCAAAACATGGACGACTTTTCGGAAACGCAACTAGGGCGAGTCATTATTCAAAACACCTACTTCAAACTTATGTTTAAGCAGGCATTAAGTGAGTCAGAGTTTTTAGATGCGACAGGAAAATGTCTACTTGATTCTGTTTTCTCAAAAAAGGGGGTCTATAGTGAATTTTTATTTCTTAGCGACACTCATAAAAAACCTTTGCGTTATTATCCTACTTACTTGGAGTATGAGTTATTTACTTCAGATAAAAACGACACCAATCATTTTGACCTTTACATGAAAGAGAAAGGGCACTTTCTCCCGTTCAAAGACGCAATTACCAATTACACCAAAATAAAAAATCCACAGTGGGGGGCACGTGAAAATGCATAAAATCTTTTTCATTTTTAGTTTTGTTTTGAGCTTGAACGTACATGGACAAATCATTAGTTCTGATACCGCACTTCTAGTTGAGTTGGTCACAACCACGGCAAGTCAGCTAAATGAGCTTGAGAAACTTGTATCAAATGCGGAAAAATACACTGAAAAAATGCAGCACTATAACGAGCTATTTCAGGATGAGTATTTTAGGGCCGAACGCATTTTATATCTGGCCGAGTCCCTCGCTTCTAAAAAGGAAATTAACGATCTGGGCGAACTTAACTCTGCCATTCGGGAACTTATATACTCGATTGCGGATATGAAAGAGCTATTGCGCGACTACGCAAAAATCAAGGGTGATGAAAAGAAAACTAAAATGCAGGTCAAATCTGAAAAGAAGGTAAATCAAAAAAAGGAGCATATGGCCCAAGGCCAGGTGGAAAAATCCATCAATGCGAGGACCACCGGGCGCGCGACTCAGCTCACGGCGCAGAATACGGCACTTCTCTATGAGTCGAACGTGGATATGCACAAGACCCAACTTGAAATCTTGGAGAAGGTATCAACGACGAACCGCCTCCTTGCAGAAGACATGGAAGAAAAACGCTTAGAGCAAATTAAAAAGGAGCAATCCTACAATCTAAAACGGGGGATGCCAGGAAGTGCAAAGGGGACATCAAAATGAATGTAAACATTTTGCAAGAAATGCTCCTAATCGAGGAGAAAAGTGTTTTTAGTCTCTATAAAGAAATGATGCAGATCGCGGGATATTTTGTCGCCCCGGTATTCACCATTGGCCTGATCCTGGAATATTTTGGCCAGATGAATTTCGGCGCGGTCGTAGTTAAACTTTTTATTATCACCATGTTTATGGGCGCATTTTACGAGATTCATACCACCGGCGTAAAACTTGCCCTCGAAACCGCAAGTATTACGCTGCAAAAAGTTAGTCCAAGAAATCTTTTCGTTAAGAAGTGGACCACGGCCAAGGTGAAGACGACTGAGAAGAGAGATTGGAATTTCATTCAATCCTTTGCCATTCCAAACCTAAATGACCTTATCGCCACTATCTTCTTTGTCTTCAGTAAGGCGTTCATCTGGCTTTTAAAACTCATCTACTCAAGTGTGTACCATCTGACCTATGTCTTTTCAGGCATCACAGCGATTCTCTATTTTCTCGGCTGGACCAAGGATTCACTCAAGGGGACAGTACAGGCCAGTCTCTGGTGCATGGCCATGCCTTTTGTGATTGTGGCCATTCTCGCCCTTGTTGGAAACAGCATTGATGAGTCTGCCATTTCAGGCGAATTCGTCTTGGCCAAGATGGATACGATCATCTGGCTCTTCGGTGTGACGCTTCTTTTACTCATTAGTCCGATGATCACTTACGCGATGGTAAAAGGTGAAGGTATTCATTCATTTGGTGCCAAGATGGGGTCGATGGTAGTGAGTTCAGGGATAAAGGCCATGACTCTTTATCCAATGCTTGCAGGAGGAATAACAAGTGGAGCACGAGGAATGAGTCGAGTTGGTTCAAATACTCTCATGGAACCATCAATCAAAGAACTTCTACAAAAGGAAAATGCTCCCGACAAGAGCAAGGTGAAACTTCTTGATAAAAAAGGTGGCCTTAAAAGTCCACTTAGTACTGAAAGATCACTTGATGAGCGTTTGAAAGCAGTTGGCATGACTAAGGATGAAGCTCTGACACTCTCTAAAATGCCAGTGGCCCAAGCTCAAAACATTGGCCAATCCCCAATATTTAAAAAAGTTCCAAATAGTAATTCAGGGAATCGGTCTCAAAAAAGAGAAAAGCAATCGTTTCAGTTTGATAAGAAGTATTGGAATAGCATCACTCCTGAGCATCGTGAGGGCATAAAGAAGAAGTACGGCATTGATGGAAATAACATCACTAAAAACAAAATTCACTATCCTCTGAACTCAGGCAGACCAAGTGTTACTGTTTCTACTCCAATGAAAATGACAGACGCTAAGAAGAAGGGAGGTTTAAATGGACTACGATGAATTTGAAGCCAAATTTGTGAAAGAAAACTTCAAACTAAAGATTGCCCTTGCGGTGAGCTTGATTATTTTCTCGATTGGGACAGCATCTATTCTTTTAGAAAAGCGCTATTACCTCTATAAGGGCGGCGCTCTCTTTGAAGAAAGGCCGCTTGCTGAGGAAGTTTGCCGCCAGAGCTTTAACACTTTGGCAGAGGGCAACCCGAATCCTAACGTGGTCAGCTCCGGCATTATTGAGCTGGCCAAAAAAGAATCGTTTAGCTTGTCGATTGAAAAGATTTATCAGGTCAAATCCCTTGAGGTTGGGGCCTGTAAGATCATTTTGAAATCAGACGGCAAACTAATGGCGTTCAAGGTTGCCCTTGATGGCAATAACTCAAATCCTTTTTATTACAAGCTCAATCAAATTGATGAGATTCCTGTCCCGAAGGAGGAGATATGATCTTTCATATATTATTGAACCAGATGACGACTTTATTTTTAAGTTTGAACCTTTTAACGACCTTGAGCTTTGATAGCGAAATTGAAAGCTATCTCTACGGCGGAAGTCCTGAAGAGATGTTCTTTCAAGTGACAGGCAATAATAAAACCTTGGCACTTCGGCCTCGAACGGAGGGAAGGTTTTCAAATCTCTTGGTCATCACCAAGAATAGAAAATACTACTTTGACCTTAAATACTCATTGCCCAACCCTCATCAATTCATCGAGGTAAAGGATGGTGTAATGAACCATGCCCTCACAAAAAAGATGAGGACAGCCGATTTTGAAATCTTGGAAGGCGATAATTCGATTCTCTTTATGAATTTAAAAACTGTTGAGGTAGATGTGAACGGAGTCAAGGTTAAACATCAGGAATATTTTTCAAAAGGGGTTCCGATCATTAGAGAGGGGCGTCGAATCTTAAACTAGAACTTTAAAAAAGGCACGAGCATGAAAATTTTAGCGATTTTAATAATCGCCTTGGGGAGCTTTGACCTAAAAGCAGAAATTCCAAGGATAACAAGACTAAAAAACCATACAAGCTCGGCAATAAAACCGAGGCAACAAAGGAGGAATCAAAATGCAGAACTTATCCAAGAGATGCTACTTAGCAACAAAAAGCTCATGGCACTTCTTGAAAGGAGGGTGGGAGTTCCTGTTATTTGGGAGCAAGGACTCAGAATCCTCACGGGAAAGGTCGTCCGTGGTACTCTTCTAAACTCCATTGTCTCGACCAACCTAAGCTCTCCTATCTTGGTCCTTGCCCACGTGGGCCAGGGCCTGCCACCAAAAACCAAATTCTCCTGCGCTGGCGTGACCCAAAACAAGCGTGTCTTAACCTTGTGCTCGAAGATGGTGACTCAAGAGAAGGAAATCCCAATTGTCGCCCAGGTTTTAAATCTTGACGGCACAAGCGGGCTTTTAGGTGAATACGACGATGGGAAAGAAGAATTGATTATGGGTGCCGTGGCCTCTGACTTTGCTCAGGGGATGCTTTCGGCCGCTCAAACAAAACTGGCCTCTCCCTTCGGCGCGATTCGTGAGGACTCGCTAAAAAATCAACTCATGCAAGGTGGTATTCAATCAGGGAGGACCGCCTCGGATATTTTGCTTGAGGAGGCAAAAGCAACGGAGCCAATCGTCACGGTTAATGCCGGAGAAGAAGTCTTGGTTTATTTCATGGAGGCCGTAAATGAAAATTAGAACCCTATTACTTTTATTGTTCCTTACTTCTTGCTCAACCTTGAGGCGCTCCATAATGGGTGCGGCGCTCTTGGGTGGACTTGTGGGAGGAACGGGAGGTGCGCTCTTTTCACCAAACGTGGAATCGACAAACCAGAACGCCTACATCTTTGGCGTCTTAGGAGCAGCAGCAGGTGCAGGCCTTGCCTATTTTCTGCTCGATGATCCCCAAAGCAGTCTGAAGGCACCGATGCTCCTTGATGATACCGCGAAACCTCACAATGAGGTTCCACTCTTTGATTTTTCCCCGGAACTCAAAGGAATTCGGCCAGAAGTCAATTTTAAACCCGTGAAGAGGTATGAAGTTCCTCTGGAGAAGCTGCCGCCAGAACTGGAAGGAAAGGTCAAAAAACAATTCATCATCGAGTACGAGTCAGAGGCCAGAACCTTAGAGATCGACAACAGAACAATTGAAATTAGTCCACTTAAAGCATGGGAGCATGTCTATGAAAAATAAAAACCAGCCACAGCCACTTGATCTATTCACACCGTTCTATGAAATTTTCCATGAGCTATGCATGATTATTTTTGACCTAGTTAAAGAGCTTACGCTCTTCAGCTTTCGAAAAATAACCAACAGACCACCGCCACTTGTGAAGATTCACCAAAAGGCACTTGGCGTGAGGAAGGTGACTGAAATTGAAGATGCTCTTGGAATTGATACCAAGACACGAAAGCCAATTCTGCTAAAGGACATTGATTTCAGGCGGCACTCCTTCATCGTTGGGGCCGCTGGCTTTGGGAAAACTAATTTGATCAGCGTCCTACAAGAAAACTCCCTTCGGGAGGATCGGCCGATCATCTTCTTTGATCCCAAGGGTGACATGGAGGCCCTGACAACTTTCCAGAGGATTTGCAAAAAGTACAAGAGGCCATGCTACATTTTTTCAGAGCACTACAAAGGATCAATTTCTCTAAACCCAATTTTAGAGGGCACCATCAATCAAATTGGTGATCGGATCATGCGATCTTTCGAATGGACGGAACCCTTTTATCGAGATGCCTCACGCAGAAGTTTGACCAAGGCCCTCACAAAGTTGGAAACAGAGAAGACTCCATTTACGCTCAAGGCCGTCTTTGATGAACTCGTCCATATGGAAAGCAAAGACAACGTAGGCCTGCTTGCGAAAATAGAAGCGATCCTGGTTAGTGACTTTGGGAAGATTCTAAATTCTGGGCCAGATGGGCTGACGCTTTCAAAGATCAGAGAAGAAAAGGCCTGTCTGTACATTGGCCTTTCGACTCAAGGGTACGGCGAAACGGCAACGGCAGTGGGCAAACTTTTCTTAGGGGAGCTTCTTTATAATTCCTACAAGACCTTGAGTGTGTCAGGGGAGGAGGGATTAAAAAATCCTGTAAGCATCTACTTTGATGAGTTTGGCTCACTGGTCACACCGGAGTTCATCGAACTTCAAAATAAGTGTCGAGGTGCTGGAATGGAACTCACCCTTGCCGTTCAGACCGCCGCAGACATTGACCGAATTAACCCAGAGCTTACTCGACAAGTCATTGAGAACGCTGGAAATTTATTCATCCTCAAGCAGCGTCTTCAAGACAGTGCGGCGCTATTTTCAGAGGCCATAGGTACTGTCATGTCCAAGAAGCAGACCTACAAAATTGAAAATGGTCAGCAGCAAAATCTGGGGACTGAGCGTGAGGTTCATGAGCTGCTGGTTCACCCAGATGTGATCAAGAATTTAGGAGTTGGTCAGTGTGTGCTTCTTCGCCAAGGGCCTAGCCGAATTAATTTGGTGAACATCCGCAATCGAAAGATGGACGCCATCAAAAAACATAACCGTAAGAACAGACCATTTCACGAGTTCTTTTAACAAGGAGGATTAGCATGGTTGATCTTATTCATCTGAATAACACTTATTTGACTTATCTTTGTCCGCTTTTGAAATGGAGGGTGATGGATTTAGAAAGTTTACGAAAGGAGTGTGCCAGTGCGCCAAAATATCGGACCTTTTGCAGAGTCATCAGAGGGCTTGAGAGTAAGAAGATATTGGAGGCATATCGCGATCCATTCAATGGCAAAAAATATGTCTATCTTAGCTCATTCGGTGAGGGCCAGCTATCGAACAAGGAAAATCCCACTTCAGTATCGAGGGACACGCTGATTCATGACATTAAGGTTTCTGAAATCGCGAAAGCTTTTTGTGAACGCGGATGGGCCTCAGAGGTTGAACTTGAGCACCAGCTCCATGACAAACGCAACTTCAAGGTGACTTACAAGATCATTCCTGATGCTCTTTTCCATGGTGAAAAGAAGGAAGGGAAATTCAAAATCGCCCTGGAAGTAGAGCTATCTAGGAAAAACAATCAGCGCATTGTGGAGAAGGCCAGGCAGTACATGGATAGCGGTTACTACAACTATGTGCTGTATTTTTTCTCAAAAAGAAATTTTATGCGGCAGTACATTGAACTCTTAGAAGAGAAACTTGGCAAGGAGAGCATGGGGCGTTTCATGTTCTTCGTTGATGAAACCATGATGGATAAAACACTTAACTTGGATGGCGTTGAGGGAATCTTTAAAGGAAACACGGTAACGATGGCCAAGGTTTTCGGTCATTAAAGGGATGTGACAATGGCCTGGAACTGCCATGTAAATGGGGTGGAACTGTTGAACACTAAGGAAAAAAACTGCCTGCCAAGGGATTGAAATAAGACGGGAATCCTGCCCTCCGAAAGTGACTCCCCACCCCCAACATGTTGTGTGTAGGGAGTCACTTTCGGAGGGCAGGAAGAAGAATTGAGATTAGTTGGCAGGCAATAATTAAGGAGATGGTAATGGAAATAATTAATGAGGAGATAAGTAAGAAGAAGAAGGGAAAAAAGGCAAAAAATCAGAAGGAGGATGTGGTTATGAGAAGAGAGCAGGCGAAGTTTTTCGTGGATGTGTCGAATGAAAAAGAATCACTTGATCTGATTTTTTGCTTATTAGAACGGGCAAATAAAAAGGAGCATGGCCGTCCAATTACCTTTAAGGACGTGGTGCTTTGTGGTCTGGCCAAGCTCACAGACAAAGACCTTGAGCGCATCCAAGAGGCAAGCCTAACCGAAATGGAAAAGGTCAACAGAACGCTTCTTGAGTTTAACCAGAAGAACTCGACAACGCTGACCTTGGGTGAATTTCTAGTGAAGAGACTCGGAATTAATTAACAAGCAGGGGGGATTTATGGAAGGAAGCAATCGTGTTTTGATTTACGGACGCCTCGGACAAAAACCTGAGCTTTGCTTTACGGGCAAGCATGAGGCCGTGTGTAGTTTCGGCGTAGCTGAAAATATTCCTGGAAGCGAGGCCCCAAAGTGGCACAAGGTCGTCCTCTGGGGACGACAAGCTGAACTGTGCTCTACTCAGCTAGACAAGGGGTCTGCGATCTTTGTGCGAGGCCGCAATGTTGAGTGCGAGTTCAAGACCAAACAGGGAGAAGACAAAAGATACACGGAACTCAGAGCAGACCAGATCGGGGTGTCAGTCGTCTAGCGGGAGGGCATATGGAACTACTTACCATTAAAGAGGCCTCGGCGTTTTTAAAGATGAAGGAAAGCTGGATTCGTTCGGCCGTGTTCAAGCGTGACATCCCCTACATAAAAATGGGGGCCCTGATTCGCTTTAATAAAAATGAACTTCACCAGTGGTTAGAACGTCAAACTATCCTTCCAAGAAGGAGTTCAGAGTGGTAGGATTCATACAGCTCTTTTACAATTTATACAAAGTTGGGGGCCAGATTTCTGGCCCCCATTTGATCACCTCACAAACGACAACTACTGACGCAAACTGCGCCAATGTTTTCCACCAAAGGAGAAACAATGGAGCAGCTTAAAAGAAAAAACGGTAATGTTTATCGTGTAAAAATTTACGTTGAAGGAAAGCCGATTACAAAAACCTTCAAGCGAAAAACCGATGCGCAAGCATGGAAAACCCAGCATATGTCCATGCGAAATGCTGAAGGACTTAACCTTAAGCATTTTGAAAAAGTCGGGTTTGAGTTCTTTGCCAAAAAATGGCTGGAAGAAAAAGTCCTCGCCTACCGCTCAAATAGCACCTATGAGGGCTATGCGATGTACATAAGGCGACACTTTATCCCCCATTTTGGCGACCTCTGCCTGAATGAAATTCAGCGTCACCACATCGACAAATTTGTGGTTGCTTTGAAAAAGAAAGAGCACAACACCCGTGGGATCAATCTCATCATGGGTTGTCTGCGAACACTTTTCAATGCCGCCGTCGAAGAAGATTACTTGCGAGCAAGTCCGCTTAAAGGATTTAAAAATTTGAAAGAAGACTTGCGAAGCGAAATCTACATGACAAAAACAGAGATCATGCAATTTTTGCGCGCGAATTCCCAGGACTCCAACTACCCTCTCTACGTTGTCGCCATGAATTCGGGAATGCGCCGAGGAGAATTGTGCGGCCTAAAATGGGACCGTGTGAATTTTCAGCAGATGCAACTTGAAGTGGCAGGCATCAGAGACCGACGCGGCTACCGGGCCACGACGAAGACAGGACGCCGCCGAGTTGTGCCGATGAACGATCAGGTAAAATCTTTGTTGCTTGCAATGTATGGGCAGAAAAAAAGCGAATTTGTGTTTGAAGAGGACGATGGCACTCCCATCAATCCTCATCATGTCTATCGCGCTTTTACCAAGGCACAAGAAAAGGCAACGCTTGAGCGACACTTTCGCTTCCACGATCTTAGGCACACCTTTGCCTCTCACTTCATGATGAATGGCGGGAACATTTACGATCTTCAAAAAATTTTGGGCCACACGCAAATTGAAATGACGATGCGGTATGCTCATCTTTCACCCGATCATTTAGCAGAGGCCATCAACGTCGTTAGCTTGGGAATTGAGACAACCGGCGAGGTCGTTGATCTGTGGCAGGCGAGAAAAAAATCACGCGAAAGTGTGGTCTGTTGTTAAATGTCGTAGCTCATATTTGGCTCACGATACCCGACAGGGTGCCTTACTTGTCTTTAATTTCAATTAGTTAGAAGGAGATGGTGCCCAGGACTGGACTTGAACCAGCATGCTTTCGCACACGACCCTGAATCGTGCGTGTCTACCAATTTCACCACCTGGGCATTTTGGGTAAATGTTACGGCCTCTGGAGCAAAAAGTCATGTTGGCCAAGATAAAAAAACTGTCAATGGCTGGAAAGGGCCTTGGGATATTGCCTGATCTGTTCGGCCAGGCGGCGGATTTTGTTCCCAACACAATTCGTAACCTCGCAGTGCTCATGATTCGTGACATCGAGGCACAGGCCCTTGCAACCAGGGTCTGTGTTCATGGGAATGGTGGCCGTACCTGCAACGAACATTTCTGCAAAAACGCTGACCTTAACCGAAAATGTCGTCTGACAGTCATCAATGATATGGCCAAAAAGAAACAATCCTTTCATTGGCTCTGTGAACGAAGCCTGATATCCATGATATCTGACGTTTGGGTCTTCGAGTAAGTCCGTTAAAGTGGGCCATGATTGTGCACAATGGGGACATGTTTTAAACATGAGAGATCTTACGGAAGTTGGTAGTGTCCATTGGGGCATGATTATCAAACTGACGTAATCTAAAGTCTAGCTCAAGGTATCATTTTTAGAGCGAGACCAAACCCTCTAACTCATAAATCTTGAGTTGCACCGCGCGTGAGTTTGCTGCGTTGGGTTCCAACTTGAGATAACGTTTAAGCTCTATAATCGCTTCCTTATAATCTTTTTGTTCGGCCAGAATCAAGCCGCGATTGTAGTGCCCGGCCGGCCACCACGGAGCAATTTCAAGCGCATAATTAAAAAGATCAGAGGCATCATCGAAGCGCTTTTCCCGGACTGCTCCCTCGGCCTGAACCTTGTACCTGATGGCCTCCTCAGGGAGTTGCGGTTTAACCTGGGAATTTAGATAACTCTGGGCCGTTTTTTCAAAAGCGATTTCGTACTCCTGACGTAAAACCGGTGCTTCGCGGGCAAAGACAGACCACGCCCTTGCAAAATTACGCGCATGAGTTCGGGCCGGAGCGCCCACCCAGTAGAACGCGCAGGTGGGGGTTCCTTTGTCTGATATTTTCTGAACGCATTCATTGCCGTATATATTTGCCCCAATGACAGAAGGATTCCCATCGAACTTTAACGAGATCTTCGTCGTAGACCCTTGGCAGGTGACCTTGATTTTAGTGTGAGTGATGACGGCAGTTCCCCGATCTTTACACCAGGCCGTGGCCTGGGCTGATTCGATCAATAGCGCTCGCGCCTGTGCGAGGGATAAATCATGAGTATCCTCGGGTGTCGCCTGATACACAGAGGACGTTGCACATCCGCAGAGACAGAGCATGATCAGGCAAAGACATTTGTATTTTTTTTTGAACTTCATTTTCCCCTCAAATTCATTATGACTTGCATAAAATAATAACCGAAATTGAATTCATCTTAATAAAAAAATTGATGGTGCCCACTCGCGACGACCGGTACCCCGGGCGAACCGTAGCGCAGCGAAGGTTAAATAGTAGCGAGTGGAAAATGATTGAGCGTAAGCGAAATTGATGGTGCCCCTTAGTGGACGATTTTCGAACTGCAATTCTTGAAAATGCCTCCGAATTAGCTGTTTTTACTTAACTGGCAATAATTCAACGCCAACCTTCCGACATGATTCTCGAACCGCCGTGCTTCTGCGGGGTGCCTGCAAGTCAAGGGAGACACTGCAACCTAGTTCGGTATAACTTTAAAAAGGTCATCAGTACGAGGCTTTGATAGATGCAAACAATAAATAAAAATCCCCAACAGCGGAAAATAGAAAATCCAAACAAAGACTAGCGTAAGGCCCTGAAGTCCTTCAAATATAAGATTATAATTATGATCAATTATGCCATCGTCCTCGAATTGCTTATAATCGTAGCTATTCAGGTAAATGGAACCTAAGTTTGAAGTATGCCCTGGATCGTTCTCAAAGCGGATTCGAAATTTATAATGCGTGCTGAAATCTGGGTATCCTGTAACTTTTAATGATTGAATTTTGAACTTTGTGCCAACTGGAACCGTTGTCACTTCTTGTGTACCTAATTCGCTCTTGCCCAGCTGACCTTCGATAACAACATCGCCATCATCTTGCTGGCCCATTTTCTTGTGGGCAAATTTAAATTCTTTTTGAGTTATAATTTCTTTCCCTATTATCGGATAAACCAAGGAAGACGAAAATTTATCAAACCCAAAAAATAACCATCCTATGAATATTAGAAAGCATAAATTTATAATTAAAGGTTTTAACTTCCTTTGATATATTTCCTTATTCACTTCCCATAGTAAAAAAAGTCCGTATGGGATTCCCAAATAAAAACTGGAATTTCCATCATTTATAGCTGCTGCGAAGATAAAATAATACGCGAAGAAATAGCAAATCACTCTTGCCGATGCTCTAGTCGATCTCTCTTCCGAAATTGCATATCTCGTTTTTATCATAATTTACGATTTCTCTGAGCAAGACATTCTTAATTATTGTTCAGGCAAAGGAATTTTTCTGTTATTTATTCTAACACGATTATACCTTATAATTGGAATTCAGGGAAAGAAAGTTTGTGGCCAATTCGCCTCTAATTTTTGCTAAATAGTACATGCGACTTACATGGAGTTTAAATGATTGAACTATTCTACTTAATCGCCATTTTACTGTTTTTTGGCCTTCTCCAATATCTTTGTAAAAAGAAATGGGGAGAAGCATATTTTAAAAAAGCTTCTACGGCAAAAGCGATTGAATCGATTATCCTCATGCCATATTTGATGTATTTTGGTTATAAGACTGCAAAAGATAATCAACAACATGCTCTTTTGGTGGGCGGAATAATCTTTTATTTTGTTTTTTCAGCCCTCAAAGATTATCTGATTTTTAAGAATCATCAAAATGTGACCAGCCCCAAAAAGTATCTCAAAACACTTCTAAAATTGCCCGTTATCTTTGGTGTCAGTGTCGGCATATATTTTGCCGTTTTGTACAGCCTACGGTATTTAACCAACGATTTGATTCTTTGGATCGCAAATCTTGGTTATAATTACATTACTGTCTCCGCAATCATGAATCTCGGAACAATAGTTGTCTCAATGCTACCTGTGGGATTTTTATCGCCATTCATTCTGGTTCTTTTCAAGGCACGGTCCAAGGTTTCCGATACAAGAGTCAACGCCTTGTTTTCCGATTGTACCCGTAAAGCCGGTCTAAGTGAAAAAGTAAAAGCATATTACCTAGAGGACGAAGGTGTAAAATATCTTAATGCTTTTGTCGTTGGGCTCTTCCGATATAAAATTTTTTTCAGCCATCATTTATTAGGAACTTTGAATGATGAAGAGGCAAGGGCGATAATTTACCATGAATTGGGCCATATAAAGCACAGTCATTTGCTAAAAAGACATTTGGGACACATCGCCTATTTTCTCTCCCCCGTCCTCTCCATATTTTTTTTCACTTTCCTCTCACCATCCTTCGCAAATATTTTGCCAGTGTTTAAGATTTTACTTGTGCTAATTCCTCTCGCGTCCATCTATTTTTTGATTTGGCGATACGCCAAATTCCACGAGATTCAAGCGGACTACTTTTCAGTTGTGACCATGGGAACCGGGGTTGAAATATTTTTTTCCGCTATCGAAAGGATTTATGAATCGGCTGAAAAAGACAAGAATAAACGGCAACTCCTTGAATACCTCGATCCCATGTTTGCCCACCCGGTATTTAATGAGAGAAAAAGAATTCAAGAAGAGCTATTCGAAAGCGGCAAGAAGCCTATTTTTGTTCCTGAATGGATAAAAAAATTAACGCTAAGTAGTTTTAAGGTTCCGGCATATTTGATTCTAGCCTCAATACTATTGGGAACCAGCATCACTTATTGGAAGGCCAATAAAACATGGCAAATTTATGATCTGGCGTCAAAAGGCGACAATGAAGGCGTCAAGAATATTTTGGCAACAGGACAAGCAATTGACACTCGTTTCTATTATTTTACGGGGCGAACTCCTCTCATAAAGGCAGTAAAGGACCAAAATATAACCGCAACAAAAATTTTAATAAATAATGGCGCGGATTTTTACCAAACAGACTCTGATGGATTTCAAATATATACTTTAATGTCTACGAGTAGAAATGCAGAATTACTAAAGATAGGTGCCGATTATATTGAGAGTCAAAAAGTCACGACCGGAACTAAGTGACGAATCGAAGAATCTGGTTCGAAAGTTGAAAAAGGTATAAAAAAAACCCTTGTAAAAACAAGGGTTTTAAAAGTGGTGCCCACTCGCGACGACCGGTACCCCGGGCGAACCGTAGCGCAGCGAAGGTTAAATAGTAGCGAGTCAAAAAGGCGAAAAAAAACGGCTTCCGAAGAAGCCGTTTTTTAGAAGAATTGGTGCCCACTCGCGGAATCGAACCACGGACACAGGGATTTTCAGTCCCTTGCTCTACCGACTGAGCTAAGTGGGCATTTCATCAATTCACAACTTGTAAAAAGTGTCCTAGAAAACTAGTTTAAGTGGCCTTATCCGTCAATTAAAACTTAGAGTTAGAGCGGCCCTTTTTTTAGAGGATTCTGTGTGACTGAAAGCATAAAAAGCAATGATAACATATCCGTACAAAAGCACCTCTTGCGCCAAGGCCCTTTCACAGTCGCGGCCTTAAGCTTTCTCCCATCGGCCGGGGCACTCACTCGTCCGGCGCTGGCCATCTTTACCCACGGCTACACCTCCCACAAGGCCAGCATTTTAACCTGGCCGATTCGACTGGCCCAGGAAGGAATTCCCAGTCTGATCTTTGATCTCCCTGGGCATTATTTAGGAAGCTTTAACGAGGTTGAAAAGTTTGCAGATTTTAAACGCCTGGCCCATCAGCTTTTTGTTCAAGGCTTCTACAACTTAAAAGAGTGCTTCTACCAGGCCTCACCCGAACATCAGCTCGACCTGAACAATCCTGAGTTCAAATTGATTTTAGGCGGCCATTCCCTGGGGGCCCTGCTGGCCCTCAAGGCCCTGGCGCTTCCCGAGTTACAGGCCTACAAAAAAATTGTCATCGCGGTAGGCTTTGGCATTTCCAAAGTACGCCACGGGGCCCATATTTTCGAAACACCCTTTTATAAAAGTACCCTGCACGTCCGCAGCCAGCTGGTCTCCCCCGCCCTCAATCCTACGGAAGTTTTTTCCTGGGTCAGAGATGAGAAGGAAAATATCGGCCCCAACCTTCAGCCGTCGCGAATCCATCTCCTGGTGGGGCAAGATGATCTCATTGTGCCAATCGAAGGTGTCGAGCACGTCCAAGAACTCTTGATTGCCAACGGACATAACGTAAGCCTAGAGCGTCCCACTCGACTTCCCCATCATCTGCCGGAAGAAGCGGCTTCCTATATCAAACGTTTTTTGGCTTCAGAGAAAATTATTACTTAAAAATAGGCCTTCAAATTCTTCAGAATTCCCACGCGCCCGGTGCGCTCCAGCGCGGTGCCCTTGAATTTTCGTTCAAAGGCCTTGTTACTTAGTCCTTCTAGCTCGCTGATTATTTCCCTCAGAGGGCGATTCAAAAAAAAAGCTTTTATCTCTTCCTGCAGGGGCGTGAGCAGTAGCTGCTCCGCCACTATTTCTCGGCCATTCCACGGGCACACGTCCTGACAGATATCGCAGCCAAAAATCCACTGTCCGGCATTTTTATATCCATGAGGTGCGGGTGCATCCTTAAATAACTCGATGGTGTAAGTGGAGATACAATGTTGCGCCTTCACCGTACGCCTATCGCCATCAATCGCCTGCGTGGGGCAGGCATCAATACATGCCCGACATGTGCCACAGTGATCGGCTTCGATGGTGCGCTGGGGAAAATCCAGCCGCTGATTCAGCAAGAGTGAGGCGATGATAAACCTGCTGCCCTTTTGCCGATGAATGAGCATGGAATTTTTTCCAAACCACCCCAGACCTGCACGGTGGGCCAGGTCGCGCTCTAAGACAGGATGAATATCCAAAGACAGGGCAAATTGTAATGAAGGACATCGGGTCTGAAGAAAGTTTCCGATACGGTTGAGCACGTCCTTGAGAACCAAATGATAATCAGCACCTTGAAAGTTCAAAGCATAGCGGGCGATCTGTGGGCCAGACGCTGTCGCGAAATCAGGTCCATGACTATAATCAAAAAGAAAAACCAAACCTGCTTTAAAATCCGGATAGTAGTGGGTGAGCTTTTCTCGCAGCTTGGCGCGATGATCGGAGAGATAGGACAGGGGGCCGTGATCGCCACGCTCCAGCCAGCTCAAAAAATTTTTGAAACTCAAGACCTGATCATCCTCGACATATCCCCAATCGCAAATGGGCACAGGCCAAACGTGTTCGGCCAGAAAACTCTGAAGTGTGGCAGGGTTCAAGATGTCCATCTTAAAAACGCGGAATGATCTCTATCGCACCGGTGGGACAATTTTCCACACAGGCCATATCCAGCGCACAGCGCTCCACCGTCGCCTTGTTGATAAAAATGCGATGTTCGTCATCCTTCGTGACGCCAAAAATCTCGTGAGGACAGGTGCCAACGCAAGCTTGGCAAGAGGCACAAGCGTGGGTATCCAAATTAATTTGGCCTTTGGAGAATTCTGCGCTCTCCAAGGTATCTCCGCCTCCAGCAACTTTGGGGACATCCTTAATGATCTCAACTCTCACGGTATTGGCGGTTCCCTTGGCAAAGAATCGCCCTTCTCCCCGCGTGATCACCAGCTTGTCACCGTTTTTGAGTTTATATTTCTGGTGAATCATATCAATCACCTTGTCTTCCATGCCCTTGTCGTGCTCATCGAAACCTTCCAGCAAAAAAGGAGTCACACCCCAATAAAGGGCCATCTTGCGAACCACTCCAACATCATTCGTAATCCCTAAGACCTCACTTAGCGGGCGAAAACGCGTCATGTTTAAACAGGAGTGCCCGCTCTGGGTTACCGCTAAAATGGCCTTGGCATTGGTTTTTTCTGCCACCAAGGACGCCGCCACCATCACCGATTTATTAACCGTGGAAAGATCCATATTGCGCAGGAGAGGACGTTCTCTTGGAGACTTCTCTGCCTCGCGAACAATTTTGTCCATCATGCTGACGGCCTCGACGGGAAATTTTCCGGAGGCGGTCTCACCACTCAACATCACGGCATCCGTCCCATCCCAGATCGCGTTGGCGACATCGGACGCCTCGGCCCTAGTTGGAGTGCTGTTCGAAATCATCGATTCCAACATCTGTGTGGCAGTGATGACCGGCACACCTTTAATGTTGCACAAACTTATAATTCTTTTTTGGACAGCGGGAACCAGGTGATTTCCGAGTTCGACCCCCATATCGCCTCGGGCAACCATAATCATGTCTGATACGGAAACGATCTCCTCAATATTCTTCACCGCCAAAGGCATTTCAATTTTGGCCACAATGGGAACATTTTTTTTGAGTTTATGCAGGAGAAATTTTACCTGAAGCACATCCTCTTTTCTTCGAATGAAACTGAGGGCCACGTAATCAACTCCCTCGCGCAGACCAAACATCAAATCCTGATGATCCTTCTCCGTAAAACTGGGAGCGGTCACCTCGACATCGGGAAGATTAATGCCTTTGTTTGATTTGAGCATCCCTCCCACCTCGACCTTGATGACATAGACGTCCCGATCACGTTTCACAGTCCGGGCAACGATAAGACCATCATCAAAAAGCACGCGCACATTATCACGGCAGTCGTGCACCAGTTTCTCGTAGACGGTAGGAATATAGCGCCCCTCGTACTCCGGATATTTTTCTTTCGCGGCCGTAGGCCCGATGGCCCATTCACTTCCGCTCTTTAATTCCAGCGGAAGGGTTAACTTATCCACGCGTATTTTTGGGCCCTGGAGGTCGAGCAAAATGGCCACCTCTCGATTGGCCAGCTTACTTGCCTTGCGAATATTTAAAATAAGTTGGTGCGCGGACTCGTAAGTCCCATGGCTCATATTGACCCGAGTGACATTAACACCGGCATCAATCAGGTCCTTAATCTGGGATATTTCTGTAGAAGATGGCCCGAGGGTGGCAATAATTTTGGCCTTACGAATTTGCATGACTTACTCCCAATGATGATTCACCACTATCTTAGCAAAAAAAGGGGAGAAAGTCGTAGGGAATGCTCAGACTAAATCGTCTTCTTCGTCAATCTGGAAGGTCCTCGGTGCCTCACCGCGCGTCGCTGCGACATCGCGTGCCCGCTCAACGCTCTCTTTCATCTTTTGGATTTTTAACTCATATTTATTTTCAATTTGTGCTTTTTCCAACTCACTGGCTTTGGCCAAGCGTTCATAATTCTCTCGCGCCTGGACCTCTCGACGATGCGACTCTATATTATTTTCCTTGGACATGCGATCAATGACGTCCTCATATCGCTTGCTCATTCTATTGACTTTGACCTCGTTGGCATGGCCGATTTCACTTAAATTTTTATCAAACTCTTGCCGCAAGGATTGAATGACTCTTGCCGTTTCAAAATCTTTCCCTTCCTGAATCCTTTTCGCGGTACGGAGATCTTCCTGCCGACGCTGCTCTTCAACCATGGTGCGTTGCTGATCGGTGGAAACCGTTCGTTTGGCAATATTCATCAGTCTATCTTCATAGGTGCTGACGAGTCTCTCCTTCTCGCTTTCTAAATTGCGGACTTTCGTTTGATGAACATCCGACGCTTTCTGCAAGCGGTTCGTCACCTCGTCTTTCAAAACCTCTTTGGCCTCAAAGACATCACGCTTGGCCTTCTCAATGAAGGCAGTTTTATCCCGCGCCTGCTCCTGCTGAATGCCCGCAATAGTCTGCAGGTTTTTCTCGGACATATGATTCATACGCCGGGCGTAGTCTTCTCTTTGGGCATTGTATTTGGCCTTATTGGAAACCCGCTCCTCGGCGGCGTTCTTGGCGCTGGCCTGCTGATTCGTCTTCAAGTCATCCGTCAACTGCTCGGTAATTTGATTGCGCTCTCGCTGAAATTTGTCAGTTTGAACCGCTCGATCGGCCACTATCTGTTTATCCTTTTTATCATGATCCTTATAGTTTTTGAGTGCCAGCTGCCTTAAGGTACTTTGGGCCTCGTCCATCATCTTCGCCTTATCTTCTGTCAGCGCAACCTTGGCATCCTCTAAATTATTCTTCATGCGGTTAATGCGATCCTCATCGACGCGCTTGACTCGCTCAAGCTCATTTTTGGCCTCGTCCCCGCGACCACCATTATTAGCAATGGCGAGAGCACGACGCTCCTGAGAATTGAGCTGCTGGTTGTACTCTTTTTCGCGCATTCGCAGCTTTTCATTATTGCTTACCAGCAATCCTCTTTGTTCCTGGTCACTTCGCTGCTGACTCAACCCCACGAGATGATCGTAGTTGGAGATCATGTCCTGACTTCGTTTCTCTTGGGAAGAATGAAGTTGCCCAACCTGATCAAGGTGATCATTCTTTGTATGGACCAGTTCCTCTTCATGGGCGCGATTGATGTTTTGCATTTCGCCTGTAAGCTTGTCTTTCACCTTGCGTTGCTCAATATTACTTTTCTCCACCACCTCATGCTTTTCCTCATCCTTCTGCTTCACAAGGGCATGGGTATCTTTTCCGACTTTTTCACGATATTCCTGGTAATGCTCGTTGCCTTTATTTTGGATATCCTGCATTTCTCGGGTGTGAGTATTCCGATCCTTTTGAATGTTATCCTTCAAACGACCTGTCTCACCGTCGAATCTTTCTTTGCTTTGCGCCTCTGTCAGGCGGTTATTTCGGTCGAAGCTCTCTTTTAAGCTACCCAACCGTTCTGAAAAATTATTGCGATCTTTGGTGGCATTTTGTTCAAACTGCTGGCGCGCGGTATTGATTTGAGTGTTGTATTCAGCTTGCTGTCGTTCGATGTCCTCTTTGGACTTGGCCGCCTGCTTGCTCGTCACATCCTGAAGATTATTTTCCAGCTCACGCTTGGAATCGTTATAGACTTGGCGCTGATTTTTCTCACGCGCCTCATGGGTGCTTTCGAGAATTTTCTTATCCCCGTCATAATTTCGACGCAGCTCTTCACCCTTCTGGTGATATCGCTCACGGGCCTCGGCTAAACGGTTGTTGTAATCAGAAATATCCATATTCCCTCACTGGGCCTTACTCTCCATGTTAACTTAGGTTGGATAAAAAAAGGCCCTGGTACGATTTGCCCAGGGCCCTCTGTTCAAAAAGAATTTCTATCGGGTCGTCAGCTATTTAGCCAATTCCTGGTCGATCAGCTCGGAAAAAAATTCCACATCCCGTGCTCCGTTGATGATATGCCCGTTGACAAAAAAAGTCGGGGTTGATTTTACCTCGATACTTCCCCCCTGCTCCATATCCTTAGTGACCACGGACTCATACTTGCTCGTATCAAGACAGGCATCAAATTTCTTCGTGTCAAGACCGATACTTTTGGCGGTGGCCTTGAGGTCGACGATTTCAAGTTTGGCCTGATCGGCAAACATCTTATCGTGCATACTCCAAAATTTCTCCGCACCCTGCTCGTTAGCGCAAAGTCCCGCAAGGGCCGCTGGCATGGCCTGTTTATGAAAAGGAAGCGGGAAATTTTTAAAGACCACCTTAATTTTTTTGCCGTATTTCTTCTTTAACTCGGCCACAATCTGGGCCCCTTTGGCGCAAAATGGGCACTGAAAATCACTGTACTCAACCAAGGTGACCTTGGCATCAGAGGGACCGGTAAATGGAGCGCCTTCAATGGGAATCTCAAAGACCGGCCAGGTCGGCTTGGCGATGTAAACTTCCACCGGACTTTTCTTGGTTTGCTCGGCCAACCATTTTTCCAGCAATTCCTTTTTCTTTTCCATCGCCAGAAATTTTTTGATTCGCTCGCGCATCTGATCGTTGATATGCTCTTTTGGGATACTGCGCTCCTGAATCAGCTTATCGACTTCCTTCTCACCAATAAGCACGCTTGAGGCGATAAATTTGTCGAGATACTCATCATTGGAAAGACCTTTTTTCTTGGGATCGGCCTCCATAAATTTTTCCATCAGGTAGGCATTCAGCTTGTTCATCTTGATCTCATAAACCTTAAGCTCGGCCTCAAAGATATCGCTCTCCGCCCCCTTATAAAGTTCCCCCTCAGTCACGATCTGATCTTTAAACTTAAGCGCGGCACCCGGCGATGGGGCAGGTTTAAAAATAAAATTTGGCCGTGAGTCGGCCTTGTCCGCGCAGGCATGCATAAAACCTAACATTCCAAAAACAACCATCAACGAAATTAAATGTCCCATTACAATGGCCCCTTCAATTTAAGAGAATAGATATTGTGAATATCTTATACCCAAATTATTCGTCCGCCCAAAAAAAATGTGGGCGGTACAGGAACATGCGCAGCGCTTCAAATTTCCCATCTTCAGAGGAATAAAAACAAATAAATTGACAGGCCCCCCAGGTAATTTTTATAGTAGCGATTAATTCTGTGAAATAGTCGCGTAGCTCAGTGGGAGAGCACTGCCTTGACATGGCAGGGGTCACAAGTTCAATCCTTGTCGCGACTACCATCTCTTCTTTGATTAAGACTATATTTATTTCCAGCGATACGCTCAAAAAGGCTTCGCCGTTTTTTTTGAGCTACATTCGTCCCGGCCGTTGGCCGGGATATCGCGACTGCCATCTCTTTTTGATAAGCTTACATCCCAAGTCATTAGACACATCACACTTCCCCTGCGGAAGTTAATTTCACAGAAATTTCCGACGATAATTACCTGCGCTTGTCTTCGACTAAAAGTACAGAAAGTTCTTTTCTTGTTTTTTCAATCACGATACTTTTTAGACTCAAGAGAACCTCTTTGGTTGTTATGTTGTTGTGTGGTAACAAAAATATAATCAATCAAAGAGGTTTTTTCATTTTGCACGGCCGTAAACGCAGGGCCGCAAAAATCAATAAATGGTGAAGGTTGCAAGTTCCGACGAAAAGCCGAGTGGCATTGGTATTCGAGTATTTCTTGCTTAGGTTAAAGAAGGATTACGGATATAATCAATCAAAGAGATTTTTTCATTTTGCACGACCGTAAACGCAGGACCGCAAAAAACAATAAATGGTGAAGGATTACGGGCCTACAGTTCATATCTAATAAAGTCTTCAAAAATTATTTTTCTTAACCCAAGTTCGGTTAATACTTCGTCATGCAATTTCTTTTTATCATCATCATCGTAATTGTAAACATCAATGGTCAGATTGCAGCCTCTTCCCCGAAATTCTTCAACAATTTTCAAAAGCAGCTGAGCCGATTGCCCGAGTTCAGAATCACCCACAGAGAGGAATGCGCCGCCGGAGCATGTCCAGAGATTTGGATTGTTATCATCTTGGTTTAAAATCGCTTGGGCCTGTGATGAATTATTTCTCAGTTTGTATAAAAACTGAGCATAGGTACTTTGAAAACGTGAACGGTAGTTGCCTAGATAGTATTCAGGTACGAAAGGTTCGAGATTCCCGCTGTCCTTATATTTAGTAAACTCGACCAAGCTTGGATCTTCGCCGTACCTTCTAGTGTCATGCAATTCATCGGGTGAATTCACAAAAACAAAAAACACGGCCTTCGAGTCTTTGAGTGGTTTTATTTCCTCAATTTTAAAATAAACCGTAAAGCGCTTGGTGCTGTCATGGACCTGTCGATAAGGAGTGAGGTATGGCCTTTTCCACTTATCATATTCAGGGTCGGCCATCGCCTTATCTATGGCATCTTCGATTCGCAAGGCCTTCTGTTTGTCCTCGTCAGAACCAGATTTATAATTATTTAACTCCCCTATTATATAATCGCTCAATACTTTTAAGTAGTTGGCCATGCTTCTTGTCCAATTTGAAAACTTATGACTTACCACAATAAATTATGCCCTACAATGACTCAAAAACTAGGCAATATTTACATTTGCCATTGAATTTTGTTTAAATAATTGCTAATAGTTATATAAATCTTGCCGATAAGTTCGGATAAGAGTGTAAAATGATATAATAGGTAGAGATTTGCAGCAGGATGGTGGACTTATGAATCCTAACGTTACAACACAAGCACTCATTGAAGGAATCAAGGACACCTTGAAATGGTCTCAAAAATCAATCGCCTCTCATATTGGTGTTTCAGAAACGCGCCTCTCTCAGCTGCTGGACAGGCCCTTTGCTGAAATTAGAGATGGCAAAATCGGCAAAAGACTTGGGGCGCTCTATAGTGTGGTCAAGGCCCTCCTTAAGCATGAACCATTACTGGCCGACAGCCCGAAGGCCATTGCTTATTCCCTCACGACTCCAGTAGTAGAGGATTTGAACTTTGAAGGATTCAAACTTTCTTGCCTTATGCTTATTCAGCAGGGAACCGTTGACCCAACGGTCCTGTTTCCAATCGCGCAAAAGGCCCTTGAGACATATAAGTCAGGTTGTGAAAAGCATCCCATTTTTCAATTGTCTTCTATCGCGAAGTGAAGAGAAATTATCTCTCTCAAGCAAATCAAAAATCTGTTCTAATCTGTTCCAGTCTGGACATGAAAAACCGTGAAAAATGATGAGAGAAGATGAAAATCAAAAAGGGTTAAGTCCGCTAGATCATTCACAAGTTATTAAAATTAAAAAGAAAAAAATTGGGTCTGTACACCCTTGTCGCGACTACCATCCTTCTTTTAATAAGCTAATATTTTCTTCGGCCGATACGCTCAAAAAGGCTGCGCCGTTTTTTTTGAGCTACATTTGTCCCGGCCTGCGGCCGGGATATCGCGACTGCCATCCTTCTTTTGATAGGCATCTTTAAGAAGGAAAGCCGTTTCTGAATAGTATTTTGCCTTTTCTCAAAAAGTGTAAAAAAATTCAGTGGATTTGCCCGCCGCCCCCACACAAGCAGTCATCCATCGTTCTGGGACTTTTAAAGGCTTTGTCCGACCTACAAAGACTCTCACATCAATACGGGTACAGGCCCTCGTTAGTTTAAACAAGCCATCTCAGTTTCCGTACGACATTATTCATATTCTAACATATTTATATTAATATTTTTATACAATATTATATAATCCTATATGCATATATTCAGAAGAGCGCGTTTATTTGTCCAGCTCCTGGAAAAATCAAACGCTCTTAAAGATTATCTTTAATTTTAAGGGAGTTATTCATGAATGCCGAATTGCAGTGCCGAATTTGTTGTAACGACAAGGGAAACAAGATACATATTGCTAGAGAAATGATGTTTGGTCTGCGGGATAATTTTGAGTATTTAGAATGCGGCCAATGTGGTTGCGTGGTGATAGTTTCTGCTCCAACCGATATGAGCCGTTACTATCCGGCAAATTATTACTCCTTTGGGCAAATTTCTTATAAGCACCATCCTCTAAAAATATTCTTAAAAAAAGAATTGGTGAAGTATAAAGTATTTAAACAAAAAAGCTTATTAGGTAAAATTCTTTCTTATAAATATCGTGAACCTGAAGATTTTTACGCATGGGTTGAAAAGACCGGTCTCAAGTTTGACGCAGCAATTCTTGATGTTGGCTGTGGTTCGGGTCAATTACTGCTGAAGCTTAGAAGATTCGGATTCGCCACCGTGAGTGGAATCGACCCTTTTATAAAACAGGATATCCATTATGAAGGGGGAGTTTCTATTCGTAAAATGTCATTAGATGAAATCAATGATAAATATGATCTTGTTATTTTCAGTCACTCGTTCGAACACATGCCGAACCAAAAAGAGACATTGCAAAAAGCATATTCTTTGTTAAGGCCGGGAGGATGTGTTTTGATGCGTGTTCCTGTGGCAGGAACTTATGCCTGGAAAACCTATGGTGTTAATTGGGTGCAATTAGATGCTCCCCGACATTTTTTCCTACACACAGTTGCCAGTATGAAATTATTGGCCTCCCATGTCGGTTTCAAGCGAGTTGATACGGTTTTTGACTCTTGGGATTTCCAGTTTTGGGGAAGCGAGCAGTATTTGCAGGATATTCCATTGCGGGATAAAAGATCTTATGCTGAATCGTATGACGAGTCGTTGTTTACAAAAGAACAAATCCAATCTTTCAGAGACAAGGCAATTGCTTTAAATAAACAAAATGATGGCGATGCCGCTTCCTTTTTTTTATTCAATGATTAGCTTGCCATGTTGAATGAAATTAATGAGGCCTTATCAGTGTCACGATCTAGCTACCACTCCAACATCTTGAGGCAAGGATTGGGTCGCTCTTTATCGCATTTTCCATGGCGCGATTAATGGCCTCAGGCTCATCGGGATTCTTGTCTCCAAAGATTTGAACGAAGTTCCTTTGAAATACCACTGGGAGCTTATCCCTGCCATCTTGCAGGCATCCAGACAGGGAGGCGTAGGCAGAGAGATATTCACCGCCACCGCGGGCGGAGTCTTCCATGAGTTTGTCGGAGTTTTGGGCGACGAAAAGTTTTTTCTGGTCTTGGGTATTCATGCCGATGGCGGAGCAAGCCCCGGTGGAAGACACAAAGGATGTTGTAGAGATTGCTACTCCCGTTCCAAATGTTGATTGTATCCACTCTTTATGGCATCTTTTCCAACTAAAGGCAAAAGAATGATCAATAAGGATAATCATCAAGAGTGAAGTTCTAATTAGTTGAAAAAAAGTCACGCAAAGATTCATTTTCATCCTGAATTTGACAAACATCTTTTTCACTTAATGTCCCCCTGCTAGGATCACATGCGGTATCTATGATATCGCTAGCTGTTTTAATTGCTCCGATAAAGTCGAGGATTGAATTATGAAATGCTCTATTTGCGACTGCTGTCGACATTGATGTAAAACTATTCTTTCTGACGTTCTCTTTGAAATTTTGACCAACATTGCCTTTGGTGGTTAATGCATTTATTGCAGACGTACCTAGAAGGGTAATCGCCACGGCGGGAGATAAGAGATAAATGGCCGCCACTGTAGCTCCCAAGAGAGCCCCCTCAACTGCACCTTTTCCAATATTGTCGCCATTATATGCAGCTAATGCGCCTCCTAAGACAGCACCAACTGCAGCACCTATTCCAATGGCCGCAAGTGCGCCGATACGGCCACTGGGATCAACATAACGAAGAGGGTTGTTCATCGGATAAATATATTTATTAATAAAAGTTCTTGGGGCATTGAGATTTCCAAAATACGGGTCTCTTTGGATAAATTGACCAAGCGTTGGGTCATAGGTGCGAACGCGAACGTAAATGAGTCCGGTTTCATCATCCAATTCTCGGTTGGCAAAAGCAAAATAAGGTTTTAAAACCGGCGCAATGGTGTTACCAGACGCATCCGTTATTTTTTCCAAGTTTCCAAACGAAGAATACACATAATGTTGGACCAAAGGCCCAGCTTCATCAACTAAATCAGTGATTGTACCCAGTGAATCCTTCAAGAAGTAAAAAGTGCCGGCCCTGGTTGCAAGACCCTTTAGCTGCCCCCTAGCCGTGATATCGACCGATAACGTGTCATCAGTCCTTAGCGTTGATTGAGTATAGATCGCTAACTTTTGATTGGTCTCGTCAGTTTCCACCACAATTTCTTGTCCGTCATAGAGATAGCGACGAGTAAACGAATTGGCAGAATTGACATGATCGACAACACGTTTTTCAATTCGAAGTCCCGTTGCCCCGTAGAGATAGAAGGCCTCTTTTTGAATCACGTTATTATCAAATTCCTGATAATGAGTAAGTCGGTTTTCTGAGTTGTGGGTAAACTGATAAACTAAGTTCGGATTTGTTTTAGAAATCTTGCCCGCCATGTTGCCATTATCGTCGAAGAGATAGGTAAAGCGAGCGTCCTCTTGCAAGCGTTGTTTTGTCGGATCATAGGTATAAGTGCCTGAGTTGTCTTCGGTGCGGTTGCCGATTTCATCAAAGTCGAAGTTTTCAGTCAGCCCAAGTTCCCCGTGAATGTTTTCTGTGAGCTGGTTGTTTTTGTCAAAACTTAGAGACTGAGTTCCAAGGAGCGATCGGATTTCCGTTTTATTGCCAATTGAATCCCGTGAGTAATCATGGCGCGCCAGAACTTCGGCATTCAACCTTTTCTTGTGCACAATTGATTTTACAAAAGATGTGGCGTCAAAACTTAAAACCGATTCCACCACGGGATTTTTTAGTGAGGTAATACGGTTCAAATTGTCAAAGGCGAGGTCAAACTGTTCGTCTTTGTGGTTCAAGATTGTTTTTAGCCTGTTCCCTGCATCAAAGGTGTAGTTGACCTCACCGCCTGGATGAACCATTCTTTTGCGATTGCTATTGGCATCGTAAGTATAGGATACGAAATGCGTGCCTAAATCTGTTCTCGTGCCAACTCCCACGAAATCAATTCGGGAAACGAGGTCGCCACCTTCTCGGCTCTCGTATTGCAGTCGATACTCGGTGTTTTGGTCTTTAATCAATTTGACGTTGTTTCTTAAATCGTACGCCATCTCATAAACATTATCAGGCAATATCTTCTTGGTGACTCTGTCTATATTATCGCGCTCGTAGGAAACGTGATGTCCGGCCGGATCGATTTCTTCTGCGACATTTGAGTTTGAGTCATAGAAGATTTTAGTTTGACGCCCAAGCTGATCGACTTTTAAAGTTAGTTCAGATAGCTCGTTAAAAGTGAAGTGGACCTCTTCATCAAGCGGGTCTTTGATGGTTTTGAGTTCGCCGGTTTTATAGTACGAGTATTCAGTTCGTTCAAGCTTAGGGGATAAAACCGATGTAAGTCGGTTGAAATCATCAAACTCATTTTTTACAATCTGACCCTTGGCATTTTTGGTCTCTTTCACATTTCCGGCAAAATCGCGGGTGATGAACAGCTCATTTCCAAGCTGGTCTTTTTGATAGTCCACGTTGCCAAAGACATCGTAATCGGTGGTCGTGGAATTCAACGTAGTGTCAGTTTTAGTGATAATCTGACCTTTGGAGTTGTATTCAAAGCTCACGGATTGATTTGGGGTGACGAGTTTATTAGTCGTACTCATGAGAAGATTGGTGTCGTCAAAATACTTGTTTTCCACCACGGTTCGCTTTCCATTTTCGTCGGTGCGAGTTTGCTTTAAGAGATTGCCTGCACTGTTATATTCAAATTCAAGCAGAACATGGGTACTTGAGTCAAACTTCGACAGGAGATCGCCTTTTCTGCCTAGGCGCAGATCGTAAATGAGGGTCACATAAGAAAGGTCCGGCCGGGTAATTTTGATAGGACGCCCGTCTAGATCGCGCTCGATAATCGTTTCCTGTCCTTCAGCATCCGTAATGGTATTGATGTATCCAGTCTCGTCTTTTTTAAAGACCGTGGAATTTCCTCTGGCATCTTGGATGCTGTCACTGTGCTCACCCGCTCCTGTGCCGAATTTCTTTAATTGGCCTGCGGCCCCACCTGTAAAGTTATTTCCCATGGACGATGAGGTTGAATCGTTGACTGTAACTACGCGAGTGTCAGGAGTGCCGTCATTACGTGTGAAGGGTCTGGTGACTTTTTCCAGGCGTTTCCAATCATTGTAGCTGTACTGGGTCGAGTGACCACGCTGATTTGTCTCACTGGTCAAGAGCCCATCGCCGTTATATTCATAAGCTAAGGTTGAGTTATCGGAATAAGTGACGCCTTCAAGTTTGTCACCATCATAATTAAAACGTGTTGTCCGCCCGGCCGGGTCAACTATTTTTTCAAGCTTGCCGCCCGAATAGTGATAATCAACATGAGAACCAACGGGGTCAGTTTGCGTGGCAAGGGTTCCGTCATCGTTATAGCTGAAACTCCAAGTATTGCCAGTAAGCTCTACCATGGATGTCGCTTTGCCATCTGATCGATAATTAATGACATTGCCGCTTCTCATGCTTCGCTTAAAGCTATTGTCGGGGAGGCGAACTAATCTTGAGTTGTCCTCCTGGGTTGGAACAAAGGCAATTTCACCGAACTCACTGGTGGTGAAATTGATTCTTCTGATTCTGTTTCTACCCGACTCAAAAACCAGGAGATTGTTTTCTTCATCGAGCCCGAGAGTGGTGGGTGAGCAGATTTGTGCTTCGAGAGCGGGTTTTCCATCTCCAATTAAAGTGGATGCAAGTTTGGGATCACAAGAGCCGTTACCACCGACGGAGTATGCTTTTCCTCTCTCAAAGTCTAATTTTACAATTCTATGATGTCCCGTATCTGCCACGTAGAGGAAATTATTTTCATTGTCGTAAACAGCTCCTCTTGGATTTAAAAATGAAGAATCCTCAATCTTTGTTTCAAAACCAAAATTCCCGCCCTTTCCTGCAATCGTCGTTATGCGGTTACTTGGATCAATTTTTCTGATCCGTCCTGATTCAGTAACGATGTAGATGTTGCCGGCCGGGTCGCGCGCAAGCGCGGTCGGGTGATAAATGCCGGCGATATTGGCAAAATCTCCATCACCGTGATCAATGGTTTCCCCTGTGCCAGCAATTGTTGTGAGTTGATGAGTCGTAAGATCGAGTTTTCTGATCCTGCTATTTCCAAAATCAGAAATCAAAATTGTGTTTCCAGGCCCTTGGATCATGTGACGAACGTCATTTAATTTGCTTGCCCCCTCGGCCCCATCGGCAAAGTCAGGAGATGGCCATTGGCCTGAGCTTGCCTTTCGAATAGCAAGGTCTCCACATCGATATCTTGGAACAAAGGCAACGCTCACTTTCCAAGTCCAAGCTGGATCAGGGGCCCCAAAGCGAACATTTTCTGCCGAGAAGTCTTGGCCTGAATAGTGGTATCCCAAATAATCACCAAGACTATTTGGGCCGCAATCAACGTCATCGGAGCTATTACAATAATTGATCAGATTATGTGTTCCCTCCCAATTAAAGTTAAAATCAGAATAAAATGTTGGGGGTGTTTGATAGCCGCCGGCCACCGTTGAAAAGTTTGATGAGTCGATAATCTGCCCAAGTTTATCGCCCAATAAAAAGTTACCGGAGGTAAGTTGTAAAAGGGAGACAGGTAGGCGGCGGTGGGTAAATGCCATTTCTTGTTGCAGACAAACTTCCATCTGTGAGCATTCTCCACCTGTCCACACACCGCAACGCGAATAATTATGCCCTAAACGCCCTGTTGCAGGTGGAATCGGTGTATCCGATAGCGTCGAAGGATTGGACTCAAGAGAAATCGTTTTTAAATTTTTGTAATCCTCAACCAGCGAAACATTCGGCCAAGTTGTGAGGTCCACCGTATTGATGGTTGTTCCTGGATTATAGAGTGTGTTGATTTCATTATTGACTACATATGAAGTAAAACTTCCGTCACCTTCCTCGATCATAAGTCGCGGTGACTCGGGATTTAAAATACTCTGTTCTCCCTTAATCTTCCATCCACGGCCTACGCTTGAGTTAATTTTGTTTTGAATGTATGTCGTTCCGGTTAAATCAGGAGGGAAAACGCTAAATAAGACTGTCTCTCGCTCGATTGTTGTCTCAACTTTTGTTTTCTTGAATGTACTTTCTTTGACCACAGTAAAAGTTCTTAGAATCATCTGCTTTAGATGAACTTCGTAGTGAGAACGGTAAGGTTGGACGCCGGATTCTTGGCTTGATAAATCCATGGCGTAGGAGATGACCGCATCTCGCGGGATACCAGTAAATTTCATTGGGTCAGATCGAAGTGTGCCTGACTCAAACTCTGCAGTAATGAAATCAGGATCAATCCAGCTTTCAACTGTGGCCTGTGCCGAAACTTTTTCAGTTATGAATCTTCCCCCGGCACTTTGACTGAGCCTGACTCTATTCTCAGGGATACTAAAAAGATTTGTGACCGCAATTATCGGCTTGGCCCAAGTGGATTTGTAGATGAGTCCTGGCGCAATATCTTGGCCCAGTGTCTTATAGGACGGTAAATCAATTGAGGTCGTGAGTGCGCCATTAAAAGAATCGGCCCCCGGTTTATCCTGTGCTCCAATTTGCGCAACCTTCGGACCAAGGGGGGCGGCATAAATTTCTGAGAAGTGTTTGATTCCGCCATTTTCAATCGTTTCGATTGATAGTCCATCTTCTGAAACTACGGCAAGTCCATCAGCATCCCAAGTGCCATCGGCGGAATTCTTCGACATGATGACGACTTGCATGCCTGGTGGAAATTCATTCACGTTTGGAAGGGTAATTTTTGTGGGCCTTGATAATGTGAGCCCAGATGGTTCAAGGGCATAGACAGTATCTGGTTCGGCAAATTCAGGGACATCTACCGTTGTGCGATTCTTGGCGACCTCCGCAATATTGATCGCTCCGACTGCCCCTTGTGGAATAACGACTTCGGTTGTTGGGGAGATTTCAATTTCGACATCCGGTGCGTGAGTTGAAGAAACAGTAATAGTCTCTTCGTGAGTGCCAGATGTGATTGGCGTCTCAGTTCCATCTTGTAAAATAGGAGAGATATAGATCACTCGCGCGAGAGCATTTTCTTGCAAATTGCCAAGTGATACCGGAAGCTCAAGTTTTGAATAGCTACGCCCAGAAGTAACAACCCCTGTCGCATCGATTGAAATACTATGGTCACCTGTAATGGGATTTGGAATGACAAACACTCCTTCGCTATCCGTATCGTCATGCTGGCCGGAGCTAGTAATTGTTACAATAACTCCTGGAATAGGATTTCCCGTTAATGCATCTTTCACCACCCCAGCAAGAGTTGTTACAGGGTGATAGGTTTTTGTAACAGTATTGGTGCGACCAAAGTGATCGGTGGCCTTAAGTTCAACCTCATCAAAATAATCTGTTTCAAAGCTGAAGCTACCATCACTTTCTGCAATGATCTCGTCCGAACCAAAAATTGAGGTTTTGATCTGAACCAAAATTCCTGGGCGCGCGGCATCGGGTGCCCCGTTGATCACAAGGCGATCTGAAGATGTCGAAGATGGATCAATGCTGATGAGTTCCGCGATTAAATTGCGGCGAAAAACGTCCACAGTGCGGGTAATATTGGTGGTATTTCCTGCTATGTCCGAAATTGAAACGAAAAGTGCCTGGGCGCCTCCTTCTGGCATATTGATTGTGCCATAAAGGTTATTGCCATTTACAATTAAGCTGCTCTCGTTCGCGCTCGCACTGCTCAGTGGCTCGTTGGCCGTTCCTTCAACTGAAACCAGCATGCGCTCTATCGTGTCACCATTGTTGGGTGAGAGCGATAGCATCTGCGGGGCGATAGTATCTAGCGTGATTGGCATCAATGTGTCTTCGCTGCTATTTCCGGCACCATCACTGGACTCAATGCGGATAATATTTTGACCTTCCATTAGGCCAATCGTTGGTGTGAAATCTTTCTTTGAAGTGATAAAAATAAGTCCTTCATTTAAATAGATACGTGTACTTGTAAATGAATCGTCTTGGATTGTAATGGGAAGAGAAAAGATATTGACGTTGGTGATTCCACCACCGTTATTTCCCAATGCAATTTCGGGTGCGGTAAAATCATATTGCACAGTCTCAGTTACGGTGGAAATAAGGCCAAGCTCGTCGGCGATCTCTGCCGTTATTGTATAACGTCCGACCCCCGGCTCACTGTAGGTATGAAAAATATCTTGTCCGTTTAGTGGTGCCTCTTGAGATTCACCATCGCCGAAATCAATCCGTATAGCACCCAATAGTCCATCACTATCATAGGAGCCAAACGTTCGACATACCACAGTCGTGTTTTCCGTGATCATGCAGTCAAGATTCGCCACAGGCGCGTAATTGAGTGAATCAACTGCCACCGCCTGACTGAATGACGTGCTACTTAAATTATTACCATCAGTAACTTCGACTCGCGCGAGATAAACACCTAGGTTTTGATAAATGTGCGTGGCGGTCGGTAATGTGGTGACAAGCTCCGCGCCATCACCAAAATAATAGTGATATTGAGCAAGATTGCCCAAGGCCGAGTAAGAAAGAGAGGCATCAAACGTGATGTTTAATGGCCGCTTGCCGTGATCAGGTGTGATGCTCAAAATCGCAACAGGTGAAATAGGTTCATCACCCACAGTGACAATGCGTTCATAAATCCCACTTTGTTCTAAGACATCTTCAACCGTGAGTTTAACAACATAGGTTCCTTGAGTTAAAAAAGTGTAAGAAAACGTCGGTGTTGTAGCTGTAAAACTATAGGGCCCCGTGATTTCATCCATGATTTCCCATTGGTATGAAACAATCGCACCGTTGCTGGATGTGGACGTGGATGCGTCGAAATAAACCGTGAGTGGCAGCGGGCCATATTGAGGGTCCGCAGTAAAATATGCGGCAATGGTGGTTTCTGTTTTTGGGATTGAAACGGCACCACCCATATTGACGTAAGTATAAGAAGAGGGCAATTCGTTGTCGCCGATGGCCTGTCCATAGGTTGCTGCAAGACCCAGCGTTCCCATTCCTCCATTCCCCCAGCATCGCGTCTCTTCACCACTTGACATATTTAAGCGAGCGCATGCACTGACACCACTCACTGTTACGTCCATTGCTGGACCATCCAGAGATAAGGGCGGAATGCTCGAAGGCAGTTCATTATCACCAATATGGGCCGTGTTGGCGGTTCTATTTCCTATGATGTAAGAAGTATTAGGGCCAAAGCATCGTACGCTGCCATTTGAAAGATGAGCACAAGTGCTGTTGTAACCATCAATCATATCGACGAGCACTCCTTCTGCAATTTCTGTTGAGGACAATAGAGAAACGAATCCGCCTGCATTTGCAGGTTCGTTGTCGCCAATTCTATTTACGTGCCCAAGTCCAAGGGCACCCGAGGCATTATCTCCAAAGCAACGAACATGACCGAAATTTGTTAAAACACAGTTAGAGTTAAAAAGGCCAATCAACTCGTGAATTTTTTCCCCAGCTTGAATCTCGCTCGTGGTAAAAAGTGGAACGTTCCCCCATGATGCTGGAGTAATTGAGGGATTGGAAGTTCGACCATAACCTAACTGTCCTTCAAGTGCGCGCCCCCAGCATCGTAAGTTGTCATCGCTCATCATGGCACAGGTATGCAAGCGGCCGGCATCGAAGGTTTTAGCCTGGAGTAACTGGACAGTACCGCCCATATCTACATAGCCATAAGTAGAGGGCAATTCGTCGTCGCCAAGAATCGTGGCCCCCGGATAGCCTAGTTGGTTTTGCAAATTAGAACCCCAGCATTTCACCTGGCCTAAATCACTGACCATACAAGTGTGTTCAAAACCCAAGGCCGCATCGACCACCCGTCTGCCTGCGGAGATTTCGGTTTCATTAAAAATGGAAATGTCACCAGCGGTATAGGGATGTTCATTATCGCCAATATTGTTTAAGTGTCCGAGTCCTAGACTGGCGGTGCCGTTATATCCAAAGCAGCGAAGGGCACCGGTACTTAAAATAGCACACGAGTGCCGCCCACCTTGGCGAATAACTTCAACCGTCATCCCCGATGAGAGTTCCGCGGGTGATAAGATCTGAACATCGCCTACGGATGACGGGAGTTCATCGTCGCCAATTTTTGCCAGTCCAGGATAGCCAATCTGACCAAAGGCATTGCTTCCCCAGCAACGCACGCCTTTGTCTTGAAAGAGTGTGCAATGAGAATCCCCGCCAGAGGTAATTTTGCTTATACTGCGTCCAGAAGTTTTTTCTGATGCAGAGAGGATTTGCGGAAATACGGTAACTTCAGAGGGGAATTCATAGTCACCGATATTAGTGGCCGCACTATTGCCCAAACCTAATTGCCAGTTGAAATTGCCCCCAAAGCATTTCACCTGCGCTAAATCACTCACGATGCATGTGAAGTCATAGCCCATTAAGACATCGGCGACCTTTCGCCCGTCTGCGATTTCAGTGGCCGTAAAAACAGGAACGTCACCGGCCGTGTAGGGATATTCATTGTCTCCGATAACATTCGTATGTCCCAGCCCTAAACTTCCATAGGAATTATAGCCCCAACATCGGAGGGTCCCATCACTAATGATGGCACAAGTATTGAGACCCGTTCCATTGCGCAAAATTTCAACAGTCTTACCTGCAACCAACTCAGCGGGTGAGAGAATTTGGACATCGCCAACGGTGTAGGGTAATTCATTATCGCCTACACGAGGATTTCCAGGGTAACCCAATGCGCCCAAGTTGTTGTCGCCCCAGCAGCGTACTCCTTTGTCTTCAAAATGAACGCAGTGGCCATAGTGAGATGACGTCAAACTCTTGATTGCGCGGCCTTGGGCCTTTTCTGCGGGAGAGAGGATTTGGGCGAATACTGTCATATCTGAGGGATATTCATTGTCACCGATGACTGTGACATATCCAATTCCGAGTGACCCCCAACCTCCATGCCCCCAGCAACGTATCTCTTCACCCGAAGGCATCGCTAATCGGGCACAAGCCGAAACGGAGCTTATTGATATGTCGACTGCCGGTCCTCCAAGCGAAATCATTGGCACACTGGATGGCAGTTCGTTGTCGCCAAGATTGTCCGTGCCTGCCCTTTTGTCGCCCATGAGATAAGTGGAATTACTGCCCCAGCATCTGACTCCGCCGTTTGTGAATAGGGCGCAAAATGTCAACCAGTTGCCTGCGATTTTTTTGACTTTTATACCTTGAGCGAGTTCTTCAGAAGTCAGAAGGGAGGTGTAACCAGAAGCACTGGCAGGTTCATTGTCTCCCATCCAATTAACATGTCCGAGTCCAAGCTCGCCTGAAGAGTTCGCACCCCAGCAACGAACATTGCCATTATTGGTGAGTATGCAGTTATCGTGCGCGATGGAAACCAACTGTTCAACTTTTTCTCCTGATGCGAGTTCGCTCGAAGTGAAAAGAGGAACATCACCATAAAAGGCAGGGGGTTTGCTAAGGAAGACGGCCGATTGTGTTCCGTAACCCGCTTGACCTTCATTAAAGCGCCCCCAGCATTTGACTCCTCCGCTTTCCATGACTGCACAAGAATGATAACGACCTCCTTGAACTCCAAGGGCCTCCTGGCCTCCGCTTTCGATCACAACTACTTCTCTCTGAATAGTATCCAGACCTACTTTCCCAATGCCTAAATTTCCAAGAGTATCTCTTAACTCGATTTGCACGACAGAAAATATTTGATCAGAGAGAGGGAAATTTTGATCAAAGTTCACGGTGATTCTATTTTGTGACTGATCGATCGAGTAATAAGTCTCTGGAATGATGATGTCGTTCAAACGTAAAATCAGGGTAGAAAAATCCAAGCCACTCAGATCGCTTGCTGCAATCTGAACCACCGGGGTGAGTGTTGCCAGTTCGCCGCCACCTGGATTGAAGTTAAAAATTGGGCCTTTGGTATCAGGTTGGTTAAGTGTGTCAAGAACGTAAACCTGCGCACGGGTCGTAATATTACCGAAAATATCTCCGGCCCTAACCTTTAAAATATTTTCGTTCAATTCGGTTAAGGCATTTTCAACATTGATACTTAATTTCTTTGACAAGAGATCATAGGAGAATTTCTCTTGGGTGAGAGTCGTACCATTCAATTCAATGGCAAAACGTGCAACATCAATATCGGATGCATCCTCAATATCCACTTCGATGCTTTCCGGATTGGTGTTTAACATTCCCGCTTCTGGATTGAAGGAGAGGACGGGGCCGTCATATTCAGTTTTCGGAATTGAAGGTTCTACAGTGTAAGTAAGTGAGGCCTCACTCATCTGGCCCTGACGATCAAAGGCACGTACTTTTGCCAGATAGACTCCACTGCTTGAGAGGATGCTCGTGGCCATCGGCTTTATGAGTGTTTCAGTGCCTCCATCACCATATTCAAACTCAAAGTGGTCGATGCCTTCATCATCGGACGAAGTACTGGCGTCAAAGGTGATAACTTTAGGCGCATGAATGGGCGATGGTGTTGTGAGAGTGAGGGCGGCAACGGGGGGTGTATTTTGAATTAACGAAAAATTTATGCTCGCTTCGCCAGTAACTCCCTGATTATCAATCGCCGTGACCTTGGCACTATAAGTTCCAGCCTCAGCAATCGTAATGCTGGCGAGCGGAGTATTTTGAGTAAGTTGAGAAACAGTGCTGCCATCTTTAGAAATTACAAAAGTGAAGTTGACTATTTCGTGATTGTCACTAGACTGACTGGCATCCAAGGTGATCACTGCGGGCGCAATTTGGTGACTTAAAGTGTGGGACAGATTTGCAACAGGGGCAGTATTCTGGAGAACCGTGATTGCAACTTGTGCTTCCGTGAATAAATTGAATCGGTCAAAAACTTTTACTTTAGCGACATATTCCCCAGGATTCTGATAGATATGGTTTGTCGTTGGTGAAGTTGTGGATAGCGTATCACCGTCTCCGTAGGTATAAAAATATTGTGTGATGCCTTCATTGTCTGTAGATCCGCCCGCATTGAAATTCACGCTGAGAGGGAAATCGCCCGAAATTCTGCTGGCCAGAAGTTGTGCAACAGGGCCTGAATTTATCTTCACATTAAGCGATTTTGTGCTTTCTGCGCCGTCATTATCAACCACCGTGACTTGAATATTTTTAATGCCTCCATCCAGAAAGTGATGTGTCAGCGTTGGATTGATTTGCTCGATCACGCTGCCATCAAGAGTAAAGCGATAAAGAACAATTGTGCCGTCACTATCCGTCGAACCACTGGCATCAAAGCTGATCTCATCACCAGGATTGGCTTCCAATAGTGAGGCCTGAAGTCTAGCATCCGGTCTGGCATTTACGCGAATAACTTGTGATAGCGAGGTCAAAGAGGGGAGCCCCTCATCGTCAATGACGACAAGAGTGACGGCGTAAATTCCTGGGAGATAGTAGAATAGTTCGGCCACGGGGGTTCTGGTAGTGACAATTTCTCCGTCACCCTTATTCCAGCGGTAGGCACTGACACTTGAGTCATCAGTAGATGCTGAACCATCCACATGAAATGCTTGTCGAGTGGCCACCACAGCTTCAGTATGGGTGAAACTCGCAAGGGGTGCAGCGTTTGGTGGTCTCACAGAAACTTGAGCACTCTTAACAGAAGTGAGGCCTTGCCTATCTGACACAGTCAGCTTAACCGATTGTTCGCCTACCGCAGTGAAGGTTTTACTAATCATCGGGCCTGTCTGGTCTTTCACCTCGCCATCAGAAAATTCAAAATGATAATTAGTAATCGCCGAATCATCGGTAGAACTCTGGGCGTTGAAAGATACGGTGAGAGGCGTGCGGCCGGAAAGTGTTGATTGGGTGAGATAGGCCTCAGGAGCGTGGTTCTCCTTAACCGTAATGGTTCGAGAAAAGGTGTTGGTTGTTCCCAAGCTATCTGTCACGGTTAGGGATGGTAAGAATACCCCAGCATTTTGATAGATGTGCGTTGTGGTCGGAATAGTCGTGGTTTCATCTGCACCATCTCCATAACTCCAAACGTAACTAATGATGGGTGCGCCCACCAAACTTTGGGTGGCATTGAAACTCACGGTTACAGGATTAGTATCTGAGCTTGGACTGGCCAAAAAGTAAGCGCGAGGAGGAACATGCGCCGTAATGCTGATAGGTTCAGATGCTCGCTCTACACCAGTTGTATCTCGCACCACCACCGCACATGAGTAAATTCCAGGATTGGTAAACGTCACCAGCAGTTTAGAATCAGGCCCGCTTAAGCGTCTGCCATCACTTAAAACAAAGGCATATTCGACAATTCCGAAATCATCGGTTGAACCGCTGGCATCCAATTCTATTTCTAAAGGGGCGATTCCTTCTGTGGGACTGATTGCCAGAACTGGTACTGGTGGATTATTGGGAGGAAGAACATTGACGGTGACTTGCGCAATGGCCTCTAAACCCTGGCGGTCAAGAGTGCGCACCTGGACAGGAATTTCTCCAAGAGCTTCCATGGTAATGGAATACTGAGGTGAACTTGTCTCAAATTCTGGCCCACTACCCACAGACCATTTATAAGAGACAATTCCTTCATCGTCTGTCGATGCTCCTGCATCTAATTGGACATTTAAAGGTGAATGACCGGTTGTCACATCACTACTTAAACGTGCAGTGGGTGCCAGATTTTCGGCAACACTCACTTGAATGGTTGCAGATGTTTTTGCGTTATCGCTATCGAAAGCTTCGATCACCGCATTATAATTACCCACAGATTGATAAATATGTTCCATTGAGCTGGCAGTAGATTCTACAACTGGAGAACCGTCGCCAAAATTGAACCGAAACCGCAAAGGAATGGTTGAATCACTATCTTGGGCAGTCACAAGTACTTTCACAAGTGAAGGGGCCTTCGCTTTTAGAATTTCCTTTTGCAAAGCAATGCTGGGGGGAGCATTTACGGTGACGGAAACAGGCGCACTTATTGCTTCATCATTCTGAGCATTTTTTACTTTTAGGGTAATCTGATGAACCCCTGGAGTCTCAAGAATCATAAGGGCGAAGGGGAAAGGATTCTCGACCATCGTGCCAGTGTTCGTCTCAAAACGGTAGCTAGTGATCACGGCGGGGTCAAAGGAGTTGATGGCATCCAGGGCGACAAACATAGGTGCATTACCTCGCGTGCTTCCAACTTCAAACGCAGCGACCATCCCTGAACCTAAATGAATCAAGCGCGAGGTTGAATTTTGGGCCCCCTGCGCGTTCTTTACAGTTAAGGTTACGAGGTAATCCCCTCCCGATGGATAGCTAAAACTTGCAAAGTTTATACCTGACACACTGCTTGTTCCCTCACCAAAATTCCAAGTAAATTCTGTGATCTCTTGACCTTCTGGATCGGCAAAGAATTGCACCGTCAGGGGTTCTGCAGGCGCTAAAGTCTGGGCCTGAAACCTTGCGAATACTGGAGCGATTAGCGGCGCGGTCACGATTATATTGGCCGAAATAAAAGGATTAAGTGATGCAGAAAAACTGCCGTCACTTTGCGCTTCCGTTTCAAACGATTGTCCGTTATTGGTGCTGATCGAAATTTTTGAATTTGGAACCAGGACCGCACCTGCGGGCGCACTTAATATTGTGTTAGGACCTGATCTTGAAACTTCCAACTGAGCTTCGGAAAAGAGGCCTAAAGAATCTTGAGTATCAACTTGTACAGACTCGCCTGCCAGTGAAAATTGAGCTTCATTGCCGGCGCTATCCACGCTGCGAATCTCAATCGTTTGTGTACCAGGAGACAGGGAATACGCTGAGGAGAAAGTTTTGGCGGCATTGTCAAAGGCCACGGACTGATTGTTAATAAAAAGTGAGGCCAAGTTCTCGTTGTAGGTTCCGTTTATCCTAATATTATTTTTGAGGGTGATAAAGTTCTGAGAGGGATAGGACAAGTCAATTTGTGGAGGAATCGAATCGCGTGTAATAGAGACCGATTCTTCACTTAAGTAATTACCTGAGTCAATGGCCAAAATACGAATAATGTTCGCTCCCTCAAATAAGGCAAGGTCAAGATTAAAACTCGCGCCGGCCTGTGCCGTTTGAGTGGCGACCAAAATTGTATTCTGATAAATTTCTACGCGCGTGAGCGCCTGATCTTCGACCTTAACGGCGATTTGATAACTCGCTTGCTTGGTTAAGCTGCTCCCCTGATGACTTAAGTAAATTTTCGGTGGAGCATTGTCATAAAAAAGAGTACTAGTCTGCTGAGTCTGATTGCCCGCCCCATCTCTTGCCAAAATGGTTAAGAGATTGCTGCCAGGGCCGAAAGTTAAGCTTTGGGTGATGAAGCTATCTTGAGTCGTAGTGAGTTTTACATTATTAAGGAAGATATCAACATCAGTGGATGAGAGATCAGAAATTTGTGCCTCCAAGTTAAAGGTGGCAGTCCTCATCACCTGATTGTTAGCGAGATTGAGTCCGATAATGGGTGGCGTGTGGTCAATGGTAAAAGTGCGAACCAGTGGGTTCGGGGTCGCAAAATTCTGGCCTTGGTCTTGAATGCTGTATTCTATACTATACTCCCCTTCCGGGAGATTTAAGGGAGCTACGGCACTGACTTTGATAATGCCATCAACAAGAATTTCTGTGGCCACAGGCAATTCTGCGCCATTCATTTTTACAGAGGCACTCGCCAGATTTAAGACCCCAGAGCTGTCTTTTACGTGTGCAATAATCTCGGGAAATTCGCGAAAGAGATGCTGATTTTCATCTGGAGAAATTGGGGCCAGCCAGACAGGAGGCGTGGTATCTCGAACTTGAAGGACAGGGATGCTAAATTCGAGGCGCCCCCAGCGTCTAGCTTGAGAAGTATTGGCCGTTTTTTTACGAAAAAGATCAATTCTAAAATCTTGTGCTTGAGTCGATGAAAAACTGGCAACGCTGTGGTTGTACTCGATTGTGTCATTAACATTGAAAATTTTTGGCACAGAAGTATGAACCAAAGTTCCCTTATAATAAATTTCGGCATAATAAAAATGCTCATCATTGTCTGAGGTCAGCCTCGCATCACCCACAAAATCGACAAGATCACTGCCATCAGGAAGACCTGAAGACAGATTAGTAAGATTGGTGATCTTCATTTTAACAAGGCCCGACTCATTCTCAAATTTAATGCCGGGAACCGTTTCAGCTTCAAGCTTGAATCCGGCAAACATACCGGCGTAATAAAATTGCGCTGAGGGGGAATTTTCAACCTGAAGGGGCAAGCGATACTCGGAAATAATTTCTGGACGGGTGGAAAGGAGCGCTTCAATTTTAGCAATGACCAGTTCCAACGTCGTTTTTGATTTAAGCAGGCGGTCAATCTTTTCTTGTAAGGCCCCTGCACTGACCAGCTCAGAAATTTTCAGTTTGAGTTTTTGAACCCGCGACTCAAGCCGAACCTTGGTCGCATTAAGCTCTTTCACTCTTGGTGGGATATTCCCAACGACGAGTGTGAATTGGTTTAGGTTGGCCGGATTAAGCTCAGAAGTCTCAAATCTAAAAAAACGACGGTTGTCCTCTTTTGAGACAATAACTTGGCCTGTGACCTCATGTGCCTTGTCTGGGAAGTATGCCGTTATTTGAATACTGCTGTCGCTCATCCCCCTGCAGATTGGCGTGTCTCTAAAGGCCCCTTTCCAGACTTTGCAGATTTCCCCTGAGATAATAACTTTTTCGCCTGACTGTCTGATTAATGGATTTAATTTATTCGGTGTGATCCAAATGCCGGAATTCGCCATTCGCATGGATGGCAATGTGCCCGTGACGATAATAGTTTCTTCTATTTGGGTAGAATGACCCCGATCATCTTGGATTACGGCAATGACATTATAAATTCCTTGCTCGGAAAAAGAGTGCGAAATGGGACCCCCGGCATAAATCTCACTTGACCCGTCATCGAAAAATAATGTGATGGATGTATTGCTGCCCTCAATATTGGAAAAATTAAACGATGTTGTTAAAGGAGCTTCGCCACTCATCTGACTAATATTCATTAATGCCGAGGGAAATTCGCTAACCGGGGGCGGAGATGGAGTTGGTGTCGGCGGAATTTCAACTGTTTCAAAGGTTAAAATAAGTTTGGCGGGTACGTTTGATTCTTTCGTGCCAAATTCAATGTGTCCGATTTGGCTTTCAGTGATTTTTTTAATCATCAGTCCATTATTGATGATCGAATCGTCAATAATGCTTTGGACGTAAGCAGTGATGTCGAGTTCAATATTGCCCGTGAGATTGTTGGTGATTGTCGTGGTTGCGATAGGAGTTGCATTATAAGGGTGAAGCTCAGGATGAGTTCCTGAATACATTGTCCACTCTTCCCCAGGACAGTCGGTAGATGAGTTCGCTGGGACAAGATCATTTCTACAGTTCCATGTGACACCCATCTCGGTCCATGAGTCATTGAGGGTATAGATACCGATATCTCGTCCCGTGCTTCCCCAGTTATTGGCATTTTGTGAGATATAAAGGCGAAGTTTTGCGGACAAGAGATGGCCGGATGATGCTTGTTTTACGGCAAGAGAATTAAAGCGAAGGAGCGTTCGGTTTCTTCCCGATTCTTGAATCACGGCAATGGCCTCGGCCCCCTGATTTTGATTTGGACTACCTTGTCGGAGATATGTATCAGCTTCTACGGAAATTGTTTCAAACTGCTGGCCGTAGAGACTGAAAACAAAAAAAATCCATGGAAGAACAAGAATGATCTTCATTCGAGGCTCCAAATTTTAAAGATAAAGGGCCAATTCCTGGTATTCCTCAGGTGTAATCGTGCCCTCTTCTAAGAGCTGGGCCAGTTCGGTGTCTTGAAGCTGATAGGCTGGGTCAGTAGTTGATACCGTCGTGGAAATTTCCGTGATTTCCGCTCGCGCCGCTTGTTCGGTTGGTGTTAAAGTAACTTGGGCACTGGCGGATACTGAGGTGGAATTTTTGCCGTCACCTGAGCTGCTCACGCCACTGCTACCCCCGCCTCCACTACATGAACTAAGAATGACAGTCACTAAAAGCGCAATAAATTGCATTCGCTTCATAGATTCTCCCCTCATAAATACAGTCAACGTTCCACTCAAGTACCAGCACCTACGCCTCGTACTGATTATGGAAGAGAGCGATCCGATTCTTAATGTCGGATTATTTTATGCTGGTTGGTATCGGTCGTTTTAGAATATTTTTTAATATCTAAGAAATCGCAGATTTAGGTTATTTTTGATTTCTAGTATAACATGTGGAATTATTTGAATTGACTTTTTAGAAGGATAATACTCTCGCGAACTTTGCACGACGACATCCTCTTGATTTTTAGAAATCAACATTTTCGCCTTATTTCTGAGTCACTTGTCGTAGGGAGAAGAAGGAAATCTAAATTTATTTAGGAGGACTCAATTTATAAGGAGTGCGCCCAAAAAAGAATTACCCTTGTCGCGACGACCATCTCTTCTTTGATTAAGACTATATTTATTTCAAGCGATACGCTCAAAAAGGCTTCGCCGTTTTTTTTGAGCTACATTTGTCCCGGCCTGCGGCCGGGATATCGCGAATTTTGTTGTCTGCTATGGAACGTTTTTTGGAAAAACGACCATCAAGATGATCTCCAAGCCTCTGAAAACATAAATATTTAATCAATGATAATAAGATTTATTTAAGAATATTTATTATCATTCCGATAAGCATATTAGTGCCAGCCATTTTCTTTTCATCTTTGCAAAACTCTCTGGGGGGCAAACGTTTGCGAACAAAAAAAATTAATCTTTCTATCGCCATAGGAATCGTCGCAGTAACCTTTATGGGTTGCAGTTCCAAAACCTCTGAGGCACCCGTTGAAGGAGCCGTGACATCATCATCAACGACTAAAACTATTTCAGGAACAGTCACTGGCCCCGGTGGAATGATCACCCGCGGGCCACTAGATTTACTGATTCAACCAGCTTGGGCAAGTTATTCTGCTGTTTCAGGTGCTGATGTGCGCGCCTATAAAATCGATGAGAAAGGACGAGTGAAGGATTTAGAATTAGGCCAGAGTGTTACCAATGTTAGTGGAAATTACAGATTAGATATTCCCAACTCAGAAAGCACCGAGACACCGAATGTTGTCATTGTGGCGACAGATGCTAACGATAGCTCGAAACGTTACATTTCTTTTGTGGAAGGCCAAAATGCCAATCTCGGAATGAGTAGTAGCGCCATTTTCATGGCAATTCGCTCCGCCTTAGGAATGACCAATGCAACGGTTAATGAACTTACGAATACAAAATTGCATGACCTATCGCAAGCAGCAGAAAGCATTCTGACAACCTCAAATGCTCCGGATTTTTCCTCGGCCTATAATGCCATCATCAACTCAAATTCATTCAGAACGAAGTTAAATGGCAGCACCACAACCGACATCAGTAGCACTAGCCTGGTGAAAATTGCACCACTGGCACTACCTCCTATTATTTTAGACGGGGATGGACATATCACGACATCAAGGTCCTTTGACGTCGGCGATACGATTACGCTCACTGCTGTCGCCGTTGATCTCTTTGGCCTCCCCCTTCAATATACATTCAAACGATTCCGCAACTGTATTTTAGAAAGTACTTTGCAAAATTGGTCGGTCGACAATGACCTCACCTACACCTTCACCGAGGACGATATCACAAATTGCACAAGCATTATCATAGGAGTTAAGAATAATGACGGGACCGATCAGGACGGTATTTTTGGCGACGTGCAAATGTCGACCCTTTTTACGATTCGAGATGAACGCCTACCGCCCACTCAAAACTCAATCAAAGTCTTCGACTCAAACCTGATCGAAACTGCTTCGCGCTCATTTCACGTTGGCGACACAATTACTTTGCAAGTCAATGCCACTGACCCGTTTGGCTTACCCTTGGAGTATGTTTTTCGGCTTTACAGAAGCTGTGCTCTGTCATCCGAGATTCAAGCATGGTCGGCGGCAAACACTGTGACCTATACTTTCACCGCCGATGACATCACGGGCTGCACCTCCATTGTGGCAGGAGTGAAAAACAACGATGGTATAGATATGGATGGTTTCTTTGGCGATCTACAGGCCGCCACCCTTTTCACAATCAGCTTGTAGCGATTGCAGTTCCAACACCAAATCTTGGTGCTGGAACTCCTCATTACAACGCTCCTGGCACCTGAACTAAGGAACTCGTTTCCCAACGAAAGAATTTTCTTTTAAAAGTAAGAATTATTTTTGTTTTCTTCGCTTACTTGAGGACGGCATTCATAAAAAATAATCTTGCGTAAGACGCGATTAAACGTGCCTATTTCAGTTTAAAATACTGTTTAAAAATTTGCAGCCATTGTACGATTAAATTTCTGCTCAATTCGCCTATATCCCCAATGCACAAGCGAAATTTGGCGCGAAAAACTGTGGTATATATAAAAAAAATATGGGAGGCGCTATGAATTTGAAAAATCTTAAGAATGACGTTCTGGTGCAAAATACAAAAAATCTTATCAAAGAAGAAAATCGAATCTTGGCGAAAGTCCTGGCGCATTTTCAGGAGATCGAGTCTCGGAAGCTCTATTTGGAGTTGGGATACGGGAGCCTCTTTTTGTTTGCGGTAAAAGAACTTGGTTACACGGAGGCCTCGGCCCAGCGGAGAATCGAGGCCGTGCGCTTTATAAATAAAACTCCCGAGGCGCGGCCCATGGTGGAAAAGGGCGATCTCAATTTGAGTAACCTCTCTCTCCTTGAGCGGGTATCACGGGAGGCCCAGGCAACCCACGCCCAAAATGTGGCCGCGCTCAATTTGATTCAGGAAGAACCAAATTCCGCTGCGGAGGCCGAAACAAAGTTGCGAGGATATTTTAAGCTGGAGAATAAAAAACGGGTGGTGAAAATAGAAATGGACGAGGAGACGTATCAACTCTGGTTAGTGACGAAGGCCAAGCTAGGCGAATCCAAAGACGCAGTTGCCATCAAAAAATTATGCGAATCGCAAGTTGAAAAACCACAGAAGAAAGTCCGGCAAGCACCCACAACTCGCACGGCGGGAGTCGTTTTGAAACGAGAACTCTTAAAGAAAGCAGACCATCAGTGCGAGTATGTAAGCCCCAGTAATGGGCGGCGCTGTGAGAATAGGCACTTTCTTCAGGCGGACCATAAAGTGCCCTACTTCCTTGGGGGAAAAACGGTGCAGCAAAACATGCGTATTCTTTGTCAGCAGCACAATGTGCTTGTTTATCAAAATCTAAAAGAGCAAAAAATCTTTTGAACCTCTCGCTTGCTCCAACAGTTAAGTCTTTAAGTATGCCTGGTACCTTTCGCTCTTTTTTTAGTTAAAAGAATTTCATCTTCGTTCGTTACGCTCAAAAAGGCTTCGCCGTTTTTTTTGAGCTACATTCGTCTCAGCCTTGCGGCTGAGATTTCACCTACTTACAAATTTCCCGTCACCTCTAGGAAACGTCTTTCGAGCGTGCTATAGACGCACATCAAATATCTGCCGAAACAATGGGGTGGCATGCATGAGTGCGAACAAGATTTTCTATTCTCTTTTTTTCCTCGTATTGGCCTTTGCAAGCGCGGAGTCTTTCGCTCAATCTGCTCCCAGAAAATATGGCGTCCAACGCTATCAAAGCCGTGAGCGCAACCCCATTTCCGAGAACGTGAACAAGCGTGAATTTGGTCTGCCCGGGAAAGTTGATCTGATGAAAAACCAAACGGCGGTGAAAGATCAAGATCAGCGTGGCACCTGCGCCTATTTCGCGGCCTCTGCCCAAGTTGAAAGTGAGATTAAACGCGTGACCAAAACAGAGGTCAACCTTTCAGAGGAATATCTCATTCGCTATGGGAAAGGAGTACTCGGTGATTTTGCCAATGATGATGGGGCCAATTCCTTTACCGTTCTCCAGACTTTTAAAACTGCCGGTTTTGCGCTTGAAAGAGACCTCCCCTACCAACCCGACTGGTTTGATATCGGGCTTCCCTGTGAAGGGATAAGAAAAGAATCCACTGAGGCCGCTAAAAAAGGCTGCTTCTCCCATCATGCGCCGACCGCCGAGATGCAGGCCGGGGCCATCAAGTTAAACGGTCTTACCACCAGAAAAATTAATGAATATGACGACTCGCTGGTGGACACTTTAAAGGCCGTGCTGGCCAAGGAAGGAACCACGACCCTGGTCACCATACCCGTGAACTTTAATGGATGGGATAAAAAAACCGGAAATGCCTATCATAGCGACGCTCTGAAAAAAGAGTGCGACAAAAATCCCGATGATTGCGGTACCCACGCCGTCTTGCTTGTCGGATATGATGACAACCTCGAAGCAACTTATGATGGCAAAACCGTGCAAGGGGCCTTCATTTTCAAAAACTCCTGGGGCCATGGCTGGGGCAAAGGTGGATTCGGAAAATTCCCTTATGAGATGATTCAAAACTGGGGTTACCGTGCTTCATTTTCCAAGTTGAATGAAGACTTCAAACTGCCCCTTGGTGCAGAGGCTTCCGCACCCGTGCCGGCCAAAATAGAAAATATTTCTTACTCCCATGAGATCGACGCTGACGGAAATCTGCTCTCGATGGTAAGTGCCAAAGTCACCGGTGCTCCCAACGTCATGATCTATGTTAGCACCTTTGTCACAGACGAGGAGCGCACCATCCTGAAACATGATGACACGTACATTCGCGCTCCGTACTACCAACTTTTAAATCATGAAGGTGTTGCTACCCTTGATAAGGCCATCATGAAAATTAACAAGAACACCTGGGATGACGTGCTTGCGACTTTGCTTCCCGCTTTCCTCCGCGTATCCCTTTACGTGTTAACCGATATCGATTCGTCGACGATTCTCACAAGAGAATTTATTGCGCTCTAAATGGCGCTATCTTGTGGCTATTTTTGACCACTCTATGACCAAGTAGCGAATTTTGCTTGTCCCTCGGTAATTCCAATTGCACCGCTAAGTGCCTGATAAAATGAAACCCGTCTCATTCCAAGTAGAATGGAGTCACCGCTATTTAAGGAGTAAGACATGGATGAAAATAGCAGTGCTGAGGGTTTTAAGTACCTGCTGGCCGAGCAAAAGGAATTTTGCGTAGTCTCATTTGTAGGAGCTTTAGATCATCATGCCTCTGACCCCCTTGATGAGTGCTTAAGCAAGCTGAAAGCATCAAGTTGCAAATACTTCATCTTTAATTTTAGGGACGTCACTGAAATTCAAAGTGCGGTATACCGTCAGCTGGTTCAACTGCAACATACAATTAGAAAGGAAAAAAACGCTCGTCTGCGACTCTGTGGCGTTCATCCCAAATGGAAAACAGAACTAACTGCCAACGGCACCATCAGAGCGGATGAGGTGCTGGATAATATCAGGTTGGCCCTTGCCGAACTGAGCAAGCTCCTCTAATTATGTCAATATGTATGACTTACGATCATTCACTCCAACCATTTGCCAGATGATGGACGTGCGGCCGCCGAAATTTGGCCTGGCATCCCCGATCGCGGAGCTGTTGCATTCCCCCAGGCCAATTTCAAAGGCCCTCATCTACTGCCCGGACGCCTTTGGATATCATGCTCTTCAACGCTTTCCTGAGATGCACCAACGACTCAAACGTGCCAGCACCCATGAAGTGGCCTTATCCTCCATGATTCCCCCCAAAACACCGGTTTGCTTTGCCTCGCTTTTTACCGGCGCGACGATCGAGGAGCATGGGATAAAAAAATATGAGCGACCAGTTTTAAGCTGCGATACACTCTTTGATGCTTTGGTGCGCGCGGGGAAAAAGGTGGCCATCGTGGCGGTGGCAGGCTCAAGCGTCGATCTTATTTTTAGAAATCGAACACTTGATTATTTCTCAATGACTTACGACTCTCTCGTCACCGCCCAAACCTTCGCGCTGCTCAAGGAGGGCAAGCATGATGTCATCGTGGCCTACCACCAGGAATACGACGATCTCCTTCATAAAACCGAACCTTTTTCACCTCTGGCAATCAAGGCCCTGCAAAATCATTTAGAAACCTGGGAACAATTTTTCTCCGCTGCCCGCGAGGCGTGGAAAAATAACTATCTCTTGGCCTTCACTCCCGATCACGGGGCCCATCTGGACCCTGCCACCAATCGTGGTGATCACGACCATGATTGCCCGGAAGATATGCAACTTCGACATTTTTTCTGCCAATCCTGATTGAGCTAAAAATAAGAAAACCCTAACTTCATCGCCTCGATCTTGCCACCCACCATGCGAAACTTTTCCCGATAGTGCTTATACTTTTTATCAGACAAACTTTTTTTATATTTTTTATGAAAAAGTTCCACCGCCCTTGCATGTTTTTCAGAGAACACCCGATTGAGGATATTTTTCTTTTTGGTGAAGATCATCACCTCGCAGGCCATAAGGAGCGGAAGCTCGATGTTGCCCACAAGCAAATACAGACCGTAGGGATAGGACAATCTCACCACATTTGAAAATCCCAGCTGCTGGATGGAGGTTACATAATCAGCCAAACTTAAATATGCGTTTATGTTATCTTCATCTTTGTTTTTGGATTTCTTAATCGCCATTAATGTATTGAAGACAATAGCAGAGACGGCGGCATCGGCAAGAATCTGGCCGGTCTCGCTGAACTTATCCTTCCGATGCTCACGCTGATAGGCCTGATGAAAATCATCGGCACTTGCGCCGTACTGGTTTTTTAACTTGGCGATAGTCGCGGCATCCAACGCCGCCTTCATGACATAATTAAAGGACACATTAAAATTGGCGGTCAGCATGGGACGAAAGCTCAAACTTGAAAGGCCCTGAATAAGCATGGAACAAATCAGGGCCGCCAAAAAGTGCCTACGCAGGCCCCAACGAATTTCCTGCGCGGTCACACTTAAAAAAAGAATATGAAAATACAATCCAATGATGGGCGAGAAGATGACAAATCCCCAAAAGGCTCGGCGATACCAGTTGAGCGTTATCTTTTTTGCCGCATAAAAATCCGCCAGCCGCCGATCCCAAAGTGGTGCATACAGCAGCAAGGCAAGAAAGTTATTAAGAAAAAATCCCATCCAAATGACATGGCAAATCCAATTATTCAGGTCAATCCCGATCCATTTTAAAAGGCCAAGCAGTCCCAAGTTTATGGGTAACACCCAGTAGGTAATCTTGATCGTCTGGCGAAAAAAATCGGCCGGCCCGATGGGTGTCGAATCACGATTTCGGAATTTAAAAATTGCCCACATCGAGGTCTATTGTTTGACCAGATCGACGCGCCGATTGCGCGCCCTGCCTCCGTCTGTGCCATTGGTCGTCAGCGGAACGAGTGGGCCTACACCTTGGGGTGATAAGCGATTCGCAGCGATTTTGTGACGTGTGACCAGCTCCTTTGTCACGCTGGCGGCCCGGCGCCGCGCCAGATCGAGATTCTGGTCGAGGCCGCCCACATTATCCGTATGTCCGACCACATAAATTTTAAGATCTGCTTCCGCGATCAGGAGCTTTGCAATCTCGGCGATGATCGGTAATGACGAGGCCTTGAGCTCGGCATTGCCAGTATCGAATTCAATTCCGTAAACCGCCACGTGGCCTTCATCGGCAATATTTTTTTGCAAAACAGCGGCGTTGACGAGCACCAGGCCTGTTTCCATGGCCTTCTCGCGTATGACGTTGACATAGATGATACTTTCGGTACGAATATCAAGCACCACCCAGACGCGCTCGCCCTGGCGATCAAGACTGGCCACAAGGTAGTGTGAAGTATCATACGGCCAGCTGCCCAGGCCATTCACGGATTCACCATCGACTCCACACTCCTCTTTCTTACAGGTGAAGACGATCTTAAAGCCGCCCTTCACGAGGGCATCGCTGTAATTTTTGTAAACCTCGAGCGCAGACCGTCCTTGAGGAAACGAGTATTCCAAACGGGTCCAACGTCCCTGCACCTTTTTCAAGGTGGCAATCTTGCCATTCTTTTTTGGGGCGAGGGGAATATCAAATTCATCAAAATCTTTCACCTCATTGGTGTTCACGGCGGTTCCGGGATAAGGCGTAATTAATTTTTCATCGGGGTTCTCAGCGCCGGAAATCGAAACAGCCCAAAAAAGCATCATCAGCAAAAGAGTTTTCATGAATTCACCTTCGTTATAGTTAGAGAATTAATTGCATCAAATGAACATCCAGCAGCTTTCCAAATTTCCGTCCAACTTCGCGCATGATTCCGATGGGAAGAAAAGCATACTTTTCATGCAAACGAATGCTTGCCTCATTGCCTTCGGTAATCCGCGCAATAATTGTGTGCAGGCCTTGTTCCCTGGCGAGGTCAATCAGCTCGGACAAGAGAGCATCCCCCACACCGCGCCCGCGATATTTTTCCAAAACATAAATGGAATTTTCCACCGTGCCCGAATAGGCACAGCGGTCTGACCAAAGGCCGAGAGCCCCCCAGCCAAAAATTGTGCCGGCCTCCTCATAAACCAGCACTGGCAAACTCTCGCCGTGCTTGTGCCACCAAGCAGTTCTATCTTCCAAGGATTTTTTTTCAGTATCAAAAGTGGCGGTGGTTTTTTCAATCGCCTCATTATAAATGGCCGTGATCGAAGGAAGATCTCGCAAGGAAGCGCGTCGGACTTTTTGATATTGTTCTACTTGCACTTTATTCCCACATCCCCTAAGATGACATCATTGCACAATCTGCGTAGGGGTGACCACATAAGCATGGTCTGAGATTATACCCTTGGGACTTGAACAGAACAACTGTTCGAGAAACGCGTTCTTGTTCCCTACGATTTGTGAAATACAAACTTGGGGAACATAGATGAAGTCAAACAAGCTCAATATCTTTGAAACAGTCCTCACCTGCATGCTGGCCGTCACTCTCGGCGTGGCCTTCTGGGGATGGACCTTTGTCTATGAAATTTTCAGCCCCTTTCTTTCAGGTTTAGGTCTTAAATATTTGAGCTCCGGTCCCTGGCTCATGGCCGCCATGATTCCGGCCTTCATCATTCGAAAACCGGGTGTGGCCTTGGGGGCAGAAACTCTTGCGGCGGTCGTTCAGGGTTTCCTGGCGAGCTGGGGGCTTATGTCCGGCGCCTGGGGTCTGGTTCAAGGATTGGGGGCCGAAGTGGTTTTCCTGGGCCTTGGTTACAAGAAGTGGAATATCTGGTCTCTCATCTTGGCCTCCATGGTCTCCGCCACCTTCAGCTACGGCCTGGATTTTTTCTACTACGGCTACCGAAGCTTGCCCGCTCACATCAATATTCTTCAATGGCTTTCGTTTCTGATTTCTGGCGCGATCCTTTGCGCTCTCCCCACTTATTTCCTGTGCCAGAGATTGAAGAAAACGGGCCTACTCAATAACTTCCGTATCGTCCGGGGCGACAATGCCTAATTCTCTTCTTTGCTGGAAAGATATCTCGGTGAGCTTTCCGACTCTCGATTCTTCCGCGACTTCGGCCCCTATCCCCTTTCCCGACGGTTCGATTCAGGAAAATGAATTTCTATGGATTGATGGTGTTTCCGGCACGGGCAAATCTACCCTCATGCATCTAATTAAAGGAATTATCCCCCGCTATATCTTTGCGCAAGTCAAAGGTGAATTTACCTATCAGGGCCGGGATATCTTGCAGAGCTATCCCGAAGAGCTTGACCAAAAAACGGTCTACGTTTTTCAAAATCCTTACTCTCAAATGGTCACTCCCAGGGCCAAGGAGGAGTTGATTTTTGGAATGGAAAATTATCAATTTCCTTCACCCAAGATTGAAACCGAGGCGCGCCTGTGGGCGGAGAAATTCAGACTCACCTCTCTTCTCGAACAAAAAACCTACACGCTCTCGGGAGGCCAGTGCCAGCGTTTGGTACTGGCCTCATCGCTGGCCTGCAGTCCTCGAATTCTTCTTTTCGATGAGCCCACCGCCTTTATGGACCCCGAGGCAAAAAAAGATTTTTATGAGCTGCTCGCTTCCCTGAAAGGAAAATTCACCATCATCGTCATCGACCACAATGTGCCGGAGCTCTCCGCTCTCTGTGACAAAAAAATTCACTGGCCGTCGACCGCCACGGAAGTCGCAAGACCTTTTCCCACTTTGCCGGCCTGCCAAAATTTTCGTCTCGACTGCCAGAATGTCTCGTTTGCCTATCCCGGAAAAAGTATTTTCCAGCACATGGATTTCACGGCGGCTTCGCCTAAAATCATTTCCATCGTCGGCGAAAATGGTTGCGGAAAAACCACCTTCTTCAAACTTCTCTCCCGGATGCTCTCGCCCCAGGAGGCGAAAATTGACTTCTTTCTTAACGATCAAAAACTTCCTTCCAAAAAATGCTTTGAGGCCATGAGTATTATTTATCAAAATTCTGAGGCCCAGTTCTACTTTGATACGGTTCGCGAAGAGCTTTCTTTTAAGGCCACGGAGCTTGAGCTTGTCATGCAGCTTGCCACTCTGATGGGACTGGAAAAAACGCTTGATCGCTCCCCTTATATGCTCTCGGAGGGCCAGAAGCGCCGCCTCTCCATCCTGATTGCCATCGCTCAGGCAAAACCATTGATCCTTTACGATGAGCCCACCTATGGCCAAGATGAGAAAAATATCAAGCTCATTACCCAACTCATGCTTGCGCTCAAAGTGGCCAATCGTTTGCAAATCATGATCACCCACGATCGATTATGGGCCCAGAAAATTTCAGACGAGATTTACGAGCTTCGCGGCCAAAAGCTGGTGCGCTTATGACGATTCATCCTGTCATTCTTCTAGGTCTGGCTTTCCTCAATATCTTCGCCGTGCTGATTTTAGGCGCTTGCCCGACTACCGCAATTTTGTTTTTACTCCATACTGTCCTGTGCTTTCTTGCGGGACTGCGTCCACTCACCTATCTCAAAGTCATCTTACTCGCCGGACTTTTTTCTCTGTCTCTTTTCATCTTAAATTACCTCTACGCCACCGTCGATCTGGCCATGTATAATTTTGCCCGTGCTATTCTCCTTACCACCTTGTCACTCAGTGCCGGTCTGATTATCGATTTTGAACGCTTGCTTTTATTCCTCATGAGTAAAAAAATTCTCCCCCCATCCATCGGCTATCCTATTTTTGCCGCCATCAACGCACTCGAACATCTTCGGGAAGAAAAAAAGAGGCTCGACCACCTGGCGCGCATTCGAGGTCTCAATCATTTCCGTTATCAACTGCATCAGATAATGCCGTTGCTGGTCTTTGCTCTCAGGCATTCACAACGGGCGGCGACCGCCATGATCGCACGCGGTCTGAGTGATCAAAAAGTTTTTTACTATGACTACCGTATTCCCAATCGAGATTTCAAAATTGGAGTGGTTGTTTTTCTTGCCCAGATAATGACCTTGATCATCGCTCCAACCATCTAAAATTATTACATGCAGGCCTGCTTTTTTCGGACCAATGAAGTAGAAACTTGGCATGAAAAAATCAATACTTGCCACCCTACTTCTAATCCTCCCACTCATTTCCAGCGTGGAAGCGCGCTTATCTCGACTCACGCGGGCCGAAATCGCCGCCAGCGTGGACTGCAAAGACGCCATCTGCACCAGGATCGTCAAGCGCCACCTGATCCGCGACCTTAAAGGCTGTCAGATAGACCCCGCCCTCGTCAAAACCACTCCCGAGCTGGCCAGCTCGGCCAGGCTTGATAACGTTTCCGTCGATGGCCGCAGTGCCTTTCTGGGAATTTTTCCTGCACCATACAGTTACCGCATAAGTCTTTCGCCTGATAAGGGTCTTATTATTCGGGCCAATGTGTATTTCACCAATCATGAAGACCTCAGTGACCAAACTTTATTTGAAATGCAAGACAAGCTGAATGAGGCGGCAGCCAAGTGGACTCAGTATAACCCCTATTCTTTCCCCGTGACCTTTAAATTTTTAATCACCAAAAAGCGCAGCGAAGCCGATGTTAAAACAAAATTGCTGATTGATCGCTATACTCGCGGCCCCTACTTCAGTCTCTGGACGACCCATTGGGGGGCCAGCACCATTTCCCACGAGATGGGCCATGTGATGGGGCTCGATGACGAATACAGCAACACGCCTTTTTATAAGTTAACTTACTGTGACCGAAGCTCGATCATGTGCACCAGCCAGCGGCCGTATCCGTACCACTATTATCTGATCGTACGCCGAATGTTGTGTTCGATTTAGTAGTGTTTTTTCTGAATAACCATTGAGCCGACGAGTAAGACAACCGCGCCAAAGACTTGCCCAAGATCCAAAGTCGCCCCGAGCAAAATCCAGTTCACCACCACGGCCAGAAAAGGAAAAAACATTTCGGTTAAGCTTGTAAGACGCGCCGATAATCGTTTCAGACCTTGGTAGTAAAGAAACATTCCCATGAGCCCTGAGAGCAAAACCAGGCAAAAGATTTTAAACCATACTTCCGGCCGCGCATCCATTTCCATGTGTCCGGACAAAGGCAACGGCAGGAGCACGATCAATCCGGATAAGTATCGTCCCGCCATAATTTCGGTGGCGGAAAATCCTTGTGCAGAAAGTTTTTTACCAAAAACCGTGGCCCCACCCCAGCCGAGGACCGCAACCAAGGCAAGCCCTATTCCCTTATAGGCATCCAGAGAGCTGACCACTTGGCCGGTATGGAAAAGCTCCTGCACTCCCTGAATAATTTCCCGATGGCCGATAATCAATCCCCCCGACAAGCAAACCAGGGCCCAAATGGCAAAGTGCTTATCCAGGCGCTCCTTTAAAAACCAGTTGGCCAGCAAGATGGCCACGACCGGTTGCAACTTCTGTAGCAAGATGACATGGGTGGGATTCAGATAAACAAAGGCGCGGGTAAAGGCCAAGGTGGCGAGGGCGGAACCGAAGGCACCCACCGCAAGGAAGGACGCCCATTCACCCGGACGCAATCTTTTAAACTTAAGCATTCCATGGGATTTTTGATTCAAAAAAACGGGAAGAAACAGCAGGGTTAGAAAAAGATGCTCAGTAAAGACAATGCGTGAAGCGCTGACACCGCTTTGAAGAAGCGGATAGCGGAGCGGCCCGTCGAGGGCCCAGCACAAAGAAGCTAAAATGACGAATCCAATGCCGGCCATGGCGAATTATCCTGGTAGTGACTCTAACACTTTTTTGAAACTTGCCTGCGCTCTTTGCCGAATATGCTCTTTTTTCATATCCTTTCTCACGCTTCGACCGGGTCTCTTGGTACAGACATCCATCTCACCTTCCACCGGCGCGGGAAAAAGTCCGAAGTTAATATTGCTGGGTGATGGTCGCTCGGCAGTCATAACATAATTAACCAGCGCACCCATGGCACACTCTGGAGGGAAAACGATGGGAGCGCGGCCATTCATTTGCTCAAACACCTGAATGGCGGTGTACAGTCCCATAGCAGCGCTCTCGGTATATCCCTCGACGCCGGTGAGCTGCCCGGCGAAAAAAATCACTGGGTCTTTTTGGCAGGAAAAATCTTTGTTCAATAATTTTCGAGCATTCAGATATGAGTTGCGATGGCACGATCCGAGATGCAGAAAGTTCGCCTTGGCAAAACCTGGAATCATGCGGAAAATTCGCACCTGTTCCTTGTGGGTCAGTCGAGTCTGAAAGCCCACTAAATTATAGGCGGACCCCAGAAGATTTTCCTGCCTCAGCTGAACCACGGCATAGGGTCTTTTTCCGTCACTCTTTTCCAGCCCGACAGGTTTCATACAGGAAAAGCGCAGGGTTTCAGGCCCTCGCGCGGCCATGGTATCAATCGGCAGACAGCCTTCAAAATATTTTAACTCCTCAAAATTTTTTGCGGGAGTTTTCTCAGCAAGAGTCAGGGCCTCCACAAAGGCCACATATTCCTCTTTCGTCATGGGAGCGTTGAGATAATCGCCGACGCCAACGGTGCCATAGCGATCTTTCAAATACAGTTTATCCATTTCAAGGGAATCACCATCCACCACCGGAGCAATAGCATCATAAAAATAAAAATCATCACCCGAAATGTTTTGCGTAATCCATTGGGCCAGGGGCCCGGAAGTCAGAGGCCCGGTGGCAATAATCACTCTTTGACATTCCAAGGCGCGCATCGCCTCCAGAGGATCACTGATTTCTGCGTCGACGAAACGAATAAGCGGATGGGAAAGAACTGTCTCTTGAATTAAACCCGAGAATTTTTCTCGATCAACGGCCAAAGCTTGACCGGCGGGAACGCGATGAAGGTAAGCCGCTTTTAAAATCAAAGAATTGAGGGATTGCATTTCCTGCTTGAGCAATCCATGGCCGGTTGAAGGATCAATCGACTTTAATGAGTTGGTGCAAACGAGCTCAGCGAGAGCCGAAATTTTCTGGGCCGGTCCCAGCTTGCCTTTCTTCCCGTCCGCCAAGACCACATGCAAACCACGGACGGCCAAATAATGAGCGGCCTCACATCCGGCCAGGCCGGCACCAATGACAAGGACGCGGGGTAAAAAAAGTGAGGTGTTGTCTAAGTGGGACATGGGAGAACTCAACAATTTCTGTTATAGTCTTAAACGTTGATGGTTGTAGCCCCTTGGGCACACTGAGTCAACCCCTATATACAGGATGACCGATGACCGCCCCCTTTCAAATTCATCTCCATCAAACCCACCATCCCATTGGAGATTTCGAAAGCATTTTTACCTATATAAAAGACAATTTTGGGGCAAATCGAAGCGTCGCGCCTCTGGCCGGCCCCCACATCTTTCCGGAGCTTTTTCTCACCGGTTACCCCCTCCTCGATTTATGTTTGCAAAGACCTTTTATTGAGCGGTATCTCAATTTCATAGAACAGCTCAACAACTGGTCTCAGCAGGAATTTCAACCGCTGAAATCCGGGGCCCCCCTTGGCCTTTTTCTCGGTGGTCTGCAATACACCTTTGATGCCCAAAATTATCCGGCCAAAATCGAGAATGCCATTTTCCTACTTGTACCCGGCATGCCGCTGAAGCACGTCTACAGCAAGATGCTCCTTCCCAACTATGATATCTTCGACGAGAAAAAATATTTTTCCCCCGGCAGCTCGGTTGCCACCATCACCTTTGCCGAAAAAAATATCGCCTTAATGATTTGTGAGGATATGTGGCCCTCAACCTTGCATACCTGTAATCCAGTCCATGATTTGCAGCAGATCATGCTGAGGGAAAAACGTCCTTTTGATTTTGTCATCAACCTCTCTGCCAGTCCCTATCATGTTGGCAAGCTTGGCAAACGCCTGGAGAGGGCCAAAGAAATATCACACACCTTGGCCGCTCCCTTTTTCTACTGCAACCGCGTAGGCGGCGAGGACGAAATACTTTTTGATGGTGGAAGTTTTGCCGTCAATGGCGAGAAGGTTCTCGGTCTTGCCTCTCAATTCACCACCGATTTATTGAGCCTTGAACTTCCCGGGCCCGGACAGTATCACCCGCCTGGTGAAAAGACCGTCAATACCTGGGAGTCCTTATTTGAGCCACGGATAAAAACCGCACCGGCCACCATGGCCCGTCTGCGAGAATTTAGCCCGAGTGACTGTGAGGAAATTGTGAAGGGCCTGTGTTTTGGATTGCAGGAATATGCCGTCAAAACCGGGCATCGTAAATTTCTCGTGGCCATTTCAGGCGGCCTTGATTCGTCCTTGGTCGCGGTTCTGGCCAAACTTTCCTTGGCGCCCGGGCAGGTTCTTGAATCCATTTTCATGCCCAGTCAATTCACCTCGAGCTTGAGCTACACTCTGGCCAGTCAGCTGGCCCGGGGCCTCGAAATCAAGATGCATACGCTCCCCATCAAATTTCTCCATAGCACTGTTCGTAACGCCTACAATGATAACTGCGGTGAGGAATTGAACGGATTAGCTGACGAAAATGTTCAGAGTCGTCTGCGGGGCCTGCTTCTTTATGCCAAGTCCAATCGCGGTGGATTTTTGGTCTTAAATACCTCAAATAAAAGTGAACTCGCCGTCGGCTACTCAACCATCTATGGCGATAGTGTCGGTGCCCTCGCCCTGCTTGGCGACCTGTATAAGACTGAAGTTTTTCAGCTGGCCCGCTACATCAATCACAAATATGGTCCCATGATTCCCGAAGAGATTATTTCTCGCCCCCCCACGGCCGAGCTGCGCAAAGATCAGAAAGACTCGGATAGCCTTCCTCCCTATGAACGCCTCGACCCGATCCTTGAGGGTATTTTGAGTTATCGCTTGTCGTTATCAGATTTAAGTAAAATGGGATTGCCTCAGGAGGAAATAGAGAGAACGTATCGACTTTACTTGAATTCTGAGTACAAAAGGAAACAATTCTCACCCATTATCAAGCTGAAACCGAAGAGTTTTGGCTTTGGCTATAGAGTACCCATATGCAAAAAAATGATTTAGTATATTCATCAATTTGAAGAAAAAAAAAGGAGAATGCCCAATGACAACTGAAAATGCAGAATCCAAAAGTCAAAAAGTTCAAGTCAAAACCGTGCTCGAATCTTGGAATAAAGTGAAACAAGAATTGCATAATTTCGTTAAAGAGAAAAAAATTAAAGAAATTCAAAGCTCGGTGAAAGCATTCGTTCGAAACGCCAAGAAGGATTTTAACGGGCTAGTTGGAAAAGACCTGGTGGATATTAAGAAAAAATTTAATGATGAAAAGAAGCAACTTGAAACACTTGTGGATAAGGTGATTCAAGCAGAGGTCAAAAAGGCCAGACATTTTGTCGATATACAAAAAAACGAGTTAAGCAAGCTGCAAAAAAAAGTGGAAGGCTTTGTGCGAATTAAAAAGCCCGCAAAAAAGACCACCCGTCGCACCACGGCTAAGACCACAGGACGAAAAACAACTCGCAAATCGGCCACCTAATCTGAAAATAATACTGATCTTGAAGAAAGCAAGGCCCCAAGTCGGGGCCTTTGTTATTCGACCGGAATGACCACGTGATGAATGTAGAAAAAAATACTGCCAAAATATTGCCTGTTCTCTTTGTTACGTATGGTGGTCTGTTCACCCTAGGGCTCATTGATAATCTGCGAGGCCCGCTTTTCCCTTCAATTCTTTCACATTTCAGCATTAACTCTCAAACCGGTTCCCTGCTCTTCGCACCATCTTCGTTGGCGGCCCTCATCACCAGCATTTTGTCACCTTGGTGGCTCAATCTTTTCGGCGCAAAAAAAAGCATGATCCTCTCCTTATCTTTTATGGGAGTAGGCTCGCTATTTTTCAGTCTGGCCTCTCTGGCCGGGACGAGCTTTTGGCCAATGGTGGTCGGTGCCATTACCTTTGGAATCGGGAATGGTTTTTGCTCGATTTGTATCAATATTTTACTGGGCGAAGTTGCCCCAGTGTCCTATCGTCGGCAGCTATTTTCCGGGATGCACGCCATGTATGGCTTGGCTTCACTTTGCGCACCAATGATTGCGACACTTTTTGGGCCAAAGTTATGGCCTTACGCTTTTCTTCTCTCAATGGCACCGGCCTTCATCTTTTTGCTCACCGCCCTTGCGACCTTGCCCCAGGATTCAAGAACACCATTACCTGAATCGCGTCCCAAAACCACGCTCCCCTTAGGAACCGGTCTCTTTTATCCCGGGCTTATGTTGGCATTGTATGTCTGCGCCGAAGTTCTTCTCTCCACTCGCCTCTCACAGTATCTTGAGCACGCTTTGCACTGGGACTATCACAAATCCATGACCTATAACTTTTACTTTTTTATGTGTCTGACCGCCGGCAGACTCCTCACCGCCTTTCTTCCCATTAAACTCAATAACCAGAAGATGCTTCTGATCTCGCTCCTGGCCAGCCTTACGGGTTTTACTCTTGGCTTTCGCTACCCCTTTGTTTTTTTGCTGACAGGTTTTTTTATGTCGTATTTTTTTCCCCTGACAATGGATTCGGTAACGGAACGCTTCAAGGAAATGGCTCCCGCCTATATTGCCAAGGCCATAATCCTGGGTGGTATCCTGCTGTCCAGTATGCACTATCTGGTGGGCCTGGTTACAGACAACTGGGGTATCAGAGCAGCCTTGCTTCCCGGTCCAATCTGCCTCTTCCTGGCATTGATTATTTTGTTAAAATTTGAATTCAGAAAAAATTTAAAGGGCCGTGGTTGAAACCTCTTCTCGAAATGGTCGCCAACGACCTTGCCATACCTGAATAGAGGCCGCCTTCATCTTGGATTCCTTCACATCAAGCTCAATCAGAAGATAGGTAAGACTGGTAGTATGAGCATGCATGCCTGCGTCCATTGACGGAATACTGTTCCAGGTGCCGCTGTTGAAATAATATTTTCCCTCGGGAAAGCGACGCCACTCGACCAGATGGGTGTGCCCCATGATCACGGTATGGGTCTCCCGGCTTTTTTTTAAAATTGACTTTGCCTTCCGCTCATAGCGTGGATAGATAGTCACCTGCTTCAACATTTTCAAATTGGTCTTAAAATTTCGATTCTGCTTCACATACACATCAAAATTACTTTCAATAAAATAGCGGGCCATGACCCATGCCATCCGCCAAAAAAAGAAAAAGTCATTGACCAAGCACCATTTAACATACATGTTCATGGGCCTGACCCTATCGATATAAGGGCGTTCTTTCTTTAAGATGGGCAAGAGGGAGATACAAAAGAGACTCCCCCAGGGCAAATTGAGAATCGGTTTTCCCCGTGGCCCGGGAATAAAATATTTCTGAGTCGGAACCGTATTAATGGCCTCGAATCGATGCCCATGCTCAATATGAATGCCGCCCAGGTTAAGCTCAAAGCAAAACGTTACCGAAGGATGGGTCATCTCACGAAAGGATTCCTGGGCCTTTAAAAAGGCCATGCCTGCATCGTGATTTCCGATGACGTAGCTGATCTTTTTATTCGGGGTATTGGCAAAGTGTTTAACCGCTTCAAAAAAGGCCTGGTGCCCCTCGCGAATCGAATGCAGGGCCCGGACAGTCACTTCCTCATCAATGATGTGGGTAAAGACACCATCAAGATCAATCTGAATGAGATTCAGGAGATCGCCGTTCATCACAAGGTGGATGGGCGCATTATAATATTTGCCGGAGCAATAATGCTCCATGAATTCTACAAAACGATCGTCCTCATGAAAATCTTCAAGAATATTGGCTTGGCCATTCTTGAAAAATTTTCCACGGCCTAAATGAAAATCGCTAATAACCAGGATTAACATAAATCACACACGACTTCGGGCAGGTGTTTCAGACTTCAACATAGACAGTACCTCGCCGGCATAGCACACTCTTCCTCGCCCGCCTCTCTTGGCCTCATACATCATCTTATCGGCGATAGTTAGAATCTCCTCGGGCGATTCAGCATCGCGTGGAAAGACGGCGATACCGATGGACACAGAGATGGAAAACTTCAGTCCTCCGTCCACCACGATCGGACGACTTCTGATATCACTCAGGATTCTCAGCGCTATTTTTTTTGCAAGTTCAGGATCAACGTTGGGAAGCAACATCACAAACTCATCACCGCCATAGCGATAAACCAAATCATTGTCGCGCAAGCGCGCTCTCATGGTTTTGGCCAATTCGGCCAAAATTTTTGTCCCTATGACATGACCATGATTGTCATTAACATCTTTAAAATGATCAATGTCGATGAAAAGGACCGAAAACTGTCCGTGAGATTGCGTATGAGACTGAATGAGTTCTCGGAGGTCAATGCTCAACTTTCGCTGATTATACAACCCGGAGATATCATCGATATGCACTAAATTTTTGACTTTCATTAGCTCCGCGAGACGATTCGAAAGCAAAAACATATTTTCCAAATATTCGCGGGTGTAATCCCACAACTCTAGAAAGACACTGGCCTTGGTGGGGACCTTCGCATCCAGGTAGTAGCGATGGCCGCCGAAGGTGCCAAGGGAGAAAAACAGATTGATGTGCTTCGGCGCTTTCAAAAGACCCTTATTTTTTTCCCAACGTTCCAATTTCTGTTGGAAGGGAAGGGCCTTATAAATAGGTCTTTTGGCACCCTGAAACCATACCAAACGCGGACGCATGGGAGCGCGCTCGCTCTTATGATTATAATCTTGCGGCAGGGCCCATATCGCCATGCTCTGCATCTGATAAGCATTGTGCAGATAAAGGAATAACTTTAAATAAAATGACTCCGGCCCTTCCAGCTCTTTTGGATTCCCCAAAAATTTCATGAGGGCCTTTAAGTGCCCGAGGCCTTTTCTTGATTTTTCCAAATTTCTATACCTTTTTAATTTTCTCTAAAGTCTCTTCATCCAAATCCAAATCATCTTCCAGCACATTGATCGAATTCCTGAGAGTGTGAATAATTTTATTCATGCGCTCTTCGATTTTATCTTTATCCTCTCTGAATTTTTGCTCACGAATACTAGCGTTTTCCATATTGAATTCCAATGAATCAATTTTTCTTTTTAATTCCAAGATCTTTTTATCTCGCGATTTAATTTGATTCTCGGAATCCATCGCCTGTAATTCAAGTTGGCTTTCCAGTTCTTTTTCCCGTTGCTTTACCTTGGTGAAGTCCACTCTGAGCTTATGATTGAGTCGCTCGACTTCTTTCTGATATTGCTTAAGCTTCTCTTCATACATCGCTTTTCTTTCTTCGTGGAGCAATAACTGTTCCTTGGTTTGATCCACTTCTTTCTCATGACGCTTACGGATAATGGAAATCTCTATTTTTAAATCATCGATTTCCGCCCGAAGGCCGACATTCTCCTGCGATATCTCTCGTTTCTGCTCTTTGAGGGATTCGACTTCCTTTAAGATACTTTCCCTTTCACCTTTTAAATGCCGAATCGTTGCCTGCAGGCGCACCAAATCATTTTCGTTCAAGGATGCCGTTGGAATTTTTTCAGAGCCGATGATCATGGGCCCGTCGTCTTCGCCTTCAGAAATATCTATAACCTCTGCGGTCTTTTTAGGGCTTGCCGCACTTCGCTTATTGGCGGTCAAAATTCGGGTGGGCGCATCTTCCTCTTCCTCATCTTCCTCAACACTAATGAGTTCCTCTAATTCACTACTACCGGCATCTATGGCAATGTCATCATCCAGATTGACGTCCAGATCATCCTCTGCTTTTGGCAATTTCGCAGAGGTTTTCACCGCTGATTTATAATCGAATTCCTGCACCGGTTCTTCCTCGGCCGCCTCGGCCGCGATTTTGGTCGATGCTTCTTCCATGTCCATATCTAAATCAAGATCTAAATCCAGATCATCGGATTTCTGGTCCTCAGTTTTCGCCTTGGAGCTGCTGGCGGGGGCACTGCTCTGCTTGGCCGACTTGGCGGGAGCTGGATTATCAAATTCTAACCCCTCATCAGCTTCAAGCTCCTCGGCCAGAGCACTCTTCTTAGATTGTCCTTCGTTTGAAACGGAATCGATAACGAGGTCATCACCACCGGGTAAATCCATCCCACCCAATTCAACGGACTTGCCCTTAAACACAGTTGTATGTTGTTCGGCGTCGTCACTCCCCATCTCCAGACCATCGGCAGTGGGTAGTGCCTCACTTTCCTCACCTGCGGGCGCATTTTTCACTGCATCGGACTCAGCACCGGTTTCCTCAATGGAAAAATTCAAATCTCCATCACCCAAATCAAGGTCATCTTGAGAAGATGATGAAGGTGGCGTGGCGGCACTTTTTTCAGCCAGCTTGGTATCGCCCACAAGCTCCTTATCCAAATCGCCCCCCAGATCAAACATGAGACTCGCATCTTCCTTTTGCTCTGCTTTCTTCTCAGTCATAGAACCCTCTGGCTTTTGGGCCTTCTCGGCCATTTTTGGTTTGCTTTTTTCAACAGGTGGGGGGATCGTCACTTCCTCTTCAGGCATGGTGATGGGTTTATCGCCGTCAGCTGTTAAATCCTCAAGTGCACCGTCAAGATCGAGTGAGACGCCCTCAATCGGTTTGAGATCCTCGGCAATCCCTCGCAGTAGATCTTCGTCAATGGGCTTGAACTTCGGCCCCTTTTCCTCAGACGAAGGAATACAAGCATCGGGGAAGACCAGGTCAAACCTCTTTTGAATATTTTGGTTCTCCGGCGAATCCAAGGCAGGCGTCCTGTCAGCAGAAAGTGAATGCATTTTAATAATTTCTTTGATCTCACCCGACATCTTAAATTCTTGCATCGGTTGCCCACTCTCAAAATCGGCTTCATTATCCTCATCATCATGAGAGCGGGCGGGAGCTGGCTTGGTTTCCGGTTTTTGATTTTTTTTCTGCCCGATAAAGGTTAGCTCACCATACTCGGGGTTTGTCCTCGTTCGATCACCAGTCGGGCCTTCGTCCAGTGAGGAATCAACAAAATCAGAAAGGACGTCCATTAAAAAGTCTTCGCTCACAGGACGTTTTAGCATTGCATGAGGTGCTGGATTTCCTCCCTCCAACTCACGTAGATCTTTGTTTTTTATCTCATCATAAAACACCAGATGGACCGGGCCTGAATTAGCTTTGATGCTTTCAAGAATTGCCTTTTTACCCAAGGCATAGTCATAAATGACAACGTCTCCTTCTTCGGCGGAAGATACCGAGTCAGGCGGACCTGTAACTGCTTCAAATGAGATTGCCTGCTCGGCAAACTCCGCATCTGAAGGGTTTTCTGAAATAATGTGTACTTTCATGACAATACCTGTACATCAAATTTTAACATGTCCTTTGATTTGAACGAGTTGGGCACTTTTATCCCCCTGAGTCAGGTTGAAATTACAGGGCATGTTCTGATAGGATAAAAGGTAAGGTTTTTTTAATTTTTGAGACCCCTTTCCGACTATATCGCTCGGCTGTTCGCATGATTTTGGAGTTAGGTATGGATAAATTGCAAACTAAAACAGGGCACCACTTTTTTGCGGCCATGGCCCTGATGATGGCTTCATACTTTCTCCATCCCAGCTCCACACAGGCCCAAACCACAGATGTAATGCCCATCAATATTTTTCAGATGGACGATACCTACACTCATCATATTCTCTTGGCCGAAAAATCGACTCATACGCTCTACCTTTATCAAAACAACCAAGGCCTGCCTCAGCTCATTCAGCAATTTCAAATGGTGTCTGGAAAAAAAGCGGGTGATAAGACTTTTCAGGGCGATTTTAGAACCCCTGAAGGCATTTACTTTCTAACGGAATTCATTCCTCATCCCGCACTGCTCGAACGCTTCGGCAAAGAGAGCGCAATTTATGGTGTCGGTGCCTTTGTCCTTGATTATCCCAATCCCATCGACCGTCGCCAGGCAAAAACCGGCGGAGGGATTTGGCTCCACTCCACCAATGATGAGACACGCATCGACAAAGGTCTCGACTCGAGAGGTTGCCTGGTTGTGGCAAATTTAGATTTAAAAAATCTTTCTCAATACATTGAACTCAATCGAACCGTTGTCATCATTGTGCACGATATTCATTTTTTGAGCAGCCTCACTTGGAAAACCGAGCGCAAAGCGGTTCTGGATACTTTCCACGGTTGGATCGAAGCCTGGAAGAACGAAGATTTTACAAACTATATCTCCACCTATCATCCGACTGAATTTCAAGATTCCATTCGAGGAAATTACGCCCATTACAAGGAATATAAGAAAGCGGTTTTTCAAAATCCCGGACGCCCTGAGATCAAGGCCCGCGACGTCTCCGTTTTCGTAACCGATCGTTATGCGGTGATCAATTTCACCCAAGATTATGCTTCAGACAAAATTACCGATATCGGGCGTAAAACGCTTTATCTGAAAAAAGACGAGTACTACAACTGGAAAATTGTAAATGAGAACTGGACCAAGGCCGGGTATCCTGCCGGGCCGGAACATGTGGCCTTCAGACCCTCAATGCGCTTCTTTAAAGAAGGCGAATATTCACAAATCAACAATAGCAATTAGCTTTCCTGCTAGGTATAATCAAAGTCCAATATGGATAACACAGACTTATCGAAATTTTCATTTTTACTTTACGAAAAGAAGAATCCGCCACGCTATTTTGAAGTACAAAAATCCACGCTACGGCTTTTATTTTTCATCCTCCCTCTCCTCTTCGCTCTCCTCAGTGGCTTAACCTACTATTCGCTTCGCAAATACTTCAAGATTCGACATCAGGAGCACCAAATTGTGCCCTCCGTTGTTGATCAATTCAATGCCGAACGCTCATCATTGCAATCTGAGATTAAAGATTTACATTCCTTAAATCAGGACCTTCAGGCCAAGCTTTCCTCTCCCCAGATGATGCCTCCTTCTGCTGAAGGCGCATTAACCTCTAACGTCTTTGATATCTTCACCCAGATTCACGGGATGAAGGATTTATCCAGCACCAATATTTTCACAATTGAAGACCCAGAGGTCATTTTTATTAAAGATCAGCTTCATTTTCGCTTTAATATTGTTAATCAAACTAAAGAAAATCAAAAATACTCCGGCCATGTCTTTGTTATTTTTAAAGACGAAAATGCCTATCATATTTACCCGGCAGAGGCGATGACCGCCGAGAACTTTAAAATTCAATTCAATCAAGGTGAATCTTTTGCGACAACTCGCTTTCGCCCTGTGGAAGCCACCTTCAAAGGCGCACCCCAAGGGGAGCAAGGCATTTTCAACGTCTTCATCTTTTCACGTACCGGCGACCTCGTCCACAAGCAGACTTTTATTAAAAAGTTACGACCATAATTTATGGACTACATACAATTACGCGAACAACATTTTTCATTTTTGGGCCGCGGCTCAAAGTACACAGGGGTCTTTCAGCTCCAAGGTCCCACCAAAATCAGTGCTGAACTTGAAGGTGAGATCGAGATGGGTCCGAGTGACCATCTCACGATTGAAATTCTCGGCAGGGTAAAAGGTAATATTCGTTGTTTTGATTTAGAGATCTTCGGTCATTTTGAAGGCATCATTTATGCCCGTGGAACTATCATTATCCATCATACCGCCCATGTTTCCGGGGAGATCAATGCCACCAATGTCATCATCAAACCGGGTGCCATTCTCAACACCGACCTGCACACCAACGAAAAGACCTAGAGAAAATCCTTGTAAAACCTGCTCTCATATTCGCCTAAATCTTTAACTTTTTTCTTCAGAGTCTCATCGCCCAAGATTAAAATCGTTTGACGGTTCCAATCGAAAATATCATGCACAGCTTTAGCCGTCTCATTAGGGCCAAACTTTTGTACCACGGCAGGGAACTCGGCAAGCTTGGAATATGGATGCCCAGAGTGGTCTAGCATGGCAAGCTGTGTAAGCAGAGCACTGCTTTTTTCAAACGCAAAGGGGTGACTCCCGATTAGGTTACTCTTCATCCTTTCAAAATCTGCCACATTAAATTCTTGTTTCTCAACTTGGCCGAGGGTGTTGCGAACCACTTCGGTTAAAGTGATCACCGTGTCGTTTTTGGTAAATGATGAGATCGCTGAACGGCCGTACTCTTTCTGTCCCGCCGCAAAAGCCGATACATTATAGGTTAATCCTTCTTTCGACCGCACGGCCCTCATTAAAAGTGAGGTAAAACCACCGCCCAAAAAGTTCGATACTAAATCCAACATCTCAGGGTTTTTTATTTCTTCCTTATTTAAAAATCGCCCCATCCTTATCTGGGCCTGATTGGCCTTTGGCACGGAGACAAAGACGATTCGTGGCTTCTCTCGCATTACAGGAGCGTAATCCATGTGCCTTTCAAAGGTGCTCCCCGGACCTTTCCATCCACATTCTTCGTTTATAATTTCCCGAATAATCAGTCCTCGTTCCGGCCCTGAAATATAGATTTTCTTTTTAACATTTTTATTAAAATAATCGAGCTTAAGAAGCAGTGATTTTGTATTGAGTTTTTTTAAATCCTTCAACTTGCCGGCCACCGGATAATCATAGGGAGACCCTTGCAAACTTAATTCTCTAAAAATATGCGAAGCCAGGGCCCCTTGATTATTAATCATGGATTGGATAGTACTTTCGGCCTGTCGCACCTCTCTTTTAATTTCCTGCTCAGGGAAAATGGCTTCCCGAAAAAGATGGCAAATTTGCTTCATCGTTGGAACAATATCTTTGACCGGACCGGAAATTGAATATGTCGAATATTCGTGTGTGACATTGCCCCCATAGTCCACTCCAAAATATTCCAAATTCTCACTAATATCCTTTTGAGTGTACCTGCGCGTCCCGGCGTCCAGCAGACTGAACATAGCATTCGTTACACCCTTGCCATGACTGTCATCGCTCAGGGCCCCATCGGCAAAATAGATGAGAACGTGGTAGAGAGGAAGACGCTCATCTTGCAGCCACGTCACTTCCAATCCGTTCCAATCAAACTTCTTGATATCTTTTGTAAAATCTCCCGCCCTGCTGGCCCCCAAAAGCATGCCACTCAAGTTGAGAAGAGTGAACATGATCAAGATTTTTGTAAATGTAGACATAGCACTAGACCTCGCTTTTAGATTAGTTTGTCGCATCGCCATCCACCATACTGAGATACAGGTATTTACTATTTTCCATTATGTCACTACACACATTAAGGACCTCGTCGCGAGTGATGGCGTGATAAGTTTCAAGTTCCTTCACATAATAATTGTAATCCCCAAATGCGCTCTCCCTCACTCCCAAGAAGCTGGCCAGGTCGTCATTTCCGGATAATTCATTGAAATAGCTGACCATAAACTGGTTCTTCGCCTTCTGCAGGGCCCGTTCTGTAATGGCCTTAGGGCAAAGCTGTTTTAGATCCGCTTGAAACTCTTTCTCAAACCGTTTTAAATACTGTTTTTGCAGCAGCTCACCACCAATATAAAAAACGCCGCTGTATTTTAAATTGTAGTTGCCCACGGAAATCGAATTGAGAGTTGGTTTTTGTCCCTTCACATATTTTTGATTAAAATATGAGGACGATCCCGTGCCCAGCATGGCGGCGAGGATATCCATGACAAAGGCCCGTCGTGTGCCCAGGGGTTCGCCTTTGTAGGCGAAGTAAAATAGAGGAGTAGGATTGGTACCTTTGCTCCTGATCGAGCGGCCAAATATTTTATCATCCCAAAGATAAGAGGCGGCACCATCCTTGCTTTTCTTCAAGGCAGCCAGCTCGCTATTTGCCTGCAACACTCCAAATTTCTGCTCCGCCAGCGCAAACACTTTTTCGTGATCCACATCCCCCACAATGACAATGATGGCATTGTTGGGTGCGTAGTATTTTTTAAAAAAATCTTGAAGTTGCGAACGCGTGAGATTCTTCAGATCGATCTCATCCCCGATGACCGATCCGCCGTAAGGAGTCCCCTTAAACACCTCCTGCATCATGGTCAATAATAATTTCCCATGAGGAGAATTCTCGTAACGCATCTTTCTCTCTTCAAAAATTACCGCACGCTCTTTCTCGAAAGCTTCCTCTTCCAGCAGCAAATTTGCCATTCGATCAGCTTCCATATCCATAATCAGCTCAAGCCCTGACGAGGGTAACTCCTGGTGATAGACCGTATCGTCAAAGGTGGTATAGGCATTGGTTGAGCCTCCCAAGGCTTCCAATTGCGAATCAAAAAGTCCGGGACCATATTTTTTGGCCCCTTTAAACATCATGTGCTCTAAAAAATGAGTCGCACCGGTGGTACTCTCGCTTCGGGATTCATAGCGACCTCCCACATCGTAGAAAGTGTAATAACTCATAATAGGCAGCAAGTGGTTTTCATGCACAATGACGACAAGACCATTCTTTAAAATCTTCTTAAAAACGGTAAGCTTCGGCAGCTCATAACCATTTTGTAGGGACGGAGAAGGTCTCACGCTCGTGGACTTGGGGGCCTCGCCCTGATGCGAACATCCCCAGAGCATCACCGCCAACAAACAAACAATATGACCTTTCATGAAAAATTCTCCCGAATTGAGGTAGAATAAAAAAAAGTGTAGATTATAGTTTAAGATTAAACCGAAACTGAACAAATGACGACCAATCAAATTACATTTTTAGGCACAGGCACAAGCACAGGAGTCCCAATGATAGGGTGCCCTTGTCAGGTTTGTCATTCGAAGGATGAGCACGATAAACGCATGCGCCAATCGATCTACTTATCCACAAAACAACATCGACATATTTTAGTTGATACCTCACCAGACATGAGGTCCCAGTTTTTGCGTTCCCATCTAACCAAGTTGGATTTTTGCTTTATCACTCACGATCATGCCGACCATCTGCACGGAATTGATGATGTCAGACCATTTTGCTTTGGGCCCCCAACAAAAGATATCAACATCATGATCTTCAAGGCACATCAGCAAATTCTGGAAGATCGCTTTTCCTACATCTTTCAACGGCAAAAAATTTTCCATGCCAAAAATCCTTACCTCGGAGGCGGCCTTCCCCTCCTTAATCTGCAAATCGTCTCTCCGGGGACACAGACTCTTGAGGGCGAGCAGTTTACCTTGTTTGAACTTCCCCACGGACATGGAACTACCATGGGCATCTATCATGAAGGGATGGCCTATGTGGTTGACTGCAACGAAATTCCCCCCGCGGCCATGAGCGTTTTAAAGGGAAATACGAATGTCCTTATCATCGATTGTCTGCAACGCTCCCCTCACCCGACTCACCTGAATGTCACCATGGCCTTCGAATATATTCGCGAAATAGCGCCAAAACATGCCTATCTTACCCATATGAATCATGATCTTTCCCATGTGGAACTTTCCAAAATTGCGAAAGATCAGTTTGGAACGTCTGTAACGCCGGCTTGCGACATGCAGCAAATTTTCTATTAGTAGATTTTTCTTTAAATTTAAGGGCCCACCGAATATATTGTTGACTCAATTCTATAGTGTAATGAAGAAATTTTTTGAACTAACCATGGGTTAAGTTGAGGAGTAAAAGTTATGAAGATCGGTGTTCCTAAAGAGATCAAAATCAAAGAAAACCGCGTCGGACTTGTACCCGCTGGCGTACGCCAGTTGGTCAAAGACGGCCATGAACTTTACGTGCAAACCAATGCCGGAATTGGAATCGGTGTCAGTGATCAGGATTACATTAATGCCGGTGCTAAGATTCTCCCAAAGGCCGAAGATGTCTTTGACAAGGCCGAAATGATTGTGAAGGTGAAAGAACCCCAACCCGTTGAGTTGGCCATGCTTCGCCCTAAACATATCCTCTATACCTATCTCCATCTCGCCGCCGACCTCGAGCTGACTCGCGGACTCATGAAAACCGGTTGCACCGGCGTGGCCTACGAAACAATCCAGAACCCTGATGGCTCACTGCCCCTCCTGGTACCGATGTCTGAGGTTGCCGGAAGAATGGCCACCCAAGTAGGTGCCAATAATCTTCAGGTTGATCATGGCGGAAAAGGACTTCTTCTTGGTGGCGTGCCCGGCGTTCGACGTGGAAAAGTGACCATTATCGGTTGTGGTATTGCGGGAACCAATGCTATGAAAATGGCCGTAGGTATGGGAGCTGACGTTACTGCCATTGACCTTTCTACCAAACGATTGGCCGAAATTGACGACCTCTTCGACAACCGAATTACCACTCTCTTCTCCAATATCGAAAATATTGAACGCTCTGTTCTTAACTCTGATCTCGTGATTGGAGCGGTGCTAATCCCAGGCGCGAAGGCCCCAAAATTGGTTACTCGCGATATGATTTCTCGCATGGAGCGCGGCTCTGTCGTTGTTGATATTGCAGTCGATCAGGGTGGATGTATCGAAACTTGTCGTCCGACAACCCACGAAAACCCCACTTTCGTTATCGATGGCGTTATCCACTACTGTGTCGCCAATATGCCAGGCGCTGTGGCCTATACCTCAACCTATGCCCTGACCAACGTAACCTTAAAATATGCACGTATGTTGGCTGCCAATGGTGTTGATAAGGCCGCTAAACAGGACCATTCACTCCTGCGCGGTCTCAATACTTACAAAGGTAATCTGGTTTATGAGCAGATTGCTCGAGACCTTGATCTGCCCTTCACCGATTTAAAACTCTAGTTGTTATTGATCATTGATAACAATAAAAAGGCCGGAAATATCCGGCCTTTTTATTATCTATTTTTTCGTTTGAATCAGTTACAGTCCAAGTTTTTCCAACTCTGCCGCCACAATTGTCATGCGACTCACATCCTCACCCTTGGAATTTTCGTCCTTCACAGAGCAAGACGAGCCATCCTCGTTACAAACATTCAGTGTTCTGCAAACTCCTTCTGCTGACCCAAAGGTCATTAAGGCATCAGAACGTCCACGCACCAAGATCCCCTCGACAACGCCGGTACTGCTATTGAAGACGGCCGATCCGGAATTCCCCTGAAAAGTATCCAGGTTGGTTGTGAAATATTGGGCCTGATCGGCATGCAGGACCTTTCCGCCCTCGGCCACTTTGGAAGGAAGACCCCATGGGTGACCAATCACAGTGACCTTTTCTCCAACTTTGATCGCCCCACTCCTGCGAAACTGCACCGGTGTTCGATCTGTAACTTTGCGGTCCAGCTCAATAATAGAATAATCACCGCGATCAGAAGAACTGAGTACTGACTTTAGGACACGCTTACAGCGATATACATTTTCCTTGGGAAAAGAGAAGCTGAAAGGACGAGTTTCATCTTCGAGCTTATAGTCGAAGACCCAGGCATGATTATCACAAGCCGTGTTCATCATTCCCTGATAACAGTGTCCAGCAGTGACCATAATATTTTCAGCCACCAGAAAACCTGAACACGAAGCTAAAAATGGCTGGTTGGCAAAACGCTCTTTACTACATAAACGGAGAGATTCTTTAAGCGTTTTCACATTCGGTGCAATGGTGTATCCCCTGCCACTTGAGTCGAGAACCAGGGCCTCATCTCGCACCAACGCGGCAGTTGCGCGGCCTAAGTTTTCAAACATTGTCTGGGTATTCGTCAGCTCCACTCTATTGTCTGCACCATAGATAACTTTTGGTCTGACCTTGCCAAAAACTGAGTTGGCAGTAAAAACCATGGCAAAAAGTAAAACGCACCGCACCATAAAGACCCCTATGTGAGTAACTTTTCCACGGCGATACTTACTTTTTTACATAGGCGATGGCAACGCAATGAATCTAACAAAACCTATCTTTATTGTCGGGTATTGTCTTCGAAGGTCAAACTGAGCTGACTTTTCCCAGTAGGCCCTCCTTAATTTGATGGGTTATAATAGGTTACATGACTCAAAGGATGGCCAAAAGTGACTGGCAAAAAATTTATTGATCTCATCATCATTGGTGTCCTAACACTTATCACCGCATCGACCGCCGGTATCTACGCTTATTCTGAATTTATGTATACGAGGCCTCTTGTTGATGAATCCTCAGAGCACCTTTCTCTGCATCAGAATCTAAAAAATAGCATGCCCAAAGAGGGTCTTAAGATTGAAAAAATTGCAGTGAATATCAAATCTGAATCGGCCCGCCTGCGCTATTTAGAACTTTCCATGCAAATCATCCCATTCGCTCTTAAACACAAGGAAATTTTGGAGAAGGCCGCCCCCCTAATCTATGATCGCATTGGACAAGTAGCGGGCAAAATGACACCCGAAGACCTTAACTCAATCTCAGGCAAGATTTTATTTGAAGATCGCCTCAAAAGAAAACTCAATGAAGATTTTGATGATCAGATAGTCCGCGAAATCTATTTCACGTCATTTGTAGTTCAATAATTTATTTTAGATTTTAGTGACGCTGAGAAGCCGGAAAATCGGCAACAGGCGTATAGGCAGCACTCTTGGTCTCGTCAGGAATGCTCTTCAAATATTCCTCAAGTTCCTTTTTAGTGATCTTGCCTTCGGCCACCAACTTATCACGAAGACGAACATCCATCAGCTTATCACGCAAGGCCTTGCTTAAACGCATAATCTATCCTCAAACGAAGTAATGATAAAATATTGACACTGCTATTTAACACATGCCATCCAACCTAACAAGCACGCATCATTGCCTACTGCCAATATTGCTCTGCGCCATCCGTCTTAACGAGACTCAATTTTTTATTTTTGCCTCGCCCGCCGCCTGATCGAGGACCGCGAGACCCACGACGATAACTCATCCACCACCAAAAAATTCCCAAGCCGGCACCCAATAAATGGCCTAAATAATTTAATTTTGAAGGTGCCAGGAGAAATCGATATCCCTCCATGCCCAAAAGTATCATGCAAAAATATCTCCCTTTAACAGGGAAAAAAAGTAAAAACAGCTCACGTTCCGGATACATGAAAGCATAGATCAAGATAAGTGCCGTGGTTACACCATGAGGTCCATACAACGGTGGTAACGGCCCAAAAATAAAATCCATTATCAAATATCCGAAGCCGGCACCAAAAATACACACCGCAAGAAAATAACAGAAACGCTTTTGGCCCCAAATGGCATACAACTCTCCACCGATAAACCAAAACAGCATTCCATTAAAAAGAACTTCGAGAAGATCCAAGGATACCGGCCAGTAAGAAAATATTGTCCAGATTTTTAATTGAGAAATTTGTGCAAGGGAGAGGGACCAGGCGGAAAATACTGAAAAAAGCCCGGTGGCTTGGCCGAAGGTATTCAGGATAAAAAAACCTACATAAATACCCAACCACATTTTGATAAAACGATCGGCGGGTGGCCATACAAATCGGTAGCTCATGTTTTTTTAACCCTTCTGTACTAATTCAATAAGCACCCCATCACTCGACTTGGGGTGAACAAAATTCACCTTCATTCCGCGGGCACCGATGCGGGGGTGATCATAAATTAATTGGTATCCCTTGGAACGCAGGTCTGCGCACTTTTTTTCAAGATCTGTGACACAAAAACATAAATGATGAATACCCGGTCCATTCTTTTCCAAAAATTTGTGAAGGGGCCCGTTCTCACCATAGGGACTTATCAATTCTAGATGGGCCTGCTGATCGATGGGAGCAAAGAGAGTTTCTACACCTTCACTCGCCACCACTTCTGATTTCGGCGCAAAGAGAAGTCCCATGTCCTCATACACCTTTCTGCCCACATTCAGGGACTGAACAGCTATGGCTATGTGGTCGAGCAAGGCATCCTTGGTCATACTTCACCTTTTGATTTGCATTTTCTTCTGCCAGCGTTGTATCAAAAAATCCCACTCAATTTTATCCATTATACCTATCACACCTTGCTTGGCGAAGGTCTCTTTCATGGCCACCTTTTCACCCTGAGAAATGGATTTTTCCACCAGATCAAAAAGACGCGCGGCACGCTGTTCGACATTCTGTGCAAACATTTTTGTTAAATGATCATTGGATGAAAATTCTTCCACGGATTGTTTGAAATCCAAAGGTCGTCCCCCGGCCAAGGCCGAGAGAGAAAAAACAAGCATGAACACAAGGGCATTTTTTTTCATAAAACCATTGTGCCAAAAAAAGATGATTTAAAGAAGTAAGAGTTTCAGCCAAATTGAAACGGTGCGACTTTTTTTAATTAGGTAGGCTTAAGAGAGGATCACGAGCAGTGGAACAGTCAGGATTAGATGGATTAAAGGCCGGAGGTATTTCTTGCACGACAGGAACGCAAAGACCATTGGTACAATCGGCGTGGGTCGGGACGTTATAGCAGCGAAGCGCACATTGCTGAACCCCGGTCGGTGATAAACCTGTTTTAACCACCCAACATTTGGAGAGATTGTCTTTTCTACACCACTCCTTGGCCACACATTGCTCGCTTGCTCCTTTGGAACATAAAACTGGATCAGTCCCCAGGGTGGTATGAACGGCACAGGCCCCCGTCGCGGTATTGCAGCACAAGCTGGAACATTCATAATCGGACCTGCAGGCCTCACCGACTCCTCGATTCCCGACGATATCAACATCGTCCACACATTGAGAAACCAGTGAGCGATCCCAGCAACGATTATTAAAACAACACTCATTGCCGCCACAGCTTCGACTTGAGGAGCAGGTTTTCATACTCTGATATAGGACCTCTTGCCCCTGATAATTAGTGAGGCTGGGGCGAATCAATTGCAATTTCACATCAGTGCTGGTCGCGAGAACAATTTCTTTGCCATTTTCTTCCGTGATCACCTCAATAGTGGCCGACACGTTACAAGAACCAATACCTTCGTTTGTATACGAATCATAATTTGTGACCCGAATATTACAGCCATACATCCAGGCGGTATCACCGGCCGCAATAAGAGTCGCAAGCGCGCGAGCGGCAGCTCCTGTACCGGCCCCAGCACTTTCTCCAAAAGGCGTGACCGAACTAAAGTGATCGATCTCGGGGTTAATCGACATTTTTCCGGCACGCGGAAAAAGAAATGAACCGTAACCAAAATTTGCATTCAACGAGTCACTCAAAGAATGTTGAAAAATTCCCGCAGGATAGTTCAAACCCATGGCCGTTCCAGTCCCCATGGCTTCAAAAAACAGCGCCCCGGAACTTATCTCCCACTGACTCTCTCCGATGGGTCTAAAGGGACCTTTGTAACGATACGACGTTCCACCGAGAGTAACAACGGTGCCATTCCCGGTGCCCGATCCCAGGGCGGTTAAGGACGTGCCAAAGTTGGCGTTAAACTCGGGATAGCTCATATTATCCGGTAAACATTTTTTTAATTTGTTTGCCACCGTATCATTGGCATAACCACTTCCTTGAAAATCTAATTGGGCCAACGTCGGATCAGTGGTGACATACGTACTGCTCGCATCGCCTGGATTAGAGAGCTGATAAAGGGCGTTGTCCCTGACTTTAGCGTAGGCAAAACGACAAACTTCTCCCTTGGCGTCACACTTACTATTCGTGGAGGTGCGAGTAAATGTTGGATCGTGTTCAAGCTTTAAGCCCCTACAATAGAGGCCCGTGCTTCGGGGATCACGAGTGGGTTCTTTGGTCTCGGTGGTGGGATCACTGGCATCACGATAATCGTTATAGTCATACAGATCATAGAGGAGGCGTATATTCTCGAAGGGGCGATTGTACATATCTAAAATTAAAACTTCGATGTCCGTTTGGGGAGTCAGGCCGGCAGCGCGTCCTATCGTGGCAGGAATTGTTATTGTTTCCATTTCACGACCGAAGCTGAAGCGCACGGAGACCAGGCGGTTAGAGAGGGCCGTAATATTAAGACCGGAAAGATAAAAGAATCCTTTGAAATTTTTTGGGATCGTCACCTGCTTTCGGGCCGTTCCATCGAACGGGTCCACCACATGTCGAAGCTCGGATTTACCGTTGGTCTCCACATTGGCAACCAGCTCGCCAAATCCCCCACTCCCCGGTCCTGCCAATGGCCCGCCGCCATTGCCCCCCGAAGGGACTCCATTTTGGGCCACAGAAGACAAGCGACGCGCAGCCGAGCGTTCTCCCTGATTCTCGACACAACTCAATAAGATCGCTCCAGCAATCACCAAGGCCACTGCCGTGACACTGCGACTGAAAAATGCACTCTTGCCCAGACTTACCTTCAAAATCCACCTCACGGTCTTTTCGACCACTACAAGGCCAAAACTTAGCCTGCCTATTAAGTATTTTATCCCCCTCAGGTGGGTAACCTGCGGGATTCTTGGCTTACTGAGAAAAAATTAGTAATTTTAACAGGTTGCAATTGTGTTTTTTTAAGGAGGGCCTAACTAGGTGGCGACAAAACTTGGCACTTACCAGACCTGCCGAATAAGGGAGTTTTTCACTTGTGAGAGATGGCGCGGTGTGAGGGATTCCACTACGTTTTTTTCTCACAAGTCAAAAGCGTTCAGATTCTAGGCACCGAAGCTGGAGCGACTGAGGCCTAGCGGTAGCTATGCCGCAAGGGAGCGACGGCTGAGGTAACGACGAAGATGAATGCTTTTCACTTGTGAGAGATGGCGCGGTGTGAGGGATTCGAACCCCCGACCAACAGGTTCGAAGCCTGCTACTCTATCCAGCTGAGCTAACACCGCGTAGAGCCTCAAAAATATACTCCGATGATGACCCATTTGAAAGAGACAATTTAAAATAAGCGGCCATTAAGTCGTGCCGCTGGCCACTTCCCCTTGTAGCGACGCCCCTGAAGTTGTCGCGGGAAGAAAGTGATTGGGGATTTTGTGTCGACACTGGGGGCATTCAAGCTCGGGTCCCCTCTTCTTGGACCACTTCTCACACATGATGGGATATCCACAGGCGGGGCATTCAAAAGCATGAGGCAATGACCACAGGGCCTTATTACAGTCTGGATAGCTGGAGCAGCCATAAAAAACTTTGCCGAAACGGCTTTTCTTTTCAGCAAATTTTCCTTTCTTACATTCGGGGCAGGTTACATCAAGCGTATAAGGCAAGGTGGTATCGCAGGTTGGATACTCACTACACCGAACAAATCGCCCGTAGCGCCCGGTTTTAACTTCAGTCTTGGCCCCGCACTTGGGACAATTTTCGCGAAAATATTGCTTATCTAAGATATGAATTTTGCCCTGCAAATCTTTTTTAAAATCCTGGCTCGAATTGCACTCGGGATAATTAGAGCAGGCCAGAAACTGTCCGTTCCTCCCCCAGCGAATTTGATATTCCCCCGTGGCACACTTGAAGCATTTAATCCCCGTGGGAATTTGCTGACGCTTCAAATTTTTCATTTCCTCTTTGGCCTTCTCCAGCGTCGGCTCAAAGTCTTTCCAAAAATCTTTCAACACCTGAATCCACTTGATCTCGCCATCCTCGATCTTATCCAAAAGATCTTCCACTTTGGCGGTAAAGGCGACATCCATAATGACGGGAAAGGCCTGGATCAGCATGCGGCAAACCACGATCCCAAGCTCTGTTGGTGTAAAACGATTTTCAATTTTCTCAACATATTTTCGGTCTTGAATGTTGGAAATAATGGCAGCGTAGGTAGAAGGTCGTCCAATTCCTTGCTCCTCCAGGGCCTTGACCAGACTGGCTTCTGAAAATCGAGGAGGTGGCGAAGTCCAATGTTCTTCATCTTTAAGCGGATGCTTGAGCGGCAGTTTTTCAGCCAACTGGAGTTCGGGAAGTTCATGAGAGTGATCGGGAGTTGAACTTTCCTCATCTTCGCTTACTTTATCCTCCGCATTACGCTGAGCACGCTCGGCGGCGGCCTCAAAGTAGACGGTTCTAAAACCTGCAAACTTAACAATCGAACCATTGGCCTTGAAAAAATGTTTGCTACAGTCGAAGATGACCGTGGTCTGATCGATAACCGCCTGGGACATCTGCGATGAGATAAACTTGTTCCAGATCAGCTCATATAATGCATATTGATCCTGATCTAGGTCGCCTCGCACGGATTCCGGAGTGTAATCTAAATTGGTTGGCCGAATCGCTTCGTGGGCATCCTGAACTTTGCTCGTACCTTTCTTCTTGTAAACGATCGGTGATTCGGAAAGAAAATTGTTTCCGTATTTTTTTGCGATATATTCGCGAACAGCGGTGAGAGACTCAGGCTCTGTGCGCACGGAATCGGTACGCATATACGTGATAAGACCCTGCAGCCCATGGGCGCTTAGTTCCACACCTTCATAAAGTCTTTGGGCAATCATCATTGTTTTTTTGGCGGTGAAGCTTAATTTATTGGCGGCATCTTGCTGCAATTTAGAGGTGGTAAAAGGCGGCGTCGGATTTTGGCGACGTTCCTTACGTTTTATATCTGCAACATTAAAGGGACGCCCCTGACAATCTTTTAAAATCTTTTTTGCATCCTCTAAGGCCTTCAATTCAAATTTTTTATCGGGGGTCTCGCCGTAGTAATGCACGTTAAATAAAATGCCTTTTTTCTCTATGCTTCCTTCAATGGAGAACCACTGTTCCGGCTTAAAGGCCTTAATCTCGTCATCTCGCTCAACAATAATTCTCAACGCGACAGACTGAACTCGTCCGGCAGAAATGCCCCGTTGAACCTTATCCCAGAGGAGAGGCGAAATCTTATAACCTACAAGACGATCTAGAATCCGACGAGTCTTCTGAGAATCATACATGTGATGATTGAGATGAGTTGGATGGGAAATAGCGGCCTTAATCGCTGTCTTGGTAACGGCGTTAAACACTACGCGATGAATATTTTTCCGTCCGATGGCCTCGGCGATATGATGAGCAATGGCTTCACCTTCACGGTCCATATCAGGCGCTAAATATATTTCTTTGGCCTGCAGTGCCATCTCACAAATTCGATCAATTTTGTCCTGCTTCCCTGTGATAGGGACCAGATCCATGGCGAAATTTTTTTTAATGTCTACACCCAGCTTTGACTTTGGCAGGTCCTTGATGTGTCCATTGCTCGCCACCACCTGATAACCCGGGCCCAGATACTTTTTAATCGTTTTGGCCTTCGAGGGTGATTCCACGACCACAAGATCATAGCTTCCCCGCACTCTGGGAGTTGGCTTAGAGGCGGGAGTTTTGGCCACAGGTGCCTTCACCTTGGTCTTTGTGACAACCTTGGCCTTAGGTTTAGCTTTAGTCTTTGTCTTTGTCGTAGTCGTTGGCTTGGCCTTCGTTTTAGTTTTTGTCTTAGCTTTTTGTACTGCTGGCATGAGTCCACCTGAAATATTAATTCAAAAATACCAATCTAATTTGGTCTGGTTTACTTCTTAGAATCAGAACCAGTATTCAATAACTCGTCTATTTCTTCAAGGTCAAACTCAGATAGGCCGTACGGATTGTCTTTTGCGTTCAAATCTTCATCCATATATTGACGCCCGAGTTCCTGCTCAATATCCTCCAGAGACTCGAAGGAGTTAGGATCTTGCTTGGCCTGCCCACTTTTCTCAACTTTATTTAGATCTTGCTGCTCAAGAAATTTATCCTCATCGACTTTAACTTCATTCAATTTTCCTTCATTCTCCAAAATCTCAGACTCAAGACGATCAAGCTCTTTTAAATCTTTTTCCTGATCTTGAATAACCGATTTTTCACGCTCCTGCCGCTCTAACTCCTCCAACTCATCTTCAGTTAACTGAACCGAATCGGCCTTTTTCAAAAGGTCATCTGAAAGCTCATCAACATTCAATTCCACATCCAGCTCGTCTAAGGCCTGGCCTTCCATGTTTTTGACACCTTTTAGCATATCCTTACTTTGCACTCGTGCGGCGCGCGCCGCTTGCTCAGCGGTCTTGGATAGGCACACAGCGCCTAACCCTAACTCTGAGGAAGAGTTGGACACAATCGCCGTGGCAAAATCATCAGTCAGCGAGATAACAGTCAGCTCTCCAATCTTGTAAGTCGGATCAGGTGTAATTTTCTTGCCGGTACCGCGATCAAAATATGAATATGCCTCAAAAACGGTTCCCATCTCTACTCCGTCGGCACGTCCTCGATCAAGATAAACGACATCGCCGAAGCTGATTCCATTCGCCGTTTCGCGGTAAGCATCAACAATGGCTGCCTCAATATTTTTCTTGGAAAAGGTCCGTACGATACGATTGATTTTAGGAGTGTAAACGGTCACACGATTTTTGCGTTCCACAAGTCCCGAAATTTCAGTGACTAAACATTCCCATACATTATTTATTTTTCTCAGGGTTTTAACCTGCGCCACGATAGTGTAACGATATCCGGAGCGATCCGAAACGGCATGGGCCACTTTACCGTCAGCGGTGTAAACGGAAAATAAATCGCCCGGTTTGACTTTGACGCCTTCATCAAAAAGGACATAAACCTTGTCAAAACGATTGATAAAAACGGCCTCATGAGCAATGGAATCGATATAACCGAAATCCTGAACGATGTTCGTGGTAACAAAGCTGTTGAGAAAAAAACCTTCTTTAACATCAAAAGTAATTTTAGAAGATTTATCAAATCCGCCATCATCGTAATTTTCGCCCGGCTCCTGAATAACAATTTCAGTCTCCGGCGGTTCGTATTTTTGGTATTCCTTATTTAAATTTCGCTCACCCGCGGAAGCCAAATCCTCATAGGTCGCCTCGGAAGAATATTGAAAGAATATTCCCTGGCTTTGAAGCTTTTTCCTTTGGTCCAGCCAATCTGGTTTTACATCTTCACCAAATTCCTTAAAATCAAAAAATTGTTTATCGCCGCTGGCGGCCAGACCTTCCGCGGAAGGAAGCGGAGCCCCCTCAAAATCTCCAAGTTGCACGGAGGGTAGCGTATCAGAATCACCGGTTTCAAAAACAAGCACCATTCCCGGTTCAATTTCATGGGGATTCGCGATATGGGGATTGAGAGACCAGATCTTTGAATAATAGAATCCTGAACCGAATAATGTTTTAGCGATCTTCCAAAGATAGTCGCCCTCTTGCACAACATATTTCTGGGTTTTGGAGGCAGAGGCAATCGTATTCCATTCTTTTTCCGGAATCTTATTTTCGACAAACTTCGAAAGCTCCAGGAGTTTTTTCTCCTCGCCCCCGACATCAAAAATAACCGGTCCCTTGCCATCGCCTTCATTCAGATTGGGCTCATTGAGGACCTTGCTAACATCAACCTTTGCGCCCGCACCACTTCCTTCTTTCTCAGCTTCTTTAAACTCGGCCCCAGGTTCGTCCTTAAATAAAACGTCCCCGACATCCCCTTTTAAAGACTCGAGATCATCCTTTTCCTCAAGCTCCGACTGATTGAGATCCCCTTGCTCGGCCTGACTTTTAATATCCCCAGATTTTAAAATTTCGGAATCCTTTTCATCCAAAAGATCCAGATTTTCCAGGTCGACACCTTGGGCATAGCTCAACTGCGAACTAAGTCCCAATGCCAGCAAAAATGTGAGAGGCCGCAATCTTGTCACGACTGGTTATACTCCTGCAGGAGCGACAACCGTGCCCTGCATATCATCTCCAGATTCCGCTTCAAAAAAATCATGCAAAATAGAAAAATATTTATCCTTTTTTTGACCCAGCTTTAACTTTTCACTACAGGCAATTAAACGACCTAACGCTTTGTAGACAACACCGGAAAAAGCATAGTTCTGAAGAATCTCTTCAAATAACTGCATGGCCAAATCATATTCCCCCTGCATGAAAAGCAGCTCTCCGATATAAAATTTGGCATGCACTTTTAATGTGTTCACCTTTGACTGCTCAATCTCGCGCAGCAATTTCAAACTGCCATCAAACTGTTTCTGCGCCAACATGTTTTTGGCCTTTTCAAATTTTTTCATCTCATCGAAAATAGTGTCCTTGCTATATTCCTGGTTGGAAACGGCGGGGGAGGTTTCTACTGAAACAGTGGTATCGAGGGCCGGTCCGATTCCGGCCTTTTTCAAATCGTCCACCAGATCAACTTTTTCCGTCCGAACTCCCGTTTCTTCCGAAGATACCGTTTGTTCTCCGCGTGTCTGCCGAAGAATCTCTTCATATTTTTGCAAGAGTTCATCGTATTGTGCTTTGGGAACCATGGGAGTTTTTGTCTCATCGTTACTCGAGGAAAAGAGTGATCGTCGCTTTGACAACCAAGAGCAGCTCGAAAGAAGCAGTGCGCTTCCCAACAAAAGAACCAGCAACTGGGATTTTCGACAGGATCTCATGAGAGGCCCCTCCATATTGGGCCGATGGCTGAACTGCAGCAAGTCACTGCAATTTTGCCCGACAAAGGCCTCATGCCTTTGACTTGATTTAATTACTATTGTAGAGGATGCAGAACTCAAGTCAATGTAAACTAAGGGGGAGAGGAGCATGCCAGGCCAAACTGATCAACTTTCCCAAAGCAATATTCATCAAATTTGGAAAATTGTCGTTCGAACCAGCAAAGAGGATTCGGCCTTTTTTTATTTCACTCTTGAAGCTAATGAAAACATATGTTTTTACTCAACCTTAGATGCGACTCTGGGACAACCCCATCGTGATATCGCCATCGGCATCCCAAGATCCCTCCGGCCCGAGTTTGATTTGATGTTCACGGCACTGTGTGAAAGCATGAAGGTGCAAATTTTATCAGAAGAGCTTTCAGAAAACGTTCCCTGGACAATAGAAGTTTGCAAAAGGTCCGTCGCCCCGTAAAATAAATTCTCCGATGGAAAAACTTATAAGTCATAAATATCTGTTATGGGCCGTATTGGGAGGCATGCTATACGCCGCTGGCTTCCCCCTACTCGGCTCACGCTATTATTTTTTCCTCGGCCCGACCCTGGGACTGGTTTTCTTACTGAATCCCTTACTGGTATCCGAGATTCATAAGCACCGGGTCTCGTCTTGGTGTAAGGCCTTTCTGGTTTTTTCCATGGGCCTTTATTTCCTAGGTCTGTACTGGATTCCCTATACCCTCAAAGAATTTGGGGCAATCCCGGTCCCACTGAATTATGCGCTAGGGGTGCTCTTTTCTGTTTTTCTCTTGCCCCAGTTCTACTTTCTTCTGCTCACCGTTTTTGTGCTCAATAAAAAAATCAACTTGAAGGAAAAACCCTTGCAGTGGTCATTTTTTTTATCACTGACAGCTGCGTTACTCGAGCTACTCATCCCTCAACAGTTTCCAATCCACCTCGGTCACAGTTGGTTTTTCCTGGCACCTTTTGCTGGCCTGGCGGCCTACTTTGGCGTCGGAATTTTTTCGGTCTTTAGTTACTTTGTCGTGTTTTTCTTCCTTTTCTCGGCGAAAAATAAAAGAACCGCAGGAATCATCGTCGGCGGATTCATCTTTTTTCTGGGTCTCAATATCGGGCTGGGACGAGGGCAAATTAAGGCAAGACAATTGGCTCCCCAGCAAACTCTTGCCATAAAAATTATTCAAGCCAATATCGGTAATAACCTCAAAATTTCCGCCGAAGCAGGTCATAAAGATTCCCTTGAAAATGTCCTGGCCCTCTATCAAGGTCTCTCAACGAATCCCACTCCCCGGGGGCCAGACCTTATTATCTGGCCAGAAACAGCTTATCCAGACTTAATTTCTAGTGCCAAAATACGCTCCAATGACGTTCCAATTCCCCCTGTTTTTCGCCAGGTTCTTGAGATGTCCGGTGCCAGTATTCTCTTTGGTGGCTATGATCAAAATATAAATCACGATCGCTATGATTTATTTGAAAGTGAGTACAATACTGCCTTTATGTTCGCGCCAGACTTTACCCTGCCAGCGGTTTATCACAAACATCAGCTTATTCCTTTCGGTGAAGGATTGCCTTTTGGCCCTTTAAATCGCCCTCTAAGCGTGCTTCTCTCGAACATTAGCTTTTTTGCCAAGGGCACTGAGTACCCCTTGTTTCAGTTACCCAAAGGAACAAGTTTTATCACTGCGATTTGCTACGAAATTCTTTTCCCCGATTTTTTACGAACATATGTTGCGAAAGTATCGAGCTATCCAAACTTCATTATCAATTTGACCAATGACTCATGGTATGGCGACACTGCTGAGCCGGAGCAACATCTTTTTTTGGCCAAGTGGCGGGCGCTGGAATTTGGTATCCCTATCATTAGGTCCACAAATACGGGAATAAGTGTGGTCATTGATCCAGGCGGACATGAAAGTAGCAGACTTTCAGTGGCCGAAGTGGGTAATCTTGACTTAAAGATTGACTACAGCAATCAACTTCCGACTTTTTTTGCCAAATTTGGAAATATTGTCTTGTGGATTCTGTGGGGGCTTGTGGCCTTCTTTCTTCTTCTACAAAAATTACGGCAGCACTAAACGCTTAATATTTTGGCCCATCAATGCTAAAATGTTTATCGAGAGGTATCTTTATATGGAAAAGGAAAATGTAGTCATTATCGGGGCTTCCAATCGCCCAGAACGCTATTCCTATCAGGCCTTAAAGTTGCTGACTGAGCATGGTCATACCTGTCTGCCCGTGCACCCCGAGCATCCGGAGATCGATGGGGTCAAATGTTTTAAAGACCTCAAAGTCATCAAACAGTCGGCGGTTAAAATCCACACTGTCACCGTCTACGTCAATCCTTCCATCAGTACCGGGTTGGCCAAAGATTTACTGAGTTTAAAACCAAATCGAATTATTTTTAATCCCGGGAGTGAAAATCCGGTACTGGCAGAGACTTTGAATAAAAATGGCATCGCCACGGAAAATGCCTGCACCTTAGTATTGCTCAAAACTGGTCAGTTTTGACGAATTTGAAATCCCTCTTTCACCAAATCGTGTAAACGGACAAGTCCCAAGAAAGAACCACCTTGATCGACGACAGGTAAAATACTAATTTGCCCTGATCGTTTTTCCATAAGCTCTAATGCATAGCTGGCAAGGGCATCAGGTCCAACCAAAATTGGTTTTCGATTCATTAAGACAGCGAGCCTCGTATCCAGACCAAACTCGCTCTTGGCAAAAGTACGCCTGATGTCCCCTTCTACCAAGATTCCTTCAAATTTAGATTGCTCATCTAAAATGGCCAGGCCTCCAACATTTTTTTCCGTCATGGCCAAAATAGCATCCTTCAAAGTATGACCGGAGGTAAGCACAGGACATTCCTCCAGCGACTTCATCAGATCACGAACTTTCATTCGCAGCATCTTGCCTAAAATTCCTCCGGGGTGAGAAAGAGCAAATCCCTCACGGGACAACCCTATCTTGCGCTCATACAACACGGCCAGTGCGTCCCCCATCGCCATCGCCAAGGTCGAACTGGTGGTCGGCGCTTGGTTATTCAAGCAAGCTTCCTTCTCCACAGAACAATCCAAGACAATATGGCATTTCTTGGCAATGGGTGAATTCACCTCTCCCAAGAGACCGATAATCTGAGTAGACGGGACATTGATAAAGGGCAATAACTTGAGAATTTCATCTGTAGTTCCAGATTTAGAAATCAAGACAAGCACATCTTGGGCCCTTACACGCCCCAGATCACCATGCAGGGCCTCGGTGGGATGTAGGAAAAAGGCAGGTCGTGCAAGGGAACAAAAGGTTGCAGCCAACTTTATAGCGATATGACCTGACTTACCCACGCCACAAAAAATAACATGCGCATCCTGCTGGATAAGCCCATCAAAAAGTGTCGAAAGGGCTTCAATTTGTTTCGTTCCAAGTCGCGTACTGGCCTTTGTTAAGGCCTGCGCCTCCATATGAAGAACATTTTGCATTATGGAAAGCAAGTCGTCGGGCATAGGAGATATGGGGGACATGAAAATTCTTCTTTTTTTATGGGCCCAAGGCCTGGTAAGATAGTAATGTGATTACTCAATAACTTTGAAGAAAGTACAATGAATTTTGCGAAGTGTAAACTCAAGCTCTTTTTTGTGATGGCCCTCGCCACCGTGGCAAGCATCGCGATTTCATGCTCTTCCTATCGTGACTTTCAATACATGACAGACGAATTAGAAATTCCAACAAAGGTGTTCAAGGCAGATTATGCCCAAACCTGGCAAGCTGTTTTGTCTGTCATGAAATCTTACGATCTTGAGCTGCAAAATCAAGAGGCCGGCATCATTAAAACTCGATGGGTGGATAACACCTTGGAATTGAATTTTGCCGACTCATTCGGATCATCAGACGCGGTTAAATCCGCGCGATTCAAGGTTATTGTTAATGTCATCAAAGGTTTTCGCGGCTCGCGCGAAGTTACCAAGGTCACAGTTTTTAAGCGCCAGATGGTGAACCATGATTTTTTAACTGGCTGGAAGGTGACGCCATCTGACCAAATCTTGGAAGAAACAATTCTCTATCGCATCGAACGAACAGTGCTCATCGACAACAAGCTCAAAAAGATTGAAGAGCACAAGAGCAAAGAACAAGAAGCTTCTTTTTAGATCGTCTTACTCGTCAGCACATAGCGTGACCAATAGTGACGTTTGACCTGGCGGTCCCCTTTTGGCGCATCCTGTCCTGTGATTTTTTCAAGGGACTTATTTATTTCCTCAAAGACATCGCTGTATTTATCCTTTTGGATCATCGTCAGGAGCGGATCACGGGCCTTTTCAAAACGCAGCTCCCCTACTGCTGTAATCACTTCCTTAATTATGTTGCTTCGTTTTGTGGCCTTTTTTGCTTCATAATAATTGCGCTTATCATAAAGCATGGCCCACACATTGGGGGCAAGTTTGTCGAGCTTAAGATCACGAACATTGGCCAGGGCCTGTGTCCGAACGATCATGGAATCGTCACGCAGGGTGCGAGCATAGACATCGACCATCTCATGTTGCTTTAAGGCCAACAGGACCTTGAGCGCCGCGAGTCGCATAACCCAGGACGGATGGGCGGTAAATTTGCCTATGAAAGGGGCGGCTTTTTTTCCCATGGCACGGCCGAGCATAAACGTCGCCAGCCAGCGGGACTTATCGGGATATTTTGCATTCTTCATTACTTCAATCAGGGCCGGGACGGCACGTCCGGCAGTGTTTCGCACTTCCTTATTGAAAGCATCCAAATCTTTTTTATCCTTAAACCCTGCCAAAAACTTAGTCAGGAGTCGTTTGGTTATCTCATCATTTTCTTTTCTCTGAGCTGCTTCGGCTTCTGGACTCTTTGGGGCAGATTTTTTTTCACTCAGATCTGCTTTAGCTTGAACAGCGGGTTTCACTGCATGCCCGGGTGTCTTATTGGCAAAGCTGGCCGTCGATGAAAGGCCCAGACAAACAATCAAACACGCGAAAGACACTTGCTTCTTCATCAAACACTCCTAAGAAAATCTTAACCAAGCATTTTTTCAAACTCACTGAGTAATTCTTCAGCGGACTTCTGTTCATTTTCTCCCGCCACAGGAGCTTCCGGCAGACTGTCAGTTGGAGCCAATTTTACATCCGATGCCGGCGTTGGGAAATCGTCCTCGGGAGCAGCCGCGGCCACTGGCTCCGGCATAGGTTCAGGTTCCGCTACGGCTTCAGGCTCCGGCATAGGTTCAGGTTCCGCTACGGCTTCAGGCTCTGGCATTGGTTCAGGTTCCGGCATAGGTTCAGGTGCCGCAACGGCGGCCTTTGCAACAGATACTGGTGGGGGTTCTGCTTTACCACCTTTCAGTTGAGCAATGGTGGCTTTGAGCTGCTCATTTTCCTGCTGCAGTCTTTTCAAGTTGGCTAAATCTTCTTCAATAATTTCATATTCCATCAGGCGTTCTTTTAACTCATCACGCTCTTTGGTGACCTTGCCAAGCTCGGCCTTGATGGCCCCATCCCCACCGCTGGAAGCGGGAACCGCCGCTAATTCCTTTTGCAAACGCGCCACCTCTTTTTTCAGCAGCTGCACCTCTTCCGAGGATGCGCCCCCTTTCCCGGCGGCGGCGACCGCATCACTTAGGCGTGCTTCCAAATCGGCCAACGTCCTGTCTTTTTCTTTAACACGCGCAAGTAAGGATGAAATTTCAGCATTTTTTTGGGCCATGGCCTCATCGCTGGCCCCGAGATTCACCGGACCGCTTCCCAGCCCACTCACGGGAACAATGGAAGGAACGCCCTCCGGTAGATCCATGCCCCCGCCTCTAAAAAGTGAGGATTTGAGGGCACTGGAGTTTTGAATGATTGAGTCCAGATAATTTTTAATAACTGATGCAGGAATTTGATGTGACAGCTGATGAAATTTACGACGGTAATAAAGCCAGTAAATAATAATCAAACATCCCAAAAAACCCGTAAGTCCAAGGGCCAGAGCGATAATTTCATCCGTGAAATTTGTGGATAAGCGAAAAATCTCGTTCACCGGCTCCCCTCCATGATAATAAGCAAGGCCCGCGATCATAAATACTCATATCTATGATAACCGAAATTCTCATTGCTCAACAGGGAGTGACATCTTTCAAGGGAAAATAATTATCCGACAGATTTTCTCTTTTTGCGCCCATGCCTGATATACTTAAGGAGGGAGTTAAAGAGGGGTAAGCGGGCCGCAATAATAGAGCTTTCAAAGGGCGAGAACTCGTTTCCCTTATAATCTGCAACATGCACGCCTGCTTCAAGACAGATAATTCCTGCCGCAGCAACATCCCAGGGCCCAAGTCCAGATTCCCAAAAACCATCGAAGGTGCCACGGGCGACATAACAGAGATCAAGGGCCGCTGATCCTAACCGTCTCACGCCCCGGGCCGACTGGACCAGTTTCCTAAAATAGGTAAACTCGCTCAAGAGCGTTTGACCTTTTTCACCTGCAAATCCGGTTACCAAAAGTGTATCGCGAATATTTTTAGTATTGCGCCTGGGAATCAGCTTCATAGGTCGCTTTTTGTCCCTCATGTTTAAAAAATATGCGCCGCCGCCCTCATAAGCATAAAAACAATCCCCATTGCTCGGCCGATAGACAACTCCCAGAACGGGACGGCCGAAATACATCAGAGAAATGGCTATCGAGTAATAATCCATGCCATTTAAAAAGTTGGTCGTGCCATCTAAAGGGTCCACGGCCCAGCACCACTCGCTATTTTTAAAACTTTCCAGGTTAGCGCCTTTTCCCCCGTGACTGTGATAGCTTGACTCTTCTGCTAGAATATTGTCGCCCTTATAAATTTTCCGCATTTTTTTTAACAGATATTCTTCACTGGCCACATCCGCCTCTGAGACAACTCCGAGAGCAACCTTCCGGGAAATATGCAAAGAACTCAATTTGCGTTGATGGCGAGCGGTGATGGTCCCTGCGCCCTCGGCCCATTTGATAACCAGGGAACAAAGTTTTTTTAAGTCGCGCTTTTCCATCTCTTTATTCCTCATCCTCATTATCTTCCCCATTAATCTTCTCCTCACTAGGGATGGCATAATCACCGTCCAGCCAGTGGCCTAAATCAATCAGCTTGCATCGCTCGCTACAAAAAGGGCGAAACTCTGAATCATAGTAATTAAATCTTTCACCACAAGTCGGGCATTTGACCGATAACACTTTCTTGGTCACGACAATATTTCCTCATTTTAAGTTAGTTTTGGATATAAAATTTAATTCCTTCCTTAGCTTGTTGGTCAAGGAATTGTCGTGGGCAGAGGAGAAAAAAAGATCATTTATCCGGCCCACCGGCCTGATCAACTGCCCACAATTAGTTAAAAAGACCTCGGTCATCTGTTCCACTTCTTTGAGACAAATCGCGCGCTCGCTCAGCTGAAGTTCCAAGCGCTTTGCCAACGCAATGACCTGCTCACGGCAAATACCGGCCAAGCAACTCCCATCAAGCTGAGGTGTCACAATTTCCTCCCGGGCGTTAATGAAAAAAATATTGCTGCGGCTGGTTTCACTAATCTGTTTGTTTGGGCCCTGCCAAAATAAAACATCATCCATGCCCGATTCAATGGCCCACTGCTGCCCTAGGTTTTCAATTTGGTAATCCCCCCCCTTGATATCCCCGGGCCAAAGACGCTTTCGCTCTGACAAAGCGACGGCCAAGTTCTGCTCGGTCGCCTGTAATGTTGGCAACTCCCAGGCAAAAAAGATGAGTTCAACAGTGACTCCCGTTCGTCTAAGGGTTGGCCGGCCCATCCATTCTTGAGCTTGAAAATGTTGAGTCAATGTGGACTTCCCATCCTCTAAGCTTTGCTTAAGTAAGTTCCAATTGAGGTCGGTGCTCAGAAAAGAAGCCCCGCGCTTAAGTCGTTCAATGTGCAACGGCCACCATGGAATGAAACTTCCGAAGGCACGAAAGGTACTGAAGGCCACATCCCCATAGAGAATCGAGGCATCCGGTGGTGCAATTTGCTCAATTACACTGTCAAAATAGCGATAGACGGTCGTGGCCAACTTCTCCCCCTGAGACTATGCTTCCCTAAAATTACAAGATGAGGCACCCCTATGTACACGCCAAATCCTCTCCAGCGGAGAAGACTTTTTATTTTAGGGCTCGGTTCTCAAGGTAAGGCCTGGGCCCAAAACTGGCGAGACCAAAAGCTCCCTTTCCAAATATTATTAAGAGAGAAAAGTTCCACAATTCAAGAGGCCAAAAAACTCGAGCTGCCTGTCACGCTTTTTAATGAGTGGAGGCCAGAACCCAACGACATTTTTATCATGCTAATCCCAGACCACACTCATAAAAATGTACTCGCTTTTTTTGCCCAACAGGGTGGCGATATTCCACTGACGTTTATTTACGCCCATGGGGTCAGCTATACCCAATATAACTGGAACCAAGTTTATCCTGCTTGGTCCCACCTGCTCCTCGCACCGAAGGCCATTGCCAGTGAGGTGCGGGCCAATTATCTGTCCCATGAACCTTTGGCGGCAGTCTACTCAACCGAAGGTAGCATCGCCCATGATGCCAAGGAGCTGGTCTTCTTTTTGGCCGGCCAACTAGGGATCAACCAAGGCCCTTTCAAAAGTACTTTCCGCGAGGAAACCCTGGCCGATCTCTTTTCCGAGCAGGCCCTCTTATGCTCACTATTGCCCTATGGTGCCCGCTTGATCTTTGAAAAGATGGTGGAGAGAGGTATCTCACGGGAAGTCGCCTACTTAGAATGCTGGCGGGAAGTTAAGCTCATTGCTGATGCCATGATAAAGTTTGGCCCTGAAAATTTTCACCGCCTAATTAGCCCAAACGCCCTCTATGGCGGGGAAAAAGCGCGCCACGTCATTTTTGACAAGTCATTCCATGACAAGCTAGATACACTTGCAGCAGACATTTGGTCCGGGTCATTTTTCAATGAAGTTATGGATCAAGACCTTGATGCTTTAAGGCAAAGCGTTATTGCAGATTGGTCGAGCACAACCTTGGCCCAGACTCACAAGGCGATGGAGAAAAAAGGTGTCGACCTATAACGAAAATAAATGTCCGGTCAAGAAGCTGACCACCAGAGACCTAAAAAATTGGAAAAAGGGTGCTTCTCGACAGCAAATTTCCGCACTCACCTGTTACGATTTTCAAACTGCCCAGCTTCTCAATGAAACGAACCTGGATATTATCCTGGTAGGCGACAGCCTCGGGAATGTCATCCTAGGATACGACCACACCATCAGTGTCGGGCTTTGCGAAATGGAAATTTTCGGAAAGGCCGTGCGCCGTGGTGCTCCCGATAAATTTCTGATCATGGATATGCCCTTTGGCACCTACGCAACTTTCAATCAGGGTGTTGAAAATTGCCTTCGCCTCTTTCAAGCAACACGCGCCGAGGCGGTTAAATTAGAAGGGGCCTTTCCCCACGTCCTAGAAATTATCTCCCGAATCACGGATTCAGGTGTTCCCGTGATGGGACATATTGGTCTTATCCCGCAATCGGTCCACGCTCTCGGCGGACATTATCAGCATGGCAAAGATGAGGCTTCCCGCGAACGCCTAATCCGAGAAGCTCAGGCCCTGGAAAAGGCCGGTGTCTTTGCCATTGTTCTTGAGTGCATTGAGAAAACGGTGGCGGCGGAAATCACTTCCATGCTTAGCATTCCAACCATTGGCATTGGTGCCGGTCGCATGGTCGACGGACAGATCCTGGTGATCAATGACTTGCTGAAAATGGGTCCCAACCGACCTCCTAAATTTTGCCAGCCTGTTGCAGACTTTTACAGTTTAAAAAAAGAGGCCATTACAAAATATATAGAAACGTTGACCCTTCCCCCAACACCCACAACCAACTATGAAATTGGCCACATACACTCTTGATTTAGGAAACTCCCATCCTACCGTGGGCGAGTTTCAAAACGATGAATTGAAACGCGTCATACCCCTTATTCAGTTTTTGCAAGGACCGCGCAACCCTGATGCGATAAGTATATGTTCCGAAGTCCGCGCTCATCTAACTCCCGAAATCATCACCGCCCTCAAGCTGATTTCACCCATGGAACAATTTACCCAAGGCCAATTTTTTAACTTACCGGTGCTCTACTCTTCCACGCTGGGTTCCGATCGGCTGGTGCAGGCGCACGAACTTTTCAATGAGTTTTATGCGGGCACAACAGCTCGGCATTTTCAAGCTATTCAGCTTATTGATAGTGGGACATTCACCACCGTAGACCTGATCACGGCACGTGGTTTTGAAGGCGGTCATATACTTCCAGGTCTTAATTTATTGGCCCGCAGCTTTGAACATGGGGCAAAACTCCCCGCCCTCTCGCTGGAGCAACTCCTGTCCTTTTATCGCAGGAAAAAAGAGCTACCCCAGACCACCCCCCATGCTATGGGATTAGCGGTTTGGAAAATGATGGAAGGTTTCTTTAGGGGCTGGTTGAGAGAGTTCCATCCAGACAGAATTATTTTGACTGGCGGACAGGCGCAGAACTTGCAACCCCTCCTGCAAGAAATTATCCACCAGGAGAATGCCCCTACGACCATCGAAGTTCGCTCGCATCTTATTCATTTTTCCCTTCTTTCGTTGGCAAAAAAGATCTTGGCCGTGGATCGTCCCACTCAATCACCCGCAAGGGAGGAATCGCTATGTCCAACATTTTAATCGGGGTAACGGGTTCTGTGGCCGCCTATCGCATGCTGGATGTGACTCGTGGACTCACCAAGGCCGGGCACAAAGTGCGCATCATTCTCACCAAAGGGGGGATGGAATTTGTTCGTCCGGAAGTTTTTAAATACCTCGGTGCTGATGCCGTGTACGGCCCTCAAGATGATTTTAAATCCGCAGCAAACAATGATCTCCCGGGACCTGTTCTCCATATTAACTTGGCCAAATGGGCCGATCGCATGGTGCTGGCCCCCTTGTCGGCAAATACTTTGGCAAAGATGGCCCATGGCATGGCCGACGATCTCCTCTGCTCCGTCGTGCTGGCCCGACGCCAGGGTACTCCACTGCTGCTTTATCCTGCCATGAATACGCTGATGTGGAATAATCCTATGGTGCAGGAAAATTGTCAGCGCCTTCAAAGAAGTCCCGAAGTTTTCCTTCATCCCCCGCTGGAAGGTGAATTAGTCTGCGGCGATGAGGGCCAGGGAAAACTTCCCTCAGTTGAAACGCTGCTCGATACCATTCCCTTTGCCACCCCGCTAAAGAGCATAGCTAAACCGGCCATTTTGATTTCTACCGGCGCGACCGTAGTTCCCCTTGACCCCGTTCGCTTTCTCACCAATCCATCATCGGGAGTGACAGGCTTTTTTCTCGCGCAGGAGGCCCATCGTCAAGGCCATCCAGTGACCATCTTACACGGTCGCTACTCCACTGAGCGAATCAACAATCTCCGTCACCTCCCAGGAGTCCAACTCTTAGCACTTGATACGCCCAATGATTTTTTACAAGCCGTTGAACGTTTGTGGCCGCAGCATGCGGTGTACATTTCGGCCGCGGCCATCGGGGATATTATTTTCAAGGATCAGTGGCAAGGAAAACTCAAAAAGGCCGTGTTGCCGGAAAACCTCGCCATTGTGAAAGCTCCCGACGTTTTGGCGCGTGCCTTACAAATGAAAGGTCCCAAGCAGCACCTCATTGGCTTTGCCGCCGAAACCGATCTGGCAGAAAATGTTCTAAGAGAAAAATACAACAAAAAGCCGGTAGATCTTTTGGTCGGGACGAAAGTCCATAACGGTCAGATTCCCAGTGAGCTTGCCCCCAAGCAGGCCAGTGGATTCAAAGCTGAGCATGCCGATTACTGCTTTTTTGAAAATGGACAAATTACTTTCCAAGGGCCACTCCTAAAAACGGCCCTGGCGCAAGAAATCTTAAACAAGGTAAATCTATGGTTGAACTGATTCGTTCAACGGCCGAGTTCAAAGCGAGACGGGCGTCTCTTACGGCACAGAAGATTGGACTCGTTCCGACGATGGGCAATCTGCACAAGGGTCACACCTCACTCGTCCAGGCCTGTGTCCATGATAATGACTTCACCATCGTCACTATTTTTGTAAATCCCAAGCAGTTTGGGCCTAATGAAGATTTCAACCGCTACCCTCGTACGCTTGAGCAAGACCTGGAATTGCTGGGAACGGTAACGAAGGGGCGCCCGTGTTTGGTTTATGCTCCGGAAACTTCTCAAGACATTTATCCCCCGGGGTTTGATACGACGATCTCCCTTGGGGAACTCAGCAAGCCACTTTGTGGAAAATTCAGACCCGGGCATTTTGACGGCGTGGCGACCGTGGTTTACCGCCTTTTCTCTATCACCCGGCCTTATTCAGCTTATTTTGGCTCCAAAGATTTTCAGCAGCTTGCCATTATTAAACGTATGGTTTTGGATCTTGATATTCCTATAAAGATTATCTCGATGCCGACGATTCGCGACCATGATGGACTGGCCCTGTCGAGTCGAAATCAGTATTTGAGCAAGGAAGAACGTCAACTGGCCCTAAAGCTACCGACAACTCTGACTCAAGTTACTCAACTATTTAAAGAGGCTCATGAAAATAAAATGTCGAGCGAACTGACGAATTTTATCAATCAGTCCCTGGCCGACCCACAAGTTGAGTGGCAATATTTAGAGATTCTAGACTCTTTAAATTTACAACCACCATCATCAAATACTTCCGAGTGGGTTGTTGCAGGAGCGATGAAAGTTGGCAAAACTCGTTTGATTGATAATATCACGGTGTTTAAAAATGGAACTGCATGAATATTGATCACGAATACCAAATCCGGGCCGGGGCCCACGCCACATTAGTATCTATCGTAAACGTTAAGATGAAAGGACATGAAGACCAAGCGGAAACAGATCGCTCTCTGCTTGAGCTGCGAGAACTCCTGCGCACCCTGGGAATAAAGGCGGGAGAAGAGTTTATCCAACGCAAGACTGATATCGATGCAGGTACAGTTATGGGAAGCGGTAAGCTTCTGGAGATTGCTGAAAGTGCACGGGCCCAAAAATCAGATATCCTGGTTTTTGATTTTGAACTTAGCGCCGGGCAGGCCCGAAATATAAAAGAAATTACCGGTCTTGATGTCATGGACCGTGTGTACGTCATTCTTGAGATATTTGCGCGCCACGCCCGCACTCGAGAAGCCAAGTTACAAATTGAGATCGCTCGCCTCCAATATCTCCTCCCACGTCTGGCGGGGCTTTGGGCCCACTTTTCCCGTCAGCGCGGCGGAGTCGGCGTTCGAGGTGGCGAAGGCGAGCAGCAAATCGAACTCGACCGACGGATTGTCCGAAGCAGAATTGAAACCCTTAAAGATGATCTTGAGCAGGTGGCAAAATCCCGCGAAGAGCAGAAGAAAAAACGCAAAAATAAGGCGGTCATCGCCGCGCTCGTCGGCTACACCAATGCCGGAAAATCGTCCCTGTTAAATCGCCTTTGCCGCGTCGATGTGGTGGAAGAAAATAAGCTTTTCGCCACCCTCGATCCGACCCATCGAACCCTCAATCCTGACACTCATCCCCCCATGATCTTGATTGACACGGTTGGTTTTATTTCCAACTTGCCAAGTACTCTCGTGGAGGGATTCAAAACTACCTTTGAATCTGCCCTTGAGGCCGATCTGCTTCTCATCGTCTGCGATATTTCCGATCCCCACTATAAAAAGCACCTCGAAGTCACCATGCAAATATTAAAGGAGCTGGGTCTTGACCAGCGCGAGTACAGAATCATTTTCAATAAGCGGGATAAGTTATCGTCCCCCCTTATGTCCAAGATTATTGCCCGGGCCTATCCCGGATGTTTTGTCGTGAGCAGCTATGACAACGAAGATGTGAATATGTTGCGAGAGCACATCTGCAAAACATTTTTAGATAAGCAGGCACTCTACGATTTATTTATCCCCTATGAACAGGGCGCCGCTATGGCCAAGGTAGCGAAAAATACCAACGTGGAAAAGGCCCATAATCATGAACGTGGTATTTTTTATCGTATTAGAATTCCGGCCTTTATCTTTGATGAACTGGGACTTTTCCCCTACGTCCTGATGCCTGATGATCCTAAGATGCAAGAATGGAAATCTGTCTTAGAAGGCACCGCTACGAAAGTAGATGGTTAGGCCGAAAATAACCACCGCCAAAGAAAATCCCGCGATGATGAATAGTAAATCCTTATCCATTTTCTAAGATCCGCTTAAACATATCTAAAGGGCGCAGAGGAAATTTTTCATAAGAAATGGACAGCATGCCTCCCCATTCACCGAGAAGATCAACCGGCTCTTTTTCACTCGGGCCATACAGGGTAACGGGAATATTGCGCGCATTAGCTAAAGCAAGTAGGAGCGGCAACTCATCCATGTATTGCTCAAGATTGATCATGATAAGTGAGGGGCCAAGGTCATTTATAAAGTAGTCCAAGCTCTCCACTTGAGAAAAATCAAAGAGTTTTGCCCCCATTCTTTCGGCGGCCATCCGCAAGGCCAAGGCCCGGGAGGCATCACTTTCTACAAGAAGTACGACTGCACTAGCGCTCATATGAACAATTATGCCCGAATATATAATATTTACAAGGTTGAGCCGATTCAAATGACATTGTTGTAGGGTGCACCACATATGTCTAAAAACATTAAACTCGGAATATTGTGCTTGTTCCTTTTTGCGACCTCGGGTGTCGTGGCCCAGGCGAAAACATGTATTTACCAGGAAAAACCCACCACCCAGCATCTCGTTGACGCCATTCATTTAAACAAAGAACGTAAAAAATTGTATCGCCAGCATTTTGGCACCGAAGCCTCTCAAGTTTTTGCCGAAGTCATGTTGTATGAGCATCTCATGCTTCCTTTTGCCCGCATTCTCGATTGGCAGGCCAAGCCGTTTCTATGTGCGGGTGTGGAGATTTTAAGAAATGATCTGGTGTCGATTCATCTCACTCCCATTTTTTCAAGCTCACGAAAGATGCCGCAAAGTTTTGAAAAACCTGATGATCGCAAAGCTGTTGTGAGTCTGAAAAAGCGGTTGCGCCAGGCCATTGATGCTGATCAGGCCAAAGAGGACCCTCACTTTACCGAGACGCTGGGACTCCTCACTCGCAAAATTCAAGAGCTGCAGCTTGCTCCGCATGTGAATTGCCTGCAACGCCACTTTCTCGAAAGCGCCGCCTTGGCCCTCACCCATGCCGCCGCTTATGCAGAGAAGGCCAAGGAGCTAGGGATAAAATCCACACTTCCTCTGAGCATTAAATTTGCCCGAGTTCATCTTCAGGCCCTTGGGATCATGGCGCGACTCGATCGCAATGCCTATCCTTTACAAAAAGAAGGCATCCCGATTTTCTGCCAGGATATTCCCCCGATTCACTTGTGAGAATCTGAAGACATTTTTTTGAAGAGGCCTAGGATTTGCTCGCCTGTTGCCGGTGATTGCAAAGGAATGATTTTACCGGAAAAGCGGACCCCGATAGCACGCTTAATGGCGGTCCAAACAGATAGTCCGAGGACGAAGGGGGGCTCTCCCACCGCCTTCGAAGCATGAACATTGACAGTGTTGGTGTGATTTTCAATAAAGGCAACATTCAACACGGGCGGAGTATCCTGAACCGAAGGAATTTTATAGGTGGTGGGTGAATGGGACAGGAGATGACGTTTTTGATCGTACACCAATTTTTCAGTAGTCACCCAGCCCATCGCCTGAGCAAAGGCACCAGTCACTTGCCCCTTATCTATTCCCGGATTGATGGAACGGCCGATATCCATAAGAATATCCACGCGAAGCACCTTACTTTCACCGGTATACTCATCCACCTCAACCTCTGTTACCGCCGTCCCCATGGTGAAATAATTAAAGGCCTTCCCTTTACCGACATTCTTATCAAAATCCAGGCCCGGGGTTTTGTAATGTGCATACTCACCGAGTGAGATTCGCTCGAGATAGGCCTTCTTAACAAGGTCAGTCCATGATAATTTTGTGTCTAGACCTTGTAACCTCTGTTTAATTCGGGAGGCGGCTTCCAAAACTGCGGCACCATTTAAATCGGCACCTGAGCTGGCTGCCGTGGGAGAAGTGTTATGATTTTTTTCTGTAGAGGTGGGCATCACCCGCACCATGTTCGAGGGAATGCCAAAGGTATCCGCCACAATTTGCGCCAGCTTGGTGTTCACCCCTTGCCCCATTTCCGTTGCACCGGTTGAAACTTGAACGGTGCCATCAACATGGACATTAACCAGAGCATTGGCCTGATTTAGGAAGCGTGCGGTAAAGGCAATCCCGAACTTTGTGGCGGTCATCGAAAGGCCGCGCACCTTTCCCGAATATTCGAGATTAAAAGCTTGAATCTCGCGACTTCGTTTTTCGTAATCAGAAATTTTATAAAGTTCATCAAACAAAAAGGGCAGCTGATTATTTTCAACGCACTGACCGTAAGGGGTAACATTTCGTTGGTGAGTGCCATAACAATTGGCCCGCCTGATATCAAAGGAATCCTTTTTCAGATAGATTGCAATGTCCTCCATAATGGATTCCATGGCCATATTTCCTTGGGGCGCACCGAAGCCGCGAAAGGCGGTATTCGAGTGATTATTGGTGCGACAGCAGGCGGCCTTGATCTCAACATTGGGAATATGGTAGGCACCGTCCAGGTGAAACATGGCGCGTTCCAGAATGGAAGGAGAGAGATCAGTATAGGCACCTCCGTCCGAATAAAGTTGGGCACGTAAAGCAATCAATAATCCCTGATCATCGAAGCCTACTTCATAATGAATTTTAAAAGGGTGACGTTTCCCGGTAATTTTCATGTCCTCATCTTTCGAAAGGACACACCGGGCCGGTTTTTTTAATTTTGTCGCCACCAAAGCAGCATAGGCGGCAAAGGGGGCCGCCTGACTTTCCTTACCACCGAACCCTCCGCCTAAGCGCTTCACCACGCTGACGACATCACAGTAGCGAAGGCCCACAGCATGGGCCACCAGATGTTGCGTCTCAGTTGGATGCTGGGAGGAAGAATGGATTTCAAGCTGCCCATTTTCCAAAGGATAGACAATGGCGGCCTGGTTTTCCAAATAAAAGTGCTCTTGGCCCCCACACTCAAAAACACCATTGAGTCGATGAGGGGATTTTTGCAGGGTCTCGATCACATTGCCTTGAACGAATGGGTTGGCGACATAGCTAAATTTTTTGGCCGCCACGGCTTCATCGATCGTAAAAATGCTGGGAATCTCCTCCATCTCAATTTTGATGAGTCTGCGAACCGCGGGGAGAGACTGTCTATCTTTGACCGCGATCAAGAGAACCGGCTCGTCCATATAGGACACGATAGGGTCGGCCAAAAGGGGCTGCTCTTCAACAATCGTCCCCCATACATTTTTATGAAAGTCCCGACCGCGAAAAATTGCCAGCACATCGGGGTGTTGTAAGGCCTCTTGAAAATCTATTTTTTTTATTTTCCCATGGGCGACCGGCGAGGTCACAATGCCGACAAAAACTTCTCCTTGAACCTCCGGCCGATCATCAATGAAGGAACTTTGCCCGGTGGCGTGTCCTACCGCAGAATCGTGGGGAATATTTTCACCGACGCTCATGCACATCCCCATTTCGGTCTTACATCGCCCATTTTCAAAAGTAAATTCTGACATAAAAGCAGACGATATTCATGTGAACCGCGTACGTCACTGATGGGATGAATCAAGGCCGGCAACATGTCCGAAGCCTGGATGAACGTATCCGGCTGCCACGGTTTCTGGGCCATAAATTTTTCGATGGCATTCTGCCTGACAACCGTGGGGGCCACGCCCCCTAAGGCCAAAGAAAAATTTTCAAACACACCATCCTCAATGGTGAAACGGGCGGCAAAGGTAACCGTTGCAATATCTAAATCTTTCCGTCCCGATACCTTATAGAGTCGATACTGTTCCTTTTTGTCCCTCGGTCTGGCGAGCCGGATTCCGGTGATAAGTTCATCCTGTGCCATATTAAGTTTTTTATAATCCAAGAAAAACTCATTGACGTTCATCAAACGCCGGCCTCTGACTGAAGCCAATTCAACTTCAGCTTCCGCCACCAATAAAAAAGGGATGGTGTCTCCCACCGGGGAGGCGTTGGCCAAATTGCCTACCAAGGTGGCCATATTTTTAATTTGATGTGAGGCAAAGAGGTGAAGCAATTTTGAAAATTCAGGAAACGACTTCCCAATGATTTTCTCTATCCTGTTGATTGTGACCCGGGTGCCAATTTCAAAATACTCGTTTTTATCTTCGTGTCTATCCTGAACTTTGTACTGCTCCAGAACATTTTGCAGGCTTAAAAGGCGCTTCGGTTGATACCGATCTTTATTCACGAGGACGCCCAAATCAGTAGCGCCAGCGATCACTCGAATATCAGGATATTGTCCTTTGAGTTGCAAAGCATCCCTCAGCTCTACGGGCAGAGACAAGACCTTGTCGCCCGCGGTAATCTCGGCCGGTACGGTGGCATGGTGGGCAAACTCGGCGAGGATATTAGGATCATGGTACCGTTCGCTAATTCGGGTAATTTTAGAAATATTCAACTCACTGGCGGCCTGCAAAATGGGCGCATGACCGGTGCATCGACATAAATTACCGGTAAGATAACTTTGGACATTTTTCATGGAAATTGAACGGTGACCTTCCCCCTTCAAAGCATCTACCATTCCAACAATGGAGCAAACAAATCCGGGAGTGCAATAACCGCATTGGGCAGCATGATTTTTTACGAAGGACTCCTGCGCGGGATGGAGCTTGCCATGATCGGCCAGACCTTCGACCGTTATAATGTGAGAGAGGTCAAGATTGTGAAGAAAAGCAATGCAAGAGTTGATGGCCTCAAAATGCAAAGAGGTCAGCCCTGAACTGTGGGCCTCCTGGTATCGTCCTGCTAAAACCGTGCAGGCACCGCAATCCCCCTCAGCGCAGACGACCTTGGTTCCGGTAAGGGCCCGTTTTCGGCGTAGAAAGGTTGCCAGATCAAGAAACACCTCTTCCCCGCGAACTTCAACTCGCTCCCCGTTAATATAGACCAGAAGATAATTGCGCATTTTTACATTCATAAAAATGATAGTATGCCGTGATTAACCAGATATGGCAAAGGGAGGCTCCTAACCACTCAATATTGCACAGGATATACAAGAGCATAATTTTTATAGGTGGTGGACATTATTGAGGTGTTTACTCAGGGTTCATGCTAAAAGTCGCTACCACTGGAGACACACTTATGAGCATGAAAATCTTATTCTTAGGTTTATCTTTACTCTTCTGCGTGAGCACAATGGCAAGGGAAGATATTTATGGTGAAGCCCAGATTATCGGCAATGTGTCGCAGATTACAAAAATTGTAGATGGTTGCAGTGTCAAAATAGCTACCTTTTCGTACTACACTCCAAGCGGTGTTCATCCCCTCTTCCAAGGAGAGGTTATGGGACAGGAAATTTTCCTAAACATTCGTCAGTGTGCCGGTATGCAGGTCGGCGATGAAATTTCCGGGGTGCTGGTTCTCAATGAAAACGGTCTTACACTCGAGGACTAGACTTCTTTAATAAAATGTTCAGAGGGAAAACGAATTTGGGGGCCATAGATCCCGCCCTTTGCCCTTTTGCCTGCAGAAATCACCATAACAGGAACGGCATCGCATGAGAGGTTCAGAATACGGCGCACCCGTGCGCTGTCATATCCTTCCATTGGACAGCTGTCGAATCCCTGTGCTCTGAGGGCAAGCATCAAATTCTCGCAGGCAAGTGCCGTCGTTTTAACTGCCCATATTTTTAAATGTGTCTTACTCGTCGGCTCACGGGGTATCACGCGAAACCACCCGACCGACCACACTATCCCTTTTTTAACAAGGCCCCAAATGCCCAAAGGGCCCTGACAATAAACATAGGGAACTAATTTCTCATAATAAGCACGGGCGGGGGCGGGAACTTTACTTCCCCCTTTCTCATTACTATCGAAAAGCTTGAGCATCTCTTTTCTGGCCCAGTTCCATGTGCTAGTTCTGGCCACGGCCACCACTAATTCCTGGGCGGTTTTGGCCGCCGATTGACTCAGGCAGGCCTCAACTAACTTCGCCTTTTTTTCGGGATTTTTTACCCAATAAAACTCCCAGCATTGTAAGTTTGATGAATTTGGCGCAAGAAGAGCAGCGTCGAGGGCCCTTCGCATGACAGACTCTGGAACGGGATCATTAGAATACACGCGCACACTTCTGCGAGATCGAATAACTTTAAAAAACTCTTCAGCATCAATGATCGGTGCTGACTCGTCATAGTCGAATTTGGGCGGCTCGGTGAAAATATTTTTTTTACTGTCGGGACTGGGCATAAATGTTCCAAGTTAGAATGAATGATGGATCAATATTGACCCATCATTCTATGAATTTTCTTAAAGAGAGGCGAGGGTTTTCGTGTACTGTGCGGCATGCTTTTTCTCAACTTTGGCCAAGCCGGCAAAAACTTTGGAAATCTTTTCTAACTTGTCTTGAAAGTTCTTGGCATGAATTGCCGACTCGGCCTGCTGCTCTTCAAATTCCTTAACGGCAGCGCTTTGTCCCTCGGCTTTGGCCGTTTCGGCATATCCTGGGTACATTTCAGTATACTCAAAGGTTTCACCTTCTGATGCCAAGGTAAGCAGATCTTTCACGGTTAACTTATCAGCGGGATAAAGGAAACTTAGGTGTCCCGCGGCATGCCCAATTTCTTGTTTGGCGGTTTCTTCGAAGAGCTGGGCGACCTCCTCATTTCCCTTCTGACGGGCCAACTTGGCAAAGTACATATACTTCTGACAGGCCATACTTTCTCCGGCAAAAGCTGACTCAAGATTTTTCCATGTTTTAATTTCTGTTTTCTTCTTCATACCATCTCCTTTTTTTGTATTTCTTGAACTTTTGTCTATTATCGTCCGAAACCAGGTATAGATATAATTGATAATATCTATGATATGATATACAAATACTATTATGAGAAACGTCACCATAACTCAGCTAAAATACGTTCTTGCCGTGGAAGAAACACGAAACTTTGCCAATGCCGCGAAATTGTGTGGCATCTCACAACCGACCTTGAGCATGATGATTAAGAAGCTCGAGGAAGAGTTAGGCGTTATTCTTTTTGACCGTTCCAAGTCTCCAACCATAGTGACCACTGACGGGGAAAAAATTATTATCCGTGCCCGAAAAATCTTCAGCGAGTTATCAGGGCTTGAGGAAGATCTGCGTTTTGCCAAGGAACTTTGTGGAGAAATCAGGCTTGGTCTCATCCCGACCTTGGCCCCTTATCTGCTTCCCCTCTTTTATGATCACTTTCACAAGGAGCACCCCCAGGCCCATCTTAAAGTCTTTGAGCTGCAAACTGATCACCTCATTGGTCAGCTTAAGCGAGATAAATTAGATATCGGAATCTTGGCCACACCTCTTCACGATTCAGAGCTTGTAGAGCAGGCGCTCTTTTGTGAGCGTTTTTTTATTTTTTCAAACTCCCCAAGAATGAAGCCCAAGCTGAATTGGAATGACATTCCAACTGATTCCCTCTATCTACTGTCAGAGGGGCATTGCTTTCGACATCAGACCTTACAAATTTGCAAACTGAAGAAGGTTGATAATATCTCCTTTCAGGGCGGACAATTTGAAACATTACTGCAACTGATTAAGAAGAACCGAGGGGTAACCCTTATTCCAGAACTTCTCTATCATCAATTGAGTGAGCATGATCGCCGCAAGTACGTCTCTGAATTTACGCCGCCCGTTCCTACCCGTGAGATAAGTCTCGTAGCGGCGCGCTTTTTTCTGCATGAAAAAAAAATGTCGGCCTTAGCAGAGTCTATTCTGGCGAATGTGCCTGTGGCACTTCAATCTCATCGCCGAAATTCCACTCAAATTATACCTATTGCATAGTTTGGAGCTGCCAGATCACGCTGCTTTTTTGATTTTCTGTGACGGTTCCGGCATAATTTACAAATCTAAAGTCGCGCCCCAGTCTGCGATGATCACATTTTTCGAAATGATCAAATCCATAACTAACGGGATAATCATCCCCTATCTTAGGAAAGATCCATCTCACGGTCCCAAGAGTTAGTGGGACCCTCGCGCGAAAGTGAATCCGCCCGAGACTATCCCGAGTGGTAAATCGTTCGTCAACAAACTGCCTTAAGGAGAAACGTCGCTCCCCAACCATAACCTCAACATCCTGAAGAATATCTATTTCCAAAGGCCTTGCCTGATTCAAATAGACCAAATCTCGATGATAGACTCCGCACCAGCCGCGATAATCATCGCCACAATCTTTATTCTTTTCACGCCTACCGGTCCCGATGTTCACACATGCCTCAACAGAAATGACTTTCAAATCCGAAGTTTTGGGAATGCTTTCCTGGGCGCTCAGGATTAAATCAACATCTTCTCCGGGTGCAAGTCTCGGAAGTTCAATCTGAGCTGACCCGGACCGCGCCGCTGATTTGACGATAAAACCTGTGTTAGGATACAGGCCTCTAAGAATTTTATAAATAGGAATGGCGATAAGGCCGATTTCCGCCTTTGGTGCAAACTGTTCTTCTAAAAACATTCTTAAATCCTCGGCCGTGCTTTCACTTTTGACAGGTTCTCGGGATATTTCGGAGATCGATATCCAAGGCCCATGTTGTAACGCTTCATCCAGAAGAGATTCTACTTGATCGATTTTAAAAGAGGAGTGAATGTGAGTATCTAGAACAAACTTACCTTCACTGGTATATTCGTACTCTTTCCCCAGTGCATCAAGAAGCTCGCTCAGTTTTACCTTTTTAACAAAATAAATTTTGGAATACTTTAAACCGTTGGAGAAATTCAGTGCCACTCCGCTCAACTTGGTCTTTTTTATGACCTGGCCAAGCGTTCGTTTTTTAGAATTTATTTCATAAGAAAAATCATCAATGCAAAAACCCAGCTGTCTTTTCTGGCCGCGCAAAAATTCTAATCCATGCCCCTGATTAAAATCCATGGTAATACTTCCGCCCTTATATCCCGCCTCATTGTTGAGCGCAGGTATTTCAAGCTCTTCCTTAAATTCATTAACCCAGCTTGGGCCTGGTGGAAAATACGCAACATCCCCATCCTCCCCCAGCGAAAACATCTTTAGCTTGATTCCAGTGATTCGGTTTAGCTCGGGCACCCCTTCGAGCCAAACTTCGGGTAATATCTTGACCGAGAGTCGCAGCAACTCTTCTGTGTTGTCAGGCCGATTGAGAGGGTGGAAAAGGTCTTTTAATACCCAGCAATTTTCCATTTCTGCCATTTTCTGAAAAAACTCGTTGCTCCCGCTGCGTTTTTCACCCATCTTTTTGGCCAAGATATCTAATACCCTTATTGGGGCCTCGACGGCGCTCATCACTGCATCCACTCGAGTTTCAGCTTGGCCATTTTTATAAAAGTACGTCAGATCGACACTGGTTTTTGGACCAGGTCGCAATTTCGGAATCTGGATGCGAAGACGGGTTTTATCAATTTCATCAACATCGGGAATGTCATCATCATCAAGATCGGCGCGCTGGCGTTCGGCCTCAAGAAGCTGCAAATCCGGTAGCTGTGGATTACCAGGCGGTGCCTTTTCACAGGCGCTTAACCACAACATCATGGCCAGTACAAAAAATAACTGTGTCATCTTGTCCTCCCTTATAAGGGAGGGTTAACACGAAAATAAAGAATGGGGGGGATTAAAAGCTGCCGACAGCAGGCATTTTTCTTATCTGAAACACAGCTAAAAATATTTTTTAAAATTTCGCCCGATCCATTTGTACAGGGCGGATGTGGAGGCCATGAATTGTTTTACAAATTTGGCATCGAGCACGTCTGAATGCTCAATATCTCTGTCGAAATCTTGCCTCATGTCCGCCACAACAATCGCATCATCAGTATACATGACGGACTCGGATTGATATTCCTGGGCGCGATTATCCAGATTGTCGCTACCAAAGAAGACGACATCTCCAATAACTCCTCCCTTCCGGTGCAAGGTACTTTTTTCATTCCACATTCGAACTTCAATGCCTGCATCCAATAATGGTCGGATGGCATAAATCATGGCGGCAAAAAGAATTTTTCCATGACTCTTCTCATCCGTAGAGCTTAAAGAGTTGGTCAAAATCCTAATCTTCACTCCGGCCTTATGGGCGGTGACCAGTGCGGAAACAAACTTGCTGCCGGGGATAAAGTAAGGAGCATAAAGGTTGATTTCTTTGGGATTACCCTGCTTTGTTTGTTCTGTGGCCTCGAGAATCGCCCCAAGGTGACCCTTTAAAATTGGCCGAGCGCTTGTCACATAAGGATTTCCCAAAATGCCCACGGCCTTGGAGTTTCCATAATTCATCTCGTTCACTTTACGATTACAGCTGCGCATTTTTTTTAGGCCATAGTACTCTTCTCGCATGGACACGAAATTATCCCAGCCGTACCACCAGATATCGGGATTGTAATCCGCCACCATCAGGGCCAGCCGCTTAAAGTTGAGTTGGAATTGATAATGAAATGAGCAGGCAACCGGGCCGGTCACGTGATAATCAACATCGTACCAGCCATGATTAAGCTTTTCTTTTTTAAGTTTTTCTTCCCTGTAGGAATCAAAGGCATGAAGCTTATAGGTTCGAGTGTACCCACTTCCTCCCATAATCAGAGTTTCCCCGTCAACGATAAGAAGTTTTTCATGAATGGCATAAAATCTTGAGCCTGGCCGAAAAAGAATGACATGAGCCTTGCACTCCTTAAGCTTGAGGGCATAATCCATATAATCTTTATTCGCCCGATGATCAATCACAACACGTACATCCAAACCGGCCTTCGCCTTGGTACATAGGATTTTAAAAATATCTTTTCCGATCTGATCAGGGGAGATTGAAAAAGTTGAAAGATAGATCGAGCTTCGGGCAGTACTAATTAGCTCAGTCCGTATGATCATCAATTTCTCACCATCTTTGAGGGGAGTGATGAGATTGCCATTAAGCCCGGCGCGCATGGGAAACGAGTCCACGACCGCCATCGAAGGTTGCGCCAGCAAGAACAAACATACTATCAGTATGTTGCGTGCAAATGACATAAATCCCCCCCTTCCCCAGCATGAAGTATACCTAAAACAAAATTTCTCGTAGAAATTTGCGCGGAGACCTGAAAAAATTACAGGGATTCCAGACTCTGATAATCGTGCAGAATCTTCTGGCGCAGGAGAGATACTTTGGTGTCTTGACCGTATCCAAGCAAGCGGCAGAGGTTGCGTAGAAGGGCGGCTTGCTCTTCCTTGTTACCGCGGTGTGATTCAAAGAGATTCAAGATGAAGATTATATTTCGAGCATACTGATTCACGAAAGTTCTCAGCCCCAGGATCAAATCTGGCGCTAAATTCACAAATTCCATACCGATGTTCGTACTCATAATCACATCGACCTCTGATTTCCCCTCAAAAGAACGGACAATTCGTCCGCGTAATCGAAAAATCTTGCGTTCGAGCATGTCAAATTTCAGATTGTTTAACCGCTCGGTGCTCAAGGCCGCAAAATCGGGAAACATAGGAAGATCAAGCATCAGAGACAAAGCATTAATCTTCGGTAGGTGGGGCATCAAAGAAAGCAGCAGCCCTCCCTCGGAAAGGTTAGAACCAAAGGCCTTGAAGATATGACCGTCATCCTCAAATAAGATTTCTCGACGCAACGGCGCTCGCAGGTACTGACGCTTAAGGCGTTTTTTATTATCCATGGTCTGTGCCACCATCCCCCAACTCCCCTTTTTAGAGCATTTTGGAGGCGATCTCTGAAAGCTGAGAACGCTCTCCGATTTTCAAGGAAGCATGAGCAATCAGCTCATTAGACTTGAGACGGTCCACACAATAGGCCAGCCCATTATTTACAGAATCGAGATAAGGATTATCAATTTGCTCGCAATCTCCGGTCAAAACAATTTTAGTGCCTTCACCTGCACGGGTCACAATAGTCTTCACCTCATGAGGTGAAAGGTTTTGTGCCTCATCAACAATAAGATATTGCCCGGGAATAGAACGGCCGCGAATATAGGTCAGCGGCTCTACATGCAAAAGCCCCTGATTGATTAATTCCTCCCATGAACCATTGCTTGCTCCGCGCACACTTCCAAAAAGAAAATCCATATTGTCAAAAATGGGCTGCATCCAAGGACCCAATTTGTCATTCACGTCTCCCGGCAGGAACCCAATATCTCTGCCAAGTGGCTGAACAGGTCGAGAAACCAGCAGTCGAATGAATTTTTCTTTCGCCACGGTCATCTCTAAACCGGCGGCAATGGCCATCAAGGTTTTTCCTGTGCCGGCCTTTCCGACCAACGTCACCAGCTTCACCTCATCATTTAAAAGTGCATCGAAGGCAAAACGTTGTTCAACATTTTTAGGATAAATTCCCCAGGCACCTTCTCGCATGGGAATCAAGGGTATCAATCCGAGCTTCCCATGATGATATCTGCCATAAGTGCGATGGCTCGGATTATCTTTCTCCTGCAAGGTCACATACTCATTAGGGCATATGCCTGTCGCTTTCATCTTTTCGGCGGGTAGAAAACGGTTTCGCTCAAATTCGTGAAAATCCAGCAGTGGTACTTCCACCATCCGATGGCCCGTATATAATTCTTCGTAAGTTACATCTTGCGTACCAAAATCCTCTGCCGGAACACCGAGAACGTCAGCTTTTAAACGTAAGTTGATATCTTTGGTCACCAGCAAGACATTTTTCCCTTCTTCCTTGAGAGTTAGAGCGGTCGAGAGAATCAAATTGTCATTTTTACTTAAGTCAATTAAAGCATTGTGATCGTTAGGACCTCGACGATCCAGGCCAATCATCAATTTCCCACCGGACTCCAGAGGCACACCTTGGGAAAGATGGCCCAAGGATCGCAGGCCATCCATCAGGCGACCAAAATAACGGGCATTGCGACCATTTTCATTTTGATCACGCTTAAATCGGTCAATTTCCTCAATCACAATGAGCGGAATATAGACAGAATTGTTACCAAATTTAAAAATTGCGCTGGGATCAAAGAGGATTACATTAGTATCGAGAACAAAGATTTTTCCGGTCTTTTCTTTTTCCAAGACTTTCTCCTCAAAGTTGAAGGCACTGTTATTATTTTGATGGATTAAAGATCAAAAGTAAAATCAAGGAGTGAAAGATAAAGTAAAGCGCGCTTTCCTTGCTCTTCTTTAAAGTTGCTCCCCAGCTCCACATCATAGAACCCCACCATGAGTTTTACCAACCACAGGTTGGCCATGACCCCATAGGTGATGTACCCCTCATTCCACCCTGCCATGACGCGAACTATGGGAAGGCCAAGCTCAAAGCCAAAATGGGCCATCCTACCTAAGGCAATTGGTTGGTTAATCGGGTGCATGTCAAAGGAGAGAGAGTAGTCCAGAAGACCAAAATCCTGACGCCAAGCCGTTCCCACATTGACGTGCATATCCTGGTCAGGAATTTCTCCCGTTCCTTCCGATTTCTTAAAATCAGTGCCCCCCACATCCATCACGGAAGCCGCAAAGGCCAGCTCTGATTTTCCGGAAGAGACAATGTGCTCAACGCCGACATCGGCACCCCAGGCATCGCCTTTGGCAAAGCCCAGTGACCTTCTGATGCTGTCAACACTGGTTTTTTCCTGGCTGTTGATTTCGTTAAGCAAAGTGGTCCCAAAAAGTGAATAACTTCCCGCCAAACCTTGTCGGTTAATATGCTTGACCGCGCCGCCAATCGAAGTCCGATATCCCATCGAGAGCTTCTTCTTAGAGCGGTCAAAAGGATTAAACTTCTCCATCTTGCCACCGGTACCCCAACTGTATGCGTAGCCGGCGATGAACCCCCGATCCAATCTATAATCGATATCGAGTTGCGGATAGATGGCGTTCTGAAGCACCAAGCTCGTGGTCGAGCTGGCGAACATGCTGAAGCCGAATGATCCAAATTTCAGACCTGGCGCTGCCCCTGCATGAACGTAAACAGGAAAACCCAAAATTCTATCTGCGATGGGAACGGCATCTTTGGGAAAATCCTTAAATCGGTCCATCTCGGCCAGAGCATTGGTCACCCCTATCTCCGGATTAATGGGATAAATCTCGACCAATGAGCCGCGGCCCAACGTTGCAGGATTGTAAAAAAGTGTATATTCGTCATAGGCCATGGCGGTGTAAGCATCACCCATCAAGAGGGCCTTGGGGGAACGATATAAATAGCGCGTTTCGCGCCCAAAAACGCTCGGTGCACTTGCGCCAGTTATGATGAGAATAAAAAATAAAATTTTCGACAGAGCACTCATTGCACCAGTGTCTCCATCATAAAAGCAAAATAGGTTTGAATATAATCATCACTTGTGTCATTCAGACTCTCACATCTCTCCTGGGACAAAACATTATTAACCTTGGTATCACTGCCGGGAGTATTGGCTTCGGCCAAGACCTTTCCGGCATTCATGGCCGTTTCCAGGGTCTCGAGGTCATCAAAATCATCACCTGCCATCCCTGCAATCACTCCAGGAAAAATGGCCATAAAATTATTTAGTAGAACAATTCCTTCACAGGCCAGGGGCACGTCAATGGCATTATCCGCACCAAGATCTGGATGCCCCACAGTCGCAGGCGAAACACATGCACCTGTGGCCGCGGACCCAAGCCAAGCCGTCATATCGGCGAATCCGCCTGAAAAAGCTAAATTTTCATAGTTCATAAAACAGTCATTGGGTCCGGTCCCTCCCCCCTTGACTCCGGCGGCATTGGCATTGCTATAAAAGTAAAAATAACGTCCCAGCTGTGCGAGCAGGAGATACATTAAGAATGCATTGATCTCCTTGGCATCGGCGGCACTAAAAAGCGCCGCGCGCCGAGCGACGGTGGGATCAAGGGTGGTGGAAATTCCTCCCGCATACAGAAGGATGTCAATTGCCGTCTGAAGGCTGAGATACTGTGCATAGGTAGGAGAATCCATATCGACAGAGGTGGAAAAGCGCGTGGCCCCCCCCATCGGTGCAGGAGAACTAATCAGAGGCAGATCGTCCGCGAATAACTTGAGAACACTAAAACCACCCTTACAGGCATAAGCCGATGCCAGGGCCTTTAAATAATTCACGTCACTGACATCGCGACCCACGCTTTCCAGAAGGGTAATCGCGGCATCGCACTTTTTCTTGGTCAGAAGAATATTGGCGGAAACAATGGCGTCCTCTTTCTTTTGCTTGGCCGATTTACTGCATCCGACGAGAAGCAAAGAGATTACTAAGAAAGAAGCCGTTAAGTGGCGAATAATCATAATCAGCATCCAGCATTTATTATGAACCGCAACTCTCCCACTCACGAGGGAGTGCAAATTTGTCCTAGTCATTTCAAGTGAAATACTCAGCTAAAGCTTATCGGCCAATGCCCTCACCAAAATATCCATGGCCTCTTTAAACTGTTCTTTTTCAAGAACTAAACTCACCCGAGCGGAGTTTGGAACTCCAAAATCCGACCCTGGAACCATGGCGACACCGTACTGATCGAGAAAGTCTTGGCATATCTGAGTAGAATAATCAGTTTTATCCTCTTCAGCTTTCTTGTATTTTTTCATCAGTGGTGTCCGACTAAAATCCACCATGTAATAAAAGGCGGAAAAAGGCTGATACCAGGTATGGGCCAAGCCATTATCTCGATATTTTTCCCGAATAACCTGAGCATTAACACGAAGGTGGGCCTTGATCGGAATAAGGTAGTGTTCCATTAAGGAAAAATCCAAATGCACCAGGGCACGCTGAATCAGGGTGCTGGCACCTGAAGTTGTTTGCCCCTGCAACTTTGCCACTCCATCCAAAAAATGCTTGGGGCCAATCGCCCATCCCATCCGAAGGCCTGTAGCTGCCAATGTTTTTGAAATACCATCAAGAATCACTGTTCGTTCCAAAAGCTCAGGACAATATTGATAAAAATAAGTGGGCCTCGGATCAAAATAAAAAACTTCGTAATAAATCTCATCGCTGATAATGGCCACGTTCGGATGTTCCATCATCAAATTGGCAAACGCCTTCATCCAGTCATCGGAATAGTGGGTCCCCGTAGGATTATTCGGACTATTAATGATAATGGCCTTGGTCTTGTGTCCGATGGCCCTCTTGATGTCATCTAAATTAGGCACGAACACATCAAAGATAGAGGACTTAATTACAATGGGTTCGCCACGACAAAATTTTACGATTTCAGGGTAAGTTACCCAATGAGGCGTAAGAATGATGACCTCATCACCAGCATCGAGCAGACTTCCCAAAACATTTGAGAGTGCATGCTTGACGCCATTACACACGATAACGTCACACTCGAAATTTTTTTCTTTGAGTTTATCCTCATTGCTTTCAAGCTTTTTTTCAGACTGATTAATTTTTTCCTGAATCTGTTGTAAATTTAAACCACGAGAACGCTCAAAATATTCCAAGATTTTCTTACGCAACTCCTGAAGTCCCGCGACGGGTGGGTACTGGAAGCTCCGAATGAAATTCAACTCTGCTTTTATCAAATCCACAAACTCTGGCAATGTTCGAAAGGGCAACTGACCAGCTGTCAGGTTATAGATTTTTCGCCCTTCCTCGGCCAAGGTCATCGCCCTGGTGTTGAGTTTTAACGTGACACTCTCGTTCAGTCCACGCACTCTTTGATTTAAATGCATCTCGCCTCCCAGTCCATCTGTATATAGATTCTAAACAATTTGGACACGGGAGTACAAAGTTACTTGCGAGGAAAATTAATAATGGCAAGATAGCTGTCACCTTGTCTGATAATTTTAGTCGGCGGGTATTCCTTGGGCCAAAAGTCCAGCGGGACGCCCTTCTTTACATCCGATTCAATCCACAATTCTCCTTGAAAAAAATTATCCTTAAAAAAAGTCTCTTTCAAATTTTCATAAAGAGCATGCTCTTCATAAGGTGGATCAAAGAAGACAATGGAATTAGTTTGTTGGTGAAGGTCTAATTTAGAATATTGTATGGCCCAGTCGCGCAAAAATAATTTTACATCCTGATGAACCGTGCGAATGGGTAAAGCGCTCTCTTGACTATGGGACCATTGAACGAGTCCTTGTATATTTTTTTTTAATAGGGCAATTGCCTCACGCTGTGATTCAACAAAAATTACCGAGCTGGCCCCACGACTTAAGGCCTCAAACCCAACTGAACCTGAACCTGCTAAAGCGTCAATAAAAGAATAACCACTTAAATTTTGATATCGATCAAAAATGCGACGACGCAAGAGCACGGTGGTGGGACGACTACCACGGACTGGAACCTGGACTGAAAATCCTTTGAAACGGCCGCCCAAGATTTGGACAGACATCGACCCTAGCTTGCTTTTTTAGTTTTTTGGCCAACACCGGGTAACGGTACAGAGAATCGCATTCCGCCTGGCATTTCGATGGCAAGGCCTTCGCCGGGGCTAGCGGAAAATTGCACCCACGTTTCTCCCACATAAAACTTTAAATTCATCTGCATATCGCCTTGAACGTGAAACTCCATTTGAGCAGGCACTCCGCACGGGGTCTCTTTAACTGGAGCGGGAGCGGGGGCCACTTTTGCTGGTTTTGCCACACTCCGTACTTCTTCAACGACTTTCGGTCGAGCTGGTGCTGGGGCAGGTTTTTTGACCACCACGGGCACTTCTTCGACCTCTTCTTCCTCCGGCTGCTCTGCAGCAGAAGCACTTCCTTCGGCCCCGCCGTCAAATTCTGACTCAAGGCTTTCAATTTCACTCATGATATCTTCCAGCTCTTTTTCATTAAAGCCTTGTTCTTCCTGACTTCCCGTTGCGCCTTTAATGCCCATACCTGACTCCTAATGAAAAAGAGGTCGTTTGCATGCTATTTATCGGACTAACACCCCGCGCACTTTAGTTCATTTATAGGCCCAATGAGCTAAGTTGCCGCATCCATTCTGACTTAATAATTTCAGTCAGTTATCCTTGCAGATGTCAGAGAATTTTAGATTTTTACGAACTGCTTATTCATGACAAAGCACGCCCCGTAAGTAAGAATCTGGCCCTAAATTTAATTGGGTCACGTACACCAAATCATCGAATTCTAAAATGAGTTGTGACGGGTATCTTACATTATCCGCCGGTGTTTTGTGTGCATTGTTTTATGGAAGGAACGTTGAGAAATCTTAAGCAACTTTTCACAGGGCCAAATTCTCGGAGGCAACCTTGAGCCAAGGATCCTTTCGGGCCAATAGTTGGTTCCTGGCACAGCCGGACAATGAGTCTCGGACACATGCCTCCCACGACACGTTCTATGGATCGGTTCAGCGCAATCATGAGATGCCGGAATTTCCTCCTCTTCCCGAAGAGCTTGATCAAGCCTCTCACACGCTGGCCAATTTCTTTACCCCAGGCTGGACGGGTGATGGTTTATTTTCAAAACGTGGAGTCCAAGTCCAGAAAGTGCTTCACTTATTATGGGAAGATGCTCATCAACAATTCAAAGGACATCATCATTTTAATAAATCCCTGAAAATTAGCATCTTTAATTATTTCTTCAGCTATGCCAATCATATCCCCCTCAACTGTCCGGAGCTTTCAAACTCCCAAATTTTTTGGGAGCATATTGATGACAAAAACTCCCCATACAAAAAGCACTTGGAAACCTTCATCGACATTTACACTTTCCGTGGCGTCTCGGTATATCTCTATAAGCTGAAGTATATCCTGGGTCTTGCACGGGCCATCAATGTCCCTATCACGGAAACAATTCTCTTCAATCCCAACGCCTTTTTATCCCGTATTTTCCCTAAAGGCAGCTCGGTGGAATTTTTCTGTGAGTCATTACAATCGAATCAATATAGCTGGTACCGCCCCCATGGACAGTTTGATGGCAGCCTGCTGAAGTCCTGTGAGGCACTGATCGACATTTCAATTAATGAAATGATGAAAATTTGTACCTATCGCTCACGTCATTCAGCGATAATGCCCGCCCAGACGAAACCAAAAGCGGTGGTCGAATCGACAGATAGTGATATCGAGATCATCGGCGGCCTGTCCGAAGGGCTGAGCAATTTAAAATTTTCGCACTCTCTGTCCCATAAATCTTTTGGCCTCTTCCTCACGGATCTCATTATTCACTACCCTAAATGGGCCGAGGTTGTCAGTTCCCGTATCAAAAATGAAACCTTGAGCGTGAAATTTGTTGGTGAGTTTTTGTTTTCCTTATCGCAGGGACACTGGCTGGCCCAGGAAGCCAGCCTTGCTCCGACTTGGGACACAGTTATTTGCCCCGATTTTCACAGTACCGAATTCTCCTACGGTAGCTTTATCAAAATTTGCCACGAGCTTCATTTCCTCTCTTTTTTAGTTCGTCTTGCATGCGCCAAAAAACTGGAAGTCGTGCAATTTGTCGGGCGGATTATGCGCGGGAAATATGCCAAATCCCGGGATTTGGCCCTTGGGCAAGTCCCGCTGCTGGGCCCGACTCTCGAAAGCTTACCTCCCCTTGTCTATGACCGCATCATCATGAACTTGACTGATCTTCCTAAGCGCAATCCTCACTATCATGTGCTCACACAGCTTCAGTCCCAAGGTCAATCACTCGCTCCTTATGGATTGATCTATTTGTTCACCAACCAAAATCTTTTTGTGCCCAGCCAAAGTGACAAGGTTGAGCAGTTGTTAAATTCGTATAAGCTTGAAGGTGCTTTCAATTTTGAAGGTCTCAAAGGCAAAGGTGAGATTGCAGATTTCTTGTATATCTTTTCACGACGCCTTCAGGGCGCAATGCCAAGTCAAAAAAGTGAACCAACGAAAGCAAGAAAATTTCCCTGCTTCTCCTTTGCGGTCAAGGGCGACCTCAGCCAATTTCATTACTTCCAAAAAGTGACTGATGAGTTCCGCAATTTTATAAAATATCGGCCGAATACCTTGCCGCTTTATCAAAAGGAATTACCACGACTCGGTCAGTTCGAGTTCCATCAAGACGCTATTGTCGATGGTAAGCTGTTACACTCAATCACCTCTCCCGATAATGTGACTCACCCCAGCTTTTTTAAAGGACTGACTCAGGCATGTCTGTCGATGGAACAAATTTTTCAAATTGAAGGTATTGATGACGAAGGACAGCGCTTCTCCATCACTGATCACTTGCTTGGAATGAAAGTTCGGCCTGAACAACGCTACCCCTTTGTCCTTATTGTCAACTTGGCCAATTTGGATAATTTCCAACTTGAAATCGTAAAATCGGACGCTCTTCAGGCGAAAAGAGAACTCTATGGACAGGCGTACTTTCAATATTTCGGACTTATCCCCAAGTTGGTAGATCTCAATATCAATGTTCTCAAGAACTATTTTGAATCGGAAATAGGTCAGCAGATTATCCAGTTTTCTTTAAATGGCGGCTCCACAAGAATTAAAGGCAAATTGAAGGGATTGCTCATCCCCAAATCACTGGTGACCCGCGACGATATTTCCGGAACTCTGGCGCAAAATCTTTCTTTCTTCAAAAAAACTTCCAAACAAATCTTGGAACTTCATCCCGATCAGTTAAAAAACCAACTTGAACATTTTGAACAGCAATGTACCGATTTACTTATTCAATATCCCTGGAGTGTGCTCAGCTCTATTTCTGAAGCCAGTTTTATCCTGACAGACAGCTATATCACGGTTCAAGGAAGTCCAGGATGCGAAAATGTGAACTACCAGAATCCCCTTGTTTTAGTGCCGCTGCTTAAATTGCAAACCTATGCGCTTTATCCCAAAAATCCTGATATCTTCGTTGATTTTTTAACCGCTTCCCGCGACCTCATTCACCATCCGATGGCAAGCCGCTCTCTCGGCCAGGAGCGAGAACAGCATTTCCTAGAGATTTGCTCAGAGAATGGTCCCGTACTTAGATGCTATGGCCCACTACCTCTCCTCAAATTCATTCACTTCCTCCTCGAACGCGCCATAGGTCTTCCGATTTCTAATATTCTTTTTAATCTAGAGGCCCCAAAGGCCCAAGAAATAGAAACTATCTTTAATAACATGCTACGCGTTGAACGGGAAATTGCGGCATCCCTCATCAAAGTAAAAGGCCTGCTCAACACTTCTTTCCGACGACTTTTTTCCCCAACCTAAAATTTGCCTTATAATAGACCTGTAAGTATTAGTTAAAATAGGGAGGACACTTTTCTGGGACCACTTCAATTCCAAGAAAAGATTTTTGAATACACCAAAGCTCGGGCCCTTAGCTTTGAAGGCCCGGCATCAAAAGAATATCTTCAATATCAAAAACAGCAACGCAAAGATGCCAGTCGAAAATTTAAAGTCGTTCACGAGGATACTTTATTTGAGTCCATCGCCACGTCTCAAGTTATCTATTTGGGCGATTTTCATACCTTTGACCAAAGTACAAAAAATTTAGAGCGACTCTTAAAAATTCTGGTCGAAGGAAAGGCCCAATTTACTCTGGGCATGGAAATGGTGCATGCCAAACATCAGAACTATATTGATCAATTTTTAAATCGCCTCATCAGCCAAGAGGAATTTTTAGAATCCATTGATTACCACGAATCATGGCGTTTTCCTTGGGGCCATTACCAGAAATTTTTCGAACTTTCTCAGGAGCATAAATTTCCAATCATCGGTCTTAACTCTGAAGGAGCATTATCGACCCGTGATGAGTTCGCAGCACAAAAGATCATCCATTGCCTGGATCAGCGCCCTCAATCAACCATGCTGATTCTCTTCGGAGAATTGCATATCATTACAAGTCGCTTGCCCGGTCAGGTTAATAAATTTTCCCCACTGCCCCTGACTCAGACAATCATCCATCAAAATATGGATCAGGTTTATTGGAAGCTCGCATCCAAAAAAGCTACCGCATCTCATACCGCATCGCTGGTGCAATTCACACCCAATGAGTTTTGTCTTATTTCCTCACCACCCTGGATTAAATATGAGAGCATGGTCAACTGGTATGACAATTTAAGTGATGATCCCGATTTTGATCTGAGAGATTCCAATATTCAAAATGGTTTGAAAGCATTTACAAGCAATATGCATGAGAACCTTTTATTTCTTTGTCAAAACCTGGCCAACATGTTTGGAATGCGAAACAAAGATGGCCGTCCTATCGATAGTGAGGCCCTCTCTGATTTTAATGTTTATGACTATACTAATTTAGACTTAATCTTAAAAAAAATAACGGCGCTTACAAAGCGCGCAGATAGAAGTTTCTACCGTGAACTTGTGATCGAGGGAAGAATCCTCAAACTTCCCGATTCCAATATCTATTACGTCTCACACTATTCCATCAATCGCCTGGCAAGTGTGGCCGGCCTGCATCTTTTTTACTGGCACCTCCGTCAACAGCCGAAGCGTAAAAGCAAGGAAGCGATTTCGAGCAAACAAGATAATATGGAAAAATTCAGAACTTTTTTTGCCTTGGAAGCTTTTTCACACCTTTGTGCCAAGATGCTCAATCCTCACCGCAAATGTGACCTGTATTTGGATTTGAAACGCAAATCCAACATCAAAGGGCCGGAGCGAATGATTTTAAAAAAAGCACTGCGCTTGATTGGTCAACCCAAACAGTTCAACCGAAATTTAACCAGCATCATTTCCCAAACAACCCCAAAACATCTTTATCATTTGGCACAAATTGTGGGAAAAATCACGGGAGAGATTCTCTTTGAAAATTTCATCGCCAGCAATAGCGAGAAGCCTTCAAATGTGGCGCTGTCCATCTTTCAAACCTACTCGTCTTCTCGCAACCTGGAGCTACTGGCGCTAAAATGCTTTAACAGTGCCGACTTCAAAAAAGGCCAAAAACGTTATTTTTAAATCAGGTGGCCCCGAACTCTTGCAAAAGTTCGCGTTTGGTGGCCTTTTTAACACGCACTAATTGAGGCGCGGACACTGACTGTGCCTGTGTTTGTTGAAAAAGCAGATTGGTTCCTAAGCTAATTTTCATTCCAATCATGTTGCCATCCTGATCTCTCAACGCAAGCGTGGTAAAATCCAGGCTGGCATCGAGGGCCAAGGCCTTGGTAATATCTAACCCCGTCCGCGCAATGTTCTCTTCCGTAAGGATCTTCCCCGGTCGCACCGTGGCAATGGCCTCGAGACTAAAACCGGTGTCCAGTTGTGCCAGTCTAACCGAAACAGCGTGACAGGGGCGTACGACCTTTACCGCCGATGTTAATACCTGATAGATGATCTGATCCACAATTTCCTCTTTCTCGGCCGCGACAGTCGCCTTCTCACACAAATTAAGGTCGATGGTAATCCCCTCCGAGAAAATAATCGGTGCAAGCCTTTCCAAGGTTTTAGAAATAATTTCTTCGATGAGCACCGTCTCGGTCAAATTTAAATCTGCAAGAGGCGTCAGCATGGCTTCAATCGGAGGCCTCTCGGTGGGTGTGACTTCCGTTGTCTCAGCGATTGCCACGGTCGTGGGGTTATCAGTCAAGAGTGAGGGACCTCTGTCACGGGCCGCAAGAATACGATTCTCATGAATAATGGTGGCCTGCAAGGCCTGATAGGCTGCCGATTCTGCAAAGTTTGGCAGTGAAGGTTCGGTATTTTTAAACAACCGTAGACAGGCAAAAACCAAACTCAAAAGAGTCAGGCCAAGCGGCCATTGTAAACGGGCCAGAAATGATTCAATTTTCTTGGCACCTTTATCCAACAGATTTTCGATTTCAAATTTTGTGGCCTCTAATTTTTTGTAATAACTCATTGGCCCAACCCCATCCTCGGAGTTGCGGGTAAATACACTCTTGGCCATATCCAAAGAGTTATGAAATTGATTGGCCAAAGCCGCTAAATGATTGGCCCTCTGCTTAAGCATGGAATCACTATTTGCCACAAGCCCCGCAAGATCCGCGAAACAATTTTCCGTGTCTGTGATAAATTCTTTCCCCAGGTATTTAGAATTTCTGTCACTTATCATACGCGCGGTAAATGTTTGATTGATTCGAAAAAAGCAGGTGTTCGGTCCTAATCCCACGGCCCTCAAGCGATTGAGCTCCGAGGACTTCATGTGAAAAAGTCCCCCGCCCACCACCAAGAATCCAACTAGAGTTACGATCAAACCAAATAATGTTTTATTGGTTCTGCTTTTTGAGTTATTGGGCCTCTGCTCCATGATCAACCTCGTCTTAAGGTAATTTAGAAAAATGCGCCTTCGTGGCCACCCACCTCTATTGTTTCAATGACGATAGCTTGAGTCAAGAATCCTCACCAACTCTCGAGACCGGCAAAAATATCCACATGCAACCACTTGAAACCTCATAGGATCTAAGGCCAAAAGGCTCAAGACATGGTAAAAAAGTAAAAAAGCATAGTTATTCAGGTGATTATTTTGCAAAAAGGTTTCGAACACACAATTCCCTCGTATCTCAAACTTGGAATCCTCATTTCTCTTTTGGTTCACCTGATCCTGGCCCTTCTTATCTTTTTGGCCATTCAATTGGGCTGGCCTCTCCTTTCGCTTTTTTCGACTTTGACCAGTGCGGAAAAAGACAAGCAAAGTATTGTCGAAATCATTGATGTGAAAGACCTCCCCGAAGAGGAAAGAGAAAAACTAAGAACGCTCGGCATTCAAGATAGCAAAGAAAAGAATTTTAGCCTGCCGATTTTCGAACAGAAACCTATAAAGGCCCAGGAGATAAAGACACCACCGACGCCAAGCTTGAAAGACCTGAACATGAAACAAAACCCTGATCAGCAGATGGAGATGGCCGACACCCAAAAAAAATTAACGGTTGGACAGATGAGTGAGGCGGAGCTGGTCCAACTCCGAACGGATGCTACTTTTGGCCCGCCCGTAAAACTGTCGCAAAATGCCGTCAGTGAATTTGCCACCTCCCCCATGGACGAGTTTGTTTTGAGTAAATCAAGTTTCAATTTCAAGATGTCCCCACCCCATGGAGTTCCCCTCGATCAGCTCAACTCCTCCGAGAAAATTTTTTACACTTTCAATAGAAGGACTTTTGAAACTTATATCAATGCCTTTCTATCCACCTATCGCCAAATTTCCACCAATCACCCCCAAATTGATCCCAAGCTGGCGAAAGATGTTCATCGACTGGTTGGCAAACTGACCTTTGATCGCAATGGAAATATCATCAGCATAAAAATGATCAAATGGGCGAATGACGATTTGGTGCAAAAGCTCTTTTTGGAGACTCTCACGAATATCAATGCGATTCCCAACCCGCCCAAGGCGCTCTTGGATAATCGCGGCGAATTTTATATTTATTTTCAGCTCAATATTAATGATCAATAATAATCCAAGAAGGTGGATCTATGGCAGATTTAACCCCCAGTCTTTTAATCGGAACTGATTTTCGCGAAAATTCCAAAAATGCCCTCCGAACTGGATTAATTTGGGCCAAACAGATGATTTTGGAAAGTCATGTGACCTATGTGCACAGCTCTCCGGTTTCACGTAAGGCCCTGAAGTCTGCCCATATCATTGATCAAACTTCCGAAGAGTATCTAGAGGCGAGTCTTATTGAAAAAATCAAAAATCAAGTCAGTGTTTTGGACCCAACCGGCTCCAAAGTTCAAAACATTCATTACAAAATTCTATATGGCCAGCCCGCCATAGAACTCGCCAGACAGGCCACCGAAATGAATCCCGAACTACTCGTACTGGGAACAAAAGAGCGAGGACCTCTGGGACAAATATTTCTTGGTAGCGTGACTGAAAAGATTATCCAAACGTGCACCTATCCTGTTTTGGCCGTCCGTGATCAGTTTGCCATAGCGCCAGAACGAATTACTTTCCTCTGTGACTTCTCGAGCATCTCGGTGCGGGCATGGCAATGGGCCAAGAAGCTGGCCTCCGTTTTTCATGCAGATCTCGAAATTGTCCATGCTATTACGGGCAAGGAGGAAACACTTCAAACCGCCGAAAAACTGGCAAAAAAAGAATTGTCCATGATGATAGAAGAAGATTCCACGCAAAAATTGTCTTCCGTTATTCTGCGATCATATGGTCACCCCAAGGACGCTATTTTAGATCATCTCATACAACACCGACCGCATCTCCTCGTCATGGGAAGCCACGGCCGGTCAGCACTTAAAAAACTATCTTTGGGATCTAATGCAGATTATCTACTCTCGAAAAGCGACTGTAATATCTTAGTGGTCCGTCCGACTATTTAACTTTCAGACGAACTGTCATTGCCTTGTGGTCCGCTCCCTGGAGATTGCCCCAGACCCAGCTATCTGAAGTCTCAAGTCCTCGCACAAAAATGTAGTCAATAATATTCTTGGTGATACTCGCGCGCATTCGATCGCCTCCATTGGGGAAGGACACTTCCGACATCCCCACCGAAGCCATCACCTTTTGCATCGTTTTTATTTTTAAATTTGACCAGGTATTGAAATCTCCCGCAAAGATGACAGGGCCATGATGTTTCGCAATCTCCACGGCACCATCTTCCAGATGCCGTTTCAAAATAAATGCTGGCACCGAATTTAGGGCATGAATATTAATGACCAATAATGTATCTCCACGCCCCTGGAGTGAATATTCGGTGAACATCAGGGCCTTGGGAGTTAAACCAATGAGTTCTAAATCGCGAGTTTTTTTGTAGTAGTACTTTGCCGGATAGACGGTTGCTCCGGTGGCCGTCCCGGTCGGAATTTTACTTTTTTTGTAAATGAAGGATGTGGCCATCTTATAATGAAATGTATCTTGATTCTCAAAAGCCGCTTTCATGGGGGCGTTGAGAAATGCCTCTTGAAGGACAACGATTTCCTTATCCAGCGACAAAAAAGCAAAGTCCGCACTCCAACTGGGATTTTTTGCCTTGTAGGTATTCCAAACCAAGAGATCAACCTCATTGGGGTCTAGAGAAGCCATTGGATCGAGGTCTGCCCCCAAGGACAAGAGGGCATGCGCTTTATCGGGAACTGTAAACCAGCCAAAGGCCTGAACCTTGGATGGAACAACTTGAATGAGAAGACTTAAAAGAAGAACAATCCATAAATTCCGTGGCAAGATACCCATGATCTAACTCCTTTCACACAACGACATTCGATGGGTTCTGCTTCGGCATTTTCCAACTGTTCTTTTAAAAAATGATGATTTTCAAGTTAGAAAGGAACTTATTGCCAAACTGGCATTGAAATTTTGACAGATTTCTTCCACAACCTTAGAGTAACGGGCAAACTCTTCCACAGGAGATGACTATGTTATCCGAAAAAATTAATGAAGATCTTAAGAATGCTATGAAACAAGGTGATAAAGAGCGTCTGAATGCACTTCGCAACCTCAAGGCCCGTTTTATTGAAAACAAGACTGCGGCTAAAGTCCTTCCTGAGCAGGAGGTCTTGGTGAGCTACTATAAAAAATTAAAAGATTCCATGAGTAGCTTCCCCGAAGGCCATGCACTGAGACTCAGCACCGAGCGCGAACTCAAATTCCTTGATCCTTATATGCCTGCGCAGATGGCGGAAACAGAAGTGCGTGCCATCATCCAAACGATTGTGGGCAAGCTCGAAAAACCTAATATGGGTGCCGTAATGAAGGAACTCACTCCACAGATCAAAGGTCTCTTTGATGGTAAGCGGGCCAATGATCTGGTTAAAGAAATCCTCGGCTGATTAGTTAACTGGCTTTACAACCAAAGGCCGAAGCTCCTTGCGAAGTATTTTGCCCACATTTGACTTTGGAAGCTCTTTTCTAAATTCGTAGAATCGCGGCATTTTATAGCCCGTGAGATACTTCTTACAGTGGGCGCGCAACTCATCTTCAGACAAGGTGTCATCTTTCTTGACCACAAATACTTTCACCGCTTCGCCTGATTTCTCGTCGGCGACGCCGATGGCGGCGCTCTCAAAAACTTTAGGATGGGTCGCGATAACATCCTCGATTTCGTTGGGGTAGACATTGAAACCAGAGACAATAATCATATCTTTTTTGCGATCAACTATTTTGACATAACCCTCATTATCCATAATTCCAATATCGCCGGTTCTAAAATAACCATCGGGAGTCATCACTTTGGCGGTTTCATCCGGGCGATTATAGTATCCGCGCATAACTTGCGGGCCCTTGATGCAGATTTCCCCCGCCTCTCCAATGCCGAGGTCTTTTCCGTCGTCATCCTTAATTGTGACTACCGTTGATGAAATGGGCAAACCCACCGTCCCATTAAAAGCCTCTAACGTCATGGGATTCATACAAGCGGCCGGCGAAGTCTCAGTGAGCCCATAAGCTTCAATCAAGGGAACTCCGGTGACTTGCTTCCAACGTTCGGCCACCGCTTTCTGCACCGCCATTCCGCCCCCAAGAGTCAGATTGAGATGGCTGAAATCAAGCTGCGCAAACTCCGGGGTATTAAGTAGCCCATTAAAAAGCGTGTTGACACCAGTAATAGCGGTAAACTTCCACTTGCTGAGTTCTTTGATAAATCCCTTCATGTCGCGGGGATTGGTGATCAAGATATTGAGGGCACCAACAGAGGAAAAGGCCAGGCAATTCGCGGTCAAAGAAAAAATGTGATAAAGCGGCAGAGGGGTGATCACGATCTCCTCACCTACCTTGATTTTATTAATGATCCACGCGCGTGCCTGAAGAAGATTACTCACGATGTTATGGTGAGTGAGCTCGGCCCCCTTGGAAACTCCGGTGGTACCGCCAGTGTATTGTAGGAAGGCCAAATCCATGCGATCAATATTTGGTCGAACAAACTTTGTATAGTCGGCAGTCGCCAGCACTTTCGTCAACGCCAGTGAACCGGGAAGACTGTAGGCCGGAACCATCTTCTTCACATATTTGAGTACAAAATTGACAATGAAGTTTTTGGGAAAATTAAGCAAATCGCCGATTTCTGTCACAATCACATGTTTAACGGGTGTCTTGGCCTTAACCTCTTCCAGCAGGTGGGCGGAATTGGCAAAGATGACAATAGCTTCCGCCCCAGAATCCTTTAACTGATGCTCAAGCTCACGCGCGGTATAGAGAGGATTAACGTTGACGGCAATCATTCCGGCCTGGAGAACGCCGAAGAGGCAAACAGGATATTGCAAAATATTGGGCATCATGAGGGCCACTCGGCTGCCCTTTTTAAGTCCCAGCTCATTTTGCAGATAACTGGCAAATTTTAAGCTCGCCACCCGCAACTGATCATAGGTCAAAGTGGTACCCATATTATGAAAGGATGGCTGTCCCGAGAAACGTTTAAAAACATCGTCCAGAATGTGGGGGATGTTGTTGTACTCCAACGGATTGATTTCTGCCGGAACACCCTTCTCATAGTTTTTCACCCAAATCTTTTCCATGCGATTCCCCCCGACTTTTTATTGGTCTTTTATTTACCCATTAAAATTACATAATTTAGGCCTAAGACGCAACTGCGCAGGCATTGATTCTTGCAACCACGTTCCACTTGCCAACGCCCTGAGGTGACCTCTATGCTACCCTGCATTTCTTTTCAAACGCCAGGAGTTCGGAAATGAGATTTTTACAGGCACTACTGATGAGCATGTTACTGATTGGGCCAACGGCAGTTTTTGCATTTGAAGAGAACCCAACCCCCCATTTCCTTCCCCTCGATCTGACGACTGAGGAATATCACCAATTGTGGCAACACCATCTCGCGAGTTTGGGCACAAAGGCCTTAGACGACCTGGAACCCGCCACTCGTGAAGGTATTAACGGTGGCGAAAAGTTGAGCCTATGGTTAAAAAAAATCAACCAGACACGATCACCAGAACGGCAAATCCGACTCACGTCCCCCGGAACGCGCAGTGGAATTCCCATTGACTCTCCAAGTATCTATGGCCCAAAGCAAATTAGTGAATCTCTGGCCAAAATGAAGAGCACCTTACCGGCAGAATTGACTCAGGTAGTCTACGGGACGACTGACATCACTGCGACCTTTCCAGGCACAGAAGAAGAGTTTATTAAACATGCCCGACAAGTAGACCGCCTCTACCAAACGGCAACGCGCTGGGCGACCTCGATTAAACCCTGGCTCTCATGGTACCGGAGCGCCCAGGCAAGAGACGTTCGTGGATATTACTATTTAAATAAAATTGCCGACGTGGACAGCAAGCTTCAAAATTTTGCCCAGCTCCCCCTTGAAGAACAAAATGCGCTCAAACGAAACCTGGTTGGAATCTGTCGAAATGCCCGCCACACCCAATCCGAATGTGAGCAGAGCTTTGTCGGCAGTCGTTCAAACAATCAGGTTTTGGGCTTTAAAAATCGCTACTGGGCCAACGCCATAAATGCTTGGAATACTTTTTTTAAAATCTCCAATCCTCGTCAGGATGTTGATTGGACTGCCGTCAACGCCCAAAGATTGAGTATTGAATTTCGTGACCCTAGCAACAATCGGATTCGAGATTTTCTTAAGGACAATATTGAGGATGAGTTTAAATTCGGCGACTGGCGGCTGGAGATGTCCTTCACCAACGGTGGTTCCGGAACTGCCTACCTGGAATTTCAACCTAACGTTACTCCCCATGTGACTGGTGGCAATGTGATCGTCATGGATGCCAACGCTCCCATTGAAGAATATGAAGTGGCCTGGACCATTCGTCATGAATACGGCCACATTTTACGACTTCCGGATTGTTATGTTGAGTTCTATGATGACACCATCGAAAGTGTGGTTAACTATCAACTCGATACCACCGACCTCATGTGCTCTCGCGCCGGCAATATGAACGAACGCATCTATCTCGAATTGAAGCACGCCTACTTCCGCTAAGACGCTTTATCGACCTCATCGACAGGGCGAGGGAGCGTCTCTGTCGTCGGTATTTCTGCAAGGGGTGGAGCCGCTTCCTCGACAATTTTGAGCGGCTTATTCATATAGGCCACACTGGCACCATAGAAGAAAGCACTCATCAGGAAGTAGACCCAAACAGCGGCCACAATCATGGTATAAAAATCACCAAAGTTCGTGGCGAGTCCGTCTTTGGCGTAGCGGATGTAAATCCAATAAAACGACTTCCCAAAAATGAAGCAGCCAACAAAGGCACCCGCCCCCCACAAGGAATCCTTCAGAGCAATAGAGCGAGATGGGGCGATTTTGTAAAAGACCGCAAAGAACGCCACGGAAAGCAGAACGGGCAAGATACTGTTGCTTGAAAGGGCCAATATAAAATTACGGCCCCACATATTATGGTTGGACAGGACAATCCCAAGAATCTTGGGATTGGAGCAAATGATCAGCGACAACATAAAGAAATACGCAAAGGCCCCCAAGCCAATGGCCTTTATATCCTCAATGACAAAACCGCCGCGTGATTCCGTATCAGAGATCGTGTCCATCCCAAAGACGACCGAGGCGATGACTCCCAAGCTCGAATACATAAGTAGAAATAGGTTCACGATGTTGGCGCTCGCCGTCGTGGTGAGTTGAGCATTGATAATTTTCTCAATGGACTGGAGAATCCAAGGTGCAATACTGGGAAAATTGCCCTTCAGAGCTTCCATGACGCTAGTCTTGGCAAGCTCCACGTCCCCGATAAGATGTCCGGCCAAGGAAATGAGAAGAAGCATGACGGGACAAAAGGAGATGATTACAAAAAAAGTTGCGCATCCCGCGACCAGGTCGCCCTTCTTCTTCTTAAAATGAAAAAAACTGTTTATCAGTCTCACCGCGATGTGAATCAGGATACGATTTCCTCGATTCTCATAACGATCCCCTAGGTCAAGTATTGAATCTTTACCAGCTAGATTTTTCATGACCCACTTATCGACTAAAATGAGGTCATTCTTAAGTTCAAACACAATCCATTGAAATCTTTTGAATGGACAAAAGCGGCCGTCTTGATTAAATTAGTCAACACCTTGGAAAGAACGGACTGTAGCGCAGTCTGGTAGCGCACTTGCATGGGGTGTAAGGGGTCGCTGGTTCGAATCCAGTCAGTCCGACCATTTTAAAAGGCCCCTGAGCACAGGGGCTTTTTTATTTCACCCCTACAATTAGGCTTTCCCTCGCATCTGCAAAAATAAATTAAGGGCAATTTGGACATTGTCGCAGATCTCATTTTGCCGCAGGATGGCCTCCTGCTCGAGCAATCGTCGTAATTTTGGCTTAAGACCACAACTTCGAATGACTCCATTTAACTCACTTCGCACGAGCATTTGGACCATGGTCAAAAGACGATAGGCGCTTCGTTCTACCAAGGTGACATCGTGGAAATTTAGCACCACGAAACGGGGCCTCTGATGTTCAATCTCACCATAGAGGGCGCTGAGTTGCTCTTCCGCCGCATCATCAATGGCCCCCACGAGAGAGACCACCATAAACTCTCCTTTCGTGGCCGCGAGATATTGGAATTTTTCATCCATCGTCACCTTCCCACCTTAAATACTAGAGGCAAGAACAAGTTCCCCCTAATGGGGAGACATCTAGCTAAATTCACATCCTCTGCTCTTTCTCTAAGAGGTTAGAAAGTGACCCGTAAAACGGGCGATTATCTTACGCGGAGGGAGTTTTGATTGTGACTAATTTTTTGACAGCTGTTGCGGTTCCCTATACTCATTTCATACAGTTAGTTTGAATTGCTATGGGTAAAGGCCGGCATCCGGCCTGCACTAGTTTGCCTCAGGTGTGAGGTATTTTTATGAAAATATGTGCATTACTTATGGTCTGTCTGATGATCGTTGTTCCGGCCCTGGGTGCCGTGCCTGAAATCACGTGTCAGACCAATCACAAGAGCGATCAATTTCTTCAATTTCAAGACTCTCAGGTTGTCATAAGCATCAATCGCCCCGATGCAACTACTCGGCAGATCGCCTCATCTTCAATCACCTTTGAAGGCCTTCGCACCAAATGGAATGGAAAAAGCGTTGAAAAAATTGGCTATTTCGAAAATAACAAACACACCATCCACATTGATGATGTTAGCAACTTGAGCAATGTCAACGATTACATCTCGATACGTTCACAAGAGGGACATGAGATGATTTACCCTCTTAGCTGTCAGCGAACAAACTAATTCCCAAATTTAAAAGGTTTGCTTGGTTTCGTCTCATCCAGAGGTGGCGGATCAGAGCTATTTCCCACACCACATCCCTCAACCAGACGTTCTTCCTCTAGGATAACATTCACAAGTTCAGGCGCGGAAAGAAAATTACTTTTTCTGGTTCTAGACTGAAAATTATAAAAGGCCAACTGGACTTCATAAATACCTGCGAGAGAAAGACCACCACTAAAGATTCGCATGCTGAAGGAGAAAGGTTCAACCTTTCCCATAATCACTTCCTCTTCGGAGACGGAGATACTGAGAAGTTTGGAGCTATTGCGATAATCATCCTCAATCTGCATGTTTTTTAAATATTTTCTGTGGCCAAAGGCGGGACAGCTCAGACGGGAAAAACGTTCTGAAACAGCTGCGGCCTGATAATTCACCTGGAAAAACGCCTGCTCAATTTGCCCACTCGCACCGGATCTCTGATCAAGCTTGGGAAAAGGGACATAAAGGTAACCGAGTGTCTCGTGGGCATTGGGATTGCGCCGAATGACCTTGATAATCCAGCCATCAACATTTTTTTTCTGCGCCAACGCACTCAACTTTTCTTCATCGATCTTTGGTAACTTGACGACAATCAAAATGCCCTTAGAAATTGTGTCTCGAAAGCGCGTTCCCACAGACCATTCGACATTGCGAATAGAATCAATTCCCCAGTCAACCGGCTTGACGATAACCCGATCGCCTTCGATCGCCAATTCTGCATATTTAGTGCAGGATGGAAGGACCATCAAACCGAGAAGAAGCAAGGTATACAACTTCATTTTACAATCACCCCAAGGCTTTTCTGCTTACTCTTGATTTGAATTGTACCAAATCCGCTCGGCAGCAGGGCCGATTCAAAAGGTCCAACTGTTTCCAGCATGCCTTGCCTGGAAAGTTCCAGCACTCCGTCTGCCACGGTTATGGCGGAAAATCGTTTAGTATTATCATCAAGACTCAATGTCATCCCTGGCTCAAGCATAAAACTCGAGGCCATAAAATCATGATGATCCACTAGCAACATGAGACCACCTGCGAAGATATTTTCTTGGCGTTGAAAATAAGATGTATTATTTTGCTGCGGTTCGAAACGCACAACTTCGCGGGCATGACTCACATGCAATTCACGCGACTGACCGGCCCCGTCGACACGGTTCCAATCCCACACTCTGTAGGTAATGCCACAGCTTTGCTGAATTTCTATCAGAGTAATATTTTTCCCGATCGCATGCAGGCTCCCGGCCGGCACATAAAAAAAATCCCCCGCCTTCACCGGATAATAATTCATCAGACTGCTGGGGTCCGCTTTGTTATCAATGGCCTGAAAAAAACGCTGTCTAGTCACCCCTTCTTTGACACCTAAAAAGATTCCCGCCTCTTCGCCGGCCGTCAACACCGCCCAACACTCAGCTTTACCTTTTGAGTGAGAAACTTTTTGTGCGTACTTATCATCGGGGTGAACTTGGACGGATAAAAATTCTGAGGTATCAAGAAATTTTATCAGATAGGGAATTTGACCTTCAGTGACAATCTGGCACAGTGGGGTTTGGCAAAAAGTGGATGGCCCCTCCTGCAAAAGCGAGACCTCCCAGGCTTCTCCAAGGCGTCCTCCCTTAAGAGTCGCAGGCAGTATTTGTTTGGCCTGACTCAAGTGCTCCCCGCCCCAAGGACGATTATGGTAGGATGCACATAATTTCATTATGGGAGTCAGCTTTTTCATCTGCCACAAAACCTTTGCTATGCCCTGATCTTCCTGATCAATTGCTCATTGTAGAATAAGTATAATCCTTTGAAATTACTAACTCAAGGCCGGCACACATTTTGTTGGCCCCCCTTAACCCCAAACGGACCTAAAATTGTCGGAATGACTTCCATTAAGGCCCCTCTCCTACCTTTGCCCAACGTGGTGTTTTTTCCCAAAACCGCCTTGCCGCTCTATGTGGATACTCCCTCCTATGGTCGCATGATTCGGGATTGCGCCATGAAAGGGTTACCTGTTGTTATATGCATGGCGTATGTTATAGATCTACCACCCGACCAGCGCGGTCTCGCTCGACAGCAATTACGCCCGGCAATGATAGGTAGCTTGGGCATCCCCTACATTTTGGAAGAATATCCCGGTGGGGCCATGAAAGTGCTGGTGAAAGGTTTGACCCGCGCTCGCCTCTTATCTCCGTCTCAAAATCTTCCCTACCCGGTGTACAATGTGGAAGTTTTGACTGGACCAAATAGTGACGTGGGCAACCTCGACGGACAGCTCACCCATATAAACAATATTTTGGAAGCATGGGTGACTATGAATGTGCCGAATTCTGAAGAACGCGAAGCATTTTTTACCGGCCTTGAGAGCACGGAACATATCGCGAATTACGTGTCGATGTTGCTCATCAGAGATTTTGAGATACGACAGACTTTGCTTGAAACCGACTCACTCCTCGATCGCATCCATCTCCTCGGCGCACTCTTGCGCGACGGCATTCCCTTAAAAGAGGACCGAGAAGTTGTAGGTGCTATCAAAGAATTTGAAACACTGGAGCGCCTCACGCGGGCCGCTAACTAAAAAATTCCAAGGATCAAATTTATCAGTGTTAAACCAAAACCCGAAAAAACAGGAATCGTGAAATTGTCATCAATTTTGAAATAAGACAACATTTCAGATAAGGCCCCAATCAATCCGCCAAAAAGGGCAAAAATAAGCAGCGAAAAATCGGCACTAGAGTAGACAAGCCCGTAGATCAGACACAAAGCATAGCAAGTGACAAATCCCGCCAAGGACCCTTGAAGACTTTTATTCGGTAACAGCTTGTCCTTCCCAAAGTTAATTCCAAAATATGAAGATATTGGATCGGCAAAAACCAAAAAGATGACTGACAAAATGGCCAATCGCTCAGGGAACAAATACAAACTCAAGGCCACACCCATGGCATAGTAGGGAAATCCCGAGATGGTGTTCTTTTCTGACTCACGCATGACGGGCCTCATGATAGAGAGGGCAAAACGGTTAAGGGATGGATATCTCAAACGCATAGCTTCTAAAATCAACGCAAGGCACCCCAAGGCCATGAGGATATTTGCCGTTTTAAAAACCTGTTGGCCGTTTATAAAATACAAGAAGAGACCACATAAACCCGTCCCCATGTGCCATAATTTTCTCATCAAGTGGACATCATTTCGCAATCGAAAGGGAACTAATTCGATATTTGTGCTGTGAGCAAACATCATAACTCCTTAGTTATTTCAATATATTAGATACATAACCACAAAAGATAAAGGAGAGCCTAGCAGGAAGTGGAAAAAAGGGCAAATCCGTCTATCTTTTTTACTCCACTTCTCTAAAATATTCCTACTAAAATGCAGTGGCAAAGTTATTTAAACCCAACAATTTTCTTTAGTTACAAGAATCAAAAGGCCTCATATAATAGGATAAGTGGATATTCTTGGGTACTCCTAAATCAATAGGATCGATTCCTTGAATTCCCTGATGGAAAAGGCAAGTAGCATGGAAGCTCCGTTTGATGTCACCGCAAAACTTGGTGCCCAGAGGCGTTGTAAGATCTGGGCCATTGGTGGTGGAAAAGGTGGCGTAGGCAAAAGTCTCGTCACTGCCAATCTATCCATTTGCTTGGCCCTTATGGGACATAAGGTCGTGGCCATCGATCTTGACTTAGGCGGTGCCAATTTACACACCTGCCTAGGGGTGAGTATTCCAGATAAAACTCTCTCTGATTTTCTCAATAAAAAAGTCAGCAATCCCTGCGACCTCATGACCAAGACGGCGATCCAAAATCTTACTCTGATTAGCGGGGCCCAGGATGACATGGGCATCGCCAATCTCAAGCAAATGCACAAGGCCAAAATTCTTTCACACCTCGATGACCTGGGAGCGGATTTTGTCTTGTTCGACTTAGGAGCCGGCACAACTTTTAATACGCTTGATTTTTTTATCGTAGCCGATCAGGGCATTTTAATTACTCTTCCGGAACCTACGTCCATTGAGAATACCTATCGTTTTATTAAATCTGTTTTCCATCGCAAGCTAAAGCTGGCGGAGGAACTTTTGGAAATCGGCCCACTCATTGATAAGGCGCTCAATGCTCGCATTTCGGATAACTCGACACCGGCCGATTTAGTTCATCGTGTAATTGAGATCAATCCCCAGATCGGACAGAAGCTACAGTACGAAATTAACAAATTGGCCCCTAAGTTGATTCTCAATCAAGTCCGAACCCAGGCCGATGTGGATATTGGTCATTCGATGAGAATCATCTGTCGCAAGTATTTTGGGATTGAACTCGAATATACAGGCCATTTAGATTACGATGCGACGGTCTGGCAAAGTGTGAAAAAACGACGGCCACTGCTACTGGAATTTCCAAACTCAGGCTTAGTTCATAATTTTGACCGTATTGTCCATAAACTTTTAGGAGCGAGATAATTTTTCATGTTGCCAGAAAAACGAGAAAAAAATTATTACGAGATTTTAGAAGTATCCACCAATGCGGCCCCCAGCGAGGTGTATGAAGGTTACATCCGTGCCAAAAACGCCTACTCGCAGGATAGCGTGGCCCTGTACTCTTTGATGACCAAAGATGAGTGCGACAACATTCTTCTTCTGATCGAAGAGGCCTACTCCATAATTTCTGACCCCAATAAACGGCAGCAGTATGATGAGGCCCGAGGTATCTCGAATCGCTACAATGCCTTCGAGGCAGGCCCGCGTCCCTATCAAGATCAGGCGGCCAATCGCTCTCACGTCACGGCCACCCAAGGGCGAAGCTATAATAACGAGGAAGAAAAGCCGGGTTCGGCGGGTTCAATCACCAAAATTGTCGCCAATAATAAATACCAGTTGGACTATTCAAAAGATTCCGACATGGAACAATTTATCGAGCAAAATACTGAATGGACAGGAGAGGCACTCCGTAAAATTCGTGAGTATAAAAAAGTTTCCCTGGAGCGCCTGTCTGAGCTGACGAAAGTATCACGTACCTATCTCTCCTGCCTGGAATCGGAAGAACTGGATAAGTTGCCGGCCATCGTTTATATCCGCGGTTTCGTCTACACCTATGCAAAGTGCCTGAAGCTCAATCCCGACCTGGTTGCAAATTCCTTCATTCTGCGGCTGCGCAAACTCAAAGACGCAAAATAGTTAGCGCACTTTCCAAGGAACTTGTGGAAGATGATAATGAAATTACTCTTGAAATTACGGTCACGGAACAGGATCGCGAGCTATTCCGTCGACTAGATGTTTTCCTAACTGAAAAATTTCCCGACCTGGGCCGCACTTTTCTCAAAAAACTCTATGACGAGAATTTACTCGAAGGAATCATCGCTCCTGATGCAGCAGTCAAGCTGATGTTGAGCAAGATGCCCCCTGCCGGCACCCAGATCAGCATTTACGTTCCTCCCCCAACACCGACGGCGACTCCGGCCGAAAATATTCCCCTGGATATTCTCTATGAAGATGAAGATATTATTTTCATCAATAAGCCCGCTGGCATGGTCATTCACCCCGCTCCAGGACACATGACAGGAACCTTGGTCAACGCCCTGCTATTCCACTGCCGGGACCTCAAAGGTATAGGACACGAATTGCGACCAGGCATCGTCCACCGTCTCGACATGGGTACCACGGGTGTGATGATCGCGGCCAAAGGTCAGAAGGCACACGAGCAATTATGCATTGATTTTTCCAAGCACAATATTGAGCGATGTTATGAAGCCCTTATCCCCACGGCACATGAAATTCCTCAAGCAGGGATTCTGGAAGGTCCCATTGGGAGACATCCCCAAAATCGTCTTAAAATGGCCATAACCCAGCAAGGCAGGCCGGCAAAAACACACTACAAAGTGGTTCAAAATTTTGGCAAACTGACACATATTGAGCTTCGTCTTGAAACTGGCCGCACCCATCAAATTCGAGTTCACCTGGCTTCCCTGCTTCATACACCTATTCTGAATGATTCTCTCTATGGCAATCCGGGGGAGCACCGGCGTCGCATGGGAACCGCGATAAGTGATATTCTTGAGTCATATCCCCACCCTCTACTCCATGCCAAAATTTTGGGCATTCGACATCCCATTTCACAAAAAAAACTACGTTTTGAGGTTCCCGCTCCCAAAGTTTTTCAAGATATCCTTGCAGAGGGAAGAAGACTGAGCGCAGAATAAAGGCCTATGACGGATATCACGACCCCTCTCATTCAAAAACATACCCCGTACGGTATTTTTGAGGTCTACACCTCCGTCGAAGGAATTTCCCAGCATAAATTTATGCAGGTTACGCAAATACATAGCGCTAAAATTATTCAATGCATGCCCTCCCATACTCCCCAAGAAATATCGACTTTCCAGGCCGACGGAATTGTTTATTTCCGTGAGGAAATTTTACCTGTCACCAAGACAAATTTTCTGATCAAAACGGCTGACTGTTTACCTGTTTTTTTAGGTTCCAAAATCGGTGGGGCCATGCTGCATGCTGGCTGGCGCGGTTTGGAGCAAAAAATTCTGCAGCATGATCTCGTCCAAAAATTAAAACCCGACTATGCCTTTATCGGCCCTCACATCTGTCAGAATTGCTATCAAGTGGGTCCAGAGTTTCAAGAGCATTTTCCCAAGAGTCCGGGCCTTCAATTGAAGGATGCGCAGTGGTATTTCGGCCTGCAGGCAGAAGCCAGCTTTCAGATGCGAGAAATATTTGGTAGAATTCAAATTGAGTATTCCGACCTTTGTACTTTTTGCGACCAGCGTTTGCACAGCTACCGTCGGGGTAATGCCAAACAACGAAACTATAATATTTTCAGACCTAATTTTTGAAGTAAGGAAGAGGGCAGTATGGAAAACAAAAGATCAATTATTCTAGGCGGCAATACCACGATTCACCTCGTGCTTGTTTTGCTTGGCCTTGGGATAATGGCAACCACCCTTTATCTCACCAAACATTATTTTGATGCTTTGTATCCGACCGGACTCGGCGGAGGGAGTATATGTGATCTTAGCAGTTTTTTTAACTGTGATGCCGCGACTCATTCCAAATTGAGCAATATTTTCGGCGCACCTATCGGAATCTTTGGTTTGATGATCGGGCTGTTCATTTTGTCGAACTATTTATTTAGAAGTGTCTTCGTGGAAGGTAGCCTCTATTTTACATTGCTCCTTAACGCCATCGGTTGCCTTGCCCTTGCCCTATACTCGCTCATTGCACTCGGCTCACTCTGTCCTTTTTGTACCGTTTATTACATTTTGTCATTTCTCACCCTTGCCTTATTTCATTTCAAAAGTGAGTACAGGACCCCTTCAGCCAAAATTCTCGTGCTCTTTGGCCTGGTCCAGTTAATGGCCGGTGGAAGCCTGCATTTTTACGATAAAAGCAAAAAGCGGGAACAACTCCTCATTGCCGATTCTCTGATCAAAGATTTTGATAGCTATGCTAATTTAGGCAATCCAAAAATCCCGTCCCCCCATCGAATAACCAGCGCAACACCAAATTTTGAAGACGCCCCTTTGCGTCTTTCCATTTTCAGTGATTTCCAATGTCCTGCTTGCAAGGCGCTCTCCGAGGCCTTGGGAGCAATGGCCCGGAAATACAAGGGACAGATAAATATTCAATATTATTTTTTCCCCCTGGATTCAAGCTGTAACTCCAAGATGACTCATTCGGTGCATGATTCTGCTTGTACGGCAGCCTACCTGGCCACATGCACAGGTGATCGCTTCCCTGAAGTACATGATCAAATTTTTGCCCATCAGGAAGACATCAATTCGGCATGGCTCAAGCGCTATGCTGCGGATCTAGGTGTGACCAGTTGCTTTGAAAGTCCAGACACACGCAAAAAAATCGTCGATCTCATCGAGACCGGAAATTCATTCAACGTGCAATCCACTCCAACGCTCTTACTGAACGGCGTGAAGATTGAAGGCGTCCTCCCCCTTAACCAGCTTTTTATTTTGTGTGATGAGCTCCTCCGAAGAAATGGACAAAAATAAAATAACCGAAGCCCTCTTAAAAACCAGCGTTGGGCTGATGGATAAAAGCAGCTGGCAGTTACACTCTCCTATTGTCGAAACCCACTTTCATCTTGATTACCTGAAGCAGGCCGATCCAAAAGATATCATGACCTTCGCACAATCCCTCGGCATCACCAAGGCCATTACCATTAGCGTGAGTGCCTCAAACATCGCCGAAGTGCTACCCTTGGCCCTCAACAATGAAGGACTTTTTACCACCCAGGGTATCCATCCTCATCATGCAATCGAGTGGAATGAGCAGCTCGAAGAAATTATGAAACAAAACGCGACACATCCTAAGGTTGTTGCGATTGGTGAGATTGGACTCGACTACTTTTATAATCACTCGCCCCCTGATGTGCAGAAAAAAGTTTTCCGACGCCAGTTGGAGTTATCCATCGAATTCGACCTCCCGATTATCGTGCACTCTCGCGAAGCCGATAGCGACACCATCAATATTTTGAGTGAGTACATGCCAGACTTAACTCGCAAGGGCGTCATTCATTCTTTTACCTCGGAGAGGCCTCTCCTTGACTTCGCCCTTGAGCAGGAATTTTACGTGGGATTTAATGGCATCATTACCTTTAAAAGTGCGCAAAATGTTCGCGAAAGTCTTGCGGTCACACCGATCGAGAGAATTGTCCTGGAAACAGATGCTCCGTTTTTAACGCCCATGCCATTTCGGGGTAGAGAAAATGCTCCCTTTTATCTTCCGTTTATTGCCGATAGCATGGCGCAACAGAAAAAAATCGAAGCCCGAACTCTACTTTCACAGATTTATCAGAATACGCATCAACTGTTTTACAAGATATAAGCTTATTCTTCGTCAGGGGCCTGATTGTCTTTCAGACCTTCAAGCATGCGGGCCATAGTGTAGGTTAGAGTCCCATCTTTTTTTTTCTCACTCTTGGTCTTGGCCCTCTCTTCCGATTTTTCGAGTGGCATCACTTTCTCTGAAGGCGCATCAGGAACAGTGGCCGGAGCCGAAGCGGCACCTTTCACCCGCCGTTCCTGTGGCTCAGGTTCAGGTAGATATTCGGTGTGAGTCATAAGCTCATGCTTATATAAGACACAATCCAGATGCTTAATCATACCCGTCCAGCGACCGATCGTGCGATCAGCATTAATAGCACGGGCCACAGAGTTCATCTTTGAATCCATCATGTCGATCAAATGAACCAAATAGGCCTCGGCTGTTTGTGGAACTTTGGGAGAGCCGTAAGCAATCTCGCCATGGTGTGAAATAATAATATGCTTTAAATGGACTTTAATGCTCGATGGAAATCCGCGAATCTTGCTCGCAAAATGATCCACAATCTCAGTGGCCTTCATCAGATGGCCGATTAATTTCCCTTCGTCGGTATAATCCACCAAAGGTCCCTCGCTCAATTCATAAATTTTACAGAGATCATGTAAAACGGCACCGGCCACAACATAATTGTGATTGACCTTGTACACGTTGGATAAATGCACGGCCAAGCGTGTGCATGAAAGAATATGTTCGAGCAGGCCTGATTCATAAGCGTGATGGATACTTTTTCCAGCGTACCAGCACTTTAATCTGCGAGCGATGTCGGTATCAAAAAGCATATTTTGGAGAAGATCTCGAATATAGACATCATCCAAATCGTTCACATGTTTGAGCAGTTCCTCCATCATCTGGTCCGCATTGGAGGTCGACTTAGGGGTAAAATCACTCTTATCAATCTCACGGTTATCAATCTTGCTAATCGTTTGGATGATGAGTTGCAGACGCCCCTGAAAATGGTTAATTTTTCCTGTCGCTCGCACATAATCGCCACGGATGACGGCATCCGCCACCTCTTGTGCATTATGCCATTTGCGTGATTCTAAATCTCCAGTGGCATCGGCCAGGACAACATTCAAATAATTTTTCCCGTCTTTGGCCTCCATTACTGCTATGTGTTTAACTAGAAAAAAAGAATCTACGTCATCTTTGACGTTTAAATCTGACACAAATTGCTCTTTCACAGTAACTCTCCGAAGCCAAAAAGGACTAATTCCGCATCATACCTGATAGGCCCAAAATGTCTACCCAAGGCGAAGTGGTTGTGGCATATTTTTGGGCACTGAAAAATCATTCTATTACGGAGTATGAACCATGCCAAAACTTAGAGTTGGAATTAACGGTGTCGGAAGAATCGGTAGAACAATTTTACGTGAATATTTATCTCGGAAGATCAGCGACTTTGAAATTGTTGCGCTCAACGATCTTGGCGATTTAAATGTCCATACTCATCTGCTCAAGTTTGATTCCGTTCACGGTACCTTTCCCGGTGAAGTAAAGTACGAGAACGGTAACCTCCATATCGACGGCAAGACCCTCAAATTTTACTCACATAAAGATCCCTCTCAAATTCCCTGGGCCGATAACAAGATTGATATCGTTATCGATAGCACTGGAATTTTTAAAGATAAGGAAGGTCTAGGTCTCCATCGTCGCGGGACTGTACAAAAAGTAATCATGTGCGCTCCAGGGAAGGGATTGGATGGAACCTTTGTCATGGGTATTAACCATCAAACTTATGATGCCAAAAAACATAACATCATTTCCAATGCAAGCTGCACAACCAACTGTTTGGCCCCCGTCGCCAAAGTTCTCCATGAGAGATGGGGAATAGAAAATGGTTTCATGCTGACAGTGCATGCCTATACTTCTGATCAAACTCTCCTCGACGGCTATCACTCAGATGTTCGTCGCGGCCGCGCAGCCAGCCTTTCTATGATTCCGACAACGACGGGGGCAGCGAAATCCGTTGGTGAAGTTATTCCGGAGTTAAAAGGCAAATTAGATGGATATGCCGTTCGCGTTCCAACTCCAGATGTATCGATGGTAGACTTCACGGCAATCTTGAAGAAAGCGGCGAGCAAAGATGAGATCAATGCCGCCATGAAGGAAGCCTCTGAAACAAGCCTAAAGGGAATCCTTGCCTACAATAATTTAGAACTCGTCTCTCAGGATTTTATTCGCAATCGACATTCTTCGATTTTTGATGCAACACTGACCAATGTTATTGGCAACACGGCCAAAGTGGTTGCTTGGTATGACAATGAAATTGGATTCTCGAACCGCGTTCTTGATTTGGCGGCCTTTATTGGAGCAAAGTTGTAATGGCGATTAAATTTATTGACGAAGTTGATCTGAAAGGCAAAACGGTCTTAGCACGTTTTGATTTCAATGTTCCCCTCGACAAAGCAGACTCAAGCAAAATCACCGATACAACTCGGATTGATGAAGCCCTGTCGACGATTAACCTTCTTATTAAGATGGGCGTGAAAAAACTCATCATGATGAGTCATCTCGGTCGTCCAAAGGGACCTGAAAAAAAATACTCTCTTTTGCCAGTGGCCACCTATCTGGCGCAAAAACTGGAGGAGGAGGTTGTTCTTACTGAATCAGCTGTTGATGCTGGCATAAAAACACTTTTAACCCTAAGCCATCCTCGTTTGATTCTGCTGGAAAATTTGCGCTTTCAAAAGGAAGAAGAGGCCAACGATCCGGCTTTTGCAAAAACCCTCGCGAGTTACGCAGAGTATTTCGTCAATGACGCTTTTGGGACGGCCCACAGGAAACATGCATCCACCTACGGAGTTGTTCAGCATTTTAAAAACAAGGCCCTTGGTGGACTTCTGCTCCGTCGTGAAATTGAAGCACTCGATAAAATCGTTCATAAGCCCCAGCATCCTTTTGTCGCCATCATGGGTGGGGCAAAAGTTTCTGACAAAATCAAAATTATTGAAAACATTCTCAGTGAAGTGGACCAACTTTTGATTGGCGGGGCCATGGCCTACCCTTTCCTGGCGGCGAAAGGGGTTAATATTGGTAAATCGCTTTGTTCCGCAGAAGACGTCAAATTGGCCAAGAGCATTTTACAGCTCCCTACCGGTCAGAAAATTATGCTCCCGATCGACCATATCGTCAGTGACTCTCTAGAAGGCAAACCTATTCCAGTTAGTACGGCAGAAATTCCAGACAATTTAATTGGCCTAGACATCGGCCCAAACACTTTGAAAAAATTCAAGGAAACCTTGAAGAATTGCAAAACGGTTCTGTGGAATGGCCCGATGGGATACTTTGAAAACTCTAATTTTGCTTCTGGTACCTTTGCCGTTGCCCAAATCTTATCTGAACTTTCCAATGCCTTCACTTTGGTTGGCGGTGGAGATTCAGTGAGCGCGGTCAAACAATCAGGCGTCGAAAAGAAAATTGGTCATGTGTCCACCGGAGGCGGAGCTAGCCTTGAATACATTGAGGAAGGTTCATTGGTAGGCATTAATGCTTTAAAATTTGGCGTGCACTAAAAGTGGCGGTGCGCAATACTTGCCAAAGTGCCGCACTTTCAATTATTACTGTGCAGCTAAATATCAAAATCTCAAAATGACTCACAGGCTTAAGGAAAAAATATGATAACAATGTTGATGGTTTTACAGGCTTCTATCTCAATTCTGCTGATTCTCTGTGTATTACTTCAGTTTGGAAAAGGTGCTGAGGTAGGTCTCATGGGAGGCGGTGCTTCAGATGCTGTCTTGTCTGGCTCTCAGCGCGGGAATATTCTGGGTAAAATCACGGCCGTCTTAGCGACGCTCTTTCTTATCAATTCTCTTTTTTTAGCACGGTTGCAGTCGAATTATACCTCCAAGTCAATTCTGGATACTGAAGCGCCCGTTACTCGTCCTCTCAGCTCAGACGCTAAAAAAGCTGACGCGCCTGCTGCAGCCAAAGATGCCAAAGCCACAGAATCCACTGCTCCCGCAGCAAAGGCCACCGATACTAAGACCGACAAAAAGTAAGATAGATTTAAGCAGCTTTTTTCTTGGCGACATCGCCATCAGCTTTGACTGAGCCGAATTTATTCTCTTTTTCAAATAGATTATGTTCCTGCTTGCTGGGTGGAATTTTTTCAACAGGAAGCACGCGATGAGGCTGACAAGGATCGAAGTCATCTTTCACGCAAAAATGATTTTTACCGTTGAGAACAAGATTTTTCACTCGGGTGGTAAACATCGTAAACAAGACCGGGTCAATTTTCTTACTGGCTGAATTGGCCATAATGGCCAAAGCATCCTCCGTACTCAAAACTTCGTGATAAGAACGCTTCGTCGTGATCGCATCAAAGAAATCGGCAATCGCCGTCACGCGCGCCATCAGATGAATGTTCTCGCCTTCGAGTTGATTTGGATAACCTGTGCCATTGAAATTTTCATGGTGTTCAAAGATGATTCTTTCAATGGTACCCAAATCAATCCCGCTCATGGCCAGTTTATTTTTTTCAAATAATTCTTTTCCAAGCCTGGGATGGTTTTTAATAATTAAAAAATCTTTATCAGATAATTTATCTGGATTATTGATGATCTGAGTTGAGATTTTGAGCTTGCCCAGATCGTGGAGTAAGCCACCAAGACCGGCAGTGACAATTTCCGCTTTGGAGGCATTTCCCTTGGCCGCCTGAAAAAGGGCCATGGAATACATCGCCACATTAATCGAATGATCATAGGTATAAAAATCGTGAAAACTTAAATCTCCAATCAATTTTTGCACATCACTAATGTCTTTCCCTTTGATTACATGCACCATCGACTCAATAGATTCGCGGCAACCACTAATCGTGTCGTGCAGGAGCTCAGTCGTAAATTGTTTTTTTGCATCAAAAAGAGTGGATAGATATTTGATTGCTGACTCTTTGATCACTTCAGTTTTTTTAGTTTCCGTAAGATTTGTATTGGACGAGAGACTCGCCAAATATAAATCGCGTTGCGTCTCTGAAACATAGAGTTGATGATATTTTTGGCGAAAAATATCAAGATCATAAGCTGTTAAGACTTGGCCCTTCGGAAAAATGCGCACAAAATGCTCACGCACATCATGGGTGGATGAATTCACATACAGGTCAAAGAGCATCTTTGACCCCATCACGACAAACTCAAAAGGAATAGAAAAATAACTCACGTGTTCCTACCGATTACTTAAACCACTACAAATTGCTTTTCGGCAGAAACCCAGGCCGGCCATAAAAAAAAAGGGCCCTTTTGGGCCCTTATAATATGGTACATTGGACCTTAAACCCGACTAAAACGGGATGTCATCAGCGGTAAAGGTTGCATCTGGATTCATCTGATAATCCCTATCAAGCACTCCACCGCCATTGTTGGCCGCAGGGCCGTTGTTGGTAGAATTAGAGTCATCACGCTTTCCCTCAGGGCGCTGATTTGGTCGATCAGAGGCAGATGTTTGGGCCCCGCGTTCGCTGTTTGCACCAAGAAATTGCACGGTGGTCGCATTTATCTCTGTCATGTAGCGCTTCTGTCCTTCCTTGTCGTCCCATGAACGCGTTTGAATACGTCCTTCAAGAAAACACTGACGGCCTTTGGCCAAATATTGATTGCATAACTCTCCGAGTTTGCCCCACACCACAATTCGGTGCCACTCGGTTCGCTCTTGTTTTTGCCCACCCTTGTCCACCCAATTTTCTGAAGTGGCCAAAGAAAAGCTACACACCGCAGAACCATTTGGGGTGTATTTCAATTCTGGATCTTGTCCCAGACGACCTAATAAGATGACTTTATTCACGCTCATAATAATTCCTCCAATGGATGACAAATCATGCCCCAGACATTTTTCTTTTACAATCTGAAGTTTTCTTGTCGGACAATAGTTGTGCAATAATCCGAAGCCTACTTGGAAGATAACCCACTGAAATAACTGTTTCTACTTATTTGGGTGTGAAATTTTAGTCGGCGGAGAAGGAGATTTTTTCTTTTCCCAGAATTCAGCCACGAGTTTGCGGGCCATCTTGACGTCCCTTTTATACCATGTCGCATCAAAACCGCAATGAGGACAAGGTACATCTCTCTTAAAAAGCAAGCGTCGAGCAATTTCAAAGCTGGCCCAGACTAAAAAAGGCCATACCAAGGCAATGGCTTCCATTCTGGAAAAAGTTAGGGTGACCAAAACAAATGACACCATTGTAATTTGGACATAATTCAGGGGGGAAAGACCGACCCGGCAAGAGACCTGGCGCTCCATGCGGCACAAAGGACAGTAAAAATCCAAGGCCGAATTTTTCACTTTGTAGGTTCGTAACTCGATCATGGGATGTATCTGGGGGTCTTTATGGTTAGCTTTCACTTTTTTCAGTCTCCATTGCCTATTTATTATAAGGTCGATGATTACGTCATAATACGGGTCTAAAATTGCCCGTTCACCGTAGATAGGCCGCCAGGCCCCCTTCGGGGCCCGAGGTTAAAGGTAGGAAAAAGCGGGAAATGATTGAAAAGTTTTCGTGGGAGGGATTACCCGATTTCATCCAACGTCCTGCTGGCCTTGGCACCGGGCCTACCATGGCCTCTCTCCTATGACTTCAAAATGGGTGCCAATACGTAACTCGAACTATACCTTGAAATTCAATCAGGTATCGCCGGTGATGATGACTTCAATTTGACCACAACGAATGGCTCCAGTAGCATTAAGCCACTAAGCAATTTTTTCCCCATAAAGCATGATGCAAAAACTTCGCAAAATTCGTTTACTCCCAGGTTTTTTGGCAGCAAGAGCAGCCCAGGCGGGTCAGCTGTCCATGTTCATGGGGGTGACGCTGATTATTATTATTTGTCTCATTGCCTTCATCATTAACGTGGGACTGTTTGTGCGGGCCAAAATCAATCTGCAAAACGCCGTGGATGCCGCAGCCTATTCTGGGGCCGCAAGCCAAGCACGACTCTTAACTCAAATCGCCTACGTGAATTGGGAAATGCGAAACAACTACAAGGAGTGGTTGTTTAAATATTACGTTTTAGGTCAGCTAGGAAATCCTGCGGTCCTCGATGAGGGGGCCAACGGTGGCACAGGCATGACCCGATTCCGCGCGAAATCCTTTGAACCGAACCGAGGCGGAGGTGCAGTACCAAACTTAGGCTACCACAAAGAGGCCTACGACCCATTTAATATCCCCACCATTTGTATCCACCCAGGCAGCAGTGTCAATATCTGCGCCAGGGCCAACGTTCCTGGAATTCCCCGCTTCAATACCGTGGGACTTCCTTCTATCAGTGAAAAAACGGAAGAGTTTCTCAATACTGTAGTTGCCGAAAAGGCCAAAGACTGTTCCCGCCGTACTGATCTCAACTTTGGTACGGGGATGATTTGGACCTTTGGTCCCGGAGGGGGACAAGACGGTGTCGCCAATCAGGGTTTTTCCATTGCCGCCGATCGAACCGGGGTATGGCCGAAGGCCATGGAATTGGCCTTCAGAATCCGCAATCTTGAAATGCTGATCAATCGCCCTCCCATACCCTCCATCTGCTTTGATGGCTGCTCGGCAAGTCCCGGCACCACCCTGCAAGACGGCTCGGCTTTAAATGAAAGACCGCTCAAGGCCTTTTACTCCGCCTGGAGAAATCTCGATGGGGGCGATAGTCCCAATCACCAAGATTTAAAAGGCACTTTTAAGCTTCATGAGCTGCCGCCGAAATCAAGTACATTTGGCGCTGACACTTTGAGTGGCTATCTTATTCCAGCGACAGAATACCCGCCACCTGAGGGAGGCTCGACGGCCTTAACCAAACACTATGTGGATCTTCAGATGTTCCCGATGAATTATGCCATCTTCTTCACGGCCTTCGTCTCCACAGTCGGAGAACTCGCGGAGGTCAGATCTGAAGGTGAGTGTATTGGTTCCAAGACGGCCATTCCCGTTCCGGGACTTCCTGTGGGATTTGTGAAAAATCCCAATATCGTTACCTATTATGCCGTTAAAGGCGAAGCCAAATTCATTGGGCTCTTTTACCCTTTTGAAAAGAACGATGGCATCACTCTCACGGCATATGCTGCGGCAAAACCTATGGGAGGACGAATTGGGCCTCGGAACTTTAAAACGGATGTTTCTTCTGTATACCCGCGAGGGGAAAGCCCTTATAGGACAGTCCATGAAGCTGTGGGGCTTGATCCTGGTACGTTGAGTGCAGGCTTTGCAAAAGGAAAACCAATTCCGGCGACGCTCGACTTTTATGTCACCGATACCGGTCGTACAATTGGGGGAACTCCCGTTGCAGGTCAATCCGCGGCCTTCGCCATTCCAAATTTGGTTTACGACTATTTGCCGGGGGCGGATATGCCCAAGCATGAATCAGGGCCATTGCCCCTTATCCTCTTAAAACCCATTACTGGTGATTGCAGACCTTTTCAGGCCGGGGATGGGACTGATTTCCCCGCAGACGATGCAAAAGGACTCTATCAGCAAGATCAGTTTAAGGCCTTTTTTTCACAACTGGACATGAATCCGGTCACAGGCCCTTCGGCCACTGATGTGGCCAAGGGAATCCTCAAAATAAGACGACCGACCAAATATGAAGCCATGAACTATCTCATCCCCGCCTATTATCCAACCGGAAGCTCCTCATTTGAAGGACCAAGTGTTGTGGTTGGCAATGTTGAGAACGACCTGGCCATTCCCTACGTCAATTACCAACTCTACGCCCCTCTTATCGGTGCAGGGACTCTCTTTCCGTCATCCATAGACCTGTTAACCATGATCGGCAATCATATTGATAACAGCGCATCGGCTGTCGTCACCTACCTAAAAGGTTTTGAAAATGTAGCCAAGTGGATTCGAGACACGCCCACGGCCGGTGCCAACGATTACGATGATGGCGCCGGATTGACAGAAGCAGCCAACCTCATTTATCCCGATGGCATAACCCCAGACGTGAGTTCCCATCGTAACATTCTCACCGCAGCAGCAGCAGACCCCGCTGATCCCACCTGTGCCAAAATTCCAATGGCCAGCAAATTTGCCTATTTTTTCCAGAGCCAACCTACAGGCAAGCGCTGCGGGATAGTTCCCATTAACGAAACTTTTTTAACGTACTTTAATAGAATCACCCTTAATGGTGGGGATAAATATCTTACTTCACAGTTTGTGCTGCCCGATGGGGGAACCGTAGAAAATACGGCATCAGGAACTCCGGGTATCTTCATGACAGGTTTTATGCCAGGGGCCCGGCAAGGAGCCGAGGAAAGTACAGGGGAAATTAAACATCCGTTTTCCGGAGATTCAGAAGTTATTGCCAAACGAAATTATTACTCCGTAAAGTTCGTTAGCATCAGTAACCTGCTTTCCAATCAAGGCTACTTTAATAGCAATTTTTCGGCCTATCTTGAAAATTCGGGCTCTATGGGGGGGGGAGTTAATGCAACCTCTATCTATGGCAGTGATGGGCCAAACTCAAAAAACTCCCTCGACACAACGCAGCTTTCGCTTTTTCCAACTTTTGAATATTAATCATCCAAGTTGGTCTTGTGCTCTGAACTCTTGTGTCCCACAATACGCCAGCGTATAATGTCGCGCAGATTCTTTAACTGGTATTTTTATCAACAAGGATTTTGAATTATGGCCACAAAAAGTAAAAAACCCGCAGCCTCAAAGACGGCAGGGAAATCAAAAGGTGCAAAAAAAGAAGTTAAGAAAGAAGCTAAAAAAGACACCAAAAAGGCCGTGAAGGTTATCGCCAAAAAAACCGCCGCGAAAACTTCAAAATCGAGTGCCAGCAAGAGTCCTGCCCCAAGCAAGAAAGCTGTGGCCAAGAAGGGCAAGGAAAAGGAAGTAAAAACCAAAGCAGCCGAGATTAAAAAAACTGGCGCTAAAGTCGCCCCGACGCCCAATGTTGGGAAAAAAGCCAAACTCGTAACACGAGAAGAGGCCATCAAGAAATATAAAGCGGCCAAAGGCAGTGTGGACATGTCTGAAGAGGAGGAGCGACAGTTAGAAGAGGACTTCGACGCGGACAGTGACAATGATAAATATGAGAAAGATTTTGCCGACAAAGAGTTGGATGATTTTGAACATCTAGGGGATGAAGATGAAGAGGTCCTCGATGATGTAGAAGAAGATGAAGAAGGCAATTTTGGCGCTAAACGCCGAGAAGCGAATAGTCAGCTTGAAGAATATAACCCCGACGAGGACCACGAAGAAACACCTGAGAACCAGCGTTCCTATGGCTGGGGATACTCCGATACCTTCGACAAGCCCGAAGACGAGTCTGAAAGCAAGGAAGATGATCTCGACGAGGACGAGCTCTATGCTCGCGGTGCAAGCGAAGACGATCTGTAATGGAAATTCGCGACCCCGTTCATGGCAATATTCATATCTTGGATCAGGAAGTTCCTATAATCCGAGCAGAGTTTTTCCAGCGACTGCGAAACATAAAACAGTTGGGACTCTCAGAGTACATCTTTCCTGGCGCGACTCACACCCGTTTCATTCATTCAATTGGTGTGATGTCCGTTGGCGAACGGGCCTTCAATAAATTATTTGAGCAAGTGAACGGCCATCCCAATCATGAGATTCAACGCTTGCGTGAAACCTTCAAGCTGGCGTGCCTCCTGCACGACGTCGGACATGCCCCTCTCAGTCATTCTACCGAAAGTGTGATGCCCCAATTGTCCGCCCTGAAAATTCCGCAAGAATTTCTGCATGGCAAAGACCTGCTTTCGGATCGCCAGGCCACTCATGAAGATTACACGATTAAAAGTATCGCAGACAGCTCACTGGCAGAATCATTTAAGCAGGTCGAAGAGATCTATGGTGTTGACCGACGATGTGTCGCTGATTTGATAGTCGGGCAAACGACCAGACCGGAATATTTTACCTTGGAAGGTATTAATTATTTCCCCCTGCTGCACCAACTTATTAGCAGTGAATTAGACTGTGATCGAATGGATTACCTGCTTCGCGACAGCTACTTCTGCGGTGTCAGCTATGGAAATTTTGATCTTGATTGGTTGCTTGATAACTTAGAGATATGCATTGATGCAAGCAGCGCTTTCTTGGGTATTTCCGAAAGGGCCGTGGTCACCTTTGATGACTTTTTATTGAGCCGCTATCATATGTTTGTGATGGTGTATTTTCATTATCGTTCGGTCTGCTTGGAGCAGCTGCTTCTAAAGTATTTCAAAACTTCTCCGGGCGAATATGCCATCCCATCAGATATTGAACAATATGTGGAACATGATGATCACTACCTCATGAAAATTCTACGCAACAGCAGAAATCCCCATGCCACCGCCATTGTCAAAAATAATATCCCCCCAAAAATTTACGAATCATTCAACGATCAGCAGCTGGCAAATTTAGAAAAACTTCAGCAATTTCTCACAAAAGAAAATGTGGATTTTATTCGTTGCTCGTCCAGCGGGCGCCTCTCCAAATATTACAGCGAATCACAATCGCAAAAACAATATAAGATGAAGGTTGTGCGCAAACTGACCGGTCAAAAAGCGAAAAGCTACTTTAATATTGAGGAGGCGACAGACCTCTTTCAAAAATTTAGCAAGTCCCATGCGGTGAACAGACTGCACTGTGAGATTAATCAATTGCCCCATGCATTACAAACAAAGATCCTACTGCTTGCTGGCAGCTAGCACGCCATATATCATTGTAAGATAATATGAAAAAATTTACGTACTATCTCATCTTGATTCTAATATTTTTAGGTCTATCTAAAAGCCTGGCCCCCATCCAACAAAATATAGCTTATGTCCAAAATGAGCAGGTGCTGCCCGGAATGTTCATCGGCTCTCCCCTCTCACTCATTGTCGTTGATGCTTTTTATACCGGACTATTCATCAAAACTTATTATGTAAAATTACTCGCCTTTCATGCTTTTAAAAGATCCGAGATCCACGTCGTCAGAACCAATAAGGCTTACTGGCGAACCATGCAAAGCTACCTCGGACTGGCCATCTTTCAAAGAAATGACCACGCCAACAGTGAAAATTTAACTCCCTCACCTCCTGGGGCAATTTTTATCGGTGACCCGTCATTTGGCACCTGGGAATCACTATCCGACGGTCAAAAAATATGGACTTTTTTTCATGCCTACCGTGCCTTTCCGAATGAGCTGGGATGGGGCCAGTGGCGCCCCACCTATGAATTTTACATCAAACTCAAAAGCCATGTTGATAATGAGATCCCCTTCTATGGTCCGAACAATGAATTTGGACCGCAGGGTACCGTCATCGCCACAAACTGGCCGGAGCATATCGTTCCCGGGAAATACCAACGAACCACCATAAAAGAATATTCGAAAAAATTTTACTGGCTACCGTCGTGGAGTAGATCCCTATGAATGAACTCTTTGATAAACTTATCATACGCATTGTTTTTGCCATCCTGATTTGCCTCACCCTGATCTTTTACAAATATTTACATATTGTCTTTTACCCGTCCGCACGCAAGCAACTTTTCAGAACCTTTTATCCGTCAAAAAATCCCGCAGATACCTTGCACCTTTTCTCTCGAATTCTGGGCGTTGGGATTATTCTTTCAGGCTTTCACTTCTATCTTGGGAATGGCCTTGGCATGGCGATCTATGACCTGCTCCTGTCAACCATTGTCGTCTTCGCGCTCTACCTTGGCTCCCTGTACGTTCTCGAATCCATCGTTCTTGGTTCATACGAATATTCTGATGAGGTTTTGAAACGTAAAAACTTAAGTTACGGCATCATCTGCTTCGCTAACTCTCTTGCCATGGCCTATTTGGCCAAAGCCATTTTAAGCATCAGCAAAGAATCCCTCATCATGTTGAGCATCCTTTGGCTTTTCGCCATGGCCATCACTGGAATCGCCATGAAGGGTTTTGATCTCATCTCAAAACTTCCCTTCCACAAATTACTGGCCCAAAAAAATATTGCGGTGGCCTTTTCCTATACCGGTTTTATTTGGGGTTGGACTCTGCTTGTCACCAACTCGCTCGAACATGATTTAGTTGATTTAAAAAGTTATTCGATTCAATTTCTACTCAAAATAATTTTGTCGGCCATTGTCTTCCCGCTCTTTAAGCAAGGGCTATCCCTCATTTATCAGCTCAAAGATGAATCTGGGGCCATTGCTCCAGTCCACGGCGTTGGGATCAATGCCACAAGTTCGATGGAAATGCTCTATCATGAAGGACCAGGCGTCGGAACAGGGCTGTACGAAGGCGTGCTTTTCTTCACTTCTGCCTTTTTGACCGGCATAATCACCGCCAGCATTGATTTTGGCAGCTTTTACCCAGTCTTTTAACTGCCTGCATCCGTCCTTACAATAGAATAGTCACCTTTGGCAGGCCCGTGCCAGGAGATTCTTTCATGGATTTAAAAGTTTTTCAGATGTTGGATTTAATCAATGCCAGGCTGGGCAATATTGAAAAAAACATTTCTCGCATCGATGAGAAACTGGATTTTTCAATCGCTCTCCAACGCAACCATTTGATTCGAGTAAAAAATGGTGAGGATGTCGATGACAATATGATTCTGTATGGAAAACCCTATAACGATTTATCTCCCGCCAAGGCCTATGAGATTTTCCAAAATCAGGATATGGATTTTATAATTGTCGATGTTTCGAGCGCTGATTATAAACTCCCCAAACGGATTGAAGGGGCGATCCATATTCCTTTTCTTTCTCTGGAAAAACGGGCCGGCGAAATCCCCAGCCGCATCACTCCAATCCTGGTTATTTCTGAGGATGGGCTAAACTCCATTCTGGCCTGCGAACAGTTGATCAAGAGAGGTTTCTTTAATATTAATAATATCAGCGGCGGCCATCAGTTTTGGCCGGGACATCAAACTGCAGAATTGCAAAAAAATACTCTCACGAAGTCGGCTTAATCTTCTGATAAAATTTTTGAAGTTGCAGATCTATTCTCTCTAACTCAACAAAACCGACTGTATCAATGTACTGCTTTTCCACCACTTCCATACATTGACCGAGGGCAAATTTAAATTTTTGCCCATACTCGGTCAAAAATACATTTTGCTCTCGTCGATCGACTTCGTTTTGCTTTCTCACAATATACCCACGCTTCTCCAGTTCGTTGAGATGGCTCGTCATGGTCTGCTTCTTCAAACCCAAGGCCTCCCCAATGATCCGAATACTAGGTCCGTCGCTGTCGCTGATGAACTTCAGGACTTCCAAGAAGGAGGGCCGCAGATCAGTGAACCCCTTCGCCTCCAAAAGCATCAATAATTTCTGGGAATAGACTCGATATATCTTTTTAAGGAGTCCCCCAATACTTGCCACATTTTTCATTTTGACTCTATCACATTCCGGTTAGTCTGACATTGAGACTAATTATGACAGAGTGAATCCCGGAGGTCAATCAAGGCCGGCTTCGATCGCCTCGGTACTCATGGGGCGGCCACAGGGCATTTCCAAGAGGTCGGGTGAGTTCTTCAGGATAATTATTGGTGGTATTTTGGACAACGTCGTGGTGATTATTGAACGAGGATGTGGCACCGATCAGCCATAATTCAGAGCGAACTGTGCAGAATACCTTCTCGCTGAACTGCAAAGAATCCTGTGGCCGACAGTCCCCAGCAATGACAGTGCGAATTGAAAGAACAAAAAGCAGAAATAAGGCGATTGTCAAATTTTTAGACAGTCCGGACATGGAAATTCCTTTAGTTACCACCATTTAACATCATTCTCAGAAGAGATGTGCAAGCCGGGTGCCTAGAAAAGGTTCCGCGCGTTGGAAATGGAAGTGACGATTCCACAGGCAATGCCGAAGGTAAGAAGACTGGTGCCGCCGTAGGAGACATAAGGAAGAGGAACACCCACAATGGGCAAGATGCCCATAACCATCCCCATGTTGATGAAGGTGTGCCAGAAGAGAATGGACATCAGTCCTATGGCAACCACGGATTCAAAAATGCGGGTAACATTCGAAGCCAGCCATAGAAAGCGGTAGAACAAGATCACATAAAATGAAATCAAGATCAAGGCACCGAAAAAACCATGCTCCTCATTAAAAACCGAAAAGGCAAAATCGGTGTGGTTCTCCGGCAGATAATTAAAAGATGCCTGCGAAGATTTATTAAACCCTTTACCAAAAAATTGCCCGGACCCAATGGCGATTTTTGATTGAACGGCATTATATCCGGAACCTTTCACGTCAGTTTCCGGATCAATAAAAGTGGTTATCCTTTTCTTTTGATAATCTCTGAGGCCAAATTTATACATGCCTCCCGAAATGAGCAGGCCTAAGATGGCCAAGATAAGTAAGGTCTTAAGTTTCAGCTTCCTATAAAAACAAACGGAAAATGAGACTAACAGGAGTAACAGCGCCGTCCCCAAATCTGGCTGGGCCATGATAAGAATAACCGGGACAAGAGTCAACAAGGCGGGGATAATAAGTTCTTTGAGACCTAATTCTCGATCCGGATTTTCCTTGGCGAAAAATCGTGCCAGACCTAAAACTACAAATAATTTCATCAGTTCTGAAGGCTGAAAGCGCAGGGCCCCAAAAGCTAACCAACGACGCGCCCCCATTCCGATTTGCCCCATGACCAAAGTTAAAATGAGAAACAGGATGGAGCCAAGGTAAAGGAAATAGGCCAGGCGATAAAAGTTTTTTGGTTGAATAAAACTGACCGAAATTCCGATTACAAGAGAAACAAAGTACCATCCAATCTGCGCCCGAAAGAGAGAACTGACCTCTGCGTGCGGGGTAGTATGGGTTGCAGAATATAAATTAATCACCCCTATTAAGAAGATCACCGCGCTAATTCCAAAAAAGCTGAAATCATATCGACGCAACGAACTCACGAATCCGGTAAAATTCATCTCTTATTCCTCATCATCTGATAGATTTTTTATCCTATTACTCGTATCCATGCCCGCGGCGGGTGCAACAGGTATGGCCGCACGATTTGCCTTTGGTGAAATGATTTTTTCAGCAATCATAATTTGATGCCGTAGATCGGGATAATATTTTTCAATGTAAGTCGTAATAATGTCCCGGGCCACCGGTGCTGCTGCGGTCGATCCATGACAACCATGCTCAACGATCACCGCTACGGCAATTTTTGGATCATCATGGGGGGCAAAAGCGGCAAAGAGAGCGTGATGGCGCAATTTGTATTCCCGCTCTTCGCATTTAGCGTAGATCTTTTCTGCCGATATTCTGGCCACCTGGCTGGTTCCGGTTTTTCCTGCCATTTGAATCCCCTGCCCCCTCGACCAATATGCCGTACCGGCAGGGGAATTCACGACTTGAAAAAGACCTTTCCGCACGATGGTAAAAGTCTCAGGCTTAACTTCGATCTGACTCATGATTTCCGGCTTTCCTCTTTTAACGATCTCTCCCGTATTGGAAAACATTTCCTTGATCACATAAGGCCGAAAAAGTTTCCCCCCATTGGCGATAGCAGCGTAAAACATCGCCATCTGAAGAGGAGTCGTCAATACATATGATTGTCCGATAGCACAGCTTAGGGTTTCCCCTAACTGCCATTCCGTTCCATTGCGCTTCGCTTTCCATTCCTTGGTCGGGACGAGGCCGCTAATTTCTCTGGGCAACGAAATACCGGTTTTATGACCTAACCCAAAAAGAAAAGCATATTTGGCCAAGGTATCAATGTCCAGCCGGGTGGCAATCCTATAGAAAAAAACATCACAGGACTCACGAAGGGCACGATACATATCGACTTTCCCATGTCCGCCTTTTTTCCAGCAGTGAAACTTCCGCTTTCCAAGACTGAAATGTCCGGGGCAACTTACCTCAGTGGAGGCATCAATAAGTCCTTCCTCAAGCGCAGCTAGCAAGACCAACGTCTTGAAGGTTGAACCGGGTGGATAATGCTCTTGAATGGCGCGATCACGTAGAGGATTATTTTCATCCGAGGTCAGCTCGCCCCAATAGCTCGTCGAGATACCTGTCGAAAATTGCGATGGATCATACGAAGGCCTGGAAACCATGGATAAAATCTCACCGGTGTTAACATCAACCGCAACGGCGCTACCCACTTTTCCTTCTAGCGCCTTATAGGCGGCAATTTGCAGGTCACGATCAATAGTCAACCGCACATTCAAACCGGGATTAGAGGCACGATTTTCAATATCTTTAAAAATCGTTGAGGCCAGTGCGCGTCTCACCCTGCCGGAGGCATCGACCTCCATATACTGGTGACCATCCTCTCCTCTTAACTCTGTATCAAACTGCTCCTCAAGTCCTGCATGTCCAATAAAATCACCCAGCTTATAAAAAACTTCATCCCTACGGCGTAGCTTGGGCAGCATGACCGTTGAAATTTCTGAAATATATCCATAAAGGTGCCCGCCGATATCCAAATCTGTATAGGCCCTGCTGATAAAGGGCTGGATGAACACTCCTGGCATTTTGGCCGATTCTGTCTCGATAATCGCCACCTCTTTGCGTGAAACATTTTTCTTTATCACCACGGGACGATATCGGGCCTGTCCGGAATTTTTTTGCAAAATCCCTCGAATAGTATCCACGGGCATGTCTAAGACAAGAGATAACTTCATGAGCACTTCTGGTTTGTTCGTCAGGTATTGAGGAATAATGACGGCATCAAAACTTGGCATGTTGTGAATTAACAATTCATTGTTGCGGCTAAAAACCATTCCCCGGGGCGCTTTTACAATCTCTTTGCGCAAGCGATTTTCCAATGAATACTGATAAAATATTTTTCCTTGAAAAATTTGAAGGTACCACAGCCTGGCCAGAAGCAACCCAAATGCCACCATCAAAACATTGCCAATAATTTCGGCGCGCGCTCGATGGGATTTGACTAGATCTTCTTCACCAAACATAAGTTACTCTCATGGCTTGCTCTAGCTATCCAGCAGTCGTTCATCTTTGGCATGCCACACGCGATCGAGTAAATAAAACACCGATGGTGACAAGAGGGAAATCACAATGCTTTCGGGAATGAAACGATAGAATCTCCCTACTAAAAAATTCATATCATTATTTTTCATATAAAAAAGACCGAAGACGATGCCAAACCATATTATCTGGAAAAGCTGGGTAATCAACATGGTCATCCAGATCGTATTGAAGTGAATCAGCTCGCGAAGGTAGCTGATGATCAGGCACACTGAAACTCCGGCCAGGGTGCCCATGGCCCACCCCTCAACCGAAAAGAGAGCATGGACACATTGGATGGTTAAAATCAGTAGCCCCAAAAATGGCGTTTCCAATTTGAACCCCAGAAAGAGGATGATGAGGATATTAAAAGGCAAACGATACTTATACCCGCCAATCACCGGAAAGAGGGCGGTGCCAAAAATTTCCACCAAAACAAGGAGCATAATTGTCCACATCATGGCAGGGATCAAATCTTTCAACTGAACTTTCATCACTCCCCCTACTTATACTTTTCAGATCCGGCGGCATCGAGGGCCTCCCACTCAAAATGTCGTGTTTCATTTTCAGGGCCAACTAAAATAATGACCTCTTCCAGCTGGCTAAAGTTAACGGCCGGAGTCACCTCAATCGCCTGGGTGATTCCATAACTTTCTCGTTCAATCCTGGAAACGACGCCCACCTTAATCCCTTTGGGATAAATATTTCCCAATCCCGAGGTTAGGATGATGTCGTTTAAAATAACTGGTTCGGTTCTGGCCACGTACTTCATCATGCATTTGTCTTTCGAAACTCCCTCTACGATTCCATGGGAGCGTGTTCTTTGAAGAATTCCGTCAACGCGATTATTAGAATCAAGAATGGTTAAAATATCCGAGTAGTGCTGGGAGAGACGGTAGACATAACCAACGAGTCCCCCCGCAGTAACAACGGTCGCCTGAAGTTTGACACCGTCGTTGAGCCCTTTGTTAACACGCATGACTTTAAAATCGCTATTGGCATCCCAGGCCACAATCTGCGCCAAGACTCGCCCAATTTGCATTTCCTCGCCAAACGCCAGAAGAGATTTTAAACGTTTGTTTTCCAGCTCCAGCTCGGTCATGGCAAATAATTTCTGATGTAATTCGCCGATTCGCTCTGTGAGAAGACGATTGTCACGACGAGCGTTGATGTTGAGCACATAATCTTCAATGACTGTGACCACAGCGTGGTGAGTGGAGTTTACCGCCTTCTGCAAAGGGGCCAAGGTATCCGCCAAAAATTCTTCAAAGACAGATTGCTGGCTTACTGTGTCACTCTGCTGCGAAACACCTACAAGTGCTGCAATCAAGACGACACAGTTAATAATGGCCTTATAGCGCTGGGCCTCATTTTGAAAAATATGCAAAGCCAAAGAGACTCCTTCGAACAATACCATCTTAGGTTAACGAATCTTTATGTTTTCGACTAGTCATGGCCAAATTAAGTTCAAGGGAAACTTTACTCTTAAATCCGGCCAAGGGATAATTCCCCCTGTTTACTCCAAAAATTGAGGGATTTCATGAAAGAGTCGTTCCAACACAAAACTTCCAGTATTCTCGTGTCCGGCCTGATCGGTCTGATTATTATTTCATTTATGTTTACCGGGTATGACTCCATGAAAGGCACTCCGGACACGGTTGCCAAGGTTGGCAAACATGCCATTAAAATCCGAGAGTATCAGCAAGAATATGAGCGCCAGGTGCAGTTCTATTCCAATTACATGTCAGGAGGAAATGCCCTGACCGAGGAGCAGATTCGGAACTTTGGGATCAGGGAAAACACCATGAAGTCGTTGGTGAGCCGGCGGCTATTTATCAATTTCGCCGAGCGCATGGGCATTACACCCGCTCCTGAGCAGATTAAAGCTAAGGTAAAAGAGTTGGAATATTTTAAAACCAACGGCGAGTTTGATATCCAACGATATAAAGCGATTTTGGCCAATGCCAGAATTACTCCTGCGGATTTTGAAGAAGATATAACTGATCAGATAAAGGCCCAAAATGCCCAAGACCTTATCTCATCCTACCCCCTCTCTGACTCTTACATCGCCGATATCATCAAGTACAAATCAGAAATCACCAAGCTGGATGCAATTCAATTAAATAGACGTAACCTGACCAAATTTGTCGATGTGACAAAGAGTGAAGTGGATAAATTTGTGGCCCAGCCGACGAATATGGAACGTATCAAGAATCTCTTTGGCTCTCGCAAAAAATCCCTCGATTTGGCTGAAGCCGTTAAAGGCCGACATATCCTTTTAACCACCCAAGGAAGCAAGAAAAAAATTGAAGAGCTTGAAAAAGAGGCGGCGGCCCTGAGAAAGGAACTCACCCTCGCAAACTTTGCTAAATTAGCTGACAAAAAGACCGAAGATCCTTCAGGCAAGGGGAAAGGTGGGGCCCTGGATTGGTTTGAGCGCGGCCAGATGGTTCCAGAATTTGAAAAAGTCGCTTTTGAGTTAAAACCAAATACGATTTCTGAACCCATCAAAACATCTTATGGGGTCCACATCATCCTGGTGGAAGCTCATCGAGCTGGCAAAGAAGCCCTTCTAAAAGAACACCAAGAAGAACTGGCACGGGAACTTTTGCAAGGAGAGAAAACCAAAGAGTTAGATCAACTGATCGCGACACTTTCTCAGCAAGTTAAAAATCTTTTGGCGAACAAAAAATCTCCAGAATTGGCTGCCTTGATTAAAAAGTATGAATTGACTCATCTCTCGGACGTGATTGTGAATCGCCTTGACGGGTCTCTAGGTCAGATCAAACTTACCCCTGCCCAAGTTCAGCAAGTATTTTCCGGCGAGGGGGAGAAAGGGATTTTTGTCTTCGCAGATACCTTATCGACCATTGCGGTAAAAAAGAGCGAGTTAACGGCGAAAGACAAGGAAACCCATACTATTCGAAAAGAAGAAGAGATCGAAAAAATAAACGGCCAAGTCTCACGTAAGCTCGGGCAAGATATAATCAAATCCCTCGAGGACAGTGTTAAGGTCAAAATGTACCGCAACGATTTTGCCTCTTAGGCAGAGGTTCCCACTTGGCTGACAAAAACAATCGAGGGCCAGACAATATACCTGGAGTCTTCTATGTTGATGACCAGTGTATTGCCTGTGATGCGTGCATCGTGGAAGCACCTCGTTTCTTCGTGATGAACAAGATTGGCGGCTACGCCTATGTCTTTAAGCAGCCCACCAATCCCCAGGAAATTGATGAATGTATGCGGGCCTTTGATATTTGTCCGGTTCTTGCAATTGGCCGAGACGGATAATAAATAAAAAAGAGGCCCCAAAAATTGGGGCCTCCTCCATTAGAAACTAGTCTCGCTTATTATCGTTTAATTCCCAGAACATCTTGCAGCATCTGATCCGCGGCCGTTAAGGTCTTCGCATTGGCGGTGAAGTTTCTCTGAGCACCCATCATGGCCACGAACTCAGCGGCCAAGTCCACGTTAGAAAGTTCGAGGGATTTTGAAAGGACTTCCCCGCGGCCACCTTCGCCTGGTTTTCCAATGGCGGCCTGGCCAGAGAGTTTACTTTCTTTAAAGAGGTTTTTACCCACCTTAAAAAGCCCTTCATTGTTTTCAAATTTTCCAACGGCAATTTGGGCAATGTCGCGGCTCTCCCCATTATCATAGACCGCAGTGAGAATACCGCTGTCATTGAATGAAAGAGAAGTAAGAGTCGCAGCGGTATGACCATTCTGCGTATGTCGGGCCACTGTGGATTTCGAACCAAACTGGGTCGAAGCATCCATCCCTTCGCCGCCTTCTTTAATTGATTTACCCCAGTCGAATTTGATTTTCTGACCTTGAGAGGCACCTTTGTTGAAGTTAAAGGCATTCTTGCCTTCCACCTCTTCCTGCAAAAGTCCTTTATCATTGAAAACCAATTTACCGGTGGCCATCTCGTACAACTGACCTTCTTTCCCGCCTTGGGTATCTTTACCATCGGCAACAGCATGATATTCCCACACATTGTTTTCACCTTTATTGTAATAAAGAGTGATCAAACGAGCGGTACCAATATTGTCATACACGGTCATGGTACTGGAGTAGTTGGCGGTTTTCTCAGCATTCGTGATATCAAACTTTTCAACATTTTCTCGAGAATCAAGATTCATGCTCAGAACAACTTCTTCAGTCGCCTTGGCATTGATGGTGGTATTGCCCAACTTTATCGGCTCTATTTTATTGGTGATCTTGCCCTTGGCATCGGCACCAAAACCCAGAACGGGAAAGCTATCGCCCGTGACCAATCTTCCATCTTTATCAAAGTTCAAAGAACCATCACGGGTGTAGCCACGACCAAAACCGGCATCGACGAGAAAAAAACCGTTCCCATTGATGGCCAAGTCAGTAATACTTTCGGTACGGGTGACGTCACCTTGAGACATAACAGGTTTAATGTGGGCAAGTCTTACGCCAGCACCCATTTGGTCACCGCCGTCAATTCCTTTTAGGGAAGTTGCCAAGACATCTTGAAATTCGGCGCGGGATGACTTGAAACCATTAGTGCCTGCGTTTGAGATGTTATCACCGATAACTCCCATTCCACTACCAGCTGCGCGCAGACCGGAAACACCAATGTTAAAAGAGCGTAAAATACTCATACTGTCCCTCCTAGACATCTTTGCTGAGTCCCAAGATACAAAAGATCTTAGGAAAAGGCTTCCAGGCGGACCAGCCGTTTCTCAGCGTTAATTAATAAAAAGTGTCGAATCAATTTTGGTAAAGACATTCTCGGCCATGCTTTCCTTATCAATGGCCGTAACAATCGTGTCATTACCCACATCCACTATATAGGCGGCCTTATTCGTGACCACCAATGAGTTGTTGCCTCCTTTTTTCTTTAATTGATCAAGTGCCGATCGCAATTTAAAAAATTCGTTCGTATCCATATCGAGCTGTCGTTCTTCCATTCTTTTGGCGGCATGTCCGGATAGCTTCATTCCGACATTATTGGCTTCCCCCTGCAAAATTTCCTGGAGTGCCGATCTAAATTCTTTGCCACTCTCGCGCGCCACCTCAGGCGAAGTCGCCGGCGTACCTGAAGCGGCCCCATAGGCCGGCGACCGCATCCTGCTCACGCCGGCACTCGGGACATCCTGTCCATAGGCCTTCAAGGCCTTTAGCTGCGGTACGTCTGGGCGAATCGTACTCATGGCTTCACAGACTCCTCTGCTCCGGCATATTTTTGGGCCATCGCCTTATTGACAGGCATTTTAATGGCATCTCCGAGGCTGAAACTTTCAACATCTCTCAGAAAAACTCTCCGATTGGAATCAACTTCTAAAATCGTTTCCCCATCTTCGAAATTCACACCCGTTACGACGCCTTCTGTTTTTGTTTTCGCATCAATCTTATTTCCCATCTCGTCAAAGGCGAGAACGGAAACTTTATACATTCCTTTTCCAGCATCCTGCCCATCTAAGGCCTGCCCGCTCCAGGTCAAATTATTAGGTCCTGCCGGAAGATTTTGGGCCGGGATTTCTCCGATCACTTGGCCTTTTTCATCCGAAATCCGCGCGATCACATTCTTACCAACCTGGGGCAATTCAAATGGAATTCTGATGGGATTCCCCTCGCCCTTATAGTCGATCGTAGTCCCTTTTGTCGCAACTTTCTTACCAAGAAAACTTGCACCGTAATATTTAAGCTCTGGGGAAGCGTTGGTTCCCAGCTTGTCCAACTTGCTATTCATGTTGGTGAGCTGCTCAAGCTGTGAAAATTGAGCAAGATCACCACTCAGTTTTTTCTGATCAACCGGATTCATCGGGTCCTGATTTGCCAGCTGAACCGTTAACAATTTCATAAACTCATTTTGACCTAACTGATTATGCTTTTTTCCGTCAACAAACTTGACGCCTTTCTGAACTTTATTTCCGGCCATGGCATTCAGCTCATCGCCTACGGCGCTGTTGTCATTCTTCCCGGATGCCGCACGACGAGGGGCCATACCGACCTCGGCGAAGGGATTGGGAGTCTCAGAATTGGCCCGTCCGATTTCAGGCATATTGTGTCTCTAACCTCTCTCTTGCTTGTTCCCACAACTGTCTTCGCCGCTGGCTATCGTGCTGTTCATCGTTGTTTGAAGGCGATTGAAAATTTTGCGAATTTTGGCGTGCCCCGGCGAACTGACTGTTTGAATTATCTGGCTTGCTCTCACTGAAGACTTGACTCCCTGAGAGCGGAGAGCTGACCTTAAAGTCAACAATCTTAAGACCAGACTCACCCAACCCTTTTACAAGAGACTGCTGATTGTCAGCGAAGAATCGCTGCGACTCTGTCGAATGCGGGCGAATCATAATATCAAGGCCGGAACCACTCGCGGCCTTACTCACCTTCATTTGGAATTGTCCAATTTCATTGTGTCGTAAAGTGACATCAAGGGAGTTATTTTTATCAAATTTTGCCTGGACGATATAATCACTAATTTTTCCCATGACGTCCTGAACTTTGGTATCAGGTCCAGCTCCGGTCTTCAAATCTGCGTGTCCCTTCATATTCACGGTCTTCAGAGCATTCTCGAAGCGCTGGGTATTCGCTTCTTTTTCAAAAACGGCACTCGAAGCCAACGGCAGTTCTGAAGCTTTGCTCGTAAAGAGCGAAGAACCTTCATCGACTCCGGATTGCTTTTTTGTGGCCAAGTTATTCATCATTTTACTTTGCTCAGCTTGATATGATGCGGGAATCGGCCTCTTCATGTCCAGAGCACTTTGACCAACTGTCTCTAATTGGTTTTGCTCGAAGCCATTCTTCAAACCAACAAAATCGCCACCGGTTAAAAGCCCTTTAGTTTTCGGAGTAAGTTTACCCGGCACGATGGATGATTGTTCCACATCGCGTTTGAAAAGACTCATCTCCATGGCGTCTTCTTCGGTGGGCATAGCTGTCAGCTGGTTCACGGCGGCCTCGGCCTGTCCCGACTTCGCCATGGCAACCTTCGGCCTTGCCTTCGCAAGAATTGATTGCAAATCCAAGTTAGGAGCTTGGGGGGCGGACGGAATTTCACGTTCAGCAAATTTCGCATTTTTCTGGGTGTTCTGCGAAGAGCTATTTATTTGTGTCTGTGTCTGTGTCGGGACTTTTGCTGGTTGAAGATTGAGAGACGCCAGCAGCTCTGACAGACCATCATCTGATGACTTGGGGGCCGCCGCCATGTCTTCACTTACTTGAGGAGTCTCGCCTTGACCAAACGTGAGCATCGAAAGAATGTCCTCAAAACCTTCACCGGTGGCCTGATCCTGACCCTCATTCCCGCCATTTTCAAGGAGGGCCTCAAGTCCCGAGGTCGACTGTCCTGCCTTAGCGCGGGACGCACTGCTACTCTGAAGTAGGAGTCCTAGGATATCGGGTGAAAGATTTGTTGCCACGTTACGCATTGTGTCTATCTTTTCATATTAAGGTATTGTTTTTGAAGCCGGGCAGATATTTCCTTATCCATGAGGTTAAAAATCTTGGAAACTTTCACCGCTTCCAGCTTTCCGAGAATAGAAACGGCAAGATCGACCTCTTGGGCCGACAACAACTGAGCGGCGCTGTCCGGTTTCATATTCGAAACAACGTCAACCATATGATCAACTCGCTTATCCTTTAAATTGTCCTGAGATTCCAAGCAACCAATCAGTTTCTGCTGAATACTATAGAAGGCCTGTATTTTTTTTTCAAATTCTCGCTTATTCAAATTCAATTGTTCCCGCTCTTTCTCAAGACTCAAGGCCTGCAACTTAAATTCTTGCTCCTTATTCAAGAGTTCTTTTGTAATTTCCACAAACTTTTCCTGCTTGGTTTTCACCAGCACCTTCTCGACTTCCTCCAAGACAGCTTTGTGAAATTCGGCGGGAGTATATTCACGTTTTTCTGTCACTGCAGGGTTGGGGGGCGTTTTCTGCTCAATGGCTCCGGCCAAGGTCACGCTCAACATTGTGATCAATAGAGCTAAGATAATTTTTTTCATGACTCCTCTCCTTTCTCAACACGCCCGGCACGCATAATAAAGAGTTCTTCAACCTGAGCATGCTGCTTCTTTTCTAAATCTTTTTTGAATTTCTCAAAATCATTCGCCCGCATATTTTCTAAAAGCTTACTTTCTCCACGGGCCACGGCCAATTCCTGCAACTTCTTTTGCAAAGCCGTTTCCACCTCGGCAAGCTTTCTTACCGTTCGCTCCATATCATCTTTTTTCCCACGCAGGTAATAAGGGAAAAACTGCAGCTCATTTCCTGTAATATCATTATTCATCAATTCATTCTGAGCACGATAGCCTTCATCAATATCTTTGTTGATCTGCTCAATTCTGGCGTTTGTGCTTTCCCTGTCTTGCACAATTCTTCCTAGCTCAATCTTTAAATTATTTTCCTTAAACTCTCGCACTTTGAGTAAGGCCTGAAGTTTGAATTTATAGGCCATTCACGTTCCTTTACTCTCACCGCTATGGTGCCTCTTTTTTATCGTCAAAGAGATGAGGATTAACGGACTTCTCGGCCTTACGGGCCAGCTCAACCATACGGTCATAGAGCTCATCGATGGTTAAAACTTCAGTACTGTCGACATCCTGCTTGAGCAGTGACAACAGATCATCATAAATGGCCAAGGCCTTATCGACCTTTGCATTTGAGCCCTTGGCATAGGCGCCAACATTAATCAAATCTTCAGTTTCTTTATAGGCCGCCAGGAGGTCCCTTAAATGGGACGCAACAACCCGATGCTCTCCCGTCGTTACTTTGGGCATGACCCGTGAAATAGAGGCCAGGACGTCGATGGCCGGGAAGTGGTTTCTGGATGCGAGCTGGCGACTGAGCTGAATGTGGCCATCTGAAATAGCACGAACGGCATCGGTGATGGGCTCATCCATATCACCACCTTCGACCAAGACCGTATAAAAACCGGTAATAGAGCCAGAGCCTTTTTTTGTTCCCGCCCGCTCCATCAGCTTCGGAAGTTTACTAAAAACGCTGGGAGTGTAACCCTTTTGTCCGGGAGGTTCACCGCTACTGAGAGAAATTTCACGATTCGCCATAGCAAACCGGGTGATGGAATCCATCATAAGCATAACATCGAGATTTTGATCTCTAAAATATTCCGCCATCGTGGTGGCGGTATAGGCCGCCTTAATCCGAATCAGCGGAGATAAATCAGAAGTTGCCACAACAACCACCGAACGCTTTAAACCTTCCTCACCTAATTCATTATCAATAAACTCCAAAACCTCTCGCCCTCGTTCTCCCACCAACGCAATCACATTAACCTGGGCCTTGGTATGTCGCGCGATCATGCCCATCAGAACCGACTTGCCGACACCGGAACCGGCGAGAATCGCCAAGCGTTGTCCTTTGCCGGCCGTCATAAAGGCATTAATGGCATGCACGCCAGTGTCCATAGGCTCACGGATAACTGGACGGTCTAACGGGGGGATGGGCTTTCCAAAGATGCTTCGGACCTCAAAAGGTCCTGCGATGGGACCTTTGCCATCGATCGGATTGCCCTGAAAATCCACCACCCGACCAAGCATATTTTCAGAAATTTTAACAAAGGTGGTAAGCCCCTTGAGCACGACCCGCGTTTCCGAATTGATCCCCGCCAATTCGTCATAGGGCATGGCCATACAGCGGCTTCCGTTAATGGCCACCACTTCCCCAAGAGATCGTTCCCCGAACTCCGTGATAAATTCCACCGTACTCCCAATAACCGCCTTCGGTAGTGAAATTTCATAGAGCATGCCACGATTGGCGTGAACCTTTCCTATTTTAGTGTAGGGAAGTGAATATTCATATGAGCGATGAATGGAAGATAGGTCAAGGTTTGTCATTCACACTCTCATCAACGCTCTCAAAGAGTTTGTCCAGATTAGCGAGTTGATCATCTAACGTTCCTCGCACAATACTGTTGATGGACTCCAAGATCACTCCAGGACCGGACACATCCTGATCACACTCATAGCGGACATTGGAAAGCTTCCCAATTTTTGTCTCTACGGCTTCCAAGATTTCCGGCATCCGCTCAAAATCATTCTTATTAACCTGGATCAGCAGGTGATCTTTTTGACCTATCTCAGAAACTAATTTTTCTAAAAGTCTCATGATGTACTGACCATCATCTTTTAACTCTCGCAGAATCACCCACTTCGTAAGCGTCCTAATCAGTGTGTAAATTTCGGTTTTTTGCTTTTTTAAGATGCCTGCCTCGGTGGTCAGGACATTTGTGATCATTTCATCGAGAGCTGTCAGATGCGTGACGCCCTCCTTTCTGGTTGCCTCTACCGCATCCTTATGACCTCGGGTTAAACCTTCCTGATATCCAGCGTTGAATGCTTCCTCATGAATTTTTGAAAGGCGTTTTTCGATCTGCTCTTCCAGATGGATATCCCGTTCGGTTTTCTCCTGGTCATTCATACCCCGATGCTGTTTCACAATAGGAGAAATCAGAAATTTCAAATCAGAGGATAATTGTCTTTCCTGCTTAATAATTTTTTGATGTTCCGGGGTGCTAAATTTCTCCCGCCCGCCCAGCTCTTTGAACTCCATCTTATCAATTTTCTCATTGTCGGCAATCACGCCATCAAAGTTGTTAAAGACATAGTCTTTGGCATCAGTGACAGTGGCCGTGCGAGAAGGAGATGATTGATTTGCCATAATTGTCTAACCTCTTCCTTATCAAACCAGAGCATCCCCATCACCGCCTCTGGAGATGATCGCTTTGCCTTGACCTTCAAGTTCCTTACACTTCTGAACCACTTCGGCCTGGGCCTTCTCAACGTCAGACAACTTGGTAGGTCCAAGGGCCTCCAAATCCTCCATGAGAAGCTGGGCCGCACGATTCGACATATTTTTAAAGAGCTTGGCCTTGATTTCTTCAGGCGCAGTTTTCATTGCAATAACCAGCTTCTGCTGATCCACTTCCTTGAGGAGTGACTGAATACCACGATCGTCGACGAACACCAGATCTTCGAAGACAAACATGAGTTTTCTGATCTCTTCAGCCAATTCTGGGTCTTTTTCTTCCACCCGGGCCATGATGTTTTTCTCTGTATTTTTGTCCATCAAGTTCAACATATCGGCGATAGGTTCCACACCGCCCAGCTGATTGGTATCGATCGAACCGAGTGTCGAGAGTTCTGTTTTCAACACATCATCAAGCTGTGCGATCAGCTCCGGAGACACGTAATCCAGGTTCGCGACTCTGAGAACGACCTCGGCCTGCAGGCCTTCCGGCAAGCGACGGAGAACATCGACCTTCCTCTCAGGCGGAAGATGCGCCACAATCAGGGCGATCGTCTGGGGGTGCTCGTTAATCAGGAAGTTTGCCAAGGTTCTTGTATCAACAAGTTCCAAAGACTCCAAAGTATTTGAGGTACCGACTTCGACGATTTGGCCGAGCAGTTGTTTGGCGCGCTCTTCCCCAAGAGCGTTAATGATAAAGTCACGCCCTCTGTTCTCGGCAAACAACAGATCGGCATCTTCGTTCAGCATGGAGTAGAATTCCGCCAAAACCTTTTTGACCAGCCAGATAGGCGCTTTTTTTACATTGGACATGACGTTAATCATCCGCTTCACATCATTGTCCCGCATATGTGTAAAAATCAGCTGACTGGTTTGCATCCCCAGTGAAGAGAGGAGAACGCCGGCCTTTTCCTGACCCGACATCAGGGAATATTCGACTTCGGGGTCTAGGCTTACATCATTGACTGCCATGTTCGTACTCCTTCGCTAGGCGATCTGCTTATCCGATTCCTGTGAGTGAATCATTTCATGAATAATCTGGGCCGCCTTGGACGGGTTGGCTTCCACTAATGAAACGATTTTTTCACGGAGCATATTGCCTTCAATCTTTTCTGGATTTAATCGCTCTTCAATCTGCGGCAAGGCCTCCTCTAGGCCAGGCAACTTCTGATTGGCCTGAACTTTTTCAAGTTCTTCCAAGGTTCGGGGCAGAAAGTCCTCTACAGACTCGACCGTATTGTCCGTTACCCACTGAATAAATGGCCTTACGACAATGAAGAAAAATAACGAGATCACAAGGCCGATCGAAAGGTACTTCACGACATTGCGAATGAGCTCGCGATTTTCCTTCTCCCGCATCATGGCCTCTGACGCCATCAGATCTTCCTGCGCAAATTCCATATTTTTTATGACCAGACTGTCACCTCTTTTTTCGTTTAGACCTAAGGTCGAAGCGACAATGGCACTAAAATTGGCCAAATCGGCCTCACTCCACTTTTCAACTTTCATGACGGCGCGGCCTTGGTCATCGAGAACGACCTTGCCTTTCCCGTCAACCGAAGTGATGCGATGGCCATCGATCATGACGGCAGCACTGATTTTCTTCACACCGGCGGTCGGTGTTTTGGAATTGGTCACTTTGGTGGGAACATTATAATTTCGGGTCTTCATGTCCTTATCGACATTGTTTTTCGTTTCAGGAATACCGGGCTGCGGATCTTCCCCCGGCAAATTGCTTCTGGCACCGGGAATACCCTGGGGCGAAGGCCGGCTGCCATTGATCCTTTGCGTATTTTGCACCTCGGACAGCACGGCGGAGTTCTCGCCATCGTATTTTGTCTCGGTTGAGACAGATTCCGTAAAATCCAAATTTACGGCAACTTTGGCGACCACTTTTCCATCACCCACAACCCTGCCCAAGATTTCTTCAATTTGCTTTTCATACTCGCGACCCATTTTAGACTCGAGCGCCATCTTATTGGCGGTCTCCTGAGTCATGGCATCGCCGACATTTTCAGAGAGCTTTTTGCCACGGCCATCTAAAATTACCACATGCTCCGATCTCATTCCCTCGACGGAGGAGGACACCAGTGAGCCAATTCCTTTGATTTCCGCAGGAGTCAGACTTACTCCATTATCAAGCTCCACGATGACAGAAGCTGAAGGCGGGCGCTTATCAGAAACAAAGGGACTCGATTCTGGAATGGTTAAATGCACACGGGCGCGCTTGACCCCTTGGATATAGCGGATACTTTTGGTGATCTCACCCTCCAAGGCCCGTTGACGATTCACCCGCTGAACAAAGTTTGAAGTTCCAAAAGCTTGCTTATCAAAGACCTCGTACCCGACAGTGCCGGAAAAATTAACGCCCATGGTGGCGATCTGCATGCGAAAACGATTCACCATCTCTTCTGGAATTTTAATCGTTTTTCCATCCTCGCTGGTTTGATAAGGAATCTTTTTTTCCTCTAATAAAACTCCCAACTGTTTAGCGTCTTCCTTGTTTAAGTCCGCGTAGAGCGTGGCATAGCGGGTCTGTACCGCCCAGGTTATGATGCTCACCAAAGTTATGATAATGAAACTTCCGAGAAGAATCATTCCAATACGACGGGCGGGGCTCAAAGTCCCATAGAAGTCACTAAAATTTCGGAGTACTTTTCGTACAAAATCTTGCACGGGGCCCCTCCTTATGGGCGATGATCAGGCATTATACCTGCATCTTCATTATTTCTTTATATGCGTCGATAACCTTAAGTCTTATCTGATTGACGGTTTTAAAGGCAATATCGGCCTTTTCCACCGCCAACAAAGTTTCCTGGAGATTCTTGCTCTCACCAGTGACAAGTTTTTCAATCGCCACATTGGCTTCTTGCTGAAGGCCATTGACCTGTGCCACTGAATCCGAGAGCATTTCCATAAAGCTACTTTTCTTAGTTCCATTTAACTCAAAGGCTTCGGGTACAACTGATTTGAGGTCAACTTCTTTGGTCCACGAACCAGCAGCATGATTTCCAAGTATGTTGTTCATTCGTCCCACTGTTTCAATACTCATGCTATCCCCCTATTTAAGATCACTTGTTCCCAATTTCCAGCGATTTCAAAGCCATGCTCTTTGTCGTGTTAAAGGCCGCTAAGTTTGCTTCATAGGCCCGAGATGTGGCAATCATGTTGGCCATTTCTTCCATCATATTAATATCTGGGTAGGCAACATAGCCTTGCTCATTGGCCTCGGGATTATTTGGCTCATATTTCAGAACCGGCGGCTTGTCTGTTGAGATCACCTCGGTCGCCTGGACTGTCTGGGCATTTTCACCCAGCTCGCCTTCTAGCATTTCCGAAAATGTCTCGCGCGCAGGCTCAGCGCCAAAAACCACTTCTTTTTTGCGATAAGGTCCACCTTCCGCAGTTCGGGTGGTCTGAGCGTTTGCGATATTGGAGGATATGGCCCCCATACGCTTCTTGTTCGCCGCCATCCCCGAACTACTTATTTTTAAACCCGTCAAAAAATCCATGTTCTTATTCCTTCATCCTCGTGCTAGTCAGCGCCGAGGATATACTTCTTCATCCCAAGTTTTTTGTTCAAGAGTTGAATAGAGGCATCATAGAGAATTTTGTTTTCAGCCATCAACGCCAATTCCTGATCGACATTCACATTATTACCATTTTCCGTGACGATTCCATTGGCCTCATCAAATACTTCAGGCTCTAAATTGGTGAAGCCACCACCGCCTACATCGTAATGACGATCATCTTGCGTTGCCATTGATTCTTCTCCATCCACATCCAAGGCACGTGAAAGTGCCGCTTCAAATTCCAAACGTTTTGCTTTGTAGCCAGGCGTTTCTGCGTTGGCCACATTTGCCGACAGGAGATCTTGGCGCATCTGTCGGAAATTGAGCGACGTTGCCAGGGCCTTGAGTGTCTTATCCTCTATCTCCATCCACTCACCTCAAATTTACAAAATATGAGCTGCCACCATTTCTGTACTCATTAATTTTATTTCTGAGAGTACGAATTGAAACACCGAGGATCTTGGCCGCTTGAGTTCTGTTTTCGCTGGTGTGAATCAGGGCCTTCTTAATCAGAAGTTTCTCAGCATCTTTCAGCGACATCAGACGAATGCCTTCACTTTCATCATCTTGAATGGCAATCTGAGTACGCTTCTCACCGATGCTCAAATGCTGCTCTGACAAGGTCTCGCCCTCAAAGGCGGAGATTGACTCTTCCAGCACATCGCGAAGCTCTTCTAAATTAAAAGACCAGTAGTGGGATAAAATTTTATCCATGGCACTCTGATCAAGATTAATCACTCTCTCCTCGCCTGCCAATTCTTTGACGATAGAACGGGCCACCTGCTCGAGATCATTCGGTCGATCACGCAGAGGCATCAGTGAGATAGTGTTGGACGCCAATTGATTATAAAGACCACGATAGAAGCGACCTGCACCAACCAACTTTGAAAGATTCTTCGTGGTTGTTGAAATGAGTCGAACGTCGATGTCGTAGTCAGGAAGTTCATTTAGAATTTTATGAAGTTTCTTTTGGAAATCTTCGGTCAGACAATCAATGTTGGCGAAAATGACGGTGCCGCCATTGGCCTGTTCGAGAATGCCGCGATTGAACTTACCGGACTCGGCATCACGATGACCAAGAATCGCATTTTCCACATCTTCCGGTGACTGTGCGCAGTCCACAAGACACAACGGGCGCGTGGCACGTGTGGAATTTTGATGCACATACCGCCCCAATGTGCGCTTGCCAATTCCATTCTCACCCATGATGAGAACTGGTGCCTTGGTAACCGACACATTCCTGGCCATTGAGATGGCCTTCTGCACTTTGGGATCCTGACCGAAAAGTTCGACTCTTACTGTATCCATTTGACCTCCTGTCATTTGCATCCTCCAATCCTGGAAGATGAATTTAGATCGTTTTCTCCTTAATCTTAAGCAACGATAGTTCTGAGCGGGCCATCTCCTTTATATACTCTGAGACACTTTCATCCTGAAGGAGCCCATTTAAAATGGCCCTACCCTCATCTACCCTATTGCCTCCTAGCAAGGAAAGTGCCATCAAATAATCAAGCCTTCCCTTGTAACTAGACTTTTTAAAGCTCTCCTGAAACTGGCCAATTTCGGCCATGATTTGCTTATCTACCTCACCAGAATTGTCGGAATTTCGCTGGGATGCAATCGACTCAATTAAAAGATAGTGAATTCTCTGCTTCACACTCTCCACATAAAAGTCACTTGTCCCGAACATCTTGGTGTCATTTAGGAGGGCCTTTGCGACACTCCTAAACTTGGTTAAATCACCCGACTCATAGATCGAATCAGTATAGATCTTCATGAGGTCTGCGGCTTCAGTTACTCCGCGAATGTCACTTGGATTCTTCTCAAGAAAAAAACGCTCCAGCCACTTAATGGCCGCGGAATAGTCCTTTCTGGCATACGACTCAAGACCGCGATACATAAGGACCTTCTTATTATTCTGCCCCGAAGCCTGGGCCAATTTCTCGATTTCCTCTGCCAATTGTTTCCAATCTTTATTTTTCAGCAACATTGAGATTTTCAGCTCGAGAAGATACTCATTGACCGTTTTAACACTTGAACGTTCAACCCAGTAAGGGTAACTCTTCTCTGGCGCCTCTTTTAGCTTGGCCAAATCGTCATAGATTGCCTGCGTCCCCTCAGTTAATCCCATCATCAAGTAACTTTGAGCGGCGAGAAAATTAGTTTCCGGATCAAAGGCGACTTTTCTGATGTACTTATCCTTGTAGAGTTCCCAGGTTTTGATGACCATAGGGTAATCGGCATTTTTGTAGGCCTCAAAGAGCATTCCCACAATTATCTCCGCCCCATCTTCCTCGAAGACTTTTGCATCACGTGCCCCCATCCCGGCCAAGGGAATCGCAGCCAGATAGGATAACGCCTTTTTAAATTCATGGTCGACGATGAGGGATCGCAGGCGAACCAACCAAAGCAACTTTTTAGTATTGAAATCGATCAGGGCATCTGAGCTGACGGGGCTCTCTAAAAACACTCGCGCTTCCTTATCCGAGGGAGCTATTTTGATTTTTCTTAAGTTGCGAAGAGCGGCGTAGCGAATTTGGGCCTCATAGCGAACCATGGCATCTTGAGAGCGATCAATGGCATTTTTGTAGAGAGCTAAAGTCAGTGTTGGTTCACGGTCGGTGATTTCATAGACCAGACCCAGGCGGACCCTGGCGCGAGCGGCTTCGGTATACTGGGAATAATCGGAAATAAACACATCATATAATGGAATCGCTTCTTCATACTGGGCGCGCCGGAAATAGGATTCCGCGACGTTGAGAAGGATCGTGGGATGAATAGGCTTCACCAAAGATGCCTTTTGTTTTTCAAAGGCGCGAACCACGTTTTCGGTATGTCCAAGCTTAAGCTCTGTAAAGATCAAATAGGCCAAGCGAATTTGTCCTGGCAAGAGTTTCTCAACCGTTTTTTCACCTAGGAAATCTTCCAACTGATCAATCTGTCCCAATTGGGCCAAGCAGTGCAGGATACCCTCACCGGCCGAGCTGGATTCCTCATAATCAAAATTTTCTTTGCTCTTCACATAGAGTCTTTTGGCCTTGTTTAATGCCTGGACGTAGTCCTTTTTCTCTATGTGATAGGCCAGCTGATACTTCAAAATTCCCCGGGCCATATTGTAATCTTTTGTTCTTTCCGAAAGAGCATCCAGGGTTTGTAAGGCCATACGCACGGGCCCTAAATCTCCTTTTCGAATACCTTCCTTGATAATGGCGTTGGCCTTGAGATATTCGTTCATCAGCAGGTTGGAATCTTCCCCGTATTTTTGCTCGTAGAGTGTGATGGACTTAAACATCAGTCCGTACTTATTTTTTCGAAAGAGGTTAATCGTCAGCTGCATGTGAGCTTCTTTTTCATCCTTTTCAAAAAGGCGATCCTTAATTGGAAAGAAATGCTCCGGCCCCTTGCGATCCAAATTTATACCAGAATCAAATTTCGGAGCGAGGGCGCTATAATCCCAAAAAAACGCGGCCCCATAGCGAAAATCTCGGTATGGTTTTTCCTCGGCTTTGGAAGACTGCAGTGCGGCCTCAGGCTGAACCGCGACAGGTGAGGGAGTACGAGCAGGTTCGGGGTTGGTCTTTGCGGCAATCTTAACGGGCCGGACAACCTTTTCCGTCCGGTCAGAACCACTATTGCTCAACACCGGAACTTCGACCTTACTCGGTGTTCCCTCATCGATCCAAAAATCAATAATGTACTTATTATCGGCATCCTTATAGAAGTTGAAGATCTCGACCTGGGCACTGGCCAGGGAAATAGTAATTTCAGGTTTTTTGCCTTCCGTAACTTCTTTGGTGAAATTGACAGTTTTAAAATACTTTTTCTGAAGATCTATTTTGCTCAACTGCTCCGCAACCTTTTCCAGAAAGGTAAAATCCAGTGAGCGCAGCACCAGCTGTTCAGGGTGTCCTTCAATGAGAAGCAGGTCTTTGGGGGCCATAACAGACCACCGCAAATGAGTCTTGAAATTCTCCTGAACCAAAGTCTGAGCGTAACCAAACTTGGAATCGCCGAAGATTAGCGCAAGGATTATAAATAACCAAAAAGGGTGACGTAAAGGCAATGTCAATAATCCTAATATCTTCAAATGAAACTTCCTGTTCCACGAGAAAGGGCCCGGCAAAAAGGACGCACAGGCCACGCTCTATTTCCCATTCTAACCGTTGGTGGATTTTTTAAAAGGAAAATTTTGCTGGGGGGAGAATTTTCCTAGGGAAATATTGACAGTGTAAGACTGTCGACCTTTCGCAAGCGCCGAAACCGGACTCACTTTCAAGCATTTAATCTATTAACGTGTTAATCACTGAGATGATCAGTCGGAGGTTATAAACCTTCTGAAGAATTTACAGGGAATTCCGAAGTGACATTTTGGCACCGGACAAGGGTACTGAGATCCGATTGATTGGGGCCGGGAGCGGCGATCTGAGCGACATCATCCATCATGCCCTTCTTCTTGAGCTTCTCTATTAGCGTAGTTCTATTTACACGCAGAAGCTTCGAGGCCTGGTTCTTGTTTCCGCCGGTTCGCTCAAGCGCCTGCACTATTAAGGAGTCTTCAATATCGGCCAGTGCCTGCTTCAAGTCTATTCCCTCGTCAGGAAGAGTCACGCAATGTTCGTAAAGCCCTGGAACGGACTGCCCTTCCACCATTTTCAGAGGGAGATCTGCCAACTTTACCTTATTGCCCCCTTTCAAAATCACCAAGCGTTCAATGAGATTTTCCAACTCTCGGACATTGCCGGGCCAATCATAGAGCATTAACGCCTCAAGGGCCTTGTCTTCAAAATCAATGGCATTTCGACCGTCGGCGCTGACATATTTTTTTAAGAAATAAGCAACCAAGAGTGGAATATCCTCTCGTCTCTCGGCCAATGAGGGGATTCTGATTGGGATGACATTCAAACGATAGTAGAGATCTTCGCGAAAATCGCCCTTTTCCACCCTTTCCTCGAGATTGCGATGGGTGGCGGTAATAATCCGCACATCAATAGGGATAGTACGATTGCTCCCCACTGGTTCAATCGTACGGCCCTGAATAGCGCGCAATAGCTTCACCTGGAGTAACAACGGCATATCGCCAATTTCATCTAAAAATAAAGTCCCGGTATTGGCGGTTTCGAAACGTCCCATCCGATCAGAGATGGCCCCGGTAAAAGAGCCGCGAATGTGCCCAAATAATTCACTCTCGAGCAGCTCACCCGGAATAGCGCCACAATTGACTGAAACCAGTTTATTTTTGGTCCTGCTTGATAACTGATGAAGAGCATTGGCGATAAGTTCCTTACCCGTTCCGGATGGACCGGAAATTAAAACCGTGGAATCGGAACTGGCTACTTTTTTTACCCGCTCAAAAATTTCTTTCATTTTCTGGGAACGTCCGACCATGCCACAAAACAAATCGGCACTCTCCGGCAATTCCAATTTTAATCGACGCATTTTCGATGATAGGGGCCGAGACTCAGAATTCATCGAATCATGGGCATGCCCCATGCAACGAAAGCTCTGCAATTCGATCCCCGTGTACGTCAGGCTGGTGGTCAATGCATCTTCCAGCAATCTATCTAAGACGTTGAGATCAAATGGCTTGGTCAAATAGTGAAAGACCCCTTTCTTGGTGGCGGCAATGGCGGTTTCGATAGTTCCAAACCCCGTCATCACAACGGATGAAAAACGCGCGCCACGATCTTTTAAAATATCAATGAGCATGAGCCCATCAAGTCCACCGGGATCGAAGGTCATATCCGTAAGCAAGACGAAGGGCATACCCGTTGGCCCGTAAAATTCCTTCTGCTCCAAAAATGACTCTGGGGTGGTGAAAAGTACAATAGGAATCTGAAAGCGAGACTTTAGAAAGCGTACGACAGATGGTCCTAAAAGTTTGTCATCCTCTACAATGACAATCGAAGGTGTGGCCATGGATTTGCCAAGCGCATCGGGCGACTGACCCTCGTCTCCGCGCTTGTAAGAATCCTTCAAAAAATCAACATCTCTCATGTGTGTGTGTGCTCAAGGGTTTCTGACTTGAAAACAGACCCTAGAAATAATCCTAGAACAATACCGCCATTCGTGTCAATTTTCAGACACTGGCCCAAGCATTCCCCGTCACATTGTAATATCAATGAGTTCTATCCTCTCGTGGCCCTAATGCAAAAGCTTCTGAATGAAGGGCCCTACTTTTTCTGGCCCTCCCACCCAATAGTAGAAGACTACGAGCAATAGGCAGAACAACCCCATAGAGGTCATGGCGTAGGCCACAGGTCGAATTGATTTCAGCCAAAAGATGTACGCAAACTGGGCACAGATCAGCATCATTGGGATGGCCCAAAAAGGCGTATATCGCAAAATGAAAACAAGAATGTCCATTTATTGCTTAAAAATGGGATTTCAATTCATCAAGCTTATCAAGACGTTCCCATGGAAATTGTGTTCGCCCAAAATGTCCGTAAGCAGCAGTATCGGCATAGATAGGGCGCAACAGGTCCAGTCGTTCAATAATGGCCTTTGGCCGCATATCAAACAGCTTGTTCACAACTTCAGTGAGCTTGGTCAAATCAACTTTTTCCGTCCCTGAGGTATCCACCAGGAGGGACATTGGTTGGGCCACGCCAATGGCATAGGCGACCTGAACGAGAGCACGCTCAGCCAGTCCTGCGGCCACAATATGTTTGGCAATATGGCGAGCAGCATAGGCAGCTGAACGATCCACTTTTGACGGGTCTTTACCGGAGAATGCTCCACCACCATGGGCCCCATGACCACCATAAGTATCGACAATAATTTTTCGTCCGGTGAGTCCGCAGTCTCCCATCGGTCCACCGGTTACAAATTTACCAGTTGGGTTAATGAAGAACTTGGTCTTGTTATCGAGCAATTCAGCGGGAATGACTTTTTTAATAACCTCTTCACGAATTGCTTCTTCAATTTGTTTCAAGGTCATATTGGCTGCGTGCTGGGTTGAAACAACCACGGCTTCGAGACGCTTTACCTTTCCATTAACATACTGGGCAGATACCTGGGTCTTGCCATCCGCACGAAAATCTTTGCAGGTTCCATTTTTCCGCACTTCACTCAAGCGCAACGCCAAACGATGGGCGAGATCAATGGTGAGAGGCATATAACTCTGTGTCTCGTTATTAGCATATCCGAACATGAGACCCTGATCACCGGCCCCTTGCTCTTTGTTCCCTTTCTCATCAACACCCATTGCAATGTCGGGTGATTGTCTATCCAAGGTCACCATGACACCGCAAGTTCCGGCGTCGAAACCCTTATCGCTATGATCATATCCAATTTGACGAATCTTATTTCGCACGATCTGCTGGAGATCGACCTGGGCCTTGGTGGTAATTTCACCGGCCACGACGACTAAACCTGTTGTGATCAGAGTTTCACAGGCCACTCGTGAGTATTGGTCCTGGGCAAGCATTGAGTCTAAAACAGCGTCACTAATCTGATCAGCCATTTTATCAGGATGGCCTTCGGTAACAGACTCAGAAGTAAATACGTAATCTTTTAACATGACTATCTCCTCAATGAATGAACAAAAATGCCTGAAAGTTTATACACTATGGCGATAGGTCAAGCAACACTTAGCGGGTGGCAAAAAAACGGAATAAATTGGGATCACGGTAGTAGTAAACACCTTCGCCGGTAAAAGGCACCACGTAGGTCTTTTCATTGATTTCAACAACCTTGAAGGTTTGCCCCTGAGAATCAAAAAAATAGTAATAAAATCGATACTGCCCAGCCTGATAGACCTTCCACAATGCTTTCCAATGAGGAATTAATCCGCCGGCCCCCTCCGGTAAAGGGACAAAATCGTCCCATAATGAGGCCATATTGATACGACCGACCATGGAAGCCCTTGAAAAATAGCGCACCCCCTCGTAGCTATCGGTCTCTTTGAGAATGCTGAGTGATAAGTCCAGATTCTCTTTTCGCAATCTTTCACCTGAACCAGAGCCATCCGGACAAAAGATCTTTGGGGCCCCATGCATATAATAGTAGGTAAAGGAAAACTCGCCTTCTTTGAGCAAAAGATTGATCCAGGTATTCTTGGCCAGATGAGAAGCTTTCTGTTGTATCAGAGTCAAAAAGAGTGGTTCTCTTTCACTCAAATTGGCATAAAAGCTAATACCATGTCGCTTCTTTACGACCCGTAGCACATCGCGACGTTCGAGAGAATTTGGACCATCCATGGTTCCAACTTCATTAAAAAGAATCGTCTCCATGGCAAAGAGTGCCTGATAAATTTCCGCGTGCTTGCTCCAGAACTGATAGACATTGACATATTTTTCCATCACAAACTTTTTCAGCTCGTCACGCGCTTTAAGTTTCTGGGCAATATATTCTGCCACGGTTATGGGTTGCCCTCCCTCCTGATAAATAAGGTTGCGCAAAATCAACCGATAGTAATTGAGTTTTCTTAATTCTCGATTTCTCCAATCGCTTAAACGAAGGCGACTTTCAGCATGCCCGCGAGCAAGAATATTTCGGGTAATCGTGATGAAAGAGGACAAATCATAGCGATTATTCTCTTCTAAAAAAATTTGCTCATGCGCTAAATTAAAATGCAACGTATTGACGAGTGTACGAAAAAAAATATCGCTTTTTGATTGATTATGCGTAGGTGCTCCATCTTCCAAAATACGCCGAGCAAAGAAAATTCTATTGGAAAAGCGATTTCCAAGAACGTCTTCTCTAAATTTGAAACGATCATATTCTCCCCGCATTCTGAGATGATTGACCGGATACTTAAAGGGTTTTAAAAAGGGAGCATCATGCAGCACGGCCTCAAAAAGTGCCTGAATTTCCTTGATCAGGATTGAAGATTTTTGCTGTAGTTCGCCCTTGGAAACGACATCTGTGCTCTCAAAAAAATCTTTTTTAAGGTCAAGGGCCAGGTCGACCTTTTTCTCAATCACGTCTATCTGGGAATTGATCTCTTGAAAGTCATGATTCCCATCTAATAAAACCAGATTCTTCTCGATCCAGGTGATTTTCTCCTCAATCAGAGGGACATGTTGAATAATCGTGTCCGAATCGAGCGAACCATCAGGCAGGAGCGGTATAAAACTGCCGTCCCCGTTAAAGGCAGCCAGTCTTTTATAATAAGTATTTTCCGTTCCAGAGGAGCAAAGTTCTCGCACATACTGCCTGCTTATTTCCCGATACTGATGCAAGGTACTGGGGGAGATTTGGGCACCGAAATCTTTGCTCTCGGACGCCCGGGCAGACAATGAAAATAATATTGAGGATAGAAGAAACCAAACAGTCCACATATCTCTATCTTTCTAATGACCGGATAAAGTCGGATTCCCACAGGCCCAGGCAGGTGGTGTTAGAAAGAACAAGAAAGAGTGTTGAAGGGTTGGCCAACCTATTAAGCTGTTGCAAGATCTCGCTGGCATTCTTGGCCAGATGGGACTCCTTACCGCGTTTATTGAGATCACTGACCAGCTGCTCGCAATCGAGATTGCCACGTCCTTTGACCGTACTGGCCCGCTCGGGCTTAGCAAGGATAACTCCATCACTATTCATGAGAGAGTTCACAAATTCTTTTTGAAAAACATCGCTCCTGGCCGTTGCCGAGGCGGGATCGAGAACAACCCAGATTTTTTTCTGAGGAAACTGCAGCTTGATACTCTCAATTGTATATTCCACGGCCCGTGGGTGATGGGCGAAATCATCAATGACCAGTGATGATCGATAAACTCCCCGCACCTCTTGACGACGCTTCACCATTTTCAAATCTGAAATCGCATGACTGAGGACTTCACCCGAAATCCCTTCAGCCAGGGCATAAAGCAGGCCTGCTGCCAAGTTGAGGACATTGTGACGGCCCACCAGATTGGTATTAAAAGTATAATCGCGTCCTTTGAATTTTAGACGAAAGCGCGAGCCTTCGGGCGTTAACTGTTCAATATAGGGCCCACACTCCTTATTATCTCCATAAAAAATCCAGGAATCTTTCCCGCCACATTCTTGCGCCAGCTCTAAGATCGCAGGATAGTCCGCACAGGCCACAATGGTCTTTTTAATTTCCGGCATGGCCAGGCGGAACTGCTCTTTAATTTCTTCCACGTTGTTAAAGATATCCCCGTGATCGAATTCCAGAGATGTCAGGATCAGGTTATCGATGGAGTAGCTGCGAAATTTTGAGTATTTCTCAAAGTAGGCACTGTCATACTCGTCGGACTCAATAAAGAAAAAGCGCCCATCGCCCATTGCGGCCGGAGCCAGCTCATCAATCACTCCACCGATGAAATGTCCGGGGTGCATTCCGATCTTCATGAATATTTGTTCTAAAAGATAAGTCGATGTGGTTTTGCCGTGAGTCCCGGCAATGCCTACCACATTCACATCTCCCAGAATCAGGCCACCAAGTGCGGCGGGAAATGAACAGTAGGGCACGCCTGATTTTTCAATCCGCAAAGCATCGACCCCGCCCTTCGGGATAACATTACCCACAACCACCATATCGAACTGCGAGAGTAACGCCTGAATTTGCGCATCGGTGGTCAGTTGACTCAGATCGTGCAAGGGAATGCCGGTCTTCTTGAGATAGTCTCCCATGGGAGGATAAAAACGTTGATCACATCCTTCGATGTGATATCCCTTTTCTTTGAGGAGACAAGCGGTCGCACCCATGCCCGTTCCGCAAATGCGGTACATGAATATTTTTTTTATTTTATTTTTTCGTAAGGCCAAGTCATGAACAGACAAAGCGCCGCCTGGAACTGTCATAATTTTCTCCACGTAGACTCTTACTCAAATTTTATCGCAATTTCCAAACCGCTGCACCAAGTTCTCGTCGAAGAGTATTGAGATTGTCCTTGGCGTACCAATATTGAGTTGTTCCATTAGTGAGCAGAATATACCCCAGCTTTTGCTCGGGATTAATCCACACGGATGTTCCGGTAAAACCCAGATGGCCAAAGGTTAACGGACCTGCACCCTTTCCTGCCAGTGTCGTCTCAGGATTCTGCACACGATCCCAGCCTCGGACAAAACGAGGTTCGTGCCCCGAACTTTTGCCGGCACGAATATAATCGATCATTTTTGACAAGAAATCGGTTTTCTTTTGCAAATTCAAGAGCGTTTTGCCGACGCCAGAGATGGTGGAAAACAGGCCGGCATGGGCAACTTTTTCCCTAATATAGAAGGCATTGTCGTCATGGACCTTACCTTGAACAGCTTTCCCCTGACGAGTTCCGGTCACAGGGCAAACGGCCGCTTTGGGAAGCTCAGTCCAATGGCACATTTCTGAGTCATGCACAGAGCGGCAGAGTGTGTAAAGTGACTGCCCGAGTTTCTCTTCGGCCATTAACTGTGCCCGAATTGCCGAATAGTCCGAATACAGCTCCGGGGATGAAGTGATTTTAAAAGAATTTATTTTTTCGCGCCAAGAGTCGCAAGACAGTCGCCCCCAGGCGGGAAGTCCACCACGATGCTCAAGGCAAAGGATGGCTTCAGGAGAAAAAATCTCGGGTCGGAGCAGATAGCTAATTCCGAGGATCATGGGCTTGGTCACGGAGGCGAGATCAAAATACCAGCCATGCGGGGAGGGATGACTCTCAACTCTGCCCCACTCAAAAAATTCCTGGCCGGCAGTCTGAAAATCAACCACCCCAAAGGCGAGCTGATCAAAATTTTGCGCCGGCCAAAGTCGAGAGATAATTTCCTGCGCTTCCGACAAAGCTGGTTGTAGCTGCATGACGATTATTTTCCGTGTTCAATCGCAGCTTGGGCCGCCGCCAAACGAGCAATGGGCACCCTGAAGGGAGAGCAGCTGACATAATCCAATCCGGCCCGATGACAGAATTGGATGGAGCGCGACTCACCACCATGCTCACCACAGATACCAGTGTGGAGCTTGGGGTTTTTCTCCTTCCCAATCTTATTGGAGTACTCGATTAAAAAGCCTACGCCAGACTGATCGAGGGTAATAAACGGGTCCGCATCCAAAATACCCTTGGCTACGTACTCACCTAAAAATTTTCCCGCATCGTCGCGCGAAAGACCAAAAGTTGTTTGGGTGAGATCATTGGTTCCGTAGCTGAAAAACTCCGCCACTTGCGCCAACTCGCCGGCCATGATCGCGGCCCTTGGCAGCTCAATCATTGTTCCGACTTTGTATTCGATGGTCTGCTTTTTCTCCGCAAACACCTGTTTCGCCACCTCTTCTAAATCTTGCTTCAGAATGGTCAGCTCCTTGAGTGTGGCCACCAGGGGAATCATAATTTCAGGATAGACCTTAATTCCCTGGGTCTGGGCCATGATCCCGGCCTCCAAGATGGCGCGAACCTGGACCTTATAAATTTCCGGGAAGGTGATGCCCAAGCGACAGCCCCGATGCCCGAGCATGGGATTGAACTCATGCAACTGCTTTGCACGCTCGTCTACCTCGAGCAAACTTACGTGGAGCGCTCGCGCTAACTCTTCCTTTTCATGCAACTCGTGAGGCAAAAATTCATGCAGGGGTGGATCAAGCAAGCGAATATTACTTGGCAATCCGTCCATGGCCTTAAAAATTCCAAAAAAGTCATCCCGCTGAAATGGCAGTAGTTTGGCCAAAGCGCGCTCACGTTCCGTCTTATTTTTGGCAAAGATCATCTCGCGAACGGCCAAGATTCTCTCAGGGTCAAAAAACATATGTTCTGTTCGGCAAAGGCCGATACCCTGAGCGCCGAATTTGCGAGCGATGAAGGCATCTTGAGGATTGTCAGCGTTGGCCCGTACCTTGAGCCGGCGGACGGCATCGGCCCATTTCATAAATTCACCAAAGCTATCGGAAACTTTTGCTTCAAGGGTCGGAACAATTCCTTCCATGACCTCGCCTGTAGCGCCATCGATGGTGAGAAAGTCTCCTTCCTTGTACTCACGGTCTTTGATGGTGAGTATTCTATTTTCATGATCGACTTTAAGCGCCGAGCAACCAGCGACGCAGGGCTTGCCCATCCCACGGGCCACCACCGCTGCGTGGGAGGTCATGCCTCCCCGTGCCGTCACAATACCTTCGGCCGCCACCATTCCGGCAATATCTTCGGGGCTGGTCTCTTGGCGAACCAACATCACTTTTTTACCGGCCTCATGAAGCTTTACCGCTTGATCGGCGGTAAAAACTATTTCACCGGAGGCGGCACCGGGTGAGGCAGGCAGACCTTGGGCCAAAACTTCTTTCTTGGCGTTGGGGTCAAGCCTGGGATGCAGGAGTTGATTTAAATCTTCCGGATTCACGCGCATTAAAGCTTCTTTTTCAGTAAGAATTTTTTCCCTAACTAAATCGACGGCTATCTGAATGCCGGCATTGGCGGTGCGTTTTCCATTCCTGGTTTGTAAAATATAAAGCTTTTGTTTTTCAACCGTGAACTCGATATCCTGCATGTCGCGATAGTGATGCTCGAGCTTTTGATAAACATCACAGAGTTCCCCGTAAACCACTGGCATCACTTCCTCAAGCGTCTTGAGCGAGCGATTGCCATCATTTTTAGAAAAGTTATTGATCGGCCCGGGAGTTCTGATTCCGGCCACCACATCTTCGCCCTGAGCATTTAACAAATATTCGCCAAAAAAGCGCCTCTGACCTGTACCAGGGTCTCTAGTAAAACAAACACCCGTGGCCGAATCCTCGCCGAGATTGCCAAAAACCATTGACTGAATATTGACCGCAGTACCCCAATTATGGGGAATGTTGTGCAGATTGCGATACTTGATGGCGCGAGTATTATTCCATGATCCGAAGACGGCCCCCACCGCCATCCATAATTGCTCGGCGGGATCGGTTGGAAAGGCCTTACCGGTTTCTTCCAAAATGATACGCCGGTAATGTCCCACCAATTCTTTGAGATCGCTGGCCTGCAAGTCAGTATCCAAGTGATAGCCGCGCGCCTCTTTCATGTCCTCCATGCAGGCCTCAAGCAAGGAGATGTTCAGCCCAATGACCACGTTGGCATACATTTGAATGAAGCGACGGTAAGAGTCCCAGGCGAAACGAGGATTGTTTGTTTCACGCGCCAGACCCTCGACTGTTTTTTCGTTTAATCCCAGATTCAGGACGGTGTCCATCATGCCAGGCATACTGGCCCGGGCGCCACTGCGGACGGAGAATAGAAGTGGCGAGGCAGGATCACCGAATTTTTTCTGGGTTATTTTTTCAATAAAACTCAGAGAGTCTAAGACTTGCCCCCTGACGTCGTCGTTAATGACCTTTTTATTATTTTGATAATCAATGCAAGCTTCGGTGGAGATGGTAAAACCTGGGGGGACACGCAACCCCAGTGAGGCCATCTCTGATAAGTTGGCTCCCTTCCCCCCCAACAAATCTTTCATGTTGCGGTTACCTTCCGTCTGTTCGGCGCTGAAACGATAAACCCATTTTTTTGTTGCCATGTTTTACTCCAACTTTGATCTATAATTTCAAATGATCTTGCAAATATTGACCTAACTTATCCATGCCGACCCGTTCTTGTGTCATGCTGTCGCGATCGCGCACGGTGACGGCCTGGTCCTTAAGTGAGTCATAATCCACCGTAAGGCAGTAGGGCGTCCCGATCTCATCTTGGCGGCGATAGCGCTTACCAATTGAGCCGGCGGTATCGTACTCCGCGCGATATTTTTTCTGAATCTCCTGAAAAATTTTCTGCGCCACCTCTTCCAGCTCGGGCTTTTTCATGAGCGGCATCACCGCGACTTTGATGGGGGCCATGGAAGGGCGCAACATCAGAACAGTTCTTTCAGTTTCAGGATTACCGGCATTTTCCACCCGATAGGCATCACAAAGCAGGGCCAAGATATGGCGGTCACATCCCACCGAGGTCTCTATCACGAAAGGAATGTACTTTTTATTACCATCGACCTGATCGACATACTGCTGGTTTTTTCCGGAGAACTGCTGATGGGCCGTGAGATCAAAATCGGTGCGGGAGTGAATCCCCTCCATTTCACCCCAGCCGATGGGAAATTCATACTCAATATCAACCGCCGCATCGGCGTAATGGGCCAGCTTGTCGGCAGGATGGGGTGCCCAACGCAATTTTTCAGCGCGCAGACCATTTTCAAGATGCCATTTCCAGCGAAGGTCCTTCCACATTTCCATCGCCGCTTTCTGCTCACCGGGTTTGATAAAATACTGCATTTCCATCTGCTCAAATTCACGCGTCCGAAAGATAAAATTTCCCGGAGTAATTTCATTTCTGAAGGCCTTGCCTATCTGAGCGATGCCGAAGGGAAGTTTCTTACGCATGGAACTTTGGACATTTAAAAAATTGACGAAAATTCCCTGGGCGGTTTCAGGACGGAGATAGGCCACGGAAGCGGTATTTTCCACGGGGCCGACTTGGGTTTTGAACATGAGGTTGAAATCTCGGGACTCCGTGAACTGGCCTTTGGCACCGCACTTGGGGCAAGGTGCCGTGAGATTAATTTGATCGGTTCGAAAACGCTCTTTACAGCTCTTACAATCCACCAAGGGGTCAGAGAAGCCATCCACATGGCCAGAGGCCTTCCAGACGGTTGGGTGCATGAGAATAGATGCATCAACCCCAACCACATCCTCACGGAAGGTCATGGATTTCCACCAGCTATTTTTGACATTGAGTTTGAGTTCGACACCAAGTGGGCCAAAATCCCAGCAGCCGCCAAAGCCGCCGTAAATTTCTGAACTCTGAAAAATGAAACCTCGTTGCTTGCAAAGGCTGACGAGATCATTCATGGATTTTAAGTCTGTTAGGCCCACAGCACTGACTCCTCGTGATGTAATTTTTGGGAAGTGTAACAAGAAGGGGTCAAGTTGTCGGCCCTTTTTCCGCTTTAACTGGATTGCCCGAGCTGATACAGCTTGAAATACTCGCCTTGTTTAGACAAAAGCTCAGTGTGTTTTCCTTGCTCCACAATTTCTCCGTTGCGCATAACATAAATACGATCAAAGTCGGCAATAGTCGAAAGCCTATGGGCCACTGCAATAATCGTCTTGTCGGCCCCCAACTCTCCCATCGCCTTTTGCACAAAGCGCTCCGACTCATTATCAAGGGCCGAGGTGGCTTCGTCGAACAGGTAGATTGGAGGGTTCCGCATCAAGGCCCGCGCCAAGGTGATTCTTTGCTGCTGTCCTCCCGACAATTTTACTCCGCGATCTCCGATAATCGTTTGATCCTTCTCCGGCATCGCCTGCACAAAAGAAGTGGCGTAGGCGGTTTTCAGAGCATCCCTTAAACGTCCCATCTGCTCATCTTCCGGTGCGGGTTTGTCCAGGGTCAGACAAAGATTGAAGGCAATGGTGTCGTTGAAGAGAAAAACATCCTGACCGACGAGTCCAAAGAGGTTGCGTCTGGCGGTATTTTTAGTATCACAGACGTCTTTGCCATCGATAAACAACATGCCGGGGGGTAGGTTATACAGTCCTAAAAATAAATTTATCAAGGTGGTTTTTCCGGCACCTGACGGACCTACAAAGGCCACGCGTTCACCCTTATTGATGGTAAAGTTCACATTTTTTACCACCTCATTTTCGCCATAGGAAAAAGAAAGATTGCGCGCGACGATCTTGTCAGAGAAGGTCGTGGGGGCATGGGTCCCCTGATCAATTTCTTCAGGCAGATCGAAAAAATGGAAGATGCGCTCTCCCGCCGCCTGGGCCTGGTTTAACTTGATATTGGCTTGGGCATACTTGCGAATAGGGTCCATGAGTAAGGCCATGGCGGTAATGAAGCTCACAAAATCGCCGGTGGTAATAGCGCCTGAGTGAATACGATAATGAGCAAAAACAATAATACCGGAAAAGGCCAAAGCGCCCACCAGCTCGACCATGGGATGGGCGATCTCCTCTACCATTGTGGTTTTCATCAGATGGTTGAAGTACTGATCTTGCACGCGCAAGAAACGAAGGGATGCCAAATTTTGCAAGCTAAAGGCCTTGATCACTTTATTGCCAATGATGCCTTCGGAAAGGGTATGAGTCAGCCCACCCAGCTCCTCCTGAACGTGATGCTGATTCTTGCGCACCAATCTGCCACTTTTGCTAAAAATATAAATGAACAGCGGAGCGGTCAGCAAGATCACCAAGGTTAGCTGCCAATCACGATAAAGCGCCAAGCCAAACATGAACACGGCGGTCAGAGGTTCACGGACAATATCGATGGCACCTTTTAAACCTTGGGAAAAAATATGGGTGTCATTGATAAGACCGCTGACCAGCGCCCCTTGCTTTTGATCATTAAAAAAACTTAAAGGGAGACTTTGAATCTTGCGATAAAACTGCTCTCGCACCCGACAGGTGGTTTGATCAACCACATAGCGAAGCCAGTAAAAATGATAAAAGCGGCAGGGGAAATTAAGGATCATGATAAAGAGCAACAGTCCCGCCAACCCCAAAGCGTCGTTTAGATTTGAAGTGGCACTGAGGCCTTGATCAAAAATGGGCTTCACCAGGTAAGCTTGCCAGGCCTTGAGTAAGGCCAGTAAGAACGAAAAGATCAACGCCCCGATCACTTTTCCTTTATGGTGAACAAGATACGGGTAGAGGCGTTGAAAAAAACTTTTATTCATAATGAATGGCCATTATATGACGAGTGAAAGTGTTTTGAAATCGAAAGGATGCAAATGGACGTGAAATAGAAAATAATCCACCAGTTCCTTCACCGATATGTCCTCTGAAAAGGTAAAATCTGGATAGCGCGTTTCCCGCACCTGGAGCAGAAATTTCCACAAAGGTGTTTGAGAAGCCCCATGCCTGCCATCCGCGATCAGGCCGGCATCGGCAAATCCCCCTTTCTCCGCCAAAAGGCCCAGGCGCAGCTGGGAGGAAAGGGGCACCCCGGATAGAACGCATTTTTCCAGTAGCGGAAAGATCCCAAGCTCGAGCATTAATTTGCTGACAAAAAGGGCCAGCTGACCGGGCAGATTGGCTTGAGTGTTGAGAGAGCGATCCAGATAAATGAGGGCATTACTCAGAACGCGAAAAAAACCCACCATCTCATCATTGTGAACAGACTCATTTTCATCAACCTCCTCCCAATCATGAATCGAGGCCTGGGGGGCCAGCTTGTTTATCGTTTCAAGAAAAAAGCAGCAGAGGGCATAGGCCTTGTAATCGTGCCTGATCTTCTGATGGCACCAGGTGGCCTCAAATTCTTTTCCCGCCAACAGTCCATCAGAGGAAGAACGACCGCTGACCACGCCATGGCACAGATGTCCCAGCTCGATATCACTTCCCTTCTGGTGCTTGCCTCCCCCGCGCCCTCCATAGAGCAACACATGGGCAACCTGCCCATCGCGCAGGAGTAGCTTCATAATAACATGTCTGTCCTGGTACGGAATTTTAGAAAGTACCAAACCTTCAACTTTTCTCTGCATGTATGTACTGCCCGGGACGGGACGCGCCTCCCTTTACATAAATAGGCCGAAACATGAGTAAACCAAATTCCATAAAGTTTGTCTCGAAGCTTGAGCGGGGTACGCGGTGAATGTGGGTGGGGCAGAGAATATACCGCAAAGGCCCCCCCATCTCTTCCGCCTCGTCCCACCATCTGAAACCAAAGATCATAAGCTTCAACCTCATACGTGATAAAAACATTTTGAATGGAGGGAAGATTGACACCATGACTCAAGGCGGTGGTGGCCACGAGAATTTGCAGGCCGCCGTCACACTTGGCAAGGGCCTCACTAAACTCACTTGACTGACCACCAACCATCCCGAGCGCCTGGAAGCCCAATTTTTGAAGTAACTTGACCCGCTGAAAGACCTCCTCGCGATAGCGACAGAAAATCAGACAACGCTCCCGTTTCTTGAAATATAATTTCCACCAGAGTACCGCCTCTAACATTTTCCTCCCCGCGGGAAAGGCCGGGAAGATGGTCATTCTCTTGGGAGAGAAGCGAAAATGATGATTCCCATAATTGAGAAACATGACGTTTGTAAAACCTAAGTTAGCGGTGTCCCGCCACTCTGATTGCAAGGCTTCGTCGAAAGTGGCGGTCAGACCGATGACGGGCCCGTGGGCGTGGGATAGATCAAAAAAGGTTTCAATTAATTTAGGTCTGAACCCAAATCCCCAGTAATAAAGCAGATGAAACTCATCCAAAATAAATATGGCATCTGAACGAGTCATAAGCTTCCGGGCCCTTGGACCGGAAAAAATTTCGAAGGTCATAATTAAAATTTCTGAACCGCCGAAGGCCGCCCTGTGATCCGTCTCATTAAATTCCAGTACGTTTTTAGGTGCCTGGATAACGATTGGTAAATCATGGAGCGTCTCATGACATCGACGAAAAAAATCATTCGCCAGTGATCGCAAGGGAGAAAGATAGACGATGGCACCGCCGCCTCTCTCATGCATCTGTCGGGCCATTTCTAAAATGGCCGAGGTTTTACCTGCGGCAATGGGAGCAAGGAGAAGTAAAAAGTCGGTCATGGCCGTCCATCCTGCAAGATGGTTAACGTACTGTTATTTTTAACATCTGAATATTTCTAGCGCCTTCTAGCTCCGACTGACAAAGTCTGCTATTTCAGAATTGATGCACAAAAGTACACTGGTAAAAAAAAAGTTCGAATAAGTTTCTAATGTTCCGAAGAGTTAGCCAAGAAAGGACAAACGATCTTATGAATAAACTAAAAGCGTGCTCCTTAATGAGCAAAATGGATCGAGGCCGTGGCGAAATTTAAGATTCTCCAGATAGGCAAATTCTATTTTCCCTATCGCGGGGGAATCGAATCTGTCACGCAATCCCTCAGCGAAGGATTGGCAAATGCCGGAATGGATGTCACGGTTATGTGTTCGATGGAGAAACGTTGGTCCTCCATGACAAGAGAAATTGAGGGAGTCAAGGTTGTAAAAGTTCCACAGCTAGGCGTGATCGCCTCTCAGCCGTTTACTCCCACCTGGCCTGATGTTTATAAAGATCTGGCCCAGGAAGCTGACCTCATTCATATTCACTGCCCCAATCCCTTGGCAGAATTATCTTTTCTACTCGCCCCAAAGCACTGTCCGGTGGTGATTACTTATCACTCCGATGTGATTCGCCAAAAATGGCTCCTGCCCTTTTACTATCCGTTGCAAAAAATGTTTCTACGGGCGGTGGATCGCATTATTGTCCCGACCGTGAATCATATCCGCTATGGTGCCGGTCTGAAGGATTTACAGGATAAATGCACCCTGATTCCTTTTGGCCTGGACCCCGCCAGCATGGAAAAAAATATTGTCTCGAATGTGATAGGAAAAGAGCTGCAAAGCAAATATGGCCCTTACGCCTTATTCCTGGGACGACTGGTTTCTTACAAGGGTTTGGATTTTCTGATCGAGGCCATGCGTGATGTGAAACATAACCTCATTATTGCCGGTGACGGCCTTGAACGCAGCAGACTTGAGGCCTTGGTGGCGCAACACCAGCTTCAAGACAGGATTCATTTCTTCGGCAGTGTCGAAAATCAAGAGCTCTTCAGAGCGCTTTATCACTCTTGCCAGATGGTCGTGCTTCCAAGTGTGACACCGGCCGAAAATTTCGGAATGATTCAGCTCGAAGCCATGTGTGCCTCCAAGCCGGTAATTACAACGGATCTAAAATCCGGGGTTCCGGTCGTAGGCGAACCGGGGCGGACAAATTTGATTGTTCCCCCTCGCAATTCGGAACTTTTAGGTGAGGCGCTCAACTATCTTTTTAACAATCCCATTGAAGCCAAACGAATGGGGGCCATGGGGCGCCAGCGCTTTGAGAACATGTATACAATGGACAAGATGATCCAAGGTCACATCAACCTTTACTCAGAACTGATCCATCAGTCTCGCGTTGAGCGCGGCCTGGAAACGAGATCAGAGGCTCAAGTTATCCCTTTCCCACAACAGTCATCCTCAGCAGTTGATAAAAAGAAGAAAGTGGCCTAGAACTCTACGGCATGAATCGAGTCTTTTTGTATCCAGAAGAAATTGCTTCTCTTCGTCATGATCGCGAAATTGTGCTTCATGATGATTTGCGCCCCAAACACGTCCGTGAGGTTCTGAAGGCCCAGGTCGGTGATGATATTCGAATTGTTGCCATCAATTCCGGTCTCGGAGAGGCCAAGATTCTCCACCTTGATGAAAGCAGTCTGCGACTGTGTGTGTCCCCAATAGACCAGGACAAGAAACAGTATCTTGTCGATGAGATCTGGGTCGGGGCCTGCCGACCGCAAACGGTTAAAAAGATTTTTGAATATGCCACCGCCATGAGAGTCGGCAGGATTCGCTTTTTCAAGGCCGAACTTTCAGAAAAAAGTTACCTGACTTCAAAGATCTTTGAACCGGAAAATCAACGCCATCATCTGGCCCTCGGTTTGGCCCAATCAGGAATTTACTTTCAGCTGCCCCAGGTAACCGTATCGCCCTATTTTCCCACCCAAGCTCCCGACTCACCCGCCATTCTCTGCTCGACCACGGGGCGACAAACCTTATTTACCACTAAGCTCGAAGCGGCAGAGGTAACATTGGTCTTTGGTCCAGAACGAGGCCTAACCATAGAAGAGGAAGCGCGCTTTCTTAAGATGGGCATGACACCGGTCAAGGTTTATCCCTCAATCTTACGCATAGAGGTGGCCGTTATTAGTGCACTTTCCCAGCTTCACGCCCGACGCTTTTTTCTGGCATAATCGTTCTATGTCACAAATCAAAATTTCAGGATTCACCTTTATCAAGCACGGCTTGACTCTGGGTTATCCATTTTTGGAAAGTATTCAGAGTATTGACCCATTTTGTGATGAAATTATTGTCAATGTTGGTTTTGATGATCCAGACCTAAAAAAAGACGATGGCACCTTTCAGCATCTGGAAAATAATCTGAAAGGTGCAAAATATAAAATTTTAAAAAGCTATTGGAATCCTCTCCAAAAGGAGCAGGGACTCGTCCTCTCCGAGCAAACCAATATCGCGCTCAAGGCATGCCAGGGCGAGTATTGCCAGTATATCCAAGGCGATGAGGCCATCCATGAAAAAGATCTGCCCTTGATTTCGGCAGGGGTTACGTGCCTCGACCAAAACTCAGCTCTCGATGGACTGATCTACAATTATCTTCACTTCTACGGCAACATCGACATTATTCGCCGAACCCGCAAAGTCTATCGCCGCGAGGTGCGACTTATTCGCAACGGCAAAAATATTGTGAGCTGGTTGGACGCCCAAGGATTTCGCTATCCGGGTGGCGCTAAAATTCCCTGTGCTCAAATTGCGGCTTCCATCTATCACTATGGTTGGGCCAGAAAAGAAATTGTCATGAACAAAAAAGTCAAAAGCTTCGGCAAACTTTATCACGGTGACCAGTTTGAAAACCCTGATTTCACCTATCAGCGAGTTTGGGGTCTGGAGCGTTTTAACCAAACACATCCCCGCTGCATGCAGGCCTGGACCCTCGCCCATCACAATCCTCTCGATATCATGCAGCTACCATTATCCTTTCAGATCTCAGATCTTGGACTTGCCTTGTCGGATGCACTTGAAAAGATGACGGGGTTTCGCCTGGGAGAGTACAAGGGATTTAAGGTGATAAAAAAAATCTAGTTCGAGAGCAGCTTGTAACCCTGAGCGTAGATACTTTCAATGCGCACGGATGCCTCTTTGATTTTTTTCCTGAGGGCCGTGACATGATTGTCAATGACACGATCGGAGACATGGGTTTTGTCCCATACATATTTTAAAATGGCTTCCCGTGAGACCACCTGATCCACGCTCTCCCAGAGAATCGCCAGAATTTTGAACTCTTTGGGAGTTAAATCGAGCTTCTCTCCGTTGATCATCGCGGCACCATTTTTGAGGTCGACGGTGAGATTACCAATAGTTTTTCGCATTAACTTATTGGCATATTTTAACTTCGATTCAATGATTGCCAGCAGCTCTTCTTTCTCAAATGGTTTTTCCAGGTAGTTATCCGCGCCTAAACGATACGCCTTGGAATGGGCCTCAACCCCCTGCTGACCTGACAAGATAATAATTGGCACCGATTCCAAATCCGGAATGGATCGAATTCGATTGCACAATTCGTAGCCATCCATCTCGGGGAGACCCAGATCGAGGAGAATCAGCTCAGGCTTCACAACCAAAGCGCGTTTCAGGCCTTCTTCAGCCGTGCCTTCCATAAAAAGTCGATATCGGCTGCCAAGTAAGCTTCCCAACAAGTTACGCTGATCTTCACTATCCTCAATAATCAAAATGGTGCGCAAGAATTCAACTCCTAAAAAACTTTGACGGCCGAACGTACGGCCTTAATTTGTGCTAAATCCAATGTGGCCCAAACAAGCTTCTCGCCTTCGCCGCCATCGGCAAGCACATCGCCCCAAGGGCCGATAATAAGCGAGTGGCCAAATGTTTCTATCTTCTCATTATGCCTTCCATATTGGGCCGGTGCAAGAACAAAGCACTGGTTCTCAATCGCCCTCGCTCGCAGCAGAGTATGCCAATGGGCCTTGCCCGTCGGCACGGTAAAAGCGGCACTGACACTCAAGATTTGTGCCCCATCCAAAACGTACTGGCGAAACATGTCCGGATAACGAAGATCAAAGCAAATTGATAAACCAATTTTAAGCGGGCCTGCTTGAATTAGCTTGGGCGTTTTTCCAGGCGTATAGATATCAGACTCCGTAATTGTATTGGCCCGATTCCCCTCTTTTAAATCACAGGCAAACAAATGCATCTTATCGTAATACCCGAGAAGCCTTCCCTGATCATCAAAATTTAAAGAGCGATTTAAAACTTTATCATCTTCAAGAAAGGCGACCGAACCGCCCAACAAAAAAACGTGATTATCGGAAGCTAACTTCTGAATGTGTTTGAAGTGCTCATTGGCAAAGGTGACGAGATGAGGTGTTGGCTTGGTGCCATCGGACATGGAATAAAAACATTCAGGCAAAAAAAGATATTTGATCCCAAGCTCGCATGCCTCGGAGATGAGTCTTTGAATGGAAAGAAGATTTTCTTTAAAATCCAACTTTGAGTTGAGTTGGAGAATGGCAACTTTTACTTCCATTGTCTTCCTATCGCATAATAGGTGAAGCCCTGTGCTTCAACTTCTTGGGGAATATAGATATTGCGGGCATCGAAGATGACTCGTTCTTTCATGTTGGCCTTCAAAAGCTCAAAGTCCGGAACTTTAAATTCACGCCACTCCGTCATTACCACAACGCCAGAGGCATGATCCAAAACCTCATACTTATCGATACAGGCCTTCACCTTCCCCTTCGCCTCGCTATACTGACTGATCAAGGCCATAAAATTCTCTGAGGCCACAGGATCGTAAATTCTGATCTGAGCACCGGCGCGGAGCAGACTTAAAACAGTTTCAATCGCCGGGGCCTCTCGGATATCGTCCGTATTGGGTTTGAAAGCGACTCCCCAAATCCCAAAGGTCTTGCCCTTCAAATCATTTTTAAAATGCTTCATGATTTTGGCGAACATATAGGTTTTTTGCTGCTTATTAACCTTCTCCACCGCCTCCACAATCGACAGATTCATTCCCAGCTTTTGCGCCGTGGAAACCAGGGCCTTGACATCTTTGGGAAAACAGCTCCCGCCATAGCCCGGACCGGGATAAAGGAAGTGAGAACCGATGCGCTTGTCGGACATTATTCCGCGCCGTACTTCTTCAATATCCGCCCCACTCAAATCACAAAATTTTGCAATCTCATTGATGAAGGAAATCTTTGTTGCCAAAAAACAATTGGCAGCATACTTGGCCACCTCGGCCGAAAGGTTGGACATTTTGAAAATGGGATTTCCCTGACGAACAAGCGGAGCATAGAGCTCTTCCATCACTAGCGCGGCCTCAGGATCGGCATGGCCAATAATGACTCGGTCCGGTCGCATAAAATCCTCAACCGCCGTCCCTTCCTTGAGAAACTCAGGATTGCTCACCAAATGGAATTTGCTCCTGGTATGCTTGCCGATTAATTCCTTGATTTCCTTTGACGTGCCGACGGGAACAGTCGATTTGATCACCACGATTCCATTCTCGTCCAAAGTTTTTGCCACGGTAATGGCGGCTTCCCGCAGGTAGCTTAAATCCGCGTCACCATTTTCTTGCGAGGGAGTTCCCACCGCCAAAAAAACCGTTTTAGAGCTGGCGACAGAGGAGTAATCGTTGGCAAAGGCCAAACGTCGGGCCTTAACATTTCGATCAATAAGTTCTTGCAAACCCGGCTCGTAAATGGGGCATTTGCCATCTCTTAAAATCTGAATCTTTTTTTCATCTATATCAATACATGTGACATGGTGACCAAGTTCGGCAAAGCAAGTTCCTGTCACGAGACCCACATAGCCAGTTCCAATCACTGAAACTTTCATCAATGCCTCCAATCGCAAGAAAAAATCATCATATGGCCTTACATTCTAAGGAAAAGGCCACAAAATGGGTATTATTTTTATGGAAAGGACAGATAGGGTATATCGTGAAGATTCTTTTAAAACTACTTTTTGCGGCCGCCATTCTCTTTTGGCTCATCCATCAGGGGAAGCTCGACTTTAGTCTGATAGGTAAGGCCTTCCAAGATCCAAAATGGCCCATGCTGACGATCTTTTTAGTGCTCACAACCAACCTTTTCGGCGCATGGCGCTGGAAAAAATTGGTGGAGATCAAGGCCGGTCGCAATCTCCCCTTTGTGCCCATTTTGAAGCTGAGCTGGATCGGACTTTTTTTTAGCTCTGTTTTGCCTGGTGCTGTCACTGGGGATATCTTGAAAATATTTTACGCCAAGCACCTAGACCCCAAACTGACCAAGACCTTCCTGATTATGTCGGTTCTGATGGATAGAATTATCGGGTTAATCGGCCTGCTCTTTTTGCTAGGTGGCTTCAGCCTCTATTCATACCGCGAGGTCACCGCGATCTCCCCCAGTCTGGCACACTTAATTCATTTTAACTTTTTACTCTTCATCGGCGTTTTTATCTTTTTCTTGTCCATCTTTCTCCCCAAGACCATCCAGGCCAAAATTTTACCTTGGACCTTGCGAGTCCCATTTTTAGGGGAGCGCATTCACAAAACCCTGGAGCAAGTTTGGCTGATGGGACAATCCCACGGGACTATTCTTCTATGCCTTGGCATGAGCTTATGTTCGCAGTTTTTTAATATTTTAGGTTTTTGGTCCATCACCGCCCCATTTTATCAGGTGCCGATCAGCTTCCCCCACATTTTTACTTTTATGCCCGTAGGGATGATGGCCGTGGCGGTTCCCATCTCTCCCGCAGGGCTTGGCGTCGGCCATGCCATCTTCGATGGTCTCTTTAAACTTTATGGGACTTTCAACGGTGCTTCCCTCTTCAATCTCTATTTCATCATTACCGTCTCAATTAACTTGATGGGTGTTTTCCCCTATCTCATGTTTAAGGCCCATCCCCCTGTGGAAGAAGGCGAGCCAGACAAATCATTAGTGTAGGGGAAGCAGTCCAATACCTTTTTCAGATAATTTGAGAGTCAGAAGAAAGTCTGGAGGCCAGGGAAGGGCCAACTTACTACGCATTTTCAAGGGAATCCTCGAACTATAAAACACTTTCTGCAAGCGGCTTGGAAAAGGAATGATGACCTTGCTCCACTCTTTGAGCGGGATTTTCCATGGATTTGAACACCATTCTATTTGCTCGACCAAGATTTGAGACACAAGTTTGGATGAAAAGAGAGCGGGGTTGGCTGCAATAAAAATTCGGGATTGTTTTTCTGGAATCCAAAAATTTTCCAATCTAATGATCCGTTCCTTCATAAATTTGGGGTGCGTGCCAAGATAAGCGATGACCTCAGTGATGGCATCAAAACGTTTCTCGCGTTTCTGATATTTGGGCAGCCGACTGTCGCTATGATACAGCTTCAAAATATCCTGCTTCTTAATCTTATAGGACTCGGCTTCGCGCACATGACCATAATGAAAAATCCGAGCATCAGAGTAAAAAATTTTTTGCGCCGGACGAAAACCCTGGGCATCCCCCCAGCTCTCCAGGGCCGAATCCAGCTTGATGGCGCGAATCTCTTGCGGGTACCATTTTTTATTGATCGCCAGTTGTCGGTGAGTTTGCCAAAAATGCAAATAGCGAAAGGCCACCGCATCTGCCCCCTCTGCATGGGCCTTTTCCAGATCGGAACGAATCAGAGCAAAATCGTCTTCATGCAGAACTTCATCGGCCTGAAGATAAAAACCCCAGGCCTCGGGCGTCGTCTTCTCCCGCGTGCGCAGATGGTTAAGGGCGATGTTGGTTTGCTCCGACAAGATGACCCCGCCCTGCCGCGATTTTTCATCCCAAACAGTGGGTATGATCTCGATTCCCCCCAGCTGACCTACGGCATCTTCAGTACCGTCCTCACTGGCCCCGAGTGCCAGATAGGTTTTTTCACAGACAGAGGCAAGTGAGCCAAGTGACTCTCGAAATGAGTAATCGTATTTAATGCCATTTCTTAGAAGGGTAAAACCGAACAGTCGCACCATCACTTATCCCATGAATTGAAAAATACGCTCGGGTGGCAGGTGCGAGTAACGCGTCCATTTCGTTTTGAAATATTCCAGCTTCATGAGAAAATTAGTTTCGAACTCTCTGCTTCCGGTTCGCTGCACCTTGCGCGCCTCACTGACGAGCTGGCCCACCATTTCCTTCGGCAAAATACATAAACCGCTGAGCAGGAAGCGCTCCCCCTTATAATCCAACAATCTTCCGGTAAATAAATCCCCCTTCAGGAGTCCGGGGGTCGGGCTGTCATTGGATAAGGTAAGTTTATGTCCATGATGTAAATAATCTTTGACGACCTTCACCTTCTTAAAGGTTTCACCACCGTATTGAAAAAGAGAATGGTTGATATTGGTATAGGCCTTAACCAATTCATCCGGCAGCCCATGCTTGCGGGCATACTCTTCGATTACGGTAAACTTAAACTCGGGAATTATATATTGCAGGACATACCAGTCATTAAAAGCGTTAACACGGTTTTCATAATCATCATCATCATCGTTAATTTGTCCGGTCAGAATGGTGTACTCTTTTTTGGCCTCAAGCACCATGGGATAAAAGTCCCCACTGGAATATTCCTTCAAGGCCTTCTCAAGATGTTCGAAAATTTCCGCCATTGCTCCCTCCGACTATCAAACATCCGGACTCATCAATCCTCATCAATCTTTAGGACCGCCAGAAATGCTTCCTGGGGAACTTCAACCGTTCCCACCATCTTCATGCGTTTTTTTCCTTCTTTCTGTTTCTCAAGCAACTTACGCTTTCGACTGATATCACCGCCGTAACATTTTGCCAGAACATTTTTACGCAAGGCCTTGACCGTTTCACGGGCCAAAATCTTGGCCCCGATGGCCGCCTGAATGGCGATATCAAACTGCTGGCGATCGATACTTTTTTGCAGCCTTTGCACCAAGGCGCGGCCCTTGAAAAAGGAATTTGATCGGTGACAGACGAGGGACAACGCATCCACAGGATCACCATTGAGTAGGACATCTAGCTTAACCAGATCGGCTGCCTTGTAACCGGTAAATTCATAATCCATACTGGCATATCCGCGGGTCTGGCCTTTTAACTTATCATAAAAGTCATAGACGATTTCACTGAGGGGAAGATCATAAAAAATTTGGACGCGATCTTGAGTGATATATTTCAAATCTGTTTGCACTCCACGACGATCTTCGCACAGCTTGATAATTTTACCGACATACTCATTGGGAACATGGATGGAAACGGCGACAATAGGCTCCTGAATCTCAAGAAAGCTACCGGGGTCCGGCATGTCCGACGGATTGTGGATCATGACCTCTTTACCATTACTCAAAAGCACCTTGTAGTTACAGGAAGGTGCCGTGCAAATGAGATTCATTCCATAATGGCGCTCAAGCCTTTCTTGGATAATATTCATGTGCAGGAGGCCCAAGAATCCGCAGCTATATCCAAAACCTAGGGCGGTGGAAGTTTCGGGTTCATAAGTGAAGGAAGAATCATTGAGGGCCAACTTCTCTAATGAGTGTTTTAAATTTTCATAGTCAGTCGATTCCACGGGAAAAATTCCGCAAAAAACCATCGGCTTGACTTCTTTGTAACCGGGTAAATTGGGAGTCGCGATTTGCGAGGCATGCACGACCGTATCGCCAATTTTCACATCCCGAAGATTTTTAATTCCGCAGATCAACATCCCTACTTCACCGGCATGCAATTCATCGATCTCGGTAAAAAAGGGCGAATTCACACCCAATTTTATGACCTCAAACTGATGGCTGGAGTGTTTGAGGTAAATCATATCTTTTTTCTTCACACACCCTTCGACAATTCGGACTAAAATGACCACGCCTTGATAAGCATCAAACCAGGAATCAAAAATCAAGGCCTGGAGTGGATGTTGATCGCGGCCTTTGGGCGGCGGGATTTTTTTGACAATCGCCTCGAGGAGCTGATCCACACCTATTCCGGACTTGGCCGAGACCAAGGAAGCGTCATGGGCATCCAGTCCGATAATTTCCTCAATTTCTTTGCGGGCCTTTTCCACATCGGCGTGAGGGAGATCTATCTTATTAATGACAGGCACAACTTCTAAATCATTTTCCAGTGCCATATACACATTGGCCAAGGTCTGGGCCTCTACGCCTTGAGAGGCATCCACCACCAGCAGGGCACCGTCGCAGGAGGCAAGTGAGCGACTGACTTCGTAGGCAAAATCCACATGTCCCGGGGTATCGATGAGATTAAACTGATAGGTTATTCCGTCCTGGGCCTTGTACATGAGCCGCACAGTCTGGGCCTTGATCGTAATACCCCGCTCTCGCTCTAAATCCATATTATCGAGAAGACGATCCTGCATTTCACGCTTAGCAATAGAATTGGTCATCTCTAGAATACGATCGGCCAGGGTCGATTTACCATGGTCGATATGGGCAATTATGGAAAAATTCCGTATTAACGCTTGATCCATCGTCTTATTTTGAAATCTTCTTGGTGGTTAGATAAAAGCTTCGGTGGACACTACCATAAGGTAATAATCAAGGGAACTTTCTTTTCCGCGTATTGGAATGACGTTGGCAAATCCCTTATAGACCACCTCTTCTTCGTGAGACTCAACCCCTTTTGACACATCGCCCTCAGCCACCTCGATGATTTCTTCAGTCGGCCGGGATTTTATGATGATTTCGGCATTCTCTATTTTTGAACGGCGCTTAATCGCCAAGTCATAGGTTTCCGTGATGGAAGCGGGGATGACTGTTTCCTGCATTAGCTTGCCAATGACGTCCTCAGACTGAACTTTTAAGAGAGAGTAAAGCCAGTTATTCATGTACATCAGCTTGCCTGCCGCATCGGCAATGAGAATCGGTTTTTTTACTAAATTGGCCAGGGAATCAAATTTGCGAAGCTCAATGGCCACGCGGTCGGCCCGAAGATCATCAAAGGTTTTAAACGACCTGATCATTTTATTCATTTCACGCGCCAGCTCGCCGATCTCGTCATCCTGATTGTAGTAGATACTGACGTCAAAGTTGCAATCCTGAAGTTCGCGAATGGCATCTTTGATTTTTTTAAAGGGCAGGGCGATCTTGGTGGGCACCACCAAGCCGAGAACAATCGTCCCCAGGAATCCGATGATCAATGTGATCATCATATTGCGCTTGGTTTCGTTAATGATTTTTTTAATACTTTTGTCCCGTTCAATCGCCTTTCCCAGCTGCGCATCTTGCAGCTCAGAAAAGGAATCCAGAATCTTATCCGCCAGGTCGGCGATCGACGACATGCCCACATTGTCGCGGCCGTAAAATGCCGCCTTGTTAAGCACCAGCTTCAGAGAATCTACATAGGAAATCATCTGGGCCACGATGCGCTGAACCTCAGCGTCGTGGTAGAGCGCATCCAGAGAGTTAAGTTGGGAGATAAAACTTTCACACAAAGTCACTATTTTGCTGACCCGCTCGGGGCTTGGGCCGGCGGAGAGAATTTCGCGCTGTTTTTTCAAAATGGTGACGGCCGAGATTCTAATTTCGTCGGTGAGTAAGGTGGCACGATTGGAACTTACGGTGATGACCTCAATTCCCTTATTTAAGGAATTGAGAAAATGAAAGACGGTACCCGACAATACCAGAACCACGATATTGGCCACAATAAAACTCAAAACGACTCGCCCACGTAGACTAAGATTCACGCCAAGCCTCCTTAATCATCTTCTAGTGATCTGCCAAATCTTCAAACAATCGATTGAAGTTTTTTTCGGCCCCAATTAACACCACCACGTCATCCGACTCTATTACGTCCATGGGCATGGGGCTATCATTAATTTCAATGCGGTAAGAAGGTCGTCCGTCATCCGTGATAAACGGAATGCGCTTTTGCAAGGCCACGATGTTTAACCCATAACTTTGACGAATCTTGCTTTCCACCAGGGTCTTACCTTCAAAACGACGCCCTAACTTAATTTCCACCAGGGAATATCCCGCGGCAAAGTTATAACGTTGCAGCACGTGGGGTGCGATAATTTGCGAGGCGATAATTTCCCCCATGTCCTCTTCAACCTTGATGATATCTGAAGCCCCGATCTCTCGAAGCACGTGCTCGTGCAAATGCCCGGTGGCGCGGGCAATAACCCGACCAACGCCGAGCTTTCTCAGCATCGCCACGGCCAAGATGGAGGTCTCGATATTGTCACCGATGGCGACAACCGCCGTATCCACATCACTGATATTGATGGCCCGGAGAGATCGCTCGTCGGTCACATCCAGCGCCACCGCGTGGGTGACTCGATCTTTAATTTTTTCCACCAGATCTTCGCTGATATCGATGGCAATTACTTCCGCACCTTTCTCATGAAGACTGGTGGCGGTTTTTGCTCCAAAGGTCCCTAATCCAATGACTGCTGCTAACATACTCAACCCTCATTTACACAATACAGATTTAACCAATAAGGACCCGGCCATCCGGATACTCAAATTTTCCACGGCCGGCAGCACTCTCGCCCACCGCCAGTGCCATGGTCAAGGGGCCGACGCGCCCAACATACATCAAAAGCGAGATGGCGATCTTCCCCGCCACGCTCAACTGCGCGGTGGCCCCCAAACTCAATCCCACGGTCCCAAAGGCGCTAACCACCTCGAACATTAACGTCAGGAGACTTTGATTGGGCTCAAGCCTCATCATGATCAGGACAAAGAAACACACCATGATCATCGAGATGAAGGTCAGACCAATGGCCTTCACCACGGTGGAAGTCGGAATTCGGCGGTCAAAGATAGTAACGTTTCTCTGACCTCTTAAAGTCGATCGAATGGACTGAACCAGGATCGCAAAGGTCGTGGTCTTGATGCCGCCAGCGGTGGAACCCGAACTGCCCCCGATGAACATAAAGAGCATCATACCGTAAGCGGTAAATGAATGAAGAGAGGTCAGGGGAATAGTGTTAAATCCGGCCGTGCGCAAGGTGACAGATTGAAAGAAGGCAATCTGAACTTTTTCAAACAGCGTATAGTCGTCAAGGGCATTTAGAAACTCACCAAAGAAAATAAAGAGTGTGCCGGCCAAAAGTAAAAACGCCGTGACGGTCAGAACAATTTTTGAGTGCAAAGAAATGCGCATCAAAATCTTTTTACGAAAAAAGACCTCGCGCAATTCGCGCAGGACAATGAACCCTAGGCCGCCCAAAATGACCAACATCGAGACCGTGCCGTGAATGATGGGACTGGTGGCATAGCTCTCCAGGTTGTTGTCCCACAGGGTAAAGCCGGCATTACAAAAGGCGGAGATGCTATGAAAGAGGCCGGAGTAGAGGGCCTCGGCGAAATCCATTCCCTCATAGCTAAAGCCAAAGGCCAAAACAATGGCCCCCCAAAGTTCGATGAAAAAAGTATAGCGCATGATATCCACGATCATCTGGTAGAGCTCGTCCATTCCGTTGACGTCCAAAAGATCTTGCATGAGTAGACGCTCGTTCATGCGCGTGCTTCGGCCCATTAAAATGGTCAGTGATGAGGCCAGCGTCATGAATCCAAGGCCCCCCACCTGAATCAAGGCGAGGAGGACCATTTGGCCGAAGAGGCTCAGGTTGCTTTTGACCGAAATGGTGGTCAGACCGGTCACACAGGTTGCGGAAGTTGTCATAAACAAGGCATCGACAACGGAAACGCGCTGATTCTCGGGGGCCGAAACAGGCAGGGCCAGTAAAAATGTACCGATGAGAATAACGCCTGCAAAGGAAAGCAACACAATTTGAGCAGGACTCAGACGAAATGAGGGGAAAATAGGCTGACCACTTCGCCACCAAATTGGCTTCGCGGTGAGCGTTCCCACCTCAGGTTGCTCGTACAGGGACAATATGGTTGAGAGAAAATGGGCCGAGGAAAGCCAAAAGGCAAATTCCTTATCTCCGAAAGTAACAAAGAGAGGGAGAAGAATGACGAGGGAAAAGATATGACGACGAATAAAATCTTCTAAATTCTTTGAAGTCCAGAAACAAAAACCGACCACTACAGTGAGCACGAAAGGAACGACATAGGCACCGACATTAAGCACTTGCGTCAGTACGGCGGCAGGAATAAAGGGCGGCACTCGCCCCGTCAGCTGCAGGGCAAATAACAAAATAAATGGCCCATTGAGCAGCATTTCTAAGAAAATGGGCAATCTGTGAGAGACAAATCTCATGCTGTTGTGTTAGTTAAATTGTTTATCTCAAAGTTAGTACTGAAAATTATTTTAGACCCTTCGCTCAAAGAAGGGAATGCCTTTTAACATTGGGTTCACGCTTGGAAAAAATTCCGTTCAAGATTGTTCACATGGATGGTCTCGGCCAGGGTGTTTCCAAAATTCTTGACAAACCAACCTTCGTGTCGAAAACCTTGCCGGAGGAAGAGGGTGTTGCCACCTTCACCGGCCAGAGGAAAAAAGTAGCATTCGCCCAGCTGGCATCCCCCTCGGATTTGCAGGTCGCTTCCCCTTCTCGAGTTCCCTCGGAGTGTCCCCACTTTGATCAGTGCCCCGGCTGTCAGTACCTTCACACCAGTTACGAGATGGAACTGAAGTTCAAAGAAGCCGCCCTCTGTCGCGAGCTTCTTAAGTTGAAGCTCCCGACACTCGTCCCTGGTATCCACGCCTCTGCTGAACGCTTCGGCTATCGCAATCGCCTCACTCTCCACTACGACAAAGGCCAAAAAAGCTTGGGAATTGTCTCACCTGTGACCAATCAGATTTTGCCAATTCCCCAATGCCGCCTGCCTGTTATGGAGATCCAAAAAATTGTGGCCGAACTCTACGCCACCGGGACCTGGCAGAATGCTGAGGGGCCGAAGCAAGGACATATTGAAATTTATCAACACCCGACCTTCGGAATGCAGATTTCTTTTAATTTGCCCTATGCTCACACTGGTTTTAGTCAGGTTCATCAGTCCATGAATCAGAACCTGATCAACTGGCTCCAGGCGGCGACAACTCAATGTAATTTTAATGACCAAACTTTTATAGTAGACCTATTTGGTGGGAACGGGAACTTGAGCAAAATGATCACCCGGTGCTCCTCCATTCACGTGATCGATAAATATGACAAACAGGCCTTACCGAAATCAGGCCACCCAGGTCAGCAGTTTTTTTCTTTTGACCTGTACAATGATCAAGATTTACGCACCCTTCAAAAAAACATTCTCAAAAAAACTCAAACTCACCCTCTGGAGTTGCTAATACTGGACCCTCCTCGCTCGGGATTTACCAAAATCGCAACTCTGGCGGAGGCCTGGAAGCCAGCGCATATTTTTTATATAAGCTGTGCCCCGGACACCCTTATGCGGGATATAAAAGAGCTGTTACCATTTTACTCCATTCAGAACATTCAACTTTTTGATATGTTTCCTGGCACCTTTCATTTTGAGACGGTCATTCACCTTCGACATAATGTATAAATAAGCGTTTGCGTCTAAACTCAAGAAGGTTAGAATAGAGGCTAAAGTACCCGATGATGGGTCTCATCTCATTTCAGGAGATAAGTCGCATGAGTTTTCTTAAACTAAGCATATTTCTGGTTGCCCTACTCTTGAGTGCCTGCGGAAGTACAACCAAGGAATTGACCGAGGGAGAGAAAAAGGCCGAACTCTACTACTCTCACGGAACAAAGCTCCTGATCGAGAAGCACTATACCGAAGCTCTGGATGCCCTAGGCAAGGCCTACGCTTTGACCCCAAATGATGCCAGAATTCTGAACAATCTTGGAATGACCTACTACTTCAAGGGAAAAATGGAATTGGCTGAACAACACCTGAAAAGATCACTTGAACTGGATGCTAAAAATTCGGATGCCAAAAATAATCTGGCGTCGCTTTTCTATACTCAGGGGCGCATGGAAGAGGCCAAAAAAATCTACAAAGAAATCCTGGAAGACCTTGTCTACGAACACCAGTACCGGACCTACTATAATTTAGCGCTGATTTCCTTGCAGCAAAAACAATCCGCAGAAGCGATTAGCTACCTGGAAAAATCCCTCAAAGAGCGCTCTGACTACTGTAGCGCTTTTTTCAAGTTAGGCGAAATCTATCGCGAGAAGCACAGCTTCGCCACCGCGCTTGAAAATTTCAAAGAGGCCTCCAAGGGCGAATGCTATAACGACCCGGCCCCGCTCTACGAGCAGGGTATTACTCTCACGATGATGAGAAAGAATGATTTGGCAAAAGAAAAATTCAATGAGCTCTTTGAACGTTTTTCACAAACTGCGTATGCCCCCCTGGCGACCCTGCAACTTAAAAAGTTGGAAGGAAATTCGGATGAGAATGTGGCGTCACAGGATATTAAAACCAACATGATCAACCCCAAGACCGCGAAACAAAATCAGATTGATGATGAAGTCGACTTGGAGTTATACGAAAGTCCGCAATTTTAATATGAAGAATGTTTGAGATGCTCTTATGCTTGAGAATCAAAGAATTGCATTAACACAGGGCCCGAACAATCAACATCAATGGATGGGAACTATGGATATTGAGAAAACAATAGGTATCCTTCTTCGTGAAGCAAGGGAGAACAAAGGTCACTCTTTGAAAAAAATTTCCCAGCACACCAAGATTAACCTGACGCTACTTGAGGCCTTGGAAGAAGATCGTTTGGAAAAACTGCCCAACAAGGCCTATGTTGTTGGCTTTGTAAAAGCTTACGCCCAGCTCGTCGACCTAAATCCTCTGGACTGCATTGAAACCCTGAATCGAACGTACACCCGCGGCTCCACCCAGAAACCAAAAAGACAGAAGGCGAGCCTCCTGAAGTCAGAAGGCAACCAGGAAAGTTCGCCGGCCTTGGCCATGGGGCTCGCCCTTGTGGTGCTGGTGCTGATTGGTTTGACAGTGGTTTTCCTGAACTCCAATCGCGAAAAGATTGTGCAAAAGCCAGTGGTGATTACCCAAAATCTGACGGAGACCACACCGCTCAAGCTCGAAGGCACTCAAGGGCTAACTATTGCGACGGCGCCAACCGCCGCCAGCGAAGCTCTACCAAAGACGGTGGCGGAGGCCACGACCGTGGAAATGAGCATTGCCCCACCTGAAGTTGTCTTTCAAGAACAACTGATGCGTGTTGGACTGCATGAACAGGAAGTGCGAAGTGTTGAAGTCGCACCGATCGCGAAACCTTCAACTCCTGCAACTCCGGTCGCAGCGTTAGAGGCCACGGCAGCGCCCACCGCAGCTCCCAAGCAGACACCTGCGGTGACAAAAACCGCGGAGGCGGAGGTTGCCGCACCCGCGACGGTGAAATTTGAAGCTAAAACTGACAGCGGTAAAGAGATTAATTTTCGTCCGATCACTGATGTCATGTACACCTACGCCGAGGAAGGCAGTAGCGAAGCCCTGGCAAAATACGTTCCAAAGAATATCCAGTCTGCAATCGTAAAAAATAAACAAAACGTTTACATCACTGCGGTCGATGGGGATACCTGGCTCACCTACAAACGAGATCAAGACCCCATTAAACGTTTCACCTTAACCAAAGACAAAAGCATTCTTATCCGTGGTGAGGAGATAAGAATTTTCCTTGGAAATGCGAATGTGACTCGCATTTTTCTGAACAATAAGCAGCTTGATATCTTATCCAAAAACGGGATCAAATCCCTTGTTGTGCCCAAAGAAAATGCCTCCAAATATCAATTTCCTCTGTTTATTTATGACCATGGGCAAACCTTTACCTCGGATGAGTTTCTTAAGCAGAAAGCAGAAGGTACAACGACTCCCTAGGATGCCCAATCAAATTTGCGGTAATAATAAAGACCAAAGCCAAAAAGCATTAGGGTCGGTGCGAAATTTGCCACCGCCGGATAGATTTGTCCTTTTTTCGCCAGAGCAATTCCGAAAAATAAAATGGAATAGTAGAGCACCAGCAAGAGTAATGCGATAACGCCCGTGTTGCGCGATTTTCCTCGCCCTTTTTTAATCCCAAGGCCAAAGCCCAAAAAAGTGAAAACTAAAACCTGAAGAGCGCTGTTGATTCGGCTCCAAAACTCAAGCAGGAGAATGGCCAAATCACGCCCCGCCTGAGCTTCCTGGTCCTTCTCTGCCTGGGCCAGTTCACGCTGTTTTTTAATGTCACGAAACTCTTTGACCCGGGCCCTGCGCTCGCGAATCACCTTCCACAGTTCGTAACTCGACCAGGTGGAATCTTTATTGACCGCTTCGGGCCGTGCATCATTCTGAAAAACCGGAAAATCATACTCATCAAAAAGAATCTTTTCCACCTGAGTACTGCTCACTTTCGTCTTGGTAATATTGCCATTAAACAGATGTAATCTCATATTGAGCACACTTTCTTGACCATGTTTCACAAGCACACCTCGCTTGGCCAAAATAATCTGCTCTTCGCCTTTTTCCTGATCCCCCATGTGGATAAAGACATTGCCCAGAATTTTTCCCTCACCATCAACAGATTCCGCATAAAGCGTGATGCCCGGTATTTCCGTAAAAAACTGTTCTGGCTTGATATTGCTCAACATCCCAGTCGAGGTCAGTTTGAGCATGATGGTCTTAAATTCCTTTCGTGAGGCAGGGATGACCTGAACATTGAGGAGAAGAGTGATCAAGGCCATGACCAAACCGACCAAGAGAAAGGGCAAAAAAAGCCTTTCCCGTGAAATACCAAATGATCGCGCCGCAACAATTTCTGAATCATCGCTCAAACGACCGAGGCAGAAAATCATGGAGAAAAGAACTGAGAGTGGGATGGCCATGGGAATAAAACTAATGCCCATGCTTAAAAGCAGAGAGCCCACTTCAGCAACGGGAACATCCTTGGCCATGATAAGTTGGGTCACTCGAAACATTTGGAAGGTGAGTAAGAAAAAAACAAAAAACACACAACTTCCCACGAGAGGAAGGATGAAATTGGCAGCCAAATAGCGTTGAATCAATGCAATCATTTATGTTAGTGTAACCCGCTGAATTAGTTTCCGAAAGACCGTTCTTATAATGACCCAAAGGGAGAGACTATGAATATAAAGCTGAGCTTTAATGATAAAAATTTTGCCACTCGCGAAGCCGTTGTTGTCGGTGTCTACACCAAAAATGTGGAGCTGAAGGGCAAAGGAAAAGATAAATCCAAAAAGAAGACTGAATTAGTATTTCACCACTGGCCCAAGGATATGACTGAGGCCTTTCACAAAGTCAAAACTTCAAAAAATTTTAAAGGCGGGCAGGGTGATAGTTGTGAATTCAATTTACCTTCGGGCGCTACGATTGTCGCCCTAGGGCTTGGTGATAAAGAAAAATTTACCACCGAGATTCTCCGTCGCGAGACGGCAAGCATCTTTAAGCAATTCAAAAAGAGATGCGAAGAATTGGCCTTTGACCTTGATACCCTCTTGATCCACAACATGGAGCAAACAATCTCGATCTGCGCTGAGGCCATCTGGCTTGCTGATTACAGCTTTGAAACACATGTAAGCAAGAAGGCCGAGAATACTTTGAAATCCACGGTGTTCATGAGTTCTCAAACCAAGGCCAAAGAGAAAAAAATTGAGCTCCTTTTAAAAAATACCCAGGTACTCTGTGAAAGCATCAACCTGGCCCGCGACTGGGTTAATGAGCCACCCAATATTCTGAACTCGGAAGAGTATGCCAAGCGAATTGAGCAAGATGCGAAAAATATTCCCGGAGTCAAAGTCAAAGTTTTAGGCAAAGAGGAACTCAAAAAAGAAAATATGGGAATGTTTCTGGCGGTAAACGCCGGATCGGCTTATAAGCCGCAACTTGTGCATCTCACTTATTCACCAAAAAAGGCCACGAAACACGTCGCCTTCGTGGGGAAAGGCCTGACCTTCGATACCGGGGGATATTGCTTAAAACCTTCAACTTCCATTGCCAATATGAAATTTGATATGGCCGGTTCCGCCACCGTCTATGCGGCCTTCCGCACCTTGGCCCTGGCGCGCGTTCCGGTAAAAATCACCTGCGTCCTGGGCATCACTGATAACGCCATCAATGCCATGGCCATCAAACCTGATTCCATCGTCACGGCCCGAAACGGCAAAACGGTAGAAATTCTCAATACTGACGCCGAAGGCAGATTGGTCCTGGGCGATTGCTTGGACTACGTCTGTGATCTGGAGCCGGATGCCATCATTGATGCCGCCACTCTTACCGGGGCCTGCTTAGTTGCCCTGGGAAGTGAAATTTGCGGACTCATGGGAAATAACCAAAAGCTTATGGATAAACTTTTATCTTCAGCCAAGGCCTGTGATGAGTACATGTGGCAACTCCCCATCATTCCGGAATTTCACAAGGACATGAAGTCACCAATCGCCGATTTAAAAAATATCGGTTCAAAAGGATACGGCGGTACATCGAAGGCCGCGGCCTTTCTTGAGGCCTTCGTTAAGAAAAATATCCCCTGGGCCCACCTCGACATTGCCGGCGTCGCCGATAATCAGTCCCATCTCCCCTATACACCCAAGCATGGTGCCTCCGGTCTGATTGTGCGGACCTTGGTCAATTACGTCGAAAATGTTTAGCCGGCCCGCAATCGTCTTAGTAGCGCCCGAGATTCCCGGAAATACCGGCACGATCGGACGAACCTGTGTTGGTTTGGATTTCGACCTGGTCTTAATAAGGCCACTGGGCTTTGATATTTCCGAAAAAGAAGTTCGCCGCGCCGGACTGGATTACTGGAAGTATGTTCGCTGCCACATCTTCGAATCCTTCGAGGAATTTCTGCTTCAGACCAAACCCGACCCTGCCAATTTATTTTTCTTCAGCAAGCGTGCAGAAAAAACTTATTTTCACGCGCCCTTCACGGCCAATTCGGTCTTAATTTTTGGGTCTGAAACCAAGGGTCTGCCAGAGAGCATCCTCTCAAGCTATCAAAATCAGACCTACTCGCTGCCCATGTACTCAGACAAAATCCGCTCGCTCAACTTGGCCAACGCCGCCACAGCAGTGGCCTACGAGGTCGTCCGACAGATGCATTTCTGAAAGGTGCCAGGAGCCCTGTCAAAAAAAATCAAATTGAGGTGGTAGCTGTTGCTGCCGAGTTCCGGTGTATTTAAATTCCCCCCGCAAAAGTCCTTTTTTGATAGAGTCGACCTGCTCTTGAGAGTGGCATTGATGGACCCAGTTGATGAATTTCTCGGCAAACACATCCGTATAGGGCCGACACGGAATTGGAAATTTCTTGCCTATGGTTTCTAAATGCAAGGTCGAATAAGGATATTGTCGTGCATCCCTCACAAGACCCGCCTTGATAGGATTTAGGTAAACATATTTGAGAATCTGATAGTAATAGGACTTGTCTTTGACAAGAGTCCACTTATAACGCCCACCAAGCATTCTATTAATCATGCCTGAGGCGACCCTCAAGCGTAAGGAAAAATTTTTGTTGAACTCGTACATGAATTTGTCGACGTTAGCGTCAGGTGTATCAATGACTAAATGATAGTGATTGCTCATGAGTACAAAAGCATGAAGATGTATCGGGGCCTTTTGATTAGCAATTACCAGTGACTCCAACGATAACTCCCATACTTTGGATAACTCAACTGCGAACCAAATCTTGTGATTTGATCTCGAACAAATATGATACGGACTTTCACTACTTCGAATGATATTTTTTCTCGGCATTGAATCTTAATAGCGCAAGAATTTACTGGCAGATAGCAGGATTTCTAGAAATTCGCTAAGTATTTTGAAATTGAAACGCCCCCTCTTGATAAAGCTCCTGGCACCTCACAAAAAAAAGGCCCTCCGAAGAGGGCCCTTGCTTTGCAGATCAAAATTCAAACGAATCAAATTAGAACCAATAGTGAACCGAAACACGGCCCATTAAATCATCAGTTCTCAGGTGACCGACTGACTGATAGGCGTTAGAGCCATCAGTTTGCATTACGCCGTCAACTTTCAACTTTCCAAAATTGAGCGTGGCACCAGCCGCAACTGTAGCGGTGTTGGCATTTTGGGTTTTCTTGTTGTTCGAAGTCGCTGCTGGAGCACTTCCGGCCAAATTCATTTCACCAGAACCTTTCAGGCTCTGAGAAATAGACCCGCGCAGAGTCAACCAGCTAGTGGCATCAGCTTCAAAGCCAAGAGTCAATGGAATCTTGGTAACTTTGTACTCGTCTGTTCCAGCTGTAATTTTTTCTTCAGACTTGTTGTTATACCAGCGAAGATCGTAGAACCAACGACCGCTTGAGGCAATTTCCATGACGCGAGCGGCACCTACAGTCATTTCCGTCGCGTTATTTTCAGTTTTTACACCAGCAGCAGTTTCTTCAACTCCGCCTTTCTTGTAATCGGCGAACAAGGTGAAGCCTTGCAATTTATAATTGGCACCGGCATTGATTCCCATTGTGGCTTCCCATTTGTCACCAGCAGCGGCCCCGCCTTTGGCTTCATCTTTCAAACCAACGTTGGCATAGGCATCAAGATCGCCCATGATCACACCAAAACCAACTCCCATTCCAGACTGTTCCTTCTTATACGCTTGAGAAACACCTTCATCTTCGAAGCTTGAAATGCTGACGTTCACGCCCCACTCAAACCCCATGTCAGCACCGATAAAAACGTCGAGTTTGTTTCCGATGGCGGCGTAGCCAGTCCTGTTTACATCGTTGTTCTTTGAAGTTGTAGCCAAACTGGTATAATGTGTGACCTGAGCGGACTGTGTGTTATTCAAATATACCCCATAACCAAAAGTTCCGGCCTCTGAGAACCATCCGCCTTCGGCCTCAGGGGTTGCAGTTGCATCGGTGGCCGAAGCACTCCCCCATTCAGTAACAACGTAATTCTTTGTGGTATTCACAAGAGCAGCATTGCGAAAAACGTTGCGTGTGTCTGACAGGTAGAAGGAGCCGTTCGCCCCGCTCTGCCCTAATGATTCCATTCTTGCCTTGGTGGCAAAGGCGCTGGTTGACAAAAGTGCCAATCCAACAACAAGTAATAAATGTCTCTTCATGTACATCTCCTTGAAGCTTTGGATGAAAGTCCTTAATGAACTCTCATCTGTTACTAAAACAATCTTAGTGGATTAAGTCTCAGATGATAAAAATCATTTGTCAACGAAACCAAGGGTGATTTGTTCTAGACTTAAAATTGCGCGGGCGAGATGAGTGGGCATTTCGGCAGCATTCAGCGAATCTTCGCAGCTTTTTTCCATCAGCGAAAATTCTCTCAGAGGCGCATTCAGACCAGCGAAAGACAGGTTTTTAAAACTGTCGCGGCATCGTTGAAAGGCGCGATCGTCAATTTTCAGACAGGGGGTCCGCTCCGACATCATAATAAATTCTTTCATCTCCACATTTTGAATAGAAGGAATTACTTTTTCCAAATTTCGCTTTAAAATTTTAATAATGTGGGCTATGTGTCCCTCATCCGAGTTTTCTTCATCTATGGTGGTTATAAACTCCGCACTCTGCTTGCCATTCATGGTCTTAAACTCACCCACAAAATGCCCCCACTCATGGGTGAAGCTCAAAGGTAAAAACAGGGTTGCCTCTTGATCTGTGACAACGCGATCAAATTCCAGCCGGATGTAAAGCGAAATCGGCGTTCTGGTGGATTCCAAAAATTGAATAACATCATTAGATAGAGAGTCTTTTGCAGAAAGTGCAAGAAATTCAAGAGGGCCATTGGTCCAGACAAGATGCTCACAGGTCAGACGCATTCCACTGGATAAATCCAGGGCCCAGTGAGCGCGGTCAATAAGGTCTTCAGGAGTCACCTGCGAAATCTTGGTGATTTGCCCTTCGATTAAATTTTGATTTGCCGTGGTGACAAAAAAAGGATCATTCAAAAAAGGAAAAAATTGTGGGGCATCAAACTCATAGGCCTTGTGACCGTAAAATTCCTCTCCATAAAGCATGGTTTCAGGCCGAGCACGACCGCCGAATTCACGGAGCTTTTGATCCTTATAAAAGATTGGGGTGTGGGAAGATTCAACGAGTTGATGGCCAAGACACTTTACGGCCAGAGCATTACCGGTTCCGCGTAGCGAGTTGGGCCCCTTCAGAATCATATCCTCTTTGGTAAATTCCCGTGGACCGATAATTTTAACATCTTCCAGGTTCTTCTGGCGCAAACGATAGAACGACGCCAGTGTGAAAAAATTTTGTCCGACAATTAGATAGGGATAAAACGCATCGGTTTTGATTTTATTCGTGGTTTTTTTTAAATCGCGCAGACTTTGAAATGACATCCCATTACTTTATTGAAAAAAGAGAAGCCTTGTCAAAGATTAGCGAACAACCAATCTATCGCCGGCCCGGATCATGCGGGTCTTAATGATATTCATGTTGGAAAGAATAAGAGTATCAAGAGACACATTATTTTTACGGGCCACATCCCACAAGGTATCGCCCCTCTGCACCGTATAGTAGACACTCGGGCTACTAATTTTTTGGCCTTTCTTCTGGGCCATGCGAATGAGCGCATTATGCCCACGCTTTCTCAAAACTGATTTTCGCGGAAGCTCATAGAGATCTGCGTACATGTCATCACGTAACCCTTGGCCGACTCTAAAGGGCAAGGTCACCGTCTGGCCTTTCTGCAATTTGATATCAATGACCATGCCGTTGAGCTGTTCCAAAACATAAGGAGCAACTTTAAATTTGCGAGCGACAGCGGCGAGTGGCGCGCCACTTTGCTGGGTCGTGTACGATTGAAAAGCCGAAGCCTTCACCACGCCCTTGTCGGGGATGATGTCCCAGACAGTCTTCATCCCTACAGGAATTCGCAACTTGTAGCTGGAAATCGCGTTTGGAACAAACCAGCGCATAATCTCCGGATTCAGACGATAGATTTCATCAGCGGGAGCACCCAGCGCTTCAGAAACCAAAAAGAGATCGGTACCGCCTGGCACATCAATCTCCTCAAAATCGAGGGGCTCATGAAAATCGATGTCGCCAAAACCAAAGCTCTTTAAATTCTTTCCCAGAATCGCCAGCGCCATTATTTTCGGCACATAGTTTTTGGTTTCCGATTTTAAATAGCGGCTCTTGGCCAAATTCCAAAAGCTCTCGCTATCCGTTTTGCGAATGGCGCGATTCACTTTACCTTCACCTGCATTGTAGGCGGCTGCGGCCAGCTCCCATGAGCCAAATTCATTGTAAAGCTTGGATAGATACTTACAGGCCGCAATCGTGGCCTTGATCGGGTCCATGCGCTCGTCAATATACCAATCAATATTCAGTCCGTAGGTCTTGCCAGTAAACTTCATAAACTGCCAGGGACCGACAGCGCGGGCCCATGATTTTGCCTTATTTTGGAAACCTGATTCGGCCATGGCGAGGAAAATCAGATCGCGGGGAAGGCCGAACTCCTCCAAGATTTTTCCCATGACCGGGGCATAGCGACCGGCTCGCGCACTATATCGTTCAAAAAAGGGTCGGCCGCGATTTTGGAAATAATGCAGCCATTTTTGCACGGCTTCGTTGTAAACCACGGGAAAATCGAAATACATATTTTCCAGGCCGAGATGTTCCGCTCCATGCAAAAAATAACTCTGGGGATGGGCGCTTTCTTCCGGCCCAATTTTAGAGGCACCCTTTATGGCATTGGCCTCCTCCTTAACATAGGATGGTAGAGTGACTTCCAGATTGGCCTCCACCGCCTCACTTTCGGTCTTGACCACCTTCTCGGACGGAACATCGCTGGTCGTTTTGTGAGTTGCACAGCTGGCGAAAAGAACCGGGATGAGAATAAGGACAAGCTTTGACAGTACCTTCATGACTTTACCTAACCTTTATATTTAAGAGAGAAGCACGGGCACGAGATTCAGAACTCACAAGCTTTTATTGTCACCCGATGCCCCCATTTGAGTCAACCTAAAATCCGAATCTCCCCTTTTATTTCAATAGGTTGAAAAGCGCCGTATCGTGCTGGCAAAGCGGGAAAGTGGCAACTTTATCCCCCCTTTTCACCAAATTTTGGCATCGGGGGAGGTGATCTATAATAGAACAATGCTAAAGGGGCATTTCTTATTCTTCCTTATGATTACGCTTGCTTTGAGTCCTATGGTCTCCGGCAAAGTCGATGCGCCTAACTATAATTTCAGTCTTGATCAGCTCAATCAGTTTAAACCGGGAAGTCCTAAGGACGAGATCGATAAGAATAATAAAAATGGGGAGCTAATCGAGCAGCGTGGTGAGCGTGCGGTTATAAAATATTATGTCGCCCATCTCCGCTATAAATTTCCTATCTTCGTTCAATTTTACCAGGGTAAGGTGATCGACTACTATGCCCGCTTACCCCAGTACTTCCTTCACGATGTTTTTCATCAATCCCTGATCAACCGCTTTGGAAAACAAAATAAATATTTTAAAAAAGAAGAGAGCGCCCATTATGAGTGGGAAAATAAAGATAACATGAAAATTGTTTATCATGGCGCCTGCACGATTACCTGCTTTCCTATTTACCTGGCTGTGATGACAGTACAGGCCCCGCCAGACATGGGGAGCTATCGCCCTCTGATTGAAACCTTTAGGACGACGCCCTAACGATGGTCAAGGTGGCGGCTTTCTTCTTGGCATATAAGAAAACTGCCACGCCTAAAAACATTTGCAGGATACATAGGATTTGGCCCATGGTGAGCATGCCGCCTAAGTAGTAACCTAACTGAGAGTCGGGCTCGCGGAAAAATTCCACGACAAAACGAAAAATTGCATAGACAAAAAAGAACACCGCCGTGGCCTGACCGTAAATTGTAAACCGCTTGCGCGAGAACCACAGAATGGCAAAAAGAATAATGCCTTCCGTGATTCCCTCATAGAGCTGACTGGGATGGCGAGGATAGGGGCCGGCATTGGTGAACACCATTCCCCAGGGAACATCGGTCACGCGCCCCCATAATTCATGATTGATGAAATTCCCCATCCGTCCAAAGAAGACACCCTGGGTGCCCGAGATGACCGCCGCATCTGTCGCCTGCAAAAAAGGTATTTTATTTTTACGGGCGAACAAGAAAACCCCGAAGGCCATTCCCATAATGGCACCATGAAAGGAAAGACCTCCCTTCCACACCGAAAATAATTCTGACAAGTTATCTTGATAATAGTCCCAATTATAAATGAAAACGTAGGCCAGACGTGCTCCGACAAACATGAACACCAGAGCATAAGTGATGATCGCATCAACCTTTTCCTTGGCCACTCTGAAAAAACCTTCTTTCACCAAAATTTTCAGCAAAAAGCCTGCAATTAAAAAGCCGATGACATACATCAAACCGTACCAACGAATTTGAATGGGACCTAAGGCGACGAGGACAGGGTCAATATTTGGGGCCAGCATAAAAAAACCTCACCAATAACTTATAGAAGAAATTTACAGGCGTCCAATATTTGCAGGGGTTCGCCAGTTTCTTTTTTAAGCGCATTTCTCTCGTCCGTGGATTTCACATAATCCGCACTCCACCACCAATCAATATCCTGGCAACCATCGCTCTCGGGGGGAGCTTGTTCCTGACATTCCGGGGAATCGAGAGGACATGTGAGTCGAACATGGAGATGGTCATGATGTCCCCACCAGGCCCGCAGCTTGCGCGCCCAGGTCGCGGTATTTTTTTCCGAATACTTTTGGCAGAAAAATTTTTTGATGGCAGGATTCACAAAGACGCGCTCGACTTCCGAATCCTCCGCCGCCATTTTGACCAAATCCTCGATGTCCGGAGTCCAATAAATATTGAGCTGGCGGTCGAGGCCATCGGGCCGATCCACGGCCATGACAACCGGCCAGCCATCACGCTGGGCCAGGGTCAATATTTTTGGTGGTAGGAGCTCGAACCATAAATCTACATCCAGGCCATTCTGATGACTTCCGTGGGCACCGTTGGAGAACAGCCCGCCCCTTGGCATGGAAAGATCTCCCACGGCCAAGGCCATTTGATACTTACTGGCCACCTTTTTTCCCAGCCGTTCAATATAGGTTAAGATCGAGGGATGGCCGTAATAGCGACCGCGCGCCAGCGCCATAAATTGATACCCTTCCCCTGAAGGCGGTAACGAAGCACCTCCCGCCAAGCATCCGTTCGAATAATTCCCAATGGATTTTGCCGGACCGGCAAAAGGGGTGCGCACCAATTCCCAAGGATTCGTGGGGGCACTCCTTTGAAAGGCACAGCTCGCCAGAACGATCAAAAACAAAATTCTCCAGGGCAACATCCTTACCTCTCTCTGCGTAAAAGTTTTGTAAAAGGGCCAGAGGCCCATCGTAGTCGCCGGGGTCATAGTGTAAAACTAATCCTATGAGAAAACCAAAACTTTTGACGCTTGTACGGGAACCTTTTAGTGGGTTATCCCATCTTTCAGGTGCCATCCTTTCCTTCATGGGCCTCTTTGCCTTGATGCACTCGGCACAACTCAAGGGTACTTTGCAACATCAAGTGTCCTTTGCCATCTTTGGCTGCAGTTTGATTTTAATGTATCTGGCCAGCGGGCTTTACCATTCCTTGCCTCTGAGCGAAAAGGGAATCAAATTTCTACGTCGAATTGATCACATGGCGATTTTTATCTTAATCGCCGGCTCCTACACTCCCTTTTGTCTCGTGGCCTTGCGCGAGAGTAATGGTCCGTCATATTTTATTATTGCCTGGTCGATTGCCTTGGTAGGCATTATCACAAAGCTTTTTTGGATCGAATCTCCCCGTTGGATTACGGTCGCCATGTACTTGGGCATGGGCTGGATTTCAGTTCCTCTGGCCTTTCCCTTGAGTCACGTCGTCGATCCCTGGTGTCTCTACTGGATCGCCATCGGCGGTTTCTTTTTCACCAGCGGTGCCATCATCTATGCCACCAAGAGACCAAATCCCTATCCAGGAGTCTTCGGCTTTCATGAAATTTGGCACCTCTTTGTGATGGCCGGAACCTTTTCTCATTTTTGGGCGATCTATCGCTATCTCTAGACAATTCTTGCTATCCTGAGCTAGCGTCTCCCCTATGCTTAAATTACTCATCTTAACGGTCATGTGCTTGTTGCCAAAGGCCCATGCCGAGGTCGGCGTGGCCTCTGGTTTTTCGGCAGTGACCGGCGGACGAACAGTCCCGCTCCTCTATGCCAGCGGTGAGGGCAATGAATATGCCGTGACGGCTTATAGTGTGGGAGTGAACACCTCGGTCTATTATCACTCTGGCTACATGGCCAGCTTGTTTAAAAGATATAAACCATCAGGCGATTTCATCTCCGGCGGCCTTGACGCTGGCCTGGGATGGGGGCTTTATTACTACAAGATCGGTTTTAAACGTTCTTCAACAGCGGCCCTGGAAGAAAAAAGTGCCACCGCAACCGGCCCGGCCTTTCGTGTTCTTTGGAATTTGGCCCCACCAGTCTTTGTCGGAATTGAGGGAATGTACGGCATTCGAGGTCTCAACTGGATTCTTCTCAGCACTCAGGACATTGTGAGCGTTCTCCTGGGGGTTCGCTTTTGAAAAAAATCATCCTGCTCATGACCATGCTTGTCCTACTTACTCCTCCTTGTGAGAGTTCTACCACCCGCAACCAGGCCAGCGTGGGACATATCTTTGCCGCCGCCGGTACACTCTATGGCCTCGGCTCATTGAGGATCGGTCATCATACCTGGGAAGGCGGCCTGCTCAATTCCAATTCCCTAGGTGTGGTAAAGCTTCTCAACTTGGGAAGAATGTACTTTGGTTTTGGTTTCGCCGCTGTCGGCGGCGCAGATTTTGGCTTTTATGCCTCCAGCGGAGTGGAATTCTGGAATCTCTGGTTGCTCAATTTTCGCTTTGAGGCCAACGGAACCGCCACCTATAAAAACTCCACGACAGGAGAGCTACTCTTGGGAGTATCGCTTAACTTTTAAGGATCGAATATGAAGCTAATATTAATTATCCTGCTCTTCGCGATAACTCTTGGATTTCGAACTTACCAAGGAGGCCTCACTTGGAAGGTTTCCGTCGATGACCCCTATCTCTACGTTAAAATTTGCGATCCCGATAAATCCATGACCAACAACCTACCCAGCTCTGATCCTTTGACCTATGCGACACTCACAAAAAGTGTCATCGTTCAGTCGATTCTCGATGAGATTAATAATTTGGACACGTCCTACCTGATCATGGCGCTTTATTACGACGGCGTGGCACCCGATCGTACGATTGAGCTGTGTTCCGGTTCCTCCGGAGCATTAGGGGCGGCGGGACATGCCTCATTTAAAACTGAAGGTTCCAAAATCGTATCATGCGAAATTAAGCTTGATCCCGACAAGGACAGTGATGCCAAGCAATGGATGAGAACGGCGGCCCATGAAATTGGTCACTGCCTGGGGCTCATGCACCCCCAAGAATCAATCCATGCCATCATGAGCTATTTTAGTGACCGAGATCTCTTGCGCTACCAGATCGACGATCTCATGGGAATTTCCTTTCTCTACCCATCGCCCAATTATGATTTGAAAGAAACCCCGACTTTCGGCCTTAAGTGTTCCCCAAAGTAGGATAGTTTTTTTTCTCAAAACAGATTTTTCTTTCCTGCCATTTTTTGGGATAGCTTCTCTTGCTGGGATCTTTATAGCCGTTGGTTCTGGCCGTGCGGTAACTTTTCTTGCTGGGGTCCAGAGCACAGGCAATTTGGAATTGAACCAACTTATCCAAAGTGGATAAGAGGATATGGTGCCTTCCTTCAAGTCTTTCGTGCTTCCATTTATCCAGACAATTGAACAATTCAAAAATCGACTCGATCGTCGAAAGGCAGTTCGAAACCGGCTGCTGCTTGATGGAAAAGCGCGAGACCTGTGAAACATCAAAGCTCACTCTGGGGAGAGAATGTAAAATGGCACTCTCACGCATCATGGTTTTGGCACAGGGCCAAGTTCCGTCGATCACAAAAAACAAGGGTCTCTTCTGAGATAATGGCAAAAGCGGTAGAGGCGCGACCGAAAGGTTATGGGCCCCTTCCCCGGGATAGAGGAGGATCGGGAGATACTGCTCATCACTTAAAATTTTCTGAACCTCTACATTTTGGGAAAAATTGACACCCACAATAATCTTAGAACGTTTGCAGCAAAGGTTGGCCATTCTGCCGGTTCCCACCTTTTCCTTGCGCGCTTCCTTCGGATGCATCAGGATTCGCACCTCGGACTGCGAGTCGAAAGGAATTATGCTGTCACAAAAGCAGCCGGCAGGCGGGCGAAGACATTTCACGCACAAGATCCTCCCTACGACAGGGGGAATCGCAAGCGCTGCTTGTTTGCGAATTAAATATTCCTGCTTATTCACAATTTTAATTTTTTACTCAAGGTACCGGCGAAAGATGCGGCGGCAAAACTTTTAATCAGATCACCGGGAATAAACGGCAGGAGGCCCGTGACCAAAAGAGCATTGAAAGGAACAAAAAAAGAAAGGCCGAGAAGACCACAGCTAAAAATGATTGAACTTCCCACCAAGCAGCAAAGAAAGGCGCTTCTGATTGTTTTGGCATAACCTTTATCCGCCAGATAGCCGACCACGAAGCTGGCGACTAACATCCCGGCCAGATACCCAAAAGTTGGGCCAAACAGCAAGCCACTTTTCCCCAGAGCGAAAAAGGGAAGTCCCATGGCCCCCTCGCTGAGATAGAGCACAAAACTCGCCAAGGCACGTTTTCGCCCCCAGCATAGGGCCAACACCGCAACTCCAAAAGTTTGTCCGGTAATGGGAACGGGTGTAAAGGGTAAGATAAAGGAAACCTGCGCAAGCAGGGCCAAAAGCAAAGAACCGCCGATCACGGCAAGCCCATTTAACAGCAGACTCCGCTGACGACCGTTAATCAAAAAAGGCACGACAGCTTGACTTTGAACTTGACTCATATCTCCTCCCGGCACTCAAATTTGGCCGAGTGTAGCATCAAAGGCAGTCGACCATCAAGTTAGGAAATTAGAGTAGCTTTTCGATATCGGGACGAAGCTTCTCTGGGGCCGTTTGCGGGGCAAAGCGAGCAATCACCTTACCATTGCGATCAATCAAGAACTTGGTAAAATTCCATTTGATCGCCTCGGAACCAAAGAGGCCGGTCTGAGAAGATTTTAAGAGAGCGTAGAGAGGATGGGTGTGCTCGCCGTTGACGTCAATTTTGGCGAACATGGGAAAGGTGACATCGTATCGAGTTTGACAAAAGGTTTGAATCTCCTTCTCACTGCCCGGCTCCTGCGAGCCGAACTGATTGCAGGGAAATCCCAAAATAACCAGGCCCTTCTCTTTGAGTGTTTTATAGAGTTCTTCAAGTCCCTCATACTGCGGTGTGAAACCACAGCCGCTGGCAACATTCACGACGAGAAGAACCTTGCCCTTGTACTGCTTCAAGGTTTCCTCTTGGCCGCCAATCGTTTTCACTGGGATAGAATAGATATCAGTCATAGTTTCTCCTTTGGAAGACTTTGATTATAACTCTTTCAATGCTATTTTTCTTTGAAAACTTGCGTCTGTTGTTCTACATCATGTGAACAGCAGAATCCTGGAGGATGGACTGATGACAAAATTATTTTTAAAAGGTCTGATCGTTTTCTGTATCTTAGTCGTCACCACCTTTCTCATGATGGACGTCTTTCGCGCAGAGTTTGGAGAGATTGATTTTTTTACCCGTCACGGATTGTTTTTTCTCTTGTTTATCACCCTCTTCCCTCGCCTGACCTTACTTTTTTCCTCTGTTCCCTTTGGCGGTTTTTTATGGTGGATGGGATTTATCTTTTGTCCAAGAATCCTTGTGGCATGCTTGGCCACCATCACCTATTTTCGCACAAACCCACTTTTGGTGGTGGTGAGCTGGCTGGTGGCCATTTCCGGCGAGACGGCGGAGAAGTACGGCATCGGCCGAAATCGTTTTCACTTTAAAATTTGGCATCCAAATGTTGGGCATCCTCGCCCCCAGGGGCCCAAGAAGTCCAACTCGGATGACGCCATTGAGGCCGAGTACAAAAAGCTTTAAACATAAAAAAAAAGGCCGCCGAAGCGACCTTTCATTGAGTTGATTATTTCAACAACTACAGCAGACTACCGACGTCCACCGCGATCACCGCCTCCGCGATTACCGCCGCCGCCGCCGAATCCACCACGACCGCCGCCGCCGCCACCGCCGCGACTATCGCGTGGTTCCATCGGACGAGCTTCGTTAACGGTCATTGCGCGACCTTCGTACTCACTACCATTGAATTTTGCAATGGCGTCAGTTGCCTCTGAATCAGAGGACATTTCTACGAAACCGAAGCCCTTGCTTCGTCCTGAATCGCGATCAGTAATGATCTTAGCTGATTCAACAGTTCCACACTGAGAGAAAGCCTCAGTCAGAGCTTGTTCGGTTGCAGAAAATGGCAGATTGCCAACGTACAGTTTTTTACCCATAAAACCTCCTTAAGGCAGGGTGCCGCAAAAGAGATTCAGGGCCCTATGCTTACGAACTCTTGAGACGACAGACAAAACTAACGCCGGCACCCTACCACATCTACTTTATGAAAGCACGCGTAATTTTTGCTTATTCATACAAAACGGTCCATGATTGCAGGGTTTTAGCTAACACAAGGAAACTATGATGGAATTACTCAAGGAATTATGCCAGGCCCCCGGTGTTCCCGGACGTGAACAACCTATTATCGACATTATGGAGCGCGAACTCAAAAAGAGCTGCGACAGCGTTCAGATAGACAATCTGGGCAATGTTATCGGCCTTAAGAAGTCGGCCAAAAAAGACGCCAAGACAGTGATGATTTCAGGTCACATGGACGAGATTGGCTTTGTTGTGTCTTACATCGAAAAAAGCGGTCATATCCGCTTTTGTCCCCGTGGCGGACATGTGCCGCGCGTGCTTCTCTCCCAGCGAGTGAAAATTTACGGCAAAAAGATTTTGACCGGTATCGTGGAAGCCAGCCCCGCTTTTCTAAACCGTGATGATATGAACAAGGCCCCTGAATTTAAAAATATGCACATTGATGTGGGCATGAGTGACAAGGAGCTTAAGAAAATAGTCGAGGTGGGAGACGCCATCGTGATGGAAGGTGCCTGGATCGAGCAGGGCAATATGATTATCTCCAAGGCCTTTGACAATAGAATTGGCTGCTACCTGGTGCTCGAAACCATGAGACAGCTACAAAAAAAGAAACTCAATGTGAATGTGCTTGCCCTGGGTTCGAGCCAGGAGGAAGTGGGTGTTCGCGGGGCCAGCGTGGCGGCCCGCAATTTTTCCCCCGACATCGGCATCGCCCTCGATGTTACCGCGGCCTTTGACACTCCGGGGGTTCCGGATGCTCAGCAGGTGACCAAGCTGGGCGAAGGAGTGGCGATCAAAATTAATGACCAGGCATCCATTTCAAATCATGGGATGGTGAACTTCTTTAAGGCACTGGCGGTTAAAAACAAGATCAAGTTTCAGATGGAAATTTTGCCCTTTGGCGGAACCGATGCCCATGCCATGCAAGTTCTCGGCGGCGGTGCCGTCTGCACTCTCTCGATTCCCACTCGCTATGTGCACTCCCCAAGCGAGATGCTGCATAAAAAAGACATAAAGGCGGGCGTCGATCTTCTGGTTAAGTTTTTAGAGCAAGCTGAGAAATGCAAGCTGGAGTTCTAATCAACCAGATGTAACCTGGGGGCATCGGGAAGAAGCTGGATTCCCACTCGAAAAAATCGGCCAACCTTGTAATGCTCATCGAGATAGTTCACGACGTATTTTATCTCTGCCCTTTTTTGATCGTTCTGCTCGCCCAGGGAGATGAACTCCATCGATTTGGCGTTGATAAAACGATTGCGCTCCTCGCTGGTAATGCGAAAGCAGGCACCATTTTTGGAAAAATTGAGCAGGGGCTTTTCGTAAATGGTGTCATCCATGGAGTTTAAAAGTTTAAATTTGACGATCATATTGCTGATGGAAGGATCATGCCTGTCTTCGCCGCGCCCTTCCTGGGCCATGATCAAGGAAGGCAGCTCGACCTCCATGGCAAAGCTGGAATGAAAAAGAATCCGTGACTTAAAAATAATCACTTTACCCTTTTCATAAAAATAGATGGGAAATCTCGAGTTGAAGTTAAAATTTTTACCACGCATGGGAAGAAATTTAAGCATCCCATTATAAAGAACCACCCGATTTAACTCCGCCCGCTGATGCACGCGATTGCTCAGCACATTTTGCCAAAGCGAAATTTCACCTTTCCTCTGCAGGCCCAGGAAAATTTGCTTCATATAAAATGTACGCGATTCTTCTCTGAAAGGTGGCAAATCCATTTGCTGACTCCTGATGTTGGACCGCCGACAATGACAGGAGTGATGTCGGCGAAGCAAAAAATGCAATGACGATGCCACAGCTAAAAGGTGATTATTCGGTACCAAACTTAGTGCGCGGGCCAACATTCGTCTAAAAGTTGGTCACAGATGCAAAACCTTGAAAAAAGACCGTACTACCCTCATAATGACTGCTTTCAAGGATGGAAAATATGCAGACAAAAAGCCGAGCTTTTCTCTTTCTCATTTTTCTTTTATCAAACATTACAGTCTCTCATGCCCAGAGCGAGAACTATGTGCCGGAAGCACTTAAAGATTGGCAATCTTGGGTATTGGAAAAGCATCCTGAAATGAGCTGTCCTTTTGACGGTGTCAGCATCGACAATCGTCGTTGTGTCTGGCCTTCACATATTAAACTTGAGTTGCAAAAAAATGGCCTTGCCTTTGCCATGACCGTGCAGGTTCTCAGAGATTCTCTGGTCGAATTGCCCGGCCAGATTGGTGCCTGGCCGACCGATGTCCAAACAGAAGGTCATACCCCATTGGCCATCGTGGAAAGCAATCAAAGGCCGCATTGTTTTTTAAAAAAAGGCCGCACCACTTTAAATGGCAAAATTCTCTGGAGGCAAAGGCCTCAGCGCCTCATGCTTCCCCATTCTTTGGGATTGATCAAAGTTTTCAATGAAGGCCGTGAGGTTTCCGATTATAAAATCGATGAGCAGGGCGGTTTGTGGACGCAAAACGAGGAGGCCAGTCGGCCCGAGGCCAAGAAAGAAGAAGCCGTTGCCTCGCTCAATGTGAAAACCTATCGCAAATTCATCGAGACTGTGCCTTTTCAGATGGTGACCAGATTAGTGCTTGAGGTCAGCGGGCCACCACGCGAAGCTGTTTTTGACAACGTCACACTGGATGGTTTTTCACCCGTGCAAATTTCCGGGCCATTGGCGTACGACCTCAAGAACGATGGCAGGTTAACGGTCAAGCTGGAGCCAGGTATTTGGTCCATGACGATTCTCGCTCATGTGGAAAAAGGTCCGGTGGAAGTTCTAACTTTTAAGGCCCATCGCCAGAATATGCCCGATCAGGAATTTTGGGTGTATCAGCCGGGAAGTGAATTTCGCGTGGTCCGCATAGAGGAAAATGGCCCCCTTCCGACCATTGACCCCGGCCAGCTTGAGCTTCCTGACGATTTTAAAAATCTCTCAACCTATCTGGTGAAGGCGGGAATGAAGATTAAAATGGTGGAAACCCGTCGAGGCATTCCTGATCCTGATGCCGATCGCCTTACGCTCAACCGCCAGGTTTGGTTTGATTTTGATGGTCCCGGCGCGACCATTAAAGATAATATCTCCGGCCAAATTAATCGCAACTGGCGCCTCAACCTGGTCTCCCCCTATGACCTGCAAAGTGCCAATGTCAGCGGGAGCAATGCGGTTATCACGAAAAAGGAAAATGAAAACACCAAAGGGGTCGAGATTAGACAGGGACAGCTTGGTCTGGAGGCCATCTCGCGCTTGTCGAACCGAACTGTCTCGCTCCCGGCCACCGGCTGGATGAGTGATTTTAATAAGGCCAATACCACCTTTCACCTCCCACCGGGAGTCACAGTTATCGCCGCCACGGGAAGTGATAGTGAGTCGGGCACGTGGATTAACCGCTGGACCCTGCTTTCTTTTTTCTTTGTTTTTGTGGTGGCCTTGGCCATGGGAAAGCTGCGCAACTATCGCTGGGCCGCCATCATTTTCATCACTCTCGTTTTATGCCATCCCGAAGCCAATTTCCCAACCTGGATTTGGCTGCATCTGATTTTGGCCTTGGCCCTTTCCCATGTCGCCAAGGAAGGCCTTTTTGCCCGGGTGGTTGTGGCCTATAAAAAAATATGTCAGCTCGCCTTGCTGATTCTCCTCTTCACCTTTTCAGTTCAGCAATTGCAGTCGGCCATCTATCCCGTTTTATCCCGTCCCCATGAATCTTATCCCCCCGTCTCCATGGCCTTTAAATCAAAAAGTATGGCGCGCAATATGGCGCCCGACATGGCCCCTCAGGAGATGGCCGCTCCGGATATGGAAATGCGACAGGAAGAACAGATGTCTGATGGCGGTGTGATGGGTTCGATCGATGCACCAAGTGCCCCACCGGCCGATGCCGTTCAAACCGAAAGAAAAAAAATGTTCGGTCGCCTCAATAAGATGTCCAAGGTTTCCCAATCTTCCCAGGCATCCCAGGCGGCGCAAAACCTTATGGAGGTGGACCCCAGTGCCGCTGTTCAAACCGGCCCGGGCATCCCCAACTGGTCCTGGCAAACGGTTCAGATGTCCTGGAGCGGCCCGATTAAAAAAGATCAAAAAATTAATATCTGGTCCATCGGCCCAACCACCAATCGAATCTTGGCCTTTGTTCGAATTGCCCTGCTTACCTTGGTCTTTATCTGCTTTATGGGATGGTCTCATAAATTTCTGGTGCGCTTTGGCCTGGGAATGCTGCTCTTTTTGCAAGTATTCACCTCCGCACAGTCCGTGGCGGCCGATAATTTTCCCTCGACGGAAATCCTGCTTGATTTGGAGCAACGCCTGACCCAACCTCCCCGCTGCGTGCCCCATTGCGTGGCCTTTCATCGGATAAAAATACACGCAGAGGGTGATCGCCTGGCCTTGGGTTTTGAATTTCATAGCTTGACCGATACCTTTGTCGAGCTACCCATAAACCTGCAGTATTGGAGGCCCAGCACTATCACCGTGAATGGAAAAGAGGCCAAAGGTCTCTCCTCACAAAATGGTCGCCTCATGGCCCATCTGGGCCAGGGAACTTATCACGTGGAAGTCAACGGTCAGCTTAAAAACCGCAGTATTTTGGAGCTGGCGCTTCCTCTTCATCCCAGCTATGTGTCCTTCGAAGGAAAGGGATGGGTGTTAGAAGGTCTGCGCCCTGACGGAACAACCGAGGGCAGCTTGCTCATCCGACGTGAGGAGGCCTTGCAAAAAAAGAGTGACTCACCCAAGGAAGAAGTTTCTTCGAATAGTCAGCTTCGCCCTTATATCATCGTGGAGCGAGAGATTTTCTTGGGCCTCAAGTGGACTGTGACCACGCGTGTGAGACGGATCAGCAGTAGCGGCGAGGCGATTAATTTAAAAGTCCCCGTCATCCCGGGCGAAAGTATTCTGGATAAACGGTTTACTCAAAAAGATAACCTCGTGGACGTGAACTTAGGTCCAAGTAGCGATTCCGTGGAATGGACCTCCAGCTTGAATATGGCCCCGGAGCTTTCCCTGGTTTCGGCCTCGCGGGAGCGATGGAGTGAAGTGTGGTCGATCCTGCCCTCCAGCGTCTGGAATGTGGAAACTCAAGGACTCCCTCCGATTTATCACAAATCTCCCCACGGTGAACGACGCCTGACCTTTATGCCCATGCCCGGTGAGAAGATGCAGATGAAAGTGACTCGGCCGACTGGTGCCGAAGGAAACACGCTCACTATCCTCCAGGCCCAGCTTGGCTTGAGTCCGGGCAAGCGGGCGACCGATGCCACGTTAAGTATGACCTTGAGGTCCAGTAAGGGAACCCAGCACATCATCACCATGCCGGAAAATGTTGAGCTTAAGTCCGTGCAGGTCAATGGCGCCAACGTACCCCTTAAGCTGCGCCAGAATCAGCTGGAACTTCCACTCTCGGTGGGAGATACCACGGTAAATTTAGAGTGGATGGACGAAGTGTCACTCTCGCCTTTTTATCATTCTCCCAAGATAAATCTCGCCGGCACCGGTGCCAACTTGAATATCGCCCTTAACCTGCCGGCCAATCGCTGGGTGCTGGCGGTGGGCGGGCCGCTCATGGGCCCCGTCGTTCTGTTCTGGGGCAAACTCATCCTGCTAGTTTTGGCCGGGTGGTTTCTGGGCCGAGCAAACTGGAGCTTGCTCTCCTCCCGCCAATGGATTCTCTTAAGTCTGGGGCTGACGCAAATTCAGTGGCCGGGACTGGCGATCATCTTCGCCTTCTTTGTGCTCATCTCCAATCGCTCGAAGCTCACCTTAAATCCGCGGGCCCATAATTTGACCAGCATCGGAATGTTCGCCCTAGCGCTGGCAAGTGCCTTCACTCTTTTTGTGATTCTCACGACGGGACTCTTAGAAGGTCCGCAGATGGATATTGCCGGGAATAACTCGTATGCCAATGCCCTATACTGGTATCAGGACAGAATCAGTGAATGGATTCCTCGCCCATGGCTGATCTCTTTTCCCAATTATGTTTTCCAGCTCCTGATGCTTTTTTGGGCCCTGTGGTTATCCTTCTTCCTGATCAAGATAGGCCCGGATATTTGGAAATCCCTGTCGTTTCAAGGATTGTGGAAAAGAAAATCTTGAGCAGTTATTGGCAGATATTTCCGCCCATTCCGGTGCACATCATCTGGGCGGTTTCCAAGTCAAAGTCCGCCGTATAGCGGGTCATTGGCATGATGGGGTTGCTGGTATTTAGACAGGTTAAAGCGACATTGCCTTGATCACAGGGCGATTCCTGAAACTCGCCCTCAAATCCTAGGCACATATTTTCCCACATCTCAGGGTCCGAGTTGACGGATTCAAAAAATTCCAGACACATCCCTTCAGGAGTCAGGCAGCTTGCGACACCGACGCTGGCACAGGTCAGATCGGGGTTAGCTTGGGCCCAGGCGGAGAGAGAGAAGGTCAGGGAGAGAATTGAAGAGAAAAATAAAGCGCGCATTAAAAACTCCAAAAGTGAAAAATGAATGTGGACTATATAATGCACACAGACTAAGAAGAGCAATATGAAAACAACATTATTATTCATCGCTCTTTATTTAGTCTCCACTCTTTCTCTCATGGCCCAGCCCTTTGTGAACCCTCTGTCGAGCTTTGAGAAAATTAATCAGGCCCTGGCGCGCCAAGAAATCACCGGCCCTGATGCCGCCGGGTTTCGAGTTCTCGCCTTTTTTAACGATGAAAATCTGCCTTCACAACTTCAGTCGGACGCAGGGGCCGTCATCGCCACTCCCTCTGACCTGCTTTTAAAAACCGCCGTGGGCCTTTTAGCGCAGATGAGTCCGCCATTGGCCGCTCACGTTTATTTTTACATGATCCCCCCCGCCTACCTACCTGCGGCCGATGGAAACAAGGACGTGCAGAATTTTCCCCAGCCTCGACTTATTCCCAGTCAGGATTGGGCCTTTATTGAGAACGTCTCCAGCGAAATTCGGGTATGGTATCAAACGGATCAGGCCGAGCAGCTGCTGATGGCAAACCAGATCCGCGCCCTTATGAGCGATGAAATTATTCCCAAAGAAAAGGCCCTGATGGGGCGCACTCATCCCCGCGATGATTTGAACACGCGATCAATTTTAGTTTCGGTGGGAATAGAGCGGGCACAACCCAACGGTGGAGACGGAAAGCTGGATATCTACATCTACAATATTCCCGCCGGTGATGATGGGAGCGCGCCGCCCAAGGCCTGGGTGATGGGATATACGGTTGACGAGGTGAGTGGCCTGGGATGTCCGGCACGCCCGTCCTATATGTCGGTCAATCTGGCCTGGGCAAAGACAGCTGATCCCAAAAAATTCGCCAGCACGCTGGCGCATGAGTACTTTCACGCCATCCAAAATTCCTACAATCGAAAAGATGAATGTGAGGGATACAATAAGATCGATGAGGGCACCGCCACCTATATCAAGCATCATATTTTTCCCAAGTATAATGACGAACATATCTGGTGGGAGTTTTCTGAAAATGGTCGCCTGAGTCTGTTGGATGAGGACTATGAAACCTGGCCTTTCTACTTTTTTATGGTGCAGATGCAGGGTGAAGCGGTCATGCCAAAGTTGCATGAAACCATGGGCTCGAATCGCGCCATCGAGTCAGTCAATAAAGTTCTCGACGGTGGATTTAAAAAGCAATGGTTAGAGTACGCGGTTTACGAATGGAATCAAGAGCCTTTGTTTGACGGTTTTCGCCAGTGGGATGATTACAATATTATTCCCGGCCGAGGGGCCAAGGATGCCGCCGGTCATCTGCCTCCCATCAAGGTTGAGAAAGTAACCCTGGATGCAAATGGACAATATCGTTACCAGATGGACATGGAGCTCAAACCGTTGACGCGGGATTTTTATGCCTTTGATGTGAGTGATGCCAATATCCGAACTGTCGCCATTGAGAATCCGGTTTTTTGGAATGGGCGAAAGGTCAAAGTCAAGGCCCTGGTTCGCCGCAAGGGTGAAACTAAATTTGACGAGCTACTCTGGGAAGACCCCCAGATCGAGCAGTACCATTATTGTTTCGACAAAAAGAATGAGGAGATTGACCTGATTGTCATTGTGGCAGCCAATTTCCAACACCTGACCTCCGGCACGACTTACCGTGGCCAGGCCCCCTTTAAAGTCAGCAATCAGGGCTGCTATGCTTTTCAAGGTAAGATAAATTCCCGCTGGGAACTTAGAGAAGGTTCTCTGGAACATGTGCTGGATGTGGAAGCCAGCAATGTGAAATTGCGGGCCGGTGAGTTCGGTGCTGAAGGGCACTTTAAAAATCAATTTTACCTTGAAAGTGCCGTCGTTAATTATTCCTACCGAGGCCATATGGGAGATTGCCATGGATTTGCCAGCGGATTCCTGGAGGCAGAAGTTGGTCCGCGTTCAATTGCGATGGGATTGGCAAGTTACAATGTGGCACCGGAAGCTTGGGCCGATTATGTCATCGGGATTCCCATCAAGGACCCATTTTTTAAGGTCACCTATGTCTGCCCTTTCCCAAAACCACCGGTCATCGGAACAATCGCGGTAGGACTGAACATCTCAAGCACGGGAGTATTTCATAAGCATGGCTTTAATCCCCGTCTGCAAGGACAATCATCCGGCAATGGCTATGATGTTTCCTGGGATTTCTCCCCAGTTAAAGAATAAAGCGACTTAAAACGAAGCCTCAAGTTTGAGCGCGTAGGTTGTCATCCCGTCAACCGGAACCAAAAATTCAAAGGAAAAATTCAACGGCCGAAACGTCACTTCCACTCCGGCCCCTTCTGTACCTTTGGAAATGCTCTGTAAACTTGTCGGGCAGCTGGCACTCGGTCCTGTGGCCTGACAGGTATCCGAAACATCGCTCAAGGGTTCGGCGGCAAAGGCAAAGGGTGAAAGTCTGAGCCAGGAATTCACTGTCCACTGGGCCATCAGACCAAGCGAGATGGCAAAATCATTCAACTCTCTTTTGGTATTGAGCGAGCTGGTCCCGGAAGAAATAGACGAGGTCTCTTCAAGGGAGAGGTAGGAAAGGCCCGCCATCAAAGGTAAGTGAAAATCTTCTTCGCCCCCCTTAAATGGATCCCAGATCAAGGAGGTGGTTGCCATATAACCACTGGCCTTATTCGCTCCGAATTCGCCTGTGGTCGCATTCATGGTCGTGCCTTTTCCATCCATGCTAAAACCCAGTCCCAAAAAGGCCAGACCGACCTGATCAGTAAGACCGTAGGTTACACCGGCAGCATAACCATAACCGTCCATCTCCTGATATTGTCGACCTCCTTGTCCCTGCTCGTCATAGCTGAAGGCCATCTTGGCGGGGACAAATTTAACATCGAGTCGTTCATTTTTCAGGCGCTTTGTAGGAAAGGAATGAGGCACCAGCGAACCTGCGGCCTTGAAGGCTGCAAATTTCGATCCTTGTTGAGATAGTCCACTCGCCTGGCCGAATGCCGCTGCGGAAAAAAGAAATAACAAGCAAACAATTTTTTTCATATAACTTCTCCATGATAACAATAATTAATTCTCCGCTGCCGGCCCGACGGAATCCATCATCAGGCCAAGCTCGCCACTTTTTTCCACATCCATCATCTCACTTTGCAGGCGCTGCTTACGGGCCTCATCCTCAATCTCCTGCTGTCTTTCTCGCTCGGCCCTCTCTTGGGCCTCCATGGCGGCCCGCTGTTTTTCCGCTGTCCGCGCCGCCTCGATACTATCAAAAATCCCTTTGGTGATATCCACGCCGGAAGACCCCCCGCCCTTATGGCAGGGCGAACCTTGGGACTGCCAGGTGTTGTATGCCAGCCCCGCAGGTAATCCGCACTTTTGCTTTTCTTGCGTCCACCAGGCCGGCTCACCGGCACGAGAGATGGAGGAGTAGGCCAAGGTGAAAATAATAAGGAAATGTCCCGTTCCCATCATCGTCAAAATCTCTTAGTTACTATTTTTATTTTCCAGTCTTTCCCAGTCATAAATCTTGTTTTGGGCGGCCCGGGCGTTTGGCGCATCGGGGACGAGTTTGAGGTAACATTGCATGTTTTGGCGGGCCAGCTCAAAGTCTCCAATTTCGCCTAAGACCAATGCATGGTTGAAGTATCCCGCCGGCCACCACGGTGCCCTCTTGAGTGCCTGTGCGTAAAAATCGGCGGCATCTTCGAAGGCCTTATCCTTCACCGCTCCCTCGGCCTGGACCTTAAATCTGTTGGCCTCCTCAGGCAGGTCGGTTTTGGAGGCCGCTTTCTTTTGATATTCGTCGAGCGACTCTATAAAACTTGCTTCAAATTCCTCAGAATCTTTTTTCTGTTTTATGGCGTTCTGCTTGAGCGCTAAAAAAGCATCGGCGACGCGGGCCACTCCCGCATCGGTTCTGTAATTATTCCAGACCATAAATTCATTTCCATCTGAAAGATCGATCCGATACATGGCCCCCTGAGTGTAGCCGGTGATTCGGGCAAGCTCACCGAAAGTCGCGACATAATGTTTCGTGCCGCTATATCCCTTGGAGGTTACAACCAGCTTGGACGTGGTAACACGCACATCAATAGATAGATCCTTATCCCGATAGCTTAGAGCTGAGATGATCTCTTTGCGCGCCTCCTTGACACTCATATTTCTGACCACGGGGTTGTAAACAGTGGCACAGGCGACGACAAACATGAGCGTGAAAAGGGTGAAAATTTTCTTCAGCCAATGGCCCAACATCTTTTATCCTTTTATTTTTTGTATTTGGAAATCAGGGCCTTATATTTTTCATCACTCTGCAAAGGTTTGAGATCGGCATCGGCGGCGAGACCTTCCCAGTCGTTAAACCCGAGTTTAAACGCCTCTTCCAGGCCTTTCAGTGCTTCCTTCTTATTGTTTTTGAGCGAATAATAACAGGCCAGGTTGTAACAGCCATCACTCAGCTTGTTTTTACAAGTGCTTTCAAAAAATGGCTTGGCCTCTTCAGCCTTACCATTTTGCAGCAAGCTGGTGCCGTAGTTGTAGCAGGAAACATCGTCCTTAAGGTCGCAGGCCTTTTTATCATAGGCCAGCTGCTCCGTCGGTTTCCCCTGATCCTGATATAAGATGGCCACGCTTGAACAGGACACCGCCAATTTCAACTCACAGCCTTTTTGATAGTAAGTCATGGCATTGCCTAAATCCTTTGCCTCATTGGCAATTGCGCCTAAATTATGACAACCGTAGGAATACCCGGCATCGCAACTTTTAGTCAGGAGAGGTCGGGCCTCAGTGAGATTTTTTTCCTTGTAGAGCACATGCCCAAGCTCGCCACAGCCTTTAATATCGCCGTTGTCGCAACCTAAGCGGTAATAATTTTTAGCTTCGCTCAGCTTATTTTCGTTCTCCATGAGAATACCGTAGTTGGTGCAGGCCATGCCGTACAACCCTTGGCAGGATTTCAGATAATTGGCCTTGGCCTCATTGAGCTTTTTTAAATGCTCTTGCGCCACACCCAGGTCGCTACAGGCGGGAATATATCCGATGTCACAGGCCTTTTTCAAAGACGCTTCGGCGGCAACATCCTCGTTGTCGGCCAAAAGCATTCCCCCATAATTAAAACATGCCTTATCACTTTTTAGCTCACACCCTTGCTTAAAAAATTTCATGGCCTCGGCCTTATGTCCTTTTTCGTTGGCGTACACACCGAGATTGCTGCAGCTTCCACCGTATTTCAGGGTGCAGCCTTTTTGAAATTGCTCGCTGGCCTTGTCACGTTGCCCCTGCTGGTGCAGCTGATCACCAAAATTGTGGCAGCCTAAGTTGTAGCCAAGCTTGCACGACTTTTCGTAATAAATTTTTGCCACCTCGGATTGTCCGGACAGCTCCGCCGTTTTTCCCGAGGCAAAGCAGGCATCTTTATTTCCATCATCACAGGCCATTTGAAAGTTGGCGGATGCTTCCTTGGGATTATTTTGCTGAAACAAAATATTGCCTAATTTAATGCAAGCTTGAATGTTGGTCTTAGAACACTTCGGAAGTTCCTCACCATTATTTATTGTTTTTTGAAAGGTCTGCCAAAAAGATTTTTCCGTTTCCCGCTTCAAGATATCCAGCCATTCACTGGCCAAGGACAAAGAGGGAATACTGGAAACCACCATCAGTGCGACAAAATATTTTTTCATAGCTAATTTTAGGCCTTTTGATTTTCGCCCGTAGACCGGTAAATTAATCCAGGTTTAAAAACACGACCAAAATACTGTTTATTGCTAGAATATTTGCTGGCCCATAACCAAGGAATCAATGTGACTCTGACCTATCCTCTCTTCGCGATTCTGTTGGCAATTTTCTTAAGCGGCTGCGGGTCTGATAAGGGAGGCGGTGGAGGAACGGGTAGCGCTGCCACGGCAGCCCTTTCCAGTCCCGCCGTGGCGAATTTTGAAGCCGTGATTGCCATCTCGGCCGGGTACAATTCCGCCTGCGCTCTCAAAAGTGACGGAACAATTTGGTGCTGGGGAGACAATCATTCTGGTCAACTGGGAACCAATGTTTCAAACAGCTTTAGCCAATACGCAGTTAAAGTCTCGGGTATTTCCACCGCCGTGGGTGTCTCGGTCGGAACGTCATTCGCCTGCGCCAGTCTCAGTAACGGCAAGGTGAACTGCTGGGGCACCGGAATCTTGGGCCATGGAACAAACTCAAGCTCCACCGCACCTGTCGAGGTGGCGGGCATCAGCACCGCGACCACCGCCATCAGTGTCGGTCACTCCCATGCCTGTGTCGTGTTGGCTTCAGGTTCGATCAAATGCTGGGGAACTGCCGCCAGCGGCGAGCTGGGGAATGGAAGCTTTTCAGGGGTCGACTCATGCGTTGTTCCCAATGATTGCAGCTTTACTCCCGTGACCGTTTCCGGAATATCCACCGCACAAAGTGTCTCGGCGGGAAATAATAGCACCTGTGCCTTACTCGCCGATAATTCTGTCCGCTGCTGGGGTCTGAATTCCAACGGCGATTTAGGAACAAATAACACGGTCAATGCAAGCAGTCCGGCGGCGGTTGCGGCCAATAGTGTAACTCAATTGAGCACTGGAAAAAGATATCACACCTGCGTGGTCGACTCCGGCCATTCAGTTCTGTGCTGGGGCTTTAACCGCTATGCCCAGCTAGGCACCGGCACGGATATCGGGCCGCAGACTTGTGGCTCCTATAGCTGTAGTATGAATGATCTCCCGGTATCGGGAATAAACTCCGCCACTCACGTGGCCAGCGGCCCCTCCTTTACCTGCGCGCTCTTGGCAGATCAAACGGTGAAATGTTGGGGCATCAACAATTATGGTGAGGTAGGAAATCAAAGTAGCTCCGGCCCTGATACCTGCGGGTTTGATAAGTGCGCGTTTAATCCCACCACCGTGGTAGGGCTGATGGGAGTGACTGCACTGGCGGCGGGAACCAATTTTGCCTGCGCCATAACGACGGCCAAAAATGTTAAATGTTGGGGAACCATTGAGAGTTATACCTTCCCGACACTCGCGGCCATATCCCAAAATTCAAACACCACCGATCTACCTCTCCCTACACCGGACCCCGCGGCCGCCTCGGGCCCACATCTTTTAGTCGTGAGTAAGGTCGGCAATCCCTATTCTCCTGATTCAAACGGTTATGCCGGCACCGCAGGCGGTAGCGCAACTTCGACGCCCGCCGCGATTACCTGTTCGAATTGCAATTCAACTTATGCAGTGTTGTCGCACAATACTGCCGTCACCTTGAGCACCACCCTTAACCCGGGAACGTTGAGTGTCGCCTGGGGCGGAGACTGCGCCGCCGCCGCCGGTGGAACAGCGACAGTGACGATGAATGGGGATAAATTTTGCACCATGGCCCATTACAATGGGACAGCGAATTTTCTGGCAACCACCAACACTAAGTATAATTTAACCATAACCAAAACAGGTCCGGGCACCGGTACCGTGACATCCACTACCGTACCCTCTTCAGGCACGGCCATTAATTGCGGGAGCGTCTGCTCCCGAGCATACCCTCACCATGCCGCTGTGAACTTAACCGCCACTCCCGCCGTGGGATCATCTTTTTTAAGATGGGCCGGAAATTGTGGGGGAACGACGGCGACAATTAGTATTGGCCTGGGGGCGAACTCAATTTGTACTGCGGTTTTTACCAGTCCCTGATGGGGTCAGGCCGCCAGACCTTTTTTCTTCCACTCAGTGAGCCAGCTTTTGGCGGTTGAGGCCTTGACGCCAAGATGCTTTTCCAGCACCTCCCGATCAATGCGACCGTCTGCCTGTATGCTGATATTGTGAATCCCGATCTGATGCCAGATCATGGGAAAAACCTGAAAGGAAAAGTTGCTCAGGTCGACGCGGTAATCATTGTTGGTGAGCGTGATATCCAATCCCATTTTCCGCAGCCCGGTGACAACCTTGGCCAGGCGATCGAGGCCAGTTTCCACCTGTAAAAAGGTCTGGCGGTAGACAAATTCCATCAGGCTCCATTTATCGACACTCAGACTGCCGGCACCGCTAATCGCCAGCAAGGTTCGATGTTGCACATCACTTAAAATAATTTTGTCTTCTTCAGTTTGCACAATGCCACTAACGAGATCGATCATCGGGGAGGTGTGCTCAGCGATGAGCGCAAGAATTTTCTCCCGCTCTTTCAAATAGCTCTTCGCGGTGATCGCCCCATCTTGCACGATCCAGCAGTCTCCTTCGCTCGCCCCAGGCAGCTCCTCACGGCACCAAAATGGAAGGAGGTTGGCGTCGCGGCCTCCCAGCGCACGACCGGCAAGGTAAGAAAAATAATTACTGTTGGGATGGTTTCGAAGCGCCACCCGGTCTCCCAATGTCAGGAGTTGAGGAGCAATTTTGTCCATGTAATAGAAACCACCGATGATAATTTCCGGAGCATCGGAGACGGCACGGGACTTGGATAACATGGTCTGCAAGAAAGACACGGCAATCTCGTTTTCACCCTTTTCGATATGCGATTGGGCCATCATGCGGTACCAGAAAATTTGCTCGCCGGGAAAGGCGCCGGGATGTTGCTGGAGCAAAACGGCCGTCTTATCCAGCTGTTCGCGCGCCTGTGTAAAATCATGTTGGTAGATGCACTGACAGGCCTTGCGATTGTGATAGATCACGAACCAATATAGCTCTGCGCTTTTTATGAGTTCGTGCAATTTTTCCAGATGAAAATCTGACTCGCTAAAATTGCCCAGGTAAGATTCGATTCGCCAGGAGGTTTCGTGGTAATAGTACCAGGCGTTCGAACTCGCGAGTTGTTCGTGAGGGGCGCGCTCAATACTTTTCTTAAACAAGGCCATCATCTCGCGCGCTTCCACCATATGGCCCTGCTCGATTAAGGTATTGGCGAAATAATTATAAAAAAACAAAATCGGCTGGCCGCTATAGCTCTGTGCCGTTTGCTTCAAGTAAAGATCAATTTCAAAAAATAATCTGCCGGATAAAAATTTGCATCCCATGGCATTGAGCAAACGCGCCTGGGCGACCGAGACATTCAGCTCATCCTGCGAGAGCTGGTCATTGGCCTGGGTCAGAATCAAGGGACCAAGCGCCTTGAAGGCCTTATCATACTTACCGATGCTGCGATAAAGGCCGGAAAGCGTGATGCGATCCTGGCCTTCAATCTTATTTTTGCGTTGAAATTTATCCAAAAGGGTCATGGCCGCCTGGTGCTCACCGGCCATGATTAGTTTGCGTGCTTCTTGAAGATAATCTTTCATACCATCTGATCGTTTCGGAAGATGGGCAAAAAAGATAAGTTACGCCATGATTTCCGGGGGTTACCTTGTCACCATAACAACTGCCATATTTTGATAAACCAGGGCCTAAAGGTGCCACGCTCTTCACGGTAGAGGGACGCGTCTAATGCAGTATCGCTACCCGGGGGCGTGTGGCACCCCCCACCAAAAATAATTCTTACTTTAAAAATTAATTTTTTCCTAATTCCCTACCAACTCGCCCGCAGTTCTTTTTTCCTCATCACTCAACTTTGAATTGGAGATCAGCTGGCGCAGCATGGGGAACTCGCTGGCCCTCGCCTCCGAGTACTGGCGTTGGGGGGCGGAGTCTCTGATCGTGCTCGACTTGATTTCCCTGAAGCCGTCAAAGTTGAAGTACAGACTTAGCAGATACCGTATGCCTTCCTTGCTCAAGGTTTTATCCTGCAAAAACTCAAAGGCCTCGGTTCGGGATTTATGTTTTCGATCGCGCAACATTCTTTCAAAGTAGTTTGTAATAAAAAGATTGCTCATATTATCCTTGGCGGCTTCAGGCACGCCGGAAATTCTATAAATCTGCTTGGCCTTATCCATGAACTCATCAGCGTTTTTTTCAAGCTTGACCGACTCTCGATTCACCATGGCGGAAATTTTCTCATAGGGAATATGATGCTCCAGGGCCGTGTTAAAAAGATTTTCCCTGAAGCGCCGAGGCCAGAACTTGCGATCATTGGTTTGCTCGGCCTTCTCAAGCAAGTTGTGGGATCGGCTGATCAGCTGCGCCCATTGGTCTTCGGATAATTCCTTGAGTCCGGTGAAGGTCAAAAGGGAAACGAGGTCGTGCATCTTAAGCGACGAACCATTTTCCATGCGGCCTAAAAAAGTATTGATGGTGGGAAAAATCAGCTCATCGTTTGGTGCCAGGATAATGATGTAGTCAAGGAGGGTCTTCTGATCCATCAGCTCCCGGTCGCCGATCGCCAGCCAAATTTTCTGCAGTCCTTTCTTGGACTCCTCCGTGAGCCTTAAATGTTTGAGAATCTTGAGCGCGTCCTGACTGGAAGAGTTGAGCGACGTGCGATTGTTTTCTCCCAAGGCCGGTTCGGCCAGCTTGGCGTACTCACCTAGGGTGAAATCCAAATGATAGAAGGCATACCACACCGCCTTCTGCTTTTCGGAAAAGTTGGTGTTGTCCGGGCCTTTGAGCAGGCCGATCAAGGCCTCTCTCAGCTTGCCCTTCACCGTGGGACTCTCGCCAAAAAGATGGGCAAAAATTCCGTAGTTTTTTATTTTCTCCGAGAGTGGCGCATCGGAGTCAAAGTAGCGCAGCATCGCCGACTTGAGCGCCTGACTAGCGGCAAGTTCTTTTTGAACCTCACAAAATTTTGGCAGCTCGGCCAACTTTCCCTCAACGGAAGAATAGAGATTAAAGTACTGCTTCAAAAGCACCGGCCATCCCCAGGCCAAGGTATTGGGATCATCCAACATGCTCTTAAAATTTGGCGCGCTAAGCTCCCAGGTCCTGGTGACGAGGAGCTGGCAAGTTTTCGCCCCCACATATCCCGCCCAAACCTGGGTGGTGTTTTGAAGATGATTGTGAAGATTGAAACTTGAGGTGACGGCATCGACGCCCTCACAGTCGCAGGCCGGCGCGGGAGCAATTCGGCCGCAGGCGCTCGTTTCTTCTGCAATGTCCGGTGCATAAAGATTGCTGCCCTTTCGGGCGGTTGAGTTAGGACAGGTCGTGACGGACATATTCCGCCCCATCACCGTCTCATAGGAAAAAATCGGCGCATCGGTGGCAAGGGCCACCCCCATCAACAACACCCAAACAAGCATAAAAACTCCCTTGCTTAATCTATACAAAAAGCGGGCCATCTTTTAAGTTTGATTGGCTTGTGATTTCAAAGTGTTATAAACTGTATTCGTGCTGTTCTTTGAGCATTGTACAATTAGCTGACTGCATACGGGCGGAGGCAAGGCGTGAATTTATTAATCCTGATCGGTCTTTTTCTGTTACCCGGCCTCGCCTACGGCCAGATCATGAAGGTGGGTGAGACGCTCATCCACCAGGAAACTAACTACAAAATTACCCTTACTCAAATTCAAAAATATGAAAGTGTGTGCGCGGTTCCCGGCAAAAATTGCGGCGCTGGATACATTCCCGGCGTTCAACTTATCCCGCACCTCAAAGTGGAAAAAGACAAAAAGTGCGCGAGCTATCCCCAGCCGGCGTCCTGCGAGGTCATTCACCAAATCGTGAGTGTTGATGAAAAAACAGTCGCGATTAAATTCATCAATATTTTTGAGCTTTGCGAAGGCAATGCCGACCTGAGCAATCGGTATTCGTGCATTTCCATGGCGGTTAAAAACGGCCCGGATGCTCCTCCCTATCTGCCTAAAAATTGTGATCGGATTAAAGACGAAGAAGTTAAAGCGGCATGCTATGAGGCGGTGGCGGACAAAACCGGCGATGCCAAACTGTGCGACTTAATCAAAGGACGCGAAACTTACCAATGCATTTATCTGCGGGCGAAGACCAAAGGCGATCCTGAAATTTGTAAAACTTTAAAAAGAAATCGCTTCCATCATTCGGACGATGACCACAAAGGCGAGATCGCTTCCTGCATCCAATGGAGTCAGAGAAAGTGACTCGGACCACACTCACCTATAGCTGGATATTGGTCTTCCCGGCATAGCCTTCATCGGCGGTCCGTGCGGTCTGCTCTTTGGAGCTGTAGAGAACGCGCGCAAGGTCTCCGGCTTCCGGCTTCTTGATGCATTTCCACTTGATGGTTCGGGCGGTGGGCAAACCCGTCAGATAGGCCGTCCAGGTGGGATAAGCGGAGGGATTGAGCTTCAAGGCCTTGGACACATCACCGTTGCCTAGCTGTTCCACATCGCCCACCACGTAATAAGACTCACCGGTCTGGGTGAAAGCGTTTTGGCATTTGAAAAAGAGCGAACTCTCCTTGCCCGATTTTTCAAGATGAACAAGCAAAAGTTTCTGCGCATCAATGGAATGACGTCCCAGATAGAGTGTCGTTCGGTTGTAGCCGGCAGGGGCAAAACAATTGTTTTTAACACCGGCAGCGCATTTGGAAAGAGTTTTTCCACTGAGGGTGGCGCTTGCCACCGTTCGGTTTTCCAGCAGCAACTCGACGGAATAGTTTCGCTGATCGAGCATACCCTGATAACGTCCGCGAGCTGGCATGATCACCAGCTCAACTTGCTCACCGTCCGCACTTTGCTTCAGTGTGACCGTGGTGGCGGCAACCTCGCCGCTTTTATATTCAATACTTTTCCCGTCATCCTCGTAAACCACAAACTCGGTGGTCTGACGGTCGGGGGCGACCAGCAGGCCGAAATCGTCACTGGTCTTTCCATCTTTACGTTTGCCACTAATATTCATGGTCTGCTCATCCACCAGCATCGTCGGCACGATGGCCCCAGCTTTTACAAAGAGAGGAATTCTGAAGGTGTCGTTTTGATAGGCGGGCAGGTCTCTTATCTCCCCGCCGCTACTGCGTTGAAACTCACCAGTGTAATAATTAATCCAGGTTCCCTTGGGTAAATAGAGATTACGTTCCGTTTCATGGTAGTTGGCGACCATCCCGGCCATGAGGTAGGGGCCGATCATCTTTTGGTTGCCGGTTTTTCGAACCTGAAGATCGGTGGGAAATTCCATTACCATCGGTCGGACAATGCCGTCGCCCGTCAGCCAGCCGTTGTGCGCCAGCGAGTAGTAATACGGAAAGAGCTTGTAGCGCAGATAAAGATTGGCCTTGTTCGAGGAGGTGTGACCGATTCTGGCAGGCGAGGTGTGCAGATTGTTCGCCAGGTTCCAGGTGTGAGCGCGAATGGGAAAATCAAACAGAGCGGCGTTGGCAAACCACTGGGTGTACAGCACGTCCGGATCGCCATCCAGCGTATCGGATCGACGGTGAAAGCCCCCGACATCGGCCCCGTAGTAGTCAACCCCGGAGAAGAACATATGCATCTGGGCATTGTAGTGAGCGGTCATGGCATCCATGTTGGCACCGATGTCCCCTGACCACATGGCGCTGCCAAAGCGATGAAGACCGGCGGTGCCCGATCTGGACATCATGAAAGGGCGTTCTTTATTGCCATTTCGCTCATAACCGCGGGCGATACTCTCCAACCAGCGAAAGTTATAAATGTTGTGAATGTCAGCATGCTTGTGCTTGCCCAGTTCGGGATAACCCCAGTAGCAGGAGTTGTCGTCATACATTTCCGGCTCGCCCAAGTCTGTCCAGTGATGGGTGATTCCCATGGAAACCAGGGCCGCACGCTTCTGGTCGTGCCAAAAGTCACCGGCCTTGGGGCTGGTCCAGTCAATCATCCCTCCGATTCCCCACCAGGGATTGGAGGTCAGCTCGGTGGCAAAATCAGTTCCGCACCACTTGGCCATGTGCCCGCCCGCGGCCAGGTCCTTGTGCTCGGGCAGAAATTTAGAGATGTAGGATTCCTCAATGGGCATCAGCTCGACGCCCTCTTCCTCTTTGAACTCTCTTACCTTGGCTTCGGCACGAGGAAAGCGCTTGCTGTCAAATTCAAGAGTTCCAAAGCGACTGCCGCTGCGATCGACATTGCCCTGATAAAAATCTCCCCCGAACCACTGAATATCGAGGGCGAAACCATCCACCGGAAAATTTTTATGCCGAAGGTCTGCAATCACGCGATCAATCTCTTTCCAATTATCAAAGCCAAACTCAGAAACCCACAGGCCAAAAACATCCTTGGGTGGAACCGGGGCGTGGCCGGTGATGTTCATGTACTGGCGCTTCAGACGGCGCACGTCCTCTGCCGTGTAGATGAACCAGCGCACCTGATCCCCGTAGGACTCAACTTTCCAGGGTGACTGGTTGAGCGACCACATCTGCTTGTAGGTGCTGTCGTAAAAAAACATGAAATTGCGGTTGCCGCTTCCTAGCGAGTACAGAACCGGAAACATGGCGTAGCTGTTGGCGCCCTTGCTAAACGCTCGCAGGGCATTGCCATGGCCGTTCGCCATTGGGTCCCAAACTCTGCCGGCGAGATCGCCATCGGCGTTCCCGGGGTTGGTGAAGTACTGACCGAGGCCATAGAAATTTTTGATCTCAGGCGAGTTAACGGTAAGCCCTTTCCATGTGGCATTGATGTTCAGCGGGCAGAAGTCACCCAGATTCCATTCCTGACTCTTGTCCAGCACGGTCACGCAGAGGGTTTTGGTGTCGACGGTGACCTTGTAGGTGCTGTTACTCAAAGTATTTCCCGTCTGCTGGAAGCCATTGTCCAATCCGATGGATTCCTTGACCAGCATGGGTGAGATCCAGATCCGATCCTGGGCCGGGCGAAATTGCAGAAGCTCAAAGTGCAAACCGCGATCTTTGAGCAGCTCGATCTTCAAATAATTATTCGACTGGTCGTGCTTAAAAATAAAGGGATTGGCCTGGGCCGACGGCAGCATGAAGCCGAAGGCCAGAACCAGCAAAATGGCAGGGATAATTTTATTATTTTTCATGGGCGAAAGATCACTCCGCCGGAGGGGAAAATCAATGGAAAATTAAGGCCGTGAAAATAATACAATGCCCTTGTAATTAAGGGGCCATGAAAAGAATTTTAAGCTCCGCGATATTAACCTGATTGTACTGGCCGTTGCGTCCGCCCCGATAGAGATAATTCACGAAGTGCTCAAAATAAGACATGTTGTAAAAATCGCTGATTCGGATGGTGTAACGGCCATTTTTGGAGAGCGGCACAGTTACAAAGCTGGAGTCGATCCAGGGGCGGTCACTGGTGTGATGGGGCATCATAAAAACACCCGTCCCGGTCACCTCTCCGCTCTCCTGGTCGATGACCTGAACCTTCTTCACCGCGGCGGTAATGCCCGTATTGAGATACCCAAGATTATTGTAATTTACCTGCATGGCAAACGTTCCCGATTTGGCGGGAGAAAAATTTCTGAACTCCAGAAATTCTTGCTGACCATCCCCCAGTCGAACAAAGTTTCGACCACGGTCGGTGAAGTAGCTGAGGTCGGCACTACTCGTCACCGGAAGGACGGCAATTGAGTCGCTCTCCCAAAAACACTGAGGCTCAGAATGGAGCGAGCGGTTGCCACTGCTATCAAAAACGGCTTCCACCACATAGCAGGCGGTGGGCCCGCGCTCCCAGCTATTGTCGACAAAGGCTTTTTGCCGGAGCTGTTTTTTGAGCGGTATCCCATTTCTATAAATATTGTAGGAAATATTTCGATATGACTCGCTCTGGAAGATGAGTTCCGGGAATCCCCCCCTATTGCCAATGGCGAAAAGTTGCGGCGTCTCCGGGGCGTAGAGGGCCTCATAATCATTGCTGGATAAACCATAAGGGTTGTCCAGCTTCTTCAATTTTATATTTCCGGGACTTTTTTGGGGCGATGCCAGAGTGATGACCAGCTCGTTTTGGGGCTGCAGTTCTTCTTTGGTGATGAATTTCAAATGATCTTGCCTTGCGGTTCCATTCAGCACGCTCTCGGTCATCACGTAATAGGTCTTCTCATCAACATCGCCGGATGATGCTGGAAGCTTGATTCGCACGTTGATCAGCTTGCCTAGGTAGCGGTAGCCGCTCAGCTTCAGCTCGTTGCTATTTTTGAAGATAGTGTTTCTGATCTGGGCCGTGAGAAAAGGATTAAAGCGCAGACCCGCTGTTTCCACCTCCAGACCAAAGATCATGCGTAGCTGAACCGCCAGCATTCCCGCCACCGACCATAACTGTCTCTGGGAGTTCACCACCGGCCCTGAAAGATTGCCATCGTCCAGCCAGTTGTTCATCGAGAGAAATTCGAAGTTTTCCATATTGGAAAGATTGAGGGCGGCACCACGAATCATAGAACGAAAGAGATGATTGAACAGAGCGGCCTGATGGTTCTTGCTCGCGGCCAGCATGGCGTAAGCCGTCACAAAGGGCCAGATGGCGCGGTTGTGATAGATGGCCATTTCCTGGGCCTGGGGCCAGATGACCGGCGCGCCTGCCAGGACCATGGGGTAATTATCCAAACAATTTTTCTGTGCTTCCGTTTGGGGAATTTCCGCCAGTACCGCCAAGGCATTTCCCAGCAAGTCATATTTATCCACCGGAGCGCGATCCAGATAGGTGATCAGATAGGCCCGGTACAGACCTTTTTGCTCATCCCAGAAGTAGCTATTAATTTTGCGGGCAAGCTCTGTTGCCAGCTTCTGGTAGCGCTCTTGGTCTGTGGTTCGCTGTAACTCCGAGGCCATTAAGCTCAAGGTTTTGAGTGCCATGTAGTGGGCAATATTGGTGGACAGTGATTTGGACATGCCCACATGGACGACGTTGTCGCCTACCCAGCGGGGATAAGTCTGCTCTCGCCAATCGAGAAAGGACTGTTCGCCGGTGTAGAGTCCATCATAGGGATCGAAGGAGGCCAGCAGATCGTTCTCGACTGAATTTTGAATGGCGCGAAAGGACGTCTTGAGAAAATTGCTTCTTTCCTGACCGTCCAAATGTTGCAGAAGCTCCCAGGCGGCCATGGCCCACACCACCCGATCGGTGCTTAAAGGCCAGCTTCCCCCGGTACCGGTATCTTGAATGATCTCAACCGTGTCCTCCGACTGATTTCGCCGTTTAGAAATCTTGAACAGCAAGGTGTTCTTGGTTCGCCCCTGATTTAACCCGCCAAGCGCCAGATGGGCGGAGTAAGAGATGTCTCTCGTCCAGACATAGGTCCACTTGCGCCCGGTTTCAAAGCACTGGCAACGTTCGGTTGAAAATGAGCTGTCGCGCACTTCTTCCACCGCATTCTCATCGACTTCCTTGATCGACATGGCATAGATGGAGTCAAAGAGCGGTGAGTCGGTTCTGATCACGGGATAGTTTCGGTTCTCACGAATCTGAATTTCTTTGCTGCGAGGCAGGTCATCCCTAAGCATGAGGGAGGTGCGCAGCAGATATTCTTTTGTGTCTGGAGAATTTCCAACAACGGTGGCCCAGGCCGAGCTATTGCGCCAGTCGACGTGTCGATCGGAAAGCTGTTCAGCCACGGCCGTTGACAGGCCGGATAAAAAAATCGCTGCCGAGGCAAACAGCAAAGAAAGTGCTTGGTTGTTGTGAAAATTCATCGCGAAACAGCATAGTATTTTGGTCGTATGATTTGAAGCAAAAAATAGCTCGGAATACGATTATTTGCTCATTTAGGTATTCTCGTAAAAACAGCATGATACGTGATTATTCTGGCAGGTAAACTCCACCGTAACCTGAGACGGGACAATGCAAGCGCTGCCCGCCCACAGAACGACACTTGAACTTACTAATTGGCCCTTTATAAGGGGTCAGTTTCCCCCTTTTTTCGACCCCGTCTTGGGCCAGAGAAATTTCTGAACCTGTCTTTTGCACCAGCGCAACATCCTGCTTTTTCCAGGCGAGCATGGTGTGTGAGTTGGTTAGGAGATCATAAAGCCCCTGGTAGTAAATTGAATCTTGGGTGATTTCCTTTCCGCCCAGGCCGATGATGATGCGGTGGGGGGACTGGTATTCCTCATCAAGCGCGAGATCTGCGCCCTGCGAGGGAGTTTTTTTCTGTCCCTTCAGGCGAACCAAAATGTTCTGAAGCATTTTATATTGGGTCCGTGAAGCATCGTCGTAATCCCCATGAAAAAGGCCGATCGAGGCCGAGGACGACGGTTGATCCATAAAATTTGAATTTTTTGTCATGACAATTTGTTTTGGCCCAAAGGTGAGTGCCAGCTGTTCTAATCCTGTACCTAACTCACGTTGAACCTTGAGAACCACCACCTCGGGCACTTCAGCCGCCAAACTAATCAGTGTCAAAGAAAACAGGAGGGTCAGAAAAAAAATCTTCACCGTCCCACCCAACTGGTTGAATTATTCGTACACTGGGTTGGTCGGGAGCCGCGCTTGCAGCCCAGGCCATAACGATCTCGGGTAGTCTGATAGGCGTACTGGGCGCACTGATAATATGTTTTATTTTTGGCACTGCAACCCGGATTAACGATGGCATTGAAGTGGGCGGTCTCAAGCAGAGAACGGGCATCGGCATCAGTGGGGGCCGCGGGCAAAAAATCGCAGGCGTCACTTTCCGCCTCACTTCCTTCAGAACAGTTGAAGGTAAAGCCGCTCTCGCTGAAGGCCTGCTCGTGATCACTCATGATCGAATCCTCAGGGCCCTGAGCGCGACAATTATAGAAGGAACTATCATTGGACGCACTGGATTCACGATAGACAAAATTACCGTCATCATCGGTAGTGTATCCTATGAGTTTTTCCTCATACTCGTCCACCAGCCCGAGCAGGTGGAGCAGCTCATGCAAAACGGTATCGCACCGAATATCCGATTCCCAGTTGCCACTGTTCGAACGAGAATCGGCGCTTTGAATGCGAATTGAAACCGGCGGTGCGGCCGCGGCACCAGTCTGCGGCCCAAGCTCAATTTTTAAGCTCTGTCCATCCGGCCCTTTTAACTGTCCATTCACGCGATTCAAGCACTGAGTCACTTTGCCCCTGTATCGGGAGTTGAGTGTTGAGCTGCTTTGACCTTGGGCCGTTTTGAAATTTAAATTTAACTGGGCCACAAAACTTTTCTCACCGGTTTTCTTCAAACGATACTTGCTCCCAAGACCTGTGCCCGAATCGGGCCGATCAATGCCCTTGGCCTCACCCACGGCCAGGCTTACGCACTGGAGGGCATCCCGCACCGTCTCGGCAAGGTCCTTGGCGCGGGTCGAAGGATCGGAGACGAGATTCAAGCAAGCAATGACGCGATCACTGAGCACCGTTTTTAAATTGGCATCTAATCCTCGCACCGCCTCAAGAAGGGCCACGGTTCCAGTTTTCAGACGAACACAGATCGGATCGCTGGATTGGCTTGGACATTGACTGCGCGAAGGTTGCACCTGGGCGGCAATATCCATGTACGAAAGCATAATCTTCTCACGACAGTTTTTGTCTTTGATGGTGGAGAATAGCCCTCTGGGCGGAGTCTCACCCGAAGGGGTTATAAACTGCTGGATAAATTCCGCGCTGTAAGCATAGTAGGCATACTCGGGAGGAACAGCACTGACAACACAGTTTTTTCTCATCCCCTGAGTGATGCCCGCAAACACCTGCTCCCGGGTCACCCCTGGTGGCAACGCCCCCATGGAATCATTGGGTAAAAAATTAGGCCGGGCGTTCCGCTCCAACGCCTCTTGGCCGATTTCCGCCTGCTCATCCAAAAGGTCTTTCAATAAATTGGTCTTGATCACCGAGGAACATTTGGCGGTTGCCGATTTAAGCGAAGTTCCACTATTTCTCTCGAAGGCCACGCATCGTTTGCGCACCTCTTCCATAAGCTTCATGGTGGCAAGATACATACACTCAAAATAATCCGTGCCACTATTTTTGGCGGGAGCGATCAGGCGTTTCCAATTTTCCCAATCGAGCGGGCCGTGCTCTTTACCGGATGTGGTGAAGGGATAGGTAAAGCTAACGCTGCTGGAAATGGGTATGTCATGGGTCGCGCCGGCGGCCTGGGGGCAATGCCAGCTGATACTAAAGGTTTCACGTCGATCGGGAGCAGGTATGGCGGTAGGAACGGGAGTCGGAGTGGGAGTTGGAGTCGCCGTCACTAAAGCGCTTCCGCCTTCACGGAACTCAAAAGTGCCTCCGGCCCTCACACATTGGCCGTTTATCGCTTCAAATTGGGGCCCGCTACAGTCGCTTCCAAAGGTAATTTCCCACATGCCTGAGGACCCCGCACTCTGACAGGGGCGGATGCAAATTTTGTTGGTGGCAAAGGCCAAATGGCAATTCGGCCGCGTGTCAGTCACGCACTCTGCGGCCGCACCCATAGTTGCAAAAAAGAAAGTCCATAAAATGTGAATAAGGAAAAAGACTTTCGCCATTTTGCTACCCTAGAGCGTAATCCCAATATAAATTATAGAACCGATCGGGAGTCACAACCAGTATAGTCGGGGAGGAAAAAAATACCAAAAAGACCGCTAACTAGTGGAAGACTCTATTGGAGGCCGCCAAGATTCATCGCAATGATTCCGGCTTAAAGTTTAGCAAGATGAGATAGAGATACGTCTGCCCAAGCTGCCCGCGAATCCAGGAAATTTTCCGCCGGTCCGGCCGGGAAGTATAGTTGGCGACCAAAAAACGATGGCCGTCCAGTCTCACAATACTGGGAAAGGCGGTGTCGCCGGCCGAGGGAAGGTCAAGGACGGGATGAACCTGTTTTGTCGTCTGGTCGATTTTATAGAGTGTTGTGGCCTTAGGTGTGAATGAATATCCCAACCAGTTGGCCAAGCGCCGAATGGGCATTCCCCAAAGTTCCGGTGTGCGATCAAAGGGATGTTTTCCTAGCTGACGGCGGCCGATTAAAAACAGATCCGTCTGATGACGAAACATTTTTGGACTCATGAAAATTTCGGGGGAAGATTTTTCCGGAAATTGCCAGGAGGAAAGGTTTTCTTTCTCAGCAAAAATCACCTGATGGCCGAAGCCACTCTGATCGCCATCCTCATTGCGTGTCACGCCCCACAAGTTGCCGAGGTGATCAAACTCAAAACCCGTTTCTGAAACTCCGCCCTGATAGACGGTTTCGCGTCCCTCCACCGGGGTATAGTTCAAACCATCGAGGGATTTTTTAAAATGCAAATCGACTTTTGAGGGGCCAAAAATATTGTAGTGCGATCCCGAGTAGGAGGTCATGTACCACTCACCAAAGCGTTTTTTGACGTCCCACATGACCTCGCCTTTCTCCAAGAATCGGTGCGGCCCTTCCCAGGTGTTGCGGGAAGTTCGGGTATAACGGACCACATCTCCAGGCTCAAATTTGAAGGGCGAGGTTCCGGCCGAGAAAAAAGTCAGGTGCAGGTTTTTTCCATCGTTAACAAACTGCGGCTCGCGGCAGTCTTTTTTTAAAGATATTTCGGCCTCCACGTCCCATTTCGCGCCATCCTGGCTTGAGATCACCACCATCTTGCTTTTCTTACTGGCGAAGTGGGTTTTGGAATTGCGAAAGGCCATAAAAATTGTGCCATTTTGAATGGTGATGGCAACATTGTTGTTAGATTTGTTCAAGGCCAAGGTTGCGGGAAGATTTTTGGAAGGCACAATCCACAGAGGCTCACTGAGCTCAACATGGAATTTCCTCGGTAACACGAGAGGATAATCGGCGGGATCATCGCTGGGTGTGAAACCGGGCTTGAGGACCTCTTTTAAAACATCCGGCAGGCCTTGCGCCGATCCGATCAGGGGCAGGAACATCAGACAGACAACCATGGCCCCCTTCACCTTTTTCAAATGGTGCGCTGTAAAAGCAAGGGCGAAGAGCAGGTTGACCACACCAAAGGCGAGAAAAACGAAAAGCGAGATGGTCTGGGTCCAGAGACAGTAGGCGGCGATCAAGAAGGCCCAATATTTTAGTCCCGCCCCCAAGGTGACCAGGAATTTGTGTCGTTCAAAATCTTGGGCGGCGGCGAGATAGCCAAGACCGAAGGTGATGGCAGCCCCCCCGGTAAAAAGGCGAAAAAGCGGCGGACCGAAAACGGGCATTCCGATGATTGGTCCGAGAAACTCGAGGAGGAAAATAATCAAAACGCCACCCGAAATATTATAGATTGCAGCAGGGATTAGGACTTGCTTGGTCATGGACAACCTCCGTGAGGTCTAAAGACTAGAACCTGTTTCCTGATGCGTAAAGAGAGTTACATGAGATTGTTTTTTCTGATGTTCAAAATGGCGCGGACAAGTTCGTCAGAATCCACCGGCTTGGCCAGATGGACCTGGTATCCCGCGGTCAATGCCAACTCGCGACTTTGTGAATCGGCAAAGGCAGTCAGGGCCACGGCCGGAATATTGCCGCCTTTTTCCTGACTTAAGTTTCGAATCTTGCGAATCAAACCGTAACCATCTTCCTTCGGCATTGCTATATCACTGACGATCACATCGGGTGTCAGCCTTTCAAATTCCACCATGGCCTCGGGCACTGACGACGCCAAAGTGACGCTGGCCCCGAATGAGGAGAGCATTTCCTTAATGGCCTGAAGCATGCTGAGGTCGTCGTCCACGAAGAGTACGTTGGTGCCGGTAAGGTCGAGGGGCTGCTCAGGTAACTTGGCCACAGCTGGCTCGGCATAGCGCGCAGCTGAACCAAGGTTAAAGTTCACCATGAAAACGGCTCCCTTTCCCTCGCCTTCACTTTGGGCCTTGATCGTCCCGGCCTGGAGCTCTACCAGATTGTGGGCCAGCGCCAGCCCAAGGCCTAGACCGCCGTGGGTTCGAATGCTCGAAGAATCGGCCTGGGAAAACTGCTCAAAAATATGAGGCAGAAAATCGGCCGAAATTCCTCTTCCGGTATCGGCAACACGAATCTGGGCCCTGCGCCCCGATTCGTCTTCGCAAATTCCCAACATCACCTCGACGCGTCCTCCAGGGGCCGTGAACTTGATGGCATTGGAAAGCAGATTCCACACAATCTGCTTTAATCGCCGGGAATCACCCAAAACAAAAATCGGCAGAGTTCCCAGAAGTTCGGTGAGGTGAATCGACTTTTTCTCGGCCATAATACGAACTGTTTCAATGGCGCTCCTGACGATTTCAGTTAACTCAACCTCCTGGATATCGAGAGAAATTTTGCCCGCGCTGATCCTCGATATATCGAGAAGATCACTGATCAGCTGGTTCTGAGAGCGCGCACTATCCTCAATGGCCTGAAGGCCCATTCCCGTTTTAGAGGGTTCCAGTCTACCGGACTTGAGCATTTGCGCCCAACTCAAGATGGCGGTGAGCGGAGTTCGTAGCTCGTGGGAAAGTGTGGCAAGAAAAAGATCCTTGGTCCGATTGGCCTTCTCGGCGACCTCTTTCGCCTGTTGCAACTCTGCCTCGTACATTTTTCTCTCGGTGATATCCCGAGTAATTGCCAGAAGCGCTCCGATCTTTGATTTATCATGGTGGTCGTACAAGGGTACCGCGCTGGTGGCCAACCACCTGCGACCACCTTTAAGTCCGACAATCTCAAAGTCCAGCCTTCCGGATTCACCCTGGAAAATCCGGTTGGTTAAATCAACAAAGGCGCTTCGATCGCGCTCCATGACGATGGGATAGACACATTGCCCCTGCACCTGCTCAAAATTATCGGCTTCGATCATGCGCAGGCCCGCGGGATTCATATCCAACAGACACCCATTGGCATCCAGGAGTTTCACGCATTCTGGCTCGGCTTCGATAATGGTGCGAAGCTTGTCCTGGCTATCGGCCAGCGCCTTCTCGACCAGCTTGCGCTCACTGATATCGCGCACGAACGAGCAGATGATCTCTTTATCTCCAAAGGACATGAAGCTCGCCGTGATCTCCACGGGGCACAGCTCCTTATTACGGCGCTGATGAACGGTTTCGAAACGGAAAACTTTTTTCTCTTTTAAATAATCCCAATGTGGTTTCCAGGCCTCGCGGGGATAAGATGGATTTATATCCGCCACAGACATGCCGAGGACTTCCTCTTTTGTGTAGTCGAGATGATGACAGGCGGCCTCGTTAGCGTAGAGGAATCTGCCGGTCTGATCGACCCAGAAAATAAAATCCCCCGAATGGTCGACGGAAAATTGAGTGAAACTCAGCTGTTCCGCGGTTCGTTTCATATCCGTGATGTCCTGCGCGGTACCGACCAGTTTGCGGGGAATGCCCTGCTGATCATAGACAACGTCACCTGTTGCTCGAATAATGATATAAGTACCATCTTTTTCACGGCGCAGACGGTATTCCATGGCATATGGTTTACCTTCGCGTATGGCTTCGGAAGAAAGTCTTGTGACCGAGTCCCGATCTTCAGGATGGATGGCCGCAAGAAAATTGGCATAAGTTCCTCTCGTGTCTCCCGGCTCCATCCCAATGAGACGATACATTTGATCGGACCAGACGAGGGAATTGGTATGGATATCTCTCTCCCAATCTCCGATCAGGGCGGTGGCCTGGGCGCGCACCAAGTTTCTTTGGCTGCGCCTTAAAGATTCTTGGGCGTTTTTACGTTCACTAAGCTCCGTGTTCAGCTCCGTCGTCCGCTCGATCACACGTCGCTCAAGTTGAGAATTAACATTCCGCAGACCGGCAAGCAGCCCTCTATACTCAAAGTTAATCAGCCAGAGTACAGCGACATAGGCTGCCAGGCGTAGTCCGTGCCAGGCCCACCAAATATCATCCCAGAGCATCGACTGTGAGAATAATATTCCGGCCATTCCAAACAGAAGCGCGATGCCGGCGAAGAGCAGAGATTCAAGTCGATGAGAGTGACGAAAATCCATAGCAAAGCGGGGTACTGAGAGCAAAAAGAGGGTCGCCGAAAGATAATGGAGAAAGAGGGCAATGGGAGGAAACGTCCCATCACTCGGCATAGATGAAATCGTGTCTGTGACTCGTAAAATCGTTATACCAAGGCCAAGGGCGAAAAGCGCAAAGATGGTTGGAATCGCACGCGTCCATACTTGCACTGGTTGTCGGAGCTTTTCTGGAATCCAGGCGAGCATAAAACCGAGTGCACCAAACAGGTTAGCGGTGCTACGCAAGAGTACAAAAGTATTTCCGGGTGACACCGAGGCATGAAAGCTATCGAGAATCGCCATACCGAGAAAACCAACGGCAACGGGAGCACCACTCAAAGCGCTTTCTTTCTCACGCAGCAATAGCCAAAGCGTGGTTACGATAGCAATCATGACGCCAGCAGCTTCGACCGTAGAATGAAGCGGCAAAGGTTCAACAATCCCGCTGGCAAAGACTTTCGACGGCAGATAGCATGCCAAGGTAAAGATGGCGATGGATCGACCCAAGCTTAAGCCCCGATTGCTATCCATTATTGCGCTCCTGAATCAACCCATCATAATCTGGTTTTGCTTTATCTCATCAATACACTTGCGTAAATAATCATCTAACTTACCATCTTGTAAAGTGATCACCCAAGTACTGATCTGGAGATCACCATGGGTGCCAATTTGTAGCAATTGCTCCGAAGCCAGTGACTCTTTTGCCAATTCTGCCGGGATCGCCACAATCCCCTGACCGTCTTGGGCAAATAATTTGAGCAGGTCCACGTCATCAAACTCCGCAATAGTATTAGGGGAAATATGATTGGCCTTGAAATATTTATCCAGGATTTGTTGTGCGATGGACTCTTCGGAATAGCTACAAAAGGGAATACTCCTTAATGAATGCGGAAAGTTAGCGGCCAGGTTCGCAAATTTCTTATGGCCCACAAAAACAAGCTGCCTTTTATCAAGTTCTCTATTCTTGAGCTTGTAAGTGTCGTGGAGAATTGGCCGATCGGATAAGATAACGTCAATGGTCTTTGCCGCCAGCTCGCTGACGAGATTCGAGAGGCAATCCTGCTTGGACTTTATGAAGGCCTGATTTTGACCAAGCAGGCCACGAGAGATTTGATAAATATCACGTTTCATAAAGCCAGGGACAATGCCCATCCTGATGACTTGAACCTTTTCCATGCCCTGATGTTGTACATAGACCGTCAGCTCATCTCGCAATCTAAAAATTTCAGTCGCGTAGTCCAATACCTTCTTTCCCGTATCATTGAGTTTTAACCCTTTTGCCTCCCTCTCAAAAAGATTTTTGCCGAAGCAAAATTCCAATTCCTTAAGTTGATTACTCAAAGTCGACTGCGTGAGGGATAACTTTCGACAGGCATCACGAATCGAACCTTCACTCGCGATGGTGTAAAAATAAAAAAGATGATTTAAATTCAAATATTGCATAATCTTTAGATAGCAGCACCAGTGCAATAATGAAGTTCCTTGTTGTCCGTAATCAAGATCGCCCCCGACATCAATTTAATGATCCCCTCCTTTTGAAATTCAGATAAGGTTCTAATGAATGTTTCGTTAGCCGTGCCCGTCAAGGAGGAAAGTTCGATTCGCGACAGCATGTTGGGAATATTTATCTTGTTTGTCCCCACCTCATTGCCATAACGGGTTCCGAGATTGATCAGTGTTTCCGCCACACGCTCCCGCACAGATTTTTTAGAAAGGCTCAGAATTCTTTCTTCATCCCGCTCGATACTTACCTGATATTTTGAGATGATATTGGTGGCAAGAAGCGGGTATTTTTTTAAGAGTCCGAGGATGAAATTTTTATCGTAAAAGTAGAGAACTGCGTCCTGGACAGCGACGAGAGAATAGGTGGCCCTGGCAACTGAATTTGAAAGGATGGCCTGCCCCCCAAAAAAATCCCCCATCTCCGACAAGGACATAATGGTCTCTTCCCCATTATCAAGACTTTTCACCCTCTTCACCATCCCGCTCTGAATGCAGTAAATGCCAAAAAGCGGCGATCCTTGAAAAAAAATTGTCTGCCCTTTTTTATAGTTGTTTTGAATCTTAGCAGCGTCGATTTCCTCCAGGACAGAATGAGGGAGATTACTAAAAATCGAATTGCTCTTTAGAGGATGAAATTGTTCGGCCTCAAGCTCATTTAAAATGCGCATCCAAATACTCCTACGTGAAAATATTAGTAAGTGCACCGGTTTTACTCAGGTACTGAGTTAGTGTCTATAGGGTGTATCCCCCATCTGGCCTAGAACTTTATTTGACGAAACTCAGGTCCCCGAATTGATCGGTAGGGCAACGTGCACGATTGTGCCCTGACCCACCTCACTCTCGACCCAGATCTTTCCTTCGTGGGCATGGATGATGCCCTGGGCGATTGACAGGCCAAGACCTGTCCCCTGGCGCTCAGTTTTCTTGGCTTGCCAATAGCGGTCAAAGACATGCGGCAGATCTTCCGATGAAATGCCAGAACCGTTGTCCTGAACCGAAACAAAAACCGAATTATTTTGAACTAATCCATTCACAAGTACTTTGCCGCCTTCAGGTGCAAACTTGATGGCGTTTCCTAAGATATTAGAAAAAACCTGAACGAGCCGATTCTTATCCCAGAAGCCTTGAACTTCAACAATGGGTTCCAGTGAGTGTGAGAGAATCATGGACTTTCCATCCGCCAACGGACCTAGCAGGTCAAAAACGCAGCAGACGATCTCGGCCACGGAGCAGGGTCCGCGTTCGATCATGAACTTGCCGGCCTCGATTCTTGACAGATCGAGCAAATCGCCAATGATTTGCTTCATCTGCTGACTCGTGCGAAGGATTCTTTCAAAATTGGCAACGGACAACTCCGGTGCCAGGCCTCCCCTTTTGTAGGCCCTGATCGCCAAACTCGAACATAGCTGGATCGCGGACAGTGGATTCTTTAGATCGTGGGAAACCGTGGCAAGAAAAAGGTCTTTCATGCAATTGGCGTTGTGGAGGGCCTGTTCGCATTCCTTCCTCGCCGTGATGTCTTGCACGGTACCCCGCAGGCCGATAATCACCCCTTGAGAGTCGCGCACGATCTCGCCTCGACTGGTGATCCAGAATTTCGTACCATCTCCCCGCAAGGCCTCAAGGTCGATTTCATAGCCGACTCCGGTTTGCACCGCCCTTTGCACGGCACAATTCAGCTCGTCCCATGATTCTGCTGGAAACATCGTTCCATTCAGTTCCTGAAATGGACGACACGGTTGACCAAACATGGATAGAAGTTCCTCGGAGGCGATAGTCGTATCCGCACTCATATCCCAAAACCAGCTCCCCACATGGGCAATCTTCTGGGCCTCTTTGAGTTCCATATCTTTTTGCCTGAGCGCATCCTCTGCTTGCTTACGCGAAATCTCACAGGAAATGAGCGTCGGCAACCCACCAAGATTGTCTTTGGCCACAAACCCCACGGCCCCACTTTTCATCAGACCCGCCGCCGTCTCATCTCCCACCACGCCTGAGACAACCACAAGGGGAATCTGCAAGCTCCTCGACTTCAAAATATTCAAAGCATCAAAGGCGGTGAAGCTCGGCATATTAAAATCAGAGATGATAAGGTCCCAAGGTCCCATGCCTAGCGTCTGCTCAAAAGCGTCGCGTTCGCAGGTCTGTTGGCACTCAAACTGCATCCCAGATCGGCGCAACTCACGGAAAATAAGTTCCACATCACTGGGCGAATCTTCAAGTAAGATGAAGCGCAATTTTTTCATTGCGGGGGTCCTTGATTGATGATGAGCCAGTACATTCCAAGCTGTTTCACCGCTTGGGTAAATTCATCAAAATCCACTGGTTTTCTAACATAGCTGTTGACGCCGAGCTTGTAGCCGGAAACAAGATCTGATTCCTCGTTAGAAGTCGTGAGAATAACCACCGGAAGCATCTTGGTTTGCTTTTCAGCACGAATTCGCTTTAAAACCTCCAGGCCATCCACCTTGGGAAGTTTGAGATCAAGCAGGACAATCTGGGGCAGGTCGTGCGCTTTGTTCCCAAAGAGGTAATCAATGGCCTCAGCGCCATCGTGAGCGACAACGACTTTGTTTAAGATATTGTTGCCCTTAAGCGCCCTGATCGTGAGCAGCTCATCTTGCTCATTGTCCTCGACCAGAAGAATGACTTTTTCTTGCCTGCTCATTTTGCCCTCCCTGTTGGCTAAATAGAGAAATAAAACGTTGCGCCTTTTCCAGTGGCCCCATCCGCCCAAACCTTGCCACCGTGGCGAGTAATAATGCGCTTGACAGTGGTCAGGCCTATCCCCGTACCCGGAAATTCCCTGTTCCCGTGCAGTCGCTGAAAGGCGCCAAAGAGTTTATTGGCATACGCCATATCGAAACCGGCACCATTGTCGCGCACAAAAAGTCCGCTTTCATTTTCGCCAAACTCGATGGTGGCCTCTTCACACTGAGAAGTGAACTTCCAGGCATTACCAATAAGATTATCCAGAACAATCTTAAGCAGCTCAGGATCACCCTTCATCACGAGTCCCGGGCGAACGATGGTTTTCACCTTCCTGGCCGGATCTTGTTTGCGCGCAGACTCGATCACGCCGTGAGCAATGGCAGATAGGTCAACATTCTCACGCTTCATCTCCATACGGCTTAGCCGCGAAAGGGCCAGCAGAGCGTCGATCAGCTTACCCATCTGCTGCGTTCCAGAGCGAATGAAGCCGAGGTATCGCTTGCCTGTCTCGTCGATGCTTTGGTTATAATCTTCAAGCAGCGCTTTGCTAAAACCATCAATACCCCGAAGCGGCGTCCGCAGGTCGTGGGACACAGAGTAAGCGAAAGCTTCAAGTTCCTGGTTAGCGGCGGTAAGATCACAGGTTCTTTGGGCAACTCGCATTTCAAGCTCATTGTGGGATTGCCTGAGATCCGCTTCCGCCTGCATTTTGCCCCGATCGATCTGATCCAGCTTGAGGGCAAGAAACCACGTGATCGCGACAAGGATGAGTATATCGATAAGAGCACCGAGCCCAGTTCCTACGTCGTGGGTAACAAGACCTGCTTCCTGCAGCTCCCGCATCAGAATAATGGTTGCCGGCGAAATCACAAAAACAAACACAATCAGCCGTCTTAGAAGATACCCACCCATCGTTTCAGCAATAAAGAGCTGAGAGAATCCCTCTGAGGGCCGGATAAAAACCACGGCAAAGAATAAAAGAACCACCCCCACGGCAGCGGTTGAAGACATAAAAGCAAAGCTGCCATATCCATAGAGTTCGGGGACTTTGAGTAGGTATCCGAGAGAGGCCACCACCGACAAAAGGCCAGAGAAGATGGCAAGATTTTTTGCCCAACGGGTAAACTTGGGAAAAATAATGATTGCGCCCCCAAAAAGGGCAAAAGACAGCGCCGTATTAAGGGGAAGCCGACCAGGAAAGTCTCCTCTCATTTCGTAAGGCAGGAGGCGATCGACGCCAAGATCCACTGAAAAAAGATATTCCGTGAGCATCATGGCGTTGATTAAAAGTGTGATTCCGGCCAGTGCTATTCGCATGCCTTCTTGCAGGGAGGTCCGCTGTTTCCTTTGGGTCAGGAGCAAGGCGGAGGCGCAAAAGAGCAAACTCAGGGCGGCCCACGACCTCATTGGCTCTGGACTCAGTCCATACTTAAGAGGATGGAGATCAAAAAGCCACCCCACCAGCGTTGCCAGTCCCAAAATGAGGGCAGCTGAGGCCGCCCAAAAAGAGCTAGTTTCGAAATATCGCGCCATCACGCCCTCGAATTCAAGCAATTAAGAATAGTTATTATGTGGCAATCCGTCCATACTTTAAAGGCTTTCTATGAGTCATTCCGCAATATTGGAATTTACTTTCCACGTACTCAGGGGAATGTCTATGGGGTAGATTGCCCATAAACATACAGAAGAGAATGAAATTGAAAAAAATATAAAATAATAGGAATATTTACTTTCAAATATCCGGAGATTTAGTTAAGAGTTTGACCTATGAAGGTTTCTCGAAAAATAAGTCCAGGGCGTCACCTCGAAACCCAACATGCCCGCTTAAAACAAGAGTTGCTCGCGACCAAAAAACAATCCGAAAAGCTGGCGGAGCTACTTTTACTGCGGCAGGAAGATGTTAAAAAGGAGATCAGTCGCAAGCTTCATGATGAGGTTGCGCAAATCTTGACCGGGATAAATTTTAAACTCTCCATCCTGAGCAGAACAACCGCCAACAGCACCCCTGAACTCCGGGATAAAATTATCGATGCCCAGCAGATGGTGGAAAAATCGGTTGATAAGATTAATGGTTTTGCGCGCGAACTCTACCCCATGATTTTGGACGACCTAGGACTGGCGGTAGCGCTTGAATCCTACATAAAAGCATTTACTGCGAAAACCAAGATTCGGGTCAAGCTCACATCCTCAATTGATAGCTCGGAAATCAGTGAACTAAACAAGATCGTGTTGTTTCGGGTGGCCCAAGAATCACTTACCAATATTGCAAAACACTCCAAGGCCCGCAAGGCTTCCATTGCCATTCGCAAAGTCCAAAATAATGTTCAGATGGTCATTCGTGATAACGGCGTCTCCTTTAAGGTAAAAAACTTACTCCTGATTGGAAAGAATACGCGAATCGGATTAATTGGTATGGAAGAGCGAGTAAAGATGGCGGGGGGAGATTTTGCAATCACCTCTTCGCCCGGAAAAGGCACCTTGGTCGAGGTCCGAATTCCTCTTCTAAGAGTTCGTAAATAATTATGAAAAAAACAACAGTCTTTTTATCTGAAGATCATCTAATCGTCCGAAAAGGTCTTAAGGCCTTAATCGAGCTGGAAAAGGACATGACGGTTGTGGGTGAAGCCGACAATGGCCTGGATGCGGTCAAGATGGTCAAGCATCTTGCTCCCATGGTGGTTATCATGGACATTGCTTTGCCTAAGTTGAATGGGATCGAGGCTTCGCGAAAAATTCTTAAAGAAAATCCCTCCACTAAAATACTGGTTCTTTCTGCCTATGCAGATGACGGATATATCGAGAAGATGACCTCCATCGGCGTGTCCGGCTTCCTTATTAAACAATGTTCCCCCAACATTCTGATCGAAGCGATTCGGGAAATTAGAAACGGGAATGTTTTTTTCAGTCCTATGGTTTCTGACCGTCTCAAAAAGATGGACGGTTTTTCAAAAAAGACAACTCAAGCGCTCAGTGAGAGAGAGGTACAGGTGCTCCAGCTTATTACGGAAGGCAAGGCCAATAAGGAAGTGGCCTTTGAGCTTGAGATTAGTATCAAAACGATTGAAAAACATCGCCAGAGTATCATGAAGAAGCTTTCCATCCACGATGTGGCCGGACTAACCCGCTACGCCATTGCCGAAGGCATTATTGAGTGCAACAGACCTAAAAAAATCAATGAGTAAAACAGGTGCTTAGTCGCGATAGCGTTCTGAGATACTGACAAGCTCATCGAGATCAAACGGTTTCTTCACAAAACCGGTGATCTTGAGTGATGCGGAGACGTGAGCGTCGCCTCCTGCAGTCATGATGAAAATGGGAGTTTGGGCAAAAATTTTGGGATGTTGGCGCTCCAGCTCTACCAGAAATTCAGGACCATTCATCACCGGCATACTGTAATCTGTGAGAATAACGCCAGGCCTTGGCGTCGACTCCGTTGCGAGCAGCTCCAGGGCCTCCTGGCCATTGTTGGCGAGAAGGACAGGATGCCCCTCACTCATGAAAAATTCTTGGAGCATGGAGCGAATGTCCAAATGGTCCTCAATAATGAGAATAGGTTTACGAGCGATGGGGACCTCCAAGACAAGGAACTTTACACGGAATAATTATAGGACATCTGGACTCTTTATCAAAATAGTTGTGCTTAAGTAAATTGTTAAAGCTAAGAATTCTTGATCAAAAGAGTAAAAACTGATGACCTACACCAAACTCTGCTCTTGTAATTCGCCATAGAGAAGTCGGTTGTGCCGCCCACATAAGATACGCACATTGGAGGCCGTTGTGTTTCCGCCGAGGCAGTAGGGCTGCCGATGCTTGCCCTCAAGATATTGACGATTTTCAAAGGTAAAGACAGATTGAGCACACATTTTATCCCCTATAAATGCCATCTTATAACGGATAGGCGTGTTAGAATATATTCAAACTTTGGTCGGAGACTAGCGCAGCTAAATTTTTTGGGATTTTCTGTGGGGAAACCAAATTTACTTAAGATTGCACATGAATTTTCATGTGGAATATGATTTTCGGTCTGGGGCCATAAGTGATTCACAAAATATTCAGCATTGGCGTTTACCAAAACTGAACATGGAACCGCTCTTAAAACAGTGACGCCTAGTAATGCGGAATAACTGCTACGATCGTGATCTGTTTGCCCTTGGGGCCATAGAGCCAAAGAAGTCGCAGTGCTTGAGGTGTGTTATTTTGCACATATGAACTGAAAACTTTCCCTTCAAAGATTTTATCAAATTGCGCTATAGGATGAGACTGTAACCCAGGGTGATTAGGATTTGATGACAAGAATCGAAAGGCCTTTTTAAGTTGCTTCTTTAGCCCTTCTTTCGCAGGGTTGGCCATTATTACTTGTGTTTGTTCTAGAGCACTCGTGGAAAAGAGAAGTTCAAAAGGACCAGAGGGAGTCATTTCATCCACTCATCTGGCATCTTATGAAGCTTACCCTTTTTATATTCTTGAGCAGATTTTTTTAGACTTTCAATAAGCTTTGCATCGTCTAATGAAACTTGCCTTTGTGGAATTAGTATTAACGTTCCATCTTCTTCTGACTCGATGGCGAATGTATCCACTCCTTCCCGTAATTCTTTTGGAAGAGTAACCCTGCCTCTGGAATCAATTTCTAAGTTCTTCATTTTTTTAGCTGTACTCATAATAAGGCATTATACCCATTTCCCCATTATGTGTCAAATGGGTATAATCGGCACCACATTACAATAGTGAAATCAATGGCCAACTAGCTGAATACATGGAAGAATTTTTCTCAACTTACGCAAAAACTGGCCTTCGATCAAATTGCCGGTGATGGAATTTTTTTAAGCCTCATGCTTCAACTGTTTGGAAAAAAGGACAAGCAAAAACCCGCCAAAAAACCAATCAAAAAAAATCGCTTATCATTTCTGCGGTTGGGGTGGTGGGTTTCGGCATTTACGAAATTTACTACAAAAACCCTTAATCGTTTTTCGGCAAATCGCCGGTTTCAAAAAAAGTCAGGATTTTTTTATGTGCATTGATGGATTCAAAGAATTCAAAAGAGCTGGGATTGACCTTGTCTAAAAAACTTTTCGCAGCCTCTTTTGCCTCGGGCAATTTTTTATTTTTGACCAGGAAGCTGACATAAAAATAATGGTTCAAAGGCTCATTGGGTTTCAGGCGAATGGCCTCTTTGATAAATTCATACGCTTTGCCTTCATCGCCCCCCAAAAAAAACGGCGCTTTAAAATAAAGCAGCGCCAGCATCCGATAAGGGCCGGCACCCGCGTAAAGTGGGTCCAGCTCCAGCGCTTTATTAAACAAATCAATAATCGAGCTGATGCCAAAGGCCAGATTGATGCTTCCCTTTTCCTTCTTCAGTAAAGCGGTATTGGTCGCCAACCAGAAATAACATTGGCCCAATTTCTTCGCAGAGTGAGTCACGCAAGCTTCACCTTGGCCCACACCCAATTTATAATGCTCAATTCTTTTGTCCTCATTTTCCAGCAAGTGCCCGATATAGTAATTGACCATGCTCGCCCGCCATAGACCCTGAACATCGTTTGGATTGGCATCCAGGTGTTTTCCAAAATGCCCCTGGGCCTTATAAACATTTTCCAGCTGCTCCCTCTTTTCATATAAGGCGTCACCCAGATCCAAATCGGAAGTTTGGGAAAATGCGGTTATCGAAATGGAGGGAAGAAGAAGTAAAAAAATTATTTTGAAAATCATCAGGGTAATCTACCATGATTCATGGGAAGAAAAGAATAAGTCATCTATCACAAAGAAGACTTATTTATGGAAATGCCGTGTATAAGTTGATCTAAAAAGTAGGCCAGAAGTTCATTTTTTCCCGCCTGACTGGATTTCTCATAGATCGAACGACATTGATTTCGGATGATTCGTTCAGAAGTGAAGCGGATAGAGGCAAGAGTAAGTATTCGTCGGGGCCTTATATGGAAAAATCAAACTCGCTTAAGATTATTTTTTGGGATCTTATGAAAACCCTGGCTGGATCGTGCAATCTTAAGGCGTTTGAGTTTTCCACATAAAGTCCGGCAAAATTTCCAAGTTGATAACGGAGACGGTAGAAACTCGCTTCGGCAACACGACGTTGCCGAAGCGAGTTTTTGCTAATCAACACAAATTGGGGTATTAAATCGTATTACACACAAGGGGATTTTATGAGAACAGCAGTGTTGATTTTATTTCTAACTATTTGGTCTTTAAATGCCCTAGCAGACGAACTTGTTAACTTAAGAGCAGTAATGATTTTAAAGAGGTGCGACTACAGCAATCCTCCTGGTGATTGCGCCTATGAAGTAGCGCTCCCTCAACCTATTCAGATTTTACTCAAAACAAGAGAATTTGACCAAAGCGAATTGGGTGAGTTCAAAATACAAAAAGCTCAAGATGGTTATGACATTGAGGGAATTATTCACATAATGAAATTTATAGATAGTCACGGGACTCATTATTCAATTAGAACTGAGATTGCTTCTACTAAGGGCAGCGATATGAGTACGCGAAACTTAGATCAACTTGGATACGTATTTGTCAGTGATATGAATAAATTGAACCAGGTTGCTTGGCTAAGTAAGGAAATTAAAAACGGAGATATTTCTCTTACGTATCAGATTGTAATCGCTTCTTCCAACGATGATGAATCTATCTCTTCTCTCAAATTTGAATGAATAATAATCTTAAGAGAGAGGGAAAAAAGGTAAGAAGATATTGACGGCCCTCCTTTTAAACCGAGGGCTTCCATCGCTTGATGGGTACCTCAAATGGAGTGCAAAATACAAGCTCCATAACATACCAAAGGGGGCCGTCTATGAGTAAAAATTTAATCTATGTTGGCGTTGATGTCGATGATAATTCGTTTCATTTCACTGCTTATTTTCCAAAAACAGGCGAAGTTCTTGAATCCAAAGCAAGGCCCACGGCCAAGGGTCTGATATCTAAAATGGAAGGCATTAAAAAGAAATTTCCTGATCACACTTTAAAGATCTGTTATGAGGCAACCTATATCGGAAGGTAAAGACAGATTGAGCGCACATTTTATTCCCTAAGAATGCCATTATAACGGATAGGCGTGTTAGAATATATTCAAACTTTGGTCGGAGACTAGCGCAGCTAAATTTTTTGGGATTTTCTGTGGGGAAACCAAATTTACTGAAGATTGCTGGTAATCATCTTCCCTCCGCATCCTGCTACGGGACAGTCCTTAGGGACTGACGTCGCTCGGCGCTTCTGCGCCTCCGTCATCCAGTTCAATCGTAATCACTCGCTTTTTCTTCGCCAGTTTAAAATGAGAGCGCAAGGTAATTTCCGCAGCGGTGGTAGATTCCTGCGCCACCAAATTCAAGGCCTCCACATTCTGTTCATGGGAAGTTTGGGCCTCTTTGGTGAGACGTTCAAGTAACGAAAGCCGACTGACATTGAGCTCCCCCTTTTCCACCAGCGGCGCGGCCTCGATACGCCTCATGGCCGAAGCTTCGCTGTATCCCAGTTCCTTGGTGGTAAAGGCGAAGAGGCTTCCATATCCGAGTTTGAGATAGAGCTTGCGCGAAGAGGGAAATAGCCGTTTTCACCCATGTGCCGGCGGGAGAAAATTAGCACGCCTTTAGAGACCAAAATACCGACATATTAGCATGCGCTATCGCAGAAATTATTTTGCTAATGCTCACTCGAAGTAGGCAGAGAAAACAAAATATTTCAGGGTAAAAATATATTTTTTTGAAAGTTTGAGTATCTCCTGCCGCAGCGAAGTGACTCCCATCGTTTCCCAAGGCCTTTTGATGAAAAATCAGAGCGATACACTTTTTGAGAAAGACCCGGACATCTGTCTAACTCTTTCACATTTTCTTCTACATTTTAGACGATCTCCCCTTAACCCCCACGTATCTAGCGGATTTTACGAACAGAAAAAAGCCAAAAGTTGGCCTCATTTTAGCATCCACCTAACCAGTAGGTTTATTTTTTTGTAGGGGTGGGTTGTATGAAAAATTTATTTTTATTATTGGTCGCGAGTACACTTTTTACGGTGCAGGTCTGGGCGGATGATCACGGGGATTGCTCCGAGCGTTTGAGCTCGGCAACGGATGCGGCCGCAGGCGGTCTTGCTCCCATGGCCGAGACTACAGATCACATCAATGCCATTATGTCCGATGCCGATGGTGCCCCCGAGGACGGGCGCGAGGCAGTGAAACGCTTCGAGCTCTTTCGTTTTGAAAAGGATTACCATGCCAAAAACGTACTTCACTATGGCATGAAGCTGAATATTCCTTCCTGCACGATTGCCAAAAAAGAAAACGGCGCGCCCAGTTTCAGCAACTACTGGCTCATGGGAGAAGAGCGTGGCCAAACCAAGAACATGTCTTCGGATGACCTCAAAAGACTTGGACCGATTGTGCTTTCTCAAGATGAGCACAATGTAACCTTTAAGATGCCGGCCTTCAAAAATGTTCCCATCCGAAAGAAAGAAGTCACCGTCGAGGCGAAGATTGTTGATGGCATTTGCAAAACTACCAGCAGTATTGAGCTCGATAACGGGCACCGAGTGGATTTAACCAAAATTTATGCCAAGATGAGTTACTTTGTAGGAATTCCTACCGGCGTTAACTACCTCGATGTCCATGGAATCGATCGCACCACGGGCGAAGCAATCAAAGTCCGCTTTGATCAGTAATACCGCGAAGCCAACTGTTTCTTTCTGATTATTCGACCTATATACTTACCTGCATTAATCCTTGCAGGTAGGTATTTCCATGAAGTTTTCACTTCTTCTCATTCTCGTTCTACTCTCATTTCAGACCGCATCTTCCTCTACCTCCGAACTGGAAAATATTTTGGCCAAGATCAACGAGGCGGAGTCAAAGAAACTTCCCCAAACCGCTCTCGATCTTGCCCATGAGCTGGAAAAAAAGGCCAAAGCGGAAAAAAATAAAGCACTCTATATCCGTGCCATCACCAAGCGTATTCTCAACCAGTCCCATATACTCGGCAAGGCACCCAAGGAATCGGTTAAAATTTTAAGACAGGAAGTCGGCAAGGTTTCGGAAGAGGTGCGCCCGCTGGTGAAAATTATTCTGGCGCGTTGGTTTTGGCATTATTACGAGCAGAATCGCTACAAGTTTTCCGCGCGCACCCAAACCGTGGGCCTGGAAACTGACGACTTTACAACCTGGGACTCGTACAAGATTTTTGCCGAAGTCCGTGCCCTTTTTGAGGATGGCTTAAAAAATGCCGATTACCTTAAGAAGGAAAAAGTTGAGGATTACAACGGCCTCATTGAGCGCGGCAATCTGTTTCAAAATTCCTCTGTCACACTTTATGAATTTTCCCTGAGGGAAATGATTACCTTTTTAACCTACGGCACCTCGGCCCTCCCCGCTCCCGAAGACAAGTTTGAAGTTGATGCCGCCTCCGGTGCCTTCGCCCCTCATCAAATTTTTCTGGATTACAAACCTCAAACCACGGACAAAGAGTCCCCGCTTCTTCGCGGCATCGAGATCTATCAGCAGCTTATGCAGTATTACCATGAAAAAAAGATGCTGGAGCAATTTGTTGATGCCGATGTGGCCCGCTTGAAATTTATCCATGCCCAAGTTGCGGACCTGGGCAAGACGGAGAGCTTTCTGGTCCGCTTAAAAGAGATTGAGGATGAATTTAAAGATGTCAGCACCTCGACCATGGCGTCCTTTGAAATGGCCAAGCAACACCACAGTGACCAGGAATATTCAACCGCCGTTCGCGTGTGCGAGAAGGCGGTTCAAAGGCATCCTCAATCCGATGGCGCGAGCTTGTGTCAGGATCTTTTAAAGTCCATCAAGCATCCACTTTTCTCGCTTAAAACTGAAAACTCCATCAACAAATCCAATTCTAATCTGCTCATCAAATATAAAAATATTAAAAAACTTTATTTCCGCGTGGTCGAGGATGACTGGAAAAACTACCTGAATAAAAAATGGCGCAGGCTCGATGATGCTCTTGAGCGTGACGATGCCGCCAAAATTTTGCTCCAAAAACCGATCCTCCAGTGGACCCGCGAGCTGGCAGAAACCAAGGACTTCAAGGACAGAGAGGTCGAGGAGCCGATTGCTGATTTGCCCTATGGATTTTACAAAATTTTCGCCTCCTCAGATCCGCAGTTCTCCTCAAGCAATATCGGCAATCAGGAAACCCTTGCCTACACATCCTTTTGGAAAACCGACACGCTGATTCTCGTGCGGGGTCAGGAAAAGACTGTTTCCGGCCTGCTTCTGGATGCAAGAAACGGCAAGCCATTGGACGGGAAAACCATTGCCATTTACCAGCGAAATAATAATAAGGAAGGCATCCACGAGAAAGTCGGCGATGTGCGATCGAACAAAAACGGTCTTTGGGAATACCTGCGCGACCAGAAAAACGGTGACTGGAGTATGGTCTTCCATGTGAACTCCAAGGACACGGGCGACACCGTTTACGCTCAGTGGATCAACGTCAACTATGTCCCTCAAAAAATTTCCGACACTCGTGTTATGTTTTTCACCGATCGCGCCATCTATCGACCGGGACAGCGCATTCACTTCAAAGGTGTTTGCTATAAATTGAACCAAAAGAGTGATGAATACAGTGTTGCGGAATGTAGCGACGTTCTCATTACTCTCCACGATGCCAATCGAAAAGAGATCGCCAAGGTGGTTAAGTCCAGTAATGCCTTTGGCTCATTCAGCGGCGATTTTATCGCGCCCAAAAATGTACTCATGGGTGCCATGAGTATTCTTTCCTCGACCTATCCCGGGCAAACGACCATTCGGATTGAAGAGTATAAACGGCCCAAGTTTGAAGTCACCATGGATAGTCCCGAGAAACAGTACCGTCTGGATGATGTGATTTCCGTTTCCGGCAAGGCCCTCAGCTACGCCGGGGCCCCCCTGGGCTCGGTCAAAGTTAAATTTCGCGTTTTGCGGGGAGTGCGCCTTCCTTGGTGGTGGTACTGGGGGAACCCTTATGCTTCCGAACAGGAAATTCTCCACGGTCAGGTCAAGACTGATGATGACGGTCAGTTTGCTATTGAGTTTAAGGCCAAACCCAATAAGGCGGTTAATCCGAAATTTAAACCTTTTTTCTCCTATCGAACCGAGGTTGATGTCGTCGACTCTACCGGGGAAACGCGCTCCGGCAATGTCACCACTAATGTGGGGTATGTTTCCATGCAGGCCCGTCCGACAGTGGCAAGCTGGCTTCCGAATAATCGGGAGGTAGACATCGCCATTGCCACCACCACCCTCGACGGCAAACCGACCAGCGCCAGCGGAACCATCGACATTCACAGCTTAAACGGACCCAAGGATGTCCAGCGACGCCCAAGTACCGGCCAGTATTACAATTGGTACTGGTACTGGGCCACCGAGACAAAGGAGAGCGACTCCAAAAAAGATCTCTCCAATATCGAAAACTGGGAGATAGGAAAAAGCATCAAAACGACATCTTTCACGGCCAAAGAGGGCAAGGGAAATGTCAGCTTCAAGCTGGATGAAGGGGCCTACTGTGCCGTCTTAAAAAGCCAAGATAAGTTTGGCTCCGAGATCGAGGAAAAAATCTTTTTCACCGTCTTTGAAGCCAAAGATAACAATTTCCAGATCAAGGTTCCTTCTTTTTTCAGAATCCAAAACACTTCGCTCAAGGTGGGCGAAAAACTGGAGGCGGTTTTGGCCACCGGATATCAAAATGGCGGTGCCTATATTAACTTCACTCAGCATGGGAAAGTTCTCAAATCCTACTGGAGCAAACCGGGTGAGCAGCTCCATGCCATCAGCTTTCCGATTACCGAAAACTTGAAGGGAGGTTTTACCCTTGAAACGGTTTACGTTCAGGAAAATCAACTCTACTACAACAATAACCTGGTCAATGTGGAGCGCCCTGAAAAACAACTCAAGGTCACCGTCGAGACCATGAGAAGCAAGCTTCGGCCGGGTGAAAGAGACACCTGGAGCTTAAAAATTGAAGGCCAGAATGCCTCAAAGCTGGCCAGCGAACTTGCGGCGACCATGTACGATGCCTCGCTGGATGCTTTTGCCCCGCTCTCCTTTTCCTCCTTCACCGGATATTGGATGGACTCCCACCTGCAGGGTTACAACTCTACCCTGGTCCTTAAAGATTTTTTTCTTCTGTATACCTCGCACTATTACAGCGCTCCCCGCGCGCGCCAGTATCCCCATTTCACCTATGATATTCTCAACCAGTTCTCTTACCTCTTCCCCTACATGTACTTCGGCTCGCGATCCAAGGGCGATATGATGTCTTTCGAGGGCGATGCTCCCATGAGTGCCAATATGATGGAGATGGATGGCGTGGTCTCAAAATCCAAGATGGCCAAGGAGGAGGCACGCGCGCCACAACCGGAAGGCAAGGCAAATTCTCCAGGAGAGGCGCCGGCAACCGCACCCGAAAAAAAACCGGAGGTGATGATTCGATCCAATTTAAATGAGACGGCGTTCTTTTATCCCCACCTGATTGCTGACGGCGAAGGAAAGGTCAAACTCGAGTTCACCATGCCCGAGGCCCTGACGCGCTGGAAGTTCATGGCCATGGCCCACGGCAAGCAAACTGAATTTGGGACCGTGATGAAAGAAATCGTCACCCAAAAGGAACTGATGGTGACGCCGAATCCACCGCGATTTTTAAGGCAAGGCGACCAGCTCTACTTTACCGTCAAAGTCGATAATCTCTCCGATCAGGAGCAGAAAGGTGAAACCATCTTAGAGCTGAGCAGTGCTAACAACGACAAAGAGGTTACAAAAGATTTTGTCCAAGGTGAAAAAAGCTTCAAGTTTACCATTCCGGCGAAAAAATCCATGGCCTTCGCCTGGCCGCTTAAGGTTCCCGATGTCACCTACTCGCTGATCTACAAGGTCAAGGCCGTGGGACAAAAATTCAGCGACGGTGAAGAAGGACTTCTGCCCATTTTATCCAGACGTATTTTTATCCGCGAGTCCATGCCGCTTTGGATCTCGGGAAAAGGCCATAAGACTTTCAACTTTGACAAGTTACTCCAGTCGGAAAAATCCACCACCCTAAAGAGTGAAAAGCTGGTCTTACAGATGACCTCCAACCCCGCCTGGTACGCGGTTCAGGCCATTCCGTACCTGTACCAAAGCTTTCCCGAGTGTACCGATTACGTCTTCGAGCGACTCTTCGCCAATTCACTGGGCGAGAAGATTGTCGATTCCAACCCTAAGATTGAGAAGATTTTCAAACAGTGGCGCGGCACCGAGGCGCTCAAATCCAACCTGCAAAAAGCTCAAGACCTAAAAGGCGTTTCTCTGGAAGAAACTCCCTGGGTGGCGGAAGCCGAGTCCGAGGAAAAGGCCAAGAACGATGTGGGCAAATTTTTTGAAAAAAATAACCTCCATCAGGATCTGGGCGAGGCCTACGGCGAACTGGAGTCAAGATTACTGGGCGGCGGTGGCTGGCCGTGGTTTTCCGGGGGCCCGATTGATTACTACACCACGCTTTATCTGGTGACCGGGTTTGGAAAGTTGCGCCACTTAGGGGTCGATGTGAAAATGGACCTGGCCCACAAATCACTGGCAAACTTAGACTCGTGGATCAAGGACATCTACGACCATATCACGCATAAGGAGCTGAATAACTTCAGTCACCTCATCGCCTACTATCTTTACGGGCGCTCCTTTTTCCTGAAAGAACGTCCCATCGCCAGCGAAAATAAAGAGGCGGTGGATTATTTTCTTGGCCAGGCCCGAAAATTCTGGACTGAGCTTGATAGCCGCTTAAGCGAGGCCAACACCGCTCTGGCGACCATGCGCTTTGGTGAGCGAGACATCACCGATGCCATTATCAAATCCCTGCGCGAGCGCGCGCTCCATAGCGAAGAGCTGGGAATGTACTGGGCCGACGAGGAGTGGGCCTACTGGTGGTATCGCGCCCCAATCGAGGCCCAGGCCCGGATCATTGAACTTTTTCATGAGGTGGTAAAAAGTGAAAAGGAAATCGACCAACTCAATGTTTGGGTTCTGAAGCAAAAACAAACCCAGAGCTGGAAGACCAGCAGGGCGACCTCGGAAGTCGTCTACACACTGCTGTTGGCCGGAAGTGATCTTCTCAAAAGCGATAAGCTGGTGGCGGTTAGTCTTGGCGGCAGCAAGGTGGAACCCAAAAATGTCGAGGCCGGCACCGGATTTTACGAGAAGAGATTTACCCCTTCGGAGATCAAGGCCGGCATGGGGAAAGTTCAGATTGAGAAAAAGGACAAGGGAATCGCCTGGGGCGGACTACACTGGCATTACTTTGAGGATATCTCCAAAGTCACACCTCACAAGACTCCTCTTTTTCTCACCAAAAAATTGTTCGTTAAGCGAAACACCAAAAAAGGCCCGACCCTCTTTCCTCTGACTAAGGAGAAAATTGAGGTGGGTGAAACTCTGGTGGTGCGAGTTGAGCTGCGCTCCGACCGCGACATGGAATATGTGCACATGAAAGACATGCGGGGCTCAGGTACCGAGCCCGTGAATGTCCTCTCCCACTGGAAGTATCAGGATGGCTTGGCCTACTACGAGTCCACCCGTGATACCGCCACTCACTTTTTCTTCGCCTATCTTCCCAAGGGCACCTATGTGTTTGAGTATGATCTCAAGGTCTTTCACAAAGGTGAGTACCAAACCGGGATGGCGGAAATCGAGTGCATGTATGCGCCTGAGTTCAGCTCCCACTCGGAGACCATTTTGCTGAAAGCACAGTAGCGTTTAGTTGCAGTCAAAGCCGGTATCTTTGCGGCCTTCTGATAAGCTGGCCTGGTCTAACTCATCGAGATAGATCATGGCAGAAACTAATTTATCATCGCTTTTGAAGCTGAACATCACGTCCTCGGTGCTCACATAACCTTTGGTCACCAGGCGTGGTTCTTTTTCATAACCCTGATAAACTTCCAGGACAAAACGCTCTTTAACACCCTCTTTGATTTCACGGTCAGTGACCTGAGTTAGAATCAAAGTTTGCTTTTGATACTCCGTTGTCTCTTTGCAAATGTATTTGACACCGGCGGCATTGGCGGTCACGGATAAGAGTAAGGTCCCGATCAAGAATGCTGTTTTCATATACTGGCTCCTTTTTTATTTTTCGAATGCGCAGTAACTAACACCTTTTCGCCTAGCTCAGAAATAGAATGATAAACTAGAGTCAATCCATAAATTAGATACACTGCCCCCGTGGCCTGTCTAATCTTTAGGCACCTCTGTGCATATTACACTGACCATACTCCTCAACCAGGACATGGCCTAAAATCAAGCATCTTTAATATTTCAGGAGCACCCAGTGATAAAACTGATCGCGGCCCTTTTTTTCTTCTGTTCCTTGCCCGCCTTTTCGGCCGAAACTTCCATTCTTCTTTCCCACAAGTATGAAGACCTGTTTCCGGCCGGCGTCCCAGGCAACGATTGGTTTTCCAAGCGTGCTTTTGGTGGAAACCAGATTAGAATTCTGCGAACCGGGCAGGAAGTTTTGGCCGAGCGTTTGAAGCTCATTGAATCGGCCAGACAATCCATCCTCCTTTCAACCTATATTTACGACACGGATCAAACCGCCAACCAAATTACCGAGGCCTTATGCAAGCGGGCCATGGAGGGCGTCGATATCCGCATGCTGTTAGATTCCATGGGTTCCAAAAAATTCTTTAAGAAGGAGAGCGAACGTCTGCGCCGCTGCGGGATCGGCATCATGCTGTTCGCCCCGGGAAAATGGGACCTTCTTCGCGTGGTCAAAACCATGCATGAAAAGCTCTTGATCATTGATGGGTATACCATCAGCATGGGCGGCAACGGGGTTCAAAATTCCTATCACCACATCGAGCCGGCGCATAAATTTTTTCACGATATGGAAATGGTGATGCAGGGCCCGGTGGCCTGCTGGTGGCACTTTCGCTTCATTGATACCTATCATAAATCTCGAATTCAGGATCGACCGAAAGAGGCCATGGGTGATACCACCGCCGCCATTCGCTTAGACGAGCACCTCTACGGGGCCCGCCGTTATCCTGTCTGCTATCCGTTCAACGCCGGCAACTCGCGGGTTGTCCCCGTTTATGGCAATCCTTTTTTTGATGGCAAGAAAACCCCCATTGAGGACACCTATCTCACCGCCTTGGAAAATTTAGAGGAAGGCGCAACGGTGAAACTTTACGGACCTTATTTCGTTCCCACCAAACGATTTGTGAAGGCCCTTCTTAAGGCCAGATCGGAGAAGCACGCCAAGATCTCCATTATCACCAACTCGGTTGAATCCAACGATGAGGGCTGGGCGCCGCTTGTGGGCATGGTCTTCTCCGTCTCCAAACTTCTCGATGCGGGAGTCGATATTCGTCTATGGCCCGGGCCCATGACCCTTCACCGCAAGGTGGGCATTTATAATGGAAAATGGGCCTATGTGGGTTCAGATAACTTGGACAGCCGCGCCCAGCACTTTAACACCGAAACCGTTACCTTTACCGACGACCGGCAGATTGTGAAAGAGTTGGAAACTGAATTTGATCAGGACTATGCTAAAACCAAACCCCTCACCAAGAATTATTTCAAGACCATCTTGGATAAGCGCTCACCCTTTCAGCGCTGGTTTGTTAAGAAAATCTTAAAATTCCTTTAGTGAAGCCAGTTCGACACCAAAGCTCCCCCGACCTGCAAGTAAGAAAACTTGCAAGCCCCTAAAAATACATTAATCATTGGCCTTTTCAGCGTTCCTGATAAAATCCCAGAAGACATCTGGGACGCATCTTGTTAGGGTGCCCAGTCTTTTCATTTTTCACCTGGAGACGGCCATGAAAACAATCCTTCTTTTATGCTCCTTCTTTATGCTGAACCAAGCTTCCGCCTGGGGTCCCACCGGACACCGAGTGGTGGGAGAGCTGGCCCAGCGCCATCTAAGCGTCAAGGCCCGCGCCGCAGTCGAGCAAATCTTAAAAGGACACTCCCTGGCCCGCGTCGCCAACTGGCCGGACGAAATAAAATCCGATGCCACGTACGCCTATACCTACAACTGGCACTACACTGACTGGGCCGACGGCCAAGATCAGTATGACCCGACCAAAGTTTCCGGCATCCTCGTGGCCGCCATTGAAGACAATATCAAGGTTCTGAAAAATTCCGAAACTACCCCCGAAGCCAAGGTCTTTGCCATTAAATTTTTGGTTCACCTCATTGGCGACATTCACCAGCCCTTGCACGTCGGGAACGCCCTCGACCGCGGTGGCAATGACTGCAAAGTCACCTATCAAAATGTCGCCACCAATCTCCATGCCCTCTGGGATGAGGCCATCATCGACTTTACCCATTTAAGTTTTACCGAATGGACATCTTTTTTAGATGTTTTAACCACCGAAGAAATTTCCAAAATTCAAAAGGGCAATGTGCTCGACTGGGCCCTGGAGTCAAAAGTTTTGCGCCCGCAAATCTATCCTGCGGAAGTTGCCACCGATTCCCCGAGCCCTACCCCCGGCCTGAAAAATTACTGCGTGAAAGACGCACCCGCGACCTCACTGCCAAAGCTAGGCTACAACTATAGCTATCAGTTTAAGCCGATTCTGGAGCAACGTCTGACTGAAGCCGGTCTGCGTTTGGCCATGACTCTCAATTCAATTTTTGAGTAGGTAATCGCAGATATGTTCCAAGAGATGAGACGAAAAGATCGGGCGCTTTCTGAATCAGAGGCACGGGAAGTTATCGCCCGCTCTGACTTCGGACAGCTGGCCACCCACGGCAGCGATGGCTGGCCCTACTCCGTGGCGATCAATCACGTGCTGGAAAACAACACCATTTATTTTCACTGCGCGAAGAAAGGGCACAAGCTGGATAATATTCGCCACGATTCCAAGGTGTGCTTTTCTGTGGTGGAAGAATGCAAGGTCCTGCCCGAAGAGTTCGCTACCAGATATACCAGCGCCTGCGCCTTTGGCACCGCCGAGGTTGTGGATCGAGAAGAGCGCAGACGTGCCCTCACTTTGCTGGTGGCCCGACACTGCAAAGGCTTTGAAAAGCAAGGCCAGGAGATGATTGAAAAGGAAATCGATCACCCCGAGGTCGTCGCCATCCGCATTCAGCACATCACCGGAAAAGCACGAAGATGAACGTCTCTTAGACTCCCCCCGCCAAAACTGTACATATAAGGAAACATTAGCTAATAATGCCCTATTTAAGACGCAATCTCTATTGGAGCTCTGAAGAATATGCAGGACGATCAGAAAAACGACCACAATAGTAAGCTGTACCAAGTTCGCCATGGCCTGGCCCACATTCTGGCCCAGGCGGTGCTGGAAATACGCCCCGGCTCAAAGTTGGGTTTTGGCCCGCCCATTGATGACGGCTTTTACTACGATTTCATCCTAAGCTCTCCCCTCACCGAGGAAGAGTTCAAAGAAATCGAAAAGAAAATGAAATATATCATCAAGCTGCGCCAGCCCTTCGTGCGGGAAGATTTACCCAAGGACGAGGCGCTCAAGCGCATTGAAGAGATGGGCGAACCTTACAAGCGCGAATATGCCGAGGAGTTAATTTCCAAGCACGGCCTAAACAGCTTGAGCTTCTATAAAAACGGCGCTTTCTTAGATATGTGCGAAGGCCCGCACCTGAAACACACCGGCGAAATTGATCCAGGCTGTTTTAAAATTCGCAGCATCGCCGGGGCCTACTGGCGTGGTGATTCCCGCAATGCCATGATGACTCGCCTTTATGCCTGGGCGTTTGAAACCAAAGAAGAACTCGATCGCTACGTGAAGGCCTGGGAAGAGGCCCAGGCGCGGGATCATAAAAAATTGGGCAAGGAATTGGAATTTTTTGTCATCGACGAAGAAATTGGCAAGGGCCTGCCCCTGTGGCTGCCCCATGGAACGATTCTGCGCGACGAGATCGAAAAGCTCATGCGCGAGTTTGAATTCCAAGACAACTATCAGCGCGTGGTCACTCCCTGTATCACCAAAACCGGGCTGTATAATAAAACCGGCCACCTCCCGTATTACAAGGACGCCATGTTTCCCTTTATGGAAATCCATGAGTCGGTGGAACAAAAAGAAGGCGGACCGGTTCAAGAGAAAATTAAAGAAACTTATGTTCTGCGGCCCATGAACTGCCCCCATCACCACCGCATCTTTGCCTCTAAGTTGCGCTCGTACCGGGAGCTGCCGTTGCGCCTGGCCGAGTATGGCAATGTCTTTCGCTTTGAGGATTCGGGCTCTGTCTCAGGACTCCTACGCGTGCGCGGCATGTGTATGAACGACGCCCACATCTACTGCACGGAAGAGCAGATCGAAGATGAATTTCTCAAGGTCATGCGGATGCACGCCCACCTCTACGATTTGCTCGGGCTGAAAAATTATTACATGCGCCACTCCACCTGGGACCCGGAAGATCCCAAGGGCAAAGAGAAATTTGTCAACGATCCTGCCGCCTGGGAATACACCCAAGATCGGGTACGCCGGGCCATGGATAAATCCGGTCTGCCGTACAAGGAAGTGAAGGGTGAGGCGGCCTTTTATGGGCCCAAAGTCGATTTTCAAATGAGCACCGTGACCGGCCGGGAAGAGACAATTTCCACCAATCAGCTGGATTTTGCCGTCCCTGCCCGATTAGGTCTTGAGTATATCGGGGCCGATAACCAGCCCCACCGCCCCTATGTGATCCATCGCGCTCCCGCCGGAACCCACGAGCGCTTTGTGGCCTTCTTAATTGAGCACTTTGGCGGCGCTTTCCCCACCTGGCTGTCACCGGTGCAGGCGAAGGTCATCCCCATCTCCGAGCAGTTCCTCCCCTACGCCAATGCGCTGGTGGAAGAAATGCGCAAGCGCTTTATTCGCGCTGAGGTGGATGACTCCAACGATTCCATTAACAAAAAAATTCGCACCAACACCAAGAAAAAAATTCCCAACCTGCTCATCGTGGGCGAACGGGAAAGTGAAGCGCAGGAGGTGACTCTGCGCCGTTATGGAATTGAGAATCAGCAGACCATGAAGAAGGATGAATTTTTCCACTGGATCGAAGACAAAATTAAAACCCGCGCTCTGAATTAGATGGAGGTCTCATGTACTCTCAAGCTCAAACTCAGGATCACGACCATCAGGGGCACTCTCATGCCACGGTCATGGAAATCAGTATCCCGGCCAAAAATAATCTCTGGGATAAGGTCGCCCTTGCCTTGGCGAGTATCTGTGCCATTCATTGCCTGCTTCTCCCCGTCGTACTCATGGCCCTTCCTTGGCTTGAGGGACTTTTTCCTCACTCATGGTTTCACGGCATGGTTCTTGGACTCACGATTCCTCTGGCCCTCCTGGCCTTCTTCCATGGTTGGAAACAGCATCACACCTGGTCGCCAGTTCTGTGGGCCACAGGGGGAATTCTAGGGATGAGCTTGGGAATTCTGCTGCATGAAAATTTCATGCTTGAACGCGTCTTCTCATTGGCAGGGAGCTTTCTCCTTCTGGTGGGACATGCCCAAAATATACGCCGCTGCCGCTGCCACCACGATCATAACCAGGGGCATTTTTGCCGGGATAGCAACGAAAAAGCGTAATATTACATCTCGAAATAGCACTCATCTTGTTGATTTTAAAGGAAATTAATAATTTCCTTACAACAATCACGTGCATGTTTTTTAATTGATGTTAAAATAATTTCAGGATTTTGATGTGGGACGTAATCAAGGAGATGGGCCATGTCTGTAATGAACAAGCACTTTGACAATGACTTTATCGTGCAGCAGAAAAACAGGCTTCTTGAAATGCGTCGTGAGGTTATGAACAAGATCCACGCCCAAGACAAAGAAGACATCGCCGTTCCTCCTGAGGAGATGATTGAAGAAGGGGATATCGCACAAACCTTCCTCAACCAAGAGCTCTCCTTCGAGCTGCGTGAGCGAGAACTGCGCCGTCTGCGCGAGATCGATGCCGCCTTGGCAAAAATTGATGATGGCACCTATGGAATCTGCGAGGAGACCGACGAGCCGATCAGTCGAAAGCGTTTGGAAAAAATGCCCTGGACTCGCCTCTCCATTCAGGCGGCCGAGCAAGAAGAGCGCGATGGTCGCCAATACGTCGGCAATCAAAGAGCGGGCTAGTTAGATATTCTTATATTGCCCTTCCGCTTTATTACGTTAAAATTGCCCATGGTCAATTGTTGCTGGCATAAAATTTTTCTTTTTACATTTATTCTTTTTTCCATTGGCGCGGGCCCGCAGCTCGGACCGGCGGTCTCACCGTCATTGGAAAGATTGCTTGCCCATTCGAGATTGGCCAGGGGCACCTCGCTGGGAATTGCCATCGTGGACATTCAGGCCAACCAAACCAAAGAAGAATATAACTCCAATATGCCCCTGCCCTGGGCCTCCGTCTCCAAGATGCTGACGCTCCATTATGCGCTGTCGATTTTAGGTCCGCAAAATACCTTTCAGACAGAGCTTCTGATGAATGACAAAGGTGATTTGATCTTAAAAGGCGGAGGCGATCCTTCCCTGAATACGGACGGGCTGCTCAACTTGGCCCTGTCCCTTAAGACCGAAGGCATCACTAAAATCAGCGGCAGATTTTTTTATGATGAGAATAACTTTCATAATCAATCCGAGATCGCCAACTTCGGAGTCGGCGACGAGGCCTACAATCAAAGCATCGGTGCTCTGAACTCTTACTTCAATCGCATCCAGGTGGTTCGCTCCTCGGGCAATGGATTTCGCTCGGTCCCGCTCTTGCCGCATGTTCATTTGGGCGAAGGTGAGAAGACCAGCTTCGCTCCGGGGCAGCGTTTTAAATTTTTGGAAAATAGCGAGCAGATTGAAGGTTGGCTCTACTCCAACGGCAAACGCTATGACGCCATCGAAGAGCTGCCGATTAAACATCCATCCCGTTTTACCGCCGAAATTTTTGCGGACCTTCTGAGGGCCATGCAAATTCAAGTGAGCGCTCCCGAATTTCTGCCATCCGAAAAGCAAAACGAGCTTTATAAAAATGCCAAGTCCCTTGCCATTCATCGCTCCATTCCTACTTTTGATTTGGCAAGATCGGCCATGGAGTATTCCAATAACTTATATACGGAGGCCATGCTGATCAAGGCAGCCCGCCAGGATACGGGTAAGAACGTCACTTTAAAAGAGGCCGCCACTGCCATGATGGCCTGGCATAAGGTCAATGCCCCTAAGATTCCCTGGGGGGATTTCACGATGATCAATGGCTCCGGACTGACGGCCGAGAATCGCTTCGGCGCTCGAACTTTGGCCGAGTGGATTTCGTCTGCCCATCTGACGAAATTTTCCAGTGAGGCGGCCTCGCAGTATTACTGGGCGCTACTCCCCATGGCGGGAGAAAATAGCTGGCTGCGCGAGCGCTGGAACCAGCCCAATATCGCCCATCGCCTCTGGGCCAAAACCGGCACGCTGGATTTTGTGCAGTCGATGGCGGGGATTTTCGTGGCGCGCTCGGGAAAGCTCTACGCCTTTTCGCTGACGGCAACCAACCTTGCGGACCGGGAAAAGCTGGATAAGGGCGAGCAAATGCCTCAGGCACGGGCGGCACAATTTGGCAGCAAGGCCAAGGGCCTTTTTATGGACATTGTAAAAGACTGGTATGAACGTTTCTAAAAAAATTCTCTTCAGCACGTTGCTGGGGGGCCTGTTTCTCTCTTTGGAGCTCAGCGCCCGCACGCCCATTATCTTAATCGACCCCGGCCACGGAGGAGACGACTGTGGCGCGAAATCTTATATCAAGGCCAAAGAGCGGGAAGTTTGCGAGAAAGAGTTGGCGCTGGAGATTTCGCTTAAGATAAATAAGTTATTGAAAAAAAATTTCCAATCCTATCTCACCCGCACCATGGATCGCACGATCTCGCTGGATGATCGCGCCCAGATGGCCGACAAGGTCGCGGCGGATTATTTCATCTCCATTCACTTAAACGCCCATGAGAACCCCCACGCCAAGGGCCTGGAGGTCTACTATCTGGACAATCACAACAACATCGCCGTTCACAAAATTGAGCGGGTGGAAAATAAAGATTTAAAAGGCGAGATCGTGGTGATCAATCAAATCCTGGCCGATCTCGTGATCGAGCGCACCGCCCCGGTTTCCAAAGGGCTCGCCCAGTCCATTCACAAGGGCCTGGTAAGCTCAGTCAAAAAGGCCTTCGCCCAATCCGACCGCGGGCCCAAGGCCGCCTTGTTCTATGTTCTGGCCCTAAGCAAGCGCCCGTCGGTCTTGCTGGAGGCAGGCTTCATGACCCATCTCCAAGAACGCGAACTCATGGCCGATCCGCGCTTTCAGGACAAATTCGCCGAAGGCGTGGCGAATGGGATTACGGCGTATGTGAAGAAAAATTATAAGTTTTGAGGTGCTGTCGCAAAGACATTTTTCAAGATGTTATGTGGAACAATCAAATTTACTTAAGATTGCCCAGAAGCTGAAAAAGATTAAGCTCGCAGGAAAGTTTTTTTCCGGGAACCAAATCGTTCTTTAGAAAGCGCAGACCAAGAACTTTTTCCCATTCCGCCGGGACGATGTCTCCTGATTGCTTGGGAACAACCGAAGTGACCTGGTCTAAAAGCCTTGTTCCTTGATCGGTGCTTTGAAAGAGAGAAAGTCGTGGAAAGTGAGCAGGACCGTTGGAGACTGGAACATCGGCTACGATAAAATAGCTCGTGCCCTGGATTTTTCCGCTTAGCTGAATGTAACTCCTGGGGGAGTTTATTTCCTTGAAGTTAACGATCTGTGGGATTTCATTTTTGCCGACGAAAATGCATGTCATGCCTGGGCCGGCTTCTGCTACCGCCATTGTCGCGAGAAAGATGACTGCTAACAGTGATTTTTTTAACATTTGATTTCCTTTTTTTTAAAAGAACATATAGGGCATTAAGAAACTGAAAGTCAATGAATCTTCGAAAACACATTATGCTTGCATCAAATCCCAAATAATCCTCACATGGGACTGTGTGTTCGTATTGTAGACGATGGCCCTTTGCCGCTTCCTTGAAAGCACAACGCTACATTTGTGACCGGCCAAATTTCCCGATGATAATAAAAAAGCTCGCCTTGAATGCGTTTCATGTGAAACCCCATGGAAATTTCATTTCCCTTTTATCCCTCTCGACATGAAACAATTCAACAATTGATTCATGCAAAAATGAAGCATTTCTTTGGTTGTGGTGATCAGGGCACCTTAAAAGACATTTTTCTCTTTCAATTTTTGATAAACATGCGCATTGTGCTGCTGACAAAGAACGCGCATGTTTGGCTGCACCGTTTTTCCGCCGAGGAAGTAAGGCACTTTATGATCCGCCTGGAGAAAGTGCCGGTTCTCACAGCGTCGCCCGTTGATCGAGCTGACATATTCGCACTGATGCTCGGCCTGTTTTAAGAGTTCTCGTCTCAGAACACGCCCCGCAGTCCGAGTGGTGGGCGCTTGTCGGACCTTTTTCTGTGGCATTTCAACTTGCGACTTACATAATTTTTTGATGGCGGCAGCGTCGAGAACTTCCCCAAGCTTGGCCTTCGTTGCTAACCAAAGCTGGTATGTTTCTTCATCCATCTCAATCTTAACCACCCGTTTTTTATTTTCTAACTTAAAATATCCGCGCAACTTAGCTTCTGATTCCACAGCGGAAGTTGATTCTTCCTGAATCAGATTAAGCGCGGCCACACTTTGGGCGTGAGTCGCTTGCGCCTCCCTTGAAACTCGCTCAAGCAGTGAGAGATTGCTCAAGTTGAGTTCGCCCTTTTCCACCATGGCGCGCGCTTCCGGCGTTTTATTTATAAAGCGCATGGCCTCAATTCTCCGCTGGGCCGAGGCCTCCTTATATCCAAGTTCTTTCACTGCAAACAAAAAAAGACTTCCATACCCAAGCTCCAAATAGAGCTTTCTTTCTTCGATCTCCTGAAAATGCGCCAGCACCTTTGCCAAGATTCGATTTTCTTCTTTAATCAGATTTTTTGTATTTTGCACCAGAACTTCATTCTTCAGATTTTTTAAATTCATACCGCCTCCCTCTTTTTTATTTCTATATACCATAGATTTCAGCGCCGAATTTCTCTTGCGCATTTGGGCCATAAATCATTTGCAAAAAATTTTAATCGTTTACCGGCCACGAGATTTTTGCTCACGCTTAAAACTCAAACGGACACGTCTAATCGCGAATTACACCCGATAATTTTTCATGATTGCCGCTCTCAAGTGAGCGGGTTGAACAAAAATAATTCTTACTTTAAAAAAGAAAATTCTTACACAAGTTTCCTGTCCAGAAAGGTTCAACGATACTTCTGAGACGCGCCTGGTCCCAAAAGTGTCATGGAACCTCAATGAACCTCAATGGTTAACATATTCACTTTGTCATAGTGATTAATAATCAAACCTAGGTTAAAATGGTGAAAATAAATTCCACTCATCGGGACAAGAAATGAATACTCAATTGGGCCTGACATTGCAAAACTATTTAAATATTGAGTACAAAAAACTGTTCAACATTCTGAAGCGAGAAGTTTCTTTCCAGATTTTGCTCGTTGTCTCTAGCTTCTGTGTTTTATTATTATTCGCCTACCCATCAAACCCAAACAACGTTACCGTGATTGGTCTTTTCATTACGGCAACAAAAGTAATTGTCACCTTCATTTTATATAAACAGCTCGTAAGCAAATACCTCAAAAAAAGTATTTCTTATTACACTCTTTTTGCCTGTTTTTTCACTCCAGGGGTCATCTATGGACCACTTTTATTACTCTATTTTAGTTTCCTAAAATTATACCTGGGTTACTATGAAAACCAGAGTACTCAACTCCTATTTTCATTTTCGAATATTAACTTCAAGGCCTTCTCGCTCGGGGCGACCGTGCATTTTTTTTACACGGTAGTTGAAGTTCTTTTCATCACTGTTGTGTTGAGTAGTAACTTTAAAGGTAAAATTTTTGGCAACTTTATTGCCATTCCAAAAGCTCTGTTTAAAGATTTACTCATTATGGCTGGTCTCCTCTTTACTTTCGATTTTGCCCTTAATGTTGTATATGGTATTTTTTCTAATTTGCTTGGTGATACACCCTCAGCGGGCTTGATCGCTGCGGGTGTACAGATGGTTAAATTATTTTTTGATCTAGCAATCCCTGTGACCCTTACAAAAAGATACCTGAACGATATCCCCGCATAAAGGTTTTGCTGTTGGGGCGCAATGAGATTTTACTTCAACAACTAATTCTCATCCTGCTTATCATCGGGACTGATAACATCGGTCAGACGAATGCCATACTTATCATTGACCATAACGACTTCACCCCGGCTCACCAGGCGGTCATTCACCAGCACTTCCAGAGGCTCACCGGCCAGCTTATCTAGCTCTAAAACTGTGCCCTGGCCCAGCAGCAGAAGATCGCGGATGGTTAAGCGCCCCTGGCCCAGCTCGACGGAAACCTTCATCGGCACATTGTATAACCAAGACAGGTCGGAACTTTTTTCGAGAATTTCTTCTTTTGCCATGGCTATTTCCCCAATACCGGATACGGATTCTTATTGATAAAGGCGTACTCGCGTAGCACCTCATACAAATCAAATTTACCGCTTTGATACAAAAAGAGATCGTATTCCTCATCATCCACGATGATGGTGACCTCATCCTCAAGCTCGTATTTTTTCTTGATGACCTCATCAATATAACAGGCCCGGACTTCCACATCGATCCGATCCATCATGGGCGTGCCGGTCTGAATATCCGTGGTAATAAATTTGGCCGAGAAGTCGCCCTTCACCACTACGATGTCTCCATATTTCACATTTTGTTTTTTGGTGATTTCGCCCTTGAAATGAATTTGCGGGGCCTCTTCCGTAAAAAGCACGTCGCCCTCTTCAAGCGGTGCATTTAACTCAGTCAAAATAGATTCCATCCACTCCGTGGACTGGTCAAAGGAAAAGATCTCGGGTGTGTTTACCTTAAGCTTAATGAGCGCAAATTGACCCTTGTCTTTGGTCTTGGCGACCTTGGCCATCATGGTAGAAACCCAGTCATTCTCATGCGATTAACACCTATATTTTTTCCGCAGGTCCAAAATCCTGAAATCCCTGCTTATAGCTTAGGTTAACCGCATTGGAGGCCTGGAGCAATTGGTCCTTCACTGGACAAATTTGCTCGCACCCCGCTTACCGGAGCTGTTTGGTTAGTTAATAATATGGATGATATTGCGTGGACCGAAATCACAGTTGAGGCAACGGGCCATCTCCTCAATTAGTAGACTGTTACAGTCTGGCCGGTGAGAAAAACACAATTTAATGCCACATTTGGGGCAGATTTCGATCTGTTTCTTCACCTCATCGATCGTACCCGTGTACTTCTCATAGCATTCGAACTCAAAATCCTTCACACTTTCTTTCAAACTACTCATTGGATGTCACCTCTGTTGCAGGACAGGTTGCCTCCTGTTTCGTCAACAAGCCGTGAATATTTAAGAAAAGTATTTTAAAATGCCCTAGCGGTGCAAATATTTCCAGAAAATGGCCGACGGCGGACGAAAATTCAACTTATTCAAACAAAGGACTGACCATGCCCTCAATTTTTACCAAAATCATCAAAGGCGAAATTCCCTGCTATAAGATCATGGAGGATGAGTTCACCATCGCCTTTCTGACCATTCAACCCATCCAGCTCGGCCATACCTTGGTGGTGCCGAAGCTCGAAGTTGACCATCACCTCGACTGCCCGGAACCCTATTATTCCCGCGTGTTTTCCAATGCCCAAAAAATCGGCAAGGCCATTATGAAGGCCACCAACTGCAAGCGCGTAGGTGCCTCAATCATCGGGTTGGAGGTTCCGCACTTTCACTATCATCTGATTCCCATCTGGTCCCCCGAGGACATGGATTTTCGAAGGGCCAAGGCCCGAAGCGAAAAAGAGATGAAAGAGATGTGTGAGAAAGTTCGCTCGTACCTAGTCTAAGATCTCAAGATTGATGTGATGGCCCTGGTGCTTTCGAATGTTAATCACACCACTGTCAAAAATGAGATACTGGCCCTTGATGCCAATCAGGGTACCGCTAAAACGATGCTTCCGTTCGAGATCAATGGCGGTCACCTTGGTGAGCTTGCTCACTTCGGGATAGTGAAAGTAATAACTCGACGACTCCACTTCCTCGGCCTCCAGATCGTCCACCAGATTGGCAAATTCCAGGTAGAGCTCCTCGCGCAGATCGACCAAGTCGCGGGTATCTGAAATCTCGCCCAGCAACATCTGCTGCCAGTTGGTTTTATCCGGAAGGCTTTGACTCATTTCAAGTTCCATCAATCCCGCCTGATAGCGTGAAGAGAAACGTAAGATAGGTAGGGCCTCTACGGCACCTTGATCCATCCAGCGCGTCTCACAGCGATTGGCCCCGGTCACTCCCACCTTGACGTGATTGGTGCGGGCCAGGTAAACCACAAAGGGAACCATGCAATGTTCCTCGCCCCACTTCATGTCGCGACAGGTCCCTTTGGCATAATGGCATTGATGGGGTTTGACGATGCACAGATCGCACTCAGGCAGAGTGGAGAAGGCCTTATAGCTGTATCCCTGACCGTAACTCTTCTTAATCAGCTCGCCGGTGGCGATGCAGTTAATTCTGCCTTCAAAGTTGATCACCATTTTTTTCCCGAGCAGCGGGTTGAGAGGGACGCGCGACTCACCGATGGGAAGCACATACTGAACCGTCTCACCGTTGGTGGTCTGCATTTTTAAAAGATTGCCTTCGTATTTCATAAATCCTCAAGCTCGCTGAAAACTCTTGGGTCGCTTGCGCTCGGGAAAACAGTGTCTACAAATTTCACACTGTCGTCCATCACAATTCCGAGAAGTACAATATATCCGACCAAAATAAATAAATCGCAAATGCAGCTTGGCCCAGCTGGTCGGTTTGAAAATTTTCTTTAAATCCTGTTCTGTCTGCTCAACATTCTTTCCGGAGGTTAGCTCCCACTGCTGGGCCAGGCGATGAATATGAGTATCCACCGGAAAGGCCGGCCGTTTAAAGGCCTGGGACATCACGACAGAAGCGGTTTTATGCCCTACGCCGGGAAGGGCCTCAAGCTCTCCAAAACTATCGGGCACCTGTCCCTCGTGCCGCTCTAAAAGCAGCTTTGAGAGTTCGGAAATTGACTTTGCCTTGCGCGCGGCAAGTCCGCACGGACGAATAATGTCTTCGATCTCGGCAACGGTAAGCTGGCCCATATCCTTGGGAGTTTTGGCCCGGGCAAATAATTTTTCCGTCACCTGATTAACCCGCTCATCCGTGCATTGCGCGGAAAGGACGACGGCAATCAGTAAGGTATAGGGGTCCTCGTGATGCAAAGGAATAGGAGTCTCAGGAAAAAGCTGGGCAAGACGTTTTTCAATATATTGGGCACGATCTCGAAGCTGCATTAGGGACAAAAAACTATCACACCGGTGCCATTTAAGAAAGAATCCAGGCGATCAGGGTCAAAGGGCCACTGCCATCCCACAAAAAGGCCGGCAGGGCTTTTGCACAACTCTATTGCAGGGAAGGCCGAGGGCCCTGGGATCAAGGACGATCTCAAAAGCTATCAAGGATGAAATATGCGAACAGATTTGTTAAGGAGAGGCCTCTTGCTCACTGCACTTCTTATTTGGGGCGCTCGGCCGCTACTCCCTATGCTGGTGCATCCTGACGATTCCGCTCGGACGCCCCAGTCGCGAACGGCGTCGCGAGACCGACTGCCCGAAAACCCCCTCAGCGCTCTGCACGAGTGGCTGGCATCCACTGAAACCACGCTTAAAACGCTGCCGATTAAGGACCGTGAAAATTTCCTTCAACACCTTGAAAAAATGAAGGGAAACTTCGCCAAGTTAGTTCAGCGACCTCTCCAAAAAATAGATGGAAATGGTAGCGCTGCGGAGTTTCTGCAAGGGCCCGATGCCGATCGCTTCTATCAAGGGTTGGAAACGCTGTATAAGGAAAAAAGTCGTTTAGAAAAAAATATTCTCCACAATCTGGAAACCTACGGGCTCAAAGTTTAGACAGGTGCGCGTTGTAAATTCACCTCCCGCGAGGGCATAATGGGGCATGGAAAAGAATAATAATGCAGACCCCTTTCGTTTAATTTTGGCATCCCAATCACCGTACCGTCGCGAGTTGTTATCCCGACTGGCCATTCCCTTTGAATGCCTGTCTCCCGATATTGATGAGGAGCAAATTAAAAAGCAGCTCACTTTGCAAGGATGTACCATGCTCGAGCTCGCCCAGGCCCTGGCGCGGGCCAAGTGTCAGGCGGTGGCCCAAGTGGAAACGGATGCCACGGTCATTGGCTCCGATCAGCTGGTTGAGTGGCAAGGGCGCGTTTTGGGAAAGCCTCACACAATGCCCGCGGCAAAAAAGCAACTCCAGGATCTGCAAGGACACACTCATCGTCTGATCACCGCCGTCGCCGTCCAGAGTTCGGCCGGATTGCTGGAGTTTGTGGACGTCACCACCTTGCATATGCGCAGCTTAACTGAGGATGAGATCACCCGCTACCTGGAAGTCGATCGTCCCTTTGACTGTGCCGGCTCTTACAAAATCGAAGAGCTTGGAATTGGCCTGTTCGACAAAATTGATGGTCAGGATTCCACCGCTATTATTGGCCTGCCCCTCTTGGAATTATCCAAGACCTTGCGCCAGCTCGGATTTCAAATTCCATGAGATCACTTTTACTCGGGCTGCTGTGGATTTACAAAAAATGCCTCTCGCCTTTTTTAGGACCGCACTGCCGTTTTTATCCCACCTGTTCTGAATATGCCAAAGAGGCCTTCACCGAACTTCCCCTGGGTCGAGCTTTTATGCTGAGCCTTTGGAGAATTCTGCGTTGTCACCCCTGGAATGCCGGCGGCCACGATCCCGTGCCGAGGGATGAGGCTAAGAAGTAAAGTAAGGATCGACATCGATTTTGACCGTAATTCCCGTAGGGCAATCGCGGTTGGCAACCGCATGCAAAGCACCGTGCAAAGAGTTCACCTCCTGCGCCTTGATCAGAATTTCCCAGGTGAACTGGCCCGCCTTCTTCTCAATCATGACCGGAGCGGGACCGAGCAGAATAATGCCGGGAAATTTTTCCAGAAAATCTTTCAGCTCGAGCGCCGCCGAGATCACTCGGTCGCGCAGCCGGGCCGAAACAAAAAGTGCCGCCAGTTTAAAGAAAGGCGGAAGCTGAACCATTTCCCGAATGGAGAGCTCGTCCTTATAAAAGGCATCAAAGGCGTGGGTTTTGATATGATCAAAGAGAGGATTGTCGACGCTGTAAGTTTGCACCATAACTTCCGAGTGACGACTATAGCGCCCCGCCCTTCCAATAACCTGTGAGAGGAGCTGATAGGTGCGCTCCATGGCCCTGAAGTCGGGGAAATTTAGCTGGGAATCAATGCCTAAGACCACCACCCGGTTGACCCGTTTAAAATTATGCCCCTTGGCCAGCATCTGAGTTCCTACCAGGATATCGATGGCGTGTTCCTGAAAGTTATCGAGGCGCGACTTCATCTTTTTAAAAGTGGTTATCTCTTCACGATCAAAACGTTCCACTCGAAAGTGAGAAAAATGTTTGAGCAAAACTTCCTGGGCCTTTTCGGTGCCAAAGCCGCTTTGAAACAGGTCCATGTTCCCACACTTTGGACACATCTCAGGCAAAGGAATCTGATAATCGCTATGGGCGGAAGATAAGATATTTTTCTTTTTAAAGTATCTCAGGTTTACCCCGGTATTGGGATCGGTCCACTTGTGACCGCAGCTTGAGCACTGAATATAATTGGCGAACCCGAGGCGATTGATAAAAACCAGGACCTGTTCTTTTTTTTCCACCGCCTCAGAAATAAGACGGAGAGCATCGGGAGTGAAGGGCCAGGCCGGGTCATTGAATTTCAGCCCGCGGGCATCGAGGAACTGCACCTCGGGAAATGCGCCCTGGGCCCTTTTTAACATCTTATAATAGTTTGTCGGCAGCTGCTTTTTAAAGGCGTAAAAATTTTCCAAGGAGGGAGTGGCGGAGCCTAAGAGTACCAGACACTGATGGAGCTGGGCCTTTTTAATCGCGACATCACGTCCGTTGTACGGGCAGCGATCGGATTGTTTAAAAGACGTATCGTGCTCCTCATCCACAATCACCAGACCTAAGTTTTGCACCGGTAAAAAAACCGAGCTTCGCACTCCCAAAACCATGGCCGGAGTGGAGTTATCCTTCAGATGCTTGCGGATTTGATATTTGGCAGAATTGGTAATGGCGCTGTGATAAACGAAGAAAGGAAATTCCCCGAGATTGCTACAGAAAAAATCTGTCAGCTGGGGCGTCAAGTTAATTTCTGGAACAAGCAGGAGCACGGATTTCCCAAGCTCCAGGCATTTTTTTATGAGCTCAAAGTAGATAACCGTTTTCCCGCTGCCGGTCACACCATGAATAAAAATCTTTTCATACCCTGCCCCGACCTTTGGCAGCAGCGCTTGAATAATTTCCTCCTGCTCAGGATGAAACACAAAGGTAGCACCTTCAGAACGTCCCTTTACAATCGGCAAGGCACGGGGTTTTTTAACCGGATTGGGAAGGCAGTCAAAAACCAAAAGCCCAAGGGAATAGTGATAGTACTTGGCCATCCATTGATACAGCTCCAGCTCTTTTGGGCCTAGCTTCAGCTCGGCATCCAGAATACTATCGATGGCCTTAATTTTCTCCGGCGCTAAATCACTGGGGCACAAATCATCATAGGACCCGATCTCGACAATAATTCCCTGCCCCTTTCTCTTGCCCAGAGGCACCTGCACCACGTCGCCGGGAGCATATTCCGATCCCGATGGCACTTTATAGGTGAGAATAGAGTTAGGCCCGGGCATGCGAACCGCAACTTTTGCCAGCAGAGCGGTATGCTTCATGTTTTCTTTACTTCCCAGCTTGTTGAGCCGTCGGGCTGATCAAGGATGGTGATCTCCATGGCCGAGAGCTGCTGGCGAATTTCATCAGACTTTTGAAAATCTTTTTTACTGCGGGCCAACTGCCTCTGGATCACCAGATTATCCACCGTCGTCTCATCAATACCTTTTTTCAGCAGCAGAATGCGGTCAAGACCGCGCAGAAACTCGGCGGGATTTTCGCCAAAGAGAGACATCAGCTGACCGTGGCGACGCACCCACTCCAAAAAGATTCGGGCGCTGGCCTGTACGTGGACGTCTTTAGCCTTTTTCACCGGGGTCATGGCATTAAAAAGACGCACGATCTCAAAGATCTGAGCGGTCATCTCAACCGTATTGAAATCATCGTTCAGGGCCTCGGCGATTTTGCCATCGGCCACCTGCATGGCCTTCACCAATTCCGGTGCCGCCAATTTAGCATTATCCGGACCGGCCGCACACGCCACCTTCTCGGCATCGCGAAGCGCACTATAAATTCGCGCGAGACCAGCAATGGTCTGGGTAATTTTCTCATCGTTAAAGCTCACCTGGGCGCGATAATAAACCGACAAGATTAAATATTTTAAAATCTCCGGATTATAGTCATCCATAAATTTGCGGGCGGTGACGATATTCCCCAGAGATTTAGACATCTTCTCATCATTCATATTGATGAAATTATTGTGCATCCAGCACTGGCAATACGGCACGCCGGTTCGCCCCTCGCTTTGGGCAATCTCATTCTCGTGGTGAGGAAAAATCAGATCGATTCCGCCGCCGTGGATGTCAATCGTAGGTCCCAAAATTTCGTAAATCATGGCCGAGCATTCGATATGCCAGCCCGGTCGGCCCTTGCCCCAGGGTGAATCCCAGCTTGGCTCACCGGGCTTTGAGGGTTTCCAAAGCACAAAATCGGCCGGACCTTTTTTCTTTTGATCGACCACGACGCGATGGCCGGCCTCCAGCTCATCGAGCTTTTTACCACTCAGCTTTCCATAGCTGGGAAAAGTGGCAAGGTCATAAAACACCTCTCCATCGACCACATAGGCCTTTTCTTTTTTCACAAGTTCAGAGATAAAATTAATAATTTGCGGAATGAATTCGGTAACGCGCGGGTTATGCTCATGCTTGCGAAGTCCGAGCCGTTTAAAATCTTTTTCAAACTCTGCGATGTAGCGCTCAGAGATCACCTGGGAAGACAGGTTCTCACTCTGGGCCTTGGCAATAATTTTATCATCCACATCCGTATAATTATAAACGTAGGTGACCTGCATCCCTTGAGCTTCCAGCCAATTTCTGACCAGATTGAAAAAAATCGCGCCTCGAAAATTTCCGACGTGCAACAGTCCGTAGACTGTGGGACCGCACACGTACATCTTGACCTTCGCTGGTTCAAGCGGATGAAACACCATCTTTTTTTTAGTTAAAGTGTTGTAAATGGACAGCTCTCCCATACTCACTCCTCACTCTTGCCAATGCCCGACTAAAGTAGTTATCCGTCCGGTGATAATTGTCCATAGGGACAATCACCTTGGCCCTCGTGGCCAATTAATGAGATAATTAATATCATACCGGAACGAGTTAGACACGGCGGAAAAAATGGAAAAAGACACCATTGTACCGTTATTAGTTGGTGCCTTGATATTGGCCATTTTGGGGCTGCTTGCCGCTGTTGGTATTTTGGCTTACCTGTTGCTAAAAAAATCACAGCAAAGGCAACATAAGACGGCCACAGCGGGTGCTTTCGGAAACATTGCGCGAAGTACCGCCGAACAAGTATCCAATCCTTCACCAGGCAATTCGTTTAGTAGCACCAACGCACCCGGTGATACCGGCCACGGGGAACTTTCTGTCACGAACGAAAAAGTGTCCCCGCATTACTCACCGACAGAGGGATTTTGCGCCAATCATAGCGATATTATGGCCCAAGGGACCTGTGCCATCTGTGGCGATCTCTTTTGCGAAACCTGTCTCAAGTCTTATGAGATGTTGCATTTTTGCAGCGAACATTACCCGCTTTTTATCAATAACAAATGGGTTGAGGTTGAGACGATCAAAACTTCCCCGAGCGATCCCGAGAGTGGCGTGGCGCTCTATTCCCACAAGGAAAAAATGTGGCGGGAATTTAAAATTCCCAGCTATATTATGACTCATTATAAAATTGACATCGAAAATGATTTGATTGAATCTCACATCAAACTTTACGCCCTAGATTCGGATCGTTTGGCGATCCAAAGACCGGTTAATTCGAAAAGAGAACATCAATGACAACTGAGAAATATGATGTCGTTTTACAGGGAGGAACTTGTGTATTCCCCCATAGCGTCGGCCAGGCGGATATCGGTGTGGCCAACGGAAAAATTACCTCCTTTCGACCCAATCTTCAGCACGCCAAAAAAATAATCAACTGCGCCAAGCTGACCATCTTCCCCGGCGTGATCGACTCGCAGGTACATTTTCGCGAGCCCGGACTTACTCACAAGGAAGATCTTGAAAGCGGCTCGCACGCAGCGGCCCTGGGCGGTGTCACGGCCTTCTTAGAAATGCCCAACACCAAACCTCCCACCACCACCTGTGCCCAGGTCGCCGAAAAAGTTAGCTTGGCCAGCAATCGCGCCTTCTCCCATTTTGGTTTTTTTATCGGTGCCACTGCCCATAATTTAGAAGAGCTGATCGCGGCCGAAAATTGCCCGGGGTGCGTTGGAATTAAAATTTTTCTTGGTAGCTCCACCGGGGATCTTCTGCTGTACGATCAGAAGATTCTCTGTGAGATTTTTCGACGTACCAAGCTGCCCATCGCCATTCACTCTGAGGATGAGCTCCGTCTCAAGGAAAGAGAATATATCCGAAATCAGGCGACGCATGCTCGTCAACATCTCGAGTGGCGGGATGTGGAGACCGCCCTGCGAAGTACCAAGATGATTTTAGAGCTGGCGCGAAAGTGCCAGCGTCGCATTCACGTTCTGCACATTTCCTCCGGCGAAGAAATGGAAGTCCTGCGCCAGTATCGAGATACCGCGACGGTGGAACTTCTCCCGCAGCACCTCACCCTCCACGCCCCGGAGTGCTATGATCGCCTGGGAGTTTACGCCCAGATGAATCCGCCTATCCGCGAACGTCATCACCAGGAGGCCTTATGGCGTGCGCTCTCCGATGGCATCGTGGATATCATCGGCTCCGACCATGCCCCCCACACCAAGGCGGAAAAGGAGCGTGGCTATCCTCACTCTCCCAGCGGCCTTCCCGGAGTCCAGACTATCTTTCCCATAATGCTTCATCACGCTTTGGATGGGAAGCTATCCTTGCTCCGACTCTCGAAACTGCTCAGTGAAAATCCCGCCAATCTCTACGGACTCAATTACAAAGGCAAGATTGCCATTGGTTATGATGCCGATTTCTCTCTTGCTGATCTCGAATCCCAAAGCACCGTTTCCGTCGAGCAGATGGCCAGTAGTTGCGGACACACGCCCTATGACGGAATGAAGTTAAAAGGCAAAGTCTGCATGACCATTCTCAAGGGAAATGTCTGCATGCTAGACGGCGTTCTCGCTGACAAACCAAGAGGCGAGCCCCTCTTTCAAGGAAGTTGATATGGAAAACTGGATTAAAAAAGCATGGAAGGTCGCTCAGGATGCCCGAGAGCGGGCCTACGCTCCCTACTCAAAATTTAAAGTCGGGGCCGCGCTGGTTACGAAAGCTGACGAAATGTACCCTGGCTGCAATGTGGAAAATGCCTCATTCGGCGGCACAACTTGTGCCGAGAGAAACGCGGTCTTTCACATGATCTCTAAAAACGGCGTCCAGCCAATCAAAGGACTCGTCCTCATCACCGAACCAATGGCCGTTCCCTGTGGCCTTTGTCTTCAAGTTCTTTCCGAATTTGCCGCATCAGATTTTGAGATTCACATGTTTGATACTCGCGGAAATCACAGCTCTAAAACCTTGGCGGATTTTCTGCCCAATCGCTTCGATCCCTCCTCGTTGCCAAAATCGTAAATCAAAGTCAATAATTCCGGCTCCTTAGCGAAGGGCTCGGACTTAAGAGACTGGCTAAATATCCGATAAGTATAGGGAGTGGCAGCCTCCTCACAAGTTGGATGAAGAATGAAGGCCCGTCGGTTAACTCTCTCTCACAAAATTACTCTGGTGATGTTAGGCCTAGTTTTGTCCACCTCCGTCGTGTTGATTGCGACCTTTGATACCGGAAACAAATACAACTTGATTGAGCAGCAGGCGAGTGAGCTGGAAGAGCGCATTCCCTATCTGTCACCGCTCATTTTACAGAATATTGACCACTTTACCCTGCAGGCGCAAAAGCTCAGCGACATCCTGGTTGAAACTCTTCAGTTTCGCGAAGAGCGATCCAAGATTGATGATATTTTATCCCATGTGGTAAAAACAAATCACTTTCTCCTCGATGTGGGCTTTGAGCTTTCTCAAACACATCAAAAAACCACCGTGTATAAACTTCCCCAGGGTACCGTGAACGTTGCCACCGCTCACACCGTTTCAAGGCCGGACTCCAGCGCTTCCTTCTCAAACGTGTACCGCTATGATCGGCCGGAATGGAAAAAGGAAGATGTCGCCGCGCTCACGTTAACCTGGCCGGTGTCCCTGCCCAACCGACAGATTCTTGGCATCCTGACCATGACTCTCAATTTTCAAGACAACGTTAACTTTGCCAAACAGCTCTCCACTTCAAAATATCACATCTACCTGCTAAACAATGATGGCGAATATTTCTTCAACATAAATAAGCAGGAGACCGCGCTGGGTGCGCCCCAGCCTCAGCATCTGGTGCAAAATGACTATCCGGAGATGGCCGCCGTTTTGAAGGCCAACTTGGATGAAAAGATTATCCCGATGGTTAATGGACACGCTGGTTTGGCGATCCATTATAAACGCCTGAATCTGGTGCCTGCCGCACTCGCCGGCCAATTTCCGAGCAAAAATAATTCTCTGGCGGTTCTGCAAAGCATCGACTACTGGGACGCCCTCAATGAGTCAAGAAGTCTACGGCGAAAAACCTATTTTTTCGCCGCCGGCCTCATCGCTCTTGCCATGATGGTTGCCTATGCTTTCTCCAAAATCATCTCACGAAATCTTAATCTCATTACCGATGTGGCCCTTCGCTACACCCGTGGCGAAACTGACATTAAAATTGACATCTCCTCGTCAGATGAGATCGGCGTTCTCGCCACTACTTTTCAGGGTATGATTCATCAGGTGAACGAGCGCACCCGAAAAATTAAGCATAGTGAGGAGCGCGCACAAGAAGCCAAGGATAAGATGGAAGAGGCCTTAGGCGCCAATCAAAAATTATTGGAAAATACCCAAACTCAAAATACCGAGATCTGTAAAATCAGCAAAGAAAAAGATGATCTGCTGGCGGTGGTAAGTCATGATCTGAAAAATCCGCTCTCCGTGATTGAAACCAGCATGAGTCTGATTATCGAAAACTGCAAGGCACTCTCTCCTGAGGACCTCGATCTCGTCCAGCGATCCAAGCGAGGCGCACGTTTGGGAATTAACTTAATCACCGATCTGCTGGATATTGCCCGCCTGGAAGGCGGTATAAGATTTTTCCCTGAGGTTTTTGATCTAAAGAAGTTAATCAATGAGTGCATACTAAATTTTACGCTGGCGACTGAGGACAAGAAGATTCAGCTCCAGGTGGAATCCGACGAACGCGTGGAAGTTTTTGCGGACCTCCGACGCCTGGCCCAGGTCATCAACAATCTTCTTTCCAATGCTATTAAGTTCACTCCCGAGGGGGGCCGGATTTCAATCCTGGTGCAGGAAAAATTCCAACTCCTCTGTCCCCCTTTTGGAAGAAGAAAGATTTTACAGTTGACCATTAAGGATACCGGAATAGGCGTGCCGAAAGATAAGCTGGAAAAAATTTTTAATAAGTATGAGCAGGCACGGGTGGAAGATCGGGAGAATGGCACCGGCCTGGGCCTTACCATTTGCCAAAACATTTGCGAACTTCATAATGGCACAATCACTGTCGAATCCGAGGAGGGGAAGGGAACTTCCTTCACACTCTCCTTGCCCATTTTGACCAACTCCGAGGCCCTTTCCAAAGCTGGCAGTGAGCCTCATCTCTTGCTCATTTCTCAGAACCTTGAGGAGTCCAATAAACTGAAACAGTTCCTGACTCAGCAGCTCGGGGCCAAGCTGGTGACCACGCTCACACGGGAATCCTTCCTCGATAGTGCCAGAACCACCTTTGAAAATCCGATCATTTTGGCGGATGTTTTCTACCCCAAAATCCTCGACAGTATCGTGACCCTTCGCAAGTCCAATAACTGGAGCCAAGTCCCGATTTTTATCCTGGCACCAAAATTTGGCCGGGACATTTTGGAAAAATCTTCCGGAATGATCGATGGTATTATTGAGTGGCCTTCAGAGCTGGTGAAGTGCCTCTTTGCTTTACGCGACTATTTTCCTAATTTCAATTGGCCCTCATACTATCAAAAAAATATTGTGCATGGGCCGGCCGGCACAAATAATCCCGTTTTCTCACTTCCCACTCTGGCCCAGCAGCCATCAAAAATTTTGATCGTCGACGATTCAGATGATACCCATCAGCTGCTCAAAATCATGCTCAAGAATCAAGCGGTTGAGCTGATCCATGCCACCAATGGTAAGGAGGGTGCCTCCATGTATGCCCATCACTCGCCTGATTTGGTTTTGATGGACGTCAATATGCCCCAGCTCGACGGTCTGATGTCCACACAGGTCATCCGGGCCTTCGAGGCAAAACACGGCCTTCCCCATGCAACGATTCTGGCAATTACCGCCGCCGACGATCAGCGTTCCTTAGAGAAATGTCTCCAATCAGGTATGGATGGGGCCTTCCCGAAACCGTTCTCCAAAACCAAGCTCCTCACCATCATCCGCGGTCCTTCAGTTGACAAAAAGGCTGCATAAAAACTCCTTCTCTAAAAGGGGATTGCTCTCTACAATGGTTACCCATGAGATGGTTCAAGTACGTAATTCTGATTATTTTAATAAATCTTCCCCTCGCTGTTCGGGCCCAACTCGACATGGGTTTGGAAACTTTAGTGCGAAGTTTTCCCCAGGCCGTCTATCTGAAGGCCACCGGCGGATACAGTCTTTCCGTTTGGGAAAACCGGGATAAATCCCCGGTCCTTTATGGTTTTGTGCGCCCGATGGCAAGTGCGCGTACCAGCGGGATCATCAACGCCTTTGACGGGCGCCTGGAAGTTTATCCCGTTTCTTTTTTTGGCCTGGTGGCCGGACGCGAGACCGTTTTTCGGGCGGCAAAATCCCTCAGCACCTTCGACTGCAGCGTGACCGATTGTGAGGGAAGAGTTACCAAAGATTATTTCGGAGGTCGCATGGCCTTGAAATTCAAATCGACCTTTTTCATGGCAGACCTACGCACCATCGCGCTGAGCTTTAATCACCCCAACCGCAGATTCAGTGACGAGCTCTCCACCCTTGAGGCCGGCCCCTCAAAAGATCGCCTGGTTAACTTTATCGGAATCCTGGGGCAGGAAATCAACGATCAGTACGCCACAGCTCTCATGAGGATGCAAAACTCCATGCAAAATACCTCGCAAAAATCCTCCATGACTTTTCTCCTGCTGCAACGAAAGGCCCAGGCCCAAACGCTCTTGGCCGGCCCCGGTATTTTCCATACCCGCGCTGATTCACAGGTCTTTTCTTTTCTTTTTTTATGGAATTGGAAACCAGAAAAAGGCCTGCTACTTTTTTAAGAAGGCATCATATGAAACATCTCATTCTCCTACTCACCGTCATCCTCTCAAGCACCTCCTGTGATGTCGCCATCAGTAAGCTGGCGGGTAATTTTTCCGGCCCTCCAGAGCAGCTGGAAGGGGTTTTAACCCCTGAGGCCCGCGATCTCATCGCCAAGGCCATGGCCGGCTTACGCACGGACTGTGTGAGGGACATGCATCTGCATGTCGCCGGAATGGGGCACGAGCATGATAACTTTGAGACCACTATAACTCCCTGGGTAAATCCCAAGACTCAATCGCGCGCTAACTTATCGACCTATTTAAAATTTAAAATTTACCTCAACGCCGCCGGAATACAAAAATCCGAGCTACAGGCACCTGAAAAAATCAACAAGGATTACGTCAGCCGAATTGTCGACCTATGGAAATTTGGCAAGCTGCCCGGCAAGGCCCATCTTTTGGCCTTCGACAAGCACTACAATGAGGACGGCACGGCCAACCCTGAGCAGACTTCCTTCTATATGCCCAATCAGACTATTTGGGACCTCTCTCAAAAATATCCGGAGATCTTTACCCCTGTTATTTCCGTTCATCCCTATCGAAAAGATGCCATCTCGGAATTGGAAAAATGGGGAAAGCTGGGAGTACGATTTATCAAATGGCTTCCCAATTCCATGCATATTGATCCCAGTCGCACCCAGCTGGATGCCTACTACGATAAGGTTAAAGAGTTAAATATGGCGATTCTGACTCATGTGGGAGAAGAGCGTGCGGTTGATGGAGAGCAATTTCAAAAGCTCGGGAACCCTCTCCTTTACCGAAGGCCTCTCGATAAAGGCGTTAAAATTATTATGGCCCACGTCGCCAGCCTGGGAGAATGTGAAGACTTCGAGCAGGGAGGACAAAAATCCTGTTTCCAACTTTTCTGGCGTCTCTTCAACGAAGATAAGTACAAGGGCGTACTCTATGGCGAACTCTCGGCCGTCACTCTCCATACGCGCCTGGGAGAGCCCCTGCTCACCATATTAAGTCACCCCGAACTACAGACCCGTCTCGTCAACGGCTCAGACTATCCCCTTCCCGCCATTAACTGGATTTATCGAACTTCCCAATGGAAAGATCTGGGTTATATCACGGAGTCAGAGCGTGAATCCTTAAATCAAATCTACCATTACAATCCGCTGCTCTTCGATTTTGTTTCCAAGCGAACGCTCCATCACCCCACAACAGGAACACAACTTCGCCGTGAAGTTTTTTATCTTCCGCAAGAATTAGGTGGTTGCATTTATTAGAAGATGTAATTTAGCCGTGCATAACTTGTGTCGTTAGAACGGTACGAACTCCAAAAGCTATCGGCATTCGGGGAATCCAACATTTCAAGTCCGGCGGTGACCGTGGCTTGTTTGGTCACGCGATAATTGACCGACTGGACCCACAACCTGTCCTGTAGCTGCCAGTCATATCGATAAGAAACATCGAAGGACCAATAATCATTCAAATGATAATTGCCACTTACGCCAGAGGCATTCTGCCAACGAATCTTTTTTCCAAAGAGATTTTGGCCTTGGGCCGGTGGTGAGAAAGATTTGACCTGATGAAGCCCGAAGGAAAATTCGGGTTGATTATAGGTTAGACTTCCGAAACCATAATAATAGTCCTCATAGACTGGCTCAATTTTAAGCGGCTCAAACTTAAAGGTGGGGTCCACTCCGCGTTCGGGGACGACAGCCATCCCACCCACCTGGGCCACAAAGTCTCCCACGGCTTGCTCGGTTTCAGCACCATAAATCCAGTGGTGATTGGCAAAAGGCTTGGCCCGAACCCTGGCCTGCTCCTCAACATCTTGCTCGTAGTGTCCGGTGGCATTGAGACGGACCTGGTTTTCCGGCTTATAAAGCCCATACACCGAGACCCCACCTCGCTCAGACCAGTTCATCTTCACCCGGCCACCTATGGAGGGCTGAAAAATAATGGTCTTCATCTCCGGCATATCCAGCTCGTAATAAATGGGAACCTTGGCCCCGTTATAAAAAACCTGCTCGGGAGGCAACTTGCTCCACTCATTAGGGGCCGTAACATCGCCATTTTTAATTTTATACCCGGGATTAAGCTGGGGAATATAAACGTAGGAGGCAAAGATATCGATTTTAAGCAGCTCTTGCTGATTGATCAGATGGATTCCGGCCAGACCTTCCATGTCTTCTTCCAGCAGGTTGAAACCTCTCTGGGCGTTCAGATCACCTAAAAGCCAGAACTTCTCATGGGGATTCCAGTCCAAAATGTGCCGGCCGTAATACATTTGGGTATGGCCGCGCTCAGTTCTTAGGTAGGCCTCGGGCGCAGAATAGATCGCCCCCCGCTCCTCGCCGAAGTAGCGCATATGAAATTTCAGGTAGCTTGAGTACTCACTTTTATAGTCCTTGCCCTTCTCGAAATCGACGCCGAACCAACGAGGCGAAGCCCCACTCATGGCGGGCGTGTTCAAGCGTCCAAGCTCTTGGTAGGAAAATCCGGTTTCGGCATGTGATCGTGGAATTAGGAAAAGAACCGCCACAAAACTTATGACTAAACAATAAAGCATCTTTCCATCCTGCCTAATATTGAATTAATGTGTCAAATGACTCAACTTTGAGCCCCCAGAATTATTGTCATCTGAAAGTTAAATATTTACCCTAGGGAGCAAGTTTATCCAATTTGCACGAATTAATCGACTAATCAACTCCGGCAATTTCGTCCCCAGGTCATCGACAAGACTCCCGGGGCCTGTCATGCTTTACTTAACAGTAGGGAGTGCTTGGAAACGAGACTGGGAGAGAGAAGTATGATTTGTAAGCGATTTAAAAGCGTTGGGACTTGGTGGGCCTTATCCTTCGTGTGCTTATGCCTTGCAGGCTGTTTCAAGAAGGATGCTCCTTTAGAATCAGACAGTTATGATGTCGGCAACTTCCAAAATAGCTGCAAGATCGATGCTGATCGACTCAAAAAGCTTCTCGAGGTCGATGTCACCGCCGACATCACCTGCGTCGAAAACAATCTTAAGCAGTTCTCCGAATTCGTAAACCGCCCCGACTCAAATATCGTAAGACGTGAGGACCTGGAAAAATTCATCAATAAGTTCTTCGTCAAAGAAAGTAACGCAATGATCAAATCACTGCGTTTTTTGTTTGAGCTGAACACCCTTTTACTACGCGATCAACGGCACCAGATTTCGGTCCAAAACATCCACAACATCTTCGATCTCGTGCGCATGGCCAACCGCTTTGGCGCCCCCATCAACCACATCCTGAAGAAAATCGTCGATGAGAAAAAGAATTATTGGGATTTTCGACCTCAAATTGAATATCTCCTAACCAACCTGACCAAAGACTTCGTAGAAATTTTAGGCCGCGCCCGTGGACCGTCCTCCCAACTCAACGTGATGGAATTTATCACTGAACTCAAGAAATCCATGGATTTGAGTGATGATCAATTTGACCTGGAACTGATTGAAAGCTTCCTCTTCGTTAAGAAACTTTTCATTGGCGGCGACAGAGCAACGATCTCGACTGACGAGATTACCGCCATCATCCCAAAAGTCGGTCAAGCCGTGCTTTTAGTCTTCGACTTTGTTTATTACCTGGATGCCAACGCGCCGGAAAAAAAGGACAAGGCCCTCTTTTTCTTACAACGAACGCGCTTGCTGGGTAATCTTTTTTACCCTTGGGGTGCCGATGAGCACATTTTCAAGCACAACGAATTAATCAATGTGGTTGAAAAGCTGACCGAAGGAAAATTTGACTTCAAGATACGCAATATAGAGGAATCCATCGTCAACGTAAAAACCAAACTTATCGGTTCCGATGCCAATATTTACACATTTGGTGATATCAATAAGGTTTTGAGCTGGGGTGTTGCCGTCTTCGAGCAGTACTACTTTAATGACATCACCTTTGAGTATATGAAAGACGCCATGGAAAGTCCGGATCCGCTCAAAGATCTTGTCCGCCCGGAACTTCCCGAATACGCCGAATTTGCGCGCCCGCGAGTCTTTGAGCTGTGGACCGAATTCAAAGCGATTGTCACCCAATATCGGGTCTTTCATTCGCCAGAAAATATTCAATATTATTCCAATAGTTACAAACGATTTCTCTACGGCATCAATCTGCAAACGGTTCTTCGTTTCGGATTGGGCAAGGCCCTCGCGGCCTATGGCCACCCTAAAATCGACCCCGCGACTGGCAAACCCCTGTTCATGGCCGCCACCATTAATGAGTTACGCACGCTTCTCCTCGATGTAAAGACCGCCATGGTTGAGTTCGATTTATGGCCGCACTTTTTTGAACGCTTCCTATCTGAGGCCATGAATTCGTCGGACCTCTTTCAGTATCAGTCCGATGGAGACGGCTTGATTCGTCTCGACGAGGCGACTGAGTATGTGGCCAACATTCTTTCCTCCCGCACTCTGGCCTTAGACATGTATGAGGCCTTAAAGGCCCACTGTCCAGTGGTGGATGTGGAAAATAAAAGCTTTGAAGTGCAGTGCTATCGCCAGTACTTCTTTTCAACCTTAATGAATGACCTGAAGTACGAGCGTTACTTCCCCAAGCTTTACGACTACCTTGTCTTTTCTCCCGACGCAGAGATTGAGCAATTTCTCATAAGCGTTGAAAGCTTCGCCAAGGAAATACGTGATATCAATGTGCCGATGTCAACGGTCGACATCGGACGACTGTTCGTCAGCCTATCCAACATTGAAACGACCTTCATTCGTTATGACATGAATTACAACAACATTATGGACCGCGATGAAATTGAGCAAGGCTGGATCGTTTTCAAGCAAACCATTATGGGCTTTGCCAAACTCAAGCCCTCTCAAGAAACTCTGGGAAAATCGATTTATCTTTTTATCTTAAAAAAGATGAAGGTTCCTTCGACAATCGAAGCCGTGTTCTTCCATCTTTTTGGCAACAAGAAAGATGTGACCGCTCGCCGATTGAATATTGGAGCTATCCTGGCCTTAGTAGCGGAAGCAACCATTGGCGAATAAGGGCAGAACTCTAAACTTTTCCTGAGAATTAAAAAAATCCCCTATGAAATTTTTTTCTGGAAATGCCCAGTTATAGGGAGAATTGCGAACGCCATTGACATCAATCGCATCCAAATGCAATGAACACTCATGGCAAAACTCTTATTTATCGATGATGACCCGGATGTTCATAACTTATACGGCTCGTTTTTACGACGTCGTTTACACTGCCAAAATATTTCAAAGTACAATCGTAACTCAGTCACTGCCTGTGAGAATGGCCCCCAGGCGATGGCGCTCTTAAAAGAAAATCCCAACTTTGATTTAATCGTTTGCGATTACTGCATACCTTTGAAGAATGGCGGCGATGTTTGGAAGTACGTGCGTGCTCACAATCCCGAAATCCCGTTCGTTCTTTTTACCTCTCAAAGCCTGGAGGAACTCCCGGAATTTGATGCCTCCTTCCACGGTGCCGGAAATGTCTGGCTAAAGAAACCGGCTCCGCCTGAAAAGCTCCTGCAGATCATTAACTCCCTCTTATCAGAGAAGACCACAAGCATCTTTATGTCCTAGCTTACACGCTCGCTGAAGATACTCCCGGGCGATATCCTTCTGCTTTCGCTCCCGGGCCAGAAGGCCGCGCTTAAAACACCCCAGTGCATAGTCCTGCTTACAGGCCTTTTCATAATAGCTATCGGCCGAATCATAATAGCCGTGCTCTTCATTCATCATGCCCACAATGGTGCAGGCGGCGCTGGCCTCCTCATTTTCACACAACCAAACGTACATCTCTTCCTTAAACCAGAGGTATAGAATTCCGAGAAACATTAGAACGGCCAGAATTTTTAACATTTTGGAGAGATAGGGCGAGGTTTTTCTACCGAAGAGTTGGATAGTCAGAAGTGTTCTCCTTCCAGAAATTCGTGAAATCCCAGGAAGATAAAGGCGCGTTAGTTTTATAATAGAAATTGGTGTAGTCATTAACACCAGTTTCCATTTCAAAGGTGCCAGCATTTGTCCCCAGCACCGTTACTCCATCATCGGCAAAGCACTTAAGTCCTGTAATGGTATTGGCACAGTTCACATTGCAAACTAAGATGCCCCCGGGATTTGCGCATGTCCTGATCACGTTCCAGTCAGCATAAGCGCGTTCCAGCGTTTTGCCAATCAGGGGAGCCGATTCAGCAGTCGGTAATGATCCGATGAAAAGGCCGATGGTCGGCGGAGTTAAAGCGCTCACGCCGGAGAGGCTGGAGACTGAAAAAGAATTATCAATATTACTAGTACTGGCAATCCCCGTGTGGCCGCCAACATATTCCCCGGTGCCGGATACTAGCGCCCATACCGCGTAAGAATTGATCACGGTAGAATTTACAATACTTCCCACGAAGCCACCGACTTCAGTGGCACCCGAAAGAGTTCCCAGTGAAGAGCGGGTGTACACATTCGCAAGAAACGCGGAGAGAAGATAGCCGGCAAATCCTCCTGTACTTATGATGGTACCAGTAACCGTGGTGGGTAAGGCATAGGATTCTACGATCTGTCCTTGTGCGTACCCCACAAAGCCCCCGGTATAAGTCGGTGCCGAAATGGTACCTGAGGACTTGGCATAACATTTGGAAATATAGCCCTCAGCTTCGGCCTTGCCGACGAAGCCACCGACATGACTGGTCGAGGCCGAAACCGCTTTCACCTCTGCATAGTTGGAAGATAAAAAACCTGAGCCATTCCCTCCAAGCAAACCGCCCACGTACGTTACTCCAGAAATTGACGTGCTCGATTTGGCATAGGAGTCTGAAATTTCACCACCCGTATTGTAACCGACGAGTCCACCGACGTAATCTCCCGTGGTGGCGGTAATATTGGTAGTTTCTGCATAGGAATTTTTAATTTTTCCCAGGCCGGTACCGTTCATCCCCACCAGACCGCCCACATTACCTGTGCCCGCGACGGTCGAACTCACGGTTGTCACTTTGGCGTAGGAGCTGGTGATCAGGCCACTGATATTTCGACCAACAAGACCGCCAATATTACTTGAGGTGCCAGTCACCAAAAGTGATTCAGTGTAACTTGAAAGCACAGTTCCTGTTGCATTATAACCGACACCTCCGCCAATATCTTTGACCCCATTCACCCGAGTCGTAACCTTGGCGCGAGACTCCTGAATGAGTCCAGCGTCGTTGTATCCGACAATGCCACCGACATATTCGTCACCTGTCACTCGAGCAAGCTCAACGTAACTCTTATAGAGCAGGCCATTATTATAACCAATGACACCACCTATATTGTCTCCCCCACCGATAACGCTACTGGTAAGCTTGGCATAGGAGGAACGAATCTGCCCTCCGGACTCATTGGCACCAACCAGGCCGCCGGCATAATTCCCAACGCTGGAGACCCCCATGCCTGCAACAAATGAATCCTGCAAAAGTCCATAATCTATTTTTCCCACTAGACCACCGACATTTGAATTTCCGGTGACACTGGTGGAGCCTGAAGTAAAAGTTACTGAGGAATCATAAATGGTGCCCAAAGAATTTCTACCCACCAGTCCGCCAACGTAATCACCGGTTCCGGTAACATAGGGAGCCGTAACTGTCACATTGCGAATTTCTCCTCCCTGATTCTCGCCCACCAAAATTCCCACATAGTCATTACCGCCGATGATAATATTTGATAATTGCATGTTCTTCACGACACCGTTGGCGCCCAAGGCACCAAAAACTCCGACGTAGTCAGAGGTACTGGGAAAGTTTAGATTTAGAAGACGTTTATTATTGCCATTCATGACACCGGTAAAAGGTGTGGTGGAATTACCAATCTTGTTATAGGTGAGAACGCTATAGGAGATCATGTTGATATTTTGAAGCATGACAAACTGCTTGTTCCAATAGGCCGTGTTACTCCCGATGTTGTTAAATTGCAGAGCGGTACAAATCACATACGCTGTCTGACTCGTGAGTCCGTCACCTCCGCTCGTGCTATTGGCGAAGGGACTATCTGTGAGTGCCGCGCCTTTGCAAAAATCTTCAGAATAGCTCAGCGCTGCCTGATCAACAGTTTCCAACTTCGTCGGCGAGGTCGTACTCATACAACCACCCACCAAAGTCGCTATCAAGAAGACAGCAAGGAAGTTTATTCTTTTCACCAACACGCGTTCCCCCAATACCTTTTCGTCATTTTATCACAGCGCTTTAGTCAACTTTTTAGTCTGTTGAAATATCCAGAAAACATAAGTAATTTCAATGTGTTGGACTTAATCTCATTCTCACGGAAGAAGGACATTCTGAAGGAACGCCTTGGAAAACAGGCAGTTCTGATTCCGTACATCCTGGACATCGTATACAATATCGCAAAGGACACATGATGCACGATCTCTACCCGCCTTATGATGCCAATAAGACGTTTCAATTGCCTGTTTCCCCGTTACACACTCTCCACGTCGAGGAATGTGGTAATCCCCAGGGGATCCCTGTCGTTTTCCTGCATGGCGGACCTGGCGGCGGCATTTCGCCTGACTATCGACGCTTTTTTAATTCCAAACGATGGCGAGTCATTCTCTTCGACCAGCGCGGATGCGGCCGAAGCACCCCGTTCGCCGAGCTAAAGGAAAATACCACCTGGGATCTGGTGGCCGATATTGAAAAAATTAGAAAGCATTTGGGCATTGAAAGATGGCACGTCTTTGGCGGGAGCTGGGGCTCTACTCTGGCACTGGCCTATGCCACCTCCCATCCGTCGGCCGTCCTAGGGTTGATCCTGCGGGGAATTTTTCTCCTGCGCAAACGGGAAATTGATTGGTTTTATCAGGAGGGCTGTGGCCGAATTTATCCGGATTTTTGGGAACAATATGTGGCGCCCATCATTCCTGAAGAGCGCGGCCATATGATTGAGGCCTACTACAAACTTTTAACTTCACCGGACAGCGCGGTGAGATACAATGCCGCCAAGGCCTGGTCTGTCTGGGAAGGGAGCACCAGTAAATTAATGGTCGATCACGATTTGGTGAAACGATTTGAAACGCCCACCTTTGCCGAGGCCTTCGCTCGAATTGAGTGCCACTATTTTATTAATAAGGGATTTTTTCCCAACGATAATTACTTGCTCGAGCAGGTTGAAAAAATTCGTCATATTCCCGGCGTCATCATCCAAGGAAGATATGATGTCGTGTGTCCGGCAGAAAGTGCGTGGGAGCTCCACCGGGCCTGGCCCGAGGCAGATTTTCATCTCATTCAAGATGCAGGACACTCCGCCATGGAGTGCGGAATTCGTTCTCAACTAATTACGGCAACTGATCAATTTGCAAATATCACGAGGTCATAATGTCAAAGCGCCAATTAAGCGACTTAAACGTCGTCTCCACCTCACTGCTGGTCACACCCAGCGCACTCAAAAATAAACTGCCGCTCCCCGATTCAGTCGGAGATGTGGTGGCACGAGGACGCGAGACCATTAGAAATATCATGGACCGGAAAGATCATCGCCTGATTGCGGTCATTGGCCCGTGCTCCATTCATGACGTCAAGGCCGCCAAGGAATACGGCCAAAAGCTGGCAGAGTTGGCCCGCCAAGTTGAAGATACACTCTTTATCGTGATGCGCACTTATTTTGAAAAACCGAGAACGACGACAGGCTGGAAAGGGCTCATCAACGATCCCTACCTCAATGACACCTTTAAAATTAACGAAGGCCTGGAAATGGCCCGCCAGGTGCTTCTCGATCTATCCTCCTTGGGCCTGCCGCTCGGTACAGAGGCCCTTGATCCCATTACACCGCAATATCTGCAAGACCTGATTTCCTGGTCGGCCATCGGTGCGCGTACCACGGAATCACAAACCCATCGTGAATTAGCATCAGGTCTATCGGGTCCCGTGGGCTTTAAAAATGGCACGGATGGTGGCGTGCAGGTGGCCATCAACGCCCTGAAATCCGCCGCAGGGGCCCATCGTTTTTTGGGGATCAATGGAGACGGCCAGGTTGCCATCATTCACACCAAGGGAAATGCCTACAGTCATCTGGTCCTTCGAGGCGGCAATGGACGACCGAACTACGACTCTGTCAGCATCACGCTGTGTGAGCAGGAACTTAAAAAGGCCAAGCTTCCCGTCAACATCATGGTGGATTGTAGCCATGCCAATTCCAATAAGGATGCGGCACTCCAGCCTTTGGTACTCAAAAATATCAACAACCAAATTCGCGACGGAAATCGTTCCATCATTGGATTTATGTTGGAATCGAATTTACAATCTGGGCAGCAAGAAATACCCTTGGACCACGCCAAACTCCAATATGGCCAAAGCGTTACAGATGCATGCATCAATTGGAAAAGTACTGAAGAATGTGTGCTGGAGGCGCGGGAAATGTTAAAAAGCATTTTACCTTCCAGATGAATTGCCAAATGAATCATACGACGACCAACCATTTTCATTCCACCTTCTTGGCAAACTGGCCGAAGGCAAATAACTCCTACCCTTTTATCATCGCCGGTCCGTGTAGTGCTGAATCGAAAGAGCAGGTTCTCGCCACGGCCCATGCTCTGAAAAAAATTCCCCAGATCAAAGGATTTCGCGCAGGCGTTTGGAAACCGCGAACCCGACCCAATTCTTTCGAAGGAATGGGTGAGGAGGCCCTGCCCTGGCTCGCCTGTGTAAAAAAAGAAACAGGCCTTTTTACCGCCGTGGAAGTCGCCAATCCTCGCCATGTCGAGCTGTGCCTCAAGCACGGCATCGACTGCCTGTGGATCGGTGCAAGAACAACCGCCGGCCCTTTTGCCGTTCAAGAAATTGCTGAGGCCCTCAAGGGTACAGACGTGGTTGTCATGGTTAAAAATCCAATCAATGCTGAACTATCGTTGTGGATTGGCGCGCTGGAAAGATTAACGGCCAGTGGTTTAACAAAATTAGTGGCCATCCATCGTGGCTTCGCAGGTGCCGAAAATAACATCTTCAGAAATCTGCCGGTGTGGGAAGTCCCCCTCGAATTAAAACGCCATTTCCCCGATCTGCCGATCATCTGCGACCCCAGCCACATCGCCGGCAGACGAGATTTAATTGAACGCGTGAGTCAGATGGCCCTGGATATGGATTTTGACGGCCTGATTGTCGAGACCCACATCACCCCTGATCTGGCCCTCAGCGATGCCGCTCAGCAGATTACTCCTTCGACCTTAGAAGAGATGCTGACGCGCCTTGAAGCCCGCCTGCCATCCTGCCATGATCACTCTTACGAAGAGTCATTGGAAAAGGAACGGGCCCGCATTGATCGGCTGGATTCAGAGTTAATCGAAATTCTCCTGGCGAGAATGAAGGTGGTTCATCACATTGCCGACATTAAGGCCAAGCACAATGTGACGGCCCTACAGATAAATCGAATGGACCGACTGATGAAAAATCGGACTGAGTATGCGCAGAAGATTGGCCTGGACCCAACTTATATTGAACGCATTTTCCAAATCGTGCATGCCGAATCCGTCCGCGTCCAGAGCGAGTGGATGGCCAAGGTTAAAAACGAGGTTTTGAAGCCATGATAAAAATATCCAATCGAGTTGAGGCCATCATGGCCAGTAAAAGTGTTTCCATGGTGGCGCGGGTGGGAGAGCTGCAAAAAAAAGGCATCCCCATTATTTCCCTGTGTGTCGGGGAGCCGGATATGCCTCCGCCTGAAGAGGTCATGGAGGAAATGTATCTGGCCCAGAAAAGAATAAACTGCGGATACGGTCCGGTTTCAGGTCATCCCGCCTTACGCGAAAAGCTGGCGGAACAAATTGGCAAGGCCGTCAAACGCCCGATTCGAGCGGAAAATATTTTTATCAGTAATGGCTCCAAGCAGATTATTTATAATATCTTTCAAACAATTATTAACTCCGGCGATGAGGTGATCGTTCCTTCTCCCTACTGGGTGACCTTTCCGGAATCGATCAAGCTGGCCGGGGGAAAGCCGGTTTTCGTTCCGTGCCTCACCACGCACCAGCTGGATTTGAGCGCCATTCGCCGTGCTATTGGGCCGTCCACTCGTGCCATTATTCTTAACTCTCCCAATAATCCAACCGGTGCGATCTACAATACCGATGATATTTTTCAAATTTTACAATGGGCCGAGCAGTTCAATTTTGCCGTCATTTCCGATGAGGCCTACGCCTTCTTAACTTATGATCAGAAAACCTTCACCTCCCCTCTGACCTTATTAAAACATCACGACACAGAAGACCTGCTAAATCGCGTCCTGACGGTACAAACTTTCAGCAAATCCTACGCCATGACAGGCTATCGAGTTGGCTTTTTGGTCGCGTCTGCCGAGCTGGTCAAAAATATGGACAAATTTCAGGGCCATGTCTGCGGCAACGTCTGCACACCCGCCCAAGCTTCCGCCATACTGGCACTGACCATGCCTCAGGATTATTTTCTTCAGATGAAAAAAACTTTTGAGAAACGCCGTAACCTGGCCCATCGACTCTTCTCGAAAATCTTTGACCTGACTCCCGCCCAAGGCGCCTTTTACCTCTTTCCCCGTTGTGATCAATATTATACGGAGACCATAAAAACTTCGGATGATTTGGCCAACTTTATTCTCGAGAAAGCGCAGGTCGCGGTCCTTCCCGGAAGTGCTTTCGGGGCCGAACATTATCTCCGGATTTCCTTTGCCACGAGCGAGAAAGAAATTGAAGAGGGCTTTCATCGCATCCAAAAAGCATTAGGAGAACGGCGATGAACGTTGGAATTATCGGAATGGGCCGACTTGGAAAGCTCTTGGCCCGGGCCATGGTGCGCGACTTCAAAGTTTTCGTGTACGACACGCTCCCTCTGAAAAATGAGATGGAGAAAATGGGAGCTACCTGGGGAGACATGGCGACGATCGCGACCCAAGACCTCATCATTCCCGCCGTACCGATTTCTGAGTTCGAATCCGTGATCAGACAATTGTCGCCTCTCCTAAAACCAGGTTCAATTGTCGCGGATGTGTGCTCTGTTAAGGAACACCCGGCCGAGATCATGCAAAAATATCTTCCCGCCCACACTTCGATCTTGGCCACACATCCCATGTTCGGCCCGGATTCGGCCAGCGACTCTTTTTTCGCTCGCAAGCTGGTTCTGTGCCCGATTCGCATGGAAGAGGCCCGTTACCAGAGCATAAAACGCTATCTGCAAGAGCAAGGACTTACCGTTATTGAAACCACTCCCGCCCATCACGATGAGGAAATTTCACAATCTCTTCTTCTCGCGCATTTCATTGGACGCGGCCTGATTGAATATGGGGCCAAGGACTTAACCATCGACACCAAAGGTTATCGTCGGCTTATGCGCATTCTCAGCACAGTGGAGAATGATACTTGGCAACTCTTTGTCGACATGAATCGCTACAATCGCTTTGCGGCAAAATCACGCGCACGTTTTTTATCGGCCCTCACCAACATTGATCAAAAAGTTCAAGCTCCCTGAGGATAGTTATGCAACCAATGGGCAAATCCATGACTGTGGGTATTCAAGGTTCCAATGGTTCCTATAGTGAGATGGGGGTTTTTGAATATTTCGCCACCGAGCATGGTCTGAGCATGAAGATCATACCTTCCGTTATAAACTTTGATCACTCTGAGCAGGTGTGTGAGGCGCTTGCAAGCGGTCAGATCGATTTCGCTTTTTTCCCGGTGGAAAACAGCATCATCGGAAATATAGACGTCAATATGGACCTGCTCAATCAGTATCCTTTTTATGTCTTAGGCGAGCATTATCTTAAAATTGAGCACTGTCTCCTGACCTTGCCTTCGACTCGTCCAGAGGAGATTCGCACCGTCTTCTCCCACCCCGCCGCCCTGGAGCAATGCCGTGATTATCTTTTAAAATCCAACTTTAAAGCATTCCCATCCTTTGATACCGCGGGGGCGGCAAAAACAATCCAGCCAGGCGAAGCAGTCATTGCCTCCCGGCGCACGGCTGAACTCTACAGTTTGCAAATCGTTGATACCAACATTCAAAAGGTTCGCAATAATTTCACCCGCTTTTTTCTTTTCTGCCCGGCCAAGAACAAGCCGGCCCAACTGCATGATTACCAAGATGATAAGACCTCCCTCGCCTTCACTATCGGCGATGGCGCAGGATCTCTGCTGCGCTGTCTGGAAAAATTTGCCCAATACGGACTGAACCTCACGAAGCTGGAATCCCGCCCCATCCCCGACAATCCCTTTATGTATACCTTCTTTGTCGATTTAGAATCCTCTTTGCATTCAGAGGAAATGCAGGGATGTCTTCAAGACTTAAGCTTAGAAGCGCAAACAATAAAAATTTTGGGAAGTTATCCCGCCGGCCGCAAATAAGGCTAACTTTTCGGTAAGGATCGTGATGCCCACGTCGCCTGCATCACCTGTTTCTGATAGTGCAATTTTTTCACTCGCTGCTTTAAATATATAAACTCAACCACGCCAAAAATAATAAAGGCCAGATAAAATCCCGCAGTCTTAAAAAATAACCATACGGAAGTGGAGGCACTCAAGGCCAAGATCCCCATAAAAATGCCATAGGCCACCAGAAAGATGGCCACGTGCAACTCCATCGATCGGAGCAAAAACTTAGGCGGGAGTGGCCTTCCCATCTGCTCCAACAGGGGCAGGAACAGGCCGTCACCTTTCTTCAGCTGATACAACATAAAGGCGCTCATAAAAATTCCGGTGAAGAAAGGTTGTAGCTTAAACCAAAGCCCCTCATTTGCCGCAAGGGAAAGGCCACCGAGAACTATAATTAAAAGAAAGTTGAATTTTGAAAGCGCATGAACTTCTTTGGTCCAAAAATATTCAAAAGTTAACTCGATAAGGGATAAGGTCACACCGCCGATGAGTGCCGTGCGCACCGGATAATGCGCCTCTAGATACCAATAGAGAATGGCAGGAAGAAACGATATCAGGAAAAAACTACGGCCTAATTTTGCCTGTGACATAAGCTGGTACTTTGTCAGCCAGTTTTCTTCAAGGCAAGCGTTTTGTGATTTTTTTCAAACTCCTGGTACTTTTTAATCAGGTTCGTAGGGTCAAGTATTTCAATATAGGACTTCATCGAATAAAGCCATTCGAAGAGCTCTTGCGAATCCTCCACCGTTGCCGCCCAGATCAGCTCACCTTTATAATTCGTGGTTAAAAACGGATTCCCCAGAAAGTAATAATTTGGGGATAAATCCACATGGGCCTGGGATAAGATTTTCAGTACAAGCCTCTCCTCTTTTTCACCAATGGCGCGCATTTTTGAAATAAAATCATTGGCATCAAGAAGTGAATGTTTCGGTGAAGCCGTTTTACCACTAAGCTCACTCACGCTTTTAATTTTTTCCACATCTAAAGTGTTGAGGCTTTTAAGTTCCAGATCTTCCTGAACCAAAACCAAACGTCCTTCCAAAAAGATGACTCTAAATGGAAAACTCTTAATATTTTCTGTTTGCAATTCCAAATTTAGAGCGGTTTTATTGAAAATATGTTCCTCAAGTTGAAATACCTTCTCACGAAATGCCGTGGCCGCGCTGGCCACGAATTTCGACTTGTTCTGCGCCAGATGATTTTGCCCAAAACAATCAATGGAACTTGCCTGCTCCACCCTTCCCAACGCCTCCTCGGCCAAGGTATTAAAATATTTTCCTCTGAATTTTAGCATTAGTGGAAAATGGGCCGAAACCGCCGCCCACTCACATAAGCTCAGCGAAAGCTTGGTGGGGTTTCCTTGACGAAGGGGATACAAAATCAGCTCCTCTTCGATCCAGTCGGTTTTAACTTCAATCCCGAAGCTTTGAAAAAAATCAAAGCTCTGCTGAAAGTCTTCCACCGAGGCGGTGTTTTTCTTTAAAAAATCATTTAGGGGAATTTCAGTTTCCAGCTTTTCGATCGCACAGGCCAATGCAAAGGCCCTATCCCGAAAAACAAATGAATTATAGGTCATTAACATCCCATAAGTGGGTATAAGTCCCACTAGCAATAACTCATACTGTTCTTATCGGCCTTGGACCCTTATTCTTTAGCTTTTTTATCAACTTAAATCCTTCTGCTAACTAGGCAAAAGAACAAGCCATTCGATTTTTACGCTCTCAGCAGGCATAATGAGACATATGAGAAACGTGTACTTATGGATGATGCAAAGACCAATCCTTATGATTGGCATTCTTTTCATGGCGATCTTCCTCTCCACCGTCAATTTTCAAAAACATGTTAAGGCGCGAAATACTGCGCTTGAGGCGCACTCGTGTCCTGCCGCTCTTGTTCAACTCAATCGCCACATTCCCCAGAGCTGGAAAACGGAATGTGAGGGCAATGACATGAGCATTACCATTACCCTGGATGAAAAAGTGCTGGAAAAAATATTGGCGCAAAACAAAGATCCCAAAAAACTGAGTGAAGCCATTCATGCTGCCCATTACCGCCAGCTGGCCAACAGTCTGACCCATATCGCAAAAAATTGCCCAAACTATACCCTAGAGAGAACCAGCAATATCAAAGTCATCTTGGAAACAAGTAAGTTAAAAATTGGTGCCTACACCCATGGCCAGTATCTATTCAAACTACCTTCGCTGACTGATCCCACGATGATCGCTGAACACCTGAAGGCCACTGTTCAGATCAAAGAACTTGCCAAATAGCGGGCAGGTATCATCTTGAAAAAAGCGTGGGCCAAAAACATAGGTCCAGGCATGCAGAAAAACTCGCTCTTCCAACTTTCCCCCGTATAAGATATCTCCTAAAATTGGATGCCCGATACAGGCAAGCTGGACTCGAATTTGATGGCGATGTCCCTCGCCCAAAAGCACTCCGATTAAAGACAAGTTCAAATCTTCCCTGAACGCCAAAGGTAAAATCTCTATATTTGCTTCGAGACTAGCGGCTGAAGGGTCCGGGGAACACTTAACCTTAGCCCCTCCCTTATTCAGGCCCGAGAGAAAATGCCGGTGGCGACCGTTCTTCTGAACATGCCCATGAACAATCGCGAGATAGTATTTCTGTCGTTCTAAATTCTGGCGAAATTCTTTATAGGTTGCCTCAGTTCTGGCAAACATCATTAGACCAGAGGTGACATGATCCAGACGAAACAGCGCCCCTTTTTCGTGGGAGTGAGCTTCTACCTGCAAAATATCCCGTCCAAAATTTTGACTTCGAAGAAAATTGAGCACGGTATCTGTTTCGCTATAATGCAGAGGAAAAAGGTGCATCCCGGCAGGTTTCGAAAGCGCCATAAGGTCATCCGCAGAGTACAAAATCTTGACCTCGGGCCCGTCAAAGCGAGGATTAATTAAATGGTCATTTAATAAATCTATAGGAAAGGTCAGCGTTTCTTTATTTTTAGTTCGCTTGGCCAGCCAGTTTTTTTTGAAATGAAATTCCTTGATTTTACTTCGAGACAATCCCAGGTCTTGTTTCAGCCAGTCCTCAAGAGAAATTTCAGAGATAAAACTAAACTCGGACAAGCTGTTACTTTTGGCCACCAACTTTGCGTCCTTCTTGATATAAATCGGTTTTCCTCAATATAAACTCAACCCGCCTGGAGAGCCGAATATTTTCTTCCCGCGACTTACTTGCAAAGGAAATCGGTCGAGAGTCACCGTAAAAAGTTGAAGTAATAGACGTTGCTGGAACTCCACGGCGTATTAATGACTTCGTGACGACATTGGCCCTTATGGCCGACAACATTGTGGCGTCACCTACCCCATCTCGCACTCGCTCACCAGGGGCGGCATGGCCACAGATAAAGACCACCCAATCCCGTTCTCCCAATAACTTGACTAATTTTTCAAAAGTTTCAATGGCAATATTTTCAATATCAACACTACCCGGCTTAAAAACAATCCCTTCCTTCAGTTGAACCTTGATGCCCTCACTGGTTTCATAGACATCAACCTGCTCAGCGAGTCCCACCGTCGCCAGATCCTTCCTCATATTGCGCAAAATTTCTGTCGACTCACGATTCATCTCATGTTTATCAAGCAGCCCTTCGCTACTGAGAAAATCTATGGGAAAAGGGCGCGCCGGATCTTCTGCCTCCAGCATGGCGGGATCATTATCAGCCGTTTTCCCCAATGTAATTGTCTCACCCATTTTGTAGGCCAAACCACCAAAGGCGTTTCGAATCGATCCGAGGGCAGATTCTTGCTTCGACGTTTCAGTTTTGGCAAAGGATAAAAGGAGAACAAAAAACGTCAAAGTGTTCGTCATCATGTCGGCCATCGTCCCAAGCCAACCGGGCAACCCTGGCTTACAGGGCGCGCATTTGGGACATGGTGGCGGTGGTGCGGCTTTATCTGCCATATCTTTCTCGCATCATTACAATTACGCCTTTGCTGCGGGCGATGCCTGTTCTTCGTCTGATTTCGGACGGTCATTCGGAGCCAAAAAGGCCGCGAGTTTCTCACGGATTAATCTCGGATTCTCACCGGCGACAATTCCTAGAGTGCCCGCCACGATAATGTTCATCTTATTAACTTCTTCACCGCTTCTCAGCCCGATTTTTTGTTTCAGGGGGCCAGCGATACAGTTGGCTATGATAGAGCCATAGAAGGTGGTCAACAAGGCCACCGCCATGGCAGGACCAATGGCCGAGGGGTCCGACATATTCTTGAGCATGATGACGAGACCAATAATAGTGCCAAGCAAGCCAAAGGATGGGCCATCTGCGGCGATCCCGTCCAACATATCCCCACCTGTTTTATGCCGCTCGACCATATTATCAATTTCAAGTTGTAGGATGGACTGAATGACTTCAGGCGGCCGGTTGTCCGCAGCCAAAGTCATGGCCTTCTTCATGAAAGCGTCTTCTATTGGAACTTTCTCCAATGCAAAGACTGATTCTCTGCGGGCCGTCTCAGCCAAGGTACCAATTTCCTCAATCGTGGCCTTCACATCACAGTTCTTGAAGAAAACTGCCTTCAGGGTAACGGTACCGAGGCTCTTCAAAGAATCTAGAGGCCATTTAATAAACGTCGTACCCATTGTCCCAATCCCTACGCATAAAATCGAAGGAAGGTCATAAAAGGTCGTCAGGGGTGCCGAAAGTAAAATCGAACCTAGTAATGCCAAGGCAATTAAGACGACACCGATAATTGTTGCTAAATCCATAGGGACGCTCCACTTACACAATTCTTGGTTTACGTGCCTGATATCGGAAAATAATTGAATGATATTAAGAAATTAACCGCGTTCACTCTAAGGGCAGGCCCAAAGAGCATTTTTTGCCGTGTTCAAAGCGATCAGTGAATATGCGGAGTTAGAAAACTGAAATTAATTCGTCGGGAGTTCGCCTAAAGTTGAGTTCAAAAAATGGGCGACTTTAGAACGGAGATCTTCAACCGAAATTTTTTCCTGATCGACCACTAACTCTTTTTTGATGAAGTCGACGGGAAAACCGGTGAGCTGAGATAGAGAATTGAGATCGACGTTATCGACAGACACTTGATCCTGCATTTGATTTGGGCCACTTCCTATTCTTCGCCCTAATGGCCTCGCAACATTGCCTGTCACCATAACTACACTCCTTTGCATGTTTTTTCGGCCTATCCATCTCTTCGCGTTTTTCTTTTCCCATCCAGTAAAAAAAATCGCTATGCATTGCCGAAAAGGGCCTTTTCCTTTGACCCACATGAATCATAGCGATGGCCCTGAATTAATGTCAAATAGGGTCATGCAATAAAGATACATTTGTAAGATTATATTAGAAAAGAAGCTTGGTCTAAGTAATCGAAAATAGTCAAACTCTTAGCCTTTATCTGGGCCCCACGTCTGACTTTTCGCCTTAAAAAAACCAGTAAAACTCGCTACCTTCGCAAACATTTCCTCATATTCCGCACGGACCTCGGATCGAAGAGTGATACCTCCTCCCGAGCCATAAACTCCAACATTCTTATTTAGGTCCAGCTGTAAAGTGCGAATGTTAATGGAGGCCGCAGCCGCCTTTTTCCATAGGAGAATAGTTGAGCCTGAATAAAAATCTCTGTCGTAGTTTTCTACCCCCGCAAGAATTTCCATCGTTCTTTTTTTTGGCGCGCCGGTGATACTTCCCCCCGGAAACAGGGCGGATAAAATTTGCCCGAGACTAATCTTGCGACTCAACTCCACGGAAATGAGCGATGCCATGTGGGCCAGACCAGGAACACTTAAAGAAAGCTTTTTTGCCAATAGCTTTGCCCTGGGATGTTCGATCTTGGATAAATCATTGCGAATTAAATCTATAATAATGAACAGCTCATTTTGATTTTTCTTATCGTGCAAAAGTTGCTGATTAATTTTTTTCCGATCTGCCTCCACGGGCACCTTCCAAGTTCCCTTAATGGGCATCGACCACAAATTTATTGATTGCTCTCCGGCAAGAGAAGCTTGAAACAAACACTCCGGCGAATTGCTCAGCAAACTTAAACCCAAAGAAGGAATGGTGGTAACATGAGCATAGGCCCCAAGCATTTTCTTCCGGGCCAAAAAAGCACTCACGATATCAGTCGTACATGCGGAATCAAATTCACATCGAAAGGGGGCCGTGAGATTCAGCTGATAACTATCTCCGCGAAGCAAAGCTTCGAAGCACTTCTCAAAACGTCGCGAGTATTCTTCAAAATTGGGGCCATGAATCTGAACGCCAATATCTTTTTTGGGAGGTCGAAAGAGACAAGGTTCAACGCTGTCGTATTCCAGATCGAGACATAGAGGACTTAAACTCGCAGAATGCTCACCTTGCAAAACACGTCCGAAATTATAATTCAAATGAATCACCCGCGGACGAGCTCTCGGGGCCGAGGCAAAAAGAGCAATCTTGGAAAGATGTTCATGCAGCTCTGGGATTGTGAAAGGAAATTCCTTCTGTGTACGCAGGTCAACTTTTCTATCCAAATAATACGCCCAGGCGCTAACCGGTCGCGAGAATTTCAAAATTGATTGGGTGTCGTTAAAATAAAAGAAAGAATGGATTGAGTCATCGCTGGCGAACGCTACCATCGCTCTAATTTTCTCGCTCGGTTAAGTTTTCAAAACTGGTGTGGGCCCCGATCCAGGATACTTTGATGGGTCCTGTTTCGCCAGAACGGTTCTTGGCAATAATAAGTTCCGCAATTCCAGGTTCTTTTGAATCTTTGTTATAATAATCGTCACGATAAATTAAAATAACGATGTCCGCATCTTGCTCAATGGCCCCAGACTCCCGCAAATCTGAGGTGGTCGGTCTCTTATCGGGACGCGCTTCAACACTTCGATTGAGCTGACTCATGGCCACAACGGGACAATCCAGCTCTTTGGCCATGCCTTTTAAGGCCCGAGACATTTCTGCAATTTGCTGCTCACGAGAGGGGTTATTGGTATGACTTCTGAGAAGCTGAAGATAGTCGATGACCACAAGCCCAAGCCCGCGCTCGGCCTTAATTTTTCGACAATAACTTTGAATATCGAGAATAGTCGTGCCTCCATCATCATTAATAAAAATGGGCAAGTTCGATAAGGTTCTCGTCGCATTGGCGATACTGCGAAGGTCCTGCTCCATAAAATTTTTCATTTTAAGACGCTTGAGATCGACTTTCGCTTCGGATGACAAAACCCTCATGCTCAATTCTTTTCCCAACATTTCGAGGGAAAAAATCACCACCGGAAACTGACTCATCTTACACGAACGCACGGCCATATTGAGCGCCAAGGCGGTCTTCCCCATACCCGGTCTGGCGGCAATGACAATCAACTGTCCGGGTTGCATGCCCAAGAGTTTCGCGTCCAAACGGTTAAAAGAGGTGGGAAGTCCGGTTAGCTCGCCTGGAGCCCGCGATGTATCTTCCAGCTCTTTGAGGTTGATCTTGATGCAATCTTTAAGCGTTTTAAGTCCCTTATTTTTGGCATCATTGGTAAGTTTAAAAAAAGACTCTTCCACCGTCTGAATAAAATCTTCGGTTTTGCCCTGGTGATTCATTCCCATATCGGCCACTCGCATGGCGGTGCGAATAATCTCACGCATTCCAGACTTATCTTTCACAATCTTGGCGTAATGGTAAATATTTGCTGAGGAAACTTGATCCTCAATAATCTCGTGAACAAAAGAGTGGCCGCCAAGCTCTTCTAAATTTCCCGTTTCCTGCAAACGGGCGCAGATCGTGACAAAATCAATCGGCCGGTTTTGATCTGAAAGATCTTTGATGGCATTAAAAATCAGGCCATACTTGGGATGAAAAAAATCTCCCTTTGCCAGACCTAAATCGACAATTGTATCCAGTGATTCCCCATCAATCAGCAAACAACCGACTAAAGATTTTTCCGCAAGTAAATCATGGGGTAATTCATTGGTCTGCTTCATAGTGCTCTCACGTAGAAAAGAAAAGGGCCGACGTATTCGGCCCTTTTAGGTAGTGCTGAAATGATGGCCGGACTTTCTTAGAAAATCCATCCAATCCGCATTACAAAATTTCGTCTAACTACGCAAAATTTTGTTAGCTTCAATAGATAGCTTTTCATCATCCGTTAATTCCCGTTCTGGCTGAGCTGGAATATCCGAGGCGGCCTCGGTTGCTTCAGTTTTCTTAGTCTTCTTTGATGCAGCCTTACTTTTTGCCTTCAATTCTTCCGCTTGAGCAGGGTCCATAACCACTTGGACTTGGAATTTGGCTTCTACATCTTGAAACAATTTTACTTTTACATCAAAAGTTCCAACAGACTTAATAGGATTAGGAATAATAATTAAACGACGCTCAACATTAATGCCTTTGGTTTCCAGCTCACGGGACAGATCAACTGATGTCACTGTTCCAAAGAGCTTTCCGTTGGCCCCAACTTTTTTAACAAATTCTAGGCGGAGTCCATCAATTTGTTGCTTAACTGCGACAGCGGACTGCTTATGTTCGTCAACCTTTTTACCTAAGCGCTTCTTATGCATATCGAGTTGCTGCTGATTCTTTTGGTCAGCATAAACGGCCAGTTTTTTTGGCGCTAAAAAATTTCTGAAATACCCGTTCGAAACGTTCACGACTTCACCGACATTACCAAGGTGGAGTACACGATCCACTAAAATTACCTTCATAAAATATCTCCTTCTTCATTATTTTTTTTAAAAAATTTGCGAAAATTAAACCAATTATCAAAAAGACCTACGAGGGCCAAAAGTTTCCATACCGAGAAGATCGTAAAAATCAGAATGATGCTTCTGAACAAACCTGCAATTTTCAGTGAGGTTAAAAGCTCAAGGAATACTCCGATGCCTTGGAAAAAATAAAAGACACCAACGGCATATAAAAGATTCATCCCCACAACTTGCAACCACTCTCCAGCAAGAAGATCACCACCTGCTGCAAAAGCAAGGCCCGCAATCAAAACAACGAGCAACCAATCCGGACTTTTAAAATCAATCAAGGCCTTTACATTAAATGGGTAGGGGCGCACGGCGCTCCATGCAGACGCATTTCGGAGAACTAGAAATACTGAGAGCCACAGGGATACAATGACGACGACAAACAAAACGCTGGGAGACCACCGCAATAATTCTTGAACGATTCCGTTCGGATCTTGCAACATGTCTTGCAACGCTCTTATATCCTCACCGCCCTTTGACACCAACTGCCCGTATTCCGCATTGCTCTTAATTTCATTGATGCCGGTCTTAACAACATCTAACAGGTAAGCCTTTACCGGAATCCCTGTGCCCCAGACAGCTAATCCCGAAAGAATAGCGATCAGGCCAAAGAATCCAATACCGTATTTCAAAACACCGATCGCAGGATTAATTTGTCTTTTGATAATCGTGAAGACGATCCCCCCAAAAATGAGGGAAAAGACAAAAACTCCGGCACTGGCGAGAGAAAGCCCTGTCTGAAAAATCAAAGCGGCAACAATTCCCGCAAAGCACAAACCCACAACAATAGTTTTGAGAGGACCAAAAAGTAAAAATGCGAATGCCAAAGGTGCCGGTGCCAGCAAGAAAAATGGGGTAAAAGAACTTAAGGTCACCGACAGGGCGACCAAAAAGATCAATTTTCCCAATGAATGCTGGCCGAGCTTCTGCTCTAAAGCGGTTCCACTATTAAGTCCGCCTGGCAGGCCCTGGGGGCCCTGACCAACCGTCGGACCTGACGGTGTCTCATGCTTTGCACTCTCTGTGCTCACGTTATTCACTTAGCTGCTCCAAAACCTATTCAAGGACTCTATTTGATAAATAACTCGCGATTCCCATGGTACGCGCGCGCTTAATGGCGGAAGTTGAAAAACGTTGATGTTTTCGACTAATTCCGCTGATGCGTGCGGGGGAAATTTTCCCAAATTCATTGATCAACCACATGTAGGTTTTGGGATCTTTCCAATCGGCCCGAATTTCTTTAGAGGTAAACCAGCAGCCACGGCGTCGTGAAAATTTACTGTGTTCCCGATCTTCCATTTCATCGCCTTCTTTGACTTCGGCATCGGCCACTGAGCCGTAATACTTTTTGGAAAGCGGCGTCTTATACATTTTCACAATTTTTTCCTGAAAACGATCTTCGCCTAAATTAATGATAAGGTGACGAATGACGTGCTCATTGATTCCCAATTTTCGAGATAGCTCGGCGTTTACAGTCGAACCGCCCTTGTACATGAAGTAGGTGTAGTGACCTTTTTTAAGACCAGATTCCGCTGCTTGGGCGAACACTTTTTGCCCCCAAACATCTTCGATCAGTAGTTCACCTTTGTACTCTGCAATAACTTCCTTCACCATCGACGATAGCGCATTGTAGGCGCTGTCCCCTGCATCGGCCTTTGTAATAATGGCCAATTCATAGATCATAGAAACCTCCTGGACTAAGGCCCATGGACTAAATTTATAAACGCCACGGGCAAGATTTTTGAACGATTGTGCAACTTATCAGAGGCCATAGATTTTGGGAAGCGATAACGCGACGCAAATCAGGCATAATCCTGAGGGAAAATTTCATACTGCTCAATGTGGTAGTTATTTTCAGAGCGTATGACGATCGCCTTATCGAACTTTGTCTCTAGGTTTTCAATAATATCGATATCTTCCCCACATAGCAGGGCGGAGACCTCGGGGTGAGCATAGACAAAAATCTTCTGCACTTTTTCCCGAACAATGATTTTATTTAATTCACGCACAATCTCGTAGCACACAGTTAATGTGGATTTAATTCGTCCGGCCCCCTCGCAATAGGGGCAAGCGCTACACATAATACGCGTTAGGGTATCCCGGGTACGCTTTCTGGTCATCTCAACTAAACCTAAGCTTGAGATGGGGAGAACATTCGTTTTGGCCCGATCCTTTTTCAGTGCCTCAAGCAAGGCCTGGTAAACCATGGTCCGATGTTCAACCCGTTCCATATCGATAAAATCAATGATGATAATACCGCCACAATTGCGTAGGCGTAACTGATAGGCAATTTCCTTCACCGCCTCAAGGTTTGTTTTGAGAATTGTATCCTCAAGATTTTTTCGACCGACAAATTTTCCGGTATTCACATCCACCGAAACCAGGGCCTCGGTCTGATCAATGTTCAGGGAACCGCCCGACTTCAAAAAAACTTTATTTGAGAGTGCGCGCTCGATCTCCAGCTCAACTCCATAATGCTCAAAGAGGGGAGTTTCGGCGTCATAAAATTTAGCTTTCCCTTTGAGGGCAGGTAAGTATTTGAGCGCAAACTTCTCCACTTCCTTAAAATTATCCTTTGTATCGACCGTCACAAGATCCACATCCTCGTCAGTGATATCCCGCAATACTCGCTGAACAAAAGATAAATCCTTATAGCAAAGAGAAGGGGCCTTGAGTTTTTCAGACGCCTTTTGAACATCCCGCCATATTTTGACGAGCATATTGAAATCACTTTTTAAGGTCTTATAGGACTGCCCTTCGGCCACGGTACGAGCAATGATTCCCTTTCCCTCGGGTCGTATGGAATCTAAAATGTCCTTCAGACGATCCCGTTCCTTATCGTCCTCAATGCGCCGTGAAACTCCGGTGTGCTCGATAAAAGGCATAAAGACCACATGCCGTCCGGCAAGAGTGATATGACGGGTAACACGCGGTCCTTTCGAGGAGATAGGTTCTTTGGCCACCTGAACAAGAATTTCATCCCCTTCCTTCAAGATATTTTCGACAGAGGCATCGGGACGAAATTTGATGCTCATGGTTTCGGTAAAGGTGGAAAGTTCGTCGGGAATAATCTCACCCATTTTGCTTTGGACTTCGGTCTGTTGCTGCTTGAGAAGATCGGCAACGGCGCGCTGTTCTTCTAAAGTTGGAATATAGGCATCATCCACGTAGAGAAAAGCGGCCTTCTCCTGGCCGATATCGACAAACGCGGATTGCATTCCCGGAAGAACGCGCACCACTCTGCCCTTGTAAATATTCCCGACGCGCGGAGAGCTATCGCCATGTTCGCGAATACGTTCGAGTAAAAAATCGACAATCTCACCATTATCGATAAGCACCGCACGATATTCGTTCAAGGTTTGAGAGATAATAAGTTCTTTACCCATGACTTTTTCAACAAGAGGGAATTCGTGCAATTCCCGCGATGGCCGAGGCCACCACTTGCGATCCTTATAAAATTCTAAAAGCTGAAGGAAAAGGTGATAAGCGGATTTTTATTACCGCCACTTTTTTTCTTGTAGTACTCTGAGGCATCGGCCATCGGACTCAGCTCTTCCAGCTTCGGAATCAAAGCTCCTTCTGGAGCCCCTTCTTCGCCCCCACCTTCCAGATAGAGGTCACGTGACTTATTGGCCTGCATGTAAGCCACTACCCCGACCCCAACAATAATTCCCAATGCGCCGCCGACAATAACGTTTTTTAAATGATGCCCCGGCTCTTCGACAAAGGAGAGAGTGGACAATCCAAGCGTTGCCCCGACCGCCGTCGTCCCCAGAACAATATACATATCCCGCAAGGATTCATCGCCCACGGATGATATTTGCTCTTGCTGGGCCCATGCTACTGAATGGATTAAACAAAAGTATGTGAGCAGCCCGAAGAGGAGTTTCCGCACTGGCACCTGCCTTGGCAATTCTCCAGTGGTTTCTCTGCTCCCATAGGCCATGATCACAACCCCGTTCAAAAACAGTATATTTACATCTCCAATTTACATCCTGAACAGAAGGAGATGATAATTAACGTTAAACAATATTAGTCATAGATATATTGGAATATATTGGCCGTTTTCAAACCATTGAGTCAAGACATGAATACTAAGCATAAAAAAAAATCCAGTGAAGACGAGGAACTACCCAAGCTCTCACCCGCAAGTCTGATTGCCAAAAAACGTGACGGAAAGAACTTGAGTAAAAGTGAAATCCAATGGTTCATTGATCAATACTTAAGTGGACAGATCGCTGACTATCAGATGTCGGCAATGCTCATGGCCATTTATTTGAAAGGCATGGATAAAAAAGAAACGGCTGCCCTCACTAACACCATGTTATATTCCGGTCGAGTTCTGGAACTTAAAAATGCCCATGTCATCGATAAGCATTCCACCGGTGGTGTGGGTGATAAAACCTCTTTCATCGTCGCCCCGCTGGCCTGCGCTTGCGGTGTGAAAGTCCCCATGATTGCAGGTCGAGGTCTTGGACATACCGGAGGAACGGTAGATAAGATTGAAGCCATTCCCAACTTTAACTCCGGTCTTACTCTCAACGAGTTTGAGAAAAATCTCTATACCAACGGGCTGGTTTTAATGGGTCAAACCGAAGAAATCGCGCCTGCCGATAAACGAATGTATGCCCTTCGCGATGTCACGGCGACAGTAGAAAGTATTCCCTTGATCACGGCTTCAATCATGAGCAAAAAATTAGCCGAAGGCGCTCGGGGTTTTGTCTTCGATATCAAAGTGGGAAGAGGCGCTTTCATGAAAGATATTAAGAGCGCACGTCTGCTGATGAAAAGTCTGACGGAAACGGGAGCGCGTTTTAAGCGCGATGTTCTCGCTTCTATTACCGACATGTCCGTCCCTTTGGGCAGGGCCATTGGAAATTCGCTCGAGGTTATCGAATGTATTGAAGTCCTCAAGGGGCGAGGGCCAGAAGATTTAAAGTTAGTGTCACTGCATCTGGCAGGAGGCATGGTGTATTTGGCAGGCTTGGCAAAAACTCACGCAGAGGGCATCAAGCAGGTTACAAAAGTGCTTAATAGTGGCGAAGGTCTCTCATGGTTTCAAAAAATGATCACCTGGCAAAATGGTCCCGATAATTTGATCGATCATTACGAGATTTTGCCCATTGCCCCGGTGAAGACCCCGATTCTGGCCAAGAAAAAAGGTTACTTTCACAAAATCGCCCCGATTGAGTTGGGCCTCTTTTTAGTGGAGATGGGTGGCGGCCGAAAAAGAAAAGAAGATAAAATTGATCATTCAGTCGGGATTGTGTTGGAAAAACACTGGGGTGAGCAAATTAACAAGGGTGAGCCGATTGCTTACATCTACCACCACGCCCATCAAACCGATTTGGTAAACAGCTTTATCCAAAATTCATATGACGAAATTTTTAAAATCTCCCCATCTCCTTCGCCAAAGCGCAAACTAATTCTGGAGACATCCATCAAACGGAGCTTTAAGCATGTATAAGAAACTCAAAGAGGCGGCCCAATACATCAAAACCGTCACCAATGTCGTTCCGCGCGTAGGGCTGGTGCTGGGATCAGGGCTCGGTGCTTTTGTGGAGCGAATTCAAAATCCTATCATCATTCCCTACGGCAAAATTCCCCATTTCAAAGATTGCACGGTGGAAGGTCACGAAGGTCGGCTCATCCTTGGAACGATCGCCGGAGTTCCCTGCGTTGTTTTGCAGGGCCGATTGCATGTTTATGAGGGACATCCCATGGAAGACATTGTCTTCCCAACTCGTGTCATGGCCACCTTGGGGATTGAAATTCTCATTCTGACCAATGCCGCCGGCGGAATCAACCCGACCTTTCGTCCCGGAGATTTAGTTCTCATTGAAGATCATATTAATCTTATGGGGCAAAACCCTCTGGTCGGACCAAATATTGCGGAATTGGGACCCCGCTTTCCCGATATGACAGAAGCCTATGCCAAAGACCTGCGAAATATTTTTCAGAAAGCTTATCTCAATCTTGGACGAGAAATTAAAAAAGGAGTTTACCTGGCCCTCCTTGGACCGACCTACGAAACTCCGGCGGAAATTCGAATGCTGAAAATCATGGGTGCCGACATGGTGGGAATGTCCACCGTGCCGGAAGCCATCGCAGCCAATCATCTAGGCCTAAAGGTGTGCGGTATTTCCTGCATTACGAATATGGCTGCCGGTATAGAACAAAAGGCCTTGAGCCATGATGACGTAAAGGCAATGGCCGCCAAGGTCATGGAACAGTTTAGCAATCTTCTGTGCGAAGGAATTACACTAATCAAAGAACAGAAGTTTTAATAGCTATCAAGATAGCTATTTTGGGCGAATGCTCAAAAGGTTGTATATGGATATTCAGTCTTCCCGTGAGTTGCTTTCGCAGTTAAAATTTTGTGTCTTCGATTTAGAAACGACAGGCGGCAATCAAAAAACCGACAGCATTATTGAAATCGGTCTGGTTCGAATTGAAAACCTGCAAATTGTGGACAAGCGAAATTACCTCATCAAGCCGGATGTAAAAATTCCTGAGTTTATCCAAAAGTTAACCACGATTCGTGAGGAGGATGTCAAAGATGCCCCACAGATCGAGGAAGTTATTCAAGAAATTCTCACCTTTATGGATGATTGCATCCTAGTCGCCCATAATGTTTCCTTTGATGTACCCTTCTTTAACTCTGTCCTTCAGCGCTTAAATTTGCCGACCCTCACCAATCGCAGTATGTGCACCAACTTAATGACCAAGTATTTAATTCCCAATCTACTCAATACCAATCTTAATTTTATGAGTCGCATTTTTGAAATAGGCCATAAGAAGGCACATCGGGCACTGGATGATGCCATGGCGTGCGCACAGCTTCTGCAAACATATATGGGTATTTTCATTGAAAAGGGAATTACAAAAGTTAATCACCTTTATTATCCGCGCAATAAATATGAATTGGATCGATCTCACTTCAAGAAGGGAGAGCACAATATTGACGAAATTCTCGAGCGCATCTCACGCCCACGATGCGCCTATCTTTTTACCCTCAAAGGCCCGAAGGGAATTATCCTCAGCTCCATCCCCTGCACACCCGGCGATAATGTCAAGGCCCAGAAGCAGCTCGCCTTTATCAAGCAGCAACTTACCAAGGATAATTGGGAAATGGCCTCCGTCCGTCTCTTTGGAAACTTCACCGAGGCCCTGATGCATTTCACAGGTATCTATCCTAGGGTGGAAACGCATCACCGAGGGGAAATCATCCAATTTCTAACCGAGCTTCATTGCCAAAAAAGTGGACTGAGCAAAAAAGGCAAGAACATGTCGGAGGAGCAACTCATTGCCTGGAATGAGCAAAATGTTGGCGATTTTTTAGTTACGACTCATCTCGTACCTGATCAAATGATTGTCGTGCCCGTCCTCGCCTTTTCCCCTAAAAATCTTCTTATCTTTCGCTACCCCGGGCACCAAAAAAAGTTGTTACAATTTATGAACTCTCGAGCTGACAAGCTTCTTTCCATGAGAAATAAAAGTCTTCTCATGCAAGGCCCACTTCGGGAATTTTATTTTGATTACCTGGAACAATGTTTGCAATCTGATCAATCGGGCGTGATTCTTTTCAAGAAAAATATCCCGCAAAAAGATCCTGAAAAGTTTTTTGAAACCCTAAATGACTTTTTGGCCAAAAATCCAAATGCCCATCGCTATCCCAAACAATATATTTAAACCAAAAACCAGTGCGGCGTTGGCCATTTGCCCTTTTTGAACCAAGGAAAATATCTCGTAGCTGAATGTACTAAAAGTTGTAAGTCCTCCCAACATTCCGATTTTAATTAACTCATTATACTGAGCTGGCATGCTGGGGAATTTTGTCGCCAAGAAAAGATAGGTAAGAGAACCAAAAATATTGACCATACAGGTGGCTGGCCAAATCTCGTCCCATATTGCATACGAGAGCTTGCAGAGCCCGAAACGCAAAAGAGATCCAAATCCGCCTCCAAGAAAGACCATAAGCATACTCATATCAGTTTAAACTCCTCAATTTCGGCGGGAATATCGGCCTTTAACCGTTTCTGAATCGGGGACGGCCCAAGTTGGATCGTGTTTTCAGCAACACGAATTTCAATTTTGATGAGTTCCAGGAGATGCAGGAAAAGTTTATTTTTCAAAAAGATTTCCACTGGAGGGGCCTCCTTGAGCGAAAAGGAAAAATAATTTTCTGTTGTTTGGAAGTTGATAATGAGATGACTATTTTCAAACGACAGGGGACCGGAGCGCCCATTCACAATCCGGTGACCTTTTTGTACCAGGGTTTTATGCGCACGCCAGGATAAAAGGTGATTTAGAAGAAGATAAAAAATCATTGCTAAAACTGACGAATTCACAACACGCAAAGTTGGCATCCCTGCCGTACCTGGCCCATTTCTGATATCAAGAGTAATGCCGGATTCGACCATGCGAAAACGAAGTAAATTTACCGCCTGCTCCAAAACGTGATGAACATCATGGCCCATCTCATGCGCCGGTTCACTGTGCAAATTTACCCGGGATAGTCCTAAGAAAATATGAATGAGCTCTTGACAGCGCAAAGCACACTTTTTAATTTCCTCAAGCTCCTGCTTAACTTCCTCGCTCGATTGGGAATCAGTTTCGAGCACAGACACGGCCGTCATGATGCCGGCAATTGGGTTGTTCAACTCATGTGCCAGGGAGCCGGCGATAATTCCCAGGTCTTTCACTGTATCTCGACGAGGGGAATTGTGGCCGAGCTGGACGAGAGAATCTATGGTCAGAAAGGTCATGAGAAGATGCTCTTGCCCTGAAAATGGAATGGTCTCCTTGAATATTCTGATTGTTTCCCCTGCTGCTTCAAATAAATCTTCCTTCATCGCGAGTTGCAATTCTGCCTGTCCCAGGGGTAAGCGGGTGAACTCCTTATTATGAATTAAAATTTCACCTTCCTTACTGAAGACTGCCATAGGGACCGGAATACTATTGAAAATACCCTGCCAAGGAGTGTGGGGGCCTGGTCCGAATTTAAATAAAAGATCAGCGATAATCGAAAGTTCTTGCTGGAGAATGATTGAAAATTGCGGGCCGACATTGCAATTCTCTTTGATGATCTGAACTTCAGTACAGATCATCAGAAGAGGCCAATCATCTTTCCACAGAAGAAATAGATAGCTATTTTTGTGCATTGAGGGTTTGATTTTGGACAAATCAAATTCTCCAAAAAAGCTCCCCTTGTAAATGCACACAAGATCAGGATGGTTCTCCAAATAATTCTCTATCGATGCAGACAAACTTTTTGAAGAATCTATCTGAACTTTCAAAAAGTTTAAGACGCGAGAGGAAATCTGCGATAATACGCTCCACAATTCTTTTCTGGAATGGTCGGTAGTACTTTGCAGTTCGAATTTTTTTTTCAGATCTCTATTGGATTTCTTTTTAATATTCTCCCAAAAATCTCGAAAATCTTTCTGCAGCTCATCTATGCGCGCGGCCCAAATTCTACCGATGAAAAAATCACAGGTATCCAAATCCATCTCTGTTTTTTCCATCCACACCACGGGAAAAGGATAAGAATCAATATCGACGAGAGTTCCACCGATAATGAGAGTGGGAATATGAGCACTTTCGACGACCGCAGGTAATTTGCCTTCAACTCCCTGGCAAAGTAACAGGCAAGGTCCATTATCTATCAACGCAGACACCTTGCGATGGTCCTCAAAAGTGACGCGAGTATAGGCGAAACCAAATTTTTTCAAAACAGGTAAAAGTATTCCGAAGGATGCCTCGTCAAGATCACAGAGCACAAATGGAGAGAGTTCCCTAGATATTTGATGAAAGGTTTTGACGGCCATGCGCAAATTCCTTTTCCGTCATCTCAATCAATTGCAGTCCATCGATGAGATGCTGCCCAACCTTAACTCCCCAGTGGAGGTGTGGACCAGAAGCGCGCCCGGTATTACCCGAATTCCCGAGGATTGTGGTAGGGACAACAATATCCCCAACATTAACAAGAATAGAGGAAAGATGTCCATAAATAGAAAAAATACCTAAACCATGATCTATAATGACTGTCATCCCAGTGAAAAATAAATCTTGGGCGAGAACGACCTTGCCCCGATTACTGGCCGGAACAGGCACTCCTACCCTGGCGCGAAAATCGATACCTAAGTGCTGACCTTTTTTTACTTTATTATAGAGCCTCTGAATACCGTAATAGCTTGTGATTCTGCTCTTTAAGGGACGCTTAAAGGGCATTTCAAAAAAAAGGACTTTGGAAGAGTTGGCATAGATGACACCTAAGACCTGCTGCTCGCTTTTGACTCTTTCAAAATCAGGTCCGGAAAGTTCAATGGTTCTTGGATTTACCTTCAGGAACTCCTGGGGAAAGGTGCGCTTCTGAATACTAAAATTCGCAATCTTATAAACCAACGATGCTGTTTTCCAGGAGCAGTCCCGTCGCTCAAGTTCTGAAAAATAACTTTCTGAAATAAAGGAAATAAGCTCAGTACCTTGCTCCTGAACAGGAAATTTTTGATCGCCACACCATAGCTCCCCTTCAGGAAAAGCTGCGGGACGCTGGAACTTTAAAAACTGCACTTCGCCCGGCCGAATCGTCACTTCGCGAGTAGCGTAAGGGACGACTGTCGCAACCACTGGGGCCGGCGTGGGTGGAGCGGCAACGCTAGTCGTGTTAGCCTGCTCCTCTCCGGCGGCACCTTGGATGCTTGTAATATCAGCACAAGAGGCCAACAGCACCAATGCCAATCCAATACTAAGTTTTGGTAACAAGCCCTTCTCCATCATGGAACACAAGAGAAAGTGTAGCATTTGTGTCCAGTTTATCAAAATCACTCACTGAAAGGATAACATGCTTTGACTGAAATTTGGCCAGGCAATATCCCCTCTCCAGGACCTTTTGCGGTGATGTGGCCTCAAGAATTCCATTGAGCTGATCTAATTTTGCCCCATGTGCATGGATAACCGTTGTCATGGCACCTTTGAGCATTTCTACCGCTTCTTCAAGACGTAGGGAAAAGTCGGACAGCCCCATTAATTCCCGTCCCCGATAGACAAGATTGCATGTTTCTAAACGCCTGCGATAGCTATTTAAAAATTGCCAAAAATATTGGATTAACTTTCGAGGATGAAGAGTTTCTAACTGTGACTGATTGGCATTTAATCCTAGCATCATACGATCACGCAAGCGACGCTTCAGCTGGCTTAATCGTTGAAGTATCTCCACCTGATGCTGGGTTAAATTTTCAGCGGCAGCGGATGGAGTTTCGGCCCGCAAATCGGCCACATAATCAGTCAGAACAAAATCGACATCATGACCAATCGCACTCACAGTAGGAATCGGGTAAGAAAAGAGCTTGTAGGCCAATGCCTCATCGTTAAAGGCCCATAAGTCCTCTAAACTTCCTCCGCCCCTCGCCAGCACCACCACATCACACTGGTCCTGCTCATTGGCCCGGTTGTATTTTAAAACCAAATCGAGTCCCTTCATAATACTTACCGGTGCCTTTTCACCTTGCACCAGAACAGGAACGACAAGGATTTTGATAAAAACACCACGACGGGCATAGATATTAATAAAGTCTCGCACGGCAGCCCCATTGGGCGCGGTTATGAGCGCTACTTTTCTAGGAAAAAAAGGAATCTTTTTTTTCGTATCAAGATTAAACAGACCTTCAGTCGCTAGTTTTTTCTTAAGCAATTCAAATTTTTCTTTTAAATCGCCCTGTCCCTTGAGCGCCAGCTGTCTTACCACTATTTGAAATGTGCCACGCTTGGAATAAACATTCACACTTCCAGTTACGCAAACCTTACTTCCATCCTTCATCTGCCGAGCAAGAGGGTTACGTAAAAAGTCTGACTTAAACATGACGGCACTTACCAATGAGTCATCATCGACGAGAGAAAAATAGACGTGCCCAGAGGTTGAGAAACTTAAATTACTGACCTCACCTTCCACTTGTACGATGGAGAGGCCAGTTTCGAGAATTTCTTTAACCACAGAGATAAATTCGGAGACGGTGTACGATTGTGGCCCTTGCATCATAAGATTACTTGTTAAGCACCTTGAAGACGCTGATTCCCTTGAGGAAATTGGCGGCCTGTACGACTTGATAATCCAAGGCAGGATTAAAACTTTCTGGAACGTACTCTTTCTCTTCACTTTCTTCTTTTACAATTTCTTTCTGCTTGCGCCGAAGCTCAATCTTTTTAATTCTCTCAGCACGTGCCTTTTTTTCTTTTTCCACACGCTGTATCTTCTCTTCAGCCGTCTCAATGGTTGCGGTCAAATGATTGCGTAAATCGGACTCCCGTAAATAGCTTGTTTCGATGGAAGATTTCTTCTGCCAAGAAGTTTCTAACTCATCAAGTTCAATATCAGGCTTGATGCCGAGGGCCTGTATCTTGCGCCCTGACGGCGTCATGTATTGTGCAATGGTCAGCTTAACTCCTCGCAAGTCATCCAACTTGGCAACCGTTTGGACAGAACCCTTGCCAAAAGATTGGGTCCCCATGATCACAGCGCGCTTCTGATCCTGCAAGGCCCCGGCGACAATTTCTGAAGCCGAAGCGGAAGAACCGTTAATCAGCAGAACCATGGGAATATCGATTTCCTTGTATCCGGTTTTTTTTACGTTACGTATCTCTTTACTTTTGGGATCACGACCTTCTGTGGAAACGACTACCCCGTCTCTAAGAAAGAGAGAAGAAACGTCAACGGCTTCGTCCAGCAAGCCGCCAGGATTTGAACGCAAATCCAAAACAATACCTTTGGGAGGCGTCTTGAGTTTAGCTTTCATTTTTTTAATGTGATCTTCCAACGATTCCGCAGATCTTTTTTGAAATTGTGTCAGGCGCACGTACATCACATCATCCAGCAATTGGGACTTGACCGATTCCAGTTTAATTATTTTTCGTTTCATCTCAAAATGCTTAATTCCATCGTGGCCCTCACGGATAATTCCGATCGTGATTTTTGTATCCGAACCACCCCGCATTTTATCTACCGCCTCATCCAGAGTCATTCCAAGAGTCGAGTCGCCATCAATCTCAACGATCTTATCTCCACTTTTAATCCCGGCCTTGAAGGCGGGGGTATCCTCAATCGGTGTGATGACGACCATGACTCCATCCTTCTGAGTGACCTCTAGTCCCAGACCACCAAACTCACCCTGGGTATCTTCCTGCATTTTGGTAAAGACTTCCTCATCCAGGTAAGCCGAATGAGGATCAAGCGTCCCCATCATTCCCTTGATCGCCCCCTCAATGAGTTTTTCCGTGTCGATCTCTCGATAGTAGTTTGACTCAATTAAGAAGAGCACCTTATTAAATAATTCAATCTTCTCGAATCTCGACTTATCACCCTTGGCCTGGGACTTCTCCTTCTCACCAGAAATGACGCGAAAAACTGGCATGGAAAGTAGACAGATTAGTAATGAAACTGCGATCAAGCGTTTGCGATGACGTGTCATAGGTGTAACCTTCAGTGGATATTCTTTGAACCATTCAAGCTTACATTATATTGGGAATCAATAAAACTAGACACTGCCTTGGGCACATTTTTATGCCTTATTTCAAAATAAATTTGCCCCGCCGTGGCCTCACCTAAGCTATCACCTTTGGCATATCCGATGACGTCGCCCTTGCTTAGATTGTCTCCGGCCCCAATGGTATAATTGGCCTTGCCTAAAAGAATCGAACGATATTCCTGGCCATGATCAATAATTACCACTTCTCCCAAGTTACCTAGCTGTCCCAAGTATGCAACTCGGCCATTTGCCGGCGCAAGAATTGCGACTCTTTCGCGAAAATGTAACGTCATGCCTTTTTTAGTTACTCTCGATTGGCCAAACGACTCCAGTGGCAGAATGACAGAAAAACTCTGCCCTTTGGTTTTCACCGGAACAGAATCGTCAACCAATTTAACTTTGAGTAGCTCATCAATCTTTTTTTCAATTTCTGACATAGCTTCAAGGGTTTCAGTACGCGTTTCCTTGAGCTCCACCAGCTGTTCGGAGAGCGCAGTTTCCTGGTCACTAAAACTTCTTAAGTTCTGAGCAACAATCATGATCTTGGATTTTAGCGAGATCATCTGTTGTTCAAGATCCTTCAGTTCCATCTCCCGTTTTACAATATCCTCGCGCAAGGCCTTCACGATGATCAGACTGGCCATCGAGTCATCTTTCGATGTTATCAAGGCGACCAGCGTTTTGATCAATCGACTAATTTTGTTCTGCTTTACATTTACTTCTGGCTGAAGGGTTTTGAGTTTGAGATCCAGATCACCCATTTCTATTTCTAAATCGAATTTAGCGTTATTGACGGTGGCCAGCTTGCCTTCTTTTGAGGCCAAGATACGCCCCAACATTTGTAGCTTCCCCTGCATTTCATCGAGCCTTTTTTTATTGAACTCGACACGCTGCTGATGATCGGACTGAAGACGCGCAGCTTCGGGACGCTGATTGCCAAAGCTACAGGGGGCCATCCCAATAACCGCTAGGAAAAGTAAAATACGCCATCCGATTCTCATGCTTTTTTCCAAGGACGCTGTAGATCAAGAGTGGCAATGGCAGTGCATAGAATAAAAGCACAAAAGAAAAATATCGGCATAAAATCACTGCGGAAACTTGTCAACTCACCGGCCAGCATTTTTTTGCTAATCAGCTGGGATCCCAAAAAGATATTAAGGAGAATGAAAAGTATCACGACTTTTGGATATGTTCTCGATCGTCTTTGGTAGCGCTCAACCAGATAAATTGACTGCAACAGCTGATGCTTTACAGGAAAAAAATTCACCAGCCATATGAGATAGACAATGATAAAGGCCATGCCATACAACACCCAATCCAAATATTCGGCATAGCTCTGCGACCGCTTGGCCTGCACAAAAGAACCCCATATAATTTCTTGGTTATTGCCCATGGTAGCGGTAAGGCGATCGAGATGAGCTTTGATCAACTCAAATTCTTTTTCGCTCACCTGCTGATCAAAAAAGATTTTCAAACCAACCATCTTTTTAAGGCCATCATGATCGTAAGAGCTAATCTCCAAATCATTCAACGTTTTGCTAATGGTACTTTGCATGTTTGCGATGGCATATTCTTCAATTTTGCCGATGAGTGGCAAGGCCTTCACTCTGACCTGAAGAAATTTTGCCAGTTCAGCATCGCTGCATATTAGATTTACATAGCTTGTAGGAAGCGTCCCAAGAAAGCTCTGACCTATTTTTTCTGTTGCCATCGGGAGCATTTTCAAAAGAGACACCAAGACCCACGGCAGGATAATGACAATAAAGAATTTGCCCGGAATAGCTCTAAATTGGGCCCATAGGAATTTCAAATAAAACATGCATGCCCCGAATGTACCAGCAGACCCTTTTCCAAGTGCACCATCTTTCCGCTAAATTTCCGAACCAGCTCCCGATTATGTGAGGCCCAGATAATACTCAAGGCCCGTTTCGAATTATAATAGGTTAAAACATCGAAGAGTTTTTTAGAACTTTCAAAATCCAGTGCGCTGGTCGGCTCATCGGCCACCAGCAGATCAGGCCCCGGCAAAAGCGCTCGCATGATGGCAACTTTTTGTTTCAAGCCCCCATTCAGATCACGGACTCGGCGATGAAGGGCATCATAAACACCGAAAACCTTGGCCATCTCAACCATGACTTCCATGAACTCTCTATCACTTCTATAAACAGACGGATCATGGGCCAATCTCAAATTTTCCAAAACTGATAAATTCTCCAGTAATTTCAAATCCTGAAAGACTTGGGTAACAAAAAGATTTTCCCGCCCATGCATAATGCTCCCGTGCGTGGGCCTCACCTCTCCCGAGATGACGCTGAGGAGGGTAGATTTTCCCGCACCCGAAGCGCCTGTGACAAAGATAAACTCACTACTTCGAATTTGCAGGTTGATACCTTTCAGGGCAGGAATCTTGGAATAGGAATGCGATATATTTACAAGCTCTAACATCATCGAAGCAGGCGAAGGCTGGCCTTGGTCCTGCCCGAAAAATCTTGCTCTGGATTGGCCGGAATTAAACGATGTAGTACCCTGATCTTTTACCATGCTCAAATCATCCTAATTTGAACTCTGGCCAGCACAATGCTGGCCCCATCTAGTATGATAACAGTTCCTGGAAAAGGGTGCAAAGGAGGCAATTTCTGACAAAAACACTCTATCTAAGTTGGGCCTTAGTCATGGCCGGCAACCATTCCACTCACCATATTGGCCTTAATCAGTAACTCATAGGCGCTATTTGAACAGTAAACATTAGGAATATAGTTCATGCTCCTCTGCAACTTGGAAATTATCGACTGATCCAACTGGGCCAGCAATTTAATATCACCGGCATCATCTAAAATCTTCACGGGATCGCGCTCAAGTAAAATATTGGGACCAACCTTATCTTTGACAATATTATTCTCAGATTTGACGAAGGTAATAATTTTCTTGGGCAAATCTGAAATTACCCAATCCTTTTTTGTGCCATTTTTCTTGAGAAACTCTTTGATTTCTAAAACTTTTTCCTCGGCCCTTTTGATGATCTTCTCGTTTTTTGACTGATCATCAGGATCAAGCAGCCTCTGACTAAAGCAATTATCTTTAAGCGCTCTGGCACCTTTCTGAAATAAGAGAGTCGAAGCCATATCCTTAATGTCGGGGGCCCGATCAAAGACACCATTGATATAGGAAACATGCACCAGATTAAGGAAATAGTTGTCATTGAAGTTGAAAAAATGGTGGGGATTTTTTTCAATCATTTCCAACAATTGCCCGTATCGGAAGACCAGCCCCTTTTCCAGCATATAGAAACAAATTTTTCCAGCAATAGCGTCATACTTGGCGCCGCGGGGCGATCGAATGACTTGATTGTACCAGGCATAGCGCGACATCAAAAAATCTTCAACACAATGAAGGGCATTTTGCTTAATCGCCAGCACCTCATGTTCGCCGATCTTGCACACCCGGAAATGATAGAGAAGATAATCACGATCATAACTTCCATAGCGAAGTCCGGTATAATGGGCATCACGAAGAAGATAATCCATTCGGTCACAGTCAATTTCAGAGTGTAAGATCTGATTGGCAAGAGGGGATGGCCCGACGCCTTTGACTAAATCAGAAATTAGCTGGGGATCAAAATCATTATCCAGAAGAATTCGCGTTATACCACCCTCATAATTGGTGTTCTTGATAATAAAAGAACCTAAATTTTCATGGTCATCAGGCAGCCCCTTGCCGCCTTTTAGATTCGTGGTTTCAGCGAAATCGACATAGGCACCTTCGGTTGTATGGGAAAAACAAAATGTTCCCAAATCGTGTAGGAGCGCGGCCATCCGGACAGAGCGATGGAAAAAAATTTCTTTTGAAGTCACATTAGTGTCAAACAAAACCTTGTCAGGCACAGCGCGCTCGCAGGATTCCAAAATTTTCTGTGCATTATGGAGAACCCCGATTGAATGGCCAAAACGTGAGTGCTCGGCACCGGGAAACACATAACAGGAGAAACCGAGCTGCTTTACCCAGCGAAGGCGTTGATAAAAAGGCCCATGAATGATTTCCCATTCTGCGGGAGTAAATTTAATAAAGCCATAGATTGGGTCAAAAAGAACGCGCGGTTTCAACACTGCGCTAGGGGAAACATCCATGTTTAACTCTTAATTTTTAGTGACGAGCTTCAGCTTTGCGTTGCTGTTTTTTTCTTTTGATGTAGGCTGTCCAAATGGACTCTAGCAACATCTTTGTCTCACGACGCAGATCATTTTCGTAGATGAAGCGATAGAAGTTCTCAATGTCAGGCAATTCGCGGAAATTTTTCACACGCTGAACTGGTACATCAAGAACAATTTCAGGCGCGCTTACAGCAACAGTTTCTATACTCATATCGTTCCCCTCCGGTGTGTATACTACTGTCAAAATCTAACTATATCAATCATCCCTATAAAGTCTTCTCACGTCGAAAGAAACAAAAAGGGGAGAGCTTCACCCTCCCCTTTTTATAAGATCTTTTACCTTAAGTCTTAGTAAGACAGTTCCTTTTCTTCACCGATCATTCCGTAGCTATGTAGCTTGTTATACAGGGTTTTTACCGTGATTCCCAGGAGCTTGGCAGTCTTGGTTTTATTCCCGCCCAAAAACTCGAGTGTATTGCAGATGTGGGTCTTTTCCAAATCTTCCAAGGTTACTTCCTTGAAGTTAAGAAACTTGTCCACTTTCTCTTCCTTCACTTCTTCCTTCTTACAAATATGATCGGAAAGATGATTCTTATCGACAATCATCCCTTCGGCCAAGATATAAGCTCGCTCAATTACGTTTTGAAGCTCACGCAGGTTCCCAGGCCATTTATACTCTTTCAGTACTGATATTACGCAGGGGGAAAGTGACTTCATCTCTTCATTTTTCTTATCCTTATTGAGGAAATGGTAAGCAAACAATTCTACGTCATCTTTACGGTCACGGATTGCGGGAACAGCTAAATTAATTCTTGCGATGGAGTAGAATAAATCGGTTCTGAACAACCCTTGCTCAATGAGATGATTCATATCGTCGGTAGAACTTACAATCAATCGAACATCAGCGCGATATGGAATTTTTTCGCCCACTCTTAAGGCAATCCCTTCGTTAATAAAATTGATCAGCTTTGCCTGAACTGTGAGTGAAAGTTTTGAAATTTTCTTGATCAAAAGCGTTCCCTCATTAGCGAGCTCGAGCATGCCCAACTTATCATGCCGATGAGCAAATGAATCATTGGAGGTAATACCGAAAAGCTCAGCTTCAATTTCTTGCTCATTATATGAGGAACAGTCGAAAACCACGAATGGACCATTTTTACGACGGCTACGGCAGTGAATGCGCTTAGCAATAATTTCTTTACCTGTACCGGCCTCACCAACCAGAAGGACACTCGATTCACTCAAGGAAGCCTTGTCAGCCATTTTCAAAAGATTTTGCATTAGCTCACATTTTCCAATCATCTCTTTTTCAATCACTCGAAACGAGTCTGAAATTCTCATGCCGTGCTTGCGCTCATCTAACTCACGTTCCTTTTCTTCAATCTTTTTCAACAAGATCTCATTTAAATATTTAGCGGATAGATACAATTTCATGTTGGCGAGAGGTCTTTTTATTTCATTAACAATTTCTTGAAGCGAGTTAATATGCTCACGATTGAACTCGCCTGCTTCGCTCATATTCTGCAGATGGATCGTTGCGATCAGAACGCCTTCATGCCCAACCGGGAAACATAATTCTGACTTAACACCTTCATGGAGTTCCTTAGAAAAAAGCGGATCGCGGGCAGTATTGTTGCTAAAGTAGCTTCTTTTTGTGCGGATAACATGTCCAGCAGGCCCTTCTCCAATCATCAATTCCTTGCCGTCTTGAACAGGCTTGCCATCCAATGATATTAATTTAGCAGATGTGTCATCCTGAACCTTATATACTTTAATGCGATCGCAACCTACTAGATTCATTACGTATTTTGATAATTCACTAAAAAATATTGTTTCATCAAGGGTTGATAGCAAAATCGAAGAAAGACTTTCTAGGCCAGTTACATTTTTTGCAAGATTGGTATTCATTGTTCAACTCCTAATCAGTGTAAAACGTTTATGGCCGACGATAACGCTCGGCATCAAGATAGTCGGATAATACACTGCGTCTGAAGTTTTTACAAGATATTTTTTACCGTGTAGCGTTACAAGACATCTGCAACGTGATATCGCTTAGTTGCTCCACCTAGGAGTTGAACAGTTCCCCATTTTGTTGGTAATTGGCCGAATAATTTCCCCGTCCCGGCCCATTATGTAGATATTTTGGACGGCCGAACGAGAGGAAATGACCCTCTGAGAGGTAAAAGCGATAAATTCACCGTCCGGGGAAAAAACCGGAGCTTCATTGGAGCCAAAGTCCTTCGTTAAGCGCACGAGCCCAGAAGCATCACTATTGATGCGAAAGATATCGAAAGAGTTATTAATCCAAGAGGAAAAAACAATCTCTTTTCCGTCAGTAGAAAAGCGCGGGGTGGCATTAAACTCTCCCACGAAACTAATGCGACGGACATCCTTTTCCATGCCGGAAGGGTCCGATAGATAAATTTCGGCCTTACCGGGACGGCCCGAAAGAAAGGCCATCAGACTGCCATCTCTATTTATGGAAGGATCGACGTCAGGTGCGGGATGACTTGTTATTTGGGTCAATTCCTTGGTCTTTATGTTCATTCTATAAATTTCAGCATTGCCAGAATGACTTGTGGTTAACAAGACTTCTTGATCTCCGGGTAAAAAAACAGCTCCCGAGTTGATACCGGGGAAGGATGACAAAATTTCACTTTTCTTAGAATCGACATCATAAATAAAAAGATCAATATTTCTCCCCCTAAAATTCTGACCACGAATTAAGCTGTAAACAATTTTTTTCCCATTGTTCGAAAATGAGGGGGAGAGGACATTTCCAGAGTGACGAGTAAGTTGCCTTAAATTATGGCCGTCAAAATCAGAGATATATAACTCTTTGATAGGATTTTTCGGACTTCCAAGAACATCCGAAACAAAGATGATCTTGGTCTTGAAAACTGATTTTTTATTGAGCAATTTTTGATACGCATAATCAGACAACGTGTGGGCCAAACCTCTCACATTATCCTCTCGAACGCCTTCGACCTCCGCCAGTAATCCTTTACTCTTGATGTCCCAAACTTTCAGCACCACGGCATTGTCATTTTTCCCGCGCAAAAGCTGCAATACATAGCTAAGGCCCTTATTGTTATAATGCGAGTGATCTATCGTCTGGGACAACGTCCCCGTGATAGGCGCTCCTGTATCGAGAACTTCAAAGGTACGAACATAAAAAGCAAAGTCACTGGCAATAATTTCTTTGATATCTTCCGTTTTTGTGTCAGACACAACAGTCATGCGCGCCTTAATGGCCCCGGCTTCACCCACTGCAACGACAGTCACCCCATCTGAAGTTTCCTGAGCAACCCCGGAAAAGCTGAGGCAAAAGATGACCAATGCATTCAGGACATAGAGCAAAATCTTCATAATGGAAATCCTAGTATAATCTCACCATTTAACACTTTTGATAACAATTCTGTAGGAGGCACCGGAAAAGGCGACGCCTTTTGTACGGCTGAAATTGCCCTTTCGTCGTATTCCTCATTGCCACTCGGCTCAAAGACAACCGCCTTAAGCAGCATGCCATCGCGACCGAGATAAATACGAATGCGACATTGGAGCATATCTTTTTTTAAATAGGATGGCAGCAACCAAAAAGGACGAACATGATCTGGGATCATTCCCAAGTATTTTTCAAACTCAGCAGAATTGCTTTGAGTTCCGTTACCAACCAAGGCCCGTCCTTCTGACAATTTATTTCCCGCCACCACGAGATTTCTTAGGTCGGCCCGTAAATCCTCGTTCATCTTCGTTCCCTTCGGTGTACCCTTTTTCTCATTCTTGGGTAACTTTTGGCCGAGTTCTTTTAGAAAACTTTTAAAATCTTTCTTGGAGGTTTCAGTTTTCATCACAATATCATCGGGTTTAATCGGCGCTTCAACTTTGGTGGTGGATTCGGCTGAGCCGCCTTTATTATCATTGACCTGAGAGACATTAACCGTTTTAAGCTCCCTTAAGGTCATCTCTGGCATGGCCACCATATCAACCCGCACTGAAGTTTCGAGCAACTTGATATTTATCTTGCGCGTTTCTGATAATTTTTCATTTAGAAATAACAGGTAGAGCACAAGTAAAGCTAAGGGGATCACGTGCATTCCAGCAGAAATTGTTAAATGTCTTTGTAAAGGGTGGTGATTCATGGTCTCTATAATAAATCTTAGTTTGCTTTTTTATCCATCTCGGTCACAAGAGCGATTTTAGTAATCCCGCTGGATTTTAACAATGACATGAGAGCGGCAACTCGGCCGTAGTTGAGCCCAAAATCGGCGCGCAAAAAGACAACATCGGTTTTCTTGCGTTTAAATTCTTGCGTGATCTTGGCGACAATTTCATTTCTTAAATATTTTTGATCACCAACATACAAATCACCTTCCCGGGTGAAACTCAAAATAATTTGCTCGGTATTCAAGTTTATGGGATTAGACTCTTTAGTCCTTGGTAAGGTAATTTTAATGCCATTGAGCATCAGCGGAGCTGTAACCATAAAAATTACTAATAGTACCAACATAACGTCGACGAGCGGCGTGACATTGATCTCAGACATAACATTGCGTTTCCCAGGAATCTGAAAGGCCATAATTATCGGATCACAATGCGCTGGACAGTATTAACAAAATCCTGGCCAAAGCATTCCATGTCCCCCTCGAATTTAACCAACTTAGTTTGAAAATAATTATAGAACCAAACGGCCGGAATGGCGGCAAAGAGACCGACGGCGGTTGCCACCAAGGCCTCGGCGATCCCCGGGGCCACTTGCTCTAAGGTCCCGCCCCCGCGGGCCAAGCCTGTGAACGAATCGATGATGCCCCAGACCGTACCAAATAAACCGACAAAAGGTGAGACAGAGCCGATACTGGCCAACACTGAAAGTCTCTCTTCTAAATTCATGCGGGCGGAAACTGCACCCTTTTTTAAAGCACGATCAACGCCATCCATCCCAAAACTATCTATATAACTTTTAAACGTTTGGGGAGAATCCTTCTGTGACTCCCGTACTTTTCGCAGCTCCAGATGGCCTTCCAGAAACATATTCTTCAGTGGCGAGAGCGGCAGTTGATGGGCACGATCATAAACCTCAGAAAAAGTATTTCCCTGCTTATAAATTTCAAGAAATTCTTTATTCAGCCTTTCGGCCAGCGCAAAGTATTTTCTTTTTTGGAGAATGATCGCCCAGGACACGATCGACATAACAAATAACATCCCTAAAACTGCTTTTACGATCCAGCCTGCTTCTAAAATAATTTTCAAAATATTTATATCTGCGCCGCTCATTAAACCTTCCTTAGTAATATTGGATTATCGCTGGTTACGTATTTAACATAGAGTGGCCCGATCATCAGCAAGGCAAGCCATGTGGACGCACCAAGAATGCTATTAATTTTTAATAATGAGAAACTCCCCCCCCATAACGGGTCTAAGCCGAAGGCCCAAAAGCATGGGCCCACAAACAGGAGCAAGAAAAGAAAGGCATGGAAGTGATTGAATGCCGCATGGCTAAGAAAAAAAAGAAAATAGAAAGCATAGACATAAGTCGGGAAAAGATTTTCCGCGTCTCCTAAAAATGCAGTATAAATTCCTATCACCGGGAAGAGGGCCAGACATGGGGTCAGCAAAAGAATATCACTCCATTTCGTGACCTTGGTCCCAACTAACCAGAATACCAGTGGCGCATCGAGAGCAAAATAGAAGAAGGAAGCTAGCAAGGAAGTGAATTTAAATTCCAAAAACAATCCTGGCGGGCCCATTAAGGTAGGACGCCCCATGATAAGAATCATGATGATCAAAAAAGAGATTACCACCCAAAAATATAAAGGTGGCGAAGTCCAATGCCATTTGAAGATTTTACGAAGAAAGGCCACATCATCCACACGAATTTTGATCAGGTGATAGATGAAAAAAACGGCGATAAACTTACTCATTAAAACGATTTCCCAGCGTTTATGAAAAACCCAGTCCTCTATCACGCTCAACTCGTGTGATAATCTGAAATGCAAGAAAGTAATAATCGAATTAATAAAGATCATGCTTAAAAAAAAGAAGAGATACATCACCGCAAAATAAACGAACACCGCGGGTCTTGCAGCGGTTCGAAACTTTGTCAAATAATCAAAAAAAGATTCCTTCATCGTGGTCCAGTTTTGATCCCCAGCCAGTTTATTTGCAATTCGGGAGAAGGATAGATCTTGCTATACTCTTTGAACTTATTATCAGTTTTTACAATTCCATCCAGTTTTTTTAATAATTCGACATAGGTCGTCCAGAGGGTTGTTTCTGATCGTAATAAGTTCCCCATATCTCGGGTCAGCTCAAACTGCTCTTGAAAAGTAAATCCCTTGTTAAAAATTACCTGATCATAATTCTTCAAGACCTGATCAAAAATTTTGGAGGAGAGTGGTCTCCCCTCAAAGTTCCGGCCGATTTCCTGCCGCAGCTCTTTGGTCTCGACCTTGCGTTTAAACTGTCCCATTCTCTCACGCAGAAAATCCTGCAGCATCAGCAAAGCTATTTCCAATTTAGAGAGATCGAGGTGTTTAATAAAGGGATCTGACAACAATAAGATCACACCGGAAGAATCCGAAGGCAAGGCGATGTGATAAAGGGCCGTGGTGTTGAGCAAAAGTATCTTAAATTTTTTTTCGAAATGCCCAAACTTTTCAAGCAGCTTCTCAAACGTTTCTTCCAGGCCATACTCGGGATGCTGATATTCCCATTTCAACGCAGGCGCATTTTTCACCAGCCAGTATTCGGAAAAGAAACTCCAAAACTCGTCATCGCCCGGTATATTGTAAAGATTCTTTTTCACATCCACTTTTTTCTTCTTCTCAGTCTTAACGACTTTTTCAATTTTACTGACTTCCTTCTCAAGCTGATCTTTTTTCAGTAAATCTTTTACCGAATCAAAATCAACAACCTCGGACTCTTTTAGAATCTGGCCTTCAAGGTTCTGACCAGCGGCGCTTCCCGAACCTTCGCTTAGCGCGTCTTTCTGGGTGACTTGCACAGATTCCATTCCGGCCCCACCATTTTGGGCCAGTCCCAGCAAGGAATAAAACAACGTTAATGTGAGTATGGTTCGTTGTATCATCTTACCTTTGACTTACCTTGCGAATAGAGGTCATACAGCCGACCCCAATAATATAACTCAGCTAGATCCAGCTCAAAGATGTCAAAAAACTTTGTGTACTTGTCTTGGAAACATTCAACTTTGGTAGGCGAAAGAAATTCCGAGCGAATATAGCCTTCATAGGGGCCAACACTCACTAAATTCCATGAACCGTTAAAGACCACCTCCGGCGGTGTATTTTCTTTTGTCGATTGTAAGACTTTGATGGCATGGCCACAGGCCAAGGTCGTTAGTGAGGACGAATAGCGCGAGGCATTCTGGTGAAGGTGGGCAAACATCGGCTTGAGATAAAAAACGCCGATTACACTTTTCGTCTCGGCCGCCTGGGCCCCTTGCCCTCTGCCAAATAAAACGAAAGTCAATAATAGTAGCAGCCTCATCCGTTACACCTTCCACCGAAATTGAATGGTTTCCCATTCGTGACATTGTGGGCATCGCCAAAAGATATCGTCGGAGTTGAATCCACACTCTCGACAAAAATGTCTTGTCAGCGATTGATAGAACTTATCTAAAAGATTTTTTGTTTTCACCAAGGCCTCATCTTTTTTGTCCATATCAATCAGAAGTTTTATGTATTCGGCTTCTAGCACTTCGTTCTGGGCCTTCTTGGAATCCATGAGGTCTTTCAACAACTCGAAGGCCTCCTTATTCAGAGAACGTTCCTTAAAAAACCGTACCTTTGATAAAACGATAGATGGCGAATCGAGCAAATCTTTGTCTTTGAGTTCCAGAAAAAAGCTTCTCAATAAATCATAACGAGAGACAAAATCAGGAACCCAGGGACGATCCAAACGTTTGACCTCATCAAGAGAGATAAAAATGAATGAAGCATAAACGGGATGCTCTTTGAGAAGCTCTAAAAGTAAAAACTTGGCCTGCTCCAGCTCCCCATTCACCAAGAATAATTTCAAACGCAAAATCTTGGCCGAGACGGAGGGGGCAAAACGGAAAGCATCCTCGAGATCCTCACTGCACCGTAAAAAATTACCCTTTTCAAATGACTGCCGGGCCTTCTGGACTAAAATATGCGAAATGGTTTCAGACTGATTTTCGTGCGCGACCTTCGAAAGCATGATCCGATAATGGTAAGCCTGATCCCAGTCTTCGATATCTTCATAAATCCGACACAGCGACTGCAACACCTCAAACTGATCTCGGTTAATTTTTAAAACATCTTTATACGTTTCTATGGCCTTGTCGATGAACCCACCCTTGTCAAAATCCACCGCCAATTCCTTCAAGGACCTTAGGCGGGTCGATTCAGAAATACTTTCTCTGGCGATCAAAGAGCGATGAATACTAATCGCTTTTTCAATCTCGCCATTGCTGCGAAAGAGCCCGCCCAGTGCAAAATATGTTTCAATCGTTTCTCGATTTATATCCACCGCATTCAAAAATTCTTTAATGGCCAGATCCTTGTTTCCGACGATGAGATACTGAGTGGCATTGAGGAAAATTTTTGACTGGGCCTCAAAAATGGAATTGCGGTAGCGTTTGGAAAGTTTGACGCCCGTGTCTCTCTCGATCAGATAATGGTAAATTAAAATGATGGTAAGTCCGACTGCAACGACGGAAAGGAGATTATCTTGAAACCACGTAATATACAGAGGGTTCATTTTAATTGGCCATTTTAAACATTGGTTCTGGCTGACTGTTCAGCGAGGACAAGAAAGTTCCCACCTTCTCCGATGCCCCACCCAGTTCATCCATTAATTCCATAAAGTTAAAAGGTTTCTTCTCTTTTATAAATTTGAAACCTTTAAACTCTCCCTTAATTTTTAACTCCGCGTGAATTTTACGGCCGGCTTCATAAAGTCCAGCCAGCTCATCTACCAGACCATAGCTCAAGGCCTCCTCACCGGAAAAGATCTGCCCTTGCGCCAGATCATTGATATTGCCCTTAATTCTATCTTTACGGCGCTTCACAATGTCCTCAATAAATTGCTTGTGAACTCCGGAGAGGAGACCTCCTAAAAGACCTTTTTCCTCATCTGTCATGGCACGGGCCGTTTGTCCCATATCTTTGTACCGACCGGCCTTGACCACTTCAGGTGAAACTTTCACAAACTCATAGAGCTTAGAGAGATTTACAAATTGCATGATGACACCAATCGAGCCCGTTAATGTCCCGCGATTGCTGAAGATCTTTCTCGCGGCGCTGCCAATATAATATCCGCCCGAGGCGGCCATACCACCAAATGAGGCATAGACTGGAAGTGTTTTATCGAGGTAAACAACCTCATCGTAAATTTCCTGGGTCGGCCCTACTGCGCCTCCGGGAGAATCGATTCTTAAAATGACGGCCTTGAGATCTTTTATTTCACGGGCCTTGTTCAACATTTCAATGGTCTTTTTTGACTCTGAGATGGCCCCTTGAATTTCAATGACGGCAATTTTGGCATTGGCGATACTGGAGCTTGCGGTAAGATCACTGGCCTGCTGCATTCCTCTGACTGTGAGCAAAGCAAAGACAAATAATAATAAAAAGAAAATTGCCGTTATCAGAACTAGACCGATGATTGCTCGCTCTCTTTTCACTTTTCTCTCCCGCCATGGCAAACCTGCCAGTTTTTGTACGATTAAGATTAATATTTTACCATCGCATTCTTAATTTGAGCATTTAAATCCATTGTCGGACATTTTTAGTCGGGAAAAAGCTTCCAGGTCTACCGGGAAAAGCAGGAAGACGTAAATCTATAGTTGATCGATGTCGAGAAGAATCATGTGCGCTCTTCGCACATATTATCGAGAAGCGATGAGGTGAATTATGAAAACGTCTCTATTTTTAGCTCTGGCCTTCGCCACCGGCACCTTCGCCGGAACATATGAGGCACCAAAACTCAAAATACCAGATAGCCCTGACTCCAGTAAAATCGAATCCAAGACTGCGGACTGGCAGGAGATGAATGATACGAAGCTAAGCCACGATGAGGTGCCGGTCCGACAGCTTGCGAGTGACCCGGAACCGGAAGTTGCGATTGATCCAAAGGATCGTGGTCCAAGTTCTGACCAGGTACCCAATCCTTCAGTGGAAGCCGACAAGAATTACCAAGAGAAAGTTAAGTTTTGGAAATATGAACGCGAGCGGCCCCATAGTAAGCAGTAATCGGCAACGGACCTAGCTGTTCCACACGTTAAGCTTTTCAAACTCACTCTTAAGCTGACCGCAGGCCGCCAGAATATCGGCCCCTTTTGTCATTCTCGTGGTGCAAACCAGTCCACGGGCATTCAGCAGATTCTGAAACCAAAGAGTTTTTTCCTTGCTGGGTCTTTTGAAGGCCGATGCGGGATACTCATTGAAAGGAATGATATTGACCTTGGAATCCTTTTTATCCAGCAGCTCGATGAGGGCCTCGGCGTCTTCCACGCGATCGTTTAATCCCTCGATTAAAATATACTCATAGGTAATAAAGCGATGGGCCTTCAAAGGAATCCCCTTGATCGCCTTAAGCAACCTTTCCAGGTCATAGGCCTTATTGATTGGCATTAGTTCAGAGCGGATGTTGTTGTGGGCCGCGTGCAAGCTAATGGCCACGTTGACAGGCGGAAATTCCGATAATCTCTCAATCTGAGGGACAAGACCTGAAGTGGAAAGAGTAATTTTTCTCTGACCAAGGGCCAACCCTTTATGGGTCATTAAAATGAGCGTGGCCTGCTTCATATTTTCAAAATTATGTAATGGCTCCCCCTGCCCCATGTAAACGACATTGGTCACTTTGACATTGAACATAATGGCAACGGCCATGAGCTGACCGACAACCTCCCAGGCCTCAAGGTTGCGCTTGAGTCCCATAGTCCCCGTATGACAAAAACGACATCCTATGGCACAGCCCACTTGTGAGCTCACACAAAGGGTCAGACGTTCCCGAGCGGGAATCAGAACTGTTTCAATGGACTGACCGTCTTGCAGACCAAAAAGAAATTTACGAGTGCCATCAACAGACTGGCCGTGCCAGAGAACCTTGGGCAAATCGAAGGAGTAGTTCTCCTGCAAATAGGCCTTGACGGCTTTTGAGACATTCGTCCAGGCGGTCACGTCCAAAATAAAATGTTTATAAATCCAAGAATAAACTTGCTCGGCGGCGTAAAGGGGAAAGCCGTTTTGCTTAAATTCAACGGCCAACTCATCGAAAGTAGTTTGAAAAAAGGACTTTTCGGTTTTCATTAAAAAGTCGTGTAGCACTAGGTGCTACAGTGTGTCAAACAGGCCCTCGCCTACTTAAAGATTTTATGCAGCAAGCTGCTACTCTCTCGGTATTCCGAATTGATGATTTCGTCCGACAAGCTATGAACATTGGAAGCTATTTGGGAAATATGCCCCGACTGCTGGAGCGCCTGATTATACTGGGTCATAGCGACGATGCGAGCACTGCTGTCTCCACAGTCTTTCAAAAATTGGACAACGAATTCCTGAAGTTTTTCCAAAGAATCAAAAAGCAATACGGTGTCTTCGAACAAGCTATGCGCACTGGTTTCCAAATTCTCCGGGATTGAAAAACCAGGTACGAGTTTTTGGTATGTTTGGAAAATTTTTTTATAATTTTCAGGCCCCACCTCTTCCTTGGAGTGCATGATGACATGGATGCCATAATTACCCTGACTCGGCAAAACCGCTCCATCCGTGGAGGAAGGACGACGCTTCAGGGAATTGGAAAAAAAGAAATAATACATGCTCACACCTTATGAAAATCTTCCGAAATCAAGGGCGACAAAGCCATCAGGAAGTAACTGAACCTCTATCTCATTGGGGAAAGTTTGTAAGGTCGTCCGAAAGCTATCGATCATTTTTGCAAAGACAAAGTTTCTGGGAATTTCAAAGCGAATTTTCTTTTTGTAGGAGGTTGGGTTGTATAAACCAAGCCTCCGCATCTCCTCAAATTTCAACTCAAGATTCGAGGGGATTTTGATCCACCACAGGTAGGGAATATCAATATCACCAAGCTCAAAAGATCTAAGATCAAAGCTGGAAAATAACTTTGACCAAAATGAAAACTGATCCTGTGGATTTTGCAGATGAGAAGCCGCCACATCGGTCATCACAAAGCGTCCTTCACCAAGAGTGATATTTTGAATCGGTCCAAGATATTGAATGCGCTCCACTGGCAAATTATTTTCCAAGACAAACAGCTCCAATCTTTGAATTTGCTCACTTGATGCCTGACCTCGATCCAAAATAATTTTCCCTCCGCCCATAAATAAACGTAAAATTTTGGCAAAACTTTTTTTATCTAGGTCTCGCAGATAGAAAAGATGAACGCCATTTAAGTCTGTTGACTCATCAAACTCAAAGGACTGAACCTCACGAAACTCCCAGCAATTGGAAAACTTTCTCTGCAAAAAATTTTTTGTCCCGGAAGTTGAAAAAGAGTGGCGCGCCAACCCGACTTTCTTTTCAACATACATGTATGCCAAACGTAGAGGTCTAAAAGGCCCGCCGATGCTATCGTCATGGGCGGATGGATAAAATTTTCCATCCCAAACTAAAATGTTGTTCACATCCCGAATTTGTTTGCCCAAAACCGTCTTTTTAACCGCCTCCTCTACCAGAGCCGAAGAGGCCAAAATACCTGTGGCCAAAGCCGTGCTCAACTCCGGCAGATAGGGATAGCTAAAAGTAGGAGCGAGACCTTGGTTGATTGTTCGTGAGGGGTGACCTCCTAAGAACGCCAGGGGTAAAACCCCGTCCCAGTAGTCGCGCAATTCGCTTTTCACCGTCTCCAGATAAAGATTTTCAATCGACGCGGTAAACTCATTTCTTTGGGTCAGCTCTTCTTCATAATTTAAGGTCTTGCTGGAGGCATCAGACTTTAAGAAACGGGCAAAACTGGAATCAAAGGCTACGGAATTGTCTTGAGCATAGGAACAAAATTCCAAACCATCAAAATAGCCTGCTTTGATGGCAAAAAGACTGGGGCGCATAGCATGCTTTTTAAAGTAGCTACTGAGAGTTTTTACCCACTCGATAAAACCTTTAAAGACCCTTGGATCATAGAAAGAAAAAAATTTGTGAATCAAGCCATCATTATTGACGACGCTATAGGATGCCTGGTTGTAGAGTGACGATGGAATACGGGCCAGCAAGGTCGGATATCCACCATTTGAGATAAAGGGGGCAGGTCCGATTGATAATAAAAAGGTAAAATCCTTACCAAGCCCATTGCAAATATCGATCAATTTTTTTAGGTTGGCTTCAGGTCGTAGCTCTCCGAAGTCATAGACGTCGCCGGTTTCCGAGTGAAATGACCAATTCAGGGGGATGAAAACTCGATGCCCGCGAATCTGAGATATTTTCTGTTCCCATAGAGAAGCCGAGGTTTTCCAGTAAAAAAACCAGTTCTCGCCCGGCAGCACTGATAAATCTTCCGACATTTGTGGCGTAGTCAGGGTCAAAAGCCACCTCTCCCAGTAATTAAGTTACACAATTAAGAAATTCTAACTGGTTGGCAAAAATAGTGTAAAGAAAACTAGTCACTTTTCTTGCCAGGACTTCCGGCCCTTTGTTATAAATTTACATTCTTTCCTAATGGGCATTCTATCCTACTTTTTAAGGGTTAACACTATGTGGTTTTTTAATGATGAAGAGAGAGAGCTGAAACGTGTCTGTCATAATTTTGCGCAAAAGGAACTTGCTCCTGTTGCCGCCAAGCATGATCAGGATGAGACTTTTAACCTGGCGGCGTTCAAAAAAATGGCCGACATCGGCGTTCTGGGAATAACAGCTTCCCCCGATTATGGTGGGGCAGGGCTAGGTGCCACGGCGGCCACCATCGTCATGGAAGAATTTGGTCGCGCTTGCGCCTCAACAACATTAAGTTATTTGGCCCATAGCATCCTCTGTGTGAATAATATTGAAAATAATGCATCCCCCGAGCAGAAGAGCAAATACCTGCCTAAATTGATTTCCGGCGAATGGATCGGCTGCATGGGAATGAGTGAACCGGAGTATGGATCTGATGCCGTTGGTATTCAGACCAAGGCGACCAAAACCGGTGATAACTATAAGCTCCACGGCACAAAAATGTGGATTACCAATGCTCAGTACGCCGACATTGCCTATGTTTACGCTCGCACCGGCCCTGAAAAAAAACAACTCTCGACCTTTATTCTTGAAAAGAGCAAAGGCCACTTTGCGCCCGGAACGCCCATCCATAAGATCGGTATGCGGGCCTCTCCAACAGGGGAGTTGATTTTCGACAATACAATTGTTCCCGTGGCCCAAAGGGTGGGAGAAGAAAATCAGTCCATCAACCACCTCATGAAAAATTTGGAAATCGAGCGCATTACCATTTCAGGCATCTCGCTGGGAATTGCCAAAGCTTGCCTAGAGCAATGTGTGCGGTATGCCAATGAGCGAAAGCAATTCGGCACAACCATCGGACATTTCCAGATGATCCAAAAGATGATTGCCGAGATGGCGGCAGAAACCGAAATGATGGAGCATTATCTCTACTCAGTCGCCAAGGCCTTCGACCAAGGGCTGTGTGATAAATCGTCGGCAGCCAAAGTAAAGCTCAACATTCCCAAGATGGTTACCAAGATCGCCCTCGATGCAATTCAGATTCATGGGGGCTATGGGTACAGTCGTGAGTTTCCCTTGGAACGATATCTGCGCGATAACAAGCTGATGGAAATTGGCGCTGGAACCAACGAGGTCATGATTATCATTATTGCTAAATCTCTCCTGGAGCTAAGGTAACTATGGACAATTATCAAAATGAACTTCTTCAGCAGTTAAAAAAATTTCGCACTCAAAAAATTGACCCCACTATTTTAGAGGATGAAGAAAAAGAACATTTTCGGATGGAAATATTTCGAGAGCTCGGACAACTGGGCTTCACCGGAATGGTTTTGCCGGAACGCTTTGGTGGCGCTGAACTTTCTTTTTACGATTATTGCTTGGCCCTTTCAGAGTTGGCCAAGAGTTCAATCGCTTATGCCGTCACCATCTCTGTTTCCACCATGGTGCAGACCCTGATCAATATCTACGGAACAGAGGAGCAAAAGAAAAAATTTCTCCCCCCCCTCTGCCAGGGCGAAGAGATTGCCTCGTTTGCCCTGAGTGAATCATCTGCGGGGTCAGATGCCGCCTCCCTAAAAACTTCGGCAAAAAAAGTCCCCGGTGGTTGGACGTTAAATGGCAATAAGCTGTGGATCAGTTCTGCTGGCCTGGCCAAAACCTACCTGGTGATGGCACGCACCGGTGAAGCTGGCCCAAAAGGTATCAGCGCATTTCTGGTGCGCGACGGAGCGCCCGGATTCAGCTACGGTAAAAATGAGAAGAAAATGGGCGTCAGAGTCAGCCCTACCAGAGAGCTTGTATTCCATAATTGTTTCGTCCCGGACGATCAAGTTCTTGGTGAAATCGGCAGAGGATTTAACCTGGCCATGGAGGCCCTAAACCGCGGCCGCATTACCGTCGGGGCCTTGGCCATTGGCTTAAGTGAAAGAGCGCTTGAGGAAGCCTTAAAGTATTCAATGGGACGCCACCAATTCGGAAAACCTATCTTTGAATTTCAGGGACTGCAATTCATGTTGGCCGATATGCGCACAGAACTTGAGGCTTCGCGCCTACTCGTGAGAGAAGCCGCGCGACAGTTCGATCTAAAAAAACAAGATATCTTGCTGGCATCCATGGCAAAACTGAAGTCAACAGATGCAGCCATGCAAATCACCACCGATGCCGTGCAAATTTTGGGAGGCGTGGGTTATACCATGGAGTATCCCGTAGAAAGACTTATGCGTGATGCCAAGGCGCTGCAAATTGTCGAAGGAACGAATCAAATTCAACGAGTTGTTATCGCAAAACAACTGGAAAAAGAAATGCGTTCATAAGGGGCAGGTTATTATTATGAATTTATCCACTCTCAAAATAGACATTCACAATCCCAGCGCTTCTCAAGACACACTCCCTGATGTCAAAGATTTTGTTGGGCAGTTAAAAAAACTTGCACTCCGCCCCGATATTGGTTTTATCAGACTGGCGGAAGAAAAAAAATTGCTCCAGCAGTGTCAAAGTATTCGAGAGAAATATCCCCTGCCAAAATATTTCATTCATGTGGGTATCGGTGGCAGTTCTCTGGGGCCCCAGATGCTGATTGAGGCCATTGGACAAGGGCCACACCCAAAATTTATTTTCATCAATAATATTGACCCCGACCAGATTCATCAAGACCTCATGGGTATCTCTCCCCATGATTGTCTCTTCTACTTCGTCTCCAAATCAGGCACCACCGCTGAAACAATTGCTCATCTTTCTATCCTTAGCAATTGGGCCCTAAGCAACTCGAACGGCAAGTTTGATTTCTCGAAGCACTTTATTTTTTGCACGGACCCCAAAAATGGGGACCTTCGCCAGCTTACCCGGGAATTTTCCTTAGATGGACTTGATGTTCCCGCTGATGTCGGAGGCCGTTTCAGCGTCTTAACCTCAGTAGGACTCTTGCCAGCATTCTTTGTTAACGGCCAACCCAAGTCCTTGCTTGACGGCGCGCAACACGTGGTTCAAATGGCCATGAATCCGGCCATCCAAAACCCCGTTTGGCAGACCTTAAACGCCCTGCTGTTATGGAAAAATCAGGGGATTACCCAGACTGTCCTGATGCCCTATAGTAGCCGACTGAAATCTTTTGCCGATTGGTTCGTCCAGCTTTGGGCCGAAAGTCTTGGAAAAAGAACTGGCTTGAGCGGCAGAGAGGTATTCGAGGGACTGACTCCTATTCGGGCCTATGGTGCCACCGACCAGCACTCACAGATGCAACTTTTTATGGAAGGCCCGCTTGATAAGGCCCTCATTATCATAAAAGTGGCAAAATTTCAGAACGATTACCCGCTTAAAGGACATTTCAAGTGCGCAAGCGCTGACAAACTTAGCGCCTTTCATTTGTCCGACCTGATGGAGGCCGAGCTCGAAGGCACTCTCATGGCTTTACGTGAGGCGGGACGCCCCTATATTTTGATAACCATTCCGGCCCTGACATCGGAAGCTTTGGGCGAGTTGATTATGTTTTTCGAAATTCTCACCGCCATGATGGGTCACTACTTAAATATTGACCCTTTTAATCAACCGGGAGTTGAGGCCGGCAAGAAATATGCTTTTGAGTGCCTTAAACATTTGGCCGACAAAAATGCTTAAAAAGATTGTTTAATTTGGGAAATGCTTGCATTCAGATTGAAATCGGTTGCCCTAGAGTTTAATATTGTTTATTAGAGCTAATCAGTGATCTCGCTCATATTTACGGAGAAGAGAATGAGGATACAAGATGTCTGACGATTCGACTGTAGTCATTACAGACATTAATGCGGCCCTTGGTTCTTCAGACAAGGAAGCTAGCAATAAACCCCCCGCCTTGCTCGTCGTCGGCGGCGATCTCAATGGTACGCTCTTTGATCTGGTTCACGATGAAACAGTGCTCGGTCGCAGCGCCGAAAATACCATCATGCTGGAATTTCAAGGTATTTCCCGTCATCATCTCAAGCTACTTTTAGAAGGTACCAAAGTTATTATCGTCGACCTCGGATCTAAAAATGGAACTTATTTGAATAATCAAAAGCTGGAGGGATCAGCTCCGCTCTCCAAGGGCGATATTATCAAATTGGGAAGTGTCGCGCTGAAATTCATTCCCGCCGGAGATCCCGAACGTCTAACCTATGACAAGTTAAGCCGTGAAGCAAATATGGATCGCCACACGGGGTGCTACAACAAGACATACTTTAACAATGCTCTCAATCTGGAAGTCAAAAAATCCAAGGTGACAGGAGAGCCGCTCTCACTTGTGCTCTTTGATCTCGATCACTTCAAGGCCCTCAATGATAATTTTGGCCACGATGCCGGGGATTATGTTCTCAAGGAAATGGCCAGGGTGATTCGTTCTAATGGCGTGCGCGATCAGGACGTTTTTGCTCGCTACGGTGGTGAAGAATTTGTGATTCTTCTTCCAAAAACCAATCTTAAGCAGGCCTTCGAGATTGCGGAAAGACTACGAAAGCTCCTTGAAGGACATAAGTTTATTTATGATGCAAAAAAGCTTCCGGTAACCGCTTCTGTTGGAGTGGCCGACTACCGCCAAGGCGTCAACACCGGCACAGATCTTTTCAAAAGGTCAGATGCTGCGGTATACAAGGCGAAACAGGGCGGACGCAATCAAGTTCAGTTTTTTAAAGAATAATTAAAGACGTCCTAAACATCCATGACTCAAGCTTCTCCGAAACAGAAGATTCAGCTCCTTCCCAGACACCTTGTTGACCAAATCAAGGCCGGCGAAGTGATTGAACGCCCGGCGGCCATCGTCAAGGAACTGATTGAAAATTCCCTTGATGCCCAGGCCAAGCATATTGATGTCCAGATTGACGATGGAGGCCTCACCCTCATCTCGATTTGCGACGATGGTATCGGCATGAGTCAGGAGGAGCTTCCCCTGGCATTTACCCGCCATGCCACTTCCAAAATTACTCGTTTTGAAGACTTGTACCAACTCTATAGCTTCGGTTTTCGAGGCGAGGCCCTCGCCGGATTGGCTTCGGTTTCCCGGGTTACCTGCTCCACGATCCCCCAAGATGCCCCCTCTTCTGGAGGTAAAATTGAATTTCATGGTGGTGAGCAAGTTTTTCTTGGCCCCTTTCATGGCAGCACCCAGGGAACGTCAATATATGTGCGGGATCTTTTTTTTAATACTCCCGCGCGACTTAAATTTATCCGTTCCAAGAAGACCGAGATTCAACAAATCAAAAAAGTCCTGCATGCTTTTTTGCTGACCCATCCGGAAACAAGCTTTAGCATTCGCTGGAATCAGCAAGACAAAGAGCTCTACCCTGCCGTGGCCGCCGGCCAATACATTAAGAGGGTCGAACAGCTCCTCGGGAAACGTGCCGCAACTCTGGAAGTAGCGGAGTATCAAGACGAATTTCAGGGTCATCGCGTCCATGCAATTTTCATGCATCCAAAAACAACTTCGGCAAGCGAAAAAATCAGCAACAAATTTCAATTTTTGTTTGCCAACAAACGTTACTTCCTCGATCGAAAAATCCATTATCTTTTAACTAATGCCCTTAACGAGTATCTGCAAGGCATTGATAGCGATTTTATCATTTACCTGGAGATCCCGCCCGGTGAGCTGGACGTCAACGTTCACCCGAACAAAACGGAAATCAAGTTTGCCGGGCCTCAAATTATCCATGCCTTGCTCAGCGGACTGGCAAAACGCTTCGGCCAATCACAAAAGGAAATGAGCATACTCCCGGTTCATAGTCGCACTCTTGATCAGCAAGACTTCAATGCTTGGCAAACCTCCATGTCGAACCAGGGCCCCATCTCCCCATCTCCCGAAAGCAAGACTCCGGCGACCTTCAATTTACCAACCATTTTTGAGCTGTCGCATCAGACCTTTCTTTACCATCTCCCCAAAACAGAAACATATCTTGTACGACCTTTCTCGGCCCTGGAACTCTTACTGCAAGCTCGAATTGAGAAGAGCCTTTTTCCACTACGCGAAGATAATATCTTCCCTATCCTCATTGGAATTCCCATCTCCCTGGAACAAATGGGTCCCCATGAACAAATTAAAGATTTTCTGGCGTTACTAAATGTCGCCGGTCTTGAGGCCACGGTAGCTTCGCCCGACAGTCGGAGTATTATTCTTCGGACCTTCCCACATTATTTCCACGGTTTCCCTCTGGCCCCTCTGTGTGAAAAATTCATCCCGCTCCTGTGGGAAAAATTTTCAACAGTTCCATTTTCCGTTGCCCAGCTCAAGCAGGAAATATTGACCACCATCTGTCAGATGGCAGAAGGACCATGGAGCATGCACGAGGCCCACCAATTCATCTTATGTCCGGCCTTCCAAGACGCTCTTCATCAAAGACTGTCTTCTCAACCTCTCGATGAAACTTTTTTGCGAGGGGTATTTGAAAAAAAGTAAAAACGAAAAAATTATCCTTATTACCGGCCCCACAGGAACCGGAAAAAGTGAATGGGCGGTTAAGCTTGGTACCATCGTCCGGGAGCGGGGCCAGGAATGTGGGATTATCAACTTCGACAGCATGTGTTTTTATCGCGAACTCAGCATTGGAACGGCAAAGCCCGACATCAGAATGAGGCAAAAAATTGAACATTTCATGGTGGATATTGCCTCCATCAATAATGAGATGAATGCCTTTGCCTTCTGCCAGCAGGCCAAAGAAATCATGGCCCAACTTTCAGACCAAGGGAAATGCATCATTCTCGTGGGAGGAAGCCCTTTCTATATCAGGGCCTTGATGAAAGGGATGTTTCGAAGTGACCGTCTTTCAGCAGAAATGAAAGCTTCGCTGCAAAAGGTGTATGAGCAGCAAGGAATCGCCCCCTACCTGGATTATTTAAAGATTTTTGATCCTGAGTCTCTCAAACGGTTACATGTCAATGACCATTATCGTCTGAGACGGGCCGTCGAGTATAATATTGCAACGGAAAAACCAATTTCGGCCGAACATAGCGAATTTCAAGAAATTGATCCTTATGATTTTTCCCGCAACCAGTTTCCTGAAAAAGATTTATTGCATTTTTACTTTGATATTCCAAAGGAAGAACATTGGAAAATCTTAAAACAGCGCTCTCGATCTATGATCGAGCAAGGTATGGTGGCAGAGTTACAGAACCTTTTGGGAAATGGTTACTCGGGAGAAGAGAGACCCTTGCAAAGCGTAGGATATAAGGAAGCTTTGGCCTACCTGCGAGGCGAAATCAGAGACCTTGATGACCTGATTGAGCAAATCTTCATTTCCACCCGCCAGCTTGCCAAAACTCAGAGGACATTCTTTAAAAGAATTACCCCAAAAATAACGGTTCACCCGTTAGTTGATTCCCCGACTATTTTAAAAACTCTCTATGATTTTATGCAGGCCTAGGATATATTCTCTTAAAGACACCTCATTTGGGAGTGAAGAGACCCTATGGCACCAAGCAAACTTAAAATTATAATCATTTCAGATGGCACAGGAGAGACTGCGACGGCCCTGAGTCGTGCCGCCATGAAACAATTCTCCGACAAAGATGTTTATTTCACACGATATAAAAATGTCCGTACCCGCGAACAGATTGATGCTATTTTCACCGAAGCCGCCATCCATCATGACATGATTGTACATACAATCGTTACCCCGGATTTAAGAGAGTACATTAGCGATCTGGCAAGAACCAAGCATGTTAGGGCCCTGGATATGATTGGGCCGGCGTTAACCGCATTTTCCAATTATTTTGAGCAGGAACCCAAGGCCGAACCAGGTCTCCTCCATGCTGTTAATGATGAATATTTTGGCCGTGTTGCCGCTATGGAATTCACCCTGAACCATGATGATGGCCGAAATCCTGACTCTCTCCATCTGGCCGATGTCATCTTAGTGGGAATTTCCAGAACTTCTAAAACACCGCTTTCACTCTTTCTGTCCATGAATGGCCTGAAGGTCGTTAATGTTCCCCTCGTCCAAGGAACCGCGCTACCCAAAAATCTATTTTTAGTAGATCAGCGAAAAATAATAGGTCTCACCATTGATCCTGAAGCTCTGCTAGAAATTCGACGAAATCGCCTCTCTCGCCTGGGCGCGCAAGATCACGCCGGAGATTATGCAACCCAATCAAAAGTCATGGAAGAGCTAGAATGGGCCAATAATATCTTCAAAGAAAACAAGCGCTGGCCCGTTTTCAATGTTACTGACAAGGCCCTCGAAGAAGTCGCCGCCGACATTCTCAAGCTGCTCAATATGCGGAAAAATAATATCTTTAAACAGAAAAGCACCGAAGAAAGTGGTGAAACTGAGTGAATATTTTCGAGAATCTTTCCGACATTAACATCCATTTTTCCAGCCTGATTGGAATTAAGGTCTTCAGCAATGAAGACCTACTCGTCGGCAAAGTCTCTGATCTCTTTGTCGATTTTGAAGAAATGTACCCCCCCGTTTTGGCCGTACAGTTCAAGAAGAATGATCAATTCTTTTATGTCCACTGGTCTGATATTGTGCAATTTTCCCTTAAGAAAATTGTGGTCAAAGCAGATTTCACCCTAGGGCGTAGTCGCACCCTCCCTCGAATTACGGCACGCCGCCTGTTGCACAGTCAGGTCGCCGACCAGTTCAACCGAAGTGCAAACGAAAATCCCGCCACACCTGCAACCACTCAAGGCAGGGAGGATACCATGGTGGAATACCCACCTTTGGGGAAGGTAATCCTCGACCGTCAGATTGTGGATACCTCGGGGAAAAAAGTCGTCCGGGTTAATGACATTGAATTTGTAAAGGCCGGAAATCAACTTCGCATTACCCATGCAGCCATTGGAATGCGTAGTATGATTCGACGTATTGGCTATGAAAAGCTAGTTGATCAGGTGTTAAAGGTGTGCCATCCCAACTCTCTTTATTTGAAAAAAGAAGCGCTCATTAATTGGAAATTTGTTCATGCTATTCCCTCAAAATCTATCTATGGACATGTGAGACTTGGGTTAAAAAATGAGGAAATCCAGAATTTGCACCCTGCAGATTTGGCCGATATCTTGGAGGACTTAGATAATTATTCCCGCGAAACTTTATTCAGCAACCTGTCCCCTGAGCTCGCTGCTGCAACTTTGAGCGAGGTCGAATCTGACCTGCAAATCGAGCTGCTTAAAAATGAAGACCCGGAAGAAGTCGCAAAAATCATCGAAAATATGGGAGTTGATGAGGCCGTGGATGTGCTCTCAGAAATGGAGCACGAGCAGGCCAATGAGATTATTGCCAATATTGAGGACAACCAAACTCAGGAAGAAATTCAAGAGCTCCTTGAATACGACCAGGATGTCGCCGGCGGACTCATGTCCACAGAGATTTTTCAATTCGGCCCTCAACATAAAAAATCCCACATTCTTAAAACGATTCAAGAGCACCATCAAGACCTTGAAACAGTCTATGATATCTTTGTCATTGATTCCCAAGGTCGACTGATTGGATCCACTTCACTCTCCAAGCTACTTATCCAAACCGAGGACATCGAGATCGGTGAGGTGATGAACAAAAATGATTTAAAATATTTACATCCCACGACTCCTTGGCGGGACGTGGCCAAACATATGAGTAAATATAATTTAATCACCGTCCCCATCGTAGACCAAAAGCAAATACTCATGGGAATTATCTCTGTTGACGACGTCCTCCCCTGGCTGCTAGACGAAAAATAAAAATGGAAGTAAAATCCAAAGAAACCACATTCAAACTTACCTTGAGACGTATCTTGCTACTCCTCAGCGTTATCGGTCCTGGCCTGATTACGGCCAACATTGATAATGATGCCGGGGGCATCGCAACTTACTCCATTGCGGGGGCCCACACCGGCTATCGTCTTCTCTGGCTTCTCATTCCCATAACCATTGCCCTCATTTTCATCCAGGAGATGGGGACTCGACTGGCCATTGTCACCGGCAAAGGCTTGGCCGATCTCATCCGAGAAAAATATGGTTTAAAGGTAACCTTCTACACACTTGGATTGTGCCTGATGGCCGATTTGGGAAATATCACGGCTGAATTTGCGGGTCTTGCCTCTGCCAGCGAAATTTTTGGTCTTTCCAGATATATTGCCGTCCCCCTCTGTGCCCTGATTGTTTGGCCCTTGGTCATCAAGGGAAATTATAAGATGGTAGAGAGAATTTTTATTCTTGGATGCTTTGTCTACGTCAGCTATATCATCTCGGGTTTTATTATTGGTCCGGAATGGGACATTATTGGGAAATCATTATTCACTCCAAACCTTTCAGAGTTAACGAAATCAGATATGCCACTCATCATTGGACTGATCGGAACCTCTATCGCCCCATGGATGCAGTTTTATGTTCAAGCCGCCGTCGTGGAGAAAGGCACCGATGTTAAACATTTAAATTATGCTCGTCTCGACGTAGTTATTGGCTGCATCACAATGTCCATCGTCACACTTTTCATTATCATTTGCTGTGCGGAGACCTTATTCAAAAATAATATCTCAATTTCAAGCGCCAAAGATGCCGCCATTTCTCTCGCTCCTCTGGCCGGAAAATATTCATCAGTTCTCTTTGCCATCGGTCTCTTTAACGCCTCTTTTTTTGCCGCAGCACTTCTTCCGATGGCGGCAAGTTATTATGTTTGCGAAGGTATGGGCTGGGAATCGGGAGTTGATAAATCCTTTAAAGAGGCCCCAAATTTTTTCACCATCTTTACCTTTCTAATAATTATAGCAGCGGGAGTTACTTTAATCCCTCACATCAGTCTGTTTAAAATCCTGATCTGGTCACAGGTGATTAACGGCATTTTGATACCCTTCATTCTCCTCTACATCACCAATCTTTGCAGCGACCCTGATGTCATGGGCGATCACTCAAATGGTCCGATCTATAATTTTATCTGCTATACCATTACGGGTGGGATGTTCTTGGCAAATGCCGCCTTGCTTTACTACGAATTTCAATAGAAATTTATTCAGTCTCTGATTGACGGTGGAGCACATTGCAAAGATCAATAGAATCATTCTCGAATTTGATGGCAAAGGTGAGCTTGCGCTGAATATCTTCACCATCTTTCTGATAAAAGACACTATAGTCGGTGGATACGGGTTCTCCGGCTGGCCCGATTCTAATAGGCAGTTGGATTCCGCCCTTACTGATCGGTAGTCGCTCGACCCTTTCCTCGCCAAAAAGTGTAAGAAAGAGCTTTCCACTGACACATGTACGAGAGTTCATGAGGTAGCCAAATACCGCGTAGGGCATATCGGGTTTTTTAATTTTGACCGATGAATTATTGGCATCGACACTAACTTTCCTCACAAAATGTTCTTGGCCCTTGGTCTGTACTCGCAAGACATACTCTCCTGGAGTACTAAGTTTGATCTCACCTAAGATAGAGACTTCTACCTCTTGTCCGTTTACAAAGGCCTTCTGTTCATATTTTTCAAAATTGCTGATGACTATCCGATACTCATCACTCCCAGATTGGTCAGCCTTTTCTACCGTCTGAGCAGTTCCCTCTTGCGATGAGGGCCGACGACTCTCCTCTTTTGAAACTTTGGGAGACAAAAACTGATCTCCAAATTTAAAATATCCAACAGTTAAAATGGCCACGACACCAACTGCGATCATGGCCAGGCTCTTCATATTAAATTTGGATTCGTCCTTCTGTACAGCTCCAGTTCGAGTGCGGATCTGCCCAACTGTCGTTCCTCCCTTGCCACCGTCTGCAGTGCGAGAAGATTTCGATACGACTTTTTTCTTTACAACGGCTTGCCCGAGCTGTAGCTCACTCTTCTTGTCAATCTCGGCCACCTTCACTTGTCTGGTTTGACCTGTCCGCTTCATCAGCTCGTCTTTTGCAACGACTCTCGTTCCAGCAGGGGTCGTTTTAGTTGCCCCACTTTGGCCTTGAGCAAATCCAAAATCCAAGACATGATCGCGCGCGGCGGCAGCCGCTTTTGCTTCGGCGTGATTAGTGGCCGAATCTGTTCCGCCTGCCTGCTCTCGTCTAAGATCATCAAGAAAAGGTTTAAGATCAATTTTGCCAAACTCAAACAACTTCTCGCGATCTTTTTTGATTTCTTCTTTAAAAAGTTCTTTTGCAAAATATGAAAGGTCAGTGGCGTTGAAATCGGGATAATGCGAATATAAAAACTTCATAAGCGCGCGATTCATCTGATCCATATTTTCATAACGCTTATTTCTGTCTTTCGATAACGCCTTTAAGACAATTTCATCCAACTCTTTGGGTACATTGGGATTAATTTTAGACGGTGGATCAATAATGCAGTCTTGGATCTTCTTTAAAACCGCCAGATCGTTTTGCGCCTTAAACATTTTCCGAGAACAGAGCATTTCCCAAAGCGTGATTCCAACGGCAAACTCATCATAACGAGCGTCGAGTTCCTTACCTTCCAGATACTCTGGTGCGAGATAGGATAATTTACCTTTGATGGTTCCTGCCTGAGTGGCTTCGGTGTTTGTTGTCGCCTTTGCAATGCCAAAATCAATAACCTTCACTGATCCGTCAAAGGTCAGCATAATATTATGGGGCGAAATATCACGATGAATGATGCTGAATTCCTTACCCGTCATCTTATCCGTCAGGGTGTGGGCATAATGGAGCGCCTGACATACTTGAGTGATTATATAAACGGAAATTTCCACCGGGAAAACAAACTTTCTATCCCGGAGCTTATCCAAATATTCTTTGAGATTGCGGCCATCGCAATATTCCATGGCAACATACAGCTGACCGTTGTGGTTACCGTAATCATAGGTTTGTACGATATTAGGGTGGAGTAACCCGAAAGTGACCTTGATTTCGTCCATGAACATGGTTTTAAATGCCACATCCTGCGAAAATTGGGCCTGAACCATCTTGATCGCGACAATCTTGTCTGCCTGTTCACCTAAGTAGCGAGCACGACAAATTTTCGCCATTCCGCCATCGACAAAATGATCGAGAATCAAATATCTGCCAAATCTTTCGATTTTTGTTTGGCCGTCGGCCATAAGACAGGTCCTCCTAGACAATCTTTTCGGCCAGTGTGACACAAAACTTTATGGAAAATTTAGGAAATAAGTCGACTTATGTTTACAACCTGATTTCAACTGGTTCAAATCCCGGAAAAGTTAAAACCAGCGGACTCGGAATTGTTTTTGGACCACAAAAGGCATAGCTTTTGTACATTTTTAAAGAATTTTCCACATACCCGGGATGCATGACCAGATTTTCGCGAAAATGTGAAAACCCAATTATTTTAAATCCCAAGTCCTGCATCTGCGTTGTAACCAGAGATTGTCGCAAACGAGTTTCATCTAAGGTATAAACCAGAAGCAGCACGGGATTCGAGCAGGCCTGGACTTGTTTTTTTTCCTCTTCACTCATCCATCCCTGAAATCCCGCGATGTCATTAAGACGCAAGGACATAATATCCATGAGTAAATTAAGCTCCTGATAAAGAGAAGTTTGCTTAAATGCCAGGTTATCCTTAATCTCTCGCCCACCAACGATGCCGCCTTGAAGGGCAAAGCTTCCATACTTAGACATATTTGCAGTTGTGTGTGAGCACGACGCCAACACACATAAGATCATGGCCAAAAACTTAAATAATGTATTCACATCTTCCCCTAATTAAATCACAGCATCGGCAATTTTCTGAATCCAATTTTTTATCGTCATAATAATTTCCTGCTTTTTTTCCCCGTATAAAAGCTCATGTTTCTCTTCCGGATATTGCAAATAAAGAGAGTCCGTGTTCGGAATTCCCTTATGAAAGAGAAAAGCGGAATCCGGATCAAAAAGTGGTCCGCTTTTACCACAAAGAAAAAGCGAAGGCACATCGACAAAATAAGAAAATTGCCGCATTTCTTTAGTGCTCTTTAAAAGTTGGGCCATCAACCCCAAGGATAAAAATTTGGGGATCAAAGGATCGGCATTATAGTCTTCCGCATCAGTCGTTATGGAAAATAAATCATGCCCGGAAAACGGCCTCGCAAGCCTAACTTTCGAGAGTACGGACAAAAAGTTCCGATAAGCCCCTCGCAGGGAATAAGGAATCTGGAACGAAAGCTTGAACGATGGATTAATCAAGATGAGCCCACCAATGTGAGCATCAATGAGATGTCGATATTGCTCTATGGCCTTAAGAATGACGAGCGCACCCATCCCCTGGCCAATCAAGATTACTCTGCACTTTTCATTGCGTGATTCTTTGCACAGATTGATAAGTGTCGCAAGGTCCTTGCAATAGATGGAGAAATCCTCGATATGAGCACGCGTGCCCGTACTCATGCCATGACCTTTTAGATCATGCAACACTAGCTGCGAGTTTTCGGTCCAGTCTTGCACCAAGCTTTCGATAAGAGGATACCACCGCATATGGTGCTCAAAAATATCATGAATAAAAAAAACTTGTATGCTGCTGGAGCGCTGATCGGAATCAGCCCCGTAGGTAATCTTTTTGACGTGACAGCTATCCTTCGAATTAAATGACCGCAGTGCTGTTACTCTGGTACGCCAGCCAGCTGGCAGAGACAACCCCATAGCTCCATCGCTTAATACGGTGGTTCGTTCACTCTCCGTCAGATTTCCCATATCTCCCATCATTCATCATTCTCTACATATTTTAGAATGGAAGCCTGCGCTTCAGCATTCAACCCCTCAAATCGAATTGAAAAACCTCTTCGGCCTTCCAAAACTCTCACGACTTTACCTTTCGCCACAAAGGAAAATGAGGAATTATCCGGGTGGACATTTAACTGAATTGCATCCCCTTTGGCGACGGGATAATCGGCCACAAGAACTTGAAGTCCGCCAATAGAGATGTCACGACAGATACCTTCATAGACTTCCTCATTATTGTGGAACAGCAACCGCGCCACGAAGGGACGTCGCACATATTTCCGGCGCTCTTCAGGAGCAATGATCGGCGGCAAATTCTTTTTTCCGCCAGTCATCTCAAACAATGGTGTATCAGTGATAAAAACCCATTGCTCCATTCCTGGAGCGAAAATTAGGGATTTACCATTGATTCTATTTTCATTGAGCAATGATTTAACTGCTTCCAGCGAAAACGGCCCATATTCTTCCGTTTCCTGTCCACGATCCGGCCCAATCCTTATTGTAAAAATTTTCCTTCCGCTATCCACTTTATGCCAATCAAACTTTTGCGTCGGCTTAATGGTTGGTGGAATAGAGGGCGCGATAGGTTCGGGAGTCTGATTGGAGCGATCAGCTGAAAACTCCGACAGCTCCTTCATTTTTTTCCACCCCTCAAGACCTTTGCGCCAAACATAAGAATCTGGCACGAGCGATCCACTACTCACCAGTGCCATAATTTCCTCAAAAGACACGGGACCTTTTCTATCCTGACCGATAACGTAATACCAACCATCCATAAAAAAACCTGCCAAAATAATGTTTAACCCTATGATATTATAACCGTATGAAAGTAAAGGCGTCCCCACTGTCTTTTTTTGCCGCACCTTTTTACTCGAGCGCTCTTTTCATTAAGTTTTTAGCTTGGCCCTCCGAAAAGACCTAGGCAGTAGAGAGGATGTAATCTCAATGTTTTTGCAAAATTATCGAACTCAACATGCAGGCTTAATTGCAGTACTCATGCTTACGCTAGGACTTGTGAGTTGCGCCAAAGAAGAGTTCATGGCCAAAAAATCACAAGACTCCTTCAGCGCCCCACTTACCTTTTCCAATAACGCCACTGTCTGCTCCCAGTTCACTCTTATTAAACCACGCGTTGATTTCCTCTTTCTGTGGGACAACACCAGCTCGCAATATTTAGTGACAGATGAAACAAAGCAGGCCTTGACCAACACGATCAACTACATCTCCGACCGATTTGATTTTCATATTTTAATGGCCCCTCTCGTTCCTCAGCCGGGCAGTGCGGTTAATGACGTAGCCTACCTGATCACAACTTCAATTTTTGGCCTTGGTCAATCGGCGATCAATATTCGCGCAGAAAAGAGTCAAGCAGCAAGCCTCCTCAACAACTTCACCGTAACTGCCAATGCCAATGAGAAAGGTCTCCAAAGATCCTATGACATGATTTATGCAAACATCACAAACGGTATCTTTCGCCAAGACGCCTATACCATCGTCGTCTTGATGTCGAACGGGAATGATTACAAGGTCGATACCAACGGTTATTACGATCCCGTCTCCACAAATCAATACATCCTTAATATCAAAAATCAACTTTTGAATTTGAGGAACACCGTGCTGCGTTCGACTCAACTGCGCTTTATTTCTCTCGTCCCTCATACCTCTCAATGCCGCGTGGGCTGGCTCCAGGGAGGAAGTTATACCGAAATGTCCAAACAGCTCTACTCAGCACCTTTCCCCGCGGGCGATCTGCGCAAACTACCGTACGATCAAACCGGCGACTCGACTCCTGATAGCTACGATATCTGTACCAGCGACTTTTTGCATCTCTTTGACGGAGTCAACAACTCCATTCAAGATACCGTGATTTCTCATCAATATAATTTCTGGCCGATCTCGGCGGTTCAGTCACCTTTAACTTTTGACCCCAATAAGCTCCGGGTACAGAAGGCCAACGGCGATGAATTTTTTGAGGTCTCTGGTCCAAATCAAGGAGCCGGCTGGAGATATGCAGGCTATTTGACGGAGCAAAATATGCGATATGCACCTTCACCGGGTGAGGCCTTCACGGGACACATGATTGAACTTTATGGCAATGCCCGTGTCACCTATCCGGAATGTCTGCTTATCACCACAGTTTCTCCCACCTATAACTATGGTTACGTCGCGCTCTCCTCTAAACCAATTGAGAGTTCCATTCGAGTCACCATTGACGGCCGTTCAATTCCTCAGTCGGATGTCGATGGCTGGGAATACATTGGAGCCAAGGCCTCGCAGAATCTACGCATTCAGGGGCCTAATTTTCCGCAAGATCCCTACCAGGAAGTTTTGCCTGCAGACATTCGCACCAATGCCTATTTTCTGAAGATGCATGGTTCGGCGATTTATAAAAGTGGGGCCGTCGTGAATGCGGTCTATGATCCTGCGGGCAACTAACCTGGCTGATGTCCTGCCTTCTTCTCGTTAACTTTTTCTATAGCATTCATCATCTTGATACCCAGATAGGACTTTTCCAATTTAGCGTAAGCGACCTTGGTAGAAAGTGCATTGCCTGTTCCCACCAAGATATCTCCGGTAAAACCTGAGGTATGAGCGTCAGCCAGATCTTCCTCGGTGATATTCATTTTAGTGGCCTTAAAATCCTCTAGAATAAGAGACAAATTGGCCACGCCCTGTCCATCAGTAATCGTCGCCGTCTTCATCTGATCAAGAATCGCCTTCAGGAAAATTTCACATCGGGGAGAAATTTTCATGCGTTTAGTGTCATCAAGCTGCCTCTGAGTATTAAAAAAGACCATGAGCGTTCGGAACATATCAAAGCTCGGGGCGACCATAATCTTGGGAAATCCATCGGCATCATTTTTCATTTGTAGAAGGCCTTGACCTTCGATGATGATCTTAAGTTCTTCCCAGATAATTTCTTTGACGTTAAAAACATCCAAAAGATAAAAACGAAATTTATCCTGATGCACTTCCGCCTTGCCATCTTTCACTTCCGCATGGGTTTTAAAGGTCAGGTAAAGAAGCGATAAAATCTTAATGACATCAATGCTATGAAAGAATTTATAATCGGCAACTTTACCACCCACGCCCAAGCCCACTGAATTACTTTCCAGTTGCTTTACTTTGTCATTAGTTTTCCGGAGACGCTCTGCCAAGGTATACACGATGGTTTTAAACCAGGGGTTGAGGCCGGACATCGTTTTGCCAAAAGCATTAAAAGAAATTTCCACGACTTCAGTCGTGACGATGGCAGCGGCAGAACAACTTCGGCGACGGGCCTTCTCATCAAAAAAGGCCATCTCACCAATCACCTCTCCCGTCCGCAAAATTCCGATTTCCACGAATCCACGGCCCTTCGGAAGATAGAGTCTGATCTGGCCTTTTTGTATAATGTAGAGCGAATCCGCAACGTCTTTTTCATTAAAAACAACTTCCCCAGGTTTTAACGTTCTGATGCCAGACTTACCAGTCTGTTGCGCCGCCGGTTTAGCCGCCGCTGCACCGCCTGTCCCAGTGGGTAAATTGCTCATCCTAATCTCTCAATAATCATGGCCAGGGCCTCACCGCCACCAATGCAGAGAGAAGCCATGCCATACCGTTCTCTTTTTTGCTCAAGAGCATTCATCAAAGTTACCACGATCCTTGTCCCTGTGGCGCCAATTGGATGCCCGAGTGAAATGCCACTTCCGTAAATATTCACTCGTTCCCTATCTAATTGTAATTCTTTGATTGCGCTCATCGCAACTAGTGCAAAAGCTTCATTAATTTCAAAAAGGCCGATTTTTTCGAGTGGGATTTTGGCCTTCTCGCTACATTTCTTCATGGCCATAATTGGCGCAGTCGTAAACCAAGTTGGATTTTGAGCGTGAAAGGCGTAGGCCACAATTTTGAATCGGGCCTTCGCTTTATAGCTTTCATCGCCCAGAACTACGGCGGCAGCGCCATCATTGATAGTGGAGGCATTGGCTGCGGTAATCGTACCGTCCTTCAGAAAGGCCGGTTTCAAGGCAGGAATTTTCTCAAAATTGGCCTTAAAGGGGCCCTCGTCAGTTTCGATGACAATATCCTTACCTTTTTCCTTTTTTATTACGGGTACAATTTCTTTCTTAAAAGTCCCATCTGTCACGGCAGCTTGGGCGCGCTTAAAAGAGCTAATGGCGTACTCATCTTGACTCTGCCGGGTAATGTTAAATTTCTTGGCACACTCTTCCGCACAGTCCCCCATGGCGCGGTCTGTATAGACATCCCAAAGCCCATCCCAAAGCATCGAATCCCGCATCTCCACATTGCCAAACTTAGAAGGAACGCGGGTATACAGAAGATGGGGGCTCAAGGACATATTTTCCATGCCGCCCGCCACAACCGTTTTCGAATCTCCCGCCAGGATGCTCTGGGCCCCCAGAATAATACTCATGAGACCCGAGCCACATACCTTGTTCACCGTCACCGCTGGAACATCTTCACCGAGACCGGCGAAAATGGTTGCTTGCCGTGCAGGTGCTTGTCCCGCACCGGCGGCCACCACTAATCCCATATAAACCTGATCAATTTTGGCCCCGTCTATTTCGGCGCGATTCAAGGCATCCTTAATTGCCGCGGCACCTAGCTCCGAAGCTCTTATGGTGGAAAGCCCCCCCATAAAACTGCCAACTGCTGTTCGTGCCCCATTTAAAATATATACCGACATAATTCCTCCAAGTTAAAAGAGTAGAGTCTTCCCAGAAAACCATATTAATTATATACAGGTGGCTCCATCCCGACGAGAGGAGATTTATGCTTTCACGTTACCTGAGAACCAAAGAACACCCTCAATCACTTCCGACTGAATGGACGGATAAATTTCAACTTGTGCTCCAAGAGCAATACGCTTCTGATCTTACCCATACGCGCAGAAAATTTGATCTGTTTACTGAGCTATATCCGAATGAGCTCTGCTTTGGTCTCTGCCTGGTGTCGAATATCGACGCAGAATCGTCCACTCATCTTCCAACGACCTATATCATTTCTGCCGACCTCACGGCCGAAACAGACCCGCTCGCCTTGATGGATAAACTAGTTGATTCAGCGGAAATTTTCTTTGATCAATTTTTCGCCAATGAATCAGCGATGGAATATGATGTCACCTGGCAAGAAGGTGAATTGCGCAATTTAAAATTTTTCTACAAGATCTCTCGTGAAAATCTCACCCTGACTCAAAAAGCCAACGCCTTGCTTGGTGATGATTTTCCGCTGTAATCAAGAACGAGTAACTATTCTTCAGTATATTGAATTTTAACTGGACGCGTCTCAAAGGCGATATCTTGTTCGTCCTCGACCACATCTTCTTCCACATCATCAAACGCATCATCGTCGTCGGCATCAATATCCATTTCCTTGAGAACGCCAAGAAAAGATTTCTCATCATTGAGATCAGAAATAATAGCTTCTAAATATTTTGCAGGATATTTTTTTACCAGATCTTCGATAAACTCCTGCAGTTTTCCTTCTTTCAAAATGGTCTGCTTCTTTTTAACATCCTTCCAGTTGGTGATGTAGTGATAACGACAGTAGCCAAGGGTTGTGGCCGGATTGTCACAGCCCTTTTCCAGACATTCATCTGTCTTGGCACTAAAAAAATTCACATTTTTCAGAGTTTCAATAATATCTTTCAGGGGAAAATCTTCAGCCAAGGCAACAACTTCATCCGAAATTGCATCCTTAAAATCATCGTAGGACTTGTCGCGTTTTCTGGGCTTCGCCAATTCCTTTTCTATTTCCTCTTCAAATTCAAATTTAGGTCCAAAGTCCCCTTCTCCGCCAAACTCCGAGTCGTCGTCGCCGAAAAAGTCATCTTCACTCTCCTTGGATTTACTGGGAGTTCCTTCTTCATCCTCTTCTCCGCCCTCACTCGCTTTGGCGTCACTGACGATTTCAGCCCCTTTTTTGCCGGCCTTTTTTGTTTCTTTATCTTTATCCTTATCTTTGGACTTCTTGGAAGTTTTTTCAGCGGTCTCATCGACCTTCTTTCCTTCCTTTTTGGGGGATTCCTTTTTAGCTTCGAGAATCTTTTGCTCCTCTTTTTTGCCTTTCTTAGGAGTTTCCTTGAGAGGTTCTGTCTTTTTGGCCTTGACCTCGACTGCCGGCTTCTTTTTTGTGTCTTTTTTATCTTTTTCCTTAGACGCAGGAGCAACCTTCTTAATGGTACTTTTATCCAATTCTTTTTTAGGAGCGGGCTTTGCGACCTTTTTGGCCACAACTTTTGCCTCTTTCTTGCTCTCCTTTTTGGTATCGACTTTAAGCGCCTTCTTTGGCTCTTTCTTTGAGTCTTTCTTAGCTTCTTTCTTTACTTCTTTTTTCTTAGACATACGGAGACTCTCCAAAATCTTTTTAATCATGGGCAACCCTCACTTGAAGGCACCGGGCTAACCTAACATCACAGGCCTTGTTCGACAATGGCCACATCTTATGACTTTAGCTCAGTGGCAGCGATCACGAGACGTTGGATTTCACTTGTGCCCTCATAAATTTCTGTGATCTTGGCATCCCTAAAATGCCGTTCTACGGGGTATTCTTTGGTGTATCCGTTTCCACCGCAGATTTGAATGGCCTTGGTCGAGATCCACATGGCCGCTTCGGAGGCAAATAGTTTGGCTTGGGCCCCCTCTTTGGTATAAGACTTGCCCTGATCCTTCTTCAAGCTCCCATCCAAAATGAGCAGTCGAGAGGCTGCCAATTTCGTACTCATATCGGCCAGCATAAACTGGATGGCCTGCAGATTGGCGATTGGGGCCCCAAACTGCACTCGCTCTTTGGCATAGCTCTTAGCATAGCGAAAAGCGGCCTCCCCAATACCCAGGGCCTGAGAAGCAATACCCAAACGTCCCCCATCAAGGGTGGCCAAGGCAATTTTAAAACCTTGCTCCAATTGACCCAATAAATTGGATTTGGGGACTTTTACGTCATCAAAGGCCAATTGGGCAGTCGAGGAACCTTTTATGCCTAACTTGTCTTCCACTTTAATGACACTAAATCCCGGAGAATTGGTCTCCACAATAAAGGCAGAAATCCCCTTATGATTTTCAGTTTTTCGCGTTTTGGCGAAGACAATCGCCAGACCGGCCTCCCGGCCATTGGTGATCCAGTTTTTCATCCCACGGATGACGTAATGGTCGCCCTTATCTTCCGCCACTGTTGTCAAGGCCCCCGCATCTGAACCGGCATTGGGTTCACTCAAGCAAAAACAACCAATCATTTCACCACTGGCAAGTTTAGGAAGATACTTGGCCTTCTGTGCGTCCGTGCCAAAATACATAATAGGCCAGGTGGCCAAAGAAGCGTGGGCAGAAACCAGCACCCCTGTGGAAGCACAGCCGCGTGAAAGCTCTTCCACCAAAATAGAATAGGAGACATAGTCCATTCCGGCACCGCCGTAAGCTTCCGGAACAAAAATGCCTAAAAATCCATTCTCGGCCAACTTCCCGAGAACCTCTTTCGGGATGCGGCCCTCTTTATCAATGTCATGGGCCCTGGGTGCGAGTTCGACATTAGAAAACTTGGCGGCCATATCGCGAATGGCCTGGTGGTGTTCACTATACGACATAATAATTCCTCTATGTTATTTGCCTACAAACTTCGGTGGGCGTTTTTCTAAAAATGCTCGCGTCCCTTCCCGCATATCCTGAGAGGCGAAAATGGCGCTAAACTCGGATAGCTCATGGTTGAGTCCTTCGGCAAGTGGCAGGTCGTTGCCTGCGTTCATAACTTGCTTGGCTTTTCCAATTGCGTAAAGGGAATTGCCGGCTGTGGAATTCAGCCATTCTTTGGCAGCATTCACCATGGCCAACTTTGACTCATAGACACGCAGGACTAAGCCGATTTCCTGCATCTCGGCAGCACCCATACTACGCCCGGAATAAATTAATTCCTTGGCCCGATTTCTCCCCAGGATTTTGGCAAGTCTTTGAGTCCCCCCAAAACCAGGAATGAGGCCCAATTTTACCTCGGGGGCGCCAAAGGTGGCATTTTGAGTCGCGAAGATAAAGTCGCAACTCATCGCCATTTCCAGTCCACCTCCGAGGGCATGCCCATTTACCAGCGCGATAACCACAAAGGGCAGCTTTTCCATTAAGAAAGTCACACTCTGGCCCAGGCGGCCAAATTCAACGGCCTGGTTTGTATCCATTCTGGACATTTCTTTTATATCCGCACCGGCGATAAAGGCCTTCTCCCCCTCACCCGTGAGCAAAATTCCACGGAGGGTTTCATGGGTATAGGTGTTATTGATGTATTCTAAAAGATTTTTTAACTCACTTAAGACCAGACGGTTGAGGGCATTAAAACGATCCGGACGGTTAATGGTGATCGTGCCAATCCCATCCTCGACCTGAAATTTAAGATTCTGCAGATCATCAGGAGTAAACATAAAAACCCCTACCTGATTTCTTACCCAAACGCCCGGCGGCCACGTATTTTTTCAAGAGTGGACAGGGACGGTATTTGGTATCCCCCAGCCCTTCATGCAAAACCTCCATGATGGCCAAGCAGGTATCCAGTCCAATAAAGTCTGCCAGGGTCAAAGGCCCCATGGGCTGATTGGTTCCCAACTTCATGGCGGTATCAATATCCTCCACGCTGGCAATTCCTTCAGACAGGACGTAAACAGCTTCATTGATCATGGGCATGAGAATACGATTCACGGCAAATCCCGCGACATCGTTCACTTTTACAAACGTCTTCCCCATCTTTTGCGCCAACTGCTCAATGGTCGCAAAAGTTGCATCGCTGGTCTCAAGTCCACGAATACCCTCAATTAATTTCATCACCGGGACGGGATTCATAAAATGCATGCCCGCCACCTGACTTGGACGCTTGGTCACACTGGCAATTTCTGTGATTGAAATTGAAGAAGTATTCGTGGCCAAGAGGCAAGAAGGCTTGGTGACCCGATCGATGTCCCTAAAAATCTGAAATTTAATCTGTTTATTTTCAGTAGCGGCCTCTATCACCACATCGGCATCCGCTAGATCATCGAGCTTCAGGGTGGGTTGAATCAGTTCAAAAGACTGAAGGGCCACCTCTTTCGTCCATTTGCCCTTTTCTGCGCCTTTTAATAGCTGATCCTTGATAAATTGGACCCCGGACTTAAGATAATTATCAGAAACATCATAAAGCTTAATCACCAGACCACTTTGGGCCCCCACCTGGGCGATTCCACGCCCCATCTGACCGGCCCCCAAAACACCTACCATACGCACATTTTGCATAGATAACCCCAAGCTATAACCACGGAAAATTCGGAGGTAATACTCCCCTGAAGAGGCCCTTGTGGTCAACTCTAGAGCAAGAATTAAACTGGCTTAAAAGGAGTTTATTCTTGCCATCACATTTTTTTTGTCATAAATAATCGACCCTGATAAAAGGTTTCTGATAAGGAGAATAACGTGGCCAATCATAAAAGTGCTGTTAAACGTGCAAGACAAAACACAAAGCGTCAGGAACGTAACAGAAGTCGCAAGGCAGAAGTAACAACTGCAGTGAAAAAGGTTCGCCTGGCATTGGAATCAAAAGACAAGACACTGGCCAAAGGTCTTTTAGTGAAGGCCCAATCCCTTATTGATCGATTGGCGAAAATTGGCATCATTAAGCGCACAACTGCAGGTCGACATGTTTCACGGCTATCTGCACAAGTCACCTCTTTGAAATAGATTTTCTCTCCAGAATTGGAGGAATACCGGATATAAAGAAAAAGGCCCTGTTGGGGGCCTTTTTTTATTTTACCTACAAGGACTTCAAATAACATAACCTCAAGGAATCTAAAACTGAGGGATCATGGCCCTTGGTTCGAATCCATAAATCACCAAAAAAAAGAAGATTCTCCAAGATATCCTGGCGCTTCCAAAAGCGAGAGTGATCAATAATTTCCTTATCATATTTACTGGGACGCCCTTTCTTTTGGGCATAAGAAGGATCATACAACTTCAATAGATGCCCTTCCATAAAACGAAAAAAATCCTCAAAATCTCCGTCATAGTTCACAAGTTTGCCGTAAAATTGGTCCATGTGCTTTTTGCCAAAATCAGTGGCGAGATTGAAAAAATCCAATTTCTGACGTGAGACGAGAGCTTCAATATCTTTTTGTGATAAAACATGCCCCTCTTTGGGAAAATGGATTTTTATCAAATTGAGCTGGGCCATCAAGGGGCCAGTTTCAAAAGGGAGTGATTCAAGGATGAACTGCTCGGCTTCGTACGTAAGCTCAAGGTCATAGAACAGCATGAGAAGCTCTAAAAGCTGATGCCCCTCCCAAAACTTAGGCGCACGCACTAATACAGCTGAAGCCGCTATTTTTTTCAATTCGAGAAACCAGTCATGCTCTGCCGTAAACGACATTATGATGGTTTTGCTGAAAGCACCGTGCTGTTTAATATACTTTTTAACTTCCTCAGAAGCCAACTCAGGTAGGAGCACAAAAAATACATCATTTGTCCCAAAGAGGTCCATTCCATCCCAATTCTCGTCAATCCAGCTGATCGTTAGATCCTGGCCATGAACGAGGCGAAAAGAACGCTGTGTCGAATGAGTTGAATACTTGCGATAAAAGAGAACTCTCTCCAAATGCGAGTCAGGAAAAGAGAAGAGATGTAATCCCTCGCCCTTACCCACAAAAGGATGAGTATAAACTTTATAAAATTCCCAGGGGGGCCATTCTGTTTTAGCTTCCATGTCTATGCTTGCTCATTTAAAAGGCGTTCATAACCACACCCCGAAACCAATCGGCAGCCGTTTGTCCAATGGATTGAAGTGATTGATCGTAAATCCCCTTAGTCTTGGTGAAATTCGTCACCCCCCCATCGTCGGGGCCGGTATTACTGTCTAAAGCATGACTGTACGAACCCTGCAAGGCCAAAGATTCATTTAAAATTATCTGTGGTGAAGACAAGAGCTGACTGCTCAAATCTGACTGGGCCAAAGCCAAGGATTGCCAATCAGGATTTTTTATTAAAATCAGGCGGAGATAAACAGCATAGGCCGATTCACTATTGACGTAAAATCCTGGTCTGTTACCGATGGATTGTTTTAATGAACTGTCATCATCAATGAAGTGCCGGCTAATTCCATGGTTGAAGACCTTCTCGCGATGATCCTTAGATTCAATAACACCGATGAGTATCGCATCGGCATTTGAATTTTCTCCAGCATAGACAGTCAAGCCTGGATATTGAGCAAGAACGAGAAAAATTGATTTAGTGAGGGGGCCGGAGATAGAAGGAATAATTGATTTATTAATAAACTGCGGCACCGATACAGAAGTAATACCGTAATAGTACAAGGGGTTCTTGGCCTGCACGGGGCGATATCCAGTGCATCCGAGTAATCCAACGGCGACAGAAAAAAAAATTAATTTGTGAAGAAAGCCCTTTTCTTTCATAGAGTCACATACTATCAATTAATGCAGGACAAAGGGAATATATCTCTGAGCAAGATGGCCAAATTTCAACACAGAAAGCTGAGTGATTTTCTACAAGCTCCTAATGAGCTTCCGGATTCTTTTCGCAAAACCGGGCAAAGAACAGCACGGAGCAAAACAAATTCTGATGGAGGCCAACTTTTTGATTTTCTTATGCTCATTAGAAGCTGGGAAAAGATTGTCGGGGCAAGCGCCGCTAACCATAGCCTACCCCTTAAATTTACAGGTGGAACGCTTACCATTCTTTGCTCACACCCTGCCTGGTCCAAAGAACTGGCCATGCTGGAGCAGGAACTAAGAGGGAAGATCAAGAATCTATTCCCCGCCATCGCAACTAGCTTAAAAAACATTAAATTCATGACCGGACCGGGTGAGCTCCAGCGGCTTCGTGAAACGCTTCTGAAAGGGCCGGAAAAGTCTTCAGTCACATCCACAATGACCAAAGAAAATTTTCAACGCTACCACCCTCATTCTCCTCACTATAAAAGGATGAGGGAGGAAGCGGAAAGTATCCTTACCAATAGCGAAAATGATGACATTATTGAAGCGGACGTGAAAGAGCTGCTCATCTCCCTGATTATCCAGTCAAAGCAATCCTAGAACAATCGCTTCGCCAAGTTTTGCAGTCGTTCACTATATCGCCCAGAACGAATAAGCTTAAAGCCCCCGGTCTCCTCAAAGCAGATAAGACAAGAGGACTGTCCGCTCATGGGCGGGTCCGTAAGTGAAGGTGGAATCACGGTACAGTGTTTAATTCTTTTTGAAAATTCTCGCGCCAACACTTCTGAGGTGATCGGGGCCTCCCCAGAATAGTTAAGACTTGTGGTTGTCACGGGTGCCGAAGCCATCTTCATTAACTCTTGAACTGACGGCCGCTCGAGACAACGCACTCCAATCCACGAACTGCCAGCGAAAATGTAATCCGGAATTTTTTTATGCATCCATTTTAACGGAAGGCCTAAAGTCGCTTCCAACTGGAATATCTCTCTCAGCAGTTCAAGATTAGTTGTGGCAGGTAAATTAAAATATTCTTGCACGTCAGATAGCTTGGCCATCAACACCGACACCGGCTTATTCGCGGGAGTTTTTTTTATCTCACAGATTCTAAGATGGGCCTCATGGTCATGAATCGAGGAACCCAGCCCCCATACCGTATCTGTGGGATAGATATATATATTCATAATTACCGTAGCAGTAAGAGTACCAAGAGTTTTTCGTCCATATCACCTAATTTATAGAGATTATATAGCGCATAGAAAATCCCTCGTCCACTTTCAATCAGCTGTCTAAAAAAACGTCGCTTCAACTCAAAGAGTGGTTGAGTTAACTCTTGATTATTTTCGGATATCTCCCGTTGCAATGAGGGATTTTTTTCAAACGCCTTCAGTGCCAGAGCTCTTTTTCCCCAGGAAGAACTTTGCCATAACGCCTCGACTAGAATGTTGTATTTCTCATTGAGAAATTGTCGTCCATTATCATGGAGAACGAAGAGCCCCCATGCCGCAGTGTAATCGACAATCTCATTATCTCTCCGAACGAGGAAAGATAGAAAGTTATTCAATTCATTCTCCGTGCTGCGACGATAAAGGAAGTCAAACCATAAAATAGGGTCAACCTTTGAATCTACAAATGAATTTGTGTAACTGCGAATATCCAACAAGGAGAGCGGACGTGCATTATCCAGTAAAAACTTTGAGAGGACATCACCATCTAAAAAAGCCAAGTGATGGAAAAGAATATTGGAATAGAATTGGTCCAAGGAATGCAGCTTAGTATATGTCAAAAGCTTGTTTAGATTATCATACAACACTTCAATCTGCCCACGAGAGTAGAAATGGGGGCGAGTTAGAATATCCCAAGGTCCCAGGGTAAAAATCTGCTGATATAATTTTTGTGCCATACCTCTATTGTGATGGCGAATCGCCAAGATACTAGACATGAGCGGGACTAGCACATTTTCATTCTCAATCCGGCTTATCCTCTTTTGCCATAAACTTAGAGATTGTGGTTGTAATTTTTGTTCCTCTTGAATTGAAAGTGATTCTATTAATTGACCAACGGCAAGCATTATTTCAGAGCTAGCTCTGGCATGATCATCTATGGCCTTCAACGCAATCTCAAGACCGCTGATATCATATCCCCAACGCTTTACTTGCTCGCCTATTTCCTTTTTGGGGTCGTAGGCCATGGACATGGTAAGCAACTCGAAAATTTTTGTTTCTGCACCAAGCTGTGCTCGACATTTCAGACACCAGTCGGCCCATTCCTTTTTGTTTTGCGCCAAGAGGACATAAAAGGAATCAAGGGAAGTCCACGGCTTCGCTGGACACTCTTTGGGTCGTACGGCATGAGTATCGGGCCGCAAGCCAAAGATATTTTGAGAAAAAGAGATGTCACCCAGTTGTGATTTCAAAGAAAAGCTGGTTAGCAACTTTTTTTTTTGAACATCGAGAACGAATTCTTGCGCAGAAGCATCACTTAAAAAAGGCAATGGTCTGTTGAGTATCTTCCGATAATAGAAAACGACCACGAGGACTACAATTCCTAGGACAATTAAAATATAGAAGAGGTAATTATCGCTGCGTGTTTTGGGGAATTCGTGTGGAATTTCATCTGTTTTATCTTCTGATGAATGACTCCCTTTGAGCAAAATGGCTGGGTCAGTTTTTATTTTTTTTTTTGTTCCTGCCGTTCCAGGGTGTTTATTGCCATCTTCATGGAGCCCCTGTTTCGTATCCGAATTAGGCGGAGAGGTGATTTCTGGTACCTCATTGACCACCGGATATTCCAAATCGGTGCTCACGGGAAACTGATCCTGCTCTTCGCTTTCTGATACGCGAGCTGTGGAAACTGGCTTTGCCCTTCGCTCAGGGAGCTTAGGAGAGACAGGCGGCATTTTCAATACCACTGTTGAATCTAACGAAGAATTTGGCGTCTCCGCGTCCGTCTGACTTGCATGATTTCCGTGATTGGTGCCGCCTATATTAAGAACGTCTTTGGCTTCAGAAATTGGATTAAACGATTGCTTTTGACCTTCGTAAATATACTTCTCCATGAGTAATTTTTCTTTTACATAAAACCAGTGACCATTACCGGAACAAATCTCATCGTCCTGGGCCAGCAAATTTTTGGACAGCAACTCCAAAAGTTTATCGCGCCCAATAGGGCCTAATATCTGTTTTTGTCTTGTTCTAATAAGCCAATTTTTATCCATGGCGTTCCCTAAAGGAAAAATCCGATCAAATTACGAAGATCTTCATCATTAAACTTAAGGCCGACAAGTGCGCTAACACTGCGACTCGTACTTATGATGAGATCCTCCATCATAACCTTCATATAAAAGATATTCCATAATCGCATTTCGGAAGCAAGGCGCACGTTTGGTCCATGTCCTTCCCGGTAATCAAATAATTCGGCGGTAAACGAGGTGCCCCATCGCTGAACTAAATAATCAACTCCAACCCCCCCGGTAGATTCGATCAGGCCGCCGCGGAAAAAAAAGTTTTGAATCCTGCGCCCCATTTGAATATCGAACCGATAGGTATTTTTATCACGGTAATTTTCAATTCGACGGGTTACGACACTGTCCTGTGTAACTGTCGTATGTCGCTCATTTTCTGGCCCAAACTCAGAAGTCGAAAGACCCAATAAGTAAAAGCGCTCCGGCGATGGAAAGATCCGAACCTGGGCCCGCGTATCGGCTCCATATTGAGAGTTGATACCGGTGAAAGCATTCACTTCCGTACGAATTGAGTTAAAGTTATTAACCAGACGATTCACGCTGGAAAGCGTCTGGCTGACCTTATCTGCAATTTCATCTTCAACTAAAAATTTCCCGATGCTTCCCTTGCCTCTCCTAATATCTGCCATGAGCTCCTTGAGGTCTTTCGTGGCATTTTTGGTATTTTCTAAAATATCTTTCAACTCTGAGGCGAGACTTTTGTCCTTGGTTTTATCCGACTCATCACGAATCTGTTGAGAAAACTTCTCTAAGTTGCCAATGAGTTTTTTTAGCTGCTCCTCATTGCCAGTGATGACGCGCTTTAAGGTCTCGGTAACAGTCTTGGCATTGCCAGTCAGCTCTTTGACGTCATTAAGAATTTTTGTTATCGGTGCCTCTTTACCCTCTGGAGCCAAACTTTCCTTTAGGCTGGTGGTGATCTTTTTCACATCAGCGACAACCTCTGAAGCATCTTTCATTAGCTTTTCAATGCCGGCACCTTCCTCAGCTTCGATGAAAGCATTTTCGGCAAGCGGTTCAGCATTCTCAACAATGACAATTTCCAAATACTTATCGCCTAAGAAACCGACAGTTTTAATTTTAAGCTTAGAGCCCTTGGTAATAACGACCTTGGTTAAAACTTCAAAAGTAATCAAGGCTGCGTTATTTTCAAGTTCTATTTCCTCAATCCGACCGGCATTGATCCCGGCAACCTTAATGGGTGTTTTAGGAAAAATTCCAGATGCATCTTTGACGATTGTTTTAAACTTTTTATAGTTACCGAAACCCGATTGGTTGGAAGTTATCTTCAATGACATGAAAACCACGGCAGTCATTGCCAGAAGGGCCAACAAACCAACTTTGAACTCATTCATATCGTACGACTCGTTTCATAAATGCACGAACTCCTGTACCAACGGATGGTTGGAATTCACAAAATCCTTGGCCGGCAAATACTCTACAATTCTACCACGGTCTAAAAAGGCAATGAAGTCGGAAATCTTTAAAGTTGCCTTAATATCGTGAGAAATTATAACCGAGGTGAGGCCTCTGTCTTTATGAGCATCGGCGGTCTCTACAATCAAATCATTGACCATTTTACTTGTAATGGGGTCCAATCCGGTGGTGGGCTCATCATAGAGCATTATGGCGGGCGACAATGCCAACGCACGGGCCAACCCCACGCGCTTTCTCATACCACCGGATAGTTCCGAAGGTAACTTTTTCATTCCAAAATCATCAATGCCTACTGAAGTTAAGAGATGTCTGACTTTGTGATCACGCTCAGAAGGCCTTAAATTGGTAAATTCTTTCAAAGGAAACTCGACATTTTGATAGGCCGTCATGGCATCAAAAAGAGCGGCATATTGAAAAACCATGCCAAAATTACGGCGAAATTCTCTCAGCGGATAATCACCTAGCTTAGATAAATCCTGCCCAAGTACATATACCGTTCCCTCTGTCGGATGAACCAAACCTAAAATAAGTTTCATCAGTGTCGACTTCCCAGCACCGGAAAAACCCAAAATCGTAGTAATTTTATTCTTATGAATTGAAAAATTTAAATTGGAAAGAATAACATGCTCGCCATATCTTTTGGTGACACCCTCAAATTGAATAATAATATCATCGGGCATTACAAAATCCTGATCAAAAAGCTGGTTAAGAAGTAATCGAGAACCAAGACAAAAATCATTCCCCATACGACAGCTTGATTGGTGCCTCGGCCTACGCCTTCCGCTCCCTCCGTGACTTCAAACCCAAAATATGTGCCAATGGTGGAAACGACAAAACCAAAAAAGAATGCCTTAATCACCCCTTGGAGCATATCCTCCAGGTACATGAATTCACCAAGCTTAGAATAAAAAAGGGCCTCATCAATCATCAAGGCCTTGGTACCGATAATATAGGCGCCCACACTTCCCACGAATAAAAAGATGATGGACAAGAGAGGCAAGGCCAGTGTTCCGGCTATAATTCTCGGAGCCGCCAAGTATTGAAGAGAGTTAATTCCCATAACCTCCAGCGCATCAACTTGCTCGGTAACTTTCATGGTTCCAATCTGGGCGGCCATGGCAGAACCTGCACGGCCGGCCACAATCAGTCCGGTCAAAACCGGTGCTAATTCTTTGGCTAAGGAAATGGCTACGACAGGGCCGACTAAAGTATCTACGTTAATTAATTTAAATCCAAAATAGGTTTGGTAGGCCATGACCATGCCGGTGAAAGAACCAGAAAGGACAATAATAAAAACACTCTTGTTACCAATAAAAAAGAGCTGCTCAAAAATTAAACGCAGGCGAAATGGCGGGCGCCCCACCCAATAGAAGAAACGCCCGGAAAAGATGGAAATTTTTCCCAGTCCGCGCAAAACTTCAATGATGGATTTCCCCACGTCTGCAACGACTCTGTAAGGCCACGGATGTTCCGCTGGATGTGAATTGCTCGTGCTCATAGCGTATATTTCCGTGGAATTCGATCCCCTAACGCGCAATAAATCTCGTAAGGTATGATGCCAGACTGTGCAGACATACTCAGGATATGAGCGGGATCATGGCCCCAAATTTCTAGTACGTCACCTTCTTTGGGAATGCCAGTACCTGATCCAGTATAAAATAGCTGCGCCATATCCATATTGATGCGTCCAAAAAACATAGGCTTTCCGGGCAAATGATAAAGAATGGTATTTTGTAACTTCGTTGAAAAACCATCGCCGTACCCAATGGCCAAAATGCATACCGTTCCGTCCTCTGGTGTTAAGGCCCCACCATAACCAATAGGAGTTTTTTTCTTCACACTCATCCGGCGCAGCACCTGCACTTTTAAGGACGAAATGCTCTGACCTTTCCACAAAGTTGAGGTGGCAAGTGAAGAGGGACCATACAGCATAAGCCCAGGACGAACATGCGACAGGCCAACCCCAACTCCCTGTTCAATCGCCCCGGAGTTGGAGGTCGAGGTATACTGGATAGAAAATCCTTCCTGCGAGAAGCGCTGTCTGATTTGCTCAAAAGACTGCATCTGAGCAAGGGTCGTCTGACCAGGGGCGGATAACGGCTCAAAAGACCTGCCAAAATGAGTCATAAGATGAAAAATTTCCCGACGGCCCTTGTTTTTCAACTTGCTTAGCACCAACTCCAGCTCATCCTCACCCATGGATAAACCAAGTCGATTCATACCTGTATTGAACTTCAGCACGAGAGGGACTCGAGAAAAAGCTTTCTCACTCAAAAATAAATCTAGCTCATCCAGCGATGAAAGAACTGGAATGAGAGCACTATGGGCGTATTGTTCGGCATACTGAGAGGTCAAGTGATTCTCAGAAAATACGTAAATATCAAAGGGGCGTTCGGGGATTGCTTTTCTCAGCTTTAGGCCTTCAAACAAAGTCGCGACGCCATAATTTCCCACCCCACATTCTTCAAGAGCGTACCGTGCGACAGGGACCATCCCGTGCCCATAGCCATTGGCCTTAACCATAAACAAAATATCGGTTTTAGAAACAAGCGCGCGAAGGGCCTGAATGTTGCTCTTGAGAAGTTTTAAATCGATATCAAGATTTGCCCCGAGTCTCACTAACTATGGCCTCGTCTCTGAAGCAAAATTCTCTTTGCGAACTTCCATCTGCTCGCCGGTTTTTCTCCGCGACACAGAGGTAAATTGGGTTGCCGGATTATCAATAAAGTTTAACAACGCGTCAGAAGATTCGGGAAGCTGTCGTGTGAGCGGTCGAACACTTTCAACAAAAATTTTCTCAGGATTTTCAAAATATCGCCAGTAGGAAAACCGTTGTGCGAGATCGCGAACCTGATCCCAGGTTCTCTGATAAAACGCTTGTGGGATCGCCATTATGTAGGAATACGGCCCGGCGACAGAAATAAAAGCATTGTCATCGTGTCTCAAAACATTTTGTATTCTAGATTTGAAATCCTGTCCGAATTTCTGCCAGAAAAATCGGTTTTCCGGATGTTTTTTAATAATATGATCAAGAAAGCTGATATCAAGACCGATAAAAACGAAGTCCACTCCGCTCTCTGCGGTCCTGACCGTACTCATATCACCAAAAAATTCTCTATCTGCAAGGGCCAGCACATCGTACAAGGACCTTTCTTTGGTGGAATTTTTTGGAATAGTAAAATGCTGTAATTCCCAAATGGCATAAGCCCCACTCAGAAAATTTTCAATCAGAGGCCATGAGGGTTGAAAACGATCATCCTGGAAAAGATCTTTACCCACATCATGATGTTCTTTGATTTCCAAAAAGACCATGATGGATGGATTCTCGAATGGGCCGATGAGATTGAGCGAAATCAATTTGGGCCCTAAATTTTCTAGCGCCACCTGGGCCGCCATATTTTGCATGACAGGACTGGGGCCGGCAGAAACCTGCAAAGCCGGCAAAGGAACATACTTGGGGCTGACGACCGGAGGGGTGATCAATTTTTTTTCTGACAAAGAATATTCGTAGAGGGCAAAACGTTTGATCCAAGGCCACTTTTCAAAATGGGCCACCAGCCAAGTCGAAAAATCCTGGGCATTTCGTAAGGCCTCTCCATCAAATTGAAAATTTTTAAGTTCAGTGCTTGCCTCTAGCTGTAAGCGTAGCTCTTCATTGTCCTTTAATAAGCGGGCCAGCTGGGCCTCTCGCTTGCCAAGTTCCAACTCCTTTTGTTTTAAAAGTCCCTCGAGCGCCAAATGTTGGTTCACTCGTAACAGCAACGATTTGAGAGGAGCTTCGTAATCGGCCTGCTTGCGGATCAGTCCATAATGGGCATAATCCAAGGTGGATGAGAGTAAGGGCCGATGCTCATCCTTATAAAAAAAGGCAATCGGTAGTTGGCCACCCTTAATCAGTGGATGTTCTTTGAGGGGAAGATGTCCTTGGCCCATAAGGGAGATATCGATCAAGGCGAGAGAAGGCGGACGATTGAGAATACCGTGCCAAAATGGGCCATACTCTGTGTAACAGATGGGATTAATTCCGACTTTTTTGAAAACAAGCGACAATTCTCTGGCTTCCCGCACATCGGCCATCAACATCACGACATCAAAATATTTTGTTATTTCACTCATATTTACACCCTTATCTTAAGTATATAGGGCGAATCACGCACTGCCTACATGCTTTCTTATTAGCTGGGCTAAATCAATGGGATTTTGCCCGCTTGTGGCATGATCCAACTCACTGGCACGGACATGCGCCTCCAGATACAGTGGCGCGCGCTCAAGATAGAGATCGTTTAATTCTCGCTCGCTCTTTCGAGCAAGCGGCCTGGTGGGATCTCCTTGAATGCGCTTCAAGCAAACTTCAAGAGGTGTATCCACCCATATCAACAATGTTTCCGACTGCTTTTTAATCGCTTCAATAATCTCACGGTTGAGCGCTCCTCCTCCCAGACTTACACAGATATTCTTCTTCCCTCTTAAAATTTCCAAGATCGTGGATTTCTCCGAAGCGCGAAATTGATCCCAGCCAAGACGTTCAATGGATTCCCCTAAATGTTTGTCTGTAGAAGATTTTAGCTGCTCAAAAAGCCTTTCATCGAGGTCAATAAAATCCCACGTCGGATCAGACCTTTTTTTCAAGTTTTGCATAAGATGGGTTTTGCCTGCCCCCATAAACCCACATAAAAAAATTTTCATAACACCTCGCGCATCGCGCAAAAACTGGAAGTTCTTGCGTTATTGATTGAATTATCGTACAGATGAACGCCGTAAAACTATTACTTTTTTTTGTTTTCAATCTGTTGGAGTTGACCATGGCCGTACCTAAGAAAAAAACCAGTGTTTCTAGAAAGGGAATGAGACATGCTGGACAGCATCATAAACTTTCCGCAAAAACAGTTGGGCGCGACGCTACGACTGGAGATTACGTCCTATCTCATCGTGTAAACCCAGCTACCGGTACCTATAAGGGAATCAAAATCTTCACCTCTCGCACAGAAAAGCTGGCAGCCAAAGCACAAGCAGAACCTACTCAAGAATAATGAGTTCTAAAGCTCAGTTCATTTTCCAGACAAGACGGGCCCTGAACTGGGCCCTTTTTTTTCAAAGGTAGCATATGCCCCACTATCAAAGCAAAATCCTAGGGACTGGAATTTACTTACCCAAGAGAATTCTTACCAATAAAGACTTGGAAAAAATGGTGGAGACTGACGATCAGTGGATTGTTGAGCGAACCGGCATCAAAGAGCGGCGGATATGCTCTCCCGACGGAGGCGAATTCCCTACTGACATGGCTTACCATGCAACCCAGCAAGCACTGAAAACGGCCAACTTATCCCCTAACGATATCGACATGATCTTTTTTGGTTCAGTGACTCCGGATATGAAACTCCCTAATAGTGCTTCAATTCTCCAAACCAAGCTGGGAATCACAAACAAGTGCGCCTGCCTTGATCTGGCTGCTGCTTGCTCGGGTTTTGTCTACGGGCTGAATATGGCCCATGCCATGATTCAAACCGGAATGATCAAAACCGCTCTGGTGATTGGCTCTGAGATGTTGAGCCGTGAAGTAAACTGGAAAGATCGCTCCATCTGTATCCTTTTTGGAGATGGATGCGGTGTCGCCCTTCTAGGACGCGCCCCTGCAGGAGATCCATCGACCATCTTCTCGACTTACCTGGGGGCTGATGGAACCGGCAAAGAATTTTTTGATCAGCCTATTGGTGGGGCCGTAACTCCAATAACGGCCAAGCACCTAGAGGAAGAATCGCACTACATGAAAATGAAGGGTGGTGAGATGTTCAAGGTTGCCACTCGTACTCTGGCCCAATGTGCAAGATATGTTTTAGATGATGCCAAAATGTCCCTGGAGCAGGTTGATTGGCTGATTCCTCATCAGGCCAATCTGCGGATCATCGAGACCACTGGAAAAATATTGGGTATCCCTGAAAACAAAGTCATTATCAATATTGCAAAGTATGGAAATACTTCCGCCGCCACAGTCCCTATTGCCTTTCATGAGGCCATAACAGAAGGAAAGATAAAACGGGGCGATGTTGTGCTTCTGGATGCCTTTGGTGCAGGACTAACTTTTGGTTCAACCCTACTGCGATACTAAATCCTAGGCATGGAGTTTGTATGAACAAGCAAGTTACTCTTCTCTTTCCTGGACAAGGTTCCCAATATGTTGGCATGGGAATGCCCCAATATTCTCAAGTGAAGGAAATTTTTGAGCGCGCCGATAAAACATTGGATTTTCCACTCACAAAGCTGATGTTTGAGGGACCAGAAGATCAATTAAAGCTCACTGAAAATACTCAGCCGGCCATTATTACCCATTCCGTGGCATTGCTGACGATCCTCACCCAAGAGTTAAAAAAATTAGATATTACCGTTAACCGTTGCCTTGGGCACTCCGTTGGAGAATATGCCGCCTTAATCGCGATCGGATCTTTGACTTTTGAAAATGCGCTTCGTCTGGTGCGCGCCCGGGGACAATTCATGCAGCAGGCAGTTCCTCTGGGAGTGGGGGCCATGTATGCCCTTCTTAAAGTTCCAGAAGAAATTGTTATCAAGGCCTGCCGGGAAGCTTCGAGTCCAGGCAATGAGGTAATGCCGGCCAACTTTAACGAGCCCAATCAAATTGTTATTTCCGGCCACAAGGACGCCACGGAAAAAGCCGTCGCCTGGCTTAAGGCCAATTTTCCTCAGCCACATCGGGCCATGGAACTCCCTGTATCGGCCCCCTTCCATTCACGACTCATGCGTCCTGCTGCCGTGAAAATGCAAGAAACACTTTTCAACGTCTCTCTTTGCCCGAATGAAATTGCTTACATCGCCAATATTGATGCCAACGAATACGCACCTGGAACCAAGGCCGAGCAGATCAAAGAAAATCTCCACAGACAGATAGAAGGTAGTGTCTTGTGGATGCAAAGTATTCGATCATTGCCTGAGGAAACCGTGTGCTTAGAGGTTGGTCCTGGACGCGTCTTGGCCGGACTCGTGAAAAAAACACGACCTGATTTAAAAACCCTTTCCCTAGACCAAGAGGGAGCCTTTCAACAATTAAAGGGGATCTTCCAATGACCACAACGGCTATTTTTCCCGATTTAAAAAACAAAATTATTCTCGTCACCGGCGCTTCTCGAGGTATCGGAAAAACGATCTGCGAAAGCCTATGCGCACAAGGGGCCACTGTAGTTTTTTCTACCAGAGGCACTTCTGAGGAAAAGGAAAACCTTCGACAGCATTTTGAAAGCTTTGGCGGCAAATCGTATGGGCTTTCATTCGATGTTACGGATACGGCCAAGGCCCAGGAACAGCTCGAGCAATTTACGAAAGAAGTCGGCCCAATTTCCGGCCTGGTTAATAATGCCGGTGTGGCCCGCGATCAGCTCATTATGCGCGTGAAAAGCAATGATGTTGATGACATCTTGAACGTCAATTTGAAATCGGCCATCATGATGTGCTCTCTTTTATCTCGAAATTTTCTTAAGGCCAAAGAAGTTTCCATCGTCAATATCAGCTCAGTCGTTGGCTTAATGGGAAATGCAGCACAGACCGTGTACGCCGCCTCTAAGGCCGGACTGCTGGGGTTGACCAAATCCCTGGCAAAAGAATTATCGAGTCGCCAAGTTCGCTGCAATGCAATATGCCCAGGCTTTATTGAAACTGATATGACTGTGGCCCTTGATGAGAAAGTAAAGCTGAGCTATCTTACCGGAATCCCTTTGGGCAAATTTGGTAAGACACAAGATGTGGCCAATTTGACATGCTTTTTGTTAAGTATGTCCTCTTCATATATTACTGGTGAAGTGATCAAAGTAGATGGTGGTCTTTATATTTAGTTATTAAGAGTTAATTTATTTTTAGGGTATAAACGCAAGGAGTACGCCCATGATGCAAGAAAAAGTGATTAAGTTGATTAGCGATGCGACAAAGATTGATGCCGGCAAGATCACATTGGATACCAGTTTTGTTGATGATCTTAATCTTGATTCACTGGACATCGTTGAACTGATGATGAAAATGGAAGATGACTTCGGAATTGAAATTCCAGAAGAAGATGCAGAAGGATTAAAAACGGTTAAGGATGTTGTGTCCTACCTTGAAAAAAAGCAATAAAGAAAGGCCTTCGGGCCTTTTTTTTTATCTAACCGGTCCTCAATAACCTTGTGAAGTAGGAGTGGCTCGTGGCAAAAAATCGTGTTGCCGTTACCGGAATGGGAACCATCTGTGGATTGGGTACCGACCTGCCAACAGTTTGGAACAAACTTGTCAATGGACAATCAGGCGTTTCCAAAATTGAAAATACCAATACGGAAATCCTCCCTTGTAAAATTGCCGGAGAGGTGAAAAATTTTGTTATCCATGATGATGTTTTTCCTGCTAAAGAAGCCGGTCGTTTCGATCGCTTCATTCTTTTTGCCGTCAAAGCTGCTCACGAGGCCATCCATCATGCCGGGCTCGAAGACTTGAAGAAAAATTATCTGCCGGACCGAATGGGCTGTATTCTCGGTGTAGGCATGGGCGGATTACCAGAAATCGAGAGGACCTGTGAAACCTTTTTAAGTAAAGGTAGCCGCAGAGTTTCGCCTTTCTTTATTCCCGCCATTATCCCAAACATGGCCCCCGGAGTGATTTCCATTCAGTTCGGACTCACCGGAGTGAATTACCATATTTCCAGCGCCTGCGCTTCCTCTACCCATGCAATCACCGCGGCCACCTACGAAATTGAAAGTGGTCGCCACGACGTTATCATAACAGGCGGCTCAGAAAGTGTGATTAGCAATTTGCCCATTTCAGGTTTTGCCAACATGAAGGCCCTCTCAAAACGTGAAGACGAACCAACTCGAGCATCGCGTCCCTTTGATCGCGATCGAGACGGATTTGTTATGGGTGAAGGTGCCGGTGTTTTAGTTTTGGAAAACTTAGAAAAGGCCCGGGCCCGCGGTGCTAAAATCTATGCAGAAGTTGTTGGTCATGGCGCCAGTGCCGATGCCTACCATATCACGGCTCCGCACCCCGAAGGCGAAGGAGCAAAAAGGTGTATGAAATTGGCCTTGGATTCAGGCAATTTAAGACCTGAACAAATCGGGCACATCAATGCCCACGGAACCTCCACCCCGCTGGGAGATATTGGAGAAACCAAAGCTATTAAAGGCATTTTTGGGCAGCACGCTCCAAAAATAAAAATCTGCTCCAGCAAAAGTATGACCGGCCATCTTTTAGGTGCCGCTGGTGGAATTGAATCCATTTTCTGTATTATGTCCCTGCATAATGGAATCATCTCACCGACCATTAACTTAGAAAATCCCGACCCTGAATGTGATCTGGATTATGTCCCCAATGTGGCCCAGAAAATTCAAGTTGAATATGCGCTCAACAACAGCTTTGGATTTGGCGGCACCAATGCCAGTATAATTTTTAAACACTATTCCAACTGAGGAGTAACCATGCTTCATGCAAAAACCCACTCGCTCAAGAGCACTGATCCTGAAGTGAGTGCCGTGATCAATCTTGAATTAAAACGCCAGGAGGAAGGGCTCGAACTTATTGCCTCAGAAAATTATACCTCCCCTGCCGTCATGGAGGCCCAAGGCTCAGTTCTCACTAATAAGTATGCCGAAGGCCTGCCTAAAAAACGTTATTATGGCGGATGTGAATTCGTCGACGCCGTCGAAGAATTGGCGATCGAGAGAGTTAAAAAACTTTTTGGCGCCAACTTTGCCAATGTTCAGCCACACTCTGGCTCCCAGGCAAACATGGCGGCCTATCTTTCACTCATTGAGCTTGGTGATGTGGTTTTAGGTATGAATCTGGCAGAAGGTGGACACCTCACCCACGGCTCACCTGTCAATTTTTCCGGACGCTTTTATAAAGTAAGCGCTTACGGTCTCAATCCAAAAACTGAAACCATTGATTATGATGCCTTGGCAGAGCAGGCCAAAGTGTTACGCCCCAAACTTATCGTGGCCGGTGCCAGCGCTTATCCGCGCATTATTGATTTTGCCAAATTTCGGACCATCGCTGACAGTGTGGGCGCGAAACTCATGGTCGACATGGCCCATATCGCTGGCCCAGTTGCCGTTGGACTCCACCCGAATCCCATGGAATATGCGGACGTGGTAACTTCCACGACCCATAAAACGCTCAGGGGACCTCGCGGTGGAATTATTCTGACTCAAAAAGAAGAGCTGGCGAAAAAAATAAACTCCAATGTGTTTCCTGGCATCCAAGGTGGACCGCTTGAGCATGTCATTGCCGCGAAGGCCGTGGCCTTCAAGGAAGCTCTACAACCTGAATTTAAAACTTACCAAAGCCAGGTTCTCAAAAACGCCGCTCAGCTTGCCAATGGCTTGATGAAGAATGGCCTTGAGTTAGTATCAGGGGGAACTGAAAATCATTTGTTACTCGTTAAAACTGATTCCGTTGGCCTGTCAGGCAAAGAAGCGGAGAAGGCCTTAGAGTTGGCCGGAATAACTTGTAATAAAAATATGGTTCCCGGTGATAAAAGATCGCCCTTTATTACTTCAGGTATTCGCCTTGGTACGCCTGCTATCACGACTCGTGGACTAGCTGAAAAGCACATGGATTGGCTGGCCGAAATTATTTCTCGCGCCCTCAAAAACAGCAAGGATGAAACCCTGCTCGCAAGCATCCGCCAAGAAGTTCTTGCACTTTGTAGAGAATTTCCAGTTTATGTTGATTAGGAGAAGACCTGACCGGCCACAATCACTAAAAATAAAACTAATGCAAACTGAATGAAAGCATGCACGGAACAATCCTTGGGTTGATTAGACCTTGGAAACTTAGCAAAATGCCGTCTAGAACGTCAATTAGGATGTCTCTGCGCTTTCAGTTTAGTTTTTACTGTGTAATTATTCCAAGAATTCCACATTATTATTCCCCATACCTTGTCTAATCCCTCTGGAAAAAGTAATAATTTGGCGAGGTTAAATAGCAACTTATGCACTGCCCAAAATGCCAAGCTAATGATACTAAAGTAATTGACTCGCGCCATTTCGATCTGGGTAGCGCCGTTCGACGTCGCCGTCGTTGTGAAGTTTGCCAATACCGATTTACCACCTACGAACAAATTGAAATGGAGCTGCCGACAATTGTAAAAAATGACGGCCGGCGAGAAGTCTTTGGCCGTGAAAAAATAATGAATGGCCTTTTGAAATCCTGCCAGAAACGTCCCATTCCGGTTGAAGAGCTGAATACCATTGCCGATCGAATCGAGATGGCCTTGGCACAAGCTGGCCACAAGGAAATTCTAAGCAAAGATATCGGTCTGATGGTGATGGAAGAATTGAAAAAACTTGATCCTGTTGCCTATGTTCGATTTGCTTCCTTTTATTGGAATTTCGATGACGTGGAATCATTCGTATCCGGCTTAACCAGTAACTATACCAATGCAGAGAGTTTAAACTAATGTCTTCCACTTATAATGCCAAACAGGCCGGAAGGGAATTTGCGTTTCGCTTTCTTTATCAATGGGAAGTGACCAACACAGACTCCAGCTCTCCTCCTCAAGATGAAGCCCTCGATACTGCGGTCGAGTTTTTTCGACATATGTTTATTGACGAGAATGAAAAGGCGCTGACAATCGACCAACGAGGTCTCACTTTCGCTCGCCAACTAATTTCCAAAGTCTTTTCTAACAATCTTGAGATCGAAGAATGTTTGACAAAATTTTTAAAATTTAAAGGGGCCAATAGTGCCAACAAAGTCGACATGGCACTACTTAAATTAGGCACTTGTGAATTACTCTTTTTTGCCGACACACCTTACAAAGTTGTCATCAATGAGGCCATTAACCTGGCAAAACAATATGGACCGCAAGATTCTCCCAGTTTTATTAACGGCGTTCTCGACAAAGTGGCCCACTTAAAACAATAATTTTACATGCACAATTTAGCCCCCGCTTTTCGCGAGCAGATAGGCCCTGAGGTCCTCGGAATTTTTTGGATAACCAGAAAAGCCATTTCAGAATTCCCGCCGCCTTTTCTCGACGTCGATTATCTTCTCGACGGACTTTTAACTTATCATCTGAGACGAACCGATACAAAAGAATCAGCGACACAAATGGAACGACATAACTTCTTCATGTCACACAACTTTGGGCGGCCATTTTTTGTCGCCCATATTCATGCCCCGGAGGAAGTTTTAGAAAAAGATTTCGCCAGCCTGATGCAATTGTTTACGCAAAATGGCGGGGGCAAGAAGCAAACGAAAAGCTCCACAAAAGAAAAAATTATTATCTTAATCGACAAAGATTGCCCCGAGCTACCTGCGATAAGTTTTCTTAAGCGGTCCTTTCCGGATAAACATTTTGAAATTATCCATGCTTAGTACTTCTGGTACGACTTAGTCTCCACTATCTCGCTCCCGAAGTGAGAATTTATGGTATCTTTCAAGGCAAAACGCTGATCATTGTAAACATAGACTTGCCGTGCCAAATTTACAAATTCCACTCCGAAATCTTTCGCTTTATCTTTAAGACGAATGGCATCTTCGACATCCCACAATTTATTATTCACATCAATCAAGTCGGCAATAAACGTATCCAAACCAGTTAAGTTATTCTTCCTCACTAATTCTCGTAAGGAATCAAGCTCATGATTAATGTGCTTCAGCTTAACTTGGTCTTTGATTTTTTGTTTCTTAATTTCCAGAATGGATATTTTATCCGCCAATTCTCCGATTCCGATAGGACATAAGATTTTCATTTTTGGCCCCCAACGATCTCTTCGTATCTCACATCTAAGATTTCATACTCAATAATGCCGGAAGGTGCGTTTACGGAAGCAACATCACCGACTTTTTTACCTAAAAGGGCCGCTCCCAAAGGAGAGCGCCAGGAAATTCGTCCTGATGCCGTATCAACTTCATCCACTCCGACAATGGCGCATTGTTTGGCTTCCTCATTATCAAGATTTTTCAATTTCACAGAAGCACCAAACTGAATCTTGTTGGACTTTATTGCACCGACATCAACAACCACCGCACTCTCCACTCTGGAAGTCAAAAAACGCACACGCTTGTCAATTTCCCGAAGACGTTTTTTGCCATAAATATAATCAGCATTTTCAGAACGATCTCCATTGGCAGCCGCCCACGCCACCGTACGCGTTACTTCGGGACGCTCCACGCGCATCAAAGCATTTAACTCATCAACCAACTTTTGATGGCCTTGAGGGGTAATGTAATTTTTTTCCTCAGGTTTAGCAGAAGCCATTTTCACAACTTATGCTTGTGACGCACATGTTTAAGGAGACCTTTTGAGCAATCTTGCACAATATCGAGCACAAGTTCGAAGGCCTCGGGCCCGCCATGGTACGGGTCGGGAACAATATTTTCATGACGATTAAGCTTGAAATCAGTCATCTTGAAGATCTTATCGCTGTACTGACCGGTGGGATCAAGAAGTTTCAAATCCTGAATATTTGAATCATCCATTGCGATAATATAATCAAAAGTTAAAAAATCACTTTTTGGGTCAAATTTTCGTGATATCGATGCAACATCAAGACCTCTTTGTTTGCCATGTTTAATGGTGCGCGGGTCGGCGGTTTCACCTGCATGGTGTCCGATAGTACCGGCCGAATCAACCGCAATTACAGAGGTCAAACCCTGACACTTTACCTCAGCGATAAACGCCGCTTCTGCCGACGGAGATCGACAGATATTGCCAAGACAGACAAATAAGACTTTAAGCATAGTTGCACACTTTTTATTTGCCAGATTAGCACGACTTCAGTATTTGGAAAACTCTGTTATCAAAGGTAAGATGTACAGTCGGTCCAACGGAGGAGAATTGCATGGCCACACTCAAGATTCTAAGAATGGGACACCCTGTTCTGCGAGAAAAGGCCAAACTTGTGAGCTTAGAAGAGTTGCGCTCTCCAGAATTTCAGCAGCTCATTCAAGATATGTTTGCCACCATGGAAGCCTATGAAGGGATCGGGCTGGCCGCGCCCCAAATTGGAATTTCCAAACAACTAGCAATCGTGGGGATTCCTGAAGATAATCCACGCTATCCTGATGCGCCAGAAACTGAGCAGTACGTCATTATCAATCCAATCATTAAAATACTGGACACTAAACTCCAAGGATTTTGGGAAGGGTGCCTTTCGATTCCTGGATTAAGAGGTCACGTGGAAAGACCTCGAAAGTTGCAGGTAGACTATATGACCCTTGAGGGCAGCACTGAGCGTATTGTGGTGGAAGGTTTTGTGGCCACCGTCTTTCAACATGAGCTTGATCACCTGGAAGGCAAGCTCTATATCGATCGCATTAAAGATACGCGTAAACTGGCCTTTAATGAGGAATATGACAGTTTCCTCTGTCCCGATCGCGATAAAGACGACAAGAACAAAGAAATTGACTAACTTTTCTTAAAAACCCGAAAAAGAATGGGCGAAAAATTCCCCACGGCCGCCGGTAAGGCCTCACGAAAAAATTCGGCAAACAGAGAATATTTCACTTTGCCACCCTTGGGGAGAACGGCTTTATGGAATACGCGACTGACATAGAAGTGGGTGGATAAATAATTGGGGGGGTATGTGGCCTCGACCTCAACAAGTCCCATCTGCGCCATCGGAGCAATAATATTCTCACTCAAATAAAGGTTGTGACCGCTCTCCTCTATCTCATCGGTGATAACCATCTCGCGACGGGCCTGATTTAATAAATCGAGAGGTTCGCGATAGGACTCCACCTGGATGTACAAACCATCTGGACGTAAAGTTGAAGCAATATTTTGCAAAAGCAGGAGCTGATCTTGTCGATTCATGACATTAATGACGGAACGTTCGGTGACAATAAGATCGACATTGCTGGGAAAAAAAGAAAGCTCTCTGGCATCTCCCAGGGCCAAGGTACAATTCGTTATCGCACGACTCAGGGCCAGCTCAAATAACTCGGGTACAAATTCAAGGCCAAGAAGTTTTATCTCGGGAAATCGTTCTCGAATTCTGTTTAAGAGGTACCCATTTCCACACCCCACATCCAGAAGAGTTAAAGGTGCACCTGTATTTTGTGCGCAAAACCTGTCAATTTCTTTGAGAAAAAAATTGGTCTCTGATTCGCGAATATAAGGGTCTTCCATTGAACAAGTACCGGCAAGCCCATTTAATTTGGCCACCCTTTGATAATGGTCGAAGAGAATTTTATCGTAATCTTTTTGCATTTATTTGACCACGCAGTCTGTATTGCCACCTTGAAGCTTGGAAGGTTTCTTGGCCCTGGCTTCTTCTTCTATTTTCTTTTTCAAATCTTCTTCTGTTTTACAGCCACCTTCTTGGGCCTTCAAATCTGAAAAATCATCAGCCTGGGCCGATTGCTCGATCTGGTCTTGAGGAATTTTTACCTCGTCCTTCTTACAGCCAGCTAGAAAAACGAAACTCACTAAAATGAAAGTTAAAAAGACACGACTTTGAAACCTTCTCACAACGCCTCCAGCAGTTACGATTGTTTACTATAATTAAAAGTTTGAAGCCCCATCAGCCAACGGTACACGAATCGTGGCAGCAAGGAGAGAAAGGTAATGAGCAAATTCATTCGCAATGGAAAGAGATAAAGGGCACGCTTTGATTCAATGGCCTTGCCGATCAGTTTCGCGCCTTTTTCCCCGCTCATCAAAAAGGGCATGGAGTGAGTGTTTTGTTGAGTCATGGGAGTATCAATAAAACCGGGGCAAATGCACGAGACCGAAATGTTGAGAGGTTTCAAATCAATAGACCACGACTCACACAAGCGAACGACGGCGGCCTTCGATGCCGAATAAGCTCCCGCCCCGGGTAATCCCACAAATCCAGCCACAGATGCAATGGCCACCAACTGCCCTGATTTTTTGCTAACGAAATGTTGCATGGCCGCTTCAAAAGAATACAGAACTCCCAGCACGTTGGTTTCTAAGATCTCTTTCGCCGATTGAAAATCAGGAATATTGGACTTACTTCCCACCGATCGGCCGGCATTGGCTATCATCACATTAAGGCCTTCGGCTTTCTCGGTAAAATCCGTCACGGCCTTGACTAAGGCTTCCCTGTCGCTGACATCCAACTGATATACCCAAAGCGCTTTTTTATGTTGCTCATGAAAACCCTTGGGTAACTTTGAAAGATCGCGACCACAAATAGCGACACGGTGGCCTTGGCTCAAATACAGTTTAACCAATTCAAAGCCAATTCCTGTTGTTCCACCAGTTATAAAATAATTCATTGTGTCCTCAAGTTAGTCAGAGCAGCAACTTTCCTTACTCTGATCTGGTTTAGAAAAATTTTTTTTAATGGCCTTAAAAGAACTGTGAATAAGAAGGCCTGTTCCTAGAACTCCAATAATTAATAAGAAGGTACTGCGCTCATGATGACCTTCTCCTGGCATTGTGTTGGCCACCAAAGACCAGGCAAACTGTTTATATAGCAGATCTATCGCGTAGGACAACAATAGTGCCATTAAAGTATTCACACCAATATGTATGGTGATAAAGCGCGTGCCGAAAACCTTCTTAAGAGAAAGAATGCTCGACAAATTTGAAAGTGGCCCGGCGATCAGAAAAAGAAAAACAGCTCCCGGAGTCAATCCCTTGGCCAAAAGACTTGGGGCCAGAGGGGTGCTCGATTCCGCGCACACATAAATGGGAACTGAGATGAGAATGATTCCCAAACGCCCCAACAGACCCGAGGCATTTTCCAGGGCCCCCATGGGAACCCACACAGTCACGGCCGCTCCCAGAGCTAAACCCAGAAGAGGCCAGTAACCAAAATCATCGAGCACGCCTACGAAGGCAAACCGGAATCCCCTTTTCACCTTTTCCCGCCAGGAAATTTCCTGAAGTGAGCTGTCTGCTTCGTTGCAGTTACTGCAACAATTTTGGTTATTTTGGTTTTCACTGTTTTCATTTCCAAAAAAGGCGATTGCAGAAGCAGTCGTCAATCCGATAATCAGCGAGGCCAAAGGTCGCAAAATGGCCATGGCCGGACCAAGCATGGCCCAGGTTAGAAAAAAAGAAGTTGGTGAAGTTTCCGGAGTCGTCGTTAAAAACGCGGAAACTGACGATTGACTCAAACCTTTTTTTCGCAAGGTCTGAGCAACGGGTAAAACAGAACAAGAACAAAGCGGCAGGGGAATTCCAATGAGTGCAACTTTCACGGCATTCAATAAACTTTTTTTGCGGGTGTCCTCGGGAATCGAAAGGAGCTTGTGGAAAAAACCAGTTTGCTGATCGCCTATGATTGCGAAGAGAATGCCTGATAAGACCAGGCCTGCCACCAAGGCCGGCCCTAAATCCAAGCACCATTCTATTAAAGTCTTAAAAAAAAGATCCAAGGTCTATCACCTATGTTCCCATTCTCTTGCACCGTGTCTTTCATGGAATCTCTTTTTCCTGAAGGAGAATTTCCTTGACGGTAATTACCGAGATTAACTATATTTGCCCCACATTGCAATATCGCGGGGGAGTAGTTAAGTTGGTTATAACGTCGCCCTGTCACGGCGAAGGCCGCGGGTTCGAGTCCCGTCTCTCCCGCCATTTGCACTGACCTTAAAAAGTCGTCCTTCGTGACGACTTTTTTTTTACCTTCTATGTAGAAAGGATCACGAATATGAAAAAGAATGAATTTAAAGATTCCACCATTTTTAACATTAACAACTCGATTGACTATTCTAATGGGGGAGTTGTTAGCAAACAAATTATCCAGCGCAAGGTGGGAAATGTAACTTTGTTTGCTTTTGATAAAGGCCAGCAGTTATCAGAACATAAAGCGCCCTTTGATGCCCTCATCAACGTCATTGATGGAACAGGGGAAATTATCATTAACAAAGTCCCATTCACCTTGAAGGCCGGCGAATCGATCATCATGCCCGCCAATATCACCCACGCCGTCAATGCCGTTGAAAAATTTAAAATGGTTTTGACCATGATCAAAGACCTTGAGTAACCTCTAATTGCCTTGACAGCATTAACTTAGGGGGGCTAAACGTCCGCCACACGGTTAATTAAAGTGAGGCAAGATGAAAACATTATCCCTATTTATATTGATGAGCCTTTTTACAGTCGTCCACGCAGCGGATAGTCGGACCTACGGTCCGAGGCAGGCGTCCCTATCAATTGGCGGTGTCCCTTCTGCACTCTTGTATGATGTGGGTGGTGGATCTGCCTTCGGTGAAGTGGTACAGGAAGTTATGGGCAATGAGTTTATCGTTAAAAAACACCTTGGTACCATTAAGTTTGAAGAATTCACCCTCAAACTGGGATTAGGGATGGAGCCTTCTCTTGTCACGTGGATGCAAGATTCTCTGTCACGAGCTAGTTCGCGCAGAAGCGGAACAATTGCAGAATGCGATCTTAACAATGCCCCGATTCTTCAAAGAGAATTTCAAGATGCTTTGATTTCAGAGATCTCTTTTCCGACCATGGATGCCACTTCCCGAGAGGCAGGATTCATTACCCTCAAGTTTTCCCCCGAATCGGTTCGCCGAGTTGCGGCCAGAGAAAAATGCTTCCTGAGCAAACCAAAGCCGTGGATAACTGCAAATTTTAAAGTCGAGCTTGAAGGCCTTGATACAACGAGGGTGTCCAAGATTGATTCTTTTGGCATTAAAATTAAGATTCGATCTGCTAGTGGTCGTGTTGGGGGTCAAGAATCCGCGAGTCCTGAGTTCTCAAATCTACGACTAACTATCGGAAATACTTCTTTGAAGGGATGGCAAGAATGGCATGATTCTTTTCTTATTCAAGGAAATTCTGATGAGCGAAATGAAAAAGCGGGCTTTATCATTATTCTCGCCCCAGATTTAAAGGAAATCGCCAGAATCAAATTAGACAACGTTGGCATGATAAAAATGTCCTCAACAACAGGTATCGCAAACGATCGCGGGGCCCAAACTGTTGTTGATCTCTACGTCGAAAAGATGGAATTTATTCCAGGCAAATAGTCCTGCAGTTCTTACTTGGAAACCCCTGGTGAAGGCGTGGATGCAGGTGGTGCCTCGACGCTGGCCACCTGCGGGGTTGTTACGCCTGTCGCAGTTTTCGTAAGCCACAGAATGGCCTGGCGAATGGGAACGCTTAATCCTTGAAGCTCAAAATAGCTGGTCGAATGAAACAAAAAAGCGGCCAGCTCTTCCTTACTCATCTGAGTCGTCAACTTGGCCCGTGGATCGATTCGATAAACGGATAAACCACTGGATATTTTCTGAATTCCGCTTGGGCCTAGAATTCTTTTCTGGATCACATCAAAGAAGATGGCTTCACCATGGGCCTCTCTCATTTTTTTAATGATCACTCCACCGTTGGTGAAATGTCCCCAAAATCCGCAAATCCCAAGCGGGGCCAAAGCCCAACTCAGAAAACGATTAAATACCGCCCGGTACATCATAAGATTTTCATTGAGTGAAGAGATGGGCGTGAAGGCCAGTTCCCAAGTACTATTTTGAAAGGCCCAAATCATCAGGGCCATGCCTTTATAACGATAGACTTTGCACACGCCATTATTTGTAATGCTCTCCGGGCCATACTTGTCGCTTTCAATGGCAGAATTCATCTGCCTCATCATGAGAGGCGTACAGGTTTTAAGCTCAAGAACGCGCCCATAGGGCTCAGTGTCATAGGTATCATTTTCAAATTTTTTCTCATCCTCTGCGGATAAACGTTCAAAATGCATGCTACGCAAAAAGTTAAAGAAATCAGGGCCAAACCCATCTGACTCCATCCTCAGATATATGGGTAAATTGATTTCCTTGAAAAATTGAAAAATCATAGTTCCATTGGTGGTGCTCACAAATCCTCCTGGGCCTTAACTCTCTGTCGGTGTAACTGGAAGTGTTATTGAGCCAAGGGTGGGTTAGAAGGGAGAACTAGGCATAACATGCCGCATCACTCTCACCACTTCACCCCTCCTCCGTTGACAGTATGTGAAAAAAGTTTTAAACCACTTGGAATCTTTAGAAAAACACACTTTAAGGGACATAAGTGATGCGTCTTTTGTAAAATATGACGCCAATCCCCCTTACGGCCATCATCAAGGAGTTCCTCCGTGTATAGCGTAGTTGAAATTGCTGGTTTCCAGTACAAGGTTCGTCCAGGCGATTTATTGGACGTGCAAAAATTGGATGTTGAGGCAGGAAAAGACACAACCTTTGACAAGGTTTTTTTCATTGGTGGCGAACAAACCATCGTTGGAAAGCCCACTATTTCTGGTGCTCATGTTGTTGCTCGAGTCCTTAAGCATGACAAAGGTGATAAAATCGAAATGCTGAAGAGACGTCCAGGGCGATATTGTAAGCGCAAGGGGCATCGTCAACAGTTTACCGCTCTGCTGATTACCGAGGTTACAAACGGACAAGGCAAGGCCAAGAAAATTGAGTCGACCCATAAAATGGCAGAGAAATATTTAAAATAATTTTAAGCTGAAGGAGATATACCATGGCACATAAAAAGGCCGGTGGTTCAACCACAAACGGCCGTGATTCAAATCCTAAAATGAGAGGCGTCAAAAAATTTGGTGGAGAACGTGTCATTCCCGGAAACGTTATTGTCCGTCAAGTTGGCACAGTTATTCACCCAGGAACTGGCGTGGATATGGGAAGAGACTTTACTATTTTTGCTGTACGCGAAGGTGTTGTGCAGTTCAAATGGTACACAAAAGATCGTCAATTGGTTTCAGTGGTCTGAAATCAATTACGTTAGACTTTCTTTGATTATTTAGAAAAAGGGAACCGATAGCTAGGTTTCCTTTTTTTTTAGTTGCAAGTGTTTGAGTGAGATATGCGTTTTATAGATGAAGTTAAAATTATCGTATCGTCCGGAAATGGTGGCGCTGGTGCTGTCAGTTTTCGTCGTGAAAAGTTCGCGGAGTTTGGCGGCCCTGATGGTGGCGACGGTGGCATTGGCGGAAGCGTTTATTTTGAAGGTGATGAGGGACTTAACACCCTTCTGCACTTTCGAGGCAGAAAAAGCTTTGCCGCCGAAAATGGTGATTATGGCTCTGGACGCCACATGAATGGGAGAAATGGTAACGATCTCATTTTAAAAGTACCGATTGGAACTATTGTCCGGCTGGCCGAAACGGCTGAAATTGTCGCTGACATTACCAAGCATGGCGAAAAAATTTTACTGGCCCAGGGCGGACGCGGTGGCCTTGGAAACATGAATTTTAAATCAAGTACCAATCAAGCCCCAAGACATGCTCAGCCAGGGGAGAAAGGGATAGAACTTCACTTGGATCTTGAGCTTAAGCTCCTAGCCAATATTGCCCTGATCGGAATGCCCAATGCAGGCAAATCGACCTTGATCTCGGTGATTTCTGCCGCCAGACCAAAGATTGCCGACTATCCTTTCACAACATTGGAACCCAATCTTGGCGTCGTCAGTGTTGCGGACAAAACATTTGTGGTGGCGGATATCCCGGGTTTAATTGAAGATGCTTCTGAGGGCAAAGGTCTGGGAACGCGCTTTTTGAAACATATTGAGAGAACTTCCCTCTTTGTCCACTTAGTGGATATTTCATGGTGCCTGGAACCTTATGAGGCCTATGAAAGTTATATCGTGGTCAGAAATGAGCTCATTAAATATAAGGAAGAAATGGGTCTGAAGGCCGAGATTATTTGCCTCACAAAGATAGATTCCCTCACCGAGGAAGAAATAGAAAAATACAAAAAACATTTTGAAGAAATGTTGGATAAAAATGTCCTGCCGATTTCGGCAGTCTCAGGATACAACATTGATAAGTTAAAAAATCTTATGCTAAAGGCCGTTGAACGGAGTGAAACATTATGACACAGGACTTTATTACCACAGAAGTTGCCAAGATTTTTGGGAACAAAGAATTTAAATATCCTCTCAATGTGGCCATGGCGACAGTCTGGATACTGGCAAATTTTAAGGGCTCCGATCTTAAAATTTTGGATGTTGGGAAACATAGTAGCATGGCCGATTATTTTGTTATCGCCTCTGCCGGGAACCCGACTCAGGCGGGTGCTATGGCCGATACCGTCTGCCAGATGATGAAAAAGAATAACATTGCGATTAAATCCCTTGAGGGCAGCTCCGGCTCCGAGTGGACTTTAATTGACCTTGGCGATGTCATTGTTCATATCTTTCAAGAAACGGCCCGGAATATTTATGATCTCGAGGGACTTTATACCACCTCGAACTTAGTCAAAATTCCCGAAAATTATTATTTTCAGGGACAAGAAAAGCAACCAAAGGGACCTGGCACCTCATCGGATGATGAAAATTACTTCTAGTACGCTTTTGCACCATGAAAGATCTTCACCTCATTATTGTTGGCAAGCTCAAAGAAAGCGAGCTGCTTCTCGTTGAGGACGATTACCGAAAGCGCCTTACAAAATTTCGACTTATTGTTCATGAGGTCAAGGCCCATGGGGATGATACAGTTGCCGAAGGCAAAGAAATACTTTCCCTTATACAAAAACTTTTTGGCAAGACAGATTCCGTACCCATTTATCTACTAGCAGAATGGGGTACTCTGCCGTCCTCATCAGAAAAATTTGCGGAGAAGATGGGTGCAATCTTGGACGGGAGTGGTGCTGTTTGCTTTATCCTTGGTGGAGCCAGCGGACATGCCGAGACGATTATCAAGACCAGTAAAGAAAGCTTTTCCTTATCACCCCTCACCTACCCACATCGGTTGGCCAGACTCATCTTTATCGAGCAGCTCTACCGGTCCCAATGTATTTGGGCCGGTCATCCTTACCATAAGTGAAAATCTTTCCCGCCTCACTGTTTCAGCTTTAAAACATCGCTACTGCAAAGCCACTTTTTTTCAGTGATTTTTTCCGATCATGCTATTCCTCCTCAAAAAAATGGAGGGCAAGGCCTTATGGAAAAAGTATTACACATCGTCGTTGTGCTAATCCTATGTATTCTCTCATCATCCTGTGGCAAAAAAACTGATTCTAGCGCGATCAATGCTGCTACGATGGCCGAGTCCGAATTTACCCTGTGGGGCACGGCTTTCCTGCACACAGGGAAATTCGTAGAGCAAAAAGGAGTGCGCCCCGACAGGGGTGCCAGAGAATTTTCTATTTTTCAGGAAACAAGGTTGAAAGAAATAAAAACTCTGAATCATCTCGACCTGGCAGATGGTGCGCGCTCAATCAAAATCGTTGGGCTGAATCTTGAAATTGGGCCTCAGCTTTCCTCACAAATTTATGAAAGAATCCACGATAAAGGTGACATCCAAAGATTGGAAATTGATGCTGAAACCATCGTCATCAAAGACACCATTTTGCTTCCTCAAGCAGATGTTATTATACGGGCGAAGAATCTATTTTTTGAGAATAATGCAAAGATTGATACCTCTCCGAAGGCATTTCCCGTCCCGGCAGCGCAGTTCAAGAATGGATTAAAAGGACTGAATGCCGGAAATTTTGAGATATACGTAGAAAATATTCTTCCGGCAATTCGACAACCGCGTTTCATTTCCCACGGAGGGGCCGGTCAGGATGCGGGAGCGGGACAGCTAGGCATCCCAGGTACTGATGCCTCAGTAACCAGTACCCCCATGATTTGCCAAAAGGCCTATCAGGAGCATTGCGAAGAAATTTCCAATCCCATTGATCATCGACACTCAAAAAGAAGAATATGCTTTGACCGAGAGCTCGTACTCGTGCCCGGCAATAACTGCACCTGTCCGACTTCGGGAAATCCCGGGAAAGCGGGAGGCCATCCAGGAGAAGGTGGACAGGCCTCTAAGATCATCTCAAGCCTTCCATTTGAAGATGTGGATAACTATTTTTCTTCTGTGAGTGGCCTTCCGGGAGCGAGTGCGGGAGTTTTAAAAGGTGGCAGGGCGGGGCTTCCAGCTGGTGCCTTCATTCAAATACGCAGAGGTCATGAGCATCCCGAAGGCAGGGAGAACTGCCCGACTTCCGAAGATGGGCCCGATGTATTTTCTCCTATTCTAGTCGCAGCTACCACCCAAGGAGAAATAGAATCGCGTAACTATTTAGAGGCGATGTCGCAGTCGTTATATTCGACCTTCAAGCTCAAATTCGCCAACGAACTATTCTCCCAGGGCCATACTGGCGAGGCAGAAAAGGAATATTCAGAAATTGTAGACTTTAGTCAAAAATTTTCGCCCCAGCAAAAATCCGATCTACTCGCTCAAGCCGAAATGCTCGCCTTGCAAAAATTATACAATCTTGAGTTGCGACTTGATTATTACGGACATCCTCCGTCATGGATGCCCGGATTGGACTTGAACACCAGCAGAGCGCTCTACTTAAATCAGATTGATGACTATCTGGAAATGTTGTATCTATCCTCCTGGCTTCAAAACAGAGACGCCAGTATCAACGCCCAGAGAATCTCGCGGGAACTGGCCGTGAAAAAATTCTATGAGCAGCTTGAAATTGGTTATAGCTCGAGCAGGAAATTATTTGAGGAAATTCCGCAGGTCAAAAACGATCTGGAGGGAATCGGCCGAGACGAAAAAATTCTCCTTGATCGAATTGAACAGCTTACCAGGGAGATCGAACAAACCGCTCAAGCGAATCTTGAGGATGAAAAACGGAAAAAGAAAACAAAGCGTATTTTGCTTGGGCTTGCTGCCTTAACGAAAAGTATTCCCGCTGGCCAGCCGGCCCTTGGCGGCGCAGGGAGCATTATCGAAACCATTCTGAGAGTGCAAGATTCAGATGATGGATTCTCCAGGCTCAAAGAAATTCCTGCACTCTTTCAATCGGTTGTAGGAGTGACAAGGTTGCAGCAATCGCAGGATGATTGGAACGGTAACTATCAGAAAATCTCTTTTAGTGACTTTCAGGGCATGTCATCAAAAGAAAGGTACGCCTATCTTGAAAAAATTAAGAATTTTTATTCTCCTATCGCAGAAGAGCTTGGCAATCAGGTGGCCCTCTGGAAAAAATTAGATATTACTCCTGCCGCAATTAAGGCTGAAGTTGAACTGATCAAGGCCTCGCACGGAATCTATCAAGAATTGCTAAGCCGGGTCTTAAAGCTTCAGGATCAAAAATCCAAACTTATGAAATTTTTGACCGAGTTAGAGCAGATCATGGGACAGATTGAAGCTGAACGGATTGTTCTCTCCAATCAGGTGACGAGAATCCAAGAAGACATTGCTGATGATGTACAAGATTTGTCTCCTGAAAGCGTGATTCTTCTATCCGAGTATGAGCAAATGGCCCTCGATCGTTTGAAAATGTATCGCTACCAAATGATCAAGGCCTACAACTATGAGTATCTTGAACCGAGTAAAGAAAGCATCGGACTAGACTCAGTTTGGAATGAGTTAAGAAGAATCGTCAAAGAGGAGCAGGCAGTTGATTTGGCGGGCGATAAAATCAAATCATTGAAGGCCCATCTTAAAGATGATCTACGCAAAATGGCTCAGCAAATTTATGATGCGGTTGAACTTGGAAAAAGAAGTTACTTCGAAACATCTTACAGCTTTTATCTCACTCCACGTCAGCTCGAGATGTTGAATCGCGGGGAATCAGTACACATTGATACGACCGAGTTTAATTTTTTCCCTCATGATGAGGAAGATATTCGTATCAAAGATATCAAGCTCATCGAATCTGTCACGGAGGTGGCGGTCAACCAAGCCGCGTCCGACAAACGCATGACGATTGAGATTAACCATCCTGGAAAATTTTATATCAAGAAGGACTCGGAGATTTATTATTTTGAACGCACGGATCTTGCCCGAAGCAGCCAATTTAGCTGGGTTTATGTTTATGACGGGGCCCATCCGCATGGTTTCCCAATGGAACACATTTCTCCCCTGCGCTCACTCTTTAGCGACTTTCTCATCTTCAAAGATGAAAATTTAAATTTTGTAAGGCCCGGTGGTCTTACGGAATTAGAGTTGCGTCCGACGTATTACAATTCAACCAAACACGATTATAACATAAAGTCGTTGGGGGTTGAAATCAGCTATGAATGTCGTCGGAGAAGAGATACTTCTCCGGCTCATTAAAGCATTTCTTAAAATCCTGGGCCATCTGAGCGGCATGGATGCCGTCGATGAGACGATGATCAAAGGTTGCACCAATGGGCAGGATCGGGCGAATAACAATTTGACCGTCCACGACCCAAGGCTTATCCGTAATGGCGCCGACCGCTAACAAAACGGGAACGCGCGAGTAAGGAACTAATGGGGCGAAGGCAATATCGAGGCCGAGCCCCCCAATATTGGTGATCATAATGGAACCAAAAGGGTCTTTGGGAACACCTAAGAAAGATAAGTTCAGGTTGAGTCCATACATGAGCCAGCTCACAAAATCCAGATAAAGACCGGTGAGTCTCCATGGGATAAATTTAAATAATTCCATGTTGCGTTTAATCTCAAGATCTTTGCCTTCACGCAAGTCCTGCGCCTTGCGTGAAAGTCCCTGGGCGATTTTGGCGAGAGTTAAATTTTCCGCCTCATGGATCACGGCTCCCGAAAGAGTGGCCTTTTTTACCTTATCCTTTCCTTCACCCGGAATGTTGACCTGATAAAAAAGAGAGACGTTTTCTCGTAGATATATTTTCTTACCGCGAATCATACCATTGATTTCAGGACGGCGTTTCATACAGTAGGCGACCGCCTTGCCAACCATGTGGGCCGGGGTAACTTTTACATTATGTTTTTTCTCATACGCCTCGACCAACGTCACCGTCTTGCTAAGATCAATTTCAAGAAGTCCGTACACCGATGGGTCTTTGGCCACGGCCCATGTTCCCATGGCCATTTTGCGAAAAACTGAAGAATCTTCCAGAAGTCGTAATGCTACTTTGCCCATATTTTTTTCCTTATTTATAGGTACTTTTTATCGTTGCAATCATCTGATCAATTGCCGGAGAAAAAGTACCGCGTTCGATTTTCTGTTTACCGCCATGTCCGGGAAGAATCCATTCCACCGAAGAAAATTTTTTCAACTTTTCAACAGATAATATTTGTTCCTCAAAATCAAACCAGCAGTACTCGCTGAACACATTGAGCCCATTTTCAAAATACAAATGGTCGCCGGTAAAGAGGAACTTTTCCTTATAGAGCAGGCATAGAGAACCCTGAGTATGTCCGGGTGTCGGAATGATGACAAACTCGCCCATCTCGGTCACCGCATCTTTTTTTATACAGAGATCAACCTTGAGCCCGGCACCTGCATCCTTGGCATGCATTATGACTGCTGATTTGAAAATCTCAGCATAATGAAAAGCATCCGCCACATCATCCTGATGACTGATAAAAATATATTTTAGGCCACCCAGTTCCTTAAAGCGTTCCACCAAATAGGGTGTCATCTTCGGAGAATCGACCAGCCAATTGCCATCAGGATGTTTTATAAAATAGCTTTGAGCACCGAAACTTCGATGGGAAGTAAATCCACAAAAATAAACATCGTCTTCAATCAAATGAGGAAGGGCATCCAAAGCTTTGCGAATTGGCCGCTTCGCCTGGTCGCCAATTGAGTTGGTGGGGCATGATAAGAGGCCCATCTGAAACCGCTCTAACTCTTGCGGTGTCTGGGGATTTTTTTTTACATAGTGAGTACCGTCTTGAGCGCCAAAAATTTCTGGTGCAATCCAAGAGCAAGACGAGCAATCGATACAGGTGGAATCTACAAAGCATGGCCCTTCGACGTTATAGGAGAGACGTTTTTTTAGCTGGGCCATCTTTTTAAATTACCCCAATGGTTTTCTTGATTTTTTTAAGTAAGTCTTGGGCCTTTGATCGAACACGCTCCGCACCCTCGTTTAAAATCCGATCAATTTCAGACCTATTTGAAATTAACTCTTGATAGCGCTGACGTGGTAATTGTAGCTCTCTGTTAATAACCTCAAAAAGTTGCGCCTTCGCATCGCCCCAGCCAATTCCGCGCAGATACCATGCTTTCAAATTTTCAATTTCATAGGGGGTGGCAAAAAATTTATAGAGGGTAAAAATGAGCGATTCATCCGGATTTTTGGGGGCCTCCGGCGGCAAGCTATCGGTCTTAATTTTATTAAGCAGCTTTCTCAAATCTTTTTCATTGGCAAAAAGTGGGATAGTGTTCTGATAACTCTTACTCATCTTTCGCCCATCGAGACCGGGAATCAGCGGGACATTTTGCTCCAGGGCCTTGGGCAGTTTCAAAAGATCACCGTAGACGAAATTAAAAGACTGGGCGATTTCGCGGGCAATTTCCAGATGCTGAAGTTGATCAGGACCTACCGGAACAACATCTGACTGAAGAAGTAAGATATCTGCCGACATCAGCACCGGATAAGTATACAGTCCTATATTCACACCAAGGTCAGGGTCCCTTCCGCTGTTTTCATTTTCCTGAACCATGGCCTTATAGGCATGGGCGCGATTCATGTGCCCCTTCGCCGTGAAGCACGATAAGATCCAATGTAATTCCATGACCTCAGGAATGTGACTTTGCTGGTAGAGCACGACTTGCTTGGGATCGAGGCCGAAGGCCATCCAGGTCGCCGCTACCTCATAAATATACTGGCTTAATTCTTTGCCATTATGAACGGCGGTCAGCGAATGGTAATCGGCAATAAAATAGTAACCTGCAAACTCTCCAGACTGCGCCATGCGAATAGCAGGACGAATGGCACCTAAATAGTTGCCGAGATGTGGATTCCCTGTGGGTTTGATACCGGTCAGACATACTTTTTTCATAATATGTAATTATGACCAATTTCAAACGAATAGTGAACTTTAAAAGGGCCTAGTGGGCCTTGAGCGAATGGGCAGAAGGCGTGGGAATAATCGTCCCTTTCTTCATTACAAACTTCCATTTCCACAGATGAAAAATCACCGGGTAAACCAGCAGCTCCAGAATAAAGCTAGTGGCAAGCCCTCCCACCATGGGAGCGGCGATTCTGCGCATGACATCACCTCCTGCACCCGTGGCCCACATGATAGGCAGAAGTCCCATGAATGTGGTCATGACGGTCATCATCTTCGGTCTGATTCTTTTCACGGCTCCATGCAGAATAGCTTCATCAAGTTCCTCTTTGGTACGCATTCTACCCGCACGAACCTGATTCTCATAAGCAATATCGAGATAGAGAAGCATGAAGACACCCGTTTCGGCATCCAACCCCATAAGAGCGATCATACCCACCCAAACGGCAATGGAAATATTGTAACCCAAGAGATAAAGGAGCCACACGCTACCAATTAAGGAAAAGGGGACAGCCAACATCACAATCGCCGTTTTCATACCTGACTTTGTGTTCATGTAAAGAAGGAGCACAATGATGAAAATGGTGAGAGGAATGACAATCTTCAAGCGCTCCTTCACGCGAATCATATTTTCATACTGGCCGCTCCAAACAAGACTATACCCCGTTGGGACCTTGACCTTTTGCTCAACTATTTTCTTGGCCTCATCGACATAACCGCCCACATCCCGTCCAGCCATATCGACATAAACAAAGCCCGCCAGTAAACCGTTCTCGTTTCTGATCATGGCAGGCCCTTCCACCATGCGAATGTCGGCAATTTGAGTGATGGGAATCTGAACTCCCGTGGGAGTTGGAACGAGCACCCTCTTCATGGCATTAATATCGTCACGAAACTCACGAGCATATCGAACATTGATCGGATAGCGCTCACGCCCCTCTACCGTATAACTGATATTTTCCCCGCCAACGGCCGTGTTGACGATCATCTGTGCGTCGGCCACGGAAATTCCGTAGCGGGCAAGCTCATCACGATTGAGGACAAAATCCAGATAGTAACCACCAGCAGCGCGCTCGGCGTAGACATTTCTCGTGCCCTCAAGGGGACGAAGGGCAACTTCGATTTGCTCGCCAACATTCTGAATGACCTTGAGATCCTTGCCTAAGACTTTTATACCAATCGGCGTCCTGATTCCGGTTGAGAGCATATCAATTCTGTTTTTGATCGGCATGGTCCAAATATTTGGGATGCCAGCGAATCGCAGCTTGTTGTTCATGTCATTCTGGAGTTCCTCAAACGTACGGTGCGGAGGAGTCATCCAATGAAAAAGAGGTTGGATGAAGTTGGGCCAAGATGAGTACCAGCGCTTCACGGGGGGCCACTGTGATGACGGCTTCAGTACGACAGTCGTCTCCACCATGGAAAACGGTGCCGGATCGGTGGGGGTCTCGGCTCTGCCGGCCTTGCCAAAAACTGTGTCGACTTCTTCGAATTCCTTAATGAGTTTGTCCTGAATCTGTAAAATGCGCTTGGCCTCTGTCACCGACATACCGGGAAAGGCGGTGGGCATATAGAGGAAGGCACCCTCATTCAAGGGAGGCATAAACTCGGAACCGAGTTTCAAATAAACAGGAATAGTGGATAACATTAAAAGGATGGCCACAATCAAAGTTTTTCCACTGTGCTTGATCACAAAGCGCACGGCGGGTTCATAAATGCGAAACAATATTTTGCTGATAGGGTGAGATTCTTCAGGATAGTATTTACCCACCAGGACCTGGTTACCGATCCAGACACCCCCCTTTCTTACACGCTCGTAGAAGTTAATAAAAGGTTGGAGCATAGTTCCGACAAAGCGGGTTGTTTTCAGGGGATGGTAGTTAAAATAATCCATTCTGGTAAACATCATTCGAAGTGCTGGATCGAGGGTGATCGCCAGGACTGAGGCCAACATCATGGTTAAAGTTTTAGAAACTGCAAGGGGTTTGAAAAGTCGTCCTTCCTGATCCACCAAAGTGAACACGGGAAGAAAGGACACGGCAATCACAAGAATGGAAAAGAAAACAGAGGGGCCCACTTCTTTCAGGGCATTTAATCGGATTAAGTGAAAATCTCCTTTTCTGCCAGTCGCATTCCATTCTTCCAATTTTTTATAAGCATTTTCAACCTCAACAATGGCACCATCCACTAACACGCCAATCGAAATGGCAATTCCCGCGAGGGACATGATATTTGTAGTGAGTCCTGTGAAATATAAGGGAATGAACGCCAGAAAAACCGAAATTGGAATAGTGATAATGGGCACGGTCGCTGAGGGAATATGCCAAAGAAAAAGAAGAATCACCAAGCTGACAATAATGACTTCAATTTTTAGCTCATGCTTGAGTGTTTCAATCGCGCCTTCGATCAAACCAGAACGATCATACACGGGCACAACCTTCACACCAGGCGGAAGACTGGGTTTTAGCTCTTCTAAACGGGCCTTCACTCGATTGATGACATTTAAGGCATTTTCTCCTTGGCGCATGATCGCCACACCACCTACGGCATCACCCATCCCATTAAATTCCGCAACACCTCGCCGCATATCCGGGCCTAACTCGACACGACCTAAATGCTTTACCAAAATCGGAACCCCCGTCTGAGGGTCCGTCATGACAACAATATTCTCGATATCTTCCTTGTTCTTAATATAGCCGCGGCCTCGCACCATATATTCCGTCCCCGAAAACTCGACTACACGACCGCCGGTATCTGTATTGCCAGAACGAACGGCATTCACCACCTGTGTAATATTCATCCCATAATGAAAGAGCTTGCTCGGATCAACATTGACCTGATACTGCTTAACAAATCCACCGATGGTAGCGACTTCTGCGACGCCTGGAACTGCTTGAAGATGAAACTTGAGTTGCCAATCTTGAATACTTCGAAGCTCGGCAAGATTGAGCTGGTTGGATTCATCGATAAGGGTATATTGATAAACCCATCCCACACTTGTGGCGTCAGGGCCGATTTCAGTTCTCACTTCCGGGGGGAGCTTGGGCAAAATTTTACTTAAGTATTCCACAACTCGCGAACGCGCCCAGTATAAGTCAGTACCGTCTTCGAAAATAACGTAAACATATGAATAACCAAAATCAGAGAGACCCCTAACCGCTTTGACCTTGGGAGCGCCTAGAAGTGCGGTTACGATAGGGTAAGTTACCTGGTCCTCAATAATATCAGGAGATCGATCCCACTTGGAATAAATGATAACCTGAGTATCTGAAAGATCAGGAATGGCATCAAGCGGGATAGTCTTTAAGCACAGTGTAGCTGCAATAATAGAAACAGCAGTGAAAATGAAAACGAGTAGTTTATTATGAACACTCCACTCGATAATTCGTTCAATCATGACTAGTGTCCCTGGTGTGCGGGCGCAGGAGTTTGGGTGGCATTTTCCAAGACACCCCTCAGGCGCGATTCTGAATCAATAAGAAAATTGGCAGAAGTCACGATTGTATCACCGCTTGCTAGACCCGAAGTGACTTCATAGTAACCATCGGCCTTCAAACCTGCTTCGATAGGACGTGGCATGAAATGCCCCTTATCCATGACAATAAAAACAAACTTTTTTTCACCTGAGAAAAGGACGGCACTTTCCGGAATCGCAAGTCTATCACCCAAATCAATTTTAATCTTTACGTTCACAAATGTTTCAGGTCGAAGCAGCGATTCCGGATCGGGAATTAAGGCCCTCACACGCACTGTTCGCGTGGGCGAATTCACCACCGGATTAATGCTGGAAAGTTTTCCTGTGAACAATTTATTTGGAATTGAAGGCGCATCGACCTCCACCTCCACGCCGGGTTTCAGACCGGCAACTTCATACTCGAACACTTCGGCATAAACCCAAACCGAACCTTGGGGCAAAAGTAGATCCATGGCGCTACTTTTACTAGAACTCAGAGATCGAATTTGCTGATCGGACAGGCCCATCAATTTCAATTTTGTTTTGGCGGAGGAAACTAAGTCGTTGGCCTGACCTTGCATCAACGTGTCAGTCATCTGCCCTTTGGACATAACAGCTTGCCGATACTCTTCAATCGCCGTAAATAGTTCTGGGTCAAAGGCCACTCGCCCACTTGCGCGGACTTCATAACCTAAATGCCGAATCGTGGCCTGAGCAAAAGTTACTCCAATCATTTGCTGCCGCTCAGCTGAGAGGGTAAAGGCTCCTCTTCCTTCAACAGACTGATTGGCAGTTGTCTGGGCTACGGCCGGTGTTGTCTCATCTTCAACTTTTTCAAGATCCATGTGACAGATTGGACAGATACCTGGTTTATCGGATGTGACAGCGGGATGCATAGAGCAGCGATAAAGTTCTTTTTTTTGTGCACTTTCATGCTTTGCATTTGAATCGATACTTTCATGCTTCTGGGTACAGCCAAAAATGAGAAGCAAAAATAAAATTGTCCGAGCAATCATGGATTTACTCCCAAAGGTTCACCGAGCAATGCCTCAAATTCTGCTATTCGAGATAGGTATGTTATCAGTGCTTCATTATAGGCGAACTCAGTTTGAAAGCGGTTTTTTATAAGATTAACCATGGCACCGTACTCAAACTTCCCTATGAGATAAGCGGTTTTGCCTGAGAGAACAGCTTGCTTGGCAAGGGGAACCAGTCCTCCTTCATACAATCGTAGGCGATCATGGGACTCTCGAAGCTCTGCAAACATGGTATGCACCTGGTACTGAATATTACGGCGCTCCTCTTCCAACAATCTTTCCGATCGTGCACGCTCGGCCCTGGCACCTTGAAGTTCTTCCGACTGTTTTGAAAACGCCCAGAGTGGTATGGTAAATCCGACTCCTCCCGAAACAAGATTAACACCTCGATCACCTGGGCTTGGGACGCGATCCATGTAGGCCAAGCGAAATTCAAAATCTGGAAGATAATTTCTTTTTGTGAAGGCGAGCTTTTCATCGGAGGCGCTTAAATCGTGCTTCTTGGACATGAGTCCAGGATTGCGTTCTAAAATTTTGCTCTTAAGCGTTTCTTCATTGAGCTTAGATAAATCGAGAAGTGGCTTGGCGGAAAGTTCTGGTCGTTCCAGAGGGGAATTACTGTCGCGTCCAACAGCACGATTTAAAGCTCCGGATTTTACCTGTATTTCTTTCTCAACAGTCAAAAGTTCATCCTTCAGATTTCCTTCCTCTGCTTGCATGGCCAAAAGTTCTGCTTGAGATGCTTTGCCCAGAGTGTACTTGCTCCGCATAACACTCACGAGCTGGCCTACCAGGGAAATTTGCTCGCCTAAAATATCCTTTTTTTTGTAAACCAAAAATAGTTCCCAAAAAGCGATCCGCACCTCTCGAATCAAATCCAATCTCATTTGCCCATAAGTTGAGGACTTGGATTCAAATTCAAATCGAGCGGCGTTGCGAAGCTTGGTGAGTTTTCCGGGAAAAGGAATTTTTTGGGTAATCGATAATTCATTTCCAGTCATTCCAAACTCTCCCGCTGATAATGTATCAGAGGGATAATTGGTGGCGGCGATTTCCAGCATGGGGTCCTCATAGGACCCTTTGGGACCAATTTCGGCCTCTTTTGCATCCGCTTCATACTTGGCAGCCTCCAGAAGTGGACGGCCTTTGAGAGCTTCTTCGACAAGGACTTGAAGTTGAGTTCCTTGAGCAAAGGACACTTTGGTTAACCCAAGTAGAGTAAATATAATTATCTTTTTAAACATAAATAAACGTCATCACTCGTAAACAATAATACGAACCTTGTGAATGATTTGTGACACTTTAATTAAGATATTATAGCAGAATGTCCTACTTTTTACGAAACCGAATCTTGTCTGCATCTGAAGACACCCAGTCTTGCCTTATCTCATCATAATTGAATCCAGCGGCCTCAACAGCACTTTGCCAATTGCCAAATAAACGAATGGCGGCACTATAAAGATCACGTCGATTTGATCTGACATGATTGGAGTTTTTTTTTGAGAGTTGAGTGATCTCAGCAACTATTCTTTCGCAACTCCAATGCCCTCTCAGCTTACGTTTCGAGACTCGCTGATACTCAAAACCTGCCGCTTCAACAGCTTTTCTCCAGCTTGAAAAATGGCGTATGGCCGCACTGTAGAGGTCGGCATGCAAGTGCTGAGCATGTTTGGCCGACACCTCTGGAAGTTTGAGGATCTCACAGAGAATTCTTTCAATGGTCCATCGTCGGGAGGAATGCTTAATTTTCATAAACTATGAGTAATACGTCCACGGTCTCACGATTGTGACACTCGAATGATTTATCCGTTTACCGCACACTAAGGGAGGCCCTTTACGCCATTTAATAAATCGCATATGACTTTGCAATCGTAGGAGGAGTTTATGAAGAAGGTAGCTTGCATCGTACTCGGTTTGGCGCTAATCGCTGGCTGCAACAGTGAGAAGAGCGATGAGAAGATTCGTGAAGTCTCAAATATCCAGGGACAGGAGGCAGCGCGCAACGCTATCGCTGCCGAGCGAGATTATGTCGACTCTAAGGCCCGTGCCGCCGAAGCTGATTTAGAGAAGAGACAGCGTTTTTACCAAGCACTTTCAGGCACTTACGAGGGTGCAATCCTGGTTAATAGAAGCAATTTTAAGATCCGCCTAACTCTCACTCCAAGTCTTCCACGATACGTACCGAGCGATCGCGTCCGAACCTGGGAAGAGGTTACCGCCGATTTAACCAACCTTTATTTCAACGTCCAGGTTGTGCAGTGGAATCCGGAATCCAGCTTTAGCGCTGTCGGATGTCTGGTTGCCAATGTCCGCCCAGACATTATCAAGGGAAAAATCAATATTGCCTCAGAGGGTTGCCCCAATTTTTATAGCTTTCAAATTTCAGAAGAAGCCGCAAGCGAGGTTGAAACCAATCCGCGATTGGCCTCGACCTTGGCGGAGGAGATTGCCGACGGAAGATTGGAAAGCGTAAGTCAGGTAAGGGGAAAGATGCAGCCTACTTCTAATGCAAACATTTATACTTTCTCGGCTTCACGAGTAGAGGAGTAGCCCATGCTTGCCAAAAAAATATTAGCAGGTCTTTTCCTTTTTCAGTTCTTTATGACCTCAATTGGTCTGAGCAAGGAATCAGTCACCATTTCCATCGACGATGTTGTTAAAAAAGTGTCGAGCAGCAATTATGAAGTTCTTGAAAACGCTCTTCGCGTCTACCAGGCCAAAGAGGCCATCCAGATAGCAAGAGGTAATCTACTACCCCGACTCAACCTTTGGCGAATCGCCGGAGTCGCCGTGGATGCGGTCATGGGAAATTATGTCGGAGCGGCCATGGGCCTCATTGAAGACATTGCTCCCTTTTTAGTTCCGGCCAACTGGTTTCGCCTTAAGGAGGCAAAAATCCTTTTCCTGGCAGACAAGGAAGCTTATCGCGCCCTTTGGGCCAATCTGGTCATGACAAGCAAGGGTCTTTATTTTCATAGTCTTCTAGATCGTGCGGTGCTTGATCACGTCAATCGTAACATTCAAGAGTTTGAAGAACTCTTTCTCATCGTGAGCACTCACGAAACATTAGGAGGCCTGCGAGATGGTGCCTCGCGGGAAATTGAGGCACGAATTTTAGCGCTCAAGGAAGACAGACGAGCGTTGGAAGTTCTGGTGCTTGAAGAGACCAATCTCTTGGCCTACATGATGGGATATCCCAACGAAGTTGACATTGTTCTGTCGCCCATCCCGTTGCCAGATTTTAATATTCTTACTCCGCTCAGCTATCAGGATTTCGAGTTTCGCGCTATCGACTCGTCCCCAGAGATCCGAGAATTCAACCATCTTATCGCGGCTTCAAACTATGTTAAGAAAGAAGTCATGTATACTTTCCTTGGCAGTTCAGGCATGAACAGTGGGCCGACTCAAAATGGGGGGCTGGGATTTGGGACAGGAGCTTCCCTGCGTGTTGTGAGCGCTCAAAAGGAAATTTTAAAAACTCAAGCGCATGCCGCCACGGAGACTCTGCGACGGCAACTCAAGCTGCTGGTTGAAAATTACAATCTCGACATTGCCAACTATCCAGACTTGAAACGGCATACCGTTCTAACTGAACTGACCTTGCGAAAACTCTATGAACGTTTGAGTCTGGGCGAGAAAGTCGAGATGCTGATGCTGGTGGAGGCCTCAAGAAACCATATCCAGTCAGAAACTTCCTTCTTTGCCGTTCAATACCGCTTTATGGCCAACGAGGACCGTTTAAAACGAATGCTTTTTCAAGGTGATTACCTCAAAGAACCTGCGGCGATCGAACTTATTAGGGGCCGTTTATGAAAAAATATTTTCCCTGGGTCCTCATATTCTTTGTGTGCCTTTCAGGTTGTAAAGAAGATGCCGTTATTCGCGAATGGGTAAAAAAAGTAGACGCTCTTCGGGCCAAGACCCTAGAGGCCATGCCTCAGACGCCCTATCAAACTGAACAGCATCATGCTTTCAGAGATTATTTTTTTGAAATAGAACAGATGACTCTTCAACTGGTGCAAAGCAAAGATTACACTGCGGCCTTCAATCGAGCTATCGTCAAAGTCGATCTCAAAGATACATGTGCTCGCGTATTTTTAAGCCGCCAGGATTGGGAATTCATTCTCGATCATTGCACAAAAAATGGGCTTTTCATTTGCTCCGAAGAAGTGCGAGTTTATTCTGAGTTAGTGACAGAAATTCGAAAACAACTTGTGCCAGCACAGCAAAAGCGTTTTGACCAAACGCCTGAATGCCAAGGGGCCTTATAATGGACAAGATAACTGCGCTTTTGTTTGGATGTGTTTTGTTTACTTGTTCTGCTTTGGGTGCGGGCATGACCTGCAGTGTTTGTGGAATGCCAGTGGCCGAAAGTGCAAAAAACCACCTCATGCTCCAAAGCGAATCTGCCACAAAAGCACCAATGCACGTGTGTGCTCTATCATGCCTCAAGAAGGTCGTAAAACATGATTCCAGTTACAAAAAAATTGAGGTCGCCGACTTCAATCATCCTGAGAAATTACTCCCTGGGGACAAGGCCTTTTTTCTTCTCAAGAGCACCAAGATCAAAAGCGACATTGGGGAAAACGTGATGCCTCCCTACTTCGGCGCTTTTGCCACAGAAGATGAAGCCAAGACTGCTCAAGCGAAATATGGTGAAGGTCTGATCGTTCAAGGAGTTGAAAATGCGATTAAGTAAATACATATTCTGTACCCTTCTGATCATTCCTCTGTCGTTTACCATCAGCTGTGGTCCCATGAATACCGAATCAAAAAGTGATTCCGGGGTTGTCAGCTCTTTGGGCCAAGCCAGTGGCCCGGCGAAAGTTACTACGGGCAATAAATTTTATGTGTCAATGAATTTGGATAATACAAGTACAACAATGAGCACTCCCCACGAAGGTGAAAATAACTTTGTTATTAGAAGCGTGCGCGCCAGCAACCTTCAACCGCTGTCGGCAGATGCGAAGGTCACTGTTTTCTATGAAATGCCCACGATGCCGGGGATGGAAATGGATGACGTGGCAACAGTCCAACCTGACGGATCATATCGAGTGAACATCGTGCTTTCGATGCCTGGGCTTTGGAAAATTGTCCTAACAATAAAAGATGGCGATTTGCAGGATCAATATGTCATTGAAACCAAAATATAAAAAAATAGGCTTTCTGATCTTATGCCTATCCAATTTAGATTCCCTTTGGGCAGCCAGTTGCCATTCTGGCGGTGGTGGCCAGGTTATGAACGTACTGGTCTCTGACCAGCGCTATCAGCTGGGTGGCTCAACCCAGTATCGTTCGGTAGAGGGACAATTTGATCCTTATGGCCACTACAGCGCAAACTCCCCTGGGACGTCCAAACAATCCTATGTCACAACTGTAGGCGGGGCTTTTCGTATCAACGACGAATGGCAAGTCGGAGCAAGCCTTCCCATGATTCACAATGATTATGCATTTTCGACGCAACATCACACCGCCACAAACATGGGAGACCCCGCGCTAGAGGCCAGGTACCTCTTTTGGGAAGATCTCAACTTTTTGACTTTTCACCCTGAAGTTTCCTTCTATGGTGGAGCGCGACTTCCCCTTGGTAATTCTATCCATCATTCTCACGATACCTATGATGCGGACGTTACTGGCGATGGGACAACCACCCTCCACGGGGGAATCAGTGTATCGAAGCTCTATCGCCCCGTAAGACTTTCTTTTGATAGCGCATTTTTCTATCCCATGACCAAGCATGTAACCCATATGCATGATAAACCCGTAAGCTCACCCTATGCCATGAAAGCTGGAAATCGCATTCAGACCACCGAAGGTATGACCTATCTTTTCAATGGCTGGAGCAGTAGCTTGGGCCTAAAACAAATGTGGCAATTTGAAACATCTGTCGATGGGCAAGACTCTCAAGGATCGGCCGCAAGGCTATTTTCAAGCCAGGCAGGACTCAATTATTTTTACGCGGAGTTTTGGACTGTTGGGATCTCCTATGAAACGAGCTTCCCATTTTATAAGTATGAAGTTAATCAACCTTATGCTCAGACAGTTGCCCTATCGATAACGTATAGTGCTTTCTGAGCCTTTAATTGGAGATTCCATGAGAACATTTTTATCGCTATTATTTGCAACTCTTTTGATTGCCGGTGTATCCACATGTCAGCATCACTCTCATGATGCTCATGCATCGACATCAACAATGGAATTTGATGCTGCGGAACCCACCGTCAATCAACAGTATAAAATCAGCGGCAACTGGTCCGAACTCAAACGAGGTTGGGGCATACTCACCTTGAAAGTTACCGATGCAAGCGAGCAGGCAGTCACTGGCGCAAAAGTTGTTGTCCCTTATGATATGACGACCATGAGTATGCACCCGCCAGAAAATGCCGTGGAAGAAAAAGGTGATGGTCTCTATGAAAAGAAAATATTTTTAGGCATGAGAGGGACCTGGAAATTTAATATCAGCATCGATTCCAATTCGGTTGTCGACACGCTCACCAAACTTCAGGACATAAGGCAATAATTTTTTAGATTTGCGCACTCTCGTCATCCCAAAAGAACATTCTCGTCATAGCAAAATCGAAATAAATAGAGATTAAATTATCTCATGATTAATTTAATCTCTATTTTTCTCATCATTGTCTTTCCTTTCAACGTATGGTCCTTCGAGTGTAGCGAAATGCAAGTTTATGATGCCGCCATGTCCATGTGCATGCCCTTGCCAATGGAGGGGATGCACATGAAAATGCTTATGTTGACTGGCAATGCCTTTATGGTAGGCCAGGCGGCGGAGGGGCCAAGGGGAAGACGACAAATTTCTGGTCCCAATATGCTTATGCTTGATGCTGGTTCGAGTTTAGGAAATCGGCATTATCTCAATCTCGATTTTATGACCACAGCGGAACTTTGGACCTATCCCGACAATGGGTATCCCGAAATACTTCAAATTGGCGAAACGAACAAGAACGGACATCCGTATATTGATGCTCAACATCCTCATTCCTCGCCTATTATGGGTCTAACTCTGAGCGATACCATCTCCCTTCAGAATGGAAAAGATCACTTGAAACTTTTCATGGCCCCACGGGGAGAGGCGACAGAAGGGCCCATTGCCTTTATGCATCGACCAACTGGAATCGCGAATCCCGATGCACCTTTGGGGCATCATATCGGGCAAGATGTTGCCCATATTTCCAGTACCGTTATCGGTAGCTCGCTCGCCTTAGGTACCACCCAATATCAGTTGTCCGCCTTTAATGGAACAGAACCGAAGCCAGGAGAAGTTGATTTGCCCATAGGGCGACTCAATTCAGGGGCACTTCGCTTGATTCATAAGTTCACACCTCAATTTATGGCAATGGCCTCTGCGGCCTATGTTCAAGAACCCCACACAAATCTCTGGAGACTGTCCGCCTCGGCCTACGGTGAGCATGGATTGGGGCAAAATTGGAGGTTGTACAGCACTCTGATTTACGGGCACATTACGGATTATGATCATGTCTCAGAACTCTCTTCTTTTGCCCAAGAATTTTGGCTCAAAGGAGAATGTTCGAGAATATGGAGCAGAATCGAAGTATTACAGAGGACCGCCGGACAGCTTGATATTCCCGATATCGTAGATCAAGACCGTCCAAGGTGGGTAGAGGCCTTTACCTTGGGTTACACCCACGCCCTCATAACATTTACCGGCGGTGAATTCTCTCTTGGTGGCTCCGTGACAAAAAATCTTGTGCCGGAAAGTTTTGAAAATGCCTATCGAAATGACCCATGGTCAGCGAGAGTCTTTCTCCAGATTCAAGGAATGAAAATGTGGGAATTTTAACTTAAAAAAGCTAAGATTATCGCAACATCTGGGCCTGGAAGGTTAATGGAACAGAAAATCCCAAAATTTATTCGCATTTTATTGCCCCCCGTTTGGCTCGTTATTTTTCTTTGTGGAGAGGCGGCCCTCTTTCGATGGTTTCCCGGAACTGAGTTGATTGCAAGGCCCTGGAATTATGCCGGCATACTTCCAATCCTCGCAGGACTGGCAATTGCAGTCTGGGCCGAAAGACTTTTTAAGCGAGCAGGAACCGATGCCATTCCATTTCGCAATATAAGGGCCGTGGTCATTCGAGGCCCTTATCATTTTACACGAAATCCAATGTATCTCGGCATGACACTCGTACTTTTTGGCGAAGCCATTCTCTTGGGAACAGTAACCTCATTTCTTTTGCCACCACTTTTTATGTTCCTGATCACGCTGCTCTTTATCAGGCGCGAAGAACAGGTGATGGAAGGCAAGTTTGGAGCTGAATATCTCGACTTCAAACGTCGGGTACGCCGCTGGCTTTAGCTACTCTCTCATCATTCCGCATTTTACCATTTTTGGATCATAGGGATTCTGGACTTCAGAGTTCAGTTTAGTATCTTGAATCCAGTCTTTTTTCACCATCGGGCAGGTGAAGACTTTGTAAGAATCAATCGGGCCGAATTTCTGAAGCATAGCGACGATTGGTTTGATTACATCCCCGTACAGCTTGCGTTTTTCATCAAAGGCCGAGGCACTCACTAACTTTACAGTCGCGACCTTGCTCTCACTGACAAACTCTTTTAATTCATTGGGGGCAGATCCAGATAAAACTTTTTCGAAATTGGCCCAAACAGGTTTCACTCCTTGTTCGTCATTTTTTACAAAAGCTGAATGAACAGAATCATTTGCCTTCAATAAATTCACAAGATATTTTTGAGTTTCAGGTGAAGTCGCTCCATAAGAAACCATCGAAAATAAACTAAATAGTGTAAGTATAATTCGCATAACATCTCCTTTTACTTTGATACGTAAAGAATCATGTTTTTGTGACATTAAATCAATACTGTTTTTTGAGATATTTCAGACAAAATAAGGCCACGAGGCTGAAGAAAATACCCAGATATCCTACCAGATTATAGTGCAATAAATATCCCGTCCCTGTTTGTTTAACCACGATATGTCCTGCCGCAAAGGCCGCGACCGCAGCACTAAACTGCTGGACAGAATTCACTAGCCCCATAAAAGAACCTCGTTTTTGCACCGGCACTGTCGAAGATAAAAGTGACATGGCGGGAATCATCCTTCCCCCCATGGAAACAAAAAAGAGAGAAGTAAAGATGAGAGCAAAAGGGATAGACGACCGGCCCAGGCTGGTAATGACCAGAATGGGTAAAAGCGAAAAGAGTAGAAAAATACGAAATATACGGGCCTTCCCAAAATGATCCGCGGCCTTCCCGATTAACTGCGAAGAAACAATCGTGAGCACACCACCCACCAGATAAATCCACACCAATTCTCTTTCGCTAAAGCCGACATTGGCGACCATCGACGGACTTATGTAGGGAATCACCATAAATTGGCCCAAGACCAAAAACGCGATAAAGAACAAGGCACCACGCTGCTCGCTGTTTGACCAGGCTTCACGATAAATTAAGTAGGCCGTTCGCCCATGATCTCGATCTTTCAAATGATCCCGAAGAGAAGGAATTTTGGCCCAGATTATGATTAAAATGGGTAAACTGATAATGCCCAAAAACCAGAAGGGTGCACGCCAGTCAAAGTGGTTGGCCAAGAAAAGACCAAACGGCACCCCTACGACGGCAGCAACACTGAAGGCCGCCATAACAACGGCCATGGCACGACCGCGCATTTCAAAGGGGAAAACATCTCCGACAATTGATAAGATAATTGAGCCCAAGAGGCCGCCAAAGGCCCCAGTGAGAGCGCGCATAATAAGCAAGACAGGATAGGAATTCGCGAACGCGCAGGCAAAAGTTCCGATTGTAAAACCGATAAAGAAAAGTTGTAAGGCTTTTTTGCGATCCATTTTATCCAGGAAAAAAACACCAAACAGTCCCATCACACCGGCGCTAAAAGTGTAGGCAGAAACCAAGAGCCCAAATTGACTCGGATTAATGCCAAGGACGCGCATCAGCTGCGGACCCAAAGGCATCATGATCATGAAATCCACGCTGTGACAAAATTGGATTGTTGCCAGAATCAGCAGAAAAATAATTTCTTTTTTGCTCATAAAACTGCATCTCGGAAACCATCATTCTATCAGTCCAAGATGCAGAGTGGAACTTCTATTCTTCCACCAGCAGCTCTCCGTTTCTTTCGGCAATGATCTCATTTACGGCTCGCTCAACGATGTTCTCGTCGGTCGCGACATTTTTTAAAACGGCTGATTGATTAATTCTCAAATTAGAAGCGGGAAGTTCCTTGGTATAGCTGATTAGGATTTCACTATCGTGAAGCATGTCGTCAACATTTCGCCACATTAAGACTCCGGTTTTATCTTCCCAGAATTTAGCAAAGCTAATCCATTCGACCGCCCGAACTTTTCTCACAGCGCTGGTCCAGGTTTTAACCACCGTATCCTCGAAGTTAAATCCATAAACCCATTTTTTTAAAACACTAAACTGAAAAATTGGCGAGGCGGAGGTACCGCGTTGTCCACCGGCCCCGGCAGAAGCGTATCCCTTCAGCCATTCGGTGCCTGAGCCAGAGGAGCAGGCTCCGGTATAAACAAGTCGCAGTTGATTTTTCTTGAGCCCTATCGTCTCCATCGTCATTCGCTCGCTGGTACCATTACTGTAGATACGTTGATCACCAGAATGAACAAAGGCAAAATAATCAATCACCGGATATTCTTTGGCCACGGTCTTCCATTTTTCATCTGTTTGCTCGGTGGACTTGTTATCATCACCCATAATCCAGCTGACATTGGCATAGCGAGCATAGGCCCAGGGGGAAATGAGCACCATCCCGCCATAGTTTACAATATGATCGAGGGTCTCTTCTACCCAACCAAATTTCTTAGGCAGGGCAAGCATACTATCCACGTCGCCATTAATTCGAATGACGGCGGCCCGTTGCTTGCGCTTGACCGCTTGATAGCTGGCCAAAAATTCATTTTTCTTGGCGTCAAAAAGCACCTTGCTTGGCTCATATTCAAAGACCATTTTTCCAATGGTGGAGTTAAATTCCGAATCATGGAAAGTCATGGTAAATAAATCTTTTCCTGGGCGAATTTCACGCATCAGCATGATCCCGAAGTCCTGGCCCAATTCTTTGGCATCCAGGCGTATGGGATCATTTGAGCCCAAGAGCACATCTAATTTTGGAAGTCGCACTGGAATTTCTGGGCGATACTTTTTCGTACCCTTTCGTAAGTGCAGGGTGATGTAGGATTTTTCTGGTTTCTTGCCATCGATGACTAGGTCTGCGGCCATCTCCGCTTTTGGTACGGAAAGAATCCCATCTTCAGCCGTTCTTACGACGAAGGCACCAGTTTCCAAGATGGTCAACCTTGTATCAATGCTCGTTTTACAACCGAAAAGGAAAAGGCAGAATGCAAACATCGTCATAAATTTCATAAATACTCCTGAATCTTTTTAAGCTGATCGTTATTGAGGGCATGGTTGGCATCAATGAGCAAAGCAAATGCTTTCTCAATACAATTGTTATTTTGCTTCCCACATCCGCGTAAAATATTGGCGACATCATTATCTGTGATTTCGTTTTCGGAAGCCTTGGTCGAAACCACTGCCGCCACATCACTAGGCAGAGAATAGGCTTCAAGTTCTTGACGTCGTTTTTGCAGCCACTCAGGCATTTCGATTTTATATTTCGTAAAAAAGCTTTCTGTCATTCCATCTTCTTTCAAGTGGCGATCTCTTACTTTCAAAATTATTTTCTCCAAATTCTCATAACCTTCGCGAATCTCAGTTGGAAGTTTCTGCAGAAATTCTTCTCGATTTAATTTACTGGCCCAATCATTTAAAAGCGTGACCTCCAGGTCACTTTTATCAATTTTCTGTGCCAGTGAATAGGCCACTTCCTGGTACTCTTTTTTGATTTCATCAATTTCATTATTCACATGGGTGGTTGTCGTCGCAGGTAGTGGGGTCGTGAATGGCAAAGTTGCTGTTTTAAAACTATGGGTTGGTGCTTCGATCAATTCAACTTCAGAAGATGGCCCATGATCGACCCGAATCAAGCGCCAGCTTACGATCGCTCCAATAATCACCAAAATGCCAACTATCTTCTTCATAAAAGTGCGGCATTCTAGACTATTCCGGTCCAGAGACAATCTTCACTGTAATTTTTATGGGTTTTCAAGCCATCCTAGGCGTATTTTTGAGCAGTTAGGCCTGTGAAAAGACAACTTTTGTGCTACCAATTTCTCTCCCTATGACCAGCGAGGCCTTTTGAGTACACTTTGCACCCTACAAAATCTGACCCTGACCTATCCCCACAAGACCATTTTTAAAAATATCACCTTCACTCTCAACGAAGGCGAAAGGATTGGGCTGCTCGGCCTTAACGGCCATGGGAAATCTTCCCTCTTTAAGATTCTCGCTGGCCTCATTCCCCCCGATACAACCGTGCCGCCCTTTACCTATGACAAGAGCAAGGGGTTTTCGGTTTTTGTGGTGCCTCAAGAACTTCCTATTCTCGAGGGTGTGTCCCTGGCCGATTATTTTTTTGAGTTTTATCCGGAATTTAAGGCGATTAAACAACAGTTGGATGAAATCAACCACAAACTCACTTCCGGAGACGGTGACTTTGACTCGCTAATCAGTAAGCAAACTCATCTGTATGATGAACTCAATAAAAAGGGCGAAGATCGCATCTTCAATTCTTATCTCAGCTATCTGAAATTTTTTGGTCTGACTGATTACACCCAGACCATGACCGCCTTTTCCGGCGGCGAGCAGCGAAAGGTGGGGCTGGCCTTGGGACTTTCGGCCCCGCACGACCTTATCTTATGGGATGAGCCTACCAACCACCTTGATCTCGACACCATTGATATCTTTGAAGAAGAGCTGCTCAACTGCAAAAAAACTTTCATGGTCATTTCCCATGATCGTAGCTTACTCAACAGCGTCGTCGATCGCATTATTCATATCCAAAATGGGAAGATAAGAAGTTTTGTCGGCACCTATCTGGCCTATCTTGATTTTCTAAAAGAGGCCCAGCGGGAAAGAGAAAAGGAATTGGACAAACTTTCCAACTATCAACGTCGTGAAACCGCATGGATCTCTCGCGGGGCCCGGGCGCGACGAACCAAGAGTAAAAAACGGATCGAAGATTACTCTATTTTAAATCAGCAAATTCGCGACCTCAAAGATCAGGCCCACAAACAAGTGGAGCTCAATCTAAAAAATCTCGGACGCAAAACTAAGTTTTTAGTACAGGCCGAAAACTTGGGTCACAGTTTTGGTGACAACAAACTCTTTTCAAATCTCAATTTCAAGATTGCCCGAGGCGATAAAATCGCCTTAGTCGGCAAAAATGGCGTCGGGAAAAGTTCCCTCATTAATTTGATCATGGGAACGCTTCAGCCGACAGAGGGTGTGGTCAGATGTGTGGATAATTTATCATTTGGGCTTTTCTCGCAAAAGCGAGAGAGTCTCAATCCGGAGGAAACCCCTTGGCATTTGATCGGCGAAGGGATTGATTTTGTAATTTCCAACACCGGTGAGAAGAGACACGTAACCGGTTATCTTGAGAATTTTTTATTTACGCCCGATGAGATCAAGCGCCCCATTAAAACATTTTCCGGCGGCGAAAAAAATCGATTACAGCTTGCCCAATTCATGAAGCACGCTCAAGACATTTGGATTTTTGACGAACCAACCAACGATTTGGATCTTGAAACGATCGGTATCCTTGAGGAAGAATTGCGAAGCTATGAGGGCGCGTTGATCGTCATCGGTCACGACAGAACATTTATCGAAAATGTCACGGATAAATGCTGGCTGATTCATGAAGGTGGCCTAGAGCTGTTTACCGGAGGCCTCTCTCAAGCTGAGATGTTTTTGGAGGCCCTTGCTCTCGAGTCTGATCTTAAGATCATGGCCGAAAAGAAAAACAGCACGGCGAGCAAAGAGAAATTGTCCTACAAAGATAAGCAACGTCTTCTGGTGATTCAGTCTGAAATTGAAACTCAGGAAAACGAAGTTGCCCAGGTCAAGGCCAAACTTGCTAGCTTTGACTATGGAGTTATAGATAAGACCAGTGCCAATGCCTTGCTTCAGCTGCAACAAGAAGTCGCGACTGCGGAGAAAAAGCTTGAAGATCTGATCAATGAATGGGCACAGCTTGAAGAAAAATCAAGCTGAGAGTTATCAATCGCATCCAGGCATTTCATCACCCCACTTCTACGCTGTAATTTCTAATCATACCCTCCAAGGTGAGTAGATCATTTCATGAATCCATGCATCCTGTTAGCTTCAAGAATGACAGGAGTTTGCATGGATAAAAATGGCAAAAAAAATGTTAAAAACGGCACAAGCAGCCGAATAATCTCCATTGATTGGAATCCTAGCACGGACATTTATCAAACAATCGATGGATGGGTCATCAAAATGGAACTGGCGGGAATCGACCCTCAAGACCTAGAGGTGAGCACATCCAATCGCAACTTGATTATTAAAGGACACAGGAAAGATTCATTTATTGAGCGAGATTGGGTCCACCTCTCTATGGAAATTCTCTATAGCTCTTTTGAGCGCATGATCGAGCTGCCACTTAATGCCGATTCTGGAAATATAAAAACAGAATATCGTGATGGCATGTTGCTTATCAAAGTCAAAAAAACAAATGGGAGGAAGTGATGAGCGATGAAAAGATCGAATTGGTTTCTTCGTCAGCACCTATCCTTGTATTAAAAGATGCGGTTTTGTTTCCCGGCACAACCTTGCCAATTTTTGTTGCAAGTGCTTTAGGTGTTGAGGCCATCAATGCTGCCCTTTCCGGCCCTGAGAAAAGCATTATTGCTGTCACCATAAAGGCCAGCTCGCAGGAAAAGCTGGAAATTGATCAAACGGATTTATATCAATATGGAACAAAAGCGGTGATCAGCCGTATGAACCGTGTTGAAAACTCCATTAACGTTCTGCTCAACGGCATCTCGCGCGTAAAAGTAGATCGCTATTTAAAAGAAAAACCATATTTTGAGGCAAACATCACGCACCTCCTCCTCCCCGAAGATACAGATCCGGAAACAGAAGCATTACATCGAGAAACTTTAAAAATCTTTGGTGAACTTAAACGCAATAGCTCTGCTGAAGCAGGTCTGCCTATTTCGGAACTTATTAAAAATGTGCAGAATCCGATTTATCAATCTTATTTGATGGCCGCCATTCTCGGCCTTGGAATCGAAAAAGAGCAAACTTTGCTTGAAGCATCAACAAGAAAAAATGCATGCAAAGTTTTGTATGACTTTATCTCATATGAACAGAATGTTCAGAAGCTTAGAGAAAAAATATCAACCCAGGTGGCAAACGAGCTTGGGAAAGAACAGCGAGAATACGTCTTGCATCGGCACTTGGACGAGATTCAAAAAGAGCTTGGGGAAAAGAGTGGGAAAGAAGATCTCAAGGTGATTGAAGAACAGCTTGCCAAAGCTGAGCTTCCGGAAAAGGCCCTCAATGAGGCGAAAAAACAATTAAAACGTTTAAGCAGTATGACCCCGATTTCGCCGGAGTACCAAGTAACACATTCATATCTAGAACATCTCATAGAATTACCGTGGAATAAAAGAACCGAAGACAATCTCGACCTGCAACGGGCCGAAACTGTTCTTAACGAAGATCACTTTGATTTGAAGGACGTCAAGGAACGAATTATTGAGCAACTTGCTGTCTTGAAACTCAATCCGTCTGCCAAAGCTCCAATTCTATGCTTCGTGGGTCCGCCAGGAGTGGGAAAAACATCTTTGGGCCAGTCAATCGCCAGAGCGCTGGGAAGAAAATTTGAGCGTATGAGTCTGGGCGGAATGCATGATGAAGCAGAACTCAGAGGTCATAGACGCACTTATATCGGTGCCATGCCAGGGCGAATTATGGAAGCCATTCGACGGGCCGCTGTTAGTAATCCACTTATCATGCTGGATGAAATTGACAAGCTTGGTGCCGATTTTCGCGGAGACCCGGCTGCGGCCTTAATGGAGATTTTAGACCCTGCTCAAAACTTTGAGTTTCATGACAACTACCTTGACGTCCCGTTCGATTTATCGAAAGTACTTTTTATCACAACCGCAAATACGACGGATAATATCTCAAAACCGTTACTTGACCGCATGGAGATTTTAAGATTAGCCGGATACACCGAGTATGAAAAAGTAGAAATTGCAAAACGCTATCTTATACCTCGCGAGATTTCCGATACGGGTATTCTGCCAAGTCTGCTCATTCTCAAGGATGAGGTTCTTGGTCTCGTAATTCGTGAGTATACCCGAGAGGCAGGCGTACGGGAGTTACAGCGTTCTATCTCGCATATCGCACGTAAAATTGCCATCCAAGTTGCCCGCGGTATTAATACTCCTGTAGAGGTTACGCAATCTAATATTCAAGACTTTCTCGGACCAAAAAAGGTCTTTCTGGAACAGATTCGCAAAAAATGGGGAATTGGAATTTCGACTGGTATGGCCTGGACTGAAACCGGCGGGGATCTTATCTATATCGAAACGTCCTTACTCCCAAAAAGAAAGGATGAAATTAAAATCACCGGTCACATCGGAAATATTATGCGTGAGTCAGTCACCTGCGCCTTAAGTTATGTTTGGGCCCAAGCGGCGTTTCATAGTGGTGACGAAGGCGTTCGTGATGCTGGACTTCATGTGCATATTCCTGCTGGCGCAATTCCGAAAGATGGCCCGTCTGCCGGTGTTGCCATTGCTACGGCCCTTGCCTCGCTGTATACCAAAAAACCGGTTCGCAATGATTTGGCAATGACGGGTGAAATCACTTTAAGTGGTCTCATTCTTCCCGTGGGTGGCATCAAAGAAAAAGTCTTAGCAGCTCATCGCGCCGGAATACGCGAGATCGTCATGCCTCGGGCCAACATAAAAGATATCAACGAAATCCCTGAGCAGATTCGCAATGAAATTAAATTTTTCTTTGCCGATGAAATAAATGAAGTTTTACATGAAACAATTCCTGGGATCTTTGGCTAATGTATGAATGACAATCACTGTTGCAGAGTTGTGTTAACAGGTGGTCCCGGAGGCGGCAAAACGACTGCGGCTGATCTGTTTCGCCGCGAGCTTGGAAAAGAAGTGGTTATTGTACCCGAAGCCGCGACACTTCTCTATCTTGGCGGGTTTCCTAGGTCTTCAGAAATCGAAGTCCGCAAGGCGACTCAAAGAGCGATTTATCACGTGCAAAAGAATTTGGAAGATATTCAATTTGCAGCGTACAAAAATCGAATCTTGCTTTGTGATAGGGGAACGATTGATGGAGTTGCCTATTGGCCAAATGAGCAACGCGGATATTTTCAGCACTTAGGAACAACGGTGGAGCAAGAGTTTGCTCGTTATGATGCCGTAGTTTTTTTCGAATCTGCTGCGGTTGGCGGCATTTCCATTGAGGGGGGAAATCCCGTTCGAACTGAATCAGTGGAAGAGGCCATTGCCCTAAATAAGCGGCTGTACGAGGCTTGGTCTAAGCATCCACAATTTTATTTGATAAAACATCAACCTTCATTTTTTCTCAAGATATCTCTCGCGTTGGAAGTCTTAAATAATATTGTCGTAATGCACCACAAGCGAATGAAAGGAGAGCACGATGAATACATGTGAAGTCTGTAAAAATGAGTATGACAAAACATTTGAAATTGTCAGCCAAGGAAAGCACCATACCTTTGATTGTTTTGAATGTGCCATCCACGCCCTTGCACCTCGATGTCACCATTGCAAATGTGCTATCATTGGTCATGGCGCTGAAAAGGACGGGGTGATTTACTGTAGTGCCCATTGTGCTCGATTAGAGGGGAAGGTCGGTCTTTCAGATCGCGCTATGCCTATCACACTTTAATTTAGCATGTTTGCACAATTTGAACCTCAAGAAAGGCACTTTAGATATCTCATGATTTCATGGGCGTGTTTCTCAACTTGGGCGGCCCTACTCCAAACTTTTCTGCCGCAACGACTGATTGAAATTACATCTTGGAATTACGCGGTAGGATGGCAACGTGAAATCGGCCTCTGGAATATCGGGGCCGTCCTGCTTCTGCTTCTTTGTCTTTTGTCCAGCCAACCAACCGCCAATATTGCCATTCCTGTGATCTGTACCTGGTCGGGACTCTTTGGAGTAAATCATCTTTTTGCCTATGTTACAACGAAAGCGCATGGACATCTCAGAGCTTTTATTTTGAATATCGCCGCTGATGTGTGGGCGCTAATGATTCTATTGTTTATAAAGTGATGGATATGGTTTTAAAATTAGATCGTACATCTTCCAAGAAAACAAAAATCCTAGGCATAGTTATCTTGTCAATTTGGCTTATAAGTGAGTTCCTGCGTAGCGAGCAGTCTGCGGAACCAACCAATGAGGAAACGTATGTCTCTCCTCCATCCTATGAGGTCCTGGGCCGAGGCTTAGTTTACAACTGCAAGGGAAAACATTGGGCCTGCGTGAACCAAGAGGCCTATTTTGCATGCAGAAATAATATGAATTGGAACTCAAAAAATCGTAAACCTCATGAGTGTTACACTTTTAACGTGTACGCATCAGATGAAGATTGTGAGGTCATTCAAAGATACAATATCAATACGCTTGCGAAAACTGATTTTTGCAATCAGTGATAGTTTGATTTATTCTCAAAATTTCAAAGAAAATGTCACCGGCCCATCATTCACCAAGGAGACATCCATATGGGCCCCGAATTTTCCAGTTTGAACCGGGCAACCTGCCTGGCGAAAAAAATCGCAAAAATAGTTAAAGAGTCTTAAGGCAACATCGGGGGCAGGAGCTCCATCCCACCCAGGACGATTGCCCTTTTTTCCATCCCATATCAAAGTAATTTGGCTTACGCTTAAAATCGGTGCCTTCAAGTCTTTGGCGGAAAAGTGCATGCGCTTAGTTTGCGGATCATTAAAAAGCCGAATATTCAAAACTTTCTCTGCCGCCATTTTTATAGTTTCTTCTGTGTCATTTTCCTCAACACAGGCCAAGACCAACAAACCGGCGCCAATTTCACCGGTTACGGTTCCATCTTCCAGGATAACAGAAGCTTTTTTCACTCTTTGAAGAACAAGTTTCATAATTTCGCCTCAGGAAATGATAACAAGATGTGATAGCGACCTCAAGAACAAACAAGAGACATGCACCTTTAGACATTTTATTGTAAACTTGCGCAAATTAGTGACGGAGGAAAAAAATATGAGCATTACACTCATCACCGGTGCAACTTCTGGAATTGGGCTGGCCTTAGCTCGTAAAATGGCATTGCAGGGAATAGAGCTGATCTTAACCGGTCGACGCGGTGAGAGGCTGGATAAAATCAAGAACGAGTTATCCAAAAGCGCTAAAATACACGCCTACTCGTTTGATGTGAGTTCACGAAAAGCGGTTGAGAATTTTCTCAGCGCCAGCAAGGAACTCCTTCCCAAGGTTAGCGTGCTGGTGAACAATGCCGGTCTTGCAAGCGGCGCAGATAAACTCCATGAGGCCAATATTGATGACTGGGAAACTATGATCGACACCAACGTTAAAGGTCTCCTCTATATGACCCGTGGGATCGTTCCCTATATGGTTAAGACGAATAACGGACATATCGTAAACATTGGATCGGCTGCGGGTCGATGGACCTACGGCGGCGGAAGCGTCTACTGCGCCACCAAGTTTGCGGTCCGTGCAATTAGTGAGGCCCTGCGAGTCGATCTCCTTGGTACAAATATCCGCGTTTCAAATATTGAACCAGGAATGCTTGAGACTGAATTTTCCCTTGTGCGTTTCCGCGACCCTGCAAAAGCAAAAAAGGTCTACGAGGGTATTACCCCGCTTCAACCCGATGATATCGCCGAAACAATTCAGTGGGTCCTCTCACGCCCGCCTCATGTAAACATCCAAGAGATTGTCATGTTCCCTACCGCGCAGGCGGCGATTTCAAATATCCATCGGCGTACCTGATGGCACTGCTTAAAATTTCAGACCTGGCCTTAACATTTATCCATTGTCTGCTCATTGTGTTCAATTTGTTCGGCTGGTGTTTTAAAAAGACCCGCAAGGCCAATCTCCTGTGCCTGTTTCTCACCTTTTCATCGTGGGTTGGGCTCGGATTTTACTATGGATGGGGATATTGTTTTCTGACTGATTGGCATTGGAGAATAAAAGAAAAATTAGGGGCCACCTCATTACCCAACTCATTTATCAAATATCTCGTCGACAACATCTTTTCAGTCGACAGCAACCCATGGTGGATTGATGTTGCGACCTTGGCCTTCTTTCTCGTAGCGATCCTATGTTCCCTATGGGTCAACCGACGCCTTCACTAGGTGCCAGGAGCCTTATCCATTTATACAAGGCACCTGGGCGACGGGGAGGGCATGTTCTGATTGTGTAGCGAAATGACCGTAAATTTACCAATATTTAAGTTTTTTTATAAAAATCCGAAAATATTATATGCCAATAAAAATAAAAGTAATGATGCGGTTTCTGCGGTTACACTTGGTACTCTGCTTAATATGCACGTACTGTGGGCCCAACGAAGCAAGCAAGGACGTCCCGTCCTCATCTTCTATGAAATGGCAGGTCGCCAGCTTAATTGATAACAATTGCGGCATTGCATACAATCCTCAAGTGGCCATCGACCCCAATGGTAATGGCATTGCTGTTTGGAGAGAACAATGCCCGCCTCTTTCACAACAAATATATGCAAATTATTACAATACTAATTCTGGATGGGGAATCCCTGTTCGAGTCTCTAACAATTCTGGCGGAGCTGGCGCACCTCAGATTCGCATGTATCCGAATGGAAATGCCATTGCTATCTGGATCCAAAGTGACGGCACATACTCAAGTATTTACTCCAGTACATACACTCTAGGAAGTGGATGGGGTGCCTCTTTGTTGGTTGAAAATAATACTGGCGATGCATACCTCCCAGTGATTGCGATCAGAAGTAATGGTGATGCCATTGCAATTTGGCAACAAAACGACGGCACTTATACGAGCATTTATGGAAATTACTATACGTCCAATGTCGGCTGGGGGGCCGCCACACTTGTGGAAAATAGCATCAGGGATGCTTCATGGCCTGACTTAGGAATAAATAACAATGGTGATGCAGTTGCCATTTGGTCACAGTCGAATGGTGTGGCCACAAGTATATATGCCAATTATTTTACCGTTGCTGGTGGTTGGGCCGGGGCAACTCTCTTAGAGAGCAGTAACCAAAGCGCCGGCGATCCCCAAGTGGCAGTTGACGTGAATGGAGTGGCCATTGCAGTTTGGCGCCAGAGTGATGGCACCTACAACAGCATTTATGCCAATCAATATCTCAACGGTGTTGGATGGGGAAGCGCAACGCTAATTGAGAGTTCAATCGGTGATGCACATGAACCCAAAATTTCTTTTAGCCCAAACGGAAATGCGATGGCAGCTTGGGATCAGTATAATGGTAGTGATTATTGTTTTTTTGTGAACAACTATACCGCCAATGTTGGTTGGGGGACAGCTAGCAATGTCAAATGCAATGCGAGTGACGTTGATATTGTGTACTACAAGAATGATGAAGCAATGGCAGCTTGGGCCATTTGGGATGGAAGTAAAGTGAGTTTAGAGGCGAGTAAGTATGTAGCTGCCAGCGGATGGAGTTCACCTGAAATGATCTCGAATAACTCAGCTTCAACGGACGTAGTGCAAATTGCCACAAATCAAAATGGCGTCACTCTTGCGGTATGGGGCACTCTCGGCGGCATACTCGAGGACAAAATATTCGCAAATCAATTCGAATAATAATATTAATAAAGTCGAGCGAAGCTCACCACATATTGAGCAAATTGGGATGCTGTGCTTTCACAATTAGGAACTCTTTCTTGAGCCAATTGTAATTATTCAAGATTTTTTAATTAAAACAACTGGTTATTCAATTTCCATTGTGTTTCTGTTCTAGAGATTTCCATTTCAAAATGAATCCTCTTGGTAATTTATACGATTAGGAGACCGCCAAACGATTTATAAAGAACCTTTTAGCTGAAGACGTTTCCTTTGCCATGCTCATTCGCAGTATTCGTACCCGTGATGATCTGACACAACAAGAGCTTGCCGGTATCCTAGAGATTACAGTTTCTCATGTAAGCGATAATGAAAACGGCTGAAAGTTTGTCAGCGTCGCTCGCGCTGTTGAGTTTGCCCGCAAACTTGGGGACTCGCCAAAATATTTTTGCGCCTTGGTCTTGCAAGACCAAGTCAATCAGGCTGAACTCAATTACAAAGTTCAGATTGCGTAAAGGCATCACATTTAAGAACTACTTTGTTAGAATATCGAAAATCCAAGCCAATGCTATCAATGTGAAAGGAAAAATAGCGCAATACTTAAAATATTTACTATAAAAAAAGGAAAGCACAATAAAAATAAAGATCATGGGATAATGCAAAAAGATCAACAAGTGCAACACTATCCCTATAACCCTTCCTCGCTCCAGAGAAGCTACAACACTTTGCCAGTCGTCTTGAATCATAAATATCAAAAAATACAAAATGGCTAATTTGATGGGAACTAAAATGATCTGCAATACCTGTTTTAGGCCAATTGAAAATATTTCTTTATTTAAGTCTGAAATGCTTCGGTTAGGGTCAGTGCTCTCAGATTGTGTGTCGCGAGCGCCTCTTATTTTATCGCTGTCATGTTCATTATTATTCATAAATATTTATTCTCTTTCAACAGCCCCACCAGCGAAATCGGGATGCATTGCTTAACGATTTGGATGGTGGAAACTTTCCCATTTTTGGATTATCAATTTTGATAAGACAAAATTGATAATCAATTCCACGCGCCACAATTCCTTCAGGGGGAGAGCCAAAATAGTACCGTTTTCTTGCCATATTCTCCTGACGTCTCCGTTTATCAATATTAATCACTCTGGCGTAAATGGAGCGAACGGTCCTTAACTTGTTTTATTTTCATGACGTTTTAAAAATTTTAACAAACCAACTCCGAATGGAGTTATCGCCCAACCTGCCCATAGAATACTATTTATTGCATGCAACTCTACTAATTCGAAAAATCCTAATGTTCTCAATTCGGTCATGGTTCTTTCAATTCCATCAGGACTGCACAAAATTGCCCCGATGTGGGAAATAGAAGATATTACATGCCCTAAAATGGCTGCTGATGATAACACAACTATCCAACCGTGATGGTCAATGTGATTTTGAAAAGTAAGTAGTCCTAGCAAAAACAGAAAAAAGAAAATAATTTCATAGGGGATAGTGTCAATTTGCGAAATCAAACCGATGTCTTGCGGCAGACGCGTCAGGTGCCAAAAGATAATAAGAATTATCGTTACAAAAACTGGGCGTGAAAACTTCGTTGACCAAGATGCCATATGCTTAAAGCTACGTGGATTTGGAATCTTCACATAAGCTCCTGCAAAATTTTCAAGTCGCCCAGCTCGATATTTTGCGGATAAGAAATCCGGCGCCGTAGAGTACTGCACCAGTCAACAGCAGACACAAAATGCGTACAACTGTTGGAGCTGAAGACGCATCATAAAGCAGTGCTTTTCCTGCAGCAAGGCCCAGCACAAATATTGCTGATTTCGCCATAACGACATCTTTTCGGGCAAATGCAAAGGCAATCACGCAAATAGCATAAATTAGCCACGATGCTGAAACTGCTAGCGAGCCGTAATCTGTTGTAAGTCTATAAAAGGCCAATATGGCCAGGACGTGTGCAGGGCCAAGCAGAATATAGTCGTGTATTTTTTGTACTTTTAACTGCGTCCCTTGAAAAATTAGAACAACCCATAGACTCGCAAGGGACACCATCGAAACGATCAACCAAGATGTTTCGGAACCTGAGATCAAGTGTATGATCATGGAGTACAGTTCAATAGCCAGAATGGCAAACAAGGCTAAAGTAGGAATGACGAGGGCATCATTATTCTTCTTTTCCCATAGTCTAATCGGCAAGAATGCCCCCCCTGATACGACCAGTGCAAAAAGCCATGGATGATAGTCTTTTGGTATAAGTTCAAGATAGAGCGAATGAAAACAGACGACTGTTACAAATGCCAGGATTAATGACTGACTTGCGAGATTACGATCAGGAAACAATTTTTTTGCTGAGAGATAAAGTCCGAGGAGGATGCCTGCGAATCCCAGGGAAATCCAAGGGGCCCAGCTCGGCTGAATGCGATTTAAATAATAATATTCCATCGCATAAAATACCAGGAGCACAGGGAACAAGCTCCATGACTCATTTTCGGTTAAAGGCCTTTTAAACTTTTTTGTGTAAAAAAATGTTCCTGTGGCAAAAATTAGAAAATGAAGAAACAACATGAAGGAAACCAAATCGTCCTGCTTAAGATCAAGACCAATAAATGCACTTATCAGGATTGCTAGATAGGCTGAAATCATCGTTAGAATTCTTGATTGAACCCAAATCGAAATTACTGCGAATCCCAACGAGCAAAGGATAAAATAATACATGGCAAAGGTATTTATAACACTGAGCCCTAGTACGACTGGAGCAATGTAGGCCCCGACAGCTGCCGTGATGGGATATACATCATGCTTGATTCGAGTATAAAGCCAAACACTCAAACCAGAGACGGCAGCGCTTGAAGCAAGAGCAGTCTCAAATGAGATCAAGGAATAGAGCCTATGGGTCGAAAAAAATGTAATATATAAGACAATGATTCCCGCTCCGGGAAGTAAGCTGGCATATTCGCGATCTGAGTTCATTAACGCAAAACCAGCTCCAATAAGTCCAAAGCCGAACAAGATCGCTAGGCCAATTTGTCGTTGTGGCGTCAACCAACCTGATTCTATGGAAAGCTTAATAATGAAGGCCGCGGCGAGGACAAAGCATATGACAGCAATTACTCCAAGCCAATTTCCAGATTTTACTTCCTGAAGTGGCGGTCGTATTGAAATTGAGAGTTCGGGGAGAGGTGGAGGTTGAATCTGAGCATGTTTTGGTATCTCATGGCGAGGTTCTTCCGCGGGTGATGCATGAGACTTTCGAATATATAGTTCAAGCATGGTAAGTCGTTGCTCGATTGATGTTAGTCGTGCTTCAGTTTCGGACATATTTAATTCTCCTCATAAATCTTGCGGTTGACTACTTTGTGGCAGGGAGATTTGTTAGTTGAAAATCCTTTTCAGCGATACAACGTGGAACAATTTGTTTTGTATGATCTATTAAGCATAAGTGGCGCATCAGACTTGGCGCGATAGTCTTAACAAGAGAATTGAAAAACTCTTTATTGTCACATTGCGCCCATGTTTTTTCGACGATTCCTTTGCATTGTTTTTCAATCTTGGGTAACACCTCCATGCCTGCCTTCATATCCAAGGTTTGCATGATGTATTTCATAAATAATTCATATATCTGATTATCAACCTGTGAATCACTCATTTTAGGATTCGATTGTTTGAATGTTTTTTGTTGATAAAGCAGCAATGGACGTAATGCTGGATGAAATTCATCAAAAGTAGCTTTTTTGTATTCCCTTTCAAATCTGGCATCTTCGGCAATTATTTTTTTCTTCAGATCTTCGATATCTGAAGCGCTCAGCTGTATTGTGCAAAATTTGTGCTTGTCTATAAGTTCAACCCCTTTAACTTCAGCACCAATTTGTTCTCGTATATCTCGGTTCATTCGTAGCGCAAAATCTTTTTTGTCAAAATCCTTAAATTCATCAATACTTCCAAAATCCCCTACAATAGCTGCAAATTTCTCCAAGGTCTTCTCGTCACCATAGGCCACGAAATGAACGCAGTACGCATCCTTCATGTTTCTTTTTCCAGCAGCTATAAATTGTGCCTTATCACTTAAGGCGCTATTCAAAGCAATTTTTGAATCTAGATATTTTAGGACAGCTTGTATAACTAAAGGTTCATTCTTAAAAGTTTCGTGTACTTTATCTCGAAGCTCTTCGATCGTTCCTATTCCGTAGGTGCAAAAACTAAACATTAAAACAGCGACGGTAATAAAGTGTTTATACATAAGACCTCTGTTGTAATAATAGGGATGATTATGTTTATTCTATTTTGCATTCAATCAGAAATTTTTCAACCAAATAGTCTCTTGTCGCAATATATGACTATTCTAGTTGCACCAGTACCTGGTCTCAGTCTACACCAGTGTAACCTATTGCTTACATTAGTACCAACAACAGATGGATGTAATCTATTCTTTACATTTCAATGGAAAAGGTTAAAATGTAAACAATAGATTACATTACAGAGAGAAGCATGGAAATGTAAGGTAAAGCTTACATCGGAGGATAGGTGAAACTTGATCTAAAAAAACTAAAAGTAGGCGAGCAAGTCGTTGTGGAAGGCAATAAGGAGAAGATTGCTCATCACCAGATTGAAGACAGTGCTGAATTGGTAGAGCTATTTAAAAAGTTGCGAAAAAAGAAGAAGAAAACGCAAGAGGAGATCGCAAGATATTCAAATCTATCTCGGATTGCTGTTACTGAGTTTGAGAATGGGAAAAGCGATATCCGGCTATCAACGCTTTTGAAAATTTTGAAATCCTGCAATCTCGGGCTTGAGATAAGGGAGTAACGATGAATCGACTATTTGTTTTTTATGATCGAGAACCCGTAGGAATATTAGAGAAAAATTCAGATGCAACTTTGTCATTCTCTTACGGCCAAAAATGGAGAGAATCAGATCATGGTATTTCAATTTCTCCTATACTAGATCTTAAATATGAGGGCAACTTTGATAATAGGGCGACGCGATCCTATTTTGATAATTTACTACCAGAGGGGAAAATAAGGGCGTTGTTAGAAAAACTGGTAGGGAAAAGTTTAACAAATGATTTTCAATTTTTAGAAAAATTTGGTGTTGATTGTGCCGGCGCATTTATTATAACTCCGAATCAAGATTGCCCGAAGCAAGTTGTTCGGAATGAATTTCAAGAGCTAGATATTCATGCATTGTCTAAGGCCTATCTTAACAACGAAAATTTAATGGGCCATGTGATGGAAAAACACAGGGGGCGTTTTTCACTGGCCGGTGCTCAAGATAAAGTTCCTTTAGTGTACATGGATGAGAAGCTCTATATTCCAACGTCAGGGATTGCGACGACACATATTCTTAAGCCACCACATTTCAGTAAGTCAGTAAAAGATAGTGTTTATAATGAGTACTTTTCGATGACACTAGCTGCGGCATGCGGCCTTAATGTTCCGAAGGTTTTCGTGGTTGAGTCTGAAGTTCCTTTTTATATTGTTGAACGTTTTGACCGAAAAATTATTACTGACGAAGTGAAGAGGCTTCATCAGGTCGATTTCTGTCAGGCCCAAGGATATTTGGTTGAAGAAAAATATGAAGAAGATGGCGGGCCGAATCTCAAGAGTAATTATCTTTGCATCAAAAAGAATAGTTCAGATTTTACGATAGATGCAAAAAACTTTATGCGCTGGATTTCTTTTAATATGTTGTTGGGGAATAATGATTGTCACTCAAAAAATATTTCCTTTTTACGTCATGATGGAGGTTATAGGCTTTCTCCCTTTTATGATCTTTTATGCACTAGTATTTACAAAGAATATAGTTCAGAGTTTGCTTTTAAATTAGGAGGCAATGGTTCTTGGGGGCAGTGGAAAAAAGAGCACTTTGAAAAAGAAATGGTATCTTGGGGATTGGATAAATCACCGCGTTTGCTTTTAGAAACATTGACTGAAGTAAAGGAAACCATCTTGGCCAATTTGGGGCCACAGTTAGCCAATTTTAGAGCAAGGTTTCCGACTATTAAGGTCGCGGGACGAATTAAAGAAGAGATTCGCAATAGAGTTCACTCGTTTGAAAAACGACTTAAGTAAGCACGTTTCGCCGTGGCACATTCTCGAAAAATCACCCCCCAAAAACTAAAAGGTCCCCTCTTTCGAGGGGCCTTAAGTATCTAAAACAATTCTAAAAATTTTGGTTGCGGGGGCTGCGTCGTCGTCAAAACTGTCCTGCGGGACACTTTTGCCTTCCACCGTGAACCAACGACCTTCGGCGGCCGTGGACTATCGGTGGAACACAATTAAGTTAAAATCTTCCCACCCCACAGATTCTCTAGAAAGGTTTGACAGGGCATGACCTCAATACCGTTACTTTTTCGCGCAATGGTGTTGCGAGTTATCAAAATGTAGCGTTTAATTTTTTGTTCCTCTTTAAGGGCCAGAAGACCCGTTAACATTTTTTCATGGAAATTTTCCGACGATTTTATTTCGATGGCAACATCATCACCGATAATGCAGTCGACTTCAAACTGTCCGGTCGTCGTTCGCCAGTAGGTCATCGGCCCATCGAGCTGGTTGTAACCAATGTAGGATCGGAGTTCCTGAATCATAAAATGTTCGAAGGCCTTACCAAAAGCTTCCGAGCGCAAGAGAAGGTTCTTGCGGCCAGCGAGATAGTTCGCCACTCCCACATCAAACATATAAATTTTGCTTTTTGAAACAGCTTTTCTCTTTTTCGTTTTACGATAAGGTTCAAGTTCAAAGGCAAGCAAAGTGTCTTTTAAAATTTCAATAAAGTTGGCAACCGTTCTGGGAGGAACTCCTGAGTCGTCTGCAATACTTTGATAATTCAATTCTTCACCTGAACGCTGCCCTATAACATCAATGAATCGCGCATAGTGATCAATCTTTCGCACAATTGCCTCAGCGATTATTTCTTCTTTAAGATAAAGATTGATATATTCCTTTAATTCTAACCATGATTCATCCGACTGATAAATGATCGGGAGTCCACCGACATTGCAATATTTTTCCAGGGAAAAATCGGGTAGCTCCTGACTTGTTAAGGGAAACAACTGCAGACTACGGGCCCTACCAGCAAGAAGGTTGGCTCCACCATGCTTCAGCTTTCTTGCACTACTACCTGTAAGCAAAAAATGAATCTTCTTGTTCTCTATTAACCGGTGAACTTCATCAAGAAGTATGGGTAATTTTTGAACTTCATCTATAACAACAAACTTTGATTTTATTTCCTCAGCCAAGGCCGCAGGCCGTCTCAAAAATCGAGCAAATGTTGAAGAATCGAGAAGATCAAAGACTTGGGCCTCTGGAAGATCATGCTTGATTAGCCAGGACTTCCCCGTGGCCCTGGGGCCAAAAAGAAAGTGACTCTTCTTTTTGATGGCAGTTTGTAAGTTTAATATCCGTTTATACATTAATATATTATCGGCATCTTGTTGCCGATTTTCAACTAATATCGGCAAGACATAGCTAGTTTTCACATACCAGCAATTTCAATGAGTTATCGTTATTTTTCGTGGGGTTTCGGGCCGTCTCTCGCGGCCCTTCTTTTTGAACTGTTGCAAATTTTGCAACAGTTCGACTTTCCTGCAATTCAGATTCCTCAAAGATGTTTTTAATGTGCTTTGAAATGACCGATTTATCGCGGTCAAAAAGCTAGGCCATCTGATTCAATGAAAGCCACACGGTATCGCCGGCCATGCGCACCTCAATTCGAGTGTTGCCGTCGTCTGTTTTATAGAGGAGGACTTCGCCTCCTGGGAGCTTCTCATTCATTGCGCACCATCCACAATATTTTTCCAATATTCATAAATCATAACCAATAACTGAAGTTCCCTCGAATTCCCGGACACTCTTTTAAGCAGCACAACGGTTTTGTTGAGCATACTCACTCGGACTCAAATAGCCAAGTGAGGAATGCAAT
>MEPP01000020.1 GCA_001769855.1 Bdellovibrionales bacterium GWA2_49_15 | reverse complement strand
AGGAAAATGATGTAAGCTTTTTCTGCTGAGGAAACTGTGACGTGGCGAAATACGACTTTATTTCACCCGGCGAGTTACGAGTTTATCGGGCAGAATGGGTTTTAAAATCATTTCAGGATGAGATCTCTGAGTTGTCACATGGATTCACCATTGCCGATGAGTTCACACAAAATAAAATACTCGCTGATTTAAAGAGTAAATACAGTTTTAGATTTTTTGATAGCATTAATACAAAGTTTGACACTCATGGACAACTACTTGAAACAAACGATAAAAAAAAGGCCTTAATTAATGACTATCACAATGAATTGAAGCTCAAAAATCTTATTGACTACGATCAGATTCTTTACACGTGTTATCATTTTTTGAAAAATAATCGGCAAGCAACTAAGTTAATTTCAAGTATATTTAAATGGATTATCGTTGATGAGTACCAAGATACGCAGGAGCTTCAATATAGAATAATTGGTCTTCTGCGAAGTAGAAATTCCGAGCTTAGAGTTTCATTTGTAGGAGACCCCGATCAGGCGATCTTCACCTCTTTGGGTGGCGTTGCCTATTCAAAAAGTGAATTAGAAACAATTTGTAGCATCCCATTAACTGAGCATAATCTTTTTGGCTGCTATCGTTCTTCACAAAAGATTATTGATTACTACAGTCTTTATAAAGGCCAGAAGGGCAAGATTATTTCCCTAAGCAACTCTCAATCTTTATCTACGATTCACTATGACAAGACAATTTCCAAGGATATATTACCCGCGAAGATAATTGCAGTTATTCGTCAGCAATTGTCTCTTGGAGTCCCACAGGATCAAATATGTGTTCTATCACCTCAGTGGGACAACCTTCAAGAAATCGTCACACAATTGAAAAAGGTCGCACCTGATCTTTCGCTAGATGCCCCCGGGGTCTCTCCGATCTCAAAGAATAGAGAAAATATCTGGTATCCTTTGTCAAAGATTTTACTAACGGACTCCAGCCCTGAAAATTTTAGAAAGAGGATAAAGTGGGCACGAGAAGTGCTAAAGTTTCTCAAGGAAATTTCAGGTAGCACCCTCACAACTCCTCTTCAGTTTTTAGAGTTTGCTAACTCATCAAAATCGAAAGCAGCTAAAGGCACAGATTATCTTAACGAATCCATTAAGAATGTTTTGAATCTTGCCAACATTGATATCAAGGCGAATCCTCTTATCGCCAACCAACTCTCAAAATTTCTGGAAGGAACTCAAAAGAGGGTCACTGATTTAGGCATAGATAATGATATAGAAACATTTAAAAGTTATTATCGTGAGAAAGCTGGAATTGTTTTAAGTTCATTTCATGGGGTCAAGGGTGAAGAATATGAGATTGTTATAGCAATGGGACTTCTACGGGGTAAAATTCCGCACTGGGATTGCATTATTAATACTTCCCATCTACAGGATTCAGAAGCAAATAAGCTCTTATATGTTATCGCCTCTAGGGCCAAGACGAGTCTATATCTCTTTAGCGAAACGGGGCACGTCACACAAAGCAGGAATCCATATGTTCCTACTGAACAATTTGCGCAGAGCTATCCATATGACAAATAATTTTAACTTTAGCCTTTGATCGCACGTTTTGATTCGAGCTTACCAGTTCACAAAACTTGAAAGATATTAACAGCGGTGCAGTTTTTCACCCATCTTCCGTGATATTTAAAATAAACCAATCTAAAACATTTTTTACAAGAGTATCATCTGCGGGAATTTCTAGATCATGCTCAATGCTATGACGAATTGAAATTTTAATAGCAGCTAATGCCATATCCCTTGTTTTCCAATCAACAACGATATGGTGTTCAATTTTATCCAGCATAAAGTGGATGAAACTGACAACCTTACTTTCTGCAATCCCTTGGGCGAGTAAGGCCGCTCCAATTTCTTCATTGAATTTATCAAAAAGAGTCGTATATATTCCCGTTGGAGTTGTTGCAGCAGGGATTGGAGGCTCTTCTGGCAATGTTTCAACGATCACAGGAACAACAGTTTCTTCAGCTTCTGTATCATCAATATCTATTTCATCGATCGGTGGTGGTATGTCCTCATGTTTAAGAAACTCTAGCGCTTGAACATATGCTTGACGATCTTGATAAAAAAGGATTTCGCTTGCTGATAAATTCAGCGTAAATTCGGGAAGGTTTTTTACTTTGAAAGAGACGGACAGGTCTCCTTCTTCATTAATTTCAGTCTCAATATGAGTGTAGGAATCAATCTTTTTATTATAGTATTGAAATTTTCTATGAGGTTCTCTTGTAAACAAAAGTTCAGGGGGGACACCTTCTCTCGCCTCGGCCTCTAGCAAAAAAGCTAAAATAGCGTCAGTCGTAAGTAAAAAGGCACGGCCACAACTTGTAGAAATATGATCGATGTACCCATCCTTTCCATGTGAAACTCTTCCTTCAGCATTTCTTATTGTGTTAAGGGCATCGGAAAGCTTGTTGTAACCAGATAATATTTTATCAAAAGTGCTAGCTCCTCTGGAGTGTTTCATTCCCAAGATGTCCAAGGCATTCACAAGATAGTATGTGGTTCCTTCATTCAAAGTAACATCCCCAAACTCAGAAAGAATTGTGATACAGACTGTTTCAAGAAATGATTTAGATATTTCAATTAAACTCGATCCGTTAGCAGTGTAAGTATTTCCTAAGTCGGTGTATAGCGCGCCAAGATTGGGAGCATCAGGCCACCTGTTCTTTGCTCTTGAAAAGCTTGGGGCTAACAAATCGAGGTCACTCACTGATATGTCTCCACACTCCATTTATCTGCAAGTTTTGTTGCTTGCGCCAAAACAAGGGCAACGGCTTCCTCGCTTTTACTTGGGGGATATTTATATTTCCTTAAAATGACTCTGACCATATTTCTAAGTTTTGCTTGAACACTCTCTCTGTACTGCCAATCAACTGAAGTATTCTTTCTAATTTTCTCAGTAAGTTCCATGGCTATTTTTTTTAATATTTCATCATCTAATTCCCGTGCTGCCTCTTCATCATTAGCGAGAGCATCATAGAAAGCTTCCTCGTCTCTGTTTAGGCCTAGTTTTTCTCCGCGCTTCATGGCTTCTCTGAAATCTTTTGCCATTCTAATCAGTTCTTCAATGATTTGGGCACTTTCAATTGTTCTATTGACGTAAGCGTGGAGAGCTTTTTCAAGTCTTTCGCTAAACTTTTTCTCTTGAACAATATTGGTCTTTAAGCGCGACTTAATTTCTCCATGGAGAAGTTTTTTAAGAAGCTCAACAGCAAAATTTTGGTATTTGGAGTTTTTCAAGCTTTCTAAAAATTTATCATCAAGGATGCTGATATCAGGAGCATCCATTCCAGCAAGGGAAAATATATTTTCAACCCCCTTGGAGACAATAGAATTGTCTAAAATCTGTTTCATCATGCCATAGCGTTTATTCTTCCTCATTCTATCGTCAGTATCGTCTGTCTTTTTAAAGGCCACCTTTACAGCTTGGTAAAAGGCTATTTCGTTTCTTAAAGGTTCAATGTCATCATGTGTGCTACAAAGAGTGTAAGCTTTATCGAGGCACAACACTTCATCATAAAATCTTTTCTTCCCATCGGTTAGCCCAAGTATGAAGTTGGCGACAGGAAGTATAAGACTATTAGGATCTTTTTCGAACGCCTTATAGTTAATTCCATGAAGCATGCCTCTGATAACATCAAGTTGTTCAAGAACAATTCCGAAAGATTGCTCTATTTCTGTAGTTACCCGCCCTTTACCCTTACTTTTTGAATATTTTAGAGTTGCATTTTTTAATTCTCCTGCGATACCGATATAATCCACAATAATACCACCTGTTTTTTCTCCAAAAACACGGTTGACCCTGGCAATTGCTTGCATTAGATTATGACCTTTCATTGGCTTGTCGATATACATTGTGTGACAACAGGGGACATCGAAACCTGTAAGCCACATGTCGCACACCAAAACAATTTTTAATTCATCACTAGGTTTTTTAAATCTTTTCTCAAGTTTTTTCTTTTTTGCTTTAGAGTAAATATGGGGTTGTAGATTTTTCGAGTCAGCAGCAGACCCGGTCATAATGACTTTCATTTGTCCCTTTTCATAATCCACACTATGCCATTCCGGTTTTAGTTTTTTGAAGGCATCATACATCTGGGCACAAATTTCTCTGCTCATGCAGACGATCATGGCCTTACCTTCAAGAAGCTCTGTGCGATGTTCATAGTGTTTAACAATATCTCCAGCAACTTCTTCAATTCTTTTTTGCGACCCTACCAATTTTTCAAGTGAGGCCCATTCGCCTTTCTCTTTTTCTCGTTCATCTAAATCTTCATCCTCGAGGATGTCCTCAATTTGCTGATCTACCTTTCTGATTACTTCATCGTTGAGATCAATTTTGGCAAGCCTGCTCTCATAATATATCTTTACAGTGGCCCCATCCTCAACAGCATCTTGAATGTCATAAATACTAATACATTTACCGAAGATTTCTTCAGTGAAGCGCTCCCCCTCAGACACAGGAGTCCCCGTAAAGGCAATGAAAGTTGCGTTAGGAAGTGCCCTTCTCATATTAGAAGCATAACCAAACTTAAATGTGTTTGATTTCTTATCCAGTTTTTTCTTGAGGCCGTACTGGCTCCGATGGGCCTCATCTGCCATAACAACTACATTGTGGCGATCAGAGAGTACAGGGAAGTCTGTCTCCTGTTCAAAAGTAGTGAACTTCTGGATAGTGGTGAAATAAATCCCCCCAGAGTTAGCCGAGTGTAGCATCTCTCGTAATTCATCTCTACCATCTGCCTGAGCTGGTGCTTGGCCTAATAGCTCCCTCGCGTGGTCAAAGGTCTCATAAAGTTGTCCGTCAAGATCATTACGGTCTGTAACAACCACAATCGTAGGGTTCTCCATTTCTGTGTGGTTGATAAGCAGCCCAGCGAGGCAAGTCATCGAGAGACTCTTTCCTGACCCTTGTGTGTGCCAGAATACGCCTCCCTTCTTCGAGCCTTTGGGCCTACTTGCTTTAACTATATTATCCGTCGCTGCTTTTACACCATGATACTGGTGATACCCTGCAATCATCTTAGAAAGATTTTCGCCATCATCTGCAAAGAGAACAAAATTCTTGATGTACTCTAAAATTAGATCATGCTGAAAAAATCCCTTAACAAGGTTTTCAACTTCAAATTCTAAAACCGGTTTATCATCTTGCCCCTTAATGGCCCTCCAAGGCATATACCGATCTTCTTCTGCTGTGAGGGAGCCAATCTTTGCCTTCCAACCATCAGAAATAAACAAGGCCACATTATAAATAAAGAGGTCTGAAATATCATTCTTATAAGTCTGGAACTGATTATAGGCATCCCATATATCGACATTCTGATCGCTAGGGTTTTTTAACTCAAAGACGAAGAGAGGAAGTCCATTTACGAACACCACAACGTCAGGTCTTCTATTCTCTTTATCAATAACAGTAAACTGGTTAACGACAAGGTAGTTATTATTCTTTGGCTCTAAAAGATCAATGATTCGAACGGAATGTTGCCTATCCTTGTCACCTTGCTCTCTAATGTCAAGCTCAACGCCATTTAGAAGATATTTATGAAAGGCTCTATTCTTCTGAACAAGATTTACTTCCTTAAAGTTAGTAATTTTTTGATAAGCTTCTTCAAGATCTTTTTCAGAGGCATTAGGGTTTAAAGAACGTATCGACTCTTTGAAGTGATCCTCAAGAACAACCTGTTTGAAGTTGGCTCTATACGGATTCCCAGCGTTGGGATCAATATCAGGGCCGAAGAGATGTTTGTAGTCCATCTCAGCTAACCACTTTACTACATAATTTCGTTCAAATTCGTCTTCAGTCATAATTATTCCGTTAATTAAGATTAAGTTCCCCTAGCACAATTTTGGGGAGAAAAATATTTCGGATACGTTCCAATATCCTTGCCTCAAGTTCATTTTCGATAATCTTGCTAATCATTGGAGCAAAGATCTTATTTAATTTATCCATGACTTCGTCAGGAGGTACCACGACTTTCGCATCAGATAAATGTTTCCGTTGAATATGTCCCATCGTTGTTGCCTTCGATTCAGCTATTCCTCGAAAAAACTTCAAATGGTAGTTACACCATAGATAATAAAACCATTTAGGATATGAGTCGGAAGTTACCTTAAAAAGGTGTTGGTTTAAGGCTCCTTGTCCACCACTCCAAATTCTAACTTCAAGAGTTCCAGACCAGGAAAACAAAATATCGCCATCGTTAACAATATATTCTGCGGGAAGATCTGATGCCGCAAGATCTGAGCCTTTCGTAGAATTTATTCTAAGTTGAGCGATTTTAATAACAGGTAAATCCCCCTCACCTGTAGGAGGATATTTTTGAAGTGCCAAGCCATTTAAAAAATTAGCAATCTCATCTAAGTCCTTAACCCTCCACCCCGAAGGAACCATGCCAATTGAAGATTCTTCAAAGCTATCAGGAAGTAGAGAGATAATTTCGTCATTTAGGCCAAAAGGTTGCTCACTTTCTGCTTTAGATTTTACAGTGCTAAAATCTATAAAAAGATCTTTGAAAATATTTACCGCTAAGTCTGTCAGCGTTTCATTCATTTTTTTATTAAGTTCAATTTTATCATCAAATAAATTTAAAACATGTGCAGCTTTTTTTTGATAATTAATATCAGGTATCGGCAAGATAAAGTTAGGAACATCAGCACATTTTAAACTGTCAAAGATAGCCCCCACATTTATATATTTATTAACTTGCTCCCACCATTGTGTTGATCTCAATAGCCAGCGAAGATATGGTGGATAAACTTTTGCCCCATCGGCTCTTAACAAAACTAAATTTTGTCCTAATGCCCATTTTACACCATCTGGCACGAAAGCCGTTTCACCTGGATTACATCTTCTTGATAAAATAACATCATTGATTTGTGGCTTAGCTTTTTTTGTCCACTCAAGATAATCATTGTAACTAATTCTTCGAGCTTCACGATCATTTACTCTTCCATTCTTCATCTGAGGGATAGCGATATATCTGTAGTCATCAAATGCCTCAGAAGGTGTTTTATGAACGCAGTCAATAAGAGAAACTCCAGCCTCAATAAGTTTTAAATACTCTAATTTTTCAGTCATTTTTAAACCCATTTAAAACTTTCAAAATTTCCTCTTGTAATAAAACTGATTTTGAAAACTGCTGGTTTAGCTCTAATGATAAACTTGCAATTTTGTCGGTATAGAGACCATTCTCTTCAGATGTTTCTTCTGCACCTACATAGCGTCCAGGAGTTAGAACCCAGCCACTCTTTTCAATTTCGCAACTTTTTTCTGACTTACAAAAACCAAGTAAATCTTTATAGCCGTCGCCAACCCTCCACGCATTAAAAACCTTAGCAATATCTGCGATATCATCACTCGTAAATGTTCTTAAAACACGATCAACCATGTGGCCTTTTTTCCTTGCATCAATAAAAAGAAATTCTTTCTGCCTATCTCTAAATTTATCATTCTTCTTTTTGTCTTTAGTTAAAAACCAGATACAGGCAGGAATTTGAGTGTTTGTAAAAAGCTGCCCAGGAAGAGCAACCATGCACTCCACAAGATCTTTTTCAATAAGAGCTTTTCTAATGTCTCCCTCGTTTCCTGTATTTGAACTCATTGAACCGTTAGCAAGTAGAAGTGCCATTGATCCTTTTGGCTTCAAGTGGTGTAGCATGTGAAGAATCCATGCAAAATTTGCATTTCCTTGTGGGGGAGTTGGAAAGTCTTTCCAACGCACGTCTCCCTCAAGACTAGCTTTCCACCATTCCTTCATGTTGAAAGGAGGATTCGCCATAACGAAATCTGCTCTTAAATCTTGATGCTGATCTTTAGTAAAGCTATCAGCAGGTTCTTTCCCAAAATCAAAGTCGATTCCCCTAAGAACCATGTTCATCGCAGCTAATCGCCAAGTGGTAGGATTTGACTCTTGACCATAAACAGCGATGTCGCCTTTTCTTCCACCATGAGCTGTAATAAATTTTTCACTTGAGATAAAAAATCCACCGCTACCCATCGCAGGGTCAAAGACTCTTCCCTTGTAGGGCGAAAGCATTTCAACAACAAGAGTAACGATAGATTTTGGTGTATAGTATTGGCCCCCTCTTTGTCCCTCAGCCGCAGCAAACTTTCCAAGGAAGTATTCATAGACGTGGCCTAAAATATCTTTGGATTTTAAGGTCTTATGATTAAAGGGAATAGTAGACACAAGGTCAATTAAGCTTGCCATATTGGCATCATCAAGATGAACACGCCTGTAGTCTTTGTTTAAAATATTTTTCAATTTCGGGTTGTCATCTTCAATCGCAATCATAGCTTTATCAAGAAGATCATCTACTCCAGCAAACTTTGCTTTTTCATTCTTCCTTTCTTCCCAAGGGAGTGCGGTTCCATTGCTTAGGCGACAGAATTTTTTTAAGTTCTCCCAACGGGCCTTTTCTGGAACCCAGAATATGTTTTTTTCAGAATAGTAATCTCTTATTTCTAGCTCACCATCAATGACATCATTATCGATATCAGAACCAAGAAAATAGTCATGTTTTGGATTTTTAAACATTGCTTTTAGTTCTTCTCTTCTCTCGTCAAAAGCGTCTGAGACATACTTGATAAAAACAAGACCAAGTACAATGTGCTTGTAGACGGCAGCATCGAGGCTGCTTCTTAATCGATCTGCTGATGTCCACAGCTTATCTTCAAGTTCTTTAAAAAACTGCTGTTCTTCTATTTGTTCTTGCTTGGTCATTTATTTTCTCCATTTAATTTAATTTTTTGAGTGCATCCATTGATAAGCCATGCGTCGATTTGACTTGTTTTAAACTTCCACTGTCTGCCGAGTTTATGAGCAGGCATTTTCCCATTTTCTACCCATCGATAGACGGATTCTTTAGAAACCCCTAAATGACAAGCGATCTCCTCGACAGAGAGCCATCTCTCTGTGCTAAGGGTTAAATTCATAATTTCTCCAAATTTTTTATTATGATGTCAAAAGGTAGTAGCTATGACAAATAGTTACAAATAGAATATTGTTCCAATTGTTGAGCATTATGCTCGGAGCCTGCGATTAATTGATAATGAAAAATGATTTCTCAAGAAAGTTGGGCGACCTTAACTTTTTCAAAATGAATATCACGTTCAATTCGAAGCCCTAAAGGTAATTTGATTGATTCAAGCTCCCTGAGCGAAAAATAACCAAATTCCTGCTCATGAAGATCAACAAGACCCCAAAAAACGAAGTCATCATCTTCCTGTTGACCTTCGACAGCATACCAAGTACCAGCACCACATGGATTAAAAAATTTGCACACTATTTCTTTCTCCTTAAGTGGGATAGATTCGGTTTCATAGATTTTAGGCAATTTCTTTTTGATTTCCTGGGTTAGTAATTTCATTGTAAAAGCTCCTTATAAAAAGTGATTGATTGTCATGCCAAAAGAGGCAACGAAGTCTTCCTGCACTCAAGGACAAAAATTGGGGGCGACCTCCAGGGGGAACCGATTTTTTCCTTGAATGCAAAGGAAGCGCAGTGAACACTTGGTCTACACAATCAAAATCACGAGCTTTAAAAAGAGCCAGATGAAATATATTGCAAGGAGCGAGCCAGAATTCGCCCCCACATGATAAGGAAAATAATCAGCATGAGGGCTTCCATAATTAGAAGCTCCCAAGCAGATTGTTGATAAGCTTCAACTTTTCTTCTGTAAGACCCCGCATTTTGTGCATGCTGGCCTCAATTATTTCGTCCCTAAGAACTTCCTCTTTCATCAGGCGATAGAATTCCTCCATGCTGTGGCCATAGCTTGAAACAATATGCCGGATGCGTTCCTCATTAAGTTCAATCCTGCCATTTTCGATGTGGCCTATGGTTGGGCGAGACTCACCACAAACCGCGGAGGCCTGATCTTGTGTCAAATTTTTCATTTGCCTCAAAATTTTAAGGACTCTTACCTCTTTGGTGATAATTCGCCTGTAGCTACGGCGGTCGGCATTTGAAAAAACACTTTTAGCCTTCCTGTTCCGGCTGATACCTTTACCTCTTTTGATTTTTTGATACTCTTCACCAGTTAAATCTAGTGCGATGAGGAAATTGCTAATTTTCATCTCATCAATAATGGCCCTACCTGACTCATATTTTTTTATGGCCTCAAGACTTAAACCAAGTCTTCTGGCCATCTCAATACGAGTTACCTTCATCATTTCTCTGGCCCTCTTTAGCGCCTTAGCGTGAGAGAGATTCATCGTGTTTTTGAGTGTCGAAGCTGTCATTTTTACCTCCTAAAATGTTTTTTCTGCCAGCGTTCGCTCTCCAAACAATTCTCAATGGTTAATTCTCCAAAATGCCGTTTTTCATGTGTGCATCAAAGGTACGGCGAAAATGGGGGTACGGTCATAGCCAAATTTATAGCCAAAAATAGCAAACCAGAGAGACCTCTGGAGACTTTGACCGAAGCGACAGATGAGGCAGTGGAACAACTTGTTGATACTGTTGTTGATTTTATTTTGAGTAGTTAGCTATAAGGCTAAAAAAAGGGCCGATCATTGATCGGCCCTCTCTAGAAATTTGGTGGAGCTTGCGCAAGCGCAAGTATATCCACGTGTTACGTTAGGCCAGTTGACATCAGAGCGCCCGACAGTCACGTCGGGTCACATGCGAGAAGAAAAAAAGCTAGATTACGTCTGACTCCAATTTGGTTACTTTCAATTCTCCATTCTTATCTTGATGATTCTGCGATATGCCTTCGTATAGATCGCACTAACTCATCACCAATAGCTACGATTGATTCAAGTTCAACCTTATTATCTAATGGAACACCATGAACATGATTCTCTACAGGCCCTGAGAATTTTGTAATTCCCATAGATTCCATTGCTGTTAGTTTATAATAATCTTCGTCCATTTCTGGATCAACGTGAGAACCACCATCCTGATTAGCTACAGCTAAAACAAGTGATTTTCGTGTAAACTTCCCCCCCTTCCTATCATTCAGGACTACCTCATTCCACCAATCGTCAAATGTTAAATGCTTCGCCAAGTTGAGTTCCAGTGGTACTTTTCTTTCATAAGTTGTTTTACTTAATTCCGGAATTGGATCAACATGCATTTTAATTCCTACTAATCCATGAAATGAAAGTAAATTTCCTGGGGCATCTTTAAAGGCTGTGCTTGAATACTTTAGTCGAGATTTTAAATTAAGTTGCTTTAACAAACTATGGCTGCAATGAGTGTCATGCACAAGTATTCTAATTGCTGCCGCAATTCTTTTTGCTTCATGAAGAGTCCCTAGATCGTACGCGTTGATAGAAGATTCGATATTCGCTAGTTGTTCATTAAGTAATTCCCAGATTCTCTCTCTTGGAACAATGACTCTGTTCTTTTTCGTTTGCTTTTTATTCGCATTTAATTGAGCCAACCTTTTCTTCTCTTGCTCTCTCGTTGCCATCCTCTACTCCTTATCACCTCAAGTGTAACCATTCATTAATTAGCATCGTAGCTTGAAGTTTTTTGGCCTTCAGGTAGCTTCACTCAATGCCTATTTGTTCTATTCACAATATCAAACCTTATCTATGTCAATATTACACAACTCATATATGCTTTTAATTAAAGTTAGATTTCCACAAACATGCTTATGTGGAATTTTTATTAAATCCTTTTCATTATGATGTCTAAGTAAGGGAGAGGTATTTGAGATTCTTTTTTTTAAATCAATAATTCCTAGCAAACTCGAAGACAAGACATCTCGGCCCTGAGCTGGCTGCAACTTATTCATAGAATAGCCACCCGCGATCCCAATACAAGATTCGAAAAATTTACGACTACTTACTTCCTCACAAGGTAGCACTTTTACAGAATTCCACGTTTTCCACCAATCATTCTTTCTAGACCTTTGATGTTCATTAAAACGCTGGCGAAGTGTTCGTTTTGTTTCACCTACATAGAGTGGGGTATCATTTTTTTGATAGAATGCATAAACCCATCCCGAATGTTTTTTAACAACACTGTCTATGTGACTGTAGTTATTCCATTCATTTTTCGTAATGTGAAAACCATTGGAATGAAAATACTCGTACAAGGAAAGGACAGCTCCAACAAGAAACTTTTCCAAAGGTTCCGCATTGCCCCAAGCTTTAATCAACTCCTTGGCATATTTTTTTTCTTTCTTGATCATTTTTTCGTGAGTTTTATCCATTTCCGGCCTATATCTTGAACAACTTTTTCTGACCATTTTCTTGTTTCATTGGGAACTGGAATTTCTAGTTTCCTTTTACCAATATCTAAAGCACTGAGATTTTGAAGCATGGACATATAAGCACCAGATAAAATTAATGAGAAATAAATCAACCCCAATATTTTGTTATCAAACCAGTCCATCGAACTATTTTTGAATCTCTTCTCCAAATACTGTTGATAATGCTTCAACCGGCATTTCAGAAATAGACTGTTTCTCTTTTAAGAATATAAAAAGTTGGATAGCTCCAGATGCTGCAAAATTACGAAGGGTGCAATTCACTCTTTTTTGATTTTTTTTATTCTCAATTTTTTTGGAAATTTCATCAAAGGATATTTTTCTAACCCAAAGGCAATCGAAATCTATTCTGAAATTGACCCAATACAAATAATCAAATTTTGCATTGGGATTAATTGTCGTAGCCCCACAATCATCACTTGTTGCTTTTACTTCTATGCAAAAATTATTAACTGGATCAATCAAATCGAATTCGCGTTTAACATTCTTAGCTCTTTCGAAGTTAAAAAGATAAGCACAAAGCGTCTCAGTAAAACCTTCAGAAAGCCTTGGAGCCTTACCGTATCCAAGCTTTCGATGCATGGTTACCAAATCTTTAAACAAGAAGTAATAATCGAGCAAGCCTTTAAGAATGTCTGTATTATTGTAAGTCATAATCGCCCTGCTTTAACTCATATTTTCGATTTGCTGAATATCAAAACCTAAGAATCTCATTATTTTAGTTTTTCGCCCATTGAACACAGGAAGATTTTCGCGACTAACCCAGGCAATGCTTTTACATCTGACAGTTGTCTCCTCTTGTCCTAATTTCCGTCCGAACCGGAACTTTTAGACTTTATGCGACAACCATTTGTTCTTTTCCAAAAAATTCTTTTTTCAGTTTCGAGGAACGTTTCTTTATTTCCTCGTAGGCCCCGTCCATATCTATTGAGACACCGTGTTTTAGTAGGGCCTGGATGAAACCTAAAATTCTTTCTTGTGAAAATTCTTTCAGATTATAGGCAAAAAGTTTGCTAATTTCAGATTTGTTTACGTCGATAATCTTTGCAATATCCTTTTGCTTAAGATCGTTGGCCTTTGCATACTTTATAATCTCAGTGCAGAACTGAAACTTTTCAATTTCGGCAAAGGAAGCAAACTGCGGGATGTGAACTGGAGTGATCTCACCGCTTCCAATTTGTTTGTCTAGTTCCTTCTCATCAATTGCAAATTCATCAAATTTATTTTTCATATTTTCCTCAATAGACGGTTACGACAATTCCCTCGTTTTCAAAATCTTCTGGGATATCTATAACCATCTTTTTCTGCTCTCCGCTATAAGGGTCATGGACGATGGCAAAATATCTCGTTCTTTTTTTGCCTCTTACATCCATCTTATTTTTGTTTCTCCCTTCCTCCCATTCGATGCTGTAGTACCCAAACTGCTCAAAAAATTCGACGATATCTTCCGCTGTGTAGTTGCTCCGTCTTATCGAGTTGTAGTCATGTTTTTCAGCATTCCAACCTCTATTGATATGCTCTAGGTCAAACTTTATGGTTTTTACTTTATGCCCATCAAATTCAACCTCTCCATCTAACTTTCTAGCGACAATATTCTCTTCTTTCACAGCAGCCCTTCGGTTATATTATAGCAAAAGTTGAGATATTTCTCAACTTTTAAGTTTTTTATTCAAATATCAAGTAGTTAAGCCATCTAGCGGCGACATAACTTACTGCTTTTACATAACTACATCATTGGACGCTAACTACGCCCTATGGATGAATGAATACATATCCAGAATTTCATTACAAATTTTTGAATCAAATTCTAGCTCATCGGCACGAGCCATGAGTTCCTCGTGAGTCGCTATATTGAAACGGACGCAATACTCGTCTAGCTTCGCTTTGTATTCCTTCAGTGCTACATCATATTTGATCACTGGGGCGTTCATCCAAGTGGTCATAGCAGCTTTTCGATCTTCATCTGTTATTTCAAATTTTTTAATACTCATAAATGTTCCCGTTAACTGCAAAAAAACTGACGAATGATAGCACTCAAAAATTGTGAAGAAAACAAGGAGGAGCTGTTTCGCTCCTCCCTGCTATTTATCTCAATTTCAAAACATTATCAGTACCCTGCAAATTAGGCATTACCTTAAAGTCGTCAGTCACTCCCTTTACATCGACGCCCGCCATGCGGACGTAAATTTGAAAGGTCTTGAAATCGGCCCAGCCTCCCATCTTCATAACCTTGGTAGGTTCAACACCCGATGAAAGAACATGAGTAGCAAAGCAGGCCCTGAGGGTGTGAAAATTTACATATTTTTCAATGCCAATTTTCACCAAAAAATTCCTCAAAATTTTTCCTGCCGCTCCTTCCTTCCAGCCAGATGCTCTAGGGAGGACATATTCTCCATCTAAGCTTTGTGTCTTCAATTGAATAAACACATTTTTTAGATCAGGAGAAATGTGGGCGTTTCGCCATTCGGAGTTTTTGGTCGATTTCACCCCTTTAATCCGCGGGCTGTAGGACTTCGTGATTCTGACAATGTTGTTATCAAAATCCACATCGGCCCATTTCAATGCATAGAGTTCACCTGAGCGCATACCTGTTAAAATGGCTACTGCCCAAATGAGCCTCCATGGATGATCCTTAACTTCCGCTTCATAAAGCAGTTTTTTGATTTCCTCAAGCGTTAGAATTGGTTTGTACTGATTTTTTTCAGATTCGATCTGAATCCCATGAACAGGACTTTTTACTTCTTCAGCAATCAGTCCCTCTTCAGTGCCCCAATTCCACATTCTATTGATAATCCCTTTCACATGTTTAATGCGACTAGAACTATAGGAATCATTAAACAAGGTGTTTACGACGTGACGACCGTCGGCCCGGCCTAAATCGCGCAGTCTTTTATCCATCCAGACATGCGTATGTTTGTAGAGCGTGTTCGTGTCATCAACTATGGCCCCGCGACAATATTTTTTGCCGACAAGTCCACTTTTGGCACTGATCTCCCAGCGATAGATCAGCTCTTTCCAAGTGATCCCTTTCGCTTCAAGACGCGCTACTTGCTCATACACAAGTCTGGTAAGCTTTTTTTCTTCTCGTCTTGCCTCAGCTTCATTTTCGATTCCAGCTTTTGATCGCTGAACTCGAATGTTACAGAAACGATTACTACGTTCTTGGATGTAAACCCTGTAGTAAGTCTTTCCGTTTTTTTCATAACTGGTAATTGCCATAGACATCTCCTTTGTTAGTAAAAAGAAATATCCAAGGCTTGTTCCAGTTCTACTTTTTTGAAGTAAAGGCGGCCATGAAACTTTCTGGCCCGCAGTTGTCCCCTGCAAACCATTTGTCTTATGCCATCCCTTGTCTTCCGCAAGTAGTAAGCCGCTTCGGCTGATGTCAACCATTCTAAATTTTCAAAGAGCAATGCTGACAACTCTTTAGAGGTATCAGCATTAGAATTATAAATCGCAGGGCTAGCTTTGTAACCAGCGTTTTTATGAACTTCCATCTCGACTCCTCTAAAGGTTGGAAAATCCGACAAGCTTGGCATGAACCTCCTCAAATGATTTTTCTTCTCTCTGTTTGTTGGTGTATGTTTTCACTTCCTTACGGCCCTGCACAAAGAGTTCCGAACCTTTTTTGAGCTGGACACTGCAAATCTCGGCTTGCTTTCCCCACACGATCACGCGTTTCCATTCGGGGCCTTCTTGACCTTCCTTATCTACGGCAAGCGATATTGAACAAACCGCAGTCTGTTTTGGCGTGTATCGCAGCTCTGGATTTTGTCCAAGTCTTCCGATAAATACTTGCATTACTTTTTCCATATACATTTGCTCCTTTTTCTAAGTCGTTATAAATGCGTACATTTCGATAAATCTAGAATCCGTGCTAAAATCTAATGGTGAATTTCAAAGGTTTTATCAAAAAATATCTCCCGCTACTGAATGGATAGTTGTGGCCGCTGTTATTACCCTGTTCTTTTTTAGAGCCTTTGGTACATTTTCACGCACTTCCTCTCCTTGGAGCCTTCAAGATCAATCCCACCCTGAGTGTCGAATTGGGCCTTGTAAAAAACTCCCCGATGGACGTGTGATAACAACTATTCGTGATTAAGTAATTCATGGGTAATAAGCTCTAATCATTTCTTAGCTCCCTCTCAACTTATACCTAGCTTCTTCACTAAATATTCACCCAAGGAAAGATTTATGCCGGTCTTCTTGTTGTGATCATCCAAGGCCCTTGTCACTTTCTCCATTTCGCTAAGACTGCCTTCTTGTAGCTTTTCAAGGTCTTTTGGCGATACCTTGTCGATGGCAAAAAGCGCCAGGTCCTTGAAATTAATTTCCTTGCCATACGATTTTTGATTCGCCGACTCCAGCAATTGAAATACTTTCTCAAGGTTTTCTTTTTCCTTGGTCAAGTCCACAAAAAACTTTGTCTGTTCACGATTTATTCGGTACTCCTCCTTAAAGTCTTTTGGTTTCCTGCCTCTTTTTTTCGCACTGACTTCGGCCTTTCCCTTTTCCCCTTCTTCATTTTTTAATTTCAATACTTCACTCATTCTTTCTTCCTCCTTGTCATATCCTCGCCCCTGCCCTTTTCTCTCCACTCGGCAATAAGGTAGCTATTTTTGACCTCCTCCTATCTACTTGTAGAGAGGGGGAGGTCAAAAATAGCGGACGCAATTGCCCGACATCACGGAAGAAATTGGCAGGGGCGAAATTTTCGTTAACCACATTTAACTCTCATTTAACTTTTACACTCCAAACAAATCCCGAAAATTTTTCTCTTCTCCCATGTAGAGGCACCTCGATTCCTTATGGTTGAATTTGGACATGGAAAGTTCCTTGTCTAATAGAAGAATCACGGCCTTTTGAACCTCGGCGTTCATTTCACCTAAAAATCTGCAATACGTTTTGAACAACGTTTCCTTGTTGGTGATAAAGAGCACATAATGAAATGAATTGCCCTTGGCGTAGCGACGAAATTTCTCCTTGATTCGGTCTTGCGATTTCTGCGTGAGTTCTACCTCGATGGCGAGCTGATAGTTTTCATTGTCGCGAGTTCCAGTTATGGCCGCATCAGGAAAAATTTCATCAGCGGAAATCTGATGAAACATTTTGCCATTATAAAATCCAGAGAACTTGCAAAACGTTCTCAGTACCGTTCCGACAATCAAATCATGGGCCACATTCTCATCGGCAATCGGATAGCTTTGGTCGTAGTTCGTAAGGGTAAATCCTTTTTGAGTCAGGAAAATGTGTTTGTTCTTTCCTCCTAATGACACACCTTTGATCATCCCCTCTTGTTCCAATTTTCTGACCTTTTTAAGTAGGTTGTGATAACCAAGTCTGAAGTTGTTTAACTCCGACAAGCTCTTCATGTCTAAAACCTTCCATTGGCCAAGCAAGTTAATAATGTCTTCATAAGGCCCCTCGGGAACAAATTCTGTTTGCATCGCACCTCCTTTAAACCAGTGTCTTCCGTTTAAATTCCGATTGAGTGTCATGCTTAATCGGGGTGGCCACCTCCTTTTTTATTGCTTTGACATTTTCCTGAAGAATTTCAGGGTCGATATACTTAAGGTTGATGAGATCAATTTTGGTGGGATAGTGGCGCAGTAACACGCATTGACCCACATTTAAATTTTTGATGATGTTCGAGTGGACAATTAGCTCCTCTACCACCCGCTGTGATCCTTGCGCCTGCTCTTCACCATCTTCCATCCTTACTGTTTGCTTCTTGGCCTCCATTGTGCCAATCGAGTCAGAAAACATTTGGGCACCTGACTTGATTCTTTGCTTTAAGACAAACCAATTGGCCGTGTTTTCCAAAACCTGAACACACAGGTCGGCATCATGTTTTGCGATGTCACTTGGAGACTGAAAAGCAAAGGTCAGCTCCATTTTTGCCCCACGAACCTTATTTAGAATTTCGATGAACTCATCCGTAATGACGGCAGAAAGCTCGTCAATATAGATTGCCATCTTGCCAAGGTCTTTCTTCCCTGACGGTGAAATCGTTTTGTAGGTGTCATAGGCCGAGTAAGCAATGTCTCCTAAAATTACTTTGCCAAGGCTTCTGGCAATTTCAGCAAAGCCCAAGACCGAAAGCCCGATATACACGCATCTTTTACTTTCTCGGATGGTTTTAAATGACA
>MEPP01000019.1 GCA_001769855.1 Bdellovibrionales bacterium GWA2_49_15 | reverse complement strand
GTCCAGTTGCGGCGAAGGTAGTGCTTGGGAAACTAAGTGCAAGAATAGCAAGATGCACCAATTTTTATAAAAACCCTGGTTTCGGCCAGGGTTTTTTTTTGCCCTGAAGTGTGATTTTTTCAATTTTGCGATGATGTGGATTCTCCAGGTGACACCAGTGAGGTGTAATTTTGGTTTCAATGTGACACTGCTTCAGATCGTCCGGATGCCAAGCCATTGAAAATTGTTGAACATTGTTGGCAGGGATTTTGAAGGTATTAAGTCTGCAAATGAAACTCTAGGAAGGGAGGATCAAGATGTGGAAGCCAATTCATCTGCTCATTGTATTATTGATTAATTGTGGGGGAGCCGTTGCTTTAGCCGGTGCCGACTCGAATTCAGCCGTCGTAAAAGTCGCCATTGAGGATGCATCTGCAGAGGCGAAAGTCTTAGGGGTAGAAACATATTACGGTTTGATAGTTGCTGCTCAGAAAATTAAAAATGTTGAAAAGCCAAAGAATGTGAAAGCGGAAGAAATCAAAAATAGTGAGATTTTAGTCCTGAAAAATGGCAGGCGCATAGAGGTTCGGGATGTTGAGTTCCTTTATGTCCGAGAGGTAGCTTTAACTGCACTAAAAGCTGAACAGGGGAAGCATCCAAATACAGACGAGGGAGCTTCGGGGACGCATTAGAAAATATTTAGTTACCTGGCAATTTTACTTGCAATAAATCTACTAGATTTTGGGCGGAAAATTTGCTCTGCCACGATAATGGCCATCTGTGCATCAAGACTTCCTCCTGAGCGACATTTTCCTTTGAGGGTCACGCTTGTACGGGCCGATTGGCGGACAATTGTTTTTATTTGAAAAGGGGTAGCTTCCGGGTGGAGTGCTTTAATTTGTGCAGCCACACCGGACACGAAGGCGGTGGACTGACTCGTGCCTGATAAAAAGCCATAGCGGTCGTAAGGGAGAGAAGACTTAATACGAGAACCAGGGGCCGAAATATCTGCCGATTCTGGCCCATAGTTCGAGCTTGGATTGATGTCCAAGTTTAAATCGTGATTAATGACTGAAATAATATTTTGAAGTCCGTAACTGGCTGGGTAGTAATGATTGTGAGGTTCATCAATATTCGATGCGAAGTTGCCGGCCGCAGTAACAACTAAAATGCCTTTTTCCTCGGCTTTTTTGAGAGCTCTCAGCTCATCAAGAGAAGCTCCGGCCCCACCACTTGAGTAATTAATAATATCAACCTTTAAAGAGACAGCATATTCGAGGGCCTTGATAGTAGAGTTGAGGTTCTCCTTTTCTCCCGCTTTGGCATTGTAATATTTGATTGGAATTATCCGCACGTTTGGAAAAACACTGCGAAGGATGCCCGCAATATGAGTTCCGTGGCCATGCTGATCGCTAGGCTGAGTCATACCTGGAGCACCAAAGGAGAAATCTCTGCCATAATCTTGAGCCGTCGCTAACTTTGAGCCGTCATGATTGGTAATAGCGCCTTGAAGAAGGGGATGGTCAAATTGTATTCCTGTGTCGATGACAGCGATCGTAACGGGTCGTTTAATCAAAGGTGTGAGGTCAATCGTGAGGGCATTGATACTCGCTTTCTGATTGTGCTCTAGGGCCCAGCTACTCGAATTTAAAATATTTTCTGAAGTCCCTACTTTCGTCATCGGGGCGGCATAGACAGATATCGGCGGGACAAAAAATGCCCATATAATCAAGGCCAGTAGCAATCGATTCAAAGACCTTGTGTGGGAAATAAAAAGGATCATTGTTCATCCTCCCCAGGACGGCGCATTTAATATGCCTTTATCGAAACCCAACAAAGGCGCAACGCATTATAGACGGGTCTGCGCAATTTTGTAGGGATTCTGAAAAACTTGCAGGAATGTCAAAAATTTAAACAGTTTAATGTACTGCTTGCAAAATTAACTAGATAGATCGGTGCCAGCGAGGCTCTTATCGATTTATTGAGGCCAGGATTTTTATTTAGCAGTATGATAGTCAACGCTCATGATGGGGGTGTGTTTCCAATGCCTGAAAAAGACTATTGTGATGTTTGTCTTGCCCAAGGGCTGGACTCTCATTTTTTGAATGGGAAAAAACACGTTTTACGTAAAAATATTCTCTATAAAGTGCTCGTCGGGAAGGCGGCAACAGTAAAGCTATGTCATGTGCACGATATAGAATTATTTCATTTAGGCGAGAAACGTTTCGTGATGGAACATGTCGAGATGTTACGAAAACTTGTCAATAGAGACGGTACCGGTTAGTAATCTTTCTGCCTCAACCTTGCATTGCTGAACTGCTTCAGTTAGGTTAGGCCCGTATGAAAAAAGAGAGTAATAGCTTGATTCTGATGGGATATTGCCCCAGTCCGCATGGCATTCGCGGGGGATTCAGTTTTTTTCCAATTAGCAAAGAAGATTCCATACTCAAACTTGGGATGGACATTTTTCTCAAGAAATCAAACAACGTAGATAGTGAGTATCATAGCTATAAAATTGCTAAGATCAGCAAAGGCAATAAATGGATACTTTTTCTTGATCGAGTGCTTGACCGAAATGAGGTTGAGTCATTAACCCCCGTAGAGGTCTATTGTGATCGGGCGAGCTTTCCAGAATTAGATAATACAAGCGAGTTTTATTTAGGAGATCTTATCGGGCTTGCAGTTCTATCCTATGATACTGGCGAGCCTTTAGGGAAGTGTTCTGGCCACTACCATAATGGGGCGCAGTACGTGCTTGTTTTAGACATACAAAATGAGATGGTTGAATTGCCATTTATTGAATATTTTTTTCCAGAAATAAATTTAGCTCGTGGCGAGATAAAAATTCGACGGCCTGAGGTAATCAGTGAGTAGTAAGCATATTTGGATCTTAACTCTTTTTCCAGAGATGTTTGAAGGTTTTTTGAACAAAGGTCTTATCGGGGCAGCTCTCTCCGGGAATAAAGGTTTGGGTTATGATGTGCATCTGGTGCAAATTCGTGATCATGCTCCCAAAGACTATAAAGGCGTGGACGATTCTCCCTTTGGTGGCGGGCCGGGCATGGTGATGCGACCGGATGTTCTTAAAAGCGCTTTTTTTGATGGTGTTGTAACCGTTGGTGGCTATAGTCGTGATAATTTCAAACAACAGTTGAGAGTATTTCTGGCCGGGCCACGCGGGCGTGTGTGGAATAGTGAATGTGCTAAACAGTTTTCATCGCAATATCTTATGCCGGGTACTCCCCATGATTTGGTTTTTATTTGTGGCAGGTATGAAGGCATAGATGAACGTTTTATCCAAGCCTATGTTGATTTCGAGCTGTCGCTCGGAGATTTTATTTTGAGTGGCGGGGAACTCGCCATCATGGCATTCCTTGATTCGGCTTTGAGGCATATTCCTGGGGTACTGGGTAATGCTGACAGTGTGGTGGCCGAGTCTTTTGAGGGGGACTTGCTCGAACAGCCACAATATACCAGACCTAGGGAATTTGAAGGATGTTTGGTTCCAGAAGTATTACTCTCTGGGCATCATGAGAAAGTGGCCAAATGGCAGATGGAGCAGCGGATTCATCTTACGCAAATACACCGTCCGGATTTATTTCAAAAATTTGTCCAATCTCAAAGCTCAAAGGGCGGTAAAAAGTGAAAGGACTGTATTTAGGCCTTGCCCATTACCCAATGAAAAATAAGGCAGGTGAGAAGGTTTGCACTTCTGTCACGAATCTCGATATCCATGACATCGCAAGGTCTTGCAGAACGTTCGGAGTAGAGAAATATTTTATTATCACGCCGATTATTCCTCAGCAGCAGCTCGTGGCACGCATTCTACAACACTGGCAAAAAGAGAAATCTTCGATTTATAATCCTGATCGTTTTGACGCGTTGTCCTTCGTGGAGCTTACAGCAAGTATTGATGACGCACTTTCTGTCATCGAGCAACAGTGTTTGGCGCGACCATTCCTGGCGATTACAGGGGCCCAATGGGAGGGGCCAACTCTATTGATTGAAGATATCTCCTTGAAAATACGCATTGACAATCGTCCGTGCCTTTTGTTATTTGGTACAGGCTCAGGATTGCATCCTGAGGTGCAGGAACGCGCAGATTTTCGTGTAGCTTCTATTCACGGAGCTGCAGAGGATGGTTATAATCATCTTTCTGTTCGTTCGGCAGTGGCCATTTACCTTGATCGATTGTCAAAAAATCAGGAACAAGGCCAAGAAAAGGGAATTGTTTAAGGACAACATGGTGTTGGCCCTCTGGCGTCCCGGAATTAGGAGTTGACCATGAATCTCGTGGATGTTGTTAATCAGGACCACGCCAATCCCAATGTGCAATCGTTACCCGATTTTAGAACCGGCGATACTGTCGCGGTTCATGCTTTTATCAAAGAAGGGGATAAAAAGCGTGTTCAAATTTTTCAAGGGACTGTCATTTCTATAAAAAGACAAAAAAACTATAGCGGCAGCTATAGTGTGCGAAAAGTTTCTGATGGAGTGGGTGTCGAGAGATTATTTCCTTTCCATTCTCCCAATGTGCAAAAAGTCGAGGTTGTCCAGCGTGGTAAAGCGGCGAGAGCAAAACTGTATTACTTGCGTGAACGTCTTGGAAAATCTGCCCGTGTTCAGATTGATTACGACCGCTAGGCTTTGCCGTTAGAATTGTTTTATTTGCGAGGGCCTCAGGAAAATTGTGAGGCCCTTTTTTTTATATGCATAAAGAGATAGCTTATTTGTCAGCTAAGATAAAGGGACCTTTAAGCTTCCCATTTATACTTCAAGGCAGTGATGAAGCTGGCAGAGGTCCACTTGCTGGCCCGGTTGTGGCAAGTACCGTTTCACTTCTCGTGGATTCTCCTGATTCAATGAAAAAAGTCGCGAAGGTCTTGACCAGATGGAAAGGCCACGGCGTCAATGACTCAAAAAAGTTATCATCGATGAAACGCAGAGCTATTTTATCTCGTTTTGGGATACGGAAATTTAACTATACCCAACAAGAAACCGGGCCACTGTGCTTGGACGGGGTGGGGGAAGGTACCATTTATTCTTTGCCTGTGATCAATGATGTTCAGGCTCAATTTAAAATTGTTTCAAAATCAGCAAGTTATATAGATCTAAATAATATTTTAAATGCAAGCTTATGTGCCATGTGGGAATCGGGTGCAGACTTACACCAGAATGGAAACAACGGTGTTTGGTATTTTGATGGTAACCGCGTCCCGAAGCTTGACCAACGTGGACATTCGTCCTTAAGTTCAGCAGGGCAACGGTTTAAGCTTGTCTCTGTTATCAGAGGAGACTCTCAAATGCTTTTGATTGGATTGGCTTCAATTATTGCTAAAGAGTATCGAGATTTTGTTATGTCACAGTTTGCAAATTTATATCCTGAATATGGGCTTGAGAAACATGCGGGTTATCCGACTTTGGCCCATCGAGAGGCCTTAAAGTGCTTTGGACCTTCGCCGATCCACCGTCGAACTTTTAAGGGAGTCTCAGATCTGTGAGTGCACCAGTGAGCGGTCAACCAGATAAAGGCCAGGAGATGGAACGTGACTGTTCCGGCAGAATTCATAAGCAGGGTATTCCTCTCTTGGTCCATCCAGCATTTTTGCGCAGAAGTGGGGCGGGGCAAGTTGATCTGGCCATTTTAAAGCTGGCCTGCGGTGAACGAATTTTAAAAATTTATGAAGCTAAGTCATCTCGCTATCCATCAGGCAAACAAGTGATAAGACTGAAAAAATCGGCCATGATTTTGAGTATGCTTCTTGCCGTTCCTGCTCAGATATTTTTGCTCCGTCGATACTGGCATCAGGGAAGTTTCATTTACAAAGAGCATCTCATTCATTAATCTTTATTCTATGTCAAACATTAAGGGTGCGATAACCCTCCTCATTTTAGCCGTGGCCCTGGTTCTGCGACCGCTTGAAGTTCAGGCCCAGCAGCAGAGCAGCGGACTTGATCCTCGCATGAAGGCATTGGGCATGATGGCCGTGTATGGTACGGCAGGTGGTTTTCTTCTCGGGACTGCGGCCTTGGCTTTCGATGCTCCTGGGAGATCTCCCTTCGTGGGCGCATCCCTGGGGTTATACGCCGGAATATTATTTGGAACTTATGTCGTTGTGACCTATGCTGTCAGGAAGCATAATATGGAAAATCCAGGCGATCCTGACGATGAAAATTATTATCCAGAAACTCCTGATTCACCTTACGAAGGACCTTTTAAATCAGAAGGGCCAAGAATAAATCCATCTCAGATTTTTAGTGAAGAAGGAAAAATTCAGTCGTGGAGTGACCGAACGGCATTGAAATCTGATGTGAATGCTCCATCTTTCTTTTTCAATGTTCTGAACATCACATTTTAAATTTCGCTGGATTTTCTATTCGAACGAGCGACAGGTGTTTCCTGATCAGAGTCGAGCTTAAAATCGTCAATTAACAGATGGCATGGATCAAAGTTATAAAGTTTAAACACTCTTACGAACTCAACTCTTAAGTTGGCAAGCTTGATTTGAGTGTGAGAGTTCACAAGATGTTGCACAATCTCGACGAGATGACCGATGCCTGACGCACCAACAAACTCCAGCTGTTGAAAATCAAGTGTGATGACTGAGCGGGGATTTTTTTTGGCGAGAGCGATTAATTGCTTTTTCAGGATAATACAACTTTCAATTTCAAGTTCCCCTTCTAATAAAATAAAGAGATTGCCCAACGAGTTTGTAGCTGTTCTTATTTGTAATGGCATGGAGAACTCCTTTTCATGGAAAATGGGCCCTGTTTAAGAGTATACTGGTGGAGCGATAGAGTTGGATGCCCAGGAAAAATACTCCATAGTCACCTTGCGACCAGAAAGGGATGCATTTATATGTCTGAGATTATTCTACTGTCACTTCCGATTGGGAACTTGGGTGATCTTACCAGACGAGTGCAAGATGCTTTGAATGGACCTGGATTATTTGTGGTGGAAGATACTCGGTCATTTCGGTCCCTTTTAACTCATTTGGGCTGTTCTTTTGAAGGTAAAGAAATTCTTTCTTATCATGACCAAAGCTCTCGGGTATCGTGTGAATATGTTTTAGGAAAAATTTTGGAACGTGGCAAGGCCTACCTATGTAGTGAAGCAGGGAGTCCGGTGATCTCCGACCCTGCCTATCCCTTGCTTAAATTGGCCAGACTTCAAGGGGTCAAGATTAGTTCTATGCCTGGGCCATCATCAGTTGTGATGGCCTTAGAGCTGTCAACTTTCCCTGCCCATCCTTTTACTTACCATGGTTTTTTAGCAAGAGGACGTGAAGAGCGGAAAAAATTTTTCGAATCCTTAAGCACATTCGATGGTATGACACATATTTTTTTTGAAGCACCTCAGAGAGTGAGAGAAACGTTACAAATTGCGATTGCGGCGTTACCAAGGGTGCGTTTTTGCGCTTGTCGTGAAATGACAAAATTATATGAAAGCGTTTATTTTTTTGAAGGTCAGACAAACTTGAGCCAGGTGGATGAACTTCCTGAAAAAGGGGAATATGTATGTTTGGCTTATGTGGAACATTCTGATCAGACTATTCCTAGAGATGCGGAGCTTACCCGTCTGGCCGGCGAAGTACTTGAGTCCAAAGGGCATAAAAAATCGTTGGCAAAGCTGTTGTCAAAAATTCTATGTACTCCGACCAAGCAGATATATCAGGAACTCTCTGGCTCAAATCTCTAATTTTTCAGTTGAAGATGCCGACATTATTATAGGGAAACTATTTTCTTTGTCAGAGGTATATCCTTGGGTAAGAACGTTTCATTAATTCGAATGCACGATGAGGAGATTTTGGAGTTTGGAAGGCTTCTTTTTAGCTCTTTGGATTTTAAACATATTCAAAAAAAAGCCGTGGGAAGGCTAAAAAAACTGCTCAATTGTTCGCACGTCTCGCTTTATACCTATGATCAAAAAAAAGCCACATTAGAGACGAGTACCACGGACACAAAAGGACATGAAGTTCATTCTTCTTTGCCCGTCGATGAGTTCAGCTTTGCGGGATATTGTGCTCATTTTTCAGCTATCTTTCATGTAAAATCGCCGAAAGATGATATCCGTTTTGCGCGCGAGCCCGAATATATCAGGGAACTTGATTTGGGTGAATTTCTTCTCATGCCCTTGGTTTTCAATGGGGACCTCTTAGGTGTGATCAAGACTGTCGGTGTCGCTGGTGCGAATTTCAGTGAAACAGATATTGAGTTTGCCAAACTGCTCGTGGATCAATTGGCGATTTGCGTTCAAAACAGTAAATTGTTGCAGAAGGTGCATGAGCAGTTCGTGCAAATTTTTGCGGCAATGGGTGATGCTATTTCAAAAAAGGATCCTTACACGGGTGGACACACTAAAAGAGTTTCCATGTTTTCTGAGATGATAGCCAAGGAACTGCATCTTTCTCCCCAAGAGTTGTTGGATGTCAGGATGTCCGCTGCGTTACATGACATTGGCAAAATAGGAGTGCCCGATTATATTTTACAGAAAAAAGCTCCTCTCAATGATGAAGAATTTCAAATTATGAAGGAGCATCCACGCATTGGTTTTGAAATTTTACAACATATTGAGGGTATTGAGGCCGTGACAAGTGGGATGCGATTTCACCATGAACGTCCAGACGGGAAGGGGTACCCGTATGGTATGAAAGAGGGCGAAATACCGTTATGCGCCCAAATTATCTCAGTGGCAGATACCTTCGATGCTATGATCAGTACTCGACCTTACAGGAAAGGTTTGCCCCCTATGGTTGCCTTTGAGGAGATCTTAAAAAACGTAGGAACGCAGTTTTCCTCAGTAGTAGTCGAGGCATTTAAAAGTGGATTCAAAAAGACGAGTATGTATCGCCCAGATGGTCTCACCAATTTAATGACAAACATCAAGAAGGCCGGCTAAAATACAATTATGGCATTGTTTGTTAGCGCACTTTCTTGTGACTGTGCATGATTGGGAAGATAAATGATTGTTCGAATTATCGGTGGCCATGGTGGTGTTTGTCCTGGGTTTAGAGCAACCTCCTATCTCATTGATGGAAAACTTTTGATTGATGCTGGAAGTGTTGCGACCGGTCTCCTCATCGACGAGCAGTTACAAATTGATAATATTTTGGTCTCACATCCCCATCTTGATCACATCAACGAGCTGGCCTTTCTGGCGGATAATTGTTTTGGGATGAAGAATCGACCTTTCGAAATTTATTCCAACACTGAAGTGATTGATGCCATTCGAAAGCACTTGATCAATGACATCATCTGGCCGGATTTTTCCAAGCTGCCAAATGAGAAAAATCCGACGTTACGATTTCATGAGATCCAGCCGGAAGCTCCTTTGATGCTGGATGATTATAAAATTTTTCCCATTCACGTGAACCACTTTGGTGGGGCCTTCGGGTTTATTATTGAGAGGAAAGGACGATCGGTTTTATTTACCCAGGATACCGGGCCAACAGAGCGTATCTGGGAAGTTGCCAAGACTTATAAAAATCTCAAAGCTATTTTTACTGAAGTTAGTTTCCCGAATGCTTTTAGTAAGGTGGCCCATGATTCCAAGCACCACACTCCCATGACGATTGATGCTGAGATTGCAAAGATGCCGAAGGATATACCGATTTTCTTAGGCCACTTGAAACCCAATTATCAGGCACAGCTTTTTCAGGAGATCGAGGCCTTGGGAAATGATCGCATCAGTATCATGGGAACCGACGATACTTCCTACGTGTTCTAATCTTACAGAATAATCAATCAAATCCAGGTGTAATGAACATTCCAGGCATGGGGGGCAGGATGATTGGTGTAAAACGTCCTGGGGGAGGAGAAAGAGGGATTTCCGGCAATGGATCAAGTCCCGGCTCATCACCCGGGGTGGCAGCTTTCTTCTTTTTAATAACAAAGTCGGCTGAAGCCTTTTCTTCCGTGCCTATTTTAAATACTGCCTTTCCAGTGATGTTGTCAGTGCCACGTTCCGCCTCAATCGAAATTCCGGTACTCTTAATTTCAGTGCCACTTGGCGATTTGTAAGTCCACTCAATTGTACCTTCATCGCGGACATCAGCTGATTCGTTATTTTTAAACACATGGGCCTCAAATTTTGCTTTAGGTTTTTCTCCGTCGTCATCGGACACGTTGAGACTATATGTTGCCGCTACTGGAGTCGGAGCGGGCGTGGGGGGAGCAGGTTTTTGAGGAATTGTATAGACGGCCGTATCACCAGGCCCATCGGTTTCTACGTAAACGGCCTTAACATCATAAGAACCACGAGCATCCATTTCAAACTGTTTGCTCCCTTCGTCGCCCATTATATCCGTGGCAATGCAACCGGGCCTGTCTGCTACGCACATCCACTTAAAGCTTACACGTGGATGCTTCGCTTTTCCTGTGGGGGGAGTGAAGGTTAAGTTCGCTTTTACGGTGAAATAGCTTGGTGAGCCTGAGCCTGAGCCTGAGCCCGAGCCTGAGCCCGAATCTGCTGTTATTCTCACGCGGGCAACAGCAAAATCTGGCGTTGCTGGGGCGGCCTTGCCTTCCACGTGGACATATCTTTCAAGACCGGAGGGGAGTGAGGCGTGTGTGTAGATGGCCTTGACGTCAAAACCGCTTCCGGTGGTTCTGGTAAAATTTTTAAATACGCCCGAACTGATTGCTCCGGAGCAACCGGGTTGTACGGGGGCACAAAGCCAAGTTAAGGAATATCCAGTCGGCAGCGGGGCGTCTGTGCTGCTTCTAATGGTGGCCTTTACCTGGGACTTATTCGCATTATCTGTCGGGTGGTTTTGTTGTTCAATTTCAAGAATTGGCATGCCATAGACTGGTGCATCTTTGGCCGGTACAGGCAACGACTCACTTCTAATTGGATGATCGGCGCTGCCAATCTTCTTGGTCGTGACGGCCGTAACGGTATAGGATTGCGCCAGTCGTGGAAAGGTAGTGTCGCTGGAAACACTGGCGGTTTGGTTGTTGCAAAGCCCAGGGAGCGGAATTGTTGTCGAGCCAACGAGGGTGCAAGTCCATTTTAAGCGGCTTGTGATGGCGGCCCTGGAATTGTCAGGTACATCGCCCGAGGTGGGGGCATTCACCGTTGGACGGAAAATGAATGCATCAGCGTTGTGGGAAACTTCAGCAAGATGCACTCCAATTTCGGTGCGGCCGATCTCCTTCGGGGTCACGACTGGGGGCCAATTAGGCGACCACTTCCACTCAGCTTCAATGCGATATGAGTCTGCAGTAAAGGGAAAGGTATATTCAGTATCGAGGGCAATCGGTTTGCCCGGTCCGCAAAGGGCTATGGCCGGATGACCGGCGACCGTTGGACAAGTTTTCCAACGAAGCGTGCCGTGATCAATAATGGCGGCCCTGTCTTCTTCGCCTGTATAAACCAACTTGACCGTGGTTTGCGTGGCATTTGATCTTTCTGGAATAATCTGAAATTCAAAGGTAAGAGGTTTTCGCTTCGGGATGAGCTTAGTGGCCGTAGGGGCTTCTGGTCGCTGCACCGATGAGCTATATTGCACCTTCACCGTATAATCGACATCGATTCGCGGAAAGGTTGCGTTGCTCTCATGATATTTAGAAACTTTGTTGCAAATTTCGGCCTGTTCACTTGCGGATTTTCCAGGTATAGCGGGATCACAGGACCAGCGATAACGCCCGCCTGTGAGCGCGGGTATGGTTCTGGCCTGAAGGACGAGGGTTTCCGGACGCAGACCGACGCCTGCGACAGGGGCGGTATTTTGATCGATGATTTCAATGCCTGAAATATTGGCAGCGCCTGAACCTGAGCCTGAACCGTCGTAGCTGGCGCGGTTCGTACATCCTGATAAGGAGAGCGTTCTGGTGCTCACATCACTCTCGGCGACTCCTCCATTGGCATCAGTTCCTTCCACTCTCGGAGTCGGCAAGCCACCGCTGGGTGGCCTTGGTCTGATGGTTACGCCCAGGGTCCCTCTCGGTTCTGCTGTGCCACGTAGAATAACAGAATCCTGACGTGTGTCCCCAAGGTTCACTGTCACTCTGATCACGGCCTCATGTTTTACGCCACCAGTACTGTGATGGACTGGGCGGTCGATGCATCGTTCTGAGGTGGCAAAAGTCGAAGCAGAATAACCTCCGTAGGACGGTCCTGCTCTTTCGCAGCTATTATAGGTGCCGTTAGTCGTGGGAGGTTTTCCGGTATTGATAAACCAGTTAGTGTCGGCTTCATTAGAGCCATGGAGGTGCTCCATATAGAGTTCCAACTCGGCCTCCCAGTCAGTGCTGGGCGCCGGCTTTTTCTTAAGTCGACAACTTAAAAGATTATGAAACATTCGTCGGGCATGCATCTGAGGATTAATAGGTGCAAGATTAGAGCGATCGGGTGACATAAAGTTGAGTAGATTTTCAATATTTTGAAAGGGAGTCGTGTCGGTAAGACCTCGCATAAATCCACCAGTCGAACACATGTATGATTCATAAGGACGATACTGGGCCTTCATCTTTAGAGTGGCGGGGTCATAGAAATCACTGCAGTTATGGTTTTGGGCAGGATCAAGGAGAAATTTTTTCAACTCATCCTTCATGTGCTTAACGAAGGCGGCCTTTGCTTCAGTATATCGCGTGAGGGCCCCTTTCTTGGTGCATCGGTTGGAGCAGGTCATTTGAGACTGAAGCGAGAGACGGTCACTCTCTCCTAAATCGCGGGTTTTAAAATTTCTGCCCAGTTGATTGAAGATCGTTTCAAATAAATTGGTTTCTCCAGCAGGAAGATTGGTCGGCTGATACTTGCTATAGAGATTCTTAATAATATACTTATCTGTCGGGGTAATGGCGAACTGACTTCTTTCCGTTCCAACAAGCCGTTTTTTTGAAAATTTTTCCAGAGCATCAAGCAATGTTGCCTGTGCCGGAGCAGAGGTAAACTCATTTGTTTGATCTGAGAGGCTAATGTACTGATAGAAACTATCCAGAGATTCCGCATAATAACGGGAGGTACCTGGGCCACTTCCCGTCCCACTGCCGATTCCGCTACCGATATCCCTCAACATGCGATCTCGCTGCTCGTTTGAATACTTTTTCTCAATTTTTTGCATTGTTAAGAAGGCCTTTGCCACTTTGAGCAATGCCATGTCGGCTTGGGCCTGGAGAAGCTCATCGAGCTTGGCCTGGGGTTGTCGCATAAGCTCTCTGATCTTTTTTTCCAGGTCCGACAGGCAGGCCAGCAATTTGCGTTTATGCTCAGAATCGAGAGTTGTGTCGGCCATCAACGCTGCTATTTGAGCGTCGTTGGGCCTTTCAAATGCTAAATCAGTTGGGATTATGCTGGCCCCATCGGCCGCTTCAGGCACAACGGCACCGACAACTCTGATTGATAAGATGAAAAAAAGAAGACTGAAAATTGACAAGGACATGAATTGGCCTATACGCCTATACATAATTGTCTTTTTTCCTTTTTCAATGTCCCCAACCATATCATTCCGTAGGTCTATTTTTTCTCAAAGAAAAAAATCTTTCACTGACGCCAATACCCGGATAACTGATCGGAAATTTTAGTATTTTTATTGAATCTACAGTTGCCGGCGAACGTTTATCACTGCCCACAATTTGAGGCATAAGATTTGGCCCTTGATTTCTGTGTGCGGCTGAGGCAGATTAGATAACTCATTATTATTTATGGATTCTTGTCAGGATGGACCCATGCCGTGGTTTGATGCAATCAAAAGCCCGAAGCTGAAGGCGACGCGAAAGGTTGGAAACGATATCCCCAGCGGGCTCTGGCAGAAATGCACTGCCTGTCAGGAGATCGTGCAAACATCTCGTATGGAAGATAACTTTCAGGTCTGTCCATTTTGCCAGCACCATTATCGTCTTTCGGCCGACGAACGAATCAACATGTTGGTTGATCCTGGAAGTTATCAAGAACTAGAGGGCGAGATGGGTTCTTCAGACCCACTGTGCTTTGAGGATAAGAAGCCCTACAAGGAGCGTCTTTTAGAAGTTGAAAATAAGACCGGTCGCCGCGATGGCACCCTATTTGGTTTGGCCAAGATTAAAACGGCACCCGTGGTTCTCATCGTGATGGATTTTAAATTCATGGGCGGTTCCATGGGAGTTGTCACCGGTGAGAAAGTGGCGATGGCAGCTGATATGGCGCTTTCGATGAAGCGTCCCCTTGTGATTGTTTCTTGCTCGGGGGGGGCCCGGATGCAGGAAGGTATTCTTTCACTGATGCAAATGGCTAAGACTGCAGGCGCGTTATCGCGTCTTCGAGATGCAGGAGTTCCATATATCTCTGTGCTGACAGACCCGACCACCGGGGGGGTGGCGGCGAGTTACGCGTTGTTGGGAGATGTGATTCTGGCCGAACCCAAGGCACTCGTAGGGTTCGCAGGCCCACGGGTCATTGAGCAGTCTCTTCGTCAGACCTTGCCCGAGGGCTTTCAGCGTTCCGAGTTTCTATTGGAAAAGGGCCTCATTGATGCCATTTTGCATCGACATAAACTGCGCGATGAGCTTAGTTTTTTCGTGAACATGCTTGCCTAGGTACAATCAATGTCATTAATGGGTCTCCAAGAGTCTCAAATCACCCAGTTTCTAGAAAAAAATTTTGGTTCTGAAAAATTTGCACCCAAACTGCCTTTTGAGGAATTAAAAAAACTTTTTTCGAAATTTCAAATTCTTTTTAAGCAGAAGGGAGTCAAGATTATCTCGATTGCCGGTACAAACGGGAAAGGAGAGACGGCACATACCACACATTTTTTATGTCGGAAGGAGGGAATTGAATCTCTCATGTGGACCTCACCCCATATTTTATCGGTGCGTGAGCGTTTTCAATCCCACGCAGGGCCCATCACAGAGTCTGAATTATGGAAGCAAATGGTCGAGGCCACGAGAGAGCTGGGCGATCAATTAAAGTGTTTGTCTTACTATGAATTTCTTTTTTATGTTTTTTGCCAATGGGCCTCCGAGTTATCCCCTGGTGTTTTGATTTTGGAAGTGGGAGTGGGGGGGCGTTTGGATGCTATTAATGTGCTCGGCCCATCTGTATGCCTACTCACAAGTATAGGGCGTGATCATGTGGAATTGTTGGGGGATACCTATCGCGCCATTTTGATGGAAAAATTGGGTATTACAAGAGAATCCGTTCCACTCCTGTCCACTCTTCGCTCACATTATTGTCGTGAGTTAGTCCAGCAATTTGTAGATGAAAAACAGATTCCCTGGATGGATTTATTTAATACGTGGGAGAATTTTTCCTCATGGCCGTATTTTAGGCGCAATCACCTCCTGGCCTTTGCTGGTCTCCATGTTCTGAAACATTCCGCGATTGATGCTAAAAATCTATTCCAAGAATTTAGTAATTTTGAGCGTAGTTTTCGCTTTCCTACCTTCCAGGCCCGTCGAGAGCAGATGACTTTAGGAGACAAAAGCTTTATCTTTGTAGGTGCACATAATGTTGAAGGAATGAGAGAGCTTGCATTTTTTTTAGGGAAGAATAAGGAAGATAAAACCGATGGAATAGGTCGGGTTAATGATCAAGGATGGGATGGTTGTTTGAGCGCAAAATGTGTGCTCGTATCGTTTTCAAAACGGCCCTCATCTGACATTCATTATATGTTGAACCAGCTTCTGAGTATTCGTTCCTTAGAAAAAATAATGGTGAGCTCTTTTGAACATGCGAAGGCCTATATTCAAAATGAATTAAAGGCCATTGTTATGGAATATACGGAGGCGCAAAAGCGCCGAGCGACGTCAGTCCTTAAGGACTGTCCCGGAGCTGGATGCGTAGGGACGGAGGAGCAGGAGCGACGACGCCGACCAGTCCTCAAGGACTGGTCTGGAGCTGGATGCGTAGGGAAGGGCACGACCATTGACTGGTGTGAGAACTGGCAACATTGGATTGAAAAAGAAAATCAAAACACTCCCGTTATTGTTGTCGGATCGTATTATTTTATTAGTAAAATTCAAGAATTTATTTCCCAAAAAAATTAACCATGCTTTGTTTTGCGTGGCCTGGATGCTTGGGGCCTTCATCAGTGAGGCTATACTGGCTCAGTCCAATGAAGCATTCGAGTTTAAATTAGGGGATAACATCAATGTCTATTCCGATAAAGGTTATCGCAAAACCAAGGAAAATATTTTTGAAGCAGTTGGTAATGTTGTTATCACACACGCCAATGAAACAATCTATGGAGAAAAGGCCACCATGTTTATGGAAACGGGTGACACCAAAATGGAAGGGAATGTTCGTTACGTAGGTCCGGGATTCACATTGTACGGCAGCCAGATTGACTATAATTTTATTACACAGGATTTAACTGTTCAGAATGCCCGCATTATTTCTGATAACTATATTGTCCTGGGGAAAAAGATCTCACGCGTCTCACAGGATGTTTTAATTGGGGAAGACGCCGAGTATACAACATGCCGTGATTGTCCCGAGTCATGGAGCGTTTTTGGAAAAAAAGTCAACATTACTATCGGACAATATATTCGGATTCGACATGCCTTAATCAAAATCAAGGGTGTTGTTGCATTATATGTTCCCTATTTTGTGTTACCAATCAAAAAGAAAAGAGAAACTGGTCTTCTGTTTCCCCACTTCGGTCTCAACTTAAATCAGGGTACCCGCTTTCAACAACCTTTTTTTTGGGCCATCAATGATCAGCAGGATCTGACCTTTACTCCAAGCGTATGGGGTAAAAGAGGTCCGGGGGCCGAGCTTGAGTATCGGCACATGATTGGGGAAAAGAAATGGTTCGAGTTTGACAGTATTATGGCCTGGGATCGCATGTATCAGGATGGTGAGTATAGCGACCAGCAAACCGGCCAGCATTATTTTAGACATCTTTCGGAATGGGAACATCTTTTCTCGTTCGGGTACGATGTAAACCACTATGTCTATATGAATGACGTTCGTGATCTTGATGTTGTTCGTGATTATGACCAATTTCTTGGCAATAAAGTCAGTGGGGGAGAACTGGGAGGTGAAATCTTTGTCGAGAAACGTTTTCCAACTTCATTGTTTAGCGTGCAAAGCTACTATAAAAAAAACATGTTGGTGGACAATCCCAAGGAGTTTGATTACTCCATGGTTCAGATCATGCCTGAAGTCAATGCCTCGATGGTTCCCATCCAGATTTTTAATTCTAAGCGAAGCGTCTTTTCCATGGCCAATCTTGGTGTGGAAGGTGATTTGAATTTTTTCAAGCAAGATCACTTGCTTGAGGGGCGATATATTAGAAATGCTTATCGCTTCAATGCTGCTCCCTATGTGCAGTGGAATCTTGCTCAAATTGGCCCGGTGGCCGTATCGAATAAAACATATTTTGAGTACCAGCAATACTATTTTCCGTTTGAATTGGAGCAACAAAGCTTTGGTAAAAATGGAATTTTATATGAAACTGAAGCCAATATTGAGTTTCAAAAATATTTTGGCGTGGCCTATCAGGAAGTTGTAAACCCTGATCAAATTATCGGAGAAGCCAAGCAGGAGACTTCCTCAAACAAAAAAGATGGGCCAAATTTAATTGGCTCCATGATGCCTTTTAAAAAGGAATTTTCCAAAGATAAGGTGGAAATCCCCAGGCATGCTTACCGTCATACTCAAGGTTTTAAGCTTAAGCATTATTATATTTCTAACCAGCGTAATTGGGGTAATACCCGTTTTTCTAATCAGATCAAAGGACCTAGCGGGACACCGAATAGTAATGGTTTATTTGATGGAGTTGATGCCGTTCGTGGTCGGGAAAATGAGTTGAACTTTAAAGAATCTCGCACCGCCCTGCCCACCAGTAATACGCTGGAGTTTCAGTGGAATAATTCGGTGGTTCGCAAGTCCCCTCAAATTTATCGTCCTTTTGAAGATGATCGTTACTTGCGTAATAATTTTAGTTACGCCGAGGTTGCCTATTTTAATATAGGCCAGGGGGTGGATTTTAATGCCATGACTGACGAGTTCACAGATCGCTTAACTCGTTTGGCCATCAATGCCGGTATGCGTGGTCAGAGCTTTGGAACCTCGGTCTCTGAGTACTATTATCCCCGAAACAATCAGCATTTGATGAGTGTGTCTGTTAATAAAACTTTTGAGTCTACGACTCTTGCAACCGCCCTGACTTATGATTCATTTACGACTCCGATTAATAAATATATTACGTTCTCTGGTTCGACCGTGCCTTCAGACCTTTTTACATTGGGGCTGGGCTTTGATTATGACATTGTTAAAAAAGAAAGAACTCAGGAGAGTTACCGGGTTGGATATACTCCCCACAATCGTTGCTGGAAGCTTGATTTCGGGTATAACGTTACCCAAATTCAAAAAAGTTACAGCTTAAATTTTTACGTGAATTTTAATGAAAATAATTTCACCTCAGTTCCTGGAATTTAATGGATACCAATATAACGAATGCACAAGTTCTGATCATTGATTTTGATGATAGCTTTACCTATAACATTGCCAACGCCTTTTATGAATTTTTGAAAATTACTCCCAAAGTTCTGCACTGGAAGAAAGTGCACCATCAAGAGCAGTCAATCCTGCTTAATGCACAGATACTTGTTTGGGGACCTGGTCCAGGGCATCCCGCTGAGTACGATGAAATTATACCTATTATGCACAAAGCTTTTGCGCTGCCCCGAATATTCAACTTTGGTATTTGCCTGGGCCATCAACTTTATTGGAAGATGAGGGGGGGGCAAATTTTGCCTAGCCGCGAAGCCATCCACGGGGAGAGTATCGAAATGATCATTCCATCGTGGCCCATTTTTCCAAGAAGTTATCATCAGCAAATGACCAAAGTGCAACGTTATAATTCTTTATGTGTGAAAATGAATTCTGTCGAGCAATGCGGGCCTTGTGATCTGGTTGTGAAAGATGAAGTTATTATGTCGGCCGGCACCAACTTTTTGACTATGCAGTTTCATCCCGAATCGATTGGTACTTCTTGCCCCGGACTCTTTTTCGCAGTCGCAGAGCAGTTCCGGTATAATCTTATAAATGAATCCTAGTTTGAGAATTGAAGGAATCTATGGTGAGCAGTATCTAGATATTCTCGCACAAGAGGGAATTCGTTCCTTTGGGGTAGATTTTCGTCCAAGAAGTTTTAATTTTCTGCAGCATCACATTTTTTTTGAAATCCTGAATAAGATCAAAAATCGGCCGAACAGCATTTATTTGCATTTCGACCAATCACCAGACTTTGTCGTTCAAAAATTTGTTGATGATAGCAAAGCTATTCTTGGACCATTGAATTCAGGAAATTTGATCCAACTTTTTTTAGAATTCTCGGATACAAGAGAAGCTGCGTTTTATGATCAGTTCGCACACCCTTTTGTTTGGCATTGGCATCCTATGGCCGACCTTGAGAAAATGTTGGCATGCACATATCTGCGCGGAGTGGTGTTTTCCTACGAGCAGATTTTGAAACTTTATGATCAGGGACGTTTTGACGATTTTTATAAGAATGTTTGTTCTAATTTTATCCCACAGTTGAAGCGGAAAGATTGTCAAATCATTCTCGCCGCCGACTGGTCTCATGAGGTGTTGCCTTCAGTGCTAGAATTTATGGGTATTGATATCTTTTCATATCCTATCAATAAGTCGGTCGAGTTATCCTATCGGATTCCTAATATGATCTTACTTAAAGAAAAACTTAACAGCATTAGGCAAATGAGATGTTAAAAGTTTTACTTAGCAATGATGATGGCATTCATGCAGATGGTATCCAAATCTTGATAAATGCATTGCGTACGGTGGCCGAGCTGTACGTCGTGGCCCCTCTAAGAGAGAGGTCAACTACGGGCCATTCACTAACGCTAAATGATCCCCTGCGCACCGTGGAAATTAGTAAGAATATTTGGGGATGTAGCGGATTCCCTGCTGATTGTGTTTTTATGGGGCTGGGCTATTTGGCCAAAAATGTGCAGTTTGATGCCGTTATTTCGGGTATAAATCGTGGGGCCAATCTTGGTCAGGATGTTTATTATTCAGGGACTGTTGCAGCCGCTCGAGAGGCTGCTTTTCACAGCGTTCCCGCAATCGCTGTGAGTTCTGTCATTGACCAGTGGTCCCATGGCGATGAAATATATTATATTGCAGCGGCAAATTTTTTGAAGCGATTTTTATCTTTGGGTGGGCATAAATTCTGTCCGTCATTTGGAGTTGTGAATATTAATGTCCCAAATCTTCCTTTTGAACAAATTCGCGGAGTGCAGTATTCCCGATTGGGGTTTCGACGCTATAGCGATGCGATCGAAGAGAGAACAGATGCGCGACAACGTCCGTACTATTGGATTGGGGGTAAATATCAAGGGCCTGATTGCGACGAAGGCACGGATTGTATGGCGATTGAGAAAAAAAAGATTTCCGTTTCCCTGCTCAATTTGCTGGAACAATCTAATTTTGATCGTAGTGGTATGGAAACTTTTGTAAATCAGTTTATCATGAGTTGAAAGAGTATGATGCAGCGACTGTCCTTCTTATTAATTCTCTTCGCAGCTTTTTTTGCAGGGGCGTGTAGCTCTATTCAGAGCGGAAAATATGTATTGCTGAGTAATAATATCGGGCCAGGTGAGTTGAGTAAAAAATATAATATTCCTGAGCGGAAACTTGTCGAAGCTAATAAAGATCGCCCATTTGTCAGGGGACAGTGGATTTTCATTCCACAAGAAAAAGGTGTTTTGCGTGCCTTCCAGATTAATGAGGAAGCACCCCCTCAGGTTGACATCAATTCCTATGGTAAAAAGTTTCTTTGGCCGGTTCCCTCTGCACATGCCGTTAGCTCAAACTATGGTGGACGATGGGGGCGAAAACATGAGGGGATAGACATTCCCGCATCTCAAGGCACACCCTTTTTGGCCGTGGACGACGGCATCGTCATCTATTCGGGGAGGGGAATTCGTGCTTATGGAAATCTGACGGTTTTGGCCCATAAGGACGGATTTTTTTCAGTCTATGCCCATGCCAAAAAAAATTATACTCAAAAAGGCCAGAAGGTCTTTAGAGGGCAAGTATTGGGGCTAGTGGGCCGTACAGGTCGCGCCACAGGTCCACATTTGCACTTCGAGTTGCGTAAGGAATCGCGGGCCTTGAATCCACTGGATTTACTGGCCAGAAATTAGGTCAGCAATTTTAGATAAATTTTTGCAACATTCATGGCATCTTCCAGTGCGGTATGGGCCACGTCACCCATTTTAAGATGCTTCATGAGCGCAGACCCAGAGACTGTTTCTGGCGGTAAGAGACCCTTATCGACAAAGGCACGAACCACTGATGAGAGATCAAGGACCTGATGGTGAAAATATTTTCTCATAAATTCCCATCCCAAATCACGATTTAGAAAGGGTAGATCAAGAGCATTCATTGACTTTCCCAGGAGGATGATTTTTTGACCGGTTTGCGTTCCAAAATAACTCGTGACTGCAGGTGAAGTGAGGTAATCCACCAAAAACTTTTGCAAATCAGGAAGACTCAGTCCATCACAGTGGGCGCGTTTGATCAGTGCTTCATTGTGCTCTATCACCCAGGGATCAAGAGTTGGTTTGAGAGATTCAAAGGACTCACATTTGACGTACACGGACCTGCATAATGGGGTGGCGATGGTTTTATCTTTGGTGCAGAAGGGGGCCATGGCAAACTCAATAATCGAATCATGCTCACGCAATCCGGTGGCTTCAAGGTCGATGGATAGATAACGCATATATTATTCTTTAAGTGATGACAGAATCGGACAGTGATCAGAAACCTCTTGATAGGTGACTCCAAGATCAGAGGGAGAAGCGGCCTTGCACTGTACTTTTTCACAATGGGCCTTTGCTTGTACCGTGTGACCTTTGAAGAAAGAGTGAAACTCTTGCGAAACTACAATGTGGTCCAAGATAGACGGACTGTCGATATTGTCATCAGTTTCGCCCCACCAGTAAGCCGAACAATTTATCTCAGCACTGAAGTCAATTAGCTGGTTATTATCGATGAATTCGATAAAGCGAGTGTAGTTTTGGTCTCGCAAGACATATTCAGTGGTGTTGAAATCCCCGAGGATGACCAGGTTGTTTTGGCCTTGCTGACGAATTTCTCTGAGGATTTGGGTAATGATTCCGTACTGTCGATAGCGGACATCGGCATTGGCTTGTTTGCCACCCGCCTTGAGGTGAACAGCGACAGCGGCAAAGGTCATACCATTGGGGATATAAGTAAAATTCCCAATGGCGGCAGGGCGCAATCCCTTATTACATTGGCCATCGGCTGCCAGACGAGAATCTTCACGAAAAGAATTGAGGCGAATCGTAGCTTTTTTATACAGAAAACCCAATTTTTGTTTGCCAGTTCCGCCGCAGGTGGAAAGGGCAAATCCATATTCTGGAAGAGAGGTCGTGATCATTTGGGCAAAAGCCGTTTGGTTTACGATTTCCTCAACGGCAAATAAATCGGCATTGAGTGACTTGAGAGTGGCAATCAAAACGGGCTTATTGGTGGCCGTTCCCTCTCTAATGTCCTTATCAAAATTTCGAATATTGTAGCTGACCATCTCCAAAGCAAACGAGTTGGACGAAATCAGCAATGTGAACAAGAGAGCGGTGAAAGTTTTGAACGTCATGTTACAAGCCCCTTCCTGCACTTTGTATGTATTAGCGTAATTAATACTTCTATAAAGGTATAACTAATCCGACGAAACCTTTCAAGAAATAAAAAAACCTTTAATATTATTAATGTGTCGTCAGAGATAATCAACCTCTAAAGCGAGTCGATGGTCGTCATTTTGCTCATTTAATGCTCTTGAAAGTGAGTCTGCAGTGTGCTGGCAGGCCAATATTTTCTTACCGACATACCATACGCTGCATTTTTGACAGATACCTTGTCCTTGGCAAGCAGAGGCAAGATTAATGCCGTGGCGCGCCATTAGGGATAGCAAAAGTTCTCCGTCCGCTTTCAGGGGGAGTTTTCGTTGGAAAACTATTCTCTGGCTGGCCCGACCAAAGACAATCAACTCGCAGTTCTTGGTAGGAGAATACATGTGAGGGCCTAGTTGTGACAATCTTGGGCAAAATGTGATGGCCTTTTTAAAAAGAACACAGAGCCATCAGGATCAAATTGAACGCCGATAAGTTCGCCCAGCTTTTCCACATAATAACTTGGGTAGTCTTCAAGTAGTTTCGCATAAAGTGGGGGAGGTTTTGAGAGTGCATCCTTGGCGCTATAAATGACTCGTGGAGGAGAATCCAGGTACATATAAAAGGCCTGATCGAGAATCTCCCATACTCCTTGTGGGTGAGAATTTATCTTCACCTGGGTAATAATCTGCGACAACAATTGCAAGGGATCGCGAGAATGAGAAGAAAAAACAATACTTGCCTGGTTCTTACTTTCAAATACACAAAAAACTGGTGGTTCAGCTTGATTGATGCCTGTTAAGGTCGGTGTATCGAGGTAAGGTGTTTTAAGGGGCGATTGAAAATAGGTGATCGCCAAGGCGAGCGTCTGCCCTTCCTTGATGCCAAAAAAGAGATTTTGAATGGGCGCTTTTTTTATATGATATTTTTCTTGTGTGTAATTGGGAATCTCCACATTACATTTAATCGTCCCATTATCCATGTCCTCTTGATGGGCAAAAGTAATTGGAATTGGCTGTATATTTGCTAAGTTCTTAGAGACCTTCATTACCGATTCGAAGTGTTGCACCATCGCGCTGAAAGGGAATGCTGAAATTGATTCATTCAAGCTGAGGACCTGATCGCCACGAATAAATGCTTTTTTGAGTTCCGGCGAAGCATTGATAAGACGGGCCTCATCTTGTAAGGATTCTTGGAAAAAGGGCGAGACTTTGATGCCTCCCCGGTAATTTTTTTCAAGCAAACTTCCAAGCGACTTCAGGGAAGGGCCTTTAGGATTCCTGCTTCGTAAAAATTGCATCATTTTATAGTAGGGGTAATCTTTCACATTGTTGGCGGGGGCAAAATTAAGGAATTGCAAATCGCGCCCTGAAATGAGGACAATCACGACGCCGCTTGAAGGACCGGCTAAAAAGGGATGGGCATTTTGATTGAGGAGGGCCCAAAGAATCATCTTACTTTCAAAGTCTTGGGGGGAATTGCTTAGCTTTAGAAAATCGGAAAAATCTTCATTAAGATTTTTTTGCGGACCTAGAATGCTCTGCTGAGTGGAGCGCGTGCATAGAAAGGAAGTTTCCTCAAAAGGAGAACGGCTTCTGACTTGCTGACTTGGTCCTTCAGTTAATTTGAAGAGAGAGGTACAACCAACGATGAAAAGTCCGGCCAGCCATATCAAGTGTCTATTTTTCAGAGCGGCCAACATATAAAATTTCTTCTTGAGCATCTATTGCCTTATTGTCAGAGTCTATAATTGCTTCTGTGGAGGTCGTTTGCAGTTCAAGCTGGTCATTGAAATATGTTTCTAAATCTAAGGCATTGGCTTCTGCTGTGGTGGCTTGAACTAAACAAACAAACCACATACCCGAGTGGGAAGGATTGTTATTGGGTACGACATGTGTGGAAATAATTTTATAACCACGGTTGATAAAGTGAAAAAAAACTTTGTCGAACTGTTTTTCTCGGTATCCCACTTTTCTCTCGGGAGGCGAGGGAATATAGAAGGTAAAGCTTTGAATCTTATATCCACCTTCGCATTTATCACTGCTGCAGCGTTTGGTGAGCCAAGATGAGAGGTTTTTAAACAAGAGGTGGTCCTTTCTGGTTGCATTTTAAGTAAGTATGCAAAAATGTTAATATCCCACGTCTGTGACCGTCAATCATCAAGTCTACGCAAACTCCTGTTTTTATCTTGCGGAAGAAAGGCTCGCGGAAAACTTTACCTATGTTTTTGGCATCTTTTTTCTTTCTTAATATGGGATATACTAAGAGCAGTAAGGGACAGGATGTCACTTACGTTGTGGCAGGATGCCAAAAAGAAAGGGGCCTTTGCAGGAGGCCCCTTTTTTTATATTTAACCTTCTGAAATCATTCAGACAAAAATAGTAAAAAAAAGGCGTTACCACAAATTACCACAATTGGTTGTTCGTTTTTAGGTCAGTTCTTTTCTTTGTTCACTTAATACAGTCTCAATGCAGTTGACGGATTCTGAACTCAGACGGGTTGGCGTATTCGTATAGATGTTTTCAACAACTCTCGAACTTTTCCAACCACCGGCTGCCTTGGCGTGGTCGAGACTCAAATGTTCTCGCACTAAATTGGCCATCGTATGTCTCATGGTATGCGTACCACGAAACTGCTCAAGACCTGCTCGCATAAAAGCATTGTTATAGTGCTGTTCAATTAGTTGTCGACTCATCGGCTTGCCGTTCATGTGGAATACAAAAGGACATTCTGCCTGCTTATCATTGTAACGTCTGAGTAAGATTTCATTCAACATGGCACTGATTTTTATAATGCGTGTTTCTCCTGTCTTGGTTCCATCTTTCATCGCCGTAAAATACTTACCGATATAAACTGCCACCTCACAGATTTCAATTTCCATACGATGAAAATTAACGTTTCGCCAAAGAAGACCACCAACTTCTTGGACTCGGCCAGCGATGTAAAGTTGGGTTTCGGCAAAGTCGCGCCAAAAGGCCCCATGATGTCCTTTCTCAAGTGCATTAAAAAAGGCAATAACCTGTTCTGCATTCAGCTTGCGCTTCTTATTGGGAATTTTACGGATGAACCCTTCCCCAAGGTGCAAGCTGCAAACAGGATTTTCATAACTCTGGTCGAAGTTTTTTTTATACCAGTTAAAAAGTGTTGAAAGTTTCTTGAGTTCATTGTTGAAACTATATCTTTGTGACGACTTCAACGGGTTCTGTAGAACTTCCATCTTCTTGTCTTTAAGCACACTGCTAATGACTCCTCGGTTGATATCACACATGCGCAAATTCAAGAATGGGCCAAAAAAAGTATCTGCCGCCTTCTTGTTGTTGTGCTGGGTGTGTAACTCCTTGCTGAGAAGGTGACTGTTCCAGTACGTTATCCAGACATCCTTAAAGCATATCCGTTGCTCTTTTCCATTCAGATTATTGCCGTTGGATAAAAAACCTTTCAACTGCAACAGTTCTGGTTTATAGCCAAGCTCAGGCAGGGGACGATGGGGATTGGGATTTAAAAGCGGATGGAAGTTTTTCTTCCAGTAGTATGCATCGTTTTCATGATCGAAAAGTTCCCAGTAGCGTTTTCCATCGATCATTTTATTTGCTTCAATCTTTCCATTGGCGTTGCGCCTAAACCCTTTGAGTTTTTTTATTTGGAAATTTTTCCTTGTATCGTCACTAGGTTCGATTTTAATGTTTTTGTTTCTCATTGCTTCAATCTCCTTGTAGGACCCAACTCACAATCTCTGAAGGAATGAAATACAAAAACTTACCCTTTTTTCTCGTCGGTATCTTATCGACGTTGACCAAATTATAGATATGCCCTTTGGAGCATCCTAAGAATTGGGCAACATCCTCTACCCTCCATATTTGAATGTTAAAGAGCCTGGGGGATTTCTCCCCCACGGCATTGTACTCAAGCTGGTATGATTTGCCATCACGTTCCATAAAAAATCCTCCTGTTCGCTTAGGACGCGATCGAGATACCGACGAGTTGCGCCTGTATCTCCTCAACACCCTTCTGTTGCCCTTCCTTATCGACGTAAGAACGGGTCACTTTTTGGCCTCGCACAAATACTGGCGAGCCCTTCTTCAGCATAACTGAGCAGTGCTCGGCCTGCCTTCCCCAGACCACCACCTTGTGCCAAATCGGCCCATCCTCGCTTGTAATATTCTCGGCCACCGAGAATACGCAGACAGGCTCTTGCTTTTTTGTGTAGCGAAGGTCGGGGTTTTGGCCGAGATGGCCGTGGACTAAGATGTGATTAGTCTTACTTTCCATAATAGGTCTCCTTGTTAATTAATGTTGAGCTTCTTGACTAAAAATTCGCCAAGCTCAAGGTTTGTTCCGTTGTTCAAATTGAATTCTTCAAGGGCACGCTGTACCTTTTCCATCTCGGAGAGACTGGATTCTTGAAGGCGCTCGATGTCCTTATCTGTAATCTTGGGCAGTGCCAAAAGACAGATGTCCTTGAAGATAATTTCCCGGCCCTTGGGTTTTTGATTGCATCGAGCGAGAAGGTCAAAAATTAAATCAAGACTCTGTTTATCACCAGAAGCATCCACGAAAAATTTGGTCTGCTCCTTGTTAATAAGATGAACCTGCTTATCGATTTTAGACCTTCTTGCTTTGTTTCCGCTTCCGCTTCCGACCCCGATTCCGTTCCCGCACCCGCTCCCGTTTTCTTCTTCTTTTTTAATTTTTTCCATTGTTAATCCTTTGTTGTTTTGTTTACCCGCCAATCTCCTATTCATCTCCATCCCGTGCGTAGAAAGTGACTCCACCTACCGACACAACGTGAGAGAGGGGGAGTCAATTTCGGAGCATGGGATTCTCCTATGATTTCAGGAGATTGGCGGGCGGTTTTTTTGTTGTGGAACGCTTGGGCCACTCATGAACCATCTCTAATCCACTCATGGTCCACCCATTGTCCACTGCCCATTTTCTAATGAATTTTCCCGAATAGTTCCTCGATATCGACCTCCTTATTTTGAAAATAGATTTTGGTTTTTATGAATTCAAAGACTCTGCTTAAGAGCGTTGAATTGTGCGCCAGCATGATTTTGCTAAAGGCCTTATCTCCGTGGGCCTCTTTGATGTTGTCCTTATAAGACTCAAGAACCCCCGGATTGTGGAAAAAATACAACGCATAATCGTAGGCACTGCTCTCCAAATATTGGTCAATCTTGGAGATATACTTGGTTTTGGTTTTTTGTGTCAGCTCCAATTCAAACGCCATTTTGAACTTGGAGCCTTTGCGTTCACCGTAAATTAAGGCATCAGGGCAAACCTTGTAGGTCGTTCTAAAATTGCTTCGATTGACCAACTGGTGCTCAAGCTCAATCGTTTTTACCGTCGGAAGTTGGAGCATGTGCTTGCAAATCTCGATGGCCTTGCAGTCATGCAACCGGGTTTCATCGGCAACACTTATCTGGCCTTCCTTGGCCCCCACATGTGTTTCGCCGTCTTGTGTTAGATGGAGATATTTTCGTTTCGAGTATGGGTCTTGGAAGGATTTGATAACCTTCTTGCTTTCTAAATTCAGGATGACCCGCTTAAAGGCCTTGAAGCTCCCCGGAAACTTTGACAGCTCAAAGACTGATTGAAGGTCGAGGATGCGCCAGTCTTTAAGAGGGAGGATGTAGCTTAAATGAATTCCGTTTGGGTAATCAATTTTTTCCATGGACACTCCTTAATTGGCAAAGGCCTTTGACGGTTGCTCGATTTTTGTATTCACTCGTTGAATAGGTATGGCGTTTCGATTTCGGATGTTGATCAAGTTGACCCGTGTGGGCCCTTGGCGAAGAAGCACACACTGGCCGGTGTTTAAGTTTTTGATGATGTCTGGGTGGACGATGAGTTCATTTACCTCCCGCACACTGCCTTTTGACTGCGTTTCACCGTCCTCGGTTGTGAAGGTGTGCTTCTTAGAGGTAATGGTGCCGATGTTCTCGGAGAAAAATGAGGCAGAGGTATCGAGTCGCTGTTTTAGGATGAAGAGATTGCCTGAGTTCTCGACAATCTGTCGAGTGAGGTCAGGACTTACTCGGTCGATGTCTGCTGGGGTTTGCACCGCCATGGTGAGTTCGATACCGGCCCCACGGCACTTGTTTTGAAGCTCGATGAACTCAGGCGTGACAAGCGAGCCAAACTCATCAAAAAATACGGATATTGGGTTTTCAAGTCCGCCCTCTGGGTTATCAAGTTTGCCTAGGGTGTCGTAGGAATTAAACAGAAGCTCGCCCAAAAAAAGCCGCCCAACTGCGATGGCCGTTCGCCCATACCCTTGAGTAGATAGCCCAATATAAAGACAAGCTTGCTGCTCTCTTATCTCATCCAAGGTAAGTCCTTGGTCATCATTTAGGAGCTTGGCAAAGTCACTTTTTAGGATGTTCTCAAGACGCCCAATGATGCCGGTGTTTTCCTTGGTTTCTATAGTCAGAAGATAGTCATAGACGGTCTTAATGTTAAAAATCTTGCCGTCTTTTTTCATTTCCTCTAGCGCCTTGTTCAAACTCCTATGGCAAGACATGGTGTAATGCTCCTCAGTCCAGTCAAAGGCTGACATCATACGGTCAGAAACTTGGGAGATGGTGCCATTCTTAAAAGGATTGAGCTTGATAGATTCAGGGTAGCGCTCAGAGAAGATTAAGCAGCGCCGATTTTGAGATTCGCATAGGGCCTTAAATTCTGAAAGCGCCTTCATGTCGCCTTTTGGGTCAAAGAAAATAATTGGCCTTTTGTTCTTAAGTGAATTCTCTTGCAGGATACTGATCAGATTCGTTTTCCCAAAGCCAGTGGCCCCCACGATGAAGCTGTGTCGCTTAAAATCAATCTCACTTAAATACAGCGGTCGCCTCTTCTTGGTATCAATGCCTAAGGTGTCAGGTTCTTTGGTGGTTTTCTTGACGCCTAGGCGTCGCTGTTCAATCTTCTCAAGGGGGATGCTCTTCGAGACATACTTTTGCCAAAGAAGCTTGGCAATTAACAAGAGAAGCTTGCCAATCATGACGGCAGTCATGTGGATAATTTCCACAAGTGGGGTGACGAGATCGAGACCTTGGTTTTCATTTTTACTTTTCATAGATGTGCTCCCATGCCTTAAAAGGACTGATTTCTATTGTGCGGTTGCCAAGCGCAATAGTGCGTGCCTCCGCCTCATACTCGATGATGAATTGCTTTTTAACTTTGCCCTCAAGCTCCTTTGGAAGTGTGGCCAGAGGAACCTCATATTTTTTTACGGGCTTAAAACTGACTTCGGGTTTTACGTTTTGAAGCTCCGGTGAAAAGTCAAAGAGAGGAATCTCTTTAGGGGCCGGGTCTTCTAAGAGCATTGCCGGTTGCAGTTTCTCTTTGGAGTGTTCATCAGAGAGGAGATAGGCAAGTCCGGCACCCGTCGCCGCGCCAATAACGCCAAAGAGGTAGGCGTTTTTGTCTTGGTCTTCTCTCGTTGGTGAGAAAACCGAGCCGCCCATGCCGCCAATAACTGCCCCGGTAATTCCGGCGGAGAGGATGGTGCGTTTAAGTGTTGAGCACGAATAAAAGACCAATAGGCAGGAAATCAATAATAAGGTTCTATAACGCATTGGCGGCCTCCATGAAATAAATGATGACTTCTGTACCGGCGGGAACGGTGACAACGGGTTCCGCTTTTTTCATTTCATCAAGAAGAATTTCCGAGGTAGTTCCTCCTGAATTAATCATCCCCTGGAGCACTTGATTTTTTGCCCCAGAGTCGCGAACTTCTCCCATGGGGGTAGCAAGCCGCGTCTGAGCTGCCGAGAGCATGCCTTGAGCAAAGTCGGATAGAACCGCACCGGCGATTAACTCTTCTTTGCCGTCGTCATATTCGCCTAAGAGCCCACTTGAGCCGTCGGTGTTTAGAATCTGGGCGGTAATTGGGATTTCTTTTTCGGGTGTAATCATCTTATTGCAAATGGTAAGGACACGCTTGTTTTGGGTGGTGCCTGCACAGGAGAACCTGGTCGGATAGGGCAATCCCTGATTAGGGAGAGCTCGGACGAGTACCGGCGAGGCCAGATTACTTGACACTACCGAGTTTAAGAGAATTCCCTTATAGGTCTTGCCCGTTAAAATTTTGCTGTCGCCCTCCCAAATGGTGGGCATGTTGATTCTATCTTCAAGCAGCGCCTTAATTTTTTTACTATTCCTCAAAAGCACTGCAAGCTCCGATGACTTGGCCTGTGCCTTGGTGCCTATAATCTTCTGATTAGGGGCGTCTGCCTTCTTTTCTTCACTGTCTTTTGCCCATGTGATTCGTGGTTCTTTTGCCGGTTTCTTAGTGGTATCCGCCAAAATTTCCGCAGAGAATCCCAGGGCGACTAAAATAATCGCAAAAGTTTTCATTATGTCCTCCAGTTTTCTAGTTTAAGATTCGGCTTCCCTCGAAGATGATTGGTACACCTTTTGAGAGGTGGTCGGTCTTATCGAGCTTTTGCCCGTTGACCGTGACGGGTCCATCACGTTTGTTGATAAATAAAATCGAACTTGCTCCCTCCAATATTTGATAGTCAGATGTTGTGACGAGTTCCTTCATGGCGTGATTGATGACGCCATCCTTGACTTCGATAAACTGATGGGGATTCATGCCGTCATACTTTAAGTCAAAATAATATTTCCGAGTTCTGGTGATGATTAGTAGATTGGACAACCGTTCTTTTTGACTTGGTTTGATGGCCAAAGTCCGGCGATTGTTGGTGACAGAAAAGAAAACATCCTCAGATGGCCCCCCGTAGAGATAGCTCGCAATTTCTGAATCAAAGGTGAGCGTTGTAAGTAAGTTCATGCTCAAAAAGAGTGTGGTGATCTGGTTTACCAGAATATAAAAAATCATTGTTCTTTCTCCTCGACCTTGATTTCGTCGATTTGCTGGATTTGGTAATAAAAGGGGAGTGCATTTCCCTCGATAAGTCCGAGCTTAAAAGCGTGCAAGGCCTCTTCGCTTTTCATGATGACCTTGCAGGCACCACGCTCCAAAGATTCAACTTTTAAAAGAGTCATGGTTGGAAATAACATCGAATCTCTGGCCAAGATACTCAATAGGTCTGATGTTATTAGGGTTTTGCTGGGGTCACCGGAAACGACCGATAAAAATCCTTCCCGGCAAACATCTTCGGCCAAAAGCCGTTCATGAAAAATTGCACCATTTTTATAGATGACGTAGCTCTTGCCCATTAGGACAAGCGTGGTTGAAAGTCCTGATAAAATGAGCGCAACACTTAGCAGGCCTTTGAGGATTCTATTTTCGCGCACAAAGGCGGCCTCAAAATCACTAAACTTCATAGCGACCTCGCTCTAAATTTGGCCTTTGGTTTGGCGGACGATGCAGGGGGCGTGTCAGCGGGTACCGGGTAGGTGAGAGAGTTCTGGACGGTGCCGGGCCTAGAATCTTTGATACTTGAACACGTCCATGACTTGGCACGGTCGGGTTACTATTGCGGGGCCAGGGCACTGCTTGCGTTACGGGTGATTGCCTCATGATGCCAGGCAATTTTGCCGATTTTTGATTCTGAACTTTTGGCGATGATGTGGGATTGCCCTGTACGTTTCCGCCAATCATGCGCGAGTGAGCTACACCTTGCGATGTTTTGACAGACAATGCGTTGGCCGCACTTGTGTGGCCCATGCTGTTCGGTTTTTGTGAAGTTGAATTATTTGCCTGATTCGTGTTAGTTGCGGAAACATTATTGTGTGCCGTGGTACTTGACGAGGCGGAATTATCTGAGAATTGTTCACCCCTTTTTTGTGGGCGATTCTGACCCATTACGCTGCTTACTGCTTGCTTTCCAAGCCACTTCGCACGGTAGTAACGCGACTGGGCCTTATTGTAATAACTTTTCATCACAGCAGGAGCAGCTACTGCACTTCCTGCGCCCATTTTCATAAGGGTGGTGACGGAAGGCGCAAACGAGTGAGGGCCATCGCCCTTCACCATTGAGGCGGTGATGATTGGGGTAATGAGTAAAAGCAGTGTTACGCCAAAAAGCCAGATAAGATTGTCGATACTGGAGACCGCAAGGGCCCCATGCTGGGCCTCATAGGTAAAACTATTCCCAACCAAGGCCAAGATGGCGACGACCACAAAGGGGAGAATCATGCACCAAATTGAGGCCTGAATGGTGCCTTTAAGTGCATCTTGCGTCCATCCCAAAAAATAGAGAACGGCAGTGATACCAGAAAACACATAGGTCAGGTGATAGACGGTTGAGTAAATGAGTTTTAAAAGCCAGATAAAAGCTTTCGAGATAACAAAGAGGCCGGAGGCCAGAAGATCGTTCAAGTTCGGGACGGCAAGGCGATCCAAAAAGTTCCAAGATTTGTTTTCGGCTGTTCTGACTTTGGGCTCATACCACTTTTTAACAAAGAGGTTTCTTGGACTCACTTTTTGCAGAGTAAGTGAGGCAGTCTCTAAGGCCGTGCCGACCGCCACGGTGTGAAATTGGTAAAAACCGGCCATGAATACCGTGACAATAAGAAGTTTTTTAACGATTTCCAAAAAATTTAAGTCTTTTAAAAAAGCCAGGATTAAGGCAACCATAAAAACTGGAGCGACAAAATACTTGGCGAAGCCGTTTATCTCTGTATAAAGCTTGAAGACAGACGGGTCTTCGATTAACAGCATTTCTCGAATGAGATTGACCTTAAAGGTATTCATAATTTACCGCCTTTTCGATTGATATTCTGGCCATAGGTCTTTTCGCGATTAATCTGCTCCAAACGCTTTTCCTCCATGCCTTCGGCCAAAAGCCGATTCGTGGTCGCTACCTTGTCTAAGATATCAAGCTGGGTGTTGTGCATTCCCACTTGGGATTCGAGCAGGAGGGCCGTATTTTGCGCCGTGAGCTGACTGGCCCGCCCAACAGTCCTTGCTTGTACGGATTTATTGACCTGGGCGATGGCCTGCTTTTCTTTTTTATCATTAAAGCGCTTTTCAATTTTGACCTGGGTGCGGGTCTTTTGCTCCTCCTCCTTGATGATGCCGTACTGGCGCATTAGTTCATGCAGGTCAGAAAGCGAGTATTTAAGCTCTCGTATGGCATTGTTTAAGTCGCCTAAGTTTTCTATGTCACGTTTGGCGGTAAGCTGATCCGCAAGGTAAAGGACTCGCTCGGCACGAAAATACTCATCTTGGATAAGTTCGTTATATTCCTGCATCTTCTTGGTGTACTTTTCTGCATTGGTAACGAGCTTTTCCAGCTCATTTAACTGGCTTGCCGTCGTCGTAACCAAGTCAAAAAGGAGAGCGGTATCCTGCCCAAAATTTAATTGGGCATGGGCCTTAAAACAAAAAAGCAAAATAATAAGTGATTTCATGGGTGACTCCATCTTGGGTGTTTGATTTTTGTGTAGTTGATAAGGGCATCCCGGTAGGTGAGAAATCTTCCTTTCTCACTCATATAGTTTTCAAAGTGGTTCAGGTCTTGCTTATCCGAGGTAAAAAGCTCGTACTCTAACGGGGTGGCATAAAACCTCGTTGGCTTGCAAATATTTTCTGACGCCACCACAAACTCACTATACTCGCCTTTTTTGGAGTAAACCGAGGCAACCATTTTTGCCAGGTGCTCACTTACAAACTCAGAGGTTTTCAAATTTTGCTTAAAGAAAAACTTGAAATAGGTGTTTTGGATAATAACCCGGCCAAGCTGCGTTTCTGAAAAGTCGTCCAAGTTTTGAGAGAGCGCCACCGCCGAGGCATCGTGCTTTCTAAAAGTTCGAAAGCACTCGGCGATATAGTCGGCGTTTTTTGATAAAAGATTCCAGCACTCGTCAAAAATGAAAATCTTACGCCCGAGCATGTTTTTAAAACATTCGATTAAGAAAATAACCAAGGGCGCTTTGATATTGTCGGGATAATTGCCAAGGTCGCTGTAGATAAAGTTTTGCTCACGAAAGACATCGTCAGAAAAATATTCCCTAACTTCGGCAAAATAGTGACTGATACCCGGAAATTCAACTTCAAGAGCAAGCAAAAAATTGTCAAAGGTTGTGACATTCCACTTCATAATATTTTTGATGGCGTCAAACAACCGGCCTTCCTCTTTCTTCGATAACTTTTCATCCAGTATCGAAAGGACAAATTCTTTTAAATAGCGTGGGTTTCTAAACTGAAGGGGATTGAACTTTTCAGAAAAAATAAGGCCATCATTAAAAAGGGCGTTTTTTCTGAACGAATTTCCGAGGTCCAAGCACAGCGCTTTGGTTCCCCGTTCCAGCTCAAACTTTAAGATTTTATTGGCCAGCATGGATTTACCCTGACCGCTGGTGCCGGTGATAAGGGCGTTGTAGTTATGAGCGACGGGCGAGAAGAGGTCAAAATATAGCTTGGCCTTGGAGCGGGCCTTAAAGGTTAGGCCCTGATCCTGACTTGGCATGAGGTGATCGCGGCAAAAAGGGATTAATCCTGCCAGATACTCAGAGGAAGCAAGAAATTTGCGCTTAAAGCTTGGGGCCACGCCAGGAACGATAGTGTGAAAAAAGTAGGATAAGGCACGCGACTCAACAAGAATTTCAGCATCGAGGCCTTTCATGCGGTCGAGAAAGTGTTGCGTTTCCTCATCTAACTCGTGTTTGGTCTTTTCTTTTAAAATAAAAAATAGTTCAGTATCAAAAAGCGCCGTGCTTCCGTTACTCAATCCTTCGAGCGTTGCCTCGGCCTCCTTATAGGCATTCTCGCTGTTGATATCCCGAATCGCCTTAAAAAGGCCCGAGAAGTGAATTCTTCGGCGGAAATCCAAGAGCATTCGCGCTTTCTGGGCGGTATGCCGCCGAAAGCACAAAATAAAATCTGCATAAGTGTGCAGGCTTGTTTCTATAAGCGAAGTCGGAGGCCTTTTTACGGTCAGGATTCGGCAAAAATAGTCTTTGATGGTGAAATAATTTTCATAAAATTCAACCTCATTCCAAGTATTGTTTTGTACGAGGGGTTCTATGCCCGAATCACAAGGTGTAACATTCGCCTCACCAAGCTTAGGTGTGGTGCCTGAGTTGATATAAAAGTCACCGGCCATTGCATAAATTTTTGCCCAAGGCCCAAAGTCAGCGGTCAAGAGGTCATTTTCAAGGGCGTTAAATTTGCCTTCAATTTCTGTCTCAGATAATTGCTCAAGGTCGGGTGGCAGATACTCAAAACAGAAGCTCTGCTCCCCATTAAGAGATGAGAGCTGATGACCATCCACCGACCAAAGAGCACGCGTAATGCTTTGACAACTAAGTGGTATCATTTGTTTACCCCCTCTTCTTTTTTGAGAAGTTCATGAAGCGAGAGCGTGTCGGCCCGTCTGAAACCAAGAATGAATCCGGTGACGTCGATATATTTTTGGATGAGCTTGCCAAGCAAGATGACTACTGGGCAGAAAATTAAGGTGAAGAGAATTGACCAATTAAAAAGAAGATACAATTGCACAAAAATTCCAAAGGTAAGGAGGTCATAGGGGTTGAGTCCAAATAGAGTGGGATTCTTGGTTAGAAATTGTGAATAACGTCTCATCTTGGCCTCCTTTAAACCATGCTATGGAGAAGGGCCTGCACGGCCTTGATTCCCATCATTAGAAGAATTCCGATTGCCGCCTTGGTGACTGTTTCTCCAGCACCTGGTCTTCCAGATGTCATTCCGACTGCACCGTACACGAACCCAATTAACCCAATCACGATACCAATCCGTGTGGCCTCATCGAGAAATCGTTCAGCGATAGCAACCACGGTTCGAGCATGGGCCGGTTCAGGCATTAAAAGAAATAACATTAGATAAAGGTACACGGGCCGCTCCTTAGTTATGAAAATTGGAAATAAGTGAACTTAAAGCAAAATCAAAACGCTGATAGTAAGTCTTGTCAGGCAGAGTAATTAGTCCACGAACGCGAAACTGATTAAACTGCTCCATCAGAATAGATGACTCTGAAACGGGGATGCGCCAATTCATGGAGGCCGAGGCCAAAACACTTGGGCAGGATAGGCGGTGCTGTCCACCTGCTTCGTAGAGCTTGGCCCCCTGAAAGTCTCGCCCGACAAAGGTTTCAACTTTTAGCGAGAGAACATTTTCCTCCGCTTCTTGAAGCTCCATAATTTTTGTCGGATCAGAAATTTCTATATGAAGGTGCCCTGGATCATTCCAAGTTAGTGAGATGGATTTTTTTTCAATCAGATCAAGAAGTGCAAACTCATGGCCGTTAATAATCAGTTTGAGGCGTATAATTTCGCCCGTCAGGTCTTTATTAAGTTTTAATTCTTCATCAAAGGGAACAAAGAAATTGACCTTCACCATGCAGTCCATCTCAAGAATGCCGCAAAGACGGTTTTGCCCGCAACTCGCCGGACGCTCGTGATAGTCGCGATCTTCTGATACGATATATTCGCCAACCTTTCGCCCCGGATAGAGTTCCAGGTGAACAGAGGAGTTTGGAGAGATATTGCCAAGGGGATAAATGTTATAATCATCCCCGCCGGTCACCTTATCCCAAAGGCCGTGCAACTTTTCATTGGTTTGGTAGGCCAGTTCCTTTCCCGTGGCATAAGTTAAAACCAGATGATCGTTTGCGGTGTAATGATGGTCGCTATAGTGCCCGGTAAATGGGGAGGTGAGAATAAACCATTTTCCCTGCTTGTCCTTATCCCGCACTTCCTTTAGATAAGTAAAATCGCCGAGATTATTTTCAAATTCGCCTAGCTTTTTGACTTCGTTATTTTCCATTTGATAATTTTTATCAAAGATGGCGGTCATGATTTCGGCAAAGGTTTTACCCGGCCCGACTCCCACATGTAAAACCCGCGTTTCTTTGGGCGTAATGATGGCCACAGGCAGACTTTTGGCCTTAATGTTTGCGAGCAAGGTTTTATAGCTCACACCCATCTCAGGAATTTCAAAGTCGGCAACTTCAGAAAAGATGAATTCGCCTTTTTTAAAATAATTGTCGCGTAAAAGCGAGGCTGGTACATTGTCGATTTCCACCGTGATGCTTTCATTCATGCCAGGAAAAAAGTTTTTCTCAATGGTCTGACTTTTAAGAAGTTGGTAGTTTTCGCTCTCGTAGTCATAGTAATAAAAGTTTAGGACGACATTTTTAATAGATTTAAAATAAGCACTGGGCATAAGCCTTATGCTATTTTCAAGTGTGAGCTTGACTGTGGGAAGAGAATCATCACCAAAGGCCTTAAAAAAATACAGCGCTTTATCTTGAAAAAAGGCCTGATCTATTTCGGGATACTTGACCCAAGCAAGGTCATAAGGAGTGATTTCCCCTGTGGTATGGGAAGAAAATTTGCCAACCTTGGCGGCGACACTCAGGGCGCTATCGCGCATGACCAGACTTCCCACGCGATAGCGAAAATTGGGGTCATTTTGCACCACTTTCGTATCAAGGATGAAAGATTTATCACCGTCTTTTGCTTCGATTTTATAATTTTGCAGAAAAGACACGGATAGTTCGGGCAGCTCTGCTACATGGGGATTACGCCCGAGCGCGATTTCCTCGCCATTTGTGACGTGATCTCCATCGATATCGCCATTTGAGTCAAACCCAACGGATAGCGAGGTGGTTTTCCCACCTCCTCCTGCACCACCGTCACCATCATTATTTGACTTAAACGCACAGGCCGTGACGGCCAAGACAAGTAAGAGACACAGTAAATTCTTCACAGTTACCCCCTTTTTAAAGAGGCACTGCCTTGACCCTTGCGCGAATCTTTTTTTTGGTCTAAAAAAAGAACAAAGCAAGGGTAGCAATGCCTATTGTTTGTTGGCCTTCAAGGTGAGTTTGACGACGTATCTTGAGGGCCTTTTTATTTTTCTAACTTAAAATAATTCTTCTAGTGCTTTTTACCTCCGCCAGAACCATCACCAGTTCCACCTTCGGGATCGTTTCCGCCGGACATTTTTGAAATTTTCATAATGTTCCTTATGTTTAGCCGCCTATGCTCATGCCACCTGTATGTAGGCCTTCATTTGTTAAATGAGAGTTAAGCTGGTTCTTTTTTTGCAGTAGCAACATTCTCGTCTGCACGTCGTTTACAAAGGGAATGTCAAGGTTGGGAAAGTATTTGTGAAATTCCTCGACACATTTAAAGCCTGCCATGGGAAGTGTCACTTCCTGGGCGGCGGTAAAAATTATCTGCACGATTTTTTCTGCCGTGCGGGCCATGTAGTCATGGACATCCCTTTGCATCTGACCTCTTCGATAGAAAAATGCTGCATTCATCAGAATTTCGGAAAATAAACCAACCAGATCATCATCCAATTCATCGACTTTTTTCCCGAAAGCGAACTCCAGTGTGAAATCAAGGCTCAAAAATTCATCATCTGGACGCGAGTTAAAGTCGATCTCGCCAAAAAGTAAAACCATGTGATCTCGGACGTAAAAAATTTCCAAATCTTTTCTGATCAAGTTTTGGCAGATGGAAATAAGCCGAGTGCGTGGCATGGGGGTATTGTTTGACTGAAGATTTTGCATGCGCTTTTCTCCTGTTTGGCCCAAGTGTGCCGATGCCCATTAAAATGGAGCTAACTCACGCACAACATCAAGCTAGGCGTGAGAACATTCAATTTCTGATGTAAGAATTCAATCCCCTATTTCACGTGAAATGGGGAGGTGCGTGTAACTATCTGGATTTCTGTGAAGCAAAGGGCGCTCTATTTCACACGAAATGGGCATATGGGGATTTTACGCAGTATCGGCCTTGAAATACGGCCAGGATTGTATTCTAAAGCGCATCATGCTACAAAGTTGCCGTTCTGACACCAAGGGCCATAATGATGGAAACTTTTCCAAGCGAAAATGAACATCCATGTACAACCACGTTTTACGAAGAGCTGCGCCCTATCGTTAACAAGCACATAAATTCGATTGATGACCTCGCCAAGAAGACAGGAATTTCAGATACGACTCTGTGGCGATGGTCAAATTCGGTGAACGTGAAGCTACCCGACCCAAATAAGGTCTTGGACCTGCTTTGCTTTGATTCAAAAAAGAACTCACTTCTTGATATTGCAAATCATTACTCTGGCGCGATTGCCCAATTTTTACGCGATTCATTTCCAGAGCAGATGAGTAAACGCTCTCTCATCAACAACGAGTGCCACACGATTAAAGACCAGTACGACTTTTGTATCTACTATATTTGCGGAACCGAAAGAGGAGCTTCTGAGGACGAGTTAATCACCATCCTCGGCCAAATTGCCATCAAGAAGGCCGAAATCCCAGAGCATCAAGTAACGGCAGCACTAGTTAAATCTTTTGGCGAATTTGCAAAAAATAAGATCGCTAACTTGGTTGCCGCCAATGTGATCGCAAAATCCGAGAGCGGCAATTACACAAGAGTCATCAAAAATACATACATCAAGGTGCAAGACGGGCTAGAAAAAGGACTTCAGCTCCTCACAGATTTTATAAAACCAAGTGAGTGGGGCCAGGGTAAAAATATTTTCTATATGTTCCAAGAAAGCGTTCCTCCCCAAGTGGCCGAGGAAATTACCCAAACCCTTAACGATGCCTACCTTGCCTGCAAAGAAAAAGCAGAGAAAAATAAATCCAACGCACAAGATGCGGTTCCATACGTCTTTTCCGTTATAGGGGAACGACTCTGGTTTGATTCCGAAAGAATCGGGCAGACCGAGGAGATAATCCAATGAAAAATTATTCTATTTGTTTGATGGTTGCGGCCCTACTTCTTTCTACCCTTGTCATCGCCGGTGATGAGATCGGCGGCGGGGGTAAAAAATCAATGGTTGCTACGTCGGCAATGGTGCGGGAAATTGAACTTCGTAATTCTGAAGGGGCCGAGTTTATTGAAGAGGCGCGCCTTTTTGACGGCCGAAAGATTGATTTTAAAAATGATGTTGAACGCACTCATCTTTTTGAGCACAAGGTTGATTTTCTCGAATTGAAAAGTGGGGAAATCGTTGATCGTTCTGATATTCTTTCTATCAAACTGCCCGATGCCAATCGTGCTATTTTAGATGCCTTTGGTGTTGATGGCGGGCGATGATTCGGCAATATTGAAAATTATTGGACAGTCAAAAAGTGTTACCGAGCGGAATGTCGGAGATTCCTAGTGTGTTTCCTTAATTTTTCAATGAAGAAGTCAAGGCTTCCTATATTCAAGTTTAACATGGAGTGCCTCATCATGCTTTTGGATCAAGATTCGGTGGGAAGGTCTATACAGGTAAACATTAGTTAAGGGCAGGTAAAAATTTCCTTTTTGAATTAAAATGATTTTTTCGAAGGCACGCGTAAAATAAACAATCATGACTAAGCTAATGATTATTTGTGTTTATTTGCTATTCTCTGTTGCAAGAGGTGCTGATATCTCTAGTCTTGAATACATAAATTCACATAAACCTTCTTTCATGCTTGGGGCAAGTTATATTGGAAAGAGTCATTCAGATGTTGAATACTCAGTTAAGCAGGCATATGGACTTGAAGTGGGCTATCAATTGTTTGATACAAAATTTCTTCCAACAATAATTGATTCAGAAGTGAGAAGAACAAATTATAGCGGAACTGAATTGTTAAATTACTCTAATAGCTCAATGCAGTATCGCATGGGACTTCATTTGATTCCAAAAATAATTCCAAATCTTTTTAATTACCCTTTTGACGGATGGAGCTTGTTGGGGCTAAACCTCGCAGCAGGTTGGCAGGTAGCTAAATTTAATAATCTCTCAAGCTACATAAGTGGCAACTATCAGCAGATTGGGGTTTCTTTTAACGGCGAACACTTACCTCGAACCTTTTTTTGTCTGCTTTATGAAAGAGAGTTATTAAATTTTGACACGAAAAAAGTATACAACAAAACAGTATTTCTTAATGTAAAGTTCCTTTTTTGAAGAAGTTACTCCGCGACTGACTTCTCACACAAGGAACTATTTCTAAGTTTCCCTTTATTTCCGCATACTTTTTTATCCGTATCATAGGCCGTGTACAAGTATCCTAAATATTCAAAGGACGGTGGAATCCCTGCTATATTAATCGCCGCCTTGCCTGCAATTAAGCCTATCGCGGCATCACTTGTGAAATTTGTGGTATTCACTAATACATTTCCTGAAGTGAAAAAACCCTGAAATGCTGACACTCCGCCAACTGCCCAGACGGTGGACGGAGAATAGAATGCGATAGCGCCAAAGATCCCTCCTGCAAGTGCGCCTTTAAGGGTAAAATCCATTGTATCTGAAAAACTCATGCCATTCATTACTCCACCTGTAAATGCTACTGCAGCCCCTATTCCCGCTCCCCATGCCACGTATGCCAACATGGCAGGATTAGCGATGCATAGACCAATAAGTAATGCAGCAAGAATTACTGTTTTATTTTTAGAATATGTATCACCCACCGACTTCACTGCACCCTTGACTTTGTCCCAGGCAGATGAGCCGAAAGGGTCAGTAAGGTTAATCGGGTTGTTTTTTGCATAAATATATTTATTATTGAATGTTATCGGGTCATTTAATAAGCCTTTATTTGGGTCTGTCTCCAACAATCTTCCCACGGATGAATCATAGTAACGAGCTCTGTAGTAATAAAGACCGCTTTCCTCGTCAAACTCCCTATTCGTGAACGTGAAGTAGGGCGCGAGAATCGGAGTGATAATTGCGCCAAATGAGTCCGTAATTTTTTCAAGCGTTCCAAACGTCGAATAAACATGGTGTTGGATAAATTGACCGGGTCCATTCACTATATCTGTCACTGAGCCTAATGAGTCCTTCAAAAAATAGTAAGTCCCAATATTTTGTGCCAGACCAGCAGTGACCCCAGCCGCGGTGACATCCACGGCCAAGGTGTCGTCAGTGTTCACCGTTGATTGGGTGTAGACCGATAAGATGAGATTTTCCTGATTTACTTCCGCGAAAATTTCTTGCACATCATAGAGATAACGACGGGTATGCGATTTCGCAGAATTCACGTAGTCAATAATTTGTTTTTCTACTCGCATTCCTAGGGCGGAATATGTGTAGATGGCGTCTTTGATAAGTACATTATTGTCAAATTCCTGGTAGCGAGTGAGTTGATTCTCCGAATTGTGAATGAATTGGTGAATTAGATTCGGATTTGCTTTGGAAATCTTGCTCGAAATATTTCCGTTTAAATCAAAAATATAAGTAAATCTGGCGTCCTCAGTTAGGCGTTGCTTTGTCAAATCATATTGGTAGGTGCCGTTTTGATCACTTGTGCGATTTCCGATATTGTCGTAATTAAAACTCTCGATAAATCCAAGTTCCCCGTGATCATTTTGCGTGACCTGATTATTTTGGTCATAACTTATGGTCTGGGTTCCAAGGAGCGACCTGATTTCTGTTTTGTTGCCGATTGAGTCCCGTGAGTAATCATGGCGAGCTAGAATTTCCGCAGTTGCTCTGTCTTTGTGAACGATAGAATTTATGAACGACGAAGAATCGAAACTTAAAACGCTCTCAACCACGGGATTCTTAATGCTGGTTATATGATTTAGAGTGCCATAGCTTAGGTCAAAATTTTCTCCCTTGTGATTAATAATTTTTTTGAGTCGATTTCCACTGTCATGCTGATAGGTGAAGGTCCCTACGGGTGTAGTCGTGGAGGTTTTATTGGAATACTGATCATAGGTGTAGCGAATTTCGTAGGCAGGAAGATCAGTTCTGGCACCAATCCCCTTAAAATTTACTTTGGAAACAAGATCGCCTTCATCTCGATGAATGTAATTAAACGTATACTCGGTCTTTTGGTCCCGCACCAGCACAAGATTACTTCGAGAATTGTACTCAAGCTCATAGATATTATCGGGAAGGGTCTTCTTTACGACGCGGTCTAATTTATCTAGCTCGTACAATTTGATATGGCCGGCGGAGTCGATCTCCATAGTGATATTTGAATTGCCATCATAAAAGAGCTTGGTTTGAAGGCCTAACTGGTCATTCTTAAGGATGAGTTCGTCCAATTTACTATAGGTGTAAGTAACAAATTTTCCGGCAGGGTCTTTAATGGTATGAAGTGCGCCATTTTCAAGATAGGTGTACTCGGTGCGTTCATCCTTTGCCGAAATGGCGGCAAGAGGCCTATTGAATGCATCGAACTCATATTTTGTTTTTTGGTTTTTAGCATTTCTGATTTCATAGGCGTTGCCTTTGGCATCTCTGGTCATGAACGTTTCATTACCAAGCTGGTCTACCAGTCTTGAAACGTTGCCGAAGGCATCGTAATATTTTTGTAGAGTTCCGCTTTGTGGGTCAGTCCTGAGAATTTCAAGACCGAATTCATTATAGTCGAAACCTATCGTTTGATTGGGCGTGACCAGTTTGTTGGTAGTGCTCAAGAGCAAGCCGTTATTTAGGAACACATTTTCGACAACGGTGCGTTCGCCATTTTCCACATCAGTGCGTGTTTGCTTGGTGAGGTCACCTTGAAGCGTGTACTCATATTTATTTAACACCCCTGTGCTTGAATCAAATTTTGAAAGCAGGTCACCCACGCGGCCTGGACGCAAATCATAGACAAAAGCAACATAAGTAGCATCTGGCCTTGTGATGCGAGTAGGTCTGCCATCTGAATCTCGGTCAATTGAAGTCGTCTGGCCTTCGGCATCAACCACGGTTTGAATGTAACCAGCAGTGTCTTTAACAAACGTGGTGGTGTTCTGACGTGCATCCTTGATGCCGTCGGCAACGTCATTGGCCCCCGTGCCGTATTTTTTTAGTTGGCCTGAAGCCCCGCTTGTATAATTATTACCCATGGTGGCCGAGGTGGAGTCAGACATAACGATTTCTGAATTATCAGGGCGAATAACCTTGGCCAGCCGTTTCCAATCGTTAAATTCGTAGCTTGTGGTAAAGCCGCGCTGATTGGTCTCTGATGTGATGAGGCCATCGCCGTTGTGGCCGTATTGTGTAGCGGTGCCATCAGGGTAGACTACTTGATTCAAGTCGTTTCCAGAATAATAAAAACGTGTCTCCCGATTTGCGGGATCGATAATTTTTTCAAGTTTTCCACTGCTATAGACATAATTTATTCTCGAACCTACAGGATCGATTTGGGCACCAAGAGTACCATCATCATTATATTCAAAATTCCAAGTCCGCCCAACGCGCTCAAGAATGCTCGTAGCTTTTCCGTCGGCGCGATAATTAACTTTGTCGCCGCTTCTAAAGGTCCGTAAAAAACTACCATCGGCGTTCCTGACAAGTTGCGAATTATCCTTTTGAAATGGCACATAGGCGATGGTGCCAAACTCACTTCCTGAAAAGTTGATCCTTCTAATTCTTTTCCTAGCTTTCTCAAAAACCAAAATGTTCTGTTGGTCATCAAGGCCCAGTGTCGTGGGTGAGCAGATTTGTGCTTCAAGCGCCGGTTTCCCATCGCCAATCAAATTGATGGCGTCTATTTCACATGAGGTCGTACCTCCAACCGCAGTGGCCTTGCCTGTGGTAAAATCTAGTTTTACAATTCTGTGATGCCCGGTATCCGCAACATAAAGTAAATTGTTAATATTATCAAAGACCAATCCTTCAGGTTGAAAAAAGCTTGAGTCCTCAATTTTTGTCTCAAAGCCATAGTTGCCACCATTTCCTGCAATAGTTGTGATACGTCCGCTTGAATCAATTTTTCTGATTCTGCCTGATTCGGTGGCAACATAAAGATTGCCCACCTCGTCCGTTGCCAAAGCGGCTGGGTGATAAATTCCGGCGAGGGTGGCAAAGTTGCCATCACCATGGTCAATCGTCTGGCCGGTCCCTGCTAAGGTGGTCGTTTCATGAGTTGTCAGATCGAGTCTTCTAATCCTGTTATTTCCAAAGTCGGCAATCAAAATTGTGTTTCCGGGGCCTCTTATCATTTGTCGAATATCGTTTAATTTACTTATGCCTTGTGGCCCGTCGGCGAAGTCGGGATTCGGATATTGACCCTCAGAAGATTTTCTGTATTCTTGTCGGCCACAAGTATCGCGTTGAAACGCCCAGGAGCTGCGGCCAGTCCAGCTTTGTGGCATATCATCACCAAAAGCGGTGAAGCTATAAGTACACCGAAATAGCGAGCATGATGTGTAGAAGTGCATTCCATGTTCCAAACCGGACTCGCCAACACAATCGATATCATCGCTTGAATTGCAATAATTTCTTGGAGTATTTCTCGGGTCATTTGGATAATAACCTGGAAACATATCCGAAAAAAATGTAGGAGGAGTGCCGTAGGTGCCGGCCAGGGTCAGTGAGGTCCCCGTCTGAAAGATATGTCCGCTTAGATCCCCAAGAAGAAATTCACCATCTGCCATTCTCAATAGAGCATTGGGGGTTCGGCGATAAGTAAAATCTACCTTTTGTCTGTAGCAATCTTCAATTTGGGAACAATAATCTCCGTTGCCTCGTCCGCATATGGCAATATTGTGTCCAAATTTTCCAGTCATAGGAGGAATGATCTTTTCGTTCAAAACAGCGAGATTATCTTGGAATGATATGGTTGAAATTATATTGTAGTTCTGTGCGAGGGATAATTCCGGCCAGTGGTTAAAATCAACGGAGTTGATTTTTGTACCTGGGTTATAAATGGTACTAATTCTATTGTCCACCGTATACGTCGAGAAACTGCCATCTGCTTCTTCAAGCATAAGACGTGGTGATTCCGGATTTAAAATGGCCTGCTCACCCTTAATCTTCCAGCCACGGCCTGCGCTGGAATTTGATTTGTTTTGAATATGGATATTCCCTGTAAGGTCAGGAGGAAAGACAGAAAAGAGCGTGCTGAATCTTTCGAGTTCTGTCCTCGTTCCTATATTGTGCCCAAGTAATTTGGGTGGTTCTTGCGTCACAATAGTCATGTGCTTGAGTCGTATTTCATAATGTGCCCTATAAGGTTGAACACCTGATTGGCTTGTTGATAAATCTAGGGCAAAAGAAATCACTGAATTATATGGGACGCCGGTAAATTTCATTTTGTCTGTGTGCAGAGTGCCTGTCTCAACCTCGGCGGTAATATATTCTGGTTCAAGCCAGGACGTGGCACGATAAGTAGAAAGTTCAAGAGACTGGCCATCCAAGCTCACGGAAACCTTTTTATCAGGAATAGTGAATAAATTTTTAATAGCGGTTGTCGGTTTGGCCCACTGTGAATTGTAAATGAGCCCGGGTGCAATATCTTGCGAGAGGGATTTATAGGATGGAAGAGAAATGCTTGTGGTTAAGGCACCATTAAATGAGTCTGCCCCAGGCTTGTCTTGTGCGCCGATCTGGGCAATTTTAGGACCTAGAGGCGCAGCATAGACTTCTGAAAAGTGTTTTATGCCACCGCCTTCCTCTGTCTCAATCCACAAACCATCATCGGAAACAGAGGCGACGCCACCAACATCCCATTTTCCCGTTGCAGAATTTTTCGACATAATTTCAACTGGCATTCCCGGCGGAAAATTATTTACATTGGGAAGGCGTAAAGGCGACGGTTTGGATAAAGTGGTGCCTGAGGGCTCAAGGGCGTAAACGGTGTCGGGTTCGGCGAAAGAGGGTGTGTCCACGGTGGTTCTTTCTTTGACGATCTCGACGATGCTGATAGCTTCTCGTGCCCCTTGGGGTACATTGACCGTCGTATCTGAGGCAATTTCAAGCGATACTCCTTCGGCGTGGGCAGACTCGACCGTGATGGCCTCACCTTGGACGATAGGGGTTTCTGTACCATCGGCCAAAATGGGAGCAAGGTAAATCACGCGTGGGAAAGCATTTTCTTGCAGGTTGCCGATCGAGATCGGCAACTCGATTTTGAATAACTTCTGCCGGCGATTTGGAGTGCGGTGCCATCAATTTCAATACTGTGGTCGCCGGTAATCGGGTTTGAAATGGTAAAGACGCCCTCGCTATCGGTCTGGGCACTTTGGTTTGAGCTTAAAATTTTAACCGTAATTCCAGAAATGGGGTTGCCACTTAAGGCATCTTTAACCACGCCCGAAAGCGTGGTCAAGGCCTGGTAGTTTTTTGTCACCGTATCGGTGCGGTTAAAATAATCGGTGGCGGAAAGCTCTACTTGATTAAAATAATCCGTTTCAAACTCAAAGCTGCCATCATTTCCGGCAATGATCTCATCAGAACCAAAAAGTGAGGTTTTTATTTTAATCAAGATGCCAGGTCGTGCGGCATCGGGGGCCCCGCTGATAATCAGTTTTGAGAGCGAGGTGGAGGACGGGTTGATGCTGATAAGTTCGGCAATCAGGTTTCGACGGAAAACATTCACGCTTCTGGTAAAGGTCGCACGATTTCCCGCCAGGTCGGTTAAGACGATGAGAAGAGGCAGATTACTGCCCTCGGGCATACTGATATTTTTGCTAAAGCTTGCCTCACTCACGGTGAGTGCTTCTCCGTTTGCGCTTGCGGATTGAAGGTTCTCACTTGCCGTGCCTAAAATTTCCACATTCAAGCGCTCCAAGTTTGCACCGGAATTTGGAGTCATGGACAAAATGAAAGGCGGGCTTTGGTCCAAAGTAACCGGGGCCAGGTCCTCAATTTTCTGATTGCCGGCGAGATCGGTCGCCTCTATACGGATACTGTTTCCACCTTCCCGGTAGGTCAGATAGATGGAAAAGTTTTTCTCATAGGTTGAGCGGATGAGCATTTCATTTAGATAGATACGGGTCAAAGTCTGTGATTCATCGCTGACATGAACATCAAGCTTGCCAATGTTCGAGTTGGTGAGAACCGAGTTGCTGATTGTGGCCGCAATCTGGGGTTGGTTAAAATCGTATTGGACAGTGCTTGAGGCCTCTGAAATCAGCCCAAACTCGTCGGCAATTCGCGCGAAAATAGTATAGCGTCCTTTTCCGCCTTCAGGGAAGGTATGGAAAAAATCCTCGCCGGTCAAAGGTGACGAGATCGAGATTCCGTCACCAAAGTCGATTAAGATAGCGGAAATTTTTCCATCCACATCATAGGAGCCGAGGGTCCGGCAAACTACGCTGCGGCCTTCCTGCATCAGGCAATTAAGCACGGCCACGGGGGCGTAGTTAAGAGAATCGGCAACGACGGCATGTTTGAGCGAGGTGGTGGATTGCCCCATGTTGTCCGTCACCACCACGTAAGGCCTAAATGGTCCAAAAGTTGTATAGGTGTAAGAGACCACAGGTGAGGTTGTGGTGAGTTCCACTCCATCGCCAAAATGGAAGTTGAAGTTATTAATTCCATAAAGGGCGGAGTAGGAGAGAGAGGCATCAAGAGTGGCCGTCAAAGGCAGTTTTCCAGTATTAGGGGTGACGTTTAAAATCGCCACCGGCGAAATTGTCCTGTCACCCACGGTAATGATTTTGTCTTCGGTTGCAGTATTTCCCACGTTGTCCGTAATGGTCAGTCGGATAATATAGGTATCAGGAGTCAAGAAGACATAGAGCAAGGTCGGTGACGGCCCATAAAATTCATCAAGCAGATTAAAGTCGTTATAAATTTCGTAGTGGAAAGAGGCAATCGTCCCGGCGGTGGAAGAGGCGCTAGTTGCATCAAAATAAACCGACAATGGCACGGGGCCATATTCAGGGGTGGCAGTAAAATGGGCGGCGAGGGTGGTTGTCTCAATAGGGATGGATACGGCCCCACCTAAGTTGACGTAAGAATATGAGGATGGCAGTTCGTTGTCGCCGATAGACTGTCCATAGGTTGCGGCGAGACCGAGACCACCATATGCCCCATTCCCCCAGCAGCGCATCTCCTCACCACCGGACATATTTAATCGAGCACAGGCGCTAACTCCACCAACGGTTATCTCTATCGCTGAACCTCCAAGCGAAACGGGGGGAATACTGGAAGGGAGTTCGTTGTCTCCAATATGAGCGGTGCTGGCCGTTCTATTGCCCATGATGTAGTTGGAGTTCGGCCCAAAACAGCGCACATTTCCATTGGAGAGATGGGCGCAGGTGCTGTTGTGTCCAGCAATTTTATCGACTAAAACACCTTGAGCGATTTCGTCTGCCGACAAAAGAGAAACAAAACCTGCCGCACTCGCCGGTTCATTGTCGCCAATTTTATTGGTGTGTCCGAGTCCAAGTTCTCCTGAAGCGTTGTACCCCCAGCAGCGCACATGGCTAAAATTTGTGAGTACGCAATTATTTAGAAATTCGCTGATTAATTCTTTGATTTTTTCTCCACTGCTAAGTTCACTCGCTGTAAAAAGAGGAACATTCCCCAAAGCGGCGGGAGTTTTAGTTTGACTAGGAAAGGGATTTAAACTCCCAAGACCTAATTGGCCGTTATTGTTGATACCCCAGCAGCGCAAGGAATCATCCACCAGCATAGCGCAGGTATAAAATTGGCCGGCTCCAAATGCTGTTGCTGTTCTCGGAGTGTCCAGGCCATCTGGGGTCAACTGCACAGCACCACCCATATCAACATATCCATAAGAGGAGGGCAGCTCATTGTCGCCTAAAGTGTCTGCACCAGAACCTAAATATCCTAATTGATATTGGTGATTATCCCCCCAGCATTTAACTTGGCCTAAATCATTCACTATGCAGGTGTGATCATATCCCACGGCCACATCTATGACCTTGCGTCCTTCCAGAATTTCTGTCGGAGTGAAGACTGAAACATCATCGGCGGTATAGGGCGATTCATCATCGCCTATATTGTTTAAGTGGCCAAGGCCCAAGCTTGCGACGCCGTTATATCCAAAACAGCGAAGGCCGCCATCATTTAAAATCGCGCATGTGTGTCGCCTGCCTTGTCGTAATACCTCTACACTTCTGCCTGCAGAGATTTCTGCTTGTGATAAAATCTGTACATCACCTACGGATAAAGGGAGTTCAGCGTTTCCAACTTTGAGCAATCCAGGATACCCAATTTGGCCATAGACATTATTACCCCAGCAACGTACGCCCTTATCGTTAAAGAGTGTGCAATGTGAGTCGCCACCAGATGTTGTCTGGTCAATGCTTCGTCCTCCAATTTTCTCAGAGGAGGAAAGAATTTGAGAAAATACAGACAGCTCGGAAGGGAATTCGTAGTCACCAACAAAGTCTGCGGCACCGGCACCCAGCCCCAGTTGCCAGGAATAATTTCCGCCAAAACATTTCACCATGCCTAGATCACTTGTGATGCAGGTGTGGTCAAACCCGATTAAAACATCAACAACTTTTCTGCCTGCTGCAATTTCTGCGGCAGTAAAGACAGGCACATCGCCCGCAGTGTATGGGTACTCATCGTCGCCAATATTACTGGTGTGACCAATACCAAGATTTCCATAAATATTTTTGCCAAAGCAACGGATAGCACCATCGTTTATTATAGCGCATGTGGTATCCTGAATGCCCATTCGTAACAACTCTACTTTGCGTCCGGCCGCAAGTTCCGCTGGGGATAAGATTTGCACATCCCCTACAGTATAGGGAAGTTCATTATCGCCAATCACGGTTTTGTTAGGATAACCGATTCCACCGTTTGTATTAGTTCCCCAGCAACGCACACCCTTGTCTTCAAAATGCACGCAATTGGCATAGGCAGAGGAGGCCATGCTACTGATCATTCGGCCTTGGGCCTTTTCTGTGGGCGAAAGGACTTGGGTGAAAACAGTCATGTCTGAAGGATATTCATCATCTCCAATGGAGATTGTATATCCAAGCCCGAGTGCTCCCCAGCCGCCATGGCCCCAGCAGCGCATCTCTTCGCCAGTAGGCATATTGAGCAAAGCGCAGGCGGAAGATTGGGTTACGGTTATGTCAACGGCCGGTCCTCCCAGAGAAATCATGGGAACAGAGGAGGGCAGTTCGTTGTCACCCAGATTAGCTGTGCTTGGTGATTTGTCGCCTCGAACATATCCTGAGTTACTACCCCAGCATCTGACTCCTCCATTGGTAAATAGTGCGCAAATCGTTGACCAATTTCCTGAGATTTTTTTGACTTTTATTCCATCTGCCAATTCGGCAGCAGTGAGCAGGGATGTGTAACCAGCACTACTTGCTGGCTCATTGTCACCTATGTGACTAGTATGTCCAAGGCCTAGCTCGCCAAAGGTATTGTCACCCCAGCACCTGACATTGCCAAAGCTGGTGAGGACGCAGTTATTGTGTGAAATGCTGACTAACTGCTCGACCTTTACTCCTGAGGTGAGTTCTGAAGAAGTAAAAAGAGGAACATCGCCATAAAAGGCCGGAGGTTTGTTTAGGTTCATGGTTCCGTAGCCTAATTGGCCTTCACTGTAACGGCCCCAGCAGCGAACTCCACCCGTATTCATCACCGCACACGAGTGCCAGCGTCCGGCCTCAAATCCTAAGGCCTCCTGTCCACCTCGCTCAATGGTGACCACTTCATGCCCCATGGTATCAAGGCCCACCTTGCCTCGGGCGAGATTGCCGAGGGTGTCAGAAATTTCAATTTTTAAAACGGAAAAGGTCTGATCGCTTAAAGAAAAAGATGAATCAAAGTTTACGGTGATTTTATTTTGTGCCTCATCCACAGTGTAATTGTCCGTAGGCACTGGAATGTCATTTAAAGATAAAGAAAGGCCTGAATAGTCCGCTCCACTCTTGTCAAAAATAGCAATTTGAACCGTCGGTGTGAGAGTGGATAAGGAACCGCCGCCCGGTATGAAGTTAAAAATTGGCCCTGCTACGTCAGGATTATTCCAATCCATGACATAAAGTGCGGCACGGGAAGATAAATTTCCATGAATATCCACGGCACGAACCGAAACAAGCGCCTCTTCCATGGGAGAGAGCGATTCCAGATATGAAAGAACGTCGATCTCAAGCTTTTTAGAAAAAACGTCATAAGAATATTCTGAGGGCGACAAAATGGTCGGGCCCAACTTGATTACAAAGCGCGAGATGTCGATGTCAGACTCATCACTTAATTGTGCGGTGACAACGCCAGGGTTGGCGTTAAGAAGCCCTTCCTCGGGCGAAAAGGTGATGGTCGGGGGATTATTTTCTACTCGGGGGGGCCTTTCTTCGGCCGTGTAGCTAAGTGTCGCCTCGCTCGTTTCTCCTTGGCGGTCAGTAACAACCACACGTGGAATGTAGGGGCCTGCTACAGTGATAATTCGAGAATGCGTCGGGGTGGTTAACGTCTCACTTGTCCCGTCGCCTTGAAAATATTGGTATGAGACAATGCCTTCATCGTCGCTCGATAAAGCGGCAGAAAGTTGAGAGACGAATGGAGCGGTAACGGGCATTTCATTTAAAAGCGCTAGACTGGCCACAGGAGGTGTATTCTCGCCTATGGTAAAAGTTTTTTCCTCGATGCCTGTCGCGCCCTGGTCATCAGTTACGATCACTTTGGCGGTGTAGCTTCCAGCGCTGGTTAAATTCTGTGAGTAAAGCGGACTTGTTTGGGGTGAGTTGACTAACTCCTCCTCGCCTTTAGAGATGATAAAACGATAATTGCTAATTCCCCGCGAATCGTGCGAACTCTTGGCATCCAAGGTAAGCAAGCTTGGGGCCTTGCCATGACTCAAGGTGAATTCTAGTGAGGCCACGGGTGATGCGTTTGGAAGAACCGTGATTAAAACAGACACAGTATGCGAAAGGCCCATTCGGTCAAATGCGGTAAACTGCGCTAAAAATTCCCCTGGGTTTTGATACAGGTGGTTTTGCCCAGGCGAGGTGAGCGTGGCGCTCTGACCGTCACCGTAATTTGCCTCATAGCGAACGATTCCCTCATTGTCCGACGATTTACTTAAATCAAAGGAAACCAGCAGCGGAAATTCACCCGATATGGGATATGCTTGGGCCAAGGCCACAGGTGCGGAGTTGATATTGACGTGCATGCTTTTAAAGCTTTTGGCCCCATCATTGTCAACCGCCGTTAATGTTATGGTCTTGATACCGCCGGTTGAAAATGTGTAGGGGAAAATAGGCGAGCTTTGGGTTAAAGTTGTACCCTCAACTTCTAATTTATATTGGGTAATGGTGCCGTCTGAGTCAGACGATCCACCGGCATTAAAAATAAATTCTTCACCCGGATTGCCTTCTAAACGTGAAGAGGACAGCAGTGCCACTGGCCTTGCGTTAATGCGAATTTCTGTCATTACTGTCGGGGCTGAGGGCAGGCCTTCATCATCAATGACGATCATGGAAAGAGAAAAACTTCCCGCGGTTAGATAGCTGATTTCAAAGATAGGGGTTCGGCCGGTTACGATACTTCCATTTCCAAGCGACAAGCGATAAGCGCTGACCTTGGAATCGTCAGAGGAGGCGCTTGCGTCAACGGTGATCTTGTCAGTCGTATTGGCCCAGGATTTATTAAGCGTGAAGGAGGCAATTGGGGCAGTGTTCGGGCCTAAAACCGAGACGCTAGCGGATTTTGAGGAGACAAGCCCTTGGCGGTCGCTCACCGTCAGCTTGCAGATATATTCGCCGGCGCTCGTAAAAGTTTTTAAAAAGAGTGAGGTTGTTTGGTTAACGACCGATATTTCAGAGTTTGGCCCAGTACATTCCAGCTTATAATTTTCAATTTTGGAATCATCCGTCGATGCGCTGGCATTGAACGTGACAAGAAGAGGCGCCCTACCGGATAAAGCCGACTGAGTTAGGTAGGCATTGGGTGCATGATTTTCTTTAACCTGAATTGTTCGAGTATAGGTGTTGATTTCCCCAAAGGAATCTTCCACCTCTAAGGAAGTGACAAATTCACCAACCGTATTAAAGGAGCATGAAGCACTAAAGGATAAGGCCGCAAATGTCTGTCCGTTTCCACAGCTCCAACTGGTGCGAACAATGGGTGCGCCATCCCCGCCTTGAGTTGAGATAAGAGAAACCACTACTGGTACGGTATCAATTAAAGGCGTGGCGATAAAATACGCCCTAGGCGGTTTTAGCACGGTAACAGAGATAGGAGCCGATGTGACCTCAACCCCGGCGGAATCTTTAACGATTACGGCGATGGCATAGATTCCAGGATTTAAAAAAGTGAGCGGGATCTTGGGTGTGGACGAGACGATTCTTCGTCCATCACTGATAATAAAGGTAAAGTCTGCGATCCCAAAATCATCACTGCTGCCACTGGCATCAGCTTCCAGCTCCAAGGGAGCAATGCCTGACGATGCCGACAGGACGAGATTGGCCACGGGTGGTTGGTTTGGCGGTAGGGCATTGATATTTACTGAGGCCAAGGCCTCAAGTCCTTGGCGGTCAAGGACGCGAACAAAAATGGTGGTGTTTCCAACCGTATTTATAGTTGTCAAAAAAGATGAGGAGGTTGTCAGAACTTCAGGCCCACTACCAACTGCGTAGCCAAAATTTACAATTCCTTCATCGTCTGTTGAGCCGCTGGCATTTAAGTTGATATGAAGCGGGATGTGGCCTGTCTGTACATTTGCTGTAACCAGCGCCACTGGGGCGATATTGTCTAAAATGGTGACCGATGTGTGAGCGGAGGCAAAAGCGTTATCGCTGTCAATCGCCTCCACGGTTATGTTGTATGTTTGGGCGGTTGATAAAATATGCTCTAACGAAGTGGCGGTTGTTTCAATAATCGGGGTGCCATCGTTAAAATTATAGCGAAAGCGCACAGGCCCGCTTGAGTCACTATCGCTTGATGTTGCTGTAACTTTGACCTGCCCAGGTGCTTTTGCTTTTAAAATCTGGCCGTCAACGCTCAAGGTTGGTGGAGCATTAACAGTGACCGCGATGGGAGAACTTACGGCCTCTTCCATCGCGGCATTTTTAACTTTTAAAGTTATCTGATGAACCCCGGGAGTCTCAAGCACCATCAAAGCGAAGGGATAAGGATTTTCCACCACAATCCCGTTACTACTTTCAAAGCGAAAGCTGGTTATCTGACCTAAGTCAAAAGAGCTGCTGGCATCTAAGGCAAGATAAAATGGGGCATTTCCTCTGGTAACGGGCAACGAGAACGCCGCGATCATACCACCACCCACGCGAATCATCTGCGTCGAGGTATGCTGGGCACCCCCGGCATTTTTAACCGTCAAGGAAACAAAATAATCACCCGCACTTAGGTAATCAAAGCGCATATTATCAAAGGTGGTAGTTACACTCGTACCTTCGCCAAAGCTCCAGGTAAGCTCAGCAATTTCTTGTCCGCTCGTGTCGGCAAAAAATAAAACCGATAGCGGGGCCGTGGGTGCCATACTTTGCGCCGTAAATTGGGCAAAGGCAGGTGGGATAAGAGGGGCGGTCACGCTCAAAGTTGCGGATAAAAAGGCAGGGATGGTGACAAAAAAGCTTCCATCGTTATCCACCGTGACATCGCGTGATTCGCCGGTATTTGTGGTGATTAGAATTTTTGAATTAGGAACCAAGACCGCGCCGGCCGGTGCGCTGATAACGGTGTTGCCCCCGGACTTTGCCAAAGCGAGATACTGCTTTTGAAAAAGATTAAGCGTATCAGCGATGTTGATAGTGACCGATTCGCCACTTAAAGAAAGGTCACCAGAGTTCCCCGCCAAGTCCACCGCATGAATTAAAATTGCCTGCGTGCCGTTGACAAGGGGGATATTGGCCTCGAATTTTTTATTAATATTATCAAAGGCGATATTTTGATTATTAATTGTTAGAAGCGAAAGGCCCTCGTTAAAGGTGCCAGCAATGGTCATCCCGTTTTCTTTGGTGATAAAAGGCGAAGAAGGCGAGGTGAGGGTGAGCACGGGAGCGACCGAATCACGTGTGACGAAAACCCATTCTTCTGAGGAATAATCACCCATATCATAGGCAACGATACGAATAGCGTTTGCTCCTTCAAAAAGGGCGAGGTTTAAGTTAAAGTTTTGCCCCTGTGTTCCTGTTTGGGTAGCGACGAGGGTGCTGTTTTGGAAAATATCAACTTTCTTCAAAGAGGCATCTTCCACATTAACCCGCATGGCATAAGTGCCCTCTCGTGTAAGATGAAGATTTTGGTGACTCAAAAAAATCACTGGAGGGGCGTTGTCATAGAAGATATTCAAGCTTGTGATGCTCTGGTTATGAAGGGCATCCACCGCCAGGATCGTGAGCACATTGTTTCCAGAGTTCAGGTTCAAGTTTAAATTTGTGGTGTCTTCTTCCGACGTGGCGATTTTTGTCCCGTTTAGGATAAACTCCAAAGAAAAATGGGAGAGGTCAGAGGCCTGTGCCATAAGAGCGAAGGTCGGGGTCCTTACGATTTGGCCCTCTGCCAGATTTACGCTGACTGCTGGAGGTGTCTTGTCAAAAAAGAAGGAACGGTTAAGCGGATTTGGTGTGGCAAAGTTTCCACTCTGGTCACGAATAGAGTACAAAATAGAATAGGGCCCATCCTGCGGGTTTAAGGGTTTCACTCCGCTGACTTTGACTAGTCCATTGGGCAGGGTCTCAGTTATTGCGTCTTGTTCCGTACCATTGATGCTTATCTTGGCACTGGCGAGATTCAGCACGCCAGAACTGTCCTGCACATGGGCATAGAGATCGGGAAATTCGCCGAGAAAATGTTGCTCAGGGAGCGGAGAAATGGGTGCCACCCATACCGGCGGAACTGCATCTCTAACCACAGGGATATTAAATTCTAGCCTGCCCCAGCGTCGCGCTTGTGTGCCGTTGGCCGTTTTCTTGCGGTAAAGTTCGATTGTAAAATCTTGCGAGCTGGCCGATGCAAAATGAGCCACTGTGTGATCGTAAGAAATAGCATCATTGGCATTCATAATTTTTGGTACAGAGGTATGTACCAAGATGCCCTTGTCATAAAATTCGGCGTAGTAAAAATGCTCGTCGTTATCTGCGGTCAGTCTGGTGTCTCCTTCAAAATCCACCAGGTCAGAATCGTCAGGAAGGTTGGATGGGAGGTTGGCAAGATTGGTAATTTTCATTTTTACCGTGTCGGATTCATCTTCAAACTTAACTCCTGGTAACGTTCCGGCCTCAAATTTAAATCCGGCAAACATGCTGGCGTAATAAAGCTGTGCGGATGGGGCGTGTTCCACTTGAAGCGGGAGACGGTACTCAGCGATGATTTCCGGTCGAGTGGAAAGCTGGGAGGTTATTTTTGTGATGACCGTTTTGAGCGTATTCATTGAGGATGTCAGGCGATTTATTTTGGCCTCATTTCCACTAATGAGCCGCAAGCTGGCGAGCTGTGCTTCAAGGGCTGTCACTCTGAGTTCAAGGCGCGTTTTTGTGGCAAGAAGCTGCTTTACCCTGGGCGGAATATTGCCCACAGTAAGTGAAAATTGGTTTAGGTCACTGCTTTTTAGCTCCGGTGTTTCAAAGCTAAAAAAGCGGCGGTTACCCACCTTGGTTATCGTCACAAGATGACTGACCTCGTGGGCCTGGTCGGGAAAATACGCAGTAACCTGAATATTTTGGTCATTCATTTCTCGGCAAATGGGTGTGACCAAAAAAGCACCTTTCCAGACCTTGCAGATTTCCCCGGAGATGACTACCTTTTCTCCTGCCTGCCTCGTGACGGGATTCATTTTATTTGGCGTAATCCAGATACCTGAATTGGCCATTTTAAGCGCTGGAGACATGCCAGTGACAATAATGGTTTCTTCGGTCTGATTTGAATGGCCTTGGTCATCTTGATAAACCGCCACAACTTTGTAAATTCCCTGGTCGGAAAAAAGGTGCGATAGGGCCGTGCCAGTATAAATTGCGCTGGTTCCATCATCAAAGTAGAGAGTGATGGAGGTATTGCTGCCCTTTATATTGGAAAAATCAAAGTTTGTCGTAAGAGGTACTTCGCCACTCATGCTTGATACATGCAGTGTGGCCGACGGCATATCTGTTATCGCGGGAGGTGTTGGCACTGGCGTTGGTGTCTGCGTAGGCACAACTGTCGGCGTTGGTGTCGGGATCGGAGCTGATTCGTAGGTCAAAATAAGTTTTGCCGGGAGATTGGACTCCTTCGTTCCAACCTCAAGATGTCCTGGGTCATTTTCAATTATCTTGCGCACCATGAGCCCGTAGTTATTAATTGAATCGTGGAGAATGTCTTGGATGTATGACGTGACATCAATTTCAATATTTCCCGTTAAGTTATTGGTAATGGTTCTCATGGCGATCGGAGTAGCATTATATGGATGAAGCTCAGGGTGGGTGCCTGAATACATGGTCCATTCTTCCCCCGGACAATCGGTGGACGAATTGGAAGGGTTTAAATCATTTCTACAGTTCCAGGTGACGCCCATTTCAGTCCATGATTGGGTTAAAGTATAAATGCCAATATCACGGCCTGTTGTTCCCCAGTTATTGGCATTTTGTGAAATGTACAAGCGAAGTTTTGCCGAGATGAGAGTAGCTGCGGATGTCTGCTTGATTGCCTGTGTATTAAAGCGCAGTAGGGCGCGATTTTTGCCTGACTCCTGAATGACCGCGATGGCGTCTGCCCCTTGGTTTTGATTAGGACTTCCCTGCCTTAAATAAGAGTCAGCTTCAACTGAGATATTTACAACTTCCGCAGCATGGAGGCCGACAGCAAAAACAATCAACAAAAGAACAAGTATGATCCTCATCATCGTCTCCAAATCCTAGAGATAAAGGGCCAATTCCTGATATTCTTCTTGCGTAATTGTGCCCTCTTCCAGGAGCTGGGCCAGCTCGGCATCTTGAAGTTGATAAGCGGGATCAGCAGTGGATACCGTGGTGGAAATTTCGGTGATGTCGGCCCTCGCCGCCTGCTCGGTTGGCGTTAAGGTGACCTGGGCGCTCGACGAGATGGAAGTAGCGCTCTTGTTGCTGCCTGAGCTGGTAGCTCCTCCGCCACCTCCGCTGCAAGAAGCAACAAGTATTGAAAGTAGAAACCACACAACATTCTGTCGTTTCATAGATTCTCCCCTCATAAATACGGCCAACGTTCCACTCAAGTACAAGGACCTGTGCCTCATACTGATTATGGAAGAGAGCGATCCGATGCTTGATGTCGGATTATTTTATGGCAATAGTTATCGGACAAATGGAATTTTTTTTTAGCGTCATAGAAATCAGGAGCTTATATAATATATAATTTGTGAAATAGCGTATGGAATTTATTGAAGTATGCTTTTTTAAACCTAATTCTCTCGCGGACTTTGCATGAACTCGGCCGCTTGATTTTTTTAAATCGCAAGTCGCGCCACCTTTTTGTGTCACTTATTTCATGCAAAGAGTGGAGCGGAAAAAATGATCGGAGGGTTCAGTTTTTGGTCGATAAGACGATATGAGAAGGAAGATAAAAAAACACAATGAGGTTTTCCTTGAAAAATCCAAGTGAAAAGAGTGTATTGAGTTGTGAAGACAAGATGCTCCGCCTGAATGCCGGACGCGTAGTTTATGCCGTCAGAAAATTTCATGGATATGGGCAGATGGAATTGGCAGAAGAGTTTAATATATCTCAATCAAACATTTCCAAGATTGAAGCAGGTGTTCTCGCCCCAGATTTGCGATTCTGGATGGATTTCATACGTGTTTTTAGAGTGAAGGACCCTTTCTGCTTTTATTATGGTACCGCTGAAATTGATGGCATCCCGAAGTTGGGCCAAGTGGGGAAAAACTTCTATAAGGGTCTGACCTTCAGGATTCCAAAACACTATCAGACAGACCCGGTCATCACCTCACGCAAGATTAGACCTATGATTGAGGTTCTTGAGAAGACTCTTGAAAAACCGTGGCATGCCTTTTTGGCAGAGACCAAGATACCTCACGGGATTTTTGATATTTTAAATTTCCCCTTGCCCGGACTTCTCATCAAGGACCTGGCCGATTTTTTTAATAAGCATGCAGAAAAAATTAATTTTGGCGTGGAGCTTAATATTGAAACACAGGGAAATCACGGATTGCTGTTTAAAGATTATGACAGCAGTCGCACACCATTGAATGTTCTTAAACATTTTATCCAGAAGCAACGGGAGTATGGTGTTGATTTTGAGTACACGATGGCGCAAGAAAATGGGGATGTATCTAGCATCGGCATTAAGGCCTTGCCGGCCCTTACAGCTTTAGTTTTAGAAAAAAACTTGCCGGAAAATATTTTTTTTAACGTCTGCGCTCAATATCCTCTTTACCTGATGAGAATGAAGGATGCGAGTGCCAGTCTCCGATTGATTTGGCCGTCAGAATGCCGCAAGGACGAAGCCCGGCATCATGACCTATCGACCGCGCCAGGCAAGCAGGTCTTGTGCGTGGCCTAACGCAAATTGTTCAGACCGGGAATAATTACAGAATTGTGGTATATGCAACGACCCATATTTTGAAATAATGACTGTGTCCAGTGTGAGCGAAGGATGCCTATTCGCCATCCAAAAGTTTTTCAAGCTCATGATACCAAAAGTAAGTTGCACCATGGTCTAGGGTGAGGATTGTGCCTTCTTCTTCCTCTTGACTGGACTACTCTGACTTTGCAATGTCCCAGGAGACCGACATTCATAACGCTAAAGAATATTGGGCCGACTACTGGAGGTAATGTATGCCAAAACGAACAAGAAAATATGAAGATTCCTTAGAGAAATCTCTGAAAAATCCCGTCGAGGCTGCGGCCTATCTTAATGCGCATCTTGAAAAAGACGATGACGATTCCGAGGAACTATTTCTCCTGGCCCTTCGTGATGTTGCCAAGGCCTACGGCATCAGTGAAATTGCACAAAACACGGGTTTGGGTCGAGAGAGCCTGTATAAGGCCTTATCGGTCGATGGAAATCCAAGACTCACAACTTTAAAAGATCTGCTGGATTCTATGGGGCTGCGGCCGAGTGTTGAGATGAAGGAAATTAAAGCATCTTGAACAAGTTGACGCAACAATTAAGCTTTCCAAACCTTCTGACTTTGTACGTAGTCAGTACCGTCAATCTGTGATCTAGTTTTCTACTTTGAGTGACTAGTTTTCTATTCTGCTTGACTGGTTTTCTGTGTTGTATTATCATTTTATTGAGTATGCGTCGGGTGCAGATTTGTACGGGGGAAATGTATGTCAATTGCAGATGTGGTTAGACGTCAAAAAGATATAGCACAGGGAAGATTAACTCGGATCAAAGATTTACCGAGTCACGCAATCTATTCTATTTGTAACCTGCGTGGTGGTATTGGTAAAACTACGTTGACCGTAAATCTTGCTTACGCTGCCAAAGAAATATTGGTGACAGATACGTGCCCGCAAGGGAATACTTCTGCTTTTTTCGATTCGAATCATTATACTAACAATGCTGTGACTATTTTAGATGCCCTTATGCCATATTTAATTCCAGGGCTGGGAAGAGCAACTCGAATAGCCTTAAATGTTGGAGCAACTAATCCTAGCTACGGAAAGAAGCATAATGTTTTTTACATCCCATCAAATGAGCAGTTGTATTTACTACCTAATCAAATCAGTTCTGCACTGACCCAGGCAATCAGCATTGCGAACGCATCTCAACGTACAATTGCTATTACTTCGATTTTAAATTCACTAAAAGCTGAGGTTGTGCGTGAGATGAAAGAATTAAAAATTTCAAAATCGCTAATAGATACTTCCCCTTTTTTTTCGGGGGCCACTCATTTATCCTGGCATGCTGCTGATGCGTTAATTATCCCTGTTCGCACTGATCAACAATCCATTAATTCCCTGAATATGTTGCTAAAACTTCTTTCTGATCCAGCCGGTGAGTTCCAAAAGTATTGTCGTTATGGACAAGGATTAAGTGTTCCAAAAATACAGATGGTCGTAATTACTCATTGTGGATGGTCGACCGTCTCGGGTGCTCAAAATGAGCCGAATGCGCCGACGAAAATTTATTTAGAAAAAGTTTATGACATAGTGAGAAAGAATATACAGCACTTTACAACTGATGATCCAAGAAATCATGTCTTTGCCTTAGATGATCTTTTGGGGTCTGGACGATTTTCATCGGCGACTTCACGACCCATTGAAACTCTGGAGACTGGCGAAAGTGTTTATATAAATCGAGTCAAAGTTACAGTTAATAATGCTGTTGAAAAATGCAAAAAACAGCTTAAATTTTTAAATAACTGTTTGTGGTAATCTTATTTGCGCCAAGGGGCCAAGGGTATGAGGGAGGGCGTATCTTGGCACTACTTCAAAGGCGCCGCATTCACTTATGACGATGGTGAATGTGGTAGTTAGAAGTCGTTTTTACCACAATTCACCACAATTTTGAGTGAAGCATGCTGAAAAACGATGAAATACCATGAAAGAAAAAAAGGGCAAGTCTTTGATTTTCTTGCTAACTCAGTGAAATGAGAAAGGGCTTCGGGTTTTTGCAGGAGGCCCCTTTTTTTATTCTTTTCATGGCCTCACAAATCTATGCGGTTTTTTCAAGATGCTTCTCATATCCCCATGGTGGCAGTAATT
>MEPP01000018.1 GCA_001769855.1 Bdellovibrionales bacterium GWA2_49_15 | reverse complement strand
CAAAAATCAATAAATGGTGAATTTGGAAAAAGAGGCGTCAGGCCGATCTGCATTGGCGTTGGCGCGATTTTTACTTAGGTTAAAGAAGGATTACGGTTAAATCAACGATACCTAAATCTCCTTTTTTCCTCAAACTGCTAATTGGTTATTTTTTTCAAATTTTCCGGAATTAAATAGAAAGTGCTCAGGGTCGAAGTCTGGCAAAGCAAGATTTTTTGGGTCGAGCCCAAAGCCTTCGAGACTATGATAAAGAGTAGAAAGTGCTGTCACTCTCGCAAAAAACTGTCCGTTCTCAAAATCCGTTAATTTCTTTTTTTTGGATAAGTTAATGTCCTCGTGAATAAGACCAGTAACCAATTCTACAAAATGAATTATGGCTGCTTCAAGTGCTTTTTGATCTTTCACCATCAGTTCCTCTCAATTATTATGTGACTAAAAATCCCTACTTCTTCTTTAAATCGCTCAATCTCACTTGGCCAAATATTCTCTAAAAGGGCTTTTTTTTGTTCTTGTGGAAGACTATCCCAATTCGGATAATATTTGCTGGGATTCACAATTTTATCCCGATGAATATCGGATAGAATCGGGATCACCACACATTTCTACCTTTGTTCAACTATCTTTACGTTGATAGAAATATTCTTCGGGGTCAAATTTAAAGCCTAGGTCCAAAGGATCCAAATTAAATGCCTTTGCCTGTAAGTAAAAAACATGTAGGACATGAACAAGACCAATAAAATGCCCTTCAGTAATTTTGTCAGAATTATTAGAGTCACACTCCTCCTTGGTTTTTTCAATCGTATCGAGTAAATCCTCAACAGTGTCTCTCAAGTAGTTTATAAGAATTTCATCTTTCATTAATCTATCTCCCTTCAAGCAGAATATGTGCAATAATACTGGTTCACCTAACAAAGTCTGATCCAAGATCATGGCATAACCGGCGTTTGAGTTTCGACAAGAAGTCCTTGGTTCTCTTTATAACTAAAATTTGAATATCACTCTTTGTAATCTTCAAATTCCCATTGTCCCCAGCGCGAAAGCCTTGTAGCATATTCTGCCCAATCGTCACCTGAAATTGATTTTACGAGTTTTTCTATCCTCTGATATAGAGCTGAATAGGAGTAGTGTGGAACAAGGATAAAATTTTTTAGAAATACTATTTCATTCTTGTATTTCTCTTTCAGCCAATCAGCAGTACAGACTACAAAATCAAATGATTCAAAGCCCTCATCATCTTCTGGCCCAACAAATACCTGTATAAGAATTGAAAATTTGTTAGGAACGTTAGGCACAAATAGTTTGAGATCAGCAATATCTGGCGAATGTATTCCGTATAATTTAGGTACTATCATTGTGACGCTCCAAAACGTTAATCTAGTATATCAAGATGGCCATTGTTTCTCCATGTTCCGACAGTCTCGTTTCTCCACTCGAAATTTGCCTGGGTCTTTCCTTTTTAATCGTTGCAATTGCGATTTTGGTAGTACAATCATCTTTAATCGCCATCCTGAATGACAAGACTTTGAAGAAGCTTCAGATCAATGTTCACATCCATCATGTTCTTCAATCGAGAAATTTTATCGTACGTTGAAGAATTGATACCGATCTCATACTCATACAGTTGATCACATAAAATTTCTAAAGCGACGCCCCACTCTAGATGGGTTGCAAGTTCAACTATGCTATCCATATCTTCGTCAGACAATTTCCCCTTGAATTGATTGACAATTGATAAGATTTCTTTTTCGTAATCCATGGTTCTAAAAATCTTTGTCATCTTCAAATTCCCATTGTCCCCAGCGCGAAAGCTTTGTGGCGTATTCTTTCCAATCGTCCGCAGAAATCGATTTAACAAGTTTCTCTATTCTCTGGCGTAATACTGGATAAGAGAAGTTTGTAACAAGGATAACACCTCGAAGAAAAACTATCTCATCGTAGTATTTTTCTTGAAGCCACTCTGCTGTGCATACCCTGAACTGGAATATATCAGTCCCATCATGGTTGCTCGTCCCGACATCAACTTCAATAATTAGCGAAAAACTACTCGATGCTGGCCTATAAGATTCTAAGTTCTCAACATCAAAACAATTGATTCCTCGTAAAACTGGAATGATCACTTTTTGCCTCCACTAATCCAAAATGTTTAAATGCCCATTATGCCAAGCCTCATTAGGCGTAAATCGCCATTCGAAATTTGCCTGCACCTCTCCAGACCTCTTTATTACAGGTTCCCTGTACACTTTTAGTCCATCTTTACTTACCCATATGAACTTACCAGGCTTTCCGTCATAAGGACGACGAATGGCATCGGGACCAACCCACATATCTCTCAAAAAATCTGCTTCTTTTCGTGTTGCACTTCCCATGGTTGAGAGGCCTTGCGTGCTGCCGGTTCTCCTCAACATTTCAAGATAGCTTCCTAACTTCTCAGATGAAGGTACATCTCCAAAAAGCTCTAAGGCACGAGCATGAAGATGATCTAATTGCCTAATACCTCCATCTTTTAAAAGAATATCAAGAGTCCACGCTTTCGCATTCTTGTAAAACGCCTTGACGGCCCTGATAGTGGCAGATTTGCCTTGCTTGGCAAGTATAAGTAAGTCGGATGCAACTCCTCTTATTGCCTCCGCAGTACGGCCGGAAATAAATGGCATTGCTGCAATGACGAGAATAGTCTTATCCAGTTCATCTACTGATTCGCCCAGCAACGTCTGGTCCAAGATCATGGCATAACCGGCATTGGCTATATCATAAGCATCGCCGATCGGCGACATCCCAACGGCAATATCGGCCAAGGTTCTGGTGTATTGAACTAACTCATCCGCTGTTGGTAAGTTTGAAGTTGAAGGCGTTTCATAGATCGAGTTGTCTGGGAAGGCCCGCGTTGTAAAGCCATCTGCAAAAGTGAGTAGGCCATTATGCTGTTCCCTCATTCTTAGCGAGTATTCATCCACCTTTCCATTATAGTAATCTTTGTCTGACTGAAACCGATTAACCTCATCGCGTAGTTGCACCAGACCTTGATCTCCCGTCTGCTCTAAGGTGAGAGTGATCCCATCTCTGAGGTTTGCAAGTTCGTTGTCAAACTCTCGGTAGTCCATTCTACGTTCAATGGCGTTTCGATGCGCCTCCCTGAGTTCAGACCTAATTCTTTCCTCTCTCCGAATAGGATAGGATGCTCTTACTTCTCCATCGGCAACTCGATCGATCTGATCAGTTGTAGGTCGGACAGCATGACGCATTGGACGGTCGTCATTATGGTCTCTACCATCACCCCTATTCTCTCTCTCTCTACGTTCCAATCTCATCCAGGCCATTTCATCCCATGGCGCGGGTTCTTGCACGCGTGGGTCTTTTCGTCCTCTATCGAGAGGGGACCCATCTTGATCCAAATCGCGCTTATTACTGTTCATATAAAGAGGAAGGATTTCAGTCTGAAATTTGGAATTAATTTCTTTAAGCTTTAACTCTGTATACGTGATTAACTCATCATAAGTTTTCTTTTTAGCGGCACAGTCGTCTCGGGCCCCGGCCTTTTCCAGTTTTTCACTACAAGACAGCATCGGAGCGAAGTAAGTTTGAGCATTTGTGGTCATCACCCGATACTGATGAAGGAGGGCCTCCATCTCGGAACGACTTCCTGTTCCTATTGTTGTTGCGTAAAAGTTCCTCTCTATATTGTTTAAAAATCTTTTATATGATTGGGTTTTGTTCTCGAATGTAATGCGATCTATGGCACCTTGAGTGATATCGAGCTGACCTTGCAACTGCATTCTGTACTTCCACTCGCTCCATTTATCGATCGCCTCAATGGCCTTCTTTTTTCTTTCGAGTAAAGACTTCTTTATTTTTGCCAACTGCTGATCAAATATATCAATATCCTTTTGGTACATTGCTATCAGATCATCATGGCCCTGTAACTTTCCTTTGACATACTGAAGCTCATATAAAAGTCGCGCTTTAGCATCAAACACTTGCTCCAACGCCAAATCGACTCTGGCCTGCTCATAATAAATTTGATCTTCTCGCCCTTTTAAAGAGTTTTCAAACTTCTTGTCATCATTGGCAATACCAATAATTTCACCAAACCTTCCTCTAAGTCTTCGGTGTGCAAACTCATATTGCTGAATCGCAAGGAGCCGTTGATGAGATGTCTCTACAAAGGCATTTCGTCTATCAATAATCTGGTTAATTTCAACACTATAGTCAGAAGAGAGAGATTTAGCAGTACCATAATTTACTAACTTTTTTTTAGCGCACTCCGTGGCCGATGGGCACTGCCCTGATTGCACTGCTTTGCAGAAGACCATGGAATTATCTGTTTCAGCAAAGCATATTTGTCCCGGAGCACAACCAGCTATTTTAATAAGTCGTACAGTTTCTGCCGAAGATAAACTGAACATACAATAGATAAAAACACTTATCGCAAGTTTCAAGGACATTCGATACTATCCTTCGCTGTACGAATCACACTGCGATCACAACTATAATTTTCAACGTCATTGATACATTTTTGTATTTCTGCACGCTCCATTGGAAGCAGTGTTTCTATTCGCTTTAATTCTGCTAATCGTTTTTCATTTTCCAAAATCTCATTTTTCAAACCTGTAATTTCTCCATCAATCGTGACCTTCCCTCTTTCTAGGCCTTCAATAGAACTTCTAATTTCATTAATCGCACTGGTCGTATCCACGACATTCCTTTCGGACCGCTTAAGTGCTTCGCCTATCTTAGTTATAGCGGCATTTGCCCCATCTCGCGACGAGGTCAATGCTTCCGCTAATTCTAGGGCATAATTCGAAACAACGCCCGGGCCATCACGCTTCATATCTGCAATGGCCTTTACAAATGCCTCTCTCTTGCTTAGTGATGAGTATCGCTCATTCGCGTAATCATTTATTGGTTTCATAATTGTAAATTGACTAATCTCCCATCGAAGAGAGGCAATCTCTTGCTGTATTGCCAATTTTCTTGCTTCATTGTCTACTGTTTGAAGTTCCTGTTCGAGTGCTGCTACTCGTCTCTCCTTATGGTAAATTAGAATCTCAAATGTTTGTTGCTGGTTAACCAAAAAATTGCTTAAGGAGTCATAAATTTTGGGGATTCTAAAAACGACATCTCCCTGAAGCCCCGTCAACTGATCCCGAATATAGAGATCATTGCTAAGCCGAGAATCGAGCTGTTCTTTTCGTCGTTTTTCATCAGCAATTGTTTTTTCTAATTGACCTAACCTTGTCTCTTTCTCATTAAGAAGCTTTTTGCTTTCAGTAATCGCTGCATCTATTTTTTTGAGGGTTGAAGGAATATCTTTTTCCGTAAGACTGAAGCCGTTTAATATAGTTTCTTCCCTCATGATTGCATCCGAGTGAGGGCGCTTGCATTGGATCATGTTTAGATTTTCCACAGATACGAATGTTTGATAGCGATCTTCCCATCCACGAGCTAAGAATTTATTTCTATCCTCCCTTGGGCGGGGACAGGGGATACTCCATAACTGTGTTCTTCCTAGATATTGTTCAGGGCATACTCTCTTTTTATCATGATTTGTTTGACGAATCGGATAAGTTGTCTTTAAACACTCTATTATTCCCGGGCAAGTACCACCCACTAATGCGGGGCAAGTTAAAATAAATATATCTGCTCCACATTGGACCTCTCCCCGACAAAGTTTTGCGTTCGAACAACTTTGGAGATTGATTAATCGCGGGCCCCCATCTGTGTACTGGCATAAATGATCGGAAGAAATTGCGACAACAGGCAGACAAGTCAACGCAAGGACGAAGAGTTCTTTCATAACTTTTTGCCCATCGTTCTTCGTTTATAGAAATCTAGATTTTTTTCTCTTGCTGTCGCCATAACCGCGTTTCCACTAGATCACTCATTTTCAATCTGATCGAGATCCGTTTGGTCGTACCCAACTGCTCTTTTGTGAACAGTGACCTTTTAATCTTGGCCATTTTACCGTTGTCTGTTCGAAGATATACCCACGAATCATCAAACTTTACAATCTTCCCCTGAAGCCCAACGCGATCTGTGTCCACTCCTGCAAATGCAAAGTGGGCACAAAGAAAAAACGCCACGAAAATATATTTCATCGTGATACACCTTTTTCAGGATTGGTACGTCCAGCATTGTTATGATTATCGTCCATAATGGTAGGTTGAGAGAATGACACTTTATAATCTACGGCGCATTGACTTACAGGGGGACACTGTTCTCCCATGCCCACAATGCATCCTACAGATATGATGATAGGGCCAGCATCCCAATTGCATTCAGCTTTTCCTACGCAGAGAAGTTTTTCACATCCGGCGAGTTTGATGACCTCCGGTGTGTTCTTAAAAGTGCATTGAGTATAGTCTTGGCCCAGAACCGAGACGGACATCATAATGACGACTGCAACTATCCAATACATTTTCATAAAGCAATCCTGAGAATGATTTTAATATTCTAGTTAGATTTTATGTGATTCTTATAGTGCACTGTAGGTTTTTTTATAGAAAAATTATCCGACAGCATTACTCCGTTATAGCCACGTCATCGTTGAACTTTGCCGCCTCTTGTTGCCAAATCAGGGTACCTCCATTGCTCAAAGTTGGTCTGGTTTGGTCTGGTCACCGCATGAGATAGGATGAAAAATGATGAAAGAAGATGAAAAGCAAAAAGGCATAACCTTTTGTTTTTGTTCCTAACTGGTTGTTAATAAAGACCTATTTTAATCCCGTCTCCTCCCCCCTTGGGAGTACCAAGTTTATAAAAGAAAGCCCTGCGAAAGCGGGGCTTTTTTATTGATTCTTCGATTCTGATTGATTCTGATTCTGATTCTGATTCTTCTCCCTTAATGGTGGATTGCGCCGCGTTTTTACGTCTGACAGGCAGGCCACGCAGGAAGGGAGCGTGAGGCGACCGACCGTAGGGGCCGAAGCCCCCACGAACTTGCACGACTTTTTGAGCCTAAAATGTTTTCATACTTACTAGTAAGTGCTGACTCGTTCTTGTATGCACATCTGGTGAAAATTTTATTAGTATTTTCTTTGCTCCTGCTCGCTTCAAACAGTTGGGGCCAAACTTGCGATTATGGAACTAACCAATGCAATGCGGGGCAAGCTTGTATTAAACTCAATCCAGAACATGCCGAGTGTAGGTCACTTCCATTAGTAGTTCCTACCATTAATTTTCCCGTGTCAGCGATAAAAGGAATTTATTGCGATCAAGGCAACCTATCTCCCAACGGTAACTCCCATGCTTATACCAATACCGCATTTGCGCTGGACTTGACTTCAAATCGCCAAACAACAGCTGGACAGGTTTTTGCGAGCTCATCAGGCTTAATTATCACCAACTACACTTGTTTTACGCAAAATGATCAATGCGGAAACGGATTTGGAAATTACGTCGAGATTTTAAGAGATGATGGCGTCTTAGTTTTTCATGCTCATCTTGATGAAGTCTATGTGAAATCCGGAGATGTAGTGTCTCGCGGCGACAAAATTGGACTCGAAGGGAATACTGGCTGGACGGGAAAAGACAATCGTCATTTACACTTTAGCGTTCACTATGATTGGAGAATAATGGGATTTGATTACTATAAAAACAATATCGGCTTTCTGCCAAACTCAATTCCATTTAAAATTAATGCCTGCCAACCTGGCCAGCATAACTGTTCAGATACATTTATTGATTCAAGAAATTTAAAATGCACTCGCGTTACAAACACTATTGACTGGCTTCAAATTCTTTAATGAAAGATATATAACTTCCCTGATAATTGAATACACGCAGTTAGAAAGTCATCTACTTGGGAGTACCAGTTAAAATAAAAGAAGCCTCGCGAAAGCGGGGCTTCTTTATGATCCCAAATCCGTCATTAGACACATCGCACTTCCCCTGCGGAAGTAAATTTCACAGAACTTTCCGACGATATTCGACATTATAATCTGTTCCGAACCTAAAGACTGCAAATTGTGCAGGTGCCAGAAGACTAATTCTTACTCCTGCAATGTCAGATTATCTGGCGCTGGCGCCCGCGAACCGGTTACTTGGGCAATTGGGGAAAGGATAAATTTGGAAACTCTTTTATTTCGGGTTTAAATGCGGGATTCTTTTTCAAATCATTCAGCGCAATCTCCACGGCTTTTTCAAGCTGAGGGTCCTGTTGTTTTGACCACTCCTCTGGAGTTATTTCAACTTCCACATCGGGATCAGTCCCGTAGTTTTCCACATCCCATCCAACATCTGTAAACCAGAAACTGTACTCAGGTTGGGTCGTCATGGTCTTATCTCTAAGCTGGTATTGACCGTTTATTCCGATGACTCCGCCCCAAGTTCTTTTTCCGACGAGCTTTCCGAGCTTCATCAGTTTGAAAGCATGGGAGAAGATATCTCCGTCTGAGCCCGCCAATTCGTTGGTGATTGCAACCATGGATCCGGCTACGGCATAGAGTGGATAGTGATTAAATCCTTGATGGCGTGTTAAATCCAGGCCAATGGGTTTTTGCGCTAACATGCGTAGAAGTAGTTGGGAAACAAATCCGCCACCATTATAGCGGACGTCAATGACCAGACCTTCTTTGCGGTATTCTCTTAAAAAGTTTCTGTAGAATTCTGAAAAGCCATGGAACCCCATATCTGGAATATGGATGTAACCCAGGCGGCCCTTGGAAAGTTGATAAACTTTTTCTCGGTTTTTTTCGACCCAGGTACGATAGGTGCCGGACATTTGGCTTGGGAGCGGTATTACTGTCACTGTTTCAGTTTTTTTGGCGCCTTTCCTTCGCACTTTTAGTTCAATGCGGATTTTTCCTTTATTCTCGAGGGCCTCAAAAAGGCTCAACTCGGTTTGAAATCCGAAACCGTCTATTTCCAAAATCTGATCTCCGATTTTAAGACCAACGGCCGGGGTCAAGAGGGGGGAGTCAGAGGCGGAGACCCATGAGTCGCTTTCGAAGAAAGATACAACTTTAAAAGTTTTTTTTGTGGGGACAAATTCAAACTGGGCGCCAAGGTAGCCAATGGTCTGGCGTGGAGGGGTGCGATGGTAATCACCTCCAAATTCGTAGCAGTGGCTGGTACCGAGTTCGCCTTGCATTTCCCAGATGAGGTCAGAAAATTCCCGGCGGGTTTTCACTCGGTCTAACAGGGGTAGATAGCGCTGATAGATATTTAGCCAATCGACTTTAGACATGTCAGAGCGCCAAAAGTGTTCACGCTGCAAAACCCAGGCTTCACGGTACATTTGCTTCCATTCGGCCTTTGGGTCGATTTTAAGTTTGATTCGGTTCAGATCGATCCAACCGTCCTTGTTGTTGAAGCCTTGATCGGTATTTGGCTTGGTCTTGGTTGGAATGAGGCGGAGCTTTTCCTCTGATTTCAGAAGAATGTATTCCCCATCGGCTACAACTTTATAGGCAGCCACCTTTGGGTAGAAGAGTTCTGATTTCTGGGTTTCAAAGGAGAATGAATGTAGGTCAGGATAGACCGGATCTCCCATCCAGGAATCGTGAGTGGGACCTACAGTGTCTTTTATGTAAAGAATTCCCTGGGCCACGGCCGAGACTCTCTGGTAGCCGCCTTGATCCAGGGGAAAAGGCAAAATGCGGTGGTCGATGCCGTCAAAATCAATCAGGACTTCTTTTGTTTTTCTAGTTTCGGTTTCTTTCTTTTTAACCTGCAGCTTTGGCGTTTGCAGGAGGTTGTCAAAAGGCGAGGGTGTTTCCTTTTCGAGCATCACCACATAAGGCCTGGTGGCAAAGGGAAAACCTGCATCAAAATGAACTTCACTGAAGGTCGGTTTCAATTCGCGGGCACCAATGAAGTAGAGGTATTTTCCTTGGGGATCGAAGCTTGGGCAGTGGTCGCTTATGATGGGGTTTAGGAGGTTTCGGTGTTCTTTTGTTTTTACATTGTAAGTCTTAATGGCCTTCCTGGTTAAATCCACCAAGGTGGCAGAATAGACCAGGTATTTCCCATCGGGAGACCAGGTTAGGCTTTGCGGACGTTCAGAGGTGTTTTTTTCAATGAGGCGTTTTGTATGTTTCTTTACATCTATGAGCCAGAGTTCATTGCGGTTATTGACCAACCCCAAAAAATGACCCTTTGGAGATAAAGACAGCTCCCAGACTTTTCCCCACTTTTCTTTGGTTAAAATCTTTTTAGGTAATTTTGTGCCAAGGTCAACCTCAAAGAGGTGTTCCTCTTCTTGGGAGTCGTGGCCGATTGCATACATTTTTTTCGAGTCTTTGGAGAATACTGGCAGGGCAAAACGGATGTCTTTAGAGGCGGACAGCTCTTGGGGGGCACCCTTCCAAGGAGACATGAGGATCGGGTGTCCCCTAGAGATGAGGCCGAGTTTTTCAAGGTTGTCAGAGACGCTAAAGGACTCAAGGAAATCCGTCGGACCTATGTAGCGAGGCTGGGCCTGAACCCCTGGAGTTGGGCAATCTATCTTAACTTTTGTTTCTGATTTTTCTTGAATTTTATAATAATGGATCTCGGAACCACATTGATAGACGAGGCTTTGGCCATCAGTGGAAAGGTGGCGCACATAAAACTCAGAGTGCTTGGTTAGGCGTTTGAGTTGTTTGCCGTCCATATTGCAGCTATAGACATTGGCAATCCCTTCGTGATCGGAAATAAAGTAAATCGTCTCATCAATCAGGAGCGGCGTAGAGATATTGGTTTTTATTTGTTTTAGAATCCGTTGGAATTTGTTCTTGGCGTCTTTTTTAACCCAAAGCACCCCAGCGGTTCCACCTTTGTAACGCTTCCAGCGGGAGGGATCACCGCAGTTTCTTCCCAGTAGGATGGCACCCTTTTTCCCATAGTGAAGGTTTGTGGCCGGGCCGACATTGATTTTTTTGAGTTTATTGGTCTCTATATTTAATTCATAAACATAGTTCTCGCCGCGATGAAAAGATTCGTAGGCCAAAACCACAAGCAGGGTTGAAGAGTCTTTCCAGCCTAGATTTCTTGTCACGGGCAGATGGAGAAGCCGCTTGGGCGCGCCACCGCTTACGGGAATGATTGAGAGATGGGTGGAGCCGGAGTCTTCGCCCAGATAGGAGATGGATTCACCATCGGGTGAGATTTTTGGGGCCGAGGCAACGCCAAGGTTGGCGGTTAGTCTGCTTGCTCTCCCACCTTCAAGGGTGACGCGCCAGAGGTCGTCGTCGGAAACAAAAACTATGAAGTCGTTATGTATTGCAGGCTGTGAGTAGTATCCTAAATTTGTCATGGCGTCCTCGGTAGGTGGGGGAAATAATTTTAGCGAGGATTAAGGATAATCTTTCTTAGCCATTTTTCAACTGGTTTTTGAAGCCCCGCGCGCATCAAGCAATAAATGATCTGACAAAAACCGTCTGACTGCTGCTCTCTTGTTTCCAATCCAAGCAAATTGCATGTGCATATAATTTTCAAAAAGGTAATTTGCACATTTCTTAATTGGAACTCAAAACCTATGGAATACATCGATCGAAAAAATAAGATATTGCAATTTGTTAGGGTCTACGGAGCGATCTCCAATAGTGATGTTCAATCACTCACTAGCTCACACCGCAACACCTCCACACACGATTTAAAAAAACTCGTTGATGAAGGGCTCTTACTGGCACACGGAACAGGAAAAGGCACCATCTACCGTCTTCTTGAAGACCTCATATTCGCTCTTTCTGAGATTGAGGCATCCTTCCTAAAAAAGGAAAAAAAATTATTCGATAAGTTTTTCAGAACCCAGAATCGTAAAAAGGTCTTTTTTAATAAAATAGCAGAGAAAGCAATATCGGCAGATTTTAGTTTTCCAAAAAATATTTCAGATAAATTTCACGAGATCAAGGAACGGATCGACACAAAAAGAAAGGAGCTTTCGGAGGAATCGAGAAAAAAGAAAAAGGAAAAGCTCGTCATCGACCTCTCATGGGCCTCTGCAAACATCGAGGGAAATACCTATTCCATTTTGGAAACCGAAGGTCTCCTGAAATATAATCAAACGGCTAAAGGGAAGAATTTCCAAGAAGCGCAAATGATCTTGAATCACAAATCGGCGATTGAATATATACGGCAGGGAAGTCACTATAAAACAATTGATAAACAAAAAGTGCTAGAACTGCATCAGATTTTGATGCAAAATTTAAATATCGATACTGGATTCCGTGAGCATCTTGTAACGATCTCTAATTCAAGCTTTGTCCCATGCGATAACAAATTCCAAATCATTTCTTTCTTCGATTTGCTCACAACTAAAATCAACAAAATGAAATCCGCTTTAGACAAAGCAGTGGCCGCCAATCTTCTCTTAGCATTTCTTCAACCTTTTTCAGACGGAAATAAAAGGACTTCCCGAATGCTGGGAAATTCCATTTTACTTTCATACAACTACATCCCAATTTCTTTTGTGAACACTCCCAAGGAGGATTATATCAAGGTCATTCTCTATTTTTGCAAGAAACAAAAACCAGATTTTTTTAAACAGTTGTTTCTGAATGAATTAAATAATTCCTTCAGAGAGTATATCGGGTAGGGGCCCGAAAAGAAGCCCCTTGCCATGAAATCACAACCAATCAAAATCTGGTCTGGTTTGGTCACTGCATGAGATGGAATGAAAAATGATGAAAGAAGATGAAAAGAAAAAAGCCTCGCGAAAGCGGGTTTTTTTTATTTTAACCAAAATTTTGAAAAAATCTCACCAAGGGGATTCGAAGCTCGGAGGCGCAGGAGCGCCGACGGCGTGTGTCCTAAGGACACTGCAGGAGCAAAATGCATAGACAATACTTCCTAACCTATTCTCGAAGCAAGAAAAACAATTTTTAGAGTGAGAGTCATCATTGTCCGTTTAGGTTCATTGCTCAAGAATAAATCTTTAGCGATCGTAGAACTGGAATAATAAAAATGAAAAGGCCAAACTGCATCTCCATGAGATATAGATGAACTTTGCAAGCAAAAAGAAAAAAATTCTTGTCATTGATGATAATATTGATCACTTGCTCCTCGATAAAACCATTCTTGAAGCGGGAGATTATGAGGTTTTCACAGCTCAAAACGGCCAAGAAGGTCTGGCGACTTTATCCCGCATCACTCTGCCGGATTTAATTCTTCTTGATGTCCGAATGAACGATATGTCCGGCCCTGAATTTTTAAGCGTTCTGGAAAAAAGTAAACCTGAAATTCTTGAAAAGGTCCCCGTTGTTTTTCTGACAGCATCGGAAACGGCTCCTCCCAGTCGCGCCGTAGGCTTTATTCGAAAGCCTATGGAGATTAATAATTTTTTGCTGGAGGTGAAGCGCTTTATTGAAACGGGAAGCAGTTGATTTGCTGGCCAGAGATGCACCAGCTAATGCTTCTGCCGTCCTGTGCAACTATCTCGATTCCTTGCCGTGTTTTTATTGGGCCCTTGGTAGTTCAACAACAAATGTCGAACCTTTTCCTACCTCGCTTTCAACATAGACTCGCCCTTTAAGAGCACGCACAATCTGATCGATGATATAAAGACCAAGCCCTAGACCGCTAATATTTTCTGGTCCCATCAGTCGCTCAAAACGTTGAAAGATTTTGGCCTGTTTTTCCTTCGAGATCCCTGGGCCGAAGTCCTGCACCTTGAGTGTCACCATATTTTCTTTTCCGATCAGGCCAATCTTTACTGGCTTCCCAGGGGCATATTTTATAACATTGGAAAGAAGATTAGAGACAATTTGTTCGAGTCTGATTTTATCCCACAAACCCGTCACATCTGAGTCGATCTTGGACTCAACCTGACACCCCGCTTGAGCGAGCTGGGGAGAAAAGCTGGCAACAATTTCGCGAATTAATTGCGATAGGTTCACGACTTCAAAATGGAGGTTTAAACGACCAGCTCGGATTCGGGTGACATCCAACAATTCTTCGATCAAGTTGATGATCCGATTGGTTTGGAGTAACGAAATTTCGCACACCTCAATAAGCCTGTCACGGTCAGGAAGGTCATTACCTTGGCTTAGCTCACGTTTTGCGACTTGAAGTTGCAGCGACAGAGTAGTTAAAGGTGTCCTGAGTTCATGCGAGGCAATTGATAAAAACTCATCTCTTGCCTGAATCGCAATTTGAGCCTCACGATAAAGTTTAGCATTATCGATAGCAGCGGCCACTCGCCGCGCGAATTCCTGGGCGAGCCAGAGAGTCTTTTCTCCATAGCGCCGGTCTGAATCGGTGATGACAAAGGTTACGGCACCCAAAATTAGTCCTCGGGCGATCAGGGGTACACAGATGCTCGATTTTTCCAAAACGGAATCTCTTACTTCACCATCGAGTTCTGCCTCCCCCATGAGGATAACCCTTTCATGCCTACGAATTTCCTGGATATGTCTCGCATGCTGCTGATCATTGGGAGCGACGGCCAGCCTCGAATATTGTCCATCTCCCACCACCAGATCCATAGCACAAAAATCTGCAAATTGTGGAATGGACAAGGCCAATGCACCTTTACAGGTTGTATCATAATCGAGTGATGAGCCGAGCAAGCCACTTGCTTCAGATAAAAAATTGAGCCGCGCTTGATTGTTTTTCAGCTCTTGATCAGCTTCACGTCGTGCTCGTCGATTTGCTGCCTCGTGAAGTTCCCGCTCGATAGCAGGAGATAGACGGGAGATGTTTTGCTTTAAAATATAGTCATGCGCACCAGATCGCATCAAAGCTACGGCCGTTTCTTCTCCTATGGCCCCTGAAACAATAATGAAAGGAAGATCCAGGCCGCTTTCTTTTAATGTCTCCAAGGCCGCCATTCCGCTGAACTGTGGCAAAGAGTAATCGGCGATAATCACGTCCCACTCATGTGAGGCCAATGCCGTCTGCATGGCCGCTTTTGTTTCAACTCGTTCGACAACGACATCATGACCTGCTTGTCTTATCTGTCGAAGCTCAATTTCCATGTCGATTTTCGAATCTTCGACAAAAAGTATTCGTAACTTCATGCTCTCTTTCTATCTTCCTAAGCTGATTTTGAGGTTGCTCTTTCGTCCTTACTTGGTGGCGGCACATTGAGGACGAGCCAATAGAGGCCGAGATGCCTGACGGCCTCAGCGAACTTTTCAAAATCAATTTGCTTGCGAATATAGCTATTGGCACCCAATTTATAGCTCTCAACAACATCTTTTTCTTCCAGTGACGAGGTCAAGATGACAACCGGAAGAAGTTTGGTGCGTTCGTTTGAGCGAATTTTTCTCAAGACATCCAGGCCATCGACTTTCGGAAGTTTGAGATCAAGGAGCACCATCTCTGGCATGTTCGCTGGATCACAAGCGGCGAATTTTCCTGTGCAGAACAAAACATCCAAGGCCTCAGCGCCATCTCTCGCCACGATGATCTTGTTGGCGATATTATTCTTTTCCAAAGCACGGACGGTTAGCTTTTCATCAAGCGGATTATCCTCAACGAGGAGGATTGTTTTTTCACTCATGGAGGTAATCATAGTTTTCCATTTTGATATGCCAATGACTTCTCTCATCTTGAAACCTACGCTCGGGTCCCACTATCATTTGTCAGGAGGTTTTCTTGTGGCGACGCCAGAATCCGCAAACAAATATTTCCAATTGCAGGAGTTCCAACTAAAAAAAGAATTTGCTGACGAGCGCAGTATGTTAGCTTCACTTGTGCAGACCTCTGACGATGCCATTGTGGCAAAGACTTTAGACGGCATCGTACTAACGTGGAATGTCGGCGCGGAAAGAATATACGGCTATACGCCAGAAGAGATGATCGGTACGCCTGTCGTCAAACTCATCCCCCATGGACGCGAAAACGAACTTCCTCGAGTCATTGCTAAAATCGTAAGAGGAGAGAAAACTGAACATTACGACACTCAGAGAATTCGAAAGGATGGGACCATCATTGACGTTTCCCACACCGTTTCTCCTATCAAAGACAAAAATGGCAAGGTTGTTGCCATCTCATCGGTGGCACGAGATGTCACCGCCCAGAAAGAGGCCTCACAGCAGTCCGCCCAATATGCCAGAAGCTTGATCGAGGCCTCTCTTGATCCTCTGGTAACGATCAGTGCCGACGGAAAGATCACTGACGTCAATGAAGCTACGATCAAGGTAACAGGTATTTCGCGAGAGGTGTTGATCGGTTCGGACTTCTCGAATTACTTTACCGAGCCAGAAAAGGCGCGCGAAGGTTACAAACAAGTTTTTGCCAAAGGTTTTGTGGCCGACTACCCACTGACTATTCGACATCTCGATGGAAAACTGACGGATGTTCTCTATAATGCTTCAGTTTACAAGGATATTCGAGGCAATGTCCTCGGCGTGTTTGCGGCCGCCCGTGATGTTACGGCGCAAAAGCAGGCGTCACAGTACGCGCGAAGCTTGATCGAAGCCTCCCTTGATCCATTGGTCACAATCAGCTCCGATGGAAAAATTACCGATGTCAACGAAGCCACCATCCAAGTTACAGGGACATCACGTGAGGAGCTGATTGGCTCAGACTTTTCAACCTACTTCACCGAACCGGCCAGGGCCAGAGATGGCTACCAACAGGTCTTTGCCAAAGGTTTTGTCGCCGACTACCCACTCACCATTCGGCATAAAGAGGGGAAACTTACAGATGTTCTCTACAATGCTTCGATTTACAAAGATGTCCTCGGCAACGTGCTTGGTGTGTTTGCCGCCGCTCGCGACGTTTCTGCTCAAAAACAGGCATCGCAGTACGCCAGAAGTTTGATCGAGGCTTCTCTTGATCCGCTCGTGACCATTAATCCTGAAGGCAAAATAACCGATGTCAACGAGGCCACCGCCAAAGTGACCGGTCGACCGCGAGAAGAGCTGGTGGGTTCTGACTTTTCCAATTATTTTGCAGAACCAGAAAAGGCCCGAGAAGGTTATCAGCAGGTGTTTGCCAAGGGTTCAGTTTCAGACTATCCACTCACTATTCGCCATAGAGATGGCAGACAAACGGATGTGCTCTATAATGCCTCTGTGTATAAAGATGTGCGAGGTAAGGTTCTCGGCGTCTTTGCCGCAGCTCGGGATGTTACCGCTCAGAAACGGGCCGAACGCGAGGTAGGCGAACAGCGCACCCGCGAGCTGGCACGTCTCGCAGAGCTTGAGCGATTCCAAAAGCTGACGGTGGGTCGCGAACTTAAGATGATTGAGCTCAAAAAGGAAATTGAAGAACTAAAAAGACGCGTAGGCGAGACCGTGACATGAGCTATGCCACTCTTACGGTCGAGCAGCAATCTTCCAAACACTTGGTGGGAAGCTTGGGCGAGACCGATTCAAGTTTCCGTCTTCTGGTTGCCAGCGTCCTTGATTATGCTATTGTCATGCTTGATCCCACCGGAAAAGTCGTCAGCTGGAATGCAGGAGCAGAGCATCTCAAAGGTTACAAAGCGGAAGAAATTATCGGACAAAATTTTTCTAGATTCTACCCCCAAAAAGATGTCGAAGCTGGAAAACCTTCCAAAGAATTGGAAATCGCCGCACGCGAGGGGAGGTTTGAAGATCTTGGGCAGAGAATTCGAAAAGACGGCACTCTTTTTTGGGCCAGTGTCGTCATCACGGCCCTGCGAAATGAGACCGGTGAGCTGCTAGGTTTTGGCAAAGTCACTCGCGATCTAACTGAACGACAACATGCAGAAGCTGCCTTACGTGAGGGTGAGGAAACGCTTCGACTTCTCATTGAAAGCTTCAAAGACACCGCAATCTTCATGCTGGACGTTCATGGGCGAGTTTTGAGTTGGAACGTGGGTGCGGAAAGAATCAAAGGTTATAAGGCAAACGAAATCATTGGCCAGCACTTCTCAATTTTTTATTCCAATGAAGACAGAGCGAACAAGAAACCAGAGCGCGAACTTGAGATCGCCTCGAAGACCGGCCGATTCGAAGATGAGGGATGGCGGGTAAAAAAAGATGGCTCGCATTTCCGGGCCAGTGTTATTATCTTCGCCATTCGTGATGCAAGTGGAAAGCTTAAGGGCTATTCCAAGCTCACCCAGGACCTGACAGAACGCGGGCATTTGCAAAAGCTCGAGGAAGTTCAGCGAGCGACCTTCAACATTCTCGAAGACTTCGCTGATGAAAGGGAAAAAATCCGAGAGATACAACATGCTACGTTTAATATTCTTGAGGACTTTTCAAGTGAGAAAGAAAGACTTGAGGATACGCAACATGCCACCTTCAATATTCTTGATGATTTTGTCAAAGAACAAGAGAAGCTCGAACAGTTACAAAAAGCGGCGTTCAACATACTGGAAGATCTGAGTAGTGAGAAAGAAAAACTCAAGAGTGAAGTTGACGAACGCAAACGCGCCGAAATAGCACTAGAAAGTGTTAACAAGGAACTCGAAGCGTTTAGCTATTCGGTTTCCCACGATTTACGGGCCCCGCTTCGAGGTCTCGATGGCTTTTCTCAAGCGCTGCTCGAGGATTACAAAGATAAACTCGATGACAAGGGAAAGGAATATCTCGGCTATGTGCGAAGTAGCAGCCAGCAAATGGCCCAGCTCATTGATGACCTTCTCAATCTCTCCAGGATGACCCGAAGCGAACTCCATCGTGAGCTGGTCAACTTATCCGAACTAGTCCATGGCCTTGTCGAGCTTCTTCGCAAGACAAATCCGGAAAGGCATGCAGAATTTCGTATTGCTGATTCTTTGACCGCCTTTGTCGATCGGCGTTTGATCAAAATTGCATTGGAGAATTTGTTAAACAACGCATGGAAATTTACCAACAAATGCGCAAAGACAATCATCGAATTCGGGAGTCTTGAATACGAAGGGGGGAAAGCATTCTTCATTCGCGATAATGGGGCCGGGTTTGACATGTCCTATGCCAGCAAGCTCTTCGGGGCATTCCAGCGCTTGCATGCAGCAGCCGAGTATCCCGGCACGGGAATTGGCCTTGCCACGGTAAGACGGATCATCAATCGCCACGGCGGCAAGGTCTGGGCCGAAGGAAATGTTGGTCAAGGGGCCACCTTTTATTTCACTCTGAGTTAGTCGGGATTACACCATTTCTTGACCGCCTGGAGAAATATTTCCAGATCGATAGGTTTTTTGATGATGCCTTTAGATTTCAATTCTTTCCCTTGCTCACTGAAGGCCGTAATAAGAATCACTGGGATGGTGGCCAGGACCATATCATGACCTAATCTCTCCATGAACTGCCAACCATTCATCACAGGCATCATCAGATCGAGCAGGATCAGGCAGGGTGACTGCATTTTTGCAAGCTGCTCCAGCCCATCTTGGCCATTTATGGCCACCACGACTTTATATCCCTCAAGTTCAAGTGCGTACCGCAAGACATCTCGAATGCCCGCATCGTCTTCCACAATTAAAATACTCTGACATTTCTTGCTGCTGGAATTTTCCGTCATTGGTTTTTTCTCAGGTTCCGACCTAAGAACATTAACATATTAATCAACTTCATCCAGCAACAGAGACTTCTAAACATAATGATAAACATCACAGCTCCTCCGGTCTCAAGCACCGCTTCAGGAACTTGGTGTTGGAACGGGACCTCGCTTTGTCACTACGAGAAACAGTGCATCTCGATTTTGCTGGTGAACCTCTTTTCAACAAACCAAGCTAGAATCATTCACCAAGCGTGTTAGTTTAAGCTCGGCATGGATGCCGTTTTATTTTTGATCGACGATTTTCCGTACCAATCGGGAATATCTAGTTTCATACTCAAAACGAAATGCATGAAGGCACCGAGACCAGCGGCCCCCAAGATGTACTCATGGACTGAAGCATAAATGAAACTCGGCATTTCAAAAAAGACTCCGGCAAGCCGAATATAGAGGTCAATTAGAAATCCTGCGGCAACAAAAATAGCAAGCGAAAAGGATGCCCGAACTATTTTTTCGTTCTTTATCCACTTTGAATAACTAAAAGTACTTGTTTGTGCGCCCGCAATGGCACAGGAAAGAACAAATACTATTAAAGCAATTTTTGACACAAAAACTGCCATAAAGAGCTGAAAAGAAAGTTTTTGCGTCAATGCAGCTGCCAGCATTCCGAAGAAAGCCATGAAAAGAAATATTCCAAAAGTAAGAACGGTTTTTTTTGAGATAAAATAAAAAATATTTCGTTGCTCTAGCCTTGTACTTCTCTTCGAGGCATTTGGAATTTTTTGCTTTATTTTTTTCAGATAAAAGTGATTATGGAGAATTTGCAAGACAAAAACGATAACTGAAGAATAATGGACAAACTGCAACGGTAGCGTTGATTTTACAATTACTCCAATCCCAATGATGAAAATAAATACTATTCCAAGCACATAGCCTATCACATTCGACAAAGGTGGATTTTCTTTTATAAAATCAGGATCATTATTTAAAAAGTTCTCATTATGGTTAACGACATCCCAGTAAGCTCCAAGCGAAAGGCGCGGAGCTGTAATGAATTGAAAAGTTATAACCAAAAACAAAAAAAGCGCTGCCATAAGATAAATATCCATTAGCGTTTCTCCTGCAATAACTTTGTAACAATTTCTTCTAATTTTTCTTTCTTAATTCCCATTGCTCTGAGTTCATTAAAAAGATCAGCCATTTTATGTTGGGCGATTGAAGTTGTGTGTGTCTGAAGATTTTCAAGGGCCTCATTACGAATGACGGTTCCCTTTCGGCCGGCCGTCAAAATAATGTGATTCTCTTCGAGCGTCTTATAGGCCTTTGCAACAGTGTTGGGATTGATTTCTAAGTCATGGGCAAGTTGCCGGATCGATGGAAGAAGATGTCCCCCTTTGAGTTTACCGCTTTGGATTCCCCCAAAAATTTGCTGAATAATCTGCAAATATACTGGGATTGCTTCTGAGTCATCAATCTCAATTGGGAACATGAACTTAACCTCTTTGTACTATTCAGTAGTAGTACAAAGAGGTTGAGTTGTCAATGCATCGAAGACACAGCATTTTAAGTAAACTTACAAACTTATTGGGACACGCAGGGAAGGAGCTGGAAGCGACTGACCGTAGGGGCCGAAGCCCACGCATTTGCAAGGACTCTTTCTCCGAAATACTAAACCCAAATCTGTCATTAGACACATCGCACTTCCCCTGCGGAAGTTAATTTCACAGAACTTTCCGACGATATTCGATGCGGATTACGGTTGCAAGACTGAGTATCGCAACTTTTTGGTTATTCGAACTTCCGGGGCTTTCATGGAACATAATATTTTTCTCTTTTCCGAATCAGCAGTGCTCTCTCTCCTTATGCAAAGAAGGTTGTGAAAGTGTAACATTATCCTGATATTCGAAGTTTTATTTTAGCTTTGTAATAACCTCAAACTGTGGCGGCTCATGTAAATGGCGTTTTACGGTGCATAGATTGGCAGCATTAATAAGTGACTCTCTGTATTTTTCAGGAAATTCTTTAGGCACATTGATTTCGAGAGTAACTTTTGTAACTAAATGTTTCGTGGAATCCCAGTCACTTCTTTGGATTAGCTCAATGCCTTCAGTCGGGATTTCTCGTTTTTGACAAAAATTCAAAATAAAGATTCCAGCGCAAGTGCCAATGGAAGCCAGGAATAAATCAAATGGGGCCGGCGCAGACGCATCCCCTCCACCCGATTGCGGCTGATCTGTCACGACTGAAAAGCCATTGAAATCGGCAGTTACTTTTTTATTTCTTATAAAATGAATTCGCATTTCCATAATTTTTTCCTCTCTATTTCATTAAGGAGTAACTAAGTCCCATGACAGCGCCGTAGATAGTTGTGATCGTCGGATTTGCAGTGAGGGGACAAGTGCCCGAGGCACATCCTACTAAACGCTGATACAAATAGCCGCAAACACCACCAATAATTACTGCCGCTGCAATTTTAAGAATCATCATATAGTTCCGTCCCTGTCACTTTTGTTTAAAATTTCTTGTAGATTCGTTTGGGTAATTTCGATTGTGCTGAGAATTATCTCCTTGCTCATGCGAGCGTTAATTTGGACTTCTGCCGTAGCGCAGATGGACTTTCTTTTAAACGAAATGCCTTAAACCCTAAAGATCGGAGAATTCTAACTCCCTCAGTGGCCAGTTCACAGGCACGCCCCCTGCAAACGATATAGTAAGTTTTATTTTTGTGAAGAGTTTTTGCTTTTTCTTTTAATATCTGAATGGGAAGTGCTATTGCGCCTTCTACCGGAGAATGGCCGGTCTCAATTTCTTCTCGAACATCGAGCAAGAATGCTCTCTTACTCTGAAGGTCGTCAGCAATCGATGCGAGAGTCACAGTCTTATCTATTTCGGCCCCTACACCGGGTGAGAGTTTTTCAGTGAGGTCAAACAAATCTTCAATGAGTAGCGCTATTACTTCGTTACTTAGACGGTATACACGCGATAGTTTTTGCTTGGACACACAGACGATGCCTTCGTGTAACAGTTTTTGCAGATGTTGTGAGGTGTTGGCGATACTTTCGCCTGTCATTTGCGCTACTGAATCCACTGATCTTGGTGCCTGGGCCAATATGTACAGAATTTTTAGGCGAGCAGGTGATCCAAAGGTTGCCGCAATGGCCGCAACCTTTTCGAACAATTGTCCTTTGGAATCATCATTAATTGAAGTTTTCACTATTCAAGCATTCAATATAATGCTTGAATAGTCAAGCGAATAATGTATTATGGGTATATGAAAGCTAAATGGAATGAGCGATATCAAGGAGCTGCCTTCTATTACGGACAAGTCCCGAACGATTTTATTAAGGAAGTCGCCGGCACAATTGCTCCCCATTCCAAGGTTCTATGTCTGGCCGAAGGCGAAGGACGAAACGCCGTCTATCTGGCCAAACTCGGTCATCAGGTCGTGGCTGTTGATCAATCGGAAATCGGTCTAGAAAAACTTCAGGCCTTTGCCGAGACCAATCAGGTACAAGTGAAGACAATTCTTGCTGATCTTAACAACTATCACATTGAACAAAATCATTGGGACGCGATTGTTTCCATCTGGTGTCATCTTCCCTCACCTTTAAGAAAAAAAGTGCATGCCGAATGTGTTTCAGGACTTAAGACGAATGGTCTTTTTATTCTCGAATCCTATACACCTCAACAAATAATATTAAAAACTGGTGGACCAGATAATCCCGATTTATTAATGACGGCCGAATGCGTTCGCCTTGAACTTCTCGGATTAAGTTTCTTGCTACGGCAGGAAATACAACGAGAAATACATGAGGGGCAAGGGCATGATGGCATGAGTGCCGTGGTTCAGGTTTTAGCAAAAAAATGTATAGGAGATTTTAAATGAACATAAAAGTATTAGGCTCCGGTTGCTCAAATTGCAAACGTCTAGAAGTGAATACCAAGAAGGCCCTCAAGCAACTTGGCATAGATGTGCCAGTCATCGAAATTAAAGAGTATGCCGTGATTATGAAATACGGAATCATGAGCACTCCTGCGCTGGTGATTGATGAGAAAGTGCTTTTTACCGGGAAAGTTCCAAGTGTCAATGAGTTGGCTGAAATAATCAGTAAAGTAAAAAAATAGAAGGCCAGGCATGACAGCTAAGAAACAGATCGTTATAGGATTGGCCCTCCTCGTAATATGGGGAATAATTTACTCCCAACTGCAATCGGCCTCGAAGTGGCTGACCTACTCAGTGTTTTCTATCCCAGTGGGTTCTCATCTTGGTGGCTCCGTTGAGTTTTTTCTCTACGACACACCAAAGGTTCTGATGCTTTTGGTTATTGTGGTCTTCGTAGTCGGAATCATTCGTTCTTTTTTTACTCCTGAACGAACGCGGGCGATTCTCGCTGGTAGAAAGGAGTCACTCGGAAATGTTTTAGCTGCACTCCTTGGGGTTGTGACGCCGTTTTGTTCATGTTCTGCCGTGCCACTCTTCATCGGTTTTGTAACGGCAGGGATTCCTCTTGGAGTGACATTTTCATTCCTCATTTCGGCCCCGATGGTTAACGAAATTGCGCTTGTACTTCTTTACGGGATATTCGGATGGAAGGTCGCACTGATCTATATGTCGACTGGCCTTGCGGTAGCGATAGTATCAGGTTGGGTAATTGGGCGCTTGCATATGGAGAGATATATCGAAGATTGGGTGCGTGAGGCCCCCCCCCCTCTGACATCAACTGCAAGTGCATCCGAAATATGGAGTGAGCGTGTAAAACATGGAAGCGAAGCAGTGCGCGAAATTGTTGGCAAGGTTTGGATTTACGTCATACTCGGTATTGCTGTTGGCGCGTTTATTCACGGTTATGTTCCTGAAGCTTTCATGGCCTCGATTATGGGCAAAGATGCATGGTGGTCTGTCCCTGTGGCAGTTCTGGTAGGGGTTCCGCTTTATTCGAATGCTGCCGGAATTATTCCCGTGGTTCATGCGCTTTTGGAAAAAGGTGCCGCAATTGGAACGGTCTTGGCCTTCATGATGTCGGTCATCGGTTTGTCTCTTCCTGAAACGTTTATTTTGCGAAAAGTACTTAAACTCCAACTCATCGCAGTCTTTGTGGGAGTCGTAGCTAGCGGAATTATGATTGTCGGATATTTATTTAATTTTTTGTTCTAATATTTATAAAGATTATTGATTTGCCGATGGTCCTCGTTTTCTCCAGCCGCTCCAGACGGGAACACCATCTTGATCACGCAGTATTACCATCTTATCACCCTGATGTATTTCTGCGGCAATGATAGCTGGTCTATTTTCAATGATCACACGTGACCCCTTAACCTCAATAACGTCGTCTTTCTTTATATTGAGATTTTGCCCGTTAAGAAACCAGGATGGCCCCAGATGGACTGAAATTTCCTCTTTATCTGTTTTCAATTGCAGATGAACCCCACCATCCGGCCCCCGACTTTTTAACACTTCGACCCTCGTAACCTTTCCGTTAAGATTTGTGACGGTCTGGGCATCATAGAGTCGTGAATACCCTCGGGCATTTGCCGCGAACAGAAAAATAGAATTTCCCAAGATCATTACGGCCACCAATATATTTCGAATATTAAACATTGTAACGACTCCTTCTTTTTTAAACTTAACTTCTGTTTATAATTTACATGCATTTTGAAATCGCTACATTGCGCATGACTGTCATTCAAGATGATAAGGAGCACTTAAAACTTATACCCAATTCCCCCTGAGATCATTTGCCCGGTGTAATCTCCCAATTTGCTGGTGCCCCAAAAGTGGGAGTATCCCGCCAGACCATAAAGACCTTTGTAAATACTCTGATCCCATAAGAGCGAGATGGTCTGCACCGTCGCGTCTTCCTTGACAGCAATTTGATTGGCCCCAAATGTGTTGGAAGACCTTCTCCCGCGTATCACAGGTGTCGAAATAACCGACGTTTCATAAAACGTATTTTCCCTGAACTCGACCGAATAATCGAGCGTTAGGTATCCCTTTTGAGCGATTTGGAATTCGCCACTGATACTGATTTTATTTGAAGAATAGCCAAAAACAGATTCTTCTGCATCATTCTTAGAGTAGCGATAGGTGATTTCTGGCTTCAATTTTGAAAATGTGTTGTGCTCCAACGAAAATAGAAAGTCATAGATGATTGAATCTCTATCGCTATCGCCATAGGAGCGCATACCAATACTCGAAGATATTTTTAGCAACCAAGATTCTCTAACTGAAGATATTAGTCCGGCCTGCGCAGTCCATCCATATACACTAAGATCATGAAAGGCGACGTAATCGACGGCATCATAACTCCCCTTAAGATAAAGATGTATCGTGCCTGGGGAGCTGGTTGCAATCCCGGCACTGGCCCATGTTGTTGTAAAGCTCGACCCCTCTTTGAGACTGTTGGCTAAGGCATTATTTAAATTATCCGCGTAACCGTATTCCGCGCCTAAATCTAGCGAGAGATCCGGTGTGCTGGCGAACACAGAAATCTTCATAATCAGAATGAGAAACGGGACTATTCGGCTTGAGCGCAAAATTATTATCACTTTTCATTGTCCACTATCGTTTCACACCGCGGCCTGATTGCATCTTCTGATGCTGGACTCCCTTCATGGTTCCGTGCTCCATGCTCCTTTCATGAAGTTGTTCTCGCTCAAGAAGGCGCGCATCCATTCTCGTACGCACTTTATCACCAAGCTCCTGATCACTCCACTTTAGTTGTTTTTGATCACGTTCTCGAATTTGTTCCCGCAACTGCGCAGTCACCATTTCCAGCGCTTCCTTGCCAGATAGACCCTTGCTCATAGATTGATTCATTGTGCGTAGAGTTTCACTCAGACAAGTGCCTTGACATCCATTATTAAGAGAATTTTTAACCATCGCCCTTACGGTTTCACCTCGCCCTTTGAGCTGAAGGTGGGCCCGCAATTCCGGTTCCAAAGCATCTATCTCCTGAGTATTGAGTTTAGTTTCTTTATGTATTTGGTCTTTTAATTGGTCTATGTCACGGTCTTGAACTTTTGCCTGCGCCAGATTCCCGAATGATAGCGCCAGCATCAAGCTTAAGGTTATCACATCACAAAAAACTTGAAAAATTCTCATATTCCTTCTCCATTTATTATACCTCGCCGCGATTAAAATTTTACACTTGGCAAAAGAACATTAGAATGATGGTTATCAAAACGACAGGTGAGACTTCATTCAGTACAGGTGAGGCAAGTAAAGCTGGTCTGGTTTGGTCTAGTCCTCCCAAGAGACAGGATGAAAGAAGATGAAGAGAAAAAAGCCGAACTTTTTGATATTATTCCCAACTTGTTGTTAATAAGGACCTTTCCAGACTCCGTCTCCTCCCCCTTGGGAATGCAAGTTTATATTGAGCGCTGTCGCTTCGGCCATGCAGCTTAATAATGTCATTGTCATTATGCCACATGTGCATTGAAATACCGTTTTCGTATCCACAAAGAAACATTTACGAGAGCGATTAAAGCTGGCACTTCAACAAGTGGTCCAATCACCGCCGCAAAAGCAGCTCCGTGATTGATCCCAAAGGTCGCTACTGCAACAGCAATCGCAAGTTCAAAATTATTTGAGGCCGCCGTAAATGAAAGGGAGGCCGCCTGTGGATAGGGTGCGCCCGCCTTCTTGCTCATAGCAAAAGACACAAAAAACATCACCACGAAGTAAATCAATAACGGAATTGCAATTCGTACAACATCCATTGGAAGTGCCACAATTGCCTCGCCCTTCAGTGAAAACATCAGTACGATTGTAAATAAGAGAGCGATCAGCGTAATAGGACTAATCATGGGGATGAATTTCTCGTGATACCATTGCTTCCCCTTATATTTTACTAAAATGACCCTTGTAAGCGCTCCTGTGATAAAGGGAATTCCCAGATAAATAAAAACACTCTCAGCAATTTGGCCAATACTTATATTAATGGCTAAGCCTTCAAACCCAAACCATGTAGGCAATACGGTTATAAAGAAATAAGCAAATACTGAGTAAAGTAAAACTTGAAAAATAGAATTTAGAGCGACAAGACCTGCGCAATACTCGGAGTCACCATCGGCAAGATCATTCCAAACAATAACCATGGCAATACAACGAGCAAGCCCAATTAAAATCAAACCAACCATATATTCTGGATATCCACGTAGAAATAAAATGGCGAGAGCAAACATAAGAATCGGACCGATGATCCAGTTCTGAACCAAAGAAAGACCAACAACTTTGGTATTACTAAAAACTTTACCCAGTTCCTCGTATCGAACCTTTGCAAGCGGTGGATACATCATAAGAATCAGCCCAATTGCAATAGGCATAGAAGTGGTACCTACACTAAATTGATTTAAGAATGGAACAATACCCGGAAAAAAGTAACCAGCGGCTACACCCGCGGTCATAGCTAAGAATATCCAAAGTGTCAGATAACGATCTAGAAAAGACAATTTGCGAATAACTCCAACTTGGCTCAAATGATTCATCGTTTCCGCTCCTGCTCATTTATAAGTTGTTGGCGAGTGGTTCCGCAATTCTTCCGTTTTAGCCACTTTTTTAACTGCTCATCTGCATCTTTGATTTGTGCATTTTCAAAAAGACACTCGACAGCTTTAAGAGCTGCCTTTTGTAAAACTGATGGTTTTGAGTTAATTCTGTAGTAAACCCAAGTGGCCTCACGCTTATCTTCGAGAAGCCCCGCCATCTGCAAATAACGCAAATGCCGAGAGGACTTTGACTGTGAGATTCCCATGCCCAATTCAAAGTCACAAACACATAGCTCACCATGCTTTAAGATGAGGACGACCATTTTAAGTCGAGTTTCGTCAGCAAGCGCTTTAAAAAGTTGGACAGCGATTTTCATCAATTTTATCTCCTGATAGCCTTCAGAGCTAGTCAGTATACTCGCTTATGCGCATATATGCAAACATGCATGCAGGCGCTAAGCAAGCGCTGATTATAGGACGAACCTTGCCGTTAAGTAAGATCATTTTCTGAAAAGAAATTTATCAAAAAAACTAGTTTTAAGGAACTTGAAAAACCGACGAATGAAGTCGTTGCTAGAACTGACGTCCCTGCCACGGTCCCATTTAGAGCTAGTTGACATAGGGTTGGGGGTATTCTATGTTTGAGCCATGACAAAACAGATTCACCACAAACGACGCAAAGAAACACTCGACCATCTCAATCGAATTCTAGGCCAAGTGGCAGGATTAAAAAGAATGATTGAGGAGGGGGAAGAGTGCATCAAGATTGCATCGCTCACGACTTCCATTGCCAAATCGTTTGATGGCCTTCGCCTTAGAACTCTTGAGGGCTTTGTTCTAAATGAGTTGATTGCCGACAAGACCGTCTCTAGTGATAAATTACAGCAGTTTCAAGACCTCTTAAAACTTCAGAAGAAATAAGGCCTCAAATATGAGTTTTATAAAATTAGAATCAGTTGGTAAAAGCTATCAAAGCGGAGAATTAGTTGTTGCTGCACTTAAGGATGTTTCGCTTGAAATTGCTGAGGCCTCATTTGTATCTTTTGTTGGGCCATCCGGAAGTGGCAAGAGCACGCTTCTTAATTTGCTTGGATGCCTAGACCAACCATCATCAGGACTGCTCTCCATTAATGGGACCCTCATTAATAAGCTAAATCAGATTGAAAGAGCACGCTTCCGTGGCCAAAATATTGGATTTATCTTTCAAAATTTTAATCTACTTCCAATCTTAACTGTTTTTGAAAATGTAGAATACCCGCTCTACATGGTTCAAGATATGCCAAAAGACGATCGCAAAAAGCGAGTGTTAAATCTTTTGGAAAAAGTTGGGATGTTAGACCAAAAGGATAAATATCCAAACCAGATTTCCGGAGGACAAAAGCAGCGTGTAGCGGTTGCCAGAGCACTTGTTACTTCGCCGAAAGTCGTTTTGGCCGATGAACCAACTGCCAATTTAGATAGTGCCACCGCCTTTCAAGTCATTAAAGTTCTCCATGATATGCGTGATGAATTCGGGACAACATTTGTGTTCGCAACTCATGATCCAAAAATCGTAAAAGAGGCAGAGGTTATTTATACCTTAGAAGATGGAATGATTAAAAATTTCCAGGCGATAAGTAAGGGACGCGGTGAATAATATGTCAGGCATAATCAGAATTGGAATACGCAATCTTACTCGCTATAAACGCCGAACACTACTGACGGGTTCCTTGATCGCAATCGGTGTAATTCTTGTCATCGTCTTTGGAGGATTAGCAACCTCCTTTAAGGAATCTATCATTGGAGTTATTACTAATTCCAGCCTCTCAGATATGCAAATACATCGAAAAGGCTATGTTGAGTCGGTAGATAATTTACCGCTTGATATTTTTCTTAATCCACATCAAACATCTAAGGTTGAACAAGTTCTGGCCGAAAATAAGCATATTGTATCATCAAGTCCCAGAATTCGTTTTGGTGCGATGATTAGTAATTATGTAAAAACCTCTAGTATAAGAATGACGGCCGTTTATCCTGATCGTGAAAGTAAAACTTGTATCGGTCTTGTTTCAAGGATTAGAGGAATCAAGAACCCGGAATTATTCGTGAATAAGGGCGAAATAATATTGCCAGAAATTTTATTTAAAGGACTTTCTCTTAAACTTGGTGATGAGGTTGTTATCATTGCAACCAATCGTGAAGGTGCCGTTAATGGCGTTCCGCTTAAAGTTGCTGGCATTATCGAAAGTGTCATGGGCCCTTCCGGCAAAGATGGCTATCTTAATATTGAAGACGCCAAAGATATTTTAAGAATGGACGAACTTGTTATTTCTGAAATTGCAATCCGTGTTAAAAATTTCGGGAGTCTGAATGATGCAAAAAAAGAAATAGCGCAGACCCTCGGCGCGGCCATGACCAATCCTATGCATGAGAAAAAGCTTCATGATGGAGACAATGCAGTTGAAGTGAGTCAGGTTTTTGAGGTGCATTCTTGGGATCAACTCGCTCCGTTTTCAACGATAGCACAGATGATAGACATCCTGATCGTTATGGTGCGCATGATCCTGATCGCAATAGTTCTCATTAGCGTTTTAAATATTATGATGATGTCGGTTTATGAGAGGACCAACGAGATTGGAACAATTGCAGCGCTAGGCACTGTACCAAGAAAAATTATGCAGCTTTTTCTTGTCGAAGGGATTGCTCTTGGATTTATGAGTGCTCTGGCCGGTGCAACAATTGGAGTGGGGACTCTCTTTGTGCTTAAAATCAGTCAATTATCGTTTAAATTTCACGCCATTCAGATCTTACTCGCGCCCCGGATACCTTGGGGAGAGGTTCTTGGAACAATTGTCATTGTCCTCATTATTTCTGTTATAGGTGGCTTCTGGCCGGCACATAAAGCATCACAGATGGAGCCAGCCGACGCATTGAGGCATGTGTGAGAATAAACATCTTTGTTTTTTTCGTACTTTTTTTGCTCATCATTTTTCCTATTACCACGATTTATGCTGCTGAAGATGCTAATGAAATTGTAAAGACAATTGACAAAAATCTCGCACCAGAGTCTTACGAGGCCTATCGACAACTTATTAATGAAGAACCTGATGGCAAAAGAAAGGAATACACTTTTTTCACTCTAAAAAAAGGTAAAGATAAGATCGCCATGCTTTATCTAACGCCCGCAAGCGAGAAGGGGCGCTCCACATTACGACTTGGGGATAATATGTGGCTTTTTATCCCCAACGTAAACAAACCTATTAGGATTACTAGCCTTCAGTCTGTCGTAGGTGGTGTTTTTAACAACTCCGACATCATGACTCTCGACTACAGTGCAGAGTATGATGCTCAATTAGAATCAAGTGCCGATATCGACTATGTCTTATCGCTGAAAGCAAAAACAAAGACTGTTGCCTACGACAAGCTCAGGATGTGGGCCAGCAAAGATAAAAAAATTCTCAAGAAAGTGGAATGTTACGGTGCAAGCGGAATGCTTATTAAGACGCTCGAATTTAAAAAAGATAAAGATTTCGGCAATGGTCTCGTGCGGCCCTCTGTCATCGAGACATACAGCCCCCTTTATAAAGGGTACAAATCATTTATTATCTTTCAGAAAATCAAAGCGCGAAAACTCCCCGATGAAGTTTTCACCCAACAATATATGAGTAGGCTGGGTGAATTTAGATGAGGAATTTCCTTTTTCTTCTCTTCTTGTCACACTCTCTTACATGGGGCGCTGAAGATACTTTCGCACCAAGTGAATCCGACAATGAATCATCAATTAACAAGCTCGAATGGAGTGGAAATCTTGATGTTAAATATTCACTCCTTCATAGCAGGCATGATTCCCCTATCTACAATATAATGTATTTCCCAAACCAGGACACTTCTTCGTCTTTATCTCAAATTCGACTTGAACCATATCTCAATAGTGATTATGTCGATAGGCAGATTGCTTTTCACTTGAAGAGTCACGGTACAATCTACAGCGACAAAGATTCTAAATTCGATTTGCTTGAACTTTACGGCAGTCTCAATCCATCGGTTGGATCATCGGTCACTGGCGGTAAACGTGCTTTTAATTGGGGCAAGGGCTATGCCTTTAATCCTGTGGGCTTTGTAAATCCTCCAAAAGACCCTGAGAATCCAGAGTTGAGTCAAACAGGGATTGTTTCTTTCACGGGCGAATACACAAAAAGTATTATCTCTGATTCACTTCAAACCATCACGCTTTCAGCAGTTATCCTCCCTGCAAAAGCAGCAGTGAATCACAATGGCGAATTTGAAAATACCGACCTTGCTTTAAAAAGTTATTTCCTACTTTGGAATACAGACCTAGACATTTTGGCTTACTCTAGCAAGGTAAATGCCAAACAAGTTGGATTCGATTTTTCAAGAAATATTTTTGAAAACTTGGAGATACACGGAGAATTTAGTGTATTTAGAAATGCTACGACAAATCTCGTTATCAACGATGCCCTTGGTACAGATAGAAGAAATGCAAGCTCAAACCTAGTTGGCTTTCGATATTTAAACTCACTCAACACGACTCTCATCACTGAATACTATCACAATGGTGCCGGGCTAACAAAAACAGAGTTTGAAAATTATCGTGAATATCTTAGCAGTGTTCTCGCAACCGGGAATGTGCCACAAATCCTACAAGTGCAAAACTCCGTAAAGATGAATTTTCAAAAACCTGTTTTGATGAGAGACTATCTCTATCTTAAAATCATTCAACCTGAACCATTCGCCTGGGTCTATTTTACTCCGTCACTCTATTCAATAATTAATCTACAAGATAACAGTTTTACTCTGGCTGCTCCTCTCAGTTATAAACCCATAACAAACTTCGAATTGATATTAACGCCTACGTTTTTTATTGGTAAAAACGATTCTGAGTTTGGAGGAAAGCAAATAGGGCAACGATACGAAGCGTGGTTAAGATTTTATTTCTAAGGCCTATGGAAATTGTCTTCATTCTCTCTAATAATCGTTGAAGATTTGTATAATTTTCTATTATAGTTTTTAGAAAGTGGCCTTAGTCTGCGTTTTCCCAGGCAATGTATTTATTCTAACGCCAACGTTTTTCATTGGTAAAGACGATTCCGAGCTTGGAGGAAAACAAATAACTATTGGTGTTATATGAAAAGATACCAAGAGGCATCCTTAAAATGAGGCGCATTTATAATATTTCCCTCATCTGCTTAAGCACGATACGAATTTCCTCTTCGGTCGTTGTTCTACCCAAGCTGAATCTTATCGCCCCAAGCCCAATCTCCGGCGATATTCCCATGGCCTCAAGGACGGGCGACATTTTTGTTTCTCCCGAGTGACAAGCGGAGCCCGTTGATGCCGCTACACCTTTTAATTTCCGTAAAATCTCTCCTCCAATGTGGCCAACGAATGAGACATTCAGGGTATTTGGCAAAACTAATGTCGGGTGTCCATTCCGCTGCACTTTCTTTCCAAAAGTTTCTTGTAACAGCGCCCAGAATAAATCTCTAAATTCTTGCACCGAACTCATCTCACGACCCGAGGAGAAAAGATCAGAGGCCGCTCCCAGGGCCACTATAGACGCGGTATTTTCTGTGCCCGCACGTCGTCCCTGTTCGTGACCTGCGCCGTGGATTAATGAATCAATAGCAACGCCCCTTTTAATATAGAGAACGCCAATCCCTTTTGGAGCGTAGAATTTATGACCAGCGATAGAAAGCAGGTCCACACCGAGTGTCTGCACATGAGTCGCGACCTTTCCAGCCGATTGGGCAGCGTCGCTATGAAAAATAATTTGATTTTCCTTTGCAATCTTCGAGATTTCTTCGATGGGCTGGATAGTTCCAACTTCGTTGTTTGCGTGCATGACAGAAATTAGAATAGTTTTCCTGGTAATCGCTTTTCTCACTGAATCGGGATCGACTCGTCCAGTGCCGTCAACGGGCAGGTATGTCACTTCGGCCCCAAAGCGTTTTAGATATTCGCATGGGACGTGAACGGCCGGGTGCTCGATGGCCGTTGTAATAATGTGGTTCCCCTGATCACGTCGGGCGAAGAACGCGCCTTTGATGGCATGATTATTCGCTTCGCTTCCTCCGCTGGTAAAGACGACTTCGTTGGTCTCACATCCGAGAAGGACTGCGACCCGCTGTCTGGCCTTTGCAATTCCCAAGCCGGCCAATTTTCCAAAGCGATGCACACTTGACGGATTACCAAAGCAATCACCAGCTAGATAAGGTTGCATGACCACAAGCACCTCTGGTGCGATTGGGGTGCTGGCATTAAAATCCAAATAAATCTGTCGTTCCACTTTAAAACCACCTTGTGAGCCAGTATTTTTCAAAAAGTATCTTGAGTAAATGCCAAGCGATGCCAGGGGCCTTGATCTTTACGGTCGGGGTTGGTTCCGCGTAGAAATTTCCACTTCCAAGTCCAGCACGGTGATCTCCAATTTCGATGAAGCATTGTCCGTGTCCGTTAAATGAGCTGGCCTCCCACTGATGCCCAGTCCACTGACGGGCGATGTTTCGCGCGACAACTTCGGCCTGTGCATGGGCGAATACACCAGCTTTAGGAAGGGGTTTTCCCATCTTCAAAGGAATGGCAACAACATCGCCGATGGCATAGATTCCTTGATACTTCGTTTGAAGGGTGTTGCGATCAACAACTCCCCAGCCATTTTCGCCAAGGAGTCCAGCTTGTTTTACAACTTCGGGTGCGCGATGGGGTGGAACAAAAAAGAGTAAGTCAAAATTTGCAGTGACACCCCCAGCGAAAACTATCCGTCTTAACTTGGGCTCAATTTCCGTCACTTGATGAGTTGGGTAGTATTTGATTCCCTTGGATTCCACCATCTGCCGAACAGCGGCAGACACCTCCGGTCCGGCCGTGCCCATGGGGCCTGGTTCGGCAGCGTAAAGAGCAATCTCTGTCTTGTTGCGGATGCCGTGTTTTCGACAAAAATATTCAACCAACATCGCCGCCTCATACGGGGCCGCAGGGCATTTATACACAGGGTTCGCCGTCAGAATCACAATCTTTCCGCCCTGAAAAGCAGTGAGGTCTCTGTAAATGGCATTTGCGCCATCGAGGGTGTAGATGTTTCGGCCTGACTCCTTGAGACCGGGAATATTTTCAGGAACCAGATCGGCTCCCAAAGAAATAATTACGGCGTCACCAGAGAATTCTCGCCCCGAGACTTGAACTGATTTGGCTTCAGGATTGATTTTCTCGACATGCCCTTGGATAAACTCGATTCCTTTGCGATTCAGCCGACCGAGAGGACGCGCGATCTGATCCGCCCTCCTCATTCCAATCATCACCCACAGAAGAGAAGAGGCAAAAAGGTGCTTGTCCTCCTGATCGATCACAACAATTCGATGTTGCTTCGGCAGAAGTTTTCGCAAAGTATTGGCAGCAACAATACCACCGGCACCGCCGCCAAGGATCAAGACTGTTTTTGCTTCACTCATAACGCCCCCATCGCCGATGATCGCTCCTGCTCACATCGGCATACTGCACGTCCTGTACATAAACTAAAATACGATGACTTTATCGGCCCAGAGGGTCCAATTGGTCAGCTCATCAAGCGTGCTTCGCTTGGCACCTTCCATCAGTTCGGGTTCGGCGATGCCGCGAGCATCCATGCAAGTCCCGCAGACACCAACTTCTGAATTTTGACGTACAACGTTCTTAATCATGATCTCAATATTGTAGTAACCTTGAGGAAGCTTCTGTCCTTTCTTCGGACAAGAGGCCGCATCTCCCATCAGGAACACTTTGACCTGCTCCCCTTCGCGTTTGGCGAGCGAACCTGCCAGACGCAGACCATTATAGCTTCGTTCTGTTCCATAGGGAGCATCGTTTAAGATAAAGAGAGTTTTCATTTTGACCTCCATTACAAGATTGTATTCTTCTCAATAGGCAGGCCTGCCGCGATCCATTCCGAGACCCCCTCTGGAAACCTTGTTGCCCGAAACCCTTTCCGTTGCAAAATTGCCACGGCATCCTCTGCCAGTAGACAGTACGGGCCGCGACAATAGGCGACGATCGCTTTGCTCTTGGGAAGGGACTTTAATGTTTTTTTAAGCTGATCAAGCGGCAGAGAACGGGCCCCAGGAAAATGACCGGCTTCAAACTCCTCTTGTGGTCGAACGTCAATGATGATGACATCACCGGATTTGGCCCTCGCCATCAGAGTCTTGTGGTCCATAGGTGTCAAGGTATTCGGCTCGCCCACAAAACCCTTCAATATGTCCTGCATAGCGGACAGACGTTTTTCGGCAAGAGTCCTTAATCCCACCCAGAACGTCGTTACATCAGAATCTGCGACACGATAGTAAACACATTTTCCATCCCGTCGCGAATCTACTAACGACACAGCTTTTAAGTCTTGCAGGTGGGCACTGGCCAACTTGAGACTGATTCCGATCTGTTTAGCTATGGCATCCACTGTCTTTTCACTCTGTGAAAGTGTATCCAATATCTCCAGTCGCTTAGGGCTGGAAACAGCTTTGCCAACCTGGGCAACAAATTCGTACAGTGATTGTTTGGCGTTTTTTCCTGTCATTCCAAGAATCCTTGGAATGAAGGATATATGAGCGCCCTATAAAGGTCAACGAATAAACCAGGCCATTAGACAGGACATTCTCGATGCTAACTAGAGTCATCCCATGGCTTGACATAAATACCTATATCGACTACGGTTTTCGCAATATCCATGAAAAATCTTCAACGGGAAATTTTACTTTTATTCTGGAAAGTTCACATTCTCCACCATACCGCAAAGAAACCGATCCAAACAGCGGCCTGCGCGCGCGCAAGGAATACTCCCTGACCAAAACTGGTCACAAGGTACTGGCCATTCTTCGCGACCAAATCCGAGAGCTACATCGAGAGGTAGTTTTAAACGAGGAAGAAAAGAAGGGACGAATATGAGGAAATCATCCCAAATCAAATTCGACATGATTGTGGCTGACCTCATGTTTCATGGTTTTGTGTAACGCCTTAGCAATGGAGGTAATCTGGTATGATGCTCAATGCATTCGAAAAATATCTTATGAACAACCCGATCCGGGCGTGTAGCAAAAAAGCGTTCAGGTGCCCAATGAAAACATCTTCCCTGAAAGAAATCGCACTGGTATTCCTCAAACTTGGAACGACGGCATTCGGTGGGCCTGCCGCCCACATCGCCATGATGGAAGATGAGGTTGTTCGGCGCAGAAAGTGGATCGAGCGAAGTGAATTCCTAGACCTTCTTGGTGCTACTAACTTTATCCCCGGCCCAAACTCGACAGAGATGGCCATTCACATCGGTCACCTCAGAGCGGGCTGGCGCGGACTGATTGTCGCGGGTGTATGCTTTATCTTGCCTGCTGCCTTAATCGTGACGGCAATCGCGTGGGCCTATACTCGCTATGGAAATCTTCCGAGCGTTGATGGAATCTTATTTTGTGTGAAGCCCGTTATCATCGCTGTCGTCATTCAAGCTTTGTGGGGGCTTGGGCGTACCGCTATTAAAACTTGGCCGCTTGCGCTGATTTGTATTCTTGCCATCATCGCCAACGCATTTGGTATGAACGAGGTTTTCACAATTTTCATCGGCGGCGTCATCAGCTACTTGTTTGCGAAAGCTCTGGATACCCCCAAGAAACCCAAAGGATTCTTGGGCCTACTGGCCCTTACGGCCTCTGCTGTCGTGCCAAAGACCGGGTTATCTGCTGGAGTCGCGATGCTCGGAGCATCCTTTAGTCTCTCCGGTCTATTCTACTTTTTTCTTAAAGTCGGATCGGTTTTGTTTGGAAGCGGATACGTTCTACTCGCCTTCCTCCGAACCGATCTCGTTGAACGGTTCCACTGGCTCACAGAAGCACAGCTTCTGGACGCCACCGCAGTCGGGCAATTCACTCCTGGACCTGTTTTCACTACGGCCACTTTTATTGGTTATCTCCTTTCAGGACCAACGGGTGCCCTATTGGCGACTGTAGGCATTTTTCTTCCGGCCTTCATCTTCGTCGCGATCAGTGCCCCTCTGATCCCCCGTCTGAAGCGATCGGCCGGGGCGCGAGTGTTTCTTGATGGAGTTAATGTGGCCTCTTTAGCTTTGATGGCCGTTGTAACCTGGCATCTTGGGCGCGCGGCAATCGTGGACATCACTACCGCCTCCATCACAATAGCAGCTGCTTTCGCACTAATTCGGTATCGGATTAATTCCGCCTGGCTTGTTCTCGCCGGCGGCCTTGTTGGATTGATTAGACTTCAGTTGATCTGAGCTTTGATAGATGCCAACTGGCGCAAAAAAATTATCCCTGACTGTATGAATTATTGCTCACTGAGAATATCTAATTTGTTATTATAAATGGATGTTTCCACCTGAAATAGGCCTAAGATGGTGTGAAAAATGTTGTCATGGGAATAAGGAAGGGACGATTTCTTCATTAACATCGGGTAACTCGTGTGATTTCTCGCCATAATTCTATTATCAACCCATAAAACAGCGCCAACCATTTTTTGCTCTGATGGTGCCATAAAATAGGGAAGCCCATGAAGATATAGGCCACCTTCTCCTAATGATTCACCATGATCACTCACATAAAACATCGCTGTTTCAAATTTTTTTGTATTTGGCTTAAGAAAGGCAATAGTCTTGGCCAGGAAATAATCGGTATACAAGATGGCATTGTCGTAAGCGTTACTGATCTCTTCAGTGGAACACTTCTCAAGCTGATTTGTACGACATACTGGTTGAAATCTTTCAAATTCCCCAGGATATCGTTTGTAATAGGCCGGTCCATGATTCCCCATTTGGTGCAAGATAATCAGAATATCACCATCGACTTGCTTGTCGATATATTCCTGCAATCCCACCAACATCCCTTCATCACGGCACTCAACATCGCAAATCGTATTTCTCTCCCTACTTTGATAATCTTCATACTGCATGCGCGAGGCTACACCTTTGGAGTCTGAATTATTATCTCGCCATAAAATATTGACTTTTTTTGAATGCGAAAGAATATCTAATAAGTTTTCTGTGATTTTTCCTTTTTTATCATTGTAATTCTTTCTCCCAAATTGCGAAAACATACAGGGGACTGAAATGGCGGTCGACGTTCCACAGGAAGAGAAGTTCGAAAAACTCACAACATCTTCGTTCTTGAGAAGAGGATTGGTTTCTCTCGAATACCCATTTAAAGAGAACCTATCCCCCCTTGCCGTTTCTCCAATAACTAAAATTATCAAATCTCTATCCACATCCAAAGGTGATATTGCCGCATCCTCCCCCACATGTGCCATCGCGGTATTACCTTCCTTTATCCACATGCTTAGGTATTTTCCTGTCGAATAGAAGAAATAGGTTGGATTCGTGTAGTATCTAAGCGGTTTGTTTTCTCTAAAAAAAGAAGCATAAAACTTTCCAGAAAGAACAAGCATTCCAAATATAATGAACAAGGAAGCGATAATATTTTTAACTTTCGAGAGAACTTCAGCTTTGAAGCTGGTATCTACGATTTTAATTTTATAAATAATGAAAGATGGTAATAATCCAAGAAGGATGAAGTACATCACAAATTGAAAATTAAATAGTTCCAACGCCTCAGCCGAATTTGTTTTAGTGACATTGATGAGCATAATTTCATCCAGCACTATTCCATAATGATCAATGAAATACCCTGTCATCGATGAAAGCAATAAAACAATAATCAAAATGGGTTTGGTGGTATTTTTGGATCGCACAAACGTAAATAGCAAATTAATAACAGATGATAAAACGATTGCTACCGAAAAGACATATAACCATCCGTTTGGACTCTGGACATAGGTCTCAATCACCTTCTTGAAAAATGTAATATTGTGGAGGAGAACGAGGAATATAGAAAAAAATAAAATCGTTTCAGTTTGCGTAACCGATGAAAACTTGTCTCTCATTCTCGCTCCAAATCCTGCACGGCTTCTTCCTGCAATAGACCATCCTCCTATAGCTCTTCACGGATGACCGCATGGGTGACATTAGGAGGTATCCAATATTTAGTAATCGATCCGGCAGTGCGAACCGCAGTTGAATCAGGATTGGAATCAAAAATTAGGGTTCCTAAATTGATACCGATGCCAGCAGAGAAATAACGCCTCTGAATGTTGTCAGTTTTATCATCTGGAGTGAAGTCAGGTTCGTAGCCGCGGGTAAAAAAACCAAAATCTAAAGTTAGATATCGCGTAAAGATATTTTCTCTTAAAACCGGCACCCCTGCTGCTTTAAAACTTAAGAATACTTTTTGGCCACTATAGTCACTTGTCACATCGACTTTGGCGGTATTTCTTGAATCGCGATACTCATGACTTGGCCACCACTGCCACCGGATACCTACAAATTCATCGAGCGCCGGATAAGTATCCAGCAACCAAGCGGAAAAAATACCAATGGAATCCATAAAGAGATCTTCAGTTGAGAAACGATATTTGCTAAAACCATCTCCCACCTCTAAGGCCAATCCCACAAAAGCTCCGGTATAAAGTCCGATTTTTCGGGCCGTTTTTATGTCATGTCCGGCCTGTAAGGCGAGCCAGGTAGTCATTCGAGTTTCAATATAATGACTGGTCATGTGTCCGAATTTATCCGCGCCGCCACTATATGAATGTTGCCCGTACCATCCCTCATTTCCAAACCCCATATGCGCACCTGTATTTCCCCAATCCCAAACGGATGATCCAAAAATAAGTAAAATACTGGGAACTGCAATGATCCATCCGGTAGTCCAGTTATCTCTTTGTTTTGGAGTAAATCCAAAGGGTGAATAAAAATGGTCGGGATAGAGAGGGGTATTGTCGTAGGAAATTTGCGCCACATAGATATCTTTTTTTAGTTTTTCTTCCAGTTCAGGTGTCAAGAATTTCGATACATGGGCACGAAAAGGATTTGACTGTATTTCTCGTGCGACTAGATGGTGGCGATTCAAGTTGGCCTGAACCTCGCCGATCGAAACCTGGGCCTTATAATGAATCCAAAAAACATTTGCCGGTAGAACAGAATCAGTAGCGTGAACACTAAATGAGAGCAACCAGAAAAGGATAATCATTAAATAACCTTTTAGAAAGTTACTGTTGCCAGTAGACCAGGCACTTGATCACTTCTTATATATTGAAGTGTGAATTCGTGTTTAAAAATCCATTCATAAATGGGGTGGTTTTTATCGTAGTTGGAAGCATACCTGACGCCCTCGGAAGCCAATAGTGCAATGAAGCTGGAGGCGATCACATCGGAAGCATAGTGTTTCTCAGAATGTACTCTTTCAAAGGCCGTGGCCACTGCCAATCCTAATGGTAGGATCGCGTACTCTGGCCCGTAGAATTGCAAACTTTTAAAACCCAGAACTGTGTAGCCAATCACATGACCTGAGGGAAAGGAGGACTGTCCTCGAAAAGCTGTCTCTATAAAGGATAAATCTTTTTTGTCCGGTCGTTGGTGCACCGGAATAATGGATATGGCCGCTGCTTCCGCCAGAGTCAAAAATAAAGCTGCCAGATACTCTTGAGAAAACCTTACCATCTTTGCATCTTGGTGAGTTCGACCCCAGTAATAAAAAGTCATGGGCAGAATAGGAGTGTTGAAGAAAATACTGCTCTTACTTACAAGACGGATGAATCCTTCATTTTTATTCTCTCTAACAGCTTTCTCTGAAATCATCTTATCATTGTAAATAAAATATCCAATCGCACCTATGGCAGCAGCGGTAAAGACTAAATTTTGTGTAGACGAAAATTGGAGATAACTCCCTTGGTAGGCCCACTTCATGGATTGAAGAAAATCGTCTTTTGCTTCAAATTTAAGCGTACTTAGGTCCTCATTTTTTTCAACTGGTTCGGCCGAAAAACTCGGCATACCCAGGTTGATAGATCCGAGTAAAAAGATGACCAGGAGTGGTAGACGGAAGCTCTCTTTCACTGCATATCCTTTAATCTCTAATGCTGCTCGGCAACTAGTTGATCGAAGAATATTGACAGTCATACTTAAAAATAGATATGAGTCATTAGTCATTATGAGCAAAAATATGCCGTGACATTTAGGAAAATGCCGCCAACTTATCGCGTAATACATGACAAAATCTAATCTAGTAAAACTTATCTGCTTAGCTATAGCAATTGGTGCATTTGCCCTGCTCATCGTCGGAGATGTTCAAATCAAACTTCAGGACGGAGGATTTTCCTTTTTATCATTTAGGAATGTATTGGCCGAGATTGGGATGGTAGCAGCCGTATCTGTTGGCTCTGTGATTGGCTGGAGCTTATTCGTCGACAATCGTCATCGCTTCAGGAATGCAATGGGTCAGCTTGAAGCCGATTTGGTCCGTTGGAAGAAAAGATCTGCCTATTTCGCCAAAGACTTTCAACAGCACCTTGAAAGTACATTTACCGACTGGGAACTCACATCCTCCGAACGTGATATCGCTCTTCTTATTATCAAAGGCCTAAGTCTCAAAGAAATATCCGATATAAGAAATTGCTCCGATCGAACCATCAGAAATCATGCCAATACTATCTATAAGAAGGCAGGTGTAAAATCCAGGAGTGAACTTTCAGCTTACTTTTTTGAGGACCTGCTTACAACTGATGCCATCAAGTCAAATTCGTAAATCGGGTCCTCGTCCCTGCCTCGTGCTTGCAGCTTGGCGGGATAGAGAATGCAGAAGCCTTGCAGAGTCTCCGCCTGCATCAAGGGTGGAATGAAGTGTCAGTAGTTTTTTAAAGCTTATCTAACTTTTGTAAAAATTCTGGTGAAGAAAAAAGGCGATGAGTGAGGGCATCACCGAGCCTTTGCCCTGCGTCAATATCAGTGGGGTGATGGACGCCACCTAACATTCGATTCATACCAACAGCGTCTCCGCGCTCTAAGAAAAGAGCGGCACGTTCAGGAAATTTCTTGGCAAGCACTCGGGCAAAAACTCTTGCGACTGCGGCGTGACCGCTTGGGTAGGCATAGGATTTTGCCTTTTCGATACAGGGAACAAGAGCTGGATTGGCGACATAGGGGCGTGGACGTTTAAAAATTTGTTTGCCAACCGTGGAATGGATGCCAGCTTTAAGAAAATGATAGTAGAGGAAAAACTTAAGACGTTTAACTTCCGCTGGCGACAGTGGACCATTTTCGCCACCGAAAAAAGTCTCCAAGCTAACATGAACTTCCTTTGCCGCCTCAGCGCACTGCTCAGGTGTTCTGACTTCTTGAAGATACAAAAGGAAGGCAAAGTCTTCGGCCTCCTCCGCCGATCCCTTGGCAGGGTAGGGGCCTAAAAACTTTTTAAGATGACAGAGAACATGGTGATGATGTCCTTGTGCCTGGGCCAGATTACCGGTAATGGAAGAGAGGCCGACAAGCAGAAGAAATAGAATACTTAAGTTTGTAATTTTAAAGTTTTGCACCATTTAATAATCTCCATCAACAGTTGATAACCTGAGTCGACGATATGATAACATTGTGATGGAGGAGGTCAATAAATGATATCTAACTTCTTCTTAAAGCGTTCTTTCGCATCCTTAGACCTGAAATATTAAGCGATTGTGAGTGTTGCACATAAAATCCTGAGACATTAGATTTAAACATTAATATTTTTTGTTCCCGGCAGAGGAAGTTATTTTTTCCTTTTCACTCTTTGCTATCCAATTAAGTAGCTTAATCTGAACATCAAGGAGATTTTCTTTTGTCACAATTGTCTGAGCAAGACCGATCAGATCATCGTGTGTATCTATGTCAGATAATGGTTCAAGTTCCATGACTCTTCCTCGTTTATTTAAAATTTTGCTTAGTTGGTTTTTAGTATCACTTTGACTATATTGAACACTACTCCATTCTTCTTTGGAGATATGCTTCCCACCTGCAAAAAGATAGAAGCCACCGTCTTGGGCCGGTCCGATAACGAAATGATCTTGTCTTGGCCTTGTGGCCAAAAGGTCGTATGCCCTGATGATGTGCTGAGCAGTGAGAAGGGGACAATCGGCACCAATAAAAATAACAGCATCATGATGTCTCTTGAGATCATTATAAACGAATGCAAGACGATCGCCGAGAGGGCCATCACCCTGGCCTAGCCGGGAGAAGTCACTCCATAGAAAATGTCCAAGGCCGTCTTGCTCTGCCACTGCCCAGTAAGGGTTTATCTCGGGTTGCGCCTGAGTCGCTGCTGAAACAACGAGACGTGTAATCCCGATGGCCTGAAGATAGAACTCCTCTGCAAAGTTTGAGTTTGTACTGGCAGCCAATCGTGTTTTGACTGGCGACAATCCAGGAGTTTTCACGAAGATGGCCAAGGCCGCATTCATAGTTGCTTTCCTTTCTTCAATCGTTTCTTGAAGACAAGATTTATGGCCAGAGGTATGGTCTGGAGGAATGTCAGCCACATATGTTTGATGGTTGTCTTTCCCCAACCATGAAGCTCATAGCGTCGTGCACTGGTGAAAACATAATGTCCAATCGGCTGAATGGGAAAACCGGCGTGTCTTGCTGCCCACACAAACAGATGATCTTCGCCATAGGGAACATCTTCACGAAAACCACCTAATTGCCAGAAGAGATGACGATTAATGACAAAGGCCTGATCCCCAAAAGGAATCCCAAAGATATGTGAACGAATCCATACACCTAATTGATTAAGAGGCATCAAGCGTGGGCCATCCGAAGAAAAACGTAAATCGAAATAGAAAAATGAGTTTTTTTTCTGTCCACATTTTGTTGTGAGCATTTTCATGATTTGCGGATTATCAAAGCGACTATCAGCGTGGACAAACCATAAAGTCTCACCCATCGCTGCTTTGGCGCCTCGGTTCAACTGCTCGGCCCGACCCTTTTTTCCAGCTATCCAAATGAACTTAACATGAGGAGGGATGCTCTGATTTAAATCTGAAGGAGGTTGTTCTATTGCCGAGAAAATAACTTCGATCCTTTGTTCAAAGGGCCGATTAAATAAATCCTGCAAGAGTTTGCAATAGGCCGCTTCGCCAGGGCCCACAGGAATAATAACACTGAGCGAATCTTTTACTTTGTTGTGCATATTCTATCAACTAACAGCAAGGGGACAATGCCATGTTTGCGACCTTGGAAACTCCATTCATCTCACAATTGAAAGGACCGAAATGCTTATTTGCCTCACCTATTATTTTAAAGTGTTTGGCAAAACGTGTCTGCGACAGCATGGAAGCGGTATTTTTACAGATCAACATCGGCTGATCCTTTGTAAAGATATGATGATCATCCAGAGTAAAAATATTCGGACACTCATCAATGCTGCCTTTATAGTAGGCAACTTGCCCGTAGTCTTCGCAACGATCTTCAAGATCGAGTTTAAACGCACGGATAGTAATGGAGTTAAAATTAATCATTCCAATTTTGTGTTCAACTTCAGAGTCAGAAATGGCAATCTGCGACTTTGAAAGAGTCCGATAATCATGACATCCAAGTCGCGAAAGAATCCTACGAAAATCCTCAATATAAAGGGCACCACTTAAACACTCACCCAGAAGAAGTGGATCAGTTGTCAGCTCTTTTGGAATTCGGCGATCGGCAAAAACATCAGAGAAATAAAGCTCGCCTCCTGGCTTTAAGACGCGAAATATTTCCGCAAATACTCGTTCCTTATTAGGTGAAAGATTGAGAACACAGTTTGAGATTACAATATCGACGGATTCATTTTTAATCCCAACACTTTCCAAATCTTCGATATATCCCTGACGAAAAACCACATTAGGCCGAGCATACCCCCATTGCTTGGTATGAAAATCAAGGTGCTTGTTAGCGGTATCAATCTGGTTTTGAGTCATATCAACACCAATGACTTTGCCTGTGCCTCCTACAAGCTTGGAGAGAATAAAACAATCCCTTCCTGTTCCTGAGCCGAGATCAAGGACAGTTTTGCCCTCCAACGCTGGTGGAATAGGCGAACCGCAACCATAAAACTTATCTAAAACTTCTGGGTGAATGTCTTTTAAAATGGCGCGAATTCGCGCAGGAGGAGCACCGTTAACACAACAGGCACTCGTCTTTAGGTCCTTAGTTGATTTCAAAACGTCGCCATAATACTCTTTGACACTTTCAATCGGGTTATCATTATTTTTGGCCATATACACCTCCACTTTCTTTTATTATTTCGCTACCGTGCCACTGCAAGAGCTTCCTGCTCCTGCTGTACAGCCATAGCAGTGATTGCCTAGAGCAATAGGTTTCATCTCAATTTCCGCAAAGCTTTTGATGTCCCAGATAGTTTTGGTCACTCCAACAAGGGGAAGGTCCAACATCTGATTAAAGTCACAGTCAAAGATTTTCCCATCCCAGCTCACAGAGATAAGTGAGCGACACATAACTCCTAAAGCGGCCTTAGGATTAAAATTGGCAAGGAGTAATTCCATATATTTTTGTAATTTTCCTGCTCTTTCAAGCTCTCGCAGAAAACGCTTAATCGGCATATTGGTAATGGTGTAAAGGTGATTAAATTCGATGCCAAAAAGATTTCGCAGCTCTTCTTTATATTTATTCTCAAGTGTCTCCTGAGTGGGTGGCAGAAACGCCCCTAGCGGATTGTAGACAAGATCCAACAGCGGTGCCTCCTCTCTTAGTCCGTATCCTAGACTATTGAGCATCCGAAGTGCGCGGATGCTCTTATCGAACACTCCGTCCCCGCGTTGCTTTTCCAAGTTTTCTTTTGAATAGCAGGGAAGCGAGGCCACCACATGGACTCGATGCTCCCGTAAAAAACCGGCCGTATCCTCCTGGCCATCTTCAAAAAGCACGGTCAAGTTACATCGATTGATAACCTTTTTGTTGAGCTTGCGACATTCCCTCACTAACGTCCTGAAATGGGGATTCAATTCTGGGGCCCCGCCGGTTAAATCCACTGTGTGAATACTGCGACTCCCGGCCAAAAGTTCTAACAGGCGATTGACGACACTTTTAGTCATTATTTCCGTGCGGTTTGGCCCTGCTTCCACATGACAATGATGACAAACCTGATTGCACAGCTTGCCCACATTAATTTGTAAAATCTCTGTTGGGTTGCGAGTGAGTTCTAGATTATTTTTCCCCAACATCTGTGTGAATGGAAAAATTAACTCATTTATCATACAATCCCCTTTGCATTTCCTCTTCGCCACGCATGAAAACGTGCAAGCATGTTTAGTGCAAACTGAGGAGCATTTGCCCGTTTCCAAACTCCCGCTACGTATTTGTTGGCCTCGGCAAAGGTTGGATAAATGTGAATCGTCCCGAGAATCTTGTTCATACCGATACCGTGTTTCATAGCAACCACATATTCAGCAATGATGTCACCTGCATGGGGGCCAACGATGGTTACGCCTAAGATTTTATCTGTACCCAGAATCGTGAGGACCTTCACAAAACCATAGGCCTGGTCTTCGGCAATGGCTCGATCGAGATCATCGATCGCATACTTCGACACCTGACAAGCAATCCCCTTTTCCTTGGCCTCTTGTTCGTTCACTCCCACACGTGCCACTTCGGGGTCTGTAAAGGTGCACCATGGAATCACACGGTAATCAACTTTAAATTTCTTAAAGGGAGCAAAAAGTGCATTAACCATGGCATACCAAGCCTGATGGGCGGCGGTGTGAGTAAATTGATATGGGCCCGCAACATCTCCACACACGTAAATATTGGGGTAATTTGTTCTCAAGAATTCATCATGGTCGATGGTTCCGCGCGTGGAAATTTCAACCCCCAATTCTGCCAAGCCAAAACCACTTACATTCGCTTTTCGTCCCAAGGCCAAAAGAATTTCATCAAACTCTATGCGTGTTTCATTCCCATTTTTCTCACACAATAAATATTTTGTTTCTCCGTCACGCCTAACCCCTTTTGCCTTCGTTCCCACATGAACGGTAATTCCATCATTGGTAAAACGTTGGGTAATATGTTCAGACACATCGGCATCTTCACGGATCATGAGCCGTGGGGCCATCTCCACGATATGCACTTCCGATCCAAAGCGAGCAAACGCCTGGGCCAACTCGCAACCAATTGGGCCACCACCCAAGATAAGAAATTTTTTGGGAAGCTGACGTAAATTCCAGATCGTGTCGCTGGTTAGATAGGTAATATCGTTTAGTCCTGGGATCGGTGGCACCAAGGGACTGGCACCTGTGGCCACAATAATATTTCGTGCGGTAAGAATTTCCTCGCCGACTTTGACTTCATAGGGCGAAATAATCTTCGCGTCACCCTGAAAACATTCTACTCCCAATTTAGAGTAGCGTTCAGTCGAGTCATGGGGGGCAACAGTTCTCACAACTCTCTGAACTCGCTCCATGATTCTGGCAAAATCGAATTCTGGTTTAATCTCGTTTAACCCAAAGTCAGTTGCATGGCGAATATTGGAAACAATTTTGGCAGAGCGAATAAGGGCCTTACTTGGGACACAGCCGGTATTTAAGCAGTCTCCACCCATTCTATGCTTCTCGACTAAGGCAACTTTGGCCTTGACAGCAGAAGCGAAGTAGGAAGCCACCAGGCCTGCGGAACCTGCACCGATGACAACCACATTGTATTCGAAGATTTTGGGCCTTTGGAAGTGGCGCAAGACCTTTTGAGAGCGATAAAAATCAATCATGAATTTAGATAGGAGGGGAAGAATGCCAATAAAGGCAAAGGCCGATAGTACTTCAAAGGAAAGAATCCCTTTAAGTGAATCTATTTTACTTAAACGTGTCCCCGCATTGACGTAGGCAAAGGTCCCGGCGAGCATCCCAAGCTGACTGATAAAAAAGAACGTCTTGACGGGAATGGCAGTTAATCCCATTACAAGGTTGATCAGGAAAAAAGGGAAAACAGGAACCAGGCGCAACGAAAATAGATAGAAGACCCCATCCTTCTTAACTCCAGCATTAAAAGAAGCAAGCTTGTCCGCAAAACGTTTTTGAACAAAATCATGGAGTAAAAAGCGCGACATTAAAAACGCAGCTGTTGCGCCCAATGTGCTGGCAATAGAAACAATGAGGGTGCCTGTCCAAAGACCAAAAATTGCACCTCCGGCCAGAGTTAGGATCGTTGCTCCTGGCAAAGAAAGGGCGGTTGATACGACATAGACAGTGAAATAGCTTGCGATCACAAAGACGGGCCGTATCTGATAATACTGACGCAAGGCCTCCCTGCTGATTTTCAAATTATCCAAGGTAAAAAAGCGATCTAGCCTAAACACCCAGAAGAGAGCGATGAGGGTCACGAGAAGTGCGAAAGTGATTATCTTGAAGATGAGTGACCTTTGCATGCCCTATTACCCCTTTTAAAAAAATTGCCTTCAACTGGTAAGTGAGGTGAGGCCGCATTTTATTACACAGCAGATGCATTTTTTTTCAATCAGTCCTTTTTTCAGGCAGTTACAAGCGTTTTGTAAGAATAACATGCCTACCTTCACTAATAGCTAAGAAGAAAATTAAAGGGGATGACCGATGAACCAATTTATGATGATGAAACCACTCTTGTGCGGGATAATCCTTGTTGTTCTTACTTCAAGTTTTGCCACGGAACTTGAAAGTTCCCATGCTAAAGAAATACATCACTTTGATCATAATCATTCAAGTTGGACCAGTATTCTTAAAAAATATATTTCTAGCCAAGAACACGGAACTCAGATGGCCTATGGCAAACTGGTCAACTCATCATCAGAATTTGAGTTATATTTAAAGGAACTGGAATCCGTAACACAGTCCAGTTTTCACGTTTTTAATCGCGAAGAACAACTTGCTTTCCTTATTAATGCCTACAATGCCTTTACGGTTAAATTAATCTTAGACCATTATCCCGTCAAGTCGATCAAGGAGATTGGAAGTTTGTTTTCCAGTCCCTGGAAAAAACACTTTTTTACACTTCTTGGTGCAAAACGTAACTTGGATAATATTGAACAGGGGTTGATTCGCCAGGATGTAAAGGCAGTGCAAGAACTTGAGCCATCTTTGCGTTCGAGGCTTAAAAAATTCAACGATCCCCGCATTCATTTTGCCGTAAACTGTGCATCGAAAAGCTGTCCGGCCCTAAGGAGAGAGGCCTATATTGCAAAGAGATTAAATGAACAATTAGAAGATGCCACTTATGGTTTCCTTAATAATTCCAGTTCCAATCGCTTTATTGTTGATTCCTCTGAACTTCATCTTTCGACTATTTTTAAGTGGTACGGTGCTGATTTTAAAAATGGAGAGAGTTCAGTGCAATCTTTTGTCGCCGCTCGAATGGGAAGGACGCCTGATGAAAAGAAAGTAATCAGGGAAGCTAATATAAGTTATCTCGATTACGATTGGTCACTTAATGGAGAATAAGTAGTGCTGCCTTGTAAAGAGATTGTGCATATTTTAAATTCGGGTGAAAGCCTTTCATTAATGAAAAAGGCTGAGCTTAAAATGCACCTTCTGATGTGCCAACACTGCTCAAGCTATGCCACTCATCTTACGATCATGAAGCATAGGGTAAAATCATTATTTGCCAAAACGATGCGTGTAGATAAAGAGCAAATAGCAGAGATCGAAGAAACTGTTTTTAAAAAATTAAAAGAGGCGGAAAGAATAGCAGGCAGAATCCGTATTTGAAACTTCATGTCTCTTGCATGGGGAAGTTGTTCAAAGTACGATTTCATCGACAATGATGTGTAAAGAGAGGAACGGAACACTTGAAAAGATCAAAGACCATTTCGCCCCCAAAAGTAGTTCGGGCCCGAGAACGTGAAAAAAAGCACGAACTTGATGACCTACTGAAACTCCCGGAGGTTGAAAGCTGGCGAGTGCTTATGGCATCATTTCAAAAGATATATCGTACATTAGAACGTGAGCTGCTGAAGGAAAACTGCTCTATCTCACGCTTTCAAATTCTGTTTTTGGTCTATTTTTATGGCCCGTTATCTGCATCTGATATTGCTCAAAGGCTCTGTGTGACCCGTGGTAATATCTCCACTTTTCTACGTCGCCTTGAGACAGATCATCTAACCACGACACTTCCCACAGGCGAAAGAGGCGGGCGAGAACTCGTGGAACTGACACGGAAAGGAGAACGCTTGTTTGAAAAAATTCTCCCGCCCCACATAAAACGTGTTACCAAGCTCATGCCACGACTCTCGCCAGATTTTTTAAGGACTCTTCGAGGCATCAATACGAGTATTGTTTAGATGCTTTTTTTGGGTTATGTTTATATCTAAACAAAAGAATTTCCGAGTAAAATTATGGGACAAGAAAACTCAATAGATTTTCGATCGAGTGTGTTTGTAGGGCGATTAACAAACCGCGATCCAGATGCGATCGAATCCGTCGTGCGGGCCTATACGGAGCATTTGTATAAAGGGGCCCTCGGGCTAGGTTTTGATTCAAATATCGCCCGAGAAATTGTGCAGAGTGTTTGGGTGACTTTCTATGATGTCGTCCCAAAATTTGAAGCGAAGTCTCACGTTCGCACTTTCCTGTTTGGCATCCTCTACAACAAGGCCTCTGAACAACGGAGGGAGCAGAAAAAATCTCATAACCATGACCCCATAGAAGATGTGGTTGAAGCTCGTTTTGATGAAAATGGTAAATGGACTAAACCACCTATCGACCCTGAAAGTTTTATCTTAGCAACTGAAAACATGAAGTTGATTGAGCATTGCTTGGATGGCCTTCCTCTCACACAACGAATGGCCTTTTGCCTTAAGGAAATAGACGATCACGATTCCCCGGATATTTGCAATATTTTGAATGTCACTGTCACTAATCTAGGGGTTCTCCTGTTTCGAGCACGAAATCGCCTGAGAGAATGTATCGAGGGAAAAGCGAGGCCTTGAAGGCCGAGCCTTCAGGTGTCCAAAGGGTAACATATGCTGTCATGTAAGGAAATTGTACGATCTTTGAGTTCTGATGAAGACCTTTCATGGGGGAAAAAGCTGGAACTCAAAATGCATCTGATGATGTGCAAATATTGTTCTCAATATGCTACGCAGTTGCAGTGGATGAAGACAGGGTTCAAACAGGTTTTTCAGCGCATAACACGCATCGAGAAGGCCAAAATTATACATTTTGAAAATGAAATTTTAAAAGAGCTGAAGAAAAAACCTGGCACTGCATCCGAATAAACAGACAAAACGACTCAAGTAAAGTTGGTCTGGTTACTTTTGATTCAAACGCAATTTTTTGTATCGGCAGCGAACTTTTTTCTTCTCAGCACTGGTGAAAGCAAAAGCAGAATCACAGGAACCAAAGCAAAGCAAACCACGATAAGCGCGCCTACTGGCAAATCGAAAACGTGGCCCAGTATAATCCCAATTAAACTTAAAATAAGACCGAAGATCCAACCGAAGATCAGACGCGCACGGATCGTGGTAAAGAACAAACTTCCAACCACTGCCGGCACAATTAAGTAGGCAAACACCTGTAAGACTCCTGCCATGCTTACAGACGAAGTGATGACGACACCAAATAGGGCATAAAATAGAAAATCCCAAAATGCAGTCTTCTGGGAGTTGGCTTCAAATGAGGCAGCAATTATTTGCTTCCTAAAAATGTAATGAACAATTGCCACCACACAATAGATGCATGCCGTTTTGATGACATCATGCCAGCTTACCCACAGCACTTGCCCCACGAGAATGTCTTTGATGTGCTCGGCGCCGTGAGCGATTTTGTCCACCACCAGAACGACGGCGGCAGAAGCAAGTGCATAGACAATCCCAATAACCGCCTCTTGAGAAAATAATTTTTCGTGTCGTCTGGCAAAGGCAAAGAGCGCCGCGGCCCCGAGTGTGCTTGCCAGAGAGATAAAATATGTTCCTGGTGAATGATGATCAAGGCCAAAAAATATCGCGACGGTGGCACCAAAGGCCGCGACCTGGGCAAGACTTAGATCAACGAAAATCACTCCTCGGGCCAGGACGTGCAACCCCAGATAGCAGTGGATACCGGCCAAGAGGAGACACATCACAAAAGGGGCCGCAAGAAAGGTAATAACTTCAGAAATTGGCATAACTACCGCCCACACACTGTATTGATAAGGGTTTCAAAAAGTTCATCAATAGTTGCAATATTTGGCGCTCCGTCTACCGCAACGGCAACAGTGGCCGAACGAATTGTTGGCACGTTATTTTTAATCTTTTCCGTAACCGTCGGATCAAAGAAATTCTCAACTAGAATCAAGGAAATTTTCTGTTCTTTAATCAGTTGGATGACCGCCATGATATGTCCACTAGTGGGAGGTATCCCAGGTTTCGGTTCTAAGATAGCAGGATTTTCCAGATGAAAGCGATTCAGAAAATAGGTCAATGTTTTATGATAGGTGACAATCTTTTTTATTCCAGAGTGATCGATTTTATTCTGCCAGACTTTAGTTTTTTCCTGTAATCGTGTTTGTATTGCTTGAGCATTTTTTACAAAAGTCTCTTTATGCTCAGAATCGAGTTCACCAAGACGTTCAGCAATGAAGAGAGCGATTTGCCCCGCTCTTATTGGATCAAGCGTCACATGAGGATTGCCGTCCGGGTGAACATCGCCGAGAGCACGAGAAATATTTCCTGTTGGTACTTCAAGTGGTTCAACCATCGGGCCAACTTCTAAATTACCCCTTTGCCATTTTTGGACTTTTGGATTTCTGGCCCCTTGAATAATATTGGGTAGCCAGCCAATTTCCAATTCAAGCCCAATGGAAACGAGCAAATCTGCCCGATTCACTTTGATCATGAAAGAAGGTTTGGCTTCAATGTAGTGCGGGTCTTGCGTGCCTTTGGCAATGCTATCGACGGTGATGAATTCTCCCCCTACTTCTGCAGTAAGGGCGCGAAGGTCTGTGGTAGTCGTGACAACACTAAGTTTGGCATGGGTGATGCACGACCAGGTGGTTAAAAAAAGTACGGTGAATATGTAGCATGTTTTCATATATTTGCTTCCTTAGTAAGCATGGGCGGGATGGGCACCAATGCTAATGTTGTATTGAAGAGAAAATGTATGATCATCATCCGCAACACCTTGTGTTTTCAAATGATCATACTGAAATCTGAAACCGGAAAATTCTGAGGGATAGAAACCAATCAGGGCACTTTGCTTCTTTTCTGAGGGAATGCTGGCTGGATGTGGGAGCCCCAACTCCTCATAGCGTGCTTGAATCCACCAGCGAGCGGCAAATTGATATTGAATCCAAGTCGCCATGCCACCTAAATGTTCCGCCGGGTCGCCAGTTACTTCATCTGTCAGCCCCTTGCGATTGCCGTCTAGAAACTCACTCGACCAGATGAAAGCTTGATATTTTCCGCCCTCAGCAGGACGCCACTTGAAAGTTAGGTCGCCTGCCAAGACTGTACTTGTTTTGTCGAAATGATTTTTCCCCGTGACGCCTGAAAGACCAAGCTCCAGCGTCAGGTTCTCAGTCAGGTCCCAGAGATTCTTAAGATGGGCCAAAGAACCAGTTTGACTACTGCTGGGACTGGCGAACAAATTTTCATTGGATAAACTTAAGGCCTGTAGAGTTAATTCAGAGAACCAGCTGAAAGGAAAAAGAACCGCAGCGGAAACCCCAGTTTCAGTTAACCCTTCATCGCCCAAAAGTTCCTGATGAATCAGTGGAGCATCTAAAAAGGGATAAGCATGGCTGTGGAGAAGATTGTGTTTGCCTACGGCCATCTTGAATTGTCCGGCCTTAATGGCCACATTCGGTAAAGAGATGGTTTCAAGATAGACCTCTTCGGGGTCTATTCCGTATTCAGTCGTTCCCGCCTCCTGTGCAATCCCAAGCAGGGCCACGGCCTTGAAGTAAGCATCCACATCGGAGGTAAATTGCAACTCGGCTTCTTGAAGAGAAAAGCCATTATGAGGTACTTCTGTTCGATCATCAGTGAGGGCCGTGCCCCGCTGGAACAAACCTAAAAAATTGGCACTCATGTCGGGATTAAAGACTTTACCTTTTGCACTTTGAGACCAGGCAGGAGACGCCAAGAGCAAAACTGTTAACATAACAAATACTACAGTTTGATTAAAACTATTCATAAAATCCTTAAAATAAAAAGAAATGATAAATTTAAACGAATTTAGGCAACGGCGGGAGGAGCACGCGCAGAATGAAAAATTAAAACTGTCTCATCGAGAAATGAATTCGTAACCACAACTAAATCAGGTAGATTTTCAAAAATTATGGCCAAAGACGTCGCAAAAATTATTTTGGCACTGTGTTCCTTAAAGAAAGAACAATAAGGACATTCATGGGCCTTGGTATGTGTAGTATTGATTTGTTGACTGGCCGATTTCTCGGACGACTGTACATGTAGTGTCGCATGTTGAGCCATGTGCGCGACTTGCGCTACCGTTTGGAAACTATAAAATCCAAGAAAGAATAATGCGATAAATGTGGAGATTCTAAATTGTCTCATGTCATAAGTAGTCTAGGGCCACAATGCCCTTGATGCAATATTTTTAAATAAAAGTGCGCTGGACATTCGAAAAACCAAACATTTCAGCCACGCTCTCCCTGCGAAATGCGAAGCAGCCGTGCAGGGACGTCAGGGTTGAAGTCAGGTTGAGCAACATCTTTTCGATTCTATTTTGACCTTCGAAAAAGATCACGATTTGGCCAATAATCAGAAAGGTTAAGTACAGGCCCTTGCAATAATTTCTTATCCATAAGATAAAGATGGTAACAAGTGCATCAGCTATTTCGTTTACGACTGTGAATAAAACCCAAATCCGTCATTACACACATCGCACTTCCGTTGCGGAGTGGTTTTTGCAAAAATTGTCGTCGATACAAGCAGTATGCGCGCAGTTCCTGGAAAGTATCACGTACCCATTATTCGCATTATTCGTACCCATTATTCCCATTATTTGCCACGTTTTTTAAATTGCTTTAAACTTCTGTGAGAGCTTATATTTTTAAATAAGTGAAGAAGTTCTTTATCTACGATCGAGCAATAAATAAAACGGCCTTTCTTTTCAAAAGCAACTATGTTCACGAGGTTAAGGACTTTAAGTTGTTGCGAAAGATTGTGTTTGCTGACATTAAGTTCTTTGGTGAGATCCGTCGCTGTTTTCACCCCCTCAGATAAAGCGCAAAGAATGCGCAACCGCAGTGGGTTTGAAAAAAGTTTGAAAAATTCTCCGACTACACAACAATCATTTTTTTCCATGACCAATATCGTACTTTGTTAGCAAGCAGAAGAAAAGTCTTTCTAGATGTGCCGAGCTTTACCTTAACGCTCAAACATTACGATCGGGAACATGATTTTTATGGGGTTGACAGTGATCCTTGTCAGTTGCATTGTTAGTTAACTATGCAACTTATGTCATTTCATAGGAGTCCAAATGAAAATTATTAAATCATCGCTTCTTCTCTGTAGTCTCTCTGTCGGCATCTCGCTTCCTCACGCTGTTTTTTCTTCAGAGCAAGAGCTGGAAAAAAAGATTGAAGCGCTTAACGTAGAAATCAATAGCTTGAAAACAAAAAGTGAAAGATCTATGGATACCTGGCTCATGATCGGCGGGGACTTCCGATTTAGAGTAGATGGCCTTGGTGCCGAATCCAAAGTTTATACCAATGCGAACATGACTTTTGACAATGCCTACGCTAATGCGGTAGCAGCCGATGTAGCGGGCAATACTCAAGCGAATGTTTCTGGCTTCAATACATTCGCCAAAAATATGAAACTGGTAAGTGGTTATGCTGAGTCAAAAAATTTTTTGGCGAATAATGCAGCAATGCTTGCGGGTATGGGAGCTGCCGCCCAGCAAGTGGCGGCCTATAAACCTAAAAATGAAACGCTCTATACAAACCGTGCTGGTTTTGATCTACACGCGAAAGCAACGAAAGATGTTACTGTTAACGCCCGACTAGTTGCCTACAAAACTTTTGGTGTGAATGACGATCAGGCAGTAACAGGAAGTGGTAATCCGCCCTTCTTCGCTGATCGCGTCGGAGTTTTTGACGGAACAACCGGACATGTCCCCTCTTCAAGCGGTTTAAGCATCGACCGAGCTTATGCCACATGGTCTAACATTGCTGAACAGCCGCTGTGGTTTTCAGTAGGCCGTCGTCCTTCAACCAATGGTTCTCCCACCCATTTAAAACTTAACAACCCTGCTCCTGGGAACGGTGGCACCCCTGCACTTCTTGTGGATTATGCTTTCGATGGAATGACTGTCGGCATAGCACCTGATATCGATAAACTTCCTGGTGCCTACGCAAAATTTTGCTACGGAAGGGGTTATGAATCCGGCATCAGTAAACCCACGGGAAATTCCTTAAAAGATACCGACATGATAGGAGTTGCCATTGTCCCAGTAGATACAGATCCGCTGCGCATTCACTTACAGTGGAATCGTGGCAGCAATATTTTTGACTTCCCCACAATGGATGGCACATATTTTGGCAATACCTCCCCTTCAGTACAACTTGGCAGCATCGATTGGTTTGGTACAGGTGTCTTGAGTACTCTCAAAAATGTCGGTCCGGGAACTCTCAATCTCTTTGCTGAAATCGCCATGAGCCGTACTCGTGCAAATAATAATGTCTCCGGCAACGCTGGCTTCCAGGGACTCTTGACCGGTTCTTTCTTGAATCCTGAAGCCCCCTCAAATAAAACTGGCGAAGCGGTATATCTTGGCATGCGCTACGACTTGGCTTCACTCACCAAGCTTGGTTTCGAATATAATCGTGGCACTAAAAACTGGATTACCTTTGCTCCCGCAGCAGATGACATGTGGACCAGCAAGGCCGGTGTCCGTGGTGATGTTTATGAAACCTACATTATTCAGGAACTCGGATTTAAACCGCTTTCTTCCTATCACTCCAAGGCCTTTTTTAAGCTCGGTTATCAGTACTATAACTTCGAGTACACCGGCAGCAATAATTGGGTTGGAGCGCCAAAGAAAATTGACGATCTCGCAGCAACAGATATGCAACTTATGACTCCCCTAAAAACTGCGCATAACATTTACGGAACCTTTGAAGTTAAATTTTAATCAGGAGATGTGTATGAAAAGATTCGCAATACTTTCTTTAATCGCACTTTTGTTGTCCTTCTCTTTCTTAGCAATAAGCGAAGAAGTAAAAATGGTAGGCGTGATTACTAAAATTGAGATCACCGGCAAAGATGCCAAAACTGCAACGGCGATTCTTAAAGACACGAAAACAGACAAGCAGGTTCCGATCATCATCAACGATGATCTTACCCTTGATAAATTTAAAGATCATCGCATCAATGAAGGAGATGAGATTCGCTGCAAGTATGAAGAAAAAGATGGAAAGAACATCAGCACGTATTTTCGAAAAACAGCTGGTTGCTAACAGCTTCTCAGGGGAACGCTATGAGCACTTTTTGTAACTTGATAGTCGTATTTGCTTTTCTATGTATCGCATCGGATTCCTTTGCTGCTGACAAAGTCCACGGGGGAAGGGCCAAACTAGAGAAGGATGGATATAAAGGACCAGAAAGTTGCGAAGAGTGCCACCCCGGTAAGGCCAAGGAATTTCTTTCCACCGTTCACTGGAAACATTCTTCCAAAGTGACTAACGTAGATGGCATCGATCCAGAAAAAGAGTATGGAATGCTTAACCGTATCTACACGATGTGCAATGGCAACGATACGGTCAATGATCTCAAAGAAATTCCGCCAAATGAAGTGGGGAAAACTAAGTTTACCGGATGCAATACCTGTCATCCAGGAAATCACTTAAGCGATGTGGCCAGCACTGGCCCGGAGGCAGAGAAGGCCATTGACTGTTTGATCTGTCACTCTACCGATTATGATTACAGACTACGCAAGCCTTATAAAGATGAATCCGGCCGTATCGTCATTGGCCAGGATAGAACAACTAAAGCAGCACTCTCGATAGGCAGACCCACAGTCAAGAATTGCATGATCTGCCATGAATCGGCGGGTGGTGGTGTTTTAGTGAAAAGAGGTTTTTCTTTTACCAAAGAAACTGATGTTCATGCGGCCCACAACATGGTGTGTGTCGACTGTCATCAGGCGAAGAATCACAAAATGCCAACGGGTTATGATCCCAACAATTGGGCCAATGACGGCGTTCGCATTGGTTGTGCAGACTGCCACACTGAGGGGCCCCACAAAGACGCTGACTACAATCGCCATACCGCCCGTATCGCGTGTCAGACCTGTCATATTCCTCGGACAGGCGGAGCCGTGGCGAAAGATTTTACTAAATGGGAAAAAAAGGACGATATGTTTTTCGAACCCAGCACACTAAAAAGAGAAGCAAACGAGACCGTTCCTGTCTATGCTTGGTACAACAAAACAGTAAAGAACACAGCTCATTTTATTGGTCCAAAGGGAAGTCGCGCTGATAAGAAAAGCAAAATTTACCCCTTTAAAATTTTTGAAGGCAAAGCCTTTTTTGATAAAAGGACCGACGACCTTCTTTCTATGGATTTTGCACCACCAATGGCAACAGGAAATGCACTAGCGGGGGTTGCCTCAGCAGCAAAAATTTTGGGATTGAAAAATTATCAACCGATCCCAGGCTGGCAGATTGTATATTTTGGGAGCAATCATCTCGTAACGACGAAATCAAAAGCATTGACCTGCACAAATTGTCACGCAGTGAACGGTGTTATAAATTTTTCCAACCTTGGTTATTCTGTAAAGGAAGTGAAAAAACTCACTTCCGCAAGTATTTACTTTGAGAAGATGCTTCAGAAGCAAAATTCGGAATGGTGAGAACTCCTGTATTAGTAATTTATGAGAACGCACTTTTTACTAGGAAGGTTCCAGCAGCTCGCAAAAGGTTTCTTCTCTCCTTGAAATGATTATTTTAAGACGAGTTCTGAGACCACAACGGAGAATAGGATGCGCGCTGTTCTTAAAAAGAATCACGTACCTAGTCTTCTCTAGTCTTCTAGCCTTTACCTAGTCTTACAAAGATAAAATACTTCTCAAATTCTCTGGTGCTCAATAATTCTCCGATTCCCCGTGAAAACTTGATTAGTAGATGATTACCTGCTCGGGTCATACTCAAAATTTTTTTTCTTGCATCCTTGGGATCATCCCCCACAAAAACAGCTTCCTTTTTTACCAAACGTTTTAAACTTTGACTCATTGTACTCGGGTGCATACCGATCGCAGTGGCCAGTCTCTGGGGGGAACAGCCAGGCATGTCTCTTAAAGTTACGAGGAAATAATACTGAACCAAGCTTAGCCCGAGCTTGCCTTCAGCTGATTTATTAAGATTGTGAAATGCCATATTTACTTTCACAAGCTGCGCTATTTCAGAATCCATTCATACTCCTGCGTGTAACGTTGATTTTTGATTTATTTTTATTAAATTTCGCAGAAGTTTATTAATCTCACTTTGCCGCTTTAAAAAGAACTGTGCTTGCGAGGTGCTACGACGCCCTACACGTACGGTAATAATTCGATTGTCTGGCAAAGTAAAAACGTCCTCATCAGTGTCGTCATCACCTATATAAAACGCGCACTTCAAATTAAGTTTCATCATCGCCTCAAGCAGAGCAACACCTTTATGTGGGCCTCCAGCAGGAATCAGATTCATCACGCATTTTCCCAAGATGACACGCGGGGGAGGTTGAAGTTTTTCGATAAGAGAGAATAATTCAAGACGTGCATTCTTCTTATTTCTCGATTTCCTATAATGCAGGGCCAGAGAGTATTTTTTATTCTCAATAAACGTACCCGTATCGCTCTTAAGTGCATCCCAGCCACGCTGAAGTTGATTCAGCCACTTACTACAAACTGCTTCGCACTTTGCGATGGTCTCCTTATTGCCCCCTAAACCCTCCAGACCGTGATTTCCAATTAGATATTTACGTCCGAGTGTAATGTGGGTACTCAAATCTGCCACTGATCGACCAGAAATGATAAGAACAGCGGCGCAGGAAGCCAGTTCATGTAAAAGTTTTTCCGTTTCACGCGAAATCCGTACTAACTCAGGACTGGCAACAATTGGCACAAGTGTTCCATCAAAATCAAAGGCATAGAGAGTACGCGTAAAGGATAGCGATTCAACTACTTGTTCCCCCATTTCAGAGAATAGATATTTCATAGCTCTGTTCCCTCTTGGAGTGAAGACTCACTCAAGCGAATGCGTCCCAAGAGTCTCTGTCTCTGCCGCATCCGAGCAGCATCCATAAGCATTCTTCCCGCCCAACGGTATACGTTGAATTCTTGGATTAGCCCGCGCATACTTCGCATCCGATCCTTCTGTTCATTGACGGGCATCGCAAGTGCTACCTGAAGTGCTGACGCACATTGATCAATATTATAGGGATTGACGACAAGGGCCTCAAGCAATTCACGAGAGGCGCCGGTAAATTGACTTAAAATCAATACGCCTCGCTCATCGTCACGGGCCGCCACAAACTCCTTGGCCACAAGATTCATGCCATCGTGAAGGCTTGTCACCATACACACGTCAGCGGCCCGATAATATTTGAATACCTGTTCAGGTGTATGATGCTCGATCTTCAGACAGATTGGCTGATATCCCTCAGAACCGAAGCGCTGATTGATTTGTGTCGCGAGAGATCGTACCTGGGCCTCAAAATGTTGATACTGCTCAATACTCGATCTGCTAGGAGCGGCAATCTGGATGAAGGTAAATTTTCCAATTAACTCTGGGTGCAGCTCTAAAAGTCGCTCGACTGCCATAAATCGTTCAATGATACCTTTGGTGTAATCTAAGCGATCTATTCCGATACCAAGCAAACGCTCCTGATCCGCGTTGTTAATGGTACGGATATCTTTACGACAGTCCGCAATTGATTTCTGTTTTTTGAGCCAAACAGGAGGCCACTCAATAGAGATCGGGTAGCTTCTAACCGCTGCCAATTTTCCACCATGGGAGATGGTCGATGTTTCACGGTTAATCCTCGCTTCTAAAAAACGATCGACAGTATCAATAAAGTTGTTGCAATGGAACCGGGTATGAAATCCAATAATACTGCTTCCTAGTAGCCCCGCAAGAATTTCTTCTCGCCAAGGACAAATAGCGAATGCCTCAGGATTCGGCCAGGGAATGTGCCAGAAAGTTATTATCGTAGCGTTTGGAAGCTTTTCTCGAATGAGTTTCGGTAACAGCGCAAAGTGATAATCTTGTACCAAAATCACGGGATCGTCCGTTTTTGCCTCCTCGATGACCGCCTTTGCGAACTTTTCATTCACCTCTACGTATTGTTTCCAGTCTGAAGATCTGAACGTTGGCCTTGTGTGTGCGATATGGCACAATGGCCACAATCCCTCATTAGCAAAACCATAATAATATCCAGCTTCCTGCTCCTTCGAGAGCCAGACCCGACGAATTTGATACACAGGCTGCTCAGGCGGAACACGAATATGATCTTTCTTATCGACGACATCCCGATCCGCCGAGCCACTTCCATGGGCAATCCAGGTGCCTGAACATGCACGCATGATCGGCTCAAGCGCAGTAACCAATCCACTGGCCGGCACTTGCACTTCGATTTGATCACCCCTTCTAACATGGATATATGGCTCTCTGTTTGAGACGATCAAAACCTCATCTCCGGCCAAATCTTCATGAAGAATATTTTTTAAGGTCTGGGGATTCCAAGTGAGCTGTGCCTCATCTTTTACACGTCGATCCTGCTCAAGGTCACGCACCAATGCTCTCAGATCTTTGGCAAGTGGCAAAAGTTCTCGGGATTTGATCTGCGAGAGTGGTAACAATCCCTCGCCTTTCACAAGGGCCCTTATTCCGGATACTAATCCCCGGAAACTAAGCTGAGCAATAACTACCGTAAGAAGGGAAATGACGGCAGCAAGACCTGCAAACAAATAAAAAACGTATTTTTTCGTATCACCGCTTCTGCGTTCAATAAAGCTCATATCATGCACGATGACCAGACGCCCAATATGTTGTCCTTCTGATTCGACGGGATGAACTGCTACGTGCAAAAGACCTTTGCTTTCACTTACAAGATCTCCCCTTCCTTCATTTTTTAGTTCTTGATTGTCACACTGAAGCGCTATTGGAAAAGTCGGTGTTTTAAAACGAAGTGTGTTCTGCTCATCGCAAAACCCCAATGCAAAAAGACGTTCGTCTTGAATCGCGCGATTTAAAAAATTTGTTACCTTGCTCGTAGATTTTGTCAGGATAAGCTGGGCCAGCGGCTCATTCATGGTATTAGTGATCAATCGTGAGCGCATTTCTAGATCGCGCACAAACCATTTCAAGGTTAGCATATCCACTAATGGTACAAGACCATAAGCAATGCTACCCAGCACTATAATAAGAGGGAGTATAAAACGTAGCGAAAATTTCATGCCTCAATCATACGCATATTTTACTTTTATAGCAAACTAATGTATGATTTCAGCATGTACTCTTACGGTTTAGTCGGCAATTGCCAAATTTCTGCCCTTGTTTCAAAACACGGTTCAATTGATTGGCTTTGTTTGCCCCGCCCAGATAGCCCCCCTGTATTTGGACAACTACTCGACAATGAGGGCGGACACTTTTCAATCACTCTAGCATCTGGTCACGCCGAGAGCACGACTCAACATTATTTGGCCAACACCAATATTCTTATTACCGATATCAGAGGCCCTAACAGCGAGCATTTTAGAATTACGGATTTTTGTCCTCGGTTTGAGCAATATGGGCGAATGTTTCGCCCAATGTCTCTTTTTCGGATCGTCGAACCGATTTCAGGTTCTCCATTTATCCGAGTTTCTTGCAACCCAGTTACAGGTTGGAATAAAGAGGAGGCAAAATCCATACGTGGAAATAGCCATGTGCGCTTTGAATTCCGTGGAGATTGTTTACGACTCACAACCAGTATGCCGCTTACTTATCTATGTGAAAAAACTACCTTCGCATTAAAAGAAAAACTTTATCTTGGATTAACTTGGAGTTCTGCAATTGAGGAAGATATCGTACAAGTGACTGAAAGTTTTTTTCAGCAAACCAAAGATTACTGGAACACCTGGGTAAAGCACTGCTCGATTCCCAGCATGTTTCAAGCTGAAACCATCCGGTCGGCACTGGCCCTAAAGCTCCATTGCTACGAGGACACCGGTGCCATTCTCGCTGCTCTTACGACCAGCCTCCCTGAAGAACCTGGCAGTGGTCGTAACTGGGATTATCGCTACTGTTGGCTCAGAGACTCACATTTTGTGCTTTCGGCCTTTCATAATCTGGGTCACTTCGAGGAGATGGAGGGATTTCTCAAGTTCTTCCTTGGTATAGCACAGAAACATGAAGATTCTCATGAAAGGCTGGCTCCCGTATATACTTTGAGTCAAGAGCTTCCTTTGCCAGAAACACGACACCCACTTTGGCATGGGTACAATGGATATGGGCCGGTTCACACCAACAATCAAGCGGCTGAACACGTGCAAAACGATGTCTATGGCGAAATGGTACTCACACTCTCACCCATTTATTTCGATGAACGTTTTGTCCATCTTCGAACTAAAGACCACGAGAACCTCCTAGCACATCTGGCCAGACATTGTGAGCGCTCCATTTCTCAACCCGATGCAGGACTTTGGGAAGTGCGGAATGGATGGCAGGATCATAGCTTTACAAATTTAATGTGCTGGGCGGGACTTGAGCGCATTTCACGTATTCAAAATTTTCATCACATGCCCAATTTCACCTTTGATCCAATAGAGGCACGAGATCGCGCACTTATTGCAGTTTTAAAGGCGGCAGCAGAGGGTTCGATTCGTAATGGTCCCAACGACATAAGTTTCGATTCTGCACTTTCTCTGGCGACAATCTTACGATTCCCGGATGAGAAGCTGTGCCTCGCAACACTTCGAGATATTCAGAAACACTTGGCACTTGGGACAACGAAACCCGCTTCTTCTTTCTTTTATCGATACATCAGAAATGATGACTTTGGAAAACCAGATTCAGCTTTTGTCATTTGCTCATTTTGGATCGCGCAGGCGCTGGCCCGATTGGGCCACCGTGATGAGGCGATAAGCATTCTTAAAGATACTACCCAGGCCTGCAACCATTTGGGTCTGCTCTCCGAGCATTATCACCCCTTGCGCAAAAACCAATTGGGAAATTTTCCGCAGGCCTACTCTCACGTAGGATTGATCAATGCTGCCTTTGCTGTCAGCCCCCCCTGGAGTGAGATCCTTTAATGGATAATAACAGACCAAGAACTATGCGATGAACACCATCGAACCAAATTATTTAATCCGCATCGCAGGGCGAATTTGTTTGTTTTGAATAAAAACTACTCTCCCCTTAACTCCAAAAGCCCTTTCTTAAACTTACTCCTTTTAATCTTCCCATTAAGTGTAACAAAATCCCGAACCACCGAACTCGCCGGTTCCCGCGTTTGCAGCCTCATGACAGCCGAGCCCTCGCTTGACTCTTTGCTGGCATCAAGAGCGGCACCAATCGCACCAAAAAGCAGACTGGATTTAAATCCTCCGTCTACTTTCCAATCAATTTCAATTTTCCCGAAGTAAGTAATATTACCATCGCCGACATTGACAAAACTGTTGTTGCTAAACATATAGGTATATGGGCCTACATCAGAGCAGATTATTTTCCGCAGTGTATTTTTTCCCTGCGGAAGAACCAACGCGACATTGCCCGTTTCATCCAGCTTAAACACATGGCGCTCTTGGGCCATATCTTCAAATTGAATCGTACAACCAGTTTTGAGTGCACCATTGAAGATAATGAAGTTCCCTCGAATTCCCGGACACTGTTTTAAGCAGCACAACAGTTTTGTTGAGCATACTCACTCGGACTCAAATAGCCA
>MEPP01000017.1 GCA_001769855.1 Bdellovibrionales bacterium GWA2_49_15 | reverse complement strand
CATGGCGGATAGACGTTTTTCAGCAAGAGTCCTTAACCCCACCCAAAACGTCGTGACATTAGAATCCGCGATACGATAGTAAACGCATTTTCCGTCGCGTCGCGATTCCACTAACGACACTGCCTTTAAATCTTGCAGATGGGCACTGGCCAATTTGAGGCTGATCCCAATTTGCCTGGCGAGAGCATCGACAGTTTTTTCACTCTGTGAAAGAGTGTCTAGTATCTCAAGGCGTTTAGGACTAGAAACAGCTTTACCGACTTGGGCAACGTAATCGTACAGTGATTGTTTGGCGTCTTTTTTTATCATTCTAAGTATCCTTGGAATGATGGAAGCATAAACAACATCAAAACGTCAATGTTTGGCGGCCTCAATGCAAATAAGTCCTTGAATCATCGGTATTTAGTTTCTCAGGAGCGTTTTTCTCGGCAGTGGAATTTCATGTTTATTTGAATCATTCTTACGTTACCAGAAATCTCACTCCCACAGACAAGAGAGCTATTGCCAATGCCCTGATGATCCAGGAACCGTGAACTTTATCTGAAAGGTGGGCACCAAGCTGTGCGCCCACCATTACGGCAGACGCCAGTATTAAAATCTGTGATGCTACAGAGTTTAAATCTCCTCTCATTAGGTGCGCCATCACACCGAGGAAGGCCATGACCGCCAAAATGGCATGAGAGGTTGCCGTTGCAATATGCACGGGAAAACCCAATAGTCTCACCAAAGCAGGAACGTGAATAATTCCTCCACCGATTCCAAGTAAACTCGATATAAATCCCACAACTGTGCTCAGTAGGATTCCAAGCTTTGCGTTGTAGGAAATAAGGTGTTCATGCCCCTTTCGATCAATAAGAATTCTTACTGGATGTTTGATCTTCGTTTGGTCTGTGTTTTTAATCGCGTTTCCACCAAAAAATAAATAGATTGCAATTACAATCATCACAATTCCGAATCCAAATTCAAAACTGTGCCGTGGAATCAAGGATGTGGCATATGCCCCGAGAATTGAACCTGGCGCTGCTGCCAGCGAAAAAATAATAGCGGATCGATAATCAATTCTGCCTTTGAAAGCATAAGCAACAGAGCCAGAAATGGCGTTGCAACAAACAACGGCAAGAGAAATTCCTGTAAGTGTTTCAGGGTTTAAGGATGGGTATAAAATCAAAAGCACCGGCACCATAATAAATCCGCCACCGGCCCCGATCAAAGTGCCAAGGATTCCGACCATAAAACCTAAAGTGAGAAGTAAAAAAAACTCACTGTGCACTGGCCACGCACCTTTAAGAAAGAAAAATTGAATCGTGTTGTTGCGTTCGTATCCAAAGTTACCAGACCACACCAGACCAGGCAAAAAAAAGCCCCTGATATCAGGGGCTTTTATAACTGGTACTCCCAACGGGATTTTAACCTGGCCTTTTAGAGGTCTTTATTAACAACCACTTAGGAACAAAAACAAAAGGTTAGACTTTTTCTTTATCATCTTTTTTCATCCTTTCATGGAGTGACCAGGCCAAACCAGACCAAAATTAATCGCTGCTTATGATTTGACGCTAATATGATAGCCTAGAAAAAGAGAGTAAAAAGTATCCAATATTCGCAAAAAAAATAATCCATATGGTCGTTTTATGGAGTGTAAAAAATGACAACAGGACAAGCACTATTGATGGGATTGGTGGAGGGAATCACTGAATATCTTCCAGTGAGTTCGACTGGACATCTATTATTAACCCAACGCCTGTTAGGAATCGATACCATAGGAAACAACACGGCTGCCATTACGGCCTACGAAATATGCATTCAATCGGGGGCAATACTGGCGGTTTTGTTTCTCTATGCCGGACGTGTGCGAACGGTGCTGGCCGGCGTTTTTGGTCGTAACCAGGTCGGACGACATCTTGCCTTTAATCTAGTGGTAGCATTTCTTCCCGCCGCAATCATCGGTCTTCTATTTGAAAAAGTGATTAAAGGCCACCTCTTTGGGATGTGGCCAGTTGTAACAGCTTGGTTGATCGGTGGAATCGCCATCTTGCTGGTTGCAGGGCGAACCACTGTTTCCCGCGATGGCAATCTCGGACTACAGTTGGAAAATCTGACAATTTCCAAAGCACTCATTATTGGATGTCTGCAATGCATTGCTATGTGGCCAGGTGTCAGCCGAAGTCTTGTCACCATTCTTGGTGGCACCTTAGTTGGTTTGAGTGGGATTGCGGCCATCGAATTTAGCTTCTTGCTCGGCCTAATAACCCTGAGCGCGGCCACACTCTTTGAGGCATTCAAACATGGGCCGGAAATGATTCAAGCATTAGGTATCATCAATCCTCTGGTCGGTTTGGCAACGGCTTGTGTTTCGGCCATCATCGCCATCAAGTGGATGGTGGCATACTTGAGTAGAAGCGGACTTGCCCTGTTCGGATATTATCGAATTGCTTTGGGTACGATTGTGGCCTGCCTCATGTTTCTTGGTTTTATGTAATGCCTTAGTATGGGGTAGTCTGGTGTAGGGTGTAACATATATGGACTCGCCGTTTTGCAAGAGAAAAAATTAGAAGAAATGCCCTTAAGAAAAATTGCTGCCATTTATCCGACCTCCTTTTGAGAATTTATATTCTCGGGCCCCGATGTAATTTGCACTCCAGTTCCTCATCAAAAGTTCGGATTCCCAAAACTGTAATCGTTTTCATAGACTTGTCTCCCTGTTGAATTGTTGTTCACTACACAATCCTGGCACTTTAATGCCGTAATTTTAGGCGTCGAGTCCATTCCGCTTTGGGGCGTATAATTTGTGGCCACAGAAAGCAGGTCCACACCGAGTGCTTGTACATGAGTCGCTCTTTTGAAATTTTTACTGGCTTTGAATCCAAACATAGAATTGACATTTTTTGACTTGACCAGGGGCAGAAATGTGTATAATCAAGGGACTATGCGAATCTTGATCTCGTTTCTGATATTATTCTTGGTAGGATTGCATTGCTTCCACATTGATGAAGTCTGTGGTTCTGCAAGCAAAATAGACTCAGTTTCGTTGGGAGCTTATGAGCATCAAGGCCAATCTCAAGATAGCAATAATAGTCCAGAAGACCAGTCTTCAGATTGTTCAGGCATATGTTCCCATCATGCAGGAGCGAATTTTTACCTCAGCTCTAAAATGAGAATGAGTGGTGCTAATGATCTTTTCTTGCGCCTTCCCTTTTATTATCTAAGCCCTTGTAGTCTTCAAGATATTTCCTTCCAGGATATCAAGCCGCCTTCGCTAAAAATCGCTTAATTTTTTCTCGAAACCCATGTTTAGAGGTACCAATGTTTCAGTACATCACTGTGTGTGCTCTTCTGGCCTTAAGTTTTATGAGCTTTGCCAAAGAGACAGAAGAAAAAAATGGCAATGCCTGTTTTGACTTTAAGTTAGAAAGTTACTTCGCACGTGCTAATCAAATTCCGCAATTAAAGGAACTTGAATATCAGGTCGAAATATTCAAGTATGCACGGGAAAAAGCATCTCAAAGGCCCAATCCCGAATTGTCATTTCAATATATCCAAGGTGATCAATTCGGAGAGAAAGTCATTAGCACACAAACGCAAATTGTTCATACCTTGGAATTAGGCGGAAAACGGGCGGCAAGAGTCGAGGCCGCTGAGAGCGAACTCAAACTGACACAACTACAAAGTCGCGTGCAGAAATCTCACCTCATCTCTGAATCATTCATCATCTTTCATAAACTGCGGCAGATAGGCCGAAAAAAGACGCTTCTTGCTGAGACCCTGCGGTCTTTTGAGCAAATTGCCGCACGTTTTAAGGCGAGAGGTACCCGTGGCCCTGAAGAGGAAGTCGCTTTGAGTACTATTGAAATGGTGATCGGGGGTTATCAGGCCCAAAGTAATGACCTTCTTAATGAAGAAAACCAGTTGGCCACACAGCTTAAGTTTTTACTTGGCCTTGACTGCCTTCCTCTTGCGGCAAAAGACTCTTACCAACCGATAAAGGTTCAGGACACATTGCTTGATGAATTGGGCGCTTCGACTCCATGGCCCAAACTTGAGTTGGCATCGCTCGAACTTCAGTCGGCAAATAGCAAGTATGCACTAGAAAAAAGTAATAGCTGGCCGGATTTGGAAATCGGTCCAATCTTGCAGTCCGAGTTCGAGTCAAAGGATCAATTCTATTCCGTGGGATTTACGGTAACACTTCCATTGCCGCTACTAAATGTAAATGGTGGTGGAAGGGCTGAGGCCTTTGAGCAAGTACGCCTTAAAGAATGGCAAAGACAAAATACTGAGAGATTACAAAAAATAGAAGCGGCTTCTTCAAGTGAGAGACTCAAAAGGTCACTTACAATCATGCAAAAACTAGCTTCGCCAGCGGAGATAGATCGTCAGCATCAGCGTGCTGAGTCCTTAATGGCACGTGGAGTTCTTTCTACTTCTATGTCCATCGAAGTTCACCGGCAATTAATAGATTTTACAGATTCTTATTTTGAAACTGAAATTGATATTTTGGAGTCAATGGCAGAAGTAATAGCACTTTACGGAAAATTAGAACAACTACAGCAATACTTAAAATAGGAGTAAATTATGACAGTAACAAAATTTCTAATGATGCTTTTAGCATTGTTTTTGGTAGCGTGCAGTAAGGGCGGAGATGATCGACTGATTGAAAAAATTGGCCTGGAAACCGAAAGCCAGATTGCTGCTCAAAACAGCAGTAATTTTGCCCGAGGTAAGGAAGTTCAAGGTGACCTGGATAGATTACAAACCTTCGTTCGTGCAGTGGAAGGAGAATACAAGGGCGATCTCAAGTTAGAGGGAATTGATTACAAGCTCAAGGTTAAGCTAATTCCAACCCGGCCTTTAACTGAGTACAGTCGCAATCGAACTTTGGAAGAAGTCCTTTTTGACTATCAAAACCTCAATTTAACAATTCATATCAAACAATGGAATCCAAAAACGCCACTTTCGGCCGTTTCCTGTGTGTTGGAGAACTTTAGACCGGATATTCGAAAGGGGAATTTTAAAGTTATTACGGAGAAATGCAAAAATATTTATGAGTTTTTTGTCACAGAATCTGAGCCTGCTTTAGACGGGCAAAGGGAAGAAGATAGTAGCTCCTTTGCAGCTCAATCGGTGCAGGATGGGAAGCTGACAAAAATAGATTACCTCGTTGGAAAATTTGAATCAGCGATTAGTGCAAATGCGGTCGTGTTTAAGTTAACTCGGGAGGAAGAATGAAAACGCTCATCATTTTAATCGGGGCGATACTTTTTTGCTTTCAAACATTTGCGGCAGACGAGAACTATGTTTTAAAAATGGAGGAAGTTTCTGAAAGAATTGCAAAAAATAATCTGACACAAGTAGAGAATGCCATTCGAGTTTACCAGGCCAAGGAAAACATTCACTTTTCCAAACGAAATTTACTTCCCAAGTTGAATTTATGGAGAC
>MEPP01000016.1 GCA_001769855.1 Bdellovibrionales bacterium GWA2_49_15 | reverse complement strand
GCAAAACAATTTCCGTCCAAAGCGTTTGGCACTAAGAGAACTCAGCTGAAAACAACTTTTACGTCTCTTTAGCATCTGTTACACCAAACTTTTTCTTGGTCTCTTCTCGTCTTTATTACTGTCAATTAAGACAGCAATCTTTTTCTTATTCTAAATTTTAAAAGAGCAAGTCACTTCCAAAGGCTTTTACCTCACATCTTTAATTCGAAAGAGGACAGGAAAAAATGCTTAAAGAAGTAGCGACTTCGCGGGATATTAATGATCTAGGGCGAAGTGGTCAAGCAAAAAATATTAAAAAAGATGATAAAAGACGCTTTGATAAAATTTCGCAACGTAAAAATCAAATTCAACCGTCACGAAGCAGTGCGCCATTATAAAAATCAAAAGAAAACTATAATAAAAGTCAGAAGTTGCTGCGATTAATGGAATGTGGAATAGCATATGCTCAATTCACTCCTTGAAATACAAGATACTGGGCCAATGCGGGAACATAAATTGGAAGGGTTCCTTTACTCTCAACATCAGGAGTTACTTGCGCCTGATTTAAAAAAAAGTTGTGCCATTCGATGGCTACACCAAAAGCATCAAAATCAACTTCTCTGGACAGTGATGGAGCAAATAGATGATTTGCTCCATCAGCATCATATTTCAGCAGTCGTTCTTAAAGGTCTGAGCTTTTTCGGACGTATCTATTCCGATTATGGGTCACGCGCAATCTCTGACATCGACTTATATATTGCCCGAGAACATCAGAGTTCTCTCAATGAAATTTTGCAAAGCCAGGGTTTCCAATTGCAAGCAGACGACGATCATTGGGAGGGAAATCATCATAAATCATTGTGGCAAACTCCCGCGCATTGGAATCCTGCCACCATTGAATTGCATTTTGATCTTTTTTATCATCGCCAAAAAATGGCCTATCCTGAATTCAAAGAATTTGGGAAATTCCGGGCCTTGAAATTGCTTGAGCCACACCTCGAACTGTCGTATCTGATTGGACACTTGGCCTTTCAACATACTTTTCTTAAATTATTTTGGTCCCTTGATATTGAACGACTTTACCGTTATGAAGCAGATAAAATTGATAGCAACAAGATGGTCAAAATCGCAGATGACTTAGGTTTATTTCGCTCCCATCAAATGGTCTTTTATATGCTGCTTAATTTTTTTAAGACACCCTTGAGGCAGGATTTATGTGAAGCCTTCGCACTCTCAAAACCGGCCATATGGAAATTGTTTTTCACAAAGCAATTCCTCCTTCGTGGGCGGCAATTTGGGGTACAATATTATGTGATTAAGCATGCCACGAAGGATTCGCTGACTATGGCGCTCAGCTATGATCTTCTGTGGCTACGCCATCAACTGAAAAAATATTTAAGATCTTTCTTGGCCATATTTTAATTCTGCCGGAATACTACACATGCTCAGCAGATGAATTATTGTTAAGGCCAATCGCCGGAGAATTCTTGGCTTTTCAGATGATCGGATCTTGGATAAATACGCAAAATATTTTTTCATAGGCTGACCAGAGAGTCCCCACCAGATAACTTTATGAGCGCGTTCGATGCCTAAAACTCGTCCGAAGGGGTGATTTTCATTGTCCACATAAAGGCCAAAATCCCCTTTCATAATATTATGTGGAACTTGGTGAATAAGACGATGGGCCACAAATTCGCCGTTCAAGCGTCCGATTAAAATATCACCAATTTCTGTGACGGGGGAGATGTGAGAAAAAACCTCAACGAAAAGAGTGTCGCCTGGTTTTAAAACCGGCCACATACTCGTGCCAGTCAAAGGTATTTTTATCATATTGGAGTGACTAGGATCAGCTATCACGGGCATCACCTTGTTCATTGAAACTGGATTGATAAACAGCTTCTTTGACGGAAGCCAATACTTTGCTCCCTTCTGTTAATGTCAGCGGGGTATCTGATTCATGTATGGCCATGCCAAAGCAATGCTCACAAAAATGACCACACCCACTCAGAATATTGATTCCCTTGATGTCCTTTAATTTTAAATTTCTCCACTTCAAAGCGATGGGACTATTCCATATGGTAGAAAAATCTTCGGTAAGCAAAGATCCAAATGACTCACGAACATCAATGCAACCTAGTAGCTCACCATAGGCCGTAACAGCACATTTACCTTTTGCCACATTACAGACGTAATCCTCAGGAGATTCCATAATCGGTCGAGGTGTACTTTTTGGCCAACGCCGGGCCTTTTCTCCGAAATACCAGCGCAGCTGCTGCTGCGTGGCCCGTAGATTTACCGGAGAAAGATCGCCACTTAATTTGGGGGTGACTGTCACATCTTCCTTAATCTGGAGATTTTTTCCTATGCACCATTCTATTAAATCAAAATGCGTCTCAATATTCTGCCGAGTCAGAAGACAGTTGATGGTGACCTCAATCCCCTGTTCGAGGAGCAGTTCTATGGCGTGCATGGTTTTTACATGCGATCCCATAACTGCCGTCATTTCATCATGTATCAATTCATCAAGGGAATATAATGACACGGTCACCACGTGAAGACCGGTTTCTTTTAGTCTTTTTGCCACATTTTGTGTTTGGATTTTGAGTCCATTGGTAATCATCGAAACATGTAAATGTAAATCATTAGCATACGCTAAAATATCCCAAAAAAACGGGTTGAGCATGGCCTCCCCCCCCATGAGTACAAGATAAAGCGTTCCCGCATCTCTTAATTTCTGAATAATTAGAAACCAATCTTCCTTTGATAAAATTCTTTGCGGATCATCCCTAAAGTGATCAATATAGCAATGCGTGCATCGCTCATTGCATCGATTGGTTAGCTCGAGGGAAGCCTGGAGTGGAATCGCTTTGTCCACAGATAACATGCGAAGATTATCAATAACACTGTGAGGTGGAAGCTTACTGGTACTCAACCAGACCTTCCTCATGAAAGCGCTTTAAAATAGCCTCAATATCATGACGAGCAGAAGTCATATCAACCTCAAACTGCGCAGTGATTTCATTGGCCATCTGCTCAATCGAAACTTGCTGCTCCATCAGGTGCCAAAGCAAAGTGGCAGTGGCATTGAGTTCATGAGCTTTGTTTGTGCTCGGTGACAGAACGATGGCCTGACCATCAACTTCTTGCCAGGGAACCGATTTTCGCTGGACGCGTATTGGATTATTCGATGACATTCCAAAACTCCTTATTTTTTTGAAAACGCAACTCATAGCATGGTACGTGCTCAATTATTTTCATGGCCAGTTCCATTACTTGTTTCACATGAACCTGCTTTTGCGCGCCAATAAAAATATTGGCGGCAGAAGCTACTAGCTTTTGTAGACCGGTTATTGTTGTCAATGGAATCACATCAACAGATGTCGATTGCTTCAACCAATAAATCGCCTTGATTGGATAGGTGCTCACGTTCTCTATTTTGGGGATAATTACCCCGCCTAAAAATGCTTGCTTAACGGTGACATGGCGGTCGATAAAAATCACATTCATATCATCACCCAAAACGAGACGGTCATCGGCCAAAGAGGCCACAGTAGTTTTTCCAAAACCAGAGTGGCCTAAAAAAATATAGGCACTTCCCTCGCGGTTCACCACAGCGGAACTGTGGAGCAATATTCTCGAGTGCTGGAGCATCCGACGTGGCAAGGCCCAGCGGAGGGCATTATAAACACCGTCAGTATTTTGTGGATCAGTTAAAACTGATATCCTTCCCATCAGATTATCATGTCCGACAAAATCTCTTTGCACGGCAAATTCACCGGCAGGACTTTCAAAAATATGGCAATCAGGGACGGGCTCATCGGAAAAGTGGGCAGGAAAAAACAAAATATCCTCAGGAGTATACCAATCTATCGTCGTCACTGGTCCAACAAACGAAACACCATGATGTTTTGGTAAACTTGCCTTGAGAACCTCCAGCATGGCCTCACTGGCTGTACGACAAAGCAAGGAAATCCCATGAAAATCCACTTTGAGTTCCGATGAAAATGTCTCTCGGCCCATCTGATTAAACAGTGAAATTTTAGTCTTCAAAAGTTCAGCATTCTGAACGGGGCATTCTTGAGGAGCGGATAGCATCATCATCCTCCCTGTACTAGGAAAGCAGTCGGGACGTATTGCAAAAGCTTGGAGCGCTTGCGGTGCTCTTGCGTCCGCCCGAGGCGATACCGTTACAAACAGCGCCGAATGCCATCAGGTCTTCTGAGATAATTTCGGGAGGCATGTATGGTCGCTTTGTTTTTTTCTGCTTTTCAATGCTGGTGGTTAAATTTCCACCTTCGTCATTTTTTTTGTTCTCTTTCTTCTTACTCATATTCTTCTCCTCGCCATCACGCACAATATATATTAAGTCTATATTAATTTTTTTCCTTAATAAAGATTTTATGCGTACTGTTTCTTACGAACCACCAACTGTCTATATGATAGCTAGGAATATGCATGTATAATCAGCAGAAAGAACTAGCATGAACATAAACACCTTGTTTGAAAAGATAGAGAGTTTTCTGTCCCCTAATCCGTGGGCGCTCTTCGAAATTACCGGAGAAGCGTGTGATATCTTACACTGTATTAAGCAAAAACAATCTTCCTATGTCCAAGATCAAAAGCTATCGCTCTTTGATGTCGATGCCATTATAAGAACTCTGCTGAAAAAGGCTGAAGTGTGTACACCCGACATAGTTGATCAGACTTTACCCCCAAAGACCGCCCAAATTGCCATTATCCTCACTTGGGAAATAGCACGAAAATGGGTTTTAGTTTTTGGACCTTTCCATGATGCCGTTGATGAAACGAAGGTGCTTGAGGGCATCGACGAAGTTCGTTCTAGCTTGGCCAAAACAGAAAAGCTGCGCACGCTTGAAATCGGACGTCTCTTTCCCCGTTACAACGTCGGTCACTTGCCAACCCCCATTGAAATTGAAAATGATTCCGGTCGCATTAAGGTACTGGAAATCGGCACGGGTGGAATTCGGGTGGAAAGCACCAACGACCTGAGTAGCATGATTGGGAAAAAAATCACGCTCAAGGTGAAGGAGCAAGCTTTTTACATGATTGCCCACCATATTTGGAGTGAACAGCAAGAAAAAAAATTTGACACTGGTTTTTCTGTGCGATTTGAAAGTAAAGAAAATTTTGAAAAATGGTTTGTGTTTACCAAGGCCCTCCATCGCCTCGCCGTGAAAAAGAGACTCGCCCATGCAACTCCATGAGAAAGTATGCCTTATTGTTCCGTGCTACAACGAGGCCTCCCGACTTAAGATTCAAGAATTTTTAAAATCTGACCCACATATCTTCTTTATTTTTGTCGATGATGGCAGCGCTGATCAAACAAGCCAGGTTCTTCAGCCTCATTGCAATGGGCGTCTGCAGTTACTTAAATTAGAAACGAACGTTGGGAAAGCAGAAGCTGTACGACGAGGTATACTTCATTTTTTAGAGAATGACTTTTTTTCTGGCATTGAGTGGGCCGGTTTTTGGGATGCTGATCTTGCCACTCCATTAAGTGAAGTCGCTAAATTTTTACATTATACCAATTTATACCCCGATGTTGAAGCACTATGGGGTAGCCGGGTTTTCCGCCTCGGGAGCAGGATTGTGCGATCACAAAAAAGGCATCTTTTTGGTCGTCTCTTTGCGACGGCACTTTTTTTTCTTTTTCGAATTGGCAGCTATGACACTCAGTGCGGCGCAAAGCTTTTCCGTCGCTCCGTCATTCACAAGGCTTTTGGCAAGCCGTTTATTTCACGCTGGATTTTTGATATAGAAATTTTGCTGCTTCTAAGAGATCATGAAGTCATCGAATATCCCGTCTCATCATGGGAAGATGTAGCCGGTAGCAAACTTAAAATCACCCATCAAATTTTTAGAGTTTTTACAGACTTGTGGAAGATCAAAAGACAATATAAAAAATATTAAAAATTCCGTAAAAAATTTTGCATATCTGCTACTGCCAAACGATTAATCTCTTGCCCTCTATTAAAGGCCAATTCTATATGACGGCGTGTATTTTGTTCATTCATTATAATATCTTTTACCGTCTCAAAATAGGCCATCGGATGATATTTAGGAATTTTGTAGCCACCATGCTCAATCAGCTCAGAAGCGCCCCCATCTGAAAAGCTGATGACTGGTACACCGCTCAAGAAAGCTTCTAAAATCACCCGGCCAAAAGGCTCTGGTCGTAACGAGGGGTGAAATAAGATGTCGATCTCGGAAAATATTTTTGTAGGAGGAGCATCTCCCACAAAATCGAAATGGCATATTGCGTTGGGAAACTTTTTTAAAAAGGTCTGCAGGGAACCAGCGTAGTGATCATGAGCACCTTTGGTTTGGTAGATATTGGCCCCATACACGGTGACATTTTGGAGGCCAATTTCATGGAATTCTCTCGCCAGTAATTGGTGGTATTGCATGGCCACGTGCAAACCTTTCCAGGGTGCAAGCATCGAAACAAGACCCATTTTAAATTTTGCTTTACCAGCGTCCCACTTCCGAAATTGAAATGACTCTCCCGCGGGATTGTAGAGACGACACACTTTGCCTCGGCCTTTGATGGCATGAAGCGTCCCGCAGACAGAATCAGAATTACCGAGCAAAAAAAGGGGCAGCTTGGTGCAGGAAAACAACTTCCAAATAAAACCATACGGCAACCGAGACTCAGGGTAATCACGAAAATGCCAGATCAAGGGAACTCGAGCGCTTTCTTTTTCCAAAAAAAGAAACAACGGGAGCCCAATTTTATTTCCATTGCACCAGTGTAAATCGTATCGATGCAACTCAAAATTGCGAAGATGAACCTGAAATTCCAATAACTGCAAAATAGTCTCAGGGGCGGCGAAAGTCTGCCCAAAACGTGATTGAGCATATAACTCCGCAGGGTAGAGAAGTGGAATAATCTCAAAAAATTGAAACTTTGGTTTCAAGACACTTTTCAGGTAGCTTTGCAAAATTTCTATTTCATGAATGCTTTTAATGTAAGGTATAAAGACTGAAATTTTCCATTCTGTCGGCAGTAAGGCCAACTGATGCACCATGGACCTTTCGGCACCTCCTAAAGCAGGTGAATTGAAATATATCGCTAACTTCATTATTTCAAGTCCTGCCAATTTGAAAATATTTTTTCATAAACCTTAAGGGAGTGATTTTCAACTGTGTGCTTATAAGTCGACTTGCGCAGCTTTTCATAATTCTCTTTGTTTAATTGTTCGTACCAAAAAGTCACATCAACCAAGTTGTCTGAAGGAATCAGATACCCATTAAGTCCATGATGGATGTTTTCAGGCAGGCCGCCAGTCGGAAATGCCAGGGTGGGTGTTCCAAACATTCCGGCCTCGAGGGCCGACAGGCCAAATCCTTCAAAATAACCCTGCGTGGAATGATCCAGACTAAGCAATAAATTGAAATGAGCATGAGCAACAAGGTCCTTAAGAATGGCTGGGGTCGGACGCCTCAGAGAAATGATCTCCACACCTTCGATGGCCGGCCATTGTCGATCAGCAGTGAGCATCAGTTTGATCGGGCACTTGGCCACCTTAAAAAGGTTCCTGGCCAAGATGACAGCACCTTCTAAATTTTTATGGGGGACATCGCGGGCGACGCAAATCAAAGTTAACGGGCCCTCATCCAAATTCTTGGAAATGAGCTGGGCATCCTGACAGTCGATACCATTGTGTACGACGAGATCCCGAGCAATATCTTCCTGAAGACCCAATGCTTTTATTTTATTGAGTGTGAATTCCGAGATGAAAATGTTTAGGGTATTTTGCTCAATCTTTCGTAATATTTTATTTTTTTGAATTATCTTGATAATCCGTTTGAAAATATTCGGAGAATAAAACAAAATTTCTGACCCATGAAAAAAAGTCAGGACAGGAATCTGCGTTGTTTGAGATGCCATAGCGCCTAAAAAATGAATATTAATGACGGCCTTATACCCTTCAGTGCGGATGGGATTCAACATCAGTTCTTGAAAACTCTGCCAGATATATAACTGATATGGTATTCCTAATTGAGTTAAAGTAGTTTCAATATTTCTCGTGAAGCTTGAAAGTCCTCCGAGTTTTGGAAAATAATCTGGTGTGGTCACCAGCACCTTAGATGCTTTTGAGTTACTCATACAGATAATTTTAAATATAGTTCCTCAAGCTGCGCTCTCATTTGTGGGATAGAGTAATTATTTTGAATAAATTGTCTCCCTTGCTCTGCAATCGTTTGATATTTTTTTGCTTCAAAATTATTTTTCAATTTTAAGAATATGCTTAGTTGTTTTTTCAGGTCTGTCACTGCATTCGAAGTTGTTGAAGTAAAAGTCAGACCATTCATGCCATCTTTTACAATGTCTCTCACCCCGCCATCATCAGAAACAATCACGAGACAGCCATTGATCATCGCTTCGGCGACAACCAACCCAAACGGCTCGGGGATAATTGATGAATGAATGAAAAGATCCACACTCTGATAAAAGTCGTCCATTTTTCCTTTGTGCCCTAGAAATTCAACCTCATCTGTTAACTGTAAGGTGCGAGTTAGGTTCAGCAAATCCTGCTTATATCTTTGATCATGAGGAGTCTTAGCATCACCTGCAATATGCAACTTAAAGGGCCGCAGCGCACCTTCACTTTTAAGTTCTCCTAGTGCGTAAAGAATATTATGAAAACCCTTCCAAGAGCAAATTCGGCCGGCAGTACCTAAGATTAAAGGAGAATGCATCAAGATTGAATGAGCATTTGAGCAGGATTCGACTCCGTAGCGAATGATTGTTTCTTGCACCCTTACACGAGCGGGAGGCCAGGCCTTGCGATGCATCTCTTGCAGATATAAGCTATTATAAAAAATCATGTCCACCGGAAATAGATTGGCGATTTGATCTAACCTTCCTCCCACCGGTCCCTGCTGAAACCATACCTTCTTAAGATTGAGCCCCAATGTGGCCAAGGATAAAGCAATATGGGCATAAGGCATGGTGAGATGAAGCATGTCAGGATTAAAGCTTTTCACAATATTTCGCATCTCTCTTAAGGCATAAAAAAGCTTCCATGGAGAACGAAACCGGAATGGTCTAGACAGGACAAAACAATTCAATCCTGCTCGTTCGGCCTCCTGGCACGCTTCGCCATCGGAAAAGAAAAGAATGGCCACCTCAAAGTTTCCAGCTTGGGCATGTGCCTTGACTGCGGTTAGCACAAATCTCTCAGCACCTCCCAGGTATCCATTCGGTGAAACATATAAAATTTTTTTGGGAACAGACAAAAGATAACTCCTTTTCACACCTTCCGCGCGACCGTAAAGATATTGTCGCTGAATCTTCGCCCTCGGCAAAGCCCCATACTGAGCTGTTGCCAGGTTACACCTTTCAATCCAGGCACCAATCCCTTCGTCGTATAAAAAAAGCCAGCATGATTGAAGGCATTTTCCTGAAGTATCCTGGTGATATCCAAACGTGTCAGCGCGGTAATATGCGCGGGATAATCTTTTTCCAGAAAAGAAACAAAGTGACCGCGTACAAAAAGAGCTATCAGGGCCCGCCAAGATTCATTATTCGGAGTTGAAAAAATCAGAAGACCATTAGGTTTTAAAATTCGTCTCCACTCTCGTGCCGTGGCCCTTGGGTTCTCCAAATGCTCGATTACTTCGATGGCCATAATCACGTCATAAGTTTCATCTGCGACAGGTAACCGATGATTGAGATCAGCTTGAATCCATTGATTAGATGCCGGAATATCAGCCGGTCGATCCATCAGATCAGCTCCAGTGCAGTCGAGAAATGATTGACCTTCGAGCATTTGTAAAAAATGGCCCTTGCCGGCACCAAAATCCAAGATAGGGCCACTGGTCTGAAATTTTTTTATCAAAGCAAGACCTGTCGAATAGATTTCGGTGTTTGAAACGCCTAAACTTTGCGCGATGGCTGCACGAGTGTTACTTACATCTTTCATAAAATGCCTGTATCTTAAAGTGTGAGCCTATTTGTACTTATTTTAAAGGAAAACTAAACTTCAAGAAAGGTTAAGAGACTTTTTTGATCTTGTTATCCGAGTCTTCTTGTCCATTCGCGGCTTCAGCGCCCATCTCATCGTGGATCTCTGGATTCTGCACAATGGTTATTTTGAATTCGTCAATCAACGCAGTTTCCAAAATCATAACATCTTTCTTGCGGATGAACTGAAACAAGGATTTCACAGAGAAGTCGACGGTTTGTTTACCAAACCAATACGGTCGTCCCACAAAAAAATAGGCTATGCCAATCGACACAATCATCAAAGCATATCCACAAATGGGGTGAATTAAATGGGAACACAAAAAAGACAGGCAGGTTACAATTCCATAGGCCAAGGCCATGACCGTTGCGACCTTCGAGGCCCCCCATTTCCAATAGTGCCGCAGGATATGGTGCACATGAAATTTGTCCCCTACAAAAGGGCTCTTTCCATTGACCATTCGGCGCAAAAAAGAGATAGCGATTTCGGCCATGGGAAGTGTAAGTGGAATAAGCGCTAAAATACCTGACCTGGCCAAGCCAGAGGGATTTGCGACAATCATCGAACGATGAAACACCGACGACAGAACGATAAATGAGAAACCGATAAAGGCGCCCCCAATCTCCCCAAGATGAATTTTAGCGGGTTCCTTGTTGAAAGAGTAAAAAGCCAATAGGGGAACAAGTGACAAACAGGCAAGTGCGGTAACGGTTGGGAGAGCAAAATAAAGTCCCAGGGCCACAAAATGCAAATAACTCACCATCGCGATTTTTATAGTCAGAGTATCAAGACCATCTAAAAGATTCTGGCCATTCATGACACCCAAGCCGAAAAAGGATACAACAATGAAGCTTACGGTACTAAACTCAGGATACAAGGTGCGAGATGTAAGTAGGGCGTACATGGTAACAACAATAAATTGTGTAAGAAGTTTGATAATCGGCCGTAATTCGAATTTGTCGTCAAGATAACCGTAAATCAAAACCAATAAACCAGGAATAACGGCATGAAAAAAAATAGTCGCCATGAAACGATCCTGTGGAAACATAAATCTGCCGTAGCTCCCCAAAAATAGCCATACACAAATAGTGCTGGCGGCGACCGGCAATCCCCCAAACTGCATGGCGTCTGTCGTGCTTTTTCTGGCCGGGATATAAAATAATTTAAAGAGAACGCCCGATGATCGTTTTCTCATGGAATCTAAGAAAACATAAAAACAGGTGCAACAGATAAATGAAACTGTGGCGGCAACGGCAATCCAGGTTGTCGTTGAAAACTGATTGAATAATGCTAATCCTACAATTTCATTCATTCTAATACTCACAGATCTTTTCGGACTGGGCCCAGCTACACCTGAGTGCCAAATATAATTGGCGAAAAAAAGATGAGGGGTAAGATTTGCCGAAAACATGCTGGACTTTTTTTGTCAACTATGATAAATTTATCTATCGCCTCTTTGCTCCCGATAGATCACTGCCAATATAAACATTCATGATTCATCATCCCAAGTGTGTTACGTAGTACGTATGCTGCCGTTGGACGTGTGCTTGAAGTCACCTGCTTGGCCTTGAGAAAACATCGTTTTCCTCTGGGGTTTTTTATGAGATCAATTGCTTTTTTGCGAGCGTTACTGCCGCTTACTGTTCTCTTGCTTTCTCTTGTGGTCTTCCACGCCTGTGGTAAGAATTCGCAAAATCAGATTGTTAAAGACATTGTTCTACAATCAAGTATACGCGACGAAGATATCTGGGTTTCTTTGAGCGCGTCCTTCATGGTGGGTAATTTAAGCTTTACTGCCATCACAATGCCGATTCGAAATCCAAAAAATCCAGATGTAACCTATGGCGAAATTAGCTTTCTTCCAACTCTGACGCCTGGCTTTAATGAGATCAAACTTTCTCTTAACCTTTCAGATGTGGCCAAAATTCAAGGGGGTGCAAGTCCTACTATACCTAACGGCACACCCATTCCAATCGGTGGAATAGGTCAGGTTCCCGTAATCGAAATCTTGATTCCTGGGACAAATGTCAAAATATACTTTGCCTTGGATCAAAAAACGGTCCTGCTCGGTGTGGCCGCAGCCATAAAAGAATTTGACGTGCTTTCAGGGTACATTGGTGGGGCCAATATTTTTCTCGGATTTAATATCCAAGGAGTGCTTGGCTCGGCCGGTCTTTTCACCTCACGTGAGTCTGGTAAAAGTGGCATTGGCCTTTTTGTCGACCTGAGTTCTGTCATTAATACCGAGATCTTAAATGACTTAATCAACAATAATCGACCTGCCAGCTTCGCTGACTCAAGCTACAAATCATACTCGTCCGACGTATCCCCGGTACAAGGCGAGCTGAAGTTTTTGCAAACAGCGACGAATAGCAGGCAACTGTACAATTTAAAACGTGGAATGGATTCCCTGAATCGTAAAACACGCAAAATGAATCTTCCCTAATTTCCTCGAGTCTTTTGCAGAGAGGGCCAGTGACGGCCCTCTCTCACTTCAAGTACCGCTCATACTTTGTCACAATAACCTTCCAAGCAAACTCTTGATCGACAAATTCCATGGCCTGTTTCCTTAATAATTCTAAGGCTTCAGCTTCTAAATTTTTATACGAATGCAGGAAGCTAAGTAGCGCATCCCTAAAAAGCTTTTCTTCAGGCGGAAAGAGAAACATAAAAGGTTGATCAAAAAAGATTGAATCACTTTTTTTATCCAAAGTCGTCACAACCGGAACACCACTATTTAACGCAGAAATCGCTGATCCCCGTCGCAAAGAAATGCCATCGACAAAATAATTGATCGAAAGATGCGACGTTGCAAATATCTCTGCAACTTTGTTTTCTGGCAGTTCGCCAAGGCACTGTGTGTGCTCCCAAAAGTGCTTCTCTAACGAAAAATTGCTGCGAGCACAGACAGATTTAATATCTTCAGCTGACTGGCCGATAATAAGTAACCTATAAGAATGTTGATCAGCTTTAAAGTACTGTTCCAAGCATTTTAGGACGAGCGAATAATTTTTGGATGGATGGGCCGAACCAAAGAGCACTATGTTTTTCGGGGTCAGAGAATAAGGCCCTACTGCTCTCGCAATATTCGGTCCCACAGGCAATACCACAGGATGTCTCAAGCCCAAAGTCACAATTCGAACCAAGAATGCAAAGTGTTTTGTGGAACAAAAAACGGCATGACTGGCAAAGCCAAGTACGGCCAACATCCAGAGATGTGACCAAAAGAGGATTTGTCCTTTCAGGGAAAATTCACTTGGATGGAATAGTTCATGCGCCATAAGATGAAATCTCTGTCGCAAAAAAAGGCGCGCAAAAAGAACCCAAAGTGGAAAGAAAAAATTGATTCCCGCTTTGCCATACATATAGGGCACATACTGGATGAGTACCGTTTTGGGTTTTTTCTGTAAAAGACATGCTGTCAGAGATCGAAGTCCGCCAAATCCCCAGGTGGGGATGATTGCCAAGACACGGGGGTCATCTTTACTATAATTTTTTATGCTCTCTGATGCCGTTGTCAACAAGAGGGCGGTTCGCTCTGGAAACAGCTCATGAAAATTTTGTAAAAAATAAAATGTATAATCACTCAGGCCCCCCCTGTCTGGGCGATACTTTGGACTGATCACAAGAAGGTCAGGTCCCAGTTTGGATGTCGAACTTGATGCCATGTTTTACCAACCGACAAAAGTGCTCAAATGTATTAAGTAAGATACACGTCTTTGGCCCATTCTTTATTTGTTCTATTTTAGATTACTTTTGGCCTAAAATTAAAAAATATTACTTTTAATCTTTGTGTGACCATGGAAATAGTACTTTACGTTCATGAATTGTACCCCGAAATAGGTCACAGTCATGCCATGATCGAAACACTGAGAAATTTTCCACCTGGGGCCATCAAAAAACTAACAGTCATTGCTTATGAGTCAGCGGCACTTGAAAATATATTTCCCGAGTTGAAAGGAAGATGCTCTTTCAAAAAGGTGCCGGGTAAAACACTAGCACCATTTTTGATAAAAATGCTTTTTTATCAGTTCTACGCCTTACTTTATTCTTATTTTAGAGTGCCCGCTCATGCCAAGGAACTTGGCATCGGCATCGCCCATCTCCGCCCTAAGTTTGTGAATGTTCAATTTTTACACTTTCAGTGGGCCAAGCACTATTTCACCATGGGAAAAATGCCTTTCTATAAATACATTTATAAAAAAATACTCTTTTTCTTTTTTGACCTCGGGGAAAGGATCGTCTATCAGAATCCATTGGTAAAAGTTGGCGCGCTCTCTAAATTTGTCCAAGAGGCCCTGATAGAAAAGTATCATCGCAATCCGAACAATACACACCTCACATACTCCGGTATTAACACCCAAAAATTTTCTTTAGATTTGAGGCCTCGACAAGAGATCTGGCGCGAATTGGCAAATACTTATCCGGAAATGACAAAGCTGGAACCTAATCAGCCGATTGCTCTTTTTGTCGGTGCGCTAGAACGCAAAGGGCTTCTTTATATCTTGAAATGCTTAGAAAAGAAAACCTCCCCCTATCAGCTTATTGTCGTTGGTAAACCGGAAGTTGGAACTCACATTGACCTAAGCACGTATCCCAATATCGCGTACATCCCTTACACAAAGGAACTGCCACTTTTTTATTCTTTGGCAGATCAATTTCTATTTCCCACCTTATACGAACCTTTCGGGCTGGTCATTATTGAAGCCGCAATAATGGGACTTGATGTTTACACGCTCAAGAAAGATGTTGGAGCTTCTGAACTCCTGGCCGGGTTGCCCGAAATCCATGTGGCCGAGACAATTGAACAGTTTGTAATTCCCATTCCACGCATCATAAGTCTTCAGGAGAAATTGCAGCATAGACAGGAGAGATTGAAACACTTAGAAAACTATACATGGAAAGAAACAGGCACAAGTTTTTATAATTTACTCACAGCGGATCAATAATTACTGGTTCTTTCGAACCTGACGGTAGAGCAAAATAGAAGATAGGACAGTTGCGATGACTCCAGCCAAACCGGTGTAATAGGCACGATTAGCTTGAAAATCATCTTTTTCAACGAAAACTGTATCACCGGGCCTTAATTTATACTCGAAGGCCTTGGTATTGCCCCCTTTTGAGATATCAAAATATTCTTCATCCAGCTTATCGCCAGACTTCCGAGTCACGCGTACGTTATCTAGAACGGCTTCGCCGGACGGGCCGCCGGCCATGGAAAGACCATTCACTAAATTGGTTTCAATCGGAATGAAATGCAGCCCCGATTTCCCCAATGCACCCCAGAAGTGTACCGGAATTAAAACTTTCCCCTTCACTGCCGGACTGTAATAAATCGAACCAGAGGATTTACCGATGACCCCTGTTTCCGAGGGCAAAACCAGTTCCCGAATATTGTACTCGGGATTACTTTTCTCGAGTCCCTTCTCAGGTCCAGTGAGTTCAGAATTCTCGCTGGCCGTTTCAGCAAAAACGCCAGAACTCTGAACAAGCAGAAGATATGACAGCAAGAGTGAGGTAATTTTTGAGCATTTCATGGATTTTATGTTAGTGCGCAAAAAGATATTTCGCAACTTAAAACTTGCATGGGATAATAGATAGGGTATGGAAAACGAGACCGTCGATACTTTGACTGATCAACCGATAGTAGAAACCAAGAATTATGTGATTTGGACCATGGCTGCATTAGCGGTCACACATTTCACACTCAATTGTCTCTATTCTCCCCATCTCAAATGGTTTTTTTTATTTGAGCTGATTTGCGTAACCTATTACACCATCCGACTGAGACCTGAATATTCAATTCTCCCCCTTATGTATCTTTTCTTTATCGAGGGGCAAGGCAGAATTGTATGGGAGTATAATTCATTTTTCAGAATTGCATTCGATCTCGTGTGTATTTTTGCTGTGCTTAAAAGTTTAGCAATTCATAAAAAACTTATTCCCAAAAAGATGCCTCTATACTTTGAGGTGGCCCTCTATCTCCACATTGCCTGTTTTTGTATTCAACTTTTCAACATCAATAACATCGGGATCTTTGCCGTTTTTACCACTTCCAAGATGTATATTTTTCCGCTTCTGCTTTTTACCACTTTCTTGTTAAATCCGCTGAAAGGCTCATCCAAGGAACTGCGTAATTTGCAAATCTTTGTCGTGGGCCTGACCTTCCTAGAAGCTGGCCTTTCCTGGTATCAAATGTTGGCCAAAGAAAAAGGGCTCGAAGCCATAACTCCATATTATGTTTCGGCCATGAAAAATGGTGTCTTCGCCGCCGAACTCTTTCGACCATTTGCCACCACGGCAGTCGCCGGAGCCATCTCTGCCTATCTAACAGTCACTGTCGGCTTTTTATTTTTACCCAGCTGGCATGGTCTAACGCGAAAGATTTTAACTTTCATAACGGTCGTTCTCAGTTGGCTTACGATATTTCTTTCTCAGGTCCGATCCTCGATGATAAAACATATTCTCATTGTTCTTTTGTCCATCGTCGGTTTTACTCTTATTAATAAATTAAAAGCTAAAATTTTGATTCCCAATATCATTATTGCCATCTTTTTTTATGTGCTAATTTTTCATTCATCGCTGGCGCCAAATATTTTCAAGGATATTGACATTAACGAAGCTTCTGAGAGGTTTGCGACTCTCGAGCAAGGAACTGACCTGGCAAAAAAACGCATCAGTATTGATGGCTTTATTGTTCAGTTGGCTGAAAAAATTTATGATGCTCCTTTAGGGTTGGGCCCTGGAAGAACAGGGGCAGCCAGTGCCCTCAACACTGATGTCATCGCTCAAGATCCCATATATTCCCTTGAATCTTCTTGGACCTCGGATAATCTGTTTATTGCTTTGGCGATCGACTTCGGGATTGGCATGATTTTTTACACATTTCTTGTCGTTGGCCTCCCCATCTACCTATTTGTACGTTCAATTATGATGTTCATTCGGAAAGACACTGTGAGGGCCCAAGTCACATTTACCAGTGCGGTGTGCGGTTTGGTCATTGTTGCGGGCAATTGGGGAGCCAATGGTTTACCTTACAACCCAGAATCATTTATGTTTTGGTTTTGGATGGCCATGGGAGTGAACCATGCTTATGAAGCACCCAAAATCGACTCTACGACTTATGTTTAAAAGCTCCATTGCTATACTCACATGTATCGCACTTTTTGCCGGGCAACTGATGTTCACCAGTTTTGCGCAGGCAGATTCTCAAAATTTATCACACCAAGGCAATGAGTTAAATACTGTTAATGCTCAAACGATTGCTCCCCGGACGAATCCCGAGAAAGAAAGGCTGGTCAAAAGTAAATCCGATTTTGCCTTCGGTGCTCAACTTGGAGATTTCAGTCTCAACTATCTCATGTTCATCACACATTATTTGGCCGGCGCGACCATGCCTGTGTTCTGCAAAAACAGTGTGCTCTCGGTGCCTGCGGGGCCCCCAGGAATTTTTCTTCCGAATCTATGGATCGATAATATCATTTTTAGCATTGGCAGTATTGTTTACTTATATTTCGAACTTTTAATCTCCGACAGTCTTCAAAAAAAAAATAAGGTCCTGGAAGAGTCGCTGAAAACTTGCCCCCCTGGTTCCCAGGAGTCCTGTCAGGATGCCGAGCATGGCGAGTCATTCCATCTGAAGGCCTTAGATGTCCAATACCAGGCACTTGATTTCGAATTAGAAATTCTCTCACAAAAAGCGGAGGCGACCCGTGCAACAAAGACAGCATGGCTCTTATCGGCTGTCTTGTCGCTGGCCACCTATGTTACCATCGGGAATTATCCCGATATCTGCTTAGGAATGTATCCCGCCACCCTTCCCTTTTTAGGCCCAACTTTAAAGGACGCATTTCAAAATTTTCAACAGCAGCTTCCAGCACCTTCGAAGCCTCCACTAAATACTTTCATAGCTCCCGATAGCTTTCCCGCTACCATAGGAATTCAGCAGCGAGAAGTGCTGAAGATTTTTGAAAAGGCCAATGACTTCGATTCACTTGCCTTGGCCCTTACAGAACTTCAACTCACCAAATTAGGTGTGGTCCCAAAACACGATGAGTTCGAGGCCACCTTATCTTTTAATATTTCTGATGATGATTTTCGGTCCATGAAACAATGGTTTATTAAGGCCCTCAAGGGAGAACTCTTAGGAAAACTAAATTCCCTACTCAGTACTGCCGTTGCGGCAACGGCCGAGCAAGAATTTGATGAAACCCTGGCCGCTAAGCAAGAGCTTACAGAGGCCCAGAATCTGAGCGATTTTTTCAGTGTTTATAAAGATGTTAATTCTATGTTTAATACCACAGCCAATGTGGTAAATATGACACAAGACAGTAGCTTTGCGGACGACTATAAGAAACTATCAGTCGATCCTGTAGGAGAATCGCAAAAGCTGGCCCATAGAATGATCTCCCAACAATTCTTTAAACAGTTTGCCGATTACTTAGGCTTCAGGAATGGAGGCGAAACTGCATTTTTAATCTATCTTACAGTCATTGGTGATCTTGTGGTTTTAAAATCAAGAAGCCTGCTGGCCAATCCCCTTGTTCCCTCCCTATTTCCCGTTGTAGCTGAAGGGTCATTTCTTTTTAAGATTGTGAGCTCCGTCGTCGGGGCCTATTTTGCAGATGCTTACCGGCAGGAGGTCCTCGCGGCAAAACTTAAAATAATTGCGCTAAAGAAGACAATCTCGGCAACCATCCAATCGATCAAAGATCGGGAGAAAGATGGTGGTTTGACCGTGGTAAGTCCGCCTTTGCAAAAAGGAGGGAATACGACGGCCTCTGCACAGACAAGTGAGGGCCTACTCTGCTTTAGTCAATCCAGTATCCTTGGCCCAGATTCACTTAGCATTTGTTCAGCCGCTAATGATGTAAATGCCGCTCCCGTTGTCCCCCTCAATTTTGGAAGCAATAATTTTAATCAGGCGATTGGTCAGGTTGGGGTAAATGCATCAGAGACCTCTGAGAATCTCACGAGCGCTTTCAATCGACTTGCCGTGGGTAATGTCAGGGGCGCCAGAGGAAATTTGAGGGCACTTGGAAATTCAGGAGCACAAATGGCGGCCCTACTGAAAACTGGATTAGGATCATTCCATAAGTTAAATCCTCACAAAAAAATCAAGGATGAACTCGCCAATACGGAAAGAAATATTTCAGCCCGTATTCAAATGGCTTTGGCTGCAGCTAAATATAAAGGTGGAATTTTACAGTTATCCCCTTCATCACCCATAAGTTATGCTGGTATTTCGGCACCAAGTGAAACTATTAGCCGAGGTACAAGGCCACTCTTGCCGGAGCAATTACATAGGGTAAAATCTACCGGGGTAACATTGCCCATTGCCCCGTCCAAGCTCGAGTGGCATAAAAAAAATAAAATTGACCATGCCGCTGAAAGCGAGTTCCGTGAAGCGTTGGCGAAAGAATATGATTTTATACAAGATGATATCAACAATGGATCAGAGCAAAATATTTTCGAGGTGATAACTTTGCGATATTTTAAGACTGCCTATCCTGTTTTCTTTAAAAGGAAAGATTTGCCAAAAGAGTAAACTGCCTTAGTATTCTGTATAATATTCGTATGGCCCTGCGTCCTTTTGCTTCTTTGATTTTTGCACTGCTGGCCTTATCAAGCATCTCCTGCTCACTCCTTAATAGTGGGACAGCCACTGTTAAATACACTGAAGCAGATGCAACCTTTAATGGCGTACGCTATGAAAATGCCGAAAAGTTAAAAGACGTATCATTTACCGTCAAAACCATCCAGCATCCAAGCCGCTATCGCCTCTGGAATTTGAATTTTCGCATTAACCCATCGATTCACTTGGATCGGACAACCTTCATCACAGATGAAACATTTACAAATCAGCAAGGGGAGCAGGAGGTTTATCCTACGCTCTATATGACCAGACTTATGGGTTTTGCGAATTTCAAAGCAAATATGCATACGCCTATAGGGGGCTTTGTGCTTGCAGCGGGATTCGGAGGGTCGGTATACAGACTGACCGACAACGCAGGACTTGATACTATGAAAACAAGGGAGGTTAGAAAATTAGACTTCGCTTATGTTGCCTTTCTATCCCGTAGATTTTTTATACATATTGGCCCGCGATACATTCGTGAGGCCTACGAGCAGTATATTTTCGCCATTCGTTTAGGAATCTTCTGGGATCGGCTCAATTAAAATCGGGTGTATTACCAATGATCGGAACATTCTCGAAGTTGCGCTTCAGCTCCATCTCGTTATAAATTCTAGAATCAAACGCATAACGCGA
>MEPP01000015.1:26250-27214 GCA_001769855.1 Bdellovibrionales bacterium GWA2_49_15 | reverse complement strand
GCTGCTGGCCACCGCCGAGATCAGCACCGACGTTGAAGCCACGCTCAATAGCGTGCAGTTGCAACTCGGCGCGATGGATGGCTCGATCACCAGCCACACCGAAACCCTGGCGGTGCAGGGCGACCGCATCACAACCACCGAAACCGAAATCACTCAGGTGCAAGGCCAGATCGCCGAGAAGGCCAACACCAGCTATGTCGATGGCGAGATCGCCGGCCTGCTGGGCGTGCTCGATCCGCTGGCCGTGGATGCCGCCAGCCAGTCCGGCGCCGAGGGCCTGCTCAATGCGCTGCTCGATGCCGATGCCGGTCGGCGCCAGGCGCTGATGGCCAATGCTCGCGTCGCCACCGCTGAACGCACCCTCGTCACCCACGCCAGCGCCATCGCCGCCGAAGCCATTGAGCGCCTAATTCTCGCCGCGCAAGTGGATGGCAACGCCGCCGCGCTGGTCAGCGAGGCCAGCACTCGCGCCGCCACCGACAGCGCCATCGCGCAACTGGCCGTCACCTTGCAGGCCCGCCTCGACAGCGGCGACTACGCCGCCGTCAAGAGCCTGTCCGAGGCCACCGCCGATGCCGTTGATGGCGTCAGCGCCCGCTACCTGTTGCAAGTGGATGCCAACGGCAAGGTGGCCGGCATCCAGCTCGCCAGCGGCGCCGGCGGCAGCAGCGCGATTTGGCTCGCCGACAAGCTGCTCTTCGCCATGCCGGACGGCAGCGGCACGCCCCAGCAGGTGATGGTGGTGGGCATGGTCAATGGCACACCATCACTTGGCCTCGACGGCAATCTAATCGTCGACGGCACGGTGGTCGCGCGCCACATGGCGGTGGATAGCCTGAGCGCGATCAGCGCCACCATCGGCGTGCTGCGCACCGCGACCAGTGGCGCCCGCACCGAGATCCGCGACAACGTGATCAAGGTGTTCGATGCCGCTAACACAGTGCGCGTCAAGATCGGGAACCTG
>MEPP01000015.1:6824-26203 GCA_001769855.1 Bdellovibrionales bacterium GWA2_49_15 | reverse complement strand
ATCATCATTTCTTTAGCAAGCTCACCGACGTTAACTTCTTGGGCAAAGTTAACTGGCAATTCTTTTGGGAAGATGGCACGAACTCTTACTTCATCCTTGTTGTACTGGTAGGCCATCAGTTGGATATTGGTCTCGCCTAGCGTGATTTGCTTTTCAATCCTTGGCCAGATGATCACGTTTTTTAAGGTAAATTGAAGAATATTTCCTCGGGCCATTATTTCCGGAGCCGTGGCCGGTTTTTGATTAAACGTGAACAGAATGTTGGTCCTGTCATTCTCCTGGGTAAATTTTATCCCTTCAATTTTTGTTTGAATGAAGGCGTTACCACTGGAAACAGTAAGAATGAAAAAACTCAAAACCACCAATGTTGTTAGAAATCCCTTCAACATATGCGCCCCCTTCCTATCTTAGTTTTTCAATACGCTCGATCGGACTGATGACATCAACAAGCCGAATGCCAAACTTTTCATTAACGACGACGACTTCGCCTTTCGCCACTAATTTTCCGTTAACAAGGATTTCAAGTGGCTCACCGGCCAACTTATCTAACTCGAGCACAGAGCCTTGCCCCAACTGCAGCAAATCTTTAACCATAACCGAGGTGCGTCCAAGTTCTACTGTAACTTTGAGAGGGATATCGAGAATAAAATCTAGATTTTGGACTTTAAGCTTATTGAGAGCGTCATCCCCTACACGAATTTGATCAGCCAGTTTTTTAACCTCATAAATATCAACATCCTCAATGGATTTGTATTTACTCTTGCCTTCCCCAGTGTTTGTTGTCTGATCAGTCATGGCAGCCCCCTTCTATCAATTTTTTCCAATCACCCTAGTCACTTGAATTGCCCGATTTCCCTTATATGTCCCAATAAGACACTTCACTTTCTCCACACCTTCAACCGCCACACTCACTTCGCCTGAAGCTTCTTGATGAAGAGGAATAATGTCTCCCTTCTCAAGAGTAATTAAATCGCCGACTGTCATTTCCGCTTCCCCAAGTTTTACCACCAGCGTAGCGCTTGTCTGCTTGAGATGTTTATTCATGGCCTGGGTCCAAATGCTATCGGCCATGTCATTATCTGTTTGGAAACTCGAACTGAGTTTGTGCTTGATCGGCTCAATGGTGGAATAGGGAACCACGATCATGATCGTGCCGGAAGCAGATTCAAATTCCACCTCCAGCGTTGTTGCAATAATAACATCTGAGGGCGGTACCACCCCCACAAACTGTGGGTTAATTTCAGTTCTGATATATTGAGCATCTATTCGATGCACCGGTGCCCAGGCTTCTTCCAAATCACTTATGGCCATCTCCATGACTTTTTTCATGAAGGACAATTCGATTTGGGTAAATTCTTTTCCCTCAATCTTGGTGAATGGCCGGTCAGTCCCCCCAAAATATGAATCGATAATGGCGTAAGAAAGTTTTGACTCAAAAACCAGAAGGACCGGACCGCGCAATTCGTTGAACCTCATAATGCACATACATGAAGGGATGGGCAGAGTGTTAACAAATTCACCAAATTTAAGAAGGTCGGTGGAGATCATGGAGATGGAGGAAATTTTTCTCAAGGAGTTTGAGAGCGATACTCGAAATTGTCGAATAAACCTCTCATAGATGATTTCCAAAATGGGCATTCTGCCCCGGATAACGCGGTCTTGGTTGGTGAGATCATAGGTTTGTATGTTCTCATCTTCCTCACTGGCAGTTTCAAAACCGCCATTCTCATCTATGCTGACTGATGACTCATCGTTGACGGCATTTAAAAGTGCATCTACTTCTTCTTGACTTAGAACTTGAGCCATACCCTTTCCCCTCCTGGGACAGAATCTGGAATTAGATCAACACGCTCTAGGCCTTCAAAAAAACATCCTAATTAATTTGAAAGCCCACATAATAAACATCTATGACCATACTATCGACCAAGAAATTATTGATGGCCGATTTAATCTCTTCTTTTAAAAACTCCTTCCCCTCAGCATTCAACAAATCATTGGGACGTTTAGAGTTTAAGATACTAATGATCGCATCTCGTATCTGCGGTTGCCGTGCCTTGAATTCCTCTTCACTCGAACTCTTCTTAAATTTGAGGACGGTATTTAAACGTACATATCTGCGTGGTCCATCTGTCTGGGCCAGGTTGGCGGTAAAGGCCTCCAAGGGAAAAAGCAGTCCATCTTCTTCTTTCGCCTTGCCGGCAACTTCATTTTTGGCATTCTTTTCTTCATTTTGCATCTGGGCCTGCATCTCGGTTCTCACGATATCTTTAATATCTGGCTCAGAAGCTCTTTTCGAATGTGCAGCCCACTGCATGCTTGCAATCAAGCCAGTCACGACCGTGTTTAAAATAACAAGAATCAGTAATAAGGGATTTTTGCCACCGGCAGCTGGGGCATCCTTCTTCTCCTGAAAATCTTCCTTTTTAACAGAGTCCTTAGATTTTTCAGATTTGTCTTTATCAGCTTCGGCCATATGCCCCTTCCATGGAGTTTGGGCCTCCGAGCAAAATTTGCTCCTGAATTCATGGCCCTGTCAAAAAGTATACAGGTAGGTCTCGATACCTATCAAGTGGGATACTTTTGATATGGAATATTTTACCCTTATCGCACTCTGTAGGCATTTCTTGCCTAGGAGACAAGCTTTGAACGTCAAAAAAAAAACACCGGCCTTTTGGGCCGGTGTTCTCTAAAAATACCCGACAACGTCAGGATATTATTACATAATTTCTTTCCATGCTTTCCCAGGACGGAACTTTGGAAGCACTTTTGCTTTAATTTTGATCTTTTCGCCAGTTGAAGGATTGACTCCAATACGAGCAGCCCTTTTCACTTTTCCGAACGATCCGAAGCCAATCAAAGATACATCATCACCTTTTTTAACAGTTTTCTTAATTGTCTCTAGCATGCATGTTAAAAAAGCATCCGCATTTTTCTTAGTCATGTGAGATAGTTCTTTCTCAGCTAAAATGGCTTCAATCAATTCTTTTCTGTTCATCAGTAACTCCATACGAAAAAGTTAATACAATAGAGGAAATGTTTGCTCAGATTTCATCATATGACAACAAAAAACATTAAAAAATAAAGGGCCTGCATTTCGCAGGCCCTCGTCACAGCTTAGTGTTTAGCGTTTTCTCTAGAGATTGAGTTTGCCGCGTTTTTTCAACTCTTCCACGATATTATTGAAATGCGAAGTCGGGTAAGCCCCTCTCACAGGAACCCCATTTAAGACAAATCCTGGCGTTCCTTGCATACCAAATTTTGCAGCTTCCTGCTGGTCAGCTTCAATACGCGCAAGAACCTCTTTGCTGGAAATGTCTTTGGCGACTTTTTTCAAATCAGCGCCAGCCATTTTGGCTGCTTCTTTGAGAAAGGCTTCACCATTTTTAAGCTTTCTCTGATTTTTATAAATTTCGTCATGAAATTTGAAGGCCTTATCAGCCCCCTGTAAACGAACAGCTTCATAGTACTGCGAAGCCAACATGGCCTGCTCATGAAAGCTCAAAGGTAAATGCTTATAGATAAAACGTATCTTATTGCCATATTTTGCCATCAGCTCCATAACGGTTGTGTATCCGCGAGCACAGAAGGGACACTCAAAGTCAGAGTACTCTACCAATGTTAGTGGGGCATCTTTAGGACCGCGAATTGTCTCATCATCTCTAAGAACCGGCACTAAAGGATTTGTGAAGGATTCTTCAAGTTGTTTCTTCTCATCATCATCACGGGTTTTGGCCATGTTCTGTTGAGCATCCTTAACTGCATTTTGAAACGCAGTAATAATTTCCACTGGATTCTTCTCAATGGCTTCCGTCAACACTTTCGGATTTTCCTTCAAGGTCTTGGCCAGTTTTTCCTTAAATTGTGCATCCGACATACAACCGAAAAGACCGAGAATCAAAAACGATAGTCCGAGAAATTTCACACTAGTCAACGAAACCATGTCACGTCCCTTGTTAAGAGTTAAATGCTGAAGAATTTACTGATTATGCCTAACTTGTATGTATTATAAGCAGTGGAGGCCTCTGGCGTCTACCTTGAATTAGCTAGGTCTTGGTCAAATCTCTGACAATTTTATCCAGATATTTATTAAATTTTCGGCAATGCGGTCGAATGTACGGATGTCCGATCAAATGTACTCGAGCTTCTAGACTTCCTTTCAAGAAGGACCTCATAGTCGCAAAAATACCAAAAGCAGGTATCGCGACTTTCGAATACAGGTTCACCGATAAGGTGATATAAAGGATGGTATGCACGATCAAAGTCCCGATGATTAAGATATTCAAAATATCCTGTTGTTGAGCTAAAAAATAGCTCACTCCTTTACTATGTCTTAAATACTCAATTGAGAGCTTGACCATATCCTGATGGATATCGGCGATGATGATATAGATCGCCCCCGCGACAATCATGCTGGTCACAATCGTCATCATAAAGAATTGCAAAAAAAAGTTGGTTTCAAACACCGGCCCATGAATTCTGGTAAATTTCACGGGCACATCAAACTGCAAGAGTTTTTTGTTCTTACTGGCGTTTTCCAGAATATTAAAAAAATACTCACTAAAACGCGTCAGCAGCTTTAAATCCGTAAAGAAATCGGGATCGTAAATTGCCGGCTCTCCGTTGGTCACCTTCTCACAGTAATCACCGATCAATTTAAAAGGTCGCAGCAAGACTTCTGCCATATACAATCCCGCGATCCACAGGGCGAGGGCAAAGCCAATGAGGAACGGAGTTAGGTTGCTCAAAGTCGATAAGATATAGGCAAAGTAAGCTTCCGAGAGATCAACGGAGCTTGGGAATCCATTGACCTCGTAAAAGGCCAAATTGATTCTTAAAAAAATCCAAAGAAAGATCCACAACACAAAGAGTGTCATAAATGGGATGAATGTGACTTTAAATCCCGTCCAAAGTCGAAATTTGGCTTCATCGTCTTTGAGAAAATTCTTGAACCCAAAAAATTGCGAAATTTTGGGCCAGTATAATTTCAAAAATTCTACCACTTTTTGTGCTTTCATAATTTCGAACTCATGTGGATATCACCCTATCGGCATTTACCTACAATAATGTTGGCTCTTCCACAGCAAGTGCCCGAAGTTTGTACGGCCCCGTTTTCAAATTGATCAAAGTTTGGACAGGTGCCACATCTTCCAACCATGCCACTCCTTAATGAGGTTCTTCCACCCATCCCAATCACTTGCAATATCAGTTTGTTAGCTCGGACTACCGAAGGGGTGGCACCTGGCACGATTTCTGCAGAACAAGAACTGACATAATTGTTTTATATTATACTGTATGAAGGAGAGAGACTATGAAACCGCACAGTTTAGGTAAATTTTTAAAGATTGTGCCGCTGGCCTTTGCATTGATTATGACAATGGCCTGCGGAAAAAAGAACTCCGTGAAGGGTGCCACGCCTGGCGTAGGAACAACCGTCATGGGAATTCCGAACCTCCCCGGTACTACCGGAGCACAGGTTCAGCAGATTATCTCTAGCTACCCTTGTACCCAAGGCGGGCAGAGGATCCCTGAGATTCAATTGAGTACGGCGGGTGCCGCTCCTGGTGGAAATACCACTCTTATTTCTGGCCCCTATAATCCAGGTTCGATTCCTGGACCGGTCACAACAGTGTTTGTGGGTAAAAGTGCCTTTAATGATGTCATGGTCGTGACCATGATTGCCAATGGCACTCAGGTACTCGGGTACAACATTACTGTTTCGATGTGTTCATTCATCTCGAACAATGTGCCCCTTATTATCCCCGGCAGGCCATTGAGTAACTTTATGACCCCTTCAGGTCTTGTCCTGAGCCTCAACACGACTTGCGGTATCGGAAGTGCGATCGGCAATGTTGTCATGATGGCAGCGGCTTATCAAAACTATCCTCAGACACAGGTGCAAACTATTTTTGCCCCGGTCGCTTGCGGAACAACAACCGGCGGCTACACGGGTGGTGGATATACGGGTGGTACTGGTGGATACAACGGCGGAACTTGGTGGCCTTAAGCCTTATTTGCTTTGATAGCGGTAATCTCTCCTCGTAATGAAATTCATACCAAAGAACCCCAGTTGTGCGACTGGGGTTCTTTTTTTATTTAATAAACTTTTTCGATTTTAAAGTCGGGAAAATAGTGGCGTAAAATATCGCGATAATTCATACCTTGCTGGGCCCAAGCGAGAGCACCGAGCTGACATAGCCCCACACCGTGCCCGAGTCCCTTTCCAATAATGAAAATCTCACTGTTATGGGCCTTGAGGCTAAAGTTATTGGAGGCCACCAGAAGTCTTCCGAAATAACGACGTAAGAGCGTCTTACTTACCATAAATAGCTTTTCGCCAATATAGACTTTGATTCTCTTGTTCTCTATCTTGTCGGGAACAAAAATTAATTTTTCATTATTCAAAAGTTCGACCAGAGTGTTAGCGCCAGCGCCCTCCCGAAAGGCCCACTTCAGGAACTCTCGAAATCGATCTACGGTGATAACATTCTTCCATTCTCTTTCACCCTTATTTTCACACTTGCCACACTCAACGCCTTGATAGCCCTCAACGGCATTATCCCAAACCTCTTGGGGAAGAAGGGTGCGACCTCCACACTTGGCATGAAAAAAAATTGGCACAATTGTTTCAGAGGACGTAATCAGAATCTCTCCGGCCGTTTGCTTTGAGGCCTGTCTCGTAAGTGCCGTCACGTCGGCCAAACCGCCACTCACCTGATGTTTTTCAGAACTCTCCAGATCATAAAAAGCGTCACTTCCTATTGCGCGGGAAACTTGCTTGTCAGACATTTTGTGGATGGCATACGTTCGCGCCGCCACCGCCTGGGCCTTTAAGGCCTCCAAGGGCCAGCTACCATTCATCTCTTTTGCCAGCAATGTTTGAAGATAATGCTCAATGGGAATTTCATTCACCACGTCGCAGGCGTCCTCTTCTCTTTTGGCCAAAACCTTGATCTGCCCGCGGTACAATTCGTTCTGATAGCTGAAGTAGCCTTGAGGGGACTGAAGAGAGGCAAACAAGATGGGACCTGCATGAAGATTTTGATTTTTTAATTTAGCGAGCCCTGAGCAATTAAACGCGAGAGACGCCCTGCCAGCAAAATATTTTCGTTCATTTTTGACAAAAATCTTCCGTTCAATATCTCTCCCCTGAATCATGACTTCTTTCACGCCCGAACCAATCAGCACCCGGATGGCGTTACGCTTTTTCAGCATCGCCCTAACAGAATTTACATTATTTTCGGGAACGAGAGAGACTGGTCTTATCGCACAGAAGCTCTGATTGCCATACCATGGGCCCAAACCTAGGGCCAGGCCCCAGGCCAAGAACCGCAAGAACTTCAATGTGCCCAAACTGCCTCCATCCATGGAATTTGGCGACTAATTTAGTCAGCTTTGGGTCATTCCTTTGACCCTCTTCTATTAAATCATATTCCAAAAATTAAGCACTAAAGTATTTTCTTCAGGGAAGCGATTTCAAAAAAAGCACGGCCTGCTTCAGATCTTCCCAGGTTGCCCGCTTCATATTGGGATTTATCAGAAGAAAATCGGGGTGATAGATTGGCATAAAAAAACAATGGAAATCATGGCCATCAGAAAATTTAAGCTCATTGGTAAAAATCTGACCGTGGACTTGAGAAAGGCGCTCGCGCCGAAGCAAAAGCATATTACAGGCCGTGGCACCCAGAGCGAGAATTAATTTTGGACGGAGCAAACGCAGTTCCTGACAGAATCGGTCGTGCTTAACTTCTTTGGTTTGGGGATCAAAATCCACTCCCACAGAAAAGGCAATCCGTTGCCCCTCAAGGTCCATTGATTTAAGCATCTTTCCCAAGAGTGACCATTTTTCTTCGGCAAAATTATTCTCGGCCTTCCCATGGGATTCTTTTTCCGGAGAACCAACCACGAGTAAATCAACTCTGCAGTCATCTTTGTCGTTAAACGGCATTGGCTGAAATACCGCCTCAGGAAGATTAAATCGTATAAGATGGCCCGAGATCGATGTTTCTGCAGCCAACTTGAGGGTGGTGTTAAATGTACTTTTCGGGGTATCGGCGATAATTTTCTCGACAGGAGTGGAGGGGGCAATATTGCTGGCGGCGAAAACCTCGAGTGCAGAAAGCGTCGTATCCATTTCAGAAGGTACAATTTCTTCCAGAGGGATGCTGACCGACTCGACCACTGGCTGAATCGGCAAAGAAGGACTGGCCTCTTTTTTCCGGTTAACTAATAACTTTTGCTTAAGAAAGGCGAGATACCATCCCTGACCGGCAAAAAGCTCTTGCAGGAGTAGCCCACGTCCTTTTTTCTCCTCCAAATCCTTTTCCAAACGTCGAAGATCCTGAAATTTTTGTTTGAAGTTTATAGGTTGCGTATCTGTCATATTTTGCCCAAGCCCAAATGTATAAAAAATTTAAACCAAGTTTTAAATTTGTCCGAAAAAGACATGTAACCAAAGCGAGGGCGCGATGTCAAAAGACTCAGAATACAAAATCCAGATGCTCGAAGAATTCTATGGCGATGCCGAAGTCGTCAAGCGAGGTTTAGAAATATGCGATATCTGCGGCTCTAAGCTTGTTCATGGTCACATGACCGACTTCGACCATCTATTAGTAAAAGAGTCGGCCCACTGTCCAGAGTGTGGGCACAACAAAAGAAAATATCTCCACCTCATCCACTAAAAGATTGCCTGGCTACTTAACTTCCCAAGTATCTCCAGTCTTCAGATAAGCGCCCATGTCACCCTTTCCTTTTTTATTGGTGACCGTGTCGATTTGATTTTGCACTTCCACATCATAAACAGGAGTTTCGACTTTGCGAAAAATACCCAACGGCAATGGAAAATCAGGGCGGGATAAACGAGTGAGCATACTTGAAACGTTATAGTCATTGGCATCATGAACAATAATATCTTTTTCAGTAATGCCATTTTCTCCAATCGTCACAACGACGGGGTTAAACCCCTTCAGCATAAGACCTTTTTTGCCATCCTTACCAAAGATCATCGGTTTGCCATGCTCAATTCGCACCGTGGTCTCATCCCGTGTCTCCTTATTGGTGACCTCATCATGGACCCCGTCATTAAAAATAACGCAATTTTGTAAGACTTCAACGAAAGCAACACCCTTGTGCTCACAGGCCGCAACCACGGTGTCTGTGATGTGCTTAGGGTCTGTATCAATTGTACGAGCAATAAAAGTCGCCCCCGAGCCCAAAGCAAGGGCCGTAGGACTAAAGGGACGGTCAACAACGCCGAAGGGCGAAGACTTAGTAATCTGGCCGACCCGTGAAGTTGGAGAATACTGGCCTTTCGTCAAACCATAAATCTCATTGTTAAACATGATGACTCTTAACCCGATATTTCGTCGTAGAGCGTGAATCATATGATTTCCGCCAATGGCCAAGCCATCGCCATCACCGGTGACCACAAATACTTCAAGATTTGGATTGTGAAGCTTCAAGCCAGATGCAATGGCCGTAGCGCGACCATGAATCGTATGCATGCCATATGTGTCCATGTAGTAAGGGAAGCGTGAGGAGCAACCAATACCGGAAACAAAAACCAAATCTTCTTTTTTCTTACCAATTTTTGTCATGGCCATTTGAATGCTTGACAGGATGGCGTAGTCGCCACAACCAGGGCACCATTTCACTTCCTGGTCACTAATGAAGTCTTTTTTCTTATATACAGGTACATCGGTCATATAACATTCCTCTGTTAAAAATTTGTTTATTAGCTTTCAAGCGTACGGTTAATAACCTCAACCAATTCAGTAATTTTAAACGGCAATCCTTGAATCTTGTTATAACCAATTGGTTGACAGTGAAATTCGGCCTGTAAAATGAACTTGAGCTGCCCCATATTCAACTCTGGGACTAAAATACGCTTAAATCCCTTCATCAGCTCACCAACATTTTTAGGCATTGGATTTATGTATGAAAGGTGCATTAAAGAAACCTTCTTTCCCGACTCCTGGGCCTTGGCCACGGCAGCATGGGTTGCCCCATAAGTTCCCCCCCAAGACACAACCAGCAGATCACCGGTCTTATTCCCTTCCAATTCTTGCAATGGAATATTGTCGGCAACTTTGGCGACCTTCTCAGCGCGAATTTTGACCATGATTTCATGGTTTTTTGGATCATGAGAAACGTTACCGGTGTTCTCCCATTTCTCGAGGCCACCAATTCGGTGTTCATATCCTATCATTCCTGGAATGGCCCAAGGACGCACCAGTTGAGCATCACGCTTGTAGGGCAGGAAGGGCTCTCCCGCAGGTGGCGTTCCAGTCACTCGATGACTGCGAATTTTGCTGTAGTTCTTGGCCAAATCAGGAATTCGCCATGGCTCAGCACCGTTGGCAATATATCCATCCGTCAACAATATAACGGGACTCATATGCTCTACCGCCAAACGGGAAGCCTCAAAGGCCATGTGGAAACAATCACCAGGTGTTTTAGCTGCAACGACGATTAAAGGACACTCTCCATGACGGCCATACATCGCCTGCATAAGATCGGATTGCTCTGTTTTCGTCGGAAGACCCGTGGAAGGTCCACCACGCTGAACATCCACAATGACAAGCGGGAGTTCATATATCATCGCAAGGCCAAGGGCCTCACCCTTGAGCGCAAGACCAGGACCAGAGGTTGTGGTAATCGCCAAGGCTCCGCCAAAGGCAGCGCCAATGGAAGAGCAAATTCCGGCGATTTCATCTTCGGCCTGGAAGGTTTTCACGTTAAAATTTTTCAACTTCGATAACTCATGCAGAATATCGGTGGCAGGAGTGATGGGATAGGAACCCAAAAAAAGTTCCATGCCGACAGTTTGCGCAGCATGAACAAATCCGTAAGCCGTAGCCTCATTACCACTCACTTGGCGATAAAGACCTGGCTTAATTTTGGCGGGAGCAACCGTGTAAGTCGAGACTTGAATCTCTGAGTTTTCGCCAAAGTTGAATCCTGCTTTGAGTGCCAACACATTGGCTTTCGCCATCACTGGATTTTTTCCAAATTTTTGCTCAATCCATTTTATAGTTGGTTCGAGATCGCGATTAAAAAGAAAATATGTAATTCCAAGAGTGTAAAAGTTTTTGCAGCGACCTTTGGCTTTTGCATCGAGGTCCAAGCCTTCAAGGGCACGCAGCGTTTGCTCAGTTACTTTGGTTTGGATCACCTGAAAACCGCTCAACTCACCAGTCTCGAGAGGATTTTTTTCATAGTTGGCCTTTTTCAAACCGGCCTCATTGAAGGCATCGAGATTGACAATAATCGTGCCTCCCTTGCGTAAAGCTGCGATATTGGCTTTGAGGGCGGCAGGATTCATGGCAACGAGTACATCAGGATCATCGCCCGGTGTGCTGACGTCAATAGCGCCAAAATTCACCTGAAAACCGGAAACACCGGCAATAGTTCCGCTTGGTGCTCTAATTTCTGACGGATAGTCTGGGAAGGTTGCAATATCATTTCCCATCAAGGCAGAAGTATTAGAAAACTGAGTTCCGGTTAACTGCATTCCGTCTCCAGAATCTCCGGAGAATCGGATGACAACACTTTCTAAATCTTTCATGGTTGGAAGCCCTTTGATTAAGATAATCAGGTAAATCCTGAAAAAATATTATAAATTGACGACCGTGAGAATACCTTGAACACCAAGTATTGGCCATGGGGAAAGTCCCGCCGCACCTCCAGACGCTATCGAGACAATTTCTGCAATCTGTCATGGAGATTTTGAGCTTGCCCATGATCAAGATCAAACAAATCATGCAATTCTAAAGCGGAGAGCTTTTGCAAATCTGCGATGCCCATCTCCAATTTTTGTATGATTTTTTGTTTGGCCTTGGGGCCGATACCGGCAATGTCGTCAAGCCAGCCACCCAATCGTTCTTTGTGAAATGCATGATGGTGGAGTTTGCGCGAAAAACGATGGGCCTCATCCCGCATGGCCACTAAAATTTTCATCAGGGCGCGTGATTTGAGCAACGGAAGTGGATTGGCGCGACCTGGAATAAAAATTCGCTCTTCCACACCGACCTTTCCCCCACATTCTTTGGCCAGCGCGATCACCGGAACCGCCAGCTTGTGTTCATCGAGGAGTGCAATAAATTGCGACAGCTGTCCTTTCCCCCCGTCCACCACAAAGACGTCGGGATAATGACCCTTTTCCAATCTCTTGGAAAAGGCTTCACGTAGAAAAGCAAAATCGTTATTTCCTTCCGGACGACTGGTCAAATGATAAAAACGATAGTCCTTTTTAAATGGTTGTCCCTCCTCAAAAACGACAATTCCGGCGGTAGGACTTTCTCCCTGCCAGATGGCAATATCAAAGCACTCCAAACGCCTGGGGCGCTCCTTTAACTGCAACAAATTTTGCAAAAATCCCAACCCCAAGAAAGGACTATCCTCATTGACGATACGAATTCGTTGGCCCTCGCGGGCGTGCTCCGAAGCCAGTCGAAAAAGCTCCCCGTAGGCAACTTCCGGAGGGAACACTTCGATGGCCGTATTACAAATTTTGGAAACACCGGTCTGAAATAACTTCATTGCTGACGCGGATAAGTCAGTCACAATCACAACGGGTAACGAGTCATGGGTTTCGGCATAGTATTGGAGGGCAAAGCGAATGAGCTCCATCTCCATCTCCTCTTGGCAATCGGCCAACGGGAAATGAAATGTTTTACTGCCCAAAAGAAGATTATTTCTTACTAGGTAGAGCGAAATATCCACCTCGATCTCACCGACATGATAGGCAAGGATATCAATGTCCCTATGGACCCCATCGAGTTCGGCATTGGCCTGCTTGTCTGCCATGATGAATTTTTCAAAAACTGGGAGCGAATCTCGAATAAAGGCGGCATGCTCAAAGGCCTCGGCTTGGGCGAAATCAGACATTCTGAGCTTAAGTTGCTCGATGGTATTTTGAGGATCACCTTGAAAAAAAGCCAAGGCACTCTCGAGCAAGGCTTGATAATCCTTTTGTTCAATGAGCTGTCGACATGGAGCAGTACACTGCTTCATCTGATACAAAAGACATGGCTCGCGACGCGAGCTAAACTCTTTAACACTGCAATCCCGCAAGCCAAAACACTTGATCATCAATCGTAAAACTTCACTCACCTCTCCGGCGTTGGGAAAGGGACCGAAAACTAAAGTTTTTGGATCATTACGCTTTGGCCGCCGCTGGTAGCGCAAGGTAGGAAAGGGCTCGCCTAAGGCAATCACAACATAGGGATAAGATTTGTCATCACGGAGACGAATATTATATCGCGGAGAATGCTTTTTTATGAGGTTATGTTCTAAAATCAGGGCCTCAGCTTCATTTCCGGCCATGATGAAATCGAAATCACGGACTTTTTCAACCATATGAATGGTTTTGACGGCCTTGGCTGATTCGTTAAAATAAGTTACGACTCTGGCTTTGAGATTTTTGGCCTTTCCGACATATAAGACTTCTTCATCCTTGGCCTTCATCAAGTAGCAACCAGCGGCCGTCGGCAGTGATTTGGCCTTCGCTAAGAGTTGTTCAAGTTGCGGCCCCTTGCAGGGAGTCTTTACGGTGTCACTCACAATATCATAAACTCCCGTGATTATTCTCCTGTTGCCAAGGAAAGGTATGTCTCAATTATCGGCTGGTAAAGAAATTCTAAGCTTCTGCAATAAATGTAAACTTACTCTAGCTCATACAATTGTTGTAATGAAAAATGATAAAATACCCGGCAAAGTGACCTGCAATACTTGCAAGTCTGCCCACGCCTACAAAGACCCCGCAGCTGCAGCGGCTGCATCAAAAACGGCTGCTAAGAAACGTGAGAAGAAGCGCGATGGTCGGCCGCAAATTCCCCTGGCCGAGTTTTGGCAACAATCTGTAACCAAGGCCCGCGGACCTGGACGTGCTTACTCGCCTAAAACCGTTTTTGTTGTGGGCGACCTGCTTGAGCATGCCACATTCGGGACCGGCGTGGTCGATAAGATTTTCGATAAAACAAAGATGGAAGTGATCTTTCAGGATAATATCCGGACACTCATGCACAGTCTGTAGGTACGCGGGCTACTGGTAAAAACCGTAGCCGCCGCCACCGCCATAGTATCCGCCAAAGCCAGCATTAAATCCCAACGACAGTCCCATGTTGCCCATGGCATAGGGAGCACCACCGTATGATCCCTGTCCCCAGTAACTGTTATAGAGATTAGAACCAGCGTTCTGATAGTTCTGCTGAAGGGCCGCCTGAGCTGCTGCCTGTGCGGCCATATTTCCCTGAGACCGGGCCATTCCGGCCTGGTCTTGCTGCATCGATGCTTGCTGCATCGCCATCATTTGTTGTTGCTGTTGCTGCCATTGCTGTTGTTGCGCGGACATTCCGCCCATGCCACCACCACCAGCACCCCAGTAGCCGCCCATCCCGTTACCCCACGGATATTGACCGACACCCATGCCACCACCGAGTGAGCCAGGGCCTCCAAACATTCCGGGCATTCCGACTCCTGCTCCGCCAGGGAATCCACCTAGACCGCCCCCCCAATATCCACCAGGCCCGCCCATTCCACCAAGTCCACCATAGACTCCGAAACCTGGGCCACCCATACCGCCATAGCCGCCCATTCCTGGCATTCCCATGCCACCATATCCACCCATTCCCGGCATCCCCATGCCACCATATCCACCCATTCCCGGCATTCCCATGCCGCCGTATCCACCCATTCCCGGCATTCCCATGCCGCCGTATCCACCCATTCCCGGCATTCCCATGCCGCCGCCTAAGCCAATATTAAATCCTAGACCACCACCCATTCCGGGCATTCCCATTCCGCCCATTCCGCCCATTCCGCCCATTCCGCCCATTCCGCCATAGCCGCCCATTCCTGGCATTCCCATTCCACCGTACATTCCACCCATGCCCATAGGATTTCCCATGCCTAGGCCCAAATTAATTCCCATTCCGAAACCGGGATAGCCGAAGCCACCACCACCGCCCATGGCGCCGGGATAGGGGCCCATCATGCCGCCCATCATGCCTGGTGTGTAGCCTGCCGCGATGTAGGGATTCCCCCCTCCGCCCATGCCGTTGCCCCACATTCCACCATAACCAGCGTAACCGCCACCCATTCCACCTGCCATACCGTTGCATGAACCGGCTGCATTAAATCCCATCTCGGGAGTAATCGGGTTGGCACCACGACTTTCATAGTAACTTAAAAATGAATTGTAACGAGAGGTACACTCTTCATGGCCGCGAGTATAAGCTCCGGCCCAAGCCTCTTGTGTTCGATTTTGGTAGTACCCGTTCAGCCACACACTTCCAACCATGGCCAAAGGACCGGCCACAATTCCCAAAGCTTCCACCCAAGGATTTGGCCCTTCTGCGGCCGCTGACCGTGAGGCCTCGCAATCGATGCAATCGTATCCCGAGTAGGACCCGCCGCCCCCGCCTCCTCCACCACCTCCAGCTTCTGCTCGCATACAGAACTGCCAATCGCGCGGATAGGCCACACGATCGATGTTCTCGCATCTCGATAACTGGGCCGCACCGGGCGATGCCGACAGACACAGCGATGAGATGAGTAGAGTTTTGACAAAAGTTGAGTTCCAATTAAAAGGGGAGCGCATAATTTTCTCCACAATCATAAGAGAGTCCAATTTAATATCTTGGCCTCCCATACTCGTTCGATGTGTTATCGGAACTTTACGCAAAAACTTGAATAATCTTCTAAAATCGATGGCAATGCCCATAACTAGGCAATACCTGATAGATATAATTAGGGAATTGGATGGGAGCGAAGAACTAGGCGCGCTTAATAGAGAACGCGCGAATCTTTCCGACTAAATAGGCCACAATTTCTTCATCTGTGCCAAAAACGTCTTCAACTAACTCTGATTCAAGCAGAAAAGTTGTTACACGCAGGGCAAGTTGATGGAGGGATTCGACCAGATAAAGCCCGGCAATATTTTCGCCGCTAAACGATTTGATAATTTCTTTTCTGGCATGATTATAAATTTCTGATTCAGTCACATCATCAGTGACATTTTCAATGCCCAATTTTTCTTCAACTTCTTCCAAAGCTTGTTGTTTAATGTCATCGTCAGTAGCGAGTCCCACATTAATTTCTGTCGCCAAGGCCTCTATGAGGTCTAACCTTCCAGCAACATTGAAATCCACAATCTGATCATCTTTCAGGTGATTGACAATATAACTGGCAAGGGCCTTGAGCGTCTCAAAATCAGTTTTCATCAGGTGTCTTCCTTGATTGATTTGATCGACGTGATTGGTTGTTTGGTCGGCCATAGTTTACAACATCCATGAGCAAACATTTTCCTTTAATCTACTATTACTCAAAAAGTCTTCAAGTAATGAGTTTAAATTTAGCACCAAAATGCCAACTTGTTGCTTCGCTTAAAAAACATAATCTAAAATTAGTTTATCAGATAAGTTCCTCACCTCACAAGCAATAACTTAAGAATTTCATAACCTTTTTACTCTTTTTGAATATTCTTTTTTTGTCTTCGTCGGGCATTCCACAGTGCCCTCAACGTTGCAGTTTCTCCGAGGGCCAGCAAACCTGAGGCAAAGATGCCGAGACCAAAAAGTGCCAGAGTGCCCAGTACCACGGTTCGATAAAGAAGAGATTCCTGATGCGGATAGTAACTTTGAATATACAACATGAGCCGATAGGTGACTAACCCGCTTACGATGGACTTTAAAACCAAAGGCCGGACAAAAAATAACCAGGAAAGTTTTAAATGCCTTTGTAGATAAATTGTTTGGCAAACTACATTTAAAAACATGGCCAAACCTGTTCCCAAGGCCAACACTGCAAAGCCATGGCGCGGAACTGCCCACCAGCAAAATAAAATATTCACCAAAATTGACCCCACGGAAAAGCTCACTGCGGCGGATGGCCGATCAAGAGTATAAAAAGTGGGTGCGAAAACTTTATAAATGCCATAGAAAGGCAAACCTAACAGGTAAAAACGAAAAGCAGCGGCGGTGTTCAACACATCGGTTGCGCCAAATTTCCCGCGCAAAAAAACTAAATGTATAATGGGCTCTGACAACGCCAGCATCACCACTGTTACAGGAATAAGCAACACCGTCAAAAGGTTGTAACTGGTTTGCAGGAAATTGATGGCCTCCTGGCGTTCACCCTTTTTCCAGGCATCAGAAAAATGCACCAAATTCGAGCTGGCGATGGAGACACCCAACATGCCGACAGGAAATTGAAATAATCGAAAGGCATAAGTTAACCAGCTCACAGCACCGACAACGGTACCTGTGGCCAAAATTGTATTGATCAGAATATTGACTTGAGCGGCGGCAATCCCGATGGTACCAATACCAAGCCGGGACACAATTCTCTTTTGATTGGGCCCCCAAAACACCAGTGGCCCGGTAAAAGGAATCCGCTTTGCCACTAAAGGGAGTTGCAATCCTAATTGGGCAAGTCCGCCCAGCATTACTCCAAATCCCAGAGCATAAATGGGATTGTACCCCTGAGATGTCAGCAGGGCAGGAACACCCAGCATGCAAAGGATCGACACCAAGTTAAAACAAGCGGGAGACAAGGCAGGGATAAAAAATATTTTTTGGGTATTGAGGGCCCCCATCGCCAAAGCGGCCAGGGAGACGAGCAGAAGAAAAGGGGCCATGATCTGAGTGAGAACCACAGTGACGCGGAAGATCTCCGGATTATCGGAGAAACTTGGCGCGACAAAGGCCACGATTGGCTCGGCAAAAATCATCAGGATTAGGGAAATAGCACCCGTGACAACACCTAAAAGAATGCTCATGGACCAGAACAAACTATGGCTGCCGCGAGAATCCTTCTGATTAACTTCAGTAAAAATGGGTACGAAGGCGGAGGAAAAAGCACCTTCAGCGAAAAGATCACGCAACATGTTAGGTAAGCGGTAGGCAACAAGGAAAGCGTCCGTCATTCCTGACGCGCCAAAAATATGGGCCATCAATTGCTCACGAACGAGTCCTAAAATTCGACTAATAAAAGTCGCAACCGCCATTTTGGCAGATGAGAAAAAAACTTTGCGTGTCGTCTGCCCGGTGCCTGGTGCTGACACATGCCCCTCCATATTTTCTTTTACGCTTTTTGCAGCCTATGGTAACACTTTTACTCTGCAAGACTAAGGAGAATTTCTTCATGAGTCCTATTATAAATTACATCTCCTATGGCCCTTGGGTTGCAGTTGTCGGTTTTGGATTTGCCCTTATCACTTATCTTTGGATCATCACACGTTCTCCGGGCAATTCAAGAATGCAGGAGATCGCTGGCGAAATTGAAACAGGTTCGATGGCATTTCTAAAGAAAGAATACTCCGTCCTGCTTGTCCTTCTCTTTTTTGTAACGGCCCTGCTCTCCTACTTCCTGAGCAAAGATACCGGCGTCTGCTACATCTTGGGAGCATTCTCATCAATGATCTGCGGTTTTGTCGGAATGAAGGCCGCGACTAAAGCCAATGTCCGGACGGCCCAAGCCGCCGCATCGAAGGGCCAGGGCGGGGCGCTTTCGGTTGCATTTTATGGTGGCTCCGTCATGGGGATGACAGTGGCCTCGGTCGGATTATTTGGCATTGCCATCCTGTATAAATATCTCTCCGACAGCCCCACCATCGAAGCTCTCAATGGCTTCGCCATGGGGGCCTCCTCGATCGCTCTTTTTGCCCGAGTTGGAGGTGGAATTTTTACCAAGGCCGCTGATGTCGGTGCCGATCTGGTTGGGAAAATTGAAGCGGGCATCCCCGAAGACGATCCTCGCAACCCCGCCACTATCGCGGATAATGTTGGCGATAATGTGGGCGACACCGCCGGTATGGGGGCGGATATTTTCGAATCGTATGTGGGCTCGATTGTTGCAACCATGTTTATTGGTTCAACCATGGCACAGAAGTCAACCGAGGCGGTGGTGCTGCCAATTCTCATCGCCATGATCGGTTTGGCGGCATCTGTCGTGGGAGTTCTTTCCTTGAGGGCCACCAAAGGTCTTGGCCCCGCCCTCGCTCTGCGGATCGCTCCCATTATTAGCTTATTGCTGCTCTTTATAGGAGCTTACTATGTCGTCGGCGACCTGGATTTCGGCGCTACCTTTTCGAGCACCCGAGGTCCATTTTTTGCCATGATTATCGGTTCGCTGGTGGGACTTTTTATCGGCATGACCACCGAGTATTTCACCTCAAGTGAATATTCTCCCGTGAGGCGCTTGGCGCTTGCCAGTAAAACCGGTCCGGCGACCAATATTATTGCCGGGCTCGCCGTGGGAATGTACTCCTGCATTCCGCCCATTCTCTTTATCTGCGTGGGAATATATTTTGCCCACTCTTTTGCCGGTCTCTATGGCATTGGCTTGGCGGCGGTCGGTATGCTGGCCACCACCGGCATCAC
>MEPP01000015.1:0-6767 GCA_001769855.1 Bdellovibrionales bacterium GWA2_49_15 | reverse complement strand
TCTCCGCCTATTCAACCTCGGTGGGACTTGCCACCATTAATCTTCTCGATCCACGAGTGGTGATCGGACTTTTTCTAGGAGGCCTGCTGCCCTTCTTTGTCGGGGCCAGTACCATGAGTGCGGTTGGGCGTGCCGCTCAAAAAATAGTGGAGGAGGTGCGCCGCCAGTTCCGGGAAATTCCAGGTTTGATGGAAGGTACGGGAAAACCAAATACCAGACGTTGTGTGAATATTGCCACAATTGCGTCACTTCGCGAGATGATGCTGCCAGGCCTTTCTGCCATCTTCGTCCCGCTGATTATCGGGTTTTCTTTAGGAAAAGAAGCTCTCGGGGGCACGCTGGCCGGGGCCACGATCACCGGAACTCTCCTGGCGCTTTTTATGGCCAATGCCGGTGGAGCTTGGGATAACGCCAAGAAGTACATCGAGCAGGGATTCGTGGCCGGTGAGAAGAAAGGTTCCGATGCCCACAAAGCGGCCGTGACTGGTGATACCGTCGGTGATCCTTTCAAGGACACTTCCGGTCCGGCGATGAATATCTTAATCAAGTTAATGGCCATTGTAGCGATGGTCATTGCACCACTTTTATAAAATAGGATCTTTATGAACACTGATATCAATTACATCAAAGTCGAATCCGGTCTCAACTGGGACGAATACTTTATGTTGCTGGCCATGATCACAAGTTTCAAAAGTAAGGACCCTTCGACAAAAGTTGGATGCGTGATTGTCGACAGCAACAATCATCAGGTGACGATGGGATACAATGGCATGGTGGCCGGCATCGACGAAAACAGACTCCCCTGGGGAAAGGACAAAAGTGTCCCGCTTAAATATCAAAAATATGGCTATGTGGTTCATAGCGAAACCAACGCCATCCTCCACGCCACCCGATCCCTCGAAGACTGCCGCGTGTACGTCACTCTTTTTCCGTGTAATGAGTGTGCCAAGTTGATCGCCTCAAAAAAAATTAAAGAGATCATTTTCCTCTCCGACAAACACAAGGATCAAGAGGGCACCGAGATGGCAAAATATCTTTTTGATCTCGCGCGAATCACCTATCGCCAATTCATTCCGAATGAACGCGTCATGAAAACTTTGGAAAAACACCTTTTGACACTGCTTCAGGAAGCACTTTGAGCAGGTTGTGCGAAATCAGTGTCAACATGTCTCTGAAAGAAAATCGCTCAAGAAATAGTGCTCCCAATTTTCTTAAAATCTCTCATTTGTCCGTAGTTAAAAGTTAGGTTTTTTTTCACTACTTCCTCACAAATATTCGTCATAATGAATCAAGAAGGGGTAGTAGCCAAAGGCCTTACTTCCAGACCATGGATTGGAAAAGAAGTGAAGGTCGCTATCCCGGGTACACCACACACACAGACACAGGGAGGCGTTTATGTACATGGCAATTGCTGTCGAACATCCCAAACATCCATCTCGTCGCGACCAGTACCACATCTGGTATTTGGACATTGATGATCGTGGACATGTCGTCGGTATCGGCAAAAAGACCCGTGAGGAACTGATCGAGGCCCTGTTTCGAAGCTACGATGCCACCGGCCGTTCTAATTGGCGTGCATTTAAAAAAGGAGATGAGCAATCAACGCCGATTGAAATCTATGACTTTATTTCGCAAAACATTTTTGAAAACACACATTTTGGAGAACTCCCCACATTGGCGGAATTTCAAAAAACCGTGAATCTCCTCCGGACTCGATTCGCCATGCAGGCGACGGAGACATCGGAGTGTATGACGACTGTACTGACCCAGCACTCAGCTTAAATCGATTAATGCATAGGGCCCTAGGATGGGGCCTTTTGCATTAATCGCAGTGCGAAAAGTAAGATATTTTCCATTCCCTTCAGTATTCATTTGCTAACAGTGCCTTTATAATCTGCCCGTCTTAATGCACTTTACAAGCACATTTACAGGAGAAATTTATGGGCCGACCACTCATCGTCGTAAGCGACGGGTTTGACAAATCCTTGTTCGAGCAACTCAAGAAGATGTCTGAACTTGAAGTCCATCCGGAGAGCAAGCTCTCCCGTGAGCAACTCATGGAACTTCTTCCACGCATGGAAGGATTGATCGTGCGCTCAGCAACTAAAGTTGATCCGGCCCTTCTGGATAAGGCGGAAAAATTAAAGCTTGTTATTCGCGCTGGAGAAGGTGTCGATAATATTGATGTAAAATATTCCAATAAAAAAGGCGTCAAGGTCGCCAACACACCGGGGGCCAATTCCAACTCAGCGGCTGAACATGCCATCAGCTTGATGTTCACGGTTCTGCGCAAAACGGCGTGGGCCCACGCCTCCATGCTCCGAGGAGAATGGGAAAAAACAAAATTTAACGGCAACGAGATGGCGGGCAAGACCGTGGGCTTCGTGGGATTCGGCCGCATCGGTCAGATCGTCGCCCGCCGTTTATCCGGCTTTGAAATCAAAGTTCTCTTTTCTGATCCGGTCATTAAAAGCAGCGATATTCCTTACGCCAAACCGGCCAGCATTGAGGACGTTTTCAAATTATCAGATATCGTCACCATCCATACACCGCTGATGGATAGTACCCGCAATATGATCACAGAAAAATATTTGCGACTCATGAAGAAGAGCGCCATCCTAATCAATGCGGCCCGTGGTGGCATCGTGAACGAAGACGATGCTTATATTTGTCTCAAGGAAGGGATGATCCGCGGTGGTGGCTTCGATGTTTTCGCCAGCGAGCCACTGCAAAAAGATTCGAAGCTTCTTGGTTTGGAAAATATCGTCCTCACTCCCCACCTGGGCGCCAGCACTGACGAGGCCCAGTTCCGCGTGGGAGAGATGGCGGTTAACCAAATTCGTGAATTTTTCGTAAACAACAAACTCCTTAACGAGGTCAAAGCATAATGCAATCATTAGCAATTATTGGTGCCCAGTGGGGCGATGAAGGGAAAGGAAAAATTACCGATCTCCTTGGAGCGAAGGCCGACTTGGTGGTGCGCTATCAAGGCGGCAATAATGCCGGCCACACCATCATTGTGGGAGACAAAAAAATTGTCCTGCATTTGATTCCTTCCGGTATTCTGCATCCCCATGTGCTGTCTATCGTCGGCCATGGGGTGGTCTTTGATCCGGGAGCCTTTCTTGATGAGCTGGTCAAGCTGGATAATTATGGTCTCAAAGTCACTCGTGATAATTTGGCCATCTCGGAAAATTGCACGGTCATCACATCTTACCATCGCTTAATTGATACCTTACGAGAAAGTAACGGCCTTCGAAAAATCGGAACGACGGGACGAGGAATCGGGCCTGCGTATGAGGACAAAGCGGGACGCCGGGGAATCAAACTTCGGGATATCGTTCATAGAGACCTTCTGAAGCAAAGATTGGCTGAATGCCTGGCAGAGAAAGAGGTGCTCTTTAAGCACCATTATCATTCACCTTTTCCATCTCTTGAAGACGAGACCAATCGTCTCTATGAGATGGGCCATAAGCTGTCCCCTTTTCTTTGTGATACCTTTGGACTGATCGATCAATGCCTGCAAAACAATAAAAAAATTCTTTTTGAGGGGGCCCAGGGAGTTTTACTTGATGTGGATTACGGTAGCTATCCCTACGTCACATCGTCCAACACCAGCTTCGGGGGGATTTTCACGGGTGCAGGCCACCCCAATCGCCCGATTGATGAAGTGATCGGAGTTGCCAAAGCTTACACCACACGCGTTGGTGAAGGACCTTTTCCCACGGAACTAAAAGATGGGGTAGGAGAAAAAATTCAAACGGTCGGAAAAGAATTTGGGGCCACAACAGGTAGAAAACGCCGCTGTGGCTGGCTGGATATCCCACTTCTTAGGTACAGTATCAAGGCCTCCAACCTTACCAGCATCGCTCTGACGAAGCTCGATGTTTTGACCTGTCTCGATGAATTAAAGCTCTGCTACGCTTATCGCTATCACGGCAAGGAACTCGACTGCGCCTATCCGGGGATTGATTTAAGTGAAGTCGAACCGCTCTACAAATCAATGCCTGTTTTCCGCGATGACTTCCAAACCAACAAAACTAGTCATGAATTTGAGACGTATGTTCGCACCATTGAAGAGATGGTTGGCATCCCAATCGGAATACTAGCTTTCGGCCCGGAAAGAAATCAGATAATATTTAGGAAAGCTTATTTTTAAATTAGAGGATTTGTATGAACCGACGTTGGATCTTATTTTTTATTTTAGGTCTGCTGAATTTTCACATTGCCACGGCAATGGCCCAGGTAGGTAGCGGTACAGATACCGATGCTGATGCCGATTTTGATGAATTAGAGGAAGACGAGTTTTCCAAAGATGACGCCGCCGGAGGTATGGACACCGTTAACGTTGATGAGTCCAAGGCCCAGGCAACCCCAGTCCCTGAAGCCACACCGGTCCCCAAAGTAGACAAGAAGGTAGAGAAGGCAGAACCCGTGGCCAAGAAAAAGCCTGCAAAGAAGGCCGAGAAAAAAGTGGCAAAAAAAGAAGTCAAGAAAGTCGAAAAGAAAGCTGCTAAAAAGCTTGATAAGAAGTCAGCCAAGAAAAGCAAAAAGGCCGTCAAAGGCAAAGCGGCCAAAAAGGCCAAGGCCAAAAAATCCTAGTGAATAATCTCCCCAATTAGCTTGCTGTCAGAGATGTCAGTAAGATGAACGGGGAGAATTTGATTCTTCAAATCCCCATCGCTTCTAACCGCACACCGTAGATAATTCGTGCTCAGACCTTCCCAGTACCCTTGGGCATTTTTCTCCTCAAACAGCACGGAAGTTGAACGTCCGACCTGGGCTTCCATAAATTCTTGCTGCTTGGCCTCGCCGAACATTAACACGGCACGGACGCGGTATTTTTTGGTTTGATGGGGAATATGGTTATCCATGCGCGCGGCCAGGGTTTTATTGCGCTTGCTGAAAGGAAAGGCGTGGACATGAGTAATGGGCAGCTCACGCAGGAGCTGGTAGGTGTTTTGAAATTGCTCCTCCGTTTCACCGGGGTAACCCAGGATAATATCCGCCCCGATTCCGGCATTGGGAAAATAGTCTTTCACCATCGCCACCATTCTTCGATACTCATCCACAGTGTATTTTCGACGCATCGACTGTAAAATCTGATCGTCGCCTGACTGCAAGGGGAGATGGAAATGATCCATGGCCTTGGGGGAATTTTTCATAATCTTCAAAAGTGCCTCATTAATGGTATTGGGCTCCACCGAAGACAAGCGCAGGCGTTCGAGCCCCTTCACATCCAAGAGACGTGCCACAAGCTCTGAGAAGGGCGTACCGCTGGCCTCCTCATACTCCCCTATATTCACCCCGGTCAGAACGATTTCCTTGAAGCCCTGGGCGATAACCTTCTCGGCAAAGACCACGGCCTCACTGGGTGCCATGGCTCGAGAGCGGCCGCGCGCCTGGGGAATAATGCAGTAAGAGCAGATGTAGTTACAGCCATCTTGAATTTTCAAAAAGGCACGGGTGTGGGAATCGGCCGAGGTTGTGGCGGCCCCCCAGAATTCGAAGTCCTTGTCCACCTTAACAATCTGCTGGTCCTCTTCATCCAGATAATCGAAGACCTTATATTTTTCAGAGTTACCCAGAACCAAATCAACCCCTTGAATGGCGGCGATCTTTTGGGGCTCCATCTGAGCGTAGCAACCCACCACCACAATTTTCCCCTCAGGGGAGGCCTTGTGGGCACGACGGATTAAGTTGCGGCAAGTTGAATCGGCCTGATCGGTAACCGTGCAGGTATTAATCATCACCAGATCGGCCACCTCACCAAAAGGCACGATTTCATAACCACGATCTGTAAAACCCTGAGCAAGAGAACCCGACTCAGCAAAATTGAGCCGACATCCAAGGGTGTGGAAAGACACCCGCTTTTTTTGAAGTACTTTGGTGATATCCATAAATTGTGCCTCACATTATGCAAAAAAAGCCCTAATGACAACCGCCCCTGTCTTTAAAATAAATTGGCCAACTCCCCAATTCTATTTGACAGAAACACAACCACTCCCCTAAAACACCTTGTCCCTTGAAATTTTCGTGGTCTCATAGCTCAGTTGGTTAGAGCAGCTCATTCTTAATGAGCGGGTCCCGTGTTCGAGTCACGGTGAGATCACCAAATTCCATCAAGCACCAAATAAAAAACAAGTACAAAGTATTTTGTCGCGACGTAAAAAAAGTCTGTCCAACTCTTCAAATCTATTTGACAAAGGCACCCCCAATCCCCTAAAACTTCAGCCACGTTTGAAATTTTCGGGGTCTCATAGCTCAGTTGGTTAGAGCATCTCACTTTTAATGAGAGGGTCCCGCGTTCGAGTCGCGGTGAGATCACCAAAATTTCAAAACACGATGGAAAAAAATGCTCCCATCGTCTAGCCCGGTCTAGGACATCGCCTTTTCACGGCGGTAACAGGGGTTCGAATCCCCTTGGGAGTACCAATACTTTAAAAGCCCCTGATTTCAGGGGCTTTTTTTTGCCTGGTCTGGTTTGGTCTGGTAACTTTTGATTCGAACCACAACGAAAGATGGTTTAAAGAAGATATTCGTCGGGGTCTTTGTCGTTGTGTTTGAAACCTATCTCCCGAGGATCAATCTTAAATGCAAGCGCCTGCTGATAAAATAGTGAAAGGGCCGTGATAAGACCCATATGCTTTCCCATTAAAAATTCGTCGTGTTTGTTTTTCCTAATTTCTTCTTTAATCCCAAATCCGTCATTAGACACATCGCACTTCCCCTGCGGAAGTTAATTTCACAGAACTTTCCGACGATAT
>MEPP01000014.1:69134-69347 GCA_001769855.1 Bdellovibrionales bacterium GWA2_49_15 | reverse complement strand
CACCGAGATGCTCAAAAGAGAGCTCTGTGGTACCGCAAAAGTCCAAGAAAATGTCCACCTCATGTATCTCGAAGACGGTGTCCAAGGTTCCGATATTGTCCTGTTAAGTCTCAAAACCACGAGGGGGAATTTGGAAAAAATTCACGAATATATTCTGAAGAATCACAGCTGGAGAACGCCCTGTATCGAAGTCGTTCCCATCATCGCTGACAT
>MEPP01000014.1:0-68769 GCA_001769855.1 Bdellovibrionales bacterium GWA2_49_15 | reverse complement strand
CTTTCCCAATTTCAAACGCGGCGAACGTATTGATCCCCTTGCCCTGGTATTAGGTGCCTCATCCCACATCTTTGAATATCATTATGGACTTGTGACCGGTCAAAAAACGCCGCTACCAAGTATCTTCCTAAATCTAAAAAATAAAACCCAAGCGGCCGGTTTGGAAACAGAATTTGGCGGACACCTTCATCAAAATCTTGTTCATCTTCTCAACATGGAGCTACTCAAAAGCAATACCCCAAATCAGGCCAAAGTTGCATAAGAGATATAGGGCGCATTTGAGGCCCTCCCGTGCCAATGATAGAGACCTAGTTCGACGATACTCTGGTTCGAGCTGTGATCACCCACAACAATAAGTGCAAAAGGCATAGACTGCGAAGAAACGGGTCTGTCGAAATCGAGATTATGCATTTGCATCCAGGTTCCGGTATTAATGAAGAGAGGGCCGGACCAAAATTGCTTATAGAGTGGGCCATGAGAATGCCCCACCACCAGGGCCTTCACTTCCTCATTATTTTCAAAATAATCCTCTATAATCTGGTTGTCATTTCGAAACATCACCAACTCTTCTCTAAGGTAGCGCATCATCTCCTTAAACTTCCTTCTTGATTTAAAGAGATAGATAAATCGAACCATAAAAAAATAGGCAACATTCGCAAGAATAAAGCGCATGGTATTAAGGGTGTCATAGATCAGCCCGTGAATGATGAACTTCTTGATCGGACGCACGGATTGAATATGGGGACTAAAGGCCTTAAATTTATTAATGACTCGAACCACGTAGTACGACCCCCATGGTGGATTATAATGCAGCTCACCGTCCACACCTTGCAATATCGCCTCATCCGAGTTGCGGTAATTGGCCATCTCATATTCATGACCATGCTTGAATACAATTTCAGGTAAAGGTCGATATTCAGCGTTCGAATGGGATAAAATACATATTTTGGCCCTAAGGTCCTGGGGAAAAAAATTATAAAATGCCTCAGACACTGACGGCAAAATTAATTCACCATCGTGATTGCCTAGGATATAAATCAAGGTTTTATCGGGCTGCTTTAGAAAATTAATAAGTGCATCAAAGACCGTTTTGTGTCCGTTGTAAATCATGGCCAAGCGCTTAAGCGAAGCGCTTTGTCCCCAGTACTGGTCTTCGAATACCTCGATATAGGGCACGGCCAAGAAATCAAGAAAATCACCGTTAATCACAAGTTCTACTCGTTGTGAAAAATACGGCCCGGTGGAAAAATGTTCAAGCAGCAAGGAGAATTCATAATCTCGGTGAAATTCTTCCAACGGATTGTCGCGCTCGCCAATAAATGGCCCTGCCCCCAAATGAAGATCTGAAACTGCTAGAATAATTTTTCCCTCAGTTTTCTGACGGAGGAATTTCATAGGCGGATTGTCCTAGTTTGAGCTCGATGTCCTGCCCTGGAGGATTGAGAGGAATGATAAAAACTCGCTTCTTTAAATGTTCGCCCACGATAATATTTTTGTGGGCCTTGGATTCAAGCGTAAAATACGTAATCAGCTCACCGGTCCCGGTGACCAGCTTCCCCGCCAGCGGACCTAAGGTAATATTTTCAAGGGCCACGGCCAGGTCGCTGGCGGCATTCGCCGGCGCGACAATCTTCACTTTTTTATCATAAAAAGTGACGACAAATCCCTCGCGCTCTTGTGGAAACGCCCGGCCCCCCCACAAAAGAGTTAGCCATATCAGAGTATGCACATAAGTCCTCATAATGACATTATAGGGCCACAACAAGACACCGCAAATGGCAATATTTACCACCGGAGCGCTCGCCTAAGCTGATCTTTCATATATGCCCGAAATCATCCCGATCAATAGAACGATGGCACCAGAATTTCTATCCAAATTAGTCAGACTCTCTTTAAAAGGCAAGCGCTCGCCGAAGGAAGTGCCGCGCGACCATAAGGATTTCTTACGAATTTTGAGTGCGGCCCCCCTCAATCGCTGGTGCCTTGAGAATAAAAATTTATGGCGGTCCATCGAAGAATTAGTGGAAAATTTCAGGCCAGAGATGTTCCAATTTTTTGGCTGGGGCACAAATCTCGTTTTCCTGAAATCAAGTGGGCACTTTGGCTGTGCCATTGGAGCAACACAGGCAGATTATCTCATTATTATTTTTCCAAACCTCTTGAACTTGCTCCAATCTGCTGCTCCTCGCGCGGGCCAAGCTATCCTGGCCCATGAGCTCGGCCATCTCTATAATCGACATGCCGAAAAAACTATCTCACCGCTTGAGGCCCAGATCGAAGCCGACACCTTTGCCTATCAGCTTGGCTATGGCTCAGAGTTAGAACAAATACTGCTGGAGCAATCCGGGACAGAAATTCAAGTACGCCTTGCCTATCTGACTTCTCTTTGGGCCTCAGATCTCAAGGAGACAGATCACTGAGTTATAGAAAAATTTTGACTGAAGTTAAAATTTTTATCTCATCTCGAAATTTGGCAGCCTCTTCAAACCTTAGCTCCTGACTTGCCTGATGCATAAGCCGTTTTAATTCACTAATCCGTTGATCTAGTTCATGTTCATTTTGAACCGGCGTCTGGGCGTGTAATCCTTTTACCTTTCTATTCTTCTGATCGCTCTCTTTTCCGCGAAGTGTTTCGATAATACCGCCCTTTATCTCTTTCACGATAGTCTGTGGGGTAATGCCATGTCGGGTATTATAATCCATCTGAATTTTTCGTCTTCGCTCAGTCTCATGCATGGCCTGAACGATATTGGGAGTTCTTCGATGTCCATAGAGGATGACACGCCCTTCTGAGTTTCGCGCCGCCCGTCCGATAGTTTGAATCAAACTCCTGGTTGATCGCAAAAAACCTTCCTTATCCGCGTCCAAGATTCCTACCAAACCGACCTCGGGAATATCCAGGCCTTCTCTGATTAGATTGATCCCAATCAACACATCATAGATTCCCAAGCGCAGATCACGAATTATTTCTACTCGCTCCAAAGTATCGATATCGGAATGTAAATATCTGACCTTAATTCCGGCGCTCTCAAAGTACTTGCTCAAATCTTCAGCCAATTTTTTGGTTAAGGTGGTGATCAGCACCCGCATCCCGCTTTTTATCACTTTTTTTGATTCGCCCAGCACATCTTCAACCTGGGTTTTGGCCGGTCTGAATTCGATCACAGGATCGAGTAACCCCGTTGGCCGAATAAGCTGCTCGACCACCTCGCCGCCACACTGCTTAAGCTCATAATCCGCCGGAGTCGCACTCACAAATAAAACTTGGGCGTATTTTTTTTCAAATTCTTCAAAGGTGAGCGGCCGATTATCAAGCGCCGATGGAAGGCGGAAGCCATAATTCACCAAATTTGTTTTTCGAGCACGGTCTCCCCGAAACATACCACCGACTTGAGGTACAGACATATGGGACTCATCAATGATCAGCAGAAAATCCTTCTTGAAAAAATCTATCAGCGTATAAGGCGGCTCGCCGGGACGCCCGCCCATTAAATGTCGTGAGTAATTTTCAATGCCAGGACAATGACCGATCTCTTCCATCATCTCAATATCAAGCATCGTTCTTTGTTCCAAGCGCTGCTTTTCCACTAATTTTCCGTTTGTTTCAAAGGCCATCAACTGCTCTCGCAATTCTAACTTAATCGCCTCCAGCGCCTTCTTAAGATTTTCCTCGTTCACCACATAATGGGATTTGGGATAAATCGTTACCTGGTGAACGGAGAAAAAATCTTTTCCGGTCAAAGGGTCAAAGATACTCATGCGATCAATTTCATCGCCAAAAAATTCAATTCTTATGGCTTTTTCGGCTTCGTGGGCCGGAAAAACCTCCACCACATCTCCGCGAACGCGAAAGACACCACGATGAAAGTCCATATCATTCCGTGTAAACTGAATATCCACCAGCTGCCTTAAGAGCGCGTCACGGCCAACACTTTCGCCTTGAAAGAGAGTGCATTTTTGGGCCTCATATTCCGAAGGACTCCCCAAACCGTAGATACAGGACACGGAGGATACAACAATCACATCATCTCGCTCGATTAAGGATTGAGTCGCCCCATGTCTCAGTTTATCTATTTCCTCATTGATGGCGGAATCTTTTTCGATATAGGTGTCAGACCCGGGAACATAGGCTTCGGGCTGGTAATAATCATAGTATGAGACGAAATATTCCACCCGATTATCGGGAAAGAATTCCTTAAATTCAGAATAGAGCTGGGCCGCCAAGGTTTTATTATGGGCCATCACCAAAACTTTTTTATTCAGAGACTGAATAACATTGGCCATGGTAAAGGTTTTGCCCGAACCCGTAACACCTAACAAAGTTTGAAACTGTTTGCCTGCCTGATAACCTTCAATTAAAGTTTTAATGGCCGCTGGCTGATCACCGGCGGGAACAAATGCAGATTTCAGATTAAAACTTGATTTCTTTTTCGCTTCGTCCATGGGACTACAGGATAATTGCTTATGACGACAAAATCCAAAACAAAATTTCAAAGTCAGCACAAGTCTGATATGTTGCACCCCCTCTATTCCTATAAGAAAAATAAACTCTTTTACAGCGGCATTAATCTTTCCGATCTTCCCACTTCCCTTCCCACACCTTTTTACTTGTACAGTCTGAGTGCCGTGACTAATAACGTGGCGGCCTTTCAACAGGCCTTCGCAAACGCAGGCATTCATGATCTCCTGATTTGCTACGCTTTAAAGGCCAATCCCAATCCACACATCCTGTCCCACGTTAGCCAGCTCGCCGCTGGTGCTGACATCGTCTCCAAAGGAGAACTCTCCGAAGCGATGAAGGCCAATATTCCATCCGAGAGAATCGTTTTTTCCGGCGTGGGCAAAACCAAAGAGGAAATTTTAGAGGCACTGAATGCGGGTCAAAACGGCATCCGCGCGTTTAACGTGGAGTCAATTGAAGAGCTGGATCTTATTGCCAGCTGTGCACAGGAATGCAATAAAATTGCCCAGGTGGCCTTTCGACTCAACCCCTCAATCAAGGCCCCAACTCATCACCTCATTTCCACCGGAAATAAGTCACACAAGTTTGGTTTGTTACCCAAAGACATTTTAGAGACTCTTCCTCATTTCAAGACAAAATCCCTCTATCGAAAGCATCTCAAATTAGTCGGTCTATCAGTTCATATTGGCAGCCAGCTGCTCACCTTCCGCGCCTCTAAAAATGCCTTTCGCGCTCTCGCCTCACTTGCACTTACAGTCAGCGATTTTCTGGGAAGGCCGCTGGAGTTTTTAGATGTTGGTGGAGGTCTCGGCATCGCCTATCATCACCACACCATGACCCTGTCACCCTTTCACGCCTACGCTCAGTCAGTAAAATCCGGAGTGGCCGCCTATCTCGACCGCTATCCCTGCCAGATTGTGTGCGAGCCCGGTCGGAGCCTTGTTGGAAATGCCGGAGTCTTTATCACCCGCGTAGTGCGAGTTAAAAAATCCGGGCCATACACTTTCTTAGTGGTTGATGGAGGCATGAATGATTTTGCCCGCCCGGCACTCTATCAGGCCCATCATGAAATCTATCCTTTCATTAAAAGGTCAGGAGCAGCTGTAAAGGCCAATGTCGTAGGACCTGTATGTGAAACGTCCGATTGCTTTGCGGAGGGACGGACCTTTAGTCCAGTGTTGGTTGGTGATTATCTGGCGATTGCCGATACTGGGGCCTATGGGCACTCCATGGCATCATTTTACAACTTACGTTCACTACCTGCGGAATTAATCATGGATGCAGAAAAAAAGCAGGCCTATCTCTACCGCTCGGTTCCGACACAATTTAAGAGCTCAACTTTTGAAGTAACCTCTTCGCGCGCTCCAAAAGAATCTTCGTTGGCGTGAGCGAAGATAAAATTTTCAGGTCAGGTCCATGAGGCTGCGCGGTCAAGGCCAGCCGGCCCCCGAGGAAAAGCGGTTTCCCCTTAACTCCCAGGGTATTTTTCATGGCGTCCATCCACTCTCCCACCTGCACCTCAGAAACAAACGGGGTCGTGGCAGCGATGGGCGTGAGTACATCCACCAAATACTGTGCAATATTCTTGGTTGTTGGCATGGCGAGAATTTGAGCGACCTCCTCACCGCCTTCTATTTCCAGCGATAAAAGTTGCGCTCCATACATTTCAAAATCCCTAAAGGTCTGCGCCTTTTCTTTAAAGAGATTTAAAAAACGGTGCCGCCAATCAATGGAGGACTCCAGAAACATCGAATGAGTGGTGGTAAAGGCCCCATAACGAGAAGCCAATTCCTCAATGGGCAGCAAACGGAGATGCTGATTGTTAATATATGCCAGCTTCTCCATATCATAAATGGGCGAGGCCTTGGAAAATCGCTCAATTCCAAAAAGAGGAATAATCTCTGACATGGTGAAGACGTCTTTCTCCGCAGGATGAGACCATCCCAGGAGACAAAGATAGTTGAGCAGGGCCTCAGGGAGATAACCCTCCTCTCGATATTGGGCGACAGAGGTGGCCCCATGCCGCTTTGAAAGTTTTTGTCGATCTTTCCCAATCAGTAAGCTGGCATGAGCGAACTGAGGGGGAGTGGCGCTGAGAGCATCGTAGATCATCAGCTGTCTGAGCGTATTATTTAAGTGATCCTCGCCACGAATAACGTGCGTGATTTTCATTTTGATATCATCGACCACGCAACAGAAGTTATAAGTGGGCATTTTATTGGAACGCAAGAGTACAAAATCTCCCACCATCCCCGCGGGAAAGACCACCTCGTCGCGAACGAGGTCATTGAGCGTATAGGCATTGTCGGGGGTCTTGAATCGCACCACTGCCTCTTCGCCCTTGTCCATACGGTCTTGGGCCTCCTCGGCGGTAATTCCATAACAAGTCCCATCATAAGCGGGATTTAAATTTTGGGCCAAGGCCGCGGCCTTCTTGCGCTCCAGAACTTCTTCTCGGCAAAAACAATAGAAGGCATGTCCATTGGCGATGAGTTGTAGTGCGACCTCTTCGTAGATTTTATGTCTCTCAGATTGGCGGTAAGGCCCAACGTGCCCGCCAATCTCAGGGCCCTCATCAAAGGTGATTCCCAACCACTCGAGATCCGCCCTTTGGGCCAGCTCGAATTGTCGCGAGCTACGATCGAGGTCAGTATCTTCGATACGTAAAATGAGTGATCCGCCTTTAGACTTGGCGAAAAGATAATTATAGAGACAGGTTCTCGCACCACCAATATGTAGATACCCCGTAGGGCTCGGTGCAAAACGTACACGTACATTCACAAACATCTCCTTAGCTGACCCAATAGAGATGTGATGTTAGCACGAAGAATGGGCTTTAGAAATCAAAGCGAGGGAAGCAAAATTTAATTGAAGTATGAATCGATTTTAACTTCGATTTCTCTCACCCCTGCACCATTGGAAAGGGCAATTTCTTGGGCCAGGAGGCCTTTACATTGATCGAGCATCTTCTTTTCGCCAAAACTCAAATTTTTACGATATTTCAGAAGAAATAAAGCTCGTAGCACATCGGCAATTTCCAGCAGAGAGCCGGTTTTAATCTTGGCCATATATTCACGATAACGCCTGTTCCAGGTTGAATTGTCTACTTGAACATCGTGGTTGTTAAGAAGTCCGTAGACCTCTTCAATTTCACCTTGGCCAACGAGAGATCGAATACCCACCTCCGAATCCACCGGCACCATGATGGTCATGCCATTGGCCAGAATTTTGACGATGAAATAATTTTTTTTATCACCACCGAGGTCGCGTTCCTCAATGTCGCAGATTTGACCTACCCCGTGGCCAGGACAAACTGCATAATCTCCAATCTGAAAGCTTCTTGACATCATGTATGTTTCCCCTAATTCAATTCGCTCCCTTTTATAGCGCGAAGCATCGTAACCTTCAAGGAGCGTGGTAAACATTATAATAAATTATATTTGTTTACAGCGCAAACATCCCTCGCAAAATATCTTCCATCGGCCGCAAAATATACGGCGCCGCAACACGCGGTAAAATTTCACCTGCAGGAATTACATCCGAATAAAAATAGATCAACCAGTGATCCGCTTGATTATCTAGAATATGCAACTGCCCGGTGTTGTATTTTAGCCCTTTCCTGCTTGTAAAATCAGCCACTTGCGAAAATTCTGCCGCAAAGACTTCAGGCGAGGTACTGGCAAGCATTTGGTACTCAAGAAGGTCTATGACCTCAGTATAGGACAATGGCCATGGTGCCCTTGTCTTGTAGTGGGCGAAATGCCGAGTGGCAGCTTCCGGCTCGGGACCCCGTTGTCGAGCTGAATCGGTAAATAAGATGGAAACAGAACGAGCAGCATAAGTTGGCCAATCTTCGAAGCGAAAATAGAGATCTCTTAGCTCTTCATAATTAGCAAATTTCGCCTTAGAGATTTGAGCAAAAATTTCGAGACGAATAATCCGGCGTTCGTCCTGATCATTCGTCACCCGGGATCGTGAGCAATAATTTTTACCTTGGAAACAGTTCGCAGGAAAAGATGGAACCTCGGCCCAAGCAAAGTTTAAACATCCCACGAGCAAGCTGACAAATAAGCCAAGCTTTATCAACATCAGGTCCCTCCGTGAATGGCACTAGCCGTGCCGGACGTAAAAGGGCCCGATTATAACAAAGGACATTGTCATCCGTCAAAATATCACTCGGAGAACAATTGGTTAAAACCGACTAAAAATCTCGTTTTTGTCAAAGAAATAGTTGATTTCCCGTTCAGCTGAGGTGGGTGAATCAGAGCCGTGAACAGCATTGGCTTCAATCGACTTGGCATAAAGCTTTCTCAAGGTCCCCTCTTTCGCTTCTGCAGGATTGGTTGAACCCATAATTTGTCGGTTTTTCTCAACGGCGTTAGGCCCTTCGAGAATCATCAGGACCACAGGGGCCGATGTCATAAATCCTACCAAAGATCCGAAGAACGGCCTTTCTCTATGCTCAATATAGAAACCTTCGGCCTTCTCCTTAGACAGTCTCACAAGCTTCATCCCCGCAATGCGCAACCCCTCTTTTTCAAAACGGGCCACAATATTGCCGATGTGATTATCAACTACCGCGTTAGGTTTTATAATTGAAAGAGTCCGTTCAGCCGTCATAATTTTTCTCCTCACCTTTGATCAATAGATTCATCTAAAACTGTTGCCGCGAAATTAATCAAATAATCCCGTTCGTGCAAGTTTAATTTATGGACAGGCATGCTTATCGACGATTTAACACGCTTTCCATCTTGGCCCCCAGCTCTGCCGGAGAACGGGATATCGTTACCCCACACTGCTCAAGGATTTTAAATTTTGCCTCGGCGGTATCATCCCCTCCCGAAATAATGGCACCCGCATGGCCCATGCGCTTGCCCTTGGGGGCCGATGCACCCGCGATGAAGCTCACCACTGGCTTGGTCATATTCTTCTGAATCCAGCGAGCAGCATCAACCTCAGCTTGGCCTCCAATCTCACCGATCATAATAACGGCTTCGGTGTCAGGATCTTTTTGGAATAGCTCTAGGACGTCGATAAAATTTGTTCCGTTAACGGGGTCGCCACCAATCCCCACGCAGGTGGATTGACCGATTTCCCTTTGGGTCAGTTGATACACAGCTTCATAGGTCAAGGTTCCCGACCTTGAGATAACGCCGACCTTACCAGGCATATGAATATGACCGGGCATAATCCCAATCTTGCATTCGCCTGGGGTAATGATACCCGGGCAGTTAGGGCCAATTAAACGTGACTTTGAGCCCATCATGGCCTTACGCACCTTCACCATATCGAGGATGGGAATTCCCTCTGTGATACACACAACCAGCGCAATGTTGGAATCTACACACTCCAAAATGGCATCTGCGGCGGCCTGCGGTGGTACAAAAATCATGGCCGCGTTGGCACCCGTTTTATTCACGGCCTCATGGGTGGTATTGAACACGGGATACCCTTCATGGGTTGTTCCGCCTTTTCCGGGAGTCACTCCCCCAAAAAATTGGGTTCCATAATCGCGACTCTGAAGGGAATGAAACGTACCCTGTTTTCCGGTATATCCGATGGTAATCAACTTTGTGTCTCTACCTACTAAAATGGCCATGGACTACCTCCTTCCTTTTGTGGCCTCAACCACTTTTTTGGCCGCATCACTTAAGTCGTCGGCGGCAATGATCTGAAGATTTGATTCACTTAAAAGCTTTTTCCCGAGAGCAACATTAGTGCCTTCCAATCTTACGACCAGAGGAACCTTGATACCCAGTGAGCGAGCGGCCCCCACGATACCCTCGGCGATAATGTCACACTTCATGATGCCACCAAAGATATTGACCAAAATGGCTTTGACCTTCGGGTCTCTTAAAATAATCGCAAACGCTTTCTCAACGGTTTCCTTGGTAGCTCCGCCGCCCACATCTAAAAAGTTGGCGGGCGAACCTCCATGCAATTTGATAATATCCATCGTTCCCATGGCCAAACCGGCCCCGTTAACGAGGCAGCCAATATTACCATCAAGACTGATGTAAGAGAGATTGGCTTCATGCGCCTCCAGCTCTTCTTTGGATTCCTCACTCATATCGCGCAGGGCTTCAATGTCGGGATGACGGAAAAGGGCATTATCATCAAAGTTAAGTTTGGCATCGAGGGCCAAAACTTCGCCTGTCGCGGTTACGACTAAGGGATTAATCTCGGCAGCAGTACAGTCACAGGCCACATAAAGCTTGTAAAGACCTTCAAAAAAAGTCATGGCGTCCTTCACCACATCGCCTTTCATGCCCATCGCAAAAGCCAATTTTCTTCCGATATAAGGCGAGTAGCCGGAAGCTGGATCAATGGTAACTTTAATAATTTTATCGGGAGTTTCTGCAGCCACCTTCTCAATCTCAACGCCACCTTCGGCGGAAGCAATGAAAGACAGCTTCCCCTTGTTACGATCGAGAACAATTCCCACATAGTACTCGTGCTCGATTTTACATCCTTCCTCAATCAGAAGAGTTTGGACCTTTTTACCTTCCGGCCCGGTTTGATGGGTCACTAAAGTCTTTCCTAAAATTGCCTCAGCATGAAGCTTCACTTCATCTAAGCTCTTGGCCAACTTTACTCCGCCCGCCTTGCCACGCCCGCCGGCGTGGATCTGTGCCTTAACCACCCATATATTGCCACCAAGAGACTTGGCACCATCAACTGCCTCACTGATGGATTTTGCAACTTTTCCACGCAACACTTTAATGCCAAATTTCCTCATTAGGTCTTTGGCCTGATACTCATGAACATTCATATTGAACTCCTCAACTGAGTGCGAACCTACATAAAATATTTCTATGGCAAAAAGATTAATGGAGTTCGCCTTAAAAAACAACCGCTAAGGTCACTGAAGATATGTATAGTGGCCAAACAAAAAAAAATAGTTACACTTTTTTTTGAGGGATTAAAGATGGAAGTAAAATACTTTGTTGTTCGACCTGGAACCTTTCGACTCGATGGCGGGGCCATGTTTGGCATTATCCCAAGGCCACTGTGGCAAAAAGTCGCTCCCCCCGATCCAGACAACCGCATCAATCTGGCCTTGCGCTTATGGCTAATTAAGACTCCCAGCAAGGTTATTTTAGTCGATACTGGTGTTGGCGATTATCATGGGGCCAAGTTTGATGACCGCTTCACCGTGGTGGGAGGTCCTGATCCCATAAAAACGGCCCTCCTGGAAGCAGAGGGCCTTACTCCTGAAGACATTACCGACGTGGTTATCTCCCACCTCCACTTCGATCACACTGGGGGCCTTACCCAGATGGCACAAGGAAAAACGATTTGCTCAAGATTTCCCAAGAGCCGCTTGCATCTCCATCGTCAACATTACGCCTATGCCCTGAATCCAACGGAACGTGACGCAGGTTCTTTTCACCAGAACTATTTTGTTCCCGTGATTCAGGACCATGAAGCCAGAGGCCTGGTGCACTGGCACGAAGGAACTTCCGGCATTATCCTCACCGATGGTGATTACCAGCTGCAATTTAGAACCAGCATGGGACATACCCCGCATCTCATGCATCCCTTTGACTCACACTATTTTTATATGGCCGACCTGGTTCCCACCGCCCATCACATTCATGTTCCCTGGATCATGGCCTATGATATGGCACCTGGAACCTCGGCCGTTGATAAGCGTCAGCTCTTGCTTTTTTGCGTTGAAAAAAAACTGACGATTTTGTTTGAACATGACCCCGATTCTTGGGGCGCGGTTGTCACTTATGATAAGGCGCGGGACCAATTTTCTGCTCAAAAAACTTTTCAGCAGCCCAGTCCAGGTGCCTGCTCTATCCCAGCTACTTAAGAGCGGTCAGCTCTTGCTCCAGCATCTCTGCCTTGGTGGTCAACTGAACGGATAGATCATCGAGCGTTTTTTCGGGAACTGGTGATTTTACCGAGCGTTGTTTTTTTGCATTAAGAGAATCCACAAATTGCACGGAAAGGGAGGCAAGTTTTTTTGCGAGTTCCGCTGTATCTGTCACACTCCAAATGATGGGACCGGGGATTGCCAAATCGGGATCTCCAGCGGCGGCATCGAGAACTTGGACCTTCGGAGTGGTGGGCACGGCCAAGACTTGAAGTGCGGGAGCAACCTCCTTGGCATAGCTTCGAATATAAGCGGACTTCCCGACAGCTCCCTGCTCTCTATACTGATGCATGAGGTCCCCGAGCTTGAAAAGCAGTGACTGCAGGGTAAGGACATTTTGCTGTTGCTCAAGTAGAGGACGCCGCTTGTTCTCTTTCATCTGGGCAAGGTAAGCTTCAATCTGTGTCGCTGCTTCTCTTTCGTCGCCTGAGGAGAGCAGAATTTTTTCAGGGCCGATGCTGATCTCTAGAGGGTAAATATAAGATGACAGACCTGCGATAATGCTCTTGGTATAGGTATTCTCGTTTAGGACTTGCAACCACCGCGCCCTATTATCGGCGCGTGATGCCCGCAAAGTTACCTCATAGAGGCCGGCTTCGATCTGCTTTCCTTCCCGAAAAGATAAAGTTTTCGTCGGAATGATCGCCAAACCGTCATGAATTTGGCCAACGGTACTAAACTGAATCGACTGACCACCCATGACACGCTCAGGAACACTTCGAAGGCCGAGTTCAAATCGATAAGATGTCCGCGCGCTGACAGCTAACCAAATATTCGCACCATCATCGGTCATCGCAAGGTTAAATTTGGGCCTGTCGATTATCGTGTTGGAAAAAACTTTATCAAAACGTGCCGATTTTGCTGGCTGAAGCTTAGCGAAATCCTGCTGCAAAAGCCGGGCTTCTTTGGAGGGAACCGCACTTCCCAACATGCGTAATTCGGGAACTTTGACAAACACCGCAGCGACGGCCAGCACAACCACCAGACTCATCGCTCGGCCATAATGCCTCTTCTTTGGACGCTCGGTTGGCTGAGTTTCTCCATCGGCTGGTTTTTTTTGATCCCATAAACTTATTTTTTGTGGCGTCGATTCATAGATCGGTCCCGAAAATTCCTTCCAGTCCTTTATTGTTTCCTTGATAGATTCTTGCTCTGGCTCCGGTTCACTGGCCCGCTCCACCTTTGTTGTTTTTTTAAATTCAAATTCATGGGCCTCGGGACGCAATTTCTCCAGCGCCGGATTGGGAGTGAAATTACGGGCAATCTGATCCCATTCGCCGAAAGGTCCCTCACCAGTGGAGAGATGCGAACGATCTTTTGATCGGGAAGGTGCCACAGGGAGTGGAGGAAGTTCATCCACCTGATGCAGCTGCGGGCGAGCTTGCCTCAACTTCAGCCGTTTCATCTCTATTTCATTTTTCAACAAATCTAAAGCATCGGGGGGCAAAGGTTTCGGTAGCTTCTCACTTTGAAGATTAAAATCAAGTGCATGGGCGATCTCACGACAATTTTTGAGAGGCATCCAGTCACTCAATCCCTCTTTCCACATAAGAGATTCGGGACGAACTCGACCTTCATGAAAATAACGGTAAACCTCTTCGGCAGAAAAAGGCCCTTGATGGCCAGTTTGTTGCTGAATAAACCACTCTCGATCCGCCATGCTGACTATCATCCTGAAGCAAGCCGAAAGGCCCACTATTTTAGTCTAACGATTATTGTTGTTCTCGTCAAAGAACCCTATAATAGGCAGATCCGTACTAATCAAAATTCTACTCGAGTAAATGTATGAATCACCAAAAGACAACCGACTCCATCGCTCGGGAATTGAAGGCCCGGGCTGACTTAAGATTAGGTCCAAAATTCAAGCAACACGAAAACAAGGCCGGCAGAGTATTTAACATTCTGACTTCAAGTTGCGATGAAGGTGTGGTTAGAAATGGCGGGCGACGAGGTTCCTCCTTCGCTCCTCTGGCCCTCATCAATTCTTTCAAAGGTCTCATTGCCCCGGTCGGGGATTACTGTTTTCAAACAGACGAGCTATGTACTTCCAAAGATAATTTTGACCTCAACCAAGAACACTCTTATCAAAAATGGCTGGCCATACTTCCTCAGTTGCAAAAGGCCAGAACTCCGCTCGTCCATCTTGGTGGGGGTCATGACCACATCTATCCTCTGCTCCGGGCCCTCGACTCAATCCAGGAACGATTAACTATTTTCAATGTCGATGCCCATTCTGATACCCGGATCGATACCTGGGCCCATTCCGGAACTCCCTTTCGACAGTTTGCCAACCAGGCCAGGAATCCATTCACCTTGTACCAGTATGGAATTCATCCCTACTCCAATCCTCCCACAAATTTTACCCCAATGGGTAAGGGACAGATGCAGTTATGCTGGCACAACAATATCAAGATCGAGCAGGCCGAGCCCTTTAAAAAATATTTTGAACAATGTGACATTGCTGTTTTTTCACTCGATGCTGATGCCCTTGATTCCAGCGTGATGGAAGCGGTTAGCGCGGTAAATCCTGACGGCCTACAAAAAACAGAACTTCGATGCATGCTTGATGCTTTTAAGCTATCCCCGGCGACATTTAAAATTTTTGGAATTTATGAGTACAATCCGCTCTTTGACAATCTTTCACAGAAGGGCCAGCGCTATTTGGCGTCAATCATTTATAATCTGCTCTTCTAGAAAAAAAAGGGCCGGAAATTTCCGGCCCTCAATACTTGCTCAAATTTAGAAACTTAAATTACTGATTCATGAACTCGTTTACAATGGAATTCATCTGCTCAGGTGTCGTACCGTTTGTCTTGGCAGCAGTTGCCATCAAATCTTGGAAAGACTGCTTGTCGCCTTCGACTAACTTTTTGTAGGCCTTCTCAGCATCGTTCAGATTTACACCCAAAAGCTCTTTTGTGAAGGCGTTGGCATCTGATTCTGTAAGAGCACGCTTCTTGCCCGTTTTCTCCCACTCAGTTACTAACTTGGCAACCTTAGTGGCGCGTTCAACTGACAATCCGTAATCTGAAGCGAAAGCTTCACCCAGTTTTGCAGTTTTAAAAGAGGCCTTGAGCGCGGCAATCTTCTCCAGGTCTTTGAAGGCATCCTCTGTTTGCTCGAAAATAAACTCTCCGGCATAAGATCCCCAGTAATCATTGTAATAAGCACCACCGACATAGAATACTTCGCCGTAATAATCGGTATAAGAGTCATAGACGTAAACTTCTTGGAATTGCGCATTGGCACTGTAGGTATACCAGCTATCACCTGTTTGATAATTAGCGATATCGTATGCAACCCAACCCGTGTCATTACTATAAACGACAACAAACCCTTCAGTGGCAGTTTGTGAGGGATGTTTCACGAGATAGAATTGACTATCATACGAATACTGAGAATTGAGCAGATTAATAAATGACTGAACACGATCCGCGGGTGGATAGTATGTACCAGTTTGGCAGCCGGTAATGGCCAAACCGAGAAGCAGTGCTAGAACCAACATAACATTTTTCATGATATTCTCCCTTTAATTTTCCACATAAAAGAGTCTAATGGACACTTTTTACGAAAAATAGGCCAACAAGGCAATTCAAAAACTCTTACCATTGCTATACCAAATTCTGGACGGCCAAGGCGCCTATTTTCGAACTTAACACCTCATAAATTAAGAGATGAGCATTTGCATAGGGCCAAAATGATACTGAGAAATTTTTACAAACTCACGTTTGCCTTTACTCGAAAATCCAAGGAGTGCCTTTTTGTCACCGGCCTCGGACTAAATTTGGGGAACGGTGTCGCTGGCGGAAATAGGATCGGTCACGGGGGCGGTTTCAAACGATAAAGGGGCGGAAAGCGCCTCAAAATATTTTTGGCCGCTCAGGAATCCCGTCAGCTTCATTTTGAAAAGAATCTGGTTCACGGTAGAACGAGCATATGGGCTGAGGTAACGATGGCGAAAGGACGAGCTATAGCGCACCGGACTGGGGAGCAGCATCCCCAAAAAGGCCCCCTCTTTAGCATTTAAATTTTTAGGCAGCTTTCCAAAATAATACTGGGAAGCTTTTTTGATCCCATAAATATTCGGCCCAAATTCAATGGCATTAAGATAGAGCTCCACAATCTTGGCCTTAGGCAATCGCGCGTCAAGGTAGAGGGCCATGATAAACTCACGAACCTTGCGCCACATGCTCCTCTCATTGGTAAGAAAGATATTTTTTGCCAATTGCTGAGTGATGGTCGAAGCTCCGCGCAGGGGACGACCGCGCCTATAATCATTCAAAGCATCTTCAAGTTGCTCAAAGTCGATCCCGTTATGAATATAGAATTTCGCGTCCTCACTCACCACGATGGCATGAACGGTTTCAAAACTTATCTCTTGCAGCGGCACATAGTCGCCATGGAGTTTTTTCACGATACTGACTTTTCGCGCCAGAAGCTCGGGCGTGGATTTTATTTTTCGTGTCGGTTTTTGAGGCAAAACCTTTCCGGGAATCAGATCAATTTTAACATAACCGCTGCGCAGTTTCTCGATACTCACTATGGGAAGGAAGGCCAAGATGCCCGAGAGCAACAAACAAAGACCTAAAAATAAAAATATTCTTAAAAATTGCATATCGCCAATCAGGGGATGAAATCTTTTTTGAGATTCTTTAGAACTTCTCTTAAGTTTTGACAACTGAAAACGTCGGGGCCCAACTCATAACGCCCTTTAATAATATAACTTTTTAAGAGCGGGAGCCATAAAAGATCGCTGTTCTTATCTCCGATCATAAAAGATTGACGAAGACTCAGCGGCACACGCTCACCCACCTTCAGTGCCATCCCAGGAAACGGCTTTCGTAAATGCGAATGCTTTTTCAGAGGGCCCTCAGCTCCTTCATGATGAAAAGGTGCCATTTCAAAAGTTCCGATGGACAAGCCTTTTTGCTCAAAATGCCGGGCCATCCAACGGTGAATAGCATTGGCATCTTCACTAGTATACATGCCGCGGGCAATACCGGACTGGTTGGTTAAAATGGCAGTTTCAAACTCGTTCTCCTTCCCCCACTCAAGAATAGGATAGATATCTGGAAGAATTTCGCAATCCTCGATTTTATAGACATAGGTTTTATCAACGTTGACCACGCCATCGCGGTCCAAAAATAGAAATCTGGAACCGCCAGTGCCAGGGAAAATTCCCCGATATCGAGGCATGGGCACTAGATTCCAAGTGATCGACGAGAACGTACGTCCGATGAAGGCCTCAGTCAGGGCATTGGCGGGCAGAAAGTAGATTCCCTGGGCAAAAAAGGCATCGTGGTAAGGAGCACTTTGCGATAATACTTCAGGAGGGCCCGGAAATTTCTTATATGTTTGAGGAATCAGTTCGGAAGAAACGGGGTCCAGCTCCCTATAACAGTAGATCTGTCCGGGATGGGTCAGGCCCAACTCCATTAAATCATCAAGGTTATAATGAACAATTTCATCTGAAACAATAATCAGGAGAGAAGATGAGGTATTCATCGCGATGAGCTCGCGAGTACACTGCGCTTTGAACGGAAGTGCATGTGCGGGATGCCCAAACTGTCGTATAAAAGTCACTGTCTCCGTTGCTAAAGTCGTGGGTATAACAAGCTTGATCAAAGGCACCCCTGAAAAAATTTTACAGTCCATCAACAGGCCCTAGACGAAGACCTCAGTATCATCTTAAGTGAAGCACTGGGTAAAAATCAATGAAACTCTTCCCTATCATTCTACTAATTGCCTTCTTATCAGAGGGAAGCGCTGGAGCATCGACGCCGAACCTTGAGGAAGAAAAATTTCTTTGCTCGGGAGTGCAGGCCTTTCAACTCAGAAAACAAGTTTTACAACTCCCCAATGATAAGACCAAGCACTGTGCTCTTAGCTGTTTTCTCACTTGGCGCTGCGGTCCTCTTGACGCTTGGGAACTCGGCGCTCTAAAAGAAGTCTGGGATCTCTTTGGGCCAGGACAGGCCGAATGGTCGGATTTGGAAGCCGATGGTCGCGGCATTTTTTTTGGTGTGCGCGTCGGAATTGGCAGAAAGGCCGATCGCCAATGTATCAATCTCTGCAAAAGCATCTATCCCGGCGGCTAGGCATATTTCACCGAGCAATTAACTTTTAATCCGGGTACCGTAAACTTGTTCATAGGCTTCATGCGAATCTGCAGCCGCCAGGTTTCGAGTAAAATTTCAAAGGAGCTGATGTCTTTTTGTAGTGGTGCTAATTGCATGCGACCAAATTGGGCCACCACATCTTTTTCAGTATGAATTTTAAAACTGTTCAAACGGTATTGTTTTTTGTCCTCGCCCTGTTTGGAATCTACAAATACAATCGCTTGAATCAAATTGCGGGCACCAAAACCTAAAATTGGATAGAGTGACTCTGCAAATAGCTTGGGTGAAGCTTTTGCTAATTCCAAAGTTCGGGTATAAAGCGACTGAATCGCGCACTGATAATATTGCAAAACCAACTCACGCATCTTAGGCACCAATTGCCCTGGCAGTTCAGGGAGACCGGCAGCCAACCATTCGTCTCCAAAATGCCCTTTAAAATCATATCCTTGAGCGAGCCCCGCTTCCTCATATAAACTTTGCCCCATCATAAGATAGGCACGCTCCATTTCCGCATTGAGCTCCTGCTGATATTTCACCGACTCTGAAAAAACGGCAAAGTAGCGCCCCAAAAAGGTTTGCGCCCCCCCACTTTTTGTATTCACAAAGGAACCGCTTTTGCAAAATTTAAGCCCTATGAAAAAATCGCTCTCTTGCGCATGCACCACCACATCACTTTCCTGCAGATCTCTGCGTCCACTTCCTCCGGCCGTTTTCCCCACGACCTCGATGCCTTTCAACTGCTCCGGGAGATGCTGACTAATTTCCCGGGCCACTCGCCGGGCCACCTCAGGCATAAAGACAATCAGACCCAAGTCATGATCCCTCAACCAAGACTCATAGTGCAAAAGCCGATTCCTTAAGTCGGGTGCTATCTCACAGCGACACTCGGGACGGCAAAGGGTGCTTAAACTTTCTGCGACGAGATACTCAAATAGTGCTCCCTTTAACTCATTGATCAAGGCCTCGTTCTGAGCAATCGTGTCAAATTTCCAAAGAGATTTTGGGGAGTCATTATTCAAAAGAATAATCCTTATTTTTACTTTACAGAAGAAGTTACAATGCCCTATAAATTTTGAAATCACAATAAGTGCTGAGCGTAGTACGCTGACGGGTGACCATGAACGGATTTCCTCCGATCCTCGCCGAAATCAACAATCTTTCCAAAGATCAAATTACGTGGCTTCTCTATTCCGCAAAGCGTTTTAAACTTGGAGTTGTACCCGTGGGAAAATATCAGATAAGTGATACCCACCAACCCATCATTGCCACAAGCTTTTTGGAAAATTCAACCCGCACCAAGCATAGTTTTGTTATTGCCATTCAAAAATTAGGTGCCATGTATGTCGACTTTAACGCCGAAACATCAAGTCTTAAGAAAGGTGAATCCCTTGAGGAAACTCTGCTGACCTTGTCCCACCAGGGAGTTGATCTTTGCATTATTCGCACTTCTGTCTCTCATCAATTTGACGAGTTTAAAACCAATCCTCCCATTCGAATTATTAATGGCGGCGATGGCATCAATCAACACCCTTCGCAGGCCCTTCTCGATCTTATGACTTTTATCGATGATGGTGGCGAGGTCAAGGGCCGGACAGTTGCGATCATCGGGGATTGCATCCATAGCCGCGTGGCCCATAGCTTAATGGAGCTGCTTCCTCAATTTGGCTGCAAAATTCTTCTGGCTGGCCCAGAAGAATGTCTCCCCAAGCAACTGGATTCTCGGCTCGACACTTCCATGTTTCATGTTACCACCGACACCGAAGAAGCTATTTTAAAAAGCGATTTTCTTTATCTTTTACGCATCCAAAAAGAGCGCCATTCAGGGCCTGCCGCATACTATGAAAGTTACTTACATAAACATGGGGTTTCTTTATCACGACTTGAAGGATTAATGGCGAATGGAAAAATTTCGAAAGTCCCCCGCATCTATCACCCAGGGCCGGCGAATGTGGGAGTGGAACTCGATATGGCCTTACTCAAGTCCCGCCACTATCGGGCCCATGCGCAGGTTACGAATTCAGTTTATATGAGAATGTCCATCATTAAGGCCATGCTGACGAATCTGGGCGACGTCAGCAGTGCCTAGATGCAGATAAAGAAAAAAGAAGGGAGAAGGTAATGCCGACCACCGCAATTCCTACAATCGATGATGTTAACTTTCTCCGTTCCCTCAAGAAAACCCGTATTTTTTTACATTTTAGTGACGGGACAACCTTCAAAGGATTCGTCAATAAGGAATCCAACGATCCGCTCATCAAGCATGGTCTTTGGGGGGAAGCGGCCTTTACTACCGGCATGAGTGGTTACGAAGAAACGGCCACTGATCCATCTTTTTTGGGACAGCATATTATTTACACTACCGCTCACGTAGGAAATTACCCCTCTGAACCCAAAGTACGACAATCAAAAAAGTGTCATGCAACCGCCCTGATCGCACGCAATTTTAGCTATAATGAATTTCTCGCCACCCAAGACATTCCCCTGGTTTCAGGAATCGACACGCGAGCGCTCACTCTTTACATGACCAAGACCCGCGATCATCATTCAGTCCTTTCCACCACGTCTACCCCTCCTCCGAAAGAAGCTTTTTCCAAGGCGGTCTTTACCTATAGCGACCTTTATCGGGTCTCTCAGGAGCGGCCACAGATCTTACGGCCCGGAGAGCACCCTATTGTGGTGGTAAACTATGGCGTCAAAGAGGCCATCCTAGGCGAACTCTACAAGTTAAACTTACCTCTGGTCACGGTGCCTTATAACACCACCTCGCAAGCTATTTTGGCCTACCACCCGTCCCTGATTTTTTTAACCAATGGCCCTGGCGATCCACGAAGCTACAAAGAGCAAATTAAGGTTGTGGCGGAACTTTTAAAAACTTCGACTCCCATTCGAGGAATTTGCCTGGGACATCAGCTAATCACCCTGGCCCTAGGTGCCAAGATCATCAAATTACCTTTTGGACAGCGCGGGGCCAATCATCCGGTGTTTGATCATGTATCGGGAAAGATTTTAATCACCAGCCAGAACCACGGCTACGCCGCAGATTACGATTCGCTGAAAGGCCTGGCATCCTCCGCCTCAAATCTTGCGCCCGTCATCACCCATACCAGTTTGTTTGACCACTCGGTCGAGGGTCTTGCCTTACCTTCAGGCCGAGTTAAAAGCGTTCAATTTCACCCGGAGGCCAACCCGGGACCTCGAGATGCCTTGGGATTTTTTCACGAGATTCATGACTTTCTGGGCGGCCATTCAGCATCTTTACAAAAAGAAACTCTTCATCCCTTGCCGCATTTCTATAAAAATGGGGATCGCCCAATTCCCTATAAGAAAATTCTCCTCATTGGGAGCGGCCCCATTAAAATTGGTCAGGCCTCCGAATTTGATTACTCAGGCACGCAGGCACTCAAGGCCCTGCGTGAACTAGGTCTCGAAGTTGTTCTTTTGAATTCCAATCCGGCCACGATCATGACCGATCCCGAGATGTGCGCTAAAACGTATGTTGAACCCATTACTAAAGAAACGGTTAAATTTATCATTCAAAATGAAAAGGTCGATGCCATCATTTCTACCATGGGCGGGCAGACGGCCCTAAATCTTTGCGTCGAATTGGAGGAAGAAAACTTTTTACGTGAGCATCACGTCGCCCTCCTAGGCGCCGGAGTTAGTACGATTAAACGCACTGAAGACCGGACGCTCTTTGCTCAAGAGATGGATAAGTTGGGATACAAAGCAGGTAAACGCTTCCTCGCCCATAGTGAGGAAGAAGCCATTCGCTTGGCCCAAACCACCGCCGGCTTCCCTCTCATCATCCGGCGCGATTTTGCGCTTGGCGGTCGAGGTTCGGCCCTCACCTTTAATTTGCAGGAACTCAAAGAGGTCTTCACGACCGATATTAAATTTCCCATTACTCTTGAGAAATCCCTAGTCGGATACAAAGAGATTGAAATGGAAGTGATGGTCGACTGTGAACAAAATGGGGTCATCATTTGTAGCATTGAAAATGTTGATCCCTGCGGTGTCCATACGGGCGACTCGATCACGGTGGCCCCGGCCCTGACCATTAGCGATCATTGTCTGCAAACCATGCGCGATATGACCCTGCGAATAGCCCGACATATGGGCGTGGTCGCGGGTGGTGCCAATGTGCAGTTTGCCGTTCATCCCAACAATGAGGAAGATATTACGGTTATCGAGATGAACCCTCGCGTATCGAGATCATCGGCTTTGGCCTCAAAGGCGACGGGCTATCCCATTGCTAAAATTTCCGCCCAGCTGGCGGTTGGCCTAACCTTGAAAGAAATTTTAAATGACATCACTCGAGTTTCACCTGTGGCCTTTGAGCCCACCCTGGATTACGTCGCTGTCAAAATTCCTATCTTCCCATTTAGCAAGTTTCCAACCTCGTCCACCATCCTCGGCCCTCAGATGCGATCGGTCGGCGAAGTTTTGGCCTTAGGAGGAAGCTTTAATGAGGCCTTCCTCAAGGCCCTGCGCTCTCTCGAAATGGGTTTGGAGATCCCAAGTCTGGCCCAACTCAGTACCACGCCCTTGGATATCACCCCTGACTATATTCGTGAACGGCTCCAGCACCCGCACCAGCTCTCCCTCCTCACAGTTCTCGAGGCGCTGCGCTTGAAGATTTCCAAGGAGGAGATTGCAGATCTCTCCAAGATTTCCCCATGGTTTATTAATCAGATGGCCGTGATTTTTGATCGGGAGGAAGAATTTAAGCAGGTCGAGAATCCATTACAGAGTGCCGATATTTTTCAACCTTTCAAAGAAATTGGTTTCAGCGATAAATACCTCGCTTTTTTGAAAGACCTTCCACAGAAAAAGATTCTTGAGTATCGAATGAAAGAAAAAATCTTTCCAGTCTTCAAGGCCGTGGATACTTGTGCTGGCGAGTTTGCCGCAGAAACACCCTACTTCTATAGCACCTACGCCGTACAGAACGAAGCGGTCCCCTTGTCCCACGATGGACGTTCCGTGCTTGTCATGGGCTCCGGGCCCAATCGTATCGGCCAGGGAATTGAGTTTGATTATTCTTGTGTCAAGGCCTGCGAGCGTTTAAAAAATCATCATATCCAAAGTATCATGGCGAATTCAAATCCCGAGACCGTTTCAACCGACTACGATAGCTCGGACCGCCTCTACATTACCCCTTTGTTCACGGAGGATCTGTGTGAGATTTTCCGCCATGAAAATCCTGAAGGAATTATCGCCTCTTTTTCAGGTCAGACCGGAATTAAAATTCGGGAGCATTTCGAGCGCGGCTTTCGTAAGGACTTAATGACATTTAACTTCCTTGGCCCATCGTATGATGCCGTCGATATCACTGAGAATCGAGAGCGCTTTAACACTCTGACCGCATCGGTTGACCTCGCCCGTACCAAAAGCATGCTGGTGAAAGGCCACAAGAATCTCCTCAATGCCATGACTGAAATCGGACTTCCGGTTATTATCCGGCCGAGTTATGTGATCGGCGGAGAATCCATGTACATTTTTAACCATCATGAAGATATCAATCATCTCCCACCCCAGGTTAAGGAGCAATTAAAGCTCTCCACCTCCGAATTTCTGGTGGAAACCTATCTACGCAATGCCATTGAATATGATGTGGATTTAGTACGGGACAAGGCCGGACATGTGATTTTTACCGTGTGCGAACATATTGAACATGCCGGGGTGCATAGCGGGGATTCCGGCATGTTTGCTCCGCCTCTTGTTCTTACCCAGCGGCCTTACAAAAAGTTGATGGAAATTACTAAAAAATTGGCCAGCGATTTAGAGATTGTCGGCCCGATTAATTTCCAATTTGCGATTATCGAAAATGACATCTACTGCATTGAAGCCAATCCCCGCGGCTCCCGAACTTTGCCCTTTTTGTCCAAGGCCTACAATTTGAATATCCCTGCCATGGCCACAGATGCCATGCTGGGCCTGGATATTCCCCCCTTTGAGCGGGAGACCTTTCCCTATTTTAGCGTTAAGCAATCAACCTTCCCCTTCGATCGCTTTATTCAGGACAACATCATCTTAGGACCCAAGATGCGATCGACCGGTGAGACGATGGGTATTGACTGTGATAAAGATCACGCGGTTTTTAAATCCTATCTGGGTAACTATCCCAAGCTTTTCGGTCCGGGAAAAATTTTAATCTCTCTTGCCGATCCACAAAAACCGGTGATTCTCCCCTACCTTCGCTCACTGATTAAAAAAGGCTATCAATTCATGGCCACCCAAGGTTCGTATGATTACATAAAAAAACAGGGAATTCCCTGCACGCTCGTGGCCAAGATCGGCACAGGCCAAAACAATAATGGTAGTCCAACTATTTTAGAGGCCATGAAAGACGACCAACTCAAAATGGTTCTCAACACACCGGCAAATCTCGGGCAATCGAAATCCGATGGTGAGATGATTCGCAATACGGCAATTCTCTACGGTGTCCCCTGTTTCACCAGGGCCGAAAATATCCGCGCCATTGTTGAGTCGATCTTAACAACGGACCATTATCCGGTTCCCCGGGCCTTGCAAGATTTGTACAGGGAGCTTTAATATGAAAAACGCTTCGGCCTTAGACCGTACCTTTGTGGCCTTAGACAATATGTCGCTCAAAGACGTGCGGATTTTTCTCAAGAGCAATCCGGAAATTGTTAATATAAAAATTGGCCTTGAGCTTTTTTTGGCCCATGGCCCGCAAATTGTTCATATTTTGCGATCAGAATTCCAACCTCTTCAAAAAATTTTTCTAGACCTCAAGCTTCATGATATTCCTCAGACCGTTAGAAAATCTATCCAGGCCCTCAGCGGGCTACCAGTGGATTTTTTAACAGTCCATCTCTCCGGCGGGCGCGAGATGCTCCTGGCGGCCTTACAGGCCCAGCAGGCATCATTACAAAATACGAAGCTTCTTGGTGTCAGCTTTCTTACGTCACTTGACCAGCACAATTTCCAGGAGCTGTGGGGAATCAAGGCAAATGATATTGCTCCTGCATTTCAACGGCTTTTTTCTCTGGCCTTAGACGTCGCCGTCCACGGTCTTATTCTTTCTCCCCTCGAGCTGGCCCAACTCAAAGGTAAAAATATTCTCAAAATAACACCTGGAATCCGTTTTGCTGAAGATGGCAAAACGCATGATCAAAAAAGGATCGCCACTTTTGAAGAGGCCTTTAATGCGGGTGCCGATTATATTGTCATTGGCCGATCACTGACCGAGTGCACCGACATTAAGAAGCGACTGCGGGATTTGGCATCCTTTCCACTCCCCACTTAATTTTGAGATAATTTTCCTGAAACACCCATCGATGTTTTTTTGATAAACTGGCGGGACTCTTCGCTCAGGGTTGAGAGGTTTCTCGTTTGGTAGCACGATTCACAATGATTTAAGACATACTCTTCAGGTAACGTTCCATAACCATTAGTTCCCCATTGTGGTCCCCAGGAATTTCTAAAGATAAACCGTTTGGAATCAGCATTGTATCCCACTAAGAGGATGACATGCCCACCGCAGTCTTTTTCTTGCTTCACACACGCGCGCACTTCGCTGGGGTTTGGGGCCCGGGCAGCATCCCCTTTTTGATTAAAGAGTTTAAAATAGTACATGAGGTTCATCGCCACAGGTGCCTTTTGATTAAGTAAATAGGATGCAATCTTTTCCCGCGCTACAAAAATCGGTTCCACGCGGTACCCGATAAGGGCAGGATCATGAGGAGGACGTCCCGTGAAACACTCAAGAACCCATTCACCATGACTGTCTTTCTGGCAACGCTTGTCCCCACTCTGCTGCCAGTTTTGCGCAGTGTACGGCCAGTCCTCTTCTAAAATGGCTCCATGCCTGAACGCCTGTACCGCCAGATAACCCGCCAAACCGTCGCCTTGAGCGTAAAGTCTTCGAACGTAATCTGACTCGCCGGCCACGGTTTTTCCCAGCCAATAAGCGTAGGACTCGGACAAATCTATTTCTTTGCCAATATCACGTTTGAGGAGAAATTCCATCAGGGCCGTTGCCGCAAACACACTGCACGTCCCACGCTCACCTTGGTGCTTCACGGGCGACATTAATGATCGAAGATCAATATCCTGGGCGGGTAGCACCGCTGATACGATGAGCAAGATGAGAGTTATAAAAAGGCGCAGCTTCATAAAAGGCCATGTACGGCATCCGTCGCTTTTCCGCAAGAAAAACTCCATAAAGCATGTAGAATTTTCAACCTGTGCCTATTATAGTTATTGATATAATTTGAGGAATGAATATGAAAGCACTTGGCCTTCTGATCATCTTGTTATCCTGCGCTACCGAAATGAAACGAGAACTGGCACCCTTACCTCTCAGTTTTGAAGCACAGCTAAAATCCCAGTTCCATCGTATCGGAGGAAAAGCGGAGCTCAGAAATGATGTCATCAAGGAAAAGCGTGTGGCGGTTTTTGATTGGGATAATACCATGATTAAAAACGACATCGGGGATGCCACTTTTTTCTGGATGATCGAGCACAATCTCTTTGTCGCCCCAAAAAATTGGGAGAACACTTCGCCTTTTTTGAGCAAAAAGGCCATTAATGAGTTGAATCGTCATTGTACTTTAAAGCGCAAGGGGAAACAGGTCCATCTCTCCACTTCGTCTGGGAACTGTGGTAAAACGTTGCTCTCCATTTATGCTGACGGTGTTGTGAGCGAGGACGCTCCGGCCTGGGATAAGAGCAGCAAACTCTTCAATAAACTGCTCATTGAGCCAGGTTACGCCTGGGCAGCATCTTTGCTCGCCGGGCATACGCCTGAAGATGTTAAGGAAATTGCGGGCATGACGATCGATCATTTTTTGAAGCAACCTCTCGGAGCAAAGCTGAAACTTCATGGGAAGGAATATGCAGGTTTTTTACGCATCTATCAACCCATGAAGATGCTGGTGGATTACCTTAAGCACCATAATGTTACTCCGTGGGTAGTTTCCGCATCAGAACAACATCTTGTTGAGGCCTTTGCCGAGAGAGTCGGAATACCCGCTCATCATGTTATCGGCATTCGACCTGTTCTTCAGGATGGCGTGCTGACAAGCCAGTTTGAGGCCTGCGGCCCTTTCCCTCAAAATAACCAGCAAATTATTACCTATCGCAAAGGCAAACGCTGCTGGGCCAACAAGATTATTTTTAAGGTGGATTCACCTAAAGACCAAATTGAATCACCTGCGCCGATTTTTTTTGGAGCAGGGGACTCAGATACCGATCTCGAATTTTTACAGGATAGTGAAATTAAATTGGTCATTAACAGAAACAAGGCGGAGCTCATGTGCCATGCGCTGGCAAATCTAGATAATAAGTGGTTCGTAACCCCAATGTTTATCGAGCCAAAGCCAAAAAAGACTGCCGCCTATGATTGCACTGCCTGGGACCTTCCCTCACGAGACGAACTCTAGGAGCATAAATTATTCCAATGCAAAATGATCTGAGGGATTGTGGAAAAACCGGCATTTCGGAAACGATCACACCAATACGCTTTTTTCTGGGCATTATTAAAATTAAACGAATCCTGCAGGTTAGACTTTTGGCTTAAAAAGCCAACACCGGTGGGATCAAGATCATAATTTTTTGTTTTTATCACTCTCACTCTTCCGAGAAAATTTTCTTTAAAGGCCGAGTAGGTTTCCAGCAGATACTCACGCGCGGCATCCGTATAAAAATATTTAATTTCGAGGGTGACAGGTCTGATTAACCCCCAGCGGAGACATCCCTGTAGGAAATTATCCAAGGTTGCGATTCTTTCACCCTGAGAATTTTTTAAAACCAATGTTTGCAATTGCTCTAAAGTTAAATCGTGAATGGTGAGTTGGTCGTAACTTTTATGGCCACTTTTTAGAATTTTTTGTATGGATGGCCCGTTGATGCTATTCTGCGGGAACATCCTATCGATTTTTCGATCATGAAATAAAACCAGTTGTCCGTCGGCAGTTTCTTGCACATCAAATTCAAGATATGAAAAGTTAGGATGAAATTGCAACGGATGCCCATTATAGGTTTTACCTAAGAGCGCTGTTTTTAAAGCAATAAGTGAGTTCTCAGGTAGAGCTTCATGATACTCTCCTTCCCCGGCGGCAACTCGATGGCCGATATTTCGAGCCTCGGGCGCGCCCGAGGCATGGACTGCGGTGGCCATGAGAATTAGAAAACATAAAGACCAAACACGACGTTTATCCATGACGTTATCCCATTATAATTTTCAATAGTTATATTATATTTCAGTTTTAATTTTTTCACAGACTTAGAAGAAGCTGTCATTATTTTTAGCCGCAGTAACCATGTGTAATTACAGGCGTTATTCAGCAAATTCAAATAAGGTCTTACATCTCTATCTGTAAGTTTTACAACTTTGCCCAAAAAACCGCCCTTTCATGGCAAAATTCAAATCTTAATAGCAGGGAATGGAATGCCTTGATAGTACGACAGGAGGTCAGATGAGGATTGTTCATGGGATTGCCGCAAGATTTTCTTCAACGATGCAGGACTCTCGCTGTCACCTCATGTGCGATGGCAATCTCTGCTCAAATTTCTGCTCAAACTCTTGAAACTAATCTCACGCCCAATCCATGGTCAGGAAATCTATCAGTAAGCCTCAGCACCAATGCGGAAAAGTGGGGTAACGAGGATCAAGCACTAAGCAACGACTACATGCTGGGACTCAAGCGACCGATAGGGGCTCATTCCCTAGATTTCTCCCTCACCTCATCCAAGGACCTCATTGGTGAGCGCAAATATCAGTGGAATAACGTTAGCGTCGGACACGCTACTCCATCAAAATCTCTCAACAGATATTTTGATGTGAAATTGAGGACCTCACTGGCAGCTCCGCTCAATGAAAATCAGCGCAAAAATGAAACGCTCATCTCTCAGGTCACCCTTTCTCCATCGCTCTCTGTTCACCTGGAAGAATTAGGATTTAGCGGGGTATCTTTGGCCTATCGTCCCTTTTTACGACAAAGCTTTCATGAATATACGATTTCGGCAGAGGGGCGCTCAAATACGGAACGAAGTATGCGGCAGCGTCTCTCGCTTGGATTTTCGATTACAGATAACTTTTCACTGGATTTTGACGGTTCCTACCAACGCAACTTCACCTACCAGGGGACCGCAACAGATAGCTATTCCCATGATGAGTCAATCACTTACAGCTTTACGCCCTCTTTCTCTTGCAGTCTTGGACATTCAAATGAAGGCAGCGCGCTTGCGCCCGATGGACAAACAAGTAACTTAGAATTTTCGAATATAAGAACAAGTATGTATTACGGCTCTGCTGATTTTACATTTTAAAGAAGACGAATAGGGAGAGATCTTTATGCTACGAAAACCCACCACGAGTACCTTTCTGGCCTTGAGTCTTGTGATGTTCATTGGCTGTGCCAAAGAACTTCCCATCCAAGAATCAGACGACATAAAAGATAATGTTATGCCCTTGTCGATCTTTAAAGAAGAAATTGAAATTCAAACATCAGGCAATCAGGTCATGGCCTATGCCGATCTGGACCTTGGTCAGGTCGTGGCCGTTAACGAGAAAAAACTCACCAATGTAACATACACGAAAGGGCCCGAAGAATTGGCTCCCCTCTTCAAGGACCTTCGCATTGAAAGCGAGAGCGTCGGCACACGTTTCAAAGTTACCTTTCAGGTTTCCAAAAATTACCTTGTTGCCGCCATAGACTCAAACTCTGAAACGATGTCAGGACATTCCTCTGAACTGAGCAATAATACGAAGCTCATTCCCATCTTCCAATTTCCAATTGATGCCTATGGTATCAAACGCCGGGTTAAGAATTCGTTGGGAGAGGAAACCCGCACCGTGGAATTTGTAAGCACCAACAGGGATTCTGCCACCCATATCAGAGTACCATCCCTGTTATCGTCAAGAAAACTTGCCGGTCTTTTTGCAAAAACACCCGAGGAGCAATCGAAAGTTCTGCTTAAAGCAAAAGTTGAAAATCGCGTCTGGCGCGCATTCCAAGTTCGTCGCTTAGTGGGAAATCCTGCAATCTTAAACAGCTCACCTGCTGATGGAAAGGCCTACAAGGATGATGACGTCGTGAGACTCAAAATTTTTGGCGATGTCATTTATATCTATCGTCCTGTGGCGACCCAGAACCTGTCGGAGCTCGAACAGCAAGCCGATCGCTTTGGGCTGCCTATTCGTGCGCTTCTAAAATGTGATGAGCGGATGGCCAGGGCGGCGAAGATAGACGAGGCCCAATGCTTCCTTCGTGCTGAGTTCAAAGTCAATGTTTCACCCATTGCTCTCAAAAGAGATGAGGATGACGATGGAGCTCTCCTCGCAACCGCATCACTGTCATCCTCTATTGACCACAATCAAACGCATCTTATTCGACTTGATAGCAATTCCTTTCAGGAGGCAGGTCTTGAGATGGCCAGCGTACTCCCTTTCGGTACAGAACTTATCTTAAATAAGGCCAAAGATATCGATTTGAAATCTGAATTTCTCTACGTCCCTTCCACTCATGGTACCCCTCGAGAAGTGGTTGTCGCTGACCCCTTTTTCCAGGGTAGTGAAAAAATTGTTAAATTCAGATGGTTCGAAGATGGCCTGCGCGTTTACGAGATGGAGAAGGACGGCCGTTTTAGCGCCAATGATTTAAACAATTCACCCGTTCTGACAATTCCCGGACGACACGTAGAATGGCAATGTGCCAAAGACCGACAAGGTGTATGCGTGGGAGGACTTTCGGAAAACTCCCAGATCCCATGGCAACAGCGGTCATTCTTCATTCCCAATTTAGACAATATTCAAATTCAAGAAGTGAACAAGCTTAATATTTTCACGGTTAATGATAACTGCGTCAGGAATACCTCATCGAGAAAAACCCACCATGAAATTACCACGGGGGTTTTTAACGTCGAAATGGAGCGATCTTATGAAGTTAGCAGCGATTTTTCCTGCATCATAGATCTTTTCTACTCAGACAATCTGAAAAGTGCATCTTTTAATGTCAAATATTTCTACTCTATTGTTCGACTGGATTCTTTGATCTCGCCCAATTACGAAACTGTCCGATACCCGGTTACAGAGCAGGATGATTTTGGTTTCTTTAAGGATGAAGATTTTCGCATGAATGACATCTACGATGGCCGCCGCATGATTCAGAATTTTTATCTGAACCGCTTCAATCCTAAAAATGCCACAATCAAGTATCATCTAAGTCAGGCCTTTGCTCGCCCCGAAAACCGCTTCCTCAAGGAAAGTACAGTCAAAGTTATTGAGAATATTAATAAATCTCTAAGTGTTGCGGGCACCAACGTTAAAATTGAGTTGGTGGAACCCTCTGAAATCTTCCCGGGAGATTTGCGAAACAACTCTATCGTGCTTATTGATGACCCGCTGGATAACGGCCTTTTAGGCTATGGCCCTACTGTCACTAATCCACGGACAGGTGAAATTTTACAGGCCCACGTTAATATGTACGGAGGAGTGCTTCGGACGATGACGAGACATGTTTATCGAAGCATGGTTGATCTATCCTTGAAAAATAAGGCCACGAGTTCCGCTGGCACTGTTACCCCCGTCGCCAGTGTCGTCCCACCGCAAGCGGAGTCAGCTTCTTCAGAGAAACTTGCCCGAGTGAGTTTAAAAGAACTTGCCCACAAAACGAATGTACTCAGCTCCAGTCGCATCGAAGCAAGAATGCACTCTCTTTTAAAAGAGAAACTGCTGGCAAAATCGGATACGTCAGCCGCGACCATTTCGCACGGTCAGATGATGCATCTTTATGGCCGCTCCGAGCGGGATCTTCGGCTGCCCCCAGAGCACATGACCGAAGAGGCCTTAAATTCTCTTATGTCCAAGAAATCCCCTTATGAAAATATGCTGGAGCGCTACTCCAAGCATTGTGCCTATCACAAAGATTTTATGAATATGGCCGCCTTTGAAAAGGCCTATATCAAAGGGATCAGAGAGATTGAAGGCATTTTAAATGATGATGGCACCCTCAAGGTTTGGGATGAGCTTTCAACTGACCAGCAACTCAAGGCCACGGAGTTAATTGTCGGGCATGCTTATAGAACCACCCTTACTCATGAGCTTGGTCATAACCTCGGGTTACGGCATAATTTCATTGGCTCAGCCGATCAGAAGAATTTTTATACTGAGGAAGAATCGACGGCACTAGGTCTAGAATATATCCCCCAGTATTCCTCAATTATGGACTACGGATATAGTGAGTTAAATGAATTACCAGTTTTTGGTAAATACGATATCGCCGCCTTCCGTTACGGATACGCCAGAAAAGTTGAAGATGCTGCAGGCAATTTGATCGATATTGCTCCCGGAAAAACCCTGACAGAATTAAAAAATGAAACGGGAGTAACATTACGGGATTTTGAATTCTGTACGGATGAAAATGCCGGGCTTTCCGTGAAATGTAACCGTTTTGATGAAGGCGCGACAATTACAGACATCGCCCGCCATTATATCGATTCCTACAGGAGTTCCTACAAGTATTCAAATTTTAGAGATGGTCGTAATGAGTTTTCAACCTACGGCATTGCCAATTACCTCATGTGGAAAGCGCAAGAGTTTAAAAGCATGCGCCAGGTCTTCGAAGAGGCCGAAACATTTGGAGCGATTTTTGGCCACGATACCATGTCCTCCGGTTGTTCCCCCGCAGAGGTTGCCAAATACCCAATCTGTAAGGAGATCAACGACCGTCGCGATGCCAGTAAGTTAATTGGTGAGTTTTTCATGGAAGTTCTCAAAACTCCTGACCTGACCTGTGCCCTGGCCAAGGCCGACGAGCCAACTAAGATTGTTGAATTTCGTCCCTTCCTGTCGATTTTTAATAAAATGAAATACAACACCGAAAAAACTTTAATCACATCTTGCTTCGACGCCGACATTAAAGATTCTTTGGCGAAAGACGGATTCCTGGTTATTGCCGAAGGCGGCAAATCCCTGCTGAGTTTCAAAGGAACTGATCCGCGCTTTAAGTACAAGTCCGATATCGATGTGCGCGGTGTGTGGCCGGATAAACTCTTGGCGATGCGTGCACTGACAACCCGTCAGTCAGAAGCCGGCTCAACTGAGGACGTTCAACGTAGTTATGTGGAATCCGGCGCTATCGCTGCAGACCTGCAAAACTTCTTGGAACACATTGTACTCGGAAATGAATTGAAAAACCCAGTTCCTTTTGTAACCGAAAATGGTGCTCGTGCGAAATTGCCTTACAACCTTGATGCTGATAACTATATTCTTCCCGAACAACCCCATTGGTATCCCATCCGCTACTTTGGTCTACCGATGAATGACTCGGTCTATTTAAACCAAATCATGCTCAAAGTGGCCCGGAGAGCAAATTTAACTTCCGATCCAGAGTATCGTGAAGATGCAGAGAACTTTGCCGATTCCTTCAGTGTTATCAAGCGACCGGCTTCAGACCTTATCTCGGAAGAAAATTTGGTGGCAACACGAATTGGAAATGTCACCTATGCCGCCGCCGGAGAGCATAGCTTGGCCTTCACCATGATCACGTCGATTAAATCCCTGCCATTCTTGAAGTCCCTCGCCCCCGAGGTCATCGTCAAGGTGATACAAAACAGAATGGACCCGCCAATTCCGGATGGTTTAAGTGAAGACGAAAAAATCGTTTTAGAAATGGATGCTGATCTGCTTGCTCAAATTCTTGAAATTACCGCCGGTGGCGCCGTCTTAAAGGAAGAAGAGATGATTGGTCGCTTTGGGCCGGTACTGGGACACAACATCTTTCTGGCCAACTCCCTCGGCACCGAAGGTCTGCAAAAAATTATCACTATTAAAAATTCACTAGGGAAGGCCCCCGCCGATGCTACCCCAGAGGAGAAAAAACTCTACGCCCTCGATCTTGCAATTATTAAAGATTTTGCCATGGACAAGCTTGAAGCGAAGGTTGAAAAATACACGAAGAAACTCCCGCTCATGCCGCGCTCAACAACTGCTGAATAACTTTTCTATCCTTCGGAAGTAACCTGTTTCAAACAGGTTACTTCCGATTTTTGCCCAAAACTCTAAGATGTGATAAGATAGTTTTTCATCAAGTCCTATTGATGTCTGTTCAAATAGTTTTCCAATAAAATTTTTTGCGATGAGGCTCTTTGATGTTTTGGTCGCGCACTGTTTACATTCTTCTCGTTATTCTTGCGGTCGCCATCCTGGCCAGCTGTGCCGGTCCCTATAATGCTGTGGGCCCCTACTCCGCCTACACCCGTGGCCCCACCTTTTCGGCTCAGCAAATAAACATCCCTCCAAATAGCATTGACTCGTTTCTTATTCAAACCCCGGAGAACTCTCACATGCGTTCGCCGGCCCACTTTTCATCTTCTCGTGCAAACATTACTTTCTCTCCGGACAAAATGCTTTTTAACACCGATACTCCCCTGGCGATCACAATTAGGTCGGCCACGCCCTTGTCAAAGAACTACGAGATCATTGCCTCTTTAAACGGCCAAGACGTTACCGCTCAAGCCAAGAGAGTCATCTCAAATCCCAAAATACTTACGCTCTATTTTAACTCTGCCTATTTCCAAAAGAAACTTGACTACACTTTTGCCGTATTCTTTAGAAATAGTCCAAATGATTCTTGGTCGGATGCCGTACTAGAGGAAGCAGGCTGCTCTCTATCGGCCCAAGATCAGTTCTTTTTTCCCAAATCGCGTAGCGGGAAATATGCCGTCATCTCCTATGTGGAACTCATGTCACGCAAAAACAATCTTAATCCATCTCTGATTTATGGTCTCATTAATCAGGAAAGTTCTTTCAATCCAAAGGCATTCAGTCCAAAGATGGCAGTTGGTTTAACTCAGATGACTTTGAGAGCAGCACGACAGGTGGCCATGGCCGGACCAGAATGGCCAATCTATGAAAACCTGGAATCTCTCCCTTTCATTGAAGGGAAATTTCTCATCGAGACAGGTCAAATCCATGGCGATATGGATTGGCGTCTCGGTCCGGAAAAATCTATCGAAGGTGGCATAGCGTATCTTCGTTATCTAAGTGATTTCTGGGCCAAATATTTAAAAGGGCTTAATAATTCTTCAAGCTCCCAAACTCTCGATAGAGAAAAATCCATGTGTAATTTAGTGTTGGCAAGCTACAACTTAGGACCTGCACGACTTAAAAGTATTCTCAAAGAGAGCGCTGAATCACAACAGACTGAATGGAATAAGATTCGCCCCTATTTACGTTCTATCAAGACTGACTGTTTCCAAACTTCGAGAGGACATTATGAAAAAAAGACCGCTCGTCTTTAGCCTACAAGGCTGGATCTTTATTTTTTTGGCAATTTCCTTTCCGCTACAAATTATTTTCAGAGAAGAGCTGGAAATGGAATCCTGGGGGCGTGCTTTTTACCTGCTATCCCCACTCAATTGGACTACGCTCGTGACTTTCATTTTTTTGTCATACCTATCTTTCAAGACGTCTTCCCTGCTAAAATTGGCCCTGCCACTTTCTTTCACAGTCGTTGCCTTGAACAACTTCATTGCCATGGATGTTCTAGGAGAAAAAATAGTTGAAAACTTCATGTTTAACATGGGGCCCGCAACTGTCGCCTATTCGGTATTTCTTTATTATGTCATGTTCAAAAGTCCTCAGGCATACGTGTTGGAAAATCCCCAGCTACGATGGTGGCAGATAGCTCCACGCTATCAGGTGTCATTACCGTTATGGTTGGCCAAGCAAGGCAAAGGTTTGCAACGGGCCTGTACTTTTGACCTCGCTTCAGGAGGCGTCTTTGTTCCGATGAACGTTGGTACCGAAGCCGATACTGATTTTAAGGAAGGTGATACACTCCAAATTCACCTCGATCTGATGGGGCAGGTGCTTCAATGTCAGGGGAAATTGGCCAGAATTGAAAAAAGAGGGAAAGGAGCTTACCCTCCAGGACTTGGCATTCAGCTCGATATGCTAGATTATTCAAAAAGAAACACCTTAAATACATTTCTAAAAAGTCTTGCGACAGGTTAATTTCCGGGTTCGGGATCCCAATGAAGTACAAGTTGCGCTGAAACCGCATCTCGCCGCAAAAGGCCGACGATGGCCGCACCACTGGGGGCATTGGCCATAACCCATGCAAAAGAGCTGGTCTGTTCCCCCAACATCGTCACGGGAATTTTTTGTCCCCATTTTAACTTTTGAATTAACGTATCGTTGGGCCAGACCTGCGGCAAAGGCAGTAATTGCAAGGGATCAACAGCATGAGGAGCAAGCTGTGCAACTGTTTCATAAGTTTCAAAATCCTGTAAGTTCAAAGCATGCTCAATACTAACAGGACCAATCCTATCCCTATAAAGGGCCACAAGATGGCCAACTCCTCCTAAAAGAGCACAATAATCTTCAAATAATGTGCGCACATAAGTTCCCGTGCCAACCAAAGAACGAAAAATAATTAGTGGCATTTGGCCAAGATCGTGTGGATATGCGGTCAGATCACCGGGATAGAATTGGGACAGAGTCTGAATGGCAAAACCTTTCTTTATCATCTCAAATTCATAAATCGTTCGTTCAACTTTTGGCACATCAATAAGTTCACCACGACGAGCATATTCGTAGAGTGGAACACCATCCAATTTGGCAGCGCTAAAGTAAGGTCGCGACTGTAAATATTTTCCCACCAGAGCATCGCCGTGCTGTTTAAATAATCCCTCGTCGGATTGCATGATCTCCATTGCCCAAGTCTCAGAATTGATATTGGTAGAAAGCGCGACCTTTTCTCCTGTGTAGTCACCACTGATCGTTTTTACGCCGACACTTCCGACGGCCAAGTAAGACTTAGGACAAAGGTCATGCACAAAAGGCATCAGACGCAGCACTCTCCCAAGACCTACCAAGAGTAGCCCTTCGGCAAAGGGGTCCAGGGTTCCAAAATGTCCGATTTTATCGTGCCGAGTAAGTTTAAATTTCTTTTTAAAAAAACGAATGACATCGAACGATGTCATTCCCACGGGTTTATGAATTGGAATTAGAAAACCAACGTCAAGGGGTGACTTAGTTTTTACCTTGTCTATGTTCGTCATTGAGAATATCTGTAATCTTTTGCTCCGCCTCAAACTGCCCATCATATTGAAAATGAAGCGTCGGAACTTGCCGTGATTTTAGCTCACTTGCCAAAATTGCTCGCAATTTTCCTTTCACACTTTCGATGGCCTTTGCTACATCTCCGCGCTTAGAGGAGTCGTAGGTGTCCCAGAAAACATTAGCGATTTTGCAATCAGGAGTTAATTCAACTTTTGTGACACTTACGAAGGTTAGACGGGTATCATTGAGCTGCCGAAGATTAAGGTTCAGTTGAGCTAAGATCTCTTCTTGAAAAATGTCTTTTTTAAAAGGTTTTGGTCCCATAATAGCTCTCTTCCCTTGTATCCTTAGGCGTGACTTAGTTCTGTTCCGCCTCGGGTAGCCTTAGCAGCCCGATCACTTGCATCAGCGGCGGCAACATCTTCCAATTTTCGTTTCTTGGCGGCCATGTGATAGACCTCAAAAATATCCCCAACTTTGATGTCATTATAATTTTCTAATCCAACACCGCACTCAAATCCGGTCTTCACTTCTTTAGCGTCATCTTTGAAACGCTTAAGCGAAGTTAGCTTGCCATCATAAACAATTTTTCCGCTTCTAAGCAGTCGAACATTACAACCATGCTGAATTTTGCCGTCGGTAACGTAAGAACCAGCAATCGCACCAATCTTTGGAATATTGAACACATTGCGAACTTCCGCTCTTCCCACAAATTCTTCCACATACTCTGGAGTCAGGAGTCCCTCGAGCGCTAGGGTCACATCATTAATCAAATCATAGATGATGGAATAGGTTTTAATATCTATACCATGTTCCTCGGCCAGGCGACGGGCCGTGCTCAGAGGACGCATATTAAAACCGATAATGAACGCCTTAGACGATGCCGCCAAAAGGACATCGCTATCGCTAATTGCACCGACACCACCACCCACAACCTTAACCACCACTTCGCTGTTCGACAGGGCCTCAAGCGAGTTTTTGATCGCTTCAAAAGACCCTTGTACATCACTACGAACCACAAGATTGAGATTTTTCACTTCATCTTCGTTCTTTGCTTCACCGAAGAAATCCTCTAAGGACATCTTTTTCTTCTCTGGGACGGCCTCAAGTTCTTTGCGCTTACTTATACGGCTATCCACAATTTTTTTAGCTTCCCTTTCATTTTTTACGGCATAAACGGAATCACCAGGACTCGGGACACTTTCAAGGCCTAAAATTTGCACAGGTGTAGACGGTCCGGCTTCAAGAAGATTATTCCCTAGGTAATCAGTCAAACTGCGCGCACGTCCGAATGTTTCACCAACAACAATTGGATCCCCTTTACGTAACGTTCCTTCCTGAATCAAGACGGTGGCCACTGGTCCACGCCCTTGCTCAATCTTCGATTCAATGACGACACCCTTGGCAAGACCCTTCCCAGATGCACGCAACTCCATAATTTCTGATTGAAGTAAAATTCCATCTAACAAGTTGTCGATACCAGTTCCCTTCACGGCCGAGATGGGGACGAATTGAGTCTCGCCTCCCCAGTCTTCTGCGGTTAAGTGGAATTCGGTGAGTGCGGTTTTTATCTTCTCAGGATTGGCCCCTTCCTTATCCATTTTATTCATGGCGACGATAATCGGCACCTTGGCCGTCTGACAAAAGCGAATTGACTCCTTCGTCTGCGGCATGACACCGTCGTCGGCCGCAACCACTAAAATCACAATGTCGGTTAAATTGGCACCACGCTGTCGCATGTTCGCAAAAGCGGCGTGCCCTGGCGTATCCAGAAAAGTGATCGACTTGTCTTTGACCTTAACTGTGTAGGCCCCAATATGCTGGGTAATTCCGCCAGCTTCTCCTTCAGCGATCTTGGCCTTTCGAATATAATCAAGCAAACTGGTTTTACCATGATCGACATGACCCATGATTGTAACCACAGGTGGCCGCAACGGGTCTTCGGTTTTATCGCGTTTTGCTTCTTCGGCCGAGACCAGAACTTCGGACTCATCAAAGGACGAATCTTCCACGCGATAGTTATATAGGGCCGCCATCTCATTTGCCAAATTGATTCCTATATAATCAGTCGGCTTTACCAACAAATTAATATCGAGCATCTGGTCGGCAAAATCCTGAAATTTCTGGCTTAACTTTTGAGCCAATTCTTGCGCGGTAATAACTTGATGAATATAGATCACACGTTTTGATTCTTTCACTTCTGTTTTTTCAGTTTGCCCGGCAGGACCGGAATAAACTTTTTTCCTTTTGACGGCAGAGTATATTGGACGTCCCAGACCGCTGAGAAGCGAATAGGATTTCAACTCGGTTTCGGCCCTTACATGACTTAAGGCCTGAGAGCGACTCAAGATTGGCCTTTTGCCTGACATAATGGAAGCCAGGCCACCTAAACGCTTTTTCGATGATTTTTCGTCGGCATCCGTTTCGATTTCTTTGGAACGACGTTTCCCTTCAATTTCGGCCTCAGCTTCCGTCATCGGAATATCGACACCATCTTTGTCTTTTTTCCGCGGCTCGGCCGCTCGTTCAGGCACCTTCTTGGGCTCAACCTTTGGAGGAATAAACACCGGTGTGAACCGATGGACTTTTTCTTCAAAATAATCTTTTGATGCAGGCTTGCTGGTTTCAACAACCTCTTCGACAGTCGCTTCAACTTCTTCAGGTGCCGCTTCAACAATGAGCTGTTTTACAGGAAGTGCGACGACTCGTAGGCCCTTCCGTTTATGCAAGTCCTCAACCTTCTCTGTGGTGACCTGAGGTTCATGTTGAGGAGCTTCTACGCCTTGACTCTCCTGTTCGACAGTCTCAGTTTCAGCGGCAACGGAGGCCATGGCTTCTTCTGTAGAACCTTCGACACTGCCTTTTTTCCGAACTGTCACTTTTTTACGAACAACTGCGCCTTTAACTCCCTTCCCAGCGTCAGAAATATTTTTATCCAATACTGAAGACGCAGCACCTTCTGCTTGAAGAGAGGCTTCGGTCATAACAGGTTGACCGTCAAGAGCACCATCCCGCTTGGCACTTTCAGGTGCAACAACTGTAGGCTTTGCAACCTTCTTTCGAACCACTCCGCCCTTGGAAGTCTTGTCGCTTGCGGCGGGAGTGGGTGGAGCCAAGATACCAACGATCTTTACAGCATCGTCGTCTGAAAGTTCAGACATATGACTCCGAACAACAATGCCGTGTTCTCGTAACTTTTCTACCAGTTCGAGTGGTTTCAGATTTAATTCTTTTGCCAACTCAAAAACTTTTTTTGGCATCGGGCCCCCTCATTGCATACCTTGAGCAATCACTTATTTTATTTTGAAAGCTGCTAATTCTTCGCGCAGTCTTTTCTCTACATCAGAAAATTTATCCTGTCCTTTTACCACTTCGGCACCTTTCTTCTCATTCACCAGTTGTCCATTATAAACTGGCACTGCAGACGCCGATACAATCTCTTCACTCTCATCAGGCTGCAAAGTAATCGCCGCCCCTTCAATCGCCTGACGACCATTCTCCAGAATCTTTTGAGATTCCTCTTCCGAAACCTTCAGGATGGCAGATAGTTCTGCGGGCGAAAGCGCCACGAGATCTCCAATGGCCATAACCCCATTTTGCACAAGGACTTGAGCCTTGGGATCAGAGACACCTGGAATTTGCATAAGATTTTCAACAGACTTTTTAATTTTCTGCTGCAGCTTTATCTTTGAGATAATATTAACTTTGTATCCTGTCAGCATGGCTGCCAAGCGGACATTTTGCCCTCTACGGCCGATGGCCAAAGAAAGCTGATCGTCTTCAACCACCACGTCCATGGAATGCTCTTCCTCATCGAACATGATGTTGGCGATCTCGGCAGGAGCCAAAGCAGAGCGGGCAAAGGTACTCAGATCATCGGCCCATCTTACGATATCAATTTTCTCACCTTGTAATTCATTGACCACATTCTGCACGCGACTGCCTTTCATACCGACACAGGCACCGACGGGATCAATTTCTTTATCCACTGAAGCCACGGCAATTTTGGCGCGCTGTCCCGGCTCTCGTGCAGCTGAACGCACTTCAATTGTGCCATCAACAATCTCAGGAACTTCAAGCTCAAATAGCTTGATCAAAAAGAGCGGCGAAGTTCTCGACAGTCTAATTTCTGGCCCACGATTAGTCATAACGACTTCCGTTAGATAGGCCTGAATACGATCTCCTGGCTTGAAGTTTTCACCAGGTATAATTTCCTTTCTCGGCAAAATAGCTTCGGCCTTACCTAAATCCACCATGATATTACCGCGCTCATAACGACGGGCAATGCCGGTCACTAGCTCGCCTTCGCGGTGTTTGAATTCAGCAAAGAGAATCTCTCTTTCCGCATCGCGAACTTTTTGAAAAATAATTTGCTTGGCGGTTTGGACATCCACGCGTGAAAAATTGGGATTTTCAATGCGAATACCAATTTGGTCCCCAATTTCAGCTTCCTGATCTAAAGCCTTAGCGTCATCCAGGCAGATTTCAAGAATCGAATCTCTCACCTTATCAACGACGTTTTTATATTGGTAAATTTCGACGTCAGAATCACCATCGTTGTAGCGAGTTTCGTATTCTCCTTGAATTCCAAATTTCTTTCGCGCAGTCACGAGGAAAGCTTGCTCAATAGCTTTGACGACAACACTTCTGTCAATGCCACGGTCTTTGCCCAAAGCCTCGATGACTCTGCCTAGTTCGGAAAATGTGTTCATGCTTTCACCTCTTCAGATATTTTTTCAGACATTAATTGGTTAAAATCTGGGTCCAAGCTGGCCTTCTTTATGTTGGCAAAAGGAATTTCTATACCCATATTTCCGTTCTTCCGGTCTATTTGCCACTCGACTTCGATTGCCTCATTTGTGCAGGACAATAATTTGCCTCGTACTTTTTTTATATTTTTATCAGTGATCGCTTTCGATAGCTCAAGTAACACTGTTTCACCGATGGCCTGTGCAAAGTGTTCGCGCTCGCGCAACTTTCTATATAAGCCAGGGGAGGAAACTTCTAAGGTCAGCTTTGAGGGCATCCACTCCAATTCATCAATGAACGGAGTTAAAGCTTGGTCAACTCGGACGCAATCCTCTATTTTAACGCTGTTGGACTGAAGCCCCTTAATATAAACTCTTAATTCACCACTGCCAGGGAGATATTCAAGATCATAAAGTTCAAGTTCTAGCCCACTGACAACTGATCGGCACAGCTCAAAAAAATTTTTTTCCATCCCTGTTCGCTCGCGCACTACTTCCATAGCTTAAATCTCTTCCTCAGCACCAAAAAAAAAGGGCGGAACTAACGTATCCACCCTTTTAGAAAACTTAAAAAGGCTGGCCTTACTCCTGCGAGTAGCGGCCAGGTTTACTTATAGTCCTTATGTCTCAAAAAATCAAACTGTTACTTCTCGCACTCGAAGTGTTTGCCGACCTTCACGAAAGCACAAGTTCCATGCTTAGCGCATCTGCGCCATTTTGATAGAATTTTTTCATGACGCGCAAGTCCTTAAAACCATGTTTTCGATAAAAGCTGATGGCATTGAGGTTGTCTGTTGCTACTTCGAGATAGACAGATCGGGCCCCGCTCAAGCGCAAATGGACAAGATAGAATTCAAGCAAAAGTTTTGCTCCACCTTGACGGCGAAGCTCGGGTTCAACCACAACTTTGAGTAGATGAGCGACATCCCCTGCTTGAGGGGCGGTTCCCAAGAGAACTCCTGCATAAAAATTGTTCTTCCCCGAATTTCCACTGCCAACCGCGCAGACGAGATACTCACCCTCCAACTGCTGCCAGTCCTGATAAGTCCATCCTCCAGGATTCAGAAATCGATCGAGCTGACTAAAGGCCATGGCCTCCGATTCAGTTAGGGGCAAGCCATATTGACGTAAATTGAGAAAAGCTGACTTATGGAGCATAGTAAAAAATGAAGTGGCCGTATTGAAAATAAACATTCGCAATATACTGCCTCATAAATTTTTCGGCACTTTCAGCGCTCGCATTCCCTGGTGTCGCTTTCTGTTCCAAAGGTCGGGGACCAAGGGAAAAACGATCACGTAAAGAAAATTCCATGGCAACAATATTTTGCTGGAATTCATTTAAGGGCGTAGCTTTTATTTTTCGCAAACAATCCTTGGAGAGCTGAGGTTTATTATTGAGCAGGCGTGACCGTTCGGCACGATCCATATGATTCATGCCTGTTTCGCGGAAATGCTTGTCGATTTTATTGATGACGATCAGGTTAAAAACATCTCTCTCTAGACCTCGCATTCTCGGCCAATTCTTAATAGTACCCAGGGCCTCCGTAAATTTTTCGGGCAGAATTTGCTCCATTGAAAGCAAATAGGAATTCTCAAAATAACATCGAATTACTTGCAGTTTTGAGAGATCGCTTAAAAAACGTTTCTCAAAAAAAACCTGGTCCCCAATTCGCAGAAAAGCGCGGTCTTCCAGAATGGTCTCGGCCTGAACATAACTTAAAAATAAAACCTGAAATACAAGGAAACTCTTAAACAGGGGAAGTGAGATCGACGTTACCAATTGGGCCAGCCTCCTCAGCGCGGTTCTCAATATGGAAACGTATTTTGACGCGAGGATTAAATGTATAACCATCTTTTCCCCGAATAATGTATTTTCTCTTTTCGCCTTTGCCATTTTTTGGCTCTATCAACTTTCTCAGTCGGCTGACCGATGTATAAATCAGTTTATCATGAATAAGGGGATTATACTCGTCTTTCCAGATAGACTTGGCCAACTGTTCTTTATCAAAATACTGTCCAGGATTTTTGGCCAGTAAAAAGAGAATCTCGAGGAGAACGAAGCGATGCTTGAAGTCAATGGTTCCCAGGCCCTTTTCGACAATCTGGCGATTGGTTCTATCAAGATAAATATCAATACTTGCATCATGAACATCTTCGATTTCCGAACGAATTAATCTCTGAAGACGTTTGAAATCCCGAGAACAGGTCATTTGCTGGGAAAGACTAAAGTAAACCAAACTCTTTTCATACTCTCCCAGACGCTTACAGAGAGAACCCATGCCGAGAAGGACGTGTCCGAGGGAGTTCCAACATCTCTTTTCTTGAAATTTCACCAATGATTGTGAGTAGAAATCCATGGCCCGTTCCATCTGACCAAGTTCCACATAAATGCGTCCGTAATAGAGCAACATGGAGGCCTTTAAATAGGACTTATCAATAATACTTAGCACCTGTTCCAATTGATCGAGATAACCTAAAGCGAGGTCATACTCTTTTTGGTAATAGCAAGTGGAAGCGAGGGCAAGCAAGGTCTTGGCCAAGAGATCAGGACCATTTTCTTCTTTGGATTTTTTGCTGGCCAACTCAAACTGACCACGTGCATCTCTGAAGGCCCCGCGATAGGTTTTGGTGAGACCCACATTATAAAAATATTCCGCTCCCAAGCTCCCGAGCACCGAAGTCAACTGATCAATCACCAATTCACTTTCATGAATATATTTTTCTGCCAATTCGGTCTGAACTTGCTCTGAGCAGATGCGAATCAAAAAACCATAAATTTTAAACAACCCGTAGAGATCGCGCGGACGCTCCGAATGGACAATGGCCTTTTCAAAACAACGCCGTGCCTTTTCCAGGTCGGCCTTATCATAATAAACTTTACCTATCCGATAGAATGCCCGTCCAAGGTCATGAACGGTGAGCGCCCCCACTTCGACGCCTGGGATTTCCTCATTGTGCAGGTAATTAACCAGCACATCGACGATCTCTTGACCGGCCTTCGCACCGTTATCATCCAAGATATCTGTAAGGCCTGCTTGTAGATCCGATTCGTGGGTAGGATTCATACACACTTTCCCTCAAAAAACTCGCAAGACATACCATGTTAAAAGGCTACGAGTCAAAACTAACTCCCGACCATCACCTTTTTACATGGGATTTCATTGATTTATATTTTGCAGGTTGGTACCCTCTAGGAGATTTTTTACTAAATGAAACAATAACTTAAGAATGGGGGATGGCCATGACCAACAGGCCTTCAATCCTAGTCGTCTATGGCGGCGGCGGAACCGAGCATGAAGTCTCCATGATTTCAGCTAGATATATCATTGACACTCTTCGAAAAGACCTCTCCATGAATGTCTCAGAGGTTCTCATCGACCACAAGGGCGTGTGGAACTACAAAAATATTGATGGGGGCCCAGAACTCCCTTGTTTCTTAAAACCCGGTAAGCTCTTGAGTATTCAAACCAAAGATGGGGCCAAGGATATTCCTATTGATTTGGCCATTCCCTGTATCCACGGCCCACCAGGAGAAACAGGTGACATTCAGTCCCATTTTAGCATGTATCAGCTCCCCTACCTCGGGGCCACTCCTGAGGCCTCTATTATATGTTTTAATAAGGTCAGTACCAAGCTTTGGCTAAACGCCCTGAATATCCCGAACACCCCCTTTGTCTTCCTTGATTCAATGAATGAAAAAAACCTGCAGCTGGCCAATACTTTCTTTCAGCAAATAGGCAAACGCCCCGAGGTCTTCGTCAAGGCCAGCAGTCAAGGCTCCTCAGTCGGCTGCTACCCTGCAACCGACCTGGTAGAGCTTAAAACGGCTCTCACTTCGGCCTTTGAGTACTCCCCCTATGTCCTGGTGGAGAAACGACTCTATGGCCGCGAGCTAGAAATCTCTGTATTTGAATATCAGGGCAAAGTTCACACCTCCTACCCTGGGGAAATTGTCTGCCCGGGTAAATTTTATTCCTATGATGAGAAGTATTCATCCAACAGTACGACAAGTACCGCGATACGTGCCTCTAATCTCCCTGACACCGTGGTGGAGGAGATGCAAACCTTGGCCCGGAAGGCCTTTCTTGGCTTAAAAATTCGCCATCTCTCACGGATTGATTTTTTTCTTACAGACCGTCAGGAAATCTTTGTCAACGAGATCAACACCTTCCCCGGCCTCACACCTATCTCCATGTTTCCCAAGATGATGGAGGCGACAGGAATCACTTTTGCGGCATTTCTTAAGGATACTATTCAGCGGTCTCTTAATCGCTAAAAAATAGGGAGCTAACAACATGGCCATTAATATTATCAATAGTGATGATGAAAAAAATAGCAAAGCGAAGCTTGAGAAATACTATGCTGAAAATTTCATCCCGGCGGAGAAAAAACCATATGCCACAGTTCTGCGCAAATCCGTAGGCCCGTACATGGCACTGGAAGGTGCCAAGCCGGGGACAGTCGCGTATATGCAAGATGCCGCCAGTCAGATTGCCACTCTGGGATTGGGCTTCAATCCCATGTCTTTTTTTGGTACGGCCCATTTTCTTGAATCATGGGCCAATGTATCCCATACTCATTCTTTTCAAGAGTTGCGCAGCTCCTTCGCCCAATTTCTAGCACGCGCGCTCGATTGGAAAAATGTGTTTTTTCGAATTGGTCATTCCGGGGCGGAAGCCAATGAGATGGCCCTGGGAGAGTGTTTCCGCAATCGCCGCAACAAGAGGGCCAGACACGTCTTGGCCTTTGAAGGATCTTTTCATGGCCGCATGATGGTCACCCTCAGCGCCACCTGGAACAAGGTCAAACGTGAGCCTTTTGAGTGGCCGGGATTTACCACCGTCTATTGTCCGTCACCTGACCTGCCCGATGAAGTCATGCACCAACCTATCCCAAAAGATTGGCGTCACAAGTGGGAAACTTCTCCCAATCTCAATTGGACCCCCACACCCGAATGGAGCACAGATCTCCAAGTGGCCAGAGAAGTTCAAAGTTTGGAAAAAGTTCGTGAGCACCTGCTCTCTGAAGAAATTTTTGCGGTGATCATTGAGCCAATGCAATGCGAGGGAGGAGACCGTTATCTCTCGGACCGTTTCATCACCGCCCTCCTCCTAATGGCACGCTCCTGCGGCATTCCTGTCATCTTAGATGAAGTCCAGACTGGTTTTCATTTAGGACGGGAATTTTTTTGGCACCGACAGTTAAAATTGCAAGATCACCTCGGCAACGCGATCGTGCCAAGTTACGTTGTCTGCGCAAAGAAGGCCCAGGTCGGCTTGGTCATTTCGAATATGCCGCTTGATATGACCTGTGAGGAATTTCAGGTCGCCTCATTTATTCGAGGCACCATTCATGCACAGATGCTTGGGCAGTCACAGAAAGCAATTTGTGAGTTAGAGAAAGATGCCAGAGCTTTACTCTTGCCGCTGATCTCCAAGTACAGTGCCTTTATTCATCGTCCTCGTTGCAATGGAATGGCCTTTGCGTTTGATGTGAAAACGGAAGAGTTTTTTAACAAGTTTATTGATGTCCGTTTTCCCCATGGACTGCTTTACTACAATGCCGGCACCCATACCATGCGATTCAGGCTCAATCTCTCCTACGGAAAAGAGGACCTTCAGTTCCTATTTAATGAGCTCGATAAAATCTGTGGTGAACTATTTTTACAGGCCACACCAGTGTTGCCAAAACAGGTCAAGAGAGATGTGAAGGCCGTGGACGCTCTCTACCATTGGCACGAATTCCTGCTTGAGCTTAAGTTGGATTTCCTTCTGGGCAAGGAGATCAACGTTACAGACACCTGGAATAAAGGGGTCTCATTAATTACGCTGCCTGATGGTCACAAGCTGACACTTCTCGGCCACCACAATTTTAAACGCTTCGCAAACGCGATTGATACACTTGAAAAAAATGTCTATGAACCAGATCGCAGGGCCCCAGTGGCCGTTTTTGAAATGACCGCCAAAGATGCGAAGGGAATAGCCATTGTCATATCCAAGAGTGACGATAATGAGAACAAGATTGCGGCCATGACCTTCGCATCGCCCCTCAAAAACTACCCATTGGTGAGAGGAGTTCGCAGGGATCCCTATTTTAGCGACCCAGACAGCTATTATGCAGTTGATACAACGGTTGCGCAGGAATTTCAGGGAACCGGGCTGGGGCGCTCTTTGAAATACGCTCTCACCTTGGCGGCCATACTCAAAAAGGCCAAGCGGATTAATGGCAGGAACCGTCACCTCATCGCCAAATCTATGTGGAGTATCAATCTCTCCCTGGGCGGCTACGAACTCGATTACATTCGTGAGGACAGTCCTGACTTTGCCGACAGTCGAGACGTAACCTACTACACCATGCCCACGCAATGGACTCTTCCTCCCATCCATCTCTGCTCCGCGCTTACTTCGCCACTCGGTGTGGGTGATTTAACGCCTGAGTTTATGAAGAAAAATCTTCACAACATGGTTAACAAAGTTTGCCTGTCGAATTTTGTTAGCGAAAGCTTTCTGGAAAATTTCAAATTTTTAATTTCTCTTGCTCCTCCATTCTTGCAGCATGCTTATTCATCGAGCGGCCAAGCCGAGTGCGTTGATAAAATTGCCAAGTCTCTTTGGTACAATACCAAAAAAAATATTAAGAATATTACTTTTGATGGCCATTTTTTCGGATATGGGAGCTTTTTTGCAAGAAGCTTAGGGCAATTTCATACACCGTACTTTCCAGTTTCCAGTCTTCCCCACCCAACGGATGATAATTGGGAACAGGTGTTGCAATTAGTAGAGATGGAGATCGCGCAAGGTAATATTATGGCCGTGTGGCTTGAGCCCATTCGCCAACGTTTCATGGATGCCGTTCCCGCAACATTCTTGAAGCAGCTAAGAGAACTCTGCAGCAAAGCTAATGTTCCTTTAGTCTACAATGAAACCACCTCTTCCTTTTTCCGTTACAGCGATGAACATTTTTTTGCCGCTAACAATCCGGAAATTTGCCCGGACGCGCTGATGACATATGGTGGAGGTCAGATCGGTGCGGTATGGATGCGCCAGGACCTCTATGTTTCTAAGCCGCTCATGCTTATTAGTACTTGGGATGGAGATGAGCTTTCTCTCGCCACCTATACAGAAGCGATTCGCCGTGTTTTAAATAAGAAACATGAATTTCAAGAAATCAAAAGAATTTTCAATGCCATCTTACTCAACACCTTAAACGAGTGTCGCGTGAAAGATCTGCATCTGGCCCTTGGCTATGGGCATTTCAAGGGAACCATACCGACTTCCCTCCAGCATTTATTTTCGAAGATTTGCGTGCAAGAAGACGATGAGATTGTGCAAACCCGCTATCTGGTTTGCCCCAATTTCGACAGTATGTTGCAATTTATTCGTACAGTCGGAAGTTTTGCGGACGACACCGGAGCCAATGATGCCACTCACTGATCAAGGACACCCCATTATTTATTACCCCAAGGGAAAATCCCCAAGGGAATGGGGACAGATCCACGGTGAATCGGTTCGTAGTGGCATCCAGGAACTTGCCCAAATTCGCAGGGAGTTGATGCTCAAAAAAAATCCGGCCCTGTTGCCCGAGCTGCAGGGTCTGGCACAGGAACAATGGGAAGTGACAAAAAGATTCGCACCTGATCTTGCGCTGGAATTAGAAGGTCTCACCCGTGGTGCGAATCTTACTCTCACGGACATAGTAATTCTCAATAACTATACTGATTTTCGAGATATTATTCCTGAGCAAGGATGTTCCACCGTGGCCTTCAAGCGACGCGGCCAAATGATTGCCGGACAGACTTGGGACATGCACCGAACGGCAAAAAATTATATCTGCACGTTAGTCATTCCGGAAACCGCCGTTTCTCCCGGCCAAATTGTGTTCTCGCTTGTTGGCTGTTTAGGTCTGATGGGCGTCGGCCAGCATGGACTTTTTATTGGCGTTAACAATATCAACACCCGTGGTGCCAGAGCTGGCGTTATGTGGCCCGCGCTGGTCCGTCGTTCCCTGCAATGCCCGAATTTCGAACAGATGAGCGATATTGTGACAACCGCCCCCGTAACCTCGGGCCATAATTATTTGTTGGCCGACACTCAAACAGCGCAACATTGGGAAATCACCCCCGATGTAAAGGAAATGGTTTCAGGCATAAGTACCGACCAAAGCGATGGCACCATTTTTCATACCAACCACTGCCTATCGCCCAAGACAAAAAGGCTTGAGGATGAAAGTTCGCTGAGTTCAACAACTTTTTCCCGATGGGACTTGCTCCAGACACATCTGTCTAAAGCTGAAACTTCCTCTGGATTGTATGGAATACTGACTTCCCATGAAAACCATCCCAAAGGAATCTGCAGTCATTTTGAAAGCGGACTCCAGGACCCATCCTTTACCTGCGGGGGAGGAGTTTACGATTTCCGAAGCAAAATCTTCACCGTTTGGCGAGGATGTCCGATTCACGATGAGAATTATGTACATTATGACTTTGATATGAGCACACTGGCCTTACTTAAAACTATCAAAAGGTGATCGTATGGAATTTCCCTTTCTGTTTACCTGGACCAAGCAAAATGATGCTACTTTTTTCAACTTAAAAGAAGTCAAAGATCACCAGATTATCCTCGAATCCGGCCAACGTATTTTTGATCTGACCAGTATAAGTTTTCAAGCTTCGTTTGGTCTGAAGAACCAGCAGATTATCAATCCGATCATTGAGCAGCTCCGCAACGTCCCCATGACCTCCCCGAAGGCGATCTTCCCGCTGAAAACGGATGTTACAAACAAATTGATCGATCTCATCAATCTCGGCGGTGGCAAGATTTTTTACACTGTCTCTGGAGCTGAGTCAGTTGAAAATGCTATTAAGATTGCGCGCCAATTTACCGGGAGGAATTTAATTCTCGCACGCCGCAAATCTTATCATGGTGCCAGTTTGGGAGCGCTTTCTCTTACCGGTGACTGGCGAAATCAAGGTCACCTGACCTTAAGTGACTACACGTTGCGAATTCCAGAGCCCGATGATGATCCGGAGCTTGAAGAAACACGAAAGATAATTTTGGCAGCCGGCCCCGACAAAATTGCGGCGTTCTGCTTGGAAACAGTTTCCGGGGCCAATGGCGTCTACATTCCCAGCGCTAAATGGTGGAATGGAATCCAAAAGCTGTGCAACGAATTTGGTATCAAACTCATCTTAGATGAAGTTGTCTGCGGTTTCTATCGGACAGGTCGGCCGTTTGGTTTTTTACATTTTCCCATTAAGCCCGATTTTATTTGCATGGCCAAGGCCATCTCCGGTGGCTACGTACCTTTCGGCGCACTCTGGGTTTCAGATGAATGTGCTCACTCCTATGATGACAAAGTCCTGAGCTGTGGCCTGACCAATTATGCTCACCCCTTGGGCCTGGCCGCCTTAAGTGGTGTTTTGGCCTTGACCTCTTCCATGGAATTTCAAAATAAATTGCGCAATTTAATACCGCATTTTTCGACCCAACTTACAGAGTTAAGGGAGCTGCCCGAAGTTGCGACAATTCGTCATATCGGAATGCTGGCAGCGATCGAGTTGAAGAAATCCCTCTCCTTTGATGCCGTCTTTCAGGCAGGTGCCTATGCACTGGTTAAAGATAAAATGCTTATTTTGTGTCCTGCCTTAACTTACGGCATTGATGAGCTGACGACCGCCATGCGAGTCATTCGGAAAGTAATTTCGGCACCCTAACTGATACAAATGAGGAGACCAAAAATATGAGCAAAATCTGTCGCGATGCTTTTGAGGCCTTGGCGGGAATACAGTCAGGAATGACACTTATGAGTGGAGGGTTTGGATTATGCGGTATTGCCGAAAATTGCATCGACGCTCTTACCATGATTGATATCAGCAACCTCACCGTCATCTCTAACAATATCGGCAACTCAGGACGCGGTTTGGTGAAGATACTGGTGCAGAAGAAAATTCGAAAGGCGATCTGTTCATATGTTGGTGGCAATCCAGATTTGGAAAAGCAAATGTTCGCCAAAGAGATCGACGTGGATCTAGTCCCTCAAGGCACCTTTGCAGAACGTATCCGCGCAGGCGGGATGGGGATTCGCGGATTCTATACTCCCACAGGCCATGGCACTGTCGTCGCGGAAGGTAAGGATGTAAAAGTTTTCGATCGACCATGCATTTTAGAAACCGCCCTCACGGCCGATTTTACCATTATCAAGGCACAAAAAGGCGATCCCTATGGCAATCTTTGGTTCAAGGAAACGGCCCGCAACTTTTCCCCTCTTATGGCCATGGCGGGTAAGATAACCATCGTTGAAGTTGAAGAGCTAGTGCCCTTAGGGGCCATCCCACCAGAAGACGTGCATCTTCCAGGCGTCTTTGTGCAAAGAATTTTCCAAGGAAAAAATTATAAAAACGATATTGAATTTTTAAAACTCAAAGAATAATCAATTCTTAAGGAATATCTATGTCATGGTCTAAGGAAGAAATGGCGTCTGAAGTTATAAACATGTTAAGTGATGGAGCAACCCTAAACCTAGGCATTGGTATGCCAACCTTAGTTGCCGAACTCATGCCTCCCACAAAAAATATCATGATTCAAAGTGAAAATGGAGTTATGGGAGTGGGAGAGCGGCCAACGGCTGAAACCGTGAGCCCGACGCTGATCAACGCCGGCAAAGAAACCATTACAGTCAATAAGGGGGCCAGCTTTTTCGATAGTGCTCTCAGTTTCGGCATGATTCGAGGTGGCCACATTGATTATTGCATCTTGGGCGGAATGGAAGTAGATGTCGCGGGCAACCTCGCCAACTGGATGGTTCCTGGCCAAAAAATTACGGGAATGGGCGGAGCCATGGACTTGGTCAATGGTGCCAAGCAGGTCATCATTATGATGTCTCATTTCAATAAAAATGGTACATCCAAGTTGGTGTATAAGTGCCAACTCCCGCTCACCGGGACAAGTGTCGTTAATATCGTAATCACAGAATTGGGAATTTTCGCCCCAGCGGTTGATAAATTTCGGGTTCTTAAATTGGCCCAGGGAATTACTAAAGAGTCATTGGGTGGCGATGCACTTTACGTCTAACGGACTTGGACTTCGAGGGCAGAAATTTGCTCTAGCTGAATCAAGGCATCAAAAAAATCTTTGCCGCCTCCGAGCTGTGAGAGAACAACAAAATGCGAGCCAACATCAGAGACAAGGCCAGTATATGAGACACCATTGCTGAGCAACAAAGACACCCGCTTCTTTGTGCCTTTAAAGGTTTTCAAAGTATCGCTCATGGCGAAATCAGCATTCAATTTAACCTCAACCTTCGCCTTCTCGGTCTGTGCAAAAGTTTGCGTTGCACTCATTGCAAAAATTAACGACAACAACACTAAATAAAAAAACCGGTTTGCTTGGATCATCCTAAAGCTCCATTTTTGGTGTTTACGTGAAGAGGGATTCGTCATACTTGATATTATGATAGACCTTGTTCACGTCGTCATCATCTTCTAGCAGGCCGATTAATTTCATCACCATGTCGAAAGTTTCCTTATCAACTTCCTTAAAATTCAATGGAACTCTTTCGAGACCGGATTCTTCCGCCTTGATCTTGAGCTCGTCTAATTTTTTCTGGATGGGACCGAAACTCGGCATGGGACCAGTGGCGATATAGTAACCATCTTCGAGTTGAATATCGTCAGCCCCGGCATCAATAATGTCCAAGCTGAACGCATCTTCATCCTTAATCTGATCGGCCGGAATTTCAAAAACGGCCTTATGCTCAAAGACAAATTGCAGGCAGCCTGAAGTTCCAAGGGAGCCGCCGCACTTATTAAAGCAATTTTTAACATTGGGTGCGGTTCTGGTGGGATTGTTCGTCGAGGCCTCTACAAAAATGGCCACGCCATGGGGCCCATAGCCTTCATAATTCACATCAAAATAACCATCATCCTCACCGCCCATCCCTTTTTTGATGGCGCGCTCAATAATATCCTTCGGTACGTTACTTTTTCGACAACGCTCCAGGATAACTCGTAGCATGAAATTGGATTCGGGGCTTTCACCGCCGGTTTTCACTGTTTTGGTGACATCACGCAAAAGCTTGGTAAAAATTTGCGTTCTGGCCTTATCCTGAGCACCCTTTTTTTCCTTAATATTATTCCACTTTCTTCCCATAACTTTTCCTCGAATGATATTTATCAAGTTGAGCTTAACAAGACAATACTCTGAGCATGCTTCGACGTGAACAAGAATTAATAAGTCACTTTTGGAGTAATCCTTAAACGGCCACTTCGGCAAAAAACCAGAGCACTGGAAATTATCGCCTTAAGTAAAGAGTGTTCTCAAGTTTTTTTATAGAGGGATTAGAAGTTTTTTTCACAGAAAAAAATTATGACAAAAGTTAGCTTGAAAATTGAACATTATTGAATAGAATCGGGCATAATCTAATAAAAATCAACTAGTGGACTCCATTCGATTATGAAAAAAACAATTCTAGTTTCAGTGGCTTCATTTATCTCCTTGTGCTCTTGGCTAACGACCCCAGCAATGGGTGAGCAAAATGTTCAAAAAGTATCAGGCGCGAAAGAGCATTGCCTTACTTGCCACGCCGATCTGCCTGACCAGAAGCTAAAAGCTCCAACCGTCGTATCGGCCAAAGATGTTCACATCAAGGCCGGACTGACTTGTACTTCCTGCCACGGGGGTGATGCCAACAATGAGTCCGCCAGAGTTGCCCATTCTGACACACCAGAAAAAAAATTCGCCGCTATCAAAACGAAAGAAGATGTGATTGCCGTATGCGGAAGCTGCCATCAGCAGCCGCTGGAAAATTTCTTGAAAGGTGCCCACAACTTATCCAAGAAACTCCCGCGCCAGCCAAACTGTGTGACCTGTCACGGCTCTCACGGGATTCAAATACCATCGGCGGCACTCATCGCAGAACCGCTTTGCTCAAGCTGCCACGATGTTTCGCAGCCCAGGCGAATTTACCGCGCCATCTTCGAAGCTGAAAAAGAACTTGATGAGACTGAAGTTCTAATTAATGCCGCCAAAGGTAAGATAGAAAACTCGGCACAGCTTGATGAGCAGCTCAAACAAACCCGATCGAAGCTCCACGGGCTAAGCCATACCTTGAATCTTTTTGAAATTACCAGGAATGCCTCTGCCGCATCCGATTTTGCCGAATCTGTTAAAGCGAAATTGGCTCCAAAGCTTGCCGGAATTAAATGGGGACAGGTAACCAAGGTCGTGGGAATCATCATTTTGATCCTCCTTCTCGGGACCGGGGCTTTTATCGGGATTCGCTATGGTTGGCAGCACAGAAGCAATATCCCGATACCCCATGGCAAAAAACTTACCATTCTCCTGGTTGCTGGTGGCGCAGGGGCCTTAATCGCCGCAATCGTTGGTTGGAAAGGTTATCATTATATCGAACATGAACCGAAATTTTGTACTTCATGCCACACCATGAATTCGGCCTTTAAGCTATGGGACGAAAGTGGCCACCGAAAAATCGAGTGTCACACCTGCCACGTCGCCAATGTCGTTTCCAACTTACACCAACTCTGGCTCTATACGACAAGAAAACCTGACGAGGTCGTCAAACATGCCGAGATTGATCGTGCCGTCTGTATGCAATGCCATACCTCTGGTTCGAATAAAACGAAGTGGGATAGAATTATAGAAACTCCGGGTCACCAGATCCACACGATTAAAAATCACATCGAATGCGTGCAGTGCCATGCCACTTCCGTCCACAGATTCAAACCAGACAAGAATTTGTGCCAAAGTTGTCACCAGCAAATCACTCTCAATGCCGCAGGAAGTATGGCCGAAATGCATTGCGATCAGTGCCACCCGTTCCTTGATAAAGATGCAAAGCGCTCGCTTCGCCCAGATAGAGCGGCTTGCCTTGAATGTCATGAAACCATGCAGATTAAGAAGGAAATCTTCCCGGCAGATGCGCCTATGAAATGGGCCTGTGGTGAATGCCATAAACCTCACAGTGCGATTAGAATAAGTAATCAAGATTGCAAAAATTGTCACGATGTGAAAAAAGGCATTCATTCGGTCAAAGCACACAAAGATTGTCAGCAATGCCATAAACCGCATGCTTGGAAAATTACCAATAGGGCCATTTGCGAAAGCTGTCATGGAAACAGAGCAGAGCACAATCCTGGGTCTCAGTGTGGGAAATGTCACAACGCTAAAGGCTTATACCCTTGAGGCAATCTCAAGGGTATATTTACTTTGCACCAACCCTGATTTTCAAGCGAATGAGTTTTTCGTAGAGGCTAGAACGATGCAAACCGGCCAAATTGGCGGCCTGATTCATGTTATCGTTGGCGGCTGCTAGGACCTGGTGAAAATAGCTTCGTTCGAAATCTTCCCTAGCTTCGCGATAGGAATGCACGGGTGCTTCTGTCGTAATACCGGGAGCAATGCGTACATGTTCAGAGCTGTTTAAGCCAGATATCTCCGTTGGAAGATGAACGACCGAAACCGTGCTGCAATCACAAGAGAGCGTGATGCGCTCTACGGCATGCTCCAGCTCACGCACATTACCAGGCCAACGATAACTTTTCAGCATGGCAATTGCCTCGCTTGAAAAACGTTCAGCAACGGTGTGCCCCGATTCTCTGAGTCTTGCCAGAAAATGTTCAGCCAACAGCACGATATCTTCCTGCCTCTCACGCAGAGGAGGGAGTGCGATCTTAATGGTGTTGATGCGATAAAAAAGATCCTGACGAAATTGTCCGGACTCAAGCAACTTATTAATGTTTTGATTGGTGGCGCAGATTAGACGGGCATCGGTCCTGACCAACGTGCGACCGCCAACTGGATAGAACGAGCCGTCCTGCAGAACCCTAAGCAGCTTTGGCTGAAGATTGATGCTCATGTCACCTATCTCATCTAAAAACAGTGTGCCTTTATCGGCCTTCACAAAAAATCCCTGCTGAGTCTTTTCCGCTCCAGAAAAGGCCCCTTTCTCGTGACCAAAAAGCTCACTTTCGAGAAGATTTTCCGGAATAGCGCTGCAATTGATGGCCACAAAAGATTTGGATGAGCGCTTCCCACTATAATGAATGTGACGGGCGAGCACATCCTTTCCCGTTCCGCTTTCACCGGAGATCAAAACGGGAAACTCAGATGAGGCTGCCCGCCGGGCAAGATCCATTGCGGCCCGCATGGACTTGGAGCTAGCAATGATGCTGCCTTCTGAAAATTGTCGGGTAACCTCTGAGCGCAGGCGGGTATTTTCCTGGAGGAGATGCCGGTGTTTCAAGGCCCTCATGATGACGAGTTCAATCTCACTCGGCTTAAAAGGCTTGCGTAAATAATCAAAGGCCCCAAGCTTCATGGACTCCACGGCAGTTTCAACGGTTCCAAATGCTGTTATCACAATGATCGGAACATCGGGGGCAATGCGATGAAATCGCTTCATGCCTTCGAGGCCGTCAATCTCAGGCATTCGAAGGTCGGTAATCACAACATCCGGCATTTGACCGGCAATGGCCCTTTCGGCTTCGACAACTGAGGAAGCGACACTGGGTTCAAAACTCTCTGTGTTAATAGACTGCACGAACAGGTCTCGAGCGGCCTGATTGTCATCTACAAAAAGGATTCTGGCCTTATTTGTCACCGCATTTCCTCCGACACTGCGATCGGCATAATAATGGTGAAGGTTGTACCCTCTTTTTCTTCGGTGTGCACTTCAATTCTCCCCCCATGAAGCTCCATGACCTGATTGGCAATGGACAAACCGAGTCCTGTGCCATTGACACCCTTGGTGGTGAAAAAAGGATCAAAAATTCGCTCTATGTTTTTGGCCTCAATGCCAATCCCTGTATCGGAAACGGAAATCTCCACAAAACGACTATCGCTACTCACATCCGAACTAAGCGTGAGAGTTCGCTTCTCTCCCCCGGCCATGGCGTCTACGGCATTGAGGAAAATATTTATAAAAACCTGCTCAAGCATCTGCGGATCGCACGCAACAGCGGAGTTCAGCATTCTAAGCTCATTCAAAATATTGATATCTCCCTGTGTGAGCTGATAGCGACACATGGCCAGGGCATCATTAATGATTGGCCGAAGCGGTATAGGCCGAAACTTGGACTCATCGGGTCTGGCAAATTGCAGAAACCGTTCCAGTAAGGCGATTGCCTTACTGCTTTCCTCATAGATCACAGCAGCGTTCGCCTGAGATTTCGTTTCCGCCGGCAACTCCTTTTGCAGGAGCTGTCCAAAACCCGCGATCGAGTGCAGGTAGTTGCCCATCTGATGCGCCAGTCCCGCTGTCATGGTCCCCATAGAGATCAGACGATCCTGCCGCCGTAGTCGAGTTTCGATCAGGCGTTGCTCGGATATGTCTTCGATGGTGATAACGGCCCCTAATCGCCCCTGATCCGGACCGATTAAGGGATGGGCGCGAAAACATACTGTGCGCTTTCCAGAAAAAACCGAAGCACCATCGGTACCTCGCTCAACTGTCCGGTCGAGAACCAGCTCACAGCTACGCCCTTCTGCTACGATCCCTGCAACCGACTCACCCAGAATGGCACCGTCAGGAATTAATCCGTCTACACGAGTTCCAATCATCGGTGACGCCAGACCGGCCAAATGTCGGGTGGCCCCCTGATTGACCTGAACAATGATGCCATTTCTATCACAGGTCACAATTCCCACATTCACGCAGTTCATGATTGACTGCAGGTAGGTCATGGCACTTTGAAGGTCCGCCGTCGTCTCCGCCACTTTCTCATAGAGTTTTAGATTCATTTCTCTGAGACTGGCCATCAGATTGGCATTAGTATTACGCTCGGCCGTCAGCGATAAGGCCAAGCGCTGGAAACGTCGCTGAAGCAACACAACTTCGTCGTGCCCTTCAGGGACGACATTCAGATTTTCCGCCCCAAAATTGTCGTAGGACATGGCCGTCACCGCGCGGGCCAATACCTCTAAAGGTCTGGTGATTCGCCGTACGTAAAAAAAAGAAAACAACCATCCTATCGCAAGCCAGAATAATCCCATAACGCTCGCCAGACCAATCTGATGATAAATGCCTTTGGCTATCTCATGAGAATGAAAACGCAGGCGGACGTGCCCCACAATGTAGGTACCTCGCACGATCGGTGCTGAGACCTCAAAATAAGAACGCCCCCGAAAGAGGTCCGCCATCCGGGTGCCCGCGCTTCCCGAGGTGAAAACATGTTGCATGATACTTGCATCCGTGGTTCCAACTCGAGTCGGGTCACTATGGGCGACGATAATGTCGTGATCGTCCGTAATGGATAGTTCTTCGAGATCGACCTGCCGGCGCACGCGTTCAAAAATATTAGTGAAGGCGCTAGATCTGGCATGTTCCGATACTAAGCCCACCGTGGCCGTGGCCACTCCCTGCGCCAAAATGGTTCCTTGTGTGGCCACACGGTAATCGAGCTCAACCACCGCCTCAGTAAGGAGAATGATCGTCTGTCCGATCACAATAATAAGAATGATGGAGGTCAGTCCCAGCACAAGACGATTTCTAAGATTCAACATCCTGGACAACTGCGCGATCTTGGACCACCCCGGAATCAAGGAGCTTTCCCCTTCTTGAAGGAATGACATTCCCAGCAAGCTTTATGGGCATAGTGGCTAATCTTATTTTTGTGGCACGAGGTACAGTCGCGTGGCCGGCTTTTCCATTCGTGAGGCTCATGACACTTAAGGCAGTCGGCATGGGCCTTGATTCGATGGAAACCACTCTCCGACATTTTCTTATGACACGAGGTGCAGGACACCAGCGCAGGTTCTTCCGAGTGAGGATGATGACAGGCCCAACAGGGAAATTTTGCCATTGGCGCATCATTGGGAATAGGCGACTTCATTATTCCTTGGGATTGATGACAGTCGAGGCAGATGGAACGATCCGGTAGCAAGCTCTGCTGGTCGTTGAGAAAATTGTGGCACGACAGACAGTGCAGACGCTCCATCCCACCTCTTAAAAACTTGCGGGACTTATGGCAATCTAAGCACGATTCAGCGGCATCCTTAAAACGATGGATGGAACGCGAATGGCACTTCAGGCAGTTGACCTTGGCCTTTTTGACGTGGATTTTATGACCAATAGAAGCATCAATCGCCGGCCAGTCCTGATCATGTTTAATATGACATTCCAAGCATGAATTGATCTCTACTTTAGGTGAATGGCTCTTTGTCCCGAGTTTTCCATCGGGACTTTTATTTTGGAACATGTGGGCCACAAGCATTTGGAGTGATTCTTCCTGAGTTTCATGGTGGCAATCCTGGCAGACAACATGCTGATGTTCGCTGCGAGTCCAAAGGGTGTAGGCCTCTCGAGTCTTATGGCAGAGAGCGCAGAACCCAGGGTCCCTCTCCACAAAACGCTTGGTTTTGAAATATCCGCCAACGATCACAAATAAGAGTCCAAAAACGACGACGCTTACTGCGATGAACAGTAAACGTCGCCGGCGTCCTTTCTCAATCCATTCCCAAACTTTTTTCAGCAAATCTACAACTCCCTACTCCCGAATTTTTCCTTGCCGTACGAGTTCTTCGTATTCTAGCGGGTGCTCATGCTTGAGCTCAGTTACCGTCAGTTGTCCGTGGAGAAAAACTCGTGACATCGGAAAAACTGCCGGTCTTAAATGCACATTATAAAAATGCCAGAGGAAAATTGCCATTGCCGCCAGCAAAGCCTCGTCCGTGTGAGCATGCAATCCAATCTCGTAAACCCAGGCGGGAAGATATTTCGTTGCAGTTTCAGGGAACCATCGCAAAAAGCCAGAACCTGCCATGATGAACATCCCCCAGAATACCGCCCAATAATCGAACTTCTCAATATAGGAGAAACGGCCGAATTTCGGAGGCTCATTTCGTAGCCCTAGAAAGTAAAGGATGTTCTGAAAAGCATCCATAACATCTTTAGGCATGGGGAGCATGCTCAATCGCAGCTTTCTCTTCCCCCCCAACATGATTAGATAAATAAGATGGTAAAGGCTTGCTAAAATAAGGATAACTGCTGCCATCCGGTGCACTAACCCCGCGCCGTCGATTCCACCAAAAAGCTTGACCCACGTCTGGGAGGTGGAGACCTTGGTTTGGGCAAGTGGCCAACCGGTTAATACCAACAAGGTAAAAGACAATGCCATAAGTCCGTGCTGCAAACGTTGATGGATATCAAAGCGTTGTACTGTTTGGTGAGCATCGGGACCATGGTGAGGCAATCGCAAGGGCTGGCCTTTAAACCAGCGCCTGACAGTTCCAAAAAGATCCATCGCCACATGCAAGCAAAGTCCAAGAATGGTCAAAAAGGTGAGGAGCGCAAAAAATTTAATCGTAACAAAAGAGACCGGCTTTTTATCCCATGTGTAGGGTTCATGATCGATCAAAGTGCCAAAAGCAGCCGTAACATCCTTGTGGCATTGGGCACAAACCTTGATGCGGTCAACTTTGAGGTTCGTTTGGACGTGACCTCCATGACAGTCAGCACAGCCAGGAGCTTTATTGGACCCAAGGTAAAGTTTTCTGCCATGGACAGAATGCTCATAGGTGTCCGCGATCCTACCTTTGTGAACGTCCTTTATTTCGCCAATTTGAAGGACGGGTTTGCCAGCATTTTCCCCACCATCGTCATGGCACGTTAAGCAACGCTCGCTCATATGCTGGCGATGGACGACCGGCGAAAGCGTTGAAGCCACGCGGATGACGTGCGGATCACCGTGACAGTCCAGACAAAACGGCAAGCCAGAATCGGGGGCCGTTGCTTGCCCCGCATGAGTAACCAGATCAGGTTTTCCAAGCGAGCCTTCATGACAGTTCACACAGGTCTTCATGGCCTCTGCTTTGCCTATGCCATGGGGGACGGAATTATCTGTCCCGATCGTTGCGGTGAATCCTTGATGGCAGTCAACACACTCAAAGTTGCCATGTGCTGATTGACTAAATTGCACAGTGCCGAGTTTCTCTTGCGAGTGACAACTGCGGCATGAATTGGCATCGTCTGTCGCAAAAACAAAATTTGAAATTAAAAAGCTCAAGTTGAGGATGAAAAAGGTCTTATAACGAAGAAGCATGCTGCCTCCCGGGATGAAATAGTTTTTGTATTTTAAAAATATTAAATATCATGGTTAAGAATTTGCAAAGCACTTACTGGAGAGTCTGCGAAAGATCATCTTCCCAGTAAGTGCCTGTGTCTTATTCGCTTAGGGTATTCTTTGTTTCACTTGGACAGCTTCCAACGCGGCAATCGATTTCGCCCGATTCTCTTTCACTGCGGCGATGGCAAAACCAGTCACTGTTCCGACGAGACTGCCTACGACGAGAAAGAAGGTCAAGGCCATCAAAGCACCTAGCCCCATTCCTCCCCCTGTTAATAGGCGAGCGACCAGTGTCGGTTCTACCGGCATTCCGAAAATCGAACCGGCCATAATTAATCCGATATAACCACCATACAACAGCCCTGGCACTAAACCAATTCCCAGAAATGCTAAGAACCCAATTCCAAGTCCTGCGTACATACTGATGACGACAACTTTCTCATGCTTTTTTGTGGTATTCATAATGTCCTTCCTTGTTAGTAACCATTTATTCGGTCTTGCCAGTTCGTCTGCAAAGTAAAGACCAACATAGGGCACACAAATATTTCACGAACTTGCAAAACCGACGGAGAATTTTGTCGGGAAATACCTACAGAATATTTGTCGGCACCTCCCTCCATTCCGAGAAACCCGACATTTGAAATTTTCAAAACAAAAAAAATCAGAGCATTTCATTTTTTGGCGGTATCAGATGTAGGGCCTGTGTAGAAGCAGGACTTCTTTTTTTTTCCATTGCCTAATGTTTGTAACAAATCCCTATTCCATTGCGAGGGCAAAAACATGATAAATGTTAGCTTGAAAAGGCGATCCTAATGACTAAAATCAGGAATCGTATCAATGGTACTCATGGCCAAATCCCATTATGAAAGTAATGGCCGATAATCGCCAGCGCGAGCACACAAGAAATGTGTGCAGAATGGTGTCTTAATTATGTTGCCCATGCCAAACCTATAAGGATAAATTGCAATATCCTAGAAATAAGTGAGTGTGTATCCATGATCAACAGAACCAGATTATTTAGTAATGCCTTGTGCGCGTTGATTGTTGTCACGATATGGGTGATGCCAATCCATGCTGAAGATTCTCATTTCCAGTCGGGCGCACACGAGGACTCAAAACCGACGCCACTTGCACCTTTGTCCGAAGGCATCTTCCCCTGCTCTGCCTGCCACGAAGGTTTAGTCGTCAATCCCAAACCACGTGTCCTTGTCGATGAGCATACGAACATTAAATTCGAACATGCAGCCCAACAACGGTGGTGTCTCGACTGTCACAATCCTAAGAACAGAGATAAGTTGCGACTTGCGAGTGGTAAACTGATCGACTTTTCGGAATCCTATCGTCTCTGTGGACAGTGCCATGGGCCAACTTATCGCGACTGGAAAGCTGGCGTTCATGGCAAGCGCAGCGGCTCATGGAATGGACCCAAGTCGTATTACCTTTGTGTTCACTGCCATGATCCACATTCACCTAAAGTAAAAAAAGTTGTACCGTTCCCTGCGCCCCCCGCGCCTGAAGCCAAGCCTTTTTTTCTTGGAGGCAAGAAATAATATGGACACACCAGAATCCAAAAAGAATTCAGACAAGACAATGAATCGACGCAACTTTATTTCCGCCACAAGTGCTGTGGCGGCTGGAATTTGTCTTCCCAATCTCAGTGGTTGCAACCAAAAGACCTTTGATCAAATGCTGCGGAAACATTTCCTCGAACTCACTCCTCAGCAGGTGCAAGAGCTGCTCAGAAACTTGGAGAAAGAAAACGAAGAAAAGTACTCAAAACCAGGAGTCATTGAAGCGACTCCAGCAATGAAGGGGGTTCATTTCGGATATGGACTCGATATTTCTCGATGCATTGGCTGCCGCCGTTGTGTGCATGCCTGCGTGAACGAAAATAACCAATCTCGCGATCCCATCATCGAATGGATTCGCGTTTTAGAATTCAACAAAGAGAGCGGCATCGACTTCAAGGATGCAGACGCATACTACTGCTCTCCTGCTAGTGTGCATGGAGATGAAAGAACGCCAGAAGAACAAAAGGCCGCTCCACTCCCCCCTTACGTTTCAAAAGTTGATGCGACTCAAAAGGCGATTCTGGATAATCCAAATTCACAATATCCGCTGTACCGTGAACCAACAATGGCTCCATCTAATGCCCCCTGCGCTGTGCCCAGGGCCGGACATTTTTATGTACCCGTTGCCTGTCAGCAATGTGAGAATCCACCTTGTGTAAAGGTATGCCCGGCCAAAGCTACGTGGATGGAAGAGGATGGCATCGTCGTCATTGATTACGATTGGTGTATTGGTTGCCGTTATTGTATGGGCGCGTGCCCTTACGGTGCCCGCCACTTTAACTGGTCCGAGCCCAAGCTCACAGGTGAAGATCTCAACACGAACATGCATTACCTTGGCAATCGTCCGCGCATGAAGGGAGTGGTGGAAAAATGTACATTTTGTATTCAACGCACGCGCAAAGGGCTTTATCCCGCCTGTGTCGATATCTGTCCTGTGGGGTCTCGAAAATTTGGGAACCTTCTCGACCCAGAAAGCGAAATACGCTACATCATGGAACATAAACGGGTTTTGATTCTCAAAAATGAGCTGGCCACCCGACCAAAGTTTTTCTACTTCTATGGTATCTAGAAAGGGGATTTCATGGGATTAATCAATTTTATCACAGCGACCGTTAAACTATGGCTCAAAGGGGACCGATACTACTGGGCCTGGATTATTTTTCTCGGGATTTTAATCCTCTCAGGATGCCTGGCGTATATCGACCAGCTCAGTGATGGTTTAACTCTTACAAATATGCGCGACCCAATTTCTTGGGGATTTTATATAGGCAACTTTACTTTTCTCGTTGGTGTTGCCGCTGCCGCCATCATGCTCGTCATTCCGGCCTATATTTATGACTGGGGACCGATCAAGGAAGTTGTACTCTTAGGTGAGTTGCTGGCCATTAGTGCCATCGTTATGTGTTTTCTTTTTGTCACGGTTGATATCGGGCGTCCTGACCGGGTCATGCACATCATGCCTTTCTTGGGAACACTCAATTTTCCAAGTTCTCTTTTGGCATGGGATATTCTCGTGCTTAATGCTTATTTCTTACTCAACGTCGTGATCGCAGGCCACATTATCTATATGGGGTTCAAAGGCAAGCACTACAATAAAAAAATTGTCATTCCGCTCGTCTTACTTTCAGTCCCCTCCGCAGTATCCATTCACACCGTAACCGCCTTCCTCTATAATGGTATTGCCGCGCGGCCATTTTGGAATGCGTCCATTCTTGCTCCAAGATTTTTAGCTTCTGCCTTTTGCTCTGGTCCAGCCGTGCTGCTGATTCTTTTTCAAATCTTGCGAAAGACAGAGGGATTGAAGATTAAGGATGCCGCTCTTCACAAAATAGCCGAATTGATGTCTTACGCCATGTTTATCAATGTGTTCCTTTTGGGTGCTGAAGTTTTCAAAGAGTACTACTCACACACCGAACATCTGGTCTTCACTCAAGTGCTGTTTTCCTCGGTTCAAGGCAAAACTGAAGTACATTACTTTATGTGGCCAGCGTTGGCGTGTAGCTTAATTGCGTTCTTATTGTTCCTTATCCCCAAAACGAGAGAGAATGTTTACACCATGAATATTGGATGCATTCTGATTTTTTTCGGCGTCTACGTTGAAAAGGGGATGGGCCTAGTTATTCCCGGTCTGACCCCCGATACCCTTGGTGAAATTTATCAGTATACGCCGAGCTTGACTGAGTACCGTGTGGCTTCAGGAATCTTTGCCATCGGATTTCTCGTTTTCACCCTGCTTGTGAAAATGGCGATTCCATTTTCCATGCGTGAGCTGGGCGGTGAACAATCAGGTGATCAATCACATGCTTCACACGGATGAACAACTTTGAATTTTTGCAAAAAAAAATAAAGCGCGCGAATAATTTTATTTTGTCTCTATATTTTTTTATGATAGAGTCGTCGAAAATCTAGATAATTTTTAGACTATTAAGACGCCTTTAGGTTACATGGAGGGCTTCATTGAAAAATGGTAAAGTTCCGCAGCAATTAATTGTGTTGGGAGCCGTTGCAGTTGTGGGTATCGTGGCTTTTTTTGCAATACGCGCTCTACTTATCCCAAAGTCTTTTGGCAAATATGGGCATTACCGGGCCGATTCCATCGAGGAAATTCGCCAGCTGCCCATCAGTTACGCAGGTGTAAATGCCTGCACGGAATGCCACGAGGAAATTTTCAAAGTTAAATCCAGCGGATTCCACAGAGGTGTTTCCTGCGAGGTATGTCATGGTCCATCCGCTAATCACGCCGATGACCCGACATCAATCAAACCACCAGCTCCGCGCCAAAGAGAAGGTTGCCCGCTTTGTCATAATTACAACCCATCTCGGCCAACGGGATTTCCCCAGATTATCACCATTCAGCATAATCCCGGGAAAGCTTGCATGACGTGCCACAATCCTCACAATCCCGTCCCCCCCGTGACTCCAAAGGAATGTAGTGCCTGCCATCGAAGTATTGTAGCGCAGAAGATGGTTTCGCATCATTCGTCTCTCGAGTGCACCACCTGTCATCAAGTGCCCAAGGAACATTTCAAAACTCCTCATCTAAATAGGGTCGGGAAGCCGACAAATAATGATTTTTGCGGCAAATGCCATGCGAATAATGGACCGCAGGTAAAGGATATGCCTGGAATTCCGAGGGTAGATATGGCCCACGCCGGCCGCTATCTTTGCTGGGATTGCCACTATCCGCATTCTCCGGAGGGAAGGCCATGAGTACTCAAAAAGAAAATCGAAAAGATGAAACGAAGAGCATTGATCGTCGGGAATTTCTGGATGGTTTCATAAAAGCCATCCCGGCTGGAATGACATTGCTCACCTTTGGCTTCTGGCACCATAAACTTTTCGGCCAGCAATCCGTAGATGATACAAAAGCTTCTGGGGAACCTTCTGAAGCCAACAACTACGCCATGGCGGTTGATATCGCAAAATGTATCGGCTGTGGCCGGTGTGCCAATGCCTGTAAAAAAGAGAACCATGTTCCTGAAGGTCCACATACTATGAGGACCTGGATTGAACGTTACATTATCCCTTCCGAGGGAGAAACGATGGTTGATAGTCCCAATGGCGGCATTGACGGCTTTCCCGATCGCCAAATAGATTCAAGTATTCTTAGGACCTTTTTCGTGCCGAAACTCTGCAACCACTGTGCCAATCCACCTTGCGTGCAGGTGTGCCCGGTTGGAGCAACTTTTCAAACTAAGGACGGTGTCGTGCTCGTCGATGAGTCATATTGTGTTGGATGTCGGTACTGCATCCAAGCTTGTCCGTATGGTGCGCGCTATATGCACCCCGAAAAGAACGTAGCAGACAAGTGCACATTCTGTTACCACCGGATTGCAAAAGGGTTACTCCCTGCCTGCGTTGAAGTTTGTCCGACTCAGGCACGGGTTTTCGGTGATCTCAACAAACGCAGCAGCCCGCTTCATCACTTTCTAAGATTTCACCCAATTCGAACATTGAAATCAGAGTTGAACACTCGGCCGAAAGCTTTCTACGCTAACGCCGATCAAGAGGTCAGGTAAACTATGGATCAAATTATCCCAGTCATGGAACGTATCACAGGCTATATTTATCCCAATGAATACCATCTGCAGTGGGAGCTGCTCATTGTGCTCTACCCGTATTTAACGGGACTTGTTGCAGGGGCATTTATTTTAGCTTCCCTTGAGCGGGTTTTTAACGTGAAGGCGCTACTTCCGGTTTATCGACTCGCACTCTTAAGCGCACTCTCGTTTCTTATGGTTGCACCTTTGCCACTGATGTCGCACTTAGGCCATCCTGAGCGTGCTCTTGAAATGATTGCAACTCCTCACACCACATCAGCGATGGCGATGTTTGGATTTGTCTATGCCTGGTATTTATTGGTGGTTTTGTTGGCTGAAATTTGGTTCGACTATAGGGCTGACATCGTGCATCTCTCAAAGACCAAACCTGGCTTAATCAAGTATGTGTATAAACTTCTGACCTTGGGTGCAACTGATGTTTCGCCTAAAGCCATTGAGTTCGATGACAAGGCGGGGAAGTTGATCACCATCATTGGTATCCCCTCTGCGTTTATGCTCCACGGTTATGTCGGTTTTATTTTCGGGTCAATTAAAGCCAACCCCTGGTGGAGTTCTGTCTTAATGCCGATAGTTTTTCTTTTTTCCGCGATTGTCTCAGGGATGGCCATTGTTATGTTGATTTACATGGTGACCTGCTGGATTCGTCTGAAGCCCATCGAAATGCCCTGTGTGAATAAACTTTCCGAGTTCCTCATCTATGCCATGATTTTGGACTTCACCCTCGAATTCTTGGACTTCATCCACAGGTTGTATGAGTCAGAGGAATCAATTCATATTTTATCCCAGCTGATTACTGATCGATTGTTCCTT
>MEPP01000013.1 GCA_001769855.1 Bdellovibrionales bacterium GWA2_49_15 | reverse complement strand
TTGACACCCGCTGGGGCCCGAGGATGTTTGACTCGAACTGGAACCTGCTGACCGGCGACGGAGGAATGGGCACATTCGTGCAAGACCTTCTTCTCCAAAACCAGCAGAACAATTACTAACGGTACACAAAGGAATGGGAGTTCTCTCCCATTCCTTTCTTTCTTTTCTATACGTTCTACTCAAGATACCTGTTATTTTTTACAGTGACCGATGTCATTATGGCAGCGACTTAAATCAAATAAAATACGCGAAATAAATACAAAGGAGAAAAGCATGTCTCGGGAAGTTTTTATTAATTTACCTGTTAAAGATTTAAAACGTTCCATGGAGTTTTTTTCGAGAGTGGGTTTTGAGTTTAACCTAAAAATGTCTGATGAAACGTCGAGCTGCATGGTGATCGGTGACAAAACCTATGCCATGCTGCTACTGGAAAAAGATTTTCAATCCTTCACCAAAAAGGCCACCACTGATGCCAAAAAAAGCTCTGAAGTTTTTGTGTGCATTAGTGCCAACGATCGTAAAGATGTGGATCATATCGTGAGCAAGGCGATTGCCGCTGGCGCAATCGCGCCTAAAGAGGCCAGAACAGAAGGTTCACTCTATGGGCATGCCTTTGAAGATTTAGATGGGCATATCTGGGACATGATCTATAGGGAACCCACAAAGAAGCAGAAGTAACTTGCTTATTAAGTTTGGGGCCCTCATCATCATCTTTTGTGCTGCCAAGTTTTCTTGGGCCCAAATCGCCGCGCGAAATTCTTGTCTTAACTGTCACAATGATTATGCTGCGATGATGAGTAGCTCCATCCATTTCAAGGAGCAGATCTTTTGCAATAGCTGTCACGGCGGCAATCCCGCCCTGCACGACCAGAAATCGGCGCACGACCGGCAGAGAGGATATGTCGGCGTTCCTGAAAAAAAAATAATTCCCCTTATTTGCGGAAGCTGTCATGCCGATGTTGAGCGAATGAATTTTTTTGGTATACCAACCGATCAACTGGCCCAGTACAGAACGTCAGATCACGGAAAAGGCCTATTTCAAAAAGGCATGACGGATGTTGCAGTCTGCACTGATTGCCATGGCCACCATGATGTGGTTCAGGTGGGTGATCCCAATGCTCCAGTTTATCCGCTTAACATCCCAACGACCTGCGAGCAATGTCATGGTAATGAAAAGTTGATGAATAGACATGGCTTACCTTTTGACATCCCTGAGAAGTATAAGAAGAGCGTTCATGGCAAGGCCTTATTGGAAAAAAATGATTTGGGGAGCGCTCAGTGTGTCAGCTGCCATGGCTCCCACGGGGCCCACCCTCCCAGAGTCAATAATATTGTTTCGGCCTGCGGAAAGTGCCATGTTAAAGAGAGACAATTTTTCTCGGAGAGCGTGCACGCAAGCCTGGCGGAAGCAGGAAAATTTCCTGAATGCATAAGCTGTCACAACAATCATGAGATTAAAGTCGCAAGTTTAGAAATCTATGAGCAAATGTGTTTAAAGTGTCACTTGAAAACTGATCCGGCACTCAAGCGCGGAAGTCAGATCCTGAGTTTGCTGCAAGATTCCGAACGACTGCTCAAGGCCTCTGCCCTTCTGGTAAAGCAGGCGGGAATCGATGGCCTTTTCGTCGAAGATGAACAGGCGCTACTGGAAGTGGTTAATACGAACACGCTTGAACTCGGGCCTCTCCAGCATACGCTCGATCTTATAAGAATTTCAAAACATCATGCTGATTTAAAAAATAAAAATAACGAAATAAATTCGCTTATAGTCCGCAAATATAAAGATCGTCATTTGCGAACGCTTGTGCTCGTTTTTATTTGGGCCTTTATCCTGCTCATGATGCTGGCCCTTTGGAAAAGATACAAGCAATACACCCGACCAAAATAGGAGATGGGCGATATGTCGAAGGAAAACCAAATGAACTTAAGCCAGCGTGATTTTTTATCATGGCTATTAAAGGGAGGAGTCATTTTAACCTTGGCAGGTTTTATCCTACCCGCCATTACCTATCTTCTGCCATTGACACGCCAGGCCCCGGTCGGCGGCATGGTTGATGTGGGAAAGAAAGAGGACTTTCCGACTGGCGCTGGACGAAAAGTGATTTTAGGCGGCAAAGTGATCTTGGTTATTCATCTGGCCAGTGGGTTTAGGGCCTTCTCTGCCACCTGCACACATTTGGGATGCCTGGTGGATTGGGATGAAAAGAAACGTCAAATTGCCTGCCCATGCCACGCCGGTTTTTTTAATTCAGACGGTTCAGTAATATCGGGACCACCACCACGACGACTCATGGCCTATGTCATAACAGTCGTGAACGGACGGGTTATGCTGTCTGCCTAGGAGAGAAAATGAGTAAAGACCAGATCATCGCATGGCTGGGCGAAAGGTTTGACTTAAAAAGAATTCAGGAGCTGGTTGACCAGCAAGTCAAGAAACCTCTGCCGAAGAATATAAGCTGGCTTCACACCCTCGGAAGTATGTCCCTATTTCTTTTTATCAGCCAAATTCTCACCGGTATTCTGCTTTTGATTTACTATCGGCCTACAGTCAATGAGGCGTTTGAAAGTGTTAAATTTATTATGACCAAACCATCCTTGGGCTGGCTCTATCGCCAAGTCCATGCGTGGGGTGCGAACTTAATGATCCTGATCGTGTTTTTGCATATGCTTCGCACTTTTTTTATGGGGGCCTTTAAAAAACCGAGAGAGATTACCTGGGTGATCGGGGCCCTTCTTTTTATCTTCACACTGGTTTTCGGATTTACCGGCTATCTTTTGCCTTGGAATCAGTTGGCGTACTGGGCAACAACCGTAGGAACGGAAATCGCCGGTGGCATTCCGGTTATCGGGGAGTGGACCAAGATTTTTTTGCGCGGGGGCGCCGCTATCGGAGGCGAGACCCTCTCACGTTTTTTTGTCATTCATGTCATTATCTTGCCCTGGCTCGTTTTCTTTCTGATCGGCGCCCACTTGCTTTTAGTCCGTGTTCAGGGAATCTCTACCATGGAAAAAGTGGATCAGGAGATAAAATTGAAAGAGGGGGAAGGGACGCCCTTCTTTCCCCATCATGTCTTAAAAGAGGGGATCGTTCTTTATCTCTTGATCGGAATTCTGATTGGCCTGTCAATCTTACTGCCGTTTGAGTTGGGGGAGAAGGCCGATCCTCTGCAGACTCCCCATGCCATTAAACCGGAATGGTACTTTCTTCCCATGTACCAAATGTTAAAATATCTTCCTAAGCTGCTGGGGATTTTAATGCTGGCCATGGGCCCATTGATCTTAATAGGCTGGCCTTTTTTAGATAAAACAAAAGCGCGTCACCCTCGTCAAAGACCGATCTCCACTGGAATCGGGATTGCTATGATCGTCCTGCTAATCGTCTTTGGGCTGTTGGGTCACTGGGCCGACTGATTGTGGGCCAATCACTAAGGTAAATTCTCAAGCATGGGCATAGCAAAGATCATTGCTGCCTTTCAAAACCTTTTCTAAAAAAGTATTTCAAAAAAACCCTCAAACCAGGAAAGCAAAAATGCGAACAGAGAAGGTTAGAAAATTATTTACACTCATGGTGTTAAGCGGATGCTTGTATGCTACGGAAGCATTTTCAGGTCCAACGCTTCAAACAGAACTCGGGGCCCTTGTCTTTGGTGGGCTTGATTTCGGTCACACAACCGTCAATCTGACACCCTTAAAATACGATCCCGAGATCGAAGATTCTCCCACTTTGACTTTGGACCAATATGAAGAAGGTTTTAGGGTGACCCATGGTCTTGCCGTCGATCTTGGAGTGGGCCCAGGAGTAAGCTTTTATTTTGCTGATGCTTCCGGCCTCGCGGCCTATTTGGGACTCTTTGTGGGTGTGGCCGTAGTGGCGGAAAAAAATGTTGAATTTACGAGCCTGGTTGAAAATAAGGACGAGATAAAAGCGGTTACCAAGCACAAGAAAATCCCCTGGAAGGCATCAGAGATTGCTGGTTGGAGAGAGGGTGAGACGGTCTTTTATCAGACCAACGGCGGGATTGCACTTTCGGCTCGTCTTGGGAACTGGTATTTGGGAGTGGGGCCGACGGTGGTTCTGGCCGGTGGCTGGCAGACCTACATCGAAAAAATGGAAGACGGGAAAGTCTTTGTTCAGCTGATGAAGGCGCAGGAGAAGGAGCTTAGACTGGTGGCAGGAACATTGGTAGCGGAGGCCTATACCTCTGTGGTAAACGAGTTGGCCAAAGGCGTCTCATTTGCCTTTGATCTGACGGATGAGGAGGCCCTCCATGCTTATGAAGATTTCTTGAAAGGAAATATTGTTCCCGCAGAGCAGATGGCGTCTCAGGTTGGGACCGGCGGTGTGGTCCGCGTGGATAATATCCTGCGCTCTAAAAGGCGCCACGTAAAAAAGTTTGCAGTAGGAATTCCCTTTATTTATTTCACATGGACAAAAGAAAATTACCGTGAGTATTTTCGCAAAGAATCGTCATTGGACGGAGTCACACGGGAGCTTTATTTTGGTGCCAATCTAAAACAAACCGTTGGCCGGGCGATTACGGTTCATCGTACCACCAATGAGGGGTTTTACTCCGCACTGGAGGTCGACTCAAGAACTGATCAGGCCAAATCTGATGAGGAAAATAAGCTGGATTACTCGGGCAAATATAACTGGTTCTATGCCGCTGATCATGGGTCGTCTAAACAGCTTAACCGGGCCTTGCGTCGCTTGGTTAAGGCCACCGGCCTTACGAGCGAGCTGTCCGTCAATGTGCCTGATGCGAAAAAGTTAAAATATACAGCACTTTCCTACGAGTTCGATCTTCCACGCGCCTATGTGGATTATCTCCTGGCCGATGATCATTTTGTTCAAGTCGTCGATCAGTATGGTGACCTGGCGGCACAAGGACTTGAGGATTATTTTGCCGACAAGTCAGACCCGTGGGGATTATGTTTGACCAAATTGAACCTCGACAATTGCAAAGCACGGCTGCTTCTTTCACGACGCGTTCAGGTTAAAAAGATGCATGCTGCCTTGGAGGAAATGAAGGCGGCCGCCGGCGATCTCTCTTTTGCGGTAGAAAGTGACAGAACTAGATTTATCAAGGCCTTCTCTGAATTTGGAAATGCCCTGGTGTCGGATGTGTTCCTTTTTCAAGCGGCATACAAAGATGCTCAAAAATGTGGAATGAAAACAAGCTACAGAATTGAGGGTGAGAGATTATCTCGTTTGGTGAGTGATCACTCCTGGCCCTTGGAAGATTCCTGCAAGTAATAAGTTCAACCTACCTGAGGTGGGGCTGCCTCACGCAGCTCCACCACTGTTAAAAATTCCACCGGATGATAGGCTCCCTTTCTCCCGTCTCACTATCGTCATCAGGATTCGGGATGGTATCAATATATTTATTATTGCGGGCGGGACGGCCTCCACTCGGAGCGGCGAGGGCGTCGCGAATTTCTGAGACGGTGTAGGTTACCTTCCACGGCTTTGAGGTGGGAATAATCATCTCGAAGAGTTTTTTGTTCATGTGGGATTTAGAGCGCGTGTCTTTTAACTCTTCCAGAAGATCTTTGGCGATTTGATTTTCAGGCGCGAGGTAGTAAATTTCAAAATCATAGGATTTGACTCTAGGGTCTTGCGCCAAGAGCGGCATTCCGATCTCTGCGCTGATGGCCATGCCCTGGGATTTTTGATTAACCAGGGTATAAACTCTTTCCTCTTCGTTCTTAATGGAAAAATTGAGGGATAACGGCGTGTCATCGGAGCCGATTCCCCCGCCCAATTCGGCCGTAACGGTTTCAGTATCTTCTCGGGTGACTCGATTGGTGGCGGTCATCTCAAACTGCGTGCTGAGATCCAACATATTGTTATAGGTGTAGGAGAGGTAGTTGTGGCCAGGGGAGAGTATGCTCGCCTTGTCGAGAAGCGTCCTGCGACGGTGAAGAGAGGCATAGCTAGCCATATCACCCACCACGAAGCTGTACGGGTACTTCCCCGGGTTAACTTGCTTGGCAATCATCTCGTATGGCCGAACGATCGGCCGATAATTTGTTTTTGTGATGGAAAAAAGCTGAGGGCCGTCGCTCAGCACCTTGTCGTGCTCGTCCTTAAAAACATAGCGATAGGCCTTCAGGTCGTACTTTAGAAAAATCAACTTGCCGATGGGGCGCATCTGCAATTTTCGATTGGGACCTTGGAAATGCTGAATCTCGTTTACGAAGGTTTTCTTGATCGTCCCGGTTGTTTCAACAAAATCTTCTCGCATGAGCTTGGAGGAAAATTGTCCCATGGCCGATAATGTAATCGGGACGGCGGTGGGAATATTACCGCCAGCTTGCACCATATGGGTGGTGGTTTTAATTGAAGTATTTCCTCTGCCTAAGGTGAAGGTCATGGACTGATCAACCTGGGTAAAAATCCAACGAGAGAGGTCGCGAGCACCCTCCATCATGGCATCACCGGAGCTACCTTTGAGAGAGGACATGATATTGGCCAAAGGTACAGGTGGCGGGCCCTCAATGATTCCAATCAACTCCATCTTCTCCTGTTTCGTCGGTAAGGTGTTAAGGGGAACGGCGACCACTTTCCCACCATAGGTGGCATGAAGGAGCGCCGAAGGGTTGCCGAAAAAACTGGCGGATTTAGGGTAAGAAAAATCGACCAGCATGCAATCGCGATCCTGGTGACAGCTCAAGGGGATTTGAAAGAGGTCGAATTTTTTATCTTCCTTAACGGGATCAAAGGGACGCACAAAACCTTTGTGATCGTCAAAGTTGTTTGGGTAGGCATTGTCCACATCAAAGACCGCTTTGCTTTGAACTCCATGACGAAGATAATAGGCCACCACCTTGCCGTTCAGCGGGGCCTTCAATTCGTACGAAGACAATTCCGAAGGAGCAAAGAAAAACTTTATGGGATCAGAAAACTGGCGCAGGGTACCCTTGGTTAATCCCAGGAGATCGAGCTTAAACCAGGTGAAAAGCTGACCGGTGGGTAGTAAGGCATAGAGTGTCGCCTTTCCCTTGGCCAAGCTCACCGCTGCCTTAATAGGCGAGTTGCGGTCAATATTGATGTTGAGATCCAAGGGGAGGGATCTTTTATCAGGCGTGAGTAGGGCCAGCTTGCCCTCATAGCTATAAAGTAGGTACGACTTTCCGTTGAACTCGAAGGCCTGGTAGGAGTCGGCCAAAATTTCACGCCCGTCATGACTTTTTAAAATTTCATTGGCACTCCAGTCTTTGGTCTGAGGAAGCTCACCGGGAATTTTCTTAAAGGAGGTTTTTTTCACCAATTTTGTATTGGAAAGAGGGGAGTAGAAAACATCCATCTGATTGGGAAGAACGGTGACGTTGAGATCTTTTGCCGCCACTTTTTCGTTGGTCACAGGGAAGCCAAAGCCATCACAATACATCAGGCCGATCATGGTTTGGTTGGTGTACCAGTTAAAGGTGACGGAGCTGCCTCTTTCCTGGCGCAGCTTTTTGATGTCATGATTAAAGTACAGAAAATCACCACAGCGATAAAAGAGAAAGATATTTTCCGCATAAGGGGTCATGGTGATATTGTGCATATCCCGGGCCGGTTCCACTGCCTGCAAACCGGGCAGGCCGATCAGGCCCAGAGTCAAGAAAACCATCAAACTTTGAATTGCTTTTTTTGACATAGAAACACCTAGTTAAATAGGCGTGGAATGTATCTCTTCCAGGGAAAAAGGGAATCATGAAGGTAAATATTACTTATTCATGATTTCCGTCACTTAAGGGTCCAGACGGTTTTGAAGTGAATCTATTTGCGCCATCCCCTGATTCATATCGATTGGGGTTCCGAATTTTTTAAAGCTCATCCCGGTGGCATAAAGGACCTTTGAAAGATTTTGAAAGCGACACTGTTCTCCCATCTGACCGATTCTCACGATGGGCAGGCCAAAGGCCCCGGAAATTTCCACATTAAAGGTCTGAAGCATATGCTTGAGAACATCAGAGGCCTTCAAATCCCGTGGCATTTGAATCGCCACCACCGAGTTCAGACGATCTTCCTTGGGAATAAAAAGTTGAAGACCCATTCGTTCCAGTCCCGTCTGGAGGGCATGGGAGCTGAGCAGATGGCGTTCAAACCTTTTCTCCAAAGTTTCGAGGCAAATAAGCCTTAAGGCCTCATGAATGGCCAGGATACCGGAAACCGGCGCGGTATAATGGTACTCATGCTTTGACCAAAAACGGTTGGCAAGTTTGGCATCCAGGCACCAGTGAGGAGGATTTCTTTGTTCAATAATTTTCCAGGCATCTTCCGAGAAGGCGATGAGGGAAACTCCCGGGATTGAGGAGAGCCCTTTTTGTCCACAGGTCATGACGACATCGATATTCCACTCATCCATTTTAAATGGCATGGTGGATAAGGTACAAACGGCATCAACGATGACGAGAACGTTTCTTTTTTTTGCCGCGGCGGCAATGGGCCCTAGATGAATGTTTTTAACCCCACAGGAAGTTTCTCCCTGCACCAGCGTAAGAGCATCGTAGTGATTTTTCTCCAGCTCCGCTTCCACTTGTTCAACCGTAAAAGGTTTAAAGTCTTCCCCTTTTAAAAAGATAACTTCAGCGCCAACCCGCTTCGCCAGCTCGCCGAAGCGTGCACTGAAAGTTCCCAAATTTAAAATTAAAACCTTTTTTCCCGGTCCCAGTAAATTGGTGATCGCCATTTCCATGGCCGCGCTGCCCGGACCGGCAAGCCCGAGGATATGATCGCTCGTGGTTTGGAAAACATACTTGGACATTTCCTTGACTCGGGCGATGACCCTGTTCATCGTCTCCCCCAAATGACTGATCACAAGGCCGTTGGCCTGGGCCACCTGATAGGGAATAGGCACAGGACCTGCACCCATGAGCAAGGTCGGCGTTGCGGGGAGAATTTCGCTTAAGGGCATATTTTTTGGTGGCTCAATCGGCGTCATCAGGAAATTTTAACATAAAATCATGCAAGAAGTTAAACGAATGTGCGAGGTGCGTCTCGGCCGCCTGACTTAATTTTTCTGACAGCTCAAAGGATTCCCCCCTGATGGCAAGGAGAAAAACCTTAGGCCGGGCCTGGTAGAGAAGTTGAGTCAAGGCCACCACATTTTCGGGCCGTAAAACATGACTGGAAAAGTAGGTATCTTGACTGGGAAGAACCGGGATAAACTGAAAGGGCCCCGGACCGCGTCGGGCGGCATCAACAATGATCACCGTGGGGAATTTTGAGAAGAGTTCGGCATGCTCGATCGCCAGCTGATAAACCCATAGGAAGTTGGGAGACTCCAGTTTGTGGGTTTTTAATTCTTCAATCAGTCGCGGGCCAAGACCATCATCGCCTCGGGCCGGATTTCCAATGGCAATGACTAGCAGGTTAGGAATACTTTTCATGAATAAGCTGTCCGTGAGAGTTGAAGAGGGATACATGCAAAGGCATTTCGCCCACGGCGTGGGTGGCGCAGCTCAGGCAGGGATCATAGGCGCGAATGGCGACCTCAATATGATTGAGCATGCCCTCGGTGATCTGCTGGCCGTGTTTTAAATACTCAGTCGCCACGGATTTGACCGCCCGGTTCATGGCCTCGTTATTGTGGGTGGTGGAGACGATCAGGTTGCACAGGGTAATGGCACTTTTTTCATCAACTTCAAAATGATGGATCAAGGTTCCACGGGGGGCCTCTAAAAAACCAATTCCCAGCTTTCCATGCCGACCTTCGACTTTCAAATTGTCCTTTTGCAGATCGGGATCATTTAAAAGTCCCTCAATGACTTCAGCACAATGAAGGAGTTCGATCAGGCGCGCCCAGTGGTAGGCAAGTGTGGTGTGACAAATTCTTGCGCCGGTGTGGCCGCGAAAATCCTCCAGCGCCTTCTGCGCCAGAGGGGTGGGGATAAAATCGCAGGTATTGACCCTGGCCAGAGGGCCTACCCTGGACCAGCCTTTTTCCACGCCCAGCTTTTTTAAAAAGGGAAATTTCATATAGGTCCAAGTCTTGACCTCCTCCGAAAAGAGATCGAGATAGGTATGGTAGTCCACATCATTAAGAATCCTGGTGCCGTTCGAGTCGATGGCACGCAGGACTCCGTGATATAAATCCATTGCCCCGTCCGACCGCACCAAACTTAGATAGTTGGAGTCGCAGGAGGCGAAGCGGTTGATCCAGCTCTGATTTTTTTTATGATAGTCAATGTAAAACGCCAGAGTTTCCTGGGCCCAAGCGATAACCTCATGGACCGAAGGAATGTCTCCCCCCCGGAAAAAAAGATCTCTCTCTGCCAAGGAAAGATTTTTGTGAATGCCTCCGGGAATGGCGGAGATGCCATGGATTTTTTTGCCGGCGGTGACTTTAATAATCTCCTGGCCGAACTTGCGAAGTAGAATTCCCTTGCGGGCCAGCTCAGGGAAGTCAAGGCCCACGCCCACCACATTGCGGCGACTGATCTGACTTTCAATCCCCAGTAGTAAATCCGGTGCTGCCAGATAAAAAAAGTGAAGCGCATGACTTTGCAAGACCTGACCATAATGCATGAGGCGCCTCATCTTAAGCGCCACCGGCGTGAGGGACTCATGGGATACTCCCACGATCTCATCAATGGCCTTGGCGGAGCAAAGGTGATGACTGACGGGGCAGATACCGCACAACCTTTGAACTAAGACGGGGGCCTCCCAGTAAGGCCGCCCCTGAATAAATTTTTCAAAGCCTCTAAACTCCACGATATGTAGCCGTGAGTCCTCCACCATGCCCTGATCGTTTAAATGAATGGTGACCTTCCCGTGGCCTTCCACGCGAGTGACGGGATCAATAATTATTTTTCGACTCATAGATAATCCTAGTCGTACTTAAGACTTTGGTAGGAGATGGGTTCTATCTTGCCGGTAATCAAACCTGCCAGAGTTTTCCAAATTATTTCCGCGCAGGGGGGGCATCCGGGAATATAGTGATCAATTTTTACAATCTCATGGCAAGGGTAGATCTTATCCAGAATCTTCGGAAGATCCTGATCATGGGGAATGAGCTGGTTGCCGGGAACGGTGGTGGGAACTTTTAGATAGGCCTCCTCAAGGCACTCGCGCAGCTCAATTTTATTTCGTAAGGCCGGAAGTCCGCCCATGATAGCACATTCCCCCACACTCACCAGCAGATCGCAGTTTTTTCGGAAAGAAATCAAGGTATGGACATTTTCATCGTTACAGCAGCCGCCTTCAATGAGGCCGATGTCACAGTGTTTGGTAAATTGTTTGAAGTCGGTCAAGGGAGAGCGGTTGAATTCCACCAGCTCGATAAGTTCCAAGATTTTGAGATCCAGGTCGAGGAGTGACATATGACATCCAAAACAACCTGCCAAGCTTATGGTGCCGATCACTTTTTTGGCCATGCTACTTGTCTCCCTTGGGAACTTGGCCGATGGCCTTGAGATCATATTTCCGTGTGCCGATCGGGCGGTCAAAACCGCCTCCTTGCAATAAGATCGCGCCTGTGGGACATAAATCTTTGGCCTCGCGCAACTTTTCCGGCGAGAGAAATTTTTCCCGTTCCAGGTCGAGCATCACTCGTGTTTGGGGGCCACGATTGACGAAGCTAAAAATTTTAAAACCCTGATCATCTTCGAACAAGTTGGTGCAACGCTTGCAATGCATGCAGCGGTTATGTTCGAGAATAATATTTTTGCCTTCATAATGAACCGAGTAGGGGGAAAATCTGTAATGAAAGCGCGCCACCCTCATGTCCATGGCATAGGCCACCGCCTGGAGCTGGCAGTCACCGCTTTTTTCACAGGCCGGACAAAAATGATTTCCCTCGACAAAGATTAATTCCACGATCGCCTTGCGCATATCTTGCAGCTCCGGAGTATTGACCTCCAGCTGCATGTTCTCCTCGATGGTCAGGGTGCAGGCAGCCATGCTTCTGCCGCCCACTCTGATAGTGCAGACCCGGCAGGTGCCAAGGCAAGGGCGACCCTCCAAATAGCAAAGAGTGGGAATGTAGACGCCCTGTCTCTTGGCGGCGGAAATGACATTTTCACCTTCGGGCGCTTGGCATGTTTTGCCGTCTATTTTAAAGCTGACTTCCTTCATCCTTCACGCTCACTTTTTTGTGAGATCGCCTCAAAGGCGCGGGTGGCCCGAGGCAGATCAAAATTCCAGACTCCATCTGCGGAGTCTGGATTGATCAGATTTTGAAAAATTTCCGGAAAATACTTGAGCCCGGTTAAAATCGGATTGGGTGAAGTCTGGCCCAGACCACAGCGACTGGTATGGGTGATAATTTTGGCCCAGGCCTTAACATTTTCCAGACTATGCTCTTTGGCCTTTTTGGATCTGAGCTTCTGGACAAACTCCAGCAGCATGACGTTTCCGGCGCGGCAGGGTGAGCAGCATCCGCAGGACTCACCCACGAAAAATTCCATATGTCTTTGGATGATTTCTAAGATATCCCTCTCCTCCGAGAAAATGGTGATCGCGCCCCCGGTTGCCAAATCCTCAAAGCAGATTTTGCGATCTTTTTCTTTGGCGTTGATCAGGGTGCCCGAGGGGCCGCCAATCTGCACCGCAAGCGGGGCGCGGGCCTTAACTTCTTGCAAGATTTGCCCGATGGTGATTCCAAAGGGCCATTCAAAGATGCCGCGTTTGAGCACGTCACCTGAGACGCTGAAGAGTCGCGTTCCCGTCGATTGAGAGGTCCCGTTCGCAAGAAATTTCTTGGGCCCGTGTTCCAGCAGATGTGTTACGGTACAAAAAGTTTCCACGTTATTGATGATGGTGGGGCAGCCTTTATATCCCCGCTCGACAGGAAAGGGGGGCCTGACCCGAGGCTCGCCTCTCTTGCCTTCCAGCGATTCAAGCAGGGCCGTCTCCTCACCGCAGACATAGGCACCGGCCCCTAACTGAATGTGAATTGGTAAGGAATGATTTTGCTTAAACCTGGTCAGCTCCAAATTGAGCTTGGGTAATAAATACTGATATTCGGCGCGAAGATAGACGATGCCATGCTGGGCCCCGACAGCATGGGCGGCGATGGCCATTCCTTCAAAAAGCATGAAGGCCCGGGTGGTTAAAAGCAGGCGATCTTTAAAAGTTCCCGGTTCCCCTTCATCGGCATTGCAGATGACATATCGGGAGTCACCCTGGGCCTTGCGGCAAAAGTCCCATTTTTTCCAGGTAGGAAAACCGGCTCCGCCTCGGCCGCGAAGTCCGGAAATTTTGAGGATATTGATAATCTCCTCAGGCCCTTTGATCATGGCGTGTTTTAATCCTGCTTCCTCGTGGTACTGGTCGAGCAAAAGATCTTTGCGATGGATTTTGTTGCTGATCTTGCTCCAGATTTTTTGGGGGGGAATTCCCTGTTTGAGTTGTCGTGCGATAAAGAGGGCACGCCTGGGAGTCAGATGAGTGAAAGGAATAAAGTCGATAAGACATGCCGGGCCTTGGTCGCTCATGCCAATGCAGGGGGTGGCAAATAGTCCTATGTCGAACTCTTTGGAAACCTCACCCAAAGTAGTCCCCAGCTCATTTTCAAAAATCTTTTGCACGATCTCCTGACCTTGGTGCCAGGCCGTGACGGAAGAATCCAGATAGATCTGGAACTTTCCTGCCGGTCTGGTATGAAAGAAGTGATAGAAGGTCAGAGTGTCTTCCAAATCAATTTGACTGGTCTTTAATTGGTGGGCCAGATGTTTGAGGGCGTCCTTTGAGACATGCTGAAAACTTCTCTGGATGTCCCAGAACATATCAAGGAGATGACATCGGTCACTGTGATACTGGGTGGCAAGGTTCGCAATGAATGATTGCAATTCAGATTCCAAAGCTTCTCCGAAAAAAAACGACAATTCGGGCCAAATAAGATTAGCATGTATTTTATGAATTTCGAGAAAACTTTCGATTACATTTGTCATCTCCAGCTTGATATCTTCGGCCTGTCCCAAGGTCTCGGGCTGCGCCCCAAGCTGTACTGTCATGCCCAAAATTTGGGCCTGCTTGGAACCTTGCAAAACCGTGGCGACCGCTTACGGTTAACTTTAGAAGGGCCCGAACATTTACTCAGTTTATTTTTGCAAACCTATCGCCAGATTCTTCCCGTCCAGGCCCTGGTGGAAAAGGAGGAAATTGAATGGGGAATCCCTCATAACTTAAAAAAATTAGAAATTATCGAAAGCACCTTGGGTGAAAGTTCCTCTCCTTCAATTCCGGCCGATCTCGCTACCTGTCCGCAATGTTGGGAAGAATTCAACGCCTCCGATGGCCCACGGTCCCATTACCCGTTCCTGAGCTGCACCCTGTGTGGCCCACGCTTTTCAGTTTTTTTAAAAAGTCCCTATGATCGCCTGAACACAACCTTCGCTGGCTATCGGCCCTGCGCCTTTTGTCGATCTGAATATGAGGATTCAAAAAATCGAAGATTTCATGCCCAGACGGTGGCCTGCCCGGCCTGCGGTCCCCGCGCCGTGTTCACCAATTCTAAAGGTGAGGAGCTGTCCTATTTTAGCTACCAGGAGCTGGGCCGACAGGTGGCCCTGAAGTTAAGTCAGGGCGCGATTATGGCCTTTCAAAGCAGCGGCGGTTTTGCCTTGGTTTGCGATGCCAGTAATGGCGAGGCCATCAGGACTCTGCGCGCTCGCAAAAAACGTCCCCACCGGCCCCTTGCGGTGATGGGAAAAAATCTTCAGGAGCTTTCCCGATGGGTACGGCTGTCGCCGGAGTCCGAAGCCAACTTGACTTCGCAGGTTTCTCCCATCGTGGTCGCACCCTGCCTTGGGGAGTTCCCGCTCACACGGCGAGAGCTCAATCCTGATTCTCTCACCTTGGGGGTGATGCTGCCTTCGACTCCCTTTCAGGCCCTTTTATTTGGGAATCTTACGCATCTGGTGTACACAAGTGGTAATAGCCAGGGAGTTCCTTTGGCCTGCTCACCCGAGGAGGCCTTCCAGAATCTCTCCGGCGTGGCGGATTATTTTCTTTATTGCGATCGCCCTATCGCACGCCCTATCGATGATAGCGTGCTCCTGCAGAGCGAGCGGGGCAACCGCCCTTGGCGACTGGCCCGCGGAGTGGCCCCCTCTAAAGTTCTCGCACCCAAACCCTTTCGAAAAAAAATTCTCGCCCTCGGCGCGGATCTTAAAAATACCTTCTCCCTCGCCAGCAACCAGGCGATTTGGACCTCACCACATCAAGGCGATCTGGAAAATCTAAAAACTCTGGATTACTTCAAAAAAAATACCCTGACCTTCCTGGATTACCTGGGCGTGAGTCCGGAGCTGGTGGTGGTGGATCGCCATCGTGGTTATCACTCTCACCAATGGGGAAGAGAGCTGGCGCAGGCGCGAAATCTCCCGGTGCTTGAGATCGGGCACCATCGCGCCCACGCTCGGGCCGCGGCCTTCGAGGCCAACTGGGATGAATGTTTGAATCTGGTCTATGACGGCACCGGGCTGGGGGATGATGGAACACTTTGGGGAGGCGAGCTTTTTCTCCAGCGAAAGAGCTTGCCGATGGAACATCTCGGCAGCTTGACTCCGCTGGCCTTGCCGGGAGGGGAGCAGGCAATCTTAAACCCTATCCGAATCCTGCTTGGGCATTTGAAGCGGCAGGGAGTGCATTGGAAACATTATCCTCTGGCCTTCGTCAATGAAGATGCTCAGCAGATGGATTTACTCTTTGAAAATTGCGACAAGGGAATTAATACCCCTCTGACCTCATCCATGGGAAGACTGTTTGATTTGGCCTCTGTCATTTTGGGCGCCCAAAGTGGCAAGGTAAGCTATGAGGCCCAGGCGGCAATTCGCCTTGAAACTTTGGCCGGCCAGGCCACCCGCGCTCCGAGGGCCTTGCCGTTTAAAAAAGAAGTGAGAGGCAAGAAAATTATTCTGAATTCCACTCCCATGATCGACGCCTTACTTGAGCAATCCCATGGGAAAAATTTCTGTGCCAAAAACTTAAGCTTGGATTTTCATTTTACCATCGCGCAGATGGCCCTGGAGCAATGTCTTTGGGGTCGCGAGCAGTCAGGTTTGGAGCGGGTCACCTTGTCGGGAGGTGTTTTTTGCAATGAAGTTTTAGTCAGACTTGTTTTTCAGCTTTTTTCTCACCACGGCCTGGAAGTTTTTCTTCCCCAGCGCTACCCCGTGAACGATGCCAGCACTGCCCTAGGACAGGTTCTCCTCGCCGAGGAGTTGGATCATGCATGAGTTAAGCTTGTCTGTGAGTCTGATTGAACAGGCGACAGAAATTTTAAAGCAAGAGTCCGGTGGCAGAGTTCTCGCGCTCACCTTGGATGTCGGGGTATTGAGTGGAGTGTCGCCCGAGGCCCTGCAGTTTTGTTTTCCCCAGGCCGCCCATGGAACGGCGTTGGAAAAATGCCTTCTCAAGATTAACGAAATCCCTCTTCTGGTTTACTGCTCTGATTGCCAAGCCGAAGAACAGGTCGAGGGGCCCTATCCACTTTGTCCCAGTTGCCAGGGTGTGGACGTGGCCGTCCGAAAGGGCAGGGAATTCAACATCGTCAGTATGGAGATTGAGTAATGTGTGATGATTGTGGTGAGCATGAGTCGAAAGTCCTTCATCTGGAAAGACAGGTCCTAAGCAAAAATTCCCAGCTGGCAGAGCAAAATCGTCTGTGGTTTAAGAAACACTCCATGCGCGCCATCAATATGATGAGCTCGCCCGGCTCGGGCAAAACCACCTTGCTTGAGAAAACTACCCAGGCCTTTTGTAGCTTCGGTAAAATGGCGATTTTGGTGGGAGACCTGCAAACGGAGCTGGATGCGGAACGCTTGAGAACGGTAGGCGCTCGGGCCCTCCAAATTAATACCGGGCAAGGTTGTCATCTGGACGCGGCCATGATTGCCGGGCATTTGGGAAAGTTTATCGCGGGAGATGAAAGGCTGCTCATGATTGAGAATGTGGGCAATCTGGTGTGCCCATCGGCCTACGATTTAGGCGAGCAGCATAAAGTGGCGCTTCTCTCTGTTACGGAAGGGGAGGACAAACCCCTCAAGTATCCGGCACTTTTTCACCAGGCGGATTTAATTGTGATCACAAAAATGGATCTGGTGGCATTCGTTCCTTGGAGTCAAGCCAAGGCCATGGATGCCATCTTGAAAGTTAATCCCCGTGCAAAAATCATCAGGCTCTCGGCCCACTCGGGCGAAGGGATGGATGAATGGTTGCAATGGTTAAAGGAGAGTTAATCATGTGTCTGTGTGTGCCCGCCAAAATTATTCAACTCTGTGGCGATCAAAAGGCCCTGATTGATATCAAGGGCCTTCAAACAATCATTGCCCTCGACTTTGTACCCGAGGCCAAAGAAAACCAATACGTCCTGGTGCACGCCGGCCTGGCCATTTCCTTGATTGAGGATGACGAGGTTGAAGAGTATTTAAAAATCTGGGGAGGGATATGAACGATCACTCACAATATCATGCGCGGGAACCGGTGATGCAAAAGCTGTCAGCGCTGAGGACATTGCTCGAAGATCGGCCTTACCGCTTTATGGAGTTTTGCGGCGGCCACACCCACGCTTTTTTTCGCTATGGCCTTGCCTCACTTCTGCCTCGGAACGTGGAGCTGATTCACGGCCCCGGCTGTCCGGTGTGTGTGCTTCCCGCGGAAAGAATCACGGCCATTGTGCATTTATTAGAGCAGGAGGCAAATTTAATTTTGTACAGCTATGGGGACCTGATGCGCGTTCCCGGCGAGAATCGCGATAGTCTCGTGAAGGCCCGGGCGCGCGGTCTGGACATTCGGATGATCTATGATCCTCTGGAGATTTTAAAATTCGCCCAGGCCGGGCCAGATAAAACCCATGTTTTTTTTGCTATCGGTTTTGAAACCACCACACCGCCCACCGCCTTACTCTTACAGAAGGCCCGGGCCCTCAACCTCTCTAATCTTTTAGTTTACTGCAATCATGTCCTTCCCCCGCCGGCCGCCTGGGCCCTGCTTAGTGACGCGGGTCAGCCTCTCGGCTTAGATGGAATTATTGGGCCGGGCCATGTCTGCACCATTACCGGACCGCACTCCTTCCAGAAGGTCGCTGACGACTTTAAAATCCCCGTGGCCATTGCGGGTTTTTTTCCCCTTGATCTCCTGCGGGGCTTAGAAAATTTAATCTGCCAGTCAAATCGCAAAACCTGGCTGGTCGCCAATACCTATCCTCGCTCTGTTCGACCAAACGGAAATCTCCTCGCCCAGGCGGCGGTGGCCGAGGTTTTTTCCATGCGTGAGCATTTTAGCTGGCGCGGACTCGGTGAGATCCCCCAAAGCGCGCTCACCCTTTCGGAGGCCTTTGCCCCCTTTGATCTGGAGCGACGTTTCGCACTCACGCTAAAAAAAGTCGCCGATCATCCCCAATGTCTTTGTCCTCAAATTCTCAGGGGACAAAAGAAACCGTCGGACTGCGGCCTGTTTGGCAAGGTCTGCAACCCCGACAACCCCATCGGCGCCTGTATGGTTTCGGGGGAGGGGAGCTGCGCCGCCTATTATGGATATGGGCAGAAGGCTTCAAAGGAGGTTATATGAGAGAGAGTATCGATCTTTTTCACGGGAGCGGGGCCAAAAAAAGTCATGCGCTTATCCGTGACATATTTTTCTCTGCCTTTCAAAATCCTTATCTTGAGGAAGGCGCAGACGGTGTGGTGCTCGCAACCTCAACTCGGCCACCAGTCCTTGCCACGGATGCCTTTGTGGTGCATCCGCTTTTTTTTCCCGGAGGAGATTTAGGAAAGTTAGCGGTGTGCGGCCCGCTCAATGACCTGGCCGCCATGGGGGCACGGGCCCACTATCTCACGGCAACTTTTATCTTGGAGGAAGGGTTGGAGATTGCCACCTTGAAAAAAGTTGTGGCCAGCATGGCCCAGGAGGCGCGTGCGGCGGGGGTTGCTATCGTGGCCGGGGATACGAAGGTGGTGGAAAAAAATAAAGGCGATCAGATTTATATTTCGGTGACGGCCATGGGATATTTGGAAACCTCCTGTGCTCCTCATCCCCGACGATTGCGACCTGGACAAAAAATTATTTTGACCGGGGCGTTGGGGGATCATGGGGCCACGGTGCTGGCGACCCGTAAAGATCTGGCCTTTCAGGGAAATCTGAACAGTGATTGCGCCAATCTGCAACCCCTGATTTTGCCGCTTCTGAATGCTTTCCCCAATATCGCCTGCATGCGCGATCTGACTCGGGGAGGTCTGACAGGAATTTTGCATGAACTTATCTTGGAATCTTGTGAGTGCGGCATTGGCTTTAAAATAATAGAGGAAAAAATTCCAGTATCCAAAGCGGTGCACGGACTCTGTGAACTTTTAGGCCTCGACCCAATGACCTTGGCCAATGAGGGCAACATGATTATTTTTTGTGATGGCCTCACGGCAGCAGAGGTTGTGCCATTTCTGCGCCAGCATCCGCTGGGCAAAGATTCTTGCTGCATCGGAGAAGTTACCTCCCGTGCCGGACAGCTTGAGTTACAAACATTATATGGGGGAGAAAGATTGGTGATGTGGCAGGAGGGTGACGCCCTCCCACGTATTTGCTGAGAGGTTTTTTTTTATTTACATGTGCATCATTATGCCCATAAACTTGATAAAAGTTTTGTAATTGGCTACATTTTCATTCAATGAGGAGAATTTATTTATGTTAAGTCGGAAATTATTGTTGGTCCTGATTGCATTTTTTTGCGTCAGCAGTTTCGCCAGTGAAATGAAAGTATCAAGTTTATTTTTCGGTGATTATTACTGGATCAAGCACACTGATACTGGTGCCTATAATGGCATGCATGGCTTGGCCCTTCGTCGCATTTATCTCAGTTTTGACACAGCCATGGATGAAAACCATACCGCTAAAGTTCTGCTGGAATCGAACCAGTACACCGCAGGCTCGGGTGCAGGGACCATGACTCCTTTCATTAAGCAGGCCAACGTCACCAGAAAATTTGGTGATCATGCCGCCGCCATTGGGATCGTGGCCACTCCCGCTTTAGGAAGTGTTGAGTCAGGCTGGGGCTATCGCGATGTGGAAAAAACTCCGGTGGACCTCTTGGGATGGGTCGGAGCGGTTGACGGCGGCGTTTCCCTGAAGGGCTCATTCATGGAAAACAAGCTGATGTACCACGTTCTCTACGGCAACGGTGCCAAGATGAATCAGGAGACAGATAAGGCGAAGGAATACTATGCCTCTCTGGGTTTCGCTCCCATTAAAGAACTTTTAGTTGAAGTTTACTACGATCAAAAGGAATCTTATAAGGGCCTGACCGACGCCACTGTGAATCAGCTCTTTGTGGGTTATAAGATCGACGGGCTTCGCGCCGGTCTCCAATATGCCACGTACAAGCTCGGCACTCAGAGCGGTGGAGTTGCCACGGCCGATATCAAGAGAAATGTGCTCTCGGGCTACGCGGTAAAAAGCTTAGGTGAAACATGGTCGGCCTTTGCCCGTTACGATATGGTTAAAGCAGATACGGACGCCTCGGCCGCCGCCACCAACCTTTACTATGTCAGTACAGATTCCAATGCCACAAAATACAATTTGATGATTTTGGGTGCGGATTATAAAAGTTGCGATAACTTCCATATCATTCCCAACATCGAACGCGTCGGGTACAGCGCTCAGAAGACCACTGTCACCACACCCAAGCCAAAAGCCGATGAGATTGTGAGACTGACTTTCTCTTATAAGTTCTAGGTAAGTTCTAAGTTTTTGCTTTTTTTGCGAGGTAGGGGCGAACGATGAGAGTTAGCCCCAAACCTCCAATTTCAAAAAGAACCACCATCGGTACCCAGACGATCATCATGCTAAAGATATCTGGCGGGCTAAAGACCGCCGCCAGAACGGCAAGGATGACGTAAATATAGCGGCGGTAGGCGTGAATTTTTTCCGAATTAATGACTCCCATAAAACCCAGAATCAGCATGAAGTTTGGCACCTGAAATAGCACACCAAAACTAATCATGAGTTTCATCGCTAACGTAAGATACTCCCGCATCGAAATGGTTGCCACCACATCAGTGACTCCGTATTCGAGCAAAAGCTTAAAGCCAAACGGGAAGACGACAAAATAGGTGAAGCAGGCCCCGGCCCAAAATAAAACCAGGCCAAACATTAAAAACGGCCTGACCGCGCGCGCCTCGTGCTCATGCAATCCCGGTCGGACAAATCGCCAGATCTGATAGAACCAGGCCGGTGCGGAAAGAATCGCTGCGCACCACAGAGAAAGCTGTAGCTGCGCCAGAATTTTGTCCAAGAGACCCAGGTAAATTATCTCGCCGCCCCCGGAGGCCAGGGTATTTTTCAAGGCCAGGCGCAGGGGCGATAAGACGATTTCCGCCAGCTGATCACTGAATCCATAAGTTACAAAAAAGGCAACGATGATGATAATGAGGACGGAGATGGCCGATTTTCTCAGCTCTTCTAAATGCTCAATTAAGCTCATCTCTTTCACGGTCAATCTCCAGAATGATCTGAATTCATACTATAGTTTGTGAAAATGAGCAAAAAAAGGCCGGGGGACAACCCCGGCCATGAGGATAACTTTGATTAAAATGAGCGGAGCTATTCTGGTTTCTTGCCAAAAATAGTAACTTTGGTCTTTGGTTTCTTGCTACTCAGCTTTAGTTGTGTTCTAACACCAAACTCCCAGTCATTTTTGAAGCTTGTGTCATACACATTCCAACGAACTTCTGGTCCCACAGTTAAGCTGTCGTTGACTTTGAAGTTCATACCGGCAGCAACTTGGAACAGATAGTTATGGATATAGGTCATTTGAGCGGTTACTTCACCCCATTTGATGAATTTGTAGGTATAGCCAGTAGCGACTGTAAAGTCGGCATTCGGATATTTGGGGTTATTGTGGAAATACATACCTTCTGCGTAGAAAGTATGATCGCCCAATTTATAAACACCGCTCACTTCAACGATGTCTGCATCTGGGTTGGCCTCATCGCCTAAGTGAGTATAACCGGCACCCACGGTTAGGTTCTCATAAACTTCACGTGACCAACGAACTGAAACTGAACCGATGGTTCCCAGATCGAGATCGCCTTTAGCATCAAGGTTTTCAAAAACGGCTGCCTCGATCTTGCCAATCATTTCATAGTCAAGACGAACGGCAAATCCGAACAGCTCGTTCATGTCGCGAACTCCATGCAAGGGGTCTTCATG
>MEPP01000012.1 GCA_001769855.1 Bdellovibrionales bacterium GWA2_49_15 | reverse complement strand
CGGGCTTTCGGTCTTGGGCTTTGCTGAAATTGCCAGAAGTCTTGGCAAAGTGATTTTGGGAGACATTGCATACTCGGCCTATGACACCTACAAAACGATTTCACCGTCAGGCAAGAAAGACCTTGGCAAGATGGCCATCTATATTGACGAGCTTTCAGCCGTGATTACAGATGAGTTCATCGAAATTCTAAATAAGGTTCGTGGGGCAAAAATGGAGCTGACCTTTGCTTTTCAGTCTCCAAGCGACATCGCGAAACACGATGCCGACTTGTGTGTTCAGGTTTTGGAGAACACGGCCAATTGGTTTGTCTTAAAGCAAAGAATCAAGTCAGGTGCTCAAATGTTTTCTGACTCGATTGGAACAATTGAGGCCAAGAAGCAAACTGTCAGGGTTCAGGATGGCGAAGAGCAGGCGCAAGGATCGCAACGAGTGGTGGAGGAGCTTATTGTTCATTCCAACATTATCAAAAATTTAAATGTGGGCCAATGCGTATTACTTCGTCACTACCCCACCAAAATTGATCTGCTCAACCTTAAGTATATCGACCCTGAAATTCTTCAGGAAAATGTCAAAGCAATAAAAAAGGAGGTGGCAACCAAAATTAAAAATGAGACTCAACCGGAATTTAAACGGAAGACACTGGTTTAAAGGAGGTGCGATGCAAACGGAATTTGTCCCCGAGGGGCCTTATGAAGACATTATTAACTTGCTTGGACAGTGGAAGGTTTTGGACATGAAAAGTTTATCGGAGCTAAACAACTATCAACTTGGTTATCACAACCTTCTTAAAAAGGTCAGAAAATTGGAACATGAGGGAATGGTCAAAGGCGTGTCATTGGGGGGAAAGAACAAACACATTTTCCTGACCCAGAAAGGTTTTACCCTGACGAGCTACGACCAAAGCTATCCGATTGCCGATGAAAATATCGCCCATGATTTGGTTGTCGGAACGGTGCTCCGAACGTTTTGCAAGTTCCCTGGATTTTATAATGGCAAAATGTTTCACCAGATTTCTGATGGTGAGATTTTTCCTGATGCGGCCATAACAGGAACTCGTGACAATGAAAACTTTCAGCTCGCCATCGAGGTAGAACTTACGCAGAAATCCCAAAATCGAATCAAGGAGAAATTTCGGCGCTACGCCAAGGGCAATGCTTTTCATTACGTCCTTTTTATCACCAACAAGGAAACATTGTTCAAAACGTATTGCCGATTTTTAGCTGAAATGAACGTCGAAGTTCAAAAGGCCGTCATTCTTCTTTTCGACAAGGAGCTTTCAATTTCCAAATTCAACCATCGGAAATCGAGGTGCCTCTACATGGGAGAAGAGAAAAGTTTTCGGGATTTGTTTGGAGTGTAAAAGTCAAATGAGGGTTAAACGTGGTTAACGAAAAATTCGCCCCTGCCCATTTCTTCCATGAAGTCGGGCAATTGCGTCCGCTACTTTTGACCTCCCCCTCTCTACGAGTAGATAGGAGGAGGTCAAAAATAGCTACCTTAATGCCAAGTGGAGAGGAAAGGGCAGGGGCGAAGATAAGAGAAGGAGGAAGATGGAATGAGTGAAGTATTAAAAATTAAAAATGAAGAAGGGGATCGGGGAAAAACCGAAGAGGGCACAAAAAAACGGGGCAGGAAACCAAAAAACTTTAAGGAGGTGTACCGAATAAATCGTGAACAGACCAAGTTTTTTGTGGACCTGACCAAGGAAAAAGAAAACCTTGATAAAGTATTTCAATTGCTGGAGTCGGCGAATCAAAAACCCTATGGCAAAGAAATTCTATTCAAGGACTTGGCGCTTTTTGCCATCGACAAGGTGTCGGCCAAAGACATTGAGAAGCTACAAGAAGGCAGTCTCACCGAGATGGAAAAGGTTGATAGGGCCTTGGATGAATTCAATAAGAAGAACGGGACAAATTTAGGTCTTGGTGAATTTTTAGTGAAGAAGCTCAGCATTTCTTAATCAGACAGGAGAAATATTTTATGGAAAGGCCAATGGAAGTATTTGTGGGAAGACTTGGAAAAAATCCAGAGCTGCGGTACACGCCAAAGCAGACAGCGGTTTGCTCAATTTCGCTTGCTGTAGATAAAGAAGGGCAGGAGGCCGCTGATTGGAAGCGCGTGGTAGTGTGGGGAAGGCAGGCCGAGATTTGTAGTGTCCAGCTCAAAAAGGGCTCGGAGCTTTTTGTGCAGGGCCGTAAGGAATTGAAAACATTTCAGACGAAAGATGGCGAAACCAAAACGATTGAAGAAATTAACGCCAAGCTTGTTGGGTTTTCAAATCTTTAGTTTTCCAGGAGAGCATTGATGGAAAATACTACCGACAGAATAACTGACATCCCGAGAGAAAATGACTACACTCAGGGAGAGCATTTCGGTGCTCATTTGCTCTTTTACAACTTAAAATGGTTAACTACAGATGAGGCGGCCATCTTTCTTAGAAAGTCGTCCCATGCTCTTCGGCAAATGACCTACAAAGGGAAAATTCGTCCGAGGAAATTTGGGGGCAGACTTTATTTTAAGAAAGCTGAACTGGACCAGCTCGTTGATGCGTCTTTTTACTAGGAGGTATCAATGGCTGTAATCGAGTATCAGAAAAACGGTAAGAAAGTTTTTAAGGTGTACGTCCAATTTCGTGGCAAGACAATTAAGCGGATTCGTCTGCAAAAAGTCCTCTACGATATTGAGTCCCTGGCCGTCGCTAGACGAGAAGAGAGACGCTTAATTAAAGAGCTTGCAGAAAAGCTGGCAAAGCTTGAGGGCAAAGGACTGCTTTGGTCAGAGGTGATCGACCGTTGGGAAAATGCGGGTTACTGCAATCTGCTTGGTTCAAGGCTTAATCGCTTTACCATTGCAGATCATGTGAACCGCCTCAAGCGATACACCAAACCCTGGCTTCCTTTGACAACCTCGGACCTCAATAAAGCCGATGGACGCCGAATTCTTGCTTACGCCGAATCCATAGGCGCATCGACTACATTACTGAATAAGATCAAAACTTCCATCAACCTCATTTATAACTGGGGCGTTGAGGAGGGGATCATTCAGGGGCCAGGTATGATAGGCAAAAGCCCGATCTATGGCCTTGGAGTTGGTGGCAAAGAAGAAAAGCTAAAACCGATTCTCACGATAGATGAGGTTAGAAAATTTCTTCTTGAGGCAAAAATTCACAAGCACCCGTGGTATCCGATCTGGGCCTTCGCTGTTACAACTGGAATGAGGAGTGGCGAGTTGATGGCGCTCGAATGGGGAGATATTGACGAAGAAAACGGAATTATCCGTGTTTCAAAATCGTTTAATAAACGATTGAAAATTACCAAGTGTCCCAAAAACGGCACTTGGCGAAACGTCGATATTAATTCCCAACTTGCAAACTTAATTCGTAGTTTGCGGCAAGAGCGCAGAAACGAAACCTATGTCCTTCCCACTTTTTCAGAATGGAAAAATGGTCAGGCCGGTATCGTTTTAAGGATGTTTCTTGAGCGAATTGGGATAAACAAACCTGTTGTCTTCCATACGCTCAGAGCATGTTTTGCTACTCATCTTTTATCCACAGGGGTTGAACCCTTGAAGGTGATGAGGATGGGCGGTTGGAGCGACCTGAAGACATTTCAGATTTACCTCAGACTCTCTGGGGTGGATGTGAAGGGTGTGGCCGAGAATTTGGATGTGCTGCCAGCACATGATGTGAGCGATAACGTTGTTTCGCTGTTTTGATAGGTATAAGTAGAAGGGTCTGCTGGCTTCAGCAGGCCCTTCTTTTAACTTGCTGATTTTGCGGTGAAGAATAGGAGCTAATATGTTGAAATTATATGTCGATATTGACAATGTGTACACAATTGAGTACCATCATGCGTATCAGGAGACAAATATGGCTGAATCCACAACCACACGCAGTTTCAGAGAGAATCTCAAGCACTTTTTCGATCTTGCTAAAGAGAACCCCATTGCAATAAATCGCGGGGCCGAAAGGTTTGTTCTTTTGAGTGAGAATGAGTTTGTGAAGATGAAGGAAGAAGTCATGAATCTCCAAAAGAGTTTGATCTCAACTTTGCAACACCTGAGTGGGCAAAGTGGTCCCGAGGTTGAACTCGATGTGGAAGAAGAACACGACCAACTTCTTCAAGAATATATTACCAAGTATGAACACTTGAAAGGTAAAAAAACGAAGGTCGGGTAAATGGCTGTAAAACTTATTCCTTCAACTAATTATATTAATGATCGTGCCAAGATTATGGACGACATTATTAAATATGCTCTTAAGACCAATGACAATGCGATTCCCATCTTGAGTTTCTTTAGAAGGGAAGAGCGTGATTTGCAGAGAAGGATTAAGACAAGTCCTCTGAGCGCCGGAGTTGATTTCCCGAGGCCAGCGAAGAAAGGTACAACTCGAACCGGCCAATATGTAATCTTGTACACATATCTTCCGCCAGATGCTCCAACCAACCAAGATGTGACGAGAGTGAATCTTGATTCAATTATGCCGACAGCCTCAGGGACATTTAACAAACTTGTAACCAATTTAGAACAGGCCAAACTTGAAGAATAAAATTGCGGTTCTATCAGCTTTGCCGTCATAAAACTTTCTATTTTTTCTAAAGTCGATCCATCCTATTACTCAATTCACTTCAAATGTACTTCAGACCTTCCTGAGCAAATGTGTGCAAGGTGTAGCTGAGAATTTTGCTGTGATGCCAGCAAATGAATTACTTAGTATAGATTGAATAAAAAATTAAACTTTGCTTTGACGATGCCGAAAAAAGCGCTACCAATAAAATGATCATGAGGAGCTTTTAATGGCTTTGGCATCTCCAACGCACTACAAATACAGTCAACTAGTAAACGAAATTGAAAGTGGGCAAATTAAAATTCCTCAGTTTCAAAGAGACTTTGTATGGGATGTAAAAGCTTCCGCAAAGCTGCTCGACAGTATCTTTAAAAATTATCCGATTGGGACTGATCTTCCCTTAATAAATCGGACAGTGTATTAAGCGCACAACCTCAACGGAGGGGATGCGTTATGAGACAGAAAAACAAA
>MEPP01000011.1 GCA_001769855.1 Bdellovibrionales bacterium GWA2_49_15 | reverse complement strand
GACCACTAAATTCTTGGCCAATAAAATTTTTTCCACTAATCGAAAAAAGCATTCCAGAAATCTTAAGGATTTTTCAGGAAAGGCCTAGGGCCATTGCGTTAATGATTTTTAAAAAGATGTGGGATAAGCTAAGAATGTTATTATAACGGAGACGCGTGCTAGAATATATTCAAACTTTTAAATTTTGCGGGATCTTTTGTGGAAAAATCAAACGCGCTTAAGATTATCAAAATGGCGTCATGATGAAACCGGAGCGGGTCTACCTGCCTTCGAAAAAAATGGCACTTTTCGAGGTAGTTAAATCTCGCTGAAGACCGCAACCGAGATAGATTGCCTCGTTGCAGATTTTTAAAGTGTAATCGGGAAACTTGGACTTAATGTCTTCTAGTTTATTTACCAGACTCTTAACTGTTGGTCTTGTTTTAGATTCAAGAACTTCGCCCGTGATTGGGAAATAGACAGTAAAATGGAAAGAATTATCTTCGACATCAACGCCAACATAAATTACATTTTTACTCATAGACGGCCCCTCTTTGGTTATGGTTTCGAGCATGAATTTTGCTCTCCATTTGAGGTAGCCATCAAGCGATGGAAGCCCTCGGTTTAAAAGGAGGGCAGTCTATATCTTCTACCCTTCTGTAAATTCAAGCTGTTTCATGGAGGGCAGGGCAATACTGTTGTTTTTAACTCTGAATAGACTCGTGCCGATAAGTAAACAATGAGAGTTTTGTCTATCCTCATTTTTTCTATCGCTTTTTCCAGGTTTGTCTTGGCGGGACAATGTGTTGCTCCGGGAACTGCTGGAACTGGCGTCCAGGTCGCGGACCTAAGACTCGATCAAGGCAATGGCCCCATGGTCGATGTTCCTGTCCAGGCACAAGGCGATTTGTCGACTTGCTATGCCAACGCCGCCTCTCAGATGACACAGGCCTACCATCAAAAAAAATATAATAGGCCCTATCGCCACTGTGCCGTGGCGATGGCCGCCGATAGTGTACGATGGGGAAGTAAAAAAACAGGCCATGATAGACAAAAACAACAAACGGCCCTCGAAAATGGTTATGTTTGCGATGTTATCAATGCTTCAAATAAATATGGATATTGCGGCAGTTGCGATCCGCTATACTCCGCAATGAAGAGCGTGGAGCAAAAGAAATATTTTGATACTATGTATAAGATTTACGAAAAATATAAGCACCATTCGGCCCGTCGGCTCTATGACAAGATGGCAGACGAGTATAATTCGTTTATCTTTTTGACAAACTTTTCTAGAGACCCCGACATGATCTCCCCCAACAATCCTTGCCCCCCACGCAATCAACTTCCTGATGTTGAATTTCCCTCTTATGATGCTGTGAAGAAATTGCTATCGCAGGTAACACCTGGAAGCTTTTTTCAGGCCATCTTACTTAATTCTTGCAATCCACGAGACCCCGCATCGACCGAGAGTAACGCTCCTGCAAATCCAAGTTGTACCGCCTTAAAGGCCCCACTCAGGAGAGACACTGTAAGAGGCCATCTTCGAGGTTATTTTACTGACAATCAAAAAATGCCATTGTCGATTAACTATTGTGCAAATATGTTTGCTGCTGAAGCAGATCAAAGTGATTTTTTGCACTCTGATGGTTCTATGATTTCTACCCGGCCAAAACAGGAAGATCGGGTAAAAATATTTTCTCAGCAGCTTGAAAAAAGAGTCCTCACCCCCTTGCAAAGTTATATTGAAGGCCTCGCGAGCAATCCAATTGTAACTACAGCAGTTTCCGGAAATGGTGCCGAACAAGAGCGCCAAAGGCAGCTTAAGGAGCAATTCGAAAAAGTCCTGGAGTACGCACGCGCAATCCAAAAATGTCTGAAGCTCGCCAAGACAGGATTTGATTCAAACAACCCTAAATACACGAGCATCATAACGACAGCAAATTCATTCTCTGGAGGAGATGGTTCCGGCTCCCCATACGGCACTCTCCTCGATCAGATCAAAGAATCCGGCAATACGGACAATGCGGAACTCACAGCTTGCACCTCAGACGTCCAAGTCGCATTTGGATCAGGCCTGCCCAACTTGGATATCGCCACGAAGTTAAATAACATGGTCCTAGAAGGAAAAATGACTGCAACTGGCCCACGCATGGATGTCGCCCTTCAAGCGGCTTGGACTCAGGTTAAAGATTGTGCATGGCATGAGTCACTCCTCATCGGTCAACGATGTTCCAATGGCAAACTGCAATATCTTCTCAGAAATTCTTGGGGGAAAAGCTGCTCGCAATATACTAATGCAGACACTGCTTGTGATCATGTAGGAGGCGGAACCACGGGGCCGGCAACAGGAAACGTATGGGTGGATGAAGAAATGCTAATGCGAAGTGTAGTTGAAATTACTAGCATCCCGTCACCATGATACAAAAAGGTAATGGACATGAATAAAATACTGCGAAAAATTCTTTTATCTCTCTTTTTTGTCGGCATGCTTCCGGTCCATGCACTGGAAGTAGATTATGAGGAGTATTATACCATTTATGGAAAAACCGTGAAAATTGGACATCTTGAAAAGAAAAGAATTAGTGTCAGCAGTGATTGCTACGAAAAAAGGCCAGAGTTCAATTGTCAGGCCACCCAGGTGCTGGGCAAGGCCTCCATGAAGGGAATTGATAAGCAATATTTTTCCGGTGGTGCTGACAAAGGGGCGGTTATTTGTAAACGACAACTAAATGGCACCTTAATGTTAGGCAAAGATAATAAGGGCAATGAAAGTACCTTCTGCCAATTTCAAGACAACTCGTTCGTTCAAACCGGTTCTCTGTGGTATCATGCCGATCGAAACGATCATGGGCCCTTAGAGTAGGCATTAGAATTTATATTTTTTCCTTACTTCATACGCCATGTTTTTTCTCTTTTAGCGATGCTTCCCGATCAAAGTTATTTTTTGATCACGGATAAACAGTAAACTAATCTCGACATCGCCGTGGCAATCGTATGGCATAATCGGATTTGCAAACTACCAGATGGGAAGATCCTGGATTTTAGATGAAAATAACAAATCACTTATGACTAGGATTTTGCGCATTTTGACTAACTTTTTAATCGCAGTAGGAATCAATTTATTTTTGACGGCTGCATATTGCAATGAGTGGAGAGATAGGACTGTTGATTTTAGAGTTAATTGGGAATGGCCTGTCTCTTTTATTTCTGAAGTAGAAGAGCCGATTCGAGGTGGAGGAAGTTTCGAATTCGGATTTAATATATGGCGCTTTTCTTTTTTTGGAGGATGCAGTATCAGCACGTTTTCAAGAGATGATAAAGTCGGAGAGCAGCGAGCGGCGTCCGAAATTTTGCAATTGAGTTACGCCCTTTCTACTCATACGGAAAAGGTAGAGGAGAAGGAGTCTTCCAAGAACGTACCGGCAAAAATATAAATATCTCCATGACAAAAGCTATTGATTATAGCGTTTATTACTATGGCATGGAGGGTGTTACTTATTGGAAATGGCTAACCTTTGGTGTTGGTCTTGGTTTTTATAAAATAAAGTACAGCCCTGATAATATCCCATCCTATGGAACAGAACAAAATCTCAACAAGAGAGCATATCCATTTTACAAATGGATTCTAGGAACATATTTTTGATGGTAGTCAAAAAATTAGAAGTGCCTTATCAAACTTTAATTATTCTTCACTTAAAAGATTGCGCGGAATCTAAGAAGGGTTAGCTCGGAAATGGGATTATAAAGTAAGCTTTGGAATCGGTAGTCAGTTATGACTGGAATACGCAACTAAGAATTCCAATCCAGAAGACGACGTTCTCCTTGCAGGCTTCGAATGTGAGTGACGTCTTGGGAGACTTCGAGGCACCCTTTATAGGTACCCTGGGCATCGCGAATGGCGAAGTAGCGAATATGCAGGAATTTACTTTGGATAGTAATCCAAAATTCTGAAATGCTTTTTCTGCCTGCTCGAAATTCCCTTAGAATTTCCTCGACCGCATGTAGACTCTTCGGTGGGTGGCAGTTTTTGACGTTTCTGCCAATAACACCTGGGCTCCGCGGGAAAATTCTCTCAGGTCCGGCGCTATAAAACTGCACCTCATCATTTTCATCCACAAAAGAAAGATCGACAGGAAGATTTGAAAAAATCAAACGGATTTGTTCAAGTGTGAGTGCGCCTGTATCTAGCGGCAGGGTTCCCATCGGAGCCTCAAAGCTTGATGGGGATAGCGAGAAATTTTCAGTAGGGGCAAACCAGGCAAGGGCGATTTCATTTTCGCCTTTTTTTACCCCCCGCCAATCTTCATCAGAAAAAACGTCTTGGCACATGGGAAAAAGAATGTGCTCCTCTTTGTAAATCATATCCAAAATAGAGCGAAGCAGGGTTTGAACTTTTGCGAGATTTTCGAGGCCAGTTCCTGATTCAACGGTAATGATACAGGCTTTCATCTGTTGGCGAATTTCGTCATGAACCATCCACATGACCTTCGAGGGGCCTGTGATCTTATGTTTTTCAAGGAAAGGAAAAACCTGATTTTCTTTTCTGGTATAGTGCAGATTGATATGAGAGAGATTTTTGAGCATGAGGAGAAGATCTAAGCGGCGTTTCTCAAAAAGCATTTTCTCAGAACTAAGTCCTATGACGTTGAGAAGCGAACTAATATTTCTGCAGATGCGTTCGGCCTCACGGTTTTCACGCAAATAATTATAGATCGGGTGATCGTCTTTGACCTGAAGAGGGCCGGCATTCGAAAGACCTTCTTTAAAAACTTCAGCATGAAGATCACAAAGGCGTGCGATTTCTTCAGGCGGCATTCCCTCGCTAATCAAGCTTTGTTCAAGCACAGCGATTTGGGAGGCATCTACCTCTTTTGCGAGCACCTTGAAACGATGTTTTGCTTCATCAACCGTGGCCCCGTTGTGTAGGTCGCGAATGATTTTCTTGAGAGTTTCTTCTTGCTGCTTTTGGCCACTATTCGCTTGCGCCGCTTGCATCGGGTCATGTATTTGGATTGCGGTTTGAAGTTTCGTGATCAGATCATTAATTGGAATTTTGCTCATTCCCGCGGCATCGTCTAAAGTTGCAAAACGTCCGACCGTTTTTCGCATGATAGGATTTTTGAGCATCCTAAAGTGAGCGGAGAGGGATACAAGAGTTTCTTCTAAGAAGGGGTGCTCCTGTAGGAGATCTACGACCTTGAGTTTTGGAGATATTTCGGTATTTTTTTTCTTTTCGATGGGATTCATGACGGACTCCTGAGATGGCATGAAATAATCCATGGTGGGGTGGCGGCGACTTGGCACAAGTTCGATCCGTTTTAGTAACCGCACTTGACTTGAAATTTATAATAAACCGCAGCGTTTGACATGTCAAACTATTTATTTGTGCACCAAACTCACGAGGGAAAATTATCCGGGCACGCTTACCAGTCCTTCTTCGCGCTTAAAAAAGGAACTATTCCCATTTTTGAAAAATTATCGATTCAGTCTTGAGACAGAATTTATTCTTCGAAGCAAAATCACGGGAGGTGTTTTCTGGTACCCTGAACTATCGTTTGCAGATTTGCATGACTTACTGGACTCAATTGACCTGTCTGGAATTCCTTATTGTCTGCCCGCCGAAACCGCCTATAAAAAGCTGATGCCTTACCGGGTTTCGGGCCATGCCATTTTTGTGAAGAGCGATGAATTTCTTGCAAAGGTAAACTTCTACTGTTCGGCGCTGACCTCTCTTTCACGCAGGCCCCACTCTTAGATAGAAAGGCTGTTTTTTTAATCAATATGCATCTTCTGTGCTCAGTTCTGCAAATTCAATATCAGGTTTGGAATTGTAATCCGAAGATTCTTCAGAAGAGGCCTTCACATTTATATTGGATGCATGCCTAAGGGAAAACGTGCATGAAGATCGTCAGCAAGACACGCTGAACTCAAATTTTGTTCCGATATTTAATTCTGAACTCATTGATCACTTCGAACTTTCTAATTGCCAAAATCACGCCACTTCATTTTCTGAGTTAAATTTCATTCCCCATGTTATCTTTAATTTGAATATTTTTCGCCCATTGGATGGAATAATACAATCTATATCCTGCCATAAAGCAGTATCAAATATAGTAAGAACTGACTGGTCGACAAACATAAAAGCATCATCGAATTTAGCTGGTTCATTTTTTTGTAAATTTTTAACGATACTTTCAAACTTATGTATATTGGCCATCTCACGGCCTGTGATTATCCAATTTCTTAATTCTCCTGCTGATAATCCTCTACTAATGTCACCATAATTTAAGCAGGCCCTAATTTTAGGACTTTTGAAATCCTGGCATTCGTCAATCTCTGAGAAACTGCTTGAATAGAATTCGTTAAAAAAGTTGATCGATTTAGCGAGAAATTTCTCAATTTTTTTGACATCGGTTAAATTCGCCTTATCAGCACTCAGTGTTAAAAAAAATGCATCCCATCTATCTTCTTGATATATAAGCCCATATTTTTCGGCTTCCTCTTGTAAATATGCAATTATTTTCTTCGATTCGTTCAACCACTTCATCTTGTCATTTTTGTAATAATTAGCAATCTTCGAACTCCCCCTACAATCAATCATTAATAGGTAACCTGTGTCTTGTTCGCTATATTCACTATTTTCTAGTAACTTTTCTCTTACACGCTCGGGGATAAAATTGCTTAACATATTTTGGTTGTTTAAAAGATCATTTTTGACATGGAAATGCTCGTCATAGTGAAGCACTGTGCTTTGAAAGATATCAAGAAATTCTTTCTCCATGACGCCAAGTTGCTGAGAGCTAATATCCAACAGACAAACGAGCGTATCCAGGCCACTCACTTTGAGAGGAATAATCGCAACTTGTCGAGAATCAGATTCTTTTAATAACTCAGAACTCATCTTGGAAATTATATTATTATAGGTGTGAGCGTTTTTGATAATAACGATTTTTCTTTCATTATAAGCAACTGGCAGAGGACCTATTTTGTTCTCCTCACGCATCGCAAATGGTGTTTTTATCCAAGGATCGCGCTGGCTTTGAATAAAATTATTTGTAAAATAAAAAGGAGTTGTCCGGCGTTCCTTGCAAACTTCCAAGATAACGGCCTTTAAGTTAAGTGCATTGCACATACTTTCAAGGGAGTTTAAATATGCTTGCGTGATATTTCCACTCCTCGAACAAGCAGCGATAAGGCTTTTCCTAACCTCAATAGACATCATGCTGATCTTTTTACTTTTGTCCTTCTCCACAGAAGCCAATATTCCATTTAATAGGTCTAGGGATGAAGCGATTAGGTTGTTGATTGTTTGTCGTTCAAATGGAGAATTCCTGCACAATAAATTAAACTTGGATATGGAGATGGCGCCCAACACTTCGCTATTAGCAGTAATTGGAAGCACGCATGATAAATCCTGATCTGAAAAATCATAAACAACCCCGGCCTTTGGGATTTTTTCTCTCATTCTTAACTTGCTGAAGCCATCGTTGCTAGTCCACCAGTACGCTTCCGCTGTCTGGAATACTCTCGCAAATACTGGAGGCAAAATACCGTCGTCGATACTTTTAAATTTTCCATCATCCCCAATTCTCAAGACTGGATTTGAATTTTCAATAGTACATGTTGTGATTCTCTGAGCAATACGCGATTGGGTAATACCATGAATAAATTTTGGAATAATTCTATCAAGATTTACAATTTCATTTTTAAGAATTTCACGTATCTGTTCGAATTCAATCTCAACCATTTTTTTCTTCACAAGATATATATTACTTATTAAAAAATTCTCAATATATTTCCTACTGTCGAAAGCAAAAGCAGGAAATATCGCTAAAGGCAAAAGGGACTTTTGTGCAGTGTAATCGCCAAAGCCAAAGAACAATAATAAGTCATGAAAATACACAATATTTAATACGGCCAAGCCTATTCTTCGTTCAACAATCATTTTGTAAACGCTTACAAGAAAAAGAAACGCCAGAATACATCGATAGGAACTTGTATTAAAAATCGGATAGGTCTCCCTCGTTAAATAGCAAACGAGTGTGAAACCCATCAAAGAAGTGGCCAGAGTGCCAATTCGTCTTGTTTTGGTGAGAAAATGAATAAGAAAAAAAAGTGAAACCAGTCTATAGACGGCCAAAAAAGCAGCGAAGCTCATCCCTGTTTTAATTACAAGGTAACTAAAATTATGTGAAAAAATAATTTGGGCCAGAAATCCACTTATTCCCGTAAAATAAATGAACGATATTTCAGAAGGTTTATCAACGACCCTTGATACCACTAAAAATGCCGGCAAAAGAAGAAATAGCAGGCCTTGAAAGAGAAATGAATGGACTGAAAATAATTCAAAAACTGACTTTATTATCTCCAAAGATGAATGACTTCCAACAAAAAGCAGAGGTTCTTTGCTACCTATGCTTGGAGTATCTACAAGATTGAAGCTCCTTATGACAAATTTTTCCGCAGGATCAATTGCTGTCGCCGTTGAGAACTTGAAATAATTCGGCTCAAGAATATCCTGCCTTTTTTCATCACAAACCTCTCCAACTCCCTTTGACAGCAAGCATCCTTGTGTTGAGAATCCAAAAAAACCTACCGTAATATGATTGATTCCCGAATCCAAGGATTGAAAATCAAAAATAGTATCTCGATGACAAATTCCATTTCCACACACAATATTTTCGTGGGCCGTATGTTTTAAAACCTTAACATTTAAAATGTTAGACATTCCGTCGATAATCGACTCGCGAAATGTCATAAAAATGGTTGGGAGTATCGTTATCATTAATAGAAGAGATAGGCCGGTCCTAAATAGTTTTCTCTTATTCATGATTGAAACCTTGGAAACTGCTTACTAGCAGTATCCCCGTTTCAAACTCTCTCGGCTGGAAATTTACAAGTTTTTCACTCAATTCAGATTTCAACTCTGGGTAAACGTTTAGAATACAAATGTCTTCGATCCCATTGAGTAAATCATTTTCAATTCTAAAAATTTCCTTAAAATATGCCGCTGATTGGTTGGATGCTGGAATGATATAGAGATTTTCTGCGATTGATGTTGCATTTGATAGTGGAGGCAGCCCCAATTTTATCAGATAAAATAAAGTCGTATTATGTTCATCTACAAGCACCTTCACAACTCTACTATATTCTAGCTTTTCTCTCTGTAGAATTTCTCCTAGGTTTGTACATGAAAACTCAAACTCATTAAGACCAAACGTGTTATATAGCACCCTGTCTCGCATATTATTTATATTTGGCGCATAAGTAATCCAATTGCGCAAATTGACTGTGACAATATTGCATCTAGAACCTTGTTGTGAGTCCTGATCCAGAGACATGCTTTTTATTGAACCAATCACTGTATCAAAATGAAATACTCCGTTAATGAAATATTTCGGGAATATGGTTTTCCACATTCGCCTTACAAAAGGATTTTTAGCGTCATTTATTCCAAAGATCGAAAAATAAGGTCTTACATCTTCCGCACATTCTTTAAAAAAGGCATCTATTCCTTTAAAAGTCACATCAACGCCTGTTGTGCCTTCAGTATTTATTGAAGCAAGCTCTTGCACCATCCATCCGTCATTTGAATATCTCAAAAAAGAAAGATTCGTGTTATCAATATTATCGACAACATGAAACCATCTCTTTGAAGAATTGCTTCTTGATAGGAAGAATTCATGTTTTGATTCTTGTCTATAAGAATCAGCTCGCAGGCCTTTCACAAGCCCGGCCTTTGTTAAAGTGGCCAATGAGTCTGATGCTTTTTTTCTATTTGACTGTGATGATATTTGTGTAGCATTTACTACAAGTCGGATGATATTAGTTTTCTCCCAAGCGGAGCATCTATCAAAGCTAAATCCACAATGATTGCCGTCTTTCCATACCAAGCTTACGCGTGAGCCCGAAATTGGTTCAATAAAAATGGTACCAATTGGAAATATGTTCGGGATGGCCTCGTCCAAATATCCGCATAACCCATGTCCCGAAATTTTATTTACATTAATAAGGCAAGCAAACCCTTCCAAGTCCGGCCATAAGAGTTTGATATCCATTTTTTTTGTATCAATACCACAAAATTTCTGCCGTTCATTTTCAATAATATTTTGCTGGTTAATCTGTGCTACAACTTTAAATTTATTTCCTAGTTTTTCAATTTTCAAGATGCTGACTAAATACGCTCCAATCGTTCTCCTACATAAATACACATTAATGGTCGCCATTTGGCCTATAAAGAGATTGACTGACTCTAAATCAATTAATACTGAAATCGCTTCGCGGCTTACAGATTCTAAAAATGAATAATGCTTGGAAAGCCTTGTTTCAACGATGCAAATTACCGGCATTGAAGATAATTCATTAGAATAAATTCTAGTTTTATCTCTTCTGTTAATTTGGGTAATTTCTGTTGGAATTAAGTAATGATTATCAGATTGTCTCTGAAAATTACATTCGTGATATTCTGAGTTTACCCAAAAAGTGACTTGAATATTATCATCGGATGCAAGGGATTCTGTTGTCAAGAAACTGCAAAATTGGTCTTCCTCAATCTCCAACTTTCCTCTCATTGGTAGATCAAGAGAGTTGCAACGTATTAAACAATCTCCCCTTTCGAGTTGCTTCAATAATCCTAAAATAATACGTCGATTCTTGATTACATTTGTTTTCATAAATTTTGCGTTTTAATAAGATTATTTATAAGCATATCCAGCCCTTGATGATCGCAAAGGATATCAAATACCCCGCTGGACTCTAATTCACGTATGTATTGTTTTAGTTTTGCGTCAGTTAATGAACGAATCGCAGTCAAAAAATACTCCCTGGTTGCCATCTTAGTTAAGGTATCTACATTAACCAACTTATCGTTTATCGCTGTGACAAGGTTTGCTCTGACAGTAATTAATTCATACAATTTTTCCAAATTCTCCTGAACGCAAGATGCTCGAAACTCCCAAGTTTTATTTGTTCGGGGAACGATGAGTGAATAATCCCGCCAAGTTTGTTTATTTTTTAATTTATGATCATTGTAGATGTTGTTATTTTCAAAGATTATTTCTGGAAAACCATAAAAAATGTAGTCTGGATTGAATGCATTTTGAAGCAACAAAAGTCTATAATTGTGAGCTTCCGAACGTTGGCTATTAGAGTAAAGCATCGACAATAGTGGTTCTAATGCATAGTAGGCCCTCAAGTTCCTAAATCCCAAATCTATATCAAAATCCAAATGGATATGTGTGCCACAAGATCTTCCGTGATAAAACTGATCATATGGGAGAATCGCAGCAGGAACTCTTTCTGTAGTTTTCTTCACATTATTTTTTTTAAAAAATGAATTCTCGTTCACGGGGATTGGCAAATACCCTTTGCGAACAATTTCCAGACCCATTGTTTCTGACAGTAGTTTAAGTTTAGAAAAAATCTCTCTGCTTAGGTTCTCAAATGGTGCAAGATTTTCAAAAGGGGGGTATGCAATTTCAAGCGTATTGAAAGTTGAATCAAATTTAATACTGAGATATCCATTTTCATAATCTCGATTTATTTTTTCCGGTAAATTATCAATTTCATTTCTCTCTCTAATTTTTGAGCTTAAAACATTGGCTGCTTCCCGCATGAAGACCCTTTGGTTTCTACCTGTTACGTAGTCATCCCTGTCCAGCAGAAAGAATTCTTCTTCAACACCAAACTTCATCAGACCCTCGCTTTTACAATAAGTTATCGGTTTAAAACAATTGCGAATTAACCAATATTCTTACTCGCATCGATTAATTTGGGTCTAATATAAAAAAATTGCCTTTCTGAAGCATTCCGCAGCCTTTATTGTATCAATTATGTGGGTTATCTATTTTTTCAAATTTTCTTCACGAAATCTGCCTTCGAATCGCGCCCTTCCTTACCATCTGTTCTTTCATCAATTTTTGGATTTCTGGCGCTGATTCTTTTTTTTAACTTTGGAGAAAGTCTCTTATTGAGAAAATCCCGGATAAGCCTTGTCGGCCATGCACCCTTTTAAGTAAGGCGGTAAGAGCTTTTTCGCGAAGGAGTTTCGCAAAATGAGTTGCTTGCGGCTCTGCCTGTTTCCGTCTATTCAATTCGGGACTGGACCAGGACATTGATATTCCGGCAGATGCCGCCTTCAAAGAGATTCGGGTTTCAGAAACGTTTGGTAATTTCTGGAAACAATTTGGTAATGAGCTTCGCTGGTAACACCCATTTCCTCCGCTATGCAAAGATGATCCAGTTTCAGGAACAATAAGGTACGAAAAAAAGAGGCCAGCAAGGCCGGCCTCTGACAAGGAGAATGAAAGTCTGATTATTTTAAGGTTTGCACGGCCTTCGTGTAATCAGGTTCCTGGGCGATTTCTGGAACCTGCTCGGCATAAAGCACTTTATTGTTTTCATCTAAAACGATAACGGAGCGTGAGCAAAGTCCGGCCAAAACCGAATCGGCAATTTGCAGATTATAATCTTTGGCGAAGGTACTTCTAAAAGTGCTCAGGGCCTCCACGTTATTAATCCCCTCCGCCCCACAAAAGCGCTTTAAGGCAAAAGGCAGATCGGCCGAGATGCAAAGAACAACCGTATTGGGCAGGGAAGACGCCTCAACGTTGAACTTCCTGACGGATGCCGCACAGGTGGGTGTATCGACGCTGGGGAAAACATTGAGAACTTTTCTCTTTCCCTTGTACGTCTCCAGTGTCACGTCACTCAAATCTGTTTTGGTCAATTTGAAAGCGGGGGCCGTACTTCCCACTGCTGGCAGATTGCCCAAGGTTGATATCTTGTTACCTTTTAATGTGATACTCGCCATAAAACTCCCGTTGGTTTGGTTTCTTTATTAGGTGGAGAATAACACTTTTTTGCAGCCGATGTAGAAGTTCCTGCTGGTATAATCCCATACATATACTAGACAAATGATATTTTATCCAATATATAGAATATTATTCTATTTACAGGCTTAATAAATAAGATATAATGCTGATATATAGAATATATCTCTATATATCAGAGTTTATATGGAAGAAATACTCCAAAATGTAGAATCCCCCTACCTCACGACCGAGTTTCTCCTGAGCTTATATTCCGGGCACAAGGCGGCGCGGGACAAGCTCAAAAATCTCGTCCGCTCCGGCGATCTCCTGCACATTAAGCAGGGACTTTATCTTCCCGGCGAAAAATATAAACGGCCTTACTCCAAAGAGGTGCTCTCGGGCATGATCTACGGGCCATCGGCAATTTCCTTTGAGTATGCCCTGTCCTATCACGGCATGATTCCCGAGCGCGTGGAAACGGTCACCTGCATCTGCTTTAAGCGCGATAAAAATTTCACCACGCCGGTCGGTACCTTTCACTACAAGTATCTGGCCAAAGAGCTTTATCCGGTAGGATTAAAATTTCACCAAACAGAGTTGGGAAACTTTTTCATGGCCAGCAAGGAAAAAGCGCTTTGCGATCTGGCCTACCTGCAAAAATTCAAAGATGAAAAGGCGGCCTTGGAATTTTTACACCAAGATTTACGCATCGAAGAGTCTGACCTGTTAGAGCTGGATACCGGTTTGCTTTTTGAATTATCCAAAGTTTACCAGAGGGCCAGTACCCGCGCTCTCCTCGATGCCTTACTCGCCCTTAACACGAGGAAAAGTTGAGATGCACCAGGCGATCAAGGAAATGCTGGCCCCCTATCAGTGCAAGACTCCCGAGCATTATAAAAATGCTTTAAAAGAGATCATCCAAGAAATTGCCCTGCTCGGTTTGTCCCGCCAGGATTTTTTTATCAAGGCCGCTTTTTATGGCGGCACCGCCCTGCGAATCGCTCACAAACTTGATCGCTTCTCGGAAGATTTGGATTTCACCTTGCTGGCCCCAAATCCAGACTTCGACTTAAGCAGTTATCTCAAAGGCATCGAGGATGAGTTCGTGACTTACGGACTCAGCTTGAAAACAGAAAAACAGATAAAGAACATGGAAACGCCGGTGGAATCCGCTTTCCTGAAGGCCAACACGCTGGAGCTACTTTTATCCATCGAAGGTCTGAGCAACCCCAGTTCGGGCACCCATAAAAATGAGCTACTGAAAATTAAATTGGAAATTGATACTGATCCCCCACGGCCACCGGGTCAAACCGAGAGCACCTTCCTCATGCTCCCCATTCCGTTTAGCTTTCGCATTCTGACGCTGCCTTCGCTTTTTGCCGGAAAACTGCATGCGGTCCTTTGCCGCCAGTACAAAAGCGGACGGGTCAAAGGACGGGATTTTTACGATTTCCTCTGGTACATGAAAAAAGAGGTCAAGCCGGATCTCCCCTATCTTGAGGCCAAGATGCACCAAAGTGGCCATCTGCCCCTGGGCGAGAAACTGGATTCCCCCAGACTAAAAAAACTCTTGAATGCCAAGTTTGAATCCCTCGACTGGGCCCAGGCCAAGAGAGACGTCATTCCCTTTATCTCAGACCCCTACGCTTTAAATCTATGGTCGGCGGAGTTTTTTAAACAAATCACTTCCAGGCTTTAATATGAAATATGATTCCCTCATTTTTGATCTGGACGGCACTCTCTGGGACACCTGCTCCGCTTGTGCCCTTGCCTGGAATAAGGTCCTCGAAAGAAATATGATTGAGTTTCGGCAGATTGTCCCGGATGACATCAGGAAAGTGGCGGGAAAATCCCATCACGAATGCATTAGCGAAGTCTTCAAGGGACTGGACTCCCAAACCCTGGCCGTCTTATCCGAACAAACCGCCGTTGAGGATAATTTGCTCATCAGAAAGTTGGGCGGGACGATTTATAGGGGAGTCAAAAACGGCCTGGAAAAGCTGGGACGGTGCTATCCCATCTTCATCGTCAGCAACTGCCAGGATGGATATATTGAAACGTTTTTGGAGTTTTCAGGTTTCCATCCTTACTTTAAAGATTACGAATCCTGGGGGCGGACCGGGAAAAGAAAAAGTGAAAATTTAAAAACGATCTCTGCCCGAAATGGACTGAAGGCCCCTGTCTATATTGGAGATACCATGGGTGACTATACCTCCGCCAAAGAGGCAGGAATCCCCTTTATTCATGTGAGCTATGGATTCGGTCAGGTCCCTCACGTCCCATCCTTTGATACCTTTACCGGTTTGACCGATTCGCTTTTGACCGCCTCAATGTAAAGAATTCATACTCCATACTGCTTAATCCGCCTTTGCAGTATGGTCGAATGGGTTTTTCCGGGGGGCAAAAATGACTCGAATATTTCTGAATTTCCTGATTCTGAGCTGCGCCTTTTCCCTCCTCCCCTTCGCCTACGCCAGGGACAACAAAATTGATACGCGCACACTGTTTACCGAGCAAGTGAGCAACGACTTTGATGCTTTGGAGGACTCCTTATGTTTTTCCAATGATAGCTTTAAAGGCCACACCGGCCTGAACCCTTATCTCGCCATTTTGGCCCAGGTTGCCGATTCACGCGGGGCCTGCCAGGGCATGATGGGCGTGGCGGCGGCCTTCAAATCCCATATCACCTTTCGGCCGGAAAAAAAGAAAATGAGCAAGGCAAAATTGCGCGCCAGAATCAGTCGAGCGGTTCGACTGCATCACAATGATTGCAAGGGAAAAATTGCCATCGACGGCTACAGCTCCTTGCGCCAGTTATGTCAGGAGCAGGAGGACCTTTTGAGACAGCGGTCCCTTTCTTACAACGTCACCTTGGCCATCACCGAAATTCTCCCCAAGGGCGGGACCTTTTTTTTCAAAGGCCCTTTATCCGATCCGCAAAAATTAAATCGCCATCTTTTGGCCCAGCTCACCTCGATCTACCAGGACTTAAGACGCGGGGAATTTCCCCTCATGCTGGTACACGATCATGTCACCATGGTAACCGGGCTGAGTGTTGAACGGGATAGTCAAGGTTACCTCCGCCAGCTCACCTTAAAACACTATGATCCCAATACGGTCATGAGTACGGACCGCGATTTGCGCGACCGCACCTATATCTTTTCCCGTGATGGCAAAGAAATTTCGGGAACCTTGATTTGGAATATCACTCCCCGATCGCTAACTCATCTTGGCTGTTTTTTGATTCCTCGAAGTTAATTTTTTTTGCCCCTTATCTCTGCACAGAACTCACAGAACGGGCCTGCGTGACCTCGCCCGTAAACGAAATCATCTTGCGACCATGAGAGACCACTTTTTCTGAATCGGTTTTTACCGAAGACGTGGTCGTGTCACAAGTCGTACGCTGTTCCAAAGTTAGTTCCTCCTCAATAAATTGGTGTTTGGGTTGGGTGGCAACACGCTGATAAGACCAGGCATCTCCTAAACTGGTTATCTTATAGGCCAAAGCGTCTTCACTCTTGCCTTGAGCGTGGGCCTGTACCAACTCCAGTTGAGCGGCAGCCACTTTGGCATCTAAAGCAGAACCGATATCTGATGTCCCACTAAGAAGGTTAACTTTCGAGAATCCGAGGAATCGTGAAACGTGCTCTTCAGGAATACTGATGGCATCACGAGATATCTTATGACGTACCTTGAATTCCATTGAAGGACTCCATGGAAGCGAATCGAGACCATTGAGAATAACCGCATTTTCAATATTGCATCCACCCAGGTTTGAGCAAGGTGACGAGCGCAAGATGCCGGCGTAAGAAACTCCGGCGGCATGAAGCATCCCTTGGGCCTTTGTAAAGAATTCCTGAACCAGCATTTTACGCATCTCAATCTCACCGTGGCCCGGCAGATGATCTACGAGTTGCTGATACTTTTTAGTAAGCGCTTGCAAACGTGGAAGCGTACGTTTGAGAAGATTTTGATTGGCAAGATGAGCAGGACCGGCGTCACGCAAAAAGGTTTTGGCTTCCTCTTTGATATTGTCATAGCGTACTCCGTGAACAGCGCGAACGCTGTCACAGGCAAGTCTGTCAACTTCACTTGCCTTAACCAGAGACGTGGCAAGTAATACAAGAATCAAGATTAGCATTTTGGTTTTCATAGACCCCTCCTCCAACTCTTTTCTTAAAATATAGCGAGAATTCGTAGGCAGTTTTATGGAAAAAGACCGGCCGGGAACTGCCTCAAAAAGATGGCAGCGCCTCCTCATCTCTCTTGAACAACTCCACTTCCCTCTACCTTGGTTGTGTGCATTGCCGTTGGCAGTTCCAAACTACGGGCCTGGGAAATCATACGATCGGTATTAAACCTGGAGGCAGTTGCCACCATCCCGCAGGCAGCTCGCTGCTCGACCGTCAACTCTTCCTCGATGAATTGCTTACGCGTTAGACTTGCCATACGTTGCTTGAGCTTGGCCTCTTCTAACTCTTTCCTGCGGCCTTCCAGACGCGCTTCACTCTCGGAACGCGCCAGGCCCTGGTCTAATGCCAACTGGGTACTTCTCACTTTGGCATCAAAGGCGGTGCCGAGATTGGTACTCCCATTTAAGATTTCAATATTGCTAATTCCGATAGGAGTGAAATCTCTCGAATTACCACCCAACAGTCGATACTGAACATTAAATTCGAGCGTGGGATTCCAAGGAAGGGCGTCATCTCCCACAAGATAGACATCAGCGTTTATTCGACAGATGTCACGACTCATTTCGCCGCAAGGGGTACTTCGCAAATTCATACTCTCAGAAAGGCCGGCAGCATAAAGCAGCTTTAAAGCTTTCGTAGAATATTCTTCCTTCAGAATTTTGCGCATCTCTCCCGTATCATCGCCGAGGCCGAGATGATCAAGAAGATTTTTATATTTTTTAGTGAGTATTTTCAGACTCGGTAGTACTCGTTTTAAAAAACTCTGATTCGCGCGATGGTCGGGACCAGCAACACTCAAAAAATCTTGGGCCGATCTCTTAATCTTTTCGTAGCGCGCTCCATGAACGGCGCGAAAGCTATCACAGGCCAGGCGATCGGTTTCACTGGCATTGGCCAGGAAAGTGGCAAGCAATACAAGAATCAAGACTGGCATTTTCGTTTTCATAGACCCCTCCTCCAACTCTTTTCTTAAAAGATAGCGAAAATTCGTAGGCAGTTTTACGGAAAAAGACCGGCCGGGAACTGCCTCAAAAAGATGGCAGGGCCCGTTGCCTATGTGCATCCCTCAGAGGCCAACTGCCTGAAGATAAGCTGATTGTGTGGGGCACACAAAACGCGCATATTTTGCTGCACCGTTTTTCCGCCGAGGAAGTACGGGGTAACGTGATCGCACTGAAGGAAATGCGCGCTTTCACAGCGCTTATTCGTGATAGGACTAACATACTCACAGCGATGCTCGGCCTTGTGTAAAAGTTCACGCCGAAGAACAGTACCAGCGATCCGTGTTGTCGGTGACTGGCGCACGAGCGTGTGAGGTTTTGTGACCGCGTTGCTTTCTAGGGACTCACACAACTTTTTTAAGGTTGCTGCATCTTTGACTTCGCGTAAACGTGCCTTGGCCTTCATCCACAGTTGGTAAGTTTGCTCATCAACTTCGATTCTTATCACGCGCTTTTTATTCTCCAGCTTGAAATGCCCGCGCAACTTATCCTCAACTTCCGCAGCGGAAGTTGCTTCTGTTTCTTGAAGAAGATTGAGGGCCTCGACATTTTGCCCATGACTCCCCTTTGCTTCTTTGGATAAACGCTCGAGAAGCGAGAGTTTGCTTAAATTGAGATTGCCCTTCTCAACAATAGGTCGTGCTTCCGGCGTCTTTTGCAAAAAGCGCATGGCCTCAATTCGTCGTTGCGCCGACGCTTCAGAATATCCAAGTTCCTTCACCGCAAACAAAAAAAGGCTGCCATACCCAAGTTCAAGATAAAGCTTGCGCGCTTCAATTTCTAAGAAATGTGCCAGCACTCTGGAGAGAATACGATTTTCTTCTTTGATCAGATTTTTAGTATTTTGTATCAACACTTCATTCTTGAGATTTTTTAAATTCACAAGCACCTCCTAATTTTCAACTCTTATAACACAGATTTTTAGTCGAAATTTCGCTCTTGTATTTACGCCAGAATTGATCTCTAGGGATGTTTCAATCATCAACTGGCCATCTAAATTCTTGGCGTGCTTTAAGCTCAAATGCGGATGTCTGTATTCCCATTACGGGAGAAATATTTTAGAAAACACTCGCCCCAAGACCGTGAGATAAGCAAAAAAAATACTTACTTCGAAAAGAAAATTCTTACAGTGATCTCAATTGACAAGGCACCTGGCACCCGCCGTACAGGCACCCGCCGTACATCAACGGGTGACGCAGCGAAATCCTTCCTCAACTCTTCGGACCTTGAGTGCAAAAGTGCCATCATTGGCATCGAAAACGTAGGGTTTCTTGGAGAGGAATGACGGTGATGAAGAAGTCCAATACCATTGATGCTTACTCGGCAAAACTTCACGAAATCCATTGGATTCAGCTCGCACAAAATCTGCCTGCGTAGGCAGTCTTGCCCGAAGGCCCTTACAGACGTTTTTGGCCGCAGACTGGTCCAGTGGGCACCCCTCGGGAAACTCAACACAAAAATCCTCACTCCATACCACTCCATCCGGTCCTTTCCATCCGGGAAAAGAATAAACACTCACAAATTCGAAAATGACACCTTTGGATGTTCTGCATTTCAATCCCACCTGACGTTCTCCCATATTTTTTGAGGCACGAGTACAGGGTATAATTTCCGAGGACTGCGAACGCGCCATATGTTTCGCCAATGCCAGAAAGCCATGCTTGTACAAGATGGGGCCTGGTGCTTGACCGTGGCAGTCACTTTCTGCGGAGACCGAACTCATGGAAAAGATCATTACGGTAAGAGCAAGTATTTGTTTTGTTTTCATAAGTTCGTCCTTTCAACTCTTTTCTTAAAATATAGCGAGAATAGGCAGGCAGTTTTATAGAAGAAAAAGGGCCGGACACTGCCTTCAAAAATTGGCAGGAAAACAGAACTAAGTGTATGATCTTATAGTATGGCGCAAGCAATCGAGCTGCCCGCAATTATTAAATTGATCGAGGCGGGTGAATATAAAAAGGCATCCTCCGCGCTTTCGCGTTTTTTGAAGACCAATAAAGTTGAGGGGAACGACAAGATCCTTTTGTCCTCTGCCTATCAAGGGCTGGGCAAACGGGAGGAATCGCTACGCGTACTGGGGCGAGTCCTGGGTAAGGATGAGCTTAAGATCTGCACCGAGCTTGAATTAAAAAAGCAAATGAGTCTGGCCAATCGCTACTCAGGGCTCGGCTGTCATTGGGTGGCCCAAAGAATTTTTACCAACCTTGAAGAGGCCATGACTGAACGCAGACTCAATCCTCAGCATCTCTATCCCAACTATTATTATTTTTTGAGCAACCACTATCTTAGTGCCCGGGAATACATTCCGGGCCTTGAGAGTGCTAAAAAAGCGCTGGCGGCGGAGAAAAATAAATTTTCCTGTGCCACGATGGGGAGGGCCACGACCGCCCTCAACCAGCTTGATCTTGCCCTAAATTTCTATTCTGAGGTTCTTAATTTATGCGCGGAAAAAGAAACTCTCTGGAAGGCCATCGCACTATCTCGGCGGGGTGAGATCTATTATTTCATGAAAGATTTTAAAAAGGCCGAGCTTGATTTCATCGCCTCGGCGCATTTTCTTGAGGGTAATACAGGAGGAGAAAAGTCTTTTCTGTTGCGTTGTCGAGGTGCACTCGAGTTCGCCCAGGGCAACTTCAAACAAGCTTGCGATTATTTACAGGATGGTCTCGCCACCATCGGCCAATCCACAACCGCCCCCGGTTACAGTCTCGCGATTTATTATTTTCTAGAAAGATTGCCGAGTTATGAGCTTGATCTTTCCAAAAAAATTGCTCTCCGCTGTCACCCTTGCGATCATGAGTATTCATATCTGTCCGGGAGACGATGGAACAGGCTCAAAGACCGGCCACTCATGTTTTGGTACCAAGAACAGTACAACGAGACGGCCAATGACTGCTGGTGGATAAGTGAAGGAAAAATTCATGCTCAGGAATATTTCAAGGGCGATTTTTTCTACCATCGTGAAAAAAAACCGGTGTTGGATTTATACTCAGGCATTCTTCTCATACATGAGAAAAAAGAATTTATCTGCCTTTCAGAAATTCAAACCAGAGCACTTCACGCCATCATCGCATCGGGGTCTTTAGGAATCCATAAATTCGCCCTGGCCGATTATGTTTACCGGCAAAATTTTCAAGACCCCGCATGTGGGGAAGAAAGAATGAGCAAACTGGTGACCCAGCTACGTAAATGGGGATTCAAAATTACCCTGGAAAATAACATCTATCATTTTTCTGATTACCATAAATACCATCTCGTGCTTCCCATGAATGATTCGTTGTCACATCGTTCCAAGTATCTGAGACGCTATAAATTAGAATTCACGCGAGAAGATGTCGAAGCGATATATAGGATTCAATCATCCAACGCCAAGATTTGGATCAAGACCTGGCTTGAAGAAAAAATTATAATAAGTCAGGGATTGGGCAACACTATTTCCTACTGTTTCAAGGAGAAAGAAGTTTGATGTTTTGTCGACGGCTCGCGATTATCTTTACAGTTGCGCTAATCTCATATGCTCAAAGCGGAGAACACAAAATGACTGTTCAAAAAGAAGAGTTGAAAAAAAAGTTATCCCCCATGGCCTACAAGGTCACCTGCGAGGAGGATACCGAGCCGCCATTTCAAAATGCCTACTGGAACAACCATGAGGAAGGAATTTATGTGGATGTGGTGAGCGGCAAGCCGCTTTTTAGCTCGCTGGATAAGTTTGACTCCGGCACGGGCTGGCCGTCCTTTACCAAGACCCTGGAGACAAGCGATGTGGAAACCAAGGTTGATGAAAAATACGGCACAAGGCGCACCGAGGTTCATACCAAAGAAGGCGCGCACCTAGGCCATATCTTCGACGACGGACCGGGCCCGACCCATAAACGCTTTTGCATTAACTCCGCCTCTTTAAAATTTATTCCCAAGGCCGAGCTTGAGGCCAATGGTCTGGGGAGATTTTTGAAGTTGTTTAAACCCTACAGCGAAAAACCGAAATAGTGCTCCACCTGCCGATATCCGCCGGAGCGGCCATCCACCATTTTAAATTCCTGATCGAGAGCGCGAATTCCCATCTGGGTCGAGCCGCCCCCATCGAGGTTGTAGAGAAAGCGACAGTCAGGTGCCAAAGCGACAGCCAAGTCATGCACCAAGGCAGGGGCCGTGGTGTAAAAGGCGGTGGTTCCGTCAGCTTGAAAACATAAAAGGGTGCGAGGGGCGCGCTCACATTTCCAATTGGGAGCGCTGGGATTACAGCGGCTCCACTCACCGCCACTGGAAATTTCCATGTTACTTTGAAATCCAAGCTTGAGATTGGGAAAAATTTGCTGCAAGGCCTGCACGAGTTCCAGCGCACTTTTGGCGCTGGTAATAAGCTCCGCCTCGCTCGGAGACAGGGCCGGCACCGAAGCCAGGATGGCCACCTTACAGAGAACGCGTGGACAAGCGCTAAGCTGGAGCCGCAGATGATGAGGCCGCCCAACTGCATCCCAGATGATAAAAGACTGAATTCCCGCTCCTAGATACTGAGGCAAAGTGTGAATTTTTTCTCCCGCAAGGAGCATCCCGTGGGTCTCATAACCACGTCCGATTGAAGCCGGCCGAAACACAATCCCATTGACCACGCCCAGAACATTTTGGAACTGGGGAGCCGTCATCAGTTCGGGCAGGCGGATTCCACCATAACCCTGGCGGGCCTGGGAATCCTGATAGGCACCTTCATTGTAGATGATCTTGAGCGCGACGGGTGATTCCGGGGTTGCCGCCAGACGGTGCATGTTAATTGAGCTGCGTTTGACTTCGCTGTGCTCAAGGCCCGGGCCTAACTCTTCCGAGCGCGCCAATGCTGAGAGTAGCAAGAATGAGAAAAGAATGATCAGGCGACGGCATGGCATCTTAAAATCCTTGCTCTCTCATATTCCAGAGAGGTCTACTCTGTCCAGGAATGGAGAAAATCGTGAAGAAATAACAGGCTTACTTTTTAAGGCGACCTTGGGCATAATCTATAGATAGCACCTGATTTTAAAAGGATAAAGAATGAAAACCAATTTAAACATCGGTCCCGAGCTTCTCAATAATAGGGAGGCCTTTAGCGATGAATTTTACTCGCGCTTTCAGCTTCGCCACGCGCCTGCCCCCTTGCAGCTCAATTCCACGGTTGCAAAAGATTATCTGTTTCCAACTTTTTATGGTGATGTTACCTGCGCCATTGGCATTTTTTTCTGCTCCCATAAGAAGGCGCGCGAGCTGATGCCGAATCCCAAGATGCAACCTATCTCCATGGGAAAAGGGCGCTCGCTGGTGGTGTTTTCCAATTACATTTACCGCAATGTTTTAGGCGTCATTCCGTATAACGAAATCGCCATGACCATTCCGGTGCTGATCGATCCGCTGGTCAATGTGCCGGTTCTGCCCATGATCCTGCCGCTGTTTAAAAATTTTGGTTACTACTGTTTTTCCATGCCGGTGACCTCGCTGGAAAATCAAATCAGGGGCGAAAAAATCTGGGGACTGCCCAAGGTGGTGCAGGAAATTAATATTGAGGTGAAAAGTGACCTCTGCCAGGTGGAGGCCAAAGAAAGCACCGGGGAAACCTATTATGAGCTACAGGTGCCCACCACGGGCAAGCCGACCAACTTTGATGTCAGTGCCAATCTTTACTCCAAACGCGGCCAGGAATTTCTCCAAAGCGCCACCCATTTTAAGGGCAACTTTAATGTGATCAAGCATATGGGGCTCTTGCTCAAAGGCCCCCAGATTCCCGACCGTCAATATCTCAAGCTCCACAACACCCCCTCGGGCAACGTGCTGAAAAATCTGGGACTGGAAGAGCATCCGTTTCAGCTGAGATTTTCCAATAAGATGGTGAGCTGCTTTGATTTGCCCAAGATACAAAAAATCTGAAAGGCACGATCAGCTCTCGAAAGGTGCCAGGTCCATTTCGTTAACCTGATAGGCCGCGACCTCATAGGGTGTGCCGTGCTTGCCCAGAAGAGTCCGAGACTCAAAAAGCCATTGCCCCATTAAGCTCATGGTAGGTGTGTTTTTTTTCAGTTCTTGCGGCACAATCACAATGCTTGAGCTCTTGCCATCGCCCGGGGCCACCTCACGCTCCATCTCCAGAAGACGTGAAACCTCGATTAACACATTGGAATGCCCCGTCTCGGCCCAACTTGCCAGGCGTGCGCCACCGTAGGATTGCCAGATGGGTCGAATCTCGCCCAAGACAATGGCACCGCGAAAGTGGATGCCGGATTTGGGAACCATGTCGGCCATGCCCTGGGCGACAAAACGCTGTTCCAGCTCCATCAAATTTCGTCTCATGGTATCCACCGCCCGAAAAGCGGCTTCGACTGGGGCCTCCAGCTCACCCGCAGGAAAGATGGCACGGAGGGCGTCCCCTTCTGTCTGCAAAACGATTCCGCCATTTTGGCTGACCGCCATCCACATGTGAGAAAGGCAGGTTTCCAAAAGATCACCGGCCTTGCCGAGCTTGGCACCTTGGCGCGAAATTTTCTCAGAGCCTTTCAGGTCGACATTTAATATGGCGCCTCGTACGAAATCAGGCAGAGGAATCAGACGATGAAATTTTGAAATGGGCATGCCTTTGGCGAGGGCGGTTTGTGAGCGATATTCCGAAAGAGCAATGAGTCCTAAAGAGAGCAGCAGAAAAAACGGTCCGGACTTGCCTAAAAACATCTTGAGAAAAGTAGGGGCACCGCCGGCAAAGCTGACTTGATTGAGCACGATCATGAAGAGCAAACCTGTGCCAAACATAAGAAGCCGGCGAAGGCGCAGGCGCAGCCTCAGGCGATCCTCGGGATTTTGATAGAGATAAAAGGCCTGCAGGTAGCATGCCAGCGCGCCGAGAAAAGTCGTGACATCGGCAATACTTCCCATCCAATAGTGCGCGTGGATTGGCATTCGGATAGTGCTCACTAAAAATGGCTGGGAAAGACAAAGTCCAATACACAGCCAGAAGGCCCATTTCAAAATCAGGGGGCGAAAACGGGCAAAAGAAAGGCCCGCCAACATCCCCGCAAAGGCGTAGAGAATGGCCATGGAGAGGCCAAGGGAGTTTACAAATTGGCGATTCATGGTCATGTAATATAGTTCCACGTAACGCATTTGAAAGAGAGCAAAGGTCATGGCCAAAACCGCAATATAAAAATATTCGGTCTTCTCCGGGGCTACCGACCAGATGGCAAAAAATAACCAGCCCAGCAAAAAATTGAGCGCCAGAAAAACCAGCGGACGGGAATTAAACCAGAAATTATAATAGCGTTTCCAGTTGGTGGTACCGGCCTTTGTGGTCAGTCCCAGGCGCTGGGCATCTTCGAGAAGATCGGGGGCATCGTTCATATCCGTGGTTCTGACAATCCACATGGCAAGGCGTACTGGTTGGTTCTCTGCAAACCACGTCAGGGGAATTTGCAGCGCGATGGGTTCAGTATCGTGCCGTTCTCCCGTCATGAGTTGCTTGCCATTCACCCAGATGCGATAGGAGCCAACGATCTCACCCAGAACTAAAAAGTTTGCCTGGGCGTTGAAGGCATTTCGCATCTGCTCGGGAGTCAGAGACACGCCCACCCAATACTCCTTCCCTTCCCGCGCAAAGACGCGGGCCTTATGCGCCTGCTGATCAGCACGAGTGATAAGGCTGGCCCAAAGACTTGGATTCGACGGATTGCCCAGACAATCTGGGGTCAGCGAAGCGTCAGCGCCGCAGGGGCCGGGTGTCTGCTCATAAAGCACCGTCCACTGAGAGCGTGGCAGTGAAACTTCGGCGGCAAAGTCTGTCCACTGAACAATGTTCAAAAAAAGCGAGATAAAGAGTGGAACAACAAGCACCATAGTCATCGCGATAAAAATGAGCCAACGACCGCGCAAGGCCGATTTTGTGATCATGGAATCAAGCTCATTTGGACGCCGGTAAAGGTGGGAAATAAGTCGGCCAAAAAATGTCATGCGAGTATCACCTTGCGTTCAAACTCGAGTCCATTTTGAGGTAGTTGATCAGTCAGGCACAGGTCAACGAGGGCCTGGGCCACCTCTGCCGCCGTGATAGGTGCATATTTTTTGAGGCCTCCGAACATCATCGGCCTTAAACTTTTAAACACACCGATGCCAATTTTCTCACCGAGGCGATGATCACCCCGCTCACCGATGAGAAAGGAGGGGCGAACGGCAACAAATTTTTTAAAGTTCATCTTGGCCAAATCGTTTTCAATCATGCCTTTGGTTTTCAAATAAAAGCTGGGGCTTTGTTGCTGGGCCCCAACCGAAGAAACAATCCCCATGACCTTAACGGCATTTTTGTGGGCCAGCGTGGCGAACGAAACATTGTAATCATGATCGATATGAAAAAAATGTTCCTTGGTTTTGGCCTTCTTCATGGTTGAGCCCAAGGCACTAAGCACAATATCTCCGTGGATATGCTGTTCGACGCTGGAGAGTAGGTCAAAGTCGATCTGATGAACCTCAATTTTTTCCAGCGTGCCAAATAATTTGATCTTGTCTTCGTCAGAAAGTTTTTTTCGAACAAAGATTTTGACCACGCTCACGGCCTCGGAGGCACAGCAGATTTTCACCAAATTCTGCCCCACCAAACCGGTCGCACCTAAAATTAAAACTTTTTTCATGGAATCACTTCTTTAGTGTGTAGGAGGGGCCATAACTTTAACTTCGCTGAGCTTCCACTCCTGATTAAAATTGACCACGAACATATAGGCATCATCAAAACTTTTCTCCGATGTTCTGCCACGTCCGATAACCACAAGCTGAAACTGCCGCGCGCTAATTCTTTTTACATCCCTGGTAAGAACTTCGATGCTTTCAAACGTTTTAAAATACATGGGTGCGAAGGTTTCTAAATCTTTTAAGGAATAAGCCGTTTGAGTAATCTCCTGACGATGAGCAGTTGAGACAAATTCCGAGAGGTCGACAACCAAATCCGGTGTCACGGCCTCTTTAATGGCCTGAAGCCTGGAGAGCATGGCAAGAGGTTGCAAGGTTCCTTCAAAGCTGGCCAACTTGGTTAAAGTGGCAATATGGGCCTTGGCGGTGTCAAATTCACTGGGGAAAAAATAGAGCTTTCCCATATAGGCCAAGAGGAGGATAAAAATAACGATGGGAATCTGCCTGTTCTTCTGCATAAGCGGACATTCTATCAGGATTTTTCGAAATTCGTAATCCTAATTACATAAAGTCGTAGAGTTTTGGAAAAATTTTGAATTTCAAACCGTGCACCGTTTTATCCAAATATTCTTTGGTGATAGGCAGCACCCGCGGGGGGCGGTTGGTAAAGATTTTTCCGCCGCAACTTAAAGAGCGCGTTTCGGCCTTGTCCAGGTCATACTCAAAAATATCATCCAGCTGCTTGGCGATTTCGGGATCGCGGATCAGCGCCATGATTTCAGAGTTATGTTTTTCACTTCGCACATTCATATTATTGGAGCCCAGGATAGCCACCGACCGATCTAGGATGACCGCTTTGGTGTGAAGCGTGCGTCCCGGCCAATAGTTGTCAATTTTACAGTCATTCTTTTTCTCAAACTCAATTAAGTCGGTATGTCCCTGCCAGGCGTAGACCTCGACGCCGGCATTGACCAGCTTTTGAATGGAGGGAAGGGCGGCATAATAGTTGAACCTTCCCAGGTCATGGCTTTTAAGAGAGTTGGTGATAATTTGAACTTTGAGATGCGTGGCAGCCGTTTGCAGGGTTTTAATCATCCGATCCGACAAGGTCAGATAAGGGATAAAGACCCGCATGGTGTGCTTGGCCTGGGGAAGAATAAAATCCAGAGTATCGAGGGTCTTGGAAAAATGGACAATCTTTTTTTGCACCAGCTTGCGATCCACAAAGGGATTATCATAGATCAATCTCACGGGTGTGCTTTGCTCGGGCGTCTCACTCAAGATTGGAAAATAGCGCGAGTTACCTAAAAAATCTCCCAGGGGAAGCTCAACCGCTTTTTCTTTTCTTAAAAAGCTGGCGGGCAGATAGGGAATTCTGGCGATATCGTAGTAAAAATAATAATGCAGAACCTTGAGCTGCATCATCGGGTCGATAGGGAAATTCCCGCCCAGCCGGTCGAGATGTTTTTGCAGAAGAAACGGTTTAAGAAAAACTTTCGTCGCCACCTGGGCGGCAGGGCCTTCAAATAAAATATCGGTATCATGCCAGCCAACTTTGGTTAATCCGCCTTGCAGATACTCGTTGCCGATGTTCATCCCTCCCATCACCAGCTTTTCACCGTCAACCACAAAGACCTTGTCATGAATGCGATTCTCGGAGAGCTTGAAGGAAAAACCACGAAAGTTCCAAAACTTGTTCCATTGAACAATGTTCCTTCTGCCAATTAATTTTTTAAGTTTGAGATACATCTTACTGGCAAAAAAATCACCGGTTGAGGCCGGCGAGGTCCAGTCCACCATGATCTTTATATCAATATGGGGATTGCGTTCCTTTAAGGCCTTCAGCTCCTTATAGATCACCTTGCCCTCATCATCACCGTACCAGTAAGGTACAGTCACAAAAACATATTCCTTGGCCTCGGCCAAAAGCTGAATCCTGGCGCGCTTAGAATTGACTCCCAGATGAAGCAGCGTGGCCTTGTTGAGAGTTTCTTTGGACTTGGTTATCTCATCTAAGGATGACTTATTTAAAACGCCTCCGAGGGTGTCTGCCAGGTCCTGGGCGAAGCTGTTGAAGGCGAGAAGAAAACTGAGGACAACCAGTGAGATCACAAGAATCTTCGACATAACTTACTCCATAAGATAACGATAAAATTGCAAGATAAGGGCCAAATGTTTGAGCTTTCAAGAGGCTTTTCTCTCAATCTTTGTCGACGTGGCCGTTCGACTGTCAAAAGATTGGGCAGTTCGAAAATGACACTTCTTTCGGCCCCAAATAGTCACTTTGCGCCCGATCTCCCCACTAGGTTGCTACCAAATGCCAAGGACTTAAGGCCGGCACAGGTTATGCAGAAACCTAAGTTAAGCGTGTTCATGGGTGAACTCGCCGTTTGGGGAACGCTAAAAACTTTTCTGACTAAGGATGGTCGATATGAAAAGTACCGGGTGTATAAGGAATCTATACGGCATTTTTTTCCTCTGTTTACTCCTCTTCGCTGCTCCCTCTTATGCCACGCTCATTCAGATCTTGCATACCAATGACATTCACTCTCACTTAGAGCATGCCCCTCACCAACCGGATCTCGGGGGATACGCCCAGCTTAAGGTGCAGCTGGCCGAGCTGCGCCAGTGGGGTCACGAGCGCGGCATCGGCACCATCGCCATGGACGCGGGAGATTTTCTTGAGGGCAACATCTATTATCTCGCCGATCGCGGCAAGCGGGCCTATCAGATTCACGGACAAGTTGGCTTCGATGTTTCCACCATCGGCAATCATGATTACCTCATGGGCGCGCGGGATCTCGAACCCATCATGCGGGACGTCCCCACCAGCTTTCAGCTCCTGGGTGCCAACTTCCATGTGGACAAAAAATATAAACACATTAATCAAAAAATAAAACCCTACTGGGAAACGGTTGTGAATGGCGTGAAAGTGGGTGTGGTCGGACCAACTCTTAATGATGTGCTTTACAAGTGGCGCATTGAGGAAGGCGATATCAGTGATGAGATTGAGGCCACTCAAAAATATGCCCGAGAGCTGCGGGCGCGGGGCAATCAGGTGGTCATCGCGCTGACCCACGTAGGCCTCTCGAAAGATCGCAAGATCGCCAAGCAGGTTCCTGAGGTTGACTTTATTGTCGGCGGGCACAGCCACGACAGACTTTTCAGTGTCGAATACGTTCAGAGCAAAGGCAACAAACGCATCGGGATTGTCCAGGCCGGCAATCATCTTGAATGGCTTGGGCAGCTGATTCTCGATTATGATCCGATCAAGAAATCTGTGCGCGTGGCCTCCTATCAACTCATTCCCGTGAAAGCGGCCTATAAAGATTCCGCGATTGAAGAGGGCATCGCCGACGCCAACGATGCTCTGGATGTGCTCTTTGGCGCAGGCTGGTTGACGGAGGTGGTTGGAGTTTCAAAACTAAAAACGCCTCAGATGGGTGGCAATAAGCTGGTTTGGCAGTTCGTCTTAAATGATGCCATCCGCGAGGCCATCGACGGAGACTTCGCCGTGAACGCCGAGGCCTTGGCCGGCAGCAACTATCCCACCAACAAAGATATTACCCGGCGCGACCTTTACAATTCCAATCCGCGCACCTTTGAATTTGATAAAAAGTATGGCTACAACGTTTACTCCACCCGTGTGCGCGGCCTGTGGATTTCCCTGGTCTTTCGCGTGGTCATGCGCCTAGGACTCCCCCTTTACGTCTCAGGCATCACCTTCGATGCCACTCCGGCAGGTGAAGGGAAATATGGGGAAAAATATAAGGTGTCCAATCTACGCGTCAACGGCAAGCGCATCAACCTGCTTAAGCTCTATAAGGTCGCTTTGCCCGAGGCGATTGTGCGCGGAGGCTTTGCCATCACCCAATGGGTCGGCCTCTTGCTGAAATGTCCCGATGACTACAAAATCGCCATGTGGCAGGCCTTGGAAAATAAAATTCGACAGCTTAAGGTGGTGCAGGAAGATTATCTGGATCGCTATTTTTTCAACCAAGGCGGGATCATGATGCGCCCTGAGCGCGTCTACCTTCCTTAACAGGCCAAAACGGCGCGAGTCAGTGTTTCCAGCAATTGTGTCGCATAGGTAGAATCTTGGTCGAGCGAAGGGTGAACCTGCAGAGCGATTGAAAGCTGACCATTCCAGGTGACAAGCCCCACGGCAACGGGATGGGACTTGGAAAGAGGCGGACAAAAGCCCCAGGTGTGAGTGGAATTGGGGTGAGACCAGACTCCCAGATTGCTCAAGGTGCCGGTCCAGGAATGTTTTTTATCGTGATACTTTTTCATCAAACGATGCATCCCGTTTAGGCCGACGATACGTCCAAGCAAAATCCCCCACCAGGCCGCCCAGTGATAGCCAATTTTTAATCCGAACTTTAATTTTTCACCGACCACCGCCACCTCACCCCTTGGATTGAGGCCGACTGAAATATAGCTGGCATGATTGCTGTAGGGATTTTTACGTTTCAATCCTGCGCGCATATTCACGGGAATCAGCCAAAGATTTTTTTTCTGCTCATTTTGTAAAAGGCCACGCACACATTCATCCAGGCATTGGAGGATGAAGGCGGTCAAGGTGACATTATGCGAGCGAACTTGTTCGATAAGCTTTTTGGTTTGCTCTACACTCAGCACGGACAAACGTGGCACCATTTTTCTGCCTGACACCGAGTGTTCGCGCCTCTTCCAATTGACCGAATTCGCGCCGGACTCAAGAAAATATTTTATAAATCCCAGACATTGCCAAAAGAGATTGGGCCGAACCTCTGTCTGGGGACGATAGGCGGCACCGGCGCATTGGTGCCTTTCCAAGAGCGCCTGAAAGGCACCCACCCCGTCATACTGGCCGTGATCGAGGTAATAGACATCTTCAACCTCACCAGACAAGGAACATTTCAGATAAACAATATCCGTGAATTCCCCAAAGGAACGAATAATCGGAAACCACTCTCCTACCCAATCGAGCTTCCAATGATGATCATCGTACTTAGTCAATTTTCTGATTCCCCGCCCCGAAGTAAACCGGAACAATATTGCGCTTGATTTTAAGCCAATAATAAAATGAATTGGTGAGATGGTATATCTTATTTTTGTAGGTCGACTTGAGCCAGCGGCGCAGAATATTTTTAATGGAGTAAAATTCCCGCAGGACGCGCCAGAAATTTTTCATAATTGTCTCGGCGTCCATATGAGGGTGTTTAAAGACCACATAACCTTCACGATAATGCGAGAGATCGCCGTCGATGATAACGCCACTTTGCAAGGCCTGTCTGCCGGCGGGAGTTGCGGGGTATGGCGTGTTAATAAAGAATTCCGCAATAGTAATATTTAACTCTTCCAGATATCTCAAAGTATCATCAAAAACCGCCGGAGTGTCCTGCTCCAGACCGAACATGATCAGCGCATGAACGGCAATGCCGACGTCCTGAATTTGGGCGATTTGCTCGGCAAATTTATCGGCGCGGTTGAAACCTTTATTCACCTGATTCAAATTGGCCTGGGAGAGACTCTCCATCCCTAGCGCCACCCAACGACATCCGGCCTTATAGGCCAGCTCTAACAGCTCACGGTCCTTATGAATATTGATGGTGGTCTGGGTTCCCCAAACCACTTTGAGGGGAATCATTTGGCGAAAGAGCTCCTTGGCGTATTCAAAATCTTCCATCAAATTGTCATCGCTAAAAAAAATCAAATTTAAGAGCGAATGTTTCTTGGCGGCCTTAATATCGCGGATCACATGTGCCACCGGGCGATGGCGATAAGTATGACCGTGAAATTGAATAATGGAGCAATAGTCGCACTTAAATGGACAACCGCGAGTGGCGTGAATGGGATAGAGCACCGTACGATCTTTTTTTATCAGATCATAGCGAGGCGTGGGAATATTATCCAACGGAACTTCCGAGGTGCCCTGGTAGATTTTTTTCAAGCTACCGTTCTCAATATCCTTCAGCATCTGGGGAAAAACCTGATCCCCGTCACCGATGCACAAGGCATCCACATGGGGGGCAACCAGGTCGGGATGCATACTGGCCAGATAGCCGCCCATAAGAACAATTTTCCCGCGCTTTCTAAACTCCGCGGCAAGATCCAGGGCACGACGAATCTGCATGACCTGAGCGGAAATGGCGACAACCTCAGCAGGGTCATCATAGTTCACATCTTCAAAGCAATCCTCAACCAGCTCCATCTCAATCTCGGGAGAGACGTAGGCGGCCAGATACGGGAGGGCGGAGTGAACCACATTGGCGACGGAAAGCTTATCAATCAGCCGATCGGCCCTCACCACCTTGCCTTGATCATCGTAATGCGAGGAGTGGACCAGAAGTAGTCGTGTTATCTTTCCCATGCCTCGGCCTTAAGTCAGTTCTTTGCGGGCAGGGGCCGCGACCTTGGACATCCCCAAACGTTTATCGTTGAAGCGATGAACGTTGTTATAAGCACACCCCGGCATCAGGCGACCGTCGGGAAGGGCGTAATGAGTGCAACATTTTCGAATGCGTGAGATATCAAAATCATTTTCGTCCATAAAAGAGTGAACAAAAATGGCCTTAATCTTGGTTTCCTGCAATTTCCAAAGCTGCTCCTGACCCATATTATCCGCAACCTGATATTCTTTCAGGATCGACTTAAGGGAATCAAGAACCTTTTCGGTATCCACGGTCACTGACTGGGCCGACCAGAGATTGTAAATGGCATCCTGAATGAGCTGCTGGGCCTTATCATCCATGCCAGAACCTAAAATGGCACGGTTGGTGAGGGCATCGAGGTAAATCGCCACATCCCCAAAATGCGTGAGTGGCACAAATTTATCTTTTCCAACACCCAAGGCGTAACAGGCGGTGTAGCAACTTGGATGCGAACAAGGGATTGGTAAGAAGTCTTCCTTCTTCAACCAGTCTGTTTGCGATTCAAGCAGCTTGTGAATATCCACCTGAGTCAGCTTCTTCATCGGGTCCTGCGGGAAGGCGGTACCCCCGGCACCGGTATAGGCGGCAGGCTGAATGGTGACAGAGGTAACATAATCTTGCGACAAGGCAAAGTTCACAACCTTTCCGACCTCTTCATCGTTAAATCCGCGGGCGATTGTCGGAACAAAGATCGTGGGAATTTTGTATTTATCGCATTTTTCCAAGCAGGCCATTTTGGCCTCAAGCAAATTTTCTCCGCGAATGGCGTGGTAGTTGGCGTCACTGAGTGAGTCAAACTGGAGCGACAAATATAAACCGGCCTCTTTGAATCGACGGGCGAACTCATCACTGCGGCCGATCTTGAGTCCATGGGACGAGACTAAAACCCGTTTAATTTCCTTGCGCGAGCGAGCATGTTCCGCCAGCTCGAAAAATTTCGGATGCAAGGTTGGCTCGCCGCCGCTCAGGAGGCAAAGCTCCAGTGAACCTTCGCGCTCAATTAAACCGTCTATCACATGCCGAAACTCACTTAACTCCATATTGTAATTATTCTGATTCCACACAATGCAAATCGGACACTCGAGATCGCATTTATTGCTAATCTCGATAATGGGTGAACAGGTATGCTGCTCATGATCGGCGCATAATCCGCAATCATCGGGACAACCCTTATCAACGGGCGTGGAAAACTTCTTGGGAATGGTACCGGGTTTGGTGTAGGAAAGAGATTTGACCCAATAGTTGACATCGCTGGAGAGGAGGGCATCGAACTCGCCATGCTGGGGGCAGCGCTTGCTTAAAACCACCTGATCATCGCGAAAAATAATCTTGGCCTGAATGGTCTTGCGACACTTGGGACAGATGGATTGGGCGGCCGAAAAAAATGCGCCACGACGATCTTCTTTGTCTTTAAAAGTCGAATCCCCACAACAATTCACCATATACAACCGCCTATTTTAATGAATAAGAATATCATGCTACAATTCCGCCTATCTATTGAATAGTTGGCATAAAGATTTTACAGGGAATGTTGCCCGCCATATGTCTCCCTGCTATCAATAAGCTAGACAAGTTTTTTTTTGGGCGTTTTATGCGAATTAACCTTGAAAATTGCAAGGTCATTGTGACCGGCGGCTCCCGTGGGCTAGGCCGATCCATCGTGCTTGAGCTGGCGAAGTGTGGCGCTCAGGTTGCTTTTACCTATTCAAATAGCGACCAAGAGGCCGACAAAACCGCGCAAATGGTTCAAGCACTCACGCAAAAAAAGGCCATTGCCATGAAGGCCAGTGCCACTGATAAGATGGGCCTGATTGAGGCGGTCAAAAAATTAATGCAGGAATGGAAATCAGTTGACGTGCTGATCAACAATGCCGGCGTCAGCGAATTTTTGCCCTTGGCGCTGATGGAAGAGGCCGAGTGGGACCGCACCCTCGACACCAATTTGAAAGGGGTTTACCTGACTACAAAAGCGGTCATTCAACACATGATCAGAAATCGCCAAGGACATATTCTCAATATTGGCTCGCTGGCCGGCGCCCGTCTTCTCGCGGCTCCCATCGACTACTGCTCCTCGAAGGCCGGCGTCATCGGCTTTACCGAGGCCCTGGCAAAAGAGGTCGGCCGCTATCAGATCAAGGTCAACTGTCTGGCCCCGGGCATTTTGGACGGTGGTGTGGCCAAGGGAATTCCCGAAAATAAATATGTCGAGTTCATGGAGCAAATTTCGCTTCACCGACCCGGCACCTTTGATGAGGTGGCGCGCTTCGTGGCCTTTTTAGTTTCAAGCAAGAATAGCTATATGAGTGGCTCAACCATCATCATGGATGGTGGCCTATGAGCAAGTTATTTCTGGTTATCGGTGGCTCAGGTTTTGTGGGCCAGGCCCTGGTCAAAAGTCTTTTGAATGAGGGCCATAAGGTGATGGCCACCTATCACACCAATCAGGCAGTCTTAAATAATTCGGCACTGTCACAGGCCACCTGGATCTCCTGTGATGTGAGAAGCAGCGAAGGTCGCAAGGCCCTCCGTGAGTCTTTAACAAATCTCTCTTCTCCCCTTGATGGCGTGGCCATCACGGTGGGACGAATGCCCCCGTCCGTTAAAAAGGGCAACTCCGAACGCCTGAACTTTTACCGATCTTTTGAAGGCACAGAAGAGGAATCATCGGCCTGGATGGAAGAGGCCTTTAACGTCCACGGAAAAGGAACCTACCTGGCCATCAAGGAAACGATTCCCTTTCTGCAAAAGGCCGCCAATCCCAATATCGTCATCACGGGCTCTCTCATTGGTCACAAGGCGGTCAACACCCCCGTGGCCTTCGCCGCCACCAAATCCTGCACCAGGGGATTGGTGGAATCCCTCTCAAAGGATTTGGGTGAGTTCAATATTAAAGTTAACTCGATCGATCCAGGAATGCTGGAAAATGGCGCTTCCGCCTCAATCTCAGATCAATTAAAACGCGAATATCTGAGACATTGCTCCCTTCGGCGCCTGGGAACAGCGGAAGAAGTCGCCAATGTGATAACTTATTTTTTAGATGAAAATACCTATGTGACCGGGCAGTCTGTTCTTTTGGACGGTGCTCTCTAGTGGAGGTTTGCTGTGAGATACTTTCTCGTTGATAAGGTAACCGAAGTCGTCCCAGGTGAGTATGCCCGAGGACTCAAGGCCGTCACTTTGACTGAGCCAATTCTCCATGATCATTTTCCCGACTTCCCGGTCCTCCCGGGCGCCATGATCATCGAAGGGCTGGCGCAGCTGGCCGGGCTGATTTTGGAGGTGACCTTTAACAAAACCGACGACAAAATTGTCCGCGCCATTTTGGTCCAGGTGGACAAGATGAAATTTTACCGGCCGACCACCCCCGGTGAAGTTCTCACCTATGAGGCCAGAATTGAATCCTTGCTGGAAGACGCCGCCCGCATGGGTGTCAGTGCCAAGTGCGGGGAAGAGGTTCGCGCCACCGGCAAAATCAACTTTCAAATGGCCCCCATCAATACCGACAACATCAAAAAACAACGACAAGATATTTATCGCGTCTGGACGAAGGAGATAAAAAATTGTCCTCCTCTAAGATAAACCCCACAGACATAAATATTCTGGGCTTCGGCCAGGTCATTCCCGAGGGGATGACCTGGAGTGCGTGCCCCAATCGTGCCACTAAAATCGACTTTGGAACAGTGTTAAAAGATCGCAAGGCCTCCAAGTTTTTTTCCAAGCAGGATTCGCTGGCGCTGCTGGCCTGCCATCAGGCATGGACCATGGCAAACATCGTGGACCCGAACTATCACGATCGCACCGGCATCTATCTTTGTGTGGGCATTCTGCCTTTCGAGGATAAACCTCTGCAAAAGATTGCAGAGCTGTCCCAAACCGATGGCATGCTGGATATGCAGAAGTCCTCGACCGACAGCTTCAATGCCATGAACCCGCTCCTAACCTTCAAATGTCTACCCAATATGCCGCTGTACCATGTCTCGGCCACACTCGGTATTACCGGCCGTTATTTTATGACCTACCCCGGAATTCCCGAGTGGTTTTCCGCCTTGGAGCGCGCCGTCTTTGACTTGCAATCCGGTCTGGTGGACTATGCGATTGTGGGTGCCGCCGCCGATCAAAATAACTATCTGGTCCAGCATCATATCCGCCGCATCCGTCCCGAGCTGTTGGAGAAGCTGGTGGATGTTTCTTCGGCCATGGTCCTCACGACCCAAAAAACAGCGTCCCCCCTCGCCCGAATTACCAGGATCGAAACGAAATACCAGGCCTTCAATCCCTTGGAAAATAAATCGCTCCTGGTGCAATCCAGCGACTCATTTTTCGCCCACGCGGGCGTGGTTGAACCTTCGCTTCATCTCAATCTCAAATTGCAGGAAAAAAGCACCCGAGAAATCAGCTACTCATGGAAGGGTTCAGAGACCAACTCATGTTCGATGACGGTGGAGCTTATATGAACAAAAAAGTCGTCATCACCGGAATAGGGGCGGTCTCGCCCATCGGCAATAACGTTAAAGAATTTTCCCAAAATCTCTTCGCCATGCGCTCAGGGGCGGGACGAATCCAGCGCTTTGACCCGGCCGAACTTCCCACCAAGATTGCCTGCGAGGTCAAAAATCTCGACGGTGATTTCCGCGATGTTAAAATTACCTTTGCCCTGGTGGCGGCACGGGAGGCCTTGCGCCATGCCTTTGGCCAATTGGCGATTCCCGAGCACGCCAAGTCCCTTCTCAGCATGGGAATTGGTCTTGAGCTGTTTGCGGTGGACGACCTCATCTCACTTCATAACAAGGGTTACGAAAATGTGGAAGGTGCCAGTTCACTGACCTTCTTAAATACCCCTTCCGATATCTGCGCCCATCTGATTTGTCAGGAGGCCAAGATTAACCACTCCCCGCTCCTGCATATCTCGGCCTGTGCCGCCGGGACTGATGCCATTGGCACCGCCTTCTTAAAGGTTCGCGCCGGCCATGTTCAGGTGGCCCTCGCGGGAGGAACGGACTCCATGATCAACCCCATGGGCCTGGCGGGCTTCTGTCGCATTGGGGCCATGACTCAAAAAAACGACACCCCGGATATTGCCTCACGCCCGTTTGATAAGGATCGCGACGGTTTTGTTTTAGGTGAAGGATCGGGCTTCTTAGTTTTAGAGGAAGAGGAATTTGCCAAAAAAAGAGGTGCCAAAATTCTCGCCACCCTCGAAGGTTACGGCAATAGCCTGGATGCTTACAGCATTAGTGATCCCCACCCTGAGGGTGCGGGTGCGATAAAATCCATGTCGCGCGCCCTCGCCATTGCAGGGCTTACCGCAGATCAAATCGATGCGGTCAACGCACACGGGACCGCCACACCGAAAAATGATCCGGCGGAATCGGCCGCCATCCGAACGCTGCTGGGCGAGCGCTACAAGCAAGTTCCGGTCTCCTCCACCAAATCCCTGATCGGCCACTGTATTTCGGCGGCAGGAGCGATTGAAACGGTGGTGTGTGTGCTCTCAATGTTGGAAAATAAACTTCACGCCACCCGCAACCTAACCGAGGTGGCGCCCGGCTGTGAACTTCGCCACATCTTCGGTGAACCGATAGAATTTAAAGGCCGCTATATTTTGAAAAACTCCTTTGGCTTTGGCGGACAAAATGGCTCGCTTATTGTGGGCCGGTGGATGAACCCATGATGCTGCAAAATAAAATTATTCTGATCGCCGGAGCGACCGGGGCCATCGGTGAGGCCATCGCCCGCCTGTGCACCCGTCAGGGCGCTCAGGTTATCTTAGGATACAATACCGGGAAAGAGAAGGCCCTGGCACTCCAAGCGGAGTTGTCCTGCGCGATCTTGAAGCTCGATCTCACGAACAACCAGGAGCTGGAGCAGACGTTCATCGAGCACAAAACTCTGCTGGAGAATGTCACCGGACTGGTCAACGCCTCCGGCATTAATGTCGCGGGCCCGCTGATGTCTCTCGATGGTGCGGCGGTGGAAAAACAAATTAATGCCAACCTAACCGGTGCCATTCAGCTTACGCGCCTGGTTTCTAAATCCATGATCAGAAAACGCCAGGGCAGTATCGTTCACATGGGCTCCGTTTCCGCCCATCGCATGGTTCGAGGTCACAGCGTTTATTCCGCCACCAAGGCAGGGCTGGAAGGTTTCACCAAGGCCCTGGCCGCCGAGCTGGCCAAACGCGGGATACGGGTGAATGCCGTTCTCCCCGGGCCGGTGATGAGCGAGATGTTAAAAAATAGCATGGAAACCACCGGCGACAATCCGGCGGAACGGGTCCCCATGCAACGTCTGATCACTCCGGACGAGGTGGCGCAGGCAACAGTTTTTTTACTTTCAGAGAACTCTTCGGCCATCACCGGGATTTGTCTGCCCGTCGATGGTGGATACTTACTGTGGTAATAATTTAAAAGGAGAACTATATGGCAACCCTGACTCGTGAAGCTCTTGTAACTGGTGTGATTGAATGTATTTCAGAAAGTTTGGCCAAAGATCAGGCCACGATTACTGAAAAGACCCTTTTGATCTCGGAGCTGGGGGCCGACTCTCTGGATATCATGGACATCATGTTTCACTTAGAGGAAAAGTTCAGCATCAACTTGCAAAAAGAAGATTTCAACTTTTTAAAACGTCTCAACCTGAGTGACGAAGAAGGCATCAAAGAAGGGCTCTTAACTCCCGTTGCCAAATCCAAGCTCAAAGAATGGCTTCCCTCACTGGACGAACAAAAAGAGCTGCGCCCCGCTGATTTGGGCCAGTATCTCTCGGTGGCGTCAATTGTCAGGATGCTTGAGACCCAGCAGAACGCCTAGGCCTTCGGCACTTCGGCTGCATATTTCTTAAAAAGCAGCACGAACTGTGTGTGAGGATGGTTGACATTCAAACGCAACTCGCCTTGGTGATAGCGCACGATCTCCGCCGCAATCGAAAGGCCGAGCCCGGTTCCCTTACCTGCTGCCTTCGTGGTAAAAAAAGGGTTCAAAATTTTATTCTGCAGTGGCTGACTAATACCTGGCCCGCTGTCGGTTACGGTCAACTGCCAATGCTCGTTTTGATCTTCCAGGGCGATTTCGATCCAGCGTTCATCCAGGGGGGCAACTGCATCCAGCGCATTTGACAACAAATTGAGCAGCACCTGCTGAAGTTGGACCTGCTGCCCGTAAATTTCCGCTCCGGCCGTGATATTTTTAAGCCGCAACTCCGCTCCAAACTCTTTTAACTGCGTCTCAAATAAACGGACCGTCTCTGTCACCACATCCTTGATTTGCACCCGGGAAAAGTCTTCCCTGCGATCGGCATGCGCCAGATTTCTGAGACCTTTAATGATCTTATCAATATGATCAGTCATCGCCTGAATATGCACGATGCCTTCCTTCATAACCTGACACTCCAGGCGCTCCTTTTGCATCTGCTTTTCCATCTTATAGAGTGTGCCGTTAATGATGAATAAGGGGTTGTTAATTTCATGGGCGATGCTGCCCGAAATTTCCGCCAAGGCCACCACCTTGGCGCTCATGGCAACGGTCTCCTGCTGATCGGAGATAATCTTCTTTTGGGTTTCGTTGGCTTCAAATAATTCATTGGTATGCTGCGAGAGTTGGCCCAGCTCATCCTTGGCCTTGTATTCTACATAAGATTTGGTGTCGCCCGTAGCGCGCTTTCGCATGGATTCCCCAATCATCCCAATCGGTATTAAAATTTGTTTCTTCATCAACCAGTAGATGACAAAGATAATGGCGGCGACAGAGATAAGCAGCACCCAAAATTGGACATGCAATAAGTGAAGGATAAGTCCCAGCTCTTCTCCTGTGGCCACTTCGATTAAAATCTGTCCATCAATAAAGGCCAATTCTCCCACTTTTTGCGGCGTGATTTTAACCGGAAGTACATACACAATATTTTCCAGCTTGGTATCCTGCTGCTCCTGCGGTTTCCCTGCCTCTCGACTTTGCTCAATCAGCTGCTGATACTCGAAAGGAAGGACCGTGAGATTCTGTCCTATCCACTTCCGTTTACTCGCGGCCTGAATCATCGGCGGGGAACCTGAAATAATGACAATGGTGTTAACTCCCGATTCCCCTTGAAAAGAGGCCACAAAACGTTGCAGCTCCACCGGGTCACGGGAGGATTCCACCACAAACTGGGTGGCACTGGCCAAGAGATTGGCCCTCAAAATTAGCTGCTTCTCGACAAAAGCTTCCCCTGATTTGAAATCAAAAAAAATCCCGATCATCAAAATCAGTGAACTGAGGAGCACAACCGGTAGCATGAGTTTTAATCGCAGCGAAGACAATTTTTCCAGCACAGCAAACCTGCTTTTATTATCGGTCAAAGAAATCACTATACACCATTTTTTCAATTGAAATGGCATTGGTCAACTGACCTGTTTCCCGCATGATCTTTTCAATCCCAGGCAGAATTTTGGACAAGATTCCATGCTCCATCAGAAAAGGCGCTTGTCCCTCATAGGAGACCATCTTAATATCTTGCTCCATACTCTTTTTTAAATCCTCCGGCAAAATGTTTTCCCGTTGGGCCATGATGCGATAAGACTCCGCAGAATTAGCTTTTGCGTACTCCTGCGCTTTCTTATAGGCCTGCAAAAGAGCGATAATTTCCTTGCGTCTGCTTTTTAAAAATTCTCGCTCGGCCATGAGTACATCCACAATTTCCCCGGGAATCTCGCGCGAGGAAAAAATAATTTTAAAATCGGTTTTTTTCAAAAGCTCGGTGATAAAGGGCGGATAACTTACCATCGCCTCTATTTTCCCTTCCTGAAGGACAGTGGTCATCTGGGCCAGACTCACATGGATGGGGGCCACATCTTTGAATGCCATGCTATTTTTTTCTAAGGCCCGAAAGAGTAAATAAGGACCGGGAGAGGCGATTTCCACACCGATCTTTTTTCCCTTCAACTGTTTTATGCTCGAAATATCTTTGCGTGCGACAATGACATCCCCACCATTGGAATAATCGATGACAAAAAAAGTTACGATATCCCGCCCCTGGGTGGTTCCCAAAAGTAGAAGTTCGCTCAAGGTTCCAGGCAGAATATCCGCCTGCCCCCGCTCATAGGCACGTTTGGCGTCACCCACAGTCGTGAATTCTTTCAAATGAACATCGAGCCCGGCCTCTTTAAAAAAACCTTTCTCCTGCGCCAGGTAGAGATACTCATAGCCCGGCCAGGTATTAATCGCGATTCTGATAGGAGTCGGAGCCGTGCGAAGGCAGCTGGTTAAAAAAAATAATAAAATTAAGAGTTTGGTGAGGATCATCGCTCACTAATCTAACTGGTATAAATAAAAAAGGCCCATTAAAAATAGGCCCTTTTTATTTATACTCTTGGTCAACTATAAACTTATTCTGCTTTAAACTTGATCTCCTCGCGACTGACCTTTGTTTTATAAACTGAATCCGTATCCAGCGCCCGACCACGCAACACCGACTTAGTCTCCTGCATTGAAGTTTGCGCCACATTGACTTCAAAAGTTTCATCGGCAGTCGCTGTGAGCTTGACCGCCTTCTTGAAATTCAGCACCAAAGATTTCTTGGCGCGATCAAGAACGAGACCTTGCTTCTTACACACACGCTTGGCGGTTTGATATCCCTCAAATGTCACCTCGGCACACTCATGGCCCAAATCTAAGTTGGCATTACATACGGTCCGTTTGAGTTCCGGCACAGCGGTCACCTCGACATCCGCCTCAATGCAATCAGGGCGCACATAGAGCAACTCATAATTCACGGTCACCTTTTCCGCAGTTTTGGCGGTTCGCTTAAACACGAAGGTCTGAGAGGCCTTGGCATATTCAGGATTAGAGAGAGTGCCCACATTGGCTTCCTTTCCCACTAGATCAATCACACTAGGCGCTGGAGCATCGGCGGCCGAGACACCCTGGGCCAGCAACATAACCAACGCAGACGCGATAACTTTCATCATAAACTTCCTCCGATTGAGAGACTTTGCACAACAGTGGCGAGGGTGTAGCGCGAAACGTCACCGTCAGCACGACGCATTGCATCGCATCTTCCGAAGGAGAGTTAATCAATGGTTTTTAAAAGAAAGTCTAGTCTGAAATTATTACAGCCGCTTTCGAGACAGTCGCGGCCTCTTGTGAAAAACTATCCGAGGCCATGAAAAACGAGAAGGCCAGGAGTCCAAGAACAATAAGAAGAGAAGTATTCTTCAGACCGTTAATTTTTTTATCAGAATTCATTCACGTCCTAGTGAACCCAGTTTAAAACGGAAATAAAAAAAATTTTGAATCTTTTCAGGGCGCCCCCAGGACACTTCACTTTTCAGATAGTTGCACCTCATTTCAATCCGAAATCACTGTAGAATGTTTTCCTCTGAGAGGGAAAAGTGCCAACTTTTTGGGTGCCGCCAGCTTACTTGCGGGCCAGGCAATCACTCAGAGTCGTGAACCACTCCGTGCCTTTGCCCTGGAGAGTGATCGTCCCCTCTGTTGCCTTCACGGTATATTGGGCGACAACTTCTCGAGACCAGTCAAGCCCGTAGCCGGTATAAGGAAGTCCAAAGAGGGCCGGACGACACATCCCCACAGTTTCTTTGCGGCTCAAGGACACATCTCCTGCCACTTGAAAGCGCTCGGAAAATCCGGTGAGACCGCGGTTCTTGCAGGCCTTCAAATCAAACTCCTGAGCATGGCCCAGGACAATTTCGAGTTGGCCTTGCTTTAAGACCAGATCAGTCCCTATCACATCCAACTTCACCGCCGTCCCGGTGAGATCTATTTCAATTCCCTGCAAAGTAAATTTCTGATCCACGTGGGCGCTGGGAAGGCACTGGCCCCAGAGTGAGTTAGGTCTCTCCACCGCATTGGCATTCAAGGCACAAGCAAGCACTGCAATCGTCAGTAAATTGTATTTCATAAAACTCCCCCCAAAAAAACTTTGGCCCGTCTTAGCAATCATGCAAGACTCTGTCAGTGATCCTCCTGACCTTGGAAAATATTACATGGGCCGCAGGGAGCTACTCGATTAAGCGCAGAACAGTACTTGGGGAGGCATTAATCGCGGCAAGACTGGAAACTCCCGAATCCATCAAAAGACCGGCGCGCACACTGGCCGCCGTTTCCTGAGCGTAGTCGGCATCGCGAATTTTAGAGTTAGCAGCGGATAAATTCTCCCGTGAGACCATGACATTTTGAATGGCACTTTGCATGCGGTTGGTGATGCCGCCAATTTCGGAGCGACTGCGCGAGATCTCATCAATCATATTCGCCACAACCCCAATGGCATTCTGCGCCCCATCTTTTGTGGCCACCGAAGTGCTGGCGCTTCCGAAGACATCCGCCCTTTTTAGGATGTGGGCCATGTTGTAATTAATTTTCTCATGATTGTTGTTATTGATGCCCACCTGCATCTCGTAAAACTGGCCATTGCCGTCAAGCAACTTGCGCCCATTGAAATCAGTGGACGCGCTGATGCGAGCGATCTCCTGTTTCAAGGATTGAAATTCCCGCTCCACCATCAAGCGCTCACCGTCACCGGTGGTATCCGTGGCCGACTGGAGCGCCAGCTCACGCAGACGAGAGGAGATCTCATGAATGGTATTCAAGGCGCCCTCACCGACCTGAAACATGGTGATGGCCTCTTGGGAGTTCCGTTCTGCCTGACTCATGGAACGGATTTGGGATTTCATCTTTTCCGAAATCGCCAGACCGGAAGGGTCCTGGGCGGCCTCGTAAATTCTGTCTCCGGAACTGAGACGACTTAGAGCGCGTTCTTTTTCCTGTCTTGAATTACCAAGCACACGCTGCCCGGTCATTGAAAGAGTGTTAGTATTAACCCTCAGTCCCATTATCTTCCTTGAAAAACTCAACTCCTAGACCATCCATTTGGTCCAGGACTTAAGGTCTGGTCGGCAAATAGTGCCAAAAACTCAAGATAAGTCCCCGTTGGAGAATATCCGACCGAATTAATGCCGCATAGCGAAATGGCCTCAATCTTGCTTCCTAAAATTATGAGGAAAGGAAACAGGAGGAAATGACCTGATTTGGGAACAAAACGATACCAATTGTGAATCAAAAGTGATTCACCATGGTGGCATCTTGGCCCCAGAGGACATTATTGACACTAAGCTCGGCCTGCCAACTTCGATCCTTAAGTTCGAGCATCATTATCAGGAATTACAAATTGATCTCACCGGCCTTAAGCGGTTTCCTTGGTGGTCACACCTTTTTGTACTCTTGGCGTTGCCCTTTCTGATGGCCTAGCTAGAACGCATTGACGAAAGAAAAGAGACGATTTTTAGAAAAATCAGCAGGTGCCAGCCCAGGTTTTCCTTGGGGAACGGCACCATGAAAAAGTCGCGCCCAGGCGGCGGCATTGCGGGAAAAATCCATGGGCACTGGTCGCATATTGCGGCGTAGAGAGTGATTTAACAACTTGGCCACGAACTCCGAACAGTACAACCTTTCTCTTCCCGTTGCATCGCTGTTTTCCCACAGAAAATAGGGATCAAAGGGCAGACCTAAAAATTGCTCCTGATAGTTTTTCCAAAGGTCCTGCTCAAAATTTTTAAAGCCCTCGGGATTTGTGCGATAAAGCTCGTCGAGTTCGCGGGCGCGAAAAATATGGGCGACGCCTTCAGGGCGAACGGCACTTAAAAATTGGTCCAAAAGAACATGATGGACTCCTCGACCCAAGGCCTGGGCGACCACGATCACACCTGACTCTTTTTGAACGACAACCCCTGAATGGGAGTATGGGGAATCTGTTTCATTTTCAATCAAGGGACAAACAGAACAGTTGAGTGAAACGAGAATGACGTCTCCGGTCCTAACCTCCAGGATTTCCTCAGATGCTTTGGCACAAAGTTCTCCGGCCCAACACACCAGGACTATAAGCTGCACAAATTTCCACATACCCACACCTTTAGCGCCCAAACTTTGAGGCACCGGAAATTGCGAAAATACCCCGAGGCCGGGACATTTTCCGCTTCGCCTTCTTAAGCAAATCAGTCAGATTTCGCACGATTGAGCGGATACTAGCTCCTAATAGCAAGAATTGCCAAGTGCAAAGGCCGGCCCTCTCTGGCAAAATATTATTAAAAATCAGAATGTTACCAGGGATTGCCCGATGAAATGTGTAAAGACAAAATCCATACTTAAAAAATCCTGCCTCTTGGTGGCCATGTTACAGCTCACCTTTTGGCCGGTGGAAAGCGCCAAGGCCGCGTGCTCGGGTGCTGATGTGGATAAGGCCCGCAGCGAATGCGCCGCCATGGCAGACAAGGGATACACTTTTAGCGATCAGCAATGCCGATGCGTAAACACCGTCCAAAAAGAAGGAATGCGGGATGCTTTCCTGGTTTGTAAAGACATGCCAGAGGGTGCGGCGAGGCAGAAATGCCTCCAGGATAATGCCAGTAATAGTGCCGGTCTCACAGATACCGGTGCCGGGGGCTGGGCCGAGGCCCTGGGGGATATTCAAGGCGGGATTACCGGCATCGCCACCGCCATGGCACTCTTTAACTTTCTAGGCTCCAAGGACACTCGTCCCGGTTGCACCTCACGCATGATTTTTTCCGCCACGGCGATTGTGGCCTTTGCCGCCGAAGTCTATTCCTATTTTTTCTTGGAAAAGAAACTCCATGACCTCAGAAAGCAGTATGCCGACTATGTCAACGCTGCCGTCAGCGGCGGTTCCGGCTCTGGCTCTTCAAGTGGTGCCACTCCCGGCACTGGTGGCCTCGAGGCCTCAACAGCAGCGGCCCTTCAATCAAAAAGTCCCTACGACGCCCAGGTTCTGGCCTTCGACTATTTGAAAAAAGAGCAGGAGATTATCGCGGATGTTGCCGCCACCAAAAAAATTACTTATATCATCGCCGCCGTCGGCTTTGGGGCAGCTATGGTCATGGCGATTGCCGAGGCCGCGGTTCCCACCATGATCAAGTGTACCCTCAACATGGTCTCCCCAGAGATCATCACCTGGTTCAACTTTGATGCCCAAAAAAAGGTCACCTTAGATCCGCTCGAAACTTATCTCTTCGTCAAAACAATGGGTGCCGACAACGGGCCCACGAACCTGCGGGATCAGATGGCTGCGGTGGCCGAGCTACAACTTCTCCTATCGGGACACAATCGCTCCTTGTCACTGGAGGCCTACCAAAAGCTCGGGACCCTCGAGGAAGATTTCCAATCCATGCAAGTTTCCGAAGACCAGGCGGTAAAGATTTTTAGTCTGATTAAATCAACCCTCATGGCAGAGGCCATGGCGGACTCTAGTGTTCTTAATGGAGAAGCCAATCGCGACGGCTTCGTCCTCCAAACCAAAGGTGATTCCAGCGTTGAAGACAAGTCGATGTTTATCTCTCTCATCACCGGCGTGGGAGCAGCCGCGGTGATGGGTTTCTCCGATACCTTCAGAACCTGGATGAGCTCGAGCCCGGGAGTGGCCATCATGTCCGGTGTTTCCATGGCCCTCAACATTGCCCTGGCCGCCATTGCCGCAGCGGAAGAGGAGAATGCCAAAAAAAATGCCGAGACGGCCCAGAAAATTAAGGACCAATTTGTTAGCTCCGTCGCCGCCTACTGTCCCAACGGACGGGAAAATCTGGCCGAGCCAAACTGCTATTGCTACACCGACGATGGCAAGAAAAATCCCAATCGGACCAACTCGGCAACCTGTAAAAACCTCTGGCAGAAAAACGATAATAATCTCTTTAAAGATATCAAGAGTGTCGCCATCGGGACGGGAAATGAAAATCCCATCGGCTGCCTGACTGTCAACCGCCAGTTCGATGCCGAATGCAAATGTAAAAAATTCATCGACTCCAAATCCGGAAAAAATGCCTGCTACAGTGTTCCCATGGGCACCAACAGTTTGGGCAGCATGGGTGCCGGCCTCGGACTTGGGAGCACCATTAACGACCTCAATAGCTTGGCCAATGGCAATTTTAATAAGGGCTCAGTCAATCAAAACGAGCTCAATCAAAGAGCGGCTCGCACCAAAAATTTCGGAAACCAGATGCTCAAAAAACTCAATGATGATAGGGCCAAAAATAAATTACCTTTGATTGATCTCTCTCCCAAAGGGGTGGCCAATTTCATCAGGAACAATGCCCCGAAAGAAATTCTCAACGGGACCGCCCAATCAAAGCTCTCTCCCGATAATCTGAGCAATCAGGAGCGCCCGGTGGGCGAGGCGCTCAAGGATGCCATAGCGAAAACCGGTATGGATAAAAAATATGAGTACGTCGGCGGCGGCGGAGGCAAGAAGGCGGCCGAGGATAAAAAGGGATTCAACTTCGAGATGGACAATGCCGGTGCCAATGCCTCGGGTGAGGCCCGTATCATGGACGGTTTCATGGATAAGAAATTTAACTTTAAAGACAATGACATTGTTAAAAATGGTGATGCAAGTATCTGGCAGGTTATCTCAACTCGATACACCAAGAGTGCCCTGCCCCGCTTGTTTGCCACCGATGCGGAAATGAAGGCCATCGAAGCCGCCAATGATAATTCTGCACCAACTGAACCGGCCAAGGCCCCGTGACCATCTCTTTTGACATACTCACGGGGCGTACCGAAACCCATCTCGCCCATCATCCGGGTTTTAACACTCTGGTGCATCGTGATGTTTTACCGGCCCTGACCAACTTGCAAAAAGAGGCCCAGGCCGCAGGGTTTGATCCCATGATTGTTTCGGCCTTTCGCTCCTATCAAAAGCAATTGGAAATCTGGAATGCCAAGGCGAAAGGCGAGCGCCCAGTCTTGGATGATGAAGGCCTTCCCTTGGACATCAGCAGTTTGAGCGAAGAAGATTTATGCCTCAGTATCATGCGCTGGTCGGCACTCCCGGGGGCCAGCCGGCACCATTGGGGCACAGACTTGGACATCGTCGACCGAAGGGCCCTCCCCTCTCCCGATTATAAGATCCAGCTGATTCCGGAAGAAGTCGAGGATGGCGGCCTGTTCGCGCCTTTTTATGATTGGCTGGAACAATTTTTGGGTCAGAATGGGACGCCGACTTTTTTCTGGCCCTACCGCCACGACAAGAAAGGCATTGCCCCGGAACGCTGGCACCTGAGCTTCGCCCCCACCGCCAACGCCTTACTCGAGGCCTATACTTTTGAAATCTTCTGGCGCAATATCGAAGAATCGGATTTACGTTTGAAACAGGCGGTAAAACTCTCCGCCCATGAACTCTATCACCGCTTTTTTTTAAATATCACACCGCCCGGCTAAACAGGCGGAAGGTCTCCGATGGCACTGAACCAGGCGTCCGTGGGTTTTATCAGCGTGCGTTTTTCCATGTCGAAGAGTCCCACCACAAGTTCCAGACGGGAGGCCACCTCCCCGTCCGATTTTTCAATCCACTGTTTCATGCCCATGAGAAAGGTATTTTTCATGCCGGTGGATTCGGATTTGATCGTGATCTTTTCGCGATTTTTGAGCTCACGGCGAAAGGTGATATGCGCCTCCACAATGACCGGGCCGACTTTCTCCGCTCGCACGCGCTCATAACCAAAGCCATTCTTGGTGACAAAATCCCAGCGTGCCTCCTCGTAGAGCTCCAGATAAGTGGCATTGTTGACGTGACCAAAAGTATCGAGATGGTGTTCGAGAATGGTTATCTCATAGGTAAAAAGCGTCGGCATACGACTCCAGCCCTAAAATATGCCACAAAATATGGCCATAAATAATTTTAATTGCCTGCTTCCCAGGCAGCCTCTTGAAATAAACCTAATGACCTAAAAAAACTAGCTATTTCTCACCCTCTCAACCACAGAGGGGCCTAGGATAGTTTGTGGCCTAAACTCCCCTCAGGTTTTAACCGATAATAACTTATAATGGACTGAAATGCTTAACTCTTCATGAGGTTTAGTATGGCCCTAAAATTTATCTGTCTCCTGGCTGCCTTCACTCTTTTCAGCGGATATCAGCTGGTCACGGCGGTCTATGCCGATGAAGAGGCGCTGCCGGCCTCAAACCTTACAAGCGACGGTGCAGCAGCATGGACTTCAATGGGAGCGCCTCCAACAGGAGATGCCGCCGCCGCAGCTGCCGCAGGTGCAGGTGGCGCAGATAGCAGCGAAGACCTTATGACCGATACGGTTCCCACTGGCACCGACACGGGTGCCTCAGGTCAGCAATGTCTGGGAGGTACGGCCGGCCCTTTTAAGGGTCACAAGGATTGTATTGTGCCAGCTTCGGCCCGACCTGACCAATGTGCGCTCGATAAGTATATGACCTCAATTGAGGCGATTCGACAAAACGGTAACGAGGTCTATCTCGGTAGTGCCTTGGACAAGGCCAGAATTCAGCGTGTGGGAAAAGGCAAAAAACTGACTCTGGGACGCCTGTGTTTTCTGCGTTTCATCCAAAGGGCCCGCATCGTTTCGGGATACATCCAAGGAACAGATATCAACCTAACCAAGTTAGGCATCGAGCCGCAAACGGGCACGAAGACCAAGCCCGTCCCGTTACCTGACACGTTTAACGTGACCCCCTCAGAACGTTCAGAGGAAGGCCTTTACCCCGGTGGTGATTTCTTTAAAATGTGCCAACGCATTGACTACAACGGCACGAAAGGCTTCAACCAGCTAGTCAAAGATAAGACTCCCTTTACTGGGAGTGATGAGCAACAAACCGAGTTTAGAGGTGAGTACACGACAATTTTAAGAGAATTCCAAGGCAAGATTACCGCCAGCGACGTGCTCATTGATATCAACACGGAGGATGGTGCCGTCGCCGGCAAGCTGTCTAGTTACGCCGATGTCCTGACAGATTATGGCAGAAAGTTGAAAGAACTCTTTTCCAAGTCGCGAAGATGTACCGCGGGGAGAAATCTGGTCAAAGCTTTTATCGACTGGAGTGACTCCGATCAGACCAAGAAGCCCGCAGACAAGGCCTCCTTTGATGGAAAAATAAAATGTAAATCTGAAGGACCGGAAACCCAAGACTACTGGTCTTGCGCAGCGACAGTCGATGCTTATAACGTGGCCGAGATTGCGGACAAGGGAATCACCACCATTCAGCAGATTGATTTTATGAATAAGCAGACAGAGGTACAAACAGATGTCATGATTCAGCAAAAGGATGATGTCACGGCGGCCCTCAAGGGTCAGCGCGATATGGTGAAGAAACAAGCTGAGGTGGCCCATATCGCAGGCACAGTGGACCTCGCCAAGGCCGCAGCTCTGGCCAGCAAGATGAGCAGTATCCCTACCATTTCCGACATCATCAATTCATGTAATACCTATCTTCCGACGGCCAACACAGATAAGGTGCAAAAGGACAATTACAATGCGGTCCTGGCCATACTCCAGTATCACATTATCTTCTTCAATTTCGGAAAAGAGGCCCTGGCCGGAATGGGTAACGGCGCCGGAAGTGTGAATGACCTCAGGGTCAACCAAATTTTTCCGGCCTATGATTCTGCCGAATATGCCGGCACGGGTGAAAATGCCGTCGATCTCTGCGCCAATGTGGCCGCCAATTCTGGCATGAACCTGGCCATGAATGGGCCGGCGAAAGATGCCGCCAAGGCCGCCATGATCGCTGCCGGTCTCGAAGGAATTGCCAACCAGGCCAAAGGAATCATTCTGACCGGACAGGCCGACAAGATTGATGATGCCATTGATGGAATGAACAAATTCAAGCCAGAGCTTCCCACTTTTGGCAGTCAGGATGTGATGGTGCAGAAATGTCAGGCCGATCCCAGCTTACCGGAATGCAGCCAGTTTGGCTTTAATCGCGATATCGGTTTTGCCGGTAATAGCTTCAACATTGACGGCATGGCCAACGGCACCTCAGATGCCTCAAGTCTGGGAAGCGGGGAAAGTAATAACGCGAATGCCACAGGAAACAGTGGTGACACAAATCGTTCCGGCGTGGTTCAACGTATTGGTGGTTCCGTGGGAGGCATCAATAAGGCCAGTGGACTGGAGGGCACCGTCGGTGCCGCTCGCTTCAAAAATGGTGGAGCTGGCGGTGGCGGTGGCGGTGGTGGTACCCCTGGCTCTATGGCCGCCCCAGGCGGCGGCGGCGGCGGTGATGGCGCTGGTGGTGGTGGTGCCGGCGGCGGAGCTGTGAGAAACGGCTCAACCGGTTATGAAGGCGGCGGAGCAAGGCTGGCCTACGGTGGTGGTGCCGGGGGCGGCAAATCATCGGGCAAACCTGGAGAAGAAAATCCTTTCGCCAAACTCTTTGGTAAAAAAGACGAGGGCGGTAACTCATCCTTGGATTTCGGCCGCGGCCCGGCTTCAGTGGGAGGCCAGGGGGCCAATATTTTCGGCATGATTTCCAATCGCTACCAGCAGGTTAATGGGTCTAAACGACTCCTGGAGTATGAGGCCAAATAGTCCCTGGTAACCCCGGAACGGCATCTCGCAGACCTAATCCCATGTAATTTTGGGGTGTTAGCTTACATTTTCCTTGGCACGAAAACTGTATATGTACAATCATCGGCGCTGTCCAAAGACGGAGCTAAGGAGAATGTATGGCACCAATAAATAAGTTACCCCGACCAGTTGCTCAAACGAAGGCCCTCCCCCTAGAAATTAATCTGGATACTGAGAAGCTCACCCGATTAATGGAAGGATTGGCCTTGATCATACTTTCCCTTCTCATTTCGGCCTGATCAAAGTCATTCAATTGGCCTAATGGATTAGGCCAAGTATTTTGACTTGCCACTCAGCAAAAATCACGTTTAGCATAGTCAAGGAAGACAACATGCAAATAAGTGAGAACCAAGACAACTACGACGCAAAGCATATCCTTTTGGGCGAATCCCAAGCGGCCTTCAACTATCTCGATCGCCTGTTGTTTACCGTATTTGAAATGGCCGGGCTCGCCGAGCAAACGGAATTCAAGTCACAGTCCCAACAGATGATTTTAAAACTGGTGGATTTTTGGGAAGCGACCATCTTTCGTCTCCCCATTCGCCAAACCTCAGGGCCCCACAATCACCTCACCTTGCAGCGTTACCTCAAGGCGGGCCATGGGCTTTTGAGCTCTCTCGCGTCCTTTGATCTGGACGAGGCAGAATTCCTCCGACTGGGCTGTGATTATGTGAACCTGCTCTACGCCCACGCTCATGGCATCCATTATTATTTGAAACAGTCGAGCGGCCACGACGTCCCTTTTCCGAACCTGGGTGCGCTCTACGTAAAAACCGAAGGACCGCTTCCCTGCTTTGCCACCTCCCCTGAACACCTGCGCGACTGTGCCGGCGGGGGCGATTTTCTGGTGCTGTCACTGGAAAAACAACGGGACAAAAAATATGCCGAATACATTGCCCGCGGACACAAAAGTATTTTGCACAAAAGTTTTCCCCTGGCCCTCCAGCACTTTGAGAAGGCCATCAAAATAAAAACCACCGCCGAGGCCCTCACACTGGCGGGGTGGGCCCACGGATTTCTGGGGCAGTTCGAGCAGGCCAGAAACTATTGCCTCAAGGCCATCTCCAACAATCCTGACTATGGTCCTCCCTACAATGACCTGGGCACCTACCTTTTTAAGGAAGGAAGAATTGACGAAAGCATGCAGTGGTTTACACTGGCAAAACGCGCTCCCATCTACGACAATCGCGAATTCCCTTATATCAACGCCGCCCGCGTTTACCTGGCACGGGGAGAATATGAGCTTGCGGTGGCGGAATTTACCAAGGCCCAGATGTTGGCCCCCTTCAACACCGAAATCGCCGGCACACTGGAAAAATTGCGTGCCCTGGTTGATAAAAACAAAAACAAGCTGCATAGTGTGCCAATATCCCCCGAGGGCCCTGAGCTATGTCCGTAAAGCGCGGCGAACTACTTTATTTTTTGAAAGAGTATCTTGAGACGTCGAAATTTCCCCAAGATTATTGTGACAACGGCCTACAGGTCGAAGGGTGTGAAACACTCTCACGCCTGGCCTTTGCCACCACCGCCACCTGGGAGAGCATTGAGTTCGCTCGCCAATTTGGGGCCTCCGCACTGATTGTTCACCACGGACTCATCTGGAAAAATTCTGGCAGTAATCCCATCGTCGGCCCCCACTACAACCGACTCCGCAGTCTGATCAAACATGACATCAATCTCATGGCCTATCATCTGCCCTTGGATGCCCATTTGGAATGTGGCAATGCTGCCACCCTGGCCGGTAAATTAAAGCTCGCGGCGATTGTGCCCTTTGGCAGCTACAAGATGATGCCCTTGGGAGTTCGCGGTCACTTCAGCTCTCCCATGAATCCTCAAGATTTGGTTCAGAAACTCACCACCATGTTAGGGCGAGAAATTTTCCATGCCTGCCCCACCTCACCCTCGAATATTTCCAGTCTGGGAATTATCACCGGGGGGGCCTCCCATGAGTGGACGTTTGCGCGCGAGGAAAATCTCGACGCTTACCTGACAGGTGAATTAGCTGAAAAGGACTGGCATGACGGACGCGAGGCCGGACTTCATATGCTGGCCGGTGGTCACGCCCCGACCGAACGCTTCGGGATTCAGGCCCTCATGGATAAAGTCAAACAGACTTTCCAGGTTGAGGTGGCCTTCTTCGACTCTCCCACTCCTGTTTAAATTTAGCTTTATGTTTTTCTTTTGAGCCCGGTGCGCACCAAATCCCGCACACCGAGAACACTTTGCGAATAGGTTCGGCCATCGAGATAGGCCAGTGAGATGGTATTGGTAAGGGGCTTCCCACTGCCTTTGAAGATAAAAAGATCATGCCCTTCACGCTCCAAGCGCTCCACCACGTGCAAAGGGAGAATGCCCACACCCAGCCCCTCGCAGATCATCCGCGACATACCCTGCACATCCATGAGCGAGGCGCGAACTTTGAAGGCCACCTCGCCGCCAAGATGGTGATGGGACCACATTTTTAAAACCGGCGCTCCCTCAACATAATCCACGAAATCCAGCTGACTATAAAATTTGGCGGTATGGGTGATTCGGTCTTTAAGCGTGGAGTGATACATCTTGGAACAGCAAAGAACCAAAATTTCCTGCAAGATAGCTTCGGTCTTTATCTGACGATCAATATTATACTCGTCCACAAAAGCGAAATCCAAATCCCCCCGCAGGAGCAGCTGATTCATCTCGACGGCATGTCCGTACTTGATGTGAAAATGTAAATTTTCATGCTCATGCCCAATCTTGGCGAGCAGAGGAAGAACCAGGTTATTGCCAAATTCCAAAGGCACGCCGATGTTGATCGCCCCACTAAAAGCGCGTTCCTTGCCGGTGATCTCAAGGAGAACATGCTCTAAATCGTGAAACATCTTTTGCGATACCTGATAGAGCTGATGGGCCTTCGCGGTAGGCACCGGTCGCTGCTTAATGCGATCAAAAAGCGCCACACCAATCTCCTCTTCCAGGTGCTTGATATGCTGGCTTACTCCCGACTGAGTCATGAACAACAGCTCTGCGGCCTTCGTCATGCTTTGGGACTCATAGACTTTTACAAAGATATTGAACAAGTTGAGATTGATGTTGGAGATGATCATAGGCACCTTTTTTTGATAAGTTAGACTGTAACCCTAGTATTTTAACTGATGACTTCATAGAATAAAAGATAATTTCAAATTATCCCTTCGCGGTCCTATAAGTGCCTCAACAAAAAAATTAAAAGATCGGGAGTCACCCATGAAAACGTTAATTGCATTTTTCTTTTTGGCCCTTAATGTCGCCGTAGCCTCAGAAGGATCATCCTTTCTGGTTGAAGGCGAGCTGCAAAAGGTTGAGCTTAACGGTAAAGTGGTCGCGCAAAAACTCATTGCCCTCGGACACGAATTTTACCTCTCCTCGCCTGAAAAAGGTGAAGACAGGGAGTGTCTGGGCGGTGTTTATGAAATCGCGGCCAACGACGTTGAAGGCCAATCCTTTAAACTCCTCCACATTCATCGCTGTGAAGGAGGCGCGAACAATATGGGCCTAAATAAAAATATTTTTTGCCCGGCTGTATACCAGCCAGTCTGTGGAATTCCCACCGAAGGTGGAGCGCCTCGCACTTATGGTAACACCTGTGAAATGTCTCGCGATGGTGCCAAAAAACTTTTTGATGGAGCCTGTGAGAAGGCGCTAAACTCTCTTCAAATCGGAGCGGCCATCAATCGTTTTCTGACCAAATAATGCAAAATCTACATGGGTGACGAAAAAAGGCTTCTTAGGAAGCCTTTTTTAATTTAACCGAGAGAGTTAAAACAAAACGTGCCACCGGTTCCACAAATTTTCCAGGACAGAAGGCCTCAATTTTCAGAGGTAGCTCCTGCCGCTCCTGGGTGGCGATGGCCTTTTGAATCAGCTCTTTGATTTCCTCTCCCTGGGTACAAACAAACCTGACATTGCCATGGGCGCGCTTTAAAAATTCCGCTGAAAAATTTTTAAACACCAGCGAGACAGGTTGCCCGGACTCATAGATCATTTTCATGGCAGCCACCCCACCGGCGCAGTCGGCACCGGCCGCGAGCACACCAAAATACATGGCCCCTAAATGGTTTTTTGTACGGTAGTTGAGAGGAATCTCAATGATCGCGGTGGTCTCAGTCAGCTCCACCACCCGCGGGCCGATAAAAAACAGCATGGGGACATTAAAGAGGCTAAACGAGCGCAAAAATAAAGTATCTTTAAAAAGTTTGGGCAAGGGTAGCTTGTCACGCAAAAAAGGCACAATATTCATAAGAGTTTCTCCAATTCCTTGCCACGCAAATAAGCTTGCTGTGTGGCCTTATCAATAATTTGTCCCATACCGGAATCGGCAAAAACCTTAAGCGCCTCAACAGTGACGCCGCCTTTTGAGGCCACCTCTTCTCTTAATTCCAGCGGTGATTTTCCCTGCCCCGCAAGCAGGGTTGCCGCTCCTAAGAAAGTTTGATTCACCATCTTATGGGCATCATGAGCGGCAATTCCCCGTTGAACCAATATCTCGCCCATGAGTCGGGCCCACTCGAAGATCAAGGCCGGGCCGGAGCCGGTGAAGGCGGTGCAGATATCCAGAAAATCTTCCTTTTCCAAATTGAAGACCGAGGAGAAAAGGGCAAAGGAATTCAAGATACTGGTGCGCTCAGGCAGACTGACGGTCGGTGAAAAAAAGAATAAGTTTACGCCCAGGCCGATCTTATTTGGGGTGTTGGGCATCATGCGGACAATCTTGGAAACTCCCAGCTTATCGGCCAGGGTATGGACGGGAATGGCGGCCATAATACTGACGATGAGCTCGTCCCCTTTCAAAAGAGGCTTAAGCTCGAGGGCCAGCTGACTAAATTGCTGAGGTCGACAGGCAATAAGCACAATATCTATATTGGCCAGTTGATTTAAAAGCGGCACCACGGAGCCTTGCACGTCATGGGCCAGGGCCCGGGCCTTTTCCTGTGTCGGGTTATAAATAAAAAAATTGAAGGGCGCGTGAACTCGAGCTAAACCCATGGCCAGGGTTCGTCCCATTTTTCCCGCTCCTAAAATGGCCAAATTTTTCTGCACAGATTACTCCTAGGCATCCAAATTGAGGGGAGCGCCATGCCTCATGGTATTGACCGCAAGGGAGCGAACATAAACAAATTCTTCCAGAAGTCGGGAAAAATGCCCGACAAACGGTCCATCAAAGGGAGTCATAATTTTCTTCATTTGAAAATTCAAGGAATCCGTGCGTCCTAGAATTTCTCGTGACAACTTCTCCACACGGCTTTGATCTCCATCCAAAATCACCGCCCCCACGTCGAAGGCGCACATCCCTTCTAATAACTCATGATTGGAAACAAAGGCGACGACAAAATTTTCTGGCGAACCGCCCGCGGCGAGATAGCGACGATAGACAAAATCCCAAAACAAGAAGGCCTCGCGATTGCGAGCAAGCACGGTCACCCCTGCTCCCATAGTCCAGGCACCGATCACTTCCATCAGCGTCGCAAAGTGAGCGCGTTTTTCAAAGGCCGCCACCACCACTTTCCCCATACTCAGGCGAAAATCGTTGTAAGACAACTGGCCTGGGATGACCCGGTTCTTGATTCCCTTGTAGTAAAAATCGTTTCCATCTCTCTCTAAAAACTGACGGAAATCCGCCAACAACCTTTTGTTCTCACCGTAGATTCCCTGGAAGAGATATTCGAAATGATGTTGCAGTTCCTCCATGGTTTTAATCACTCGCGGCAAGCGCCTTCTAAAAGGCAGACCGGAGGAACGGGCCAGCTTAAATGAGCGCGCCTCCCCCTCCTCATCCTCGGGAGTTTTTTGAGCTAAATCAGAAAGTATGGGATTGTTAACCAGATGGAGATGAAAGCGCTCCAGATACTGGACACCACCGGCCTTCGGCCCTGTGCCCGAGAGCTTAAAGCCGCCAAACGGCTCGATCCCCACCCGTGCTCCGGTTATGCCGCGATTGACATATAAATTCCCCGCCTCCATGCGCTCGATACAATAGTCGATATCATCCTGGGACTGGCAGTAGATCCCTCCGGTAAGGGCATAATTAGTGGCATTGAAAAGAGCAATCGCCTCATCCAAGGTCTCGAAGGACATCAGGTGGATGACCGGCGCAAATAATTCACGCCTTGAAAAACTGGAGCGGTCTTTTAAGCGATCCTTCGGAAGTTCGATGACAACCGGTCCAACACAATATCCAGGAAGATTTTCCGCTGACCGGTCAAGCCAGACCTTTCCTCCAAATTGCTGCGCTTCGGCCTTGGCCTCCTGCACGGCCTTGAGGACCCTCGCCTTATCTTGGGCGGTGATGAGCGGGTTGATATAGGTGGAAAGCTCATAGGCCGGCCCCACTTTCATGGTTGAGCCGGCCTCTTTTAACCGGGCCGCCAACTTATCTTTCAAGGATGAGTGGACCAGCACACGACTCAAGGCCGAACACTTTTGTCCCGCATGACTAAAAGCACTGGCGAGAATGCCGGAGACCGTTTCATCCAGCTCCGCATTGGCGGCAACAATCACGGCATTTTTCCCACCCATTTCGGTAATGACCTTGACTGGATACTGGGTGTTATAGCGAACGTTTTGATACATGCGCGCCCCTGCCTGACGATAAATTGAAGTCCCGACGGGCATGGAACCGGTAAACACGATGGCGGCGATTCGCCCATGTTTCACCAGGGCGTCGCCCACAATCTCGCCTGATCCGGGCAAATGGATCAAGGCCTCCTGTGGGACACCTGCCTCATGCAAAATATCCACCAAGGCCTGGGCAATCAGCGGAGTCTGCTCCGCCGACTTCAGAATCACGGGATTGCCCGAAACTAACGAGCTGGAAATCATCCCGCAGGGAATCGCCAATGGGAAGTTCCAAGGGGTAATCACGGCCACCGGGCCACGAGAATGATGGGCATAGGGTAAGGATTGGAGTCGCGCCTCCTCTCTGGCGTAGAAATTCAGAAAATCGATGGCCTCGTCCACATCACCATAGGCCTCGCGCAAAGATTTCCCGGCCTCATACATGATCAAGGCCGACAGCTCCTTGCGGCGGGCGTACATAATCATGGCGGCACTCAGAAGCTGCAAAGAACGCACATGGGCGGAGCCGTCGGCCAGGGGGCCTTCGGCATAATAACGATCGACGATGGCAACGGCTTTTTCAACATCTTGGGCACTAGCAAACCGAATTTTACCAACGACTAATTTTGGGTCAGAGGACGAAACAACGGAAGTCTGCTCGCCGCTGAGTAAAAAGGGGTTGATATAGTCCCGGGCCAATCCTGTTTTTCCAAAGTTTTGGATGGATTCCTCCACGGCATCCAAATGTTTTTGAACATCCGGGCGCATGGGAGGAAAGTTAAAGTAATCCTCGGTCAAGGCGGCTTCGGTGGGGTCGCGCTCAACGTCGCCATTTTGAATTTTTTCCAATAAGAGAGTATCCGGCCGCACCAGAGAAGTTTTCTTCTTGTGGGAACGCATAATGGTCAACACCCCCACCTGGGACGAGTTCTCCATTATTCTTCGAACCAGATAGCCCATGCCTACCAGTAGGCCTCCGATCGGCACATAATTTCGAACCGCCCAGCCCATTTTCCCCATGGCCACCGAGAGCGCCTCATAGGTCATGTGCAAGCATTGATGCTCAACCGGAGGGAGATGGGCAAATTTCTGCTCACGCAGTTCTTCGGCGAAACAGTGGTCGGAAAAGTTATGCCCGGCCACACATAGCTGGACATTGGGGAAATTTTCAAAAATCTTATAGATCATGGCGCGGAAATTGAGATCAGTTTCTTCCTTGTTGAGAAACTCGGGCGGATTAAAATTACAGGCCCGCCCCTCGACCGTTTCAGCATCCCAGTACGCCCCTTTGACGATGCGGATGGGCATGATAATACCGCGCTCCTTTGCCAAAGCGATGATCTCATCTAAATGCGCCGCCGCGTCCCTCACATAGGCCTGGAGAACAATACCGGTGGTTTTGAAATCCCTCAGCTCCGGTGTGGTCAGTAAAACCTTTCTGTAAATCTTAAAAACCACATCTCGATAATGATAATGTTCGGCATCCACATTCAGAAACACATCGTGCTCAAACGCCGCCAGCAAAATTCTCTGCAAGCGCGGACCGACCTGACTGTAGGTAAAGTCAAAGGCCTCGGGCCTAAACTGCCCGGAGAGGGCCGAGACCTTAATGGAAACATTGGCCTTATTGATTCCGGCAATATTTTTTTCACCCTTGGGCACGTGAAGGGAGAAACCCTTAATGAGCTTAATCACATCGTCGGCGTAGCGGTCGGCCTCACGTTCGGACACCACCAACTCTCCCAGCTGATCAAGGGTCACCTGGCGCTGAGTTTCAAAAAGTCCGCGAAAAGATTTGGAAGCCTTTTCAATAGTTTCACCGGCAATAAAGCGACGGGCCATGAACTTGACGGCAAAGCGCACGCTCGAAGCCAAGGGATAGGCGGGCATCCACCCCACCAATTTATAAAACAGGTAAAACCCCTGTCGCATCCAATGAGGTAAGGCCTTCTCCTGTCCGATTTTAAAATGCCGTACCGCCAGGTCAGAATCATCGATAAGTCTTCTCAGTGATTCCACCAACATTCGCTTGACCTCTTTCCCACCTTTGTCCTGGTCGAGGCCTGGCAGAATGGCCAAAAATTTCAGGAGGTGTACCCGCAGAAGCAGATACTGGGCCGTAAGCCCCAACGCATAATCGGTAAGACGCTCGAAGAATGAAGGCGCATATTGATTTAAGTGAAAGAGCAGCTGCTCCACTTTTCGTTGCATATCCTGGCAAATTTTATTGTAAGCTTCGTCCTTCAGGAGATTCTGGAAACGATATTGGGCGCACACCATCTCATAGGTCGTGGGCGCATCCTGAAAACGAATCCTAAGTGCCTTCTCGACAAATTGCTTATACTGCTTCAAGCGCGCCGCCGTATTCGCCGGGAGCTCGTCTTCCACCAGATGGTGGAGAACAAAGAGCTCCCTGTTCATGCGCGGAGAATAAAAATAAATTTCTTTCTTCTCAATAAAGAAGGCCGCCAGCAAGGAAGTGGCCTCAATGTCAACCTGAACTCGATAGTCTTTTTTAGAAAATAAGTAGGGCGCGAGATCGCGTATGACAGAGGACCTCCACTGCCCGTCTCGCAAAAAGAGCGAGGTGAGTTCGGCGCTAAAGAAAATCTGCCATTCTCCCGTATTGGGAACTTCAGGAAACTCAATTTTTTTTGCCACGATTAGTGGGATCAGCTTCTCTAAAGTCTCCAGCGGCCATGCAAGTTGCTTCATCGTTGCCTCTTCTTTTACGAATTACGGACAAATTAAAAAATATAGGAAATTTTAAGGGCCTAATTACAATAATGCACCTGATTCGGCACGAATAATTCCGGCATAGCCCGGAGCGACATAAACGGCCCTCCCCAAAGAGTTGTTTTGACGCAATTGGATGGAGCCGTTACCATATAGGTGAGTGAGGCTACATCAACCATGGGTAAAAAATATTTAGTTCTCCCGTTTATGTTTCTCGCGCTATTCACGAGTGCAGCCAACGCTGGTATTTACTCGATCAAAGATCTTGAAGCGCTGGAAAATGCCGGCCAATTCAAAGAATTTCTGGATCATGCCTTCGATATTCGTCCCCTTGATCGTGATAAGCACTGGCAGGCCATGTTGAGTGGCATGGCGGTTCAGTACATTTCTGAGGCGGTTAAACACAAAGAATATTCCGAGCGCGTCCTTGGCTATATTGAATATTTGATGACCCTGCAAGGTTTGAAAAATGACGAGTTTTTTGAAAGCAAGCGCAATGATTACGGCCTGAAATATTTTACCGAATGTAGCAAGAATACCGAGGGCCTGGAAACTTGCAAGAAGGCACTGGTGAATTTTTGGGTCAACACTCCCAACAAAACGAAAAATCATGATCTGGGAATCAATCTCGCCCTCCTTGTCCCAGGAACGCTTGAGCACGAAGAGGCCTGGAATCTCATCTCGGAGGGAGTGCAAAGTAATATTGGCGAATTCTATTGTGCCAAAGCTCCGGTGATTAAGATGATTTTTACCCAGTTGGACCGGATGGTTTTGAAGGAAAAAAGTGACGATGACCTGCGAGTCAGTATCAAAATTGCCTTGTCAGCGGATTGCCGAAAAAGCCTGACTCCCGCTTTAAAAACGGCCCTACGTTCTCGCGACCCCAATCTCTTTGAGACTGCCTTTAAAGTCTTAACCCTTTTGGGTTCGATTACGCCTAAGGAGCAGGACCTGTTCTACACCCTTTTCATTCTGCGCGGGCCGCATAGTGGCGCTATTTTCAATGAGGCCTGGAACACCCTGGAATCCATGGGACAAAATTTTCCCCGCCGACTTAATGTCATGGGTGAGTTGACGAGGCTGGACCCTCTCCCCGACGGGGCCTTCCAGGGACTTGATCCTAAAAAAACTCAAGTGCTGATGGAATTGATTTCAAAAAATCTGCCCGAATATCTGGAACACTACGCCCGAACCTGTCTGGACTATCTCGATGGAAAGGGAGAATTTCCCAACGGCAATCCCACTATCGCCTGTCGTGATTTTTTCAAAATGTATCTCAATTTATCCCATGCCAATGGTGCCTTGACCAAACGCTACCTTTCAAGACCTAAGTTTTGAATATGAACCAGGCGAACCCCGCATATTTGACCGAGATTGACGCTATTGTAGAAATTGGGACAAGCTTTCACCGATTGGGAATCAACGCCTATCGAATTGAAGCGTCCCTTTCTTCCCTGGCAAAAATAAAAGGACTTCAGGGCCAATTCTTTTTCACCCCGACCATCATCATTGCCTCGTTTAAAACACCTGACGGAGAAATCGGCCGGCACGTCCGCATTGAACCCGGGCATATTGACCTGGGAAGACTGTGCGCCGTGGATGCCTTGGCCCATCAATACGCCCAACAGACCCTGCCTGCCCCTGAGCTTCTCCAGGCCTTGGAAAAAGTGCACAAGGATGCCGAGCTTTACCCCCAATGGGCCCGCCTCTGTTGTTTTGCCTTGAGCAGTGGCGGTCTTTCTCTGGTTTTTGCTCCCTCAATCCCCAATCTTCTTGCAAGTCTGATCCTAGGCTTCATTGTGGGCCTTCTGGATTGGGGTTCAGATCACTTCGAGAGGATGCGACAGCTCCATGAGGCCACGGCGGCCTTTGTGGTCACGATGGGTGCCATCATCCTTAAAATGATTTTTCCCGGTGGAGACCTGGATATTATTATCTTGGCCGGCCTGATCAAACTCCTCCCTGGGCTCTCTCTCACCGTCGCCCTGGCAGAGTTGTCCCAGAATCATCTGGCTTCAGGCACGGCCCGTTTTATGGGTGCCATGATGACTCTCTTAAAACTCACCTTCGGAATAATCCTGGCCAATCGAATACTATCATTTCTCCCGGAGCTAACCTTCAGTCCCCTGAACTTTCTGAATATCGCCCTGCCCACGTGGACCCTGGTGCCCGGACTCCTGGCCTATTCCTTTTCCACCGCCATCGTTTATAAGGCCAATCCCCAGGATAGCTGGGCTGTCTTTTGTGCCGGATTGGTGGGGGCCCTCTCCATCAAGATAGGCGGGCAATTGCTAGGTGCCGATATGGGGGCCTTCCTTGCAGGCCTGGTCATTGGTGCCCTCTCCAACTATTGTGCCAATCTGTTCTCAAAGCCGGTGGGTTTGTTTCAATGGCCTGGAATCTTAATTATTGTGCCGGGAAGCTTTGGCCTAAAGGGGCTTTCTGCGCTTTTTGTTCATAATTACGACATCGGATTTACCGCTCTTGTCACCACCTTCGCCGTTTCCATCTCCCTGGTGGCGGGGCTCTTTTTTGGTAATCTTATCATCCGACCTCGAAGCAGTGTTTAATATGTCCAATAGCTATGCCCAAAATCCCCTCTACAAAAACCTCTGGCCCAGCGGCCATATCCAAAAATTTACCCTGCAAAATGGTCAGGTCGTCGGGATTAAAAGACGCCCGGATTCCCCCGGGTCGAACATTATTATCACCTTGTATGCCGAGGAGGATGTGTCCTCACCCCAGCTCATGGGAGAAGCAAGCCTCTTTGGCACGCCGGAGAATACCCAATTTTCCATTCACGTGCACGAGCCCTACCGCGGTCTTGGCCTAGGTAAAAAATTTTTTCAAACTCTCGTGGCCCTGGCCCGCACCTTGGGTATCCAGGCCTGCACCCATGTTCCCGTCCCGCCCCCCTCAAAAAAGGTGCTGGAAAAATTGGAGCAGCTCAAATGGCTTCGCCTAGAGTATGAATCCGACGGCCAGCTACGCATCCACTGCCAATTCAATCAAAGAATGAAGATATGAACGGACCCCGCCGCCTTCCTTTCCCCCTGGTTGATCTAGCGCGAGAAATCCCGACGCTCGTTGTGGCCCAAAAATACGCAACGCCTGATAACTTTACCGGGCGGCCCGCCCCGGACTACCTAAGCTTAAAACCTATGGCCCAACCTGAGCTGGCCCTCATCCTTAAGCGGGCGACGCGGGAGATTGAGGAGGCAGGGTACTCACTGGTGCTTTTCGATGCCTATCGACCTGAGAGCACCATTCAATATTTTGTCGAATGGGCCCTCCAACCAGAAAATAATCCCTCCCTAAAAGAGCGGTTCTACCCTCGCCTCGAAAAGAGACAGCTGCTTGAGGACGGTTACATTGCCCGTGTGTCCCCCCATGGTCTGGGTCTCGCCGTGGACGTGACCTTGGACCGCCAGGGGATGCCTTTGGATATGGGAACAGAATTTGATTTTTTTGACGTCCTTTCGCATACCGATGATGGGACGATCCCACTGATCTGCCAGAACAACAGACAGCTCTTAAGGTCTTTTCTAGAAAAACATGGTCTTAAAAATTACCGGAAAGAATGGTGGCATTTCAGCTTACGGTTAAAATAAAAAGGGCCTTAAAAAAGGCCCCTTTTATTTCGAACTTATAAAATTCGGATTAGCTCAAATGTTTGCCAACCAAAGCGGCCAATTCAAACATTGTCACTTCTTTCTTGCCGAATACTGCTTCCAGTTTGTCGTCAGCAAGAATATTGCGTTTGTTGTTTGGGTTTTGGCAGTTATGCTTACGGATGTATTCCCAAATTCTCTTTACCACTTCAGTACGTGGCATTTGACCATTCCCAACAACAGCTGCGAGTGCAGGTGAAGGTGTGAGGGGTTTCATGAAAGCTGCATTTGGCTTACGTGCAGATTTCTTCTTAGCAGGTTTAGCTACTTTCTTGGGAGCAGCTTTCTTTGCTTTTGCTACCACTTTTTTTGTAGCTTTCTTAGGAGCTACTTTCTTTGCAACCTTTTTCTTAGGGGCTGCTTTCTTTGTCGCTTTCTTCTTCGCCATAATTCCTCCATTACTTTTGTGAGTGAAAACTCTATTATTCTTCTTCGTTTATAACCAGCGTGCTTCCTATTATCAACAAATTTTTTACTGTATGTCTATAGGTATGTCTCTATCAGAGAGAAAACTACCTCACAAATTTTTCTCAAATCAGTCCTTCAGGGCCTTCATCCACTCTACGACCTGACCATTTTCACCAAATTTGTGATTGGTTTTCTTGTATCCGTGGCTCTCATTTAAGGAATACATTCGGAAATTATCAATGCGACAGTAGTGATAAATGTATCTGGCCCGCAGACTTATGGCCTTTTCCTCAATGAAACCCTTAATTTTATGAGAATGTCCGCTTCCCTGATAGTTCATTTTGATGGCCGTATTCTTGGATAAAAGGCGGTCCTTATCCTTCTTCAAGAAGACAGCGGCAATGGTATCTTTGCCCAAATTGACCGAATACAGATCCCAACCATCCTGAACTTCATGCTCGATATCACCCAAAGTCCACTTGAAATCGGGGGTGTCGGAGAAGGCATCAATATTGTATTCAAAGATTTTTTTGTAATCTTCCAGGCTATTGGCCTGAACGAAACTGAGATTTTCGGTGTCCGGGCTCTTCTTTCCGGTCTTGTGGCGTTTAGTTTTAGCTGCACTTTGCTTGGGCATAAAAGCCCTCCTCTTGTCGTCAATTATTTAGAATGCCTCGAGAAACGGCTCCTCGTCAACCACTTTAAGCTTAACGGAATCGCTGGAAAGAGTGAAAAAAAAATGCTGGATAAATTGCAACGTTCCCGCTCTCCCCCCTCTGCAGTGCCCGCAAACGCCTTTAAAAGAGAGGACGATCGAGTCATCATCGACGTCTATTAGGGCAACCCCCCCCCCATCGGCAGATAAAATGGGCCGAATAAAACGCTCCAGGTGATGCTCAACCCATCTTATCCGTGCCATCATATTACTGACTCTCCATTCTTGCGGAGTGAGCTTGATGATGTCCCCAAGATCGCTCTGAGCATATAACCGGTCCTGCATAAGCATGGTTTCCAGGCCACCTAAAAGGCCGGCCTTGAGCTGTCTAAACCATTGGTGCATTTCGGTAAACACCTGCTCGTCCCAGAGAGGAACTTCAGGTTTTTCTCGCAAATAATTCTCAATTTCACGGAGAGTGAGTTGGGCAAAGGCGGGACGACTCCGCCCCTGGGCCAAAAGACAGAGGACATCAATGACGGCCGCTTGCCTGACCCTTCGAGTATGATTCTCACCTGATTCGTCACTGTAGGAAAAAGACAATTTCTCAATTTTATGCTGACCCCACAAGACCTGGAAAACCACTTCCCCCACGGTAATAGACTTCAAATCCTTTTCGCTCCTGATCAAAAATCGGGGGGGGCCACTCAGCACGATTCCCTTCCTTTTTTCTTGTGTTAAACTAGCACCGCTCACATCCTAGCAGAATGAAGACAAGTATGGTTGAACAAAATCAAGCTCTCACCCACTCCCTTTATAGGGCCACGAGAGTCATCGTTGTCGGCCCGATGCCCCTCACCCCCGAGAGAGATTTAGAGCAGCTCCCGCTGGCGGCCTGTCCGACACTTTTCATCGATGGGGGCAAGACCCACCAGGACCACTTCAACCACACCCCAAGCCTATCTATTGGAGATGGTGATAGCTATAAAGGCCCTTTGGACCTGATTCTGCCGAAAAACAAAAATATCAGTGATCTCAAGGCCGGGCTGGACCTCCTGTCATCCGAAGTGGAAGAAATTTACTTTTTGGGCCTGTGTGGCGGTCGTAAAGATCATGAGCTGATCAACTTAGGTGAAATATATCATTTTTTGCTGAGGCAGCAGGTCCCATGCCGCGCCTTTTTTGACAAAGATTTCCATGCTGTTCAAAAAGGCACCTATGAACTCTCCTACCAGGGCATTTTCAGCTTGCTGGCCTTTCAAAATACACTCGTGACACTGACCGGACAGGTTGAATATCAGCTGGCCCAGCCCACTCTCCTGCAGTCTTTTTCGAGCCAAGGATTGAGCAATCAGTCCCACGGAATTTTCACCCTGTCCTGCAATTTACCCATTTTTTTACTTCTCCCAGGAGGCGCGTTATGGCCACGGCCATGATTGAAAAGCAGGTCCCCCGCTACAATTTTGTTGATGAGCTACGCGGGGTGGCGGTGGTATTGATGATAATTTTCCATTTTTCATATGATCTCAGAATGTTCGGCTTCGCCTCCATGGACTTTCAGCGAGATTTCTTCTGGTGGTTTCTTCCTCGTCTCATCGTTTTTTTATTTCTCTTTTCGATGGGAATCTCCACCTGCCTTGGACATTGGCCGAAGCTCAAAAAGCGGAGCTTTTTCATTCGTCTCGCCAAAGTGGGTGGTGGTGCGGCCGCTGTTTCGCTCGTCACCTTTCTCCTTTTCCCTGATCGCTGGATCTATTTCGGCACCCTTCACTGTATCACGCTGAGCTCCTTGGCGATTCTTCCCTTTATGGGCAGGCCCTGGCTGGCCTTGATCTTGGGTCTGGCACTCCCGATTTCCAAATGGGTCTTTAAGTTCGGCCCAACCTGGTTCTCACTCAAGCATCAGTCTATGGATTACATCCCGTTTACCCCCTGGTTCGGTATCTGTTTACTGGGGGTCTTTGCCTTCCACCATGGCCTGCATAAAGTCGTGATCCTGCTTCCCCAAACAATAAAAGTCGGCCTGCAATTTCTCGGTCGCCATTCTTTTCTCATCTACATAGTTCATCAACCACTTTTGTATGGTACAGTTTATCTTGTATGGATGATTCAACGTTAGTGGCACCAGAAGTGCGGATTTCCGCTCAGTCCCCATGGTTCCGCCTCTCATACTTTGTCAAAATTAGTACCGCCCTTGTCCTCCCCATCTTGGGGGCCCTGATGATTGCCGGAACTCTGGCAGAGGGCCGTGGTGGGGCCGACTTTGCCGCGCGACTCATTTACGCCCGCTGGTATTTTTCAGCACCGCTGTATTTGCTCTTTTTCACGATCATCATCTCATTTTTTTGCGCCCTACCCCTTAAGCGCAAGCTCCTCGGTACCTATCTCATGCAGGCCGGTATGATTCTCCTGGGGCTGGAATATACGATGATTTCCTGGAACGGCCTGAGCGGGTCCATGACTTTACCACCCAATACTCTTATTCGAGAGATGGACCTGGCCGAGGACCTACTCACCATTTCCTATGAGGCCAAGGGGCCTGAATCCACCGGAGAATCCGTGCAGTTACCTCTCCCCCACCGGGCCTTCAGCACTAAGCTGCATGACTCCTACCGCGAGATCCTCCTTACCACCTTTCTGCCCTTCAGTGAAAAGGTTCTGAGCTGGACCTATCCTTCGGGCCCGCGCCCTGGCACTTACCCGTCCTCTCGATATCAGATAGTAAAAACGGCGACGGAACCCCATACAGAACTTGATGTCGTCTTCTCGTTGCACCCGGAAGCCAAGGAATTCTCCTCGCTTCTAGAGCTTGACCCGCTTTCCGTGCACTACCTGCCGGAAGAAGTTGCGCCATGCTTTGAGCGCATCGGAGAGAGTAAAATCATCCTTTGGGATATCCAAAGCAAGGTGTGCTTTACACCGGAAGAACAGAAAATTCCCATACAGCGACCAGTGGTGGGGAAAAGATTCTTGGCGATAAAAAGAGACCATGAGTTTCACAGCTTCTTTCCCGATTTTTCTCCCTATCCATTAACCCAAGATCTGAATCCTATTAAAACGTCTCCATTACGCATTATGGCCCTCAATAACTTCGAAGCCGGTCAGCATCTCTTTCTCATGGGACCAAGTTTGGCCTTCATGCGAGAGGGTAAATGGGTAAAAGAATCCTTGTCCATGGATAACCAACACCACATCCAGCATCTCATGCTCGACATCACGCTGCTCCACCACACGGTGGAAAAAATCCCAGCTTATCTTCCCCAATTTGTCTATCCCACACAGAGTCAGGGGAGACTCCTGACCGGAAAGACCAGAGCTGTGCAGTTCCTAGTACAAGGCCATTCCCATTGGGTTACCAATGAGATGCCGATCCAACTCGAGCTGAACAAGCAACTTGTCACCTTCACGCTCAAGAAAAAAAGCATCGCGATTCCCTTGAGTGTCTCGTTATCCCAGGTGAGTCCTGAGGGGAGTTCACTCTACATCACCATGCCGGGCCATAGCGGACACTATCTTATCTCTGAGAACCATCCGCTCCGATTTGACGGTGTGACCTTTTATCAGCAGACGCAACATGATGGGACCAAGGAAAACAAGACGATACTCTCAGTGGATCTCAAACCCAGAAGCTACCTTAAGTATATAGGCGTGATGATGGCATTTTTGGGGCTGATTCTTTATTTTATCTTTCAGAACACGGGCAAAAGAGAGGGGGCCACATGAAGCCCCCTTCATTAGAATAAATCAGAACTCGTAACTTTCAAAAGGATTCACATTCTGAACGGCCATTTGCTGGGCCATCCCATATTGTTCCCTGGACTCAAAATAGCCAACCAAGGCACCTTCGGTGAGGCGCTGGTTTTCATACATGGATTTTAAGTAAGAACCGGTAAAGTCCTTGATAAATCCCGGGATCGAGAGAAAACTGAGCCCCAATTGTCCTAACTGGAGAAGCAGCCGCTGCCGAATGACAAGATTTGGGCTGTCATAATAATAAGCGACGGCCTGGCGACGTGAGAACATGTCCTTGGTGTCAAAAAGATTGATTATGACCTTTTTGTTTTTCAGCTTGGCATCTTGAAAGGCGAAGTTGTGTCGTGCTCCAAGTTCCTGATACTGGGAAGACTGATCCCTCAAACGGGTGTTGGCCAGTCGGATACTTTGGAAAAATCTGTCGGTTCCGTATTTCATCCAATTTTGATTGGCAAAATCCGTTTCCCAGAAGGCATACCAGGGAATGCGTGACTCATAGACCGATGACCAGATCATATTGGCCTCATCATGGGTCAAGCCCAATTCTTCCTCCTTAAAGTTCTCCAAATAATGCAGAAGCATGTTCTGGTGAAAAGTGCGGCGCTGACGAATCATGCGTTCGGCTTCCTGAATAATGAACATCGCGGTGTTCAGAACTGGCACTTCGCCGAGCTGCGATTTGGCCAGATTGAGAAAGGCCTTTACAATTTCGTAGAGCGCCTGACGTTTATAGAAAAATTGCGCATCATAGGGACGGGCCAGGGTGATGAGCCCAATCTTGGCCAACTCCTGATCGATCCGCGCCTCAAATTTACCCAGGAGCTCATTAAACTTTGGATCAGAAAAAACTTTTTCGATGTCGATATTCTGCAACGAGACCAGAGATTCATTGAGATAGTCGGGAGTCGCCTCATAGGTCTCTTGAAAAGTCTTGTCGATCTGGGCCTTATAGCTTTCAGGCGATAGCGCCATCAAGGCCTGTTCTGAAGAGATAAGACCTTTGTAGTAAGCAACCACCGGACGAATTTTAAATCCCAAGGTCAGAAAGCGATCTCTCACTTCCATTAACTTCCCATTTTCGCGAATGAGAATAAACCTCTTATTAAAATTACTTAACGATAGTTCCCGGCCCTCGTCGGCAGATGCTAAAAAAGGGCAGCTTAATAACCAAAGCATACCCACGATTAAAAATTTTGTACGCATTTCTCCTCCTTGAAATAATTGGCAGACACAAAACTGGCAAAAAATTGCTCACTTATTATTTTGCCCGAAAAAGGCCAATTTCCATTGATGTAAGAAAATAAGAGGTTATCAGACGTTATAGGACGGCTTAAGCACCACTATCACAAGAAATCCCACACAGATCATCAAGACAAATGACAGGCCCGCTCCGCCATCTTTGACTTCAGTCACTTGTCCACAGCCAGCAATTTTTGATGGCCGCGGGTAGAGATATGTTAGCGCATCATAATCATCCTGAGTAAGTCGCTCTTGTATCTTGCCACCGATTGAATAGTACATAAGGGCAACCGGATTGCCTGAATGACCGATGCCTAAGGCATGCCCGGATTCATGGGCCAAAACCGCACGCAAGAGAGAATCAGCGAGGGAAGCCACATGGTTCTCACCTGCAATCAAGGCATCATTCACCAGAAGTGCTCCTGAAATTTGTCCCTGCTCATTCGTCCCGATCGTACCCACTCCCAAGATTGAAACATCATCAAACATGGTGGTATCGGCGCTACAGCCAATCAAAATAGTATTGCCAGGGGCCTTGGCAAGGGCAGCGCTCAAAGTGTCGCCGCTGACATCGATTGCGGCGTCCACACTCCCACCGGTTATTTTCATGGCACTGGTGGGCACCCTGTTCCAATATTCGTCCATCGCATCAAGCCCCAAATCTAAAAGCCTGGCAGGAGAAAGACTGTTATTACTACAGTCATTGCCGGCAATCCGAATGGTCACATTATTCACTGGAAATTTGGCCCGATTGGGCACGAGTGTGAAGGCCTGAACTGTATGTCCGAAGAGCAAGAGCAGAAGTCCGAAGACCGATAAAATACGCATAACTTAATCCAGATAATAATTGAGGGCCAACAGATAACTGACCGCTCGTGCGTGGGAGTCAAATAAACTAAAAGCGAAGGCCTCGGTCTGTAGCGAGTAGTTGCGATTGACCGCGAACTCGCAACCAAAATTTAACGTCGTATTGTAGGAAGTCACGGTATGATCCGGCTTGGCGAAGGCGGTGGTCTCATTCCCATTATCCAAGAGAATATTGCCTCCGTTACCGCCCACCTTGGTTAAAAAAGATCCCATCCCGTAGCGAAGAATAAACATCGGATGAAGGATGTAGGCCACATCCATTAAAATAAAAACCGTTTTCTTTTCATTTTCATCGAATTTATTTCGGTGAAGAACCAGGCCAAGTTGGGGCGTGAATAGATGGCCGGCAAAAAGAGGATAAGCGGAATTTAAAACAAACATGGGATGAAAAGAAAAGGTATTTGTCTCGCCATCTGCGGCCTTTTGAGTGGTGGGACCAAAGGGACTGTATCCGCCCGTTCCGACTACCGCGCCGACATTGAAGCACGCGCTCATCATGATAATGCAAAAAGTAATGAGCTTCATGGAGGTCACTTAAGCCTTTTTGGCCTTATCGCTGGTCTGTGGCACCTCAGGTGCATCGACATCCCGAAGATCGTCTCTGTCTAAGCTGGCCAATTTCTTTTCAAGCACGGCCTTGTTGAGTTCCTCAAATTTTTCCTGTTCCTGCTCCCTTTTCTCATTGAGAGGAATGAAGAATACTTCATTAATTATTTGGCGCAATTTCTTTTTCTCATTCTCACCTATGGCGTGTATAAGCGCCTGATAGGTTCGGACACCTTTTTGCTCGGTGTAGGGCTTGCCGTTTTCCCTGTCAGGTACAATCACTATTGACATCTCGGTCGGCGTCGTCAGGCGGTAACTTTTTTGCACCAAATGTGAGGAGGTCTCCAGCACAAGCTCCGATTCAGAAAGCACGATGATCTTGGCCTGATGTCTGATATAGGCATGACTGATGGGATTTTCTTTTTTAAGAAAATAGCGCTGCTCCTTAAAATCATTGGCGGTAAGGCGGCCGTATTTGGACATATTTTCTTTTTTTAAAACCGCAATTTTATTTTGAATGAGCTGATTGGTTTTTACATTTTGCTTCTCTTCATACAAGTCCGCCATCTCCAATACCGTCTCAAGCGTAATAGGTTCACGATTGGTCAGAATCAAAGAATATTTGTAACTTTCCTGAAATGATTTTGAGGTGTACTTGGTGCAATTGAAGACAACCACAAATGGGCTGTATTTATCCATACCCTTAATCATATTGAAGATCTGGGCCAGCACATTTAAAGATTCATTTTCCAAATCTTTGCGCCGTTGCTTTTCCTCTTCTGCCATCATGGCATCCGTATCTAAAAATTCCTCCAGATGAAAAACGATGAGATTGGGTCGAATGATGTCCAGCTCAGACAGCTCCGGCGTCAATACAGACTGAAAACGAATGGCATAGGGATATTTATCCAGCGGCTTCTCGGCCTTTTTGAGAAGAGAGAGAGTTCGGTCAATCGCCAAAATTTTAGTCTTTTTTTGAGCGGCATCGTCTACATTCGAAAGAACCCATTGCTTGAATTTCTTTTTGACTCGCGCCAGCTCACTCTCATGGGAAGCCTTTAAATGCTTGGCCGACAGGTCCTGGGCCTTGAGGTTGGCGAGGCTAGCGGCCGGGTGATTTGCATCGACCGGTGCCGCCGGCGTCTCTTCTTTTAAATCTTCAATATATTTCAGATCAAGCTCATAGGCATACAGGTATTCATAGTATAAATTACTGGTGGAGCGCGTGTTCACAAGAAATTTTTTGGATGGAAGAATTGTTTTGTTAATTTCATGGAACAGCTCAATTTCCTGTCCCCCCTCTGCTTCAAAGTAACCTTCTACGTGCATGGATGTCGGTGTGATAAAGCCAACGCGGCAATCATCCATGAGCTCAATATCAATGGCACATTTGGCGCGGGCGAAGTCAGGTCGCCGGGCCTCACGGGGAAACCCCATCCTCACAGCATCATAGACAACATCGTGATACTCTCCACACTTGATATGGATGGCGGATAACTTGGCGGAGATACATTCCCGCAACAATTCCTTGCTGTCCACCAGACCGATAACGGGAATCTGCTTGGTGCTATTTTCACGGGTTAAATACTGGGCCAGGCGCATATGAAAATCTCTCTCCTGCGAGAGATCAATGTAAATGAAACGCGGCCTCAGCTCCAAAATTTTTAAAAAAGCTCGAAGATGATCGTTGGGTTTCCCGTTGGCGTAAAGGCTGACGTACTTAAAGCCCAGGTGATTATAATTACTATTAAAGCGACTTTGGATTGTGGTCCAATACGAATCATCGTCCCCAATATAGAGAACAATTTTTTCCTGCTTAGCAGCGTCCGGTTTTTTTATCTCCGGCTTTTTCGCTTGAACATTCATGTTCTATCTTTACTAACTATGGCTATAAGTCAAAATCGGCATACGTTTGTTTAAATATCTCATCGTTTTCTTTGGTAAAAAAACGGCGAACAAAATATTGTCCGGCGCGAATGGTAGACAGAAAACCCAACTCTTCCAGCTTATGAATGGCGCCCACTGTTTCAGGAACTTCCAGCAGGAGCGTCTTGGCCATTTCAAAGTGAGATAATAATGGCGAGATACCAAAGAGCTTGTAGAGATTAGGACGGCAGTAAACCATGCGATAGATATACATCAAAACCAAAATTTCGATTCGGCCCAACTTATATTCCACCAGAACTTGATCAAAAAACATGTCCGGAATTTCAGAGAGTGTTGGAGTTACTGACGGCCCTTCCTGTTCATGAGAAAGCTCATCATTTTTTTTCTTTTTGCCTTTGTGATCCAGTAAAATTGTTTGAAGATCGACCATGGGTACCTCCAGGGCCTATAAGATTAACCCTCTCCCTCTCATAAAATTTGACATAGATCAGTGTAAAAGGCCAACGGGGATTTATTTAGGAAAAAAGTGGCGACATTTTAGGAAGGCCCGACAAAACTAATCAAGCTTCTGTCCCATGAAGAGCAAGTCCACTCCGCCTCCATTACGGATATACTCCGCATTGAATCCTTGCCTACGATAAAAGCCCGTATTACGCGCTTTAGGGCCTGTGACAAGATGGACTCCACAAATTTTATGCGACTGTAATTCTTGCATATAAGCGCTAATCAGAGAGGCACCGAGCCCTTTCCCCTGCTGATTCGGAGCCATGTTGATGTGCAAATGGGCGGGATAATCATCGTGAAGATCGGCAAAAAGAGACAATGAAAGATGATCATGGACCTGGCGAAACAAGGCCGTCTGAGCGTGGCCGGTTAGGTATCCCACGACGGTTGATTCATCCATGGCAACCCACACTGAATAAAGATTCTCGGATTTCTGCGATGTTAAATAGGGAGTCAGCCAACGATCTTTAAAACTATCTCTGGCCTGATCGGAAGCAAACTGCTGCACGGAAGAGGTTTGGAAAAAAATTGTTTCAATTTGCTTATATACTTCTGCTCGATTGGCCTGCTCAGGTATGATCTTGATGATGCTGGTACTCATAGGCCGGCAATCCTAGGAAAGAGACCCAATGCCCTTAAGGCCAGCATCAGCTTTCTCAAATCGCGATCGGCAACTTTATCTACACAGTCAGTGGGCAATTCTATCCCTGCCATACAAAGCGAGAGCTGCTTTATCACCTGCAGCTCATGCCCATCTTTTTTCAGGAAGGTCCAGCGCGCCTCAAAAATATCAGGGTATCGGGTATGGCCTTTAAGCACCAAGGCCAGTTCTCTCACCAGTGGATGTTGAAAGAACTCATCATCGGACAATTTCTTTTGCAGAGAACTATCACGCTGTTGAAGTTTGATAATCACTTCCTCACTTTTTTTTGCCAAAATCAATTTTTGGATCGTCTTGCCTTTTAAACCCAGCTGTTCTTCAAAGTTTTTTCCGACCTGTTCCAAAATCTTTCGCCGCTCCGACTCGGGTGACTCGGCAATGGCGACGGCAAGCTCCAAGGGATTCCGCGGAGGAGGGACCGCTGTGGGGGACAGTAGATTCAGGCATTGCAGATTTTGCAGAAAGTTTGGCAGGTTCAGCTTGGATACATGAATGTATTGAAAAAACAATTTCATGAAGGCCAAAAAATCAGTTTTAAAGGCCTCTTTGAGAACATAATGGAGGGTCATACTTTGCAGGTTAAACTTACCTAGATTTTGCATAAGTGTTGGATCGAGAGCAAGACCTAAGGATATCTGAAAACGAATCATCCGAAGAAAACGGACCGGGTCTTTATAAAAGTCATCACTAATCGGACGCAAAACTTTGGCCGCCAAATCCTCAACCCCATGATAGGGGTCTTGCACGATGAGCATCAGACCTGAAGGCCCAAGCTTTAGCTCCAACCCTACCGCATTAAGGGAAAAATCCCGCCGCTTAAAAGATTGGTCGTAGGTCATCTTTGGATCAACCTGCACGTCAAAATCAGAATGCCCAAAGCCTTGCGCAGGCGTTGTTGCACCATAAATTTCCTTTCTCGGCAGCGAAAATTCCAGCTGGAAGACGTGACCCATATCCGTCATTTCAATAATGAACACATGAAATGGCATGGGCCGAACGTTGCCAAAAATTTCAAATAAAAGATCGGAAACTTTTTTGTTGCCCTCGGGCCGCATTTCAAAATCTAGATCAAAAGGCAAGGTTTGATTCTGAATCCACTGACGCGAAGCCCCTCCCACCAGGCATAGAGAGATGCCGGAGGAGATAACAGACTCGATTTTCCTTCGCAACCCGGGGGTTAAGCTCTTACAAAAAAATTCCCAGGTGTAGGTTTTCTGATCCATTCCCGATTCTAACTTAACCCGACCGCAAGTGGATTATCGCTGGAGAGAAGAAGTTTGAGAGTATTTTGAATTCGCAGTAAGGCCTTCGATTCTTTGTGGTACACGATGAAAAATTTACCATTGCTCACTTCGAATTCCTTGCCCAAGGTGGATACCTTGTCTTGATAATAGGACCGTCGAAGAACGTGATTGGGGATCACCGCCACACCCAGGCCTTGAGAGACGGCCTGCAACATATTGCCGTGACCATTCACCACATATTTTATATTGATCTTTTTGGGAACTTCTCCGAAGCGGGCGCGACACCAGTTGAAATAGAGGGGATCACCCATTTCAAAAAGGATAGTCGGGTAATTGGCCAACTCGGTGACAGAAATATTTTTTGAGATGCTAAAATCTTTGGATTTAGGAAATACCATCGTGGATTTCTCTTCACTTAGAAAAATTTTTTCCCCCACTGGTGGAATTGAATCCTCGGGCAAAACCAGAATATCTAAACGATTATTTTTGAACTCGCGAACCAGGTCTTCCTGCAGGCCCAAGGTTACACAAACAGTCAGCTCGGGATATTTGTGTGCTAGTCCCAATAACTCCGGTGCCAGCCAGCTCTTCCCCACCCCGGTCAAAGTGCCAATGCGCACTTTGCCTGACATGGTTGCCTTATCGTGGCGAATCTCTTCGATAGTTTCATCCATCGATTCTAAAAACTGGGCGGCCAAGGCGTAAAGCTTCTCGCCTTCAGGCGTCAGCATGATTTTCTTGCCGGCACGCTTAAAGAGCCCCACTTCAATTTTAGTTTCTAAATTCTTAATGCTCTGGCTGATGGCAGACTGAGTAACGTTTAGGTCCTCGGCGGCCCTGGAGAAACTTTTCGCTCTCGCCACGGCCACCAATGTTTGCAACTGCGATGTTTCAATCATCATTACTCGTCTTTCGACAATTTCTCTTTTCTTTCCGCCATTACTTTCTCAGAAATATGAAGAGGACATTCCATATAGCGTGAGAACTCCATGGTATAAGTCGCCTTACCCATGGTCATGGATCGAATATCAGACGAATAGCCGAACATTTCCGACAAGGGGACCTCAGCAATAATGACGACCTCTCCGGCTGCGTCAGTTTCAGAGCCTTGGATCATGCCTCTGCGAGATGACAAGTTACCAATGATTGGCCCTTGGTAGTCATCTGGTGTCGTTACTTCGACCTTCATAATCGGCTCAAGAAGACAGGGATCGGCCTTGGCAATCGCCTGGCGCATGGCCTGTCGGGCCGCAGTTCTAAAGGCGATATCAGATGAGTCCACGTCATGGTATTTTCCGTCGCGCAGATAGACATCCACATTAATAAGCGGGAAGGCAGCCAAGGGGCCTTTAACCATGATGTCATTAAAGCCTTTCTCACAGGAGCCAATAAATTCGCTTGGAATTGATCCACCACGAATTTCATTGTTAAATCTGAAAATCTGATCTTCAGTTTCCTTGTTTTCGGCGGTGAGTGGTTTAATCATCCCGGCGACACCGGCGTACTGACCGGCACCACCTGTTTGCTTTTTATGAACGTAGTCATAGTTGGCTTCACGACGAATTGTTTCACGATAGTTTACCTGAGGCGCGCCAACGATAACGGAACAGCCGTACTCACGCTTTAAACGTTCTGTATAGATTTCCAGGTGCAACTCTCCCATCCCGGCCATTCTGGTTTCCCCTGATTCTTCATCAGTGTAGACATGAAAGGTCGGATCTTCACGGGTGAAACGCTGAAGTCCTTTGGCCAGTTTGGCCTGATCATTCTTATCCTTAACCGATACTGAGAGCTCAATAACGGCATCAGCGACGTGAATGCCTTCACAGGCGATATTGGTAAGGGACTCATCTCCAACAAAGGTATCACCCGAGGCGCAGTCAACGCCGATCATGGCGATAATGTCCCCTGCATGGGCCTCGTCAATATTGGCGCGCTCATTGGCGTGCATACGCACCATTCGTCCCACGCGAACTCTCTTTTTGGTACGAGAGTTGTGAATCGTGTCCCCTTTATTGAGGGTTCCCTGATAGATTCGAGTGTAGGTCAGCTGGCCAAACTGCTCATCGGTAATTTTGAATGCCATACAAACAAGCGGCTTATCCTTGTCAGGTTCGAGGGTAACTTTGTTACCATGCTCATCTTTCGCGGAGGGTTTTTCGGCTTCAAGCGGTGAGGGTAAATAGCGAGCAACACCGTTGAGAAGAAGCTGAACGGCTTTATTCTTAAACGCCGATCCCATAAAAACAGGTGTCAACTTTAAGGACTGACAGCCCTTTTTAACACACAAATGGAGGTCGTCAATTGTGACTTCTTTGCCTTCCAAATATTTTTCCATGACGCCATCATCAAATTCAGACACGGCGTCCACCAGTTTTGCCCGATGCTCTTCAGTCAGATCGACCATATTGGCTGGGACATCTTCGATTCGCACGAACTCACCATTATCGCCGTCAAAAAAGTAGGCCTTGCGATAAATGAGATCGACTACACCCATAAAATTTTCTTCGGCACCGATTGGAATTTGCATCAGAACAGCATTGTGCCCGAGCTTATCTCGCAAAGCTGAAAGTCCTTTCCAGGCACTGGCCCCCATACGATCCATCTTATTAAAAAAGGCCAAACGGGGAACGCGATATCTTCGCATCTGGCGGTCGACGGTGATGGACTGTGACTGTACGCCGGCAACGGAGCAGAGAACGAGAATGGCACCGTCCAATACCCGCAACGAGCGCTCAACTTCAACCGTAAAATCCACGTGCCCGGGAGTATCGATAATATTAATTCGACATTCTTTATCGATCCCTGTCGAGTGGGAAATCCCCTCTTCATTGATGCCTGTCCACGTAACAGTGGTGGCGGCAGAGGTAATAGTGATCCCTTTTTCTCTCTCAAGATCCATGTGATCCATGGTAGCGCCATCGCCTCCGCCACGAACTTCTTCAATTTTGTGAATGCGTCCACAGTAATAAAGAATCCTTTCGGTTAAGGTCGTCTTTCCTGAATCAATGTGGGCCGAGATGCCGATGTTTCGCGTTTTCGCCATTAATTTCATGACAATTCTCCAAACTTGAGGGCAGGGCCCTAATAACTAATTGTTTAATACGGGAAATTATAGGCCGGTTTCCGCTCCTGCTCACGCCGGCACTCGATACGTCCTGTATATAGGGCGCATACTAAAAAAAAAGGCGATAACAGTCAATGTAAAAGCGCTTTTTTACCTTCTTTGCACTTTACAAGGAGAGGCCCTTCCCTTACAAGGGGTCTCCATTTGTAGACCGAGCAGAAAACTGCTTTTCTTTTGAGGTTAATTTTCATGAAGAGGGATTTAACAAAAGAAGAACTCTATGAGTCAGTTAAACAACTGATCGAACTAGACGACAAGCCCTTAATACAGCTCAATCAACATAAGCTGTTCACTCTTTTCTCTATTGCCTTCCAGTATTTGCTTTATCAATCGACTAAAACTCCCGGGGCCTATATTATCCGCGTTGAGGATAGCTCTCTTGCCGATAAATTGGCCAAGAAGTCGAAGGATCTAAGTTCCAGGCGTTTTTTACAATCTCTTCTTCTACCGAGAAAATTAAAATACGAAAAATCCACATTTTATCTGGATTTTTTTCACTTCGGAACCTGGGGCAATACCAATGAGATCCCGAAGGAGCGAGCACAGGTGGCCTTAGTCGTGAAAAATACCACCTCGCGGCCCCTCGATGAGCAGCATCCCATGATGACTGAAGAAGAGCTGGGCCCTTTTCCCCCCGACTACTACCTCACCTCGCTGGCAAGTTTCGCCAAGAAAACCATTCTCATCGCCTATGATGAAGAAAGGACAAATTTTCACAAGGTCAGTTTTGGATTCATCAAAAAGGAAGAGGAACGAACTGTCTCAGGCGTCACTCTCTCGAAAGAACTAAGCTGGGACAAACTCGAAGACGAGACCTAGAGCTTCGCAGTCATCAAGAAAGAATGGAGGCCCTGGAAAGATTTTTCACCGAAAGATGTGTGTTGTGATGGGATTTCCGGCGTCCGCCCATTCGGGCCGACGTGTATGGGTTGGCAAGGTGGGACGTTTATGCGGTTGAAAAACTAATCCAGGGCCATGTGTGTCGCCAACCATTCTTGAGTTATTCAATTGCACTTCTTGTGCCAATGTTTGGTTATTAAGCGAGAAAGTGTTTAAGGCATCTTGACGCAGCGCTAGACTGACTTTCAAGGGTCATTTCGCCCTCACGGTATGAAACGAGATGAATTTGGCCCTGCATCTTGGTGCAGTTTTGGGACCTTTCTAGGGATAATCGAGATATTTGGGCAACACTGAACTTAGTATCTCCCAGGCCCGGGACATATCTTCTGCGGTGGTTTTAGGCCCTAAGGAAATTCGAAGGGAGTTCTTTGCCATTCGTTCAGGCAGGCCCATTTCTAATAAGACTCTACTGGCCACCGACACGCCCATGGAGCAGGCGGGACCGGAGGAAACTGCTAGACCGGCCAGATCCAGAGCGGCAAGCAGGAGTTCAGTTTTGATCTCACGATTGAAAGTTATATTGATTGTATTTAGGTTGCGATGACTGGCCTTTTTCCCTGTGATCTGGCCCGCACTTCCCATCATCTTTTCCAGCGCCAACTCTAAAGTGTCTTTGTGGGATTGCAAAGTTTGTGGGGCAAAATCCCTGACCAATTCCTCGAGGGCCAATTTGATTGAGTAGATGCCCTGGGTGTTCTCGGTACCCGCCCGCAGGCCCTTCTGTTGTCCGCCCCCCATGTGCATGGGAATCCATGGCATATTCTGATTTAAAATCGTGAAGCCAACTCCTTTCATCGCCCCAAACTTATGGGCCGAAAAAGTGTAAGAATCAAGCTCATAGCGGGGAGCGGCCCAGTTTATGATTTTCCCGGGGGCCTGCACGCTATCCACATGGACAAAACAATCGGTCGCCTGCTTTATCTTGATAGCCAATTCTAGCGGCCACACCACACCAGTCTCATTATTCACTTGGGTGAAGTTAAAAAGTTTGAGGCCCTTTTGTATTTTAATTTTCTGAATCACAACTTCCACATCTATTTCGCCGTTGCTATCGACGGAAATGGCATGGGCCTCATGTCCAAGCAACGGCAGGTGAAGCGCCTGCTTCACCACTGAAGAATGATCCACGGCTGAGTAAAAAAAATGAAATTTTTGGCCCTGGGAAGAGGCGTACATCGCCATCCCTTTGACTAAGGAATTGATTGCCTCAGTAGCTCCACTATGAAAAAAAATTTCGTGGCCTTCGCTGGGAATGTGAAAGAGTTGTTTTAAGAAATCAAAAGTTTCAGAGATCAGTTTACGAGCTTCGCGCCCTTCACTGTAAACTGACGAGGGATTACCAAAAACGAAAGCCCCATTTCTGAGATAGTTGACAACTGACTCAGATAACGGGGCTGTCGCGTTATAATCGAAATATAATCTATTGATTAATTTCACCAATTGGATTTCTTATAGCCGATGCTGCATGAATCTCGGTAGCCGTCGTCGCCGCTTTTGTAGTTGCATGAGTGTTCCTCTCAGCTTCTGCATCTTTCGACTTACGTACCAAATCACCTAGTGATGTCGTTTCTAGATACTCACGCATCATCACGCCAAGATTTTGGAAATAATTTTTTGACAAAAAATATTCCGTCGTGTTGGCAGACTCAGCTTCAGAGCCAAGAATATCCTTCGCTGGATTGATGTTCTCACCTACACAGTCGAGTACATCTTTCACAGTGATCTCATCCATAGACCGAGCAAGTACGTAGCCGCCGCCTGGTCCGCGCACAGACTTTACTGCTTGTCCATTTCGGAGCTTTCTAAAAAGCTGTTCCAAATAATGTAAACTAATGTTTTGCCTGCCTGAGATCTCCTGTAAGCGCACGGGATTTCCGTTGCTGTGAACAGTAAGATCAAGCATTGCCCGAATCGCGTAACGTCCTTTTGATGTTAGTCTCATTGGTCTTCCTCCATAAATCCAATCGGTTAAGATATTTTTTATTTCAACGGCCTTACCTGGCCATATGAGCTTAACTGACAACCGGATCAGTCAGGTTAAGTTCTCCAATAATTAGACTCTGGGATTGAGTCTACGTCAACAGGATTTATCAGATCAATTCAATTTATTTTTATTATAAAGAGTATTTTTTGCTCTACAAAGGCAACTTTTCCAGTCAGTTAGCGCCACACAAAACGTAGGTTTTCAATTTTTTTTAACTTTCCACGACCGCGTCAGTCGGAAATTATTTCCGACTAGCGTACTGCTAAAGCATTTTTTCACTCAGGAAATCTCACTCAAGATAAAATTTCGGCTACATAGATCGCGGACATCGCCCTCGGTGGCCTTTTCGACGCCTTCCCCTGCAGGATTGGTGGAAATCTCAAGGTCATAAAACTTAAAACGCTCATCTATTTCTCGTTTTAAAAAGGCCAAATAAGGCCTTCCCCACTCAACCAGAAAAAAATCCTTGTTCTCAAGGTAAAGAGGAATCTCGAGATGAACCAGCTCCTCCTTGTCTTTAATTCGGTAAAGATCCGCGTGGGCCAGGTTTCCTGTTTCGTTGATAATTGAATAGGTGGGGCTTAGAACTTCATATTCCTGTGCGCGAGGTGGCGCACTGGCAACCCCGGGCCCCGTAATCAATTTTACAAATCGCTTGGTGAAGGTGGTTTTTCCCGCTCCCACCGGACCGCTCAAAATGACCACGGCCGGCGGTGTAATGGCATCCTTCATTTCAGAAACAATATAATCCAAATCGTTTTCCAACACTTTTTTCCAATGACGTAGAACTTTCACCGTCCCTCCTTCTCTAGCAATTCAAATGCCTCAGGAAAACACTCAATAATATTTTCCGCAGACATGGATCGAGCGCCATACTTCTTGGCCGCCAGATAACCGGCCTCGGCGTGCAGATAGACACCCAGGGCGGTGGCACGCAAGGCCTTTGCCTGCAGATGTTCGCGAAACTCTCCCTTACTTGTGGCGAATTCCTGCGACAAAAGTCCGCCAATCAGTCCGGCCAAAATATCCCCACTGCCCCCTTTCGCCAAGCCGTCGTTCGGTCGATAGTGAATCAAAAACTGTCCCTTGGGATCACCGATCAGGGTACAGGCATCCTTTAAAACGACGATGGCGCCAAGTGCATCCACCACCTCCCGCAGGTATTCCAGTGGGCGCATCAGCAGGCCTTTTGTATCGATGCCAATAAAACGGGCAAACTCGCCAATGTGGGGAGTGAGAATAGTGGGAAAAGAGCGCTCACGGATATGGCCCATATCCTCCTTGAAATTGAGGACATTGATGGCATCGGCATCGAGAACCACTGGCCCTTTAAAGGCGCTCAGTAAGTTCAGCACCGTGACGCGGGTTAACTCGGAACGCCCCATGCCTGAACCGCAAACGGCAACCGTAAATTTTGAGAGATCGTTTTCGACAGTACTCTTGACCTCGCTTTCAGTTTCCGGAATGAGGGCACTCATAATAGTGGGTGATAAGCGAGTGAGAAGTTCAGGGTAAGCCGAGGCCCAGGTGGCGGCAGTAACCAGACCAGCGCCAGAGCCGAGCGCCGCCATACTTCCCAAGCTCAGGGCCCCGGTTAAACCAAAAGACCCGCCAATCAACATGGTATGGCCAAAGGTATTTTTATGAGCAAAGGCGTTGCGTTTCACCGCACAGTACTTCTGGACAGACCGCTTATCGAGGGTGAAGAGATCACCATTTTTTTCCAGCTCCTGCTCGGGAAATCCCACCGTAAGGATGCGGGTATCGCCGGAAAAACGGCCCCCCTCAGAAAGATAGTGGCCCGGCTTTGGCAAGCCAATCGCCAAGGTAATATTGCTTCGGATCGCCCCGCCCGAAATATCCCCGGTATCGGCGTGTACCCCGGAGCAAATATCCACAGAAATAGTAAACTGTGAATGCTCATTCACCACATCAAAGAGCTCGCGCATCCGTTCTCCCAGAGGAAAACGTGTGCCGGTCCCGAAAATAGCGTCAATCACAATGTGATTCGAGGCGGAAATTTCAAAATAGCTACTCAGCTGTTCTCCCTCGAGCAAGGGAGTGACCTTGACCCCGAATTTTTTGGCCAGATCAATTTGCCTTCTGGCCTCGGGTGAAAATGGGCCATCGGGAAAAACCAGAAAAGCGCGAGGGCGCAGTCCAAAGCTGGTGAGGTGCCGGGCCATGCTCAACCCGTCAGAACCATTATTGCCACGGCCGATGAGGAAAATAAATTCCAAAGTCTCCAGATTAAAATTAGTTGGCTCCTGCTTAATTAATTCAATCAAAAAATGGGCCCCGGCAATCCCCACGTTTTCGATGATGAAATCTTCACTTAAACCATACTCATTAAAAGTTTTGGTCTCGATCTCTTTCATTTCCTTGATGGTTACGACTCGCATGCATACCTCATGAATATTGTTTAATGAGATTGTTAAGATCCCGAACAACAGCTCCCAGACCTTTAAAGACGGCCTCCGCGATAATCCAATGGCCGATGTTGTACTCTTCGAAAATTTTTGCTTCAAGCAGGGGAACCACAGACTCCCCGGTCAAACCATGACCGGCGTGATAGGACAGGCCCAGGCGTTTGATGTGCTCATGGGCGGTCTTGTATTGTTTAAGATGGTCGCGCAGATCGTTCCCTGAGATGAAATCCCTGGCGAAATGTCCTGTATGAATTTCCACCGCATCAATCGACGGTGCCAAGCTCGTGATTCGATCTAAGGTATCCTGATCACTTTCGACAAAAAGAGAAATGCGTGTGGTGGGCAGGATTTTTTTAAAACGCTGGCAAACGGCCAAGACCCTCTGGTAGGTCGCCTCATTTTTAATATTGAGTCCCCCCTCCGTCGTCCTTTCCTGTCGATTTTCCGGCACCAAACAGATCCAATCAGGCACGACCGCCAGAGCGATTTCGATGATTCCGTCGGAACACCCCATTTCTAAGTTCAGTGGTTTTTCAAATTTTTTGGTCACCAAACCGACTGACTCAACGTCGGTATCCTGGATATGGCGGCGATCTTCTCTTAGGTGAATGGTAATCTGATCGGCACCCTGCTCAAGACAGATACGGGCGGCATCAACAACACTGGGGTAGAGTTCACCCCGGGCCTGGCGTAAGGTGGCCACATGATCAATATTGACCCCTAACCTGGGAGTTATTTTTGGTGCGGTCATGTCAAGGCCTCCTCAACCACTTTTGAAAGTTGCTTGCCGAGCGAACTGATCAGTCCGAGATCGCGCCCTTCAATCATAATACGGGCCAGGGCCTCGGTGCCGGAATAGCGCAAAAGAACGCGACCTTCTTTCCCGAGCACGTCCTGGACTTTTTCTAATTCCAGCTGAATGGATGGCACCTGCTCAAAAGGAATCTTCCGCACTATTTTTACATTGTTTAAAATTTGCGGAAACAATTCCACTTCACGCACCATCTCTCTCAAACTTTTTCCAAAATATTTGATGGCCTGAAGGGCCTTCAGGGCCGAGAGAATTCCATCACCGGTTGTGCCATATTCACTGAAGATAATATGACCGGAAGGCTCCCCGCCGATGGGTGATTTGGAAAGCAACATTCTTTCCCAGATATAGCGATCGCCTACATTGGCCCTGAAAAATTTCAGACCCATGCGCTTGAGATAGACCTCAAGACCTATGTTGGACATGGCGGTTCCGACCACCTCATCATCGGCCTTCATTTTTGCTGAACGCAACATCAGCTTGGCAAAGAGTCCAATGAGCTGGTCTCCGTCGATCACTTCCCCATACTGATCAATCAGCACGACTCGATCGGCATCACCATCCAAACAAATGCCAAGATCGGCCTTTTCCTTCAGGACCAGCTCCTGGGCCTGCTTGGGATGAAGCGCCCCGCAATCCATATTAATGTTTAAACCATTGGGTCGAACACCTAACGTGATGACATTGGCCCCCAGTTCTTCAAACACCATGGGAGCAACTTTGTATCCAGCGCCGTTGGCGCAATCCAGAACAATCTTAACGCCCCCTAAATCGTAGGAGCTATCCAATCCTGATTTAACCTGAACATTGTATCGCCCCAGAACCTCATCGAGCCGTTTGGCATTGCCGAGGCGATGACCGTCGAGGAGGGGAATAGTTTCAGGGTGTAAAATCATCTCCTCAAGCTGAAACTCAACCTCATCTGGCAACTTACTTCCCTGGTGATCAAAAATTTTAATGCCATTATCCATGTACGGATTATGAGAAGCGGAAATCATGACTCCCGCATGAGCACGCATGGATCGGGTGGCGAAGGCAACTCCGGGCGTGGGCAGTGGGCCGGTCATAATAACCTTTCCACCTTGAGCGCAGACGCCAGAGGAGAAGGCCAGCTCCAGCATGTAACAACTTAAGCGGGTGTCCTTGCCCACAATGATGAGAGGGGTTCTGAAATCTCGAGAATGAGTTTGAAAATAATGGGTCACAGCGCGTCCGAGATGCATGGCCATGTCACAGGTCATGGGGTAGACATTGGCCCGCCCCCTCATTCCGTCAGTACCAAAAAGCTTTCGCGCATTCATATTGACCTCATCTGCATGTCAGAATTCTACCCAAAAACAAGAATAGATAGAAGATAACAGAAAAGGACCATCGCCGACAATCACTTCGATCACTGTGCTTAGGCACACTGACCGTGTTCATGACGGCATTCAATACATCTCGTGCCTCATTTCACTCGAACAAAAATTTTTGATGGTTGTAGCTCTAAAAGCTGCATTCCTGGAGGTAAAATCGACTTCAGCTCGACCCAAATATCGCCTTTTTGCCCCTCAGGAATATCGGCCACGATCTGAATCTTTGACGCACTGAGAACTTCGCCTCGATTTGAGGCAAAGGCCTTCACGTTAACGAAAGAATGATCGGCGTGGAATTTCGTGCTGCTAAACACAAAGCGTATGGGTACATTTTTAAATTCTACGTTTGAGGAGATCGGACGGATGTCATATTGGAAGTTAACCTCGGGCTGAGTTGGAGATTTGATCATAATCTTGTCGCCCAGTAACTCCAAGGGAACCGTGAACTCACCTTGTCCCTTGGGCCCATGCAGATCAATCGGCCGGGTCAACAGCACATCAATATTTTTCAATAATTCCTTGGGCCCCTCAATCACGGCTTCACTCGGAACAAGCTTTTGCTCAACTAATTTATAACCATCATCAATTTTATTCTGATACACCGGCCTGATCATGACGGTTTTGGAGCCTTTTTTATCCAAGCGAAGCTTAAATGTCTTCGGCTTAAACTCCACCAAAGTAACCCCGAAAGGTAAGAAAAAATCACTATCCCGCAGGGTCATCTCGATATCCGTTTTTCCCAAATATTCCGGCCGGGAGAGGTTGATTACCGGCCTCAGGTATTCCATCTGAATCCCTTGCAGATAGATTCGTGCTCCCTGAAGCTGGAGCTGGACTTCCAAAGGTGACGAGATGTCCAGAATGCTTTGATCTTCCGGGAGAATCAGCTTTACGCCCACGTGCTCTTCGCGCATGACCGGCCTGGAGCTGGTCACAAAAAGCCATAGGGCCACGGCCACAAAAAAAGAAAAGATCTTCAGGAATCGCTTATTTTGAAAAATGTTTTTTACATTATTCAAGGCCATGGTTATTTCTTAGTATCCCCTACACCAGCGCTCGGTAAAAAATCGGCAATATTGTGGGACAGATCGCGATGGGCCCACAAATGCTTTAAATAGACCCGTAGCTTTTTTGCATCTGACACGAAATGCAAAGCGCCATTTAAGCATAGATTAATGTGACCAGTTTCCTCGGAGACGACGATAACAACAGCATCAGTCACCTCAGTCACTCCGATGGCGGCACGATGGCGCGTGCCATAGTGACGATCAATCTCAATATTCCGGGCCAGGGGCAGATAGCACCCCACCGCCGCAATTTGGCCGGCACTCACAATCATCGCTCCATCATGAATAGAGGCCTTAGATTGGAAGATCGCATAAATCAAATCTGAGTGTATTTTACTTTGAAGCAAGGTGCCCGTCTCAATGAAATTACCCAGTCCCTGCGCCCGCTCAAAAACAATCAGGGCGCCAATTTTTTCCCGTGCCATCGCCACAATGGCCTCAATCACCTCATCGAGTTCTTCCGATAGCTTTTCTCTTTGGAGTCCGCCAAAGATACGCCCCTGACCAGCCATGGATGCCAGCACGGAGCGGATTTGATCTTGAAATAAGATAACCAGGATGATGATGATGGAATCAAAAAAATTATTGAGAAACCAGTTTAGAGTATGCAGCTCATACTGCACCCCGAGCCAGTAGAAGATCGACAGGATGGCGACTCCGATCATAATCTGAACCGCCCGGGTTCCCTTGGACATGACCAAACACTGATAGACCACCACCGTGACGATGGCCATATCGATTAAATCTTTCAGTCCGAGCTGGACTTTTAAAACCTCAAAAAAACCCAAATGGAGGCCCCTGTTAACTAAGTTTTTTTTATTAATCGACAAGAAAGCAGATGGACTTAACGGCCGTGCATCCTATGAAGATGATGTAGGCAAAGAAGGACCGCTTACGCCACTTTTTTGAATGGCAGAACTTGGGCGCCCTTTTCCTCAGGTGTAATCTCGGCCTGGGTTGCAGGGGTCTCTGCGGTTTGAGTCGGGGTGACTTCTGTCGCTTCGGCCGTGTCGTCTAAGATGCCATCGATCCCCAGATCGGAAACCTTCACCTTAACACCGGCCTTATTTAAATCGGTCACCACTTGCTGGCTGACGAGCAGCTTCTTTCGCAGGGCCTCGCGGCTAATACCCATTTCCTTGGCCGCCTTGGATTTGTTTCCGCTATTGCGTTTGACCTCGGCCAAAATCATTTCTCGCTCGACCAGCGCCAGACGATCCTTCAGATGAATGCGGTAATCGTCGACGAAGGGAGTTTCCCCAAAGATACGCTTGCGGTATGAGACATCCAGCAAGGGGGTTGCCGAATTTTCCAGCTCGATGTCGGAGATAACATGATTTTTTGGGTTGTAAAGCACCGCTCTTTCCACGCACAACTTTAATTCCTGAATATTGCCCGGCCAATCATAAGTCATCAGCCGCTGCATGGACTTATCGGAAAAGTTCTTGAGCAAAAGCCCCTGCTGCTTACATTCTTTTTTCAGGAAATAATCAACCAGGGATGCCACGTCATCAATTCTTCTGCGCAATGGTTCTATTTGCACGAAGGCCCTGGAGATATGCTCATACAACTCGGTTACAAATTCACTTTTCTCCACCATGCCGCTGAGATCTTCGGATGAGGTGGCGATGACGCGCACATCAAGGCTGATCTTGCTGCCGGGGATATGGCGATCTTTCAAGATATTCACGAGCCGTCGCTGCATCTCGATGGGAAGGCCACAAACTTCACGCAGTAAAATGGAACCACCTTGGCATTTGAGCAGCTTACATTTCATCGGGTCGGTGGAAAAGAGCTGCTCCTCAATTTTGGTATAATCTTTTTCGGCGCAGTCGATATATTCAAAGCTGCTGAGGCCGCGCCGCCCTTCGATGTGCAAAATTCTGGCGAAAAGCGTTTTACCCGAACCCTTTTCACCGTGGATGAGAACGGGAACGTCAAGGTCCTTGACCTTCAAGATCGTTCCGCGCAGGGAATTCACGTGCGCAGTTTTCCCAATAATGGCGTACTCGCGATCGTGGGGCATACTGAACCTTCGAATCTGCGAGTTCACTGAGATAGGATTGTAATTGTGAAAGACCGAAGAAAAAACCAGGGCCAAAACTTTCATGGTTTTCTCATCTTCCACTGTAAAGCGGTCCTGATTGCGTTTATTAATCACCTCAATAACACCGATAATCTTGTCCTCCCTGTTGTGAATGGGATGACAGATAATTGATTTTGTCTCAAACCCAAAGCGCCGGTCAAAATCCTCATTAAAACGTGAGGAGTCCGTTCCCGTGTCAATATTGAGCGCCACGCCCGTGGTAAAAACAGACCCGGCAATGCCTAAACGGTAGTCAAACCGCAGCTCTTCTTTGGCCACTCCCAGAGCGCAGATCGCTTCCAGTTCGTTCGAGTCAGGGTTAATGAGGAAGATTGAGGACCGCTGGGCATTTAAAATCCTGACGACTTCCTCCAACATATTTTGCAGAAAGCCCTCTTTATCACCGAAATGCGTGATGTCTTTAAAGAGCGACAGGAGCAGCGAAAACATTTCAAAGCCCTCAGAGGCCTTGGTATATTTTTCTTTTAGCGCGCACTCGATCAGGCTGTCTTTTAAACGATCGGAGGAAAACGAGCTTATATATTGCTCAAGAAATTTTCGCACCGTCTTCTCTTCACCCAACTCAACTCCATAAATGATTTCATCATCACCGACTGAATTGCTAAAGGCCCGCACCACTTTACCGGTCAGGTCCAAGTGCATTTTTTTGTATTGCAAGGACAGGCTGAGAACAACCCCCACAGAAATGCGCTCTTTCGTGGCAAGTCCGAGACCGGTCACCGAAATATCAATCAAACGCGCATCCTCAATATAAATCGTGCGCCCTGCCTCATCCTCTCGCTCCACCAGACATCGCAAATTATCACTTTGCTCGACCGAGATGCGAAAACTTTGGTAAAATTTAAATTCCGATAAACTCGCAAGCATACGACTTCCCTTATTTTGGGGGCCACGACGGCCCAGAAGCAGGAGCTATAAAGCAAGCTGCCACAATAACTTGTGAGGCTTATCGGTGATTGGGGGAGGAAGTGTTAATCTAATGCCATGTTTTTTTGGCGGTGAGGGTGATTGTTATATATTTCAATGAGTTATGGGCTTACTGGAATCGGCAGTGGATTTATTTTCCTGGTCCTTGGCATCCATGGCAACACCCTTGGGCGCAGACGTCACCTCTGTGTCTTGACCGATCTTTTTGCTCAGGTCTTTATGAATGGCCTCATCAATGGCCGTCCGAAACAATTTCCAATACTCCTCGCTCTTTGCGGGATCGGAACTGGGAAGTTCCAGAGTATAAGTCGGAATGTGGCGCTCATTGCCAGCATAGTTTCCTAAAGAGCCAGGATAAACGGGAAAATTCACAATTCTGTACCCATTGGCCTTCTGACCCATCTGAATCAAAAGTTCCTTGGCCCCCTCACCGATTTTGCCTGAATCAAGCTCGAGATCTTTGGGGCCGTCATAATCGAGCATCGTGAGAGGAGCATGAACGGAAATAATTTTGCTGGGAGAATATCGAATCAGAAGATTAATCTGAAAAAGAACCTCCGGCTCACTTAACGGTTTCAAACCTGGAAAGCGTCGTGGATCTTTGCGATAACGAGTGGACCAATATTTGAGGGCATTCGCGGACCAATCTTGGGTGGGAAAATTCCTGTTGATATCAACCTTGTGAGCATTTGTTCTGGTAGGACGCTTTTTAAAAAAAGAATCCGGGCTTACCAGCGGTGCCACCAAGACTGTTCGATTTTGATAGAGCTCCGGGTTCGTCTTCAGGTTCGTCATGATATCAAAGCAAAATTTAACCGGAGTGATTTCATCTCCATGGGTGCCACAGAAAATAATGGTGGTCTCTTTATTCGACTCTGTTCCAAAGACAACCCAAGGAAGAGGATCGCCCAGGACAGAATTACGAACATGCTTCCAGCTAAAAGAATGGCAGCCCGAATCTCCCCAGCCATATTTTTTAAAGCTCTGATCCATCTTATTGCAGTAAGCATCCATGGGCGTAACATTCTGGCCAAAGCACAACGAATACCCCAAAATAATCACAGTCCATACCGCACAGAAAATACGAAGCATGTTTTTATGAACCTCAAAGAATATGATCTGGTCATTGTAGCACAAAATTCTTGCTTACCAACTCATCAACGCTTTTTACATGAGGCAAAAAAAATGGGGGTAAGGGCAGGGGTCTTAAATCTCGAAAACTATTGCTTCACAATCCCCGCAAGGTCCAACAAAAATTACTTGCCGGCCAAAGCGAAATGGGCCTTGCACCGAACTATGGGCGTCAACTTTGACGAGTTCGATCTTCGAGTGGCGAGCTATCTTGAAAACCAGCATTTCCGAATAAGTAACCCCCTCCCCTTGTTGACAGCGCTCCGGGATAAGGTGGCCCAGCTCCAGGCCCTCCATGGCTGGGGGGCCCCGGTTATTCCCAGCTTGCTCGTGCGGGGAGATATTGAAGGCAATAATTTGTCTTCCATTCAAAGTTTTATCCGCCAGACTAAACATGCACGTTTTATTTTAAAAACGGAAAGGGGTAATCGGGGCCTAGGGGTTTCGTTAGTCAATGGTGTCGACTCGCTTTACTCATGGTTGACAACTCTTCGGGCAACCCGCGACCAACGTTTTATCTTGCAGCCCTTTATTGAGGATGCCCGCGAATATCGCGTCCTCATTTGTGGCACTGAGTGCCTGGGCGTTGTGGAAAAACAGCGAAAATCTCAGGCCGATCACAATTTTAAGCACAATGCCAAACATACCCATTTCACTGCCCTTAAGCTTCAGTCACCTAAAGCGAGTCCCATGCTTGCCTGGGCCAAAGAACTCCAGGAAAAAATGCAAAGTGATTTTTTGGCCATCGATTTTCTCCTGACTAAAAAGACTTTGAGCGTCCTGGAAATCGGATTGTGCCCCGGTTTTTCTGAGTTTGAGCATGCATGTAAAGTAAACGTGGCAGGAAAAGTCCTTAAAAATCTCTTCAAAAACTAAAAACCCCCTCAGTTACGAGGGGGTTTTTTATCGGCCACTGATGGTTGGGGAATTGCCATTTGGCCCTTTTGCCTAATACCTAAAATGAATGCTAATTTCATGCCAAACTATAACAGGTTGAAAAAAATGAAATCTCTTTGTTTTTTTCCTCCAACCTGGGTGTATAATTTTTAGACACTGTTTAAAGCTTTGCCACTCAGACCCAAGGAGAACCCGATGTGTAAATACCTAATCACCCTTTGCTCCCTCATTTTTGCCTTGCAAGCGGCCGCGGACCAACCCACTCTCTCCAACGTCACCCAAGGGCAGTTGGATGGGATTTATAAAGATTTAGGTTCCATTATGTATCCCACCACGGTGAGCGGTGCCAGCAGTCTGGGGAAGATTTTTGGTTTTGAGATCGGCGTTTTAGGAGGAGTGGCCGACTCTCCTCATATTGATGCCCTGGTACCTGAAAATGTCTCTCGCTTGCCTAAGGCCGGGCTCATGGGAATCGTCACGGTTCCTTTTGGATTGGGGATTGAGGCGAGCATTCTTCCAGTTACAGTAGGCGACTTTGAATATGATTATATGTCCATTGGCGGCCGCTGGACCATCAACGAAGTTATCTCGGCCATCCCCTTTATCGATCTAAAGCTCAAGGTCGACTTCACTAAAGCGGAGCTGAAATGGAAACAAACAATCAGCAATGTTCCCGTCAATGTTACCTATGAAAATAAATCCACCGCCTATTCTCTCACCGTCGGTAAGAAAATTCTTTTTATCGAGCCCTTTGCCGGTCTGGGTCGGATCGACGGAAAATCATCACTCACCTCCACGGGAACAGTCTCGATTTTTGATGTGAGCGTGCCTCTTTCCGCTCGAGAAGATGTCTCCCAAAGTGATACCTATTATTTCCTTGGTTGCCAGCTGCATCTGCTCTTCTTAAATCTGGGCGCCGAATTGGCCAAGGTTTATGATAACCAGGTGGTGGTCGGCAAACTCTCGTTCGGTTTCTAGATTAACGTATATTTTTAATAACACTATCCTTCATCCCTTTTCAGGGTAATTCTATGCTTACGCGCATCGAAACATTCTTCCTGGCCCTTTACCACCTGGCCGTTCGTTATCCAAAGACAAATATCTTTCTGACCTTGGCCATCTTTCTTTTGTGTACCTCGCAGCTCGCCCATTTAAAAATTGTGATCAACACCAAAGACATTGTGGAGAAAAATTCGAAGGCCTATCAACGGATTGCCGATCTTGAGAAAAAATTTGAGCTGGGCAACTCCCTTTATCTCCTCTCTGAAGGGGCGATCAATCAGACCGAGAACATCTGCATTCTGGACCGCTGGCTGAGATCGGAGGTGCTCAAGAATCGGGAGATCGTGGATCTCTATACACCGTTTAACATCCGAACCGTCCTGGCCGGTCCAAGCAGTATTCTCTATCCCCATCTCCTGGAAGCACCTTGCGAGCGCCGGGAGAGGACAATCGATCTGTCACCCTTAGAGCAAACTCCATGGCGCTCTATCTTTACTTCAAAGGATACCTCTCTCCTCGGACTGGAGATCTTTTTTCGGGATGCTCCGGGGGCCGGCAGCAAGTATGGCCGGCGCGATCCAGTCGTGGTGGAACGATTTGTGCAGTCCTTGGAAAGTTTCAGGACGGAACAATTACCCGCGCTGAAAACCTATTTTTTAGGAAGTCTCGGCTATCTCTACTATTCTTACAAAGGGATTAAAAATACCGAAAAGTTGAATCTCTTTTTCCTGCTGCTTATCGTGATCGTTTGTCGCATTTTTTTCGGCACTTTCAAATGCGGTCTGCTCATTTTCATCACCCTGGTGCTCATGGGGGGCATCCTCTACGGACTGATGTCCATGCTTCACGTTCCCCTGGATATTCTCAGCAATGGTTTATTCCTGATGGTGGGGGTTTCGGCTTTGGAGGATTTTATCTTTCTAAGCTCCGAACAGCTGGCAAAAAAGACGGAGGCGCATGCGCTATTTCCCAAATTCATCCTGCCCAGCTTTCTGACCTCCCTCACCACCATAATCGGTTTTGGCTCCCTCTATTTCACGGAGATAACAGTCATTAAACGCTTTGGCCTGTGGGCCGCCGTTGGTTCCCTTCTGGAATGGCTTCTGGTTTTCTATTTTTTGCCATCGCTTATGAGCATTTTTCCCTCGCTTAAAATCTGGACCAATCCGGCCAAGGCAAAATTTCAGCGGCTCACCCAGGTGTCACTCAACTACGTTCCTCCAACCAAGGTCGTACTGCTCCTGCTGATTTTTTTCATCCTCGGTCTTTTTTCTCTGACAAAATTAAACGTAACCGAATCACCGGTTGAAATTTTTCCCAAAAATCATCCTTATCGCCACGGCATGGAACTCCTCAAGAACAAAAATGGATGGGAGATCAGCTTTGATATTGTCTTCTCCGATTACAAAAACAGACAGAAAAATGCTCCCATTTTAGAGGAAGTCGCTCGTGATCCTCTGGTTAGCTTTATTCAAACCCCTTACGAGTTGGAAGACTTTTTCACCCGGGATTTATCCGGACTCTCCAAAGAACTTGTGCTGCGAGATTTTACCCAAACGAAATTTTATCGCCGCTTTATCTCGGCAGATGATCAGGCACGGGCCATCGTCTTTTTGAATGACAATAACATAGCCAAAATCTCCATTCTGGCAAAAAAAATTGAAAATTTGTGCCAGGAGCAATGTCACCCCACCGGAGAGATCATCGCCTACTCTGATTTTTCCACCAAGGTACCCAAGGCCTTAATTGAAGGGCTGGGTATGAGTATCATCCTGGTCTGTCTGACCTTGGCAGCTCTGGCATGGATGCTCAAGGCGGGCAATGTCCTGCCTCTCATTATCTCCTCCATGTGGGGCCCTTTTACCATGCTCACGCTTTTCTGGTTCTTACAAATTCCTTTAAACTTTTTAACCTGCATCTTTGCCAATGTGCTGGTGGGATTGGCGGGTGATAATGCCATTCAATACCTCTTTTCCGCCCGAGGTCGGCACCTTAATGATGGCATCGCCGATCGCGGCGAGGCCTCCATTCAAATTTTCCTTATTAGTGTTATTTCTGCCAGCATTTTTCAGCTGGCCTATTTTCAGGCCACTAAAAATCTCGGAATTCTTCTCGTCATCGGCCTTTTTGTCGGTTTATTCGGAGACCTGTGGATTTTAAAAGGACTGGTGCACCTGACCCAAAAAAAGAAGGAGGGAAAAATCCCTCCTTGAAGAGATCGGATTATCGTCCGAGAAAAGGAATGATGTTACCATTGGCACTCAGGGCCTGGCCGAAGGTTTTCAAAGCGGAAGGCAGGTCACGGCCATCTTTCAAGCTAGGAATCAAGGTCTTATAGGCTTCCAGATTCCACCGAATTGGTCGACCGCGATCAAAATTTCGGGTCTTAACTTTTTCCATTTTCGACCCAACTGTCAACGTCGTATAAGTGAACTCATCGCCCAGCTCCCATTCTGTAGGGAGAAAATGTTTCAAATCCATGGGGCGGCCATAGAAGGCAGGCAGATCCACCGTGATAGTTTCCCCCGTCACGGCACTTCGCAGCTGGGTAGGTCCTTCAATCAAGGCCTCCATGGTTTTCAAATTCCTTTCTATATCATTGCCCCAAGGATTAACCTTGGCGGGATTAATAATGGCGTGCTCGGCTGCCGGTCGGTCTTTAATTTCTTCCCACACCAGACGGGTATACTTCACGGACTGCTTCACATGGTGAAAGGCCCGCTCCAGCCACTTGTCCCCATTGGACTGGGCGGAGAACATGCTCTCATACTTGCCTTTGTACTTAGTAAAATGGGCCTGCTTCTTATCTGAAGAAATTTTTGTTTCTCCGATGACATTGAACCTGTCGTGTGAAGAAACCCCATTCACGGTTGACCAAAAGATCGTATCAACACCAAACTGGGCCCCTTGCTCCTTTATTAACTTGAAAAGGTTTTCCAAACGATAGGCACAGAAGATACTTATATTATTCATCCCCGTGTGCATCCCCGCCAAGGCCGCGAGGCGATCTGACTCCGCCAGATTCACGAATCGATTTAAACCGTCTGTGTAAGATTTGCTGCCGAAGAAAATCTTGTTGTCCCAGATGATATCATGCCCGGTCAGCTTGAGATCGAGCAAACGATTGGTGGCGATCATCATGGATTTATAGACTTCAGAGCCAAAATGATTTTGCATCTCGGCCACGCTTTGATACTGAGAAACAATCTGGCCGCCCTGATTTACAAACGGCTTGGTGAAATAATCAAAGAGCGCAACGGAATTTTGCTCGGGAAAGAAAAGGCGCATGCTGGCGGTAAAATCTTTCATGATCGTGAGCAAAACGCTATTGGTGATTTTTTGCTTTCGCGCCAGGAGAGTAAATCTGTAAACAAGGCCTCGCATGGATTGGGCAGGAACAAGCTGGGCCGCCACATACTTAAGATCGAGGGGAAAGGAGGCATAGTTGCTGTTCAGGAAAGCAAGCTCTTTTTCCACCTCGTCGGCGTTTTTTAAGGCCAGAAATTTGTCACGGAAAGCACGCAGCTCAACACTCATCATCTTTTCGTCAATAACCTCGGCAATTTTTCGGCCACCTTCTCGCTCTCTGGCCTCTTTGATCAATCCTGCCATCTGGTCATTTTGAATCCACTTCCCTTCCCAATCGGGAATGGCGACTGCGGCCTGTGCGTTGGAAAATAGTAGAGCGAACATCGTGGTCAATAGACCAAGATTAATAATGAGCTTTTGCATTCTTCCTCTCCCTGGAAAATTTGAAACAAGCAAAGACACAAAATAGTCTAAGTAAACTTCCGTTTATAATCAATGCAAAAGGTTATTGCCCGTTCGGCGTCGCAATTCCACGTATTTACAAAAACCAGGCAACACCCTAACATGAAAAAGCAATACACAAACCAGGCCCCCTCATGAAACGGCTTAAAAGCGCAATTGTTCCCATCGGCGACGTCTCGGAGAAACAAAAGAGAGAGATGTTCGATTTATACTTCAGATATTTTGAAAATGTGACTTTAGACATCTTTCTTGAGCATATTTCCCACAAAGGCCATGTCATTATTCTGACCGACAACCAAAGTGATGCCATTAAAGGCTTTTGCACCTGCATGGTGATCGAACTCCAAGTCAGTGGTGAGAACATTGTCGGAATCTTTACCGGCGATACCATCATTGAGCGCAGTCATTGGGGCGAGCAGGAGCTGGTGCGGGCCTTCACCTACTACTGCGGGCAGATCGCGGCACACCACAGACGCGACAAGATCTACTGGCTACTCATCAGCAAGGGATATAAGACCTATCGTTTTTTGCCGGTTTTCACCAAGGAATTTTATCCTGCTCACGATCAAGTCTTTCCCCCATCGTTAAAAAAGATTCGCAATGCCCTGGCGACTCACCTCTACCCGGACGAGTTTGATGCCAAGACTGACCTCATCACCTTTAAAAATAAAATCGGCAATTTGCGATCGGGGATCGGCGACATCGATGACCTACGACTTCAGGACCCGGCCATCGAGTTTTTTGCCAAGGCCAATCCCGAGCACATGCAAGGGGTAGAGCTGGCCTGCATCGCGGAACTCAGCTCCGGCAATCTTAAATCCATTGCCAAAACCTATTTTGAAAAGGGCCTTGCGTCCGGTAAAGGTCATGGGGAAATTTAAAGTCACTTTCATCTATCCCAGCTTCAGCAATTATCGCGCCACCGACGCCTTAGAAACCCTGGTTTTTGCCATCCTCAAGGCCCTTACCCCGGCCGATATTGAAACCGTTCTCTACGATGACAGGTTGGAGGATATTCCCTTTGAGGGGACCACCAATCTGGTCGCAATTTCTGTCGACACCTTCTGCGCCAAGCGCGCTTACCTGATTGCAAAAAAATATCGAGACAAAGGCATTCCTGTGGTGATGGGAGGATTTCACCCCTCGCTTCACTCGCAGGAAGTTTTGAATTATGCCGATTGCGTGGTGATCGGAAGTGCCGAGCCCGTGTGGCAAACTCTCCTCGCCGATGCCAGGGCGGGAAAATTAAAAAAAATTTATCAGGCATCGGAGGATACCTTCGCCCCCGGAGTCATTCCTGATCGGAGTATCTTTCAGGGAAAACGCTATGCTAAACTTCACGTCGTCCAATTTTCCCGCGGCTGCAGATTCCAATGTGATTTTTGCTCCATTCATGTTTTCTATAAGCATACACTCAAGTACAGGCCGATCGAGGATATTGTTCGCGAGATCAAGGGGCTGGCCGGGCAAACTATTTACTTTGCCGATGATAATATTTTTACCAACAAGGAAATGACCAGGACCCTGGTGAGGGCGCTGATGCCTTTAAAAATTCGATGGGCCTGCCAGATCAGCATCGACATTATCGACCACCCAGAGCTCTTGACCGAGATGCGAGAGAGCGGCCTTTTTTGCGTCACCATCGGCTTTGAATCCTTGAGTGCGAGCAACTTGAAGCAAATTATGAAAGGGTGGAATACCAGCTACGGCAGCTATGAGACGGCCATAAAAATTCTGCGGGAAAAAGGCATCATGACCTTTGGCACCTTTGTCTTCGGATATGACGACGACACACCCGAGTCATTTCAGCAGGTCCTGAATTTTGCCACGAAAAATAAACTTTTTTTGGCCCACTTCAATCCTCTTACGCCGACCCCGGGAACCGCGCTCTATGAAAGGCTACTCAAGGAAGAACGACTGCTCAACGATCCCTGGTGGCTGAATGCTGACTATAGATATGGTGAGGCGACCTTTCGTCCGCGGCAAATGACTCCGGAAGAGCTGCAAAAAGGTTGCTATCGTGCCCGGATGAATTTCAACTCATGGTCGACTCTGTTCAAACGCCTGATGGATTTCAAGGCGAACTGTGCCAACCTTTTTAATCTTTTCATTTTTTTGGTGGCCAATATCACCACCCGTAATGAGATCATTAAAAAGCAAGGCGCTCACCTGGGAGAAAAATGAAAATCACTCTCATCAAACCCAATATCGGACGCATGGAGCACTCCCTATACGTGGATGAAGGCAGAATGGAACCGCTGCAACTTGGTGTCATTGCCGGGCTCACACCACAAGAGCATGAGGTCGTTTTAGTGGACGATCGCATGGAGGAAATTCCCTACGATTCTAAAACTGATCTGGTGGCCATCACGGTGGAGACTTTTACCGCCCGACGGTCTTATGAAATTGCCAAAGAATTTAGAGCGCGTAAAATTCCCGTGATCATGGGAGGTTTTCATCCCACCCTCATCCCCGAGGAAGTGCTGGAGCACGCCGATTCTATTTTTACCGGCGATGCCGAAGGCTCATGGACGGAGGCCATCCAGGATCTTAAGACCACGGGAAAGTTAAAAAGAATTTACAGGTCCTCGACCGGCGTCGGCCAGCTGGGCGGTTTTCAACCTCGCCGCGATCTTTTTTTAAAAAAGGGATATCTTCCGGTCACTCTCACGCAATTTGGCAGAGGCTGCATTTTTGGCTGTGACTTCTGTGCCATCAGTGCTTTTTTTACGCAACAGCACCACACGCGCCCCATTCCCGAAGTTATTCATGAACTCAAGACCGGTCACAAACGATACGTATTCTTTGTCGATGACAATATTGTCGCAAGTAAGCAGGAGGCCAAAAATCTTTTTCGCGCCCTCATTCCCTTAAAGCTTCGTTGGATCAGTCAGGGCTCCATCGACATGCTCCATGACCCCGAGCTGATGGAGCTTATGGTAAAGAGCGGATGCCTAGGTAATGTCATCGGCTTTGAATCCATAAACCCCGAGGCCCTGAAGGAAATGAAAAAGTCGCCCAACCTCGCCGAGTTTGACTGCTACGAAACCCAGATGAGCATGCTTCGCAACTATGGATTACAAACCTGGGCGGCCTTTACCCTGGGCCATGACTGGGATGGAAAGGACGATATCCAAAAAACCCTGGCCTTCGCCTTGAAACATAAATTTACCTTTGCCGCCTACAATATCCTGGTTCCCTATCCCAATACTCCGCTCTATCGGCGGCTGAAAGAAGAGGGGCGGTTATTGTATGACGGGAAATGGTGGCTCCATCCGGAATATCGTTTCAATTATGCCCCTTTTAAACCCAAAAAGATGACCGCCGATGAGTTGACCGAAACGGTTTTTGCCGTCAGAGAAAAATGGAATAGCATTCCTTATATGATTCGGCGCTTTCTTGATCCAAAAACCAATCTGCGTTCACTGGAACGGGCCCTGGTGTTCTGGGCCTACAATCCCCTCTTTCGACGGGAAACATTTAAAAAGCATGGCATGAGATTTGGGCTAAAAAGCTGATCGAAAAACACGGTTTAGTTTTTTTAAAAAATTAAAAAAATCGTGATAAAATTTAGCAAATTTTCATACAGGAGTACCTATGGCCATTATGGAGTGGAAGAGTGAATTGAGTGTTGGGATTGAGTCCATCGATAACCAGCACAAAGAGCTGGTCGCCATGATTGCGGAGTTAAACGATGCGATGGGGAAAGGAAAAGGCAGAGAAGTTCTCGGAACTATTTTTGATAAAATTATCCAGTACGCGGGCACCCATTTCGCCTATGAAGAAAAACTTTTTGCCACCCATGCTTTTCCAGGGGCCGCGGCCCATAAAGTCGAGCACGCCGCTCTCGTGAAGCAGGCGCTGGAACTCCAAGGGAAATTTAAGGCAGGCCAGATGACGATCTCTTTCGCCACGCTGGATTTCCTCATGGATTGGTTAAAAAAACATATTATGGGTACGGATAAACAATACACCCAATTTCTAGTTGGAAAGGGCGTTAAATAGCGGTGACATTAACCGCAAAATAAGCTGTATCTATCCCTGTACCGGTGGCATAAATCGAGACCGTTCCCGAGGTGGTCTTTTTAAAATACACATTGCCGGACAGAGAGGCCCCATTGCTAATGGTGACGGTGGTTGTCGGTGTGGTACATCCAGCATCCGTATAAAAACCACCATCTTGAGTGCCGCTATAACTTAAAGTGATGGTTGTATCAGAGGTAACATTGGCAGGATCGCTGTTGAGATCTAAGGATTTCACAGAATAGGCACTGATACAAGTGCCGGCCGCACCAAACGGAGTGGCGGCACCACCACCCAACCCTTTAATATCCAGTTTTACCACTGTTCCGGCATTGACCACATTAAAAATGCTGCTGGCATTGAGAAGTCCTGCGGTAGCGGCATAGACAGTGGTCTGTCCGACAGTAGCTTTTTTTACATAAAAAGATCGATTGGTGGTATCGGCATCAAAGCTGAGTTCGCTAATGGCACTCGTACAACTAGGATCAGAATAGAAGGTAAGGTCCTGAGTTGTTGCGGTGTAGACCAAACCCACTGTCCGTGCGATTCCAGAAGGCACCTCCAAAGAGTTCGCATCCTTAACCGTGACAACAAATACGGTTGTGCAGGTATTGGGTGCAACATAGGTATTATTCGTAAAAGTGAGCTTCGCGGGATTACCAGGCGGAATACGATCGTCCTTGATAAAGAGATAACTGATATTCGACCCCGAATTGACCGAGCGAAGGAGTGAGACCCCGGCGCCGGGAAAGTTGGGATGCTCATTTTGCTCCAGAAGGCCAAGGGGATAGTCTGCGACTTTATATAAAAAACCGGCCCCACAGTTAATGCCTGAGTATAATCTGATCATCGTGGCAAAAAGTCCCGGGTAGACGTTGAAACTTGTGGTACCTACGGGGACAAACAAATTGGTAAGCTCTGAAGAATCAGTATCGTTGATATTGTGGCAGCTACTTGTCAGACCCGTACCAGAGTTCCGCTCAAGGCCGGGAAGAAATTCCGGAAAGACCACTTTAAAAGACTTGGCCTTGCCAAGATAAGAATCACAACTATTACCATTAATATCGGCACGGGCGGTATTCTCATTGCACGTGAGCACTTTTAACGGAGCAAAAGTTAATCCGTTTAAAAATGTCGAAGTGGAAAACAGAAGGTCATCGCAATTATCCGCGTTCATCGCCAGAGTAAAGTTAATCACCCCGCCAGAAAGAGTTTTAGATATGAAGCCACACTTCAAATTTCCTTCCATCGCATTAGGGCCAGACCAACTCACGCCGCTAAATTGCCAGTCTCCGTTGGCCAAAATGACCGACTTGGTTTCTGTCTCACTGGTAAAGCTGAGCGCCACCGACTCGTTGGCGTTTCTTGAAACTCCCCACATCATCAACCCACCACTTGAGGTGCTCAGAGTATCGGCCTTGATGACCACGAGGGAACTTTCATGAGTCGACTTCGAACACGCCGTGATCATGAAAAAGATAAAAAGAAATGTCAGTGCGGATTTCATGGTCGACTCCGATCACCTAAAACTGCAGTTTAAAGTTAAGAGTGACCACATGTTTGTCGTAGTCATACTGGTTTTTATCTTTCGAAATATTTTTAGTGTAATCGTACTGCAATCCCAGATCCATATTGTGAGACAAATTTTTCGTCAGTTTTACCAATGGGTTGACTTTCTTTTCTACCCCTCGGGTGCTTTTTTGCAGCTTAGTGTCGAGCAAGATCAGCATCAAGCCTGCTTGCAAAGTGGTGTTGCTAAAAAACTCCGGAATAAAATAATCCGACCGCAAGAGCCAGCTGGCGCTGTCATTCGTATTGTTGCGAGCATCATTCGCACTGTAGTCTAGGATAACGAGAAGCAAGCGCTTCTGGTTAAATTTCAAAAACTGAGTCAGGTTAACAGTCCAGGTGCTGGAATCATTGGCACTGCTGTAGCTGGTGTATTTTTGGTACTTCCCTTTAAAGATACTCGGACCGGAAGAAAACAATTGCAAGCTTTCGCCAAGAATCAAGGTTTGCGATTTACCATAATATTCAAGCTGCTTAATCATCAAGTAGTCTCTTTTCGCGTAATTATACTCATAATCTAAAAGGAAGGCCGAGCCCTCTCCCAGAAAGGAGTTTTGATAGAGATTTCTAATCGCAGCACCAAGAAAAAGTTCATCATTGCTATAGATTGCCGGCTCACTTGTCTCCCAATACTTATCAAAATTGACTCTTAACTCCGGAGTCGTTTTGATTTTATTGCCGATATTAAAAGTATACTTTCCAAAGAGCTCCGATTTTGTCACAGGAGAGGCCTGTTCCGTGGCGGTAGTATTGGTGGTCTGATCGGGAGTTAAGGTGACATTGTTGTCATAGGCAAAATTCTGATTAAAGAAAAGCAGATAGGGTTTCGCTGCCCCGAAAGATGATAATCCATATTTCACCTGGATTTCCTCAATCCGCTTTCTTATCTCTCTTGCCAAGACAGAGGTCGGATCGCACTCCAGGGCCCTTTGCATTTGGGGAATTACCATCTTCGTCACATTTTTCTTTTGGTTTTTGGAATGTTCCTCGGCCACAGCGAGATAGACCTCTCCCAGCTGAAAGTTAGCGGCCTGCTTAATATTGGAATCAAGATTTTTGAGTTCGCTCAGCTGTCTATAATATCTCATGGAATCTTTAAATTCTTTTTCCAACTGATGGGCGTAGGCAAGATAAAAAAGCGAGTGACCTGGTTTGATGCCTGCCTGCCAGGCCTTGGTGAAATATTTCCGCGCCTCGTCCAGCTTATTATCTGCGAAAAGAGATTGCCCGTATTGATAGTAAACTTCCTTGGGATAATTTCCGCTGGTCACGGTCTGAGCAAAAAAACGGTTGGCCTCTTTATGATCCTGTAATTTCTGATAACAGATGGCCTTCCAGTACCAGGCCGTCGACCGGGATGACGGATCTTTCTCCAAGTTGTCGAGAAGATCAATGGCCTGAAAGTATGCTCCCTGTCTGTACTGCTTGAAGATCTCCTGGCCCAGTTCCTCGCTGGCAATGCTCATGGAGATTGATAAGATAAAAAGCGTGAGGAATGTAATAAGATAGTAATTTTTCATTGCGCTCAAAAGGCAAAACCCATATTAACAAGTGTTCGTCGCTCTATGGAATCGCCGTAAAACTGATTATTGAAATCCCTTAACACATCATCGGACAGGGCCATCACATCATCATTGTTGAGGAGAGGATTAGAATTCTCCACCCCGTTGGCGCTCATAATATTTCCGGCGGTCCCGTCGGCATAGGCAGCACTCCCCCATGATTCACTGGACGCCAAGCTGGGAGGGACCTGCTTTGACTTGCGATTGGAATCGCCACTCGCAAGGAATTCACCATTATCATGGAGCTGATAACCTTCCGGCGGGTGATATTCGCCGGTCCTGGGGTCCAAAGTTCCGTAGTCCGCAGGTAGAGTATAGACGCCGGTGTTTTCATCATAAAGGCTGCCTGGGGGTGGTGCCAGATAGATGCCCGTATTTTGATCAATCAGGCCTCCGGCCGGCGGTGCCAGTTGACCGGTGTCGGGGTCGCGAAAACCTTCCGGGGGCGGATCATTGGCAAAATCAGTGCTTGATTGGACGAGAGAGACAGAGTCAGAGTTCGGTTCATCCACATGCACGGTAAGGGTCTTTTTGAGTCCCGATTGGTTAATAAAGATCGTTGACGGTCTTACGCCCGGCAGGACAATTGAACGGAAGCTTTGCCCCTTTCTCGCGAGTCCACCGGAAGTATTAAAATCCTTATTATTTTTCATACCGAAAAATTGAGGTGGGCTAAGTTTCACGGGGATTGTAGTCTTGTTTCCCAGGGCCGGGTTGGCGGACGAGAAGCGACCTTCAGGAATGGTCACACTGTCTTCACTATCGATGAGGTCATGAATATTAGAATGATCAACCTCACTGGATGCGTCCTTCTGGGCCATTTTCAACTCGCCATTATAAGTAATGACATTGGTTAATTTATTTTTACTGTTGAAGCTGACGTTAATTTCAGTTCCCCGAACACCCATGGCCGCAGTGCGAGTGGTAATAAGTAACTTGTCCTTGCCTGCACCTTCCCCGGTCAGCTGCTTTTGAACCTTGGAGCGAATGATCCCATCCAGCAGTGAAAGCATGGGGGGGGCATCGCTCTTAAGGGTCGTAATCTCCAGTTTCGATTGGGGTGCAACGGTAATTTGGGTTTTATCTTTAAAGACAACTCGGGCGATGCTGCTAGCCGCAGTTTGAATGACCATGCCCTGACTTATCCACTGCCCTTCGCTTGCTTTCTGATTGTTGACTTGAACATTGCCCTTCAAAAACGCGATCTGTGCCAGCTTTTCACTGGCAAAAGAACTATCAATCAAAAGGAGGATAAGCGGTAGCAAAAATTTCATTGATTGAGCCTAACGTAAAACATTCTTTTAGGGAATGGCCTGATTGCACAGGCCTGGTGGCAAACTTAAAAAACTTTCACGCCCTTTCGCTCACCACTGAGAGATAAGGTGTGCTCTTCAAGAACAAGGTCGGCCCGCCCTGCCATGGCCACGGCCTGCTGAACAATCTGTGAAAGTCCATAACAGCAAGGCACCTCCATGATAGTGACGATCACTTTGGGAATGGTTGGATTTTTAAAAATGCTTGCGAGCTTCTGGGCGTAGCCGGATGTATTATCGAGCTTTGGACAACCTACCACTACAGATCGGTTGCGAATGTAGTCTTTATGAATATTGGCCGAGGCGATGCCGGCACAGGTATTGAGAACCACGATTTCCCGATTGTTAAAAAAAGGAGCCTGCGGATTGACCAGATGAATTTGCACCGGCCACTGGGCCAACTCTGACTGTTGCTGACTCTCGCCCCCGGGAATTTGAGTGTTCTTACTCCGATCAAACTGTCTGCTCTGACTACCAGGACAGCCTCCTGAGTGCGCCGACGGGATAGGTTTAGGCATCCATTGGGGGTGGTGTTTCTTCTGGGCCTCTTCCATTCTTGAGACGGCACTGGGGCCGGCGGTTTTCAAAAGATGTTGCTTGGTCAGATTTTCATCAAAGGGAACTGTTTCCCGCTCTTCTATGGTAATGGCATTGGTTGGACAGGCCCCAATACAATCCCCAAAACCATCACAAAAATCCTCTTTAATCAGCTTGGCCTTGCCATCCACTATTTGCAAGGCACCTTCGGAGCAGTCGGTAACACAGTCCCCGCATCCGTTACATAGCTCTTCATCAATTTTAATAATTTTTCTTTTCATGGGAGGAATATAGCCGATATGGCTTCGATCTGAAAGATAGAATTTCACTCAATAAACGTCGAATCCCGACAACTTATCTCGACATGCCTGAGACATCTTGTCCCCTACATTTTTTCACATCTCTTGACAGAAGAAGTTGCTTCCGTAATTGTCCCCCGCTGCCAATAGATAGGGAGAATGGTATGACACTCAACAATTTTTTAGCTCTTGTTTTGTTCCTCACTTCGGTCTTGATCCCGGCCCCACGGGCCCAAGCCGATTTACGGGCCACCGGCCCGGCCGATCTCTCCTGTACGCTCTACGGTGCCGCGGGCGGAACAGCGGTGGATTTTGGCAAGCTGGCCCTAGACATCTCCTCACTCTACACCGGCTCCAGTGCCATTTATGACGGACTCTTTGGCGTAGGAGTGGTTCCTGCGGGGCTTATAAGGGCCAATGGCGGTATTTCGATTGCCAGCACCATCACAGGTTTCATCTCCGCCTTTAGCGACAAAAACTGTTATGCCGCCGGAAGGGTTCGGCTAAGTAAGGAGGCCAGGCAACCTTTACGCCTGAGCTTTAACGTTCAGTCCACTCAACGTAACTATGATGACTTTGATCCCTCCGGTTGGTTTGCCCATACTGATCCCATCGGAACCCTCGAGGTTGCGGTGGGTAATTATGATGGCATCACCACCAATGTCATCGGCAAGGGCACAAAGGAAGGTTATATCTCGGTCACTCTCGACCCGCAGAAGTTGGAGCCGGGATTTTATCCCATCACCTTCTATGCCAAGGAAGATAGCTGTAATGAATGTTTGAAGATTGTTCACGTCGCGGTTGTTCAGGTTTACCAACCCTGCCCTCCACGCGCCAACGCCTGCGACGTTGCCATTGAGGGGGCACAGTCGGCGTGGGCCCAATATAAGGAGGCCTATCGCCTGCTGTTCGCTCCCATGACCGCGCACTCTTCTAATTGCCAGTCAAGAGTCGATCACGTCGGTGGTGCCTGTGGCCAACTCAATCGCCACGCCCATGGAAATTATCCCAACTCTGACCACCGGACCGAAGCGGAAACGCGCATGAATGAATGCCTGGATCGATTAGATCAATTGATGACCGATACGCGAGGCCACTGTCCTGAGATACTGCTGTGTGCTTCACAGGCAGAATGTGCTCTCAGACGAGACCCTTTTTCCAATCGTCAGCTGGCAGAGTTACATGGCCTCTTCACTCAAAAAGTAACCGAAATCAAACGAATGAATTGTTGTAGTGAGGTTTTCAATCCCAGGGGTGGCAGTGGCCCAACTCCGGCCCTGGTCACGACGAATGTTGGTTACTCCATCACCGAACGAATTAATGTGGACACGACCTCGCGCACGGTGGAGCAGGCGACACTTTTCAATTACACGGAAAACAACGGTGCACCGACACTTCGAAGTAAAATTGCCATCGTCAAAGGCAATGGGCGAATGCTGATCAATGGCAAACCCTTTGACAACCTCGCCTTTAATTTTTTGGTGAAGGACCCCCTTCGCCGCAGCTTGAACCTGAGTGCGTCCTGGTTGCAAAATAACCCAGGCCTCAGTCGGGCCTATATCTCAAGACCCCAGTGGATCAATAATAAAATGGAAACCTATGCCCAGATGCTGGCGAATCCGTCTATCCTTCCTTTAGGCATTACCACGTTAAATTTTTCCGTTCTCCTTCCCCACCCCACGGACAACGCGCTGAATGTTTCGGTCCAACATCTGATTGATATTGAAGTGCGGCCGGAATTTACCGATGGTGGAAGCAACGGCCCCTCCGAGGCCCGGCCGCTCTACGGATTAGGTGGAAAATGCCTGACCCATTATGGCGCGAACCCTGCTCCCGGCACGCCGCTCTTGTTATGGGACTGCGTCGGCTACACCAATCAATTGTGGAAGCTGACAGGCGATGGAAAATTAATCGGAAATGGCGGACTCTGTGTCGAGGTCAAAGGCAATGCCACTGCCTCGGGAAGCGAAATTGTCATTAATCCCTGTAACAACAGCGCCAATCAAAAGTGGCGCATGGATAATAGTCTGATGGTTCATTCCAGCGGAAAATGCCTCAATGTCAAAGAGGCCCTCACCCAAAACGGCACCCCCATCATCCTATGGGATTGCGGCAACTACAGCAACGAAAAGTGGTCATGGGTAAAACTGAACATTATCCGTCCGATCCGTCCGGGCGTGATCACCGTTCAATAAGCGCCACTCTGGGCAAACTCCAAGAGCGCCATCGAGAGCTTGGCCCGGGCCCAGTTCAGAGGACTAATCGGCGAGGGTAGCTGGTACTGAAGCTTGTCGACGACCACCGTATTGATACTCTCCGGCGCCTGCAGCTCTCCAACCTTTGTGCCATCAGCGGCAATCAAATTTTTACCGGTGAGCTGACCCACGGCCCTTTTGAGGTGGATTGCGGCCTTCAAAAGATCTTGCTGTTTTAACTTCACCTGTTTGGTGACTCGGGCCAGGTGCAGGTATGCCAGCGCCAGCCATGAGTCAAAAAACCACTGGGCCTCGGTACCTTGGATAAGTTGACTTCCTCGCGCCTCAAAATCTTTGGTGGAAGAAGTATCCCCTGTCATCTTGCTCTCAAGCGCCTCCTTGTTCTTCATGCTTTTGAGGAGCTCTGGAAACCAGAAGTTGCCGGACTGGTAGCTGTCGTCTTGATAGCGGAGAATGCCAAAAGGCCGTTCCAGCTTCTCGACAATGGCCACGACTTGTCGCAGGTCTTTCTCCTGCAATCTTTTCAATGGCGAAGGAAAGACCAGGTTTAAAAGGGCCGCATCCGCCTGTCGGTAATGCAGGTCTTTTTCGGAATAGTCCGGCGATTCCCCACCCGCTTTAAGCTGTTTTTTGATGGTCCTATAACCATTATCGACGGCGGCACTAAGGCCATTTTTTCGCCAGAAAGTTTGCGTCTGCTTATCGCTCGCCTTCAGCGCCTCGCCCACCGCCCTGGTCCAGGCAGCGGGAAACGAATGCTGGTCGCGAAGTTCCTGGCAGAGTTCGAGGGATCGGGTGGCCAGCGAGATACTGGAGGTATTGCGTCTCTCCAGCTCCTCCCAGGCTCCGGCGTCTTCCAGCAGATGAAATTTTATTTTTGAAAAGAACAGGGGAAATTTCAGCAAGACCTCCCGGCGCGCCGGTGAAAGTTCTTTTTCCGAAAGTTCGCCAAACTTGGCGGCCTCAAGGAGCGAGAGCAGAAAAAGACCGTAGGCATCCATCTGCTTGTGGTTCCATCGCTGAACCTTGCCATCAATCAAGACATCATCCATCTCGGGTGAATTGCCGTTGAAGCGGATGTGCGGAAAGTCCATGGGGTCCGCCGTCGGCCGGGGTTTTTCAATCAGCGCATTTAACCGATCCATCTGCGCCTTTGAGGCGAAGTAGTCCCAGGTGGCGAGCAGCAGCTTCAGGGCCTCTTCCTTTCGGGCCGGGATTCGCTTGAGCCCTTGGTAAATCCACAAACTGTCTCGCACCCAGATAGCATCATAGTGGGTTTCATCGACCTTCTCTTCCTCAAGATTTCGCTTGGCCGCCGGAGGAAAATGGTATTTATTAAGGGTCACATCCAAGTGCGGTCTGAGAATATCCAGCAGCTCTGCTGCCCATTTGGGATTGGCCGGCATCTCAATCCATTTAACCATCTCAGGATGGAATACCCTGACCTGAGCACCCTCCGGGGCCTTGACTATCTGGTAGCTCTGGGGATGAGCGTGTAAAAAAGCCGTCGTCTCGATCCAGCGTCTGTTTTCTTCTGTGACGGTGGCCTTCCGGGCAACCTTCGAGCAGGCGACCGTGAGGCACATGATAATGATGAGGACGAGCAACCACAAAAGTTGAAATCTCATTGGTGAACTCCGTGAGAAAGGTGGCAATGTGGGGTGATTAAAAGCTAAGAGTGCTCAGTTTGCAATAGATTACTTAAAAAGGCACATGCCGGTTTACAGCGCCGATTGGAACAACATGGCAAAAGGTTTCACCAAATAATAAACCACCTTCTTGGCAAAGGTGATGTGGTCAAATTTGTGCTTTCGCAAGGTCTTGCGACTATCTAAATAAACTGTTCCCTTCAGCTTATGGGCATATTCGGCACGCATGGCCTGGGCCAGCTCCGGCTCACCAAAACAGAAAATTCCCATCTCCGCGTTATATTTAATAGAGCGCGGGTCAAGGTTATAGGTGCCGACCATAAAGCTATCTTGGTCAAAAACAAAGGCCTTAACGTGCGTCCCAAAACGCGCCTTCTCCACACCGGCATTCACCACCGGGTAATTTTCAGGGATTTTTCCTTCGAAGATATAAGGCTTGAGGCCTTTCTTAATCCAAGAAGGGATGATGGAATTAAACACGGCATTTACATAAATGGCATCGGTGGAATAAAGACTGTTGGTGAGCACGGAAACTTTTTTCCCGGCCTTTAAAGCGTCCTTGAAAATCGTACGGGAATCTTTGTCGGGAATGAAATAAGGGGAGTCAATGGTGAGCTCCTCTTTGACGGCGCGCATGTACTGGTTAACCACCCCACGCATGCCTTTAGTCTCACGATACTCCCGGCCCCACCCGGGATAGTCCGCGGTAAAAATTAAATTATGGCATTGGCCGGTGGGAGAAAGGGCAGCAGCTTTGCCCCCAAGCTCCTCAATCTCACCCAAAAGTTTACGGTCCTCATCGCTCTCCACTAAAAAATTGCGGGCCTTGGACAATTTTTCCTGCTCTTTTTTCAAACTTCCTTTCAAGATTTTGTAATGGCGGTCCAGCACTTTGTCCTGGGAAGCAACTTCTTTAAGATAGGAAGTTTCCTTGCCGCTATCGCGAACTTTATCCTGAATCCACTTGGTATCCACTGCCATCAGATTGCGATATTTTTCAATATCGAGCTTCTGAGATAGCTTATCGTTCCAGAAAATTTCAAAACTCTCTTCGATGGCGCTCACCAAGGGACCACTGATGTAAATGTCCTTGTCGATAAAATTGAACTTATCACTCAAATCAAAATACTCATCGGCGATATTGCGGCCCCCTGTCATGGCCTCTTTGCCGTCAATGGAAAGCAGCTTTCGATGGCTGCGATATTGAAATTTCAAAAATTTCGCCATGGATTCGATGTGGTAATATTTCACGTCGATTCCGGCCGCTTCCAATTCTCCGGCATGATAAACATCGATCTCGGGAATAATCAAAAAGTAATCGAGGAGCACGCGAACCTTGACCCCCTCTTTGGCCTTCTTCACTAAGGCCTGATTGAAAACTCTAGAAGAAGGACTGGTATCGTAAATAAAATATTCAACATCAATGCTCTCTTTGGCACGCTCGATCATTTTCAAACGGGCATAAAGGGAGCCCAGCCCGTGATCATAGATTGTCAGCGAATGGGGCGCATCGGAGGTTGCTTTAAAAACCTTCAGCTCGCTGGCGGCGAAGGTAGAAAAAGAGATAAGGGTCAATAAAAAGACTAGAATCTTAAAGGCATGGGACATAATTCCTCCAAAATACCGCCTTCAAACCATGGAAGGAAATTTTTGACAATGAAAAAGGCCCCAGTGAACATTTTTTACAGGGATTATTTGGCCGTGGCGGTGGAAGAATTGGGGATAGCCCTGACCAGTAAAAAAGGAATAATCAGAAGCAGTGCCCCCAATAAATACGGGATGGTAGAGCCATAATGCCAGTAGATCAAGGATGCCATTAAGGGCCCAATCACTCTTGCCAGGGCCCCCAGCGAGCGAAAAATTCCCATCACACTCCCCTGGGCGTTGGCGGGGGCCAAGAGCGAGACCAGGGCCGTCATACAGGGAATGACCATGGCCGAACCTATGGCCAAAAAGGTCAACCCGACATAAAGGCCAAAGCTGCTTTTCGTAAATGCAATGCAAATTAATCCAGGAATGACCGAAACCAAGCCTTGCAAGGCCATGCGTTTTTCTCCCACCGCCCGCGCCTTCCGCCGCACATAACCACCTTGGACCAGCACAATGATCAGACCAACAAAGACAAACATGCTGGCATTTTGCATGGAGGTAAAACTCAAACGCTCCACCGCCACAAAGGTGAGGGTAAATTCCATTCCTGAAAAGCTGCTCAAAAATAAAAAGTAACCCACGTTGGCCAGATTGACTCCCTTGTAGGGAAGCGGGGTAAACATCTTAAAGGGATTGAGAATTCGCCTTTCCGCTTTTTTAACGATCTGCCGTCTTTCAGGAGGATTGGTTTCCGGAAATTTTTTGATCACCAGAAATAAATTAAGGCAGGAGAGCGTAAGGGCCACCAAGGCCGCACTGGAAAAAGGATTGATTCCCCAAGCCGAAGCGCCGTCGATCAAGGCGGTCAAATCAAGCATCATGGAAATACCACCGATGGCGGGCCCCAAGATAAATCCCAAGGCAAAGGCGATTCCGATCACCGCCATTCCGCGAGAGCGATTGACCTCGTCTGTAATATCGGCGACCACAGCACTGGCGGTGGAAATATTTCCTGCCATAATCCCGCCCACCAGACGAGCGCAGAGAAGCAAGGTGAAGCTGCCTGAAAAAAACCACAGGAGGTAACTGAGGGCCAGCCCACTGATCGTCATAATTAAGATCGGCCGCCGGCCTATCCGGTCCGAGAGTCCTCCCCAGAAGGGGGATGAGAGAAACTGAAGAAGCGAATAGACGGCCCCTAAAATGCCCCCGAATAAAACCAGCGACTGAGCATCAAGGGCAGGCGTGCCCACGGCGTTTCCGTGTCCCGACAAAAAGGACATCCCTCTGAAAATCATGACCAGAAATTGATTAGAGGGATCGTGCTCCAGATAGTGCCGGGCCAAGGCCGGAAAAAGCGGAAAAATAATTGAGAAGCCCACCAGGTCCAAAAAAAGTGTGAAAAAAACCAGATTTAGGGTCCGCTTCTCACCATCACCCATAGGTTTTGCCTTGTAGCTGACCTTTGGAATACTCTCGCTTGCTTCCTCAGAGTAACTCAGCTGGCCGAGGGCCTGCCGATCATTGACCGCCAAGGCCTGTAAATATTGGGCAAATCCGCGTGCCCACTCATCGTCATCATTCAAGCATGGAATAGGCACGATATGGGCCCCCAGAGGGCGAACTTCCAAATCTAACTCGTGGCCGATTTCCACCAGGGTCTCCAGACAATCGGCCACAAAGCTGGGACAATAAACGGCGATATTCTTGGCCCCGGCCAAGGCCAGCTCTTTCGCCTTATCAATCGTCGAGGGAGTGAGCCATTCTTCCGAACCAAAGCGTGACTGGAAACTCAGATGAATCTTGTCTTGCCAGGAGGCCGGAAGCTTGGATTTCAGGAGAAGATAGGTCTTATAGCATTGCTCAAAATAGGGGTCTTTCTTGTCCAAAACAAAACGCTTCGGCAATCCATGAAAACTCAACATGAGCGCATCGACATTGCCTTGCTCTAAAATTTTTTCAATTTGCCGAACACTTAAATCAATATAGGCCTTCAAGGACCAAAAATGATCCACCGAAAAGGTCTGGGCCCTCCCCAAAACATGAGCGACAGCATCTTGGGCGCTTGCCGTGGTGGTATCGCTGTATTGGGGAAACATGGGAATAAACATGCTCTCTGAATGGGAGTCAGCTCCTAGCACCTTGGAAATTTTTTTCTCACCTAAAATATAAGCACTCTCGACGTCAATATTCTGGGAAGCCAGGTGGCCTTGAACCTTCGCTTTAAATTTTTCAGTGATGTCCACCAATGGCAACTGCCCATTGGGCAAAATAATTGATTGATAAAGTTTCTGCGTTTTCCGCGGCCTAAAAGGCAGGATAAACAAGTAAAGTATGGGCAGCCAAAAGATCCGTGGCAGATCCACCACTCTCGGGTCCATTAAAAATTCTTTAAGGTAGCTGCGAATATCGCGCAATTTAAGCGAGCTGGGAGAACCAAGTTGAAGCAAGAAAATTTTTTGACGAGCGCTGGAAACAGGGTTCATATTCATTGAAATACGGACTCCCAACAAAGTTGACGAACATAAGAAATTTGGCCAATGTGCCACACAATGTAACAAAGGAAATGCCATATGAGTAGGTCGGTTAGCAAGACTATTACTAGACGAAAAATCGGTCGTTCGCCTAAAGAATTAAAGAATCTTAAACTAGGGCAAGTAACGACAGACTACCCTTCAACCTACTCACCCGCTCTGCTTGAGTCATTTCCCAATCGTCACCCCAAGTCCGAGGCATGGACGAGCTTGCTTTGTCCCGAGTTCACTTCTCTCTGCCCGAAAACCGGCCAGCCGGATTTTGCCCATATTACCATCAACTATGTGGCCGACAAAAAGATGGTGGAATCAAAATCTTTGAAACTGTATCTCTTTAGTTTTCGAAACCATGGCGATTTCCACGAGGACTGTATCCAAACCATATGCAACGACTTAGTTAAGCTCATGTCACCGAAATATCTTGAGGTCATCGGCGAGTTCACCCCTCGCGGGGGCATTTCAATTTTTCCTTTTGCCAGCTATGCCTGTGATGACCCTGAATTCCAAAACCTCAAGGCCCACAGATTCTACAACTACGCTCCGCAGCAATGATTTTGACTGGCCGTATTGTAATAAATCAGGTTAGAAAGTCTTTACATGTACAACGTCAAAATACAGTAAGGATACGTTATGTTTGGACTTGGAATCGGTGAATTGGTCGTCATTATGTTCATTGTGCTCTTACTCTTCGGAGGAAGCCGATTGCCACAATTAGGTGGAGCGCTAGGTAAGGCCATGAGCAACTTCAAACTTGGCCTTCGCGATAATCAGAATCAAAACAACGTACTGCCAGACCCAACATCAAAGAATAACGGTCAAAATAACGGTTCGCACGTTTAGTCCTGCTTTGTTCTCTTTCGGATAACGGCCACGACTTCTTCCACAATTGATCCATCAACAGAGGTAATGTGTTTTTTTGAAAACAAGATTTTCGCGATCTCATCGTAGCTGGGACGTTGTGGCAGGTCTTGCACGAGGTACTCCACATATCGGATGGCCCGATCGATCAGCTTATAATTGCTCGGCCGCACATAGGTCATAATGTTATTGGCGTATCTTCCCAGCCGTCCCATCACAATGGTTGAATGAGCATTCACCAACATCTTCAGCACAATCGTCTGCAACATGGGATTACGGGGCAATGATAAGATAATATTTTTTTTATTGAAGCGAATTTCCACCGCTCCGTGCCCGTCGCCAAGAAAGTGAAAGATCGATTGATGATCGCGAGGGCCTCTTAAATTCGTTAGAATAGGCCCACCTTCGCTCAAATCAAAACCCAATAAGCGTTGTAAGGAGGCCTTGCCCTTCAACTCCGGCCACTCTAAGGTTCGAGGAGCTCGGGAAAGCACCTGGAGCCAAGCGGAGCGAGCATCTTTGGCCTGGGCCATAAAAAGATAGCACGGGCCTGGTCGTACAAAATTCTCATTAAGATTTTCAAACGCCGGTAACCCAAAGGTGGGTGAACGTTCAGTTGTATCGGTAAGTAAAATACTGCTCAAAAAAGGCGATGCCACATAATTACAAAATTGCCCGTTTAAGTATGTATGAGATTCAAATTCGGCCAGCTCATACAATGAATCGACTCTGATCTTCTCGTAGGCAGATAGGACATTATCCAGAAACTGAGTTGCCTCAAAAACAAAGTTCTCCCGAATTAGCAGCGCCATGACAAGGGCCGTCTGCTGTATCGTCGTGGCCTGCAGACGAGTCGAACCGGCCAAACACATGGGCCCAATATCAAAGCAAATTTTTTTGATTTTAGAATCTTCGATAATTTCTTTCGAGCGCTGGGCCACCTGACAAAGAATCGCTTCGGGATTACAAAAAAGAAAATAGGGTGTGCTCTCAGATATTTTCAAGGCCTCCCATACGGTTCCAATCACGAAAGGAGTTTCTCCGCCCTCGGTGACCGCAATGAGTCTGTCTCCCTCGGCGAAACCCAATTCACGTAGCTGGCGTGCGCCGAATTCGGGATGATCCTCAAAGCTCTCCAAAGAATGAATGAAGGCCAGATCCCCGCCGGCCATAAAGGACACCACCCGATTTTCCAGCGGATGATTGGCATGACTGTCGCGCCATAACTTTTCGATCGACAGGGCCAATCTGCCAGTCGCACCACAACCGGAGATAAATATTTTTCGCCCTTGTGCCAAGGTTTCCTGAATGGCGCGACCCATTTCTTCAACTTGGGGTAACATTTTTTTCAAAACCGTGAGCGCATCACGATCAATCTCAAAGAAAATCTGATAGGCGTCGCGGATAGAGGTTTTAGCAAGCAAGGAAAGATTTTGAGATTTGGAGTGGGGTCTTTCGGTTGGCAGTTCACCGAGGCGATATTGCCCTTTCACCTTCAGAAATGATTCAAGCTCGAGCTGCCATTCTTTTGGATGCTGTCTTTTGGTCATGGAACGAGTATAAAAAAAAAAGGAAGCCTAGGCCTCCTTTTTTAGTTGTTTTTGTACTGGTGTAATTACTCTAGAATTTCCAGAACACTTCTCTTCCTTAGTTTAGTGGAAGCAGCGTTCAAAATTGTTCTGAGCGCTCGGGCGGTACGGCCTTGCTTGCCAATAACCTTCCCAAGATCTGTTTTATCAACTCTTAGTTCGATCACCGTTGTCTGCTCGCCAAGGATTTCGTTCACTTGTACTTGCTCAGGAAGATCAACGAGGGACTTAGAAACAAAAAGAATCAGGTCTTGCAATTCACTCATAATTTACTCATTTAATCTAAGACCAAAGAACTCTAGAATTTAATACTATTTTTTTTCAAAAGTGTCCTGACGGTATCAGAAATTGTTGCGCCCTTATCAATCCAAGCGCGTAGGGCCTCGGTGTCCACATCCACCAAAGATTTTTCGGCCTTTTGAGGGTTATACTGCCCTAACTTGGCAAGAAAACGTCCGTCACGGCAATAACGAGCGTCAGTAGCAACAATCGTAAATACTGGTTTATGGGGCCGTCCACCGCGGGCAAGTCTAATCGTAACCATTCGCAACTCCTCAAAATTCATTATAAAACAGGCGGGGCATTTGTAACCCATGGACTAGACGAAGTCAATTAGAGAACCAGGCTAATGCATCGCAGGGGCAACTTAAAAATATCTATTGCCCCAGGGCCCTTTGCCCCTCGATGCGGGGTCCTTCTTCTTTCGTTCCTTCCCCCCCCCACCAGGCATGCCTGGAAGGCCACCCATTCCGGCCAGGCCGGCCATTCCACCCTTCATCATCCCCATCATCTGACCCATCATCTTTTCCATCTGCTTAAATTTCTGCAGAAAATCTTTAACCTGCTCCAGCTTAGTTCCTGAACCGCGGGCGATACGTCCGATGCGCGACTCGTTAATAATCTTGTAATCGGTGCGCTCGCTTTTGGTCATGGACTGAATCATCACTTTAATTCGTTTAATTTCATTTTCTGCCGGAGAGAGATCGCCAACTTGGCGTAACATTCCCCCCATTCCCGGGAGCATCTTCAGGATGGACCCCATGCTGCCCAGACGTGACATCATCTCCATCTGCTTTAAAAAATCATCAATGGTGAACTTACCTTTTTCCAGGTTTTTCATCATGGAGGTGGCCTCATCCTCATTGATTTCGGTTTGGGCCTTCTCGACCAGCGAGACCACATCGCCCATATCGAGAATACGCTTGGCCATCCTGTCAGGATGGAACAGCTCCAGATCTTTTAATTTTTCACCTGTGGAGATAAAGCGCAGGGGAATTCCCGTCATGGTGCGAATCGAAAGAGCGGCACCACCTTTGGCGTCCGAGTCCATTTTGGTTAAAACCGCGCCGGTGAGCCCGATGTCATCGTGAAAAGATTTGGCCACGTTCACGGCCTCTTGGCCGGTCATGGCGTCGGCCACCAGCAAGGACTCAAGGACAATCTTGGACTGATACTGGGCCACGGTGGCTTTCACGTCTTTAAGTTCCTGCATCAGCTCCTGATCGACGTGCAGGCGTCCGGCGGTATCGACGATGATGACCTCGATATTTTCTTCCAAGGCCTTGTCGATTCCGGCCCTGGCCACCTTCGCCGGTGTCTGGGAGAGATCGGAATCGTAACAGTAAACTTGCGCCGATGCCGCCAGCACTTTCAACTGCTCTTTAGCGGCGGGACGATAGGTATCGGCGGGAATCAGCCACACTTTTTTATTTTTTCGTTCCTTCAGGTAGAGCGCTAACTTGGCAGAGAAGGTGGTCTTACCTTGTCCGTTTAACCCCACCACCAGAACCACCAGAGGTTTCTTTTCCTCTAAAGGCAGCTCTGTATTTTGGGTCCCCATGATTTGGACCAGCTCATCGTGGACAATTTTGACAAATTGTTCGCCGGGATTGACACCGCGAATGACCTTTTCGCCCAGGGATTTCTCTTTGACCTTGGCAATAAAATCTTTCACAACTTTAAAATTCACATCCGCTAAGAGCAGGGCGTTCTTTACGGCTGCAAGAGTTTCCTCAATATTACTCTCGGTGATTTTTGATTTCCCGGCAATCGTCTTGAAGGCATCGGAAAATTTCTCATTTAGAAAATCAAACATACATACCTCTAATTATTTCAAGACACTCGAGTGGAGTGTTGGCAAAAAAATCCGGACTATGTCGTAGAACTGTCTCCCGATCGGCACCTTGACACCAAAGTGCCGCGATAGAACGGCAGCCAAAATTTTTCGCCCCCAGAATATCCATATGCGAATCTCCAATGACGACCACATCATCTTTAGAGATGTGTCCGACCATGGCGGAAATTCCGTCGGGGCTGGGCTTTGTTGCCGTATCATCACCGCAGCGAAAATCAGTAAAATGATTTTTTAGGTTAAAGTTTTCCAGAATTTTCACGGTCGAGGCCCGGTCGCGGGCAGTCCATAGATAGATCGTGGCCCCCAGCTGGCGCAATTGCACGAAGGACTCCAGAATGCCGGGAAAAAGAACATAATCAAATTCCATTTCCAGCGCCAGCTCACTCCAGCGTCGGGCGAGACGCTTGGTGAGGGCCAAATCACTTTGGGGAATGTTGAAATTTTGTAATAACTCAGGCAGGTGGGGCGAGTAATTTTTCTTAAGCTCATCCAGAAGGATGGGACGGTTTAACAGCTCCGAAAGGACCGTTTGAACTCCTAATAACACCGCGTGATAGGAATCAACCACCGTGCCGTCAAAATCAAAGATAATATGTTTTGTGCGAAGAATGCTCATTATTCAGGAATGTTAAGTAGCACAAATCCCCCGGTTCTGTAAAAATTACTTCTTCCCTACCCCCCGGTGGGCCAAGCCCTTATAATGCAAGGTATGAAAAAAATGTTGTCGCCCAGTGGGCCATTAATCATTCAATTATGCCTACTTAGTTTTCTTATCAACGTTTCCTGGGCCAAAACCCTGGTTATCTCGGACATCGACGATACCATCAAAATGACCAACAATATGAGTACCAGCGGTACCATTGTCCATTTTTTGGATAATGACCCCTTCCCCGTCATGCCTATCTTATATCGTGACTTAAAAAGTCAACTTGACGCCAAAGGCGAACAGGTGGAATTTTCTTATGTCTCAGGGGGATATAGGGCGATCTTTAACGGCGATAAATTTATTAAGAAAAATAATTTCCCCCCGGGAAAGGTTTATCTGCGCACTCTGAAATCCTCTCGCTCCACCTTCACTTATAAGTATTTAACCATTACCAAAATTATCGAGGATTTAAGCGCTGAAGATCGCCAGAATCTCACGATATACTTCTTTGGCGACAACGCCGCTTATGATGCCGACGTCTACTGGCAACTCACCCGAGATCTCGGCTTGCGGTCCCATATTTTTATTCGTGATGTCCAGACCAAGGCCACCTTTGCGCTGGAGAGTGAATCACTGGAACAGGTCAAGGGATTACACTATTTTTTTACCGAAAGGGATCTGAAAAAAAGTGGTGTGGAGCCGCTCTTGGGCGTGGCCAGTGCCGGCAAAATTGAGGAACTTAACCGCAGTAAAAAGTTACTGCCTAATTACATCAGAAAGACGCTAAAAACTCGCATCTCAAAAAAGAATAACTGCATCAATCAGGACAATCTGGCCGATGTGGTTAAGTGTAACAAAAAGGCCAAGAAAGAAGCCGCCAGGTTAGTTGACGAATATTTTACTCACGAATAACTGCCCGCTTCATACTCAACGGTACCACCAGCACCGCGGCGCCGATGAGACCGCAACCGGCCGACTCCATCATATTCAGATGTTCTCCCAAGATGAGTACGCCGAACAAGGCGGCAAAAGGCGATTCCAGCAGAAAGGCCAGGGAAGCAATATGGGCCGCCACTTTTTTCTGACAGTAGACCTGCACCGCCAGGGCCAAGAAACTGGGAAAGATTCCCAAAAATAAGATGGAATAGAGGGGCGAGGAAAAGAAATGAGTTCCGACCTGGCCCAGAACCTCCAGCTTTGGCATCACTCCGATAAAGGATAGAAACAATAATGAGACCAGGCCAATAAACAGGCACTGCAATCCATTGAGTTCCATGGAGTTTGGAAAAGTGTGGGCCACATGGGAAAGATACAAGATTTGCAGAGAAAAAAGGAAGGCACTCAAGAGAGTTAAAAGATCCCCAAAATTAACACCGTCAAAACGGCCACCACTCATGAGACCGACCCCCGCAAGAGCAATCAGGAGGGCCAACCAAAAGAAATTGGAAATTTTTTTCTTAAAGAGAAGCAGCTCGATAAGAGGCACAAAGACAATATAGAGCGAGGTAATAAAGCCGCTTTTGCTGGCCGAGGTGTAAAGCAAACCCCAGGCCTGGACGTACATCCCGGCAAAGAGAAGCATGGCCAACAAAAAGGCGCGCCCTAGCTGGGTGCGAGACATGGACCAGGTTCGACAGCGAATAAAAATCGGACAGGACACGAGGGCAGCGACACAAAAACGCAGACAGGTAATTTCCAAAGGAGTGAAGTGGGCGAACAGGCGTTTGGTTTCAACAAAACCCAACCCCCATACCACCGCAATAAAAATCAGAAGACTGGAATAAGTTATCATGGAATTTGGGTCATTTTTTTAGTTTTCAAAGGAAATTGGAAGGGCTATCTTGCACCACCATTATGCCCTTGTTCAACCTTTTTTACGCCTTCGTGGTGACATGTATTTTTTTATTGAGTGCCGTTGTGGGTGCAGATGAGCTGACGCCCGCGTGGACCCCTTCAGCAGGGTTTAAAACAAATCCTCAAGATCGTGCTGTCCCAGGTCGCACCCTCGAAACCTATTACGTGTATACTGATCGGAACCATCGGCCGAAGGAAATAGGCAAAGATTTAGGAATCATTTATGGCCTGAGCTGGGTGGCTTACCCCTTAACCCAGCCTGACACTGTTCGCAACAAAGGCTCCTGGCTAAAATATCGCCACAATTTTGGACAGGTGGTTTTTGATCAAGACGAACCTTTTTGGAACTGGTTTGTGCATCCCATCTCGGGCTCACAGCTTTTTCTCTATTATCGTGCCAGGGGATATTCGCGCTCCAGTGCTCTGGGAATGGCCTTCATTTCCAGCACCCTTTTTGAATTTACGGTGGAGATTTACACCGAGACTGCCAGCGTGCAAGATTTGTATCAAACTCCCATTCTAGGGGCCGTCCTCGGAGTGGGAATTGAGTATACCAGTCTGGCCCTTTTAAACTCCGGGAACCCTTTTGGCATATTTTTCGGCCACCTGATTAACCCATGTACGCTTTTTCCTTTCTTTGAAAACAAAATTATCCTCACTCCCACGGTCTTTGAGAACAAGATCCCGGGTTTAATTTTTGCGGGGGAGTTTTGAGATGAAAGGTTTTTTACTTATTTTATTTTTTCTCTCCTTCTTTATCGCCCTTGAAAAAAGTATGGCCGAGGTGGAAACTGCTGAAAGCGACACAGAGAATTGGGTCGATCGGTTAGTTGATCAGATTAAATATTTTAAGGCAGGCCCTTCCATGCGTGAACGCCTGTCGCTCACGGCCGGCCTGTCCGCCACATCAAGAGTCATTCGTGGGACCCGAAGCACTGAGGAACATCTCAACGCTCCGGGATTCAATACCTATCTCCTGCTCCAGCTCTCGGAACAGTGGGAATTGGGACTCGGGGGTTATGTTTTTTTTGGTAAGACCAGTCACCTGAACTTTAATATCGGGGGGAATCAGGTCCGCACCAATGGGGCCTATCGTGACACCACCTTTGCCCCTGTTATTCGCTATATTACGCCCTTCCAATATAAGCCGAACTGGAATTGGTATGCGTTAGGTGGCCCTTCTTGGTCACAGCAAACAGTAAAATTGGAAGACTTTGTGGACACCCAAGGCGCCTTTCGTCGTGAGCATAAGATTACACTCGAAGCCTTTGGCGGATCGCTGGGATTCGGCCTGCTTGAAAGAATACCAGGAAGTTATACCGACAATAAGTTAACTCATCCCGTGTATATCGAATTTCTCTTTTCCTATATGTTGGTCAATCGTCAGACTCTGGTCGATGCCTCAGATTTCACCGAGGTGCAAACAGTGAACTATGAGGACGCCAAACGGCCCTCAAGTAGTAGTATCTATATATTGAATTTTGGACTGACTATTTTTTAAATAAACCCTCGCCAATCGCCCTACAATCTCCCTTTTGCCAACTATTTCTGGCAGGAGTCTCATCCATCGACGCTCCCATTCAAAGCTATATATTTCAAGTAGTTACACCTAATTATCAGCTAAGTCCCTGAGGCGCTCCAGCGGCGTAAGGAAGCAGGAGTAAAATCTTAATATAAGGCCATAAGTAACCGATAAGGCGGTATACATTGGGGATTTTTTTTATGGGCCGTAACATACTTACAGTGGTGTTGTGCTGGTGCTTAATCATCGTGCAGATGGTGGTGCCTGAACAGGCCCACGCTGCTGGTTCGGGTAGCGGAAAAGATCACAGCAAGTGTGCCCGCGACCTATTTAACCAGGAAAATGATAGGGCCACCCAGGATCAGGGGAGTGGCACCGGTCAAGGGGAAATCGATGCGTTTGAGAGCGAACTGGACGGTGGAACCATCATTGATGAGGAAGGGGACGCTGACTGTGAGTCCGATGGTGGAGGAGGCGTAAGCTCCGCCTACCATACCATGGAATTTGCCACGCTTATTGTGGCCATCGCGGCCACCATCGCTGGGGTCCAATTTGTCATCGGCTGTGTCAGCCAACCTTCGGCATGGGTCTTTTTCCTGTCATCGCTCTTTTGGATTATCGCTGAAATTGTCCAAACGGCCCAGACCAAAACGGCTGCGGACCGCAGGCTCTCCATTGTCACCAATGTCTCGGCCGAAGCGGTTGAAAAGCAATCGGCCGCCATCAAGGTGGCCAAGGAGCAAACCCAGCAGGCCGCCGATCATGCCGGCACACGCTATACTATTACGGTGGTGGCCGCGGTTCTCTACGTGATTGCCGCTGTTGTGGCCTTAATTGAAGGCATTCTCCACGTTATTCCCACCGTGAATTACAATGATCAGTGCAGTGGTGCCGGTCTTTACACGCCACCGCACTTAAAATTCAAAAAGGAGTCCTTCGCGCAAAGTATGCTAAAACAGCTCTTCCCTTTTATCGGCATTCCCGCGGCCCAGGCTACAGAAGGTAGTGGTAGTGGTAGTGGCAGCGGTAGTGGCGAAGGCGATACCGATAAGCAAGTTTCAGAGATGGGGATGGTGGGATTGCTACTCACGATTCTCATGGTCGTCGTCAATACCTTGAATATAACCCTGTCTTCAGTCAAGTCCACCGGGTTTGGTCGGGCCGTCGTCATGGGCGTCGTCGCAGGTTTCGTGATTGCCGCCGCGGTTCTGATCAAAGAGAAAAAGGAGCAGCTTGAGGCCCGCGTGAAAAAATTCGATGAGCTCCTGGCAAAACTCAAGGCCGCAGCACCGGCCACTCCCACAGGAGATGTGACTGGCCAGACCATTTCCACTGACAGCTCAACTCCAAGTGCTACTGTTAATAATTCGACAGAATTACCTGGAGATAACTCTTTGGCCGGGAATTGCGCAGCCGGCAATCAGCACAAGCTCCCGATCAAGGCCGATCTTGGATGTAAGGGTAAACCGATGGTGGTGGAAGGAAATACTGTTCTTCCCGTGAACAACGCCCTGGAAGCGCCGGAAGGACTCATGCAAGGGATGAACAACTCCAAGGAGTTTGCAAAAAATTTGGCCGAAGGCAAGGGAATCACCGCCAATATGCGCCAGTATGACAACGGGGCCTACGCCAAATTTAATAAGATGAAAAAAGAATTTGGGAAAAAATATTTAGAGCTGGTAAAAAAGAACAACGCTGAAGCCGTCAGCTCTCTGGAAAAAGCTGAAAAAGATTTTCGCAAAGAACTCCTGGGCAAAGTGCGCGCGGAGATGAACAAGTATACCCCGGCCCAGTTGAACTCCATGACCGGTCAGCTCCTGGGCCTTGATTCTCCCGACCTCAAAGACAAGGTTGACCTAAGTAAGGATGACGCCATCTTTAACAACAAGCCTAATACGACCGCACCCGGAAATAATTTTAAAAATGCCGGCAATAAAATAAAATTGGATGATTATGGGAATGGCATTTCCAACTCGGCTGAGGTGGAAGAGGTTGACAGCGCTGACTCCTTGCAAGGCCTCAACTACAAAGAAAATGATATTACCAAAGACACCGGTGCCAGCCTCTTTTTGATCATCACCAATCGCTATCGTAAAACGGCTTATCCGTTGATATTTGACAAAGATCCAAACGTCCCCGCAAAAGGAAAACGACCATGAAAAAATTTCATTTTTTCCTCACCCATCTCTTATGCCATTGCATGCTTTTATGCTCACTTGGTTCCTCTTGGAACGCCTATGCGCAAGATGGCACCGGCAGTGGAAGTGGTTCAGGGCTTGGTCCCGAGGCCGGCGATACCAGTGGGTTTGAAGATTGTACTACCTATGATGAAAATTCACCTGAATATGATGACTGTCTTCTCAGGATGGGCGGTTCCGGAGTCCAGGCGGGAAGCGGTCCAAGTGCCGGCGATATAAACAAGGGGGCGACAGAGCATGACATTCTGATGTCCATTTTTGCCATTCTTATTGCGCTTATGGCGATCTTTTACATCTGCCCCAACAATATCTCAGGCATTCTTTTTGCGCTGGGAGGACTGTTCCTCATTATTACGGAAATTGTGAGCCTGGCGACTCGAAAGGATGCCTCGGAAAGGGCGCTAACGGCCATCTCGAATGTCGATGCCGCCCAGGTGAGTGCTCAAAAAGATGCCATCAAGATTGCCAAACAGGCAACTCAGGACGCAGCCGACTGGGCCAGCCGCCGCGCCACCATGATGATGATTGTGGCCATTATCTGGACGGTCGCCACCGTCATGGCGATTATCGAGGCAATCTGGAGAATTGTGAGCTGGGGCAGCTACATGGACAACTGCTTGAACGGAAATGTCCTTCCTCCCACGCCTGTGGGAAGTAATGGAAAAAGTAAGAGCATCTACGCCCAGTTTTATAAGAAGAATGAATCTGACTTGCGCTTTTTTACCAAGGACGATATTGAGATTGAAGATACCGATCAGTATTTTATCAAAAAAGAACTCGATACCTCGCTCTCTTTGGCGGTCACCCAATCTCCTCCCTTAGTCGACTACAAGAACCATCATCAGATGCAAAATGCCATTGCCGGCGGTCTCGTGTTTGAGGAAGTGGGAGGTTTTGAGATCGACCAGATGACGGCAAGAAGTCAAAGCATTATCGAGAAAATCAGCAACCAATTTTTCCCGACAGCAGAAGCCCAGGAAGGTATTGGGATGCTGGTTCCTATCTTAATCGCCATAGGTGCTGCAATTGCCATTGCGGTTTTCTTCAGGGCCTGGGCGCACACCAGCGCGGCCAGCGGCTGGATAAGAGCGGTGTTTATCGCAATTATGATGGCCGTCATGTGGTGGGGTTACTCCATCGCGCAAGATAAGGCCAAAGTATTACAAGAGCGCGTGGCCGCCTATGAAGAATTAGAGGCCAAAATTATCGCGGCGATGCCGGCCGGACCGACGGCGCCGGTTACCACGACCACCAGCTCCGCGGCGAGTGGGGGCAACGGTGCGCCCGTTACAACCTCAACCGCCTTTGATCCGGGCTCAGGCCTGGGCGGTTGTGTTTCAGGCTCGCCTACGGGCTCAGGACTGGCGGCCAACGACTGTAGCTGTGAGGCCACCAACTCATGCACCAAAACCACTGTACCCAATACACCGATCCCATCAAATTTCGATCTCTCAGAATTGGGAGGAATCACCAGCACGCCGCAAACCGTTTCTGATGCCACTAACAATTTGGCGCGCAATAAGGGCGTCGGGCAAAATTTTGCCAATACCTTTACCCAGGCCTATGCCGCCAAGTTAAAGAAGGCCGGCTCGAAATTAAAGGCCAAATATATCGACCTGCTCAAAAAGAAGGGTGAAAAAAATCCCAAGACCTTTGATGCTCTCCAAAAAGAATTTTTTGCCAAAGTTAAGAAGGACATGAAAACCATGGAAAGCAAGATGAGCCCGAGTGTGATGGCCCAGATCGCCTCCCTTGGCGGCGGCCCGGATACAAGCAAGATGGCAGAGAAGTTAAAAGAAATGGGCGTCGAAGGTTTGGCAAAAAAGTCCAGCAAATTTGGAAATCTTCAATCCGATTCTTCGGTTGGCAAGCTCTTTGATGATGAGCCTGCCGCGGCCCTGGACACGGGAAAGGCCGAAGCCGTCAACTCTGCCGATGCTTTGAGTGGTTATGAAAACTCGGAGCAGGATATTTTAAAGGATTCGGGAGTTTCGATCTTCGAGCAGCTCTCAACCCGCTATAGAAAATCCGCCTTCCCCATCTTTTTTATGAAGAAAAAAGATGCCCAAGGCGGTGAGACAACAGCTCCTGCCAATCCATAGTGCAGGAGCTGCGAGGATTATTTTTTCTTCTTTTTGGCGATCATCAAGCCGACGAGGAGTGCCAAACCTACGCCACCGTAGAGCATGAGGTCCGAGGTGCTGAGACCGCCGCCGGCGGCCTTTTTCTTCTGATTGGCGATATCGGCATTGGCCCCTTGGTCGGGAATGAACGTACTGTCATCCAGTAAATTTTCATCCTTCTTCTTTAAGGCCATGTCGCCGCTTGCCGCCTTCTGACGGAAGACGCGTAGAGTGGCGACGATATTATCGAAGATCGACTGGTAGGATGAGTAGTGATCTTTGGCGACTGAAAAGGTTACGGCCACGCCTAAGTCTTCTTTAACAGTTGCGAGATAACGAGTGTAAAAGCCCGGCACCTCTGAAGCCAGATGAAGGGCATCAACCCATTGATGATCATTGATTGTTTTAACATTGGCCGTTTTTGCCTCGGAAACCTGGGTTCGTCCTCCAGGGAGGGTAAAGGTTTTTTGGCCTTTCAGATAGGCCTGGTACTGATCCAAGCTGTCTTGAGGTCCGCGAATTTTTGCCGCCAAAATAATGATGGCCTCTTTTTTGCGTTCCTCATTCTCACTTTGGCAGACCCACTCCGTCCCCTCGAGAGCGCACTGCCAACCGGGTGGCAATTCAAACTCCGTGTATTGACTGGTGAATCGCTTGGCGAAGGCCACATCAAGTAGCCCAGCAAGAACAAAAATAGACACTAAAATCATCTTTTCTATTGCCATCGCACAACCCTTTTTGAAAACGCCATTTAATTTATTAAGTAAGTAATTAATATTTTAATAGAACTTCTAATTAAGGCCATAAAATCTTTTTGCCTTTTTTCTGGCGACAATATTGGTCAACTTTTCAATATCCTCGAGCGGTAAGGCCCACATCAATCGGCACATCACTGCGATACTGCTCCAGGATTTTGACAATGGCCCAGTCACTGCCCACCTCAAAGACTTCCCCTGAGGCCACCAGAATATTGCCTCCGAAAAAATCAGTCTTAAAAATATCGATCTTCATACCCTTTTCCACGTCTGTGGCGATCCCCTGATCGATTTTGAGAAATTTACCCCTGGGAGAGACCTTCGTTACGGAGCCTTCCACATGGTATTCTTTGAATTTGGCCAGCTTTTTGTCCTGAGAGCTAATGCCTGTTTGTCCCCACACCATCGCCAAAGAATAGGTCACCCCTTCGTCGGTCGAGGCACCCGCCATGACCGACGAGGCCTTGAGATCGAAACGAATTTTGCTGAAAGAAAGATTGATTCCCAGGTAGGGGGCGACCTCTGAGCGGTTGACCGAGTTATAGCGGGCAGTGGCCCCGGTACTGCGTAGGGGTCTTCGGCCCAAATCACTATTGTAAGGGTCCTGCCCCATGGAGTAGATGCCATCCGCGCCCAAAATAAAGGCTATCTTGGTATACGGCCAAGCCATGTGGGCGTTGTACTGAATCTCGGGACTAATGTGTCCCGGTCGCCTCACATAATAAACGTCAGTGCTCAGGTAATGATGGGAGGAAAAACGGAAGGCCATAAGCCCGCCCAAGGCCAGATCGGCCCCCCCTTCACCCAGCACCAGCTCATTGGCAGGAGGGGCCTCATTATACTGGTACTCCTTCACTGTATAGAGTGCCTGTCGATACCAGCCACCTACGGCAAAGGACCAGGCGCCTTCGCGACCAAGCGAGTAGCGCGACTGAATCATCAAAGATTCCACTCCTGAGTTGCTGGCGGAACCAAGGGCGGTTTCGGATTGATTATTGCGAAAGCGCGCCTCCATCCCCATTTCCAATTTTTCCCCGACGCCGTAGTTCATCCCAAAGATGCCATTCATCTCCTGGTAACTCTCCCCTTCCCCCAGAGGAACGTTGTTGCCGTCCTTGTCGAGGGTGGAGGTCTTACTAAAATAATCACCTTTCAGAAAAATTTCTTTGGCCCTTTTATTCAAGGTATAAGCACCAGGACGGTAGGTTTCCACCCGCTTTTCAAACTTCGGCGCGAGGGAAAAATTATCATCATCCAAGGCCAGCTCACCGGCATGGCCGGAGGTCAGAGAAGTTATGAGACCAATGAGGAATAATCTTTTAAGCATTGGTATGAATTATGATGGGACACGAGGAAAAAGTAAACTTAGGCGGCAGTTTTTTTGGGTACTTCAAAATCATTGACCTGAGCAATTTCTTTTTCGGAGGACACAGAGTCGCTGAAATAAGGCAGGTGAATCTGCGTATACCACCACCCGTCTTCCAGATAAAATTTAAATTGGCCGCCCAAGCTCTGGCAAAGCTCATCAATGGAATCCAGACCGTGGCCATCGGCCTGCATCGAACCACCGGGTTCTGCGGCATTTTTTAAAATCAGATTGGCCAGTTCGCGGCCGTCACTCAGATCGTGGGAGGTATGAAATTTTGTATTTTTAATCAGCACAAACAGTTGCCCTGCCTCGCCTTCAAACGAGACGGACACCTGCCCCGCTCGTCCGTCAAAAATATTTTTAAGAATGTTGGTGATGATGCGCACGAAGGCATGGCCATGAACCGTACACTCTCTCTGTTTGGTCTCCGGCCTGCTCGGGGCGAGGTCGCCTTTCCATTCCAGGGCGACATTCATGCCCTGCGAGCGACAGTAAATATCCAGGTAATGGTCTATTAAAGGACGCAGGTCGCACAGCGTGACTGCGGGCCCGGTTTTAACATTGATTTTATTCTTGTGAGGCCAGTCAAAAAAATCCTCCACCATCCGCTGGGTCAGCTGTAGCTCCTGCATTAAATTTTTTATCTGGATATCAGTCAGCTCCCCCGCCTTCTGCGAATAGCTTTCTAAAAAAAGGCCCATGCCATGCAGGTGGTTGATGAGATCGTGATAGAACAAGCGATCACTCGGGTCGCGTGGCTGCTCGGCATGGTCGCGCTTCAGACGCCGAAAGATGGAATGAATGAGCGTGCGTTGCTCAATCTTGCCGGCCCAGGAGGCAGACCAGCTGAGCAGAAATCCGGTGAGCACAAAAATACACGATAAGAGATGATCGGGCCGAAATGCAATGGCATTTAAGCGAAACGCCCCGACGGTCAAAAGCACCAGGATGCCTAAAAAAGACAGGGCCTTCTTGCTACTCTCCTGCACTCCCAGGCCGGCGGTCTCCATGAAAAAAAGATTGGCCGCCACCATGGGAAAGGACAGAAAGCACAGGTACACGGGCGCCTGGCCCGCGGCAAATAACCAGATGAAACCTATTCCTTGAAATAAAAAAAGCGAGCTGGCCCAGCCGAGATCATGGGTCAGGGTTTCACATTGAACTTGCATTTTCCATAAGTATAACTGGCCCACGACCATAAAGGCCCAGGGAAGATGATAGGGTTGCAACTGACCTTGGGAGAAGGCAAGCTCAAACATCCCGACAAGAATTACCGCCAGCGAGCTGACCGCCACATAGATGGTGAGGAACTTATAACTTCGCGAGAATAAGCTAAAGGCCACTCTCGACCTCCGTTTATAATACTCATCGACCGTTGCCTAAGCTAACAGGTTTAAACACCGCCGCCTGGCCCAGCTCCTCTTCAATCCTGAGAAGCTGATTGTACTTTTCCATCCGATCGGAACGGCTGGCCGAGCCTGTTTTAATGTGCCCGGCCCCAGTGGCCACGGCCAAATCAGCAATGAAATGATCCGAGGTCTCCCCCGAACGATGGCTGATGATATTCACCATCCCATTCTGATAGGCCAAGTCCATGGTCTCAAAAGTTTCAGTCAAGGTGCCAATCTGGTTAACTTTTACCAAAATGGCGTTGGCCTGCTTTTCTGCTATCCCGTGGGCCAGAATCTTCTTGTTAGTGACAAAGAGATCATCACCTACAAGCTTGACCTGGTTCCCAAGGCGAGCATTCAAGGCAGTCCAGCCCTTCTGATCACCTTCGGCCAATCCGTCTTCAATGGAGTAGATCGGATATTTTTTGATCAGGCCTGAGTAGTATTCAATCATGGCCTCAGTTGTAAAATCCTTACCTTGCATAGGATATGTCTGAGTCTTTTCGTCAAAAAATTCGCTCGCGGCCACATCAAAGGCGAGACATACATCGACCCCAGGTCGATATCCCGCCGCTTCGATGGCCTTTAAAATGGACTCAATGGCTTCCTCATGGGATTGAAGATTGGGGGCAAAACCGCCCTCATCGCCCACGTTGGTGGAATGCCCTGCCTTATCCAAAACCTTTTTCAGAGAATGGAAAACCTCGACGCCCGCCCGCAAATTCTCGCCGAAAGTTTTCGCCATACAGGGAACAATCATGAACTCCTGAATGTCGAGATTATTAGAGGCATGGGCGCCGCCGTTAATAATATTCATGAGTGGGGTCGGCATGACATATTTGTTGTGGGGATTGGGGCAATGCAAAGTTTCCCTGAGATACTTATACAAAGACAATTTGCTGGCCTCGGCCCCTAAGCGGGCCACCGCCAAACTTATCCCCAGGAGCGCATTGGCCCCCAGCTTGCTTTTATATTCGGTGCCATCCATTTCCAGCATGGCCTTATCGAGGCCGGTCTGGTCTTCCAGCGAAAACGTTCTTGCCTTAGTGAGCGCGGGGCCCAGGATATTATTGACGTTAGAGACGGCCTTGAGCACGCCCTTGCCTAAGAAACATTTTTTATCACCGTCGCGTAATTCAAGCGCCTCGCGACTTCCCGTCGAAGCCCCCGAGGGAACAGCGGCCCGGGCAAAGTGTCCTTGGTCACTCCAGACATCCACTTCGATGGTTGGATTACCGCGACTATCTAAGATCTGACGCGCGTGAACTCGGGCCAACTTTGACATAAAGACCTCCCACAAGATTTTTGCATGAAGTATAGGTTGGGCGGCCTATTTTGGCCATTGATGAAAGAGGTCAAAGGACAGCTCTTTCCAGACGCCTTGTTTAGTGGAAAAAAAACGAAAGGTCTTGGTAGCTTCCCCATCCATCTTCATGTTCTTGCCACAGGACTGGTAAATTTCATGACAACGGTTAGCAACGGGGCGGCAGGGTGAGATGGCCTTCAGCTTTAAGATTTTTTCAATGGCATTTTGCACCAAAGGATAATGCGTACAACCTAAAATTAAATGGGTGGCCCCGCTGCCTTTCAAGGGGGCGAGCTCCAACTCCAACTTGGCTTCAAAGTCGGGAGAAGGATTATAAAACTCCTGCTCAACTAAAGTGGCCAGGTTGGGAAAGGTAAAATACAGGGAGCGGTTTTTGGGGTCCAGGCGGCGACGAAGTTCTAAAAAGCGCGCCGATTGTCCCATAAGAACGGTGGTGGCCACGGCGGTTTTATGATGATCGTCATTCAGCTCCGGCCATTTGTTGAGGACATTCAGGTAAGGCTCCACACCCACGAAGGGGATGGAAAAATTTTGTCTCAGGAAGTCGATGGCCACCGCCGTCGCGGTATTACAGGCCACCACCACCATCGCCACCTTCTCGCCCATCAGCTGGTCAACAATAATCCGAGCACGTTCCTGCACAAAGGCAGGTTGTTTCTCACCGTAAGGCGCATTGGCATCATCGGCCACATAGATCAAGGGAACGGATGGCATCAGACTGTGAACTTCGCGCAGAATCGAAAATCCCCCGATGCCCGAGTCGTAAAGTCCTATGGGTTGATGTTGTCGTATGCTACACAAAGTTTTATGATTCCTTGTAAGTACACGGTAGCAGAAGGGTCTATTCTATGCCAAATTCAAAAAAAATTTCCATTCATTTTCCCCATCGGGACGCGGGACCATTTTTTGCAACCGATCTCCCGGTCACCATGTCCGAGATCAACTATGGCGGGCATCTAGGCCACGACTCGGTTCTTACTCTCATGCACGAGGCACGGGTGAGCTTTTTAAAATCCCACGGACTGTCCGAGATGAATGTGAATAATGAGGCCCCGGCCATCGGGCTCATCCTGAGTGAATTGCAGGTGCAATATCTGACTGAATCATTTCACGGCGATGTTCTGCGCGCAGAAGTACTGCCGTTTATTCCTGAGGGCCCGCGCTGGTTTATCGCCCAACGACTGGTCAGGCTCAGCGATCAACGTGAAATTGCCCGAGCGATTATTGGAATGACTTTCTTCTGCTATGAAAGTAAAAAAGTTCAGAGGGCCCCCGACTCTCTCATGCGTCGCTGTCAGGAGTGGCAGTTACCTATCTAGCAACACCTCTCGCCCAAACTCTTCCAGCTCATGCCCGAGAAGCTGAACCTCCCGGTAAAATTCAAGCAGCTTGGTCGAAGTTATGGGCACGCCGGAGCGTGGGCTGCGCGCCTCTTCTTCCTGGAGTTCATTGGTAATTTTTTCAATCAATCCCACCAGGTCACCGCGATGGGCATTCCCGATTAACCCCTGGGCCTGGACCTTCATCCAAAAGCCAGATAGGAAAGTCAGGTCGGAGGGACTGTAGTAACCTTGCTGGGCACTCACCAGCGCCTGCCATAGCTGGGCCACCAGCGCACGGGCCTCGGCCTCCTGATATTTTTTCATGGTTTTATTTTTGCGCGCTAATTCAAGGATCGCATCAAAGAGTGTCGCTGGATCGCGCCCGCGGCAGGATTCCAGCTCCCAAAAGGAGCGCAGCAATTTTTGCACTCGCTCGGTCTCAAGAGGTCGCTCGCTTGCCAGCTCTACGCCCATGGCCAGCAAAACCTGGTGATCTTCCTTGGCCAAGCTCGGACCCAGACCAACGGTTAAGAGCGCTTTTAAATCCTGGGCATCTGGGTAGGCCGGCCCGAAAGGCTCAGGCCATTTGTTATGGGGAAAGACCTTGCGAAAGGCCGTCTCACAGCGTTTCCTGGCCTCTTGGGCAAGCCGCAAGGCCTGATCGAATTTGGTTGGGTTCTCGCTGCTTAAGGCCTCTGACTGGGATGGCGGGGTGGTCTTAGGAGAGACTGGTGGTCGGCCCAGGTGCGGGATTTCTTTTTGCACTTCCCGATATTGGGCGAAAGAAACCGTGTCGTCTTCGCCGTCGTAAAAAAGCCAGACCAGGCCGCTCACGAAAGCGATCGTGAGCAGGACCTGGACTCTTCTATCTGCAATAATTTTTGAAAAACGCTTAACCACTATTCAGTAATATTATAAATTCTGCGATAGCGTTGCGAAATCAGTTGGAAGATACTGATCTCCTGGCCCTTATTAATATCATCAACCGTGACATCCAAATCATCAATTCCGTCGTTATTATCTCTTTTCAGATTTTTGGCGATGGAGGGGTCGGTATTGTCGGTGGTGGTAGTCTCAAAACCACCATCAACAACGGCTGGTTTGTTCGCTACTGCCTTAGCATTCATGCTCGTCTGCTTCCTTTCAATTTTCATGGGATCAACTCCCATCGAAAAGAACCCTGACTTATTTAAGTTCGCACGCGCACTGGCGGAAAGCTTATTCAAGGCTCCCTGAGCAATTTTCTTCATCTTATTAAGCAGCCCAAGCTTATCATCCTTAAGTTTTGCCGGTTTATATTCAGCAACACTTCGCATATTGGTTAAAAATTTCGGATCAACTTTTTCTTTTTCTTCATCGGACATGGCATTGTAGTTTTTGGCCATTAGTTCACGCGTTTCTTGCAGGCGCTTGAAGTCTTCCTGGCGCTTTTCATCGTACATTTTTTCCATTTTATCGGCCATTGTCTTGGTTTTAGACAAATCTCTTGTCATAGACCTGGCCAAATTCATGGCCTCAACCGACAACCCTCTCTGTCCGCTCACCGCTTTGGCCAGCAAGATGGCCCTGTTTCCTTGCTGGAGAATGATATCAGGAAGGCCGGGGATTTTGGCCAGGGCCTCCAACTGGGACTTGGACTGAGAAGTGCAATTTCCGCCCTCTTCTTTGCTTATACATGGAAATTTTCTATTCCCTGGTAGAGTAACTGCCATGCCAGGAGATCCGGCCCGGGCCTCCTCGATGGACGATTTAAACACTTTCGTAATCCAGCTTTTCATCAGCCCGAGTGGACTATTCTTCTCTCGTTCGTCATCACTGGCAAAGTTCCTAAATTCCACGCCCCAATCGAGGGAATCAATAACCTCACCAGCAGGCGGCGGTGTTGGTGTTGGCGTTGGCGCAGCAGGAGGGGTTGGTGGCTCTTCCGCAGGGTCATGCCCAGAGCCAGAACCAGTTCCAGAGCCAGAACCAGACCCAGAGCCAGAACCAGTTCCGCTGCCAATACCAGAGCCAGATCCCTCCCCTACCTCTTTCCATTTGCCAAGAATCGCATCCATCTTGTCAATGCGATCACCCATTTCCACCGCAACCGCAGTGGTTACGAAAAACGCCGCAAGCGCCAAGGCAGAGATAACTGAGAAGAGAACGATGCGCTGAGGAGGACGAGTGATAAAAGAATCGGCAAGTGAAGTAAAGCCGCTTAAAATACCCAAGAGCACGATGAGCACCATGGCCGTCAGCCCGATTCCTTTTACCCAGTCTCCTCCTGAAGATGCCTGGGCCTCTGGAATGAGGAAACCTAGAATTTTTTCTGCCAAGTTTTTGGTTTCAAGAGTGGCTTTTTGCTCCTTGTTCATGGGTGTAAATAATTCCGAAGAATCGACAATTCGACAAGGACCACATCCCGCCGCACAGTTTGGGAACTTATGGCCTGCCAAGTTTATAGTTACCGCTTTCATATTGGTGTGGGCGGTGGTTTGAAGAGGTGGGGCCCAAAAACAATATGGCAGAGCACACACTGCAGCTCCCGCATCTAAACTTTCAATCCACCCTATTTCGGTGGTTAAGACATAGGTAGATTCAACGCAGGTAGCGTTGCTCCAGATGGTGTTGTAATGCACCTGATAGGTTGCAATATCTGACCAGGAAAAATTTGCTCCGGACCAACATATCGAACATGCTGTAACGTATGGACAATTTGCGGCCGCGGTTGCAGGAACGGCACATGGTGCAGTATACCCAGCGACACATGACTCACTTGAGCGGGCTATAGATGCATAGGCCTGCCATGCTGCAGTCATATGACCATTATCTTTAACTGTGGTGACTATCTCTATGGTCATGGCAATTAAAAATGCTACCGATGCCGCTCCTTGCAGAACGGCTTTGCCGATCGCATAGTCACGAATCGTAGCGAGGGATTTTCTCTGTTTGTCCAAGGCTGCAAACTGCGCAGTATCGATGACCTTCTTTTCATCAAGGGTGAGCTGCGAAGTCTGAGTCTCAAATTCTTCGCCAGTTAATTCCGCCGTTCCACTGGTATCATCTTCTTTTTTTCGCGAAATCCCCTGCGCCTTCTCACATTTTAAGTATTGATCCTGGGTCGCACCTAACTCGCTCATGGCCGAGTTGTAACCAACCATGCCGACAATTTCACCTACAAAGTACAAGACTGCACCGATCGCCGCCATGACCGTCCCGGCCCCGCATGTGCCCTTTACACAGCTCATACCCAAGTAAACGGATACCACCCCGATGGCGAGAAAAACTATTCCCGTCAATATGTCGCTGGTGACCATCGATCCCGCTTCCTCTTGCTTGATCGCGGTAAATTGATCTTTGAGAGTAGCTGCATCCTGTTCATTTTGGTCTGAAGCTTCTCCACTACCGCTGCCGCTGGAGTCTTGCTTGGCCTTCGCCTCCTGACCCTCCCTCAAAAGTGCCGCGCAATCCACTGCTTTGTCCTCTTGAATGCGCTTGATCTCGGCACAAGATGTACCCATTGATTTCGCCTGGGCCTCATCACAGGTATCTGCCGCATAAGCCGTACCGGCCATCACTGTGGGAAAAATATTGAAGGTTAAAAATGGCATGGCCAGCTGAAGATAAAACAGCGAAGCCACGCAGGCGTACAGCGATAATTTTTTCATTGAAAATACCCCAATATAAGTGAGTCACTCAGGCTCACCAATAATTGTAACACTCGGGGGAAAAAGCACCAAAAAATCTGGCCTTGGAATTGAACCACAGAGGGAAATAACTAAATAGTCCAATAATTTCAATATATTACAATCTAGCCGGGGGCCCCTCTTGGAGGGTCACGAACTGCCTAGGAATACAGGCAATAGGCTAGTTTTTTACTCGTCTTCAGAGTACTTATTGGCGGAGTTGTCAGAGTTGATCTCAATTAGGCATCGGAAACCAATGTCGGTGCGCTTGTTGGAAGTCTCATCAGTGATATCCTCATAGTATGTAACTCCTGAGGCATCTCCTACCGGCCACGTCCAACTTCCGGCAGCATCAAGCGAGCCCATGTAATAGGCATCACACTCACTATCATTCTCCCCATCACAGATATTATCTTCACGAAAACCGTTCACATCTGCACCCGTGGCCAAGAACTCACTAACTCCTCTCGCGACACTGGGACCGACTGAGATGTCGTAACCATGATTGAGAGCTGCATCGACCGCATCGTTGCCGACTATATTGGTAATTTTGTTAAGCGTGTCATCCAAATCCCTAAAGACAAAATTGGCAATGATGAGGTAGGCATAGGCACTATGACAGGGAATCATCTCAAAATGCCATACCCCTGCTCCCGAATTATCACCAAAGCCTCCGCCACCCACCATGGCACCGCAGCCACGCGAGCGCGAATCACCACCCGCAAAGGTCGAATCATCCAGCGAAGCAAAGACATAATGTGAGTTGATGATCACGTTGTCATCGTGAAGGTCAGAGGTGGTGATACCGTTTGTGCTTCCGATGGAGAACATGCTCTTGCCCACTCGACTATTGGGATTAATTTCTGGGAAGAGAGAGTAGGCCGGCAACCCCATGGGAATAAACAATCTACCGGCATTAAAATTGGTGTCTTCAAGGACCCAGTCGGTAAAAGGGCCATCGCATTTATTATCATTTCCGATATTATCCACACAGGGGCCGACATCGAAATCGCCTATCGTATAACTGAGGGCACTGGCATAATTATTGTATCCATTGCCCGCACCATCCACCACCTCCGTGATGCCATAGAGATCGTCGGCAATCAGCTGATCCACATCATAGTGTGGAGTCGCATTCGCCTGGGCCGCCACAGTCGTTCCGACCCCATAGCACACTGACATGCCCGGTGAAGCGGTGGCCTGTGCGTGTTGATAATAATTGCAGCGAAACCGATCACTCAAAAGTTCCGCCACATTACCAACGGCATCTTGAATGCCAAAACGCGAGGCACAGCTAGCGGTTTTTTCCGAGCCGGTATACACCGATGAGGCGGTGACAGAAGGAAGGGTAAAGAGATCAAGCTCCTGAGGATAGTCTGAGGTTGAGTAGCTATCCTCCAGCCCACTGGCAAGGGAGCTATTGCACTTAGAGGAAGCATTGAGGGAAAGTCCGGTCTCGGTGGCGGAGATATCCGTGGAGTTTAGATCGTCATCCCACAGTGAAAAGGCGACCTGCTGCAGACGATTGGGCAGACGTTTTACCATGCCGGCGGTATCAAGCCCTATAATGTTGCCGACAGCACCTGTGCTGGTGCAGAAATCTGCGGCGGCCTGCTGACTTACGTTGACCAGGGGAGGGTTGTGTAGGTAATTATATTTATCAGTAAAATTGGGTGTATGTCCAGCCGTCCCTAAAACCAAACCATTCGTTATCGGTGTCCAGTCATCCTTAGTGGCATCATCTTTATCACCGGTATAATTTTCAAAACATGTCCCGGTTTCACGATCATAGTAGACGGCCCGAGTGCCACCATCTGTTGTTTTACTAATCACTCCGACCGGACTACCTACTGCTATACAATCTTTCGTTGCAATATTTATTCCCGTGCCGCTGCAGTTATTCGTGAACTGACAACCTGCTTCGGCGACGTCGACCAGCAGATCATCTCCAATATCATAATATTCAACACCACCCTTATCCTCACTGCCAGGGCCATAGTAACGACAGCGATAATATTCACTGGAGGTTTTCATTTTATATAAAAGGGCCTCATCCGTATCTAAATCATCCCGATCTTCAGAATGCATCATCCCGCACACCGCCCGGTTCACAATCCAACGATGGACAAAGGCCATATTGGGCGGAGGAGAGATCAAGCGCACCTGGCGGTGACTCTGAGTCGTGGCAGCGACCACACTATCAACAATCGGGCGAACTTCATAAAAATAAACCGTGTTCGGAACGGGAGGTGTTCTTGAAGTCGTAAAATCTTCGGTAAATGTGGTGGCATCAGGCGAGATGGCGCGGATATTGAGCGGCTTAGAGTAGTCATACGTCAGATGGGCATTATCGCCAATGCGACGGTAGACATTGTAGCCGGTAATACTTCCCGTGCCTGAAACGGTAAAGGGTTTCCACTTCAGTGTCGTGCTACCAGTGGCGAGATAGGTCTCCGTGACACCGCCCACTGTTCGACTACGATAGCAGCTCTTCGCGTTGGCATCATAATAAAACTGGTCGATGTCGTTGAAGGTCACATTATTTAAGGCCGAGGTGCCATATCCGATACAGGCGGCCCCCAGATTAATGCCCGTCGAATCAGCACAGGTCTGCACACTATCGGACTGGGAGATATTGCAGTAGGTATTAAAGGCCGTCCACGCAAGTCCGGTTGCCTGATCTGTAAGACCTGTCGGGGCCATGGCGGTAATCGCGGCGGGAGCAGTATAGGTGTCAAGTCCAATATCAACAAGGGCCGCGATACTGGCATTGCCATTCAGCGCTATTTGCACATCCGCAGGAGTTTCAGTTCCATCCGAAACCACCTGAATGGCCTTGCCAACTAAACTCACGCTTAAGGCCGCAGCGGCCACCGTCTTATACTCAACCGTCACCCCGGAGACCTTGGCGTGGTAGACGAGGTTTTGAAACTTTCCTAAATAGCTCCCTTTTATATAGAGCCCAACAGGAGCGCTGATGGAGGCCTGAGGGATTCCAGCACGCCCGTCGACGACCGAGGCACTCACCAAGCAAGAGGCATCGTCAGTGGCACCCTCTTCGCAAACCACGTCCCCATCGCCATTGACCGCGGCGACGATATCGTCTGAGTCCACGGCACCACCGGCATCTTTGATCTTAATCACAATATGTCGTCTATCCACGATGATCACCGGAGTGGTGGCGGTGGCATCGTTTTTAATATCAATACTAATAGGCCGGGCATCACGGGCGGTGAAAACGACGTCTCCAATGGTCACTTGGGCCTCGGCCAGATAGCAGGCAGGGGCGGTGGGTGTGGTTTCGTCCAAATAGATGGCATGCAAGCTATCGGCGGCCAAGGATCCAGGAGCGGAAGACCCTTTACATTTCTGACCACTATTGCACTTGGTTTCGCTGTAGCTACACACATAGGGATTACCCAGTGGAACTAACTTTCGATCAATCTTCGGGCCCAGGGCCTTGATGTTGGCCCAGCCATTGTGGATGGCTCCCGCTGAACGAATGGTCACGACAAAAGTCACGAAGGTGTCCTTGTCATCAGTGAGGTCGCCAACTGTCCCATTATCATCAGTTACGGTTACAGTAATGGTACTCGTACCCGACACAGAAGGTGCCGGCGTAATATTGAGCTTAAAATCCACGCTGTCCTCGGAGATCGCATTACCACCGAAGGAGGTTGTGACGGCGGCATAGGGATTCGATACCCCTGCCGCGATACCCGCGATTGGCCCGGCAACTCCAGACCACGTCAGAATGATTCCCTCCAAGGGGAGAACTGCCACATTTGAGCTATCAACCTTAACACTCATGATCTGAGCATTCTCAGCGACGTCCGCGCCTCCCTCGTCGACTCGGACGTGATCAACAATAACCGCATCATTTTGATTGACGGTATAATCTCGAATATACCCATTACTATCGGCGGTCCAGTCATTCGCCGTCGTTCCCGTGCTCTTCCAGCAGAGGGCCGAGGAGGTGTCATACCAATACACAGGTTTGGCTGCGGTATAGGAGGCCGGCACGATGCCGTTGCTCACGGGACTACCGCTGCCGATACAGTTATTGAGGCCGCACTCCTGGGCATCTTCAAAGGAAGAATATTGGCAGATCATGGGATTGTCATTTACCGGCGTCACCGTTAACGTCACCTTGGTAGGATCTTCGGGACCGGGTGAACCCGCATCGACGGTGCCATCACTGGTATAATAGGAAAATTCAACCGTGCCTGAAAAATTGGTCGCCGGGATGAAGGTACAGGTCAGATCGCCTGATCCTTGTGAGCCGGTCAGGTCCATACAATCCGACAAGGTGCCACTTCCGAGCGATGGACCACTGCCCTTTAATCGATATCGCAAAGTATCCTGATAATCCACATCAGCACCGGGTACTAAAGAAAAACTTCCACTGCCGTCCTCTTCCATTGTGCTCACCACAAAATCGGCGGGGCTGGTGGGAACGTCATTCACCGGGGTGATGGAAATATTCACCGTGGCCGGTCCGGCGAAAAGGCCGGCGGGGTCATAAACTAAATATTGAAACTGCTCGATTTTGTCTCTGCCCCCGGAAAGGGTGAGCGGCATGGCCACACCCGTGACATTGATGGGAACCGAACCCAAAAGGAGCACCTCAAATTTTCCACTTCCCGAGCCGGTATCCAGCGCCGTTTTCAGCGTCTGGGCGGTCGTGACTCCATTTTCAATTTGGACGCTGACCTGATTCGAGGAAACACTCGTGACCGACGCTCCACCGCCCGTGCCTCCGGTGGTCAGGGTCAGCGCATATTTGCTGGCAGTTGCACTATAAGCGCCAGGAGATGTGGCGCGCAACCTAAGTACGCTTGGCGCGCCACCGGCATTAGATTGAGGAACGAGAACCGTATCGTAGAGATAATCGTTATTATAATCACCGCTGGCGGGAGTATAGGTACAATCCAAATCACTCGCCCCCAGCATACACCCCGGGATCGTGGCGCCCGAGGATGGTGCGGAAGAAATGCTATAAGTCAGTGTGCTGGTGAGATTGTCAATATCGCTGCCTGAGCCAGAGCCGGAGCCGGTTATGTAGGTGGTTTCCGTGCCGCCAACACCGCCGCTACCCAGGCCGATATTCAGTGTGGTGGTGGCAATTCCTTCGTATAGTTCGTAATTAACCGTGGCACTAAGTGTGGGAGCATCATTCTGGGCCGTGACATTAAAGAAAACGGTTGAAGGATTTGACCATTTGCCATTGGCATAAACCTGATAGCTGAAAAACTCACCGGCGCCGTAAAAGTTGCTATTGCCGCGAACAGAGAAGGTGCACACGCCGGCGGAAGTACAGGCACAGCCAGTTTGGATAGAGACATTGATGGAAATGCTCTGAACATTACACGCCGTCGCCTTATCACTCTCCACATCGGTATAGGTCAGGGTCCAGCTTTGCGTAACATCCTCGTTGATGCTGGAACCATTCAAAGGAGAAAGGGCCAAAAGATTATTGACCGGAGTGTCGTCCACAGCAGTGACTGTCACTCCAACAATCTGCTCGACCCCCAGACCATCCACATCGGAAATTTTATAGCGAAACTCACCCAGACCATAGAAGTTAGTATCGGGCACGAGAGAGGCCTTGCACAGTCCCGCCACGCAGGCGCAGCTCATGGGAAAAACTCCGTCACCATCCAACGAGCTACTGGCAGAGGAAATGTAGCAAGCGGTCGCCGTGTCTTTATTTGTATCCGAGTAGGTCAGGGTCACCTGGGTGATGCCTGAGTCTTCCGCCACGGTCACATTGCTTAAGGTCCCCGTCGGTGTTTTGCGAGGCACACCCACACTGACACAGGTTCTAGTTTTAGTATCGAATGATTGATATTCAGAACAGGTAGGGTCCTCTTTCCCCTTCTCTGGAAGACAGGCCGAGAGTAGGAGCAATCCCACCCAAAAGAATTTCAAGAGGCCATAATTCATAAAGTTCCCAAACCTCGTCAACTTATCGGGCACAAACCCAATCCTTTTAAGCTACTTAAGAGGTGCCCTATCAATATTTTCCGCCTTTTTCCCAATGTCTGAGTTTATTGTTTAAACATTCGCTATAATTTCCAATAGTTAGGGCAGGTATGCAATTCTTTTGCTTGCTGGAGCGTCTTTTGAGCTGCCCAAGAAATGGGCCGCTTATCTACAGAAAGGTGCCTTGGGGTCTTTTTCACACAGATAGGATTTAAGAAGCTTATTTTCTTGTTCCAATTTCTCCACTTTTTCATTCAGCTCTTGGATGGCATTCACGCCGGCCCAGATCACCGGATCAAGCTTGAAACTTAAGTAGCCTTTGGCCCCCATTACGACCGCCTCAGGAATTTCCTTTTGAACCTCCTGCGCGATCACACCAATATTCTCCGCCTTAGAACTTAGGCCGAGAGCGGGAAGATTCTTGTAATGAAAACGCACCGGTCGCAGGGCCAAAATTTCTTCCAGTCCCCGATCATAATCCGCGATCCGCTCCTTCAAACGCTGATCGGAGGTCACCGCCCAGCTGGACCCGCCCGCAGACTTATAGGCATCGCCATCAACCCATAATCCCGCCACTCCCCCCGGCAAATCGACCAGCTGGTTTGGATCATGATTGATGTACACAATGTCAGTGGAGAAGTTGCCGCCAATAAGCGGTGTCGCTGTTTGGGAGTTATCGAGGTAGAGGGTATTGCTATAGGCACCGGCAGCCGGCCCCGCGCTCAAGCCGATGACCACATTCGATGTGCTGCCGGCGTTCATCAACGCTCCCGCTCCATAACCCAAAAAGACGTTGCCGGTTCCACTCACCAAGGTATTACCGGCCTGGTAACCGACGGCCACATTGTTTCCACCTGTGGTGATGGCCTTGGCGGCCTCGGCCCCGATCAAAGTATTATTACTGGCCGAGGTCTGGGCATAGCCGGCGTGATACCCTGCCGCCATATTGGAGGCACCGGCGGCCAAAACCAGAAAGGCTTCGCCGCCCATTGAGGTATTATATGACCCCGTCACCACCGGCATATTTTTGTAGCCTATCCCGGTGTTGTAGGTAATTCCCACGGCCGTGGCGTTCATCGTATCTGCGCCCACCGCCGTGTTGTAATTGCCCGTGACCAGCGCCAGGGTTTCACTACCCAACGCCGTATTGCTATTGCCAGTGGAAATACCGTTGAGACTCATATATCCGAGAGCGGTATTTTCATCGCCGGTGGTGATTGCCGCCATGGCCCCGCTACCTACGCCCACATTGTACAGGCCCCCGGCGGCGATGGTGGCAATCCCGGTGCCCATGCCTAAAAGCAGGTTGGACTGCCTGCCTGGGATTTGAAACTGTTCCATCAGGTAGGTGTAGTAATCAAAAAAATCGTAGGTCCCACCAATATTACCAACAATGATTTTCCCCAAAGTAGGTGCGGTGGTATTCAACCCAATTAACTGCGGACTCATGGTTAAGCTGGCCATTGAGGCCAAGGCGTCGGCCACGGCAACCTCAGAGACGGGCTGAGTTATGGAGCCTCCCCCAACAACAGTTCGAGGAACACCATTGTAAATGGTCATGAAGGTGCCGGCGTCTAAATTAAGCTCTGAACCTTTGACCTGTGACCAGGTTTTATCGAAGCGTAAATACTGGTTGGCCACCCCATTGGCGATGGCATCTTGCTTGCCGGTAAATTGCCCCTGAATGTCGGAGGTCACATTGGCGAGATACTCAAACTCGGCGTCACTAACGTTGGTGGTGGCGCCAATTTTATTGGCAGAAATACCGGTGGGGATAATAATTTGAGGTAACAACCCACCCACCAGCTGCGGAATCTGGGTTCCGGTTGTCCCAACATCTAAATCGAGGGTTCCCGTGGTGGTAATCGGAGTTCCAGAGCTGGCAAAACCCACTCCCCGTCCAACCGACGTGACAGTTCCCGTACCGGAGGCCACGGCCCAGGAGGTTGTGCCGGCCCCATCGGTCATCAAGAATTCTCCGCTATTTCCTCGGCCGGTAGGTAACTTGATACTGGTGTTCGTTCCTTGAGTGTTGGCATACAACGCCCCACCCACATAGACGTCCTTAAGGAACGTAACATAACCGGTGCTGTCACTGATGGTCATGGCGTCGTTATAAGTCGTCGGCGCATTTTGACTATATTGAAGATGGAAGGTCCCGCCGACATTGTAGAAAATGAAATCACTGGTATCACCCGAATCTTGTATGGAGAGCAATCCCTCTCCCACCATTTGAGAGTCAAGGATAATGGAATTTCCAAAACTGAAATCCCCACTGCCATTTAAAGTTGGAATCTGCCCTGAGCCCGAACCGATGTTGACGGCAATGGACCCCGTTGTGGTAATGCTGCTTCCCTGATTCATAAGCCCCGAACCGCGGGAGATGGAAGACACACTTCCTCCCCCACCACCACCGGCGGTGGGAGGCGCGGGCAGCCAGGCATCATCGGCCTGTGAATAGGTGAGAACGTCACCATCACTGGCATCGCCAGTCTCGAGCTTGCCATAGGTCACGTTCTTGTTGGCAATTTTATCCGTGGTCACACTCGAAGTTTGCAACTTGCTGGTGCTCACCGTGAGATCGAGCATCTGAAAGTTGATTGGATAGACTGTCTGACCGGAGGCCGAGCTGATAATGAGATCATAAGTTTGTTGGGCATAAAAGCTGAGCGAGGGTGAGGTCACAAGGCCCTCGACCACGCTGGCAGTTTGCCCCGAGAGCGTCAGGGTGTGGTTGGCACCTGTCCCGGTGACCTTCATGCCGGTCACCAAATCCAGATGGCTCCCGGTAATCGTCACACGATCAAACCCCACTGTAATGGTGCTGATGGAAGGTGTCGCAACAGACTTGTTATTTTTTGTCACATCAGTCAGCGGATTTAAATTGCTCACGCTGCCCATACAACCTGAAAGCAGGAAGGCAACAACACACCATGGCACCAAAATTTTCGCCAATTTTTTCACTCAAATCCCCATGGCCTTTTCGACAGACTACGTCCAAAGCTTAGTCCAACTTACCTGACTTCATTATACGGACAAACTTTTCCCTCGGGTAATCCCGCCAAAACTCATGCTCCCAATAACATAGAGACTTGGCCGCTGCCTGAGAGATAGGGCAATATTCTCCACCTTCCCTGACAGTTCTTTGGGTGACAAAAAGAGTTACAATAAAATCATGAAGTTAATTCTTTTTGGGTTGGTCCTCGTCCTTATGGTTTGGCATCGCCCAAGCCTGGCCCAGGTGAATTCCAATTTAGACAGCTCCATGCGCTTAAACACCGTCTCTGGAGAGGAAGAGCTGGTGATTATTCAAACGGTCTCGGCATCTCGGGCCACGTTCGTTATTCGAAAGGGCGCGCGAGAGGGCGCGGTTCTGCATCAGAAGGCCCTCTTCTCCACGGACAAGGTCAGTATTCTGTGCAAGGCCATCGAGGTGACGAGCGAATATTCACTCTGGCAGGTGGCCGATCCCAAGATGCAAGTCCCCTTCCAGAAACGTCAGTTTGTAGTGCTCAACACTTCCCTTGAAACTATCTGGCAAAAAATCCCCCACCTGAAAGAGGAACTCACCAAGCGTGTGGCCCAGGCCAAAGCGAAACCGGTGCCCTATTGGATCGTGCGCGCCGGAAGTTCCCGCGGTGTCTATGCCAGTGTTTCCGAAACCGGTTCCCAGACTTCCACCGAGCGCGTGGGCCTGCAGTTTGACGGTTCCTATAATTCCAAGCTGCTCGAGTCTGTGGATTACTCTCTTGGACTGCGCATGGATAATGAAACGAGCAAGCAGGAATCCCCCAATCTTGTCGTCAGCACCGTCCGCTATTTTGTCACCGCCGAGCTAACCTACAACTTTCCTGATTTTACCAATACCAGCAATCACTTTTATAGCTCTGCCGGTGGCGGCATAGGAACCTCAGAGACCAGTGTGGCCGATGCGAAATCCGCAGGCACCGCTTTTCTGGGACCGGTTTTTCGTTTCGGGCTGCGGACCAAGTTATCTGAAAAATACTCTCTTCTGGTGGAGGGCGCGGCCGAGGCCATCAGCATGAATGAAACCTTTGCCGATGGGACTCGTCAAACAACCAATATTGTGAATGGCAAGTTCTCCGTCGGCTTTCGTTTTTGAGACAAGCGACTGCCCATTTTTTCGGCCAGGCATCTTTCAGGTTTTGCCTTTACTACCGTCCTTTTTTTCAGTAGTTAGGTGCCAAATAAATTCTAACTCATTTTAATCAACTATCCTCCGATAAAGCCCAGTACACTGGGACCGTTGCATGAAATTTTCAATCATTTTCATATTCATTTTTTTCACGTCACTGCAGGCCCAGGCGGATCACTCCTTTGCGGCCTCACGATCATGTGAGGAGTATCAGCGAGATTTGGAACAGCTCGAAAGATATATTTTGAATCTGAAGTTGGGCACGCCCGCAGGCGAGACCCTGAGTATCGATTTGCAAGAGGCCCTCAAAAGACGAAATGAGCTGGCGGCAAAACTGTCCATTATCAAGGGACTGATCATGTTGCGACAGCGCTACGCCAATTTTATGATTTACCTTAACAACCGCCCCGACCCCAATGTGAGTTCGGGGACGGACAGAAAAGTGTGGGACAACATCTCCGGCTACACTCGAGACGGCATGTACTCCGATGCCATGACCGGAGGCGTGGTCATGGGGCTCCAGGACGGACAGACTCTTTATGATGTCACAGAACCTAACTACTACATCTCAAACACCGGCCTCATGGACATGGGCAATATGGTGGCCATGGAATCAACCTTTCGAACGCTCCTGGGGGATGCCTCATCATTCGAGCAGCTCAAAGTCGCTCCGCCGAGCGATGCCAACACCCCTCATCCTCTCGTGAGCACTCTGATTGGCCGATGTGGAAACGCCCAGACCGAGGCCCACATCAGTAGCTTTTGCGGCCTGCTCACCGGACCAGACCCCGCGGCCACCCAGAGCAAACAGCTCATTGATCGTTTCGCCCGGGCCTTCTATTATGCCCACATGGCCCGCGCCATCGAAAAAGATCCGGCCCTTGATCCCTCCTCTGAGGTTGGCAAAACCCCACAGCAGCTGGCGGCGGATCGATTGCTTTCCGATCGTGCTCGCGAGGCCTTAGATGAGTATCACAACATCTTAAATGCCACCCCCATCAGTGCCTTATCCGCCACCCGCGACGGACGCCGACTTCAGGGGATTGATGTCATCGGCAAACAATTTGAGGGTAGCAACACCTTCATGACGAAGTACAACCAGATTTATGATGCCCGACTTGAGTGTTTAAATCGGATCAGTCTGTCTGGAGCTGGGTCTGCCACCGTCAGTGGTTGGGGACGAGGGCCCGGAGCCGATCTCAATCAGAGACTGGCCAAAATGCGGGGTAGAAATACCTGCCCTCTGACAACTGCACAAGCTCAGGAACTGACCCAGGCCTTTCAGGCGATGAAGGCAAGTGCCGCGGGTGACGATCCACTTATTCTCCAGCAATTTAAGCGCATGTCTGTTTCGCGTTTTATCTCGACCGGCAACATGGCCCTGCAGGTTCATCAAGATCAGCTGGGGGAATGGTTACAAAATTGGAAGAAGGTCAAGGCCAGGCCTCAGCAGGCCACCTATGGTTTCTATGATGACAGCAATCCCGTGAATTATACGGACTCCAAGCTTACCAGCACTGCCGACGATGTCCGAAACGCCTTGGTTTCCATTAACAATCGTGCCGAAGTTGAGGCGGCCTTGCGCGAAGGACGTCCGGTTGATCCTAGTAAACTCATTACCACTGATAGTATTAACGATGATAAGACAATCTTTAAGCTGCTCCTCGGCCAGATGATAAAATACAAGAATAACTTTTTACCGGCAGAGCTGAGATCATGCCCGCCTGCCAGCATGAATGCCGGACAGCTCGCTTCCATGAGTGAAGAAAATCTCTCCCGGGCCGTGCACCAATGCATCTCCTCACTTCCTCCGGCCAGTGAAACCGACTCAATCACTCTCAAGGAAAGGGAGCTGGAAGCCAAGTTGGCGGGGATTGCCAAGCTGATTCAGAGTTTTGAAACCCCAACGGTGGTGAATTATCGAGTCATCCAAAGCGTGCGCAAGTCCCTGGTCAACTTGGCCAAGATGAGTTGCCATGAACAAATTTCCACTGTGACCTGTGCCGTAACTCCCCTGGGTGACGAGGCCCAGACCATCACCTATCTGATTGGCAGCTCCGGTCGAATTTTATCCCGCGTTTCCCCACTTGACATCGTTTCGGATAGCTCGATTCCGGCGCTCAGAAATTCTATTGCCGCCAACTGCCGAGTTGTTGATGAAACGTTTCGCCCCGAGGGAACGACCGGGGCCGGCCCTTTCAGCCTGCTCACCAGTCTTCCCAATTTATGTTCGGCCCACAACTCCACCGCCCCCGTACCTCCGGTTCAACCTGTGGTCGCCAGTGTCGATCAACCACCTGCCGCAGTGGAAGGTAAAATTTCTGCTCCCATCGCCTACACTCCAAGCGGCGAGATCTCGGCCAGTGGTTCAGAGAGTAAATGGGCCGCGCCACTGGTGAGCACCGGTCGAACCTCACTCCCCGTTTTTATGTCCTCCACTCCTTTCTTCTCCTCATACTCCCCCTATTCCTCGTCTCAATTCGGACTGACGGGATTGTACACACCGGGGATGGGCCAATTTCAACCTTTCACGGGCCTGTTTTCCCCCACAGGCTACGGCATGACAGGCCTCGCGATGACAGGTTATAGTGCCGGATATGCCACATATTTGAGTCACTAGCATAAATTGTTGGGGGCAAAAAAAACCCTCCTAAGATCCTCAAGATTTTAACAAACTTTTATTTCCTAAATAATTCTAAGAAGTTATGCGAATTCAACAGCGTTTTTTTAAGGAACTCTCACCTTTTCACGAAGGGATTCTTTAAACACGGTAAAATATTACTTATTACAAGGCCTTAAGCTCGCAAGGGGTTAATCCGAAAAGCAAAGGCCTGGGTGGCATGGAGGAACTCTTGGTTTTCAAACCAAAGACGTACATAACAACTTTGCTGTGGATGCTGGTCGCGGCCCAATTCATGGCGGCGTGTGTTCCACAATCTGGCGGAAGTAATTCTCGTAAGTCTAAAGCTAATGCGAATGCCACCTCCACCACAACCAAGGCCGCACCGGCCGGTCCCGCCTTCCCTTCCAACAATGAGCTGTACTGGTTCACGGGAAGCAAAATCACCGGCACGGTCACGGTTAACCAAAATATTGAAACGGTAATCTATCTGCGTGGTGCTCCGGTACATAACTTTCTCGCCATAAAAAATACCGCCAATCAATATATTTATTTTGACCAAACCTACTGCATGGTTTTTGGATATTCCCATTCTACCGCACGCAAACAAATTCGCGTTAGGGCCATTCCCATCACCTACAACGATTTTACAACCGGAACGACGGAACGACTCCTACGACTGGACCTCCCCAATCCTTCGGATAATAGCTCCACTTGTGCAGGTTCTGTGAGCAGCATCAGCAACTCGAGCGATATCGCCTACACTCCCGGGACCTTCTGTAGCAGCTGTTTTGAGCTCATCACCTCCACCTCAATGGGTCTCTACGCCTCGAGCGGCGGTTCTATTTCCAGCGCCTCCCTGGTTCCCACGACACTGCTCAACACGGCGGGGCTGGCTTTGAGAATCGACACCACATCAGGAAGTACTTCAAGCGAAAGTCTGTGCACCAATGCCAGCTGCTCCACCAAGGGATTTGACTGCTGTCTCAACGGTCAGTGCGTGAAGGACGGCATGCAGAAAACCAATGCCACTTCTGATCCCTACTACTCTCAGGCGCAAGCAGACATTGCCAGCAACCCCCTTAATTTTATTAACTGGCCTAACCTCTATTACGTCTGCACCAATATTCCACGCATCCAGGCCACTCCAACCGCCTATCCCAATGCCGCCTTCACGGCCCAGGCCGCCTTCGATATTCTGATTCGCGAGTATTGGTGCTTGGAGGAAGGTAAAAAGACCTCCCCCAATTATGCCAACGGAACCTGTTCCCTACCTGCCTATACCGACAAGAGTTCCTGTAACATCGGCACGGGTGGGAGCGGTTCAGGAACGTGGACCTATTATTGCTTCGGCAGTGGGACTGGTTCCGGCGGTCTCCAGACTGACCACGATAGGATTCGCTCAAGTGTGTGGGAACGCTGTGGCTGTGAATCGAATCCTTTTCCAACCTCACCTGACGACCCCATCTGCCCTGACTTTGGTTTACAGGCAACCTTTGACCTGCAAAATAAAATAACCTCAGTCACCTGTCTCATTCCCCAGCCTGTGGCGATCCCAACTCAATTTCAAAAGCTACAACTTAATGTGCCGGCACGCTCCGCTCCTCAGCGCTTTTTCAAGGCCAGCGATGGCTCGGCCGTGGATGACGTCACAACTCTAAAAAATATTAGTCCCGTGCCCACCAACGAAGGTGAGCAGTTTTCCTACCTGGATGAAACAGGAAAGTCCGGTGCAGAAAATAACTCCGGCTACAATATGAACGCCATTTTGGGCCAGCTCACGGTGGATTTATCCCGGGCCCGTCCGGCGGTTATGGTCACGGTCGAATACGATCAGACCTATATCATTTCGGCGCTAAGTGGAAACCATACACCGTGCCCAATGTGCGCCAAAGATACTTGGTTTGGCGCCTTTACGGCATTCCCCGCGACGACTCAGGGACGTGGTCTTGAGGCCATCGGTCACACCACCTCCCGCGATACCTATCAAACCAATATCACTCTAGGGAATTATGAGGACACACTTTTCGGGCGCGCCTGTTTTGTCCCTCCCACCATGATTCCCTTCTCCCACATGAAACGCACAGGCACCGTGGCGGCGCAACGCCAGGCCCGTTTGAGCACTCAAGCGGCCATGTTTGTGAATGGCTACCAGCGGGACTGGTACGGTTTTAACAGGGGCGCTGTCATTGGTAGCTTTGACGGCGTTAGCTGGTTTTCCATCGGAGGCGGACGGCGCGTCCAGGCCAAAGGTAATAAGCTCTTTCTGGCGATTAATGCACCCTATGCCGATCTCACTCAGCCAACCGATCTTATCGTCAACATCACCACCGATAATGGACAAAACCAAGCATCGGATTTTGACTTTGACCCCAATCTTTCCAACATCGATGCCAATAACAACAGCGGGGCCACCTGCCAGAAGTACCATCAGTGCGAAACTGATGGCGATTGTGTTTCCCAGTTGGGCTGGGAATATATGTGCATCAATACCTCGGCCTTGAAAACCTACACTCCCAAATTTGATCTGAGCGGAAACGAAAAGATAGACGAGAAATCCGGTGGCATCTCTTCCATTCTTTATAACAGCACCATGCCCACGGGCAGTAAAAAACGCTGTGTTTACCGTGGAATGGGAGCGCCCTGTAAGACGGACTTTTTCTCCAATAACATTTATACACCGACCACAGGCTCCACCATTGGAAATACCAAGATTTTTGTCTGCGCCCCCAACTTTTTCTGCGCCAACTTAAATGAAACCAGCGTCTTTAACGACCAGGTGATTCGAGAGCCTAACGATATTAATAATATTCTCTACGGGAAAGACACGGACATTTTGGGACGACCAAAAAATTACACCAGCGGTGGAAAAACACTCCCAGACGAGGTTAAAGAAAATCTACGTCATAACTTTTCTCTCTATACTAGCACGGCCCCTATCAATGTGGACTGGGGTCTGTGCATGCCGGGAAAAAGTCTCGCCTACACCTCCTGGCAGCAGCAACAGATGATCAAAGATAATTCGCGACGAACAGATTTTATTAATCAAATTGGCAGCTGTAACGCTGATGCTGTAGGTGGTGATAACCGCGTCAATACATGCCCGAGCTTCGATATGCGAGAATTTTTAAGTGGCAACAAGGTCAACGCCAATTACAAAAATTATATTATTACCACCTCTGGTGCCTGGGGCGACAGCTCAAATAGCACCGCTTATTTCACCGCCGCCCATCCCAATGATCAAGACTACATCTTTAGAAAGAATCAAAACATGTGCGGCAAGGAGGCCATGAAAGCTGGGGCTGCTCTCAATCCCAATGCCTGGAAAGACATTGAATATGTGGCATCTCCTGCCAGCGTACTCTTACCAGGTCTTGCCCAAAACGCCTGTCTTCGTCGCGCCGGCTCACTCTGCCATACGGACTTGGAGTGCGCTCCGAACACGCTTCATTACTCTCAGGCGAAGATTTTCGACCGCAGCTATTTCGGTTCCGGAGACCCGGAGCACCTCTTTTGGAAGGAAACTCTCGTCTGCGGCCAAAAGAATCCCATCCCGTTTCTCAACGCCGCCGACTTTGCTACTTATAGTCTGAAAGAGAATCGTTGCTGCCGCCCCATCGGCAATGATCTCACCCTCTTCACCAGCTACTCGGGCGCAGGAACTGACTCAGGCGCGGGTGCCTTAGGTTCAAAATTTAAAACGAGCTATTTTTCAGATACTGCTGCCGCTGACACTTTCTATACTGGCAGGCTCCCGTCGGCAGGCGTGAGTGCAACTGGACGCTACTCCCGCTATGCCAGTGTTCCTCTTGGACGAGCGAACCCGGACCTCGTCAAATTTGAAGTTCCCAACATCAATCTCTCGGCCACCGGTCTTCAAAACCTGAAATACCAATGGAAAACCATAAACGAAACCGCCCAGCTCACCTGCTGCGGTCGAGGGGCCATTCGAAAATTTGCCGATGGAACCCACGACTGGACGATTCGCGATCGTCTAAAAATCCAGCCGGAAAGTTTTAAATGCCTCAATTATCATACCGAGATGGCCTATGATGAAACTGCCGCCAGAAGCATGACCAACATTACAGAGTGGCAGGAAGACAGTCTTCGCTACTGTGAGTTTCCCCGAGCACCAAACCAGGACGCCGGTGGCGGTTGTATGCAACGGGCGCTGGGCGATGCCGATGGCGGGTTTGATATAACGATCCCAACGGCGCTTTCGGGCACCTACATGTTCGATCGGGATGATGCGGGAACGGCTTTCACCGCTGCACCTTACAGCAATAGTTACCATTACCTCAGCGTCTTCCCCCAGGCCAATCAGCTAGGCTCAGGGCCAGATCAAAATGTTCCCCCCGTCCGACTGGATTTACCAGAGAGAGTAACCGCCGTGTCGCCGTTTATTCCAACTTACGCCGAACCATTTCCCGCCTATGGCAAATATCCGAGTTATACTATTAATACCCAGAATACCGCTCAAAAAATTCCGTGGTCAATATCCATCCCGAGTGCCGAACTCTATGAAGGCGTCATCTTCTTTTATCTCCCCAGTTATATTGGAGGGGCGAAGAATATTCGTGAAATGAGAATGATGTACAAGGGGTCAGGGGGGCATAGTTTCCAAGCGGCCCAGGCTGGCCCATTTGTCTCATCGGGCGATATCTCCACAATAGCAGGAGGTAATCCTCATAATGCTGCCCCCCGGACTATATACGACCCCCCTCCAGCTCCAACTGTGCAAGCAGTGGATGGAATAAGGATCTATACCCAAAATGGTCGGGAGATCGTGGCCATTCACACCCAACATGGTACAGGAGTCGATGTCAGCTGGGACAACCCAAGACAACATTTGGCCGGCGTTCAGATTGAATACAATGTCGCCGGCGGTCCTTCCTTTGTAGATAACCTCGGGCACATGGCTGACTGGTATGAGCTTCCGGCCAATTACTCCGACCCGGGGAGCGGGTCTGCCCTGGGTGTTGGTCTCCAAGGTGGCAACAGCAACTACTATCTCTCCAAACTTGGTCGCCTTGAGCTGCTTGGAATTCCTCAGATCTTTTATGAACCCCTGATATGCAATGCTCACTCAAAAAAGATCGTTCCCAAGATGTTTAATATTCCGGTTGATAGTATCAAGGCCTTCATCGCTGCGGCCGTGGCACTCCCCTATGCCGACAGTACCGTAAAAATTTATGATAAGGATGCGATTGCCGCCACCGCTGCGGACGCCTTGGGAACCAATAATAGGATTGTCTTTCAAGATAAGGTCAAATTTCCCGCCATCTTTTCCGGCGAACAGTTCCTGTGCTGTAAAAAACTCGGCGAAATTGTCACCGATCAAGGACAGTGCTGCTCAGGCTATGCTCTGACTCCGGTTGCCCCACCGGGTGCCCCGGCCACTCCTGCGGGGCAGCTGGTATGTCGGCTTCCACGAGGAACAAATCTGAACGTGTATTTCAATCGCTATGTCAGTACCGAAGGCGTGGGTAGTGGTGAGCCCGGCGGAGGACTCACGGACGACGACTTTATTGCAGAAACCGGTGAAATTGCCTGGGACGAAAAGAGCTATGACAAAATCGCCGCTCTCGGAGTGGCGTACTGCTCGGACATGACCGTTCGCCCAGGCGCGGCCTTCGGGAATTTCCAGGGCGAACCTAATCTCATGCAATCGGTAAATCCGCCGGACGCGAATGCCAACCCCACTTCCCAAAACAACCGTTTTTCCATCATCGACAGCACGCGGGATCGCGATACGGCCACCGGCCAATCTGAAACAGGCTACGGTAAGTTCCTAAGCGGTTACCGCTGGAATCATCACCTGTACTGCGGACCGCCTTAGGAACAGCCGGTAGTGCCACCACAAGAATCACACTTCAGGCATGAGCCATTACGCAAAAGCGTCCAGGCGCCACAGTCATTACAAGGATCGCCCTCGTAACCTTTGAGCTTGGCACTTTGCCGTTTTTTCTGCTCGGCCATCATCTTGGAGTTGGACTCGCGGGTGAAAACCTTATGAGGACTCACGGTCGTCGCGCCATCGGCATGATGCTCGACCTCTTCCATGATCTCCAACAGAGGACTGTCTTCCTTGTTTTCGTCATGAATGGAACCGGGATTTAAGTCTTCAGGTGCCACATGCACTAGGTCTCTTCGCCCTAAATACTTGAGGGCCAGATCGCGGAAGATGTAGTCGATAACCGAGGTGGACATCTTGATATTGTCATGGCCCTGGACAACTCCATTGGGCTCAAAGCGCGTAAAGGTGAAGGCATCCACAAATTCTTCCAGAGGGACGCCGTATTGCAATCCCAGAGAGATGGCAATGGAAAAGCAGTTCATCAAAGATCGGAAGGCGGCGCCTTCCTTATGCATATCGATGAAAATTTCCCCAAGGGTATTGTCGGCATAATCTCCGGTGCGCAGATAGACTTTGTGACCACCGATGGAAGCTTTCTGGGTATAGCCCGTACGACGATTGGGAAGAGTCTTGCGCTTGGAAACCTCGCGATAGATGATCTTCTCAACAATCTTTTCGGCCACCTTTTCAATTTTCTGAGCCGTAGGCAGCTCATCAAAATCCATCAGCGCCAAATCTTCGAAGGCCGAGGCGTTCAGAGGTTGGGATAGCTTGCTGCCGTCGCGATAAAGGGCATTGGCCTTGGTCATCAGCTTCCAGGACAGCATGTAAGCATCGCCCACATCCTTCAAGGTTGCATTGTTGGGCATGTTAATAGTTTTTGAAATGGCTCCGGAAATATAAGGTTGAACCGCGGCCATCATGCGAATATGGCCCTCGACCCCGATACTCCTTGTGCCGTAACGACCGCACTTGCTGGCGCAATCAAAAACCGGAAGATGCTCGGCCTTCAGGCCAGGGGCCCCTTCCAGCGACATGGTTCCACAGATGTAGTCATTGGCAGCGGCGATCTCGACCTCCTGAAAACCCAGGACCTTCAAGATGGATAAATCCGGGGCATTGATCTGCTCTTCGGTCAGACCTAACTTATTTTTCAAAAAGTCGTCACCGAAGTGATAGCGGGAGAAGGCAAAATTAATGTCAAAGGCCGAGTGCAGAGAACTTTCAAGCGCCGCCAGCGTTTTCTGATCGATGCCTTTTTTCTTCAGCACCTCGGGGTTGATGTGAGGGCAGCCCTTAAAGGTTGCACGTCCGACAGCATAGTGCTCCATGGTCTTGACAGCTTCATCAGTGTAACCCAAGGCCTTCAGTGCACGTGGCACTGACTGGTTTATAATTTTAAAGTATCCGCCACCGGCCAATTTTTTAAACTTGACCAAGGCAAAATCGGGCTCGATCCCGGTTGTATCACAATCCATGACCAAACCGATGGTACCGGTGGGAGCAATACAGGTAACCTGGGCATTTCTAAAACCGTGTTTTTCTCCAAGGGCCAAAGCCTGATCCCAAGCTTCCTTGGCCGCATCTTGAAAATATTTGTCCGTCAGCTCTCGATTGAGAGGAACGGGATACACCGTCAATCCCTCATAACCTTCAGTCTCGCCAAGGGCGGCACGACGATGATTGCGAATAACTTTTAGCATGGCCGCGCTGTTTTTCTCATACCCTTCAAAAGGGCCATGCTCCTGGGCCATGAGGGCCGACATCTTATAGGCCGTGCCCCCCATTATGGCAGCAAGGGCGGCGGCGATATTGCGTCCCTTCTCCGAATCATAGGGAATCCCCATGATCATGAGCATGGCACCAATATTGGCATTGCCTAACCCCAGCGTCCTGAACTTGTAAGAAAGTTCGGCAATCTCTTTTGATGGAAATTGCGCCATCAAAACTGAAATTTCCAAAACCACGGTCCATAGGCTACAGGCGTGGATATATTTTTCCACATCAAACAGGCCGGTGACGGGATCGAGGAATTTGACCAAATTCAATGACGCCAGATTGCAGGCGGTGTTGTCCAAAAACATATATTCCGAGCAGGGATTACTGGCGTTGATGCGCCCATCCTCGGGACACGTGTGCCACTCATTAATGGTGGTATCAAACTGAACACCCGGATCGGCGCAGTTCCATGCCGCTGCCGTTATTTGCTCCCACAAATCTCGTGCCTTTAACTTTTTAATGACACGCCCTTCGATCCGCCCTTTGAGTTCCCAGTTGCCATCCTTTTCTAAGGCCTTAAAAAAAGAATTGGGAATGCGCAGGGAATTATTGGAATTTTGCCCGGAGACAGTCTCATAAGCTTCGCTATTCCAATCAACGTTATATTCCTCAAAATCCAATCTGCAATGTCCCTGTCGGGCCAGCTCAATCACTCGAACCACATAATTTATGGGAACGGAGTCACGGTTGGCCTTGGAGATGGCCTCGCGCAAGACCAGATTCTTCTTAGGTGAAAAACGATCCTCACCTTGCCCGGTTTGAATGGCGTCTAGGACGGCCTGAAGATGCTTGCGGCAAATTTTAGAGCCGGCCACCATAGCGGCAACCTTGCGTTCCTCTTTGACTTTCCAGTTAATGAACTCTTCGACGTCCGGGTGATCGAGATCGAGACAGGCCATCTTGGCGGCACGGCGAGTGGTGCCACCGGATTTAATCGCGCCCGCGGCACGATCGCCTATCTTAAGGAAAGACATAAGGCCGGATGAGGCCCCTCCTCCTGATAACTTTTCATCTTTGCCGCGAATACTGGAAAAATTGGTCCCGGTGCCAGATCCATATTTAAATAATCGAGCTTCCCTTGACCACAGATCCATGATGCCACCGTCGTTCACCAGATCATCATGAACAGATTGGATGAAGCAGGCATGTGGCTGAGGCCGTTCATAGGCCGAGGAAGATTTGCTCAACTTGCGTGTTTTGGGATCAACAAAATAATGCCCCTGGGGTTTTCCGGAAATTCCATAGCTGGAAAAAAGTCCCGTATTAAACCACTGGGGGGAATTGGGTGCGGCCATCTGATTGGCCAGCATATATTCAATTTCTGCTTGAAAGGCGTCGGCGTCGACCTTACTGGAAAAATATTTATACTCCTCTCCCCAAGATCTCCAACAATGGGCAAGTCTCTCAAAGACCTGGCGAGCATCAGTCTCAGAACCTAAAAGAGGTTTGCCACCCGGACCGGTAATCACATGTCCCTTGCTGTCCTTTTGAGGAACACCGGATTTGCGAAAATATTTCTGGGCCAAAATATCAGAGGCGACATCTGACCAGGCCTTGGGAACGTTGGCTTCCATCGCATTGGCGCCCTTTCCGTCAACGTGTTTAATCTGACTGACACGTTTTTCGAACTCCATTCCGTGGTACGGCGAAACACCCTTCTTGGTGAATATACGTTTGATTCTCATCGGCCCTCCTTCTCCAAAGCGATGAATGATGTGTGATTCTTTCATTAAAAGCGGATATGGGTATTCTTGTCAAAAGGAAAACACAACATATTGTATATTCCTGGCTGTAGTTCATTTTTTTGACACAATATCTAGGTTTGCACAGCACTACACAACATGCTTTCAAGTGCAACTAAAAAAAAGCTGGCAGGGATGTTTTGACGGGTACTTCAAAACTTGAAATTATGTCTTAATTATTCATCAATAATGGATGTTACGTATGGCCCAGAGTACTTTGAAAATGTTTTTTTTGTCCAGCAAGTTTCTTCTGACATTTTATATCTTGGCCTGGATCGACTCCGGCCCGGCCCGCGGCGATGATTCTCCTTTCCAACCCCATATGCTCTTACACACTATCCAAGGCTGCCCTGCCAATAGCATCTGTAATGAGGAAATGGGTAAGCGCAGGCAGGCCTGGTTAAGTCTTGTGAAACAGGTGCGTGATAAAAAGCTGAACCTGATGGCCCTAGAAGAGTTCCGAAAAAACCAAGGGTTTCCTTTTAACGTCTGGCTTAAAGGCGACATGCAACCCAAGGATGAGGTGACAACACCGCCGGCAGACTTAGGTAAATTAAAGGTTACGGACAAAGGTCCCATCGCCTACTGGGATTCCCCCTGCGAGTATCATCGAAAACAGGAACAACCGATCCATACCGCCCAAATTTTCTTAAAAGATTTGAGCAGAAAAAGCAAAGAGCAAATAGCGCGAAATTTTCAAGGGACGGTTCAGCTTCAGAAGGCCTATCTCTTTGGTCCGAATATCGAGAAGGCACCAAGCGAATTTGTAATTCCGCGAGATGAGTTTCCTCTCTATCTTACACCGCAAAAGCTGGTGTTTGTTTTGGAGGAGGAAGGTCTTTTTTATCATTTAGGGATTGATCATTCGGGCAACATTAATATTGCGGAACCTGCGACAAAAAATTCCAATCCCACGGCCGAAAGTCTAACGTGCCCAGATTACGCTCTTCGACCCTTGGCCCAGCTATCTGGCCCTGATAAAACAATCTACCAAGTGCCTCAGTGTCGCCAGTATACGTATCAGGCCCATCAATATATTCTGCTTATTCCCAGTGGCTGTTTCTAAAAGAAACCCTTGGTAAGATTTCTTTTCTTGACATGCATCAGCCGGCCCGAAACAATATTTCGACTGTTTTACTTTGCCCAAGGATGGTTATGTTTAAAATACTTTTCGTGACCTGTGCACTTTTTCTGTGCTTGGTGGTGCCTGAAAAATCTCATGCCGTGTACACCTTCGAAGGATATTTTATTCATGATTCCGAAGGCGTCTATTTAAAGGAATTTCGCGCGAATCCCGAGTTTACCATTGATCACCGCACATCCTTAGGATACGAGTTATATGGCCCACAAGGGCTGGGAGAATACCTCCAGCAGCGCAAAATCCCTTTCAGTGCCCTCCAGGACATTCCGGCCGACAAAGATGCGGAACTCTCCGGGTATCCGACGTCAGCGGAAATTGGACAGCAGCTCAAGGAGATCGTTCAAGCCAATTCATCTATCATGAAGCTGATCAGCGTCGGCAAATCCCATGAAGGCAAGGACCTTTGGCTCGTAAAAGTTTCTGACAATCCGGCCGTGGATGAAAAGGAACCTGAATTCAAATACGTCGCCAACATGCATGGCAATGAGATTGTCGGCCGCGAACTCATGGTACGACTGCTCCGAGATCTCGGTCAGGGTTACAAACAACAGGATGCCTTTATTCGCCATCTGGTTGATGATGCGGAAATTTATATTATGCCATCCATGAATCCCGATGGTGCCGACAAGCACCAAAGAGGGAACTCCCTTTATGTGGATTTAAATCGCAATTTTCCCGACTTCACCACAGATGATCGAACCAATTCCCAGGCCGGAAGACAGCCGGAAACCCAGGCGCTTATGCGCTTGGAGGCCGAACGTTTTTTTGCCCTCTCGGCCAATTTTCACGGGGGAGCGGTAGTTTATAACTACGCCTGGGACACCACCCCAGAACAGCATCCTTTAGATACGCTTATTCAAGAGGTGGGTTTGGAGTATGCCGGATTGGTTCCGGAAATGCGCGACTCCAGCGAGTTTGCCGGTGGAATCACGAATGGTTACGCCTGGTATGAAGTTGACGGGGGGATGCAGGATTGGAGCTATTACTGGCATGGCGATTTGCAATCCACCATTGAACTTTCCAATGACAAATGGCCGGTCTATGAACAAGTTGATAGTTATTACCGAGATAACAAGGCCTCATTACTCAACCTGATTCAAAGAGTCCACCAAGGGGTCGGAGTGTCTTTTGCCCAAGCATCAGTAAAGGGGCAATATACTTTTCAAAATCTTGCCGACGGTAAGGTTTTTGGCCCATTCCCATTTGATCGAGGAGAATTCTATAAAATTTTACCCGACGGAAAATATCTATTAAATCTCACTGTCCCAGGACGAACTGTCGAGCCTATCGAAGTTGCCATCAGTTACAGCAGGCTCTCAAAAGGCAACTACCTCACTGTGCGGTAGTAATTTCCCCTCCCGGCAAAAAGCATTTTCGAACTCATGGCCCCCAAATTGTGAACCGATAGGCTGGTAACAGGATACCACCATATATCCTGCGCTATCGTGCACATAAGGGGCTTAATATGTTCAAAATCATGACTTTACTTTTGATCCTTGCAGGCTGTGGATCCTACCGACCAGAGAGTATGGAATCCAAAATGTCACACTATAACTCAGAAGAACAGAAGACCAATCAAGTCCCCATTCTGTCCATCAACTTTGATGTGACAAAGAGTCGTGCTCCGTCTTCCCTCGCTCTGACTGAAGGCAAAAACAAGAGCGCACCGAATGAGTCAGCGGAGCTGCTCCACTTCAGCAATAAAAAACTATATTTTATGGCCCTCTTTGATCAATACAATCGCCTGAGCCGTTATACCCCTTCAACCACCGCCATGATCAAAAGTTGTCCCAATTTCCACTCCGGAATAATTGAAATTCTTGGCGACTACCCGAACCCAAACAACTTCAAATCACCTCTGCGAAGTGAAGACTATCAGGCCGAAACGACCACCCACGTAGGCATGCAACTTCCCATGCAAAAGAATGATTTTCACCCGACGGTGAGTGAGTTTTTTGCTTCCGCAAAGGGGCAAAATCTTTATGACCTGCAAATAAAGGCACTGGATGTCCACCTCAGCAAAATGTACGACGAGCTGGAGGAGCTATGCCAATACGGCACGAGTGATAACTATTACATCTTTGAAAATCTCACGACCTATATTGAGACAAAAAAACTTACCCAGAACAACGAAAATTTTAAGATCCTCATGCGCACCACCTTGTTCACGAATCAGGTTTTAACCAATACCTTTGAAGGCCTAAGCGAAAAAGGACGACAACCCGCCAACGGGGAATTGAACAGGTACTACTTTGACGGCGTGGTCAGAAGATTGAACGTCGGATGGGCGGTCAATTTTATTGATCCTTCCCAGCTCCGGGCCAATTGAAGGCGTAGAGACGATTGCGCGAGGATAAAATCAAAAGGTAGTCATCTTTTACCTGCAAATCTCCAAAAACTGCGGAGTATGCATGGCCGAACTGATGAGTGCGAAGAACCTTCTTTAAATCCTTATCCAGCAGATATATTTTTCCTTTCACATCACTGACCACCACATGATCCTTCCATATTTTGATAGAACTCAAAGAGGCTTCAGAAAGTTTGATCTTCTGAAGCTCCTTCCAGGAAGAATCGAATTTTACCACCTGACCATCAGTGGTAGGAACAAAAATCATTCCCTTATCATCAAAGGGGACATGGGCCAGTCCATATTCAAAAGTTCTGATTATCTGGCCCGCAGTTGGGTTAATGACATACAGAAGCCCGGATTTCGGGCCAATAACCACTGAATCATTGACGATCAATGCTTCCGAATCAACATCGACAAATTTGGAGGCGGTAGTCAGCTTGCGCTCCCAAATCACCGTCCCGTCGTTGAGACCTAAGGCCACGATATTCCCATCGGCCATACCGACGTAGACCCGCTTCTTGTACACCACGGGCCTTGAAACACCTTGAAGCGTATTCAGATAAGGGACGGATCGTTGATAGGCCCACAGGATTTTTCCAGTCTTGGCATCCAGGCACACAATCTTATGGTTTCGCAGATGAAACAAAGCCCGCCCCTCGTAAATGCTTGCAGGGGATTCTACCGTGGCCCCCAAATCAACTTCGTAGCGCAGCTCTCCCGTGGCCCAACGGCGAGCGAAAACTCGGCCTTCAGTGGTTCCATAAATCAGGAGGTCATCCATCACTTGAGGTCCGCCATGAAAGGAACCTTCATTCTGCGTGTGCCAGACCGAACGCCCATTTTTTAACTCAAGGGCCTCCATGACTCCTGTATTCTTTCCTACAAAAACCATGTCTTGGTGGATCAAAGGAGAATTCAAGGCAATGGGCAAATTCCCTGACTCGTAGTTCGGATCTTGATTCTTAATCCAGGCAATTTTTGAAAAAGGATCACTAATCACCATTTTCCCGCGAGGGGCGAAATAGGCGCATGAACAAAAGAGCAAAAAAGGCAGATAAAGAGCTGAAAAACGAATCATTTTTTCCACCACCTAAACTCATTTAATATTGGCGAGATATAAACGCGCCACTTGCGCCAGATCTGGGTCATTTCCATTATCAATAACGTACTGGAAGCTCGACTTGGCCTTTTCTGCATTATTAACTTTGAGATATAACCGGCCCAAATCGAGATAAACTCTGGCCTCATAAATCTTGTAGGGCAACCCTTGCAGCTCTTCCAAAACACTCACGGCCGCTTGCATCTCCCCTTGATCTTCGTAAAGTGCTCCGAGACGAGCGAGTAAAAAGTAGCGCTGAAAAAAAGCATCTCGGGAAATGTTCAGTCTGAGCGCACTCAGCAAGCTAATAGCTTCCGCTTTCATGGATTTAGAGGCCAATAAATCGGCCGAGGTGATCAGAACGGGCACCGCGCCGGTAAAAAAAGTGACCTTTTTCTGTAGCTCACTCAAACTTTTGATAAAGTCCTCAGGATTCATTTTGCCATCTTTAAAATTTTTTAGACTATTTTCCTCAAACTGAAAGACGATACTGGCATACTCCTTGGTCTTCTCACCCTGGTAATGCAGGTAGCTTCCCACTCCGATCAGAATAGCAAGCAGCGCAACGATTCCGAGGATAATCTGAACCTTGTACTTCGAGATAAGGGACGGAACATCTGTTTGTGATAAAACTTGGTTAATGGGGGTAGATTGAACCTTCGAAGTTGGGGTTGGGGTCGAATTGGTCATTGACCGGGTTGTCATAAATCATCCTTTTTCGTTAAGATGTACTAAGATATACGAAGAAAACAAAAATGAATTTAAAAATTCACCTAACACTCGTCAAAAAGACAAACACTATCTCCTTAACAAAAGGTTAGCCTCCTATGGTCACAAAGAAAACGTCAAATTCTATCCCACAATGGCAAAGTTTTGCAATGATTAGCTCCTTGTTCCTCAGCACCTTTCTCTTCGGCCCAGTGAGTGAGGCAAGGGATAACGTAGGTCGAATGGGAATTGGGACAAGCAATCAAATTGCCACAGACCTTCCCGCCATATCCTTTAAAATATTAAATGACCCGACCTTTGCCATCGGCGGCCTCTTTGGAGTTTCAACCAGCAATACGGGTGGAGGATATGCCGCAGGTCTCAAGATTTATAAAATTATCTACGATGAGCCACAACTTTCCTTTTATGTATCGAGTATGGGCGCCCTTTTGAAACGAAAGTCTCCCGGCAATGATGGCAGTGGCTTCCAACTCGACTTTACCCTTGGCTCAGAATTTACCTTTCAGGGCCTAGAAAGTCTGGGTTTTAGCTTTGAGTTTGGCGCGAGTATGAATAAGATAGATGAGCTCGTCATTGAAACAGTGGGATATCATTTTGTGACTGCGGCCATACACTTTTACTTATAGCATGAAAAAAATGCGTTATTTTTTTAGACATATCTTCTTCCAATTCCTTCTTCTGGGTCTCGTCCTTGCGCATCCTGGCGTTGGGTATTCCCAGTCCGGTGGGTTAAGTTCTGATATTCAAGATGACGATCTCGATGGTGGCAGTGATATCTTTAGCGATTTCAACGAAGATATCTTGGGTGCCCATATGGCCGAGGATGAGCGATTTTATCGCTATGGCCGTTTTTTCTCCTTTGCCCTCGCTCTTGGACTCACCTCTTTTGATGGCAATCGCGGTGCCGCCTACGAAAATGATCCCCCCACCTACGGAATCGGCGTCTATTGGTTTAATGACTTTCAAACTTCCTTTGGACTCGGACTGGAATATAGCAAGCACTCTATGTTTATCGGAGAACCAGTTAACAACTTCAGAACCAATCCCCCTGGCTTCATCAGCATCAGTGCTATGCGAGTGTACATGGCCTATCGTTATTATATGGATACAGCGAATCTTGGGACCGCGATCACCTACTCCAATCCCTACTTCGCCGGCCGTTTAGAGTACTGGTATTTAACCAATAAATACGTCGATCAAAGTCAGCTAGCAGACGATACTGGCGGTGGATTGGGATTTTCCGCTGGCTTTGGCCTGGAATTCCCCATTAAACTCAGAGAATCCTACATCGGAGTCGAGCTTCTTTATCACACGGTAAACTTCTTCGATAAGTACACTCAGAAATTCGCCCCGATAAATGACAACGGCTATGGTTATGAGGACCTAACCGGAAATGTCTATTCCACCATGGTCAGCTATGTCATGAGTTGGTAGCATGAACCGTCGGGGCCACCTCGCGCATTCTCTTCGACAGGTCGCTACTGCAACGGAACACAAGATGAACCGGCGTGTTTCTTAAGCGAAAAATTTCACGCAGACCATTCTTTAAATAGCGCTTGTACTGCTCGGGAATTCCCTTCGAACGATTAACGAAAAGGAGAATGGTTGGCGGATTGCCTTTGACCATGGTTGCGTATTTAATTTTCAGTTCCGACTTGCCCTTCAGACGAGCGGGATGGCGATCGCACAATTCCAGGAAAGCGCGATTCAACTCCCCTGTCGGGATTTTTACCTTACGACTCAAAAAGGTTCTCACCAGGGACTGTCTCAAACGACCAAGGCCGCGACTGTGAATGGCCGTGAGAGGAATTACATCGCAATAACTAATCCATGGAATGGTACAAGTGAGGGTTTCTAAATATTCTCTCCTCTCCTTGGCATCTCGATATTTCTTGAGCACGAGATCAAATTTATTGAGCCCCAAAATGACCGATTTCCCTTTTTCCAGTGCCAGAGCGATCAAATGACGATCCTGGTGGGAAAAGCCTTTGGACGTATCAATCAAATAAATCACCACATCACTTTCCGTAATACAGCGTAGGGCGCGAAAGACGCTCTGCTCTTCCACTTCCTCGTCAATATTGGCCTTCTGCCGAATCCCGGCCGTGTCCACGAGATGAACAGAGCGCCAGTAAGTTTCCCCTGTCGGGTCCTCACTCTCTGCCACGCTGGACTCATCCATAATAGGTTCATCAAAGAGAGTTTTGTAGAGTTCCTGAGTTCGGGCCGGTGAGATCTCCGGGCTTTCCTCGGTGCAGTCAATGTCGTCGCTTTCTTCCATCATCTCGGAGGGCGCTTGAAACGGATCGTCGCTGTCCAGGGCCTCCAGCTTCCGATAGACCTCAGGGTTATTCTGACGAAACATCTCGTACTCTTGAAAAAGAAGATTCATGCCATAGGTTTGCTTTTCCACTTCCAGCAAGGCCGCCTTCTCGCCGAAAAACAAATCAAAATAGGCCTCAATCGGATCAACGGTTGTCCCTGCAATGTCACTTACCAGGGCGCGCTTCATTCCGACGAGTGCGTTCAGCAGTGTCGACTTTCCGGCATTCGGCAATCCGACGATGGCCGCGCGGCCAACTACCTGTTCACGAGGGGTAATTCCTTTCTCAAGTTCAGTCGACTTGTCCCGACTCTCAAAAAATTTGAGGCCCTGGCGCTGAAGCTCCTCGCGCAGGGTCTGAATCCCGCGCCCATGGGCGGCGGAGACCTTAAATAAATTTTCTTCCTCCACACCGAGCGTGTAGAAATCATAGATACTAGCTTCGAGATTGTCGTGGTCGTACTTGTTCACCACCAGCCAGAACTTTTTTTGCTGTTCCCGCAGATAACGCACAATCATCTCATCATAGGGCAAGAGTCCTTCGCGGATATCCACCACCAGCAAAACCATGTCCGACTCGCGAATGGCCTCCTCACCTTGCTCCACCATGGCCTTAAAAAACACTTGCGCCTTATCGGCGTGATCGACAATCTCACGCTTCATGGCAGGATAAAAGCCACCGGTATCGACTAAAATACAGTCAATTTTTGTCTGGCCGCCCAGCTCATCCAAGGACAAAAAATCATAATGGCGATCGCGGGTCACTCCCGGCATATCGTAGGTGATGGCCTTTTGTCCTTTTCCCAAGAGACTATTAAAAATAGAACTCTTGCCCACATTGGGGCGCCCAATGAGGGAAACCACATAGGCCCGGTTCGCGGTATTTTTTGGTGTGTCGATAATCATGACCTGGCCTCGCTGTTTTGACTCGGCTGTCTCCAAACGCGGGCGCTGTCCTGGGCGCGTGGTAAACCAATTTCTTCCAAGATAAAGTTATTTTTAAACCATTTCGGCGTGACTTTCACGTGAAGATTCAAATGCACCTGTCCGCCCACCATTGCTTCAATCTTTTGCCGGGCACGAGTGCCAATAGTTTTGATCATGCTGCCGCCAGAGCCGATGACGATGGCACGCTGACTGGGACGATTCACGTGGATAGAGGCCGAAATCATGGACGACATTTTACTTTTTCTCCCACTCTCATCCTGGCCGCGTAAGTCCTTATACTCGTCGATGGTCACGGCAACTTCGTAGGGGAGTTCCTCTTTCAAAAGCTGGAAGGCCTGCTCGCGAATAAATTCTGTGACAAAAAAGCGTTCACTTTTATTGGAGATTTCCCCCTCTTCGTATCGATGGGGAGCGCTGGGTGCCTCATCACAAAGAGCGCCCACAACCTCATTGACATTTGTACCGTCAGTCGCACTGATATAGAAAAAGCGCTCAAGTGCCGGAATAATGGTTTTGGCCTTTTCAAAAACCATGGTCAAGGGCAATTCATCCGCCCTCGGAAGCAGATCGGACTTGGTAAAAACCAGCCATGTTTTCCCCAGCTCGCCCTGAAAAAGATCGGCAAATTCCACAATTTGCTTCAAAACTTCCCCGGTTAAATCAATCAGTAATAAGTTCAGATCAACACTCTCGGCACCTTCCCGTGCCTGCTGATTCATGCGCTTGTTTATCTCATGCCCCGAGCGATGCAGCCCCGGCGTATCCACAAAAATAATTTCTGTCCGATCCACGTTGACCACGCAATGAAAGTTATTACGCGTCGTCTGTGGCCGATCTGAGACGATGCTCAAATCTGTACCCATTAAGGAGTTAATGAGAGTACTTTTCCCGACATTGGGAGCGCCGACAACGGCGACCGTAATGGACTTATTCTTCGGATGTTGGTGTTCAATTAACATAACGTTCCCTCTTCGTTTTTATCGTTAACTTTTAAACATATTTGCCAGCGCCTCACGGGCCGCATTTTGCTCAGCTTCCTTCTTACTCAGTCCTTGCCCCTGTCCTGCCAATTGGCCGTTGATGATGAGATCGCACACCAGAACATCATCACTCGTCCGGCAATCATAAATAGGCAATACCTTATAGGCAGTCAGACATTTTTCTTGTAATCGCGATTTTGGGTCGAACTCATTAAAGGTCGCCATATCTAAATAATCTTTCTGATAGGTCAATGCATACGCCTCGGTAAATTTTTCAAAGACCGCCTTGGCCACGAGCAGCCCAGCATCGATAAAGGCCGCCCCTAAGATAGCTTCCACCCCATCAGCAACGGCCCTCACCAGCCCCTTCGGCGGATTCTGGGTCGTTTCCAATTGGAGAGAGGTGCCCTTCCCAAAAATGAGAAAGTCCGCGAGCTGCATTCCAAAACCGAGCTGGGCAACCATGGCCTGCCCGGCCAAGTGGGCGCGCATTTTCGATAACTCGCCTTCGGAATTTTCGGGATACTCAAGAAAAAGTTTTTCGGCCAAAAGAAGACTCAAGACACTATCGCCCAAGAACTCCAAGCGTTGGTAATTCACCTTTTGTAAAACTCCTGCCTCATTACCTAAGGAGGGATGAATCAAGGCGGTCACGAGCAGGCGCTTATCGTGAAAAACGTGGCCTAGGTTTGTCTCTAGAGCGGCAATTTTGGGGAGAGAGATAACGAATTTCACAACGTCATCAAGAGATGAACCGTTGCAAATTTTTTCGGCCATCTGGCCCGAAAAATGATAATGGAAAAGGTCATGCAATTTCTGCATTTTAATTTCCACGCCCCACCCTATGGAGGGGCATTAAAGGTCGTCTACTAGTAATCAAACTTCTATTCAAATTTCACGCACCATATCATCGCTTTTTTCAAATAGCAACAGCGCTTTTCCCTCATTTGCCTAAGCTGAAGCGATTGTTAAAATAGACAAGCTTAGGTACTCTCTCTTCTGTACTTACAAATCCTGAAGATTTGCAATCATCCGAGCACTTTAGTCACTAAGTGGTTATAAATATGGTCATCTCTGACAGCGATCACAGCAAAATTATTGAGGGAGAAGCTCCATCCCAAATCCCTCAAGCTGGTCAACATCGAGGCATAAACGCGCTCAATTTTAACCAGTTCAAAGAAGAATTTTTAAACGAACTCGGACGTAAGGATCGTAGCAAAAACACCCTAAAGAACTACCGGACCGACCTAGATTGTTTCAGCGAGTACCTGGAAAACCAGTGCGGCCATGCCGGTTTTTTAGGTTTTGGCCTCGACGCTGTTTTAGAGTACGGAAAATTTTTACAGAAGAAATATACCTCAGATAATTCTCGCCGGCGTCGCGTGCAAACCCTGCGAATCTTTTTTGACTCGCTGGTGACTAAAGGTCTGTTTCCCGACAATCCCGTCCGAAAGATTCCAACCTCGCCCAAATTTCTGGATATTCCTCGGCCTGCATCTTTCAGTGAGATTAAGACACTGTGGCATTGTCTCATGGAGGAAGCTTCTGACCCAAACCCGATGTCGGCCCTCATGGCCAAGCGTAACCAAGTCATCTTTCTTCTCATCTATGGCGCTGGCCTCAAAGTGAGCGATCTGTCAGAAATGCAGCAGGAGGATTTGATTCTCACCGGTCATGAGATCCGCGTTTTAGTCAGACCATGGCGACGGGACCCCTATTCAGTGCCGCTCCCAATAAGTTTTAAACCCGTTTACGAAAATTATCTGAAGGCCCTGACACCCATGAAGGCCCTCTCTCAGGTTGAATTTACTTGTCTGCTCTTTAATGCCAATCCCTATAAGATCCTGCGTGGCGGTCTTTCTCCCCGTGGGCTTGAAATTGTCATGGAAGAATATCGTTCCCGGCTCCTTATTCAGATGACCCCCAAATCGTTGCGCCAGGCCACCGTTATGAAATGGATCAATCAAGGACACTCCGACTCACTGATTAAGGAATGGTTGGGCGTGGCACCTTCCTATGATCTTGCTCAATATAAGATGCGGGCATCTCAATTTTGCTATGATGATAATACTCTGTTTGACATCTATTCCGAGTACATTTCACAATGACCCCATGACCACTACGCAATTGTTCAAAGAGCGTTTACAGGCCTATTTCAAAAAAAAAGACCTCCGCCAATTTCCCTATGACGGGCAATACCTCGAAGCCGATTCGATAGAGTTTTTTGTCGCCGGTGCTCAGTTACTGTCCAAGCTCCTAACTCTGATCGAGCAGGCAAAAAGCTCAATCATCATCCACATTTATAGTCTAAAGGAAGACGATGTTGGAAACACCGTCATTCATGCTCTGGCACGCCAGGCCCAAAATGGTGTTTCCGTCACCTTGATGACTGATGCCATCGGCACAAACATGTTGTCGCCCGATCGTCAGGCCTTATGCGCGCAGAGTGGGATTGAGTGGGTGCAGTTCAACCCTCCCTTTGATCATTCTTTTGTAGAAGCAGGACGCCGGGCCCATCATAAATTATTTCTTTTCGATCATACCAAAATCATTATTGGGGGGTTCAACCTGGGGAGTCACTACCTGGGTAGTCCCAACAATGTGTGGCACGACTACGGCATCTATCTGGAGTCCGACCAACTCTATGAGATTGAAACGGCCATCAAGGAACTCCAGCATTCAAATATGATTACGCCCTTTTATAAATTCGCAAAACCATGGTTGAAACCGCAGATGCCTTTCAGGATTCTTTTCCAAGATGGGCAAAGAGGTCTGCGTGATATCTCAAAACGCATCACTCATGCACTTAAAAATGCCAAGGAGGAAATTCTCATCGTCAGTGCCTACTTTTTTCCCGATCAGTACTTTCTCCATCTTCTATCAAGGGCCTGTAAGCGAGGGGTCAAGGTCACCCTTGTTGTCAGTGAGCAAAGTGATGTCTCCTGGGTCAGGTGGGCCTCCTTCCATTTTCTGGAAAGAATTTTAAAAAATGGTAGTAATGTTTATACCATTCATAAGAATATTTTGCATGGCAAGGCCCTCATGGTGGATCAAAAATGGCTGACTCTTGGCTCTTACAATTTTCACTTCACCTCCCAGTTCTTCAATGTCGAAGCCAATATAGAAACTACAGATGAAACCGTCGTCGAAAATTTCCGCATGAATTTTTTTGACACTATTATCAATAAATCCACCCCCATGGATGCGGTATCCTTCAATCAGCAGGGAAATTATTTTTCAAGGATTCGAAATTTTTTGGCCTATCAATTTGGCTTGATTCTGTATGCTTTTTATACCGCACACTCCAAGACAAGGCCGCTTCAATAAGTTATTCGGCCTTCATGGCCTGGGGACGTTTTCCAACCGGAATACCAAGGTCGTGATCAAGATTCCAACGATCGGTGAGAAGCTCATGACGTTCAATTCGATAATACTCAATATCTTTATCTAGGCGATCCATGCGCATGGCGAGTTCTTTTTGACTGATAATACTATCGCGTTTTTTGGCGGTCATAAATTCCATGGCCTTCTGCTTTTTTCTCTCCAGCTCGGCAATTTCCTGATCAAATTCGGCCGCAAGCTGCACTCTTTTTTGATCGTAAGACCACACAAAATGATTAATCTCGTTCATCTGCCGTAAAAAATCTCTTTTCCTCTTGAGGAGCAAAACCCGGTAGATGCTGGCATCCTTGACCCTGGCGGCCAGAATAGGGGCATGAAAATCCAGCTGGGCCCCTCGGCGAAAATAATCATCTTTTCCCCAGCACGGGTAAAAATCTTTTACAAACATGACGAAATAGCCCGGCTCAATATCACGCAGGTTGCCCACGCAAGGCGTTTTACTGCCCGCCAGACTTGCCACCTCAAACTCAACCGCATCGCCGGCCCTGAAAAATTTTACATTGCGATTTTCAGTCGAAACCTTAACCACATTGCCGGAGGCATCACGATCGCTCACGCGCCCGGGGAAGCGCGAGTAATCCGTCTTATAATCGTAAAAAGAATCAACATTCTTATAAAACTCTTCATCTGATGCCAGTGAGCCACCGCGCTCGACGGCCAATGCCTCACCACAGAAGATTCTCACAAGGAGCACTAGCAAGATCATGGAAAACAAATATATTTTCATCGTATGCACCTACCTTCCTAGTATAACAGAATTTTATAACATCTAGACGGACTCCATCGAGTTCGTTAAATTGTGGGCATCCAAATCTACAAATGAGGTGCCCAATGATTTTTTTTCTGGATACAGGAATTGTTGAGGAAATTAGAACAGCTTCCGAGTGGGGCATCGTCGACGGGGTCACCACCAACCCCTCGCTCATCGCCAAGACAGGGCGCACGCAAAAAGATGTCATTAAAGAAATCACCTCCATTATCAACGGCCCTATTTCAGCTGAAGTTCTTTCCATGGATGTGAAGGGAATGCTTCACGAGGCGGAAGAGCTGGCCGCCATTCACCCCAACGTGGTTATCAAACTCCCACTGACTGAGCAGGGAATTAGCGCCTGTAAAATTTTATCCGGACAGAAAATCAAAACTAACGTCACTCTCTGTTTTTCTCCTGTTCAGGCCCTCCTGGCGGCCAAGGCAGGGGCCACTTACATCTCCCCCTTCGTTGGTCGTTTAGATGATGTGTCCCAGGACGGGATTGGGCTGATTCGTGAAATCCGAACTATCTTCGATAACTATGGATATGAAACCCAAATTTTGGCCGCCTCCATCAGACACCCCATGCACGTCCGAGACTGTGCCTTGGCCGGTGCCGACGTAGGAACCATGCCATTTTCGGTGATGAAGGCCCTCTACAGACATCCCCTCACTGATAAGGGTTTGGCCCAGTTTCTTGAGGATTATAACAAATCAAAGAAGTAACTAATATTTATTTACACGCAAAACTAGTCAAGTTCTCTGCCGCATGTCCGACAAGTATAGTCGGATATGAAAAAAGCAATCCTGCCCGCTATTTACGGACTATTTCTCACCCTCAACTTGGCGGGTTGCCAGCAAGACTCGCCCCCCACAACGGTCATGAAGGCCCGCGCCTCCTATTCTCCGTACGGGGGTGGAGAAGAGCTACCTTTACGATGGAATGATTCCCACTTAACAAATGGCCTTTCGCTTAAAATCGCCAGTGAATTGGCAGCCATTTTAGACTTTGGTGCTGGTCAAAATGGGTACACCGACGCCGCTTTGGAATGGAATAACGCACTCCCCGGCAAGACCCTGTATTCTCTCCCTTTCCCAATCGTCGCCAATCGACAAAAAACTCAGCTCGTATCTTACTTTGATGATGAGATGGGAATTTATAAATCCCTAAATTGGTATGAGGAAGTTGGGGCCGGTGCCTTGGCAATTACTCAGTTTTTCGGCGTTCGCCGGTCAACGGCAAGCGGACAGTACCTGGAACTCCAGCACGCCGACATTATTTTGAATTATCGCGACTATACCTTTAATTCTGACACAGAGGATTTTACCTCCTACGATCTCCCTTCTGTTTTACTCCACGAGATGGGACATTTTGTAGGACTGAGGCATGAATACTCAACCTACGAATCCATTATGCGACCGTCACTTGGAAGTTATGAAACCGAAAGGCAGCTCTATCCGGCCGATGTTCACAATCTCAAAGTTAATTATAATGTGCCGGAAATCCAAGCACTCTCGGCCATCCGCGCGAGTGCGATAACCTCACCGGTTAACGAAGAAGAAATAGTCCAAGGACGTTTTGAATTGAGGGCAAATGGCCAGTGCGTCCATTTTATAAATGGACAACAAACTGGTACTCACCCCACGATGGTATTGGATTTATTTTACAGAATCGACCACGGCCTTGAATCCATCCAGATCCGTCGCCGCTAATTCTGCCAACATTTTACGATTGAGTTCTACACCCTTTGTCTTCAACAAATTGATGAATTTAGAGTAGCTCAAATCGAAAGTGCGGCAAGCTGCGTTAATGCGAATGATCCAAAGCTTGCGCATATTACGCTTGAGTTGTTTACGGCCAAAATATGCGTAGTGAAGTGCTCTTACGACTGTCTGAATAGTATGACGCCATTTAGCTCCACGATCGAAGTGGTAACCTTTGGTTCGTTTAAAAACTCTGTTTCTTCTTCTTCTGGCCTTAAAGCCTCGCTTGGCACGTGACATATCTTGCTCCTAAAAACGCCGGGGGGATAAACCACTTATTCGACCCGGTAAGTTTATAAATCTCGCCTCTTCCAGCTTTTACTGGAGAGATTATGAGTTAATTAGCATTCTCTCGACTTGATAGAGGTTAGCACTATGAACATAACCCGGTTTATGGGCACGTTTCTTTGCCTTCTTGGAACGACCTTCTAAAAGGTGTCCGCCAAAGGCCTTTGTTCGCTTAATTTTGCCACTGCCAGTTTTACTAAAACGTTTGGTAGCAGCCCTTTTTGTTTTCATCTTTGGCATGGCCAATCTCCTTAATCACGATCGCAAATATGAGCAGTTTCAATCAAGTAGCCGGAACTTATACAATACAAGAAATGGGCCGTAAATGGCCCTGGGAATTTAAAATGCAAACAGGTTAATTATTCTGTGTCTTCCCAGATTAACTTCAAGAATTAGAGGAACTCGCCTCGCTGCCCCCAGGGGTTTCCTTCCTTCCGTTGTCCTTCCCTTCGGCCTTAGACTCGGAATGCTTTGGCTGATCATGATCGGAGCTATGCTTGGGCTTTACAGGTGCCACCACTTTCTTATCAGGCGACATCATGGCAAAAACTCGGTTTCCCATAAACTTAGGCGGCGATTCTAAAATACCACCTAACTCAATGATCATATTGATGATTTTATTAAATTTTTCCATCCCCAGATCTTTGTAGGCCATTTCCCGGCCCCTGAACTGCATAACCAATTTGATTTTATCGCCATTTCCCAAAAACTTTTCGGCATGGCGAACTTTTGTCTCGATATCGTGAATATCAATGTTGGGACGAAATTGAATTTCCTTGAGTAGAACTACGACTTGCTTTTTCTTGGCTTCATTGATTTTTTTCTGGAGAGTATATTTGTATTTACCGTAATCAATGGCCTTCACAACGGGTGGAACTGCATTGGGGGAAATCTCAATTAGATCCACACCCAAACCTTCAGCGATCCGGCGGGCCTCATCCATGGAAACTATTCCGTAGGGATGTCCGTCCTCACCAATTAAACGCACCTCAGGAACACGAATTTGATGGTTAATTCTTGGGCCTTGTTCCTTTTTTCTTGGGCCAGCACCAAACCCTGTTTGCCCATCTTTTTCACGAAAATCTCTTATATAATACCCCCTGTGATATTCTTGCCCTTATAAAAATTTATGCCCAAGTCTTATTCTCGTCAATCCTACGGCAAGAAAAATACTCAATGAAGGTACACCGACGGGCATGATCTGTCCAAGGGCCATAAGAAAATCTTACCCGCCAGACAGGGGCGCTCTGTTCCCTCAGTCGAGTCCTGCACAGCTCGCTCAATTCGTGCAATTGCTTCCACTTCAAGGGTGATTCAATCTCCGGAGGCAGCTTAAATGACCAAACTTCCCCTGGTGACAGGTCAAAGATTAAGGGCCAGTCACCCTCCGCATAAACTCCAACAACCTCTCTTCCCACCCAGATTTCACCACGATGAGGAAGAAAATAGAGCATGGCTTCAGACCCGGCCCAACGAAGACGGCCGTGAGAGGCAAGATAATAGTCAATTTCCCCCAACATTCCCTGCCAGCCCAGGCCCGACAGAGGAACGACTTTATAAAGCAACCGTGACCGGGGCGTGCTTAGAACTTGATATGAATCAGGGTGAGTTTTCGTCATTGATTATAGGGGCACTTGAAACTTCATATGCTGGGTTAATTGAAGCTCGAGATCGAGCAAAAGCTGATCAAGTTTTGCCAGGTCCGTGACAATGTAGGGACCGCTCGCCTGGGTTAGGATTTTTTGGTTTTCCAGATATTTCAAGGCGTTTCGGGCAACAGGGTGAGAGAAACTTTCAGAGAATTTTATAACTCTCCCTAAGGCCATTTCCGTTTCAAAAACGTCGCGACACTTCTTCAAATATGCTTCTGTTTTGATCCCCTGTTTTTCCTGGACATACATGGCCTTCACCGCCAACGCGCCAATATAGTACCCCTCAAGAAGGTAATTCACGCATCGAGAAAAGACACCAATATCTTTGACCAGCAGGTAAAGATCCTTGTGACTAAGCTGGAGACAATCCTCCAGATCTTTGACCTCACGGCCAATTGAGGCCGAAATAATCGCCAGGGCATCCAAGAAAAGTTCCTTGATGGTGGGAAGATAAAACTCATACTTCAGCTGGGCCCGCAATCTTAAAAAATGCTTCCCTAAATCAGCTTTGGTGGTGATGCGCCCGGTGAAGAGTCCCAGCCAGGCGGAGTTGATAATCCATGGAACCAAAAAATGGTGAAGAATCATATTTTTAAAATAAAGCAATTCCATTCGCGTGTCTTTTTTAACGGAATAGAAAACATGCCCCTTACTTTCCGTTCCAATAACCTCTATCTTATTGTTCTTGATGAACATTTGAACCGCCCGCTCAATCGTGACATTCAACTTTTCAGGGGCCAAAGAGTTCGAAATAGGAAGGTTAAATTTATGGCAGTGTTCGGAAATTTTGAGCGCTCTTTCTCTGATCTCCTCAAATTTTAGGGCACCAACGGGGCCATCCAGCATAATCAGACCCATTAAGGAGCTTGGGGTAATGAGCATCTTTTTACCCACCGCCCGAAAGCAGTCAAACGCCAAAGCTTGCGTTTTTTGCTTGAGGTCCTCTCCGGGTTCTCCGGTGATCTGCCCCTGAATAGGAGTCCCTACTTTGATATGCATGCTACCCATGTGGTAGGCAAAAACTTTATAAAGTTTGAGTAACTGTCCTGTACTTTCTTTTTTCTTTTTCCCCCCTGACATTTCTCGTGCCAGGGACTTTTGCTCAGGCACATATTCGTGGGCAATGGTTACGGGGAGAAACAGCAGTGGTTTTTTTACCAGCTCAGGTAAATGGGAATGGGCCTCGAGCAGCATATGAAAGAGACCAAAACGCGGCGGCAAGAGTTTACCGGTACGCGATCGCCCGCCCTCGAAAAAAAACTCGATTGGATGCCCTTCGCCCAAGAGATAGAAGAGATAGGCCTCGAGGGTCAGCTTATACAGGATATCGCTCGAGAAAGAACGACGAATAAAAAAACATCCGGATTTACGGAAAATCGTGCCAATCGGAAAGATGTCGAGATTGATACCACCGGCGATAAAAACAGGAACTTTATAATGCTTATAAATAATATAGTTCAAGGCGAGATAATCGGCATGACTTTGGTGGTTCGGCACCAGGACCACATGATTCTCTTTGAGCAGTTTCTTTAAATCCAAACCAGGCGGAAGATCAAAATTGATATTATCGTAGAGATGACTCACGATGGAATCGAGAACGCGGCCAAAGGAATCAATGGTTGGTTTGGAAAAAGTTGCGGCAATCTCTTTTACATTTTTTAAAACTTTGGTCTTATCGTTGACATTGTCCTTGATACGATCAGCGAGGCAGGGATAGGACAAAACTTTTTTCTGCATGGTGGTCAACATGAGCGAATCTCTCCTTAATTTCTCACTCCGTGAGGTCTTGACTCATACAATCCGGCGGCGCTCATTTCCATAAAGAGCGCCTTCTCATGCATCTCTTCGATGGTGTGCACACCCATGTAGGTCATGCCTGATCGTAGTCCACCAGTTAACTCTAAAATAACATTTTCCACCGGCCCTTTGCAGGGAACCAAAGTGGCCTCTCCTTCGGCTGCCATTCCGCGAGGCAGCTCGCCACGCCAGGATACCTGGGCGTCCTTGGAGGCCATTCCGCGGTAAACTTTTTTTCCACTTTTCATTTCGCCGGGTGTTTCAAGAGTTCCGGCCACCATTGAGCCAATCATGACAGTATTGGCCCCCGCTGCAAGGGCCTTGACGATATCACCCGAATTTTTTAGTCCCCCATCAGCAATGACGGGAACCTTATGGCGCTTGGCAGCTTCCACACTCAGGGCCACCGCGGTTAACTGCGGCACACCATGACCGGTAATAATTCGGGTGGTGCACATGGAGCCTGGTCCAATTCCCACCTTGATGCAATCGGCCCCGCCATCCACCAATCTATTGACCGAGTCAGCGGAAGCCACGTTCCCGGCAATGACATCAATTTTTGGATATTTTCTTTTCACATAATTCAAGGTTTCAATCATTAAAATTGAATCACCATGGGCAATATCAACCGTTAAAATATCAACACCGGCCTCAACCAATAAATCGGCCCTGCTCATCCCCTCTTCTTTCACACCAATTGAGGCCGCGATAGGCAGAGTAATTTTCAGTTGATCAAAAACCTTCCTTACTTTTTTTATTTCTAACACCTGACTTTCAGGAGACATAAAGCGATGAATAATTCCCAGACCACCGAGCTGGCCCATGGCAATGGCCATATCCCCTTCAGTGATGGTGTCCATATTTGCCGTAATGAGGGGGATCTGGAGTCGCCAATTTTTAGTGACCAAGGCGTCCAAAACAGGTCCTTTTCGCGACGAAATTTCAGAATATTGGGGGACTAAGAGGAGGTCATCAAAAGTCATCCCCTTTCCTCGCTTTAAAATACCATCGCGTTTAAAAATAAGTTCCATAGAATCACCCATGACCACTCCCATTTCTAACTTAAACAAGGAAAATCAATACCATAGATAACGAATATAAAAAATACTTTTCTACAATTCTATGACACTTAAGGCCGAGAAGAGGAGTAAATTGGCCTCACGATAACAACCACGCGGAAGGACGTATGTACGACACACTCACCGCCATTAACTTAGCACCCGGCAATACCTCCGTCGATCTCCCTTCGGATTTGAAGGCACAATTGTTCGAAATGAGCACCTGTCAGCGCCATCTCCTGGTAGGACTTGGTGTGTGGCCCGATAAGGCCCTGTCGTTCCTCAATGATAACGGCATCCACGGACTATCCGTCTACCACGGAAGTGAAGCCTATACCTACCTTTTAGAAGTCATCACCGGACTAAAAAGTCGCCTGCTCGGTGAGAGCGAAGTGGCCGGGCAATTCAAGAAGGCCTACGACAGCTATAAATCTTCAGCCACTTTCAATTCAGTTTGCGGTCAAATTCTTGAAAAACTCATGAAAGATGGTAAGGAAATTAAGACCAAACATCTTCAGTCAATCGGTCAGTATTCTTATGCCGGATTGGCCAAAAGGGTGCTCCAAAACCACTCTGTCTCCGGACAGATTCTGATTGTGGGGACGGGACAGCTGGCGCAAGATACCGCCAAGCTTCTGCGCAAACTTTACGATTTAAGTTTTACCGGCCGCAACCCTGAAAAATTAGACGCAATCTGTAAAGAGTGTAGCGGGACGGCGGTTGCGTGGCCTCTGGATTTTACCAATGCCTCCGGTCTCGAAAACTTTACGGCCATTATAAATACCGTGGGAGCCGACGAGATTTTATTTGGACCTTCCTTTTTTGAACAGTGGAACAAACAGGACGACTGCAAGACGTTTATTGATTTAGGCAGGCCTTCAGTGATACAAACCTGCAAAGGCATCAGCGAAGGCGTCTATCGATTGGCAGATCTTTTAACCTTAGGTCAGCGCTTCGATGAGGCAAAGTTGATCCAAGTTCAAAAAGCGCATACCGCCATTGAACAACTGACGCAAAAACGTATTTTTGGCGCCTGCGCAGCTTTCCCCTTTGGTTGGGAAGAGTTACAATTCGCCTAAAAAAACATGCCTCCACATAATTTTTGAGGTTTTCAAATGAATGCTAACCACAAAGTCCGCACCTACACCATCGGCTCACGAGGAAGTCTGCTGGCACTTACCCAGGCACGCTTTATCAAGGGATTGCTTGAAAGCATGTCCCCCCATAAATTTGAGTTTAATATTATCAAAACCCAAGGAGACCAGATCCTCAATCTCCCTCTTTGGCAGCTGGATGGAAAAGATTTTTTTACCAAAGAATTAGACGATGCCATGCTGGCAAAAACGGTCGATCTAGTGGTGCATTCGTATAAAGACCTGGGCAGCGACCGACCGGACGGCATTGAAATGGGGGCCATCACCGAGCGCGCCTTCTGCCATGATATCCTTCTGGTGAAGCAAGAGACAAAACAAAAAATTCTTAATGCCGCCCAGACTGAGGCGCTTCTGGTCGGAACCAGTGCTCCCAGACGAATTCACAATTTAGAAAAATATTTGCCCAACTTTTTACCCAGAAAAAAAGATGGCAGTGTCCATGTGGTGACGACGAAAGTTCTGCGCGGCAATGTCAACACCCGGATCAAAAAGCTTCAGCAAGGCGAATACGACGCCATCACCTTGGCCTTGGCCGGTCTGACCCGTCTTTCGCGGGACCCTGATTCTGCCGCCCAGCTCAAGGAACTCCTCGTTGGCCTGGACTTCATGATTCTTCCCCGAAGTTATTTTCCAGGGGCCGCGGCCCAGGGGGCTTTGGCCATCGAAATTAGGAAAACTATCGACGCCGAAGACGGGGGCGAGCTGCGTCGTTTGCTCAAACAACTGGAGCATGCTGAGACAGCTCATTGTGTCCGTACGGAGCGAAAGATTTTTAAGGCCTTTGGCGGTGGATGCCACCTGGCCATCGGTATCTTCTGCGGCCAAGTGGCCGGCCACGATGTCCTCAGCGTTCGGGGAACCCATAATAATAAAATCGTGGAAGATTTTTACTGCAACTCTCCGTTGCCTAAATGGTCTGGGAAAAATGCCTTTATCGGGGTTCATGCCAAGAAAAAAGACAATACTGAAGCCACCTATATTTATGACTCCCTCATGCAGGTGCGACCGGGTGAATATCAGCTACCAGAGAAGGCCATCCTGCTGGTGGCCAGCTCCCATGCAGCACCGGATAAGAGCAAGATCAAGCCGGAGCATCTGCTTTTTGCCAGCGGAGCAAAAACCATGATGACCCTCGCCTCGCTCGGACATTGGGTTTGCGGTGCCGCCGACTTTGGCGGTGAACAGGAACTCGAGGCCTTGCTTAATAACTCTATCTTCGCGCTCCTGGCAGGACCAAAAACCGAATGGCCGCGTTTTGCCCTCACGCACTCACAGTCCAAAAGCTCCTTTGGAAAAATTATCCCTTGCTACGACCGCACCTTTCAGGCGCCGGACGCCGAAGTGAAAGTTAATATCGCCAAATGTACCGCTTTCTTTTGGTCATCGTATTCCCAGTACGCCCATTACCTGAAACACTTTCCCGAAATACAAAATCGCCAACATTTTTGCGGTCTTGGTAAAACCTATGCCGAATTTCAGAATAATCATGTAACCGCAACTCCCCTCACAGGAGTGCAAGAATTTAAAGACTGGATTGGAGGAACACGCAATGTCGACTTCACTTGAGCTATTTGAAAAAGCAAAAAAACTCGTTCCTGGTGGAGTCCATTCCCCGGTACGAAGCTTCAAGGGGCTCCACCGCGGGCCAATATTTTTTGAGCGGGGCGAGGATGCCTACCTCTATGATGTAGAGGGAAAAAGTTATATCGATTTCTGTATGAGCTTTGGCCCCCTACTCTTAGGGCATGCCAATAAAAAAGTTCATGCGACGCTTACTGAGGCCTTAAAACGCGGCTGGAGCTTTGGAGCGGCGGAGCCCTACAGCCTTGAGCTGGCGGATTTTTTACTCTCGCGCCTGCCCTTTGTGGAACAAATTCGTTTTATGAATTCCGGCACGGAAGCGGTCATGACCGCCCTCCGATTGGCCCGCGGCTTCACCGGCCGCGATAAAATTATCAAATTTAATGGCTGCTATCACGGTCACACCGACAGCATGCTCATCAAGGCCGGCTCAGGACTGGCGGCAGAACCCAGTGCCTCATCGGCCGGGGTACCTGCGGGCATCGCCCAGGATACGATCGTCCTGGAGCTGGATTCCGAGCAAGAGGTGGAACAGGCCTTTGCCCGTTACGGCCGCCAAATTGCCGCCGTGATTGTCGAGCCCCTTCCCGCCAACAACGGACTTCTCATTCAAAGAAAAGAATTTCTGCAGCTCCTGCGTAAGATAACCAAGGCCCACGATTCCCTTCTTATTTTTGACGAAGTTATCAGTGGCTTCCGCGTGGCCTTTGGTGGCATGGCCGCATTGACCGGCATTACCCCTGACATTGTGACTTATGGAAAAGTGATTGGCGGCGGTCTGCCAGTAGGCGCGGTGTGCGGACCAAGGCATATTATGGAAAAGCTGGCCCCTATCGGCCCGGTCTATCAGGCCGGAACACTAAGCGCCAACCCACTCGCCATGGCCGGCGGTTTGGCCACCTTAAAAGAGCTGACCGCGACGTCTTACGAAACCCTGGAGCAGAATACCAAGGCCATCAAGGTAATCTTTGATGACTGGTTCGCCCGTTATGAAAATGGCCGTTTTTCCAAATGCAGCTTCATTCATTTCGGCTCCTTATTTTGGATCATGCCTCAAACGAAAGGCACAATTCGGAAGTTAGATGACATCCCAAGCAATCTCAGCGACTCCTTTAAAGGACTCTTTGAAGTGCTCTTAAATAAGGGTGTTTATCTCGCTCCCAATGCCTATGAGGTCGGCTTTGTGAGCTTGGCCCACGATGCCAATGTTCAGCAAGAACTCAAAAAGCGTTTGTGGTCCTGAGATCATGAGAGATAACTCACGATTTGTTTTGGCCCTCTCGCTCTTCTGGGCCTTTATCCTGATACTCCTCGGCGGCTGGTGGATTCATCTCTTCATGAGTGTTAATTCCGGTGGCCCGATTCCCGCCAACTTCGTAAGAATGATTACCTGGGAAGGAACTTTTTTCTTTCTTACCCTGTTTTCAATCTCCGGTGCCCTCTTGGTTTTTTATTTGAGAGGTCTCAAAAAGGCAAAGGACCTGCAGGATTTCTTTTCTTCAATCACCCATGAGCTAAAAACTCCCTTGGCCTCTATTCGTCTTCAGTCTGAAGTGGTGGGAATGAAATTGTCGGGAGTGAGCAAGGAAGAGTCGCAAAAATGGGGAGCCGTAATTCGACCGCTGGAAAGGCTGGTGCAGGATAGTAAGAATTTAGAAAATCAGCTGGATAAAATCATCCAACTCTCAAGGCTGGAGCGCACCGGCAGTCTCGATCGTCGGGCCATCAATTTATTATCATTGCTGAAAAAAATTGAAAAAGAATGGGGTTACGAACTTAATATTCAAGTGCAGCACGATCATGAGGTTTGGGCCTTAGGCGATGAATTCGGGATTGAACTCATCCTTCGGAACCTCTTTGAGAACACCCGCCAACATTCACCTGAGAAGGATGTGGTAATCACTTTTACCTCGGATGAAAAATGGACCTTTCTGACCTATCGGGATCGGGGGAATTTCCTAGGGGATACGAATCAGATTGCGACTCTTTTTTATCGACACAATTCCAAGCGAGGTTCAGGCATTGGACTCTATCTAACAAAAAAACTGGTTAAACATATGCAAGGCGAATTTAAGATGCTCACCAAAAATCCATTTACAATTCAAATTGCGTTGATAAAGACCACAGCACCCAGCCAATAGCTTAAAAGAGGAAGATCTCGGTGGGGAAAATTTTACTAGTAGAAGATGAAGACAATCTGGGAGCAACGTTGAAGGAATTCCTTCAAAGTTCCGGACATCCTTGCAATTGGGCACGTACTGCGACTGAGGCCAAGAAGCTCTTTTCCCAAACTCCCCCCGAAGTCGTTCTTATGGATATTGGACTACCTGATCAAAGCGGCCTGGACTTGGCGAGGGAGCTTCGACGCCAGAGAAAAGATTTCGTTCTCCTCTTTCTTTCCGCCCAGAATGCACCGGAAATCAGGCTAGAGGGGCTGGAGCTTGGCGCTCAGGATTACATCACCAAACCTTTTGCCCTCAAGGAATTAATTTTGCGTCTGACCCGCATCCTTGAGCAAAATCAAAAATTTCAGGAGTTCAAAGGGCTCATTCAGCATGGCCCTCTTAAGATTTGGTTTGATCGCTACGAGGTCCAAGATGCCCAGGGCAATATCATTCCGTTAACCCAAAAAGAATGCGCTATCTTAGGTCTTCTCTATAAAAATCGTAACATTGTCTTCGAACGGGATGCCATCATTGATGAGGTTTGGGGGGCCGAAGCCTTTCCCTCATCTCGCACGGTGGACAATTATATGGTTAAGCTGCGACGCTGGTGCGAATCAGACCCCCATAAAAGTTTGGAAATTTTAAGTGTGCGCGGGATTGGTTATAAATTAGTCATCAACAACTAAAGAGGAAGCATATGGGATTATTTCAAAATCGACCGACTGTTCAAGGGAAAAAAGGTGTGCCCGTTTGGTTTATGCGTCAGGCAGGTCGCTATCACTCCCACTATCAAGGTATTAAACAACATTCCAACTTTATGGAGATGTGTAAGAACCCCGATCTCGCCTGCGAGATTACCATGGGGCCTATTAATGATTTTGACTTCGATGCCGCCATCCTATTTTCTGACCTCCTCTTCCCTCTCGAACGTTTGGGCATGGGTCTGAGTTATGAGTCAGGTCCTCCGACTTTGGTTCATCATCTCCATGCACCGAAAGATTTAGAAAAATTGCATTTCCAAAAAAGTTTTAACTACGACTTTCAGGGCCAGGCGACAAAAAACATTCGCAAGGCACTTCCGGCCAGCAAGGACTTGCTCGGTTTTACCGGCGCTCCCTTCACGCTTTATGCTTATGCCTGTGAAGGTGCCCACTCGGGAGGTTTGATCAATGCCAAACAGGGACTCTATTCCGGTCTCTATGACCGATTTTTGGAGTTAATTGAACCTGAGATTATTGAGCAATTATCAGTGCAGGCAACCGCCGGAGCCGATGCCGTTTGCTTGTTCGACACCGCGGCCGGCGAATTAACTTTAGATGACTTTAAACGGTTTGGTATTCCTTCTATCCGCCGGATTGCCCAGGCGCTCAAGAAAAAACATCCGGCCACCCGAATTATCTATTATTCAAAACAAACCCATCTCGACTATCTTCAGCTCATTGAATGCTCGGCCATCGATGTTTTGGGAGTCGATTGGCGGGTTAACTTAAGGGACGCCTTATCATTACTGGGCAAAGACTATTACATCCAGGGAAATCTTGACCCTGCCTACCTCTTTCTCCCTTGGCCACTTTTGCAGGAAAAGCTGGTGGATATCTTCAAGTACGCCGTCGAGAGCAAGTGCGGAGCGGACAAGTGGATCATGGGGCTGGGCCATGGCGTAATGCAGAGAACTCCTGAAAGCAACGTCAGGGACGCTGTAAAATTTATTCACGAAAATTTTCTCTATCGGTAATTCGCAATGTGGGATGAGAAGACTTTAAAAAAACTTTTGCTTAATTTTCATGGCCCGGGTGGGAGATATGCTTATTTCCCGTCCCAGCATGATTGGTCCGTCTCCTTTGAGGGAGCGGAGAGCAAAGGCCCATGGGGACCACTGCTCTCAGAACAGATCAGGTTGCCGGAGAATCGAGAAGGTTCATCACCTCTCCCCATTGACCTTTACGTGCATCTGCCATTTTGCGAACAGCTTTGTACCTTTTGTGGTTGCAATATTGCCGTCACCAAAGATCACCAGGTTGAGAAACCGTATATCGAAACAATTCTGCGCGAGCTGGATTACTATCTCGAACGCCTCGGCCCTCTGTCGGTGAACTCAATTTACTTTGGAGGCGGTACACCAAACTTTTTATCCGCTGAAAATTTAGAATTTCTCCTGCAAGGAATTTTTAACAGAGTGCCCAGTACCAGTACTTTTTTTGGCACGATCGAACTTGATCCCCGCCACTTAAAGCGGGAGTTTCTTACCATTCTCGCTCAATATAATATCAAGCGTTTTATCCTCGGCATTCAAGATCTTGACACTCAGACCATGGCGAATGTGAATCGTCCCCAAAATATTTCCTTACTTGAACGGGCGGTTGAGGATATTTCCAGGATTGAGAATTATTTTCTTTCCTGTGACTTAATTTATGGTCTCCCCCTGCAAACCCAAGATCGTCTGACCTACACGGTTGGTGAATTAGCGCGAATGCCTTTCCATGCCTTATCCTTGTACCCCTTGGCCCAGGCCTTCTGGCAAAAACAACACCAGGTGGCCTTTGGACAATTTACCACCTACTCCCCTGAGACCATGGTGCAGTTATTTTTGAGAGGAGATGCGGCCTTAAAAGAGAGTGATTTTCAGGCCATCGGCTTTGGCCATTATCTCCGCCCCAACCACCAGGATTCCAAAACTATCTTAGAGGGTAAAGGATCCAGAAATATTTCAGGTTTTTCCCCTCGGCTCACCCCTTATCTCTTGGGTCTGGGCGTGGGGGCGATCTCCACATTCCCAAACCTCTACTGGCAAAATCAGCGCATCCTGGAGCAATATAAAAGACAAATCGGCGGGAGCGAAGGCCATCCCGAGCGGGCCAGCATGAGAACTGAGGTCGATCGTTTTTTTGGAAGTTTTTTTGAAAGAGTTATCTGCCAAAAAGTTATTCCAAACAACCTGGTTGATGAAGCCGAAGCCAAGTACACTTTTACTGAGAAGAACCTCCATCTGGAACTCCTGGCCCAGCTGCACGCCCATGAGATCCTCACGGCCGATACAGAGAATTTACAGGTAACCGAGCTCGGGACCTATTTTATGAAGTCTATCTGCCAGGCCTTCGATCCGTACTTTCTGGGGCGAAAGTAAAATATTTTTGCGCCAGATATTTTTTGCGCTCTTCAGGCAGAAAGGAAGCACTCAAGGCCTTCTTATTAACCTCAAGAAATTCTTCCGACGTAAATTTATGCACGTCTTTCAACATCGTGTACTCATGGGCCAAGTCAATATTCATGAGATGGGGATCATCTGAATTAATGGAAAGTGAAAGACCGGACTCCATCATTTTCCGAATGGGATGATCCTGCAAAGATGGCACACAACGAGTGAGATAATTTGAGGTGGGGCATACCTCAAAGTGAATTCCCAATTCCAAGGCCTGCGCCAGGACTTTCGGGTCTTCCATCACCTTAATCCCGTGGCCGATTCTTTGCGGGCGAAAGAGAGCGAAGGTACGCTCCAGGAAAGAGGCATCACTGTCTTCACCGCTATGAATGGTGATTTTCAGTCCAAGCTCTCGAAGCTCATTAATCATCGGGACAAAGCGGGGCATCTCCTCTTTGATTTCAATATCGGCCAGGTCGGCACCCACCACCAGTTTTTTTACCAAGGGGTCACAGTGTAAAAGCTGGGCCAGGGCACGAGTGCTGGCCTGATTTTCCAAGAAGTCCAGACCGCGGGGAATGATATAAATAAGCCCGATCTCGATGGGGAATTTTCTCAAGGCCTTTTCAACTCCCCGGCAGACGGACTGAATGATGGAATCGTAGGTGAGCTGTTTGCCTACCGCCATAAAAACGGGAGCGAAGCGCAGCTCCGCCAAAACCACTCCTTCCTGATAACAATCCTCGACGTTTTCAAAGGCGACCTGCTCAATAATGGTGGGATCGGCCATCACTTTTTGAGTTAACCAGAAGCTGTCAAGAACCGCCTGCAAGTTATCCATGGGAGAGAGAATTTTAACTTTGTTCCAGACGATCTTTTTAAAATCCTCGGCGGACATGCCGTTCGTTTTAAGATGGTTGAAAATTCCCAGTCGCTGACCACGCTCGAAAACTGTTTCAAAACGCAAGGAACCGTCGAGATGTCGATGCAATTCAACTTTGGGAATTGCTCTCATCTACATGGCCATGATTGAGACGCCGCTATCCACGTAAATCACTTGTCCTGTCACGGCAGAAGAAAGGGAGGATGCCAGGTAGACGGCGGTGCCGGCCACGTCATCAATACTCACATTGCGTCTGAGCGGGGCCCTTTGCTCGATAAACTCAGAAGTGGTCTTGGCACTTTTTACAGCGGATGAGGCCAGGGTTCGGATAGGGCCGGCCGAAATGCAGTTTACGCGAATTTTATCCGGGCCTAAATCATTGGCAAGGTAGCGCGTCGAGGCCTCTAGGGCCGCCTTGGCAACACCCATCACATTGTATCCTTCCAGTACTTTGGTTGAACCGTGATAGGTCATGGCCATGACGGAGCCGTCGGGCCGAATCATGCCTTTGAGACAGTTTGAGAGGCCGATCAGGGAAAAGGCCGAGACATCGCAGGCCAGCTTGAAACCTTCCCGCGAGGTGGCGACAAAACGTCCTTGGAGGTCATCCTTGTTGGCGAAGGCCAGGGAGTGCACCAAAATATCAAAATCTCCCCACTCGCTTTTTACCCGATCCGCCAGTTTTCCGTAGTGTTCATCGATCGTCACGTCGGTTTCATGGATAAAATCCGCACCAACTTCTTTGGAGAGAGGTTCAACGCGTTTTTTTAGCTGATCGTTTAAATAAGTAAGCGCCACACTGGCACCGTAGGCCTTAAAGGCCTTGGTTATTCCCCAAGCAATGGAACGCTCGTTGGCGACTCCAAGTATTAATGCACGTTTACCTGCCAAAATCTTGTCCATAGGGCCTCACAAAGTGTTGTAAAAAAATTTCAAGGATTCTACCGTTCTCGAATATAAAGCCAAAGCGCATTGCGCCATGCTTTTTACTTTTCAATAAAGCGTAAAAGAGGTTGAATGGCCTTCGAGTAAATCGGAAAAAGTGAGGGCATTATGCGCTATCTTTTAGGGTCCCTACTGGTCTTGGTTTTTATGGGAAAATCTAATCAGGTCCTGGCCCAAGGTGAGGTACTACCAGAGAAGCTCTATGGGGGTAATCAGCTCGAAGCCGTTACCGCCGAGAAAATTATTGAAAAGTTAGAGGCCGGTACCGTCGTTATCATTAGCGAGATTCACAACCTCAAATCCCATCACCAGCACCAGGAGTTGTTTTTAGAGGCCATGGCGCAAAATGGCATAGGCAGGATCAGCGTAGGAATGGAATTTCTGTCTTTTGTCGGTCAGGCCTACATTGATCAATATTTGTTTGAAGGCCTCCCCGAAGAGCAGTTTTTGAAAAGTGTTAACTGGTCGGGAGATTTTCCCACCTATCGCCCTCTGGTGCTTTTTCCGAGAGACCACGGCGGGGAAACCTTGGGCCTTAATGCTCCCAGAACCTTGACGGCGAAGATTTCAAAAACCGGTCTCAGCTCACTGAGCGAGGAAGAGCGCGCTCTCATTCCCCCTGACTTCAAACTCGGCAATCCCCTCTACTTTGAGCGTTTTAAGGCCACCATGACGGGCGGAGGTCATGAGCTTCCTCCCCAGGTTGTGGCGCGATACTTCGAGGCGCAAAGTGTTTGGGATGAAACCATGGCCTTCGTCGCCTCCAACTACATGGGAAAAAATCCCGACAGCATTCTCGTGATCATTGTGGGAGACTTCCATGCCCAATATGGTGGTGGCCTTCCCGATCGTCTGAAGGCGCGCGGGGTGGAAAAAATTGTCACCATCTCTCAGGTCAATCTGAAAGATTTAACGCCTGAGGAACGCCGAGAAGAGGTTCGGCCTCATCCTAAATACGGGGTGAGGGCCGATTACATTTGGACAGCTGAAGAGTAGACCATGTCATTTGACGAAGGTGTCATAAAATTCAGACCCCATTGGATCAAATCCAATCTTGCAGATTTCGCTCTCGCCAGCGAGATGAATAGCTGGCGCAAGAAGCTCTATGATCTCAAGCTGATTGGGGCCTATGAGGGTGATATTGGCTTTGGAAATATCAGCATGCGGGTGGGAGAAGGTCTTGAGTTTCTAATCTCCGGGTCCGGCACCGGCAATGATGATTGGACGGGAACCCAGCACTACACCAAGGTTATCGATTTTTCTCTGGAAAAAAATTCGGTTACCTGTGTGGGCCCGATCGTGGCCTCAAGTGAGTCTCTGACCCATGCCCTCTTGTATGCCTTTGATCCCAAGATTAAGGTGGTGGTCCACGTCCATCATCGCGCCCTTTGGACATCGCTCGTGAACAAAATCCCGACCACCCAGGCGCATATCTCCTACGGTACAGTTGAAATGGCCATGGAGGTAAAACGATTGTTTAATGAAACCGAACTCAAAAAAACCAGACTCTTCGCCATGGCAGGACACCCCGATGGCTTGATTTCCTTTGGAAGCAATTTCGCCGAGGCCTGTCAGCTGTACTTTGATCTTCTTTAAGCGATACTTATCACCGGTCAAAAAAACAAACGTCAACTTCAAGTTTCCAAAAGTTATTATAATGTTTTAATGACAGTACAAAATGCCGATGTAGCGCATATCTTTGAACACATTGCCGATATTTTGGCCATAGAAAATGCCAATCCCTTTCGCATTCGTGCCTACCGAAATGCCGCAAGAACCATCTTCTCTTTTACAAAACCAGTGGCAGAGCTTGTAAGTGAGCACGGCGATTTAACCGAGCTTCCGGGGATAGGAAAGGATCTGGCAAGCAAGATTGAGGAAATTGTCAAAACCGGCGAGCTGAAGTTTCTCAAAAGATTGGAAAAGGAAATTCCGCGGGGATTGAGTGAGTTGGTTGAGATCCCGGGGATAGGCCCTAAAAAAGCAAAATATCTTTACAAAAAACTGAACATTGGTTCGCTGGATGATCTGGTCAGCGCCGCCAGACAGGGAAAGGTTTCAAAGCTCAAGGGATTTACTGTTCAGGGCGAAAAAAAACTGCTGCAGAATATTGATACTTTCAAACATTCAGATCAAGCCAAGCGCACCTTATGGATTGAGGCCCATGACCTGGCCCTTTCACTGATTGAGCATCTGCAAAAGATCCCGGAGATTGAGCAGATCGAAGTCGCCGGCAGTTATCGCCGAAAAAAAACCACCGTGGGCGATTTGGATCTTCTGGTAAGCTGCTCCTCCCCGCTGAAAGTGATGGAGCAATTTAAAAGTTATGATCAAGTTCAAGAAGTAAGGGCCATGGGTGACACCAAGGCCAGTGTCGTACTCAAATCCAATTTCCAAGTGGACCTTAGGGTTGTGGATAAGGAATCTTTTGGTGCCGCTCTTCTCTATTTCACCGGTTCCAAGGCGCATAATATCCATCTCCGAAAAATCGCCCTCGAACAGGGATATAAGATTAATGAGTATGGTATTTTCAAAGGGAAAATAAAGCTGGCCGGTAGCGAGGAAGCAAGAATCTACAAACAACTTGGCCTGGGATATATTGAACCTGAGCTGCGTGAGGATCTGGGAGAAATCGAGGCGGCAAGGCGCGGGAAGCTTCCAAAATTAGTTGAGCAAAAGTTCATCCGCGGCGATCTCCATGCTCACACGGACGCCAGCGACGGGCAAAACTCATTGGAAGACATGGCCGCGGAGGCCAAGCGGCTGGGGCTGGAATACTTGGCCATCACAGAACATTCCAAACGCGTTTCCATTGCCCATGGGCTGGATGCCAAACTTTTGGAAAAACACATTCGAAAGATTGATCAGTTTAATAAAGCGCAAAATGGAATGACTCTGTTGAAGGGAATTGAGGTGGATATTTTGGTCGATGGGAAGCTGGATCTGCCTGATAGTATTTTAGAATTACTGGATGTGCGCGTGTGCTCCGTTCACTATAATCTGAACCTCTCGATGGAGAAAATGACGGAAAGGATTATCCGCGCCATGGATAATCGGTATTTTAATATTCTGGCCCATCCCACCGGAAGATTAATCAACAAAAGGGCGCCTTACGCCTTCGATTTGGAAAAAATCATGATCGCCGCCAGAGATAGAGGTTGCTTTCTGGAAATTAACTGTCAGCCGGACCGATTGGACCTGGAGGGAGAGCATTGTAAATTAGCAAAAGAAATTGGAGTCAAGCTGGCCATCTCCACTGATGCGCATAGTACAAATCAGCTTCACAACATGGAACTGGGAGTGGCCCAGGCCAGGCGGGGCTGGTTGGAAAATAGTGACATAATCAACACCATGAGTTTGAATGCCTTGCTGAGGTATTTAAAAAGATAGTTCGTAACTCTAGGCCTTGCGAATGATGGTTGAGCCATCGTTGCCATCGGGGATTTCATAAACGAAGCGCTCATCTTTCTTCATGCGGTCGCGCAGATACTTTTTCAAAATTCCTTCCCCATGGCCATGGATGACCGAGAGGTAGGGAATTTCATCCAGCAGAAGCGCGGTCAGGCCATTTTCCAGCAAGACCTCAAAATCCGGGAGGCGCAGTCCCCTGGCATTCACCTCCACATTCGACAGCTCCTCTCGGGAAAATTGAATTTTGACCTCGCGCTGTTTTACCACAGGGTCTTTGGTGGAAAAGAGCTGATCGAGGGGATGATTAATGCGCGGGCCGGAGCGGGATTTATTGGCCGAAACCTGGGCCTCACTTTTGCGTTGATTGATTTGCAGCACCAGGACCTCCCGGCCCAGGAGTTTTGAAAAATAGGTCTTGCCGGTCTCAATTGCACTCACCGAAGCATAGTCTCCAACCTCTTTGGGAGCAGGCACCTTTTCCGGCCGGGGCAGAAGAAGAGTTAAATCGGTGGTAATTTCCTGGGCCTTGCGCCGGATGGCCTTGATACCCCAGTCGGGATTGGCATTTTGCTCTTCTTTTAAAGAGATCGCCTCATTCAGAATTTTCTTCAAATCTTTCTCGTAATCCTGATAGGCCCTTTCCTTCTCTAAACGCAGCACCCCCTGCGATGCCATTTTCTGATTGTGCAAATCATGGCGTAGCGAGGTGACCTCGGCCAACTGAGTGTCCAGCTGATGCTCCTTTCTGGAGACATTTTCCAGTAGGGTTTCATAGAGTCGTTTCGACGTTTGCATGAGGGATTTTGCATTGTCGGGAATGGCCGTCTTGCAGTTGGACATGGCCGCAACTTTCTCAAAAATATTGAAGGCAAAGGAAGGGCCGGGCGTACCGGTAATTAACTTATAGGTCGGCGAATTATTTTCCACATCGAAGGCCATATGGGCACTCAGAAAACGCCGATCCTCGTGGATCAAAGTCTTAAGCAGTTGATGATGGGTACTCACGAGAATCTTGACGCTGGCCCGACTTTGCATCTCCTCAAAGAGAGCAAAGGCCAGGGCGGAGGCCTCTTCGGAACCGGTCGAGTTAAAAATCTCATCGATGGCCAAGATACTGTGATCCTGCAAGTTTGCTAAAATTTCCAGATACTGGTGGACCTCACTGGAAAATGAGCTCAACCCCGCCACCAGATTTTGGTGATCGTATCCAATAAAAAAAATCTTCTGAGCAGGATAAAGAACACCTTCTCTCGCAGGAATATAGAGACCTTTGTGCAAAAATAAGAGGGTCAGTGAAATGGCCTTAAGCATGACCGTCTTGCCACCGGTATTGGGACCTGAGATGACCATGCCCAGGCAGTCCGGGGTGAGATGAACATCGTTTTGAACAGGGTCCGTTATCAGAGGGTGAAAGAGGCCCTTCAGCCTGATTTCAAACTTATCAGACAAGATCGGACGACTCAGACCTTTCTCTTGAATGTAGCTGGCGCGCGCCTGCAAAGAATCAAGACTCAAAAGAAATTCAAACGCCAAAAGAAACTCAGACTGATAGAGCGCGACTTTGGCCTGAAATTCCCGGGCGATCTTGGCCATCTCCTCCTCAATCTGGGCCAACAAGCGCATTCTTTTATTCGCCTCTTCTTTCATGGCGAAGGGCTCAACAAAGAGAGTGTGGCCGGAGGAGCTTCTTGCCAAGATAGGACCCATCGCCGAGCGATAGGCATCGGCACGAATGGGCAACACAAAGCGATCGTTAACAACATCGTAGCTTTGAAACTGCATGGCGCTTTCGTAGGGTTCTTGCCGTGAAAATGTCTGGACAAGATTGCGAAGCTTGCCTTCGAGGGCGGAAAGCTCACGATCGAGAGCGCCTAAAATGGCATGCCGATGATAGTGTATCGTGCCGTCTTTTTGCACAAATGTTCGCCAGGAGGAGATTAACTTTTGCTCAATGCCACCCTTACGGGGAAGAATGGATCGGGCGGCGGTAGAAAAATTGAGCTTGGAAAATTCCGCCAGCAGTAGAAAACAGGCTTCAAAATAGAGCACGCATTTATTGATTTCAGACATCTCCAATAAATGCCCCTTCAATAAACGTTGGACTGTATTTGAGTCCTCTTTTCGATTAGGAATCGAACTCAGAATTTCCTGAAGATGTTCGGCAGACTCCGAATGTAGGTGAAGATGGGAGAATAGCTCGTCCAGCTGACAAAGCTTGCCCTCAATCTCTCCATGAGAAAGAAAAATCGGCGGCCCTTCAAGCTCAAGCTGATTGACCTCAAAAAATGCCCGACGCCCCAAATCTTTGGAGATGGCCTGCCAGTCCAGGGAGGTAAGAAGATTCATATTTTCCATGATGCCATACTCTTTTATTGAATGTCGGCGCCCCGTTCTCTAAGAAGTTCATTTAAAATAGAGCGGTGACAACGATTTTCATCGAGACAGTAACAGCCAATGGAAAGCTGGGTGTGGTGTGATAACGCCGCCAGAACATTGAGCACCTGTGCCGCCTCGGATTGATTCATCTCAGCTTTGAACATGCGTTTAAACTGGTTCCAGGCCTTCTCATTGGTAGCTCCTTCTTTTCCCAGCTTCATCAATTCCATGCTGGGAGATAAAATCGGCAACCAGACATCATAATAATTGAGTTTGCTGTAATCTTCTTTTCGAACGCCGCGGGGAGGTCTCCGCACGGTACCGAAACGTAGCTCTTTCTCTTTTCTTTCAGATCCCAGCTGCACGATTCGCAATGCCATTCATTCCCCGCTGAAGTTGTATGTCTCTAAAGTTACACAGGAAAAATTAATTTGTACAAAGTCTTTCGAGACATCATTAGATATATTGATGCGTCATAATAAAGAACATTAATTTGCCAGATAAGCGCGGCCCACATAAATAGCCCACGCAGTATTCATCTTAACCAGTCAACAGGAGTCTCTTATGAAACGGATCGCTTTACTTGCCACTGTCCTTTTTTGCATAAATGCCATGGCCGATCAGCTACCTTCTGAGGCCGAGCTTCTCATGCCGGTTTTAGTGAAAGATGTTCTCGTTCGTGGAAATCTTATGCCACCCGTGAGACCTGGGGCCGTCACCACAGAATTTGAAACGGAAGTTTCCTTTTGCCGCAATGTCAGCGAGGAACAATTTAAGATCAAGATTGTGCAGAAATCCATGCGTGCCTTCGAAGTAACTTTTGAAACAAAAGAGCCTTTTGTTGATTGTTTTGGTCCCGCCCATACACAGGCCTTACGGTTTGCAACCACCAAACTTCCGGCCTACTCAACCTTATCGGTTAAAAATCCGCTCTTGGTTGAGCAGCAGATCGTGCATTAAGACTTGGCCTTGCTGTGATTATTTTTAAGCCGCGAAAACCAGGATGTTTTTGCGGCAACATTGTCTGATTCATTATTCAGCGCTCTTAATTCCTCAAACAGCTCTTTTTCACGGGCCTTTAACTGCTCAGGTATCCGCACCTCAACGATAACATAGAGGTCGCCAAATCCCGTTCGCTGGAACCGAGGTAACCCCTTCCCTTTTACCCTTAATGAGGTTTGTGATTGAGTCCCGCTTGGGATTTTCACGATGACATCGTCGTCCAAAGTTGGGATTTGGATTTTTGATCCCAAGACCGCATCCCACACAGGAATGCTGGCGGAATAAAAAAGATCTGAACCGGATCGCTGAAAATGTTCGTCCTTTTTTGTCTGCACAATGACCAATAAATCGCCCGGGCCTCCGTCGGTGACCGGAGCTTCGCGACCTTGTCCGGCAATTTTTAAAACCATTCCATCCTCGACGCCGGGGGGAATGGTGACCTCAAGCTCCTTTTCTTTTGTAACAAAACCCGGGCCGGAACATTGGACACAAGGCCGCTCGACCACTTCTCCTCTGCCATGGCATTGTGAGCAAATGCTGATTTGCTGGAACATCATGTTCTTTTTGGTGTGGCCAGTGACGATCTGACCACTCCCTTGGCATAGGTCACATATTTTGGGTTGGGTTCCGGCTGCAGCGCCGCTGCCATGGCAGCTCTCGCACGGTTCTCTTCGTTGAACTTTTATCTTTTCTGTGCCGCCCGCCATGATTTTTGCTAACGGCACCTCGATGACAACTTCAAGGTCATCTCCCTTTTTGCGATGGAATCGATGACGATCAAAAAAGTTTTCAAAAAGCGGAACTCCAAAAACTTCATCAAAGTTAATCCCTCCAAAAAGATCATCGGGCCGAAAATCTGAGACTCCCTCAAAACCTTGAGTATCATATTTTTGTTTCTTATCCGGATCAGATAAAACGGCATAAGCTTCGGCTATCTCTTTAAACCTCTCTTCGGCCCCCGGAACCTTGTTTCGATCAGGATGAAAACGCATGGCCAGCTCTCGAAAAGCATCCTTAATCTTGGCCGCATCAGCCTGCCTGGAGACTCCGAGGACCTCATAATAATCTCTTTTTGCCGCCACAATTTAAGTTCTCACTTTTAAATTAAGCTGTGTGTTCTTTCTTTGTCTCTTTATATTCGGCATCGACCACGTGACGCCCCTGATCTTTAGGGCCTGAATCCGCTTTTTCTTTGTTACGATCATAGATGGCCTTCCCGACCTCCTGGAGGATCAGCTTAAGCTCTTCAGCTTTTTTATCGGCCTCAACAGGATCGCGCTTCTCAACCGCGGCCTTAGCTTCTTTGAGCTTTTCTTGAATCTTTAGAATTAAAGCTTGATCCAAAGTATTGCCAAAATCGGCAAGGGTTTTTTCCGCCTCGTAACAGACGCTGTCGGCCAGGTTAATTTTATCGGCACTGGTTCGCCGTTTTTTATCTTCTTCGGCGTACCTTTCAGCATCCTTGATCATTCGTTGCTTCTGCAGCTCATCGAGTCGAGTTGAACCTCTTATGCTGATGGTTTGGGATTTTTGGGTCGCCAGATCTTTGGCCGTTACGTTAAGCATGCCGCTGGCATCGATATCAAAAGTTACCTCAATTTTCGGAACTCCTCTTGGAGCAGGCGGAAGGCCATCTAAATTGAACAACCCCAAACTTGTGTTATCACTCACCATCGGCCTTTCACCTTGGAAAACCTGAACGGTCACTGAGGTCTGCATATTTGCAGCGGTCGTAAAAACTTCGCTCTTTCTGATGGGGATGGGCGTATTTCGCGGAATCAGAGGTGTGGCTATTCCACCCAAAGTTTCGATTCCTAAAGTCAAAGGAGTGACATCAACTAACACAATATTTCCCACTTCACCTGCCAGCACCCCCGCTTGTATCGCCGCTCCACTGGCCACGCACTCCATGGGATCAACTCCCGCCTCTGCCTTGCGCTTTAAGTAATCCTCGAAGAAATTTCTGACGATGGGCATACGAGTCGGCCCGCCGACAAAAACGATGCGATTAATTTGTCCTGAGGTGAGCTTTGAATCCGCTAATGCTTGTTCTAATGGTGCCTTACAACGGTCAACCACGGATTGAATTTGTCGCTCAAGTTCCGTGCGAGTTAGATCCAGTTCAAGATGGAAGGGCGCCCCTTTTAGCAATCCAAGAAATGGCAGGCCAACGTGTGCAATGGTGCTGGTGGTCAGCTCGATCTTGGCCAGCTCCACCGCCTCTCTTACGCGGGCCTCGGCCTTGCGATCACCCTTTATGTAAAACTCATGCTCTCGCTGCACCCGCTCGGTTACATATTCGAAGAGCTTTTGATCCATATCGACGCCACCGAGCTGGGTATCACCGCTTGTGGTCTTGACTTCAAAAACACCTTTGCCAAATTCCATAATAGTCACATCCAGCGTACCACCTCCCAAATCAATGACGGCAATCTTCAAATCTTCGCCCATCCGATCAAGTCCGTAGGCAAGAGAGGCCGCCGTAGGCTCATTAACCAGCCGCTCGACATTCAGGCCGGCAATTTTGCCAGCATCTTTAGTGGCGGTTCGCTGGTTATCGTCAAAGTAGGCGGGAACGGTAATGACGCATTTTTCGACCTTTTCTCCCAGAAAAGCTTCCGCATCACGTTTGATTTTTTGCAAAATAAAGGAGGAAAGCTGCTCGGGGGAAAATTCCTTATCTCGAAGTTTGAATATTTTCCGTGTTCCCATGCTGCGCTTAAATCCACTCACGGTGCCTTCAGGATTTGCGGAGGCCTGTCTCTTGGCAGGTTCCCCCACCAGGAGCTGCCCATCGGCCGTAAGGGCGACATAGCTCGGAAAGGCCTTGCCGCCGATGCTGATTCCCTCCGCACTTGGGATGATAACCGGCCGGCCTCCTCGTAGAACTGCGGCGGCGGAATTTGAAGTTCCGAGATCAATACCTATGATTGCCATGTGTACTCCCTACATCTTACATTGTGATTGTTTTCTCGGCCGGTAGCGTGGTGCCTTTTTCTTTGTTAATCTGGGTTTCATTAATTTTAGATAAATTCTGAATCTCCTCGCTCATAAGAGTCAGCAAATCATCAGCGCAGACAATCCCGTACAAGGAACCATCATCATTAACTACAGGAATTCTTTTTATACCACCGTCCCGCATCTTAATAATTATTTCAAAAATACCCTCATTCGTTTTCACCGTGATCGGAGCACTTTGCATAATGTGTTCCACTCTCAGTTCCTGTGGTTTTGTAGATGAGATAAGGGCCAGAGCGATATCACGGTCAGTAATAATACCGGCAGGAATTCGCTTCCCATTCATCCCCTCCACCACGACGACACTTCCAACATGATAATTTTGCATTACCGTCGAAACACTCAAGAGTGTAGAATTCTTATCTATTGTTACAACGTCAGTTTTGCAGACAGATTTAATGGCCATTATTTTCTCTCCTCTTTCATTAGAACGGCATTGTTATACTTTAAATCCTTTCGAGAGCAAGAATCGCTACCACCACTTATTTAATGAGGTGACAATTTACTCATGACCAAAGTGAGATCTCTCAAATTGCTTTAAAAATTAAAAAGAGTAAGCTCGATCTTGTTTGAAGGTAGCGAAGCTATCCGATCCTTCACAGGTGAAAGTCCTGATGGAAAATGGGTCTTATGGTTTCCAAAGCTTCCGCCATGAATTAAAGGGGCAACTTTTTAATTTGATGCTGGTGTTAAAAGAGGAATTGAATACTCCTCGAAGCTAACCGATAGGTTGTAGCGCAAGTGAACCTTTTTTACCTCAAATCGACCTGTTTCCATGGTGACAGGCGATAGTTTGCCGAACCTTTTTCAAATGAGGTTAAGGCCCAAGTCGTTCACGAAGAGATAAGACAGAGGCAGTGAGCGAATTCTAGGGGTACTAGGGATGACATGTCGGGAAGGATGATCGGAGAAAGCTCGGAACCACTTGAAGGACTTTGAGGAAGATCATTTTCCTCATTACGACAAACGGGAAACTTTTTGTCGCCAACAAGCGGGGCAGTAGAGGCCGACAAGTGTTTGAAGTTAGAGTCAACACAAACTCTAATAAAGCGAGGGTCTCTAGGGTTGAGTTTTTAGGCTTATAATCTAAAAACTCTAATGGTGGTTTCGACATGCAAGTGTCGAAGCGAAGGATGCAGGTCAAGTTGATGCTATTGGTGTACGACAAGATCGTCTTAATCCAATAGCTGGAAACGAATGCCGCATTTGAAATACCGGCCCTTCGCCGTACTGGGGAAAACCCAACGTGCGGTAAGAAAAGAAAGGTGGTGGACTTTTTGAGGATTGGGTTCTGATAAAAGTCCGCCCTCTATCTATTTTATATGAAGACCTTAAAATGGGAAAATTTTTCACACGATGCGGATATTGGAATCCGCGGTTTTGGCAAAACCATGGAAGAGGCCTTCGCCACGGCAGTATTGGCATTAACCGCGGTTGTCACAGATCCACACAATGTTTCTCCTCAAATAAAATTAAATCTTAAATGTGAAGAAGCGGACGCGGAGCTTTTATTTTTTGATTGGATCAATACTGTGATCTATGAAATGGATACTAAAAATCTGGTTTTTGCAGATGCCAGAGTCCATATCAAAAATTCGGTTTTAGAGGGTGAGTTGTGGGGTGAAATTGTAACGCCCGAGAAACATGACCCAGCGACCGAGATCAAGGGCGCAACCATGACTGAGCTGAAGGTCGGAAAAATTAACGGCGGATGGATCGCTCAGTGCGTGGTTGATGTATAGATGTATAAAGTAGGTTTTTTCTGGACTTAAATCTTTTTGAAAAAATTACTCCCACGATTTGGGAGATAAAGGCTTTTGGCAAGATGAAGGTCGCGGCGCGAATTTATGCCACCGAAGCGCTCATCTTAAAAATGGATCAAAAGGTTTATGAGCAGTTATGCCATGTCGCCATGTTACCGGGCATTGTTGATAAGGCGTATGCCATGCCAGACGCGCACTGGGGATATGGTTTTCCCATTGGCGGCGTCGCGGCCTTTGATCCCGACCAAGGCGGCATCATTTCGGCCGGTGGTGTCGGCTTTGATATCTCGTGCGGTGTACGCTTGCTTCATGCCAAATTAAAAATCTCCGAACTCACTCCCTACAAGGAGGCCTTGGCCAACCTTCTTTATAAAAGAATTCCCTCCGGCACGGGAAGCCGGGGTAAGATTTTGCTTTCCGACCGCGAGATGAACGATATGCTGATGGGTGGTGCCCGGTGGGCCGTTGATAACGGACACGGGACGGCGGCCGATCTTGATCACACCGAGGAACGGGGACAAATGCCCGGTGCCAATCCTGAAATGATCTCGCAAAAAGCGAAGGATCGTCAGAGAGAGGAAATGGGAACACTGGGCTCCGGAAATCATTATCTGGAGGTCCAGGAGGTCAAAGAAATTTTCCACCGTCCGGCAGCCGAGGCGATGGGTCTTGAGTTAAATGACGTCGTCATCAGTATTCACTGCGGTTCTCGCGGTCTCGGTCATCAGATCGGGACCGACTACCTGCGCTCGATGGTCACAGCGGCCAAGCAATTTCAAATTTATCTGCCCGACCGAGAGCTAGCCTGTGTTCCGCTTCATTCGACGTTGGGGGAAAGTTATCTGGGTGCCATGAGAGGCGCTATTAACTGCGCCTTGGCCAACCGGCAGATTATTACTCATCTAGTCCGTGAGGCCTTCACTGAACTTATACCCAATATTGAATTGAGATTGGTCTACGACGTCTCCCACAATACTTGTAAAAGCGAGTGGCACGATGTGAATGGAAAGCGAAAAAAATTATTTGTTCATCGAAAAGGGGCAACTCGTGCCTATGGCCCCGGGCATGAAGAGTTGCCAGAGAGATTCAAGGCCATAGGTCAGCCGGTGTTTATCGGCGGGAATATGGCGGTAGGATCATTTGTCCTCGTTGGTACCAATGAAGCTGAGGCGCTTTCATTCAGCTCTGCCTGCCATGGTGCCGGCAGGGCCATGAGTCGCACTGAAGCCAAAAAATTGTGGAACGGTCCGGATATAATTAGAGATCTTCGGGAGCAGGGAATTCTGATCCGAAGCGGCTCCTATCGAGGTGTCGCGGAAGAGGCCCCCCTCGCCTATAAAGATCTCAGAGAAGTTGTCGATGCCGCCGAGAAGGCCCGGCTGGCGCTGAAGGTTGCTCAGCTATCGCCTCATATCTGTGTTAAGGGATAGAGCAGAAGGAGTTTCAGGCACTGTTTTCTCATACAAAAAAGCGAGAGCTGCCTGCCAGGAAATTCTCACGAGATCTTATAAATCCCGCCTGAAAGTGATAAAATAAATTTTCAGAACATTCCGACGAAAAATGGTGGGGATACATGACTAATAAAATCATTTATTTTCTTTTGATAGTATTGTTCACAGGCTGCGCAACCAACTACCCAAAGATCTACGATCCCTTGGCGGATTCGCAGAAAAAGCTCAAGACCATGTCAGTCGATCAGGCCAGAAAGATTCTGCAGAATGCCCTTCCCCTGTCGAAATGGGCAAGCCAGGGGCTTACAGTCCTCCTCGATTTCAAACTGTATCCCGACAGACTGGAAACTTTCTGGGAACCGCACACCGATTGGCGCTCGGAACTTTCCAAAGTTAAATCGTGCATCTTTGACTTTAAGGTCAACCGTCCGACAGTTACCCGAAGTGGCTATGGCCACGGTATCGGCGATTCTGGCCCGAGCGCCTTAGGATATATCCGCGAAGGGCGTTGGTGCCTGGTGTACTGGACTTCTGAGGCCCAGGCCAGGGAGGTGGCAGAGGCCTTAGCGGCCTTGGTGACTCATTATCAGCGCAATAGTATGACCACGGAAAAGGCCGAGGATGAGAACTTTGAGCAGGTGGTTCGTGACTATCGCTCAGGCAAGACCAAGCGTGAATTCAGTGAGGAGATGCGCAGGTATAAAGTGCAGGCCGAGTATGCCTTTAAGGAAAAAAGATATGACGATGCGCTAGAGCTTTTTGACAAGGCCCTGGCCATCGCGCCCTGGTGGGCCTCAGGGTATTACAACAAGGCCCTGCTCTTGGAAGGCCAGAAGCGTTTTGCCGAGGCGATTGTTGAAATGAAAAAGTATCTCGCCTTGGAGCCTGATGCTCCGGATGCCCGCGCCTCACAGGATAAAATCTATGCTTGGGAAGGAGCGCTGGAAGCCATACTCAAGAACGGAAGGTGAAACCATGCTACTTAGAATGTGTTTCCTCTTGCTCTTGTTTGTTGCCAAAACCGTTGCTGCAGATTGCTCCCATCCTCCCTCCAGCAGTTTTAGTGCCTCCGGGTATTCTGCTTATGCCAGCTGGTGTCGTTCCTGTGGCGGAACACCTTCCAATGCGAATGGCATGAGTTGTACACCTGGTTCTGACTGGGGCAAGGCCGGTGGTGCCGGAGCTGGACTGACACCTCAACAGCAACTTGAAATGGGACTTATTAAGATGGGTGCCGATCAGCTCATGGAAGGTCTTGATATGAATGGCGAGAAGGCCAAGGCAGAACGCGCCCGCCGGTTGCAACTTCAGCAGCAGCTAGAGCGAGATCGCCGTGCCAGGGAGGAAATCGAAGAACGAGAGTTGGCGGTACGTCATGAGGAAATGGCCGGCCAGATGAAAGACATGACGGCAGGAAACGAGATTCGACTGAAAGATGATTCATCAGCACCGATTCTGCTCAAGACCGACGAACCGAGTGGTCGACCGATCATCAACTGCTCAGAATTGAAAACCAAGCACGATCGAATGAAAAGAGGTCTGAAAACCCAGGAAGATTTTATTGTCAGAGCTGAAAAGCAGATTGCCAGCGCCAAGGCCTCCCGTGCAGAGGCCAATCAGCAAGCGAGATCGGCCTTTTTTGAAGCGGCCTTAGGTGAATCGCTGAGCATGGCCAAGACTACCTTGAAGAAAAGTTCCATTCTCAAGACCCGCATCACTCAAATGCGGGCCCAGGGAACATCAACAGAAGATATAAAAAAATGGTTAGTCAAAATGAAGCTCGTGGATGAGTCCGCGGAAAAAATCGAAGAGCTATCCAAGCTCACGGGAGCGACCCTGGCGGGACATAATTTTGGCGTTCAACTCCAAAGCGCCAACAAAACTATGGGAGATCGACTGTGGGAAGCCAATAGCTTCTTGGTAGAAAGCGGGCTTGCCGAAAGCGTGGGAGAAAAGTTGGCTGAAACCGGTGCCGGGCCATTGGGCGGGCTGGCCTTCCGTGCTGCCAAGGCCGCCATTGAAGTTGGCGTGGCCATGGGAGACGGGCACTTAAGTGACAGTGAGGCCCGAGTTGCCCAAGGTCAGTTAGATTTTATGAAAGAGCAGTTGCGGCGAAATCAAAATACCTTGCTTGAGCTGCACCAGGATTTAAAATCTTATTGCAGATGACCGCAGGGACGCACTTGGTCCCAAAAAAGCATTTGGGCACAATTCAAAATCTCTATTTTTTTAAATCTTCTTACAGGTTTTTCGTGCAAGCAATCGGTAAAAATTAAGATTGAGAACTCCAAGGTCCCATTCCTACAGTGCCTTAAGGCCGGTGTCCTTTCGCTCCACCATTTTATTGCGGTTTTTTTGCCTGCGCAGAATGTTTACGGAGGGCCGGCGATCATTTACCTTGAAGTCAGGTCGCAAGAAAGGAGACACGAAATGAAAACGTATTGTATCTTTATTGTTATGGCCCTCTTAACGGGAACCCCAAACCAGATCACCTATGCCAAGGCGAGTGGCGGTGTCATGCATTGCCAAGAAAAAATCTGTCGACCGGTGATGACTCGGGAAAGACGCCTGAAGTTTGTCACGGTGGGATTGAATATCGAACAGAAAAAAAACGTTGTGCTGACGGAAGTCAGGTTGAGAAAAAGATGATGTGCGTGATTATTGCATCTGGTGTTCCACCGGCATGTATCTACGACGTTCCCTGTGAGGTAAGCGTTGATGAGAAATGTCCGGAAGACATTCCTGCTCAGCCAGATGATGAAGGAATTGTTCCGGGACGCTAATTAAAGTTAGGACAAATTGAGCACACATTTCCCCTCTGGCGACCTTCCTTGTTTGAGTTGTAAAACTCTTTTGGTATTTTGATTCCAATGAGTTAGGAACAGCAAAGAAGAGACAATCACTCAAGATTGCTGCCCAAAAGATCGATAAGAAATACGTGAAAGAATTTTTGTTAGTTATGGTCCTGCTGCTGCACTCAGCTTGTAGCAAAAAGTCTGTCCAGGCAGCGATCGCGGCCTTGTCTCTTCCTGCTTCACCTATTTCACGAGTCGAGATCACTATCACTCAAAGTCCCATCAAGCAGACGCTGGCTGAAAGTACGAGTGACGTCAGATGGATTCGTTATCAGATTATCGATGCCCAGTCGCGCGCCTTGGCACTGTCAGTACAATATTCCCTGGACGGCACCACTTTCCTCACGGCAACACCAAAAATAATCACAGGTCACGACGGAATGGCCAATCTCACCAGTTCTCCGACTGGAGTCACCCATTATTTTGCCTGGAACATGTTTGCCGATCTGGGCAGCACAAATCGCGAAAATGTCACGGTGAGAATGGAGGCGGTGATTGATGCCACCACTCACGGACAAATTTCAGATGTGACCAGATATGATTTTCTTGATCGTAAAACACGCATTCACCGGATGGACAAGTACCTGGTCTTCTACGGCATCTTGGATTCCGCCGCCATCGCGGCCATCAAGGCAGGTGGCTACAATATGCTGATCATTGATTTGAATCCCGACCCAACCTACTTTCATACCTTTGAGAACTTGCAGGCGATTAAAAAAGGCACCAACTCCACCGATGCCTCTGATGATATTATGATCTTGGGATACGTAGCGGCCACCGAAGACCCGCGCACCAAGCTACTTACGGATGTTGAGGCGCTTGCCATTCCGGCCGCCAATCCTGGAAGTGCCCATTACAAATTTAAAGACGGTGCCGGTGCCACCTCGGGGCCATCCCGTGATCCACGAGGTGCGACGGCGGCAGGCAATCAGACGACCCTGGCGACAATCTCAGACTATGATGGGCTCCAGGAAGGATTTGGGTATAAAACTTATTATCTCTACGACAATTTCACCAATCTCGGTGCCACCGCCAACCCACCTCACGCCTATCCCATCACTGCCAATCGCCCCGATCGAAACGCCCAATGGGGGGGATTTTTTGTTAATCCTGGAGATCCCAACTGGTTTGCCGATTATAGGCAAACCACTTTGGCGGAACATGATACACCTAACAATGTTTATGGCGTGGCAGGTTTTGATGAGATCTATTCTTACTTTACCGGTAATGGCTTTCATCTCGATGGATTCTATGTGGATGTGTTGGATACGCTCTCGCCCAATGGCTGGTCCAATGCCGCATCCGGAAATCCTGTGCAGTTTGAATGGTGCACGAAAGGAACCATGCTCAATTACTTTGGCAGTGGAGGCATTCGGGGGGCCTATCCCTCGGCCATGGTCATTGCCAATCGCGGACTCTTTTTTCACTATCCGGAGTTATCAGGACACTTCGGTTTGCAGATCGGCCAATATTTAGACGGTGCGCTATTTGAATCTTTTTATACTGATAACTCCAACACATCTCTGGCCAACCAAATTTACGCCGATGGAAACAAATGGCAGAGCATGCCGCTTATCATGGCTGAATCCCAGCGCCATGGATTCAAGGTTTTCTCCTTAGGATACGTCAACGGTGGTAGTGCCACTCCCGCCGGCCCCAATTACAAAAATCATGAACTTTTATCCGGACCCTTTAACTATGATCGGTACGAAAATTCAGGGCCGGCGAGTTTGCAAGATGATTGGGATGTTTTCAAACTCGAATTTGCCGAAGTCAAAAAGGCCGGTTATGCACACTATGTCTCGACCATTTATCTCGATACAATAAATTCCTTTACCACAGATGCCCTGGCAGCACTCTATCCCGCCGTGGCCGCTCCCAGTTTCAACACCACGGCATACTGGCATAAGTCAAATGCTTCTCAGGCTCCTTACATGAATCGTGCCGGATTACAGTATGCCAAGGCGGGAAATGGTCTGGTGACAGTATACTGGGATGTGGCGACTGGACCCAAGGCACCGGTGACCTATCAGATTATTTATGGCACAGACAGCAATCTCACGAGTGGAACCACCACGGTGAATTTGGGATACACCAATCTTGGCAATGACTCCTATAACCATGTTTTGGGCGGAAATACCCAAAAGGGATTTATGTCTTTTCCTTTTTCCCATATCATAACCGGCTTAAGCAATGGTTCAACCTATTACTTTGCAGTGAGGGCCAAGGGCAGCGATGGGCAACTCGACTCCGATCAGAGCGGAGGTCTGGTCATCCTGCCTGCAACGCCCCAGCCCCCTCCCACCGCCGCTTTTCACAATATTGAAATGCCCGGTGAGGATCTACTCTGGGCCACCCTGGTACCAAATTATAGCGGCCACTACAACCCTGCCGCCGATATCCCCGCTCCCAATACGGCGGCACTTTTCAATGATGTCAAACTTGCCACCAGCGACCGGTATCTGTTTATTCATCTCACCACGCAAAATGCCCTCACCATTAATAATGACTTTTTTATTTTCATCGATACGGACGGCAATCTTACTAATGGTTATGTCTACAAGGGAGTAGGCGCGGATTTCATGCTCCAGTCGGGCTCGCTCTATCAAAACACCGCCCCCGGATGGAATTGGAATGGTCTTGGGACAGTTGAAAGCTGGCAACCGGCCGATAAGAAGACGACGATTCTGGCCCTTGATCGAGACAAGCTCGGGCGCCCCGGCGCTTTATCGCTTTTAATTTCCAAGGCCGGCGTGGATCAATACGGACTGGATACCAGTCAGATGTACCATGAGCCCATTCCACGCGCCTCTAAGTTAGACTATAGCTTTGCCAGCTACACTGGCGGACAGCGAACGCCCACGGTCGACGGAACGGTGGAAGCATCTTGGAAAACATCCAAAGGTTATTTACTGGATTCCTCCTCAGACTCCCTATGCTCCAGCAACTTCGAAACGTTGAACATCACCAATGACAGCACCTGGGTTTATCTGCTGGTTCAAGGAAGTATCAAAGCCACTATAGATAATGATTTTTTTGTTTTTATTGATGAAGATAATAATCAGAATAGCGGTTACGATTCATCCACCTATGGGGCGGAGTACATGCTTCAAGGCACGACCCTCTATCAATATACCGGCACTGGTGCAGACTGGAGCTGGAGCGCGCTCGATAATAGCAATCGCCAGATAAGTTCAAATGGCTCAAGCACAGTGGAGTTGGGCATTAAGTTCAGCGCTATCTCCGCCGTTGCCGGCAATACCGTGGCGGTTAGAGTGGTTTGCTCCAATGGTAATTCCGATTACATGGCCCGCTATTCGTTCACCTCGGAATAGTTGAAAAATAAAATCACTGGAAAAACGCTCTTGGGTCCCTATCGGGCCTTCTCGCGGTGCCAAGCCATATTGTTGCCCCACGTAGTTAACGAAAAGAAGCCTGGCACCTCAACAGGCACCTCAACACAATTGTCTTAAAGCGAATTGCAGGGCCGGCTTGATCGTTGGCCTTACCTTTTTAAATTGTGTGATAAGATCTGAATTCACCTGTTTATTTTTTCAAAAGTGCTCTTGCAGAACCACGAGATCGTGCCAATGTCCGAGGATGGTTTGCAATGAGCGGATAGGCCTGGTCGGTGATCGGACAGCTTCAAGAGCTGCCGCTTTCTTGGCTTTTGATTTTTCCAAAAATATCTTGGATTTGAAATGGCAGGCCGACCAAAAATTTCTGCGCGGGTTGAATTGCACCAGGATTTAAAATCTTATTGCCAATAACCTGCTGCCAAATCTTGCCGTTCAATACCACCTACTCGTAAATATACCAGCCTTCGAGCGGTGTTCCCACATATTGGCAGTAGATGTTCTTTTCTTGGCACATATCCCACGCAGGCACACCAGTTTCTCTCGTCATGAGGCGGCCATTTAAGTACCAGCCTTCTGATCTGGTACCGATCGCACTACAGGCGGGAATCACTTCGGCATCACTACATTTTGTGTATTTTAATAAATTACGATGAGGCGGAATGATGTCGCTTCCGAGACTTTTGCTCTCCTGTGTACAGCCGGCCATACAACCCCAGAAGGCCGCAGAGTAGCAGAGGATGTCGACGATATCATTGTTTTCATACTTGCAAGCCTCGTTGGCCGAATTCTCACAATCAATTGAGCATGAGCCAATATCCCCGGCGGTAACGGTGTGTGACATCGCGAGTGTCGTGAGCGCGAGTAAGATTTTTGTTTTCATGGGAAACCTCCATCAATGTTGCTTTTATGCGGAGAACTTAATCAGCTTGTCGATGGGTGGCAATGACTTTTACGCAATGTCGGAACAATGTGTTCCGCTTTAGAAGTCGGAACAGTATACTGCGATGCTACTCGGTTCTCCGATCAAGGCCACGCTTGAAGATTTTCGTTGAGATTGATGAGGTTGGTTTACACTGAAAGTTAATCATTTTTTCTTAGCGATTTTGTTATGGCCTTTGTAGATGGATAAATTAGTTTTTTTTAAGATTGCATATATTTCAGAAAAGATAGGGTCTATCCTTTTTTGTAGTGGACATGGATCAGTGTGATTGCGCTTAAGTGAACCGAACGGACAGACTGGCGATTTCTTATCGTTTCTGAAGATGGTCATGACTTCGTAAAGTGATATCTGCTCAGGTGGCCGTGACAATCGATAGCCCCCGCCTGGGCCTGTCGAACCAACAACCAAATCAAATTGGGCAAGTACTGTTAACGTTTTTGCCGCCAAAGGCCGGGATATCTCTTTTGTTGCTGCGATATCAGAAGATGATATTGGCTGCATTTCACTATCATAATACGCCTCCGTTAAATGACTCATCACCATAACGGCGTTTCGCATTGCTTTACTAAAGGCCAACATTCTAACCTCCAACACCTTCATACTACAGCAGAACACTTGGCATATCAATATATAAAGATATTTATTTCTTTTATTCCCTAATTAAGCTAAGATGCAAATGTAATGGCGTAAACGGATCGAAAATGGATGTACAATCTGGTCGATATAAAAGAGAGATTAAAACCTTAAACGCAATGATACGAATTTATTGTAAGGGGAATCACAAGACCACCACCTTGTTATGTGATTCGTGCAAAACATTTTCAGAGTATGCTGAGGCACGACTAAAGAGATGCCCCTTTGGTGAGGAAAAAGAGGCATGCTCAAAGTGCCCAATTCATTGTTATGCACAGAAAGAAAGAGAGCTGACAAAGATAATTATGAGGTATTCGGGGTATAAAATGCTCTTGCGGCATCCGATACTCTCGATCTTCCATTTTTGGGATCGGTGAGAGCACCTATTAAAGAGGAGAACTTAATGAAAAAATCACTAGCAGAACTGACTATCGGCGAGATTGTCGCCGATGATTACCGTACCGCTGCGGTCTTTGATAAACACAAGATTGATTTTTGCTGTGGCGGAAATATTGCGATTGCGGTGGCCTGTAAAACCAATGGCATCGATCTCGACTTGATAACAAGAGAACTTGCTCTAGTCAAAACGGCACCGATAGATCGAAGTCAGAATTATGGCGCGTGGGAGTTGCCCTTCCTTGCCGACTACATCATCAATACCCATCACTCTTATCTCAAGGAAAATACCGAGCAAATTGCCGCCTATGCTCACAAAATCGCCTCTGTCCATGGCACTCACCATCCTGAAGTGGTTAAGATTTCCGCTCTCTTTGACAAAATTGCAACAGAGATGGCGGCCCATCTTCGAGAGGAGGAAGAAGTTTTCTTTCCTGCCATCAAACGTGTTTATGCCGCCAAAAAGTCAGGCTCAGCACCTGATTCGAAAGACATAGAGATACTCAAAAACTCCCTTAAACAACTCGGTCACGAACACGAAGCAATTGGCGATGCGACTCATGCCATTCGTCACCTGGCCCAAGAGTATGCTATACCAGATGACGTCTGTAACACTTTCGTGGTCACCTATCAGAAGCTCAAAGAGTTTGAGGATGATCTGCACAAACATGTGCATCTTGAAAACAATATCCTTTTCTTGAAGGCCGGCCAATTAAAGAGCGTTCGCTTAAATATCTCCTGCTCAACGTGACGGCTATCTCTCTCCGTGGGAATTAAACTTCTATGAAGATCTGGTATACTGAGTGGTTTATCTTACTGAAACCGTCCCATAAATTTGCCTTCGGTCTTTGTAATTGGAAACTGCTGCTTGTTAAGTAGACGGTCTTTGATGTCGTCAGCGAGCTTCAAAGCAAATTCGAAACGATATTTAGCATTGATTTCAAATTTGGCGAGGGAGAGAAGGGAAACATGAATTCTCCATCGATCGCCTTCTTCTGAAATTCTAAACTGTGACGCATGCAGTGTGGTTTTTAAGATTTCCTTATCTTTCAGAATAAACCAGCGAACTTTTTTTGCCTTAAGCTCCAACTCATAATCACTGACGTTACTGCCGACTGCCACCACAAAGCTAAGCTCTTCATGATTCAAGACGATGTCACTTATATTCGATTGAAGAGGGACCAAAACTTTTGTGGCATTTTGAAAGGCCACGTCCAGAGTGGCCGAAACATTTCTGGCAGTACTGGAACCTGCTCGAACTTCCTCTCTCCACCGACCGTAGATGAAGACAGGAGATGGCCCAGCTTCCGCATAGGCACTCAAAGTCCCTGCGCTATTTAAGTCGACTGTAACATTGGCCTTGGGTGGAGTTAAATCTGAAGGCCATGGGTAAAATTCCACCGTTACTTTGCCTTCCGTCTTAAAATCGAAAACTTCATAGGGATGGGAAATAACTTCCATGCAAGAGTAATATTCGGTTCTATAAGTGGGGCGATCATCGCAGGTTGTAGTGTCGTCGTCGTCATGGTCCCCATAATCGGTATTGCCAGTTCCATCATCAGTACAGATCGTGCGACCATTAATCCTTTGGCAGATGCGTCGTTTTTCGATAAGATCCTTATGGCAAATTGTTTCGTATCCATCTTGTACTTGGCGAGAACAAGTCGTGATGACATCCTCATAGGTATATTCAGTATGGGTTTGGGTTGAAAAAAGCTCTGCAATGTCTTCGTTTTGGCCAGTGTACTCAATAGTTTTTTGCGATGCCTGCGCAATGCCGATGGCCACGTTCATATAAAGAACAGTTAAAAAGAACAATTTAAACATAAATCCCCCAGGATTTTTTTCCAGGAATGTAGGGGGCAACCTTGGCCTTGGCCAGCACGCTTTCAAAAAGAATATGGCGAGACCAAATTCTTACATCAAAAAGGGGAAAGTCTTACATTTGAGGATGCTCAAATGCTTTGATAGTGTCAAAAAGTTCAATCTTCAATGCAACAAAAGATCAACGAACACATCTACATCGCCGCTCCCATACAGTTTATTAATTCATCGAAGGTAAGAACTAGGCATATATTTTCTACCAACAAAGCCGCCGGCAGCCCTTCGGCTGAGGGGCGACACTCTGCGCCACAAAAATCTTTGCACGGAACTAACTCATAGTCTAAAATAAATAAGCAATGACCAAAAAAGGCACATCAATTTTTACTTTTGGAACACGGTCTACTCAATGAATTTAATATTAAAGTTATTCATCTGCTCACTGATCACCAACCTCGCCTATGCGGCGAACATAACCAGTCAGGATCGTGAGGCATGTCAGTCTGGCGTGAGGGCCATGGTTTTTTTTAAATTTAAACATCTCATTGCGCTAAAAGACTCGGAGCGAATGAAGGCCGCAACCAAACCAGGAGCACAGCCGAATCCGAGAATGAGTTATGTTAACAAATCAGACTGTGCCGCCATCAGTAGCAGTATGGAAGCGGAGAAGGCTAAAATACAGCGATTATCGCAGGCATGCACCACCATGCAAACAGTCGAGCAATTTAGAAAGATGTATAGTGAAGACATGGATATGGGGATTCGCGCCGATGAAGATCCCAAACAATTTATCTCACATGCCGTGGATGCGCTCGCGGGCGATGAATGTCCTGCTTCCCAAGCTATCGCACGCGAAACTTCACGAAAAACGATGAACTTCGGAAATATGGTAGAATGTTGTGAAATTTCCATGGATGCATTGAAAAAAATGTATGGGGCCTGGTCTCAATGTCAGAATGCTGCAACCCCGGCGACTCCACCTCCAGCGGCTGACACGTGTGAGATTGCAGAATCTGATGGTCTTTGTAAAAACTCAAAAGTCAGAGGAGCAGCAACTCCTGCTCCCCTCTCCACCCCCAGCAGGATGAGTGACTTTGAAATACTCAAGGCCAATTGTCTCGAGTTTGGTGCCAATGGTGGATGTATCCGCACCCGATCGAGTGGAGCCGTTGGGCGCTAGTGCAGTTTAGGTTCCCCAAAAAAGGGTCAAGAAACGGATGGTGATTTAATTAAAACACAAGACCTGCCTACCTGACTTCAATCTTGAGGGAGAGAACAATTCGATTGTCGCGCGGTAGATACCAGGGAGAAGGAATACCTTTATCGACAATTTTTTTCTCAAGTCGCTTGAGTGCTTTTAAAAGGCGCGGATCATGCATAAAGGGATGATATTCACTGTCTGAGAGTTGCTCATGAAGTTCCTGCTTACTAAAGGAGTTTCCGGCATGGCCGGCAAGAACTTGCAACAATTTTAAGGAGCCCGGCGAGCGCCTGAAATCCATCTCGACCGGTGCCTCGCCGCTTTCATAGACTATTTTGTCGTAATACACCAAGAGCCTTGGCTCCCGATGTCGTTCTTCAAGCTGTCCAATGAAATGATTGTAGGCGTGTGACCAGCCGGATTCCGGGAGCCACATGCCATTTTGGTAAATGGGGTATAGCGAACTCATGAGGTGATTTTTGCGACAAATTGGTCTAATTTTGTTTTCTATAATCTCAAGCGCCAAGGGCCGCTGACCTCGCTTGACGGCGACGAGAGTATCCGTGAAACAATTATCAATATTAATTTTCCAAGACTCATGTTCAATATTTTCACGCAGGTCTTCATAGGCAATGAGTCCTAGGATGGCCTGAAATTTTTCAATGTACTCCACTTGTGGGTTGCTCTTTTTAAGGCGCTCCAGATATTCGGGAATCCAGCTTCGTTTCACATCCATCAGGTCTTGCTCGTTTCCCAGGACAATCACGGATTGCATGAGCAACGTGAGAAACTTAACGCCCATATAGCGGGTAAGTTCGGGGGGCCAGCCGAGCTTAATCCACTTGCGTGTGAGAGTGAGATTACCATCAACCATCTCAAGATAGAGCTCAAAAACATCACGTTCATTTTCAATTATTTGTTCCAGCGAGCGAGCTATTGCTTGATTTTGTCCCAAATGCGAAAGAAAGGTCGTCTCATAGGCCAGGAGCATTCCTTTGTCATAGGCCTTGAGCGCCGGAATGGCCAAAACCTCATGCAGGCGATCAATGGCCAGAAAAATTTTTCCCGTTTCCATCAAGCACAGAGCGATAAATCCGCCCAACTGATATTTTATGCGATTGCCATTCTCGTTTAAACTTAATGTCTCAGCTTCTTTGGCAATGGCCAGCGCCTTTGTCATATGGCCCTGAAAACGTTCGGTGGTGGCAAGAATGAATAAATACTTGGCACGGTCAAGGCCCATAAGCACGCCCTTCTGGTCAAGGATGGCAAGCTCAGACATGCTGGCCTTGACTTCGTCCCAAAGGCACAGCTCGAAGATCACAAAGTTAAAGAGAACCAGCTCTTGAGGGGTAAGTTTCTGGCGTTTAGTCAGCAAGAATTTATAGACCTTTTGAAAATCCTCTTCTGTTTGGAGATTGTCATAATCAAGCTGTCTATCCACTCATTCCTCGTCATTCGTCAGAAGCTTTATTTTATGCGCAAAAGCAACTCCGGTGAATAGGGCAAAATGTTATAAATTCATGTAGTTAAATCATACTGTCCAGAGGTGTCGATTGGCTTATGTGGCGACATGCGCCATAATCCAGTTAATGCTGGGAGGGGGTCGTGAAGTTAGGGGTAAATTGGATGGTAAGTCTTTTTTTTGCAATGATGCTTGCGAGTGGCTCCGCCTTGGCGGCACCTGCTTTCTCCCGCGCTCAATACATTGAGGCAAAAAAGCAAGTGCTCACTTTGGAGCAGGACCTAAAGTGGGAACTTGTTTCGCTCAAAATTGCCATGCTGATGAACAATCCTCATCCGCAATTGGTGAATTTTATCGACCAGAAGAAAATTGAAATCGCCCAGTTGGAGTCGGAAATTGTCCACTACAAGGGGAAGATACTGGAGTGGGAGCAGGAAAATCAGCGCACGCAAACTCTCGCTGCCAACAGGTGTGCGCAAAAAGCGGATATGCCCTTGAGTGCTAAGGCAATACAGATTCTGAAATCCACAAGAGAAATTGTGGAAAAGATGAAATGGCAATCGTCGGTTAAGCTGGCGGGTGAGAAAAAATTGCTGGAGATAAGGGAGTCGACACTTCATTACCTGAATCAGTCGGCATATGTGGTGCTCCTCAACGGGAAGGAAATCGTAAAAGTTTTCAAGTTTAATAATGTGGGCGTCAAGGAGCTGGCGACGAGTCGAACCACGCTTGTGAAAAATGGAGTTCACATTACCTATCAGGAAGGCAAGAGTTTGCCGGGCACTGCCTACATTGCTCAGGTGGCCTACCTGGAAGAAATTCCTCTCACCAGGGACATCCTGCTCAAACTGGGACCGGCCATCAGCTATCAGATTGGCGATCGTCAAAAAAATATAAGTAGAGGATCAATGGCCGTTCTGGGGCCTAAAATTCAGCTGCATATTAAGAGCAAATACTTTATTGGCATGGATTCAGGATTGGGAATTCGTTTTGCAACCTCCTGGATACGTGACCTTATCAAAAACAGAACGCAAGGGACGGGCACCGCGAATGAAATAATGTTCCAATTCGGAATGGTCTTTCCTGGATAAGGAGTATTTATGTCAAAGATGAGATTACTAACTCGAATACCGCTAATCATGATGGCGGGTGAGAACATTACCCGGTCTTTGCAGGCATGCGGTGTTTACGATTTTTTGAGCGCACAGCGCCCGCGATGTCGCAGCAACGGTGCAGAAGATCTATGAGCGTCTGTTGGATGACGAGCTACCTTCGGATTTATATAACTGAGTTGGATATGAAAATGAAAATAATATTCTTGATTTTAGGATCAATACTTGCGGTGAATGACGTCCGGGCCACGGACAATGAGGCCTTTATCCAGGCCATTTCCAGCGCAAATTATGCCAAAGTAAAAATGATGATTGCCGAAGGTGCCGAAGTTAATGCAGAGGCAAATGGACGCTGGCCTTTAGAGACGGCGGTCTTTAACGGGAACATTGCGCTCGCCAGCTTGCTCTTGGACAGTGGTGCGGTCGTGGATCAAAAAGGAAATCTTGGTGCCACCCCTTTGGCTACCGCCGCGGGAATGTTTGGCCAGCTGGCCATGGTGAAGTTATTGGTTGAAAAGGGGGCCAACGTCAATGCCGAGGACAACTTTGGAGAAACACCGCTTTCTGCGGCGTCCAGAAACGAAAATTCGGCCATTGTCAGCTATCTTGTGAAAAATGGCGCACGGGCCATCAGTCAGAAGTGCAACTCAGCTCTTTTCAATGCCTCTCACGAAGGCATGTTGAGAAATGTCAAAATTCTGCTCTCAAACTTCAAGGAGATAATCAACTTTAAAAACAAAAATGGCGACACCGCTTTGTTGAACGCAGCTAAGGGTGGCCGATTTCAGGTTTACAAATATTTGCTATCGCAAGGTGCTGTCAGCAGTATCGCGGATAGAGATGGCAATAATCTTTTAATCAATGCCGTTAAAGGAGGAAATTATTGGATTGTTCAGGATCTCCTGAACCGTGGCCTTGATCCCAATTACCGTAATATAAACGGAGAGACGGCCTTAATGCACGCCGCTTTTTCCGGGAATGTTGCCATTCTACAACTTCTCCTCAATCGCGGCGCAACGGTCAATGTTACCGGCAGGTCAAGCCATGATACCGCCCTTCACCCAGCGATCATCGGGCAGCAGTCAGATCTTCGGACACTATGGCGACTTGTACCACAGGCGAATCTGGAGTATCGCAGGCTGGGAATGTTGGTTTCCTTAAACCACAACAAGCTGGAGGCATCGAAGATTTTTTATTCCTATCTCAACCGTGCTGATCGCGCCGAGTACCGCCAAAAAGCGATCATGATCGCGGCCGAGAAAGGATACCTGACCCTCCTGAAATATTATGCTGATCAAGGGGGCAATCTCACGGCCCAAGACAGCGAGGGAAATACCCCCTTGATGTTGGCTGCGCGCTTTGGTAATTTCGAGACCTTAAAATATCTGGTTCAGAAAAATGTTCCCCTTGAAACCAAGGATAAGGGAAGTCGTACAGCTTCCACCTTGGCCGCCGAATTCTATGAGCTGGGAATTTTAAAATCTTTGAAAGCCAAGGGCGCAGATCTCAATGTTCTGGATCAGAAGAATCAAACTATTTTGATGCGAGTGGTGGGAACCTTCGCTCCTCCCTACCACTCCCGGTTTAAGCGTGAACTGATGGTTGCTTACCTGATTAAGGAAAACAATATAGATGCCCAGGACAGTGCCGGTGAAACGGCCCTGATGAAGGCCATCAGAGGACAAAATGAATTAATGGTTCGTCAGCTCATTGAGGCCTGCGCTAATCAAAGAATTGAAAACAAGCAATTCCTGTCTGCGGCCTCTGTGGCCCATCATTATGCTCCAACCATGGTAAAATATCTCTATCCCCCGGCGAATCCTGTCTGCCGAAAGGTCCCAGCAATTCTTGCCTCAAAAGGACGCTAGCTTGGATGCTGCCTGGGCCGATGAATGGTTCTGGTCAGGATGGTCGACCAGGAGTCGGTGGGTTTAAAGGGACATTCTCTTTGATTCCAAATCCCGAATAGAACTCTATCTATTTTGTTCCCTGAAAACCACCTGTGCAAGAACAAGTGTTTTAGCCCATGCCTAATGATGCCAAAAAGCCAGCAATTTGGGTTGTAAAGTCAATAGACATAGTATATACTAAAGAATATATACCTGCATTCAAGGTGGGGATTATGAAGAAAGCTAAAATTTTTAAAAATGGTCAGAGCCAGGCCGTTAGACTACCCAAAGAAATGCGCTTCAGCGGAGACGAGGTACTTGTTCAAAAGCATGGCAATGGTGTTTTAATTTTACCTCTTGATAAATCTTTTGACGCTCTTAAACAGAGCCTAGATTCCTTCTCTTCTGATTTTATGAGCGAGAG
>MEPP01000010.1 GCA_001769855.1 Bdellovibrionales bacterium GWA2_49_15 | reverse complement strand
CCCCGCATGACCGTGGGGGCAATTTTGGCAGAGCCGCTACTGATTCATGGTCTGTGCGGCGATAAGGAATCCCGCCTCAAGCGTCTGTTCCAATTGCTCGATTACGTGCAGATGCCCAAAGATACTTTGAATAAATATCCCCATGAATTTTCCGGCGGACAGAGGCAGCGAATTTGTATCGCGCGCGCTCTTGCGGTCGAGCCGGATTTTATTGTTTGTGATGAGCCCGTGTCCGCTCTCGACGTTTCGGTGCAGGCCCAGGTTATCAATCTCCTCATGGACCTTCAGAAAAGTTTAGGTCTGACCTACCTGTTTATTGCCCATGATTTGAAAGTGGTCGAGTTTATTTCAAATCGAGTTGCCGTTATGTACCTAGGGAATGTGGTGGAGATTGCGGAATCCAAAGAGCTGTATGGGTCCTGCCGCCATCCCTATACCAAAGCGCTTTTCTCGGCCATTCCGAATCCCGATCCAACCGTGAAGGCCGAGCGAATTATTTTGGAAGGAGATATTCCAAGTCCTATGAATCCACCTAGCGGATGCCATTTTCATCCCCGTTGTTGGCGGGCAACCGAAGAGTGCAAAAAGACTTATCCAGGTGTTACATCGTCGACCGCAACACACCAGTATCGCTGCTATAATTCTTTGCAGTAATTGACCAAAAGTTCCGACAAGTTATAGGCGAAGAAGCACAGACTTCTTGCGTCTGGATTTGGAGAATTTTTGATGGTCGTCAAAAAAGATGAGGCGGCATTAGTAATCTCGGAATTGCAAAATTATTTAATTTCGCCCGGCGATGTTTTTTTTACTTTTAAAACCGGCAAAGTCGTAAAACTCTTGCGCGCGGGTTCTCCCGTCGATCCCGCCAGAATGAAGCGATACTTGTCTTCCGCGGGATCGCTTTCCATCGAAAAAGTTACTGACCCGGTCAATGTCGCGCGCTCACAGGAGCTGTGGCTTGGTCTGCGCAACGAAAAGGATTTTCTCAAAGTCCCTGGGATGCGATTAAAAATTTTGCAGTGGTTTAAAAAAGTCTATTGGGATGGAACAGAAAACGGCAGTCTGCTCGATCTGGTCAATATCGGAGAGCGGGTTTTTTACGGTCTTCCGCCTCAGATCGAAAGTGTCATGAAGTCCAAATGTTTTGATCTGTTCACTCGGGGCGCACTCATGGGAAGCCTCGGTGCCACCCTGTGCCTGGCCCTGGGATATGTGGAGTTTTCTTTTCTACGCGACTTTTATCACACTTGCATGCTCTTAGATATGAAGCTGCATGAGAAGATGAGCTTCTCGCTCCATGAGGCCATGGAGAAGGGGAGGCAGGATTATGAAGAAGGTCTTCAATACCTGGAAGGTCTCGGCCTGCCCCTTGAAACTCAGCTGTATCAAGACCATGAGCAGATGCACGAGAATATTTCGAATCTTTTCAGCGATTACAATGTTGCACTCCTGATCGCCCGTCATCATGAGCGCGTCGACGGGACGGGATTTCCCGGCCGTTTGTCCGAGGGAGAAATGTCTGATGTGGAGTGCCTGCTGCTTTTCTTGGATGCCCTTCTTCCCATGCAGGAAATGAATTTTTCCAGCAATGACGGAAGAGGATATTTTAAAAAGGCCATTTTAGAAAATAACCTGAAGGATAAGATATTATCAATTCGTTTGGAGAAGATGCTTGAGCATATTTTTGCCACATTACCTGAAGAGGAAAAACCGGAGTCCATGAGTGCTTAATGGTGATAAAAAACCCATTCTCCTCAACCTGGCGGGTGATCTTGGTGATCCTCTAATAGAGCACCTGGCAGCGCTGGGAATTGAGCTGGTCGAGGAGTCATCGACGCCGGATTTCGTTTTGGTGCGGGATTATAAATCCATTTCCCAGAACTATGGCGACGCTTTTATTATTTCTCTGGCCCCCGTCGATGATGTCACCGCCTTCGCCAAGAAAAATGGAAAGGCCATCTTAAACGAAAAAGTTCTGAGCTCAAGCCTGGGACTTCCCTTACTGGGAAGATTGTTCAACTCCCAGGTCTCCACCAAGCTCGAGATGAATTTTGGGGCGCTTCTGGAAAATTGTTTGTCCGTAAAAATTTCCGGACACATGCATGTCGGCTATCTCACAGACCTGGTTGTGAACGACGCTTTCTCGCAAAATTTCAGGGCCATCTCACTGCGGGCCTTTCTGGTTTTTATGTCAACTTATGTCGCTTACCTGGAGCGAGGGGGAATCTGCCAATATCCCGTCGATTTAAATTATGGCGCCACCAAGGATAGCTATGTGGTGGAGCTGGTGGTTCCGGCCAACAATTTTTTTCTGGAGTATCTCTATCCTTCACTTGGAAAGTTAAATCCCAAAAATCCTCTCGAGCATTTGCTGAGCGAATGTTTGAGCATGTCCGATTATCTCTCAATCACTCAGCTTAAAAACGCCGGGAAGTTGATCATCTCTTCGTTGTGGCTCAAGGGGAACGCACCACCGGCATTTCCATCTTTGTCTTTTTGTGCCATCGATTCGGTGAAAATATATGAACGACGCTGGCAGGAATTAAAAAAACATCCTGCCATTGACCTGTCCGTCGCGCCAGAAATGCTCGCATCCAATGAGGCCAAACCTTTGCCCGGGCCCGGCATCAAACCCGTGACCCTTCAGCCGGAACCGCAGGCGGCCGAGGAAGAAACAGAGGTCCATTTCAAGGGCACTGATCAGGAGAAAGAGGCGATCACCAAAATCAAAGGCCGATTCGACGTTGATGAGTCCAAAGTGGTCATTAAGGGCGATGAGGGAGCGATTGATTTAACGGAAGCCAAGTTTACGGTTGCCGGCAGCAAGGCCAAAGATGACAAAGAGAAGTGGACATTAAAAAAACTCGATAATGTCCCGGATAGTCAGTATGGGATACTGAATGATAAGCGCGGAAAAACGCCGGTCCCAGGTCCAGTGGCCGCAGGTGGTTTCGATGAGCGGCAGGGTCTTTTGGAAACAGTTGGAAAGCTCATCGATGGAGATGAAGAGGCGAAAGACGATTCCCCCTTTGTGATCAAGCAGTCGACAGAGGCGGGCGAGGATGAATTGAAAAATCCGTTGCAAGCGGAGCTGGATGAGAAGACGGAGCAGATCAAGCGCATGAAGCCGTTAATGGACAGTATGCGCGATCAGATGGTGAGCATGCTCAAAAAAACCAAACTCACCCAGACTCAGTTTCAAACCATGAATGATACCATCAGCCAATTGCGCGAAGAGCTTCAGGAGACCAAGAGTCAGGCCAGTGAACGCGAATTTAAACTGCGTGCGATGGAGGCCAAAACGGGTGAGAGTGGGGAAAATCAAAGCGCAGACGATGTTGAGATGGCCGCCAGTGTGATGGCCTTGGCCGATGACTCTGTAAAAGAGCAGACCCACGAAAATAGGCAAATGGAGGAAGAGCTTCATAAATTAAAAGGCGAGGCACTCCAGAAAGATAAGATCGTTCAAACACAGTCCCGACATTTTCTGGAAACGATCACGCAGCTCAAGCAAGAGTTGGAAGCAACCAAGGCGAAGCTCGGTGAACGTGAGTTTAAGGTGCGCGAGATGGAGGCGCGTTTATCACGAGGTGACCTCAGCGTCGGTGAAAAAACCTCGGTGGTGAATAGGCCGACAGGAAATATGGTTCCAATCAGTACTTTGCATGAACTTGAAAACGAACTCAGACTACTCAAAGATAGCGATGAACGAAAAAATCGGCAGATTGATCTTCTGCAGGTTCAGCTAGTAGGCGCTCAGCAGAGTGCTGAATCCTTGGCCAAGCAATATAAAACGGATCTCACCCGCGCCAAAGAGACGGTGCCCGTCAGTATGTCATTTGGCTCACCGGTGCAAGTGCAGCCACTTAGTGCTGCTGAACAGCGCAATATGATGAATATGACTGAAAGTTTGCGGGATAAGGACGCTTTTATTGTTAAGTTGAACTTAGATCTGAAGCAATCAGAAACGCGGCAGAAGGAGCTGGTTCTTGAGGTCAAAAAGCTGGAGCAAAAGCTGAAAATGACTCTGGCCCAGCTCCAGTCGGCCGAAAAGCAGAAGGGCAAAAAAGGCTTTGGCTCTCACCAGGCCTCCAACGAAACGCAGCTCCAGCATAAGGTAAAACAGCTCGAAGTTGCCAACGCCAGCCTCGGTGACCAGCAAAAGCACATGTCAGACGAAATCAACGAAAGAAAGAAAGAAATCATCAAGCTCAAGCAGGAAATAAACACTCTGCAAAACGCCAACTCCGTCCTCGAGCGCAAGCTCCAGGGCAAAGACAAGGCCGCCTAATTCAAAAATTGTCAAATAAGTTGCCCCATGTTAGCCTGCACCCCTTTTGGGCCCAGGTGGCGAAATTGGCAGACGCACCAGACTTAGGATCTGGCGCCGTAAGGCTTGGAGGTTCAAGTCCTCTCCTGGGCACCATCTCAAAAATGCTGAATAAATCTAGATAGTTAGCCGCTCTAAAAAGACTTTGGCGCTATATGGGCGCTAAAGTTTGTAACGCCAATTTTCGCTCTACCACTTTTCCCCCAAAGCTCACCACATTCGAGGCCTTGATTAAATGCTCAGGTGCCAGATGCGCATACCGCTGAGTCATCTCTAGGCTTGAGTGTCCGAGGATTTTTTGCAGGTCGTAGATATTCCCGCCATTCATCATGAAGTGGCTGGCGAACGTGTGGCGCAGATCGTGGAAGCGGTAGTGCTCTTTGATCTCGGCCTCTTTTAAAAATCGCGAGAGGTCTCGGTAAACGTGGTTCACGTCAAAGGCTTCGCCATTCTCACCCGCCACTACCAGATCACCCTTGGTTTTTTCCTTGAGTGTGAGGAGGTGATTTCTGGCCACGGCATTCATAGGAATAAAGCGCCTGCTCTTGAACGTCTTGGTCCTGTCTCCAAGGCCGTTGCGGTCGCGAAGGCGGGCAATTTCAATCAGGCCTGTGTGAAAATTCACCTTATCCCAGCACAGCCCCGCAATTTCTCCTCTTCGCATTCCTGAGTTGACTGCCAGAAGAAAAAGCGAGTGGAAGTAGTGGCCACGGGACACTTCAAGCACCCTTTCAATTTGCTCCGAGGTCATATAGACATCGGTGCGAGGTGTCCCTTTCATTTCTCGAAGATATTGAAAAGGATTTTTCTCCAGCCGATTTTCTCTTGTGGCCTCAATCAAAACTCGCTTGAAGACGCCCACAATTAAATTGATACCCTTGGCGTTGTGGCCCTTCTCATGCAATTCCTTAATGAGCAAGTGTCCATGCCTTATTTGAATCTCTTGCAACTTTAAATGTCCAAAGCTTGGAAAGATATGGCGCTTAAGGGTGGCACTGTAATGCTCGTAGGTTCTGGCCGAGAGCTGGAGCTTGACTCGCGTTTCAAGCCAAGCTTGGGCCTCATCAATCAAGGTCACTTTGTTTTCTTCTTGAAACACCTTTGGCAAGACGCCGGAGGAGCGAAATTTTCCCTTTTCACTTTCCATGCGGGCCTTCCACCCCACGGCGTCGGTCTTTCTTAAAAAACGCGGTGAGTGGGTGGCCTTTCCGCGAACGTAAATTTTTTCCCGGTAAAAGGTTCCCTTCTTTGTTCTTATCACTTGCATTGAAAACTCCTTTGGTAAAGAGTCTTCGCCAGTGTCGTCTGTTCCCATCTTTAAGTTGTAAAAGAGCGGGATTGTCTTCCAATCCTGGCGAAGACCATAGCACATGAATGGCACTTAATCCATGTCAGCTTGGTTCAAAGGATTTCAGGTTTTTATGGATGTAGTTTTGCAAGTCCTCCTCGCGGAAACGCACCAGCGCCCCGACTTTAACATGATTAATCTCTCGCCTAAATACTGCCTGCCTAAGCCACGATACCTTCACGTTCAAAAAATTTGACGCTTCTTCAATCGTTAGAAGATGTTTCTTTTTTTGTTCCCTGAATTTTTCTTTTATAAGATTTTCCGCGAAGTCATAAATTTCTTTCTTGAAAACCATTAAAGGTATCATTGCACCCAGTAGTTCTTTTTCCAATCACGCCCTCCTGGTACTTTGTTTATCTTTCTTTTTCTAAACCCTATCGCCCCTTCCTTGCCGTAAGTCCTGACCACCTCCATTAACTCGTTATATGGGGGTGGTCAGGACTTACCGGCGGATTCGGGGGCGCATTTGAAACAGGATAAGGCCTGCGATTTTCTATTGTTAGCTTGGAGGGCGTGATTGGATTCCCCTCCTTGGGAGTGCTCACCCTCTGAGCAGGGGAGTGAGCACCATCTGTCCACGTCGCTTTTGGGTTTTGCATGACTTCGTCCAAGAGTGAACAGCGAAGCTTGATGGGTGACTTTGCCCCTTTGACCCTCTCCCATGTTTTTAGGACGCTATTCGCGATCATGGGGCCTTGGCAAATGTACCAGATGTAGGAGAGGTCATTTTTCTCCAGGTAGCGAAAAAAAATGTTCCTAAGGCGGTCTTTATTTTTTAAACTAAGCTCCAACTCAATCGCGACAGAGACCTTTTTGGATTGAACCTCGGTGATCATTAATCCGTCAGGGACAAGCATTCTTTGCGCGGCCTTGATGCCATATTTTTTAAACACAAGGAATCTGATTTCGTGCTCAGGTATCCAAGATTTGGCAATGCCTTGCCGCTCTAACGTCAGCCTAAGGTTTAATAATTTAAAGTCATGCTCCAATAAATTTTTGTTCCAGTACCTTTTAAATTGTTCTCCTTCCCCTAAAAGTGTCGCCTTGTCCGTGATTGTCCAAAGGACGTCCTGAGATTCAAGGCCTGTGAGTCTCTTCAAATAGTTTTCCCCCACCAAAAATCTTAGCCGTCTAAGGACGGTGGTTGTGGCGATCCCATTAAAAATAATTTCGTTGATATGCTTGGTTGTAAGCATCCCATAACTTGATAAATGTCGAAAAAGCTTCCGGTCTCTTGGTGTTATTGTCATGTTCACCTCACAGAAAATTTTTTAATGTTTGCTCTTCAATTGTCGAAACTAGCCTTGCTTTTGCCTCCTTGTCGTCTTTGATGATTTTAATCTCTTTTAAAAGGGTGTCGATTTCTTGTTCCTGCTTTTTGGATGCCTCCTCGAAGCGCTTGTCAATTCCTTGAATTTTCCACTCAAAATTTTCTTTAAGCTCCCGCACCTCTTTGACCGTTTTGTCATACCTCCTATCAATCATCTCCATGATGTAGAGGTGAATTAAAAATAACACCCCCGCAACTGGGACGGCATAGAGGAGAAAGTACAAAACTTTAATAACCACAAAATCTAAAATGTTCCAAGGCAGCATGAGCGGAGAGGAATGGGGGAGCCCATCTCCTGTAAATTTAAAACTCAAATAGAGAATCATGATTCCACCAAATCCCAACACGATTGCGGACAGACTTCTTTGCCAGTCAGAATTCATTTGACCTCCACAAAATAAGAAAGGCCCAGGGCACTTCCTTGAGTTTTTGAAAAAACGAACTGATTTGAATTTTTACTTGAAGAGAATCAAGTTTTTTGCTATGGTTAACTCATAAGTCCTCCTTCAAAGTGTTTTGGCGAACACTTTCTGAAAAAAGTCGAACTGCGGATAATCTCTAAAAGAAATCAAAAAATACAGAATAAAAAACTTAAAAATGCTTACCGTGGTGTAAGAGAAGAATTCACTTGTTGGAAATTATTGAGAGTGAAAATGTAAGATTATCTTTTTGTTTTCATCAGATCAAGAGATCGAAGTTTCTCCAAAATAATTTTCCAGCTTTCTTCAAACGATTGGACTTTTGTATCGGCCAAAATCAGGTCATAGCTCTTTTTGATGTATTCCGTATCAATCTTTTCTGCGGCCTTATAAAGTGAATCCACTTGATATGCTCCTCTTTGAAATATCCGTTCGATGGCATTAAGCAATTCTTGGTCGCTGGTTATTTTTCGGGCCATTTGTGTATAATATCCACTAAGCGGCCAATTCTTTACTAATAGCAGAAGTTACTTTCAACATATTATCAATATTGAAATTGGCACCAGCGGCCATTCTTCTGATCGTGGCGATTGGTACTTTTGATCTTCTTGCAAGTTCCTCTTTATTAATAACACTTAAATAGCCCGCGATGATTTCATGAAAGGCCTCTTTATCACCATCTAAGATGGCCTGAGAAAGTGCCTCTGCCACAGCTTTACTGTCGCTAAAGAATTCGACCGAATCATTTTTAAAAAGGGTTTTTCCTTTTTTAACTTTGATAGGTGTTAATGAATCAATATTGAATTTTCCCATTTATTTATCCTCACTTAATTTTTTCAAGATGGATTTAGCTTTTCTAATGTCCTTATCTTGTGAATTTTTATTTCCCCCTATTAGCAGGATGATAATGTTTCCATCCTTATCTTTCGTACGGGTAAAATAAATTCTTCTTCCGTTTCCCCATTTCAATTCAGCGAGACTTTCGGCCAGTTTTTTTGCTACACCAAAATGCCCATCAATTCTAATTCTTGCAATTCTCGCTTGGATTTGAGCTTGCTCCTTAGCTGTCTGTTTATTAAACCAATCTATATATTCTGTGGTTTCTGCAACTTTATACATATAAATCCTATCATATTTGATATGAAAGTCAACTTTTCATATCGTTTTTGATATGTTTTACACATTATAAAACGTATAATCAATTAGTTATCGAGGCACCGGGGCCTTTTTAAGCCCCGTGCTTCGATTTTTTAAGTTTGATAACTTTATCAAGCGAACCGAATTTAGGCATCACCTTTTCGTTTCCTGCCAAACATCGTTGAAGGTTCGATCTTCTTTTTTTGCGATCGCTTTCATTTTCACTTTTTTTTGATTGATTGCTCAAGTGCTTTATTCATGTCAGGGCCTCAATATATGGAACAAGATCAACAGAAGCGGATGAGTGAGGACAGGTTGAAAACGGTGAAGACGATTCTTCAGACTTTTTAGGAAAGATCATCTACTAAAATCTTTTCTTGCTTGAATCTACAGCTGTTTGACTATGGCAGTATCTAAACTTGTCATTAGTGTTGTGGGCGGTGTCGGGAAGTGGCGAAATTTTTCGGTGTAAATTTTGGGAGGTTACTATATCTCTTCCATACTCGATACCGGATAAGACATTGAGGCCTTTGAAATTAAAAAATGGCGACCTGTTCTATCAAGGTATGTGACCGAGCAAGTTCGGCTAATCATCTTCGCATCATGGATTACAGAACTATAATGCCCGTAGAAACTCCAACTCCCTTCGATCGGGCGATCAAAAAGTTCCGCGAAAGGTGCACTGGCTTCAGATATGCGGGGCAAAGTCCCTAGATAATTGTCACGCTGTTTATTGGCCTGATCTTTAAACTTAATCAAGCAATGATGGACAAAGTAATCAAAATCCAGTTCTGGAATTTCAGTTTTTATTACAAACTCCAGTTCAGCGGTTAGCATATTTCGCTCATTTACAATGTTGTAATGATTCATACGCCAAAACTTTCTTAAATGATAATTGGCCTCTTTCCATTTGTAATAGAAACAGAAAGGAAAGAAACATAATACCGCAAAGATTGCAGACGATACATAAAGACCAAGGCTGATTAGAAGTGTAGCGATGAGCAAAGAAACAATAAACCAGATGATGTTACTCGTGTCAAATTCCTTTAACCGGATATCTGATTTTAAAAAGTAATTGACTCGTAAACCTTCGAGATTTTTGTAGTGAATCCATGCCTTATCATAATCTGCTTGCTTCACGACAACGGCCTTTGATCGGTCGTCAAAATATTTCGACACTTTTTGAAGGAAATCTTTAGAATCGGCCATGTACTCACCATCACACGACCCGACTCCTAATACCTTATGCGGGAAAGAAAAACCATCCGCAATCCCCTGTGGTTTGCCGAGTCCACAACGTTGGGGCTCTAAATTAAATCTTTCGGCGTCACGTAATTCCTTGTTAGGAAAGTATGATAAGTAATATCTTTCAGACAAGCATGCAATTTCTAGGGAGTACACTTGTTCAAAAGCATAACTTTTACCATCGTCATCATAAAAAAACTCGCCATCAAAAAATATTTTCCCGCTGGCATATTTGATTACATATTTTGAAAATGGCATACAACTCCTCGGCAATTAAACAAATGAGACTATCTATATTGCGCTATGTCGAGACATTCTCCGGCCTTCCCATGATGAAAAATGCGCATCTTTCCGCGAAGTGACGGATATTTTTCCCTCAAGTCAAATTTCTTCACTTTCAAAGATTCTCCAAAAATAATATAAACAGCGCGCTTATACTTTAAGGAATCACAAGATGCGCAGAATTCATGAAACGTATTCCAGTCTTTTTTTATTCCTTTGGTATTTCTAGACGTTTTTATTTCAACAACAACAAAGTTGTTCCTTTCCCCAATCTGATGAAAAATAAGATCAGGAATTTTAGAGGTGCCTAAATAGCCATATGACCCCTTGTTAACTTCCCCAAAGATCTCAATATTTTTCCAGTAGCCACTTTTCTTACCTCTCTTCAGTTTTCCAAGTTTCACCATGCATTGGTGATAGAACTCATAGCAGTTCACTCTTTCAATGCTCTTCCAGATCGCACCATTAGAATCTGTATTTAAATCGACATTAATAAACAATTTATTATGCGGGATTTTATTAAGTGCGGGTTTAATTATTTCGTCGATGATTCTGCCAGCTATTTCTAATTTTGTCGGCATACTACGTTCTCAAGACTATGGTGTCCGTCGGATATTGCTAATTGCTTTCCTTGGTAAGCTTTTCGAGACGATTACTTTCAATAGCCAATAGGCACCAAAATCTTCATAAAACTCCCAAGCTCTGGCAGATAGAAATTAGTATCATTTCGCATCAGGTAGCGACTCAAATTCGTCGTCAAAATTGGCTCCTGCATGAAACAATACAGGGTCTAAATCTTTAAGATCTTTACAGCCATCCTCATCCCCCTTTGGGCATGCTGCAAGAAAATATTTTTTAGCTTCAGACTTATTACCTCGCTTATACTCAATTTCCCCGCGATGGAGACACTGGTCGCATGCAAAAGCATTATCGTCTCCAGTGCATGACTTCCTGTACACGTCGCCAATTTTCTTCGAATTATTGAGAGTATCAACAGGCATCCCTTCTACTCTCTTCATACCGTCGCAATCACCCCGCCATCCATCACTGCATCCTATAGAGTAATATTTTTTTGCTTCAAACCAATTACTCTGTGCCTCTAGAATATTCCCAATATTCATGCACGAAGCATAATGGCCTCCTTCACATGCCATTGCAAAATATTTTTGCTCCTCGATCTTGTTGCCTTCGTGCTTATATAAGAAGGCAAGGAAACCACAGGAAGCATATTCTCCACCATCACATGCCTTGATGTAAGTTTTTTTGGCACCAGGCTTATCACCTTGTTCCTCCTCTAGCATCCCAAGCCGCATACATCCATGCAACACACCACCATCGCAAGCCTTGATGTAATATTGTTTTGCCTCAAGAATATGCCCAGCAGATCGCTCTAACGTCCCGAGGTAGATATATGCACGGCCAATACCGCCATCTGCTGCTTTAATAAAATATTTTCTAGACTCAGCTTCAGTGTTTACATTGTTAAATTCGATTAGCCCAATCCTAAAACATCCCTCACTGTTCCCAACATAACACGCCCTAATATAATATTTTTTTGCCGCAAATATGTGCTTTTGCTGTTCTGCTAACGTCCCGAGTGCAACACACTCATCACCATTACCTTTGGTACAGTCTGTTTCACTCAAGTCCAGTTTTTGCAGAGGAATTTTTGCACTAATTATTTCTTTGATCATGGTTTTTTTCTTTTTTGCGATGGCCTTCGTCATGCAGAATCGTTTTGCTTCCTGAAGTGTCGTCACATCTGGGGCAACTGAGAGTATGAATGAGATTCTCCTCGACACAGTATTGCAATTCTTATCTTTTAACTTTGCAAGATCAGTAGTGGACTTGATCGCCATGTCTAGGACTTGCCCTTTTCTTTGCACGATATCCTTTCTGAATGGAAATAGGTCTGTAGCTATAGCAAGGTATTGGAGACCACGTATCGTATCTTTGCCGATAACGCTCATTTCTGCTACATTCTTCAAATCCTCTATGGCCTTATATTTTATGGACGAATTATCTTCGCCTTTTCCTAGTGAATTTCTGTACTCGATCACGGATTCTGGCAGCTGGACTGCCCCATCTCTCTCGTACTCCTCTAATGCCCAAGCATGTGAGGCGAGACCGCAAACAAGCCATGCAATAATCCAAGTTTTCATCACAATCTTCATTCTTGGCATCCTGTTTTATTTCAGTGCAAGCTATTGCTTATTTAATGAAGCCAGTGCCTGGCAAGCTTCTTTCATCTTTCCATCGCAAGCTTTTTTTATGAGCCGGAGGGCCTCAGCATCATTTCCTTTTTGCGCTTCCAAAATGCCAAGATTGTAGCAACCTTGCACAAAACCTGTATCGCAAGCTTTGTTAAAGAAAAGATTGGCTTGTACAAGATTACCTTTTGTTTCTTCCCCGCTTGCGAGATCAAAGCATCCCTGCCCAACGCCTTTCTCGCACGCCATTTTGTAAAAGGTATTTGCACCGTCAAGCTTTCCCTCTTGCTCATCCTGGGCACCAAGATTGTAACATCCAATGCCTAATCCACCATCACAGGCCTTTTTATAGAGTGTTTTGGCCTCAGTATGGTTTCCTTTTGCATCTTCCAGGACACCGAGATTAAAACATCCCTCCATACGCGCACCCTCGCATGTCTTCATATAAAACAGTCTTGCCTCGGCAAGTTTTCCTTGGTTCTCCTCCGCCCTACCGAGATTATAGCATCCTGCCATCTGCCCACCATCACATGCCTTTATATACAGCGCTTTGGCTTCAGCATGGTTTCCCTTTGCATCTTCCTTTACACCGAGATTATAGCATCCCTCAATGATGTCTCCATCACATGCCTTTTTATACAGAAGATTTGCCTCTGCAAGGTTTCCATTTTTTTCATACACCAGGCCGAGATTGTAGCACCCATGCATACCTCCAGCATCACAGGACTTTTTGTAAAGCTTTGTTGCCTCGGCGTGATTTCCTTTTTTTGCCTCAATAAAACCACGATCGGAGCATGCACGCATATTTCCACTTTCACATGTGGAACGGTGGGTGATGTATTTGTAGAGTATTTGCATGCCCATCGCCGATGCTGAGATAAGAACCAAAATCATCATCCTGCGCCCCCAAGTTAAGGGCCACTTTAGAATCTTCTCAATCTTCATAAAACTCCCAATATTTATCTAAATATATGCTACAATGAATTGAAACATTTGCAATCCTTTACGTCAGAGCCGCCACTCACCTCTCCACCATCACAGGTCATTTTAGTCACCCTTTCATTTCTGCTTTTTGGCAGGAGTGTTCTTACTCACGCCGTTACGATGCAATATAGGGCGCGGGTCTGGAACTAGAAATATGCTTGCTGGAGTTGCCGTGTGTTTTTTAGAAATCCCATCAATATAGCCTTGGTGAAGAATAATGTAAGAACCTGCAGGAATTTCAGGTAATGCAAAAAAACCTACCACAGCTTCTATTCGCAAATCATTTGAAGAATGATCTACAGGCCAATGAAGAATCAAAGCTTTCATAATTGTCCTCCATAGGGTTATCCCTCGTTTTTAGATCTTTACCTCACCTAAAAGCGACCGAGCGTCCTTCTTTCTATAATGCCATTTCTTACTTCTTCCATCTTTTTTGAAATATCTGCCACTTCTACGACAATTCCTCGTTCAATCTTAAGCTCCATGACTTGCTCGTATGCATATGCTGAAGGGGAGCCATAGTTGGTACGCATCTCGGGAATGATATTGCGGCCTATTTGCAACTTTCCGGTAAACTCAATTAAGAGGTTGAGTTTGTGATAAACTCGATGAGCGCTGTTCCTTTTTTTCCTTTCTGGTTTTACACCATTTATCGGCGGAGCCTGATCGACGAGATTGATTTCTAGTTCTTGTAGAGCAAATTTCCCACGTCTAACGGAATAGATGACTTCATATCCTCTGTCGCAGGCAGAGCTGAGCCTCACTGGATGCAAATTGAAATTGGCGGGATTAAATAAACCGTCGCCCTCACCACCACAGATTCTGTACAATTTCCTATCAAATCTTACTTCGTCAGGAATTTGGCATGACATATAATCTCCTGGCTAATGCTCGCCCAATATATGCTTAATTAGTTTGTACCCACATACGCCAAGGATCAGACCTGTCGCGCAGAGTACAGCATAATCATATCCGCTCATCGGGTGCGTCTCTATTCCCCAAATACGCTGAGTCTTATAAATGAGAGCAAAAAGTAAACCACAGTTTGATATGACGAGCGGGACAGAAATAAATATGTGTAGTTGAGGGAGCCAGCGGGTCGCATGTAGCAGAATATACCAAAATCCCACCAGCGCGTTGCAAAGCAACCACCACCATACTGACTGAACATCATCCTGAAGCCCTTTACAAAATGTATTAAGCACACTGCTGTCATCGAAACTTGAAGCCTTTGCACAATAGACAGACATGGATTCCGGCAAAGGATCTAGCTGAAGCTTGGCGGCAAACTCTTTGTTGGCAAGGGTTTCAGTATAGTGTGCATTCCAAGAGTGCTCTGACGCTTTTACGTAGATGAAACAAATTAGCGGAATCAGCAAAAATAACACTGCCTCTAACGACAAAAAATGCCGCACTTTCATGGCAAAACTCCTGTAAATACGAATCAGAGTGAGGCCAGGTAATAAGCCTCCACTCTGCAGATAAAAGCATACAACCTAATGAAAATAAAAATATATGGCTCTGAATAAAAGTATAGCACGCTACAAAATACCGTCAAGCGCGACCACACTCTCATTGGGAGAGACGAAATGGCATAGTTTTTGCGGACAGTTTTAGTGGCTCAGAAATTTGGCATGCCATACTGGGATAGAGTGAACCATTCATAATTTCTAGTTTCAAATCTGAGTGCACTCAGGGCGAATAAAGATCTCTTTTTTGGATTAGCCGATCAGGTCAGGGGAGAATGAGAAAAAAACTGCGCTGGTATCCGTCTGTCACGCGTGAAGCGGATAATCGATGAATGCGCAATTGAAATCCTGTGCCAACTTGGGTGCATCGGATTTTTGTGCCGGCATTTGATGAAGAAGACGCGAACATCTAACATATTTTAGTAGAGATGAGAAAATTATTGCGTCGTCTATCTGGCAAAATCTTTCAAAAATCGATTCACAGACATAAACGACATCAAGGTACCCGCAGTTTTTTTTTATCCCAAAATTCTCCTGGTATCTTTATTTTTGTTATCAGAAAACTGGAAGTCACACTCATTCATCTGCAGGAAGTTGGCTGTGGTCTTGGATTTACCGTTATCGTGCGATGTTTTTTATAATGAAGTTTGTAACCTCAGTTTTTGACAGTTGGCTTGAGGCGACGTCTATAACAAATTTCTCTAAAACCTCCTCAGACACATCAAATTTCAAATCGTTCATTTCCAAAAAAACCAACGTGGCCACGATGCCGACACGTTTATTGCCATCGTTAAAGGCATGGTTTTCGATCAGATGATAACAGTAGGCCGCAGCCATCTCGATAATTTCCTTATGCAGAAATTCTCCGCCAAAACTGGCGGACGGCTGTGCTAATGCGGATTCGAGCATGCCTTGGTCTTTAATTCCATGACTGCCACCATAGAGGTCAATTTGGTTGCGGTGAATTTCTAAAACTTCCTCGATGGTGAGAAAATTTGGAATCAGTTGTTGTGTCATAAAAAATTAGGCCAAATTTTTAAGGGCCTTCCCGTATTTTTTATTAATCTTGTCGAGGGAGTTCTTAAACTTCTTAGTTTTTTCTTCCGTTTGGACCGGCGAAATATGAAGTCCTTTGCCATCGTCAGTTGAGACTTCAAGCCATGTGTCCTCATCAATGTTGAGCAAGTCCATAATGGGCCGATCAATGACTAAGGCCCAACTGTTTCCATGTTTCGTTAATTTTTTAAGCACGTTATTCTCCGTTTTAGGTATAACAATGTATGAACATTGTATCACTATTTCGGGATTGATTCAAGCGCCATGAAACAATGTCGAGGTGCCCAGCACCTCACTGGGGAAAAAGTATATTTTGGCGCTAACTTGGCGCTAAAATCCCCAAAAATGGCTAAAAAAAGACGAAAACGGACGACAAAGGAAAAGACCGATTGTTGGTTTAACTTGCAGAAAACATTAACTAATTTCGCGAAATTACTGAGTCTTGAAAATCGGGCCCATGCAATCCTCTCCTGGGCACCATCTCTCTTTTTCCTCTTTAATTCTAGATAGTTACCGAAAAGTGCGAGTTTCGCTGGACCGAATCTGGACCATAAATTTCCGAAATTTTCAAATGGAGGCAATGCCCTTAGGCCTTCTCAAAAAAAGGGAAGGGATTCTTGCGCCCAAAATTCGGATTTGTGCGACTGCTTGTATTTTTATCAATCATTACTCTATGAGGAATGAAGTCTGAAGTAGCACCTCAGTCGTTGAAAAATTACTTGTAATACTTCCGCTCGGAAGTTCTGTGGTGATACCTTGAGATTTTAGACGAGAATATTCGGTTGATCTGATTTCAATAGAAAACAAAGATTTGCTTGGAAAAAGATATCCTAAAACTATCCCCATCCCCGTTCCATTCAATACATCATCTTGGTGAAAAGGATTTTGAAACTTTGGTTGTGCATAATGCACTTGTGCTCTGGAAATAGAGTAGGTTATTCCCAAGTATATTGGGAAACTCGGTGGGGAAAATGTCAAGCTTCCGCCATATCGAAAAACATAAAAAGTATTGCGATATCTATTTGCCTTGGCGAGTTGATTATCTGAATTTCTAGAAGCTTCCTGCCACGCAGGCCCCCATGAAACAAGAGGCCCCAGAAACACATTCCAAAAATGAACTCCAGCGATCAATTCCAATTCAGCGCTCTCGTAATATCTTGCATTATGTGTCCAACTATCCGTTGCATCATACGTCTTCATTTCCGTTTCTCCGGCAGGAGATAGGCCTAATTGAGGAAGGAGAAAAAAGGAGGCATGCGCATTTGAAAGGCACAAAACAAATATAATAAAATATTTTATTGGGTTAAGGTTCGAACCCATTGGGGGCAATTTTCCCATAATAAGAGACATGGTATGATTTGCCCTCAAAGAGTGAATACACATATTCTCATCGTCATAGTGATTATAAGTCAAATTGCGTTAAAATGGAAAACAAATAGGTTCCTAATCGTTACAGAAAAACTAAGTTATGAGCGCTTCAATTGTTGAAATAGGGATAGGGTAAAAATCCCAAGCATCCACGCCTACGTTGATCATGTGGCCCTTAACCTTCCATTTTTCATGAACGTGACCATGGAGAAGCCAAAGACCTTTGTCCTTGGGGCGTAGCTCTTGATATTTAAGTTTGTATCCTGAGGTGGGTTCGCCCGCGAGATAGGGAAAGTGATTCAGAAGAACCTCATGGCCTGCGATCTGCATTGTCAGCTCTACATTGAAAGAACTGAAGCCAGCATTTCCATAAAGCACCTGGATTTCCGTGCTGTTTTTCTTTCGTGGATGGCATCGGTCGTGATTTCCGACAATGAGATGTTTTTCGCCATTGAGTTGCCGTCCAAAAAATTCCACTGGCCGCTTGGCCATGCTGAAATCACCGAGGTGGTAAACGGTGTCGTTGGGAGTCACGACGGAATTCCATCGACGAACCATTTCTTCATTCATTTCATTCACACCAGTGAACGGACGTCCGCAATACCTGATGACGTTCTGGTGGTCAAAATGATGGTCGGCAGTGAAGAAGATCATAGTTGATAGGCCGCGGGTAAAAATTATACTGCGATATCGAAACCGTCCCAATTGTATTCAGGTTGGAGAGATTCTCTTTTTTGGCCCTTTTTCCGTTTGCTTTTTAGCTCGATGATTCCAAAATGGGCGAGTTCCTGTACATCCTTTTGAACATTTTGTTGAGCACGATTTAAGAGCTTCGCGAGCTGACGAATGGATTCCGGTTTTTGATCACGTACTGTCTGGATGATTCTCACGCGCTCTGGGCTTAAGACTTTTGCAATCCAGGATATATCTGGAAAGGCCAAGACAAGATCGTAACCTGCCTCAAAATCTTTCCCTTTCTCGGCCATCTTCCATGCCTTCACGAATTCTTTACCTGCTTGTTCGAGAGTCTGAATTTTGATTTTAAACCGTCGCGCTTTCATATGACATTTCCGAAAAGTTCAGAACCATCTATATGGCAATGGTCACATTTGCCGTGATTGGTTATCAAAAGCGTTGTTCGATTTGACGTTCCCATATGCTATACATTGTATCAAAAGATATATCTTTATTCAATATGACTATGCGCGATGCTTTCTATCTTGTCGCTAAAGTTTGACTGTCGTTTTAGATTAAATTTTTAATAGATTACGATTTTGTGGTAATCCGAATGAAAAAGCTAGTATTGCCCCTCAGATTCTATTGGAATTTTTTCTTATGAAATTTGTAACATCGTTTTTTGACAACGAACCGGAGGCAATGTCTATAACAAATTTTTCTAATATCTCCTCCGGTACGTTCATTTCGAAATCGTTTATTTCCAAGAATACCAACGAAGCAACGATGCCCACACGTTTATTGCCATCGTTGAAAGCATGGTTTTCGATTAGATGGTAACAGTAGGCCGATGCCATCTCGATGATGTCCCTATGTAGAAAATCACCGCCAAAACTGGCCGTTGGTTGCGCCAGGGCGGATTCAAGCATTCCTTGGTCTTTAACCCCATGACTTCCGCCATAAAGCTCGATTTGGTTGCGATGAATTTCTAAAACTTCCTCAATGGTAAGGAAATTTGGAATCAGTTGAAGTGTCATACAAAATTAGGCCAAGTTTTTAAGGGCCTTCCCGTATTTTTTATTAACTTTGTCGAGCGAGTTTTTAAACTTCTTAGTCCTTTCTTCAGTTTGGACAGGCGAAATATGAAGTCCCTTACCATCTTCAGTGGAAATTTCAAGCCATGTTTCCTCATCGATATTGAGTAAATCCATAATGGGCCGATCAATGACCAGGGCCCAACTGTTTCCATGTTTCGTCAATTTCTTAAGCATGTTCTTCTCCGCTTTGGTATAACAACGTACTAACATTGTATCACCATCTCGCGGTTAGTGCAAGATGCTATTACCCTTTAAATTTATTACGCTTTTTCATAGCAGATTTTAACTTTGGCGTCACGTTGGCGGGTACCTCGGCAACTGATTTTGCAAAATTAAAATCTTCCTCATTGAGGAGAATGCGATTGGCCTGTTCAAAGCGGTGTTTCTTCAAGGCCCCTCTGGCCTTTTCCAGAAATTTTTTGCTGTCCACAGGTTGCGCGATAGCTGTCTGATCAGCATGAATTTGTTCAAGCGCATTGAATAGAATATTGAGAGAGACATTCTCATGAGCAAACATTCTGTGGAGTGTTTGCCTAGTCGTTCCGATGGCCTCTGCAAATTCGTCTTGGGATTTGTATTTGGGACTATTAGAAACATAGGATGAAATAAAATCTGTGATTGAAGCAAAATCACCATCTTTAACACATTGAGAAATCTGCTCTAGGATAAAATCGGGATGTCCGAATTTTTCCTTGAGGCCCATTTTCTTTGCCCGATAATTTTCACCAATATTTTGTTTCACTGCGGTGCTTGCCATATTTTCTCCAAAGCTTGACTATCTTTTTTTGATATCGCCTTAATGGCCTTGTTTTGCTCTCACCTTTATTGTAACATATGTCTAACTTAGAGTGCATATGTAATATTTATGTTGCATTAAGTAACTAACCTACCGAAAACACGCACATTAATACAACCTTATTAAAAAGGCCCTGGGAAGTTTGAAATCCCAAGGCCTTTTTTCAAATCTAATCAATCAACGGTACTCTGGGTAGAGAGTCCAAAACTTCACTTCCAAAAGAAAGAATCTGGGTCTTGTTCGCCAGATGATCGGGGGACAAGTGGGCATAGATTTGAGTCATCTCGAACTGCGTGTGGCCTAAAATCTTTTGCAGATCGTAGAGGTTGCCACCACTCATCATGAAATGACTGGCAAAGGTATGCCGGAGATCGTGAAAGCGGATGCGCTTGTCCATTTTGGCGCGAGCTTGGGCCTTGCCAAAATCGCGATAAATGTGGAGTGGATTGAGTGCTTGCCCATCCTCTCTAGCAAAAACAAAATTGTTTTTCCTGACTGCATAGAGCTTCATCAAGGTCTGCTTCACCATCTCGTTCATGGGCACATGGCGGGCCACTCCTGACTTGGTGGTGTTGCGCAAACCGTAGCGGTCGCGAATTCGACTTACCTCAATCATGCTTCTTGAAAAATCCAGCCGATCCCAGCATAAACCTGCCAGCTCACCTTTTCGCATACCAGTGTTGAGCGCCACCACGAAGAGGGGAAAGAGAGGATTATCAATATTCGCCAAAATAAACTGCCGGACCTCCATCCGCGTCCAATAGTGCGGGGGAAGTTTGGGCACCTTGAGCATCTTAAAATTTTTCAAGGGATTGGTGCGAATGAGGTCCTGTCGTTCCGCTTCATAGAGGGCGACCTTCAAGGTTTGCAAAATTAGGTTGGCGCCTTTTTGATTATGGCCTCGGTTCAAAAGATAGCGGATCAGCTCATCGGCGTGTTTAGGTAGAATCTCTGTCAAGGCCAGCTTTCCCATTTGGGGGATAAGATGCAGCCGGACAATTCGTTCATAATTTCTAAACGTACTTTGTGAGCGCTGAACTTTAATTTTTTGTTTCAGCCAATCAACGAGAAAGTGCTCGAAGAGAATTTTCTCTTTCTTCTGCAAGTTGATGTCGATGCCAAGCGCTTTGGAGTGGCCGATCTTAGACATAAAATCGGCCTTCCATGCTTTGGCATCGGTCTTTCTTCTAAAGGTTGGACTCCTAACCCGTTTACCGTCAATGTAAACTGATTCACGGTAGGTTGTTTCACCTTTGTTCTTAAGGATTTCCACAAAAAGCTCCTTTGCTCGGGGCCTTTTGTCCTTTTTGCCAACTAATATTCACTTGTAAAAGAGCCGGCACATTATAGGGACAAATCATAAAATTGATACTCTATTTGGGTTGAATCTGATTTTTTCTAATCCAATTTTCCAAATCATCTTTAGTAAAACGCACCAAACCCGCTAATTTTATGTAGCCGATCTCTTTACGAAAGACCGCCGTCCTCAATCTCGAAATTTTCAAATTCAATATTTTTGCTGCTTCTTCAATACTGTATAGAATCTGAATCATTGTCATAAAACACCTTTCAATCACCTTTTTCGTGGGCCGCCTCCCGCCTCTGGTTGACCTCACTCTCGAAACAACGTGGAGAGGGGGAGGTCAACCAGAATGGCTCGAGAAGGCCCACGATTTTAAACGGTTAAAGCTCTTTTAAAAATCATGTGGAACGTTCTCCTCTCTTATTCCACCCTTATTTCCGGGGAGGCTCTTTTGGAAAAACGGGCATAGTACACATCCATGTCAAACAGCTTTCCAAGGGTTGTCATATTGCCGTTGTGGTAACATTCAGAATTGAACGTCTCATAATAACGGCGGTACATGTTCTTCATATAAACGAAGAGGAACTTAGAATGATTCAAGGCCTTGCCTTCCTCTTCTAAGATATTGACGTATGTTTCAAAAGCATTTGCCTGGCCAAAAATGTAGAGCACGTTATTAAAAAATTCAGAGGCACTATAATAAGAATAGGTTTCCATGATTCTTGCTTTTGACTTAATGCTGAGTTCCATTTCAATGGCCATGGTGAAATCTTTTTTGTGGTGACCAAAAACTAATGCATCAGGCCTGTGTCCGATCATCGGGTACTGCTTTAAGATTTCGTGGTCCAGCAAAACTTCTTTGGTGAAAGGGAAGTTCTTAAAATGGAAAGCATTCTCTGAAGCAAAGGTGTCATGGATGACAGTTGAAGGATTGATGGGCAGATTATTTTCCGCACCTAAGGCCTCATATCCTTTATTGGTGAGATACACATATTTACACTTGGAGTACGGGTCGTGAAAGGAACTGATTAATTCCTTGTTCACCAGTGCTTCAATTGTTTTGTAGAAGTTAGATGACTTGTCCACTTTCCATGTGGCCTCCATCAAATGGTCCAGACTCAAAATTTTCCATTTGACCAAGGGTTGAATTAACTCATAGTGCAAGGGTGAATGTAATTGCTGAGGCTTCATGATTACTCCTAATGTTAAAGTTAAAAAATACTTTGTGTTGTCGTGTTGTTGATGAGTGGCTCAATGCATTTTTTGAATTCAAGGCGAGGCCTTACGTTGATCAAGTCCACTCGTTTAGGCATTCGTTGAATGAAAATACATTGTCCGACCTTGAGCCCGCGAAAGATGTTGGCGTGTGCAATAAATTCTTCCACCTCCCTTTCTGTTCCAAAGCTGCTGCGCTTATCATCTTCCATGGCGTAGGTCTTTTTTAGGGTGGTCGTGGTTCCGGCCAAATTAGCAAAGAACTCGGTATGGGCCGGCACGAGTTGATTGAAAATAAAAAAGTTATGGGTATTTTCAAATACCTGACGGGTAAACTCTGGCGAGACACGATCTAGATCAGAAGGGCACTGAGTTGCATACGTGAGTTGGATGCCCGAGGCCCGACATTTGTTCTGGAGATCAATGAATGAGTCATTGACTGTACTAGACAATTCATCAAAGAAAACTGCAATCGGTGATTCCAGGGGATTTTCGAGTCCAGGGATGACACCGTTAAAGGCCTCCTTGCTGTGATAAAAAAGATTTCCAAAGAATAATTTATTAACCGCCAGGCCGATACTGAAGTTCCCTCGAATTCCCGGACACTCTTTTAAGCAGCACAACGGTTTTGTTGAGC
>MEPP01000009.1 GCA_001769855.1 Bdellovibrionales bacterium GWA2_49_15 | reverse complement strand
CGAACTGGAACCTGCTGACCGGCGACGGAGGAATGGGCACATTCGTGCAAGACCTTCTTCTTCAAAACCAGCAGAATAATTACTAACTGTTAAAGAAGGAATGGGAGTTCTCTCCCATTCCTTCTTGCTATGAACTACAGGGTTAGCTCCCTGCTCATTCCAATGATTGCAATGCTTCCCGTACCAGTTCCATTTAAAATTAATTTTAAGTCATAGTACGCATTGGCAAGTTTCCTTCCCACAATTTGTCCGAATTGGTCCTCCTCACCACCAAAAGCGAGGTGCATTCTGAGGTCCTTAATGACCACCAAACCCATTTGGTATTTGTCATATTCCAGCGTTGTAAGAACCGTAGTGAGGGGCAACCTAACAAACGTGGTGCATGGATCAGTGAGGCATTGCGTACCTTCTAAAAAGCTTGTGAAGGCGACCTCTCCTGAGGATGTGTTACTCACGACATAAAATTCAAGATTTCGGCATTGATTGATAGGGAACCCGTCTTCCCAGGTGTAGCAGTTGAGAATTTCCCATACCGTTGAGAGTTTTAAGATCTCAGGTTCTGTAAAGAAGCATTCGGGAGAAGAGTAGGTGAAGTCGATGCCGCCATACCCGTTGGCCAAGAGACCTTCCGCCTTTGGGCCCTTCGCCAGTGCGGTTCCCAGGGTTAAAAAAACGAATGAAAAGAGTAAAAGAATAACATGCTTCATGATCCGACTCCCTCCTTAAATCTTAGAAAAAATGCGTTGGCGCTTCTTGTATGTCAGGATGACCAGAGCTAATAAGAGATAGCCAAGAAAACTCCAAGAATCTGAGTGTTGCGTAGAGGGTCCTTCTCCGGCATTCGCATCCTTTGTGCAACCACCACCACTTCCGCCATTAGGCCTGAGAACAGTGATTGTTCCTGTGAGCGCTTCATGTCCTTGCTCATCGGTCGCGGATATCGTTAAAGTTCCTGCCTGCCCTGGATTGGCATGAAGCCGTCCATTGGCATCGATTGAGGCCAGTTTTTTATTCTTTCCAACAACCTTCCAGACCACTTGGCCGCGCGCCTTAACCGCTGAAAATTGGAAACTGTCACCGTCTTTGATATTAATTTGGTGTGGCCAGATTTTAAATTCCTCATTGAGCTGTTTTAAAGTTGTGGAGGCATCCAGATCGCCTTCGGTAATGAGAACCCCGTCATAGCTCGCTCTGACAATAACACTATTGAGAAGCCCATTTTTCAATTCCAGGGCACTTAAACTTTTATCGAAGGCGAGCAGAAGGCCTGCCACACCCGACGCCATAGGAGTCGCCATTGAGGTTCCACTCATTCGTGTAAAACCGTTGTTCAAATAGGTTGATAAAACGTTTGAGCCCGGGGCCGCTAAATGCACCGACAGAGCGCCAAAATTACTAAAGGAAGAAAGCTGGCCGGCGGCAGCGGATGAGGCAACTGCAATCACCCCGTCACTGTCTGTGCCGCCGGGATAAATGGGCTCTTTATCACTATTCGCAGAGTTGTTTCCGGCAGCGGCGATGGTGACCATACCCTTGGCGAAGGCGTAATCAATCGCATCTTTAAGAGCAGCCGAATTGCTGGATGAACCCCAGCTTGCATTTAAAATTCTCGCGCCATTGTCTGCTGCGTATAAAATGGTGGAAATACCGCCGGAGGTCGAGCCACTGCCATTTTTATCAAGAAATTTTAAGGGCATAATTTGAATGTTCCAGTTTACGCCGCTCACTCCAAAGTGGTTATTTCCTTGAGCGCCAATGATTCCCGAAACGTGGGTACCGTGACCATGGTCGTCGTTTGGTTTTCCAGTGCTCGTAATAAAGTTCCATCCGCTTACATCATCAACAAAACCATTACCATCATCATCTTTTCCATTACTCGCAATTTCTTTAAAGTTCGTCCAAATTTGATTTGCAAGGTCTTCGTGCAGGGTAAAGATGCCAGTATCGCTTACCGCCACAATGACGCTGGATGAACCCGTTGTCAGATCCCAGGCCTGCTCTATACCTAGACGCTGGAGAGAATCTTGATCTGGGTATAATTTATCATCAGGAGCTTGAACAATGGAGACGGGTGAGTCGATTTCCATGTAGGCAAGATTGTCTTTTTGCTCCTCCTTAAACTGTTGTACCTGTTGCGGATCACTGCTTGAGATTAGGGAGACATTAATTTGCTTAAAAGACTTAATGAGTTTAAAGCCATGCTTTTCAAAAATGGTACTTAAGTCGGTAAGAGGTAATACTTTTTTCATTTTTAGCAAGTACACAGTGTCTGCTTGAGCTTCATCACTGTTCGCATTTGCCTCTGTAAAAGACATCAGGAAAATCAAACTTAGTGTAAAAACGAATGATAATAGAACCCGGCTTTTCCTCATAAGTAATCCTTTGGTTTTGAAAGTAAATCATCAGGTGGGCAACAATCTGCCTTAAAGATTTATCTGAGCAAAATGCATCAATCAGCGTGTGAATTGATTTTGCACAAGGGAATATTTGATTTGAACTCGCTTCGCTGTCAATTGACATTCATCATTGTCATCACTGGCGCAAGTTAAGAACAGTCGTTTATTTTATCATTTTGCGGCAGCTAACAGAAAAAAGTATTGCCTTTACCCGAGGATTTTTACAGGATGGGCTGCCATGAGAATCAAGAAAAAAATATTGCTGTTTTTGCTTGAAATATTTTATCGAGCAAAAGGCTTTGAATTTGCATTTTATTTGCGTAATTTTTTTGAAAAACGCGTGATGATTCTCATGTTTCATCGAGTTTGTGATGGCAGTGCCGTTGGCTTGCCGACAATAAGTATAAGTAAAAAAAACTATTTGGAATTTATCAAGTTGCTTTGCAAATTCTTTAAGGCATTCTCGCCCGAAGACTTATTACAGGCGCACAAGAGTGGGAAAACACTTCCGGCAAATGCAATCATGCTCACCTTTGACGATGCTTATGAGGATGCCTATCAGCATGGGGTGAAATTCCTCGTAGAGCGCGCCATTCCGGCAACCGTATTCCCGGTCACAATGGCCCTGAGAGAACAAGCTATTTACTGGTGGGATGTTGTCTATGGTATTCTCCGTTACACCAACTTGGAAATGCCGATTTGGTCAGACCTTAAACCTTATCTCAATGGCGAGTTGCAAATGAGGTTTCATAACATTTTTATAATTCCTCAACAGCATAGGACCGCTGAAATTCTAAGGTTGATCGAACATATAAAGCACTTAAATATGAATTTAATAAATGAAATTACGGAGCATCTATATGAAAGCTATAATTGTCATTTGCGAAAAATCCATGGGCCGATTGCCAGATCGATGAGTCTTGAAGCTTTACGAGAGTTGGAGTCAAAGGGATGCACTGTAGGATCACACACGGTGACTCATAATTTTTTGGATAAGATACCGCCAGCCGCAGTCAAGGCGGAATTGTTTGAATCTAAGGCGCAGTTGCAAGAAATAACAGGTAAGGTGATTACAGCTTTTGCCTACCCAGCAGGCCTGTATAACCTTGAGGTGATTAAGCAGGTGCAGGAATGCGGATACGTTTTGGGCTTCACGACGAAAGAGGGCACAAATTACGGCCAACAAAATTACCTTGAGTTAAGCAGAATCAATATCTGGGATGGGTTTGTTTGCAATGATACTGGTCGTTTTTCACCCAGCTTGGCCCTTTGGCGATTGTTTATTTCTTAGGCAGAGCACATCATGAACGTGGCAAATGAAAAGAATTTTGAAAATATGCTGATCCTTTCATCCGGAAAACTGTTTGGATTCTGTCTTAGCTTCATGATTCCTTTTTTCTTAAGTCGTTGGCTGACTATAGAAGATTATGGAACATATAAACAGCTGATTTTAATTTGGATGATCTTTATGCAGGTGCAAAACCTAGGGATGGATCTAGGTTTATTTTATTTTGTGAAGACCTACCCAAAGGACTCACCAATCTTATCCATAAATGTCATGATAGTGAATTTATTTACCACACTTATGACCGTTGCTGTCCTTGGAATTTTGTCAGAGACCTTAGCAAATGTTTTACATAACCCGGGACTTGCAACCTATATTCCATCATTTTCGCTCGTTCTCATTTTTTCAATTCCATCCCAGCATTTTGAAAATTATCTGATCAGTCTCGGGAAGATCAAATGGGCCTTTGTCTTGGAAGGTATTCATGAAATTGCCAAGTCTTGCATTATACTTGCGGGTTTTTTATTTTTTAATTCCCTGCGCGCGGTATTACTGATGTTAGCGACTTTATATATGATCAAGCTGACCATTTTGTTATGGTACAATCTCCGGGCATTTAAAAAACAATCACTTGATATTTCCAGTGGAGTTGCTTTTCTAATGAAGCAAGTTTTATATGGTTTTCCCTTGGGGATAGCACGAATCATCTCTGCGCTTATCTATTTTGACAAATTAATAATATCTTTCATGTATTCCGTGACTCAGTTCGCGATATATTCCGTGGGCTGTTTTGAAATTCCATTTATACGAACGATGCTCAATACCATGTGGGAACTCACCTCGCTGGAAATGGTTGCGGCCCATAATAGCAAGGATAGTGCAAGGTTAGTTTCTTTGATGAGAGATACCATGCGAAAAGTTTCAATTATCGCCATTCCAATTGCCATCTTTGGAATTATCTTCGCCCAAGAAGTCATCGTTGGATTCTTTTCTTCCACATATATGGCCAGCGTCCCGTATTTTAAGTTATTCATGCTCGTATTTTTAGTCAACTCCTTCGATTGCGAGCTTCTCTTTAGAGTTTTTAAGGCCAATAAGATTTTTTTAAAAATACAGATATTAAATCTCATTCTTACAATGATGATGATGATCATTCTCGGCCTAACCTATGGTCCCCTCGGGGCCTTGGTTGGAAAAGTAATTTCGAGCGCTGTAAGTTTAGCAATCATGTTTAAAAATGTACGCCGCCCACTAGGAGTTACGCTCTCGGAGTTTGTTCCCATCGATATCATTTTATGGATTACAGTTCTCTGTACTGTTTTGGGATACAGCTTGTTGCTCGTAGGCAACTTGGCACAGTTAAATGGTTTAACCCATTTAATACTCAGTGCGTGCCTCTACTTCACAACTGCACTTTTAATTTTTGCCAGTCTAGGAATTATAAGCGAGATGGAGAAAGAATATTTTAAACGTAAAATTCTATTACTGAATATTTTTGCGAAGCAAAGGACAAGCTAAGAAATGGCAATAGTGCGAAAGACTCTCATTATTTCAGGATTACAAATATTTCCCGCGGAGTCGGGCGGGCAAATCAGAACCGCCACTTTGGCAGAAGCATTGGCGGAAAGCGGAGATGATGTGACTGTTTACTCCTTTACTGGCAGAAAAAGAGACTATTTTGCCTTTGCAAAGTCCACTTCCACCGTAATCAGCAAAAATATTACAGAGTATACCAACCGCAATCTAATCTTTGGCATTATTCAGTATTTTTGTTATCGGTTCAATTTTCCTCCATTCTGGCTTACCCTGCTTTTGGCGTTTTATCTGCCAAGAGAGCTAAGAGGATTGTTACTAAAAACTGATAACGTGCTTATCGATTTTCCATTTTTGTATCCGGCCGGCAGAAAGTCCAGGCATGGATATGTTTTGAATACGCACAATGTTGAGGTTAATCTGTGTGCCGGCGGTATCAGGCGTAGCATGATTGCCTATGTGGAAAAAAATGCCATGAGATCGGCATCCCTGGTGCTATCCTGCACCACTGCTGACCTTGAGTATTTTAAAAAACATTATGGTTTACCGGCGAGCAAGTCCCGCCTCGTCCCCAATGCCCTAAATCTTGCCAAGATTGAAAGTGCGTTACAAACGTATAACAAAGAACAAATCAGGGCCAACCTCCAAATCGATCAGCAGACCAGTCTAATTCTCTTCTCCGGCAGTTCCTACTTTGCGAACACTGAGGCCTTCAAATTTATAAAGTCGTTTTGCATCGAGAAGCAGAATTTTTTGCGAGCAATGAATATAAAATTTCTCATTGCCGGAACAGTTTCGGATATGCCGATTAACTCGGAGTTCTATCTTGCGACCGCTAAAGTTTCTGATGTTCATCGCTATTTTATTGCCTGTGATGCCGCAATCAATCCGGTGAGCATTGGGTCGGGCAGTAATATTAAGATGTGTGAATATATTGCCTTTGGGTTACCTATTCTAACCACCCATTTCGGGGCACGGGGATTTCAGTTACAGCATGGGGTCAGCTGCTTTTATTTTGATTTTAATGATTTAGAGCACGTTTTGCTCACGGCTTTCTCCGAAAAAGACTCCCAGAGGAATGAGTCCATTGCCCGGCGGGCCATGATGGATAATCGCAAGCAGATTGATATGCGTGAAAATATTCAAACAGAACCGATATTTTTTTAAGAAGAGGTTTGTATGATTAGTGCGTTAATATTTTGGACCAGCTTTACTGTCATTGTTTACCACTATGCAGTTTTTGTATTAATTATCTATGTCTTGTCAGCAGTGAAAAAAAATACTCCGCTAAAAGGTAACGATTTACCTTTTGTTTCAATAATTGTGGCCGCCTATAACGAGGAAAAAGTTATTGCGCGAAAGATTCTTAATTCGTTCGCGCTCGACTACCCTAAGGATAAAATGGAAATCATTGTTGTCTCCGATGGCTCAACCGATGATACCCCAGCTATTGTCAAAAGCTTCAAACCGCAAGAGGTAATCTGTGTGCATGATCCTATTCGTCGCGGAAAATCGATGGCATTAAACCGAGCTGTCAACAGGTCCACTGGCAAGATACTCTTTTTTACGGATGCCAATACGATTTTGGAGAAAAGCTGCATGAGGAAATTGGTAAGGAATTTCAGTGATGGCGGTGTGGGGGGGGTCTCAGGTAAAAAGGATATTAATAAAGATCTCAAGAATCGAAGTGCAAGTTTAGGTGATAAGACCTATTGGCAATTTGAATCAGCACTCAAGCTGCGCCAAAGTCAGATCAATTCCATTTCTACCGCAGACGGTGAGGTCTTTGCCATCAGACGGTGTCTCTATGAGGACCTTCCCGATGGAACGATTAATGATGATTCGACAATTACGATTGATATTGTAAGAAAAGGTTACCGGGTGGTTTATGAGCCAGAGGCCATAAGCTCAGAAGAAGCGTCAATTACTCTCGAAGATGATTTTAATGTGAAAGCGAGAATGGTATATGGTGGGTTGCAAGTTATTCAAAGGTATATGAACATTCTCAATATCTCGCATTGTTATTTTATTTTCCAATTCCTTTCGCATAAGGCCTTGCGTTATACGATGCCAATTTTTTTACTCCTTTTGTTGGGAAGTAATGTCTTTCTCACCGGCGAATTATATTCAGCTTTTCTGGTGGCCCAAATGCTTTTCTATCTCAGTGCCGCAGTGGGATTTTATCAATACAAAACAGGAGATCGGCAGACGATCTTTTACTATCCGCTCTATTACACCATGGTGAATTTGGCTGCCTTAAAGGGCATTATGTTTTTTTTAAATAACATTTCTCCCAACGAGGTTTGGAAGAAGGCCCTTCGGTAAATGAAGAGGGATGCATATGCTTAAGGATGAAACATTGCTGGTGTTCGGCGAGGATTATGGCCGACATCCCCATTGTTTAGAACATATTGTTAACGAGCTTGCAGTTTCTAATAACGTTTTCTGGGTTGAAACTATTGGGATGCGTTCTCCTCGTTTAACCGTTTATGATATGAAAAGAACGGCACAGTTGATTTTTAAGTGGAGCATCGGACAATATAATTTTATTTCTAAGCAGCGGAATAAAAATATTAAAATTATCTCTATCCCCATGCTGCCATATACGTCCTTTAAACTTATCAGAAGGCTCAATAAATTCCTCATTTGTCGAAAAGTCAGAAGGGAACTCACAAAGGCGGGCGTGGCGAGGCCAATTCTCATAACCTCCGTTCCCAGCGTCTGCGACTTTGTCAAAATATTCGATGAAAAATTGACCGTTTATTATTGTGTCGATGAGTTTTCGCTGTGGCCGGGTATTTCCTATGATCGTATAAAGGCGATGGAGAGCGAGTTGCTGGCGAAGAGTGACTTAATCTTTACCACTTCCTCACGCTTGACAGAATCAAAGAAAACGTCAGGAAAGGTGCCCCATCTTCTTACCCACGGAGTGAGCTTGGCTCATTTCAGTTTGCCCGAGCAATCAAATGTCGAATATAGTCGAAAAAAAATATGCTATTTCGGGCTTATTGATGAGAGATGCGATCAGGAGCTTCTTATCACTCTTGCACGAGCTATTCCCGATGCACTTCTCACGATTATCGGAGAAGCGGTGTGCGATATTTCGGGTCTGCATAAATGTTCAAATATCATGTTTCAAGGCCGTGTTACCTATGAGAATCTTCCCGGAGTAATAAAGGATCAGGATTACTTTATTCTGCCGTATTATATTAATGAGTTAACTGAAAATATTAATCCTCTCAAAATTAAAGAATATATGGCCACTGGTCGACCGGTTATCTCAACTCCTCTTCCCGAGGTTGTTAAACTCGGAGCGTTTGTTTATATTGCTGATTCGCACGAAAAATTTGTTTACATAATAAAAGGTTTAATCACTGGACTGATTGTGCATACGTCAACGCCGGCATTGAATTATTTGAAGCAAAACGAGACATGGAAATCTAAGGCAACTTTAATGTCCGCTATGATAAAGAAAGCGATGCTAAGTAAGGAACTGGTGATGAAGCAATTGTAATGAGGCCATGCCAATTAAGGCCATTTCTTCTCTTTCACTGCAGGTTTTTGATGAATTGGCCTTCTTTGTCAGCGCTTGGGCCCTTTTTAAGTCAAAAAGTCCAAACTCTTTTAACTTTTGTTCCTCCAGCAATGCTGTGATTTGCGGGTTTGTGGAGGTAAGGCTTGACTGAATCGGAGCTCGATAGGGCTGCTTGCCTCGCGCGAGAATCTGCTTTGGCACATACTTTGATGCAACCTTTTTTAAAATATATTTTTCATCCAGGCCATACAGCTTATGATGCGGGGGAATTGTCGCAACAAAATCAATCAACCGATGGTCTAAAAATGGAAAACGCCCCTCGATTGAATTTCCCATGAGCATGCGATCACCTTGTGAGGACAACAGGTTTCCTGGAAGAAATAATGTCGCCTCGAGATACTGAGAGCGCGAGAGGGGATGCCATTTCATAAAGTTGTTTGGGAGAGACTCTCGCAGCGGATGGTAGACGTTCGCTTCCAGGTTGAACTGTTCGCGAAGATCGGCATGGAAAAAATTTTTTATAAAACCGGTGTTGTTCCAACGTACCTGGTGAGAGTAAAATGGATTTTCAGTATCTCTAAAACCCTGAGAGAAGAAATATTGCCAACCAAATCCTCTTACGTCTTGTTCTCCTATGTATGGATAAAGTTTTTCCAGTAACCTTGGCCGGAGCTGGGATTGAGGACTTTTCGCCCAGTAACGACGAATTTTGTCTTCTTTGAAAATATTGTAGCCGCCAAATATTTCATCGGCCCCTTCTCCCGAAAGCACAACTTTATATGACTTTGATGCCACATGCTCTGAAAGCTTTAACATGGGAGCAGGAGCAGTTCTGAGTAAGGGACGTTCTGCCAATCGCACCACATTTTGCAGAGAAGTCGAAATATCATGTGTACTCACATGATAGGTGCTGTTTTTAACTTTAAGATGCTGCTGAACTATTTCCTGGCAGCTACTTTCATCAAATTTCTTATTTTCAAAGGCAAGCGAGAATGTTTCAAAATTATTATGAGTAATTGACGCCAGCACCCCACAGATAAGTGAAGAGTCAATACCCCCACTGAGGTAGGCGCCTACAGGGACATCGGCTCGTAGGCGTATTTTAATGGAATCAATGAGGAGTTCCTCAATCATATCCTGGTATGTTTGGATCGGAATGACATTGTAATCATTCATGTGAGGAAATTCGAAAGACCAGTATTGCCGAGTTGTAATTCCCTCAGAGGAAACACGCATCATAGTTCCCGGCGCAAGTTCACAAATATTTTTAAATACTGTACGGGGAGGGATGTTTACCCAAAGAGTGAATATCTGTTCAAGACCGGCAACATCCAAGCCTGTTCTTACCAATGGATGCACAAAAAGAGCTTTCATCTCAGAGGCAAAAATAAAATCACCATTGGGAAGAGTTGAGTAGAAGAGTGGAGTGATCCCTGCGCGGTCTCTTACCAGAATGACTTCCTCAATATTGCGATCCCAGATTGCGATGGAGAATTGGCCATTTAAGAATTTTGGAAAATCGTATCCGTATTCCTCATAGGCGTGGACAATCACTTCCGTATCCGATGAGGTTTTGAAGACATGCCCTTTGAGCTTAAGATTGTTTCGCAATTCAATGAAATTAAAAATTTCACCATTGAAAATAACACAGATCGAAGCATCCTCGTTGAAAATAGGCTGCTTTCCGCCTTCAATATCGATAATACTTAATCTTCTATGTCCAAGGCCAATCAGCCCATCAATATAATGGGACTTGCCATCGGGACCGCGATGAATGAGTTCCTCTGTCATTTTGAGTATGCTAAGCTTGTCCGAGGGATCTAAAGGTCGCCTGGTGTGAATATGAAACAGTCCGGCAATACCACACATAAGATCATTGTTCCGAAGAGGTGAAGTTATTAAAAATCTCTGGGCTACTATGCAGATATTTTGCCATACGTTTTTTTTGGGTGATATTTTGATAGATTCTTTCAACCTGTTTTGCGTCAACGCCGAGAGAATCTGCAACTATCTCGGCAGGAACATGGTTATCCAGGCCATAAAGACATAAGTCCATTTCACGATAGGGAACTGAAAAATAAAATTCATCTTGAGTTTGAGGCAAAGAGTATGTGTCCGTTGTCGGAGGTCTTTTCGTAATCTCCTCCGGGATGCCAAAATATTCTGCCAGCTGATACACCTGAGTCTTATAAAGGTGGGCAATAGGTTTTACATCGGCTGCTCCGTCTCCGTATTTTACAAAGAAGCCTTGGTCATATTCAACTTGATTGGGCGTTCCAATATCGGCATAGTTCAAGGCCTCACAATAATAGTACTCAATCATCTTGCGAACACGTTGCTTCAGGTTCGAGGCGGCCACAATTTTTTGATAGGAAGATAAGCTAAGTCTTTTGGACATTGTTCGCCCTTCGGGCGACATGACAAAGACTGAAAAAAAGTTTATTTGTCCAGTTAGGTGAGTCTTTGGAAGAGCGATCTTGCACTTCCAGTCATCCTCAAATTCTGGAATAACTTCGCGGATGGCATCATTACGTCTCTTATAACACTGTAATTCTTTAAGAATACCGCCAATATTTTCATTCGTCGATTTTAGTTTAAATTTCTCGATGAGCAGATCGGATAAATATTTTGTGTCCCCCGCTGTATCATATTCAGGCATAGTCAAGGTCAAAACTTTATCCCTGCCGAAGGCCCGAAGGCATAGCACTGCCACGACACTGCTATCGACTCCGCCAGAGATTCCAAGAACTGCACCCTTCTTTTTAAATTTGGTGTAAACAGTCGTTCTTAATTGATCAACAATGTAATCAACTTCCTCTTGCGGGTCGATTTTCAAAATGTCTTCATTAAAAGATGATGTATCAAGCATGATGAATTCGCATTTTTTTAGTGTTGATAAAATTGGCAATTCCATTCAAACTATCAAAATTCGATGGTAATAAATCCGAATCATCAACGCTAATGTTAAATGTTTGCTCAACGTAAGCAACAACCTCCATAATGCCAGCCGAGTCAACGAAGCCGGAATTTATTAAGGAGGTATCATTTTTTAAATTGCTGATATCAACGCCGTATAAGAAGTTATCCGTGATAAATTCACGTATATTGTTAGTTATTTCCTGCATAGGCTACCTCCACATGTTGATTTTTGAGCAGTTTTGACTTAGACACTTTGCCAGAAGGAGTTGTCGGCAAGGTGTCAACGACGATAACCTTCTTCGGCACCATATGATTCTCAAGTCTGGTTCGGCATATCTTTATTATTTCCTGTTCGGTAAGCTCGCGTGTTCCATCTGGAACTACATAGGCAATAATCGCCTGTCCCCAGAGTTCGTCCGGTGCACCTAAAACTGCCGAGTCTTTAACCCCGGTAATTCCATCGAGGCAGTTCTCGACTTCAATCGGTGAGACCTTTTCTCCTCTTGTCTTTATAATATCATCGCTTCTTCCCTTGAAATAAAGGAAGCCGTCACTATCAATGGTAAACCAATCTTGGGTGCAGAGAATTTTTTCTCCTGGAAAGTGCCCTTCTTTGAGCATCTGATCTGTTTCGTATGGACGCTTCCAGTATCCCATCATTAGGTGAGGGCCGCGAACATGAAGCACACCCAAATTACCGGTGGCAACTGGTAAACCTGCTTGTGATAACAAGAAAACCTCCGTTCCTGGAATCGCTTTTCCTACTGAGTGTGGCGCTTTGAGTAGGTTGTCCGGCGATAGATAGCTGACTCTCTTGCATTCGGTAAGCCCGTACATTTTAAATATCTGAGCATTTGGGAATATCTTTTGTAAGTCAGGGATCAAATCCGCAGATAATGATGCTGCCGTATTTGTAATAATCCGGATATTCTTAAAGACCGTTTTTTTTCTTTGGGCGAGAGCGATAAGCGTCTTATAAACAGTTGGCACACCCGGGAAAACGGTGATTTGCTCTTTATGTATGGTTTCAATAATTTTTTCGGGATAGCTAAAAGATTTTTCTAATACTAAGGCTGCTCCAAGACTAAACGTCATGAAAATCTGATATAGTCCATAGTCAAAGGCCAGGGGGAGGAAATTTATGATTCGATCATTGTTCTTGAGTCCAAGATAATAATCTAGGCAATGTGTCATGAAGATCATTGCTTGATGATTCATCATAACTCCTTTTGGATCACCAGTGCTGCCAGATGTATAAATCAAGGCGGCAAGATCGGTTGGAATATTTCTATAAGGAAAACTAAGCGGCTCGGTTACGTCGATTACATCCTCGAAGTATTCTTCATAAGATTCTGATTCCGTCTCCGCATCATTAGTTTCTCTGCTTGCGATAACCGTCTTAACGTTAGCACTAGAGTCCAGCGCTGCTCGATATGTCGCTCTGAGCTGGGAATTGGTAATGAGTATCTTTGCGTCACTGTCATCCAAAATAAATTTCAGCTTATTAGCTTTAGTTTGATGATTGATAATAGCGAAGACACCGCCGGCAAGCACTGTCGCAAAAAGTGCGGTGATAGTTTTGACGGAGTTATCCATAAAGATGACAACTCTGTCACCTCTAACCAGACCCCTTCTTTGCAGTACGTTTGCAAGTCGACGCGATTGATCTGCGATATACGCGTAGGAATAGGGAGTCCCCTCATCAATACATGCGACCTGTGTAGGCCATTTTTCAGATGCTCTTACCAGAAAGTCACTTAAACTAATAGGATATAGAAACTTGTCCATATTAAAAACTCCTCAAAAGCCTAGGCGAGTAATTTATACGTATCAGAGTTGTACGAGTAAATGAGCAGAGGCAAAGGTAGCTTTGATAATAGTCACCTTGGCGAGCGGGAAAAAATGAATTAATTATCGGGCAAAAAATTGAGGTAACTTCATGGCATCAAAAATATTATCACGTATTTCAGAATCACGATTATGCCCAAATAATCTCTTCTATTATCACAGTATTGTCGGCTTAGAGTTTAAAACATTCAATGAGAAATGCCTTCAGCGGAAACCATTAAATATAACGTTTGAGACGATTGATCAGCGAACGATGAATCCACGGCAACTTGACCATCTATTGAACGAGCTTATCTTCGCAACCGGTGAGGACAGTGTCCCCACACAGCGGGAAATATTTTCGAACTTTTTTAAAAAAGGTAATACTTGTTTTATCGCCAGGAAGGAGGACGTTTTGATTGGATACTATTGGGCATTTCTTGACCATCATATCATCACATATGATGACTACAAGAGCAAAAACCTGTTTCTTGAGCTTCCTGAAAAAACAGTTTTTTTTGGAAACGGATTTATTCGCCCCGCCTATCGACTGAAAGGTGTTTTTCCTCATTTTGCCAGCTATTGTATTAAGCAGTTTTCGCCGGAGAATAGATTTGTTACTGCTACGGATATTGAAAATCGTGCCTCATTTAATTCACATCAGCGGCTCGGATATTTTAAAACATTCCAACTTACCTGCATTTCATTTGTAAATTTCCAGTGGCATTTTATGGCGAGTGGAAACAGCACGTGCGGAATCAAGTTTCATCTGCATCACAAGACATGCGCGATGCCAAAGGTGAGCGCTAACATGCTACTGCCGCTCTCGTGAAAGGACCATGGTGCTTGATCTTTTCATCGATTGTTACAAAGTCAAAGTCCCCAAGAAACTTTTCAAACTTGTTTCTATTTCTACCAAGACCAACGTAGTGCCGAAAGCTTTTTAAAATGGGTAAGTCGATTCGAGGTTGGTATGGGTCAAATTCCCAAGGATGGAAATAGGCGACGGTAGCGTTGTTGGACATGGTAGTTTGAAGCATCGCTTTAAAAAACCAGTATGGGTATAAGCGGAAATATCCTCCGCCGGACACAGGGATTTTAAAACCGGATAAAGTCGCCGAAGTTAATGGCACTTCGATAACCCCATTAATTCTGTGAATCCTTTGCGGAAAGTCGGCAATCCCATAATCCGGATGATTGATTGGAAAGATGCTGCTATCATATTGAATCCCAAGATTTCTTAAAATATCAAGCGCCCAGATTGTATCCTTCGTGATTGAAAAACTGGGTGCCCTGAATCCGTTGATCGGTTGTTGGATAATGTTATTTAAAATGGTGATTGATTTTTCAGTATCTTTTTGAAATTCCTGTTTTGTCATCTGAAGAATGGAAGTATGAGAATAGCCATGGGTGGCGATTTCATGTCCCTCGACTGCAATCTCAGAGACCAATTCAGGAAAACGCTCTGCGATCCAGCCTAGTATAAAAAAGGTTGCTTTTGCATTGTGCTTTTTCAGACACCATAAGATATATTTTGTATTTTCGTAAACCCTGAGTTCGCATTTACTCCACTCTTTAAATGGAAAAATGGATTTCATGTTTTGTACACAGAACCAGTCTTCAACATCAAAGCTAAGTGCGATTGTATTCATAATTCCTCTTGGAAGCGCTATAAACATCAAGATAGCGATTGATCATTTGAGCGAGGGTATATTTTTCATCTATATCTTTTCTCGCATTCTCTCTTTTCATTTCTAAGTTGTACCTTCCAGCTTTCACGGCAAGCAAGGTCTCAAGCAAATGCTCAGAATCGTCGAGTTTAAAAATGATAAGCCCGCGTGGGGAAATTTTCTCATGCGCCGGAATTTGACTGCATAGGCACAGTTTTCCACTGGCCATGGCCTCCAGTACTGCAATGGGATGGCCTTCAGTGAGTGAGCTTGAGATAAAAATGTCTCCTAGCTTAAGCACATCTCGCACATCATCCTTATGGCCATGCAACGTTACATTTTGTGTGAGCCCACATTTGTCGATAAGACGCACCAGGGATTCAACTTCCTTTTGGGTTCCTGCGCCGGCGTGGTGTAGGTGAAAGTCGATGTTGCGCTCTTTTAATTTAAAACAAGTTTGTACTATATGTTCGAGATTCTTCTCCTTGGAAATTCTGGAGATAGAAACTAAGTTTAATTTAGCTGAAAGGTTTACCTTATCAGGTAATCGCAAGTATCGTTTAACATCCACACCATTATGAATGACTGTCGGTGTACCTCGCATAAATTTACATTTAGCGGAAATAATATTTTTGACGTGCTCAGATACAGCAATCACATTATGATAAAAATAACTCGCGGCCTGAAAAAAAAGCACGTACTTCTTATTTGTTACAAAATGATGCAAAGTATGTTGTGTATGAACTAAGACCAAACGAGGGTGTAAGATTTTTAAAGCAACTGCATATTCCACGGGCCCAAAGTCATGGGTGTGGATGATCTCAATCTGCTTTTCTTTTATGACCCGTGACAATTCCTTAACAAGTTCAAAATCGTATCCACTTTCTTTTTTGTAAATGCGCACATCTTTTCCCGCTTGTTTTATTTCCCGTGCAGCGCCAGAAAAGTCACTCATCTCATAGGCGAAAAAGGTTTGCTGTAAAGCTGAATCCGGGACCATTCTGGCGATCTCTGATAGGAAACGTTCAATTCCTCCCTGGTACAAGTATTCAACGACATGTAAAACATTAGGGTGCATTGTTTTTACTTATTGATAATGAGAGTCAACAGCAATTCCCATTTCTTTAGCTCCATATTCAATTATCTTGATATTGTCAGCGCCAGGTTTTTCTTTTGGTATGCGAAATACGGTCATTCCCCATGGTTTTAAGGTATAATTAAACGTCGTAAGATTTGTTGCGCCGTCATTTACGTTTATTTTTGCCATTCGATCATTCGCGCTTTTGTTGACAACAAACAGAGCTATGCTTGTGTCGCCAACTGTTGCATAAGAATTTACCTTGTCATGAAATGTATCCTCGACCACAAGAAGTTTTCCAAGAAAATATTCTGTGAACAGATTGTACATATTTCCGAGGTTTGTCGGAGCATTATCGAGCAGTAATGCCCAGGGAATTGGCCTTGGACGATAGGTATTTAAAAAGGAACGATTAAAATTATCAATTCCATTATTCGCTGCGATTCCAATCATATCGGCCATATAGAGTGGTCGGACGATGGGATGATAGTTCGGAGTTGTGTCTAACGAATCGACTGCAAATTCCGACAGTACCAGCTTTGCCTCAGGATAGTATTCGTTTTTCCAGGCACGCATCCGGTTAAATAAGTTTGGCTTAAAGTTCATGTACGATCCACGATCATGGATATTTACATAGTCGCTTGCGTGGAAAAGCTGGGTTGACTCGAGCATCTCATTTACCATTTGTCGACCGGCCCGGTCCACAATAATGGAGTTAGGATCGCTTACTTTAGTTCTAAAGGTTGGATAGTAATGAAAACTTGCGTAGTCGAGAAGTTTATGACCCTTCGGATTTATCGAGGTATCGTTTTCTGCATTTTTAAGTCTATGATAAAAATATGGTAGAAAATGGTCAAAGGCCCCATTTCCATAGCTACATTTCATAACTCCCCGTATCGACGTCCACTCACAGTCTCTCTTCATATTTCCACTTTGCCAGTCAGCATAGGAATTTGCGATCTCCGGTCCCCAGAGTTTGATATCATTCGCGTTTCCAGATATTTTTTCTTGCGCATCTCGAACTGCAACTGCGTACTCGATATATCTGTTAATATAATCGTCGGCAGACAGAGCGTCATTAAAAGGCCAGATATCAGCATGGGTGTCGGCCCATTGATCAAATTCATTTCCAAGACAAACGTGTTTTAAGTTTAATTTTAATTCTCCATTAACGTGCGCAATGAATTCAGCCGCGGATTGTGCCGTTGCGGCATTTGACATTCCGATACGACCATTCGTATACACAGGCATTTGACCGAGAAGGTTAATTTGCATGATGGGTTCTGCCCCGTACTCGCGTACCTTATTAATCGCTTCTTCATATGATTCAAGTTTTTTGTAAGTCCCCCTGGCAAGGAAAGTCAAACCGTTTTCCCAGTTGTAGGTATCATATAGATTTCCGCCGATGCGAATTGTGCCGAGGTTGAGTTTTTGAACTGCATCGGTACTCGGATAAGGTGTAAAAGGAGACAACTGGGTGCCATAAAACTCCCGACTAATGCTTCCCTTGGCTCCGGCGGTTTTAAGATCTAGCGTAATATTTCCGACCATTTCATCTTTAATGACGTCACTTTCTATATTATCAGCAGCCTTGTACTCAATTAGATCAGTCACCCGGTATTTTGCCGATTCAGTGAGATTGCAACCGCTAAGATAAAACGCAAGTATTAAAAACTTAAACATTGTACGACTCCATCATCAAAAAAATTCATTAAATGTTTGTGCGAGGTGATTATGCGAAAAAATGTGGGTTTAGAATATGATTCAGAGAGGGTTCGCCAGTGATTATGCTCAATGAGAGGGCCGTCTTAGGCCCATTGGCTTTTGAAGTAAGACATAGGCATAGCTTGTAAGCCATGGGATGGGATGTTGAATTAAAAAAGCTGCCAGAATATTATGTAGCCATTTCAACGGTCGAATCTTTTCATAATAATAGGCATGACCATAAAACCCAAGGTACTCTAATACCGAAAATCCATATGAATTTATCTTTCGAATCTGGCCTTTCGTTGGGCCACGGCATCCTTTGTAGTAGGCAGGAAATTTTCGGAAGTGACCATCACGATTTCTATTAGGGTCTATCCAAAGCAATAGTTTGTAGGCCAGTTTTTCTGGGATAAGAAGATTTGCAATATAGGGTGGGGCCCACAAGGTCGGAATAAAGTGAAAAGCATATCCACCTTCGGCCAGGAGGCGATAAATATTTTTATGAAATATTTTATCGTTTATTACGTGCTCTGCCACCATCTTGCTAAAAACAAAATCAAAGTTAGAATCCAGTTTGCCAATATCCTGGGACATAATATCGGCTTGAATTTTATGAAACTCATCGGACGCCTTATCTAACTCTTCCTGAGAAATATCGAGGAGTGTGTATTGAATATTATTTTGCTTGATAAAATCGAGCGGAAGTGATGGGTTAGAGCCTCCACCGACTTCGCAGATATTTTTCAGCTTATGGATGGAAATATGTTCTTTGAGAAACGAGTAGTAGTTGTCATGGGCGCTTTGTGCCGAGGCATATGATATTTTCATCGGGAGCACACTCCTCAAAATTGCAATGCGATAAACACTAGCCGTGTTTGTAAGGATGGGCCTTGACTCAGATCAATGCAGTCGTTAGATATCGTCATTTCCATTTAGGGCATCCCATGGAAAAAAGAGCGGCATCTAATTACAAGGTGAGGCATAATGACCCAATTTAGAAGGTTCTGGCCCATACCATTTTTTGCAATTCTGGCGGTAATCTGCAGTGTTGTTTATTGTCTTGTCGCTCAGCCGCTTTTTGAAGTCACCGGGTCCATCGGAATTATGCGTCCGACCTTACCTCCTGTGTCAAACTTCATGCCCGAGACTCAGAATAGATGGGTCTGGATTCGCGATGGTCTTGCTATGAAAAATATGTTGCTTCAAGATTCCTTACTTCAGCAAATAATTGCACAATCTGAAATTTTAAGGCAGCGGCTGCACAGCTATTCTCTAAAACTTCCTAAAATGGCCCAAGAGGATACTATGTCCAATTACATCGCATTTTTGAAAAAATCGATTAAAGTTCAATATACAGGTGGCGATGCGAATATCTTTATCTTTACCGTCACCGATAGTAATCCTGCGCTGGCCAAGGAAGTCGTCAATATTCTCATGGATCGCCTCAAAGCATTGTACGATGAGGTCATGTTCAAGCGAAATGATGCCTCATTAAATGCCTTACATTTAAAAACTGTCGCATTAAAACAGGACCTTGGAAATAATCGGAATGGTGCGATGAATTCCTTCCTCAAAGGGCGAATTAGCGCTGCCTATGATGCCGAGGCAAAATTATATGTTGAAAGTGTCTTACAGACGATTCAAAGTCAGACACTTCTCAAGGTGATAAATACTCCCTATATTCCCGCACACCCAATCTGGCCCCGATGGGATTTGCTCATTCTCTTCTCAACTGTCACAGGATTATTGGTAGGAGTATTTTTCTACTACATAATTTCGCGTATTCATGAATAGAGCGAGCTTTTTTCACCTCTTTGATCCTTTGACATACATTTATATCTATATATTTTTAATCATTACGACGATTCATCTTCAAATTACTGCCCTCAGCAATCTTCCAATGGAAATAGGATGCGTGGTCAGCGCCGTAGTGCTGGCCATTATTGATGAAATATTTTTCCATAAGGCAAGAATAATGCACGTCTCGGCCTTTCTAAAAGCGCTCATGCTCGCATTGTTGGCCATTATCCTTCCGCTTTTGTCCTCAATCGCCAATAATGACTATCTCGGTGTAATTATGGAAGGGGAGTATAGAAGTTATTGCAAGATAATTTTGCTCTCTCCGTTGATCATATACTATATAAAGACGACGCAAAGGCATGAGCAGCTGATAAAGGTGGTTCTTTTCTCATTTACGGTCCTTGGCGTAATATTTCTATATCGTTACAAAATTCTCCATGAAGTTCGTGAGTACGATTTGCGACCATTACTCCGTATAAAAAATGGCGATCCAAATTTTTTAAGCATGTATTTTACCCTATGTATCCCGCTTGCTGGATTCGAATATCGAAACGCAAAAAAGTTGGCGATGCGTCTCGTCTATGTTGTTATCCTCTTGCTGTTTTTTGTATGTACGGTCATGAATCAGTCTCGCATGGGGATAATTGCCCTGTTCATTACAAGCGCGATAATGATGATTTTTCTTAAGTGGAGATTAAGATTGCAAAATATCTTATTAGGCTTTGTCGTGATTTGTATGACTCTGATATTTTCAAGCGGCGGTGAAATTTTAACACGTTTTAATCACATGGCCGATACATCTAATTTGGACAGGCTAAAGACGCTTAAGGCGGGCGTGAAAACATTTATTGAGTATCCATTTGCCGGTGTAGGCTGGAATAATTCTTCTGCTCATTACTATACCTTTTCACAATATCCGCCTTTCCAGTCGGAAGCAGCACCGTATGAAGTGCATAATACTTTCTTGAAAATTGCCAGCGAACTTGGCATCCTAGGGTTTTTTTTGTACACAACATTCTTGGGAATCATAGTGATCGCCATCCTAGAGACGTGGAAAGAGGACCGTGAGCGAGCTGTCGTTAACTCAGCGATGTTGGCGTGCCTTTTTGTAAATGCGCTGACAATTTCAGCAGCCTACAAAGATATCTACATACTTTTAATGATTCTCATCTTCGCTTTGAATGGCCCTAAAAAAACCATAGGGATTTTAGATAATAAAACCTTAAGCGTGCTAGCGACGTGAACCATTTTCTTTAAAGGTACGCGAAGAAGTGTAACTAAAAAAAGAAAATATCCATAAGTATTTTTGGGGAAGAGGACTAAGTTATAGTCGAAGTTGACTTCATTCGCCCAGAATTTCTTGTAGCCTTCATCACCTTGAAGCAGGTCTAAGATATCTGAGCCTTCCGCTATGGCCCTTTCAACCATGAGAAGCATCTGTATTGTTCCGATTCTAAATGCGGAATACTGTTCGTCAAAGGCTGCCGTGTAAGCGAATAAAGTTCTATTAATAAGAAAGGAGAACTCTACCGCCGCGATGTTGTTATCAAGCTTGATGTAGCTGCCCCTTAAGGTTCCATCATCAGTTGCATTATGAAGCAGGCGTTGAAGAAAAAGGAATTGCAAAGGATCTGAGCATATGGAGCTAGACGAATCATTTTTACCAAAGCGTTTGGAGTGCATTCTTTTGTAATGGGATAAAACTTCAGGCAGCTCGTCATGGGCCGTAATTGACGAATAAGAAACTTTGAATGACTTTTCAAGTTTTCTTTTATATCGCAAGATTCTCTTGAATTTACCGTCACTCCATTCTTGGTATTTGTGTTGAGTCGGCAGGCGAATAGCGGGGCATGGAATTGTACTTTCGATTGCCGTGAGCAGAGGTGTTCCGCGGAAGCAAGAAACTAAAGCGGTTAACTTGGCATCTGACGACATGCTTTTAGAAAGGCAAAGATCGACATTATTTTCAGACATCCAGCATACCAGTGCCTTCATTGTCTCGGAGTAGTATGCAGGGCAGATGAGAAGCTCATAGTGATCGCCATATTGGTTATGAAATTGCATGAGATGAAGCATTTTGACGTGAAAAATACGGTACAGGCGTTGCTTCTCAATATGATATGGCAAAAGAGCGACAACCTTATCAGTCTTGGGGTCTCGTACTTCTAACACTTCTGTCTTAATGGCAAGCGCACGACATGCCTCTGAAGAACTTTTAAACCAGATATAATCTATCGCAAGGCCCTTCTGGCTGACTTGCTGAGAGAGCCGGTACCAGTTTGCCTTGAGTTCAAGATCATCTGGTGAAAACACAATTTTGCGAACAACCAAGGAATTCATTTCATCTCCATGCAACGAATGCGGTAGTGTTAAATTGAAAAATTAAGCGCGAAATTAACTTGATTATCATACCATTGCTCACCTAGGCTTTTTGAATCCATCCTGACATAAGACAGAGTTGTTTCAAGTGAATTTCTATCTCCAAATTGAACCTGAATAAGCTTACTTATTTCATTGCCTTTCACCTTAAGATAATCAATAAAACGTGTATAGGAATATCCTGAGGACAATACAAAATAGTCAGTGACGAAATAGTTTGCGCCGACCTGTGCGCCGGCACCAAGGATATACCAGGGAGAAGGGTACTTTGATGTGACATATCTGCTTTGACCGTAATTTAGACTCCCGCCAGCGGAGATGGAAATAGGGGAAATCTCATATTCTCCCATTACTGCGGTCTGTAAAGATGAAAACTGATTACCATCACTTAGAAAGCTGTGTTTTGCAGAGATGGAACATTCAAGGTTGTTTTCTGTTTTTAATTTAGCCATGAGGGTAAGTTTATTTTCAACCAAAGTTTCATCAACACCGGCAGGTAAAAAAAGACCACTATACATATAATCTTTATTGAAGCTGAAATTAAACTGCAAAAGATCGCGGGAGTAAGCGTAGTCGAGTCCTTGAGTGACAAGCTTGTGCTCAGAAGAGTTATTCTCTAGATGGTCATCTTTTAATGTGTGAGAGCCAAGGGTTAAAGTAACGTAATGTTGAGGCGTAAACATTCTTCCAAAAAGACCTGCAAAATGTTGCCCCTCAAAAGCATAATCTGCGGTATTCCCGTTATTCTGAATCATCGAAAAGCCATAATCAAAGGCAGCTTGCTTAGAATCAGCATAAGGCCAGAAGATATTTCGTCTATTGTTTTGAAACTTGATAGTGAGCGATCGCATACTTACATCATTGGCGACCGTATCACTTCTAATGTTTGTGTAGATAATACTGGGCTCTTCTTTGCTCTCGCAGTGGTTTACGATTAATGCACTGGCCAGAAATAATTCCAAGGATAGTAGAAACCATCTGTCTGACGACATGCGATCACGTCTGCTGTCGAGAAGTATCACCGACGATTCCATAATAGAACTTTCCAATGGTATAAAAAAGAATCATTAAATTAAGGATAAGGGAAGATCTGTTGTAAATGTAGTACAAGTCATACTTTAACTTTAATTCTGGGGTGGCATCATAAGGACAGCATATTTGAGCTAGTCCTGTAATGCCTGGAAGCACGACCGAACGCTTGTTGTATCCTTTAACCTGCCCAACAAATGTTTTGATTATTTCCTTCCGTTCAGGGCGCGGACCAATAAATGACATCTCTCCCTTAAGTACATTTATTAGCTGTGGAAGTTCATCGAGATGGGTTGCGCGAAGAAATTTTCCCAACGCGGTTATTCGTGGATCTCCTTGCCAGGATAGTATGGCACCACTTGATTCTTCGGCATTCAACACCATGGTTCTGAATTTATAGATTAAAAATTCATGACCATTTTTTCCGACTCGTTTCTGACTATAAATTCCCGGACCTCGTGACGTGAGTTTGATTGCAGCGAAAATTATGATCATTAGCGGTAAGAGCAGCATTAAGAGCGCGAGAGCAATGCAGATTTGTGAAACATAAAGAAGATAATTAGTATCCTCGTGAAGCTTAATTTTTGAACTGTGCTCTAGAAATAGATCTGCCGCATGTTGTAATCCAGCTTGTCCACGAAGAGGTAACGGAAAATTATTAAGAACAAAATCCTTTGCAAAGATTTTAGTGCCAGAATTCATTTCAGACATAATTCATCCTTGTTAACGATTTATAATTCACTTCAAAACTGATCCGAGATACTTATACGTTTGATTTTGGCACTGGGAGATGATTAATGAGTGCGGTGTCTGTGAATGAAAAACGGTGAGATAATGAGGAAGGTCACCGTAAATATCTTTGAAGGTATTCGCTTTTTTGTACGTTAAAGATCAATGTGGCCTTTGTTATCGGTCATTGTGAATATGGTGGAATCTTAATATTTATGTTGTCAGAGATTTGGCAATAATTAAGGAATTATCACCATGTGGATTATGACAATTTTGCGAATGATAATTTTGTGCTCCTTACTGGGATGCATGTATCTTACCGAAAGCAACGCAACCGTACCCCACTTTTATAAGCATGATCGTACGTTCTATCTTATGAGTTGTATCATCCTACCCCTTAAGTAGATGCCTTGTTAAACGATCAGACTAATTTGAAAATTATAAAGGGTATTGAGCTCATAAATGGGATTAATAAAATGCCCAGGCATGAAAAATTAAGAATGCTCTTTTACTTTATATTCGTATCATTGGTTTTGCATCTATGTTTTCTTTTCTGGGTTAAATCAGATCCGACATTACATTCTTTAAATTCTGAATTATTAGATACTCTCAAGGTCGTCCTTTTAAGTCGCGAAATAATTCCCAGACAGAGTATGAGAAATAAAAAAAGGCAGATTGTTAACAATGAGCAAACTGGTCGCGAAGTTGCGCCTTCCTCGAGTCGATTTTATGGTGAAAAAAATCAGACCTATGAGAAAGAAACGATACCACAGGAGATCGGTCAATTTCGAGCGCAAGGGCCACCTTCCGCCAAAAAAGACAGAGGTAATCGAATGGAAAAATTAAAATCTCTCAAGATGGCGGATCTTGTTATAAGGAAACCAAAGAATCTCGATCAATTTGCGATGGCAAAAATTACAAATCATCAGGCATTAGCGGTTGGACTCTCGAAAAACAGCGAGGGGAGAAATAATGATTATATCGAAGGAGTCAACGTCGGCGAGGGAACCAATTTGAATACGCACGAATATAAGTTTTGGGGTTTTTACAATCGGATGCGGCAGAGACTTGAACCAAACTGGGAAAAATTGCTTGATGAAAGGATTAGAAGGTATTATGCCCATGGCAGAAAAGTAATTCTAGCGAATCAGACCATGACACTGATTAAGATTACTCTTGATGAGGAGGGAAATGTTTTTAGAATGAAGGTTCTCCAATCGTCCGGTCTGGCAGAAATCGACAATATTGCGATTGACGCGATAACGATGTCCGGGCCTTTTACCAGTGTGCCAAAGCAGATGCTGCAGGACCAGCTGGTAGAAATTGAGTGGGGCTTTGTAGTACGGCCATAACCCCACCCATATATCTTAACTAATATTGCAAGTTGGCATATTGATTTAGTTTGGTTCTGTTTTGCAGGTAAAGATATTTGCCTTTTTGGGTGATTAGGCCTTCATCTTTGAAGTCACTTAAGGTCCGAATGAGTGTCTCTTTTGCAACACCGATCATCGAAGCCATCTCATCACGGCTCAGTAAAATATCGAGTTTCTCGGTATTGCTGTCTCCATCGTTTCCACCATAGTTTTCAGATAGCGTCAAAATTAATTCTGCCAATTTCTCTCTTACGTTCTTCTGAGAGAGTGAGGATATACGATTAGTAGAATTGTGAATTTCTTTTGAAAGTCTATCAATTATATTAATCACAATAGCTTTTTCCTTCAGTGCGGAGGAAGTAAAGAAATTTTTGTCAAAAAAACAGACCACCGAATCCTCGACGGCTTCGGCCGTCGTTGAATAGAGTTGCTGTGCCAGAATTGAATTAAGACCGATAGTGTCTCCACTGGCGGCGATATCCACGATTGTGCAGCTGCCGTTTGAGGTCAGCTTGGAAATCTTTATCTTGCCGGAGCAAACTTCAAAAAGGCCGTAATTGGGCGTCCCTTCAAAAAAAAGTGTTGTTCCTTTTTTGTAAAAATTTGTGACTCTATTTCTAGATACGACATCCAGTGCCTCAGGTGCTAAGTCACAAAATAACGATTTTTTGTGCGTGCTACAGTCTTTGCAGTGTGCGGGGATTTCTTGTTTTGTACTCATTTCTCCTCCAACTTAGAAACAGATTAATAAAATAAAATTATCTTTTGCAATTCCTGCCTCAGTTATGGTCTGTCATTTATATCAAACACAGACACAGTAATTACCGAGTTCAAAGTTTACTAAGATTAAATAATTGTATGGGCTTTGCAGAGCTTGGTAATTATATCGATCATCGGCAAAATTGTAATTGCTCATTCAGTTGGTCGGCGGTTGTGATGGTGCAAGGTGAGTTTTAGATAGTGCCTTCATGTCGAAAATCAATTGCGATAAGTCGGCAGATCACTTTGTTGGGCCAAGATAATTTAGTAAAAATAGTCTTTTGCTTTTGCAATAGTTGCAAATGCCTTCCTTATTAATGTCGGTGATATATAATGATCTGCAGACTTTGCACTTGCTTCTATCTATATGATGCAAAAAAAGCTCATTGCTAGCAAAAATTCCAAGAGAATCAAGGTAATGCATGACTGGAACTGCTGATGTAACGTCGTTTAAAATCATATCAAGACCTCATCGTTATCGCTTCTTTTTCGACTCATGATAAGCGTATTGGAAAAAAATAAAATTACGTTGATAAATAACTTTTGACCTGATGATACTGCTCAAACCTTCTTCGCAAATCATCAGGTGCAAAAATGTTTTAAATCAGGCAGTGAAAAATACCGCTGTTTTGAATTGAGCAGTTGTATAAGTCGCATCGGCAGACAATCGACATTGTACATCTCACCTCGATCTTTGAGGCTTTGTTGGGAAATATATCAAGAGACGCATATTTCCAATCGTTGATGGAAAATAGATTGCAACATGTAATAATTGCGAAATATTTACAATAATTACTGAAAATTACTTTACCTTCACCCGGAATATAAATGATCGCTCAAAGAAAATATGGTGATCATAGTCAGAAAAATCTATTTTACTTGTCTGAAATATTCATATCACGTAAAATATTTCAGGCAAGACTACAATATTTTACAGTGACATTAAAATGCGAAAAACAAATAAAAAATCTGCAGCGGAACCCGTAAACATCGGGGCCAGGAATATCACCAAAGCAAAGCTCAAAGGCACACCTTTTACAAGCGCTGAGGATTTGAAGGCGGCCCAAAGTGCTATTCTTTCTGAAACCTGGAAAAAATTAGAAAAGGCCAGGGCCAAGCGAGAGTTAACCAAGCGCGATGAGTTCAAATTCTACGTTGACACCTTTCGAAAAGGCCTGCATTGCAAATATGTGGATAACGCGAACAATATCGTTGGTATTGCTCTTGATGATGATGACGTCATCAAAATTTCCATTAGCGAGCAGGTACTGCCACGAAAAAACAGTGATCAGGAGTTACTTGGAGTCTTGATTCAATCAATGTCGGCCACCTTTCTTCAAAGCTACCTGAAGGCCATGGATATTCTGGAAGAGCCTTTGGAAACTGAGGAGCATGTGAGGCTTGCAAAACAGCAATGTGAAAAATACAAAAGCAAAACCCACGAACGGATGACTGACTAAATTGCTGAAGTCAACGTCCAAGATCAGAATATTCTGCAAACATCTGACTATTTTCCAATTTGCACTGATTGCAACAATAATCAATCTTCAAAGACGGCGTAAAATTTCGTCCACACTCCACGCATTGTCTTTTTTTTAGATTAATTCTTGGCGATTTAACTTCGAAGTCCTCTGGCAATAAATCAGTGTTTTGATCATGCCTAGGTATAGTTCTATTCGAGTATCCCATACACATCCTCGCAAAATAAATTACCTGCAAGAAAGATTTACACTGCCTGAAATTTAATGAATATGACACGCCTTTGTCATGGTCTTGATTAAGAACATGGATCTGGAGATGCAGGTGCATCGGATATTATGACGAAATACAAACCGGAACTCGTTAAAATGCAATAATGAGCATGACGGTTTCGATTACCATTCTCTGTAATTCCCATACAATTATTTAATCTTAGTAAACTTTGAACTCAGCAATTGTTACATGCATATTTGATTTATGTGGAATAGCACGAAAATGATGAGAGTCAATGGGAGCAAAAGATTTTTAAGAATAAACATTTATTAACGGAATTATCAGGAGGAAACATGAGCAGTAGACCAGAAACAACAGTGCATTGCAGAGACTGTGATGCATATAAGAATTCTTTATTTTGCAATCTCACAAGTGATGCTTTGGATTCGGCATCAAAGAATAAGGTCACAAACTTTTATAAGAAAGGAACGACACTATTTTTTGAAGGGACGCCGAACTATGGCCTTTTTGAGGTGTGCAAGGGAAAAATAAAGATCTCCAAGCTGACCTCAAATGGCAGCTGCACTATAGTCGATATCGCGACGTCCGGTGATACAATCGGACTTAACTCTATCCTCGAAAAACAATTATATTCCACCTCTGCCGAAGCAGTTGAAGATTCGGTGGTCTGTTTTTTTGATAAAAACTATTTTACCACCTCTGTATTGAAGGAGAAACCGGTCGTGATAAACATCATTGATCGTCTCTCACGCGCAATTCATACATCCACGAATAGAATCTCATCTCTTTCTCAGAAAAACGTAAGAGAGCGTTTGGCAGAGCTGATCCTTTCTTTGTCGGAAGATTATGGAAAAAGTGAAGAGGGACAGGAGCATGAAAAGCTCGATATCCTTCTAACTCGTGATGAGATGGCATCAATGATCGGGGTTGCTAAGGAAACATTAATAAGGACCTTAAGCGAGTTTAAGGAAGAGGGACTGATTTCGCAAAAAGGCAAATATTTATATCTTAAGAACAGAGCGAAGCTGCATGAGTATGCCAATATACAGTATTGATCAGCTTGCAGATTGATTTTGCTCGTAGGCAAGATCAGGGTGGTATTTGAGAATGATGCTATGCCGGTCTTTTTTATGGAATCTCTACAATGGAAAAACGTGCTTCTACCTCAAAGGATGAGGTAAGTTTTATATGGAGGGTAAGATGACTGAAAGTGTGAAGAAAGGAAGCCAAAATAATTTAGAGTACGATTTGGAATTACTGGGAGTTAATTTGGATAATACGGAAAAAAACTTTGTAGGCCAGGAATTGATTATGCTCGACAAAAGAATTCCTAAGAATGGCAAGATACAGTTGCAAATTGAAAAGAAGAAAAACAGCCAAACTCTTCATGGCAGCTTGAAGGTGTCATGCTTAAACAGCGTCATTGAATCAATCCAGGATGGTGCGAATATTTATCAACTCTGTAAGAAACTATCCAGAGAGATTAGTGGACAGGCATATAAAATTATTTAAAGTCACTTTCGACAAATGAATATGACAGTACTGGTGAAGCAAAAAAAACACTCTCGTCAGTGACTACCACTGTATCTGAGAATCTTACATTAAGATATAAATGAATATGATTAATTCTTTGAAAATAAGAACAAAGGAGTATTTATGAAATTCTCTGAATTGACACCTTGGCGTTCTCCACGGTCGTCCGCACTTTCTTCAGTTTGGCCATTTTCCCGGGGCTTTGATGCGGATACCTTTGAGTCAAATATTGATGATTTCATGCGAGATTTTGAGACAGATTTCGACTCTTCTCAGTGGCTGGATTACGGAACGAGAGCATTTCCATCTATAGATGTAAAGGAAACACCCGAAAGTTACAGCGTGGATGCGGAACTTCCAGGACTAACGGCCAAGGATGTTGAAATTGAAGTCGCGAACAATTCACTCTATATCAAAGGTGAGATAAAGGAGGATCCGACAAAAGAAAAAGGATATATCTGCTCTGAACGTTGCCATGGGCCGTTTTCTCGAAAAATATCCTTTGGTGACGAAATCAATATGAATAACATTGATGCTCAATTAAAAGATGGTGTTCTTCATATTGAGCTTAAAAAGCAAAACATTGAAGTACCTAAGCATAAATCGATAGAAATTCGTCAATAATTGCTTTCCGGGCCTGACTCAAAGAAGTAGGCCCGATTTTTTTATCGGTGTAAATTATGAAACTCAAATTCATGGGTGCAGCTAGAACTGTTACTGGCAGTAAAACCTTATGCGAACATGAGAATATAAAATTCCTTGTCGATGCAGGGCTCTTTCAAGGCTCAAAAGAGAATCGTCTGAGAAATTGGAATCTTGATTTTAATCCAAAAGCACTTGATTTTGTAATTTTAACTCATGCTCATATCGATCACTCTGGATTGTTGCCAAAACTTTATCGCGAAGGCATGCGATGTCCTATTTTTTGCACTAAAGGAACCTTCGAATTATGTGAAATACTGTTAAAAGATTCGGCCCATCTACAGGAAGAGGATGCCGCCTATGCTAATAAAACGGGACATTCCAGGCATAAACCGGCCTTGCCACTTTACAACACGCAGGATGCTGAAAATGTTTTGACTCTATTTAAAATTCTTCCGCGTGATGAATGGAACGAATTAGGGAAAAACCTTCAGCTCCGTTTTTTGCGTTCGGGCCACATTATTGGCTCCTCTTTTGTCCAATTGAAGTTCCTTGAGCAAGACATTTCTAAGATAATAACCTTCTCTGGCGATATTGGAAGTGGCCGTTCGCAAATTTTGCGCGCTCCCGTCGCAATAGATGAGACAGATTATTTAATCCTCGAGTCGACCTATGGTGACCGTGTTCAGGTGCGAGTCACTCCTGAAGAAAGTATGCAGCGTTATCTACAGATCGTACTTAATCGAAATGGCGTCGTCATTATCCCTGCTTTTAGTGTCGGTCGCACTCAGGAAGTTTTATTTTTGATAAACAAACTCATGCAAAATAAAAAAATACCGGAAGTACCAGTGTTTGTGGATAGCCCAATGTCCTCTTCTGCTAACTATATTTACTTACATAATAAGGAAGATCACATTCTTAAAATTGAAAATGAGCAACTTCTCTCTCCTATTGCTCCCCCGAGTTATCATGAGACAAAATCGGTTGAAGAAAGCAAAAGAATTTCCAAGCAGAGCGGACCTATGATCATTGTTACGGCATCAGGCATGATTACAGGTGGGCGAGTTATGCACCACTTGAAAGACCGGCTTCCGCATCCTGAAAATGGGATACTCTTTGTGGGCTACCAAGCGGAGGAGACAAAGGGGCGTTTAATTTTGGATGGGATTCAAACGATTCGAATCCATCATCAAGAGATACCTATTAAGGCAGATATCTTTAATATAGACGGACTCTCGGCCCATGGAGATTATCTTGATATTCTCGAGTGGCTGGGCAAGCTCAAAAAAGAACCGAAGTTAATAATTCTAAATCACGGCGAGAATAGATCGCTAAAGCATCTTAAACTCCTCATTGAAAATGAATATCATTTTAATGTAACAATTGCCGAACCAGGAGGCGAAATAACGACGCTTGTGACATCCCAATCCCCCTCTGTAACAAGTGATAGATCGCACATTTCTCCGTAACATCATTCAGCTTGTTTTTTAAATTCATTGGCGTAATGTTGTAATTGTTTGAAGGTAGCGAAGCTATCTGACCATCGGCGGGTGAAAGTCCCGCCGGAAAAAGAGTTTTATGGTTTCCGCGATCTCCGCCACAAACACGAAAGGTGACTTTCATGTTTGAAGCTGGTGTAAAAGGAAATTTGTGAAATTTCCGGGATCAATCGACAGGTTGTAACGTGAGTGAAACTTTTTTGTCCTGGAGAATGCCGAACCTTTTTCAAACGAGGTGAAGGCCCGTGCTGTTCACGTAGGAATGAGACTGGTGCAGTGAACTGATTCTTGAGGATATAGGGATGACATGTCGAGAAGGATGGTCGGAGAAAGCTCGGAACCGCTTGAATTGGCGAAAGGGAGACCTTTTCTTTTCACCGAACACAACGACAAGTTTGTCCTTTCAAAGGACAAGCGAAACTTTTGTGTTGCGAATAAGCGGGGCAGCTGAGGCCGCGAAGCGTTTAACGTTAAAGGACGCACAACCTTTGACCGAGTGAGGGCCTCTAGGGTGACGTTTTCAGGTATGAGTATCTGGAAGCGATAATGGCGGCTTTGAGGTAAAACTATCAAAGCGAAGAACGTAGGCCAAGTAGATGCTTTTGGTGAATGTAAGGTCGACTTAAGCTAAAGGCAAAAAATGAATGCCGCGTTTGAAATGCCTACCCTTCGCCGTACTGGGGAAAACCCAATGTGCGGTAAAAATGAAAGGTGGCGGACTTCCTTAGAATCTGATTTTATGGAAGTCCACCATCTATCTGTTGTTTCAACATCATCTAAGGAGTGAGGATGAAATCGGGAGCTTTAGATAACATCACCGTTTTTGAATACACCAGCCCTTGCGATGATTCTGTGCAAGTTGAAGAGACGATTCAGAATATTGAAGATCTGATGAATATGCGCGGAGTAAGGCATATTCCGGTTTTACGTGGAACTGAGATTGTCGGAATCATCAGTCAGCGAGATCTTCTGTTAATGTCAAAATATGATCAAAGCAACCACTTCACCGCCGAAGATATTATGTCCGAGGACCCTTATATCGTCGACAAAGGCACACCGCTCAGTGAAGTTGCATTTGAGATGTCAAAAAATAAAATCGGCTCAGCCGTGGTTCAAGATGAGTATGGAAGATTATTGGGAATTTTTACCACCACCGATGCGCTGAACGCTTTAGTGGAAATTCTTCGAGGGGAGATGAGGCCTGATAATATAGACCAAGAAGAAAAGACCCTCTCATCGTAGGCATAATAAGTTTCAATATGCCAGCACGGACCTGAGCAGAGTATCGCGTCCGTAGATATCATCGCGGAATTGGAGAAGATTATCTTCATCAACCCAGGCCGTCCAGTAGAACAGGTATACAGAAATATTAGATGTCAGTGAAATCTCCAGCGGTATGGGTTTTTCCAGATTCTTGTTAATCTGTTCCCAGTTTTTTCCCTCAACATTTTTTAACAGATACTCGGCCAGGGCTTCGGCATTCTCAACCCGAATACAACCCGAGCTAAAAGTCCGCGCCTTTTGCTCGAATAATGTTTTTGCAGGAGTATCATGAATGTAAATTCCAAAGAGATTCGGAAATACAAATTTGAACCTGCCTTGAACGTTTTCAGGTCCGGGATCTTGAACTAGTTGAAAATCAAAAGTGTCCGGGGTGATATTTTGCCAATTTATCGCCTTAGGCGAAAGCTCCACCAATCGTGCATTTTTCCATCCATAGAGTCGGATTTTCTTTCGCTTGAGTACAAGAAAATCCCGCTTGATTGCCGGTAGCAAATCTTCGACGGCAATGCGATCAGGGACAACCCATTTGGGATTAATCACCACTGTTTTAATGCTTCCTTCAAAGGCCGGGGTTCGGCGCAGCTGTTGCCCAACCACCACCCTCATGGCAAGCAAACTTCCTTTTTCATCCCAAACCTTTAAGTTAAATTCCGGAACATTGACTATCAAAGCGGGGCGATTTAATTTTCTTGATAGCCAACGCCAACGCTCCATATTCAGCTCAATTTGTATAATGCGCTCATTTACCGAGACACCCAGTGCTTTCGATGTTGGCGCATTCATCGTTCCATCTGGTGCCAGGCCATGGCGCAGTTGAAAGTTCCTCAGGCCATTTCCCACGAGACTATCGAAAACGCATTCCTCATCTCCTCGAGATACAATTTTTGGTTCTTCGATGAGATCACCTGTGAGATGGAGCAACTTGCTCAACTTTTGAACATTTTTTCCTCGATCTCCAAATTTCAGAAATCGCCCCTCTTTAGGCCAACTCCACCCACCCGAATCCCGTATCTCGAGATATCTTTTGAGGGCAGTTTTAAGGCGGTAATAGGCCGCTTCCTGAGGAGCAGCTTCATCCAGAATCTCAGTGACGGGTTTCGACCCGGAAAGCTGGTCCAGCGGCCATTCTGGTGGGGGCCCTGCGGGACGTTTGATATGCCATTCCGGGTCTGCAATGGCTGGCCGAGTTCGACCATGCAAAAGATGGTCTGTATAGCTCATAAACGAATCGGTTAAAAGCAATTCAATATTGATGCGCTCCTGGATTTCTTGTGGTGCACGACTGAGAAGCTGGTTCAGGATGCTGATGTGATACTCACGGGGACGCAGTCCATCTTGTCTTGCCTGTCGCAATCGCTCTAACAGAGTTAGAGCATTTTGCGAAAGACTATCTGAAATATACCATATGGGAGTAAAGCCATTCTTCAGATAGTACTGTCGCACCCCAGGTTCATTGATTAATTTGACATTTTCTTTGAATAAAGATTTTCTCAAAAGCCTGGCCTTAAGGCCCGCAGTGAATGGCTCGTCAGCGTGCGCATTCATCAATCCTGAAATAGATAAAAGGATAAAAAAACGAAGCATGAGATCAGCTATGAGGTTAATTGTTGGGCCTTCACAAGTTCGACATGGAGTACACCATTTTTAAAGTCTGCGTAAATCAGATCCATATTGACCTCCTTTTCAAAGGCGATTTCGCGACAGAAAGATCCATGGCAACGTTCGTGATGAATATATCGGTCATAATTATCCTTAGGACTGCAAGTTTCTCGCGTTTTTGCCCCTTTAATCGAAAGAATATTATTATGAAGTTCGAGCTCTAGCTCATTTTCAGAAATGCCCGGGATATCCGCGTCCAAACTATAACCATCGGTTGATTCTCGAACATCAATGGCGGGGTAGGCCCTAAAATCATTGCAGTACGAAATGGTAAAATCTCGATCTCCTGCAAATGTTCGCATGAGATCATTGACTCCCTGATCGACCCCTAAAACATCCTGTGGGATATTACTTGTAAAAGGCCACGCGCTTCCAGGAGTAAGGGATGAACGCCATGGTCTTAGCTCCGCTAACTTCATAAACACTCCTTTAGTCATCATTGAAAAAAAAAAGCGTTGATTAATTTATAGATGATGGATCAAATGCGAGATACATCTATCATCATTTCATTGAGTGTTTAATTTCAATCAGAATCGCAACATTTGCCAATACAACTGGGGATCCTTATCCGAGAAATTATCCAAATTTTCTTGAATTTTAAAGAGAGAATCTTTACTGAGGGGGGAATTTATAATAACGGACAACGCCTCTGTATCCCGACCGAGTATCGAAAGTGTTTTAATTAGATAATAATAGCCAATAGGCGAGTTTGGGAACTGATCAGTGAAGTCCTGTGCTATTCTGAGAACTTCATCAAAATCATTTTTTGCGAGTGCTCGCAGAAATGGAATATGCACCAGATCTTCGTTAAGACCGTTGCCTGATAATGGTTCATCGGCATTGTTATGCTCCAGGGCAAGAATTTTTTCGAATAGTTCCTGCTCATCGGCCAGAAGTTTCGCCTGTTCTGCATCAAGTAATCGCGCCTCGGGGGAATTAATATCCAAGGCAGCATACTCTAGGGCGAGCTGCTCCTCTTCTATCGCCAGATCGGCAAGCTTCTCTTGCAGCTGAAGAATTTCATTACCCGTGCCGGTAATCAGGATGGCCTCCTTGATGGCCTGAGCGCTGCTTGCGACATCGAAGGTCGCCATAATTTCGAGCAAGCTATTGATCTCATCATCTTCGACTTCCACCTTGAATTTGGCCTCTTTTACAAGCAAGGAAATTAGCTTTGCCTTATAGGCCGAATAGCTATCCGGTACGCGCGCAATAATAGTATCCGCGACTTCAATATTTTTCTCAATGGTTGAAAGATTATTGCCGTCAATATTTTTCATGGTTGAATCTAAAAATTGCGCGAGCTCTTCAGTCGTTTGTTCAGAGATGGAGGTAAGCGTCGATTCCTCAGGGATTGTGACACTCGCTGGGGCCAAAACAGTTGCTCTTTTTGACAAGAGCAACTGCCTCCAAAGCACCGGCATAGTTTTAATCTTTCGGGATAAAATAGCTTGGACATCGGCGGCAGTATTTTCTTTTTCTTGAGAGATAATATTGTTTAAAAAAAATCCCGCCAATAGCGAAAACGAAATGAAAATTATAGTGAATGTTTTTTTTGAATTTTCATTTTCATTATTAACTTCAAACTCCATATTTTTTCCAGGCATTGGCAATCTCAGATTCATTTAAAGTTTCTGATTTTAAAAGTAATACAACCTCTTCATTGATAAAATTTTTATTAAGCTCTAAAACATGTTCTGCTTGCTTGAAACAATGATCAAGGATGGCGCGAACCTCCTGATCAATAAACTGACTGGTCATTTCACTTTTTGGACGAGTCACATATTGTTGATAAGGTGTATTAAGCATCGGTGCGGGTTGCTCATCAAAGATGGCAAGTCCTACTTTTTCACTCATCCCATACTGAGTGACCATGGCACGAGCGATATTCGTGGCCTTCGACAAATCATCCGCGGCCCCGGTTGAAATATTATTAAAGTATATTTTTTCAGATGCTCGGCCCCCCAAAAGAACGCAGATTTTTTTTAGGATGTCATCCTGAATTGCCAGATAGCGATCTTCCATCGGACGTTGGATGGTATACCCAAGAGCACCCATGCCGCGCGGGATAATGCTAACTTTGTGGACTTTGTCTTGCGTTTTTAAGCTCAGTGATACAGTGGCATGGCCTAACTCATGATAGGCGATTCTTTTTTTCTCATCGGCATTCATGCATTTCTTTTTTTGCTCCGGACCAGCGACAATGCGCTCCATCGCCAGGGAAAAATCCTGCTCTTCCACCTCCTTACTCCCTCGACGAGTGGCAACAATTGCGGCCTCATTGACTAGATTGGCCAAATCAGCTCCGGAAAATCCGGAGGTAATCGAAGCGACTTTTTGCAGATCGAGAGTAGGGGAAGCTTTTATTTTTTGAATATGAACTTTGAGAATCTGCTCACGTCCTATTTGATCGGGATTGTGAAGCAAAATTTGACGATCAAACCTGCCAGATCTGACTAAGGCCGGATCGAGCACTTCGGGCCGGTTCGTCGCTGCCAGAATAATAACCCCGGTTGAAGCATCAAATCCATCCATCTCTGCCAGAAGTTGATTCAAGGTTTGTTCCTTCTCGTCGTTAGCACCAAGGCCGATGTGTCCCATGCGAGATTTGCCAAGAGCATCGATCTCGTCAATAAAAAGAATGCAGGGAGCAGCCTTTCGTGCTTGTTCAAAAAGGTCTCTGACTCTGGCCGCGCCAAGGCCTACATATAACTCGACAAATTCTGAGCCATTGATAGAGAAAAAGAGTACCTTTGCTTCCCCGGCAAGTGCCCGCGCCAGCAGGGTCTTGCCGGTACCCGGGGGGCCAACAAGGAGTACCCCTTTAGGAGCGCGACCACCAAGTCGAGTAAATTGTTTTGGGTTGCTTAAAAATTGAACAATTTCTTTCAGCTCATCCTTGGCATCTTCAATTCCTGCGACATCGTTGAAAGTTGTTTTGATGTCTTTTTCCACAAAGACTTTTGCTTTTGACTTTGTCATAGAAAAGATTCCTTGCATGCCAGATGGCATCTTGTGTGAAAACAATGACCAGAGAAGCGAAAGAATATAGATTAGAAAGATCCAGGAAAGGATGTTGCCCCAAAAGGAGCTGGCCACTTCCCCTTGAAAGGTAACATTCTTGGCCTGCAACGTTTCGATGAGGTGCTCATCCTTAACCGGAACGGTTAAAAAAAAGTGCGCCTTGTTTTCCTTTGAGTCGGTGAATTCCCCAGTGATTTTGGTATCTGAGATAATTACCTCTTTAACCTTTCCCTCATTAACGTTGGCTATGAACTGGCTATAGGGAAGAGTCTCAACATACTTACGTGCGTTAAAGTATTCATAGAGGTAAAATATTGCAGTAACGACGAGAAAGATAATGATAAAGTTTCCGCCAAACCCTCGTGGCGGCCTTGTTTCAGTAGGCATCTTGTTTTTATTTCTTTTGTCTTTAGAATTATGTGCCATTGGTCTCTTCTGTAAAATATTTACTTTTCGGGTTGCATGATCCCAAAAAGAGCGCCGAGAGGATCAATCAAAGTTGCATAGCGCCCTTTGCGCTTGATGATCTCGACTGTGTTGCACGGGGTTCCGCCAAGCGCGATGGCCTTCCTCAAACTTTTCTCGCAGTCTTGCACGCACCAATAGGTGATCCAGCGAGGATGAACATTTTGTTTGGGAACACCCATCATACTTCCAACATTGACATTACCGATGTTGAACATAATGTACTTAATATCTCCAAAATTCTCCGCTCTTGGACTCCATGAAAATACCTGCGCGTAAAACATCCCAGCTAAATCCATGTTGTTAGTGACAAGCTCGTGAAAGCAGGCCGCACCAGGCGGCGATCGATGGATATCAGTGTCTTGCTGCCGAGGTCGCCAGATCGCAAAAATCGCATCGGTAGGATCTTTAATCATGGCCGTTTGTCCGGCATCAACAGCAGGTGAGATCGGCACGAGGACGGTGCCGCCGGCATTCTGCGCCTTATGAACAAGATCTTCCATATTTTCGACTGAAATATAGGGTACCCACTGAGTAGAAAAATGCTTGCGCTGGAAATCTGGGATTTCCGAAAAAGAACAAATGTCCTTTCCATCAAGAGTAAAAAAACAATGCGTTCCATAGTCTCCGGTTGGAATGTAGGTAACCTCCCAGCCAAAGAGTCGTTGGTAAAATCTTTTAGCGATCGCTGTATCTGTCGTGGCGAGATTCTCCCAGCTAAAAAGGTGCTTACGATGGTTTCCTGTTTCTGCCATTACGTTACTCCATCTATTACGAAACAAAATATAATTACCTTACGCGAAATTGAGGCAATATCAATTTAAGAGTTGTCAACGCCCCTAATGATTTAGATTAATTGCGGGAAATAATATGATTTCTATTACTGTTGTGAAGCACCGTGGTCGTAGGGGGGGAAGAATATTTACGGCATAATACAAATCAGTGTCAGGAGGTATTTATGAAGGATAAGGAAAGGGACAAGGTATGGGTTATCGTGGGAAATTCAACAAAGGCCCAGATTTATGAATCTCCGGAAATTACACTCAATGAGCTTACGCTTATCCATGAGTTTGTAAATATGGAAGGTCGCCTGCATAACAAGGAGCTAAGGGATTTTAATATAGGACGCGTTCATAATAAAAACTACCCCAGAACAAAAGGGCTGCGTCCAAAATCGACCCCCCATGAGGCAATGGTTAAGGGGTTTGCTAAAACGATTGCTGATTATCTTGAAAAGGCAAGGATTGATAATAGCTTTGAAAAATTAATGATCGTGACATCTCCGCGATTCTTAGGGGCAATCAGAAGTTTTCTGAGCAAAGATACAAAAGCGAGACTCTGGAATGAAATTCCCAAAGAACTTAATTTTGAGCAAAAGAAAGAGTTTGTTGAGTATTTTCACCGAGGCCCATAAGGGCAAATCGGATGCAAATATCTGCTGAGGAGTTGAGAAATGTTTCAAGACCGAAGCCATGCGGGACAAGCTTTAGCAAAAGAGTTTAAAAAGAAATTCGAAACATTGCAAAATCCACTTATCATTGCCCTGCCGAGAGGCGGTGTACCGGTTGCCTATGAGCTTGCCAAAGAATTTAGTTTTCCAATGGATATCGTCGCCGTCAAGAAGATCGGTGCGCCGTTTGATGAGGAGCTGGCGCTAGGAGCGGTCACCGAGGGTGGTGATGCTTTTTTAAATGAAAACATTTCAAGCTACTATGAGCTAGGAAAAGAAGAGGAAAACCGTCTGTGTGCTCATGCTAAAGAGTTAGCAATTCTTCAGGCGAAAAAGCTGAGGGAGAGCAAGCCCCATATCGCGTTAAATAATAAAAGCATTATTCTCGTAGACGACGGAATTGCTACAGGGGCAACATTCAAGGCCGCGTTGAAGTATTTGCATCGCTATAAGACACTGAAGGTGATTGTCGCGGTACCAGTCTGTGCCGAAGAGGCGTGGGAATGGTTAAGGCCGAAGGTTGACGATTTTTGCGTGCTGGATATGCCTGCACCATTTTTGTCAGTAGGACGGCATTATATCTCTTTCCCTCAGGTTACGGATGAAGAAGTTATCTCTTTGCTAAGAGAATCGCGCTCGATTAAAAGAAAAGCTATCAGTAACAGTAACAATATGTACTAGCGCGATAGGGCTCATTCTCTGCGTTGACTTCCATCATTCACTGGCGTCGGTAAAGAAGATAAAGTTTGCTCCCTTTACCAAGGAGAGCAAATGCAGGCGGCCCATATTATTCCAGCGGAACAAAAAGCCGAATCGATTAATCAGGCATTACAAGTGCTAAATGAAGCGGCAGAATCTCGGGGAAACGAAATTCGTGCGATGATTGAACATGACTTTTTAAAATTTAAGAATTTATTAGGTGATGATAAAACAAAGTTCACTGAACTGATGAGCGGAATAGAGGAGTCGACGCCGATCTCGCTAACCCAAACTAAAGAAAAGCTGCTTGAAACTACTCGAAAAATTGATCAGACAATTCATAAAAACCCATGGTTGTTTTTAGGAATTGCGGTTGTGATCTCAGCCATGACTGGCTATCTCTTTGCAAGCAAAACAAAAAGGTCGTAGCTTTGGAACTTATCGAGAAAATGTTAGGCCTTCATCTCATCGGCATTTATCATGAAGGAAGAAGACTGGTCGAGATCAAGTTGCTTGTCTTGATGCTTCAATCTATAAAATTCGTGCGATTAATTGCCCTCAGCTTTCTTCTATGTTCGTTCGCCTTTGGAGCACACATCCTTGGCGTGTTTATCTTTATCATACAGAGCATAAGTCTATATCAGCGTAATGGGGTAATCTCATTCGATCTCACGGCCATCTCCGGCCTTAGTTTGGCCATTCTTGGAGGCCTTGCAACTTTTCTGGCGCTTAGAGAGAAGACATGGCTAAGAATTTGTCACATCGATCAGTATATGCAACACGCAATGCAAGTTAAGGAATCTTCATCACCGGCCGTACTTAAAGATCCTCAGTTTGAAATGCTCTCCTCTGTAGTCAGTTCAATTGTCGAGCAAAAGTTACGAGAACGAGATGAACTGGGAAGATCCAGGTCCGCTACCCATTGATGTTCCCAGCTAAACCACTACTAGTGGATAGTTCGACTCATCCATTTTCCTACTTCCCGCGTGCGATCGGTGATGGTATTGCGCCATTCTCTTTCCTTGCTTCTTAAGCGTCCCATTAGGGATTCCGATTCAGCAACCTGGATCACAACCTTCGAGGTGTAATCTTCCGGTACCAAAACGGCGTCTTCGCCCATCGTGATCTCAGATGGGTCAACAACGAGTCGTTTTCCATCTTCGAAAATGATTTCGCCGATGCGCAAATTTGATGGACGGAGTTGTATATCATCGATAATGCCTAAATTTTTACCGAGTAGGGTGGTGACCTTGACTCCCTTGAAAGTTTCCAGTGCGACACCCGGTATTTCAGTCGCCTCTGATAATCTTATGGCACAGCTCTTATCAGATGCAATAAGCACATCCTCGCCGAGAGCTTCAATATTCTCAGCATTAATCAAAAACTTTTCACCCATGCCTAATGCATTTTTAGTGAAAAGAATGGCCGATAACCTTTTGGCAATTGGGTCAAGATAGACATCCATGACATCACCAAGGTGCGCCCCTTCTTTTTGAGTCACAATGTGCTTTCCTCTTAACGGCAACGCCTGCTCGTAAAAGTTTTCTTCTAGTGGTTCGATAAATTCTTCAACCATAAAAACCTCCTTGTTCGCGTCGCTTAGAGAGCTATCGTTTGAATCTCTGACCCAAGAAGAACCCTGCAACTCCGGACAACGCACTGGCAACTCCAACAAAAATCCATGGACTTTTATGCGCAGTTTGATCAACACGTTTGGCCGTCTCGGCGGTTGTCGTTAGCACTTTATCTTTGGCCTTGCTTAATGATTCAAGACTGGTTTTCTGAATATTCTCAACCACGTCACTCATCTTCTCTACCATCGTTGGGATGAACGGTTGGTTTTTGACATGCTCCCTTGCCGTGATTCCTTCAATATCCGAAGAGCTTATTAGCTTTTCCTTGTAAAGAAGTTTCAAGGCATGATCAATGGCCTCGGCATTCTGTCTGTTTTTAAAATTTGCGGCAGTTTCCATTTTTATTCTCCTGTTGTTGTGAGGTTGAAAAGAAGTATTACAAATCTTAGGAAGGCTCAGCGTTTCTGTGAATGACAGAGATCACAGGAGCCTGTGATGCTTTATTCTTCTAATATTCATTCAGTAAGTACAAGTGATACATGCTATCAAGCTGTGTAACATGGTCAAGCTTTCCCAGAATCTTTCGCGCCTCCTCTATTGCATCAAGCATGACATCCACTTTTTGATTGTAGAGTTTCTTTATATCCTTTTTAAGTAGGCGCAATTTTTCATTGGTGGAATCTTTTACAACAAGATGTTGCACTAAAACGATTTTTGCCTTTTTTAGTTTGATGTTAATTTCAACTATTTTGTTTTTTGTTTTCTCTTTTAAACCAAAAAGTCTGGTTTTCTGTTCCTCGGTGGGCCATTTAGCTTCTTTGATCATGGTATCAATCCGGATTGAAATATCTTCTTCGGCGCTCACCTCGATCTTGGCCTTGTCAGCTTCCAGCTCTTGCTTCTGAACATTGGTGCATTCCATGAGTACGATTGATAAAACTGATATTAGAAAGAGATCTTTTAACGGTTTCATAGATAACTCCTTTAACGAGCATTTATCGCACTCTATGCTTCACGCAGTTGGGCATCGATGACTTCGCATGATCGGCGTGTTGATCTAAATCGTAATAAGCTTCCAGCGTGACCAAGGTCATTTCCAACTGCCGACATACTTCTAAAATTAAAAAAGAAAATACCAAACGGAGCTAAAATGATGAGCCTAAAAATTGCAACCGTTCTGATGATGTGTTTTGCTTTTGCGTGCCATCCTGTCGATGTCCGCACAGTAAATAAAATGAACCGTCCTCAGTCTTTTATCGAGATCGGGAGATGCAAGTTTTGCCATGGATATACGGCTAAAAAAAGATTATTTGCAAATGCCATGCAGAGGCGAATCAACCTACAGAGTTACTACAATCAGTAGGGCATCTAAGCTAGGTCATATCAATTATTGTTGGGAACGGTATGCTTATCATAACTTAATTCATGGGAGAAAATATGGAATTATCGAAGGGCAAGAGTTCCCAAAGCGGGGAATTTGATGAAATGAACTACAGACTGGAAAATAAAAAAAATGTCGTGCGTATCAGAAAACGAATAAAATGTGAAACTTGCGGCAAGTTCTTTCTCCAGCGAGTCAGAGAGGCACGTCACTGCATTCACTGTGGTAATGGCGCTAGCTTTTCACGCTAAGCTCTATCCAATGTCGCAGATCATTGCTTCAGTCCTCCCCCCTGACTAAACTGAACTCAGAACATCGGATTGGGAAGAAGCTATCTTTTCAAAAACGAGGTAAATATGAAGATCACCATCAGCTTTAAACATCTAGAGCATACACCGGCGGTAGACAAGCACATTCGTGACAAGAGTAAGCATTTTAAAAAATATTTAGACAATCCCGCCCATGTCAGGTGGATTTGTTATATGGATGAAACAATTCCTCGAATGCATGTGGCACAAGTCCATGTGAACGGACCTAAGGGCGATCATTTTGTAACAGCGAAGTCAGAGAACTTCTATAAATGTATTGATGAAGCCGTTGAAAAAATGGAGAAGCAGCTCCGCAAACACAAAGAAAAATGGAAAAGCAGACTCCACGATGATCACGAAGTCATTATTCGCGATCCAGAGCAGGCATGGGGTTCTTATCCTGAGGTTTCCTGGGGAGATTTTAAAAAGGCCATGCATAGTGAGCAGTCTTTTGAAAAAAAGGAAAATCAATCATGAAAGCACTGTGGGCCTTTGAGCCGTTCCATCAAAAGGATGCTTGTGTAAAAGGGATGCATGGCCTGTTGAGGCAGCTCGCTATCCCGATGTCAAACATTGATGTGGGGTTTATCGTGACCAGATCCGAGCCCGAACTCTATTTGGCCTATGATGTACCTGATAAGGAGCGGTTCACTGTTTATCCGCGGAGATTATTGAAAAAAAAACTTCAGCAGGCGAAAGTTCAGTTTGAGGACAAAAAACTGCATGTCATAGATTTTAACACAATCTCCAATACTAAAGCGGTTGATCGATTATTGGCACTTGCGACTTCGCTTGATGTGGATATCATCGCCCTTTATACCCATGCCCGTAAGGGGTATAAGCGTTTTATCCTGGGAAGTTTTGCTGAGACAGTCATCCACCGCAGTAAGTTTGATCTGCTCTTAATCAACCCAACAGCGAAATTTCCTGTGAAGATCAAAAACATTTTATTTGCGAGTGACTTCACCTCCTCCAGTAAAAAAGCGCTTCGGCAATGTATAGAGATCTCTCGCCGGACCAAGGCACGGCTCACAGTCTTTCATGTTGCCGAAGTGATGTATCAGTGGTCGCTTGATGAAGGAAATCCGAAAATTCATTCTTATCGAAAATATGTAAAGCAAATGTGCGAGTGGATCGAAGGCGAATGTCAAAAAAGTAAGGTGCTGTGTGAGATCATTGTCACAACCGAGATCCGACCAATGACGAATCTGGTGCTCAACGCCGCTGCCAAGGTCATGGCGGACCTGATCGTGGTTGTGGCCAAGACCGGCCCTATGTCGGCGCTCATGGGGGGGAGTACCACCCGGCAACTGATACGCGCGAGTACAACGCCAGTTTTAGTTTTGAAATAATTTATTTTATGGCTAATTCTGTTGCGATAAGGAATTCCCATCTGCCAGATAATTTAAGTAGTCGGGAAGCGGCCACGAAACTTTTAGAGTATGGTCCGAATGTTGTAAATCAGGCAGATAAAAAAAGATATCTATGCCATGTCACCAATGTCTTACAGGAACCGACGCTGATTTTGTTGGTGATTATTACGAGTTTATATCTTTTTATGGGAGATTTGGCAGAAGGAATGCTGCTTAGTTTTTCGGCCCTCCTCGTGATCGGGATTTCTCTTTATCAGGATCTTAAAACTGAACATGCCTTGCAAGTGCTGCGTGAACTTTCGGCACCAACTGCACAAGTTATTCGGGATGGTAAGCTGCGAACAATCCTTGCTCAAAATCTCGTGCCAGGGGATTTAATTTCGATTCATGAAGGCGATAGAATTCCTGCAGATGGGCACATTCTGGAAACATCCAGTCTAAGTGTCGATGAGTCATTATTAACGGGCGAATCCTTTGCCGTTCAAAAATCTACCGTTCCGGGCGGCGATGCACATTTTTTTGCAAGTACCTTGGTGGTCAGCGGCCGTGCCTTGGCACGGGTTGAAAAAACAGGTCGTGATACACAGCTGGGAAAAATAGGTGAAATCTTAAAAGAGCATGGTCCTGTTGAGTTGAATCTTTCCACCGAAATACGCTCACTGGTAAAGTTCTTTGGCTGGTGTGGTGCCATTGCTTGTATTTTAATCATAATTTTATTCGGAAGCGTCCACGGTGATTGGCTGAAGGCCGTACTCGTTGGGCTCGCCACACAGCTGGCGCTTATTCCTGAAGAATTTCCAGTCGTCCTGACTGTTTTTATGGCCTTAGGGGCCTGGCGCCTGTCACATGTGCAGGTTTTGGTACGAAGACCGAATTCAATTGAACGTTTAGGTGCCATAACCACTCTCTGTGTGGATAAAACCGGCACGCTAACTCAAAATACTATGACCGTTTCTTGCATTCACTTTGGGGGTAAATATTTTAATTTCCGTGAAGGCAATGTCGACCATCTGCCTGAATCTCATCACATTATTATCGAATATGCGATTTTGGCCAGTCGCCTGGATCCCTTTGACCCAATGGAAAAGGCCATTCGCAAACTCGCCGAGGAAACGGGCTGGGGCAAGGATCATCTGCACCAAAATTGGTCACTTGTTCAAGATTATCCTCTCACAGATAAACTTTTTGCCATGTCATGTGTCTGGAAAAAAATCGCCGATGATTCCTTTTATGTGATTGCGGCCAAAGGTTCGCCTGAGGCCATTTCCGATCTTTGTCACCTGACTCCACCTCAAACGGCCCAGGTGCACGCTGCAGTCAAAGTCATGGCAACCAATGGGCTCAGAGTTTTGGCCGTCGCTCGCGCCGAGTTTCGGCAGAAGGAACTGCCAGCGCATCAGCATGTTTTCAACTTTGAGTGGCTTGGGCTGATCGGCATGGAAGACCCCCTGAGACCGGAGGTTCCACAGGCCGTGGGAAAATGCCATCAAGCCGGTATCAGGGTGATCATGATGACCGGCGATTATCCCGAGACGGCGCTGAAGATAGGCAAGGAGGCCGGCATTAAGTCAAACGGAATTTTAATGACAGGAGACCAGCTGACCTTACTCTCAGATGAAGAGTTGGAACCAAAAATTGCTCAAACCTCTATTTTTGCCCGCATGCTCCCTCAGCAAAAGCTCCGAATTGTAAAAGCTTTTCAGGCCCGCGACCAGATTGTCGCCATGACAGGAGATGGGGTGAACGATGCACCCGGTTTGAAGTGGGCCGATGTCGGTATTGCGATGGGGGGGAGGGGAACTGATGTGGCGCGTGAGGTTGCAGATATCGTGCTTCTCGATGATAACTTTGCATCGATTGTTGCAGGAATTATCCGAGGGCGAACAATTTTTAGCAACATTAAGCAGGCCATGGGTTATATTGCTTCCATTCATGTTCCCATAGCCGGACTAGCATTTTTTCCAGTCCTTTTTCAGCTACCGCTTATTTTAATGCCGGCCCACATTGTTTTTTTACAGCTCATCATCGATCCCACCTGCTCGCTACTTTTTGAGGCCCGCGATATTGCCGAAGATGTCATGAGGAAACCACCGCGAAATTTAAAGCTGCGCCTGTTTAGCGGAAAGGACTTTCTTCGAAGCACCGGTCAGGGTCTTCTGCTTTTTCTGGCAAGCATAGGGACATTTATCACGGCCACACTGGTGGGAAAATCGGCAGATGAGGCAAGAGCGCTCTGTTTTTGTGTTCTGGTTCTCTCCAATGTCGGCTTAATTATCGCTGATCTGTGCGACGGGAAAATTTCCTCGACTTTGAATTTTTTTAAAAAAAGGGCCAATACCGCCATTGTGCTGGTTTCCTTTTCTTTTCTTATTGTCGTCCTATATCTCAAACCCGTTCAATCTTTGTTCATGTTCGCACCGGTCAAAGTTCAAGATTTGTTTCTGACCGCCGGCGTGGCATTGTTTATTTTCATCATTCTAAGTTTTTGGAATAAAAATACGAAAGAGAGAGAATCGAAGATAACAATAGTTGAGTGATTCTTTTTTTTGCTTCATCCCTGGACGACTCTGGGTACAATAGAGAGCTCAAATGGAAAAGGAGATGGGGATGGATTTGCGACACTTGCTCGAATGCCTGGATTTAAAGAACATAAACTGTCATTTCATTGACGTCCGAATAGAAAGAACCTTTGAGAGTACCTTTCTTTTTCAAAATGGTGAGTTGATTGAGGCCATCGAACGTCCAGTGGTCGGTGCGTTTGTCCGACTTTTTCATCATGGAGCTTGGTTTTATTCATCCACCACCGCCGTAACTGAACTTGCAGGGGAAATTCAACAGCTCATAAAGCAGGCCAACTTGCATAAAGATCTGGGAAACACCTATGAACTGCCGGCCTTCAATGGTATTCATCACATGATCTCCAAGGGCGATGAGGCTTTTTCCCTCATTCCCTTCGAGCAAAAAATTCAAATTGGGACCTCCTATCTCCTTCTTGTCAAAGAGATAGAAAATGTTCAGCTTTCGAGAGTCGGATATCGCGATCTCTACAAGGAAAAATTTTACAAGTCCTCGGTGGGAACAGAGTTCTCCTACGATTTTAATCAGGCCGGTTTTCACTTCGGCTGTACTTTGAAAAATCAAAGCCAGCTCTTCACTGATGCTTTTCGAAAATACGCAAGTAATTTTAAGGATTTTAATCATCTTGAATCGGACATTTTGGCCTACATGAAGGAGTCACAAAAGTTTCTCCATGCCAAGACCGTAACGCCTGGCAAATATAAGGTGGTATTGTCGCCGGAAATTACCGGGGTCTTTACCCATGAGTCTTTCGGCCATAAATCTGAAGCGGATTTCATGATGGGGGACGATGAGGCCATCAAGGCCTGGAAGCTGGGAAGTGTCGTGGGCTCCGAAAATCTCTCGATTGTAGATTGTGGGACCCATGACAATTCCTCGGGATATTGTCCTATTGACGATGAGGGTACACCGGCGCGGAAAAATTATTTGATAAAAAATGGCGTGCTTACGGGGCGTCTCCATTCTACTCATACTGCCAATGTCTTGAAGGAGCTTCCCACCGGAAATGCCCGCGCTATGAATTTTGAATATGAGCCTATTGTGCGCATGACCTCAACCTATATCGAGGCGGGAAAGGTGCCCTTTACTGAGCTACTTAAGCAGGCCGGTGAGGGAATCTACTTCCACAATTTTAAACATGGCTCCGGCGGGAGTACCTTTACGATCGCCCCTATTCGGGCCTACGCCATTCGAAACGGTGAGCTGGCCGAGCCTATCTTGGTTTCTGTTCTTTCCGGATCGGTTTTTGAAACATTGAAAAACATTGAAGCCTGCGGCGATGATTTTCATCTGGAAAGCGGAGCCTTTGGCGGTTGTGGAAAAAACGGACAATGGCCTTTACCGATTGCTGATGGAGGGCCATCCATTTTAGTCAGTGAAATGCAAGTGAGTTAAAAGGAGAAGAATATGATGCGCGATATTTTAACCGTGGGTGAGGAATCCCTGAGCGTCGAGGTGATTGCCGGTAAAATTCATTCTTGTCGCAGTAAGAATATTATCAAAAAGGGTCTGCGAATTTTCGAGCAAAACAAAATTTATGCTTCGTCATACGTGGGGGAAATCTCTGATGAGCAGCTTTTTGAAAAGGTCAGAGCGAATATGGCGGTCGGGATACCCTATGAGTTTTCCTTGCCTGAAGTAAGCGGAATGCGGTTGCAGGATGACGAAAGTATGCAGGCCCCCCTACAATCCATTCTTCAGGCATTTGAGATGAGTAAGGAAAAATTGGGGAGGTTTGATCGGCAGTTTACCTTTACGGGAAAATTTCGCCGCAGATTAAATCGGCAGTCGCTTAAGAGTAGTGAGGGGATGCTGTGTGAGTCAGCGTTCGCCGTCAATGAATGGCATTATTTCTTCAAAGAAAAGGGATCGCCTCAGCTCCTCGACGGATATTTTGGTGAGTCTGCCAGAACGCTTGATGTGCAGGATACTTTGGATAAGAACACGCCCTATCTTGAGGCTTATAAAACACAAGCTAAAATTGAGAATGGCAGCTATCCGGTCCTCTTTATCGACGATGAAGTTCTACTGCGCAAGATTTCGGAATCTTTTATTGCAGACAAATATTGCACTGGCTCGGCCATCTATAGTGATAAATTAAATGCGCAAATTGCGGATTCTAAATTTTCCTTGTATGACATCAACTATTCTCCCGAACACGGACTCTATAAAAAATATGACGATGAAGGGACGGTGAGAAAATTACTGAAGCTGCCTTTAATCGAGAGAGGCGTGATGAAAAATGTTATTGCTGATCTTCGCTCTGCCAAAAAATATGGCCTTAAGCCGACGGGGAATGGTCAGCGCAATTTTGATAGTGCCGTGACAACAAATTTTAATCGCCTTCTGGTGGGAGCAGGAACTCGCAGCACCCAGGATATTTTAAAGTCATTGGATAATTGCATCATCGCCTTTCTGGCCTGGGGGGGAGATTTTACCGATAAGGGTGATTTTTCCACACCCTTGCAGTTATCGTACCTCCTGCAAAAGGGAGAGATCGTCGGTCGCCTGCCACAGCTCACGGTGAAAACCTCCACTCAAGAGATGTTTGGGCCGCGACTGATTGAGATTGCCAGTGATGCTTTTCAAAGGACCACTCACTCGCCGTCAATTTTCAGTGAAATGGACGTCTATCTCAATTAAAGATTTTAATTCGGCCGAAAGGTCAAGAGATCTTCCCGTGAAAAGTTATAGACACTCTTGCAGTAATCGCAGGTTATGGTGAGGTGCTTTTTCTCGAACAAGGCCTCGCCATCTTGCTGGTAGATTTGCTTCAAGGAAGGCAGAAACTGCTCCCGTGAGCAGTTGCAGGTAAAAGTGATATTGCGTGAGTTGAGCTGCGTGGGCCCATCTTGGCCCCACTCGGCGAGAGGGAGCTGGAGCAGGGCCTTTCTTTTTTCGATATAGGCATCAAGCGAAACAGCAAGAGGGGAATTGGGAATTTTACTCAGTAAGAGCGAAAAATTTTGTGAGGGATCAACGAGGACCCTGGCTTCAGTTTGATAAGAAACCTTCAGGACCTCCGAGCAAATTTTAGTCAGATCGTGATCGGCCAGTTCAATATGCGATACATAAGGATCGGGGTGGCGAGGGGAATATTTATTAACCCGGCATTGGCCGGTGATCTTCTGCAATTCGGTTTTGAAGTCCTGAGGCAGGAGCATGGCCCTGAATTGTCCGGATGAGTTGCTTTCAAGTTTGAAAAATAAGTTCGGGGTAAAGGAATCAATATAGACCCCGAAGTGTTCACCGGACTTTAAAAAAGCGATCAGGGGAAGAAAATTGAGCAGGAAGAAATCGGCGGATTTTTTGGCCTCCGGTGAATAGTGATGAAGTGAATCCAAAAAATTGAAGAGATTTCCTACCTCAAAGTAGTGAATTAAAAAGTCATTATCTCGATCGAGAAAGGAAACAAGTTTACTTGAGACCTGCATAAGAGTAACCCCCATTGGGCAAGGCTTTACTTCTGTTTTTAAAGTATGAGACACTTTATTACTATGTCCGACAATTTACAGCTAAAATATCCTATCGTTTTGGTCCATGGCCTCGGTGCCTTGGGAACCTTGGGCCCGTTTGAATACTTTTATAAGATCCCAGCTTGGCTCAGGAAGCATAATAACCGTTTTCATGTGGTGAATCTATCCTTTTGGCATTCGATTAACCATCGCGCCGAGGAGCTTGACCGGGCGATGAAGAATATCTTCCCCGGTGAAAAAGTTAATTTGATCGGCCATAGCATGGGTGGCCTGGATGCCCGTTTATTTACAACCCGTTTTGATCTGGGCCAAAGGGTGGCAAGCGTGACGACCATTGGCACCCCCAATCGCGGGACGGCGATTGTTGATCACTTTTTGGAATTATTTCTTAACGATGTGATGGACAAGACCGAGTCGCTGGCCAAAAAGCTGCGCATGTCCCACCAGGGGTTTCGTGAGGTGGGCAAGAAAAACTTTGATGCTTATTTTTCTAAAACCATCACTGATGTTCCGGGTGTCGGGTATTTCAGCGCCACCAGTGTGATCCCTTCGCCTGTGGTTTTGAACTCCCTTCCCATGTTTTGGCTCACCCATCCCATTTTAAAACACTACGAGGGAGATAATGATGGCTTCGTTTCCGAAGAGTCGGCACGATGGGGCCATCATATTTGTACCTATAGAGGTGATCACTACTCCCAGATCGGGCAGATTTTTGGCCAGGCCAAGCTGAAGCACCTGAATTTTTTCGGTGACATCATCGGGCGACTCAGGAAAGAAGGTTTCTAAAGGAGTGTGCCATGAAGATTTTCACGCCATTGTTTCTGGCCTTTCTTTTCGGATTTTCCCCGCTCTCGCCGGAGATTGAAACCACTGAAGTGACGAATGGTCATTATTTAGGAAAAGGACAACAGTCTTATTCTCTGTCGGCCGAACAGCTCGTCGCCATGATTACGGATTATCCCAACAGCTGCCAGTATTCCCACTGCCGCTATCATGTTCCCAATGTTGAAGAGACCAGAGTTTTTGCCGGGCCAGGCGCTCAGCAATTCTATCTATGGACGAAAATCAAGAACATCAAAAGTGGCAGTTATTTTTCCCAGGTCACGATTGAGGAAAATGGCGAGGAAGTGACAATCAAGAACTCCATGGTCTCCCCGGCCGTGGCCTTAGAGCTGTCGCGAAAATATGGATTGCCCCATGAGCCGATTATGGATACCACCGACTCACTTTGGACTCTGACAGAGAAACCGGGTGAAACCCTGGTGGAAATCAAAATCGAGACCAGCTCAAACAGTGGTCTGATTAACCGTTTCCCCAAAAAAGTTCTAAGCGGACTTCGAGAATCAATCGAGGCCCTGCTTTCAAATCTGATGGCGCAATAGCCGAATTTTTCAGAATCAAGTCACGTCCAACTTTCCGCTATTGTCTAAATAGGCCTTCCTAATGTAAGACCTGCACTTAGGAGAATGACAATGACGAAAAAATTTGAAAACTTAACTGCGTGGAAACCTAAAAAACTTCGGATTTTAAGAAATAATCTCAACAATCGCATGAGCAGCTTTGCCAGCAAGGGTAGCGATGCCAAGGATTTGCAAAAAAGTAATATGTTATTTGGCCTGAGTGAAGAGCAATGCGCTGAATTATTGGCGGAAGTGAAGGCCATTTTGAAAAGTCAGGTTGTGCGTAGCGTCTCGGAGTGATTATGCTTTGGTTGGTTTTGCTCGCCTGGTTAGCGCGAATTGTTTTCGTTCTTCTGCTCTTTCTCTCTATTTGGTCCGTCACAATCATGATCGATCGTCACCGTTTTTTTAAGGCCTTTTTGCTGCCAGCAGAACAGTTTAAAAATCTCATTCGTCAGAAAAATAAATTCAAGCTGGCCGAGGCGGTTAAAAATGACAGCGGTGTACTGGGTTCTTTTTTGCAGGAGATTGAAAATTTTAAATCTTACGAGCAAGTCGATAAGGCCTTTGCCGTTCTCTTGGGAGAGGAGCGCAAAAAGCTTGAGAAGGGATTGCCAGTTTTAGGAACTTTGGGATCGACCACCCCCTTTATTGGACTGCTGGGGACTGTTCTTGGGATTATTGTCAGCTTCGGTGAATTATCAACTGGCTCGGGAAATACCAACTCTGTGATGTTCTCCCTGGCCGAGGCCTTGATTTTAACCGCCACAGGTTTGCTGGTGGCGATTCCTGCGGTTGTGGCATTTAATTATTTTTCCCGCAAAGTGCGTTGGATTATAAGTGAAGCAACTTCGGTGAAAGATTTGTATCTCGCCTACAAAGAGTAAATTATGGCCGGTAAAGATCTCGACCTGGATAATTTAGACGGCATCACGGAGATCAATATTACTCCCTTCGTTGATGTGGTCCTGGTCCTTTTGGTTATCTTTATGGTGACCGCACCGGTGATGCTCAAAGAAAGTTTGAAAGTCAACCTGCCTAAGACCTTAACCTCAGACCTGAATCGTAAAGCCACGTCCATCGGTGTGGCGATCACGAAGGAAGGTCAGGTGATCTTCGATGGCAAGTTGCTCTCCGAGGAAAATTTGCAGAACAAATTAATCGAGCTACAGCGAATGGCACCGGAAACAACATTTTTAATCAGTGCCGATACTGATGCTCGCCACGGCGATGTCGTGGGAGTGATTGATAAGTTGAAAAAAAATGGGCTAAATTATTTTGCCTTGCAGATTGAAAAAATTAAAGCGACTCCGTAATGGGCCAAAAAGATTTTGCATTAAAACCCTGGCAAACTTCCGTGTCTTTGCACCTTGGTATTTTTGGCGTCGGTGCTCTTCTGATCTTGGCAAAACCCGGGCCCATTTCAGAGACCTATGAGGTGGCGATTTCGGTCAAAGAACCGGAAACCACCCAAGAGCTGATGGAGCTGAAGAAGCAAACCAAAGTTATTATTAAATCCGTGAATCAGGCAAAAAGCACAGGCCGGGAGATTTTCGGACTTTCGCGGCAGTCCTACACCGATAAGACTCAAGAGGGCGTCGCGGTGAGCGCCAAAATTGGAAATACCACCACCAAAGTAGCTGACAATGAGCAACTTCAGTCTTCTGATCCGGATGCTCTGCCGGTTCCCACCGAGGAGTATCTTGTAAGCCAGATGCCCTCTTTGCTCACGGAGGTAAAACCGGCCTATCCCAAAGAGGCCAAGGAAAAGCAAATAGAAGGGGCGGTGACGATGAATATTCTCATTGATGAAAAAGGAAATGTTCGCCAGGCCGGTATCATTGAAGGCCCGGAAATATTTCGCACCACTGCTCTGGAGGCCATTCGAAAATTTATTTTTTCCCCGGCAAAAGTTGACGGGAAAGCCGTGGCCGTGAGAATCCGTTATATCATGCGTTTTAAGTTGGAGTTTTAGATGCCGGCGTTTTGTTTCTTTTTTGTCTTTATCTTTTCGGGCATCCTCCACGCTCAGGAGACGATGATCCATCTTCACGGGCGTCTGTGGGAGAAGGGGACCAAGCGCCCGATCTCAGAGGCCAATATCTTTATTTTGCCCCACAAACTCAAGGCCACCACCAATCAAAAGGGGGAATTCAATTTTAGTGAGGTTCCCAAATCCGCTTGCCAGATGGTGATCAATGTCTCCGGGTACAATAAGTATGACGAGAAAGACCTATGTTCGGGCGATCAGAATAATCTCAATATCTATCTCGAAAAAATTTCCTACACCACTTTTGAAACCACCGTGAGTGCCAAGGTGATCAAGCGCGATGACCAGTCCATGAGCTTAACCCAGGAAGAATTTCTTAAGATGCCCGGTTCCTTCGGCGGTGATCCCATTCGTGCCGCTCAGAATTTACCCGGGATAGGTCAATCCGGCGCCAGCGCTCAGATCATCGTTCAAGGTGCGGGCGTTGATGATACCTCTTATGGGATTGACGGCCATCGGGTCCCCAATGTTTTTCACTTCGGCGGGCTCTCCAGTATTGTCTCCCCCGAGGCGGTGGAGCGCATCGACTATTTGCCGAGTGGCTACGGCCCGGAATATGGAAAGGCGATGGGCGGCGTGATCAGTCTTAGTACCAAGGCCCCGGCGCAGGATCGGTGGCATGGCATGGCGTTTATGGATTTATTCAACGCCGGGGCCCTGACCGAAGGGCCGATGGATGACGAGCAGAAATCTTCCTTGTTAGTTTCCGGACGCTATAGCTATATCGGGCAGGTTCTTAAGGCGGTGGCGAAGCAAAGTGATGATTTTGCCCTCACAGCGGCACCTACCTTTTACGATCTTACGAGTATCTATAAACGGAAGATCAATGAGCAGAACCAATTTAAAACCACCTTTGTGGCCAGCCGTGATGAGCTGGAACTGGTTCTCAATAAGGCCGCTGCCAATGACACCGCTCTGAGAGGAGAGTTCAAAAATACCTCCTCATTTATACGTTTAATTCCGCAATTATCAACCGAGCTCGATGCCCATACCAAGTTGGAAAATTCTCTTGGCCTTGGCCGTGATGCCATCCTGCTCAATATCAACGGACGCTATCTCGATATTGATGCCAAGGTGCTTTCCCAGCGAGCAGAGCTGGTTAAAGAATGGACGCCCACTTATAAAACCTACCTGGGAATGGATAACTATTTTACCTGGTCGACCGTGAAGGTGAATTTGCCAAATTTTTATATGGTCGGCGGTGTGAACAATCCATTTTCCGTAGGTGATCAACGGAAGTTTGTCTCCAAAGGTCATGACTCGGAACTGGCGGCCTATCTCAGGCACGAGATCAAAACCTCGAGGGATTCGCGGTGGACCTATCTACCCAATTTTCGAGTTGATCGTTTTAGCGTGAATAGCAGCACCACCGCAGCACCCCGTTTTCAGCTGCGCTACCAATGGGAGCCATCACTCCTTTTGCGCGCCTCGGTTGGCCAATATGTGCAGCCGCCTCTACCGCAGGAGACATCACAGTATTACGGTAACCCGGGTGTTAAATCGCCTTATGCCATCCATTACACCACCGGATTTACCAAGGATTTTAGAGAGGGAACCAGTCAAGGCCTGGAGTTTACCAACAACTATTTTTATAAGGATTTAAAACGTCTGGTGATCTCGGATATTCAAACCAATTATGCCAATAAGGGTACGGGGAAAATCTATGGCGGTGAAATTCAGGCAAAATATCGCCTGAACAACTGGTCATCTCAAATTGTTTATACCTACCTGCACAGCCGTCGGACCATTCCTGGCTTTGGTACACATCCTTCAGAATTTGATCAAACACACAACCTCAATTTGATTGGAGGATATAGTCAAGGTCGCTGGGCATATTCCACACGCTTCCGCTATGTCACAGGAAATCCTTACACTCCGATTTTGGCCGCCACCTATGATTCAGATAACGATGTGTACATTCCAATCAGGGGCGCTCTCTACTCACAGCGCTTTGATGCCTTTAAAAGTTTAGACCTCAGGATTGACCGGAAATTTATTTACGATACCTGGATCTTGACCGGATATCTGGATATTCAAAATATAACAAATTCAAAAAACTCCCAGTTTCTTGAAACTTCCTATGACTATACTCAAAGCAATCAGGTTAATGGTCTGCCAATTTTGCCCACGATTGGTGTGAAAGGGGAATTTTAATGAAGATTCTGTTTTGGCCTTTACTGCTCTCACTCTTTTCATGCTCAAATGATAATTTTAAGAAAGTGGAAACGCTGGATGGCTTTCGAGTCCTGGCCATCACCTCCAGCAACTCTGAAGTTGCGCCGGGCGGGAGTTCAGTTTTGCAACTTTTCATCTCTGATACCAAAGGGGGAGGGCGCACAATTGCCGGTACGTTTGAGGCCTGTATTGATCCCGGTATTGCTTTCGGGGCCGAGGTCCGTTGTGATCACGATCCGAACAAGGCCCTGGGCGCTTATGTTATCGACACCGTTAACGATGCCAACCTGGGAGCGGGAAATCTTTATACCGGATACGCCACGGCAACCTATACGGCGACGATTCCGGCCACCATTTTGCTAGGTCGAAGTGCGCGCGAACAATACAATGGTGTCAGCTACATCGTTATTTTCAGTTTCACAGTTGATGGCGTTGTCGTGAGGTCCTTTAAGCGCATTATCGCCACCAGTAGAGGCACACTCAATTCTGCCCCCGCGATCTCGAACCTTTTCATCAACGGGATTGTGGCCAGTGGCAAGCCAAACAAAGATGATCAGTTAACTTTGACCACTTCCATAGCGGAAGATTACAGCTACCAGAATGTTGACGATGTTCTTGAAACCCGCAGTGAGGTTTTTGAAGTCGCCTGGTATGTTTCTGAAGGCGAAATCAGTAAGCCGAAGGCGCTTTCCCTTGAATCAGTGAGATACAAAACCGATCCTCCTGCCACTCCCATGGTCCTTGTCGTCATAATGCGCGATGGACGGGGAGGAATTGCCATTCATCGCGAGGTCTTTTGAGCGTGCCCGGCCGACAACTCTTTCTTCACTTTGCCTAAATTTGCCTTATTTTGAGACACTCAGACCCATGGTAAACTTGTTTATTCAAGCAGTTATCTGCGGCACTTTTGGCGCATGAATTGCATTTTTAAACCTCGGGGTTTCTTGTTGGAAGGGGTTTGTATGTTGAAAAATGTCGGCCATTTGTTGGTCTTCGTAATGCTGTTAATCGTGAGTTGTCTTGCCTATGGGCAAAATCCTAATCCTGCCGCACCCATTTTAAATTTAGACGGGCAGATTTCAAATATTCCGGGTCTTGGTTTTCAATACGATGGAAGCCGAAGAATTCCCAATGCTGAGGCCCTGCGCTTATTCACCCTCGCTCGAAGCAGACATGATCGACAAAGCTTATCAGGTTCAGGCTGCGCCACCTGCCCGGACCATGCTGATTCACCTCCGGTCGCCAGTTCTGGAAGTGGAAGCGGAAGCGGCTCAGGAAGTGGAAGTGGAAGTGGGACCCAATGGGAAGTTGTCTTCCTGATGAGAATCGGCCTTCGCTCAGGCTCGGGTGGTTCGAGCTATGTGACCCCGGAGGCAAGTGGGGCGAATCGCCTGGCCGCTGATATGACGGAATATCGTCGGCTCCATGCCGCTGGTCAGCTCACCAATGCCAAGATCGATGAGCTTTTAACCGCCTCCGGAAACGCCCTCCAGCACAATCCTCAGGCCGCCATGGCGTATGTTGCCTCCCTGGGAAGTCAGCTCAATGCACTTTATGGCGATTCCAATGCCGGAACATTTATTCCAAGGTTTGAGCAGTACGGGCATCTTATTGCCGGTGCAGGAACGGTAGGGCAGTGTAGTGATATTCACTTTGCCATGCTTAAGGCCTACAAGAAAATGGTTGGCCCAAATGCCAGGGCCTATTTGGTGAACTTCCAAACCGCCAGCAATCTCCACCATACCAATTTGATCATTGAAGACCAGGGCAAAATTAACGTTATTAACTATGGGGAAATTGCCCAAAATTCCCCCGGCTCAGGAGATATTTTGGCCCAAAATACCAGTATCCCTGGATTTGGTCTGGCCTATCGTATCTTCTCTGACGATGGCGAGATTGATAAAATGGTGGCCCATGTTGACACTCCCCTGGGTAAATTTTTAAGGGAGGTGACCACCGGAAGATCTTCCTTCAACCCTTTTGAAAGCACCAACTACACCACGATAACGGCCGGGTTGCAGAGTTCCGGCGGCACGGCGGTTCGCATCTTCTTCGGCGAGCTGGGCCAAGGGGATGCGGTTATGGGGGTAGCGGTCGACTTGAAAGGTGTGAATCGCCTTGGTGCCGGTTTCACCTTGCAGAGTTATCTTTCTACCGCCATCGCCTATACTCATAATACCTTTGCCCTCGCCAGCGGCCGGGAAACTTTGCACACTGGCATTCTCTATATTAATACCGGCCTGGGAGTGGTCTCGCCCAAACTTGAGCTGCGTGGATTTACCTTTCAGGCCCGCACCGATTTAGTTCTCGAAGGTGGGGTTTGGATGAAATCGTATTCTGCCATGGATGAGGACGACTCGCGCTTTGAAGGGGACTTTAACTTAATTAGCCGATCGAGAGTGGATGTTGGTTTACAAGTGACCCGTCGTTTTCGCCTCGATGCGGGCGTGGAAATTGAGCTGATTCCTTCCTTTAAAACCGCCTTTCCGAGTTCAACCGATGGAAGCAGCGGGACGGATGGTCTCGCCCAAACCTTGGGCGTGCTTCCCAATCGCATTACCGCGAGACTGGCAGGAACTTACCAAATTAATCCCGACCTGAGTCTCATCGCCGGTCTGACCTATCAGCACACTCCCCTTGGTGGCGTCGGCCAAGTTGACCTCGGCCTGGCCACGTCCTCATTTCGGGCCAGCGCCTTTATTCGCGGGGCCCTTGACCGCGAGCAAACTCCTATTTTCATTCCCGGTGCCGAGCGCGCCGTTGGTGGCAATCTGCTTTTCTGCCCAGGCGGAAGCAGCACGGTGACTCCCTTGGCCTGTTTTGGCGCCAATGGCTCCCATTCCTTGGAAAACAATTCCTGGAATCTAGGACTCACCGGAGAAGTCAGATTTTAGTCGCAGGATAATCCTTCATTTCAGCGTATTGGTTGTTCCGCCCGAGTCTGTCGTTGCCGGTGGGGCTGTCGGAGGAGGAGGTGGTGGCGGCGCGATAGGTGGCGGAGCAATCGGTGGTGGCGGTAACTTCACGACTTCGCTCGGCGGCTTGATCTCAGTGTTGACCATCCCTGGTGCAGGGTTCACGATTTTTGGAGCATCAATAAGAGGTTTGGGGGGCAAGCCAGGTTTTCCCATCTCGCCAGGTTTCCCATCTATTTTAACTGGTGCCATCGGAGCTTTGGAGATGGTCATCTCGGAGAATTTGATCTCGCCCGAGTTTTTCAAATCTTTTCGGTAAGTATCAAACAAAAAAACCGTGCCGCCCTGATTTTCGGGGCGTTTTAGTTGATTCATCATCTGCACAGGGAGCTGTTTAATGTTTGATTGGACTCCCTGGGGAAGCGCCCCCGGTGCAGCAGTGATATTTGGTCCTCTCGCACCGATAGTTTCGAGAATTTGTCCTGGTATTAGCTCAATCATCTTCACTGATTTGTCTATCTGGGGAATGGATACTTCCATCTTGCCGGAGAGGAGGGCAATGTCGGTGTTCATCTGGCCGTTGCGCATAAAAACATCGGAAAGAATTTCAGTGCCTCGGATTCCCATGGAGGCCGTGGGAGTTTTTATGATGAGTGAGTTGTCCTTATTTTTTTGGGTAAAAAGACTGCGCAATTTGCCTGTGGAGAGATGGTAAAGGGCATCCCGGTCGTTCTGGCTTCGCATGTTAAATTTTTCAAATTTAAACTCCGTCTTGGGTCCGAGTTGGAAGAGCGTTTCATCGCTGAGGAGAATTTTTACAAAGGCCTTATCGCCGGTAATGATCTGGTCGCCGACGTAGATGTCATCACCGTTTTTGATATTTTCATTAACGGCCATGTTGGGATTTTCTTTTTTGGCGTTGCCTAGAATTTTCACCACTCGACCAATGCTGGGGTCTGCCTGGACGACAGGGGCGACCACCAACGAACAAAGAAGAAAAATGATTTGAAAATTCATCGGTCCTGCTCCTATGCTGAAGGGCTAAAAATATTTGGTAAGTGTATTGTAAATGAATTATCAAAAATTACCATAAATCAGCTAATTGCGAGAGAAAAGGTCAACTCGATAATAGTTGCCAATGGGTGCAGTTATCTCTGGATAACACTTTGATTTTAAAATAGAATTATTTTAACTGAAGGCCATCTCCTCAAAACAATGGGAACTTAAAAATTAGAAGATGTTTTCATTTCCAGACATTTGCAATCGTATTGTTGTCACTTTTGGTTACGCTGCCAGGGCCCGCACGGTCCTCAATGGAATCCGAGTATCAGGAAATTAGACTGGCGAAGGCCGAATTATTGATGGTGGATAACAAAGAGAAAGAGGCCCTTAATCTGGTCAAAAAAAATATTGTGGGTGCAAAAAATTTCCATCTGCCATCCTACTTGTTTGTCGCCGAATGGTTTTACAAGAATAAAAATTTTGATTCCACCTTTCAGGCATTGAAAATCGCTTTGAATAAATCCGGTGGTGAGAAGATCAACAACATCGTTGGACACAAGAATTTCGAAGAAGGTCTGCGAAGATTGCCCGACGCCTCCTCGCGGGCCCTTGAACTTTCTTTTAATATTGCTCAAAAGTATTTTACCATCGCGCAAACCAGTAAAGGTGAGGACGAGCAAAAATTTGAACTTTTCGAATTGGCCCGTCGTTACTTTAGCGTCTGTGCGCACTTCAATTACTCACCGGGGTATCCTGAGTATTTTCTGGGAATTATTGACACCGAACTAAAGGACTATGGCAGCGCGGTCAATCAATTCCTTGCGGCCAAGGAAAAGATTGGTCAAGAGCAAGTGGACGATAACGACCTAATCTCGGGCGTGGATTTCTATCTGGGCAGCAGTCTGATCAATCAGGGACAGCAAGATGCCGGAATTTTATATTTAAAAACACTTTATAATTCAATGAGTACCAACGAGTCCTGGAAAAACTACGCGGATATGTACTTCAAGGCCCTGGCCAATGAGCTATTCTCGGTCAGCTTTTCCGGCGGTCTGCAATATCATCAAAATATTCATCAGCTCAATAATACCGACCGCCAAAGTATGCCACTATTAAAGTCGGAGTATGGGAAAGTGCCGGGGGCCTACAGAAATTTGTGTGCCAGTGCTTATTACTACTCGGGTATGGGGGCCAAATGGTCCACCACCTTTATCATTAACGGTATTAACTTAACCGCTGTCGATCGCGAGCAGAAAAACCGGGATTTTACCTCAGTGGGAAGTTATCTTCTTTTGCAGGCGAATCACTCGGAAAGCACGGTTCCCGGCATCACCTTTTCCTACAGCAGAAGCTTTTACCGGCCTTTTAAAGATGCCGAGACTCAAAACTATCAGACGATTATTGAGATGAATCCCCAGTTCAACTATCTCACCAAAAAAGGTATCTCGACGTTTAAACTACAGCTCAGTCAAACTCGGGATATCTATGCGGATCAGCTCTACAAGGTGGGACCTTCCTTTAACTATGTGCCGTTGTTTAAAAAAAAATGGTTGGCCCCCAGTTTTACTCTGGCCTCCTCCTATAAAGAAGAGTCAATTCCCTATGATCCTTCCATGTCTTTCTCCGCCACTTTGACCAATCATGCCGCCCTAGGGCGCCTGGGAGATCTGTTTTTAACGGCGGTGTTTACCAAAAATACCAACGACGCAGCTTACTATGATTATGTTGAACACACCTATGAGCTACTGTGGAGCAAGGCCATCAGGTTATTAAGGGGAGTGGTGTTTTCTTTCTCGGTGAGCGATTACCGTCGCCAGGATGAGTTACCCACGACAATTGAAGATCAGACTGCCGAAGCCAAGCTGAGCTTCTCGTTCTAAAAAAAGGTGATTACAGAATCTTGCGGCACTCAAGATAATAGCGTTTCTCATTGGCCTCACCCATGGAAAAGGTTTTGCGGGGTAAAACGCCGTCGAGGAGAACGGTCTTAAATAGGTCATCTTTATTCATGGATGGTAAGTACAGGCCGACATTCGAAGCCCGGGCCCCAAGCTCACAAACCACGTCATCGCCATGAACATAGTCGATACTATGGGCACCACCCGATTTCATAAAGGGGTCAAGAAATTCCTGGATCGTGGCGACGGGAAGATTTTTAGTGGGGCGGGCGAACTCCAGAATGCCATGACCTTGAGCTGTGATAAGTCCAATCCTGTGCGTGGTATCTCCACCCACCCTGGCCATCATGAGTTCACGACTGCAGTTGATATAGGACACTGAATCTTTAAAGGTCTCTTTAAGGGACGTGAGGAAATCGCCCTGAACGTTGAAGAGCACGCGGTGAATTGGTTCAAACTCCAGACCCTCATCATGCACATTGACCAGCTCCACCAGGGCATAACGGGCAGGGTGCTCGCTGATTTGGGCGGGAGGCAAGGTTTTCTTCAGGTTTTCCCAGACGGCCTTGGCCGTTGCCAGTGAATGATTACCATCTCCAACGGCATAAAGAAGAACGGGTTGGTCGGCGGTGAGTCCGTAGCGCTTCCTGAAGCTCTCAGGATTGGCCAGTGCTGCAAGGGCCTCTTGCATCCTGGCCGCTCTGGCGGCATCGACGGCGTAACCACAAATGTGTCCGCCCTTCATCATAAGTTCTGTATTATAGAGAACCTTGAGCTGTCCTTTTGCGGCCGTAATAGGTTTGATCACCGTATGCTCGGGATCATCCACCAGGAGCATGATGTGGGGCACTTCCAGGGGGGCCCCTTGGCGAATTCGCACCCTGGGTGGAATGCGATCGAGGATCGTTCCCTCGGTGGCACGGGTCAGGCTATGCGGGCCTTTATTGTAATCATAATGTTCCAGATCGGCGGCGACCATGATGCCCATTCTCGTTCTGGTGCCATGCGGGGTCACGGTGGAGCGCTCAACCAGAATAAAACCTTTGTGCTCTTTAAACAGTCCTCGCTCAAGATAATCGCGCATACTTTTTTGTATGCGTGCGATTCGAACTTCATCGTCCTGTCCGAGCCAGACTTCGGGAAAAATTAGGTTGTTGGTGGAGGGGGCATCACCCACAAACTTTTCCACCTCACGCCAGTATTCCGGTTGGCCGGTATATTGATCGCAGGCCACCACCGCCCATTTGTTCAGATCAATATCTTCTTTGGGAAGAAGGATTACAGGTTCTTTTACACCGATTGTGTTCATGGTTGAATCCCCTTAATAATCAAGTCGATTATCATCATCAAGGATAACTTGCTTAATACAAAGGTGACAAATATTTAGCGTTCAGGCGGCATTTTTGATGACAGAGGCCGTCCTTTGACCGTTTTTAACCTGATGAATAATATTTTTCACATCCTCGGGACCCAGTTTGAGTTGGCGGGCGGCACTATTGAGGTGCTTCAGTTCCTTGGAGGACAAGTGGCCGTCGATCATGGCGAGGGAAGTGAGAAGATAGAGATCGTCGGTAGTGAGCTGGAGGGGAAGGGGCGACATATTTTCTCTTCCCTGATGGAAAAGTTGAGTCATGGTTTCCTCGCTCAGACCTTGCTTTTTGCCCCAGGCAACCAGAAAGCGGTTTTCCTTGGCCGACAAACCGTCCTCCATAAGTGCCAGTTTGACTAAGGTTAAAAAAGAAAGCTCACCTCGCTTGCCTTCAAAGCCGCTGCTTTCAAGGAACTCCCGGGCACCCGCCTTGGTTTTTTTCTGGCTCCTAAAGAGAGCGAAGGTCATGAGCACCACCCCGGCAATAATCGGAATGGTAATTTGGGGATTGTTATAAATCATGCTCAGAACCATCGTCGAGCCGCCCACGAGGAAGGCCAGGACCAAACTCGCCCCCCAGACCCCGAAGCTTACAATAGACCCAAGGACAGGGAGATCGATGAGCACGTGCAAAAATTTTTCTAAGCAGAAGCAAAAGCCGAAGAAAAGGGCCAGCATGCCCAGCCCACGGATCAGCCATTTGAGCATTTTGAAATAGCTTCTAATTTTTTCCAAGGCCACAAGGCGCGGGCCGTTCACCAGATGGTGGAGAATGGCATCATTCAGAATGAACTCGGACACCAGCGATTTTTTTATCTTAAACTGCTTGGCCACTCCGCGAGAATTTTCCAGCTTACCAAAATAGGTCGCCGTTTCTTCCACCGGAATACCGTCATAGTGAACGCGTTCATCGCCGAGCTGATCATCATTGGAGAGTCGGCGGTAGAGATATTGTCCGTCTCCGGACGACAGACCTAGATTCTTGGCCTGTGCGGTCAGGGTAAACTTCTGAAGGTCGAGTGGAATCGTGGTGTCCACAAAATGAATTTGCTGTGGGGCAATTGGCAAACTGTCGATCTTGTATTGCTCAGGATAGAGGGTGGCATTGGTAAGTTTTTTAACCAGCCCGCGATTGCGTGAATTATTATCGATGGATGAATACCAGCCCAGAGTCCACTTATCACGATTTTTGCTGGTGGTTTTGTTCCATGAATAGATTTCCGTGCTTCGTAAAATTTTATGATACCCCTCAAATTTGCCCACATATTCCTCGAAAATAGGAGAGGCAAAATTGCGGCCGGTATAGGAAATCGCGGCATCAGAATTCGGCCGATTGAACTCTGAACGGGAAACAGCAACGGACTCTTTCGCGGCCTTGGAAAAATCAAAACGCCCCTCATTTTCCCAAAGACAAAGTACGGCAATCACAATGAGGCCGGGAGGTAGTAGGTAACTGACAATGATGCTTTCTCCCTTTTTTGATGCCGTGGCCACCCGGAACCTCCAGTAAGAACGTGATTGCTCTTCTTATCGATGGCAGTTGAAATTTATTTAGTAAAATTAATTACCGTACAAAAACAGAAAGGTACTGTTTTTTCTAAAACTCCTACCGACAAGAGATGGACCAGTTCGGGAGTTTGCTGAATGAAATTCACGTTATTATTTGCATTCATAGTTACTTTGGCCGGTTTCGGATATTGGGCCGGGAGCTTTTTTCAGGCGACGCCGGAGCAGGGCGTGCCAGTAGGTCGTGCCGGAACTGAAGGGACCGTTGATGAGAAGTCGGCTGCCGCTATAAACAACCGTGCGCCTGCAGGCCAGCTTGCTTCCACAGCATCTTACTTGGAGCTTAAGCAAAAAATTGCGCTCTCGGAGCAGGATAATATCTTCTTAAAAATGTTCGCCCATGCCAATCTTGGTGCTGAGCTTTTTTGGCTGAATAAGATTAATGCCGAGGAAGAATCCCACCCTGAATACCAAGGTGCCAGAGAAGATCTCATGGCCCGTCTGCGGGCCCAGGCCAAGAAAACCCTTGAAGGCATCGCCGAGTCCTTAAAACAATTTCCTCCCATGGCCTATCCGGTGGAAAAATTGCGCTTTCTCAAGATGGCGTCGCTGTGTGAAGGTTATCCTGAACTGCAAAAAGAAATCGCTCTTAGCATTTTGGAAAAGGAAATCGTTCCCAAGCGGCCCGATGCCGGCACGGCCAAGAATGAAGCCGAGCTCAATCTCGCCCTCTCCACTACCATGGCGATGAATGTGCCTCTGACCGCTCACGCCCTCTATCTTGGAGTGACGGAAAAGAATGAGGCCTGGCTTGGCACCAAAGACGCCATTTCCAAGCAAGTTGAGCCCTGGGTTCAGTCTAAAATGGCCCAGCAGTATCTGGATAAATATCCTGGCGAGAAAGAGGTGATTCGATCGGACTTAGAGGCGCTCCTGGGAAAGGCCGCCACCACCGCGCCGTCGGCCTTGGATTCGGTCCACGATGAGACGGCGGCGCCAGACCTGCCAGTGGAGTTTGTAAAAGAAAGTACGGAAAATCAACATGAGTAGATGGCTTATTGCTGGTACTGGACTGTTGGCCCTCCTGGTGGGATTTTATCTCGGGCAAAGACCGAAGGCCGTTGCTCCGGAATCTTTTGAGAGGGATGCGGTGGTCGCGGTCGAGACTCCGACAGTTTTGCCATCACCCACACCTTTGGTCCAACCATCGGCAGGCGCGATAAAAACCTTTCAGGTGCCGCCAGCACCTGAGGTCGAACGCCGGGTCAAGACCCTCACCCCCGAGGTGCGGGGGCTGATGGAAAAAAATAAACTGATGAACTACTTCCAGCGCCTGGCACCTCACTTTCCTGAAGATGAAAGTGGCCAGAATCTCCTGGTGATGACGACCTTCCTCGAGATGCATGAGCAGGCAGGGACGATTGAATCGAAATTGGTCGACGCCAAGATTAAGGAACTGGAGGCCAACCCGGAAGAGACTATGCTGGCCCTGGGAGTGGTCATGCAGCGAATGGGCCATCACTTCCCCGAGGAAAAGCAATATCTGCTGCAATTTACCGCCAAGCTGGATGTGCCGGACGAGGAAAAGGCCGAGCTCTTGGTGGCCGAGGCCAAGCGTCCCTTTGATGCCAGCGAGGCCTCAGGAAAAGCGCGTTTTAATCCCAGCATGGCGCTGTTTGTCCTGGGCAATCTCTATCAAGGCAAGGAGAAACATTTGTATCCCATCTTAAAGGATATTTTGGCCGCTCACAAAGATCATCCGGAAATTCAAAAGATCGTCATCCATGAGTACGGGCGCTTTGATAGCGCCCGCTCAGAGCAGCTTTATAAGGAATCAGGTTTTGCGCCCTGAGCGCTTACCTGGATTGAATCCCATTGGTGTGATCAATAATTTTCACCCGATCGTCGCTGCGATAAACATAATGAGTTCGGCCACCGTAGGTTCGACCGTCGAGGCGGATGCCCAAAATTTCCAGGGTCGAGAGATTGGAGAGATAGGTGAGCGTGCGGTTTTTCACCACCGCGCCCCATGGGTCGAAGGTGGTGACATTCACGCCATTGGCGGCATCATAGTAGTAACCGTTCAAGGCAATGACGTGCCCGCCGTCGCGATTATAGTTGCACAACTTGGCACCGAGCACATTGGAGCAAACTTCCTTGTAATGTCCATAAGTCAAAATTTGCACCTCACTGTCCCAAACTTTTGAGCGAACGAAAGTATTGTTAATAGTGTAATCTCCCGCATTGTTCACATGGCCCGAGGCCCCGGGAAAATCTCTCTCCCGTTCTTGAAATTTTTTAATATTTGAACCGCTGGTGCCGCTGGTGGACGAGGTGTTCATAAGGATACCGAAGTTTTTAATACGATCAATTTCGCTCTTATAAACAAACTTGTTATAGGTCCAGTAGGGATCACTGGGCGAGGTACTGCTGCCGGTATAATAGCTTATGCCTCCGTAGGTCAGGGCCGAGAGGCCCATGGCGGCTGACGTCGGACCGCAATGCATGTCGCTGACCAAGCGCTGATTATAGAGTTGCATGTCCTTGTAAAGGCAACCATTGGCGGATGAGGACCAGGTACAGTAGAGACGGTTGGCGGCCTGTGCAACGGAGAACGTGAAACTTAAAAGCAAGACTGTCGTGGTAAGTTTAAAGGTTCTCATCAGCTTAGCTCCCTTCTTGAAAACTCCCTACAAACCAACATACGTCCCGATTCATGAGTTTTTTTTTGTTTGAGATTCACCCAGTTTAGGGGGCATTCACTTTTCAACCTAGTAAAAAAGTCAAATATTCCACAAGTCCCCGTAACTTTGGGCAGCTTTGCCGGCGACCTGCAAAAAAAACTGCCATGAATCTGTGGCATTTTCATTCGTCGGCATGATATGACCCAGCGCCACCCAAATTTATATGGAGATGAACCCATGAAATCTATTCTTGTTGTTTTGGTTGTATTTCTCACTCTGAACACCCAGGCCGCCGATTTAACGCTTTCGGAGAATCAAGGGCGCGATCAGATTAACGCCGGAACCGTCCGAAGCGTGGTCTTAAATTATCTCCTGAAAGAAAGTGGTCCGACCTATCACTTGCAAATCTCAAGTCGCGTGGAAAATACGGCATTTGTGTGGAAAACCTACTGGCAGTTTCCGACCTATGCCGACGCGCTGGCAATAAAGGAAAAGCTGCTTGCGCCGGGCCGGTTCGCCTGCCAGTCGAGACCTTTGCCCACTAACCCTGATGTGAAAGAAATTTTTCAGTGTTTTCTCTAAACGCTCTCCTCTGCTGAAAGTTTAAAAAGCTTGCAATTTGCTCTAACATTTTCGGGCGGTATAATTTAGCATTTAGCTGTTGAAAAATAGTAGAACAGAGGTTCAAACAGCATGCTCAATATTCATGAGGTGGTCAAAACCTACCTGGGGAAGACGGCCGTTACCGCCCTCGCCGGGATTAATCTGCGCATTCATCCAGGCGAAATGGTCGCCGTCATGGGCCCCTCGGGCTCGGGAAAATCAACCTTGCTCAACCTCATGGGCGGGCTCGACGTTCCGACCTCAGGAGAGGTGATCGTCTCGGGGACAGACCTCGCCAAAGAAAACGAGAAAGAGCGCTCTCTTTTTCGCCGCTCGAAGGTATCGTATATTTTTCAGGCCTACCATCTGATGCCGACCTTGAGGGTCACGCAAAATATTGCCCTTCCCCTTCATCTCGCGGGTGTGCATGCGCGAGAGATCAACCTTCGGGTGACGCGTGTCTTGCGCGAGGTGGGGCTTGAGGCGAGGGGAGAGCATCTGCCTGATGAACTCTCGGGAGGAGAACGGCAGCGGGTTGCCATCGCACGGGCGCTGGTGACCGATGCCCCCTTGCTGCTGGCCGACGAACCCACCGGAAATCTGGATACGGTTCGGGGCGAGGAGATTTTACAACTGCTTAAGAAAATCAACCGGGAACATGGCACAACCATTGTCATGGTCACCCACGATCATCACGCGGCCTCCGCCTGCGCTCGCCTGATTCGACTGCGCGATGGCAAAGTCGAGGGGGATACCGCCCATGACAAGGGTCAAGGAGTATGAAGTTTCTCCTGCGCACCTTATCCCTTTCCTACGTAAAAAGACATCTCGGGAAAACGCTTCTCACGCTCCTGGCGGTGGTGGTGGGCGTTGCCACCTATAGCTCCATCAAGAGCGCCCAGGGGACTCTGGTGCGAGGAATAATTTCAACCATTGATCGGGTGGCCGGAAAGGCCCACTTACAAATCACCATGGTGGGGGGAGTGCCCGAGGAAGTGCAGGAGCAGATCCGCGAGCTGCCCGGGATTCGCGCCACCTCGCCGGTGATTGAACAGATCGTCACTCCTGAGCAAGGGGAGCTGGGAAGTATCCTGGTGATCGGCATCGATCTTCTGGGTGATCGAGAGATGCGTGAGTATGGATTTGAGGGGGAGGATGCCGATTTAGATGATCCTTTGCTTTTTCTTGCCCAGCCGGATTCGGTTATTTTTGCCCGCCAGTTTGCTGAAAAGGCCCACTTAAAAATTGGTGACAGTATTTCGCTTCAAGCGCCCAAAGGTCTAAAGCGTGTAGTGGTTCGCGGATTGCTGACGCCCAAAGGATTTGCCGAGGCCTTCGGTGGCAACTTAATGGTGGTGGATGTCTATGCCGCCCAGGATCTCTTTGGGCGGGGACGGCGCTTTGATCGCCTGGATGTCAGGCTGATGGAAGGCACCAGCGTGGCCCAGGGGATTGCTATCCTGGAGAAGTTTCTGGGCCCCGCTTATCGCATTGAAACGCCAGCGAAGCGCGGAGAGCAGATGGAGAAGCTGGTGGCGAACTTCGTTGCCGGATTTAACTTTTCCAGTGCCCTGGCCCTTTCCATTGGAACGTTTCTCATCTTCAACGCCTTTAATGTGGCGGTCAATCGCCGGCGCCGTGACATTGGAACCTTGCGCGCCCTGGGTGCCACGCCTCGGCAGGTACAGCTACTCTTTCTCTCAGAGGCCTTGATTATCGGTCTTCTGGGCGGCGCCCTTGGCTGTATGGCAGGGACGAGTCTTGCCCAAGCTTTTCTTCAGATGATGGGACAAACCACCGAGACCATTTATGGCGTCACCAGCTCAGGTGCCGTTCGTCTGCCACCGGAGATTGTGGTGCAATCTATTATTCTTGGCATGCTGGCCTCTTTAGTGGGGGCGTGGGGGCCGGCCTTAAATGCCTCGCGCGTTTCTCCCATGGAGGCCTTTGCCCGCGGGGTGTTTCAGACCCAGACTCCCAGTAACTCTCGCCTTCGAATTGGTGCCGGCCTTCTTTTCTTGGCCAGTGCCATCTTTCTTGGTCTCCACCCCTTCTTCGGGGGTAACGCTCTTATCTTTTCTGTGTTGGTGCTAGGAGGAATCGGAGTGGTTTTTTTAGTGGGGCCGCTTTCGCGCAGGCTGCTCCTCTCGCTCGTCCCCCTGATGAATCGGGTGACCTCTGTCGCCGGCCTTCTTTCCAGCGACGCTCTGCTTGGCAATGCCCGGCGAACTTCAGGTACCATCATGGCCATGACGCTTTCCCTCTCCTTTGTGCTTGGGCTGGGTGGATACATGGGGTCTTCGCGAAAGGCCCTCATGATCTGGATGAACGATGCTTTAACCAGTGATCTGTTCGTGCGCGCCTCGGCCAACTTCAACCGTCCTGATTTTCTTTTTCCCAGCACCCTTAGAGCGGAGCTGCTGCAGGTGCCGGGAGTGACCAGCGTCGAGAGCTATCGCGCCATTCATCCTCTCTACGACGGCCATCAGATCCTGATCACCTCCATTGAGATGCAGCCAATTATGGAGCGAATCAACTATGAGTTCATTCAGGGAAATCCCCAAAGCATGCTGCGCGGACTCACCGAGGAAGGAAAGTGCGCCGTCTCCGATAACTTTTTTCGCCGTCATAAGTTAGGGGTAGGGCAGCAGGTTGAGCTGGCGACTCCAAGTGGAAAGATGAGATGCTCCATTGCGGCGGTGGTTCGTGATTACAGCTCTGATCAGGGCAGTATCCTAATGGATCGGGCCCAGTTTATTAAAATTTGGAAGGATGACCGCGTGGATATTTTTGACGTCTCGGTCGCCCCGGGAGCTGAGGTGGGAAAGGTGCGCGACGATATTCGGCGAATGTTGGCCGGACGTTTTCCGGCGCTGGTTTCCACTCGTCAGGAATTCACCGCCGAGATCAGCAAGGCGGTGGATGCCTTTTATTCCTTAACTCAGGTCACCGTTTTCCTGGCGCTGATTGTCGCCTTCCTGGGCATCGTCACCGCCCTTCTCATTTCGGTGGCCGAGCGAACCCGCGAGATTGGAATCCTGAAGGCCTTGGGGGCATTACCCGGCCAGCTTGCTCGCAGTATTATCCTGGAGGCGCTGCTTTTGGCGCTGGTCGGTCTGCTTTTATCCATTCCGGTTGGCAATCTTTTGGCGGCATTTTTGGAAGGGCCCCTGGCCGAAATTTTTACCGGCTGGGTGATGCCCCACTTTTATCCCTGGGATATTTTGCTGCAGCTCCTGATTGCTCTTCCGATTGTTTCAATGTTGGCAGCCTGGTTGCCTGCAATTCAGGCAGGGCGAATGAAAATTACGGAGGCGATTGAACATGAATAAATTTTTACCAATCCTCACTCTTCTCTTTGCCACAGCTATCCGTCCCGCTTGGGGAAAGGCGGATGCGCGGGAGCTTCTTAAGGAATCTGAAAATCGCCATCGCACCCGTTCCCAAGAATACGCCGGTGAGCTGACGGTGGTGAACAAGGAGGGCAAGGAGCGAAAAAAAGGCTGGAAAAGTTATCGCGAAGGATATGCCGGGGATGCCAAAAGTTTAATTCGCTTCACCAATCCTCCCGAAGTCAAGGGCGTCGGCTTTCTGTCTCTGGCCCGTTCGGGCGGACAGAGTCCGGATCAGTGGCTGTATCTTCCCTCCATGAAACGCGAGCGACGAATAGCAAGTCAAGATCGCGACGCCTCCTTTGTCGGTACGGATTTTAATTATGAGGATATGGAGGAGTTTGACCATGCCAAGTATGAGGTGTCCTTGGAGAGTGAGCAAAACGTGGACGGCCTTCCTTGTTACGTCATCAAGGCCACGCCTTCGGACAAGGCCGGCCCGTCGGTGTATGAAAAGAAGATTCTCATTTTGCGCAAAGATATTTTGTATCTGGTGAGCGAGGACCTGTACCGGAAAGGAGATTCCACCCCCTCAAAAAAATTCCGGCAGTCGGAGCTGGAGCAGATTGAAGGGCACTGGGTGGCGCGAAAAATGGAGATGAGTGATCTCAAAAAAGGCAGTAAGACTACCGTGCTTTTGAAGGAAATTGTCTTTGATAAACCCCAGGCCACCAAGCGCTTTACCCTTCAGAATTTAAATAGGGAAGGTGGAGAGTGAGACTCGGCCCGCTCATATTATTTTTTTTCGTCAGCGCCGTCGGTGCCCGCGAAAATTCAGGATATGCCCAGCTGAAGGGCTCCGCTTTTTTGAAGCAATCTGAAACTCAAGAGTCAGACGCGCAGGGATGGGGCACGCTTTATACCAAAAGCGAAGATAGATTGGGGGAGGCCCAGCTCACCGGAGCGCTTCGCGCGGAATACATTTCTTCCGATATTCAGGGGCCGGTGTTCTTCGATCCGCTTGATCGTCGAGTTCGTCGAGCACCTCTGGCCCTGCCCGAGTTCTGGCTGCGAGTTCCTCTCACCGACTCGTGGGATTTACAAGTCGGACGCTTTCAGCTGGGGTGGGGGAAAACCGACGGCCATTCCCCCGCTGATATGTTTCTTCCCCGCGACCTTACCAACCCTTTTGGCGATGAGAAGCTCCCCATTTGGGCCGTGAGGCTGAGTGGAGAAAAGGCGGTGCTTCGTTATGAAGTTGTCGTCTCCCCGGTGACAACTCCCTGGCGTATCCCCGCCCTTGGCACCAGACAGGCGCCGCTTTTATCCCGCGACATTCCTAAGGGAACTATTTTTAATGAGCTCGAATCTCCTATTCCCGATGGAGGTTTTTCGGCCCTGCGACTTCTGGCCACCATTGATGATTGGGACCTTGGAGTTTGGGGGAGGGCCGGCGTCCGACCTGCACCCATATTAAATTTCAGAAGTGACCTGGCCTATTTAAGCCCCTCCGGTTTGGTAATTCCGGTCGAGCGACGTTATGCCCGCGAGGAGGCGGTGGGCGTCGAGGCCTCACGTCTGGTTGGAGCGTGGGTCATGCGTGGAGAGGTCGCCGCATCGTATTCCGGCGATCACGAGTTGGGCGACGCGCTGATCGCGTCCGTGAGTGGCGAAAAAAGATTTGGCGACAGCACGCTGCTTCTGACCCTTGCCGATAATGCCCGCAAAACGCCCGTTGATCCGGTACTGCTCTTTGACCGATCGATTCTTCCCGCCTTGATCTCGGCCTGGAATCGCACGGAAGAATGGGGCGAATGGAAATTGGTTTTCACTCTGGGGCTTAACCGGGGTGATGGCCATCTCAAAGGGGAAGTCGGATATAATCTTAACGACGTTTGGAAGCTGACCGGTGGGGCCGAATTACCCTTTGGTTCTGAGCGAGGGCCCTTCGGCGGCCTTGCTCAAAATCGGCAGGTCGCCGCCACCCTCCGGCGAAGCTGGTGAGCTTAGAGATTGAAGATCAACTTCACAATTAATAAGCAAACGATGAGAGTGAGAACAGGTTTTACAATTTGATTGGCCTTCTTATTGGCGAGGTGGGCCCCAAAAAAAGCACCGACGGCCATCCCCGCTGTCATCAAAAGACCAACCTTCCAGTGAACAAAGCCACCGCTGGCGTAGGTCGCCAGGGCGACGCCGGCCGAGAGGGTGTTGGCGAGTTTGGAAATGGCCAAGGCGACAAAGAGGGGTAACTTGACCGCATAGAGCAATCCCAGCAGCATAAAAGTTCCACCCGCCGGGCCGAAAAAACCATCGTAGAATCCGCTGAGGATTCCGGTGCTGATAAAAATCCAGGGGGTAATTTTATGCTCCAGGTCCTCATGAATAAATTTGTCTTTGTTCCACACCACCAGCAGGAGGAGCGGGCACAGGATGATCAAAAGGATTTTGAAATAATCAACCGGCAGATAAGGTGCGCAGGAGCTTCCGAGAAATGAGCCGGCACCCACCAGTAAGACGAAGCTCATACCTTTGCCCAGCTGAAGATGGCCTTTTCGAGCATAGATAATAAGCGCGGTCAAGGCCCCCACCGTTCCCACGATTTTGTTGGTGCCGATGGAGTGAGGCCCCGGCATTAGATAAAGACTTAATACCGGTAACGTGATGAGACCACCACCCCCGGCGATGGAGTCGATGAACCCTGCCACCAGACCGGCAAAAATTAAGAGAAATTCCACGATAAATTTCCTTTAGAATGCAAGCGTGCTAGAATTGCTCATTAATTATATTGTCCTGGAGTAGATATGGGTAGAGCTCGATGGGGTCTTCATTTGTTTGTCCTTCTATTTGTGATTAATCTTTCTTTGGCGGCCGATAGTAGCTCGACTCGTCCGGGAAAGTTCCGAAAAAAATCCAATGCGGCCGAACGAGAGGCCGTGCGTGAGCAGGAGAAAAAAGAAACTGACAGTCAAGGTGCTCATAAGCAGGCCTACGATGACGCCTTCTCGGCCATTAGCGAATGCAGTGTGATCCATAAGGCGCAAAGTCCTGCTGGTTTAGAAGAGCGAGTTGTCTCCTATAAAAAGTTTAAGCAATCAGCGCTGACGACCTTGCCAAAAATCACTCAAGATGACCTTACAACTTCCATGACAGTTTCGGGAGAAAGCACTGAGCTGACCAAATCGATAGGTGACTGGTTTGCTTTTTGCGATAAAACCATGACTGAGAAAATTGCCAACATCAGCGCTAAGGTAAAGGCAGACGCGTCCAACGAGGAAGCGGATAGCAAAAAGCGCAAGGAGATGAATGACCGAATACGGCGGGAGCAGGAGGCCAAGTTCAAGGCGTTGGTGGCGGCAAGTAAGGGCGATCGCAAGCGCATCCTTGAATCCAAGGGATACCTCCCAAGCTGGCCCCGTTCGGGAGACTTGAAAACGGCTCCTGTTTGGAAGTGGGAAATCAATATCACGCAACAGGCGATACGCTGTGAGATGTTTCAATTTGCCGGCCTCAAATTGAAGAGCACCACAACCGATTTAGGCGCCTGTCCTTAAATTCGTTTTTTCATCGACTCAGGGCCATGCTGGTGGGTAAGAATTCGCATCCATTCCAGAAGTTTGCCGTGGTCATTTTCAAAGCGCAAAAGACCTGCCGACACCAGCACCATTCCATAGCGAAGTTTGGATTCTTCTCCACTTCGCGGCGGGCCTGAATGCAGAATCTCTTCCAGCGTTTTTTCCAGCTGGTCATACAAGGCGCTGGCCCCCAGGGAGTTCATCGCGGCAAAAAAGGCCCCGGGAATTTTGGTTTTAATGGAGGCGGTGTACTTCCTGAGCGCATGACTAACTTTGCCTCCTGAGAGTAAATCTGCCGCCTGCAATTCCAGCTGATAGGCATGAAGCTCATCCTGGAGCCAGGCCTCATCATCCTGGGTGGAGTTCCTGCTCGCCTCCTCGAGATGCGCCAGCTCATGCAAGAGCACCAGTCCCGCCCACAATGGGGTTGTGGCATAATCATAAAGCCATAACTGCGTTCCCTCTGTCCGCAGGTTGAAGCCCTCGGCGGGAGTGGTCTGAAATAAAACGATCACGGTGGCCGCCTCTTCGGCAGGAATTGTTTCCATCACATAGTTTGTCGTGCCATCGGCATTTTTAGAGAGGATGTGTCCCCAGGCAACCCGTTGGTCATGAAATTCTAAAAGCTCACGAATGCTTTTGAGTGGCGCAATTTTGTGGACGTTCGTCGGCAGGGCATGGCGTATGGCCTCCAGCCCATCCAAAAATGGTTTTTGCACAGCTCGAAACAGGGGAGAAAACTGGGTGGCCGGGGTGATGCTCTCGCTCTCGGGCAAGGCACAGGCGGTGGAGAGACAACAGATCAGAATTATCTGAACAAATCTCTCGGCTACTTTCAAAAATGCTCTCAAATGTCCTCCCCCTGGAGTGTCACTCATGCTCTGAATACCACTACCGATAATACACTCATGTCAACTAAAACACTTGATCGGATTTTTTTAATTTTTATCTCTTTGGCCTTGCTTCTGGCCCTGCTGGGGACCCTGCACGGGATATTAACCGGAATTTTCCAAGCTCAGTTTCAAGTTTTGGCCAGCTGTTACAATATCTTTTCCAATCTCATGTGGGCCTTCTCCCTTGGTACTCTTTTAATTTCCACTTTCTATCAGGCAAGAATCTCAAATTATGTTTTTTTTCTTTCCCTGCTTCTTTTAACCTCTTCCTTAATTTCAACGCCCTTTATTTTTGGTCTGATAGAGCACGTCAATCTTTTTGAATTCATCACTCACTACAGTAACTTTCATTTTCTGATGAGCACCGGCAATACTTTTAAAATCTATTTCTACAGCATAAATTTCTTCCAGCTCATGGTTTGCGCCATGGCCCTTCTGTTGGTGAGATTTGATTCTGCCCGATTTTTCCGTCCTAAGTATTACTCGACAACTGGGCGAAAAATTTTTGTAAATACCGCAGCGGCCGGAGCGGTGTTTGTGGTTTCCATGTCGATCTCTTTGATCAGTCCTTTTTATATCGTGCAAAAAAATCTGGGTTTCAGCATTGAGCAGGGAAATCTGCGCTGCGTGGAAAAAAGTTTTGTCAAAGGTGATAAAAAAATAGTGCTGCTACCCATGGCCCATATCGGAGACGCCTCATTTTACCAGGGAATTGTGAAAGACTATCTTAACAAGGATGCTGTCTTTCTGGTGGAGGGTGTGAAGGATACAAAAGGCTTGATCAAGGGACAGCTCTTTTACGGCACTGTGGCCAAGCAGATGGGAATTTCCGAGCAGAAAAGTGAATTTAAATTTCCCGAGAAAACAAAAATTAAATTTGTCTGGGCCGATGTGGAAACTTCGGAACTTCACGCTGAGACCATAAAATTTATTAATCTCTTGAGTGTCGATAAGCCGGGAGAAACTCAGCTCGGGCTGGCCAGTATTTTGGAGGTTGACCGCCTGATGAAGCAAGATGGTTTCATCCAAATTATTTTTGGTGATATTTTAAATAAGAGAAACGAAAGACTGTTCGCGAAGTTGAACGAAGTTCTTCCCACCTCAAAACTGATCGTCATTGCCTGGGGCGCGGCCCACATCCACGATATGGAAATGCAAATTACCAAAATCGGCTTTCAGAAAAATGAAGAGGTCAAAAGGACCTTGACCGGGCTATGGAAAATACTGGATCGACGTCCCGCCAGTGCCACTCCCTGAACCTGGATTTCGTAATAATTACAGCTATATAGCGTGGTTAACTTACCCCCCTCAATGAGCCGATAAGAAAGGTATGATTTTGCGTCTCGTCGCGCTTCTCATTTGTCTCGCCTGGGTCAGTGCCAATTATGCCTGGGCCACTCATTGTCGCGCGCTCATGTTCAACGGTGCGCCGACCTCGACCTGCGCCGCCGGGCTCAACGATAGCTCTTATGAAATGGATCTCCTGCGCTACTCATCGACCCTCCCACCGGGCTGTCAAGGGACGAAGTTATCTGGCAACTCCGGTGCTTTTCACTGTTTGCGCTTCGATGAAGTCACGCGCGAGGGGCTGGTCCCATCGGATCGGCCTGACGGGGTGGCCACCGTTAATAATTTTGAAAGCAACTTTCAAGAAGGTCTGCGCGATGCCAACTTTACCGGCGATTCCTTTCAGCTCTACATGACTGATCACGGGGGCAAGGGCGCTCGGGCGGGAGATTTTAGCGTCTCGGCCTTTAATCCCAACTCTGATTCTGATCCTTCGAGTTCCAGCAATATGAGTTACTACCGGATGGCAGGAATCATTCGTGCCAATAACGGGATGTCAATTCGAAGTAACGCCGATGGGAGTACCGAAATTATTAACGATGATATCATTCGCCGTTTGACCAACGTCCATGCGGTTCTCGACCATTGTAACAGTGGCGGCGGTCTTTCTCTTCTCATGAAGGCCGGAGTGGATAGCGTTGGCTCCACCGTTTGCGGGGTGGCCGCTGCCGATCAGGATGATTGGAGTTATAGCTCAATGTCCTTGGGAAAGCTGCGCGCTGACTTTCATCGCGAGTTTGGTCGAGCGCCAAGTGATGGAGAGCTACACCGCATGGCCTTGCGCCATGCCTGCTATCCTTCGGTGCCCCAGCTTTCTTCAGACCTTTATCTTAAGGACGTGGTTTTTAGCGCTGCTCCCTATCCCGAAGAAAGCAGTGATTCAGAGAATCTCATTTTCATTACGGGAACAAATTCTCAAGTGAGTCGTCAAAATACCTCTGGCGGAATGTGTTTGGCAGAGGGACTGATCCTGCCTCTCGTTCCCGCCGGCATCACAGAGACTTTCAGGCAGGTGGCCGACGATGGCAATCGTGCCTTGGTGGAAGAGAGAGTGAAGGCCATGAGTGATGATTTTAAAAAACTGCTGGCCCTGGCCGGAGGGGAGAAAAGCTTTTCAAGCTGCGGCACTTTGAGCATCAGAACCCTGCCATGCTACATGCGTAAAATGGATTCGAGCTTGGACGCCATGGATGAGAAGCTGGCCGAAACGGAGCTTAAACATAAAATAGAACTGAACAAGTCTCTGGCGGCAGAGCTTGGAGTGGCGCTTACTCCCGATCTCAGGCGTAGACTTCGTTCCAGCAATCAGGAAACAAAAAGTGCGGCGGCCTTTGACCTGGAGAGCTTAGTGGCGGTTGCCAAGGATAAGCTTCTGAATTTGGAGGCCCGTTCAGATAAGGTCATTCATCATTTGTGTGAAGCTCGGGATACTCGCTGTCGAAACGAACAGGAGGTCTTGAGTGCGGCGGAGGAGCGACTGAAGAATGAGCTGCTGGAGCGCGCGCGCCAGACTGCCTCGTATAAGCAGGAGGAGCGGGCAACCAAAGTTGCCTGTGACGAGCAAAAAACCCGCTGTACCCAGGTGAGAGGTTTGCTCGAAGGGGCCAAGGTCACCTGTCGCGGTCGCTGCGGGCCCTGCCCTGCACTCAGAGTTGATGACAGGGCAACCTTACGTTGCCATCTAGATCAAGACCAATGCCATCGCAGTTGCGACAGTCTTACCTTATGGAGCTTATCGAGTTACGTGAGCGATGCTCCACGGTGGCGCGATTGTGAAGCGTCGCTCGCCGATGGCCTCTTGGAAGATCCCATTTGGGTCATCACGGAACGCACCGGAATGGGGTACCAGTATCCGAGCTGTGGAGAATACGTCCATAATAAGTGCAATTGTCAAAGGCGACGAACCGCTTTTCAGGAGCGGCAACAGGCGCGTGAACTTCTTTACAAGGATCGCGGCGAGGCACCGGATAAAATTCGCAAACTCCTGGACAAGCAACGGTCCATGCAATTTTCCCAATGGGAAAAAGAGGGTGCCTACAAGGCAAAGTTTAAAAATCTCCGTCGCGCCAAGGCCGGCGGTCAGGCCCTGGCGAATATGTTTAAGTTGCTCAGGCAAGGAAAACCTCACCAGCTCAGGGCCTATTCCGAGCTACTGGCCTGTGAGCGGGAAGGAATTCCGGATGGAGAGGAGGCCAGAACTTCGACTCTCACTCCTTCCCGTGTGCGGGATTGTCGATGAAAAATATTTTTTTCCTAGTTTCACTCATCCTATGGTCGTCACGCCTCTGGTCTGTAGATGTTGGAGAGTTTGATTTTACCGGCTGTGGTGTTTACCACGTGATTGGTTTTATTCGACCGGTAATCGACACCAATCAAGAGAAGGGGAAGGTTATTGATTATGTCCTGGAAACCTATCCTCCAGAGCAACCGACTAAGACGGAACGTCATCGCAAGGCACGAACCTTGATGTTTAAGGATTCCTCGCGCCAGGCCCTCATGGAGTTGGATCTCTTTCACGACATGATCGTGGAAGCAGAAATCCAACTCCTGTCCCATAGTAAGGTTTCCAACAATGTGATCTTAAAAAAGATCCAAGGTGTTTCCACCTATCTCGCCTCCAATGATCCCGCCCGGGCGGTTCGCCTCATTAAGGCAAGTCCGTGTAACTAGCCGATGACTATTTTTTCTTTTTATCGGGAGCGGGAGTCGCGGAAGGTGCTGGAGTTGCGGCCGCAGCCGGCTCACTTACTTGTGCCGCAGGGGCCGCATGCATAGGACATTCCTTGCCTTCGCTGCATTTATGGTCGGTGCCTTCGCATTTATGTTGCTTGCCTTCATGCTGGCATTTGGCGGGGTCTCCCTTGCAGCACTCGCCTTTATGCTTAAAGCAGGAGCAACTTGCCACTAAAAACATCAGAGAGAATACGGTAATCATCATTTTCATTTTGAACTCCTAGGATTGAATAATGGAATGTTTGGTATTCTAACATGTAAGTGTTCAAAGTCGAGATTACAAACGGTATCCAAACCATGGGCCTCGGCCCTGGACAAAGACTCTACAGGGGCCGACAGCAGGTGAAGCAGACGCTCAAATCCCCACGGCCCCTCGAAGCAGGAACTTAAAACAGAAAAGAGATTAAAAGAGTCGGCCAGCTCCATGACTTTCATTGCACCGGTGTAACCTCCGAGCGAGGGAGGGCGAATGATGAAGGCCTTGAGACCCAATCTTTTCAGTCGGATCAGATCAAGGTTAGAAGCCAAAGCTAACGGAAGAGATTCATCGAGCGCAAAGGGCAGAGGCAGAACGTCTTGCGTGGGCGCACATAAAATTTTATAAAAATCAACCAAGGGTTCTTCAATATAATCGATGCGTGTTGCAAAGGGCATCGCCGCCAGCTGCGCCAGCTGGTCAGCGCTCAGCTGCTGATTCCCATCAAGGCGCCAGCGAACATCCGGTGCCAAAGCCTCATGCAAGGCCTGGGCCCAGGCGAGTTCCTGTTTAAAATCCAGTCGGCCAAGTTTTATTTTGAGATATTTATATCCTTTAAATTGATTGGCAACAGGAGGTTGTAAGTCGGGAACTATCAGGAGCTGGGAGATCACCTGATGAGGGTAGGGTAACAGCCGAGGCAAAAACAGCCCTTCGATGGCGACTCGACTTGGCCCGGAGAGCTTTTCGAGCTTAAAAAAATCTAGCTGAGTGGGCGGCAGTGTGAAGGGAACATGGCGAACGGTATGCAAAAAAGTCTCCAGCTCTTGCTGGCAAAAATCAATAGTCTCGGGGTGGAGTCCAGGCAGCGGATGCGCCTCACTGAGCAGCTCCTGGCCGGAAGATAAACGTACCTTGAGGAGCAAGATGGTGCGGGTGTGCAGCTTGAGTTTGCTGGTACCAGAGACAATAGTGAAAGGCGTGCGGAAGGGGATTTCTATTTTGGTCATGCTCCAATCAATGATTCGATCAAAGCTCATGAATAGATTCCTCCCTGTCATTATAAAAGATTATAAAACGCCATGGCGAGGTTATACAAAAAAAGCAACTTGCCGGTGAGGGCCAGGGCCTGATTGTGCTGAGGACCGCTAGGCGTGGCGAGACAGATACGGAAAATTTTATAAAAGGTGAAGGGAAGTGACAGGGTGAGAATGAGCACAATACTTTTCAGCCCCCAGGTGTTGCTCCAAATGGTTTGGAAAAATAAGATGAGAGGAAGCCAGAAGGTAATGATGATAAAGCAGGGAGGAAGAAGCCGGGCCTGCTGTTCCGTGAGGAGGGTGGCAAGGGTTAACTTGCCAGCGCGCAGATCACTTTCTCGGTCGCGAAGATTATTGATCGCCATGATGGCGCTGGCCAAAGAACCGCACGAGATGGCATTGGCGATGACGTAAAAATTGAGCGACTGCTGCCATGACAGCGTTTCCAGATACATGGTGCCGCAGAGGGCGACCGGTCCAAAAAATATCAAGGCGAGGACTTCGCCCATGGCGTAATGGGAGAGGGGAAACGGGCCCCCGGTATAGAGGTAGGCAAAGAGAATTGAGATCATCCCCAGGATAAACAAGGGCCAACCGGCACGCACCAGCGAAAGCCCCACTCCGATGGAAAAGGCCAAGGCCAGGCAAGTGAGAAAGGCCATTTTCACCTGCTTGGCCGTCAGGAGTCCTTGGGCCACCACCCGTGCAGGTCCAAATTTTCGATGTTGATCAACTCCACTTTTACCATCGTAGTAGTCATTAATTAAATTGGATGCGGCCTGAAGGAGCAAGGCCACAAGAAACGGCCAGGGGGCCACAAAATAATTGAACTGGGGGCCTAGCGTGTGATGGGCCAGGGCCAGGCCTAAGATGACCGGGCCAATTCCGGCAAAAAGCGTTTTTGGCCGAATGGCCATGAGCAGATGCTTGATCATACCTTTATTGTCTTTAACTGATTGTAGAGGGCGAGATTTTCTTGGGGATTGATCAGGAACTCCATAAAAATCGGGCGTAAGGAATAGACCGCATCTTGGATGGCCTCAGGATATTTTTTGGCCAATTCTTTTTGGGAATTAAGACTGCAACAGTTGATTCCCATACTCTCTGCCATGGGGGCCAGCTTCCAATCATGGGGAGTGGTCATCATCTCCATGGCCTGATCGATATTCGAGAGGCCGAGTAGCTTGAAAATTCCTCCCCCAAAATCATTCGCGACAATGATGACCAAAGGTGCTTTGAGATTTCGAAGTGAGAGAAGTGAATTTAAGTCGTGCATGGCTGAGATATCGCCCAACACCAATGTAATGGGAGTGACGGGTTTTGCCTTCAGGCCGTCCGACGCCCCAATGGCCGTGGCCAGGAGTCCTTCGATACCGCTGACGCCCCGATTGGTGATCACCGATAAATGTTTACTCAGCAAAAGAGAAGTATAAGAGTCAAAAGATCGCACGGCGGTGGAGTTGCCAAGAACCAGGAGACTTTTATCCGGTGCCAACTCGATGATCGTTTTCGAGAGCGCGGGAAATGTTTGTGAGGACTGATGAATGAGGTTCATCTTCTTTTGCACGAAAGGAATAAGGCCTTCCAGCGACATATTTCTTGGCACTAATGGCAGAGTCAGCGCCTGCACAAATTGGTGGGGGGCCTGATGAATTTTGATCCGTGTTCGCAGGGCCGGGTCCTCCATATTTGGAGAGGCATTGACCGCGATCAGCTGAGTTTCGGGATTTTTGTCCAGAAAGGAATAATAATGTTTTGAGGTGACCCGACCACCAAGATGCAAAATATATTGTAAGGCGTGTCGCTTGGGCCACTCCATGACTTCAGGGTGATCGAAGGTGGGAATTTGGCCATGCTGTAAGTTAAAATCAAATTTGAGAGAGGAGGTAACGTCGGCATAAAACGGCCAGGGACATTTTTTTAGAAAATCCAAAATCCCCGAGTGATCCTCATAGTAAGGCAGCTCACCGATGACCACCATCCCAGGTTCGGTGAAGATTCGCTCCATCATGGAAGGCTCCACATTGGTCAGATGTCGAGTGTAGGGCCGTGAGTCGGCCAGGATGTTTTCCGCTTCCAGCAGCATGGCCGGTGGGATGGATTGGGTCGAGCCATCCAACGGTTCGGTAAAACTGATATTAATATGCGAAGGTGCTTTAGGAGTTGCTTGTCCTCGGTGCAAGGCGTGACCGAGTAATGCCGCCCATTCATGGGGCGAGCTGTGCAAGGCCGGAGCGTCGAGAGTCAAGAGGGTCGGTGCCGCGGGGGCCAGGAGATGAGGTTGCTCCAAGGTCTGATTGGCGGTGGCATAGACCAAAGACGCCGGACGATCGGCGCTTAAAATCAGCAGGGAGGTTTGAGATTTCTGAGCTTCCAGAACCGCCGGAAAATAATTGGCCATGGCGGTTCCCGAGGTACACAAAAGGCAAGGTGTTTCACCCGTCACCTTGGCAAAGCCCAAGGCCCGGAAAGCATGAGCGCGCTCGTCAATACCGACCTCAACGGTGATCTTGTCAGTTTTTAACTGATCAATCGCCCACAAGAGAGGGGCATTGCGCATGCCCGGGGAAACAAAGAAAGCGCGAACCTTATTTTTGATCATCTGATCGATAATCAAAAGGGCAAAAAGCTGATTGATGTTTTTTGATTCCGGTACGCTCACGGTGCGACTCCGGAAATCCCAAGGTCTAAGGCGACAAAATTTTTCATCTTATGGGCGGTTTCCTGCCATTCCAATTCCGGATCGCTGGCGCGCACGATTCCGGCACCGGCAAAGACGTGAAGCTTATTTTTCTCACCCAAGGCCGAACGGATGGCGACCAGGATTTCACTGTACTCGGCACTCAAGATGCCGACCGGGGCGGCATAAAGACCGCGCTCATATCCTTCGCCCACGGCAATTTGCTTGAGGGCCCCTTGTCGCGGATATCCCCCGACTGCGGGAGTAGGATGCAAGGCCTTGATGATGGTAAAGGGCGAGAGATTGGTCGGGGTCTCGGTCTGCCAAAGAGAGTGAATATGTTGGACATGGGGTAGCTGCAGGAGTTGCCCGGAAAAAAGCAGCTCTGGCTTGAGTCCCAGGCCGCATAAGTTGGCCTGAATCTCATCCAGCACAAACTTGTGCTCCTGATGATTCTTGGCGGAATGAAGCAGCTCCGAGGCCAAGGCGTGATCGGCCTCATGGGACGTGCCTCGCAAGGTCGTCCCGGCCAGAACATCGATCGCCAGGGTATTTTTATGCAAGCTAAAAAGGCGCTCAGGCGAAAAAGATAGGAAAAACCAATTGGGAGAAAGCTCAAGCCAAAAGATATTGGCGGAAGCATTTTTCTCCTGCTCCAGCCATTTGTCCTCCAGAAGCTGGCGGGGAGAAGTTTCACAGGTAATAGAAAGGCGCCGGGCAAAGACCACCTTCTCACCGGTGAAATTCTCAATCAGGTTGGTCCAAATATTTTTATCCGGGGTCGATTCATGTGAGAGAAAATGACACTGAGGCGCGGTCTCAGAATTTTGCAGGGAGAAAAAAAATTGCAAAAAATCAAAGGGAAGAGTGCTTCGCTCCTGGTATTCAAGGCACTCTGGATGGGAGAGATTGAGTCCGATTTTGAGCTTGCCTTTGCCGTCGCTTGGTCGACGAAAATAGAGGCGTGGGACAAAATAGAAATGGGGTCGGATGCCGTCCCACATGGCCTCTGTTTTTTCCGTCTGGTGGAAAAAAGTCTGACCGCCCATTAAAAAACTATTGGGCTGCCGTTTCATCTGTTCCCAAAAAAGATTTATCTCGCCCTCGGCATGGGGGAGGGTTTTAAAAATTCCGGCGGCGAAAAGATGGGACTGTTGGTGGGAGCTATAAAAATAGGCCTTGGGAAAAATGGGACGGCTGCCCGCCCACTGAAAAAGATCGGGAACAGTCTCGCTCTCCCATTCCAGATTGGCCCAGGCCTCTCCGGCGGAAAGCAGAGGGGCGGAGCGAAGATAATGGGGGAGAGAGGGCTTATTCATGTTTCGCGCTTCCCTCGTAGAGTGTGGCAATTCCAAAGGTGAGGGGGGTGGCGCTGGTGTTTTGCAATCCTGCGGTTTGCATCATCGCAAGAAAGCTCTCCCCGTAGGGGAAATCTTCCACCGTTTTATTTAAATAGGTATAGGCATCCTTGTGGCCGGAGACGAGATTCCCAAGCCATGGCAGGAGATAGCGAAAGTAAAAGTTATACATCAGGCGCACGGCCGGATTGCGGGGCCAGGAAAATTCCAGAATTAAAATCTTGCCGCCAGGTATGAGCGCGCGCTCACACTGCTTCAGGGACTCCAATGGGTTGGAGAAATTTCGGATTCCAAAACCGATGGTGATGAGATCGACACTGTGGTCGGTGACTCCAAGGTTGACGCCGTCACCCAAGCTCAGCGTGATTTGCTTGGTTAGACCCTGCGCCTGAACTTTAGCTTGGCCAATCTTGATCATCCCTTCTGACAGATCGAGTCCGGTAATCTTTGCCAAAGGGCGCTGCTTGGCCAGAGCGATGGCCAAATCTCCCGTTCCAGTTGCCAAATCCAGGGCCGAAATTGGCGTCGACGATGTGCGTTTTACCAATTTTTTGCGCCAGGAACGGTCTATCCCGAAAGAGAGTATACGGTTTAAGAAATCATAGGTGGGAGCGATATCGTTGAAGATCTGATAAGAGTCGCGCTTTCGCACTGTGAGAGCATCGTGTTGCATCGCTTACCTCATCCTGGGAATGGGGTGCGACAATACTCAAGTTTATGTCAGGTGACAACCAACTGGAGGGTGTAAAAAGGCGCTTTTTGATTTACATAAATTGCTCAGAGTGTTACCTAGTGCCATCAATTCTTTGGGTGTATAAACAGTATGTCTTTAGTGCAATTTTTGGCCAATATTCCCCACGATATTCTGAAACGTCTCGGCGACTTGAGTGTGGATGCGCGAAGTGAGAGCTGTCGCCGTGAAATCAATGATCTTCTCCAGCAAACGGTCTTGATTGGCGGTAAAAGATTACGCCCTCTCCTGACTTTTCTCATGGGCCAATTTTTTGGCCTGGATTTAGATGCGTGCGAACTTCCGGCGCGGGCGATTGAGCAGGTCCACGCCGCCTCCCTGTCCCACGACGACGTCGTGGACAATGCCTCGACTCGAAGAGGAAAACCCTCCATCAATGTGGTGGCCTCCAACAAAAAAGCGGTTCTGGCCGGAGACTATCTCCTGGCGAATGTGATTGTTGACTTAGCGACCTTAAATCGCCCTGATGTGGTCAGTGAAATGGCCCAGGTCATTCGTGACTTGGCTGAAGGAGAATGGCTGCAGCTGGATGCCGCTCAGAATCGTGCCTATACCCGCGAAAGCCTGCGCGAGATCGCTTTAAAGAAAACCGCCAGCGTGATGAGCTGGTGTGGGGTGGCCCCGGCGCTTATTCAAAATGCTCCTGCTCCTATGGTGGAATATGCCCGACAGTTTGGGGTGAAGCTCGGCCTGGCCTTCCAGCTGATGGATGATGTGTTGGATTTTCAGGGCCCCGGTCTGAAGGATCAGCTGCTTGATCTGGAAAACGGTCAGGTGAACTCGGTTTTATTTGAATGGCTCGATCTCCATCCCGAACTATTCGCCCGTTACCGTTCGGGAGAATCCATTCAGGATTTGTGGCAGGAAAAGCAATTTAATAGTTCTTTAAATCAATCCTTGTCCACGGCCCTCGTGGCGGTAAGAACGGAGGCCCAGCAACAGTTGGATGAGGCCCGAAATATTTTGAACCTGATGAATAGCGAACTGGGCAAAAATAATCCCACCGATAATCAAAAAAGCTTTAGGGCCCTCGAGTACATTGTGGATTATTTAGGCCAGCGATCTTTCTAAATACTAAGAGTTAAGTAAAAATAACTTTTTGAATTTCCCGAAACCGATCTACAATATTCTCTGTATGGCACAGAAACCAGAATATTGCCGAGTCCCAATTGAGGTGATTAAACGTTACGGTGGTGATTTCCCCTTCGATCTCTACTTGCGGCTCTCCGATGATAAATTAGTTCGAGTCGGGCACGCCAATGATGACGTGAAGGACACGGTGGCCCACTATGTGGCGAAAGGTGTGAAGGAAATTTTTGCCATAAAAGAAGACTATATTCGTTTTGTTGAGCTCATGAACAAAGATCTCACCGCAAAGTTTTTTGATGTTAAAACATCGTCAGAAGATAAAATGGAGATTTTGCAAAGTTCCTTCAGCGTGCTGAAAGAATCTTTTGTCAAAATTGGCGTCTCCCAGGCCTCGGTTACTTTGGCACGGGAGTTGGCCAAAAAATCTGGCGAATTTATTTCGCAACACATGGCCACGAAAGATTTCTTTACCCAATTTAAGGGTAAATGCAGTAGCGAGTATGTGAGATCTCTATTCGTCGGCTCGGTGGTTTTGAATATGTTCGACAACTTGGATTGGAAAACGGACAGCATCCGTCAGCATGTGATGGAAGCTCTGCTTCTGCGTGATATTCTTCTTAGTCCTGAAGATTTTGTCAGCATTAAAGAAATGAGGGACACCCCAAAACGCCTGCTGGGCGAAGTCTACAATCATCCCAAGGCGACCGTGGAGCTTCTCACCAAAGATAACTGTCGCGATTTTAGCCCCGATGTGCTGGTGATGATCGAGCATCATCACGAACGCCCCGACGACAAAGGCTTTCCCGGTGTCGTCAACGAAAACAGTATCCCCATTATGCCTGCAATGCTTATCGTCGCCGACGAATTTATTGAGCGGGTGATTACCTGGGCCTTTGCCCCTGACAGCCGCAGCTTGGCCTTAAATGAGCTGGCCGGTATTTTTAAAAAAGGCAATTTTCGCAAGGCCTTGAATGCGCTGACCGCCGGGATCTAAAAAAAAAGGCCCCAAAATTGGGGCCTTGGTGAAATCTTTTAACCTTCAAATTCTAGAAACGAGAATCAAGTTGTCGGCACATGGTCTGACCGTAGCGATATTGGCCGCACTGACGTTGCGCCTCATCACAGGCATTGCGACGGGCGGTTTCGGCGTCATAGGCCTGACCGGTTCCCTCAAAGGTTTGCAGTAGCCGGGTGTAGTCATAGAGACCGACACGGCACAACTGGGTGAACAGGCGACCAGGACCGGGGCCTGGATTTGGATATGGAGTAGGACCGGGATAGGGATTATATCCCCCATCACTGGAACGGGTAATTTCACAGACGGCATAACGACCGTGCTGCTGATAGCGAATCAGCTCTTGCTGACACTGATAGCGCGCCTGGTGACAGGCCTCGCGACGATCAGCGCCCTGACCATAAAAGTTCTGCACCACACTGCCGTATTGTGTTTTCAAGGCCGCCTCACAGCTGGCGCGTCCGGGATAGGGGTATGGGTTAGGATTAGGAATCGGTCCGGGAATCGGTGTCGGCCCGACCTGAGGGAGATTGCAGCGGTAAGAGCCGTAATCACCACGGTAAGAGCGCCACTGAATTTCCGACTGACACTGTTTCAGAGCGTCGTCACAGGCCTCGCGTAAATCGTAGCCGTTGCCGGTAAAAGTTTGTTGTGAGCGACCGAGCTGATTTTCCAAGAGGGCGGTACATTGAGCATATTGGGCATGGGCCGCAGAAATTTCCAGGCCTGCCAAACACAAGACAAAACCAAAAAGCGCAGTTTTTAAACTACCCATGACATTACTCCTTTGAATACCGATGGATTCGATTTGTTTGACCTTCCCGTAATGGATGAAGTTCTTCAAGATGGCGTGTAAAAATACTGCTCCACCTGGCGCGGTTGTAAGAAAATTGTTTTTTAAAGGTCGTATGATGCGGCGTAAAAACAAGGAGTTGGTGGCCTTTTGGCCCTATCTCAGGGGCGCGCGTGCGCCATGAGGTCAACCAGGCGCTGGAGGTCATCCTCTGAAAGTGAATTGTGTAAAGGTAACACAAGACCAGTTTCTGATAACTGCTCGGCCACCGGGCATGGGGCGAGGTCGAGCGCCCGATAAAGCGGCATACTGCTAAAAGGCCTAAAAAAAGGTCGAATTTCGATAGCGGCGGTTTGTGCCTGTGCACTTAGGCGTGCCCAGGCCTTGACATTTGCGAGAACGATAGGAAATCCCCACGGGACGGGGAGAGTATTGGGATTGGCCTCTTGAAGCCGAATGGGCAGTGCCCGGTCCTGGACCATGTCTTTCATGCGCAGATAGCGCTGCTGGAGTCCTAAGGCGGTGCTGGCAAAATTGTTAAGCTTGGATAACCCCAGCGCTGCCTGATAGGAGGTCAGGCGAAAATTTTGCCCGAGGAGATGGTGAAAATATTTTTCCACGCCCATGCCGTGACTGCGAAGTAGCTGCAAAGTTTCAGCGTATTCCGGGTGCGGGGTCACGACGGCACCGCCTTCGCCGATGGAAAGAGCTTTGGTGGACTGAAAACTAAAGGCACTAAAATCCCCCATGGTACCGACACATTTTCCGCCGCTTTGGGCACCAAAGGCCTCCGCCGCATCTTCGATCACCAGAAGCTTGTGCTGGCGCGCCCAGGCCAAGAGTTCGGGCAAGGGGGCCGAGTGACCGTAAACATGCACGATGACAATGGCCTTGGTCTTCTTGGTGTGCGCTCGCTCATAAAGCTCGGCGGTGGGCATAAAAGTGTGGGGTGAGACATCCACTTGGCGCACCGTGAGCCCGGTCATGAGCGCCATATTAAGAGGAGCGCCAAAGGTAAAGGCGGGAATTAAAACTTCGTCGCCTGGTTGTAATAATTTCTTTTCCAAGGCCGCTAGGAAAATGGCATGAAGGGCCGAGGTGCCGCTGCTCATGGCGATGACCGCATGATTGTGATGCATGTGAGAAAGGGCCGCCTCAAACTGCGCCACCTCCGGACCAAAGGAGAGGTGACCTTTTCTAAGCGTATCGCTGACGGCCTCGATATCGTTCTCACTGGTGCAAGGGGAGGCGAAGTGAATAGGGGAAAGATTATGCATAGAGGTTGGCCCGTAAGCTGTAGTAGTGACGAAGAAGAGTTGTCAGATAGGAAAAGAAACGTTTCAGCGGTTGATTGTCCGAACCTCCCAGGGCGCGAATGCCATGAATCGCGTCGACGCCAATCAGAGGGAAATTTTTTTGATGGGCAAAGCTCAGGAGGCGAAAATAATATTCTCCATGACCGGAGAAAATCTTTTTGAACGGGAGCTGGTGCAGTTCGGAGGAAGGAGCGGCGAAGAGGCCAAAGGTATTATCCCGAGTGGGCAAATTGCAAACCGCCTGAATGAGGGTATTCAAAAACCAGCTGAACAGGCGATGCGCCCAGGTATACTGCGGGTCCAGGTAGTGTGTTCTTTGGGCCACCAACCATCCTGCCGTATCTGGTCGGATTTTAAGAATGAGCTGCTCTAAATCGTGGGGACGATGATTGCCATCGCTGTCCATGCAGATAACCCATTTTCCCTTGGAGAGGATCACGCCATCATGCAGGGCCCGCGCCAGGGATGGTGGGCCAGTTCTTCGGATTGTCTGCACAAACGGCAAGGAAAGCTGATGAGATTCGGGACTGTCATCCATGATCAGAATTTCATAAGCGAACTGATGGAATCTCAAGATCTCGGAAATCGCGGGAACAAGCCAAAGGATATTTGGCCAATCATTTTTGCAGGGAAGGATGATGGACAGATCAGGCGGGGCAGTCATTTCTGTGTTACCATTATCAAAGTCATGAAACGGGAATTATTATTCAAATATTGTACAGGGCCTTGTTTTAAAGAGGAAGCGCTTGATCAAATAATCACTCGCTGCTTTCCCCAGGGCGTCAGTCATTTAAAAATCTTGGATGTGGGATGTCGAAACGGTGAATGGGTGCAGGCGCTCGCCAAGCGTGGTGCTCACGTGTACGGGGCGGATGTTTGTCAGCATTCGTTAAATGAGGCGCGCAGGCGCTTTCCCTTATTGGCCGATAGCTTTGTTCAAGAAAAGGCCCAGACGCTATCGACAAGTGCGACTCTCGGGCAGCGTAAGTTTGATTTTATTTTTTGCCTTGGTACGCTCTGTTATTTTAGCAAAGTCGAGCAAGAAATGGCGCTCCAGGAGATGGCGACTCTTCTCGAACCACAAGGACAGTTATGGGTGGGCTTGCCCCGCAGTTTGAGCTGGTGGCAGAAAAAATTAGTTTTGTTGGCCAATCTGCTCCCGGTTCCGGTGCTGCGTTTGAGTGCCTGGCCATTTTCCTGGCTGATGCAGCTTTTAACCGGTCTGTCCCCGATGCGAGATAAAATTTATCCCCAAAATTATTGGAGATATTGGGGGCCCTTAGGCGCTATCGGTTTCTCCACGGACTCCCCTGTGCTCCACGATCGACTGAAGGAGATATCGGTCGACCTGTCTCCGCTTTGTTTCACAAAGAGTTCCCAGGTATACTGTTTGACACAGTCTTATTTAGAGGAGCGAGGTAAGTAAGGTGAAGCCCCGTTCTCACGACCATATAATCACGCCTCCGCAACTTTTGGCCTGTCGCCTGTGTGGAACGTTCCGGCTCGCACCTGTTATCAACTGGGGCCCAATGGCCCAGACGGGGAGATTTCCCAAAGTTGGCGAGGCCGCCGATTGGGGGCCTTTGGATTTTGTTCAATGTCAAAATCAAGAATGTCAGCTTTTTCAATCGGCCTATCTGTATGACCCTAAGGTCTTTTTCAATGGTGAGTACGGCTACCGCAGCGGTCAGAATTCGCAGATGTCCCGCCATCTAGAAGAGCTATGGCTGATGGCGAGGAGGATTTTACAATTGACCCCCGATCAAGGGATTTTAGATATCGGCGCTAATGATGGCACTTTTTTGCATTTTGCCGAGGTTATGAATTATCGCAATTTAGTGGCGGTCGATCCCTTGGCGCATTTTTTTGGGACACAGAATAAAAGTGCGATTCGCTGGATTTCCGACTTCTTCGGGGCGCATTTTTTTGACTCCCCGGAAAAATTTCATCTTATTTCCACACTGGCGATGTTTTACGATCTCAACGATCCCATGGTGGCCGCAAAGGCGATCAAAAAGCTGCTCCATCCCCAGGGACTGTGGCTGGTGGAGTGTATGACACTACAGGATATGGTGAGATTAAATTTGGCCGAGGGTCTCTGTCACGAACACCTGGCCTGCTATGATTTAAAGCAATGGAAATATCTCGCCAGTAAGGTAGGTTTAACCATTCATAAAGTGGAAAGAACTGATACGAACGGTGGCTCATTGCTTTTGTTCATGGGTCATGATGACGGGCCATACGCTGAGGACTCGCAATTATCTGCCATGTTGAAAGAGCAAACGAGCGCGCTTACCCTTTGGCCCGGACGAATCGAACAAAAAGTTAAGGCCTTTAAACAGTTTCTGGACGATCGCCGTAAACGCGGACCAGTGGTGGGACTTGGGGCTTCGACCAAAGGAAACATCTGGCTGCAGCTGGCGCAGGTGAGTATCAGAGAGATTGTCATGATCGGGGAGATCAATACAGATAAGTGGGGCCGGACCACGCCCGGGACCTGGATTCCGATTGTTCCCGAGGAGCAGGTCTTGAAGGATTTTTCCCACGCTCGTTCCACCTTCATTATTTTTCCCTGGCATTTAAGAAAATCATTTGAAGCAAAGTTAAAAAATATCTCGGGAGATAAGATTTATGGTCTCGGGACCTCTGAATTCGTTGATGCAATTTGAAGCGAGTAAAATTCGGCCGTGGCATATCGCTCTGTTGTTTTTGGTTTTCAAAATGATGGAGTGGTTTCTCTTTTTTCGCTTTATCCCCTCGGAACTCACCGAATTTAAGCTTATGTCCGGCCTGTCAATGCGGGAGATTTTCCTGCCTTTGGAATACAAGGGAACCTTTCGTTGGTGCTGGTCCAGCTATCTATTGCCCCATCTCCTGCGCGATAATATCACTTTGTTTCCCTTCTACCTTGTTCTGAACGCCATCATTTTTGTCCTGGCCCGCCAGGTATTCGTCTTGCTTGGCCTGGAGGAGAAGGGTGCTCTCTTGGCCTCTTTTTTGCTGGCGAACTTTTATAATTTTTTTATCTTGGCGGTGGAAGATCGCGCCCTAATGTTCTGTTTTTTGTGCATCTATCTTTTGTGGCATTTAAAAACCTTTTTGCAAGGCAATTTTAAATTTTCCTGGGCGCTCTCGCTTGTCCTGGTTTCTTTCGCCTTCGAGCAATGGATTGATCTTGCCCTGGTGCTTATCCTCTGGTGTGCTCATTGCACTTTTATCAAAAAAGAAAAAAAGCTACCGCTCATTTTCGCCTACACGGGTTATCTCGGTGTGTGGATTGGCATGCGTTTTTTGCTGATTGGAAATCTCCAAGAGCTGCAAATTCCCGGAGGCGAACAATCTTTTATTTTTAGCTATCAACATTGGGCCACCGGGATTGAAGATTTTTGGCACAATATCTTGAAATATGCCCATGCCAGCTTTTGGACTCCCTGGCCTTTTTTTGGGCCTGCCCCCTTGGTGATTCAGACCATGAAGGGCGCACACCTCTTCAGTGACGTTTCTTTGGATTCTTTTTTTCAGGAAGATTTTGTCTACTTTAACTTTCTCTTTAGCTGGTATCTCTACGTCGGGGCCACCGCCGCTCTGGCAATCTGGCTGGCGCGCCGCTGGCGAAGTGGTCTCTGGCCGTTTAAGGACCTTCGCTTTGGCGGACTCTTTTTGCTTTTATGGTTGTTTGGAAGTTCGATTCACTGGTGGATCAAGTTCAAACCTTACCTGGCGCTGCCTTACTATTTTAACTACAAGGCGGTGACCGCCAATATCGGTGCCCTGGGCCTGTGGGGATTGCTCGCGACCCCCATCGCAGGGGGCAAAGTGATGCAATGGTGGAAGGCCGTGTGGCATAATGCCTTTGGCTTCGGGGTGATTATTTTATTGCTCAACATCGGGATGTGGTGGAAGGCCCACGATGCTTTGGCCCAGCATGCCGTCTACGACAAATACAATTCAGTTAAAAGTCGAATATGGCAATCAGGGGCGAAGTAGGCCAAGGACCCGCTCTTTTCCAATGGCCAGAATAAAGCTGGCCAGCTTGGGGCCTTTTTCCCGCGAGATAAGAATCTGATAAAGGGTGGTAAAGCCCATCATTGGTTCAAACTCAGGAACTGAATGGATGACCTCATAAAGCTTCTCGTGCAATTCCTTGTCACTTTTTAAGTTGTCCCATTCCTTTTCCAAAAAGGCGTGGAGGTTATTCAAGAAATCAGTCTGAGCTTTGGTCAGGTCAAGGGCCGGGCGGGTTCGATTAAGGGTAAACTTAAACTCATCCGGGGCCTCATTTTTAAGCCAATGCAAAGCGCACCGCGAGCGCTCTTGAAAACGTCTTTCATCGCGCTCATTTTTTATATCTTTGGCGTAGAAAACACGCGTCTTTTTGATATCCCCGTCATTAATCTGCAGCACATTGCAGAGATGGCGAAAGCTTGGCTGAAACGGGCAAACTGTCGGCATGGGACCGATCTGGGAGAGTTCAATAACTCTTTTTGCCATGGCCACTTTTTTGTCATTGCCTTCCTCAAGTCCGTAGGCAAGTCGTTCCTGGCGATCAAAATCTTCGTAGGTTTTAATCACGTCCAGGTCGAAGCTGATGGCGAAGTCCACGTTGGATTTGTAGCTGGCGAAAATCCAGCGCACCATCTCGGGCTCATAAATATTGAGCACATCATTGACCGTGACCAGATCGCCCTTGGACGAGCTCATCTTGCCGCCCCGGCCTTTGATGCTGACAAAGTCATATTGCAGATAAACCGGCGGGGTTCCACCAAACACCTCTTTGACGATTTCCTGAGCGGTGGTGTAGGAGCCGCCGTCGCTGGAATGGTCCTTTCCTCCGGGTTCAAAATCGACTCCCTCGAAAACCCAGCGCATCGGCCAGTCCACTCGCCAGGGTAGCTTGGCCCTCGAGGTGGTTTGTAAATTTTCACTGCCCTGATGGCCGCACAGCTCACAGGTATACGAGATTTCCCATTGTCCATCCCACTTGATGTGATCGGTTTTATCCCGATTGCACTTGGAGCAGTAGATGTTGAGAGGCATCCAGGAATCCTCAAGTGGTTCGGCGCGATATTTGTTGAGGATATCGACAATCGCCTGGCGTTTCGTGAGGGCCAACTTAATTTGCTCTTTGTAATCACCCTTTCGATATTTTTTGGCCTGATAGATGGCCTCCACCTCGATTCCCACCTTCTCCAACTGGGCCTCATAATTTTTTTCGTGGTGGGCGGCGTAGCTCTCATCGCGCTCAAAGGGATCGGGTGTATCGACGATAGGTTGGAAGAGGTATTTTTTTAACTCCTCCTGCTTGGGCATATTGGCGGGAATTTTGCGGAAGGTGTCGTAATCGTCCCAGGAAAAAATAAATCTGACTTTTTTACCCCGCGCCCGCAGTGCCCGAGCGACAAAATCAACCGTAATTGTTTCTCGGAAGTTCCCAAAATGCACCACGCCCGAGGGAGTAATGCCTGAGGCCAAGACATACTGGCCTTTATCGCCCTTTTGTTTAATAATGCGGTCGGCAGTCATATCGGCCCAATGAATTATCTGTGCTTGCTCATTTTCGTTCGGATTATTGGCCATGCTCACTCCTTAGATGGAGAGCTAATTATGGGAAATTTGATATGATTTAGCCAGTGCTTTTCCTTGAGGAGATCTTTATTATGATGGCGTTTATCCTCCGACTGGTCTTATTTTTCTGCCTATACCAACTTTTTCGATCATTTTTACGAAGGCCTAAGAGGATAAAATCTTATCGCAGTAGGGCAGGGGCCCAGGCCAAGTCGGCGGTGGATGAGGGGATTGTCGAGGCCGACTACCGAGTCATCAAAGAATGAGTTCCGATATCAGCGTCTTCGATATCTTCAAAATAGGCATTGGTCCCTCCTCTTCGCACACCGTGGGGCCGATGAAGGCGGCGCTCCGTTTCGTCAACGCTCTGGTGAAAAAAGGCCTCGACCTCGATAGCGTAGGAGCGGTGGAAATTGATCTCTTCTCCAGCCTGGCCTGGACCGGCAAAGGCCACGGTATCGAGCGCGCCCTGGTGCTCGGACTCTCAGGCGAAGCCCCCGAATCGGTGGACAACCTGAGGGCCCAGAATATTTTTGACCTGGCCCGTCAGCAGGGCCGGCTGCATCTTTTAGGCAAGAGGAAGATTTCTTTTGATCTAAACCGACACATTCATTTTTTGCGCCAGCAGTCTCTCCCGCTTCATCCCAACGGAATGAGCTTTCGCGCTTATGGGCCGGGAGAGTTGCTGATCTTTCAGCAAAACTACTACTCCATTGGCGGTGGCTTTGTGGTGGATGACGGCGGAGGCGCTAAAATTGGGGAGCGTGCCACCGGGCCTTTGAGCTTTTCTTCAGGCCAGGAGTTGCTTGAGCTATGTATCCGCGAAAAAATAAAAATTTCGGCCTTAATGGCATGCAAGGAAGAAGCTTGGCTAAGCCGTGCTGAAGTTCAGCAGGGGCTGGGGAAAATTTGGCAGACTATGCAGGAGTGTGTGAAGAATGGGCTGGCGGAAACCGGAGTGCTACCCGGCGCGACCCAGCTTTCCCGAAGAGCGCCGGAGACTTACAAAAAATTACTGGCGATTAAAGAAAAGCGCGGGGCCTATTTTGTTCCCGATCCTCTGGAGGTGCTTGACTGGGTCAATCTTTACGCCCTGGCGGTGAACGAAGAGAACGCCTCGGGTGGACGTGTGGTCACCGCTCCCACCAACGGGGCCGCCGGTATTATTCCGGCGGTGCTGCTGTATTATCGCCGTTTTTGCGCCGGTGCCACCGACCAAGGGATTTTGGACTTCCTTCTCACTGCTGGGGCCGTGGGTATTTTATATAAAAAAAATGCCTCCATCTCCGGCGCCGAGGTCGGCTGCCAGGGAGAGGTGGGCGTGGCATGCTCCATGGCCGCCGCCGGCCTGACGGAAGTGCTAGGCGGGTCAATCTGGCAGGTGGAGAATGCGGCCGAGATTGCCATGGAACATAACTTAGGGCTGACCTGCGACCCGGTGGGAGGGCTGGTTCAGATTCCCTGTATTGAGCGCAATGCCATGGGGGCGATCAAGGCGATTAATGCAAGCCGCCTGGCCTTAATGGGGGACGGGCACCACCAGGTGAGTCTGGATAAAGTTATCAAAACTATGCGAGACACCGGACTAGATATGCAGAGCAAATACAAGGAGACTTCCACTGGCGGCTTGGCGGTGAATGTGACAGAATGTTAGACAATTTTGGGAGGAGTTATGAGTTCTGAAAATTTTCGTTTGAGCGGTGAAAAATGCCAACAGTTAATTGAACTGCTGGAAGCCTACAAGGCCACCAAGCCAGTCCAACTGCATGCCCGATTTGTGGAAATCATTGAGTCCTTGAAAAAAGAAAGCTCCATCTCCGGCGTGGATGCCTATCAGGCCCGTTATATCCGCGACTGTCTCACCTTTCACAAAGAGAAGGCCGTGCCGCTTGCCGATGTGACTGAGTTTATCGAGAAAAAATTCTTTCCACCGGAAGTCAAGGCCGCACCGGCCCCTGCTGCTACCGCTACCCCTGCTTCGTAGTTATTCACGGGAGTTTTTTATGTTCCAGCTCTTCATCAGATGCCTGATGCTTTTTGTTTTTGTCAGCTGTGGCTCGAGTAAGCTGGATGTGGATTTTCATTCACCCACGGTACGTTTTCAGACGCCTGAAACAACCGGCAAGACGCTGGGCCTGCGCGGCCAGGCCGGCTTTGGCTCATCCCACAAGGTGAGCATGGCCCGCACCCGCCAGACCAAAGATCTTATTAACAACACTCCCAGCGCCATCGTGTTTGACCGCAATGTTGAGTATTCTGTCTCCAATGAGTTCGGGTACGGGGTGGATGTGGGAATCCTGTCGCGCCTGGATTTTATCTTTTCCAAGCGCAGTGAGTCCCATTATCGCTTCGGTGGAAAGTTTCAATTTTTCGGAAAGCCGGGTGGGGTAGAGAATGGTCTCAAATTGGCCGTTATGGGAACATACGGTTACAAAAAAGAGCGGGATGTTTCTAAAGCGGGAATTTTTGATAAGGCGGAAGATTTTGATACCGTTACCGGCAATAGCACCTTGAAGTCAACCGACTACGGAGGCCTGATCGGCTATCGCGCCTCTCCCCAATTTTTGGTTTATGTGCTCGGATTCCAGGATGAAAACAAGGTTCATTCCACCATCAGCGTGCAAACTCAGAGCGATATCAACTTGGAGAATGAATTTAAGACCCGGGGGATTAACTTAGGTGCTGAAATTTTGCAGGCGGCCCAGGGAGATGTTGCGGTGAAAGGACTCTTCCTGAACCTCGAAGGTGGTCTGTCTGAAATTGAAAACCGCGAAGGGCTAAAGGCCCGCCACCGCACTTATGGTTTGGCGGCGGGTGCACGATTTTAGTTTGAGCGACTTCTGGGCGGAATATACATATGTTCCACCTTATTGGCACTGGCCGGTGTGCGACCAAAATTGTCATCGAGATAACTTTCTTTAACCACAGGATACAACTTCAAACGGTCTTCCATGGATTGCCACATGGAAACTTTGGTGTTGTCCGGACGCTTGAGCAGGAGACGAACCCAGGGAGTGATGGCAAACCCGCCGCGTACGATGGCCTCGCACATACTCATCTTGTAATTTTTGGTTAATTTTAATTTCTCTCCGCGGATACGCAGGTTGGAGATGGAATACTTGTCATCCCAGGTGCCACTGCCTTTCTTTTTATAATCAAACTCCAGCCCGCTTAGGTAGAGTGGCAGGCCAAAACGCGTCACCACCTTGGCGACCAGGGCAACCCAAACTCCGCGCACTTCCGCGGTGTTGATGTCATAGCCGTATTTATTTTCAAACTCAAAGGTTCGCGGATTGGAATTATACAGATCGCGGCGGGTAATCTTGCCTTCCACTGGAAAGTTTGATCCCGACAGGGCACTGACGTTGAGTGAAAAATCGGCGCGGGCCGTTTCTCTCATGGCATCGTTGATAAAGAAATGCCACACTTTTGGATTGCCCCCGCGATAGATCGGGCGAAGCTCCGATTGGCCGACGACGGTATTTAACCAGTCTTCTCCGTACAGCTCGTAGAGAGGCAGATTGGCATCTTGAATTTTGTCCGCCACCTGCTGATCCACATCTTTATTGGTGACCGGAATAAGCTGGTACTGGGCGATCTTCAGGGTCTTTTTGGTCTTATTATAATCCAGAATCATCTGGCCTAACCACTCAGCATGTTGGCCGGCCTGAACGATAGCGACCCTTTTTCCACCCTTACTTTTCTGCCAGAAGATTTGGAAGGTTTCGTCATGGCTGTGACCGCCGATAATGACATCGATCTCGGGAACTTTTTTGGCAATCTTTTTATCTTTTCCCAGGCCGGCGTGGGAGAGGAGAACAATCACCTCATTTCCACGCTCGCGCAAAATGCGGGCGTATGTTTTGGCTGCGTCCACTTCCGAGGTAATTCCACCTTCTTGAATGCGCCACTTATAGAGGACGTCGTTTAAGGTGACACCCACAATGCCCACCTTCACGCCATTAATCACCATCTCGGTATAAGGCTTGATGGTTTGATTGACATTTTTATATTTGGCATCGATGTAAAAATTTGCACCTAAAAGGGTGAAGGAGGGATGAACCGCGCCAAAAAGTTCATCGAGGTCCCGACTTCCCATGAGATAGTCATGATTCCCGATGACCGATACATCATATCCGACAGAACCATAAATCTCGTAGGTGCGCTTTCCCTTTTCCGCCAGATAATAAATATTGCCTTCCAGATAATCTCCGGCATCCATGACCAGATTCCCCATGCCGTTGGCCTTGCCCCATGCCTTTTTCTCGTCAATCAAAGTCTTGAGACGGGCATAGCCTCCCAGCCATGGCCGGTGTATGGCATGATCCAGGTGCGAGTGGGTATCATTGGTGTGCAGAATCTGGATTAGGTTTGCCAAGGCCCCTTGAAAGGGAGCAATTAGCAAGAGGCAAATGAGACAGAGTAGAACACGAGAGTATTTTCTCATAATTGTTTTCCTTGTGCGCCGTAAGCGGTCATTAGTATGCCGGCTTCTCGGAGCAAAGGAATTGAGGCCCAAGAGTCTGGGGCGTGCTGGTCAAGAGCAGAAAAAAATTGCCGCTTATTTAGGGGAGCTGAAACAGGGCCATCTTGTAAATTCCGCTCCATGGGCCTTTGCGGAAAAGTTTGCCCAGCGTGGATTGGTCGAGCAGATCAGTCACGATGGATTTGTCGGACATGAGTGTGAGCTGGTGCTCTTTGGCAAAGGCCTGGATACAAGACGGGGCGAAATGAAATTGGGAGTTGGTCTTGTTAATTGCCGGAAGCAGGTAGGCCCTGGAGACAAAGAGTCGGTTGATGTAATCAAAGGAAAACTGGGCACTGGGAAAATGATGTTTGAGCAGCTTCATGAGGGTGGTAATCTGCTCGGGTGTTAGGTACATGGCGACACCTTCCAGAGTGATAAAAAAGTGCGGATTTCTTCGTCCCTGGGTCTGGAGAATTTTTTGGACTTCCAGAACCCATGCCTCATCTAAAATATTGGAGGCCAAAAAATGCTGGCCCGGGCCCTCGCCGTAGAGCTTTCGCTTAAGCCCAATCACCTCGGGGAAATCAACTTCAAAGGTGAGAGCGTTTTGGGCCTCCCGCGCCAGGCGCTGGTGGCGGGTGCATAATCCCGCACCCAGAGAAATCAGAATACCGTCCGCTCCCAGCCCTTGGGACGCCCAGGTATCAAAGGCCCGGGCGCGCACGATACATGCCTTGCTAAAGAGGGAGCTTAGCGAGATGTGGCGACCCAGCTCATAATCTTGCGCCAGCTGCTCCGCCTTCGTATCCTCAAAGGAGATGTTGAACTGTTTGGCCCGCGCCCGCCCCAGGAGCGGCACAAAGAGGGTTTTGCCAACATTCGGCAGGTCTCTAGTTAATTCCTCGAAATTTTGTTTAGCAACCATCGCTTTAACCCCCGGGCAATCTGTACCCTTGACCTCTCATCCGTGATTTTTTGAGTTCCATGGTATGATGAATACTGGTGGCATTCAAGTATTGGAGATTGAATTGTGTCACGAGAAGTCAATGGTGAAGGTATTAAAATAGAAAAACAGGCCAGAAAGCGGCCACAGTTTATTGACGTCCACTCCACCAGGTCGCACAAGCGCGGTTTGGCGGGAATCTTTGAAAGTTTCGTTCGCAGCTTCCAAAGTTTTGGCTTCGTCGTCGTCTTCGTCCCCATTTTGATTGTGTCCTTGTCTTGTATGGGGCTGGCCTTGAGTCCGGCCCTCTATCTTTTTGAGTGGATTTGCCAATCGGTGGCCACCTATCCCATGTGGGCCCAGGCGGTCGCCAAGGGACTGGGGTTCGCGGGTGGTTTTTTCATCTACGGAGTTTCGCTCATCTTCATCGCTCCCGCCGCCAACAAGCTCATGCCCTACAAGCTGAAGCCGTGGCGTGGAAATTGGTTCTCACTCCAATCAATCCCGTGGTTTTATCACAATGCCCTGACCTATATTGTGCGTTTTACCTTTTTGGATTTCGTCACTCCCAGCCCGCTCAATATTCTTTTTTTCAAAATGATGGGAATGAAAATCGGTAAAGGGGTCATGATCAACACCTCTTTTATCTCCGACCCCTGCATGATCACCCTTGAGGATTACGTCACGATCGGCGGCAGCGCCACGCTCTTTGGCCATTACGGGCAGAAGGGCATTCTGATCTTGTCGCCGGTGGTGATCAAGCGCGGGGCTACCATCGGTCTCAAAGCTTCGATCATGGGAGATGTGGTGGTGGGTACCAAAGTTGTCGTGCCCGCGCATACCGTGCTTCTTCCAAAAACCAGAATTCCCGATGGGGCACGCTTCAAGACGCCCGAGAGTCAGATTGTAGTTTGCGAGGATGAGGCCAAGGACGATACAGAGGCCGCGCGTGGGGAGGATAAGGAAGAAGGGAAGGCGTCGTAGGGTTCTTGCAACCTGATATTGAAAATCGATTAATCGTTTATTTTTAATTTTTGTATGAAACCACCATTAATGGTGCTCGCTGAGGTTGTTATGTATGGGGAACCTTCGCCTACCACAACAATCTCATCGGCATCATTGACTGCGATACCATATCCATGGCTCGTGGAATTAGCTTCTCCTAATGTGTGTGAAAATAAATTTGTACCATCGTCACTCAAAACAGTGATTGCGAGCAATTCGTCCAAATCAGGTGATTGAGAATAGCCTGTGGCCAATGAATTCCCCTGAGTGTCGCACGTGATGGAATAAAATGAACTATTTTTTGTTGTTCCTAAAATCTTTGTCCAAATCGCATTTCCACTTGAATCATATTTGATGATCAGTCCATCTATCCCGCCAATGACTGGTTCACCATTTATGCTCATATTTGTTTGGCCTGCCACAATCAGATGTCCACTGGAATCAAGGCAACTAGAAGAAATAAAAGCACTTCCGCTAGCGGCTCCGATGATCTTGCGCCAAAGTAAGCTGCCACTATTGTCGTATTTTGAAATGAAGGATTTGATACTGGTGTTGATGATCGGGTTTCCAAAGTCAACGCCATCAAGAATTCCAGTCGTCGTACCCGTTACATAGAATGAGGAATTATCATTTGATGAAATGGAGTGAATAAAATCCATTCCACTTGTCCCAAACTGGTTTTTCCAAACGACATTGCCATTGTTATCTATCATCATCAAGATTGCATCATCTGAGCCCTGATTGGTAAATCCTGCAAGGTTTCCAGTTGTATATCCACCGATAAGGATATGGTTATTTGGGCCGAGAGAGATAGCATCAAAGACTTCATGGCTGGCACCACTGCCAAATTGCTTATCCCACAATAACTCACCTGATTGATCATACTTTCTGACAAAGGCATCATTGTATAATGTATCGGGTGCTTGGACTCTTCTACCGGCAACATAAATATTGTCGTCGCTGTCTATGACAAGAGCATTGGCAGTCTCGATTGCGTTCGTGCCAAAATGTTGCGACCAAAGAACATCGCCGGCGCTATTTTGCTTCATTAAAAAAGCATTTGCGTATGAAAAAGATCCATAAGTGCGATGACTGAAGCCCACCGAAATGACATTAGAAGAATGGTCTATGGCCACTGCCGAAGTTCTACTGTTGTTAGAAAAGTTAGGGATACTTGTCAGCGGTTTTATCCATCTGCTCTCAATCGAAAGTAGCACTTCAGGAGCTTCCGGGTTTTCAATTTCATCGATGTCTTTGTACTTTCCGCAGGCAACGCCAGCAATGGAATTATTGCTTTTTGTAGGGCAGTTTAAATCTTGGTCCTTATCCTTTTCAGACTCTTTAACGCAGGCAATGCTGATAAGGATGGAAAGCACCAAAGTTAGATTTATTTTGTTACGCATATTAATAAAGAATACTCTTGCAAGATCATATCGTCCTTTTTTGTCTTTTTCATTAAATGTAACTGTTTGAAACATAAGGGAAATGTAAGGAAGATAAAGATATGCAACTTTTATCACTGAAAGGGCCATCACTTGTAAATGTGCCCACAAATTGGGTCAGTTTAATACTTTGAAGGATTATTATAGAAAAGGCGCAAGGTTCTTTTTGTCAATGCAGGTTGCAGGAAGGTCGCAGGTCGGCATGCCCACTGTCCTAAATAATCATCAGGCCTTTCTTTCTAATCAAAGGCACCTGCGGCGCCCATGGGAACGCTGCGTTAAATGGCGTGCGAAGGCCTATCCACAACCAGGTATTTTCTATAGACCTTAGGCCAATTTTTCACATACAGGGTTATATTGTTAAGCATGGTACGAAGATTCTATGCTCTGATTCTATCGGCACTTCTGTCGATGCTCTTATGCGCGGACGCCGCTGAATTTCCCTATAAAGCAAAAACCGACTGTGCGTACGGTACCTATGGCTGCAATCGCTGCGTGTCCGATGTGGTACGAACTTATCGAGAGGAAAATTCAGGCGCGAGAGAATTCAGGGGTATGTATAGATTCCGAATGACGGGAAAGACCTCCCTCAACGGTAAAAGACCCCATGCTCTGCATTTCATTGATGGGCACATTCAAGGTATCACCAGGCTGGCGGGCGTCGGCGACGACAACTGGGTTATGATGAGCAGAAGTACACAAACCATGGGTGAGTCCGGTCTTTTGCTGGTCCGTTTTGATGGTATCAACTCCAAGGGTGAGGCCTGGGAGTATTCATCGAAAAAGTCTCGCAGAACCCAATCCTACTATTACTACAAGTCTGAAGAGATCAATCATGGCGGAGGCCTGCAGGCCTTGGGCGGCCTCGTGTTTGTTGGGGGAGAGTGCAGCAATTGGCGAGATTGTCTTGGCCGAGTCGATATCTATGATGCTCGGGACCCGGGAAAATTTCAACTGCTTAATCGCCTGCTCATCGATGGGTCGCAAGGAGAGCTGCGGGACGACCAGGGCCGTGAAGTGATCTCCAAAGTCGCCGCCGTAGCGGCGGCAAAGCTGAGTGACGGGCGCACCCTTCTCTTTGCCGGAGGTGCAGGCTCAAGTAAATCGGGTTGGCTTTTTATCTCTGATTCCAGTGAAATTGGCCCCAAAACGAAATGGCGATATTTGGATTATTGGCACAATTCAGAAAGAGAGAACGGCGATCCATGGCATGGCATTGAGAATCTCAACTTCATCAGCGAGTGTGGCACGGGTGACCTTTATCTGATGGGAATGGGCGAGCAGAACCGCGCGTATTTATATAAGCTGGTGCAGGCAGCAAGCAATTTAGATGAAAAAGTTCAGATCAATTTTGTGTATCAGCACGGCCTGCAGCTCAACACCAGTCTTTTAGGCGCCTATCTGCGTATGGGCGGTGGGGTCCACATCACCCCACAGGGCAAAATGGTGATCTATGCTGTGAGCAGGGTCGGACGAAAAATCGAAGAATTTTTTACTCCATTCCTGTGAATCTCAGAAGCGAAAGACTTATTTTATTCTTGCCCTTTATCTCTTGGCGCGATGAGATCAGTTATCGTTTTGAATTATGTATCAAGGTAAAAAGGAGGTAAGGAATTTTCGAGATTTTATGTGCAGAGATCAACTACTCCGATTCGTTGTATTTTTAATATCCTGGTTCTTTTTTTCATTAGTTCGTGCTCACAGCTCAATAGCGGCACCGGCACTGTAAAATATACCACCGCGGACGCCAAATTTAACAATGTTCGCTACGTAAACAAAGAAAAAATGAAAAATGTTTCATTTTCCATAAAATCCATTCAGCATCCGGATCGTTATCATTCATGGGCCATCAACTTTCGCATCACCCCTTCCATTCATCTCGATAATAACACCTTCATCACGCAAGAAAAATTCACCAATTCCCAAGGGGAGCAAGAGGCGTACCCCACAATTTACATGACTCGACTTATGGGCTTCGGCAATCTTAAAATACAAATTCACACACCTCTCGGCGGCCTTCTTGCCGCTGCAGGTTTTGGTGGTTCTGTTTATCGGATGAAGGATAGTGCCGGGCAGGACACCACTCGAACAAGAGAGGTGAGAAAAGTCGATGTTGCCTATATCGCTTTTCTATCACGTCGAATTTTTTTATATATCGGCCCTCGCTATATTAGGGATTCCTATGAGCAATATATCTTTGCCATTCGGGTGGGCGTTTTTTGGGACAAAATTTAATTGGTCCTTCAAGCTCCGCCAAAAAAACTGGGAAGAGGTATGGTCACGATTAACTTGCACCTGATTTTGAAAATCAGGTAGAATAAAATCGTGAAAATCATCTTAAGACGATTGCTCCTTTCTCTTCTTTGCCTGGTCATCATCGTTGGTTGCACTTTTTTCGGCCCCCATGGCACCCAGAAGGTGAAAGAGTCAAATGAACAAGGCAGCGTGGAAGGCCGTCTTACCCGTGAAAAAATTCCCTGTGATCGCTGGACCTGGTGGTACCCGAACGGGAAGGTCAGGCGCAAGGGCTCGTACCACCAGGGCAGGCCCATCGGGCGTTGGGAGACCTGGTTCGCAAATGGTCTCCAACAAGCCGTGTTCCATTATAGTTCCTCTCCCCTTGGACCTCCCCACGCCACGGTCCCGGAAGAAACCTGGCAGCACTGGTATCCCAATGGTCAATTGCGCTATCGCGTGACCTTTGTGCATGGAGTGCTCGAAGGCCTCGGCGAAGTCTGGTACGATTCCGGGGTAAAAAAATTCGAAGGTACTTTCTTAAAAGGGAAACGCACTGGGACCTGGAGCGCTTGGCGCAAGGACGGAGCTCTCGCCGGTCGCGGTACCTACGATCAAAATGGCAGTCCCATAGGCAAGTGGACGGTCTATAAACCGGACGGCAGCGAAGCCTCCTTTCGCGAAGGAATAGGGCCATGGATCAAACATGGGCCGTCCGTGAAAGAAGAATCCATCGACCCGCTCATTCAAACGAGCGTTCTCTTCACGGTCGGTGATGGAGAACCATCCCATGCGCAGGTTCCCTTTGATGTCATTCAATCAGATTATGTCTTTGCAGAGGAACCCCTCGTTGCTTTTACAATCGAACAGGAGTACCCATTTCCCCAAATTAACAGTGTCTGGTTTGATGAGTTCAGGATTGAGCTGGGGTTTTCCGAGGATGAGCTGTAATTGTCAAACACGCACTCGAATGCCAGCGGAAGAGGAGTGAGAGATTTCTTTACCGCTGGCACTATTGGCGAAATCAGCTATGGTGTAACTGATCGATTGAAGCTAATAACTGAAACACTTCCAAATCCAGTGCCGTTGAGGATGAATGTCAAAGTGTAGAATGCAGAAGCAAATTTTCTTCCAACAATTCTTCCAAATTCGTCCTCTTCCCCACCAAAGGCCAGGCGCATTGTGATTTCTTTTGTGACAACTGATCCTGCTTGATAGTTCTCATACTCAACCGGATTAAGAATGGTGTTCAAGGGCAGCTCGACGATGGCATCGCATCCGTCAGCAAAGCACCCTGTGCCTTCTAAAATACTTCTAAAGACATGGTCGCCATAAGATTCTGAACTTACGACGTAAAATTCAAGATTCACGCACTGATCGAAAGGCCGACCGTCTTCCCATGCATAACAATTGAGAATTTCCCAGATCGCCCCAAGCTTTAAGATTTCTGGCTCCTTGAAAAACATTTCTGGCGCGGAATAGGTGAAGTCAATTCCCCCCTGCGCTTTTATGGCACTCACAGACACGTCCTGTTGGTTCGCGTACGTACTTCCTAAATTAAAAAAAACAACGATGATTAAAAAAATTAAATTCTTCATGGTCTTACTCCTTTTATCCTTGAGCTACCAAAAATACAAAATGGAATCCAACTTTATGAGAGCAACTATCCCTCACTGACCGTGCAATTAGAATTGATTCCATCCCTCCTTGGTTTGCAATAATCATTATGCGGAATTGCTGCGCTAAAAAGTTAATCCCTAATTCTTTATAATGAATATCCTAATTCCATTCAATATGAGACATCATATGAAATATAAAGATGACAAACCCATCAGATTACGACAACAATCGCAAACCACCATGACGGAACAATGCCTGGGGCGATGATTAAATTCAGTGAGCAAGCAGCGGCGGTCCGGAACCTCGGTTACCAAAGATTGACTCAAGTAGTTTAAGAAGGCTGTGTTTTAATTGCAGACCGGGGGAGTATCCTGCTGAGGATGATAGGGAATTTGCCCGCCTCTGAGTTCCAGGCCACTGCATAGTTTGCTTTTGAGTGGATCTCTTCCACCCACATCGCTCGAGCCGTGCATCTCGCTTCGAGTTTTGCGATGAATATAAAGTCGCTCATTGCAGTTGAGATAGGGGCTACGAGAAAGCGCAAAACCCAGGTAGACATGGGCCCCGTAAACCGTCGCCAGATCGCGATCTTTACCGCGTCCCACGCCACTTCCGTAAGCATCATTGTTATCACAGCCTAGATGGCCTTCATACTTGTGGTTGGCCTCATGATACATGATGATCGCGTCAGTAATTTGAGTTTTGGGATCATATTGTCGGAATTGGGCGTGGCCGACTGTCGTTCCGGTTCGAATGGTCGAACCACAGACGAACACCACTTCAAACTTTCCGTCGGCGTTTGGGGTAAAGTTTGTTGGCCATCGAGTCGCCGGCATAACCTGATGATTGGCGGCACCGGCGAAATGTTCGTCGATGAAAGGATTGCAACGGGTGGGGTCGCCATAGCGCAATTGAACACCATCGGCGGTTGTTTCTTGGGCGGCACTTCGTGGCAAATAGCCCAAGGCAATCGGATTCGTCGCATCCGTGAAGATGGTCTTATTGGCGCTGGTAAAATCATAGGAATTGGTTGAGGTCACTCCGGTGTACTTTTGCAAGAGCAGATTGTTCACCTGCACATGGGTATATTTTAAAGTTGTCATAACCGGAATCATATAATGGAGGCCGGATTCCTTGATAATTTTGCCAGTCTTGGCGTGTTTGATTTCGTTAAAGCAAAAGAGCTGAGTATTGAAAAAACGAAAATTACTGCAGCGATCCGATTGGATCCATGACATCAACGTGGAATTGGCATAAACCGTCGGCCCGCGCTCTGCCACTGTCACTCCGTTGTAGGTAACTTTAATAGGAATGGCATCATTCAGGATGGTATTGGTATAAAATGAGGTGTCGAAGGTGTAATAGCGTTTGAACAGGCGATGAAAATCCTGTCGCGTATTAAACAGCAGGGCCACACCCAAGCTGTCGCAAAAGGGGGAAACATCAGTGATGGGAAAGCGCACATCCGGAATCACCACACGACAGAGTCGATCGGGGGCGTTTTGTGGATAGTTTGTGGCATTGAAAAAAATGATGAGGACTCCCGTCAGGAGAAAAGAACCTAGCGTCGGGTAGCGAAATTTGATGATGAATGTTTTTAGGGCAGCTAAACTTTTCATAAAATTCCCCAATAATTTTTATTCTATTTCTTAGTATAAGGCCGATGTCAGTGGTCTGAAGAAAGTATCTGTAGCTCAGCTGAGTAAGCGTGTAAGTTGTTGAAATGTAAGGCAACCACCCCCGCGGAGAAAATCTCCCATGAGGCATAATTTTCTGGCAATTGGCGGAACTATTCTTTGAAGTTCCAATTGCGTCTTATGATTCAGTGACATTTAATTAGGGCACGCTCAGACCACTGGCCCAAGTTTAACCAAGACCTCATGGACTCTGCCGTCATCGATGATTGCAATCTCTTGCGTCTTAAGCAACTTGCCATCAAATTCGATCGATGCTTTTTCCTGCTTGTTGAGAACCAGAATATTGAATTGTGTTTTTCCTCTGCGGTAGATCATTGTAAATTCATTCCACGCCTTTGGTATGCAAGGATTAATGATGAGCTTATCTTGCTTGAGATCGAACCCAAGAATTGATTCAATCGCGGCCCGATACATCCAGCTGGCCGAACCGGTATACCAACTCCATCCGCCCCGACCGATATGAGGCGAGACACCATAGAGATCGGCGGCCATGACGTAAGGTTCAATCTTATATGTTTGTTGATTAGTATAGGCCGCCGCATGATTGAATGGATTAATGAGGGAATAGAGTTCTGTCGCGGTGTCACCATCGTTTAACGCGGCATAGGCCATTACAGTCCATATGGCGGCGTGGGTGTATTGCCCACCATTTTCACGAATGCCGGGGAGATATCCCTTGATGTAACCTGGATCGGTCGCTCCCTGATCAAAGGGAGGTGTGATGAGTTTTATAATGCGATCCTGCCTATTGATGAGATATTTGTTCACAGATTGGATCGCTTTCTGTGATCGTTCTTTATCGCCTACGCCAGATAAAATCGCCCACGTTTGCGAAATGGAATCAATCTTACACTCTTCACTGCTCTGTGAGCCTAGCTTTTCCCCATTATCAAAAAAGGCACGCAGATACCATTCACCATCCCAGGCGTTAGCTTCGATTGAACTTTTGAGTTTTTGTAAATGTTCCTGATATCTTGAGGCATGATCAGGCCCATTCTGCCTTGTACAAATTGGAATGAAGGCCTCTAGTATTGCTGCGAGAAACCAGGCCATCCATACACTTTCGCCTTTGCCTTTATGGCCAATCAGGTTCATGGCATCGTTCCAATCACCCGCTCCCATAAGCGGTAAACCGTGTTCCCCTACTGTGAGACTGCGGTCGATGGCACGTAAACAATGAATGAATAGATTGCTTTTTTCATTTGATAATTTTGGCTCCAGATAAATATCATGTTGGTCTGGTGAAAGTTGGGGCGCATCGATGTAGGAAACAACTTCAGATAAAATGGATTCATCACCTGTTACCTTAAGATAAAAACTAAGAACGAAAGGAAGCCACAGCAAATCGTCCGAACATCGCGTTCGAACACCCCGGCCGCTGGGGGGATGCCACCAGTGTTGGACATCACCTTCCGGGAATTGGCGAGAGGCCGCGAGGAGAATATGGGCGCGGGTGATCTGGGGATGAGAATACACCAGGGCCATGACGTCTTGGAGCTGGTCACGAAAACCAAAAGCGCCACCGACTTGATAAAACGCCGACCTTGCCCAAACTCGACAGGAGAGGGTTTGATAGATGAGCCAGCGATTCACTAAAAGATTCATCGCGACATCTGGAGTTTTTATTTCTATTGTGCTTAATGTCCGCTCCCAAAAAGATTGCACTGAAGATAGCGACTCGTGAACATTTTTATGATTTTTATATTTCAACAGCAATTTTCGCGCTTCTGCCTTGGTTTCTGTCTGGCCGATTAAGATGATGACTTCGTGCTCTGCCTTTGAGGCAAGCTCAAAGTAGCATTGAATTGCGGCACAAGGATCGAGGCGACTTCCATAATTGTGGCCTAAACCAATACGCCCGAGTGCTGCCGGGTTCGCGAGAGAGCCATTTCGTCCAATAAATTCTGTTCGATCACAAGTGAACGTTTTTTTACTTTCACTTGTGGCCATGAAGAAAATCCTATTTGCAAACTCATTATTATATGAGTTTTGTGCAAAAATTCCTTCTGCCTCATTGTCCCACTCGGTAATAATGGTAGGTGCTGATTGGGAATGCGTTACACCTAATACCAATTCGAGATAGCTGGTGATTGAAAGCTTGCGGGGTGCTGGACTTTGATTTTTTAAACGCAGAGAAATGATTTTCACGCTCTCATCAATGGGAGTAAAAATAGTCATGAGCTGCGAGATTCCTTGAGTGTTATGCTCAAATTGGCTATACCCTTGACCATGTCTAATCAGGTAGTGTTCCGGCCCTCGAATCGGAAGCGGGGTCGGCGTCCAAAAAGTACCACTTTCCTCATCGCGAATATAGATAGCTTCTGAAGGCGGGTCTGAAACAGGATCATTAGACCAGGATGAAATTTTATTCTCACGACTATTAAGGGACCAGGTGTGGCCTTGTCCATTTTCTGTAATCATAAATCCAAAATCATTTCGATTGCCTATAATATTGACCCAGGGAGCAGGAGTCCATTGGTCTTCTTTCAGAGAAATAACATATTCACGGCCATCTTGAGTAATGCCACCAAAGCTATTTGTCATAACAAGTTCCGGCACATGAATGGGAATACGGTGGTAGTTTCTTTTTCTAGTTGTCCCGAGGAATTGAGCTGGAAGCTGGCGATTTAGAATTTTACGGTACAACTGTACTTCAAGACTTCCCTTAGATGGATAGATAACCACACGTGCGATACATTTGAGCAGACTACGGTCTGCATCAGGGATAAGATCGGCCCTTCTGATAAAAATCCCGCCTGGCTTATCAATCAAGGTATGATTGCCACTGATAAGAATCTGCCTGATTAATTCATCATGGAGGGTCTGCAAGTAACTTGTGGGATGCTCATTAATGATGACCAGATCAATTTTAAGACCTTTAAGTCTCAAATATTCATGGGCATGTAAAAGGTCTCTGATCATCACCATGTCCTTTTGCCCACTAATTTGAGTTAGTATGATCGGATAGTCGCCACTGATACCATAGGGCCATAATGCCGATTGTTTTTTGTTATGAGCTGTTTGATTTTGTGATGGCACCCTCATGTCTTGGCCGAGATAAATGATTTTATTTCCTAAAAGTTGGTAAATATGCGCTTTTTTCACAGTGATCTTGAGATGATGTAAGGCGACTTGAGATTTGATCCAACCAAGATGACTCTCACGGGAAAAAATATTTTTATCATGATATTGCTCAGAGAGTCTCTTTGCCTCTTCTCGTGAGCGTGCAATGCCAGTGATAAATGTCAGCCTGGCAATGTCATGCGGGGGCACACGGACTCTTTGGCGCAAGGAAAATATTGGGTCAAGAACCGGACCCGTGGTATTTGAAAGTGGAATTTCATTGCTCAGGACAATTGGCTGCCTCACGTTTCTCCCCCGACCGATAAAACGAGAACGGTCAGTTTCGTATTGAATCGGCCCAATGGCCTCTCCCTCCACAGTCAAAAGATGCAGACCCCAAATCTCTGGATCGGATTGCGACCTGCGACGTCGATTTGCCAAGAGTGCTCCTATCTCCGGACAATATTCCGTCTGAATAAAAAGATTACTAAATGTTTGGTGGGCATTATCATCATTGGCCTTGGCCAGCACAATTTCCATAAAACTTGTTACTTCGATTTCACATGCTTGATCTGCCTCGTTAGAGAGTGAAATTCTTCGCAACTCCACATTATCATCTGAAGAGACTATCATCTCTAAATGGGTAGTAATATCACGATCCTTCCTAAGAAATTCAATTTTGTCTTCTGTAAATATGGCCTCATACTTCTCTGGTTTTTTGGCAATGGGCAGAATGCCCGATGACCAAATTCCGCCGTTGGTGAAATTCTGGAGATAAAAAAATTGTCCCCAGTGATCCTGCGTTGGATCTTCCCGCCATCGGCTTATCATGAGATCTTCACATTTTGAAAAACCTCCACCTGCGGAAGTCGCCATGATGGAATAACTCCCATTAGAAATTATTTGTGTTCTTGGGGAAGGCAATGGAAGATCAGTATAGACTCGCGCATGATAAATCTCGCCTGGTGGTGGCACGAACTCCCGAGTTTCTTCAGCGCGTGGTTTAACAATATGAATTTCCGTTGGGATTCTCTCTTGTAGTAAAAGCTCATTGGCCTTTACCCGAGGGTCCGCATGGAACCTCCGCTGCATTATTGTTTCATTCACGAGGTTATTCATGGATACGAGAGACATTCCTTGGTGGTGTGCCATATACGATCGCAGTATGACAAACTTCTGGTTGTTGGGAACACGGTCTATCGTGTAGTCAATAGATTCGTAAAAACCAAATTTCCCTAAAACATCCAAACTTTCTATTGCCGTAAGATTTGCCAGTGATTCTGTTGGCAAAATCGCGGATGCAAGCATTGTGGAGTAAGGAGAAATGACCAGATCATCTCGAAGCCCTCGCTTTAGCCCCAATCCCGGAATTCCAAATGCCCCATATTGATAATTAAGGTGCTGGTCCCTGGCATTATAGCCTGCTTCAGATATTCCCCAGGGGACTTGGCGCTGTTTAGCGTATTCAATTTGCCGGTGAATGATGGCCTCGCAAGTGAGATCTAAAAGTGTGTCTTTATAGGTGCGCATGACCAAAAGTGGCATGAGATACTCGAACATCGTTGCACTCCAGGAAACTAAGGCCTTGCGCCCTGTTATCTTCGTTAATTGGCGGCCAAGCCTGAACCAGTGCTCGACCGGAAGATCTCCTTTTAAAATTGAAAAAAAACTCGTGAGTCGCGACTCCGATGCCAAAAGATCATAATAAGAATTATCTATTCTTTTCTCTCTGACATTGAAGCCTATAGAAAGGATTTTTCTTGTTTCATCGTAAAGAAGTCGAAAGTCCATCCGCCTCGAAAAAGTCTCACACATTGATGCGAAGGCCTCAAGTTTCGCCTGGAGGGCCTGGGGATCAGCATTCTCATCTCTTTGATATGACTGTATTTGATGAATTACGCAGCCCATCCAGCTCTGTATATTGGGTGAGATATCTTCTGACCCTTCCACTATAAGATCGTTGAGTAGATTGGTGGTTTGCCCCAGCTCACTTAACAATATTTGCCAGCTTTCCTTCTCAACCCTGGACAAAATATCATTTAAAGTATGCAAAAGTCTTTTGAGCGATCCACTGCGAGGGAGACCGGGTATTTTCTGCAGCTGTTTAACATTCTCTATTAAAATTCGCAAAGCGTCCTGGAGACCTCGTCTGGCATTGCGATTAAAGAACGGTCCGTGGGACAATTCGAGACACGCCTGTTTGAGACAAATTAAATGACCTGCCAAATTTCCACTATCAACAGATGAGATGTACAGTGGGTGCAAAGGGCGAAGTGTGAGAGTGTCGTACCAGTTATAGAAATGCCCGTTCAGCGTTTCGAGCTGATTTAATGTTGTAAAAACTCTGTCCAATTGCTCTACCAATTCACTCACTCCCATATGGCCAAAGTCATATGCTGATTGAGTGGCGAGTAATTGAAGACCAATGTTGGTTGGGGAAGTTCTATACGCGATAACAGGTTTTGGATCTTCCTGGTAATTATCTGGTGCCAGCCAGTGGCCCTTTGCATCGATGAAGGTTTCAAAAAAATGCCAGGTTAAACGTGCATAGCGACGATAACGATCAATCTCGGTATTGAGCAAGGGGTGCATTTTTTTAACCAGAGATTGCTTGGACCATTTTGAAATCAGTGGTCCCGAAAACCAAATGGTAAGAAACGGAAGTGCAATTGGGATTGACCTCGGATTTACCCACAGCAGGAGGGCCGTAGTGGCAAGGGAAAATATCGGACCTTCCAAGACGAGATTTCCCCACCCTTTGTCTTTTTTATGCTGACTCTCGATATGGGAAAATGTTACCCACTGCAATAACATTTTTTTGGAAATGAGCATACGATAAAGAGTTCTAAGCACCGCATCGACCTGACTCGCGGCCAGCGATGGCATAAATACAATGAGAAGAAAGTTTTGCTGAAAGCGAACCTTGGATGAACGAAAACAATTTTCGATATGTTCACGGAGAGGGGTTTCGTGAGTTCTCGTCATGTCTTCAATCAAAGGAGCATAGATGGGAAAACACAGAATAATGAGTAAAGAGGCCGTCCATCCAAGAGCTGAGCCAGGTAACAAAATCCAACTCGATAAGAAACAAATTAGCAACGACGGCGTGAGAAGACTTCGCCTTAAATTATCAAAAATCTTCCAGCGCGAAATGAGTGGTAAATAATTATTTACCAATTTATTTGAGCGATCAGGAACTTTGGAAAGTAGCCATCGCGCGATTTGCCAATCTCCCCTCGTCCAGCGGTGCAAACGCTTGGCAAATGTACCAAAGTCTGATGGATAATCATCAATCAGCTCAATATTTGTCTCAAGCCCGACTCTGGCAAAGCATCCTTCAAAAAGGTCATGACTCAAAACAGTATTTTCCGGGACCTTGTCCCCAACCGCGGCCTGGAAGGCGTCGACAACATAAAGTCCTTTTCCTATATAGGAACCTTCTTTGAAAAGGTCTTGATAAACATCGGACACACCTGTCGTGTATGGATCGAGTCCGGTGTTTCCAGAGAAAATATGCGCAAATCTTGTTTTAGCGGCCGCCACGGCGGATACTGTAATTCGTGGCTGGATAATCCCATAACCAATTTTGACCCGTTTCTCGACCGGATCATACACTGGCAAGTTTAAAGGATGGGTTATGGCTCCCACTAAGCGGCGTGCACTGTGCAAGGGAAGTTTGGTATCTGCATCCAGTGTAATGACAAATTTTATTTGAGAAAGAAAATCTTCCCTCGCCTCATGAGCAAGATAGCTGGTACTCTTGTCTCCTCGAAGAAGACGGTTAAATTCAAAAATCTTTCCACGTTTTCTTTCCCAGCCCATCCACTTCCCTTCGGATGAGTTAAAGCGACGCGCGCGATGAAAAAGATAAAATCGAAGGATCGAATTCATTGAATAGCGTTGATTAAGTCCCTCGAGCTCCTTCTTCGCCATATCCAAAAGCTTTAGATCTTCAGGGGTCGTTTCGGTGTCCGCATCTTGGAAATCAGTGAGAAGTGCAAAATAAATATATTGATCTTGATTGGCGAGATAGTGTACTTCCAGATTTCCAATGAGTTCCTTGATGTCACTTTCATTGCTCAATAAGCAGGGAATGACCACCATGGTTTTATCAATTTCCGAAATTCCATTCTTTGTCTCCATGCGGGGGAGATGCCTCGGATGGCGAAGGAGGCTGATGCTATAGTTCAAAATGCCAAGCGAGAACTCACAGACTGGATTCAGAATGAAAAAGAGCAGCACTATATTTAGGAGAAAGCTTTGCTCATGGAGCAAAAATAATTTACCAATGATCCCCAAGAAAACCGAGATGAGCAATGTCAGCAGACCGAAATAGATAAAAACCGGATGTCCTTCAATAAAACGACTGATTTTTTCTTTAATGCGCGCATGATAGTGGAAATATTTTTCTAACTCGAGAACGCCATCGTCGATTAGAAAATATCCAATATGTGTTTGTCTGATGGCGTTTGTGTTCTTTTCGATTTCTCTTCTGGCAAATTCGACCGCGCTTTTAGCAATTTCAATTTCACTTGCCTGACTTCTCTTGGCAAGGCGTTCGATTGCTTTTCGATACGAATCTCGGGAGCGTTGATTCATTTTGAGATAAGCACCCATGGGATCTTTAATCAAAATGGGGTCTACCAAATTCACTTTTTCCAAGAAGGTGTGCCAGTCTATTGATGAAAGAAACCGCATGCTGGTGATTATATTGCCTATCGTAACTTGATCCGTGGCCTGGCGAAAATGTTCAAACTTGATGACATCTGCAGTGCAGGAGTTACAAGAATTCAATTTTTTTTCTAACCAGTCTAGAACGGTAAAAATACTTTGATCTTGATCACGTAAGCGCTGGATGAGTTGCACGATAAATGCGCAGCTTAATTTCCCTGAAGTATTAAAATAACTCGCCAACATTTGCACTAAATCTTGAGGTCGTGTTTTAGAATCGATGGCAAATTCCAGCAGCTCATCAGCAAACCGGTCAGCGGCGTCGCGTTTTTCCAGGGAATGAATAATTCTATTGACCAAGGGCTCTAACCGATTAATCAAAGCGATTTTGAATGTTATGAAGATGGCCCAAAGTTCTCCAATTTTGAGAGGAGTATCATGCTGAAAAGTAATAATAAAGTTTGTTATTGTCTCAAGCGAGAGTTGGGCATCACTATGAGCAACGATGGAATGTGCTATTGCATAGACTCTCGGATATCCGGCGTATTTTCCCAAAACATTCTTCGGTAATTCACGATAAAAATCTTTCGGCAGATCCCGTTTAATACTTCTGAATTGGTCCTCAATGACAAAAAAATTATCTAAAAACCAATCCGAAGCAGGCGGCAAACCATGCCTATCGTTGAGCTTTGTCAGATAGCGATAAGATTTCAAAATAACATTGGAGGCCGTCGTGACTTCACGAAGAAGATTGGTCTCGGTTTTCTCAGTGGACACTGTATTTGACTCTACCGCCAGTTGGCTTGCTAGGTCGATAAACCGTTCAGCACTGAGAATCTCGCGTATCCCGTTATCGTCATCGAACAAGTCTAGTGATGTTTTGGCAGGGCCCGGCAATTCCAGATATAATGATAACGATTGTTCAAGCGCCATGCTTCCTCTTGTAAAAGAATTTAACGTTAATTCCAAACTGAGAAGATAGTAATGATGAGAGGTTTACACAGGGGTGATCATACTCATTTATAGCTGTTGATGCGCTTTAGGCATTTTGGCCGTAAAATATTGTCTTATGAAATTTTCTTCCACCATTCTCATCTGTTTCATTCTCAGCAATGTCTCCCTCTGGGGACAGGTTCAACCTGCTCCAGGCCATAGGAACTTAGAGCTTATTGTGGGGCAAGATCATGTTGAATATGTTGACTTTATTCCTCATGTAAAGGCCCAGGTATCCCGGCCGGAGATACTAGAGATCATCATGGTTCCCAGCAGGCGGGAAATTCTTTTCAGACCAAAAAACGCCGGTGAAAGCACTGTATTTGTACGCAATATGGTGGGCGAGATCAGCGCTCGCTTTATGGCGAAGGTCGGCCTGCACGATAAATCCAAAATTGTGCAAGATCTAAGGGCCCACCTTGGTGATATCGAGGGAATTGAAATTGGCATTCGCGGTGATGATGTCTATGTGGGTGGCAGAATTGTTGTCCCGAACGATATCGGGCGTGTAGCGGTGATCTTGGAAAAGTATCACGATGTTCTTTGTTTGGTGGAATTATCGCCGCAAGCTCAAAGGACCATTGCCAGACAGATGCAGACCGAAATTCAAAGACATGGAATGCGCAATGTAACGGTCAGAGTCGTCAACGGCTCATACTGGCTTGAAGGTATTGTGGATTCAAAAGAAAAGCGCGAGAGGGCCCAGCAACTGGCGGTCGCCCTGCTCCCGGCATCGCTTTTGTCCTTGGCCGAGAGAACGCACTCTACCATGAAATATAATGGCCCGCAGGTTTTACAGAATTATATCAATTCGCCTTAGGTCGTCAGCATTTTTTAGCAGCTCTTTTTGACGTTCCGGGGTGATCATACCTTTGTGGCGCAGAGTTTTCGTGGTGGTCTTCAAAAGATTCCATTGTCCCTCGAGCATCACCTGCTCAAAAAGCAGGGAAAGGGATTCTTCGGTCGCGGCGGGATTCTTCTGGTTCCCCCCCTCAACGATGTCTCCCAGCACCTTAGAAATAAACCCCGGATCAAAGGCAAGAAAATTCTCACGTCTTAAACCGGCGTAACCTTGCATTCGAAGATTCAGAGTTTCGCCTGAGGTGAAGCGTTGGTAGTTTAAAATGAGATCCATGACCTTAGGGCAAAAAGGAACACGCCCTAAACGTTGGGCCATGTTCTTCCTCTCACAGTAATTGCTGTTTTCGCTAAAACCTTTATACAAAATGGGCAAGGCAGCCATTTTTTGGGGCTCCTCACCGCGCAATTTTCGACTCAATTCCCGAGGAATCAGCTGGTCGGTGCGGACTTGCGATTTAGTAAAAAAATCCAGTAACGCATGAAAGCTGATTGTCGGATTTTCTAGATCGTGTTTGTAGGTTTGCCAGTATGTGGTAATAAAGTGAAGCTCGGCGGGAAGCATGGATCGTAAAACCTCGAAGGCCTCAAGCATGGGAATACCGATCTTCCACATGATCAAAGAGATCACGCCCTCCTGAAACCGGCGGGGCGCAAATTTGCCGAAGCGCGCCCCTTTTGGAATATTAATAAAGGCGATATCGTCTTCGGCCGTAAGATAAAAGAGAGTGATGTCGGGGAAGGCCGATCTCAGATTTTTCACCACGGTGGCAAAAACCTTCTCATCCATCTCATAGAGATGCATCCACTGTAGAAAGATTCCCTCATCGTCGAGGGAGTCTCGAACAGATTGGTAGAATTCCGGCGTAAAAAGATTTTCCACGCCGGAGGTCCAGGGGTTGGTGGGTTCACTGACAATGAGATCATACTTGTCAGAGGTTCTTTGCATAAACTTAAAGGCATCCATCTCATGCAGTCTGACCTTGGGATTCTCCGTCAGGTGAAAATTATCATCAGCGAAAAGGCCTGCGGCCTTGATCATGGAATCGGAAATTTCGACCACATCAACGGAAGAGACATCTTCAAATTTTCCCATAAGACCGGCCGTGACACCTGTGGCAAGACCGACGACCATGGCCTTGACCTCTTTTTCCTTGGACAGAAAAAAGTAGGGCAAAATCCCGGCCAGAACCAGAGTCGAGTAGTCACCGGTCGTACTACTGTCACTCTTGGCATTATTGAAAATGGCCAGCTCATTGGTGGCGGTATACTTATTCGCGGAAACGGTCAGAGTCACTCCGTCATCAAAAAAGATATTTTCAAAATATCCGGTGGGAGGAATAAAAAAAGGTCCATGGCGATGAAGCTCTGATGGGGTATTGATGCGAAAAATACCCTCTTTATGAAAGGTGCGGTTCCAGCTCGCGAAGGCGAGAAACCCGAGAACCAAGGGGCCGGCCAGGGCCAGGAGGACAAATCTTTTGCCCCGATAGAAAAAAAACAGAGCGACCAGAGCAAGCAGCCCCACATTGACCTTGAAGATTGTGTCAAAATCCACCCAGGCGAGCAGAAAATAGGAGAGGATGACGGCGCCAAAAAAGGTTCCGATGGTATTTGCGAAATAGAGCAGACCGCACTGTTGACCATAATCATCGAGGTCCTTTTTTAACAAAGCGTAGCTTAAGGGGAGAACCCTTCCTAGGAAAAACAGAAAGGGAAAAAGGGTCACGAACAGCATTCCGTAAGTGATTAATTGGAAAATAAAAAAATCGGCCTTGCTGGATGTGAGTGAGACTCTGACCAGGCTGACCCAGAGGGGAAAATAGGGAACTGTAAAAAAAATCAGCATCAGAATGATCAATCCACTAAAAAGATTGCGATAAAGCTTGTTCAGGGAAATTTGCCCCATACAAAGGCTACCCAGGGCCAGACCGGCGACAAAAACGCTGACGACTAAAGGAAAGATGAGCGTTGAAGCTCCCACGGTAAGACCCCAGAGTCGAATCCACATCAGCTCCATGCTGATGGTGACAGCGCCAGTCATAAACACCAGGGCATAGATAGAAGAGCGGGGAAAGTTGTTTTCAAGCCAGGGAAGTGGTTTTTTTGCCTGAATGTCTCCTTCCAGACGATTTAAGAAAAACAGCATCGCTGCCAGGATATTGAGAATACCTGCGATGATTGAGGTTCCAATAAGTCCGACCGCCTGAATTAATACCAGGCCTGAAAGAAGAATGCCCACAAAGGCCCCGAGCGTATTATGGCCGTAGATTTTGGCGTGAAGGCAATTCACCTCGGTCTCATCCGAGGGCAAAATCGCCGTGAGTAAAGGGATCGTGGCACCCATGAGAAAAGTCGGGGGGAAAATCAGAAGCATCGTCAGCCCAAGATCAGCAATGAAGGAAAGCGGCAGCATGATTGAAAGGGCGCGCGTCGGGAGAAATAAAACGGGAAAGAGTATGCCCCACAGCCCGATGAGAACTTCCAGCAGGCCATAGGTCTTAAGCAGGCGTGTTCTGCTCTTGATCTTCCGGGTGAAATGGCCCCAGAAAAAAAATCCGCCTGAAAGCCCGAGCAGAAAGATGGCAATAACCAGAGCGGAAGATCGCGCCTCCGCTCCGAGTAGGATGCCCATATAACGGTGCCATACGGATTGATACATCAATCCCGAAACACCGGTGAGGAAGGTCGCGACAAGAATCCTTAATCGACTTGACAGGAGGTTCTCCAAAGGCTGAAGTGTCATGGGAGCGTCTGCCCGACTCTTTTCAGGACTGGAATAATATCATTTCGTTTAAATGGCTTGTGGAGGTAGGCATCCACCTTTTGACCTAAGGAATTGTCCCCCTTAGCTGAAAACTCATCCAGAAGGTTCCCGGTTATAACCAAAAACTTTGTATGCCTGCCCAGATTTTCAACTTTTATTTTAACCAGGAGTTCATCGCCGCTCATCTTGGGCATCTGCAAATCCACGAACACAAAGTCGAACTCCTTTGCGGCAATCATCTGATAAGCTATCTCTCCATTTTCGGCCTGGACCACATCTAAACCGAAAGAGGACAAGTAGCCCGACAAAATATCTCGAATAATTTTCTCATCATCAACCACTAAGGCCTGGCCTGCAAGTTGAAACTCCCCATCGTTTTGCGGAACTTTTTGACTCACCAAAATGGTCTTCTCAAGTTTTGGCAGGATAATTGAAAATGTTGTCCCTTGGCCTGGTGTGCTTTCCACACTCAACCTTCCCCCAAATGAGGTAATAATTGCGTGACTTATGGAAAGCCCAAGACCCGTTCCTTTGCCGACCTCTTTGGTAGTGTAGAAAGGATCAAAGATTCGGGCCAGGCGATGCTCCGGAATTCCAGGACCGTTATCCCAAATGGTTAGATGAAACTCATCATCTTTATTCTGTGTTGTTATGCGAATATCCCGTTCGTTGCAACTCATCAATGCGTCTTTGGCGTTGCCAAGAATGTTCATAATCACCTGTTGTAGCTTTCCCCTGTTGGCCTTCAAGAAAAAATGCTGTGCCTTGAGCTGTGGTTCTATTTTTATATTTTCCTTTTTATACAGGCCTTGAATAAGGAGCAGCGTCTCACGAATGCATCGATGCCCATCTATTTCGTCTAGTGCATCACTATCCTGGCGAGCATATGTTTTTAAACCTTGGACAATTTCTCCAATTCGCACGGAAGCATCCTGAATAGTTTGTAGAGCATGTCCGTTATCCTCATTTGAGAGATCTGGGCCCTTGCGCAGCAGCTCGTCCGTGCTTCCGGTAATAATCGCCAAGGGATTGTTAATTTCGTGCGCAATGCCGGCGGCCAGGGTTCCGATGGAGGCCAGCTTTGACGAGTGTAAAAGCTGCTCCTGCATCTGCAATTTTTCTTTTTCGGCGCGTTTACGTTCTGTGATGTCCCTGAAGAAACCGATTAACATCTCTTTTCCGTTAATCTTTAGGGGGAAAGCATTAATGTCTGCAAAAAAAATGCTGCCATCTTTGCGTTTGACAGGCAGATTTTCCGCCAGCGCCCCTTCCTGTCGGTGCTGCTTTTCGAAGGCCTCCAGAACTAAAGGTAACTCCTCTTTGGGGTGGATATCGGCCACCGATAGTTTTTGCAATTCGGAGAGATCATATTTGAGCATCTGGAAAATTTTATTGTTGCCCATCACAAATTGTTTGGTTCTCGTGTCCGCAATCAAAATGCCATCAGAAGCATTTTCAAAAATCAAACGGAATTGAGTTTCGCTTCTGAGTCGATCTTCTTCGACCTGTCTTTGCTTGGTAATATCCAGAATCGTTCCGATAATGGAAATAATGACGCCGTGATTGTCGAAGGACCCTTCCCCGAAACCTCTGACCCAGCGAAGAGCACCATCTGATTTTCGGATAATTCTGAACTCTCGATCAAACAGCTTGCGTTGCGAGATGACCTCGTCTTCTAAGTATCGGCGCACCATCTCGGTGTCCTCGGGATGGATTATGTCAAAAAAGCCCTGAATACTTCTCTGGTAACTGTGGTCAATGCCCAAAATTTGATCGAGTACTTCCGAGGACTCCCAGCAATCCTTGAGAAAGTCCGCTTTATACGAACCGATTGAGGCGGCCCGCTGTGATTCTTTAAAGAAATATTCACTTTCCCGCAGGGCACGGGAGACCCTTTTTGCCTCGGTAATGTCCCGTATAAAAGAGATCATTTTCCCACCTTCGGTGGGCCAAGATTTTACGCTTACTTCCACATCAAAAATGCTGCCATCTTTTCTTTTATGTTGGGTTTCGAAACGGTCTTCACCTCGTTGCATAATATTTTGGATGTGCCTGTCAGTCTCTTGCGGAGCTTCAAGCGCTTCAAAATCGGTAATGTGCATATTGAGAAGTTCCGCCGTGCTATAACCACTCATGGAGCAATAGGTGTTGTTCACTTCAAGCAGCCATCCTTGTTTGTCCGACAGCCAGTAACCGTCCATCGCCGTTTGAAGGATGGCGGTGTGACGTTCTTCTCCTCTTTGTCGTTCAGAATTATCGGCCACGACGACAGAAATTCCTATCACTTCACCCGTTTTGGAATAAATGGGGAAAATGCGTGTTTCAAAATTACGCTGCAACGTTGCCGGCGTACTCGTCCAGCTGGAGGTGTGAAATGGCACTCCATCGAAAACGCGGTCAAAATGTGTTTTGGCAATTTTCCAATCTTCAGCATTTGGATAATACTCTGAAAGCGCATGCCCGAGCTGGATTTCCATACCATGAAGCGTCTTCATCACGTCAGCATGTGCGCTATTAAAGAAGGTATAGCGATATTGGCAATCGAGGGAAAAGGCCGGGGTCGGCGTATCGTCCAGGGAGGAATCTCTTGACTCGGTCATGGGGGGGCTCCAATGGGAAATTGCAGGATAGCATCCGGAAGATAAGCTAGGCAAAAACTAATCTAATAGATTTGCTTCGTTAAGTCTCAGGCGAGCACCGGGCGGAAGGCAATCGTCGAACGAGTCTGGGCCCAAAAAGGCGCCAGGTAAGGGCTTATAATGACGTGGCCTCGCAGATTCCTGGGCCTGATATTTTTAGCTCAAAAAATTTTCTCTATATGCCGATAAACTGACTCGAGTATCGGTAAGTTCATTTTTTTGGGCCTGTATTATGGGTTTTGATTACGACAAATTAAAAAGCAAAGGCGAAGACGGCGGTAGCTACTGGACCTCCTACAGTGACCTTTTTATGGTGCTTTCGGTGGTCTTTCTGCTTCTTTATGTCGTCACCAGCATGCGCAGTGGTGCCGCGGGTATTCAAAAGCAGATCGAGTTTAAGCAGATGAAGGAAGATGCCGCCGATCTGCGACAGCAGATAAAAGTCTACAATACCTTGAAAGAGGAGTATCTGGAAAAAGAGGCAAGCAAGGATGAGGAGCAGGTTTATAAAGAGCTGATGGATAAGCTGACTCTTCTGCAGGACGAGCAGGCCAAAGAGAAGGATAATTTGCGCAAGCAGGCCATGGATAATGAGAAGAAGGAAATGGCCCTCAATAAATATCAGCAGATTGTCCGAAATATTATCAATGCCAACATGCTCTCCAAAGCTAAGATCAAGAAGCGCGATCGAATTATTAAGGCATCGGAAGAAACCATCGCGGTCAAAGAAACGGAGATCGCCCTTAAAGAAAGTGAGATTAAGGAAAATTTGGCCACGATCGCCGATCAGGATCAGGAAATTGAAATTCAGTCGCAAACGATTGAAGAAAAACAACAAATTATTTTTGAGAAGCAGCGGGATCTTGAGCAAAAGCAAAATGAAATCGGGCAACTTGAAAGTGAGATCAAGGACAAGCGTGAGGCCATCGAGCAAAACCAAAAACGCATCGCGAGCTTGAACAGCAATTTAGGTTCCAAGATTAATGAACTCAAAGCGACGCAAACCCAGCATAAAACCAGTAAAGAAAAGCTGCTTAAGGATATCCAGAAATTAAAAAGGGAGACTGAAAGTAAGATCGTAAAACTGCAGGCGCAAAATCGAAATGTTTCTGCCGAGTTAAGTAAGGCCGGGGCCGAATTGCAAGAGGCCAATAGCTTGATTCAATCTCAGGAGGCCGAGCAGGCCAAGCTGGCGGGTGAGCTGGAACGGGCGGGGGAAGAGCTAAGAACCTCGCGGGAACAATATCAGAAGCAGGTGGCCAAGCTACGCGCTGAGCATGCCGCCGGCATGCAGGCCGAGCGTTCCGCCTTTGAAAAAAAGCTGGAATCTGAAAAGCTGACCGGGGCGGCCCTCAAAGAACGCATGGCCAGGTTTAATCTTGAGGCCAAAAATAAAGAAGCCGCGCTCAATCAGAAGATCGGTGATCTTTCAGGAAAATTCGAACAGACCCGTGCCAGCTTGACTCAGGTTGAAGAGGAAAAGGGGCGTGCTCTGGCATCCGTGGACAAATTATCCAAGCAAAATAAAGTCATGGCCGAAGATCTGGAGCGCATCCGTAAGATGGAAGAGGCCCAACGTCGGGTAGCGGAGAACTTAAAGAAGAAATTGCAAGAGGCGGGCATTGGTGGCATTAATACAAAAACGGGCGATGTGACCTTGAGTTTTGAAAAAGAATTTTTTGATCGTGGCAAATCAGAATTGAAGGCCGGGATGATGGAAACCCTTGCGCGTTTTATGCCCAAGTACACCCAAGGGTTATTTGATGATGCCAAGATTGCGGATAAGATACAATCAGTGGAAATTACCGGATTTGCCTCACCGACCTATAAGGGAAAATATATTGACCCCAATAGTTTGAACGAGGTCGATCGCAAGGCCGCCCAGTACAATATGGATTTAAGTATTGAGCGTGCCAAGGCCATTTTTAATCACATCTTCGATCGCCGGAAGTTGAGTTACAAATATCAAGACAAATTGCGTCCGTTAGTCAAAGTCACGGGGCGAGGTTTTTTTGAGGCCGGCCGCGCCCCCGCCGGTGCCATTCCCGGCATGAATGAAAAAGAGTTCTGCAAGAAATTTGACTGTAATCAAGCTCAAAGGGTCATCATTAAATTTAATATTAAAAAGTAAGGAAATAGGCGGAAGTTATGGAAACAGATCTCATCGTCAAGTATCTCGTGGAAAAGGTGGTCATGATATGCTCCGGGACTCTGCTGCCCATGATCCTTCTGACCTTCCTCGGTGCCGTATGCCTGCGGCTTCTGGTGTACTATACGGTGAAGCGTGAGATGTGGTTCGCCCGGGAATTTCAGCGTAGAGTATTTAAGATCTTAGATGAGGCCAAGATCGAGGATCAGTTTTCCTTTTACCCCTTTGTGAAACGCACTTTAGAGAGAACCTTTTACGAGAGTTTTATCGTGCGCGCGATCATGAAAAGGCGCAATCCTGATTATGTGATGGCATTGTCTGATCGCCTTTTTTTAATTCAACAAGGTTCTGCTATCTTGATCAAAGATGCGCTTAAGCAGCTTAAATATTTGCGCAAGACGGATGAGCGGCCAAAATTTTTGGAAATCTCCAAAACTATTTTTCAGAATAATCCCTGCTTTAGCAAGGTACTCGGTATTCTGCCCATTGATGCCGCCAACAGCATGCTTAATATTTTACCCGGCCTTTTTATCATCGGCGGAATCTTTGGAACTTTCCTTGGGATCATGGATGGCCTGCCAAAACTATCCATGATGGACCTCAGCGATAGTGAAGGCTCCAAGCTCATCATGGATACTTTCTTGCTGAAAATTAGTTTTAGTATGAGCGCTTCTATTACCGGCATCATGGTTTCCGTCACCACAACTTTATTTAATACCGTCTTCGCCGTGGAGAAGGTTTTTATTGATATGGTGGAGCGTTTTGAGAACACGCTGGATATGGTGTGGGATCGAAGTATGGATAACGATGTTCCAGTAGGGCTGGTTGAGTTTGATGAGCATAAGGACCCCATCGATGCCTTGGCGGCGGATGCCCTTCAAGAGGAGCTGAAAAAGGATAAAAAGGCCAAGAAAAGCATTAGACCTTGGGAATCACCCACGCTTAAACAATCAGTTAAAGTTGCTCCCGCAGCTCCCGCTGATGATAAGGTTGATAAGGCCGGTTAGGTACTATTCCCGCCTGACTCACTTTTACCCCATAAATACCGACAAGTAATTGAGTTCTACGGAGTTGAGCCAACCTATGGGGGCGCGCAGACAAATTGTTGTCACAGTCGATTCTGCTGGTTCAAAAAGTTTATTTGAGTCAGAAAAGTCGGATGTGATTGTGGGTCGGTCTAAGAAGGCCGATCTGCGGCTTGCCTATGAAGGCATGAGCCGAGAGCATTTTGCCCTCCAGGAAAAAGAGGGAATTCTTTTTATCAAAGACCTGGGCTCGGCCAACGGAACCATGGTGAATGGCTCCCTGCTTGGGCCGCAGAAATATCACAAGCTGGCACCCAAAGATAAAATTGAGGTGAAAGGTTTAGCGCTTAAGATCGAGGCAAAAATTTTAGAATTTCCTTCACCGGCGGCCAAAACCCCTCCGAAACCCGCTCCAAAACCCAAGGCCAAAGTAAAACCCGAACCGCTGCCGGCCTACCTCGACGCACCTGAGATGCTCGACGATTTTGATGATCGAGAGCTGGCCTTGGCGCGGGAAATTATCATTGAGGCCCCCAGAGAACCGGAAAAACAAGAAGACGAAAATAAAAATACAAATTATCTGGCCCAGGCCCAGGCCATGGAGCTGCTGAGCAGTGCCGAACAAGAGGCCAAAGAAATACTGAAGAAGGCCCAGATCCAACTCGAGCAAGTTAAGGAAGTGGAGCATGCCCGCTGGCAGATTGAATGGAAGGTCGAGGCGGAGCAAGAATTGGCGCGTCTGCGAGAAAAAATTAAAGCGGAGGAGATGGCCGAGGCCCAGTTCCATCTGCAACAGCAGCAGATGAAGCTTGAAAAAGAGTGGCAGGCCAAAGTGGCACAGGAAAATGAGAAACAGGCCCTCGATGCGGCAGAGCTTCAGAAGCGCGCTCTGGCGTCCATGCAGGGAAAGGCCGACAAACTTATTGAAGAAGCGGAGACCAATGCCCAGCGTTTGATCGAAGAGGCCAGAAAGATGGCACGGGAAGTGCGCGACAAGGTCTATCAGGAAACTCTCGCGCTCAAAGATCAGGCATTGCAGTCTTATGAAACGCAAAGGGGCGCGGCACTTGTCATGTATGAGGATACTTTGGCCCGCGCCTCAGCGGATGCCGAAAGACTCTTAAAAGAGGCCAAGCAAGAGATTGAGAAAAGGGAAAGTAAGGCGAATGAGTTCCAATCAGTTTCAAAACTTCAGGCGGAAGAATCCCTTTCTCAGAGCGAAAGTAAGGCGCAAAAAATAATTCAGGAGGCCGCGGCACAGGCCCAGCATTTAATCGAGGGCGCCAAAGTCGAAGAGCGACAGCTCAAAGAGGATGCCGAGAAGCTTTTGAAAAACGCCTATGCCACGGCCTTGGCCATGGCAACCGCTTCCGATGGCGTGAACTTTATCGCTGATTTTCCAGAGCTAAAGACCGTCGAGTTTCGAAAAATTGAAGACCTCCATCATCTCGGATTGGAGGGGCTGGGGAACTTGAAACAAACCACCGGCCATGAGCTGGCAGATGTGCAGAAGAGAAAAATTGCCGCCATGGCCGAGGAAGAAAGAAATCTTCGGGCGAGCATGTATGAGCGGGTGAAGCTGGAGGCGCAGGAGGAGGCCCTCAGAATTCAGCAGGGTGCTGAGAAAAGTGCCGAGGAAATTTTGGCCCAGGCCTATACCCTGTCGAAACGTTTAAGCGCTGAGACCCAGCATAAATATCTGGCCGATAAGGCCAGAATCGAGCAGGAGATCAAGCACCTTGATGAGCAGTACCAAAGCTCCAATCATCTGGTAACCGAGCTTAAGGCGGCCATCCACGAAGGGGAACTAAAAAAAAGATATCTGGCGCATGAGCTGGAGCAGCTTTCCCTGGACCAGGCGACCTGTGTGCAAAAGCTGGGTTCGATCAGAGAAGAGCTGACCAGTGCACGACGAGAACACGCTGAATTTTTGCAGGAAATAAAACAGAGCGAAGCCAGCTTGCGGGAGCGCGTGCAGGAGCAAAGAGAAGAACGGGTTGCCTCTGAAACACAGTTTCTGGCAACCAAAAAAGAATGGGAGCGTGAGCTTTCATCGTTGGGAGAGGAGGTTGTCCTGCTGCGTGAGGAAAAGACCTTATGCCTTCAGGTGATGCAGGAAAGCCAATCCCAGCTTGCCTCGGCCGAAAGTGAGGTGCGTCGTTTAGAGGAAGAGAAGCAAAATTTTGAAGCTCTCCTGCGACAGTATGAAGAGAAATCCGAGCTGGCCCAGGGCCGCTTTGAACAGCTGGTCATTTTAGAATCCGAGCTGCGCCAAAAGGTCGATGCGGGGATCCTCGCTGTCCAGAAGGCAGAGCAGAATGAAAACGAGCTTAAAACCAAATGCCAGCAGATGCTCCAGGAGGCGAGGGCGGAAAAGGATCAACTGCATAAGCATATGGAAGAGGAGCGCAATTCGCTGGACATGTTGAAAATGGCCCAGGAAAAAATGGTGAGAGAGGAAGCCGAGGAGCTGCGCAAGCAAATCTGTGATGAGGCCCGTGCCGAAGGTCAGAAAATATGCGCTCAGCTGATAGATGAGGGAACCCTGCAAAAGGCCCAGATGTTAGAAAAAGTGCGCCAGATGCAGGAACGAATTACGGCCACCAATCTTGAGATGGCCAAGAAAGAGCAGGAGATGAAAGCGTTTCAAGAGCAAAAAATCATGGAGGCGCAGAGAGAGGCCATCGCCCTGACTGAAAGTGTGCAGCTTGAAATTCATGAGGCCCGCCAGAGGACCGAAGAAGAGGGGCGTAAGCTCCTGGCCGACGTCCATGCCCGCGCTGAGCAGATTCTGTCTCAGGCCGTGCAGCAAAAAGAAATGGAGCAGGATAAAATTCAAGATGAGATCGCCGGCCGGCGCAGACTGATCGACAGCGAGCTGGAAAGCTACAAGGCCGATCAGTCGCGTGAAATCGCCCAAATTAAAATTCGTGAGTTAGAAACACTTAAAAGACGTGAGCAGGAGTTTAATCAAAAGTGGGAGACCATTCGAGAAGACGCCGTTCAAGAGATAAGTGAAAATCTGAGAGTCAATCTGCTGGTCAAAATCCCGGACCTTCCTCCGGAAAAGATGGAGCAGTTTAAAAATAGCTTTATCGGTTCGATTCAGGAGGTGGTCCGAAACGCCCTCCATCCACCAAACCAGGAAGCCGGCCCTAAGGCCAAAGGTATCCTTCAGGGGACGGGAAAGGTATCTCGCAAGGCAAAAATTTTCTGGCTTAAGTTGGCCGCCTCCATTGTCATCCCCATTCTCCTTCTGATTATTCATTTTGCCGCTCCCAATTTCTATCCGGCCCTCTATCAAAGCACTCTCGGGAAAATAGTGAGCGGCGATTCCTACAGCAACAAGTATGTCGAAAATGAGATGGCACTCTCGCGCAATCGCCCGAAGTTCAATCCGGCCACCACTCCCGGCTTCAAGGCGAATTATACCGACAATATTCTCTACACCGAGGGATATCGGGATTTGGTCCTCAATGCCAAATTCATCGAAGAGTGGACCAAGGATTGTAATCACTTTTTAGAGCAGGAACTGCGCATGAGCGATGAGACCATTGTTTCGCTGGTGTCCTTTGAAAATAATATGCACGAGCAGCTCGTGCCACTCTTCTTGAAAATCAATCCCGATTTTGAGAAAGAGGGCGTGGCCAGAATGCGCGAAACGGAAGGAGAGTATTATCCTAAAATCAAGGCCCTTTTCCCCAGTGAGGAGAAGTTCGCCCGCTTTTACAAATTCAAGGAAGACTACTTTTTTCAAAAGTCCGCTGCGGGCGCGCAGTAGCGGTATCTAGGTCCAACACCTTCTCCCCTTAATCACCGCTTCCTGATTTTGGTGTTGGAGCCTCAATCCGGTTGCGCTCCAATATTTTTCAATCATACCATTACTTCCTTTCAAGTTGCATAATACTGTCGCAAGCGTGTCCTGGAACCATCGGGAAGACAGAATTTTCTTTTTAATGTAAGAATTATTTTTGTTCAACTCGCGCACTTGAGATCAGCATTTAAGAAAAATAATCCTATGTAATGCGCGATTAAACGCGCCCATCTTAGTTTTCAAAGTGGTCAAAAATTCTGCCGCCGGTGAACGATTAAAATTTCCCACAAGGTGCTCATATCCAAAATGTGAAGGCGAAATTTAGCACAAAAAACTATGGTATATAGAAATTAAAAATGGGAGGCGGTATGAATTTAAAAAAACTGAAGAATGAGGTTCTGGTGCAAAATACAAAAATCTGATCAAAGAGGAAAACCGAATATTGGCAAAGGTCCTGGCGCATTTCCAGGAAATCGAGTCCCGCAAGCTCTATTTGGAATTGGGGTATGGGAGTCTTTTTTTATTTGCCGTCAAAGAGCTTGGCTACAAAGAGGCTTCGGCCCAGCGAAGAATCGAGGCCATGCGTTTCCTCAAAAAAACGCCCGTGGCGCGGACCATGGTGGAAAAGGGCCATCTCAATTTGAGCAACCTCTCGCTCCTTGAGCGTGTAACAAGAGAGGCCCAGACGACCCACGCCCAAAATGTGGCGGCACTCAATTTGATTCAAGAGGAACCAAATTCCGCAGCGGAGGCCGAAAGCAAGTTGCGAGGGTATTTTAAGTTGGAAAATAAAAAACGGGTGGTGAAGAAAGACGCAATTGCCATCAAAAAATTATGTGAGTCCCAAGTTGAAAAACCACAGAAAAAAGTCCGACAAGCGCCCACCGCGCGCACGGCGGGAGTCGTTCTCAAACGCGAACTCTTAAAACAGGCCGACCATCAGTGCGAGTATGTCAGTCCTTCGACCGGACGGCGCTGTGACAACCGGCACTTTCTTCAAGCCGACCACAGGGAGTTTCCTTGTGAGCGCCATTTGGTGAACCACCATTTTTCCAATACTTAAACCAGGGAGTATGGAAAAATTACAGGCCCCCCGCCGCTCAAGGCATTTTCGCTGTAAAATTTGGAATTCATAAAATCAGAGGTACGACCTATGAAGTGGTTTATCTTATCCGCCTTATTGGTACTAACATTTTCCCTTAACCTATGGGCCAATGGGCCGCAGATCCAACAGTGGCAGGAAGACGTGGCGGATTCCCTGCGTTACCGTGAGATGGCCTTGGCATTTTTTATGGAGGCCTCGGAAAACCTGAAGGCCGACAAACCCTTGAGCGGGACCCAGATGGCCGATCTATACAAGTTAAACTATGTCCGCCAGGAGCTATTTAAAAAGATTAAGAAAACCGCTGATGCCTCTTATCTTAACTTCAAAAAAGAGGCCAAGCGAGATTCCCATGGGGCCAAAACCTACCTGCTCGGGCTGGAGTCTTTTCTGTACTACCTGCTTATTGATGACAACGTACTCCTGGCAGATATGCTCTTTCAAAAGCAAAAGGACCTGCGTCGCCTCTTAAATGAAGACAATCAGTCTTACTCGATTGTGTCCAATGGGCTGCGGGAGGAGGTCGAGCACTATTTTAGCTTTAAGATGATGGCGCGCAAGTCAAAGCTCAATAACACCCTAAGAAATTTGCTAAAGAAAGTTGAAGTGGCCGCCAATGTCAGCGGAATCGATTTGGAGGAGCGTGATCTGGTTCTCGCCTCTTATCAATATCAGTATAAGTATCAGCACTCCTATGGGAAGCGTTTTTCTCTCAATACCAAACATATCTGGGCCAAATATTTCAGCGGTCAAAAAAATGTGCGAGATTTCTTTCGCTACGTCGCGGATAAATTTGTCTTCAATGTCGTCTACGCTTTCGGCCGAAGTATCGGACAGATCCAATGGCGCAAAGGTAAGTTATTCGATCGCAAAGATTATGAAACTAAGATGCTCGGACGCCTGAAGCCGATGGACGTGTTCTTTGATAAATCCCGTTACAAAGTCACGGGCAGAATTATTCCGGGATTTTGGAATCACAACGCCGTTTGGGTGGGCACGGAAGCGGAACTTAAGGCCTTAGGCATCTGGGAGCATCCCTTGGTGAAACCGCACCAGGAAAAAATTCGCCAAGGTCGAAGTATTCTTGAGGCCCTAGGCATGGGAACAGTGCTGAACACGCTGGCACACTTTATGAACGTGGACGATCTGGCGATCGCGCGCAAAGAAAATATGACCGATGCTGAAATTGCCCAGAAGCTTTTGCTGGTTTTCGCTCAATACGGAAAGAAATATGATTTTAACTTCAACACCAACTCCGAAAGTGACATTATCTGCTCTGAAGTTGTCCTGATCGGTTACCCAGAGGTCCCCTTTAAGCAGTCCAAGCTGCTTGGCAAGTGGAGTACTACGCCATCGGATCTTGGCCTCCAAACCCTGCCCGGCGGGACTTTCGTCCTGCACACCTTGTATAATGAAGGGAAGGAAATTGAGACTCACCTTGAATGGCATATGGAGAAATTAATCCGCGACAAAAAAACTGATGTGAACGCGGTCTTCCCTTAAAAGTCTTCTGACTAATTTGCTCTGATTGTGCGGTCTCTTGTACAATCAGAGCATCTATGAATAACTCAAACATTTCCTCTAGGGTTTATGCTCTCCTCATCATCATCGTGGGGCTTGTGGCGTTTTTCACCGCCAGAATGATTGTAAGCTCTCCCAAAAATGACAAAAAAACCAATGCTAAAGCACAAGCTCGTCCGAGTCAGGGCAGCCGGTCCGATGACGAAGGGAGTTCCCCCTTCACGATCTTCAATGCTCCCAAGGCCATTCCCGTTCGCAGTAAGCTTTCTCAGCGAAGTATGGCGGAACACGATGCTCTCTTTTGGCAGGAAATGGATACCCTGGAACCCACCGACAAAGGGGTGATGGTAGAGATCGAACAGAAGGGCGAATTCTACGTGGCACTTGGTGATGTGATGATCGCCGCGGGCCCGGACGGTTTTGGGCGGATGTACCCCGGACAACGCCTCCCGCTGGCCCGGCCTAAACTTTGGCCGGGTGGGCGAATTCCGCACATGATAGATTCCAATCTCAAGGTGAAGGTCGAGTTAAAGGCCGCTCTGGCTGAGTTGCGCGAGCAAACAGGAATTGAGTTTATCTCGGCCTATAAGGAAAAAGATTTTGTGGTTTTCCGAGCTCATAAGGATCAGTGCTTTTCCCACGTCGGCCGTATCGGCGGCGAGCAGGAAATTTGGCTCGGGCCCAATTGCAAAAAAGGCGAAATCCTCCACGAGCTGATGCATACTTTAGGTTTTTTTCACGAGCAATCGCGCCCCGATCGTGATGAATATATGGTGGTGTTTTGGGAAAATCTGGATAAAAAATACTGGGAACAGTATAAAAAAATTTCTTCCGATTTTCAGAATTTAACCGACAGTGAATTTGATTTTAACTCGGTCATGCTTTATCCCCCTGAAGCCTTTGCGCTCAATCCTCAGCTGGCCACCATGGCCAAGTTGAATGGTGATCTGTACACTGTAAATCGCGAGGAGTTGAGTCAGCTTGATATTGAAAAAATTCGCGACATTTATAAGACGGAATTTGATAAGTAGGATTCTCCTGCTGTTTTTTGCCCTATGCCTCCTGAGCTGGGGTTGTTCCAGTCAGCGCGAAAGAACTAACGCCGCTCTAAGGCAGGGCAATTTTACCGTCCTATTTCCTCCGGTCTCGCTCCAAGAATTTCCCGTTCCACCGCCTCATAAAGTTGAAATATGGGTTCCAGATGCCCAGTCCAAACGCCATATCCAGTTCGGTTCCATCGAATCTCGCCTTGAAACCTTCAAGGCGCTTTTTTTAGTTTATTTTCCCTCCCAATATCTCACCGAGGCCAGAGGGCAGGTACGTTCCTTAAGTACGCTTATGATGGAAAAGATGTGGCGGGAGGTTCGTGAGGACAAGGAGTGGTCCATCTTTCTCACGTTGTTGTCCAATTTGAAGCTGTTTCAGTCCAAGATGGCACGGCCTTTGGTGTTCGAATATTTAAAACGCGCGAAAGGCGAAGATGAGGGTGAGGATCATAAAATATGGGAGGAGTTGGAGCAGCAAATGGCACCCTTTTTGCGTGGGATTCACACCCGCAAAACCCTCCCGGCGCTTTTTAATATGTATCCCGTCGCCCGAAGACAGTTTCTCGATGCCTTACAGCTAACTCACATTTCTTTTCTCTCCCAGATGTGTATCAAGGCCCGTGGCAAAATAACTCGCACCATCTATGAGGAACATTTTGGTCCGTTGCTCGCCAACCGAACGGCGGATTTGGATCAGGATTTTTTCCTTGGCAAAGAGGCCGAGGATCCAAATCAAGGCTACGAACAAACCGTGGATACTCCGGTGGCCCCGACAACTGTGCCGGTGGTCGCGGACCCGACTTCTCAAAAGCTCCGTTCAAAATGTCACCTCACCTACAATGGGAAAACCAATACTTTGGACGGCCAAATTGATGTGGTGGTGGTAGGAGCGGGGAGTACCGGAAGTTACATGGCCTATCTGCTGTGGAAGGCCGGTCATAAGGTTTTGCTGGTGGATAAAGGGCCTTTGCCCACCCATTTTTCACCTATGGGAAAAAGATACGCCCTATGGAATCTGGACTTTGTAAGCGGTAAAAATTTTTTTGAAGAAGGAAAGCTACTGCTGATAAGGCCCGAGCTGATCGGGGGAGGAGATACTTTAGGGACGCAGGTGTCCTGGCCGGTGAGTGATGCGGAGATGATTCATTTCATCCAATCGAAACGTGAGGCCGGAGCTTTTCCTCCTGCCTTTTATGATGAGGACAAGCTGGACGAACTCCAGGGGAAAGTTTCGGCATCCACTGGCATTCGAGTTATGCCGGATGAGGAAATAAGCTCGCGTGAAAAGCTTTTTCGTGAGACCGCCCTGTCTTTAAATCTGGACGTTCGAGCGCTGCGGATGGGGTTCGGAGATGGGGGATTGACCCGCTCGCCTTACACCAAGGCCAACACCGCCTTGGATGCCTATTTGCGAGAGGCCCTGAGTGATTACAAAAATCCTTTATGTATGCTTCCGCGGGTACTGGTACAAAAAGTCATTGTACAAAGAATTGGTACGAAGCTTGTGACCAAGGGGCCTGTCATGAAGGTTTTACCCTGGCCCAGGCAGCGTGAGATCGAACATGAAATTTATCCCTCTCTCCGCACCAAGCTGCCGGATAATCTGGTCTTTAAGGTTCTGCCCAAGCTGGTTATTTTGAGCGCCGGTATTCCGGGGACATTGCAAATTATGCACAACTCTGGAATTGTTCATCCGGAGTTGGGAAAAAGTGTGGCCTTCAATTATGCCCAGCTTCTTATAGGTCTCTATCCGCGCGGCCTGCAGGCGATGACTCTGCCTTTCACCAGGATTGCCCTTGGTCCACCGCGCTCCGGTGACATGGCCCCTTATGAATATCTGATTCATGAAATTCCTTTTGAAGGTCCCCATTTGGCCCAGATCGCCGGCCCCTATTTAGAATGGGCCTATCCTCTTTTTCGACATGCGGATCAGGTGAGAACCTTGCTGGTCGCCCTTACCAATGAGGACGTGGGAGGCAATATCTTTGACCCCCTCAATGGTAGTTTTAAATATAACAATCTTGCCAGCAGCTTTAGCAAACTCAAGCAGGGCCTTTTAACCGCCGCCAAAATGCACTTTGATTTAGGTGCCCGGGCGATAATGCTTCCCCAACTTTCGCGCCCTCACGAAACCGGCTCGGGAAGTGGCAGTGGAAACGACAGTGAGCTGACCCGTCCCTTTCACTTTGAATCCTTGGAAAAATTTGAGAGCTATTTGGTGGATTTGAAGCAGGAACCTTCTGTCACTCCCATGCTCATCTTTGCGCCGAATGGTGGCGCGGTCCGCGGCCATGATAACGATAATGACAGAGCGTTGGCACCGTTGGATCGGATTGGGCGGCCCCAGGGCTTTGAAAATCTCTATGTGATGGACGCCACCGTTCTTCCGCCTGGGATTGGCCCTTATCATTCTTTTTTTCTCAAAGCGATGGCCCACACCATGATTCAGATCATCACCGGACAACAAAAACCCTAAGATATTTGCCAGACAGTCATGCTCTGGTTATGCTTTTAGCACAAGTTTTAGTCTCATTCGGAAGGAGTAGGTATGCTGAAAATTCTGGTATTGTTCATGTTTTGCTTTTGTCTTTGTTTGTTTGCAAGCACCAATCTTCGAGCAGGAGAAAGCGATTCCGCGCGAGTTACCTACTACGGAGGCCGATCCGCACCCAACTTTGAAATGGCCCTGAACACGGAAACATATCGCACTGAATATCGCACCATTCAGGTGCCTTACACCGAAAGAGTGTGCGCCCCCGAGCGTCGCTATCGTCAGGAATGTCGAACCATTCCGGGCGAGCGAGTATGTCGTACCGAAACTCGCACCACCTGCCAGGACCGTCGAATCTGTCGCCCCGGCCCCCAAGGTCAACCCATCTGTACTATCCAGCGCGTTTGTCAGAACGTACCCGTTCAAGTATGCCAGACCTTACCACCACGAACTGTTTGTCAGAATGTGCCTTACGACGAAATGGTATGTCGTGATGTGACTCGCTATCGCACTGAAACCCGCCCAGTTCAGGTTCTCGATAAAAGAGTCAATGCTCATATTAACTATACCGTCGCCAACCATGCCAACCTGACCTCCATGGATGTTGAGTTTCAGGGAGATTTGCGCGCCGATCAGATCACCCTCCGCGCCCAGGACAATGGGGCCCCCAGTGCGATCCCGGCGTGTGTCGCTCTGGCACGCGTGAACGGCCAAAGACAGATGAACGGTGACACCTTATTTATTACAGGCCAGGTGGACGTCGCCCTCTATTTGGCATCCCAGTATCGCGCCATTATTGAGCGTGAAGCTGTCCTGGCCCCACAAAATTTAGGTCTGGTACGAATCGACTTTCCCTATGCCGTTGTTCCCGATTTAAATGAGATCGGTTTTTATCTGCGTCTCAACACTGTCCGTGGCATGGCCATTGATCGTCCGCTTAATCCCAGTGAGTACCGACTGGTGAAGACTCAGGAGAGCGCCTATCTGGAAATATCCCTGGCTCAACTTTTGGGCCCTTACTACGGACCATTGCGTGGCAGTTCTATGACCATGGAACTGGGAGTGACGCTTCGTCCGGCAGGTGTGGTGCTGAATGCTCATCAGTTTTCAAATTGGGCCAAGGGCAATTTCTTCAATTTTATTCTTTACTAGGGTGCTAGAACCAGAGATTGAAATCTCTCTGGATCTGACCTTTGGTTTCTTCTGAAAATGGATTGTCATCCAAAGAGAGATGGTTCAGCTTGGGAAGCTGCTTGAGATAGAGTGGCAGAGTCTTAAGCTGATTTCCGTCGAGGGTCAGTCTTTTTAGGCGGGCCAAGGTGGCGATCCATGGGGGTAACTCGTGCAGCTGGTTTTTGGATAAATCCAGCTGCTCCAGCTCTATCAGAAAATCATTTGGGCCTTTTATTTCACAGCAAAATGGACCACAGTTAATCAGGCCCAAGTGCTTGAGTTGGCGCGGGAGAGTCTGGATAAAATCTTCCAAAGTGATCTCCTGGAAGCGGATATTTTTCAACACCACATATTCCAGTGCGCAGAAATTTTGTTCATCCAGGGCCAGGGAAGACAATTGGATATCCGAGAGAAAAACTTTTCTGATCCGATTAAAAGGCCCAAGCCATTCCATGCGGGAGATGGTGGAGGGAATGGGGCCATCACCTTCCCCCAGAATCTCCAAGGTGGTGACTTCCTCGGGACACTCCTGGGCGGCGATTTTCAGGCAAAAATCCTTGGGAAAATGATCCTTGCTCCGAACGAGCCGAAAGCTTTGAACATTTTTTTTGCATTTAATTTTGAGATTACCCTGAGTCAGGAGCTGCTGGGACATGAGAACCTCGCGTGCCCAAAATAATAGGCCGGACCTGAACTTTTCACAATGGTGCCCACAATAGTGGGCAAGAGGAAATAGCGGTAGATTTCACTCGGATACCTTGGAAGTGGTTAAAAATGGCCTAATTAGAAAGGGCAGATTTCACATAGCTCTATGGGAATAGACCGACTGGCTTTATAATCAGGTTATCGATAGTTAGCGTTTGTTTGATGGGGAATGTATATGAAAAGATTATTCATTTATTTGGTTCTTTTAAGCTGTGGTCTCGTGGTGACGAGCGTGTGTATGGGCCACCCTGGCAATAACCATTTAATGAGCGGCGGAGCGCCTTACCACGTCAACGCCGGGGATACCAAGTATAAGCAACCTGTCCACTCTGATCCTGCGGGATTTATTGATGGAGGGGTCGCAATGGATGCCCCCGAGGGTTTTCACTCTCCCGTGCAACCCTTTAAGGGGCCGATTATTCCCTTTAACCGTTACGTAACCGGCGTCGGCGATTACGATGTTGCGGCCCCGACACATTTCGCTAAAAGCCACATATTCGGTCAAGAGGGGCATCAGTGTAACCCCAATGAAGATCATCCCTGTCCTGGCAACTTGGAATGTGTGGAAGAAAATGTGGATGGGGAATATTTATGTCCAGGCCGTCCTAATCAGGTGGTTTTAACTGAGACTGATGAAATCCAGTGCGGGAGCGGCAGTGGCTCGAGCCCCAAATGCGGAACTGGGCCTCAAGGCAACACCTGTATCGCGGATTCCAGGTGGCGTCCTAGCGCTAAGAATTTTAGTACCTCATCCCCGTGGAGTGATTTGGGCGGTGGCCCCGCGCCTTGGACTGCGGCGGATGGCCCGCATAAACTCTGCTACTTTGAACATGACTGCATCCTGCCCACCGAGTTATCTCCCAGGAAAATGTGCAAGCAGGATTGCATGAACACTTGTACCAACGAGAGAAATCCTGACGGTTCTCTCAAGCATAGCCACGCATGGTGTGATACTCATTGCAATAATCACTGCAACCAGACGCGTGTGGGAATGGTTGGATCTGATATTGCAGCGGTGCCGGCCTTTTCAGATAAATGTACCTACGAAGGCCCATGCTTGAACCCTCATATCCAGGCACGTCCCTCCAAGACGCCTCAAGGGCAAACTATCTCTGAAACCTACGGTTGTACCGATCACTATCAATGTTCCTCCGGATTATGTCTTGAAACAGATCCGGGCGGTGGACAGCCTAAGGTCAAGACCTGTGTGCCATTTGCCAAATGTCGAAGACCTTGCACAAAACTGGGAGAAGCCCCTGGACCGGGAGATTTCTGCTGTCTCGGTCTCTGGAAAGTCGGCGGCACCTGCTCTGACGGCACCATCTTCCCCTCTATGCCCGAGGAGATTGAGTGGACTGTTGATCAGTCATCCTGTCAGCCGAATATGTACGAACTCAGATGTGCCACTGCGGATTGTACTCCACCTCAGAGAGTGAAAGTCGTCACCAGCTTCGGCACGGGCTCTGGCTCCAGTGTGGGCGGGTCAGAAAATTTGGCCCGGTTCGAACTCGTGATGAACCAAGATTCGTCCAGAGGTCGGGAGCGCATCGCCATTCCATCAGGTTCAGATGACAAGACCATTGTGGCCCGAAGTGTTTGGCAGTTTGAGCGCTTTATGTTTGTTGCCGAATGGCTCTGGAGCCAAGCGGGAAGTCCTATCTTCTCGGATACGGGTAAAGATAATGGCTATTACAAAATGCATGACAAGGCCCGGGAGCTGGGTAAATTGATGGCGACAACGCGGATGAGCACAGACAACAGATACGCCCAGAAACTTGCCGAGCTTGAGGAAAAGCAAGCCAATTTCATGAATTCACAAATAGGAAGCGGAAGTGGACTAGTAGGAAGTGGAAGCGGACAGACGGTCGGTGCCACTGGGAATTCTGCCAGCGGTGTTGAATATTTGAAATTGATGGCAGAAGAGCATCTTGCCATGGCGGAGATTGATGCTCAAAAATACGCGAATTTCAGCCTGTACTCGCCACTTGCCAGCGGAGAAAATGGCCTCGGTGCCATCCAAAATGATCCCGGACATTTTTTTGGGCCCGAGCATGTCTACGGTGATTACGGTGAGCATGGCGGGCCTTTGTATTGTGAAGCATGGTTCCCACACTGTTGGTTTTCCACCAGTCTGTGCGGGACGCGCTTCGATAAAAATAAAGTTTGCGTCATTGAAAGGCAGCGAGTGGATTTCGATGGGGTCACGTATATGCTCGATCCCATCTATCCCGCGGTGGTGCTGAACCCCACCGTCAACGGACAAGGTCAGACAATTTCGACGGGAGTCATGGTTGGTGCGGCGGTGGCCGTGGGCATGTATAACCCGGTTGCCGGTCTAGCCGTTTTGGCCGTTATGGCCATTATCAACTACTTCAAGGGCTGGGATATTCCCGTGAAGCAGGAAGATTGGAAAAATAATAAGACTAAGTTGGCGGATAATATCTTTGCCGGCTTTCAAACTTATGCAGACGCCATTCTCGAAGGAGGGGACGCGGCCCAGAAGGCCTTTAATACGTCCCATACCATCCACAATATTTCAGCCATGTACCAGCGAGATGAGTTAAAACTGCTGTTACTGGATTTGAATATTCCAGAAGCCGATTTCTGGGCCAAGCTTGAATGCATCGAGGTGTCCAAGACTAAAGGTGAACCTTTTGATACCAATTGCAAGAACCTTGTTGGTTCTGATTGGCCTCTAACCACGCCCAAGCTGCACGCTCTGGCCTTGAAAAAAGCAGCCGAGAGTGGGGTGATTCACACCGTGAAATATGCTGCCGCCGGCGGAAGCCAATATCCGACGGGAGGAGCAGCGTACATGAATAACTACTTTGGGGTCATGGTGGATTATCTGACCCTCTATTATAAGCGATCACAGGAGATGCATACGGAAGTTTCGGCCTGCTTAACACGTATGGCGACCACCGTGGGCGGAGGATTGGCCGGTGGGGCCACAATCTCAGGAGGTCCCACAGGTATTACGACCACTGTCTCGACATCGGTTGAGGCCATTGCACCAGGAGTATCAACTCCGGCACCTTGTACCGGGCCGTCCTGCGGGCCTGCGGCCGGTGCTGACACGAATACAATTACCGGCATCGACTTTGGACTGGGCGGATATAATCCTGGTGGCTTCTCTGATGGCGGTGGAAGCTATGGATCCGGTGCCTGGAACGGCGGCGGACGCTTTGGTACCGGAAGTATGGGAAGTGGAGGATTGAATGATACCTTGATGGCCCATCGTAAAAAACGTCTGGATGCCAGAAATCGTCTCTCAAAAGGTAAAACAAAAGGTGCCAATGATAAAGATTCCGGAGCTGATCGCCTCAGGCGAGATCTGGCAGGTATCAATGGTGCCCATGCTGTTTTTAAAACACTTAAAGATGGCATTCATTCCTCAGGCCTAGGCGCGATGACAGGCATCTCGGCCCCCATTGATCCCAATGCCGGTAAAGGCTCGGGTAGCAGTGATGGCAATAGTGCTAACGCCAATGGGGCTAATGGTGACGGTCACGGCGGTGATGGAGAAGGAGGAGACGGCCAAAACGGAGCTGGACGACAGGGCTTTGGCGGCAACCTATTTGGAGATAGCTCCAATGGTCGAGGCGGAGGGGCGTATGGCGATGCCGGTGGCACGGCCACAGGGCTTTCCCAATATGATGAGGACAAGCTCCTCCACGATTCTCAGCAAGGCAAAAATGAGCAAATTGACCCGGATGCTGACACACTCTTTAAGCAAGTGTCTCGGGCCTACATGCACTATGGAGTTCCTCGATTGCTTAAGAAGAAGAAGTAGTAGGCGGAATGCCTAGAAAATAAAGAATAGTCGTCATGGGCCCGTGCCCCATATGGTGGCGGGCCCTTTCTTTGACCACCTCTTTGGCGTGATAGGCGATTCCCAGACCGGCGGCCGCCAGCATGGGAAGATCGTTGGCACCGTCTCCAATCGCCACCACCTGTTCCAAGTGTATTCCCATCTGCTGCGCCAGAAGTTTTAAGATAATGGCCTTCTGATTGGCATTAATAATGGTGCCTTGAATTTTGCCGGTGAGCTTGCCGTTCACGATTTCCAGCTCATTGGCAAAGGCATAGTCGAGCCCCAGCTTTTCCTTGAAGGCATTGGCAAAATAAGAGAAGCCCCCAGAGATCAGGGCCGTTTTATAACCGAGCGACTTAACCGTTTTTATAAATTCCTCCGCCCCATTGGTCATGGGCAGATTTTCCAGAATGTTGCGCATGGTACTTTCTTCCAGGCCTTTTAACATCGCCACCCGTTCGGTCAAGGCCTGATCAAAGTCCATCTTGCCATTCATGGCGGCGGCGGTGATCGCCTTGATTTTATCGCCCACCTGGTAAACGGTGGCGAGTTCATCAATAACCTCGGCCTGAATAAGAGTGCTGTCCATATCAAAGACAATAAGGCGTTTATTTCGACGAAAGACATTATCTTTTAGAAAGACCAGATCCATCTGATGGGTGTTGCTGATCTTGAGCAACTCTTTTTTTACGGTATTTAAATCCACCGAAGCCGGCACGGTTGTGGTCAGCTCGAGGGATTTAAAATGTGTCGGGGAGACATTGTCGATGCGATGAATATTGATTCCAAACTCGGCCAGAATTTGCGCCACGTCTTTCACGAAGCCCGAGGTCAGAAACTCGCTCGCCACACAGTGGAGGATAAAGCGCTCGGAGACATCAACCATGCGGGTGTCCGACTCGCGGTTATCGAGAATATTAAAATCCAGTGCCAGACCTAACTTTTTTGTTTCAAAGAGCAGGTCCTTGATGACCGGATAATCCTTTCGATCGGAGTCAATTTCCAATAAAAAGGAGAGTGAGAGCAGGCCGTGGGTGACGGCCTGGCCCATATCTGCCAGCACGGCACCACTTTTGGCCACGATACTCATGAGCTTGCCGGTAATACCCGTTTTATCCGGACCGGAAACGGTAACGAGAATATATTCTTTAGACATAGATTATTCCTGAAGGGAAGGCCTCTTGGCGTGTTTTCGCTCCAAGCGGAGGGCGTTGAGTTTTTTAAAGAGTGCGAGAGAGTATTCCAAGGCGGAATACAGGCTGAAAACCGAAGCGCCGTAGATGCAAAAGATTCCCATCTCGGGCAAGGGAATACTGAAGGGTCTTTCGAAGGCCATGAGAAATGGGATGCCCACCATCTGAAGCGTCGTCTTCCATTTTCCCATGGCACCCACAGGAACAGACAGGCCGCGCTCATGCGCTAGGAGGCGTAGGGAGGTAATATAAAACTCACGCAGGACTAAAATGATCACTATCAAAATGGGAATTCGACCCAGGGCCCCCAACATCATGAGCGATGAGACGACTAAAAATTTATCCGCCACGGGATCAAGAAAGGAACCAAAAACCGTGATCAAATTGTGTTTTCTGGCGAAATATCCGTCAAAGAAATCGGTGATACTTGCCAGCGCGAAGGTCCAGGCGGCGATCCATCCAAACCAAGATTTCAAACTTGCCGATTGACCAAAATCAATTAAATTTAGGTAGAGGGAGCTAATGACAATGGGAACCATGAGAATGCGGAAGAGGGTAAGCCTATTCGGCAGGTTGTCTATCTCCCATTCTTTACTTGATTGAGGTGTCATAATGAAATTTCGCACTTATTGGTGCTGAAATAATACGCAAAGAGAGGTCCTTTTGTAAATATAAAGGCAACTACCGTGCTCGGGTAAGTTGGGCCTGTTTCAAAGATGTTCCCACCAGACTCTTAAAATGGGCTAAAATTATGTATAGGAGCGTTGCAATTTATGAGTGGAAACACAAAAGCTAAAAGTGGTTCGAAATTTAATTTGATTAAAAATCAGGGGCAGGTGATCGAAAAGCGCATTCTCCCTCGCTTCCCTTTTAGTTTTATGGCCTTTAAGTTGGGGAATGTTTCTTCCTCTAAAATCTTCGAAGTGCGCGACCTCTCTCTGCGTGGCGCTCACATCGCCCTCAAGGACGGGGGAGTTCCTTTTTTAAAGGGTGAGCAGCTCGATGGACATATTGTGTGGAAAGGAAAGAAGGTCGCCATTCTGGGCAAGGTCATTTGGGTCAGAGGGCAGTCGCTGGGTCTGGAATTTTGCTCTACCCCCACATTGGAAAATGATCTCATGGAATTGCTTTCCCTGGAAAATGTGGCGGCAGATTTTCGCCCTTTGCACGAAAATCCACTTCAAACCGATTTGCCTTCCAACTTAAAATACTGGCTCAAGGCCGACGGCCCTGCCGAGGTTTTTGTCTGGCAGCATAATGATGGTGAGCTGGCGCGTTTTCAATTCCTCTTTCTCGATCATTTTGTGGAGTGGGAAGACGGCCGTGGCATCAAAACAGGGCGCATGGTCAATGTCCGCGATATCGAGACGCCTTTGGCCCCGGAAGATGAATTTATGTTTGAAATGGACGGCGAAGCTGATCACCACAAAATTAGTATTGCCTGTAAGATGATGGACCGAATTCCTCATAACTATATCCCTGAAAATACCACTCATTTTTTGCGCATGAAGCTCAGCGCCACGTGTTGATTCTCATCCTGGCCAATCAATGATCTAGCATCTTATACTTGATGCCTTTACGACAATTATTATTGCAAGGAGTCGCACCATGAATCGCAATTTGGCCTTAGAATTTGTTCGAGTGACCGAGATGGCCGCCATTGCCTCCGCCCGTTTTATGGGTCGTGGAGATGAAAAGGCCGCAGATCAGGCCGCAGTAGATGCCATGCGAACCATGTTGGATTCTGTGGATTGTGAAGGGACTGTGGTCATTGGTGAGGGTGAGAGAGACGAAGCCCCCATGCTCTACATTGGTGAAAAAGTGGGAACAGGAAATGGTCCAAAGCTTGATATCGCTCTTGATCCCTTGGAAGGAACGGCGGTTTGTGCCAGTGGTGCCAATAACTCGATCAGCGTTATGGCGATTGCCGAGCACGGACATTTCTTGAACGCCCCCGATACCTATATGTTAAAAATTGCCGCCGGCCCCGAAGGACGGGGCGTGATTGATATTCTCGAATCGCCCACGGAAAATTTACGCCGCCTGGCCCAGGCGAAAAAATGCCGTGTTCAGGATCTGACGGCGATTATTTTAAATCGCCCGCGGCACAAGGAATTGATCGATGAGGTGAGAAGAAGCGGGGCCCGCATTCAGCTGATCGGCGACGGCGATGTGGCCGGTGCTATCGCTACCTGCATGCCCAAAGCAGGCGTGGACATTCTCTTTGGTATTGGCGGCGCTCCTGAAGGCGTTATTGCCGCAGCGGCCTTGCGCTGTTTGGGCGGAGAGTTCCAGGGAATTTTAAAGCCACGCAATCAAGAAGAAATTGAGCGCGCCCGAAAAATGGGCGTGAGTGATATTAATAAAGTTTGGAGCATCAATGAGCTGGCCCATGGAGATGTTATGTTCTGTGCCACAGGGGTGACTTCCGGCGAGTTCCTGCGCGGTGTTCGCTTTTCTCCATGGGGCGCGCAAACCCATTCCCTCGTCATGCGCAGTAAGACGGGGACGATTCGTCATATCGAAGCCGAGCATCACTTTGATAAAAAACCACAACTAAGCTAGGTACCTCAGGAGACTTTTATGGCAGATAAGAAAGGTTCAGACTCAGGCATTGGGGACGTCATTAAAAAAGTTGTGTCGATCGGAGTCGGTGCGGCCTTTATGACAGAAGATGCCGTTCGCAATATTTTGTCGGATTTGCCGCTCCCAAAAGATATCCTTTCGGGATTGGTTCAAAACGCCAAAAATGCCAAGGAAGATTTTGCGCTCAGTATCCGCGAGGAATTGAGTGGGCACCTGGCCAAGCTTGATCACAACAAAATCATCGAGGATATTATGTCGAAGTATGATTTTGAGGTCAAGGCCACCATCAGCTTCAAGAAGAAAGATTCGACGCCCACTTAATGCTAACCGAACCCAAAAAAAAATTAATCAGTGATGCCCTGAAAGATATCAGAAGCCACCTGGGTTCGTCTCAGCTCGTGGCGGTGACCAAGCATACGGGGATTGAGGAAATGGCCTATGCCTATGAGCTGGGGCAGAGGATCTTTGGTGAAAATCGGGTGCAGGATTTAGTAAAAAAGAGTGAGCAGCTGGCCGGCCTTCCGGACCTTGAATGGCATTTTATCGGCCATCTCCAACGCAATAAGGTCAAAGATGTATTAAAGGTCGAACGTCTCAGCGCCATTCATTCCGTGGACTCCTTATCACTCTTGGAAAAAATTATTGAGTGTCCCCAGGCCGCCAGGCCTCTTGCGCTTTTTTTTGAGGTGAACACCTCGGGAGAAAAAGAGAAGTGGGGCTTTACCGATCAGGAGCAGCTGAAGCTGGCCTTTCAAAAGGCCCTCAAAGATGGTGCTCCCGCCAACCTAATTCCCGCCGGGCTCATGACTATGGGAACCTTTCGCACCAAGGATGCCGAGGGCGAGGCCCATCGTTGTTTTAAAGAGCTGCGAAAGATGAAGTTGGACCTGGAAAAATCCCTTGGCATAAAGGGTTTGAAGCTCTCCATGGGGATGAGTGGTGATTATCAGATTGCCGTTGAGCATGGTGCCGATTATGTCAGAATTGGCAGTCAGATTTTTGGATAGGGCCACCCGCTATTTGGAGAGCCAACATTCTTGCAGCGAGGCCTGCTCAAAAGTGTGTACTTCGGGCCGACTGAGGGTGAGACGTGCTTGAGCAAAAGAATAAATGCGCACCCGTAATCTTCCTTGAATGAGCACCTCTTCAGTTTGCAGATATTTTCCGTCCACGATAAACCCTGAATACAAGGTGGCCTCTGCCGCACGATAAAAGGTGTCGAGAAAGATTCCATTTTTTTCATCTAAAACAAAATGTTCCTTCTGTTTGTCATAATAGAGTTCGTAGGGACGGACCTGCCTGGTCGCTCCCATGCCGTAGATGATTTGCCATTGGTAGCGGAGCGGATTTTTGGCGAGTTCCTTTATGTGCATTTCCATTCGAAAAGGGGAGATCGGATCAGGGGGGCGGGAATCGCTATTCAGTAGCTGACATTGACCTTTCCATACCCCCTGCCAGTTTGGACTGAGGGAATAATCGGCGGCCTTCGCCAGCGCGGCGAAAAGTATGACAAAACATAGGACAGAGAATTTCATCCTGAGGTTTTACTGTGATTTTTTCTTACTGGCCACCGATCGGGCCTTGCGTATATTTTTTACCGCCGTCGACGTTTTGTGGGGATTGGACTGAGTTTCCTTAGGGGCCTTGCCGCTTGCCAGGAGTTTTCCCGTTTTTTCGCTTTTGGGAAGAGGGGGAAGTTTAATCACAGGCTTGGCGGGATGGCGCTTCAAATCGCTGTCTTTAGTGTGAACCTGCTTTTCTTGAATGGTCATCTTGGAAGTATCCAACCAGGCCTTGGCATCTCCCATGTAGATCTCATCACCGATAAACAGCTTGCAATGCAAGGTACTCGAACCATTGACCGAAACCCCATTGGTGCTTCCCAGGTCCATCACTCTCGCCTGGCCACCTTCGGTCAGAACAAACTGGCAGTGCTCTCCACTACAGAGCACATTGGTAAGGACGATGTTACAGTGACTACTTCGGCCGGCGATGATGGGGGAACGGCTCAGGGGATACGACTTGGTTAAACCTTCTTCCGATACTAACAAAACCACGGCCACACAAAACTCCTCTTACCCACGTTTGAAGAAAAGATGGTCGGCGGAAAAGCGTCCTGATCCTAAGAACATGATCACAAAAAAGAGTAGGGCGTATGTTAATGGAAATTCCATCTTGTTCCAGCTGTCACCGGCGTGGACAATAAAGGCCGCCACCAGCATGGTAATCAGGGGAGGAACACTGGCGTAGCGAGTTTTCAGACCAAGGGCCACAAAAAGCGGACAGACGGCTTCCCCAAAGATCGCCAGGATGAGCGAGGCCTTGCTGCCCACGTTGAGCGGGTCGGGAAAACTTTGGGCATTTTGGCCAAATTCCAGAATTTTCGGCAGGCCGTGCCCCAGAATCATCAGAGCACTGGCCCCAACGCGGAGAAAGAGTAGTCCAAGATCATTGATCATATAAATATCCTATGGGTAAAATTTTACGGTGAGAATGGAGTGATAATCAAGCGATTATATTATCAGTGGGGCGAGGGTCAGGTGTAAAGGCCTGATCGGGGCGCAGAAAAACCAGTGGAATATCAGCACGGAATGTCAGGGAAGTATTTTTGTCAATAAACTGAAAATGCCCTCTCATACTTCCGAAGGGTGATGGAATGGGGCAGAAGCTTTGATACTCAAATTCCTCGCCGGGATTAATTTGGGGGTATTGGCCAACAACCCCTTCCCCGCCTAAAATCTCTTCTTGCTTATTTTTGCCGTGGCGAATGCGCCAAAAACGTCGCTGAAGCACAATGGCGGTGTCACCTTCGTTCTTGATCCTAATATGGTAGGCGTAAACAAAATGCTGATCTTTGGGCCGGCTTTTTTCCTTAATCAGATAAGGTGTGGCCGAAACCAAGATATTGTTTGTTACTGCCGTATATGTATAAAGCATGGCGCCGTATACGCTGTACCGTTCCACTAAATCAAGGTTTTTTCTGAGGGACTTCCGGTTTCTCGGGTTTCTCGATGGTTTTTCTAATAATGCTCAGCGGGCCCCAGGTCTGACCTGGCCGCATGATGGAGCCCTTGAGGGTAAAACTCCCTCCCTTGAGCAGATGGGTGGCCAGAGTTTTGGCCACGGCATCCTGGGAATTAAGCAGTAATTTAAAAGAGTTATGACCTTTTTTCAGACGTGAGAGATCGGCTGAATTAACCATGAAAACGGACGCCAAACGCTTGTAGCCTTTAAAAATGCCGGACCTCTCAAGGGACAGGTAAAAGTATTTAGGAGCATGGGACAGGTCAAAGGTAAGCTCCAATTCGCCGTCGGAAATCTTCTTTATGTCCAGGCCCGTGATCAGAGATTCCGGGTCGTACAGGACGTGGTTCGATGGAACCTCAAAATCGATCTGGCGCATCCGTCGCTCAAATTCCTGGTCGGTCAGGACCTGGGAGTCTCCAATGCGGGAAATCTGGCCAAAGGTCAAATCCGAGCGGGCATCGACGTAGTACTCAAAATCTTCCGTGGGCGCGGCAATCTTTATAATTTTTAGAAACTCAGTGCTAAAGAGCGAGGTCGTGAGCATTTTAGAAAAGTTCTGTGACATCTCATCCAGCGAGCGAACATTTTTTAGCTTGCGCCAATATTTTGCGAAGCGCTCGGCATGATATAGACGAGCGGCGCGGAGAATGGTCACATCAACCAAGGCCAAGGGAAGATTGAGGAGGGCCAGGGGCGCGTTTTGGATGTTGTACCAGGTGCGTTTGCCGGTCGTCGACCACCGGCCGGCCTTGATGCCGAAGGCCTTTTCCAGAATTGTCCAATAGCTGGTGCTGGCGGTGTTCATAAAAGTTTGAATGGTCGTCTTGTTGAAACCTATTCGGTAGAAGAAGCGGCTGGTTCCCAGAGCGCTGGGTTTGATTTTTTCACATTTTTTGGTGGCCCGCTCAACCAGCTGCTCATTTTGTTTGCTATTCACCTGGGAGAGACAAAGTTTGCGCGGATAATCTTTTTGAATGGTGGGAAAGAGGTCGACAAGCCCGGTGGCCTCGGACACCTGTCGCATATAGCTGTTAAGTTCTTTAAGCGTGGTATGCGTATCGCCGAGAGTGCCGGTGAAGGTCAGTGCGGCACCTTGGTTGGAGGTGTAATATTTGGCCTTATCGACTAAAAATTTGAAGCTATAATTTTTGACCTCTGAGGGCCCCCACAAAGTATCCCAGCTTCGGCCGTTGTGGGCCTCGCCTTTATAAATATGGTGGGTGCCTTCCCCGTCGGTAATCACCATCACGGTATGGCGATTGCTGGACTGATGGGTCCGCTCGAAGAGAAAGCTGAGTTTCATGCGATATTGTTTGACGGTGGAGTGCTCTCTTTGGTCGCGATTGTAGGCCCAACGAACGCCCGAGTTTTCGCGCTTGGAGAGCTCATGGGAGAGTTTAAAACGGCCGCCCAAGGCATCGCCATAGGCTTCCAGGGCATCAGGGTTGGACAGGTCATAGCGATAGGCGACGTCAAAGGAGTGGGCGTAATTTTTGGCCACGGTGAGCTGGAAGGGGATAACCGATTCGGTGATCTTGGCCACCTTGGCACCTAGGATCGTCACGCCTTCAAATAAAACCAAATCTTCGTGAGCGCCAAAGGAAAAGGCGGTGCCGCGAGACTTCACGCGATTTAATTTCACCAGCACATTTTTGGTGTCTTCCTTTAAAATGGAGACGCGATAATTTCCCTTCAAATAGGTGGAGCTACTCACGCCAACATTAAAGGAATCAAAACCGGGCAAAGCGGCGATGGAGAAGGCCGCCTCCAGATCAAGCTCAATCAGGCCTTCCAGACCATAAGAAAAAATCTCGCCCACGCCCATCTTTTGGAAATTTTTCTGGGTGACCGGCATACGGAAGGGATGGGCCAGAATATTGTAGAATTTTGACCAGCGCGCCTTGGTCTCGGGATTTTTGAAGTCTCCCTTAAAAAACCGTTTTATCTTTTGTCCTAAACTTTCGGCTTCGACTTTATCGTCGTCAAAGAGAACCTCGTCCTCCTCAGGGTTACTGGTGGCGCTATTGGCGGTGAGCGCCGTCAGATCCACCTGCCGGAGCTCCTCCTCATTGATGGTGGGGCGGGGAAGATGGCGTAATTCGCTGGGATAGACGGTGCGCACGTTCATCATACTCAACTGAAATTGAGTCGAGAGACGGGCCTTCAAACTTACCGGGCCAAGGGGGACTCGGGGTGGGTTGAAGAGATTGAGACGAAACGGCAGGCGCATGGTATCCACAACGGTGTAGGAATCCATGATGTCCTGGTTATTGTAGACGTCGCGCTTGACACTAATGGCGACATTGTAAACATCATCGCCGTAGTCAAAAAGTGTCTGATTGGTGATGGAATCGAAGAGACTTGCCGCTAGACCGAGCTGCATATCGTAGATGCCATCGCGGATATCATCTTTGGCCTTGAGAACAAATTCCGAGGGCAAGGGCTTTATTTCCTCAATCGATGTGTTGCCGCCACTTCCCACCTCACTGGAGGGATCGTCGGAAGGATCTGGCTCATAAATGTCCTCGCTGAAGGTCACAGGGGCCGCGCCCAGACCCACAAGGAAGGTCACAACGACCAAGAGCGATTTTATCATTGCGAGCGATTTCATTGACCTACACCAACCCCAAGAGGAAACGCTTGATTATGGCCCAGATGGCGCTATGTGTCACTTGCGGACCCAGGAGCATGTCTTTTTTTCAAATGTAATAATTACCATGTGTTGCAATGTGCTGTATAAGCTAGCGTGATTGTTATAATTAGCAATACTTAAATTTTCTAGTCAAATTGTATCCATTTTTCTAAACTGCTCTTGAAGAGTCATCAATTTCAAGAAACGTTCGGAAGCAAGAGGGAGGCATTATGTGTGGTGTTGCCGGCGTTATTCAAGTTCCCTCAAAAGCATCCCTTCCAGGAAATAAAGTTCAAACGTCATCGGCTTCTCTTGTCGCCTATCAGGCGCTTTTGATGCTGCAGCATCGGGGACAAGATGGCGCGGGAATGGTCAGCTACGATCAGGAATGTGGCCGTTTTTTTGACAAAAAAAAATTGGGACTGATTGCCCAGGCCTTCGAGCGCGAAGACCTGGAGAGATTAAAAGGCGATATGGCCCTGGCCCATACTCGCTATGCCACCGTGGGCGGCGACGGGATACAGGACCTGCAACCCATGCTGGCGGGAATGCCCTTCGGTGTTGCCTTGGCCCATAATGGCAACCTCGCCAACATGATTGAACTGGCGGAAGAAGTTCAGAGCAAATATAAAATTAAATTTTTAACTCGCAACGATGCCGAAGTTTTGCTGCAGCTCTTTTGCTACTTCATGGGGCGAGAGCGCGGCACCAATGGCAATTTCAACTTTGAGATGGCGGTGTCGTCCATGAAGGAAGTCGTCGCCCACGCCAACGGTTCCTATTCCGTGGTGGGCATGGTGGCGGACGGAGGACTCTTTGCCCTGCGCGATCCCCATGGCATCAGGCCTCTGCTTCTTGGCCGAAAGGTGGAAGGGGAGAGGACCACCTATCTCTTTGCCTCTGAGTCCTCGGCAATTCAATTTTTGGGCATGGAAGTGGTAAAGAATTTAGCGCCTGGTGAATTCATCCTGATCACTCCCGAGGGTCAGGTCCTGACCGCCGATGTGGGAGGCAAAGAGGCCGCTCACTGCATGTTTGAATGGGTGTACTTTGCCGGGGCCGAATCCGTGCTTGAAGGCCAGTGTGTTTATAGCGCGCGCCTTGAGTTGGGGCGGCGTCTGGCCAAAAAGATATCAGGGCGAACTTTCGATGTGGTGATGCCCGTGCCCGATACCGGCCGGACGGCCGCGGGGGCCCTGGCCGAAGCTCTTAAAATTCCCTATCGCGAAGGGCTCCTTAAAAATCGTTATGTTCAGCGAAGTTTTATTTTAAACGGCCAATCCAAGCGTGAGCTGGCGGTCAGCTTAAAGCTGATTCCCATTGTGAGTGAGATTAAGGGCAAAGATATTCTGCTGGTGGATGACAGCATCGTTCGCGGCACCACCTCGAAGAAAATTGTCAACTTACTGAGGATGCATGGGGCGAAATCCGTATGTCTGGCGCTCACCTGCCCACCCATCAAACATCCTTGCTTCTATGGCATCGATTTTCCTGTACAAGGCGAACTTCTCATGGCCAATTTAAGCCAGCGAGAGGCCGCCGATTGGGTGGGGGCGGATGAGGTTTTTTTCACGGATACGAATGATATTGAGGCGGCGGTAAACGGGCCAAAACTTTGTAAGGGCTGTCTGACGGGGGAGTACCCGACAGACTTAAAAAAATGTCACAGCTTTGCTCTTGAGAGAGGAAAGGTTCGTGAGAAAGCGGAGAAAAAAATATGAAGCAACCTAGAGTCCTGGTCCTTTTCGGGTCTAAAAGCGATGCCGGGGTCTATGAACCCTTGCTTGAAATGTTGTCGCCCGAATTCACTGCCGAGCTGGCGATTCTCTCGGCGCATAGAAATTATCGCGAATTAGAGCAGCGTTTAGGCCGGAAAGATTTTGATCTTGTGATCGCCGGTGCAGGTCTTTCGGCCCATCTCCCCGGTGTCGTGGCGGCCCAGTTTGACGGCCCGGTTCTGGGAATTCCCGTGGCCTCGCGACTGGGGGGATTTGATGCTTTCCTTTCCATTTCCCAGATGCCCAAAGGGGTTCCGGTGCTGGCCACTTTTCCTGAGGCCAATGACCAGGCGGTCACGTTTTTGAAAAATTGTCTCAAGCAATCTTTTGGCCGGAAGGTCAATTTGGTTTGCAAGGACCTCTACTGGCAGTACGAGTACTCCCGCCATTTTTTTACGGAGGCCCGAAGCTGTGCTCAGGAGTTAAACATTGAATGGAGCACCCAGGAAAGTCCGTTGCCAGATTGCCTCAATATCTTTGTCATCACTGACCCCATCGATTTCAAACCATTCACCACGGTTGGGAGCGGCATCTTCGTTCCGTTGATGGAGTCAAACAAGGCCAAATCCCACACCCGCGCGCTGGAAATTTTTGAGTGGGCCAGATTGAACGGCCCCTGGGTGGGACTTAATAACTTTGTGAATGCCGTTCGAATGGCGGACAAGATCTTTAAATTGCAGGAGGTGATTCGATGAAACAGTTCCCTCTTATTCATCAGGGCAGTGTAAAAAACATTCACGGCGATTATGCCCAGTCTCCCTTGCTGTTTCATTTTTCAAATCGCTACTCCATTTTTGACTGGGGCGAGATGCCCGATCATATCGAAAAAAAAGGCGAGGCCCTGGCGGCCTTCACCACCGGCTGCTTTACCATGCTCGAACGGCCCAACGTTTGGCGCGAGCTGGTTCGTCCGATCCTGCCCTTGCTCAGTCCTGCCGAGAAGGCCGGCCTGGAGCGCTTTGAATCCACCGGGATGTCCCATCATTTTTTAGGCAAGTATAATCTCTCCGGGCAAAAGCTCGGCGCCCATGTGGGAACTGATTGCATCGGCGTGCTGCCTTTTAAGGTTCTTCGGCCGCCATTTCAAGATGGGCACTATGATTATGCACTTTATAACACAAAACCGGAGCGATGCCTGATTCCCCTTGAGGCCATTTTCCGCTTCGCGCTTCCCGAGGGCAGCAGTCTCCTAAAACGGCTGAAAAATCCTGAGGTCGTTTTAGATTTGAATCTCGACCAGGTCCCCGTGGCCGGCGCCAAATTTGAAAGGCCTTTGGTGGAATTTTCCACCAAGCTTGAACCCTCCGACCGCATGCTGAGGTTGCGGGAGGCGGAAGAGATCAGCGGCTGTGGCCGCCACGAGTTTGAAAATTTAAATACCCATATTCGGCTGCTGGCCTATCTCCTTCAAGGGGCCTTCGCCCGCCATGAGATTGAGTTGCAGGACGGCAAATTTGAATTTGGCTTCGGCGAGGGCCGGCAAATTATTTTGCTGGATGCCATCGGGCCCGACGAGCTACGGCTGGAATATCGTGGCATGCAGCTTTCCAAAGAAGTGCTGCGGCGTTTTTACCGCAAGACGGCCTGGTTCCAAGAGTGGGAGAGCTATAAGAAAAAGAATGGGGAAAATCAGAGTGGCCCCGATTGGAAAAAAGAGGCCAGGGCGGCCGTAGGCGCTCCGCCGGCATTACCTCCCGCTTTTAAGAAAAGTATCAGCAATATGTATTGCGCTCTCGCCAATGTGGTGGCGGATGGGGCCCAGATCAACCGGCCTTTCCCTGAGGTGCCGGAGCTTGGCCAGGTGGCCCGATCTTTACAGGAGTTTGCATGAGGCTTGTCGTCCTTGGAAGTGGTGGCAGAGAGCACGCCTTGGCGTTAGGGGCCTTAAAGTCCTCGCTCATCACGCACGTCTATGTGCACCCGGGCAATCCCGGATTATTTTTGAGTGAGGGATTAGCTCCCTTGTTTGCCAACGCGCCCGCAGAGGACACGAAAGAAGCAGTGGCAGCGAGGGCGCGCGAGCTGAACGTGGATTTAGTGGTGATCGGGCCGGAAACTTACCTGGCCCAGGGGTATGCTGATTTCTTCTCACAAGAAGGGTTTCGCGTGATCGGTCCCGGTCGCGCCGCCGCTCAGTTGGAGAGTTCCAAAGGTTTTGCCAAAACCTTTATGGAGCAGTATGGGATTCCGACGGCCCCTTATTTTACCACCAGCTCGCTTAGCGAGGCCGAGCAATTTATTGACAAGGCGCCCTTTTCCATCGTGGTCAAGGCCGATGAGCTGGCCCAAGGCAAGGGCGTGATTGTCACCGACACCAAGGCGGAGGCCAAGGCCGCGGTGTGGGCGCTGCTCTCTGATAACAAAATTATCAAATCAGAAAAGCTTGTTTTAGAAAGACGTTTGAAAGGTTACGAGATTTCCACCATTGCACTGGTGGATGGGGATTCATTTTATATTTTAGGTTACGCCCAGGATTATAAGCGTGCTTTCGACTCTGATCTCGGTCCCAACACCGGTGGCATGGGGGCGCAGCTTCGACCCAACTGGCCCTCGCCTTCCATTCAGCAGCAGACCGAGGAGATCTTTCGAAAAAGTATAAACGGTCTTAAAGATCGCGGTCTTTCCTATCAAGGTTTTATGTTTTTAGGTTTGCTGATTGAAGACGATCAGGCCTTTCTTTTAGAATATAACGTTCGCTCCGGTGACCCTGAAACCCAGGTGCTCATCCCCAGTCTGAAGCTCGATCTCGGGATGCTTTTTTGGCATGTGACCGAAAAGACCCTCCATAAGCTGGGCCACCACAATAATCCCGATCAATGCTTTGTGCATGTGGTGCTGGCCTCCGGCGGTTATCCCGATGTGGAAGGAAAGGGGATGATTCTGGGTAAATCCATTTCCCCTATCAGCGCTGAGCAGGTGAGCGTTTATTATGCAGGGGTGGCGAAGGGAACGGATGGCGGCCTGGTGAATAAGGGCGGAAGAGTACTCGGCCTCACGGCCTGTGGCCAAAACATGCGCGAGGCCAGAGAAAAAGTATATGGTGCCTTAACAAAAATAAAATTAGATGGCAGTTTCTATCGCAAAGATATTGGGCGGGATTAATCATGCAAACGCGGAAATTGGCAATTATGGCCTCCGGAGATGGCACCAACGCTGAGGCCATCATGCGCTGGTGCCACAAATTTCCCCACCTGGCCCAGGTGGTGGCGGTGCTGAGTGATCACGAGGACGCTTATGTTTTATCCCGCGCTAAAAACTTTGGGGTGCCCGGCCTGTGTATGCCGTATCCAAAACTAAAAGCAGATCGTGCCGCTCACGAGGAAAAAATGAGTCGGGCCCTGCTGGAGTTTGGGGCCGAATGGGTTTGCCTGGCGGGTTTCATGCGCATCCTGGGAGCATCCTTTTTACAATCTTGGAAATTAGGCGAGCTGTATCGGGTGGCCAATATTCATCCTTCCCTTTTGCCTGCCTTCAAAGGTGCCAACGCTTATCAGGATGCCTTTGATGCCGGCGTAAAAATTTCGGGCGTCACCATTCACCTGGTTACTGAGGCCTTGGATAACGGGCCGATCGTTTTGCAAAAAAGTTTTCCGCGCCTTGAAAAAGATGACTTTGCAACTTTTAAGTCCCGCGGGCGCTCTTTGGAAGGGCCTTTATGGCATGAGTTTTTAGAGGCGTGGAGCCGCGGCCATCTGGTCGGTCGATCGACACCCACCGGCCTGTTGCAGATTTGGAATCAACCCGCAGGCACAGGAGGTAGCGATGCAATACTTTCGCTATGAGCTTTATCATCGAGAACTTGCCGGTCCCCTGGCCTCACTCCAGCGGTGGTTTCAGGAAAAAAATCTAGGCATCATCAAGGCCCTGAGCATTGGCGAATTATATTTTATCGCCTCCACTGAGCGAGACTGTCTCAAAAAAGTTGAATCTGCCTTTTGTGATCCGGTTCTCTGCACCACCACTCCACCTCATTATGATATGGCTGTACAAATCACCTTCCGCCCCGGTGTGACCGATAACAAAGGCCAGGCCGCCCATGAGGCCTTGCAATTAATAGGTCTTCAGGCCCAGGTCCGCTCGGGCCGGCTTTACCTTATCTCGGGCGATGTTTCCCATGCTGAGCTGCTTAGTGCCGCCCACGCTCTCCTGGCCAATGGACTGCTGGAAGAATGCCAGGTTTACACCCGCTCTGAATTTGAAAAACTTCCCCGCGAGGTTGAGATCACAGGCCCGGTGGGTGAGGACCTGAGTGCCAAGCTGGTGCGTGAAATCGACCTGGCCAAAAGTGATCAGGAGCTGCTGGGCCTATCGGGGAAAAATTGCTGGGCGCTGGAGCTGCCGGAAATCAAAGTGATTCAGGCCCAGTTTAAGAATGAAGACTTCCTGGCCCACAGACGGCGCTTGGCCCTTCCCGAAAATCCAACCGATGTGGAGATGGAAATACTGGCCCAAACCTGGAGCGAGCACTGCAAGCATAAAATTTTCAGTGCCAAAATTCACTATTCCGAGGGCCCTGCGGCGACCCACGCCTTCGGCCCGGCTGAAATTAACGGGGCCTTCCGCACTTTTATCAAAGGTGTCAGTGAGGAAATTATTGCGGAAAGAAAAATCGACTGGGCGATCTCACTTTTTAAAGACAATGCCGGAATCGTTCGGTTTGATAAAAATATTGATCTCTGTGCCAAGGTTGAAACCCACAATAGTCCCTCGGCCCTTGATCCCTATGGTGGCGCCCTGACCGGAATCCTGGGGGTCAATCGCGATATCTTGGGCACCGGGCAGGGTGCCCGACCGATTTTGAATACCGATGTTTTTTGTGTCGCTCAGGAAAAAACATCCGCCGAGGAAATTGACGCCGATGCCGTCGCCCTTTCTGAGTTGCCCAAGGGACTTCTTTCGCCCAAGCGTATTTTGGAAGGCGTGCATAAAGGGGTCGAGGATGGCGGCAACAAGAGCGGCATTCCCACGGTGGGTGGGGCGATCTATTTTCACCCATCCTATGCTGGCAAACCTTTAATCTATGTGGGTACGGTGGGCGTTCTTCCACCTGCGATCAAGGGCAAACCGACGGACAAAAAAGAAATTTTTCCCGGTGACCTGATCGTCATGGCCGGTGGGCGCGTGGGCCGTGATGGAGTTCACGGTGCCACCATGAGCTCGCTGGAGTTGGAAGAATCTGTTCCTTTATCTGTGGTTCAGATTGGCGATCCCATCACCCAAAAACGCCTGCAGGATTTTCTCTTGGAGGCCCGCGACCTTGGACTCTATCGCACCTTGACCGACAATGGCGCAGGCGGATTAAGCTCAAGTGTGGGTGAGATGGCGCAGCTGTCCGGTGGCGCTGAAATTGATGTGAGTAAATGTCCTTTGAAATATCATGGCCTCATGCCCTGGGAAATCATCGTGAGTGAAAGCCAGGAGCGCATGACCTTTGCTGTTCCGGAGACAAGCTGGGTGGCCTTCTTCGAGTTATCGTTGAAGCGTGGGGTGGAGGCCTCAGTTCTTGGAACTTTCACCCAAAGCGGTTTTTTTGAGGTGAAGGTCGGCCCCGACACCGTGGCGTCCTTGCCCTTGGCCTTTCTCCATGACGGACTTCCTCCCATGGAGCTGAAGGCCTACTGGAATGGAAACGAGAATATCGGCCGGGCCTTTGAATGGCGTCTTGCCAAGGCACCTGCGGCGCCCAAGGTGGATTTTAAGCATACCCTCGAAAGGCTTTTGTCACGGCCGAATATCGCCTCAAAGTGGCCCTGGATTACCTGCTACGATCACGAGGTTCAGGCTTCCACCGTGATTCGCCCCATGGGTGGCATGAATGGTGAGGCCCCACATAATGCCGGCGGAGTCTGGCTACATCCCCACGGGGGAGAGATGGAGAATGGGGTTTTGGTTTCCATGGGCCTGAATCCTCGACTGTCTTTGGTTGATCCGTACTTGATGGGTGTGTGCGCGGTGGACGAGGCCATGCGCAATGGGATCGTCCATGGTGGAGACCCCGCCTTCACCGCCATTTTAGATAATTTCTGCTGGCCGGACCCCATGCAACAGGCGCGCCCGGAATCTCCCGGGCCCGGAGATCAGAAGCTGGGGATGTTGGTGCGGACCTTGATGGGTCTGCGCGATGCCGCTCGCGCTCTTGGAGTTCCCATGATCAGCGGCAAAGATAGCATGAAGAATGATTTTAAAGGCCGACATTTGGATGGCCGCGAGATAACGATAAGTGCCCTACCGACCTTGCTGGTTACGGCCATCTCACGCTTTGATGTTCGTAAAAGTATTTCTCCCGCGATTCCCGGACCGGGCGTTTGTCTGTATCTCATGGGTGCCCTCCGTGGTTCCTTGAGCGCCTCCGAGTTTGCCGAAATTTATGCCGATTCCACCAAAGACGAAAATCTTCTGTGGCAGATGTTAGAAAAACTCAAGGATATGCGGGCCCAGTATGAAGCTATCCACCGTGCTATTTTGGATGGTGTGGTGGTCAGCGCCCACGATCTCTCCGACGGAGGGTTGGCGGTGGCCCTGGCCGAAATGCTCTTACACTCCCAGAAGCTGGGCCTTGACTGCGAGCTGGCCGTTCCCGTGGATGACCAGGTGCTTTTTGGCGAAGGGCCTTTTCGAATGATCTTGGGTGTGCCGAATGAAAAGCGCGCCGAGTTCGAGTCCCGGATGAGCGCCTTCACTTATTTAGGCCAGACGCGAGAAGGGCACGAGCTGAAGATTCGCACCCAGGACGGTGAGGAGTCTTTGCAGATGGCGGTCTCCGAGATGAGTTACTTTTGGAACAGGAGTATAAAATGACCTACACTCCGCGTGCCCTGATTCTAACCGGTGACGGAATTAACTGTGAGAGAGAGACGGCGTTGGCCTTCGCTCAGGCCGGTGCCAATCCCCTTATCGTTCATATTAACGATCTCCTGGCGAGGCCCACGATGCTGGGGGATTTTCAGATTTTCGCCATTCCCGGCGGCTTCAGCTTCGGCGACGAGCTGGGCAGCGGCCAGATTTTGGCCCTCAAGCTTAAACATGGATTAGGCGAAGAGCTGCAGCGCTTTTCTGAAAGACAGTTTCCCATCTTAGGTATCTGCAACGGCTTTCAGGCCCTGGTCAAGCTTGGACTCCTGCCCAGTATTCGCGGGAAAAAATTCGCACTTGCCCCCAATATTCAGGGCCATTTTAAGAACCGATGGGTCACCCTGCGTCCCAATCGCGCCAATCCTTCGCCCTGGCTTCGAAATTTACCAAACAAATTGCAGATGCCCATGCGCCACGGTGAGGGGCGATTGCTGGGCCTGGATGTGACCGAAAAGCAGCTCTCTTCCTATATCGCCTTGACCTACTCGGAGGATGTGAACGGATCGCTGCTCAACATCGCCGGCCTCACCAACAAGATTGGCAATGTGCTGGGCCTTATGCCTCATCCAGAAGCCAATTTATTTAACTTGAGTCGCGGGCCGGGATATAGCGGTCTGCCTTTCGCGCCCAGTGACGGGCAGGTTCTCTTTAAAAATATTGTGGAATATGTACAGGAATAGGAGATAAGCATGGAACTGGTCAAAGCTAAAACGGCGCTTTTGAGTGTTTATGATAAAACGGGATTAATTGAGCTGGCCCGGGCCCTGCGCAAACATGGAATTAAAATCTATGCCAGCGGCGGAACCTGTCAGGCCCTCCGTGATGCCAAAATCGAAGTGACCGAGGCGCAGGAGCTAACCAAAACCCCCGAGGCCTTCCACGGAAGAATGAAAACGCTGAGCTTTCCCTTGATGAGTGGAATTCTTTTTCGCCGGGAGGCCCCGGAAGATCTCCAGACCGTCGAGGCCCTGGGGATTACGCCCGTGGATATTGTGGCGGTCAACTTCTACCCCTTTCCCACAACCCCGGTGGCCGAGTTGCCGGTCGATCTGATTGACATCGGCGGGCCGTGCCTGCTTCGTGCTGCTGCCAAAAACTTTGCCTCAACCGTGAGCTTGGTTTCGCCTGACGACTATCTTGATTTTGCCAAAGAGCTGGACCGTCATCAAGGCGCCACCAGTTTAGAATTTCGCAAGGATCAGGCGCGAAAAACCTATCAGGCCACCTGCGAGTACGATCAAAGAATTTTTTCCGCCTTCACGGCCGAGGAAACGATTCCTCTAAGGTACGGCGAAAATCCCCATCAGGAGGCCCGGATTACCAAAGATCATTCCAGCATGGGAATACCGCATGCGCTCCAGCTCCAGGGAAAGGAAATGAGCTATAACAATTACCTGGACGCCGATCAGGCCTGGATGCTCATGAGCGAGCTTGTTCTCCATGTGGAGGGCAAGCAGGAATGCTCGGCCCTGGTGGTGAAGCATGGCAACCCCTGCGGAATTGCCATAACCTCGACTTTAAAAGAGGCCTTAGGCCTCGCCATCGAGGGCGACCCCATCAGCGCCTTCGGGGGAATCGTGGCACTCTCTAAAACGGTGAATGAGGAGACCGCTCAATTATTAACCGAAAAATTTTATGAGATTATTTTGGCCCCCGACTTTGACGGTGAGGCGCTCAAAATATTACAGGCCAAGAAAAATCTCAGACTCTTAAAAATTCCGCTTTATAGTGCGGAGGATTTTAAAAAAATGGGGCCCAAGCATCTGTCTCTGGTGGGCGGCGAGCTCTCCTGTCAGCGCGATCTCGGGGCCGATCATGAGTTTACTTTGGTGGGCGGCAAATCCTGGCCGGCAAAATTTCATGACCAGCGGCTGTTTATGTTTGGCTCACTGGCAGTCAAGGCGATCAAGTCCAATGCCATCTGTCTGGTAGGGAAAAAAGACAAGGCCCTGGTGCTGGCGGGCATGGGAGCAGGCAATCCCAACCGCGTTTTGAGTTTGCAGGAGGCCGCACGCCAGGCCAAGAACTCATCCCTGAGCATTCCCATGGGCGAGCTGGTGCTGTTCTCCGACGCCTTTTTTCCCTTTAAAGACAGTATTGAGCTGGCCCATGAAAATGGCATCAGCTGGATTGTGGAGCCAGGCGGTTCCATTAAGGATCAGGAGGTCATCGCGGCCGCCAACTCACTTTCCCTTGGCCTGATTTTTACCGGCCGTCGACACTTCAACCACTAGGAGCTTGCTATGAGTAATTACAAAAGCGCAGGTGTGGACATTGAGGCGGGAGATGACTTTGTCGAACGGATCAAGGTCAAAGTTCAAAAGCAGTGTTCCCAGTACCCCCGCGTGCTCCATGGAGTCGGTGGCTTTGCCGCCGTCTATGATATGCAGGACGGCCGTTATCTGGTCTCCGGGACCGACGGAGTCGGCACGAAATTGAAGCTGGCCCAGGAGCTGGAAATCCACGATACCATCGGGATTGATCTGGTCGCCATGTGCGTGAATGATATTTTATGCACCGGGGCCCGTCCGCTCTTTTTCCTGGACTACCTTGCCATGGGCAAACTGGATTTGGGTGTTTCGGAAAAAATCATTGAAGGAATTCTGGCAGGGCTGGCAACTTCGCGGGCCCCCTTGATCGGTGGGGAGACCGCCGAGATGCCCGGCATGTATCAAAATGGCGAATACGATCTCGCAGGCTTTGCGGTGGGGGAAGTTAAGAAAGAGCACTTGATTGATGGCACCCATGTGCGTGAGGGCGACGTTTTGATCGGGCTACCCTCAAGCGGTTTTCATAGCAACGGTTATTCGCTTTTGCGCAAGCTCCTGGCGCGAGAGACGCGGGAGACAAAGATTGAGGCCCTGACTCCTACCAGAATTTATCGCATGGAAGTCCAGGCGCTTCAGGAAATCTTTGGCGCAGGTTTAAAAGGCTTGGCCCATATCACTGGCAGTGGCCTGGCCAATATCCCCCGCATCAACGGTGCCTTCGATTATCACCTCACCGCGTGGCCGAAGCTCAAAGATTGGTCGACACTTTTTCAGCTCGTTTTCAATAAGATGGACAATAATGTGTCTGAGGCGTTCAGCACTTTCAATATGGGCATCGGCATGGTTGCCGTTATCGATAGGGAGCAGTACCAGGCACAAGCTTCAAAAATTCATTTTCTGCATCGCCTGATCGGCGAAGTTCAAAGCGGTCAGGGGGTCGTGCATTTGCATTTTGAAGATGGGAAGTTGTACCAATTTTAAATTCTTTCGGCAGGATTGCGTCTGGTCAAGGTTTCAGGCGCCGGTGTCGGATTGTTAATCGAGATCATGCCGGTGTAGCGCTTGGTGAAAGTGACGCTGGCGGTGCAGGTATAGGTGTTGGGACGGTTTTTGTTACAGGAAAACCTCACTTCAGACTCATAATTTTCATTCAGCAGGGCGGTTGGCTGATTGGATGGGCCACGCTCGCCGGTCAGCTTGAAAATGGGAATGTAGTTTTTAAGTTTGTAAAAGTAGTTCTGATCGTCCTGGTCAAGACGAGCGCTTAAAAAACGATCCCTGCCATTTTTAAACATGCGAATAGGGAAATCAATGGATTCGACTTCCGTCAAATTATCCGTGGCATCGTGTCCGGGCATTGGCCTGAAGAGATAGAACTTACCGCGTTTAATGACCATATGACCCAGCTGTCCGGAAAGGGCCTGGGAAAAAATCTTGGGATGTTTTTCTGATCGGGCCACCGCCACATTAGACGAGATCAGCTTATAGGTTCCGAAAATATTGTCGTTATGGGCATAAACTTCAGTTAAGTTAATCTGAAAGGTATTCCAATCTTGCCAGTTCTTGATGGATTCTTTGACAGGAGCATTTTTGCGCACAATTAATTTCTTAAAAGATGATTTTTTGGGAACGGCTTTGACTTTCTTTTTCACTGTGACCGAAGCCGGGCCGCGGCCGGCGTTAAATGTGTACTTAGGAACAGCACCCTGGGCCTCTTGAGTGGAGATCAGGTCAATCACAATGCTGCTGAGGCAGAAGCCGATGATAGTAAGGTGAAAAAAATGTTTGAGGGTCTTCATGCAGAAATATGGTGCATAGGGCGTGCCGGCCAAAGGCCTATTAACTGGCTGAAAACGCAACGTATTAGTGGTGTCATGGCACCAGTCGAACGGGCGGCCGACCAAAATTTGGTCACTTAATTTTCAAGTATGTAAAAAGATTGGGCAGGGGGAAAAGCACCTGCGGCGCCGCAGGTAAAATAAATAGGGGGCACTTGGCCCCCTATTAGGATCGACTTAATTAAGAACGATTAGATGTCAAAGGGCACAGACACACTGAGGACAATGTCTTTGGCTTCGATCTCGTTCATTACGACTGAACCGCCCATCGAATATGGCAAGGTTATTTTTGTGCCGTCTCTTTGCTTTATTTCATCATAAGTGATGGAACGATATTCAAGATTGAGCGCCACAAAAGGTAGACCGGTAAAACCTGCACCGAGGGCAAAGCCCTTGCCTGTTATTTCCGTGGAGTCATCTGAGGCTGCCGTAGCTGTTGAGCTGTCGAATTCCAGTTTGTTTTTGAGAAAATATGTTCCCCATACCCGGAACATGACAGGGAACTTATAGCCGGCATAAATACCCAGGTTGGTGTTGGTGTATTCTTCTTTGACACCGCTGTTATCGACGGGCTTATCTTGTTTCCATTCAAAAGCGCCCAGCGATTGAGAATAATCGACACCCATTGAGAATCCGAGCATGCCGTAACCTAGACGTGCCCCGAGAAGTGGCGTCTTGTAGGAATGTTCATAGCTCGTATCGAGTGCCGTACTCCGAGTACCCATGTATTCATCAGAGTGTACCAAATATCCAAGATAGGGTTCTATCCAGACTCCGGCGCGGGCCACTGGCACGGCCAACAAAAATAGTAAGACCAATAACAAATTTTTCATGCTCGTCCTCCTTAGTAAACCATTTCAATATTTTAATTATAAGCAAGATTCAATTAATAACACTAATAAAAATGTTTAGAGATTGTGCTCTCGCGCAAAGTTTTTCTTGTCCCAATCCCGATTCAAATTTATAGTTTAGATAAATATTTACGGGAGATTATTAATGAACACTATTAGCCGAGCATTTGTGTTGGTCACTTTATTGTCCTTAGCTTCATGCACGACCGTTCTCAATAAGAGCCAGCCCAACGGCGCTCTCGGGGTCAGCGTCTCAAGTAATCTGGCCGCCGATGTGGAAGTGATTATGAGTAAGAAGTTAAAAGGCTCGGCCTCGGAGTCCGCACTTTTTGGCATGATCAACACCAATAGCTCGGGAAGCTACCTCGATGGCGTCTCCTACGGCGACTCCAGCAGCTCGGGCTTTAGCTTCTTTTCCGGTGGTATTCTCGATCGCACTAAATCAGCGGCCGCCTACAATGCGGTTAAGTCCGGCGGCGAAGAGGTGGATGTCCTGGTGGCCCCCCAATATATCGTCAATCAGAAATCCTATTTTTTCGGCGCTTATAAAGTGGTCACGGTGCAGGTCAGTGGCTATGCCGGAAGAATCCGCAGTATCAAAAATAAATAGCAAGAAAGTTTCAACTGCAAAATTTGAAGCTGTGATCTTTCCAAAAGAGGCACTAAACTTGGTTATGGATGTGGCTTAGTTGTCACCATCGGCGCGTTGTTTAAACCTTTGCTGGAAGTGTTCTCCTGCGCCGGCAAACTGTTCGGAGAACTGAGAAAGGCATTGCTCACGGAAAAGATATGGCGCCATGGCGGAACCCTGATCAATTTGATAGTAGACTGAGGGAATTCCGTTGTATCGGATAACGGTTGCCTTACATTCCGAAATTCCTTCCAGAAAGCTTCCTTGATAGATGCGCATGATCTTGTTGTCATCTCCCGTGGTCTCCAGAAAGGTAAAAGTTTCCTCGGCGTAGAGCAGATGGAAGGTAATTTCTGAGGATTTTTTTTCATAGCGGGCCGAGAATCCGAGCTCGGGCGCACTCAGAGCATAGTAATTGCCCGCAGGAGGAGGAAAGCGCCAATTCCATAAATTTTCGTGGGAAATTGGTGCAGGCCCAGAGTGTTCGATGACAATGTTGGTGGGCAGGGTATTGGGGAACTGATAAACCATTCGTTGAATCCAGTGATTATTTTCGTGCCGGTTCCGAATGCAGATGGTGAAGGCGATCTTCTGCAGGGCCCACTGGTAGTGGCGACAATTTGGGCCCCGCATAGTGATGGTAAAGGCCCTTCTGACGGTGAAATTGAGTGGCTCCATGGGGGCGAGGAAAAGATCCAGCACATTTTTTGGCGTGGGTAAATCCTCCGGGAAGGAGAGCTCATCGGCCCAGGTTGGGAGGATCGGAAGGAGCATAAAAACAGCAATTAAAAAAAATATTTTCATGCAGATGCCTACTCCACTTTAGGGCGGTGGTCTTCAAAACGAATGAGACCTTGTCCAATGGCATCGATAATGGCGCGAATAAAATTCGTGACTAAGTTGAGGTCGGTGTTATTCAAAAGCTGGATGTAGGCCAGGTTGAACTCTTCCAATAAACGATTTTTTTGCACATTTGAGCGGGAAAAATCAGTGGAAGGAAAAGTATACAGATGATAGGAGAGCCACTGGCCCACCATCTGAAAACCACTTTCGATGGCATGGCGGCCAAGCCACTCTTGAAATTCCTGAAGTGAAATAGGTTGGTTATTGGCATCCAGGTAGTGCACGATTTCATGATCCTCAGATTTCAGTCGCAGGGCCGAGTAGGTGGTGGTCGCCATTCCCATCTGCGAGCGCCAATGAGAGTAAGCCACCTTGTATTCAATATCATGGCCGGAAAGGGTATAACTGTAGCGCTCGCGTCCTTCTTCTAAAACCCGGACCATGTCCAGAAAACGTGCTCCCCGCAGACGGACTGAGGCCCTGAGATTGTTTCCCTCGCGATAGGCCAGAAGTGAAATAAGCTCCTCATTCTTGCTGTTGCTTAAAAGATAACGTCGTTCCGACTCATTGTCGGCCAGCTCGAAGTTTCGGCGCCCGCTTCGTAATTCTGCTTGGTTCAAAGGACGTAAGTTATTGCCTTTGGTAATAATCAATTCATTTATATCGGTGGCACCAAAGCAATCCGTGTAGCGCAGACGTTCGATGAGTTCGCCCTTTTTAAGCTCATAATTATAGTCGTAGGTTACCAGGGTGCGAAGCAGGGGCATCGTCTGTTTCGCGCAGAGTGCGTGCCCATTGGAAGAAAACAGCGTACGCCCTTGGTTGGTGCTGACAATATAATTTTCGAAGAGACCTTGGATTTTTCGCTCAAGCTGGCCGCGAAATTCAAACATGAGAGAGTCGAGATCAAGCACGCCTTGAGGCAGACTCTCGGCCCTTGCCACAGGGGAAAAAGGTAAAAAACAAAATATGAAAAGTATTATTTTCCCCATGACTTTATGGCACTAAGAATTCATGGGTGGCCGGGTTATAATAAAGAACTTTTTTCGGCCGTCGCAAAGTTAATTTTTTGAAGGGTCGTGCCTTAATCGTGATCTTGACCGTCGCCTTCTGTAAAACGCGCCGGGGCAGATCTTCAAATTTCAGTCCCGTAAGCATCAGGTTTTCCACCGTGCGCACGGCAGTTTGCTTAAAACCTTTGGCATGGATGGTGATTTCAAGATTTTTCTTATAATTATCTTTGCGTGCATATTGCCTATCCATGCGAATGCCCAGAAGACGATCGCCGGAAAGACTCAATCGGGCAAAAGGTCGAATAGCTTGCATCAGAATGTCCAAGGGAATTGTATCTGTGGGAAACTTATCAAGCTCCGCCTGAGTAAAGTGCACCTGGTTTTCCATTGCCCGCATCTCGCGATTAGAGCGTAAAAATTCATCGAAGCTCAAGGCCTTGGCGCGAACAACCACCATGAGCTTGGTGGAGATGGTTCCACGACTGATTCGGGTGGGAAGGCCCAGCCCCCTGTTATTGCGCAACTCAAAGGTGTTGGCACTGACCACCACTGAACTCGAACCTTCAAGCAGGTAAAGTTCAGGATTGTTGATTTGCAAGGCAGCGACCCGAGGAACGGCGTCGTTACTGGCCTGAGGAAGCTCCACTCCATAATAGAGGTTAAAATCTTTCAGCAAAATTTGCTCCTGATTATGGCGATTGACTGAAACTGTTCCGGAAATAGTAAGTCCGGCATCCTGCTCTTTGGCGGTCCCGGGAGTCGGAGACATGAAGATCGTCGTGGTATGTTTGTAATTGATGTTGGTGAAGTTTGGTACGACCTGCTGAACACTGGTGACGCGCGAAACGCGGTTTAAAACTCTCTGGGCGGTCAGGGCCATGCTCAGGGAAAAATTCGCCACGCCATAGGAGAAGCCGGCCGAAAGATTCAGGCCTGCGGGGGTATCGGTGGCAGGAGCGGTTGTGGGGCTTGGAAGCCCGACGCTCGCGCCCATTCCCAGAGTTGCCGAGATCTCGGTCAGAGCTTCATCAGTGACGGCGTAAACTTCGGTGGTCAGGTTGACCATGCTGGTGGGAACAAAATCTTCCAGCAGGTCGAAATGGGGGAGAAGTGAAGAAAAACGCTGGCGCATTTCCTCATTGTTAAACCAGAAAATAATCTTTTTTAAATTTTCCCGTTGTACAAAACCTTCCCGTGGATCAAGAGGCATATCGGGAAACATGACCGGTAAGATGCGAGCGATGAGAGTTTGGGCATTTAAATTTTGCGCCAGGTAGCTGCAAATTTTTAATGAATCCTGACACTCCGCCTGTCCCGCCTGGCGTTCCAGGTCAGTGCTGTCCGCGGCAAAGACGCAGGTGGAGGAAAGACAGAGAAGTAGGAATGATAAAGCAATAAAATGGCGCATAGACCCTCCACAAAATATCAACTCCGGTGGGACGTTTTCTAGGATGTTTAGGCCATGTTGGCTACGGAAATTTTTAAACCAATTCTTTCAATCATTGGATATTGCTATGCGCTACATACGAAAAAATTCTCTCCTCAACATTCAGAAGGTTACTAGGCCTCATATTCAAGTGTCCCAACTTGCTTAATCTATTAAGGTACAGAGGAGGATTTTAACGGGTGATCCAATAATGAACAGACTGATTCTAGAGATAATCAGAGTTTTTGAAAAATTCGACGGTGGCATTTTTATCCTGAACCAGCTTCAAATCCCACTCACTTCTAACCGCAAAGCAGGGGCGCCCCTTTAGGTCGTAGACGATATTGTTGCTATTATCCTGGATAAACTTATCCTGCTGCTTCTCATCGGTGAACTTCACCCAGCGCATGCCAATGAAAGGATAAGGGGTGTAGTCCCCCAGCACGTTGTACTCGTCTTCCAGGCGGTATTTGACCACCTCAAACTGCAGCATGCCCACGGCACCCAGGATTTTTTCATTAAAGGTATGACGAGTGAAAAGCTGGACTGTGCCTTCCTCCGCCAGCTGGCGCAGGCCCTTCTCGAGCTGCTTGGCCTTCATGGGGTCCTTGAGGTTCACCTTCACAAAAATTTCCGGTGCAAAGCTGGGGATGCCGGAAAATTTCAGGAGCTCCCCTTCGGTAAAGGTGTCGCCGATGGCGTAGCGGCCGGTCAGTCCGATAATGTCGCCTGGAAAGGCCTCCTCGGTAATTTCCCGGTCGCGCGCCTGAAAAATGAGCGGCGTGGTGACCTTGATTTCCTTTTGCTCGCGGGTATTAAAAATGCGCTGGCCGCGCTTAAAACGCCCGGAGATCACCCGCATAAAGGCCACGCGGTCGCGATGGCGCTTGTCCATATTGGCCTGGATTTTAAAAACAAATCCGCTAAAGGTGGGGTCTTCAGGGGAAATTTCCTTGGTGGGGGCCTCGGGAGTGTAGGGGAAAAGGGTCGCCAGGCGGGGCTTAGGGCCTGGACTATAGTCGGTGATAAAATCGATGACTTCCTTGACCCCAAAGTTGTGCAGGGCCGAGCCAAAGAACACCGGCGTCAGCATGCCGGCCAAAAAATCATCGCGATCAAACGGCGGCAGTAGCTCAGACACCATCTCCAGATCATGTTTGAGTTTTTCCAATAAGGTGTCGCCCACGTATGCCACCACCTCGGGGGCATCCAGATCGTGGGCCTGCAAGATATGAGGGGTGCGCGGATCGGTCTCCTCATCAAACATATAGATCTGTTTGTGAACGATGTCGTAGACCCCTTTGAAATCGACGCCGTCACCGATCGGCCAGGTCATGGGGGTGCAGTGGATGTGCAGAATGGTTTCGACGTTTTCCAAGAGGGCATAGGGATCGAGGGCATCCCGGTCGTACTTATTCATGAAGGTGACAATGGGAGTTGCGCGCATGCGACACACATCCATGAGCTTGATGGTCTGGGCCTCCACGCCTTTGGCCGAGTCAATCATCATCATGCATGATTCCACCGCGGTCAGGGTTCGATAGGTATCTTCCGAGAAGTCCTTGTGCCCGGGGGTATCGAGCAGGTGGAGGGCGCGGTTTTTATATTCAAAAGAAAGCACCGAGGAGCTGACCGAGATCCCCCGCTCTTTTTCCAATTCCATCCAGTCGGACTTGGCAAAGTTGCCGTGCTTGGATTTGACCATTCCGGCCTCGCGAATGACACTGCCAAACCACAGAATTTTTTCTGTCATCGTGGTCTTACCTGCATCAGGGTGCGAGATAATGGCGAAGGTGCAACGACTTTTGGGGGCCCCATGAAGGGCGTGTGTTTCATTCATAAAATGCCGCAGTGCAAAAAGAGTTAAGTCTTTCAAAGTTATACTGTTAGAGAGCACAGACGTCTATTATCATTTTTACCAACTGTCTTGTTAATAATACAATTTCGAGAGATGTTTCCCCCTTGTCCCTTGAGGAGCTGCCATGGTCGCACGTCTGTGTCTGATTTTTTTTCTACTCTGTTTCTGTGCGCTGTCCGTGTCGGCGAAACCGGTTCTCATTTTACACACCAATGACCTCCACAGCTTTCTTGAAAATAGTATGTTTTACCCCGAATGGGGGAGTTATGCGCGCCTGAAAACGGTCATGGATCAGGAGCGCGCCAAGGCCCGTGAGCTGGGCATTTCCACGATTACCCTTGATGGGGGAGATTTTCTCGAAGGCACCCACTTTTATATGGTTGATGGGGGCAGGCATATTTTTAAAATTATGGATGCCATGAACTACGACGCTGTGAATGTCGGCAATCATGACTGGCTGATGGGCACGGCCGAAATGGGCCATCTCCTGGCGGATGTAAATTATTCCTTCACGTTGGTGAACTCCAATCTGGTGGCCGATCTCGATCGTTTTCCCGGGCTCAAGAAACTTAAACCTTACAAAATGATGGAAGTTGACGGCCGAAAAATCGCCATCTTTGGCGTCACCACCGATGATGACTTGTATAAGTGGGCCTTTGATGACGGGCGCATTACCAAACCCGTCAAAGTCGCCAATAAATGGGGCAAGAAGCTCAAGGCCATGGGCGCGCAGACAATTATTGCCCTCACTCATATTGGCTTTGATCGAGATAAAGATTTTGTGGCCCAAACGAAGGATTTTGATCTGGTGGTCGGCGGCGACTCTCATACCTTGATTGATCGTCCTTATTTTGGGCGCAATAAAAACGGCCGACAAGTTCCCATCATTCAGGCCGGCGATCACGCCAAGTACCTGGGTACGCTGCTTGTGGATTTTGAGGCGGACGGGAGCGTGAAGGTTCTGGAGCGAAAGATCATTCCCATCACCAGTGAAATTGCGGAAGACCCCGCCCTGCATGACATGGTGGCCGAGGCCCGAGGCAAGGTTGATCGGATGTACGGGGAGAGCGCCTTAAAAGAGGTGGTCGGGCATGCCGAGGTGGATTTGCAAAACTCATCTGGAACCATGACCATCTGGAATAAAGTTATCGCCGATTCTTTTAAGGAGTCGATCAATGCCGACATCGGTGTTCATTCTCCCGCTTTAACCGGCGTGAACGTGCGCAAAGGCCCTGTCACCCGCGAGCAGATCATGATGACCTATCCACGATTTTTGTCCCTGCAGGATCGCTGGGGCTGGCACATCTATCATGTGGAGATGTACGGTCTGGTGGCCAAAATGCTCATGGATAAATACCTAACGAGCGGTGAGGCGGTGGTCCTCTCCGGTGTCAAGTTCAGGGTTGAGATCAATAAGAGAGGCAAAAAGAAAATTAAAGATATCACCATCGGTGGTGAGCCCATCAAACTTTTAAAAAAGTATACGGTGGCCTTTCCCGAAGGAGTCATTAAGGGCGGGCTGGGGATGATCGGAGTTTTGATCGATATCCTTCACACCGTGAGACGAACCGAGGAAACCGTGTGGAATGCCATTGAGTCCAAAGTCAGACGTCTTGGCACAATCCGTGAAGATTATCTCGCAGCACCTTCAGGCAATGAAAAGTCCCTTGGCGAAGGTGGCGATGTCATGTTTATCCCAGGACTTCCCTAATTTGAGGAGCTCTCATGGCGATTCGTCTTTTTATTCTGACTCTTTTTCTGGCCTTGACCAGTGCCTCGGGATACGGCAAACCCATTTTAATTTTGCACACCAATGATCTCCACGGCTTTGTGGAAAATAGCGTTTACGATGCCTCCCAAGGCGGCTACGCGCGGCTTAAAACCTTGATCGAAGAGGAGCGCGCCAAGGCCAATGCCCTCGGCATTTCAACCATCACCCTCGACGGGGGAGATTTTCTGGAAGGCTCACTTTTCTACATGGCCGATCGGGTGAAGAGTGTCTTCAATATGATGGATAATATGAATTACGATGCCGTAGCGCTGGGAAATCACGACTGGCTCATGGGCACCGCCGATCTCAGCCATCTCCTATCGGATGTGGATTTTTCTTTTTATCTGGTTGCCGCCAATATCGAGGTCGACCGCAATCGCTTCTCAGGTCTGAAAAAACTTAAATCCCACCGCATGATGGAAATCGATGGCCACAAAATTGCCATTCTCGGCCTGACCACTGACGAGCCTAATTTCAAGTGGGCCTTTGATAGAGGACACATTGCCGATCCCATCAAGACCGCCAATAAATGGGGCAAAAAGCTCAAGGCGGCAGGTGCCAAAACCATTATCGCGTTGACTCATCTTGGATTCAGCAAGGACATGGAGCTGGCAAGTCAAACCTCGGAAATTGATTTGGTGGTTGGTGGCCATTCTCATACTTTGATAGACCGGCCCTATTTTCAGCGCAATAAAAAAGGCCGTGAGGTCGCCATCGTGCAGGCCGGTGAGCATGCCAAATACCTGGGCAAGCTTTTGATCGACATTGCCGAAGATGGCAGCGTGAAGGTGCTTGAGCGACAGGTGATCCCTGTCACGAGCAGCATTGATGAGGACCCCATCATGCAACAGCTCATCCGAGAGGCCCGCACTCAGGTTAATAACATCTACGGGGAAAGTTACCTCAACACCGTGGTGGGGTTAAGTGAGATAGATTTGATCAACTCCTCTGGCACGATGACGGTGTGGAATCGAATTATTGCCGAAGCTTTCAAGGAATCCATTCACGCCCAGATCGGGGTGCATTCACCTAACCTGACGGGCATCGATATTCCCAAAGGCCCCATTACCCGCGAGCAGATCATGACCACCTATCCACGATTTTTGTCCTTGGACGATCGCTGGGGCTGGCGCATGTATCATGTGGAGATGTACGGGCTGGTGGCCAAAATGCTCATGGAGTACTACCTCTCCGGCGGTGAGGCGGTGATTTTGTCCGGTGTGAAATTCAGGGTTGAGTTGAATAAAAAAGGCAAAAAGAAAATCAAAGATATCACCATTGGTGGTGAGCCGATCAAGCTGTTCAAAAAATATTCCGTGGCCTTTCCCGAAGGTGTCATCAAGGGAGGGTTAGGGATCATCGGTGTGCTCATCGATTTTATTCATACCGTGACACGAACCGAGCTATCCGTGTGGGATGCCCTTGAGTCGAAGGTAAAACGTCTGGGGACTATTCGCGAAGACTACCTTACCCGGCCGTCTGCTGGCCCATCCGGCGCTCACGAAAAGTCTCTTGATGAGGGGAGCGATGCCATGTTTATTTCAGGACACTAAGCGATTCCCCAACTCCCTAGGACTGCCGTCTTTCTGCATGCGCCTCCACGATCTTTTGCACAATCTCCTCGACTGGAAGATTTCTCATGGCCTTAGGCGAGATTTTATCCACACCGGCTTCCGGCAGAGTAAAGTTTTCCTCTCTTAAAACCAAATTTTTATTGGCATCCACTTCGTCCACTTTAGAGATGGGCGTAAAGTGGGGAACGGTGGTCAGGACCGCCGGATGTTCGCGAATGATGCGTGCGATTGAGAGGACAATCTCCACAAAACGATCCAGCTCTTTTTTGGTAAAAGATTCGGTGGGCTCAATCATGAGACCAAAAACTTCCGGGAAGGCCACGGTGGGGGCATGCAGGCCGAAATCCAAAAAGAGCTTGCCCACTTTCGCCATGGCCGAGGCCCGTGGAGTTCCGTTTTTCTCCAGAAGCGCGAAATCTTCCGCACTCAGGGTGAGAATAAACTCATGCATGCGCGGAACAGTTTCCGTATTGGCGGGCAGGATGGGAAAGGTCTTTTTTAAGTTCTGCAGCAGATAGCAGGCGGACAGCACCGCCACCTCTGACATTTTTTTCACGCCCTGATCGCCCAGTGCCTTGATGTAGGAGTAAGAACGAATCTTATGGGCGAAATTTCCAAAGTGACGATGGATGCTGCCGATACTCTTCGGTGCCTTCGCCAAGGTATAAAAGCCGCTTTTTAAAATCACCTGATGGCCTGGCAGAAAGGGCAGAAGTTTTTCGGAAACCGCCACAATGGCATCGCCCGGCCCGCCACCCCCGTGGGAGATCGACCAGGTTTTGTGCAGGTTATTGTGAACGGCATCCACGCCCAGCTTGCCCAGGTCAATGACGCCGGCAATGGCATTCATATTGGCACCATCCATGTACACCAGGCCGCCGACATCATGAATCTTGCCGGCCACGCGGTGAAAATTACTTTCAAAAATTCCCGAGGTATTGGGATTGGTCACCATAATTCCGGCGACGCGGGGACCATGTTGCGCCAGCACTTCCTCGAGAACCGCCATGTCGATCTGGCCGGTTTTATCGGCGGTCAAGGTCATAATATTTTCAAAGCCGGCGATCGTGGCGCTGGCGGGATTGGTCCCGTGGGCCGACTTTGGAATCAGGATAATGTCGCGATTATCTTTTCGATCGCGGTGGTAGGCCTGAATCATCTTCAGACCGACCAGTTCTCCCTGCGCGCCGGCCACCGGCTGAGTGGTGACGCCCGCAAGTCCGGTGATCTTTTTAAACTGCTCCTGAGTCTCATACAAGACATGCAGGCATCCTTGAATATCCTCAATGGGGGCCTTGGGATGGGCATGGGTAAACTCGGGTAGCCCTGCCAGATAATCGTTGATGTAGGGATTATACTTCATGGTGCAGGAACCGAGAGGATAGATATTGTCATCGGGACTGACGTTGAGCTCACCCAACTTTTGATAAAAATCTTGCAGAACTTTTTGCGAGAAGCTGGGCAGGTTCGCGGGGGTGGAGCGGGTATATTTTTGAGGGAGTTCGGCCTCAATTTTTTGTGGGGCCTTTTTGGCCTTGATGCGTTTTTCAAAGAACGATACCAGGCGGGCGACGTCGGCCAGGCAATGGCGATCGGTGAAGGAGAGCATGAGCAGCTGCTTTTGTCCCGCTGTTCGGATGCGAGTGGAAACATCAATCCCGGGTTGGAGATCCTCTTTCTGCGCCTCTTTTAACAATTGAGTAAGGCTTGGTCCTTCAACCGCCAGAACAAATTCGTTAAAAAATCCGCTCTGGGGAAAGGCCAGCTCGATGCCTTTCAGGGCGGTCAGCTCCTCCACCGCTCGAAGTGCCATCTTGCGGCCTTCCAAGATGGCCTTGGTCATTCCCGATTCTCCGCGCGCCATGACGGCGGCCCCGGCCAAGGTGGCGATGAATGATTCGTTGGAGCAGATATTGGAGGTGGCCTTCTCTCGGCGAATATGCTGCTCGCGGGTGGAGAGAACCATGGCATAGGCAGGATTGCCTTGACTGTCCCGGCCTTTGCCCACATAGCGGCCCGGGGTGGAGCGGATGGAGTTTTTATTACTGCTGTTGGTGCGACACCCGAAGAGTCCAAGGCCCGGGCCACCAAAGTTGGGAGCGAGGGCCAGGTGCTGGGCCTCACCGACGATGAGATCGGCACCCACTTTTTTGCCCGCCTCATCTTTCATCATTCCGAAATCGGCCGGGGCGCGCAGGCCTCCGGTGGCAAGTAAAATGGGATCGATAATACTCAAGGCCAGAAGTTTATTTTCGTGGGCCAAGTCTGTCAGCTCATCCACGGACTCAAGCAGACCGAGGCAGTTGACCTGAGGAAAGGCCACCGCCGCCAGATCGGACTGCATAGCAGAAATAGTTTGCTTGAGTTTGGCCAGATCCGTGACCCCTGTTTCAATATGCAGAGGAACCCAGATGACTCTGAGTTTCGTTCCGTGGGCCATGGTCTCAACCACTTCCCGATCCTCGGGGTAAACACCTTCGCTCACCACCACCGTATTGTGGCCGGTGATGCGGGTGGCGCTTAACAGACCTTCATAGAGCGCCGTAGCGCGATCGTACAGGGAAGCGTTGACCGCCTCAAACCCCGTGAGGGCGCACATCATATTGGTATAGGCCCACAGCGAGTGAAGGGTGCCTTGGCTGCGCTCGGGCTGGTACGGTGTATAAGCGGTGGTGAGGCCGCGGATATTGCAAACAAAAGACACCAGATCAGGAATTTTATAGTGGGGGAGACCATCGCCGAGAAAGGAGAGAGGCAGACGATTTTTTTTGCCCACTGAAATGACGTGATTGAGCAGATCATTATAGGGCAACGCCTGTCCAAGACCCACAGGGCCTTTGAATTTCACTTCCCGCGGAATGTGGGCGAAGAGGTCGTCTAAGTATTTAAAACCCACATCTTTTAACATTTGATCTATTTCTTGATCCTTGGCCCCGATATAATAGGGTCGTAACTCTCTCTCAAGTGATTTTGGGTTGTAGGGAAGCTGATCCATTTGTACAGTATCCGGCGTCTGAGTTGACATCTCTGTATCCAAGTGTTGGAGGTTTTTATTTGCCCATATTTTTATCTTTTATGCCGTGAATTGACTACTCAATCGATGATTATAATGGCCCAAAAATGGTGATTCCTTTTTTTGTTGAGGGCGGTTCCGCGGAGCACGAAGTAACTTTTGCAAAAAAGTTGGCCAAATCAGTCGGGATCGAGCTGCAAGAAATCTTCAATCCTTCGGAATCCACTCAGTTTTTAAAAATGCATGAGCATGGCCTGAATTTTTATCTGGCGGGAACCAGGGGCCCGGTGCTGAATTTAGATTTGGCGCAGGAGTATGCCTCATTTATGAGACAGGTCAGCAAAACGGCAGCAGGGCCTCTCAAGAAGGCGCTGGGGCGGACAGTGAAGAAGGGTGACACGGTGGTGGATGCCAGCTGCGGAACGGGGAAAGATTCACTGCTCTTTTTAACCTGGGGATTGAAGGTTCTGGCCTTCGAGCGCAATCCTCTCATGTTTTTGCTGCTGCAAATGGCCTGGCAATCTTTGGTAAAAAAGTATCCGGAAGTTGCCCCTAACTTTGAGCTGGTGTTTGGCGACGTGCGCGCCGGGGCCACGCGGATCTGTGAGGGAAAAATTTCTGCGCTCTATTTTGATCCCATGTTTTCGGAAGGCAGAAAAGGGCGGCGAAGCTTACCGCGCCAGGAGATGGTGGTGTTCAAAGAGCTGGTGGGGGCGGACTACGACCAGGAGTCGGTCATGGCAAGTTTGCTCAAGCTGCCTTTGACACGCATTGTGGTGAAACGTCCAAGTAAAGCGCCAGATTTTGCGGGACCTCTTCCCCTGGCCTCTTTTCCGGGAAAGAGCGTGCGTTACGATCTTTTTCGCGGCGCCTAAGTGCACTTATTACGAATTTGTAATATCATAAGATAAGATTTTCATTTAGAAAACGCATGGAGTCATACAAGTGAGTGCATCCAAGTTTTTTTCCAAGGTTGTGCAAACCGAAATGCCCTACGGTGATTATATTTTCAAGGCACCTTTTTTTATCCATGATGCCGATGTCATCGGGGCCTTTTTTTTATGCGACTACGACAAGGCCTGCGCCTTGGTTTCACCTCATCACCGGCCGGTGAAGCTGCCGTTTAAAAAGGCCCTGTTTGCCGTGAGCTGCATTGAGTACAAGGAGACGGATATCGGTTCCTACAATGAGGTCGCCCTTTCCATTGTGGTGCGCGCTCCGGGCAAAGGAATCAGGCAAAAGGCCGAAACCCTGCGCTCACTGTTGCAGGCGAAGTTTCACACCTTTATTTTTCAGCTGCCGGTGACCACGGAAATGTCGGTGGCCGGAGGCAAAGGTTTATTAAATTATCCAAAATTTTTGGCCGATATCACATTTCGCGAGACCGGCGCCCATCGCATCTGCACTTTGAGAGACAAGGAATCACTGGAAGTTATTTTAGAACTGGAATGTCCGAAACTTAAACCTCGCCATGGACTGCTCAATGTGATGCGACGGCGTATGAGCGTGGAGACCTACATCGCGGAAAATGACAGAAGCAATGCCACCTTTAAGTTGAATCTGCCGGCCGCCGGACAATCCTTTGTGTGGCCACGAGTCGGCCTGCGCATAGGCAAAGGGGCGGTGGCGGAGCAGCTCGGTAAGCTGGGGATTGGCCAGCAGATATATCAGTTTAGCGTGCCCCATTGCGAGGGAATGCTGCTTAAGAATTAGGGAGCGATTATGTCAAAGAAAGTTGCCATCATCGGCGGTGGCATGGCCGGGCTGACCAGCGCGTACTATCTCAATCGATGTCATAGCATCAAACTTTTTGAAAAGTCGAATCGACTGGGTGGCAATGCCTATTCCATTGATACCCACGAGGCGAAGGCGGTGGATATCGCGGTGGCGGCCTTCGGGAAGGAAGGCTATGGCCATTTTTTTGCGCTCTTAGAAGAGCTGGGAGTGGAAACCGATTTTTGTGCCAATACTTTTATGAGCATGCACGATCTCAACACCAAGGAAGGGCTCTACCTGACTCCCACTTTGAAAGGGGGAATCACCCAGGGATTTGATTTAATCAAGCTGGATCACTTAAAAAGTATTTACGGATTTTTTAAGGGGCTCAAGGTTGCCAATGAGAAGCTGGACAAGGGACTGCTTACGGGGCTGACGATGGGGGAGTGTATTCGGCTTGTTCCCCAGTTTGATAAAAATGCCACCCTCTTTTTGATCTGCGCCCTTTGTCTTCTGTCCTCCATGTCGGCCGCCGAGGTGATGGCGACGCCTGCTAGCTTTTTTCTGGGAAAGCTCAAAGTGCACAATGATATTGTCTCTCCCAAAGGCCTGTTTTCGGTGGAGGCGGCCAAGGGCGGGACGCGAACGTATGTGGAGGCCATGGCCAAAACTTTTCAGGATAAAATTATTCTCAACTCGCGCATCAAGTCGGTGGGCCGGACCGCTCAGGGGATCATGCTGGTGATGGAAGACGGGGCGGTGGAAAAATTTGATTCGGTGGTCTTTGCCTGTAATGCCGATCAGGCGCTGGCCTTGATCGAAAACCCGACGAGCGCCGAGCGCGAGCTTCTGGGCGTCTGGAAGTATAAGGAAGGCGAAATTATTGTCCATCGCGATCACTCCAGCTTTCCGGCGCGCGAGCTGATTCAGGCCTACACCTATCTCTATACCCGGGATCAAAACGGACAAATTAATACCTCGGTCAGTGGCGCGCTCCGCTTTGAGCATCAGGTGCCCGATGACAGTGATTTAATCAGCACCCAGCATCCCAACTTTCCCATTAGACAGGATCTGATCGAATTTCAAACGGTTCTGCGCACGCCAAAATTTAGCTTTGAATCGGTGGCGGCCATTGAGAGAATGCCCAGCTTAAATGGGACCTTGAATTCCTATTATTGCGGCAGTCATTTTGGCTATGGATTACACAACGATGCCGTTTACTCCGCCATGCGAGTGGCCAATCTGATGGGGGCCAAAACCCCCGAACGAAAAGACAATAAGTTCAAACCATCGCTGAAAGGTTTATTAAAACTGGCCGGCAAACTGAGAGGTTGAGGTGAGCGAAGCAAGGTTTGTGGGAGTGACCGGAGCGGCCAGTGGAATCGGGCGAGAGCTGGCCCTGCAGTTTTGCGCCCAAGGACTTCCGGTTGTCGGTCTGGATATTGATCAGGCGGGTCTTGGTTCCCTTGAGAAAGAATGTGGCGGCAGGTTTCGTGGCGTGGGGTGCGACCTGGCGGACAAGGTCGCGCTTAAGGAGAGATTGGAGCAGCTGCGGGTGGAGCGGGGAGTTCCCTCTATCTGGATCAACAATGCCGGGATCGCCCACATCAAGGGGATGACTGAGATCACCGAAGCAGAATTAGAGCAGACGATGCAAATTAATTTCTTTGCGCTGGTCACCTGTGTGCGTTTTTGGCTGGAGCACATGGTGCCGACCGGCAGTGGCAGCATCGTCAATATCGGCTCCATCGCCGGCCATATCTCGTCGCCGGGACTCAGCGCCTATGTCGCCAGCAAGTTTGCCGTGACGGGTTTCACCGAGTCTTTGCAGACCGAGCTGGACCTGAATAAATCGCCGGTCAAGCTGCTCTTAGTTTCGCCGGGGTTTGTGGAAACCAAGATTATGCGGGTGGGTGAGCAGAACGGCTTTCCCAAAGAATTTCTTTTTTTGGCCACCAAAGTGGGGGACTGTGCCCGCCGAATTATTGAAGGCATTGCCGCAGGTGAGCGGGAGATCTTTCCCACTGCCAATGGCAAGGCCATGATGGCGATGCAAAGGCTTTCGCCTAAGCTGGCGCGGGGCTTCTCCAAGCTGACGGTAGGAAAGAAGGTTGATCTGGGGAAGAAGACCTAGCGGAAGGACTGGAGAATTTTTTCTGCGATGGCCTTTTTGAAGGCCACGCCCATCTTCATCTTACTGATGCGTGCGCCGGAACTCATAAATTCAATTTTCTTGAGATAGACCACCCGTCCTTCAATGGGGATCTTGAAAGGGATCTGACCTAATTTTGAAATATAGATCTCTGTTCCTTCGGCGAAGAAGATCTGATCTTTGAAATTGAAGTTGAAGCTTAAACCTTTGGCCGACAGATCATAGATGTTAAAAGAAAATTCTTTTCTCAGGTCGGACGAGGAGTTGATTTTGATTTCAATGATTCCAAGATAGGGTGAGTTGAATCCCAGCTTGATTCGGTGACTGATTCTTTTTTCAAACATTCTCACTTCCTTGGGAATATCCACAAGGATGCGTTTCTTGTCGATTCTGACACTCTCGCGTTTAAAAAGAATGCTCTTCTCCTGGCCGCGCATATAAACCGTGTGAGGTCCGACAAAATCAAAACTTTTATGAGGATCATTGGGAACCAAGATGACCTTGCCGGCGGCAAAATCAATGGCGCTGATCACGGCATTTCTGATAATGCGACGTTCACCCAAATTCTGCCAAACCAGAACAGGGGATTGATCGTGGTACATCTTATTGAGTGTGGTGATAATCTCTAAACTATCACTGGTCACACGGAGATTAAAATTAAGCATGGATTCCTCAATAATCGGCACTTGCCTTTATGCCAGCACATATGACTTATCGGGAACACTCAAGAGGGACCTTAGGCTAAATTAAAAAAGAATTACCGGAGCTAATTACTTTTTCTTGGCCGGGGTCTTTTTCTTCACGCTTTTTCCAGCACTTTTAACTGCTTTCTTTTTGGCCGTTGCGGGACTTGCCTTTTTGGCCGGGACTTTTTTGGCGGGGGCCTTTTTTGCAGCTGCTTTGGCGGCCGGCTTCTTGGCCTCTTCTTTTTTGGCCGGTTTCTTGTCGGTTTTAGTCTCTTTGGCTTGCGCTTTCACTTGCTCAACCTTTTCGACTAAGGCCTGGGCCTTTTTCTTGGTATTTGCCAAGGTGGTGGAAACCCCTTGCTTTAGTTGAGTGGCGGTCTGGGTGATCACCGGAGTCGGGTTAAGTGCATGCATCTCGTTCATCAGCTGGGCATAAAATCCCATGATGACCTTTCTTTGGATGTTGGGACTGCTAAAGCGTGTATGAAAGAGGTGAGAGAGCTCGTGATATTTTTCCTCGCTCTTTTCCTTAATCTTGGCAAGAATCAGCAGGCACTTATCGTGGAAGTCCTTCTTTTTGGATGCTTCTTTAGCTTCTTCCTGGGCCTGTTTTTCTTTGAGAAATTCATCAAGTGACATGGGACCTCCTTTTAAAACCATATTAGTTTATGCCGGAAGTAGAGAAAACGAAAGAGTCCTTTATTGAGAAAAGCCTTTTTTTGGGGTAGATTGCTATTCTCGTTTGGTTTTTAAGAGGAAAATATTATGGCCGTCTACGACGTTTATGGCTTGGGCAATGCCCTTGTTGACATGGAATTTGAAGTCACCGACTCATTTTTGCAGAAAATGAAGATTGAAAAAGGTCTCATGACCTTGGTGGATGAGGCCCGGCAGAATGAGATCATCGAGGCGATTCATGGGCTGCAGCATAAGCGCTCCTGCGGCGGCTCGGCTGCCAATACCGTGATAGCCGTCTCGCAACTGGGCGGGCGTTCATTTTATAGCTGCAAAGTTGCCAACTGCGAACTGGGCGACTTCTACTACCAGGATCTCATGCGCGAAGGGGTTCACAACAACTGGTCCGGCAAGGGCAGACCGCAGGGCACCACCGGCCGCTGCATGGTCTTTATTACCCCGGATGCCGAGCGCACCATGAACACGCATCTCGGGATCACCTCGGATTTTTCCAAATTAGAGGTGGATGAGGAAATTATAAAAAATTCCAAAATTCTCTATATTGAAGGCTACCTGGTCGCCTCACCGCTTGGGCGCGAAGCCGCCATCCACGCCAAAGCTCTGGCCGATCGACATGGGGTTAAAACCGCCATCACCTTTTCTGACTCATCCATGCCCATGTACTTCAAGCAGGGTCTCCTCGAGATCATAGGGACCGGCGTCGATTTACTTTTCTGCAATGAAAGCGAGGCCAAGATCTTCGCCGGGAAAGATGGCCTGGAAGATTCCTTTCGTGAGTTAAAACGCTTTGCTCGAACCTTTGCCATTACTCAGGGTCCGAAAGGGGCGCTGCTCTTTGACGGTTCAAAGGAAATAGATGTGGTTACGGCCCAGGTTGATGCTATTGATACCAACGGGGCCGGCGATCTTTTTGCCGGGGCCTTTCTCTATGCGCTCTCCACCAACCAGAGCTTTGCCATGGCCGGAAAGCTGGCCTGTGCCGCCGCCTCCACCGTGGTGACTCAATTCGGCGCCCGCTTAAAGCGCGAGCAGATTCAAAATATTAAAAAAGTGGTTTTCGGTTATTAATTTATAAAAGCAGGTGACCTGTGATGCTCAAAGAACTTACAACGATTCGGGAGATTTTTAAGGGCGATTTGGTCGGCCGGGAAGTCATGATTGCCGGCTGGGTTCGCAGCGTGCGCAAAGGAAAGGCTTTTTCGTTTGTGGCCATGAATGACGGATCGACGCAGGAAAATTTTCAGATTGTGGTGGATCAAAAGCTGGCCAACTATGACGAAGTTTCCGGACTTCTTCTCGGCTCCAGTGTGGAATTCAAGGGAATGCTGGTCAAAAGTCAGGGCAAGGGACAGACGGTGGAAATGCAGGCCACCAGTGCCAACGTGGTTTGTAAAACCAATGAGGAGTATCCTCTCCAGAAAAAATCCACCTCTTATGAATATCTGCGCGAGATCGCCCACCTGCGCCCCCGCACCCAAACTTTCGGAGCGGTCTTTCGCCTTCGCTCTATTTTAAGTTTTGCCACTCACGAGTTTTTCACCAAGCGCGGATTTTACTATCTGCATAGTCCTATTATCACGGCGGTGGATGCCGAAGGTGCCGGCGAGATGTTTAACGTCACCACCCTCGACTTAAACAAGCTCCCCACCACCGGCGGGAAGGTGGATTACTCTCAGGACTATTTTGGAAAGAAAACGAACCTGACGGTCTCCGGCCAGCTGGGTGGCGAGTGCTTCGCCATGGGTCTGGGAAAGGTCTACACCTTTGGCCCGACCTTTCGCTCGGAAAACAGCAATACCGCCCGCCACCTGGCGGAGTTTTGGATGATCGAACCGGAGGTGGCCTTTGCTGACCTGGATGACAATGCGGCGTTGGGTGCCGATTATATTAAATTTCTCATCAACGCCGCTCTTACCCACGGGGCCAAGGAGATGGAGTTTTTAGACAAGCTGGCGAAGGAGCAGGGAGAAAACCTGATTGCTAACTTGGAGCTGGTGCGCGATCGGGACTTCGTGCGCATCACCTACACCGAAGCGGTGGAGATCGTGAAAAAATCCGGCCAAAAATTCGAATATCTCTGCGACTGGGGGCACGAGTTACAAACCGAACATGAAAAATATCTGACCGATGTTCACTTCAGGGGCCCGGTTATTGTCACCGATTATCCCAAACAGTGTAAGGCCTTTTACATGAAACAAAATGCCGACGGGAAAACCGTTCGCGCCATGGATATCCTCGTTCCAGGGGTGGGCGAGATCATTGGCGGCAGTCAGCGGGAAGATGATTTTGGAAAGCTCATGCAGCGAGTGGAAGAGCTGAAAATGAACAAGGAATCCCTGTGGTGGTATTTTGATTTGCGCCGCTTTGGCAGTGTTCCCCATGCCGGCTTTGGCCTGGGTCTTGAGCGAGCGGTTATGTATATAACCGGCATGAAAAATATCCGGGATGTTGTCCCATTTCCTCGCACTCCCAAAAATGCCGACTTCTAACGGCTTAGAATTACAGCGTTTTAATACTTGATTATTTTTCTAAAGTTCTGATTTGAAGTGTCCGATGGGTTAGCATGAAGATTAGTTTAATTCCAGAATCTATTCCCATGCAAAATGCTCGATACATTCGGGAGAATGGTTCAGAGGCATCCCAGGTGCGACGACTTATGAAAGAGCTGGAACGGACGACCGCTCTGGCCAAGAACCCTAAATCGATCGTAAACAATGCTGAAGAGTTTCCCAATCAGGTTGTGAATTCGTCCACCAATTTTGTCCGCAAGCTGCTGGATATTATCTAAAAAATTATTGAGGAGTGGGAGCATCCAACAAGGCCCCGTCGTCGGGGAAATGTTTGACGTTAAGTGAGCGCTTGTGAGGAGTCTCACTGAAGAGTTTTTTAAATTCGTCAGGAATCTGGGTCGCCTTATATTTTTTCCCATTGGAGAGCCGCAGCCAATAGCCATCAACCACGTGGTGATTAATGAGCATCTTGATGGGCTTGATACTGACAATGTGAATGCGGTTGAAATAAACCAACTGCTCGTCTTGATCAGCTTGCTGTTCATTTTCACTGGCCAGGACATAAAACTTTAAAAATTCCACAAGACCCTCGAATGTCGACTATTTAGGCGTAATTGTGCCCGTCAGCGGAATTTGCCACAAGGGGGCGGGTAGTTTTTATAGGATAAAGGCATGGCCAATCGTTCTGGATACCTTAATAATAATCATAGGTTTTATGTTAGATTTCAAAACAGTTTGGACCAAGCTTCGTCTCCCTTTTTTATTGAGTTTCCTGACACTCTTCGGGGGGAGTTTAGGCTATCATCTCCTCTATCCCCACGAGCCCTGGTGGCGACTGCTCTATATGACCTCCATTACGCTCTCTACCGTGGGCTATGGCGATATTTTTCAGGTGGAGCATAGTCCCACCGCCACGCTCTACACCATGGTGCTCATGCTGGCAGGCATGGGCCTTGTCTTGTATTCCATCTCAACCATCACGGCCTATGTTTTAGAGGGGCAGCTGGGAGAGCTTTTTTTAGTCCAATCCATGCGAAGGAGAGTGGCACGTATGAAAGGGCATTATATTATCTGCGGGGCGGGGGAGACGGGAATTCACGTCATCAGCGAGATGGTGCATTCCAAACATGAGTTTGTCGTCTTGGAGGCGGACACGGCAAAACGTGACAAGATCCGTGGGCTCTTTCCTGATTGTTGTGTGCTGGTGGGCGATGCCACCAGCGATGAGCTGTTGAAGGAGGCCAAGATTGAGAGCGCTCACGGCTTGGTTGCGGCCTTAAGCAACGACAAAGATAATTTATTTCTTACCATTTCTGCGCGCATGCTTAACCATGAGATTAAGATTGTGTCCAAGGCGATCGATCTCACCTTGGTGGGAAAGCTAAAAACCGCCGGGGCCGATTATGTGGTAAGTCCCAATTTCATAGGCGGGATGCGCATGGCCTCGGAAATTCTTCGCCCTCACGTGGTGACTTTTTTGGATGGCATGTTGCGGGGAAAAGACAAGTCTGCCCGGATCGAAGAGGTTGTGGTGGCCAAAAGTTCTCCTTTCTGTGGTAAGTCCCTTCAGGAGTCCCGCATTTATGAAGAATGCGGCCTGTACATTATGGCGCTGAAATCTCCCGGGGGCGCGGCCGATTTTATTTACAATCCTCCCTTGGAGACGCGTTTAAATGCAGGAACGGTTCTGCTTTTTATCGCAGATAAGAACCAGCATAAAAAAATTCATAATATGTTTGCAACCGAGAGGTAACTTTCTGATACCAATATTAAATATCGCTTGCGGTTTTTTGGTGCTTCTCCTCCTCGTGGCGGAAAAGAAGCAGTGGACTTTAGGCATCTGGCTGTTTAAAACCTCGGCCTCCTTCTCATTCGTCGCCCTGGCCTGGGCGCACCAGGCCTTGTTAAAGGGGCCCTACGGTTGGTGTATCTTGAGCGCCGTCATCTTTTGCATGATCGGAGATATCCTGCTTATTCCCCATGAGAAAAAATATTTTATGATGGGAGTGGGGGCCTTTCTCCTCGGGCACTTAGGTTTTCTGGCGGCCTTTTTCTCAAGCTTTGCCAGCTTTAATCTTTGGTGGTTGCTCCTCGCCGTGCTGGCGGAGGTTTGTTTTATCTTCTTCATCATGCGCTGGCCGTGGGCCGAAATCCCCAAAGAGCTCTTTATTCCCGTCAATATCTACATCGTGGTGATCTCTGCCATGGTGGCAGTGGCCGCCAGTGGGGTTGGGGCCGGGGCCTCGCGGACGACCCTCTTGGCTGCCGTGATGTTTTTTATTTCCGATATTTCCGTCGCCCGACATCAGTTTCGTGCGCGCGTTTTCATGAATAAGTTATGGGGTCTACCGCTTTATTATGGAGCGGTGTTGCTTTTTGTTTCGACGCTCGCGGGCTAACACTTCTTTATGAAAAGTTTGCTGTTAATTTTGGTCATGCTGATTCAAGGTCCGCACCACGGGCAATGGGCCCTGGTAAAATGGTTCGGGGTCGAGGAAAAGATCTGGCACCTGCTGCCCTCTGATTCAGTTTTTCTCCTTTCGACCACGCCTCAGATTCAGGCCGAAATTGAAAAACGACAGGAAAAATTTCGTTCACTCACGCGCAGCCGTTGTCCGCTGGGTATGGCATTCGTTGAGGGGCCCATGCGCGATCCTGCGGATACCTTGCGCCGACAAAATGCCGCCTGCTTAGACGGACGAGGCTGGAAGCCGGGCCTGCTTTGCCAGCATTTTGATGAAAGTCTCCTGGCACCGGACTCCGCTCACCATCGGGAGCTCTCCTTTTGCATTGATATTCTTGAATTTCCCAATATCCCCGGCGAGTATCCCGCCACCCTCGTTTCCTATCAGGGCGCTCAGACCCTATGCCGGGCCCAGGGCAAGCACTTATGCCGCGAGCATGAGTGGACCTTCGCCTGTGAAGGGCCTTCGGCCTTGCCATACCCCCATGGATATCATCGCTACCTCGATCCAGGGGCCAGCTTTCCCGATCGAATTCCGGTGGACGGAGAGTGCAACTTTGATCAGCTGAAACTTAGCGCCGTGAATGGCACGCGGCTTTTGAGCAATCCCTATTCCCTTGAGGCCATGCTGGAGCTGGATAAAACCTGGCGGGGGACCGTTGCCGGTCAAAGGGAAGAATGCGTAAGTCCTTTTGGGGTCATGGATTTAACCGGCAATATCGAGGAATGGGTGGAATCCGATGGGCACCTCTCTACCCTTAAAGGAGGCTACTGGGCGCCCGTCCAGGCACGCTGTCAGATGGCCGAGCGGGCCCATGGGCCCAAGCATCGCTATTACCAAACCGGCTTCCGTTGCTGTGCCAAGGCCCAATCGTTAACACACTGAAAGCACGAAAGCTGTCAAAATTACAGAGTGGCCTTTGCCCGGGAGGGTTTGCCATTATCCTTAAGGTCTGGGGATTTTGGAGATTTCATGCTGGTGCTCTTGGGACTTTTGTTCCTTCTCAAAGATGCCTTGGGCGGATCGTGCACCTATAAGGCTCCGACTTATTTCACTCCGGTTGAAAAAAAATTCTGCTTAAATTTTGCCACAGATTATTACTATCGCCTGCGATTTATAAACGAAGAGCACCGCTATCGCGTAGGGCGAAAGGTGCAAAAATATGAGCGCGAGACGGTGAGTGTGGACGGGGCGCTTTTTTTACTGGGCCAGATGCGGGCCGAATCGGGCTGGGACCTTACCAAGACCCGGGCCAATAACAACTTTTGGGGGCTGGGAGGTGATTACCAGCGTCCCGACGGCACCAGTAGCTTTATGAAGTTTGAAAACTTTGAGCAAGGTTTGGGTTTTCTGATGAATCATTTTGCCAGAGGAATTACCACTCAAGCACACGATACTCCCAAGCATCCGGGCTGGCCGAATTTCCTGCCACTCCTCAAGGAAGAAGTTCTCGACACCGTGGCCATTAATAAGTCCCTGCATGCAGCCAAATGGTGCCAGCAGTTCCCCGCCTATAATACCGATCAGGAGAGTCACTGTAAGGGGCGGCCCAACTGCCCCTGCGTGGATTATAGCGGGCTCATTCAAAAATTTTCCAGTACCCTGGTGATTGCCCGCTGCCTCGCCGTCTATGAAAAACATTTTAACCACAACAAGAATGGTCTTGCTCTTCAGGACCTCCCCATGGATATTCTCGAAACCCTGCCGGTGCCCGAGGAACGACTGCGCATCGTTTGGGAAGAGATGAAATCGTTCGCCATGCAAAGATATTCGAAGAAGTACTGTCAGTAGAAGTTTATTCTTCTTTTGTCGTCCGACACTTGGGCCCAATTAACCTCGGGGCCAGGCGGCCGTATTTGTGAGTGATGGTCGGGCACTCTTCCGGATAGACCGGACAGCGGGAGGGGCGGACGTCTTCATAGGGGAGGGTGGCGATCGTCGACATCACCGCCAGCTCGTACTCGGGACTCTGATACTCACTGCAGTTGACTCCCTCGTCCCAGCCCGGATCAACATAATCGCGGAAATTAAACTGGCGAATCTGGACCCAGTGTTCGTGCACGCATTTTAAATAGCGACGCCCGGTTTTAAACTTTGCCTGGAGCATCTCTGACCAGAAATGCATGCCGTGATAGTTGGCCACCAGATCAGCATAGGACTTAACGCCACCGACGGCACGTCCGTAAATGCCTTCCTCGGTGCTTTCACTTTGGCCCAGGACCTCGTCAAGATTTGTGGCCTCGCTATTTAGGTCGCCGTAGAAACGGTGACCTTCGTCAAAAAAATGGCCGAACTTGTCAGTACCGATGAGCAATCTATTTTCATGAATGACGTTTCCAAAACCGAAAAGGGACTCCCCAATGCTCATGAGCATGAAGTTAAATTGGGGCAAGTTGCGATAGATGGAGTCGTCGATCAGCACTCGAAAACGCGGTACGTTTTCAGAGGTATTGGCATAATTCTCGATCTGTCCGTAAAAGGGGCTTAAGAGCTGGCCACCCAAGAGCGCTTCCAGGATGAGGGGGTTGCAGGAAGAAACCTGGTTCGCCATTTCCAAGGCCTTGCCAATGCGCTTATTTACTTCGCGATTGATGGCGGGCAGGCCATCGGGGAACTTTTTAAACCTTGGGGTGAAGGAGTCAATTTCAGCGCCATGCCCTGAAGCGGACAGCAAAGTCACAATCGTGAAGAGTGTGCCTTTGGCCCCCATCCCTAGGATTTGAAAATCTTGAGCAAGCGGTTCAAAGTTCCCTTTTCCATGGTCATGATCTGCTCCAGCTCATTGGCATCAAGCCAGATCCCTTTGCATGAGGAACATTCGTCTATCTCAATCCCTTTATAGTCGAGGGACATTAACTTCATTCCGCATTTCGGGCAGGACATGTGGTGTAGCTCTTTGAGTCTTTTGCGTTCTTGCGCCTTGACCTCGATCTGCTCCTCGATCTCGCGCTTCTTCTTCAGCTCCATTTCTAATCGGTGAAAATACTCTTCTTCTTTTAAGCTTGGTGACACGGGCATAGATAACCTCGGCTTTTGTTTATAGCTTGTATTTTAAGCGAGATGAGGAAAAATTGCGATTATTACCTGACAACATTCTGAGGTTTTAGGGTAATTCTATTGAGATTTTTGATGAAAAGGCCGTGGCGGTCTATCGGATATCAGGTAATTAGAAAATCTTTCAGCTCTTTTTCAGGCCAATGTTACATTAGTCACTATGGAAAATTTGGAAGGTGAGCAAGAGTTGTTGATCGTGGAAGATGACGAGGATTTTGTGGCCCTCATCCTGAAACATCTTCAGGGAAAAGGGGTGGCGTTTGATTGTGCTCGAACGGTTGATCAGGCCAAGGAATTTTTGGCGCAAAAAAAGTATAAGGCCATCAGCCTTGATGTTTTTTTGGGGAAGGAAAATTGTGGCGAGATTCTCAGGTATCTCAAGGACAATCAGAAGAACGAGAACAATCAGGCAAAGGTTGTGATCTGCAGCGCTTTCGCCAATGCCGATTTCATGGCGCGAATGGCCGACAAGGGGTACACCGTATTTTCAAAACAGTCGCAGAGCGAAGCTTTTTTTCAATACTTAAGTCAGCTGGTGGAAAAGGATATCAAAGAAGAATTTTCCAAGGCCCTGGACGAGTTATTATTTTGATTTCGTGAGGCGGCGGGCGATTTGTCTTTCGATGGTGCGGTTAAATTCGATCAATAAGCTCAGGTTGTTGCGTAAGAGAACTTTGAGATCCTCTTGCCGCCACACCACCAGGGTAGAGAGGACCTCGGTACGAACCGTGGCGGAAGAACGGTTGCCGCTTAGAAAGCTTATCTCACCGATAAAATCACCATTATGCAAAGACGCGATCTTATCTCCGTCAATGATCACGCCGGCACTTCCGTCGAGCATACACATGACAAAGTTCATTTGCTCACCTTGCTTGGTCAAGGGTGCGCCATGGGCCTTATTTTGAATGGTGCCGATTTCCATCAGCTTTTTGAAATTGGAGCGGGAGAATTTTTTAAAAAAGCGATGATAAATGATTCGATGGTCCTCTTGGAGTGGCATTATATGCAGCCAGGCGGCATAGATAAGCAAAAGGGCGTGAATGCCGGCCATGCCCATCCAAAAAATTTGCAGTGGGGGTGAGGAGTCCTGGGCCAGCAAGGCCCAGAGAGCGCCTGTCATGGCAAGGGTATGGCGAAAATGGCGGCGACTGATGAGCAAGGACGAAAGAACCACCAGATAAGGGCCGTAGGTAAAAAAGAACTCAGAGTTCATAGGGGAGATTCTGCCATGGACATTTTTTTTTACAAAGAACTTTCCAATGTATTTGAGAAATTGGCGAAAAGCAGTCATAATTTTGTTTAGGAGAAAAATATGGAAACGGTTTTACATCGCTTAAAGGCCTGGGCGGACGAATATCCTCAGGATGTCGCGCAACGCTTTAAACATGGTGGTGAGTGGCAGGAGATCACCGCCCGGGAATATTGTGAGAGGGTTTTTTGGCTGGCGGTCTTTTTGGAGTCGAGAGGCTTTACCGCCGCAGATGTGGGGGCCATCTTAAGCTATAACTGTCCTCAGTGGGTCCATCTGGACTTGGCTCCTTTGCTGCTTGGTGGAAAATCCGCCGGTCTCTACCCCAATGCAAGTTTGAGTGACATCACCTACGTCCTCAGCGATACAAAATGCAAATTGCTGTCTTTTCAAAATAAAACCTACTTTGATAAGGCCACCAATCAAGGCCAGATCTCCCTTCCTGATCATGTAAAAATTGTGCTGGTGTTCGAGGGGGATGCCTCTTTTTGTCCCCAGGCCTTGAGCTACGCCCAGGCCCTGGAGGAGGGGAAAAAGCTGGCGGCCCAGGCCAATTTGCAAAGCTACCTGGACCGTCTCAACCCCAAGCAAGGGGCCTTTTTAATATACACCTCAGGGACCACCGGTCACCCCAAGGGGGCCCTGCTCTCCCATGACAATCTGGCCTATGCCTCTTCCATCGCCATGCCAGTTTGGGGAATTACCAAGCGCATGGGGAATACCTTTTCCTTTTTGCCCCTCTGTCACATTGCTGAGAAGATTCAAAATATCGGTGCCGGACTCACCTGCCAGCTGCGGGTGGATTACTGCTCCGGCTTTGAAAATATCGCCGCCGAGTTGACAGAGGTTCGGCCCGTCCTGCTTCTATCGGTGCCGCGTCTTTGGGAAAAGATGGTGGAGGGAGTCAGACAAAAACTCGCCAGCGCCAAGGGACTCAAAAAAATCCTGGCGGAGTGGTCCCTGCAAACGGGGCAGAAGATCGCCAGAAAAAAATTTGCCGGTGGGCCACTCACAGTGGCGGATGAGCTGCAGTTTTTTCTCGCCAATAAGTTGGTGCTGTCCAAGATAAAAAAGGCCATGGGTCTGGATCAGGTCAAGCTGGCGGCCTCGGGAGCGGCCTCGCTTCCTGCCTATGTTTCAAGCTGGTTTGCCGGGCTTGGGATCAATATTTTGGAGGTCTACGGGCAAACCGAGTCAACCGGTTTAATCAGCATGACTCGCCCCGGAGTTGAGTCGGCCGGAACCGTCGGCCTGCCTGTTCCCAATACAGAATTTAAAATTTTGGAGGATGGTGAGATTTGTACCAGAGGTCGCCACGTCTTCCTGGGCTATTACAATAAGCCTGAGGCCACGGCCGAAACTTTGATTGATGGCTGGCTCCACAGCGGAGACTTAGGCAAGCTGGGTGAAAGAGAGCTGCTTAAAATTGTCGGGCGCAAAAAAGAAATTATGAAGTCATCAGGGGGTAAGATGGTGGCGCCTGTGCCGATCGAAGACAAGATCAAGACCAAGGCCAGTCCGTTGATCGCCCAGGCCTGCATGGTGGGTGACGGGAGAAAATATTTTTCCATGCTTTTAACCCTGGCGGAAGGGGTTAAGCTGAATCCGGAGATCAAAGAGACCATCAATCAAAAAATTGAAGAGGTGAATCTGTCCCTGGCCGGCTATGAGCGAATCAAATATTTTGAAATTCTGGATCGGGATTTTTCCATTGAAAAGGGCGAGATGACGCCGACCATGAAGATGAAGCGCGCCATGATTGAGAAAAATTATGAGAGCGTGATTGACTCCATGTATATGAAGTCCTAGCTACGGTAGTAATTCCTGCAAGGCCGCCTTGCCACTCGGATAAGCGTTGATAATTTGGGAGACCAAGCTGTTGAGAGGTGTGGCCTCCTCTTTCCTGGCCGTTTCCTCGATCTGATTTAAAAGCGCGCTCAGCTTGAGCAGACCCAAGGTGGCGCAACTGGATTTCATGCTATGGGCGGTATAGGTAATTTCTTTGAAGTCCTTCGCCTGCACCGCCTTTTCCAGCTTTGAGATATTGAGCTGGGCGGTTTTCAAAAACATTTCCACCAGATCTTTAATCAGGTTCGTATCCCCGGCCGCTTCCATCTCCTTGAGTTTGTCCAGGGCGCTTTGATCAAGCTCGGACTGTCTCCTCGGGCGTATCACGGCGTGTGATTCAGATTTTTTGAGCCACAGGTGCAGACATTTTTCCAAGAGGATTGTATCGATGGGTTTGGATAAATAGTCATTCATGCCCGCCGTGATGCAGTTGGCGCGATCACCCACCATGGCATTGGCGGTCATGGCGACGATAGGTGTCTGGCGGTTGCGATTTTTAGCATCCGCGCGAATAATCTGTGTGGCCTGAAGGCCATCCATTTCCGGCATTATACAATCCATAAAAATCATGTCATAGACAAACGTGGAGCATGCTTTGACGGCCTCCAAACCGTTGCCAACGAGATCAATACTTAGGCCGTACTTGCTAAGCATATCTTTGGCGACTCTTTGGTTAATGGCATTGTCCTCGGCCACGAGCACTCGTCCTTTAAATTGCTGATAGATTTTTTTTGTGCTCGTGTACTCAGGTGAGATGGCCGTTTTTCTATCTCGCAAAAGGGGAATATCAACCACGAACTGCGAGCCTCCGCCTGGCCTGCTTTCAACCTTAATCTTGCCTTCCATCATCTCAATCAATTTTTTACAGATCGATAATCCGAGGCCTGTTCCGCCATATTTTTTGGTAATTGAAATATCGGCCTGCTCAAAAGTCTGAAACATTCTCTTCTTAAAGTCCTCATCGATCCCGATGCCGGAGTCTTCAATGATAAAGCGGACACCCATGAGCACTCTTTTGCGCTTCCAAAGAGAGGTGGACAGTTTGACAAAGCCGGTCTCGGTAAATTTAATGGAGTTACCCAGAATATTGATAAGGATTTGCCTGATTCTTCCAAAATCTCCAATCCACATCTTGGGCAATTCGGCCTCCTCTTCATAGCTGAGGGACAGCGCTTTCTGCTGAACCGATGGTTGTAAAAGCGCCAACACCTCCTGACAGAGGTGGCCGATGTTAAAAGTTGCCGACTCCAGCGCCATTTTTCCGGCCTCGATCTTGGACATATCCAAGATGTTATTTACAATGGCGAGCAGGGCCTCACCGGACTGCTTGATGGCACTAATATACTCATGCTGTTGATTGCTGATCATTGTTTCACTTAAGAGATTGGCCATGCCTAAAATACCGTTCATGGGAGTGCGCAACTCATGGCTGACGTTGGCCAAAAGTTCTGACTTGAGCCTGGTGGTCGCCTCAGCTTGCTCTCGTAGAATGGTCAGCTCGGTTATATCCTTATGGATGGAGACAAATTCGGCAATTTGACCTTTTTTATCTTTGAAGGGAACAATGACGGTATCGACCCAGAAGAAACTTTTATCTTTGCGTCTGTTTCTGATTTGCCCTTGCCAAACATTTCCCTGTTTAATAGTGCGCCAGAGATCGGCAAAGAAGGATTTAGGATGATACTTCGAGTTCATGATGGCGGGAGTCTGTCCGATTAATTCCTGTTTGGTATACCCGCTGAGCTGACAGAAGTAATCATTGACGAACTTGATCACGCCAGAGGGGTCGGTGATCGTGACTATATTGGACACATTGAGCGCGGCGATTTGCTGGGTGAGAATCGGGTCCTGGGCGGTGGTATCCGTTTTCGCTTTGGCCTTGGCCTGATCGAGGCGTTTCTTGAGGCGTTCATTTCGCTCGCTTGGGCTGAAGATCTTGGTCAGGACGTGGTTGATACATCCCGCGCAGGCCTCCGGACTTTGTTGCTGGCGGCCGGTGACGTACATGGTTTTTTCTTTTTCGCCCGTGACCGCACTCCAATGAAAAACAAGAAAGTTGCCCTTGCTGGTTCGGCAGCGGGAGTAAAAGATGGCGGATTTTCCACTTTTCAACTTTTTAATTTCGGTCAGGACTCTGACCACATCATCGGGATGAACCAGCTCCATATAAGGCATGGTAAGCAATTCGTTTTTGGTCCAGCCCAGGATTGAGGTCCAGGCGGGGTTGACTGTTTTTAATTTGCCGTCAAAGCCGGCGATGCAGATTAAATCAGGAGTGGTCAAGCAGACACTATCAAAGTTGGCCGTGGATTTTGCACGCTTGATTTTCATAGGCGCCTTGTGGGGAGTAGGGGATGTTAAATATTAATTTATGATAGCTCAAGCCGCTTTTTTTGTCTTAATGTCTATGTGATGTAGAAAGCGATAACCCTCACCGTACACTGACTTGATGGTGAAGGTCGTGGGCGCGATTTTCTTGCGTAGATTGCTCATGTGGCTGTCAATGGTACGATCAATCAGCTGCCTGTCCTCGCCCCAAACTCCCGAGATAAGCTGCTCCCGTGAGAGAACGTGCTCCTCATGCTGGGCCAGATAGACGAGAAGCTTGAATTCAAAGGCGGTGAGTTGCAGATCTTCCTGCGCTCCATCACTGTTCCAGAAGGCCTTCTGGCGGGAGATATTCAGCTCAAGATCATGCTTAACCAGGGTTTGTTCCTGAACCAGGCGCTCGAGGTGTTTTTTGATTCGAAGATCAACTCTGATTCTGAGCTCCACCGGGTCAAAGGGCTTGGTAATGTAGTCATCAATGCCCAGGGAGAGCCCGGTGATTTTATCCCGCGTTTCATTCTTCCCGGTCAGAAAAATGATGGGAGTTTGGGAATACTGGGGGATATTTTGAACTTCCATGCACAGGTCGAGGCCATTGCCGTCGGGCAGGGATAAATCTAAAACAAAAAGCTCAACTTTAGGTGACAGGGCCAGCATGGCACGGGCTTCCCCCAGGGTACTGCAAAAAATCAGCTTATGCCTGTTGAGGGCGCTTTTTAGGATTCTTTGAATGTCTTCGCCGTCGTCTACGATGAAAATACTTTCCATTTTTTTCTTCCCAATTAATGTTCTATCGACCTCTTAAAACCAAAACTTAAGATCAGGCGGCAAAGGATTTAGGCAATAGGATGTTGTCTATCACTTGCCTTAGATCCTGGAGATAAAAAGGCTTGGCGAGGAAGGGCGGTCGGCTCAGGGATAACTGGTCTATTTCTCTACAGTACTCGGCGACGCTCATGGAGGACATCATCACACAAGGCATGAAGGAAAGGTTCTCCTGGATATACTTGTACAAATCAATCCCCGTGGCCTCTCCCGGAGTATAAATGTCAATCAGTACCAGATCGTAAAAGTTGGCGGTGGAATCCAGCTTTTTTTCAATCGCCTTACATCTCTTAAGGGCCGCATCCACCGTCGTATCCCAGTCCATCATGATTTTATTGCTGATATTCTTAGTCATATGTCTTACCAGGGCCTCCATGAAACGGTCATCTTCCACCACCAGAATGTTCAATGAGATTTGATACATAGACATCTCCCGCGATACGACGAAGTGTACAAGGCAACTGTGGCAGGAGAATGGGGGAAATGTGGAGACGGCCGGATAATTAGGTCATGCGAAGGAGATTGCCCCTCAAAAAGGCCTTCTGTTTAGCGTCCATGAGGTCCGACAACACGGTACAGTGGCAGATAAAATAATCTTGCTCGGGAACACGTTCGTTATCAGTCACCTTGGCGGGAATGACCATGCCATGAAGGTCGAGCTGAATCTGGGTGCCAACGCCAATCACGATGTTTGACTTTAATTTAAAGAACTGCTCGGTGGCCTCGATAATTTCCAGATTAAAACTCAAATCGGCCTTGCCGATGCCGGTGTCCTTGCCAAAAAAATAAAGTGGGGAAATATACTGGCCGGTGAGCAGGCTTCTGAGCTTGGCCTCGAAGTGGTAAGGGTCAAGAGGCTTGGTGACAATGTCACTCACCCCCAGCTTAAACATGAGATTTAAGGTTTCTTCCGTCTTGTCCGCGGTCATGATGATGACCGGAAAACCTCTTTTCTCCGCCGGAAATTTGATCAGCAAATCTTGGCAATGTTCCTTGCCCAGATGGACATCTAAGATCAGGATATCCAGTTTATTTTTGGCCACCAGCTCCGTGCCTTCTGCAACCGTCGAGGCCACGAGGACCTGGGAGCCGGGGAAGAGCGTTTGCAAACTGCCCTTCACAAAGCGGGACTGCATTTCCTGATCTTCCACCAATCCGAAGGTATAGGTTCTTTTGGTGGCCTTCATCAAAACGACCTCTTCAGTTTTTCATCCGACGTCCATTTTCTGATTCTTTGAAGATCCACTTCTTGCCAACCCTTAACCAGGCAGTAGTTTCGAAGGGGGGTACCAAGGTATTTTTGATGGGGTTCGCCATCCTTATTCAGAAAGGTAATTTGTCGAGGAGTGGCAATGCCCAGGTTGTAAAAAAAATTGGTTTGGATCGTGATGGAATCCGTCGGGCCGTTATTGGCTAAAAAACTGGAGAGCACCAGCCCCTGCTCACTGATGGCCATGATGTAGGCCGGCGTGATGACCTTGACCTTATGTCCTTTCTCCGTGGCCGCGCGATAGCGATAGATCGACTCCGTTTCCAGGCGCTGGGCGATCTTAAACAGTTTCTTCGAAAGGACATTGAAATCCGCCGGCTTGATAATGTAATCGTCAATGCTGAGGTTAAGTGCCGTTCTGACATCATCGGTCTGCTTTGATGAGGTCATCATAATCACGGAGATTTTTTTGAAGGGACCGCTTCTGACTTCTTTGAGCCAGTCTAATCCGTTCTGCTCTTTGCCCAGCACGATATCGATGATGAGGAGATGGGGACAGGTTGAGTAAAGCAGCTGGGTGGCTTCGGTGGTGGAGGCGGCCGAAACGGTGTCAAAGCCCCTGGCCTCCAAGACATTTTGGATCAGGCGAATTTCGGAAGGTTGATCATCGACAATCAAGGCGGTAAATCGCATCGTCTTTTCCTCCTTCACATTTTGTCACAAATTTGAATTGAATGAAACCAAGCATTGTAAAAGTCTCATCAAAAGTGAGATCATGAAAAGCATGCATGCCAAATGGGTCATAATTCTGGTTTTGGGCCTTTTCTCCGCCCTTATTTTATATTTTGTCTACAAGATGTATCAGCACCCCAAGGGCAACTTTATTAATCGGGAATCCCTGCCTCGGAAAATTGTCTTTTTTGGCGATAGCCATGTCCATGGAAGAATTGGCGTTGATTTTGTCGCGGCCTTGCAAAACGACGTTTCCAACTTTGAGATGATCAATCTCGGGCACAATGGGGATACGGCCGCCGATCTGTTAGAGCGACTTGACGAGGTCACGAAGGTGGCGCCTGAACAGATTTATCTCCTGGTTGGGAGCAATGATGTTCTGGATTGCCCCGACTGTCAGTCTCCCCCTCCTGAATTTCAAGAGTCGTATAAGCGCATGGTGGAAACCTTAAGTGCCGTCGGCCAAGTTTTTGTGATTTCCATTCCCATGATGGGGGATGATGAGAATGATTTAATCAATACCAGGATCAAGGCCTACAATCGCGCTATCGCCGAGATTTCTGCCGTTCATGCCGTGAAGTATCTGCCTTTCTTTGAGAAGATGGCGGCGACCATCAATGCGCTCAAAACCAGTAAGCGGCCCTATGACAATCCCTATTTAAGCCGTGGCACCATGGTGGGCGTTCGCCGATATCTCTTGGGGCAGGAGCTATCCTCCATTGCCTCCGACTACGGTTTTGCTTTGACCGTGGATGGACTGCACTTCAATCAAGAGGGCAGTCAGATTCTCATGAGTTTGATTATTCCTGAACTTCCCCTATAATACCGAAGGTATGAAATGGGTTGGAAGAGTCTTGGTCATCCTGGTGAGTCTGCTGGCGATTATCTTCTCCGCCTTTTTTTTAAGGGAGCAGGTGAAACCCTATCGACTCATCACCGCCATCGCCCCTGAGCATCCGCTGCGAAAAAACTACGAAACTTTTGTGCACGATTATGATGATGAGAACAAGCTCTATATCTCCTTACATACCGGCCGTGAGACGCCGTGGGCGGAGAGCATTCAGGCGATTAAAAAAATTCGCCAAGAGCTTTTAACCATCCGCTTTGTCAATGACGTCTTTGATCTCACCAGCGCCCAATATCCCAAAGCTGTGGGACCGCATTTCAAGCTGGAGAGTTTCTTGGCGGTGGACGGAACGCTCAAACCGGAAAGCGCAGGTTATCTTGATAATCAGCTTTTTCAGGGAATGTATGTCAATCAGGAGCGCAATGCCTTTTTGCTAACCGTCGTCTTGCAAACCAACTTTGATCGACGGCTGAGTAAGAATATTTTGGCCGAGATTTACAGCATTTTGGAACAGCACAATACCAAGTCCTCGTATACCTATCACATCTTGGGGGATCTCTATCAGCAAACTCAGTTTCAGCTCGAGATACAAAAGAGCAATCTCCAGGTTCTACCGGTGTTTATCTTGCTCATCTTGCTGTCCTTTTATTTTTTCTTTCGTTCCTGGGGCGTGGCGGCCTCGGCCCTTTTCATCATCGGCATGAGCTATCTCGGAACGGTGCTTTTTATTGCCTGGTGGGAGAAATCTTTGAGTCCTCTGGCGAGCATGTCTCTCTTCTTTGTTTTTGTCATCGCCACCTCGGACCTGGTTCACTACTTCAGCGCCTTACAGAAAGAAGGCGAGAGCGGGGGGGCCAAGATTTTTTGGCCGTGTTTCATGACCTCGATCACCACCTTTATCGGGCTGGCCTCACTGCTCTTTTCTGAAATCGTCCCAGTTTTTAACTTCGGGTTGTATTGCTGCTGCGGTACCGTGGTGGCCTTCCTGAGCACTTTTTATTTTCTACCTACCTTGATTAAAGTCTTTAATGTGAAGATTCCACCTTTAAAGTCCAACCGTTATCTGAGGCAGCCTCATCTCCTGTATAAATACATTCGGCCGCGCCGCTGGAAAATCGTGGCGACCTATTTCATCCTTGGAATCCTGTCCATCGCCTCGCTCTCCCGCCTGACCTTTCAAGATAGTTTTTTGGAGGTGTTCACGAAAGATCATCCGCTTACAAAATCAGTCCAGGCCTTCAAGCAAGATTTCGGCTTTGCCGGCAACCTGGAGCTTCTGCTCCTGGGCGACAGTGAAAAGCTGGAATCTCCCCAGGAGCAAAAATTATTACAGGACCTCGACCTAGAGCTGCGGGCCTTGGAAAATGTCACGGGAATCGCCAGCACCACGGTGATTCGTCAATTTATGCAGGCAACCACCCCTAGCGAACAGGGGGATTTCGAGAATTCCCTGCGTGCCATGCGTGACTCCGGCCTTTTTAAAAATCTTTTTCCATTTTTCAAAAATCAGCTGCGATGGATTGTTCGCCTACGCTCCCTGAACTCTCAGGAGATAGACAAAACCTGCTCCCAGATTCGTGGCATTCTGGAGCAACCCAAGTATGCCGGACATTTTCGCCATGAGATCACCGGTTACACCAAGGTTCGTTTGGGTGTCATGGTGATGATCTTTGAGAGCTTTTATTTCTCTCTGCTCCTGACCGTCTTGGGGATCTACTTAAGTTTCGTGGTTTATTATAAATCCTTTCGTCTGGCCCTTCTCGCCATGGTGCCTAATCTCTTTCCCCTGGTGGCGATGTACGGGGTTGCCGCCTACTTTGATGTTCCCATTGATTACAATTTGGTCATTCTAAATTCAGCCGTTTTAGGAATCGGCGTGGATGATACGATTCATTTTCTCCACTATTTACTTCATACAAATGATCGGACAAAAAACGAAAGTCGAGTAAAACGGTCGCTCTATGCCATGTATGCGCCCATGACTCGGAGTACCTATCTCTTCTTCTGCGCCTTTCCCACCTTTTTCCTTACAGATTTCCGGCTCTTCCACAACATTGCCATCTTTTTGATGATCGGACTTTTTCTGGCGTTGCTGTCCGACATGGTCTTTAATCCTGCGTTTCTCCTTATTCTGCGCGATGGAAAATTTTTGCGCAAAAAAATCAGTCTTTCTTCCTAAACTAAAAGCGCATACCATTAAGAGGTTATTATCATCCACTTAACAAAGGATTGTTAAAAATGCGAGCTTCATGGATTTGTGTGGCGATACTCATTTCGCTGGTGGGCTGTACCGGAAACAAAAGTGCTACAGTAGGCGACAACTCCGGCACGTCTATCCGTCGTCCAGCTTCAGGCCCCAACTCCCTTTTAACCTCGCAGGTGGATGAGAAAATCAAGGCCATTTCGTCGGTTGCCGATGTCAAGGAAGTGGTGGCGTTAACTGAGCGATTGGCCAAGGAAAATCCCGGTGATAAGGCGATGCAGGTTTATCGCGGCATGATCAAGGCCTTCAAGGCCACGGAAGGAATCGTGGACCGTCTGAACTCCGGCGATAACGGCCTCTCTCAAAGTGAGCTGGTCACGGTTGGCTTGATTCGCAAGCTGAATTCCAATCTCTATCGCATCGGACCACATTTTAAACCAATTTTCGACTATGTCTTCGGGCAGACCGAAAAAAACGATGTCAAAAAGATCAAGCGCTACAGCGAGCTGCAAAATTACTATATCAGCAAGGTGTATCCGGAAGTTGAATCGGCCATCCAAATTTTAAATGATGCCGTGAAGGGCGATGGCGGCGATGATCTGAATAAGACCATTTTCACCTTTGATCTGGCGCTGCTTCTAGGTGAGCAGAAGGCGGAAAAGCTGATTAATCCTAAAAATCGTTATCTGGAAGTCACCACCGATCATATTCATTGGGTGCTGGCCGATCTCCATCGCTTTCAGGCCTCCATGTGCTACTGGGCCAGCTATAACTTTGATGGCATCGATAGCTTGCGCAAAAAGTATGTTCGCAAATATGCCGTTCGCGGCCTGGTCGACCGGCTTTTTAAAACCCACTACACCGAGGCTATTTTGGCCCGGGACTTTTATAAGGAAATTATCAAAGATCAGTATCGCAATCTGTTTACCATGCGCGATTCCAAGGTGAAGGATAAATATCTGCTGGTTCACTCTCGCGATCATTCTCTGGCGTCGGTTAAGCATCGCATTCGCGCCGTGAAGGGCCTTGAGATTTCGAAAGATTTTGGAAAGGAAAATAAATATATTGTTTCGCCAAGCTGGCTCTTAACGCTGACCCTGGCCAACAAGGCAAGCCTGGAAAAACGCCAGCGCCTTCTGGTGGCCACCGGCCCGCAGATGTTTAACGATCCTTTTTTCACTCAGTCTTTTGAGCTGAACTTGGCCGAGCTGTACAACCCCGCCAATGCCTCCATCCGCGATTTGAAACGTCTGATGCCAAGGCCGGAAAATTTCCATCGCGCGCGATCGAAAAAAGACCGCCTGCCGCTCTTCCTCTACGGAGATGCGCCAGATTCTTTGCCCGATTACACCATGGCCGGCATTTTCCCCAAGGCCCGTTCGCTGCAGGATTTGAAATTGGCCATGGAGATTCTGTCTCATGACAACGCCCTGCCACTGTTTAGCACCTGGATGGATCTGTTCTTATAGGGGGCCCTCGTGGGAATCTTAGCTGGAAAAAAGGCGCTGATTTTAGGCGTGGCCAATCAGCGCAGTATTGCCTGGGGAATCGCCCGCTCCTTTCACGCGGAAGGGGCGTTGGTGCGTATCTCATGCCAGGAAGAACGACTCAAGCAAAAAATTGAACGCACGGAAGAGGGGCGTATCGTTGAAAAAATTCACCTGTGTGACGTCTCCGACGAAAATTCCGTGAAAGGTCTCTTTGGCCACATCGCTCAGGATTGGTCTACCTTTGATATCCTGGTCCACTCCATTGCCTTTGCCCCCATGCAGGCCTTGGAAAACCGTTTTCATCTCGCCTCCAAGGCCGACTTTCTCTCCACCATGGGGATCAGTGCCTACTCCTTGATTGAAGTTTCCCGCCACGCCCGTCCGCTCATGCAGGCGAATGGCGGAAGTATCATGACCCTTTCTTACCTGGGAGGCGATCGCGTGCTCCCCGGTTACGGCATCATGGGCCCTGCCAAGGCGGCGCTGGAGAGTTGTGTGCGCTACCTATCCCATGATTTAGGCCCGGAAAAAATTCGCGTCAATGCCATCTCCGCCGGGCCGCTTAAAACCCTGGCCTCCTCGGCCTTCGGGAACTTTAATGAGGCCCTGAAGATGATCGAAGAAAAAACTCCCCTGCGACAAAATATCACGATTGATGATGTGGGTGGGTTGGCGGCCTTTCTCGCCAGTGATCTCTCTAAGAGGGTGACTGGTTCGATTCACTTTGTGGATAGTGGGGCGCACATAATGGGGGCGTAGCCGCCTCCGTCGCCACATTCGGCCTGAAAGTCACGGTCAGAAACTCGGTCAAGAGAAAGAGAAAAACGAATTCGCCAATCTCATGCCCGATGGCACCCAAGAAGAGATCACCCACCAGACGATTCAAGATAATCTCGAAATAGGTGTAGCACAGCATGCCTGCGCCAAAGAGAATGGTATTGAGCCCCATGAGCTTCAGCTTAAGTTTCTTGGACGAAAAGAGCATCATCCCCGTCACCACAATGACGCCCACGATCCCCGGGAGGATTTTGTTTTCTAAAATCTGGGTGCTGGTGGGAAGGAAGAAGGCCACCCCGATGGTTTTATAGCTGGGGTCAAGGGTTTTTAAATAAGGCACCAGAGTCAGATCATACCAGCTATTCAGGCCGGTAAAAGGCAAGATAAATTTGGTGGGGTCGGCCGTCAGCAGATCAGTGGAGACAAAGAAGGGCGGGAAGATCGCCAGAAAAATAAAAGTTCCAAAAATCAAAACGGTGGAGTTAAACTTGCAAGTTTCACCCGCAAGCAGAGTGCAACCTTTGCACATTTTATTTAACACACATTTTTTTTCGGCATAAAAAATAACTTTTTTATTAAACAGCAGATAGAGTCCGACGGCAAAAAGGCCCATTCCGGTGGATGAAGACAGAGCGTGAATGGCGCGCATGGTGGCGTCCGAACGCATCAAGATCCAGGTTTCCACCCCGCAGAAGGTCTCAGAGATAAAAAAGCAGATGAGCGAGAGATACAGCCATTTAAATTCCTGGCGATGCTCTTTCGGAATGACCGCCCATAACTTTTTAGGCGGGGAAGTTTGGGTGGACCGGAACATGCGATAAATTAAAGCGGCGGTGATCAGCATGATAGGGATTTTGAGTCCTATGCTGACTGTGAGGGCCAAAAGTACTGCGCCTAGATCCATATTCCTTTCCTTAATAACTCTGCATATCCTATTCCCAATGAAAGATGAAGATTTCACTGAGATTTTGTGTTTTTTACAGGGTTCTTGGCCGGTTAAAACAGGCAAGTATTAGCTTTTACACACCGTCCCGGACCTAACTATTTTTCTTCCTGAAAAAACACCGGATAGGCCGACTTGAAATAGCGAATGGTGATCATCTTGAAGAGGTCTTCGGATTTTTCCTCGATCACATCATTTTTCGGAATATCAAATTTCTGCTCACCCGCCAATCTGGCCAGCTCCTGATCCTGGGTTTCGCCCTGGTACTCATAATTGGCCTTCAGAAGATCATCGAGCTGACTGCCGCTCACCCCGGCGGGCAGGGCGGCCTTGGTCATAAGATCATGATAGGCCGATTCGGTGGTCTTCCCTTCTTTTTTTGATAGCTCGGCGGGAGGTTCAAGATTTCTGATCTGATCGGCCAGCGAGGCAATCTGAGTGCTGTTTTTGGGGGAGACCGCCTTCATGCTTTTTTCAATAAGGTCCGCGAAGAGTTTTTCATGGGTGGCAAAGTCAATGGCAGGTAGTCTGGCCTCGGTGAGCTTGCGGTTGAGGAGATTTCTCAAATCGGTCGCCCTCTTATGCATTCTTTTGGCGGCAGAGGCCAGGGTTCCGGTATTCTTGATCGTTCCCCGGTCAGTGGATTTCTTACCGCCCACGCCATCGGCCGCTCTGATGGCAAGTCCTGCCGCCATCAGGGTGTCGGCATCGAGATTCAAGAGAGAGAGCTCCGCCTGTGCAGGTCCACTCGAGTCAAGGCAGTTGCCTTTGCCATCGCCATGGAGGCACGGGAAGGCATTTTTTTGGGTCAGCGGAAGAGGTTTGGCGTCGTCATCTATCGACGGAATAATATTGCTATAGGGGATACGCGTGGCGCTCGGAGTGGAGACAAAACCAGCGCTCAGTTGCTTGCCGTTTAAAATATCGTCAATGCGCTTAATGTTTTCCTCCATGGTTTTCTCGATTGAATAGCTGACCGCCGCCGTCGCCAGGGCGGCACTTCCAACCACCCCAAATAGCACCACACGGATATAGGGCAGGCCGAGATAGCGGTTGAACCAGGTGAAAAAACCTTTTGTAATCAGGCCGGCAACCACGATGATGCCAAAAAAAGTAAATCCTATGATGCTGGAGGCCCTCTCCTCGTTGGCGTCGGCATTTTTAGTTTTATCCAGGAGCGCTAACTTTCCACCTTCGGTGTCCTGATTCTGAGCGTACACATCATTCATCAGAAACTTAAACCAGGGAGAATGCTTTTTGAGTTCTTCGGGTGAACTGTAGACAAAACCTGGAATTTCAACCGCGCCGGGACACCCGATAAATTCCTCCGCGTTCATGTAGCTTGCACTTTGGCAGGTTTCCGAGGTTTCTTTGGAAATCACGGGAGCATGGGCCAGCCCCAGTGAGGTGGCGGCGGAATCAACCTTTTTTGCGGCCTCCTCGGCCTTCCGTCCCGCGCTCGTCATTTTCTGCGTCAGCTCATTGGCCCTTTGCTGGGCCTGGGCCTCAAGCCAGGTGCCAATCACGGGAAACCGAGAAAGACCCAAGGTTTTATTTTGCGCCGAGGTCACGGCTTTCTTTGCCGCTGATGTGCCAAGCTCTTTTTGCATGTCGGCCAGCGCTGCTCCAACGCCGGCTCCTATGATACAGTCCGCATGGGAAGTACTCGCACCTTGAAGACAGGTGGTGTGCAATGTCTGGGCATCAATATTAATGTCATTGATGGGATCACTCTTATCCGTTGATGGGCCGACTGAAACCAGGAGTGCTTGGTTTTTTACCAAGCTGAGCGCGAAGGCCTTCATGGCCGCTTCGCAGGTACTACATTCGGCCGCAATCGCGGCGTTACACTTGGCCATACAGGCGGCATAGGTGCCGGCGGAGGCAACGGCAGCACCTGCCGCCGCTTCCTTAGAACAGCTCGAGGCACACTCACTCTCACCTGAGGAGGTACAAAATGTTCCGAGCTTGACGATGGAGCTGGCGGCACTGCCAAGACACGAGTAAAAGCCCGTGAGGAGCTTGAAGGACAATACGGCAGAGGTGGCGGCGGCGGCAAAAAAAGCGGCGGCCGCGGCCAACTGAAACATCTCTTTAATTTTCGTCACGGCGATAATGTGTTTATAAGATTCCTTTTGGGCGTTAAGCGCATCCATCTGCGTGCTCCCCAAAGTTTGTTTGCCCCACTCGCGGGTGATGTCGATCTCTTTGTGATGAATACCTTGATACATCAGGGTCGTAACAGCTTCTCCCGCGAGATAAATTAAGGCACCCGCGCCAAAAATCACCAGATCGATGGAGAAGCCCTGGCAGGAATTCATGGCAATAAAGGCCGTCAGGGCGATGGCAATCATAACTGCCATGGAGGCCCAACGTTCCGTCTGAATGACATTCCCTTGAGTAATCGGGATGGCCGAGATGGCATCTTTGACTGGGGCGGGAGCATCTTTGCCTTTGACCCCCAACACCTCTGTATTGTTTAAGGTGGCACTTCCTGCTCTGGTATCGTCTCCCTTATAGGTCGCCCGCTGATTTTGACTGGGTTCATCGCCATCAATGGCAAAACAATCGTGATAGGACAAAAGGGTCATACTGGAAAATTGAAGAGGCAGGAGAATAGATAATAGACAGATTAACAGCTTAGGCCACATAAATTCATCCTTCGTCGCGAGTATTACTCAATTTTGATTGAAGCCTGGACGGCCGTCAAAAATTTTGACAGTGTCATTTTCTGAACAGCGAACGGCCCTTTAATAGTCGGAAATTGCTCGGTAGGGGCCTGGCGCGAGAAATGCAGTTTCAGACCCATAGGGTTTTTTTTGGGAGGGGTTCATGCAAAATATCTTACTCGCCGTTGCTTTCGCCTGGTGCCTTGGTCTTATGAGTCTTGTTCATGCTCAGGATAACTGTCCCACGCCGGTGGGGTTTGTCTGCGATCGCGCCCAGATAACTCAGTACAGGTTATCGCTTGATTTAAATAGTCAGCAATTACGAAGTCGTTACGACGATAAGTCCAGTATTGATCGTGCCGAAGCGGAGATTGCGGTTGAGCAATATCGACGGGAGTTAAATGAGCTACGGGCCTGTCAAAGGACTTTAGGTCAGCCACTCATCTCCTGTAATCTGAGCCTCCATATTAAGAATCCCATTGGCGGAAAATTCTTTTTGCGCGAAACCGTTTTCGATGTGAGCGAGTCGGCTGGAGAGTGCGTCCGATGGGAGCGTTCCCGTCAGCAGGATTTGATGGATGATCAGGGCAAGTTTATTGCCTCGTCCTTAAACGGTCACTGGAGCTTCCAGCGAGTCAGTCCTACCTGCGGTTCCAATGGTGCCACGGGTACCTCGACCTCGCGCAACTTTTCCCTGCGCGGATACGAGCCAGGCTTTCCCACCAGCAAGGGATATTTTCAGGTGATTGATTGGGCCGATAGTGAGACGTATGATTACAAAGTATCCCAGCAATGGGCGCGGCAAATTCAAATGGGGACGCGTACGACACTTGCCGTTCGCGGAGAGGGAAATCTGGTAAAATTTGAATTTTCAAACGGGGCCTATCTCTCTCTCAATGGCGACTCCGAAAGTATTGTCGACTCCAATTTTCTGAGTCAGGACCATTTTACCTCGGCCCAGTGTCGCACCAATGAAACCCAGAGCGGTTCAGGGACACCACAGAGTCGCGCCCGCTTTTCACCCCGCCTGAACTTGTCGGTGCCCTACAACAATTTACCCGTCCAAACCATCAGGAGCTAATCTTTCTCGTTATTCTTTGCGAGGGCCCTTTCGAGGGCCCATTTTTTTTGTCATAATCAATGCCTATGACAAAATTACTATGTTACCTCCTGCTCCTTTGCACCCTGTCCTGTAGTACCAGCAAAACGGCGAGTACGTCTGAAGTGGCCATGGATTACATTCTGGGGCATGTGCGCGATACGCTGGTGGAGAGTAAAAATTCCTATGGCGATCTGGTCACGGCCCTTTTGGCCGAAACCAGCCTTGCCGCCGAGGTCAAAAAGAACTTATCCGTCAATCTGCTGGCCTTTTTTAACGGTGGAGTGCTTTACAAAAAAGTGCAGGAATATTATTGGCGCTCCCTGGGCCAAGAGTTTTTCCTGTCGGCCGCTTCTGAGCTGGCGCTGGAAGGACCGCAAAAGCTTCACGCCAAAGAACGCCTGGATTTAAATCCTGCCAACTTCCAAGTTTTTGTCAAAAGTCGTAAGGCCTTTCCAGACTGGGAAGAGCGCGCCGCCATTATTGATTCCTTCGATGATCTTAATAAGGTCAGCGGAACCCTTATGGCCTCCTTTCATAATATGCACCAGGTTCTGATCACCGCCATTTCCATTGCCGGCACGACTCCTACGGAGGTGCAAGGCCTGGACCAGTCCCTGCAGCAGCTTGAGGGAAGCATCCAGCTTCAAACCATGTATTTCATCAAAGAGGCGATGAAATATACCTATCAAGATTTTACCAAAGATGAGCTGCTTCTTTTAAAAACATTTTATGAACGCCCCATGATGCGGCAGATTTTTGATCGAGTGGAGGATGCCATCGGCCAAGCCTATGCTTCGCAGCTGGGGGCCTTCAAGGCCGCTTACAAACCTTAGGACTTTATCGACCATAAAGGGAGATAAGGCCGTCAGTCCCGCAGGACTGCCTTGGAGCAGGATGCGGAAAGGAGAGAGAGATGAATACTTCTGAATATCGCACATACGATGGCGTGGGTCTTGCCGAGCTAATCAGGAAGCGCCAGCTATCGCCCCAGGAGGCCCTGCGAATGGCGCTGGAGACGGCGTATAAGTTTAATCCGAAGGTCAACGCCATCATTACCTTTCTCGAGGAAAATGCCCGTGGTTTTATGAATGAGCTGGAAAAGCGTTACGGGCAGAGTCAGGATATTCCTTTCTTTGGCGTCCCTTTTTTATTGAAAGATTTGCTGGCGGAGCTTCAGGGCACGGCGATCTCTCAAGGTTCCAACTCAACTAAAAATGAAATCTCCAAGGAAAATAGCGAGATCGTTAATCATTATCTCAAGGCGGGGCTGGTGATCTTTGGAAAAACCAATCTGCCCGAGTTTGGCATCATGGGAACCACTGAACCCAAGGCCTTCGGGCCGACTCGCAATCCGTGGAATCTGAATCATAGCACGGGAGGTTCTTCAGGCGGATCGGCAGCGGCCGTGGCCCTGGGAATTGTGCCCCTTGCCGCCGGCGGTGATGGTGGTGGTTCTCTGCGTATTCCTGCCAGCTGCTGTGGCATCTTCGGTCTTAAACCCACCCGCGGCCGGACGCCCAATGGCCCGGCCCTGGGAGAGCTGTGGGATGGAGCGGCCGTGCAGCACGTCGTCTCTCGCTCGGTGCGCGACAGTGCCGTGGCCCTGGATCACTCGCTACAAGTTTCCTCACCAACCTCCTTGCGGCTGGAAAGGCCGGGCCTCTCTTATAGCGCCCTTCAGGGGACGAAGGGACCGCGTCTTAAAATTGCCTTTACCACCAAGCATCCCCTGGGCATGCGCATGGATTCTGATGCGGTCAAGGCGGTGGAAGAAACGGCAGCGCTCCTGAAAAGTTTGGGCCACCAGGTGGAAGAAGGGGAGTGCGGCGTGGACGGCGAGGCGATCGCGCGCTCGTATATCACCATGGTGGCCGGCCAGGTTGCAGCGCAGGTTGAGGAAACAAAAAAACGACTGGGCCGACACGCCACCTGTAAGATGGAGCTGATCACGCGCGCGCTTCATCTGGTGGGACGTTCCCTGAGTGCCGCCACTTATGTGGAGGAGCACAATCGCTGGCATTTTTATGTGCAACAGATGCACAATTTTTTCACCCGCTATGATCTGGCATTGACCCCGACCCTCGCCCGCCGCCCGGTGAAAATCGGAGAGCTCGATCCCAAGTGGCACGAAGTGATCGGACTGAATACCGCCATTTTTCTGGGCGCTGGAAAACCGCTCCTGGCCGTGGGCCTCATTGACCAGATGGCGCGACAATCTCTCGAGGTGGTGCCCTACACTCAACTGGCGAACCTGACCGGAATTCCGGCCATGTCCGTGCCGCTGTACTGGTGCGCCGATAAGCTCCCCATGGGCTCCCATTTTATGGCCCCCTTTGGCCGTGAAGACCGTCTGTTCCAGCTGGCCTTCGAGCTGGAGGAAGCACGTCCGTGGAAGGACAAGGTGCCAGGAGACTTATCAGTTCCGTAATAATGCTTTTGAGGTGCAATTATTATGCATCGTTCATGAAAAGTGCCAGGTCCTTTAAAGGCGTACCTTTAAAGGACCTGGCACTTTTCTTCGAAGGTAGGCATAATGATAAGCCATGCTCTTTAATAGTGTTTTATTTTTGTACGCGTTTTTGCCAGTGACTTATCTGGTCTACAGGCTTTTGAAAAATAAGACTCACCGTTTTGTGTGGCTTACAATTACGGGATACATCTTTTACGGGGCATGGGACTGGCGTTTTTGTTTTTTAATGGCCTTCTCGACTCTCGTTAGCTATTCCGCCGGTTTAGGCTTTTTGAAATGGGATAAAAATCCGAAGTACCGCAGGCTTTGCCTGGTGGTCCCCGTTGTCATCGACTTACTGCTTCTCGGTTTTTTTAAATATTTTAATTTCATCCTGGAATCAGCAGCTAAAATATTGGGCCTGTTTGAGGCACCGGTCTCCTTTCCTCACCTGGAGATTATTCTTCCTATCGGAATTTCTTTTTATACCTTCCACACCATTTCTTATATTGTCGACTCTTACCGACGGGTGATTAAACCCACGCGAAACATTTTTGAGTTTTCCTGCTACGTCTGCTTATTTTCACAATTGGTGGCTGGCCCAATTGTCCGCTTTGGACAAATCCAGCGGGATTTGGATAACATCGATCAATTTCAAGGCACTAAAGACCCAAATCGAGCTTGGTCTTTTTTTGTCATAGGCATCATTAAGAAAGTTTTGATTGCGGATACGATCGCCATGATTATTAATCCCGCATTGAAAAATTATATAACCCTGTCATCTCTAGAGACTTGGCTTTGCATGCTTGGTTATACTTATCAACTGTATTTTGATTTTTCAGGCTATAGCGATATGGCAGTTGGTCTGGGACTCCTTTTTAATATTCAGATCCCGCAGAATTTTAACTCTCCCTATAAATCCATCGATCTTTCAGATTTTTGGCGACGTTGGCATATTTCACTTTCCACTTGCCTTCGGGACTACTTGTACATTCCCCTTGGTGGCAATCGATTTGGAGTTGGCAAAACATATCGTAATATGCTTTTGACGATGGGTTTTGGTGGGCTCTGGCATGGTGCTAATTGGACGTTTGTAATCTGGGGGCTTTATCACGGAATGTTCCTGTCCCTCAACAGAGTATACTCTAACAGGCTGGAGCGCATTCCTACGATTATACGGCAGCTGCTTACTTTTTTCGTCGCCATAATCGGCTGGGTTTTTTTTCGTGCGGATGATTTTAAAATGGCCATTGTCGTTCTGAGGAAAATGTTATTCTGGGATTCTGGCATCGCCTTGCTTATCCCAGGAGGCATGACCTTAATTATCTTCTTGGGTCTTTGTGCGGGCATTGCACATTTTGCAAGAAATACCTTCGAACTCAGTCATCGGTGGAAAGCAGTTCCCACTTTTGCGCTGGGGTTATTATTTTTACTTTCCCTTTGGGTCATTAGAAGTGGAGCGCCATCACCTTTTTTGTATTTTCAGTTTTAGGAAGATGAAATGAGTTTCGCAAAAATGATTGTCTTCACCCTGGCCTTTTTCGCTTTTGCGGATCTAATATCGAGATTTGTCCCAAAGGAGATGGTTGCTTTTCGAACCCGCGAAGCGGCGGTGCTCCTGCGCACCTCTATTGGTAACTACCAGCCGAGCTTACGTCTTGAGAAATTTAATTGCTTCGGGGATCTGGCCAATCTCGGCAACTTCCCGCAGCTGAGAGTTTTTCGACATGAATTATTTTCTTCAGATGCATGTGGGAATCGAAATATACCTGAGAACCTTGAACGCACAGGTACGCAGATTTTGCTTTGGGGCGATTCTTTCTTTGCCGGTGATGGAAATAGCGATGAAAGCTTAATTGGTGTTCAATTGGAGAAATTACTTCATACCTTTGTCTATAACGCTGCCGCAGTTCAGCCAGAATTTATGCGTGCGATGACCAGGCGCCTGAGAATGGATAACGGTTTACTCGTGATAGGTATCTTGGAGAGACTCGAATATCCCGCTTCTTTTGTGAGCGAAGGACTTGGGCCCAATGACGTTTGCCAAGAGCTTCCCCCCGCCTTTCGAAAACGAAGGTTTAAGGAAAATCTTAGGAGTCTTATCCACACATCGCCGGTTAAAATTTGGGGCCAAAATTTAATGAAGTCGCTTCAAGATGACGACATTCTTCCAAATGTGTATGCCCCAAATGTATTTTCGAGAACGCTTAAGAACAGTGATGTGTTTCTGTTTTATCCCACTGAAGCACCTCGATATGACAAACCTGTCGCAGCGTTAGAATATATACGCTCTATGAATCTCGAAGCGGCCAAAGAAGGCCTCAGAATTCTCGTCGTTCTCATCCCTAACAAATATACTGTTTACTCACCCTTGTTTCAGAATCTCCCCGCCGAAAAAGATCAAGGAGGCCATTATCTCGATGAGCTTGAATCAAGGTTGATCTCAGATGGAACACCGGTTCTCAACTTGACAAGCATCGAACGCAAGGCCGCAGCTCAGGCCTATCGGGAAGATCGCTATCTCTATTGGCCAGATGACACGCACTGGAATCCCGAAGGTATTCGCGTCGCGGCCGAAGCCATTTCAAAAAAGATTGCGTCAGAAGGTTTACTATCGATACAAAAAGAGCATTGAAGATAACGGCAATTTAGATATTATATCTTTTGGGACTTTACTATGCAAAACCCCAGACATCTTAATCTTGTAAAGGTCATTTTTCTCAGTGCCATCGTGCTATGTTCCACCGAACGTGCAATCGCGCAGGATTCCGCTGGAATCGTGATTAAGTCGATTCCTGAGAAGCTCGTGGTTCTTACCTTTGATGATGCCTGCCAGAGTCATGCAACATTTGTCGCGCCTCTTCTGAAAAAGCTAGGATTTAATGCCACGTTTTACATTACGGAATTCGAAAAAACGTTTACCCAAAAGAATCTCTATATGACCTGGGAGCAGATCAAAAATGTTGACGACATGGGATTTGAAATTGGGAATCATTCCCTGCGACACTTGTATTTTCCAAATTTAAGTGTGAAGGAATGCGGCCAGCAATTGGCCGGGCTTGAGGAGCGTTGCCTGGCAAACAAAGTGACAAGGCCAAATACATTCTGCTGGCCGATGTATGCTGTAAACAAGAATTTTTTCCCCGTACTGGCCGAAAAAGGCTATTTATTCGCAAGGGGCGGTGGTGAGCGCCCCTATAACCCCACGGAGGATAATCCGCTTGATGTGCCATCCTACACGATCCACGACAAATCCTTGCAACGGAGGGATAGCTTCGCTGATTCCGCGAAGCTCGCGACGGGTGGAAAAATCGTCATTTTCACCTTTCATGGCGTGCCCGATTTAGAACATCCGAGCGTCGGGGTTGACCCGGCCCGCTTCAAGGAATTAATGCAGTATTTAAAGGAAAACCATTACACCGTCATCAGCATGCGAGATCTTGGCAAGTATATTGATGCAACAAAAGCAGCAAAGATAAGATATAGTAGAGGGGCGAATGAATAATGAAATTCCAAAAAGCGACAAACCCATCTATTGCCCGCTCTGTGCCAATACGGAGATGTCTTTCTATTTTACATCTCAGTATAATCGTCAGGGATATAAAAATTATGCCTACTCTTTATATAAATGCGATAAATGTTTCCTGATCACCATCTTTCCTCCTCCCAGTAACAAGATTTATCCCCCTTCTCGCGATGAGGAAAACCAATATAGTGCCGCCCACGATTTTCCATGGAACAAGATTCTTCTCAATACCATTAAGAAATATAAAACCTCAGGGGAATTTATAGATATCGGTTGTAATGCTGGATACCTCGTGCAGGCCGCTCAGACCGAAGGTTTCAGCTCCATGGGCGTCGAGATTGATGAGGTTGCGGCCAAAGAAGCTCTGGCACTGAAACACAATGTGCTTCAAGGAGATTTTCTCTCCATGAATTTTTCAAAGAAATTTGACGTCATTGTCATGAATCATGTTTTGGAGCACATTCCTGATTTTTCAAAAGTTCCCGAAAAATTGCATGAGATGCTGGCGGATGATGGGGTTATTTTTATTCATGTGCCCCATTATTACGGTTTAATTTCGACGATCATGAAAAACAAGTGGAGCACCCTGGCCCCCTTCACACATGTCTGGCTATTCTCGGCAACTTCTATGCAAAAACTTTTCAAGAATAAGTTTCACCGTATAACCATAAAAACCAATACCGCGACTGAGCCTCATGGTTATGGTATCGATCTCAAAACCAATATTAAGACGGCCATTATTCAAATTGCCAATATCCTTTCAATGGGCGATGAGATGAGGGTCATCTTATCAAAGAAGTAACGCGCGAATATCGCGTTGCTCTTAAAAGGTATCACGTACCTTCTTTGGGCGTACCTTCTTTGGGGCGAGCTTGTCTGAAGGCTTCGTCTTTTTCTTTAACCACAGACTCGAGTGATTCAATCCTCTGGAGCAGATCATTTCTGGTGCCAGGGATGAGGTTTACTTCCAGGCCATCAACTTTGATCTGGGCCTTTTTTTCTGAAATTTTAAACGGGAAGGAAAGTGTTTTCCCCTGTTTTTCATCTCGGATGACAATATGATGATCATCGATATCCACAATTTCGTTCCAAAGAATGGGAACGCAAAAATCATTCCCTTCGGCCGGGCGCGGAGGTATTGGTTTTCTTGTTTTGGGATCAAGATAAAGCATGGCGGTGCATCTCTCCAGTATTAACTTTTTGGAAACTGCCAAATCAAAAAGCAACGAATGGCCTTGTCTTTTTGAAGGGTTTAACTCTTCACTCATCCATGATGAAGGAAGAGTTAAAAACTTCTGTGCCTGCTTGGATAATGGGGAGGATGACTGCGACAGTCCCGCTTGAACTGCAGGACTAGCAGGGCCGCCTCCCACTCCAGGACCCGATTCGTGGGCCATATATGAACTCGAATCACTTTTCATAAAGATGAAAACAGAAAGACCCGCCAGTAAGCCGAGGAGAAAAAGGACAACTCCGATGAGGAGATAGATTATTTTTTTAGGATCTTCTTTCATGCATAACTAGTATATCCTTGCGCAAATTGCATAACAAGTATGGGTCACCCCACTGGAGTAGTAACCTGCTTCGCAGTAGCAGGTGGTATTAGAGCTCGGATATGAGTTAGCATGCCCCCAGTCGGCCCATGGTGAATTGACTCCACAGCCGAGGACCTGCTTGCCCGCTGAGCAGGAAACGGTTCCACCACCATAGTAGATAGGGTGGGCGGCAATATTTAACCAGTTACTTGCGGATGCAGGGGCGAAAGTAGCGCTGACTCTTTCATAACCAATATAGAGATTTCCACCAACCGAAACACTTCCCCCTGTGGCAATCCCTTTATCATTGTAGGCCCTCAGCCAGCTGGTGTCAGTCATATACCAACCACCGCCATACGTACCGTTATACCAACCGGTGTTACCATAGGACCGATGCCAGCCGCCACCGGCGTCAATAACCGTATTTCCCCCCGATGAAAATCCGCCATCGCCATTGACAACACCGTCGACGTCGATATTTCCGCTGAACCAAGCACTACCCGCCAATCCCAGTGCGATACCCACAGTGCCAGCATTAACTATATCAATCTGGTGACCATACCCGGCCTTGCAATTGGCATTATTGGTATGGCAATAACTCATACCGTATTGGCTGGCCCAACTTCCACCGCCACTTACGCTAGGAACATAAGCAGACCCCATAGACCAAATATTTTGAATTTCGGTTGAGTTATACGTTCCCACGATGCCCTGTCTGCCGGAATAAATCCAGGACCCCGTACCCATATAGATATGGGCATTGGCATTGATAGACGAGTTTGCCGTTATGGCACTGGCGGTTGTGAGTCCATTCAAATTGGAAGTACTGGCCGGGTCAAGGTAGTAAGTACCACTGTTGTAGTCGACAAATCTTGCACCGGTAACATCGCCACTGGTCGTGAGACTTCCGGTGCTGATACCTCCGGTATAAACAGTTCCTGCAAAATAGGCATTACCGCTCAGGCCCAATTGGATGTTGGAGACACCATTACTAACTATGTCAAACTGATAACCTGTAACACCATTTGTCGATGGGCAATTGGCATTACCGGTAAAGCAAAAACCCATTCCATAAAAACCTGAGTAGTTGCCGCCCGACCCCGGGTTTCCAGGCCAAGAAGCTCCCATAAGCCAAACAGTCGAAAGATCTGCAGCACCACCACCGCCACCAACAATACCTTTGTAGCCGGTATAAATTCTGCCTTGGACCGTCAGGTCACCCGACATTGTATCGCCAGCTTTAAGAACATTTAAGCTGGCGGCCCCGGTTAGTCCGGCGGTAATGGTTCCTGCTGAGAAGTTACCGGAAGCATCTCGCGCAACGATGGCACTGCCGGTATTCGCCGAGGTTGCAGTTGTCGCGGAATTTGAAACTTTGCCAGCGGTGCTGATGGTGGCAAGTTTGGTGTCGACAATTCCCGCGGCCGCATTGATGTCCGCATTGACGATTTCACCGTCAAAAATATGTGCCGAGGTTACCTTGCCAGTGCCAATAGTTGGATTCGGATAAGTGCCCGTGAGGTCCCCGCCCGCTGCACCACTCGGTGGAAGGGATGACAACCAAGATAAATTACCGGACGTATCTGAAACCAGGGCGCTGTTCACCGCGCCAGGAACGCCGGATGGAAGGGTCAGTGAGAAGTCTGCAGGAAACCCGCCATAGGCCTTCAGGCCGACGTAGTTGTTTCCGCTGGCACTTCCTTCAAAGAGCCGGAGTTCACGTGGGGTGTTGTCGCTGTTTTTAATATCCATCGTTCCATTTGTGACCGTGTGTGTTCCACTGGCAATGGTGGTCGCGCTTACTGTGGAAGGAGTGGTGGCACCGATTGTCGTCCCGTTGATTGTGCCACCGGTAATCGCCACCGCATTGGCATTCTGTGAAATCATGGTTCCAAAGGCCTGCCACGATTTATCTCCGCGCCAGAACTGTGAGGTCGTACCAGCGGTGATAGAAGGTTCCTTGCCTGTGAATTGGGTTTGAATGGCCGAAGTCACTCCGTCCAAATAATTGAATTCGGTGTTGGTTATCGCGCCAGTTCCCAACTTTGTTGCATCAATATTCGCGGCGGCATTCACATCGGCGTTTGCAATTGTTCCATCAGCAATGCCAGGGTTCGGATAAGTCCCATCGAGAGATCCACCAGCTGTACCAGTTGGGGCAGCCCCGGATACCCAGCTTAAAACCCCTGCGCCGTCTGTTTTCAAAAGCTGTCCCACAGTACCATCATCCACAGGAAGGGTTAAGGTATAGCTCGCGCCCAAAGTTGCGGATTGAATTGTAGTGGTGAAAGTTCCCGCACCTGGGTCTTCAGCGATAAAACTAGTCAATGCTTTCACAGTAGAACCACGAACAGTCGAAGCAGTTGTGGCACCAACAGTTGTTCCATCGATAGCACCGCCTGTGACGGCCAAAGCATTTGCGTTTTGGGTGGCCATCGTTCCAAGACCTAAACTTGTTCGTGCCGTGGCGGGGGCCACAGAAGTCCAGCTACCGGCATTCCCAACCAGAAAATAATCGGTAGTGGCGGTCAGGCCGGAAATAGTTGTTAGATCGGCGTCAAGCGGTTGCTTATTGGTAAATTGAGTTTGAATTGAAGAAGTCACGCCATCCAAATAGTTAAACTCGGTGTTATCAACTGCGCCCGTTCCCAGCTTTGTGGCGGCAATATTAGCGGCGGCATTCACGTCCGCATTGACGATGGTGCCGTCGGCAATGCCTGGATTCGGATAATTTCCATCTAATGACCCACTGGCGGGACCTGTTGGAGGAGGGGCCGACAGCCAGGATAAGACGCCATTGCCGTCTGTCGATAAGACTTGTCCCAGAGTGCCGTCATCCACCGGAAGAGTTAAGGTATAGCTAGCGGCCAGAGTTGGTGCCTGCATCGTTGCGGTGAAAGTTCCGGCCCCGGGATCTTCCACCACCAAGCTGGTTTTCAAAGTTGCCGTCGTTAAGGTTGCAGTACCGCCCGAGATAGCGACCGCATTGGCGTTTTGTGTCGCCATGGTGCCAAGGCCCAAACTTGTCCGAGCATTCGCCGGAGTCTTGAGAACCCAGTTGGCCCCGTCGCCCACCATAAAGTTATCCAGGGTTGCCGTCAGACTGGCGATTTGAGTCAGGTCAGCATCCAGCGGCTGCTTATTGGTAAATTGAGTTTGAATTGCCGAGGTCACACCGTCCAAATAATTAAATTCGGTATTGTCCACGGCGCCCGTTCCAAGCTTGGTGGCGGCAATATTGGCGGCGGCGTTCACATCCGCATTGACGATGGCACCATCGGCGATGCCGGGGTTAGGGTAGGTGCCGTCGAGTGAGCCGCCGGCGTTTCCAGTGGGGGCAGCGCCGGAAATCCAACTTAAAACCCCGGCCCCGTCGGTTTTTAAAAGTTGTCCTGCTGTGCCGTCATCCACGGGAAGAGTTAAGAGATAGCTTGCACCCAGACCGGTGGGAGATTGAATCGTCACATTATTCAAACCGATGCCCGGGTCTTCGGCGATAATACTTGAGGTCGCGGTCAGTGATGTTCCTGTCACGGCGGCAGGTGTGGTGGCACCCACAGTCGTACCATTGATTGAACCACCTGAGATCGCCACGCCGTTGGCATTTTGAGTGGCGATGGTGCCCAGGCCTAAGCTGGTTCGAGCGGTGGCAGGAGCGACTGAGGTCCAGCTACCGGCATTGCCCACCATAAAATAATCAGTCGTGGCGGTCAGGCCCGAGATGGTGGTCAGGTCAGCATCAAGCGGTTGCTTATTGGTAAATTGAGTTTGAATTGCCGAGGTTACACCGTCCAAATAATTAAATTCGGTGTTATCAACCGCGCCCGTTCCAAGTTTGGTGGCGGCAATATTGGCGGCGGCGTTCACATCGGCGTTTACAATCGCACCATCGGCGATGCCGGGGTTAGGGTAGGTGCCATCGAGTGAGCCACCGGCGTTTCCAGTGGGAGCGGCCCCCGAAATCCAACTCAAAACCCCAGCGCCGTCTGTTTGTAAGAGTTGCCCTGAGGTTCCATCATCCACGGGAAGAGTTAAGACATAACTGGCGGCCAAGGTTGCGGATTGAATCGTGGTGGCAAAAGTTCCGGCACCTGGGTCTTCGGCGATAAAGCTGGTGAGGGCCTTCACCGTTGAACCACGCACGGTGGAAGCGGTTGTGGCACCAACTGTCGTTCCGTCAATGGCCCCACCCGTGATGGCCACCAAGTTGGCGTTCTGAGTGGCCATGGTTCCAAGGCCCAAACTTGTTCGGGCGTTCGCAGGAGTTTTGAGAATCCAGTTCGCACCATCCCCTACCATGAAGTTATCGAGTGTGGGCGTAAGTCCGGCGATCTGAGTCAGGTCAGCATCAAGCGGCTGCTTATTGGTAAATTGAGTTTGAATTGAAGAGGTCACGCCATCCAAATAATTAAATTCGGTGTTATCCACCGCGCCCGTTCCCAACTTGGTGGCGGCAATATTAGCGGCGGCGTTCACATCGGCGTTCACGATCGCACCATCGGCAATGCCGGGGTTAGGGTAGGTGCCATCGAGTGAGCCACCGGCATTTCCACCGGGAGGAGGATTGCTCATCCAAGACAATGTACCCACACCATTAGTGGTCAGAATTTGTCCTACCAGACCATCGTCAGTTGGCAGAGTCAAAGTGTAGCTGGTGCCCAAACCTGTGGGTGCCACGACTGTCACACTATTGAGTCCCACGCCGGGGTCTTCGGCGATAATGCTGGCCGTGGCGGTGAGAGTGGTTCCTGTTACCGCGGCGGGAGTGGTCGCACCCACCGTGGTTCCATTAATCGAACCACCTGAGATCGCCACAGTGTTGGCATTTTGAGTCGCGATGGTTCCAAGCCCCATACTACTTCGCGCCGTGGTCGCGTCTTCCGCCATCCAGTTGGCCCCGTTGCCCACCATAAAATAATTGTCAGTTGGAGTGAGGCCGGCGATCTGGGTTAAGTCAGCATCAAGAGGTTGCTTATTGGAAAATTGAGTTTGGATAGAAGACGTCACACCATCTAAATAATTAAATTCGGTGTTGTCGACAACGCCCGTTCCAAGTTTGGTGGCGGCAATATTGGCGGCAGCGTTCACATCAGCGTTGACGATGGCACCATCGGCAATGCCCGGGTTAGGGTAGGTGCCGTCGAGTGAGCCACCGGCATTTCCGGTTGGAGCAGCTCCAGAAATCCAACTTAAAATCCCTGCGCCATTTGTTTGTAAGAGTTGCCCCACAGTTCCATCGTCCACCGGCAAGGTCAAGACGTAGCTGGCACCGAGAGTTGCAGATTGAATCGTCGTGGTGAAGGTGCCTGCCCCGGGGTCTTCCACCACCAAGCTGGTTTTCAAGGTTGCCGTGGTCAAGGTTGCGGTCCCACCCGTAATCGCCACCGCGTTGTCATTTTGTAATGCCATGGTACCAAGGCCCAAACTTGTCCGAGCATTCGCCGGAGTTTTGAGAATCCAGTTGGCCCCATCGCCCACCATAAAGTTATCCAAGGTTGCCGTGAGACCGGCAATTTGAGTTAGGTCAGAATCCAGCGGTTGCTTATTGGAAAATTGAGTCTGAATTGAAGAGGTCACGCCATCCAAATAATTAAATTCGGTATTGTCCACCGCGCCCGTTCCAAGTTTGGTGGCGGCAATATTGGCGGCGGCGTTCACATCCGCATTGACGATGGCACCATCGGCGATGCCTGGGTTAGGGTAGGTGCCATCGAGTGAGCCCCCGGCGTTTCCAGTGGGAGCAGCTCCCGAAATCCAACTCAAAACCCCAGCGCCGTCTGTTTGCAAGAGTTGCCCTGAGGTTCCATCATCCACGGGAAGAGTTAAAACATAACTGGCGGCCAAGGTTGCGGATTGAATGGTGGTGGTGAAAGTTCCGGCACCTGGGTCTTCGGCGATAAAGTTGGTGAGCGCTTTCACCGTTGACCCACGCACGGTTGAAGCGGTGGTGGCACCGACAGTTGTTCCATCAATTGTTCCACCCGTGATCGCCACAGCGTTGGCATTTTGAGTGGCGATGGTTCCAAGCCCCATACTGCCGCGGGCGGTGGCGGCATCCTCTGCTGTCCAGTTGGCCCCATTGCCCACCAAAAAATAATTGTCGGTGGGAGTGAGACCGGCGATCTGGGTTAAGTCAGCATCAAGGGGTTGCTTATTTGAAAATTGAGTTTGAATTGAAGAGGTCACACCATCCAAATAATTAAATTCGGTGTTGTCCACCGCACCCGTTCCAAGTTTGGTGGCGGCGATGTTAGCGGCGGCGTTCACATCGGCGTTCACGATGGCACCATCGGCGATGCCTGGGTTCGGATAGGTTCCATCGAGCGAGCCGCCGGCGTTTCCACCGGGAGGAGGATTGCTCATCCATGACAGCGTTCCCACACCATCGGTGGTCAGAATTTGTCCCACCAGACCGTCATCACCGGGAAGAGTGAGGGTGTAGCTGGCGCCGAGTCCTGTGGGGGCCACCACCGTGACATTATTTAATCCCACACCAGGGTCTTCGGCCACGATGCTGCCGGTGGCGGTTAAAACCGTACCAGTTACAGCGGCGGGAGTGGTCGCGCCCACCGTCGTTCCATTAATCGAACCACCTGAGATCGCCACGGCATTGGCATTTTGAGTGGCCATCGTTCCCAGCCCCATGCTGCCTCGGGCAGTGGCGGCGTCTTCAGCTCCCCAGTTGGCCCCGTTCCCCACCATAAAATAATTATCGGTGGGAGTGAGGCCGGCGATGGTGGCCAGGTCAGCGTCGTAGGCCTGAACCGTGACCCCAATATTATTGGCCTCAAGAAGGGCGCTGGTCGGCCCATTTAAGCGATTAAATTCCGTGTTGTCCACCGCGCCCGTTCCAAGTTTGGTGGCATCAATATTGGCGGCGGCATTCACGTCCGCATTCACGATCACCCCGGCGGCAATGCTGGGATTTGGATAGGTCCCGGTGAGATCACCGCCCGCAGCACCCGTCGGCGCGGCCCCGGAAATCCAACTCATAACCCCGGCGCCATCTGTCTGCAAGAGTTGTCCTGCGGTACCTGAACCTGAAGGTAGAGTGAAGATCACATTGGTGCCCACCACAGTAGGAGAGCGAAGGGCGACATAATTTGAGCTGTCTAAATCGGCCAGGCGAAGTTCATTTTGAGTATTAAGGGTGAGAGCGCCGGTCATGGTATCCCCGGTCACATTGACAAAATTTGTGTTGGCCTCGGTCTCGGTAAAGTAACGGCCATCGAGATCATACTGGGCCATGGTTTGCACGTGCCCGTAGGTATCAAAAGAGATGCCGGTTAAAACATTGCCGGTGCCGGGAGAAGCAATATCCGCCACCGCCGAAGTGTCAGCGTGATTGACCGTGACGTTGCCCGTGGCCCCACTGATGGTTATGGCATTCCCGGCGACCACCGTATTCACCCCGGAAGACCAGCTCAAAACCCCGGCACCGTCGGTCATCAGAAACTGATTGGCGGTGCCGTCATCGGGAGGAAGAGTCAGGGTGTAAGGGGCCGCCATCCCATTGGGAGCTTTCATTCCCACATAGTCGGCGCCACCGGTACTATTTTCAAAAAGTCTTAAGGCCCTGGTTGTGTCGTCGCTGTTTTTAATATCGAGAGTGCCGTTTGTAATTGTTGTGGTCGAGTTCAAGGCCGTGACACCCGTCACTGTCACCGTTCCACCAACAGAGAGATCCGTGCCTGCGCCACTTAAAACCAAATCCCCGGTCATGGTGTCGCCGGTATCGAGCACTCGATTGTTAATTTGAGTTTGAATGGCCGAGGTGACCCCGGTTAAATAATTCAGCTCGGTGGACGTGACCGCCGAGGCAACCACCACGCCCGAGACGTTTGTTTCAGTGGCACGACTGCCGGTCAAGGCGGCCATCTTTGAGAAGGCAATCGCCGCAGCGGCATTCACGTCGGCGTTTACGATCGTGCCATCGGCCAGGCCTGGATTCGGATAGGTTCCGTCCAGCGATCCCCCGGCCGCGCCACCGGGAGGAGGATTGTTGGTCCACGCCAGTACCCCTGCACCATTTGTTGAGAGCAGTTGATTGGCGGTACCATCATCCACCGGCAGCGTTAAGATATAACTAGCCGCGAGAGGATTGGGGGCCACCACGGTCACGGCATTCGTCCCCGCCCCCGGATCTTCTATAATGAGTCCGATATCACTTTTGACCGTGCCGGCGACCACACTGGTGGCCGTGGCGGTGGTAAAAGTTCCGGCCACGGGAGTCGTGCCACCGATCACCGAGTTGTTAATTGTCACGCCCGAGATAGCACCACCGGTGATCGCGCCCCCCGAAATCGCCACACTGTTGGAATTTTGCACCGCCATGGTTCCAAGGCCCATACTTCCTCGGGCGGTGGCAGGATCTTCCGCCGTCCAGTTGGCACCGTTGCCCACCAAAAAATAAT
>MEPP01000008.1:3145-93328 GCA_001769855.1 Bdellovibrionales bacterium GWA2_49_15 | reverse complement strand
GCTGTTCTAACTCTTTGTTTTTCTGTCTCATAACGCATCCCCTCCGTTGAGGTTGTGCGCTTAATACACTGTCCGATTTATTAAGGGAAGATCAGAATGAAGTTGTTTCGTTCGCAGGGGGTGATTGGTATACACCCCCTTTTTAGTTTCGTGATACCAGGCCAGGCCTTTATCGAAGACCAACTTCAGTAAAAAGTTTATGAGTTCAATAACTAGTTTTAAAACTGCCTCAAGAATCTCCGCCAAAGGGGCCACAATATCGAAATCTCCCGACGATTGTTGCTGTTTTTTGTTACTCAAAAGTTCCTCCATGTGAAAAGTTTGCCGATATGAATAGAAAGGAAAATGCGCGGGAGCAAGGTTTTTGCCTTTAAAATCAGATAATTAAACCACCTCAGCGAACTTCAAGCTGAAATTCCATCATGAATTTCACGCTGAACTTTGCGATAATGTCTTATCGAATATTTTGGTGCTGAGTTGTTGCTTATTGCCTGTAATGCAGGGGAGTTTTTTTGTGGCCGAAACAGAAAATATTAACCAAATTTTAAAAGAAATCGTGGTCAAGACCGTTCAAGAGTATCTTGATGCACCCATACCTGAAGACAAGAAACATCTTCCCAAAAGTAATACAAAAAAAAATATTGCAGAGAAAACCGGAATAAATATCACCACGTTGGGCCGTCATCTCAATCCTAAGGAAGACGGAAGTTGTCCCGACTTAATTGAGACGATGGAAATTTTAAGAGTTATTGGCAAACGGGAGGCCTTGTTCGAATTTACCAAACATTCAAATTGTCACGCCGCCAAATTCATTAAAGAACTTTATCCAAAATATATTGAGGCTCACCAAATTGAAGCCGATATAAACCTCACGGATAAAGCTCCATTAGCGGGAGAAGTTTTAAAAGTAATAAATGAACATCAAGTCAAAATTGATAAAAAACTTTATCACTATGGTGTGCTTGGGATCGGGGCATTGTTCTTGATAAATGTTGCCTTTGAAATGGGAGTGCGGAGTGAAATTAAGGATTTGAGGAAAGATATAAATTCTTTGATTAAAGAAATTGAGAGCAAAACTAATAAGTAGGAATCATAAGTGTATGAATAAAATTCGCGAGGGCACGCCATGGCGAAGCATTCTTGGTAATTTTGTATCGTCACTAAGTTTTCTGGAAGTAATTTATAATGCATAAAAAATACTTTTTTATTTTTGCTTTAATTCTTATTCTTCTTTACAGCTGCGCTAATCCACATTCCGCCAAAAAAGTTGTTAAAAAAAGCTATTATTCAATTTGCGGTGTGGAAGTCGAGGTATCTACAAATACAAAATGGAGTGCGGCTGATACCTGTATAAAGTCTTTGCAAAATAAAATAGACACTAAAATAAAGCATTCTGATTCAGCGATTTTAGCACACGTGGGAGAAACACGTAGGGCGTTAACAAGTTCAAGAATGAACGAAAGCAATCTTTACTCTCTTGTGGCTTCTGGAACATGTGTCGCCCGCAAAGCGAATCTTTATTCCCCAGGTGGCAAAATCATCGTTTGGGGTAATGTCGTGACCCAAGTCGAGGAGCAGGGGATACGTCTATATCCTAATGAAAAAATGAGTAGGGAGCAAATTGGACCTGCAAATGATTTTTGGGATTTTATTATGGATGATAGAGTGCTGATCCCTCTCTCTATAAGCTATGTTACTGTCACCTCTGGTGATCTTTATGTTGAGTTGCCAAAAAATAATGGAATCGAAAAATGGAAAGCTTTCATAGATGCTATTTTTGTCTCAAGAATAGATGAATTTGACGATGGAACAAAGACAGCTTTTCCTGACATGTCTCAGAATAATGTCATCAGGGTTGGGATCACGCGAGAAGAAGCGAACACAAACAAACAAGAATCACTTGAGGCAATTTTTGAATGCAGCCCCTTCCCAAAGTTCCAACGTAATATTCCTCCTCCTGCATATTTTACAAATAAATTTGACACTGTTTATCCCACGTCAGAATTTGCACATAATGTATATCGGCCTTCAAACGAAAACATCACAGGCTTTTCAGCAGGGATCTATTCTTTTGACAAAGACATTGAAAATTTTAGCCACAAACTAATGACTTCTATTATATCAGATAACTACAGTATAAAGACAAACGGAGATTTCGATGAGCGCGTAATTGCGCTGTATTTTGGTCTTGGCGCCGAGACCAAAAATATTATGAATAAAGTCTCGGAAAAAGTAGCAGGTTTTATTATTTTAAAAAAGGACCTCGAAGATGTTTTTAAATGCTTTACCGGGAATGAAACTAGTAGCGACACAAATCATGCTTGCATGATTATTCATGATAAGTTTTCTGACATGAAATCACTTGGAGACTTTGTCGCAAGTGTAGAAAATTATTTCCCGAATATTCACGATGTTAGACATTTTGTCAGTGATTACTTTTTGGATAGATTATACCGCCGAATAAGCCGGGAGGTAGAAAGTAAAAGTAAAATTGATACAACGTCTGATCCAGAGGTTCTAACTCGATACATGGAATTAATAAATACATTTCAAAAAAACATTAGTTCACTATCTATCAGTGATAGATCAAAACTTGTCGAATATCAGGATAAGTTGGACGTTTTTGTAAAGGCAATCAGTTTTCGCCGAGAGGAATTATCGTTTTTAAAAAAAGACATGGAAAATCGCTGGTATTTTCACGAAACGATAGTGAAGAAAAAGAATTTTAACAATGGGATAAAATTCGCTTTATCGGGACACATCGTAGAAAACGAAGAGCAATACTATCAGCGCATACTTCTTGCATGCCTGGAGTTTAATTGTAAGGGCGAACTTATCAAAAAAATAATGGCGAAACTATCAAATCCGGATTTTTTTCTCTATGATGGACAAAATCCACTTTACTATGCGGTATTTTATGGGCGCGAAGATCTAGTTAAATTGTTTCTTTCTAAAGGAAGTAATCCAAATCCTGGCAAGACAGCATTCAATCCATTGCTTTTTTCACTCAGGTCTGCGAGATGGAATATATTTAACCTTTTATCAAAAGACATTGCAGACCTAGAAAATCAATTTGAATTATTAAAAATAGAAAAATGGATTCCTTCGAAAGAAATTGAGAATGCCCCTCCAGAAATTAAATCATATTTTATCAAAAAATCGATTTTACCCTTGAAAGATAAAAAGTTTGACGGCGATGCGTTTTTCAAACAATTTTCTCACTCAATCAATCACTATCGTTTTGAGGATAATTTTGAAAATATTTACTTCTTTTCTAAGGAAAGTAGATTTAAACCCAAGCACATGCTTGGTTATGTCGATTTTGGTCCTTATCTTCCCGGGTGGTCAAAGAGCGAAATACTACAAAATCGATTCATTTATGTATTTTCCAGGCCAAGCATTGATTCAAAATTGATTGGAGAAATAAGGGTGGGTGACAAAATCTATGAAAATTTTGAAAGTGAAATGTATGGTTATGACGTAGATGGCGCGATAGTCGCTTCATATGACAATTTCTGGCTGGAAATCATTTTTAATGGCAAGAAGGGATGGGTACATCTATCTCAAGCGTTGTTCTTTATCCCTATAGATAAGAGATTATCTGAAGCACTGATGGATGCGGAAAATGAAAATAACTTTTATGACAACATTAATGGGGAAAAAATTAAAAATGCAAAAGCAGGTTTTGGAGAACATGGTAAGCAGATTCATGTTCTTGAATTCAATTGGGTAAAAGACACACTCTGGCTTAAGGTAGAATATGGAGATATGCCAAAGAATAAAGTAACTGAAAAAGAATTTTACTGGTTTAGGCCATTTAGTAAGGACGGAACACGAAATTATAAGATGTATCCGAAAGGCTGCTAAACATTGCATTGAAAAAATTAACGGTGTATGACGTGCAGTTTTAAATTACATAATTTTTTTCTCAAAAAGTCTGGACCAAATCTGGACCAAAATCCCAGAAAATTGAATAAAGCTGGCAAAAAAGGACAATAAGGCCGGTTAATGGTTATGAATAATTTCAGTGTCTTGTTTGTGTTTGTTGCTGTCTGTTGTTGTTCATTTTTTGGTCCCTGGCTCTCCTCTCCTGGGCACCATAAATTTTTAACCTCCCTGGCACCTGTGAGGTTTCTGGCTCAATTGAAGCATCAGGATGAATATAAAGCCCACTGCCGATATGTCGAACCAATCCCTCGCTGGCCCATCCGTAAGTAGCTTAAAACACGTATATTCGGTCAACCGACATTTAGAGTCCTTTTTGTCTTGGATTTCAAAAATAGTGAAAATTAGCATAAAATAAAGAAAAATAGTGAAAAAAGTATATGTAAAATTGTGAAAGATAGTGAAAAATAGAGTAAAATGAATCAATGAAAAATGGTGAAAAATAGGATAAGTAGTGATGCCCTACTTAATTAAGGAATTTACCTTTGAGCGATGACCAAGATCCAGAATTATTAACGGCAAAAGAAGTAGCTAAATTACTTCGAGTCTCCGAGCCCACATTGAGAAATATGAGGAGGACGACGGCGTTAGGTAAGCTGGAAATACCCATTGGAAAAAGAGTAAGGTTTTCCAAGCAAGCAGTGATGAAATATATAAAGGGATTGAATGATGAATCAGTTCCTTGGGTAATTCCGGTCGGTCAATTATCAATAGTATCAACTAAAGATCGAATTAATTTAGAAGTGAAAGAAGATCTTTTTGATCTAAGAGGTCTTCAATACATTGACCCTTATGGGGCCCTTTCATTACTCACGCATCTTATTGGTCGTTCAAAAGAAGGTAAACGAACTGAACTTCTAATAAATACTTCAGAGGCTTGTAAAAAACTTAATTTTGTAGGATTTTTTAACTGCCTTGAGCAATTTGCACCGATGGTGGTGTGGGATAAGAAAATTCTTGTTGGGGAAAAATATTTCCCTCCAGATTCATTATTACCGATCACAATACTTAGAAGAAAGGGCGAAGAAAGAAGAGCAGTCGAGGAGTTGAACACCTTATTTATTGCACAAGGTTTTTCAGAAGACATAGGCGGCTATACTGGTTGGTTGCTTGGCGAACTTGCTGATAATTCTTTAACGCATGGAGGGCAAACACTTAGTGAGAAAATTTGTTTTATTCAGGCTCAACGATACACCATTGGTGAAAATGCAAAATGCGTTATTATAGCGATAGCAGATTTGGGGCAAGGAATTCAAGATTCGTTAAGAAGTAATCCCAAATACAGTAATATGAGTGATGCTTTAGCTGTGCTGAGCGCATTTAGACATAAGGTATCATCCTGGGATGATACCTATAATAGAGGGAAAGGGTTGACTGATATCACTTCCATCGCAATGGGGAATCAATCCATGATAAGAGTATCAAGTAGTAATATAGATTTTGAATTAGATTTTCAGACAGAAAATAAGTGTGAAATCATTAGGGTGCTACCTCCTTTATTTAAGTCGAGGGGTACTCGCTTTGGTTTCCTATACATAGATCATAAGTTTAAAAAGAAATCTCGTGAAGAAGCAGATGATTTTTTGAAAAAGGAAATTGAAAAGTATGAGCATCTTGAAAATGAATAAATATGGAAGTGTCTTAACCGGACGAGAATTTGGAATGGACACAATGAAAACAATAAGTCGCGAAATTCGACATCCTGTGGTTTTAGATTTTTCTGGTGTTAATACGTTGGGATCATCTTTTGCCGATGAAATATTAATTCCTATCGCAAATGGGCAAAATAAAAAAATAGATGTTTGCAATGTAAAGACGCCTGTCTGGGACTGTATTCGGGATGTGGCAACTGATGCAGGGATTGAAGTCACAATTATCGGCTAATACAATTTTACGGTTGAAGAAATGCTCCGGGATCATTAAAAATCCCAGGCATTAAGTAAACTAATCAATTAACGCCACCTCAGTGCCTTCATTCAAAATCTCAATGTATTTAGAATAAACAAATAATCGATTTCTTTTCCGGGCAGTCAGTTCATTGATGATGCCCAAATTAACCAAATGGCCCAAACCTTTATTCACCGTAGCGGCCGTTAGACCAGTTTTTTTGACAAGCCCATTCGAAGCGGCGATGGGTCTTTCTATTAGCGCTTTGTGAATTTTTAAACAGGACTCGGACGGTCTGCCAAGTCCTCCAATCTGTTCATTATCAAGATTGATAATCTTAAGTAGTTCTTTTGCGCTGGAAACGGCTTGTGAAGCCGTTTCTTGTATCGCTTCGGCGAAAAACTCGAGCCATGCCTCCCAGTTGCCGTTCACGCGTACATCATTTAAAAGTTCATAATAATATTGTCTGTGAGTTTTGAAATATAAACTCAAATAGAGTATTGGATCTCGTAAAACCTTTTGATCATAGAGAAGAAGGGTAATGAGCAATCGCCCTAAGCGTCCATTACCATCCAAGAAAGGATGGATGGTTTCAAATTGAACATGGGCCAGCGCGGCCTTAAGGAGAACAGGAGTAGCTTGTGGTTGATTGTGAAGAAAAAGTTCAAGATCGTTCATACATTCAATCATGCGATCTGGGGGAGGAGGGACAAAGACCGCATTGCCCGGGCGAGTGCCGCCGATCCAGTTTTGACTTTTTCTAAATTCTCCTGGCGATTTACTGCTCCCGCGTCCCTTGCGAAGCAAAATTTCATGGATTTCCTTAATCAGCCTTAGCGAAAGTGGAAACCCCTTATCCAACCGACTCATTCCATATTTTAAAGCGGCCACATAGTTGCTGACCTCTCTGACGTCATCGAGAGGTACTCCAGGTGTTTCACCTAACTCAAAAAGAAGTAGGTCAGAGAGGGACGACTGTGTCCCTTCGATCATGGACGAAAGTACCGCCTCTTTTCGAATATACATGTACAAAAAGAGAGTTGTATCCGGGAGCAGGTTAGAGACACTATCTAATCGGCCAAGAGCTATGAGGGCCTCATCAAATTTTTCTCGCAGACTAAAGGACCATTCAATCGGGGGATTGGGCGGTAGCGGATTTGGGATAAAAGCCTTAACCTTTTCTCCTACCGTTGAAATCGCTAGATATTTTCCAGATTGTCGTTTCATACTTATCCTAAAATAAGACTTTATGCTATTTTAGGATAATGGCACATCGTAAAATAAGCAATAAGTGTATTTTACGATAATAGAATAGAAGAATGAGAGAAAATGTGTACTAAAAGTGTCCTGGCCCAAATAAAAACACCTCAAAAAGGCAACAACAGACAACAAATGAATCCTTTGTTCAACGTTAATAAAAGTTCTCTAACTCGCGAAAATCTAGGCTAAATCTTTCAATTTACGGGTGAAATATTTTGGCGAAATTTTTTTGCAAAAAACTCGTTTCTGTTTTCTCTCCTGGACACCACTTAAATATATATAATAGAACTCACTCGCAAATCTATCTGACCGGCGAAACGTGATTTTTTTCTTGATCTTCCAATTTGGAAGATCAAGTGGTGTAGAAAAAATGAGTGATTTTTTCACAAATAAAATTGAAAAGATGATCTATCTGATGACGGGGCGAGCCGCTAGAAACTCCAACTCGCAATGACACTAAAATTACTGTTGGTATCGTTGCCGCGAACGAAATCGGCGTTTTTATTTTCACCATGAACAATGATGAGATAATTGTAATTGATCATTAATTTTCCTTTCCACGGGAGAAAAGGAAGACTGATCGATGCAAAATTATCAAGGTGTCCGACCCCGCTCACGCCCTCCGGCCCATAGGCGTACTTATTGCTGGCGGCATCGCCCAGGTCGAGCCCGGAGCCTAAGGTGAGGAAGGGGATGATCGAAGTTGAGATTTTCCCGTTTAGATAATTTCCTTTATTGCGTTTAAGGTCCTTGTGATAAGACAGTGCCATAGCAAGATACTGTTTGAGCTTGAAGTCATATTTTAAATATGTGCCGTACGTGGATTGCCTTTTATTTTTAAAATCTTCTTCGCTTTCTTTTAATTTTAAGACGGGGCCGCTTGGTTTGTGGTCATCAAAATGAGAGGCCCCGAGGGTCACTGTATGATAGTCGGCAAATTTTCTGAAGACCGAGAGGCCTCCCTGGCCAAGGGAGACCGTATTGTAAAAAATAAAGCTTGGGCCCGCGGCCATGATGGGTGCGTCCCAAATCAAAGCTCCTCGGTAGAGCCTCTTCTCACTGTAGACGACGCCTATGTTGACCTTAACCGCCTGGCTTGCTTCTTGGGCAAACAATTGGCCTCGGAGCAAAAGAAAAAGTACCAAGATCAAAGCTTTCACAAATTCCTAACCATAGAGCGAGTTTATTTTGCCAATTTGATTTCGAAGGTTTTTGACTCATTTTTGGCGACGGCAAAACTTTTTTTGACCTCACAACCGTTGGACGTGGTAGCGGCTATATCATATTCACCGGGCACGAGGTGAAACTCAAAGCTTCCATTGATGGGGGATTCCACCTGATATAAGATTTCTGCTTTTTTTGAAACCCAGATGACCGCCGGGCCCGTACATTTTTTGTCGCCGAGGATTTTGCCATGAAGAACCGAAGCATCCTTGAGGGGCGCTACCGCCCACAGGGGGAAATTGAGAAAAAAGGCCAGGAGAATGAAGATTTTCATGAAGGAACCTCTTATTGCAGCAGCCGATGGCCGGTTCTGGTTGGGAGATAAAAATTTCCATTAATGCTCGAAACAACGCCCGTGATGATTTCCTGTAGGTCCTGCTCCTCGGCCAGCTTGAATTCGTCTTTCGCTCTTTGAAAGCATCGCAATTTTCCATCAATACTGATAGCACAGTAAAAACCGTGTTTGATGAACGGGGTGGAAGCGATTGGGGCCTTCATTTCGGCGACAAAAGTTATAGCACCGCTGTTTAAGTTCACCACAATCATATCTCCGGTGGAGAGACCGAGAAAAACTTCCTGGGCGGACGTGAGCGTGGGAGCGAAAAAATTATATCCTCGCAGCTTCACGTCGATGGTTGTCTGCTTCTTCTCCAAATCCACCACATAGAGATTCGAGGGCGTTTTCCAGTTATTATCGACGATGGTGGCCTCGGTGCTCTCTCCGACAAGAAGATGGCCTGACAACCTGATTTCAGATTTGGGATTTTTATCAAGGGGGATGGCAAAAATCTTTTCTCCGCTTTTTTCATTCAGGCAGACGACACCTTTGAAGGTATAAACTGAGGCAAAACAGATCATGTTTTTGTAGGCAATGGGTGTTGAATCCACATGCAGTTCGCCCTCGTCGATTTTTTTCTGCGTCCAAATTGTTTTGCTTGTTTTAAGGTCGATGGCGGTGATTCCGCCGGGACCTAGGCCAACAAAAATTGTCTCTGAGGTGATCAGCGGGGCCCGTTCGATGTGCCCGTCCTGCGGCAAGCGAAATTTGAGCTTCTGTTCTTTTAAGTCATAGGCATAGAACTCAGTTTTAACATCATCGTGCAGACCTTCGCCGAAGTAGAGAACGGAATCTTTCAACGTGAGGGGGCAGATGGAATTGATTTTGGTCTGAAAAAGGACCTTCGTTTTGGTGAGGAGCGGATCAGTTTGATAGAGAACCCCGGTGGTCGCCAGCAGGTAGAGCTCTTTGCCGAGCGCGAGGGGCGGATTCATAACCGGCCCAATTTGAGAGCGAACCTCGGTGGTGGCGGCAAGGCCATTCCCTGCCGTGAGAAGGAGTACTAGGCCGAGAAGAAACCTCATGGATAATTCCTTGTAAATGAAACGCCCGCATTTGTATAATCATTATATGGACAAGGGGGCGAAATTCTCAATCATAAAGATGCTCAAAGCGGAGAAAATGTTTGAGGACTGCATTCCTGATTTCATAACCCTGACCTCCCGTGATTTTGAGCACTCGATAGGTGAATTCCTAAGCAAATCGTCTTGTATTATGCGCTCGTCTCTAAAAAATGAGGCATGCATCACTGTTCTCAACGCCGGCAAAAGTTTGAGCATCAAGGACATCCGTAATGAATCTGACTTTAAAAACGCTTATGTGAAGGTTTCTGCCCAAGATGATCTGGAAGAAATCATTCTGCAAAAACAGATTTTGTATGTTGATCATGTGACTGTTCTGTTGGATGAAGATTTTCTCTACGGCAACCTTACCACGGAGGGAAAAAGTGGTTTCTTTGTTTTGTCCCCGCTGACGAAAGTGGGAATTATTCCAAGCGAGAAACGGTTAGGGCCTTTCCTCGATCGATTAAGACAAAGATTTAAAAAAGGAAAATGGCTTTTTGAATTGGGAATTTCTCCAAACAGTGTTTCTCTCTTTCAGGCGGTCTTGGTCCCCACAGAACTTCTCAATTCCATTTTCACAGATGATCTTCTGTGCAAAATTCTTAAAACCAAAGCAACCCGCCCGGCCACACCGTCATTTTGGCAGCTTCTGGCGTGTGAATGGAAGGCCTTTTTATTTCGTCGTCAGGATCATGCTAATTCCAGCGTTTCAGAGGCCTTCGCCAATTGGTATTATCTCTTTCACTATTTCTACCTGTATTGCAGGATAAATCGCCGTCATGGATACGACAGCGACTTTGTGGATTTTCTCAAGCTTTCCTACGGAAACCAAACGAGCTGGCAAACCGAAATTATCAAAAAGCATTTGAGGTTTGCGGCAGAAATTCGCAAGAATGAAACAGATGCTGCCATTCCGGCGTCTTTTACCACGATGAGTGGCAGTGCTTACTTTCTGGGAAAGGGAAGGCATGAAGGAATCATAGGGAAAGATGCCCTTCTTTTAGACGAGATAATTCCCGACGTAATCTATCAGTTGCCCCCGGGCGGAATCATTATCACCCCTTCCTCTCAAATCTTGGGCCACGGAATCCTGGCCGCAGTTGAGAGAAATATCAATATATTGGCCAATGTGGAAGGGACATTTTTCTCTTCCCTCACAGGCGCTGACCATTTTTGCATTGATTTTGAAAAGGGCTCTTTCGTGATAAAATCTTGAGACTGGAGAGGGCTTTTATGGTTTTTCCTTCAATTTTTTTTAATATGGAAACAGGCAGTGTGGCGCAATTCTCGACCTTGCTCATCGTTGCCTTTTCTTATTGTTTGCATCGATGGAAAAAGGTGGTGCTCTTCTCCATTATCATTTTCCTGGCGCTCGTGGGCGCGCGTTCTGCTTTTGCCGCTATGGGAGGCCCCGGCGTTTGCGGCACCTCCTGCCTGGCCCAACGCAATTACTATGGTGCTCCCTATGGAAGGGCCCCGTTTTATGCGTACCCACAGATGTATCCATCCTATATGGGCAACAATAACTGGCAATTTTCATCATCGCCCTATATGCAACCCGACTGTGTTCAATGCCGCATGCAAGGCCAATACCCCAATTACGCCCAGCCGCCATGGGCGACTTATGGGATGAATAACTACTCAAATTATTCTTATCCCGGAGCGTGGGGCTGGGGCGGAATGAACGGGGGCGCTTATCCTGGTCATGCTCCGGGCATGATGGGCAAGCCTAATGTTTATTTTTCCGGCAGGTCTGGCACGCAGGTTAAAGTCAAAATGCAGCTTGCTCCTGAAAATAATATTCTTGCCGCCGTTCCCATCATTGGCGAAGAGGGTTGGAGCTTCAGGCTGGGGAAAAATAATGTCATTTCTGCCGATGGCGCCAACTATGGTTATCTTTTTTATGACTACAGAACCGGGCTGGATAGTTTTCAATTCGATAAAGGTTTTTGCACTTCCCATGCGGAAGTTATTCCTAAGATGGCGACGATTCTCAAAAACTTGGATTTCAAGCAAAAAGAGGTGGCGGATTTTACCGATTACTGGTCGGTGAAAATGCCGGCCTCGGAGGAATATTGCGTTTATCCCCAGGTGGAAAGTGAGATAAAAGGAAGTGTGGCCTTGCAGGTGACTCCGACACCATCCAAAAATACCCGGGTCTTTTTTTTCGTTCTTCCCAAAGAAATCATGGGCCATCCAACACTACAGAAATATACCCAGCGACCAAGCTCAGAATGGACTCTACCGGCCGCGCGGACTGTCGCTTCCGCAGGCGGTTTAGAACTTCGTGAATGGGGCGTGGGTTTTCTGACTAGTTGGGAATAATAGCGATAGGGTAAGATGGTGAAGTTTCTCCTCATGCTGTACTTTTGTCAGTCAGTAATCATGACTCCGCTGGTTTTTGCCAGTGAAAGCGATGAGCCGTTGGCCCAAATGAGAGAAGCCATTTTTAGCGGACAGAAGCAGAAACTTAAAAGAATGTTGGATGAGATCGTCAACATCAACGCCGCTGACCCCGATGGAGAGCTGATGGGGACGGCGGTTTTTTTTGGTCGAAACTGGGCGGTGGTGGAGCTGATCAAGGCCAATTATAATTTTGATCGAGAGGACGGTTTCGGACGGACCCCGCTGATGCAGGCCGTGAGTCGACGGGGAAATTTGCCGCTGGTTAAGATTTTGGTTGAGGCCGGTGCCGATGTTCATCATATCAATGACTCTGATGGGAGCGATATTTTATCCTCCGCAATCACTTCCGGGGATATGAAAATTGTCGATTATATTATGAGTAAGATGGCGGGGAATTTACCCGAACGCTGTGTGATCAGCCATGGGGCCCTTGGAGCGGCGGTGGGGCGCGACAACCTGGCCATGATGAGACGACTTTTGAAGGACAGCACAGAGGCCTTGCGCTATCTGGACTCCTTTCATCAAACAGCTCTCATGCAGGCGGTGAAACGAGGTAATTGGCAGACCTATTCTTTTCTTCTCTCCAAAGGTGCCGAGCTTGATACGGTTGACCGACACCAAAATAATCTTCTGCATGCGGCGATCAGCAGTCCACGGCGCAACAAGAAAATTATCGCGGATCTGCTAAAAAAAGGTGTCAATCCCAATGCCCGAAATATGTTTTCTCAGTCGCCCCTGGATTTGGCGGTGGAAACGGACGATCCGGAAATTATCAAGATGCTGATTGAGGCCGGTGCCGATCCCAATCAAATTTCCGGTTCCATTCCTGAGACCCGACGACGTTTGCTGGCGCGTGCCTTTCTTTCCGGGAAATTCAAGGCCGCCCAAGAGTTGGCGAAACATGTGAGTGTCGATGCTCTCAACGACGGTTTGAAAGGCGCAATCGCGAGCGAATTGCCGCGCAATAAATTTTTTGGTTTTCTGGAAAAATTGCCGCCCGATCCTGTGCGCGACGGGAAGCTCCTGGCCCTGGGGGGGCAAAAGGGTGATCTCAAAATTTTGGAGAAATTGCTGGCACGAGGGGCGAAGTTAAATGAGCTAGAGGGTGATCAAAGTGCAGTCATGAGGGCCACCAGTGCCGGGCAGCTTGCCGCCCTCAGGTGGCTGGATCAGAAGGGTGCAGATTTAAATTTGATTAATGGTAAAAAGGCCACCGCTCTCCATCTGGCCGCCAGCTCACGGCAAGGAGAGACGTTGCAATATCTGCTGGATAAAAATGTGCTTTTTGATCGTCGCGACGAAAAAGGGGAGACGGCCCTTTTTGCCGCCGCTCGAAGTAATTTCGGGCCCGGAATTGAAAAACTTCTCGCCCGTGGGGCCAATGCCGGAATTTCCAATCATGAAAATTATAATCCTTTGATGATGGCGGTTCAAAATGGTCAAGTTGAGGCTGCGCGCGCACTGGTGAGTCAAAGTCCACTAACGGCGGCGGATAATTTCGGCCGCTCGGCCTTGCATGTTGCCGTTTATCTGAACAAACCCGAGCTGGTTAGAATTTTAATTGCGGAATGTGCTCCTACAGACCAAAAAGATCGTCATGGCGACTCGGCCTATGATTATTTATTTTATGCCCAAAATAAGGCCGAAATCAGGGCCATCCTTGACTCACGCGCCCAGGTGACAAAGTGCCAGCGGTAAGCTGACTTTACCGCTGGCGGCACAGGCCTATCTTCGCTATAATTATTCGATTAGGAGTATTTGTTGGCGACCAAAGAAATATTATATCTGGGAATGGATGAGTGTTTTCTGCTCGAACTCCAGGCCTTTTATAATAATAAATTCCCCTTGGACGAATGCCATATAGAGGCGATCCGTTTTGAGAGTGACTGGTATGAGGAGTTTATCGCCAAGTCGTCGCGTGCTCCCCATATTATTTACATCACTTTTCCAATTCGAGAGGCCTTCGGAGAAAATGAAAATTATTTTTATGACGCTTTGATTGTGATGAAGCGCAATCTAAAAATGCGCTCCACCGCCATCGTCGGAATTTTTGAGAATAAGAGGAGTCTGCAAAGTTACCAAAATTTTATTGCCTGTGGTTTACTTTATACCACTATCCTGCGTGAATCGTTTTATAAATTTTTATGTGACACCTGTTACATCGCTTATGGCCGGAACGTCGGGATGCCGGTTTTCGCCCGTGCTACCAAGATCAACTGCACTTTTGAGCTAACATCTTTGGCCTCGATCGTTGCTTTCGATAGCGAGCGCCTCCTGATTGATACAGACATCCAGAATGAGGAAGCCATTCTTCATGCCCGCATGCATCTCTTTGATGATTTCAAGGCCGAAACGTTTGAAGTTACGCAGTCTTTCCCTACCCCGCAAGAGGGGTACTTTGACTATTCCTATCAGGTGGCCATTCCTTACTGCGGGCCTTGGGACGAAGTCACGGAGAAAACTATTGAGAAGGACACGGTGGAAACGTGGCTCGATTTTAACCGGCCAGACTTCAATGTTCGTCGCGATTGTTTTTTTGTTATCGATCAGGATGCCAGTCGATTATATACGATTAACCGATCATTTCAGAGCAAAGAAATCTATGCCTTTTGTAAGGATGATTTTAACTCTGACTTTGCCTGTATTGAAACGTTACGACCTTTTATGATTTGGCTTAACTTTGGTCATAGTTTGGTCGAAGGGCAGAGCGAAAACGATTATGATCCAATCTATGCTGTGATCAAATACATCCTCGGATGTCAAAATTACCAGCCGATAATTGTGCTTTATGATTGTCCCAGTGGCGGTGAGGCGGTTAATAAAGTCTACGGGTATCCCAAGATGATTACCACTCAAAATTTTCCCACTGTCGCGGTATTAAATGAAATTACGAATATCTATTTCGCGAAAAAAGGTCAGGAAGGCCTATCGAAAAGTATGTATGCTTTTCATTTCAATGATCCGAGACGGGTGTGTGAGATTCCTGTGGAGATCGAAATCACCAACTTAACCGAGCACGAAATAACTTTTTATTGTAAAAAGGCCTTGCCATTTTTTATGGTCATGCGTTGTACTGTTCCGGTTGAGATGTTAATTACCATTGTTCCTCCGTGGTGGGACCTTCCCATTACTGTAAGCAAGGGACACCACTATATGGCCCTGATCAACGGTGTCAGCATGGATGATGAGAAAATTTTGCGCAAATTTGTAAACCAAATTATTTTCTCTCCGATCTCTGAATTTAAATATGTAGAACAATACAATGAGGAAAAAGATGTCCTCATGAGCCGCGAAGAGTACGAAGCAAAGCAGCAGCAAAACGCAGAGGAATCGCGGGAAGAGAATCGGGAAGTTGTGGCCCGTCACATCGGAAATCGACGTTCAAAACTCTAAAGTGAGGTTTGGTTTGAAGAAGAAATTACTTATTGTCGACGACGAGGAAGATATCTGTGAGTTGCTGGTCAATGTATTGCAGGATGACGAACATGAGATTGTCACGGCCAGAAATGGTCAAGAGGGATTGCTGCTGGCAAGGAAAAATCAATTTGACTGTATTTTGACCGATATTAATATGCCAATCATGACGGGACTGGAGTTTATCCGGGAGCTGCGCGAAGAAAGTAAAACAATTCCGGTCATTTTTTTTACGGCCTTTAATGATCACGAAAATATGCGGCGGGCCTTGAAATACGGGGCCTTCGATTTTGTTTCCAAGCCCAATTTTGAAAAGCTCAAGAGCATTGTTCAGGCGGCCTGTGATTCGGGTGAAGCATCGAAATCAGTTCCCGGCGTAAATAGTGTTCTCGGTAAGATCAAAGATATCATCTAACCATTTTTAATGAGAAATTGATCCTGATCTAGAAATCCCTGCGCCAGCTTTAACACTAAATCAGCTTCAAATCTTTGAATATTTTTCCTGTCGCCGAGGAAGCGTCGCAGAGTGTCCTTGGGCGACAGTTTTTGCCGTAGCATGAGATTGGTAAAGTGATCGGCCAATCCCACGATTTTGGCCAGAGGGTAGATTTTGGTACTCGTGAGCCCTGATGGAAAACCAGAGCCGTCGATGGTCTCATGGTGTTGTTCGACAATTTGTAAAACCGGTTCTGTGATGAAGGGAATTTTTTTTAATAATTCGACACCCAAGGTCGGATGGGTTTTGTAAATTTCCACTTGAACGGGGGACATTAAGTTGGGGTCCATGAGGCGTAATTCCTGGGGGATTTTAATTTTGCCAATATCATGGAGAAGGGCCCCCATAACCACGTTATCCACCGTACGTCTTTTGGCCCAATCAGTGGCCTTGCAAATAATGGTGGAGAAAAAAGAGACCAGGAAGAGATGGAGGTATTTCGTATCGGCTTCGTCGGCAACATAATTTTGCAAAAGAAAATTGAGATCGCGATCTGATTGAACGAACTGATAGATATTTTCACTGAGCTGTTTTCCCTCCTCAATAAGGGCGGGCTTAATGCCAACGGTGTAAATTTCCTCAATAAATTTGTCCACCATACTTTGCGCCAGATTCATCTTGGTTGAGGGACTGACGGTGGACTTATTGATAATTTTGCTAAGCAGAGTATTGATGAAGTTGATATAGGTCCCGCGATCGCGGGTCTTGAAGTAAAAATAAGTTACTTTCTTCGCTTGATATTCGCTTAAGCGTTCCTGCGCCAGAGTGTCTCCTTCGTGGAGAATCTTCAAATATTTGTCTTTCCCGATGCGGACATAGAGGTCGAAGATGGCACGATTAATGGCCAGAGCGCCATCGGCCTTGATGCGCGTAAACTCATTATCAGAGGCAAATACTTCTGTCTCCTCTTCATGGCGCGCAGGTGCTGCGATGGCCTTTTTCCAGCCATCGAAAAGAACATCCCCGGCCAGGCATTTTTTTAAAACTCGCATATCAATTGGCTTTAGCAAGATATCAGTGGCCCCCATCCGCTTTAACTCGGAATCTTCAAGGCCGAGATCATCGAAGAACGCTTTGCTGGGAAAGGTGAGGACAACTTTGAGATGGGGACTGTGCACTCGAATGAATCGCAGAACTTCCAGGGCCGAGTAGTTACTGGTGTTGAAGTCCAGGATGACAATATCATACTTATTCTTATGGATGAGGGCCTGAGCATCCCGACCGTTTATCACAATGTCGAGCGTGTCACCGTGTTCCTCGATGAACGTTCTAAGCTTGCATGCCCAGCCATCATTCGTTTCGGATAATAGAATATTCATTTCATGCTTCTTTTCATGCTGAAAGTATACTCGATTTACGCGTTTATCGCGCAATGGTAAAAAAAAGCAGTTTCCGAGCATTTTCATCCAAAGTGTTATTCTTGTCTAAATTTTGACTATGTTTGCGTCAAACTTTCTTTCTAGAAGATTTAAATCTTTCTAGTTATACACAGATGCATACTCTTTTGTTGTAGGATCACAACCGTAATAATATTATGCATCTCTAGCACTTTTGGAGGTTTCTTTGTCACTTGGCGATTCGTCAAAATATTCGGTCACGCTTCCGGATGCGAACTATTATGAAGACGAGGTCGAGTGTCGAACCGGATGTCCGGTAAAAACCGATTGTCGAGGATATCTCTTGGCTGCGGCGAAGGGAGATTTCCGGGAGGGATATGCCATTTCCCGTGCTACCAACCCCTTTGCCTCGATTTGCGGAAAGGTTTGCGGCGCTCCGTGTGAAGCGACCTGCCGCCGAAAAGATGTGGACGAAACCCTCTCTATCCGCAACATGAAGGGCTTTTTGACCCAGAAACACGGCCCCGAGACCGGCGATTTAAAAACCCCTCTCACATATTCCACCGTAAGGGGCAGCCTCACTCCTAAATTGACTGGAAAAAAAGTCGCCATCATCGGCGGCGGCTGCGCTGGCTACACCTGTGCCCACGATCTGGCCCGGCTCGGTCACGCCTCGACTATCTTTGAAAGGCACCCCAAAAGTGGGGGAATGCTCATTCAGGGTGTTCCGAAAAATCGACTTTCGCGCCCGGTTGTTCAGGCCGAGATCGATTCGATCCTGCAGTTCCCTCACATCGAGGTGAGACACAATCAGGATGTTGGTGTGAATATTTCCTTTCAGGAACTGGTGGCCCAGTACGATGCGGTTTTGATTGCGGTCGGGCTAGCGGTGGGCAAAATTCTTCCCATGCCCAACTCAGATAATCCCAACATTCATTCGGGGCTCAAGTTTCTGCTTGATTTCAACATTGGCACTCCTTGGAATCTGACCGGACGACGCTCTATTGTCATCGGCGGAGGGGATGTGGCCTTTGATGTGGCCCGTTCTGCCCTTCGCTCCAATGCACCCCACGTCGAACTCTGCTGTCTCGAAAGAGAGGCCCTGGGTGAGATGCGGGGCTCGGCCGACGAAAGAGAAGGCGGACGGCGCGAGGGCGTGATCATTAACGACGGATGGGGACCGGCTGAAATTGTGATCGAAAACGGCAAGCTGAAGGGCCTGATGGTTCAAAAGGTGAAACGCGTGCTCGATGCCAACGGTCGCTTTGCGCCCGAGTATTTTGAGGAAAAGAGACTTGTTGAGGGTGACGATATTTTTATGGCCGTGGGCCAAGGTAGTGACCTTAAATTTTTAGAAAATAGCGGCGTGAAGATCACGCGCATGGGAACTATTGAGCACGATCCGGTGACTCTTCAAACCTCGGTCCCGGGAGTTTTCACGAGCGGCGACGTGGCCTATGGGCCGAAGCTCTTTATTAATGCGGTGGCCTCCGGTAGCTTTGCCGCCTTGTCGATTGATTCCTTCCTGACCAAGACCGCGCGCCAGGAAAAGAAACGCTTACTCTCATTTACCGAAATTGAAGATTATGAGCGCAGCGCTGATTATCTGAATATTAAGCGCAAGAACCGCGATGAGCTACCGGTGAATCCTGCCAAGGAACCTGAAAAAAATACCACGGTTGAATATACCAATCATGAGGCCTGCGGTCAGAGCGAACGATGCCTGGCCTGTCACATCCATCCGACCTTTGAAGGCAATATCTGCATTCTCTGTGGCGGCTGCGTGGATGTCTGCCCATCTTACTGTTTGAGCATGAAGACGCTGGATCAGCTTGAATACGGCGAGGATGTAAAAAAGCTCGCTGTCATGGAGTTTGGCGATAAAGAAGAAGACATTCAATCAGCGTCGGCTATGTTGTTTGATCCACTCAAGTGCATTCGCTGTGGAATGTGTGCCATAAAATGTCCCACCGGGGCCTGCAAAATGTCCGCAAATTCCTTTGTGGATACCTATGTGGAGGCCCGACTGTGAATACGTTGATTATCATTCCCATCGCGCTCGCCTTGCTGCTGGGATTGCTCTTTCTGCTGCTCTTTTGCTGGGCGGTCAAGGACGGGCAGTTCACCGATGTGGAAGAAGCCAAATATATTCTTTTCAGGGAACCAAAAGATTAACCCATAGAAAGTGTGGAAGCATGAGTGAAACAATGAAAACAGATGAACTTAGTAACATCAACCGGCGCGAGTTTTTGGTCCTGGGATCGGCCGCAAGCTGCCTGGGAATTGCGGCACTGGCCTCGACCGGGGCCATCTACCGCTATCTTATGCCGGTGGTCTCTTACGGCATTGCCTCCAAGTTTCGTTTGGAAGCAAGTGCTCTTCCAGAAGTTGGCGATGGCCTGGTTTTTCCCGATCAGAAGGTCATGCTGATTCGAAAATCGGATCATGAGCTGGGGGTTATCTCCTTGGTTTGCACCCATCTGGGATGCACGGTTGCCAGGGTTGCCACTGGTTTTCAATGTCCCTGTCATGGTTCCCAATATGACTCTGAAGGAGTGGTGGTGGGCGGTCCGGCCCCTCAAACATTGGCATGGCATACGGTCAAGGTTCTGCCTGGCAACGAAGTGGAGATCGATACCAGCTCGCGAGTCGACGAAAATACTTACTATAAAATCTGAATTTCGGGGTAAATCATGGACATCAAGATCGACGAGATTAAAAAGAAGCTGCTGACCTTTGGTGAGCGCGTTTATAAAACAATCATCCGTCATGGTTTCGATCAAAGCGGTCTGACCAAATCGAAAATTATCTTCAGCAACCTCTTTCTCCATATCCATCCGGTGAAAGTGCATCGCCGATCGCTCATGTTCAAGAGTACCTTGGGTTTAGGTGTTATTGCTTTTGTTCTTTTCTTTATTCTGATTGTCTCCGGTCTTTTGATTATGTTTCATTACGTTCCCTCGACCATTGTCGGCCCAGATGGCTTTCCCGATGCCTATCAGCGAATGCTCAATTTGCGCAGCAACGTTTTCTGGGGGACATTTATTCGTAACATGCATCGCTGGGGTGCCCACGCCATGTGCGCCATCGTGGCCTTGCACATGCTGAGAACTTTTCTCACAGGCTCCTACCGAAACGGCAGGGAGTTTAACTGGGTGCTTGGATGCATTTTGGGACTTCTCACCATTCTGCTTTCTTATACCGGATATCTGCTGCCCTGGGATCAGCTGGCCTACTGGGGCGTTAAGGTCGGGACTGAAATTGCCAAGATCGCTCCCGGAGGTGACATCATCCGCGGCCTTCTCTTGGGAGATAATGAGGTCGGCCAGGAGGCCTTACTGCGTTTCTATGTGCTCCATGTTGCCATCCTTCCTTTTGTAATCAGCATTGTGATCGCGCTTCACTTTTTCCGCATCCGTAAAGACGGCGGTCTGGCACGCCCCGCAGATACCAAGCATGAGAAACTCATTCCCCATTCTGAATTTGGGACCGTGAAAAATAACTCCGTTTTTAAAAGCGCCCGCTCGTACAAACTGGTGGAGCTGGTCAAGGATAATGCGCCCAAGGTGAACGAAGAGGTCGATCAGATGGTTTTCGCCTGGCCGAAGTTAATCACCCGTGAACTTATTCTCTTTATGTTGGTTCTCGCAGTCATGGTCATTGTCTCTGTCTTGTTCAATGCCGCTCTGGAGGCACCCGCCGATCCCAATCATCCCACCAACCCGTCCAAGGCCCCCTGGTACTTTTTGGGTCTGCAGGAACTCGTCAGCTATCATGGTTTTATAGGAGGAGTGGCGATTCCCGGAATCCTGGTCGGCCTGGTCACCGCCGCCCCTTATATCGAGATGTTTATCGAGACCATGTTTAATATCCAGCGCAAGATCGTGGGGGGAGTCTGGTTTCACCGTCAACGTATTTTGGAGAACAGTCTGTTTCTCACCATCTTTATTTCCATGTTGATACTCATTATCATCGGAACCTTTTTCCGAGGTCCCAACTGGGCCTTTATCTATCCCTGGGACGTGCCAGTTTCGGGAGGGCATTAACATGATTAAAGATTATCGCTTATTATTCATTCTCACCGTAGTGACTCTGGCCATCGTTATGTACTCCGTGGCCGGAAATTTTGTTCCAGAATACGCCGCTTTCCAAAAACAGTATTATCAACTTAATGGTGTCAAAGATTTTCAGATCGAGATTCAGCAGTTGAATGTGGACACTGGAAGTGGAGTGCTGATTGATCGCTGTACTACGTGCCATCTTGGTTCGAAGAATAAAGGGGCGGCGAATTTTCCCCAACCGCTTAAAACACATCCGCCCGTCGCGGCCGGCGCGACAACCGAGGCCCATGACTTTAATAAAATGGGCTGTGTGGTTTGTCATGATGGCAATGGGCGCGGACTTGAAAAGAAGGACGCCCACGGAGAATTCCACGATTGGCCGGCACCCTTAATTGCGGGCAAGAATGCTCAGTCGAGCTGTGGCAAATGTCATGCCGCCGGCGGCAACGATATTCCCGGTGCCCCTGCTTATAATTTAGGCAGAAAGCTGTTTGTGGAAAGGGCCTGTTGGGCCTGTCACACCATTGATGGCATCTCCGCTGGAAAAAGTGCTCCTGACCTTACGGACGCCGGTGGTAAATTTTCGCTCGCGTACCTCAAAGAATCGATTGTTGAACCCACCGCCAATACTCCTATTTCTAAAATGCCCAAGTTCGCTTGGGTGCATGACAAGGATCAAAAGGATGTGGAGGCCTTGGCAATTTTTCTTAAGGGGCAAAGAAAAAATCGACTCCGGGATGCCAAAAAGGCACCTGTTGGTTACTCCTCAAGCCAATTGATCTATGCCACCGTTGACACGCCAACCGCGCAGCTAGGGCGGAAAATCTTTTTTGGTGAGCCGATTAATAATCTTCCCACCAAAGGCGGCTGTATCAACTGTCATAGCTTTAGGGAAGATGACGGAACCTTGAGGGGCGGACTGAGCGCTCCCGACCTGACCTACGATATGCGGGCCAGAGGCAAACAATATATTGTGGAACATTTAAAAAATCCTAAAAATGACACCCCTGATACCAACATGCCATCCTTTGCGCTCCTGAGCGGGCCAGAGATTGAAAGTTTGACTCTCTTCTTGGGCTCGTTGAAGTATTCCATGAAGGGTGGGGCCCAGGAGCTGACCGGCAAAAAACTTTTCATGAGCTACTGCGCCAGCTGCCATGGCGAAAACCTAAATGGGCGAGGGCCGGTGTCGATTATGCTCGATCCACTTCCTCGGGATTTTTCCCGCTACCAGTTTGTGGCAACTTATCGCGAGCGCTTCAAGCAATCAATTCAAAATGGAGTGATTGGTACGGCCATGCCTCCCTGGAAGGCCGTCTTAAGCGATGCAGAAGTTGAACGCATTATTGATTTTATTGATCAGGAGACCGTGGGGCAGAAGGTGCGAATTCGTCGGCCGGCTCCGCCACTGCCGGTCATTGGAGCCACTGATCGTCGCAACCCTGAACGCCTCTTGGTGAAAGGTGATGTGGAAAGAGGGAACGTGACCTTTCAAAAATTTTGTACCTCCTGCCATGGCAAGTTGGCCAACGGCAAGGGACCTAACGCTTACTATCTGGTGCATCCACTTCCACGCAATCTTTTGAACAAAAACTTTTTTACCCAAGCCTATCTGACTGATAATCGTATCTATGATTCAATTCTCCTTGGGGTTCCGGGAACGTCCATGCCTTCCCACGACCACTTTACTGATCAGACGCTGCTTGATCTGGTGGCGTTTATTAGAAATCTTCAACATACCGGGAAACAATAATGAAAAAAGATTCTGCGGCGAAATTTATTATTCTCTGCTCGATGCTCTATCTCGTCTTGGGAATGACCATGGGGATTGTCGTGGCCTTGAAGTTGATCTGGCCTACCATCGGTGATTTTGCCCTCCTCTCCTACGGAAAGATCAGAGTGCTCCATACCAACCTCATTCTCTTCGGCTGGCTGTTGCAGTCGGGAATTGGAATCACTCTTTTCATCCTTCCCCGCCTCCTCAACACCACCCTGTTGTGTGAAAAAACCGGAGTGGCCATGGGAGTTCTCTACAATGTGGCGGTGCTGGGAGGCAGTATCTCCATCTTGAATGGTGGTATGAAAAATATCGAGTATGGGGAAATCCCCGCTCCTTATGATTACATGATTGCCGTCTGCTGGGTGCTGTTTGGCATTAACATTTTTGGCACCATCCTGAGACGGAAAGTAAAACAGTTCTACGTCAGCGTCTGGTATATAACCGGAGCCGTGATCTGGACTACCTTTGTTTACATTTCCGGCAATATGATAACTCAGATGCCCTTCATGGCGGGAATCAACCAGGCCAACCTGCAATGGTTTTATGTCCACAATGTGGTGGGGCTTATTTTTACCCCGATTGGTGTGGCCATGGCCTACTACCTGATTCCAAAATCTTTAAACACTCCTTTGTACTCCCACAAGCTCAGCTTGGTGGGATTTTGGGTGATCTCGTTTGTGTATGTTTGGACCGGGGCCCATCACATGATCCATGGGCCGATCAGCTACTGGCTGCAAACCGTGGCCATTATTTGCTCCTGGGGATTGATTATTCCCGTCGCCGCGGTCATCACAAATTTTGTGGGTACCTACCGCTCGGCCCCGAAAGCAAACCGAACCAATGGGCCCGTGCCCAAGCTGCTCTTCATGGGAACCATGTATTATCTTCTGACCTGTCTGCAAGGACCTTTTCAGGCCATCAGGGCCGTCAATGTCGTCGTCTCAAAAACTGACTGGGTTGTGGGACACGCTCACATGGCGGTGTTTGGGGCCTTTAGCTTCTTCTCCATGGCAGGTGTGTACTACATCATTCCCCGATTGATGGGGACAGAACTCTTTTCCAAAAAACTCGGCGATCTCCACTTCTGGCTCATGACCATAAGTAGTATTCCATTCTTTGCTGTTCTCTGGATCGGTGGCATTCAACAGGGGCTTGCCTGGTTAAATCCGGAGATCACCTTTTTGGAGGCCCTCGAACCCTTAAAACATTCCCATATCGCACGGTTTGCCTCGGGAAGTTTGATCCTTATCTCTGTTCTGCTGTTTCTTTACAATATTGTTGAGACCTTGGCCGGCAAAGGCAAACCACTTGCGGTCAAAGAGGGCGAGTTATGAAAATATCTAAATTTGAAAAAAACTTTCTTCTTCTTGGATTGGGTGCCTTCTTCATCTTCTCCATTGGTGCGTCCCTGACGACCATCTTGCCACCACTCATTGATGCGGACCTCTATCGCACGGATCATCCCGTGCACCAATATACCGAGCAAGAGCTACGGGGAATCGCCATCTACAAGGCCGAGGGCTGCGTTTACTGTCACACCCAGCAGATCAGGGCCCTGCCTTCCGATCAGAAGCGCTATGGGTGGAAAATGGTGGATGCTCCCGTCTCTAATTCATGGGAGTACGTCAATGACAGGTCGAGCTTCTTAGGAACCAAGAGAACCGGGCCCGATTTGGCACGTGTGGGAGGAAAGTATTCCTCCGAGTGGCATTGGGCCCATTTTAAAAATCCCCGCAACATGGGCGAAAAATTTAATCAGGCCCGGGGTCCTTACCAAAATGCTTCGGTCATGCCCTCCTATAACTTTCTGACTGATGAGCAAATTAAAGATCTCACCGCCTACATTCAAACTCTGGGCCGCAATCTGGATTGGAGAAAGGATAAGAACGGTGTTTCCTTAAACGATTACGAAAATTAGAGAGGTCCCCATGAATGAGAATAAAAATACGGAAGAAGAGATGATCGAGGCCATCGACATAGAGGTCGGAGATGCGGATATCGGACCCTTAAATCTCATTATCTGCATCATCACACCGATTATTTGTTTGGTTTATTTTTTCACTCATATTACCGCGCCATAGTTTTATTATGTCTGACAATTCACCACTGATCCTCGCCATTATCACCGGCCTAACCATGGGGCAGCTGGCGATTCTCCATTGCTTTGGAATGTGCGGGCCATTGCATCTGATGGTCTGTACTCACAATCGGACCCGCCCAACATCGTCCATGCTGCTGTTTAATTCCGGGAGAGTTTTAGGCTACACCACCGCCGGGGGAATTCTGGGAGTGATCGGTTCTTATTTTGAGTTCCTTCAGCATGAGTGCTGTCACCAGGCGATGGGAAAAATCAACTACGGAGTCCTCCTTTCTGCCTTGATGATGTTTTACATGAGCTATCGCGCCTTCAGAAAAGTGAAATCGACCAAAATAACCGCCCTATTTTGGCAACGCTTTCTTCGCGTGGATAAAAGGCTACCGCTTGCGTTGGGAGGTTTTTTAACCGCTCTCATGCCCTGCCATATTTTATACCTGGCCTATGCCGCTGCCGTCGTCTCCGGTAAATTCACCCTTGGATGTGTTATTCTTCTCTCCTTCGCCCTTCCACAAACCTTTTGCATGCAGGCGGGAGTGGTGTTGGGCAAGCTTATTCATTCCAAATATGAAAATCTCTTTGAGCGACTCTTTCCATGGCTGGCCCTGGGCCTGGGTAGTTTCTATTCCTTTTTAGTCGTGAGCAAGCTGCATTGAATACCTGTATTACCTGTCATAACGAGCTTTCATCTTCCGGGCAGTTTTGCTGTCATGGCTGCCAGGCGATCTATACTATTGTCAGTTCCATGAAACTGGAAGGAACGAAGAAGGATGAGTACGTCGAGCGCTTGATCAGCTCCATTTTTCCAGAAGGGACTCCTACGCCGGCACAGCAGAATCAAGGCGAGCTTTCGAGCTTTAGCACCCAGCTTGGAGGGGGGCAGTCTCGCCCCGCTAAAGAATTATCCGAACACGATTTTCAGATTGCCGGAATGGTCTGTCCTGCTTGTGCCTGGATCATTCATTATGCCCTTTCCAGGCTCAAGGGAGTGTTCAACGTTAATGTTAACTTTATTAACGAGCACGCCTCTCTTGAATATGATCCCATGATTTTGGGGAAAGAACAGATCGAAGAGTGTATCACCCGAGTCGGTTACCGCCCCTTTGATCAGGACCAGGAAAAACAGGGCGGAGTAGGGCAATACAACTTTTATCGTTTTGGTGCCGGGTGGTTTCTCACGTTGAACGCCATGATGTTTTCATTTGTGGTTTACTCGGCGGAAAATCATACGGTGCCTCCCATCATCCAGATGATCTGCTCGATCTTGCTTTTTATCCTGGCAACCCTGACTCCTTTCATAGCGACTCCGGGCCTGATGCGATCGGGTTTTTTTCAGATCACTCATGGGCGATTTCAAATGGAGTCTCTCATCGTCCTCTCATCAAGCGCGGCCTGGCTTTACTCTACCTATGCTCTCCTCACGGGGCAATTTGCCTCTCTTTATTTTGAAGTCGTAAACCTGCTGCTAATGATTACGGAAACGGGCAACCTGATCTCCTCCATATTCTACCAGCGATTATATCGACGAATCGTGGCCATTCGTTTTCATCTTCCCCAGAAAGCACGGATCATTTCCTCGGGTTCTATAACCTTTAAGCCTCTCAAAGAGATTTGCTCCGGCGATCTTCTCGAGGTTCATGAGGGAGAAATTGTCCCCGTCGACGGCATTTTGCTCGGTGACGGGAACTTTGATTTCAGTGTTATTACCGGAGAATCAGAAGTAGTTCATCTGGAAGCCGGGCGTTTTGTAGGATCTGGCGCTAAAGTGATCGGTGGGAAATGCCAGTTCAAGATTCCTGATCATGGAGTAAGCTCCAGAGTTGAAGGAATTATAGACAGTACGATTGCTGGCTTTAATACTCAAAGGCCCCATGTCTCGCTGGGGGATAAAATTGGCCGATACTTTGTCCCTTTTGTCTTTCTTATTGCCGTTTCTACCTTGCTATGGCATTTTTCATCCGATCTGCAGACGGGCCTGACTCGTGCCATCTGTGTCCTGATTATTGCCTGTCCTTGCGCCTTCGGAATCGCTGAACCTTTAGTCATTATCTCGGCCATTAATAGGATTAGAAAGTTCGGCATTCACTTTTACAATGGCAATGCGCTCACCACCGTTCCCGACGCCATTGTGTTTGATAAGACGGGGACCTTAACTCTGGCCCGCCCTAAAATTATCGAGCTGTTTTGGCTCCACGAAAAGAAACAGCAGCATCTGGATATTTTGGCTTCTCTTGAGCGCGGAATCAATCATCCCATTGCCAATGCCCTGTCTGCACTGGGCGAGCATCGTAACATTGTAAAAAAAGAGCAAATCAATACCACGATTACCGGAGAATGTGACGGCGTCACTTATCTGGTTGGAAAACAAAATCTTTTTCCTGGAATTGTTACGCCGGCGCATCTGGAGGGGCATACGCTGGTATTTTTTGGAACGACCTCGGAGTGTCTGCTGATCATCGCGCTTGAGGACGAAATACGACCTGAATCCCATGATCTCGTCGAGGGATTGATGAAGGCCGGAAAAGAAATTTATCTTTGTTCGGGTGATCGAAAAAGCGTTGTCGAAAGAACCGCACGCGCTCTCAAAATCACGAACTTTAACTGGGAAATGACCGGCCAGAGTAAGAAGCTGTTTATCGAATCCCTTTCGCGCCAGGGAAGAAAGGTGATGATGATTGGTGATGGCATAAACGACACGGAAAGTCTGATCGCGGCCGACATCGGGCTGGCGGTGCTGGGAGGACAAACTCCTGCCGCCATGAGTGCCGATGCAATTTTTATTACACCCAATCTCAAGGGGTTGAGCGCCTTGCCAATGGCCCTGGATAAGATCCGTAGCAAAATTTGGCAGAACTACGGCTGGGCCTTTCTCTATAATTTCATTGGTATTGGCTTAAGCATTTCGGGAAAACTCTCTCCCTCCTTCTGTGCCCTGGGAATGGCCATCAGTAACTGCGTGGTTATTGCAAATTCTTTTATTTGGGCCAACTTCCCTGGGCCGACCCGGCAAAATTCCTGAAAAAATTACCGCCAAGTGGCACCAAATTCAAAATTCCTCTATAAAGGCATGTTGGCATTAACTCTAAAACGGCCGAGGACAACGTTATGAAAACAAGTATCGTCTCCCTACTTATCGCCTCAAGCATGATCGTCTCCGGCGGCTGCTCGAAGGTTCAGGAACTCGAAAACCGTACCAAAAGTATGGATAATGCCACCAGCAATATGGCCGGAACGACTAACGGAATGGCCAAGACCACCAATGAGATGAAGGTGATTACCGAGGGGATGGCCGAGAGTACGGACGATATGGCGATCAAACTCAGAGTGAAAGAGGCCCAGGAAACCAGAGTCAGAAGCCGCGAAAAACTATTGGAGGCCAGCTCATTTAACGAAAAGCTCACTCAGGCAGCCGTTTATTTTAAGGCCTTTGAATATCAATTTTGGAGTGACGCCGGTGCCGATACCGAGGCCCGTCGTGCCGCCTTGATGAGAGAATCCTTGGAAGAATTTTTTCGCACGATCTATGAATTTCTTCCTGCCAAAACGAAAGATTGGGCAGAACTGTCTCCCCTGAGCAAGGATAATAAAACCCAGGCGCTCTATGCAATTGCCGTGGCCATGCATGAGAAACAGATTTATCAAGAACTTCGGGCCCAAGAAAAAGGGTTTGAGATTTTTGACGTGTTGAAGATGATTCAAAACGGTCTCGCAAAGTTACAGCAGGTGGAATCAGGGAAGCTCAGCATTTACGACTTAGAAGAGTACGAAAGACAGGTGCAGATTTACCGTACGGAATCCCTGCTCCTGCTCAAATTGCGCTTTGAGATGTTACCGGTCATGACCTTGGCCAACATTTCCGATATCAAAGACAAAGGCAAATTGAGCATTCTCTTCAGCATGCTTCGAGCGAAAACCTTCTTCCTCTTTGGCAAAGAGAAGAAATGGAATAACCTCTATTTTTCGCTTTCAACCGCCAAACGTCATGAGATGAATGTGTGGCTGGAGGAGTCACTTAAGGCGCGCAAGTTTTTGGCCGCTTTGGGGATTAAGGTGGAGTTGGAAAAAACAATCAAGAAAATTTATCAGAACATGAATACGCCCACTCCCGACAAGGCCACCTGCGCAACCTGTGGCGATGAAGCCAACAAATTTAATGAGCTGGTCAAGGAACTCATTAAGTAAAAATTCAGCCGGTAAAATTCGCGATTAGGGAGAACATTTTTCCAGCTTTCGTTCCAGAGGGTAAGTTTTTTCAAAAGCAGAAAAATGCTGCTGCTCTATCTCAGGATTACATCCTTTGAATCTTTCGCAATACTTGTAAGAGTACTGATCATTCGCGTAACCGGTTATCTTGTAAAAGAACCATCCCTCCTTAGAGTGGTTAATGCAATCGCCCGCCTGGAAGATCGGCTGATGGATGGGGATTCCTTCGGGAGTGGTAGGAACAACCTGAACCCCCGGCATTTTCTCGGCCTTGGCACCGCTCACCTTATCTAGGTTGAAAAGATTATTCTGCTTGACGTAGTACAGCCCACCAATAACCAGGGCCAATAAAAAAAAGAAAATCTTTCCCATTTTTTCTCCAGTACAATATTAATTGTATTTTAGTTGGGAGACGTATCGACGACAAGAAGTTTTGCAGGAGTAAAGTTCTGCTGATTGATATGCATAAGTTCTGAAAAGAATATCTTGAGTCCCTTTAATTTCATCAGCGACTAAGGCATAACAAGGTTGACCAAATGCCTTCAAGAAAATTCAAATGCTTGAGTGCAAAATGTCTATATTGTCGATCTTCCTTTGCCCACGATTCACAAATTTATGTGGCTATAATATTATCTCATAATTGGGGAAAATGAATGCACGATAATCCCATATTACTCGTCGACGATGATCAGGATTTTTGTAATCTGGTCCGCAACTATCTTCAGGATGATTATTCACGATTAGATATTTGCAACGATCTTGAAACGGCCAAACAATTTCTCAACGAAAATAAATATGATGCGCTTTTGCTGGATATTAATCTCAATGGTCAAAATGGTGGTGAAATTCTTAAATATCTTAGAGATGTCGATACCCATTTGAACCGCGATTTGCCAAGTATCATCGTTAGCTCACATCTGACCCCAGAATTTATTGCTAAAAATCGGCAGAAGTGTGCTGATTTTTTGGCGAAACCATTTAATAATTACGACATTATTCAGGCCTTAAAACGTATCTTGAATAACTTTGACGATGTTGACTTGGATGTAAACGTCGACGAGGTTTCTCAGGACCCTGCAGTCACCGAGGTTTTATTTGAGGAAGTGCCCTGTCGGGAACCCTTTGATCTTCCACCCAACCTAAAAAGTGTGGTCGTGACTGTTCTCGATCAGCTTCAGCACCACCCCGGATTAAAAAAGTTGTTTTCCAGCCTGAACCTCAAACGAAGTCTCGATACTTATTACGATGAACATATCGGATTGCTTATCAATATCGCCACAGGCATAGCAGTACAGCACCAATGGTCCTATGGCTCTTTCTTGGAAAAATTGGTTTATGCGGCCTACCTCCATGATCTCTATCTCATAGATAAACCTCATCTGGCGAAAATATCCACCAAGGCCCAACTGGAGCAACAAAAATCACAACTTCAGTTCCGCGATGACCGCTTTGTTCTTGAGCACCCGGAATTTATTGCGAGTAAGCTTGAAAAGCTGAGCGTGATTCCTGCCGATTCCATAACGATTATTCGGCAACATCATGAGATGCCCGACGGTACCGGCTTTCCGCTCGGCCTGCACTTTAAACGATTACATCCCATGAGTGTCTTATTTATCGTGGCCCATGATTTAACAGACTATATTATTGATAATCCCGAGTGGGATTTAGCGAAGTATTGCAAAACTGCTGGGAACAAATTCACAGGGGCGCAATTTTTGAAAACGCTCTCGGCCTTGGCCCAATGTAAATAGCGTATGGCTTAGGATACGCGTTTCATAAGAGATAAAATTCTCCCATTAACAAGTTCCGGATTATCTATTTGAGGGACATGTCGTGACCCTGGAATCACAAGAAATTCTGATCCTTTCAAATTTTCATGCAGCATTTTTTGAAGAGGGAGCGGGCACAGAGGATCTTTTGTGCCTCCAATTACGAGAGATGGAATTTTTACCGTTTGCAATTCCTGAATCACATTAAAATTTTCCATTTCGCGCACGAGCTGCACAAAGACTCTAAAATCGATACTGGCCAAATCTCTCATATACCACTTGATAATTTTTGCCGGAACCCGTTCCGGGTCAGTGCCTAAGATATGCACTAATTTTACGGCCAGCGGATTATAACGGGATGTTTGCCATAGCTTGTTGCAGATCGAGTCTTTGATTGGATTATCAATAAAGAGCAAGGGGAGAAGGTGCTTAGCATATTTAAAGTTGAAGAGATAATCACCCGGGGCAATAGGAGTGCCAGAAATGAGCGCCATGGCCAAGACTCTTTCAGGACGAGCAAATAAGTAATGGAGCGTGACGTTGACTCCCATGCTGTGACCTACCATCACGACTTTATCGGCATCGATGCCGTCGAGTATTTCCTCCAGGTCCTGGGAAAATTGCTGAAGATTTACCTTCTGCTTATCCGCGACATAGTTCCCGTCAAAATGTCCTCGGTATTCATGCAAAAGATAAGGAACACCGATCGAGTCAAAAAGCTTGATGGTATAGTACCACCAGGCATTACCGCAAACTAAGCCATTGTTGAGGACGATCAAAGGTGTCTCACGGGGAGGACGGTTCTCCTTGAAGCTTGTTCTATATACGACCTCCCTTCCATCTGAAAGGCACATGGTCTTTTTGATACCCATTTGTTCCATATTCAACATCCTTATTTCTTAATTCATTATTGAGGAGGGGCCACCTTTTAGCAATCAGGGTGGCAGCAACAACCGGACTAAATTATTCAAGCATTGGGACTTGGGTAATAACAATTTTGCCGCTCGGGTAATCTCCATTTATCCTGATAAAATAAAAGTGAAAACTATAAAAGTGGGACGTGTGATGCAAAAAAGTATACTCGGAAATATTTTGGTCTTGTTGGTTTTGAATACAATTTTATTTATTCCCCGAGCAAGTCGTTCGGAAGAATTTACTTTCCGGCTCATGAATTACAATGTGAAAGGGCTGCCTCTGCCTTGGCTCAAACATAAGGCGCGCTATCAACGAATTGGAAAAGCACTGAATACGTTAAGAGGGCAAAATCTTTTTCCGGATGTCATCAATTTGGAGGAAGCTATTCATGGGCAAACAGAGGAAATTCGAAAGGCCGCGGCCCTGCCTTTTTATGCCAAAGGCCCGCTCGGAAAAGGACTTCGCACCAGTGGAGGGCTAAAAACACTTTCTCGCTTTGAAATTGTCGCAGCAAAAGAATATGTTTATGATCGCTGCGGAAGTTATGACTGTTTGGCTCGCAAGGGCGTTCTCATGACCACCATCAAAGTTCCAGGATTGCCGACTCTCATTGACATCTATGCCACCCATACCCAGGCCGGCCCCACCGGTGACCCCTTTATAAGCCGCGAAACCTGTGATGGCATTCGTGACAGACAGGTTTCACAGATGGCCGATTTTATTTTAGAAACTCATAATGCCGAACATCTCTTATTTGTCGTTGGAGATTTTAACTTCAGGCAGTCAGATGAGCTATATTGGTTTTTTGTGGATTATCTTTATCTAAAGCACAGTGCGCAGGAATGCTCCATGATTTATAAATGTGCGGGGGCCGCTAATCCCAAGGAAGATTGGGAGAGAATGATTGATCACCAATTTTATATTTCCACTAATCACAGAGGCATCAGTGTCACCCCCATATATTTTGATCGTCATTTTAGCGATCCCACCGGCGGGAAAAAGCTTTCGGATCATCGGGCCACACTTGTGCAATATAAAATTGAATGGGGAAAATAAATTTCATGATCGAAAACAGTTATGATCGCCACTGGAAGCACGACTGGATAGGCGAATGGTATCCAATTTTCTATTCCCTTGGCGAACATACGGACATGATTTTTACCAGATGCAGTCAAAACGGCCACATCGAAGCCGTGCATTACATGGACCATGCCTTGTATGATGGTTCTGGAGCTTTGCAAATTCTAACTGAACAACACCACACTCCTGCCCAGTGTCTCCGGAGTCAGGAAAATCCGCGCCCCAGTATCATTCAACAGCTGCAAGGAATTTTTCAATACCTATTAGATACTAAAATTTGTTCGATTAAGTGGAAGGGCCGTAATCACGAGGCTCCCGGAAAAAGAATGACACCGCTGGTTTATGTGATGAATGTCGATCAGACCAACAACTTACTGGCCAGGGCCCGCGCTCGTGGTGTTTCTTTAAGCATTTTTATTCTTAAATGTCTGGATGATTCGGTCAGGTCACTTCTTCAGCATCCGGACGCTCAAAATATTTGGCTTTTGCCGGTCAACATGCGCGCCAGTATTCAACGTTGCAACCCACATAGTAATCACTACAGCTATGTTGCGGTTAAGGTGAATCCCGCTTCGGAGATCGGTGCATTGGATAAGCAGTTTAAAACCGCCTTAGGCACTGGTTATTTCTGGGCCGCCTGGTGGGGGCTACTCGTGGGTATCGTTGTTGGGTTGGCTGGAATGCGCAAGATAATTTATAAATATCACAAGAAGAAACATTCCTGGACAGGGGTTTTAAGTAATATGGGTGTGTGGGGGAATCCCGACTCTGTCGATGTCTGGGCCGCCTGCGCACCTGTGACCAGGGCCCATCCTGTTGGCGTGGTGTTTATGACCTGGAATCGCCAGTTTTCCATTTCAATGCAAGTTCACCCTTCCTTGGACAGTGATGGTACGATCGCGCCGGAGCTATTGAGATTGTTGCGGCAAAACTTGTGACGGTTTGAACGAGACTGTCAAAAATTCCACCAGCAGAAAAATAAAAATAAATTCGCCAAACTCGTGGGCAATCCCCCCCAGGAAGATATCATTCAGCAAACGGGTGACCACAAGTTCGAAATAGGTATAGCATAGCATCCCGGCACCAAAAATAATGACCAGGAGACCTTTGAGCTTCAAAGCAATTGCTTTCGATGAAAATAGAAACATACCGACAATCTCTATGACGGCCACGAAAGCGGGGAAGACTCTGTTCTCTAAAATCTGGGTGCTGGTAGGCAGAAAGAAGATAACCTTAATGGTTTTATAGTTCGGATCAAAGGTTTTGATAAAGGGCACCAGCGTAAATTCATACCAGTTGGTGACACTGAGAGGAAGAGCATATTTGGAAAGATCGGCGTTCATAATCTCGGTTGAAACAAAAAAGGGAGGGATGACGGCGAGTAAAATGAATGAGGCAAAGATAAGGACCGTGGAATTAAATTTGCAGTCGAAGCCTTCGAGTAAGGTGCACCCTCGGCAGATTTTATTAAGGACGCATTTTTTTTCAGCATAGAAGATAATTTTTTTATTAAAAAGAAGATAAATACCGACGGCAAAAAAGCCCATCCCCAGAACTGATGATAGGGAATGTGCCGCTTTCATGAAATCATCAGAGCGCAAGAGAATCCATGTTTCTACTCCACAGAAGGCCTCGGAGATAAAGAAAAAGATAAGAGAGTAGTGTAGCCATCTGAATTCTTGGCGATATTCCTTGGGAATCACCAGCCACAGTCTTTTAGGAGGAGAGGCATGGGCCGAGCGATACATTTTAAAAATGAGAGTGGCGCTGATAATCATGATGGGTATCTTCAGCAGCATGACGACCAGAGTTGCCAGAATGAGGGCCCCGAGGTCCATTATTGGGCCAACGCTTGGACGCTCTTGATCAGATCAGGAATTAACTTTTTAAATTCAAGAGCGATAAAGGGAAAGAGCAGACCTTTGTGCGGTCCTTCATCAATGTAGGAATTGTACGTCACTGTTTTGCCGCCGGGATTCAAGCAAAATTCGGATTGAACCTGGCGCACATTATCCGGAAGCAGGTTGGGCCTGGTTCCCGTCATAATTTGGAGGGTGTAATTGATTTTACTTAGACAGCGTGAATCAGTGACCTGGCCCGCTCGAAACTGGCTGATCACCTGGACGCTGTAACCCAATTTTGCGGTGACGCTGCACATGTCGATATAGCTACTGTTGATTTTTGTAAATGAGCTCCAGCCCGGACAAGGAGTGAGATCGGAGTCACTTGTGACACTCACATAGGCATCTGCAAAACGCTTATAATCCCGAAGCGAAGCTGAAAATTCCTTCCCCGCAAGAGGCCGGCGCAGGGAGAAGGTGCCTGAGTCCAAAGGAGCGAGGGACCAAGCGCTTGAAGAGATTAAGGTGATCGCAACGACGGCAATTATCCTTTTCATGGCAAATCCTTAAGTAGGGTTTTTCAAGCTCTGCCTTATCGAAATCAGTGAGACTTTGGCACGTCGATTATTTATGGCATGAAAAATTTACCATGATCGCGATTGCTTTAAGATGGCCAGGTGCTTAAGATTATTTACCTATGATGAAACTTATATTTTGTAGTGTGCTTTTGACGCTGACGTCTTGCGCTGCAACGGTCAATTACCCCAAAGTTCAAGAAGACATCGCTCATTTTTATGATCAGGCAGACTCAAATTTTTATGAAATTGGGGCCGCCGCAAGCCAATTCCCATCGGAGCGGAAGCTTCAAGCTTACATGGAAAAATTCCGAACCTTTTTTATCGCTTTCGGCCGTGATTCTCTAAAATTGACCACCGAAATTCTCACCTCTACCCAGTTTTCCGCCGCCGAGAAAGAGCAATTTATCGCTGTGATAGGCGAGCGACAGGCGGCCCTCCATAATGCTTTCATGAACCGGCTAGAGGCCGAGATCTACGACTCATCCGAAAAAAAATAATTATGGGGCCACACAGGAACGGCTTACGGGATGGCAAAGATATCCAGGCACACAATCATTAGTGGTTGAAGCGCAAAGCTCTTTGCAACGTCCTGCCTGGCAGGCGAAGGGCGTACAATCATAAGACGACCCATCGGTGCCAACAACAGTGCTGTTGTCTGCGCAGGAATAACTTAAAGGTGCGCATTTCCCATTTGAAGTATTGCAGAGGTACCCGGCCGTGCATTCATTGTTATTTTTACACTGGGTCAACAGGCCTTGCCATGCTGATCACAGGCGTAGGGGGAGCAGGAGATTGTGAGTGTGGCATTTGGGGGACATGCTCGAGTGCCTGTTTGCACACTATGTGTGAGTAGAGACAAAGTCCATGGTTCATTGGAAATTTTCCATTGTATGGGCCGTGACTCTTTTCATTGAGCAAATCCTCAACCTAACCTATAATTATTCTATGAAAAATTCTCATGGTCCTCTTTTTCGTCCCCTCACGGTACTCATTCTTGCCATCGCCTTTGGCCTGGGGGGACTGCTGGTTTATCTGCTCCTCGCTCGTTCTAATCCCCGTGTTCCAGAATCGGCCACGGTCTTGATGCAGATCCGCGAAGTGGCGCGGTTGGAAACCTTGGAGGTATCACTCTACAAAAAAATAACCTTTACCCCCGATCCGCCGATGCCGGGAACTCTGTGGGATGACGTCAATAACTGGGTTCGGTTTTCGCTGCGTGCTCCCAAAGGCAAGGCGATCGTGTTTGCCATTGCTCGCCTTGGCATTGACCTCGAGAAACTTGGCGTGGAAAGCGTGGCCATTCAGGGGCGTGTGGCCTTTGTGGTCCTGCCGCCCATCAAGGTCAGTATTGAGATAAAACCGGGCGAGGTTGAGATTATTGGCTCTAACCTGGATTCCCAGGAGACGGCGCAGCTTTTTGAGTTGGCCAAAACTGCTTTCGAGCGAGAGGCAGGCACGGATGCACAGCTGGCCGAGCGCGCCCGCAAGGCTTCGGAGAGGGCCATCCGGGGACTTCTTTTGACATTGGGCTTTACAGATGTCCGTTTTGTTGATGTATTGCCTCCTGAACCGAAGTCGTCATTTAACTTCGATTTTTAAAAACTTTTTACAATAAGCAGATTTATGAAAATTTTTTGCGTGATGATTTTTTTGTTTTCTTGGTGCTCCCTCGCTTCCGAAGTGGATAATTTCACCGGCCGAGATGAGCCCCTTCGCGATGCCACTGAAGTCATCAATCAGGCAGCCAATCATTTTTTAGATGAAGCCGTAACCTCTGCCAATAAGAGAGGGACCTGTGACAGGCAGCGACTTTATCGTGCCATAAAGTTAAGATTTCGCGATCGCTATCAGGATAAATTTTGTGATTATGTCCATACCTCATCCGAAGTCCCCAGGCGAGGGACAAGAATTAAAGAGAGTATTTATGCCGAAGCCTCCGCCATTAATTCATTAATTATGGGTGGCTTGGGAGTCATTTATGATTCCAATGCCCCAGTCCTTAACATGCATAATGTGCAAATTGGTGGAGATAAGTTCGAGCATTTTTTTGGTATGGGATTCTATTATTTCAGAAGACATTATTTGCAAAAACAGCCGATTGAAACCGTCCTGGATTTTGGTATGAGTACAGAGACCGGCATCCTGGGACGATACATGACCGGGGTCATCTCCTATGCTGATCTAGCGGCGAATTTTAAGGGCATGCACTTCTGGAATCATCTCCTCCGCGAGGGCGAGGATGTCTTAACCTTTGAGCAAAAGCTTGGGCCGTACATTCGTTGCGAGCAAGGTCATTGGAAGCGAGTGCATGAGGTCGATCTCTCCTTGTATATTGATAACGCCTGGGACGAGGCCATCAACTGTTCGCTCTTTAGTACCAAGGAATTTCTGATTAGAGTGCAAAAGCGCTTGTCACGCCTACCGCAACAAGCTTGCCCCATTTCCCCAGAATCACTCAATGATCTGAGCAAAATCTACGGGGCGTTTAGTGCTAAAGTGCTCAACAAAAAAGGGCACGGAGTTTTAGGGAAGCTCTAAGCTTTTGCCAATTTTTCAAAGGCCCGCTTCATTTTTCCAAGTAGCTCGTCACATTCGGCCTTGCTGATATTGAGTGGTGGGGCCAGACGAATGACGTTGGCAAAAAGGCCACCTTTTCCGATCAGCAGCTTTTCCTCTTTGGCAAATTCGAGAATTTGGGCCGCTTCGGCACTCGCAACTTCTTTCGTCTTCTGATTCTTGACCAGCTCGAGACCGAGGAGAAGTCCGCGACCGCGAATATCGCCGATCACCGGGAAGCTCTTTTGCAGCTCCTGCAAACCTTCTTTGAGATATCGGCCCATCTTATTGGCATTCTCGATCAGGCCTTCATCGCGAATGATATCAATGGTGGTTGCCGCCTGCATCGCCTGATAAGGGTCCCCGCCAAACGTGTTGAAGTGCAGTTTGCCTTTTAAGCTATCGGCGACTTCTGCTCTGGCAATGATTGCGCCCATGGGAGCGCCGTTGCCGATGCCCTTGGCCATGGAAATAATATCCGGCTCGACTCCGGAATCTTCGATGGCAAAGAAATGAAGGCCAGTACGACCGACACCGGTTTGTACCTCATCCGAAATATAGAGACCGCCAAAACTTTTGACGATGTCGTAGACTTTTTTATGATAACCGACAGGTGGTTCGATAAAGCCGCCCACGCCGAGAATGGGTTCGCAAATGAAGGCGGCGATCTTGCCGCTCGTCGTGGTCAAAATAGTTTCTTTGACGTCATCCGCGCACTCCAGATTGCAGGATTCTTTTTTCTGCCCAAAGGGACAGCGATAACAGTAAGGCGCCTTGGCGTGAGTGACACAGGCCTGTGGTTGGGAGCGAAACTTCCAGGTGCTATGGCCGCATAGGGACAGTGGAGTGGTGGTCCCGCCGTGGTAACCGTGCTGCAGACCCACAACCATGGGCTCACCTGTGAAGGTGCGTGCAGACAGCACCGCCATCTCATTGGCCTCAGAGCCGGAGTTGGTGAGATAACATTTGGTCAAACCTTTCGGTGCCACCTCGGCCAATTTCTTGGCCAGTTCCGGCATGTATTCAGAGAGGTAGAGAAAGGTGGTGTGTTGGATGGCATCACTTTCAAGCATGGTTTTTATTTTTTTCACGATGCGCGGGTGATTATGGCCGACAGAAATAGATACGATGCCGCCAATCACGTCCAAATATTTTTCGCCCTTGTCATCCCAAACATACGAACCCTTGGCGCGCACTAAATGGAGCGGCGTCTTATAGTAAGGAACTTTGGTGGGATAAAGATGTTTCTGGCGCAGTTGTAGAATTTCATCGTTGTTCACAAAAACCTCGTGTCTGTTATGAATATTTGTCGGCCTTAAACGCTATAAAGTTTATTCTCTGATGTAAAGGTGTTGATACGCTGCATATAAGGGTGAAGTTTGCCTTTTTCTGAATTTTATGACTTTATTATCGTCTATTTTTATCTCCTCCAAGGGTGTGAATTATGTCCAAAGTGATTCAGCAGCAAGGCTTTTACGAGTTGGAACCCACCGAGGACGTGCTCCAAAGTCCCGTTTATAATTCTGATATCGCTCCTACAAAAATCAAAGATCGGACCTGGAATAAGTGGCACATCGCCGCCCTATGGGTGGGGATGGCCATTTGCGTTCCAACTTATACTTTAGGTGGCGTACTCACCTCGTATTTCGGACTGACCGTGGGAGAGGCACTTTGGACCGTGCTGATTGCCAACACCATCGTTTTGATTCCCCTCATTCTCAATGCTTTTCCGGGGACAAAGTTCGGTATTCCTTTTCCGGTCCTCCTGCGCTCATCTTTTGGAATCTATGGCTCCAACGTGCCGGCCTTGATTCGTGCCACCATCGCTTGCGGATGGTTTGGGATTCAAACCATGTTCGGCGGCCTGGCGATTCATCTTCTCCTTGCCCAGTTTTCTTCCTCCTGGGCCGCGCTTGGTGGCACGGGTGAGGTGATCGGCTTTTTCTTATTTTGGATCTTGAATGTGGCCATTGTGCTTCGTGGTTCTGAATCCATTAAGCTGATGGAAGTATTGGCGGCCCCGCTTCTCCTCTTGGTCGGTATCGTGCTCTTTTTGTGGGCCATGCCGCAAATTAATTTTACCGAATTACTTCATATCCCTCCCAAGCGCCCAGAAGGTGCGTCCATGTGGGGTTATTTTTTTGGCGGTCTAACTGCGATGGTGGGTTTTTGGGCCACGCTCTCTCTCAACATTCCGGATTTCAGCCGCTTTGCCAAATCTCAGAAAGACCAAATCTGGGGACAGATAATCGGCCTTCCCCTGACGATGCTCTTGTTTTCTGCTTTGGGGGTCGTCCTGACCGCCGCTTCGGCGTCTATTGTCGGACAGACTTACTCTGATCCCGTCAGTTTAATTGGCGCCATTAAAAGTCCTTTTTGGGGTTCAATCGGCCTTCTCGTCATTATCCTGGCCACCGTTTCCACCAACGCCGCCGCCAACATGGTTTCACCCACCAATGATTTTCAAAATGCTTTTCCTCGCCTGATCAACCTTAAACGCGGAACTTTTCTCACTGGCACAGTGGGCATTTTATTAATGTCCTGGGAGCTGATGCGCAAGCTTGGCTGGATCGTCTCCGATGTGAGTATTGAAAGCCTTTATTCCAACTGGCTTTTGGGGTACTCATCCTTGCTCGGTCCTATCGCCGGAATCATGATTGTTGATTACTTCGTGGCCAAGAAGCAGCACCTTGAGCTCATCCACATTTATAAGCCAGAGAACCCCACCTATCCGAAAATCCATTGGCCCGGGCTTTTGGCCTTTTTTATCCCCGTGCTTTTTACCGTCACCTGCAAGACGCTGGATGTTTTGCCCTGGGTGTATAGTTATGGCTGGTTTGTCGGTTCAGCACTTGGGGCCGTCCTCTATTATGTCTTGGCCACGAAACTTACAGTTTTTAAATCACAGAAATTAAGTGAGGAGATGTTATGAGCAATGCCATTAAATTTACTTCCGGTTATGGAAAAATTAAAAATTGGATCAACAATCAAGAGGTCGAATCCAAGGCCAAAAATTATCAAGATATTAACGGGCCTTATAAGGGCGATGTTCTGGGCCAGGTTCCCATGGGAACCTTCCAAGATGTCGAGGCCGCCGTGTCTGCCGCCAAAGAGGCCTTTCCCGCTTGGAAAAATACCCACATCAAGCAACGTGTTCAGGTCATGTTTAAGCTGAAGGCCTTGATGGAGCGAGATTTCCAAGAGCTCTGCCAGCTGATCAGCCTTGAAAATGGCAAAACCCTTGTTGAAGCGGCCGGGGATGTGGCCAAGGCCATCGAGGTCCTGGAATTTGGCTGTGCCATTCCCAATAAAATTTCCGGCCAGGCCCAAGAGGTGAGCGCGGACATTCTCTGTAGCAATCTGAAAGTTCCATTAGGTGTGGTGGCCTCCATCGCCCCTTTTAATTTTCCCATTATGGTTCCTATGTGGACACTACCCATTGCGCTGACCGTGGGAAATACCATGGTGCTCAAGCCATCCGAACAAGTTCCACTCTCGTCTTTACGCCTGGCCAAACTTTTCAAGGAAGCCGGTCTTCCCGACGGAGTTTTGAATATCGTGCATGGAGGCTCTGATGTGGTTAACGGAATCTGTGATCATCCTGATATCAAGGCGGTGAGTTTTGTTGGTTCCACCAAAGTCGCCAAGCTGGTGTATGCCAGGGCCGCGGCCGTCGGCAAAAGAGTGCTGGCCCTGGGTGGTGCCAAGAATCACCTGATCGTCATGTCCGATGCCGACGTGGAAACTGCTCCCAAACAAATCGTCGATTCCGCCATCGGCTGTGCCGGGCAACGTTGCATGGCCGCAAGTGTGATGATTGCGGTGGGTGATTGCACCAAGATCATTGAGCAGATGAAAGCCTATGCCGACTCTGTGAAGTTAGGCGAGAATATGGGGGCCATCATCAACAAGCCAAGCGTGGAACGAATCAATAATTATATTACTCAGGCCGAGCAGATGGGTGCCAAAATTTTAGTGGATGGGCGAGGCAAAACCCCTGTCGTGAATGGCACCAAGGACGGTTACTGGGTTGGCCCGACCCTGATCGACAAGATGAAGGAAAATATTCCGGCGCTCAAGGAAGAAATTTTTGGCCCGGTCCTCGCCATTATCCATGTCGATACGCTTGAGCAGGCCATGAAGCTGGAGAATAGCAACCCCTACGGCAATGCCTGTTCTATCTTCACGACCTCCGGCCGCTACGCCGATTATGTGGTTAAAAATGCCATGGCCGGCATGTGCGGAGTGAATGTGGGTGTGCCCGTTCCGCGCGAGCCATTCGCATTTGGTGGCTGGTATGAGTCGCGCTTTGGTGCCGGTGATATCACGGGTGATGCCGGAATCAATTTCTGGACTCAGGATAAGAAAGTTACAGTGAAGTGGATTGAACCTTTAACTCGAAATTGGATGTCTTAAATAGGAGTGCGATGTATGAAATCCTTACTGATTAAAAACGGTGAAATTATCACCTCGATTGATCGTTATGTTGCCGATATCCTCGTTCAAGATGGTGTGATTAAGGCCATCGGAAAAAATCTGGAAAAACCTTCCTCGGCCACTGAGGTGATCGATGCCACCGGGCTTTTGGTATTGCCTGGTGCCGTTGATGGACATGTTCACATGGAACTCCCATTTATGGGCGAGGTTTCGGCCGATGATTTTGAAACCGGAACAGCGGCGGGTTTGGCCGGGGGAACCACCAGTATCATTGACTTCGTTATTCCTTCGCGCAATCAGGACCCCATGGAGGCCTTGACGGCATGGAAGGAGAAGGCCAAAAAATCTGTGGCCGATTACGCCTTTCATATGTCGCTCACCTGGTATGGAGACAAAGTTGAAAAGGCCATGCACCAGTGCGTGAAAGAGGAAGGCATTACGTCTTTCAAAACCTTCATGGCCTACCGTGGTGCCATTGGGGTCGAGGATCATGAGCTGATCAGCATCATGAACGTTTCTAAAAAATTAGGATCACTGATTACCGCCCATTGCGAGCACGGTGAGATGGTGGTGGATTTACAAAATAGGCTTTTTGGCGAAGGCAAAACCGCGCCAAAATACCATGCCCTATCGCGACCTGCGCCTCTAGAAGGCGAGGCCACCGGTCGGGCCATCATGTTGGCGCGCATGACTCAGACGCCACTCTATATCGTTCACGTGACTGCGGCCCAGGCCGTCGATGCCATCAGTGAAGCGCGTTCCCGCGGACAGGCGGTCTATGGCGAGACCTGTCCTCAATATCTTCTTCTTGATGACAGCGTTTACGACAAACCCGATTTCGAAGGGGCCGCCTACGTCATGAGTCCGCCGATCCGGCCCAAAGGTCATCAGGATCGTTTATGGGGCGCCTTAAAGTCGGGAATCATTCAAACTGTCGCCACTGATCATTGTCCTTTCCGACAAAAAGGTCAGAAGGAACTTGGCAAAAACGATTTTCGAAAAATCCCCAACGGCGCGGCGGGGGTTCAGAATCGCCTGTCACTGCTCTACACTTACGGAGTTCTCGAAAATAAAATCGATCTTCATCAGTTTGTTGACTTGAACTGTACCAGGCCGGCCAAACTTTTCGGCATGTATCCGCGCAAAGGCGCCGTGGCCGTGGGCTCTGACGCCGATTTAGTTTTGTGGGATAAAAACAAGACTGGCACGATTTCCGCCAAAACGCATTTTCATAAATGTGATCGCAACATCTTTGAAGGTTTCAAAACTCAAGGTGGGCCGCTTAAGGTTATCGTGAACGGTCGCGTGCAGTTTGATGATGGCAATTTAAAAGTCGAGCGCGGCGCCGGCCGTTATATTCGTCGCAATTTAGGTGAGCATTTATAGGAGCAACTCAATGGCAAAAGATCTATCCATAAAAGTGAATGGAATTAATTTTGAAAATCCGTTTGTGATCGGCTCCGGCCCTCCAAGCACCAACAGGGCGACCATTGGCAAGGCCTTCAAAGAAGGTTGGGGGGGCGTGGTGGCCAAAACTATTTCCCTTGAGGGGAGCGCGGTTAAAAATGTGGCCCCTCGCTACGGCAAGCTCTATGCCCGCGAATCTGGAGAGGTGATTGGTTTTCAAAATATTGAGCTTATTTCGGACCGTCCGCTCAATGACTGGCTGAAAGATTTCGAGGCGGTGAAAAAAGAATATCCCGACAAAGTGTTGATCGCTTCGCTGATGGAGGCCTACGATAAGTCCGCCTGGCAGAGTCTCACGCGCTCTGTATGCCAGACCGGCGTTGATGCCTTGGAGTTAAATTTCTCCTGCCCCCACGGGATGCCTGAGAAAAAAATGGGCTCGGCCATGGGCCAATGTCCTGAGGTGGTGAAAGAAGTTACCCGCTGGGTGAAAGAAGTTTCCCCTGTGCCTGTCTGGGCCAAGATGACTCCCAATATAATGGATATTTCAGTGCCCTCTCTTGAGGCCATCGCTGGAGGTGCCGACGGAATCAGCTTGATTAATACCATCTTGGCAGTGATTGGTATTGACCTCAAAACCTTGCGACCGCTCCCGACCGTTGGTGGCCATTCCATCCCCGGTGGCTATTCAGGTCAGGCAATTCGTCCGATTGCCTTACGACATGTGCTTGATCTGGCGCGAGCGCTAAAGGCCACCAAACAGGAGCACATTACCATGAGTGGGATTGGGGGAATTGAGTGTGGCAAAGATGCCTTGGAATTCATCCTCATGGGCTGCAATACCATCCAGAGCTGTACCGCGCCCATGCTGCAGGGTTTTGGCATGGTTAAGGAAATGATAACCACGGCCCAAAGCTTTATGCAGGAGCATGGTTTTAATTCGATTGAGCAATTTCGTGGACACTCATTGTCTTATTTCACCACCCATTCCCATCTGGTGGAGCTTAAACAAGGAAAATTTGAAAAGGGCCAAGTGGCCAAAGATGCGGAATGGTCGGGCGACGAGATTGCCAAGCAGACCAAAAATATGACTAATAACTAGTTGATATTGCATTGCTGCGTGAATTAGTTATATGTGCTATAATTAAGTTTGACGACTCAAACACCTGTGTGTATTTTGGAGTCAAGCGAGGCACACTATGGCAACAAGAACGCTATTAGATTTACCGAAGCGAACCAAGGCAAGAATTAAGGACATTCTAGGTGGAGAAGACTCCCGAGAGAGACTGCTTGCTCTTGGGGTGTTACCTGGGGACGATGTAGAGCTGATCGGCCGTGCGTGGTTTGGTTCCCCACTGGCCATTAAGCTAGGCAAAAGTAACTTTATAGCCCTTCGACGCGAACATGCCTCCCAAATTATTTTAGAAGAAAATTGAGAGGCAATTGTGGACAGTGTTCTTTTAGTCGGCCCACCGAATTCAGGCAAGTCATCAATCTATAATTTACTCACCGGAAAATTTAGACACGTTTCAAATTATTCGGGCATCACGGTTGATAATGCTTCCTGCGAGTTGCTTTCCAACAAATCCGAGGAACGGAAAATATCAGTCGTGGATCTGCCGGGCATTAATGGACTGCTGCCCGGCAGTTACGATGAGGCGATGACGGTGAAGGCCATCTTGGGCATGGACACGGAAATTTCCAGCTTCAATGGAGTGGCCCTCGTTTTAGATATGAATCGCCTGGAGTTTTCACTGGGGCTGTTGCTTTATTTGCGTGATCTCTTGGGTGGAAATCATACCGTCATGGCCATTATTAATAAGGCCGACACACAAGAAGTCTTACCGCCCGAGAAACTTGCTATCCTGAAAGACAGAGTGGGTGTCGACATGCTGCCCTTTTCCGCTTTAAAGGGAGACGTTCAAGTACTTGATAAATTTTTACGCCAAAATTTGAAATCGGAGCCGGCTAAGCCGTCCAAGAAACTTCTCGTCACCAAACGCGCGCTCGATTATTTTAAACTGAGTCGCGAAAAGGTCTCAGAGCATCTCATCGTGGTGGATGATTCTCATGAGGGAGAGCTTTTGGCGAAAGTGGAGAAATACCATCGAGATGCACGGAAAATACTTGATGATATTTTTTCGGATGAAAAGGCCCCTAAAGTTCTTCTGACAGAACGGGTTGATAAAATTCTTCTCCATCCTTTATGGGGCAGTCTTGTTTTCATCGCCATTTTTTATCTTCTTTTTCATGCCATCTATTCCTGGTCGGCCCCGATCATGGATCTTATCGATTCGCTGATTGGCTGGTGCGGCGGCAAGATTTCTTCAGTAATGGCCGATGGCCTGCTCAAAAGTCTGGTCATCGATGGTGTTTTGGCCGGTGTTGGCGGGGTGATTATCTTTCTGCCTCAGATTCTCATTTTATTTTTTCTGCTTTCGCTTTTGGAATTATCCGGATACATCTCGCGCGCCGCTTTTCTCACTGATCGAATGATGGGTTTTTTTGGCCTTTCGGGAAAGTCGTTTCTCCCTTATCTTTCCGGACTGGCTTGCGCCGTTCCTGCCATCATGGCAACTAGAACTATTCCCAATCGCTTTGAGCGCATCGCGACCATCATGACCATACCGCTCATGACCTGTAGTGCACGATTGCCCGTTTATATTCTGCTGATCGGAACCTTTATTCCAGGAACAAAAGTCTTAGGCATCTTCAATCTCCAGGCCTTGAGTTTTTTCTTCCTCTATTTTCTCGGTGGCGCCTCGGCTTTAATCATTGCCAAGTTATTGCGCCTCTCCTTTTTTAAAGGGGAAGGGGCAGGCTTCCTGATGGATTTACCACTCTATCAAAGACCCCCAATGGTAACGGCTTTGAAATATAGCTGGCGGCAAGGAAAGATATTTTTGATGAAGGCCGGAACAATTATTTTAGCTTTTTCCATTGTCTTCTGGGTGGCGAGTACCTTCCCGCGGCCCACCGATGCTCAGTTGTCAACGCTCGAGGGGAAGAGTGAGGCCGAGGTGGCCAGCTTCACCTTGGAAAATTCTCTGATCGGCCGGATTGGAAAAGGAATCGAACCGGTCCTTACTCCCATTGGGATGAACTGGAAAATGGGAGTGGGAATTCTTGTGGCCTTCGGAGCCCGCGAGCTTTTTGTTTCCTCCATGGGAACGATGTATGCACTCGGTGATGTTGATGAGACCTCAGAATCGCTGCGCGAGCGTTTAAAGAATGAAGTGGATGTGACAACTGGCCAACCTGTATTTAATACCGGAACTGTCTGGGCACTCCTTCTCTTTTTTGTTTTTTCTCTTCAGTGCACCTCGACCTTGGCCATGGTCACCCGTGAAACGGGGGGATTTGTGCTCCCGGTCATCATGTTCCTTTATATGGGACTCATTGGTTATGGCATGGCCTTTCTGGCCCACTCCTTCTTGACGTGAATTAATTACACATTCTTAAAATTCTCTTAACTCTCTGTTTTAAAACTGCGGCAAATATGTAAGAGTACGGCACAAAAAATTGTTTAGTGGGGGGATTTATGGGTTTTAGTGCTCGCAAGCTAACTTTGAGTTTTTTATTACTGTCACTGCTGCTTCTTGGTGCCGGCTGTGCCACTTCTCGTACCAGCGGATGGGAAAAAGGGAGCGATCAAGTGACCCTTTCAGATAAAGATAAAAAAGAATTGGAAGCCAAGGCCGGTGTTCATTGGGCCAAACGATATGTGAGAGAAGATTTGCTCAAATTTATTGATGCCTATGAAACACTTTCTAAGGCCGATCAGAATAGCTATAAATATCTGGTTGGACTTTGCCGCGGATATTATCTTTTGGCCGATGGGCACACCAGCGAAATTGAAGAGAAGAAACTTCTCTGGGAAAAGGGTCTGACCTTTGGGGAGCGCGCCATGGCCACCAATCCTGCCTTTAAGACAAAAGTTGTGGCAGAAGGCGGCAAGATTGAGGCCGCACTCGACACCCTAACAAAAAATGAAGTTGAAGCCATCTATTGGTCAGCCGTGAATCTTGGAAAATGGGCAAGCGCTTCGGGCATTGCCGCAAAACTTAAATTTAAATCGCGCATTCAAGAGATGATTAATCGAGTCGGTACCCTGGAACCAACTTTCTTCTATGGGGCCGTGCAACGCTATTGGGGTGCCTTCTATGCGATCGCCCCTTCCTTTGCCGGCGGCGATTTGAACAAGGCCAAGGAAAATTTCGATAAATCTTTGGAAGTGCAAAAAGATTATCTGGGCACCTATGTGCTCTACGCCGAACTTTATGCCACCAAAAAATCCGATCGAAAGTTGTTTGAAGAGAAACTCAACTACGTTTTGAAGGCCGATGCCCATAAAATTCAGGAAATCGCTCCTGAGAACTTGATCGAACAAGAGAAGGCCAGAAACCTTCTTAAAAAAATGGAAGAACTTTTCTAAAGGGTGACCTATGTTTTTTAGCAAATTACTGAGACTGCTTTTTATTGCGCTGATGTTGTCGGGAGTTGCTTTCGGCAAGGTTGTGACGGTGAAGTTTGGGACAGTCGCCCCGTCAGGCACTCCCTGGGCCGATACGCTTGAGCAAATTAAGAAGAGAGTGGATGTTGAATCTAAAGGTGATCTTAAGATCAATGTTTATCTTGGAGGGCAACTCGGTGGTGAGTTGGAGATTCTCAATGACATTCGTCGCGGTCGCATTCAAGGTGGTGGATTAACTTCTGCAGCCCTGGCTTCAGTCATTACCGAGATGAATGTGCTTGAAATACCTTTTATCTTTGACTCCTATGAAGAAGCTGATTTTGTTTTGGATAACTACCTGCTCGAACCATTCAAAAAACTTTTTCTGGATAAGGGTTTGGTTTTTGTTTCCTGGGCGGAAAATGGCTGGCGAAACATCGGTTTGAAGACCAAGTTTGCCAAGACCGCAAAAGATTTAAGTGGTGTGAAGATTCGTTCGCAGGAAAGCCAAACCCATTTGGCCTTTTGGAAGAAGGTAAACGCCAGCGCTGTTCCGATCGCCATCCCGGAAGTTTTGTCCGCCCTTCAAACCGGCGTGGTCGAGGGCTTTGACAACACCGCCCTTTTCACTCTTGCCGCTGACTGGCAAACCGGCATTAAATATTACACTGTTACCCAGCACATCTATCAGCCTGCCGCCGTTATTTATTCCAAGAAGTTTTGGGATGGCATCAATGAGGCCCAGCGTAAAACCTTGATGGGTGAGGGAAATCTTCTCGCTCCTCCTTCACGTAAGTCCGTTCGCTCACTCGGCTTGGAACTTATGGATGTCTTAAAATCTTCGGGGATTAACGTCTACACTTTGACCACCAAAGAGCGCGATGAATTTAAAAATTCGGTTCGTGGCCTGGATGGTGAAGTGGTAAAAATGCTCGGAGCCGATTCCCAGAAGATTTATAATTTGCTGTTGGAAGGTAAAGCGGCCTTCAAGAAGAAAGGGAGCAAAAAATAAAGACATTACTGGGTTTTATAGAAAGGGCCGAAAATATTTTGGGTTCGGTTTGCATGGTGGCCATTACGGCATTTGTCGTGGCGGATATCTTTTCTAGAGAGGTTCTGAGCTTCAGTGTGGTCTGGGCCCAAAAGGCCGCGGTCTACCTGATGATTTGGGCCGGTTTTATCGGTTCCAGTCTGGCCACCTCCAAGGGTGCTCACCTTCGACCGGAAATTGGCGATAAGCTGTGGCCTCTCAAGATGCAGCCGGCCTATCATCGAATTCGCCATTTCGTGACAGCGGTCTTTTGCTTTTTTGGGTGTTTCTACGGAGTGATGTATCTCCGGGAAAGCTTTGAGATGGGAGATACTAATCCCGTCATTAGTATGCCTTTGTGGATCATTCAGACCGTGATTCCTGTGACCTTTATCTTGAGCGCCTTCAAAAACTTCGTTTACGCCTTCGTCCCTGATTTGATGCCTTCGATAACCCGGGAGCCAACCTAATGCTTGGACTTGGCTTAGCACTCCTTGTTTTACTTTTATTAATTTTAGGGCAACCGCTCTTTGTCATCATCGGTTCTGTCACCGCCTACTGCTTTCATTTTTACTCGGACGAATCGCTCAAGGTCATTGTGGGTGATATCTTTTTTGCCGGTGATAAAGAAGTCCTCCTGGCCGTCCCGTTATTTGTGTTGGCGGGAAATTTGATGACTCAAGGAACGATAGCCAAACGACTGATTCGCCTTGCAAGCGCGGTCACCGCACCCATTCCTTCGGGACTGGCCATTGCCGCCGTGATGTCGTGCTCAATCTTTGCTGCTATTAGCGGCAGCTCGCCTGTAACTCTAATTGCGGTGGGAAGCATTCTGTATCCTGCCTTAAATAAAGCGGGATACGACAAAAATCTTTCCATCGGTCTTTTATCCGCAGGCGGAACGTTGGGAATCATCATTCCTCCCAGTATTCCCATGATTATCTTTGCCATCATGGCTTCGGTTTCTGTCGTCGATCTGTTTAAAGCGGGAATCGGTCCCGGAATTGTCTTAAGTATTCTTCTCATGATTTTTGCCCTTTTGCGTGGAGGCAAGGCCGCTCGCGGAAAATGGGATAAAGTTGAATTGTGGGCCAGTGTGAAATCGGGAATTTTATCACTCCTCATGCCGGTCATTATCTTAGGCGGCATCTATACCGGGTTTTTCACCGCAACGGAATCGGCCGGAGTGGCCGTGGTCTACGCACTTATTGTGGAATTCTTGGTTCATCGGGAAATGAAGGTGAACCAGTTACCCAAAGTTTTTTCCGAGACTGCTCTTATGCTCGGAACACTTTTTTTAATTCTGCTCCTGGCCGTGAGCTTGAATAAATTTATGACCTATCAGCAAATTCCACAAAACATGGTTGAAAGTCTTTCTGGTTTAATCGACTCTAAATTGAGCTTTTGGATTGGCGTGAATATTCTGCTCCTTCTTGTGGGATGTTTTATGGATATCATGAGCGCCATTTTGGTGCTCGCACCTCTCTTGACTCCCATGGCAATCCACTTCGGGATCAATCCCATTCACTTCGGGATCGTCATGATCGTTAACTTGGAAATTGGCTATCTGACGCCGCCGGTGGGGATTAATTTATTTGTGGCCTCAAGTATTTTCAATGAGCCGCTGGGTAAAGTGATCAAGGCGACCATGCCGCTGGTGCTTACCCTTTTGATCGGTCTGATGATAATAACTTTCTTCCCAAGTATTTCCTTATTTCTTCTTTCAAAGTGATTGAGCGTAAGGAAAAATTTCCTCATAATTTTGAACGTTGGTGGGAGTCACCCGACGCCAGATATGGTGCCTTCGCAGATCTCGCGTATGGGAGAGTCCGGTGGCGGCGATAATTTCGGCCACGGCCTCGACTGTCTCGTGGTGAAAGTTGGCCACCCGGACGTGCTTATCTTGCACATTAAGCCCTGCTGCCAAATTTGAATCCTGGGTGGCGACGCCCGTCGGGCAGGTATTTTTATTGCATTCCATCGCCTGAATACAACCTAAGGCCAGCATCATCCCCCGTGCGGTATTACAGGCATCGGCACCCAGCGCGATATATTTCACCAGATCAAAGCCGGTTAAAATTTTTCCAGAGGCAATAACCTTGAGCTTGTCGCGCAGCTTATAGGCAGTTAAAAGATTGGTGGCACCAATAAGTCCTTCGCGAAGGGGAGTTCCTACTGAATTTGAGAATTCTAATGGGGCCGCTCCTGTGCCGCCCTCACCGCCGTCAATGGTAATGAAGTCGGGTAAAATTTCGGTTTTCACCATGGCCTTACAGATATCCTCAAACTCATTTAAGTGGCCGATGCAAAGTTTAAAGCCGGTGGGCTTGCCGCCCGAGAGAGTTCTGAGTCGTGCCACAAACTTAAGCAGACCTTCCGAGTTATTAAACGATGTGTGATTAGAAGGTGAGTAAACGGTGGTCCAGGGTTTCACGCCTCGGATGGCGGCGATTTCAGGCGTATTCTTGCCGGCGGGGAGGATGCCCCCATGCCCGGGTTTGGCCCCTTGGGAAAGTTTAAGCTCAATCATTTTGACGTTGGGAAGGGTGGCATGGGCGATGAAATTTTTCTCGCAAAAATTGCCATCCTCGTCTCGACAGCCAAAGTACCCGGTGCCTATTTGCCAAACCAGATTGCCTCCACCCTTTAAGTGGTAGGGAGAAAGACCGCCTTCGCCGGTGTTATGATAAAATCCCCCATGCTTGGCGCCCTGGCTCAAGGCCAGCACCGCATTCTTGCTGAGCGCACCAAAGCTCATGGCGGAGATATTGTAAATGGAAGCGCTGTAGGGTTGAGTGCAGTCTTTGCCACCAATGGTGATGCGGAGATCGTCTGGCTTGATGGCCTTCAAGGAAGAGGGATAGATGGAGTGGTTAATCCACTCATAACCCACCTGGTAGACATCTAACTGGGTTCCAAAGGGAGCAGAGGAGAGGGCCTTTTTTGCACGCTGATAAACCACGTTGCGAAAGATGCGACTGATAGGCGCACCATCAGTATCGCTTTCAACAAAATATTGATAGATCTTTGGCCTTAAAACTTCCATGAAATATCGAAAGCGGCCTCCGATCGGCCAGTTGGCGATAATCGAGTGATGAGTGGAACACATGTCAACAACACCAAGGAGGTAGAGGGGCCCAAACAAGATAAAGGCCCAGAAAAAATAGGGATGAAGCAGAGTCCCGGCCCCGAAAATGAGAACAAACGTGATGATTGAGAAAATAGTAAATTGCCTTCTCATGAAATTCCTTTGAAAATACTTATTAACATCATATAGGAAAATTGCGGTGCTTAAAACAAGACCAAGTAACTCGGGTAAAAAAATTATTCTGTTCACAGGTGGAGGAAGTGGCGGGCATGTGCTCCCGGCCCTGACTTTAATAAGCGAAATAAAAAAACGCCCTGACGTGGAAATACGTTATGTGGGAAGCAGACAGGGTATCGAGAAGGAGCTGGCCCTGGCGCAGGGGCTTCAGTATTTTGAAATTTCCACCGGAAAGTTGCGACGTTATTTTTCCTGGGAGAATTTTAAAGATTTTTTCCGCGTTTTTAAGGGGCTCTTTGATGCCGGTCGAGTGATCCTCGATGCCAAGAAGCTGGGAGAGGTTTTAGTTTTTTCCACCGGTGGCTTTGTTTCCGTCCCCGTGGCCATTGCCGGGCGCCTCTTGGGAGTCAAGGTCTTCATTCACGAGCAGACGGCGCGTGCCGGTTTGGCAAATCGTATCTGTGGTTTTTTTGCTCATCGGGTGTTTGTTTCTTTTGAAGGCTCCATGCAATTTTTTTGCAAACGTAAAACGGAGTGCTCCGGTTACCCTCTACGCCGCGACTGTTTTACGAAAGTTGTTAATCCTTTGTTGATAAGAGGAAAAAATATTTTAGAGCAGGACCGCCCTGTGCTCTTTGTCACGGGCGGTGGCAACGGCTCATTACTGCTGAATAACTTGGTAAAAAATCATCTCAAAGAGCTGTGTGATAGATTTCGTATTATTCATCAGGTGGGTAAAAACTATCTGGCCGAATTCGGTCCCCTCCAGAACGATCGCTACTATACCTTCGATTTTATCAATGAGGGGATGATCGATATTTTAAAACGTGCCGATGTAGTTATCTCTCGCGCCGGGGCCGGAACCGTTTCCGAGCTCCTGGCGATCGGACGGCCCAGCATTTTTATCCCTCTTCCCCATGCCCAGAAAAATGAACAATATTTCAATGCGGTGGAGGCCAAGAATAAAATTGGTGGTCTGATTCTCCAGGAAAGTGAGCTTAAAAAAATAAATTTGGTTGAAACTATTGATCAGTTTATGAAAAACCGTAGACAGACTGCGCAGGCCCAACCGCAAAATGGGCTGGATTTTTTACTGGGTAAAATAGACCTGGAATTTTTAGGCCCAAGGCCTTCCTGATGGATGCCACCACAGTTATTTTGTTAACCTCCGCCCTCCTAACTTCAATTTTGTCGGGCACAATTGGGATGGGGGGAGGGATCTTACTCTTGGCGGTGATGGGTCAGTATTTTCCCCTCCAGGTTTTGATACCCTTCCACGGATTGATTCAACTTGGCAGCAATGCCTCAAGAGTGGTTTACAGTTATAAATCTTTTGACCGCAAGGTGGCCCTGCAATTTGCGGCGGGGGCCATTTTAGGTGCGGCCATAGGTTCCCAGCTCATCATAAAAATTCCGGATCAATGGTACAAGATTGGCTTGGGATTATTTATTATCGTGATTACCTTTGTGCCTTTGCCCAGGTCCGAGAAAAAATTTAAGTCCAAGTGGTTTTTGGTTGGCGGAATCTCAACTTTTCTTGGACTTTTTATTGGTGCAACCGGTCCCCTCATCGCGCCCTTTTATCTCTCAGAGAATTGGAGTAAAGATACTTTGGTCGCGACCAAGGCTGCTTGCCAGGTTTGCACCCACCTGCTCAAGGTAACGACCTTTATACTTATGGGATTTATCATTGGACGTTATCTGCTTTTACTCGCCGGGATGATGGCCATGGTTTTTGTCGGCAATTATCTTGGCAGCTTGATTTTGCATAAGCTTCCGGATAAATGGTTCATCTTGGTCTTCAAGAGTTTGATTGTGATTCTCGCGGCCAAAATGATTTTTCAAGGTCTGGCACTCTAAAAGGAGCTGTAAAGTTATGGGAAAAGAAATCCTCGATCTGGCAGAGTGGAAGTCGACCCTCACGGCCTTTGCCAAGGAGCGGGACTGGGAGAAATTTCACACGCCTAAAAATCTTGCCACCGCCCTCTCGGTGGAGGCCAGTGAACTTTTAGAGCTTTTCCAATGGCTGACGGCAGAAGAGTCGACACTGCTTCCTCAGAAAAACAAAGATGAAAAATTGCGGAAAAATATTGAGCGCGAGATGGCCGATGTCCTCGTGTATCTTCTGCGCCTCGCGACCGTGTTGGAGGTCGACTTGTCGAAGGCCTTGCAGGAAAAAATGGCCGAGAATGCCAAGAAATATCCTGCGGACAAGGTGAAGGGTCTGTCTAAGAAATACGATCAGTATTAGGATTCCAGCTTGCGCACAACCGAGCGCTTGGTCTTATCCAATTCCTTTTTTCTGATCCTGATATAAAGGGGCGTAATTTCCACCCACTCGTCACCATCGATCCAGTCCAAGGCCCACTCAAGCGTGCGCTTCGGAATCGGGGGCAGCAGTAGATTGGTGTCTTTACCTGCGGTCCGAACATTGGTGAGATGTTTTTCCCGAACGACATTCACATTGAGCTCGTTGGTTTTATTGTGTTCGCCGACGACCTCACCTTCATAAACGGGCTCTCCCACCTCCACAAATTGGCGGCCCGAGGCCAGCAGATTGAAGAGCGCGTACGCCGTGGTCTTGCCCGTGCGATCGGAAATGAGGGCGCCATTATTGCGCCCGAGCATATCTCCGGCATAAGGCTTGAAGCCGAGAAACTGCGCCGACATGAGCCCTGCGCCTTTGGTGTCGGTCAAAAATTGTGAGCGATAACTGATGAGACCGCGTGAAGGCACTTCAAATTCCAGACGGGTGCGGCCTTCACTGAATGGTGCCATATTTAAAAGTTTTCCCTTGCGCTTCCCCATAGTTTCCGTGATGACTCCCACAAAATTATTGGGAAGATCCACGATCACCTGCTCAAAAGGTTCCAACTTCTGACCATTTTCTTCTTGGAAAATAACCTGCGGGCGACCGGCCATAAGCTCGTATCCCGCCCGGCGAATTTCTTCAAAGACGATGGCAAGCTGAAGCTCACCACGGCCTTTTAAGATAAAGACCTTCGGATCGTCCGTGGGGGAATATTGGAGGGCCACGTTGAGCAAACAGGCGCGGGAGAGCATTTCTTCCAGCTTGCGGCTGGTGAGATATTCACCTTCTTTTCCAGACATCGGTGAAGTGTTGACCGAGACAAAGACCGAAACCGTGGGCGGCTCAACCTTTATCCTTGGGAGCGCTTCGGGGCGATCAACCGCCGTTATGGTGTCTCCGATTTTTACGCTCTCGACGCCGGCAATTAAAACGATGTCGCCGGCAAAGGCCTCATCGACCTCCGTTGTACCTAGGCCCTGGAAGATTTGCACGGCGGCGACCTTAAAATTGACTGGCTTGGTCTCGCTTAGCAAAGTGTACTGAACATTTTTTTTAATTTTTCCCCGCTGAATTCGGCCGATAGACAAGCGACCCAAGTATGAGGAGTAAGAAAGGTTAGAAATCAAAAGCTGAAGCTGCTCGCCTTCACTAATTCGTGGAGAAGGATAATAGTCGCTCACCATCAAATCCAAAATGGGATTGAGGTTTTCGGTTTTTGTCTTGGGATTATTGGCATCGTTAGAGGCCCAGCCATGCTTGGCCGAGGCATAGATCATGGGAAATTCTAAATAGTGATCTTCTTTCCCCAAAAAAGTGGCCAGATCCAAAAAGAGATCTTCCACCTCACGTTTTACCTCTAAAATGCGTTCATCTGGACGGTCAACTTTATTCATGACCACGGCGATTCTAAGGTCGCGTTCCATGGCCTTTTGGAGAACAAAGCGTGTTTGCGGCAAAGGGCCTTCGCTGGCGTCCACCAGAAGCAGGATTCCGTCGACCATGGAGATGGCGCGTTCCACTTCTCCACCAAAGTCAGCATGTCCGGGGGTATCTAGGATGTTAATTTTTGTATCTTTCCAATAGAGCGCGCAGTTTTTAGCGGTGATGGTGATGCCTTTTTCACGCTCCAACTCACCCGAGTCCATGACTCGCTCAACTTTCTCATAGCGCTCCCCCATGGTGCCTGATTGTTCGAGCAAACCATCAACGAGAGTCGTTTTTCCATGGTCGACGTGGGCGACAATGGCAATATTTTTGATACGAGCGTACTGCTGGGCCATGAACCTTCCTTATGTGCGTGTGGGGGCGGATTATGCCAGAGAATGGACCAACTTGATAGCATGCCTATAAAAAAAGGGGGGCCTAAGGCCCCCCGGTGAGTGAATAACGATTAAAATGGGTCGATTATTGGCCCAAGGCCTGGGCGGCTTCTGCTAAAGCCCGCTGGAGATCGACGCGTCCACCACTGACCATGCGTCCACTAAACGATCCAACTTTGGCCACTGAGCGGATGAGGACCTCTCGCAACTCATTGGCGGACAATTCAGGGAAGTAGGACAACACCTCGGCGGCCACTCCGGCAGTATTGGGCGATGCCATTGAGGTTCCGCTCATATTGCCATAGCGGTTGCCAGGCAGAGAGGAATAAATATTGTTACCGGGTGCCGCCACATCGACACCCACAGCTCCAAAATTCGAAAAGTAAGCCATTCCGCCGGAACTCGAGGTTGCCGCTACCACCAACAAGGTATCATTGGTATACGAGGCAGGGTAAGTCGGGGTGCGATCGATATCGCTAGAGTCATTTCCCGCCGCCGCAACCACCAGGGTATTATAGTTTTTGCCAATATATTCAATGGCCTCGGAAACCGCCATGCCGCCCTCATTATGGGCCTTGCCAAAGCTGCAATTGATAACACGGGCACCATTTTTCGCGGCGTAGATAAAGGCCTCAACCACGTCTGTATCCAGCTCATCGCCATTATTGGGGACTGTGCGAACACCCATGATTTTGACCTTGCTGGCGACGCCGACAACGCCGATTCCGTTATTTTGAACGGCGCCGATGGAGCCGGAAACGTGAGTACCATGGGAGTGGCCATCGCGGTTATCCATGGTGGCTCGACCTTGACTGTCTCTCACCAGGGTATTGATTCCGTAGACGTCATCAATATATCCGTTCTGATCATCATCAATACCATTGGCAGGAATTTCGTCGGCATTTTTCCAGATGGGCAGGTCTTGATGGGCGACATCCACTCCGGTATCGACGACGGCCACGATAATTTCTTCCTTGGGTGCTGAAGTTCGATTTTGATAGGCCCGAATAACTGACATGCCGTTAGTTTCCGAGTTCGTGAGGGCCCATTGCTTGGATAAATAGGGGTCGTTAAAAGGTTGACCACTTTTCGTGGAGATGGCAGCACCTTTAATATCCGAGAGTTTTACATCCATTTTGTCCCGTCGGCCGTAGTAATCCCGTTCGACGTAGACGACGTTTCCGTCATTTTTGAGAGCTTGAAAATTATTTTCCAAATTTGTGGTGAAGACCATGTACACCTGACCAAAGAGGTGTTTCCACGATTTCACGCCGTCAATATTTGGAACACTGGCCCCTTCATGGAGCTTAACCAGTAAACGGTCTTGGGCATGGGGAGCGGGTTGGGAGGCTTGGGCGTGGGCCATAACCAGGCCGAGCACCAATAAGAGCAGCAGGTTTTTCATACAAATCCTTTTGTTAAAAATCTTCCATCCAATTTGAAGAAAATCAAACCAATGAAACATTATGCAATAAGGATCACAGACCGCACTACTAATACTGTCTTACAGTGAGGTCTTGTCGAAGGCATGCTCATCTAATTTTATCGGGTTTTACTTCTCGTGCCAGAGATTTGCGATTGGAGAGCCACTGCCTGAGTTTGGCCATCATGTTCTCATTGCTGGCATCAAATTCCACAAAGATTCCTGAGATTCCGGCCTCTTTATCTATCCAGTTATTGTGAACGACAAAGAGATAGGCACGACCCTCACCGAAAATTTCGGTTAAGAGCGGACACTGAACTTTAAGTGAGCTGCCTCTTGCAAAAAAATGATCACCCTCAAATTTCATACCGTACTCAGAAATTTCGGTAATCTGCAGGGAGATTTCGAAGCTGCATTTTCGGCGCGCGATGGGAATCTGCTTGAAGGGCAGGAAAAAATCATCGGTTTTGGACAAGACCGCCTTGCCGTCACTGATTCGGACGAATTGTTTTATCTTGGACACCAGTAAAAGATCATCAAGGGGTTTGGTAATATAATCGGAGGCACCCAGTTCGAAGGCCAGAGAGATATCCTCAGGGGCCGAACGACGGGTCATGACTATAATGGGAAGGGACTCACCGAATTCACGACGAAGATGTTCAATAATCTGGAGACCGGCCCCGAATTTTTCTCCAAGATTTAAATCAATAATCACAATGCTTGGATTGGTGTGCTTAAGGCGCAGAAAAAAAGTTTCCTCTTTGGTGGTGGTTTCAACATCAAGCTCAAGTTTATTAAGCGCTTTGACCAGCAGACGATTAAAATCCTCGTCATCATCAAGAGTCAAAATGAATGGGCGAAAATCTTTACTTTTTGACATTCGTGGCCAGCATCCTTATTTTTTTTGACTGCTCTTCATTGATGCCGAGAAAGGCCACCTCGTTAATAAATCTGCCGGAAGATTCATACAGCCCTTGGCCGACCGTTCGATAGTTGAGTCGATCCAGTCCGAGCTCAGTTAAAAAAGGGGCCTTGAGTTTCAACTCCGAGCCGTTTTTTAATCGCACGGATGAGCGCACCAGACAGGAAACTTCATTGATATGAGTGAGATCGGCTTCACATTCTATCGACGCCTCTTGACGTTCTGAGCGCAGGTTAATGGTGGGGAAGGAAGAATCCTTGAGGTGCTTTGTGATTTTGATTAAGAGTTTGGCGGAGCTAAGCGGCTTGGTGATGAAATCCACCGCGCCCAGAGAGAGGCACAGGGCCAGAATTTTTTTGTCATTGAGTGAGGTCATGACAATGACGGGAATGAGGTCCGGATTTGGAAGTGTGTTCTTCTGCTGCAGAAAGGAAATGCCATTTTCCTGACCCAGTCTGAGATCCAGCAGGATAATGTGAGGGGCGTGAGATTTTAAAAAATGCAGGCCCTCAGTGGCAGTTGAGGCGCGAATGACATGCAGACCGCTTCCCCCCAGCATCTTCCGCAGCAAGAGGCAGAGGTCGTCATCGTCATCAATAACGAGAATGGTTTTATTTCTTAGGTCCATAGTCTTAAATAAATTCAATATCAAGTTTAGCGAGATAATCCTTCATCTTTTCAAAAAGCTTTTTTATCTGATCACCATTTTTTTGTTTGGCAGAAGTTTCCATTTCACGGCCGATCAAGCCTAGCTCGGCCAGGCCATAGCCTCCGGCATTTCCCGCCAGCTTGTGAGCGACGCTTTCAATGCTGACGAAGTCAGATTTAAGCAAGGCCTGAGTGATCAGCTCAATATCTTTGGCGCGATTATTCAAAAAAGTGGGCATGATATCGGCCAAATCTTTGTCCACCTGTACACGAATTTTGGCGTTCAAGGGCGTCTCCATTTTAATGAGTATATCTATTATGATACGCGTAATACGTTTAGTTTCAAATGGTTCTAGTGACTGAGGAAACAGGTCAGTTGTTGTCGGGAGTTCCTGAAATCAGGACGTTAGAGCAGGCATTGGCAAAATTATAATCGCGACGGTGGTTGAAGACCCCGCCATTTTCTAAATCCAGGATCAAGCTCTGACTGAAACTTCGCGAGAAAGAATTTTGGTAGTGTTCAAATCTTTGTAGGACGCGACTGGAATTGCGGGCCTCGCAATATTTTCTCAGGGTTTGGTTAAGGCCATTTGAACCGGTCCAACGGGCGCGGGTAAAACCGGATTCATTGTAGGATTCATCCCAGTCGCCGTTCACGTATTGGGCGATATCAAATTTGCCCGAGAGGGTCCAGCCATTGGATTCATCTTTTTTTAGATGAAAGGCCGAGGTGCTGTCACACAGCGAGCGGAAAAAAAGCATGCCTTGGAAATTGGCTTCGAGGTCGCCAAAGCTCAAGACACCTGTGATGATTTTTCCCACCAGATCGACCTCGCTCATGAGACCGAAATCGACAACTTTTTTAAAGGCAGTTTTTTCGTCGGCCCCATGGGTGATGGCGCGATGGTAGATTCCGTAGTAGCGGACCCCGAAGGAAATAAAATGGCCCAATTTATCAGTTCCAAAATAAACACCGTTCACATTCATATTGCGGGCCATGGGCAAGATGAAGGGGAAAACATTCTTCACATAGATCGATTCATTGCGGTAAGAGCCTGAATAATTTCTCGGAGGGAAGACGTCGACCTCTGGCGAAGTTTCGGCCCATTGTTCAATGATTTGAAAAAACGGCCGACGAAAGATTCTGATCACTCGGCGTGCAGCCAAGAGACAGGAGCCGGCCCTCTGAATGCTTGGGCGCTTGAGCTTTAACAACATTTTAGAATTTACGTAATTATTGACCGCCTCCCGCGAATCGCGCAGGTCGACATTCCAGCTCATGTACTGATCTGTCTCCAGTGCCAGAGCGGGGAAACTCATTAACAACAGGCAATAGAAGATGATGCAACTTCGTAGCATGATTATTTTGGCCTTCTCTTTTCCACGTGGCACATGAAGCATTTGCAATCATTGTGATCGGCACATCCGGTGCCGACGGTGACGTGACAGGTATTACATTGAGTCATGCCAGGTTTCTTAAAATCACTATGGCAGACCTTGCAATCGGTGTTGAGTCCCTCGACGTGCAGCTCATGGCTAAAGCTGATGTGGGGATAGTGCCAGACCACTTGCTCAATGGAACCCCAGGCGAAGGCGGTGCTGGAAAAAAGAACGAGTGTTATCGAAAGAAAAAATGTTCTCATAATACTCCCTTTATAACTCGGTCCAGATGGTTGCCGTTGGGTTGACGCCACCTAACTCTTTTTTGATTCTCTCCAGCTCTTTGGCGTTAAAACGATTGCTTCCGAGGCGCACAGAGGTGAGGGATTTTATGTCCACAAAAAGTCCGGGCGGTAGCTCGCGCAAAGAGTTGTTTGAAAGGAAAATCCATTCCAGTTTGGTAAATCCTTTGATGAAATCCACCGGCAGTTTTTTGAGAGAGTTATATTCCAGAAAAAGCCGTTTAAGAGCGGGAAGCCCGGTCAGCTCACCGGTCTTAAATTTGCTCAAACGATTGAATCTCAAATTCAGGTTTTCCAAGTTCACCAGGCCGGAAAAAAGTCCAGGCGGAAGTTTTTTAAGTTTCATCTCGGCCAAAAAGAGGGTGTCCAGTCGGCCCAGGCCCTGAAAAATCTTTGCCTCGAGGGAGCGAATTTTATTATGGCCGACACTCAGAAATTTAAGCTTGCCCAAACCCGCAAAAATTCCTTCGGGAAGTTTTCTCAATTTATTATTTTCCAGGCTGAGATTTTCCAGATTGGATAATCCTTGGAAATCGTTTGCATTCAGCTTCCTGATCTCTTTCGCGGACAGGTCAAGCTGTGTGACAGTCAGGAGGTCGACATCGGTGATCTGCTCACAGGTCTTTTTCAGTTTTGCGGCGAGTTCATTTTTTACCTGGATCGTGCGGTCGCAGACTCCGTCTGCCCGCTTGTAAAGTGACGTCCCGGAAGTCAAAAAGGTAGGTTTTGGAGCAATCCCGCCAAAATCCAATCGCAGGTGGCATTTCATACACTCGACGACGGTCATCTCCGGGCCGGTACCCTCGTGACATTGACTGCAAATTTCCATCGTCGGTTTTTTATAGGTGGGGTGACAATCCAGGCAGGTGGCACCGACTTCATCAATATGGTAGCGATGGCTAAAGCTAATCAGGGAAGGTAGACCACCGGGAACTCTGGGAGTGGGCCATACCTCAGCAAAAGCACTGGCCTGGAATATCAAACCGATAATCGGCCCGAGAATCGCGATTCGCTTTTTCATGAATCCTCCTGAAATCTCTATGTTTCAGGCAACGAATAGCGTATGCGATGTGAAAAAACAATGGCGGGAAGAAATCTTTTTACAGATCAGCTGAGGGGAGGCGAGGAACCGTGCCGCGAATGGTTTCCATGGGCATGATTACCTCCGTATTCCTCGGGCCATCATCAATATGACGGGCATCAGCTTCGCCTAAGCCAAACATCCGATCCAGATAGGCCCGCGCCACATTTTCCAAATTTCCTGCCTGGGCCTGCTCTTCCCAAGGCTCCCAGGCCCCACGCTGGATATTGATGGCGTTGCCATTGGACCTGAGCAGACCAAATTTTCCTAAGATTTGAAAGAAATCCAGAGGGGCACTTTCCTTCAAGAAGCATTCTATTGCTTGAACGTGGTCGCTGCCGCTTAGAGCGTATCGGTGAGAGTACAGCTGTCCCAACTCCGGCGTAGGGGGCATGGGCTCAACTGCTGATCTGGCCAACATGGCCCGGTAAGGGGGATTGCCTGTGGCCGGTAAGTTTACATTTTTATGGGATTCCTTAAACACCAGCCGGCAACTGCGCCCGTCTACCGGCGGTAAACCCGAGGGAATTTTTCCCCAAATCTCGTTTCCTTTTTTATCCTTTAAAAATTTTCCCGTTGTGGGATTTCTCAGTGGACCATATTGGATGAAGTTGTAGCCTGATGGTTTTCCATCGTGACTAAAAGTAAAGACGTCACCTCTTTCAGGCACCAAATCACGACTAAGTCCCCAGGCCCCGCAGCACAGGAAAATCACCAGGCACCCGATCGTAAAACGGAGTTTATTTAAAATATTCATAATACCCTCTGGTTCCCTATCGGCGTCTGGCCTGTCAGAGTTAAAGACTTACGTAATTTTAGCCATTTAGGTTTGTTACAATGTCTAACTTCCTGAAATAATTACACAGGAATGCAATGATGCTTTGCGTTGTGCGCTGCCCCATTTATACTCGTCCGTCTGTAGGGAGGGGTTATTTATGAGTATGTTAAAAATTTGCTGGTTGTTTTTGTCCTTGAGTTTGGTTTGGGCCCAGGCCGGTCAGGCCGAGACGAGTGTGTTTTTTGAAAATAGGACGGGGTCGTCTATTTCGCTTCAGACGCTCTTGTCCGGTACACCTCTGCGAAGAGATGCTTATCAGATTAAGGCGCAGATGATTTTACCGGGACAGACTTTGAAGGTGCTGACGGTCAATCGGGATAGCGGCATTAAAAACGGTAAGACTTATCAATTTACCACCAGAATCAAAGTCGGAGAAAACCAGAATTCTCCTCTTCTCAATATGGATTTCTACCAGATGCTGACGGGAAAATTTATCGGCAGTCAGCTACGACATGGTTTTTTTGTGGATGGACGTCACCAAGAATGGGGCACAGGTCATCAGGCAAAATTTTTAGGAAAGGTCATGGGAACCACGGTGGTGCGCCTACGCGTTCATGATACCGGACGAGGCATGCACGATGATGTCTATTATACGCTTGAGGCCTTCGCCGCTCCAGAGGCCCGAGACTCCCTGAAAGCAATTTCGTACAATGTGTATATGCGTCCCAATATTCTCTTCAAAAATGGTCAGTATGAGAGAGCGCAGCTTCTTCCCGAGACGCTGGACGGGCGCGATATTCTGGCCTTTCAAGAGGCCTTCGATGATGACGTTCGCGGCATTCTCAAAATGGGCCTGACCTCTCGATATCCCTTTCAATCAACGGTGGTCGGGACTGATCGGGTTTTTGAGCAGGATGGCGGTGTTTTTATCGCCTCACGTTTTCCCATACTGGAAGAGGATGAATTTTTGTTTGGCAGTGTTTGTGCTCGGATATTTGAAGACTGTCTTGCAGACAAAGGCGTGAAGTACGCCAAGCTCTTTGACGGGCAGAGGATCATCCACGTTTTTGCCACCCATCTGCAAAATGGCGGTGGAGGTAAGGATGTGGCCGCTCGCAACCGGCAGGTTGAGCTGATTAATGCGTTCATGCAGAGAAAAGTCACGGGCAATAATAATCGCGAACTGGTCTTGTTGATGGGGGATTACAATATCGATTTAAAAACCACTCCGGACGCTTTTTCCCGCTATGGCCTGAAGACTCTTCTCTCAAGCGATCGGCCCTATAGCTGGGACCCGGAGTACAACGAGCTGGCCGGCGCAGGTTCACCTCAGCAGGTGGATTATGTGTATTACAGTGAAAATTATTTGATCCCTGCGACCTTCGAGCAAAAAGTTATTCCGCTTAAATCCAAGAGACGTTGGAAATTTTTGGATAGCCTGCATATCTTTAGAGATTTAAGCGATCACTTTCCCATCGAAGCCACGATGACGTTCTAACGGTTACTCTAATGCGAAGTACTCTTTAATTTGGGGAAAGGCATCTTCCGCCCACTGGTTGGCGCGCCTGATGAGCTCGGGGTTCCAGCAGAAGTGAACTCCATCAACGGTCGGTCCGCGCGCAAGCTCAGGGGGATACACGGTGATCTTTCCACTATCGACAAGAGCGCATTTTTTATTGGAAGGCCCGCCTTCTCCCGCCGCCTCGATGCCTTCGAAAATGGCCTGATAGTAGGTCGCGGTCTTCTCATTCTTCCATCGGCGACTGTTGGGTGGCGAAATCCAGGCACAGTCAGCTTTGTGATCAAACACCGCACGAACCATCCGCTCCGAATCTTTTTTTAAGTTGGCCGGGGCCAGAGCATTGGTGCCCAAATTGATGACCACCAATTTTTTTGCGGTGGCATTTTGCACAAAGGATTTCAGTAAGAAATCGGGAAAATATGGGGTGGTGGTTTTCACCAGTTTCCGGGGGCGAGTCACCGGCGCACCGGCAAATCCCCGCTCTTCAATCCCCAGTGGCGAGACCACCCGCTGATTGGGGCGGAGCCATGTGTCGGGAGAGGAGCCGCCGATCGCCAAAGAGTGAACGTAGGAGCCCTTCACGCTACGCAAAAGCAGGTTCATGCGCTCGCCAAATTCGCAGTTGCCGTGGGAGTCGGAGATAAAGACGATATGGGTACTGACTTCCGCCGCCAAGAGGGTTGTCCAGAGACTCATAAATACAAAAATAGATGTTTTAAACATGCAGGCATTATTACAAAATCCACGGCCCTTTGTCACACTTGCCGGTTGGCAAGGAAGGTTCACTTTGGGTACCATTGTTCACTTTAGTCACTGACCAGGATTGTCGGACATGTCTGAGCTGCAAGGGATTTCGCTAACACGCCATTTAGATAGCATTTTGGAGGAATTTAAATCCTCTAAAACGATTTACGATTTTCCATTTAATAAGATGTATCGCGGGCAGTTTAGCGCCGATCTCTCGGTCAATTTTCACGGAACTCAAGTTGCCACACCCCTGGGGCCCGCCGCCGGACCTCATACTCAATTGGCGCAGAATATTGTCCTGGCCTTTCTGGGTGGCTCGCGCATTTTTGAACTGAAAACGGTGCAAATTCTCGATCACCTGGAAATTCCCCGACCTTGCATCGACGCCCGCAATGTGTGTTACAACGTCGAGTGGTCCCAGGAGCTTTCTCTGAAGGAATCTGCCCGCGAGTACGTCAAGGCCTGGCTACTTTTGCACTTCATTCGCGAGCTTGAGCTCTTAGGCGTCGAGAGAAGCAGTTCGCTGTATAATGTTCATTTTGATTTATCTGTTGGCTACGATCTCAAAGGCATCTCATCGCCCCAGATGACGGCTTGGTTCAGGCAGATGCAAAATGCCCGAGAGCTAATCGCCGAACAACTGTCCGAGCTGCCTTCTCGTTATCACGGCCTTAAGAAAAGTAAAATTCCTACCACCCTTTCAAACTCGGTGACCCTCTCGACTTTTCACGGCTGTCCCGGGGGGGAAATTGAGAAGATCGTTGAATATCTGATGGGTGATCTGGGATTACACGTCATTGTGAAGATGAATCCAACTTTGCTGGGATTCGAGCGCGTGCAGCAGATCTTGCACCACGATCTCGGTTATGCTCACCTTGTTCTGCTGCCCAAGGCCTTTGAAACTGATCTCAATTTTGAACAGGCCGTGGCCATGATGGAGCGCCTGCAGGCCAAAGCAAAATCTTTCAATCGTTTTTTGGGAGCGAAGTTTACCAATACGCTGGTCGTGGGTGGTGAACATTCCAAGCTGCCAGGGCAGGAGCAGTACCTCTCCGGCCCGCCTCTGCATGTCCTGGCGATGGAGGCCCTGCATAAATTTCGAGAAAAGATGGGGGCCGATTTTCCTGTCTCGTTTTCCGCCGGCCTTGAGGCCGCCAATGTGGCCGATACCCTGGCCTGTAATATTGTTCCCGTCACAGTGTGTACCGATCTTCTCAAAATTGGTGGCTACACCCGTCTGAATAAATATTTCAAAAACATTGAGGAGAGTTTTGCCCAGATGGAAGTGAGCAGCTTGAGCCAGTTCATTTTGAAGCGGGCCAAAAATGCTCCCGATCTCGCTCAGGCAGGTTTCGTCAATACCCGGGATTACCTCAAAACCCTGGCCAAAAATTCGCGCTACCATTTTGAAAAAAACCAGCGCCTGCCTAAGAAGTCAGAAAAGAAATTGGATTTTTTCGAATGCCTAACCTGCAATATCTGCATGGAAGTTTGTCCCAACGCCGCCAACTTTCTTTTTCCCGTGGCATCCCAGGAATTTTCCATGTCCGACTATCGATGGGACGGGCATACCTTTGTCGCCGAGGGAAAATTCAGCATCACGCTGGAAAAAGGAGCGGAGATTGCCAATCTTGCGGAATTTTGCAACGACTGCTCTAACTGTGATACCTTTTGCCCCGAGGTCGGCGGTCCCTATCTGGTCAAGCCCAAGCTCTTTCTCGAAAAAAATAACTATGAAAAATATTCGGGGCAAGGTTTTTATCTGGAGGGAAATACCATCCTGGGGAAATTTGATGGTGCCGAGTATGTGCTCAAGTTCCATGCGAAAAAGCTCCATTATGAATTTATTTCTGAGATGGGGACCTTTCTTTTTGACGAGGACAGGCTCCTTTCCTTTGTGGCCAAGCAAGAGAGGCAACGAGGAGATCGGGCACCTTTGGATAAATATTTAAAGATGAAAATTTTGCTGACAGGTCTTATGAAGTCGGGTCGCTATGGTGCGACTCTTTTACACAGGGGCCAAGAATGATCCGTTTCTCACTGAACAATCAAGCCAAAGTGTTTGAGGGCGATCCGGAGCTTTCACTTCTCAAATATCTGCGCGAGGTCGAGGGCCTGACCTCTCCCAAGGACGGCTGTGCCCCGCAGGGGAGCTGCGGCTGCTGTACCGTGCAGCTCGCTGACAAGGCGATTCTGTCTTGCACCACTTCCATGAAGCAAGTTGAGGGAAAAAGTATTTTAACCATTGAGGGTTTGCCCGAATACACCAAGCAAACCCTGGCCCGTGCCCTGGCCGATAAAGGTGCCGTTCAGTGCGGCTTTTGCACTCCCGGTATCTTAGTGCGATCGAAGGTGCTGCTCGATCATCATCCCCGGCCAACCCACCATGAGATTGTGAAAGTATTAAGCGCTCACCTTTGCCGCTGCACCGGTTATCAAAAAATTGTCGAGGGCATAGCTTATGCCGCCGAGGCCATGGGTGAAAAGCGCGAGCTGGTTTTAACCAAAACGCGCGGCCAGATTGGCGATAGAGAGCCCAAGTATGAGGCGGTGGTCACCGCCTTAGGTGAGCGGCCATTTGTCAATGATCTCAAGTTTCCCAATTTGCATTTCGGCGCCCTTAAATTAACCGATCATCCCCGGGCCAGGATTTTAAAAATCGATCTTGAGTCTGCCCGTCAGATGAAGGGCGTGGTGAAGATTTTTACCGCCCAGGATGTGCCAGGGGAGAGAAAGATCGGCTTAATTGTCGCCGATTGGCCTTTGATGATTGCCGAAGGCGAGGTCACTCATTATGTGGGGGATGTTCTGGCGGTGGTTGTTGCCGAAAGCGAACTTGAGGCGCGCCTCGCTGTCGCCCAAATACATGTCGACTATGAGGTGCAGTCTCCTGTGGTTGATGCCCACGAGGCCCTCAAACCCAATTCTCCCGTGGTTCATAGCGGAAGCAATCTGCTTGATAACTGCATCGTCAAAAGGGGCGGTGATGCCGAGGACGCTCTTTCAAAGTCGGCCTTCCAGGCCTCCGGCATTTTTCAAACCCAAAGAATTGAACACGCTTTCATGGAGCCCGAATCTTGCGTCGCCGTTCCCCGCGAGCAAGGCATCCTGGATATCTATAGCCAAGGTCAAGGAGTCTACGAAGACCAGCGCCAGATCTCCCTGCTCTTACGAGTCCCCAAAGAAAAGTTGAATGTTATATTGGTTCCCAACGGCGGGGGCTTCGGGGGCAAAGAGGACTTGAGTGTGCAGGGACACGCCGCCTTGGCCGCCCATCTTCTGGGCGTGCCGGTGAAAATTACCTTGAATCGTGAGGAGTCGATTACGATTCACCCCAAGCGGCATCCCATCTGGATGGATTATAAGATTGGCTGTGACAAAGAAGGCAAACTCACCGTGGTCAAGGCCCGCATGGTGGGCGACTCTGGGGCCTATGCCTCAGTGGGTATGAAAGTTCTGGAGCGCGCTGCCGGCCATTCTACCGGTGCCTATAACGTGCCCGTTGTGGATGTGGAGGCAAAAACCGTTTACACCAATAATGTTCCCTGCGGGGCCATGCGCGGATTTGGCGCTAATCAGGCCAACTTTGCCATGGAAAGTTTGATTGATGAGCTTTGTGAAAAAGGAAAATTTGATCGCTGGGAATTTCGTTACAACAATGCCCTGGTGGATGGCTCCGTCACCGCCACCGGCCAGGCCTTAAGTGGTGGCGTCGGTGTGCGCGCAACGCTCCTCGCTTTAAAAGATGAATATTCCAAGGCCCGCTACGCAGGTCTGGCCTGCGGGATAAAAAATACCGGGATCGGAAACGGGATGGCGGATGCCAGCAAGGTGGAAATTTCCATCGAGAGAGAGGATCAGGTTGTGATCTATCACGGCTGGACCGAAATGGGGCAAGGGGTTCATACCATGGCCCTGCAAACCTTTTGTCAGGAAACCGGGCTGCCGCCCGACATTGTTCAGGTGAAAGTTGAGTCAAGAGTCAGTAATGCTTTTACCGGCATGACCACCGCGTCCCGCGCCACTTCGCTGGTGGGCAATGCCATTATTGATGCCTGTAAAAAAATCAAGGAAGATTTAAAAAAAGGCAGTCTCAAAACTTTGGTGGGGCGAAAATATTTAGGCGAGTGGCTTTGTGACTTCACCACCAAGCCCGGCAAGGTGAACAAGGAAGGCAAAGTCGTCACTCATTATTCCTATAGCTATGCCACCCAGCTCGTCGTTCTTGATGAGCATGGAAAAATTGAGACAATCTACGCCGCTCATGACGCCGGCAAGATTATGAATCCGACCTTGTTTGAAAGTCAGATTGAAGGATCTCTTCACATGGGACTGGGCTACGCTTTGTGTGAGGATCTGCCCATGAAAGATGGCCATCTGGTCAGTAAAAAATTAAAAGACTGTCAGATTTTGCGCGCCCGGGACATTCCTAAGTTTGTGGTCAAAGGCGTGGAAGTTTCCGACCCCCTCGGCCCCTATGGTGCCAAAGGGGTAGGGGAAATCGGCCTCGTGCCTACCGCACCGGCGGTGGGCAATGCTTTTTATCAATTTGATGGCATTCGGCGCCGAACTCTTCCAATGAAGCGAAAGGAATCATGAGCTTGATAATTAAAAATGGTACCTTTGTTGACTGGGAAACGCTGGAAGTGAAGCGCACTGATCTAACCATACCTTCCAGCAGGTCCAATCAGCTCATCGATGCACAAGGAAAACTGGTCATGCGTTCCTTGGCCTGTGCCCACCATCATGCCTACTCACTCTTGGCCCGCGGCATGCCGGCACCTAAGCGAACCCCTGGAAACTTTGAGCAAATTTTAAAATACGTCTGGTGGAATCTCGACAGCAAGCTCGATCATGAGATGATCAGGGCCAGCGCCCGCGGCACGGCCTTAATGTGCGCTAAAAATGGCGTCACCTTTGTGATTGATCACCATTCTTCACCCATGGCCGCCAAAGGTTCCTTGGAAATTATCTCCCAGGCGTTCAAGGAACTCGGGTTAGGGCATCTTTTATGTATCGAATTGTCTGATCGCGATGGTGCCGGGGCACTGAAGGCCGGGTTCGAAGAGAGTGAAAACTTTTTGAAGAAAAATTCTCCCGCCGCTCTTTTAGGCCTTCATGCTTCTTTTACGCTCAAGGATGATACTTTGGAAAAGGCTTCGGCCTTGATGAAAAAATATAAAACCGGCGTCCATGTGCATGTGGCCGAGGATTTAATCGATCAGAGCGAATGCGAGAAGAAATACAAAATGCGCGTGCTGGAGCGTTTTCAAAAATATGGTTTTCTGGATTCAGCTAAAACCATCTTCGCCCACGGCGTTCATCTCTCAGAGCGCGAGCGCGAAATATTTTCCGCCTCAAAGGCCTATCTGGCGGTCAGTACGGAGAGCAATCAGAATAACCGCGTGGGTGTTTTTTCCTCGCGAAATTTGGCGTCTGAGCGGATCATGCTTGGGACCGATGGGATGCATTCGGATATGCTACAAAGTGCCCGCGCCCATTATCTTCAAAATCATCACACAGAAAATATCGATTTAATGACCGTCTACCAGCGGCTACGCAATGTCCACGCCTACCTGGTAAAAAATAAAATCCCCGGCGATGAGGGCAATAATTTTGTCATCTATGATTACCCATCGCCCACCACCCTTCATTCGGGCAACTTTCTGGGGCATTTCTTTTATGGAATGGCGAGTGCCGACGTGGATACTGTGATTTCGAGCGGACAAGTCATCATTCAGAATAAAAAACATACTTTGGTCGATGAACGTGAGATTCTCGCCCATTGCCAGGAGCAAGGAGAGCGTTTGTGGAAAGAATTGTAAAAATTGGGGTTATTCAGTGTTCGGCCCCAAAGACGACCGGAACCTTCGATGAGATTCGCGCTGCCATGATTGAAAAGCACCTAGGCCTGATCAAGAAGGCGCATGAGGGCGGAGTGAAAATCTTAGGTCTGCAAGAGGTTTTCAACGGGCCCTTTTTCCCCGCCTGCGAAGATAAAAAATGGTACGGTTTCGCGGAGGACGTTCCAAACGGCCCGACCATCAAGATCATTCAAGAGCAGGCCAAAAAATATAATATGGTCATCGTCGCCCCCGTCTATGAGCGTGAGATGGCAGGAGTCTATTACAACACCGCCGCCGTGATTGATGCGGACGGGACCTACCTGGGAAAATATCGCAAAACCCATATCCCGCAAGGTTCCGGGTTTAATGAAAAATATTATTTCAAACCAGGGAACTTAGGCTTCCCGGTTTTTAAAACCAAGTATGCCACCATCGGTGTTTATATTTGCTATGACCGCCATTTTCCTGAAGGTGCTCGCGCTCTGGCCTTGCATGGCGCGGAAATTATATTCAACCCTTCGGCCACCATCAAGTCGAGCAGCTACTACATGTGGAAAATTGAGCAGCCGGGCCTGGCCTGCGCCAACGCCGTCTATGTGGCCACCAATAATCGCGTGGGTTGGGAAGATCCTTGGCGCCATGGTTATTTTTATGGCACAAGCTACATCGTCAATCCAAAAGGCGCGATCATCGCTGAAGGTTCAGAAGATAAGGATGAGGTCGTCATGGCCGATTGCAACTTATCCATGATCGACGATGTTCGCCATAACTATCAGTTTTTCAGAGACCGTCGCCCCGATTTATATGGGGATTTGGTCGACAAAAATCTATAAAATTAAGACGCTTTTTTCTTTTGCTCTTCGGCGGGCAGAGTGGTGATGACTTTAAGTCTTCGCTTGTAGTCTCCCTTGCCCAGTTTCTTTTCCAGCCAGGCATAGAGGACGATAAAGAGATAGCGTGAACCCATCTCCTGAATGACCAGATTAGATTTTCCAATGCGCTTATTGGTCCACGAAATGGGAATGGTTCGATATTGGTAGCCTCGGATGATGGCCTTCAAGGGTAGCTCAACGGTTAGGTTGAAATGACATCCGATAATGGGCATGAGTCCCTCAATCACTTCCCGACGATAGGCCTTGAAAGCATTGGTGAAATCATTATATTCAAGACCAAACAAAGTTTTGATGAAGAAATTGGCACAACGGTTTAAGATCAGCTTGAAGGCAGGATAGTCGGTGACTTTCGCGCCTTTGATAAAGCGCGAGCCAAAAACACACTCATGCCCTTCCTTGAGCAGGCGATAGTAGTTGTAGATATCTTGAGGCGAGTCGGATAAATCCGCCATGACCAGGCAAAAAGACAGGCCCTTAAAATTCTCCAATCCCCTGCGGACGGCATATCCAAAACCGTTGGGAGGGAGATTATTGACATGCCGAAGTTGAGGATATTGATATTCGAGCTGAATGAGAATCTCTTCGGTGCGATCGACGGAGCAGTCGTTGATCACTAAAATCTCAAAGTCCTGCACCTTCTTTTCATACAGAAACTTGATGATGGTATGAAGCGTGCTCTCAATGTTTTTTTCCTCATTGTAGGCCGGGATGACAATGGAAAAAAAAATGGACGGGTCAAGGGGCGCAAGCTCATTCATGTTAGGCAACCTTTTTGCTTACTTTCCATTTGGTGACGTTGCAGTCATGAATCTCATGCAGAATTTGCTCCACATTCTTGGTTAGCTGCCACTTGGGATAATGCGAGCAGAATTTTGCAAGATTGCTGATGTACCAGATATGGTCCCCGATGCGGTTATCTTCCAGATACGTTGTCTGCATCTTATTTCCGGAAATATCTTCACATAGCGTGATGGCCTCTTTCATGGAGCAGTTGGAAAATCGTCCCCCCCCCATATTGTAGGCCTCGCCCTGACGGGGATTTTTATAGAAGTGCCAAAAGGCGTTGACCAGATCATTGGAGTGAATATTGTCGCGCACCTGTTTGCCCTTATAGCCGAAGATTTTGTAGGGCGTATGCGTGACCGCGCATTTCATCAGGTAGCTGAGAAAACCATGGAGCTCGGCTCCACTATGGGACGGCCCGGTCAGGCAGCCTCCCCGAAAGACGCCGGTGTTCATACCAAAGTAGCGGCCATACTCCTGCACCAGGACATCGGCAGCAACTTTTGAGGCCCCGAATAAGCTATGCTTGCAGTGATCGAGAGACATAAATTCATCAATCCCAGGGTGATAGGCATGGGAGGGGTCAATCTCGTAACGGTCTTCCCTCTCAATCAGCGGGAGAAGATTGGGATTGTCCCCGTAAACTTTGTTGGTCGAGGTGAAGAGAAAAACTGCCTTGGGACAATGGAGCCGACACATCTCCAGCATGTTTAACGTTCCCGTGGCGTTGACATGAAAATCGGTGAATGGCTCTTTGGCGGCCCAATCATGGGAGGGCTGGGCGGCGGTGTGGACGATCAGCTCAATATTAGTCCCATATTTTTTAAAGACATTGGTGAGCGCTTGCACATCCCTGATGTCCAGGTGTTCGATTTCAAAATTTTTGCATTCTTTTTTAAGTTGCTCTTCCTGCCAAAGAGTGGAGGCCTCCTTGCCAAAAAAATAGGCGCGCATATCGTTGTCTATGCCCACAATTTTCATGCCCTTCTGGTGAAAGAAGCGTACGGATTCGCTCCCAATCAGGCCGCAGGCACCGGTCACTATCGCAATTCCCATAGAAGCTCCACAGGCTAAAGAAAGACCACATTATGAATCGGGCAGAAGACGTCTCTCCTTGAAATATTTTAAAGCGGATCGCTCCGGATAGAGAGAGGAGCTTTTTGCCGCCAGGTAACTCCATGAATTCAGGCATAATCCTTATGCTAAAATCTCCTTATAATGACGAAAAATCGCGGGATAGCTTATTATCTAACTCAGAAATGGTGGGTGACCTTACCGGCCTGCCTTTTTATTATTCATCTCGCATGGGTGGTGTTTGTCTTGCCCAATGAGGTTATCAAGGATGAAATATTTTTTCTCGCCGTCGCTCAGCACTTTGTCGCTTTAAATTTTAACAACTGGTCAACTCTCGCGATCAATTATCCGCTGCCTCAGCCTCCGCTCCTGTTTATTATGGGAAGCTGGATGTTTCATTTTTCCAACCCGCTGATCATGTTACGAATGGCCAACTGTCTTGTGATGTTCCTCACGCTGACAATTGTGTTTAAAGCCTTGGCCGATCATGCGGATGGTAAGAAGGCCTTGGTGATCGCGGCCGTGGTGAGCTTGCTGTGCAATCCCTACATGCAGTTGATTTCGGTTTTATTTTACACCGATACTTTTTATCTTCTGATGGTGGCCATTTTTCTCGCCGGATTTCTCAACTCTCAACTGCTGTGGAAAAGTTGGGGAGGAATGATGGCCCCGCTGGTTAGACAATTTGGCATTACCTATAACTTGGGGCGTGTGGCAGAACTCGTTTTGCAGAATAAACCGAGGCAAAACTGGAAGGAGGCCTTAGTTTTACTTGGCGGGTTAGTGCCGCTAGGCCTCATCTTTTTGTTCTGGTGCGGAGTTTCCCCCTCTCCGGAGATTCAAGCAAAGATGGCCATGATCAGGCAAACTCATGGTTACTTCTATTGGCAAAATGTCATTTATTACATTGCCGCTACCGCCTTTTGGCTCCTGCCGGTTGTGGTTGTGGTATTTATGAAAAAGAAATTTTCCCCTCGTGATGGCGCTATTTTTGTTGCGGGTGCGATTTTGGCCTTTATTTTTTATCCAACCGGCAATCTCTATCATGAGAGCATCGGAACCTTGGGCATTTTTCACCGTCTTTATAATCATTTCCCGTGGCACCTCAATAAACTCTTCTATGCTTTTTTTGTGGGACTGGGTGGAATTTTTTTCGCTGATTTCTATCTTACCCCCTCCATTCACAGGCAATTTAAAATCTGGGGCCTTTTTTTCTTTGGTCTCCAGCTCATCAATCCCCTGTGCTGGGATAAATATATTTTGGAGCTACTTATTCTGGTCATCATGGGACTGGTAAGCACCACAAGGGAGTCGGCGTGAATTACGAAAAGATCTATCAGTATCGATTCCAAAATATCGATCAGGCGGCGCGCGAGAAGGTATGGGTTAAGATTGCCCAATTCCTTCACCGTTTTATGGGGCAACCACAGATTGTGCTGGACCCCGCCGCTGGACGCTGCGAGTTTTTAAACCACGTTCCGGCCAAGGAGAAGTGGGGAGTGGACTTAAATGATTTTATTAATCGGTACAAGGGCCCCGAGGTCAAAACGAAAGTCGGGGATTTTTTCACCGTCGATCTTCCTCAAAATTATTTCGATGCCATTTTCATGAGCAATTTCTTAGAACATCTCGCCGGCCCCGAGCAGGTGGCAACTTTATTTCGACGTGTGAACCAGCTCTTAAAACCAGGAGGCGTGGTTTGCATCATGGGACCGAATTTTAAATACTGCGCTAAAGAGTATTATGACTGCGCCGACCATCTTCTGCCGCTGACCCATCTGTCGGTGGAAGAACTTCTTTATTCTGAAAGTTTTGTGATTGATCAGTCTCATCCAAAATTTCTGCCATTTTCCTTTCGGGGTATCTTGCCGCCATCGCCCCTGCTGACCGAGATCTATTTAAGCTGTCCCCCGGCATGGCGAATTCTTGGAAAACAATTTCTTATTTCCGCCAGGAGGGCACGATGAAATCCATTCTCATTACGGGCGGGGCCGGTTTTGTAGGTAGCTCTTTGGCCAAGCTCTATAAGCAAACTTTCCCGGGGATTAAGGTTGTGGCCTTTGATAACCTTCGCCGGCGCGGAAGCGAGAAGAATTTAAAAATTTTTCAGGACCTCGGCATTGATTTTGTGCACGGAGATGTCCGGCAGCTCGATGATCTTCTGGACATTGACCAAGAATTCGATCTTTTAATCGAGGCCTCCGCCGAGCCTTCCGTTTTGGCGGGAGTGGACGGCAAGGGAACTCGTTATCTGGTGCAAACCAATTTGATGGGCACTCTAAACTGTTTGGACTTTGCCAAAACCCATTGCAAAAAGGTCATCTTTTTATCCAGCTCCCGCGTCTACTCCATTGATGCCTTGCGGGCCGTTCCGCTTAAAGAGGAGGAGACGAGGCTGGAAGTTGATTCCTCAAAAATCAAACAAACGGGACTCAGCCACCAAGGCATTGATCATCAGTTTTCCACCCAGGATTTTCGCTCACTCTATGGTACGACCAAGCTCGCCTCAGAACTCTTTGTTGAAGAATACGTGCGAAATTTTGGCATGAAGATCATGATCAATCGCTGCGGCGTGATCGCCGGGCCCGGACAATTTGGGAAAGTTGACCAGGGCGTTTTCACCATGTGGGTGGCGCGCCATCTGTTTAAGAAATCGTTAAAATATATTGGGTTTAACGGGACGGGTAAGCAGGTTAGAGACCTGCTGCACATCAAGGACCTCTTCGATCTTCTCCAACTCCAGGTGCCCTCTCTGGATAAACATAATTTCGGTCTTTATAATGTCGGTGGGGGAAGAGTCAGTCATACCTCGCTGCTTGAGTACACCAAAATCTGTCAGCGCCTAAGTGGAAATACTATCGATATTGCCCAGGACAAGCAGACCACCAGTGTCGATATACCCTGGTACATTTCTGATAATACCAAAGCAACTCACACCTTCAACTGGGTGCCGAAACGAAGCGCCGAGGTTCTGGCCCAGGATATTTTTCTTTGGCTGAAGGAAAACGAGAATGAGCTTCGGCATCTTTTTTAGATAAAAATATTTTTGCGCAAATTATGAAAATCGTATTCAATCAGACAGGACAGATGCTCTCGAGAAGTTTGCTTGATTGCCGCAAGGCCCTCTGTTACCATATTTCCACAGTAGGTATTTGATGCAAGTTCTCTCTTTCGTGAATAAGGTTTTATTTCGACTTGGCTATCGGCTCATCACACGCGAGACCGGTCCGTCCTTTGATATGGAGGCGGATTTTGTCGAGAAATATACCAATCTAAAACCGTACACTTTGACTAGCTGTGAAAGGATGTATGCCCTTTATAAGGCCGTTGAGTATATCCACAAGGCCCAAATTCCCGGTGATGTGGTGGAATGCGGAGTTTGGCAGGGTGGCTCCTGTATGTTGGTGGCGCAAACGCTGAAGCAATTAAAGGCCGAGGATCGCAAAATCTATCTTTACGACACCTTTGAGGGAATGAGCGCTCCGACGGACAAAGATATTGATCGCGCCTCCAGCCAGCAGGTTCAAGCTATTCTGGATAGTACATCTAAAAGCACTGAGCGTTTTAACTTTTGGGCCTACGCACCTCTGGAGCTGGTGAAAAAAAATATGGCCGCCACCCATTACCCCATGGGCAAGATTCAATTCGTCCAAGGAAAAGTCGAGGATACAATCCCGGGCCAGCTGCCGAAGCAAATATCATTGCTCCGTCTCGACACGGATTGGTATGAGTCTACGAAGCATGAGCTGAAGCATCTCTATCCACTTCTGTCCAAAGGGGGGGTGCTCATTATTGATGACTACGGCCATTTCAAAGGCGCTCAACAGGCCGTGGATGAATTTTTTGCCGAACAAGGCATGTGCCCGTATTTGGCAAGAATTGATTACACCTGCCGCGTCTATATTAAGAATCATTAAAATCTAAAATTATCTTTTTTTTGCGACAAAGATAAGATTCAATCCGGCACAGGTGCCCGTGCATCTATAGAGGAATGAAGAGGTCATCCAAATTACGTCTCGAATTAAATTTCTCAACCTCCAAAGCGATCGACCCTTGCTCCACTTTTCAGGGCGCGCTATTTCAACCTGGACGAGAGAAAAGCCAATTTCATTAAGAACTTTCCGCATCGATTTAATATTAAAGTGGTTGATGTGTCCGAAATTAGAAAACACACCAGCATCTGATATTCGCAACACTCGGGCAATATCCTGCTTAAGTATTTGCATTGGGTAGTGTGGAACCTTGATGTAAAGAATCCCGCCCTTCTTTAAAGATGTCAAAAGGTTGGCAAGAACCTCTTTAGGGCCTGTTAGATGTTCCAAAACATCGATTATCGTTATCACGTCGTAATAATTTTCCGGCAAAACCGCACTTTGAAACTCGCTGCAGTAGACCTTAAAATTCAGTTTTTCTCGAGTAAAGTTCGCTAACTTGGGATTAATTTCGATTCCCTCTGGCTCATAACCCTCCTCACGCGCACAATAGAGAAGTTTACCTGCAAATGAGCCCACATCCAAAAATTTTCCCGCGGTGGCCCCTTGTTTTTTTAAAATATCAAACACCTCTTTGAAGATACTCGTTTTTCGAAAGGATTTAACCTCTTCCTCCGGGTTAAACCATGAATTATCGTAACGGTTCAAAAAGAATGTGGGGGAGGTGGGAATTTCTTGAACAAAAGCGAAGCTACAATCAAGACACCTAATCAAGTGGCTCCACGTGGAGTTAAAAATCATCACCTCGGGGTGGAGGTTAGGGGGGAAAGAATTTTTTTCAGCTCTGATAGATTTTGTGCGATGGCCATAACACAAGGGACATTGAGATAGTAGCCGTACTTGAGCGAGCATTACATCTCCCATCTTTCGAACTCCAAAAAGCGACAATAGTAAGTATAGTCTTGCTTCAATAACTTCGCAAATTCATCCAGCACAACCTGTGGGCCGGTGCCGATAAGAAGTATGGGAAAAACTGATTTTATAAAACTACGGCCAGCGCTTTCAAAGTGTCCTCAGACTCAATTCCGCGTCGAGAATCCTGGCAGCGACGCAAATATTCTTGCATCATCTGCCTGCGCCCATTCGCGGAACGAAAACACACGAACTGAGGCAAGGGCCCGAGTTTTGCGAACCTGGAACCTGGCCGATAATAAAAGCAGGACTCATCAGTCACAACTTCAATTTTACGCGCATTAAACTTTTGCCTCCAGGCCACCTCAATTTGCCCCTTAATGCCATTCTTATGCGTAAGTCCCAGCTGCTCGTGGGATGGAATCTCGCCGTTATCAAGATAACACTTAATGGTTTTCTTATGAGATTCGATCGGCCCAAAAAGTTTGATCGCTAAGGAAACATAGTGGATGCCTAAGTCCAGCATCACCCCACCTCCAGACTGCTCAAGTTTAGTTCTCCATCCTGTGGGATAATAAGTGCTAAAATCATTAAAACGGTAGGAGATGGGCAGAGAGAGCTTTTTAATATTTGAGATCACTGGCAGAAAGTCCATCTGTTCGGCAATCATAAAAGCACTGGAGAGTTTTTTTTCTTTCGCCGTTTGAATAATTTTTCCGGCGCTGGCAAGAGAATGGGCGATGGGTTTTTCCAACAGCACATGCTTCTGCAGATTCAATATTTTCACCACATATTCTTCATGCAGGTGATGAGGAACGCACACGATGCATGATTCGATCGCAGGATTTTTCAAAGCAATATCAAGATTGTCGTAGGCCATGAGGCCCTGGTGCCTTGCTTGATATTGAGCTGCCTTTGCGCGATCCGAGCTATAAAAAGAAACCGTCTGCCCCAAACTTTTGAGCAGCTGGGCGTGAGCATGGGCGATATTACCTAATCCAATAACAAGGTGATGAATAACCCCTCCGCTTAAGTCATTTTCTTTTTCAGCTCGGTGATGGCCCTCATCACTCTTGGAATCCGACTATCGAGCTTATGCTTGAGCAGCTTGGCATAATTAAGAGCATGACTGCCTATTTTGGCCTTTATTCTTTGGGCATCCTCAATCTCTCTTAACCGACCGGCCAGTTGATAGGAAGCTAAGTTCACTTCCTCACTATTTTTAAACTTTGTTCCAATAACTCCCTTGTACTTTTCAATATCATCCCAGGTCTTAAGACTGCGGCCCTCGGCCTGACCCATCTGCCAAAGCTTCGTGCCGGGCAAGGGGATCACGCTATGAATAATCGGGCGAGCTTTGGTCATGGGAAAGGTTTCGAAGATTTTCCCCATGGCCATGATTTTTTCCTGCGTATCTTTGGGCAAACCAGTGACGATAAATAAATCGAGGGTAATCCCGGCATCGGCCAGCCGATGGAGCGATTGGGCCAGCAGCTCCACATCAGTTTCTCCCTTTCTGATCGCCTTCAGGACTTCCGAGTCGGTGTGTTCCAATCCGACTTGAATCAGACCCGCCATGCCAAGTTCGATAATTGCATCAGTCATTTCTTTAGTCAGCAGACTTGGTCTGGTCTGACATCCAAAAAAGATATGATACTTTTTGAGCAGCTTCATAACCTCGGTCGACCACGCGCGGTCCATGAAAAATATCTCATCGATCAGATAGACATATCCCACATTTTTATCGGCGAGATACCTGAGCTCTGTTTCAATCGTCGCCAAAGGTTTCATACGGAACTTGTCGCGAAAATTTACCTTGAAGCAATAAATGCAAGAATAAGGACAGCCTCTTGAAGCCTCATAAATAATCGCCGATTTATCTTGCGCCACCGGGCCATAGGGTTTGGGGTGGGGATAATCTGAAATTTTAAATTTAGAAAAATTCATCGGTGCCAGACTGGCCAAATCGTCAACCTGGACGCCGACACTTTGTGACTCAAAGTTTCCATTTTTGCTGGGAGTGACTCCCGGTAACGGGACATTCGTGCTGATCCCTGCCAGCAAATTTGAGATCAGCTGGGGAACCACCAAGTCTGGTTCGCCTTTATAGATAAAATCGAGACTAACACCATTAAAACTCTCGGGAATAACGGTGCCGTGTGGACCGATCAGGATAGTTTTAATTAGAGGATTAATTTGCTTTATTTTCGCCAACGTGGAGGTGACCAGGTGGATGTTGATAATTCCATCACGCCAAAAGAGGTAGGAGGGCGAAGAGCAAAGCACCACGACTTCGGCCTGTTTAATTTTTTCTCTTAGGTTCTCCATCGAATAATTATTCACCCAGCAGTCAATAAACTCATGATCCAGATTGCGATTGGTGAGATCAGTGGAGAGATAAACAAACTCAAGTGGCATGGCCAAGGCATCCTTGGTCATGGCCCCCATCTCACCCGACTCACCCCAGTTTAGCGACAATAATAGAATTTTAGGCATAGGTCCTATTTTAACCGAATTTACAAGATAATCTACCGCTCTTTTTGTTTTCCAGTTATTCTTAAATGGTTCGGAGACTGTAATGAAGATTCTGCTCTGCTGCCCCTATCCCCTCGATTTGCGCCTTGGAGCGGCAAAGGTATACATGGAAGTGGCCCGGGCCTTTACAGAGGCTGGACAAGAGTGTTGCATCAAGGGTCTGGATGAAATGGAATGGCCCGAATCATTGACCACCATGACCGAAGAGAAGAAGTTGCAGCGCTATCCCCTGGCCTTAAAGTCGTATATCCAAAAATATGGCGAAGCTTATGATGTCATCGAATATGAGTTTCGTTTTTTGCCCTTTGCCCGCCAGGAATTTCCCGCCAAACCTCTTCTCGTGGCCCGTTCAACTTTGCTGATCCATCATCTGGCCCAGATTGAAATCCCCATCTTCCCAACCTGGCGCGGACGGCTTGGGAAATTTTTAAAGGGTCCCATGAGACGCCGCGAGTTCGCTGGCAAGATTGAGTTGGCCGACATGACTTTACGTCACGCCGATTTCATTAATGTTACAAACTCAGACGATGCTCAATGTTTAATCAAGCATGGACACGATAAGAAGAAGATTGGCGTTTTTTCCTACGCCCTCTTTCCAGACCGCTGGAACGCCTTGGCGCAGTTCAATCAGGGGAAAAATAAAACACTTTTGGCCCAACCCCGCCTGGCCTTCGTTGGCACTTTTGATAACCGCAAAGGCGCGGTGGAATTTCCACGCTTACTTGAACTTTTGGTGGCAAAGAATCCAAAAGTAAAGATCGTGCTCCTTGGAACCTCCGCCATGTTTGCCACGGTTGAGGCGGTGCTCGGTTGCTTTCCGGAAAAACTGCGCTCGCATATCGAGGTCATCGAAAAATTTTCTCCCGAGCAGCTACCTGCTTTGCTGCGCGATTGTAGCGTGGGAGTTTTCCCTTCTCATCTGGAAAGTTTTGGCTATGGGATTTTGGAAATGCTGGCAGCAGGGTTGCCGGTTGTGAGCTATAAAACTCCAGGCCCCCCTGTCTTATTGCCGGAGACCTGGATGGTTAAACGCGGTGATGTTGAGAAAATGGCCAATGTCGTTTTATCCTGGATTGGGCATCCAGACGTGTGGTGCCAGGCCCAGGAACACGCCGTCGCTATTTCCAAGAAATTTGTATGGTCGGGAGTGGCCATGGAAACCTTGCAATCTTATTCGCAAGTGATCCAGGCCCGTAGAGGTCATAAGTGAAGCATTCGCCCAAGACCAGGCAGGTCTTTCTAAATTTTTCCTCAAGTATGATTAAGGCCCCCTTTACGGTCATTCTTGGTCTTGTCTCTACCCCATTATTATTGAAATGGCTGGGCGATGATCGGGTGGGACTATTTAAAATATTGCTTGAGACAATTGCCTACATCGGTTTAATGGAGCTGGGCCTGAGCTTTGGTCTTCTCAATATTTTGGCCAAGGCCTGTGGTTCTGACGCCCCTTCCGAAGCCAAGAAAGTCATGCAAGTGAGCATCTTGGCCTATGTCAAAGTCTTGCCGCTGATGCTCCTGTGCAGTGGAATATTGTTTTATTTCATGCCGAAAATTATTCATATTCAAGCGGGTTTATTGCCAGAGGTATTGTGGTGTTTTGTTCTTATCATGTTGAGTTATGTCTTCTTGCCACTTTCTCCTTTTCGAATGTTACTCGAAGTCAAACAGAGGGCGGATATCGTCAATATGATCATGCTAACCCAGGTCATTCTTTTAACCGCCGGGAATTTATTTTTTGCCCATCTGGGATATGGGTTGGTTGGGCAAGGGGCCGCATACCTCTTTGCTCTTTCTATCACTTATATACTTTTTTATACATTTGGAGTCCGCTATCTTGATCGACCTTTTCAGGGCATCTCAGTCGCCGGGGCCTATAAAGAGATCCGAGAGCAACTGTGGCAGGCCAGAACGAAAAGTTTTCTCTTGCAGGTTTTCAATACCCTCAGTGTGTACACCGACAATGTTGTCGTGGGAATTGTGTTGTTGCCGAAGATGGTTGTGCCTTTTATCCTTACTCAGAAGCTGGCACTGTTGGCCCAGGTGCAACTCAATGGCGTTGGCAATTCTGCCTGGGCCCCGGTGGTTGATTTTTTCCACAAAGGCGAGATAGAAAATTTTCGTTCAAAGCTGCTGGAAACGAACAAAATTATTGTCATCCTTGGAATGTCGGCGATGGTCTCAATCGCTTTGTTTAACCAGCACTTTTTGAAATTATGGGTTGGGGACACCTACTATGGAGGACCGTGGCTGAACTATGGTGTATGCCTCTTTGTAATTTTAAACGCCATCATTTCATTTTGGGGCTGGATTTTTGTCGCGACCGGCAATCTGGGAAGTCAAATTTTCCCTACGATTGGGGGATCGTTGATTAATATTACGGTCAGTATCATCCTGACCATGAAAATTGGTATTGCAGGTCCCATTTTAGGCAGTTTGATTGCCATTATGTTTACCGGGCCATGGTACCTTTTTGTCTTGCTTCATCATCGTCTGAAGATCCCGCCCGGCCGATGTCTCATGTCCGTGTTTCCCGGGTTGATCATGGGAGGAGTTATTATTTATCTGGGAGAGAAGCTTCTTAATCATTTTACCTTGCCTATGAATTGGTTTTTCTTAGCTTTCTACATGATCACGCTCTCAATGTTTACTCTCATCTCGTTTTATCTTCTGCTTTTGAGTAAGAATGAGAAAAAGATATGGTGGCTGAGGATAAGAGGATTCATAAAAAAGTGAGGGATTGGCCCGAAGTCGTCTTATCGAAAAGTAAATTATTCTCGCCCCCCGACGGGAGTGAATAAGAGTTCAAAGCCGATTTGGATTGATGACCATTCACGCCGTGAATCGCGACCGCGAAGAAGCTGAATTAGGTGATATCCCGTATTCAAAAAAAACCCTATGACAAATAGTCCTCGCATGAGAATAAGCCCGGTGATCTTATAATGTTTCCGTGCAAACAGCAGGAGGCTGCGGCGATGCTGCTTTTGCGACCAACGACTTGGTAGTGAGACAGTTCCTCCTTTGGTCGAGCCTCCGCAAAGGTGGATAATGGCCGGTTTGTGGAGATAGCGGATATTAAATTCCTTTCGAATACGTTTGCACCAATCCACATCCTCTGCGTAGAAGAAAAAATTATCGTCCAGCGCTCCCACGGCGGCGATCGCGTTACTGGATACCAGGAGGCAAGCCCCTGAGAGATATTCGGCGTCGAAATCAGTCTCAAACTGTTGAGAAGGGTAGGTGTTCACGAGTCCGGGAAATAGCCGCCGGAGCGGAATCGTGGAGTGGATGATAATATTGAGAAGCGAAGGAATGCGATAGGCCGATACCTGTAATGTCCCATCGGCGTTGAGCAGTCGGCAAGCGCATGCGCCATACAACGGATTGGATTCGAGAAACGTCGTCATGCTGGAAAGAGAATTTTCTGTCACAATCGTATCGCTATTGAGTAGCAGTAGGAAACGCCCGGTGGCGACTTTGATCCCTTGGTTGTTCGCAGCGGCGAATCCAAGATTGCTTTTATTCCGGATAAGTCGGACACGGGGAAAGCTGCGTTCAACCATGCTCACGCTATCATCTGAAGACGCATTGTCGACGACAATAATTTCCGTGGCGGGAGGGGTATTTGTGCTGAGCGATTGTAAACAGTCTCTCAGGAGTCCCGAGGTATTATAGCTGAGAATTATGATTGAGAGATTCAAGGTAGTCTCGTTATTAGAGTTCACGACCGTATTCTATCACAATTCTAAAAGGTGAAACTACGTGAGTTAAAGTTTCCCTCCAATCGAGCTAATAATTATGCTAAAATTTTGGGGTATGGAAAATAAATCGACTCTTGGTCTGGCCGTCATTACCCATAATGAGGCCCATAATATTGAGGCGTGCCTTCAATCAGTTCCTTTCGCGAGTGAGATCGTGGTGGTTGATTCTCATAGTACAGATGAGACCGTGGCCCTGGCCAAAAAGTGTAACGCCAAAGTTTTTGTGCGAGATTGGCCTGGTTACGGCCGTCAAAAACAATTTGCCCTTGAGCAGATGACGACAGATTGGGTATTGCTCCTGGACGCGGATGAATTTCTCACTTCTGAGACAAGAAAAGCAATCCAAGAGGTCATCGCCTGCGCTGATTCTTTGAATGGTTATATTATTCCGGGCCATCAGGTTTTTATGGGCCGGACACTTCACCATGGTCGGGGTGTGGATAACGCCATACGCCTGGTGCGCCGTGGGAAGGCGAGGTGGGATGATGCCATAATTCATGAGCAGCTTACCATTGAGGGGAAACTTGGAGTGCTCAATGCCTGGATGCTTCATCACAGTTCACCCACGATAAAAATGCGTTTGGATAAGATCGCCGCTTATAGTGAATTAGAAATGTTCAATATGCGTGAAGGCCAGTATAGATCGTCCTTCAAGACAATCTTTATAGATCCTCTCATGTATTTTGCTCGCGTTTTTTTCGTCAAGCGCGCCTGGAAGGATGGCATTCCCGGACTTATTTGGTTGGGGCTCTTTTGTTATGAAGTTTTCATTCTCCACGCCAAAAATTTCGAACGGGCGGTTAATCCTGAAGTGAGAGATTACTATCGCAAAAGTTTGTCGAAGTAAGATTTATTTGATTGTTCCAAATCCCGCCATCCCCTAACCTTGAATGAGAAGTTTTATTTCAATAATAGTTCATGGAGGAATTATGAAGATAACTGTCCTGGCCGCATTGTGGCTGTTCTTGAGTACCTCGGCATTTGCCAGTATTTCCTGTGTCAATTCAGTTAACGGGCATAAAGGTTTTTTGCCCGAAAATAATTTAAAAATTCATGTGGGTGACAAAGCCGCCAATACGATGACCAAAGAGCGTTTTAACGCCATCATCGATGGTGTTGATAAATTTTATCGGCCGATTGTGACCGCGAAAGGCGGCGTTTTGAAGTGGGCCCGCAAGTGGGATGATGCCACCGTAAATGCCAGCGCTCAAAGACTTTGGAAAGTTTGGCAGGTAAACATGTACGGCGGTCTCGCTCGTCATGCTTTGGTGACAGATGATGGTTTCGCCTTGGTGGTTTGCCATGAGTTGGGCCATCACTTAGGTGGCGCACCTAAAATCGGTGGCTCCTCTTCTCAGTGGGCATCAAACGAAGGACAGGCTGATTATTTTGGAACCATGAAATGTTTTCGCCGAGTTTTTGAATCCGAAAACAATGAGGCCATCATTGCCAGAATGACCGTTGATCCTTTAGTCGCAAAGAACTGCGCTGACCATTTCACTTTGGCCAATGATAAGGCCCTGTGTATCCGCGCCGCCATGGCCGGTAAATCTCTGGCCGATCTTCTCGCCGAACTTGGTGGAAGAGGTGTGGTTAACTTTGCCACTCCCGACTCCAGTCGCGTGAGCAGAACCAATGATGCCCACCCAGCGGCTCAGTGTCGTCTGGATACATATTTCCAAGGATCGCTGTGTGATAAAGATGTTACCGATGATGTGGACAACAGTGATGCAGAAAAGGGAGTCTGTACTCTCGCTCAGGGATATACTTTCGGAACACGTCCTCTTTGCTGGTATAAACCTTAAACTTCTTTTTTTACTTTAAAACTTAAAAAGGCAGTTTGTATCTACAAACTGCCTTTTTGTATAATAGAAGCAAACCTATGGCCTTAAAACTCATTAATTCTGAAAGTGTTCGTCAAGATTTGCGTGGTCTGACTCTGTGGTTTTCAGAGGACGAGCGCAATCTTCTGGTGGTTCATGATGCCCATGGGATTATTTTTTTTGAATATATTGATAGTAACAAAGTTGTGGAAGGTGGACGCGGCCTGAAATTGAAGGCCGGCGACATCGGCAGTTCGCGCACGCCGATGAGCTATCTCAGGCGTTCGCGGGTGATCGCCTACAACTCCACCGCCGAGGCGGACCTTCGAAATGATCTGAAAAAAGAAATTGAAAATTGTTCCGACATGCCTCCTTATCTACAGCAGGCGTTCAAGAGTTATCTTGGAGGAAAATCCCAGAGTTTAGAGTTCACCACGGCCTTGAAAGATTATCGACCGCGGCACAACTCGAACCCGCTCTTTCGTGCCATGGCGCCGCTTTATCGCTACCGCACGTTTCAGCTACTCAATGGTTGGTTTTTACCGGTCATCATTGGCGCCGGTATCGGTCTTCTTGGGTTCCAATTTATTTATCAATACTCACAAAGATATGATCCGGTTCGGGCCTGTTTCAAAATGGGACATTTTAACGATTGTGCCGAAACCCTGCGCAGGGCGATGGTTTCCCAGGAAAAGGAACAAGTATGGCCCGAGAATGCTCTTCAAAATGTTCTTCTGGCCTGTAAAGATGGCAGTCAGCCAGATGCATGCGGACTCATTCACGACTTCATCAAGATAAAACCCAACGAAGAGTGGGTTAAAAAGTTTATCGCGACCGATTGCAGACCGCAGTCGCTCTCGAATGTCTGTAGTCTTCTGGGCCGAATTCTCGTGGCAGGCGGGAAATCCGAAGAGGCGATGTTGGCCCAGGTTCTCCAGTGTCAGTATCTTCGATCGGTGGTGGCGGATAAGTTGGCGGTGGAAATTCTCACCTTGAACTTGCTGCACGATCTGAGAGAATGTCGGCCGGCAGTGATTTTGGATGTCAAAGGTTTGAGTGAGCGGCTCTGTCGAGAAGGCCAGATCTGTGCTCCCTTAGTGGCAAAGACCTTTGCTTCTACGGTTCCTAAAAAGGTTCTCGGCTTGCTGGAAAAATCCTGTCAGCAATATCATGATGATCAGTGCATACTCCTGGCCTGTCTGCAGCCGACCGCCGGCAATTTACAATTTTTTCGATCGAAGGCCGTGTTGTTTTGGAAAGATGGCGGCGGAGAAAAGACCATTGTGCGCAAGGCGATTCCCCAGTTCTATCATACTCTGACGACAGGGGAGCAGATTCAGGCGCGCCAAGCCTGGGAGCGCGAGTGCACGGCCGGCGATCTTCGCTCCTGCTTTGGTCATACAGCGACCTCTGAAGAAAAGGACTTCGACCGCAACGTGAAAAAATTCTGCGCTTTGTTGCCTGGATATTTCAAGAAAGCATCGCTCACAGATTTACTAACCTTGCGACTGAGTCTCAAGCTGTCTGGGGAGTAGAAATCTTAGAAATCACTGATCAGTTGAATCGCCTCGGGCATATCGATAAACGGATTGCGGTTGCCTTGAATTTCTTCAATCATGTTATTGCGCTCTTGCTCCATGTGATCAACGGGATCATCCAGATTCCATTTGCGCAGATACCCCTCTTGAACCGGGTCAATCGGCATGCTGTATCGGATAGAAAAGTAAAAGAGCGCCCGCGCCACGTTGCCTTTCTGTTCCTGGGGTGGGGTAAAATAAAGGCCGCCTGTTCCACGACCATTCTCGGGAACACCCAAACTTGATTCGGCACAGTTCGGCACATCGGCGGTTGGTGTAACTTCGGCGAAAGGAAGATTTCCTCGGCTATTATTGGCCTTGCTATCAGTAGGGTAGAGGTGGTGTAAGTCGGCTTTTTGGGTGTCTTTGGGAAAAGAGGAGCTAAATTTACTTTGAGGCCAGGTGTGCTCGCAATTTAAGATTGTGTCTTTGGGAATGCTCATCGGTCCCACTCCCGCGGCCGCACGGTAGTCTCGATGGCAGTAGACGTCGCGAACAAAATATCCCTGACCGTCAGACTCTAAATGGATTTTCCCAAACAAATACTTGCGGGCCTCGCTATAAGTTTTAGGATGATGACCTTTTTGAAGTACAAGGAAGAAGGCCTTCCGCAGTTCCCCATCGCGAATCGTCTCGGATTGAATGTTTTTGTATAAATCCGAGGGGTAGTAGCTGGGAAATTCGGCAGATGCAAGGAGTGGAAGACATAAAATGCCACACAGAGTAAAGAGAACGAGTATTCTGGAACTCATAAGTCTTTCCTACTTCTTATAATTAGGCTCAAATAATAGGTACCCGAGGTCTTCATGGCAAGCTTTTTTGTCTAATACCGTGAAATTGATTAACTAAGGAGGGATAAACAGTCATTGCCATTTCATGTCAATTTTCTTATGTTGGGCCACTTAAATAAAAAAGGTCTGTCTTATGAAGAAGAAAGTTGTTCGCTTAATTGAAATAATTGTCCTCGTCGGTGTTTTGGGGTTTGCTCTGGCGCAGGTTATGGCGGTTCATGCCAGTGAAAGTCATTGTCGTGATCTTTTGACTGAACAATTCACCCGAGATTCCAACTACGTGAGCTTCCACGCCGATGACCTCAATGTTCCCGACTTCGGCCGAGACTACCTGGCCTTTTCTGTGAGGGCCATCAGACTGTATATTGAACGTTTGGGGTGTAAACAGCACGATATTAATTTCGCCCAAGGTGCGCAGGGTGTGGCCCATTCACGCTGTGAGACCATCGTACGCGATCGTGATAATTCCCGGATGTGCTATGTGG
>MEPP01000008.1:0-3002 GCA_001769855.1 Bdellovibrionales bacterium GWA2_49_15 | reverse complement strand
GGTGCGGCTACGGTGTTGCTATTAACCGGTTTGGCGACATGGTGGATGCTGGGCAGACATCAGACCGAAAACGGGGCGCAGATGGCCGAAAACAGCTCCCCAGTTAATGCGTCCGCTGACAAGGTTGCCCAGAATGCGCCGGGCGAAGGTGGATCGGGAGCACCGGCAGGGGTTAAAGTTACAACTGGATTGGCGGCGGATAGCACACCAATGGATATCAAGCCTGCACCAATAGCGCCGCCTGCGCTGCTAGCAAGTGCCAGCCCGGCAACCGATAAGTCAAGCCTGTTCGAACAACGGCTGGCAGCGGGCAAACAATTGCTCGAACAGACCACTTCGACAAGCTCAGGACAGGCAAAAGCTGTCGCCAGCATTCAACTGTTCTACAACGATGAAATCCAGAAAGCGCGCGTCGAAAATTTCCTCAGGCGCGCCAATGGATTGGGCAAACTTTCCGAAATTTATCTGCTGCCCGCCAAGTTTGGCAGCAAGGACGGCTTGCGCGTACTTTACGGTGCGTACCCATCGGTCGATGCGGCACAAAACGCGGTCAAGGAATTGCCAAAGCGCTATCAGGAAGCCTTCACCATATCCATCCATACCTTCTAAATTCCAATTGATCTGCCGGGCGCAGCACCCTGCGAATTGCTGTGCATTTAACAGAATAAACCTCTGTTTGTTTTGTAAAAAGCAATCATCCGGCAAGAATAGCCGCTATTTCTTTCCGCCATGCAGTTTGTCAGCTTACGGTCTTTCCGGCATAATTCACTTTGCCGTTCAGACCAATGGGAGAGCGTGTCACCCAGCTCCGTTTCACTGACTGGGGCACCGCCGAAGGCGCAACACCCGCAACCGCTCAGGCTCAAGGACCATTGGCGCAGGCAAATCTGGAGAGTGCCGATTACATGAAACTCGCGCAGCGAGCCTTTATCTCCCTCGCCCATTTATGGGAGAGGGATGGGGAGAGGGGTAGTTGGCCACCGAAGGGGCACACAACGCAGGTTGTAATCTCTCAGGTATCAGGGACAGATGGGGCGCAGCACGAAGCCGTGCTGCGCCTTTTTCATTTTAGCTGCGGCTTACCTAGAGGTAGCCTGCACAAAAACTTTGTTTTCAGAAAGCCAATATGACGTTAAAGCAAACTTCGCTGAACCAAACACACCGCGCCATGGGTGCAAAAATGGTCGATTTCGGCGGCTGGGACATGCCGGTGAATTATGGTTCGCAAATCGACGAACATCACCAGGTGCGCAATGACTGCGGCCTGTTCGATGTGTCGCATATGCGCGTGGTGGACATCAAGGGCAAGGGGGTGCGCGACTTCCTGCGCTATCTGCTGGCGAACAATGTGGACAAGCTCACCACGCCCGGCAAGGCGCTCTATTCCTGTATGCTGCTGGAAAACGGCGGGGTGATCGATGACCTGATCGTGTATTTCATGGAGGAGCAGTGGTTCCGCATCGTGGTGAATGCGGGCACCGCAGACAAGGACATCGCGTGGATGCGGCAGCAGGCCGCCGAGCACGCGAAGGCGCACCCCGAATGCTACGCACTTGGCGAAGATGGCACCGAAGCCGAAAGTTGCGCGGAAAGCGAAGCGCTGGCTCCTGAGGAAGCAGTCAAGAGAATACCGAATGCCTATCTGTTTGGCGACATGAGCCAAGAAGAGGCCGCAGCTCTCATATTTAATAAACAGGACGGAGAATCCGCGGAAAAACCGCCACTGGATATCGCCGACCATCCCGAGCTGTCGATCATTGCGGTGCAGGGCCCGAACGCCAAGGAAAAGCTGTGGGCGGCAATGCCCGGCAGCCAGCAACTGACCGAAAAACTTGCGCCTTTCAGCGCCGTCGTAGTGGGCACGATGTTCATTGCGCGCACCGGCTATACCGGCGAAGACGGTTTCGAAGTAATGCTTCCCGCCATCGCAGCACCTTACTTCTGGAATTCCCTTGTGTCGCAAGGTGCAGAACCGTGCGGGCTAGGCGCGCGCGATACCTTGCGCCTCGAGGCAGGCATGAATCTGTATGGGCAGGATATGGATGAAAACGTGAGCCCGCTGGAATCCGGCCTGGCATGGACGGTAGACTTAAACAGCGAGCGCGACTTCATTGGCAAGGCCGCGCTGCTCGCCAATCCGCCGACGCGCAAGCTGGTCGGGCTGGTATTGCAGGATCGCGGCGTGCTGCGCGGCCACCAGAAGGTGCATACCGCGCATGGCGAAGGCGAGATCACCAGCGGCAGTTTTTCGCCCACCCTGAACCAGTCGATTGCGCTGGCGCGCGTGCCGAAAGAAGTGCAAATCGGCGACCAGGTGGAAGTGTCGATCCGCGATAAAATGCTGGCGGCGAAAGTAGTGAAATACCCGTTCGCACGCAATGGTAAAAGCAGTTTGGAGACGTAAGTTAAAAACCGCGCAGCGACAACATCAACTAACAACTTACGTCTAATAACTTACGACTAATAGGAGATTCACAAATGAGCAACCCAGCAAATTTAAAATACACCGCCTCCCACGAATGGGTCAGGAGTGAAGCCGACGGCACCGTCAGCATCGGCATCACCCAGCACGCTCAGGAATTGCTGGGCGACATGGTGTTCGTCGAAAATCCGGCGATCGGCCGCAAGCTCAAGGCTAAGGAAGAATGCGCGGTAGTGGAATCGGTGAAGGCCGCAGCGGACGTGTATGCGCCGGTTGCCGGTGAAGTCATTGCAGTGAACGGCGAACTGGACAGCGCACCGGAAGCCATCAATACCGACCCTTACGCCGCATGGATGTTCAGAATGAAGCCGGATAATGCGGCGGACGTGGCCGCACTGATGGATGCGGCGGCGTATCAGGCCGTCGTAGATAGCGAAGCCCACTAAAACATTGATTGACCTACTGCGCGGTCGGACTGCGGCGTTGCGTGCTCGCTCACTCCTCACCTACCAGTATGGTATGTCTCGTCGTTCGCTGTGCGGCGCCTTGCATTCCGACCGCTCGCGACGGTCACTCAACG
>MEPP01000007.1 GCA_001769855.1 Bdellovibrionales bacterium GWA2_49_15 | reverse complement strand
AAAACGAGCTGTGGATTTCTCTCGCCCGCGCCTCCGGGGTTCCCGATCCTCTGGTATGGCATTCGGCAGAATCAAGGCAAAGTTATCTTGAACGCGGGGCCAACAATGCTGAAACCCGAGAGCGAAAACGCCTTCTTAAGCGGGCGGAAAAGATGGAAAAATGGATCAAGCGCATCCGTGGGCGCAAGTCAGTCCTTAACAAGGCCAAACGAATGTTGAGCTACTTAAAGCGAGGCGGCCGGGGCCGTTTTCTTCATCGATCGATGATCGAGATTGCCACTGAACCGAATATTATGGTTCGTGGATTTGTTAGGGGGCGTCACTTTCGGTAGCCTTTTTTTGGGGAGCAGTTGCGACTTCAGCCTTACCAACATCATCAGTCAAATTGTGTTGTAAATCACTTTTGGCATTTTGAAATTCACGCAGTCCCTTTCCAAGTCCGCGCGCCAATTCAGGCAGTTTCTTGGGCCCAATAAAGATCAAGGTAATAAGGCCAACTAAAAGCATCTCACCCGCACCAAGACCAAACATACACGACTCCGCGAAAAGAAAATATTTTCTCACTGTCGTCAGCTTTTGCCAACAGACGCAAAACAGCGATGAGTGTTTTAATTTTTTTCATGTGTCAGAATTGTGTCAGCGCCGTGATCGGTGCCTGAGAAAGATCATTATATTTTTTGATTCAAATGTTGGAAAAAAAATTGCCTCAAAATGAATCACTCTTTACACTTAAATTCACCCATTGATTTAAAAGAAAAAAATTATTAGCAGATACTATGCGTAGTGATTTTTAATAATATTAACATAACAAAAGGGAGAAAAATTGTATGTTAAAGAAAATGTTAGTTCTCGTTCTGTTCGCATTGTGCTCTTTTAGTGCTTTGGCAGAGATGAAGGTCTCAACTCTTGCTTTCGGTGATTACTACTGGAACAAGCACTCTGAGACTGGCGCTGTCAATGGCCAACATGGTTTGGCGTTTCGTCGTATCTACTTAACTTTAGATAATGCTTTTGATGATAACCATTCTGGAAAGTTGCAGTTAGAGGCCAACCAGGCCGCTCCGTCTGCCGCTGCTGCGACCATGACTCCCTATGTGAAACAAGCCAACGTTACCCGGAAAATTGGTGATCACGCTGTGGCCGTTGGTATCGTCGGAACTCCCGCACTTACTGCCGCAGAATCTAGCTGGGGCTATCGCGATGTGGAGAAGACTCCTTTGGATCTTTTAGGATGGGTCGGCTCTGTTGATGGTGGTATTTCTGTAAAGGGTTCTTTCATGGAAAAAATGTTGATGTACCACGTTCTGTACGGCAACGGTGCCAAGAACAACCAAGAAACAGACAAGTACAAAGAAATGTACGGTTCTTTAGGTGTTGCTCCAATTAAGAATCTTCTTGTGGAAGTATACTATGACAAAAAGGAATCTTTTAAGGGTTTAACTGATGCCACTATCAATCAACTTTTTGTTGGTTACAAGATGGAAGGTCTCCGTGTTGGTGCTCAGTACGCAACCTATGTATTGAAAACTCAGTCTGCAGGCGTTGCCACCGCTGACAAAAAGGCAAATGTTATCTCGGCCCACGTGGCGAAATCGTTTGGTGAGGAAGCGGCATGGTCTGTCTTTGGCCGTTACGATATGATTGAGTACAAGACAGATGCTTCTGTCGCCGCCACCAACCTCTACTATATGTCGACACAGACAAGTGCAAAAAAATTGAATGTGATGATTCTTGGTGCAGACTATAAAGATGGCGACAACTTCCACATCATTCCGAATGTTGAGCGCGTTAGCTATAGTACACTTACCGCTACAGCCAGTGCTGCAGGAACGCCCAAGCCAAAGGCTGAGGAAATTGTGAAAATTACATTCTCTTATAAGTTCTAAGTTCAAATCTAAGTCATGTGTTCTGCGGGATGGGTGAGCATCCCGCAGTTTTTTAAGTAAATTTTGGAGGATAAAATGAATACGACAGACGGAAAAGATACTCCAGGGCAGTTAGGTCTGCGTGGAGAAAAAGAAGTCGCATCGGGAGGCGAACTAGGCCGACGTGATTTTATGGAGCAGTTGACGAAGACCGGCGCTGGAGCACTTGCCTTGGCCTTGACTGGTGGAGTAACGGCCATACTCGCCACCGCCTGCGGTGGAATGAAAACTGCTGACGGAAGAGATAAATATCGTTATGGGATGGTCATTGATACTCGCCGTTGTGTGGGATGCAAGTCCTGTACGGTAGCGTGCAAAGCGGAAAATAAAACTCCCCCTGGAGTCTTCAATAATACGGTGCTGACGGTGCTCGATGAGAAAGGCGGCAACGAAAAGCCGATGTTTATGACAAGGCCCTGCATGCATTGTGAAAATCCTCCTTGTGTAGCGGCATGTCCTGTTGAGGGTGCCACCTATAAGCGGGAAACGGATGGTATTGTCGTTGTGAACTACGATGTTTGCGGTGGAGCACGAGAGTGTGTTGCCGCCTGTCCGTACGGCGCGCGTACGATGGATGAGGGGAAAAACTATCCGGCAGTTGCGGAGAAAACAGCTTACTGCAAAGTTCCCTCACCTGAATATAATCAATTTAGAACTCGTGAAGGTGAACGGGCGACGAAAAATGTCGCTAGAAAGTGTACCTTCTGTATGCATCTTCAAGATTCCAAAGGTCGATACGACAAAAAGGCCGGACGCTGGCCTGCCTGTACCAAAACGTGCCCTGGGCATGCGATCTTTTTCGGAGATTTTTATGATTCAGACAGCGAAGTATCGAAATTGCTGAAAACCGGGAAAGCTATTCGCTTGAAGGAAGAATTTAAAACAGAGCCGAATGTTTATTATCTAGTGTAATGAAAAAGAATGAATAAGGAGTAAGCGATGTATATTTTTGATGAGAAAGTAGGTCGACGGAAGTTCATAAAGGATGTGAGTGTAGCCACGGCGGCGGTTGTAGGCATTAGCGCCTCTACAGCAGCTCATGCTGAGGGAGCAGATGCAAAAGCAGCAGCGAAACCCCATCCTGAACTGGCCACTGATGCAGAAGGGAAAAAACACTGGGGACGCGAAGCGGGAGAATGGATTCCTTCATGCTGCAATATGTGTGGTGGGCAGTCGGGTATTCTTTGCCATGTCGTGGATGGTGTCGTGGAAAAGATTGAGCCCAATCACTGGAATCCTAACAACTACACCAACGTTTCTGAAGATTTCAAGAAAGGCTATACGGAGGAGTACGGTTGCAAGGAAGGCGGTGCAATTTGTCCTAAAGGTAATGCCGGGATTATGCAACTTTATGATCCTGATCGTATTAAAACACCCTTAAAGCGTACCAATCCTGACAAGACCCCAGGTGCTGATCCAAAGTGGAAAGCAATTTCCTGGGATGAGGCGCTGGATGAGATTGCTGGGAAGATGCGCGTTCTTCGCGATGCCGGAGAAGCCAATAAGCTTTTGTGGATGAGTGAAGACCACTCTTTCACTCACATCCAAGGCGACTTCTGCAAGTTGTACGGAACCCCTAATTATGTGAACCATTCCAACTTGTGCGATGTCACCCGAAAGGCGGCTTTTGTGTCCGTCATGGGTGACGATCGACCACTGGCCGATTTTATCAACTCGGATTTCATTTTACTTTTTGGATGGAACCCCACAAGCGCCATTAAATGGGTGTATTTACCTCGAATTATTACCCGTGCCCTTGAGAATGGTGCGCACATGACTGTGGTAGACCCCTATTTGTCGGATACTGCTGCCAAGGCCCAAGAGTGGTTGGCCATTCGTCCCGCCACTGATGGTGCTCTTGCCCTCGCTCTCGGACACGTCATTGTTCGTGATAAACTCTATGACCAAAAATTTATTGATAAGTGGACTGTTGGTTTTGCTGAATATTCTGCCTACGTAAAGGATAAGACTCCTGCTTGGGCGGAAAAGATTACAACCATTCCTGCTGCCACTATTGAAAATCTGGCCAAAAAACTTGCCGCCAGCAAGGCCCCGATCGTGGATGCATGGAGTGGGCCAGGTCAGCATAGTAATGGAGTTCAAGGCGGTCGTGCTATTGCCATGCTTGCAGCTTTAGTTAATGGTTTTGATCGCAAGGGCACGATGATTATCCCTAACAAAAGCGGAAATAAACACGGCCATTGTGAGGCGACAGAGCAGGCAGATAAGACCGGGAAACTTCCTTCTTTCGATGAAAGGAAGGCCAAGTATCCCTTAGGCCACGGCTCGGGAGTTTATACCCAGTTATTTGACAATCTTGCCAATGACAAAGGTCCCTATAAACCCAAGATGATGATGTGTGTTTTCCAAAACCCCATGATGTCGGTTCCAGGAACGCAGACAGTGGCAAAGGCGCTCGCGAAGCTGGAAACTTTTGTGGTCGTCGATATCATGATGAGTGAGACGGCCAAACTTGCGGATATCGTATTGCCTGGAACTTTGTATTTAGAAAGGTATGACCTCAACACTCACTGGGTGACCTGGCCTTGTCTGGCGCTTCGACAGCCCGTGGTGAAGCCAATTTTTGGTCAGCTAGCAGAGTATGAAATGGTGGCGGCACTGGGACGTCGGCTTAAAATCACAGATCATGAAGGTCATGAGTTTTTCCTAAGAGGCCCACTCTCAGGCAAACCAATTGAGAATTTAACCGCCTGGTACGAGGATTATCTTTCTAATGAAGTCAAGGGCGGCCCTTCCAAGCTGACTCTTGAGCAACTCAAAAAACTTCCAGGCGCCGTATGGTGGGATAAGGGTGGTACGAAATATGAGAAGTATAAGTCCGAACTTAGCGAGGAGAAGCTGAAGACCGCTTGGTTCGATGGTGATAAAAAGGCGGAAGGTACTGGAATCTATGATAAAGACAAGGCCAAAGGTGGTAAGAGAATCGGAACGATCATTGGCGGAACGCCTGTGAGAGGTTTTTTTACCAGTAGCGGGAAAGTAGAATTTTTTAACAAAGGCTATGCCTCTAAGAAAGATGCTCAAGGTCGACCCGTTGCCTCTCTCCCCGAGTACACCGATAGGGATTGGATGCCAAATGCCGAATATCCGTTCTATCAGATTAACTGGAAGGAAGCGTCTCATACGCATACGAGAACCCAGAATAATCCGTGGCTCTTGGAACTCAAACCAACTAATCCGTTGATGATGCATCCACAGGCGGCCGAGAGATTGAACCTGAAGACTGGTGATGTCGTTTGGGTTAAATCCTCTTATGGGAAAACCAAAGCGACAGTGGAGGTCTCAAAACGTATCCACCCTGAAGTCGTCGGTATGCAACATGGATTTGGCCATACTGCACTTGGGAAGCAAGCGGCCGGTGTAGGAACATCTGATGCTTCTTTGCGTCCGTGCAAATCAGATGCATTGTCTGGACAGTCCTTGCATAAAGAGACCTGTGTTAGTATTAGTAAGGCATAGGTCACTGTGTTTTTTTTTAAGGTTTTTCAAGTGGCCCGGAACTCGGGCCACTTTTATGAGAAGATGAGGTGCGTTGATGGATAGTACCTTTCCATGCTGTGGTTTGCCACCGGGATTGATTCTCATCATCGAGCCGGACCAAGGTGCCGCCGATCAGTTAGTGCAGATGCTTGCGACAGAAGGTTATCAAAGCAAAGTTGCCGTTAATTGCCAAATTGGTGTAGAAATTGCGCGCCAAGCTCCCCTGCCTGATCTTGTGATTATATCCACCCCCGAAGTATGCCAGAAGCTTCGTCGGTACGCTGTTACTCACGAGATACGAATTCTCATTTTGTCTGACCGTTCAGAGGAGGGCCAGCGCATACTTGGTTTCGCCAGTGGCTGTGATGATTATGTTGCCAGACCCTATAGTCCGAGCGAACTCATGTGTCGCATTAAGACCTTGCTTCGCCGTGGACGCAAGAATGCAATTGCATCCACACAAGAAATTGTCTTTGGCCGTTTGCGTTTTTATCCAACGCAAAATCAAGTTTGGGTTGATAATAAATCAGTTAACATCACGACTATTGAAATGCGCCTTTTAAATCATTTATTCGAACACCGGGGGATTGTTCAAAGCCGGGAAGTGCTCTTCTTTGCTATCTGGGCAAATGCATCCGATGTTAAGATCCGGGTGGTTGATACCACTATCAAAAGACTAAGGGCAAAGCTTGGTAAGGCACGGGGGTATATTGAGACCGTGCGAGATTTAGGTTATAAGTTTTCCGCCACAGCTGATGTCACCCAACTTAAGGTGTCTTCCTAGAAAAACCTGGATTTTTCTTAACATTATTTTATTCGAATGATGATACAAATCATAAAATAATGCAGCGAGTTAATGTAACATGTTTTAGCTTTTATATCTAAGCCTTTTTTATTGGAGAAATTCAATGAATGGAAAATCTGAGAATGCCTTAATTCTCGTTGTGGCGGATGGGAAAGAACACGCCGATATTTTAACCTCCCTGCTGGCAAAACAGGGATACCAAACTAGGGTGGGGTTAAATGCTCGAACAGCAGTGCAATTGGCCATGAAAGATCCTGTGCCTGACCTCGTTGTTTTCGATCTTAAGCTTTCAGATAACGTTGGCCTTGAGGTCTGCCGTGAGATTCGCAGGAATCTTAAAATTCGGAATATGCTTATTCTCACGCTCACGGAGCGTCCCGAAGGCCGTGATTGCGTGCCTATTTTTGAAGCTGGGTGTGATGATTGTGTTGAGGCCCCATGTAACCCCCAAGAACTCATTCTTCGCATTCAAGCAGTACTCCATCGTGGGGCGATTAAAGAGCAGATAAATTGCTGTGGAAGCCCAGTATTTGAGAGATAGGGAACAGCTAACTAGGCTTCAAAAGTCTTTTTTGAATTGTCGTTTTTGATCGGTAAGACGTTCTGTTCTTCATTGCCTTCCCGCAGACCTTTCTTAAAATTTGTCATGGCCTTTCCCAAGGACCCACCAAGTTGAGGGAGCTTGCTGCCTCCAAAAAGAAGCACAACAATAAAACCAATAATGACTAATTCACCCATGCCCAGACCGAACATAACAGCTCCTTTAGTAACTCACAGAATATATCTTCTTTGCATTCGTATCACTGATCGAATTCAAACATAAGCCGTTCACACCTTTTTGGCCAGATAAGGTCGGACGATCAAACTTATCCCAAGAACCCCAATTTCGAAGAGTACCACCATAGGCAGCCAGACAATCATCATACTGAAAACATCTGGGGGCGAAAAAACTGCCGCCAAAATGGCAAGAATGACGTAGATATAACGGCGGTAGTTACTGAGCTTTTCCTTGGTCACAACCCCCATAAAACCTAGAATAACAATAATGTTTGGCATCTGAAAGGCCAGACCAAAAAAAACTAAAATTTTCACGGCCATTGAGAGGTAGTCACGAAGGGAGATGGTGGCCACGACATCAGTGACTCCATATTCCAGCATTAACTTGAAGGCAAAAGGAAAAACAACAAAATAGGCGAACCCAACTCCGCCCCAAAATAAGAAGAGCCCAAAGAGAAAAAAAGGCTTAATCATTTTTATTTCATAATCATGCAGTCCGGGACTTACAAAACGCCAAATTTGATAAAACCAAATGGGAGAGGAGAAAATAATCCCGCACCAAAGCCCCAATTGCAGCTGAGCTGAAATCTTATCGAGTAGGCCAAGATACACAATTTGCCCTTCATTGCTCTTAAGTGCATTCCGTAAAGGCAAGAGGATAATCTCGGCAACTTGATCGCTGAAGGCGTAGGTGGCAACGAATGCCACGATTACAATAATCAGTATATGTATCGCCGTTTTCCTGAATTCTTCTAAATGTTCAATGAGGGTCATTTCTTTCAATTCTAAATCCCATGGAACTAAAAATTTACAACATCTTTCTCGAATTGGATAAACAAAAAGCCAAGCACTTTCGCTTATTCCTCCCTGTCGTTTTGTTTAGTTGAACACGGGTTGATGACACCCTGACACTGCTCGAATTGTCTTCAATAGTTTTTCAGGGGAGATCGGTTTTTGAAGCCAGATATTGCCAGCGCTGTGAAATGACTCATCAAATTCTGGAAGCTCTTTCAAAGATCGAGATGTAAAAAGCACAAAAGGAATTTTGAGGCCCAGATGCTGAATAAAACCCCAAACGTCTCCACCATTTTTTATTGGCATACAGTAATCGCAAATAATCACGTCGAAATTGTGATCTTTTTGAAGTAGCGCCATGGCCAGTGACCCATTCTCACAGGTTGTAACAGACCCTAGAGTTTGTAACCGGTCATGATACAAGCTTCGAATTTCTGGATCATCATCGATAAACAGGAGCCGCGGCATAAGGTTTTATCTTCCTTTAGTTCGAGTGGTAAAAAAAGGCCGGAGATTTATCCCCGGCCTGAGCTAAAGTTACTTTTAAATTGGCAAAACTATTCTGGTTTCTTGCCAAAGATTGTTACTTGAGTTTTTGGTTTCTTGCTCGCCAGTTTTAGCTGAGTACGAACCCCGAACTCCCAGTCATTTTTGAAGCTTGTGTCGTAAACATTCCAACGAACTTCTGGTCCGACAGTTAAGCTGTCGTTAACTTTGAAGTTCATGCCGGCGGCAACTTGGAACAGGTAATTATGGATGTAGGTCATCTGGGCCACAACTTCTCCAAACTTGAAGAGTTTGTAGGAATAACCGGCCATCACTGTAAAGTCGGCATTGGGGTATTTTGGGTTATTGTGGAAATACATACCTTCGGCGTAGAAAGTATGATCGCCCAACTTATAAACACCAGCAATCTCAACAATATCGGCATCTGGGTTAGCTTCGTCGCCAAGGTGAGTGTATGAAGCACTAACCGTAATATCTTTATAAACTTCACGTGACCAGCGAACGGCCACTGAGCCGATTGTGCCAAGGTCTAAGTCGCCTTTTCCCGCGAGGTTCTCAAATACGGCCACTTCGATCTTGCCAATCATGGCATAGTCAAGTCGTACAGTGAAACCAACAAGATCGTTCATATCGCGCACAGGATTCAAAGAGTCTTCATGGTTATCGAGTAGCCGACCATCGCCCAATGAGAAAGGGATCTTTTGCTTACCAATGATAACGGCGATGGGTTGTCCACCGATATTGACGATCTCCACATAGGCGTTTTTAATGAATCCTTCGAGATCAAAAGTTTGAGAAACAGCAATGCCGTTCTTTCTAATGACCTGGTCAATCTTTAACTGCAGTACGGCCTTGATACTTTTTGAAATATTGGCCGTGAGGTTGATGCTTGAAGATTTAATTCTTGAGTTGAAACGATAGTCACCTGCTCCATCGGGTTTGAAATAGTTGTCCCAGTTGGTGGTCATGGAAACGTCAAAGGCGTCTCCTAGGGATGTGTCCGTTGCGTCTGCGGCCATGGCCACAGGGGCGATCATCATGAGGGCCATGATGAAAGCTTGAAGTGTCTTAAACATACTTTCTCTCCTTTTTTGTGTGATAATCTGCTTTGCCAAAACCTATTCAGAAAGCAGATACGTACTTAATTAATCAAATTGATTGCTGTACTTCGTTGCGCGTTTTGTAACGTCGTGGTCACAAGATGTCATTGAAATATGAGTTGATGTATTTCATTTTTTCGGGAGGTTGTTGCCACAAATCTGTCACAAGTGTTGCCACAAATCTGTCACAAGTGTTGCCACAAATCTGTCACAAGTGTTGCCACAAATCTGCCACAAAACAAGTGAGTGTCTCTTTTGAAAATTGATCATTGGGGACACTTCCGAGAAAAATTTCTGACGAAAAAAGGTATTGTAAGCTGGAAATATTTCTTAAGGGACCAACCACATAGTCGTCTACAGTACTTTGAAATTACGATAGGTATAAGGCTTCAATGGTGCGGCGAGTTGCAGTGGCCAAGTTTGCTCTTCCAAGAAAGTTTTTTATTGAGAATTTTTGTCTACATGTGGCCAGAGTGTTATGTTATCGTTAATTATACTTAGAAGTGATTTTGATTCCTAATCTTGTCTTCTCTAATGGCAACAATCGGCCGATGAGAACAAGACGTTACGGTGTGATTGGAAACGGCCACATCTCCCATCTTTTGGAAAGGAATGTTTATGGTAACCGTAAAAGAGGCCCTCGGGCTTATCGCAAATTGCCTGCCAGCTTTTAAAGTTCAGAACATCCGTCTTGAAAAGGCGCATGGCCTTTATTTGGCAGAAGATGTCACCGCCGATCGGGATTTCCCACCCTACCACCGTGTTGCCATGGACGGGATTGCTATTAATATGGCCGCCTATAAAAAAGGTCTTCATCAGTTTCCCGTTGAGGGGATGGTGCGGGCAGGCCAAAAACCCCAGGCGCTGGTGTCTTCGGATGCCTGTCTTGAGGTCATGACTGGAGCTATGCTTCCGGCGGGTACAAGTATTGTCATTCCCTATGAGCAAGTTACCATCACCAACGGGAGTGCCACCATTGCCGAAAATTATGACGCTAGCGAGATGATGAATGTGCATCAGAAGGGGAGCGATGTTAAAGAGGGGAGTGTTATCCTCAAGCGCGGTACAAAGATCTCGGCACCTGAGATTGGTGCCTTGGCCAGCGTTGGAAAGCATGCACCTCTCGTTTTTGCTCCATCAAGAATCGCCGTGATTAGTACAGGTGATGAGTTGGTTGAGATCGATAACGCCCATCCTGAGGATTTTCAAATCAGGAAATCTAATCCCTATGCGATTAAGGCCCTGATTGAATCTTTTGGGCCATTTCCTGTGGACCTCTTTCACATTAATGATCAGCAAGATGTCATGATGAGGGAGATTAAAACCATCTTAGAAAAGTATGAGATAGTTTTACTGAGTGGGGGAGTGAGTGCCGGTAAGTTCGATTTTGTACCCACTGTTTTGCGTGATCTGAAGGTTGAAGAAATCTTTCATAAAATTAAACAGCGACCGGGAAAACCTCTATGGTTCGGTCGTGGGCCTGTGGGGCAGTTGGTGTTTGGTCTTCCAGGAAATCCAATATCGGCCCTTTTTAGCTGTCGCCGCTATGTCATTACGGCGTTGGGGTGGTTAATTTCTGGGGGGCAATTTAAAGGTGTGTTTGAAGGCCAGAAAGTGGTGGCCGAGGCCACCTATCAACCAGCTAACGGAGCCACAGGACGCACAGTGTGCCAAAGCACAGTGGGTGAAGCGAGCGACGTCAGTCCTGAAGGACTGTCCCGGAGCGGGAAGCGGAGGGAAGGATTAAGTTTTTTTAGGCCATGTCTCATCAAACAAGGCATGGCAAGTTTTTATACTACCAATGGCTCAGGTGATCTCTTGTCTCTATGTGGCAGCGATGGTTTTATCGAACTCCCACCTGATCACGAGATTAAGGCGGGAGAAGAGATTGTGCTTTTTTCATGGAGAGCAAAACAGTGAATGTTCGTTTAAGTTCCTACGGCAGGCCTTTAACTAAGCTGCGAGTTTCGTTGCTGGATGCCTGCAACTTTGGCTGTGTCTATTGCATGCCTGCGACTGCGGCCTTTTGTCACAAAGAAGATTATTTATCGTCTGATGAAATTAGCGAGATCGTGGGGAATCTCGTGAACTATGGGGTGGAAGAAGTTCGCCTGACAGGGGGCGAGCCTACTTTGCGCCACGATCTTGCTGACGTAGTTGAAAAATTAGGCAAACTTTCTTTAAAAAAAATCTCGCTCACCACGAATGCTTCTCGCCTTTTGCAGTTTCTTCCTGCTCTGGCAGATGGGCCATGCCGTTCGATGAATATAAGCTTGGACAGCTTGGAGCCTGACAACTTTAAAAAAATAACTACCCACGATGGTCTTGGGAGAGTCCTTGATACGATTGAGCGTGCTCGGGCCATGGGATTTAAAATTAAAATTAATACGGTGGTGATGAAAGGGATCAACCATCATGAAGTTAAGAATTTTGTTCGTTTTGCTGAACGTGAAAATATTGAGGTCCGATTCTTAGAGGTGATGAATATTGGAGTTGTGCGTCCCCATTTTCAGGAATGGCATTATTCGGGACACGACATTTTGCGAGACATTGAGAGCGAATTTGGCCTCTCTCCCGTTCAGATGCCGGCCGATTCAACCGCCCAAGTTTTTACCACCGCCCAGGGCGGCCGAGTGGGGCTGATTGCCTCAGAATCTATGCCCTTTTGCGGTGGCTGCTCCCGACTCAGACTCTCTTCTAAAGGCGTGCTGCGTGCTTGTCTGATGAAAGAGGATGGAAAGAATTTGAGAGGGGTCCAACCTTCCGAATATGCGCCGCTACTGCAAGAAATTGCGTTAATGAAACCCATGACACGCATTAAGGAAATCCCGGAACCGATGTATCAAATTGGAGGCTAAGATGTTTACTCATGTGGATAAAAATAACCGGCCGTCAATGGTCGATGTCGGTGACAAGGAACCGACCACGCGAATTGCCTGGGCCCGCACCAAAATGAAATTGCCCCAAGCTGTGATCAGCGCTTTTAATGGTGTTGATATTACGACAAAGAAGGGGCCCGTTTTTAATGCGGCCATTATTGCGGGTACGATGGCAGCCAAAAAAACTTCGGACCTAATTCCCTTCTGCCATCCGCTTTTTCTTGAGGATGTTAAGATTGAAATTAAGGTGCTTGATCATGAATTTATTCAGATTGATGGCAAGGTCAAAACCACTGGAAAAACTGGCGTTGAAATGGAAGCCTTGACTGCGGTGCAAGTTGCGGCCTTAACGGTTTACGATATGTGCAAGTCTGCTGGCCATGGCATGGAAATTTGTGAATGTTATTTAGTGGAAAAAAGTGGCGGCAAGAAAGATTTTCATCGCGAGGGCGTAATATGACAAAGCAGAAAAAAAAACATGTGGACCGGGGATATCTTTACCATCCCTTTGAAGTTATCTTTTCCGGCCTATCGGGCTCTGGTAAAACCACGTTGGTTGAAAAGTTAATCGCGAATTTTTCTAGCGATTATAAAGTCGCGTACATAAAGCATGATGCCCATAAATTTGAGATGGATCATCCAGGGAAAGATAGCTATCGGGGGAGGGCCGCCGGGGCCCACAGCTCTTTGATTTCCGATCCCTGCCATTACGTCTTTACTCAAAATGGTTTGATGAATATTTTTTCTCTCAGGAGTGATCTCTCGGACTGTCACTTTGCCCTTGTGGAAGGGCATAAGACCATCGCCTCCCCCAAAATTGTTGTCGTCGATGAGCAAGGTGAAATTCTGAAAATGATTCAGGATGGAAGTGTCGTGAATGTTCATGCTTTTGTGGTATCGAGCAAGGCAAAATTTCAGTTGCCTTTGGATGTGCCGACGTTTCAGCGCGACGACCTTGAAGGCATCGCCCAATATGTAATGAATGTTGTCACGGAAAAGGCCAATAAGGCGCCTCTTTATGGCCTGGTGCTGGCCGGTGGTAAGAGTTCCCGCATGGGGAAAGACAAGGGAGCGCTTTCATACCACGGCGAAACACAGGGGCAATTCCTTTATAAGCTGCTGGCAAAATATTGCGATAAAACCTTTGTTTCCTGCCGCAATGATCAGATGAGTTCTCCCCATTTGCGGGAGCTTCCTCAAATCCATGATCGAGTGATCGAGATGGGCCCCGCTGGAGGAATTCTTTCGGCCATGCTGACCTATCCTGAGGCCAGATGGCTCGTTATGGCCTGTGATTTGCCTTTAGTGGATGAGGCGCATATCCAACACCTCATCGAGAACGCCCATCCCCTGGCCTTGGTGTCTGGTCATGTTGATGAGGAAGGTCTACCTGAACCTTTGTCGGCGATTTATCGTCCCGAATTCAAGCAGAAGCTCTTTAGCTTTATCGGCCTTGGTGTTCAATGTCCTCGCAAAATGTTGCTCAATTCGCTTTTTCATCCTCTGACGAATCCTAACGTCGAAAAATTGCTGAATGCCAATACGCCCGAAGATTACGCCAGCGTTTTAGCAAAAATGGGGGTGACATTATGAAAGTCAAAGTACGATATTTTGCTGCGTTAAGAGAGAAAGTTGGCGCAGGAGAAGAGGTGGTCGAGACCACCGCATCTAACGCCATGGAACTTTTTCAGCAACTCAATTTGCGCCATAGGTTTCCCTTAGATACCTCACATCTCAAAGTGTCGATTAATCGGCATTATGAGGAATGGAACTGTCAGATTAAGGCCGATGATGAAATTGTTTTTCTTCCACCCGTGGCAGGAGGTTAACGATGTTTGTCCTAACCACAAAAGCGATCAATGAAATCGAAATTCCCCCTCTCTTGAAATCTCTCAATAATGGCGGAATTGTTTTATTTGAAGGCGTGGTCCGCAATCATAATGAAGGCCGTGCCGTCCGCTCTCTGGAGTATGAGTGCTTTAATGAGATGGCCCAGCTTGAGGGTGATGCAATTATTAATGACGCCTTTCTGAAATTTGGGATTAAACACATTTACGCCATTCATCGCTATGGGCATCTCGAGCTTGGTGAGGTTGCGCTTCGGGTCGCGGTTTCTGCGCCTCACCGCACCGAAGCCTTTTTTGTCTGCCAGTTTGTGATCGATGAAATCAAGCGGCGCGTCCCGATCTGGAAAAAGGAACATTACGTTGAAGGTGCGAGCGATTGGGTGGCCTGTCATTCTTGTGGAGGACCGCACCCATGATTGACATGAAGGAATATTTTAAACGGCAAATTATTCTCAACGATTTTGGACTTCAATCTCAAGAAAAACTCTTGGCTAGCAAAGTTGTGGTCGTCGGTGCTGGTGGTCTAGGACATCCCGCCCTCGTGGCCTTAGGCCTGGCGGGCGTCGGTCATCTCACCATTATCGATCATGATCGAGTGGAGGTGAGCAATCTTCATCGTCAGTTTCTTTTTACTCCCGCTGACTGTGGCAAGTTTAAGGCCGATATTGCCAAGACCCGTCTCGAGGCCATGGCGCCTTTTCTCACCCTTGAATCCATTCCTGCCATGCTTGGGGCTGAGAATATCATTAGCTTGGTAAAAGATGCCGATCTAGTTTTGGATTGCACCGATAATTTTAAGGCCAAGTTTCTTATTCACGACGCCTGCTTGCACCTTAGAAAGAAATTAGTTCAGGCCAGTATTTATCAGTATGAGGGCCAGATTCTTTATTTTGACTCACAAAAAGGCTCACCTTGCCTGCGCTGTCTTTATCCTGAAAAATTGACTGACGGGTGTGTCGGCAACTGCGCTGAAGTCGGTGTCTTGGGGGCCACGGCCATGGCCTTTGGTTCGCTCCAGGGTCTCGTCGCTGTCGATGCGCTCTTGGGCCGTTCCAGCTTGAAGCCAGGGGAGATTTTGACCTTTGATTTAAAATCGTTGGAGACCTTGAAACATTCTTTCCATCAAAAGGAAACTTGCCCATACTGCTCCGGGAAAAAAAGTTGGAACGAGATTCTGCTTGAGTATGATTCTCCCTCTGAAATTGATCTCGAGCATGCCCTGATGAGAAAAGAGCAGTTCGTGTGGATTGATATTCGTTCTCAGGTGGAAATAAATTCTTCAGACTACAGCTTTCTAAAAGATACCCCTGCCGTACCCTTGTATAAAACTCCAGGGCTTTGTGATTCTCTTGAACGGCAGAAAAAATATTTGTTCTTCTGTGCTCGCGGCATTCGCAGCCAGCGACTTGTCACGGAGCTGCAGCGTAGAGGTGCCGATAACGTGTACTCCCTAAAAGGCGGCCTTCCTTCGTGTTGACCACAATATTAGATAATCTTAAAAAAGCAAAATTCAATCGTTATGAGCTGGCCGGATCGCTTGGTGATTTGGGAACTTTTCTTCCTCTTCTGGTTGGCATGGCGGCCACCAATGGACTCGACTTTGCCGCCGGGTTATTTTTTGCCGGTTTTTTTAATCTTGTGACCGGGCTGACCTTTTCTCTCCCCATGGCGGTGCAACCCATGAAGGCCATTGCTGCCGTGGCAATCTCGGAAGGGTTATCGGTGCCGCAAATTTTGGCCGCCGGAATTATCGTCAGCGTTTTTATTTTTCTGATTGGCCTTTCCGGCGCTGTTAGCTGGTTGAATCGCATGATTCCCAAAAGTGTCATTCGCGGAATTCAGCTGGCGGTTGGCCTATCGCTTCTGATGAAGGGAATCCAAATGATCGGCAACGCCAAGAATCTTTTTGGCCTCGATAGTCTGAGCACCGGGATTGTGACGTTTCTTGCGGTTCTGGTCAGCTTTCACTTTAGAAAAATTCCCGTGGCCATCTTAGTCTTTATTGCGGGAATGCTGATTGCCGCTCACACGGCCTCCACTCAATTGCACACCACCGAATTCCATTTATGGTTTCCTCATCTCTACCAACTACAGCTGAGTGATTTTGTGAGTGCCTTCCCTCGGGCGGCCTTGCCTCAAATTCCCCTTACGCTGCTTAACTCCGTTATCGCCGTCTGTGCGCTTTCCGCAGATCTTTTTCCAGATCGTCCCCTGCAACCTAAAAAGGTGGCAATCTCTGTCGGCCTGATGAATCTGGTGTCGGCCTGGTTTGGCGGGATGCCCATGTGCCATGGTGCCGGAGGCCTGGCGGGACAGCATCATTTTGGCGCCCGAACAAATGGCTCAATCATTTTTTTAGGCGTGGTGAAAATGATTCTCGCCATTTCCATGGGAAGCGCCTTTGGCATTTTATGTGCTTCTTTTCCTCTGACGATTTTGGGCGTCATGCTTTCGTTTAGCGGCCTGAGTCTGGCGCTGGTATCGCGAGATCAAAGTGACAAGGTGAATGCCTTTGTCATGCTGGTCACTGCAGGAGTCAGCCTGGCCCTCAATCATATTGCCATTGGTTTGGTGGTCGGCCTGGTCATCTCCCTCGGGATTAATAAAAAGATTTTTCGTTTTGAATAAGCCGGAGAGTTTTGGGCGGGTATTATTTTTCTCCTGACTGATATGGGGATACAAGTTAGCATTAATGGGCGAAGAATTTCGAAGATTTTCGGAGGCGCCCATGATTTTACTGAATCCCAAAAAACATACCCGCGACTATCCCGATCAAAAGTCTCGCGAGATCATGCTCAAAACCATCGCGTTTTTTGAAACGAGAGGCAAGAGGCGACTTAAAAGCGATGATCATGAGCGCGTTTGGTATGCCGATTTTTTGGAGTTTGTAAAAAAAGAGAAGATATTTTCCACCCTCATGACTCCGGCCGGCCACGGTGCCTCGGACTCTCGCTGGGATACCTGGCGCAACTGCGGATTTAACGAGATCCTGGGTTTTTACGGCTTAAACTATTGGTACACCTGGCAGGTGACCATGCTCGGACTCGGTCCTATCTGGATGAGCAACAACGAGGAACTTAAACGGAAAACCGCCAAGCTTCTCGAAGATGGCGGCATCTTCGCCTTCGGCCTCTCGGAAAAAGAACACGGTGCCGATCTTTATTCTTCTGAGATGACGCTCAAACCCCAAGCCGATGGGACCTATAAGGCCGAGGGCCGTAAATACTATATCGGAAATGCCAACAAGGCGGCACTGGTTTCCACGTTCGGAAAAATGCAAGATTCGAAAGATGACTATGTCTTTTTCGCCGTGGATTCTCAGCACGAGAAATATGAGTGCGTTCAGAACGTGGTGAACTCACAAAACTATGTGGCCGAGTATGCGCTCCACGATTATCCGATTCAAGAGTCGGATATTCTTTCCCGCGGCCGCGAGGCCTGGGAGACGTCTCTTAACACGATCAATGTGTGCAAGTTTAATTTAGGCTGGGCCTCCATTGGAATGTGTACCCACGCCCTCTATGAATCCATCAGTCATGCCTCTCACCGAAAGCTTTTTCATCATACCGTCACGGACTTTCCCCATATCCGTCAATTGTTTGTGGACTCATACTGTCGAATTGTGGCCATGAAGCTTTTTGCTCTGAGGGCCGCGGATTATATGCGTTCCGCTTCCAGCGAAGACCGGCGCTACTTACTCTATAATCCCATGGTGAAGATGAAGGTCACGACTCAAGGTGAGGAGGTCGTTAACTTGCTTTGGGATGTCATCGCCGCCAAAGGTTTTGAAAAGGATATGGTTTTTGAATCCGTCGCCAGGGATATTCGTGCTCTGCCCAAGCTGGAAGGCACCGTTCATGTCAACATGGCCCTGATTATCAAGTTTATGAAAAATTATTTTTTTAGTCCGGCAGTTTTTCCCGAGATTCCCAGGCGCAGTGATGCCGCCAACGACAAATTTTTATTTGAGCAAGGGCCCACCAAGGGGTTGGGAAAGATTCGTTTCCACGATTACCGTTTGGCCTATGACAGTATCACCCTTCCCAATATTGAGATTTTTAAAAAGCAGATCAGAGGTTTGAAACGGCTTCTCATGCTGGCCGGCCCGAAAAAATCCCAGGCCGAGGATTTTGATTTTCTTCTGATCTTAGGCGAGCTGTTCACCCTCGTGGCCTACGGACAACTGATTATCGAAAATGCCAAAATTTATGCCATCCCCAATGAGCTGCTCGATCAGATTTTTGATTTTATGGTGCGGGACTTTTCCAAGTTTGCCCTCCAGCTGTATTCCAAGACCAGCAGCACGCGCCTGCAAATGTTCCTGGCGCGCTGTTTGATTTACCGACCCGTTCCCAATTCGAAGCAGTTTGATAAAATTTGGAGTACGCATGTCCAGTCACTGGATGGTGCCTATGCCATGAATGAAGGGTAGCTTTATGAGTGCGATTTCCGTTCACAAATTCGGTGGCTCCAGTTTGGCCAATGCTGAATGCTTCAAGCGGGTGTGTAGCATCATCAAGAACATCCCGACAAAGGACGACAGTTTTTTTGTCTTATCGGCCATGGCCGGGGTTACAGATAAGCTAGTCGGTCTTTTGAACTTTGCCAGGAACAAAAATGTTGAATATAAGAACGCTCTCGAGCTATTAATTCGACAGCACGAAGAGACATTATATGAGCTGGCCCCGGAATACCTGAGAAAATTTCAGCAGGCCATGAGTGACGACCGTGCTTTGATTGAGGTCACTCTTGCGAACGTCATCGCCACCGGCCAGTACACTGAGGAGCAATTTGAGTTTGTCACTGGTTTTGGCGAACTTTGGTCCACCTGGATGATGGTGTATTTTTTGCAACAGGAGAAAATTTCTTGCTCACGCCTGGATGCCAGAGACTTTCTTATCGTGGAACATTCTTCCACCGGGCCGAGCTTGCATGCCGCCGTCTCGCAAACCAAACTGCGTGACAAAATAAAAACAAAGGACCCCGGTCCTTGCATTGTCACCGGCTATGTGGCGACCTCGATTACCGGTGTGCCCACGACGTTAAAGCGCAATGGCAGTGATTTTTCCGCCTCGCTTTTGGGATTCCTTCTGGATGCCAAAGACATCACCATCTGGAGTGACGTGGATGGCTGCTTATCCGCCGATCCAAAATTGGTGCCTAAGGCCCATCTCCTCGAGGAAATTTCCTATCATGAGGCCATGGAGATGGCGTACTTTGGCTCTAAGGTACTTCATCCCAAAACCATGCAGCCGGCGATGGAAAAAGGCATTCCCATTTTTCTGAAAAACACCTTTTCCCCCCAAAATAAAGGTACGACGATCTCCAATGCCTCTCAAAGCGGCAACGAGATAAATCCAGTCAAGGCCCTGGCCTGTATGAAAAATGTCTCGGTGATCAACGTGGAAGGTGCCTTCATGATTGGCGTGCCGGGAATTGCCACCCGTTTATTTGGCGCCTTGTTCACCGATAATATCTCCGTCATTATGATTTCCCAGGCCAGCAGCGAGTATTCCATTTCTTTTGTGGTCAAATCCGAGTATGGCCTCAAGGCAAAAAACTGTGCCATGCGCGCCTTTAAGACTGAGATGGAGTTGGGCCATATTCCGCGAATCGCTTTGGAAGAAGACGCCGGTATCTTGGCCTTGATCGGTGATCAGATGAATCGGGTGCGGGGAATTTCCGGCCAATTTTTTAAGGCCCTGGCCCGGGCGAATGTCAATATTCGTATGATCGCCCAAGGAAGTAGCGAGCGAAATATCTCCGTGGTGGTTAAAAATGAAGATTTACAAAAAGGCCTCCGCGCGGCCCATGCCTCTTTCCATCTTTCTTCTTTGACCCTCAACCTGGCCCTGGTCGGTCCGGGGTTAATTGGCGCAACTTTTCTCCAGCAAATTGACCAGCAGCGGGCCGAGCTTAAGAAAAGATTTAATATTAATTTGGTTTTGAAGTGTGTCGCTAACTCCAAGAGTATGTTTCTCGGCGATGCCATCTTTCAATCAGACCCCGTAAAGCTGCTTAAGAGCAACGGAGTCCCGGTTGACTTTAGCAAGATGCTGGCCCACCTTGAGCAGGATGGCGCTCCCCATAAAATTATTCTGGATTGCACCGCCAGTGATGAGATTCCCAATTATTATCAAAGCTGGTTGTCCCAGGGATTTCACATCATCACTCCCAATAAAAAAGGCCTTGCCGGGGATTTGAGGCGGCTCAAAAAGATCTCGCAGGAAATCTACTCTGGTTTATCCAGGTCTCACAAAAGAAGCGGACGTTATTTATACTATGAGACGACAGTCGGCGCGGGCCTTCCTATCATTTCGACGCTCAAAGATTTGATTGCCACGGGAGATAAAATTCATGAAATCGAAGGAGTCTTGTCGGGCACCTTGAGCTTTATTTTTAATCAGTTTAGCGGGGCCGTGCGATTTTCTGAAATTTTAAAAAAGGCCAAAGATTTGGGCTATACGGAACCCGATCCCCGGGATGACCTTTCAGGGATGGATGTCGCCCGGAAGGTCATTATTTTGGCCCGTGAGATGGGCCTGGACTTAAGTATTGAGGATGTCCAGGTCGAAAGTTTGGTGCCTGAGCACCTGCGCGCTTGTTCCGTGGAAGAGTTCATGAATCGCGTCTCGGAACTGGATGCCCCCATGGAAGAGAAGCGTGCCAAATTCCAGTCAGAAAAAAAGCACCTCCGTTTCACCGGTAAAATTTGTAATAAGGATCAGGAAGGAAAAATTTCTGTCGGCCTCAACGCCTTTTTAGAGGATCATGCCTTTTGCCGACTCAAAGGCAGTGAGAATTGCATCGCATACACAACCAACCGCTACCAGCAGTATCCCCTGGTTGTTCAAGGGCCTGGTGCGGGTGCTCAGGTGACTGCGGCCGGTGTCTTTGCCGACTTAATCAAGCTGGCGGAAAATTTGAGGGCCGATACATGAAAAAGATCTCAGTTGCCAGCGCTCCTGCCACCGTGGCCAACGTCAATGCAGGATTTGATATCCTGGGATTTTCCCTTCCTGGAATTTCTGATCAGGTGCGGGCCTGGGTTATTGCCGAACCGGTCGTGCGCATAAAAGAAATTGTTGGCGTGGATATTCCTTCTATCCCTGCTAAAAATACCGCCAGCGTGGCCCTGCAGGAAATGATCAAAGGTGAAAAACTCACTCACGGCTTTGAGATTGTGATCGAAAAAGGTATTCCCCTGGCCTCCGGGCTTGGTGGTTCCGCTGCCTCGGCCGTGGCGGCAGTGGTGGCCGGCAACCAATTGCTCAAAAAGAAACTGTCACTTGAAAAGCTTTTTTTTTACGCCCTAAAAGGGGAGGAGGTCGCCAGCGGGGGCATCCATGGGGATAATATTGCGCCCGCGCTCTATGGTGGGATTACCGCCTGCCTGAAAACTTCCGATGGGGCCTTTCAAATTGTTCCCATCAGATGCCCTAAAAAAATCTTTTGTAGTATTTTTCATCCGGCCTTCCCTTTAGAAACCAAAAAGGCACGAGGAATTTTAAAAACGGAGATTTCCCTCAAAGATTATATTCAGCAGTCCATGCATCTGACCGGGTTGTTAATGGGGTTCAATCTCGGCGACTATGAGCTCATTTACCACCACGCTAAAGATATAATTATTACACCCCAAAGAAAGTCTCTTTTACCTTTTTACGATCTCTTTTACCCGGCCCTCATTAAGGCGCAGTCCCTGGCATTTGGCATCTCCGGTGCCGGGCCTTCGATTTTTATCCTTTCCAAAAATCTCCCCGCGGCAAAAAAAATGAGTGCATTGCTGACGAGCTTAAGTCATAAGCACAAGGTCTCGGGGCAAGTTTTTACTGGACAGGTCGGGGCCGGGAAACCTGAAGTGACTATCCTGAAGGTTCGCGAATGAAGTATTTATCAACCCGTACTGACCCTTTGAGATATTCTTTGAGTGATGTGCTCAAAAGGGGAATTTGTCCTTCAGGAGGATTGTTTGTATCCGAGTCCTTGCCAAAACTTTCTGCGAATCTCTTTGAGCTCAGCGACAGCTATCAGTCTTTCAGCGAAAAGCTTCTTCGCCCATTCTTTACCGAAGATACATTGGAAAAACACCTTTCAAGCATCGTCACTCATGCCTTAAACTTTCCCGTGCCCTGGAAGGAAATTGGAAAAAACCATTATCTCTTAGAACTCTTCCACGGCCCCACCGCTGCCTTTAAAGATGTTGGCGCACGTTTCTTGGCCGCCTGCTTTGAAAAGTTGGGCGAGCAAAAGACCATTTTGGTGGCGACCTCGGGCGACACCGGCGGGGCGGTGGCCAGTGCCTTTTATGAGAAGAACGGAATCAAAGTCGTGATCCTTTTTCCCAAGCTTGGAGTTTCGCCTCTTCAGCGCCACCAGCTAACCTGCTGGGGAAAAAATATCTTGTCTCTGGAAGTGGCTGGCGACTTTGATGATTGCCAGAGAATGGTGAAGGAAGCTTTCTCGGATAAAGAGGCCTGTGCAAAATACGCTCTCACCTCGGCCAACTCGATTAATATCGGACGTCTGCTTCCCCAGATGACCTACTATGCCTTTTGTTCCTATCAATTATTTTCACAGCTTAAACGGCCTGTGAACTTTGTCATCCCCTCGGGCAATATGGGCAACGGTATGGCGGCGGTGTGGGCCAAGGAAATGGGAATGCCCATCGGAGAAATTCATTTCGCCTGCAACAGCAATCGGGCAATTTTTGATTATTTCCAAAGTAAAAAATTAACGGTGCGAAAGAGCCTCAAAACTTTGGCCAATGCCATGGATGTCGGCAATCCTTCCAATATGGAGCGGCTGCTGGACCTGCTCAGTAAAAATCCCGCCATCGCCAAAGATTTAACCTCCTCATGGCACTCTGATGAGAAAATCCGTAGCGTGATTTCAGATTTCTTTTTGAGGACAAAAGGCCATGTCTGTCCCCATACCGCCGTCGCTCTGGCCGCCCATGATCGCTTTTCTCCCGAGAGTTTGGTGGTATCCGTCGCCACCGCTCATCCCTATAAATTTCAGGAAATAATTCAAGATATTTTAGGGCCGGAAAATCTTCCGGCACCTCCGGCCTTAACGGCCTTATTAAAACGACCTGCAGCTTTTAATGCCATCGGGAAACACTTGACGCATCTTCAAGCAGAATTACTGAAATTCTGTTAGGCCGCCTTTTTGACGACTTCCTTCCCATGCTCAAGCACTCGCTCGCCTTTTTCAAAAATATCTTTGGCCAGGCCGAGGATGCTGGGATCAATGTCCTTGATGTTATCCTGCTTCTTCTCGGCATAGTCGAGATACTGAAGTACGTAACGGATGCAGTTGATGCGCGCCCGTTTTTTGTCATCGGATCGGATAACCGTCCACGGAGCATCGGCGGTGTCGGTATGAAAGAACATTTCCTCTTTGGCCTTGGTGTAATCATCCCACTTATCCAATGAGGCCATGTCAATCGGGCTCAGCTTCCATTGTTTGAGTGGATCGTGCTGCCGTTCCTCGAAACGTCTTTTTTGCTCTTTTCTTGAAACCGAAAACCAGAATTTAAAAAGGATGATTCCGCTATTCACTAGCATTCGCTCAATGACCGGGGCCTGGCGCATGAATTCCCGATGCTCGGCGGGAGTGCAAAAGCCCATGACGCGCTCAACCCCCGCACGGTTGTACCAGGAGCGGTCGAAAAATACGATTTCCCCGGCGGCAGGTAATCGGGTGATGTAGCGCTGAAAATACCACTGGCCTTTTTCCCGCTCGGAGGGTTTTTCCAGGGCACAGATGGTGGCACTTCGGGGATTCAAGTGTTCCATAAAGCGCTTGATGGTTCCGCCCTTGCCGGCGGCGTCGCGGCCTTCAAAGATCACCATGACCCGTTGGCCGGTGGCCTTGACCCAGTTTTGCATCTTAAGCAGCTCGATTTGGAGATTCTCCATCAGCTTTTCATATTCTTTGCCTTCCATCTTGGGTGGAAGTTCGTATTCATAGAGTGTACGTTGACGAGACTTAGGACCTTCGGGCTTTACTTTTTCATCAGTCATAGGAACTCCTGTTATGTGTTCTTATCGGAGTTTGTTCTTTATTCTAAAATATGCTAAATTAATTTGGTCGGCCATTTTGTGGAATACCTATGGGCAAGAAAAATAAGGCACACCAACGTTTTGATCAGGAATATTGGCGCAAGAATTACTCTGACCCATTACCAATGGATTGCATCGGGAATGCTCGCGAGCACGCCAGCTACTTGAAATATTTTTTCGCCGTGGATTCAATCGACATTAATTCGGTCATTGATTTCGGGGTTGGGCTTGGCTTTCTCTTTCGCGAGGTCATTAAAAAATTTATGCCGGAACAGGCGGTGGCGATTGATCCATCTGCCTACGCTTTGGCAAAGGCGAAGCGGCGCTTAGCTCCTCCCGTCGCGTCCATGAAAATGGAGGTGCACAATATTGACCTTAGCACCTGGGCCCTGAGCATGGCCAAGAGGGCACCAACCTTTGACTTAGGCCTTTGCACCTCGGTTTTTCAATATCTAACTGAGAAAGAGCTGCGTTTTCTCATTCCGGTTATGGCCCGAAAGGTGCGCTATCTCTACCTGACAATACCAACCGATATCGAAATCAAACGGATGAAAAAAGAAGTTGATTTTTTTGATCCGTATTCCCTGGCGCGTTCGCGTGAATTTTATTTAAAGCTTCTTCGTCCCCATTTTACCGTGGTTGGGCGCCGGATCTTGGAGAGCAAGGTGCACTTTTCCGAGCGGGATACTTTTTGTAGTGAACTTCTCTACAGATTTTAGAACGGTTTCCAGCTTATTGATATTTTCTTACAAAAGATGAGCCGTTCGCTCTCGCACCTTTAAGAATGACATATTCGACCTTAAGGAAGGTGGTTAAACCCACAAAGATCTCTTTGATTTTAGTTTCAAGATGATCAATTTCCATAAAGGCATCAACCTGGCAGCGACCATTTTTTACGCTGGTTTTGACTCTAATCACGGGATCTGAAAAATAGACGTGTGCTTTTTCAAGATTCTCAGGCATGAAATCCACTTCAGATTTATCTGAATTCAGGTACGTCATCCGCGCCTTACTAAAACCTTTGGCCTCCAACGCATTCATTTCCTGCCGCTGATTATTGCCTTCACCCATAATCCAGTAACCCTCAATGTACTTGCCGGAAGAATAGGGTATCAGCTTACAGTCTTTATTCGTTTGGGCATCGACCTTGAAAACATTAAGAGTATTAAAACTTTTTTTAACCACAAAAAGATTTTGCCCGGCGTAGGAATTATAGGCAAAACTCAGCACCATGAGCACGATTAATGTACGCATACAAATTCCCCTTATTTTAACAACTCGTAGGATGCTTCTAGCACCGCCAAATTGACATGAAAAAGGAACATCGAACTGATTGTATATTTTTCATGCCGGGCGAAGACGGTAATAAGTTTTCGGCCCTTTATGGATGCGTTCAATCCTTCCATGCCGACAGAGCTCATTGAGGATGCGAATTGACGAGCGCTGTGAAACGCCCAGAACGGAGGGAACTTTCGCGGCAGAGATGGAGCTTGTGAAAAAATGGTTTTGCAGTTTCGCCAGCTGCTGCGCGAGTTTAAATTTTAAGGCGGGTGTGGATACATCTTTGGCCAGCTGAATGAGGCATCCCTGCGTGCTGTCTAAGCTATAAAACCCACTGTCTTCTTTAATGGCAAGTGGAATGTGGTTTTGCCCAAGCCAAGATCGAAGGCGCTTGAGGGCCTGGTAAAGGCGGTCGGGAGCGGCCGTGGGATGATAGAATTGCTTGGGATAAAGGCGCTCGTGCAGCTCTGAGATGCGCATGGGTTTGTAGAAGTCCTGGCCCAGGGTTTGGAGCAGGCGTTGGGGAATCTGGCCCTCTTTGAGGAAAGACGGCCCCAGATTATTAACGCCATTTTGCAGATCAATAATGGCAGCATGGGAAGATGCCTGCCTGAAAAAGGACCACTGATAATTCAGCGGAATTTTCTGCTCGCCTCCCAAGATCGTCAGAATGCGCTTTCTCATAGCAGGGTAGGTTGTTCCAAAGTAAAGCTGTGTGAGTAGCTTTGTATCGTGGGTACAGATCGCTTCATAGTAATCGCAGCTGCGGACATTTTCCCAACGCTTGAGCACCTCAAATTGCGCGCGCACTTTTCGAAGAGGGGCCAAGTTCAGGTTGCCACGACTTAGCTGCGCGATGGATTTCCATTGTTCAAGCACGAGATCAAAGGTTTGGTCATCGTCCTTGAGTTCTTTTTGCTGGAGATATTTTATGGTTGACTGGGCCTGCTCCCATTCTTGGGCAAGAATCTGAACCTGGGCCATGCCCAGATGAGCATTTTTGTGGAGATGTCGATATTGCTCAAGGCCGGTGTTGGCCACCACCTCAGTGAGGAGGGTGCGGGCCCAAACAAGATCTGCGCATCCATGCATGAGAGACTGCGCCAGGTTTACGCTCCCCCAAAAACGCATGTGCGGGTCCACGTTGGGAAGTTTACAATATTGCTCCAGGTACGGAACCGCGCCCTCCCAGTCCCATTGCCAGATGTGAACATAACCTCGAAAGAGTAGGGCATTGGGAAATTTATCACTGTCCACTTCGCTTAGAAGTTTGTCCGCCTCATGGGCGGCCCCGATGGCATTTAAAGATGCGGCGTATTCGCCTATCTCAGCGTCGGTGGCGTGGATCGGTGAGTGCAGTGAGGGGCGAACGATATGATGGAGGATGGCAACGGCATATTCCGGCAAATGGGCCCGGCGGGCCAGATTCGCCAAAGTCACAACCAGCTTGCGTTCGATTCGTTTTTTGAGAAGTGGTCGCAGTAAAAGATGGGCCGCCTTCATATTGCCTTGAACGACAAGCTTCTCAATGGTGGCGAGCTGTCCTGCGCTCATAGTGCCAACCCTCCTGGGCACCTAAAATAGCGAGCAAATTTACAACTCATGGGTTTGTAATATGGCATATCTATATGAATATTATAGTATTTTATAGATCGTGCCAAATAATATCAGGAAATGAATGCCGTGGCGCACGGTACTATTTTTTTAGGGAGATTTAAGTATGAAAAATTCATCTGTACCTCTTTGGGCCTTCGTCATTTGCTTCACCTCTTTTGGATGCCTGGCAGTTGAGCTGGCCTTTGGGGGTGATACCTATAAGATCTCGCAAGAGCAAATGGATGCCAACTTCGGTGAGGCCAAAAAGTCCTCGGACAAAATTGAGGGTCTTGAGCAGATCATTTACGATCTTGAGATGAGAGGAAATCCTCAGAAACAGATCCTGATCTCCGCTCATAAAAATTTGATCGAGATCGAGCGTCAAAAAATTTCGGAACTGTTAAAGGCCGACAACATGGGAGACGGTACCCGCGCCCGTCCCTATCGTTTGCATTCCTCCGACTACTCCGGATTTCAGAATTACCTTGCCACCACTCCTCCCGGAAGTGCGCGCCAGATTAATGGAAAGTTTGAGTCCTGCACGATCACCGAAAATGGGAGGCCAACCCAGTTTGTCTGCCAGAAAAAACCTTTCTCCTTTGTTAATAGCAGCGGCACGATCATGGCAGAAGATCGCTTTTATCTGGTGGCCAAGCTCCCAAAAGGCTGGTGTGCCGCGCCCTCTCTTTCCCTCAAGACCGTGAGTAGTCTTTACCAGTGCTCGACATGAGTTTTCCCGGGAGATCCGCGAGGGTAAAGGTGAAGACGAAGGCCACGGCCAGGATGGCGGCAATGGTGAGAAGATTAATCTCCGAGAAAGACTCCATAGACTGAGGAATGACCGCCAACATCTCCTGTGCTTGGCCGGCGACCTCGCGCCATTTCTCGCTCTCGGTGGTGGGAAATTTAAGACTGCCGGAGGTCACAAACCCCAGCACTCCCAAGACAAAGGCGGAGCTTTGAATGAACAATCGTCGCAGCAAAACCTTCCACCAGGTGGGAATTGTGCCCATCACCTTTTTGGAAAAGCCCTTGTCATTCAGCGCCCCTTCCTTGGCCTCTTTTTTTAATACCTGTTCCATCCAGTCGTGGTTTTGTTTTTCCATAAACTAATTCTCCTCTTTCCATGCGCTTAAGTGCTTGCTCATTTTTTCTTTGGCGCGGTTGACGTGAGACTTCAAGGTTCCCAGGGGAATCTGCATGATGTTGGCGGCCTCATCGTGGGTGAGGTCCTGGTGAAAGCACAGGCCGATAGCGACCCGTTCCACCTCCGAGAGATATCTCATGGCGTGCTCCACGTCGTGGTGCAAGTCCATTCCGCGAGTTGGGTTCATGACAGTCGTGAGGTCGGCCTCTGCCGGTAATTTTTTTTTGCGACAGTGCTCGATGAAAATGTGATAGCTGATCTGACAGAGCCAGGTAAAAAACTTTGCCTCAAAACGAAAATTTGTGATTCCTCGATAGGCCTTGATAAACGCTTCCTGGGCGAGATCGTCGGCCAAGGCCTGGTTGCCTAAGACCCACCGACGAATCACCAAGCGCAGGGGAGACTGGTAGATCAAAACCAGCTCTCCAAACGCCTGGCGGTCTCCGGTCGAAACGACGATTGCTAAAAGTTGGGCCTCGGTTCTCATTATTTAACATTCTTTGCGAGGTAGATACTAGCGCCTCCCAAGCACAAGGGGATAAAGCCGATTCCCCATGCCGATGATTTTGCCAAGATCAGACAAATCAGTAATCCCAGGCCAAAGGCCACCAGAAGAATCCCACGCCGCCAGTCCTGGTGCCCGCGATTGCCGTCCATGCCATTTTCGATCAGGCCGGCGGGAATGGGTTGTCCCTTTTCAATAAACATCTGCAGGGTGGTTTGAAATTCCTTGAAGCGACGATTCTTCAAATAAAGCGGGATGCCGAAGGTGGAGGCCAAAAAGATAAAGGCGGCAATGGGCACGAGTACATCCACCAGAGGATTGGGAATCTTTTCGTGACCTTCGCGAATGGCGGTGAGCAGAACCTTCTCCGTCTGCTCGGGTGTAAGCTTGTCAAAGGCCTGTGCGGGGGCACTGTCCTTCAAGGCCTTGAGCGTTTCGACGTGTTTGTTTAATTCTGCCGGCGAAAGCTTTTCATTTTTTGGTTTATCTCCAATCGAGATATTAAAACCGACGGCCATGGCCTGATTCAGGCCCGAAAGCCAGAGGCCGGTGACGATGAGGGCGATGAACTTTTTCATATAAGTGTTCTCCTGTTTTTTGCTTCAAACATAAGACGAGGCGAGTAGTGCTTTTGGATGCAACTTTGTCACGAAATACTAGGACGTCATAGAAACAGTGCGTTAGTCATCTGTAAAAACAACCCTATGGGGAATTTTTTGTCCAGGTTGTGCGTAAGTTATGCGTAAGTTATAGTAGGAGAATGGAGTTTCGTTTTTTAGGTGAAGTCACTTGCGGCCTTTTTGGGATCACAGAAGATTATGAGGAGGCCTATCTTTCTTTGGATCAGCATCTGGTGAAAAATCGGGAGTCCACCTACTTTCTTCGCGCCATGGGAAATTCTATGACCCCGCTTATTTTGCCCCAGGATATTCTGGTGGTGGATCGCTCTATCAAGGTCGAAATGGGCCAGATCGTGGTCTTAACCATGAATGGCCAACGCCTGTGTAAACGTCTGGTGCGCCAAGAGGGGAAGATTTTTTTGCTCTCGGAAAATAAAAACTATAAACCTATTCCCATCGTAGAAGAATCCGAGGCGGTTTTTTTTGGGCCCGTGGTGGGACTGGCCCGGGGATTTTAAATGTTGGCCCTGGTGGATTGCGATGCTTTCTTTTGCAACTGCGAGCGCCTGTTTCGAGAAGATCTGCGCCAGCGGCCGGTGATCGTGCTCTCCAACAATGACGGCTGCGCCATCTCGCGCACCAGAGAGGCCAAGGCCCTGGGCATTGAAATGGGGGCCCCCTATTTTCAAATTCGCGAGCTGTGTGAGCGGCATAAGGTCGCCGTCTTTTCCTCCAACTTTTCCCTCTACACCAATATCTCGGCCAGGATCACAACCACCTTGCGGCGTCTGGTGCCGAACATCGAAGTCTACTCCGTGGATGAGGCCTTCCTCGACCTCACCGGCATCCCCAACGTGGAGAGTTTCGGGCGAATGATTAAGGCCATCATCCAGCAACATATCGGCATGCCCGTGTCGGTAGGGATTGGCCCCACCAAGGGCCTGTGTAAGGCCGCCTGCTTTTTGGCCAAGCAGGATCTCTCTCAAGGCGGTGTGGTCAGCTTAGAAGAGCGGGAAAAACAGGATCAGGTCCTGGCCACCATGCCCGTGGAAAAAATCTGGGGAATTGCCAAGGGGCGGGGGCTTAAACTGTGGATGAGCGGGATCAAAACCGCCAAGGAATTTCGCGATTATAAAAACGATCAGCACATCCAGGCCATCCTAACCAAGGTCGGTCGGCAAATTCAAGATGAGCTACGGGGCATCGTCAGCTTTCCCCTGCAGGCCGGGGCGGAAAAGAAAAAAGAAATCATGAGCTCCCGAACTTTCGGGCACGGCGTTTTTGACAAGCACGTGCTCATGCAATCCATCGCCACCCACGCTTCGGAGGTCGCCCAGGAGCTGCGCCAGCAGGAATCAGTGTGCACCGGCGTTTCAATCTTTATTCGCAGTAATCCCTTTTCTGAGTCCACCGAGCAGTACGCCCGTTCGGCCTCTTGGAAATTTCAGACGCCAACCAACAATACCTTTAAAATCATCAAGGCGGCCCTGCGCGCTCTTGAGATGATTTATGTCTACGGAGTCGAATACCAAAAATCGGGGGTAAGCGTTTTCAATCTTCAAGATGAAGATGAGCATGCGCTTGGACTCTTTGAGCATTGTGATTCACTCCGCGAGCGCGTCCTGATGGATACCATGGATCGGATTAATTTGCGCGAAGGGGACCGAATATTGGTTTCTATGAGCTGTGGGGTGGATAATCGAGAGTGGCGTATGAGGCGAAATTTTAAATCGCCTCGCTACACCACATCTTGGGAAGAGCTACCGAAGTGTCTCTAACTATTCTTGAATGGCTTCCGTGATCTGATCGACGTCCTGCTGAACTTGCATTAAAAAGGCCACGAAGGTTTGGGTAATTTCTTCGGCATTGGCCTGAATTTCTTTCTGATTGTCTTTGTCATTTAAGTATTCCATCAGACCGCGAAATAAATCTCCATCGCGTTGTGTGCCAATCAGGGCCTCCACCGCTTCAACCACGTCGGGATTGTTTTCTCTTTCATAGTTTGAGATCAAGGTCTGGAGATGGCGACGATCTTTTCGGCCAATGCCGATTCCGCTGCGGCCGCTGCCCGTGGTACTCATGGCCCAGAAGGCCTTCAGGGGAGCTTCTTTTAACTCGCCTTCTTGAATCAAGAGTCCGGCCTGGGCGCTGTAGATGGAAACAAAGGTGGCCTCAGCGAGGTCATTTTCCCAGGGATGAACGCTGGGTCTCAAATCCACCATGATGTGCCGGTCAAGCTCTGCGGTGTAGATCGTCACGAAGTCGGTGGCCGCGGCCCGGGCCTTGTCGGAAAACCCACGTTGAGAAAATCCTGAAGTTTCGGTCTGAGTCAGCACCTGCAAAAGTGTGGTGTAGAAACTTTTCACATTTTTAGTTGAGGTGAGAAAGGCCTCCAGCTCGTTTAAATACATGACGTCCGAGGCATCATTGGCATTGTGGAGTGGTGAGGCGCCATAACTGCGGCCGGACTTCACATCATCAGCTTCTTCTCCTGATTTATAGCCAAAGTTATAAAAGTAATTATCATCATCTATCCGAATGACCGTCCCGGCGTTGCTGGCCATTCCGAAGAAATGAGAAAGAGCGTAGATATTGCCTTTGCCGCGATAGTTTTCCCGAAGGACATCAACAATATTGGCGGGACTAAACTCCTGGCCTTCCAGATCTTTAGCAAGTTCGCGCACGCCTTGCTTTCCATTATTGAAGGAGCCCAGCACGGACTTAACAATCTTAGCATCAAAGTTATTTAAGGCGGCAACGACCTCATCCGCACTCGCAAAGGTATAGGTCGAGACATAATCCTGATCAAGGTGGGTTTTGATCCCATTTTTCTTGTCCAGCATGGTCTGCAAAAAAGTCTTACCTTTAAAATCATCCAGGTCGATGGAATGCTGAAGGGGAAGCGCCAGCTCGGCACCAAAAAGTGAGAGGGACCAGATCAGAGCGGAAAAGGATAAAAATATTTTGTTCATTGTTAGCTCCAGGTTGTTAGTAAACGTGGTGCTTGTAGCCTTTAAACGGGACAACAACAAATAGATAGATTGAATTACTTCAATATAAATAAGAGATAGTTTGTCCCGGACCCGGACCTGGGTTAGAATTTAATCAACTCGTGAGGTGAGGAATGTCAGCTCTAATTCCATTCATAACTTTTTTCAGCGTGCTTTTGCTCTCTGTCGCAACGGTTGAGGCCGGTACAACTCCCTTCGTGGCAGTTTTTATAGATGCCAAAACCGAGCAGGCCATGGGCCATTTTCCCTATGATCGTTCGATTACCGCCAAGGCAATTGCCAAGCTACGGGAGGCCGGGGCCCGTGGCGCGGTTATTAAGTATTACCTCGATCAATCCCTTCCCGGAACCGGGGACGACGACCTTGCGCTTGAGCTAAAGCGCTTCCCGGTTTTGCTCCAGGCCAGGTTTGATGCCGAGGAAAAGGCCCCCCATTCTTTGCCCGCCCGGTTTAATATGGCCTCAAGGGTGCAAGGAAAAACTTCGCTCCTTCTCGCAGGCGCGAGTGGCTGGATTCCTCTCGAAAAGCTAAGCCAAAACTGTGCAGGTGTCGGCTTTGTGGATGTGGTGGCCGAGAGTGAATCTCAGGTTCCGCTGGTGGTAAGCTATAAGACCATGCTTGTTCCATCCCTCTGGTTGGCCGCTCTTGAGTTACTGGAAGGTGCCAAGGGCAAAGTTGTGATAGGCAAGAATGCGACGATTGGAAAGTTGGTGCTCCCGGTGAATGACGCCGGCGAAGCCAAGTATCAACTCCCCGCCAGCGATAAAATCGACTCCCTCTCTTTCACTGATCTGGTGGGGGGCCGAATTGATCAGAAGAAGCTGAGGGGCAAGATCGTGATATTAGGTGTCGACGTGGAAAAAATTCCAACCTTCGAAACCAAGATCGGGAAAATCGGAATTCATCGGCTGTTTTACCACGCGCTGGTGGGATTGCTGAACGCGCATTAATTTATCCCAAGGGCCTCTCATTTTAGAAATTCATGCTAGAATTCACAGCAAACGTCAGGTCAAAAAGGGGGAAAGCATGGGGATATTTTTTGGACGGAATCGAGAAGATCAAAATGCGCCTGCCACCACTGAAGCTAATCAATCATCACGGGCAAGAGTCATCGCTTTTTTAAATCAAAAAGGCGGAGTGGGGAAGACCACCTGTGCCTTCAATACCGCCCATGCCCTGGCCAAGCGCGGTCACAAAGTGCTCTGTCTGGATATGGACCCTCAGGCCAACCTGAGTTTACTTTTTAATGTGGATTTGAGTCTTGCCAGCGAGGAGGACAGCGCTATTCCCGGGCCATATTCAATCTACCATCTCCTGGTCAATTCAGTGCGCGAGCTGAAGGCCCTCCACGTCGGAGTTTTGCTGGGTGATGTTCTGGTCAGCCGTGGCGGAATTGATCTCCTCCCCGCCGGCCAGGAACTTTCCGGTTTTGAGCTCACCGTGGCCTCCGTCACAACGCCACGACAACTTATCCTGAAGCGCTTTTTGGAAAAGCAAAATATTCTTGAACAGTATGATTATATCTTGGCCGATTGCCCTCCCACCCTTGGCCTCACCGTCATCAATGTTCTTTGCGCCGCTCAAGGCATTTTAGTGCCCTTCAGACCTGATGAATTTAGTAAGAAAGGCCTCGAGCACCTCGAGGTGGTTTTGCAGGACGTTGCCGAGATGGGAATCTCGCAGATTCCTGAGGTCATCGGCCATATTCCCAACCTCGTCGATTCGCGACGCAAGCAGGAGGAACTTGATCTGACTGGTATTGGAGAACTTCTTAAAACCACCGGGCATCAGAAGGACGGACTCTGTTTTGATCCCTTATTTAACCGCTCTCAGCTGGTCAAGGCCCAGGCCTCAAAAAAATCCGTTTTCGATTATGACTCCAAGGAGTATGCTCCTTTGCAAGAGCAGTTTGGCACCATTGCCAGCACGATTGAGAAATGGAACCTGGAGCATAGTCATGGCCAATAAAAGCAAAAACCCCCTCTACGTCGTCACTCAAAATGGTAAAGTCGTGGAGGAGGCCCACAATCAGCTAGATCGTTTTGTGAAGAAATTCAACTTGGGGCCGGTGCTCAAGTTATGGGAAGATTTAATTGCCTTTTTACTTTCTCAAGTAAAAAGCTATCCCATGTTGGTGGTGGTCCAGAAAATGGTGGATCAGTGGGTTCTTCTTTTGGAGAAATTTTTAAAAGATCTCGCCCCTTTTTTATTTTTCTACAAGGCCTGACAAGCGCACTTAATGTCATTTGAAGTTAGTGCATAAAACATTGACTGCACTGACCGTCTTAATAGCTCTATCTCACATCTTCATTCTTAATAAAACCTGAGCATGGCCTAAAGCAAAGTCTGGCGAGGGAAAATTTGCATGGAGTCAAACGTCAGTAAGTGGCAGTCGCTCAAGACCAAAGTGATACTCTATACGTTGGCCATTTTTGCGGCCGCCTTCTTGGCCTTGGGGTCATACATCACGCTGATACTGCGTGATCAACTCCAGAGCTTGTTAGGTGAACAGCAGATGTCGACTGCGAATTTCATCGCGGCAGATATAAACAACTACCTGACTAATCGGCTGGCGGCCTTGGAACTTGTTGCTACAAAAATTGCGCCGTTTTTGCATGGGAACAACGCGGACCTTCAGGCCACTCTTGAGCAACAGTATCCTCTTTTTCTCAGTGAGTTCAGAGGTGGAGTCCTCACCACTCGAATTGACGGAACTGCGATCGCCGCTGTCCCCCGTTCCTCAGGGAAGACCGGTGTCAGTTACAGGACGACAGATTATATTTCGGTCGCCATTGGGGAGGGGAAAGCAACGATAAGTCAGTCCGTAACCGGGAAGTATCTGCGCGGACCCGATATCTCCATGGCCGTTCCAATTCGCAATCGCCAGGGCAAGGTGATTGGGGCCATCGCCGGCGTGACCAATTTGGCGGAAAGTAATTTTTTACAGGAGATTTTTGAAGGCCGTTACGGCAAAACAGGCGGTTATATGCTTATCACCTCCAGACAACGCTTGATTCTGGCGGCTTCGAAAACTGCACAGATACCTGAGAAACTCCCACCAGCAGGCATCAATCCATTACTTGACCGCTTTATTCACGGCCAGGAAAATCCGGCAATTTTTTTTAATCAACGGGGCGTTCAAATGCTCGGCTCTTCAGTGCGCATTCCCCTGACCGGTTGGGTTCTGGCGGTCATGCTGCCCATGGAAGAGGCCTTTGCGCCCGTACGCTCTGCCAGTCAGGCATGGATGAGCGGCGCAATCATGCTGACTTTGTTGGCGACAGGAATGACCTGGCTGCTGTTGAGGCAACAGCTTTCACCGATTATTGATGCCACTAAAATGATGGACACGGTTGCAGAGGCAAACTGGCCAGTGCAGGCCCTGCCTGTTAGTGGCGGAGATGAAATTAACACTCTCTTTGCCAGCTTCAATCGGCTTTTAAAGGGCCTATGGCGAAGGGAACAGCATATGGAAACGAGAATACAAGAGATAAATTCGGCAAAAGAGCGGGCGGAGGATAGTGATCGCATAAAATCGGCCTTCTTATCAAATATGGTTCATGACATTCGAACACCCATGAATAGCATCGTCGGTTTTGCCCAGCTCATGAGTGCCACCGACGTGCCGGAGAAAGAGCGTGCGGAGTACTCAGAGATCATCAACCGCAGTAGTAGTCGATTATTTAAAACTATTAACAATATCTTGGACCTGTCACGCATTGAGACAGGGCAAGCAGTGGTAAAGAAGAAGGCCTTTAACATTTACAGATTACTGCAGGACCTCCAGCTCGCGCATCTTGATGCCTTCAAGCAAAAAAAAATTGACTTGAAAATTGAGGTCAGCCCAAGGCTGGAATCTTTGGTTATTTTGAGTGATGAGCAAAAAGTTTATCGTGTGCTCGACGGCCTTCTGGATAATGCCTGCAAATTCACAGAAAAAGGACATGTGGAATTTGGCTTTGAACTTATTGAAAAGCAGCTTCTATTTTTCGTGAAGGATACAGGTATCGGTATCCCTAAAAAGAAACAGGAGATAATTTTTAGTAAGTTCTACCAGATGACCATGGCCGATAAAAAAGGCGAGCAGGTCACGGGTTTGGATCTCGTTCTTAGCAAAGGCCTGATAACATTAATGGGTGGAAGAATCTGGTTTGAATCCGAAGAAGGAGTCGGGTCGCATTTTAAATTTACCATTCCCTTTGAAACCCCACCAGCTTCAACTCTTGCCAGGACTGTTGAAACAGAAAAGGCACCGGGCGAAGCAGAAATGCCGCAGAACCTGGATTGGTCCAAGAAGACGATCCTGGTGGCCGAAGACGATATGAACAACTATTTATTGCTAAGAACCATTTTAACCAATCGCACCCAGGTGGTCATTCTTCATGCGGGGAACGGCCTTGAAGCTTTAGAGATTCTTAAAAACAATCCGGCCATTGACGTCATTCTCATGGACTTAAAAATGCCGGGAATGGATGGTTTTACGGCGACTCGCAAAATTCGTGAATTTAATAAGCGGCTACCCATTTATGCTGTTACGGCCTACTCAGAACCGGAGGATCGAAAGAAAGCACTTGAGGCCGGATGCAACGACTTTATCACGAAACCCTTCGAGACGGAATCCATCCTGAGAACCTTGGCAAAGACTTTGGAAAAATGAAAAAAGAAAAGAGCATCACCACTAAACTCATCATCATCTTTTTTGTGTTTGTGATAGGCATCTCTACCGCCGCTTATTTCTCGTATCAAAGTTTCAAGAAGGACCGACGGCGCGATATGGAGCATGTTTTGGCCTCCATTGGCGAGCTCAAAGTGGCGGAGCTTGAACAATGGAAAAGCGAGCGCTTAGGCGACGCCGAAATCATTCATGATAATATCGCCTTCTCAAATCTGGTGCATCGTTTTTTTGCCAATCCGCGGGATCGGGAGACGGCACAGCAGTTGCGAAGCTGGCTGGAGCAATATCCGGATAGCTATGAGTATGATCAGGTACGTTTAAGCGATTCCCGGGGAATCACGCGCATGTCTGTCCCGTCATCGCTGCCGCCGATGACTCCATCTATTTCAAAGCAAATTAAGGATGCCGCGCAATCCGCAAATCTCACTTTGGTTGATTTCTACCTGAGTGATCAAGATCAGAAGATTTATCTCGCCTTACACATTCCCATTTTTGCCACACGGAATAGTCATCGCGTGATCGGAGTCCTTTCCTTGCGCATTAATCCGGAAAGATATCTTTACCCTTTTATTCTGCGCTGGCCTACGCCCAGCAAGACCGCGGAATCGCTCATCGTGAGGCGCGAAGAGAACCACATTGTTTACCTGCACAATTTGAAATTCGCGCCCCATGCGGCGCTCAAATTTCGCATCCCACTAACGAGAACAAATGTTCCCGCGGTCATGGCGGCATTAGGACGGACCGGGATCGTTGAAGGGCAAGACTACCGAGGTATCCCGGTGATTGCAGATGTGCGTTCCGTGCCGAAGACCCCATGGTTTCTCGTGACCCGCTTAGACGTATCGGAAATGTCTGGGCCCGTCTTTGAGCATCTGTGGATGCTTATCGGCTTTGTCTCCGCCCTGATTGCGGCCGGTGGCGCGGGGTTAGTGCTGGTGGGGCGAGAGCGACGCATGCGATTCTATGAGGAGCAGTTTAGGATAGCGGATGCCCTCCAGGAACGTGATATCAAATTTCAGAAGCTCTCGACGGGTCTGCCGGGAATGATTTATCAGTTCACCCGAAGACCTGATGGAAGCTATTATATTCCGTTCAGTACAAACGGGATCACGGATATTTTTGGATGCACTCCGGAAGAAGTCAGCGAAGACTTTTCTCCGATCACACGAGCTGTCCTGCCAGCAGATTTGCCAAAACTCATCGACTCCATTGAAAACTCCGCCAAATATCTGACTCCCTGGACCTGTGAGTATCGAACCCAAATTCCCGGCCGCCCGATTCGCTGGATGATGGGTAAGTCAATTCCTGAAAAATTACCTGACGGGAGTATTACCTGGTATGGCTTCAATACGGAAATTACAGAATTTAAGGAGATGGAAAAAAGCCTGCTTGAGCATCAGACCCAACTGCTCATCTCAAACGTCGAAATGAAAAAGGCCAAAGAGCGCGCTGAAGAAAGCGATCGCTTAAAATCGGCCTTCCTGTCGAATATGAGCCATGAGATTCGCACCCCGATGAACAGCATCGTAGGTTTTTCCCAGCTCTTAAGTGCGCCCGTCGTTTCGGATAAGGACCGGATGGATTATGCCAAGATCATTAATGATAGCTGCCGACGATTACTCAACACTATTAATGATATTTTAGATTTATCAAGGCTCGATGCCGGTCAGGCGATTGTAAAAAAACAATCCTTCCAGGTTTACAAATTGCTGCAGGAACTCCACGACGTGCATATCAATGCTTATACCCAGAAGAATCTTGCCCTAAGAATCGAAGTCAATCCGGAGCTAGAGTCCCTCAGTATGTTCAGTGACGAGCAGAAAATTTATCAAATCCTCAACAATCTTCTCAGCAATGCCTTTAAATTCACCAAAGCGGGGGCGGTGGAATTTGGCTACGCACTTTCGGGTGAAGACGTCGAATTCTTCGTTCGAGATACCGGCATTGGCATCTCCAAAGAGAAAACCGACTTTATTTTTGGGAGGTTCAATCAAGCCGATATCTCTGCCGGTCGGGGTTACGAAGGCTCGGGATTGGGCCTGGCCATCGCCAAGGGATTCGTGACTTTACTCGGGGGGAAAATCTGGTTTGAGTCAGAAGAAGGCGTGGGATCGCTCTTTAAGTTCACCATTCCCTACGGGCCGACTCTTTCTGACACGCTAAAACCCGCTCCTCGGCCTGCCATTTCACTCCCTTCGATGAAGCTAGATTGGTCTGACAAGAAATTTCTGATTGTGGAAGATGAGATGAGTAACTATTTACTGCTCGAAACAATTTTGCGAAATCGTACCCAGGTAAAGCTGGTGCATGCCAAAAACGGTCACGAGGCACTTGAGATTTTTAAAAATACTCCTGAGCTTGCCCTCATTCTAATGGATTTAAAAATGCCGGGAATGGATGGATTTACCGCCACCCGTAAAATTCGCCAGCTAAACAAGCACATTCCCATTGTGGCGATCACGGCCTATTTTCAGCCAGAAGATAGACAGAAAGCTCTCGAGGCGGGATGTAATGATTGTATCTCTAAACCTTTTGAGGTGGATTCACTTCTTAAAGTACTCGTAAAAATGTTATCCTGATAAGTTGCGATGTTCAAATCGGCCTACTCAACGGGTGATAAAAGACCGGAGAGCCAATCCTGCCACTTGGGCTCGCTCCCCTTCAGAGTAAATAGTGCGGCGGTGGACATCTCCTTCTCCCGTGCCAAAAAGAGATCAGGATTGCCGGGAATCCAAACCGTCACGCCTTTAAAAAAGCCTAAAAGATAGGAACGATTTTCATCCGTTCCGGGATTTACATAGGCGTCTCCGTAAGCATAGGAGGCCATTGAGCGTTGCAAGGCCTGAAGTGTATTTTGCACCTTGCTTCGAAGCTCTTCGCCCGCAACCGATAAGCCCCGTTGTCTTTCCTCCTCATAGAGAAGTTTGAGGATCGTTCCCAAAAAAATTCCCAGGTCGCGCCCTTCACCTCTGAAAGATGCCGACTCCTGCAAAATATAGCTCAGCTCCATCGGGTGGGTGAAGTCCTCTTCCAGATAGGCCTTGAGCGCCTGCGACAACTCCAGCATCGCCGGGAGCAGGTGACGGCGCATTTCGGAGAGAATGAGCGTGCTGACTGTAAAGGTTCGGGCCATCTTGGGGTCGACCACGGCCTGATAACCTCCATCCGCATAGGCCTGGCCGACCATCAGGGGAATTTGCTTTGCCATGGTGTAGCTTTCGGGACTGCGCTGGAGAGAATCCAGCAGCTTTCGATAGGGGAGACCGAGATAATTTTGAATCTGCTCCGAGCCTACGAGGTAGGAGGCCACATCCATCAGCTCGGTGGCAACTTCCAAGGACTGCATCAGACAGGCGTCGAAGGCCAGAATTTCAACTTGAGTATCTTTGCCACGATGCTGGTTAAAATCGGCCAAAATTTTGCGGATGCTGGGAATATCCAGATAGGTTTTATCCGAGTAGTCGAAGGCCACGCCGCCAAAAGGTTTTCCGGCGATGACAAATTTGGCCGGGTCCATCTGATCAAGTAAATCCAGATAAACCATATCGCGGTTGAGCAAGTTCGAAGTCGCCTTTTCTCTCGGCAAAAGCTCTCGTAAATCCGGCGTTTCGCTGTGCTGGCCGATGTATCCTTCCCCATGCCCCCAAATCACCACCATATATTTTTTAGCGGGATATTTTTTTTGGGACCAGAGCAGGAATTCCTGAAAGCGTTTCTTCTGATTGCGCAGACTGCCCTCGCCGGTTTCGGGAAACCACTTCACCAGCGGAGAGTGAATGTCCTTCTCACTCTTCTTTTGAAAATCTTCCAAGCGCAAATGGGGATCATAGGTCTCATTACCTTGAAAAATGTGATAGCGCTGAACGCCCGTTCGGGCAAAGGTATCCAATTCCACCACAACATCCACCGATGCCGTGCTGGCACCGAGATTGGCTTCGCCCGTCAGGCGCGATTCCATTTCATACAGATCCCAGAGGGCATAAGGCGTCAGCTCGTTATCGGCCGCCATGTAGATCAAGACCGCCCAATCTTTCATGCAGCCTGCGCGTCCTGATTGCTGATAGTAACTCTGGTAGTTTTCGCCCGTTTGGTAAACCTGATTTCCACAGGCCGGTAATAAAGACGCGGCGGAACTAAGGTCCGCCGCGAAGATGAAGGCAAAAATCAAAAACAGATGACGACTAAAGGCCATGGGCCTCCTTATTGCGCCTGCTTCACAAGCTCTTCCACCACTTTGGCAAGAGGGATGCCTGCTTTGGAAGCTTGTGCGGCGACTTTCTGCCACTGGCCTGGAACGGCTTGTCCAGCAACCCAAGTTCCTGTGGCATAACGATCCGCCTGAGAACGGGCCTTGGCATTTTTAACCGGGGTCCAGGCAAAGTCAGGGTGAATATTGGTGTACCATTCACCACCGATGATCACGCCATTTTGGTCGAGCTCCAGGTCATAGCGATAGACTGCACTGGTGGTGGCATCGTAATCGGGAGAGTCAACGTTGCGTTGAGCAGGTTGGGTCTCAACCACATACTCCACTTCCATTTCAATTCCCACCACACTGCGGGCCTCTTTTGCACGATATTTTTTAAATTTATCGCTTCTATAATCATTCATGAGAACTCGTGCCTGGGCCAAAGTCGAAGCCGCCCGTTTCGTTTCCGGGTTAAAATATTTATAGCTATAGCTGACGACCGGCTGGTTCCAAACTTCGTAATCAAAGGTGGCGTCCATTACGAAGGAGCGATTAGACACGCCGATCTGGTTCACGATGGTTTTGTGCCAGGTGCCTGGATTCGAGTCAAAGCAATCTTGCTCCAGGACGCGGCCGTTGGCATCGCGTTTTGGGTCTTTGGTGTTACAACGTCCGCCGACGAAGCGGGTTTCTGTTTCGTTTTTGGCCCAAAGGAGTGAGCTCAAGGCCTTAATGTCGGCAGGATAGAAGGTCACTTTTGTCCCCTCTGGCGTCACCACGCTCACGGGTTTCTTCGCTCTTTGGACCATGTAGGCGGCCGGCGCCCAACCGTGGCAAATTCCCATCCAGGGTTCAACTTTTCCGCTCTGCTCGTAGTACTCGCGGCCCTCATTCCACATGGCTTCGGTCAGTTGAAAATTGCGATCTCCAACCAGGAGGTCATATTTTTCTGAGGGCGATAGCATATCCTGATTATTTTTTTCTACATAGGTTGTGGCGGGAAGAGTTTCCACAAAGCCCAAGGCCTCTTTCCAATCAAGCGTATTGGCCTTATTGGGATCGGCGTAGCGGGCACCCAAAATACCTTTGGCAATCGCCCAGTAATCATCGGACCAAGGCTGACGGGTCAGGCGTCCATTGCGCAGAGTTTTGCTTTCCATCTGCTCGAGGGTGTTTATCAAAGTTGTACCGTTATCGACGAGGTCTTCCGCGCGATCATTGGCGGAAATGGCGGCGCGACCTTCAAGATCGCTCAAGCAAACGCGGACGCCATCAATATTTTTACAGGAGTCTTTGCGCCGTTTATCTTTGGCCTCGATAAATTCCCGGGTGGAAACGTCGACGGTGGCGAAGGGGGCCACAGATTTGAGGGGCTGATGATCAATCTTTGCCGGCAACTGATCTAAAACTTTGACCGAATCTGCCTCAAATTCGGCCAGAAATGTTTCCAGATCATAAGTTTGATAATTTGCAGCCAAGCTTGACCAGGACATGGTCATGGCGGCAAGGGGAAGAATCAATGTGCGAAGCGAGCGGGCCATATATAACTCCTTTCCAAAAAAAACTTTATGGGGCTGTATAGCGCGCGTAAAAAGCACCTTCCAAGGGAGATCGATGAAAGCTGTAAAATTTATAGTGTGTGAATAATATTCAAAATCCCATGCGGTAAAAGAGATAACTTCTCTCTTTCCGCTGGAATTGTGAGTAGATGGCGCTGCCCTCGGTGGCGGCGAAGGCCTTAAAAGACTGCTGAAAGGTCTGCGGAAAATACTTGGCCATCACACCCAACCAGCCCTGTGGTTTATAGGTGGAAAAAAGCTTTAACTTTTGTTCTCCGGTCTGCTTAAGCGAGCGAAAGACCCCTTCGGTCAGATCTTCTTTGCGTTGAATCTTCGGCCTGGCACGGGAGATTTGTTCTTCCAGGTAGGCAATTTCGTGATTCATGCGCAGATCGGCCAAAAGGAAGATGCCCTCAGGCGCCAGGACTCTTTTGACCTCTTGGAAAAAAAGTTCTTGCGAGTCATAGCAATGGCAGGATTCCAGATTCACCACCACATCAAAACTTTGATCGGGAAAGGGCAGGTCTTGGGCATTCCCTGCAACAAAGGTGAGACCTTTCTGGACGTGGCGCTTTTGGCAAAAACTGATGGCGCTCGGGCCCACATCCAGCCCCACCAGTTCTTTGGGGGCATGATATTTTTGCAGGAAGGCGGCACCGCCTCCACGCCCGCAGCCCACTTCCAAAACCCGCTTTCCCTGCAAGCTCACGTCGCATACCAGACGCTGATAGAGTTCAATGTAGGGCCGATTCGGCTCATCCTCAGGCGCGAGCTTCAGAAATTGCCCGTCAGATTCAGGAAGATATCCGTAATTCATGAAGGTCCAATCTTTTTCCTGCCGATAGGCCTGGGCCATAAGCTGGTACATGGCCCAGTAGTACAGCGATTTAAGCTTTAAGAAGGGAAAAAATTTTGAAATGAGGGTTAAGATTTTATGCATATGGATTCGCTTTATAACACAAATATGCCACAATCTTATAGTAGGAATAAAGACCATGACTCAGAAGGATTCCGTGACCTCCATTCAGTTGAGCAGTTCGGCCCCCGATCTATTGGCCAATTTTTTAGGCGTGATCCTGGACTGTGAGCTTGAGGATTCTGGCAGCTTGCTTATTGGCTCAACCCGCCTGCATTTTTCCCCAGGGGGAGAGGCGCCAGGTTCGCTCAGTATGGCCTTCGGTGGTTATAGTCGAACCGACCTCGAGAATTTTTTCCAGAGGGCCAACTTTTATCATTTTCGCGAACGACATAATCTTCCCTCTGAGCTGCAATTTCATTTGCCACAATTACTCCAAGGCAAATTTACCTGGCGCGATTGGAACGGGTGGCAATGGACTTTCCAGGCGTGCGATGAGCAAGATCAACAATCCGCAAATTAATTAATAATGTAAGAAATTGTCAGTTGTTATAGGAAGAGATGTTCTGCTTTAATTCCGTGTCACTTTCCACTGGATGCCTTTACAAGGATGGTTTTATGACAGAATTGCGAATGTTAGGTTTGAGTTTTTTGGTGTTGGCCTTTACTGCATTTGGTAATGCAGGAGCGGTCGATAAAGTTGTCTACGGTGATGATGACCGTTTGGACATTTTTGAAACAACCAATCCACTCTTTATTGATATTGCCCGTTCTACTGCGGCCATGATCGAAAGATCGAGTCTGACCGAAGCAGGCGAAAACGTCGTGATTACCGGCGAAACTCTTGAGCAGCGTGGAATTTGCGCCTCAGCCAAATTTTCCCAGCAAATTACCGCAGCGATGTGTAGCGGTTTCTTGGTAGGAAAAGACCTTCTGGTCACTGCCGGTCACTGTATTAAAACGCAAGCTGATTGTGATGCTTACGCTTGGGTTTTCGACTATAACCTAACGACTCCTGATAAGTCAGAGTTCAGCGTTTCCAAGTCCGCCGTTTACAAATGTAAAAAAGTGATTTCTCAAACTTTGGACCGTGCCACCTTAAATGACTTCTCCCTCATTCGTCTTGAAAGGGCCGTGACTGATCGCGAGCCTCTCAAGTATAGAACAGAAGGGAAAATTGCAACCAATCATCCAATCGTGGTCATCGGACACCCCACAGGTCTTCCCACAAAAGTTGCCGCCGGGGCCAACGTTCGTTCTAATGAAAATGGTTATTACTTTGTGGCCAATCTCGACACCTTTGGTGGCAATAGTGGATCGGCCGTTTTTGATGCCCAGACTGGTTCTGTAGAAGGAATTCTGGTTCGTGGTGAAAATGACTACGTTTACGATTATCAACAAGGTTGCCGTGTTCCTCAGCAGTGTACAAATGAAGGATGTCGCGGAGAAGATGTGACGCGCATTACAAATGTTAAGGCCCTCATCCAATCGGCCTTGGACGAAGAATAGCTTTTTAAATAAAAAGTCTCGAAAAAATAGAAGGCCCCCCGTAAGTGGGGCCTTTTTATTGCCCAAAATTGCCCTTCAGTACCCTTTTGTAACCTCCTGAAATACTCGGGTATATCTGAATTCTGCTTAACTCCCCGTATTGACGCTGCGTCATCTTTTGCCGGTCTGGCATACCTCCTGCAATCGTTAAGAATATGAGTTGGACCTTATCAAGGAAGATTAGGTGCGAAACAAAAATGGATATTATTTCTTCGTTTTCTTATTTGCCTTCACTGCCGCCAACGCCTTCGCTGCGGCACCTTCGAGATGGATCGTGGCCTATAAATCGAAGCTGACAAGCACTGTGCTTAAAGGATTTGAGCACAGTGCCGCGGGCCGGGTTTTCACAGTGGAAAAAAGGCAAAGTTCCGAGGTGCTCACCAGTGTGCTCGCGGTGGCCAAAAAGATGTCGGACCCCGAGGTGGCGTACATCGAAAAAGATGGCCTCATGCAGGTGGTGGCCGAAGCCTTCGGAGATCCCAACGATCCTCTCTATACCTCTCAATGGCAGTATACTGATACCACCAGTGGTATTTCTCTTCCCCAAGCATGGACCGTGACGCAAGGGCAAAATGCCATTAATGTCGCGGTTGTCGATACCGGCATCCTGCCTCATCCCGACTTACTCTCGAAAACCTTGCCCGGTATAGATATGGTGAGTGAGGCGGCGATGGGCAATGATGGCAATGGTCGGGATAGTGATCCCACTGATCCGGGCGATTGGATCGCTCCCGGAGATGTTTGCTATGCAGGTCGCGCCAGCAACTCCACTTGGCATGGTACACATGTGGCCGGCACCGTGGGCGCTCTGACCAATAACGGAGTGGGAGTGGCCGGCGTCAACCCCGGCTCCCGAATCGTACCCGTTCGCGTGCTGGGAAAATGCGGTGGATATACCTCTGATATCGTCGACGGAATTCGCTGGGCCGCCGGACTTGCCGTGGCAGGAGTGCCGGGCAACCCCAATCCCGCCAAAGTGGTGAACTTGAGTCTCGGGGCCCCTGGAACCTGTACCCGGGCCATGCAGGAGGCCATCAATGAAGTGCGGGCCCGAGGGGTCTTGCTGGTGGTGGCCTCTGGAAATAGTGGTGCCAATATTGACTACCAAAACTTTACACCCGCCAACTGCAACGGTGTTGTGACGGTTGGGGCCAGCAACGCTCAAGGCGGCAAGGCCTACTATTCCAACTATGGCACCCGAATTGACGTGATGGCGCCGGGTGGGGATTCATGGCAGGGAATTTTAAGTACCTCGGATTATGGTTCCACATATTCGACCGGTGCCGCCTACAAATCCATGTCGGGGACCAGCATGGCCACCCCTCACGTTGCCGGTGTGGTCTCGCTTATCTACGCCATTAATCCCAACCTGGTGCCCTCTCAGGTGATTGATATTTTAAAACAAACAGCGGACTCCATGCCCCTGAGCTATGGCTGCGAAAGCGGCGTCTGCGGCGCCGGCCTGATGAATGCCTTTGAAGCTGTCTCCTTGGCAGGGATTACCACCCCGGCGGGGAAAGATAATTTTACCGCCACCTTACCGAATGACGGAACCTCGCAAACCTATCAGGTTTCAAACTCCGATGGCGGTGGTGGTTGCGGCCAGATTGACTTAACGGGTGGCCCAAGCGGCGGCAGCGGTGGCCCATTTGCCATGTCCTTAATGCTTGGTTTGATGATGGTGTTTTTCGCACAGAAAGTGCGCCAAAATAGAAAGGCCTCAAATAAATGAGGCTTTCCGCAAATTGTCTTTTCTAAAAGAACTCTTACAGCATGCACGGACCAATAAAGAGATACTCTTTTGCCGCATCGACATTTTTACCACTGAAGTTGGCCTTGTTCTGTCCTTCCTGTGTGACAGAGAAAGATAAGGTTTTAACGGTGGTGACTGTGCGGAATTTTACATCGCGCTCGCCAGTCACATAAACCGGGTGACAACGATTGGGATAGGACGGGCCGTAGGCGAAGGTGTCACATTCTGTGCCTTCGTAGATTCGGCAAGTCTCTTGGGCCTCGATGACGTCGCCATTTTGAACTTCATTCAGCAATTTTCCGGCCACGGCGAAAGGTTGATTGAGCTGAGCGCTGGAAACAGAAAAATCGCCGTTACTGCGTGGGAGAACGGTGCCTTCCGGAAACTTTAAAGTGATCTGCTTCTTTTCAAAATCATTATTGAGATAAATGACAATTTTATCCTGGCCTTTAACCGTGGCGCGGGCCTGATACTCACCGGCCAATAACACCTGCGTGCGGGCGTTATTTTTGTAAATGAGATGTTCTTTGACATTCATGGTTCCATTGACGCGAAGACAGCCTGTGAACAGGCCAAGGAAAATAAGCGCACTTAAGAGTTTCATGTTCTCCCCCTAAAATTAAAATATTGAGTGCCGGGTATTTATCAAAGGCCTGTGCGCAATGTCCAGAGTTTAGGTTGGGAAATTCACCTGAGAGGGCATTGGCTTGGATTTCAAATAGTTTATCAGGTTTTCCACCGCCAAGAGGCCCATATGACGACGAGCGTTGGTGGTGGCCGATCCAATATGAGGCGTGATGATGGCTCGGGGATGGGAGAGAATGGGATTTCTTCCCAAAGTGGCCGGTTCGGGGTTGGTGACATCCAGGGCGACTCCGGCCAGATGTTGCGTATCGAGCAAGCGACAGAGAGCATCCTCGTCGTGGAGGTCACCCCGAGAGATATTGATAAAGTAGGAACCCGCTTTGAGTTTCTTCAGAGTGTCTTCGTTAAAAAGCCCCTTGGTTTCTGCATTCGAGGGGCAGGTGACAATAAGAACATCGGCCTTGGCGAGTATCTCCTCACTGGAAAGCCAGGTGGCGGGAAAGCTCAAATTTGAGAGAGGACCGTGTTTATTTGTATAGGCGACCTTGGCCTCCAGTCCGGCGGACAGCATACGGGCCAGGCTTTGGCCAATTCGGCCCATGCCATAGATGCCAAATAGGGGAGGTTTATCGGAGGAACTCATCCCGCCCAGCTGAACTGTGAGATCCATGAGAGGTGCCCAGGTCCGCCACTGATTGGTTTTGGCCTTGAGAGTGGCGGCCGGTAAATTGCGTAAGAGCGCCATGGTGAGCAGCAGCCCCAGCTCGGCGGTGGCGGCGGTTAAAACATCGGGAGTGTTCCCCACCGCGATGCCTCGTGTCTGAGCGGCCTTGAGATCAATATTATCCACTCCCACGGCGTGGTTGGCGATCACCTGGAGTGCTGGCAGGCCGTCCAGGGTGGACTGGTCGATTTTATCCGTAATCATCGTGAGCAATGCTTGGGCGCCGGCCGCCTCTCGCACCAGCTCTTCCGTCGACGGTGGCAGGGGATGGGGCCAGACTTTGACCTCCCAGGATTGCTGTTGTGCCTCTCTGTGGAGGAGTTCCAAAGCATCAGCGTGGATAATTCTTGTCACATAGATTTTGGTTTTCGCCATCGCCGTTCTCCTCTGACGTGGATGATAGTAAAAGACAGATTCTTGCGTTTGACAGGCCCTGACACACTCGCAAAAATACTCTAGCTTTAAAAGGACTTGATCTCAACTTTTCTCGGAGGAGATTTTCATGAAATTGAAACTATGTATGGTTTTTTTGGCGTTGTCTTTGGCCGCCCCAGTATTGGCTTCCGTTGTTGCCATTATTGATTCGGGGACTGACATGCTTCACAAAGATATCTATCCCAAGGCCTGGGTTAATGCTGTCGAAGTCGCTAATAACCAGAGAGATGAAGATCGCAACGGTTACCAAGACGACGTCAATGGATGGAACTTTGCCGAAGGCAACAACCTCCTGATCGATTATAAATATTTGCCGCTACTAACCGCGGACGTTCGAAAATTCTTTGAAGTGCAGTCCAAAACTTTGTTGGGTGCCGCCACCCCCGAAGAAATTGCCTGGATGCGCGCCAAAATCGAAGATGCGGAATTTGTGAAAACTCTTTCGACCTACGGTAACTTTATGCATGGAACCCACGTTTCGGGGATCGCCGCCAAAGACGCTGACGATGCCAAAATCCTGGGCGTGAAATTGATTCCCACCGAAGTCGCCCTTCCTGGTATGAAAGATAAAGGTGAATTGGGCAATGACATCGGGATCACCCTGATTAAGGCCGGCCTTGGAACCTTGGCAAAGCAACAGATGAAACTGCTCCAGGAAATCGCCGTTTATGTCGACGGACATAAGGCCGACGTGGCCAATGGTTCTTTCGGAACCGGCTATGAGCAGGCGCGCATGATCGTAGGACTGCTGTTTAAGACTATTATGAGGCGAGAGCCCACTGAAGATGAGGCCCATAGCTTGGCCATTCACTTTATGAACACCTTGATCCAAGAAGGCGCCCACATGGTTATGGCGGCACCTAATACCTTGTTTGTCTTCGCTGCAGGAAATGAAGGCTCAGACAACGACAAATTTCCTTCCAGCCCAACCAATATTCGCGCCAGCAACACTATTTCCGTTGCCGCGACTTTAGGTTTTGGGAAGCTGGCTTCATTCTCTAACTACGGGGCCAAAATGGTTGACGTCGCCGCTCCGGGCGTGGCCATCGAGTCTTCCGTTCCGGGCAACCAGTATCTTCAGGTAAGTGGAACCAGCCAGGCCGCTCCCTATGTAACCAACATTGCCGCCCGAATCAAGGATGCCAACAAGCTTTTGGCCGCCACTGAAATCAAGAGCATCATCCTCAAAACAGTTGACGTAAAAGATTTCCTAAAAGGCAAAGTGTTGAGCGAAGGCGTAGTTAATGAGAGACGTGCCGTGCGCGCCGCTGAGTTGTCCTTGACCCTTCCTATGCAAAGGGCCCTTGGCCAGGCCAGAGAAGAGATTCAAGATCAGGTATCGGATTTGGACAAGGCCGTTGGTTCTATGGATGAGGCCGGTGGAGAATTTGTACTGCCCCTACCTTCGCCCTTTAAATTCTAATATTTACAGTCTAACATAATGACAAAAGGATTTTGTTTTTGGCCCCATGGATGGGGCCTTTTTATTTTTTAGCGCTTTTGCAAGTTCCCCTTTCTCGACTGTGAAAAAAATACACGGTTTTGCTGTAAGAACGTGTAGGAATTACAGGTAAGAGTTTGTAAAACTTATATATTAGGCCCTTTCGACCTTCTTTTGTTATCACCCCTCCATTCAAACCTGTTCGCGGCGAATTGCCGTAGCAGACCTTTTGGGGGAGGACTTATGTGTAAACTGAGAATGTCTTTCGTGTCGGTTTCATTGGTTGGGTTGTTGAGTCTGGGGAGTTCTTTTGCTGCTGTGGGGACAGCACAAGACGGCGCGCTTATGGGCGACGACTATTTCAAAATCGCCAGCGTTGAAGTTGAAAAAGATGTGGCGGCCTATGAAGTGGCCGATCAATATCTGGCACCGACAGGTGCAGGGGACAAAAATCTAGGCGAAGTCATCATGGTGGTGGATCAGCTGATCGCCCTAGGAAAAAAGATCTGGCCCATTATCGAGGCCGGGCGCCCAGTCGTAAATACCAATCTGCCCGTCGTCCATGTTCTTCCTCGGGAAGCAGGACAAGATGGTTCCCTTTATGATTTGAGTAACTGGGATGCGCCGAAGGCCATTGGTTATCGAGTCACTTATAAAAACTTTTATGGCATGGAAGTGATCGCCTTTACCTATTCCATTTCTTTCCAGCCCGGTGGCCAGTTTAATGGCAAGGGTGCCTATATCTCTGGTGCCAGCGTAACCGCCAATAACGTGAAAGTTTCATGGGGATTTGATTTCAGTGCCAAGAGCGAAGTGGTGGCCATCACCAATCGTGGGTCGAGAGAAAATCCAGTTGCCGGTCTGACCTTGAAAATTTCTTATATTGCAAAGTCAGTTCTGAGTGATATCCGGAACTCGTACAACTATCACTTGACGGGAAGAGGGGCAATCAACCAGGTTGAGTAGTGCTTTCTCAAATTAATTGGAACTGAGGGGGGCGAAAGTCCCCCTTTCTTTTTCTAAAAACACGAACTTACCCCGCCTGTGTTGGCGAACAATATAAAATATATAGGACCAGTGGTTAAAATTCCTAACTCCCTTACACTAGGGCGGAATTATTGTGTTCTAAGGGATGACGCCTATGATTGAACGATTCTTCAAAAAAGGTCTGTTACTTTGTGTCCTGCTGATGCTCCTGGTGGTGCCGCAGAGCTGGGGCGCACCGGTCATCGAAGGCCAGGACATTAACCATGTCATAGGAATTTATGTGGGTCCCCGTGGACTCAACTTGATCGAAAATAATTTTGATAAATTACTCGAGGCCAACGGCTTTTCTTCTAACTCATATTTTTTCGAGAAGATCGAAAAGACCATGGACCCCATGACTTTTGAACAGCTCGTCCCAAATCCAAAATTGCAGGCCATCGCCAAACAGGTGCGCACCTACTTTCGCCAGTTTTTTCGTGGCTTCACCATAAAAAACGAGCATCAATTTCAAGTCACCGCCGATGGAATCGAAATTACCGGTGAATGGGAAAAGGGCGGAGTGAAAGTTCTGGGGAACACCATTGAGGAGTTAACCAATCGCTCCGGCGTTCGCTTGCAGGCCAATTTCAAGGCCCGCGCTCTTCGACTCTATGTGGATAAAGCTCGGGCCCGCGATCTGAAGCATGCTTTCCTGGGCGATATCGGAGTCGATGGTTTTTATCTCGAACTGGCCGATGGCACCCACAATCCTCTGGAAATCAGCTTGGATGCTCAGGCCTATGTGATGGATAATGCCGGCATAGATTTGAGATTAGGAGACATTAAAACTAATATCGCTACCGTGCCATTGCAGACATCGTTTCGATCGCCCATGATTTTACCGGTGGTGGAAATTCGCATCAATGGACGTCGTGCTTTCTTGCGCGCCAGTGAGGTGGAAAAGCTACTGCGCGAGCAGTTGCCAAAATTAGTGACCGGGTTGCGTGAAACCATTCAGAAAACCTTGGATGAAAATTTAATCCCACTAGCGCGCGAGCGTGCCGCGGCCTTTCTCTCCAAGAGTCATGTGGAGATCAACCAGATGGAGCCCGTGGGAGTTGAAGCTGGCAAACAGGACGTGAACTATCGTTGGGGAATTTATCCGCGCAATGTGGAGGTCCTGCCAGGCCCGATGTTGCACGCCGGACTTAATGGCTATGTCTACGACCCAAAATTTCGAGACGACTTGAGTATCCCGGCAGAGCTTGTGGCCAGCAACCCTCCGGCCGTCACCAGCTTCAGCGGGGTCGAGTTTGATTTGGCCTTATCTTTAAATCAGGGACTCATCAATCGCATGCTCCAATATGGTCAGCGGCGACAGTATTTTAGCAATATGAAAACCAAGACAGGTGAGAAGCTGGCGCTGACCACGGCACCCAAGCTAACGTTGGTGGGAAAAGGTGCCAGCAATAAACCGGCGACTTTAACTATTAACACCAAATATACCGTGACTGGCTGGCAAAAGATTTTCGTACGAAATCCTATCCAAATTAAAATGGATTTAGAGTTGGATTTCAGCCGTACCAGCGACGGAAAAAATCCCATGCTGGTCAAAGGTATCGACGTTGAATCCGGATATATTGATGGCAAGTTTATCCGTTTGTTTAAAAAGACCGTGCGAAAAAAGATGAAGGACAAGTTGAAAGACATCTCTAAGGCGGTAAGCGGGATGGTGCTGAGTGAGGATCTGCCGCTGCCAAAAGAACTCGGTGGTATTCCGATTCAGACGAAGCTAACCCGAATTGATCCCAACGGACATTTGGTGATTTTTATGGATCTTGGTTTGACTCAATAGTGAAGTGATTTTGAAAGGAGAAAGCATATGGTGATTCAGCTTAAAAGTTTAATTGGTTTCCTGGCCCTCGGTCTCTTGCTCTTGGTTGGAAAAGTTTCCGCCGCACCAGGTGACCGAATCGTAACGGGTAGGGGGGCATTGGAAAGCATCAATACCTTTCATCTCAAAGGATTGGATACTTATCGCGGACTTTACGCCACCGTATTTTTTGTCTCCGGGCGTGAGGCCGGGCTTGGTCTTGCTGGGTCTCGTCCCCGCATTCGTCAGGTCATGAAAATCGAAGGTCCGTTTGAGATTCATGGCGGAGGAGAGCTGGTTTCCATTCCGGCCACGGCGGTGGCGCGTATCGGGGCCCTGCAATTTAACTATGTCATGATTGTGGTTCATTCTCCCTATATTGAGAAAATTGCCATTCGAAATTTAGATGGTTCGATTCCCGAAGGTCAGGGAAAAGTAGATACCTCTATTACCGACGATAGCTCGCCTTTTAACCACAAGGATCTCTTTATTCTCAAGAAATTCCAAGTTACCAGTGCCGAAAAGGCCGGAAAAATTATTCAACTGATGCCTCATACGATTTTGCCTTAACTGAGCAGAGGCCTTTTTTTCCGGTTTATAATCGTTAATCATTTCATCAGGTTGTTGGTGAATTTTGCCGAAGCCCCCATATCGGGGTATAATATAGCATCTTTTGAATCAGGGCCTGTTAACCTGCACGTTTGATTCACAACCGGCCCATCCCGCATACTGCTATCCCCATAAAATTTATGAAAATAAATATCCTGCTGTTACAATTGGCCTTGGCCTGTTGTCTTCTTTTTTATTCCCAATACTCCTATGCTCAGACGGGGGCGGCGGCCCTTGCTCAGGTATTGCAGCAATATCAGGGATGGGCGGTGGATAAAAAGTTTAATCAGCTTTTTGGTGAGGCACCTGAGGCCGGGGCCAATACCGGACAAAGAAGTTATCAAACCTCCATCGACTTTGGGGCCTTTGACTTGAAAATCTGGAGAAATGTTTATCCGGATTTAATTTCCAAGCAGGGGTGGGTGGTTGATGATCAGGTGTCATTTTATTTTAAGGCCGAGGCCTTGATCGAGCTATTCAAGCAAGAGCTTTCTATCTCCGACGTCAACCTGGGGAATCTGACTGCAGGCGCGGCGGCCAAAGTTTCGATTGAAAAGCGTTTTCGCAGCTATCATCTCCATGCCACCAAGGAGGCGGCCTATGCTTCGGATTTACGTTACCTGCTCACGCCTTTCTGGTTTTTGACCAGTCAGGGGATTCAAGAGCTAAAGCTCGGAGACAATATCATAACCGAGGACTGGCTTTACATTGATGGGCAGGGCAAGGTCCATTGGTCCGGTCCCTACGGCATCTCAGGGAACATCAGCGCCACGGCATCACTCTATCGTGCCTCTAAACGTGAGGTGGCCTATCAGCAAAGGCTGCTGCCGGGCCTGCGGGTGGGAGTGGAGGTGGAAAAACGAGTGGGACTTTCCCTTGAGGCCAGCTTGGGAATGGAGCTGTATAAATTCATTCAGCTCTCGCTTTTTGATTTTGGTCTGTCGTACAGCAAGCAGTCGGCCTACAAGGCGGATTATCTTTTTCCCTATGATGAACGATTTTCCAGCTGGGAGAATCTCACCTGGCATGCCTCGCAGGTTCTGGCGCTCACGCAGACCGATGCCTACAATGATTTTCTGGTCGCCAAGGAATTTACCGACAGCATGGCCTTTCAAACCCATTTAACTTTTCTGATTTTTCGCTTTGCCGCCAGTGAGAATACAGAGGAAAAAGATCTTTATATCAATACCGCCGAAGGGCAGGAGCATCAGCGCTTCTATCGCCATGATCGGCGCCAGGAATTTAAGGTGAATTCCCTCTTCTCCCTTTTCCAGGGCACGCTTTTCGGTCTGATCGACTTTCTCTATACCGCCTTTCGCGGGATTCCCTATTACACCGAAAAGAATTCGGGAGTTGAGTATAAATATCAGGAAAATCTTTTAAAAAAGAATGTCCCGTATTCCCTCACCGAGCAGCAGGCCTTCCGCTCGCACCGAACCTACACCCATCTGGTGCAGCGAAAAGGTCTTTGGAAATGGCTGTCCAGGTTAAAACTCAAAGGCCTTTTTTCCGATTATCATCTGGACGTCACAAGCCAGGGTGACTGGCGGGAGCATTTAAAAAACGCCCAAACTCCCTGGCGTTTTGAGAATCAGTTTACCCTTGGGCTGCCCGGCATGACGGCCTTTCTTTCACAGGATTTTGAGAGTCACAAGCGCAGGCTGGACCAGGCCTGCGCCGTCACCTCCTGTCGTAAAAGCAATTATGCGCTCCTGCTGGATACCCTTCAGGATGCCTGGGGCGTTTTCTCACACCGCGAGGTCACCGGCCTGGAGCGGGAGGCCTGCAAGCGAGAAGTCGAGGATTATCTGAAGGCAAAAAGCTTTTGGTTTAAGCTCACCCATCGTCAAAACCTGCGGGCCTTGTGTCTGTCGCAGAAATCATTTTTAGACGGGGAGGAGCGTTTGAAATATTTAAACGTGAAGGTCTTTTATCGGTTTTGGGAAACCTTTGGCGGTCATTTTAAGGGCAATACCGGTCTGAGTCTTTTCTTTGGTCGGGAAAATGTTTACTTCCAAACGCGCTTTATTTATCAGCAGAACAATTTTCCCTACCTGCTGGAAGCCCGCTCTGATTCTCCCTATATCCTGCGCCCGTCAGATCAGGCACTCTACCAAAATGGACTGCGGGCCCCGGCCAGCTTGCTTTCCACCTCGTCGGAGTTCTAAGGTTTCTTCTGCTCCTTATGGACATCTTCCACATGTCCTTTGAGCATCCAGGTTTTTTGGATGGCCTTCAAGGTGACTGAAACCTCTTTCAAGAGCCCCAGTACATCTCTTGCGAAGGTGGGCTCTTTGGCCAACTCGGACATCATGGCGTTGACGTTATTTAAGGTCATCTCCAAGAGTTGTTCGCGTTTGGTGAGCGGAATCAAAATCTTATTGGCGTTCTTCATGGTGAGATTGGTACTCTTCAGCGTGTCAGTGAGGAGTCCGTTTCCGATCATCTCACGCCGAGCAGTTTTAGTGATGTCGGTAAAATCTTTGAGATCGCCCATAAGGGTATTAATGTTGGTCAAGAGTGGGCCAATTTCCTTATATAAATTGGCCAGATCGTTGGGCCCAATTTTGTCTGAAAGAATAAGGAGCGCATCGGACCACTTTTTCACACCAGTCAGGACCCCCTCAAGCTTACCCGTGATATTTCCAATATTTTTTCCCGAAACCAAGTCGGGCAGGTCCATGGAGTCAAGACCCTTGATCTCTCCACCATTGGCGACCTGGGGCATGTTTCCGCTGCCCGGTACGATATCGATACGCTTTTCACCGATAACAAAGGCGCGATGCTGGCGGGCCATGCTGTCCTGGCGGATTTTGCCCTCTAAGGAATTTTTCACACTAAAGGTCACCTTGATCTGGTTATCGGTATTGACCTCCAGGGATTCCACCTCGCCCACTCGTAGACCGCTTAAGGTGACCAGGCTTCCTTCGGTGAGCCCTTCCACATCGCGATAGTAGGCAAAGTAGCTATTCTTGGCCTCAAACCACAGGTTGCGCTTGCCGATGATGAGGACGGCGATAAGCATCCCGGCAATCGAGGCAAGAATGCCGATAAGGGCCTTTTTTTCAATCAGGTTGAGACGCATGATACCTCCAACTGCTTACGCATCTGCGCGATAAATGTGTTCCACTCGGGGCCTTGGGAGAGAAGATACTGATCGACGGTTTGTAGTGACTGGATGTCGGCATTCCAAACGGCATCGCATACCGCGAGCGCGAAAGGGATATTTTGGGTGCAAAGAAGTGTGGCCCGCTGTTCCTTTTTTTGCATTTTTATCCAGCCAAAGAGAACTGATAATTTTTCCCAAGGAAACATATCGGTTGGATCTTCCAGCAGGACAATTTTCGGGCAGCAAACCACCGCCCGGGCCAGCAGAACGCGTTTTCGGATTTCCCAATTAACATGGTCGGGACGGGCATGCCATAAATCTTCGGGAATCATGATGTCGCGAAGGGCCTTGCGGGCAAGCTCGTCGGGGCCCATTTCTCCCAAGCGAAAATTATGATATCGCGCCGGGAGCTCGATATTCTCCTGCAAACTTAAATTGGACAGGAGGCCTTTATCCCTTTGGGCCAGTCCCAGATTCAAATAAAAATCATCCTGTGCCCTCAGGTGTTTGAAGGCCGGAAATTCGATACTGCCGGAGGCCAGGGGGCCGAGTCCAAGGATAAAACGAAAAAGGAGGGTGGGATTTTTTCCCTCCAAAAAGCCGATGATCTGTCCCGCATTGACTTCCAAATTATAATTGCATTCGGGCACTAGCGTGCCGAGATCAATCGTCCCGGAGGGGCCTTTGATCGTCAAATAGCTGCCGGTCTGTTCGGCGCTCACATCTTCAGTCCAACCCATAAGTAAAAAATTCCACTAAAAAAGATTTGCATGGCAATGGCGACAAAGAGCGCATCCACCACCGCCTTGTTGGTCACAATGGGAACCTCAAAAGGTGCTTTTTTCAGAGACATGCCGCTTTTTATCGCCACCATGAAAATGCCCTGGCCGATAAGTGAAGTCTTGGCGATAAAAAAGAAAATATCCGCAGGCGCCAGGGAGAGTGAGATGGAGTTTAAAAACTGAAAGAGGGGATAGTAATTCCAAAAGTTACAGCCAAACCAGGCCCCCACAATGCCGGCCAACACAAAGACGATGGCCATGCAAAAGATGGAGATGGTGGCGGCCAGGAGGCGCGGGCCAAGCAGATATTGTTTTATGTTGATTCTCATGGCCAGCAGGGCATCGATCTCCTGCTGGACCTTCATGGTGGCCAACTCGCTCGCCACCGCTGTCGCCGAACGAGCTATTAAAACCAAGGAGGACATGAGTGGTGCCAGCTCTCGAATTAAAACCACGACGACAATTTGGCCCAAGCTATCATTGCCGCCGATGAAGGAGAGTCCCAGTCTTGCCTGGAGTGCCACAGAAAGTCCGGCAAAGAGCCCCAAAATCATCATCAGGGGAATGGCCTGATTGAAGGTGTAATAGGTTTGTCTCAGAAAAACGCGGAGGAATTCGTGTCGTTGGCCTCGATCGTGAGGAATATATTCGAGGAGGGGGATCACTGACTCTCCGGGACATAATTTAATGTGGTGAGAACAGGATACGGTAGTTCGGGCCCATTTAGGCCCCAGGCAGTTTTTACAAATTGATCAGAAATCTTACAAAAACTGTCGGCCAGGTGTTTTCATCGTTATTTTAAGGGGTTGTAAAGTTTATAGTTTACAAAAATTCGGAAAAACCCCATAAAGGCCCAAGCTATTTTGCGGAGGTCTTTCATGTCTAGGTTATCTTCTTTTGGCGTCCTAACGATTTTTGCTACTTCCCTGTTATTGACCGCTGGTTGCAGTCAGCAAAGTGCCCAATCGCTGCTGCTGAAGGCCAGCGATATCTGGAGCAACCGACCTCAAAATCGTGATCGCATTATGGCGATCGTGCGCCTCAGTCAACCGGCCCTTTTGGAGAAGGCCCATCTGGAAGAGGGACGACTGACGGTTTCTCCCGAAGACCGAGAGGCCCTTTTAGTTGAGCAAACGAAAAAAGAAGAAGAGCTCAAGGCCCTTTCGCCCGATATTAAAATTTTCTATCACTATCGTTGGGCCTTGAATGCCCTGGCGATCATCGCGCCCGTCGCTCTCGAAGAAAAAATCAAAGGCATGGAAGGAGTCTCGTATATTGAAAGAGAAGGCAACTTCGGTCGCCCCATCTTGGCCTCCCATGGCGGTGTTCCTAAAGGTGATGGAGATATTGTCACCGCAAATTCCGTGTCCTTTATCGGAGCGGCACGCGCCCAAGAGGAGCTGGGGATTACCGGCAAGGGAGTTAAGGTTGGTATTCTTGATACCGGAATCGACTACACTCACGCCATGTTCAAGGGGGCCGGAACGAAAGAGGCCTACAAGAGTATTGATCCGAGCGGCCTAGCGGTGGGTTTCCCCAATGAAAGAGTGGTGGGCGGGATTGATCTGGTGGGAACGGCTTACGACGCCGCCTCGCCCATTTTTGACAAACACATTCCGATTCCCGATCAGAACCCACTCGATGAAGGTGGCCACGGAACCCATGTGGCGGGAACAGTCGCCGGTCTGGGCGATGGGGTGAAACATTATTCAGGTGTGGCCCCGGACGCCAAACTTTATGCCATCAAAGTTTTCGGCGCGGATGGTTCTACCAGTGATTCGGTGGTGATCGCGGCCCTGGAATATGCAGTGGACCCCAACGGAGACCTGAATGCCGATGATCGTTTGGATGTTCTCAACCTGTCCTTAGGCAGCAGCTATGGCAAGGCGCATATTCTCTATAGTGAGGCGATTAAAAATCTGGCGCTGGGTGGAATTGCCGTGTCGGCATCGGCCGGCAACGCCGGTCACAGCAGCTATATCGTGGGCTCGCCTTCGACCTCGGATGCCGCCCTTTCGGTGGCCGCTTCCATCGATCATATGCCTCACAATTGGCAATTTGATGCAGTTAAATTTAGCGGTGGAACATTGGAAGTCTTGGCCGAAGCTATTGAAGGGGCCACCACCTTACCTCTCAGTCAGGTTCAAAATCTGAAGGAGGAGCTGGTTGCCGTGGGAACTTTAACTCAGGACCTCAGTGATGAGCTCAAGGCCCGAGTCAAAGGCAAGATCGCCTTGATCGATCGTGGTGAAATTTCCTTTGTGGAAAAATTCAAAAAGGCCATCGAGTATGGGGCCATTGCCGGCATCATGGTGAATAACCGGCCAGGGGAGCCCTTCAAGATGGGCGGAGATGCTCCCATCACTATTCCCGGCGTGATGATCGAGTTTGAACTCGGTAAAAAAATAAAAGAGCAGTTGAGCCAAGGTGCGGTGGTCGCCGATTTGACCTCCGGGGAGCGAATTAAGAAACCGGAGCTGATTGATACGCTGACCGATTTTAGCTCACAGGGCCCTCGTTCGATTGACGGCGCTTTTAAACCTGAGGTGGCCTTGCCCGGGGCCAACATTATCTCCGCCGCTATGGGAGAAGGTGATGAAAGTACCACCATGAGCGGGACCAGCATGGCCGCCCCCCATATGACTGGGGTTTTCGCCCTCTTGAAGCAGGCCTTCCCATTTTTAAAAATTGAGGAACTCAAGGCCCTGGCCATGGGTCAGGCCAAAACGTTGAAGGATGTCGCCGGAAAAACGGCCCTATGGTCGGAGCAAGGTGCCGGCCGGGTGGATGCCTATCTGTCTCTTAAGGCCTCGGCCTACTTTCTTCCCTCGGGATTTTCCTTAGGAGAAGTGCAGGTGCTTAAACGCAAAAAACTTGCATGGGAAGTCACTTTTAAAAATCTTTCCTCTCGCGCGCTCAATGTAAAATTTGAAAGCAGTCAAAGCGCCGAGTTGGGGCTGGAAGTCCAAGGGCCGAGTACCGTGGCCGCCGGCGAGTCGGTGAAGCTAAAAATTTACAGCACCCTGCTGGCCCCACAGGAGCAGAGTGCCGAGTTAAATGGAATCATTTTGGCCAAAGACGCCGACAGTGATGCCGTGCTGGCGCGCCTGCCGGTCATGGCCCTGGTGACACGCGGTGATGCCTTAAAACAGAAGGGATTGGATGTGTTCGCGGCCGGCGAGGCCGATGAGGCCGATGCCCTGGCGCAACTGAAAATTCAAAACGCCGGCCCGGTGGCCGGTGAGGCCTATTTCTTTAACTATCTTGGCAGGGATTCAGAGCTGCCTTATGAGACAGGTATCAATACCTCGCGCTCCCGCTTATGCGATCTTCAGAGTGCCGGATATCGAATCATCGAAAAAAACAATGAGCGCCTACTTCAATTTGCCGTCAAGCTCTACACACCCGTCACGCGCTGGCAGGGCTGTGAGCTATCGGTTTTAATCGATGGCAATGGTGATGGCACTCCCGATCAGGAGCTGGCCGGAATTCTGGGCGATAACTTAAGCGGCCTGGACGGCGGTGATTATCAGTCAGTTCTTTTGGATGTGACGAAGGTAAAAGAGTTACGCAAGGCCTATGAGGAGGCCCATGGGCGCGGTGAGGACTCCGCTAAGGAAAATTACGCCGCCGCCATCCTGGAAAAACGCCCTATGAAGGCCTTCAATCAAAGCACTCTTTCCATTGTTGAGGTGTCGTTGGATAAGATTTCCGTCTCACCGGTTGGCGAGCTGAACTTTAAATTGCAAGTCCTCAATGAAGATCAATCCTCCCGTGAAGGGGATGATGTTTTGGGAGGAGCAGAATGGAAGTCCGTCACACTGCTTGAGGGCGGTCAGGGATTTCTCCTGATTCCCGAGGTGATTAAAGTGCCTGCCCAAACCACACAGGTGATTGATTTAAAATTGGGGGCCAAAGCTGAAAAGGGCGTAATCTACTACCCTTACAATAGCTGGTCGAAAGCACCTGGGGTTGCGGATCAGCAATCAGATTTGGTGACGAAAAACTACGTCTACGGCGGCCTTTAGGCCTTATAAACGAAGGCACCTTCCCGTACGCTTTGAATAGTCGTTTGGACCCGCTTACCTGAGCGGGTTTTACGCTGAGTTTCGGCCGTTGGAATTTCCTCGAACTTATTCATCATCTGAAGGAGCGCTCCCCCGATGGACTTGCCCAACAGCGGCGGAACGGCATTCCCAATCTGTCGCCATTGCTCGCTGATTGAGCCGTGAAAGATAAAATCATTGGGAAAGCTTTGTAAGCGTGCCGCCTCGCGGGCGGTGAGGTAGCGATTTTCTTGGGGATGAAAATATCCGTATCGATGAGTCATGATGGTGGGCGATGGTTTTTTCCCATCCAGTCTTTGATACTTGGTCTGTCGGAAACGTCCCTCCGGCAGGGTTTTCCAATCAACCTTCAGGTGCAGAGAGGGCGGTAGATATTTTTTCTCATCTTCGGGATAACGGATGCCCTTGCCCTCTGGAATTTTGGCAAGACGTTTGCGATCCACAGGTGATTTGACCTCAGCGCTCTCGAGGTCGTGATTGAAGCGCTGGCCATTCTTGGTTTCCATATTGGCCAGGGCCTCCCCAACCGCGACCGGGGGAATGTAGACTCCGTTTTTCGTGCAGTCATGGGAATACACGGGAAATTGAACTGAGGTGGGCAGTCTCGTGCCCAGGATGATGGTGCGGCGGCGACGCTCGGGAACACCATATTTTTCGGCACTCAAAACCTGCACATCGAGATGGAAGCCCAGCTTTTCGAATTGGGCGAAGATGGCCCGTAACGTTTTTTCATTTTTTTTGGCCAAGAGGCCGGTGACGTTCTCAACCACCACGAAGAGCGGGCGGGTGATTTTAACGATGCGGATGAACTCTAAAAAAAGGGAATTTCTTTGATCTTTGGGATCGCCCCTTCCTACCGTGGAAAATCCCTGGCAGGGTGGGCCGCCCACCACCACATGAACGGTTTGGCCGCCTAAAAGCTCAGTGAGTTTTAGGGTGGTCAGCTTTTTTATATCATCGCTAAAGGCCACAGCGTGTTTGTGATTGGCCAGAAAAGTTTGGATGGCGGACTTGTTCATATCCACGCCCAGTAAACATTTGAGTCCCGCTAACTCCATTCCACAGGAAAGTCCACCTGCACCGGAAAAAACATCAATGAAGTTGAGTGAGTGTGAGGGCATTCTTATCTCCCTGATTTAGATAACTAAATTATGCGGATTTGCTCATGACAATGTCAATTGAAACTGTCGGAAATTAGCTGGCCAATTTTTTTCCGGGTTCGCAGGCGTGAACGATCGAGATCACCATCGAGCTGTCGCTTGCCGTCTTGTCGATTTGGAGAACCGGGACTTTGCTGACCAAGGGCCATTCAGAAAGAGGCCAGCCGGCCACCAGAATCATGCGCTGATTAAGGGTTTGCTCCAGCAGGAGGGTTTTGGCCAGAAGTTCGGTGCAGGTGCGGTCCATTCCTTGCTGAGGGGCCACTAAAAAGAGATAGGGATCGGGTCTGAGCAGAGTTCGAATAAGCGCGACTAATTTCTGTGCCGGGCGACTGACTTCGTGGCCCAGGGCCTCGGGGTAAGACAGGCGCTCAAATAATTGATACAGATAGACATTTCCGCCAAAATTTTGCTGGGTATAGTTTCGCCTGGATTTATCCTTGATGGTGCCGTGGGGGGCTTCTAAAAAGATATTCTCGCTAAGGGTGAGACTTTTGTGAAGCTCGGGACGCTGGCCGCAAAATGCAAAACGTTTCGGCCGATGTCCCACCAGGCACTCAACGATTCGAAAAAAATCGTGTAACTGAAGAGTGCCCGTGTGCACTTGGGAGTCCATGAGATAAAGTTTCTTGTGCATCATTCACCTTGATACACCTATCTTCGGATAACCTCGGCCAGGCCTGAAAATAAATGTCCGAGTAAAAAAATACGGCAGATATTGCTCCGCCAAGTTTTATATATTCAGGTATAATGGAGACAACAGAGAAATCATTATGTCGGCCATAAATACAGTCGTCGTTGGCATGAGCGGGAAGGTTGATTCCTTTGTCGCCGCTTATCTGCTAAAAAAACAGGGCCTCAATGTTATCGGTGTCTGCATTCAGCTGGTGGATGTATCCGATCCCTTATATTCCAGGCCGCGCGCTTACACGATTCAGGAGTCGGCCACCACTGAAGAGGGGCAGGTTGATGACCTGAGCTACATTCCCGCCTTTTTCTCTGATTGTCATGTTGTGAATCTAGAAAAGGCCCGTGCCCAGGCCGAGCATCTCGAAATTCCTTTTTACGCCGTCAATGCCTTGAGTGAATTTAAAAGTCTGGTGCTCGATCGCGTTTTATCGGCGGGGATCTGTGGTGAGAAGCTCTATCCCTGCATGCATTGTCACCAACTTTTGATCAATATTCTGGAACAAAAAGCGGACAAGCTCAAGGCCCAGATGGTGGCCACCGGCCACTATGCCAAAGTGCAAATGATAAAAAATAAAAAGATCTATATCGTCGGCACCTCACATGACCCCAGTATCGACCAATCTTTAAAGCTGGCGCAGTTAAATCAGAAACAGTTATCTCGTCTGCTGCTTCCGCTGGCCGAGATGCGTCGCGAAGAGGTGTTGAAAATCGCCCAATCTATGAGTGACGGAATTCAGGTGTCCGGTAATGATCAAACGTGTTTTATGACCTCACCCCATTTGCCCCAGTTTATCGAACGGACCACGGCCGTGAGTCTTCGAAAAGCGGGACAGATTCTTCGTTATGAGGATGATCAAATAATAAGTGACCATCAAGGGTTGCATTATTTTATGTTGGGAGAAAAACGTCCCAGCGTGACCTCCCTGCAGGTGGCCACTTCCGATGATGCCGATCTCGTGGTGATTCAAAAAAATATGAATAATGGTGCGATCTTTGTCGCCGATGAAAGAAATCTCAGCTTTAAGTCGTTTAGCTTAAACCAGCTCCTCACCAACCCGCTCCTCAACACCACCAAGACGTGCTCAGCTGTCGCCCGAGCGGCCCATCGTACAGAGGCCTGGCCTTGCACCATCAATTTTAAAAATAATCAGGCCGCTCTGATTGAACTGCAAACCGTGGTGCCGGGCTTTCTCCCTCCCGGAACCTGTGTCGGCCTTTACGAGAGTCTAGATACGGGATCGCAGCTCCTGGCAAGCGGAGTGGTAAGCAATGTTCCGGCGTTAAATTCGGTCTTTTTTAAACGTGAGGCCGACAAAGAGGTGGGCCGTGTTGCGATTCTTATAGAGCGAAACAAGAAACTTGGATTTTAATATGACTAATTTGAACATTCTCATTTTGGGAGTTCTCCTCGGCACGTTTTCCTGCCTGTCGGCCTACGGTGCCCCCCCTGCCAAGCCGATCCATGAAGCTCCCTTCAATCCGCCCGCTCGTTTTCTCTCCCTCACACCTTTCGTCAGTAAGTTCGCTCTGGATGATGTGCGAAGACATCTCATGCTTTTTTTGGAAAAGACTCATCCAAGCCGTCTGGTCGGTACTCCGGGACATGCCAAGGCTGCCGCCGTGCTCACTGAAATCCTTAACAGCTTTGGGCCCTCAGTTCCTCCCTCCCAAGCCAACTGTTGTACGGTTACGCAGGAAAACTTTACGCCTGATCTGGCGCGTGCTCGAAAGATGTATCAGGACGATTTCGAGCGCGAGATTGTAAAAAAATTTAAACCGGAGACGCCTACCTATATCAAGTGGAAGGGATTTACCGATGACACCTTGAGATTTCTGAACACCTTGAGCAAGGTGCCTGGTACCAATGTGGTATGGGAGCGCAAAGGGACGATTGATCCGGACAGTGTCCTCATTTTAGGCGCCCATTTCGATTCCATGGCCCACGATCCCAAGAATTTTAAGATTATGCCAAAGGCCAAGACTCAAGGGGCGGATGACAACGGCAGTGGCGTGGCGGTGGCATTGAGCTTGGTCCAACTGCTTTCGCAAATCCCCCTCCCGAAGACCGTTAGAATTGTGTTCTATGACTTTGGCCAAATTGCTTCTCTGGGGGCGGTGGCCATGGCCAAAAAAAATAAGGATCTTGTTAAGTCGCCAAAATTTTCCGGGCACATTGACCTGATAAGGCTGGGTTATGATTCTCGCGATCATGACGCTGAAAAGAAGTATGGCAATATGTCCGTTTATATGCGCGATCCGAGTGCCGAGGGGGTTGAGCAAGCACAAAAGTTGGCCCAGTTGTTTGAAAACGCCGGTAAACGCACTGTCAGCGGCATCACTTTTGAAATGAATCCCAATGATTTTAACCAAGGCAACGGTTCGGCCTATTGGGAGTTCGATATTCCCACCCTCATTTTCACCCAAAATATGGAATCGGATATGAATCCTAATTTTCATACGGTGGATGACTTTGCAGAAACTCTAAACTACCAAACACTCTACAAAAGTTATCAGTATATCGCGTCCGGTGTTTTAGCTTGGGCATTTGATATCGTGAAATAACGTTGCTATATACAGTCTCATGGATACGACTTCCAATTTTCTTCCCCAACCCGTTCGTGACGGGGTCAAAAGAATCGTCGTCGGCATGTCCGGCGGAGTGGATTCCTCCGTGGCCGCTCTCCTGCTCAAAAAAATGGGCCACGAGGTCATTGGACTTTTCATGAAGAACTGGGACGAACCGGAAGGGCCCTGTCCAGCGGAGAAGGATTTTGAGGACGTGGCGCGGGTTTGTGGGCGTCTGGATATTCCCTTCTTTCCCGTGGAGTTTATCAGGGAATATCAGGAGTCCGTTTTTCAGTGGTTTTTAAAAGAGTACGAGGCCGGGCACACGCCCAATCCCGATATCCTGTGCAACCGTGAGATCAAATTTAAGGTCTTTTTCCAGCATGCCATGAACTTAGGGGCGGATTATTTTGCCACCGGCCACTATGCCCAGCACCAGATCGATGAGTTTGGACACCATCATATGCTCAAAGGCCTCGATCCGGGTAAAGATCAGAGCTATTTTTTATGTAGCATGCAGGAGGACATTTTAAAACGAGTGCTTTTTCCGGTGGGGCACCTGCAAAAAAAAGCTGTGCGCCAGCTGGCCGAAGAGGCCCAGCTTTCAGTCATGCATAAAAAGGATAGCACTGGCATCTGTTTTATTGGCGAGCGCCCGTTTCGTCAGTTTTTATCCAACTACCTTCGGCCAATCCCTGGGCCATTTAAATATCTAAGTGGCGAAGTGGTAGGCACCCATCAGGGCGCCCATCTCTATACTTTGGGCCAGCGCAAAGGTCTGGGCCTGGGCGGTCCCGGAGAGGCGTGGTTCGTGGTGGCCAAGGACAAGGCGTCCAATACCGTGTTTGTGGAGCGAGGGGAGAATCATCCCGCCCTTTTCGCCCGCTGGCTCACCTGCAATGAGTTAAGCTGGGTGTCCCCAGATTTTAAGCTGCAAGGGCCAATGCCCGTCCAGGCCAAGATTCGCTATCGCCAGGCCGATCAGGATTGCATTATGACCCCGATGCCTGATGGCCAGCTACGGGTAGACTTTAGCGTGCCCCAGAGGGCGATTACGCCTCGTCAGGCGGTGGTTTTCTACCAAGGGGCGAAGTGTCTGGGCGGGGGCTTTATCGATGTGGTGGGGCCTTCTCTGTACTCGAACGGCTAATCTTTTTCACCGTAAGTATCTTTGACCGGGGGTTTGCGCTGACCTTTCTCAGCGAAGGCCTGGCATTCATGGCCGGAGTTCTGCTTGACCGCACGGGAAGGAATTTCTTTGGATTTGAAGCGAAAGGCCCGGCAGCCGTAAGGAACCGCGACGTCAAAGGTGATAAAAAAGTGTTTGCACTGATGGCAATTATGTCCTTCCATACGAGTACCTAAGTCTATTAGATCATGAGTCTTTTATTTACCCAAATGCCTAAGCACTAGGAAAATTTGGCCAATGTTTAGACGGCCCCCCAGAGGTTGTTCATGAAAGTATTACAGTCCCATGGCCAAGACGCTGAAAGCAGAGCGATAAAGGGGTATAAATGGGCATGAAAAGGTTGGCACCCGCACTGCAATAGACAGGGCAGGGAGTGGGGGGCACACACTTAAGGGATGCCCATGTTTAACGTAGAAACTGTGGTGAATGGGACGATGGAACATCTTACAGAAGATAAAATTCTCGTTTTATTTCCGGAGAGCCGGCATTACGAGAAGATCGACTTCATGGAGGAAACTCCAGAGGAAGAAACCATCGAGTCAGGTGAAGATTGCGAAGATTTGATTGAGAGCTTACTCAAGGATACTGACCCCGAACTCCTTCCGCCGAGCTCGAAGAAGGTGGAAATGCCCATGACCCTGCATGACAATGACACTAAAGACATTGCCCACGCACTCGACGTTCAGCTGGACTCTCTAGGCGAGACCCTGCAACGCCTGCGCTACTATCTTCACGAAATTGAACAGTTTTTGCCCGAAAAAAATCGCCGCCGCCAATAAATCCTTTGCCAAATCTCCCTCTTTCCATTAAATTTTTTAACCTGTGCCCAGGTGGCGAAATTGGTAGACGCACTACCTTGAGGTGGTAGCGCCGAGAGGCATGCTGGTTCGAGTCCAGTCCTGGGCACCATCTCCTCATAACTCATTGAAATTAAAGACAAAATAGACACCCGGTCGGGCTTCGTGAGCTAAATATGAGCTACGACATTTAACAACAGACCACACTTTCGCGTGATTTTTTTCTCGCCTGCCATAGATCGACGACCTCGCCGGTTGTCTCAATTCCCAAGCTAACGACGTTGATGGCCTCTGCTAAATGATCGGGTGAAAGATGAGCATACCGCATCGTCATTTCAATTTGCGTGTGGCCCAAAATTTTCTGTAGATCATAAATGTTCCCACCGTTCATCATGAAGTGAGAGGCGAAGGTATGTCTGAGATCGTGGAAGCGAAAGTGCCGTTCTAGCTTTGCAAGCTGTTGTGCCTTGGTAAAAGTGCGATAGACATCTTTAAGAAAGTCTATGAAAAAGTAAGTCAATAAAAATAGATATCCAGTTCAGTAATTTTATTACTTATGGTCTCCAGTCTCGCTTCTTTAATCTACCTCGTCTTTTTTTCGTTCTAATGATCCATTCTCTGCAATAATTTCATTGGATGTGCAGTTCTTCCAATACGTCTATTTGGGCTCTCTTGGGCCATTGCAAATTTTAGAAAAAGAGGAGGTGCTAACCGCAAGCAGGAGCATCGGTGTGCAACTTTCTTAATTGAGCGATCTCTCCTCATCTATAGGATCATCATCCACAATTCACATTGAAGTAGATTATTTTGGTGATACCCTATAGATCTGCATTACTATCAACTATTTTATCCGCATTTTTTCCTTTCCTTATAAATGGATCATATTTTTTATTACTCTTCATGATGCCGTAGGCGATTGTTGCAATTTTTCTAGCAACAGCGTTTCTTGCATCATGGTCGGCATATTTTTTCTCAGTCAGCAAATGTTCATAATAATCGTTTAAGGCGTTATTCCCACCGATTACTGCTAATGCAGCTGATTTAAAAACTGCTTTCATTGTGCGGCAAAATCTTGGATTTTTCTTGCCATAACTTCTGCCGCCGCTCATCTTCTCAAGTTTGACAAGACCACAATAGCTGAGGAAATGGTTGCGAGTTTTAAATCTATGAGCATCGACAACGCGTGAAATAACCTTGACTGCTCCAATTTCGCCGATCCCAGGTATATTGCTTACCATTTTTATATTGCCATGCTGCTTTCGTAGTGAAGAGAATTCTTTTTGATATCGTGCTCTTTCTTCTTCATAAGCTTCGATGCCCTTATCTATGCCTCTCAAAACAAAAGCATCGATATTATTTTCGAGAGTAGTTTCCTTCTTATGATTTTTTTGAATTGCTCTAAATAGAGCTGATCGCTGATTCTTTAATCGAACTCCTGCCTTGATGACATCCTCATAGGCACTCACGATTCTTCTCAGCTCAATAAACTTGTCGCTGCTTTGAAAAACTTCTTTCAATAATCCCGCTCGCAGCAACTGAACTAATTTCTGAGCATCAATCTTATCTGTTTTTGGCCCCTCGCTCAAAAGTCTATTTCTATATGGGTCACAAACTAAAAGGTTATCAACGTGTTCTTTTAGTTCAGTATAAAGCCAGTGAGAAGTGGTCGTTTCCTCAAATGCTAAAGAGATCGTTCCCTTTAGATTTTTCAAATATATCTTCAATTCTTTAATATCTGCCGGAACATCAATGACCTTAATCTCATTTGAGACTTTTGTCATTCTTGCTATTGCCATATTGCTCATGGCCCAATCTAGTGCTACATAATGGTCAAACATACCGTCTCCTTGAAATGTTTCGAATGTTAATAAGTTTTTGGTAAACAATTATTATCACATTCTTACTAGAAGCGGCTCCGGCCACTACAAGTACCTGGAGACCTCCTTTTTCAATTTACCGCAAGCCGTTTCTGAATAGTAATTTCCCCTTCCTCAAAAAGAGTAAAAATATTCAGCGCAAGCCGTTTCTGAATAGTAATTTCCCCTTCCTCAAAAAGAGTAAAAATATTCAGCGGCTTCGCCCGCCGAACCCCGCACAGGCAGTCACTCGTTAACTGCACCATTTTGGAAATTTTCTTCTGTGAACTACACCATTATCTAAACCAGATCTGCACTAGAAGCGCATTCACTCATCTTCTTGGGCCTCATCCTCCATCCCTAATTCACCCGAGACAATTCCTTTGTCAAAATTAACACCTGCTTTTTTTGTCTGTAGAGAGTAAAAAAAGGAGTGTCTCATCTTTCACTTCCATGTGAGTTCAGGCAAACGAGATTCTTTAGTGCTTTGTCTGGCCTACAAGTATGCGTAGTTTTTTTCTCTCTTCTAAGTGCTCCTCGTAGTTGTCGTTATAGGTGTCATTGTTTTTCAACAAACTGAGAGTCAAACCGGCAATTTTTCTAGCAAGGGAAACCTTGGCATCTTTGTGATTTATACCCTTTGCTCTTAGGGCATCGTAGTGGTCCCGCAGTTTTGTTTCGGTTCTGACTGTAGTGTTCACAAATGGATCTACTAGGTTGGCAGTGGGTGGCGACTTGAAGTGATCTGAATCAAAGAGCTTTTCTGGTTTCCAAACTCTTGTTCTCACCACGTATCGTCGTTAAGTGACCAAAAATTAACGAAATTTTCAAATGAAGGTAATGCCCTTGGGCCTTCTCAAAAAAGGGATGGATCAGGTGCCAGGAGCTTTGCAATAATGGATAAGGCACCTGGCACGAAAAGTTCTCGAAAAGTTCTGGCCGTTGCTTGACCTGCTCGAAATAAAATTTTGAAATCTAAGCCTAGGATATTATCAGACAGCTATTTTTTTTAGTGGAATCTTTTTATTTAATAGTTCGACTGATTTTCTAGAAATTTCTTTAAAACGCTCATCGGCCTCTATCCCATTGGGGAAAAGTATTGTCATGGGGTGCAAACCAATGGCCAAGCCGATTTTGGTGGCCTGGACATATCCGAGGGGTTTCTTATCATTTTCATAGAGCGATAGATTGCTTTGAGAGATGCCTGTCGCTTTTTCAACTTCTTCCAGGGTGATTTGATAATTCGTTCTTTTGGCCCGTATCAGTTCACCGGGGGTCGCATCTTTTGGAAAAAAGTCATTTAACATTTCCAGAAATTCGTTATTACTTTTTTGCTTTGCCATAAAAATTCCTCACCGTTTATAGTTGTGGGCCGGTGTTATCCGCTCAACCTCACATACCTCTATTGTTCTCTCATCTATAATTCGGTAGATGATTCTTCCATTCACGCTAAAGCAAGATGCCCGATATCCAGACCATTCCCTCTCAAGGGGGTGATCTCTCCATTCACTACTTTCGGCAATATATTTCGGGCCAAATAGTTCCATTTCTCTGGCCCATGCCTTTAAAACTTGTCCATCGCCCTCAGAAAATAGCCCCTTTTCAAAGTCGGCCTTAAATTTCTTTAAACATTCTTTAGTTCTTTTAATAACGGCCATAGAGCAAGCACCTACTTATATTAATGTATAACATATATTAATGTATAAGTAAAGGCGAACGAGGTTCTGGCGCTAAACTGGCGCTAATTTAGGCAAAAGCAGACAAAAAAAGATGAAAACGGACGAACAAAAAATGCAGGCCTCGCGTTTAGTAACTGTTTGTAATTCCTCGTTAATTTCTTGATTTTAAAAGCAATTTGAAATATGCTGCAAGCGGCTCCAGTCCTGGGCACCATCCTCCTCTTCAACCGGACCCCGCTTTTTTGGCCGCTTTTCCAAGTCGTGATCCTCGACATGGCTTCCGCCATGCCTGCGGTCCCAACTTGAAAAATCAGCGCAAAACGCAGGGTCGGGTTGAAGATGAGTTCTTGTTAGTGGCGCAGTGCTTTTCCGGATTCTTCTCCCTTAATGCGCCAGTTATTACTTTGGTATTGACGTAGGTAACTCCTGGCACTCAAAGGAGAAGACTCCCGATGAGGCTCCCCTTGTAAAGGATGGATCATCTTTCGGGCTTCGTGGAGGCATTGTTTACAATTCAGACGGACATTTCAAAAAAACCTTTGATATCGCATCTCAAGTTTCGGGCACTACTAAAATTCAATATCCAGAAGGGGTCGCTGGCACGCGAGAAGTAAATGGGGATAATGGTTTTTTACGAATTCAATACCCCGGCATGCGATTTGTCTTTTTTGATAATACACGATTTGATTTTCACCTAAATTCCTCTCCAGTTTATGGACTTGGCTGACTCAGGTATAACTTTACTCATGCAACGGAAGATGATGTCGGAAAGGAGCATCGGCATGGATATCTTTTTGGTGGTATTAGCTATGGTGTCGGAATCAATATTGGGGCCGTTTCATTTTCGGTCAATGACTACCTTCTCCGAACAACGAGAATCAAATCAGTGGGTGGTAACAATATTACCGTGAGAGACCGAATATTTTCTGTGCTATTTAAGTGCAATTTTGCCGTTGTAGACTCGCCGGATAAGTGATTTCTTATATACAATGATGAGAATTTCACGCCGCCTTCGCAATATACCGAACATCCGATTCAATGACATCCTTGATATGAGGGGCGCTGTTGCTAACTGTCACGATTTCTTTTCTTTTGCGAATTTCTAGCTTGAATTCCTCGCCCAGATCGTCGCTGTGGCGAAGAACGACAATGCAAAAATTAATCGCCTGGGCCAAGACTTCGGTGTCTCTTTCAAATTCCAAACCTGGGCGAAGGTTTGAATCTCATTCATGATCCCTTTGAACAATCATTTTTTGCCTTGGCCCATCTCTCTTATATGCAGGCCTTTGAGGACGTGAATAAAAGAACCGCACGTCTTGTCGCCAATATTCCCTTGATCAAGACCAATCTTAATTCCAAGGCGGTGGATGAGACCTTTACCGAGACGGTGTTAAAAAATGGCACAGTCACGATGATGGATGTCATGACCGTGAAAATTACCCACGATCCGATATAATCTTAAGCTCCACCCCTTCTATCATCAAAAAAGAAGACTAAAGCTGGCGTCTCGATCCTCAAGATGACCTAAAATAAGGCTCATTGCGTATCCTATTAAACTGGTCATGAAACGATGCGCCTGGAGTTTAAATTAATGAATCATAGAATAGACGATTCTAAATGATTTAGAAAAAAGGATTCCATGATGGAAATTGCACGCCTATTACAAAATCGAATTATTCAACTTCTCAGCATCTCGCCAGATAAATTTGATCTCATCATGGACCTTCAGATGGAACAGATGGGAACTGATGATCGGGCACAGGCCTTGGAATCGCTGGTTGTGGGATTATTATATCGCTACGAAGACCCTCAGCTTGACTATCTTTGGTTTTCCATGAAGAGGGGAAGGCCAGAGGCGATGGCGGCCTAGAGGTCAAAGAGGGAAGGTTGGAGTCGGTCAGTATCTTGAATTTCTGTTTCTTTGAAATGATCCTTAAAAATTTCTTTTTTGATGCATTTCCCCTCGTGGGTATTAATGACAAAAAAGGCATTGTCGGGATAGGTCTGCTTTAGTTCTACCATGGCCTCGGTGATCAGCTCCACATTTTTTGGATCATCATCACTCATGCCAAAGCGGTGAAAGGGGTTTTCGCCATATTTCTTAAAGGCCAATTGTACCGATCTTTTGATGGCAAGCTGTTTGAGTCCCGCGACAGATGCCGTGACCTCCAAACCACCCAGCTCCTGTCTCACATTCTCATTGGTGACGGGGAAAACTCCCAGGTAATTCGGCCGGGCCTGGATGTGCTTTTCTTCCAGCAGAATCTCGATCCCCTCTTTGATGGTTTCAGGATCATGTCCGCGGGCGGTGATGATGGCCAAAGGGCGGTGGTTGAAGGCGGCATAATGGAAGTAATTCCAGGAGGGGCCTTTCCAGAGATCTTCCGGCAGCTGTAAAATTTCGTAGATATCTTTGGTAAAATTTTGACTCTTTCTTCTTAGAATTCGGTCTTGGGTGTCGAGATTAAAATCCCTGAAGTTTCGAAATGATCCGGTTTTTGTGCAATAGAGTAGTTCATAATCCTTAAAGACACCGCTCACACCTATGTTTTGTCCCTCGGCCGCCAGCTCTCGAGACGAGATGGATTTTTCTTCGCCCGTGTGCTTATGGAAAATAACGATGGGGGTGAGCAGGTTAAGGATATTGTCGTCGAAATCGAAAAAATAGAAGCTGCGACCACCTTGTTCGTAATTGCGATCAACTTCCTTGAGCGGTCGAATGCCAAGCTCCAGCTGTTTTTTGGGAGCGCCAAAGTAGAAATGTGTGAGGGACATGGCATCCAACATATTACTTGATCGCCTCCCGAATTTTTGCCGAGGCATAGTCCATAATCCAAACTATGACGGCGATGACCAGGACCAGAAGCCCCACCTCATGCCATTTTGCCAGACCCTGATACTGCATGAGCATGGTCCCGATGCCGCCACCGCCCACTAGGCCAATGACAGTCGCCATTCGGACATTGATATCCCATCTGTAAATTGTATAAGACAGAAAGGGCAGGACAACCTGGGGCACGACACCAAACCAGATGACCTGAATGGGGTGAGCGCCGGTGGCCGTCATCGCCTCGATCGGGCCCTCATCAATGCTTTCAATTTGCTCCGAGTACAATTTGCAAAGAGAGGCCACAGAGTGCAGACACAAGGCCATCATACCTGCAAAAGGCCCGATTCCGACCCAGACAGAAAAGATAATGGCCCAAACCAGCGGCTCAATGGCCCTGGTCATGTTTAAAATAAAGCGTGTGACTGAGTAGATGATCTTGAAAAGAGGGGAGTGGGACATCAGATTTCTGGCGGCGAAAAAACTCAAGAGAAAGGCCACGGGAATCGCCAGCGCGGTGGCAATGAGCGCCATGTAGATCGTCTCAATCGCGGCAAAGAGTGCATCCTCAAAGATCGCCCAGTTGGGAGTCAGAAGAGAGCTGAAGATGCGTCGGGCACCGGCCAGGCCGCTGGGAGAGAGAAATTCTGTCAGTGAGACCTTGGTTATGTAGAGGCCGGTGATAAAAGTCATGAGGATCATGATCACAGAAAACACAGCATAAGGTTTTTGCCACCAAGGCAGAGCGCTGTCGCCTTTGGAGAGGCGAAAGACGGTTTTGCCGATGGAAAAGGACGGGAGTACGAAGAAGATTCCCGCCACGATGATTCCAAACGCCAGGGCGACCAGGGGCTGTGTCCAGTTGAACTCAGGATACCGCAGATACAAAATAATTTTCTGGTAGATAATTTTGTAAAAGATCAAAAAAAGATAGGACCACAAAAAAACATCCAATAAGATTGAGTAGAGATGTTTTCTTTTTATCCCTTTTTGTTTGATAAAAAACGATGTCTGTTGTTCCATTACTTGCGTTGTCACTTCTCTATCCTCAATGGGCCGTTACTTCGACGGCCTCTTCACCATATATACGTTTGAACCATTCCTTGCAAATATCAAGCGGGCCACCTTCATAAACCACTTCGCCGCCCTTGAGGGCCACCACCCTAGAGGCATATTGGCGAACCAGGGAAAGAAAATGCAGGTTGCAGATCACGGTCACGCCTAGGTCTTTGTTGATCTTCTCGAGATACTGCATGACTGAGTTAGAGGTGGCGGGGTCGAGGCTGGCCACCGGCTCATCGGCCAAAAGGACATCTGGATTTTGCATGAGGGCGCGGGCAATGGCGACCCTTTGCTGTTGTCCGCCACTTAAATTGTCGGCGCGTACGTATTCCTTTCCTTCTAGGCCAACAATTTTGATGAATTTCATGGCCTGTTTTTTGTCTTGCTCGGTGTAATTGCCCGCTAAAGATTTAAAAATTCCTGTGGTAGCAAGACTTCCCGTTAGCACATTTTGCATGACCGTTTTACGGGGTATTAAATTGAAATGCTGAAAAACCATGCCAATTTTCGCTCTGGTATTTCGCAGCTCTTGGCCGGTCTGACCTGTGATATTCACTCCCTTGAAGATGGCACTGCCTGAGGTAATATCATGCAGTCTGTTGATGCATCGAAGGAGGGTGGATTTTCCGGACCCACTCAGCCCAATCACCACCAGGAATTCGCCCTTTTTAACCTCAAGATTGATATTTTTGAGGGCGTGGCAGCCATTGGGGTAGACCTTGTTCAATTTTTGAATTGAAATGATCGATTCTTCCATGGGGTTTCCTATTATTTCACCAGTTCTTCTTTATTAAGATTGATGGCCTTAACCATGGCCCGCAGACCATCGTAATCAGCATCGGTCGAATCTACAATGCTGTCGACACTGTAAATATTTTTGAAAACCTTCTGACCACTTTCCGTGCTCAAAAACTTTTTAAGCGCGGTGATGAATTTTTCCACGATGGCATCGGGAAGACCTTTTCTGAAAACAAAAGGATCATTGGGGATTTTTTCCGTAAGCGCCACGATCTTAACTTTGTCTTCAACGTCCGGGAATTGAGTCTGCACCCGAGCTCGAGCATCGCGAATGGTTCCGTCTTCGGCGGGGGGAGAGTAAAAAGTTGCCCCGGCATCCACCTGCCCTTGATAGACCATGGTGACCACATTGTCGTGTTTTTGGGCAAAGACGGTTGATTCAGTTTCGACCTTGTTTTCCTTGAGGATTTTGAGAGGGAACATATATCCCGAAGTGGAGGAGGGATCGGTGAAGGCGAATTTTTTGCCTTGCAAATCTTTGACTTCCTTGATGTTGCTTTTGGTGTTGGCGATGATCTGTCCGCGGTAGAAATTTTCTCCGTAGCGCAGAACGGTCAGCTTGGCATGGGCGCCATATTTCTCATTGGCCATGAGATAGCCAAAGGAGTTCATGACTGCGATGTCGGCGCGCTCAGAACCGAAGGCCTCCACCACCGCGATGTAGTTTGTGGGAATACCGGTTTCAAAAAAAAGCCCGGTTTCCTTTTCGATATACTTCAAAAATTCCTGAGAATTTGAGGCGATAATCGTGGCATCCACTGAGGGGGTGAAGTAAAGTTTGATGGGATTGTTTCGAGAGCCAAGTTCGTCTTGTTTTTGGCAACCAAAAACCAGCATAAGCCCTAGTAAAAGAACTGTTAGTTTGAACATGTGATATTCTCCGTTTGAGATAAAAATCTAAATTTTGCGTAGGGCATACATCTCAAATTAGACTCAAGCTGTTAACTAAAAATGTGTTTTGATTTTGTTAAGAGAGAGATTCTGAGGTAAAACCATATTTTCTTCAAGAAAACAAAGGGATAGCGGCAAAATGATGCATCGCGGGAGAACAATTATTGTTGATATAGATGGGACGCTGGCTGATATTGAGCATCGAGTGCCCCATCTAACGGGCGAAAAAAAGAATTGGCATGAGTTCAACAAGAACTTTGACAAGGATATTCTCAACAAATGGTGCGCCGAAATCATAACGGCCATGCAGGCCCAGGGAGTCGGGGTTATTCTCCTGACCGGGCGAGGCGAGCGCTATCGTGCACCCACTGCGGAATGGTTGCTCGCCCATGGTGTGAAGTATGATCAGCTTTTTATGCGAAAATCTAAAGATCGAAGAGAGGATGCGCTGATTAAAAAAGAAATCTATCTGGAGCACATTCAACCCTCCAATGAAGTGTTGTTTGTGGTTGAAGACCGATTGAATGTGGTCAAGATGTGGCGAGAACTTGGCTTGGTGTGCTTACAATGCGACTGGGGAGATTTTTAGCGGAGAATCGCCTATCATATAATGGAAGGTTTTTGAAAAGGGGTATGTATGATAAAAAAAATCCTCATGTTCGTTTTTTTGCTCCTCCCAGCTTTGGCCCAGGCCGGTTTTATGCTTGAGCCCTATCTTGGACACATTGCAACCGGGGACGCGAGTGCCAACGAGACCACCTCCAACACAATAAAATTTTCCAACTCTTACTCGGGCACAACGGTCGGCGGCAGGGTTGGCTTCAGTTATAAATATCTGCTTTTTGGCGGCGGCTATAGTATGGCCAGATTTGATATGCGATATGACGCCACAAGCGACAATGGCAATAGCGAGTCTTATCATGATCAGTATCTCGCCCAGTACAAGTCCATCTTCACCGGACTCATTCTCTCCTCGGCCTTTCGTCTGATCGGAAGCTACTACCAAGAGGTTACTTTGGAGGATCGCGATCCTGTTCTCATGCAAAATGGTTCAGAAGTTCTGGGCGGCCCGGAAGGGGCCACCCAAACGGGCGACAAATTCTATGGCAGGGGATATGGGGCCCTTATTTCCTATACCGGCTTTAAAAGTCTTGGCTTCAATCTGGAATATCGCAAGCTGATCATGCGTAAATTCAAAGACAAGCGAAATGAAAACTTTGGCGATATTACCACCACCACGTTCTTGGGCGATGGTGCTGTCTTTACCAAATATTCCACAACCGAGTTGGTTATCACCTTGAGCTTTCCCTTCGAGATTCTGACCTGGAAAGAAGGGCCGAGGCCATAAACGCGCTAGGCGGCTTTTTTCATTTTCTTCATTGCACTTTTGCCTGTTCCTTTGAGCACTTTTAATTTTTTTTGCGCTTTCTTCAAAACGCGCTTAGGTGAAATGGATTTTACAGTCTTGATGATTTTTGTTTCTGGCATAGATCCTCCTTGATTTTATGTATTCACTTTAACTACAGAGACCTACCTTCAACAAGAACCACATACATCAAAGAAGAATATTATTGTCATTAAAGAAAGTGCTCTCTCGCTCTTAGTTAAGTAAGTCGATGGCGATGGCACCTATCAGATGAGCGAACTGAACAAGCTGTTTTACCTCGACATACTCATTGGCAACATGAAAGGCCGTATCGTCGCCGGGGCCGAACCCCACCGCCGGGATTCCCGCTTGATTGAAGCCTTTGGCAAAAGTCCCGCCTCCCATGCCAATGGGTTTCGGAGTCTGCCCCAAAATATTTTTTGAGTTGGCTTGGATTAACTTTACCAGAATATTATCTGGATTTACTTCGTGAGGGAGCGAGCAACCTTCAATTTTAAACTCAAATTTGCCTTTGATCCCCCTGGAAAGTGTTTTCAATTCTTTGACAATTCCTTGGGCCGTTTGTCCTGGAAGAGATCTTATATCGAGTGTCACCTCACAGAGCGCTGGTACAATGTTAGATACCTGGCCTCCTTTGATGATTCCAATATTAAAGGTGGGAGACTTCAAATATTTATGCGCCCTATATTTCATCTTAAATTTTTTCATTTTGACCAGGAACTCACTCATCAGGGAAATGGCGTTCACCCCTCGATCGGGCGTAGAGCCGTGGGCCTGCTTACCGTGAGCGGTAACCTTGATCTGCAACCTTCCTTTTTCGGCGATATCAATCTTTTTCATATTCTCGCCAATATCCGGGATAATGGCATATGTCGGCTTGAGAAAATGATTATTGAGCAAGTATTCAAGTCCTGGGTCCTCTTCCCCTGGCTCCCTAAATTCCTCATTGGCGATGGCACCCAGAATGAATTTTCCTTTGAGCTGAATGCCGCTTTCTTTGAAGGCCTTAAGGCAAGCAAGAGTGGCGGCAAGAGGGCCCTTGTTATCCAGCACCCCGCGACCAAAAATAAACCCGTCCTTAACAAAGGCGGCAAAAGGATCGGAATTCCAGCCATCGCCGGCAGGCACCACGTCCATGTGGGAGGCCACCAGAAGGGATGTTCCTTCTCCCCCAAAGGTGGCAAGGATATTGGCCCTGCCCTTTACGCTTTCGAAGACCTCATATTTGATTCCGAGCTTTTCAAGCTCGCGCTTGACGATTTCCACCACAGCACTTTCTCCGCCAGGGATTGATAAATAGGGGTGCTCACTTAAATTTCCCTTTGGAACGTTAACCGTTTTTTGGGAAACCATTTCAGTCAACACCTGCACGGTATACTCACTGATCTGATTGCTGTTGGTCACAAAATAATTTTTTAACTTGTTTTTCATCGCCTACTCCGGGAGCAAAAAAAAAGCCCCGGCAGATTCCGGGGCTTCATTTAAAGTCTGCTTTAAACTTAAGATCGCTTATTTCTTAAATTTGCCTTTGCCATCGTGACAGTCAGCGCAAGCTTTCTTGCCTTTGAAGTCAACAACGGTTTTCTTCTCGCCGTACTCGCCAGTTCCTTGCTTTGCCATATCGGCATTCATATTAAATGAAACTAGAAAGAGAGGGTTTTCCTTATTGGCTTCAGTATTTTCTTTCTTCATACCTTTGGTATGGCATTCAGCGCATTTATAGCCAGTTGCCTTTGCGAAATCTGGTTTTGCAGAGGCAACACCTGTGTACAAAAATGCCACGGCCACGAGTAGAACGATCTTTTTCATAATTCTTTCCTTGTTAAAATTAAAGAACAGACAAAACTAACTTTGCGAATAATTGTAGGTACACTCTTAAAAAAAGGAAAGTAATTAATTAACAGAAAATTTTTGCCGTAAATAATCGGCCTGATTTTAAAAACACATGACGGAAATCAGAAATTCGGGCAAATGCTTTGTGTCAAGATTAGTTTTTCCCAGGTAAATACCATTTGTCGTATTTTACCATGAGCTGCTTAAAACGTTCGTCGCGGTTTAATTTTTTTGACAGCTTTTTCGCCTTCAATTTTTCCTGTCCCTTGATGGTAAAGTCAGCTCCCTTTTCCAGTAGTAGTTTTGTGGTGTAGTAGTCGTTGGCCTTGATCGCCGCATGCAAGGCCGTGTCGCCTTGGGAATTTTTCTTATTCAAGACCACCTTAGGATTTTGTAGTAATGCCCGAACCACAGGATATTTGCCATACCTTGCAGCTGCAATGAGCAGGGTCTGACCTTGAGTGTCGGCGAAGGTCACATCAGCAAGACCGGCCGCCAGTGAGGGCACTTTTTCAACAAGGTCCTTTAGCTCGAGGGCCACGATATCCGGGGCGGAGATTCTACTCACGCTTTCCCCTTCGCAGGTGCGATTCTCGGAGTCCATTTTGTCACAACGATTGGAGACGGCACAGCCACGGCCGATGTCGTAGACATAGTCCTTGGCCCCACGCACCAGGATGCCTTCAACCTCGCCGGTCTTTTGATTGAAAACGGCGCTCCCACTGTTCCCGCCGTAGGTATCTAAATCTGCCTTGAAGTATGAAGGATGATTCGTTTGTTGAACCGTGGCCCCGCCAGAAATCTTGGTGGGAAGTCCGCTGGGGTGTCCGACCACAACGATGGATTCGCCAGCTTCAACTGAACCGGCCAGGCGAAAATTAAGAGGAGCACGATCAGTCACCGGGCGGTCGAGCTGAATGACGGCATAGTCATTCATGGTTTGATCATCCAAGGCTTGAGTCAAAATTTTCTTACAGGCGTACACATTCTTTTTTGCCAGTTGGAGATTATTAATTTTACCTTCGGCATAGTCAAAGGCCCAGACGGCATCGTCGCAGTCGTCCTGGCTTGTCACGCAGTGGCCGGCGGTAACCAGAAGGTCAGCTGAAACGAGAAAGCCGGAACAATTTCCTACCGCAAGCTGTTTGGCAAAAGGTTCATCGGCGCAAGCGTTGATCTCGCTTTGAAGTGTATCTGTTGAGGAGAGCTGCAGATTACCGTTAGTCAAAGTGGTAAAATATTTTTGCTTGATCTGGACGGCGGTGGAAAGTGCCAGCCGCTTAAAGTCTGTCAGCGAGGAATCTTTAACATCTTGGCGGTTGTCATTACCGTAGATAACTTTTGTAATGGCGGAGTCTTTGGCCAAGGCAGAAAAAGAAAGTCCTACAATCATTGAGAGGGCCAAACTCTTAACTAATTCGATCTGCATGTGAGACTCCTTAATTCTGTGGACGCGATATTGTTGCGCACTATAATGGAAAATTTGAAAATGCCATCTTACATGTTCAAACATCGCGCTGGACGAGTTATTTTTACATGGCAGCTAAGGAGATTGTAAAAATTACAGATGGACGACGGCCTAAAATCATCATCAAGATGGTCGAAATTGATATAATTTGGGCCTATGGGATTTTGGCACAAATGCCTCCTTATGATTTTATTCTTAGTCGCGGCCTGGGGGGCCCAGTTTTATACCTCCATAAGGTCTTCTGATCCCGTGTCACCTTTCGCATCTTTTTCCATGCCAAATTACGTATCCACCAAGTTGTATAAAGTTGGAAAGATAGAATTCGAACCAAGGAAGGTGTCGGTCAGGGTCACCACCGAATTAGAAAATGGAGTGAGACGCCAGGATGACATTCCATTGGCCACAAATCAGCTGACCTTTTTACAGAAACTCAGGTCCACGGATGTCCTCGAAGCCAAATACAGCAAGACTCAAAAAAATGAGTACGTCTATGAAGGTTTATTTGTGAACGGCCAAGCGCTGGAGCAGATTTACTATGAAAGGATGCCGGCACGCTGGAATCAACCCCAACTTCGTCATTTATTTTTTTGAAATAAAGCTATTGTCGACATTGATCGCGAAAGATAATGCCTATTTCCTGAAGACCAACGGCGGATGTTTCACAAAGCTCTAAACCGGTTTTAGCATCTCTGAGCTTGTACAGGGTGCCCTCCATGCTTGATCTTGCGCTTGGGCATCGCTCGAAGGAAAATGTCGAATAAACTTTGTCATTAATCTGTTTTCGTAGCTCTATTTTGGGATCAAGATTATCATCCGCATAGATGCTGGTAAATTGCTCTAAGGTGTTTGCATAAAGACAAGCGGAATATTTCGATGAAAATTTCTGATAGATTTCGGCATGTTCCGAGATAATAGACTGGCAATCAATTTTTTCAATGTTGGCGAAGGGATGAATGGTCGATTTATCTCTTTTCCCTTGGGCGACTTCATTTTCCAGCCTTCTTCTGGCAGTGTCACTTAACGAGCTTTTAAACTTAAAAAATACCATCCCTGTGACTCCATCACGGCAGGCCTTATGATCTTCCTGAGTCATGGGGGCGGCGTGGACCGCTTGAAAGATGAATACCAAGAAGAAGGGGAGCAATTTAAAAAGCATAAGTGTTCCAGGGTTGGGTTTGCTAGAAGATTAAATATTCTGGCCTTTAAAAAGTCCAGACATTATGCTTTTCTGATGTGCAAATCAAAATATTATCGGCCGTGGTTGTGCTGTCTCCTGCTTGGAATCACGCCAATCTCAAGCTTTGCGATGAGTCTCTTTGGCGGATTATCTGTCTCGGGGGCACGCGGAACAGCTGCATTGGCGACAGAAGCTGAAGCTCCCCAAGTCAATGTTTATACCGCAGGTGTTTCGTTCGGTGTCCGTATTTACCATTTTTTCCTGCTCGGGGGCCGTGGTGCCTATTCGCAGATTGATCAAACTTCCAAATTGACCGCCCAATCAGGCAATCGCTCGGGGACAAGGATGGTGCCGCTTGCTCCGCTGTTAGGGGTAGATCTGAGGTTTGCACGGTTGCTTGCCGATTTTCAAATGAGCGGCGACTATGAGCTTTCAAATGCTGATACTTCTGGCAATCAGATCACTTATAAAAAACCATCAGGGTTAGGACTTGAACTCCTCTTTAATCTTTCGAGACGAATGGGGGCCGGGTTCAGGTATGAGAGAGTCGATTTTTCACAGGAGCAGACCGGATCGGCCAGTGCTGTTCAACTACCTAATGAGTTGCGTTTGCAGAGTTATGGGTTGGTTGTGGATTTTCACTTTTAGAATTCGACCCCGTGCGTGAATGAAGAACTTTCCTCGGGTAATCCCTAGGTTTTCCATTCAGTCAGACCTTTTTACCATTCAGTTGCTGATCACTGCCAAAATAACGTCCCCTCATTTAACTTGTCGTCATCCATTACGGATTAATAAAAACGGAGGTTAAAAATGAAAAAGTCAATGTTACTCATCGGTTTGATGGTGGTAGGCAACAGTTGGGCCATGACCAATTTTCCAGTGGGAAATTATCACGGAAAGGGGTATGGAATCGAGCAAAACGGACAGGAGAGTCACTACCTGGTTGAAGCGCGGGTGGGGGAAAATAAAATTGAGAGTACCTATCATTTTATCAATGGCGGCACTCAAAAATTTACCTTGGCCGCAAATTTCGGGAAGCATGGCCATTTCGACGTGCTTTCCGGAAGCAAAAAAATTGGCGCGGGATACTGTATGAGTATCTGGTGTCATTACACTTTGAAAATGGGAAAAAATACGGTGGAGGAGACGGTTACGTTCTTTCAAAATCATCTCTATCGCTTGGGGCAAAAGAAGATCAATGGTAAGCTGATTTCCTGGGAAGAAGATTTGGAGCAGGAATAATGTTGCGCCTGGAAGTTAAAAACTATCTCATTAATTGTTTCAAGGCCATGCGGTCAGTGCTTCTAGCACTGGCCGTAGGGCTTATGTTTATGGCCGTGGATGTGATCAGCAGTATCCTTTCCGGCGAAAAAATCCTCTGGTCCAAAACTCTTTCCGTTCCGGTTATTTTTTCTGTGGCGTGCTTTCTCAATGTCTGGTTGGCCATCTGTCTTTTTAAAGGGGTGCTGCTTTGTGTTCAGATCAGGCGTGGACGGGCCATGAAGGTCAATTTTCTGATTACCTTTCTTGTCAGTTTTGTCGGCATGATTTCAGGATTGATTTCGGCCCGTTACCTCCTTGCCATTTACCTGGGCAGGATTTTTTCTCTAAACAATATGGGGGGAGCTTTTTTAATCGGAACCTTTATCACTCTCATGTTTTTGTTTTATTTTTATTACAAAAATTCTTTAGAGGAGAATTTAAAACTTAAGGCCTTGAATGCTGAAAATGAGCTTCATGTTTTGAAAAATCAGCTCCGGCCGCATTTTCTTTTTAATACCTTGAATGGGTTGAGTGAACTCATCGCCAGCGATCCTGCCACCGCCGGCAGCATGGCACAGATGCTCGCCGATCTGTACCGGGAGATTCTGGAAAACTCAAAGCACAAAACTATTCCCATCTCGGCCGAAATTGCACTGGTGGAAAAATATGTGCAGCTGGAAAAAAAACGCTATGGTGGGCGGCTGGAATTTTTCCTCACACTTACGGCAGATGGAAATCAATACATGCCTGCGCTTCTGATTCAAACTTTGGTGGAGAACGCTATCAAGCACGGTATTTCGCCCTCGGTGAAAGGGGGGAAGATTATGGTTTCGGTCGTCCCCAAAAATCAGGGAATTCAAATATGTGTGGAAAATACCGGAAGCTCCTATTGCGCCGTCGGCCCCGGAAAGGGCACCGGCCTGGCCAACTCCCAGGCCCGTTTGCAGTTGTTGTACGGTGAGCGCCATGGTTTTAAGATTGAAGGTGGGGCGACAACCCTCGCCACCTTTTGGATTTCGGGAGAGAAAATTGTCTGAGTTTAAAGTCTTAATCATTGATGATGAGCCCTTGGCGCGGCAAAAAATCCTGCGCCACTTGAAAGAAACAACCAGCAAGTTTCCAGGGGCCTTGGCCATTTTTGAGGCCACTAATGGCATTGAAGGTTTGGAAAAAATATTCTGTGACCGGCCGGATTTAATTTTTTTAGATATTCAGATGCCGGGGATGACCGGGATGGAAATGCTTCAGCAGTTGGAAAAAAGACCTTTTAAAATTGTCTTTGCCACGGCCTACGAGGAGTTTGCACTTCGGGCCTTCGCCGAAAATGCCTGTGACTATCTGCTTAAACCCTTTGATCAGAAGCGCTTTGATCAATCGCTGGAAAAAACACTGATGCTTCATTCTCAGGAAAAAAAACTTGAACAGCTAGAATCTTCCTTCAGGAGAGGCGGTCTTCCCTTTGACAAGATCACCTATAAGGTCGGGGATCGAGTTAAATTTATCCCCTTGTCTTTCATTTCTCATTTTGAGAGCCGCGAGCATTACACTTACGCCCATACCGCAGACGGCGAAAAGCTGATTGATTTATCCCTGTCCTATCTCGAGAAGCAGGTTAACGGCACTCAATTTACCCGTATTCACCGCCATATCCTCGTATCTCAGGCCCACATTCAGGAGATCAAGCGAGGAGAGAACATGTGGGTTGTCTTAAAAAATGGCCTTGAACTTCCTGTCTCGCGCAACAACCGCAAAAAACTTCTGGTATAACTGTGCCATATCACGTGGCCCTTGCCATCGTGCAAATGAACTCCATCTTGGCTCGATGAAAATGACGACGACAATTAAGGAAAACTGGTTAACCCGCAAACCGCGAAGGAAGGCCTTCTATTCGACCTTTTTTTCCACCGCGATACTTTTGATGGGAACATTATTCTACTTAAACGATTTTTTTGATGCCAATCGCCTGATGCCTGCCTCATCCATGACGGTGTTTAGGCAGCTCGAAGTTTGGAGACTGTGGACAACCTTATTTGCCCATGCCGATGTCCAGCATGTCATGGGCAATCTTATTTTATTTCTGCCCTTTGCTTATTATCTTTCAAGCTATTTTGGTGTTTTCTTTTTTCCCGTGCTGGGATTTTTTGCCGGAGGAGGAATCAATTTCCTTGTCTTAAAGACCATGCCTCAGGAAAGTTATCTAATCGGGGTTTCAGGTGTCGTGCATTGGATGGGGGCCGCCTGGATGACCTTGTCTTTTTTAATCGATCGACGTGAATCCTGGGGACGTCGTTTTCTTAAAGTCCTGGGAGTTTCGCTTATCCTGTTCATTCCCGATACGCTGAAGGCCGAGGTCAGCTATTTAAGTCATTTTCTCGGTTATGGCCTTGGTATTTTGTGCGCGCTACTTTATTATCTCATTTTCTTTAGAAAATTTAGAGCGGCGGAAGTGTTGGAAGTTGAATATGATGATGTGGATTTAATTTCATGAAAGTTGGAATTTACCTGCTCGGAATCCTGATTGCTCTCTCCCTGGGCCTTTATCTCTTTCGCAGCTCTGAAGATTTCACGATTACTCACACCTCCGTCCTTCAACCTGTTGATCATGGCAATCCAGAGGGTGCTAAGTTTAGTCAAAATATCGATATCCTCATACCGAAGGGCGCGGGCCCTCATTCTCCGGTTTTCTTCCATCTGGCCATCGAGGATACCACGGACCGATTCATGGCAAGACTCTTTCGCGAGTACGGCCGACCTGATAATGTCATCTTCATTCAAGCGGAGCACAGAGGTCTGGGGCAGAGTGTGACCGACGACGGAGATCAATCCACACCATCTTATATAAAAATCAGTCAGGCGCTTGCAGACTATCATCGGGTGATCGGAGAGCTGAAGAAAACCTACGACGGGCCATGGATGGTGGCCGGTTATCGATACGGAGGAAGTTTGGCCATCAATCTGGCGGCCCATTATCCTGATGACATGAAAGTCATTCTTTCCTCGAGTGGCCTGATAGAATGGCCCTTTGTGATGGATGCTTATGACAAAAAGGTGCGCGAAAAATTTGGGGAAGATTTTTATGTCCGCCTCGCTACTCATATAAATAATCTCTCGCCCGCGCCTCTCTACAGTCCCCATTGGCAGGAGCGTGAGTTTCTCATTGCCATTGTCTATGGTATTTCGGAGCAAGCTCGATTTGCCTCTCTCATTCCGTACTTCAAGTTATTGTCTTATCTCCCGAGCGGCATTTTTTTTCCGATTCTGCATGCCATGGATTTTTTCTTTGCCAAAAGTCAGGCCTGGCACTTCGTCGAGGCCATCAGCAAAAAGACCCTGTCGCGAAGCGAAGCCGTCAGCGGACAATATGGCTGGCGGGTGGGAAAATATCAGCAGTGCACTGAGCTTGGTGTTTTCGCCGAGGCCAGCGCGGGCCTGAGTATTTTCAGCAAGAGACTCCAGGATTTTGTGACAGAATGCCGATCCTTATTTGGGCCATTATCACCTGGCGCTATCGGTAACCAATGGTCCCTTACAACAATGGTAAAAAATTTAAAAGTCCCCATGATGTACGTGAGCGGTGGTCAGGACCCTTGGGGAGCTTTGGGTCTGCCGCCAGATTACAAAGTGAGCAACGGAAAACATTTTCACATTCCTGAAGGTTTTAACTGCCCGGATGAGGATGATGTGGGCCTTGGGCGCGAAATTTTAAATGAAATGCTGAAATACGCGAAACCGCTTTAAAGATTTTAAGTCGTCAAATGCTCAATGACATCCTTGGCGCTATAACTACGATTCCCGGCGCGAAGAAATTGTTTTAAGTGGGTGAGATCATCGCCTGCCGTGAGTAGCGGCAGCTCTTCGTATCCATCATCTTGAGTTTGACCCACGCCAATATTTGACATCAAAGCATTGCACAGACATTTGCGATTCATGGTTTCTTCCGCCAGACCGCCCTTTTTAAGGAAATCGGCCACAGGTTCTGCCGGGCAACGATAAACGATACTACCATCACTCAGTAGTGCGGGCTGGCGAAGATATCCGACGTCGCACTTTCGAGGCCGCGCTTCGTAGAGCGAAAGCTCGGATAAGGTCCCGGCCAGAGGGGCCACCTTGAAGGGAAATCCGGTGGGGGAGGCACAGGGATCGGTGAACACCGCCTGGGGTTTTGCGCTTCCGGTATCGCACCATTTATCAATGACGGCCTGGCGCAAAGATGAGGAGACGCCCGATTCACTACAAAACGCGAATGCTGTTCCCACCTGCACGCCGGTGGCACCCAGTTTCAGTGCCTCGCCAATTTTTTCGGGAGAGCCAAAGGTCCCCGCCAACCAAAAGGGCAGTCCGATTTTTCGAAAAGCCGCTAAATTGGGTTCGTCATTAATGCTATAAATCGGCTCACCGAGTGTGCTGAGCTGTAACGGCCCTCGTGGGGGAGCATTGTGGCCACCGGCCGTGGCCCCTTCGATCACGAAACCTTCTACACTGCCCGTCGCCTTTCGCACCAGGTGCAAGGCCAAGGTGTCCGACGAAATAATGGCCAGAAATTTTGGCCTTTTTAAGGCCAGTTCGCTGGCCTTTGGAAAAATCTCAGGGGGATTAAAGCTGGCGCGAATATCGGATGGAGAGCTCGCTCCAATAACGGAAACTTTGATAGTGGCCTCTGTTTGCGTCGCAAACTTGTCCAGGACGCCTGGGATTTCACGGGGAATTCCTGCTCCCATCAGCACGTAGTCAACCCCGGCCAGCATGGCACCGTAAATTCCAGAAAGATTTGAAGTCTGAAGTTTTTCTAAAAAGTTGATGCCGATCATTCCTGCATGATTTTCCTTGGCGAGAAAGACTTCGACAAAACTGGCCAAAGCATTGAGCCGCTGCAGGGAGAGGGGCGCATCTATGGTAGGTAGTGAGCATCGCTTATAGGCCTTTCCCTGTGAGCGGCCCTGAGGTAAAAAATAAAGTTGAAGAACATTTTGGGCATAGTCTTGATCGGGAAAATGGGCCATCGCACGGCGAACATCACCTTGGCCGTCACCATCTTGAAGTCTTCGAATTAAGACGGTGTTAATGCCTGTGCCTGAAACGACGCCAAGTTGGCCAAGTAAGGATACGGCCTTGGCAAGACGCCAGTCTGATACGCCGATACCCATTCCTCCTTGAATGATGACTGGTAAATCCATTCAAACTCCTTGCTGCTGACATTCGTTTTGCGCATTGTTTCACGGAGTTTAAGGGTCACTCAAGTAATACTTTTGTAAAAGGGCAGAAAGCCAAGACTTTAAATGCGCGCCGCATCTAAAAATAAAATCAAAAAATAATGATTTAGATCAGTGAAAGGCCTGCTTTTTCCACTTATGCTTTCTTCAGCAATAATTACTAAAATCTAAACGGGAGTATTCAGTGAAAAAACTGCAAAATTGTCAAGTCTTGCACGTAGCGCTATGCGCTATCGTTTTGCTATTGTTAATGCCTTCGGCCTTTGCAAAAAAATCCGTCGGAGGGAACGGGAAAGGTTGTGTTGATTGCCATCAAAAAACCACGCCTGGCATCGTCGGACAGTGGAAGCTCAGTCGACATTCAGGAGTCGGAGTAAGCTGCCTCGACTGTCACGGTTCAACCAAAGAACGGCCTGATGCTTTTATGCATGAAGGAACTTTGATTGCAACTATCGTCACGCCTAAAGACTGCGCCACCTGCCATGAGCAAGAGTCCACCGAATTTCAAAATAGCCATCACGCCGACGCCGGAAAAATTCTCGGAAGCCTCGATAACGTTTTAGCAGAAGTGGTGGAAGGCCATGTCACCTATGATGAAAATGGCAATAAATTAAAGGGCTCTGCTGTCGCTATTTCGGGTTGCTTGCAATGCCACGGTTCAGAAATAAAAGTTTTGGGCCCAGGCAAGCTTGATCCAGAAACTTGGCCCAATACGGGGATGGGGCGACTCAATCCAGACGGCTCCAAGGGAAGCTGTTCCGCCTGTCACCTACGTCACGACTTTTCAATCGCCCAGGCCCGCATGCCTGAAAACTGCGGCCGCTGCCATATGGGGCCTGATCATCCGCAAATCGAGATTTACAATGAGTCCAAACATGGCATTGCCTTTGCCGCCAACCGAACACGTTTTGCCAAAGGAATGGAGAAGCAGGATTGGATTCCCGGTAAACACTATGAGCAAGGGCCGACCTGCGCCTCTTGCCACATGGGTGCCACTAAAACCCTTAAGAGAACCCATGATGTGGGGAAGAGAATTTCCTGGACTCTGAGACCGCCTGTTTCGGAAAAAATTGATGAGGCCGCGAAAAAATTTGGTCACAAGGATATTGTTCCCTGGGAGAAGCGACGTGATGACATGAAAGACGTCTGCCAGAGTTGTCACTCCAAAGGATGGGTGAGCAACTGGTATATCCAATATGACAATATGGTCAATCTGTATAATGACAAATTTGGTAAGCCGGCCACCGAGTTGTATAAAATGCTCAACGCCAAATCGCTGATTACTCCCGACACCACCTTTGATGAGAAGATTGATTTTACCTATTACTTTCTGTGGCATCATGAAGGTCGCCGAGCGCGCCATGGCGCAGCCATGATGGGACCCGATTATACCCAATGGCACGGGATGTATGAGGTTGCCCATCGTTTCTACGACGAATTTATTCCTGAGCTTCGCCATCTTATCAGCAAAGGTAAGGACGAAGGCGGGGATAAAAAATCTGCGGCCAAAGAAGTCGAAGCCAAAATGAATGAAATTTTAAATAGCGATATGCATCGCTGGTACCTTGGGAAATCGTCTGAAAAAGAAAAGGCCGCACGAAAGAAGGCCTCTGAAGATTTTAAAAAGCGTTACGCGCAGTAAGCAAAATTTGCCCAATCCTTCCCCTGACATCAGTTCAACTAGAATGATGTCGGGGGACTTCTATGAAAAATTTGTTCATTTTTCGTGGCTATGAAGATCGTAGTGTCGAATGTTACTGATAGGTCATGGTATGACTTTCCAGCTTGATCTCTTTGAAAACGGCGGCGGCATCGGCGTCGCTGCCACCGTAGCCGGTGATATCAGTGCAACTGGCGTTGTTACCGGGGTAAAGGGCATTGGTTTTTTCATAAAAACCAAAATTTAGTCCGATTAATTGAGTGCCGGTCATGCCTTCGTCGCGCATGATCTGGGAGAGATTGAATTCAAAATGCCCGGGCAGGAATTCCTCCATATTCAGTCGCTTAAAACTGAGGTCGGGAATATTATCACCCAGGCCAACGATGTCATTGCCCCAAAGTGATGGGGCATAGGGGAGAGCGCTATCATTGTCACGAACCAGATCGATCACCACAATGCCGTTCTTTATGGGATTGCTGGTACCATTTTTATCCAGCAGATCGAATTTTAAAAATACATCAATGCTATCGCTGAGATCATCGGTGTAGGGATTGCCGTCAAATTGCAGGGGGCCGGTCTGGCGGTCACCCCAGCAATAGGGGCGGGCGTAGTTGCTGAGTTTAAGCGAGTCGTTGGCCGCCGATACTGTATAAGCGTCGAAATCGAAGTGGGCGGGATTGACGGCCCAATAGTTCCAGACATTAGCGGCGATGTTGTTGGAAATGGGGCCCAGGAGAGTGACATCCCAAAGATTTTTACTGGTTCCCGCTCCTCGAACCAAGGTGCCTTCGAGCGTGGGGGCGACGAGCGCTTTGAAGTTGGTCTTGAAGCTGATGCCGGCCAGCTCCGTCACGGCACCGCTGCGTTTTCGATTGGTGCAGGTCTGGTCGGGGAGGCAGGAGAAAACGCCCCAGGATCGCTGGTGATCGGCATCACCGGCGGCAATATCGCACACGCCTGAGGTGATTTCTTCGCAGGAGTCGTACATGGTCCACACCATGCCGCCATCGACGCTGACATTGGTTCCCCCGCCGTTGGCCGAGCCAAATTTTTTCAACAGGCGATTATTAATGCTGCGGATGGAGACTTTAAAATACTCGTTGAGGGCCTCATCTGTCCGGCAGATTCCCGTGGCCCCGGTATCGGTACAGGCCAGCTCATTCAAAATGATGGAGAGGTTGACATTTTTTTCCCGGGCCTTATAGATGACGGCATCCAGGTAGCCACCGGGAGCGGCGGTGCGATTTCCATGGTGCATGAAGGCGATATCGTATTTGGAAATCGTCACAGCGTCCAAAACGCTGGCGTGAATATCTTCCAACCCGATCATGTGGCGGCGTCGTCCTTGGGAATCAACGTCGTTGGTGCGCATGTAATCGGCCGTCATGTCGTACCAGGAAACGGTGGTGGCCAACTTCGCCACGACATTATTGGGAATGGTATCGCGCCAGACGCGAGCGACGGGTTCGTTCTGCAGCCCCCAGATGACATTGCGATAATCCTTAAAGGCCTCAATCAGCGCACTCATCCATACCCGATTTTCGGCATCATCGCTGCCCATGGTGAACTGGTCGAACAGATCGATATCAACCACAATGCCGGCCTCCTGGGCCTTGCCGACAAAATATTGAATGAGGGAGATTATGCGTGTGAACTGAGTCTGATCAAAGGCCACCGCGCAGCCGACGACACCATTTCCAACCGAGCCGCCTCCCGTCTCGCAGTAGTTGAGAACAACGCGGGTGGAGTTGAGTCCGGCATCCAGCAAATCGGCAACGACCAGGTCTAAAAAGGCGTGGGGGTCGCTCATCTTCGCGGTCCGAGTCCAGAAGGAATCGTGATAGTCGGTGCTCGTGCCGTTATCGTACTTGTAATATTTGGGACCGTTGGTGCCGGAAACCGCATTTGAGATGACCGCCCCGATCAGCTTGACGGGAACCTCATTGCCGCTAAATTCGCCACTGGGATCGGCGGAGAGCTGACCGTTCACCACCCTTAAATAAGGAAAGACAAAATTGCTTTGAGTGAGGGAAGTCAGGTCAGGGATTGGACCAAGCTTTTTCTCGCCACAGGAAAATAGGGCCAGGATGATCAAGCAGTAAAATACTTTTTGCATATCCCAACTTATCGGCGACAATGAATTCGATTTAAATTTTTTGAATTACTGAGCGTCTTGGTGGGGTTATGACAAAAATTATAATTTTTCTTTTCTTCCTGAGTAGCTGCGGTTCCTCCAAGGAAAAGGCCTTGGTCGAGAAAAGTTTGGTGGATGGCAATTGTGTTCAGGCCTTCGAACGTGAGCAAAGTCTATCCGGGCAATTGGCCAATTCAACGAAAAAAATTGTGGGAACCACCGTGAGCTATCTGTTAACCGGAGTCGGGCACTCGGCCGATGTCGCCCTGACCTTCTCCGGGGGAATTGTTATCGGCGTAGTGCTTTGCTCGCCTATTATTGCCCTTGAGGCTGCAGCTCACGGCGATGGGCGCGCCTCAGGAGACTGCATTGGGAAGGTGGCCTCGGACATTAGTATGAAGGAGAAGCTTACTCACATTGGCGAGAAGACCTATCGCTCCACCCGACAATGGCGCTGCCCGAATCTTGACCAGGTCTCTCAGAGACTGCGCAAAGTCGCCAGCTGCTATGATGAGCAAGGAGATCGCCTTAAGGCCCAGGCCCAACTCAAGGCGATCAAGGAACAACAACTCTTTGTTGAATGCCTCTCGGCGGTTGAATTTAGTGTGGTGGCCAGCGAGCTGGATCGGCTTTCCAGCTCACCCTTGTAAATTCCATTCCGCTTTACGCCCCCGCCGATAAGTTCGTCCGCGTTTTTTCCAGATTTCTTTTTGCTGCCTTCGAGTGGTGGCATTCAGCTTCAGCTGCATGTAGCTCTGCTCGCGTGCCAGCTTTAAGAAACTCTTCAAACGCGCCCGATCCAAGCGCCCCTCTTCGATCGCCAGTTGGACCTGGCACCCAGGTTCGTGCTGATGGCCGCAGTTGCTGTACTGGCAACGGCCTTGGAGATCCAGGATATCGGCAAACAGCTCGTCCACCCCGGTGCTGTCACCCTCCCAAAGCTGGATTTCGCGAATGCCGGGCGTATCGATAATGGCGCAGCCGTTGGCAAGAAAAAATAAAGAACGGGAGGTGGTGGTGTGCCGACCTTTATCCCGCTCTTCCCCAATCTCCTGAGTCGTCTGGACCTCACGCCCTAAGTAAAAATTGGTCAACGTTGATTTGCCAACCCCCGAGGAGCCGAGAAAGGCCACCGTGGCCTCCGGGACAAAATATTTTTTCAATTCGTCCATGCTGGCCGTATGTTGAGACGAGATAGCATACACCTCCACGCTAGGGGCCACCGCCTTCACATCTTTTACCGCCTGTTCAATCGTCTGAGCGTCGACTAAATCGGCCTTGCTCAGCAAAACTACGGGGGTAATTTTTCCGTCGCGGATCATGATCAGATAGCGCTCAAGACGTCTCAGATTTAAGTCCATATTTAGCGATGTCAGGTAAAAAACGACTTGCAAATTACTGGCAAGAATTTGCTCGCTATACGCATCGCCGGCGACCTTGCGGGTTAAATGAGTGCTGCGCGGGAGAACTTCTTCAATGCGCGCCAAAGAGTTATGAGGTTCGTAGGTACACATCACATAGTCTCCCACCGCTGGGAGTTGGGAAGGCACCAGGGCATCGTGACGCATTTTTCCGCTGACAACCGCTCTCACCACTTCACTTTCAATTTTCACTTCGTAACAATTTTTTTCTTCATGCAGAACTCGTGCTTTAAAAACGCAGCTCTGCCTTTTCATTGAATTCAATGAACTCATGGATTACCTCAAATTATAATGAGGTCCCCGTTGTAAAATTAGATAAGAAAAAATGGACGGAGACCATTAACCATTTTTCTTGAAACTGAATTATTTTTTACTTTCATAATGGCCTCCCTGTGAAAAAAGTTTTTGGATGATTGGCAATATAACATTTTGCCAAAAATTGTCAAACGCAATTCTATGCAGTTCAAGGGCAGTAAGATCGCAAAGGAAGCGAGTACTCCTCGGACAAAATAGCTAAAAATAATTTTTCGAAATTGAATCTCCTGATCACCACAGAAATATCACTTAGACCGCAATATCAAGGATTGCAGGCCCATTATGGCGATGTTATCGTGTGGAAATTAGAATTGACCGGTTATCAGCTCAAAGACGAATCTTGGTAATAAGGCCTGCTGAATGCTTAAAATGCTGCGATATTGTCTCATCTTCCTCTACATGGCAGCGAGTTTCACCATCGGAATCATGATTTGTCTTATTCGACCGAACAATCCGAACAATCTCTATTTATGTGCCAAAATCTTGGCTTTTAAGTCTTTTGAGATCTTGGGCATCACCTTTGAGAAAAGAAATATTGATATGCTAAGTGATCTTGGCCCTGCGGTTTATATGAGCAACCATCAAAATAATTTGGATATCTTCCCCGGCGCCGCCTTCGTTTTACCTCGCACCGTACTTTTGGGAAAAAGGGAGGTGAAATGGATTCCGATTTTTGGCCAATTTTTCTGGCTGTCAGGAAATATTTTTATCGACCGCAACAATCCCAAAAAGGCCAAGGCCTCCATGCAGGCCGTGACCAAAAATATTACCGAGAAAAAAATCTCCGTATGGCTGATGCCGGAAGGGACCCGCAGCCGCGGCCGGGGCCTGCTACCTTTTAAGAGAGGGGGCTTTATTACCGCCGTCGAGGCCCAGGTTCCCATCGTACCTATTGTCTTTTGCTCCTACACTAATAAAATTGATCTCTCGAAATGGAGGAGCGGCAAAATCATCGGGGAAGCGCTGTCCCCCATACCAACAAGAGGACTCACGCTCCAAGATGTTCCCGTTTTGATGGCCACCATCTACGATTTGATGAAGGCCAAGCAGGAACAGCTTGATCGGGAAATGTCATGACCGGTATGTTGGGCGGAACTCTCGGGCCCAAACGAAACTAATTAATTGAAATCACGGGAAAAAAACCTTTTTGCTAAGTGAATTCAAGAGGATCGCGATACAATTAACTACAGGCACGAAAAGTTCCGAAAAGCATGATGGTGTTTATGGGGTTTTTAAAAAGGCTGATATTGATTGGGCTGATATCCTTGGGGCAAAGTGAGCTGGCCCGGGGGACCGGCGAGTGCCCGGCGGCCCCCATTCGTCTGGATGCGGGCAGTGGAAGTTTGCAGGGTATTCCGGTGGTTGACCAAGGTCATATGGGCATTTGCTTTGCCTGCTCGGCCTCCCTCATGGCCAGTGCTAAATTTCCCAATAAGAAATTTTGTCCGATTTCGCTGGCGGTGGATAAAGTTCGCGATGCCGAAAGCGCGCCGGTTAAGAGCGGCACAGATTCCGTGGTGGAAGATGGGGGAGACCCTTGCGATGCACTCAAGGCCGCCAATCGTTTTGGTTACTGCCAGGGCTGTGGAGAGTTTTACACCCGTCTAAAGGCCACGAGTGATAGCGGTTCGGCCTGGTTTTCCCAGATGAATGATCTCTATGATCGATTTGTTTCCCGCCCGGATCGTGAGGGATATGTGCTGGTTAATGGCATTCGCACCCTCCTGGGAAATGAAACTCCTGAGCAAAGAACGAGACGGGAGTTTGGGGTTGAAATGTGCGCCATGACCGATGCGGCCCTGCGGCCCTATTTGAGATTGCCTTCCACTGAAGTTATAACTCGTATTTTGCGCGCCAATAATCCCGGCGAATTTTTTGCCGCTGTCATGGAAAATAGCTGCACGCCGCGCGAGCCGGGAGTCAATGCCGGACCTACCTGTACCCGCAATACCGAATTAAAGACCGATGAGCTTCGCACCCGCTTACGCAATCATTTCACCAGCAATCGAGTGCTGCCGCTGGGAATTGGCTACTGCTCCAATATGTTTGACTCGACTAAACCCGAACAGTTTCACGGCACCTTTCCCGACCCGGCTAACGGAAATGTTTTGCGAAGCTGGAAGCGCCTGTCCAAGCAAGGTAAGGTGGGACTCCTTATGGCGCATTCTCGAGATACCATTATCCCGATGATGCGTGCCAAGATTGCGACGCTGACGGGGAAGTCGCAGGTGGCCCTAAAATCACTGCTTGAAAAGCTTACCAGTTGTATTGAGACGAGAGTTGTTCCGCTCATCAGTGGTTCGGCCGGTGAGGCGAACATGCAAAATGCCCTTCTCAAGGCAAGCGATGAGAAAAGTAAGGGAAATCTTCCTCTGTCATTGATTACCACCGCAAAGTCGTTCTGCGGGGATGTGACGCCCGCTTTGACTGCGGTGGAAGGAAACACCACCCTTGCCGAAATGTTTATTGATTTCATCGGCGAAGCCAACTCTGAATCGGACACGGAAATCGACAGTGTGCAGGGCTGCGGGGCCCACTCGTCGGTGTTGGTCGGGGTCCGTTGCCAAGGTGAGCGTCGACAGTATCTCATTCGCAATAGCTGGGGCCAGAAATGTTCCGGCTATTCTCATACCACCCCACCTTCTCACAGCGAGTGTGAGGAAAGTGTCGGAAGTATTTGGGTGGATGAGCAGGTCCTTCTGCAAAACATGTTTGATACGAGTACCGCACTTTAAAAAGGTGAAAGAATTGTGAGATTAAGCTTAATGGCCGTGTGTTGGATGATCTGGAGTCGCCTTGCCTTGAGCACGGAATCATCGTCGTATTTGATCAATGACAAGTATCACAAATTTTTCTATCACGAAGATAAAAAGGCCTGGGCCAATAATCGTTGCGATAATCCCAATTTACTTTGTGAGGCCTTGGACAAGCTTGCTCTGGCCTATAAAAATGGACTGGAAAATCATCTAAAAGGTGGTGCCAATCCCGGTGCGGTGATCTGCAAAGAAAGTATGAAAGGACTGGTGGTCTTGGGCACCGACAGCAAAGAAAATCAGCAGACCTTCTGCCAGTTTCAGGATGGTTCATTGGTAGACACTGCAGCCGTTCACTTCCATGCGAAACTCAATGACAAGAAGAAGCTCAAAATTATCCGACCGAAAGTTTTTAACTGAGTGGTGATATTTTTAAATGTCAAAGGCCCGTCTGACAAACCACCAGCTTCCCATCAGCAAAATGACCATCATGATGCTCCTCTGAATCCAGTGGCCGGTACGCCCGGCGCGTTCGGCCAGCATGATCAATGGGAAGAGGACAATGACAAAAAGTGCTTGGCCTAACTCCACTCCGATGTTGAAACCCAGCAGGGCAGAAACGAGCTGGCCACGCTGGAGGTCCAGCTCTCGTAGCGCGCCGGCAAAGCCAAAGCCGTGGATAAGTCCGAAGATGGCGGCGATCAACCAGCGATGACGGCGGCCACGGCCGAAAAGATCTTCAGTTGCAATGTAGACAATGGAAAGCGCAATGGCGGACTCAATCCATCTTGAGGGCGGACTTGCGATTCCGAAGGTGGCAATGGCCAGAGTGATAGAATGTCCGAGAGTGAAGCCCGTCACGGCCTTAAGAAGACCGATGAATCCGCCACCGCCCAAGAGCAGCGCTAGGACAAAAAAAATGTGATCGACTCCGGCCGCGATATGTTCGATCCCCATTCTTATAAATCCGGTCAGGGAACTCGGGCCGGAGGAGAGAGTGATATCACCGGCCCCTTTGTCGACGGCGAAGGCCTTTTGATTTCCGTCCCAATCAAGTTTCCCGAGATACAAAAGGCCATCGCTCAGACCGTCCACGGCGCTCACGGACCACTTAAGGGCGGTGACTTTGCCAGGACAGTGCGCTTCCGCTTTCAGATAAAGTTGGCGATTGACCACGGCGGCGATAGGAGACTGCCAGGTGCAGAGTGTTCCATCTTGAGTTCTGAGCCCGCGACCTTCTAGAAGCATCGTGGATAAAACCTGCGCCTTACTCTGGGCCACCTCGGGTGTTAGCGAGTAGTCAGGAATAATCGCCACCTCTTCTGAGACCTCCACATCACCTTCATAAACAAAGTTGGCAACGGTCTCGGCATCGCCGGAATGAACGGTGACGGTGATATTGGCCTCGGCGCGCGTGTGCGCGGTCGATGGTGTGGGCGAGAGCAGAAGTATGGCCCACAGGCATAAAGCGATGCTCTGAACTTTCATCGGATTTTCTCACTTATTTCTAAAACAGAGTGACTTAACTAGTTTAAAGACGGAGTAAGGATCAGCGACGGAAAATATTTTATGCGGATGGAAGCGGCCCACCCTTGGGACATGAGCGGTGTCACTGGCGGTGTGGATATAGACGCTTCCCGTTCCGAGAATGCGATCGAGGACTCCGACGTTGAGTTGCAAGTCTGTCACGCGCGAGTAATCAATGGATACAAAATCGATTCCGAAAACTCCACTGCTGCCAATGAATCGTTTATTGGTGAGACAGTAGTAGGTGTTGCGGTAGCGCAAAAGGGATACCAGGGCATAAAGAACGGCAAAGACCGCAAAAATAATATTTAACTTTTCGATCACGATCTGCTCGGAAGGAAGAGGTATGTCTATACTGCGCGGGTCTATCCTCAGTAAATGTCTCTGAATGGATTGAAAGCCAAGGAGAGTGGCGAGGATAAAAAGAGGTGCCACCAGCATGGGCAGGAAGTAACCCCAAGGGTGCGGAGCTTCGGCCCAGACCACTTCCTCGTCGGCATCCAGAACCCGTTTGAAAAAATTCGGTAGGTCTTCTTTATCTCTGATGGTCTTACTTTTAAGCACGCTTTTTCGAATGGGGTCCGTGGATCTTTGAATGATGGTATAGAGCTCGCCATTATCCAGAAAGATACCATGGCAAAGACTGCAGGCCTCTATTTGAATTTCAAAATTCGGCAAGGTTCCCGCGATCAATTTTTTCTGGCACTTGGGGCACGTCCGCTCGCTAAGAGCAGAGTGGGCCAGGCCATTTCTATAGTAGCTTTCCAGCAAGCTCTTCTCCTGGACGAAAAAATCCACTTCCTTATCATCCAGCCAGAGTCCCTTACAGGTCGGACATTGATCAAGGACGACTTTTTGGTTTTTGGCCACGCGACGTCCCATCTCGACTTGGCAGTGAGGACATTTCATACATTTATCTCCAAAATGTCAGTCTTTTCATTATTGTAACTTATTTCTCACGCTCTGTAATTTCTTCATCATCTTTCCTGACCCTTGCTTTTGAAAGCTCGTCCGGCTATTCCTGTCGGCATGATTAAAAATATTATCTTGTCCCTTTGTCTTGTACTCCTTTTTGTCCCGCAGGTTTTTGCGGGTGAAAAGAGTGACATGGTTGAGAGCGTCAACCATGTCAGGAAGATGCTGAAAGAGGGTACGATTGATACCAATAGATCCTGTCTTGATGAGTACGTGAGGAGACGAAATCATCTATGGATATCCATGGGGCTGGGATTACCTTTGGCCCCCGTCGATGTTATTGGTGGCGGGTTTGCCGGTGCCGGGATTGGATATGGCGTGGAAGCGATTACGGCCGGTGCCTTGGTGGGCGTTGTTGAGCCGGTACTCCTTGGGGTCTATTTTGGCTGGCTAGGCGGTGTGGCCCTCGCTATCGGTTGGGAGATTAGGAATATTGTGAAGTTAGTTCAAAATGGATTTCTGATCAAGGTTATTGCTCAGGCCCGGGAAGGTCAGACCGCTACGAAATTCATGGACAAATATCTAAGCAAATACAAAAAGGATAGAGAGCTTGCGACCTCAGAAAAGATTGCCCAAATTATTGCAGGGGCCGATGAGAGTGGGGCGTTATGCGATGGAAGTCTGACGAAAAAAGGGAAAAAACGCAAGGCCCTTCGCTATAAGCTGGCGGACAAGAAAGACCTATTCACCTATATTCACAGTCAGCTCAATCATCTCTAGAGTTGGCTTTCAAATTCCCGAAAGACCCGGTCCTTGGACCCTTTCCAGTCCAGGTGCGAGTTCCAGGCGCGGAGTTTGGTATAGAGGCCAAGATGAGTGCGGTCAATGGCGGCAAGCTCGCCACACGGCCGATGAGTGCCTCGAATTTTAAGCCCTTTGACAAAGGTGTGGATGAGCTGCAACGGATTATCCAGGGGAGGGGGGAAAACGCCGGGGCGATCAAAGGGTGAGAATAAACCCGAAGCCAAGGTAAAATGTTTCGCGAGAAATTCTTCGTCATCCTTGTCGTTCACAATGCCCAAAGCTTTCCCATATTTCCTATACGCCGTCATATCAACATTTTCAATCGCGCGCAAAAAGCCGATGTAGTGTTTTCTAAAATCCAGGGATAATTTTTGAATGTTACCAAAGTCCAAGAGGATAATTTGCTCGCCCTTGAAAAGATAGTTGCCATTTTGGGGGTCGCCGTGCAGGAGCCCCGTGGTATAGCAGCAGTCAAGATGAAAATCATAGAGCTTACGGCCCAGCTCATTTCTATCAGCTTGGCTTCGTCCCAATGTTTGCTCTAGGGATTCACCTTCTAGGAGCTTCATGGTTAGCACGGTCGAGCTGGAGGCCGTCGGAATAACTTGCGGAAAGATCATGTACTGGTATTTCTGGGCGTAGGTGGACTGGAAAAGATCCGCGTTCGCGGCCTCTTTCAAATAGTCACATTCGGCCAGGATGCTTTCCTTGAGATTCCTAAGGATAGGATTAACATCCACATCAAAGGGCAAGATCTTCGTCAAAACTGATTTTAAAACATGCAAATTTTTGAAGTCACTTTTGATTGCCGCCACCACATCGGGATACTGAATTTTTATCGCCACTTCTTCGCCGCTCAGTAAACGCCCGCGGTGAACTTGTCCGATAGAGGCGCTGGCAATCGGCACGGGATCGATCTCTTTAAAAATGGAGCTGATCTTTTGGGACAGACCAAGCTTGAGAACGGGTTCGATTTCCGTCCAGACCATAGGGGGAGCGTTTTTTTGCAGCTCACGAAAGAGATTGGAAATTTCAGGAGGAAGAATCAGGTCGCCGCTCGACGATAAAATTTGGCCGAGCTTCATCACGGCGCCTTTTAGTTCGCCCATCACCTGTACGATCTCTTTGGCGGCCTCAAGTTTTTTGCCGAGAACATGGGCGTCTGAAAGGCCTTCTTCAACTTTTTCAAGCAAGTCCCGCTTCTTCTTGTCAAATTCACTTCTGACAAGATGTCCACCGGCCTTAAGGATAGAAGATCCGAGTTTAAGAAATCGCCCTGCTGCGCCTCTTTTCAATAATGCTCCATGATCAGGTTGTAAATAACCCGTCAATCGAAAGGTATCGCTCACCGGTGTCATAACAGAAGGTGAGGACTTTCGATCCGTTGGGAATCTCACTGATTTTTTTTGCCACGGCGGCAAGGCTGGCCCCACTGGATACACCGATGAACAAACCAAGTTTTTTGGCGGCTTCACGGGCATAGGAATATGCTTCGTCTTTCTGAATGGTAATGATGCCGTCCAAAATATCGCGATTTAAAATTGGTGGGATAAAACCTGCACCGAGTCCCTGGAGCGCATGAGGGCCGGGATTGCCTCCTGATAATACCGGTGAATCACTCGGTTCAACGGCAAGCACTTTTAGGTTTTTATATTTTTCTTTTAAGAGTTCCGCACAGGCGGTGATGTGCCCGCCGGTTCCGACCCCGGTAATGAGATAGTCAAGCCCTGTAGGAAAATCGGCCAGGACTTCCTTGGCGGTGGTGTTCCGATGGGCCTCTACGTTCGCCATATTTTCAAACTGCATCGGCATCCAGGCCGGAGCTTTTTCTTGCACTAACTGCCAGGCCCTTTCAATCGCGCCTTTCATCCCTTTTTCCTTGGGGGTCAGGACTAATTCGGCCCCATAGATCGTCAGTACACGACGACGTTCAAGGCTCATACTTTCCGGCATGGTGAGAATAAGCCTATAGCCTTTAACCGCCGCCACCATGGCAAGACCAATTCCGGTATTTCCGGAAGTCGGCTCAATGATGGTGGTATTTTTGTTGAGCAAACCTTTTTTTTCTGCCACCTCAATCATCGCGACGGCGATGCGATCTTTGATGGAGCCGCCCGGATTGGCGCGTTCAAGTTTTGCCCAGATCTCCAGATTTTTTGTCACCGCCTCTGGAAAGAAGGAGGTGATTTTAATGACCGGTGTATTTCCGATCGTGTCCAAAATAGAATCATATTTCATAATGTAGCTCCTGCTGTTCACTCATTTGTTTTTTCTGATCAAGTTTGACTTCACTCTTATGATACACCAAAGAATAGGCCGGGACGCTTTTAGTCATCCAAACGTTTCCACCAATCACACTGCTTTGTCCAATGACCGTGTCCCCGCCCAAAATCGTGGCATGGGAATAGATCACGCAATGGTCTTCAATGGTGGGATGGCGCTTGGTTTTTGAATTGGCCTTATCCACGCTCAAAGCGCCCAAGGTCACCCCCTGGTAGACTTTAACATGGTTTCCGATGATGGCGGTTTCGCCGATAACGACTCCTGTCCCATGATCGATGCAGAAAGAATCTCCGATCTGGGCCCCCGGATGGATATCGATGCCGGTCTTCTCATGGGCAATTTCACTCATTAAACGGGCAAAGATATTATTACTTTTCTTGTAAAAAAAATGAGAAATTCGGTGGGCCGCCACGGCAAAAAGTCCGGGATAGCACAGTAAGACTTCCTCTATATTGCTGGCGGCCGGGTCACCTGCCAGCAGAGCATCGGCATCCTTGCTAACACTGGCACTCATTGTGAGAAGCTGCTGAGAATAGGATTGAACAATTTCATCAATATGATTTGGTGTTTCCCCCAGCACTTTCAAGAATTTTTTTAAGCTGGCAAAATGGTCTTCCAGAAGAACCTCAATTTGTGCGGGGGTCTTGAAAGATTTCCGGAGCATTCCGGGAAAAATAAGATCCAGCGCATCTTGAAGGAAAATCTCAACTGATTTTCTTTCCAGCGTTTTTTGACAATGAAAGTTTGATTTTTGCTTAAATAAATCGGAGGAGAGTTGGGGGATTTTCATAGTCAGGCCCAGAAATTAGGCCTCCGTTTGGAGGCCTAAGATTTGTTTTATTATGCTTCAGCTTCCGCAGGCGCGGCCTTCTTCTTCGCTGGGGCCTTGATAAGTCCTGCACCCAACAGGATTTTTACTTTTTCTTCTGCATTGATCCATTTACCGTTTGCGGCCTTGACGGCAAAACGTCCAGAGCGCTTTTTCAAAATAGTGTAAGCATCTGTCTTTTTTACTACACCATTTTTCTCTGCAGCTGCGGAAATTTTAGTCGCAGTTTTTGCGGACTTGGCGGCTTTTGGTGCCTTGGCTTCGGTTGCTGCAGGCTTGGCTGCCTTTGGGGCTTTGGCCGCTTTCGAGGCCTTCTTTTCTGTTTCTGCCATAACTACTCTCCCATTGTGATTTCGTAAAATGTCATCGGCCGTTATGGCCGATAAATGTTAGCAGCCATCATGGCCATCTCATGGGAAATCGTCAATGACCAATTCCGTCACGAGATACTGCTTTTTTCCCCAAAATTCGCTTGTGATGCTAGAATTATTTAAGATTAATAGCAGGGTCGATTATGCCAAGTTGGAAATCAGTTTTTTTGCTTGTCTCATGGCTTTTTGTAAGTGTCGCACCGGCGTGGTCAGGGCCAACTGCCTCCGTGAGACCCTGGCTGGGGGTGGCGATTGAAAACGGCCAGCAGGGAGTGCTGGTCAAAAGCACCTTTCCCGATACACCGGCCGCCCAGGCCGGCCTGCGCAGCGGTGATGAGATCGTAAAAATCGTCGGAGTCTCCGTTCACACCCCCGAGGACCTGGTGAGAGAGGTCACCAATAAAGGGGTTGGTTTTACGGTAAAGATCGAATTTGTCAGAAAAGGTAAGCACCTGGCAAAAGATATCACGCTCGTCGCCATGCCTGACATGCTTAGTATTACCAAGCAGAAGCTCCTCAAACATCAGGCACCCGATTTTGAGGCGGTGGTGGTACAGGGTCCTGGCGCTCAATTCCAGATGAAAACCCAAAGGGAAAAAGGCAGAGTCACGCTGCTCGATTTCTGGGCCACCTGGTGCATGGCCTGTAATGCCACCATTCCTCGTCTGACCCAATTTGCAAAGATAAATAAAGGCAAGATAGATGTTATTTCCATCTCAGGGGAAGAGATCGCGGTGATCAAAAACTTTTTGACCAAGTTGGAAATGCGCCTGCCTAAGAAGGATAATCACATCTTGTATTTGCAAAGTGACGAAGGAAAGGTGAACGAACTTTTCATGGCCGCCGCCATTCCCATGTTTGTTCTCATTGACAAAAAAGGGGTTGTGGTTGAACTCGAATTAGGCGGCGGCACAGTTTTGGAAAATATCTTAAAGAAGGCCGAGGCCCTGACGCTACCAAGGTAGCCTATCACCCATGTGAAAAAAACCACCGGTTGGCCCAGCCTCTTCCAGGAGCGCAAGCTGCACGCCTGTCTTGGCCCCGTCTTCCACATTCATGGGAGCATGTTCCGTACCTAGATCCGTTTTTACCCAACCTGGATGAGCGGTGTTGACTTTGATTTTGGTGTCCTTCAGAGCATGGGCAAAATGGATAGTTACGGCATTGAGCGCCGCCTTACTGGAATTATAGGCCATGCATTTTGCATCGTAGATCGGCGAACCTGGTTGGGCATGGAGAGTGAGAGAACCGAGTATACTTCCGAGATTGACAATTCTGGCGGCGGGAGCTTTTTTAAGCAGCGGCAAAAACTGTTGGGTCACGTCTATAACTCCGAAGACATTGGTGTCATAGGTTTTTCTCATAATCTCAAGCGGAACAGTGGTGGCGTTGTTTTCCATCCAGGCCCCTGAATCAATCATGATGCCGGCATTATTAATCAGAATATCCAGCTTTCCTTCCTGCCTTTCAATGTGGGCGGCAGCCTCTTTAATCTGAGAACTCTGGGTGACATCACACAAGATGGGCACAACATCGAGCTTCAATTTTTTTAAATCTTTGGCTGCGGCCTCAACTTTATTGAAGTCACGTCCGGCCATGTAGACTCGAATTCCTTTCTGTGCCAATTGTCTTGTCATCTCAAGTCCCAGACCTTTATTAGCTCCAGTGATTAAGGCAATTTTTATTGTCATAAAATATCCTCCAATTTATTTTGCCAACTTTAGCAATAATCATGGAATTAGCAATGGCCATTTGCAGATCCCGCTTAGACATTTGTAAAGGGAATGCAAAATTTGCAAGAAAACTGAGGCAAAGCTTGCAAACGTTTTGCCCATGGCTGACAACTCATTGAATTCAATCATGCAAAATTATCATCAGGAAGTAACAAAGATTGAATATTGCAGGAGGTTACCATGAAACGGAATTTACTGGCCTTGGGTTCGCTTCTCTTGATCTTTTTTGGCCACTACGCTTACGCCTCACATGAACAGGAGGTTCCAAAAACAAAACAAGAGGTCAAACGACACTGTCCTGCGAATCGACATTGTAGTTTTGAAAAGCACCACTGGCCAGAGAGTCCAAGGGCCAAACCAAAATAAGTGAGGTGATTTTGAAGAAGGCCCTGGTATGAGCAGGGCCTTCTTACATTTGGTTGGCAATAAATCAGTTCTATGGCATTGTTTCCCGGCAATCCGTTTTTTGAGGTTCAAATGGTCCATGCCGGTCATACACACGCCCACGAGCACAATTATTTAATTGATGATGACATTATCTCGGCCAATGAGAGAAAGACTCTCATCGTCGTGATCGTATCGTCGGCCATGATGTTGGTTGAAATTATCGCCGGTTATCTAACATCCTCCATGGCACTTCTGGCCGATGGTTGGCATATGGCCTCCCACGCCGGCGCCTTAAGCATCAGCTATCTCGCCTACAAGCTCGCCAGATCGAAGCACCTCAACGGCCAGTTTTCCTTTGGGGCCGGAAAGTTCATTCCCCTCGGTGGTTACACCAGCGCCATTATTTTAGCGATTGTGGCACTTTTGATGGCCTTCATGTCCATTGAACGACTCTTCTTGCCTGTGAGTATAAAATTCAATGAAGCGATCGTCATTGCCGTGCTTGGTCTGATTGTCAATTTTGTCTGCGCACTAATCTTATTTGATAAGCATCACCACGATCACGACCATGGGCACACCCATGATCACAATGCCAAAAGTGCCTACGCTCACGTGCTGGCCGATGGAATGACATCGATCTTTGCCATCGTGGCGCTCACGCTCGGGAAATATTTAAATCTCCTCTGGCTTGATGCCATCATGGGGGTGATTGGAGCCAGTGTCATTTTAGTCTGGGCCTTTTCTCTCTGCAAAGAAACCCTGTGGGAGCTGATGGACGGCCAATCGAAGGCGCACCATGCGGAAGATATCTGTCGCTTCATTGAGGCAACCGCCGAGGTGCAGGTCTGCGACCTCCATATCTGGCGAATTGCTCCGAACGCCCACGCCTGTGAGCTGGTTCTTATCTCAACGAAGCACCGAGGTTCGGTCTATTACAAAACACTCATCCAGGAAAAATATCATATTGATCATCTGGTGGTGGAAGAGCTTCTGCGCTGAAGGTAGGCGCGACGTTTTTTCTCAGGAAATTTTTCAATAGCGTAACGGAGCATCGTTCGTGGCATGACGTGGGCATGTTTTTTAAGAAAGCTCTCTTCCACCTTTTGCTCCCGCTTGCCAATTTCGCGCAAGAGCCATCCCACCGCCTTATGAATGAGATCATGCTCGTCGTGTAAAAGGATCTCGGCGATTTTCAGGGTGTGATAGAAATCGCCTCGGCGTATGAAGTGAAAGGTGGCCATAATCGCCATTCGTCTCTTCCACAAAATTTTACTTTTGGCCCAGGTGTAGAGAACTTTGCAATCCGTGCCAAAGAGCTGGGCGCCCATAATGTGTTCGGTGGTGACATCCACCAGATCCCAGTTATTGATCGAGGGATGAGCTTTAAGATAAGTTTTATAAATGGCGTTGCGGGTGGCGGTATCAGCTTCTTTCACGGCCTGCTGATACTGCATGACTAAAATGATCAGGGCCAAAAGCCTTTCCTCGTGAAACTGGGAGGTCACCAGTTGGGAGAGAACCGAAATTTGGGTTGCCTTGTATTTTTTGGCATACTTTCTGATAACCGGAACCTTGATTCCTAAAAATTGATCACCCTCTCCGTATTGTCCCTTTCCGGTTTTAAAAAAACGTGAAATTGCGCTGGCGTGTTGAGCATTTTTTTCCTGCCGAAACTCTGCTTTGATTTGTGTGATTGTCATCTTGGTCTGATAAGATTGCGGCCCTGACATTTGTGCCATAAGGGGTTCCCGTAGGTATTGTCTGCGGTGTGATAGGTCGAGCTAAATCGTGAGCAGTGCGGTCGTAGCTGATCATCCGACATGGTTTGCAGAGATTGGGTAAAGTCCAGGCACAGGCGCGTCCGATCAGTGGCACACATCCAGCCCTTGTCCCAAACTGACATCTCCTCAAAATAGCGATAGCGGCAAGGCCATTCCTGGCCTAAGTTCATTTCTCCGATCAGGCGCCCTAAGAAATTTTTGAGGCAGATGCCATAGTATTTATCATAAGGAAAAAGGCTATTACCTTTGGAGAAGATGGAGGGGTAGGTGACGTATTCCTTGGTGCGCATAATGCTGTTGAGCATGCAAATGCGCATCTCCTGCGAGGGAATCTGGCAAATTTTGCGGCCCTCGGTCCTGCCCACGTTGGACAGATAATTATGGCCAAAATATTCATCGTAATCGGCGATGCACTTCTGATAGGTGGTGGCGCTTTCGCGGCAGGTTGTGGCGGTATCGGCAGGTAGCCCTGTGACAAAACAGGCCTTCTCCTCGCTCGTTTCCAGGCCGCAATATTTTTCGGCGAAGGAGGAGGAGATGGCGCTCAGGGGAGCGGCATTAAAGGGTGCCTGATGTTTGTAAAATTTAAACAGGCAGTCGCGAACGTGCTGGGCCTGGATACTGCAGGTTTTTACCGCGTCCTGATAGCTAATATGGGCGCGCACAAATTGTTGGATACAGTCTTTGGCGTTGCTGTTGGTTATTTTGCAAAAATCGCCGGCGTCAAAAATGTTCAGCCCGAGCGTGAGATGCTGGCGCAGGGTGCACTCGCTCCAGCTGTTGCTCCGCTCGTCTTGAAAGGCGGTGTGACAGATTCGCCCGACCGTTTCCAACTGATCAACCGTGGGCCTGGCAGGGAGCTGAACTTTAATGCTATCCACGCAGCTTCGAACCTTTGGGTGACATAAGCTCTGCAAGACTTTCTGCTTGGTGATCAAGGCCGGCCTGGCATGGGCGTAGGTCGATACGCAGGTGCTCATCTCCGGTTCGTCAGGGTAGCTAAAGCAAAATTCATAATAGAGATTGGCCATGGCGCTGTTTCCGCGGGAAGGCCGTTCGCGCTCCATGCGGGTGATGCAGTTATTGATCTTGCTATCGCATCGATTATAAGCGGCCACCACGTCACCGCCATTTTGTATCTTTGCCAGAATACATCTTTGGGCCTGGGAATCGAGGCCGGGGTTGCTCTCGCAAAGTTGGGCGATGGACTGATAGTTGACAAAATAATCGCGGGTGCGGGGGCGAGTCCCAAGAGCGCCGTCCACACAGGCCCTGATGGCCTCAGTGGGATAAACCTTGGCGTACAAGCTGCAAGATTCCTCTTTGTCCAAGACGAAATAGCCCCGGGCCATTCTTGACCAACGGTTGAGGCAGTCTTGATATCGGGCAGGATCAATATTCCATCGGATTAATTTTGGAACTTCCGGTGTGGGAGTCGGGGTCGGGGTTGGCGTGGGCGTCGGGGTGGGAGTCGGCGTGACTTTCGCAGGTTTATGCAGCTCGAGATATCTCCGCACGTAATTAAAGCAGGCGGGTTCCAATCGATCGGAACCGCGTTTTAAGCAATAGACCAGCTCTCTCTCATCCGTGCCCGCCAGTCGGCAGTTGAGCCTGATATCGCGGGCGCAGGAATCTTGAACCTGCGCCTGGGCAGAGGGAACGAGGAGAAAAATAGTGAGAAGAAGGATTTGGACCATCAGCTCCTTATCGGAAGTTTCCGCCATTTGTTAAAAAGCTTTTGGCGAGGGACCAGGGCGGTTGGCGTAAAAACGGGCACTTAGCGGGAGTCGTGGTTTAATATCTGTGACCCTAATTGCCGATAAAGAAGTGAGGTTTTCGTTCATGCAAAGGCCATTAAAATATTTTTTCGCGTTCTGGCTGCTTAGTCATAGCTTGATCGGAGCGAATGAGAATTCTCCGCAGTCTCTCACGAAATCATGGGATGAGTTACAAAAAGGAATGGAGCGCGAGGTTTCCAAAAGTTATAAAAGTTGGAAGATTGATGGGAAGAGTTACAGGTTTGTGGTCAACAGCAAAAAGGTGTTGACCGTCATCAGCCAGTGTGGCGATTTCATTCCTCAGCGCAATACCGCCTTCGGCTGTATGGCCCTGCGCGAACTCCACTATGTGAGTATGAATGACCTGGAAGATAATGATCTGCTCGGAGGAAAAAATCCCGGAAGTATTTTATGTAAAAAATCTGTCAAGGGCACGGTGGTGTTTGGGCAGGACTATTTTGGAAATATGAATAGCTTTTGTCTTTTCACCGATGGCTCGATGATTTCCAATGATACGCTTTTTTATTATGGAACACGAAATGCGCAGAAGTAAAAAATATCTGATGATCTTTGTGCTGCTACTTGGCCAGCATCAGGTTCAGGCCGCCATTACTTGTACTGGCAGCTCGGTCACGGCCGATTATAGCATCCGATCAGGTTCAGGAAGTTTACATTCCATGCGAGTGCAGGATCAAGACGGCCTTGGGACCTGTTATGCCAATGCGCTCTCTCTGGCGCTTGAGGCCAATCTTGGCACCCCTGTCTCCGCCCAGCAGCTGGCGGTCCTCTACGGGGTGAATCGAAATTCCACCAGCGGTAATGCGGTGACGGAGCGCTATGCAGATGGAATGGTGAAAAAAAATTTTGCGGAGGGGGGCTTTACCTGCGATACCTTCAATATCGTCAAGGCCAGAACGCCGAACTATCTTTGCTCTCGGGCCAATGTGCCGATTGAAAATCTTGCCCGGCCATCGGGGCAGCGGGAAATTATGAATGCCATGGCGCAGTTTTATGATCGCTTTAACCAATTTAAATCTTCCAGCCCCGATGAGGCGCGCGCTTTCTCGAGCACGATTCGCAATATCTATTCCACTCAGCAAACGGTGGTGACCCAACGTTGTCTGGCCATGGCCGCCGAGGCGGGGAGTGGCAGTGCGGTAGGCAGTGCTTTACAAGAGCAGCTAGGGTCCTATTGCGTCGATCAGTATGACAAATATAAAAGTTATCTGGAGGCCGCGGAGCAGTTGAGAACTCGCCTGGCCGCCATTCCCAATAATAGCGCGCATGCAGCAGAGCGGACTGAGGTCGCAGCGTATCTGGCCCATGCAGAGGAAAATGGCCGGATCGCCAAGCAAAAAATTCAGTCAATCGGTTCCGTCTTGGACGACGCCGATCTGGATGGGCGACCGGATTCGCCCATAGCTCCCGGGGAGATAGTGTTTAATACCTGCGCGATTAGGCCTCCGGTTTTGTCCCAAATCAATTCCCAATACTTGCCCGCGGTCGCCCGGACTTTTGCCAATGGTGACGGCCAGCGTCCTGGGGCCACGATGATGGGAAGTAGTACGAGTCCGGGGCCTTTGCGTTCCTTTCTCTCCACCACCGGTCTCTTTCCCAGCATCACCAATGCCCCGACCTTTCCCAACGAAATTTTTAACAATCCCAGCGGTAGTCCGATGAGTGAGGCCGAAATACAGGCGCAGCTGCGCCAGGATATTTATCGAGTGGTTCCCTCCTTATGCCGGCGCAACCAGGCCTGGACGGATATGAAAGATTCCACCACTTTTAGGCAGGCCTATTATCGGGCCCGTCGCATGTGTCTGGGCAGTGAGCTTGGAGATGCGGTGTCTGAATTATTTTCCGGGTTGGGGGTGCTCACCGCTGGGTCCCTGCCCACAGACGCCATTATCCAGAGTCTCACTCAAGTTGACCGACCGCTCTCCGAATATTTCCTGGGCGCTATTTCTCCCGATTGCCTGGCCGATTCCAGTGTCACGCCTCACCCCGGCCGCATCCAGATTCCGTCAACCATGAGCTGCAATAAGATGGATTTTCCCGCATACATCAATGACCATCTCGATCGCGCCGAGCTGCTAAGAAGGCTGGGAAGGCGCGGAACTCGCAATCCCAATGCCCTGGCGATTACCCGGCAGTATCAACGGGAGGAGGGGGCACGGCATTTACGAAACATGGTGGACGGCCAGCTTCATCAGGGTAATGGAAATCCGGTCATGCTGGATTTCTGCACGGCCTTTCTGCGCGATTCCTCCGCCGATTCAAATTTTGGTGATCAGGCGGCGTGTGGCACGGCAGGGCAGACCCATGCCTTCCATGCCTTGAACGTTGTTGGCCATCGCTGCCGCAACGGAAAAACAGAATATCAGCTGCAAAATTCCTGGGGGCAAGGTTGTGGAAGTTATGTTCGCCCTCCCGCCGGGACCGCCGCTACCGTCGATCCTGACTTGAATCGCGCCACCGGGACACCTATTTACGAGTGTGATGCCGCCAATGGTAACGTGTGGGTGCCGGAGGATGTGGTGGTCCGAAATATGAGGGGTGCTCAGTATCTCTCCCGCTGACCCACTGTCTAAAAGAGCGACAGAAACCGTGTAAAATTTGCTCTCCTGAAGGCGCCAAGGCCAGTCTCCCACTACAATGAAAGCATGGGTTTTTGGGTATTTTTTCTTCTTCTTTTTCTAGGCCTTGGGACAGCTCCCGGGCACGCCTCGGTTTTTGTTGATGATGTTATCAATTTCCCCGATGGACAATATCAGGTGAAGATTGAGGGCAAGCCGATCTTTGCAATCTTAATTAAAACACCGCGTGCGGAAATAAAAATTCTCGCCACAAGTGAGCTGAAAAGGCAGGGGCCGAAGATTCCCCACGCGCTCTATGCCCTTTATGCCGGCGAGATTCAGCAGTTCTTCGATGAAGTAAAAAGTGAGCTGGACTTATCCTACGACGATTTGCCGCGCGAGCTGGCAGACATCTGGTCTCCTGAGGAAGTGGCCTTGGGCCAAAATTTTAAAAAGCAACTTGAGCACATTGAGCAGTTCTATGTTCCTAAGTCAGGGGATGCCGCCAAGGAAGTGGCCCTGAGTGGGGACCCGGTGCTGGTGGTCACCCATGCTTCGCAAATTTTTGATAAAGGCGCTAAAACCAAGGCCGGGCTCGATCACCTCGTGGCCCAGTTCAAGCGGCAAGAGTCGCCGGTGGTTTTTATCATGAGCGATGATCAGCTCTATGATTTTACCTGGCTGAGCGATGACCGTTTGCCCACACTGGCCATCTTCTCCCGTAACGGCGACCATCACCTGAAGCTCGACGGCAAAAAAGTTTATCTGGCGGGAGGCTATTTTAGCCTGTGCCTCAATCGTACTCTCAACAGAATCGCGGCAGGTGGAGCTTCGAGGATTAAAATTTATTTACCCATGACGGCCATCTATGAGGATGTTTATTTTTGGCCGATCGAACATCTGAAGGGAGCGGCCCTGCTGCGAGCACAGACCTGGAAATTTGGCACTCCCGTTACTCCCACATTATACGAAGCTTTTCAACACCTCGGTGGGCGGGCGATCATTGATGGGACCAAGACCCTTCTGTCCATGTTGCCGAAAAATTTCTCCATCAGCATAGCGATCGATGGCAACGTCCTTTATCGGCGCGGAGCTTCAAAAAGGAAAATACACCTAGAATTCTTGTCAACTACTGCACCCTAGAAATTTGATAATATTCAATTATTTTTTGGAGAATTCTCGGTTAGAAATAATAACTTGAGAGTATAATTTATATATTATAGTCCTAATCCCATGGGAGAAAAAATATGAATTTTGATGATGCCATCCAGGCCCACGTAAACTGGAAAATGAAATTACAAAACTATCTGCGGAAGCCGGACAAGACTTTAGACGCGGGCAAGATCGAATCAGATTGTAACTGCGATTTAGGCAAATGGCTTCATGGTGATGGCGGTGCCAAATACAAGGCCGATCCCAAATTTGTCAAGCTCGTGAGTGATCACGCTAAATTTCATAAAGTCGCAGCAGGTGTCGTGCGCAAGGCGGACGCCGGGCAACAGGTTTCAGAAGAAACCGCACTAGGGTCTAAGAGCGAGTTTGCCACCTTATCCCAGGCGGTGGTTTCAACCTTGGTCGAGATGAAAATGGGGTGGAAGTAAGTGGTTATGGAAAAAAAACCTGCGGTTAAAAAAGGGGAAGTCAAAAAGCGCAAGCAAGTCCGCTTCAAGCCTGATCCCAATGTGCTTGCCGCCATTGATCTTAGCCCTCAGAATAAAAAATTCGCGCCCACCCTTCGGGGTCTGGTGTTCAGTGAGTCTTATGGCGGGTGTGGAGTGGTGATGCTGCTCTCACCTCATTTGATGGTCGGGGATGTGTGCAAAATAGAGATCGGAGTTCTCGCCCCCATGAAGGCCCAGGTGATGTGGCGTACCCAGCTGGATGACCAGGTTATGAAACTTGGGTTGCAGCTACTGGAGTAGTCACAGACGGATTTTTCCCTCGCTCTGAACCAAAAAGCGAGTGGTGGTCATCTCCCGCGCCCCCATGGGGCCATAGGCGTGAAGCTTGGACGTTGAAATCCCCAGCTCGGCCCCTAGGCCCAGCTCGCCTCCATCATTTAAACGCGTCGAGGTGTTCACCATAATGCACGAGGCATCCACCTCCCTTTGAAATTGGGCGATGGCCTTAGTGTCCGTAGCGCAAATTCCTTCGGTGTGATGAGTGCCATATTTTTTTATATGCGCCACCGCCGCTTCGAGAGAGTCGACGATCTTAACCGATAAGATTTTATCCAGATATTCCGTGGCGTAATCCTGCTCACCCGCCAGCTTACTCTGCGGACTGAGGGCCCTGGTTTTTTCACAGCCTCGAATTTCGACACCCTCATTGATAAAAGATTGCAGGAGCGATTTTATGAAATCCCCCGGCAGCGCCTGATTGAGGAGCAGACACTCCATGGCGTTACAGACTCCCGGTCGCTGAACCTTGGCATTGAGACATATTTTTTCTGTCCTCTCAAGCTCGGCATCCGGATGAACGTAGATGTGGCAGAGCCCGCGAAAATGGGCGATGACGGGAACTTTCGAGCTGGCATAGATGGCGCGCACCAGACCTTCACCGCCTCGGGGAATGACCAGATCGACATAATCCACCAGGGTAATTAGCTCGGTTACGGCCTCCTGGCCCTCAATGATCTGGATCAAAGAATCCGGCAATAATCCCCGAGTCGACTCCTGCACAATTTCGGTCAGGAGCTGGTTGGAAGCGCGGGCCTCTTTTCCGCCTTTCAAAATCATGGCGTTGCCGGATTTGATGGCGAGGCAGGAGCAGTCGATCACGACATTCGGACGACTCTCGAAGATCATGGCAAGGACCCCAAGGGGGATGCGTTGCTTTCGCACCCAGAGGCCATTGGGCAATCGCTTCTCTTCAACAATGATGTCGACCACCTCCTCCTGGGAGGCGATGGCATGGGCGACCTTGGACATGGCCAGAATGCGATCAGGGGTTAAAGTCAGGCGTTCAATCAGGGCCGGGTTCAATTTCGCTTTTTCTGCCCGGGCCAGATCCTCGGCATTGGCGGCCAGAATATCGTTGGCGCGTTGGCTGAGCTTCTGCCCGATTAAATGCAAGGCCTGATTTCTTTCCGCGGCAGCATACTGACAAAAATGGCGCGAGGCCTCTTTGGCACGTTTTGCAATATTCAAGACGAAAGTCATCTGGTTAATCCTTAATAAACATATTATCTCGATGCACGATCACATCCGAGGGGCATGAGCCCAGGAGCGAGGCGATCTCGGTGCTTTTTTTGCCCATGAGTTGGAGAATATCTTTACTGTCATATTCGCTGATCCCGACGGCGATAATTTTCGCCTGATATTTGATGTTCACCACGTCACCTCGTTTGAAGGTCCCTTGAATGGCCCGAATCCCAATGGGAAGAAGGGAGGCATTTTTACGCAAGGCCTTGCATGCTCCCTCGTCAATTAACACAAAAGCATTATTTTTGACGATGGTGGAAATCCAGGCCTTCCTTCGATTTTTATCAGTGAGCCGGTGAGGATGAAAAAAAGTACCGACGGACTCGCACAGGGGAGCCAACACCGGATGCTCTCTTCGGTAGGTTCCGATGATTACCGGAATTCCCAGCGCGGTTAACTTTCGAACTGCCAGCAGCTTGGTGGCCATGCCCCCGCGACCGACGGAACTTTTGGTGATGGTTTTTATTTCTTTTAAGTCGGCATGAAATTCCAGGGAGGGAAGATGCTTGGCACCGGGGAGGGAAGGGTCCTGATCGTAGAGCCCGTCGGGGCCCGTGAGGAGAACAAGGCCGTGTCCCTCGATAAGTTCGGTGACCATGGCCGCCAGCTGATCGTTGTCTCCCACGGTAATTTCCTCAAAGCTCACGGAATCATTTTCATTCAAGATGGGAATGATTCCCGTTTTCATGAGCTTGAGAATGGTATTTCGGGTGTTCAAATTTCGGGTGCGGTTTTTTAAATCATCGTGGGTCAGGAGAACCTGAGCGGTCATCAGACCATGCTTCTCAAATTCTTTTTGATAGGCCGCCATGAGCAGAGGTTGGCCTACGGCCGAGCATGCCTGCAGGTAGCTGATGTCAGCCTTTTTGCCCGCGCTCCCTAGAAAACCGCGACCGGCGCTGATGGCCCCGGATGTGACCAGCACGACCTCCGTTCCATTGAGGCAGAGCTGAGCAAGATCGTGAACGATTCTGCCTAGACAGGTTAAATCAATGCGTCCCTGCTCGCCGGTAATGGCGGCCGAGCCAACTTTAACCACAATTCTTTTTGCGCCAAGATGATGATGAAGATGAAGTTCCTGTCTAAATTTAAAATTCATGACGATATTCTAATCCGGAGGCGTCTTCCCGTCTAATACCAGGGAGGATTTGTCGGAAATATCTTTTCCCATTTAACTTTTTTGGCCCTGATGTCGAAGAGCCCGGCATGGAAATTGTCTTTCTTCTCGCAGGCTGTATGTTGAGTTTTTTCGGGATCGTTCTCCTGCGTGAGCAGCATGGAAAAGGCAAGCCGGTGCACATTTTAGGCGAGGTGGTGGGCTATATTCAGGAAGAAAAACAGAAAAGCAACTTCCTCTATCCCCTGGTGAAGTTCATCTGGAAGGGAGTCCCTAAATATTTGAAAGGCAGTATCGGCAGCATTCATCCCCGCTTTAAATTGGGGCACAAGATTGAGGTTAAGGTTTGGGCCGGGGAAAAGTTGCAGGCGCAGATCGAAGGCCGTGCGCTGGGCATTGTGGCCTGGTTTCTTATTGTTTTTGGGGTCGCTCTTATCGCCGTATTTTTTAAGAATTTTCATCTGAGCATCTTCAGCTTGCTTATCGGCTTCGGGGTGGTTGGGAAAATTGTCTATGAGATGAAGAAAAAATTCACTAACCCCCAAGAGATGCAAGGGATGAAAGACAAACTTGGAGTGATGTGGAGCAAGCATTTTTCTCCCGGGGTTTTAAGTGACGAAGAGCTGAAACAGATGACTATGGTTGACCCAAGTTCGATTGCAAAACTCTTTGAAAAATTCGCCGTCCAAAATCGGCGCGTGGGATTTGCCCTGGTCTGCATCGGCCTTGGCTGCTCCTACTTTTCCTTTAACTGGTATCAAAAACGGCAGGCGTTTTTGACCACGGCCCAGTCTGCCCCAGGTAAGGTGGTCAGGATGGAAACCTCATCCGGGAGTAAGGGGAAAACCTACTTTCCGGTCGTGCAGTATCGACATCCTGCCAGCGCTGGGCCAGTTGAGTTTAGACATTCCATCGGCTCCTCACCACCGAGCTATGATTTAGGGGAGGGAGTGCAGGTTCTCTATGATCAAAAAAATCCCATGGAGGCGATGATCGATCAGGGCATGATGAATCGTGGCTTCCCCATGCTTTGCATGATTCTTTCCGCGCTGGTGACTTTCTTGGGACTTAGAATGAGCACAAAACAAAAAGTCTAAGGTAATTCCGATCGCGTTACTCAGCCATTTTTTTCAAAATAAAAAATATTTCCCAATGTAGTTTTGTGTTAAAACTATCCCATACATTATTAAAACCAAGGATTGACAATGACCGAATTAGAGTTGGGTCAAACGGCAGCGGCAGGCAATGATGAGGCAGACCTCAAGGCGATGGGATATTCCCAGGAGCTGTTTCGTAGTCTGGGAGGTTTTTCAAATTTTGCCGTTTCCTTTTCCATCATCAGCATTCTCACGGGGGCCGTCACTCTCTACGGCCATGGCCTGATTCACGGTGGCCCCTTTGTCATGTCCATTGGCTGGCTCATCGTGACTATCCTGGTTCTTCCGGTTGCCGCCTCGCTGGCGGAGCTGGCCTCGGCCTTTCCCACCGCTGGTGCGCTCTATCACTGGTCATCTTTTTTAGGTAATAAACATTGGGGCTGGTTCACCGCCATGTTCAATTTAATTGGACAATTTGCCATCACCGCCGGAATTGGCTACGGGCTTGCGGATTTTTTGATGCCACTTTTGGGCCTGGCCGATTCACCCAATTTCGTGACGCTACGTTTGGTGGTTTATGCCGCAATTCTTTTATCCCATGCTCTTCTCAATCACTTTGGAATTGGGCTGGTTGGGATTTTGAACGACCTCTCTGCCTGGTACCACATGGCGGGTGTGGCGGTTCTGATTGTTGCCCTGGGGTTCTTTGCCCCCCATCAGCCCGTTGAGTTTCTGTGGACGACCACGCATACCGCGCCTTTTCCTTACTGGTATGCCTTTCCTGTGGCCCTTTTGCAGGCCGCCTGGACCTACACCGGCTACGATGCCTCCGCGCACGTCAGCGAGGAAACAAAAAATCCGCGCATGATCGCCCCCTGGGGGATTTTTCTCTCGGTGGCGGTGTCGGGTGTTTTTGGCTGGCTTCTCCTTCTCGTGGTGACGATTAGTATTCAGGATATCTCGCTGGCACAGGCCGCTTCCAATCCTTTTATTTACATTCTGTCCACGGCCCTCGGGCACAAAATGGGATTTGCGCTGACCTGGGTCTGCGCCATGGCCATGTGGTTCTGCGGTCTGGCCTCAGTCACTTCCAACTCACGGATGATTTATGCCTTTTCCCGCGACCACGGGATGCCTTTTTCGCGCTTCTGGGCGAGAGTGAGCCCGCGCTTTAAAACCCCGGCCGAGGCCATCTGGCTATCGGCCATCGCCGCCTTTCTTCTGGGAGTTTACGGCGGAGTTTACTCAGTGATCGTGAGCATCAGTACCATTGCGCTTTATATCTCCTACGGCCTTCCCATCTTCATCGGTCTGCGCGCGCGCCAATCCGGTCTGTGGAAAGTGCGCGGGCCCTGGCACCTGGGAAAACACAGCGGCTGGATCAACGTCTTAAGTTTATTTTGGGTCGCCGCCATGTGCGTCCTCTTCGTCATTCCACCCAATCAGCTCACGGGTTACACCATCGGCGGACTGAGTGTCTTTTTGGTGCTGTTGTATCAGTTCGGCGGCATTCGTCGGAAATATGATGGGCCACCAAAATCCCATTTGGATTCTTGAGGTTTAAAAAGAAAAAATGGCCACAAGACCCTTCCTGAAGAATTTGAATGGGTTAAGGTTTTTAGCGGCGAGCTACACAATCTTCTTTCACTATTGGTATTTTCCCAACTCTGTTTTTTGGAAAAACTTTTTTGTGCATGGACACATTTCCGTGCCTTTCTTTTTCCTTCTTTCGGGATTCGTCTTGTCCTATAGCTATCACGGTCATGGTTTTTTTGAAGGAAAAAATAATAGAGCTTTTGTTTTGAATCGATTTATTAGATTAGCGCCCATCTATTATGTCGCCATGGGCCTGGCAATACCAATGGCAATTTACAGACAATTGCACGATTACCACATTTCACTTACGGACAATATTTTATTTTCCATCGCCCATCTTACCATGACTCAATCTCTCGTCCCTTTTAAGAGTCTTATGCAATTTTGGAATGTTCACTCATGGTCCTTAAGTGTTGAAATGTTTCTCTATTTTTGCAGTCCTTTTCTTATTTATAAGGCGGGAAAGCTTGGCCCAAAAAATCTTTATATAGCATTCTTTATCTTAACGATAATGAACTCTTTCTTTTTCTTTCTCTTCTTGCCTGGAAATTTTTTAGAGGTACACATTTCTTCTTTTTACGCCCCCATGTACCTCCCCACCTTTTTATCCGGTATAATTTTGGCCAAGGTCTTCATATTGGAGCAAAAAAATATTGAAAAAATATCTTCACCGATTTTTGTTCTTTCATCGGTGGTTCTTCTTGTTTGCTTCTTCTCAGGCTTTGAAGAGCACTTCTATTCCGCATTTAATCCAATCTTTCACATTTGTTTTTCATTAGTCATTTTAAGTTCGTGTGTTTCGAACAGATTCAACTTTTTTTTAGGCGGCAAATGGATGTTTTTTTTAGGAGAGGCAAGTTATGCAATGTATATTTTGCAGGCCCCGGTAAAAACTGCCACCCAATTCTTTCTCTCCAAGGTGATCGGCTACAAGAGGTATGACGGCCTTCTTTATGGCTCGATAATTTATATTTCCATAGTTTTATGTGCAATCGCCTTAAGCTTTCTATTTGATCCCTTCGCTCGCAAATATTTGAAAAGAAGATTCGGATTGCATTCTGTGCCAGGAGCCTAATCAATTTGACAAAGCTCCTGGCACCAAAAAGGGGTTCTTGCTATAATAGAGCGGGGGAGTAATGGCATTAATAAAATACACGCACTTAGTGTCGTGCCTGATCTGCGCTTTGCTGGCCGTTATTTCCTTGCCCTCCAATGGACAAACTCCTGATGAAATCAGGAAAAAAGTTAAGTCGCGCATGGGGCCCTGTAAATTTGGAGTTGATGAGTATTGCTATATCATACCTGACACCGCCATTGATGAGGCGGTTCGTTGCGAACTGTCCACTCCAAGCAGTAACCATGGGTTTGCCTGCTACTCTACGGTTCAGACTCAGGCCTATATTGAATCGGCCTGGAAGCAATTTCTCACTTATGTCCCAACGTCCGTGGTCAATTCCTGCATTGATGCTCCCGAAGGTGTCTTTATCTGCTTCGATGAGGAGTGCGGACTCAAGTGGGCGAAAAAAATTCATGACACCTACCACCCCGGTGGCGAGACCGAAAAAATTCTCAACCAAAAGTACCAGCTTCTGCTCTATCGGATCGGCGAGCATGTTTTTCGCCAGGCCATGTGTAACAGCTACCGAAAAGACTATTCCTCGGCCTTAGAGTTTATGCAGGCGGGTGATCGCGGCGAGACCTGCCGACAGGCCAAAGGTGGCCCGCAATTTGTCCAAGTGGCCGGTACTTTTCCCTGGAACTATCCCGGCGCAAAAGTGACGGCACCAAAAGCTAAAACAAATTTAGATCCCGGCAGTGAAAACGGGGGCGATAGTGACATCACCGGAGAGCTAAGTGGTCCGCCGGGAGGGATTCCTGGCGGAACTTCGGGGGGCGGTCCCGATGGAAGGGCCGGTGGATTGCTCGGCGGCGGTCCGGGAGGGGAACCCGGCGGGATTGTGGGCGGCAACGGAGTCCCTAATCTCTTTGGGAAAACTTGTGCGCTTGAGATGTCTGATTATGGTTCCTGCATGTTTATCTCTTATGGGACGACTGACCCTGAGCTGGGACTCGCCAATGGCTGCCTGAACCAGCACACTTGCAGTACGGCTTCGATGCTGGCCTTGATCCTGGGCCCGCCTCAGGGATTGGCCATGACCCAACTTTATCTCACCCAGATTCGGCAACTCCTTAAAGATCGTTATAAGAATCTGCGAGAAAAAATGATGGAAAAACTGATGCGCCAAATTGGGACCATCTTGGCCCCTGAGCTGGCCAACTGTGAAAATGATTCCATCGAAATTATGCAGCTATGGGTGCAACGTGCCAGTACCTGTGAAGGCATTGATGGCGCCAAGATTGCCACCCAGGCCTTTGTCGCTAATGACAGGAATGTTCGTGCCATCTGCCAAGATCAGGGAATGACTCCGGGTAATGCCAACGGGTCCATTACGCGACGGCGGGAGAATATGCGAAAAAGCGCCCGCGAGCTGGCGGTGGCCCGATGTGCAGAAAAGCTGGCGCTTGTCCTTCCTTCAACGGGCAGTTCGACGGAGCACTTCCGCCAGGTCGAACTTTATAGCGATGCCTATCAGGCCACCAAGAAACAGGGCTGCAAGGACGTCATGACTGAGGCGGAAAATCTTTTTTTACTCATGCGCCCCTTAGGTTCCAGACTGACATATTCGACTGAGGTCGGCAGCAGTGGTAAGGACGAACGGACTTCAGTAACCGAGACCCTCTCTGATATTGTGGCCTGTGCGGAAACCGAGGCCGATCCGCGACTCTTGGAGCTTGATCGAGAAGAGCTGACGGATATCGTCGGCAAGAGAACCTCTCCCAACACGGTGTTTGGAAGATCAGAGGCCTATAAAGATTTTTATACTGTCTTTCAACGAGTCTGTGCTTCGGGTGATGAGGACTGGAAATTGGGGAACCACCCCGATACGCCCCATGAAGGGATCGCTAATATTTTTGGCAGGCCGCTGGATACCGATGAAAAGGCGCTGACCTTAGATGAGCTGGAAGACCTGGTTGGAAATTCAGTTCCAGAGGTGGCGCAGTCTTCGTATCTGGCCTCCCATTATCAAACCATTAAACAGTTTCTCACCAACTGCCAGCGGGAAAATGTCACGAAAGGGACACTTGAAAAAATTGCCGAAACCTTGGAGCGGGTTTGCGGAGTTGTCACCAAGGCCACTATTGCCGTGGCGATCACGGGGCCTCAAGGCGCCATCGCCGCCTCGGTGGCCGATACCACCTGTGCTCTGCCTGCGGTCTTGTCGGGCGCCCTGGCCTCCTCACGGGGCGACAAGCTGACCACCTATCGTCGCGCTTTGGGTAATCAGATGAGCTGCACCCAGGCTTCAAGTCTTCGTGAACAAGAAAAAAAGCTCCACGGCAAACTATCCTCTTCACTGGTCAGTGCGGCCTTGACCTTGACCATTGCCGTTCCCACCGTGATCGGGAGTGCGCGCACGATTGCCGAGGCCGAGGCGGCGCTGGCGCGTGAGATACGACTGGTTGAGGGAGCGGCCGCGCGGCGAACACAAATCATGGCCACCACCGAGTTATCGAGTATGGATAGTCGCGAGATCAGTCGCCTGGCACGGGGAATTGAAATGAGGCGCCCGGTGCGAACTGATTTTCCCGATGGTTCTGCGGGCAATACGGCCTTCGAACACGCCAGCACCGCCTTCGAGTCAAGCGTGGCGATTGAACTGAAGGCCGCCAAAATAAAAAATGCCGATGCTATTTTGGCCAAAATTCAAGCTCCGGCGGAAAAAAGTATTGGCAAAAAATTGGCCGAAAAAGAGCTGGTGCCAGGAGGCGGCGGTGGTTCGTCTCCCGGGCGCACCAGAGTGGTGCAAACCACCACGCGCGCGCGCGCGCTTGAGCTTACTGAAAATCGTTTTCTGGCGGCCGAAATCGACTTTGCCAGCGCCCGCGCCCATATCGTCGAACGCCATGGCCCTGATGCCTTGACGCCGGGAGGGCACTTCACAAGGCCGGTGGAAGAAGTAGAAGGGTACGTTCAAAAAGCACTCAAGGAGCGACTACCTGCCGGTATTCAGTATGATAAATTTGGCAGAGCAGAGCTGACCCTTGATCTGGTGGACGCGGAAAATAGGGCGATTGTAGTTGGCAATAACGGTGTCCTCAGCACTGAGGAGGCCGCGCGACTTTTTCCTAATGCTCACTATGGGGTGGCGACACGCGATGGGGTCGAGGTGCGCGTACTCCTCGTCGATCCGTCTGAAATTCAGCGCGCCGGCCTTACCAATCGTGTGACGGTGATCATTGAGCAAACGGAAAATGGTCCTCGTGTGGTCACTATGTTCCCGGGGGAGAATGCACCGGCGCTCCGAAACGAGCTTGGCGAGATCAACCCTTTTTGGAATCAGCAGGGCGGACATCTCTTTGTTGAGGCTGGCGATCCCACCGAACCCTTGGGGGGAGGCACGATTCGCATCACCGCACCTCCAGAAGTTTCTTCCACTGTTCCCGGGTATCCTGCAACAGCGGCATTTCCTGAAAATGCTCCTGCCATCACTCCACCCCATACTCCTTCCACGAGAGCACCGGCCCCTGGCGATGTCGCCATCCCTGCCTCAACCTTTCGCTCCGACGCCTTGGCAAGAGCACCGCCGAATGTGGATTTTCAAGTCGCCAGGATGGAACCGTGTTGTGCTCCGATCCCATCGGTACCTGTCGATCAGCGCGCCCTGTTTGCCCCAGGAACCTATCCTTATACCTCCGGTCTAAAAAGAAGCACCGGCCTTCCCAATGTGCCAGGACTGTCGGTGGAAATTCCACCTCAGCTTACCGGCTCACCAGTCAGTATGGATTTTTTCGCCATTCCAAACGCGGATGAGATCACCCGTCTTCAGGCCGCGCTCAGGCCAGGCGAAACTTATAATGTGCTGGCCCCTCCTGGTGGGTCGGCCTTTCCTTATCGCATTTTCCCTCCTGGCGGCAAGGCCCCCTACGTTTTAAAAGTGCGCTATCTGAAGCCGGGACAGTCGGTGGAAAGTGCCGCGGCCTGGGCCCAGCGTGATATTGCCGTCGAAGGATTGGCCGAGCGGCTGACTGCTAAAGCAACCTTAAATGGCAAACCGTTTGTCCGTGTGGCCAAAAACCTCGGAACAACAGGTGAGCGAAGCATCGGAATTTTTAAGCAAGAGCTGATCGAAGGGCCCACGGTCTTGAAACTGCAGGATGCCGTCGACGTCGCTTTAAACCAAAGAGTTATTCCTGGAATGACAACTTCAAAGGCGCAGGAAATTCTGAAGAATGCCGGGATGACCGCCGAGCAGGCCCAGGCCCAAATTAAGGCGATTGAGCGCTTCTATGCTGAGACTCACAATGATGTGGTTAAATTTGTGGACCAAAACCGATTGGTTGGACTGCGAAATCATACCAGAGATACGGGATTGCAACGGGTCGGCCTCGACTACAATCACGGTGTCAATGCTATCTGGAGTTCGAAGGAAAAGAAATTTGTTTTGATTGATTGGTAGCCCATCACCATTTGGAGTCACGATAATATTACCTGGAACCTTGCTCGATCTTCGTCAGCGACGGCGCCCAGGCCCAGTAGCTTGCGCCGAAGTGTGTGAAGGCCGAATTATAATGTGCCAGCGCCTGCATCTGTCCGTTCCGGGTGCGCGCCTGCGAGTGGATGCCCACAATCGTCCAGCCGAATTGAGGGTGATTGATGAAGATCGGGCCGCCTGAGTCACCGAAGTCAATATCGCAGTCGTGATGAAGAAAAAAGTTAGAATAGCTGCGAACCCGGCACGACCGCTGAGCGGTGAGAAATTCCGACCCGCTAAAGTATTTGCCGTAGCCTGCAAGCATGACGGGGTCTTCCATCCAGTGATCAACCTGGTTCACACTCAAAACCTTAAAAAATCTCTGTCGCAAGGAATGATCCTCGTCGCCGAGCGGAGTGGCCAAGCGAAGAATCGCATAGTCATACTTGGCGTTGGCCCACCATTGAACGATGCCTGAACGTCCGAGCATTTTCCCTTCCTCATAGCTCTGCTGGAACTCCAGGGCCTCGATCGGATAATTGGCGGGGACAATACAATGGGCCGCAGTGATGAGAAGATCTTTGCCTACCAGGCTGGCAGTGCAAGAGCTGCCGGTGGCGTTGTTGACGAGGCGACCGACGAACTTTTTCCATTCGGCACCTTTGCTCGCCCGCAAACGATCGTTGTTGCCGAAAATATGTGACGGAACTTCTGTAGCGATAAAATCATTGACTGGGGTAAGATTCAGCGTGTGGCCCGGGGACGAAAGGAAAGTAAGAACCAGGCCTAGCACCCATCCACGGGTCAATCTTCTCTGAATTCGGTTTTTCATAGGAGAAAAGAAAGCAAAAGTGATGCCAGCTAGAGCGACCCGACCAGATGAAATTTCGAGGGGTTGGGCGTCACAAGGGAGTGAAAAAGTTCAGTTGGGGGTAAATCCGTCTGAAGAATGGTCAGGGCCGTTTCATTTTTGGTCGAAGACTAGCGAAGCTAAACATTTTATTTTTTTGAAAGATTCTGCTTGCGAGGTTCCCGTCGTGGGGTTCTTGCAAAAATAGTTTCGCTCTACGACCCTGCGTAAGGTGCACCCAGCGCGCTTTATTTTGCCTTTACGCCCGTTCAGAAATTTTCTTCAGCAAGCTTGGTGCGGAGAAATCTTCGCCGTTTGCCAGGGTGGTTTTTGCGAGAAAAATTTGAGGGAAATTATCGTGCTATAAGAGTGAAAAAGAAGGAGGCCTTTATGGATTTACGTCACGTGGTCGATCAGGTTTTATTAAACGACACCAAAGTTTTGGTGGAGCGCGAACGGGAAATCATGTCGAAAGTTTTGCATCATCTGCGCGAGGTGGGCCGATGATCGCTCCTGCTCACCTCGGCATACCGTCCATCCTGGACATAAAAAAATGCTGGCGCCGGATTTTCTACCCGCGCCGGCGCAGGTAAGAAAGCAAACTCGCGCGATTCCGATGGCGATCAGGAAAGCGCTGTAGGCCCAAGCAGATTCACGATGCCAATATCCCGGCTGCGTTTCACGGCATTTTTTGCAGATTCATCATCGCGTGCCCTATGCCCACAAGGCGGGACTCATGCGATGGAGAATCTGCGCTTACTCTGTCACGCCCATCACGCGCGAGGGCATTTCTAATGATGATATTCAACTTTTTGATAAATAATCGAAGACTTCGGCACTCGTGAGGATAACGAGCCATTGCGTTGATCATACTCATATATCATGTCTAAAAATTCAGGTCCAATTAACTTATTGTAACAAAAAAGGAGGTAAATTATGGTTCGAGTGGCAATTGCTTTTTTTGTGCTCGCCATCGTCGCTATTGTATTCGGCGCCTATGGAGTCGCGGGGCTTTCCATCGAAATCGGGAAAACACTTTTAGTGGTATTTTTAGTTCTTGCGGTTCTTTCATTTTTTGCGGGAATTTTTACCGGCAAAGGCAATAACCTAACCCAACACAAAGGAGCAAAATAATGAAACTCAATGAGGATACCATCAAAGGAAAATGGCGCGAGATTAAAGGTGAAGTTCAAAAGGCCTGGGGCAAACTGACCGATGATGACCTTGATAAAACCAAGGGCGATGCCAAGGCAATCAGTGGGCTCATCCAGCAGAAATATGGCAAAACTAAAGAGGGTTACGACAAGAAGCTGACCGGCATTTTAAAACGATTCGAAGATCAAAAAGAAAAGGCGGTTAAAGAAGTTAAAAAAAGTTTGAAGCACTAGTCCTTAGAGGTGCCAGGTCCCTTTCGTTAACCCATCTAGTTAACGAAAGGGACCTGGCACTACATGCTATTTTCGAACTTTAAAGACCACAATTGCTTTCGAAGGGGCACCATCTTTCTTTATGAGTTTGAAAGCATGACGTTCCATTGCGTCACTGGTTTTCTTGGCAAAAACGGCATCAAGCTCTGCTTCAGAGCTGTGGAAATTCCTGCCGAGCCAGTGTGAGGTGGTTGCCATGTTATGCAGTGAGATTTTCTTTGTGCTTCCCACGTCTTTGCTGAGTTCATTTTTCACACTTTGCAGACGCATGTCCGCCAGGTCGCGATTAGGCTGGGATAAATTTTCATTTTCCTGATGTGGCAGATCCGACCAGGCCGCGACTTCAGCTCTTGTGATGTCCCCGGTCATCAGGGCATGCTGAATAATTGTTCGGAGTTTGGTGGTCTCGGCCGCTGATAGAGTAGGATCGCCTTTGGCAAAAGTAAGAACCACACTTTCATACTTTTCTAGACTTGAGTATTTTTCATTTGCCATGGCAAACGGGATGGCGGATAAAAAGGCCAGGACAAATAACCACTTCAAAAACTTCATAACTTTTCTCCTTAATGTAGATGCGTATGGATAATTAAGTCATGAATTATAGCAAAAAACTCAGAATTCAAGCGATGTTGAAAAGCGCCTGTCGTATTGAGAGATGGCATACTAATTTACATCAGCCATCTTTTTTTTGCGAGTTGATAGGAACAAAAAAAGGTAAACAGACCAGACAAAAGTAAGAATAACCATTCGTAAGAAAGAGTTGAGATATGCTCGCCGTCGAGTAAGATTGCTCGAACCGGTTTGTAAAACTGATAAGAGGTTAAAAATGGCGCGATCGCGGTAAGCTTGGTCGAAAAATCTGATAAGGCCGAGGGAAGAATGTTTGGGAGATAGAAAATAACACCTAAGGTCCTTGCACTTGCTTGATTGCGACATAAAAAACCCAAAAGAATTCCGTATGAAGTAAAGCAAAAACTCCCGAGGCCAAGATAGACAGCATAGCTGATGATATTTTCAACTTCAAATCTTCCAAGGAGGTGGAGAAAAATGACCGCGATGATAATTAATATCATCCCAAAAAATAATTTTGCCAAAAGCCAGTCAACTTCGCGGATAGGGGTTTGCAACAGTGCCAGCAGCAGTTTCTTTTCTTTTTCTTCGGCAACCTGCGCCGGTATGATAATAAAACTTATCAATAAAACTAACATGAGCACCCAGGTAGGCAAACTCTGTTTTTGAATTTCACTTTCCTGCAGTGGTTTAATCTCAGAGATCCAGCTTAACCGCCGGCCTTCGCTTGCTTCTTGCACGGCTGAAATGGCCTCCACGATGGAGAGCGTTATGTGAGAGTCTTTCTTCAACACGACAAGGCCTAAGCTGTCTTGGCCTTTTTCAGAACTTATTAGGACGCCATCAATTTTCTTCTCTTTTAACCATCGTTTACTTTCTTCGGCATTCGAGAATAATGAAATCGAGAATATCGTGCTGGCCGATTCAATGGCCCGTACCATAACGGGATTATACGTTTCTGTCTGGATAAGTCCGACGCGCAGCCTTTGGAAGTTAACATTTTGGCGGTCAATCAACTTTAAAGAGGTAAAAACAAACAAGGGGATAATAACAATGAGATACATTGTCTTGTTCTTGAAGGCCGTGGCCAAATCATTTAAGGTTAATGTCAAAATTTTTCTTATCATTAGGCGTATAACTCTTCGTATAGCTCATGGTGAGTCTGTGATCGGAAATATTGCTCAGTTGAGTCATCGAAAATTAAACGTCCCTGATGAAGAACCAAGATGCGTGTGGCGAGGTCTCTTATCTCCTCCGGCCGATGTGAGGTGAAGATGATTGTTTTTGCCTGAGCATGAAAATTATTGAGCAGCTTATAAATACCTTTTGTCATCTCGAAATCTAGGCCGGAGGTCGGTTCATCAAAAAGAAGTATCGGTGGGTTGGCCAAAAGTGAACGGACGATACTTACTCGCTGCTTTAATCCTTTCGATAAAATCTGTATTTTATTTTTACTAAAAGAGCTTAGATCAAATTCTTTCAACATTTCGTCAACGCGCGTGAATGGGACTTTTGAAAGACGGGCAAATAGCTTTAAATTGTACTCGACGGAAAAGAGATCAAAAAGATTGGGCGTTTCCGGGACGAACCCGATTTTCTTCACGATAGACATTCTGTCGTTTAGGTTGATACCGTCAATTACAACAGTGCCACTGTCGGGAAGGAGCCAGCTTGCTAGGATTTTGAGGAGCGTTGATTTTCCTGCTCCATTGTGGCCGACGATGGCAATCAACTCACCTTTCGAGATCTCAAAACTTATTGGAAAAAGTCCTCTTGTATCATTATAGACTTTAGTAAGATTGCGGACTTCGATTTGCACGTCTATGTCAATCGTATGATGACCAACACTAAAACAACAACCAGTAAGACTGCGATAATAAATCCCATTTTTTGCTCCTTGGTGCTTAAGTTGTAAGCTTAAATTAATTTACCTTTCCACCCCGTACCACACCAAATAGCCCTACAATGCCTGCGATTAATCCACCAATCATAAGGTACACGGCCTTATTGGTTGGTGACCCTGTGAAGAAGCGCGATACATCAGAGCTAAAGGATTCCATGGCACTGACGCCCCAGATGATTAAAAAAACTGAGACCACCAGGAGCGCCACTGAAAGTGCTTTGTTCATATCGCTTTTCTCCCGCCGATCACACGCAAAAGGACCATGATGATGGCGACAACCAACAGAATATGGATAAATCCGCTCATGGTGTAGGATGAAACCATACCCAAAATCCAAAAGATAATCAGGACAAGTGCAATCGGGTATAACATCTGAACCGCCTTTTTTATTGTTTGACTTAAGATATTTGAAAAAGCGCAGGAGCACCTTGAGTAATGCTTTTATGATGCGTGATTTAGTTCACCTATGATTTTCATTCATTGCGAGTAAGTTAATTAAATGCCCATAGTATTGCTTATCGCAACCTTACTCATGTTTCTTGGCCGATCTCAGTCTTTGTCGGCCGAGGATAGGGGCGGCGATGAATTTCTGACGGGCTATATCGCTTCCATCCTTGAGCGAGATTTGCATTGGGAGAGAGGCAGTTACAGTTTAAAAATCGTGAACAGGATGGCGACGATTACCTTGCTTAACGATGTAGCGCCTGCCAATCAAGAGGAAGCTGATAAGCGGCTGCGCACGATTGAAGGATTAAAAGGAATCACATTTTTTGTAAAACAGGGAGACGAAAGTACATTTTTAGGGATAACTGGTAACACGGAGGCCTTTCCGACCGGCGATCTCTTTCGACCACAAATCGCCGACCCGAAGTGGCCCCAGTTCTTTGTGACCTTGAACCGATTCAAATCTACGAGTGGGCGATACACCATGGCGGCCGTCGGCTTCGGAGAATCATTCGGCATGCTTCGTTTCTTAGGCGCCCGCGAGGGAGACGGACTGCAACTTAGTGTGGCGGGCGGCATCTTTGCACAGTTCAATATGAATACACCTTCCTATAACCTTATCAACGCAGATTATATTATTGGGGTCCCTGTTACCTATCGCTATGGCCCCAATTCGCTTCGCTTTCGCATTTATCACCAAAGCTCACACTTGGGAGATGAATTTCTTCAGAGTATTAATCCTGCTGAGCGTGTTAATCTCAGCTTCGAAGCACTCGAACTTATCTATTCTCTCGAATGGCGCGGTTACCGAGTTTATGGCGGCGGGGAATATCTTATCCACAAGGAGCCTGGGGACCTCAAGCAGAAAATGACCCATTGGGGTGTCGAGTACTACGGTCAAAGGCCGCTCATGGGAAATGGTCGATTGGTGGCGGGTGTTGATATAAAGAGCTTCGAGGAACATAGCTGGGCCCAGGACACCAGTGCCAAGATTGGCCTCGAGTTCGGTCATCCCAATCCCGGGCAGCGGCGTCTGCGAATTCTGGCAGAATGGTATAAAGGGTATGATCCGCACGGCCAGTTTTATAATAATAAGGTTGAGTACTTTGGGATGGGTGTATCCTTGGGGTTCTGACTTTAATCAGGATGAAAATCACCGCGGACAAAATTATTTATCAACGTGAATTTGGGTCTTTGAAAATAATCTAAATAGCAAATGACCGGCACTGGATATTTATGAATTTGTTAGAGAGCAATAGATTTTCAAAAATTTCATTTTTCGTGCTCTTTACGATCGTTATTATAATTTCTTTTAAAATTGTTTCAAGTTTTCTTATGGCCATCATTGTCGGCGCACTTTTGGCCCATCTCTCCAAACCGTTGCAAAACATGATGATTGCAAAAAAGATAAACCCGAAATTATCGGCGTATCTTTTGATGATTTTTCTTCTTATCATGATGATTGTTCCCCTCTTCTTTTTTATCCAGAAATTGATCGTGGAGACCGGAAAATTTGCTCATCTTATCTCCTCTTCGCAGCTCTCTTTTGAATCCGTCGCCAATTACTTGAAAAGTTGGCCAATTTTAAGCTACTTAATCTCTGATCCCGTTTCTTTCGACGAAGAGCTGAGAAGCTCGGCCAAAATTATCACTGAAACCGTCAGTGGCATTGTCTTGAATCTCGCGGCACAAATTCCGTCGTTAATTATAGACGCAATTTTTATTTTGCTGAGTTTCCTTGTGTTTCTACTGAATGGTGACAAAATCAAGCTTTATATTTCGAATCTGATTCCACTGGATGATTATATCAAAAAAAGTTTGCTAACCTCTTCGAACGAAATTTCAAGAGTGGCGATCCTCGCATCTTTTCTGGCGGCCTCGGGGCAAAGTATTATCATTCTCTTCGGTTTTTTGGCCTTGAATATTCCTAACGCTTTCTTGGCCTCTGGCGCCACCTTTATCCTGTCGTTTATTCCTTTTGTCGGATCGTTGCCCGTTTGGGCGGCAGGTGTGATCTATCTCTTGTTTAAAGGTTCCGTTCTAAAGATTGTCTTGATGATTATTATCGGGGTCATCACAAGCTTGATTGATAATGTGATCAGGGCCCTAGTCCTAAAAAGTTCAAACGATCAACTGCACCCGCTGCTCGGACTTATTTCAGTGGTGGGGGGAATTCAGGTCTTTGGCCCTTTGGGCGTCCTTATCGGTCCCCTGGTGGCCGCTTTGTTCTTGTCTATGTGTCAAGTGTGGATGGATGTTTTGATGAAAAAGGACAAATAGTGTGGTTTCTCCTCGGAATATATGGCATATAAATCAAGGACACAGTAATGTATTAGAGCGAGATAAAATGATGAAATCGACAGAACCTGAGATTCAAGGGAAGCCGCTGGCCCAGAAAAAAAGAATCCTCGTCATAGATAACGAGGGCATCATTTTATTAATGTATAAAGTTTTACTTGAAATGAATAATTATGAGGTTGTCACGGCCCAAAGTGGGGAGGAAGCCTTTTCCACGCTGCTTAAAATTGAGGCACCTGACTTAATCCTTCTCGATTTTCGCCTGGAGGACATGTCTGGTGCTGAGTTCTTACGAGTGCTTGAAGAAAAAAGGCCGGACCTTATCCAGATGGTTCCGGTAGTTTTTGTGACGGGCATGGATGAGGTCCCTCCAAGTAAGGCCGTGGGGCTCATTAGGAAGCCTATTGATAACGATAAATTTGTCGCCAGCGTTCGTCGATTTATTGAAGTTGGAACAGTAGGGAAGCCGTGATGAAAAGTAAAACCCAAAAAGCTTTCCGGGCCCGACGGGAAAAAGGGCCTTTGATTTCCGAGGCAAGTATGGAAAGGTCGCCTGAGTCCCCGGCCATGACCTTTCCCATTGTTGGCATTGGTGCCTCGGCCGGAGGGCTTGAGGCCATCAAAGAGCTGCTTCAAGCTCTGCCCACTGACACAGGGATGGGGTTTGTGCTCATTCAGCATCTCGATCCCAAGCACGATAGCTTGTCTGAGGAAATTCTTTCCCGTACGACAAAAATGATCGTAACAGAAGTCAAAGATGGCATGACTGTAAAGCCTAACAAGGTCTATATCATCCCCCCAGGATTCAGCATGCAGATCTTGCATGGAGTTTTACATCTCACTCCGCGCTCGGAAAGTCCCGGGCAAAACTTGGTGATTGATGTTTTTTTTGGCTCCCTTGCGGAAGATCAGCGCAATTTGGCGATTGGGATAGTCCTGTCGGGAACTGGAACTGATGGAACTTTGGGCCTGATGGCGATTAAAGCAGAAGGGGGAATCACCTTCGCGCAAATTCCAACGTCAGCAAAATTTGATAATATGCCTCAGAGTGCTATCGCCTCTGGCAGCGTCGATCTCAGTCTCACGCCGCAAAAAATCGCGCAAGAACTCGTGAGAATTTCCCACCACCCTTATGTCGCGCCGATCGCCCCCCCCACTTTGCCGACTGTGACCGAGGACGGGCCCCCCCTTAAACCTCAAGACAGTCTCGGGCATATTTTTCTTTTGCTGCGAAACCAGTGTCATGTGGATTTCAGCTATTATAAATCCAATACCATCAAACGGCGAATTGAGCGTCGTATGGTCCTGCATAGGCTGGAAGACCTAAAGGCCTATACCAAATTTCTCGCGCAAACTCCCGGTGAAGTGAAGGCGCTTTATGATGATATCTTGATTCATGTGACTGGATTTTTTCGTGACCCGGAGGCGTTTGAAGCATTAAAAACAATAATATTTCCGAAGCTCCTGGAAAATAGAGTGCCCGGCACACCCATTCGCATCTGGGTTCCCGGCTGCTCGACGGGAGAGGAGGCCTACTCCATGGCCATATGCTTACTCGAATTCCTGGGGGAAAAGGTTTCTCTCACTCCGATTCAAATTTTTGCCACTGATGTCAGTGAGCGTGCTATTTTAAAAGCCCGTTTGGGTGAATATCCTGAGAATATCAGCGGCAACGTTTCCGGCGAACGGCTCAGTCGATTTTTTTTGAAATTAGAGGGAAAGGGATACAAGATTGCAAAATCAATTCGCGATATCTGTGTTTTTTCCAGGCATGACGTGACCAGTGACCCGCCCTTTGCCAAAATTGATCTCATTTCTTGCCGCAATCTCCTCATCTATTTTACCCCGACCCTGCAAAAACATGTCATCTCTATCTTCAACGACTCTCTTGCCTCCCATGGTCTTCTTTATTTAGGCAAGTCAGAGACGATAGGGGGGGCTTCGGAACTTTTTTCAGTCATCGATCAGGTCAACAAAGTCTACGTTAAAAAGAATGGTTCCATAGCTCATAAACTTCGCTTTCCTGCGCGCACCTATGTCCACGAAAAAAAACAATTCGCTTCGGCGGCCAATACAAGCGTTGAAGGAAGTATCGATCTCGACAAAATCACAGAGCAAACTATTCAGGATGAATACCCCGGCGTTCTGGTTAATGAGGATATGGAAATTCTGCAGGTTCGCGGCCGCCTTACCCCGTTTGTCGAACTTGTGCCGGGAATTCCCCGTTTCAACCTGCTTAAAATGGCACACCCGAAGTTGTTGCGCGAATTAAGGAAGGGCCTCCAAGAGGCGGAAAAAACCAAGGCCCCTTTCAGAAGAGAAGAGTTATCTATTCCCCAGGGCCGCCGTGTCAGATCATTTAATCTCAATGTGATTCCAGTCAAACATCCTCCCAATTCAAAAAAGTTGCTCTATCTGGTGCTTTTTGAAAAAAAAAGTGCGGCGAAGTTAAAGAAAAAAAGGAAACTTCCGCTTAAAACGAAAGGACAAAAGGAACCCTCTACTTATGAATTAGAGCAAGAGTTGGCCGAGCTTCAAGAATATCAACACTCGCTGGTTAAGAAATTTGAAAATACTCAGGAGGACCTCTCGGCGGCCAATGAAGAGCTGCAAAGTGCCAATGAGGAACTGCAAAGCACGAATGAGGAGCTGGAAACAGCGAAAGAGGAATTACAAAGTGGCAATGAGGAGCTGACAACGGTCAATGATGAACTGCAAACCAGGAGCGTTGAGCAGCTTCAAACCACCAACGATCTGATTAATATTTTAGGTAGCGTCGAGATTCCTATATTGATGCTCTCCAATGATCGAAGGATACGCCGCTTTAATCCCGTTGCTGGTAAGGCGCTTAATCTTATCGACGCCGATGTGGGACGCCCTTTAAGCGATCTCAGACTCAATTTAACTTCTCCCAGCGGACCGATAGATTTGGAAAAGATGGTGTCGGCAACCATTGAAACAGTGGTTTCCCAGGAAATTGAGGTCCAGGATGTGACAGGCCATTGGTTTCGTTTGCAGATGCGACCTTATAAAACAGTTGAGAACAAAATTGATGGGGTCGTGCTCGCACTCATCGATATTGATAGTCTAAAGATGAGCCTCAAGGAAGTGAGGCTCGCGCGAAGTGAGGCGGAAAAGGCCAATCGCGCCAAAGATCTTTTTTTGGCGACTCTTTCCCATGAACTTCGAACGCCACTGACCGCCATCTTGTCCTGGGCCCAGATGCTTCGCTCAGGAAAACTAAATGCAGATATGTCCAAGCACGCCATGGAAGTTATTGAGGAGAGCGGCAAGATCCAGGCGACACTGATCAACGAACTTTTGGATGTCTCACGTATCGTGGCGGGAAAGGTGGCACTTGAAACTGGTGAGCTAGATCCCGCGACTGTTGTATCGGCGGCCATCGAAACCGTCCGCCCAACGGCACAGGCCAAAGCCATTTTAATTGAAACTTTCTTTGCACCTAATGTTGGAACCATTATGGCCGATCCGACGCGCCTTCGGCAGGTGTTTTGTAATTTGCTTACCAATGCCATTAAGTTCTCTGCCCCGCAGTCGAAAGTATCTGTCAGCGTGAAACGGATCAATGAGAAGGATGGCGAAACGGCCATGGCCGTGATCAGCGTGGCGGACTCCGGCAAGGGCATTGATGCAGAATTTCTCCCCCAGATTTTCAACCGCTTTAGCCAAGAGGACAGTTCCAGCACGAGGCTGCAGGGTGGACTCGGCATGGGGCTAGCGATTGCGAAAGATCTGGTCGAATTACAAGGTGGGACGATTCGCGCCGAAAGTTTAGGTTCCGGGCATGGCGCGACCTTCACCGTGATCTTCCCGATCAAATCCAATCAAACATTGCCGGCCCCTCAGGGGATTGACGATCAGCTTAAGAATTCCGCCAACCGCGATACCCGGCCCTTAAGGCTGGATGGAGTTCGTGTTCTCATCGTCGAGGACGAAGCGAATACTCGTGAGGCCTTTGGTGAGATGCTGAGGTTGGTTGGAGCGGAGGTTAAGCTTGCGGAGTCGGCCCATGAGGGACTTCGTATTTTTCAGCAATTTAGGCCCCATGTCCTGATCAGTGACATCGCGATGCCGGAGGAAGACGGATATGGTTTTATAAAAAAAGTCAGAGCACTCCCGGCCGACAATGGTGGCAATACTCCCGCCCTTGCCATCACGGCCTATGCGGGCCCGGAAGACATAAAGCGGGTGCTTTCTGCTGGATTTCAAGCTCACCTGGCCAAACCCGTCGATGGGCAAAACCTTGCAAAAAACGTACTCCAGTTGGTGCCAGGTCCTTTTCGTTAACACAGTGGTTTAACAAAATGGACCTGGCACCTCACTGCTAGTTTTCAAGCAGCAGGTCCTGCACCAGCGTGCCTTCACCTCCGTCACCGGTTAAAAGCTGCCAGGTTGAATCGAACATTCTGGGTCCCCACTGGGTGTCGAAGCACCAGACGGTCCAGCTAAACTGGTGGTCCGCCATCCACTGGGCAAAGGGGATTCCATAAACCGATCGGCTTCCGCCCTCAGTCCCGCCGGTCTCAAACCCCCACTCGGTCACAAAGAAGGGAAGCTGCTCAATGGCCTGGCCGAAATTTTTGGAAATTGCGTTGGGCCATTGATTGGAATAAATATGGGCGGTGTAGACAATGTTTTTGCCTACGATCGGGTTGGCAAGGGCACCGGCCATATGGGCGCTCCAAAGCGGGCCGCCGACGATGATGAGATTTTCCGGAGCATAACCTCTGATGAGATTAACCGCAGGTTGCGCGATCTCGGACTTCCATAGGTCCCAGTCATCGGGGTAGATGGGCTCATTATAGACCTCGTAGATCACGTAGGGATTGTCCTTGAAGATCGGGGCCACGATGTTCCAAAAGGCCGCCACTTTGGGCATTTTTCCTGACCAGTCTTCCACATAGTGCAAATCAATAATGGTATAGATTTTTAGTCCCGTAAGATAATCCACTAAGGGTTTGACGTGGTCGTTGATGTACTTTACCCCGCCGTTCACTCCAAAGAATCCTTCGTTGGGATAGCTCGCGCTGCCCGGATGGATCGGCAGGCGAATGACCTTAGCATGAAAATTTTCCACCGCGTCTTTGGTCACGCTCATGGCGCTGACATTGGGCCTTTCCCAGGTCTTCACGTTTAAGTGTTCCGGATCAGCGATATTGACGCCCCTGAGAACGACGACGTCGCCACTTTCATTCTTAATGTAGCGACCTTCGACATGAAGTTTTCCATCATCATCGTGGGGAAGCGTCTTGTCGGGAGAGGTAGAGGTCGTGTTGGTAAGTGAGTTGGAGAGAGAACTGGTAAGATCTGGCCCAGCATTACATCCGAAAAGAAACAGTAAAAACCAGCTTACCAGAAAATAGAAACTGCATTGTGTCTTCATGACACCTCCTTGATTAAGAGAAAGATTTTGTGTAGGGGGTGAGGACTTTACCCTCACTAAAAACTGTCATTAATAAATTTTGAAAATACAAAAAAAGGTACAGAACCTGGTTGGTGCAAAGAGTAACTCAGAACCGTGACATACATATATCATCCACAAAAGTTACCCGCAACAGCTTTTCGATTGACGAAAAGACTCCGGCAAAATGATCAAAAGACCGAGACAGTCGATGTTTATAACTTTTTATGATTGGGGCGAATGTAAAGAAATAAGGACTGAGTCCTCGTCGTGGTTTTGCACCATCAATGAATTATCTGAAGGATTATCACTCAAGGTAATGATGATACATCATCTGAAATATCAAAATACGAAGGTAGAACTGATATCACATATGTTATGAATCAACTTTTTCAAAAAAGGGCAAAAATGAAATTCACAAATAAATTAAAGAGTATCTTGTTTTTTACCATGCTTATCGGCTGGATGTGTGCTTGCAGCCGTGGCCCAGTCGTTCAAGATTTCGCAGCTACGGCGAGCCCGAACGATGAGTATGTAAAATTGGAAAAAGATTTAGGTGAGGCCTTTGATAACCAGATTTATATTCTTTCACCTCAGAATTACAAAATGGCCCAAAGATCATTAAAGCGTGCCAAAAAAAGTTTAGACAAACAGGAAACTCCCAAGGAAACCTTACATATTATTGCCGAAGGACGGGCCTACTTTAATCGCGCTGTCGAGGTTGCGAAACAGATTCACCTCAATTTGAAGGATGTTATTGTTGCGCGAGACCAGGCCATCATGGCGAGTGCTCCCAATATCTTTCCGAGAGACTTTAGAAACGCAGACGAGGATTTTGCGGAAGCAACTTCTGATGTTGAAAATAAAGACTTTGCCCGGGCGCTTAAAAATAAAAACTCACTTGAGCTGGAATACCTTGATTTAGAGCTTCAATCAATAAAGCAGGCCAATCTCAGACAGCCGCGGACCATAATTGCCCAGGCGATAAAAGAAGGTGCAAAAGATTTAGCACCGGGAAGTTTAGCGGCAGCGGAAAAAAATGTTCAGGATCTGGAGGCCTTGATCACAATCAACCGTCATGACATCAATCTGATTAAAGAGGGCAATGCCAAGGCCCAAAAAAGTGCGGATCATTTATTAAAAATAACGCGAACGGCGAAGGCCGGAAAAAAACTATCTCCCGAGGAAATCGCTCTGCGTATGGAGAGTGCGCAGGAGATTGTGGCCGATAAGCAAGGTCAGATTATGGAAAAAGATTACCAATTGAGAAATAGACAAAAAGAAATCGTAAAACAAGATACCACCATTAAAAGATTGGCCGATAAAAATGTAACTTTAGAATCTGAAAAAGAGCTTAATAGGCGGTTTGAAGAGGCACGCAATGAGTTCTCCGAAAGCGAGGCCGAGGTTTATAAACAGGGAAACACTCTGCTGATCCGCCTTAAAGGTTTGCGCTTCCCTGCCGCCCAGGCCGCTCTCAAAGCGGATAATTATGAGCTGCTTGGCAAAGTACAAAAGGTCTTAAAAAACTTTGGAAAGAGTGCCGTCACGATCGAAGGACATACCGATTCAACTGGCGGTAAGGCCTTTAACAAAAGGTTGTCTTCTGAGCGTGCCTTTGCCGTGCGAGAGTATTTGCTGTCAAATGCTGCGGGGGAAATCACCAGTATTAAGGCCGTGGGATACGACTACCAAAAACCATTGGCCACCAATAAGACAGATTCGGGCAGAGAGCAAAATCGACGAGTCGATGTGATCATTAATCCTGTGGGCCCGAGTGAGAAGGAATTTGTTCGGTAGAGTGTATAATTCACGACTGACACCAGCTGGCAGGTGTACAACTTTCTTGGCGACACCAAATGATCAACACTTGCTATGACAAATGGCCTTTTGCTGACGCTGCTTGTTCGATATATTTATAATTGAAAGCGGTTATTACTGATTTAACACAAAAAGGACATTACATGAAATTAGCGCTAATTTTATTGTTGCTTAGTTTTTCTGTGTTGGCCCGGGACAAAGGGCAGGTTGGAGTTGGCCTGGGTATCGGTCCATCTATGATTACGAACCCATCAAGGTTGGAAGATCCTTCAGGAGTCGGACTTGCGGGGGGATTCTGGGCAAAATACACTTTATCAGAAAAATTGAATTTGGATTTAAGTTATCATCGCTTGGATTTTAGCGATATCACAACTTATACCAATGGTGTGACAGTCGGCGCATCCTACCTATTCACGACGGATCGGAAAATTAATCCTTTTGTTCATTTGGGAGTTGGCGCCGGAACGATTCCTCATAATAATAGGGATACAAATGGTCAAGTTGAGTTGCTCTCAACCATTGGTCTCGGTGTTGAATCTCAGCTCTCAAAAAATTGGCTTGCAACGGTGCAGGCCGATTTTCATGCCTTTATTCCAACGGGAGAAAATAATAGTCAACTCTATGCGCTCGCACCTTTATTTGGAATAACTTACTATTGGGACCAGGCGCTAGTAGCGGCAGTTCCGTGTGTCGTTGAGCCTCCGGTGAGAACGGTCATGGCCGGCGTTCAAAGAATCGACACCGGTGCGGTCCAGAGAATTGACCATGACAATGATGGAATTGATGATAGTCGAGATCTTTGCCCCAATACTCAGAGGGGAGACCTGGTTGATAATACCGGCTGTGGCAAGCCAAAAAAAATAATGCCGAATATCAATATTAAATTTTTCGCTGGCAAAAGCACGATCTCTCATTATTACCATGATCAACTCGATAAAAGTGCCGCCCTTATTAAGAAAGACAAAAAATTAAAGATTATTATTACGGGGCACGCTGATACCAGCGGCAAAAGCAGAATTAATCAATCATTATCAAGAGCACGGGCCGAAGCTGTTCGGGAATATTTAATAAAAAAACATAGGGTAAACCCCGATGATATTGTGGCCAGAGCTTACGGCACTTCAGCTCCTGAGGCCTCAAACAAAGATCCCGCCGGCCGCAGCGCCAATCGCAGAGTGGAAGCGGAATTTCTGGAAGTTATTACTCAATAGATGTTGCAGGAAAATATTTCAGGAGAATGAGTAAAGGGCGAGTTCGCAATAAAACAGGGAGGAAATATGTTACGTGCGGCAATTGCTTTTTTTGTGTTGGCCATCGTGGCAATTTTATTTGGGGCCTACGGGATTGCAGGACTTTCCGTAGAAATTGGGAAATTGCTCCTCGTCGTCTTCTTGATACTTTCTGTGATTTCATTTTTAGTCTCAATCTTTACCGGAAAACATCAAAAACCTCTTTGAAAAATACTAATCAAAATCACTGACACTCATAAGAAATAAGTTTTATATTTTTGACCTGACTTAACGCAAAAGTGCTCAAAATAAAATACAACAGTTGCAAATATAAAATCTTTTAGATTTTATTTAAATTATTAGGAGGTCATTCATGGCATCGCAGAAAGAGTTAGACAAAGTTTATGATGAAATTTTCGATAGTATGGGTTTCTTAGCGGACGGCTATAAAAAATTTTCCAAAGAGGCGATTCCCGGGGCATGGAAGGAGATGAAGGATTTTGAAATGAATCCAGAAACGGACGTCCCCAACAAATACAAACAATTGATCAACCTTGCCGTGGCCTCACAAATTCCCTCAACTTATTGTGTCACCGTCTACAATAAGATGGCCTCAATGGAAGGCGCTTCCGAAGAGGAAATCAGCGAAGCGGTATCGCTGGCATCCTTGGTCAGACGATTCAGCACTTTTATCAACGGTGCTGGTTTAAACCTAGAAACGTTTAAAAATGAAGTGGATCAAATCGTCACCTTTGTCAAAGGTCAGCAGGCCTCTGGCAAAAAGGGAGCCCTCAAAGAAATTCCTTTGATTGAAACGTCTGCCCACGCGTTTAAAGATATGGACCACACCCTTGGTCTCACTCCAAGTTTTTTCCGCGCTTATCCTGAGGCCGGCGTGGCGGGAGTCTGGAGAGAATTTAAAGAGCTTCAGCTGAATCCTGCAACCAGCATTCCCAATAAGTATAAGGAGCTGATCGGTTTGGGAGTCGCGGCGCAGATTCCATGTTCGTATTGTCTGCATTTTCACACTGAAGCTTCTAAACTTCATGGGGCCACCACCGGTGAAATTTATGAAACTGCAGCCATTGCCGGAAATGCACGCCACTGGAGTGCCGCTTTTAACGGCCTTCAAAAAGAGTACGGTCAATTTGAAAAAGATCTTGAGCAGGCCATGAAAAGAGTTGAGCAAAAGCAAAAAACAAAATCAAGATTATAGAGGTTTATCAATCTACAACGAGACGGCCTCCTTTGGCGGGGTCGTCTCAAAATAAATTTAACAACTGGTTTTCTTTCGGGTAAGATATCAGCTGGTTGTTATGGGGAAACATTCTTTTTTCAATCGTATCAGTGAGGAATGGGATCAGCATCTCAAGGAAAAAGATTTTTCTTCAGTGCAGAAAATGCTTGCGCATTTTTCCTTCTCGCCCCATGAGAAAGTTCTTGATGTGGGGGCCGGAACTGGAATTGTATATCCTTACCTTCGTGACCTTGGAGTTTCGGATTATCAGGCCCTAGAACCTTCAGAAGGCATGGCCCGCGTCTTTTTAAAGAAACATCCAGAAGCGAAAATTCGAGTTGTAGAATTTGAAGAGGATGATACGCCTGCGGCCTGTTTCGACAAGATTTTTATCTTTAACGCCTTCCCACACTTTAAAGATTTCGAGCTGGTTTTTCAAAAATCATATCGTGCTCTTAAAGCTACCGGAATTCTCGTCATCTGCCATTCCATGAGCCGCGAAGAGCTGAATGCCTATCATAAAAAGGCTTCGAAGGTTGTCGCGGAGGATGTGCTCCCAGCTCAGGATGTGATGACGTCTCTGTTCACGAACGCCGGCTTTGTCGATGTCCAAATCGAAAACACGAATTGGTATTTTGCCTCTGGCAGTAAGGCACCCTTTAAGGAAGAAGTATGAGAGTTCAATGTGGGGCGAAATTGCTTTTTATTTTATTTTTCGTTTGCTCCTGCGCCAACGTCAAACAAATTGATCGAGGCCGCCTGACTTCCAAGATCATGCAGCTCGACCCAACCCCCCACGAGTCGGTCTTTTTAAATGAGGTCAATTCTTTCCGCGAAGGGGCGGCCGGTGGCTCCAGTGCGGTGGGAGGTGGCTGTGGATGCAATTAAACGAACAACTCAGATCCTTTTTCAGTTATGTTTTGTCTTTCTCCTCCTGATGCAAAAAACATATGCCGGTGGAAAATACTCGGTTAAATTTCTATTTAATTTATTCGGCCAGCTAGGTGACGAAGGAAAGCAAGTTTACGATGACAGTGGGAATCAAAATCTGGCGGTTTTTGAACCCATGATTTTTGTGGAACATTGGATTGATGAAAAAACCAATGTCAACGCCCAGTTTGTCTTCGATGTTTGGACCGCGGCCTCCGATACCCGCCTTGACGGAAATTCAGGTGCCAGTGGTGGGGGAGTCACCGGACAGACCCGAACGGCCGGAAAGTTGGCCTATGGGCATAAGGAAAAATCTCACGCCTGGTCCACCAATTTGGGAATTTCCAATGAGTATGATTATCGTTCGCTTAATTTTGGCGGCAATTTCACTCAAAACTTTGCCCAGGACAATTTCTTCCTGTCGTTGTCGCCCCAACTTTTTCTGGACCAGGCCGCCAGCTATGATGTGGAACGCTCTGATACCAATAAATTTAAAATTCGCAAGATTTATTCCCTCGATCTTTCCGGAAGCCAATTTTTGTCCGACTCCGATGTCCTCAATGTGGGGTACACCTATATTGGCATGCAGGGAATGCTCAATAATATTGCCAACACGGTGAAGGTGTTGGACAACACCACCGATCGTTTTTCCCGGACCGGGGAGAGGCTGCCATCTTCAAGAAATCGCCATGCGGCCTATGCCAAGTATGTTCATGCCTTTTCCGATGAGACGGCGCTTTACTTAAATTACCGCTATTACACTGATGATTGGAAAGTTACCGCCCACACCTATGAGATCAATCCTCGTTTTAGCTTGAGCGAAGGCAACCAGTTCTTGATGTTTTCATACCGATATTACGACCAAAAATCCTCCCAATATTATGCCGATCAATTTGCCACGGCCCTGCCTCTCATGACCAGCGATTCGGATATGGATACCTTGATGGCCCATCGCTATGGGGTTCATTTTTCGCAAATTTCTGAGCGTGAAAAAATTTTTAATTTGAAGATCGAAGACCTGGAATACACCACGGCGTTGTATTATTCTCAGCGAAGCAATGGCCTCAAGTATGCCATTGTTCAGCTTGCAGTGGGGACCAGTTTCTAATGCAACCAGTAACTCTGATTGAAAAACATATGGGGGGAACCTGGAGCATTCAGGCCTACCCTTCGAATTTACAATCTGAGGAATTTATCATCACCCAAATCAAAAAGGCCTTCGCTGAAGTCCAGCGTTTAGAGAACCTGCTTACGGATTTTCGCCCTTCGCCCTTTAATGAAATAAATACCTATGCAGGAATCAGACCGGTCTCGGTATGCCGTGAGCTTTATGATCTTATCGTTTCGGCCCTGCATTTCTCACGAGAAGGCCAGGGTGCCTTCGATATCTCCTATGCCAGCATCGGCCAATTGTGGCGAGAGGCGCGGGCGGGCAAGAGTGCGCCTTCCCGGGACGTGATCAGGGAGCAGCTTCAGTGGGTAGACTATAAAAAAATTATTTTGAATCCCGAGGAGCAAACGATTTTTCTCCCCCATAAAAAAATGCGCATTGGGCTGGGAGGAATTGGCAAGGGATATGCCGTCGATCAGGCCTTTAACTTACTCAAGGACAATGGCCTTACGAATTTCCTGATCAACGGCTCAGGAGATCTTCGCTGTCTCTCCGACGGAAAGGCCCCGCGCCCCTGGCGCATCGGAATCAGAAATCCACTCTCGGAAGATCAGGAGTTGAAGATGGGAATTTTGCAAATACGTGAAGGCGCGGTGGCAACTTCCGGTGATTATGTTAATTATATTTTACTCGATGGCAAAAAATATCATCACATTATCAATCCCTTAACCGGCATGCCGGAATTTGGCGCAGTCAGCACCACAATCATAAGTTCGACCGCCCTAGAGGCCGATGTGACGGCGACGATTGCCATGATCAAAGGTCCGCATTTTGGCCTTGAGTATCTAAACCAAAAAAAAATAAAAGGGATGATTGTGGCAGAGTCAGGGCAGGTGTTTATGTCCAAAGAATCCTTAATTCAAATTGAAGCGGATGCTCAAAAGGAGACCACCCATGTGTGCGGCAAACATTGTTAGGATTTTTGTCGGGATACTCCTATTTAACTCCGTGGCCATGGCGGGGGCCTTTAACTATACGGCCTTCAAGCTGCCCCATTTTCAAAGTGACGAAAATTTTGATTCGGAACAGCAGGTAGGCAAAAAAATCGTGATTATAAATTTTTTTGCCTCCTGGTGCACGTCCTGCATTCAGGAGCTGCCGGAACTCCGCGCGTTGAAGGAGAAGTACTCGGGGCCTGATTATTTGTATGTCGCCATCAATGCCGGCGAAAGCGAGAGCGTGCTCAAGAAGTTTTTGAAGAAAAATCCCTTTCCCTATTTGATTCTCAAGGACCCGGAGCGCCTGGTTTCCAAGAAATTGGGAGTGGAAGAACTGCCGCGCACGATCGTGATCGATCGCAGCCGGAAAATTAGCTTTGACGGAATCCGGCCGCCGGCTTCCCTTCCATAGGAACGCCCTAGTATCCTGGTCAAGTGCTTCCCTTTGCCTGCGCAAAAGTTGCCCAAAATTGTGAAATTTCAACTTGGTGAGCTATCTGGCCGCGATTTTTGCCGAAGAATTCTGCATGGGTGTGCCTGGTTTTTTTAGCAAAATAATTGAATCCTGGAACCGTTCTGATCGGGAGACGGATGCGCTTGATGAGCGACACTCCCATGTCCTGAAGCTGGGACTTTTTTTGGCCGCCGCCATCGTTCTGGCCTTCGTATTTATCCCCGTGTTTATTCAGCAGATGCGCAATTGGCACAATTATGCTCCGGAGTTTGCGATTCACAAGGGAGATTGGAAGGTCCTGGTGACCCCGAATCTCAATTGTGCGGAGGGCGATAAAGGCAATTGCCCTGCATCTCCCGAAAATCCTGTTCTGTGGCAGAGTCCGCTCACTCGTGCTGACAGGATGCACGCGCAGCGGACTAAAAATCTGAGGGGCAAGGATTTTTGGGTGGGAGTCAGAGTTGAAAGTGCACTGCTTAAAAAGGCGGCAGCGGAGCTGGCCAATCATCTCGTGCTTGGGCGTTTCAATGCCCGCTACGAGGTCTGGATTGATGGAGAGTTTATCACCGGGGGAGAGGGAAGGGGAGAAGCTGCTCCTTTTGTCATGCCTCTAACGACAACGCGGATGAAAAGCGGCCGCCCTTTGTTTGTGGCCGTTCACCTTTTTCACAGCTACGGCCATTTTGTGCCGGATCTTTTGAATACCAACGCCGGTGGGGAAGGGCTGATTTCCAGGTATTCCGCCAATGTGTTTTACGGGGTGATGTCCTTCTGGAGCTTTACCCGGCCAGCGGCCTTTTTCAGCGCCTACTTTCTCTTATCGCTCCTTTTTCTTTATATTTGGTTTTCGGCCAAGCGTGATCAGGAATATTTTTACGGAGCACTCTATCTTCTTATCTCCTCTTTCATCCAGCTACGGACCTTGGATGTCATTGATATCACCAAGAATCTCGATCTTCACTTTCAGCTGGGATTTATTCTGGAGGCCTATAAGGGTTTTTTTGGTTTGCTCCTTGGAATGTCCTTTGCCCGAACCCGGCAGAAAATTTTCCAGTGGATAGTCCCGGCATTTCTGCTCTTGCCGATTTTATGCGTCTTTCTTTTTACCGATGCCATGGAGACCTATAAGTATCACGATCTGGTGCGAATGTGGGCGACACCTTCGCTGCACTTGTTTGGGGCCATCTTGTGCTTTATTCAGGCGCTCCATCTTGGTCAGCAGGGGCAGCGTGGCAACTATCTGCCGGTCAGAATTAAGCGCCTTTGGTTATTCGGTGGGGTGCTGAGCGTGATGGCGGTTTTTTACTTTTTCTATGCCTATACCATGGTGATCGCCCCCTCCACCAGTCAACTCCTATCCCTTTGGCTTGGGGCCGAACATTTTTTTCTGGTCCTCTTTCTCGGCCATTTGGCCGCCAGTGAGATTCGGCACAAAAGTGTTCTCTCTCATCGCACACCCATCTCCGAATACCATCAGCTCGATCCCATGCCTACGAGCGTTCAAGGTATTTTGCTGGTCCTGGATCTAAAAAGCTCGGAGGTATTTTTTAAACACCGGGCCAGTCGTGAGGGCAGTACTTCCATGGTGTCCGTTTGGCGATCACATATTTACACTCTGGCGTGGCAGTACGGCGGTATCGTCGTCTATAAAAAAGGTGATGAGGTGGCCATCCTTTTCGACTCCGCCAAGCACTCCCGCCCGCTCATGAATGCCGTCAATGCCCTGAAGGAAATGACCCAGGAGTCGGACTTACTTGAACGTCAGTTCCAGGGAAAAGGTCAAATGCCTGCCAACGCCATCGGTTGCCGCTTTCGCGCCGCCATGGTGAAGGCCGAGCTTCGTCCCGTCTGGGAGCAGATCGGGGAAACTCGCGAGCCAAGCTGGGAGCCGGCCGCCCAAGGGCATGCCTTCGACGATATCGAAGAACTTTTCAAATTTGAAAAAAGCGCCGACAAGACAGGGCGACAGACCATGGCGGTGATCCCGGCGGAGCTGATGACGGAGTTGCAGTCTGGTGAAACAAGTGCCATCCATCCCATCGCGGAACTCTCGAACAGCAGCTTAAAGGTCTTTATTCCCGGCATCCCAGAAGGAGCTGCGGCATGAAGTCACCCCAGCACAATAGTTTTCTGGCCCGGCTTGCCACCTTGCTGGTGCGAACCAAGGACGAAACCGCCCTGCTGGAACACAACTATTATGTGGTATGGAGATTATTTATCGCCACCATTATGCTGGTCGGCTTCGGCCTGATTTACTTCCCGTCACTCTATCGCGCCATGGGGCCCAATCTCCAATACTTGCCGGATGTTGTTTTGCGAGCGGAAAAATGGCATACCATTTATGAGACGGTACCAGGGAGCTGCGCTGAAGATACCTCCGATTTTTCCTCGTGCCCGGCCAATTATCATAATCCTGCTCTATGGAAAAGCCCCAGCAACCGGGGAGATGATGCCCATCCCGCCCGGGTGCGTGAACGCATTGGCAAAGATTTCTGGATCGGAGTTGAGCTGACCTCGGACATCAAATACCTGGCGATGGGGAAAATGGCGAATCGTCTGGTGATCGGCTGGTTTAATGCCAGCTACCGCATCTGGATTGATGGCCAGCTGATCATGTCAGGAAATGGCTGGTACGAAACCGAACCAGTGGTGCTGACTCTCTCGCGGGAGCAACTATCAACCGAGCGGCCGATTCGAATCGCCATTCAAATTTTTCATGATGGCGGAACTTTGAATCCCGACACGATGAACGAAGGTAACAAAGAAGGACTGTACAGCGCCCACGGTTTTGATGATTACACTCGAGTCGTCATGCTCATGCTTCGCACCCGTCCCTTCATTCTCTTTGCAACCTATGTGGTGTTTGCTCTGACCTGCATACTTTTTTGGCTGCCTTCGCGCCGCAAGCCGGAATATTTTTATCTTGGCTTTTACACCCTGATTTGTGGCTTCAACCAGGCCCGACTCTTCGATCTCTACTGGTCGGGGGTCAACGTAAGCACCTATCAAACTACGGCATTTTTTTTGCTTTTCATTGAGTTTGGTATGGCCATGATCTTGGGTCTGGCCTTTGCGCGTCTGCGTGAGCGCTACATCGCCGGCGCTTTTTTTCTGGTGTTTGCCGTACCTCTCGCCTGCGTCTGGTTGGCAAATTCCAACGCTGATTTACAGATGCTAAAGGAGCTGGCACGAGATTGGGCGGCACCAACCTTTTCCCTCATCGGCGCTCTCGTTTGCCTGACACAGGCCTGGTATTTACGGCGTCAGGGGTCCACCCATAAGGCGCGCAGCTCGCAGCTGGTGATCTTTGCCGCACTCCTGGTGGTGATGGGGGTGTTTGAGGGAAAACTATGGTGGTTTGAGGACGGTATTTTTAAGCTTGTATGGAAAGGCGGTGAGCATCTGCTTCTGCTCTTTTTGATAGGAGGAATCATCCTACGGGATTTCCGGCAGCAGGCAAAAAAAGCGGCAACCAATCCTGTTTCGGCCTATCATCTGCGCGAGATCGCCCCGGAAAAGTTAAGTGGCGTGGTGGTGGTCGCCCGGCTTTGCAGTCAGCAGGAGGAGGCCATGGACAGCAAGGTGGATCGGGACTCCGAGGGTCAAATCTGGCGCTCTCACTTTTTTAATGCGGTTTTAAGGATGAAGGGCACGGTGATAGAACACAAAAAGGAACTTCTGGTGGCCTTTTTTGATGAGGATCAGTGTCCCATACCGATCAGATCTGCCATCGCTGCCATGGAATATCTGGAGATGACGACGGTTGCCTCGGCCTCCATGCTTTTTGAGTTTAGCGGGCGCAAGCATACCACAAGCTTCCGCGCTAGTATCGGCGTGGGACACATCCGCCCCACCTGGGAAGATGTGGGGGGGACCCGCGAACCCAACTGGGAAGAGGCGGGCGACAGCACTCCGTTTGTCATTGCGGCTCGTTTATTTGAAATGGAGGAGCAGGTTCTTCCCGCAGGTGCAGAAGGAGAAAATTCTTCCTTCGTCTTTATGCTGACAGAGGCGTGTGAAGAGTTGGTTCGCCAGGACAGTGAGGCCCGACGGCACGTGATTGCCCATGACATACCCGCCTATGATAAGCACAAACAGAGCTACCAGGTTTCGGTGTATCGGCCCGGCAAGAAAACTACGATTGATCAGGTGGCCTAGGACTTATGACGAATAAAAAGCGAGGGTTTGTGTCCACTCTTGTGCCATCTAAGAAATTTGCGCGAACACTTCTGGGGCTGGCCCTCGCCATTGCCCTTATGGTGGTGTTCCTAGGACTTCATAGCATCAATATCGGGAGGAAAGCGGCCGAGCAGAATGCCAGAATGCACACACAGAACCTTGCCGAATCCATTAACCAGAACATCTCGTCTGCTTTTCGAGAGATTGATCATGCGCTACTTTCAGTAAAAGATGAGATTGAGGCCGATCTCGCGGTCAAGAAATTAAACCTGCCTCACCTAAAGCGTGTCATCACCTTTCATGAAAAAAAATTGGCCAGCATTGACGCTATCCGGGTGACCGACGCTGACGGGCGCATGATCTTGAGTAGCACCTCGGATGAGCCCAACGCCAAAATTTCGGATCGTCTATTTTTCTCTTCTCTGCGGGATAACCCTGGGGCCGGTGTGTTTATTACAAAACCCTTTGTGGGAAAGTTCTCGCAGAAATGGCTGATCATCAGTGCCCGACGCTATGACTTCCCCGACGGGCGGTTCGCCGGCGTCATCGCCGTCCCTTTTTTTCTTGAGCACTTTCAGAAGATCCTTTCGAAGTTCGACGTTGGCGCGAGCGGAATACTCACCTTGCGTGACGACGAAGGCGGTGTGGTGACCCGACATCCATCCGTCGTAAAGGGCATAACCCTTCCTGTTGGTGATAAAACTCTCTCCCATGGATTTATAGCGAGCGTTCGTTCGGGAGTTACAAGAAAAACTTATTCGGCCCTCACTCCTTTCGACCACACCTGGCGCATGCTCACCTTGCAGCGGATTGAGGGCACCGCCTTTTACATCGTTGCCAGTTTGGCGGAGGAGGACTACCTCGCCCAATGGAAAAAAGACCGCGCTATCACGTTAACGCTTGTTTTGGCCTTTCTTGTCGCCGGTGGGATCATCTCCAGATTGCTGTGGCTTTCCTGGCAGCGCCGCGAGCACAACGCCCTCACACTTCGCGAGAACGCGGAACGGCTTCAGAGCATCCTTCAGACGTCCATGGATGGATTCTACAGTGTCGATATGCAGGGGCATCTGCTCGAAGTAAATGAGACCTATTGCAAGATGAGTGGTTATCGCGAGCAAGAATTATGCGGTCTGAGCATTTCCGATCTTGAGGTTGTCGAATCGGCCAGTGAAATTGCCGCCTGCATGCGGGGTATTATGGAAAAAGGCCAAGACCGTTTCGAGACTCGACATAGACGCAAAGATGGAAGTATTTTCGATGTGGAGGTGAGTGTTAGATATTGGCCGACGGAAGGCGGACGAATAATCTCTTTTCTCCGAGACATCACCCTGCGCAAGCAGGCGGAAGAAAAAATTTCACAGTCGCTTAAAGAGAAAGAAATCCTCCTGAGAGAAATCCATCATCGGGTCAAGAACAACATGGCGGTGGTCTCAAGTCTAATTTCCCTTCAGGCCTCCCAGATTGAAGATGGCACCTTCAAAACTCTTTTTCAGGAAACCCAGCAGAGGGTGAGATCGATGGCCCTCATTCATGAAAAGCTCTACCAGACCAAAGATTTCAGCAACATTGATTTTGAAGACTATGTCCGAACCCTAATTTTCGAGATAATAAATGTGCATAGAGTCGATATCCGGAACATCACAATGGAAATCTGTATCGAAGATATTAAACTGGATTTGCAATCGGCGATGCCCTGCGGTCTTATCATCAATGAACTCCTCTCCAATGTTTTTAAATATGCTTTCCCCGATAATCGAAAAGGAGTTTTAAAAATTAATTTTACTAAAATTGATAATAGCCACACGCTCTCAATCAAAGATAATGGTGTGGGACTCCCTGAAGGCCACAATCTACAGGATGGCAAAACACTAGGACTTCAACTGGTCAATGCTTTGGTGGGCCAGCTTCAGGGCAAATTCCAGCTTAAACATGATCAAGGCGTTGAGGCGATCTTGACGTTTAAAATTGCCAACGCATGAAGTATCAACAAGCTGAAACGGTTATGTTTCTTAAGATGTAATATTGAGGCATCTTTAAGAAGGAGAATTTATGAAAATGCAAAAAATGGCGTGGAAAACGGCCTCCATGATCTTGTCTTTCTTCCTCCCTTATTTGCTCTTTTTTCTCTCACAAGGCGCGTGGAAAAACGAAGGGGACATCTATCGCAAAGCGGGGTATACGTTCGCCTTCATCCTCTTTTTGGTTTTTTTATATATCGTCTATACGCTTTTAAAAAAGCTGATGCCAATGTTGGCACTGAAGTTAAACTGTCGCGAGCAGTTTATACAAATGGTCGAAGGTCCCATGGGAACTTTGATCCTGCTTTCGCTCTATCTTATGATGCTGAGTGTGTTTGTTTTCACCGTAGTCCTGCACTCAACTTCGAGCTATGCAAAGTGGCGTAGTGGGGTTTATCAGGCGAATATTATTAGGGAGAAGCTAGAATGCAAGGAATTGCAACGTAGCAAGGATGAGTTAGAAAGATCCTTGAAAATTGCCGTAAGCGAGATCAAGGACCCCGCTGTCATTGCCTATACCGAAAAACTACACAACCATTTGAAATTAATCCACTGCCTTTCTTTTTAGACCCAAGATATTTTTCCTGCCCTTTGCACTGATTGATATCTCCGCTCCAAGTGAGGAGTGCTATTTCTTAGCTTCACGCAACAGGTAAGAATAATTCTAGAAGTTAACACCATACCGAAGGGGTAACCATGAAGCACTCTGGTCAACTTACAAAGATCATCTGGGCCATAGACGCTTTTGGAGAGGAAAAGTTCCAGCTTAATGTGGCGGCGTTCTTAAGAAACTTTACAGGCACCCTGAAGGCCAAGATTTCACCGGTTTTTATATTGAGTATGTCAGGCGCGCCAGGGCCGACGGATAAAAAGGCAATTCTCGATCGATTGGCAAAGGCGGAAGAAGGCCTCCATGGGATTTTAAAAAAATGCCGCCTTCGTTCGCTGATACCCGAAAAAATTCTGGTGCAATCAGGGGCCGGGTTCATCCGAAATGATGTCAAGGCCTTGCTTGCCTATGCAAAATCAACCCACGCTCAGGCGATCGTGGTCAGCACTCATGCCAAAAAGGGGGTCGAGCGATTATTTATGGGAAGTTTCGCCGAGACCCTTCTCTTAAGTTCGACGATTCCCATTATGAGCGTTAATCCTAGCGTGAGCAAGATAAAAAAAATCCGCTCGATCTTGTTCGCGACTGATTTTGGGCCGGCCTCCCAAATCGCCTTTAAATCCGTTCTCATCTTTGCGCGACAGCTCAAGGCAAAGGTGATTATTTTTCATCAACAGGAAGAAGCAAACGAGGCAGTCGAAGCTAATGTCTTATCGCCCAAAGAAGGGAAGTGGAGTCTGGCCACCGCTGAATTCCTGCAAGAGACTTTGCTTCAGTCAAAAGACCAGGCCTTGGCATGGCAAAAATTGGCCAAAACTCAGGGGGTCTCCTGCTCCTCATACTTCGGACATGGGAATCGAAATATCGCTGATTCCACCATTGAGACCGCTCTCAAAACTAAGGCCGACATGATCGCAATTGCTTCTCGAAGAGGTCCGATCGCATCAACATTTATTGGGAGCACCGCTCGATGGTTGGTGAGAAGCGCCCCTTGCCCTGTATGGGTTCTGCATGTTTCTAAATAAGCAACAGGATTGGCATACTCTCTCTCACGGGGAAGTGCTCGACCAGCTAAAAACGGATGCCGCTCATGGGCTCACCTTAGACGAAGCAGCGAATCGGCTGGAAAAATTTGGTCGGAATGTCCTTGTGGAAGGACAACGTCGAAGCCTCGCACGAATGGTCTTTGATCAATTCACCGATTTCATGGTTCTGGTCCTTCTGGGCGCGGCCCTCATCGCGGGATTTCTCGGTGAGCCGGAGGATACCATCGCGATTATAGTGATTGTCGTTTTGAATGCCATGCTCGGTTTTATTCAAGAGTATCGCGCCGAGCGGGCCATGACGGCCCTCAAACAGCTGGCCACACCCAACGCAAAAGTCATGCGTGCCGGACAAGTTGCCATTATTTCCGCACAGGAACTTGTGCCTGGTGATATCGCCATCCTCGAGACGGGAAGTCTCATTCCTGCGGACGTGCGCCTGATCGAAGCGTTTCAGTTAAAAATCGAGGAGGCGGCCCTTACGGGAGAATCGCAGCCGGTGGAAAAGCGCATCGATGGGCAGACACAATCCGATAGTCCCATTGGTGATCGATCGAGTATGGCCTACAAGGGCACCCTCATTACCTATGGACGAGGAAGTGGCGTGGTGGTGGCCACGGCCATGAGTACCGAGTTGGGGAAAATTGCCACGCTCTTGCAATCCCAGGAAGACTCAAAGACTCCGCTTCAAAAGCGCCTGATGCGATTTGGACAACGATTGGCGATCGCTGTCATCATTCTTTGTAGTGTGATCTTTGTGATTGGCCTTCTTCGAGGCGAAAAACCTCTTCTTATGTTCATGACCGCCTTAAGTCTGGCGGTGGCCGCGATTCCAGAGGCCTTACCCGCTGTTGTGACTGTGTCGCTTGCGCTTGGAGCGAGACGGATGGTGGGGCGTAGAGCCCTCATACGACGCCTTCCGGCGGTAGAGACCCTTGGCTCGGTAACCTTCATCTGCACTGACAAGACAGGCACTCTTACACAAAATCGCATGCAGGTTGTGGCCTATCAGGTTAATGGAATCTTAGCTCGAGTTCCCATCTCAAATGCCATGGCCAATGAGAAAACCTCGATCCCCCTTTTTAATGCCATGGCATTAAATAATGATGCTTCTCAAGGGAAAGACGCGGACCTTCAAGGAGACCCCACCGAAACCGCTCTCTTTCTGGCCGCGCGCAATGCCGGGTACGCAAAACCTGAACTTGAAAAGAAGTTCCCGCGAGTAGGGGAACTTCCCTTTTCCTCCGAGCGGGGAATGATGACCACGCTCAATCGCAATGAAAAAGGTGAAATTTCCGTCTTCACCAAAGGAGCGCCTGAGCGAGTGCTCGCGCAGTGTAGGCATGAATGGAGAAATGGGGAACCTACGGCGATTGATCTCCAGGCGGCGCTTCTTAGGGCCGAGGCGATGGCCAAGGAAGGTTTAAGGGTTCTTGCCTTTGCCCATAAAACACTCCAGGACCTTCCTGGCGAACTCAAGGCAGAAGAGCTTGAAAGTGAGCTGACCTTGATTGGTTTTGTGGGGATGATCGATCCGCCTCGCCCTGAAGTTAAACAGGCGATTGAATTATGCCAAAGTGCTTCGATGCACGTGGTGATGATAACCGGTGATCACCACCAAACGGCCCTTGCCATCGCCCGAGAGCTTGGGATTGTCGCCGACTCGGCCCCGGGCCAAGGCCTCCATGGCCCGGTTCTTACAGGCCAGGAGCTTGCGAAGTTAACGCTGCCCGAGCTCGAGGCCCGGGTCAAAGACATTCGCGTCTACGCCCGTGTTTCACCCGAGCAGAAAATTAAAATCGTAAAGGCCCTTCAAGATCAGGGAGAGTTTGTGGCGATGACGGGGGATGGGGTGAATGATGCTCCGGCCCTGAGGCGCGCCAACATCGGAGTGGCGATGGGCAAGCAAGGAACCGATGTGGCGAGAGAAGCCGCTCATATGGTGCTTCTGGATGATAACTTCGCCACCATCGTAAGTGCGGTGCGCGAGGGACGGCGAATTTTTGATAACATCCGCAAGTTCGTTAAATTTGTTCTGGCCGGGAACGCGGCAGAAATCTGGACACTTTTTCTGGCCCCGTTCCTAGGGCTCCCCATGCCCTTTCTTCCCATCCATATTTTGTGGATCAATCTAGTCACTGACGGGTTGCCGGGACTTGCCTTGGCGGCAGAGCCTGAAGAGGCGGGCCTAATGCAACGGCCGCCCCGTTCTCCCAGTGAGAGTATCTTTGCCCATGGGATTTGGCAGCACGCGCTTTGGGCCGGGCTTCTGATGGCCACAGTAAGTCTTATGGTTCAAGCCTGGGCCTACCATACCGGCACCGCTCATTGGCAAAGTATGGTGTTCACCGTGCTCACGATTTCCCAGATGTTTCATGTGCTGGCCGTTCGCTCTGAGAAAGAGTCCTTGTTTCGCCAAGGATTGTTTTCCAATCTTCCCGTCCTGGGAGCTGTGGTGGTCACCTTCGTTCTCCAGATGGCCACACTTTATGTCCCAATTTTGAATTTAATTTTTAAAACGGAACCGCTCACACTTTCCGAACTTTTCATTTGTCTGGCGGTATCGCCCATTATTTTATTGGCGGTTGAATTTGAGAAATGGCTCATACGCCATCGGCACATCTATCAGTAGGACGGGCCATCTATGTCTATTACTTTAGTATGGTTGCAGTTTCTGGTCATCAGTTGCGTCATCGGCTTGGCCGGCCATTACCTTTGCCATTATGCGGATATTATTGCTGACCGAACCGGGCTGGGGCGCAATTGGATTGGTCTTATTTTACTCTCCACCATTACCTCATTGCCTGAGCTGATGTCCGGAATCAGCGCGGTGCGATTCGCTGGGGACCCGAATCTTGCGGTAGGCGACATTCTCGGAAGTTGCGTCCTTAATCTGACCCTGGTTTTCGTGCTCGATCTCATGCACCGGGAGTCCAGTGTCTATACCAAAGCGACGATGGGCCATGTTCTTTCAGGGGCGCTGGGAATCATTCTCATTAGCTATGTGGGATTGGCCTTGATCATAAGTCCTCTATTTCCAAAATTCGTGATAGGTCATGTGGGGGGAGGGGCCGCTTTCATTCCTGTTTTTTATCTACTATCGATGAGAATGCTTTATGTGTTCGAGAGCAAACATAAGGCGGCAGTCGCCGCCAGGAGCGAGAGTGGAGGCTCAAAAAAATCGCTGAGGCGAACGTATCTCATGTTCGCAGTGGCCGCGCTCTTTGTTATTGGGGCCGGGGCATTTCTTCCTCTCGTGGGGGAAAAAATAGTTGCGGCCATGGGATGGAATTCCGCCTTCGTCGGAACGATTTTTATGGCCGTGGCGACCTCCGTGCCTGAGATCGTTGTTACCGTGAGCGCCATCCGTCTGCGTGCGGTTGAACTTGCCCTAAGTAACGTGCTGGGAAGTACGCTTTTTAACGTCGTAGTTCTTAGCGTGGATGATATTTTTTATGTCAAAGGGCACCTGCTCCAGGTGGTTTCTCGTTCACACATTGTTACTGCTTTTTCAGTGGTCATGATGACCGGGCTGGTGCTGGTCGCCCTGATCCACCCTCCCCAGAAACGGATCTTAAATACGGTAAGCCTTTTGAGTGTGCTCATCGTTGCCGTATTTTTTCTGAATGCCTATCTTATTTTTCAATGATTATCCTCCGGCATTTGGGTCGCCTCGTCCTTCGGGGCCTCTTCGATTTTTTCTTCGACTTTCTGAACCACGGGAGTTGGTGCCTCTTCTCCTCCCCAGGTCCAGGTTTTTCTCAACGATATAAAGGCCGGGATCGGGTCATTCCCGCCGAGCGGAATATAATGCACATAACTCAAGCCCCACGGTTTATAAAACATTTCAAGGGCAATTCCGGTGGCGTTAAGTTCTTCAACATGGGAGTCCGTGGTAAAGTAATTTGTTCCGGTGCTCAAGTTGGTGAGGGCGACTTGTGACCCTTTACCGCCTTGGTTTCCACTCCCATTTGCCCCCTGATCCGGGGAATCTTGAGAAGACAGGGGAACATGGATAAAAAATCCGGCTATCACTCTGAAAGTATTTCCCAGGTCAACCTGAGGGGCCACTCCAAGATTGGCCCCTACTCCCGAGTACTCACTGGTAAAGGTCGATTGCAATCTGTGTCCACTACTAAATGTCAGGGGTATAACTCCGCTTTGGCCGACGGTGCTTTCTCCCGTGACCTTGGCCTTGGCGTTGGCCATGCCGAGTCCCACTAAAAGTGGTAAACGAAAAGTCGACCCCGCCTGCAAAAGATTAAAGATGCAGTTGACGCCCAAGATGGAACTTCGGCCCTCCGCCGTGCCTGAGTGTGATTCCACCGCCGTACCATTATTGATGACCGAGAGTGCTGAAGCTGTGCCGTCATTTTTTTGATAAGCGCCCATGATACTGACGGCAAACCAGTCTTTAAACGGATACAAAAATGAAATGCCGATTGAGAGACCCTTGGTCTCGGCATTCTCATAGGGAAACTCTCGCTCGGACGACCCCTGATAGGTGAGTTTGACGGGAATGATTTTAAGTTCTTTTTTTCCTTTCTTCATAGGCTCCACCGGCATGGAATAGACGAAGGCAGGGCTGAGCATGCTCAGGTTGTTCAGACGGGCATAGTGATAGTTTCGAGGCCATAACTCGTTACCCACGCCCCATCCCAAGTCCATAGTTAGAATCACAAAACACAAGGCAAAAATAATTCTCATAACCTTCCTCAACGTAGGCCAAACTTAATGACATTTTTTGTAATGATTGATGGCATTATTAAAGTTGAAGATTCCCGATAAAGCCACTTAAAAACAACCTTTACGGGGGAAACTTAAGTCCTATAACTTGTTGATAACATGGCAATAGTTTAAGCTTTTTAAGAGCATTGCCGATAAGTGCTTAAGAGGGGTAGAGGTGAAAATTGTTATTTTTAGCATTGTGCTCGGGCTGTTTGTCGCCCCGCTGTTGGGAGCTTCCAATGGGCTTCCCGATATTTTTTCTTTTAAATCGGTCAACAGCGGTCGACAGGTCAATGGCGAGCCTTTTGTCGATCACTTCACCGTGACCGGTTTGGGGCAAATCTTTTGGGAAAACAGCTCCAACACATCCGGCGCCTGCCCGCATCTCGCCGGGATTTTAAAAGGCCAGCTAACTGATAAGGAGCTGGGCGACTTTGCAGCTCTGGCGAAAGAGGCCCTGCTGGAGCTTGAAGGCAATAATAAAAATCTCAAATCGGAACAAAATGAGCGAAGCTCTCATGAATGGAAATTGGTCTACGGTGATCTGGTTTACAATCAGCCGATCGCGGGCGGGCAGGAGAAGGTTCAAAAATTGCAGGATCTGATTGTGAAGTTAAAGAACCGATTGGATGCCAGCTCGGTTGTTATCCTGAAGGCCAGCGAGAAGAAAAACGGACAATACGATTTGAAGTTTGAGCTTAAGGGAAAGCTGCCTCTGGCCTTGGTTTTCACCGCCAAAGTTGGCGACACCTTCGGGCCCCAATATCATGACTGGAAATATCAGCAGGCCCCGCCCGCCACGGTGATTTTGAATCAGGAGCGTCCCACTTTTCAGGTGACCGTTATGGCGCCTAAAAAACCAAGCGAGCTAAAAGGTTTTCGAGCGACAAATTTCACCTACAGTAATTTTTCCTTGGCCGATCATTATGAGGGCCAAGAATTAGGAGATGAGGCCGGATACCGGCCGATCAAAGTATGCGCGCAACTTTAATCGTCTCTTTGATAGCAGCTCTGACAGCGCTTTCCCCCTTATGGGGGCATCAGAGTTCGCCCACCCACGGGGGAGGAGAGGCCGCTCCGGTCGGCACGACCTCGCTCTATCAAGGGGCCTTGAATCGCATGGGCTATGGTTACATCGGCCCGTCCGAGGCCGCCACCGACGGCATTATGCGCTTTTCCTGTGCCGAGGCCGATGTGGCGAGAACGGTGGGAGAAATTTGCAATCGGACCGGGAGTCTCACCCCGGAGTCCATCAGCACGTTCATTAGAAATTCCGCCACTCCGGCGGTGATTGAGGGCATTCGCGCCAAAATCTATGAGGAACATTTTCTCAAGCGCTATGCCATGCAACAGTTTCCCGATGCCGGTGTGGAAACAGAGGCCGCCTTAAATGGGGCCCCTCCTCCCGCCACCCCCGAGGCCCGTCTGGGTTACACCAATCACTGCATGCATTGGAACCAGGAGTATCGCAGAGGTCAGGCGCGCCATTTGCAGCTAAGACGAGTCAACGGAGGAATGCCTAATGATGAGGAGGTTGAGCGAATGCCTGCCGCCGATAAGACCAGAATCTACAAGGCCAAGGCCATGACCAACCATTGGAGCAACGCCAATTTAACCAAGGCGGTCGTTCTCTACGATTATTTTAAATCGGCCAAGGAACGGGCCTGTGCCCCTCGCTCAAGTGTGGCGGAGGCCTGCGACGACTTAAAGAAAAAGATGAGTGATGTGGAAACCAGCTACCCCATCTTTGGTTCCCAGTATGCCGACGAGGTGAGTGATATCCGCTCCCAGATTCATAAGCTCTATGGCGTCGAGGCGATGCGAACCAATGATGATGTCAAGGCGGAGAGTTCAGGCAAGAAGCAATATGAAAAAGATGTTAACCGCACCAATGCTAATTTCTGGAACACCAAAGGTTATCCCAACGTGGTGGATAAGATCGAATCGGTCATACGGCGGCAAAGCGAGTTGAAGGCCCCGCAGAATGCCATGGCCTTGCGTTACGCCACCGGCCTGCGCGACAGCGCTCAACTTCTCAAGCAAAAGATGTATGACTGGGACAATACCCAATATTGGAACGATGCCTGCGGCATGGGTCTCTCTCAGCTCATCGAGAAATATCCCAATGCGGTCAGGCAATATCTGGTGGATGCCTCACCGGCCGCCAGGCGACTGGGCCAGGTGGCCTTGTGCAAGCAATCCAACTTTACCCCGCTGCCCGATAAAAATTGTCAGGGAGTGAGCAAGGAAACGGATGGCACCATTCGCGTCAACTCCCATACCATCTCTTACCCCTATGGTTCTGATCGTCGCTACAAAATTCGTCCCACCGGGGACAGCGCCGCTCCTTATGAAATTTCCATGAACATGCGTTTTAAGATTAATCCGGAGCTTTATACGCCTCCTCCCAGGGCCGATCGCCAAAGAGAAATTGACGACAAGATTACCGCTTGGAAGGAGGCCGCCCAAGGTTTTTATGAGTGCCAGTATGGTTCGCGGGCCACTTATAATGGGAAAAGCTGTCCTCCCAGTGGGGCGTTGCCTGCGGGAACTCCCAAGGTGAAATTTAAATTTAACTTTGTCTCGCCTGGTACCGCCAATGCGGACACCGCCACAATTGACCTGCATAAATGTTTTAACGGCGATGCCCCTGAAGGTCAGAGAAATACTTGCCGAGGAGTGGAACGTTTTAATCGCGGTCGAGTTGATGAGGACTCGCTCACGGAATGTGCCAATGGAAAGGGGGTGGCCCTATGGTACCAGCCTGACGTGGTCACGATTCGCAATCGTCTCACAGCGGACCAACGGACTCGTCTTTGCAGCAATCGCGCCACCGATGATACGCCGACAGCACCACCGGCCGATGTCATGACGACGGCCGAAATTAACAGGCTGGCGCGTTTGCGCTACGGAAGTTTGAGCGCCGCCTCTGCCAATTTTGAAGATCTGCTCAATTCCCAGCCAGGCGAGTTGATTCTCACAGCTTCCGAAAAAGACCGACGTGCCGCCCTTGCACGCCGCTCCTCCACTAACTATGCCATCCCCGCCATTGGCACAACGGTGGCGAGAAACAATAGCTATTGGGTGGATAACGATGCCCAACTTTCGGCCGATCTCCAGCTTCGCATGGTTGATTTTTATGCCAGGATCATCTGTCTGCCGACTCCCACCGATAGCAGCTTTCTGGCCCAGGCCAGAAATACCTGCAGGCAGGTGTTCGGCCGTCCCAGTTCTTCAAGCACCAATCGTCAGAATGCCGGGAACTACACTCTCGATCAGGACAACGGGACAGTTTTTCACGAGGTCGGGCATATTTTCGGACTCGATGATGAGTATCTCGATCCCACCTATCCTTACACTCCTCAAGGTGAGCACGATTCCATCATGAACAATAGTGATGAGGGGAGTGGTCGCCTTCACTCAAGGCATCTCCAGGACCTTCTATCGCCGCTTAAGTGCCCGGTGGCGCAGTAACCTTTAGTCTATCCAAATCAGGCCAAGCCCGGAAAGTTTGCAGGGTGATTTTTGCGGACATGGTTGTGTCTTGCTCACCGCCGGTGTTTGTGTGAGATCATTGTAAAGCAATTTGCCCTTTGGCCCTTTGGTTACTTTCGCTCCTGCGGTGGCCTTCCAAGTACCGACGTCATCCAGCATTCGAAGCAGCGTATCTTTAAGGCGAATGTAGGTCGGTTCACTGGCGGGCACCTCATTTTCCCCCAGTAAAATTTGGAGACGATGGGGGCCAAGCTCCCGGGCCTGTGCTGATTGGTCTCGCGGGGAGGAGGTTGAATCGGCGGTCAAAATTGTTTCCGTAAGCTTAAGGTTTTCATCCAGCTCCCTTTCAAACACACCCAGCCACACCGGCCACTGGCCTTGAGTTAAAAAATTAGAGTTGATAACCATGATGGCCTTGCCCTCTTTAAAAATGAGGGAGACCTGCTCGACTCCTGAGGGCCCGTCGATTCGGGCGGTAAGAGAGAGGGGAAGTTTGGGGGCCTGGGCCCAGACACTCGCTGTTGCCATGAGCAGAAAGAGTACGGCAGGAAGGTGGTTCAATATTTTCAACGGGGGCCTCCTAACCAGGTCGCATCGTTGGTGCATTCCTTGGGTTTACCACTGTCACAGCCTCGGCCATAGTGGGCCCGCGAGGTCTCGTAAGCATAGCGTGAGCAAAGATAATAGAGCCGGTTGGTGACGGAGCAACCCGGATAAACAATGGCATTAAAATGGGCGGGAAAGAGCAGACTCGTCCGAGTTCGAAATGGCCAAGTGGTGGTACTAAAGGCCGCGTCCTGGTTGCTCATAAGTGAATTTCTGGGACCAAGAACTCGGCAATCAAACATGGTACCAAAGGGGCGGCCGCGTGCCTGGTCCTCATCATCCACCTGGGAAATTGTGCCCGTATGGACGTTGTAGGCGTGCCCGATCCACTGCTCCTGATACTCATCCACCAGACCCAGAAGGTGCATCAGCTCATGGGTCACGGTTTCGCAGTCAATGTCCCCTTCCCAGTTGGCGCTATTGGAACGATAGTCATCCGGCTGAATGGCAATGGGGACGGAGGGAATGAGCGGATCATTATTAAGTTTCAGCGTGATTTTCTGGTCCCCCGGGCCGGAGAGTTTTTTATTGGCCTTCTTCAGGCATTTGTTAACATGTTTTTGCATGTCAGGAGCTTTATTGGCGGGTGTAAAGGCGAGGTTGAGCTCCACCTGGAAATTCTTTTGCTCCGGGCGGGAAAGGCGATATTTCTGGGTGACCCGGGTAGGTGAGGTTCGATAATCATAATTCAGAACCCGACTCTCACCGGTCGCCAGGGAAACGCATTGGCCGATCGTCGCCACACTCAGCTCGAGCTGGCGCAGTTCGCGCGAGAGATCAATACTGGGTAAAATGCAGGCGCGGCTGGCCAGGGTTCCGGCATAGCGATTCATCTCGGAGGGAAAGGCCTGGCCTAACTTTGACAAGGTGGCGGCGATGCCGGTTCTGATTTGCATACAGGCCGTGCCAGTGGCGTGGGCCGGCAGATTGCATTTTCCCAGCTGCATGTTCGCCAGCTCATTTAAATATTCTTTTAAAATACTGTGGCGACATTGCTCGGCCACGGCGGGAACACGGGTGCGAAGCAGATGGCCTATTTCATCAACCACTTTCAGAGAGGTATTGGTGCGCGAGTTATAACTGGAGGCCCAGGGAAAGAAAGAACAGCGCTCCACAATTTGTCTCGCTTCGCTGGTATCGTCGGCCGGGTTGGTGTTGGCGGCGGGATGACCAATCACCCAAAGAGGCCGGGCGGTGGCGGCCTGGCGGAGGGCGATTTCTTTTCGGGCCATCTCGGCCTGAAAGGGCAGGACAAAAGTTTCCAGCGCCTTTTTGCGACACATCTCCTTGGCCGCCTCTGAACCTAGCCCCGCCGCAATTTCCAATTGCTGGCAGAAGACTTTAAAGGAGCTTTCCAACTGATTGCGCATATTTTGCAAACATGAGTTGATGTTGACCTGGTCAATGGGAAGGGCGGCCAAAAAGGTCTTCCATTTTTTTGATGTGAGAAATCCGCTCGCCACACCTGTGGACCCATGGCCCCAGGGTGGTCGCCCGTAGGTGAAATCAAAAGTTTCTACTTCGGGAATGGTGGTACTCAGGGGAGGGAGCTGACGACAGCTCCATTGAAGTTGAAAGGTTAAGGTATGATTGAGTTCGCCGGGGCGCCGGGCTCCTGCGGCCATGACCGCATTGCCACCCGTGCTTGAGTAGGCACCACTATCGCAACGACCAGGGTCAGGTTCGGTTTGATCGAGACAGCCGGCATGGGTGCCGGCGAAAAACTGGAAAAAATAACCGCCTCCCGGGCAAGGTCGACGACAAACAATAGAGTGATTTCCCGAGGGACAGCTGGGAGTGGTGGAGCAGGTTGGTGGGGCCGTCACGACAGGACCACTGTTTGATCCAATCAAGGTGGCCTGGCCGCCGCCCGTTTGAAAGACAATATCTCCGGTCAAAGTTCGTTGACAGACTCCGTCCACTCTTTCCCAATTCTCCATGCAATTGGCGCCGAATTTATAGTGGTAGCTGGTGGCGTCCGAGGTCGAGCACACTCTTCGACAAATTTTTGTGGTTTCCATGCCTGGGCAGGGAGGAGTGCCTGAGGAGCAGCTCAATTCCGCCAGGACGTCGGTCAGAGGATATAGCAGGACCGCGCCTATGAAGAAATATTTTTGTAAAAACAGCATGTTAGAGTGCCTGTCTGGTTCAATAGCTTATCGGTAAAAAGGGCCAAATTCATAAGTTTAATTTCTGAGTCATTTCGTCGCATATGGGTCTTGGGACCTTCGGGGTAAGGTGTAAACCGGCCGCCAGGAGCCTCGTCTGAGGTGCAAGGTCCATCACAGAACCCATGTCAAAGTTGTTGGCCGATAAACGATTTCACGTTGAACCTACCCGAATGAAAGTTCGTTTATTTTTTTGAACTATAGGTAAATCTTATCAATGATAGAATTTTCTTTTTCAAGTAAGAATTATTTTTATCCATCTCGCTCACTTGAGCGCAGTATTCATAAAAAATAATCTGCTGTAATACGCGATTAAACGTGCTGATTTGAGTTTTAAATATTGTTGAAAAACTTGCGGCCGTACTATGGTTAAATTTCTGCTCAACACGCCCATACCCAAAATGCCCAAGCGAAATTTGGCGCGAAAATCTGTGGTATGTAGAAATAAAAAAGGGGAGGCGATATGAATTTAAAAAATTTAAAGAACGAAGTTCTGGTGCAAAATACAAAAAATCTTATCAAAGAGGAAAACCGAATTTTGGCAAAAGTTCTGGCGCATTTTCAAGAGATCGAGTCCCGAAAGCTCTATTTGGAGCTAGGGTACGGGAGCCTCTTTTTGTTTGCCGTTAAGGAACTTGGGTACAAAGAGGCTTCCGCCCAGAGGAGAATCGAGGCCATGCGGTTTCTCAAGAAAACTCCCGAGGCGCGCACTCTGGTAGAAAAGGGCAATCTCAATTTGAGCAACCTCTCGCTGTTGGAACGGGTTTCACGAGAGGCCCAGGCGACTCATTCCCAGAATGTGGCCGCGCTCAATTTAATTCAGGCAGAACCAAATTCCGCTGCGCAGGCCGAAAGTAAGTTGCGGGGATATTTTAAGCTGGAAAATAAAAAACGGGTGGTTAGAATTGAGATGGACGAAGAAACCTATCAGCTTTGGTTGGCGACAAAATCAAAACTCGGCGAAGCTAAAGACGCTGTTGCCATTAAAAAATTATGCGAGTCGCAAGTTGAAAAACCACAGAAAAAAGTCCGACAAGCGCCCACCACTCGCACCGCAGGAGTCGTTTTGAGGCGAGAACTTTTAAAACAGGCCTCGGGGGAAAAACGGTGCAGCAAAATATGCGGGTTCTGTGTCAGCAGCATAATGGGCTTGTTTATGAAAATTTGAAGGAGCAAAAAATATTTTAAAAGGTGATCTGCATTCTCGCACTTCCTGAAATATCCAACACTTAGTTTTCGCAATCATTTCATCCCATTGCATTCAATATGTGGATGGGTGTGACTAGCGAAGTCCATTATCAGTTGGTATCGCGCAATTATCAAACCTTCTTTCATGAACGAGACGGAGCCGCAGGAGGGGCTTAAAACAGTACTTCGGCACTGTTTTACTTACCTCGATTTCACAACAAAATGAAAATCACTTTTTCTAAGAAGTATTAAGATGAAATTACTCACCCAAACAATCTATAGCCAACTACCTAAGCTTTACGCCACCGAGGCCGTCGCCCTCAAAGACAAAGAGATCGTCTGCAAGTTCTTCAATCCATGCGGCGCTGGAACTTGGTACGTCATCGAAGGCCAGCAGAAAGAGGATGACTTTATATTTTTCGGACTCGTTGACCTTCATGAGAAAGAGTTTGGGTATTTTTCGCTCAATGAGCTTGAAGCGCTTCGATTACCGTTTGGACTCGCTATCAAGCGGGATATCCATTTTTCACAGTCTAAGGTTGAGAAATTTTGGGGAGGGGGCTACTACACAATTCAAGAACAGAAGCTTAATTTTTCGGAAGCCCGAAGGCTTTATAAGAAAGCATGTGGTAAGGGAGTTATGCCGGCATGTTATAATCTCGGAATCCTTGAGGGAAAACAGGGGAATTATTCTGAGGCGAAAAAGTTTTTTACCAAAGTTTGTGATGCAGGATCAAGTTCCCTGTCCCCGGTGGCCAGGTCAAAACCCGCCATCACAGCTACTGGCGTAGAAGAGAAATAGACCAAGAAATGTATGATGGACGTTGGCAAATTCTACGATAAGAAAATCGCCATGATTTTTTTCTTACGATCAGAAAGTGGGAATCAGGCGAAAAAATCACGAAAACCTATGACCAACAATTTGGGAATTTGTACGATGATAATTTTGTACGCTACAATAATGGGAAAATTAAATTAGAAAATATGGGATGATGGCGCGCTTACTATTCAACTTCCACAACCTGAAATTTGAAGATTGTGACAAGTTCGTAAAATAGCCACGAACGATCTATCAAAATCGAGATTTTTTTTAGACTTGATAGTTATTAAAAAATTCCCAGCCCTTTGGCCTCTTCAAGATCGTGCCAGTTACGATAACTGGCATTGGGCGAACAATTGAGAATTTTAGCGGCCTGGTAGGCGTTCTTGGCAATCCCAAGAGTAAATACCGTAATAAAGTCGGCGCGAAGATTTGGGCCTAGGAAAAGTCTATTTGTGAGCCATGCATTTTTTTTGATAGTGTGATCGCGTTTCATCAATTTTTTATGATCATCAGGTTTTACGGGGGCCACCTTTATTCCAAAGGCCAAAAAATCTTGATCGGTTCCTTTGAGTTTAAGATAGAGTTCGTCGTCTCCGGCATCAAATCGCGGAGGATTTTTCCCGAGTTTCTTTTGTACTTCGCGAATAATGGCCCGCCATCGGAAATCGCCGTTTTTAACACATTTGGTAGCAATTCCTCCCATCAGGGCCAGCTCAAAAGGTGTGAGGGAGGGGAGGAGGTATTTTAGTCTTTCGACATGAATGAGTTGAAGATATTCCGACATCCAGAGGAGCATAAGTTCAAACATCTTACGATCGCTGGGAAACTCGCCCGACTTGATGGTGTCGATGATCGTTTGTTCAGGATTTGCATTTGCTTCGTCTGGGGCATTGAAGGCAATTCCTAACGAGGCCCATTTATCGCGTAAGGAGTCATCTGTCTTACTCATAACCAAGTTCCTTTTTGAGTCGCTTCGCCTGTTTATCGATCCAATTGGTCCAATCGGGATTTGCGTCTCTGGTTTTGGTATACTCGACGGCCTGGTTTAATTCTGCGAGGGTTGGCTTGAGGAGGATCAGATCTTCAAAATCTTTTTGGCGATCACACAGGGCCCAGAATTTTGTAAAAATGAGATCATCGCGGGCAATGGAGTAAACAACAAGGTTTGTATCTTTGAAAATCTCTTGAACTCGCTTTTCCCAGCCATCTTTTAAGTCTTGTACGATTGACCCCGGCCCTGAATTGAGCCAATGGGAATCGAGTCCCAAATCTTCTGCCACGCTTGCGGCCACTTCGGTTAATGCCTGATCAATTGGCGGGGCCACAATATCAATATCTCTAGTCGTCCGTGCAATAATTCCTTGAAGGATGAGGGATGCCCCACCACAGATAATAAAAGAACGGTTGAGATTCTTTTTCTTGAGGTAGAAATTTAAGGACTGTAATGACTGTCTTATATCCATCTGGACCCCATGCTATTATAGTTCAATATACTATTATAATCAATAGGTGGTTCTAGTTGAATTTACTGGACAATTTCCGTGGTATTTGACGATGTTGAAAAGTGTTGTGATCTTCCCTTAATAAATCGGACAGTGTATTAAGCGCACAACCTCAACGGAGGGGATGCGTTATGAGACAGAAAAACAAAGAGTTAGAACAGCGTACG
>MEPP01000006.1 GCA_001769855.1 Bdellovibrionales bacterium GWA2_49_15 | reverse complement strand
AATCTTTCAATTGGTGGTTAAAGCAATAATCCCTGACGAGCTGACCTGAGTGTTGTTGGGCCTCGACGTGTTGACGCCAAAAATCCTTACGTTCTTTTTTTGTCATGAAATCCTCCTTGATGAAACTCAAGGATAATGGGAAAATTAAATCAGAAAAGATGGGATGATGGCGCGCTTACAGTTTATCGGCCTTGCCCTCGATAAGTGGGCCAGCAATAGCGGCGTAAAATTATATTTTTCAAGGCCGGGAAAGCCAACAGACCAGGCAAACATCGAATCCTTCAACGGAAAGTTCCGAGATGAATGTCTTAACATGCACTGGTTTACCTCTCTCGACCATGCAAAAGAAATTTGTGAGGCATGGAGAATTGATTACAACGAAGAAAGGCCACACAGCTCTCTTGGATACAAAACACCAAAAGAATTTGCGGAAGGATTAGAATTTATGATAGCCAGTTAGCGAGTGCCAAGTCTTCGCTCTGGATCAAGATGGGGGGAAGGTCAACATCGCAGACCCATAGGAGCAAAGAATAGAATTAATAGCTTTAGTTTTTTGATTTGCTTTCAATTAAGACTAGCATGTCCTTAACATTCTTTAAGTTTGATAATTCTCCAAGTGCAAATTTTATACCCCATTCTTTTTCTATAGCTACAATGAGATTAATGTGCATTAGCGAGTCCCAGTCTTCAATGTCGTTGGCGCATGTTTCAGGTTTCAATACTATTGAATCATCATCAAATATATCACGAAATAGTTCTTGTAGCTTGCTATTAGTTTCCATAATATCTCCTAAGTTTAAATTCATGTGTAATCATTATTCCTGTTTTTGTGCAACAATAACGCAAGATATTGTTGCGGCTCTTTTTATAGCTGACTCTAAAGTGTAGCCGGTCATGGGATAAAAAGATTTATTAATAATCTTGTATCCGTTGCTCTCGACCAAATCAATGCTTTGTTCAACAGTCTTTAAATGGTAGATATGGTCGATTGCTGGGGAATTTATAGGAATATTAATAAAAATATAAGCATTGTTATTCATTTTTTTTGAAAGCTCGCGGAGTATCTTATCGGGATTTTCAACATGCTCAAGAACCTCACTAATAACCACAGAATCAAATGAATTGCTTTCTACATTGGTCAACTCTTCTGCATTTATTCGGCAAAATTTAATATCAGCTTTTCCCTCTAATTTATGCAAGCACTGAGCGGTATGCTGCAATGAGCTTTCGCTGATATCCCATGCTTCTGCATATTGACAAAAATGGTTCTCGGCAATTAAATAAAGCAAAAGTCCATGCCCGGGGCCAATCTCCAAATGCTTAAATGGTTTATGGAATAAGCTGCAGTAATAATTTTTCAAGTGAAAAATTGCATCAAATTGATTCTTCCAAAGTACTTGGGTCAATAGAAGACCATCTAAATATTTATTCATGTAATCTGGTTTCGTATAAACTTGCTCAGCCACATCCTTAAACTTTGTGAAGCGATAAGAATAATTTCTTTTAAAATAGAGTCCTTCAGTGGTTAATTGCTCACAAGTCCATAAATAATTCTTGATGCAGTTAAACAGATCATCGCTTTTTAGTTTTAATATATATGTCGCGATTTCTTTTGAAAACGAGATCTCCCTCTCTGTGCGAGATTTGAAGCTATTTTTTAGGAATTTTTCATGTGATGGAGAAATTGAAAGAACACAATCTAGCAATTGATTAAGAGAACTATTATTATTGATCATCATAAATTTAATTTGACATACATTTTTAGATGCCCGATTCCTTATTCATTTCCACTCTTGATCAAAGACTCTTGCAATAACATACTCAAGGCCATGGTTACCATCAAAAAAATGTTTATTAGTAAGGTTATAGGGGCTAGGGTTATAAGATCCGAGAACTTTAATGCCTTTCTTTTTTGCAAGTTGTTTTAGAAACAATTCAATGTCATTGATAATTCGAAATTTTGGATCATTAAAGAGTAACTTATAAGTAGTGGGATGGTAAGGAGGCAAGTAAAAAACCACTTGGACATTTTTCCCAATTAAATATTGTATAAATGTGCTAAAAATATCGAGATTGTCCATTTCAGTAAACCCACTTAGGCTGTAGGGATTTGAACCGGCCCAAAGTGCAGCAGACTCCGTTTCATTTTCATTTGGATATCTGTGACTGAAGGGATAGTAATAGCTTCCATCAATGTCTTTCAAGGTCGTATCAAGGGCAACATTGTCAACAATTCTGAAAAAATCTTTTACTTTACCCTGTCTGGCAATGAGATATTTAATATTTGCCTTTGTATAGTCGTAACTAATTAGACCTAACAGTCGAAGATAATTGTAGGCTTTGTTATACCTTGTCTCGCTATCCACCTTTCTCTTTAATTCGAGTTTATTGGCCAGAAATGAATAGTACTGGCTCCATTCCTGCCATTGAATCTTGCCGTTATTTTTATTAAAGATCCATGGATCGATACCCAAAATAATCATTTGAGGAAGTTTCTTATGGATTAGTTCGTAAGCTCCAATAATAGCTATATGGTCTTCAACTGAAGCTCCAGAGACAGAATGGTTATACATTTGGTGTTTATCAATTTTCAAGAGTGCACTTCGCACCATCATACTGCGTGACGAACCAGTGACAATAACATTTCTTACGGTTTTTTCTTTTTGGATTATCAATTCTTGGAACTTTCGTTCGTCATAATTTTCTAAGTCAGCGACAATGTTTCCCTTTACGTTCGCATCCGCAGCTTTCTCTAGATTTTCGATCTGAAAATAGGCAGCACTATCGACTCGATAATTGAAATAACATGTCCCTGCGAAAAGAAGGGCTTGCGATACTACGAAGGATAGGAGCCACTTTTTGTATTGGGGTATTTCATTCATACTAAAACTTAAAATATAAAAATTCTGAATAACTGCCTATTTGTAAAATTGAAAAATAAAAAAGGATCAATCCCACAATGAAAGTTTTAACGGATGGCGAAAAATCTTCCAAATGTTTATTGGAATTTTTGAAAAATATAATCAAGCAGAAGCCCACAACAAGCCAAGCGAAGACTGTGGCATCAGCAGCAATGCCTTGTAAATAGCTTCCAAATGTAATACCTGTTCTGGACAGAAATGATAAGTGCGAAGCTAGTGCATAAGGCAACACAATACCACCGAGACCCAACATCCCACGCAGCACCTTTCCAATAGAGGAAAAATTATTTCCCCTGAAAATGACTAAGGTGATGTTTACAAAATTAAATGTGATGAACCAAGAAAGATATCGGTTGAGCTTAATTTTTTTCTTTTTGAAAAAATGGTTTAAAGCGAGCGCTGCCCCATGCAATGCTCCAAATAGTATAAAACTCCAGCTCGCACCGTGCCAAAATCCTACAATCATCATAGTAATAAAAGAAGTAAATAAGATTTTGGCAAAGGTAATATTGGTGAATGATCGAATGATCGGAGTATAGACGTACGACATAATAAAATCAGAAAGCGTAATGTGCCAACGTTGCCAAAATTCAATAATGTTCCTCGAAAGGTAAGGGCTATTAAAGTTTGTCGGAATACGAATATTGAAACATAGGGCCAAACCGATTGCCATATCGCTATATCCACTAAAGTCAAAATAAAGCTGAAAAGTATAAGATAGAGAAGTCAACCATGAATCAATAAAAGATAGCGAAGAAGCTTTATCAAAACCATTGGTTGCCCAGACTGCGAATGTATCAGCCAATACTATTTTTTTGAACAACCCTATTGAAAAAATATAAATGCCTTTCACAATATTCTTGTACTCAGGCTTTTGATATTCCTTAAATTGAGGCAGCATTTCTTTTTGATGAACTATTGGGCCGACAATCAACTGTGGGAAGAATGTTACAAATAATCCGTAATCAATAAAAGTAACTTTTTTAATCAGCCCGTCATATGCATCAATAAGGAAACCAATCTGCTGCAGCGTATAAAAACTAATACCAAGCGGAAGTACTAATTTCCAAAGAGGAAGATTAGCTCCGAAAACGGCATTGATATTTTCAATAAAAAAATCTGTATATTTGTAATAACCGAGCAATCCTAAATTAAAAGCCAATCCTGTTGCAAAAATGATTCTTCTTTTCCTTTGTGATATAGAAGTTTTGAATAGCAAACGATTATGGATATAATTGCCAAAGATCGATAAAGTAATTAAGAATAAAAAATTCCAATTGCTCCACGCATAAAATACGAGGGAACAGCAGACTAACCAAATTTTTCCATTTCTAAATCCACATGTGCGGTAAAAAAATAGATAACCTAGAAAAGTTATTGGGAAAAATGCAAGGATAAATTCATGAGAATTAAATAACATCTATGCACCCGCACCATCGATAAATAAATTTTCCCCATTGATATATGACGAGCGCTCCGAAAGCAGGAACTCAATCGCTGGCACAACATCTTCTATCGTTGCAAGTCTTTTTAAAGGATGGTTTTCTGTTACAACTTCAATCAACTTCTCTGGAATTGTTGCTATGAAACGTGTATCAATCATAGACGGTGAAATAGCGTTGATTCTGATCCCTGTTTTTCGATATTCGCTTACTAACGAGTGCATCAATCCCAGCAACGCATACTTTATAGATGTGTAATGTCCCAGTGCCGCCGGCGGAATCCCGCGGACTACGCTGGATAAAACGAATACTATTTCTCCTGATTTTTCCTGCTTCATTTTGGGCAGTATAGCTTGCAAGAGAAATACTACAGATTTTAGTTGCACATTGATTTCTCTTTGAAAATCTTCCCAATGTGAGTCCTTAAATCTTAAATATCGAAAATCAGGTGCCGCCAAATGTACGAACTTTGATGGGGAAAGATTATTCTTTTGAAGATATTCTTTAATGTTGTTAACATCACTCTCAATGGACAAATCAGCTTCTATGGTCAAAAAATCCCCTAATTCATCTTTGAGTTTTATTAATCTTTCAGAATTCCTGCAGGTCCCGATAATAAGATATTGTTTCGAAATCATTAGTTGTCGTATTAAGCCAATCCCAATGTCTGACGAAGCTCCTGTAATAAGTATTTGCTTTTTATTATTCATTCATTCCTACCATGATCTCGGCCCTCGATACAGTTTCACCATCTTGGTTGATAATTTTGGCGCGAATTTCGACCCTTCTAAAAGTATCGTGCTTGCCAACTACATCACCAGATATAAATAGTCGATTGCCAACATAAACAGGTCGAGTGAAATCAACTTTTAGGCCATGCAACAGAGCGTACTTTCCTGGTAAATGTACTCCCACTAAAGTGGAATAGAAACTCGCAGTTAAGAGGCCATACACGACATTTGATTTGAAGCCCTTATCTTTTGCATAATTTTTGTCTCTATGTAATGGATTTGAATCTTTTGTAATGGCATAAAAGCTCTCGACCATATCGTCGATTATTTCTACATTGAAACCCTTACTCATTCCGAGGTAAATGTCGTCAAAAAGATATTGATTCATCTAATTCTGAACCGCTAGGCGCCAAATAATAAAATGTAACTCGGCTTCGTCATTCATAAGTGTACCTTAATTATTTTATTTTTATTTTTATAGTCGCCTTCAAAAATCCATTTTGAAGCTGAATCATTCTTCTCGATACAGGTAAAGCCAAAATCTCGGTAAAGATTTTTCACCATGGTATTGTTAGGAGATTCTATATAGTAGCCGTAAACAGTATCGATATTTCGGTTGGCAACGAGCTTCATAAGAGCATCCAGCATGGCAAACTCCATCCCCCTTTTTATCACCCTACAGCTCATTAACCATAGATCAAGATGCAACTCGTTTTGTTTTTCGATTCTTCCAATTACTACTGAAATAAGTCCATTGTCTCCAAACTTATCCCTAAGTTTTCCGTATAGACAGATGTACTCGCTATTTAAACTCATCATTCTCTTAATTTCATCTAGGGTAAATCGCTTTGTCGTGAGATTAAATTGATTTGTTTTGTTGGTCAGTTGTGCAATTCTTTCAGCATAGAGGGGACTGAAAGTTGCAATTTCCGATTCCATCTGAAGCGATACAAGATATTCGTTATAATCACTAAATTCTGCTTGATAATTATTCCTCTGGCTGTTTCCCTGGTAATATTCGCTTCTTTTCATATCATCATGAGAGAGCTGCACGGGTTCAAAATATCCCTCCCGATCTATAAATTCTACGAAATTGGCTATGTCATGTCCGATGTCTGGAACGCCAACTTCTTCCAAGTGTTGTGAAACAAGATCGCGTTCCATTGGGTTGTCGTCAATAAATACAAGGGCGTCAGGTAGGATTTTAATCTCATTGCAAATATCTACAAGATTTTCATGTTTCGGCTTCCAGTTGGCCTTAAAAGAAGCAAAATCAGAAATCTTCAATACGGAATCTGGATGAGAGAAACCTGTACGCGCCATGTTGTCGTCATTTTTCGAGCAGACTGCGAGTACCACTCCTCTTTCTTTAAGCTCAATTATATACTTCTGCAAAGCTTGATGGGCTTGACCGACTGCTGTTTCATTTCCAATTTGTATATTATCAATTCCGTCATCTCCGATGACACCACCCCAGCAAGTGTTATCAAGATCTAGCACAAGGCACTTCTTACTTTTTCCAAAAATAGATTTCAGTATGATGCTTATATTTTTAGCGAGATGAACAAGTCCCGTATAGCTAATTGCATATTTGTAGCTATACCAAAGATTTTTATCAAACCACTCCCGTAGACCCACAAAAGATGAAAGATAGTTAATGTCACTTATAAATAGATTTCTTCTCTCACGCGATGCTTTCGCAAAAAAGAGATTAAGATTCAAGAGAAAATTGGTTTTCCCGATTTCTAGGCAACAATCTAAATTTCCGAGGGGTCTATTAATTGGATAGTCAAAGTTGTTTTGAATTATGGGGCACTGATATTCTTTTTCAAGGGAATCCCAGATGCGACAATAACTTTCTGTTTCGAATCGAAGCTTCTCTTCAATCATTGGAGAAGTATCGCTTATACGTGGAAACCCCTTTATATTTACAGAGGTTGTATAGATATATATCACGTCGGGCTTAAATTCCTTAAGCTTAGGATTGTCAAATATAGACTCTTCAAAATATTGTGCGTATTCTGATTGATAAAAAATGGGTTGTATGTTCGCATGAAGAAGAAAGATTTCAATTAGGCTTACCAACTCATTAGTTGTAGAGCCTCCCATTATAGCAATTCTCTTTGTTAGAGGATTTGCTAGCTCTCCTATTAATTCCTTTTTGATTTTTTGCCTTTTTTTAATTATGTGGGCTGCGTCAAGTGGATAATTCAAAGTTGCGGACAGCAAATATAAACTCCTGGATGACAAAAACGATTTCTTTCCCTTGAGATGTCATGTGCCAGACATGGAAAGCATGCACATCCTAAATTGGATGTGCCTTATTGTAAATAAATTGCGAGAGGCATTAGATGCATTTTTTCGAACCCAAAGGAATAAATTTCGAGACCATTCTCTGATCAGATATAACGAGTGGACACAAAAAAGAATGGCAGATAAGCCGGTGTTTTTCATGATAACCAAAATTCGCGGATAACCGGCCCATACTTGGCCGGCAGGACCATGGTGTCCGGCGAAAGCATACCGAGGCGTTTGAATAATTTTTTGGACGCTTCTTTCATTTCGGTCAGCAGATAAACTTCCTCGCCTTTGATTTTTAACTCGGCCATATTGCTCACGTTTTAGATCAGCGAGACAATCAGCATAGGGGGTATAAAGTGTGTTTATTATAAATAAACAACTTTTTTATACTTTCTTTAATGCTGGGAAACGTTGATTTATTCAAGGGGAAGGTTGAGTCCCTATTCTGTTTTTGCAATATCCTCTCGTGCGCGATTTAAGTCATCGAGTTGACCAATGTCGATCCAATATTCATGCAGAGGAAAGACGCCGGTAGTGTGACCGTTGGCCACAAGATCTTGAAAAAAAGTGGTCATGTCGTAGAATTGGTTTTTTGGAACAAGATCGAGAACCTTGGGTGAAAAGACATAAATTCCAGCATTGACAAAAAAGCTTTTCGTAGGCTTCTCTTCAATTTGAATAATGTTTCCGCCCTCAAGGCTAATTACACCATAGGGAATTTTGATGTCGTATTGCCTGACGCACATTGTTGCGGCGTGTTTATGTTCGTTGTGAAATTCCAAAAGCTGGGTGAAATTGGCGGTTGTTAAGAGGTCGCCATTCATGACAATAAATGAATCTTTAATTTTGGCTTTGTCGAGCAGAGAGAGTGGGCCTGCCGTTCCAAGGCGCGTGTTTTCTTTGATGTAATTAATCTGCGCTCCCCATTTCGAGCCGTCGTTGAAATATTCTTCGATCATTTCAGACTTATAGTTCACGGCGAATTGAAAATTAGAAAAACCATGCTGCTTAAAATGCTGAATAATATTTTCTAAAATAGGTGAATTGCCAATTTTGAGGAGGGGTTTTGGGCAATCCATGGTTAGTTCCCCCAACCGAGTACCCATTCCACCGGCCAGAATTACAACTTGATTTTCTTTGTTACCGGATTCTTCAAGGTCGTGAAGATGGATGAGATTAACAATGCGCTTTTCTGCATCCAAAATGGGGATACAGGAAATTTTTTTACTGCGCATTTTTGCCAAAATTTCGCTACGGGTTGCGCCTTCTTGGGCGTAGCTGAAATTCTTATTCATAATTTCACTGGCGCAATTTTCAGTTGGAATTCCTTTAAGGAGACCGCGGCGAATATCACCATCGGTAATGGTACCCAATGCTCTATCTTGTTCGTCGCGGACGACAGCTATTTGTGTAGCAAACTTGTCGATGATTTTCATTGTTTCGATTATTGGAGTGCTAGGAGAGATGAGGATATTTTTCCAATTTTCCATTTAAAAGATTTTCCTTTTGGAGTGCAATTTACCTATAGCAGGTATTTTCATTGCATTACCGCACTTTGTTGCCAAAGTTCAAGCAATGGGAATTATGCTAAAAGTATGGTACACAAGCAAGATATTGGTACAGGATTTAGTGATTACATGGGTTTTTTTAAGATGGATTGCACCGCCTCACGGCCCAAAATATCGCTTTCGGTCAAGCGCTCCGGGAGCAAATATAATCTGAGGGTAAAAGCCTGGGAGCATGCCTACGAACTCGTTGCGCAGTTGTCTGCAAATTTTAAGCGAGGGAAGACATATCAGAAATTGGAAGAGCTAATTGGCGTACGATTTGCTGATATTCTTATCAAAAAGGAGCTTTTTATTGCTCTTGTGCCTTTTTGTCGGGAATACGAACGGAGAATAGAGCTAAAGCAGTCCTGTGACCAGTCTTGGCAAGTTCCCATTGAGGTTCAAGACCCGATACTCGGCTTCCTTCTCAGGGAACGGTTTGCCACGAGTGGGATATTAATTAAGCTTCCAAGTTTTTCTACCCGTATAATACAAAATTTTAAAAATATTTTCTTCATGTTCATTGATTTTTGCCTGTCCAATCTTTCCGTCGTGTTGATGAAGCAATCCCGAGTAACTGCAAAAATTGGTATAGAGCTAAACGAAGGAGTGCCAAATGGGAGCAAGCGCTCCGAATTCAATTGGTATAAGCATTCCAATCTGGCGTTAGAAAAGTATTGTTTATTTTTTCTCAACGGTGAGACTTCTACAGTCAAGAACGAAAAGGAAAAAATGGTATTGAATAATTTCTTGTCCGCAGGAATATCCATTGTAAGTGATGATCAACAAATTTGTAAGATGGCTAAGATCTCACGGGTTTATGTCCCGAAAAAATTAAGACGGTTCCTGCCGATTTTTTCTACAAAACAAGACCTTTGGCTCAAAACCAAATATGGCGGTCAAGCCATGTTGTTTAATTTTTGGAAAAACGTTTTTCGAAAACAGGGGATCAAGGTATTAATGATTTCAAATGAGGGAGATATTGACGTAGTCATGCAAAGTGCTGCAATAGCATCCTTAAATGGAATTTCCATTTGCCGCCAAAGGTCACTGTACCCAAACTATTCATGCATCGGCTACCATCCTGCTCATTTAGGTCTTTCTTGGAATGAAGACACTATTCGATACTGGCAGGAGGCCAAAAATCAAAATGAATACTGCATTCCCATCGGGCATAGCTTTCTAGACAAAAATGAGTACGCCGAAAATGATTCTATCTCTCACAAAATCAGAGAGGAGTTTGCGCGGTACGGGGTTGATTTTGTTGTGGCCTTTTTTGATACAAATACAGGTCCCGATCTTGATTTTACTACCGAAAGGATGTTTACTTTGGTGACTAATCTTGCAAAGTTCGTCTTGGCAACGCCCAAAATGGGTTTGATCATCAAAGGGAAACATCGAAATGATTTGAAAAGTATTCTTGATGATGAAATTCAAAAAGCTCTCGAGAGACAGGGACGTCTACAATTTTATACCAAAAATATATTGCCAAATATTATTTCAAAGAGTGCTGATCTCACCATCGGCTCTGGACTTTCTTCTGCTGCGTGGGAGGCGAATTGCCGCGAATTTCGTGCCATCCATTTTCATCCCACCTGTATTGAAAACCATTTTATTTATGAAAAAGGGCATAATCGGTTAATCTTTGATAACTTTGATACTATGATTAACGCAATCAAAGATTTGATGGCCTATCCTGAGAGTAGTTTGTTAGGTTTGGCTGGGGACCTTTTGCCGCGTTTTGACTATTTTCATGATGGTCTAGCGCCAAAACGGATGGCGAAGATCATGCAGAAGGCCCTTGAATCGGACCTTACCAATAGATCCGATTTTTATGCATGGTTAAAAAAAGAATTTGAGGCAAACACTTTGGCGTAAGGATATTAAGTGGATAATAAAAAGCTAAAGGGCATAGAACAATTTATCAGAGCAACATTCAATACCAAGGCACCCATTGGGTTGCATGAGCCAAAATTTATCGGCCGTGAGAAAGAATATTTAAATCAATGCATCGACTCCACTTTTGTCTCCTATGTGGGAGAATTCGTCGGAAAGTTTGAACAGTCTCTCTCGGAATTTACTGGTTCCAAGTATGTCGTCGCCACAGCTAATGGGACCCTCGCACTCCATCTTGCTTTGCTAGTAGCGGGGGTTGAAGCCGGTGATGAAGTTTTGACTCAAGGTCTGAGCTTTGTCGCCACGGCCAACAGTATCGCCTATTGCAAGGCCAATATTGTTTTCCTGGACGTCGATAGAGAAACGTTCGGACTGTCGTATGTGATATTGAAAGATTTTCTAGAAAAAAATGCCGAAGTTAAAAATGGAATTTGTTATAATAAAAATTCCAAAAATAAAATTAAAGCGTGTGTGCCGGTCCATGTTTTTGGGCATCCGATCAGTGCGCTTGATAAGATGGCCAAGCTTTGCCGTGAATTCCACATTAAACTGATTGAGGATGCCGCCGAATCTCTCGGATCGTTTTATAAAAATAAACACACCGGAACCTTTGGTGATCTGGCCACTTTATCCTTCAACGGAAATAAAATTGTCACCACTGGCGGAGGCGGAGCCGTTTTAACCAACGATCAAAATATCTACGAAAAGGTCAAACATCTTTCAACTACGGCCAAAGTTCCGCACCGATGGGAATTTTTCCATGATCAGGTCGGATACAACTATAGAATGCCCAATGTAAATGCAGCCGTTGGACTAGCACAGATGGAATGTCTTCCCTCTTTTTTACAGGATAAAAGAGAGCTGACTGAAAAGTACGCAACTTTTTTTCGCGATCTTGGAATTTGCTTTTTTACTGAAAAGGAAGACGTGCGATCAAATTACTGGCTCAATTCACTGATTCTGGAAGATAAGGCCGAGCGTGATCAGATGCTGACTTTTCTTAACGATCTCGGAATAATGTGTCGGCCGATCTGGCAGCCCTTGTATACGCTGCCTGCTTTTAAAGAAGCAAAGCATGGAAGTTCTCTGGAAAATGTTGCTTTGCTGGCGGATAGAGTCGTTAATATTCCAAGCAGTGTGAGGATATAATGAAGAAAATCTGTGTTGTCACCGGGACGCGTGCGGAATATGGATTGCTCTATTGGGTGATGAAGGCAATTCAAAATGAACCTGATTTTGAGTTGCAGATACTGGCTACTGGAACACATCTCTCTCCTGAATATGGAATGACCGTTAATCAGCTTGAGCAGGATGGCTTTAAGGTTAACAAGAAAGTCGAGATGCTCCTTTCTTCAGATACAAAAATTGGAATGGCAAAATCGACTTCTTTGGCAATCTCAGGAATGGCCGATGCATTTTCTGAACTTCATCCCGACTTAGTGCTTGTTTTGGGTGATCGTTACGAAATTTTTGCTGCTGCTTCCTCATGTATGTTTTTAAATATTCCTCTTGCCCATTGCCATGGTGGAGAATCGACTTTTGGCGCAGTTGATGAAGCCATTCGTCATTCTATTACTAAAATGTCACACTTTCATTTTGTATCGACCGAGAAATACAAAAAGCGTGTCGAGCAGCTGGGTGAATCGAGTGATCGAATTTTCAATGTGGGATCTTTAGGTACAGAGAGCATTCATAAAATATCGTACATGACCAAGACAGAACTTGAATCGTCTCTTGATTTTAAATTTGGTAAAAAAAATTTGCTTGTGACCTTTCACCCTGTAACTCTTGAAGGGGATGCAACAACTCAAGTCGGTGAAGTAATAAATGCGTTAGAACAGGTTCAAGAATTTCATACAATTTTTACCCTGCCTAATGCCGACGCAGGTTCCCATGAAATTACCAAAGCAATCAAGGAATTCTCGGAAAAAAACAAACACAGGGCGAAATGGTTCACAAATTTAGGGCAAAGACGCTATCTCTCAGTTGTGAAGTATGTTGATGCTGTTGTAGGCAATTCTTCAAGTGGAATCATCGAAGTCCCATCCTTAAAAAGACCTACAATTGACATCGGCATTCGACAAGCTGGCCGGGTGTGTGCTGATTCGATTGTAAAATGCAGACCTGTGAGTGATGAAATATTAAAATCGATTCATCAAGTGATGACTCCTGATTTTCAAGAGAGATGTAAAAAAGTTGTCAATCCTTATGACTCTGGAAATTCTTCAGAGAAAATTATTAAAATTTTAAAAAAAGCAGATTTGCGAAATATTTTGGTGAAGGAATTCAGGGATGTATAATAAGAAAAAAATTCTCGGAATAATTCCAGCCCGTTCAGGCTCCAAGGGTCTTCCCCAAAAAAATATTTTATCTTGTGGAGGCAAGCCTCTCATTCAATGGTCGATCGAGGCCGGTCTGAATTCAAAATTTATAGACCGTGTTGTCGTTTCTACCGACAGCGAATCGATTGCGGAGGTCGCCACGAAGTGCAAAGGTGATGTTCCATTTTTGCGGTCTCCCGAGCTGGCCACGGATTCTGCAGCCACTGAAGCTGTCATTCATGAAATGATTGAAAAGTTGGCTCAGCAAAAACATCTTTTCGATTATATCATGCTCTTGCAACCAACCTCTCCGCTTCGAACTTCTCAACATATTGATCAGGCAATCGAACAGTATTTTCGAAATTTGAAATCCGAAGATGAGACACTGGTCTCAGTCTATCAAGCTCCAGCCAAAGTGGGATGGTTGATGGAAGAAAATGCGCAGAAATGCATCTCATTTTGCTTTGATCAAAAAACCATCGCCCGACAAAGACAAGGTCTTAAAAAATATTATTTGCCCAATGGCGCGATTTATTTTGCACCAATTAAAACCTTCGGAAATTCATTTTACACCGCTCGAACCCAGTACTTCGTGATGCTAGAGGAAGATTCCATTGATATTGATCTGAAACAAGACCTGGAAAAAGCAAGTTTACTTTTATCTCACAGTTAGAGATTGTAGATTTCAGTTTTGTACCTGCTTAAGTTTTTTGCTTCCAAAAACCATTTGATGGTTTCTTCCAGCCCGGCCTTAAACGAGTAAGTTGATTTAAAGTTTGTCAGTGCTTGGATCTTTGAATTGTCACACCACAGGCGTTTCACTTCTGATTTTTCCGGTCTGATTCTTGCTTCATCGGTGTGTAACTTGCTTTTGGTACCCATGATTTCGTTAATCAAATTAAACGTATCGCGGATAGAAATTTCCGTATTGGAACCAATATTAACAACCTCGCCAATGGTCTTGGTCGAATTTGCAATCGCAAGAAAGCCATGACAGGTATCTTTCACAAAATTAAAATCGCGAGTTGGGGTCACGTCGCCAATATTGATTTCTTTTTTTCCGGACGCGATTTGCGTAATAATCGTCGGGATGACGGCGCGGGCAGATTGTCTTGGCCCAAAAGTGTTAAATGGCCGCGCGATAGTGAGAGGTAGATTAAAAGAGTTATAAAAACTTTGTGCCATAGCGTCAGCGGAAATTTTTGAAGCACTATAAGGTGACTGCGGCTGAAGGGGGTGTTTTTCGTCGATAGGCACGTACTGGGCCGTACCATAAACTTCACTCGTGGAAGTGTGAACCAGTCGTTTGACTTTGTGGCGCATTGCAGCTTTGCAAATATTCACGGTACCTTGAACATTAGTCTCGATATAGCTTTGGGGAGCAACATAAGAGTAGGGAATAGCTATTAAGGCTGCCAGATGATAAACAGTATCGATTCCTTGGCATAATTCATCCATTTGAAAGGGATCGCGAATATCTCCAGAGACGATTTCTAGGGATTTGTGCTTGGGAACATCCTCAAGCCATCCCCAAAAGTTAAAAGAATTGTACTGTGACAAAGCTCTTACCTCATGGCCTTGCTCAAGTAGCATTTCTACTAAATGGGAGCCAATAAAGCCGTCTGCACCTGTTACAAGAATTCTTGTCACTTTGAATCTCCTAATTTTTTTCGTAAAGTTACCAAATTGAGTGAAAGTTAGGCAAATATCTCTAAAACTGGCTTAATACCTGTGATATTGTCACCCCATGGAAGAAATTTTGATTTTTGGAGGTGGTGGGCAGGCCAAGGTCATCATCGATACCATTAGGTGTCAAAATAAATACAAAGTGGCCGGGGTTATCACCAATGATAAATCGACAACACGCACGGAGTGCTGCGGTTTTCCCATCTACCATGAGGACAAACTTCCCGAATTGAAAATTTATAAAGGTATCGTGGCCTTAGGCGATAACTGGCGACGCTCCCTTGAGGTCAACAATATTCTCTCGAAATTTCCCAGCTTTGAATTCATCACGGCAATTCACCCATCAAGCGTGATCGGCCAAGACTGCAAGATCGGTCCCGGCACCTGGGTTGCCGCTGGCGTGGTGATTAATCCAAGTTGCACAATTGGGGCGCATTGCGTAGTCAACACTAGTTCTTCCCTTGACCATGACTGTGTCATGAAGGATTTTTCCAGTGTAGCACCTGGGGCCCACACGGGGGGTAATGTCACGATTTATGATTTCACCACCGTGTCCATCGGGGCCCAAGTCATTCACGGAATCACCATTGGCGCCCACACCGTCATTGGTGCCGGAGCGGTCGTTCTGGAATCAGTACCGGAAAGAGTCGTCGCCTATGGTGTGCCTTGCCGTGCCATGCACGCGAGACAGATTGGTGACAAATACCTTTGAGAAATGGTTGGAGTCGAATTTGCGTAAAACATACATAATTGCAGAGGCCGGAGTTAATCACAATGGTGATTTAAAATTGGCCAAAAAATTAGTTGATGTGGCCGTAGATGCCAAGGCGGATGCGGTCAAGTTTCAAACTTTCAAAACTGAAAAAATTGTTACCAAATCGGCCAGCAAGGCGGCTTACCAAAACGCCAATGAAAAACAGTCATCCACTCAATTTGAGATGTTGAAAAAATTGGAATTGTCGCACCCTGATCACCACGAGCTGTTTGCTTATTGTGAAAAACGACAGATCCAATTCCTTTCGACTCCTTTTGATTTAGAAAGTGCCGACTTCCTTTGCAAGCTCGGCGTGCCAATATTTAAAATTCCCTCCGGAGAAATTACCAACCTGCCTTTGCTCAAAAAAATTGCGGGATTTAAAAAATCCGTGATTCTATCCTCGGGCATGAGCACCTTGGATGATATTCAGAATGCCCTTGAGGTGCTGAGGAAATATGGTTGCAGTAAAGAAGACATTAGTGTGCTTCATTGTTGTACGGAATATCCCACACCTTTTAATGCCGTCAACTTGAATGCCATGCAAACCATTCGAGAAAAATTTAATGTGAAGGTCGGATATTCAGATCACACCAGAGGCACCTCCATACCCATTGCGGCGGTGGCCTTAGGCGCTCAGATCATTGAAAAACATTTTACCTTAGATAAAAATCTGGCCGGCCCTGATCATCTCGCCAGCCTTGATCCGGCCGAGTTGAGGTACATGGTGCAAGAAATTCGTAACATAGAATTGGCTCTGGGTGACGGTTTAAAGCTTCCCGCAGAGGTAGAGTTAAAAAATATGCAGGTTGTGCGAAAATCGATTGTGGCGGCCAAAAAGATCAAGAAAGGGGAAATCTTTTCGGAAGAAAATCTCACCGTAAAGAGGCCCGGTACGGGTATTTCACCCTTGCATTGGGACGAATTTATTGGCAGACCGGCCACTAAAGATTATGAGGAAGATGAATTACTATGAGCACTGACGTGAAAGTTTCTTTGGTTATTCGAACCTTTAATGAGGAAAAGCACATTGGAAAACTCTTAAGCGAAATCGCCAAACAGGACACCTCGTTTAATTTTGAAACAATTATTGTGGATTCCGGCTCGAACGATCGCACTCTGGATATCGTCAGCAATTTTAACGTGCGCCTGGTTCGCATCACGCCGGAACAATTTACCTTCGGTCGCTCGCTGAACCTCGGGATTGAGGCCGCCCTTGGTGAATTTTGCGTCATGACCAGCGCTCACTGTTACCCCACCCATAAGTACTGGCTGGAAAATATCGTCGGCCCCTTTGAAAATAAAAATTGCTCCATCGTCTATGGCAAGCAGATGGGAATTAACGAAACTAAGTATTCCGAGCAGCAAATTTTTGCGCGCTGGTTTCCTGAAGTCTCTGACCCTAAAACCAAGTTGCCTTTCTGTAACAACGCTAACTGCGCCATCCGCAGAAAAGACTGGCTGGTGCGAAAGTTTGATGAGGAGCTGACCGGCCTTGAAGATATGGATTATGCCAAGAGTTGCCATCAGCGCGGTCACGATATCGCCTATCGCGCCGATGCCAGTGTTTATCATATCCACGACGAGACGCCGACTCAGATCATGAATCGCTATTATCGCGAAGCTCTGGCGTATCGGGCCATTTATAAGCATGAGACATTTTCTTTTACTGATTTTCTAAAATTCTTTTTCATGAATATTGTGGGTGACTATGTGCACGCCCTTCAAGATGGGGTCTTTTGGAAAAATATTTTTGAAATTCCGCAATTTAGGTTTCTGCAATTTTGGGGAACCTATAAGGCCCATCGACAAAATAAACCCATATCGCAGGACATGCAGCGGCGAATCTTTTATCCAAGGCGGCCTCAACTTTTTCGAAGTAGGCCGATTTCTCAGAATATAGATCAGAAAATTTCTTTTATTGATATTACCCATCCCCTGATTGAGGATTTTCCCGTGTGGCCGGGCTCAATCCCCTTTGAAATTCATCACCTTCGAAATTATGATACCGCCCAACAACGAGACAGCGAGATCAAGCTCAATGTACATACCGGAACCCATATCGATGCGCCGGTGCATTTTGTTAAAGATGGTGGCGATATCAGTCAGATTTCCTTGGAGCAGCTCAATGGCAAAGCGCTGGTCATGGAGTGTTATGATCGCAAAGTGATTGATGTCGACTATTTCACCTCGAACACCATTCCCGATGATGTGAGTCGCATTCTGCTCAAGACTCTTAATTCCAATAATTTTGGCGCAGGCAAGGCCTTTGATAAAAACTTCGTGGCCATTACCGCCGCCGCCGCCGATTGGTTGGTCAAGCGACAAATTCGCGTCATCGGAATTGATGGCCCGTCTATTCAGCTTTTTCATGATCCCAACAACAGAACCCACGAGATTCTTTTAGGTGCCAACGTCATTATTGTGGAAGGTTTAAATTTAAAGCATGCCGAAAAAGGGATTCATAAATTTATCTGCATGCCCCTCAAAGTTCCCAAGGCCGAAGGCATTCCCGCCCGCGCCGTCCTTTTTAATGGTGAGTTTTAAGATGAAGAAAGTTCTTATTTCCGCGCCCTATATGCTCAGAGATTGTGAGATAAAAAAGATTATTCCCGAGTTGGATAAACTTAATATTGCTTATGACCTGGCCGAGGTGAAAGAGCGCTTGGAAGAAGAGGATTTGCTCAAAGTTATTGGAAAGTATAACGCGATTATCTGTGGCGATGACCGTTTTACCCGAAAAGTGTATGAGGCCGCCAAAAATTTAGAAATAATTGTGAAATGGGGAACCGGGATTGATTCTTTAAACGAAGACATTGCCAAAGAGTTCGGGATTAAACTTGTCAGAACCCCAGGTGCTTTCACAGATCCGGTTTCTGATACCAGCATCGCCATGATTTTGAGCTTTGTACGAAATCTTGTTCCGAACGACACGATTATTAAAAAGGGTGGTTGGGATAAGCCCCAAGGTTTTTGTCTAAGCGAGATGACCATCGGGCTTATTGGTTTTGGCGATATCGGGCAGGCCATGGCCAGAAAGCTTCAGCCATTCGGGACCACTGTTTTGGCCAATGACATTAAGAAGATCGATCAGGCGATTTATCATAAATGGGGTGCCAAAAGCGCTTCGTTGGAAGAGATTTTGACCTCCTGTGATTTTATCTCGGTTCATTGCGATTTAAATCCAACCAGTCATCATATTTTAAATGCCGCGGCTTTTAAAAAAATGAAACGTCGGCCCTATATTATCAATACCGCCCGCGGCCCCATGATTGAAGAAAGCGCCTTGATAGACGCCTTGAAATCGGGTGTCGTCGCCGGGGCGGGGTTGGACGTTTTTGAAGAGGAGCCTTTGCCGCTTGATAGTCCTCTGCGCCGAATGGAAAATGTGATCCTCTCTTCTCATAATTCCAACAGCAGCCCTGCTTGCTGGGGAAAAGTTCATCTCAATTCCATCAAGATGTTGCGCGAGGGTCTCAATCTATAATGCGTGAGCTAATTTTAGGTGACATTCCAGAGGACTTTGATCCAGAAAAACATCAGGTTTTGGGACCTTGGTCTTTTTTTGGATCATTTGAAAAGCAAAAATTCCTTGTTGAGCATCCGGAAATATTACCTCCAATCTCATTTAGCAGGGAACAGCATGATGAGATTGATCAAACTGTGGACGAATTATTCCATTATTTCTTACCTGTTTTGAGTAAGCATCTTAACCACAAGAACAATGTTGACTATAACCCGCTCTTCTGGAAAATCATGCTAGGTGATTGGTTGATGTATCTTATCAACGGTGTTGTACAGAAAAGAATGAGATTGAAAAATTTCTTCGCGTGGTATGGAGCTAAACCTCTTAAGGTAAATTTGCTTCAATTCACCAATGATGGATATTTTTTCCATTGGAAAGATTTTAATGTCTGTGGCCATATTTGCAATGTGTACAACGCCTATCTCTCTTCAGTTGCCATGGAGACATTACCGAACATACAGATCGAGAGGACAATTTTTAGAACGAAGTACGTGCCGCCTAATTTTCAAAATTCAAAAAAAACGCAGCCAGCAAAAGGTTTGAAATATTATTTCAATTCGCTTAGAAGTTTTTTATTAAATCTTAATTCACGGTTGCTCAGATCTCAAACTGGTAATGGTCTTGGTACTGTGGGAATGTTTTTTTTAGGGTTGCTTCTTCATTTTAAGGCAAAAAAGTATTCACACCAGAATTCGTTACAGAGGCTGCTGAGATATCAGGAGCATCCTCCTGAAAATGTTTTATCTTGGATGGATTGGGAGAATTTTCTGTTGAAAAACATCCCCAGATATTACTACACAGTCAAAGATATCAAACCACTCTGGCCTGTTTATAAAAAAGGGATATTTATTTGTCAGAATTACAAAGATACTGATCCCCTCATGAAAAGGTATGCTCTGATGTATTCAGGAGATGTCCATTTCGTATCGGCCCAAAATGGAGGGGGAGGATATGGTGAATTTTTCTCCGGCCAAAGGGCCATGTTGGCAGAATATTCCCTAGACGGATTCCTCACTTGGGGATGGATAAGACATCGGCACTTTAAGGGTAATTTCTATCCACTACCTTCTGCGATGTTATCACGGCTAAGAAAAATAAAATATGTTAGGGGAAAGAATAATCCAGAAGAAAAAATCATTTGGGCATCAACGGTGATTTCTCCTTATGATCTTGGTAATATATCAGGCTATGATCCTTATTATGTGGCAGACTATGTCACAAGAATTTCCTTGTTCATCAATGCACTTCAACCACAGAAAATGAAATCCTTTTTCTTTCGTCCACGACCTACCCAGGAATTAGTTTCATTTTCTATTAAAGATTTGGTGCTGAGCAGGTGCAAGAACAAAGAGTCCGTCAAGCTTGATAGATCCTTAATAGATCAGGAATTTCCGAAACTTTCTCTCGTCATCGTTGATAATCCCGGCGGACTTCTTCATAAAGCGATTGCAAGCAATGTCCCAACAATAATCTGCTGGAATAGAAAACAGTGGTTAATGTGTGATGAATATGAAGAGTTTCTTGATCGTGCTAAAAAAGTGAATATCTTTTTTGATGATCCAAGAGAGCTAGCAGCTTTTATTAACGAAAGAAAGGGGTCATTCCAAGAGTGGTGGGACTCCGCTCCCGTGCAAGATGTTATTCTGGATTTTTGTTCACGATGGGCCTTAACCTCTCCTTCGCCATGTTTTGAATGGTTGAATTTTTTTTATCACTACTAGGTGTGTGCGGAGGACCTAAGGTTTGGCGACTTTTTGGTAATCGCCAGTTTTAAAAACTGAAGCCAATTTGAGATTTTGCTTTTTCGCTAAACTTTCTAATCCTCTAGCGGCTGTTTCAACGAGTTCGTTATCAGCCATCTTGGTGAGGTTAATATGAAAATCTTGTCGGTCGCCGATTTTCATCAGGTAATCGATTTCATTTGTGATCTTTCCGGCCTTTTTAGCCCATTCATAGATCTGGGTTCCTGGAAGCGGGAGTAGAAAGCCCACACTAGGGTAGATATTGCACTCATAACAAATGTCAAGAGTTCTCTGAATCGTTTCAGGAGTCTCCTGAGGATACCCGAAGATAACGCTTGTCAGGGGAGGAACCCCCCCCTCATGGAGGACGAGGGCTTGTTCAATAAACTGGTCTACAGAAATCTTCTTTCCCATGGCCGCTAGTATCTCTGGACTACCATTCTCTAGAGAGAACGAAATATGCCGACAGCCCGCTTGTTTAAGTGCACGCACTTCTTCTATATGTTCTTTGCGAAAGAGTCCTGCACGTGCGGAGGCACCCCAGTTAAAGTTAAAACCTAGTCCATTGATAGCATCAACTCGGTCCTTGACACTTTTTAAATTGGTAAAAGTTAATTCATCCCAAAAGGTAATCACTTCGCATTTGTAAGCCGTGTTGATCCGTCTGATTTCCTCAATGATTGCTTTCTCGGAGTATTTTCTGTACCGCTCTCCTTTGAAAACATGGTAGCAAAAAGTACAGGAGTGAGGGCATCCTCGAGCTGAATTGAGAGGAAGGGAAACTGTATCTTCTTCACCAACACCATGAGCATTGTCTTCGAGATATCTTTCTAAGTTAAACACTTCCCAATCCGGAAAGCCTATCGTGTCCAAATCTTCGATCACCGGACGAGCGGGCGTAAAATGAATCTTATCACCCTCTCTGAAACCAATACCACGAACATTTGTAATCGATGTTTTATTTTCAAGCGCTTTTAAGAGTTCCACTATGGTGATGTCACCCTCTCCTATAACGGCAATATCCACCTGGGTATTTTTAAGAAGTAGCTCAGGTATGGAAGTTGCCACCGAGTTACCACAGATAATTGTCGAATTGGGGTTAATTTTTTTTATCGTTTGGGAAATATGATGAACATATCGATAGCCGGTTACGATGCACCCAAAAGCGTAGACATCATAAATCTTCTTTTCCAACATTTTTCCAAGTTCATCCAATGAAATTCGTTCAGAAGCCATATCAATAAGGTCGAATTCAAAACCATGTGTTTTAGCGGCCAGAAGGATGTGACCAAGTCCTACGGGAAGGCTGTGTTTCTTCGCCTCGGGTCTCAAAACTATATTGATAAATACTATCTTCATGGTGACGATCCAACGTTAAATTTAACTTTCTTGGGACAACTGACTATATTTCTTGTTGGCATCTTTGAGAAGTCTCTTTTTTAATCGAGTTTATTGTTTTTCTATTTTACGAGTAAGGACACGGACAACACCGGCGATAAATGATTTCAGTAAGTCAGTGATAAGACTACACCATCGAGGGAAATAGAACCTGCCCGGAGTACTCGATTTTACACCAACGGCCTGAACCGTAGAGCAGGGAGCTCCTCGATAGGAGGAAAAAGCATTGGCGTATACAGAAATCTTTGAAAAACCTGAGAGTGCCAACAGCATACGGAGGCTGTTTTTTGTAAAACATGAGATATGGAAACTTGGCCCAGTTTGCTCTCGTAAGGCGTTCAATTCTAAGGGGACTTCAAGGAAAAGAGTTCCATTCTCGCGAAGTAGGTGACTTATTTGTTTAGTAAACTCCACAGGTGAAGCGATATGTTCGAGGACATCACTGCAGCAGATAATATCAAATGGGGCAATTCTTTTCAGTTCTTCAAGATCAACAATGAATTTAGCTCCTTTTCTCTGAGTGGAAGATGCTTCTTGTGTGCCAAGATCGTAGGCATAGAATTCTACATCTTTAAAACATAAAACCTTATTAAAAATAAGTTCATAAAGATCAATGAAATATCCTGCACCTGCGCCATAATCTAAGATTTTAATTTTTTGGCCAGGATTTTGTTTTAAGAATTTTTTTCCAATTCTTTTGGCGATAACTGCTTGTTTTATCAGTTGATTTGCCGTGAATTCAAATCCTTTTTTTACGTTTCCGCCTACTGCAATGACGGCTTCAGCATTATAGTCGCCCCCCGTATATTTTTTATAGGCTTTTGCTCGAACATTGGAGGCATTTTCTGTGTACAAGAGACTATCGGTGTATAATGGATCTCTAAAAAAATGATTACAAGCTGTGCAGAATTTATAACTGGCTCGACACTCTATTTCATCGAGAAGTTCGAGGGTAGACTCTGCAACCCAATTGCTGTGAGTATTCATTTCAAATTTTTTCTTTTTAAATGTAATTATCCTTGGAGATTCGCAGATAATACATTTCGTTGCATACCATATCATTCTCTACCACCTAGAAATTTTTCGGATCGCATTAAATACATATCATATTCACGAAAACAGGTCTTCTATATTTATTCGTTTTTCCTTAGGCAAGACATAATCATTTAATTCAGCGGCCGCGAGTGGTTTTTGTGCAAATTCTGTGAGTATTTCCCGAAGTGCCTTAGGTAAGTCTTTTCGATGGGCTACAAAATACGCCGGCGATCTTCTAAAAGTAGTTGTCGCAGATAATTCAAGGCTTGGAACGAACGCCAGACGACCTTTGCCGCCATATTGCAACACAGGGGTATTGAATTCAAGCGCCTCTTCTATAGTAGTTGACGTGAAGCTGATTAATAGGTCGGCCTCATTAATGATCTGCAAAAAGGAAGCATCTCTATTGAAAAATACATTATCAGATTTTGGCAATAATTTCTCAAGCACCCCAAATGAGATTGTTTCACTATCCCGAAATTTTATAAGTAAAGCAACATCGTTCATGTCTTTCACGGCAAGAATTAGATCTGATAGGGCATCGAGGTATTCATCGGCCGTTTCATAGCGATAGAAATAATGAGAAGATCGGCCCTTTTGTGTGCCGGCGTGAACAACAACTTTTTTCCCGGAGGGAATTCCGATTTTTTGCAAAATGCTTGGATCTTTTTTATCAAGCAATCCCCAACATAAAGGGCCTGTCATAAATCTCTTTGAAGTGACGTTGTAAAAATCACAATATCGGGCCGCAAGTTCTGACTGGATTGCCACATAGGGGTATGCCGTATCAATTAAAACTTCGCCGTGTCGCTTGTATTCGGCATTAATTTTTTCATTACTGGGAATGGGATGAGAGCCATGCGAAATCAAGATGGCCTTAATTCCCTTTATGCGGGCCAACTCACCAAGTGAGCCCTTCATGTCCAAGCTATGTGGGGTAATAATTCCGCTAGGATTGGTCAATGTCAAAATTGTATCTAGTAAGCGAGTAGCAACCAGCGAACGTTCAATTAAGGGAAAAATCCCGTACTCAAGTTTTTGTACAATAAAATTAGAAAGATCAATCCCTCTGATATTTAGGGATAAACTATTCAAAGAGGTTTTAAAACTGAGTGGAATGTTTGAGTGCTTTGATTTCTCAAGATAATAGTCACAGTGAAAAAGTGATCTGAAATCAACGTAACTATTAATTTTTAAAGATCCTTTTTTTATAGGGATCATTAATCGTGCCAGCTGAAACGAACGGGTAGCAATTGCGAGCAAGGAATAGATAAAAAACATGTTAAGGGAATATGGTTGTTCTCTTTTGAGAAAATCAACCTCGCCTAATAAAACAAAATTAGTTTTTGGAGTTCGTGATTGGATTTTTGTTGTCAGTACATCCAATTTATTTACTGTCGCCGTAATAAAAATAACATTTTTCCCAAGATTCTTGATAACCCGATAAATTAACCATCGCAAAATTCGATATGAAATGGAGGAGAAAAAATTGTCGGACAGATGTTTGACGGGGGGAGGGGCAGTTGTATATTGACCCACTTCAACAATCTTCTTTCCGAATTTCTTTGCTACCAATTTGATTATGTCGGCATGATATGTTTCATCTCGATCAAGTAGGGATGAGATTTGGCGGGGGGCTTGATTGCCCAAATAGTAAATAGTGTCCATCTCAGGCATTTTTTCAAGTACATTGCAGTACAGTTGAATAAGTTGGATTAGATGAGCAGAAAAATACTGTAGGCGCCATTGAGCAGAAATTCTGTAGCTTTCAGTAACTCCGAATTGATCTCGAATTGGTGCTTTTTTGAAGGCATCATTAATAGAATTGATAAATGCGGTGACAAGATTTGCGCCTTCCTCGTGATCTGTTAAAGAATCAAATTCCAAGGTAGAGGAGACATTCAAGCCGGCATCCATGAAGCGTATGCGAATATCCGGTGAGGACGTTATAAAATAAACCCCCTCCGTTTTGAATGCTTGATTATTGAAAAGTTTTAAAATGCAGGAGGCTTCATGTTGAGTTTCGATAAAAAATAATGCGTTGTAAGAATGATCCATTTGATTACTCTATATTACTTAAAAAAGCATTGAAGGCGTCATCGGAAATGCCAAGATGGACAGGAATCAGAAGCGCCTCGCTAAATTGGTCTTCTTCATTTTGAAAAGAAAAATTAAATTGCCTTTGCATGAACATTTCTTTGTTGCGTATCTTATGTTTATTTTCAAGAAGCGGAAGCACGCAGGGCAGGCGCGAATTTGAAAAGGGGAGATAATCTAATTTTATTTTTTTTGTGAGCCTGTCAATTCTTGAGCTGATTGAGTTCGCGGCCAAGGTGAAGTTCTCTAGGTTGTTAAGAATATTTTCCAGGCCCATGGCACCAAGTAAAAAGTTTTTATATTCGAGAGAGTGCCAGATGCTTCCATTTGCATCATTGTTTACTTCTGCGAGTTTCTTGTGCTCCTGAGCGCTGGCCAAGTCAACGCTGGCGATCGTCCTGAGTTGTCTGGCGAAATTGGCAAAGTTCGGATCGTGACAAACTACAAGCCCACCGCAAAAAGCTCCCAATGTTTTGGAAAGTGAAATTATTTCGAAAGATGAATTTTCCAAAACCTCATTCGAAGAAGAAAATACTGAATCGACTGAATCGCTGATAATTTTGGATGGGCCATGACACTTGGTCTTGTAGGTATAACCCCATTTGTGGACGAGCAAAACCATATCAATGCCGGGGACAAAGGTGCATGTTGGGTTTGCATATCTGGAAATAGCGTCCCATACACAATGGGAACTCCACTTGGGAGCGAAAATGGTGTGTCGACGTGATAGGCCTTTAAATTGGAAAATGGCCGAGAGCGCAGAGCGCGCAGAAGGGAAGACAAAGCAGCGTGCATTAAATTTGATGTTAAAAAAACTTTCTATTTTGTCAATTTGCGATTCTACGCCTGAAGGAAGTTGTGATTTTTTTGCTAAAGAAGCAAGCCTAAAATGGAATTCCGGCCATTGGTAATCTCTATTGGTCATGGGGCTTGCCAAATGTTACTGATAGCGAGTGTGAAATTCTCAGGTCAGGTGAAAAACCTTTTTTAAAGCTGGCGATATCGCGCTCTTTATCTGCGTGAAATGTCGGCCCTATGCATCCGAGGTTATAAGTTTTGAGATTTCTTTTCTTTGCCTCAAGAATTGAATACCAAATAGGGTAATGCCCGATGGCAATTTTCTGTTCCATTAAATCCCGACGGTTTACACCCACGCCATAATACACTTCTTCATGTCCATATAGGTTGAGAACTCCGGATACTAGTTCGTTATTTAGTTTTGCCAAGACAAGATGGCCCTTGTTTTTCTTGATCGAGTCATACTGGCATTCCCAACTGTCCTTGGACCTTGTCTCACGTCCTGCCACTTGAATATGTAAATTTCTAAAATCATCAAACTGTTCTTTTGTTCCATGCACGGCATCCACGATTTCCATGCTTAAATTTTTCTGCCCCCAATTGATAAGGGATTTATAACTTTTTCGTACGCCAAGTTTCAGTTCTTCTTCAGTAAGATTTAGATCAACGACTGAATCGATATTATATCTGAGATTCGTTCCAACTTGATAGTAGCTCATGCCAAGGGATGAGCTTAAATCGATCAACATATTGTTGAATCGATATTTCTCGACTAGCGATTCCAAATGCGAAGTGCAGAGACCATTAATATTTTTCTGTGAACTGGCGGAAACTGAATCTGAAAAAAATATTTTGATTGGGAGCCCAAAATAGGTTATGGACTGTGTGTCGATAGGGTAAACCAAAGCGACAGCTTGAACAGTTGTATTATCGTGGACGAGAAAAGAAAGCTGTTGACCGCAGTTGAAATATTTTTCTGAATACTCGAGAAAAAACTGTGAGTAAAAATACTCCCGTTCAATTTTTTGCTCAACCTCGTGAAAATCCAGGTCTTTTATGGATTTCGCAAGACTGCCTTCAATATTTTTTACAAGCAGTGTGCTAATTTTTCCTCCTAGGAGCTGCAAACTTCGCTTCCAGCTTTTCCACTATACGAAAAGCACCTTGTCCGTCAATGCCACAGGCACATTTGAGGTTTTGGGTTACCACATTATTGAATCGTTGAATTTCATGCCTGATCAATGCTTGAATTTGTAGCACATTGAGATGCCTTAAATCCCCACAAAAGCTATGAAGGTTATCATTATTAAAGATTGTAGAAAAATCTTTCTGATTGTCCACCACTAAAAAATTTACACATGGTACACATTGGACGATGCGCTCGATGAGGGCCACGCCAAAGGAACCAATTACCAAGTCCGCTTCGAGATTCATTTTATCAAGGGCCTTGGTGGTCGGAATAAACGTGAATTGATTTTGCGAGTTAAATTCCTGGGGTCGACCTGATTTATAGAGAACTTGAACCTCGGCAAGGATGAACTCCGAAAAAAGGGAATCGAGGGCAAGGCAGACTTTTAAAACCATTTCTGAAGTAGTTGAGCCAAGATTAACGAGAATCCTGCGTACTTGGTGATAGGATTGCTTCCTCATTTGCGCATAGCGCATTGAAGCTATACAAAAGTCTTTACCCGATAGAGACTCCCCTTTGTACAAATTTCGCTCTTGTAGTTGTTGTCGGGTGCTAGCAGTCGAATAATCAATAATGAGATCCGCGTAGTGAGTTCTCTTGAGATCATCAATCACAACGACATGCTGATGGTGTTTTTTTAGGTACTGCTCGACCACTGAAGAAATACCATAGTGGTCAATGATCCATATAGCGGGAGTTGTCACAAATTTGCTTAAGTGAAGACACTCTTGCTCTTGAGTGTGGCCTAACCAGGTATCGTAATTAGTGGTAGAGAACTCTGTTGGGCATATTCCTGTACCCAAGATTTCATGCTTATGACCATGAAAATTTTCAGGATTTGCGCCCTCTTGGGTGTGATGAAGGAAGCAGACATTATGGTTTTTGCTGGCAAAAAGGTCTGCAAGCACCATGCACCTGGAGAGGTGTCCAAAACCAATGTACTTTCCGAAATCCACTCGAAAATAAATGTTCATAGAAGACTATCTTTTCTTTCAACTATCCCAAGATATCCCAGGTGAGGGGAGTTCCCTTGACTATCGATTTATTCACTTTTTTTCCTAAAAATATTTCATAGTATTTGGGAGGAAGACCGATTCCTGGACGAAGACATTTTAGATTTTTGTCCGTTATGACGTCTCCCTTTTTCAAATCCTCGGCGAAAATAAGCGATCGACGAAAGACTTTTGATTTTGCTTCATTTTCAGATGAGGCTCCGTAACAAATCTTTCCAATGGATTGCCATGCCCGCTCTGTCTCAATAACTAATGTTTTGAGTTCCGCAGGCTCCAGGGAGAAAGTGGAATCTACCCCGCCGTCGGCCCTGTTTAGCGTGAAATGCTTTTCAATAACCGTGGCGCCCAGGGCCACACTGGCCACGGAAACTCCGATTCCCATCGTGTGATCGGATAGTCCGATCTGTGTTCCAAAGAGATCTCTCATGTGAGGAATGGTGGCAATGTTCGTATCGATGGGAGTCGCAGGATAGGTGCTGGTGCATTTTAAGAGGACGATATCCTTGCAACCTGATTCCTTGGCGGCACGAAGGGTCTCTTCAATTTCACCGACCGTGGCCATGCCGGTAGAAATGATCATGGGTCTTCCGGTTTTTGCCACTCGCCTGATGAGTGGAAGGTCGGTATTTTCAAACGAGGCAATTTTATAGCATGGGACATCAAGCTTTTCTAAGAAATCTACCGCCGTGGCATCAAAGGGAGAAGAGAAACACACCATGCCCAATTCGCGAGACAATTTCATAATGGGTTTGTGCCACTCCCAAGGTGTGGAAGCTAATTTATAGAGTTCATAGAGAGAATTTCCTTTCCAAAGACTCGCTTCATCTGCGATTAAAAAAGCTCCTTCTTTAAGATTCAAGGTCATGGTCTCTGCGATATAGGTTTGCAGCTTTAGGGCATGAGCGCCGGCCTTGGCGGCGGCCCTGACAATCTCTAAGGCCCTGTCGAGGGATTGATTATGGTTTCCCGACATCTCAGCGATGATGAAAGGCCGACTTGAGGAGCCTATTGTAAAATTTCCGATTTTAAATTCACGCATTATGATTTTCCTTTTTGAGTTCCCACAATGTAATAAGGCCTTTTTTCCCTACATTTCTCAGTCCCGCATATTTGGCGGCTTCAATTGAGGCAACATTATCTTCTTTAATCTGAGCAGTAAGATTGCCTGGAAAAAACAAGCATGCTTCTCTTACAAGTTCTTTACCTAGACCACGGCCGCGAAATTCAGGCGCGAGATTCCATGACATTTCCCAGCTTGAACCATTCCTATCAAAACGAACGGTGCCTATTTTATCTCCGGTTTTGTAAGCCAAATAAATGCGACGATCGGGATTTTCAAGTGTGGCCTTGAGCCACTTTTTATGCGCTTCTTCTTCAATAACATCCATGTTGATGAGTGAGTTTTTGCGCGCAAGTTCGTCATTTCTCCAATCAAGAAGCAATTTCCAGTCTTCGAATTTTGCAGCGTAAAAATTCACTTTTAAACTCATTAACGAAAAAGTTAAGTAATTTTCCTAAATACCGGTTTACATTCTTTCCCAATCAAGAACTTCTCAACGCCCATTTCCAAGGCTTGGAGATAAATGTCCAGAGTTTCGCCGAAACACTGAGCAAAAAAGTCTACATCACTTTTTTTGTGACTGAAGCTCGGAATCAATATACCTTGAAATAAAACTCCTCGCTGAATCATCTCTTGCAGGACCAGAGTTCTTAGTTTTGCATCGGCAGTGCCAGTTTTATTTTTGAAAATAAAGGACGGCATCCAGTTGCAATGAACAACCTCCACAAAAGATGTGCACTTTTTAGAATCAACCACTTGCTGCAGGGTTTTTGAGCAGTACTCCCCTAGAGAGTGCATATGGTCAATCACCTTATGTTTTAAAAACTCCTCAATCGTCGCAATCGCGGCGGCCATCGCGTGGGTTTCACCTCCATGGGTGGTTGAGATGAGAAACACCTTTTCCTCGCCCTCATTGAGAATTCCTCCAAGCTCCATGACTGCTTTCGTTCCTGTTAGCGCGCAAAAGGAAAAACCATTGGCGATTCCCTTGCCCCAGGTTGCCATATCAGGCATGACTTTATTACGGGCGATTGTGCCAGGCATTCCAGTTTTGAATCCTGTAACCATTTCATCCTGGATAAAAAGAGCGCCATGCTTTTGGGTAATTTTTATCGTTTCATCGATGTTAATAAACTGAGAAGGATGATTTTTTTCCGGTTCGCTGATCACGCATGCAATTTGTCCCGGGAACTTTTCAAAGAGTTTCGTCAGTGTATTTAGATCGGTACTCTTATACGTGACAGAAAGGTTTTGAATTTCTTCTGGGATACCCTTGTTGCAAGCGGTTTTCCCGATAAACCAATCATCAAATGAATAAAATGGGTGGTCTCCAGGGAATGCAATTAACTTCCGTCCCGTATAGGCGCGCGCTAGTTTCGTTGCCGCAGTCGTGGCAGCGGACCCATTTTTGCAAAACTTAACCATTTGGTGGCATGGGACTAAGGAAAGAAATTTTTCTGCTGTTTCGGCCTCCAGGTAAGATGGGCGCTGAAAATTGACGCCCTTTTTTAATTCCTTACGTACGCGCTCAAGCACCGGTTCATAGGCATGGCCCAGGCTTACTGAAGTGAGTCCCATAGAACAATCTAAATATTTATTACCATCTAAGTCCCAAACATAGGCGCCCTTGCCGTGAGAAATGGCGGCAGGAGAGAGATAGGGGAATTGATCGTCGCCCTTAGAGTAAGTGTGCGCTCCACCGGGAATAAGGTTGTGAACTTTCTTTCTATACTCAAATGATTTTTCTAAATTTAGCCTTTTCATTTATCACGCTCCAGTGATTTTTTATAACCAAGATTTCTTTCCTCTGCCTTTATTTTGTCAAAAATATCTTCGTGCTCTTGAATGCAAGAAACATAGTCAAGCCATGGACCATCATCACCAATCATCTCGACCAGCTTTTCAATCCGGACAAAATCATCAGGCGTGTCGACGGTCAGGCGGTATTGGGAGTAATTGGGATTGTTTTCAAAACATGACGATTTAAATTTGTCTTTTCCAAGGAAAGTTGAATTTTTCCAAATATACGCGGAGACATGCTCTCGATCTGATTTTAATGTGGCCTCATGCCATGCCTGCTCAAGAGCAGTGGCCTTGAACACTTCCACATCGACGCCGTCAGGGAATGTTGGATTTAGGGTATTGGAAACATAGTCATGGCCGCTATCACAGAAAAGTTTTATGACGGAATCGATTAGTGATGGATCAATTAGGGGGCAGTCGGAGGTTACTCGCACGATGGCGTCAGCCCCAAAAATTTTGTAGGCCGAGTAGAATCGATCCAGAACGTCATTTAAATTACCCTTAAAGGTTTTAATGCCAACCAAATTGGCAACTTCGACAATGCCTTCGACTCCAATTTCGTCAGTGGTGGCAACAATAAGCTGGTTAATGAGCTTCGAACGTTGCACTCTCTCCAAATGCATTTGCAGCAGTGTTTTTTCACCGATCTTTTTTAAGACCTTGTTGGGTAGGCGAGTCGAACCGATTCTGGCCTGGGTAATTGCTAAGATTTTCATTTCCAATTCCCAGGGTTCAACAGTGCGGGATCTTCGATTTTAATTTTTTTCAGTTGATTAAGAAGCTCTGGCGATACAGCTTTGCCTAGGGCCATGAGGTTGCACTGCAGTTGCTCAACGGTATCCACGCCGATCAGCACTTTATCAATAAGAGGATGCGCGAGCACAAAAGAAAGGGCCAAGTCAGCAGTCGAGAGATGATGCATTTTGGCCAAGGTTTGGATTTGCTGCACCGGGGACGCCATAGAGCGCAGCTTTCCAGAAAAACTTTCCTGTTTCATAAAAAAGAGGCCTTGCAAAAAAGCTGATCTGGCATAAAGCAATTTTTTATTTTTCTTGGCCTTTTCCATGAGTCGAAGTTTGCTGTCTCCAGAGTCTAAAAGATTAAAGGGGAGCTGGATCACATCAATAGTGGGATTTTCTGCGGCAAGCGCCAATTCATCATCGGTGTAAAGCGAAACACCCAATTTGTTAATGAGACCTTGGGCCTTCAAATTTTCAAAGGCATCAAAATTTCGAAAGGTTTTAAAATCTTCGAACTTATGAAAGTAGTAACCTTCGATCCTGCTTGTCCCGAGACGTTTGAGCGAATTTTGCAGATGCTGTGCGATCGTCGTGGTGCCATCAAGTGAAAATTTACTCATCAGTTGAAATTTCTGTCCGCGGGCCTGGAAATACTCTGCCAAACGTTCCTGAGATGTCCCATAGGCATCGGCGGTATCGAGTTCGCGTATTCCTGCTTCATAGGCATGGTCGAGGATGCTGAAAATCTGTTCTTTATTTGGAGCACCGACGGCATTATTGATGCCGTAGTTAAGTCCGAATTGTACTGTTCCAAGAACCAGCTTCATGGTTAACTTCGGTAAAATGATTTGATCGAGTCGACGATCAGTTGCATTTCTTCGTCTTTCAAAGTTGCGTACATCGGCAGGGCCAGACTTACTTCGTAATACTTATTGGTTTCGGGCAAGGCCTCATTCCAGTTGTGAATCTGTCGGTAATATGGCTGCTGATGAACCGGGATGTAAAGCACCTGGGAGAAGATGTTGCGCTCCCGCAGGTAATCATAGAGTGCTTTGCGATTATTGGCGCGAGCGACATAGAGGTGATAAGAGTGCTCAAAACGTGGATTGGTGTCTGCAATAAAAAAGTTCTTAAGACCTTTGAGCTGAGTGTTGTAAAATTGAGCAATCAGTTTGCGACGGGCCAAAAAAGCATCAATTTTTTTGAGTTGTGACTGGGCCAGCGCACAGTTGATATCCGAGAGTCGATAATTATAACCCAGTTCCTGCATCTCATAATACCAACCGCCATGAGACTCCTGGGTAAATGAGGCACTATCTTTGGTGATGCCGTGAGACCTGAGCAGACTCATCTTATCCAGTAAGTCTTTGCGATTGGTGGTAATCAGTCCACCTTCACCTGAGGTGATGTGTTTTACCGGGTGAAAGGAAAACACCGAAATATCGGCGTACTTACAGTTTCCGGTTTTTTGCCAAACCCCGTGGGAATCTTGGAAACGCGCACCAAGGGCGTGACAAGCGTCTTCAATAATCCAGAGACCGTATTTGTGAGTGATCTTCGCCAGTCGTTCCAAATCGACAGGGCGTCCTCCAAAATCAACCACGATGACGCCTTTGAATTCTCCGGGGCGGGAGTGCGCTAACTTTGCTTCGAGCTTATCGAGGTCCATTAGATAGGTATTCGGATCGATATCGACGAAGTCGATTTGGCCTTTTTCAAACAAGACGGCATTTGCCGTCGCCACGAAAGTATTGGAGGTGGTTAATACCTTGTCGCCTGCTTTAAGACCTAAGGCCTTAACGGCCAGGTGAAGCCCCGCCGTTCCGCTTGAAACGGCGAGCCCGTAAGCCGCATCAACATAAGATGAAAATAGCTCCTCAAACTCAGGAACCTTACTGCCTTGGGTGAGGTGAGAGGACCTCAATACTTTAACCACGGCCTCAATGTCGTCTTCATCAATAAATTGCTTGGCGTAGGGGATGGGTTCCATTTAAACCTCAGTCTTCGAGTAGACATGTTGCTTAATCAAACTTTGCAGCTCCTCGCAGGTATGCCACTCCGTGTTCTTATCTGAGCTATACTGAAATCCCTTCTCCACATACTTGGCCTTAAAGGCCTCCAGGTATTTTGGGATACTCCAGGCGGGAGTTCCGGGAAGGATAACATAGTACTTGCCGCAATCGACAGTATTGAGCGAGTCACTGGAGGTGATCATTTCCTCATGCAATTTTTCCCCAGGGCGAATTCCGATGACCTGTAATTTACAATGAGGGGCGACGGCCTTGGCCAGGACATCGATTTTGTAGGATGCAATTTTGGGGATAAAAATTTCCCCGCCCCAGGCGTGGTTTAGGGCATACATCGCCATTTCGATACCTTGTTCCAAGGTAATACTGAATCTTGTCATCTCCATGTCGGTGATGGGTAAAACTCCTTCTTTCTGTTTTTTCATAAAATAAGGAACGACAGAACCGCGTGATCCCAAAACATTCCCATAACGAACAACCGAAAAAGAAATATCTCTTAAGGCACCTTTCATGTTATTGGCAGCAACGAAAAGCTTATCCGAGCAAAGTTTGGTGGCACCATAGAGATTAACAGGAGCTGCAGCCTTATCGGTGGAGAGGGCCACCACTTTTTTAACTTGGTTGGCAAGTGCAGCTTCAATCACGTTTTGAGCGCCTAAAACATTGGTCTTGATGCATTCGAAGGGATTGTACTCTGCGGCTGGTACTTGTTTTAAAGCAGCGGCATGGATGACGTAGTCAACACCTTCAAAAGCCCTTTTCAATCTCTCAACATCGCGCACGTCGCCAATGAAAAATCGGAGTTTCGGATCATATTTTTTAAAAAAATCATCCTCGGACATGTCAAATTGTTTCAGTTCATCTCTCGAAAAGATCACAACTCGTTTGACGTCGGGATATCGCAAGAGAATAGTCTTGATACACTCTTGACCGAAAGAGCCCGTTCCACCCGTAATTAAAATTTTTTTTCCATTCAGCATGACTTACACCTATTTTCCTCTAATAAACAATCAAGTTTAATTTTTTTATCCACATACTTTATGAGACCTTCACGATGAGAAACGATAACCACGGTACATTCCTTACTAATATCTTTCAGAGTTAGGGCAATTTCCTCTTCCGTTTTGTTATCCAAGTTGGCTGAGGCCTCATCTAAAATAAGCAACGTAGGCTTTCTGAGGAGCGCTCTGGCGATGGATAATCTTTGTTTCTGACCTGAACTTAACCCATCGCCGTTTTCATTCAGTCGATAATCTAATCCGAGCTGAGTTTGACGAAGGGTTTGGGCAAGCCTGGCCTTTTCTAAAGCTTCCCATAAGACCTCATCCCCGAGATTCTGATTTTTAAGACCATAAGTTAAATTGTCTCTGATCGTTCCCTCAATCAAAAAAGCATCGGCCCCAACATGGCCAATACGATGTCCAAAATTTTTCAAGTACTGGGCAGCATCTTGCTCACCTACCAGCACACGACCTTTGCTCGGATTAATAATGCCTAAAATTAGCATTAAAAGTGTACTTTTCCCACAGCCACTGGGGCCTGTGATTCCCAAGCTCTCATTCTTCCCCACAACTAAATCAATGTCAGTAAGGGTGTTTTCAGAGGCTGAGTCCCATCGAAAATCGACGTGCTCAAGACGAACGGCCGGCGCTTGTAACTCACCATTTGAAATTTTCTGCTCATTGTCATTATTGGGAAGTTCGAAGGTGTCGCGTAACTCATTAATAATGTACATTCTTGCGGATGGTCTAAAGGCCTCAGCGACCTGCTCATCATTAAAAGTCGAAAAGAGATCCAGTGAAATTTTAAATTGAGGGTAGAAAGATGTTGCATTGCCGATAGAATCCACCAGGGAGCTAATATAGGAAACAAAGCGCATAAAAAGATAAAGAAAGGCCAAGAGGTTGGTGTTCTTGGTACCGAAATATTTTTGTCCGCAAAAAATAATAAAGGCCAGAAGGGTTGTGCCGAGAATCTGGGGAAGGTTCGTGCCAATTTTTGTGAAAAGTCCCATGCGGGAAGCGTGATTAAAATAGCGCAAAATTTGGTTGATGATTTTTATGTACTCTAGTTTTTGAGTGTTTGAAATTCTGATGAAGAGCCAATTTCTGGTGGTGCGCTCAATGCCTTTGCTGATTTCACTCTGCTCGAAGACGACCTTCTTTGCAACGGCAAAAATTTTATGTTGGAAGACTTTAACCAACAAACCAATGAATAAAAGGCCGATCATGCCAACAAAAGTTTCTTTCCACGCGAGATAGACCATCCCTCCGAACATAAAAATAATTTGGGTCAAAGTGACGAGAAAGGTTGTGACCGAAGAAACAAAGCTTCCGGCCTTAGGAAAAATCTCTGAAAAACGCAGCTGAATTTCAGAGGCCGGGATAAATTTATGATTGCGCTCGATGAGCATTTCGTACAGGGTAAGTAATCTCAGTCGTGTATAAACAATATTGTTAAAATAATGGGAACTTTGCTGGGAGAAAAATTGGCCGACGGACCGGAGAATCCCAATGAGCACCAAAAGCATGCAGACAAAAGTGATATCCTTTGTGGCATAGGGCTGAACCTGGGCGGGAAGATTGGTCACGGGAAACAGACCAATGGTGGCCATCAAAAGTTGCATGACGGCGGCAATTCCGTATTCTACAAAGCCAATGAGGAAAGAAGCGAGGAGACCCAGAGAGAGCCAGAAAAGTCCCTGCCTGCCAATAAGCTTTAAGACCTTGAGAATAATACTGGTGAACTTACGCATAGATTAATGAAGGTGTTCCTCATCCTTTTCATTTTTTTGAAAATTCTCATCTATGCTTAAACCATGGGGAAAGTATTCCGGCACAAGCGTTTTTAGAGCAAGCTTGATGTCAGTTTCAGTGGCATTTTCGATCTGCTTAAAGAGGTTTGAGAGTAAAGACGGAATATCAATCTTGGATGAAGTTGGGCGCGCCATTTTAACCATGGGATGCTCTGTGGCGATGGTATTTTCGTGATTAATAAACAGCTCTTCATAGAGCTTTTCCCCGGGGCGCAGCCCGGTGAATTTGATTTCGATGTTTTGCCCAAGCTTAAGCCCTGCCAGGCGAATCATCTGTTTTGCCAGGTCCACGATTTTCACCGGAGCACCCATATCGAGGACAAAGATTTCTCCCCCATGCCCTAAAGCCGCGGCCTGGAGGACGAGGCGGCAGGCCTCAGGAATAGACATGAAATAGCGGATGATATCCGGATGGGTAATGGTGATCGGTCCGCCACTCTTGAGTTGCTGTTTGAAAAGTGGAATCACACTTCCACTACTTCCCAGGACGTTGCCAAAGCGAACCATCATGAATTTTGTTTTTTGATTTTGCTGCACGAACTGGCAGACCAGCTCGGCCACGCGCTTGGTCGCTCCCATGACATTTGTGGGATTGACCGCCTTATCTGTTGAGATAAGAACAAAGCGTTCGACGTTGTGGGCAACCGCGGCTTCGGCCACCACCTTGGTGCCAAAGATATTTGTTTTGACCGCTTCCGCCGGATTATCTTCCATGATGGGAACATGCTTGTAAGCAGCGGCATGGAGAACAACTTGGGGGAGATATTTGGCAAAGACATTGGAAACTTTATCCCGATTACGAACATCGCCGATGATGGGAATGATTTCCAAACTGGGATAATTTTTTTTCAGGTTTTTTTCTAACTCATAAAGGAAAAACTCAGTCATCTCAAAGAGGACAAGTTTTTGGGGATTATATTTTACGATTTGATTACATATTTCCGAACCGATTGACCCACCAGCCCCGGTAATCAGCACGATCTTGTTGGCCACCATGGACTGGACCGAATCGTCATTTAGCACGACTTCTTTGCGTCCGAGCAAATCTTCAATCTCAATATTTCGAAGCTGGGAAAGTTCGGTCTTTCCATTGATAATTTCGCGCATACTGGGGAGAGTTTTAAATTCCAGGTCTGTATGCTTGCAGCTCTCGACGATATTTAAAATTTGGTCGCCGGTAGCGGATGGAATGGCAATAAAGATTTTGGTCGCACCAGTTTTTTGAATGATGGCCGGCAGCTCGGCAATTTTACCCATTATGGAAACGCCGTGGAGAATTTTATGATACTTGCTGGGATCGTCATCGACGAAGGCCACCACCTTCATCTGAAGATCTTTACTCTCGCGCAATTCTCTAAAGAGCTGCGACCCCCCCGCACCGGCACCCACGATAACCACTTTTGCAAAAGTTTCATTAAACTTATACCAAAAATTATCCCGCCAAATGCGGTAGGTGAAACGCATTCCGCCCAGGAAAGTTAATAGAAGCAGCCAGTCGATAATAAAAGTCGACCGAGGTACTCCAATCATGCGGTTGAGAAGAAAAATGCCCCCAAAGGAAAGGGATACTGCCAAGGTAATACCCTTGATTAAGCGAAAGAGATCGGGAGTACTGGCAAAGCGCCAAATGCCTTTGTAAAAACCCATAAACCAAAAGCAAGATACCTGAATGATGGTTAGGAGCAGGCAAGATTGAAAAAAGACCCCACTTGGAACTGCACTAATGCGAAAGTCACTGTATCGAAGGGCCAAAGACGAGTAAAAAGCACAAACCGAAAGCACCGCATCAAGGATGAAGACAATTCCAGTCTTCTGCTTGGGATTCATTTCATAGATAAGTTTTGTAATCAAGATTGGCCTGCTTTTCAAATCGTGGACGCATGCTAGCGTACGTTTCACATTATGAATATTGTTTAATGCGTCATTTGTCGTTCTTATTAGCGAAAGTCGAGAGTCCCATGCCAAGTCCCACCAAGAAAAGGTAGCGAATCTGAAGAAGGTAGAGAAGCAGGCACAGGATGGTGATCAGAGGATAAGGCTGAATATCCCCGAGAGTTTGTTTCCTGAGATTTTCCCGGATAATCACGAAGAAAAAGTAGAGCCAGATCGCAAGACCTAGGAAGCCACCATTAGAGAATTGCAAGATGGCCCCCATATGGGGAAGGGCGGTAATTCCGTTCGGCCATGCGCCTTGGTCGCGCTTGAGGATATAGGCAGAGCTCGGGATGGAGACCAGGCCTGGTCCCGCACCGAAGATTGAGTATTTGGAATTTTGGGCGAAAAAATTCACGGCAGCGGCGTCAAATACTTCCAACTTTTCCGTGAGAGTCTGACTTCTCACCAGATAGTCTCTGGCATCATAGTGGACGTAATAGCTGTGAAGACGCTTCTCGCTGATCCAATAAAGACTGCCAGAAACAACGATGGCAAGAATGAGAACTGTGATTAAAGAAGTTCGCTTGAAAAGATGGGTGAGGAGAAATTTGAGGCGGGCAAGAAGTATGATGACAAGACCCACAAACAGCGTAATGACCCCTGTCATGGAAATATTGTAGCAGAATCCCGCAAGAATCATTAGGGGCATCAGAAAAAGTAAAAAGTAGGTTTGCCTTTTAACGTAACCAAGCAGGCAGAAAAAAACGAGAATTCCATAGCTGGCAATTTGACTCAACCCACGGGGTTCATAGTTAAAACCATGGACTCGTTCAGGAACAAAAGTCATGATGTGGCCGGTGAAAAAAGTATAAAAGTTGTATTGTGTAAATTGTTCAACAATGGCTGCAAGACTTGAAGTTGCCGCTCCAATGATAATAGTGAATGCGACATTTTTTTTATTTTTTTCATCGCGCAAATGCAGTGATAAATAGAGAACGGCCATGGCCTCTAGAAAAAAACTTCCGAGATGAATAATGCTTCTCCACTGAGGGATGTCTCTTCCTGACTTGAAGCCGGTCGGATCGTGCCAAGGAAAGATGTGGCCAAACCAGAGACCGACCAGGCAGAGATAAAGAAAGTAGATCGCCAGCACCTTGACCGCCCAGAGATTCCACAATTGTTTTCGATTCAAAATAAGATAGGGAAGGGCAATTGCGCCAAATAATTTTAGCGCCGTCAGATTCATGTATTGTTGAGAGTTGAAAATGTCGACGGTACAAACAAGTGCCAGCCAAATGACAAGGATGTCATGCCTCTTTCTTACATAAAGAAGGATGGTCGGAAAGAGAAGGCAGAAAGCCAGGAGCAATGGTTGGGGGAGTATCATCAAAATCCTTGAACTAGCAGAGTTGTTGCGCTGAGAAGCAAAGTTATGATAGAAAACTATTAGGAAAATAGGAAGTGCAAAAGTGTCAAAAATAATTTGCGTCGATGGAAGGCTACTGAATAACTTTAGTGGAATCCGGGCGTTGATAAATCCCATGCTGGCCGAGTTAATTAAACAGAGGCCAGCGGTGGACTTTGTTATTCTTCTCGACGCTGCCTTAACACACCAAGAATTTAATTTTCCCAATGTTCGCTTCGTTATCGTACCGAGAATGAAGGGCCTCCCCCATTTTATCGGAAAAATAATCTACGACCTTTTTTCTTTTCCCGCGGCCATTCGGAAGCTCGACCCCGATCTTTTTTTTGCGCCCTATTACGACTTATGGATTCCAAAAACTAAGCGTGGCGTGAACATTATCTCCGTATATGATCTTTGTTTTTGGAAAATGGCCAAGATGTATCCCCTGAAGTCACGCCTGTACCATCGTCTGATCTTGTCTCTCAATTTAAAACGTAAACCTGTCATTATGACCATCTCCTATTCCTCTCAGAAAGATCTTATGGAGGAATTCAAACTGCAGCAGAAACCGCAGATTATCTATTGCTCATACCGTCCGGCATGGGATGGGTTAATTTTTTCACAAGATGAAATTCAAGCGGTGAGACAAAAATACGGATTTAAGCCCGATAAAAGATATTTCCTTTACACCGCAGGGCTCGACTACCGAAAAAATGTGCGAGGGATGCTGGAAGCTTATGCCAAATTTACTCTGCAAGAAAAAAATATAGATCTGATTTTTACCGGTCCTGCCAAAGAGGATCGCAATTTGAACCAGACTCTCGCGGAGCTCGGGCTGCAAGAAAAGGTAGTTTTAACCGGAAAACTGTCCGAGCGAGAGCTGGGAATCGTCTATAAGGAGTTTGCTTCGGCCGTCGTCAATTTTTCTTTTTTTGAAGGATTTGGGCTTTCAAATCTTGAGGCGTTGTCCACCGGACTGCCTCTGGTGTGTTCCGATATTCCGGTCTTTCGCGAAGTCGTGGGCGATAAGGCGATTTTTTGCGATCCCTACAAGCTGGAAAGTATGGTCGCAGGGCTTTTCGCCGTTTTGGGCCACAAAAAAAGTGAAGCCCAGTTTCAACCTGATGAACGATTTAATTTTAAGTCGAATTCGCAAAAATTCGTGGATTTCATTAGTAGTTACTTGGGTTAATAAAACTTCATGCCCGCTTCTTGATTACCCCCCATTTTTGGCATATAATATGACAAAAATGGGGTCATATATGGAAAGGATCGCTGACCAAGCGCTGCTTCGGTGGGCCAAAAGTAAAAATCGAAAACCGCTTGTTATTCGTGGTGCCAGGCAAGTTGGAAAATCGACTTTAGTGAGAAACTTTTGCCGTAAGCAGAAGCTAGATTTAATTGAAATTAATTTGGAGAAATACCTTTATCTCGATGAAGTTTTTCAAACCAATGATATAAAATCAATCATTAGTAATATTGAGGATATTAGTAAACATAAAATATCTAAAAACTCTCTCCTGTTTCTGGATGAAATTCAAGCTGTTCCGCATGCGATGCAGGCCCTCCGATATTTTTTTGAAGATAAGAAAGAACTGGCCGTGGTTGCGGCGGGTTCATTGCTTGAGTTTACGTTGAATGATCACAGTTATTCTATGCCGGTAGGAAGAATCGAATACCTTCACATGGGGCCCATGACCTTTAGTGAATTTCTTTTGGCCAAAAAAGAAAATTTTATCTTCAAACGCTTGCAGGAAATTAGAGATGTAAAAGAAATCTCAGACTCACTTCATGAACAATGTACGCAGCTGCTTCGAGAATTTTATTTCGTCGGAGGAATGCCAGAAGCCGTTCTCGCCGCTAAAGATGATGATTTTGATGACGTGGGAAAGATTCAAAGCAATATTTTAAGTACCTACCAAAGTGATTTTGTAAAATATGCAAAAAAAGCAGATCTTGCTACAATTCAAAAAGTGTTTAGATATATTTATCTTCACCCTAGTCGCAAAATTAAATACGCGAATATTTCGTCGGATCATTCTAGTAGGGACCTCCACCATCAGCTTGACCTTTTGTTTATGGCCAAAGTTGCCTTTCCGGTTAAACACTCAACCTGTGACGGGGTTCCCCTCGCTGCTTCTGAGTCAAGCAAGACTTTCAAAACTATAATTTTGGATATTGGTTTGATGAATTCATTGCAAAACCTCAGCTGGCATCATTTGCAAAGTAATGATCAGCTTCTAACCGACGGGGCCATGGCGGAGCAATTTATCGGACAACATTTACTTTACAATTTCCAATCATTCCAGGAACCACAAATTCACTATTGGTTGCGTGAAGGAAAATCGCATAATGCAGAGGTAGACTACGTCGTGGAAGACAACTCGACTCTTATCGCAATTGAAGTTAAGTCTGGAGCCGCGGGAAAAATTCGTTCACTTCATCAGTGGATGCAAGATGCGAAAGCGCCCCGTAAAAAATGTATTCGCTTTAATCTTTCAAAAGGCGGCAAAGAGAAAATTTCTTATCAATATGATGAAAAAGTCTTGAAATATGAATTACTAACTCTTCCACTCTATTTAGTTGAATATTGGAAAAACCTTATTAGGTAAATTTCATTCTTGGCCATCTATTCTAATGCCAATTTATCGAGTATTGTTGTGGCCCAGCAATCGATTTGAGGAGATGAACTCTAATGAAAAGAGCATTGATCACGGGAATTACCGGACAAGATGGTTCTTATCTGGCGGATTTTTTGTTGCAAAAGGGATATCGGGTCTTCGGGCTGACCCGAAAATTAAATCGCGCTTCGGCATCTGACAAAATTACCCTGCTCAAGGGCGATCTCTTAGATCAAAATTCCTTGATTAATGTTCTCGAAGAGGCCAAGCCGGATGAGATCTACAATTTGGGTGCCCATAGCTTTGTTCAAACTTCGTGGAATCACTCTGTTTTAACCGCCGAGTTGACGGCGATGTCGGTGACTAAAATTATCGATGCGGCCTTAAAGGTCTGCCCAAAATCACGTTTTTATCAGGCCTCAAGCAGTGAGCTCTTTGGGAAAGTGCAATCGGGTCCTCAAAATGAGGAAACGCGTTTTTATCCCAGGTCACCCTACGGTGTCGCAAAACTTTATGGCCACTGGATTACGGTTAATTTCAGAGAGTCGTTTGGCTATCATGCCAGCAGTGGAATCATGTTCAATCACGAATCGCCAAGGCGGGGATTGGAATATGTCACCCGAAAAATTTCTCACACGGCGGCGCTCATCAAAAACGGGTTGGCCAAGGAATTGCGGCTCGGGAATATTGAAGGCCGTCGCGATTGGGGATTCGCCGGTGATTATGTGGAGGCCATGTGGCTTATGTTGCAGCAGGAAAAGGCCGATGATTATGTGGTCGCTACGGGAGAGACCCATAGTGTGAAAGACTTTCTCGATCTGGCCTTTGCGCGCGTTGATTTAGATTGGAAAGAGTTTGTGAAAACTGATGAGAAATTATACCGCCCGATTGAGGTCAGCCATCTTGTGGGAGATTATTCCAAGGCCAAAAGAGTTTTGGGTTGGACTCCGAAAGTTGATTTCAAAAACTTAGTATTTATGATGGTTGATCATGATATGGAAGTTGCAAGAAAACTAAAATCAGAAGCTTCGAAGTAAGATTAATTTCTTAATTTTACGAAACAGAAAAAAACGTCCAATGGCCGAGAAAGGGGCGACAATCAGACATTTAATCTGATCAACCACGGTTAAATCCCGCGCGCACGAGTACCTGATATAAAGCGATTTGTTAAATTTGCTAAAAATGTCTTTCGGTGAGACCTCAGGCTGATCAGAGGAGGTTGGGGTACGCAGATTATGCCAGCAGAGCGCCAGGTAGGTGCTGATCTGCATTTCAAATTTTTGCAAAGTCGAGATTGAATTGTTGTGAATCCGATACAAAGTTGTGACAAAGGGGATATTGGCAAATTTTCGACCTTGCTCGTAGGCCCGAAGCAGTAGGTCTAAATCTTCAGCGCTTTTCAAAGTTTCATTAAAACTCAACTGCTGGAAGATGCTTCTTCTGGCCATGAGAGTAGGGTTGGGAATAGGGCACATGTACTGGAAGGCGTGGACGATATCTTGATGAGTGGTCTTCACCATGCGCACTTTTCCCAGTCTGCGGTGATTGAATTCATGATAGTGACTTCCGATTATATCTATTTGTGGATTGGCCCGTAGGAATTGTACCTGAAGCTCGAGTCGATCGGGATACATCAAATCATCGCAGTCGAGGAAAGTGATAAATTCCCCTTTCGCCTCTCGGATTAGATGGTTGCGAGTATGGGAGATCCCTCTGTTTTGCTCGTTTTTAATGCCACGAATTCTGCCATCGCGTGCAATAAGAACTCCGATAATGGTCGCCGTTTGATCGGTGGAGCCGTCATCGCAAAGAATAATCTCGAAATCTGGGAGTGTTTGATCAAGGACGCTCGTGACAGCGGCCTCAAGAAAAGCCGCAGCATTGAAACAAGGGATCACGACGGAAACAAGCGGCTGAAACATAGATTAAGAATAGAAGAGTGAGGTAAAATTGTCTACATACCGACCATAATAATGCCTACTTTAGTTTGGTCTTGACCAAACTAAAGCTTCATATATAATAGACGAATGCGCTACCTCTCGAAATTTCTTAAAAATGATCTTGCAAAAAAAATGCTGCTCCTTTCGGGGCCAAGACAGGTTGGTAAAACGACCCTCTCAAAACAATTATTTGGTGCAGAGAATTGTGAATATCTGAATTGGGATATTTTAAAACACAGACAGATCATTAAGTCCGAGTCATGGAACCAGGGCAAGGAACTGCTTATTTTTGATGAGATTCATAAACTTAAAACTTGGAAAAATCTTCTCAAAGGAATTGTTGATGAAAAAATAGATCAGAAATCAAAACAAAAAATCTTGGTCACGGGTTCAGCCAAGTTGGAAACATTTAGAAAGTCTGGGGATGCGCTTACTGGGCGCTACTTTCATTACCGCATCTATCCGTTTGATTACGCGGAGGCGTTAATGTATACCAAAATTACTCCAACCGAAATTTTAGAAAGATTACAGATAACTGGCGGATTTCCCGAAGCGTTTTTTAATCCTTCAGATGCAAATCGACTACGCAAAAACCGTATCGAGCAGGTCTTTCAGGAAGACCTAAGAGAGCTATCCAAGATACAGTCCATTAAGAATATTTCTTTTTTGGTGGAGCTGCTGCGCGATCGTGTCGGTGGCCTTATTAATTACGCTAATCTTGCGCGCGATCTTGATGTTTCCCCACCCACGGTTAAATCTTGGATTCAACATTTGGAACGCTTATATCTGATTTTTGCAGTTTCTCCTTACTCGAAAAAGTTGGAACGTTCTCTTAAGAAGGATAAAAAATATTTTTTTTATGACTGTTCCTTAAGCAATAGTGACGGGGGCAAATTTGAAAACCTCGTGGCCATGACTCTGTTAAAATTTTGCCATTTCAATGAGGACGTAACCGGAGAGAATTGGAAACTTTTTTACTTTCGAGACAAAGAAAAAAGAGAAGTAGACTTCATCATTGAGCGCAATAATGCCCCTTACTGGGTAATAGAAGTCAAAATGAAACAAGAAATATTCAATAAGGGCCTGCATTATTTGAAAGAAAGAATGCGGCAAGCCGATTTTTTTCAAATTTCCCTTGAATCCTGCCCGGAGGAAAAAATACAGGGTATTCATAAATTGAGTTATGCCGTTTTTTCAGAACGATTCATCAAGTATTAGATAAAAAAGCTTGCGGATAACCTTGTCTAACGGATTGCAAAAAACTAAAATCACACACACATGCATAAACGAGATATTGCTATTGCCTACCGTATTTTCCCTGGGATTTCAAAAAATCCATTTTTCTCTGCAGACAATAAGTTGAGACTCGCGGCCTCATGTCTCAGTTCAATGAAGGTGGCACTCGATGGCGTTTCTTTCAAGATTTTTGCTATCCTGGATGGTTGTCCCGACTCCTATGAAGAGTTATTTAGAAGTCATTTCAAGGCCGATGACTTGGAAATTATTCAATGCCAAAAAATTGGAAATCAGGCCACATTTCGAAAGCAAATTGAGATCCTGCTTGGGCAGACTGAAGCCGAAATTGTATATTTTGCTGAAGACGATTACCTCTATGTCCCTGGGGCCTTTGAAAAAATAGTCAAGCTTTTAAGACAGGCCCCTGCCATCGATTTCGTGACCCCTTATGATCACTTGGATTATTACACGCTCAATTTCCACAACTACAAGTCTCAAATCATCAGCCGGGCCGACCATCACTGGCGAAGTGTTTCCACCACCTGCTTAACTTTTGCCGCACGAAAGTCGGAACTCTCTCGGGCGCACCGGGCACTTGAGCACTATAGTGAGGGCAGCTCAGATGCCAGCGTGTGGCTCAGTATTACAAAATTTCATATCTACAATCCCTTCAAGTATCTGCAGTTTTTATTTCAAAATTTTTATCTTTTTAAAATTTTGGCGATCTCTTGGAAATTTGGCTGGCGGGAGAATTTATTTTTAAAGAGGCAAACTCTTTATTCACCAGTCCCTTCCCTGGCAACCCATGCGGAAGCAACCTGTTTGGCCCCCAATATTGATTGGCAAAAGCACATTCCCCCAAGGCCTTTGCCATGAAAGTATTACTGGTTAATCCCGACAACGCTGATCAAGCGGGCTTTAGTTTTCCACCGCTCAATTTAATCTACCTTGCGGGAAGCATTTTAAATGAGCACGAAGTTCAACTGGTCGACGGTTATCTTCTCGGGCGCGAAGGCATAAAGAAAGCCGTGACTGAATTTCGGCCTGAGATTGTCGGTATAACCAATTATACGTTAGGGCACCACGCCGTTCTTGAGATCGCGGACTGGATTAAAAAATTCAGTCCTCAGATTAAAATTGTTCTCGGTGGCGCTCATCCCACCATCATGTGGAAGCAAATTTTAGAGAATTATCCTCAGATTGATGTCTGCGTGATCGGAGAAGGTGAATATACTTTTCGTGAATTTTGTAATGGCACACCGGTGGAAAAACTGGCCGGGATTGCCTGGAGAAAAGATAACACGGTAGTTAGAAACCCTGCACGAACATACCAGCATCACCTAGATCATATCCCTTTTCCGGCATGGCACCTCCTGAATTTGAAAAACTATCCGGCCAAAGGGGAAGGTGTTTTTAATGGCATTGACCTCTCTAAGGAACCGCGCGTCTCCGTGGTTTTTAGTCGAGGATGCACCGCGAGCTGTGATTTTTGCTCGACCTGGTGGATTTGGAAAGGCCATCGCGCTCGTTCTGCCATCAATATGGCCAATGAGCTAGAGTTGCTTAATACAAAATATGCTGCCAAGCACTTCTGGATGGCCGATGATGATTTCAGCGGTGACATCCAGGCCGCCAAAGAGTTGTGCCGGGAAATTATTCGACGTAATATAAAGATTGCCTGGTACGCCACCACCCGTGTTGACCACGTCGATTTGGAACTTCTCGAACTCATGAAAAAGGCCGGTTGTTACGAGATCAGCTTTGGAGTTGAGTCCGGATCGCAAAAAATTCTTGATCTCATTGGCAAAAATACCACCGTGGAGCAGGCCAAACTTAGCATCTTAAACGCCAAAAAAATTGGCCTGCGAATCACCGCGCTCTTGATCGTCGGTGCCAGGGGCGAAACAAAAGATACCGTTAATGAGACGATCGATTTTCTGAATACAATCCGTCCTGACGGTGTTGGCGCGGTTGGCGGACTTTGGATTCTTCCTGGAACCAGCCTCTATCAACGGGCCAAGAGAGAGAGAATTATTGATGATACCTACTGGCTGCGCGATCGACCGGTACCCATCTACTACGGAGAACATACAAAAGAGCGCATTGAGCAATTTCTCTATGCGGTTCATAGTCGAAGGAAGCTGGGTACAGTTAATTTTTTCATTGGCTTTTACGTTTTGAATCGTCTGAAAAATCTGGTGAAAAAATCCACTTTCATGTCTGAGTTATATCGCAAAAGACTAAGGCCATTGTTAACAGCATGAAGATAAAACGATATACCACGATATTTCCCCAGGCCGAAAATATCCATCTGATTAAAGATATCGGTATGATTTCCTTTCTCATGCAGCTGAAATATGGGGTCCAGGGAGAGGTTGTCACCTACAACAATGATCACTATTCTTATCTCGAAGGTACGCTCAAAGGACTTAAGCTAACTTTTTTGAAACGCCTGTTTCATGTGGCCACACTTGATGTTTGTCTTTATCTTTTTTTTCAAGCAAGGAAGATAGATTTTTTGCAGCTCTTTCATCTCAGGTTTCCCACCCTCGTCTGGATTTTGGTTTATAGAATGCTCAATCCTCGCGGTAAGATTTATCTGAAGCTCGACCCGAGCAATCTCGGGATGCATAAGATGGTTTCAACCTCATTAAGACGTCGGCTTTTCTTGCCCATTATTCGACTTTGCAGCTTAGTTTCAGTGGAAACCAAGGACATTCAAAAAGAAATCGAAGTTCAATGGGGTTTGCGGACCACCTATCTTCCCAACGGAATTTATAACTTTGAAGAGTTAACCACACCTGATTTCCCATTAAGAGAAACGAGTATTTGCACGGTTGGTAGAATTGGTTTCTCAGATAAGGGGCACCATATTTTATTGAAGGCCTTCAAATTATTTCATCCGAGATTTCCACAATATATTTTAAAATTTATCGGTCCGATCGAAGAAGAATTTAAGTCCGAGATTGACTCTTTTCTTCGGGAGAATGATTTTCTGGCGAACTCAGTTAAATTTCTGGGACCCATTTATGACCGATCGTTATTGAGAGTGGAGATGCAGAAATCAAAGATTTTTTGCTCATCTTCCATCCGCGAGAGCTTCGGCATTGCCAACATTGAGGCCATGGATGCCGGATGCTGTCTTGTTTCCACAACGGTTTTGGCCACGAATGACATCACCGATAACGGGAAGTTGGCCTTTCTCTGCCCTCCCGGAGATGCGCAGGCGCTTGCCAATAGCTTGTCTCAGGCGGCCTCCAATGAAAAAAAGATGCAGGAGTTATCGAAAGAGGGTCAAAAATTTATCCGGGCCAACTTTTACTGGCCGGTTGTTGTAGAGAAAATTGCAGCTTTGTTGCAAATAGCGTAAAGGATTTTTGCATGGCAGATTCAAACAATTCCATATCCGCTTACAATAAGTCAGTCACTTTCACCTATGAGATGAAGGAAAGTCGTTTATTAAAATCGGCCAGGATGATTGAAAAGCTTCCCAAGGGAAAATTTCTCGACATCGGCTGTGCCAATGGAGATTGGGCCCTGCATTGGAAGAGTCGTGGCCATGAGGTTTTCGGGATCGACATCGACTCAAATTCTGTTGCCCGATCAACCGAGAGAGGTGTCCCGGCCAAAGAGTGTGACCTGAACTCTTCGGCGCTACCCTTTGCTGATAATTACTTTGACTGTATTTACGCCGGCGAAGTTATCGAGCATCTCGTTGATACAGATCGCTTCTTGCAGGAGATCGAGCGCTGCTTGAAACCTGGGGGACATTTATTAATTACGACTCCCAATCTTGTTTCTTTTGAAAATCGCGTTCGAATCTTGTTTGGAATCTATCCTATTTGGGTGAATTATAATTTGACGGGGTCTGGGCATATTCGGGCCTACACCCCTTCAATTTTGAAAAAACAGCTCCAGGCCTGTGGACTGACCGTGAAAAAGCATACCGGAAACTGGGTGCCTTTTCTGCCCCAAAAAATTATCGACGACGTAAAAATGCCAATCTTGGCGATCTCCGGATGCCTCTTTCCTAGTTTTGCCATGGACATAATATTACTCGCTCAAAAGGGAACGGCGCATGCTCATCTCACCAAATAACGAAGTTCGTAAAATTATCTCGACGGTCAAAGTCCTGGATCGAAATTTAAAAATTCTTGATTTTGGATGTGGTCTTGGCAGAAATTTAGTGCTTCTCAGGAGTCTTGGCTTTACCCAATTGACAGGCGTGGATGTTAGCGAAAATTCACTTCAGAAATGCCGTGAGCAAGGTTTTCAGGTGATGAGTGGTGAATCATTTAATCATTCGTCAAATAGTGGCACCACTTATGATGTCATTGTGCTTTCCCATCTCATCGAACATTTTTCTTATAGCGACCTATTTTTATTTCTCGACGGGCTGATTGATAAGCTAGCACCCCAGGGCAAGTTGCTGATTATCACACCCGTGCTAAATGGTCTTTTTTATAACGATTACGACCACGTCAAACCGTACAATCCGATGGCGCTCTTTTTGTATTATTGCAATAAAACCTCGCAAGTTCAGCGGGTATCCAAGCATAATCTTATTTTAAAAGATCTCCATTTCACCAGAGGTCATCTGAATATCTTATACAGTCGAGGCATCTATCTTAAGAAGCATTCCTGGGGCTCGTTTGCGAATCGTTTTTTGAAGTTGCTCTTCTTCCTCTCCGGGGGAGTTTTGGGTCAAACCATGGGCTGGATTGGTCTCTATGAAAAGGCCTAACTCGCCTGGATTTTCCTCATCTCTCGCCAACTTTGAAGGCCTGCCCATAGGGCGAAGATAAGAGTAAAAAGCACCATTTTAAGCAATAAGAGAACCTTATCATCGAGAGTAAAAAAGTGCTCAGTTAATTTGTGGGCGATATAAAGGGCCACAGCACAGGGAAGCCAATAAATAATTTTCCTGGCGTATAAGATGAAAAGATTTTGCTGGGTATATTTACCTAAAATGTAGAAACTCAAACAACACATGACGATATAGGCAATACCGCGCGAAAGAATAAGATAATGCAAGTCTAGAGTGGCCACACTCAGGTAGCAAAAGACGAACAAGGTAAGATTGAAAATAATTCCGTTAATCCCTACCATCTTGGCCTTCTGTAAGGTGGAAAAAGTTTTTTGAAAAAGGTCATACATGGCAGAAAAAGGCAGTGAAAGAACGATGAGCTGAAAGAAGCCGCTGGTCACTTCTAAAGATTGTTGGTCGAACGCCCCTCTAAAAAAGAGGATATAAACTATCTGCTTGGAGAATACTGCCAGCGTGACTCCAATCACGAGACTAATTCCGCAGACAAAACAAGCAACATTGAATAAATCTTTAATACTGTTTACTTCACCATGACTTTGCTTCTTTTCCAAAATTCGAGTCCAGCAGATGTTAATGATCGAACCGAAAACCACATGCTGAGTAATCATCAAGAGTTTGGAAGCATAGCTAAACGAAGAAATGAGGCCGTGGGAGAACTGGGAGAATACGCGATTCTCCAAGACACCATAGGCCAGTCCGACCAGATAGACATTTCCAGAAACAAAAAACATCTTCCAAAATGATCGATCCACCATAATGCCGGCGGTTGGATTATATCGCACCCCCATCTTATACAACTCGACTAACTGAAAGAGGCAAGACATGACGAGAACGGCATAAAAGTTAAAGATGAGGGCCTCAGTTTTGATTTTCGCCAAGAATGAAAAGAGAAAGATTGAACCTATGAAAATTCCCAAGATCTTTCCTATCGACTGTAGAACAAAGCGGCGTCCGCTATTCAAAACCCCTTGAAGAAAAAGGGTAAAGGAGGTCAGGATTATTGAGGGGGCCAGGTATTGAGTCAGGTTTAAGATCTCTTCCGTCTTGGCCTGCAGAGACGTACCAACAATAATGTGGATGGTTTTAGGTAAAACCAGGAAAATAAAGGCAAGCAGCACGAAACAAGAGATCAGAAGAGTATTTACGGCGCGAGAAAATATTTCATTGCCTTCCGCGATATTGGTTTCACGTTTTCGGAAATAGATCGGTATGGTTGACTCCATCATGGGGTAGGCAAAAAAAGTACAAAAACCAATAATCGACAAGGCATACAAGTAAGAGTCCAGATTGACGGAGGTGCCAAGCTCTTTGGCAATAAGCCCTTGATTGAGCAGCGATACCAGATAACCGAGCAGTGTCAGGGAAGAAATTGAAAAGAATGTTTTCAACATGGGGGAATGCTTATCCCCCATTTCTTTTCGAAATAGGATTTATTTCGCAGATGAAGGTCCTCAGTATGAATGCTTGAATATAAATATTTTATTTCGGTTTTTAGAGAGCTAATGCCATGGCAGGGGTTCGTGACGATGGCAAGACCGCCAATGACCTTTCGCCTGAAGCCCGCTTTGGAAACTGAAAAGTTAAAATCAATCTCTTCAAACCCCGCAGGAGTATAGGCCGTATCAAAACCGCCAACCTGGTCATAGACTGAGGTTTTAACTAAAAAACAATAACCTGAAATGACATCGACTTCGGCATTTTCATAGGTTTCGTTTACCTTGGCAGACCCTTTCCAGTATTCGCCCTTCGGCCCGACGATGCCCAGTTTTTCTTCCGCCACGAGCGCGCGGTACATCGTCTCAACTGCTCCCGCCCCGATGGTTACGTCGTCATTTATAAACATCAGGGCGTCACCCTCCGCCATTTGGCGGCCCATGTTCCAGGCCCGGGAAACCCCGACATTAACGTTGTTGAAGCAATACTTTTTGATATCTTGTTGCTTAATGAAGTCAACCAAATCGCTTTTCGCACTATCGTTACAGACGACAATAATCTCATGCTCGATTGTCACATGGGTCTTGATGCTGGCGATAAGGTCTGGCAGTGACGTCAAGGGGCGAAAAAAACGGGCAGCATTTTTTTTACGCTTCAGATCGCGAGTCGGAATTATGATGCTGATCATACGTATGCTCTCTTACTTCAGAATTTTAAATTTAAAAACATACTGGCAAATAAAAAACTTATTGATAAATGGAATCCATTTGAAAAGGCCCACTGCTGGCAGGTCTTCAAAATTATAACTTATCTTTTGTAGCTGCAATTTCGGAACCTGTTTACTCATTTGCTCCAAGAAGGTTGTTTTGGTGAAAAAACGCAGGTGGGTCACATCCAGAAGCCCTGAGGTAGCATACTCAAATCTATCCAAGCAGATCAAATTCTTCAGGATTCTGAGATTGTTGATATTTGGAAGAGATACGATAATATGCCCGTTTTCTTCGACATGCAGGCAACATTTTTGCAAAAACTCATAGGGCCATTTTAGGTGTTCGACAACATCGAGGAGAAGAATCAAATTATATTTTCGGCCTAAAAAATCCCAATCTTCAGCGTTGGCGACAATAAATTCATCAATGTTTTTATGCTTGGATTCCCTGCAGGAATCCACAACTTCCAGTCCAACGGCATGGCCAATCTGCTTTTTCTCTTTGAGATACCCTAGGGTATTGCCTGTTCCGCAACCGACTTCGAGGCAAGTTTGATGAAAATCGTCCCCTAACAGGGCAATGGCATCGTGACGTACATTGTTAAAATATTCTAATGGCATATTGTAGATCGTAGCATTGACTGTTTTGTTTGACACGGTGTTAGATAGGAAAAACATTAATTTTGGACCAAAAGAATTTTATGACAAAACCGGTCTTTTCCGTCGTTGTAACGACCTATAACCATGAAAAGAAATTATTAAAGACTTTGGAATCTTTGGTTGGACAGACGTTAAAAGATTTTGAGGTTCATATTATTGATGATGGTTCTACTGATAATACCAAGTCGGTGGTTGATTCTTTCAGGGGAATTCTGGATCTTCACTATTACCATCAGGAAAATTGGGGCGGGCCGGCGCGTGGTCGAAATGTTGGAATTGAGAATGCCAATTGTGAATGGATTGCCTTTTTGGATGCCGATGACTGGTGGTATCCGACAAAACTCGAGGAAGTCGCCAAGTTTCTTCCGGGGATGGACGTTATTTATCACGAGCTCGATTATTTCAATGCCAATGGTCCCATGCGCCGCGGGACCAACGGTCGAAAATTAAAAAATCCTTTTTTTGAAGATCTTCTGATGAACGGAAATTGTCTCTCTAATTCAGGCGTTTGCGCCAGGCGCTCGATTATTAAAAGAGTCGGCATGGTTTCGGAGGATAAAAATCTAATCGCGGTTGAAGATTATGATTTGTGGCTCAAAATCTCTAAAATTTCCGAGCGCTTCCACTATATACCTGTCGCTTTGGGCGCCTACTGGGGCGGCGATGGGACTCTCTCGAGCTACTCACTAAACTACATCCAACGAATAAAAAAAATTACTGGAAATTATCTCAACCAGTTAGAGGGTGCTCAGAAGCGAGAGGCCATGCAGCGAGAAAAATATATTATAGCCCGAAATAAAAAGGCCTTAGGTGACCTCACTGCCACGGCAGATTTTTTTAATATTGTGGTTTATTCCAGAAGTATCTCTCTAAAAATGAAGGCCCTGTTTTTTGCTCTGACGGCCTTTTTTCGCGTTAAGGCCTTACGAAAGTTTCAAACCAAGTAGTGCCCTGAGATTGTAGCGAAAAAAACCGCTCAATCGGCCGGCAAAAGTGCAGACATTAAAGACGCTGGTCTTGGGATTTAGCTTAATTAAATTATAAAGGCACTGACCGCAAGGAAGACCCAGCATTTCTATAAATTCGACCACCGGCCAAACTTTGCCTTTTAGAATCCATTTTGCCACCATGGCACCTTTTCCAACTCCATAGCGATAGGCCTTCGTGCATGAATGAAGAAAGGTCCCAGCATAGGGTTTTATATGGAGCACTTTTAGCTCCGGAAAATAGGCCATGGGAATATTGTTAAAAAAGGCCTTCCAGGCGAAATCCGTCTCCTCGCTGGAACCCCAATAGGAGCCAACGCCAAAATTATCACTGAATTTTCCCAGCTCAATAAATGTAGTCGGTCGAATGGCAAAATTGCTACCCATGAGCAGCTTGGTATTGAGGAATTTCATTAAGTCGCCGCCAATCTGATGGCGAGGACTATAGAATTCTCCATTGTCATCGCGGACGATACTTCCTGCAATAATTTTAAGCTTGGGGTACTGCTGAGTGATTTTAATGAAATGCTCCAGATAGCCGGGCATGAGATAACCATCATCGTCGCAAAAAATTAACCAGTCTGCGTCCATGGGAACAGGAAAGGAGTTTCGTGCCTTGGCAACACCACTCACGGGAATCTTGAGATGAGTGAGAAGGGGATTCGCGGATATTTTTTGCTCTAGCTCAAGCGATGGGGTGCTTTGATCAATGAAGATAACTTTGTCCGGACCGGGAATTTGATTTAGGGAGGCCAGGAGAGATCGTTCAACTAAGTTTTTCGGCCTTTGAAAAGAATTGGTGACTATAGCAATTTTCATTTAAATTATTTGTGATTGATACAGCACTTATCATAGAGTTATGATGATCGAGAAGCATGTCGCAGTCAGTCTATGCGGGGAAATTTGTGGCACTATTTTTTTCAGTCGACAAAAGTTTGAACTACGGCCGCAAGGTGATCGAAAGGTTTATCGCAAGCGTTTCCAACTGTCGAACCGCTTTGGACATCGGTGCCGGAATTGGGGGCGATTTACTCGCTGTGAAAAAATGGCATCCCCAGGTTGAGCTTTTTGGTGTTGAGCACCACGACTATTATGTTCGCTATCTCGGAGAGCGGGGGATCAAGGTATTCAGTATAAATTTTGAATGCGAAAGAATTCCCATGTCTGATGAGTGCGTGGATTTAATGATCTCGAACCAGACCCTAGAACATGCCAAAGAGATCTTTTGGATTTTTCACGAAATGAGTCGATGCCTCAAGGTCGGTGGGCATCTTATCATTGGGGTGCCGAATTTGGCCTCTCTTCATAACCGGCTTCTCCTTCTGTTTGGGCGTCAACCCACGGCGATTTGCAACTCCTCGGCCCACCTCAGGGGATTTACCAAAGAGGACCTTTTGAAAGTCGCGGGTATTTTTACCGACGGTTTTGAGTTAGTTGATCATGCCGGAAGTAACTTTTATCCCTTCCCCCCCTGGCTGGCCAAGCCGTTGTCTCGCTTATTTCCAAACATGTCCTGGGCCATCTTTGTAAAGCTCAAAAAGATTCGCTCTTATAACGGTGAATTTCTTTCACATCCCGTGAAGCAGGAGCTTGAGACTAATTTTTTTCTTGGGTAACAGCTTTTTGCCACAGCACCCACGAGCGGTTCTGATCCATGATCTTAAAGGTCCTCTGAACCTCGGGATAAAAGATCTTTTGCTTAAGACGATAGGCCTCAAGGTGAAAATCAGAGGCAAACTGTTTTGGTTCCAAAACAAAAGAAACTTGCCCAAGAAGCTTGGCCACATCCGGGTGATGCTGCTCGGAAACACTATCCGTATGGCTCCAGTGGGTCAGATCACCCTTTATTCCAGGCCGGTTGAAATAGACATTGAAAGGGTCTTCATAAGTAAGACTGAGTAGCAATTTATCCTGAATCTGATTTTTTCCAAGCAGCTCGAGACCATCCTCAAAGGCGCAGGTATAGGAAGGGATCGGCACGCAGTTCGTTCGGTCCGCATAGTTTTTGAGGGCCCAGGCCTTTTCAGAATTTCGAATTATTTTTTCATAAAACGATAAAGAGGACCATGCGAGCATCGCAAGTACGATGAATGAGACAAAGAAGGGTTTTACCTCGACCTTTGGTGAAAGAGAGATTTGCGCTAGAGCAAAACCGGCCATCCATTCCTTAGCATATGGCCAAGGCCAGTTGGAACAACTGAGGATAACGGCATTTTGCACAATAAAGAAAACCACCGGAATGAGGAAATCAACCAAAGTGACCTTTTGCTTGAGGAACTTGAGCTTAAAAAGAAGATGCATTCCAAAAAAGAGCAGGATGCCCCAAATATATTTGTGAAAAAAGCGCTTGTGAATCTTCAGGTCCAAAAACTCTTTTACCACCAGGTCCCCTCTAATTTTGCGCGAGATGGAGATATCATGGAAAAACGTGGCAAACTCGAAGTTGAAAAAAAAGGCAAAGAGTATAAAAGTCACAAAAAAGCTACACGACGCTCCGATAAGCCATTGTCGTGTCGGGCGGGCCTTGGTGAGGGCCAGTAGAAAGAGAATTCCGGAAAAGGCGAAGAAAATATATTTTGAAAATAAAACAAAAGCAGCCAAGACCCCGAAAGACCATGAAGAGTTTCTGTATGAGGTGGCATTCTGAAAGGTGAAATATTCTAAAATACTGCAAAACAAGAAATAAAAACCGAGATAATTATAGTTCAAAAAAGGCATCGCCAGATGGGTGATGGCCAAGAGGGCCAGCGCCGCCGTCAGCTCGATAGGCCATCGTTTGTAGTTCAAAAATCCCGTAACTCCCACGTAGGAGAGGATGGTAAGTGCGGTAATGGGTGGAAAGCTACTTGTGTATGGCCCGAAAATTTTCATGGCCCACCCATAGAACAGCGGCATCCCGGGGCCCATGGTGGAGACAAAATCAATGTGGGGAAGCTGACCACTGAAGACTCTAAAGGCCACTCCAAGCCAAATGGCGCGATCGGGAAAATCGGAATAAAGTTTCCCGCCAAAATCCCAAGAAAGCTGAAATATCGAGATCAGAAAAATGACAAAGAAAGAAAGAGCGAGAACAACCAGCGCGATGAGCAATTTTTGCGAGAATTTAAAAGGGTAAAACATGTTGTGCCGATTCCGGTCGCGCCCAGCAAGGTTGACGTTGGCCAAGTTGCTCGCCGTTAATAATTTTTTTATAGAGAGCGAGATATCGCTCGGTGTATCCGGCGATGGCAAAATTTTGCTGAGCAAATTGCCGAATTTGGGCCGCTTGGGAGACCGCCGGCTTCACTCTCAGTCCCTGAATCAGGTCTTCTTCCGTGCGATAAACTGCCCCGACCGCTGGTGTGATGATTTCGGCCGGACAGCCGTGGCACGAAGCCAAAACGGGAAGGCCCATGGCCCATGCTTCGATGATCGCGATGCCAAAGGGCTCGTGCCAACGCACGGGGAAAATGAGGGCGTCACATTGACTCATTATTTTCAACTTCTGCTCGCCGCCCACCTGACCATAGCTGGTGACAAAACGTGAAGGCCACCAGTAACGGCCACCGGCAACATGGAGCTTTTTCTTCGCCGTTTTACAGGCGTGAACCGCACCTTTGAGATTTTTCACTTTCCAAGAGGCCTTGGCCAGGAAGAGAAAGTTGTCCCATCCCTCCCGAGTCAGGTCGGGGGAAGGGTATTCGGAAAAATCCAGTGCATTATGAATGTAAATATCTGAGCCGTGATTACGGGCATGAGAGTTGGAAACAAAAACGGAGTTTTTAGAAAAATATTCGCCCATTTGTCCGTTGCCATGAACGGTATTAATGGTTGGGATAGGAAGGTCCACAGTGTGGTTGTACTGCAGGTGAATAACATCGGCATCTTTTGGGACGAGATGTTTCCAGTTGTTGTGGTCCTCTCGTGCCATTTTAACGTGGGAGATGCCATGAGCTTCAACGGATGAATTGGGATGCCCGATCAGCACCACGTGATGGCCTTGGCGAACGAGTTCCTTCATGTGCCAGAACATGATTCGTTCTGTTCCCCCGTAAGTTTTGATGGGGAGGGGATGGTCGTGCTGGAAGACTATCTTCATATTTCTCGGTTACGTTGGAGTTCGTATAACTTGGAATATTTTAAGAGTGCGGACAGGGCGTTGATGAAGCAGATGATAAACCCGTAATGCCCATCCAGAAAACCTAAACGCAAAAAATAATCTTTTAAAAATTTTAAAGGTGGCCTGGTATAAATTTTAAGCAGGCTTGATTGACGATTTTGCTTAAAGAGTGCCTGGGCCGCAATGGTGGTAAATTTGTTGGTTTGAGTGACATGGGAAGAAATTGTGTCATAGCTGTAATGAAGCAGGTCTCCGGCGAGGTGCCGGGTCGTGGCCCCGGCCTTCAGCTCGACAATATCATGCGGGTTGATACCCCCCCAATGCCCCAGATCTTTGCGCCATAAACGCACTTTAACATCGGGATACCAGTCGCAGTGTCGCACCCAATGGCCGCAGTAGTTGGTCAGACGATTAAAGCTATAGGCGGAATGTGGGGTGGCACTTTTGCACTCGGCGATCGAACGTTGCAACTCATCACTCAAGGCCTCATCTGCATCAAGACTTAAAACATAGTCGTGTTTGGCCAAACTCATGGCATAGTTCTTCTGTTCGATATGTCCAGTGAAGGCATGGGTATAAAACTGAACACCAAGAGATCGGCAGATTTCAGGCGTTTTATCAGTGGAAAAAGAGTCCACCACAATAACTTCATCACAGAGACTTTTGAGGGTGTTTATGCAACGTTCTATGTGCTTTTCTTCATTGAACGCTATAATCACGCCACTAATTTTAATCATTGGTATATTATGGCCTACGAGGCCAGATAAGTCATCACATGGAAAATCACCCTGATCGGATCTTGATTTTAAAGTATCGTGCTTTAGGGGATTCGCTTATTGGACTCGGCACTGTTCAATATTTAAAATCTTTATATCCCGCCAGTGAAATCATTTATGGCGTTCCGGCCTGGGTCGCCCCGCTCTATCGCAATGTCACCGGGGCGTTTGATAAAATTTTACCGTTGGATTTGGAAAATGTGACCGGCTGGATAAAGACATGGCAGCAAATTGCCAAGCTTCACCCTGGATTGATTTACGAAATGTTTCAATCAGGGAGAACGGAAAAATTTTTTTCAATTTATAGTCGCGTGAAGGGCGTGCCCTATTCTTTTCATAATCACCACCAAAAGGCACCCGGGAAAATTCTTGACCAGGGGATCATTAAACCTGTTATTCAGCGTGATTTGGACGGAGTTTTTTCCCTGCTTACTGATCGACAACAACCTTGTCCCTCCTACCTCGACTTCTGCCCGCAGTTGAAGATTTCAGGAGGTCCTAAAAAACAGCGATTAATCTTTGGGGTTGTGGCCACCAGGATGACAAAAATGTGGCCCTTAGAAAATTACGTCGCCCTTGCCCAGAAAATGATACGCACATTTCCCGCATGCAAGATCGCCATACCCCTCTCCACGTCGGCGGCAGATCTGGAGATTAAAAACCGCCTGCATGCGCTGCAAATCTCTGGCGAGGTTGAAATTATAAATTTGTCCCTCCAGGATTTACCCGAATACTTTGCCGCATCTTCTGCCTATATTGGTAATGATACAGGACTCAAGCATCTGGCCGTCGCCGTCGGGCTCCCAACCTGGACCTTCTTTGGACCGGAACCACCGATGGAGTGGCATCCTTACGACAACAAAAAGCATGCCTTTTTCTTTTTAGACCCGCTGGCGTGTCGCACTCAGACGGCGCATTATTGCGGACTATCGACCTGTGAATCAATGGTATGTTTAAAGACCTTTTCAGTTGATGATGTCCTGACCTGTGTGAAGCAACTTTTTTCTAGCTTGTAGCCAGACCACCAGCAGTCCAATACATAAAGTCATTAGTAGAAAACCAAAACGTACTATTCCCTTATTGTCACTTTCACCAATCATAAAGTTATAGAGAAAAGGCCAGATAGGTTGCTCATGGGCGAGCGGAGTGCTGCCATAAATGAGGGCCCGGAGAACTACGGCAGGAATGAGGCCCGCCCAAAGAAGCACACGGTACCATCGCGGTAAATAACCATAAAGCAGGGCAGCCAAAAGGGCAAAAAGGGGAAAGACCATGGATAGATATCGCGGGCCGGAGGTGTGTCCACCATGCCAACCACCAAAACTCGAATTCATGATAAGCAAAAAAAGAAGTCCGAACAGACTCAGGATCGCCGTGGTTAAAAGTGTTTTATCCTGAAAGATTTTCTTGTAAAGGAGGAAGGGCACGGGAATGAGGCACAATACCCACGGTTGAGTGAATAAGATGCCTCGCATGCTTCCAAAAAGTAACTGATAAATAATGTCCCAGCGAATTTGTAAGACGAAAAGCCCCCAAAGATTATGGGTCTCGTGCTTCATATCCTGCCACATTGGATTTTGAAAATGGGCAGGAATGACAAAGGGACTGCCGCAGGCACTGATGTGATACCAGCACCATAAGAGTCCGGGCACTAAACCTCCCGCCAACAACTCACCCATCCATCGATATTTTTTAGGATTGGCGAGGATGAGGTTCATGAGCACCAAGGGAGCCAGAAGGGCCACGGTATAATCCCCAAGGAGGGCAAAGCCAAAAAAGAGTCCAACCAGCAGCGGTTTTTTTTGGAGCAAGAAATAGTGACTGAATAGAAGCAGACAAGCGGTGAGTGCGTGTCCAAAAAAAATATTTGCAAACATCGAAGCTGTATTGCCAAATAAAAAAGCCACGGCCATGAAATGAACGCCCCAAATCGGGACGCCGTGGTGAAGCAAAAAATGACCTAAGAGAAAAGTCAGAATGGCAATGGGAATAATTTGAGTCACGAGAGCGATGATCGCCCTTGTTGTTGGCCCGGGAATTTTGGTCCGAATCGTCCGACTTTTTCCGGATACTGGATCAATTTTGGTCTCGAATATTTCTTTTTTATCAAACTTAGTGATTTGCTCCATAAGATAAAATATCGGGAAGGCCAAAAACATCGGTCCGGGCGCCTTATTTGAGTAGTATGAGCCGTCCGGCGTTTGTGCCCAATCAATGGTCCAGGAAACGTAGTCATTGATCTTAAAAGTTTGCTGGTCACTCATGGCCCTGAGCGTCGTATAGCGAGAATATTCGTTGGTTCCACCGCCAGTTCGGGAAAACATGGCGAGAAAAACGAAAATCACAATCCAGGGCATGACGGGGTAACTTTTGAGCTTATTTATGAATGAATTTTGCATCCTATCATCATGAAAGATGTTCTGAATTTTGGCAAAAATAAAAGGTTTTTCATGATTCGTGCTCTATGTTAGAACTGAAGGACACAACAAGAGGTTGCAATGGATACACAGGTTAATCGGCGCGGACAAGCTGTTCAGTTTCCCGTTGATCACAGCAAGATTGCTCGAATTTATGAACATAAGAAGAAATTAGGCAAGGCCTTCCCAAAAATTGGCATTTTTGTGATCAGCTACAATGCCTCTGCCCATATTCAAAAAACTGTCTCTCGCATTCCCACGGAACTTTATGATGCCATCGAAGAGATATATATTTTTGATGATGCTAGTCCTGATCGCACCTTTGAGACCGCCAATGAGTTGCTGGCCAATCCGAATTTGAAATCGAAGCTTAATATTTATAAAAATTCGATTAATTTAGGTTATGGGGGAAATCAAAAAGTAGGCTATCGCTATGCCATTAATAAGGGTCTTGATTTCGTGGTGATGCTTCACGGTGATGGGCAGTACGCTCCTGAGTATATTCCCGATCTACTTCTTCCCATTTTTGAAAACGATGCCCAGGTGGTCTTCGGCTCCAGAATGCTCAACCGAGTTGATGCGCTCAAAGGGGGGATGCCTTTTTATAAATGGATGGGGAATCAGGTCTTAACCGCCTTTGAGAATTTTATTATCGGCACGCATTTATCGGAATTTCACTCAGGCTATCGCCTTTATTCGACCCGAATTTTAAAAAATATTCCTTTCGAAGAGAATACCAACGAATTTCACTTTGATACCCAAATCATCATCCAGTGTCGCGCGCTGGGGATTTCAATCACCGAGATTCCCATAAAGACATTTTATGGTGACGAAGTCTGTAATGTGAACGGTTTCAAATACGCCAAGGATGTTTGCCTCTCAATTTTAGAATATAGACTGCACCAACTGCACGTCCTTAGACGAAGCCGGTATCTCGTTTCCAGTGAGTTTCACTACACGAGAAAACGCAGTCCTTATAGTTCCCATGAGCAAATCCTTTTAGGAATCAGTAATCCTGGCAAGGCCCTCGATCTTGGTTCCAGCAATGGATTGTTAACGGATTCACTTTTGCAAAAAGGTGTTCGTTCCGTTTGTGTTGACATGGTTCCCAAAGAAAAGGTCATGGCAAAGTGCGAGCAGTATTTTCAGGTCAATTTAGAAAATTATCGAGAGCTTCAGTTCAAACGTGAATTTGATTACATTATCCTGGCCGACGTGGTGGAACACGTGAGGAACGCCCCCGGAATGCTCCAATACATCCAACGTTTTGTAAAAGAAGATGGAAAAATTATTGTTTCCGTTCCCAATATTGCGATCTGGTTTTATCGGTTGTCACTCCTGGTCGGTCGTTTTAATTATGGCCCCAAAGGGACTTTGGACGAAACCCATGTGCGTTTTTACACCTTGAGTACCATTATTCAACTGATGGAACGATGCGGATACATCGTAACCAGCGTACGGCCGACGGGACTTCCGTTTGAGGTGGTTTTCGAGTCGATCGGAAAAAGTAAAGTTCTTCGTGCCCTGGATCGAATGTATTATGCGTGTGCCAGGATATGGCCTCGACTCTTTGCCTATCAATTTATTGTTGAGGGAAAAATTTCATCGTATGTGGCGGAAGAGGGAGAAGGAAAAATATGAAGGTAATTGAAACTGACTTTCCCGAAGTTAAGTTAATTGTTCCCCAGGTTTTTCAAGATAATCGTGGTTTTTTCCAGGAAAGCTTCAACCTTAAACGCATGCAAGAAAATGGTTTAAATTATAATTTCGTTCAGGATAATCACTCCTTTTCAGTGCAGAAGTACACCATCAGGGCCCTCCATTTCCAGAAAGCCCCCATGGCCCAAGCCAAGTTAGTCCGCGTGATCAAGGGCGCAGTTTTGGATGTTGTCGTGGATATCAGGCGCGAGTCGAAAAGTTTCGGTAAGTTTATAACCTTTGAGCTCTCTGATCAGAATCATCATCAGGTGCTGATTCCAAGAGGGTTCGCACACGGTTTTTGCACCTTGGTTGAAGATTGCCATGTGATTTATAAAGTTGATGAGTACTATTCGCCCGAGCACAATCAGGGGATAATCTGGAATGACCGCACCATCAAGATTCCATGGCCTACGGCAAATCCTGTTTTATCCAAGCAAGATGAAAAATGGCAAACATTCCATGAGGTTTTGAAATGACGAAAGTAGTAGTCTTTGGGGCCTATGGACAATTGGGGACCGATCTCGTGAGAGGTCTCAGGGCCATCAGAAATGTGGATGTCCTGTCATTTGATCGTGAACATGTAGACTTTGGCAACGAAACAGAGTTGCGTGCTTTTCTCGAGCAGAAAGTCGGCGAGGTTGATTTTATCATCAACTGTGTTGCCATGACGAACACCGCTTATTGTGAGGAACACTGCGAGGAAGCTTACAAGGTCAATGCACTTCCGCTGGCAGTGTTGGGCCAATATTGCACAAAGGTCAAGGGCCGGTTGATTTACTTTAGTACGGATTATGTCTTTTCCGGGGAAAAAAGAAAGCCATATTCTGAAAATGATTCTCCAAGGCCTATTAATATTTATGGCACATCCAAACTTGCAGGGGAAGATTTAGTTCGCGCGACTTGTGAGCGACATTTCATTTTTAGAGTGTCATCACTTTTTGGAATCGCAGGGGCCCTTGGTAAGGGCGGTAATTTTGTTGAAACGATGATCGCCAAGGCGCAAAGGCGTGAGAAACTTTCGGTTATTGATGATCAGATTATGTCTCCCACTTCAACGATTGAGGTTGCCAGGGTCGTTTGCCACTTTATTGAAAATAATCTTACATCCTTTGGGACCTATCATTTCGCCGGCAAAGGTCAGTGTAGTTGGTATGAATTTACCAAAACTATTATGAGCGAGTGTAAAATTTCAGGTCCTGTTTCACGCGTCTCGTGGAAAGAGTACCCCTCAGTCTTGCGTCGACCCGAGTACAGTGTTTTGGATACGACAAAAATTGCCCAGTTGGTTACCGTCCCGACCTGGGAAGATCACTTAAAGAACTATCTCATTGCAAAAGGACATGTACGATGAAAGGAATTATTCTTGCCGGCGGTGCCGGAAACCGCCTCTATCCCTTAACGCAAATTACGACGAAGCAGCTCCAGCCCGTTTATGATAAGCCAATGATCTATTATCCCTTGGCCTTGCTCATGCTCAGCGGGATTAAAGATATTCTGCTCATCACGACGGAAAAAGATCAACCGTCGTTTAAAAATCTTCTCGGAGATGGTACGCGTTTTGGAGTGTCTCTGCACTACGCCACTCAAGCCGCACCCAAAGGAATTTCCGAGGCCTTTATCATCGGCGAAAAGTTTATTGGAAGCGAAGATGTTGCGTTAGTCCTAGGAGACAATTTATTTTATGGTAGCTTTGAGGTCTTTCGAAATGCCGTGAAGGCGCAACAGGCAAAAGCTAAGGGGATTAATGCCAGAGTTTTTGCTTATGCCGTTAAAGATCCCGAACGCTATGGGGTGGTAGAGTTTGATAAGGCCACGATGAAAGTTCTGAGCATCGAAGAAAAGCCAACTCAGCCAAAATCAAATTATGCTATCCCGGGCTTTTATCTTTTTGATAAAAGCGTCGTGGCGCGTGCATTAAAGCAACAGCCGTCAGCGAGAGGAGAGCTGGAAATTACGGACCTGATAAAAACCTATCTCACCGATGGCATGTTGGGGGTCGAGATCATTAACAGAGGAATGGCCTGGTTTGATACAGGCACACCCCAGTCACTATTGGAGGCCAGCTCGTTTATTGGCGCCATCGAGCAGAGGCAAGGGATGAAAGTCGCATGCCTTGAGGAGATCGCCTTGCGCATGAATTTTTTAACCCCCCAAGAATTTAATAAAATTGTTGAGCAAACCCCCAAGAGCTCTTACAAAGAATATTTGCAGCAAGTTCTGCGAGAGTTTGTATGAAGAAAATTTTATTAACGGGTTGCGCAGGATTTATCGGAAGCAATTTTGTGCATAAAATTTGCACCGCTGATTCCTGCCTTGAAGAGTATCAGTTCGTCATTCTTGATGCCTTAACCTATGCCGGCCACTATCCCAGCATCCAGAAGGTCGTTGAGAAAAGCAAAAACCTTTCCTTTGTTAAAATGGATATTCGAGATGGCCATGCCTTAAAAGAGCTTTTTTTGGCCCATCGCTTTACGGGAGTCATTAACTTTGCGGCTGAATCTCATGTGGATCGCTCAATTGATTCCCCTAATATTTTTATCGAGACCAACGTTTTGGGAACTCTCAATCTGCTCAATTGTAGTTTGGAATTATTCAGATCCAATCCGGATTTCAGATATCTGCAAGTTTCAACCGACGAAGTTTATGGCTCCTTGAAGTTGAGCGACCCGGCCTTCATTGAAACCACAAACTTATCACCGAACAGCCCCTATTCTGCCAGCAAGGCCTCAGCTGATATGCTGGTTCGCTCATATTACAAAACGTTTAAGCTCCCTGCCCTCATTACCCGATGCTCAAATAATTATGGCCCTTTTCAATATCCTGAAAAGCTCATCCCCCTCATGATTTATAATGCCACCAAGAGTATTCCGCTTCCCGTGTATGGCACGGGTTCCAATATTCGCGACTGGATCTTTGTTGATGATCACAATCACGGCGTTTGGGAGGTTTTCAAGAAAGGTCGTGTTGGTGAGGTTTATAACCTCGGTGGCGACTCCGAGATGGTGAATCTTGAGATCGTAAAACTAGTTTTAAAAAAGTTGGGCAAGAGTGAAAATCTCATCCAGTTTGTCACTGATCGCTTAGGCCATGACTTTCGTTATGCCATGAATTTTTCCAAGGCCAAGCAAGACCTTGGTTGGTCGCCAAAAGTTAGTTTTGAGCATGGTCTCGAGAAAACGCTGGAATGGTATAAAGCGAACTGGGATTGGGTCGAAACGGTAAAGTTGAAGTCGTCAAAATGATAAGCGACCTCAAAACTAGAGAGATTCCCTTTTTCTCACCTCTGGCCATTATTCTTCTTTTAGGTGCAGTTCTTTACCTCCAGCATGTCTATGTTCCTGGCTTTTTTCACGATGGATATCTTTATGCCGCGCTTGGAAAACATGCGGCCTTGAAAGGGCATTGGCTTGTTCCCTTCATGTCAGAAACTGAATACTCAAAATTTGCCGAGCACCCCCCTTTCTTTTTCATGGTGGAAGGGGTGTTCTTTTCTCTGTTCGGCCCGTCATTTTTGACCGCCAGATTGTTTGCCGGCCTCTGGGGACTTTTACTCTTGTGGAGCACTTTTAAATTGGCGAAACGTTTTTACGACGAAAATTTTGCATTTGTGGCCACTTTTTTGCTCGCTCTTATGCCATTTTTAATTAAAAAAGTCCGTTTTCCAAACTTGGATATTCCACTAAGCTTTTGCTTCGTCTTGTGCTTCTATTATTTTCTGCGCATTATTGAAACCCGTCGAAATGCCCACTATCTGAAATTTAGCTTCTTTCTCGGTCTCGCTCTTTTGCTAAAAGGCATCCCTGCCGCTTTCATCCTACTGGCAATTTTTATTTTTGTTCTTTTGGAAAAGAATTTGCGCGGATTTTTAATTGATGGCAAGGCCTGGGCGGCAATTTTATTATCTTTCGTGCTCTTTGCACTTTGGCCCATCGCTCTGTGGATAAACGGAGATTTTTCGATCTTTCAACAATGGTTTGAGCGTCAATTCTTTTCGACGATCATGAAGGCCCGTGGACAGCAAGAGTTTGAATTTTTTTCGTATTTTACTCATCTGCTAAAATATTCCGGACCTTGGCTTATCTTAGGTTGCTTGGGAATAATAAGAAGACCTTATAATAGGGCCACGAAACTTTCCATGATCGCCTTCTGTAGTATGCTGTTTTGTCTGTCCTTAATGAAGTGGAAATATTCCCATTATTTACTGCCGGTTTATCCGGCCCTTTGCATTGTGGCCACGACCTTTTTATACCCGTTTGTGAAGGAAAAGATTCTTCTTTACAAGAATGGTGTTTTTCTCCTCGTAATTGCAGGTGCTTTGACCTTTGCCATTTTTCCTATAGGGGCCCAGTCGGATCGCGACCGTTCTTTGATTGAAATGACCCAGGCATTGCCCCGGCTTGCGAAATCACGAGATTTTATTTTGGTTGATAACGCCTATGAGTACTGGGCCTGGGCAAATTATTTGTCCTTTGTTTACGATGCTAATCCAAGAATGACGTCTGCGATGGATGTGCAAAAATCCTTTGAGCAATTTCCTGAGGGGATTTATTTTATCAAAAGGCCACTTTTTGACCAGATCAAAAATCTCGCGCCTCAGAAATTAGTTCGTGTGTATTTTATGGAAAGGGATGACATCGTTGTCTTAGGTCCCGATCACTTGGCATTCCCATAAATTAAAGATCCGAGTTTTCGTCATAATCTTGGCCGGGACGAGATCATAAAAAAATTCAAAGTTCGATTTTGAAAGCTTGGTGCAAGTGTGCTTTTGCGCCAGCTCTTGGCCGCGCAGGAAACGATCGGTAAAAACCCAGGAGAGCTCAGGGGCAGGAATTTCATCGATGCTTTTGATGTTTATGGTCTGAATGTTAGGGGTGCGATACCAGCTTATTGGAAGGTCGCCGGGCCTTAAAGGATTCTCGCCACCAAAATAATACAATTTAGCGGCAGGCGTAGGTCGCGTCGCCATACTTTTATAAATTGCAATGAGAGGCGTGGCGGGCCGAAGCGCCAAAATTAATCCAGTAAACAGATTCAAAGCTATAAAGATGGATGCGATACCGGCGGCATATTTTAGTTTGAGTAAAGGCCCGCAAACTTCGAGCAAAATGATAGGAATAAAAAAGGCCATGGGAAAGAGAAAGCGAAGCTCCTTATGTCCGATGAGCATATGCAATAGAATAAAAGGAAGTGTGATCCAGGTGACTAGAGAGGTCGGGCGTCTGAGCCAAAGAAAGAAAAGGGCACTGAGTACCGCCAGACCTGCAATTGGATTTCCGGACTTTGTAATGAGCCATGGGAAATAGCTGTACCAGGCGGAGACGCCAAAGTTACTGGCCCTGTGAGCAAGAAGATTCTGGTAGAAGTAATTCCATGGAGTGAGAGTCCACGAGTTGTATCCCCAAAAATCGATTGTGAGATTCAACATAGTGGCGGCCATAAATGCACATAACATGAGAAGCAAGTGACCTCTTAAAGATCGCTCTATAAAATAGGCCCAAAGACAAAAACCAAGCAGTGATGGAGCCAGCTGAACTCGGCCCCAAACGGCTGCGAGCATCACAAAAAATATTACAAATTTGGCTGAGCGAAGCGAGCTAACCTGAAGGAGATAGAAGAGGATGCAGTTATAAAAGAGTAGGCCATTAAAGCATTCAGAAGAAATGCGGGCCGCGAGAAAAGGCCAGAACCAAAGGGTGAGTATAATGGGAAAGAAAAGCTGATGGGGTGATTTTCTTTGGATAAATTTGATGGTTAACAATAACGCTGTGATGGCTAAACCTGCCGTGGCAAAGCGAAAGAAAATGGGCAAAGTAAAAGGGTCGGTGACATTAAGAAACGCCAAAAATTTGGTTATAATAAAGTAAATGAAGACTTGCCCCCAGGGTCTTATCTGGGCCGCAAATTCCCACGGGAGCTGTGTCGATTCCACATTTCCCAACTTAAAATTTAAAAATTCAAGAATTTGGAAATGCTCATCAAAATGAAAATGACCTTGAGAGAAAAAACAGGCGATTAAAATTAGCCCAAGCTGAATGTATAAAAAAGGATTTCTCACGTGACCTTGAATTTTTTTAAGGCGATATAACCAAAGACTAACCATTCATAACCAAAATCAAAGAGCTTGTGACGTAAACGAAAACGCGCATTAAACTCCAAGATATAACTTCCGACATTCCAGACTATCAGGTTTAATAGTGAGCCAAGTTTGTTTCTCTTGTAGACAGCACCATAAGACTCCAGGCGATCCTTAACAAAAAGGAAGAGGACGATCTTGGAAATGACCTGTAGCCGGAGCTTCTCAATCTTTGTGAGCCACGCCGAGTTGGATAGATCTGAAAAGTTCCAGGTGGCCCAGCCTTCGAGGGAGGTGTGGGGGACATAGCCTAGTTCAACCGCCTTGTGATAAATCGGCGTCCCTGGGTAAGGAGTAAAGATGTAGAGGCCATTGATCTCAATTTTTCTGGAAATGCTTTTCAATGCTAGATACATGTCTATTGTGGCGTTTAGATCTTCTGGCCTTTCACCGGGAATACCGATAATAAAACTGTAGACAGGAGTTATGCCACGATCAACGCAATTTTTGGCAGAGCGAAGAATGTCTTCCCTGGTAATGTCCTTATGAATTTCCTTCAGCATGCGTTCCGAGCCTGCCTCAGCACCGATGCCGATATATTGCAGACCGGCCATTTTGACGAGATCGAGCTCGGCAGGAGTATATCTTGCCAAATAATCAGCGCGAGCATAGCAGCTTATTTCCGTCGTAATTTTGCGGTCGATAATTGCACGGGAGAAATCAAGGACCCTTTTTTTATTGACAAAAAAATTATCGTCACAGAAAAAAAATCGGTGCGTGCCAAAAACATTTTTAATGTTTTGAATTTCTAAAATTATTTTATCAACACTTTTGGCCCGCCATTTCCGCTGGTGGAATTGGTGGGTGTAGCAAAAGTCACAACGGTAGGGACATCCACGACTGGTTTCCATTGTGAAAAACTTCAACTTGTCTTGATATTGATCGATATCGATCATGTCATAAGCCGGAGTCTCTAAGGTGTCTAGATCGAGATGATCGCGTTTTTCATTTTCAAAGACGTTACCATTTTCCTTGTAGACAAGTCCCTTAATTGACGCGAGCGGAGTTTCGGCATCCAGAGCGTGGATTAGCTCCAGCAAGGTAAGCTCGCCCTCACCTTTGACGATAAAATCAGCCAGGTCGGAGTTGCAGGTCTGTTTGGGAAAAAATGTTGCATGAGGCCCGCCCCAGACAATCTTTGCCTTGGATTGTTTGCGAATGTGCTGGCATAGCTCCACGGCCGAGGAGAGCTGTTCGCCACTTTTGGCGGAAATTCCGATTAAGGTAAAAGCACTGAAATCGATGCTTAAGTGATCCTGGACGCGGGTATCCAGAATTTGAACAGGAATACCATGCCTTTTAAGAAAGGATGCAAGAACAAGAATGGAGAAAGGCATGGTGGGGCAGTTCTCCGTGTGACCTGGAAAGATGAGTAAAGTATTAACTTTCATGCACGGTCATTTCCTTTATTATTCTTATATCTACATTTGTAGATGGGCCCGAGACCTTATTTTCAGCAAAATACCTGTAAAAACCGACAAGGATGCCAAAGCCATAAAAGAAGTGGCAAGTGAAGAAAAGTAAGAATGTGTAAAAGAATGTTTTATAATTCTTATTACTCAGGACAGAGAATGCCGAAGCCGCAATATTAAACCAAATATATATGAAGATAGGAATTCCATAGAGGAGATAAAAGAGGTCTCCCTGTGAAAGTACGAAAGGCAAAGATAATATATATAAGGTAAAAAAGAGCGGAATAAAGAAAAATAAATTGAGATATCGATGGTTCACAGTGTAGTGCTTAAAGCGTCCTGCGCCATAATTAATCATCTGTCGAACGAAGTCGCCAAAAGTTTTTCTAGGTTCACGGAAAACGATGGCCTGTGGGTGGTAGGCGATAACCTCAGAATTTTGAATTCGATTTAAGAACTCGTTTTCCTCATTTGGGTATAGGTTAACATTGAATCCTTTGTGCTTGAGAAAAGCTTCCCTCGAAATGAGCAGATTGCAAAGAATGAGTTCCTGCTCACCGGAAAGTCTGATGCGCCCGATGGGAGTATATCGCGAGCGATACGGACCGGTTCCAAAGACAGAGGCAAAAACACATTGGATGGCAAATAAAAATAGATTGGATTGTTCTTCATAAAGTGAGGGGCCGCCGACAACGGAGGCATTGGGGAAGTAGTGAAAGGCTTCAAGGTATTGGCGAAGAAGGCGGTGGTCGGCGCTTGAATCATTATCAAGAAAGATCAGAAATTTACCTTTTGCCTTGGCCGCCGCTGAGTTTCTTTGCAAAGAGGGACAATTTCCTATGGCCAAAAGTATTTCATAAAGCTCACGGGGGTAGTCGATTCGATTAATGGAATTTAGAGCGATCTGACAACTTTGCTCGTCTCGCCCGATAACAATGAAGCTAAATGTTGGATCATTCACATCTTTTTCCCCGTTTTACTTCTGAAGGTCGTTCCATAGACCATGCCACCTGCAATAATTACGGCGAGAAACAAGCTCAAAAATCTGATAAGACTATAATACTTTATTTCTGCTGAGATTTTAATCGCCTCAATTTTTGGGGGAACGATAACGGTTAATAATGCTCCATAGGACGGATGGGTCTTGAGATCTTGAATTTTGCCACTTTGATCTGTCGACTGAGCGACTAAAAAGGAAGAAAAATTTGTTGCAACAGTCATAGGGCACGAAACAGTTGCAGGATTTTGAAGATTAATGGCAAAAGTTCCGTCAGTGTAACTTACATTCTTGGCCAAAATGCTCTTACAAGAAGAGAGATCCGTATTCTGATAGGTATGGGCATAATCGTCGCGGAAAAGTAAGAGGTTATCATGAATATAACTGCCAAGATTGGCATCATTTTGACTGAAAACGACAGGCAACTCATGGACAGAACTTATAGGAATTGGGTGTACAGGAAACCACAAAGGCTGACTTTCGTCGGAGAATCTTCTTGCGCTAACAGCGTTATTCTGAACAAAGATATCAGTGTGAACATTGTACAGAATTTTTAAGGCATGGTTATTGCTATACAAGAGAGTGGGGAATTGTAATCTGGCAGTATCAAATGGGATGCCCTCTAGACTTGAACTCAAGGTATTAAAGCCCATTAATGGATGGGAGTATCCTTGTAAGCTGCTTATATTAAGGGCAAAAGGAGTGTTCAGTCCAAAGAAGGGGTAAGACAAGAAAACGCGCGCACGCTCCAGAGGATTTTTCAAGAAAGGAATGTCGATGTTTTTTGAGAACTCCGCGATAGTTTCTTTTGAAGCGAATTCTTCTGCTCGCTCGGAAAATGACGTGAGGGTTCCAAGTAACATCATCAAAAGGACGGTTAGTGGAGAAAAAAAACCTGGAAGTTTTAAGACCTGCTGGATAAAGAAATAAGCTGCAAAGATGAAGCAAAAGATATCAAAATATAGAGTATTGTAGTACGCCAGGGCGCAAGCCAAGGCCATCATGATCGTGTTGATAATCCAAAAATACTTCCCCCGCTTAAATTGGTCTTGAAGAAAGACGATTTTCGTTGTGATAAACATAAGCAGCACAAAAACAAAAAGAATGTACATCCGGCCCGGCACGCGAAAATACTTCAGCGGAGGGAATAGAAATAATGTCAGATCAGTTAGCCACTGAAAATCGAAACTGAAGATTACCCAAAAGATGAGGGCGAAGATTGTGAAACTTTCCAGAAACAACATCTTTCTATTTTTTAAAGAGTTAAAAAAGAACAAAACAAATAAAAGGATAAAGGGACCAACCGGATAGTTTATTTCATGCATGAAGTAGTAATTAATTTTATCAAGAAAATACAATTTGGACCAAAAGAAGATACCTAAAACATCCAGCCAGCTGCCTTTGGTATACGAGAAGATGATGTTGCCGGTCTGCAGTCCTCTGGAACTTTCGCCGGAGCTGTGAAAAAGAACTAGCGCCCAAATATCCGGGATGGCAAGGATGATCGGTAAGCTGATAAGCAGGATATACTCGAAAATTATTTTTTTAAAATTTTGCCAGTAGTATCTTGGGGGTACCTTATAAAAAAGGATCAAGGCGAAGAGCGGAATAAAATAGAGGGTGTAAATCAGGAGTTGCTGCGAGACGGTGCTGAGGATGTGCCAGCAGCTAATAACAAAAAGTATTTTTTCAAACGGTTTGAAAGGCCTTGCCAGCCTAATGGAAAGAAAAAGATTGCTGGCAATTAAGGTCAGCATGCTGGAAATGATCATATTCATATGACCGAAGGTGATGCGCCAGCAAAAGAGTGGGGAGAAAGAGAAAATGAGTGCCAAAAGCAGCCAAAGAAAGAAGTTCTTTGTTACCAGTGTCTGCTTCTCGTAATAGTACTCGTAAAGTTTTTCAATGCATTTCACTCCCCAGAAACCGGCTGCGGCCATGGTGAAAATGATTATTAAATTAATGGCATCGACGGGATTGAGATGTAAGAAGATGCCGATCTGCTCCAGTGGTAAAATACCATAGAGGGGATAAAGAAGAGTCCCTCCCAACCACTGGGGTGAATAGATGGTCAGGGCGCTATCAGGCCGTGCCATAAGAGTGAGGAGATGGTGGGGCATATCATGCCCCCCGAGAAGCTTTAGCGGGGACCAAGGTGTAATAATACACAAGAGTAGGGTGATTACCCAGAAGAGTGCGAAGAACCAAACAGATTCCGAGTTCAGGCAATTTTTCAATAACTTTTGATTGCTCATGGTTTTTCTTTGGATGAGGTCGTTTTATCTGCACAACATTGCACTAGTATTGAGGGAGAAATGGCCTTCACAAAAAAAGGAAATCCGATAACTTTCTTCACTGTGAAATATTGCGCCAATAAGCTCAGCTCTTTTTTCCAGTGATAGTTTTTATGGTCCTCACTCGCAGGGTCTTCTTGAACGCCCGCAAAGAATGCCAGGATGTTGCGCAAGCGTTGCGCGATACCGACGGAGTTGGGCACAGAATAGATGAGTGAGCCACCATTTTTTAAAATGCGACAAAACTCTTGATAGATGGCGTCCTTTTCTCTGCAGTGCTCGAGAATATCAATGGCAAACACCACATCTATTGTTTTATTGCCCACTGGCATCGACTTCGCATCGCCTTCGAGAATCTCTAGGTTATGATGGAGAGCATTCTCTCCGCGGAGCATCTCACGAGTTGAATCAAGCAATGTTTTATTCTGATATCGCTCATCCCATCGTTGGTGTCCTGAGAAGACACCGGTAGAAACATCGGGAGAAATTTTGATGTTTTTATCGATGCCAAAAACTTTACTGAAATACGATGTGAGGGTCAGTAAAAAATAACCTTGGCCACAGCCTATGTCGACGCAGGCACCGCCAAAGTGTGCTTTCGAAAGACCAAGAATCTTTTTTAGCTTTCCAAATGAATAAAAAGAGATACGCCCCTCGTAGGTGTCATTGGAATAGGGACTCTTCCAGTGTTGGGGGCGTTTGATAACAACTTTTTGGTAATTATTTGAGATCATGGGCCGTTGCTGGAAATTTGTTGGGATATTTATGACCAAAAAGAACCGGGTTTTTGACCAGGGGATATTCATTTGCAGAGTAGGGAAAGACTTGCGCATTGGGGTTCGTTTTATAAAAATCTTTTGGCAGACCCGGGCAGATCAGCTTAAGAGAACAGGTGGCACATTTCGCCGGTCGCCTATACAGATAGAGAATTCTGAAATTTTGAAAATGTTCACACAAACGGACATAGAAGCCTTTTTTACCAAAAAATAGATGTGCCTGCTTGAATGGGAAGATGAGAATACCCACGATGGTTGCCGCCAGAGCAAAAAGCCAGTTCTTACGGAAGGCCCAATGGAGAATAGGGTCCCATTCCTCGGCCTCATAAATTTCCTGCCAATAGGTTCGGATAACATCCTCATGCCCACGCAGGTAGCAAAAAGAGAGAAAGCGGACATTCACAACTGGAAAAAACGTTTTATACTGGTCTAAGGCCTGCGAGATCAGGCGACCGATCTCCTCATAAGTGGAAATTCGGATGGAATCATGATTTTTATACCCAACCGTTTCTTCTGTTGGATTGAAAACGATCAGGTTAACGCTGTGAGGTTTTAGAGTCTTGGCATATTCAAGGAAATTGGAAACCTCATGGGCATTCTTGCCGGTGACAACACTATTAAGGCGCACTCGGACATTGAGCTCATGGGCATTACTGATGGCCTTTAAAATTTTTCGCTGGCTGCCCGCAATTTTTGTTAGCTCATCATGCAACTCTTCTAAGTGTGAGTGCAGTGAAAATAAAACTTCATTTAAACCCGCATCCCTGAGCCCTTGAAAAAACTTCAAGTCTGCGAGCTTCCAGCCGTTGGTAATAACATTGATAACTTTGAACCCGAGTCCTTTTGCGTAGCTGACCAGTTCCTTAAACTGTGGATGAAGAGTGGCTTCGCCGCCGGTGAAATCAATGGCAGTTTTTCCAAAGAGATGGGCGATATAGATTTTTCGCTTTAGAGATGCCGCCGAGAAATTTTCAGCCGTTCCGTCTTCGAGGGATTTTAGATAATAGCAAAACTGACATCGCAAATTACACGCGAAGCCCGTATAAAGCACAAAACGCTTTGTTTCTACTCTGGTATGAGCTTGAGAATTTAGCTTCTCAAAAACCCGATCTTCCATTGGTCTATTGTACATGACATCGAGAGTGAGTTGAAGAAATGTCGTGGAATTACTAGATTTTCATTCGACAGTTTGCCAACCCTCATACTTATAAATTATGCGCCGATGCAGGGCATTGTAAAACGGCCCAGTCTTTGGATTTGGCAATTTTTTGCAGGAGGCTTTGAAAGAAAACAGAATACTCGGAATAGACTTCTAAACAATGGGAGTGGGTCGTCAGGTGCAACATATCCGCATAGGAATCCGTGAGCACATAGGCGCTCTCAGCAGAACTGGTAAAATTGGGAGAGTATACGAATTCGACAGGCCCGGGCAGATAGAATTCGAGAACATCTCGCACGACATTCAGAGTGTAAATTTTTTGCGGAACAGGTTTGAGGTGATAGAGAAATTTGTAAAATCCCATGTGAGAGTAGGCATCTCTACTACTTGAGGCCAGAGACAGTACCAGGGAGAGAATGAGGGCCAGCTTGGCCACGTAATGAAAAGAATTAACGTAGCTTGTTCGAATGCCTGGCAGGGACTTGCACCATGCCACAAAGATCGGCGCCATCGGCGGAATGAGTTGTCCAAGAAAGAAAATAAAGCGCAATTCCTTATGGGCAAGGCAAGAGTGCGCCATGAGAAACGGAAGAGAAACCCAAGTTAAAATACATTTCGGCCGTTTGAACCAATAGATCAAGGGAATCGCCAGAAAAAAGAGGGAGATGGGAGGAATTCCGCGGAGAAATGATTTAGAAAAATAGGTATAAAAAGGGTCCGTTCCGAAACTACTCGCCATTCCTTTGAAGACATTTTGGTAGACATTATTCCAGGGCGAAAAAACCCAGTTCCCGTAACCTTGGTAATCGATTAAAACATTGAGTCCTAGCCCACACAGACCACCGGCGATAATGATGATCGCTGTTTTCCATTGCTGTTTTTGAAAGAAGACGAATGGAATTAAGGCGGGCAATAAGCTCGTTGCCATTTGCAGACGGAAATAAAAAGCAAAGGCCATACATAAACCAATTATGAAAGGAAGCAAACAAACCCGGACCGTTTTTTTATGTAAATAGATGAGTCCCGCGATAGCGAAAAGAGTGAGAGAGGAAGAAAAATTTTCAGTCGAAGTTCGGGCATGGAAAAAAGGTAAATACCAGATGAAAGGGAACAGGGATAAGGAGAGTTTTTTATCGGCATCTTTTTCAAATAAAGTGGTGGTTGTGCGCATGAACCAGAAAAGGGCGGTGAGTGCCAAGAGAGAGCTACTCAGACGAAAGAGGGTGGCGAGAATAAAAGGATTGGCGGCCCCGAGCTGGCCATATATTTTCGCAATCGCCACATAGAAGTAGGGCTGCGCCCAAGATCGAATTTGTACTGGAAATTCCCAACTCAACTGGGACGCCTCCAGCTTTCCGAGCTTGTAAAGCACCATGCGAATCATGCCCAGATGTTCATCCGGACGGTGAAAACCTTCAGACATAAGTGCGGCATAAATGTGGAAAAAGGCCAAAAATAAAAAGCTAAGTCGGAAGACCTGCTGAACGCTGAATTCTTCGAGGTGATATGGAAGAAAGACAAGTTTTTTTAATTTTTGCCACATTTTAGATTTCAGAATTAGTTAAATAACTGAATAAAATCTTCCATGCTAAGTCTCCCGGAAAAGATTTTTTCATCATTGTCGGGAAGAAGATCTAGGAAGAGCTGCTTTTTCACCTCTTGGAGCTTGAGAACTTTCTCTTCCACGGTGTCTTTCATGATCGGGCGATAAACCGTAAGGGTGTTTTTCTGGCCGATGCGATGGGCGCGATCGACCGCCTGCGCTTCCACCGCCGGGTTCCACCATGGGTCCATGACGAAAACATAACTTGCGGCAGTTAAATTGAGACCAACGCCTCCGGCCTTGAGTGAGATGAGAAAAACCTGCGAGTTTCCTTCCTGGAAAAGATCCACCTGCTGCTGGCGTGCCTTGAGCTGCTGGCTTCCGTCGATGCGAGAAACACGATAATGCTTTTCCCGCAGAAAATATTGAATGATATCCAGGTAGGTGGTGAATTGGGAAAAAACAATGGCCTTGTGCCCTTCTTCAATAATCTGTTCGAGCTGGTCGAGAAGAAATTTGATCTTCGTCGACTGTAAGTCCTTCAGATTCTTTGGCACCTGACCTGGCTGTAACTGCTTGCCTTGCCAGAGACAACTCTGACGAAGCCTGAGAAGACCGCGCAGAATTTCACCATACTTACGTTTACTGGCGGCGCTTTCGATGCGCGCTTTAATGTCCAGCAGACCTTGAAGATAGGTCGCGCGCTCTTCATCTGAAAATTGCAGATACACATTGTTCTCAATCTTGGCCGGGAGGTCTGTAAGAACTTGTCCCTTGGTACGGCGAAGAATAAAAGGCCCTGCGGTCGTACGCGCTCTCTCTCGGGTAATGTCCGTGGAAATGGTTCGCAAAATTTGGAGATCTCCCCAGATGCCGGGAATGGCGAGATCAATAATATTGTAAAATTCTGCCAGATCATTCTCAACAGGTGTACCTGTAAGGCAGATTCGGAATTCTGCAGAGATCTTTCTTGCCGACCACGCTCCCAGCGAACGCATATTTTTTAGATGTTGAACCTCATCAAGAATAAAGATATCAAACTGCACATCTTTGAATGTGGTATCTGCTTCTTTCTTCATTACACCATAGCTGGTGATAATAAATTTTATGTCAGGGGGAAGCTGGCGCTGTCCCCCGTGATAGATGAGTGTTTTTAAGTCAGAAAACTTTTCAAATTCTTTTTGCCAATTAATTAAAATGGTTACCGGACAAACAATGAGCACGCGCTTGATGGAAGATTCAATCGATTTAAGCAGGGCAATTACTTGAATCGTTTTACCGAGACCCATATCATCGGCGAGGCAGGCCCCTAACTTGTGCTCATAGAGGAAACGTAGCCAGTTATACCCCACGAGCTGGTAGGGGCGCAGCACATCTCCTAGAGTGGCGGGGACATCATATTTCGGCATTTCCTTAAGGTTTAATAGCTTATGGCAAAGATTTTCTTCTTCCTCGGTCAGAAGTCCCGCAATACCGATTTTTTTTAATTCAAAGATTTCAATAATGCGGGCGCGGTTATAGGGAATCGAAAAACGATACTCTCGCAGATCACGTTTTGCATCTCCTTCAGCTTCTGCGTTTTGAGTCTTGTTCGTTTCAAGGACCCGCGACAACATTTTTGCCAGATTGAGCTGGTCGCTATTCAGAAGAATAAGACCGGTTTCGGACATCGCCATGCCGGTTTGTTTGTCGACACTTTTTAAAATGGCATAATCAGAGGCATTTAAGGTGACATCCAGCTCGAACCATTTTGTGGTCGAAGAGCGCCGCTCAAAGCGAATGCGGGAATGCCATTGACCGATCTCGCGACGATCAAAGTAGACCGACACACCTCTGATCTGGACCTTCTCAATAAAGCTGCGCAAATTTTGAAAGGCGATTCCGGTCTGGATGTTGTAAACCAGCTTCAGCTGTTCCTTATGAAACGAGGAAAAGCGAAAAATGGTATCATTAAAAGCGCTTATCATGGCCTTGAAGAGATCTATGAGCAGGTCTTTTTCGATTCGCACAAAACACTGATTGAAAAGATCAAATTCGTAGTGGGCCCCGGGTGCCATCAGGTATTGCAAATAGATTGGCCAATCACGTCGCAATCGATCAAAGGTATTGGTGCGAAAAGTGAGGTTATTCTCACCGTTGAAAATGTCATTCAGGTGCAGAATAAAGCCGTAGGCATCTTTTTTCTTCTTAAAGCTTCCCAGTAGACCGTCTTCAAAAACTAGGGCACTAAAAAGTTCGGGAGGATAATATAGTTTTTTATTCTCATCAATGAAGGACAGCTCGAAATCGAGGGTGTTTTTGTCAGCGGCGTTGATGGAAATGGCCGGTGTTATTTTAGCGATTTCATGTTCATCCAGCTTTTTCCCCTGAAGGATCAGGTCGCAATAATCACTAAATCCCGGCAGGGTGGTGAACCAGATGAGCTGGTTCACGCCTATATCAAAATTCAGGTGTCGCAGTTTTTGAATAATATCTTTTAATTCATTCGGGAAGTGCCAGGTTTCGCCGGTTTTCCAGTTAAATAGGTAGAGATTCTCAAAAATTGAAATTTCCTTCTCTGCAACTCCAGCAGAATCGGCTTCGGAGGGGACACGAACATAGCTAAAAAATAATTCGGGCACGGCCGTGCCCAAACTATGATTGTCTGGGTCCGTTACTTGATAATTGTAGTGCATCTGCAGTCGCCCCTCCCAGTTCTTGGGAACGGGAAAAGGCACTGCCTTTTTTGAGGTCAGGACATATTGGAGAGTTGAATAGGTGGCGCTGGGAGGCGCACCTTGAAGCTTGCTCGGGCCGTTAACAACCGTGCCGAAGTCTAATGGGGTCACGGCCCCCATTTGCTTTATTTCAGCGTCAGAGTTGGTGTTACTCATATTCTGATTCAAGCCGTGATAGACATTGATAGCTTCTGATCTGGCCTTGGATAAATCAGTCTGCCCGCTCGTTTGTTGAGCAAAGAAGTGGTAGATAAACAGTGAAGCTGTGTGAGCGCAGTGATCTTCCTTGGTCCATTGTGAGCAGTCACAATTTGAACTAAGCACACCGTCGGTATGATTTGCATGAAAACGGTACACAATTTTAGCTTCATGGGAACGGTTCTCGCGCACGATCCCTGAAACAATAATATATTTATCAGTTTCTTTCACAAATGAGATGGAGAGCCGGGATAGCATGAGCAGTTTGCGGGCCTGTCGAAGATAGGCGTCGCTGAATAGTTTTTCACCATTAAGGGCGGGCTTATCAATAATAATTGGATCGAGAATATCGTTCATTTATTTTGTTGTCGGGTATTTACCCGTCACTTAAGTTAAACGTTCATTCTAACCGATTTTAAGAGCTTTATGAATTATAGTTTTCAAACGAAAAGGCCCCAAAAAGGGGCCTTTGTATAATATGAGTGACCTATTATTTTAGTTTCCGGCAGCGCTTCCGCTTCCTTCGCCGTTGCCACCTGCAGCGCCTGTTCCTAGGCCGCTTCCTACACCAGCGTGACCTTCAAGATAGGCCTTGAGAAGTTTCGCACGGCTTGGGTGGCGGAGCTTGCGGAGGGCCTTGGCCTCAATTTGTCGGATCCGCTCTCGAGTTACGAAGAAATCTTGTCCAACTTCTTCGAGAGTATGGTCAGATTTTTCTCCAATGCCGAAGCGCATCCGCAATACTTTTTCTTCACGGGGAGTCAAAGTTGCCAAAACTGCACGGGTTTGCTCGGACAAAGTGATGCTCATAACGGCATCGGCAGGTGAGATCATTTTTTTATCTTCAATAAAGTCACCTAAGCTTGAGTCTTCCTCTTCACCAATCGGGGTTTCAAGAGAAATAGGTTCTTTTGAGATTTTTTGAACTTTTTTGACTTTATCAACCGGGAGTTCCATTCGCTCCGCAATTTCTTCCGGCGTAGGCTCTCTGCCATACTCCTGAATCAGCTGACGTGTCGTGCGAACCATCTTGTTAATCGTTTCAATCATGTGAACAGGAATTCGAATGGTTCTGGCCTGGTCTGCAATCGCCCGGGTAATGGCCTGACGAATCCACCAGGTCGCGTAGGTCGAAAATTTATAGCCACGGCGATATTCAAACTTATCTACCGCCTTCATAAGACCGATATTGCCTTCCTGGATGAGGTCCAAAAATTGCAATCCACGGTTGGTATATTTTTTTGCAATGGAAACAACTAACCGTAAGTTGGCTTCAACCAACTGCGACTTGGCCTTATCGGCCTTCTCTTCGCCTTTGAGAATGATGTTGTAGACATTTTCAATGTCACGATATTCCATTCCGGCTTCAAGTGTTAGTCTTCTTAATTTTCTGAGCACATCCTCTTCATTTCGAACAAGCTGCTCAATTTTGGCTTCGGTGGTGAACAGATCTTTTGCAAGCTTACGCTTGAAATTATCGTCCTCCATAATTTTTTCATAGACGACTTTATACTCGTCCGTATTTTTAACCTCGAGAAATTTAAAAATCCGGTCTTCGGATTCATAGAGCTCATTAAACTGTAGGAAATATTTTTTAACCGGTTCCACAAAGCTATTGATCAGTTTGCGGTTAAACGTCAAGTCGGCCAGTTGGGCAGAAATGTGTTCGAACTGTTTTTTCTCCTGAGCCGTGAATTTCCGAAGTGTTCCGTCTTCCTGCTCTGTCTCTTTGAGGAAAATTTTAAGCTCGTCAATAACCGCATAGATGGCATCCTTGACCTCTTTAATTTCTTGAGGTGCGGATTCATCATCGAGTCCGCGCACCAGTTCTTTTACGAACTCAGTCGGGTTCTCGTGACACTCAATCTTGTCTTTGAGCTTTATGATTTCTTTAAGGGCATGTGAGGAAGTTAAGGACGAAGTAATAATTTCGCGTTCGCCTTCTTCAATTTGTTTGGCGATTTCCACTTCCCCTTCACGGGTAAGCAGGGCAACGGAGCCCATGCGCTTTAAATAGAGCTTTACCGGATCAGTTGAAGCAGAACGCAGTTCGGCTTTCTCTTCGCGCGATAGAGTCTCTTCGATGATCTCGGCACCATCAAGGCGAATGCCTTCTTCCGCCACCACTTCCTCGGCGCCTGCGGCCTGAACCTCAATGCGCATTTCAAAAACTTTGAGGAGGATCTGGTCTATGTCATCGGGATTGACAATACTCGCAGGAATCGCATCGTTAATCTCTTCGGGTGTGAGAAACTGTTGATCTCTCCCCTTAAAGATGAGCTTTTGAAATTCCTTGGATTGTAAAAAGATGTCAGCTAGCATTTACAATTCCTTTACTTGAGAAGTTTTTTTTCTCTTTTTATTAAGTTCGTGCAATTTGTTTTGCACTTCATTTAGTTCGACAAGGGAGCTGTTTGCTTCTTCTAGCGTTTCATTATTTCGTTGTCGTTCTTTGATGGTATCTCGCTTGCTTCTATGCCGTTCTTTCTCGAGACGATGGGCCAAATCTTTCAGCAACTGTTCAGCGATACCAACTTCTAATGTTCTGCCATGACTCTTTTGAGCATTTGTTTTGGGCCCTAGATCAAAAAGAATTGCTCCCACAATTTCTTTTAACGAAACCGGCCACTCTTCTTCAACCAACATGGCCAAAGCCATGTCTTCAAATTCCGCCTCTTCAACTTCGAAATAAAGGTCTCTCAAAGACCCAACGTATCGTTTTATCTCAACGCTTTCAAGTAAATCAAGTACTTCTTTAAGTTTTTCTTGCGCTAGGCACAGAGGATTCTCTAGCAAGAGCCGCAACATCAAAATATGGCCCTTGGTTATTTTGAGTTCTGCCTTCACTTCAGTCTTCAAGTCGGGTCTGCTTTCAACTGAGTCTTCGCTGGAAATTTGAGATTGGGTGTTGGCCGCCGGAACGGAAGTTGGATGGATTACAGGCCCTTGTCTTGCTCCCTCTCCCTTGAGAAATCCTTGATATTCTTGGCGAATGGTGGTGCCATCAGACTTCAAACCGATTTTATGGGCGAAGGCCAAAAGGCGCTCATTGGCGCTCAAGCAGTCACCAAGAGGTGCTAGAAGAGTGAAGGCCTTTTGTAGAATGGCCTGCTTTTGCTCGATGAGCTCTGGCATTTTTTCAGGAAATTCTTTGGCCAAAAGATAATCTATGAAGATTGGGGCTTCATCTATGCGTTTTTGCAAGGCCAGAGGGCCTTCATTTTTTAATAATTCATCCGGGTCCTTATAGGGCGAAAAGTCTAAATACTTTGGCATTATTGCCGTTTTGTGCAGCAGGTTGGCAGTGCGAAGGGCGGCTTGCATACCGGCACCATCAGAATCCAGGGCCAGCCAAAGATTTTTGGTCAGGCCTTTGATATGTGAAAAGCCAAATTCATTCATGGCCGTTCCCATGATGGCCACAGATTGCTTGAAGCCATACTGGAAAAGTGCGATCGCATCCATATTGCCCTCACATAAGATGAGTTTGTCAGACTCACGTATGAAGGGCTTTGCAAAGTGCAGGCCATACAGCAGGTTCTTCTTGCTGAAAACGAACGATTCATTTGAGTTCATGTATTTAGGTTGCTGATCGTCTCGAATGGCCCGAGCAGTGAAACCTTGAATATGACCAAAATGATCCCAAATAGGGAACATAATCCGGTCGCGAAACTTATCGTAAAAGTGATTCTTGCGGTTTTTGTCCTCAAGAATCAGCCCAATTTTGAGGGCCATTTGCAGTGCCTGCTCACGGTCCTGAGAATTTGGGATACTTTGGAGATAGTGGTTGAGGGGAGAATTATGGGGTGCAAAGCCAAGTTGAAACTGCTCTGCAATTTCGGGTTTAATGGAGCGCATTTCCAGAAAATTTTTGAAAATGGGGTGAGGTCCGTCATGGGCAATCTTGCCATATATCAAAACGGCCTTATGGAGAATTTTTCGGGCGAGCAGTCGCTCAGGGTCAATATTCTGGGCCCGGTCGAGCTCGTCGGTGCTGAGTCCTAAAATTCTGGCGCATTCGCGTAGGGCCTCACGAAAGTCGAGATGCTTAAACTTTTGTACGAAAGTAATGGAGTCTCCGCCAACATCGCAGGCAAAACATTTAAAAAGTTTTTTGCTATCACTCACATGCAACGACGGTGTGCTATCTTGGTGAAAAGGACAGAGCGCTTTGATGCTGCTGCCGCGTCTCTGAAGCGAGATAAAATGCCCGACCACCGACGAGATGGGGGCCTCTTTAATCTGGCGAACTAAATCATCACTCACTGAACCTGTCCTCGTCCTGGAACCGATGTTAAATTTTTTGTAGAGGTCAGTACGTATGCTTTTATTTTGGTTCCCTGGGAAACGAAGATCTTCTCAAATTTTGTTTGAAAAGTAGAGAGGAAAGGGACTGAAGCAATGTTGCAGACGCTGGGTTGAACATTTTCCCAGAGATTTTTTGTTTGAAATTCAAGCGTAAATTGGCCTTGATCTTGCACATGGTTTTGCAGGAGTTCTTCCATCCACTCCGCGTAACCATCGTGATCAGTTTTGATATAAACTTTTCCGCCAGGTTTCAGGATGGTGAAGGCACTATTTAAAAATTCCGCTTGAAAGAGACGTCGCTTATGATGACGTTTTTTTGGCCATGGATCGGAGAAAAAAAAGAAAATTCCATCGAGTTCATTTTCAGCGAAGGTATGGGCGATCCTCTCTCCGCGCGCACGCAGATAACAAAAATTTTGGACCTCAGAGCGGGAAAGTTTTTTGGCCACCTGATAGCCGCGCTTGAATCGATAGTCCAATCCTACAAAATTAACATGGGGATGATGGTGGCAAAACTCCATCATGAAATCCCCATAGCCTGTGCCGATTTCTAAATAGAGTGAAGCTTCACGTTTGAAAAAATCTGTATTCCATTTCCCACGAAAGGCTTCGCCTTGCGTATCGCGCAGGACAAAATCCTGAAACTCCCCCAAACGATCGTGGTAGGGGTTATCATGCTTGTATACAAAATCTGCTTTATAAGTATGGTCCATGGGAAGGGGCTGTTTATCAAAATGGATGCGACTCGGCAATATCGGCGCGCGGTGCGTTGACGCGCCATCTCATTGAATTCTCTCTAAGCAGCTTTCTTTTTTTTCTTATCAGTCTTTTCTACCGCCTCAATCTTCTCTCCTGCTATCCACATGGAAAGTAGGTGTGCGGCCTTTTTCGCCAGATTTGGGTCTTTCATTTTATCACCCAAGATCTTTCGAAACTGTTCTATCTGCTGCTTGAAGGTTTGTAACTCAGCAGGTGTGAATTCTTTTTGCTTCGATTTTGGTTTCATACGATAGACCCGTTTTTAGGCCGCTGTCGGCTCTGCTTCTCTTTGAGCATGGCGAACAACCTTGGCCATGTGCTCTTCGATAACTTGGCATAACTCAATTTTTGAACAACGTGGGTCCATTCCTTCAGGCAGTGGGGCGTACAGGAATTCATTCCCAATTTCTGTGAAAACGTACCAACGATTTCCCATCTTTTGAAAAAGAACTTCATTTTCAGTATGTTGATTTTTTTTCACGTGACACCCTCCTGGTCTCTTAAGTTTGATGTATGTCGAAACAGCACTTCCTGCACAGTTTCTGGCCTACAAAGAACTTATCGGGTGCCTTTGTATAAACTTTAGACATTTTTTAGACTTTAACATGTTGAAATTTCTAACAGTTTTCGCGAGAGCGAAATTGTCGGATATTTTTATTCGTAGGTGCTTTGAACGCCCAGGCACACGGTGAACTGGGCACCCGGCGCAAAATAGACGCGGTCCTTCTCTTGATTCCAGTTATTTCGATTCTGCTGTGGGTCGCTCGAGGTCAGGCGAAAGGGATGGGCCGCCTGAAGTTCGACTCCGGTAAAAAAATCAGTATTGGGAAAAACACTTTTGATTTGAATATTGGAACCGAGTCGGGGAGTCAGTGTCCAGCTTGCAAAGGTTCGCTGATCTAAGCTTGCTCCATTCTGCGCTTTAATGGTCATGATATGACGATTGGCCGTGATACCGCCTGCAAATGACAGAGTGAGCTTGTTGATCCGAAAAGTATCGTAAGAAAAGTACGGGCCGATAGAAATTATTTTCTGCTCCTCAATCGCAAAGGTACCACTGAGAAGAGAGAAGTCTGTCTCGGAGGTAAAGTAGTATCCAAAAAATCCAAAATAAAAACGGTCATAGGGGTCCCAGTCGACTTTCTTGATGTAGTGTCCATAGAAGCCCTTGCGAACTTTAAAATCTTCGCCCGTGATGAGGGAGGGATAGGGATAGTTGACCTTGCGCTGAGGACCGAAGGCATACGCCAGGGCCATGCGGTACCGGTTAGGATCATAGATGGGATATTTGGGGGGCAGAGGTTCTTCCAGACGATAGTCGGTGGGGTCGTGCTCAAAGGGACTGATTTCGGTTAATTTTTCGCGCTCATCTGCGTAGAGGATTTTGACGTGGTCAGCTTTAATAAAAGCGCTCTGCCCTGTTCGGGTGACAGTCTCAAAAAAACCTGAGCTGGGGACCTGATGAAATACCGGAAAATACTCTTCACCCTCTTCCGGATTGTTGGAATCATAGTTTTTTGAGTGGGGACTAGGCGAGACATTGGAATCGCGAATGTAGAGATGCTCACCTTTACGGTGATACTGGAGAATGGTCGAATCAATTTTTGGTCCGGCAAAGAGCGGGGTTTGCAAAACAATCACGACGGCTTCGGCCGCCCAAATATTCTGGCAAAAGACCATCAGAAGAAGGATGAGAAAATGGCAACAAGCTGGTTTCATTTTTTAGCTACCTATATCCCAGTCGAAATTATAACCGAGCAGGAGACTGACTGAATCCATGGTCCCTCTTTCAGGTTCACGACGAAGCTCAACCGTTGTTTCCTTTAAGGATGCATTGGTTTGGCGAAAACTCGCGCCCACCACAATACGGCCATACTCAGTCGGCCAGATGGAATTTAAATTAACCTCTAAGGCATTGGTAGAATAGTCAAAGGAAAAATTTTGTGTTTGGGATGAGGCCCGGAAGAAAAATGATTGCTGAAAACTAACATGCAAATTCAAATTCATCACCGAACTACGATAAAAAGTGTACTGGGCCACCGGCCCAAAAAAGGCCGAACGCCAAATTAAACCTTCGGCATCTCCCAGCCAACTTCCCTCCTGGTAGTTGAGATTGATGCCAAATTGTATCGGGAAGTCCCAAACGTAAAATGTTTTAAATTCAAGGCGCCTGCCATAGGCATAGAAGGTGTCGGATTTTAAGGTTTGGCCGGCGGGCAAAAGCGACGTGAAGAGATCTGCTAAATACTGGTCGCGCATGTATTCGCCATGAAAATTAATATAATTATCGAGCGCCAGTCGGGTGTCTTTGGAATGGTATTGCGTGGGGGGGGCGTATTCTTTATACACTGAAGGATTGGCCTGCAAATTCAGATCTTCCTCGATAGAAACGACATTGATTGAATTTGTTTTATAGCGTTTTTGCTTTGTTTTATCATAGATGAAAATAGTTTCTCCGCCCGCCGTTTCCTCCTGGGCGAAGACAAAGGCCTTGCGGTAGACGACACTGCTTTCGTTAGTATTTAAATCATACACGATGGCGCGATCTCTGAGAACCGCCCGGTAAATTTCAGTCGGCCATTTAAAACCAACCCGTTTCTCGTACTCAATCTTAATTGTGGGAACAAAATATTTTTCATGTTTTTTGAGCTCGTCAATGGAGGCAAAATCAATTTCATCAAGGTTGGTGGCGGCCCCAGGTTCTTTTTTTTCGTAGAGCTCCAGCTCGTGGGGCCAATCCTCATCCGCCTGCTGAGGAATTCCGACGTCGTCCGTGGTGCGTACATTGTCAGCGTAAGCTAGGACGCCTCCGTTGAGTAGGTAGATGAGCGCACAAATATATGGGATGGATTTATTAATCAATTTTATCCAACATTTTTGTGGCCTTCACAAAGGCCTCATAATTTGAAGCATGTCCAAAATCCCTTTTTTGAACGCGCTCAATTTTTTTCCAATTAAAATTTTGGTGCTCATCACTAATAATCACGTTGGGGGGGAATCTAAAGGCGGCCAGAAAGCTTTTTTCATGCACCGTTTGGCCACGCCGATTTTGAAAATGACACTCAAAATCCAACTCAAAAAAATATTCAGCTTCAAGCTGTGTTTCCTCGAGCAGTTCACGTCGTGCGCCAAGCTCAAATGACTCGTCATCTTCAACACTGCCCGTGACGTTTTGCCAAAAAGCGCCTCGCTTATGATTCACTTGAAGGAGAAGCACCCACCAACTTCCATACTCCAATGTCATGACAACAACTTGGGCCTTCCTGGATAATTGGGATGAATGCTTTTTTGAAGAGTTGTGTGGCATGTATCTATTATAAGCCAAATAACACAACGGATTAGAAAAAAAGAAGATTTTCGCAACGCGCCCAGTTTTAGCGAATAACGCGATGCCGTTTTAATTGCCCCGCAGTAATGAATTTGGTATGACTAACAGCTTATGGATGAATTTATCTTACGCGTCTGTTACTCCGCGCCCGGGTTCCTTATGGCCATCTGCTTACATGAATATGGTCATGCATGGATGTCCAACCGATTTGGCGATAATACTGCAAAGGCCCATGGACGGCTTTCACTTAATCCTGCAGTTCATTATGACCTCTTCGGAACAATTATCCTCCCTATCATTTTTGCGGCTTCGAACTATGGAATTTTTGGCTATGCTAAGCCTGTTCCTGTTGATGCGCGTAATTTTAAAAACTTTCGGCAAGCTATTTTTTGGGTCAGCTTTGCTGGCCCCCTTGCAAATATAATTTTGATGATTTTCTCAGCTCTTTTCTCTGTGTTGCTGGCGCGTTTCCTTCCGCGAGATTTTTTTCTTTATGAGCAACTCGTTTACATGATGGGATATTCTGTGCAGATCAATGTGCTATTAGCCGTTTTTAACTTAATTCCGATCCCACCTTTGGATGGATCGCGAATGGTTTCCAGCTTTCTCTCCTACGACAAGGCCCGTTTTTATGAGGGCTTGGAGCGCTATTCGTTTATGTTCTTTTTGCTACTTTGGGTGACCCAGGCTTTTCGCTATCTTATGTATCCAGCAATATGGGCCAGCAATCAAATTGTCTTTTTATTTAGCATGCTATTTTCGTAAAGCTTTGAGGTTTTATGATTGATACCGCGATTCAAGTCCGAACGGAACATTTTGATGGGCCCCTGGCACTTCTCCTCCATCTGATTGATCAGGAGGAAATGGACATCAAGAATTTGGATTTGCGAGTGATCACGGGTCAGTATCTGAGCTTCATTACGCAAATGCATGAGATGAACTTTGATATGGCCGGAGATTATCTCTATCTCGCGGCTACCCTTCTGCTTTTGAAATCCAACGTCTGCCTCTCCTTTGAAGACCAGGAAAAACTCAAGCAAATGGGTGATGACCAGAACCTGAATATTGTCAGCCAGGCCGAGCTCATTCGCCGCTTGGAGGAATTACAGCATTTCCAAAAAATGGCGCAGAAGTTGTGGCAGCTTCCCAAAAAGGGCCACGATATTTTCGTGAAACCTCGAACAGACCGCAAGGCCATCATCAACTCTATCCTGACGCCGATGGATCTCCAGGCCCTGACCAATACTATGGTTGATTTGCTCAAGCGTGAGCGACGCAAGTACGCGGTGGTTAAGCGAGATCGACTTTCAATTAAAGAGAGATTGCAAACCTTGCAACAGTTTCTTAAGAAAGGAGAGCAGACAGCGCTCGAAACAATTATTACCCATGACGGTGATGGCAGCTTAGAAAATATTGTCATTACCTTTATCTCGCTTCTTGAGCTGGCGCGATTAGGCAAAGTTTCCATTTTCCAAAATGAAAACTATTCCACCGTCTATGTTGATGTCCTTGAGTCGTTGGAAAATTTCAACGTTGAGATGGCGACAGGTTTTGATGATGAGCAGGCCAAGACGGATGATGCCGTTGATCTCGACGACGAGGAAGAAGAGGACCCGCTGGTCGAAGAAATCATGGATGAGATCGAAGAGGAATTAGAGGCCGAAAAGGAAGAGGAATCATCGGAAACTTGGGCCAATGGGCGCACTAAGATTCTACACTAAAAATGTCCGCTGATCTTGTGAGGAGAAGAAGATGGAAAATGAGATGGAAAATATAGTGAGCGGCGAAGTCACCGTGAGCGAGTTCGATCTTGCGACGGAGTTTTTTGACCCCGCCAAACAAGAGGAGCAGCTCTGGCAGGCCAGAACCGGTCTGAACTATGACACTCTTTGCGGTGCCATTGAAACCATTATCTTTATGAGTGATCGTCCAGTTCCTCTCATGAAAATAAAAAAAATGCTTGATGAAGATATGCCCCTCAATGTTCTTCATGATGCCCTAGTAAAGTTGCAAACCGAGTATGAGGCCACTCATCATGGGCTTCGTCTGCAGGAAGTGGCGGAGGGATATCAGTTTCGAACCAAAGCGACGTATTCGAAATATGTGCAAGACCTCTTCAAGGTAAATGCCTTGGTGCTCACGCCCTCGGTTCTGGAAGTGCTCGCCATCATCGCCTATAAACAACCGGTCTCCAAACCTGAAATTGATAAGATCAGAGGGGTCGATAGCGCCCATCTGGTGCGCACGCTCATGGAAAAACATCTGGTAAAAATTGTTGGGCGTTCGGAAGATGTTGGACATCCTTCCATCTACGGCACAACTCAAGAGTTTTTAGAGGTGTTCAATTTATCCACTCTTGAATCGCTTCCTCCTGAACATGAGTTGTCAGACCTGGCCAAAAGCTCTGATGTGGGTAAAATTTGTGATATTCGGCAAATTTGCTCGGAAGGGGATAAAAACCGTTTTGTGTTCGATGAGCTGGCGGAGTTGGATCAACTTTCCGAGAGTATAAAAAATATCGTGAGCGAAACAGATTTCACCCGCAATCTTATGTCCGAGGAAAAGAAGCGTGTCGAAGGACAAAATCCTGAAGTTAAAACCGCTTTTGAAATTTTGGAATCCTACATTGAAAAAGAGCGAGTGATAGAGCAGAACCGCAAGTCCCTGACTTCGGAGTCGTTGAGTCTGGCCGAGGGCCCGAAAGTGGTGAATGATCTGACGGCTGGGCCGTTCAATGCTCCTATCGCAACAGAAGATGACTTTCAAATGATCGACCTCGATACCGGTTTGCCCATTGAGCCGGAAAAAGAGGACCTGCTCTTCAAAAAAAATGAGGAAAAGGATTTGGCTGAGGCCCTCGATCGCGCCTTTTTTGAAATGACCGGTGAGAAACTTCCTTCCAATGAGGAAGCGGACTTTAATCTCGTGGAGGCCCAGAATTTCTTTGATGAGACTGAGCAGAAACTTGATGCCGTCACGGCCGCCGTCGTGAATAATGCAAAATCTTTGGACCTTGATCTGGAATTCCTGAAAGATGAAGTAAATCAAGATAGTTAGTCGCAATCTTGACATTTGGCGGCATACGAACTAAAAACCAGCTCAATTGTTATTACCCATTATAGAACTGCCGGGAGGTAGATCGTGTCTAAGCAAAATCACCAGAGTGAAAGTCCCCTTATTCGTTTACAAAAATACATCGCCGACTGCGGAATAACTTCCCGTCGCAAGGCCGAGCAGCTCATTACCCAGGGCCTGGTGTCCGTGAACGGTCACATCATCACTATCTTGGGCACCAAAATCAATCCTGCCACGGATGCCATTTTGGTCGAGGGACGAGCGATCACAACCGTAAGCAGCGACAAAGTTTACGTGCTGATGCACAAACCTCGCTGTGTTATGACGACGGTCAACGATCCTGAAGGACGCGACACTGTTATGAATTACTGCAAACAAATTACCGAGCGCATCTACCCGGTCGGCCGCCTGGATTATTTGGCCGAAGGCTTTCTGCTTCTGACCAACGATGGTGAGGTGGCCAATTGGATGATGCATCCTCCGGCCAATCTTGTGAAAACGTACCAGGTAAAAGTTTTTGGGGCGGTGACTGAGGCCCTGCTCGAGAGGCTTCGCCACGGCGTCAAGTTGAGCGATGGGTTGATTCGACCCCAGTCGGTCCGCGTGATCGAGCAGCTCCAAGGCAAGACGTGGATCGAGGTTGTCTTTGAAGAGGGCAGAAATCGTGACATCAGAAACTTTTTTGAAGGCGTCGGAATGACTGTCGATAAGCTGAGACACATGGCCGTTGGCGGATTGTCCATTGAGGGCCTTGCGCCCGGCAATTTTATAATTATGACCAAGAAAGAACTTTTAAAGGCGATTGGTGTCGATGATACCGGTCGACCGCTGAAGACGATGCGGGCCCGCTTGTCGAGTAAGAAGACGATTAATCTCCATAAGAAAGGTGCGCAGCCAGCAACGCCTGCGGACTATTTCGGGTTTAGAAAGTTTCGTAAGGACACATATTTTCAGACTGTGAAGACCATGAAAGAACAAAAGATCTTAGATGAACAAGAGGCAAAGGCCGGACCACGTCCCGTGCGCGAACCTCGCTCTTAATTGTCGTAATTGATAACTTTGGCTTTCAACAGTTGCTCTTGCAAAAGATCCATGGAAAATTCCAGGGCCTGGTGAGCATAGGGCACTTTATCGTTCTTGTGAGCTGTGGGAAATTTCGACTGTTGAATAATAGCGGCGCACATTCTTAAGGCCTCAGCTGAGTTATTGAAAAATTCTGCTTCCTCTGTGGTTCGTAACAGTTGAAAGAGCAGCGTATTGAGAGACTTGATAAGCCGAACATTGGCCGGATCTAAATCTTTGCTATCAAATTCCGCAACCACTTTTCCATTCGAAGTTTCTGAAAAACGAACCATAACTCATCCTCGGGTTGGGGCCCTCTAAGGCCATGTACTTTTAACTTATCGAGCGAAAGGCCTTTAATATTAGGAATTTATGTTGGAGTGTTTTATTAAGAAGCCAATTGGTCGGAAAATTTTGCCTGTTCCTCCAATAATATTAAATAGTTGGTGGTCTTGAGACAATGCTATGAAAGGGCCCAATCTCAATGAAAAAAGTTTTTTTACGTTTCAGTTTACCAATGGGAATGCTTCTTCTCGGGCACTTCGCCGTTGCTCAGGAGACCGGACTACACGAAGCGGCGAAAGAAATTTTGCAGCAATGTACCTGCCGCTACCAGCGCCAGCAGCTCGTGAAAGATCAGCTGGTGAAGCATCCCATCTTACTGGCCAGCATCTTATGTGACTGCGGGGAGCTGGATGTCAGCATGGCGGTGGCATGTAAGTCAGAGAACAAGAAGCGCCCGACTCCAAAAGAGTGTGCGCTTGATAACAGCATTTCATTGTCGAGCTCGGAAACGGCTTGGCTGGTCGATCATTTTGAGAAAGTAAAAATCAAAGAGGAGAATGCCGATGGCATGGGGACCGTGCGCTAAAGGGGTCGTGCTCCTGACCCTTCTATTTCTGGTCGAAAGTGGCCATGGCGCAGTCATTGCTTCCGGAATCAAGCTGAAAGTTTCGCAGGTGAAAGCGGAGAATAATAAGACTTTTTTTAACCACAAAAAAAGACAGCTGGTCTATTCGGGAAATCTCAATATTATTCAAAGGCACAAGAAGTCAGCAGATGTATTTTTCACTTTTGAAGAGTTAAAAAATTTATTGCGAGAGAATAAGATCGCTTTAGGTGGCGTGGCCGGTGGTGGGGGAGGAAAGTAGCCCGCGTCCTAATCGAGTGAAAATTGCTTTTCGTCTGGAAAGTACCTGGTTTCATCATGGGAGATGAACACTAAAGTGTGAAAGGCTTGGCCTTGTTCTCGCTTTAATAGAGCGATGATTTTTTGCTTCAGCTCCCTGTCCATCGCACTCCAGCTTTCATCGGCAAGAATAATGGCAGGAGTGAGAAGCAGCGCCCGCAAGATGGCCACGATCTGCGCTTCACCGCCCGACAGACCGGTTACGGGACTGTTGAGGAAGGCCGGGGAGAGGTCCATAAATTGCAGATATTCACCTAGTTTTTTGTAATCAAGTTTTTTGGAACGATGAATTTGGAGCGCAAAGGCCTGGGAAAACATATCGCTGACTTTTTCACCCGAGAGCGAGAGGATTTGGGGCAGATATAAAATCCGAGCGCGCCAGGCCTCCGGGGAAAAGCTGCTGCAAGATTTTCCTTCCAGCTCAAGCCTTGAATAGTGTGCGTCGACAAGCTGGATCAGTGACAAGAGGAAGAGCGACTTTCCCCGCCCGGTCGGACCGCTTAAGCGATAAACGGCACCGCGCTCGAAGGAAAAATTGAGATTCTTGACGAGGTTTAATCCCGCAAATTGCAGAGAATAATTTTCTGCCAGAAGCATGGTTAACTCGCTTTCCAGGTATAAAAAGAACGGGAAGAAGGCCCCATGATCTTATTTCTGGCCATCGCCATGCCAAGAAGAGAGCCGATGAAGACGCTCATGAAGACTAAAAAAATAATATATATTTGATACTTTGAGGCCTCAAGGGGTGACCCGCCTGCGAGAATTTGTCCGCTCATCATGCCGGGCAGACTCACAATTCCCACCACCGACATGGTGTTCAAAATGGGAGTGGTTGCGGCCTTGAGTGATTTTCGAAAGGCCTCCGCCGTGGCCTCCTGGGGAGTGGCCCCAAGAGAAAGTTGATTGATTAGACCGAGTCGGGAAATTTTAATTTCTTCCATGAAGCGCTCAATTCCGAGAGCGACACCGTTCATGGAATTTCCCAGAATCATCCCAAAAAGGGGCAAAAAAAGTGAAGGATATTGCCAAAAATGCGGTTGAATTAAGGAAACCCCCATCAAGGCCACGGGAAAAACAGACAGGCATAGTGAAAAAGTGACCGAGCTGGTCTTGCTGGGAAAATGATTTTTCATGCGCCTGAGAATAGTCCGCACCGCCACGAATACCATGATGGAGACTACAAGAGCTTGGGCATACCAGGAAGGATGGGCGAAGATCCAAATGAGAACTGTTGCAATAAGCGCCAGTTGCACCGCCCCCTTAATCGCTGAGGAGATAATTGTTTTCCCCAAATCAAGCTCAGGGCGAAGTGCAAAGAGGCCTTGGGCCAACACCAGGCCCGAAACAATAGTTAAGGCCACCGGGGAAATTTGAAAAAATTGGTTATTCATAAACTCTGCTCTAAACCGAAAAGATACACTTATGGCGCACTGTTATAAAACAAATATTTCCCCCTAAGGGGCCAAGGTCGTCAAAAATGACGTGACATAGCGTATCGATATCCTTATATTTGCCCTAATTATCGCGGGGTGGAGCAGCCTGGTAGCTCGTCGGGCTCATAACCCGAAGGTCGTTGGTTCAAATCCAGCCCCCGCAACCAAAGCTAAAATGAATTGTTTTAGATATTTAAGGCCCCTCGAAAGAGGGGCCTTTTTAGTTTTTGGGGGGAATTTTTCGCAAATGTGCAACCAATGTGCAACGGCCAATAGAACTCAACCGTAATCGACTAAAAATCGTTTCCAACGAGCATGAGTCTTGGTGCTTCAGGGGCACTTTTTTCAGGCCCAAGAGGCCCAATTGAAAAGACATCGGCCACTCGTTTTATGCTCTCTCCGATCAAGTGCGTGTAGCCCATGGTTGTTGAGATGTCTTCATGACCGCATATCTCTTGAACGGTTTTAAGGTCAACTCCAAGGGAGATGAGGAGTGTGATTGCCGTGTGTCTCATGTCATGAAACCGAATCATCTTTCCGCCCCACTGTTTTTGATCTCTTTCAAATCGTTCTGCAAATGCATCATGACAGAATGGATTTCCTGTTTTTCCCCTAAAGAAGGTTTGGTCAGAGTTTAATCGCGCTTTTTGAATGAGTAATTTAAGCTCCGTTCTCAAAGAGGTATTGCAAGGAACGTGTCGAGAAGATTTTCCTTTTTTAGAATTCTTCTTGCCCTTCAGGAGTTCAAAAGACTTCGTAACCCGATTGTACTGGCGTCTTATAAAAAGAGTCTTGCCATCTTCAACCAAATCACAAACTTTGAGTCCCCAGATTTCGCCGGCCCTGAGTGCCGTATTTAAAGCGAGAAGGTAGACAACGTAAACCCACCGATACTCAGAGTCTTTGGGATACTTAAGATTCGCAAAGTTCAAGAAAGACGCGGCCTCATGCTTTTCCCAAAATTTCATCTCGATATTGGAAGGTGGAAATTTCTTAAATCCCATTGTGGGATTGTAGGCGATCCTCCTGTGCCGATAGGAATGATTGATGATCGCTGTGATCACCTCTGTGTAACGATTGACACTGGCACCCTTTAATCCTTTATCAAGCATCTTCTGTTGAAAAGAGGTGAGGAAGGTCGGACCAATTTTATCAATCGTGATTCCTCCCATCTCGGGAATAATCAGTTTGAGAATTCCTGTAACTCTTTTAGTGTGGCTCGAAGTGAATCTCATTTGAGAGTTGCTGAACCAAAATTGGGCTTCCTTTTCAAAAGTCACTTCTTCTGGATTGTTGATAGAGGCCCGAGTATCGAGAAGATCGCTTTGCTTCTTCGTGAAGCTATCAAAAAAATTTTGAGCATCCACTTTTCTATCAAAGCGTCTTCGTATTCGAGATGATCCTCGACCGGCAACGGTGAAATAGACTTCCCACTTCTCGCCACTTATTGTTTTTACTTTTTTTACAGACATTCGTTTCCTCCTAACCCATGAAAGGGTTTTGTGAGGTTATCCAACGACGAAGCACGTCTGTTCTGAGGTATAATAGTCTGTTCACTTTAATGAACAAATCATTTGGGATGTTTCTCGTCTGCTGCCTGTAGTTCCAGTCATAGATGGTCTTTACAGAGACACCTAAGAGTTCCGAAACTACGTGTGGCTTTACTAAATCTGGTAAATTGTTAAAGAGCCTGGGGGAACTGCCCCCAGCTTCTTTATACTTCTCAATATCCACTTTGTAACCCGTGTTCGCATTATCTGGCATGATTGATCTCCCCATATGAATTTAATGGTTTCCTCAGAGGACATATCTGCTAAATTAATGAAATCCCGATCAAGTCAGCTCGTAGTTCTGTGTATTTTTTGACCTCTCCTTCCTTGGTATTGAATACGCACTCAACATTGCGGCCTCGCGCAAAAATCTGAGAACCCTTGTTTAGTTGGGCCGAACACAGTTCAGCTTGCCGGCCCCAGACGACCACCTTGTGCCATCTGGGGGCTTCGCTTCCAGAAATATTTTCTGCCATACTAAAACTACAAACGGCTTCCCGTTTCGCCGTATAGCGAAGCTCGGGCCTTTGTCCGACGCGTCCGTGAATCAAAATGCGATTGCTTGCTTCCATAAGTGCCCCCTGTTGGTTAATTAATACCAAGTCTCTTCACTAAGAATTCACCCAAGCTAAGCGTGGTGGAATTCTTCTGGTTGAACTCGATTAGTGCGCGGTTGACCTTTTCCATTTCGGTTAGGCTTGCTTCTTGGATGCGCTCAAGGTCTTTGTCTGTGAGTTTGGCCAGACCACAAAGGACCACGTCCTTGAAGGTAATTGGCCGGCCGTGCTCCTTTTTATTTGCCCGTTCTAGTAAGCAAAAAATCAGATCGAGTGATTCTTTTTCATCTGACACATCCACGAAAAACTTCGCCTGCTCTCTTCTCATCACCACACCCTCTTTCTGATTTTTTGCCTTCCTTCCCTTCCTCTTCTTACTTATCTCCTCATTAATTATTTCCATCACCATCTCCTTAAATATTGCCTGCCAACTCATCTCAATTCTTCTTCCTGCCCTCCGAAACTGACTCCCTACACACAACACATGTTGGGGGTGGGGAGTCAGTTTCGGAGGGCAGGGTTCCCGAATTATTTCAGCCAATTGGCAGGCAAAAAATTGTTGTAGTATTCCTTATTCCACACCGTTTCTATGCTCATTCGACACCGTTTCTACTCTGGCCAAAGATCTCGATTAGTTTAATTTTCTTTCCTTTGAAGACACCCTCGATCAACTGAATTTCTTCTGAATTTTCTATTAGGCCCTCATCAACGAAAAACATAAAACGCGCCATCGCCTGATCACCTAACTTTTCCTGCAATAGGTCAATGTATGCCTTCATGAAATTTCTTTTGGAAAAAAAATACAACACATAGCTGTAGTAACTGCTTTCAAGATACTGTCTGGCCTTCTCAACGATCCGCTGACTGTTCTTTCTGGACAGTTCCACTTCAAGAGCGATCTTGAATTTCGCGCCATTTTTTTCACAATGAAGAAGGGCATCAGGGATGATCTTGTAGGTCACTTTGAAGTTACGCCTATCATGCAACTGATGCTCTAGCTCAACATCAAACGCCCAACCGAGATGGAAGAAGGCCTTCGAAATTTCAGAAACTTTGATGTCATGAATCAGCGTGTCCTTTGAAATCGCCGTGGGATTTTCTTTGTGCGATATCTGATCCTCACCGAATGGGCTGAGATAGACATACTTCTTGCGGTTAAATGGATCGCGATATCCTTCTAAAATTTTATCCTTTTCAAGCGCCCTGATAATTCTGTAAAAGTTTTTATATTTTGGTGCGTGGAAACATTCCCTCCTTAAACTTTCCAAATCCATAACCCGCCACTTTAAGAGGGGACTGAGATAGTTCAAATTAGCACTGCTAATGTTAATTACTTTAGACATGCTTGGGCCTCCTGGTTAAAAGAACTCGTGAAACGATCTGTTTTTATGGTTATGTTTTTTGATGGCATCCATTTTTCGATTTCGAATGTTCACCAAATTAATTTGGCTTGGGCCTTGGCGCAGAAGCACACACTGACCAACTCCTAAGTTTTTGATCACATCTGGGTGAACAAGCAGTTCATGAGCTTCACGCTCAGTCCCGAGATTTTGTTGCTGACCGTTCTCAATTTTATAGGTCTGCTTCTTGGTTATGACTGTGCCAATCGCCTCTGAAAATAGTGCTGCTCCATCTTGAAGACGCTGTTTTAGGATAAAAAGATTTCCGGCGTTCTCGATGACTTGCCTTGTAAGGTCGGGGTTTATTCGGTCGATGTCTGCTGCTGTCTGAACGGCCAGTGTCAATTCCATCCCCGCACCTCGACACTTATTTTGAAGCTCAATAAACTCAGGTGTAACAAGTGAACCGAACTCATCAAAATAGATGCTGACTGGATTTTTTAATCCCTCCTCCTCCTCCGATTTGCTCAATGTTATGTAAGAGTTATAAAGAAGCTCCCCTAAAAAAAGCTTGCCCACTGCTGTTGCCGTTTCACCGTACCCTTGGGTAGAAAGGCCGATGTAGAGGCAGGCCCTTTCTTCTCTGATCTTGGATAGGGTTAGTCCATCTGGACCAGAATTTAGTATCTTTCCAAAGTCGCTAACAAGGACCGCCTCAATCTTAGCAAGAAGCCCTACGTTGTCCTTGCTTTCCATATAGATGAGTTCATCAAAGACGTTCTTGAGCGTAAATGGTATACCCTTCCTATCTAGAATTTGGAGCGCCCTGGTTAAACTTCTGCGTGAGGCATCTCGATAGAAAGGCTCCGTCCATTCAAATGAACGCATGATCCTATCGCAAATTTGATTGATCGTGCCTTCAAGAATTGGATTCAACGAGATTGAGTCATGGTAGTGCTCTGAGAAAATGTAACATGGCCTTTTGTGTTTTTCGCAAATCCTCTGGAAAGTTGTTAGTGCCTGCATATCTCCCTTCGGATCGAAGAAGATTATGGGTTTATTCTGCCTCAGTGAATGTTCTTGCAGCACGCTAATCAAATTTGTTTTGCCAAAGCCAGAGGCCCCAACGATGAAGCTGTGCCGGCGAAAATCAATGTTCTTAAGAAGAAGCGGCTTCCTTGTTTGGGTATCAATTCCCAGAGCATCTTCAATTTCAGTCACCTTTCTCACGCCAAGTGCCTTTTGGTGAATCTTCATCAGCGGTGGTGGTCTGTTTGTTATTTTTCGATAGCTAAACAGTGCAAGCTCTTTAGCGAGATCAAAAATAATCATGCATAGCTCGTGGAAAATTTCATAGAAGGGTGTAAAAAGATCAAGTTGTGGTTGCTGATTTTTATTTTTCATAGACATGCTCCCAAGCTTTAAGTGGACTAATTTCAATAGTTCTGTTGTCGATCTCAAGCGTTCTGGCCTCTGACTCGTACTCGATGATGAATTGTTTTTTGACCTTTCCTTCCAGTTCTGGTGGTAGCTTCTCCAAAGGAATTTCATACTTCTTCACGGGTTTAAAATTGACCTCCGGTCTAATGCCTTTTAGTTCTGGGGAAAAATCAAAGAGCGGAACCTCATTGTGCGGTTTTACTGGCTCATCAAGGAGCATTGGTGCCTTCATTTTATTTTGCGGATCGTCGAGTAGGAGATAGGCAAGCCCTGCGCTGGCCGCTGCGCCGAGAACTCCAAAGATGTAAGCGTTCTGGTTTGTTGATTCTACGTTTGGTGAAAAAAGCGCACCTCCTGTTCCTCCAATAACGCCCCCCAAGAGTGCTGCCCCCATTATGGAGCGCTTCAGACTTGAGCAAGAGGTAAGGAACAATAACAGTAAAAGGGTTTTAATTTTCATTAACGGCCTCCATGAAATAAACCAATACTTCTTCTCCGGCATTAACAGTGACGATTGGCTCGGTCGTTTTCGCTTCTTCAAGCAAAATATCCGAGGTCGTCTTCCCTGATTGGATACCCCCTTGCATGAGTTGATTTTTTAGCGAGTCCTCACGAATAGCGCCGAAGGGTGAAGCTAGTTTTGTTTGTGCGGCCGAAAGCATCCCCTGGGCAAAATCCGATGCAACCGCCCCCATGATGAGTTCTTCTTTCCCATCGTCATACTCACCTAAAAGCCCACTTGTGCCATCAAGATTGAGTACCTGGGCGACAATTGGGATTTCCTTATCCTGAGTCACCATCTTTGAGCACAAGGTTAAGATACGTTTGTTTTGGGTCACGCCAGCGCAGGAGAATTTGGTTTTTGGTTGCAGGCCCTGGCCAGGATGAGCGAGGACCAGAATAGGTGAGCTTAAGTTGGTTGAGACAATGGAGTTTAGAAGAGTACCACGGACGACCTTTCCCGTAAGGATTTTGGCCCTTTGCTCCCAAATAACAGGAATCGAAGTCCTCTTTTCGAGAAGTGCCATGAGCTTTTTGTTGCTCTCAAGCATCTGCTTAATAAGTTCGGCATTTTTATTTCTCCTATGTGCACTCGGTTTAATTACCGAGTTTGTTTGAATTCCAAGTCGCGTAATCCTTGGAGCTTGAGCTTTTAGGTCAAAACTTCCCAAGGCGATTACAAAAATCGCTAAAATTTTCATGTCCATGCCTTTTTTTAAGTTCTAGTTTAAGATTCGACGCCCCTCTCTAATGATCGGAACTCCCTTTGAAAAATATTCCTGATGATTAACCTTCACTCCATTCACATTCACCTCGGCAGATTTTAAATTCATAAAGAGAATTGAATTGTCTCCTTCAAGAATTTGAAAATCGGCAGTCTTCATCTTTTTTGTGAGGGCATGGTTCATCACACCATCCTTGACCTCGATAAATTGATGCGGATTGGCCTTGTCGTATTTGAGGTCAAAGTAGTATTTTCTATTCTTGGTGATAACCAAGAGATTTGAAAACCCTCCCTCAGTTCGAGGCCGAAGTGCCAAGGTTTTATTATTACCTGTTACCTGAAAAAACATCTCCTCTGGACTTCCTCCGTAGAGATAGCTTTCAATTTCGCTATCAAAACTCAAGGTCGTTAAAAGGTTCAAGCTTAAAAATAAAGTCGTCATCTGGTTGATTAGGATATGAAAGATCACAAATCCTCCTTCGCTGCCGGAATCTCATCAATTTGCGACAGCTTGTAGTAAAAGGGATTAGAGTTACTGCCATCAAGCGTGACCTTGAAGGCCATGAGCTTGCCGTCTGATTTCAAAATTATCTTGCAGGACCCAACTTCAAGAGATTTGACCTGATAGATTTTTTCAATCGTGAGGCCAAACGATTCTTTATTGGCAAGATCAATAATGCCGGAGCTGACCACGTTGGGATTGGGGTTGCCCTCTGCCAAAGTGCTAAAACTCTGGCGGCAAACTTCCTCAGCAAGCGGCCTTTCTTCAAAAAGAGCCCCGCCCTTATAGAGATAATAGCGCTTTTCTAAAAGAATAGAGGCCGTCCCAACAGAAAAGACAATCAAGCTCACAGCAAGGGCAATCTTTAGTTTGAAGTTCTCTTTTACAAACTTTGCTTCAAATTCATTGTAGTTCATTTAAACCTCCCTTCTTCGGATGCGAATTGGGTGCGTCTGTCATTTTAATTGGAGTAGAGACAGTCACACTTGGTCTCCCTGAGTGCAGAGGATAGTGAATTTTGTTTTTACTGGTGTTATTTCCCTCAATGCCGTACTTCTTTTTAATTCCCTCACGATGCTCAGGAGTGATGCTCTCCCAATACTTCTTATCAAACTGAAACGATTGTTTTTCTCTTTTTAGAGGCCGATTCCCAGAATTGCTATTTGGAACTTTTTTAAATATTGAACCTGTGCCACTGTTTTGAGCTTGTGAGACTGGCATTTTAGATAGTGTCTGAGCTTCATCCTTAGTCATCCCAACTGCGTTCAAACGTTCATCCAGTGATCTTCCTGTGCTAAGTGGACTTTTGATTCCACCTTTTTTCTCAAGAAGTTTCATCTTGCTCTTATCTGGTGCATTTTCCTTTTGTAGAAGTTCTTTGATTGATGGCTCGATGAGAGCGTTTGAACCAACTCGACTCATTCCTTGTGTTGCAGTTTTTATTCCTCCCGCAAACATGGGATAAAGAGTCATGGCCTTGATCCCAGAACCCACCACCATAGAACCCATCTTGGCACCAAACGAGTGGATGCCTTCGCCCTTCACCATCGCGTAAGTGATCATCGGACTGATGAGTAAGAGGAGCGTCACTCCAAAGAGCCAGATGATCGTATCCATCTTGGCCAGGACGAATTCTCCTGAAATGGCAGACTCGTCAATGCTATTTCCAACCAGCGCTAAGATAGCCACTATGACAAAGGGCAAGGCCATGCACCAAAGACTGGCCTGCACTGTTCCCTTGAGTGAATCCTTGGTCCATCCGAGAAAATATAGAATCGCCGTGATGCCAGAAAAAACATAGGTCAAATGATAAACGCTTGAGTAGATAAGTTTTAAAAGCCAGATAAAGGCCTTGCTTAAAACGAAAAAGATAGTAGCGATAAGATCGTTTAAATTCGGGATGGCAAATGATTGAATGAAATTCCAATCTCGTTTCTCGGTCGTTTTCATCTTGGCCGTAGTCCACTTTTTGACAAAGAGATTTCTGGGACTGACTTTTTGTAAGGTAATGCTTGCAGTCTTAAGAGAAAGTTTCACTCCGGCTGTGTGTATTTCATAAAATGCGCTCATAAACATGGTGATAATAAAAAGCTTGATCACGACAGCACCAAAATTCATTTGGCCGAAATATTCCAGAATCAGACCAATCGTAAAAACAGGGGCGACAAAATATCCAGCAATCTGCATCATCTCTTTATAGAGATTGAAAATACTTTTCTCCTCGATGAGGAGCATCTCTTGCAAAATATTTACATTCATTTTGAACTTCCTTTTCCGGCGCGTTTTAGGTTGTAAGACTGCTCCTTTTCTATTTGCTCCAATCGTTTTTCTTCCATGTCTTCTGCAAGGAGGCGGTTTGTCGTTGATACCTTCTCCAAGATTTCCAGTTGGGTCTTGTGCATATCCACGTTCGATTCATAGAGAAGTGCCGTATTCTGCGCTGTAAGCTGAGTCGCGCGCCCTGTTGTCCTGGCATTGATTGATTTTTGTACCTGGCCTTGCGCCATACGTTCTTTTTTTTGATTAACCTTCTTTTCAGATTTGACCTGGGCCTTCGTTTTATTTTCATCGCCTTTGATCTTGGCGTATTCACGCATTAGCTCCTTCATTTCTGTCATCGAATATTTCAATTCCCGAATAGCAGAGTTGAGTTCGCCCAGATCGTTAATTTCTTTTTTCGAGGCCAGTGACTCCGCAATATAAATGATGCGTTCGGCCCGAAAGTACTCATCTTGAAAAAGCTCATTATAGTGCTGCATCTTTTCGGTGTATTTCTCAGCATTAGACACAAGCTTTTCAAGTTCGTTTAACTGACTTGCGGTCATTGTTACCAGCTCAACTAAGAGTGCCGTATCTGAACTAATGATTTGACCTTGCACGCTCATGCTCAACGCAAGAGTGAAAAATAGGATAATTCTATGCATTTTCATTTTGCCCCCACTGCGGATTTTTGATTTTGGTGTAATTGGTAATTGCATCCTTGAACGGGAGAAAGTGCCCTTTCTCTTTCATGTAGATGTCAAAAAAATTGGTATCGCTTTTATCTGAAGTAAATAGCTCATATTCCAAAGGACTAGGATAAAAACGCAAAGGTTTCTTATGAGATTCAGTAAGAAATAAAAATTCACTGTATGCCCCCTTTTTTGATAAAACGGAATCAAGTAAAGATTTTCCGGTCGCGTCCAAAAACTCTGACTCACTTAATGCCTGCTTGAAAAAAAACTTGAAGTAAGTATTTTGAATAATGACCCGGCCTAGTTGCGTTTCTGAAAAGTCATCCATATTTTGAGAAATCGCTATAGCGCTGGCATTCTCTTTTCTGAATGTTCTAAAACACTCAGCAATGTAATCAGCGTTCTTACTTAAGAGATGCCAGCACTCGTCAAAAACAAAGATTTTCCTGCCGATGAGATGTTTGAAATACTCAATGAGATAAATGATAAGTGGTGCCTTCATAGCATCCGGGTAAAGTCCAAAGTCGCAGTAAGTAAAATCGTTCAGCGGCACCACTTCATCTGTGAAATACGGATTCAGTTCGGCAAAATAGTAACTGATGCCCGAAAACTCTTTTTCAAGCTCACGCATGAAACTGGCGAAATTAGTACATGGCCCTGGTTCTAAAATCTTTGTAATGGCCTCAAAGAGTCGTCCTTCTTCTTTCTTCCCGAGGCGATCATCAATTGCCGACAGTACGAATTCTTTTAGGTATCGCGGATTTTTAAACTGCAAGGGATTAAATCTTTCAGAAAAAACTAGGCCCTCACCATAAAGGGCGTTTTTTCTAAAAGAATTTCCAAGGTCAAGGCATAAGGCCTTAGTTCCATGCTCCAACTCATACTTTAAAATTTTATTTGCCATCATCGACTTTCCCTGGCCAGACTGCCCCGTTATCAGACAATTAAAATTTAAGGCCTCCTTGTGAAAAAGGTCTAAATAGACTGGCTTCCCGGATCGACTGCTTAGTTCAATGCCACCTTCAAAGACAAAATCTCGATGCAAAGGAATCAGGTAAGTGAGATAATCCGAAGGCAAGTCCAATTTTCGCTTGAAGCTTGGTGCCACTCCTGGGACGAGACATTGATAGAAATAACTTAAGGCCCGTTCTTCCTTGAAGAGTGAACCATTTTTACCTTTGAAGTCGGCCAAGAGGCGATCCGTTTCTTTATCCAAGGCCTCTTTGGTCTTGGCGCGAACAAGAAAAAAGCACTCAACCAAAAAAAGTGCCTTATTATCAGTCGTGACCTCGTTTAATAGGTCTTCCGATTGATAATAGGCATTTTCAGAATCTAAATCGCGCATCCCCTTAAAGAGCGCCGAGAAGTGAAGCTTGCGCTTGAAATTGATTTTGCTTTTTGCCGCAATCTTTGGAATTTTTTTAAAGCATACGACAAAATCTGAGTATGAGTTGGCCTCGAAGCGTCTGATCGTATCAGGAAAATCTTCCACTGAGAGAATTCGCAAGTAATCATTCCCGAGAGTCAGGTAATTATCATAGAACTGCACTCGGGCCTGTTCTTGTTTTAAAAAAGTGGCAACAGGTTCATTCTTTGGAATGATACTCCCCTGTGACAGTGAAAGATCACCAAAGCAGTTCAAGTACAGCTTGCCGCCCAACCAATAAAGCTTGAAGACATCCACCGTGTTGATCAGATCATTTTCCAAATCAGTAAAGACTCGATCCACCGCACTTTCGTCCAATCCTTCAAGATCAGGGCCTAAAATTTCAAAGAAGGTGCTGACCTCCCCGTTAAGAGAGGTCAGTTTGTTTTCCTCAACGTGAAATAGTGGAATCATTGGTCTCCTCCCTTACATCATGTAGAACAACTTCTTTCTCACGGGGCAGAATCCATCCGATAAAATCCATGTTCTTTCGGATAAATTTGAAAGCAAGAATGGCAAGACCACTGAAGACGATACTTACCACCGGGCGAAGATTAAAAAGCATGGACAAGTACAGGATGGCCATCAGAACGCATAAGTCAGGAAAACCAAGGCCGTAAAACTCAGGCAGCATTTTTAAAAATTTTGGATATTTTCTCATTAGGCCAATCCCTTGATGAAACTTAAAATTGAGGGACTGAGCATTAAAATAAAAACACCAAGAAGCGCTTGAGTCATTTTTTGTCCGGCATCTTGTCTGCCAATCATGAAGTAGATGGCGGAAAGGACGAGCCCAAAGAGAGCAAGACCAAAGCCTATCCGTGTTGTTTCTGAGGCGAGTTTATCGGCTGAGGCCTTAAGATTAACTCCCCAGGAGTTTGTAGAGAGCAAGAATAAAAAAAGTAAAAACATAGTTCTCATAGTTATTCCCTAGTTAAAGTAATTGTTAATGACTGAGGTTACGGCGACTTCCATGCCCTGAAAGTACGTCTTGTTCTCGCCGAGCTTGATAGCATTCCAATTTACTCCACCTCGCCATCCTGCAAATTCTGCGGACTCTACAGAGATAGGAAATCCCCTAGGGCCTGCGAAGTTCGTAAGGAGTGGCAGACAATCTGCTCGATTACGCCCCGTAAAGCTGTTAAGTTTTACCCCGTGAAAAACGGTGTCTTTAAAAGCTATAATCTTCAAAGAGAGTTCGGCCTCGTCAGTTGGTACAATTTCTTTTATCTTGCTTATGTCGGGGATTTTTATATGGATGCTGCTGTGTAGGTTTTGAATTTCAATTTGTTTGTCTTTCCAGAGTTGATAGAGAGAAAACTCCTGTTCACCCACGATCAAAAACATTCTTTTAAACTCCGGCAATTCAGGTGAGAGCGACAGTCCAGGTTCAATGGGTTTGAAAAGATTGATGCTAATTCGACAATCAAACTCAGATCTCACGCAATTCTGCCCACACGAACCTCCCGCACTCACCCAAGCATCTTGGAAGCTGCCAAGTTCCTCACCTATTTTTTTGATTGGAGCAACCTGAAATTCTATATGACTGTTTTCTGAAGCAGGTCCCAGCGGGGTAAGCGCGACTGAGTCGGTCGTTGAAAGATTTCCCTCATAGGAATATATTTTCTCGATGCTTTGTCTCGCCAAAACTTGCCCAGTGACATAAGACAAAACAATCACGTCTGCTTGTGTAAACTCATGATCGAGATAATTTTCTTTCATGGGCCTTGTTAAAACAAACCATTTGCCCACTTTATCAAGTGCTGCAACTTCCTTTAGGTGCGTAAAGTTTGGGAGATTGTTTTCAAATTCGTTAATTTTCTCCAATCTATCATTTTCAATTTTGACGCCTTTATCATAAAGATGAGAGAGAATATGAGAGAATGTCGAGTTCTTCTGGCCTCCATCAACACTCACATAGGAAGTAGAGGTTAAAAGAGGCGTCGCCACAATGACGGGAAGACACTTGCTTTTTACTGACCGAGCTAGAGTTTCATAGGTGGTGTAGAGTTCTGGAATCTCGTAGTCGGATACTTCCGAGATAATGAATTCACCTTTTTTAAAGTAATTATCTTCGATGAGTTGCGTGGACACGTTGTCTAACTCAACCTCGAACGTTTCCACCACACCCGCTTCAAAATGGCGCGTCACCACCTTGGCACCGACCACCTCATAGTTCTGTGTCTCGTAGTTATAAAAATAGAAATTGAGTTTGAGATTTTTAACTGCTTTATAATGCCCGTTGCCTTTGAGCTTTACCGTATTTTCTAGTGTGATTTTTAAGTTTTCAATTTCAAAGTCGGGCGAATCAAAATACTTTTTATACCATAGCACCTGCTGCGAATAAAAAGCCGGGTCAACATCCGGGTATTTTACCCACGAAAGATCGTTGACGGAGATTTCACCAGTGGAATGAGAAGAAAAACGGCCCACCGATGCTGCCACTCTCTGTACATGAGAAGAAGCAAATAGCTCGCCCACTCGATATTTAAAATTGGGATTATTTCGACCAATTTTTGTATCAATGACAATCTTTTTGATTTCACCTGTGGAAAATGACTTGGCATCTGCCGTAATTTTATAGTTTTGCAAAAAGTGAATGGTTAACTCAGGGAGATTGGCGACCATCGGACTTCGCCCAGAGGAAATTTCATCCGCATTTTTGACAAAATCTCCATCACTATCAAGGTTTGGGTCAAGGCCGTTTTGAAGGACGGTGTGCCGTGCATCTCCGCCGCTTGTGTTGCCGTCATCCTTGTTTGATTTCAAGGAGCAGGCTGCACAAATTAAAAGTAGAAAAATAATAAAAAGTTTCATATCGACTCCTAAAGGTTTTATGACATCAGCGTTTTTCTTCCCCTGAAATGCTTGAAGGCGGTAAAACTTCCGCCGCACGGATTTCATGGTCATGTCTTGCACTTGGGCGTTCATAAGAGAATCCTCCTGTAATGGCCTGATTTAGATGTTTGTCTTTTTGTTCCTGGAGCCACCGTTCAGCGGTGATCCAGTGAAGCCCGTTTCCAGTCCGCACTTGGAAATAAGTTTGACGATTAAGGGCATTGAGTAGTCGCTTCGCTGCTTGAGCGAGGTGGTTTAGCTCACGCATAAGGCACCATTCCTGCTCGCATCTGTTAACGAATCCCAATTGCATTCCGAGCAATGTGGCTCATGGAAGATGATCCACGAGACAATTCCGCAGCGCGGGCAGCGATGTTTCCATGCTTCATCCAAAACCCGTTTCACCTCGGGCCGTTCGTCTTCGCTGATGTACTCAATTTCATCTAATTCAAGGGGCCGCAGCTCCTGAATCGGCCCGTGTGCCTTTGGCCGGTAATATCCGTTCATGTTTCCTCCCTTACAGCGGTTGATGGTCACGGGAGGAAGTGCAAAGGCGTGCCAGAGTTGTGTGAGCGATGGATGTGAGCAGCGGAAATTCAGTAAACGTTTAGAATGATGGGATTTAAAGGTGCTTTTGAGTTGCGACGCGGAGCATCCACCTGTCTCTCATTTGTGAGAGACTCTCTTGCGAAAAGTCTCTCACGGATGAGAGATATAGTGCGTTATAATTATCGAAGATCGTTGTGATCTTACCCCAATTTTAAATAAATTATATTATGAGGTAGTTTCAGATAGCAGGGTAAGCTAATGTAGCAAGGTCGTCTTTTTCGGGAATGTGTCCAACGCGCCTAGAAAGAAAAAGAAGAAAAAACCAAACTCATGGAAAATTTTTTTGATTTGAAATTTGAAGAATGAATTGAACCGATGACCAATGAGGATTTGGCAAATATTGCGGCACCGGTAAGGGAGTTTTGATCTATGAGACTGCCTGCAACAAAAGATGTGCACGTCTTGAAATAGAACCGAACCCGAAAAAGGAGTTTTATGGAGTCTTGGGTTTTTGCATTTTTTGTTGGGGGCGTGCTTCTTAATAACACGTGGGCGCTGGAACAATACGAAAATACCGAAGCAGTTCAACTTCCGAATTCAGTAAAGGAATACCTGGCCGCAAAAAATCAAAAAGACAGTGATCCGGAAAAGCTCGATGTAAGCTATAGAGCGATAGAAGATTTGAAAAACCTTGCAGAGATGAGCATTATTGGAAAAGATTCAATTAGTGGTCTTCAATATCTCGCAATCGCTTCCCGGCTATTTCCTTTCAGGAAGGACATCATTCAGCGAAAAGCACAGGTACTTGATATGGCAATTAGCGCAACCGATGAACTTGCAAAGCTGAAAGATAAAAACTGTGAAGCTGTTTCAAAAAGAATTTCCTATATTTTCACAGTCGCGCCAGATGTATTGACACTTCAGGAAGCTAAAAAAAACTGCGCTGCCATAATTGGACCTGAAATCAAAAAGGAAAGAGCAACGACTAATGAGATTATAGATGCAAAAATTCCAAAACAAAAGTGGGTACTTTCTAAAAAGGATTGTGCCTTAGATGCTCCTGAAAAATGTTTTGCGCTCGCGGTATCCGCATATCAGAAGGGACACAAAGTTGCGGCGAAGAAGTATTATATCAAGGCATGCAAGAGTGGATATTTGAAAGCATGTTCTGATCTTGGGAAAATAGAAGAAGAAAAAGGCAATGTTTCTGAAGCACAACGACTTTTTAAAAAAGCTTGTGATGGTAGAAACATGGATGGATGTTCTAATCTTGGCTCAGTTGAATACAAGGCAGGAAAGATCGCGGAGGCGTTACGACTGTTCAGCATGGCTGCTGATGGTGGGTCATTGGAAGGAATTTTTGATCAAGCTGCTATTTTAATAGGTGAAAAAGATATCCCTGTGGCCAGGCAGTTTTATCGTGATACATGCGATGGCGGCAACATGAGAAGATGCTTTGATCTTGGTCTTCTAGAGGAAGGACAAGGGAACGTCGGAGAAGCCAAGCGCCTTTTTACAAAAGTGTGTGCTGAAGGAGATATAAGAGGATGTCGCTCACTTGGAGATGTTGCGGCGAAACAAGGAAATCTTGCCGATGCCAGGATGTTCTATCGGAAAGCATGCGATGGCAGCTTTTGGGATGCATGTTACAATCTCGGTCTTTTAGAAGGGCAAAAAGGAAACATTCTTGAGGCGAGGCGATACTTGACTAAGGCATGCGACGGTGGGAATGGTTGGGATATGGGTGGGTGTATCACTCTCGGTCGCCTCGAGATGCAACAGGGGAATTTCACAGAGGCTAAACGATTATTGGAAAAGGCATGTGACGGTGAAGGCACTATTGCCGGGTGTTATTATCTTGGTCTCATCGAGAAGCAGAAGGGAAACATCTCCGAGGCTAGACGACTTTTGAATAAGTCTTGCGATATGGGGGGGAATGAGTCTTGCAAACAGCTTGTTGAATTAAGCAAGAAATGAGGGGCTGTTGAATATTTTTTTTCCATCCTATGAAACAGCGCTTAGCCATAAACCCAGCAAGCACACAGCAATTTGCTCAAAATCAGATTTCAATTTTGGTTTCAAGACCACCTACTATATCAAACTCTCGAGTAATGGCGGAGCCAGTGTCGGTATATATACCACCGGGACAAAAAATATCTTCCAGATAAGCTAAATAATGCTTACCTTCGACTATGGGAAATTTATTCTCCTCACCGTTGCTCATACTAAGGCGCTTAGTATCACTATCTTTGTTACCGGTAGTGACGATGATTGTGACACTTCTAGAGCATCCCGTTGTTTTGGTTTTTATTACAAGCACTCCATACTTGGCAGATGTAGCCTGCATAGATACGGAACTTGGTTTAGGTGGCCTGTCCTGACCGCAAGACATAAAAAAAAATAGCATCAGCAATGCCAAAATTTGATTCACAACTTTCCCGCCTAAATCAAAATACAGATTATTACAAAATACATATCGGCAGGAAGTGTATTTCTTTAAAGTTCGTCGACCATATCTCAGAGGACAGCAACCAAGAGAATCGGGTGTTTAGCGGATTTGGTACTATTTAGGGCGCATCAACCTGTAATCATTAAATTCTCGGGGGCCGGCAACATACCCTTGACCACGCTCTCTCAACAAGTAGATAGAAGGTAGTCAGGGTAAGTTGCTTCCGTGTGATAAGTGTAGAAGTTGATGCGATTGATTTGATTATTTTTGGATGATGACTTGGATGGGTGTGGTGACGATAAGATTGAAAGCAGAAAGGAAAATGGGTGATGAGCTTCAGGATAAGGTGGGGATCTTGGCAGAAAAAAGATAGCGAAAGATGCATCGAAAGTTTGGAGGCGATAAAATTTTTAAAAAATAAAACCACATCTTAGTCCAATATAAAATAGATTATATAGACTCCCTCGAAATACGCTAGATTCAACAAGCTGAGGTAGTCTGGAATCTTGATATCGCATGTTGAATGGGATGGTGGTTGTGAAGCTCGAAAAGAATGTCTTTCCTATGTGAGCGAGCGTTTCGACTCCAATTTGCTCTTGTGAGTAGGTAATATCAGTGTATTGTGTAGTCGTCTCCTTGGCCTTTTCTAAGCGGTTACCATTTTCATCTAGGATTTCCATTTTTTTCAGATCAAATCGGCCACTCCCTTGTTGTCTCAAGTACATGGCCCTGAAGGAGAGAGAGTCGAAATACTTCTGAAGATTGATATTTGCAAACTCAAGTTTAACTCCATAAATCTTTTCTCGCCCGTGGATATGGAGTTCATAATCAGGTTCTGATTTATCGGAAATGCTCCCCGTTTTGTTCTTATACCAGCCCTGCCTGTAGGCAGTATATCTACTGGTTCCTTGACCATAAATTGGTATGATTCGCCAAATCCTTACTCCAATATCCCAATTGGCGGCACCCCAAAAAACTCCTACGCCGTATGGTGTGCTCATGGGCATCATCGCAAAATTAAGGGCAAATCCCGCTGATGCTTCCAGCGAAATAAAGTTTCTTTTTTCTCTGCTAAAAAACGTGATTGATTCGTTCTGTTCCAAGGGCAAATCTACTTTCGGCTTTGGGTTCGTTAAATCATCCATCTGTACCAGTACAGAATCAGTTTTGAATTTCCCATAGCCCATATCCATTTCATCAATAAAAAATCCTGGCCAAAAGAAAATATTTGCCCAATACCAACCACTGCGAAGATCAGTTTTTAGAACATAAATTTCATTTTGATATCCTGCCTTGGTTATATTGACATTCGCGTCTTGTGTGGCCTCTATCTCAAGGACGCAAGGAGTTTGGCACGTCTTATTTTTTACTTCCACTTTTGCATCAGGTGGAATCGTGGAAAATGAGACTTTCTCATTCAAGGGATACATTAATGAAGCGCATCCTGAAAATAGGATTAAGAGCACGAAATAATAGTGCCGTATACCTGATACTTCACGCTGGGGACATGGCACTTCTGCCACTCAATGCCCCCAATCTGGGGGTGTCTGCTTCATTTCCGCTAGTACGGGATTCACCGTCGCCTTGTCTTTCGGCCTAAAAGGTGTCTGACTTTCTGCTCCCTGAGATTTCAATACCGCGCTGGGATTCCACTTCATCGTAAGAAATTCTGGCAAAGTAGAGCCCTCCTTATTGAAGACGACGCGCCGGTTTTTCTTATAGAAGGGTGCAAAAACAAAGCTAGCTCCCAACTCTTGATTGTTACAGACGACAGCAAAACAATGCAGATCTCGAATGCAGGTTTCCGCAATGTGGTTGTATGTTGTGGTATCATCATTTTGAGCTGGGACGAATACTGTCTGAATTCTTTCCTGGAGTTTTAGGCGAAGTCTCATTGAAAGAAAATCGGAACATGTTAAGATAGCAAAGTTCAAGTATCTTTTTGAATTGAAAATAAAAAGATTCTTTCCCGGCTGATATCTGAACTGTGTTCCTGTCTCCAACCATTCTTTTTCCCTCGCAGCAGGAAAATGCTTGTCTTGTTCAAATGCAATAAACTTTCGGCCAAATAGCGTGTCGCTATTTTGAATAGGGATTGAAATGATAGTAGAATTCCTACATTTCACCGAATGATCAGAAGAATACTCGAGCCCAGCTATAAGAAGTAGTCCGCGACTTGCACACATCTTGAGATACCGAAGTAAGTACCGTCTTGGTAGACAAAGTTCTGGGAAAACAATTGCGTTTGCCCCTCTCTTCTTTGCCTCGTTGATTGCAGATTCAATTCTCAGATCAAGCTTTTCATGAACCCCTGGTGCAAAAGCCAAGCCAGCGTCTGTGTCAAAATCCTTTTCAGCGTCAATACTAATCGGACATAGAGTCAGAAGAAGTCCTCGTTCCTTTTTCTGGTATGGTGAACCAAGCTCATTCAGGTTAATGATAGTGACGCCATCTGATTTGAATTGCTTCAATGCGGAAGATCCCTGTAAATGAACGTTCAATTCACGAGCAATCACTTTTTTGGCAACAACCAAAAGCCGTGCGGAAGAAAATGAATTTCGTGGCCAGTGCATGAATTCTCGAATTATTTGGATAAACCCTAGACCAGACACTCGCGAAGCAATTGGCGTGTGAAGAAAATTGAAATCTCTAAAAAAATCGATAGGAGCAAGTGAAGCAAGATAGGCCCTTTGTAGATCTTGGAGAGAATTTGATTGCAGAGTCAACAGGTAGAACAGCCTGGAGCGATAGTCCTTTGGATCGTCGGCACCAAATGCCCTAGGGATATTTCTAATCCGTGAGTCGGGTGCATCAACGAGAACACTCTTGGCATGCTTCAAACGAGCACAGTATGTGTTACCAATGGTCTTGTTGTGGATTTTCGCCCTTTTGAGCAGGCGGGTAAAAATATTAGCATACTGAGCGGACGTAATGGAACTCAGACCTGATAAAAATTGTTCAACTTCGGACGTGCTCCACCGAGGGACGACACTATAAGCACTTGCATTCACAAAATTTGTTGCTGACTCGATGCCGAGCTTCTTTCCAATTTTTTTCCCGATAGTACTGAATTCGGATACACCGACTTTTCTGTACTTTATTGCCTCCCTAAAAAGGGCAGAAATAGCGATGCTGTCAGAGGCCTGATTAACATGAATGCGGAACTTTCGAGATTTTGAAGATATGTTGAAGGCCAGGAACTGAGAAGAAAGTGCTCCGCTATTCATTTGGACTTGCCGCTTCCTGGTCATTCCTTCAATCCACGCCGGAACATCTTTTGTTGTATTCAAAACGTATCGAATGAGAAAGGTCACTCTTATTGCGCTTAGCAGATCCCGGTCATCGATGGTTCCCCCACTCTTCGCCCAGAAGACAATAAATCTCTCAAAGTCATCAAAAAATTTGAACCGTGAGTCGAAAGACAATCGCGAAACAACCCTAAAGTATCCTGAGAAATATCGCAGCCAAAGCTCTAGTGGCTTCGAAGACTTTTCAAACACCTCTCGCAGTTCTAAAATGAACTTCATTCCGAAATCGAAATACTGTGTCAAGTCACTGACAACCAAAACTTCAATCAGGCGCATCACCGAGGCAATATATTTGGCCTCGGTGCCCTGCATTTTTAAAAGGATCTTGCGAAAGATATCTTCAAGCTCTCTCTCATCGAGTTTCTCACCCTCAAGAACTTTGTGCCTAATATTTGCCAAATGCGAAAAAAACTGTGTCCGCTCATTCAAAGTTAAGTCGTTGTCCGCTGGCAACAGGAACTCGTCCAATCTTGTCCAAAGATTCGGTTCTTCAGGATCAGATGGTGTGTTGTTTTGGGCGATGTTGAAGAAATTAGAATTCAAAGTATCGATGTTTGAACGATCAAAGCTAAAGTGCTTCCCCTTTTCATCGTCAGGTCGGTAAAGCTTCAAATTTAATTTTTCAGGGAATATCGAGTTGATGAGAGTTTCGGAAATGTCCAATACGAGATGAGTTATCAGGCGCTCAAATGCTTTTATTAACAACTTTTCCTCCTTGAATTGCTCGGAGATGCTAAATTCAAGAAAGAAAATAAAATCATCAACGTAGCTCACTACGTTCTTGTACATAATATTCGAGGTCTCAATCAGACCTGGTAGCTTTTTAATCCACTCGCTACTCAACTCCTCCGCCGACAATATTTTCTTGGCGTAATTATCAATATTGACCGAAGCAAGCTGACTTTTGAGGCGGGAATTGAGTTCTTTATTTAAAATTTCATGAAAACCTACAGAAATCAGGTCAGCAAAAATTCCACTCAATGCCCAACCGATTGGCAGGGATGAAAAATTAAAATCCTTGTTAAGCCTCAGAAAAAAATCGGAAGAATTCTGTGCGAGGTCTGGGAAATTGCTTTTAACAAAATCCGAAACGGCTTGTATTTTAAGCATATGAAAAAACTTTTCGATGTCAGATTGAATGACTAGAACATTTGTGTTGCCGCTCTTTGATGATTTTAGAATTTTTCCAGCCTGTTCGACGGCAGATTTCTTAAAAGCAGGATAGTCTTCTTGAAAGGGAATTTTGAGAGCACAGTTCACTCGTATGTCCTTCTCAATGACTGAGCTACTAGAGGAGAGCATTGCAAAATTTGAGAGGAGGTTTGGACGATGTCCGAATCTATCGCCACTTTCAAGAAATTTCTTTTTTGTATAGAGTGCACATATATCAGGCCAGAGGCTGATTAAGCTCTGAAGTTGAAATGCAAGCGACGGATACTCGAAAAAAGATTTGCCGTCCCCTTTTCGGGACAACTTGAGACCGTTTCGATAGTCGGAGGTAGCCAGTCCTTTAATTAGTTCCTCAAATGAACGAGCTGACATCAAACTTATCATGAAATGACTCAATACAATGTCGCTCTGTACATACTTCAAATACGAATCTAGGCGATAGAATTCCTGAACTTTAGATTTAATCCAAAGACGTAGGAAGTCGTCGAGCTTGTCGGGATTGGTTTGTGCAACCATGGGTCTCCAATAATCTTGTGACAAAGTATGGTCTTCAAAATACAATCGTTTGTAAAATAAGAAATTGGGAGATCTTTCGACCGTGGATTCTTGGCGTACTATCTCTAGCGATGGAAACACAGTAATTCTGAAACGCTTCTCAGGTTTGGAATTAAAACCGATTGGCCCAGACGAACTGGCTGAAACTGATATCAAGGTCGGTTGCGCTGTTGATGTTGAGACGACCGGCGTGGATCGATTCACTGACTCGGTTATCGAAGTAGGCCTTCAGGTTTTTTTCTTTGAGGCAGAAAGTGGCAAGATAGTTGGTAAGGGTGAATCGCTCAATCATTTACAAGACCCCGGGAAGCCTATTAACGAACTGATTACCAGAATTACCGGAATAAAGAATTCAGACCTAAAAAATCAACGAATTGACTGGAATGCCGTCGCAAAACTAATTGATTCATCGCATCTTGTTGTAGCCCATAATGCTTTCTTTGACAGGTCTTTCATTGATCGCAACACCACTTACTCCAGTCGTCCGGTTTGGGGCTGCTCGCTACGTCAGATAGATTGGGTTAAGCATGGGTGCACGTCTTCAGGATTGCAAATGCTTGCTGCTTTTCATGGTTTTTTTTCGAAAGCTCATCGAGCGCTGCAAGATGCACAGATGCTGGTTCACTTGCTTGATCAAGATAAACATTATGTGCAAGAACTCTATCAAAATGCACATGCTCCTCGCGTTATCGTAAAACTGAATAATACTCCGTACGAGAGCAGATCTCTCCTCAGAGAGTCTGGATATAGATGGAGTCCAACCACAAAAACGTGGAGTCAGTCTGTCCTAAAAGAACACCTAAAAACCTCGCTGAGCAAATTGTCTGATGTCTATATGGGGAAAGAACCGCAATACGAAACCATCGACATCCCACTTTCAGAGAACTTCAAAGTTTAGTATCATTGGTTGCAAGAAATTTATTCCGCGAGTTGTCTCCTGTCGGGGTGGTGGGGCGTGATACTTTTCATGAGCAACGCAACTAATACAATGCTTGCGAAATCTTCCTTCATACTTTCCAGGTAATTCTAGTCTCGCATGCAACTTCCAGATAATTTGTCACTCATCTTTTTTATTTGGGCGCAGAAATAATAGTGTCAACAACAATTTTGCAGAAAAATGAAAAATCACTCCTTATATTTAAGCAATACTCTTTTTGATTTTGCCCAGAAATCAAGACGATAGGGACGCAGTTTGGCGCGATTTTACTTTTCTCTTTCATCTTGCTAGTCACGTTGCTTAAGAAAAACGAAATAAGCCTTATCTGCTGGGCCTTTCTGCAAATATTAGGATTCGGTGCTCTTAATGAAAATAAACATCTCGGCTGACATCCTTGGCGAAGCTCTTAAAGCTATTCTGCCTATCCCCAAGAAGAAGATCGAGTACTCCTTTCGCTTTGGCACTGTTGGCCCAGAACATATCCTATTCTCTGCTTCAGAAAATATACTCATTCTTACAGGGACTGATTCAGATATATCTACAAAAATTGTGTTAAATGCAGACATTACAGGCGAAGGGTCTTTTGGTGTTGATGGCGAAATCCTTTTAAAGATACTTATCGATCAACCGAAGCAAGATATTTCTTTAAGTATAGATAACTTAACAAATACTCTTGGTCTCAAATGTCAGAGCGCTGAATTTACGCTTTCAGTTTTGCGATCGTATATGTTTTCCGAAATAGAATTTCAATCGTTATCTCAATCTAGCGAAGTCCTAGCAGAAGAACTAAAGAATATAGTATCAAACACTTCACTTCCTATGAGTGAAGTTGATGATGATGACGACAATTATGCGGGTGCTGATTATGATGAAACATGTGGAATCTTTCTTCAGAATGTATATTCAAAATTAAGGTTCATTGCAACCAATCGTTACAGCATGGCAATTTATGAAATTAATTTTAAAAATAAATCACGACTTGAGCCGCTTGTGCAGGGAGTAATTGTTCCATCCAAAGGCGTGAGTGCCATCAAAAGAATGATTGACTTAGGTGCCTCTGCAATAAAGATGTCATTTAATGGCAGCTATCTTTTACTAAATTCGTCTGAGCGACATTTTCTGTCTATTCCGCTTATCACGGGGAGATTCCCTAAGTACCAGTCTGTCATGCCTGATAAAGCTGCATTTAAATTCACAGTCAATAGAACATTGCTCCTTGATGCTGCAAAAAAACTATATACCGTCGCTGAAGAAAAAAAGGAATATTCCAATACAATTGGCGAACGAACATTACACGTTAAAATTTCTAAGAAGGAGCTAACATTAATTGCCGGTCATCCATTACTTGGCCATGCTCGTGCAATATTGGATATTGATTATACCGGTAGGAAAATGTTGTTTAGTGTAAATATAAAACACTTAATGGATATTTTATCTGTTATTGAGAAAGATGAAGTTACTTTTGAACTGAACAATGAAATTAGTCCGATCATTGTTAAATTTAATCTGGAGTCACGTTTCATGGGTGTTATTATGCCCATGGTGATGCCACAAAAAATCAAAAAACTTTTTAGCGTTGAACAGCATTGCATAAATTGTATGAGTATAAAACCCATAAAAACTCGCGGCGGTGGCATAAAGTCATTTGTTGCAGCTGCTATAGAACTGCCTTTTGTTCCACACTCCGCAGCTGTCGGGAAGGATGGAAAGCTTTTACCGTGGAGGAGCAATACTGGAGGGCCCATTGTGGATGGGACTTCTGGAAGTGAATGGCGTGTAGCTTCGGGCTCACTAAAACTTAAAAATGATGGAACTGTTTGGGCCTCTGGGGGGAATGATGAAGGGCAGCTTGGTGATGGTACCACGACTGGAAAACGTTTTAATCGCGAGATTCCCGGACTTGTCATAGGACTGACTGACGTTATCACCATTGCGACTGGTCGTAACTATGGAATTGCTCTTAAGCAGGATGGTTCTGTTTGGGCATGGGGTTACAATGGTCATGGTGAATTGGGCCTTGGAAATTCTACTCCTGGCCATTGGTTACCAGAAAGAGTCAAAAACCTTAGTGATATTATCGCAGTTTATGCTGGTATGGCGCTCAAAAATGATGGGACTGTTTGGACATGGGGTGGTGAGAATTATTACGGCATACTCGGAAATGGAAAAAAGACAGGTCACTATTCACCTTCGCAAATATTTGGGTTAACCAATGTGGTTGCGATTTGTGAGAGTAGTAATCATAGGATTGCACTTAAAAGTGACGGAACAGTTTGGTCTTGGGGGAGGAACAACTCTGGCCAACTAGGAGATGGAAGTCTCATCAATCGCTCGTTGCCTGTGCAAGCCGTTGGGTTAACTGGAATTGTTGCTATTTCTACGGAAAAGTGGGGAGAGAATTCATGGGCACTCAAAGATGATGGAACTGTTTGGATATGGGGGGCCAATAACTCTAGCAACCATTACCCGATTGGTAATGTTAACCTCTATGGGCAGGCCAGCTGTACCCCTGTGCAAATTGGTGTTGCGTGCTGCGTCGTTGATCTTCCCGAAATAGGCGAACGTAAGGTGATCTTTAAAAACAACAGAAGTGTTGTTTTAGAGTACGTCGATGAAGCGCCTGACTCAGATCCATACTGGTTGCGAGCCATTGAAGGTCAGGAAAAGGATGGTTCATTGCTTGCGCGCACTGTCATCATGCAAGGGAGCATTGTCCCTGAGCAACCTTGCCTTCAGCGTTTGTATTTATCGAACGAACAAGAAGTCTATAGCTACTCCTGATTGTTAAATTGATTTTTCACAGTGAGAAAAACGGGTATGGCATTACACACATCAATTTATCCAACGCATTGGTTTGGTCGTCGTCGCGATAAAGCAACAAAAGAATACTATACCCTGCCAGAGGAAGAATGTTTCATCATTTTAAAAAATATAATTTTGAAAGGTTTTAAATTTTCTAATTGCAGGGAAATGTCAAAAATTCATCCTCAAATGGCAAAAAAGCTCCAGGTAGAGGTGGGGCAATTATCCTTTGAGAGTCCAATGATATCGTTCACCGATATCCCTTTCCATACGTCTGAATATCATCGAGAAAAGTATGGAAACTGGGGGCTGGCAATGAAAAGAGAATGGCTTATATGTAACCGTGGGCAGCCCGTAATTTATCGCTCATTTGATAAGGAAGACAGTTTTCTTCATCGGATGCTTCTTCTGTGGACTTTGTTAAATCCTGTGCCCGATAAACTCGTAACTCGCCACGAAAAATAAACTCATAACTCGCCGGCCCACAAAACGTCACACTCCTCAAACTTAACTGTAAGATTT
>MEPP01000005.1 GCA_001769855.1 Bdellovibrionales bacterium GWA2_49_15 | reverse complement strand
GATTTAGATAATAATTTAATTGAAGGACAAATCCGCTACTTCGCCTTAGGCCGAAAAAACTGGATGTTCAGTGACACAGTTGCCGGAGCGGAGGCTAGCGCCAACATTTATTCGATTGTGAGAACGGCCAGGCTCAACGGCCTGGAGATCAACGAGTACATGACCCGGCTGGTGGCCGAAATTCCCAAGGCAAAGACCGTTGAAGATTTTGAAAAACTTTTGCCATTCAAGCGGCAATCGGTTTAACCGTCTGATCGTGGATCGCATACAATCAATCGCGGGGCCGAAAGGTTTGTTCTCTTGAGTGAGAATGAATTTGTGAAGATGAAGGAAGAAGTCATGAATCTTCAAAAAAGCTTGATCTCGACTTTGCAACATCTGAACGGACAAAGTGCGACCGAGATTGATCTTGATGTGGAAGAAGAACACGACCAGCTTCTTCAAGAATATATTGCCAAGTATGAAAAATTAAAGGGCAAAAAAACAAAGGTCGGATAGATGCCCGTAAAACTTATTCCTTCAACCAATTATAATAATGATAGGGCCAAGATTATGGACGACATTATTGAGTATGCTCTCAAGACCAACGAGAGCGCGATTCCCATCTTGAGTTTCTTTAGAAGGGAAGAGCGTGATTTACAGAGAAGAATTAAAGATCAGCCCACTGAGCGCGAGAGTTGATTTCCCGAGGCCGGCCAAGAAAGGTACAACTCGAACTGGCCAGTATGTAATCTTGTACACATATCTCCCTCCAGATGCTCCAACTAACCAAGACGTCACGAGAGTGAATCTTGATTCAATTATGCCGACGGCATCGGGGGCATTTAACAAATTTGTAACCAACATGGAACAGGCCGAATTTGAAGAATAAAATTGATGGCCTATCAGCTTTGCTGTCATAAACGCCAAAGGCTAGGTGACTCGCCCTTTTGTACAATCTGGTTCGTTTGATTGAACAAAAATATCCAAAGGTTCCTGCCAAAATGTATCGGGAGATTCTTGAAAATAGTCGCGTTGTGATTGATCAGGACCCTGAAGACGGTAAAACTTCCTTGATGAATATGGTGGTTGCTGACCCAGACGTGAAGTCCAATTCAACCCCAAATCCGTCACTAGACACATCGCACTTCCACTGCGGCGTGGTTTAGCAAAAGGGTCCGGTTTTGTGGGGCAACTCCAATTGCGGCCATTGCATTATCAGCGTTTTCCAGAATGGAAATATGTCCATGGGGCGAAGGTTTTAAGATTGTTCATTGGGACAATTGAGATTAACAAGTGAATTGTCTTCCGTACGCTCAGATCGCTACTCAGACTTTCCGGTGTAGATGTGAAAAGGGCCCGTGTGAACTTGCTTACTTTGCAGAGAGTTGGTGGTGACGCTTACCGCTTTTAAAATCGTGTAGTTAAATAGGTTGTGGCAATCTATACTTAAATGGTATATACTATAAGAGTATATACCCAGTGAGGATATGGGTATGAGTCCAAAGTTACCAATTAAAAGTCAGCGGGTGCTCACTGATAGCAAAGGCCGGATGTGCAAAATAGATGTCAGTATTGAGCAGACCTCGGACATGAAGAAGTTTCCTCCTGACGGAAAAAAATGTGTCTTTCGAGTATTCAGGGAGAAAGTTCGCGGTAGTGAGGATTTTGAACTGGTTGTGCTGATCGATAACCATGAACCGTTGGGTTTTCACGATCACGACAAATTACCAGAGGTTCATGATTCGAGAGTGCAGGTACACACGACCAGTTGGCAAGAAGCTTGGAATACTTTTGATAGCAAGCTGAAGGAGTTATTAAATGGGACTTAAAATACTTAATATCGTCTTTTCCTCTCAGGAGGATTTTATGAAAGATGTTAAAAGCTCATTGTTTGATGAAAAGAAGCTAGATCATTCCAGCGACACCATCTCGTTCGATTCAATTGAAACATTTAAAAGGGCCATGTCATCAAACAAGTTGGAAATATTGATGGCGATTGCCAGATTTCATCCCGAGTCGATGAATCAATTGGCAAAACTTTTAAATCGCGAATACCCTCACGTCTACAAAGATTGTAAGACGCTTGAGACTCTTGGATTTATCAAATTGAGAGAAATGGACATTGCCAGAAAGCAGCTTATTCCAAGCTTGGCCTTTGAGTATGACATCATAAGAGTGCAGTCTAAGATTGAGGAAATCTTTCCGATCTCTGCACTCTCAAATAGAGTTCTTCTGGATGAGTCCGGCCTTTACTAAAGACACATCGCACTTCCCCATCGGAAGTATGCTTCGATTATTCAAACGAGAAAAATTGAGGTAATCTGCACAGGATGAAGCAAATTTCGTCTTCTATTCATGGACCAGTGATGATTAGTTTTATCATCTTGGTCGTCGCCGCTTTAGTGAGCTACAACGCTGACGCGTTTCGAGAATGGTGGCAGGAACGGGATAAAAGACTGAATCAGGCCAATCGATTAAGCATGGCCGCAAGTCTCTGCAACGAAGCCCACCTGGATGCAAGGGCCTTGAGAAGCGAATGCGCGGTCTTATTAAAAGACGCCAAAGAAAAACATGATGGCGCGAGAGTTGCGGAAATCCAAGAGATCTTGTGTCGTGCAGACGACACCTCTGCTTGTCTGGAGCTGGGGCTCAGCTTGAAGGATAATGGATCTGAGCGTGCTTCAAAACTTTTTGAAAAATCCTGCCGAGATGGTTTGGGCGGCAATATGAGAGCGTGCGGCCTTTACTCAGACTTTATAAAAAAGACTGAGCCTGAAAAGGCAAAAGAGCTCTCGGGGTACGCGTGTAGAAATGGTTTTAAGGAATTTTGCGAGGGCCCGCATCCTCCATCGCATCTATCCCCCTTAAATCATTCAAGCACGACCGACCTGTAACCTTCCTTTTTTAAGCATTCCCTCCCATTTGCCGAAAGAGATTCTGGGTGGTCATCAATGAGAATACTAAAGAAAATAGCTCGGGTAGGGTTGCTGGCATTTGCCCTGTCCGCCATGGCGAGTGGGCCGGTGAGTACGCTGGAAAGCTGGCGCTTTGGAGAAGATTACATCATTTTTGTGAACCTCAAAGATAAGGGCATGAGAGTAAATCAGGGTTGTGAGGATGCAACTTCCAGCTGTCTGGTGTGGAAAATGTTGGCCTCTGTTTCTTTGCAAGACTTAGATGCCTCGGATTTATCCGGTGGTAAAAATATAGGGGCATCGCTTTGCCATAAGATCGAAAATGCCCAAATTGTTTTTGCTCGCAATGCCAAAGGACGACAGGCCACCTTCTGCGCTTTTTTGGACGGCTCCATGGTTGATTCAGGCGGCCTTCTGTTGGCGGCCAAGATGAACGCGGCCAAGCGAGGCGGACGATGAAGCTCGCGGCCTTAACTCTCTCGCTCTTTTTTTGGATGTCTAGCACGACCGCGCTGGCGCTCACCTGTACCCAGACTGATTCGGGCGCAACCTTGCTCAGCGGTCAGGCCCCCAACGGGCAGCCTGCCTCCATGGGTAATTTTGAGCTGCAAGATCAAGACGGCATGGGAACTTGCTTTGGCAATACCATGTCGGCCATGTTGGAAGCATCTCTGCCCGGACACCCACACCTTTCTTATCAGCAGATTGCCGTCGCCTATGGAGTGAGTGCCCACCGTCCGCCCGGCGGAAGTGGGCGTGGCAGTGCCCTCTATACTGACCAGTTCAGCGGACGCGTGCAGACTGTCTCCGAAGGTGGTTTTCTGTGTGCCGCTTTTGAGGCGGTGAAATCGCGAAATGCGCTTTGTACCCGCGATGAAGTCCCACTGGAACGAGAAGGCTACAACCAGGGCACCTTGATTCGCGGTCTGGCCGATTTCTACGATGCCTATGCCGACTTAACTGATGATCAGAAACGTTCCATGCGTACGCATTTGGCCGAGGTCATGCGTGCCACCTTTCAGCGAGGGGCCGAGGAATGTCATTTTCCCAGAGTGGCTCCTGTTCCTCCGGTTTTAACCAGAGTCCTGCAGGATCGTTGCATTGAGAAATATACTTTGAATCTTGAGATTGATGGAAATATTACGCGCCTGACGGCCGAACGAAGTTCTTTAACCGGTACCGCCAGCGAAGTCAGAGATCGTCGGCAGGCCATTGATCGCAACATTCGTGAGCTGCGACGACAAAAAGTACGCGTCGAAAGGGATTTGCAAAATCTTGGTACGGTGGCGGCGGTGACGGCAACCACAACTCCCGATCCAGGTAAGCAAAATGGAAGAAAAGCGCCACGCTTCCGTTGTACTCTTCTTCCAGCTTTGGTCAGCGATGTGGAAAGTCGCTACTATCGGGTTTTGGAATCCCAAGGTGCCGAGCAATTAAGTAGCGCGCTAGAGGAGATAGAAACTCGCCATCATCTGTCCGGTGTTTTGATTGCACCCCAACAGAGTCGTGGAGATCTCAGACAAAAATATGAAGGGGATATCGCCTATGCCAGCGCTCCGGTCTGTCGGCAAAATCAGGCCGCCATGGCGATCTCCAATCCCCAGTCACTGCGCGCGGAGTTTTTTCGCACCACCAATATGTGTTTGAGTGAGGATGTCTTTAGTGGGTTAGGTAGTGCCGGCCGAACCTTGGTTGGTCTCAATGAGGGAGCTTTGCCGGCGGATGGTATCTTAAGTGCGCTGGCCCGCTTGGACCAAAATTATGATGACTTTTTACTGGGGGCCATCGGTCCCCAATGTCTGCAACAGATCAACAATCCGCCTGTGCCGAATACCCGGCCCCAAATTCCCGCGGAGCTAAGTTGTAACAGTACCTACTTTCCCGTGCATGTGCCAACGGTGATCGGGGCCGATGGTGAAAAAGATCTGGTGGAAACGGCCAGAGTGGCCAAGGCAAGAAGCGAGGAATTATTTAGAAGAACGATCTGGGACTCCTTGCAAAATAATCGTCCCCTCGGAATTGATCTCTGCACCGCCTTTTTCTCAGGACCTACCGCCGACAGCAACTATGGAGTCAACTGCGATGCCACTCAGTTGCACGCCTATCATGCCATGACGATCACCGGCCGAAGATGTGTGAACGGAGAGATGCAGTATCAGGTGCAAAACTCCTGGGGACCGACGTGCAACTATGTGGTCAACCCCGCCGGAAGCTCGGGGCAAATAAGCTATTTCTATGAATGCAATGAGGATGCTGGTTATATCTGGGTTCCGGAAGATGTTCTGCTTAAAAATACTCGATCACTCGCGGTCCTTGGTGCCGCGCCTGCATTGCCAGTAGGGGGACCGGCCTCCCGCAATCGGCGTCAGTAGAAACAAAACCCTTTACCACCTCAACCTTTCTGATAAGATGAAATACCAATATGATGAAGTCTCTTCTCTACTTGCTTTGCATTCTTGGCACCGGCATTTTATTTGCTGAAGAGTCCACCCAATATCAGGTGGGCGTCGGCTCGGCCTTTTCTATGAAAAATTGGTCCGAGCGGCCTGAGCAATTTTCCCGGAAAGATGTGCGACCTCCCCCGGCAAAGCTCAGCTTCGGTTTATTCAAGCTTCATGATGAAAATTCGCTTTCTCTCAAGGCCAGCCTGTCTTTTTTGGATTCACAATCAAGTTTCCTTTATCTCAGTCCAACTTTTAGTCATCAGTTCTCCTTCGTCCAGGTTTTCGGTGGAGTGGAAGGGAGCTTCAGCAGTTTCAGTGAGGATTCAAAGTACGATAAAACAGCTTTTAATGCGGACATGGTTGGAGCGTTTATTGGGGCCAAGATTAACTTGTGGACGATTGATTTTCACGCCACATTCTACGCAAGGAAAGTGGGCGAAACCGAGATCGCCGGCAACGAGGGCGTGAAGACCAAGATGGCCCATGAGAGTGATCGTGTGCAAAAATATGGCGCTATCTGGAAAACACAAAAGTTTGCCGTCGAGGGTGAGCTAGCGCGGTTTCTATTTGGGGAAACGACCATCGTATCGAAGGAATTCTATTACCGTGTTGAAAAAAATACCTTGTATCGCACTGGCTTGGGTGCAGGGGCCTTTATGGGAGACCTGGAATTGTGGGGAAGATTTTATCAGTTTAAAACTCCTGATGATGAGCTGGCGATTTATTATCAAGCTCCCTCTTTTGTGCCCGATTACACTCTTTCCAAGAGATCCGTCTTTGTGGAGCTAATATGGAAAATCTAAAGATCCTCACCATCTTTTTGCTAGTGCTGATCTGCGCTTGCGGAAAAGAGAAAACAATAAAAGAGACCATTAAGCTTAGGACCGACACCTTTATCAGCTCGATTTCCAACAGCAACAACGCCGATCTCAGCTATCTTTCCCTGGCCAATAACGCCACCAAAGAAGAGCGGATTATCGTCAGATTGCCCACCAGTAATGAAGACGATAAAACCTTATTTAATAATTGCTTTGACCTGGATAATGTTTGTTCCGTTTTTTTTATGCCTGTGGCCATTCTGGTTAATATTCTCACCTCTTGCTCGAATGCTATTCTTCAGCCCGCCAATCTCACCTCTGCCATCTTGATCTTTAACACGAATGACGGCAGCTCTGTGGCCTCTGGCGCTCTCAATATTAACTTACTGACGAAACCTTGGTTTCATTCCGTAACCTGGTCCACCGCCCATCCATTTTCTTCAAAAGGTAAGTGGGTCTCGCAGGGTGGTGACTTTGACACATCGACCTCGTTTAACGCCAACTGCGTAGGCCTAAGTTCCGGTGCCTGCGCAGCCGGAGAAATTAAATTTGAAATGACAGATTACTTCAAAGCTTTAATTTCTGCTCCAAATACAATCCATTACGGGATGGGGATTCGCGCGAATACGGCACTGAATGAGGTGAACATTTATTCAGTTCAAGCAAGTTCGAGTTTATCCCCGAGGATTGAGGCCAGCTATACGGGGTCGTGTTCAAGCTTGGAAGTTTCCGAAAAACATGTGTATTATCTGTCAGAAAACCTGCCCTAATTTCGCAACCTTGTAATCTGTACGGTACCGTCTAGATATTATTTGACGCCTTGTCTTGAGGCGACTATGCTGGCGTCGGAGGGGTCTATGAAGCAAAGCAAGGTGAGAATGTTCTTTCGGCTTGGCTTTGGGATCCTGGCGATTTTGGGTACACTGCATGCCGCCCTAACTTGTGTTGATATTTTTCGTCCGCTTTTTTTCCGCCCCCACGAGGCCTTTCTGATAGATGCAATGGCAGGCCAAAATCTTGTCTTCGCGGCCATGTTTATGGGGAATGCCAATATGTGGTCGGCTTGGTTAGGCTTTAGTATAGGCATGGGAATGGGGGCACTTTTTACGGGTATGGCCGGCCTCTACGTTACACGCGATGGCATGATTCCTAATCAGACAATGCGTTTTTTTGGAATAGGTGTGGCCTTGCATTACGTCGTTCTTGCGGCATTTTTTTGGTTTTATCTGCCTTTGATCGGTTTTACGATTTCCCTTACAAGCTTTGTTATTGCTGAAATATTCGCGCGAGGCGAGAACCGGGGGTAGAGCATGGGCAAGACGTTGGTGAGTAAGGAGGCCTGGTTGCGGTTTGGCTTGCAGGAATTCAGTCGTTCTGGGCCGCAAGGACTTAAGATCGAAAATATGGCGCGCATGCTTGGCACCAACAAGAGCGGATTCTACTGGTACTTCGGCGGTCGCAATGAATTTATCAGGGAAATGTTGGAGTTCTGGAGAGAGAGCGAGACGCGCGCTCTCATCACTAAGGCCGACGAGGCGGATACTGTTGTTGCGAAAATTCTGCGGCTCTTCCACCTGGCATTGGAAATGCGGCATTCGAGCGGCTTGCTATTTCAACTTCGTACCCATGCGGCCAGGGACCCTCTTTTTGCAAAAGTGTTGCGGGCCACTGAGCAAGAACGTCAGAATTATTTTCGGCGATTGCTTAAAAAGCTTGGGCCAACGAAGTACCCTGCCCAGCAAACGGCTGAGATCGTTTATCTTTATTATCTGGGTTGGTGTGATCGCTCCCAAGGGAAATCGTTGTCCAAAAGAGATGTGCACAAACAATTGCAAATCCTTTCGCGCTTAGTGGGCGTTGACCTTAGCAAGGTCTAAAGGAATAATATGATAAAAAAAATGTTGCTCCCTGAAGACTATCGAAAAGAAAACTGGAAGATTCATAGAATTGCCAGTGATTTTGAATTGCACGATTGCTGGATCCTGCCGATCAAACCTCGAGTGAGTCCAGAGTCTTTTTATGAAGTCTTTGAATTTATCACTAATTTTTATCCGGCTCAGGATAGCAGCCTGATTGATGCACTTTTTAAAATACGTTTTACCGTCGGCGCTTTGATGAAATGGGATGGACCTGATAGTTGGGGCACCATACCAGGAACTTCAGAGAAAAGTCTGGCAGATCGTTTGACTCCAGAGGAAAAAAACGCAAATCAAATTCAGCGCGCCAAGCGTCCGACTAATATGATGGAAAAATTTAAACCCGTGTATCTCTTTCCCAATGAGGGCGTGTTAGAAATTTCAAATCGCACCGTGTATGCGCTTCTTCACTTAGGTTTGACATCACAAACAAAGCTGACTCTGGGTGTTTATATTAAATCAAGAGGGGCACTCACCACGTTCTATATGACTCTGATCAAACCGTTTCGCCACTGGGTTGTTTATCCAACCTGGTTTCGGGCAATGCAGGCAAACTGGGAACATCATTTGAATTCACCCTCTCTATGAGGTAAAGTTTCATAAAAAAAACAAGGATTTCCCATGATTACCGAAGCCTTTATAAAAGAGATGCCCAAAAGTGACCTACACCTTCACCTGGATGGCTCACTTCGCCTGACAACTCTGATTGACCTTGCCAACAAAGATAAGGTCGAACTTCCGTCCTACACCGAAGAGGGGCTACGCGAGCTCGTCTTTAAAGACAAGTATGGAAACCTGGGCGAGTACCTGCACGGATTCATGTATACCTGCAGTGTGCTTCACAAGGCGGAGAATCTCGAGCGCGTCGCCTATGAGCTGGCGATTGATAATCAAAAAGAAGGCGTTCGTTATATCGAAATTCGTTATGCTCCTCAGTTGCACGTGGATAATCAGGCCATGACCATGAAGGTGGTGCTTGAGTCCGTGAATAAGGGGCTGGCGCGCGCGGAAAAAGAATTTAATGCCCGACCGGAAGTTCAAAGCAAGGAAGAGCCACCTTTTAAGTACGGTATTATTGCCTGTGCCATGAGAATGTTCGGGCAGAGCTTTTCCCCTTATTACGGCAAACTTTTTTCTGTCCACCGTTACTCTGAGTCTATGGAAGTGATTCGCATGGGAGCGCTGGAGTTGGCCAAGGCCATGGTAAAAATTCGCGATGAGCAGGGGATTCCCATCGTGGGATTTGATCTTGCCGGGCAGGAGGCAGGATATCCTGCTTCGGATTTTACCGCCGCTTACGACTATGTTCATAAAAACTTTATGCACAAGACGGTTCATGCCGGCGAAGCCTACGGTGCCGAGAGTATTTTTGAGGCCATTACCTCTCTCCACGCCGATCGCCTGGGGCACGGCTACTATCTTTTTGACGAGGACAAAATTTCAGATCCGAAGATTAAGGATAAAACCGCTTATATCAAGAAGCTTTCTTCCTATATCGCCGATCAGCGCATTACCGTTGAGGTTTGTCTGACCAGCAATATGCAGACTAATCCGGAGATCAGGGACATCAAAAATCACACCATCAAAACCATGCTTGATAAAAAAATGTCGCTGGTTCTCTGTACCGACAATCGCCTCATCTCAAACACTACTGTCTCCAAAGAAATCCAGCTCGCAGTTGAGAACTTTGATATTAATGCCAAATCTTTAAAGGATATTGTATCCTATGGCTTTAAACGCAGTTTCTATCCCGGAGATTACTCGGAAAGGCGAGACTATGTTCGCCAGATGATGGGCTTTTACGACAAGACCGCCAAGAAGCACGCCGTCTTATGAAATTTAATGCCGTTTCGACATTAATTCTTTGAAATCATGAAGAAAGTAAGGAATTCCTACGTACTTTTACCTATTGAACGGAGCGTGTGACCGCTTGAAAATAAAACCTGTATGAAAAATCCAAAAGATGTCGGCCATAATCTTGCCATTGCAGTCGAGCAAGCAATAGGCGGAATTGCCCACGCCGATATGAATGGAATTCTTATCTTTGCCAATAAGGCCTGGGCGAAAATGCATGGATTTGAAGTCGAGGAGCTCATTGGAAAGCATCTGTCGATCGGTCACAACAAAGAGCAGCTTGAAAATGAAGTTATTCCCTTTAATCGAAAGGTTCAGGAGCATGGCTCCCATGCCGGCGAAGTCGGGCATGCGCATCGTGATGGATCTGTTTTTATGACTTGGATGGAAACTTCCATCGTAAAAGATAGAAACAATAACCCGGTGGGTATGATTGGCGCTGCCATCGACATTACTGAGCGCAAAATGGCTGAAATGCATCAGCGAATTTCTTCTAAAATTCTACATATTTCGAATGAGACAGCTGAATTCTCGGAGGCAATCAACGGGGTTCTCACCACAATCCAACAGGAATTAGCAATCGATGCGGTGGGAATTCGCCTGCGCAATGAAGATGATTTCCCATATTTTCTCCAGCATGGCTTTTCCCATGATTTCATCCTGAAAGAAAATACTCTTGTCTCCCGCGCAGAAGACGGAAGTATGTGCAGAGATAGTGGCGGCAAAGTGTGTTTGGAATGTACCTGTGGGGTAGTCATTTCCGGCAAAACCGATCCTTCGAATGTTCTCTTTACGACAGGGGGAAGTTGTTGGACCAATAATTCCCTGCCAATCTTAAATATTCCCCCTGAGCAGGACCCGCGCCATCATCCACGCAACCGATGCACCTATGACGGCTATCTTTCCATTGCATTGGTTCCCCTGCGTGCCAATAAGGAGATAGTGGGACTCCTTCAGCTGAATGATCGACGAGCTGGCCGCCTTACCCTCAACACGGTTCATTTCCTTGAGGGGATTGGCGTGATGATCGGTGGTATGCTGATGCGCAAGCAGGCCGAAGAGGCGCTCAAGGAGAGTGAAGAGAGGCATCGCACTCTATTTTCCATGTCGAGCGATGCTCTCAGCACGCTGGCACCCCCGAGCTGGTGCTTTACCACCTGCAATCCTGCGAGTGTCAAGCTGTTTGGCGCGCGGGACGAAGTTGACTTTATAACCCGGCCACCCTGGGAATATTCTCCTGAGTTACAACCCGACGGCCGTCTATCGAGTGAAAAGGCCCAGGAGATGATCGAAATCGCCATGCGAGACGGAAATCATTTCTTTGAATGGAAACACAAACGTTTATCCGGGCAAGAGTTTTTTGCATCCGTCACTTTGACCAGAGTTGAGCTGAGTAGCAAGCGATTCTTGCAGGCCACGGTTCATGACATCTCCGAACAGAAGGCCACCGAGCGGGAAAAGCAAATGGTGCAGGCCCAACTTTTACACTCGTCAAAGCTGGCTTCTATCGGCACCCTAGCTGCCGGGGTGGCCCACGAAATTAATAATCCATTAATGATCATTGCCGGCTATGTTGAAATCATGGAAGGAAAGTTTAGAAAAAACGGCGCTCCCGGCGACCTTGAAGTCATCGAAAAAATTAAAAATGCCATGAAAAGAATTGTCAAAATCGTGAATAGCTTGCGCCTGTATGCCCGTGAGGACAATGACAAGATTGAGCAGGTTGATATTCATGCTTGCATCCAGGAAACATTGGTCCTGATTAAAGAGATTTATGACAAAGAAAATGTCAAACTAGAGACACATTTTCATGCTCAAGATTTTTTAACTAAGGCAAATACAGGTAAGCTACAGCAGGTACTTTTAAATATAATCTCCAATGCCAAGGATGCGCTGAATGGGAGCAGCCAGGGGATCATCGGAATTACCACAAAAAATGGGGAAGACTGCACGGTGGTGGAAATCGCCGATAACGGGGCCGGAATTCCTAAGCACCTGAGCGAAAAAATCTTTGATCCATTTTTTACCACCAAGGAGCCTGGCAAAGGCACCGGGCTTGGACTTTCAATTTGTCATACGATTGTTCGCTCCTTCGGAGGAACAATCAGCGTGGATAGTCAACCAGGCAGAGGGACCACCTTCAGAATCTCTTTGCCAAAGATAAGCGATTCCAACGGTAAGAGTTTTCCTGCAACTTAATCACACAGCAGCTTCTTTCGGGAAGACCGTATATCCAAGTTCACCTGGAGTATAAAAAGTTGCCGGGTTGGCCGGAATAATTGGGGCCCCTATTTGGATCTTTTCAACAAAATTTGGATTAGCAAGAAAGGGGCGGCCAAACGCAATGAGATCCGCCTTACCTTCCAGGAGGTCATGCTCCGCTCTATCGGCGTCATAGCCACCTGAGAGAATCAAGGTGTGTTTGAATTCCTTGCGCAGAAGCGCTTTCACTGATGGTGTTACCTCTGGAGCACCCATGGAATGATGATCCACACAGTGAATATACAACAGATTAAGTTCATTCAGACGTTTTGCCAGCATCCCATAAAATTCCTCCAGGCCGTCAAAAGGTTTCATGTCATTAAAGACCCCATAAGGAGAGAGCCTGATTCCGACACGGTCAGGGTCGATCGCGGAGACAACGGCTTTGGCGACTTCAAGTGCAAAACGCAGGCGATTTTCAGGCGTGCCGCCATATTCGTCCTGTCGCTGATTTGTCGCAGGATTGAGGAACTGATCAATAAGATATCCGTTTGCACCATGGAGTTCTATACCATCCATGCCTGAATCGATAGCGAGTCGGGCCGAGTGGGCGTACTCACTCACAGCTTCTTTGATCTGTTGCTTACTCATGGCTTCGGGAATCGGGTAGGGTTGCATCTGTTTTTGATCTGTCCACATTTCACCCGTCAGAGCGATGGCCGATGGGGCAAGAATTTTGGAATTTCCGCTCATGTTGAGCGGGTGGGAAACTCGGCCTGTGTGCATAAGCTGCATAAAGATGTGACCTTGGCGCGCGTGAACCGCATTGGCTACTTTCCTCCACCCCTGACTTTGTTCGATATTAAAATTCCCAGGGATGCGAGCATAGCCTAATCCATTCGGAGATGGTGAGGTTCCCTCAGTAATAATAAGCCCTGCCTGTGCGCGCAGGGAATAATACTGGGCCATCATTTCGTTCGGGATATTATTGGTTGCTCGACAGCGAGTCATGGGTGACATGACAATGCGATTTTTTAACGTCATCCGACCAACCGGCAGTTCTGAAAAAAGTTTTAAATACTTCATCAAGCACCTCTTCGGGTTAGGAGGTGCCAGGTCCTTTTATTGGACCTGGCACTTTAGGCGGGCATAGACAGGACGTAGTTAAAAGGAACCGAAATTAAGACCTAGACCATAGGTAAAACCAGACAGTTTATGATTGCTGACACCGGCAAGATCTGAGTCTGCTACGGCACGATAGCTTCCATTGACACCAATCTTGAAATTTTTGGTTACCGAATATAAAAAATTGATCTCAGGTTCGGCAATGAAAAGACCATCGGCACTATCTGGATTGTCGTTAAAATCATCAAAGCCACCGCCAAGTAAAACACTCGAGGCAATGGAAAAATCAGTGGCGACAGGATATATATATTCAAAATTTGCACCGACGACACCATACTGCAGCGGTTCTTGATAACCAGGAACTGGTACGTTATTCACCAAGGTATAGGCAGCCAAGCCCAGTGCATATTGGTGATTGACGATCCAAGCCCCCTTGATACCTGTGAAGATCCCGTCGGTATCACCGATCCGCGATATTTTGGTAAAAGGCGCACCGTATCCTCCAGAGACATATTCACCCGAAGGAGCCATTTCTTCCATTTTGCCAACTCCTTGGGCAAAAACAGTGGCAGAAATGAGAGAAGAGAGACAGATAATTTTTTTCAGATCAAGAAGCATAATACCCTCCAAGAATTTGTTAACATCCCATATTTTTTTTGTAAAAAAATATTTTCGTTGTCAAAACCCTAGCAATATTCTTACAAAATGAAGCTAACTGATTCCCCTGCGACACTTGACCTTCATCATGAGTGACCATGATTTTCAATGAGGGAGAAATCTGTAAATGCGTGTAGGATACTATAAAGAAAATCAAAAGGGTCATTTTATGTCTGCGTCTCAAATCATTCTAACTAGAGAGGATTTTTGCAAGCTGAAAGAGATGAAATGTTTTCATCATGGAAGCGACTATGAAAAACTGGAGGAAGAAATCAAACATGCCAAGATAGTCGGTGAGGGTGAACTGCCGAGAGACATCGTGACCATGAATAGACAAATCACCCTGTTAAACATGGAAGAAAATAAAAAGATAAATATGACAATTGTCTATCCATGTGATGCTGATTTTTTTCAACATAAGATCTCTGTTCTTTCACCTTTAGGCATGACCCTTTTAGGTCTAAAGGTCAATCAGGTCATTAACTGGACGTTTCCCGATGGAGATACCAAAACGCTCAAGGTTCTCGGCGTACAGCCACAGTCGACGGTAAAAGTGATCGTTCACTAGATTGAGAGATTTTTTATTCTCATGAAGCGATTGATTTGATCCTCCGTCAGTAATTTAGTTTCTTTCAGGAGTTCTTGCACGGTCTTTTTGCTCAATACCGCTTGCCTTGTGATCTCCACCGCTTTGTCATAACCAATAATGGGAATTAGTGCCGCGGGTAACTGAGATACTTGCGAAGTATACTTTTCACATCGTTCAATATTTGCCCTAATTCCATTTATACAATGCTCTCGCAAAGCGTGAAGAGCATGGGTCAGGAGCTGTGTTGATTCCAGCGCAAGCTGTGACATAAGAGGCATCATGGCATTTAGCTCGAGTTGGCCGGCTTGCATGGCTAGTGCCATAGCATTATCGTTCCCGAGTATTTTAAACATCACCTGATTTCCCAGTTCTAATTGCGAAGCGGATAGAACAACTTCGCCAAATCCACTATGTGGCCCGGAGTTTAGTAATCGTAAATCGTTTAAAATTCGGGTGAGCTCCAGCGCGCAAATCCGCAATGCATTGGAGTACACCATCATAGGCAGTTGTGATTGCGAGGAGGCAAAAAGATTCGCCGTCAGCGTGAGTTGCGGGTCATGAAACAACTCCTGAAGAAACGTTATAATGGCTCCGCGAAATCCGTGGGGAACATTGAGCCCCGTGCCGATTGTCGAACCTCCGATTCCAAGAATCCGCAAATATCCCTGCGCCTGACAGAGCAAATCTTTAATCTGTTCCATTGTGGCATGATAAGCTGAAAATTCTAAACCGAGACGCATTGGGGCCGCATCTTGTAAATGGGTACGTCCTATTTTACTCACGTGAGCAAACTCCTGGGACTTGCGCTCAAATGCCTGTGCCAGCATTCCGAGTTCGATAACCAGATCGCGAGACATACTGAGAGTCGTAAGCTGCATGACTGTAGGATAAGTGTCATTTGTACTTTGAGACATATTCACATGATCATCGGGCTTAATGTAATCATATCGGCCGAGTTCACCACCAAGTAACTCATTTGCCTTATTGGCAATAACTTCATTAGTATTCGTATTCTGCGAGTCTCCTCCGCCTGCCTGAAAAACATCGATAATGAAGTGCTTTTGAAAATCCATTGCCAACAGTGAATCGATGGCCAAAATGATAACATCGGCCTTTTGAGGAGCGAGTACATTTAACTTTTTGTTTGCCAGAGCGGCAGCTTTTTTCAGCAGAAGATAGCTATGATTCATCAGTGGATGAATTTGCATACCACTTATTTTGAAATTTTCAAATGCACGATAGCTTTGAAGACCGTAGTAGGCGTCTTTGGGAACATAGTTTTCGCCCTGACTGTCCTTTTCCATTCTTGTTGATAGGTGCCCAAGGGTATTCAAAGTGAGGCCTCGACATTGGGGAGCGCACCTAAGTGTGGTTCAACCTTCTCTGCATCCTTCGTCTCTGTCAAAGTTGCCTGAGTGAGCAGGAGCATACTCGCTATTGATACCGCGTTTTCAATAGCGATGCGCAGAACTTTTGTAGGGTCAATAATACCCTGTTGGATTAAATCGACATAGGTTCGCGTGGAAGCGTCAAAGCCAAAGGCCCCACTGCCACTGCGCATTTTGTTGACGACCACTCCGCCATCATCGCCGCTGTTTTCTGCGATTTGACGCGTCGGAGCCTCAAGAGCATGGGCCAGAATTTGAAATGCTGTTTTCTCATCTCCCTGTAGCTTCGGCGCTTCTTTTTCAAGAGCATCAATGGCGCGGAGAAGAGCAAGCCCGGCCCCGGGTACAATTCCTTCTGTGACGGCGGCCTTTGTGGCAGAGATGGCGTCATCCAAGGCCTCTTTTTTGCTTTTGAGTTCGGTCTCCGATGGTGCACCGGCGCGAATCACCGCCACACCGCCGCTGAGTTTGCCAAGGCGCTCTTCCAGCTTCTGCTTGTCATATTCACTTTTTGAGTTCTTGATTTGCTGCTTAATTTGCTCAAGGCGTTCGCTTATTGCCTGCTTATTACCGGCACCATCAATAATTGTCGTATGATCCTTGTCAATAATTACATGGGCGGCGGCCCCTAAGTCGGAAATTTTTACGTTCTCAAGTTTAATCCCAAGTTCCTCACTAAGCAGCTGACCACCCGTCAGCACGGCGATATCTTCAAACATATCTCTGCGAGCATCACCAAAACCGGGTGCCTTCACGGCGGCACACGAAAGGGTGGCCCTAAGTTTGTTCACCACCATCATGGCGAGGGCCTCTCTCTCGACATCTTCTGCAATGACCAGCAGAGGGCGCCCGGATTTGATCAGTTGTTCTAATAGCGGGACAAGCGGCTCAATGCTCCCTATCTTTTTCTCGTGCAGGAGAATCAAAGGATTTTCAAGTTTCGTTTCCATCTTGGCGGGGTCGGTAATGAAATAGGGTGACAGATAACCCCGATCAAACTGCAGGCCTTTGACCACTTCAACCGTTGTCTCTGTTCCCTGCGCCTCTTCAACCGTGACAATTCCTGAGGGGCCTACCTTCTCAAGAGCATCGGCCACGAATTTTCCTATTGCTGGATCATTGTGTGCGGAAATTGTCGCAACCTGTTCCATCTCATGATGAGTGGTAATTATCTTAGATAAGGTCCGAATCGCTTGAATTGCGATTTCTGAACCACGAAATAGGCCGCGTTTTAAATCAATGGCGCTGGACCCTGCAGTAACATTTTTCAGACCCTCTGTAAAAATCGCGTAGGCAATGACTGTAGCGGTACTTGTGCCATCGCCAACTGCATCGCCAGTACGTTCGGCGACCTCCCTCAGCATCTGAGCACCCATATTTTCAATCTGATCTTTGAGTTCAATTTCTTTGGCAATGGTGACGCCATCGTTACAAACGACAGGTTTTCCCCATTTTTTTCCAATAAGAACACTTTTTGATTTCGGTCCAAGCGTAATTTTTACGGCATTAACGAGAATCGTCGCCCCTCGTAGCAGTCTGGTCTGAGCGTCGAATTGAAAGTGTAGTTCTTTTGCCATACGGTATGTTTTCACTGTCTCAGAAAATACGTAAATGATTTCGATCAATCATCCTCATAATATTAGATAAGATTGCAAGTCATTGTGATCCTTTTCTTAAACTGCTCCAATCAAACAAGAAACACATCGGGAGATTTAAATTATGCCGTTAGTTGAATCAAAATATGTCTCGCCCTGGGTATTTAAGAATCCTCATCTTCATACCCTCTATCCATATTTTTTCAGGAAAGTTTATGGAGTAAAATACGTCCGACAACGGCTGGAGTTGCCTGATGGTGACTTCTTGGATCTCGATTGGTCGAAGGCCTGCGGGAAACATCTTGTGCTGTTGGCCCACGGCCTTGAAGGATCGTCCAAGCAGCCTTACGTCTTGGGAATGGCAAAGATACTCAATGAAAAAGGCATTGACGTTGTCGCGATCAACTTTCGAAGCTGCAGTGGTGAACTGAACCGATTGCCTAGATTTTATCACATCGGAGATACTGAAGATCTGCGTTTTGTTGCCAAATGGATAGAGCATAATACTTCCTACAAAAGTCTTTCCTTAATCGGACACAGTCTTGGTGCCAATATTATTTTAAAATATCTTGGAGAGGAAGCTGACAACCGATCACTTTTACTGGACAAGGCAATTACCTTTTCCTGTCCGGTGGACCTGAAGGCATCTTGTGAAAAAATAGGCAGTGCCGAGAACGTATTTTACCTTCGCAACTTTTTGCACACCATGAAAGCAAAGCTGCGGCACAAAATTAATTTGGGATTTTTTAATGAGTTACACATTGACTGTGAACGCGCCCTATATGTGAATGATATTCAATCGTGGGATGATCTTATTACGGCCCCATTGCATGGTTTTGTCGATCATGAGGACTACTATGAAAAGGCAAGCTGTCGCACCTATCTCTGCAAGATTAAAATTCCCTGTCTGCTTATCAACGCTTTGGATGACCCACTTTTATCATCGGGGTGTTTCCCTCGTGAAATTGCCAGAAGCAATGATTTTTTTCATCTTGAGACGACGACAAACGGTGGACATGCCGGGTTTATTCCCGCCAATATTCTCAATCAAAATAATGAATTCTATTGGTCGGAGTGGCGTGCCTTGGAATTTTTACAGCAAAAGTTTTTTTATGCAGGTGCCGCTAACATTGATCATTAAGATCTTGTCGCTTCATCATTTGGAAAATATTCCTAATAAAATAGACTCATCAATAATTGATGACCAAAGGATAAAAATGAAAAATAACCTTCATCCTGTAGAAAGAGCCGTTCGAATTGTTCTCGGGGCATTTTTGATTTCGTTGGTATTTTGGGGCCCGGAAAGTATCTGGTTTTTGGTGGGAATCTTTCCCCTGGTTACCGGACTTTTCAATGTTTGTCCTGTTTATTCCTGGATAGGATTTTCCTCACAAAAGATCGAAAATAAGCAAAAAAGAATTACGGAGTAAGCTCAGAATCCATTTTGCATGCCGTTCCCATGTATGAGAGCACGAGGGATTTTATTCTTTTGAACTGCATATTTTTTGGCACCACTCCCGTAAAGTAATTGCTAATTGGAATTGATGAAAAAACGGGCCTTAAACCCACCATGGAACGGACTCGCATGCCGGCAAATTTGCAAAAGCGTGACAATTCTTCCGGTGTAATAAAAAGTCGAAATAGATGCATCTTTTTAGGTGTATTTTTTACCAGCCAAGGAAGGATTTTAATAATTAAAAGCCATGTGAAGATATTTCTATTGATGGTGTGAAAAATAAAAGTGCCATCAGGCGCTAAGACCCGGGAAATTTCTTTGATGACATGCTCCGGATTTTCAACATGCTCCAAAAAATCCATCGCAGTAACTACGGCAAATTGCCCGTTTCTGAAGGGGAGCTTGTCGGCGCTGGCCTGAACATATACGACTGAGCGAGTTTCATCATGCCTGCTGGCAACAACAAGACATTCGGATGAGATATCAACGCCAGTGACTTGCCATCCTTCGCGGCCTAAGGCATTAGTCAAGAAACCACCACCACATCCCACATCAAGGATGGTTTTATTCTTGAGCTGGCGTATCTGCTCTATAACCCATGGAGTTTTAGCTTCTGATTCTGCCCGAAGGATGGCCACTGGTCCGTCGTAGTCAGTGTACCATCCTTCGCCATAGTGTTTATAGATATCATTATCAATATGTAGTGTCGTTCTCAACTTCTCCGTCTATTCTTTCTCAGATTGCAAAATGGCAAAAACGGCACCTTGCGGATCTGCCACAACCGCAAATTTCCCAACTTTTTTTATGGAAGTTGTCGGCTTCAGGATTTTCCCTCCTAATGTCTCTGCCTTTTTCAAACTCTTTTCGCAATCTTTCACTGCCCAGTAGGTAAGCCAATAGGATGGTATGCCTTCTTTTTGCATTTCCATCATGCCCGCTACATTTGTATCACCACTTTTGAGGGTGACATAGGCCATATCGCCGAATTTTTCAGGCCTGGGATTCCAGCTAAAAACGGTCGCGTAAAATTTTCCTGCCACATCCAAATTAGATGTCAAAAGCTCTCGCCAGCACGCGCTACCCGGGACTTCTGCCACGAGGGCGCCTATTTTTCGCTTGGGTTGCCAGAGAGCGATAAGTGCTCCAGTTGGGTCCTGGATAAGGGCACTCCGTCCCGCTTCCATTTTGTCCCGTGCAGGATCGATGATCGTCGCTCCGGCAATCTTGGCAACTTGAACAACATCATCGGCATTTGGAACTGAAACATAGGTCCGCCAATGTGGTGTTATTTTTTGCTGTTGTAAATTCGCCTGAATTTTTGTCAATCCACAAACTTCCTTTCCCTTAATCGTAAAAAATGAATACGGATGGGTGTCATCGCTACGCAAATCTTCTATCTTCCAGCTAAACATGCCTTGATAAAATGTCTTCGCACTTGCAAGGTCGCTTGTATAAAGATCTTCCCAGCAAAATGTATTTTGGGCATATGTACTTATTTCACTCATCGCAATCTCCTGGTTTGTCTTGGTAGTGAAGTAGCCTACCGCGTTCGAAGAATTAAGCAATTTAAGAGTTATCACCGCGGGTTGTGAGCGTGGTCATTAATAAATAATGCCTCATGGGTAAGATATATTGGAGATCATAAAAGGAGATAGTATGTCGAAAATTATAATTTTTCTTTTTGCCTGTGCTTCGCTTTGGGTTTTGTCACGAGAGTTCAATGTATCAGGATACATAAGAAATGCCTACGTAAGTGCACCCGTGCATAATGGCAGCGATGCCAGAGAAAATGAGAAAGATAGCTTGTTGCCGTTGAAGAATATTAGCAGGTCACTGGCTCAGATTGTGGCCCCCCCTACGGTGACGATTGACAAATCCTATACTGGTTTGTCTTTGCAAGAGGAAGAAAGCATCTTGTCAAACATCGATAGCGCAAAACTAAAGAGAACAGAGAGTCAGTCATTGTGGACCACAATCACAAACGCCTATATCAAAAACTACAGCAAGTTATTTCGATCGAGAGGTGAATGATTTTCATTATGACACTGCAGACACAACATCATCGTAGGTGCCCGTCGAATAAGATACTCTTTGCTCAGTGGAGGATTTATGAAAGTCATATTATGTGCCGATTTGACAGAGCAGTCATTGAACGGGCTTGCGGACTTTGCAAGCACTCCGTATTTTGATAAAGCGACTGAAATTCATATTACCCATGGGTTTGAGACCAAGGTTTATGCGGGTGAATTTTATGCGCAATATTATCCTACTGAGCAGCAATTCCCGGAAATTGAAAAATCCGCCATTGAATTGATGAGAAATGCCCTCGCCAAACCATTTTCGGCAAAGTCAAAAGAGGATATTTACTACCACTGCCTTTTTTCGCCGAGTCGAAAAGAAGTCATTACAAATTACGCAAATACCTTGAAGGCCAACCTTGTGGTTGTTGCGACGCGATCACTGACCGGATTGAAAGGAGTATTCTCTTTTAGCTTTGCCGAGTACATGATTCGACATGCTCCCTGTGATGTCTTGATTTTAAAATAGGTTGGAAAAATGTATTTCCTGACAGCAATATTTATTTTCATTACAATGGCGCAGGCGGATCAGAAACTTTCCTCAGTGTCGGAAGTCTGGGGACGTGCAGTCAAAGTCAGTCAAAGTAAAATGATACATGGGCATCAGTACTTTATTTATTACGTCCGTGATGGTCAACAATATGCTTATCCAATAGAGGTCAAAAACAAAAAACAAAAAATCATGATTGAAAAGCTGCAGGATAAGCTGGCAAAAGTGTCTGGCAGTGTCTACACCACAAAAATAGCAGCCGATGGTGCGCCAATGGAAATGGCATACTTTGTGCCTTCAACAATTTCCCCGCTTGAACTTGATACCTTAAACATTAACTCAAAATCAACAACTCCACCTCAAGGCCCGGAGGCGATCTCCACCCTAGATTTATTCAAAGGCCCCCAGGGAGGAATTCGTATCTCCGACCCGGCGACTGAGGTGACAATATATTCATCGGCCGCTTTGCTGCTTGGGACTATTCTCAAAGATTATCTAACGCGAAAGTAGTTGAGCTGATCAATAAGATGAAGAATAATTGGAATGGCATCATCATTTACTCCAAAATCTTCTCTAAGTTCATTAATCAAATGGATTCGTGCAATATCCTCCTCATCGAGCAACAGGTTTTCTCTATCGATTGGATAAATCCATTCATGCTTAATATAAAAAATAATAACCTCAGTCGGAATATGATAGGCCAACGAGACATCTTCAATTGTTTTTCGAATTGATAATTTCATCTTGCATCCCTTGCACTATAAGAAAATTGGTTTGAAAGTTTAAGCATCGCCTCTTTAAATGCAGGATCAATTTGCTTGGGCATTACGATGTTGATCGTTACGATTTGATTTCCCCTATAATTCTCAACGCCAACGCCTTTACCGCTAATGCGCAGTTTTGAGCCGTTATTAACTCCGGGGGGGATCTTGAGCATGACACTCCCGTCGATTGTTGGAACCTCGATTTCTCCACCTGAGATAGCTTCAAAGATGCTTACTGGAACGGTTGTTAAGATATCTTGCCCGGCGCGGGTAAAGCCGGAAAGTTTTTTAACAGAAATTTGAACATAAGCATCTCCTGATGGTCCATTGTTAATTCCAGGCCCACCGAGTCCTTTAAATCTTAATTTTTGCCCATCCTCGATCCCCGCAGGGATCTGCACCTTAATCTTCTTACCCCGTGGAAGAGTGATAACCTTTTCGCTCCCTAACGCAGCTTCTTTAAAATCAATCTCTAGATTGTACAGCTCATCTTCTCCGGGTTTGCTTGTCTCTTGTGCGCGTCCAAAAAACTGCTCAAAAATATCTTGCGTGTTAAAATCACTGTCAAACACATTTGAATATCGACCGGTGTTTTGTTGTGTCTGATGGTACGACGGGCGTTTGGCCCTTCTTGTATTGGCCCGCATCGATTCTTCATATTCCTGCTGACGTTGCTCATCTGTTTCGCCTCGGTCAAATTTAGACTTGGCTTCCGCCGTTCCGATCAAATCATAGGCATGGGCAATATCTTTAAATTTACGCTCTGAATCCTTTCCGGGATTAAGATCTGGATGAAGTTTTTTGGCCAACTTACGATAAGCCTTTTTAATTTCATCAATAGTTGCTTCTTTTGAAACACCTAATATCTTATATGGATCAATCATTTTGTGCTCCACGGACATGAACAATTTTGCTAACTCAAACTTAGCTCTAAAATCTGACTCTCTGATTGATTTAATCATTTTGTAAAAATGAAATTAAACATTATCACCGGTGAGCGTTTACCTATCTCTATTCTGGTCAAGCGTTTATAAATTATGCAACGGTTAGTACACTAAAGGAGTTTTTATGAAGTTATCAGAATTGAAACCATGGCGCTCGTCGCTTCTTCCGGCTACGACCTGGCCTACAAGTAGTCTTGCTCGCGATATATACGGACTGGAGAGCAGGATGCTTGATTTGATGCGAAGTTTTGCCGGCGATCGCGATATAGCCCTTCCATTAACATCAGACCTCCGCGCTTATCCAGCAATTGATGTCAAGGAAACTCCTGAAAGCTATGCAGTCGAGGCCGAGCTTCCAGGTATGACAGACAAAGATATCAAGGTCGAGCTGCGTAATAATATTCTCTCCATCAAAGGTGAGAAGACCTCGGAAGTTAAAAAGGGCAATGGCTACATTTATAACGAGCGTTGCTATGGTGCCTTTGCCCGAGAAATTCCATTTGATGAAGAAGTAAATATGGATAAGGTTGATGCTGTTTTTAAAAATGGCGTGCTGCGTGTCGAAGTACAAAAGAAAGAGGTCGGAACTTCAAAACGAAAAAAGATTGAAATTCATCATTAAAAAATGACGTGGCCTTCTCAAAAACCGAGAAGGCCAGCTTTCCTCCGAAAAAAATAATGGCGTTTCAGGAGTTGTTACGATGGAAAATGAGATTGAAAAAAGCTACCCCCTGATTGCTGTTCAAAACACGATGGTTTTTCCATTAACATCTCTGTTTTTAGTGATTGGAAGAAAAATGAGTGTGAAGGCCCTTGATGCCGCCCAGAGTGATGGTGGGCAGGTGGTGGTTGCGGCACAGATTCCTTCAGGGCGGGACCTGGCGGAAATTGATCCCACCAAAATATACCAGTTTGGCACTCTTTGTGAGTTGCGCAGCATTCACGGAAATGAAAAAACTGGATTTCAAGTGCTCGTATCCGGACGTGTGCGTTTTAAAATTAGTCGCATCTCAGAAAAAAATAATTATCTCGAGGCCGTTGGGACTGAATATCCTGACGAAACGGAGCTTGATTCTGAAAGTATAGCTCTTGGTAATAATATAAAAACATTTACCAAACACCTTTTGGAGCTGAAGCCCGGTGCCGATCAAAGCACCGCTGGCTTGATCGCCGAATCAAACAAGTATGATGAAATTGTGTATCATAGTGCTTCTTACTTAAATTTAGACGTGGCCAAGATGCACGAACTTTTATCTGAACTCAGCATGAAGAAAAAAATGCAAAAACTTCTTGAATGGATTGGTCGTGAGCGCGAGGTTTTTTTGCTAGAGAAGGATATTAGGGAAAAAGTCGGCAAGCGTCTCAACAGTGCGCAGCGGGAAGGTCTGCTGCGTGAGCAATTGCAGGCCATCAAGGAAGAGCTGGGTGAAACAAAAAGTAATAAGCAAGCCGATCTGAGTGACAAAATTAAAAAGGCAAAGATGCCAAAAGAGGTTGAGAAAGTTGCCATGCAGGAATTCGATCGTTTGGGCTCAATTCATTTCTCCTCCCCTGAATTTCAGGTAATTGAGAATTATCTGGATTGGCTGTGTTCGTTGCCCTGGAATATATCTACAGAGGATTCCTTTGACCTCAAAAACAGTGAAATTGTTTTGGATCAGCAGCATTATGGGCTTTCAAAAATTAAAAAAAGAATTTTGGAGCATATTGCTGTAACAAAGTTAACCCAAAATCAAAAAGGTCCTATCTTGTGTCTCGTTGGTCCTCCAGGGGTGGGGAAGACGAGCCTGGGCCGGAGTATTGCGGATGCCATGGATAAAAAATTTGTGAGAGTCAGCCTAGGTGGCGTGCGTGACACCTCCGATATTAGGGGGCATCGTAGAACCTATATAGGGTCCATGCCCGGTCGAATCATCCAAAGCTTAAAACGCGTGGGGGTAAATAACCCCGTCATGTTATTTGATGAAATTGACAAGCTCGGCAGCAGCTTTATGGGAGATCCTTCAAGTGCCATGCTGGAAGTTTTGGATCCTGAACAGAACCATGCCTTTGTCGATCATTTTTTGGATGTTCCTTTTGATCTTTCGCAAATATTCTTTATCACTACCGCCAACCGTCTTGATACCATTCCCGAGCCACTGCGCGACCGCATGGAGATTATTGAGCTGTCCTCCTACACGATATCTGACAAGATCCATATTGCCGAAACATTTATTTTGCCAACGGTTTTAAAGGATGCCGGACTGAGCACCTCTGATGTGAATTTTCCCACCGAGTTGTTTGGCTTTGTCATTGAAGGATATACTCGTGAGGCGGGAGTTCGGGAACTCAAGAGGGTTCTGTCTTCAATTTGCAGGGCCTGGGCCTATCATAAATTACATGATGCGGATAAATCGACAACCATAACCAAAGATAAAATTGAAGAATTTTTAGGTCCGCCAAAGTTTTTAAAGGCCCAGCGCTTGCGCAACTGGGTTCCTGGTCTCGCCACTGGCCTTGCCTGGACACCTGTCGGTGGTGAAGTTCTCTTTCTGGAAAGTCTTAAAGCTGCCGGTAATGGGGAGCTTAAGCTAACCGGGCAGCTGGGTGATGTCATGAAGGAATCGGCGGAAATTGGACTAAGTTATATCTGCTCGCGCTTAAGTCATCTTAACCCTGATTTCAGCTGTCATAAGTTCGACATTCATCTGCACATCCCTGCAGGGGCGATCCCCAAAGATGGACCTTCTGCCGGTATCACTATTGCGACCTGTCTTGCCTCACTTATTCTAAATAAGGAGGTTGATCAGGAACTGGCAATGACCGGAGAGCTAACACTTTCGGGTAGTGTACTTCCGGTCGGCGGAATTAAGGAAAAGGTGTTGGCGGCTCACCGAAATAAAATCAAAAGGATTATTATTCCTAAGGGCAACGAAAAGGATCTCTACGAAGTCCCTGAGGAGATTAGAAAGGAGCTGGAGTTTATTCCAGTCGAATCAATGGATGAAGTCCTTGAGATAACCTTAAACATGACACAGACGATGGCCGGCTTCTGGGCCAGTACAACCCAGACGGCAAGTTTAAACAGCTGATCAAAAAGGAAAACCCCATGAAAATTGCGCTCATACTTTTCCTGCTCAGTGTTGCAAGCTTTGCAAGAGAAAAAGGACAGTATGGCGTAGGTCTTGGGCTCGGTCCATCGATGATAACCAATCCAGCGAGGCTGGAGGATCCCTCGAACCCCGGCCTGGCAGGAGGAGTTTGGGCCAAGTACACACTCATGGAAAAGTTAGACTTAGATATAAGTTATCATCGTTTGGATTTTTCTGACTTGACCACCTATACCAACGGATTAACGGTGGGTGGTTCGTACTTATTGATGACGGATAAACTCTTTAAGCCTTATCTACACTTTGGAATCGGAGCGGGAACCATTCCCCATAATAACCGGGATGCCAATAACCAAATTGAGCTTCTGTCCATGATCGGCGTAGGGGGCGAGTATCAGCTTGCTAGGCAACTGGTGGCGACATTTCAAGCTGATTTTCACGCCTTCATTCCCACGGGAAAAAATAACAGTCAGCTCTATGCGCTGGCACCTTTACTCGGAGTCACTTATTTTTGGGAAAAGAGTTATGTTGCGGCTGCCATCCCCTGTATCGTTGAAGAACCAGTCAGGACAACTTCTGCCGCAGTTCAAAGACCAGTAAGTGGGCCTAAAAAAATTAGCACCAGCAAAGTCAATGTAAAATTTTTGGCAGGAAAAAGTACTTTTACGCCATATTACTATGATCAATTAAGAAATGCCGCCAAAACTCTTAAAATTGAAAATGATGTAAAAATTATTATTACGGGGCATGCTGATAAAAGCGGACGAAACAAACAAAATGAGGCCCTCGCCAAAGCACGGGCGAAAGCCGTCGAAGCATTTTTAGTAAAAAAACTATCGGTTAATCCTGATGATATCATTGTTAAAGCTTATGGTTCGTCACGCCCTGAAGCTTCCAATAGAGACCCCGCCGGGCGAAGTGCTAATCGACGTGTCGAGGTGCAATTTGTTAAGGTGATTACTGAGTAACTGGAGACAAATGAATGGTCGAAAGCAGTATTCAAGTTGCCAGTCGATTGTGTGGGGTCGGGGTCCATACACTTCGAGCTTGGGAGAAAAGATATGGCGCCGTCACTCCTCAACGAGCGGATAACGGTCGAAGACTTTACAGCGAGGATGATATCTCGAAGCTGCAGATGCTGAATGAATTATGTCGTTATGGAAATTCGATAGGTACGATTGCTAATTATTCCAATGCAGAGCTAAGCCAGCTTTTAAGCAAATTTACGAAAAGAGAAACTCCCAGGACTTTTTCAGAGATATCCAAGCCAAACTCAGGAGCTGATCTGCCGAACGCATTGAGCCATCTTCTATTAGCTGTCAATACCTATAAATTAGATGTTATTGCTCATGAGATGGAGAAGCTAATTCAAACGCTGGGTCCGCGAGATTTAGTTCTAAGCGTCCTGGTGCCGTTACATCGGGAAATCGATCTCCGCGTCCAATATCGTCTTTTGACAGTGGATCAGGAGCTAGCGATTTATTCTCTTCTAAAATTTTATGTCGGGGAAGCTCTTTATGGATCAACTAAAACGCAGACTCGAAGTGATAAGGTCTTCGCCTTTGCGACTCCTTCTAATCTTGGCCGAGAGCTGGGAATTTTGAGTTGTGCTTTGATCTGCACGAATTATCGACAAAAAATCTTTTGTCTTGGTAACAATTTATCGGTGGAGTCGCTGTATCAACTAGTCGAAGCTTTGTCGGCAGATTATCTTATCCTGGATGCCCGTCATATCACTTCGATGAATCAAGATGAGGGAATGAATCTCTTCCTTGCAAAAATCATAGATAAGCTGAATAAAAATAAAAAAATTATTATCTTTGGTCATGGCGGTCATGGGCCAGTGCTGATAGATTATCTTAGGAATCACAGTAAACTTCAGTTTCTTTCTTCTCTTGAGAAGTTCGATGAGTTTGTTCGCTCTTACTGATTGCTTAACTCAAGCCGCTTAATCTCTGCCGGCTTAATTTGTGTATACGCCTTATAATGCTCCAGGATGTTTTCAAAGTAGAATATAGGAGCATTGTCCGCATCATAAATGGGAGCGGTTGACACCATCATGCGATCCGTCAGGACATCTATATTCATGCCTTCGGGATTAAGTTGTTCGATAAGATCGTAGGGTATGAGAGTTGATTGCGACGTGATCCAGGCACCCTTTGCAACTTCCAGAAATTGAAATTGCCAGGTCTCGTCGTTGATTAAAATATCCTTAATATGTCCAAGATAAGCATTGACTGCATGGACCTGATATTTGCTTATCTGGTTATAAGAGGGGAGGTTCGGTTGAGAGGACTGTAACCTTATCTCATTTTTACCTTGAATATTTTCATAGATTACACCTTGTGGTCCAACGACCCAAGGATAATCCATAAGCCCCCAGCTACTAGGGCGCTTAAAAAAGTCAGAAAACTGAATTTCGTGCTGCTTCTCTTTCTGTTGACCAGTTAACTGGTCAACTTCTTTCTTGCTTCGATGTTTTTTTCCAATACTATTGCTGGAAAAGTTAACTTGGATGCGATTGGCGCCCATATCAATGTTGCTGATAGATGAAGTGGAGATAAAACCATTGGAACGATTTAAATATCCATCAGAATCAATAAGCATATAGCGGATAATCCAGTTTTTTTCATCAAAGTAAAAATCTTTTATTTTTCCAATCGGGCCATCAACAGCACAAACATTACTGGCCTTTAATTTACTGAGGCTGCAAAGCATATTCACTCCTGGCAATAATTTTAATTAGCAATTTAGTTTTAACCTCAAGAGACCTACAGATAGGAATATGGTGCCTCTGTGTCTTCTAGATGTTGTTGAAGTTTCTCTCTCTTCATGGCATTCTTCATGATCGATGCCAGTGAATTTAATTCATCACCCAGCAGCTCGAGACAGTCATCGGTATAAAGAACACCTACAATCTTTTTATTTGCATTAAGGACCGGAATTCTGCGGATACCACTTCGGCCCATCTTTTTTATGGTATCGGCGAGACCGTCCTGTATTGAGGCGGTCATCACGCTTCCGTTGGCAAAGGTGCTGACTTTACAATCCGGGTCCAGCCTTCCTGATTTTGCAAAGGCCAGGACAATATCTCTATCCGTTAAAATTCCAATAGGGCTGCCCGGAACACTATTGAAATCCATATCCTCATCTAAAATAATAACGTCACCAACATGACGATCAAGCATCAATCTTGACGCCTCAAGCACGGTTGTATCCATGGGAACTGTGACGAAGTCCTTTCTCATAAATTTCTCTATACTCATAAAAATCCTTTTCTTAGAGAGAGTAAAAATAGTGTATTTGTAAAACGAAAATATCTCGATGACTTCCTCTCGTTTTATCATTGTTTAGAGTCATGAGAGGAGACAGTAGGAGGTTGAGTGCTGGTCGTTTTGTGATGTTGAGATGGTGGAGCGCCTATTAAACCAAATTAACAAGCGCCCACCACCTTTACTTTTTACCGTACGTTAGGTTTTCCCCAATACGGCTGCAGAGATGGCCTTTTAAGAACTGCTTTCGTTTAGCTCTTAACTTAAGTCGACCAGGACATACATTAAAAGTTTCAACTTGGCCTGTCCTCATCATCTCGACCTTCCGGAAGAGAGCACCAAAAAAACCTTCGAACAAAGTTCGAGAGGCTTAACTCTAGAGACCCTCGCTCTGCCAATCGTTTTACTGCGATTGACGTCATTGCTTACCGATCTCCACTGTCCCACTCAGACGCATACAATAGATTTTTCGGCTTATCATCATCAGATGAAAAGTCTTATACCCATGTTTACGAGAGTATCATGGTCTTTCTCTCGTCATCCGAGTGGTTCCGAGCTTTCGCTGACCATCCTTCTCAACATGTCATCCCAACACCCTTAGGAGAATTAACTTGCCGTGAGTGTTTCACAAGTTGGCAAGTAATGTGTACCTTCGTCCTGTTTGAATCGGACTCGGAATTCTCCAAGATTCCAGTTGGACTTCTCCAAGCAGAATCTCTTCAAGGTTAGCGGGTTTGCTTTCGCTACAACCTGTTGATTGACCTCAAGGGGATTTTGCCCTAGCACCAGCCTCAAGTAAAAAAGTCACCTTTAATACTTGTGATGGAGGTCGCGGAAATAGTGAAACCCTTATTTCCGGCAGGACTTTCACCTGCGGAGGAGCAGCTTGCTTCGCTACCTTCAAACATCTGTAACTTTACTCTTGTGAAAAACAAAATCAAGATGAACGATATCAGAGACCGTGATGATCTGGCGCTCTCATTCGGAATTCATTTGGGCGATAATCCTCCGTGATCGTGCCGATATTTCTCATTCGGGACTCTAAGGCCTTGATCATCGGGATTTTCCAGTTTTGCGGGAAACTGAGAACAACCTTAAACCACGGTGAGATTGCCTGACTGGCCCTGACGATGGCTTCGGAGATGGTGACCTTATATGGTTTGAATAATTTTATTTTTTCTCCTTGAATGCGTATCTTATCGATGTTGTATTTCTGTTTCTTAGTGGTGTAGTCGAAGGTAATTCCGGAGAAATATAATGGAAGTCCGAGACTCATGACGACCTTCATAGTGAGCTTAATCCAAAAACCACGAACACGGGCGGTGTAAATGCTATAGCCTTTTATATTTTCAAACTCAAATTGCCGTGGGTTAGAATTATAAAGGTCCCTTCGGGTTATCGGACCCGTAATTGGATAATTATTTCCTGAAAGAGGCCCGACGTGTATGGCGATATCACTTTTGACCGTATCCATCATGGCATCATTGATAAAATACATCCAAATGTCTTCGTTTCCGCCTTGGTGTTGTGGCCGTAGTTTGCTTTGGCCCACAATCTCTGAAAGCCAGCCCGACCCGAATAAATTATCAAGGTCAATGTTGGCGGCCTTTACGAGCTCGTCGATTTTTTGATCACCGGGAATCTCATTGACAGGTAAAAGCTCATAACTCGCAATCTTGAGTTTTTGCTCTTGGTGATTGTAATCAACTCTCAGTTTTCCAAGCCATTCAGCATGTTTCCCGGCCTGGACAATCGGGATGCTCTTGCCTTCTTTGGAATGTACCCACATCACGTCATGGAGGGCATTGTGACTGTGTCCTCCGACAATGAGATCAATCTCGCTTACGTTAAAGGCCAGTAACATGTCCTGGGGCAACCCAATATGAGTGAGGGCGATGATTAGATTATTTCCCCGTTCACGAAGCACTTTTGCCCATTGGCGAACAGTCTCCGTTTCATTTTTGAGGGTCCCATCGCCGAGCCGCCATTTATATAAAATGTCATTGCCTGTTACGCCGATGATGCCCACTTTTACCCCATTGATAGTTTTTTCCATATAAGGAAGAATTTTCTTATTAATATTTTTTAGTTTTGCGTCGGCCTGAAGATTGGCGCACAAAAAGTTAAAGGAAACTGGCACTTGACCTAAAAGGTTGTCCAGATCAGCAAGCCCCATGAGATAATCATGATTTCCAAGCGCGACAGCATCGTACCCTACGGAATCGATGACATTGAATGTTTTTCGCCCATTGGACGCAAGATAATAAATATTTCCTTCCAGGAAATCCCCGGCATCCAGGACTAAACTTCCAATACCTTCTGCCGCGGCCTTATTTTTTTCTTTTTCAATGAGATTCTTCAGTCGACCGTAGCCACCAAGATCGGGTTTGTGAATGGCTTGCTCGAGGTGAGAGTGGATGTCATTGGTATGAAGTATTTGGATGAGCTCTGAGTGTGCCAGTGGGAGCATCCATAAGTAGAGAAAAATAGTCAGCGCAGTCGTTTGCATCAGCATTCCTTTATAAGAACTCCCATTTTTAGCTGAATACAGTTTTGGCCGTGATGAGTTTGCTCATCACGGCCGATGAGAAAAGCTTTTAGACTACGGCGCCCATGCAGATTCTCAGCTCTTCATGATCCGTGACATCAATACAACCGTTTTTAAGCTTAATGATGCCTTCTTTTTGAAACTCGGACAAGGTACGGATAAACGTCTCATTCGCCGTTCCTGCAAGGGAGGAGAGCTCTATGCGAGAAAATTTATGGGGGATGCTGACGCAATTTTTACCTGAGGCCTTTCCGTAGCTGCTGGCAAGATAGACAAGCGTTTCGGCCACGCGTTCCCGGACGGATTTTTTTGAAAGGCTAAGAATTCTTAACTCATCTCTCTCTGTATAATTTTCCAACTTGCTTATGATGTGCATGGCAAGCTGAGGATATTTATTAATTTGGTTTTGCATAAATGCTTTATCAAAGAAGTAGATTGTGCTGTTTTCCATGGCCACCGTGGAGTACGTGGCAAAGCTTGTTGTTTTCGAGAGTAGGCAATTGATGCCAAAAAAATCTCCTCTCTCGGCCAGGCTAATAATGATGTCTTCGCCATTATCCAGACTTTTAACCTTTTTAACCAACCCACTCACGATGCAGGAGATACCGAAAAACGGTGTTCCTTGATAATGGATTGTCTGACCTTTCTTATAGTGACTTTGAATTTTTGCATTCTCCATTTCTTCAATAAGTGAATTTGGACAGCTACTGAAGAAAGGCAGAGAGCTGAGATCGCTGATAGTGTGACTTACGTTTCCCCTAAGACCATGCACGTGATCGGCCCTAACTCCGTTTGTTGTAAACACAATAATTCTCCTTTTTAAAATATAAAAAAATTCACTGATTTAAGGCGAAAACTCCTCAAATGTTGTGATTTCTAAAGTTTGTGTGCTTTTAAGGGCGAGCGATTAGTCATGTCAAAACGAAATTTATAGAGTCTTACATTCAAATAAGCTGTTGATAATTTGATGGACATCAGCCGAAGCAACATTTTTGATCTTATTACCGTAGTCTTTTTGTTTGTTTTGTGCCTGAGGAGTTTTTAAACAAGTATCAGGACCACCATTTTTAGAAGAACAACATCAAAAGATAAGGCCGAATAATTTGTATCTTGAATCACGCAATAGTGCGATCAGGAGCCAGTTTTGACATTTTCATGAAACTCCTGACTGAATCAAAATCTTCTTGGTGCAAATATTATGAACAGACTATTTATATCAGAAGGTAGGTGAAGTCTGTCATTTGGTTTATGCTTTTGGCATTCAAAAAACCATGGCGGCGAATAGAAAAAACGAATGTGAAGGCTGATAATGTCGCAAATTAGAGCATGCGCGTTATGGTTTTATCATAAATATATTTGCGCATGAAGATGAATGACATTGATTCAGTCCAAGAAATTAGTCCTGGCCGCCTTGAAATGCGAAGTAAGCTCTGTGGCAAGATAGTTTTGAGGATTTAGGCAAGTGTGAGGTGATGTTGTAATGTCAGTGGATAACTTCTTATTTCGCGGCGGCCAGGCAAAGAAGGATTGGGATTTCTCCCAACCCTTCGAACAAAATTCATCATTAAGGAACAACTCTCTCCAAGCTAATGACTGCGACAGATCCAAATCCAGTTCCATTCAACACAATTCGGATGTCATAGTATGGACAGGCAAGTTTACGGCCTACAATACGACCGAATTGATCTTCCTCTCCACCGAAGGCCATGTGCAATCGAAGGTCTTTGTAAACAACGAGACCCATTAGATATCTTTCATAGTCGGCAGGGGCAAGAATGCTTGATAAGGGTAACCTTACCTTTGTTGTGCATGCATCATCATTGACCAGACAGCCGGTTGATTCCAGAATGCTTGTAAATGCTACATCGCCACCGGGGCCAGGGCTTACAACATAAAATTCAAGATTCTCACATTGATTCACCGTGCGACCATGGTGCCAGGCATAGCAATTCAAAATTTCCCAGATTACTGAAAGCTTTAATACTTCTGGTTCAGTGAAGAATACTTCGGGGCCGGAATAGGTGAAGTCAAGTCCGCAGCAGCGCGAACTTGAGTCGCCATCACCATCAGTCTTGGCGACAGTATCACTTGCAAAAGCACTTCCTAATGTCAAAAACATAAATGATATTACTAAAAGCAAAAAATGTTTCATGTCTCACTCCTTTTAAGCTAGTTCGATATACTTCCTACATTGATTCTAAAATCCATCAAGACTATAGTGGTCTTTGCGGTTGAAATGTACATTTGATTAACTCCCTCCTTTGATTTGAAAATGCACACTTTGAAGCCACACCAGAATTAATGAATTTCAATTAAAATCACATACAATTTTATAGAGAAAAACTATTCTCTTTTCAACATGAGACATTTAATGCAATTACAGGATGGCTGCTACTTAACTGGCAGTGGGAAATCATCTCTGCCATATAAAAATGTCCTCGGGCATGATGATAAATGCTATTGTGATTCTCGCAACAGGAGAGAATCTGAATGACAAAAAAAAATTAATGAAAAATATTCTTTTAGCTATTGTTAAAATATTACGTTTTATAAAATGATGAGGAGACCTTCCAGGTCGGTCTCTTGAGCAACGCTGGAAAAGACGTGTCAGCTTAAAAACTGTTGCAGCTCATTTTGGTTGGTGTTAAATTATTTGCTGCAAGACTGATGTTGGTTATTTTGTTGGTTTGGTCCTCGTCATACGAGAAGTCGCCAGCTCCCGCAAAGGTAAAGAGACAGATTTCGAAGTTTGTCACTCCTTACTATCTTATCAATTACAGTTTTTTTACCAGGGTTAATCCCTAAAAAATTTATCCAGCGTTTATTTTAACCGAGGAGGTGTGTCATGATGACACAAAAGGGAAAATTATTTTCGTTCTGCTATCGATTTCTCATTTTCTGGTGTTGCTTTCTCTTGAATTCCCAGGCCGGGGCAAACCAAGGAGAGCTTGTCCTTGAAACTCCCATGTTTCATGGAGATACTATTTTAAATAGTAAAAATGAAGTTATTTATACCTTAATAAACGTCGGGACCGAAAAGGTGAGGATAGACGAATTTTATTTTGATGGGGGAACAAAATATTTTACGGTTTCCGGCGGAACTTGTGGTGGAGGTGGGCTGATACTTCCAGCAAGTGCCTCTTGCACTTATAAAGTAGTTTTCACCCCTGCGAGTATCGGCGTGGTTTCGCAAAACATGGTGGTTGGCTATTATCCAGGTGACACGTGGAATTGGACTGCATTGACGATAGGTCTCCAAGGAACAGGAATACAGCCGCCGACCACTGGGATGGTCAAAGGGGAACTTGTGGTCGAGACTTCACCCGTCTATGGAGATACGCTTATTGGCACAAAAAAAGTTCAAAGCTACAGTATAAAAAATATTGGCACCGAAAAAGTGAGAATAGATGAGTTCTATTTTGAGGGAGGAACTAAATTTTTTACGGTGTCCGGAGGAACATGCGGCCCAGGGGGTTTTGTCCTTCAGGCCGGTGCCACCTGTACCTATAATGTAACTTTTGCGCCGACCAATGTGGGAACAGTTTCTCAAAATATGGTTGTGGGGTATTATCCAGGTGACTCTTGGAGCTGGACGGCCCTCATGTTCGGGCTCCAGGGAACAGGAACTCAAGACCAAACACCTGTTCCAGTTGTAAAGGGACAGCTTGTTGTAGAGGCCCTTCTCGCCCATAGTGATACGCTAGTTAACAGCAAGAACGCCGTGACCTATAGTTTGAAAAATATTGGGACTGAAAAAGTCAGAATAGATGAGTTTTATTTTGAAGGAGGGACCAGATTTTTTACCGTTACAGGTGGAACCTGTGGTTCGGGCGGACTGGTGCTTCAGGCCGGGCTGAGCTGTACGTATATTGTGACGTTTGCCCCGACAGCGGTGGGCCCAATTTCTCAAAACATGGTTGTGGGTTATTATCCAGGAGATACCTGGACATGGACGGCACTGACTTTGGCGCTTAACGGGAATGGAATTCAAGATCAAGTTCCCGCCCCAGTGATCAAAGGAAAGCTGGTGGTTGAAAATCTTCTCACCTTTGGTGATACGGTGGTGAACAATAAAAAAAG
>MEPP01000004.1:113544-113994 GCA_001769855.1 Bdellovibrionales bacterium GWA2_49_15 | reverse complement strand
CGGGTGTGAAACACGCACCCTGAAGGCGGATTTATGGGGCTCGGTATCTCGCCCTTGAGGATAATCCGCTTTTTCTTTTTTTGCGGGTCAGGTATCGGAACCGCGGAGAGCAATGCCTCGGTATAAGGATGCACGGGATGGTTGTAAACCTCTTTGGATGTTGCTATCTCCATAATCTTTCCCAAATACATGACCGCAACCTTGTCGCTGATATATTCCACAACTCTCAAATCATGGGCAATAAAGAGATAGGTCAGGTCAAACTCCTTTTGCAAATCCCTGAACAGGTTTATTATCTGCGCCTGAATTGAAACATCCAGAGCGGATATGGGTTCATCGGCAATGATAAATTTGGGATTCAATGCTAACGCCCGCGCAATACCGATCCTCTGCCTCTGACCGCCGCTGAATTCGTGGGGATAGCGTGAAACCGAATCTTTGGGAAGCCCC
>MEPP01000004.1:0-113424 GCA_001769855.1 Bdellovibrionales bacterium GWA2_49_15 | reverse complement strand
GGGTCTTGAAAGATAATTTGCATGCGCCGACGAATTTCACGCATGTCGACCGAATTGAGCTTAGTCACATCGATTCCGTCAAAAACGACGTCACCGGAAGTGGGTTCAATCAAACGGAGAAGACTTCGTCCCAAGGTGGTTTTGCCGCAGCCAGATTCACCGACGAGCCCGAGGGTCTCGCCACGATTAATGCTGAAGGATACGTCCGAAACGGCCTTAACCGCCCCGACTTCACGTCCTAAAATTCCCCCTCTGATGGGAAAGCTTTTAATCAGATTTCGAACTTCCAAGATCGGTCGGTTATCTAATTTTTTTGAGACGTATTGTACTACTTGATCTGTCATGGTCATTTACCTTTATATACACGCTGTACAAATTTACAATTCACTAAACAACGATGGGATTAAAACAACTCACCTCGTGGCCCTGTAACAAACTCTCCAGTTGCGGCGTCCCCTTCCTTCCCCGACAGTCCTCAGTGACAAAATTACATCGATCCTGAAAGCTGCAACCGGTGGGTAATTCTAATAAACTAGGCACCATCCCCTCGATCGTGGGTAAGCGTCCCTTCTCTCTATTTTTGGTGGAATCATAGGAGGGAATCGACTCCAGCAGTCCCTTGGTATAGGGATGGCGAGGACGACTGAAAACTGTTTTGATATCGGCCTTCTCCACCATTTGTCCGCAATACATGACGGCCACATTGTCACAGGTTTCGGCAACGACGCCGAGATCGTGGGTGATCATGATAATGGCCATGCCCAACTCACTTTGCAGTTTTTTCATCAGCTCCAAAATCTGCGCCTGAATGGTTACATCCAAAGCGGTCGATGGCTCATCGGCAATTAAGATATCGGGACGGCAGGCAAGAGACATGGCGATCATCACGCGCTGGCGCATCCCCCCTGACATCTGATGGGGATATTCTAAAAAACGTCTTTCGGGCGAGGGAATCCCGACCATCTTGAGCAGCTCAATGCCTTGATTGCGCCGCTCGGCCTTGGAAAATTCCTTCTGGTGAAGAGCAAAAACTTCTTCAATTTGATTGCCGACGGTGAAGACCGGGTTCAAAGAAGTCATGGGCTCTTGGAAAATCATGGCAATTTTATTGCCACGAATTTTTCTCATCTCATCCAGGGGCAAATTCAAAAGATTCTGCCCGCGAAATAAAATCTCCCCTTTGGCAATGATGCCGGGGGGATTGGGAATCAAGCGCATAACCGAAAGCGCTGTCACCGATTTACCCGAGCCGGACTCTCCAACAATCCCGAGAGTCTGCCCCTTATACAGTTCAAAATTGACACCATTCACGGCGGTGACTTTGCCGCGATCAGTGCGAAATTGAACAACAAGATCTTTTACTTCTAATAACTTTTCACTCATGACTTACCTTTCAGTTTGGGATCAAGCGCATCGCGCAGAGCATCCCCTAAAATGTTAAAGGCCAATACAACAACAAACATCGCAGCGGTGGCCGCAGCCAACTGCCACCAAACCCCGCGGGCCAACTCTAATTTGGCATCATCAATCATGGTTCCCCAGGAAGGTCGGCCTTGAACGCCAAGGCCCAGATACGAGAGAATAACCTCTGACTTAATAGCGGTTTGGAACGTCAGCGAGAAATTAATGATCACAAGATGGAGGACATTGGGGATGATATGCTTAAACAATCGTCGCATATCCCCACCACCAAGCGCTTTGGCGGCCTGAACGTATTCACGATCCTTGTGGCGCATGACTTCGGCACGAATGATTCGACATAAATTTTCCCAACTCGTAAAACCTAAAGCCAGATACACCGCGATCAAACCCTTTCCTAAAATAAAAGAGATGGCGACTAAAAGCATAATGTAGGGAATGGAACTGAAGGTGGTATAAAACCACACAATACACTCATCAATCTTACCGCCGAAATACCCCGCAATGGCCCCGAGAAAAACCCCAATAATGACGGCGATAATGGCGGTGACCAGGCCCACCGAAATTGCCACCTCGGCCCCTTTCAAAGTCTTGGCCAGTACGCTTCGGCCAAAAATATCTGTGCCGAAAATGTAATCCCAAGAGGGTGCGGCATAAGAGGGACCGACCTCTTTGGCCCAATCTGCAGCAATAAATCCAAAGGCCGTCAGCAAGGCGATGAAGGCATAAATCGCAATGACAGACATGGAAACTACGGCGTATCGATCGCGCATCAATGATTCAAAGGCATGCTGCCAAAGAGATTTGGATTTGTGTTTTTCTACGGGTATTGCAACAGCTTGCATTGTCTCAACTTGCTCCATGGCCAACCTCACTTCAAACGAACGCGTGGATCAACCAAGGTGTACAACACGTCGGTGATCACGGAAAAAACGATATAGGCCACGGCCGAAAGTACCGTCATGGCACGGACGACAGGAAAGTCAGCGGAGTTGATGGCATTTAAGGTAATGCCACCCAAACCAGGAATCCCAAAAAAGCTCTCGAGCAAGAGTGCGCCCAAAATCAAAAAAGGAATTGCGATGACGACCCAGGTGATAATGGGAATCATGGCATTCTTTAAAACATGTTTAAAAAGAATGACTGTTTCGCTTAATCCCTTCGCCCGCGCTGTTCTCACATAATCCATATAGACCTCGTCCAAGATTACGGTTCTGTAAAAGCGGACATCGGGGCCGATACTCAACACGATCCAAATGATACAAGGTAAGGCGACATATGGAATGAAGTTTGGAAAACCTTGCTCATAACCCGAGATCTCAAATAATCCCAAATCGTAGGCCAGAATTTTTTGGGCAAACAGAATGTACGCCAAACTGGGAATACTCATCAAGGCAACACAAATCAAGACCGCGATACGGTCAAACCAGCTGCCACGATAAAAGGCCACAAACAACGCCACGATGAGGGAAATAATCAAGGCGACGAGGAAGGCCGGAACAGTCACCGTCAGGGAAGGTCCAGCCCCATTCTTAATCATCTCAATAATTTCCTGTTTGGTGGACCAGGATCGCCCGAAGTCGAAGGTGAATGCCGACTTCACGATATCCAGATATTGAATAAAGTATGAGCGATCCAATCCGAGCTCATGTCTCAGTTCTTGCATTTGCTTCAAGTTGGCATGCTTGCCTAACATCATCAGGGTCGGATCAGGCGAAACGAGATTAAAGAGCACAAAAATAATTAGGCAAACTCCAAGCAACACAGGAATCACGTAGAGGATTCGCCGAAACGCATAAACATAAATATTCAATGGTCTGCCCTCACTTTTGCAAAAAATCTCTAGGTCGTCCTACAGCTTCGCGCTGACGGCTTTTTTCATGGCCAAATCCACATTCAAATACTGGGCCTGTCCAGATTCAAAATCGGTGGGGATGTAGTTTTTGAGCCAAGAATGATGAAGGACGTAACTCTGACGATGAACACCATAGATCCAAGGCACTTCATCAGAGGCCATCAAATTCAACTTTTCATAAAGGGCGGTGCGCTCGGGGCTATCTTGCATAATAGCGGCCTTCGCGAACATCTCGTTGAAGACTGGATTATCATAGTTAGAGCCGTTCGCGCCTGGAGTCTTGTTCGGTCCATAGAGAAGTTGCAAGAAATTTTCTGCGTCCGGATAATCGGCGCCCCAGGCAATACCGTAAGTCTGAACGGTCTTGTTGTTAATTTTCTTCTGCAAATCAGGCCATGGATTTTGCACGACTTTAATGCGCACACCGATCTGCTCCATCTGGGATTTAAAGTGCTCTCCCATTTGTCGTGAGACGGTGGAACTTGGGCAATCATAGGTAATTTCCGGTAGCCCCTTACCATTGGGATAGCCGGCTTCCGTCAACTGTTGCTTGGCCTTTTCAAGATTCAACCCACGCCATGGACTCAAATAGTCGTGTCTATATCCTGCAATACCAGGGGGAATGACAGATTGGGCGGGCAATGCGGTTCCGTTATAGAAAAGTTCATTCGACTTGTTCACGTCGTAGGCCAAACTCATGGCGCGACGAAGTTTGATATTTTTGAAAAGAGGATTCTCGTGGTTAAAGGCGGTATAGGTCACGTCCAGAGAGGGTTCAATCATGAGCTGAATGCCTTTCTTGGCCAAATCGTCGCTGAGTGTCCGAGAAGGTGTCAGAGCGGAAGCAAAATTGTCTTTCGGAATTGCGATATAATCGAGATTGCCTTTTTGGAAGTTCAACCAGCGTGGCTGATCTTCCTCTAAAACGGTCACGACCACCTTATCAACCAATGGCAGGGTCTTCCCAGCATCATCAAGATAGCCCAATTTTTTATATTCATCGCTGGCATCTGAGGGAAAGAGCTTCGTGCGAAACTTTGGGTTTTTGGTGTAGGTAATTTTGTTCGACTGTTCAAAGATCGGAAGGATGAACGGTCCGGTCCCGACTGGATGATTAAGAAATTCTTTGCCGTAAAACTCCACCACTTCTTTGGGAACTGCAACCGTGAAGGTCATGGCGAGAGAGTAAAGGAACTGGGGGAAATTTTTCTTTAACACAAAACGCAGGGTATATTTATCAACGGCCTGAAGACCTTCGATGGCTTCGCTGTAATCAACCGCAGCTTTCGAAACATTGCTATCGCGCCATTCATTGAGTCCCTTGATTTTGCCATCGAGTAACCACCAGCCAGTACTCTGAAGCTTGGGATCGGCCAAACGTTTAATGGAGTAAACAAAGTCTTCCGCTGTCAGCTCGCGTCCTTTGCCGCCAGGGAAGGCCTGATCATCATGGAAAAAGACACCTTGCTTAATTTTGAAGGTGTAGGTGAAACCATCCGCGCTGACTTCGGGCAAACTCTCGGCCAAATTAGGAACCAGCGTATAAGGGCGCTTGAGGTAGTGGTACTCAAGCAATCCTTCATAGACGCGCGCGACTTCGTTTGAAGAATACCGATCGTCTGCGTAGATTGGATCCAAACCTTTAATCTTTGCCGTAACAACCAGATTGAGCACTTTTTCTGAGGAATCAACCTTTTTTGTACAGCCAACATTGAGTAAGAGGCCCATCGTGGCCAAAAAAATTAGCGCTAACTTCATAAAATACCATCCTTTATAAAGACCCTTTTAGCCTAAACACAAATCTTGGGCACTATATAAAAAAGAATGGAACTTGCCAACGTCGGATAATAGAAGAAGCTGAAGAATCCCGGACTAGCACCGCGCATCACTTGGCGTCTGCACGACATTCTTTGACAAAAAACTTGGCTGAAACAGGCGGCTTGGTCATATGCTGAACTTCAATGAGCTGGTAATAATTTTGCTTTTCTTCAAGCTGTGTGGCCTTCAGCTTAAATGCATCCCCGCCCCATCGGCCCTCGATCACAAGCTGTCCACCACCCAACCTCACCTCATAGGAACGATCCGAGCCTATCGCTGTGCAGGTCCAAACGCCACCCGGTCCCTGTGCCCGACACTGCGCCTCCATCTGCTTGTGCACAGAAAGGTCCAAAAAATCGCTGAGGGCCTCGATCAGCGATTGCCAGGCCGCAAATTGGTTATGCTGGGGCTTCGTCGCCGGTGCCTGACTCGGCCAGACGGCCTTTCTCTGCCCAAAATCTAGCTCTATCACTTCCTCGCCTTTCATGGGAATTTGGATACCGAGTCGCCACAAGTTTTGGAGCGGCAGCAGCTCGCTGAAAAAGCTCACGAGATGTCTTTCGCCGCCCGCCTCAAAACGCGCGCGCCCTTCACTGCTCCAGCACAATCTTTGCAGTTCTGCCGCAGGTGTGGAAGGAGATTCCGAGCGTTTCTGTTTAGGGAATAAGGTCGAACAGCCATCGAGAAAAAAGAGCGCGCAAATCGTCGCAGCTATTTTGAAAGAACGGAAGCGGGCAGACGGTTGTCTTCCATCTCTTCCATGGCCTCCATGACTTCGCTTCGCTCTGATTCGACTTTGCAATTTTTGAGGGCCTCGACAAAATATTTTTTAGCTTCCTTCAATTTTTGCATTTTGAGATAGACTTGAGCAAGGTGCTTTGTGATGACCACATCGTCCTTTTGCATCTTCCACGCCTTCTCAATGTGAACGAGGGCCTTTTTGAAATCCCCGATTTTGAAGTAATACCATCCAAGAGAGTCAAGAATGTAACCATCGTCTGGTCTGAGTTTGACTGCGTGAACGATATAATCCAAGGCCTTGTCCAAATCAACGCCTCGATCAAGAAGTGAATAACCGACAAAATTTAAGGCATGGGCGTTCTCAGGGTCACGCTTCAAAATTTCCTCGACGATTTTTTGAGACTTATCGTAGTCAGCGACTTTTTCATAAAGCGAAGCCAAAAAATAACGTTGCTGGTCGCCAAATTTTTCACCGGTCACGACCGGCTCCAGCCACTTAATGGCCTCTTCTGTCTGGCCCATTCCATCATAATGTCCCGCCACATTCACATAGAGTTCCGTCTTCATTTCCGGGTAGGCCGCAGACTGTTTTTTCACAAAATCCAGTAATACATGCAAGCCCTCTTCGCTGTTATTGAGATGATCTTCCTGGGCCCTGACTTGCAAGATGGTGGCGATCTGTAAATTGCTGTCGAGAAAAAGGGAGCTCGAGTTGGGTACTTTTGAATAGTAGGTTACGGCGTCTTCGAACTCGCCAGTCTGCTGGTACAAGGCCCCGAGGTAATAAATAATTTTATCATTTTCGGGAACTGACTCCAGCACCTGCTTGAAAAGTTCCTTGGCGTCGGAGTAACGTTTGGCATCCGTGTAGAGAATGCCCAAGCGTATCTTGAGATTGAGATCGCTGGGGTCAATACCCGCCAGCTTTTCAGCATAGGGTAAAACCTTGTCAAACATCTCCCCCGCAAACATAACTTGCACAAGACGGGATAAGACAGTGTAATTCTCGGGATTTTCTTTGACGAATTTTTCATAAAGGGCAGCAGCACCTTTGTAATCTTCTTTTTCCTCACGAAGCAGACCGAGGCCCATGACCGCCTGGTAGTAGGTCTTATCAATTTGAATGGCCATTTGGAAATTTTTAACCGCCGCTTCGCGCTTCTCCTGCACTAAAGCAATCTTGCCTCGGTAATAGGCAAAAATGGCTTTGCCCTTGGATTTTTTCTGGCAGGAATCCAGTAAATTATTGGCTTCCTCAAATTTCTTATCTGTCGCCAAACTTTTGGCCAAAAAGACGCATGCTTCCTCTGACTTCGGAAACAAGGTCATCAGTTTTCTATAAGTTTGCTGGGCCTGGGGCTCCTTTTCCATGGTGGTATAGACCCCACCTAAAATCAGACCCACATTTTCATCTTCCTGCTTGGTGCGGGAAAAAAGTTTTTCCAGCACCACTTTGGCATCGGCCAATTCACCGAGACGAATCATCTCTATGGCGTACTTTTTCTGAATGTAGGCATCTTCCGGATTGAGCTCCATGACATACCTAAGAAGGAAGGCCGCAGTTCGTGCGTCACCACGAATGGAGGAATCATTGGCCTTTAAAAAAAGATCAGTCGAAAGATATTGAATTCCGGGCCCGCCTGCTTTCTTGGATTCGGCCACCAAAACATCCAAACGCTTTGAAGCGTTCTGATATATTTTTTCTATCTCCTGGCTGAGCTTGGAATCCGATTTGCCATTACCAGAAACGTTCTCATCCGTTTTGATACTCTGGTGACTGCAGGCAAATAAAGTGACACAGAGAAATGTCATTAATACTTTGCACACTTGCTTTTTCATTCAATTATTCCTTTCAAGCCTGTTCAGTCATTCAAAACCGCTCCTGAGGCTTATATGTCCCTTTCGAAAAAGTAGTTGCAAAGGTTTATGAGTAGAGGAAATTTTGCTGAGAGACCGACTTACTGGCAACTTTTTCCTTACACTTAAGGCCATGCAAAAAAAAGTAATAGATTCAAGGCGTTATGACGCATCCCGACGGTTTTATGACAGAGATGTATATATAAATTCAATAAGTTAGAGAGGTTGGCACGGCGTATCACTCACATTCTACGACCTCTAATAGATAAAGTAGGTTGACATATGAGCGTCATAGCGATATTTCATGTCAAAATTCGAAGCGAAGCGCTATGAGATGTGCGTTGTGACCGTTAATGGCCATAACTTTTTGAAATCAAAGAGTTTAAGTCAGACAAACGCTATAATGCGGCACGTTGAAATAAGTACAGGACTAGTGTTTATATACGGAATTAAAGGTTATATACCCACCGAATTAAAAAGAGGTAGGTTTTAAAAATAGGGGAAAACAATGAGCGACGTAAGAATCATCAAAAGGTATCAGAACCGCAAACTTTATGACACTCATCAAAGTTGCTATGTGACGCTTGAGGAGATTGCTCAGATCATTCGTGAAGGTCATGAGATTCAAGTAATCGACAACAAGACTAAAAACGACATCACATACATTACACAAATCCAACTTTTGTTCGATCAAGAGCGAAAGTCTACTAAAGCCGGTGACGTTGAACTTCTGAAGCGCGTTATTCGTTCTGAAGAAGGAACGTTCACTGGATATATCCGCACTTTAGAAACTGGTAAATTGCCTGAGGCCTTCAAGCCTTTCGTACAACCAGTTCAGGTGAATACAGGAATGGAAACTTCTGCTACTCTAAATTAATACAGAAGAATCCAATTTCCTGGTGTTTGAAATGAATAATAAGCTGATGGTTTGGTTCACGGCCTTGGCCCTTGTTATAGGGGTCAAGGCCTTTTTTATTTTTCCCTCGAACGCCGTTGCCGACGATAAAGCTCCCAACGTAAAAAATCTGACCTCACAGAAGCAAGCCGAAGAAGTGCGAAACGATGTGAGTGAATTCGATAGCGGAGTCAATGCGACCCACCTGCACTCTCTGGGAATTGGACTCGGGCAGACGTTCCTCAAGGGAGACCTCGCGGACAACGGGGATGACGCTATCAACGTCGATTTAATCTACAACTATTCTGCCAGTCACTCCTTTGATCTCATGGTGGACTTCCACCATTCAGAACATAAGTTAGGCGCAAGGAAGACAACTCTGAACGGAGTGGTCCCTTTTATCAAGGCCAAGGTCTTCCAATTTGATGCCTTCTCCCCTTTCTTTGGCGGCGGTATAGGCTTCTACTCACCCAAGGTGAAACGTGAGCTGAATGGCAGCATTAAAGAATCAAAATCAAAAACTGTCCTCGGGTATAATTTAGGTGCGGGATGTGAACTTCGACTCAATAGAAATGTGTTGGCTGGAGTAATCGGACAATTGCACAACCCCTTTGATGTTAAACAAGAAACTGACCCAGCAGTCGAAGGATCCTACTATAAACTCCTCATCTTCGCCCTCTACACCTTCTGAGACTGGCCAAGCTAGACGCCTGTATGTCGTAACCGGAAAAGGTGGTGTTGGCAAAACTGTAATATCCATGGCCCTGTGCCTTTACCTCAAATCCCAGGGACGCAAGGTCTATTACAATGGTTTTGATCAACGGCCTGATGAAGAACTACTTAAGAATCTCGGAATTGAATTCCTGCCTTTTATCGTTAATGAAAGCGCAGAAATTTATGTTGGCAATAAATTAGGCTCAAGAACACTTGGCAAGTGGGTGATGCGCGCTCCTTTCTTCAAAGCACTCTTTCAAATGATGCCTGGACTGGCCAGCATGATCCTTTTGGGGCATCTGATTCAATCCGCAGATGATGCGCCCGATGCCTCCATCGTCATCGACTCTCCCTCCACAGGGCATGCGCGGGTACTGTTTGAATCAACTCAAAATTATGAAGAGATGTTTGGCTCTGGTTTGATCGTCGATGACATTAAAAGAATGCAATGCTTTCTTTCTGGGTCCAATCATCTTCGCACCATCATCTGCGCCCTCCCTTCTGAGCTACCACTGGAAGAAGGGAAAGAGCTTCTCGACTATATGAAACGATCCAAATATCAGGATGTCGGATTTATCCTGAATGATTCCTTGCAGGAATTTATAAAAGCGGAAAATATCGCTCTAGAAAGCATTCCCCAGACGCTCCAATTGAAAGTTGAATCGGAGATGAATCTCCTTCGCGCCTTCGGCGTTGATATAGATCTCATCCTCCCTAAAATTACCGATACTGATCGCGAATCTCTTATTCATAAACTAAGTTCTAAAATGGGCCTGCTCGCATATGGAAGAAATTAAGCACAAACCGATTGAGATCTTTTGCGGCACAGGCGGCGTCGGCAAAACAACTTTGGCCACCTCACGAGCTTTGTACTTGGCCACCAAAGGTCTCAATGTTCTTTTGATCACCATCGACCCTTCCCATCGTCTCAAGCAAATTCTCAACATGCAGGAAGAAGAATCCGGCGTCATTGTTAAGATTCCCATTACACGGTTTCCGAGCATGCCAGGTTTTTTAGAAAGTGCTTCTCCGCAAACCTTTGATGCGCTACTCCTCTCCCCTCGTGCCACCCTCCAGCGAATGAACCAGGAAGGAACAGAGGCGGGCGCGGTCCCTTTCGACAATCCGATTCTCGAGATTCTAACCAGGCCCAATGGCGGTATGAGCGAGATCATGGGGATCATTGAAGTTCAATACCAGTTGACTCAACAAAAATATGACGTGGTTGTTCTGGATACTCCGCCGGGAAAGCATTTTATTGATTTCCTGGAAGGCAGTGCCAAAATTCAACGCTTTTTTGACAAGACCTTTGTGGACATCTTTCGCTACGTCGGCAAATCATTTGAGAAAATTGAAGTGAGCACGGCAAAAAAAATGATGAATCTCCTTGTTTCATCAGGAATAAAACAACTTTTGAAGTATCTGGAAAAGGTCACGGGCACGGGTTTTGTGGAAACCTTTATTGACGCCGTCGTGACCCTCTATCGAAACCGAAACTCTTTTCTTGAGGCACTCAGCTTTCAGGAGACTCTGAAAAAACCAGCTCAATCAAATTGGTTTTTAGTCACAGCGGCAGATCAGGCAAAATCTGAAGAGGCCTTTGGACTGCAAAAAACTGCCGTGGTATTTATGCATCAAGATAATTATCTGGTTATTAATAAATGCCTCTCTGACGATCTCAAGAATTGGGACCCCGCGCAGGCAGCGTCTCAGCTCTTGCGCGATTTTCTGATGCATAAAGAAAGCGAACTGGTGGAAGCTGGTCAGCAACAATTCAGCCATATCCTCAGATTTCCCGAAATATTAGCGGACTCCCCAGAGGCCCATGTGAGTGCGTTGGCCCAAATATGGTCTACGAAATAATTGAAACAATCCTGAAGTGTGATAACATGCCCGCGTAATCCGTGTTCAGATTCGGAAATGAAGGAGAGAGGATTTTATGGAAAAAGCTCAAGGCAACTTGATGAAAGGTGCAGTGACCAATGTCTTAGATGCCATTGGCAATACCCCTATTGTGAAGTTAAGCAAAAAAACAACAGGTGTGGAATCTGAAATCTACGTCAAATTGGAGTATCTAAATCCTGGTGGCTCAACAAAAGATCGCATCGGGAAATATATGCTGGAACAGGCCGTGGCCAAGGGTCTGCTCAAACCTGGTGGAACAATTATTGAAGGAACTTCAGGCAATACGGGCGTCGGCTTGGCCCTCTATGCCGCAGTTCATGGTTATCGCAGTATCTTCGTTATCGCCGACAAGCAGTCGAAAGAAAAAATGGATAACCTGCGCGCCTTCGGTGCCAAAGTTGTCGTTTGTCCCACCAATGTTGATCCCGAAGATCCTCGTTCGTATTATAAAGTTTCAAAACGTCTGGCCGAGACAATTCCCAATAGCTATTACGTCAACCAGTATGACAATCTGTGGAACCGTGAGACTCACTTCAGATGGACCGGTCCGGAGATCTACAAGCAAACGGGTGGAGAATTCGACATCTTCATGGCCGGCGTTGGCACAGGGGGAACCATTTCCGGAATTGCCCAATATTTGAAAACCGTTATGCCCAACGTGAAAGTCGTGGGCATGGATATTGAGGGATCGATCATCGCCCATTTTGCCAAGACAGGAGAGCGCCTCAAAGGTCGCCCCTATGTGCTTGAGGGTGTCGGTGAAGATTTCATTCCGCAAAATTATGATTTTAAAGTCATTGATGACTGGATTGTGGCGCAGGACAAGGAAAGCTTCGTCATGACAAGAAAGCTGCTCAATCACGAGGGCATTTATGCCGGGGGAAGTTCCGGTGCGGTAGTGGCCTGCGCGATTCGATACGCCAAGACGCTCAAGACCCCAAAAAGAATTTTGGCCATTCTGCCCGATTCGGGAAATCGCTACGCCTCTAAGATCTACAACGATGACTGGATGAGTTCCAATGGCTATCAGGACAGCTCGTTTAACGTCTTAATTAGCGAGGTCCTGGAGACCTTGGGCAAAGGCAAAAAAGAAATCATCAAGCTAGAAGACACTGCTTCGATTGGCGATGCCGTCCGTATCATGGACGAGAGAGGCATCTCGCAAATTCCTATCTTTGGCCAAGGCAAGATCAAGGGTCTGGTCAGTGAAAAGTCCTTACTCCTCCCCGTTTATCAAGGGCAGTACAAACTCACTGACTCAATCAACTTAGTGTACCAAAGTAAATTTAAGATGATCGACGAGCACGAGTTGCTTTCGAAGGTCACCGACGCTCTCCTGGCCAAGGAAGTGGTTCTGGTCACCGACAAAGAGAATACGGTTGTTGATATCCTCACGGACATCGACGTTCTTCATTTCATTTCTTTAAAAGGTAGCTATTAATATGAAAAAGAAAAATAAGTTCGGTTTAGCGACGCGCGCCCTTCATGTCGGAAATGAACCCGACCCCACAACCGGCGCGATTATCCCTCCAATCTTCCAGACCTCCACCTATGTGCAGGCGGCACCGGGAGAGCATAAAGGATTTGAGTATACTCGCACCCACAACCCCACCCGCCGACGTCTTGAGGCCTGTCTGGCTTCATTGGAAAATGCCGATTTCTGCGTCACCACCTCATCAGGAATGGCGGCCACGATGCTGATCATGCAGGCACTCCCGGCCAATAGCTCGGTGTTGTGCGGAGATGATGTTTATGGCGGAACCTTTCGTCTGTTTACCACCGTAAGCAATGACCGCCACAAATTCAATTTTGTTGATACCACCGACTTAAAGAAGGTGGAAAAGGCCCTCAAGGAATTTAAACCTAAGCTGGTATGGGCGGAAACCCCCACCAACCCGCTCCTCAAGATCACCGATATCAAGGGGCTTTGTGACCTTGCCAAAAAATACGGTGCCATGGTGGTGGTTGATAACACTTTCATGAGTCCCTATTTCCAAAATCCCCTTACCTTAGGAGCGGACTTTGTGGTGCACTCGCTGACCAAATACATCAATGGTCACTCTGATGTGGTGGGCGGTGCCATCATGCTTAATGATAAAAAAATGCACGAAAAACTTTATAAGTTGCAGAATTCCATCGGCCCGTGTGCCTCACCCTTCGATTCATGGTTGGTTTTAAGAGGGGTAAAAACTCTTGCGGTACGCATGGAGGCCCACCAAAAAAATGCCATGAAGATTGCCACTTGGTTAGAAAAAAATGCGAATGTCGAGAGCGTGGTCTACCCCGGACTCAAATCGCACCCCCAACATAAAATCGCCCAAAAGCAGATGTCTGGCTTTGGAGGCATGATTACCTTTTTTATCAAAGGTGGACTCAAGGAATCTCGCCAGTTTCTTAAATCACTCACATTTTTTTCTTTGGCAGAGAGCTTGGGTGGGGTTGAGAGCTTAATCGAACATCCCGCTATCATGACTCACGCGAGCATTCCCCTGGCAAACCGCTTAAAAATCGGAATTACTGATAATCTCATCCGCATCTCTGTTGGGATTGAGGATTGCGACGATCTCCTCCAAGATCTAGAACAGGCCTTTGAAAGCACCTACTAATCGAGATTAGAAATCAGCGCGCTGAGGAGCGGCGGTCGGCAGCGGCTCAGTGCTCGGAGTGTCGCCAGAAGCGGGCGCACTAGGCGAAGCTTGCGTCTTTGCTGGCTCCTGGACCACGGGGACTGAGGGTGAGACTGGGATACTGTTTTTTTCGGGAACAATTTCAGGGGGCACGCTTTCCCATGAATTTGAGAATTTCTTCAGCACCCCTTCAAATGTCTCCTGGCGATTAAAAACAGTGGCCCCTTCAAGATAGGCCTTCATCAGCAAATAGGAGCAATTCACACGTCCATGGGCCGCGGCCAAATCCTCTTTTTCTCCCGGAGCGAAGATCAGTCCGTCATCTTGAAGAACTTTAAATAGCTCGTCCGCCATTTTGCAAAACTCATTATCGAGGGCCTTACAAGGGCCTTGACGCTTTATCACTTCCACACTGGTGGCACCATATTTAATATGGATAGGTCCTCGGCAGACATCCACATCCCATTGCTTGGCCAGATAGCGCAACTTTTCGTGGCGAACAACGATCCGACAATCTTTTTTTTCGATTTCCAGCTTGGTTTCTGTCAAGCCGAAGGGAAAGGCCTTATGAGCAACCTTTGTCATGAAGGCACCATCAAGGCATTCATTATCGGTGAAAGGTGGGCCGGCAAAGGCCGGCAAAATAAGAGACAAACCGATCAACCAAATTACATTTTTATACTTTAATAATTGCATTGGGACTTACCTCTATCACTGTTGCGGTTACATCATACTTATAAAAATCGCTATCATCACCCTTTTTAAGCTGGAAAAATATTTCATTAATACATTTGAGTGCCGGCGCGGCGATATGATCCAAGGCAAACTTAAGAATCGGAATCTTATTGAGAAAACCGCCGGAATTATTATGCACTCCTGGAGAAATAATTAAAAGTTTTCCGCCTCTCTCCAATTTAAAGGAGACTGCGGCCTGATCTGCAAAGGCGGGGGACACCGGAAAGTTTTTCTTATCCAGCACCAAACCATTCGTCGAGATCATGCTGAAACCGCCGAACAGCCATCCTGACACTTCGAGAGTCTTAATATTGATTTGAAATAAACATAATTCCAGGGCCGGACGTTTGTCAGCGTTCTTATTTTGATAGGGAACGGCTTCCCTGCTCAACAGCTGAAGCAGCTCTCGCAGAGAGGCAATTTGACCATTATAGGTAGGTCGCCAAACCTCAAAGACGGTGAGTGCCTTGCTGTTCAAAACGTAGGAGTTAGAAGAAAAATGAACGTAGGCCAAAGCCCCCTCGGAAATGGCGACATCAAAAAATTCACCGCCGGGTGAATCACCGGCACCATACTTCGATAGAATCTCGAAATTTTTGAGCGATTGTCTTCGCACGGGCACAATTTTTTCATGAATATGACGAGCGCGGTGCAACTCGGCCAAGGTCGATGCCAGCACTTGGTTGAGTGCGGTGGAATAATGCTCGAGCTCAATTTGGGCAAAATAAGCATCCAAAAGACGCCCCAATAATCCAAGAGAATTCTGAAGATGATTCTTGGTCAAGAGATCAAACTGATCAACCCGAAGCACCGCCCATATGTGGGAGATCTCTTCTTGTGTTATTTTATGATCTTCCTCGGCAGGCAACTCGCAGTTAAGCAAAACGATCGTCGGCTTTAATTTCTCCAAAAATTTCCACAGATGTGGCAAATCTCGGTCTGCGGTGTTAACAAAAAAAAGGGTTATGTCTTTTTCAGCGACCTCTGCCTTCGATGGCAAATGTAAGTCGTAGTTGCGCTTTAAAAGTGCCGTTTTTTCTGCACCTAAGGCCTTAAAAAGGTCTTCAGGGTTAATAATTATGACTTTGCGATCAACCATAATGCTATCGGCCCACCATGAGTTAAGGGGTTAGAAGACATAATCATTCAATACAATCCATAGAATATCAAAAAATTCAGACATTTGGTCAACTTTCAAAGGGGAAAATCTGTTCCTATCCCAAACAAGTGCCACACAAGGCTTAAGTTTTTAGAGCTTATATTCCGATAAGTTTTCTAGTGTAAGGCCAAAATTTTGTTTTAAAGGACTGAAATGGCCAGCTCGCGCAAGAAACATAACGTACTTAACCTGCAAACGGAGGTTAAGGGCCTGGCCGTCGTAGAACTGGCACGGGAAGTTAATCGTCTCAAAGATGAGGCCTTTCATTTCAATTACAGAATCGCCAAATGCCTGCTGCGTGCATTGCAACTTAAAGATATATACACCTATGAGCACAGCGCGCGAGTCGCATACTATTCGATTAAAACCGGTGAAGAGCTTGGCCTGAGTAAAAAAGAACTTATTAAACTCGAACTGGCGGCCCTATTTCATGATGTGGGCAAGATCGGAATCCCAGATAGTGTTTTGCAAAAACCGGCACGCTTGGAAGAGTCTGAATTTCTTCTTATGAAATCGCACCCAGAAAAAACTTACCAAATTCTCCAGGAATTTTGTGAAGAGGGAGGAGCTGCCACCGACTTTACAGAAATTGCTTTGGCGGCACTTCACCATCATGAACGCTATGATGGTCGAGGTTACCCCTCTGGATTGAAAGGGGAGCAGATACCTCTTTTCGCTCGTATCATACTCATTGCCGACACCTTTGATGCCATGACCTCAACACGCCCCTATCGCAAAGGGCTTCCCTATGAAGTCGCCTTTAGCGAACTCAGAGAATTCAGCGGGGATCAGTTTGATAAAAAGCTCGTCGAACTCTTTATTTCGGCCATGGGAAAAGACAAGTCTCAAGGTGCCTCAGAATTTTATCTCACAATCCACCCAGAACCTTTCAAGAAAGAAGCGGCTTAATCATTCATTTTAAATTTAAATTAAATTAAAAAGTCGTTGAAACTTAATTACAGAATTCCGTCTTTTCACGGGTATTGATGTTGTGAAGTTGGATCTGTTCACAGTCTTCGTTGGTCGCATAGACATTAATCGTTACACATTCCTTGGGCTTTGTGTGAGTGGCATTCCATTTCATATTATCTCGGCAAACGAAATACGCGTCCTTATTTATACAGGCCCAGTGCAGACCCTTGCAGTTATATACCAGACCTCGCCCCAGTTCCTCATAGGTAGGAGGGGACACGTATTCAAGTGCCTTTTGCTTATCAAGTTGTTCCACCACTTTATCGATAGTCCCTTCGTTCACCGTTGCGTCCTTCACCTTATCTTCTGGCACCGTTTCGCCAACTTGAAATGACGTAACGTCTGAATTGGCCATGTCTGACTTAACTTCACTTTCACCGCTTGGTGTACGATCGGCAGGATTTGCAGTTGGGACAACATCGGGAACTGTCGGGACCACGGGAACCTCTGTCACTGCGACGACGGGCGCTTCGGTGGGTACGATCTCCGGAGTCGGTGCGGGTGTTGCCACTTCAACGACGGGAGCTGCAGTTGGTGTCGGTTCTGGTGTTGCCTGTACCTGCTCAGGGGCGGGTGTTTCTACCGGAGGAATTTTTTCTTTTTTCTTCTTGGTCACGACCGGAGCGGTCTCGGTTTCTGCCGGTTTTTCCGTATTTAAAAACTCATCCGCTGCAAAAAAAACAATGGCAATACCGACTACAATTTTAATTATTTTAGATTTCTTGGCCGCTTTTGGATCGACCGCCGGCTTACCATCAACCTTCGATGCTGTTACATGTGATTTCGTTTGTGTCTTCTCATGTGCTTCTGTGTCAGTATCTGTAAGAGTTTTAGCTCCCCTGGTACCCGTTTTGGTACCTTCGCTTTGCTGATCGCCAGAGGCCTCTTTCTTGGGCGCAAATTTACTCAGCAGATTCGGGGGAATCTGGGCCTTCACTTTGGCAATAAGATCATCTAATTTAAATGCCATAATATTAACCAACTACAAAGACTTATCGGGGTTATTGGGAAAAAGCTGTAATTTACTGTGAGGGCGGAAGGTCACATAGTTTTTCGCTCAACTATGAAAGAGCTTCTAACTGCTAAATAAAACGCGAAAAATGCAATAGGTGATTTTTTCTATCAAACTTACCGACGTGAACGACTTTTTGCGGTAGCAAACTTTTTAGGGCCGGCCGGTCGTGGTCCGCGATTGAAGTTCGTCCGGCGGGCATTTTGTGGTCGTGCCTGGCCGCTACCTCCACCGCCTTGTCGTGTTGGGGCCCCCTGATGTCGTGCAGGACCGCCTCGACGTCCTCGCTGAAAACGTGCGCTTCGTCGATCTGCAAAACATGATTCGCAAATGCCGAATTGGGAATTATCGGGTAAGGCCACCCCACAGCTGGCACAAGTGAGTACAATTTTGTCGCTGAGAAGCTTATTCAGTTTTTCAATGGCCTTACTTTTATTTTCTAACAAAAATATTTCGTTATGCTCAAAACGTTTGAAATTAAAATGCCGCGCCAGCCACTGATAGAGTTCGACGCACTTAATAGATGTCTCCAAATAATCAATGTCATTGGATTCGGGCTCGATCGGGGCAAAATCAACGTTCAACTCTTTGGCAAAATGATTAAGAATCCATACGTAGTATTGCACGTGCTCCAGTAAGCCTAGGTTCACCGGAGCGCAGGCCAAGCCAAAAATTTCTGCAATCGAGAGAATTTTATTAGAATCGGCTTCCTCCACCATCTCGGCCAGCTCGATCATTTCTTTTAAATCCACACAGAAAAATGGTTTTTGAAAGGTCATGGTGTTAAACAGGCGCAGGAACTCCGAGAGTGTAAGCTCGGGCAGTGCATTGTTTCTCAAGGCGGTATTCACCTGTGTGAAGATATCCAAATCCGGACCAACCATACACTGAGTTTTCTGTGGTAATTCTGTTTGCAGCGCCTCACGAATTAGATTTAAGCCATTTTCAACTTTTGTGAGGCAGTTAACCTCACCGATCGGAAAGCGATTGAATCGGCCGGCACGACCGGCGATTTGCTTGATCTCCGACAAGGTAATTGGAATGGTCTCATCATCAATGTGCTTTGTGAGTGTTGAAAAGATAATTCGCCTGATCGGCAGATTCATCCCCATGGCAATGGCATCGGTTGAAACAATCACATCAGTCTCTTCCGCATCGAACTTTCTGGCCTGCTCCCGTCGAACTTCGGGGCCCAAACGGCCATAGACGATAGAGACGCGAAAGCCTAAGTTTTCAATTTCGGCCTTATATTTCAGGGCATTTTTACGAGAAAAAACGATCAGGGCATCACTGCGTTCCAGATCGCCAAGTCTAAGAGGCGCAGGTGCCACCTTCAGTTCACACATCCGCTCATATTTTCTTATTTCCAGCGTATCCCCGCAAAGGGCTACTATCTGCTCAATGAGCTTCAGCACCGATGGATCACCACAAATATGAATTTCCGGGGCGCACATATTCACCAGGGCCCGAGTCCAAGCCCATCCTCGCTGAGGATCGGAGATCATTTGCACTTCATCAATAACACAACAGTCAAAATCCTCATGGAATCTGGCCATTTCGATGGTAGATGAATAGTGAGTGGCACCATCAACTTCAATAACCTCTTCACCTGTGAGAAGAGTGGTCTTCACTCCTCTCTCGGTCAGAGTGTCGTAGAGCTCACCCGCGAGAAGTCGAAGAGGAGCGAGATAGCAGCCTTTTTTAACTTGGCAAAGTTCTTGGACTGCATGATAGGTTTTTCCCGAATTGGTTGGCCCCATGTGATAGATAATTCGTCGAGTAAGCTCGCGAGCGCGGGAATGAATCCAAAACTCCCCTAAATATCGCTTCAAGATGGTGGCGGAGATATCCTTGCGCTTGAAGGCCAAAACTGATTTTATTAATTTTGAAAACTCAACGTCGAGATAATACTCTCCACGCCAAAGATTTGTTCCCAGCAATGTTAAGAAACGCTCAAACTCGTGGTCGGAAATTAAATCCGCGCGGAGGGCCTGAGACTTTAAAAGGCCCTGAAACCATGGTTTCAGCAAATCAGCACGCTGCTTGGCCAAGGGGGCGGGAAAAGTAAAGTTACCTTTAACACGCTCTTTTATCTGTGACTCAATTCGTGACAAGACGCTTCTTTTCAACTTAAAACGGATTGAAAAAAACTTCTTATCCAATGTCTTCTGAAATTCCTTGAAAATTTCTTCCGTCTTGCGACTGCTGGAATTCAGGGAATCTTCCAGGTCCTTATGAGTTTGCTTAATAAGTTCCATGGACTCATCGAAAATAATATCGCGAAACCTGTTTCGAAACTCGCCTAAACACAAATTACACTGACATGGAAAATCTTTTGGTTTAATTTCGGAATCAAACTTCTCCTTCAAAAGATTTTGGGTTTTCTCATGGGCCTGAACAATATCAGAAGACCATTGAAGGAAAAAAAGTTCCTGCTCTTTTAATTTGTCGATGGCGAGGGCACCCGTTTCCAGATCGGTAAAGAGTCCGATTTCCTTATCCGGGAACAAGAAGTCATCAAGAAAGCAAATTTCCAGAACTACGCCGCGATTAAGAAATTCACCGTAAAAACCGAATTCCTGATTAAAAAAAGGAATGAGCGCTGGAAAGGCGGTGAAGGTCTTATCTAGGGCCAGCTGAATCGTTGCTAATGAATCTAAAATGACCGAGGCGTCGTGGGAGGAACGAACTAAGTTTTCGTCCTCGCTAAATGCGTTAACACGAATAATGGCCTTTCTTTCTGCATCTAAGAGTAGTTTAAGGGAAGAAAAGTCAATAGGACGTTGGATTTCAGAGGGATTCACTAAGATGAGAATGCCTGAGATGATTCAAAATGTAAATCACCGCAGACATTCTTGAGAATGAAAAGTATCAATTATCGAGTTCAACCGCAAAGGCCACACCGAGTTTGGCAAATTTCAGAGCATGCTGAGCATTGTTACCCGAAAGATCAATGGTATCCTGAGGAGTATGAATTCGTCGGTTCATCTCATTCATCCGGGCCTCAAATGGCATTGAAGCTGGAAACCCTTGACCGTGCCAGGAAGCATGATCACTACAGGCGTATCCACAACGATCTTGCCCCCAAGGAACTTTGACATATTCATCAATCAAACGTCCCATAAAAGCATTTTGTTCAGCGTTGGTGAAATCACTCATCAACACAATATCCAGGTCGGAGGAACCCTTATAGTTTGTCATATCAAGCTGCATGACTCCAATGATATTTTGATTCTCACGTTTGGCTTGTTGAGCGACTTCTTTTGAGCCCCACAGCCCAACTTCTTCCGCTGCATAGGCCATGAATTTGATTGTATGCTTCGGACGATACGATGATGTCATTAAAACTCGCACAACCTCAGTCAGCGTTGCAATCCCACTGGCGTTGTCGTCTGCCCCTGGAGCATGATTGGCGGAACGATCACCAAAGTAACCTGAAATGGAATCTCCATGGCCACCGAGAACAATAATATCTTGCGGACGCTCACTACCGGCGAGTGTCAAAATAACTGAAGGCTGGGGCCATCCGGTGTGACGAAAAAATTCAACCTTAGCATCTGTTCTCCCTTGCACCAAGGTTTCCCATGTTTCCTTCACCAATTTCTGGGAGTCTTGCCCAGTTTGTGACTTGTAATAGCGGTTTTTAAAAGTGGCGAGTCGTTGAATCGTATTGGTGATGTTCGTCGCACTCAGCTCAGTCATCATCGCTCGAACATTGTCACCTTGATTGATCGAATAGTCGGTAAAGTTCATAGTTTTGGCGGAAAATCGCTCACTGTCGTTATTGGCCCATTCAAGTGCCTCATCAAGAGAATCATGTCCAATAAAACCACCGCAGCGATGAAATTTATCGTGCATTACATGACTAATTTGGTCCATTTCACTCTCGCGCACTTTCATGACCGTAATGCCATTTGTGAATTCTATCTTCTCATTAGATGCATATTTAAATCCGAAGGATTTTTCAACTTGGAGGGCGGCATCCTGGCCGATGGTGACCCAAAATTCTCGATCAAGATTTGTAGGGGCTGAAGCAAAGGCGACAGTTCCCAAAGTAAAACATCCAAAAATCAAAAGCAGTGTTTGGCCTAGCTTCATAAAAACAACCCTCCATTGGCAATTCAACTGTCATCCCTGACAACATGAAAACTAATTAGAATAGTGTAATGGAAATTGGAGTTGAGATGTTCTAATAATTACTTACAGCGACAATTCTCAATTGAGACCAGCGCGCTTAAGTAATGCGTCGATGCTCGGCTCTTGACCACGAAAGTTTTTATACAAAATCATAGGGTGCTCACTTCCGCCCCGTGACAAGATTGCATCTTTAAATTTAGTGGCGACCTCAGAACTGAAAATGCCTTTTTCTTTGAAATACATAAAGGCATCCGCATCCAATACTTCGGCCCATTTATAACTGTAATAGCCAGCAGAATACCCGCCAGAAAAGATATGAGAAAAGGCGCTGCTGATACTTGTGCCTTTTACGGGTGGGAGCAGCTCGAGGGGTGCCAGGAACTTGTTTTCAAACTCGGCCACATCTGAGTAGTGAGGTGCTTGTCGATTGTGCCACGCCATATCCAACAAACTCATACCGAGCTGACGGACCGTCATGCGGCCCTCATGAAAATTCATGCTCCGCTTGATACGCGAAATCAAATCCTCAGGTATTCTTTCTCCTGTTTCAAAATGCTTAGCGAAGAGATCCAAACATTCTTTTTCATAGACCCAATTTTCCATAATTTGTGAGGGCAACTCAACAAAATCCCAGTAGACGCTCGTTCCGGCCAGAGATTCATAATATACATCCGATAGAAGGCCATGGAGGGCATGGCCAAATTCATGAAATAGAGTCAAGACTTCATCAAGGCCCAAGAGCGAGGGCCGGTCGGCCGTGGATTTTGTAAAATTACAGACAATGGCCACATGAGGACACAAATCTTTGCCGGTACTTTTTGACTGACTTCGAAACTCCGTCATCCACGCGCCACTTCGCTTTCCGGCGCGGGGAAAAAAGTCCGCATAAAACACACCCAACGTCTTCTGCTTTCGATCCAGCACGCGATAAACACGTACTTCAGGGTTGTAGGTCTCGATTTCCGAATCTTCTAGGAAATCCAATCCGTACAACTTCTCGGCAACTTGAAAGGCCCCGGCAATCACATTTTCTAATTTGAAGTAGGGACGCAACATCTCATCATCAACATTGAACCTTTCTTTTTTCAATTTTTCTGCATAATAGGCCACATCCCAACGACACAAGTCAGATAAACCATGGGCCTTGGCGTATTGTTTAAGTTCCGCCATTTCTTTTTCCGCAAAAGGGCGGGCCTTGATATGAAGTTCATTCAGAAAATTTTCAACTTTTTCGGGTGACTCGGCCATGCGCTCGGCGAGGATATAGTGAGCATGGGAGGCAAAGCCCAGCAGTTGGGCGCGCTGATGGCGCAACTTCACAGTTTCCAGCACGATAGGCCGGTTATCGTATTTATTATCTTTGGCGCATAACGAGCCTTGGGCAAAAAACAGCTTCTCGCGCAACTGACGATTGTCGGCATAGGTCATGAAAGGCATATAGCTTGGAAAATCGAGATTAAAATACCAGGCGTTCTGCCGACCTTTTTCCTTTGCCTGCGCTCTGGCCATGTCACGGACAGAATCTGGTAAACCGCTTAGGTCCTTTTCATCTTCAATCCACAATTCGAAAAGCTTTCGCTCTTCCAAAGTATGCTCACTAAAGTTCAAGGACAGATCACTTAATCTTTTATCAAGTGCACGCATCTCCTCTTTCTTCTCATTAGAGAGAAGAGCACCATTGCGCACGAAACCTTTGTATTGTTTCTCAAGTAACGTGTTCTGCTGGGCATTTAAGTTGAGACTTGCGCGTTTGTCGAAAACCGCTTTGACCTTTTGAAAAAGCATTTGATCCAAGCTCACATCGTTCCCATACTCCGTGATAATGGGAGAAATTTCCTTGGCCAGTTTCTGCCTCTCATCATTGGTGTCTGCCGAATGGAGATTGAAGAAGATATTGGAAACTATATTAAGCTTATGATCTACGATATCAAGAACCTCGCACACATTCTGAAAAGTGGGGGGCTGGGTATTGGACTTTATGCTTTCAATTTTAGCTTTCGCTGCGGTAATTTCTTCCTTTATGGCGGGGAGGAAGTGCTCATTTTTAATCTTGGAAAAAGGCACAGTTTCAAGTTTTGTATCAAATTTTTCGAGTAAATAATTCATTCTCAACTCCTAGGATTCTAACCGGGAAATTTTTCTTTCTTCGTTGAAGAGAGGAAAAATCAGCACAAACCAGATAATGCACAATGCAACAAGCAGCCCATCAATTAACCAAGGCATCTGAAAAAATATCAAAAATACTGAGATAAGTCCCTTGGAAAAACGATAGACCACCATATCGACGACGTATTTTGCACCATATTTCTGCTCTGGGCCTAAAGCATAATACATGAGTTCTTTTACGGCCGAAAAAAGTGAATAGTCAGTTCCTTTCATCGTACCAAAAGCAAAGGAGACAAGCATGAGGTGAGCACTACCGAAAATCAGCCCCGTGATTGCCAGCAGCAAAAATAAAATTGGAACAAAAAGATGAATTCGGCGTCGAGAAAATTGCGCCAAGACGTAAGGAAGAACAACAATTTGAAGTATGAGACCAATGCTATTCACAAGGGTATAGAGATGGCCTAGGTATCGCGTTTTCAAATCTTTGTCGGGAACCAACGCAGTAAAGAGCACGTCAAATTTAAAGTTGGCCAAATTGATCACGAACTGTGAAAGGGCAACAACCAAACAAAGTAGCATTACATATTTACCAACACCATTGAGGGACATGAGGGGTGAAGGGCGTTGGGACTGCTCAGAGAGGATATTTTTTGACACTTCAAGGCGCAGCAGACCCCGTGCAGCATAAAATGCGACACCCGATAAAATAACAAAAATAACTCCGATCCCCAGAATCGTTTCAGTGGAGAAATAATAAGTCAGCCACCCTGTAAGCAGGCCTCCAAAAATTCCGCCAAAAGAACCCAGGGCACCCAAAGGCCCATAGAATACCTTGGCCTCATCCAGACGAAGAGAGGCGTTGGCCACACCAAAAATCATATGAACAAGCAAAACAATGTAGGCTTCTTTCCAAACAAATAAGAGATAGGCCGACGGTTCCCATGCCTCACTCAAAAGATAGAGACCTACGAAGAAGATGCCGACAGATAAGAGTACCGTCGCATTATAGAGATGAAAAAGGGGCCAATGTCGCTGGGCCCGGTCATAAAAAAAGACACAAACCATGATGGCCAAAACTGAGTAGAACCAAACATTAGGCGAATGTTGAGCGCCAAAATAATGCAGGAAAAGACCGGTCGTGGTTGAACGCAAGATGGGATAAGACAACAGCACTAAAAAGAGTGAAATGCCCAAGGCGAGTAGACCTTTCTGCTTCTGCACATCCATGGCCTTAATAATTGATCGAAAGGCATAAGTTTTCATTTTGGCCCGCTGGAAAAATTGCGTTTAATTTGCATGATATTCTAAACTTAAACAATAAGGTGTATTAAACTAAAGTCTATGCCTAAGAATGTTCATACGCTCGCTGTTGTAATTCCAGTATATAACGAGGAAAGTGCCATCGAGAAGATACTTCGTGATTGGCATGCGGAATTAACCAGCAACGGGCCGGCATTCTTACTTATCCTAATCAATGACGGTTCCACGGACGGATCTTTGGCAAAAATAAATCAGTGGATCATCCAGAATAATGCCCAAGCCTCTGTGCAGGTGATAGCGCAGCAGAACCAAGGCCATGGGGTCAGTATCCTGAATGGCTATCGCGCGGCCTTGGAAAGTATGTCTCCCTGGATTTTCCAGTGCGATAGTGATGATCAGATTGAGGCCAAGGAATTTACGAAACTTTGGCGGGCCACGACTCAAGCGGATTTTATTTTAGGGCAGCGGTTAGTACGCCACGACCCTGTCATCCGACTGGTGATGTCCAAGATTATGCGCCTGTGGGTTTTTTTACTCTTTGGGCTTAAAATTCTCGATCCTAACTGTCCTTTTCGTTTGTTTAGACGCGAGTTCCTTCAAACAGCGTTGCCAAAAATTCCTGCGAATTCTTTTGCCCCCAACATTCACCTCTCGGTGGAAGCCTTCAAATATGCCCGAAGTGGCTCCATCAAATGCGTGACTATTCCGATCATCCACCAGATAAGGCAAAGTGGGGTGCCTTCCCTTAAGGGAATTTTGAAACTTGCCGCCATCTCGCTGCGGGTGATTCGAGAACTCATCATTCATCGGCGGATACAATGATTCGCAGTTGTGATTTTTTAATTTTGGGTGCCGGTCCAACCGGTCTCGGTGCCGCCTACCGACTGAAAGAAATGGGAGAATTGAATTTTCTTGTGCTTGAGGCCCAAGACGATGTGGGCGGACTTTCCCGTAGCTTTGTCGATGATGCCGGTTTCACCTGGGATATTGGAGGGCACGTTCAATTTTCTCACTATGAATATTTCGATGAAGTGATGGAGCAAGCCGTTTCTCACTCTGATCGACACTTACATGAGCGGGAAGCTTGGGTTTATTTTAATAATAAATTCATACCCTACCCCTTTCAAAATAATATTCATCTTCTTCACGATGAGCTGGCCATGAAGTGCTTGAGCGGGCTGCAAAGTATCCCAAAAACTTCTTCTCCACGAAATTTCAGGGAGTGGATTTTGAGCAACTTCGGTCAACCACTCTCCGACATTTTTATGTTTCCCTACAATTATAAAGTTTGGGCGCACCCCCCGGAGCTTATGAATTATTCCTGGATTGGCGAAAGAGTCAGTGTGGTCGATCTCGCGAGAATTCAACGCAATTTCGTTTCAAAACTTCCCGATAAAAACTGGGGGCCAAATAACCAATTTTGGTTTCCCAAGAAAGGTGGCACCGGGACCATCTGGAAAAATGTTACTGCCCTGATCGGCCGTGAGAATTTTCAATTTAACATCAATATCCGTAGCATTGATTTCAAACTTCGACGCGTGATTTTAGCCGATGGCAACGAGATCCGATACAAATCCCTATTTTCAACCATCCCGCTTCCGACTCTCGGTCAACTACTGTCACCCCCCCAAGAAAGTTTAATTAAAAACGCCTCCCAGCTACTGTACTCCAGCGGCCACATCATCGGGATCGGGATCAAAGGGCCGCTTCCCGAACATCTGCACAAGAAGTGCTGGATCTATTTTTCAGAGGACCAGAATCCCTGTTACCGAGTCACCATTTTTTCCAACTACTCGCCTTCTCATGTGCCTCACCCGGGAATGGAATATTCTCTCCTGTGTGAAGTCAGTAGCTCCAAGTACAAAGCGGTTCAACCCGAAACCTTAATGGCTGAGGTTATTGCCGGATTGATCAGCACGACACTCATGAGACCCGACGATGAAATACTCTCCAAGTGGTATTTCAAAGCACACTATAGCTATCCCACACCATCCTTGGAACGCGATCGCCTGCTGAAAGAGCTGCTTTTGCAGCTAGAGACCTTTCATATTTACTCGCGCGGCCGCTTCGGAGGTTGGAAATATGAAGTTGCGAACCAAGATCATTCTTTTATGCAAGGAGTGGACTGGGTAAACCGTCAGATCTCGAATAATCCAGAAAATGTCTTTCAAATATAATATGAGAAAAGTATCACAATTTTTTGTTTTTTCCATCATCCTGGGCCTGCTTATGTTTGCCACGATCATGCGTCTTGACCGCATCGGTCACCGGCCGATTCATCACGATGAATCGCTGCATGCACTCTATGGTAAATATTTTCATGACTCGCCTAAAACCCATTATTATAAGTATGACCCTCTTCTCCATGGCCCACTCCTCTATCATCTCATCCCGTATGCATATCATGTGGGCGGACAGAGTCTTGAATCAGGTCGCATGATCTCAGTTATTTGCGGCCTGTTGCTGGTCCTTACGCCATTTTTTTTCAGACGTCTGTTCTCACCCTTTACCCTTTGGACCTTAGTGCTCTATGGCGCTATATCACCGACCTTAATCTATTGGTCGCGATTTTTGCGCGAGGATATGATCATTTTGTTTTGCATGGCCTCGCTCCTGATCGGGGTAACGCTGATCAAAAAACCACTATGGAAGGTCTTTTCTGTCTCCGCCTCGATCGGACTTATCTTGTGTACAAAAGAAAATTATTTTATTACCTTCTCCCTGCTTTTTATCTATCTCATGGTGGAGTTTATCTTTCTCGTTTTAAGCAAGAATTACAGCTCCTCGCTTCTCGGAAAATTATTGCTTTTTCTGCGTCTGAATTGGGGGGTCTCATTACTGGGCTTGGCCTTCTGCGCTCTGATCGTCAGCTACTTTTACACCGCAGGATTTCAATATACGCAGGGGATCAAGGACTTTGTTTTTGCAAAAGGATTTCAATATTGGATCGGCCAACATCAGCATGAAAGGCTGACCGGTCCCTTCTCGTTCCATGTCTTACTCTTGTCTTGGTATGAATTTCCCATCGCCTTCTTATGGCTTTTCCTTGTTTGCTATTTTTTCATTCAATTCCCTGTGGCAATGTCCATAACCACTTTTATTTCGATGAGCATGGCCCTGACTACCTATCTGCTCTGTCGCCATTTTGGAAATATCAACGAATGGGTCGGAGCCTATTTGAAGCTCAAGACAACTCTAGATTTCCCGGTTTTCTTTGGTTCCTTGAGCTTTGGACTGACCGGCACTTTATATTTTCTGGGACGCAACAAACGAAGTCATGCTTTCTTTTTTTACTTTGCGAGTGCGACCTTGTTTGCCTACAGCTACGCTGGAGAAAAAGTTCCTTGGCTCTCCTTATATCCCTTCATCGCCAGTCTTGCCTTCTTCGCAGTATGGTCGCGTGATTTTAATTTAAATTTAAATTTGTTGTCTCGGGGCACGACTTTTCTCCTCGTTCTCATTACCGGGGCCATGCTCGGCACCCAGGCGGCGCTCAGCTATTATGTTAACTTTTCCAAGGCCGGCGGCAAGGAAGAGCTCCTGTCCCAGGTCCACACCACCCCCCAATATGAAGACATCTTGATTGCCTTGAGACGGGAAACGCTCGCGCGCGAAACCCCTTTGCATATCCTTCTCTATCGGGAAAATGCCTGGCCCGGGGCATGGTTCTTATATGGTATCCCGGAAGTCGCCTACACGACGAACGACACACTTAGGGCCTCTTATGATGTCGTTCTCACGTCATATAAGGACTCGGAGTTTAGAAATCTGGGATATCAGGAGTACGACATACCTTTTCGCTGGTGGTGGGTTCCCGACTATCAGCAAATGGGGCCAAAGGAATTTTTTAGATATCTCTTTCAGCGCACGCCATGGAACAATACCGGAATCATGTCCATCACGATTTATTATAAAGAGGCCATGAAACCAGTCCTGGGAATCTAGGGAAGTGTTAGAAAATAATCGTAGTTATCGTGACCAGTAGTCTTGCTATAATCAATCCCAGAATTAATGGAGAGGGTGCGGTTTTTACCTGCGAGGTCTTTGACAACTGAACCGATGTTGATCAACTGCCCCTGCGTAATATTGAGACTGGTGGAAATTCCTGAATCTGGAGTATTGAGGCTCACGGTTAAAATATAATTTCCGTTGTGTCCACCCTGGCAGGTCAGGAAGACCTCGTCCTGATCAAAACGCATAGAACCTGGAATACCTTTGCGAAGCAATAATTGCGATCGGGTGTCTCCCGAAAGATCTTCCTCTGTTCGCTGTAATTTTCCTTTTTTCCCAAGCGAAAACTCATCGGTTTTCCTGGCGCGAAGGCGCTTTTTGAGAAGCTCTAAGCGGCAATTGCCTTCCGTTGTCCCCGTCAATTCAGTGGTCGCAGCCCCCTGATTCCCTTTGTAGGTCCGATTGAGTCGATATTTCCTTTGCAGATAAGACTCATACAAAGTGCTGCGGGCCTCACTGAGCAAGGCCTCTAAACAAGACCCCATCATATCAAGCTGGTCACTGGGAAGAGCAATCGGTTGGAGATAGCGGCGGATTTCAGATAAGGAAACCGCATCGGTAAGGCAAAAGCCATATATGCTCTTCTCTTGCGCCTGACAGTTCAAGCTCACACCCAAGATTAGAAAAACTAAAAGTTTTGTCATTTGTGAATGTGGGCATCGCCCTTTTGCTGGTCAATAAATTGTTGAGGCCCATCAAAATGGCAGAGGTCCAAGGAGGTTACAAAATTTTGCAAGCGATGATCCTTATCTTTATTTTCGCAGGTACACGCAAGATTTTTCATAAAATGGAACAGCTTTTCCAGGCTCTCGGAGCTCATCAAATGTTCCATCATGCAGGCATCTTTGTTGGCAATTTCTTTTGAAACACCAATAAAGTCTTTCAAAAAATAATAGACGAGAGTGCGGGTGGATAAAATACGATGAACTTCCTGATGCCCTTCCTCTGTCAATAAAAGAAATTTCGAGTCTTCTTCCTCAATAACCAGTCCGCGTTTTTTCAAATTGACGATCGCAGTGGAAACACTTCCCTTGGTTAAATCCAGTTCCTTGGCAATATCCGTCACTCTCGCATACCCCTTCCCTTCTTTCAGCTTATGAATCGTAAGCAGGTAATGAGTCATCGAATGCGAAATATCGCTTTCTAATACTTTATGATGGCGTTCAATATCTTTGGACATTACTCAGATTTAACTGATGGGCCTTCCACAGTCAATGGATGGGCAAACCTGGTGAACAATTGCCTCAAATCTGTTGCACCCCTTCAACCATGCATTCGCCCTTAATTCCGACATAAATAGTTGTTTTACCAGAGTTTTGGCATGGATTTTATTGCCTTCTCTCTCTCATCCTCAGAAAAAAATAGTTCAATGTTAAAATAACATCAGGATTTCTTTCGAACTGGATGGACCCATGACTAGATTTATGGCCACGTGGATTGTTTCTGTGGCACTCATTTTTTCTCAGAGCTTTGCCTTAGCGCAAACCAGATACCAGGGGAGTAGTGCGCCAAGCGGAAGCGTCTACGATACCACCGGCGGCAACCTCACGGATGAAGAGAGAGTGATGTCCGAAACTTATGTCCATCAAGGGCTCTCGCAGGAGGCCAAAGAGTATGGTTGCAGTGGCACTGGCTCAGGCCAAAATGAGGGCAATGAGCTCACAGGAAGCAAGATCGACATGAAAGATGCCTGTGCGGGCAAAGAAACCCACGCTTGGGCCAACTGGGTGCCAATGGTTATCAAGGCCTATGCGGTCGTGGTGGGGGCGGGTCTGATGGGGACCTATGAGGTGAATAAGCCGGCCACCGCCCAAGCAGGTCGAGCATCCGAGGCGGGAGCCAACACTCCTGCAACCTCAGGAGGCGCACCGGCACCGGCGGCAACGGCAACACCAGCACAGGAAAAAGAGAAAAAGGAAGATTATTGTAAATATGTTGTTATGGGAACCGAAGCCCTCGCCATGTTTCAGCAAACCTCGGCGCAGCAAAACTTGGCCAATCTCCCCACCAGCATCGGCAACGCCCAAACCGAGAACCTCTATAAGGCCAAACGCAGTCATGATGAACGGGCCAAAACGGCAGAGATTCAGGCCTACGGCTGGGGAATCGGTGCTGGATGCTACGTAGTCGAAATTGCCTCTGGTGGCTATGCGGATTGGACGTTGTATTTGAAGATGGGGCTCTCGGGTGTGGCCTGTGCCTACTTCGCCGCCGAGGTAAATCATCAGAAGACCGCCGCCCAAAAAATTCAGGCCGTCATTGATAGCATGCCTAAAGCGGGTGATTGTAACCCCATAACTCAGACAAACTGCTTTTGCTCCCAGGAAACATCCAAGCTGGACCTGGCAAATTATATGAAGTACTGCCAGCCCCAAATCAAAGCTGAACAGCTTGCGGCCGGACAAAGTATGGCCTGCATCGACAAGCAAGCCAAGGCCGACCCTAACTGCCTATGCACGCGAACCAATAGCTGCTTCGATGTGGAATTTATGAATATGATCGGAGGGCTCAAGTTCGGGAAGTCGGCTGAGGAAGTTCTGGGCAAATCCACGGCCGAATTATCCCGAGGGAAACTTTCCAATGGAAATCTGGGAAGCGGGACCATCGCCCAAAATGCCATTAATCGCGTCAAGGCCAATATGCGATCTGTGTCTCTCGACAAGGTACCAAAGATGACCGGACTCAATCCCGGCCAGCTGGGATTTGTTGATGAGCTTTCCAATTTAGGAATTCCCCGCTCAGTGGCGGCGCTCGCCGTAGGGATCAAGGCACCATCAAATGCTTCCCAGTATGCCAACAAGCTTAAGGCCTTTGAAGTTGATACCAGTGGGCTCATGGGGCGTAACTCCGATTATGGTAATGCCAGAGTTCTTCACTTTACCGGGGGCGGAGGAAATTTCAAAAAAACTTCCGCCAAAAAAGATGAATTTGATTTCAACAAATTATTGAAAAAGAAAGAGGCCGGTGCAAGCGACGAGAATATTTTAAAATTTGCCGAACGGGCCAGTGACAACGCGCAAATCAGCAAGCATCCCGAGACTGTAATTTTTGATATTATTTCCAATCGCTACCGGCTTTCAGGATGGAAGCGGGTAAATTTTGAATGAGCTAAGGGCCAGAACCATGAGGGTTACATGACTTCAGACGATCGCTTTCGCCTTCCCATTCTCCTTTATGATGATGAGTGTTCGCTGTGCCTGCGATTCAAGCAGGCCATGGAACGTCTCGGTGGACATGAGGCCATTAACAAAATTTCAATCCACGATCAGGAGATCTATCAGGTTTTCAACCAGGTTACTTACGAGCAGTGCCAGCAGTCGGTGCATTTCATAGAAGTAAACGGAGACGTTTTTAAAGGGGCTGAAGCGGTTCGAAAGCTCATGCATCATCTGCCTGCGGTTGAGGAATTTGGCTGGCTGGCCGAAAGCGAAATGGGAAAAAAAGCTGTAAATTATTTTTATGACATGGCCGAGCATTATCGCAAACAATTGCATAATCGCTGTCCATCATGTAAAAAAGATCATTCAATTTAAGGATTCCAGTGCTACCTTTTGATAAAAGTCTCATTATTATTCCGACCTATAACGAAATTGATAATATCGATAAAATGCTTCAAGCCGTTTTTACGCTCTATCCGGCGATCTCCATCTTGATCATTGACGACGGCTCGCCTGATGGAACAGCACAAATAGTTGAGGCCCGTCAAAAAGAATTTAAAAATCTGCATCTGCTCAAACGCTCGGGGAAATTAGGTCTCGGCACCGCTTATACCACAGGTTTTAAATGGGCCCTGGCGCGACAATATGACTACGTCTTTGAAATGGATTGTGACTTTTCCCACGACCCCGCCCAGGTTAAAAACTTACTGGAAGCGGCCCAGAGTCATGACCTCGTGATTGGTAGTCGCTATATCGATGGCATTAGAATCATCAACTGGCCTTTTCGCCGATTGCTTCTCAGTTACCTTGCTTCCATTTACACCCGGTTTGTCACAGGTATTCCGATCCAGGATACCACCGGCGGTTTTAAATGTTTCTCCCGTAAGGCCCTCAGCTCCCTAAACCTTGATCAGATTGTTAGCAGTGGATATATCTTTCAGCTTGAGCTCAATTATAAAATTTGGTTAAAAGGCCTGCGTATAAAAGAAGTCCCAATTATTTTTTATGAAAGGCGCGATGGACAGTCAAAGATGGCGGGCGGAATTATCTTCGAAGCCCTTTGGGCGGTCATCCGATTACGTCTGATGAAAATCTTCGGTTCAATCTAAAGTTTTTTTTCAAAAATCGATTTATTAACGGGAAAAAAGTACAAACAAAAGAAGATCCAAACGCCGGCGAACTCCAGCAACTCCCCTTTTTTATGTGAGCCCGTAGCGTACGCAAGAAGGAACACAATTATATAGGCCAGCAGATGCCACTTCTTCGCGATGGGAACACCAAAGTTATCCACGACTTTACGAAACCCTTCTCGCCGCCGATAAATAATAGGCATGACCAGAAAGTAAAAGACCACCGCGATACTCAGACCCGTTCCAAAAATCAGCTTGTTTAATTTCATCCCACCGAGCACCAAGTTGTGAAAATTGGTTTCACCTTGAGTGTTATTATTGGCAAAAAAAGCGGGTGAGGTGTTGCCAAAAATTCGTTGTCCCCAAGATATTTCTTCACCGGCCCCGAATAAGAAAACCAGACCTAAGATGATAAGCCCAACCCTGAAAGTCCAGGGACGGACGCGCCAAAGATCTTTTAAACGTTTGATACAAAGTGCAAACAAGAGCCCGAGCGCCCACACTCCTCCGTACTCTAGCCAGCCATCTTCAAGAGTATAAATAGTTTCAAAATAAGTTCGATTGTATTGAGCAAGAATTGTTCCAAACAGTACGGCAGCAAGAACAGCACCCAAAATCCAATACTCAGCAGTCGCCAAGGCCTCTGGATCAGTTCTTCCAACGGCACCCAAGCGGTTGAAAGAGGCGATGCGCTCACTGTGACGCCCTCCCTCGAAACGCGTGGTCAGCCACACATCGACCATCTGCTTAATGCTTTCCATGGAAGACAAGCGCGCCCCGACACAGAGAATATTGGAATCATTATGTTCGCGGGATAACTTCGCTTCCTCGGATGTGCGGCACAAGGCGGCCCTCACATTCTGATAACGATTGGCGACCATGGAAACGCCGATGCCTGAACCACAAAGTAGGATTCCCAGGCCGTCGCCATTTTGAACGCGCAACGCCACCTTGCTCGCGAGGTCGGCATAGCTTGCGCGTTCTGGCGAAAAGCAACCTTCATCAACATATTCATATCCAGGCATCGCCGCCAAGTAGGTCTTGAGCTCCTCTTTGGCGGCAAAGGCTGCATGATCAGAGGCAATGAAGATCTTCATTTTTAGTAACGATAGTGATCAGGTTTATAAGGCCCTTCTACTTTGACACCCAGATACTCTGCCTGACTTGTGGTCAGAGTCTCAAGACGTATGCCCAGCTTCTCAATATGTAATCTGGCAACCATCTCGTCTAAATGTTTTGGCAGCATATATACCTTGAGTTCGTACTTAGAGGCATTTTGCCATAATTCCATTTGGGCCAAAACCTGATTGGTAAATGAATTCGACATCACAAAAGAAGGATGTCCGGTGGCACAACCCAAATTCACGAGACGCCCCTGGGCCAGGAGGACAATTCGTTTGCCGGAGCTTGACGTGTACATGTCAACCTGTGGCTTGATGTTGGTCTCACTATATTTTTTATGCAGATGGGCCACATCGATTTCGGCATTAAAGTGTCCGATGTTGCAAACAATCGCGCCGTCTTTCATGCTATCAAGATGCTTGTGGTTGATGACGTCAATGCAACCTGTAGAGGTCACAAAAATGTCGCCAACTTTCGAAGCCTCATCCATCGTCATGACGTCAAAACCTTCCATCGCCGCCTGTAGAGCGCAGATCGGATCGATTTCGGTAATGATCACGCGGCCACCCAATCCCACGAAAGACTGAGCACAGCCCTTGCCGACATCCCCGTATCCGGCAACGACGCAAACTTTTCCGGCAATCATGATATCGGTCGCACGCTTGATGCCATCAATGAGCGACTCGCGACAACCGTAGAGATTATCAAACTTAGACTTCGTGACAGAATCGTTAACGTTGATGGCCGGAACCTTGAGAGTCCCGTGCTTCACGCGTTCATAGAGACGGTGCACGCCCGTCGTTGTCTCTTCTGACAGACCACGAATTTCTTTTAACAAGGCAGGTTGCTTATCATGGACAATATTGGTCAAGTCTCCACCGTCATCCAAAATCATATTGAGCCCTGAACCGTTGGGCCAACGCAGAGTTTGCTCAATACACCAGTCGTACTCCTCCTCGGTCATACCTTTCCAGGCAAACACGGGAATTCCCTTTGCCGCAATAGCGGCGGCCGCATGATCTTGAGTCGAATAAATATTGCAAGATGACCAGCGCACTTCAGCGCCTAATTCCGTCAAGGTTTCGATCAGCACGGCGGTTTGAATTGTCATATGGAGACAACCGGCAATGCGGGCGCCCTTAAGGGGTTTTTGGGCACCAAATTTTTTCCTCAAGGCCATTAGACCGGGCATTTCACTCTCGGCCAGCTGGATTTCTTTACGGCCCCAGTCTGCCAAGGTGATGTCTTTTACTTTAAAATCTTGCTTCATGATGCTTCCTCCGGTGTCTCTTAAAAATTTCGGCCACTATAACATGCGACTCCAGTGGCCACAAGATGATGCCTTCATTACTTGCTTGCCAAGGCGAATTTTTAATAATACACAACGCAGCATGAAACAATTTTTTTTATCATGCCCAAAAGGACTGGAATCTCTGCTTGAAGAGGAGTGCCGTAAATTCCTAGGTGAATCCCTAACAGGTCTCCGGGCCAGTGATGGTGGAATCAAGGTCGATACGGATATCAAGAATTTCCTCCCCTATTTACTCAGCACTCGCCTGGCCAGTCGGGGCTATATGCAGCTAGGCCAATGGCCTATAAATCGACTCCAAGACCTCTACGATCTCTCACGCAATTTTGAGTTTGAATCCTGGATGGATTGGCGCCAAACTTTTAAAATTACGACTCTTTTTGATCTCAAGGCGAAGTACGTCCTCAACAATTCTCTCCTGGCCTCACAGATTTTTAAAGACGGTCTGGTGGATCGTTTCAGGGACGTTACCGGCAATCGTCCGACGGTGGATGTAAAACATTCCCAGATCAGCTTTCTCCTACGTATTGAAGAGTCCCGAAATACCAGCAAAATCGCCCCGTTCATGCTGACTTTCTATGTTGATATGACTGGCATTCCCCTGTCTAATCGCGGTTATCGCGCTCCGGGCCACGAAGCTCCACTGCGAGAAAACATTGCGGCGGCCATGGTCATGTGGGCCAATTTTGGCGAGCAGGCGGAAATTCTCGTCGATCCCTTTGTGGGCACGGGTACCATCCTGATTGAAAGTGCCATGATCTTGGCCAAAGTCCCGCCTTCCTTTTTAAAGCTGCGCGACTGGACCAAGGGCCGTCGCCCCTATGACATGCTTGAGCATTTATGGTTTCAAAATAACAGTGCCCTTAATTCGCAGCTATCAGATTGGGCCAACACTCAGGTGACGATGGGCGAGAAATCCCTCTTGAAAATTCCCTCGGGAATTCTATGGGGAAGTGATCTCGATCCCAATGCTATTCTTTTGGCCAAAAAGAACCTGGCGCGCTTAGGTCTCGACAGAACAGTGCGGTTGAGCGAAGGCAATGCCCTGACCATGATGCCTCCCGGCCCACCTCCCGGAGTTGTGGTCACCAACCCTCCCTATGGCGAGCGCATGGGAACGCCGGAGGAATCGGCAGAACTCTTTTTTAACCTCTCGGAACATTTAAAAAATAATTATAAGGGTTATCGTGCCTACCTCTTGGCCGGCGATCCGAAGATGCACAAGGGAATTCATCTAAAAACGTCCTGCAAAAAGCCGGTCAGAAACGGCGATATTGAATGCCGCGTACTGGGATATAATTTGTTTTAAGCGCTGGGATACCACTCAGCCAATTTCATGGCCAAAGTCGGGGTCGAATATTTAAGAAGAGCGGTGGGGTTGGCCACCTTTTCTTTCTGCTTATGGGAATGACTGAAAAAATACTGGGCCACGTCTTGGTCTTTTAAAAACATGGTGTGCCCTTTGCCGGAAAATTTTCTCAAGACAAAATCGGAATCAAGTAAGCACAGTTCACGAATCAAGAAATTCTTGGTTAAGTATACTATTACGCAATAATCACTCAGCTCGACCAAGGATTTGCGAATTTTAACTCCCTTGGGGGAAGACTGATCGGCCCAATGAACCTTGATCTCGGCCCGTTTATCTCCCAAGAAAAAGTCAAAACCCCTTTGCGAGGTGGATTTAACCTGGGTCAATCCAAAAATGGCTTTGGCATACCACTCACCCATCTGCGTGGGTAAATTTTTGCCGTTCATGATGATATTTTCTTGGCGCAATTTCTCATAACAGCGGTGCACCGTTTCGAGAGTTTCGATCACCACATGATTATTGGGAAGCTCCAAAACAATAATAGAATTGGTGTAGGGTCGGGAAAGCTTGCGACCGAACTGCTTTTCGTACCAATCGCAAAATGCCGGAGGTTCAAAAAAGTTATAGGCGTTCTGAATAAACCCAACTGACAAAAGCACATTCAAATTGTCGAACTCAGGTGATTTTTTCTTTAAATAAGAAAGTGGTGCATATTCACCATCCCGTTGTCCTCGAACAAAATGAGTATCCTTGTTGTAATCGCTGCTACCATGGGTCTTACTCGTGAACTCCTCTATTTCTCGATAAAGTTCATCAAAATTCATTAATGTGCCAAATTTAAATTCAAATTAAATGAATATTATCTTAAAACTCCACAGAGGTCACGTTAAAGTCTGAATTGAACATAGCGTAATAAAGACCGTCATTTTTTGACAGCTGATTTTGGCAAAAGAAATGAAAATCTTGGACCTTAGAAAGATAATAAAGCTTATCTTCCGCAGAAGCACTGGCCAAACTCTTCTGGGCCAAAGTGGCATGCTCCAGTAATTTCCAACCTACTACTAAATTACCTGAGTACATTAAAAAGTTATAGGTGTGCTCAAGTATGTTCTCTATTTTATTTTTAGCGGCGGCCTCCCCAAATTTTTCCAAAATCTTGCTTGCTTGGGTCATGCATTTTCCGAACTGGGCACATTCCGAGGGCCAAGCTTGTGCTGCCGGCCCGGCCAGCAATGTAGCAATTTTTTTGCCAACATTTTTAAAAGCGACGCCTTTATCTTTAAGAATCTTGCGCATAACAAAGTCCATGGCCTGAATGCCATTTGTTCCCTCATAAATAGAAGTAATTTTTATATCGCGCGCAAACTGCTCAATTCCGTATTCAGAACAATAACCGTATCCTCCGTGTACCTGAATGGCTTCCACCGCAACATTAAAACCTTCCTCTGTACACCAGGCCTTACAAATTGGTGTCAGTAAGGCCAATTCCAATTCGGCTTCTTCCCTTCCCTGATGAGCTAAATCAAAAAGATTTGCGGTATATAGAATAAGCGAACGCATTCCGCGGGCCAAAGAACGCATGCGCAAAAGCATCCGTTTCACATCGGGCATCTTGCAAAGCTCAGAGCCAAATTGCATACGCTCGCGGGCATATTGTAAGGTCAGCATGTAGGCCAGGTTAGCTTGAGATTCGCCTTGCATCCCACACATCAGGCGCGCTTCGTTCATCATGATAAACATATTGGTCATGCCATCACATTCTTTTCCGATCAGCTCGCCCACACACTCACCTGTCAGGCCAAAATTCAGCTCGCAGGTTGGTGAGCCATGCAGCCCCATTTTTTCTTCAACCTTAGTGCATAGGACATTATTACTTCCGGCCAGTGAGCCATCGCTGTTGATTTTAAATCTTGGGACGATGAACAGCGATAAGCCTTTTGTTCCGGGAGGAGCACTTGGTGTACGGGCCAAAACTAGATGGATGTTGTTGTTGAAGAGTTCACTCTCTCCGGCGCTGATAAAAATTTTTGTCCCTTTAATTTTATATTTCCCGTTTCCGATCGAGGTCGCCACGGTGGCCACCGCACCGACGTCACTGCCGGCACCGGCTTCTGTCAGACACATGGTGCCGCCCCATTCACCGGCCATAATTTTTTCACAGTAAACATTTTTCTGCTCCTCAGAACCAACCGCCAAAATGACATTTAGGGCCGCCCGAGTCAGACCGGTAAACATATCGAAGGCCACATTGGCACCCGCCGCAAGGCTACTGGTGGCCAGGTGAATGGCATGAGGTGCCGGCATCCCGCCAATAGCTTCCGGCATTCCCAATCCAAACCAACCATTTTCATAAAATTTCTGTTTGACCGGTAAATAGCAGGCCGGCACAACCACCTTTCCGTTTACCAGCTTCACGCCTTCCTCATCCGCTAAACGACGAGTGGGAAAAATTTCGTTCGCCACGAACTTGTCGTACTCATTCAAAATAACTTTCAGATCGTCTTCCTGCACGCCCGGCAGGGTTTCCTGCACCCGATTAACTTCAAATAAATTAAAGTGAAGATCGCGCATGTCAGTTTGATATTGGGCCACAATGACTCCTTGGCAGCTACTGCCTGGTTGGTGAATGGCCCTATTATAAAATAAAAAGGGCGGATTTGCTCCGCCCTTTTTATTATTTTAGCAGTGAATTTTGCTCGACTACATTCCGAAAGATTGCACGCTGTATAAGTCATAGCGTGAAGAACCGTTTAGGGAAGAACGACTCACAGGGTTGGCGACGGCCGGATAGCCCAAGTGATATTCATAGATATAGCTTCCACTCACGAAACGAACTCGCTGATTTGAGATTATCTGGACTGTGTTAGCGGCACCCGAGGCTGCGTTCACAATCTCGACTAATTTGGCTTTGATCGCGGCCTCGTTAGAACCATAGGTACTGCCAGTTACGGTCGTGCCCATATAGTCAACCGTGAAGCTGGCCGAGCAAGAGGAAGTTCCCCAAGTAAAGATGAACCATGAGTCAGTACTTGTCCCGCAACTGCCATACTTATAAATTTCGTGAAAACCGGAAACGGGAACAAATTGACCATTTCTAACCGCTGTTCGAAAACTTTCAAAGTCACCGAAAGTCGGAGAGGTCGTCGGAGTGTAGGTTGTTGTTCCTACAACACAAGGTGTACCGCTCGGATTTAAGCTCGAATAATAGGGGTTACAGGGAACTGGTGTTGCTGCAGCTGTTTCCTTCTTATTGTCTTTCCCGCAAGCGCTTAAAAGGGCACAAACCACCAATAAGCCAATTAAGTGCTTAAAATTAATATTACCCATAGAATGCCTCCTCATAAAAACGTCATCTTAATCAAGTTGACTGATTCTATGCAGTTCTCATGCCAGAGCGTCGGAACCTTAATTTCTGGGGGTTAGCTTGCGTAATGGGAGAGATTTAGACAATCCTCGAAACGGCCGTCTATTTATTAGACACGCAATGGAAGAGGGACCAAACGCGGCTACGTTCAACCCACTGGGTATAATTAAACTGTAAAACGAATTCGGGATAGCTTAGAAACTGAAGCTGGCACTGCCTCTTGGAATTTTTGACGGCCCAGAAATCGGCCCCTGTTCGAGTAAAAAGATAAAAAGATTCACTCGCCGGCATTGCTTCAAAGGCACGAAAATCGACGAGTTCGCGCGTTTCAAGCTCCTGAGGCCAATAAAAGCGCAGAGGATGCCCCACCATGATGTAGGGATTTTCCCCCAGATGATAAAGGATTTTAGGCGCGTCCGGCTGCGACATGCGATTTTCCATATAGTGATAAAAAGTCACGGCAAAGTTAGACGGCTTAACTGATGAAATCACTAACAAGACGAGATTGAGACCCCATAACGCACTGGTCACCGGCCGCCACCAGGCCCTGCGAGTCCAGTTACGAGTCTGGACGAAGTCACACCAGGCGATGTAGGCCATCAGGGGGGCCAGGCACAAAATGGGATAGAGATAGCGCAACTCCTTGTGGGCAATTGCGGTATGAACAAGAAAGAAAGAAAGCGTGGCCCAGGTCAAAATATTTTTGGGGTTTTTCCACCAAAAGGCCACAACACCTAAAATAAAAAAGATACTCAAGGGCGGAATACCACGGGTGAGAGTAAGTCGAAAATAATCCCACCAAGGAGACGGGAGAATGGTGTCCTGGATATGCGCCTTGAAATCTTCAACCAAATAGTTCCACTGGCTGATCGTAAAATTTCCATACCCCCAGGTATCAAGAGCAATGCCGAGAATTTTGGCCAAAATCAGCCCTATCAAGACAAAGGATACGGCCTTTGCTATTTCCACCATCTGCTTTTTTTCTTTCCACAGGGAAAAGATCATCCATAGGACGACAGCTCCGGCCGAAACCACGGCCTGAAAACGACATTCAATGGCCAGTCCAAAAAGCCACCCCACCATGACACCGGGAACTGCTTTCACTAATGGGCCGTACAGAGATAGCGTGGCGATGCCCAAGATTAAGAAGGCCGCGCCCCAATTGTCGGCGGAGGCCCTGGCGTGGAGATAGGGCAAAAACCAACACAAGGTCAGGATACGCACTAACCACTGAGCACGAAGCAGATACTCACTTTGAAGCTGTTTATTTTTTTGGATGAGGACTAGACCCATGAAGATGGTGGCCAATAGACTGGTCCATCCTAGCACGGCCGAAAACATTCTGAAGAGCGTGGTTAACACATAGGTATTGCTAATTCCAAGCTGCTTAAGGGGCCATGCCACCACATACAAAGAAAATGGCTGAAACCAAGGACGCATACGGGTCTGAAATTCCCACGGGAGATTCGCTTCGGAAGTTCCGCCCAATTTCAAATTAATGAACTCAACAATTTGAAAATGTTCATCGTGTTGATGAAAACCCACGCTAAAAAAACAGGTGGCAAGGTGAATGCATAGGGCCATTCCCGCCCAACGGCGTAAAAACCGCATAAAAATTGGATCGGCCAAAAAAATTTTTAGAGAATGCATGGAGTGACTTTGCTATAGTGGTGTTGCTAGATTAATAAATTACCATGGGCAACATTGTGGCGCAAACGCTTAAAAGTCTCAATAAAAAAATTATCTTATGTATCCTCGATGGCTTCGGTATCAATTCTAAAGATTTGCATAATGCTGTTTTGCATGCACACAAACCGACCTTTGACGATTTTATGAGTCACTTTCCCAACACGCTGATTGAACCCGGTGGCGAGGCGGTCGGTCTCCCCAAGGGCGTGGCCGGTAATTCAGAGGTTGGGCATATTAATTTGGGTGCCGGTCGACCGGTACGCCAGGATCTTGTCCGAATTGATGAGGCGATCGCCAGCAACACTCTGGCACAGATGCCCGAACTCAAAAATCTCATCACGACAGCGAGACAAAATACAAAACGCATTCATCTGTTTGGCCTGCTCAGTGACGGATGCGTTCATTCTCATATTCGCCATTTTAAAGAGATCATTAAAATTTTATCTCAAGAGAAAGATCTCTCTATCTTCTTCCATGCCTTTATGGATGGTCGCGACACGGCTTCTGACTGCGGAGAAAAATATATCCATGATCTGCTCTCGGTTCCCGGTTTTACCTTTGCCTCAATCCAGGGGCGAAGCATTGGGATGGATCGCGATCGTCGATGGGAGAAAATCAAACTCTGTTATGATACCTGGACAGGCCAAGGGGCCATTGAAAATATCGCACCCCACCTCTACCTTCAAGGCCAATACCAAAAAAAAATCTATGACGAGTTTATCACTCCAGTGCTTTTTCACCCTGATTATGCCATGGGCACGGGAGACGCTCTATTCTCTATGAATTTTCGACCTGATCGGGCCATCGAGCTGGCACTGGCCTTCAACTGGAAGCAGTTCAAAGAATTTACAATTACCGTGCGCCCTTCATTTTATCTTTGCATGACACCGTACATTCCCGATGAAGAGAAGCTCCCCATTCTCTTTGATAAAGAAAATGTTCCTGGAACTCTCTCGCAATATCTTTCAGAACTCGGTCAGAAGCAATTTAAAATTGCCGAGACCGAGAAATATGCCCACGTTACCTATTTTTTTAACGGTGGGAAAAAAAATACCTATCCGGGAGAAGAGCATGTGCTGATTCCCTCCCCCAGAGAAATTCAGACCTATGATCAAAAGCCAGAGATGAGCGCCTTCCTGGTTACGGATCGAATTGTCCAAGCGATAGAAACTTCCCAGTATAATTTTATTTTGGTTAATTACGCCAATGCCGACATGGTCGGACACACTGGAAATTACCCTGCCGCAATCAAGGCCGTGGAAAGTGTAGATCTTTGCCTGAAACGGCTCAAAGAAGCCGCTGACAAATCTGGATATACCATCTTATTAACCGCCGATCACGGGAATGCCGATCAGATGGTTTATGAAGATGGCCGGCCTCATACTAGTCACACTAACTCACAAGTTCCCTTTATTGTTATTGATGAACGGCTTCGAGATAAAAAATTGGTGGTTAAAACAGCGCCGGCCCTCATGGATGTGGCACCCACAATTCTTAATGCTATGGGCCTGGATTGTCCGGCAAATTTTGTAGGTAAATCAATTTTTGAATGATTTTTTTTAGGGAGATGAAGTATGGGGCAAACATCTATTAAATCCGTCGGAATACTTTGTTCCGGTGGTGACAGTCCAGGAATGAATTGTGCCATTCGCGCCATTGTCCGAACTGCTATTGGTTTAGGACTTAATGCTTTTGGTATCCAACGGGGCTATCAAGGATTAATCGACAACCAGATCAGGCCTCTGGATGTTTCCTCCGTTGGTAATATTATTCAAAGAGGTGGGACCATTCTCCAGACATCTCGCTCCAAAGATTTTATGACCGCCGAGGGCCGGGCAAAAGCAGCGGCAAACTTGAGAGAGCATAATATAGACTCTCTCATCGTAATTGGAGGAAATGGTTCCTTTAAAGGTGCCATGAAGTTTTATGAAGAGCACGGCATTCCCATCGCCGGAATCCCTGGAACAATCGATAATGATATTAGCGGCACTGAATATACAATTGGTTTTGATACAGCCGTTCAGGTCGCCATCGAAGCGGTCGACCGTATTCGCGACACGGCTTCATCTCATGATAGAACTTTTTTGGTGGAAGTTATGGGACGCAACAGTCCGGCCATTGCCGTTCATGTGGCAGTGTGTACCGGCGCCGAAAACATCGTCTTCTCCAAACAAGAAATTCAATACGAAAAAATTGCCGAACATATCAAGCGCGGCATGGCACGCGGGAAAAACTCTTCCATCATCATCGTCACAGAAGGAGACAAACCAGGGCTCGCTTACCAGGTACAAACGACATTGCAACAGGCCTTCAAAATTGACGCCCACGTGTGCATTTTAGGTCACATTCAACGCGGCGGAGCCCCTTCGCACATGGATCGTTTCATCGCCTCGAGAATGGGATACCTGGCGGTCAAGTCGCTGCTGGATGGGAACTTTCCGCTGGTCACCGTATACCGCGACGGACATGTCACCACGGCCCCCTTTATCGAATGTGTTCAGGACAAACTTGGCTTCGATAAAACCGAGCTTGAGCTGGTCCGTCTCCTATCCATTTAAGGGAAGAACTGTCGCCAACTCCGACCTGACTCCCATTTTTTTTATATTGAGTTTCGTATTGAGGATATCTCCGAGAGGAAGAATGGGGCCTGGCCAATCATCGGTATCCTTATCAAGAAAGGTTTTTACCTCCTCCCCGGTTGCGGTACAAAAAGATTCTAAGAGCGAGTGGATAGGGCGGAGATCATTTGGCAGACACACTCCTCCATCACTGGAAAGTTTTCCGAAGGCCAAACAGTCATCCATGCTTTGAATAGGCAGCACTCCCGCCAGGTACCATAAGATGAGAAGAAAAGGTAACTCCAGGTAAATATAAGACACTCTCTCGGGCAAGAGTTCTGTCCCATCGAGGCAGACAATGTAACGGCGCATGGGTAATTTAACCCCATGCCAGCGGGTAAAATAGATTACTTTTTCTTTGAGGGAACGGGCCAACTTTCCGGCCCCAATAATTTCAATTCCCGGCAATCCTTGAGTCGCATAAGCAAAAATATCGACGATTTGGTATTGCCCCTTATACTCAGTCAGACCATACATTTTACCATTCATGTTTTCACCCTCGCATGTTGTGCCGACCTCTATGCAAGGATGCTGGCTTTTGTATCGAGCTATCTTGATGAAATTGAAGTCTTTTGAAAAAGGCTCAGGTTAATCACTTCACCAGATTTTCGGTCACCGAAAAATAACAGTTGAGTTCGGGTGCACTGGACCTGGTTTTTTCACTGACGGTGGCCTTCCAAAGGGGAACCTCTGCCGAATATTTAGCTTTGAGTTCCAGACATGATTTTTTTGGATCTTTGCATAAAGGCAAATAGCTTCCTTGGCAAACAAGATTCAGCTCCGCGCCCTCACCGTACTCGCACACCACATCTTTTTTCTCGGCCCGCACAAATGCGCGCAAGAGCTTCAAGCGTTCTTCCAGCTCTTCCCCTTTTTTCAGGCAAACGGCTTGCGCATCAACGAGCTTTCCCATGCAATCGATTTGAAAAAGTGAATGGGCGGTAATCAGAGGAACTTCACGCAGCCGTTGGACCTTACAAGATTCTGCAAAGGAATAATAAAACTGCCGAGGTTTAATGGCCTGGTACTGAACCAAACCGACCTCGGCAGCCATTGTTTTAGAAAAATAAACAAAAACTACAAAAAACCAGATCACGATGGGAAAAGGCCTCGTAGTTTCATCGCTGTCTCAAGACGCTTAACCGCAGTAATGAAGGCCGCCTGTTTCATATCGCAACGATACTGCTCCTGAACGGCACAAACCTTATCAAAGGACTGGCGCAGAATGCGGTAAAGACGCTTATTAACTTCCTCAAGATCCCAGAAGAAGCTCTGTAGACCTTGGACCCATTCGAAATACGAAACAATAACACCACCAGCATTACATAAAATATCAGGAATCAAAAATGCACCTTTCTTAGTGACAATCTGGATTGCTTCTTTGGTGAGCGGACCGTTGGCCCCTTCAGCGATAATACGGGCCTTGACTGTATGGGCGTTGTCTTTGGTGATAACGCCATCAATTGCAGCGGGAACCAACACATCTACATCCAACGCAAAAAGTTGCTCATTGGAAATGCTTTCAGCTTCAGGGTATCCCTTCAAAAATTTGTTTTTTTGTACCCACTCATTGACACTCTTAATATTCAAACCTTTGGCGTTATAAATGCCGCCAGTCACATCAGAGACCGCAACAACTTTAGCACCAAGCGCCACGAGATCGTCGGCCGCAGGTTGTCCAACTTTACCAAAACCATGGATGGCCACAGTGGTATTTGAACCAAGCTTCATTCCGAGTTTTTCGGCCGCAAACTGAATGCAAAAAACCACGCCTTTGCCAGTGGATTCAGCACGACCAAGAGAGCCACCAATACTAACGGGCTTTCCTGTCACAACACTCTGTACGGTGTAACCTTTCAACTGAGAATAGGTATCCATAAACCAAGCCATCGTCTGTCCATCGGTACCGATGTCGGGCGCAGGGATATCGATGTTCGGTCCGACAATCATATTAATCTCTGTGGCATAACGACGAGTCAGCGCTTGAAGCTCCTGTCTCGAAAGTTCATTGGGATCAACTTGCACGCCACCTTTTGCACCACCGTAGGGAATGCCAACCAGGGCGCATTTAAAAGTCATCAGCATGGCCAAAGCCGCTGTTTCGGAAAGATCACATTTCGGATGGAAGCGAATACCACCTTTACCGGGGCCGATCGTCATATTGTGCTGAACCCGGAAACCTAAAAAGGTTTTAATCGTGCCGTCATCGAGGCGGACGGGCACAGAGACAGTCAAGGCGCGCTTTGGATACTTAAGGCGCTCCAAGATATTTGGATCGAGATTCATGGTAGTGGCTGCAGACGTCAGAGTTTCAAAGGCGTCCTGAAACAATGGACTTTCAAACAAAAAGTTCATAATGACTCCCAAAAAATTAAGGTGACAAATTTATACAGCGATTTGCGGCCCTTGAAAATGGGAGAATAGATATTAAAAAGGGTGACTGAAAATCAGTTGAATAGTTTGGTCGGATTGCCTGTTAAACATCATCGTTTTATCATTCTGTCGACTCGAATAGCGGGCCACAATGTGGTCCGTGAGAATTTTATCCACCTCGCCTACATATTCACCCCTATTGGCATAGTAGTTTACTCGCGTTGCAACGCCCAAAGGTTTTAAACTTTTGGCCACCGTTAATTCCACACGCCCAGTTGCCGTAACTAAGGTTTGCGTCTCAACATAGGGATTTTCTAAAATAAAATAGGCCTTCCCCTGGAGTGCCTGGGCCTTAAAACGCAACTTAACATTCTCTGAAATTCGGGCCTCCGCTTTTGGCCTCAATGTTTTGTGCACTTGTCCAACTGCTCTTAAGGCAGAGTTGTCATCAGCATTTTTAATTTCCCCAGCTAGTCGTTTGTCAAAATACCTCAGCAGGTTGGTGCCTACGTAACTCCTCTTATGGGCCTCGGTGGGAGGTCCGTAGAGTCCAGTTGACTCCAGGTCCCACATCTCCACATAATTTCTGCGGGAGTCCCATTCAGTGATTTGGTTTTGCATGTTATTCAGAACCCCTGCATCATCCTCGACTAAAATTTGCTCGGTCCATAGGATCTGGCGCACAGGTACAACTTCCATCTCATCATCAGGCACCAAATTGGCCGGTTTGCGAAGAGGAACTTCTTCTCTCGGATAGTCCTGGGCAGAAACCTTTGAGGTCACACTCAATAAAATAAGAAAACATACCAAAGGCCGTCTTATTTCTAGACAGGTGGTGAAACGGACAGACACTCGCCCGAGCCATTTCTGCTTTAACCTGTTGAATATAATAAAAAATGCGCAAAGCATACGGGAGGATAGTGCAGGCCGTAGGCCAAGACATACTGGCGTCTACCCTGCTGAAATTTCTAACGGTGGCAATGGTAATAGTAGAATAGCAGAGACTAAACGCAGGAATTCATATTCGAGCACAGTCGTACGACGGTCACCCTCTATAATCTGCTGGCAGGCGGTTAAAAAATTCTGCTTAAAGGATAGGGGGGCCTTTCGCAGCCTTTCAAAAGCTTCAGTAATCTCACTCAGCGTTTTTGAGGTCACCTCGGTCATCGGCAGTGACTCTCCATAGAGACCTAGTACGGCCTTGGAAAAAACTTCAGTGGCATTTTGAGTTTTTCCCAGCAGTAACAAAAAGGAAAAAATGCAGGCCACATTTGCTTTCAAAGCTCTGGGGGGAATGTGTTTCTCAAAAAAAGTATGCTCGGCCTTGAGCGACTGCCACATCAGCTCATACAAAATAAACTCTCGGGCAGAAAGTTTGCCATCAACCTGTACAAGATGCTTGCAGTTTTCAAGAAACTTATCTCGCTCGTCCACTGTCAGGGTTTTCAAGATAGGGAGTGCCAGGTCCACGACAGCAATACGGTATCTCGCGCCCAGGGCATTCAATTTTATCTCAATCTCCAACATTTCCTGCCAAAGCTGCGGCGTGCTTTCAAAATATTTTTTCTGCGACTTGCGCCCCTCACCGCTTGATTCGAGACAAAGGGCATAGCAAAGTGCCTGGCTACCTGTCTTTTTCTGGGCGAGGTCATGTAAGTTGGTGGGTATGGCCTGGAGAATCTGGTGCGCCGCTAAAACATTTTCTTGCGTGATTCGGCCGACCTTCTCGGCCGCCGGCCCGAAGCTGGAAACAAGGTTCTGACCACCGACCGATGCTTTCACTTTTTCCGCACGTCCTTCCATTCCCTCAAGCAGTCGCTGATCAATCGCCTTGATCCGAGCAACTAAAGGAGGGTGTGTGGCAAAAAAAGAAAAGAAATTACTCACCGCCTGACCAAAAAATAAATGCCCGATTTCGGAAGCCCGAGGTTCTTTTATCAATGATCCAGCTTCCAGTCCTAAGATTTTCTTTAGTGCGCCGCCAATGCCTTGAGGATTTCTGGTAAATTGAACCGCTGAGGCGTCGGCCAAAAATTCACGTTGCCTCGAAACGGCGGCCTTGATTAGCCCGGCAAAAAACATACCCACGATTCCACAGACAAAAAAGATGAGTCCAATTCCTGCCGCACCATTGCCTTTCTTGTTGCTGGAATAACTTCTATGTCGATTGGACCGCAGAAACATATTTCCAATTTCGACTAAAGCAGAAAGTCCGAAGAGATACCCCATCAGCTTGATATTAAGTTTCATATCACCATTTAAAATATGACTGAACTCGTGGGCCACGACTCCCTGAAGCTCTTCGCGCGTGAGAAGATCAATGGCCCCTCGAGAAACGGCCACCACCGCATCGTCCACCTCATACCCGGCGGCAAATGCGTTGATGGATGACTCACCTTCCATAATATAAATGGCAGGAACTCGGGTCCCTGAAGCCAGGGCCATCTCCTCGACCACATTGATGTACTTCTTGATCTGCGGATCAGTTGTGGTGTGATCAACCGGTATCGCCCCGACCATTTCCGCAATGTATTTCCCCCCCTTGGAAAGGGCATAGATCTTGTAGGCGGAACACAGGAGGATAAAAACGATTAGCCCGACAAACATGTATGTAAAAAAAGGATTGAGCAAAATCTTGTTCAAAGAAATAGCGATTTCCGGATGCATCTTCTGCTCCGAGCCCGCGACTACCAGGAACGCGATAATTAAGGCCGTCAGCAATACGGCAATGGTATAGAGGAAGATTAATTTTTTTGTCTGAGAGCGGGCATGCTCTTGGTTTTGAAAGAAGTTCATTAATTAGAATTTTACCTTGATGGCCTCGCGAGCTTTTGGTTCCTCCACCACAAACTGGCCAGCGGCGGCGAAGTTAAACATTCCGGCAATCACACTGCTGGGAAATACCTCGCGGGCGGTATTGTACTCCATCACGGAATCATTATAGGCCTGTCGGGCAAAAGAGACTTTGTTTTCAGTTGAGGTTAGCTCTTCCATCAGCGAATTCATGGTGGTGTTGGCCTTGAGATCTGGATAATTTTCGGCCAGGGCAAAAAAGGACCCCATACTCTTGGTCAAAAGTCCCTCGGCCTTAGAAAGCTGTTCCATCGCGCCTGCATCGGCTGGATTTTGCGCCAGATTCACTTGAATCTTTTGGGCCTGGTTGCGCGCCTCAATGACTTTTTGCAAAGTATCCTGCTCATGCTTCATATAGGCTTTGGCCGTCTCCACCAAGTTGGGAATCAGGTCATAGCGACGGACCAGTTGCACATCAATTTGGGCATAAGCATTCTTGAATCTGTTTCGTAACTTGACCAAGCCGTTGTACATGGAAATCACGACGAGAAAAAAGACAACGACGACTCCGGCCAGGACGATAACGGGGAGAAACATATTCTTTCCTTTTTATGAGAGCTTTTCTTCCAAACCCTCTTTGCTTTTCATCACCAGACCGCGAATCGCTTTGAGTGTCTCCGGGTCGAGATCCACAGGCAGAGATATTTTCAAGGCCTCTTTGCTCTCTTGTTTTAGAAGTTTTTTCAGATCATTTCGCTTGGTTACCTCGCCAGCGATAATTTTCTTTTCAATTTTCTGTTTAAGCGGACTTGAGGGGAGGGCCTCCAATTCTAACAAGACATATTTTTCCACGTCATACTTCTTGGCTGCTTCCCGAATTTCCTGGGACAACCGGGCAATCTGCAAACCGCGATGCACCTCTGATTTGGAAATCCCGAGCGCTTCAACGATTTTTCTCTCAGAGGCCTGGGTTGCAGCATGATAGTTGAAAATCCCTTCCGCTTTGTCCACATAGTGCAATTCCTCGCGAGAGGAGTTTTCTGAAAACTGAATCGCCATCAACTCTTCTGCGCTTTTATTCTCAAGAATAAAGCAGGGCGCTGACTCCTGCTCAATCAAACTCATCGCGCGGAAGCGTCGTTCGCCGCAGATCAAACGATAAACGGAATTTTTAAGGTGAATGACCAGAGGTTGAATAAGACCGTTGGTTCTGATGTTGGCCGCAAGGTCGCGAATGGAGTCGTCATTAAACTTAGTTCGAACCTGTTCCTTGACTTGAATATCCTTAAGTTTAATTTCCGCTAGGCGTGCGCCCTCAAGTAACTTGGAATCTGAAAAACGATAGAGCTGATCGTCGAAAGAAATACTTTTGCGCTCTCTCTTCGACACACGTGGTGCAAAATCTTTGCTCATAACAACTCCGCAATTTTAATTTAGAGGTCAGCGAGTCCGAGAGTTTGCCATAGAGATTCATAATCCTGACAACCCTTGGAACCTTTCCCCATCTTAAAGATAGGACGGCCTAAAGAGATAGACTCTTGCATCTGAACCAAATTACGAATTGCGGGCGTAATAGTGTAGGCCTGAGATAATTCTTCCAATCTCTGACGTTCAATCTTACGGCGCATGTTAACCATGCTGGGAACAATGTGAAAAATCAGCTTCGGATTTTCGGTTTCTTTGATGATTTCAAAAGTATCCATCAATTCTTCCAGGCCATCGATCGAGTAATCCTGTGCTTGTGTCGGCACCAGGACTCTATTGGCCGCAACCAACGCCATAATGAGCTCATCGCCCAACATGGGAGGAGTATCGATCACGATGTAGTCAAATTTTCCTCTGGCCTCTTCCAAGCGCATCCGCAGCAGCCGCTCTTTTCTTCCGGCATTTTTGCGAACTTCCGTTTCGGATAAAATTAAAAGTTTTGAGAGATTGGCGAGATGGCGACTTGCCGGCACCAAGGTAATATTTTGGTGAAAATCATCCTTCCCCTCGGAGGCGACAGTGATGTCGGCCAGCTTCACATCACCAATGAGCCACTCTGGAATGAGTGTCCGCTGAATATTGACTCCAAAGGTAGAGCTTAAATTGCCCTGGGAATCAAGATCAATGACGAGCACCTTCTTGCCTTTCGAAGCCAGATGACACGCCAACTGGTAGCACTGCATCGTCTTACCAACGCCACCCTTATTGTTCCCGACTGTGATGACTTCCATGTTCCCTCCTATTTGGACCACGAAACACCGACTTCATGCGATATCTCGATAAAAATCAGACCATTAACAATAGTTTAGATGGACTTACATGGCCCGTCAAAACCATTCCGCGCATTGCGCCGCACCAACGACGGCTGACGACAATTGTGACCTCTCATGCTAGAAGAGAATTATTTTATTTTAATTGAGGTTACCTATATGAGTATTAAACAAATTGCACCCGATGAGCTTAAAATTAAGCTTGATAACGGTGAAGATGTGATCTTCATTGACTGCCGCGAGCGCGATGAGTTTGAAGAGGGCCACATTCCCCAAGCACAATTCATCCCTCTTTCTCATTTCGAAAAAGAGGTTGATAAGCTCAAGAATAAAAATGTCGAAATCGTGGTGGGCTGTCGTAGCGGCCATCGAAGCATGAATGCCTGCGAAATTCTGGACAGCAAAGGTTTTACCAATATCTCAAACCTCTCGGGAGGGATTCTGGGATGGATTGAGGATGGCCTTGAAATCATCCGCGAATAATCTTAAAGGCGCAGTCTTAAATTTTAATGACGACGCCAAAGACGACTATCTCCCTTCTATAAGCGAGGCCGAGCTTTCCGATGAGAAAGTCTTGCAAGAGCTGGATCAACTGCATGGTGAGTTACGCGACCAGGTGATCGTGCTCGGGCATCATTATCAACAGGACGACATTATTCGCTACGCTGATGTTACGGGAGACTCTCTGGCACTGGCGCGAGAGGCCTTAAACAGCACTCGCCGCTATATCATGTTTTGTGGCGTGCATTTTATGGCGGAAACGGCCGATATTTTGAAACGCCCAGACCAAACGGTCATCCTTCCTGATTTGCATGCCGGTTGCTCCATGGCAGACATGGCCAACCGTCAGCATATTGATCAAGCCTGGGCAACCCTTCAAGAATGGACGAAGGCACGAATTATTCCCGTCACCTATATCAACAGTGATGCCAAGTTAAAGGCGTTTGTCGGTGACCACGATGGTGTCATCTGCACTTCTTCCAACGCCGAAAAAATCATTCAATGGGCCTTTGAGCATGGAGAGAAGTTGCTCTTTTTTCCCGATCAACATCTGGGCCGCAACACCTGCTATAAGATGGGAATCCCTCTCGACCAAATGGTGACCTATAACCCCACGATATGGAATGGCGGTCTCACTCCCGAGCAGGTGGCCAAGGCGAAAGTCATCCTGTGGTACGGTTATTGCTCTGTTCACCAAGGTTTTACTCTTGAACAGATCAAACGAGTTCGGGCAGAAAGGCCGGAGACCACCGTGATTGTGCATCCCGAGTGTTGCTTTGACGTCACCCAAAATGCCGATGTGGCGGGCTCGACCAATTTTATTATTAATTATATTCGTCAGGCGCCGGCCGGAGCTTCATTTGCCGTTGGCACGGAAATAAATTTAGTGAATCGTCTGGCGCGGGAATGTCCGGATAAAACGATCTTCTCTCTCAGCCCGTACCAGTGTCTATGCACGACCATGTATCGCATCCGTCCGCGCTGGCTTTTGGCCTCTTACCGCGCGATTAAGGCGGGATCTCCCATTAATGTTATCAGGGTGGATGAGAAGATCAAACGTAGCGCCTTGGTTGCACTTGAACGCATGCTGGCCATTAGTTAGGAGGTTCCCGTGATCTATGCTGACTACAATGGAAGCGCACCCATCGGCCAGGCGGTGAAAGAGTACCTGGTGAATCGCCTCAATAATGACGGTCCTTATGCCAACCCTAATGCTATTCATTTTTTAGGTAGTAAATGCTTGCGAATTTTAGAAACGGCCCGTCAGGTATGTGCTGATGTGCTGGGAGCGCGTCCCGACCAAGTTTTCTTCACTAGTGGGGCCTCGGAAGGAATTTCCACCATTTTTCATAGCGCGGTTCTTCGCGCCAAAGAGCAGGGCAGGCAGAGTATCTTAATTTCACAAATTGAGCACGCCGCCACCATTGCCGCGGCCTTATTCTATGAAAAGCAGGGCATGAAATTGATTTGGATTCCGACTCTGCCCTCAGGCGTAGTTGATTTAGAATTTGTAAAAAAGATCTTAAAGACACAGGCGAAGGACATCGCTTGCGTTGCCGTCATGGCCGCGAATAATGAAACCGGGGTGATTCAACCCTACTCGGAAATTGGCAAATGCGCCGAAGAAAATCAGGTCTTATTTCTTTGCGATACGACACAGCTGATTGGCAAAGCAGAATTTAGCTTCTCCACCTCACACCTTGATTTCGCAGTATGCTCCGGTCATAAGTTAGGCGCCTTACCCGGCTCGGGACTACTTCTGGCCAAGCATCCAACCTTGCTTCGCCCCATCATCTTCGGTGGTGGGCAGGAATTGGGAAAACGTGGTGGCACGCAGAATTATATCGGCGCAGAAACCTTGGCCATCGCGCTAAAAAATTTCGCTGACAATAAAGATCAACTGAAGACTTTAAATACCGCACGTCTGAGCTTTGAAGCGAAAATAAAAAATGGTCTTCCCGGTCTTATTATCTTTAGTGAGGAGGTATCACGCCTCTCCAATACGACCTTTCTGGCCTATCCCGGCATTATGGGACAGGCGGTGCAAATTGAACTTGAGTCAAAGAATATTTTTATCACGACTTCTGCAGCGTGCTCAGATAATGAGCCCGCTACCTCCAAGGTTTTACAGGCCATGAACATTGACGATGCCATCGGACGAGGTGCGGTCAGAATTTCTCTCGGTCTCTGGTCTGCCCCAACGGATTATGACATAATTGCGGATGCGATTATTTGGGCATACAAAAAACTACTTAAAATACAAAGTTACTAAGTTTGAATAAAAAATTTTTGGCGTTACAAATTGCCGTCATCTTTTTTTTTGCTGCACTGGTTTTTGAACTCATTCCAAGACCGGCGGTAGAAGGGAAACGACTATACACCAAGAGTTTCTCGCCCTCCTTTGCCGAGATTCAGGAAGAGTCTCCGGATTTTATTAAGCTGAGCATTGGACTGGCTGGACTTTTAAAAACTGACCTCGAAGGAAATTCCCCCGCGATCATTGAAACTTTCAAATCGGAGACAGGCAAAAGCTGGAACGCCCAATCGGGCGGCACTGTGGTGTTAAATCAATATCTGCAAATCCTGCGCGAAAAATATGGCGAGGATTTTCTTTTGCTCTCCATGGGCGGCGTCTTTCAGGCGACCAATAGTGTTTTCCCTTTGCAGGACCTCATGCAAAATTTTCAGGCGATTCAAGCGGATTTCGAAAAAAATTCTCAATTTAATTGGCCCGGGGGTCTCCCCTGGGTGGCGTCGAACGTCTACAGCATCGGAAATAAATCGAATATCATTACTCCATCGGTAAATCCCTATCTCTTGCTTGAGCGTCGCGGTCTCCGAATTCTAATTGTCTCTCTCTCGGAAGCAGATGAAAGGGGGCTGCCAGGGAGAACATTAACGTTCAATCGTGATCCTGTGGGCGCATTTACCCAAATTCGACAAAGTTTTGGCAAAAATCAGCCAAACCTTATTATTGTCCTCTACCGTGGGGATGGCCTGTGTGTGTCTAAACACACTGATAAACAAATTAATTGGGGCGAAAGTGAAGGTACAGACCTGGAGTGCAATAAAAATAAAGGTCCTTTCAAATTTTTGCGCCGTCTGCCGCCAGGCACAGTTCATTTACTCGCTCTGACAGATCCGTACAACGCCTTTGGCGTCAACTCCGAGACTCCAGTCCTGCAGGTCGGTGATCGCGGAAAGTACATAGGAATGATTGATTTTTTCTTTGATAGAACAAGTAAAATTCTTCGCAAAGAAAAGACACGTTTTCATTCCTTCATAAAACCCTGCCACTTCTTTCATCCGGAAACTCTTGATTGTACTCCGACATCCAATTACATTGAGAGCGAGACGGCGGGAGCAGTCACCAAATATCAAAAACCGGCGCTCTTTTATGGGCAAACGATTCAAGCCCCCGGTAAAAATTAAAGACAGATTTGAATACCACGTTCGTTGCAGAACGGCTTGAGTCCTGGCCGGCAAATTCCGCTTTTAAATCCAGCAGTACAGGCCCCCTCGATAAGCCCGGTAGGGGCCCCTGATTTATCCACATCCACACTCAGATAATGATGACCGCGGGGACAGGCCGGAGCTTCTTTTTCACCACATCGCCCCGTCCCGCAGACCCGGTGAAAGGTGGAGGTGCAGCCATAAGCATTGGCACTCTGTGAAAAGATGGAACAACGATGACAGCTATCCTCGCCTACGAGGTGACATTGATCGTCGACCACTCGACACATGGACTCGGGCCGGTCAATCGCACCACCAAACCAGATAATTTTGGCGTCCATTTTCTGTCCTTTTTCCAAGAGCGGCCCTAACTGGACTCCGGGGCGATATCGTTCCGCCGTGGTATAGATGCCACGCAAGTCCCATTGTTGGATGCGACGAGAGGTGGTTGAGTTTTTTAAAAATCCAGTCGGTATATTATAAAAAGGAATTGACCATTCCACCGCACGGCCATGATAGAAAAATTTTAAAATGAAGTGATTGGCAATCATATCCTTGCCAAAATTGTCCATGGCACCTGGATAGGTGAAATAAATCTGCGGTTGGTCAACACCGGATAGGAAGGCAAATGAATTTCTTACAAACTTATCATTACAGTTTTCTTCCGTCCCAACTTCCACCACCTTCAATAGACCGGGCTGCTCCAAGACCTCGCTATCAGAGTGATGAGGAATGAGATAATAGAGACAATGAGCATATCCTTGGCCGTTAAAATTGATCCCCACGACTCTTAAAATTGGCCACCAAGTCAGGGGAGGTCTCGACAAGGCCACACCACTGTTGAATGTTTTCGGATTTAATTTTTCAATGCTCACGGCCGAAGGCCAGAGAGTCAGAAGCTTATTGATAAATAAACGTTCGGGCAGAGTCGCCTGATCATCACTTCCGATGGCAGGCGTTTGGGCAAGGCTGCCAAGCAAACACAGCAACAGAGCTCGCTTTAAAAAGATCATTGACGTTCCTCCGCCACTTCACGCATACATCGAAACCCAACCTCAAAATAGTCGATGCCCCCTGGCAAATCCAGGCCAACTTCCTTTCGAGTCCCCGAGGTGGAATCAAACATACTAAAATGATCCGCGGAATGCCCTTCACCATCCCAATGGCCACGAACTCCCAGGCGGTGCCAGGCGGAAGAAAAAGGAAAGTACACGCTGGAAACTTTGAGATTGAGTTCCGGCTCCAAGGGATTATCCAGATATTCCATCACCCCACCTAAAATTTGAAAGAGTCCGGCAAAGCTGGAGGAATCGCGCGAAAAAGATTTCCAGGCGGCCTTGCTGGCACATTCCTGGGCATACAGCATCTGACAATTTTCCTGATTGATCTGGGTCGTATCGCCTTGGATTATCTTATAAACAAAAGAATCCTTTTCCCGATGCCCCCAAGGGTAAGGGCCACGGGAGATAAACTCAGGCAAAGGATCATTTAATCGTAGAGGAAAAAAAGAAGCAGCATCGAAGACCAGAGCACTCATCAAAGTCTTGCCTTTATATTGGCAAAACGCCTGCATTTCTTGCGGAAGCAGCTGAACCGATGGCAAGGCCGGGGCCCTTGCAGAACTGCGAATGCGCTCTTCTAACTCTTTAGGTAAGGTCACAAAATCTGCCCACTCGCGGACATCCCTTTCAGTGACCAAATAACGGTCAAAAACAATTAAGCGACCAACTGAATCCCACAAAAAATCACTTCCGCGCTTAGTGGGCGATCCATAGGCATACTTTCGCTGAGGCAAAAAGGCCTCATGGCAACTATCTTCCAAAAACATTTCTTGTGAATAGTTGGGAAGCTCTTGAATTTGCAACTTGATGCGAATTCCGGCATGGAAGGAAAAGGGATTGTCGCTTCCAAAGCGGTTGGAGACCTGGTACACGCGGGATTTTTTCTCATTTGTCTGAAAGTCGGCAGACAAGCTCACATTATAATGAATATCCCCCACATCAACTTTAACGGGTCGGCCGCTGCCGTAGAGGCATTGAATGAAACCTGGGTTACAACGCAAGAAGATATCGCTGGTATTTGTCGATTCCCCGAGCCACTCAGCGCAGGCAAGCTCACCCCGCTCCCACAGACCTTCCTGGTCTCCCTTAAACCAATGGCCCTCAATTTGCTCCACAGCACGGCGTAATACCTGAGCTGCACGGGCGCGCTCGGCCCAAAGCCCTGCATTGCGCCTGGGAAGATAGAAGTCTTTGTATAATTTCCATCCTCCACCAACGAATAGGGAAACACTGACGATTAGACCAAGTAAAAAGATCAGTTTTTTTCGCTTCATGACGATACTTTAAAACATAAGTACAATAGTACAAAGGCCAAAATTTTCAAGCCTTGAATTAAGGACATTATTTATGAAATGGATGGATGAGGCAAGTAAAGAGGATCAAAGTCGAAACGGGGTTCTTTCGTTTCATGAATACATGGAGGTTTTTGAAGAAAATCCCCAAAGGGCCACAAGACCATCTTACCGTTACCTCCTTGATATGCTGGCTTCATATCAAAAAAGCAGCACAAAAAATTACGGTCTTTTCGAACTTCTTCATGATGACGCCCCGGCAGTTTATGGCCAACACAAAATTCTTGAGACGATTATCCAAAATCTAAAAAATTTTAGCGAGGAAGGTTTCAACAATAAATTCATTCTTCTGGTAGGACCCAATGGTTCGGCAAAGTCCAGCTTCATCCGAAAGTTCATGAAAGGTGCTGAGGATTATTCCAAAAGCACGGAAGGTGCGCTTTATTCCTTTAGCTGGGTTTTTCCCATCGATAACTTTGTTAAAGGTTCTCTCGGTCTCACCTCGCAGATCACCGGCAGCGAGCTCAGCTCCTATGCCCACCTGGAAGATAAAGACATTAGTGCCATTTTGCCCTCAGAAATGCGCGACCATCCGCTTCTGCTCGTCCCGTCAAATCATCGTCGCCAGCTCATCGATGAGAAGATGAGCCACGACAAAGAGTTACTCGATTCAGTCAAAAAATCCTATCTTTATCGAGGCGATCTCTCAAAAAGAAACCGCATGGTTTACGATGCCCTTCTAAAAAACTACAAGGGAAATCACAAAGAAGTCTTAAAACATATCAGAGTTGAGCGTTTCAATATTTCCCGCCGCTATTCAATTAGTGCGGTCACTATCGAGCCGCAGTTGCATGTGGATGCGACCGTCCAGCAAATCACCATGGACCGTCGGCTGGCGTCGCTCCCCCCCAGCCTTCAATCCTTGAATCTCTTTCAAATTCAAGGTGAAGTCATGATGGCAAACCGGGGAATTCTTGAATATTCTGACCTGTTAAAACGCCCCCTCGATACCTTCAAGTACCTCCTTATGACCATGGAGACGGCCAACATCAATCTCCAGGGCATCTTAACCGAGCTGGATATTTTCTTCATTGGTACCAGCAATGAAATTCATCTTTCAGCTTTCAAGCAGCACCCGGACTACAACTCTTTTAAAGGTCGCTTTAACTTTATCAAAGTCCCTTACCTGCTCGACTATCTTGAGGAAGAAAAAATATACTCAGAGCAAATTGATGGATTGCGGGACCGAACCATCTTTGAACCCTTTGCCCTTCGCTCGCTTTGCTTGTTTGCCATCATGACGAGACTGCGTTCCCCTCAAACCAAGGATTACGAGGATAAGAAACTGTCCCAGATTGCCACTGATCTCAATCCCATCCAAAAGGCCCTGCTTTTGTCATCAAAACATGAGATGCCCGATGGAATGGACAGTGAGTCCAGGCAGGTGTTAAGAGTTGGAACGAAAGAAATTACGGAAGAGTATGAGCACGATTCTCTCTATGAGGGGAAGTTTGGGCTAAGTCCTCGTGACATAAAAAAAATTATTTATCAATTATCCGAAACGCAGCCTCATATCACCTTCATCGAGGTCCTGGAATATTTAAAGGACTTGCTTGCCAAAAAAGGTGATTATGATTTTCTAAACATGACCCCGCATGGAGATTATCACCATCCTGCGCGTTTTTTATCGCTTATAAAAACGCTTGCCCTGGATATCTTTGATCGCGAGATGCGAGATAGTCTCGGTCTCGTCGATAATCGGACTTACGAAGATTATATTCGCCGCTACATCACCAACATCAATGCCTACATCAAGGGCGAAAAAATCAAAAATGAGATTACCGGGAAATTTGAGCCCTTCGATGATTTTTTTATCAAAGAGTTTGAAACCAACATTGTCCTCAAGGAGGATGTGCAGAAATTCCGAAGCTTCCTGATCGCCAAGTTAGGGGCCTACTCGCTGGATAATCCCGGCAAGTCGATTGTCTATGCAACGGTCTTTCCGGACATTGTGGATGCGCTTAGAGAATCCTTTAGAACCGAGCAAAAGAAATGCATCGAAAACGTTGCAAAAACCGTTGTTTTCTATGAGGCAGAGCTAACAGGAAGTACTGAGACCAAAGGGAGCCCGCTTTCTGAAAATGACCGAAAACAAATCCACACTGTGATTAAAAATTTGGAATCCCGCTATAAATATTCAAGAGAGGGGGCCTTGGCCTTGATAAAATATCTCATTAAGGAACGCTACTAGGAGATGTTAATTGTAAATAAGTCCTTTAAGCAGGACTCGTATACTGTCATTCTGGAAGTTACCGAAACATCTAAAGACTTAAGGCTGGATCAGTTCCTGCAGCTCTATCTCCTGTCTCTTTCAAGAGAATTTATAAAAAATAAGATAAAGTCTAAGGATGTTGTCATCTTTAATCGCCCGGGAAACCTGAGGCCGGCCACGCGAGTTTTAAAGGGCGAACGCATCCAGCTTTTTATCCAACGCTCGCACGAAGAAGATGAGTACTGGAACGGCCGGCAACTGCCTCTTCAAAAAGATCCTCTTGTTATTTTTGAAGATCAAAATGTGATTGTGATTTCCAAACCGCCTTACATGACCACTCATCCTACGGGTCGCCACCTTTTCTATTGTGCCACGGTCTACTTTGAAAATCTCCACCAGCAGATGATTCACTCCATTCATCGGATTGACCGCGAAACATCGGGCCTTCTGGTGCTCGCTAAAAATCCGGCCACCGCCAATCTGCTCTCGACCGAATTTGAAAATAATCGAGTTAAGAAAGTGTATTTTTTCATGGCCAAGAAACGACCTAATCCTTCAGCAGATGCCACCTTCCATGCCAATGAACGCATGGGCCCCTTGGAGGACGGTCCCAAGCGGGTTTTTATTCATGCCTTTCCTGCCAGCTCTCTTGAGGGAAAAGAAGCGAACACCTATTTTGAAATTTTTTGGCAAAATCAAAACTATGCTCTTGGTTTGGCCTTTCCGGTCACCGGTCGTCAGCATCAGATTCGGGTCCATGCTTCGGCCCACGGTTTCCCCTTGGTCGGTGACAAGCTCTATCTAGGCAATTACCCCATGTTTCAACGTTTCAAGGACAATCTCGCCACGGTCGAGGACCATACTTTTATGGAACTTCCTCGCCAGGCCCTTCATGCCACGGCCATTAAAATCAACTATCAAAGCAAACCACGGCTCTTCCTATCTCCTCTGCCCTACGATCTGCGCGCCTGGATACAAGATACACTGCAGTTGGAAATTGAACCGATCGAGAAGGAAATCGAAAGACGGATAGAAAATTATTTTCGAGAAAGATAGTCGAGATAATTAAGCACCCCATAGGGGCCTTCGTTGTGCTCACCCATTAAAACCACGCTGGGTTTATAAGTTAATTCTTCCACCACATCGCGAATATTTGAGACGCCGACGGTATTTTTCATCTCTTTAAAAACACTCTCATCATTCTTTGAATCGCCAAAATAGAGGCACTCATCGATTGTGATCTCACGAGCATGATGGTGTATGAAATGTGCGATTCCCTTGTATTTATCGACGTTGCCACACCAAAAGTTCAGATGGACGCTTGAACAGGAAAAATTAATCTGGTGGGCCTGCATAAAGTCACCCAGCTCTTTCATATGCGGCCGAGCCACGGTCAGCTCAATCGCGCGATCGGCGATGCGTCCGACACTATCACTGGTCAGGGCAATTTCAGGAAACTTCTCCTTCAAAAGAAGAACAAAATTTTTCAAGCGATTTAATTCCTGCTGGGGCAAAAGCGGATAATCGCAGATAAGATTATTTTTATCTCGAATAGTGAGCATGCCTCCGCCTTCAGAAATCACGGCAAACACGTCGGTATGGGTTAAGAGGAAATGCCCCCAGGAAACTGAGCGACCAGTGACAATCACTAACTCACTCTTCTTTGCCTTGATCAGGGTGAGAATCTCAAAAAAAAAGGAACCCAAACTCAATCCATAAGTAAGGGTTCCGTCAAAATCGCTAAAAATGATCCGAGGAAACATCTTTAGCGAAACTAGTTAATGGGATAACTCACGCCCATAAAAATGGCCGTGAAGCTGTTTTGTAGACCAGCGGTAATTTCTACGTTGCCGATCAATTTTTCGTATCCCTCAATAAATGCCATCGGTGCATTGGCGCCAATCGCGAGATCAAGCTTTGTGGCATAAGTTTTGCGATCACCATTCAGTGAAACGCCATAAGGAATAGCGATGTAGGGATAGCCCTCTCGCCCCCAAAATGAAAACCCTTTTGAGAACGTGGGAGCAATACTGAAGATATTATAAGTCTGACCAAATTCCCGAGCATTGGCGATTGAGGCCTTGATCGAGGCACGGGGTTGTTTTTCATAATCAGGAAAAAGCTCATAATCCATGCCGGCGAAAACGCGGCTGCTGCGATCTCCGCTGGAGAGACCCATGCCAATATCAAGAGTTGTTCCAACATTTAAATTTTGAGTGTAGCGGGCCTGAACACCAGCGCCGGCACCATTTGAAACAATGCCAGTCGCCTCAGCAGAAACCATTCTTTTTTGGGCCGCGAGAGGAAAAGTCGAAAGGCCTACTCCATACGCATACACCGTGCTCGTCATAAGCATTGCAAGAATAACCGCTAAACAGTGTCGTATATTACTTCGACGCACAGTCAACCCCTTAGATTTGATTAGCTAACACATTTGAGCATACCAAGCGCAGATCGTCAAATATGTAAGATTTCTAATTTTCAAGTCAGAAATTAGGTTTTGAGTTGACGATGAGTCCCATGAAAACTTATAACACCTTTGATTTTAAGCTTATGGTGGCCGTAGTTCAGTTGGTAGAGCGCCAGATTGTGATTCTGGTTGTCGTGGGTTCGAGCCCCATCGGCCACCCCATTAAAACACAACGGGCCTTGTCAAAAACAAGGCCCTTTTTTTGCCCAAAGATTCCGCACCGCCGATGGGGCGAGAAGCGAGAGAGCGACCGTGTTGGAGTTGCCCAAAGGCAAGTCCAATACGGACAGGCAGGCAGGATGCCTGACTGAGCGAATGAGGGGAGTCGACGCAAGGAGGGACAGGAGTCCCGACTGTAGGCGACCGCGAAGCGGCCCCATCGGCTAATAATAAATTTGGCCATTTTATACAAAGAAGTGTTACAAGTTTTTTCTTCGCAAGGTGGCCTAGCCACCCCATTTTAATGAGAACCTTCGCAAGAAGAGGACCATATCAAAGGCCCGGTTTAACCCACCGGGCCTTTTTTTATGCAAAATTCCGAAGGCCTAAACTAAGTGGGTAACAAAATGTCCTTTGCCCTCTTTATCGACAGAAACCTCAGCCAAAGATCCATTCAGAATGGTGAGGTTGGGTTGCTGATGGCCAATGTCGGCATCAAAAATCAAGGGAAGATTCAGCTCTTTGAAAAAATTGGTGATAACTTCAACGTAGCTTAAATTATTTTCATTAGTGCTGTCCTTCGCAGCAGAACGGCCCAGAATAACTCCCTCAACATCGTTAAACCATCCTGCAAATTTCATCGTCCATAGTTTTCTTGCCACGTTACAAGGAGATAACTCGCAATTTTCAAAATAAAGGATAGTTCCGTCATTCCTCGCCAGTTTTTAAAAATTATCTAAATTACCGTAAGAAGTGCCTACCAATGCACTTACAGTATCCAAGCAGCCACCAATCACACGTCCTGTCATTTTACATGGTTTGTTATCGAGGGTTTTCCACATCGTTTTCTCAGTTGCTTTAAATCCGAGTTCAAATTCATTGCTAAAACTAGGACCTTTTAATTGAAAAAATACTGATGATTGTTGCGTGCTTGATGAACCCTTTTCTTGAGACAGGCGTAGCAAACAATTTTTTGTAAGATCGTCCGCTTGGGAAGGAACCATCTCCATCAAATTTGTTCCATGCACACTCACAATTCCTGTAAGTAGGGTTAAGGGAAAAAGTAATGTACTAATATCGCTGTAGCCCATTAACCACTTCGGTTTGGCCTTTTTCATCTTTTCAAAATCTAATAGCGGTAAGATTTCGATAAGTAACTCCCCTCTTCATGGAGGAATAATGGCATCTATATCCTCTCTCAACCATAAATTCATGAAATCTTCGGCACGTTTATGTTTAGCACCGCTGACATGCTTAATTTCATTTCTTAGGCAATCGCCTTCAATAATCTTATGGCCTTGATTGGACAGGTGCTTGAGTGCCAAATTAAACCGATTTGTGAACCTTTCATGGACGCCACCCGATGGAGCAGTAACTCCGATAGTGCAACTCTTTCTTAAGGGGGCTGGATATAAGAATGGTGAATCGTCCATATTATGTTTCCTTCTCTGCAAGACATTGAATGAGAAACTTCATCGATATTGTATTGCCTTATTTAATATCACTTTTTTTTCCCATTTTCTTTGAAAACCCACTTCCTTTAATCATCTTTTTTTCTGAAGACTTCACTCTCCGTTCTAACTTTTTTAAATCTTCCTGTGCGCCAAGCTCTTACGGTTTTATTCCCCTCTCGCCAAGCATTCCTCGAACACTTCGATTGTTTTGAATATGTTCGTTATCGAACCTTCGCCCTGTAAATCATTTTGTTTGACATTAAAATTGGTCATCTCTGTCGCCAGATTTTTCGCAGCAATGGTTACAGTGGGAAGAAAGTCGGAATTGGTCTTTCTTGCGGGATAACAAGTTTGTTCTTCATTTCCAATGTTGTGTGACGACCAAACAAGGCATGATCACCCTTTGAACGGATTCGGGCAAAACCTGAATCATCGACGCCTCTTTCGTAAATATTCTTAGAAAGTTCTGTTTCTGATTCCGTTAATTTCTGACGGGCCTTCAATCGCTCTTGAAGCTCAAGATGTTCTTCGATGATTTCTTGTTTTCGTGTTTGAACTGCAAAATAAGTCTGAGCGAAGGCAATCTCATTTTTTCTTGGGTCGCCATTTTGAGCGATGAGATAGCAGGCGTAGCGAGTGAGCATGACATCAGCAATTTCTCTTTTTGAACCAGAGCCGAGCTCCACCATATTGTTGACGTCAACAAAATGGTTTTCGATATCTATCCCAGCATTTTTACAAGATATCTTGGCCTTATCAATACAATTTTCTATAGGGTAATTGTCTCGGAATGCTATGTTTTTTCAGTTTTTTAAAAATCGAGAACATCTTGAGAATACCGAGAACCAAGCCGGGAACATTTAAATTTGTTCTCGACTTGCCAGACAGTCTCCAAACACTCAGTTTTACTCACGTTAAAATCTGGATTTTGAAGGAAGAAGGTTCGATACAAAGAGCATCTGGCACCCCATTTAAATGAGAACCTTCGCAAGATCTGGACCTGATTTCAGGCCCAGATTAACCCACCGATCCTGTTTTTTGACACTCAAGACTCCCGTACTAAATTTTCCAGTGATACCGCCTCTTGAGGTCCTCTCCCTCTTCGTTTGACCGAAATAAGACGCCTGGCCTTCTCATCTTCTCCAAGAATTATCAAAGAGTGAATAAAGTCCTCGTGAAAGCGTTTTATCTTTTCTTTAAGAGGCCTGTCACTCAAATCAAGATCGACATGCAGACCTTTCATTTTAAGAGAATTACCAACTTCCACCGCATAGTCATTTATCCTTTCGGAGACACTCACGATCTTGTATTGAACCGGATGCATCCAAAAAGGAAGTTCCTTTCCAAAATTTTCAAGGAGAATTCCAATAAAGCGTTCAAGGGAACCGTAGATGGCCCGATGGAGCATAAAAGGGACTTGCCTCTGGCCATTTTCGTCGAAGTAGCAAATTTCAAAACGAGCTGGCAGATTAAAATCCAATTGAATTGTCGAGCATTGCCAAAAGCGACCATGAATATCTTTTATGTGCAAATCAAGGGATGGCCCGTAAAACTTTGCTTCCCCTAAATTCTTTTTTACGGGGAGCTTCAAGTCGACGAGTGCCTGCTCCAAAACATTTTCGGCCAAACTCCATTCATCATCCTTCCCAAGATATTCTTTTTTTGCCACTCCCCGTAACGAAAGTTCGAAGTGATAATCACTCAACTCGCAATGATGCATAATTTTAAAGATAAGTTGCATTATCTTTTTAACTTCTGACAGAAGCTGCTCTCTTCGGCAGAAAATATGGGCATCATCCTGCATAAAAGAACGCGCTCTCATCAGACCATGAAGTGATCCTGAATTTTCATTCCTATGAACATGGCCAAGCTCAGCAATGCGAAGGGGCAGTTCTGCATAAGAACGTTTCTTTTGATTAAACACCAGGATGGCACCGGGACAGCTCATCGGTTTAATCGCAAAATCTCTTTTTTCTATGGATGAAAAATACATATTTTCTTCAAAGTAATCGCAATGTCCTGATTTCTTCCAAAGTTCTTTATCTAAAAGAATCGGACTTTGAATTTCTTCATAATCATTTTCTTTATGGACGACTCTCCAATAATCAATCAGCGCATTTTTGATACGCAGTCCTCGCTCAAGCCAAAAGGGAAGGCCTGGTCCTTCTTTAAAAAATGAAAAAAGATTATACTTCTCCCCAAGAACTCGATGGTCGAATTCATTCATCATAACACCCTCACAAGTTTTCCCTAAGACGCGAATAACATCCTAAAGAACTAAGTTTAGTAAAAAATTGTCTTGAGTTATCTGTCCGTTAGGACACAAACGAATTGGATACCCCTAAGGGGTCGTGATGGTAAGAGAGACAATGTGTGGATAAAAAATCCTGATCATGGGATTACATTATCAGAAAACACAAAAATCTTCAAGCTTTTGAGGAATGTTAATTGTCCCATCGCTATTTTGATGATTTTCAAGCAGCGGAACAAGCACCCGTGGGGTCGCAATCCCTGTGCAATTCAGAGTGTGGCAAAATTTAACCTCTCCATCATCATCTCGATAGCGAAGATTTGTTCGCCTCGCCTGCCAGTCGTGCAAGGTGCTTCCACTGTGCGTTTCTCGGTAACGTTTTTCACTCGGCACCCACACCTCAATATCATTCATGCGATACTTTCCAAGGCCCATATCGCCCGTGCAGCATTCAACAATCTGATAAGGGAGCTCTAAATCACAAAGAATCTCTTCCGCAATTTCAAGCATGAATTGATGCCACTTCCCGCTCTCTTTTGGGTTGTTTTCGCAAATGATATATTGCTCTGTTTTATTAAACTGATGGACTCGCATAATTCCCCCCACATCCTTTCCAGCACTCCCGGCCTCCTTGCGAAAACACGGACCATAGGCGCCGTACAGAAGCGGCAACTGTGCTTTTTTAAAAATCTCATCGGCGTGAAGGCCATTCATTATCACCTCGCCAGTCCCTGCCATAAAAAGCTCATCCTGTTCTAATTTGTAAACTTGATCTTTTCCCATAGGAAAATGTCCCGTTCCAATAAAGGCCTCTTCTCTGGCAAATGCAGGCACAGTCATGATTTGGAATTTTTTCTTTCTAAGCTTATGCAAAACAAGACGATGAATGGCCATTTCAATAAAAACCAAATCTCCCTTTAAAGCATAGGCCCTTTCTCCAGAAATTTTTACTGTCCTTTCAAATTCTGCCCAGTTATTCAGTTTAAGAAGTTCTTTATGATTTCGAATGGGGAAAGCAAAATCTTTTTTCTCTCCAACGGTCTTAATCACGACATTCGTACAGGCGTCTTCCCCAATCGGCGCATCGGGCATAGGAATATTTGGAACAAGCCACATGAGGTTTTGAAATTCTATTTGAGTGTTTTTCACCACATCGTTTTGATGACTTACATCCACACCAAGCTTTCTCCCCTCTTCAATGAGCGCCATTTTATCCGCTCCGCTCTTCATAGGGACTTCTTTTGCAATCAGATTTTTTTTGGTCTGAAGCTCTTGAAGTATTATTTTTTCTTCTTTTAATTTTTGATCAATCTTAAGAAGCTTCTCAAGATCGAGAGCGACAGCTTTATCCTTAATCGCTTTTCTAACAACGGCCACATTATTTCTAATAAAGTTAATATCTAACATTTTTTTCTCCTAGGTCATTATTTTAAAACAAAAAAATGGATTAAAAGAAATTGCGGTCTGTCCCAATCATCCGGGATGGAACAGACTAACAGGATGATAAAGAGGAAAAAGAAGAAACGAAAGCAGCCTGGATGCCTACAATGAAATAATGTTGAATGTGGAAAAATTTAATAATTTCCATGGCGAACTTATCTTATTACCCAATATTTAATTTTAAAAGGTTTTTTATCAGCCTTTAAGCGCTCAATTTCATTAGGCGGCAAAAATCAGAATTACTCTTTGACCGCATGGATATGCATAAAAAGTGCAGCGTGCTCATGCCATTTTTTCATCCATGGAAATTTTTCACAGACCTCAGCACTTGGCCTAGGTTCTTCAATTCTCGCCAGCATAAAACCATTTTTGATCAGAAGATTGACATACTCAGATAGAGTTCTCGGGAAACATGGAACATTAAAAGGGATGGTATCTTCAGGGATTGGAGCTTTGGAAAATTTCCAGGATTCGATCCAATCTTTTTCCCTGAAATACTCAGAAGCAACGATGCCGCTTTCCTCTCCATTTTCATCTCTGATCCAACTATAACCTTTCGTCATAAAACATGGATGGGCAATACTAAAGAGTAAACTGCCTTTGATTTTTAAAACTCGGTAAAATTCTTTCAGCGCAAGATCGTAATGGGGGGCATCCATTAATGCCATGCTGGACACGATTGAATCGAAGGAACAATTCTTAAATATTTTCAAATCAGAGAATGTGGCAATTTCGTAAGCGATTCCCAGCGGGCCCTCGCGTTCCATCTCCTGAGCTTTTTGAATCATCCCTGGGGAAATGTCGACGCCGGTCACCTTGGCGCCTTTTTTTGCCAAAATCCTGGTGTTATGGCCCTCTCCGCAGCCCGCATCTAAAATTATCTTGTCCTTTACATCCCCAATCAAATTGAAAAATGCAGGATTATTCAAGTATTCTCGATAATAATCCCAACCTTTCTCTACTTGCTCCGACCATACACTTGAGTTCTGATTCCAGTATTCAGTAACTTGTTGCTCTGTTATTTCGTATTTCTTCATAGGGCCTTAACAACATCCGATTTGTAAGCAAGAGCATCTTTCATCTTTCCCCGCTTGGAGAATTTTTTCTGGCGACGATGGCTTACCAGCGTGGCATCGCAGAAGGCACCCTTTTGATCCAGCTCCGAGAGACGTGCGAAGATTGCCGAATCGGGCAGTTGCTCAGGCGTTTTATGCAATTTCCTTCGGACGCGTTTATAAAAACTTTGCAGACGGGCCAGTTTGTCGGGTTGATCACTTCTTAAATGCTTTATCAAATTGAGCATGGAAATAGTTCGGCTCAATTTCACGATGGTGACTGTTTCATAGGTTACAAAAATAGCACTGCCAATGAGAAAGCCGTAGGCGGCGCCGGCAAGGCCAGGTAAAAAAGTGCCGGGATTTAAAAACTTATCAATCATGGCCGCCACATACATGATGCCAAAGGTTCCAAAGGGGTAACCAACAGGCAGGCCAATCGCCTGGCCGATGAGAACGTTGCGGCGATGACGGTATTGCTCTAAACAGTCCGAAGCTTCGTTCACCTCTTGCGCCACCTGACTGAGATCCGTGTTCAGTTCTGTGGCAATTTCTTCTTTGGAGATGCTGTCAAGATTTAGGCCCGCGTGAGCAGTCAAAGTGAAGCTGAAAATGGTTAAAAAAACAATGAGTTGTCGCATAACTTCCCCACTTACTCTAGGTTTAAAGTGAGGCAGCTATAGCAGTCTTTTTATTGACCTTCAAGTCACCGTGTAACTAGGGGGCCACTTCTTCAGCCTCAATCTTTTTGAATAAGATTTCCATCTTATGCAAGGGCGTATCCCCAGCGGGAAATTTGAGGGCGTCTTGCCATGGAATATCATCGGAGACCCCGAAAATTTGCAGAATGCTTTTACATTTTTGCGGGAAAAATGGGCGAAGCACAGCACCAAGGAAATAAATCGATTGAAGGGAGAGGGCCAGGGTCACCTTGGTCAGCTCCATGCTGGTCTTGCGCGTGCTCCAAGGGGCCTTATCGTTAAAATATTTATTGCACAGACGGGCAAAGTCGAAGATGGCAATCATGGCACGACGGGAAGACCAGGCCTGGAAGCAGGAATCAACCTCGGTCAAGCATTTCTTCATACTCTCCAAATGTTCATGATCTTCCTTGGTCATCAACGTTTTATCATAAATGGGCAAGTGATCGCCTAAAAATTTTAGCGAAAAGGAAAGGGAGCGATTGATAAAATTACCCAGGGTATCGGCCAGCTCGGAATTACAAAGGGCCATAAATTCATCATAGTCAAAGTTAGAGCGACTCTTCTCAGGGGCGTTAATGGTGAGATAATATCTGAGATAGTCTGGATCGTTGCCATCGGCGAGGTAATCTAAGATCCAAATGGCGTTCTTGCGCGACTTGGAAATTTTTTCTATGGCATCGCCTTTTTTGATGTTCATAAACTTATTGACGATAACCCCCGTGGGAAGACGGTATCCCCCATGCACACTCAGCATGGCGATCCAAATCACGCAATGGAATACGGTGTTGTCTTCACCGATGAAATGATAGATTTCCGCATCACCTTTCCACCAATCATGATAGGCCGTCTCGCTGGCCCCTTGAGATACCAGGAGTTCCTTGGTGTTGGAGATATAGCCAATCGGGGCATCAAACCAAACGTACATGACTTTGTTTTTGGCATCTGGATCATTGAGAGGAACCGGAAGCCCCCAGTTGATATCCCTGGTCATACTGCGCTTCACCAGACCCGTTTGCAAGAGACTCTCGACATAGGCCTTGGTATCAGGTCTCATGTCAGCGGTCTCAAGCCATTTTTTGACTTCACCACCCGCCTTCGAAAGATCCAGGTACCAATGAACCGTTTCTTTTTTGCCCACGGGAGAGCCCGAGATGGCATTTCGAGGATTTTTTAAAACATCGATGTCCAAAATTTTTCCGCAGTTCTCACACTGATCACCGGTCTGATCTTTGGCATCACAAAAGGCGCAGTCACCTTTCACATAACGATCGGGCAAAAACATGTCTTCTTTTTCATCATAAAATTGAAGACTTTTTTCTTTGGTAAAATAACCCTTTTCATAAATTTTTAGAAAGAAATCATTGGAGAGCTCTTTGTGAAACGGGTTTTTACTGGTGGAACCAAAGGCATCAAAACGAATATCAAGGCCCTCGAAGGCCTTGCGCTGTCTTTCATGATAATGATGAACCATCTCCTGGGGAGTTTTGCCTTCCTTCAGTCCTGATAAGACAATGGCGACACCGTGATCGTCGGTACCACAGATATACAAAGTCTCGCGCCCATTTAATTTAAAGTAGCGGTTGGCGATATCGGCAGGCAGATAGCACCCGGCAATATGGCCAACATGAATGTCGCCGTTGGAATAGGGAAGTCCGGCAGTAATAACCATTTTTTTAGTGTTCATAAGTCTCCAGGTTAGTCATCTTACAATGCTTTTAGATGGCCTATCAACTTGAAAAGACGTGTAGTATTTACAATTTCCCTTGAAGCTGCGTGGGATTTGATCTATTGCTGCGACAAACTTTTAACCGCAGGTACTTTATGAGAAATTTCAAGCAGATGCTGGCCTTATTTTTAATCGCCTGTGTCTCTCTTCAAACCCAATCCGCCACCCTAGATAACTTATCAAAGGGTGAACTCGAACTCAGAACCAGAGGCGGGGTCCTCAAACAACGATTGGCCAACCGCCAAATTCGCGTGCTTTGCGAAGATGAAGTCATGACGACGATGGCAGATTGCAAAGATTATGCTTTTTATCTGATCAGGAAAGAGGCGAAAAAGAACTATTCACTGCAACTCCTCGGTGAAGACCTCGGTGTGCTCGACTGGAAGAGCGCTCAGGAACGAATGAACTACGCCACTTATTACTTCCGTCCCCATCATGATAATGGAGATATCCTTTTATTAATTTTAGCGTGCTTTTTCCCCCCCCTGATCATCCCTGTGGCCATCGCGATCGCGATCAATGATATGGGTGAGAGTATTGAAAATGCGCGTATCAGAAATTTAAATGACCGTCTTGAACGCTTTCAGCGACAGGCGGTGGAATCCAGGGACAAAACTGTCCGTTTGAACAAGAAAAAATTTGAGATGGCCTTGACCGCTTTTCAGAGGGTCTTGATCGCAAAATGATACCCCGACTCATTGCCATAGCACTCCTAGGATGTTAGTCAAGGCCAACGCTTTGACAACGTTCTCAGAGGGGTACCAATATGAAGCTCTTGTTGATTCTGGCATTCTTTATAACTCTCCCAAGTGCCCTGGCCGGCTTCTGTAAAAACCCCAATGAGATACTGGTCTCATATCCGGATGATCAAAGCTTTTGCTATCTCTCCCATCCCCTGCCAACGACCGAGCCGGCCCATAAAGATGCCCTTTGGCTTGAAACCACAAAGGCCGTGGATGATTTGCAACAACAACTCAGCAAAGACAATTACAAAGGCAGTTACAACGATCTGGCGAAGCAACTTACTCAATTGTACGGAAATTTAGATTACGCTGCGCGAACAAGCGGAAACAATTTTAGCAGAGCAGGACGGAGCTTTTTTGAGACCGCCATTCTCGCCGTAGAAGGTAAAAAGGGTCTCAATGCCGTCAATGTCAAATTGGCCAAGATTAAAAACGCCAACAATGCCCTAGCGCAGTCTGTGGCCCAAATTCATACCCAAGCTCGCGTCACAAGTTGCCAAGCCGACTATGAAAAACGCATTCGAAAATTAGCGAAAAAGAGCATCTTCGGCCCCACGATCACGGGTGCGCTGACAGGCACGAGCGCAACTCTGGCCGCCGGTCTCTATGCCATGTCTCTTGGTCCGCAATTTCCCCTGTGGTTGGCCAATCTCGTCGGTCGAGAAGTCTACAAATTGCCCTTTGCCACGATCGCCCCTGTGGCCGGGTGGATCGGGCTTGGCATCGGAACTGCGACCTTTATTGGATACGAGGGAATTATCTTGGCCAAAATCATAAGAATGGCTCAGGCACTTGACCTCATTCGTGACGCCCAAAAAGGGCCGGTCAAAAAATCTTTTGCTTCCAAGCTAGGTAACTTTGCCAAAGGTGTGGCGAAAGTACGCGGATGGGATGACAAAAGGAAACAGGCCATTATCGCGCAAGCGATTACCACCATGGATGAGCAGGCCATGCAGGGGGTCCGTCGTGGCTTATTAGAGGCTGGCCCTTTCGAGGAAGGTATTCAAGTTTGCAACCAAGGCGACCTCCCCCACAAAAAAGATCTTATTAATTTTTTAAGCGATAATCCTGATTACCTGATCGCGCAATTGCTACCACCATCTGCCAAAGATTCCCTTGCCAATGGGGCGACAAAAACTGAGGTTCAGATTGAGGGCTGCAAGGCAACCGGAGGGGTTGTTCCCGGAGGAAATGTTCTCGGCCTGAAGCTTAGGATTGGAGGTATCATGCAGTCGAGCAAGGCCCACGGAAGGACGCATAACAGTGAAGTGTGGAATCAGCCTTTACGGCTAAGCTCCAATCGATCGTCCCTGACCAATGACATTGTTAAAGAATTCAAGACCTGTCTGGTTCCATCACGATCAGACAGCACTCCCAAGAATTTTTCTTTGAAGTCCAGCTCCAATACAGAAACAGAAGGCGGAAGCCGGTCCATCATTTTGCAGAACGTCTCCATGACGAAGAAAGATGAGGACAAAGAGGCGCTTGCGATGGATGTCGAAGGTCTGATCGTCACCGAACAACCGCGGCGCTCCTATCTTGAGACAGAAATAAACATAGCTCTCGGTTCGAGAATTCAAATCGTGCAGCCGAAAAGTGATTCGAACCAAGATTGGAACCATTGCGATCCTAACGAGTTCCATGTTCTGCCTGAAGTGGACGATGAGGTTATTGTGAGTTTCCATCGCCGCGCCATTCGAGAGCAAGCCGAAGCCAATAGGGCGCGACGGACCTTTGCCGGTAAAAAACTCTTCTGGATGACCCATCTCGTGCGCCCTGATCTGAAAAAATGGAAAAGAATTGTGACTGTTGTTGAGATTGATAAGGATGGACAGGAAGCCAAGGCCCTCAGCTATGACCAGTGTTTTCCTGAAGAATTTCAATTTCCAGAATTGCTTTCCGGGTCTACAGGGAACCTCATGGAAGAAGTTGCTATCAAGCCTGTTCGCAGTGAGATTAAATAGTTTGGGTTAAAATAGGCCAATGGAAAATCATTTGATTCCACTTTTCTTGCTTGGAACGACGGCCAGTATTATTGGCAATATGATCGGCTTTGGCGGTGGCATCTTTATCATTCCCATTTTAGTCATTGTCTTTAAAGCTCCCATGTCTATCGCCGTCGGGTCCATTACAATATGCGTTCTCCTGGCATCGGGCATCTCGACCTTTTTTAATTTTAAAAATCGTCGCATCGATATGAAAATCGCCATCGCCATGGAAATTCCTACCATTATTGGCGCTATTATCGGTGCAGAATTGACGGCCTTTCTCCCACTGAAGATCTTTGAAATTTTATTTTCCTTTTTTGTTGCCCTGATCGGCATAAAAATGCTTCGACCATCCAGGCCCCACACAGACACTCAGCTAAGCTTTAGTGCAAGGTTGAACAAACGTCCCCCGTTGATTCATTCCTCCCGCGGCCATGTCATCAGCGTCTGGGTGGCGGGAATTTTTGGTGGGCTAGCAGGTGTGGTGGCAGGACTTTTTGGAATTGGAGGTGGCTTCCTCAAAACTCCTGTGATGATCAGAGTGGTCAAACTCCCCGTTCAAGTGGCGGTCAGTACTTCCCTTTTTATGATCGTCTTTACCTCGCTTACGGCCAGCTTTTCGCATTTTTTCCTGGGCCATATCGATTTTCACTTTGCCACCCCCCTGGCCCTTGGCTTTGGAACCGGAGCCCTTGTGGCACAAAGATTAAAGCGCATCTCAGATTCAACTATAGAGAAGTTTGTCGGCATCGGACTTCTTGTGGCCTCTCTCTCCGTCCTTATCGATGCCTTGATTTTAAAACCATGAGGATTCACAAAATGAAAAAGATTGGAGTCATTCTTGCCGGCTGTGGCAACCGTGATGGTGCCGAAATTCGCGAAGCTGTTTTCACTTTACTGGCCATCGACAAGCTAGGCGCGGAGGCCGTCATTATGGCCCCCAATCTAAATCAGCATCACGTTATCAGTCACCTCTCAGGAAACGAGCTGCAGGAAACACGAAATATTTTAGAAGAGTCCGCTCGGATCGCCCGTGGGAATATTCAGGATATCACCAAGGTCCGCCCTGACAGCTTGGACGCCTTGATCTTGCCGGGCGGTTATGGAGTTGCGAAAAATCTGTGCAAATTTGCCTTTGATGGTTCCAAGGCCACCGTACTCCCTGAGGTAAAGGTCCTGGTCAACATCATCCACCAGCAGCAGAAGCCCATCGGGGCCATTTGCATTGCCCCGGCCTTAATCGCCCTTTTGTTTGGGCAGGAGCATATTAGGCTCACGATCGGAAGCGACCCAGACACCGCCCAAGAGATTGAGAAAACCGGGGCCAAGCACGTGGTTTGCGCTGTCGATCAGATCTGCGCGGATCAAGTTTCTAAAATTGTCACCACACCGGCCTATATGTACAGCGACGCCAAACTGCATGAGATGTATGCGGGAATTGAGAAGTGCGTGGCCCAAGTTCTGGCCTGGGCCTAGGTAGATTAATCCATTTTTTAGATAGAAAGATTCCAATCAATCTAATACAACCCAGCGCAAAAATGATGTAGAACCTGTCCACTTTGGAGGTTCTATGAAACGACACTTACTCTTCAGCACACTTTTCCTTCTGATTTTAAGCTCTAGTGCGTGGGCCCAGGCCAGCTCCTTCAAATCAAGTATCAAGGAACTTGATATAAGAAACGCCCATTATGTCGGACAGACATCCCAGGTAATTCGCGGACAGGCCCCTCAAGGCAATATCCAACAGCTGGCCGACCTGGAAGTCACTGACGTTCTCATCTTTAAAAATGAAACCAAAAATGAGGTGCAAACTGAGCTTAAGCAACTCAAAGAACTTGGCATCACAGGTCACCACATTCCTTTTTTGTGGAAAGATATTAAGAATCACAAGCTGGCCTGCCGCCAAATTGTTCAGGCCGTTCGTCTGATTGACAACGTCATCACCGACGAAAATGGAAAAATATTTTTTCACTGCACAGTGGGAGAAGATCGCACGGGTATTCTGGCGGGAGTATGGCGTCTGCTCAGCGAAAAAAGGGCCAAAGCTGAAGGAACTTTTCAACGTGAAATGTGCCAGCGTGGCTTCGCCGAGGGTAACCCTAATAAGCCGGAACATGTGGTCTCCGCCGTCCAGGAAAACCTCTCGCCCCTCTATATGTTTTTTGCTGAGCAAGTTGAAAATGGCATGACCTTAAGTGATCTGGATGAAACCATTTGTAACGACTATCTTCCCGTGAATTACCAAAATTTTTACCAGTGCCGCTAACTGTCAATTTGTTGGGCGGCCATGTAAAAACTACAAAAAGTAGCTTCCCCCCTACCTCTCTTGCTACAATTCGCCCTATATGAAAGTTAAAAAAGTCTTGCTCGTCATGCCTGATGCGAACATGCATAAATTGCGTTTCGGGAGTTTCGTCCGATCAGCGCGAGAAGCTCCTATCACCCTTACAACTCTTGCCGCCCTCACCGGGAACGACCCGGAGATTGAGTATCGGCTGGTTGACGAGAGCATTGATACCGTTCCCCTAGATGCAACCGCCGATCTGGTTGGAATTAGCGTCATGACGGGAACCTCTCAGAGGGCCTACGCCCTGGCCGATCATTTTCGCCGCCGTGGCATTCCAGTCGTTTTAGGTGGCATCCATGTCACTCTTTGTCCCAATGAGGCCCGACGTTTTGCCGATACCCTGGTCTTTGGTATGGCGGACGAAACATGGCCGAGACTTATGAACGATTTCAAGCTGGGAAATTTACAACCTGAATATCGCGAAATACTTTCTCAAGGCCCCTATACCCGAACCACGACACCTCCTCCGCGCTATGATCTTCAACGGAAAAGCGGCTATATGGTACCTTACACCGTACAGGCCACGCGTGGATGTATGCATGCCTGCGATTTCTGCTCCGTGCCCACCTATTGGAACAAATTAACCCGAAGGCCTGTGGCCGATGTTATCCGTGATATTAAAACCATTCCCGCTAAACGTTTTGTCCTGAATGACGTGAGTCCGGTTGACGATGTGGAGTATGCTAAAGAACTTTTTAAGGCGCTGATTCCACTTAAAAAAAGCTGGGGGGGGCTCGCCACCACCCAAGTGGTCGATGAGCCGGAACTGTTTGATCTCATGGTGAAAAGTGGCTGCGAATATTTACTGCTGGGTTTTGAGTCAGTGAATCAAAACGCCTTGGACAAAATCGGCAAACGCTTTAACTCAACAGAACGCTACCATGAGGTTATGCGTATTCTGCACAAAGCGAATATTGTCGTTCAAGGATGCTTTGTCTTTGGCTTCGACCATGATGATAAAGATGTCTTTGCAAAAACTGTCCAACGCGTGCAAGAGCTTAAAATCGATATTCCGCGCTATTCAATTTATACCCCTTACCCGGGAACGCGCCTCTTCAAAAGACTGGCAGAGGAAAATCGAATTTTAAGTTATAACTGGGCCGACTACAATACCATGCATGTCGTGTATCAACCCAAAAATATGTCAGCCACTGAGCTCTACGAAGGTTTTCGCTGGGCCTATCGCGAGACCTTCAAAATTTCTAAAATATGGGAACGAACGAAAAGTAGCGGTCGTAAATTTCCCATCACCTTCATGGGGAACCTCACCTATAATTTATTTTCAAAACGCCTCTTCACCAAACCCGGCTTTGAGATGCGTGTTCATGGTCGCGACGCTTTTTTGGCAAATCAGAGCGCCAATGTTCCCCTGATCGGCCCAGATCTTAATATCACCCAATAAATTGTATTAGAGAATAGCGAGTTCAAGATGCGGGATTCTTTGAGAATCAATGCCAGCGACAGCTTGCGCTCCATCTTCCCAGCAGACCGTAAAAATAGTGCTGCGATATTCAACTTTCAGAAGCAGGTTCCTTATGGCCAAGTTGAAAGGGTGCTTGTCGGCAAACCCTAAGGTTAAGAAACTGATTTCTCGCAAACGGGCGATCTGCCTCATGCGTGAGAGTAGCTGTAAAAAGACCTCCTGATTATCCTGATCTACCGCCACATGAGAGACAAAGGCAAAAGGAATCGCCCCCCCCACTTTGGGTAGCGAGGGTGTGTGAAATAACTCTCCCAGTTTTCTTGATATTTTGGCCATCCCATCCATGACGTTTGAGTATCCACAAATGACTGTCTGTTTGAAGGCCGTCTGATCCCATAACGCCATCACACCGCAAATCTCTCCCGGTGCTTTTTCCGCAAGGATAAAATCTTCAACCCTGAGTCCATGGGTTCTAACCGGGTTGCTGAAATTTTCCCTTGTCCATACCGGCGCGAATTGAAAACGTTGATTGTTGCGCTGGAGACATTCCAGGATTGAAGTGAGATCCGCTTGCACCGCCTGGCGGATATTCACCCTCCCTGTTGTCGAGCATGAAGAAAGGCGCGGTCCAATCGGGAGCAAGAAGGAAGAAAGTTCACCATAGCGACGATACTTGGGCATCCCTTTTACGTTATTGCCTAAAATGCGCATGGCCGTTTTGTTGTCCGAGACAATGGTGCTGATATAGAAATCGGCACGGCTTTCAGTTTTCTGCATATTATCGTGAAGCTCATGCATATGCTGATAACCATGAATAATGAATTTCCCACGGCTTCGAAATTCATGGTCGATTCTGAGCTGGCCCAAATATCCAATGCTCCTCTGCTGCCCATCAACCCACATCATGCGAACGGACCGACTCCCCACGGCCATGATGCGGTTTTGGTCTGTCGTCCTGGCGACTAAGGTTTGATGGGTCTCACCTTCTATCCCCGCGCCAAAAAAGAAATTTGGATTTCTTTCCAGCGCCACTGAGACACGTCCAGGCATGGGATTATTATGAAGAAAACGAAGGAGCTCTTCGTTGTCCGATTCTGTTGCTAAGTTGAAATAAGTTGAGCTCATCTTAACGGGTGGCCTGTAAGATAGTCCCCTTCCAGTTCTCATCGCCCAAGGGATAACGATCTCGCTTCCCCAATTCTTTGTGATGCATAAGATTCATCAGTAAAAATGGCTTGCGAAAGCCCTGATTCACCGGGTGAATCAACCTTTTCATGATGTTGCCGTACGAGTAGAAAGATCGTCGCGCCTTGATGCATTGTTCGTGCACCTCTTCGGCAGACATTAACGTCGGGCGAAAGGGCAGAAGATTGTAGCTATAGGTATCATCAAGCCACCATTTATCATAAATTAAGCGCTTCTCCTGCTCCAAACGTTGATAGAGCGCGGTCCCCGGAAAGGGAGTGAGATGATTAAACCCTGTGAGAAAAAAAGCGTGTCGGGTTGCGAATTCCACTGACTCTTGAAAGGACTGGACCACGTCATGGTCGTAACCAAAAACAAAAGTTCCATAGATACGAATCTTGTAGCGTTGAAATTTCTTCATGGCGTCTTCGTAATCAATACCTAAGGTGTTGACCGATTTGTCCATCAGAAGGAGATTTTCTGCCTTCAGACTTTCAAAGCCAATTAAGACTCCCTGGCAGCCACTTTGCTGCATCAATTGGAGAAGTTCCTCATCCTTAGCGGCACTAATCGTGGCCTGACTGACCCATTTGATTTTGAGAGAAGCCAATTCTCGAAAAAACTCTTTGGCTTTTCCCGGGTTCGTTACGATGTTGTCATCAACGAAGAAAAAGAAGTCCGACTTTTCACGCAAGGACTTAACTTCCTCCAGGATTTGATCCATGGGGCGAAAATTTTGTGAGCGCTTATACACTGTCTGGATGGCACAGAACTCACAGCGCAGGCTGCAGCCGCGGCTGGCCTCGACGAGCTGGACGCCAAGATATTTTTTATCGCGAAAGATCGAGCGATCAGGTGTCGACTTTCGCAGCTCCGGGCGGGCGGGCGCGGTATAGAACTTCTTGGGCGTGCCGTTGCGATAGTCTGCAATGACCGTTTCCCAGATGTCTTCCGCCTCACCAACGACCACGGTCTCCGCATATTGCGCGACTTCGTCCGGACATAAGGCGGCGTGAAATCCCCCCATGACAACAGGAATGCCACGGCGTCGATATTCACTGGCAATCTGATAGGCGCGTTTTGCGGTATATGTTTCAATCGAGAGCGCCACCAAATCCGTCGGTCGATCGAAGGGAATGGGAGCAATGCGATCATCATAAAATTCAATTTGCACATCTTTCGGCGTGAGCGCTGCAATCACGGCCGGCGGCAGTGGCTCCATCTGCCAAAGACGAACATAACTCTGCCCCTGACGCCGTCCGATGGAGGGATGAATCAAAGTAAGTCGAAAAGAATTGGCCATAATATTTCTTTAAAATCGCTTATAATTAAATTCTAGTCGCAATTAGGCAAAACATGATAATTAATTTATCACCAAGATACATCTTTCGCTCCGGTATCCAGAAGCTTTATCTTCAGAGTTTAAAGAGTCGCTATAGGCAGTTTGAGTTTGCCGTTCGGCATCCCAAGATCATTCAAGAAAACCGACTCAAGGCCATCTTAAAAGCAAACCAAAATACTCAGTATGGGAGGCAATGTAATTTTGCCTCGATCTCCTGTGTAAAAAATTACAGAGACCAGGTCCCGATTGTTGATTACGATGCCATTGAAAAACACATCCAGTCTTGTGCCGCCGGTGAGAAAAATATTTTATGCGCTGAAAATATCAAACTCATGGAACTCTCGGGCGGCTCCTCTGGCCCGGAAAAGCTAATTCCCTACACAAAAGGTCTGTTACAAGAATTTTCTTCCGCAATTGATCCTTGGCTTTTCGATCTCCACCAATCGAACCCTGAGCTTAAAGGAACAAGAAGCTACTGGGCCATCTCACCCATTCAACGCACCACTCGCGTCACTTCGGGGGGAATCTCCATCGGTATTGATAACGACCTGGAATATTTTGGCCCTTTAACCAGAATCGTCTTAAATGAGTTCATGCTTTCCTCAAGGGAGATTGGGGAATGTAAGGATATTGAACGTTGGCGTTTTGAAACGGCAAAGTTACTCCTGGCCTGTAAAGATCTTGGAATGATCTCAGTCTGGAGCCCCACCTTTCTTCTTCTCATTTTGGAATATATCGAAAGAGAAGCGCACCGCTTGATTCCAACCTCTGCCAGATTCTGCCCTGGCAATCTCTCGCAGTTCTGGCCCAGGCTTAAATTAATTTCCTGTTGGACGGATGCCTCGTCGGCGCTATTTATTCCCAGACTCCGACAGTGGTTTCCTGAAATTACCATTCAAAGCAAGGGACTTCTCTCCGTCGAGGGTATCATCTCCATCCCCCTCTCGGGGATCGACGGCCCTGTGCTCGCGGTCGGGGGACATTTCCTCGAGTTTATTGATCTGGAAAATCCTGACTCGCAACCCCGCCAGGCCTTCGAACTCGAAGTCGGCGGACATTATAGTCCTCTCCTCACAACCTCAGGAGGACTCTATCGTTATAATCTTAAAGATTCAGTTCAGTGCCTTGGATATTATCACTCAACACCTATTATCCGCTTCGAAGGCAAGATTGATTCAACCAGTGATTTATGCGGAGAGAAGCTGAATCCCATACAAGTAGAAACCGCACTTCGCCGAGTCACACAAGCAATGAATCTTTCATACGAATTCGCCTTAATGGCCCCTTCTCTCTCTTCGGGCGAAACACCTTTTTATCTTTTATTTCTAGAGGCCGCCATGACAGCAAGTCAAATTGAAGTATTGAGCAAAAATTTCGACCTGGAATTGCGCCGGGGTCATCCTTACGATTACGCTCGACAGCTTGGACAGTTAGGACAGGTCCAGATACGCTCAGTCAAAAATGCGCTTTCCTTTTATCTTTCCTCGCTGGAGAAAAGTGGCCTGCGCGCGGGCACGATCAAGCATAATATTCTCGATAAACGCTTAAACTGGGCCCAGCTATTCACTGAGCATGCACGCGTTTCATGAACCAACGGAAGTTCAAGTTTGAAAGGAAGATTATTGGCTTAATGAGATAGGGCGGGTCAGATAATCGTTTTAAAATTGAGCTGTAACTATAAGTGGTTTTCCATACATTATCCACGCCCGCTTTAAGCTGCTCAGGCGTCATATTTTTGGGCATAAAGACAACCTCGTGCCCATTGTAGCGAGACCAGTCGCGGGTCAAAATTCGGCCTTCTTTTTCCAGGCGCAAAAAGGCCTCTGTGCCTGGAAAGGGCGTGTAGATTGTAAATTGCGGTAAATCAATTTTGGCCTTGATCACAAAATCCAAGGTATTTTGGCAGGTGTTAAGATCATCTGTATCAAAGCCAAAAACAAAACTCCCCTGCACAACGATACCTCGTCGATGGAATTCCTTAATGGCCTTCTGGTAATCGTTGACACGGCTAAAGCCTTTGTTGGCCGCATCCAGGGCCTCCTGATCTAATGATTCGAAGCCGATCAGGAACCCCTTGGCCCCGCTTTCCACCATGAGGTCCATTAACTCAGGCCGATTGATAATATCGATCGTGACACAGCCGACCCACATCTTTTTTAGTTTCTTAAACTCTGTGAAAAACTCCCTGGCGTATTGGGCATCGCCGGCCACATTAGGATCAAGAAAGGTCACCATCTTCCCAGGCATGGCCTTGATTTCCTGGATCACCTGGGCCACGTCCTTGGCATGAAATTTTTGATGAAAGCGATGGGCCACGCAGAAATCACATTTGCGATTGCAGCCCAAGCTCATCTCGACGGTATTACAGGCAATATAACGCGAGCGTCGGATGAATTGGCGAGCGGGTGAAACAGACAGCGCTGAGTTGTACTCGCGCATCTCGTAGACACGCTTTAAGCAACCATTTTTAAAATCATGCAAAATCTGAGGCCAAACCTCTTCGGCATACCCCTTGACCACCACGTCCACATGCTCAAGGGCCTCTTCGGTCATGAGAGTGGCATGCACCCCGCCCATGACAATCGTGGCACCTTTATTTTTAAAGTGTCGGGCAATTTCATAGGCGCGAGGCGAGGCGCTTGAGATGGCCGTGATACCCACAAGATCGGGGTTCCAATTCAGGTCCACCTCTTCCACCATCTCATCTATGACCCGGACCTCGGCATGCAGTTCCGCTGGAACAAGCGCGGCCAGAGTTGGCATGGTCAAAGGAGCGTAGCGAAGATATTTCTGATACATCCCTGTACCAAAACGCTGAATGGCGTGCTGTGTATGCACTAATAAAATCTTCATGAAGGTATCTTAACACAAAAAAAAGGGGCGCTCTTTCGAGCACCCCTCTACTTTAACGAACAAGCTTTTTCTACTTAACTGAAAAACCTTTCAGCTTCTCGGCCATCGTCGTTGTACGAGCGTCTTCTTTCGTCAGATCGCGCGTAGATCGTTCTTCGGCTTGACCAACCGCTTTGATTGAGAGGGCAATCTTCTTGGCCTCTGTATCAATGGAGATGACCATGGCGGAAACTTTGTCTCCTTTCTTGACCACATCAGTTGTCTTCTCAACACGATTTTCGGACAGTTCTGAGATGTGAATAAGACCTTCAATTCCAGTCTCAACTTCTACGAATGCCCCAAAATCAGTTACGCGAACAACTTCGGCTTCAACCACGGTTCCGACAGGAAGACGTGTTTCAATCTTCTTCCAAGGATCTTCCTCAAGTTGCTTAATCCCTAGGCAGAATTTCTGATTCTCTTTATCAACCGTGAGCACAACACCTTCGATGTCCTGACCTACACGGAATTCCTCATTGGGGTTGATATTTTTCTTGGTCCATGAAAGATCAGAAATATGGATCAGAGCGTCCATTTCCTCACCAACATCGACGAAGGCCCCAAATTCAACAATAGTCTTCACTTTCCCTTTCACTTTACGACCGACAGGGAATTTCTTTTCCAATTCATCCCATGGGTTAGCTTGCAATTGCTTTAGGCCCAGAGAAATGCGCTTGTTTTCAATATCGACATCAAGAACCTGCGCTTCAACAAAGTCACCTACGTTGAAATGCTTGGAAGGATTTTTAATCTTGTTCGTCCAGCTCATTTCACTCACGTGAATCAAGCCTTCGATGCCGTCACTAAGCTCCAGGAAGATTCCGTAATCTTTTACGGAAACAATTTCACCTTTCACTTTGGCACCAAGCACATACTTATCACGTGCCTGATCCCATGGATTGGGTTGAACTTGTTTTAGTCCAAGCGATACACGCTCTTTCTCAGAGTCAAATTTCAAGATTTTGACTTCGATCTCATCGCCGATATTGAGCAAGTTGGAAGGATGCTTTACGCGTCCCCAGCTCATGTCGGTAATGTGGAGAAGCCCATCGATACCACCAAGATCAATGAACGCACCGTAATCAGTGATGTTCTTCACAACACCTTTGACGATCATGCCTTCTTGAATTTGACCTAAGATTTCACTGCGTAGCTTGCCGCGCTCTTCTTGCAGAATCGCACGACGAGAGAGCACGATATTTCCACGCTTCTTATTAAATTTAATAACCTTAAAATGCATCGTTTTACCGATGTACTTATCGAGGTAGCGGGTTGGCCGAAGATCAATTTGTGAACCAGGAAGGAAGGCCTTCACGCCGATATCGACAGAAAGTCCGCCTTTAACCTTCGCAACAACTGTCCCTTCAACCGGATTACCTTTTTCACAGGCTTCCGAGATTTTATCCCAGGCCTTCAAAATTTCAGCCTTGTCTTTGGATAGAATCAAATTGCCCATACTGGATTCTAATTTCTCCAAGTATACTTCAATCACATCACCGACTTTAACTTTCAAAGAGCCATCGAAATTTTGGAACTCTTTAATCGAGACAAGGCCTTCTTGTTTGTAGCCAATGTCTACCATGATGTAATCGCCGGAAATTTTCACCACATTACCATTGAAAACTTCGCCCTCGGCGTAGTTTTTGGTTGTGTTGGACTCAAGGAGCTTGCCGAACTCCGTCTTTTCGACTGTTTCAATGTCTTCACCGAAGACGACATCGAACCCTTGCATCCATTTTTGTTTAACGACCTGTTGCTGAACCATGTGAACCTCTAAATTGAGTGCTGTGCCACTCGTGACATTTTTCCCCCGCAAAGCAGAGGCATTACTACCCTCCAAAGAAGGGTGGGTAATTTTTGGAACTGCAAAATTTATGATATTCGATTGGGTGAGTCAACCAAAATATAAGACCTAGGTGCACCTCTTAAAAACTACTTAACTAATGGTAATTAAATGGCTTTTCTGGCGTTTAATAATTTCCGTAATCGGATACCGCGTTCATACAGATTGAGCAACCTGTCCTGAGTCCCCATTTCGTTCCAAATTGGGATAAAAACTCTTGAATCGAGGGCCAGATTCTCGCGATAATCCATCAGATTATCGCAAATTTTAAAGGCATTAGACCACATTTCGCGAACATCGTGTTTCTTGTACAACTCACCTATCCAGGGTTGCTTTTGCTTTAGCTCAATATAAGACGACATTCGGGGAGCAATAATGGGAACTTTGGCCTTCAGGGCCAGCAAGGAAAAATCTTCAATCACTTCGTCAGAAAGCGTCCACCATAAATGAATTAAGGAAAAGGGCGGATACAATCCGTCAAACTCACAAATTTCTATCGCAAAGCTCTTGGCCCACGGCCGAGAAAAAGTATGCAGATGTTCAACGAAATAACTCTTGGTCAAATTTCGATCAACGAAGACTTTTAACCGCAGAGGTTTTTGCATTTTCTCCTGCAAAACGGCGATGGCGGCAAACATGGTCTGCGGCCCATCCATATTGCGCAATAATGGGGCAATATAGCTTCCGATAACAATTTCCCCTGATAAACTAACCTGCTCAGTCCCATCCCGCATGGTGGAATTTTCATCTGTGGGCGACGGCCACAACACCAGCCCTTTACGAGGATGAAGTTTCATCTCCGTCCAAATATTTTCGAGCAGCTCCGGATTGTGCACAACAAAGCGATCAATGCGGGCGACAAAAGGCCTAAGCCAAAGTTTGCGGTGTGATTTAACAATCTCATGATTAAGCGAGATAACAAATGGGACCTCAGGAGAACTGCGCAGGGCAAACCCCACCAGCATCAGATCTTCCAGAGAATAGGCATGCACCAGTTGAATATTATACTGCTTGATAATCTTCCGAAGCCAGAAAAAATCAGCAATCCGTCCGGTCCAGGAGGTGTGTAAAGAATGCCGTGGATAGATTTTGATCGCGTCCAACTCTCGCGTGCCTAAGGCCTGATCAAGTGGCGATTTGCGATCCAGGTAGAGAACAGGCACGACGCCAGTTTTTTTTTGCCATTGAATGGAACGTAAAGATTCACGTTCAATCGTCCCCCATCGGTGTCCGCGCAAGAGATGCAGAACACGGACGCCAGGGGAGGTTGAATTATTTTGGTTGACTTCAGCGGTCATATTGAACAATTTCACCTTCGGCTGAACCAAGTTTTATTTTTGTTTTGAACTTTAGCAGAATACGATTCTCATCTGCAGAAAACCAAATCTCCATATCGTCTTTTTTAGTGTCATCGACGCCGGGAATATTATTCGTCACACGCATCATAACCGCACTGTATGTTTTGCCCATAACATTAACTTTGTCAGAACCTATAACATCGATTTTTGAAATATATAATTTCCCGCGATTAATAACAGGGAACTCATAATGCAATCCTTTTTCTGCAGGAAGACCGCGCATAAAGTATAGGGCGGAAAAACTATCTTGGAAATATTTTGGCAGATCACCTTGCTTTTCCGCCTTACTAATTTCGCCTTTCTTCTCCTTCTTATACCAATGATATGTTTTGAGTTTCTCGTGATCAAACAGCTGGAGATCGTCAATATTTTTCCCTGATTCACGCTGAGCAAGAAAATATTTTACAGGTAGAAAATTCGCTTTCGCCACAAAGCTCTCAATCACATCATCTAACTTATAAAGCATCTCATAATAGGTTGCCGATTTGAGTTCTCCGCGAAAATGATGGGTGTCGACATTGCCGATCCGCATATCCGGCATGGTTCGTAAAGTGATGTGCCCAACTGTAATGCCCAAGTATTTAATTTTAATCACCTGGATCTCTGTGGATGAAAAGTCTTTGCGAAACTTTGACCAAAAAGTCGCTGACTGCCGATCAAGTCCGTCAAATTGGCCACCGGAACCTGCGGCCTCGACGACTTCAGGGACAGGCGTCGAGGCGGGCACGGGAGTTGGCTGGGGTGTGGGTGCCTTAGACGGGGACTTGGGCGGCCATTTTCCGGTCTTGACAGTCGCAGGCACGCTTGTCGGCTGCGCTTTTGGCTCCTCTTTGCCAGGAGTCGTCGGATATGCCAATCCATCTTTATTTTCAGCAATGATGCCTGGCTGCTCAACCACGAACTTTTCTGCGATTGGAGCAGGTCTGAATTTTTTGAACTCCTCGTTATCGATATTAAAATTTTTCGCCAAATCTGCCAACTCTGCGTCGCTGAGTGGCTTAGTCTTTTGGGCAGAACAGGAAATTCCTGTCCACAAAAGAAATAAGATTAAACATATTTGAGACATATCGTTCCCCTAACAAAATGACAGGATCATTTCTTTGATTTTTTCTTCCTGATCATAAAATTTTATTTCAATACCCAGATAGTAAATTGGCAGATCGTTAACTAAATGACGAATTTTCACAATATCTTTTTCGGTTACCACCACAATGGCATTTTCATCACTTGCCTTAGTTAAAACTTTATTAATTTCTTCCGCGGTATAAAAATGGTGATCCGGATAGGAACCCACACCGACCAAATTCATTTCATGGTTTTGCAAAGTCTTAAAAAAAGATTCTGGAGAAGCCACCCCGGCCATGGCGAACACCCGGAGTCCGGGAAAAGATGAAATCGGAAAGGCCAGCTCGCCTCGCGAGTTGTACAGCCCGGTGGACTGGTAGCCGATCAGACCTATCGGAACAGTTGGCGAAATATATTTTTTTATCATTACCTGAAGCGCTTCAATTTTAGCGCCTGGTACCAAATCAGAACGATTAATAATGATGATATCGGCATCTCGCAACGCGGTTGGGCCTTCTCGCAAATATCCAAGCGGCGCGACCTGATAAGAGCTCAATGGCAAAGTGGCATCAAATAAAACAATATTCAGATCTCGTGCAAGCTTTAGATGCTGATGTCCATCATCCAGCAAAACGATATCAGGTTTTTCAGTGGGGAAATAATCAATTAAATTCTGTGACCTATTTTTACCGATCACGATGCTGGCACGTTTTAAATTCATGGCAAAGAGCAAAGCTTCATCGCCAAATTCCTGTGGGTTGAATCCCAGGCGACGTCCGGAGTGTAAAATACCCTGATGTCCTTCCAGCCGTCCTTTATATCCACGCATAAGAATCATAACTTTCTTTTGCTTGGACTCTAAAAACTTTCCCAGCCACAAAGTAAAAGGGGTCTTCCCTGAGCCACCGAAGGACAGGTTCCCAACGGAAATAATGGGAACTTTAAACTGAAACCTCTCAAATGTTCCATAATTATAAGCCGCCCTTCTGAGGCGATAAACGCTTTCCCAGATAATGGCCAAAGGTTGCAAAAAAATACGTAAGATCTTTTTCAGCACTTTCATTGTGAACTTTTGCCCTCATTTAAGATCTGCGCCATGGAAACTGCCGTCAGGCCTTCATCATCGGGCATGCCCCGTCCCAGCTCCCCCAACTTTTCCCGGACTTGCAGAAAAGCGGCAGAATTCTCGCTCCAATTTTGGATAATTTTCCTTACATTAAAAGAGTGTACTTGATCTTGCACCAGTTCAGGGAAAATTTGTTCTCTGGCCACAAGATTTGCCAGCCCAATTGGCCCACTATACTGGATAAAGTTTTCAAAAATAAATTGGTTAAAAAGGGACCCACGATAAAAAATGATGGTGGGTGTTTCAAAAATGGCAGTCAACAGAGTGACCGTGCCACTCGTGGCAAATGCCAAATCGGTGTCGAGCAATGCCCGGGGAAGATCTGCTTCCTCGATAACACTATCTATCTGTGACAAATAAGGCTGGAATAATTCCAAGGAAAGATTTTGCGACCGTGATAATGAAATTCTTAGCTGATAATCGCGCCTTAGATTTTTTATACATTCCACGTAAAACGGAAGATGATAACGAATTTCCGAAGCACGACTGCCTGGCAATATGAGCAAATTGATAGGTTCGCGCAGATCTTTTTTGCGCCTTTGCTCAAATTGCTCTTTATGCTGCCTGAGAAACGCACCATGCCTGCGCATGAGGGGATGGGGCACACCCACAATATTTTTCACGCCACGCTGCTGAAACCACCCTTCTTCAAAAGGCAAGATGCTAAAGAGGGTATGAACCGACTCGGCGATGATTTGCGCACGATTTGCGCGCCATGCCCAGGCCTGAGGGGCCACGAAGTACAGGACTTGAACCCCTATTCTCTTTAATGCTTTTGCCAATCGTAAATTGAAATCCTGAAAATCGACTAAGATGGCGAAAGAAGTTTTACGCTTACGGCACTCGGAAAGAAATAATTTATTTGCTTTGATATAAAATGGAATTTTCCCTACAACTTCTGAAAAACCCATGGAGGAAAAATCATTGAGATGAAAAAGAAGTTCAACTCCTTGAGACCGCATCCAGTCTCCGCCAACTCCCCAAAAGGAAAAATCAGGGCAGAGTTTCTTTAAATCCCCGAAAAAACTCTGTACATGCTCCTCTCCCGATTTCTCACCTGCAATAATTAAACAATTATTCATAATTTCGCGAGCGAAACAACTTGACCGGTCTCGACGGCCTTCAACACCTGGTCAACGAGATACACGGCCCTGGCACCATCTACGGCAGAGACGGTGGGCGGTGTATGCCCCAAGATGGCCTGATAAAATGAACGATGCTCTTCTAAAAGATGGTCTCGTTTTTGGTAGTCAAGTACATCCGAAACACTATGAGATGCTCCAAAAAACTTTAAGCGACAATTGTGCATATCAACTTGCAAATGACCGTGGGGGCCTTGAATGTCAAATTTCCGCACCTCCTCGACGTGATTTCGTCCGGCAGTCAAAAAGCACTTTTTACCGCTCGCAAAGGTTACGGTACTGGACACAAAATCATAGCTCTTTGTTCGAATTTTATAACCAATGGCTTCGACAGTGACAGGCCATTCATCAAAGAGGTATAGCAGTAAATCAAGATCGTGAATCATGAGATCGCGAACCACATCGACATCCGTGGCCCGACCTTTAAATGGAGCTGCCCGATCAATTCTCACCCAGGCAGGTCCGCGCAATGCCTGACTATACGGGCCTTTTTTTATTTGCTCCCAAACCAAATGAAATCTCTCGCTATGTCCAACATGAAAAACCACTCCCTTCTGCTGGGCCAGCTTAGTAAGCTCTTGTGCCTCCTCATAAGTCGTCGTCATGGGCTTTTCACAAAAAACATGCTTACCCTTTTGCAGCACTTCCTTGGCCACGGGATAATGATACGATGTGGGAGTGACAATGATGCACGCATCAACTTCATCAATGATGTCCTTCACTTCGGCCACTATTTTAATTCTTGGAAATTGCACCTTCAGGCGGTCACGCATTTCGGCACTTACCTCCACAATGGCAACCAATTCAGAAGGAGCATCCGCAGTTGAGCATTTCTGCACTTTTTCAACATGCCACTTTCCCAAAAAACCGTAGCCAATAACCGCAACTCTGACTCGCTCCATGTCCTAGTACTCCTAGATAAAAAATGGGGCAATCCCCACTTCGCTCTCGCGAATGGCCCGTGCCATCTCCTGCACGATTTCATTGTCCTTGTATTCACGCATATGCTCTTCCTGATTCACAAAGGCCCTCGGGGCATAGGCGGAGGATTCCATGAGACGGAAAAAATCCACGACTTCGGCAATCACCGGCTTACTCACACCTGTTCGTCTCAACCCGATGATATTGATACCTTTCAATCTGACACGATTACCATAAGCTGTGCAGAAAGGAGGAATATCTCTGTCGATCGCCGTAGCACCACCGATATAGGCACCTCGACCAAGAGTAATAAATTGTCCAATATTTGTTCCACCGCCAATAATCACTCGATCGCCCATTTTCACATGCCCGGCCAGATTCACTGAGTTAACAATGGTGCAGTTATTTCCGACCACGGCATCATGGGCGATATGGACCTTGGCCATAAGCAGGCAGTTCGAACCTAGTGTGGTAATTCTATTTTCTTTCGTTGTTCCACGGTGAATAGAAACATATTCACGAAATGTATTATTGTCTCCGATAAGAACGCGTGTATCCTCGCCTTTATATGAGTTATCCTGCGGAGGCTCACCAATCGAGCAAAACTGGTATACCGTATTGCTCTTGCCTAATTCGGTATTACCTCGAAGAACAGCGTGGGAATAAATTTTTGTCCCATCACCGATTTTTATCTTCCCATCTAAAATCGAATACGGGCCAATTTCAACATTGTTACCTAAAATGACCTCACTAGAAACAATGGCCGTCGCATGCACTTTTACATTTTGACTCATAAAACACCTCTATTTTAAAACTTCACCGAAGCCAGGACACTGGCTTCGGACATTAAATCACCATTATGAAAGACCTGGCAGTCACAGCCCATAATTTGACCTCGATAGCGATTACAGGTCGCCTTGATGGTTAAATCCATATTGGGCAGAATCGGGCGACGAAACTTGGCGTTAGAGACTGAAGCCAAGGCCATCTCGCTGTGGGTAGGGCCGAAGGGATCGGCATGATTGAGCACGATCACAAAGCTAGAAGCTTGGGCCATCATCTCTACCTGAACAACTCCGGGGAAGATGGGATGTCCCGGAAAGTGTCCTTTAAAAATTTCTAAATCAGGTCTGGTAAAATATTTTGCCGTTATAACAGTCCCCAGCGTGTCTCGGTTGTCAGCCAACACTCCCTGTCCCCACTTCCATTTATCATTAACAATTGATTCGACGCTATCGACAAAAAGAAACGGGTCACGATGGGGTAAAAAGGCCATCACCTGTTTTAGATCAAAAAGCATACGATTAATCCTTTTCTTCTCGTTTAATCAAACTGCGTATTTTGGCTTCAGAACGCAACCATTCTTTAACCGGCCTTGCAGGATGACCAGCGATGATCGAGCCATCAGGCCAGTTACACGTCACGCCCGCGAGACCGCCTACCTGGCATTGTTTTCCAATTTTAAGGTCCGGTCCAAAGCCGGCCCGCCCCCCAGCGACACTATAATCACCAAATTCACAACTTCCGGCAAAGCCGGTTTGCCCACAAACAACAACGCCTTTCCCCAGCTGGCAATTATGTCCAACCTGAACTTGATTATCAATGATCGCCCCAGAATGAATCATGGTATCACCGAAGGTTCCACGATCAATCGTCGTACATGCCCCAATTTCAATATTATTTTCAATAATGACACTGCCCAGATGCCATATCTTATGGTGAATTCCCTGATGAAAGTAATAACCAAAGCCATCGGCCCCAATCACACTACTCGCATGAATCCTGCACCCCTGACCTATTTTAACAAAACGGTAAATAACCACGTTGGGAAAAAGGATAGTTCCATCCCCAATTTCAGAATGGGATAAAATAGTCACGCCGGGGAAAAGCTGCACATCCTTTCCAATCTTGACATGACTCCCTAAAAAAACACCCTGAGCAATCCAGGCCGATGGATGGACTTCTGCGGTACCCATTTGCCGGCCATCGACCATGTCATTGCAATCAGAGTTGAGCCGATCAAAAAATAACTTAGAAATCCTGGCCATTGCGAGCTGGGCGTTGTCAATCACACACAAGCAACATTTTTTTTCGCTTAAGATATTCAGCGGCAAGGCCATCTGAGCATCGGCCCGTAGGTCCTTGTTGACGATTATGGCACAATCGACCGGCATCCCTTGAGCGGCTATCATCTCGATAAAAAGTTTTAAAAACTTTTTATCTTTCACAAAAATTAATGATTGCGGTGTGAGCTTTTTTACCGTTGCAATCGTAGCAAAGCTACCTTGCCAATTATCGGGTGACAGCAAGGTTAAAGAAGGTTCGAGATTTTTGAGTTCACCAAAACTGATTTTCATACTCTAAATCAGAAGCCTATAAAAAGTGCAGGGCCCAAAGGCCCTTCACTCGCGGAAATGTCGAAATCATTACTTGGGATTGCGTTTATTATATTCGGCAATCACTGCATCTGTTAGGTCCTTTTCATTTTTAGCGTAAACCACCGGAGCGGTAGAGGCTTCAAATGTCACATCCACACTTTCTTTCTTCGAAATATCGGTGATCACGTCACGCAATTTTTCCAAGATAGGACGTTTTAAGGTTTGCTCCATCTGCTGAATTTCTTTTTGGAAACCCATAGTTTTTTGTTGCAAGGCCATAATTTTTTCTTGAATTTCTTTTTCCTTATCAACACGGGCCTTATCATTCATGACCAATTGCTGTTTTTGATAATCTTCCTGCAACTTGCGAATGGCATCCTCTTCCTTTTTAATAACTTCCTGTTTCCCGTCAAAATTCTTCTTTAATTTTTCGCGGACATCTTGGCCTTGCTTCACAGTGATCAGAACTTTTTGAATATCAACTTTGCCAACAGAAACTTCAGCCAAAGCTGTCTGAAAACCAGTCACGCAAAGTAACAACACCAACAATTTTACGATTCTTGTCATTTTAAATCTCCTATTGTGCAAATCAGAATAATTGTCCTATATCAAAATGGAATTGGCTACCAGCATCGTTAGGTCCGGGATTCAGAGGATAGCCGAATTCAAATCGCAAGACTCCGATGGGGGAAAACCAGCGGAGACCAAATCCATAATCCATGTATGCCTTAAATTGATCAAAGTTATTTGCATCACCTGCGTCAAAAAAGACAACCCATTTGAGTCCGGCTTCACGGGCAAGCGGGTGTTCGAATTCTAGCTGGCTATAGGCGGTGAAAAGTCCGCCCTCGTTAAATGGGCGACCATATCCATTAACCAAAATATTTCGTTTTGGGCCGATTGCCTCGTAATTGTATCCTCTTAGATTGCGCGCACCACCCAAAGTAAATTTCTCGGCACGAGGAACGGGGCGACCTCCGACCAGCTCTAACTTAGAGGTAAACAGACGCGAACGAAAAACTAAGTCACCCCAAATTTTATTAAAATATCGACCATCACCCTCTGATTTATACCATCTCTTATCACCGCCCACTCCCGCGTATTCAGCGGCAAGGCTCACGTAGTAACCGGAGGACGGCTCAAAGGCATTGTCACGTTTGTCTTGCACTATTGAGGTGCGCACCACGGATGCGATACCGTTTTCCACGGCTTCATTAACAGTCGGATCATTGACGGCGCGAATTTGAGTATCCTCGATTCTGTAGGTCACATAGATTCTGGTGTACTCGGCAATGGGGTGCCCGACGCGCAAATCTAAGCCATTTCGCTTGTAACTGAAAGAACTGGAGGCTTCGTTATTTTGGGAATAGACGTCAAAACCAGCGGTCCACTTGGTGTCGAAGAGGTAGGGCTCGGTAAAACCCACATTATAAGTTTTGTTGGTTGATGAGAGGGACAAACCAAAGGACAAATTCTGGCCGTAGCCCATAAAGTTATTCTGCGCAATGGATGCCTGCATAAAGGCGCCAGTGGCCGTCGAATAACCTGCTCCCACAGAAATTTGCCCCGTATTGCGTTCCTTCACATTGATCTCGACATCGAGGACGTCATCCTTATCCTTGCGCGGGACGGTGTTGAAAACCACACTTCCCTGCTCAAAAAATCCCAGGCGATTAACATTCTCACGACTTTTGCGCAGATCCGTACCGGAGAAGCGGGTGCCTTCACGAATTTTCAATTCACGCCGGACCACTTTATCGCGAGTTTTAGTATTTCCTTTGACGATAATTTTTCCAAAATAAGCCATTTTGCCTTTCTCGAAAGAATACTCAATATCAACCTTGTTTGCTCCGGGAACGACATGCAAGGTACGCAATACGTTGGCAAAGGCATAACCTTGATCTTGATAAAGTTCCGTTAAGGTTTGAATATCTTCACGCAAAGTTTCTTCAGAATAAATTTCAGTGGTGCGTAGCTTTAGCTTTTCCATGATTTCACTTTCAGGAAAGAGCAGCTCTCCCTGAAAAGTAATGTCATTAACAGAAAATTTAGGCCCTTCATTGACCTTCATGGTGATAAAGACCCACTTCTTGTCTTCTGAAACAGTCACTTCCGGGGTGCCGACGTTGACCTGCAAGTGCCCCTTGGTCTTATAAAAATATTTAATTCGCTCAACGTCTGTTTGAAAGTTAAATTCCTTAAAGTTGCCGGAGCCGGACATGAAAGAAAAAAGAGATTCTTCGCGCGTCTCCATAATGTCTTTCAAAACCGCATCAGAAAAAACCTTGTTGCCCAGAAAGATGATATTTTTAACCCGCACCTTATCAAATTCTTTTATTTCATAAGTGACTTCGACAGTTTCTTCCTTGCTGGCCTTGACACGATAATCGGCATAAGCCAAATAAAAGCCTTTCTCCTCATAATGCTTCTGTAACGCCTCCGCGTCCTGCTTAAGGGAGTTGATATCTAGAATCGAAAAATCTTTAGTTTTAATGTGGGTTTTCAAGTCATCCGTATCAATTTCACTGTTCCCCTCAAAAATGATCTTGGAAATAATAGGACGCTCTTTGACAATAAAAATCAGGCTGCCGTTAGGCCCCTCTTCCGCCGTGACAGTCTCAAAGTACTTAAGGGAGTAGATTTTTTCTATATCACGTCTGAGCAGGTGGGTATCCAGCTCCATGCCTGGGCGAATCCCAATTTTTTCGAGAATGGCTTCCTTTTCAACTTTCTTTTGTCCTTGAATTTCGATGGACTTCACGCGAAACAGTTTTTTCTTAGGTCCAAGCAAAACATTCGCTTCCACTTTTTGGTAAATGGCGACGCATAGGAATAAAGATAATATCGTGTGGAAGATGAAAAATTGTTTCATTCTTTTTTTATGCGTCAAATTCAGAATTAATAACAAAATACCCGTCAAAAAGTATCAATAAAAACTTATTATTACAAACAGTTATTTTACTTTTCAAGCGGTCAGAACCCGATTCTCACCCACGTGTGAATAGATGGCCGTCTTTCATCCACAAATTCTGCTCAAAATGGGAAGCCACTTTGGCATCATGGGTGACAACAATCAAGGTGGCGCCATACTGAGTCGCCAAGGTTTTTAAAAGCAAAGTCACCTTTTCTGAATTGATGCTATCGAGATTTCCCGTAGGCTCGTCACAAAGGAGAAGCTTCGGCCGCAAAGATAATGCACGAATTAAATTAATTCTTTGCTGCTCTCCGCCTGACAGTTGATAGGGCATTTTCTCCAGGCAATGCTGAACTTCAAGGTATTCCGCTAACTTAAGTACCGATTGTTCAACATCAGGGGTCAAAACATTCCCGATAAGAGCAGGAAGCAGAATATTACTGCGACAATTCATCGAAGGAAGCAAGAAATGGAATTGAAAAACAAATCCAATAAAGAGATTGCGATAGACGGCCAGCTCTTGATTGGAAAAATCTGCCAAATCTTTTCCGTCAGCGCAAATGCTCCCGGAGGAAGGGCGATCCAATCCTCCCAAAAGGTAGAGCAAAGTTGATTTTCCAGAACCACTGGCACCTTGAATGGCATACTGAGTACCGGCCATAAAATCAAAATTAACGCCCGCAAGGGCCTTTGTTGTGGCATACACTTTGGTCAAATTTTTTACTGTAACTAAGGCTCGTTCCACTTAACTAAACTCCATTCGAAGGCCGGAAATTATCGGCCGATTCATAAAACGTCTCAAGCCAAAGAGGGCCAAGACAATAATTTGGGCCAAGGCCGGGGCAAAGACAAGAAGATATTCAAACAGTCCTAATTTAATATCTAATCGCCCCAAGTGATAAATTTCCCCAGGCACCTTGAGAAGATCAAGATTATGCAGAAGAAGATTAAAGATTTGAACAAAGAGCAGAGAAACTAAACAAGACAGAAACCACAGGGTTACGAGAAAGCAAGGCCATAAAATAAATAACTGCTTGTCTGAAAGGCCCATGGCGCGAAAAAGAAAAATTTCCTGGGCCTTTTTTTCATGGATATACACGATAAATCCAAACACATTAAAAAGAGAGACGAGCACAATGACCTGAAGCACTAAGGCCAACACTGTCTTTTCGATTTTGACGGCCTCCAGAAGTACGCCAAAATCACTCCAGAACGGCCTCACCTGGTAATGCTTCGGTAACTTTTGCTTTAACTGCTCGATATAGCGACTGACCTCAGCTTGCTTTCCTTCCGGCAAAGTCACGAAAATATAATTGCCCAAACTTTCATCTGAGGCCCAGGCATTTCCAATAATTGTTCTAAGATCATCGAGATTAAGATAGGCAACACGAGAATCGAATTCAAAAAGTCCATGATCGAGCAGCTGATGCACGCTAAAGGCATTTAAAGTCGGAAGCATCTTGCTGCCCTCTTGTCCCTGAGGAAGGGCCAAAACGACTTCATCTCCAAGACCTACTCCCAGATACTGTGCTAACTCTTTTCCCAGGGCGATCTGCCCGATGCGGAGTTCAATTTTGATCCCCATGGCATTGCTGTACTCTTCAGGCACCACACTCCGAAGTAAAATACCTCGTGAATTTTGTTCCCTGATGAGAAAAGCTTCTGTTTGGTACACTGTCGTGCGACGAACGTCCGGAATCATCGCAGAGATAGGTTCAAAATCTTTCTCAATTTCCAATGAACTCAACTGCCCATGACGTGAAATTATTTGAATATCACCGGACACAGATCGCAATTTTTGCCTCATTTCGCGATCAAAACCATCCATAATTCCCAATGCACAAAGAATAACGGCCATCGAAAATGCTAAGCCAATTCCAACACCAATTAAAAATTTACGAGTCGCTCGATCGATTAATAATATTTTAAGTATGGGAAGATAGAGTCGCAAGATCATGCCGGGGAACCTTGGGACTTCTGCTCGACCATCCAACGCAGGTAGGCATCAATAAAGCTATCGATGTTGCCATCTAAAACATCCTCTGCCGTAAATACCTCATGTCCATTACGATGATCTTTCACTAGCTTGTAAGGATGCAGCACATAGGAGCGAATCTGAGCGCCCCAACCAATTTCTTCCTTCTCAGCTTCAATGGCGTCACTCTTGGCACGCCGCTTGGCCAATTCCAATTCATAAAGTCTGGAACGTAAGATCTTGAGCGCCAAGGCCTTATTCTTAAGTTGGCTACGCTCTTTTTGGCAGACAACAACAAGCCCCGTGGGAAGGTGAGTAAATCGCACCGCCGAATCGGTCGTGTTCACACCCTGACCACCAGCACCACCTGAGCGGAAGACATCAATCCTGAGATCCTTATCAGCTATGACGATTTCAATATTGTCCTCAATTTCAGGCGTGACCCAAATCGAGGCGAAGGAGGTGTGCCTGCGAGCGTTGGAATCAAAGGGTGAAATGCGCACCAGACGGTGGACTCCGGATTCTGATTTCAAAAGCCCATAGGCAAAGGGGCCCTCAACCATAAATGAAACAGATTTGATGCCGGCAGTCTCTCCCTCTTGAGTATCAATCAACGAAAGCTTGAATCTTTTCGCTTCCGCCCACTTGATGATCATGCGATAGAGCATCGCTGCCCAGTCACACGACTCTGTTCCACCGGCCCCGGCGTTGATGCTGACGATGGCATTTAAAGCGTCGTTTTCATCTGAGAGAAGAACTTTTTGCTCCATTTCTTTAAAGTGCTTGATAAATTTGTCATACACCGTCAAAGCTTCTGTGCCTGAAGCGACATCTCCTTCTTGGGTGAAAAACTCATGTAATATAAAAAATTCATCCCGAAGCTGCTCCAGGGCGAGATAACTCGAGGTGATATCCTTTATCAGTGATTTTTCCTGCTGAACTTTAGCCGCATTGGCGGAGTCATTCCAAAAACCGTCCATCGATTCGAGGTGAGCAATTTCTTCTAACCTTGCAAGTTTCGCATCAATTTCAAAGAGACCTCCGAAGCATGGATAACTTCTCTTCGTGGGACTTTAGAACAATTTTTTTCTCATCCAGTTTTATTTGTAAAGTTTCGTCTACCATGATCGCGGCCTTCCTATGGATAAATCATTCCCATCGTTTGATCTTCGAGCCGTTGCATAAGCTTCTCCTCGACTCGAGAGATCTCATGGTCAAATCCCAAAAGATGCAATAGGCCATGAGTATAGAGATGTAAAATTTCCTGTTCAAGGGAAATATCAAAGTGCTTGGCCTGTTTTTTGGCCACCGGAACGCAAATATAAATATCTCCCAGGGCCAAGATAGAAGGCAGAGGATGCTCATGATGCCCGCGTCGAAGACTATCAAAAAGGGGAAATGACAGCACATCAGTGGTCTTGTGGATTTTCCGATATTGAGTATTTAAGGCGATAATGCGCTGCGCTCCACACAAAACTACGTTCCAGGTAATAAATTGAACGCCTTTTAAATCTAAGCGCCGGTTTGGTTGAAACAAAATCTTTAAAAAAGCTCTGTGCGCTTGCTCGAAGGCGCGCTCTCGAAAACCTTCTGGTCTCAATGTTTTTAGCGTACAGTGATAGTGAATTTTAATTTTTATAATCAAACCTTCATCTGATGACAGGGCATAGTACACTGAAACGGAACAAAGAATCTATGAATAAACTGACTGAGGCCTTTCTCACCATTCGAAAGCTGCGAGATCCGGTCACCGGATGTCCCTGGGATTTGGAGCAGACTCATCAAAGCCTGGCAAAATATTTAGTTGAGGAGTGCTATGAATTTTTGGCGGCGCTGGCAAGCTCCGATGACTTGGCCATGTCCCAGGAGCTGGGAGATATTTTGTTGCAAATTTATCTCCATAGCATCTTGGCCGAAGAGCGTGGCGCTTTTTCCATTGAGAACGTGGCCCAACAGCTACAGGAGAAGATCATCCGTCGTCACCCTCACGTTTTTGGAAATGTGAAAGTTGAAAATGCAAACGACGTGGAAACCAATTGGCAACAAATCAAAGCACAGGAAAAAAATAATCCGCAAAATTCTTCCGCTTTTCCCGATGACCTTTTAAAATTACCTGGCTTGCTGGCGGCCTTAAAAATTGGCAAAATTTCTGAGAAAATCAATTTTGACTGGGAAAATTCCTCTCAGGTTGCAGAAAAGGTGGAAGAAGAATGGAAGGAGTTACAGGTAGAATTACAGGCCCAACATAAAGAAAAGTCGGAGGAGGAATTAGGGGACTTTCTCTTTACGGTGGTGCAGCTAGCGCGCCATCTCGAGATTGACCCGGAGTTGGCACTTATCAAGGCGAATGCCAAATTTATCAAACGCTTTCACAGAGTTGAGCAATACCTTGAGCGAGAGCAAAAAGATATTCATAGGCTTTCCACGAAGGAACTCGATCAGTACTGGAACCGCGCAAAAGGTGAGACAAAAAAATGTTAAGACTTAAACCAGAATACATCAAACTTACCGCGGACAAGCGCATTCACGGATGCATCATACCGGTGATCGGTCTCACGGGAGGCATCGCCTCCGGCAAATCAACGGCAAGTCGATATTTGGAAGAAATGGGCTGCTCCGTTATCTGCGCCGATAAGTTAGTTAAAGAGATCTATCGCGAAGAGGCAACCATCTTGCAGATTGCAGATTTGGCACCGACGGTTATTGCAGATGGAAAAATCGACTTCGTACGCTTACGCGCCCTGGTCTTTCAAAATCCTCCCATTAAGCAAAAAGTGGAGGCCATCATTTATGCCAAGCTCCCCCAATATTTTCAAGCCAAGGTCCGTACTTTGCCAGAAACATTTGTCGTCTATGATGTCCCTCTCTTATTCGAAAAAAACCTTGCGCAACTCTGTGATTTAACCGTTTGTGCTTACTGTTCACCACAGACGCAAAAAGAGCGCCTTATCAAACGCGATTCCATAAGCGCCGAATTAGCGGATAAGATGATACAGGCCCAAATGTCACTTGATCTGAAAAAAGATATGGCCGATTTTGTGATCATGACTGTTTCAAGCCATGCGGAGCTAAAGAACCAACTGCGCGCGTTCCTAGATAAAATTACGATTCTTGAATAGCTTCTAGGACTTCCGGAGCGGAATCGTTTTGTGTCGATGCTTCTTCCAATTTTTCCACAATGAGTTTTTGCATCTGCTCACCGACTTTTTCCGCATCCCTGAAAGATTTCACAATCTGTTTCAAAGTTTCAATCAGACTATTTTCATTTCCTTCTATATTGGCAACCATCTTCGATATTTCATAGTCACCAGGAATGGCTTCGGATCGGTCAGGCATTTTAGGCAAAGTTCCCAGCTCCCGCATGGACTCGTCAAAGGTCATCTCGAGCTTCGCAAGCCCCACCTCCAGATGGGTGAAGTAAGCGCCAAATTCGCCAAAACTCGAATCGATACTTTTCACTAGCTTTTTTAACTGTGAGAACTCTTCCTCAAGAGCGCGATCATTGTCCTGGGTCTTGGTCTTGAGCAAACAATGATCAAGGGCCTGAATGATGTCAGATTTATTGGTATCGACATTCTTTTTCGCCTTTTTCACTTGATCCTTAAGAGGTCCAAGGGCCTTCAAAGAAGTGACATTATGCTCAAGTCCGTTTTTATATTTATCCAAAGCGGTTGTCGCAATTTTGCAGTCACCGGCCAAGATCTTGAGGTTGCTCAACAACCAGTGCGTTTGCTTTTCTAACTCGGCACGTGAGATCGCCAGATTGATAAAATTCTTCTTGGCATCCTTAAAACTCGCGATCGCCCCTTTCTGAATATTCACACTTTGAGCGACGGCCTTCGAAATATCGGTTTTGACCTTCATTTGATCGCATATCTCATTTTCCAGTTTTTCTATCTCACTTAAGAGTCCATTCCGCTGGTCGGTGATATAGTTCCCGATAGTTTGGAATTTTTCGTAGATGCCTGCGATTCCGCTTACTTCAAAATCATTGGCGAGCGCCTGCATTGCGGAAGGGTTATCAGAGGAATGAAGCAAAAAATCCAGCATTTTATTTATAGGAACAGTCAAACTTGCCAGTTGCAAATTGAGCGTCTCCTCCATTGCCTTCATGGGATATAAAAACACCATGACCTTACGTTGCCCGGAATACTCAATTGGGGTGACATACATTTCATATGTGCAAGCTTCCTCTATGTCTTTGGGGCGTACCTTGATCTGATAAATACCCGGTACATTGTTGGACAGGGCCGTTTTAATGGGGTCTTCATGGCCTAAATTTGTGTACTGGAGGAGGAAGTCCCAGCTTAGAGTATTTTCAAAATCCTTTTGTCCAACTAGATTCCATTGCTCAAAGAAAATATGATTGGCCCAGACGACGCGAAGATTAGTGTCAAACAACAAGGAGGCAAAGGGCAGACCATCCTGCACCAGCGCTCCAAAGGCGAGTCGTCGCTGGGTATAGTCTCTGAGTTTCAAAAAGGCCTGGCCAAACTTCTGGGAAAAACCGGAGATATCGGTGTTTTCGAAAACTTCCTGTGAAAGAATTCCGCGCTTAATCATCTCCAAGGTCATTTGCTCTTGCTGTACCTGCTGTCTTCTCTGGGTAAAACGAAAAATAATGGCACCCGCGACCAGAGCGATCAGCAAGAAAAAGGTAAGTATACCGAGCGCTTCGAGCGCATGCCGGTTTAAATTATTCAGCCCTTGTTTTTTTTCTGTGGCTGCGGCGATATTCTCTTTGGCCCAAACTTCTACCTGGGAATCGAACTTATCCAAGGATATTTTGAGATTTTCTGTGTTTTTATGCAAAGTCGAAAGCTCTTCCAAGTCGGGATTCATCTGATTAAGAAGGGTCTCAACTAATTTTTTATCAGCCCCAGAAAGAATGGAACCATTCACAATCTCCCTGGCACGATTGAAATCAGACTCTAACGAAGTGACAAAGGCCTCAAGCCGGCCAGTCGTAGTGAGGGCGTTGGCCCGTTCCAGAAACTGCTGGGCCCGTTGTCCTGATCTCTCCGAAATCGCAATCAAGGTCGGCCAGCGCTTTGATCGCGAGAGACTTTCTAAGGAAGCCAGTTTCTCTATCAAAATATTTAAAGGGCCCTGTACCTGGGGTCTGGACATTATTTCTGTAAAAGCTTGCTCAACCGCTTGCATCGAAGGTTCAATTGCCGAGACACTTACGACACTTGGCATTTGCAAAGCGGCCTGGTCTATCTCTTTTTTCACCCGCTCGAAATAATCATTGGACTCCCTCATATCACCGTGCAGAAATGATAACTTTGCCTTTTGGTAATATCGATTTTCCAAAACAGATGAAACGGACGGTCCGACGTTGTAAACACTGGCCAAAAATTCGGGATCAAACCCGCCTTTAAACTGCAAGTAGTATGCAGCCCATCCCGCGGCGAGCATATTGATAAGTAATACCGAAGAGTAGAAGTAAAAATTTACGCTGCTTTTTTTCATCTTTAGCCTTCCTAGCTTGATAATTGTCCTATCCACAGGAGCCACAGTAGTAAGAGACAAAAAACCACTTCCTGCGATTTTGCGGGACCTGGCTTAGCGCCTGTCCCATAGAGTTAATTATGACCGATTCTGGCACTGATGAAAAACGATTTCCTAGGATTCCCTACCTGAATATTGACTGACTACTCTTGTCCGATAAGATCATCGGCAGAATCAACAACAGGTCGAAGTTTGGATCGAAGACGAAGAACGGCCTGGGTATGTAATTGCGACACCCTAGATTCGGTCACATCCAATACCTGTCCAATTTCCTTGAGATTTAAATCTTCATAATAATAAAGCGAGAGTACAAGCTTTTGCTTATCGGGCAGAGTTTTGATTCCGTCCTTAATTTTTTCCTTGAGATCCTTATAATTAACGGCCTGGTAAGGATTGTTGTTGCGCGAACTCTCCATGAGCCCGGCCATAAGTTTCTTATCACCACGGCTAAAGCTGGCAGTATCGTCAATATTGAGAAGCGAAATGGACTTGGCCTTATTAAGGAGGTCATGAAACTCGTCTTGCGAGATATGCAGCTCATCGCACATCTCTTCATCTGTCACAGGACGACCGAACTGTGACTCGAGTTTCGCATAGGTTTTTTCAACTAGCTTTGCTTTTTCGCGGATCGAACGCGGAACCCAATCCTGGGCCCGCAATTCATCTAGAATTGCACCACGAATACGAAACTCGGCATATGTCTTGAACTTGTTATCACGGGACGGATCAAACTTCTCGATCGCATCCATCAAACCAATGACTCCGCAAGACACCAAATCATCAAGCTCGATATTTGATGGTAAGCGAGAGGCGATTTTTTGGGCTACATACTTAACCAGCGGAGCATATTCTATAATTATCTCATCTTTAACTTCCCGACTTACTGTCGAGCGATAATCTTTGAGGCCTTTTAACTTTTTTGCCAGGGATGACATCCGGTTCTCCTTAGCTTAAACGGTGTTGGACGTTATCAGCACTTCGAATTTCAGGGCGCAGTGCCGTATGTACGTCACGAGATACGTCAACCCCTTCCTCGGTTAATTTTGAAACGATACTTAAAAATTTGCGCTGGTCATTTTTTTCCTCGGAAAAAAATTGCCGGTCAAAACTTTCCGGGTCTACGCCGTAATCACGAATATGTCCGACGAACTCAAGCCGACCCGATAGAAAACGTTCCACTGTTTCACCAAGTGATTTAACAATCCTGCAATACTGAATCTCGTCCTTAATCCTGTTGAGGAGCACACAGTTGTGATCGATGCCATGAATATTCTTGAGCAATTTAATCATGGAATACGAATCTGTAATTGAAGAGATATCTGGATTAACGACGAGAAGTCGCTTGTCGGCATAAGCACAGAGGGAAAGAACCTCTCGGCCAACGCCTGCAGGACAATCAATCAGTATACAGTCGTACCGTTGTTCACACTCGACCAGCAAGTCAATGATCTTGCCTTCAACTTTTTCGTCGCTAAATACAATTTTTTCGTGTCCGTGATGCCCCGGTAGAAGATCGAAATAGGGGGTTGAGAGAACGAGAGAACTCAGATCGATCTCGCCCGTAAGATAGTCATACAGGCCGAAACTAGGCCGCAAACCCAACTTCAAAGCTGTGTTGCTAAGATTATAATCAAAGTCTATGCAAAGCGTTTTTTTCCCCGACTCACCAAGCGCTCGCGCAAGCTTTAAGGCCATGGAAGTCTTGCCGACTCCCCCTTTGCCACTGGCGATGGCGATACTTTTCGCGCGCAAGGTAGAGGATGGAATGAAGGTCGGCGTTGCAGGAGCCTTCGCCGGTCTTGAGATTTGTTTACTTTTCCCCGCTACACAAGTTCGCTGGGAATGGAGCCACTCAGAGGCATTATTAGTCGACATCCTGTCACCCGTTAACACCGAATTCGTTAATCTTGTAGCACTTCCTGTGCTTCAAATTCTAAAGATGAAATAACCCCGCTAAAATTCTTTCTGGTGTTGCGGCCTCCAAATCATCAGGAATCACATCACCCGTACTAAAAAATTTTAAAGGAATTTTATTAAAAGCATAGAGCAGGTTAAAAATTGCTCCATAGTTCAAACATAAATCAAGATGCCCAATAACAATGCCATCTATCAGCTTTTGATAACAATTCAATATTTTTCGGTTATAAACTTCTGAATGAATGGCGGATAACGAAACAAAAGTTTCAACATCTTTAAATGATCGCTTCACACCATCGACGAGTTGCTTAACCTCAAAGGACTGCCCTCCGACAACTTTAAAATCAATAAAGATATCTCGCCCCAGCTCGGAATTTTTGCGACATAAAGCCAAAATTTCACTAATCGACTTTGCAACCACCGTTTCAATGCCAAAAATTTTGCAGGCAAGATTTTGATTTTCTTGTACCGCTCCGCCTTCGATAGTCTCACCTGTATCCGTTTTGCGGACAGGGCAGTAACTCACGACAACCGAATTCTGGCTGATTGAGGCCAATTTTCTGATCAGGGTCGTTTGCCCACACGATGTTTCCGAAACAAAGATTGTTAAATGAGGCCCCGAAACATTTTCTTTTGCAAAATGTGCCGAATCCGTCTTGATCATCGTCATCATTTCCTTAAGCGCAGTCTCGAAAATTAATTCAGTGTTATCAAGCGAATTTTCCGGCAACTCATACTGTAGTTTGATCAAAAGTTTCTGGATATAGGAGCTATCAATATCCAAAGATCGCAAGGTATTTCGCAACTGATATAAACCACGGGCCTGAGATTTTTCTTTTGTCTCAAGATTTTTACTTAAATCAAAAATCTTTCTTTCTAGATCTGCAATCTTATCTAATGCTGACAAATATAACTCACGTGATTGGTTCGTGTTCTCAGCGGACTGAGGAGGTGCCTTTTGAGCTACGGGAGGTTTTGACGGAGCGGCAACTGAACGCTGAGGTGCAGGTGATCGAGATGGAGTGGAAAGTTCCTGCTCGGAAGTGGCACTTAAAAAATCATCCAAACCACGACTTGTTGCAGAGTTTGTCTCAGAAGTTTGCACGATCTGCACTTGTCTATTTAAGGCCATGTTCCCATACTCGCTGCCGGATTTCTTCGGCTGAGACTGATTGGCGGAATACTGGCCGATCATTTTTCCGATGTGCTCCGAATCGGCCTGATAAAATTTGTCTTTCGCCGCAGGGGTGATCGCTTGATCAACATTGGCCTTGCGAGAATAATTTCGCTCAGAAATCGCGGCGGTTATCTCAATTTTTTTCTTCTTGAAGGCACCTCGAAGACCCTTGTTCGTAACGGTTTTAAGGATGACCGCATCAGGACCAAGTTCCTTTTTGATTTCCTTGAGTGCTTCTTCGAGGGTTTCGGCCTCAAATTTTCTTACAAACATTTTATAACCTCACTGTCCCGAGTGAACGAATGTGGATTTCCGGACTCAACTCATTATGGCTGACCACAAATAAATTCGGTAAAAACTTTTCTGTCAATCTCTTAAAATGTTTCCTGACAACAGGGGAACACAATACAACCATTTTCTCACCCTGAGTTGTCGCTTCTTCAATTTTCTCATTCAAGCTTGCCAGGACTTTTTGAGTAATTTTTGGATCAAGAGAAACCTGAGGTCCATGATCGGTTTGAATGATATTTGTGGCAACAGCTTCCTCAATACTCCGATCTAAGGTAAAGAGCGGGATATCACCCTGATCACTCTTAATCCCCTCAGTGATGGTGCGGTAGAGGGCCTGACGAACCAATTCAGTCAGTCCATCTGCATCCTTTAAAGTTGGGCCATTTTCCGCCAAGGATTCCAGTATGCTTCTTAGGTCGCGAATAGAAACTCCTTCTCTGAGCAGGCTCTGTAAAACCCTTAAAATCGTCCCCAAAGGTAAAATATCCGGGATCAAGTCAGATACTATTTTAGGATAGGTTTCCTTAAAATTGTCGAGAATTCTTACTAATTCCTGTCGGCCAAATAATTCATGTAGATTGGTCTTCAAAACCTCAGTTAAATGTGTCGCCGCAATAGTGGATAAATCAACTACAGTGTACCCGTTGTACTGGGCCTCCTCTTTTTGATCTTCCGTAATCCAAATCGCAGGCAGGCCAAAAACTGGCTCCTTGGTTTCAATCCCTGGCAATTTCTCCGCCACAGTTCCTGGGTCCATGGCCAATAAATGGTCTGTCATCAGTTCGCCCTTGGCCACCGCCACTCCCTTAATCTTGAGCACGTATCCACCCGGGCGTAATTCTAAATTGTCTTTAATTCTAACGGAGGGAATGATGATGCCCCAATCAAGAGCAAACTGTTTCCGGATGTGGGTGATTCTCTCCAGGAGGTCCCCTTTTTGAGCTGAATCCACCAGATCAACCAGGCCATAGCCAACTTCCAACTCAATCAATTCGAGATTTAAAAGTGACTCAAGGTTGTCAGGAGTAGTTTTCTTCTCTTCCACCTCTTTCGTTTTGGCGGATTCGGCTTCTCTCTTAATGGTTTTTTCCATTTTATATGCGCCAAAACCAAGGGCGGCACCAACAAGGATAAAGGGAAGTTTTGGCAAACCAGGGATGAGGGCAAAGATGAAAAGCACACCGGCGGCCATATAGACGGCCCGTGGCTGAAACTTAATTTGCTTGGCCATCTGATCACCCAGAGCGCCACTGTTGGCATTCCGGGTAGTCAAAATACCAGCAGCGGTAGAAATAATCAGCCCAGGAATTTGCGAAACCAAACCATCACCAACCGTTAACAAAGTGAAGGTTCGTCCGGCTTCGACAAATTCCATATCGTGCTGGGCCACGCCAATAATAACACCGGCGACAATATTCAGGGCGGTAATCAAAAGTCCTGCAATTGCATCACCGCGAACAAACTTTGAAGCACCGTCCATGGAACCATAAAAATCTGCTTCTTCGGCAATTTCTTTACGCCGTGTTTTGGCTTCACTTTCATTGATAAGCCCGGCATTTAAGTCGGCATCAATGGCCATCTGCTTACCTGGCATGGCGTCCAAGGTAAAACGGGCAGCAACTTCAGCCACACGACCAGCACCTTTTGTGATAACGACAAAGTTAATAATGACCAAAATGAAAAAGACCACAATACCAACAAAGTAATTTCCTTCCACAACAAATTCGCCGAAAGCGCGGATAATTTCACCTGCGGCGTGAGTTCCATCGGTTCCACCTCTCAAAAGAATGACTCGAGTGGAAGCTACGTTGATGGACAGACGAAACAAGGTAATCATCAAAAGAATAGAAGGAAATGTTGAGAAATCCAGCGGCCTTTTACTGTACACGGACATCAGCAAAATAATAATTGATGACGAAAGCGTAAAGGCAATCAGCAGGTCAAGCAACAAGGCCGGCATTGGCACAACCATAACGGCCAAAACGAGCAGCAATCCGAGGGCGATCGCCAGCTCGGAATTTTTTGAGAGATCACGAAATCGACTTAAGACAGTATCCATTTTCTAGTTATCCTACGGCCTTCTTTTTTCGCTTCAACTTATATACAAAGGCCAAAACCTCCGCCACCGCCTTGTAGAGCGACCGGGGTATTACTTCACCTATTTTAACTGTTTTATATAAAGTCCTCGCTAGAGCAATATTTTCTACTATCGGGATTCCATGACTTGCGGCAATTTCTCTGATTTTAAATGCCAGGTGATCCGGACCTTTTGCCAACATTATGGGAGAAATCATGGTTTCCGGGTCATATTTCAACGCAATACTAATATGGGTAGGGTTTGTGACGATGACATCGGCCTTCGGGACATCGGACATCATGCGTTTCTGGGCCATCTGGCGCTGAATCGTCTTAATTCTTTGCTTAATCTCGGGAGAACCTTCCTGCTCCTTGTGTTCCCGTTTTGCCTCTTCCTTCGTTAACATAAGTTTTTTTCTATAACTCATTTTTTGGTAAATCAGGTCGAGCGCGCCAAGGGCCAAAAGGCCGAAAATAACAGCAAAAGCCACCTTAAAAATCAAGGTCTTGGCTACAATGAAAGACTCAAGTAAATCTATATGGAGGTGCCCTGTGACCTTATAGAATTCATCCTTTAATAAAACATACGAAATAGAAAAAATAATAATAAATTTAAAAATGGCTTTGAGGGCCTCGACCATTGACCGAACACTCAACAATCTTTTGAATCCACTGAGTGGATTTATACGCTCCAACTTTAGGGTAAGAACTTCAGGCGCAAACAGGACTCCAACCTGAAGAATATTTGACATTATCGTTAAGGCAAACGCGGTCACACACACGGGGGCCGCGCACTTCACCAGCAACATCGCTGATCGAGAGACAAGGACCTTCCTTCCTTCCTCGGCCAGGGCCACTTCGACATTGAGGGAAAAAAGCCATTCTAAGTAAATAGTGAATTCCTCATACATGTAGACCAGACTCAACGAGAGTGCCAGGACAGTGCCTCCCAGCACCAAGGCCGACGTCAACTCACGGGACGATGCCACTTCACCGCGCTGGCGAAACTGATCCACCCGGTGGGCCGACGGCTCTTCAGTTTTATCTGCATTACTGTCAAAATCTTCTGCCATTTTCTAGCTCACCAGCTGGAACCATGTTCCAAGAAAATCGGTATATATTTTGAATCCAACATTGAAAAACTCGTGTGAGGTGTTGATGATGACCAACAATCCCAGGGCGATATTGATGATGAAACTGACAACGAGAATGTTAAGCTGGGGCACTGATCGCGCAATAATCCCCATGACAACAACGGTCACTAAGTTCGTAATCAGGATGGGCGTCGCCAAAAAAAGCGAAGCGGCGAAAAGGGATTTGAAAATATTTAGAAGGATTTCTGGATTTTTTGGCATAGAAAAAAATGTACTTAGGTTAAGGGTAAAAAATGAAGTGTAGATCCCTTTGAAAATGGGAAGCAGGGCCCCTGAAGTGAGAATCATGATGAGAATGGTCCAAGAAATCATTTTTTCAAGCGGACCTGTTTGGCCGCCCATATTGGGGTCAAAATATCGAATGGCACCAAAGCCAATCTGCTGCGCCATCAAAGTACCTGCAGAGTGAAAAATGGTTAAAAAGGAATTTGCCAAAAACCCCATACCTAGCCCGATGATGACTTCTCCCATTGTTAAAAAAACGAGATTATCAACTCCAAATCGGTGAACGTCCGCCAAAATAGGATTTTGAACATTGCCGAAAAAACAGTATGAAACGATGAGGGAAAATAGAACCTTTAGCACGACAGGAACATTGGTCTCATCGAAAAGCGGCATCTGAATCAACACCGTACTCCACCTGATGAAGCACAGCCAAAAGGCGATAAGGAGTTCGAGATCAACGATTTGAAAATTAATCATGACCTGTTATCACCTGCCCTGAATAAAGTTAGGGATATTAGTTATGAGATCATGAGTATAAGAGGTCAAAGTATCACTCATCCAAGGGCCAAAAATTACGATGGCCCCTCCAACAATTAAAATCTTGGGAATGAACGCCAATGCTTGCTCGTTAATTTGCGTCACCGCCTGGAAGAGAGAGACAAGCACACCAGTGACAAGGGCCCCAAGCAACATCGGAGCTGACACCAAGAGGCCGATTTTCATCCCCTGATTCGTAATCTCTATAATGTTGTCAAAATCCATGATTCATCTCAGATGTTAAAGGAACGTAAAATTGCCCCGGTCACCAACTGCCAGCCGTCTACCAAAACAAACAGAAGTAGCTTAAATGGAAATGAAACGATAACGGGCGGTAACATCATCATACCCATGGCCATAAGAACGGAAGCCACGACCATGTCCAGAATCAAAAAAGGAATATAGAGAAGAAAGCCCATTTGAAACGAAGTCTTGAGTTCAGAAATAATAAAGGCCGGAATAAGAAAATGAATAGGGACTTCATCAATGGTCTTCGGTGCAGCCGCTCCTGTAATGTCATAAAATAGGGCGATATCACTTTTCCGGACCTGCTTACCCATGAATTGTCTGAGCGAGAATTCGATTTCTTTAATCGCAACGGTACTGGTGATTTTCTTCTCAAGATAAGGGGATACAGCATGATCATAGATATAAACGCCAGTATCTCGCATCACAAAGACTGACAGAAAAATTGCCAGGCCGACCAGAAGCTGATTGGGAGGCATGTTTTGCGTACCAAGGGCCTGCCGTGTAAAGGCCAAAACGACAATTATTCTGGTAAAGCAAGTACACAGGATTAAAATGGCCGGTGCCAGAGTCAAAACGGTGAACAGCGCCATTAATTGCATGGTATCGACCAGATCGGCCCCTTGTCCCATGTTGATACTCACGCCCGGCAAGCTGACCTGGCTTTGCGGCCAGGCGGTACCACTCATGACGAGAAGAATGAGGCCGGCAAAATATTTCACTTTGGCCTCCTGGCCGTTTTTGAGAAATTTCGTTTCATTGGAAGGACCTTAATGATTTAACCTTGCTTTTTATCTTGTCAGAAATTTTAACCTCATCGACAACCGGCTTCTCCTTAAGAAAGGCTGCGAGACCTTCCTTTTCAGTACTCGCAGCGGCAATATTAGTGGCCTCAATCTCGGTGTATTTTTGAGCGGCCTTCATCTTAAAATTTTGCTCTTTCTTCGTGCTATCGCTTAACGTCGTATCAAAATTGTCCCCGGTGGTCTCTCGCTCTCCATTTTTAATCAAGGTCGGAACATTTTGGAGTTCGGAAATTAAATTAATACCGCTGTCCGTATTGGCCAAAAGAAAAACCTGGGTATGCGCCTTGACCAGAATAAGCGATTTTTTTGGTGCCAGATGAGTGGTACTGAGAACAACCACTCCTTCTTTGGTGGTCAACAAACCAAGTCGCCCTTTACCCATGACCCCACGTTTAAACAAAGTCACCACGCCATAGAACAAAAGAAGAACGAGGGCCAAGAAGGCCGAAAATTTTAAAATATATTTTCCCAAAGTAAATTTTGAAGCGCTACGCTCGCTGCCAGAGGCAAAGCTCTTCACACTATCAGCGATCTTGGTCGCCGGTGCGGTGTTTATCTTCTCCGTGCCTTGAGCCAATTTATTCAGGTATTTTTCGTCGAACTTCTCGGCATTGGTAGTGGCGGTGGCATTTTCAGGCTTTGCCGATGCTTGCGGCGA
>MEPP01000003.1 GCA_001769855.1 Bdellovibrionales bacterium GWA2_49_15 | reverse complement strand
GAAATATCGTCGGAAAGTTCTGTGAAATTAACTTCCGCAGGGGAAGTGCGATGTGTCTAATGACGGATTTGGGATAGACGCCTGTTGGCGGTTGAGTCTTTTAAGAAGTCTCATCTTTTTAAGAAGGACAGCGTAATCAGAAATATAAGTCTGTGTTGATTCATTCATTTTCTTTCTCCTTTTTGGTAGCCGAAGTGGCGCAAGCAAGTGCTTGCTGAAATTGTTTAGGGATTGTGAGAACTTACGCGAAAAGGTGCGCCCGAGCGCAAGGATAGGCTTGCCAGGGCCATGCTTTGCCCTGGCCGGTAAGCGTTTGGTAAGCGGCTTGCGAAAGATGAGGAAATGCTGAGAAAGATAAAAAATCGAACTCTAATCAGTCCTAAGTATTACAAGTATTTAAAAATTTAGGGAAAAAAGGAATTGCCAAAACTGACCCGGAATTTTGGAGCGGCAAACGATTTTCCCGCAACCGACTTGAATCATTGGTATTCGTGTTCTTTAGTAACTTTTAGGAACATGCTCGCCTGTACGAAAGAGATTGACCACGTTTGCGAAATCTTCTTCTCTTGGAAGTCGAATATTTAATTCTTCTGTGACTCCTTTGACATCCGTTCCAACTAATCGCAGATAAACCATGGTGGTTTTAAGCTGTGAATGGCCCACGATGGCCATAACCTTAGCGACGGGTACACCTTGTAATAACAATTGGGTTATAAAGGTTGCCCTGAGATCGTGAAAGCGGATGGGTGTAATACCTATTTCGTCACAAAACTTTCTTAAAATCTTCGCCTGAATTCCAGACCTCCAATCAGAGTGTCTTTCTAATACTGATGCGGTATTGGAATCTGCCTTGGTTTTAAGGTGTCGTAAAAAATATTCGAGTTCCTTAGAGATTGGCACAACGCGATTTTCTGAACTCTTAGTTGGCCCGAAGCCGTTTTTGGGTGTCCAGCTCTTATTCACTGAAATGAAAGCACTATCTAAGTCGATATCAGACCATTGGAGAGCGAATAACTCGCCAGTCCTCATTCCCGTCATCAGCGCCATTACCCAGTGGTTATAGAAGCGATGGTTTCGTTTCTTGGCCTCTTCTAAAACAGTTTGGATTTCAGTTTTGTTAAAGACCAGTTTCTTACTCTCAGGAATTTTGATTTTGATACCCACGGCTGGATTTTTTGCCAAGACCCCATCTTCGATGGCCATAGCAAATATCCGCTTTATGTGTTTCAAAATATTTCGGCGACTGTTGTTGGCGAGGTTTCCAGACTGGTTAAAAACCAAGCTATGAATGTCATTGCTGGTGATATCTGCCAATTGCTTACACCCTAAAACAGGGTTGACCCAATTATTTAGCTGGCTTTGATAGCCGATGAGGGTACTCGGTCGGAATTCTACTTTGATCCTCTCCAGACAAATGTTAACCCACTCATTCCATGTGTAACTACGTTGGCCCTCACGAAGCTTTAAGAGTTCAATTTTTAGTTTCAATTCTTCTCTACGGGCAGCAGCTATGGAAGTGATCGCTCTTTTTTTTCTATTAACTTGTTTGCCATGAATGACAAGCTTCACGTGAACTTCATAAAAAGTTTTATTTTGGTAGTTGTATGTTTTTATGGCCATTTTAGTACTCCTTTTTTAAGAGGAGTGCTTGTAATGCCTCAAGGGAAAACCTGAGATGAGTTCCAATTTTGAACGCCTCCACCTTTCCGCGATGAACCAGAATACGGAGTGCGTTCGGCGATATTCCAAGATAGGCCGATGCCTTTTTGGTTGTGAACCATTGATTCTCGTCTTTTCCATTTCCCCGTATTGAATTGTAAAACAGCCTGGGGGATTTCTCCCCCACGGCATTGTACTCAGACTGGTAAGATTTGCAATTACGTTCCATAAAAAATCCCTCCTCGCCCGACTAGGACGCGATCGAGATACCGACGAGTTGCGCTTGTATCTCCTCAACACCCTTCTGTTGGCCCTCTTTATCGACATAGGATCGGATTACTTTTTGGCCTCGGACAAAGACCGGCGAGCCCTTCTTCAGCATCACCGAGCAGTGCTCCGCTTGTCTTCCCCAGACCACGATCTTGTGCCAGACAGGGCCATCCTCGCTCGCAATATTCTCTGCGACCGAGAATACACAGACGGGCTCCTGTTTTTTTGTGTAACGAAGGTCAGGATTTTGGCCGAGATGGCCGTGAACTAAAATGTGATTTACTTTACTTTGCATAAAAGGTCTCCTTGTTAATTAATGTTGAGCTTCTTGACTAAAAATTCGCCAAGCTCCAGGTTTGTTCCGTTCTTCTGATTGAATTCTTCAAGGGCACGCTGCACCTTTTCCATCTCGGAGAGACTGACTTCTTGCAGGCGCTCGATGTCCTTGTCAGTAATCTTGGGCAGCGCCAAAAGGCAGATGTCCTTGAAGGTAATTTCTCGTCCCTTGGTCTTTTGATTGCATCGAGCGAGAAGGTCAAAAATCAAATCAAGACTCTGTTTATCACCCGAAGCATCCACAAAAAATTTGGTTTGCTCCTTGTTAATAATGTAAACCTGCTTTTCCGTTTTTGACCTTCTTGCTTTGTTCCCGTTTCCGCTTCCGCTTTTGATTCCGATTCCGTTCCCGTTTTCTTCTTCCTTTTTAATTTTTTCCATAGTTAATCCTTTGTTAGTTTGTTACCCGCCCAATCCCTCTCAACTCCTATCCCACACTCTGAAATTGACTCCACCTATCACCACAACGTGAGAGAGGGGGAGTCAATTTCAGAGTGTGGGATTCCCCTATGATTTCAGGAAATTGGCGGGCGGTTTTTTTACCGTGGAACGCTTGGACCACTCATGAACCATCTCTGATCCACTCATGGTCCACCCATCGTCCACCGCCCGTTTTCTAATTAATTTTGCCGAATAGTTCTTCGATATCGACCTCCTTATTTTGAAAATAGATTTTGGTTTTTATGAATTCAAAGGTCTTACTCAACAGTGTTGAGTTATGTGCCAGCATGATTTTGCCAAAGGCCTTGTCCCCATGGGCCTCTCTGATGTTGTCCTTATAGGATTCAAGAACGCCTGGATTATGGAAGAAATACAGTGCGTAATCATAGGCACTGCTTTCTAAATACTGGTCAATCTTGGGTATATACTTGGCCTTGGTTTTTTGAGTTAGCTCCAATTCAAAGGCCATTTTGAACTTGCTCCCTTTACGTTCACCGTAAATTAAAGCATCAGGGCATACCCTGTAAGTCGTTTTAAAATTGCTCCGATTTGCCAACTGATGCTCTAACTCAATATTTTTTACCGTCTGCAATTTGAGCATCGCCTTGCATATTTCAATGGCCTTGCAGTCGTGCAAGCGTGTTTCATCGGCGACACTAATTTGGCCTTCTTTGGCACCCACATGCGTTTCGCCATCTTGAGTCAGATGGAGGTATTTCCGTTTGGAGTATGGGTCTTGAAATGATTTTATAACGTTCTTACTTTCTAAATTCAGGATGATTCGCTTAAACGCCTTGAAGTTTCCAGGAAATTTTGACAGTTCAAAGATTGATTGGAGATCGAGGATACGCCAATTTTTTAGGGGGAGGATGTAGCTCAAATGAATGCCGTTTGGGTAGTCAATTTTTTCCATAGCTCATTCCTTTAATTGGCAAATGCCTTTGATGGTTGCTCGATTTTTGTATTTACTTTATGAATAGGTATAGCGTTTCGATTCCTGATGTTGACCAAATTGACCCGTGTAGGCCCTTGTCTGAGAAGCACACACTGGCCAACTTTTAGGTTCTTGATAATGTCAGGGTGGACGATGAGTTCGTTTACCTCACGGACACTGCCTCGTGCCTGCGCCTCGCCATCCTCGGTCGTATAGGTATGCTTCTTTGAGGTTATGGTTCCGATGTTCTCGGAGAAAAATGAGGACGAAGTGTCGAGTCGTTGCTTTAGGATGAAAAGATTTCCTGCGTTCTCGACGATTTGCCGGGTGAGGTCTGGGTTCACCCGGTCGATGTCTGCTGGCGTTTGTACCGCCATGGTAAGCTCAATTCCAGCACCTCGACACTTGTTTTGAAGCTCAATGAACTCTAATGTGACAAGCGATCCAAACTCGTCAAAAAATACTGAGATCGGGTTTTCAAGTCCACCCTCTGGATTATCAAGTTTGCCCAAGGTGTCGTAAGAATTATACAGAAGCTCGCCCAAGAAAAGTCGCCCAACGGCGATGGCCGTTCGCCCATACCCTTGAGTGGAGAGCCCGATATAAAGACAAACTTGCTGCTGCCTTATCTCTTCCAAGGTTAGTCCATCGTCATCGCTTAAGAGCTTGCCGAAGTCACTTTTTAAGATGTTCTCAAGCCGCCCGATGATGCCGGTGTTTTCCTTGGTTTCAATGGTGAGGAGATAGTCATAGATACGCTTGATGGTAAAAATTCCACCTTCCTTTTCAATTTTCTCCAGCACAATATTTAAACTTCGGTGACAAGACATTGTGTAATGCTCTTCTGTCCAGTCAAAGGCCGACATAATGCGGTCAGAGACTTGCGAGACTGTGCCGCTCTTAAATGGATTGAGCTTGATAGATTGAGGATACCGCTCAGAGAAGATAAAACAGCGGCGGCCCTGGGATTCACAAAGGGACTTAAACTCCGTCAGCGCCTTCATGTCGCCCTTTGGATCAAAGAAGATAATGGGCCTTTTGTTTTTTAGTGAGTTCTCTTGCAGGATGCTGATTAGATTTGTTTTGCCAAAGCCGGTCGCCCCCACGATGAAGCTATGCCGTCTAAAATCAATCTCGGCAAGATTAAGGGGGCGTCTTGTTTTGGTATCAATTCCCAGGGTGTCTGGGGCATTGGTAGTTTTCTTGACCCTCAAGCGTTGCTGCTCAATCTTTTCAAGTGGCGTACTCTTGCTCACATATCTTTGCCAAAGAAACTTGGCAATCAAAATGAGGAGTTTGCCGATCATGACGGCCGTCATGTGGATAATTTCGACAAGAGGGGTGACGAGATCAAGGCCTTGGTTTTCATTTTTACTTTTCATAGACATGCTCCCATGCGGTAAAAGGACTAATTTCTATTGTTCGGTTGCCGATTTCAATGGTGCGTGCCTCGGCCTCATATTCGATTAGGAACTGTTTTTTCACCTTGCCCTCTAGTTCCTTTGGCAGTGTCGCCAGGGGCACTTCATATTTCTTAACAGGTTTAAAATTGACCTCGGGTTTCACGTTTTGCAGCTCAGGAGAAAAGTCAAAAAGTGGAATCTCTTTTGTCTGTGGTTCATCCATGATCATGGGGGCCTGTAGCTTCTGCTTGGTTGGGTCGTCATAGAAAAGGTACGAAAGTCCGGCCAGGGCGGCCGCGCCTAAAACGCCAAAGAGGTAGGCGTTTTTATCCTGGTCTGCCTTGGTCGGTGAAAAAACCGCTCCGCCCATTCCTCCCACCAAGGCCCCGCTGATTGCGCCTGATAAGACAGTTCTTTTTAAGGACGAGCAGGAGTAAAAGACAAGCAAGCAGGAAATAAGACATAAGGTTTTATAACGCATTGGCCGCCTCCATAAAATAAATTAAGACCTCTGTGCCACTCGATACCGTGACCACTGGCTCAGCTTTTTTCATTTCTTCAAGCAAAATGTCCGATGTGGTTCCACCAGAATTGATCATCCCTTGGAGCAGTTGATTTTTGACGCCTGAGTCGCGCACTTCGCCCATGGGGGATGTAAGCCGTGTCTGAGCGGCCGAGAGCATGCCTTGAGCGAAGTCTGAGAGTACCGCCCCGGCGATTAACTCTTCCTTGCCGTCGTCATACTCGCCAATAAGCCCTCCCGAGCCATCGGGGTTCAAGATTTGCGCCGAGATGGCGACTTCCTTTTCAGGCAAGATCATCTTGTTACAAAGTGTCAGCACCCGCTTGTTTTGCGTGGTGCCCGCACAAGAAAAACGAGTGGGATAAGGAAGCCCTTGGCCTGGAAGCGCCCGAACCAGCACAGGTGAAGCCAGGTTACTTGAGACGATTGAGTTAAGGAGAATGCCTTTATAGGTCTTCCCGGTTAAAATTTGAGCATCCCCTTCCCAGATAGTCGGCATATTGATTCTATCTTCTAGGATGGCCCTAATTTTTTGGCCATTGGCGCGAATCGCTGAGAGTTCTGATGCCTTGGCCTGCACTTTGGTTCTTGTAATTTTCTTTACAGGAACTTCAGTCGTCTTTTCTTTAATGTCTTTGGCCCAGGTGATTCGTGGTTCCTTGGTCGGTTTTGTGACCACTTCTGCAAAATTTTCCGCAGAGAATCCCAGGGCGATTAAAATAATCGCTAAAGTTTTCATTTTATGTTCTCCGTTTTTCTAGTTTAAGATTCGACTTCCCTCTAAGATGATTGGTACACCTTTGGAAAAATGCTCGGTCTTTTCCACCCGTCTCTCGTTTACCGTGACTGGCCCGTCGCGTTTGTTGATAAATAAAATTGATCTTGCCCCTTCCAGAATTTGATAGTCATGCGTGGTGATGAGTTCCTTCATGGCATGATTAATAATGCCATCTTTGACCTCGATAAATTGATGAGGGTTTGCCGCGTCGTATTTCAAGTCAAAATAATATTTTCGGCCCTTGGTGATAATAAGTAGATTGGACAGCCGCTCTTTTTGACTTGGTTTGATCGCCAGTGTTCGGCGATTGTTGGTCACTTGAAAAAACACATCCTGCGTCGGCCCACCATAGAGATAGCTTGCAATTTCTGAGTCAAAGGTGAGAGTTGTGAGCAGGTTCATGCTCAAAAAAAGTGTCGTGATCTGGTTTATGAGAATATAAAAGTTCACTGTTCTTCTCCCTCGACTTTGATTTCGTCGATTTGTTGGATTTGGTAAAAAAATGGCAGGGTGTTTCCCTCAATCAATCCGACCTTAAATGCGTGCAAGGCATCCTCGCTTTTCATGATGACCTTACACGCTCCACGTTCCAGGGATTCAACTTTTAAAAGAGTGAGTGTAGGAAATGAAATCGAATCTCTACTCAAAATGGCCAGAAGATCTGATGAAATAAGCATTTTGCTTGGTTCACCCGAGACGACGGATAAAAATCCTTCACGACAGACATCTTCTGCCAAGAGGCGTTCATAAAAGATTCCCCCGCCTTTAAAGATGACGTAACTTTTTCCCAGAAGCACAAGCGTGGTTGAAAGACCTGATAAAATAAGTGCCGCACACAACAAGGCCTTGAGCATTCTGTTTTCGCGCACAAAGGCCGCTTCAAAATCACTAAACTTCATGGCGACCTCGCTCTACAGAATGTTTGTGAATGCTTGGTCTTTGAATTTCCGGCCTATTGTTTGGTCGTGTCAGGGGGGAGCGGGTGTGGGGCACTGTTTTAGACATTACTGGACCTACAATCTTTGATATCTGAAGAGGTCTGGTATCCGGCACAGTCGTTTTAATATTGCGAGTTTGCTCCTTTTGAGTATTCGGCCGGGCCTGTGGATACCTCGTTCCGCCTGAAAACTGCGTTGCTTTTTGCTCATGCACCTGTTTGGTGGTTCTGGGCATGACTGGTGAATTTCCTTCCACAATTTTTGAGGGTGTTGAACCTTGCACGGTTCTGGCGGTATTTGTTTGCCCCATGATGATGGGCCTTTGGGAAGCGATGCTATTTTTCGTGTTTGTATGAATTGCGGTTTGATCATTATTGGCCATGCTGCCGGATGGTGATGTCTGGGGCGCAGATTGTCCGGTGTTTTTTTGCGGACGAATCTTATCCATAACACTGCGTGCCGCTTGCTTTCCAATCCACTTTGCACGGTAGTAACTAGACTGTGCCTTATTGTAATAACTTTTCATTACAGCAGGGGCAACAATTGCACTTCCTGCCCCCACTTTCATAAGGGAAGTGATGTTAGGTGCAAATGAGTGGGGGCCATCGCCTTTGACCATGCCAAAGGTGATCGCGGGAGTGATGAGTAAAAGAAGTGTCACACCAAAAAGCCAAATTAGATTATCAATACTGGAAACGGCCAGGGCACCATGCTCGGCCTCATGGGTGAAGCTATTTCCAACGAGGGCCAAAACGGCAACCACCACGAAAGGTAAAAGCATGCACCAAATTGAGGCCTGTATGGTGCCTTTAAGTGCGTCTTGGGTCCAACCCAAGAAAAATAAAACTGCCGTGATGCCGGAAAATACATAGGCCAAGTGATAGACGGTTGAGTAGATGAGCTTAAGGAGCCAGATAAATGCTTTTGAGATGACAAAAAGCCCTGATGCCAAAAGATCATTTAAGTTTGGGACGGCAAAGCGATCTAAAATGTTCCAGGACTTATTTTTGGCCGTTCGTACTTTTGGCTCATACCATTTTTTAATAAAGAGGTTTCTCGGACTCACTTTTTCTAGCGTGATTGATGCCGTTTTCAAGGCCGTGTTCACCGCGACCGTATGAAACTGATAAAAACCGGCCATGAATACGGTGACAATAATAAGTTTTTTTATCACCGCCAAAATATTAAAGTCTCCTAAAAAAGCAGCGATCACGCCCACCACAAAAACAGGGGCAACAAAATGTTTGGCGAAGGTGTTTAACTCTGTATAGAGCTTGAAAACGGACGGGTCTTCGATTAAGAGCATTTCAGAAATGAGATTTAGTTTCGAGGCCATCATAGTTTACCGCCTTTTAGATTGCTATGCTGCCCATAAGTCTTTTCTCGCTGTATCTGCTCCATACGCTTTTCCTCCATCCCTTCTGCCAAAAGCCGATTGGTAGTCGCAACCTTGTCTAAAATATCAAGCTGGGTGTTGTGCATCCCCACCTGGGATTCAAGCAGGAGCGCTGTATTTTGGGCGGTCAGTTGACTGGCCCTGCCCACGGTCTTGGCCTGAATAGATTTATTGACCTGGGCAATTGCTTGCTTTCCTTGACGCTCATTCATGCGCTTTTCAATTTTGACCTGAACCTTGGTCTTCTGCTCTTCCTCCTTGATAATGCCGTACTCGCGCATAAGTTCTTTTAAATCTGTGAGCGAGTATTTAAGTTCCCTGATGGCATTGTTTAAGTCGCCCAAGTTTTCAATGTCGCGTTTGGTGGTGAGTTGTTCGGCAAGATAAAGTACACGTTCGGCGCGAAAATATTCATCTTGCAGAAGTTCGTTATACTCCTGCATCTTCTTGGTGTACTTCTCGGCATTAGTAACCAACTTTTCCAGCTCATTGAGCTGACTGGCCGTAGTTGTGACCAGTTCAAAAAGTAAGGCGGTGTCTTGTCCAAAATTTAATTGGGCGTGGGCCTTAAAACAAAAGAAGATAATAAAAAGTGCCTTCATGGTTGACTCCAGTTTGGGTGCTTGATTTTGGTGTAGTTGATCATGGCATCTTTATAGGGCAGAAATTTTCCCGATTCATTCATGTAATGATCAAAGCGGTTTAAGTCCTGCTTATCCGAGGTAAATAGCTCATACTCAAGCGCTGATGCGTAATACCTCGCGGGTTTACAAATATTTTCAGAGGACACCACAAATTCGCTGTATTTGCCTTTTTTTGAAAGGACTGAAGCAACTTGATTGGCCAGATGCTCACTCACAAATTCACTTGGTTTTAAATTTTGTTTGAAGAAAAACTTGAAGTAAGTATTTTGAATGATGACTCGGCCTAACTGCGTCTCTGAAAAATCATCTAAGTTCTGCGAAATCGCCACCGCCGAGGCATCATGCTTTCTAAAAGTTCTGAAACATTCGGCAATGTAATCAGCATTTTTTGAAAGGAGGTTCCAGCACTCATCAAAGATGAAGACCTTGCGGCCTGGCATATTTTTGAAGCATTCGATTAAGAAAATAACCAGGGGGGCCTTGATGTTGTCAGGATAGTTGTCCAGGTTACAGTAGATAAAGCAATCACCGACATGAACGCCATCGGAGAAATACTCTCTTATTTCAGCAAAGTAATGACTGATGCCGGGAAATTCAGTTTCAAGCAAGGATAGAAATTTTTCAAATGAGTAAACGCCAGTTTTAAGAATCCACGTGATCGCTTCATATAATCGCCCTTCTTCTTTCTTAGGCAATTTTTCTTCCAGCACCGCCATGACGAATTCTTTTAAGTAGCGAGGATTTCTATACTGGAGCGGATTAAACCTTTCAGAAAAAATAAGGCCCTCACCAAAAAGGGCGTTTTTTCGAAAAGAGTTCCCAAGGTCTAGGCATAGTGCCCTGGTCCCACGTTCCAGCTCAAACTTCAAAATTCGATTGGCCAGCATGGATTTACCCTGGCCGGATGACCCGGTGATCAGCGCATTGTAGTTATGGGCCACAGGCGAGAAGAGGTCGAACTTCAAGTCGGCCTTTGATCGGGCCTTAAAAGTGAGGCCCGTATTTTGTCCAGGCATGAGGTGATCATGAGAATAAGGGATAAGTCCTGTCAAATAATGAGACGGGATAAGAAGTTTCCGCTTAAAGCTTGGCGCCACACCAGGCACGAGAGTTTGGAAAAAATAGGGAAGCGCCCGCGATTCGATTTGTACACTGGCATCCAGGCCTTTCATGCTGTCAAGGAAGGTGAAGGTCTCTTCGTCTAGGTCCTCTTTGGTTTTTCCCTTCAAAATGAAAAATAGCTCAACATCAAAAAGCGCCGTATCCCCTTGGGCCAGGCCTTCTAAGGTTGATTCCGCTTCCTTGTAGGCATTCTCACCATTAATGTCCCGAATCGCTTTAAACAGCCCGGAAAAGTGAATCCTTCTGCGAAAATCCAAGAGTCGCCGGGCGTGCGCGGCGGTATGCCGCTTAAAACATAAAACAAAGTTGGCATGAGTGTGCAGACTTGTTTCCATAAGCGTTGGTGGAGGCCTTTTAACTGAGAGGATTCTCAAAAAAGTCCCGCAGATGGTCAGATAATCCTCGTAGAACTCAACTTGGTCCCAGGTGTTTTCCTTGAGAAAGTTTTCTATGCCTAAATCATAGAGCGAAACAATGGCCTCACCAAGTTTCGGCTGACTTGCCGAGTTGACAAAAAATTCTCCACCTATCGCGTAGATTTTGGCCCAAGGACTAAAGTCAGACGTGAGAAGGTCATTTTCCAGGGCATTAAACTTTTCTTGAATTTCTGCATGAGATAATTGCTCAAGGTCAGGCGGCAGATATTCATAAATAAAGCTCTCCTCCCCCTTAAGAGAGGAGAGCTTAGGGCCGGTGTTGGACCAGAGGGCACGCGTAATGTTTTGGATAATGGGAGTTGTCATTGGCGTGTCTCCTCTTTTTTTAGTAGCTCACGAAGGGAGAGCGTATCGGTCCGTCTGAAACCAAGAATGAATCCGGTGACGTCGATATATTTTTGGATAAGCTTGCCAAGCAAAATAGCAAGAGGGCAGAAAATTAAGGTAAATACGGCCTCCCAGTTAAAAAGAAGCGAGCACTGCACAGAAATTCCAATGATAAGCAGATCATAGGGATTGAGCCCAAAAAGAGTGGGATTGCTGGTTAGAAATTGTGAATAACGTCTCATAGTATCCTCCTTAAACCATACTTTGCAGAAGACTTTGAACGGCCTTAATGGCCATCATGATAATGAGGCCGATTAATGAGTTTGTGATTGTGGCCCCTGAACCCTGCTTTCCTGCGGCCATGGAGCCAGCGCCGTACACAAGTCCGATCAGTCCAACCACGATGCCAATTCGTGTGGCCTCAGCGAGAAATCGCTCGGCAATACCGATCACTGTTCGGGCATGGGCAAGTTCAGGCATCAAGAGTAGTGGAATTAAATAACGGTACACAAAAACTCCCTAGTTATGAAAATTGGTGATGAGTGAACTAAAGGCAAAATTAAAACGCTGGTAATAAGTTTTGTCCGGCAGAACAATCATTCCTTGAGCTTGGAATGGGCGAAACTGTTCAATTAAAATGGAAGACTCCGACACTGGAACTCGCCACGCCCTTGTGGCATTGGCAAGAACGCTTGGGCAAAATTGGCCATGCTGTCCGCCCACTGAGTAGAGCTTGGCCCCTTGAAAAACAACTTCCGATTTTGTTTCAACTTTTAGCGCAATCAAATTTTCTTCTGATTCATGCAGCTCAGTAATTAAAGATGGGTCAGTGATGGCGATATGAAGGTGGCCCACACTATTCCAAGAAAGTGTAACAGCCTTTTTCTCTAGGAGTTCCCGAAGTGGAAAATCTTCTTTGTTGATCACGATTTTAAGCGCACTAATTTCACCTTCCAAACTTTTCTTAAATTCCAATGCTTCATCAAAAGGTTGAAAGAAATTGACCTTCACCATGCAATCCATCTCTAAAATGCCACTGATACAATTTCTCCCGCAACTCCCCGGGCGTTCGTGATAATCACGATCTTCCACAATCAAGCGTTCGCCTTTTACCCGCCCTGGATAGAGTTCTAAATGAACCTCACTATTAGGAGAAAGAGTTCCAAAAGGATAGACAATGAAGCTATCCCCACCTGAAACGTCATCCCAGATTCCATGCAACTTTTCTTCCGTCTGCTGGGCAAGTTCTCGTCCGGTGGCGTAGGTCAAGATCAAATGATCTTGAGGTGTATAGCGGTGGTCGCTGTAATGTTCGTTAAACGGCGAGGATAAAATAAACCACTTTCCGATTTTATCCTTTTCTCGCACTTCCTTTAGATAGGTGAAGTCGGGGAGATTATTTTCAAATTCGCCAATCTTTTTGACTTCATTACTTTCAACAATATAATTTTTCTCATAGAGCGCACTCAACACCTCGGCAAAGGTTTTCTCAGCTTTATCTCCACCACCAATTCCCACATAAGAAACCTCAAGCTCCCTTGGCGTATTAATGATGATAGGCAGGCACTTGGCCTTCACGCTGGCAAGTAGCTGTTTATAAGTGACACCCATTTCAGGGATTTCAAAGTCTGCGATCTCCGAGATGATGAACTCGCCTTTTTTAAAGTAGTTCTCGGTTAAAAGTTTTAGAGGGACATTATCAACTTGAACGGTCACGACTTCATTCACCCCAGGCATGAAATTTTTATTCATGACTTCTTGTTTGAGCAGCCGATAGTTTTCTGTTTCATAGTCATAGTAGTAAAAATTCATGACGACGTTTTTAATGGACGGAAAAAGACGACTGGGTTTAAGGCGTAGGTTGTTTTCAAACAACAAAGAGATTCCGTTTGGGGGAGTGCTCCCAAAAATCTTTTGATACTCAAGCGCCTTGCTTTGAAAATACTGCTGGTCAATTTCTGGATATTTAACCCAGGACAGGTCATTGGGTGTGATGGTCCCACGGGTATGAGTTGAGAATTTCCCTACACTGGCGGCCGTCTCTAAAGCGTGATCTCGAATGAAAAGACTGCCTACTCGATAGCGAAAATCCGGGGAGTTTTGAGCGACCTTGGTATCAAGAGTAAAACTTTTACTCTCATTCTTTGCCACAATTTTATAGTTTTGCAGAAACGCCACCTGAAGCACAGGCAGGTCGGCAACTTCGGGTTTGCGGCCAAGCTGATATTCCTGCCCATTTGTAACCAAATCCCCGTCAAGATCACCGTCCGGGTCAAGTCCTAAAGGCCGGGGGGCCCTATATGCCCCCCCGCCATCGGTTCCGCTGCCTGTTGGGTCGTTTGCACCGTCCTTTGACTTAAATGCACAGGCCGAGATGCCGAGAACAAGAAAAATACACAGTAAATTCTTCACAGTTACCTCCGTTTTTAAGAGGCACTGCTTTGACCCTTGCGTGAATCTTTTTTTTAGACTAAAAAAAGAACAAAGCAAGGGTAGCAATGCCTATTGTTTGTTGGCCTTCAAGGTGAGTTTGACGACGTATCTTGAAGGCCTTTTTGTTTTTTAAACTAGCCAATTTCCCTTATTTGTTTTCTGCCTCCACCAGAACGATCTCCTCCTCCACCCATCTCACCACCCAAGAAAACTCTTGGGCCACCACCCGATCCGCCGGACCCAGCACATCTTTCTTCTGTGGTTAAATTAGGAGCAGAGTCGTCTCCTTTTAACCGTAGTAAAATTTGACGATGCAGATTCGTCACGTAGGGAATTTCAAGGTTGGAAAAGTTTTTGAGATGCAGCTCTATGCATTTAAAAGCTCCGAGAGAAGGGTGTGGCTCAAGGGCCGCTGCAAAAATCATCTCGGTAATTTTTTTCGCTGTATGAGACAAGTACTCGCCTTCATCACATTGAACTTTCCGTTTCCAATAATAGGAGGCCGCATGCAAAGCAATCTCATCCACTATGGTGACAATTCTTTCGTCCAATTCATCAACCCGCTTACCAAAAGCAAGCTCAAGAGCAAAATCAATGTTTAAGTACTCATCATGGCGGCAAGAGTAATAATCAAACTCCTCACAAATTTCCACCATCCGATTTTGAATGCTAAAAATTTCCAAATCTTTACGAATTAAATGCTGACAAATTTCAAAAACTCGGGACCTAGGCAGCACATTGTTCATCACGGGTAGTTTCAAAGCAGCAGCTTTCATAAGTTCTCCGATCTAGTTGATATAAAAGGTGGCACCCCTCCAAGCTTCTTCCCATCGTCTCCAGTTCCACCGATGGGATCATTACCACCACCGCCAATTTCGTCGCCCTGAATATATTTTCCTCCACCACTGTCTCCACCAATTATTGCTTCATCAATTATTACCCTTAGCATCCTTAAACTGTTCACAATGACCTCCTACTCGTTAGTTTAAAAAAATATTCTCAATCGCAGGAATTGCTTCGTATCCATAAATACCCTACCCGCCTCCACCAAAGGTTCCATCGCCAGGAATATTGAAGACACGCAGGTCTTGTCTCTTGCCTAGTTGAGCGTAGATATTATTCACATACTCAATTTCAAGGTTTGGGAAGTTTTTGTGAAATAATTCCAGGCACTTCACTGTGGCCATATCAGGAGTGGTCTCAAGGGACGCTGTAAAAATGATCTCAGTGATTTTTTTTGCGGTTAGAGATATATACTCAATCACATCACCTTGAATCTTTCCCCTTCTATAAAAGAAGGCCGCGTTCAAAGCAATCTCACCCACTATACCGACAATTTTTTCATCCACCTCATCAATTTTTTTCCCAAAGGCCAGCTCAAGTGCGAAATCAATGCTCGAAAACTCATCTTCATGGCGAGAGAAAAATTCAATTTCATTAAAAAGGTCCACCATGCGGTCTTGAATGCGAAAGATTTCCAAATCTTTCCGTATCATGTTTTCGCAAATCAGAAAAAGCTGAGGACGAGGCAAGGCATTGTTCATTTTCAAGAGGTTCAAAGTCGATGCTTCCATAAAGTCTCCAATCAGCGGTCAAAAGTTTTTTCGTTGCCGCAAACTTATTTGCTCGGCCTTTTACTGACAAATGCAAAAGTGAAAAGGCCTCAGTTTAATCACCATGGTGAAAATGAAATGAGATGAAGATGGTTAACTAGCCGGATAATCGTTCTCAGTTTTCACCATGGTGGCGATAAATTTAGTAAGAAAGAGAAAAGAGGCTTTGAAAAATTTACAAATGTGTGTAAAACGCTGTCTCAAATTGGTAAGGATAGACCCTTTGATTGAAAAGGGCCGGGTGGAAAAAGTGACTTTAGATGTGGCCGAAATAGACAGCATCACGACTCGCAAATGCGAGCAGATTAAAAGCTGCATCGACTTCTATTTATCTAAAAGAGCAAATCTGAATTTACAAAGTGTCGCTGATAAAAGTGGTGTCCCATATTCGACTCTTAGAAGAATAATTCAGATAAATGGCAATCCACAGCCAGAAGCGGCCATCAAAGTTTTCATGGCACTAGGGCAAGACAAGCAATTGCATGGATATATGAAGGAGTTTCATCCAGAAATCGCAAGCTTGATGGGTGGTGGACTCTCTCATAACCAGGAATATGAGTTCATTGGCAGTGAAGATGCCCAATACTTTGTTAACGAGGACTACTACTTGATATTAAATCTTTCTTTCACAAATGCTGGTACCAGCGAAGAAGAAATTGCATATGAGTTGGGCCAACGGGGCGTGGAGAAACTGGGTGAGTTGGCCACAAAGGGCCTTATCGTTAGGGATGCTAAAGGCCGGTATATCGGAACGAGTAAGAAGTACAAATTAACTTTTGCGGATACCAAAGAGCGGGTCAGGATGGCCTTAAACTATTACCGTCTAAGTGAAGCTGGTTCTGTGAATAATTGGATGAGTTTTCAGACTGAATCTCTTAATTGGGATGGGATTAAGGCCCTGAAATTATTGAACCAAAAACACTTCAATGAACGGAAGGATCAGATATACGATAATCCTATGTACATAGGCCTTATGACGTCCTATAGTGCCGCCGTTTCCAGTACCTTTGTATCGTACTGCGAAAAAGGAGACATTCAATGACAACGGCTAAGACGCTATTAGGTGTATTTTTGATATTTTCATGGACGCAGGCCTTTGCTGGTGATCTATCTTCGGCCCTCAAATCGTTTGAAGGTGTGTCACTGTATGATGGTAGCGTGATCTCTCGTGGCCAAATCTCAAAAATTAAATTTGCCGCCGACCGTGATAACAAAATCGAATTTTTGGAACTCAAGGACAGTACCTATATCGACTCTGCCGATATTGAGAAAGTCCATTCTAATCTTTCCGAGCTTTCTCGACTTTCCGACAAACTCGACGGCAAACTCCTGCGCTTTGCTAAGTCTAGTGGTGATGGTTCGGGCGGTTGATATTTACTTCCGCCGTTGTTCCATCTTTCCTCGCTTGCCGAAATTAAGTTTTTAATTCGCTTCTTCGGAAATTTCAAGATTGTCAGTAAAGCTAACTCTAGAAATTTATGGACGCATTTGTGATAAAAATTAGTATCGTTTGTGAAAGTATTTTGAATGAGGGGGCACCTTCGAGTTTCTGGCTACCATTTCATCGGCCTAAAGATTGAAGTGCAGGATGTTGAACCGATATTGGCAGCCGCTCTTATGCTATTTCCTTCATCTGCTTTACAACGGTGCGGATTTCTTCCTCTGTTGTCGTTCTACCCAAGCTAAATCTTATGGCCCCGCACCCAATCTCAAATGGGATACCCATTGCTTCAAGGACAGGCGACATTTTTGTTTCTCCCGAGTGACAAGCTGACCCCGTTGATGCCGCCACGCCTTTTAATTTCCGTAAAATCTCTTCTCCAATGCGGCCAACGAATGAGACATTCAGCGTATTTGGCAAAACTAATGTCGGGTGCCCATTCCGTAGCACTTTCTTTCCAAAAGTGTCTTTTAACAACGCCCAGAATAAGTCCCTAAATTTTTGCACCGAACTCATCTCACGACCCGAGGAGAAAAGATCAGAGGCCGCTCCCAGCGCCACGATGGACGCGGTATTTTCTGTGCCCGCACGTCGCCCCTGTTCGTGACCCGCGCCGTGGATTAATGGATCAATAGCAACGCCCCTTTTAATGTAGAGAACGCCAATCCCTTTTGGAGCGTAGAATTTGTGGCCAGCGACAGAAAGCAGGTCCACACCAAGTGTCTGTACATGAGTCGGTATCTTTCCGACCGATTGAGCAGCATCGCTATGAAAAAGAATTTGATTTTCTTTTGCGATCTTCGAGATTTCTTCGATGGGCTGGATAGTTCCAACTTCGTTGTTTGCATGCATCACCGAGATTAGAATAGTTTGTTTGGTAATCGCTTTTCTCAAGGAATCGGGATCGACTCGTCCAGTGCCATCAATGGGCAGGTATGTCACTTCGGCTCCAAACCGTTTTAGATATTCGCACGGCATACGAACGGCTGGGTGCTCGATGGCCGTTGTAATAATGTGGTTTCCCTGCTCACGTCGGGCAAAGAACGCGCCTTTGATGGCATGATTATTCGCTTCGCTTCCTCCGCTGGTGAATATAACTTCGTCACTTTCGCATCCGAGAAGACCTGCGACCTGCTGTCTGGCTTTTGTAATTCCCAAGCAGGCCAATTGTCCAAACCGATGAACGCTTGACGGATTACCAAAGCAATCACCAGCTAGATAGGGTTGCATGGCCAGAAGCACCTCTGGTGCGATCGGGGTGCTGGCATTAAAATCCAAATAAATCTGTCGCTCCACTTTAAAACCACCTTGTGAGCCAGTATTTTTCAAAAAGTATCTTGAGTAAATGCCAAGCGATGCCAGGGGCCTTAATCTTTACGGTGGGAGTTGGTTCCGCGTAGAAATTTCCACTCCCAAGTCCAGCACGGTGATCTCCAATTTCGATGAAGCATTGCCCATGACCGTCAAATGAACTGGCCACACCTTGTTGCCCAGTCAACTGGCGGGCAATGTTTTGGGCGACAACTTTGGCTTGTGCATGGGCGAAGACACCAGCTTTAGGAAGGGGTTTACCCATCTTAAGTGGAATGGCAACGACATCCCCGATGGCATAGACTCCCTGATACTTCGTTTGAAGGGTGTTGCGATCAACAACGCCCCAGCCATTTTCGCCAAGTAGTCCAGCTTGTTTTACGACTTCGGGTGCGCGATGGGGTGGGACAAAAAAGAGTAAATCAAAATTTGCAGTGACACCCCCAGAGAAAACGATTCGTCTTGTTTTGGGATCAGCTTCCGTCACCTGATGAGTGGGGTAGTATTTGATCCCCTTGGATTCCACCATCTGTCGAACAGCGGCAGATACTTCCGGGCCGGCCGTGCCCATCGGGCCTGGTTCGGCAGCGTAAAGAGCAATCTCTGTCTTGTTGCGTATGCCATGCTTTCGACAGAAATATTCAACCAACATTGCCGCCTCATAGGGGGCCGCCGGGCATTTATACACAGGGTTCGCCGTGAGAATCACGATCTTCCCGCCCTGAAAGGCCATGAGGTCTTTGTAAATGTCAGTTGCGCCGTCGAGTGTGTAGATGTTTCGGCCCGATTCCTTGAGACCGGGGATATTCTCAGGAACCAGATCAGCTCCCAAAGAAATAATTATGGCGTCACCAGAGAATTCCCGCCCCGAGACTTGAACTGATTTTGTTTCAGGGTTGATCTTTTCGATCTTACCCTGGATAAACTCGATTCCCTTGCGACTCAGACGAGCGAGAGGACGCACGATCTGATCCGCCCTCCTCATCCCGACCATCACCCAGAGAAGGGAAGAGGCAAAGAGGTGCTTATTCTCCTGGTCGATCACAATAATTCGATGTTGCTTCGGCAGAAGTTTTCGCAAAGTATTGGCAGCAACAATACCACCGACACCGCCGCCAAGGATCAAGACTGTTTTTGCCTCACTCATAACGCCCCCATCGCCGATGATCGCTCCTGCTCACATCGGCATACCGTACATCCTGTACATAAACTAAAATACGATGACTTTATCGGACCATAGGGTCCAATTGGTCAGCTCATCAAGTGTGCTTCGCTTGGCACCCTCCATCAGTTCTGGTTCGGTGATGCCACGAGCATCCATGCAACTCCCGCAAACGCCAACTTCTGAATTTAGACGGGCCACGTTCTTAATCATGATCTCAATATTGTAGTAACCCTGTGGAAGCTTCTGTCCTTTCTTCGGACAAGAGGCCGCATCTCCCATTAGAAATACTTTGACCTGCTCACCTTCGAGTTTGGCGAGTGAACCAGCAAGCCTGAGACCGTTATAACTTCGTTCTGTTCCATAGGGAGCATCGTTTAAGATAAAGAGTGTTTTCATTATTTTGTCTCCTGTGAAGATATTGCAAGTTTTACTTCAAAAATCGTAACGCATATTAACGTAAACGTTATTGTTCCTTTTGAATTGCCCAAAGGAAGTCGTTTCCTTGGCACCGCCAAAGACATTCCCACCCATGGTCACCGAAAATTCATCGCTTACACGGTAGCTCGTCTCAGGAATGAAATAGAAATCCTTGTCCGATGGACTGTAAAACGAAAACCACGACAATCGCCATGTCTGATATTTCAAAAGCTGAGTGAGTCGAAGCGCTAAGACATGCCGCAACCGATCTTGAGAAGGAAATCCGGCCGGAACATTGGCAAGATACGAATCATATTGGTGCATGTACTCGCCGTAGTACTGGAGTCCGGCGGTAAAATCAGTCCAGAGCGATCGTTGGTGGCCCACAAGATACTTTGTTTGTGAGTTCGGCATGAGTGGGTTTGTGCCAGAGTTATCATCGCGCGAATCCAGGTGGCCTGCTTCCAAACTCACGACGCCGCCAAGTGCATTTCCCTGAAGGCTTGCTCCATAGACACTACTCTTGGGATAGTTGATCGTGACTTGGGTAGGAGCAGTCATGGAGTCTAACTGCATCGCGGGGTCTCTGAAAAAACCACGATAGGCGTACAAAGCGCCATCCCACTCTAAAATTGGCCGATACAGCCGAAGCGCCAGTTCGGTGTTGGCCAGATCGTGGCGGGGCCTATTCTCCACGCGGTTAGTTATGCTAGAAAAGGGATCATAGAAAAAGAAACGATCACTTCCGGGGAGTCGGTTTGGCTCAAAAAAAGGCATGATGATCAAATCCGCCGATGCGATTTCTGTGGTGAGCGTTGTTTTGAAGCCAGTCGTCCCTCTTTTCAGGTATTCCATGGGCCGCCCAGAGAATAGAGAAGTGTAGTCTTTGGGAAATACATCATTGATAAACAGAAGATCGCCGACACCCCAGGTAAGTATCTGCCGCCCAACCGTGAAATCAAATGCGCCTGCTGAGTGACTGAGGTAAGCTTCGCGCAGATCGAGGTCATTTTGACCGGCGACTTCATCATGGAAGAAATCTGCTTTGGCAAAATACACACTTCCGCCCTCGTTCGATCCCGAGAGCTTAAGCTGCAATCGTTCCTCACCTAGCAAAAAATCGCCTGATGTGGGCCTTCTCCTATCCCCGGTAACTCGTGCCGCATAATTACCCAATAGAAAGCCATGCAGTTCTGTGGCATAGACTATGTCGCCTGCAAGTGTCGTAAGTGACGCCAGCACAGCAAATACGTGAACCGGCCTCATTTGATCCACTCCTTGGGCGGGTTTCTGAGCGCTCTTTCACTGAAGTCCTCTACTTTGAGGGGAACTCGATATTGAATTTCCGCGAACTCCACCAAGGTTTGATGTCCACTCTTTACGTTTTTCATCACTCGCTTCGTGATCGTCGGCAGGCCATCGACCTGTTTGATTTCATCGGCAGTGAAAACCTTAAAGAGCTGATCCTGAACATCATAGAACTCTTCCTTCAGTGGCAAGAATGCGGTCTGATCGATCCATGAGATTTTTCTCTTGTAGGCCGCCGCAGTCGTTGGAGTGCTTTCGATTACAAACGTGGGTTTGTTCTCGTAGGTTTCTTCCTTAATAAGCTTATAGCTATCTGCCCCGATATTTCTTCCTGACACGTCCTCGTAGGTGAAGTCAGAACCTACAAAGCTTGAGCTTGCATCTTTGGAGGCCATCCGTTGAACCAGGCCCAGATCGGGAATAAAGAGCCAACGGTCGCTTTCCTTATTCGGGTATTTGTAAACCAGAAATGCCATCCGGCGCACATCAGCCGGGCCATGAAAATACATGAAATACCGTTGATCTTCGCCGCCTGGCACATTGATCCGAAGCATGGTCAATTCACGCAGGCGCTTATTTCCGTCTGAAGTTGTCAAACTCATTTTTACGCGGGCGCGAAGTATGCCGCCCTGGTAGAAAAACGCCTGCTGCATCTTCTTTATGATTATAGTCGCATCACGTTCTTCAGCTCGAAGTTCCGTACCAATCGTCGCCGACAACAGAATCGTTGCCAGGGCCAAGCCCTTCAAAAAAATATTCGTTCGCATAGTTGAAATCCTCCTCTTCAAATCGTTACATCTTTAAAAAGCCATTTTCGCAACAGCACAATCAATGCGGGGAGATAGATAATTGTGAAAAGCGCACTCAGTACCATCATACTCAGGATAAAGGCCCCGACGGTGATGTAAGGTGTAAGCGGTGCAAACATCATCACAGAGAACGCGGAAGCAAACAGTAGTGCATTACGTAGAATTCCTTTTCCGGGGCGTGCGGCCGTCCAGAGTAAGGCATCAGTGATGCTGGCCCTGTTGAGTGCGCGCCCTGGTGTCGCGTTTTCGGATAAGTGCTGCTTAAATCTGTTGATGAAGTGAATAGAGAAATCCACGGCCATCCCAAGCGATAAGCAAGAAAGCACGGAGATCGGCATATCGACAGTTTTACCAGCAAACCCAATTGCCCCGTAGATTAGAAGAATGGTAAATAATAGAGGGATGTAGCTCACAGCTGCCCACTTCACCGATCGGAAGTTAAGCGTGAGCAACGCGAATACGACTACAAGAGCGATGATAAATCCTCTACTCATATCGCCCAAAACCTCGTCATTCCAGATCAGGTTGAAGTAGGCAGTTCCGGCGGGCCGAAGTTCCATGTCGATTGGGTGAGTTTTCTTGTACTCCTCGGCAGCACGAATAACGTCGCGCATGGCCCCGGCATCCCAAGTCTTCAACTGAACCCAAATGTTGGCTTTCCGAAACGGATAGTCCACCACGTTGTCGAGGTCCGCTGGCTTTGCTGACATGGAAAACAGGAACAGGTATTGGCCGATCGCCTCTTTGGTCGCAGGTATCGTGTCATACTTGGGATCATCAGCGTGAAGTACCTTGTTAATCCGCTTTACGAAATCCACAACCGAAGTGGTTTTACCCACGACAGAAAGCGACTCCAAATGCCTCTGTAGACCTTCTATGTATCGCATGGCCTCCGGCGTTTTGATGAAGTCATCTTGATTAGATATGGCAACGAGATATCCGAGCGACGTTCCGCCAAGTGCGCGATTCATGACCGTATCGGCGGTTCTGATCTCACTGCTTGCTTTGAACCACTCAACCATGTTGTTGTTAACTACGAGACGAGTCGTGCCGACCGAGGCCGCGACAACAAGAGCAAGGCCCACCACCACAGTCAGCACCGGTTTATGGGTACCAACACCACCTAACACGGATAAGGTCTTGGCCATCCAACCTGTCTCGCTGTCCTCCTTGACAGAGGCCGATTTCAGTTTGTCTTCTTTAACAAGAGTGAGGATGGCAGGAATAACGCTGAAACTTAGGAATCTAAGAGCAATCGTTCCAAAAGCAACCAGACCGCCAAAGACCTTCACCGGAATGATGTTCATGAACATCAAGACCGCAAAGCCTGCGGCTGTCGTGAGGGCCGTATAACGCACGGGTCGCCCCACGGCGGTCATCGTATCCCGGATGGCCGTCTTCTTGTCTTTGCTCTCTCTGTACCGGAAATAAAACTCGTTAAAAATGTGAATGCTATCGGTGGCGATCGCCATCAAAAACACCGGACTCATGGAAGACATGATATGAACCGGAAACCCGAGACCAATCAGCAATCCCATGCTCCAGATGATGCTCATCATCGCAACAAGCATCATCGTCGACGGCAGAACCATGTTCCTAAACATGAGGAACATTCCGAGGAACATGACCATGCCCGCAATGGGAGAGTACGCGGCCATGAGCTTGAACATCACTGCACCAAAGGTGTCTCTCGCCACGGGATCACCCGCGACGTAGTAATTCTCTGGGCCATTCTCTTTTTTTACGATCTCTCGCATTTGTTCGGCGATTTCTTGACCGTTGGCGCCTTTTTCTAGTGGGGCATAAATTGCTGTGGTTTTCCCATCCTCGGATATAAGACGTCCCACGAACATGCGGTTTCCAAAAAGATTTTTTCTTAATGCTTCTACTTCGGCCGTGTTTTTCGGGGCCGTCGTCATCAGAGGACTGACCCGTAATGAGGCCCCATCAACTGTGACATTATCAATCGTTGTGAAGCCCGACACATCCACGGCAGCCACACCTTTGAGGCGAATAATCTGATCGGTAATTCTTTGAATTCTGCCCAATGTCTCGGGATTCAAGATTCCGTTCGGATTGACGATTCCAAGGACAATAATGTCTTCGTAAAGACTAAATGTTTTATCGACCTCATTGTTCCAAACTCGCACATCAGACGTAGCGGGGAGCATATTCTTGGGATTCGTGTCCGTTCGGATTTTTGGAAATTGAGAGAAAAAAGTCAGCGTAACAAGGGCGGCAATCAGAAGAACCAGCTTAGGGCGCTGAATTGAAAAATCGACTAACGAAAACATTTTAAAGAATTTCATAATTTCCTCTTCATCACTTCTTTCTCAATAGGAAGACCCGCTGCGATCCATTCAGAGACGCCCTCTGGAAACCTTGTTGCGCGAAACCCTTTCTGCTGCAAGATCGCCACGGCATCCTCTGCCAGTAGACAGTACGGGCCGCGACAATAGGCGACGATCGTTTTGCTCTTAGGAAGGGACTTCAAAGTTTTCTTGAGTTGATCAAGGGGAAGAGAGCGGGCCCCCGGAAAATGACCGGCCTCAAACTCTTCTTGTGGTCGAACATCAATGACGATGACATCACCGGATTTGGCCCTCGCCATCAGAGTCTTGCGGTCCATAGGTGTCATGGTATTCGGTTCGCCCACAAAACCCTTCAATATGTCCTGCATGGCCGACAGACGTTTTTCGGCAAGAGCCCTTAATCCCACCCAGAACGTCGTGACGTCAGTATCAGGGATTCGGTAGTAAACGCATTTTCCATCCCGTCGCGACTCTACTAACGATACCGCTTTTAAGTCTTGCAGGTGGGCACTGGCCAACTTGAGACTGATCCCGATCTGTTTAGCGATGGCATCCACTGTCTTCTCACCCTGAGAAAGTGTGTCCAATATCTCCAGTCGCTTAGGACTGGAAACAGCTTTGCCGACCAGGGCAACAAATTCGTACAATGATTGCTTCGCGTTTTTTTTTATCATTCTAAGCATCCTTGGAATGATAGATACATTAGTTGCAGGAAAGCGTCAATGATATTTTTGATGGGTAGAATTGACATTCCCTATATGATTTCCGCAAGTGAGTGGTTTTTTAAATGTGAGGGCGAAAGAATTGTCTGGAGCATTAGATAAAGTTGTCCATAGAATAGACACTCAGTATCGGCGATTTCTTTGACTGTTTCGATTAAGACTCTTGCAGATTGAATTTTGGCACTTTGATGAAATATGAAATGGAAACTATGTAAAAATTGCCGAAGAAATGCATGGTAGTGAGATCGCTTACAAAAGGCCCACCATCATTTGACATAGATACTATTACTTGTTGCCCGTATATATGCTAAGGTTTAAGTATGCAAAAACTTGCGATTATAATCACATTCATTTTCACATTATTCAGTGTCAGTGAATTCGCAATGAGCAATACACCTTCTCATCATGAGTCGAGTATACTCACCGTGAGCGAATACATGGCAGATGGTTGCGGTAATGCTGAATCAAAGAGTCATCAAACACCGCTCGATTGTCATAAATGTATTGGGCATTGCCATTCTTCTCACCTAGTGAATTTGACTGATTTTGGACATCTGGGACTAGCTGCTCTCGCTTTAAACTCTAAAGTCACATATCTTTCTTGTGATAATCAATATTGTTCGATTGGTTTGGATGATCAGCTTCGACCTCCTATTGCTTCTTGATACCAGTTCTGGTGTGCGGCAAAAATTTTATAATTGGTTCTGGCATCTTAAGGTTTTGACTTTTGTGTCGCTATCTTTTTTTGTCAGCTAGTTTTGGAGGTTATTTATGTATAGCTTAATGCGGTCTTTTGTTATCGTCCTCAGCCTTTCGTTTCTCTTGGTTTCTTGTGGCAGCATCGAGAATGATTCTGTTAGTTCCAAAATATCTAGCGTCGACAGAGATGCTGTAAAAAAAACGGGAAATGAAAAATTTAGCGATCGAAAGGGCATCTTGAAAGAGAGATTCAATAGAAGAGATCGTTACTAATATGGGTGTTGGTTATCATCTTTTTAATTATCAATTAACAGGAGAAATATAAAATGCGTCCGATATATATATTATTATTAAATCTTTTATTTGTAACAAGTGCTTTTGCGGACACAACGCAAACAAGCGTGACAAAGACATCTGGTTCTGGCATTTTTTCAGCAGATAAATTGAAGGCGAGCTATTTTAACTATATGAATGGGCCCGCATTTTCTGAAGATGAGGGCAAGTATTCTATTAACCACTATCTCTCATTAAAGCATGAGTTTAATTCTGACTGGAACCTAGGAGTAACCTTTAGACCTGACCAAAAAGTAGGAAGCCGTGATGCGGATGCAAAAACATTTACTCAAGGAGATTCTTATTTAAAATTAGGAATTCCTACTCTTTACCAGAACGAAGGGGGAGGGAAAGTTTATGCTCAATTGATTTATTATGCGCCAATAAGTGAGAGTTCCAAAGGAAAAAAAATAAATGGTAAAATTGTTCCCAGAATTTACGCAACAACTTCCATGGAAAAGTTTGATTTTGTTTATCTCTTGATTCCAACGATATATTTGAATAGAGTGAAAGAAGATGGGCAGGCTCAATATTCACACGGCCATTGGTTGCAAGCGAGCTATAAAATATTTGATGAGCTTTCATTAGATTTGGCGGCCTATCTTGGTTGGAGCTATTCAAGAAATGAGAAAAATGAATTTAACGATCTGCCCATATATCCTGGTTTTACTTACGCTTTTTCCAAAAACGCATCACTGTCCCCGTATCTCGAAATTATTTCAATGAAAAGTGAATCAAAAACAACAATGCTTGGTGCCTCGCTAAACTACAATCTATTTTAGGTAATCGGTGGTTAATGCTTCAGTACATTACTGCATGTACTGAAGCATGGAGGGCTTGGACGCTGATAGGGAAGTAAAAAAGGAGTGAGTCATGCGACATTTAATCATTGAACTGGTTGAGACGCATATTTTAGGTTTTGGATGTGCGACACCCCTCAAGAGGGAGTAGGTGCTGTCGGCGATTCTGACAAGGTGAGAATCCATATGCGACATAAGGAAATGGTGGTTGGGTAAAGTACATTCTTTATAAAGTGTGCTCAGTTCCCTCCTGAGGTAAACTCGATAAGTGTACAACTAAACCGGAGCATCCATGTCATGAAAGCCAAACAGATGCTTTTCAGCAATGGAGTTAGTGGTATCTCCCTTTTTCTTAAATAATGTCAACGTTCTGATGAGTCATGTGGTTCTTGCTCAAGCCATTGGGGGCACAATGCAATCCCTTTAACTGTGAGAGTCAGGAGATCGACATCAAACAAATGTGTGCCAGGACTTGCCCTGTGTTAATATGTTTTGTAATATTGAGTATCAATTTAATCTGATGACTCACAATTATATGATTGTGATGGATTTATAAGTGATAAAAAGTTTTTTCAATTCACTATTCATTTTTTTATTTCTTATAACTTCCGCAGTTTCATTCGGGGCATGTTTTTTGAGTTGTGATCATGCTCATTTTGATGAATTTTCCTCCTTTCGGTATAACGACCATGACAATAAGAATGACGCTGATCATTCTGAACACTCTCATACACATCGCCACTCAGAAGACTCCCCTTATCATGAACACGGACATTACCATGTGTCCTCCTCAACTCCTGATGACAAATTTATCCAAGAAAAAATAGTACTCCCGGTACCTATCGTTGATATCAGTGGAGCAAAACTGGTCTATACTCTCTTGATTTTATTTTCTGATGTTTGCCTTCCGAAATCTCTGCGACCTCCTATTGGGTAGCAATTTATTTTGAATTAATAAAATTATTTAGTTTTAAGGAGGAAAAAATGTACAGACTTGTTCTGATGTTTTACCTATTGCTCTCTACCGTGGAGGGATATGCCCATGGCATATCTGAAGCAGATAAGCAGACCATGCTCGATGGTGGATATTTAAAATATATCTGGCTTGGTGCAACTCATATGCTAACAGGCTATGACCACTTGCTCTTTATTCTTGGAGTCATTTTCTTTTTAACCACGTTCAAAGACATTGTTAAATTTATCAGTGTTTTTACTCTTGGCCATTGTATTACGCTGATTTTCGCCACCTTTTTTAAAATCACGGCCAACTATTACTTGATTGATGCAGTCATTGCAATCAGTGTCATGTACAAGGGTTTTGAAAACATCGATGGCTTTAAAAAATACTTTGACTGGCAACCACCAACACTCTTGAGAATGGTTTTTATTTTCGGACTCATCCATGGTTTTGGTCTCTCTACTCGGCTTCAGCAACTACCACTTGGAGATGATCAGATATCCATGCTCATCAGAATTCTTTCCTTCAATGTAGGGGTCGAGGTCGGTCAAGTTGTGGCGCTTGCCGTGATGTTGATTTTTCTTCGTGGTTGGCGAAAGGCCAAGACCTTTGAAAGATTTGTTAGGTTATGTGGCCTCTCTTTTCAAATTCATGAAATGATTAACGATTTACGTTTTCTGGGGAAAATGGCTATTTCTCCCATATAATCCAGCCTTTATGTTATTTTTCTGGAAGTCTCTGGATATCAAGCGCCACATAATAGTTTGCTAAGGCCGAAATAAAATAAGCCCCATGATCACGAAGTGGGCTACACAGACTTTAAAAATGCGATAACTTCATCCGTCGTTTTCCATGCAACGGATTGAGCAGGAAGTGTGGACGGAAGAAGGTGTTCGGTAAAACGGAGCAGCTCAGTAACCCTTTCTTTTTTTATCGATAGATCCAAATTTAAATATTTCATGGTGGATTCCAGGCGCGCATGCCCCAAACGCACTTTGACTTCAAGAAGAGAATATCCTTGCCGGATCATATTTACAGCGGCTGTATGTCGCCACGAGTGAACCGATGAGCGCTTTGCGCTCCGAATCTGTTTCGGAATATCTGCTTTTTTCAGATATTTTGCACACAACTTATGGACTCCAAAACGGGTAAGCGTTTTACCACAATGGTTGATGATCAGAAGATCCCGAAAGATGGGCCTCGGTGATTTGCGCCATTCGTGAATGTAGTTGTTGATCAGTTCCACCGTTCTAGGCCAGACGTGGATCTTCCTCCATTTGTTTCCCTTGCCAAGTATTTCTATCGTTCTTGCCGCTGAGTTGAAACCATCTAAACGGAGCCCGCAGACCTCAGATGCACGCATTCCCGTGTCATAGAGGAGGTTCAATATTAAAAAATCTTTGGCGCCTGATGCAGTCGACCGATCGACAACGGATAACATCTTCATCACGTCTTCATGTTCAAAAAAATCAATGAGAGGCGTATTCATCTTCTTTTTTGGAATGAACTGAATGGCCTCCAACTCTGGCTTAAGTTCAGGCCGATGGAGGTAGCACATGAGAAAGAATGTTTTGATCCCAGCCAATCTGGCATTTCGGGTTGATATCGAATTCAATCGATCCGTTTCGAGATGGCGAAGAAATTCGAGAATTTCCTTTGGTCGAATGTCAGATAGTACCAAGGGCTTTTTGGAATCCTTTGAGTCTCTCAACCATGATAAAAACAGCTTAAATGTGTCGCGATAACTCCGAATGGTGTTTGGAGACACCCCTTTATGAGTGGGTAAATATTCCCGAAAGAAGTATGCAATTAATCGTGCCAGGTCATCGTGGGCGACGGATGATGAACTACTCATGAGATTTCGGTCTAAAAATAAGAAATCCTGGATCGGTCGAAAGCGCTTTCAAATAAACCTGTGTGGCCTCGAAATCAATATGTCCCAAATAGGTAGCAAGAGTATCACTCACCTGATCAATCGGTATCCCACGCGCCTTCCACTGTTGAACTATTCGAATAGTAAAAGTGTGCCGGAGTGAATGCGTCGATGGTGATCCAAAAACAGTATCACCCTTCATGTAAGGTTTTCTGTAGATACCAAGTTGTATCAATTTATGCTGAAATATGACGCCTAATCTGAGACGGGTGAAGGAATCTGCAGTAGCGGAGACGAGAAGATATTTCGAGCCTTGTCTCCTTGATTGACTTTTGACTTCGAGGTAGTTCCTGATCTCAGAAACTACGGCCTGCGAAATTGGGATTAATCGATCTTTTTGGAATTTTGTTTTCTCTATCAACAACGTAGCGCCCGCTAGATCAACATCTTTCCTTTTGAGATTAGAGAGTTCGGAAACGCGTAGTCCGCAATTGGCTTGGATAAAAAATGCGCACCTTCGACTCAGTCGACCCAATAAGAAATCACGGTTTCTACTTTTTGAAATATCGCTAGCGAAACTCTGTAAAATACTTTTTACCTCATCATCAGAGAAAACATATGGGCGAAAATAGAGAGATCGGAACATAGTTCGATTTAAAAATGGATTTAAGCAGGTCAAATCAACCCTCTGAAGATAACAGAAAAAATTCTCCAGGATTGTCATGTGGCGATTCACCGTTCCTGGGCTCCTTGTCTTTAATATTTCGAAAGCATGATCGTGGACGAATTGAGAATCTATTTCAGATATCTGATGGATATTTCGTCTGATGAGTTCCCTTTCGAATAGGTTAAATTGAAATTTATTGTCATGAATCCGATGTCCCATCTGGCGACGAAACTTTAGGAAACTCTCGATGTGTTGATGCAAAAATGATTCAGACATAATTGTCCACCACGTATTGACGCATCCGAAGCATGGAAGTTTTGGCATAAATCCGGGTAGAACTTGCATTTTTATGTCCGAGAAGGACTTGTATCTGATCAATCGAACTGCCGCTGTCGAGAAGATTCTGCGCGTACGTGTGACGTAATCGATGAGGATTCCCTTTCATTCCGTGATCCTGAAGGGCATAACTCACAATTAATCCAACCGCTTTGGGAGTTAGTGGTCTGAGGGGAGCATGTCCGCTATAAAACAAGTGGCGGTCAGGGCAATGTTGTGGTCTTGCGATACGAATATAATCGTAGAGAACTTCAATTACTGGGTCGGGAAGCACTACAATCATATCCTGTGCATTCTTCCGATCTCTGATTACTGCCTGTTTTTTCTCCCAATCAATATCGTCGAAATGAAGCGATGCTACCTCACTGGCCCGAATACCAGTGAAAAAAATCAACCGAACGATTGCCTGGCGACGGAGTTTGCTCTTGTTGCTCAGTTCTTCTTGTAAAATTGGTCTGATTTCATCGTGTGTCAGAAACTTAGGAATATGGGCCATCGCATAGACTCGTGGCGAAACAATCAAAGCTGAAAGATTGCTCGGCATTTGTTTCTCAAAATATAAATATCTCAAGAATGGCCGCAGTACTGCATTCACCTCGATGATCGTTTTTTTCTGTTCACTTGGGAAATAAGTCGTAGTGAAGGTATCAATATGGATGATTTTTATTTCTGCAGGAACCGAAATTGCGGAGTGAGTAATATAATGATCAAATTTGCCCAATATCCTGCGTTTTCTTCTTATCGTGTTTAGTTTGTCACCTCTGTGGTCTCTGCAATAATTGATATATTGGTCAATCAAAGCTCCAAGTTTCGTATGTTCATGTGCGGGCACAGGCGCTTGAAACACTATAATTTCTCTGGAGTTTAGATAATAAAAATATTTTATAATCGTGTACCTGAATAATGATTCGCGCTGTTTACTGTAGTTCTTTCTTGATGTTCTTGAGCGACCTGCACACTCAGAGATAAAAATGTTCACCCTATCGTCCGATATTTTTCTCAAATCCTTGATTTTATTTCGTTCGGCGTATTCAGAAAACCTTCTACTGATCCGTAGTATTGATTTTGACCACTGACTAGGCCGGTGACTCTTTGTTTCGAGGTACTGAGTAGTTGCCAACGAGAATTGACAGCGATCATATATCGCATCATTCGATCTGCTAAGGTACCACTTCAGCAGTAATCCGATTTCATAGCGGATTGTTGAGCAATAATAGCGTTTAAATGGCTTGTAATTGGCATTTTCACTCTTCCACTGAAAAAAAATATCAATCACAGAAATGGAAAAGATGTCACTACTATTCAGCCGTTTTGTTTCACGCAGAAAAATTTCAAATACCCGGAAAAAAGATTGAGTCTTCTCGCATGAGCCCTGAGTAAATCCCTGCACCTTAAGGCTCTCAATAAAAGCGGATTGATTGCTGGAGAATATTTGCAAGCCAGACATCTCAATTCCCTTATGGCAGCCTATTGTTATCTTTTAAGCCAGGATCAATCCGTTCAGTTTTTAGCCGAATCTTTTGTAGATCAATGACCTTAATTACGGTGACAGCGGCCAGGAAGTGGGTCCACTCCTCATTATCCCAGATCTCAATACACTCCCAGAGGGCTAAATGGCCGGCCCCACTCCAGAAGTCGAGCGCCGCCTGAATGATGAGGCGATCTCCATCACTGAAAAGCCAGCTATCTTCACGAATAATTCCAGCACGTTTTCGGAGGCGTGGTGTTTTTGGATCAAACAGAAACTCCAGCAAATCCCTACGGTGGTCGGTGAGGATAGAAATACCTTCGAACAATTTCTGCTCTTGATTGCTGGCGTTTTGCCAGTTGATCTTCATAGTGTTTACTCCCTTCAGTATCGATTTTCTGCTCACAAAAATGACAGATTGCAGTCTGAATACCTTGTGCCCGGCCGATCGTTTCGCCACACTCTACTGTAGGCGGCATATCTGCGCAGCTCCGATCAGCTTCAATATTTTTCAAATTATTTTTTGACGATCTCGATGGTAGTCCATTGGCGAGTTCTAATCGCCGCTTGCTCTGATATTTCTGTCGCTTATTTTGACCTTGAATGCTTGCTGCGTATTTTCGTTGAGCTTCGCGATGATTATGGAGATGGTGCTTGGACTTGCAAGGCTTCGAACAATAACGGTGCTCGCGCCAGCAGTGGGTGCAGACCCAAAACATAACCCCACATGGGCAAAAGATCTGTCTCCCAATTAACCTCATCGCTGTCCATCCTTGAACAAAGGGCTAGACCTCGTGAGGTTCGTCTTTTAACATTAGGCTTGTCAGTAGGTCTTGGCCGATGTCTTTACACGGACTTCACCAAAATCAAGCGAGAGGGGTCAGGTGACTCTGACCTCTCTCTTCAATAGCTTAAGTATATCAAATTTACATTTCTGCTCTAGGCAATGACACTAACTGATGTTGCTGGGACTCATTCAGATACGGAATGGAATGGAACATAATAACGAAGGCCACATAAGCCTATGCATGCAACGTAGGCCTTGTTGCCGGGGGTATCTTTCTTTTCATTATGCAACTTCACGGCTACTGGCATGCCTCAGACCCCGATTCGTTCCCATTGAACCGAGATGATCATTCCCATATCCATAAGGATATGGAACAAGAAACTCTGAACCAACATTAAGGAGAAATTAAATGGAAAAAGTAATTTTAGCTGTATTAATGATGTTCTCGTCTACTTTTGCTTTCGGACATGCAAGTCACGCGCCCAAGGTAGTAACCTGTGCTGCAAGCGGATGCACCAGGGATCAAGTCGAACAGGCCATTCCAGCAGTCGTTGAGATGATGGCGCAAAAAAGCACGGTAGAGGCAAGTTGGACTTCTGCAAAAATTGAAAAAGTTGAGCTAAAACAATTCCCAAAAGGACCTGAATGGGTGACAACTCTTTTTGATATAAAACAAAAAGATAAGGCAAAGCAACGTCTTTACATTTTCATCACGCCAAAGGGTTATTTGAATGGCGCTAATTACACTGGGAATTAGGGTGACACCAAATATTTCAAGGAATGAGAAATAGAAAAGATCTGACCTTTGAATTTAAAATGGGGTGAGCAATAGTTAAATTTGCCGCCCCTTCTTTTTCACAATGGAGTTAAATATGGTCCTTGCCATAGGTAAAACAATTCTTGCTGCCGTCTTAATAAGTTTTGTTTCTTGGTTGTCAGGAAAGAAAATAGCCTTAGCGGGGTTTTTAACTGCATTGCCACTGACCACGATGTTGGCACTGGCCTTTTCTTATGCAGAATGGAAGGACACAACTCAATCAGTGAATTATGCCAGAAGCGTACTAATTGCAGTACCAATTTCCCTCCTTTTTTTTGTGCCATTTTTACTGGCAAACAAGTTGAACCTTCATTTTTTGACTTGCTATTTCAGCGGAGTGGGACTTCTTGCAGTCGGATATTTCATCCATCAGGCCTTACAAAGTTGACTTTAAAGTCTGTTAAAATTATCTGACTTGGGCAATATACTGAAAGTATGATAACCAGATAGTAATATTTTATGAAAAAACTGCTGCAAGGAATCGTTAAGTTTAGGCGTGAGGTGCTGCCGGGATATAGGGAGACTTTTGCTCGCCTTGCGCTGGGACAGTCACCAGATGCGCTTTTCATCGGATGTTCCGATAGCCGAGTGGCCGTCAATGTTTTTGCCTCAACTGATCCAGGAGACCTTTTTGTTGTTCGCAACGTTGGAAACCTTGTTCCACCCTACGAGGAGAATGCTCAACTCTCGGCCGATGAATCTGAGGCGGCGGCCGTGGAGTTCGCACTCAATAGCTTGAACGTTTCTAATATTATAGTTTGTGGACATTCAGAGTGTGGTGCGATGCAGGCTCTTGCTGCTGGTAGAGAAAAGGTAGAGACACCTTGCCTTCGAGAATGGCTACGCCACGGGGATGGTGCCGTAAAAATTCTTAACTCGTCTTGTAACCCTTCAACACAGTTTGGGCAGCACAATCGACTTTCGCAGATCAACGTGTTGAGACAGATTGAACACTTGAAAACCTATCCCGCCGTTCAAGCACGCTTAAAGACAGGTGCGCTAACACTTCACGCTTGGTGGTTTGAGCTTAAGTATGCTGATGTTTATGCTTATGAGGAATCAGTTTCCCAGTTCGTGCTGATTGACGAAATGGAAGTGGCGCGAATTTTGGAGAGAATGGAAAATAAACCATAGAGCGTTTGTTTTTATCGCTTATGAACAATAATGTGCAACGATGTGCGCCTGGTGCATATCGTGTAAATTCTACCTGGCATGTGAGGAAATCATTGCCTTTCCACAGGGGAATGTGGGGAATTGTCACCAAGGTTATGTCAGGGTAATGTCAATTGTTCTAGTCTGTAAGATTTAGACTTGACAAGGTGCAGGCATGCCTTATATTAGGGGTTTATGAGATTTTTGGTGTCAATTTTTATCCTATTCACAGTGGTTTTTATCTGCGTTCAAACAGATGACGAGTGCCTCTTGCTGGATGGAACAAATTCAGTTTCTCAGAGCATCCATGAACATCAACAAGCATGTAATTCAGAAAATACCGCTGCAAGTTGTTCGCCACTTTGTATTCTTCACTCGGTGGCAAGTCTTCAACTTACTTCGAATACAAGAAAAATTTTTGAAAATTTTAGTTTGATACACATTTCATTTTATTATCTGAGTCCTTTTAAGCTTCAAGACAATTCGTTACAAGAAATTAAACCGCCCTGTCGTAAGCTCGCCTAGTTTTTTTTAACTAATACATCTATAGAGGTAATAATGTTTTTGTACATCATTGTATGTACTCTCCTGGCGCTAAGTTTTGCGAATTTTGCAGGAGGGGCAGAAGTAACAAAAGAAAATGCGTGTTTTGATTTTAAGTTAGAAAGTTACTTCGCACGTGCTAATCAAATTCCGCAGTTAAAGGAACTTGAATATCAGGTCGAAATATTCAAGCATGCACGGGAAAAAGCATCTCAAAGGCCCAATCCCGAATTGTCCTTTCAATATATCCAAGGCGATCAATTCGGAGAGAAAGTCATTAGCACACAAACGCAAATTGTTCATACCATGGAATTAGGCGGAAAACGGGCGGCAAGAGTCGAGGCTGCCGAGAGCGAACTCAAGCTGACTGAACTACAAAGTCGTGTGCAGAAATCTCACCTCATCTCTGAATCATTCATCATCTTTCATAAACTGCGCCAGATAGGCCGAAAAAAAACGCTTCTTGCTGAGACCCTGCGGTCTTTTGAGCAAATTGCCGCACGTTTCAAAGCGAGAGGTACCCGTGGCCCTGAAGAAGAAGTCGCTTTGAGTACTATTGAAATGGTGATCGGGGGTTATCAGGCCCAAAGTAATGACCTACTTAATGAAGAAAACCAGTTGGCCACACCGCTTAGGTTTTTACTTGACCTTGACTGCCTTCCTCTTGCGGCAAAAGACTCTTACCAACCAATAAAAATTCAGGACACATTGCTTGATGAATTGGGCGCTTCGACTCCGTGGCCCAAACTTGAGTTGGCATCGCTCGAACTTCAGTCGGCAAACGCTAAGTATGTACTAGAAAAAAGTAATAGTTGGCCGGATTTGGAAATCGGTCCAATCTTGCAATCGGAGTTCGAGTCAAAGGATCAATTCTATTCGGTTGGATTTACGGTAACACTTCCATTGCCGCTACTAAATGTAAATGCAGGTGGAAGGGCCGAGGCCTTTGAGCAAGTACGCCTTAAAGAATGGCAAAGACAAAATACTGAGAGATTACAAAAAATCGAAGCGGCCTCTTCAAGTGAGAGACTGAAAAGTTCACTTAAAATCATGCAAAAACTAGCTTCGCCAGCGGAAATAGATCGTCAGCATCAACGTGCTGAGTCCTTAATGGCACGTGGAGTTCTTTCTACTTCTATGTCCATCGAAGTCCACCGGCAACTAATAGATTTTACAGATTCTTATTTTGAAACTGAAATTGATATTTTGGAGTCAATGGCAGAAGTAATAGCACTTTACGGAAAATTAGAACAACTACAG
>MEPP01000002.1 GCA_001769855.1 Bdellovibrionales bacterium GWA2_49_15 | reverse complement strand
AAAAAAGCATTCCAGAAATCTTAAGGATTTTTCAGGAAAGGCCTAAGGCCATTGCGTTAATGATTTTTAAAAAGATGTGGGATAAGCTAAGATGGCATTTATAGGGGATAAAATGTGCGCTCAATCCGTCCTTACCTTACCTTTCACCGGGCCTCCGAAAGAAGGAGTAGATGCGTTGATCCTTGAGGTCCTTTCCCTTGTAAGGTGAATTGTACAACTATACTTCAAGAAAAGACTTGTTTCTCGGTCGAGACATTGCTTATAATCAGGATATGACATCCCGATTATCATCTTACAAAAGAATTCTATCTCTCGATTTTCAAGAAGCAAGGGCGGCCCTACTGCTAGGGCCAAGAAAGGTTGGCAAAACAACTTTTCTTCATCAAAAGTACCCGAGAGCAACCTATATTGATCTGCTGCAAACGGATATTCGTGCCGAGTTTCAGATTCATTCTTCAAAACTTCGAGAGATCGTGTTGGAGTTTCCAAAAAAACTCTATGTCATTGATGAAATCCAAAAGGTGCCAGCACTTCTTGACGAAATCCATTGGTGCCTCGAAAACACCACCTCACAGTTCATTCTCTGCGGTTCTTCCGCAAGGAAATTAAAGCGTGGGGCAAGTAATCTGCTTGGCGGCAGAGCTTTTAAGTATGAATTGTACCCACTCACTTCTAGAGAGATACCCCACTTTGACTTAATGATGGCAATCAATAAGGGGCTTATTCCTCAGCACTATCAAGCGAAAAATGTGCAGAAGTTTTTAAAAGCTTATATTGAACAGTATCTACAAGAAGAAATTGTGGAAGAATCTCAAATTAGAAAACTTGCCTCCTTTCATCGTTTTCTGGAAGTCTCTGCCCTTATGAATGGTGAACTTCTTAATTATGCCAATGTCGGCGCGGATTGCGGCGTATCTGGAAAAACAGTGAGGGAGTATTATCAAATTCTAGAAGAAACTCTTCTTGGTTTTACCCTTTGGCCGTGGCGTAAAGTAAAAACAAGGAAATTAATCGAAACGGCTAAGTTTTATCTTTTTGATCTTGGCGTAATCCGATATTTAAAAGGCCTTGATGCAATTTCCTTACGAACACCGGAATTTGGAAATAGTTTTGAGACTTTCCTCATCAATGAAGTGAGGGCATATCTTTCATATCAACAATCATCCAAAAAACTTTCATATTGGAAGACGACCTCTGGTCTGGAAGTTGATCTTGTTGTTGGCCAAATGGATGTTGCGCTTGAATTTAAATCGACAGATAAAGTGCACAATGAACACTTTGGTGGTCTCAAAGCGATCATTGAAGAGCATCACCCAAAGCATGCAATCCTTGTGTGCATGGATAAAAATTCGCGAAAATTGGAGAACGGTATTCGCATCCTCTATTTTGAACAATTTCTCAGTGAACTTTGGGCCGGCGAGATCATCCATGAAGGGTAAAGGAAGGAAGACATAGGTCTGATCTCGACGAGTTTAAAAATATGCTGATGCAAATTCTTTTTGTTACTCTGCTCTTGTTCAGCTTTGCCTGTACTAAAACGAAAAAAATTTCCAATGATGAAACTTATTACTATGTTTTTGCTGTTGATGTTTTGAAGTCCGGCAATATGCAAGGCAAACAGCTGCGTGTTGCGCTCGTGAGACCTGACCCCAGTTATCGAGGTGTCTACTTACCCAACCTAATCCCTATCGGAAACACCAACTATTAGTTCCGGCGGACAAAACAAGGGTGAAGAAGTAGATTTTGTTTGGAATTCTCCTCCCAAAGGGCTTATGAAATTTTTGCGATTTAGTTATTTTCAAAATAATTGACCGTTTGGCCTTTCAAGAAATTGTTAATTTCTGATTTTAAATAACGATAATTTTTGCCAATTTTACGCGCCGGTAATTTTCCTTCGTTCACAAGCTTGAGAAGGGTTTTGCGCGAAATCCGCAAATAACTCTCGACTTCGCTGGTTGTCATGACTTCTATGCGCTCGGGTTGTCTTGTTTCCATTAAAGTTCCTTAAGTATGCTTAAGTTCTCTCTCATTCTCTCAAAATAACATTTGGCCGTCACCAATAAAAAGAGCGGTCTGTAATAAATATTTATCTCCAGGATAGGCATCATATACTCCTAAGTACTCTCTTCTATGGGTAAAGTACACTGATGTCAAAAATTAGATAGGCCACAGATCAAATTGCGATTGACGTCGCACATGCAAAAACATACTTTTTTGGAGTACAAATTAATTAACTAAATTACGCATAGCGTTTAGCCATTCAAAGGAGAAGACAATGGGTGAAGCACTAGGAATGATTGAAACAAAGGGTTTTGTGGCAATGGTAGAGGCCTCTGACGCCATGGTTAAGGCGGCAAAAGTTGAGCTAATCGGCCATGAGAAGATCGGTGGCGGTTACGTCACAACGATCGTCCGCGGAGATGTGGCCGCTGTGAAGGCCGCGACCGAAGCAGGGGTTCGCGCCGCTCAAAAGGTGGGTGAATTGGTATCCGTCCACATCATTCCAAGACCCCATGAAAACGTCGATATGGCACTCCCACTAGGCCGTCAGAACAAAAAGACCAAGTAGGCCGATAATTTAAGGCCCTGTTTTTTTTGGCCGGGGGGAAACCATGCAAATAGGCAAAGTGGTGGGCACGGTCGTGGCCACCAATAAAGATGAAAAGTTACAGGGACTCAAGCTCCAGATCGTCGAGTACGTCAATACTCAAGGCGTGCCCACAGGTGGATTGGTGATTGCAGCCGATTCCGTGGGGGCGGGTGTTGGGGAAATTGTGCTCGTGGCCTCGGGCAGTTCGGCCCGACAAACCAAGATCACAGAGGGAAAACCAGTCGATGCGGTGATCATGGCCATCGTCGACGTCCTAGAGACGGGCGGCGAGGAACGTTACGTAAAAACCTGATCTCAGTTGAGTCGGGTGAGCGAGGAGGAATCCCATGCGGATAACGGAAACTCAAATTGATTCGATCGTTGATCGTCTCGTGAATCAGCTTGGAAAGGGCGAGGGGCAAGCGCCCACGGTAGCACCAATGCAGTCCTCGGGTAAAGTTCCCCTGCCGCCCATGAGCGGGGTTCTGGGAATTTTTCCCGATATTGATTCAGCCGTGGCGGCGGCCGAGAAGGCCTTTCTTGAATTTCAAACCGTGACTCTTGAGAAAAGAAAAAAAATTATCAGCGCGATCCGAAAAATCCTGCGCGAGAATATCGAGCAGCTAGCGCGAATGGGACGCGATGAGACCGGACTGGGGCGATACGAGGACAAAATTGTTAAAAACCGTTTGGTCATTGATAAAACCCCGGGCGTGGAGGACATTGTCACGCGCGCCTACCAGGGCGATGATGGTCTGACCACGGAAGAGTTTTCGCCCTTTGGAGTAATCGGCTCGATCACTCCCTGTACCAATCCCTCGGAAACAATTATCTGCAATGGCATTGGCATGATTGCCGGCGGTAACACGGTGGCCTTCAATCCCCATCCCACGGCGAAAAGAGTTTCCGCGCTTACCATTAACTTAATGAATAAGGCCGTACTCTCTGAAGGTGGGCCGGCCAATCTCTTTACCACGGTTTCCAATCCCACCATTGAATCCGCCCAGCAGCTTATGACCCATAAGCGAGTCCGGCTCCTGGTTGTAACAGGTGGCCCGGCGGTCGTTAAGGCGGCCATGGCCTCAGGCAAAAGAGTGGTGGCGGCAGGGCCGGGAAACCCTCCCGTGGTGGTGGATGAGACCGCCGATATTGATCGCGCCGCTCAACATATTGTGAGCTCCGCTTCCACCGACAACAACATTATCTGCGTGGTGGAAAAAGAAATTATCGTGGTGGATTCGGTCGCCGATCAATTGAAAAAATGTATGATCAAATATGGTGCTGTGGAGCTGGGTGCCCATCAGGCCCGCCGCCTGCAGCAGGTGATTTTGGATAGCGAGGGCCACACCGTAAAAGAATTTGTGGGGCAAGATGTTCAAGTCATCCTGCGTGCCATTGGACTCGAGGTTGATCCATCAAAGCGCATGGCCTTTACTGAAACCAGTGCCGATCATCCCTTCGCGACCACGGAGCTCCTCATGCCGGTGCTGCCTTTTATTCGCGTGCGCAATATTGATCAGGCCATCGAGACCGCCTATACCCTTGAGAGGCGCTGTTTTCATACCGCCGTTATCCACTCAAAAAATATTGAGAATATGCACAAGATGGCCAAGAAAATGAACACCTCCATTTTTGTGAAAAATGGGCCGGCCTTGGCCGGTTTAGGTTTAGGTGGTGAAGGTCCGACCTCCTTCACTATTGCCTCACCCACGGGTGAGGGTTTGACGGGACCGCGCTCTTTTTGTCGGATTCGAAGATGCGTGCTCAAAGGATATTTTGGGACAATATAGTTTATGCATTATACGCGAGATGAAATTATTAATGCCGTGAGAGCGGCCGGCATCGTTGGTGCGGGCGGGGCGGGATTTCCCACCTACGTCAAGCTTCAACCTCCCAAAGGCACAGCGGTCGAGACTGTGATTGCCAATGGAAGTGAGTGCGAGCCACTCCTGCACACCGATAAAACTTTGATGCGCACCAAGGCCAGTTTGGTGGTGGATGGCGTGCGTTTGAGCATGAAAGCGGTGGGTGCGCGAGAAGGAGTTATTGGCATCAAGGGACACTACGAAGATGTCGTGAAGGCCGTGACTCAGGCCCTGCCGAAGGATGGAACCATCCGCGTTCATCAGCTCGAGAACTACTATCCCGCCGGTGACGAATTCCTGCTCGTTTACGATATAAAAAAACGCATTATTCCCGAAGGCGGCCTGCCACTTCACGTCGGTGTGGTGGTCAACAATGTCGTGACGCTTGCCCAGATGGCCGAGGCCATGAATGGCAAGGCAGTGACAGAAAGAATTTTAACCGTGACGGGAGCCGTTGAGGTGCCGGTGGTTGTCAGCGCACCTATAGGGACCTCTTACCGCGACCTCATCGCCGCGGCCTGTGGGGTGGTCTGTGATCATCCTGTGGTGCTCGATGGCGGACCCATGATGGGCCAGATTGTCTCTGACCTCGATCTGGGAATAAGTAAAACCACCAGCGGAATTGTGGTCTTACCCACAGGGCATTTCGTGGTTGATATGAAGCAAATCACCGTGCCCCAGATGGTGAAAAAATCCAAGGCCGCCTGCTGCCAATGTTTTCGCTGTAGCGATCTGTGTCCCCGCAATTTGCTCGGGCACGAGATCTATCCCCATAAGACCATGCGAACGATCGATTATAATCATGCTGATCCCGCCAAGCACATCACCTCGGCCTTCCTATGCAGCCAGTGTGGCGTGTGTGAGCTGGCGGCCTGTGATGTGATGAAACTTTCGCCGCGAAAAATATATGGCGCCTATCGAAAGGAGCTGGTGGCGAGAGGTGTAAAGAATCCCCATCACGAGCAACCTAAAGAGGTTCGCTCCAATTATGAGTATTCAAAGTTGGCCCTTCCAACCTTGATCAAGAAAATTCATCTCGTCGAATATGCCGAGCGTGCCGTTGTGAATAAAGGAAAAGTTGAAAGCAGTCGAGTTCGAATAGCCCTCAATCGACATCTCGGAGTGCCGGCCAATCCCACCGTGACTCTTGGACAGCAAGTGCTTATGGGGGATGTGATCGGGGCGACTCCCGAGGAAAAGATGGGATCGATCTATCACGCTTCGATTGCGGGCAAGGTCACAGACCTGAGTCATAACGTCGTCGAAATTACCAGAGTAGGATGAGCTGATGTTTTTGGAACCTGCCATTGCCATGATTGAACTCAAATCCATCGCCAAGGGAATTTTGGCCACCGATGCGCTGGTTAAGAAAGCGCCGGTTCGCATTTTAGAAACCCACCCCATCTGTCCCGGAAAATACATGATCCTCTTTGCCGGCGAGGTGGGAGATGTGGAGGAAGCCTTAAAGGCCGGCGTGGCCGCAGGGGGAGATGGAATCATTAACGATTTATTTCTACCCTATGTTCATCGCGATATCATTCCCGCCATCACCGGCACTCAGGAGGTCAAAGAATTTGGCGCCATCGGAGTGATCGAAACTTTTTCCATCGTCTCAACCGTGATGGCCGCCGATATCGCCGCCAAAATGGCCCCTGTCCGATTAACCGAGATTCGTCTGGCCCAAGGTCTCGGAGGCAAGGGCTACTTCATTATGACCGGTGAGCTTTTTGATGTGGAGGCGGCCCTGGAGGCCGCGCGCAATCATGCCGCCAAAGAGGGGATGCTGGCCGCCTGTGAAATTATTCAGTCGCCCCATCCCGATCTCATTAGCAAGGGGATTTACTGGTGAAACGCCATTTTTCGCAGAAAAATAATGCAAAAGACGCAGGCAAAATGGCTGCGTTCCCTGTCGTTCTACCTTTTGCCAGGAGGCAAAAATGAAACTAGCGAGAGTGACAGGAACCGTCGTCTGTTCGATTAAAGATCCCTCACTGCGAGGGATGAAGTTGCTGGTCATACAGCCCCTGACGGATGAGATGCAGCTCGACGGCGACCCGCTGGTTGCGGTGGATACCGCTAAGGCCGGCCCCGGTGATTTGGTGTGGTGGATTTTGTCCCGTGAGGCCTGCCTCGCCATGCCCGATCCCTTTTCACCGATTGATGCCGCCATTACCGGAATCGTCGACGCGGTGACGGTGGAAGACCCGGGGATTAAAAATAAAGACGAAATATTTTGCAAAGGATAAGTGAGTGATCTTAGCAAGAGTGAAAGGAAATGTAGTCGCAACCGAAAAACATCCCTGCTATATCGGGCACCGGGTGTTGGTGGTGCAGCCGATTGACGGCAAGGGGAAGGACAAAGGCAAGAGCTTCCTCTCGTGCGACACTGTGCAGGCCGGCCCGGGGGATGTGGTGCTGGTTCAGCAGGAAGGAAATACCGCCCGCCAATTATTGGGAAAAATGAGTGATCCGTTTCACTCGGTAATCGTAGGCATTGTTGATGAGGTGTTATATGGCACGACCAGAAAACCAGATTGATAATTTGGATGAAGTGATCGAGAAGATCACCAGCAAGGTAGTGGAGAGATTATCCCAGATGGGACTCGGGCACGCGGCTTCCCAGGTGCGCCAGGTGATCCATGAATCCGCCTGTACCCAGGACCCCGAAGTTTGCTCGGGCTGTGGCAAATGTCCCACCCATAAAAAAGAAGCCACCGATAATATCATTCATTTTGGCGCCAGCCGCATCAGCACCTCGCCTGGTTTTGCCGGCCAGGTGGATACCAAATTGGCCGGGATGATTGATCACACGATTCTCAAGGCCGATGCCACCCGCGATGAGCTAAGCAAGGTTTGCAAAGAGGCCAGAGATTACAACTTTGCCACCGTCTGTGTGAACGCCGTCAACATTCCCTTTGTGGCCAGGCTACTCCAGGGCTCCAATGTCAAACCCATTGCGGTGGTGGGATTTCCCTTGGGCGCGGAAACCTCCGAGGCCAAGGCCTTTGAGGCCAAAGAGGCCGTCAGGAATGGTGCCCGAGAAATTGATATGGTGATCAACGCCGGCGCTCTCAAATCAAAAGACTACGCCACTGTTTTTCAGGACATCAAAGCGGTGGTCGAGGCCTCCAAACCTTATCCCGTCAAAGTGATCTTGGAGACTGGAGGACTTGAGCACGATGAGAAGGTCATCGGCTGTGCCCTCTCTAAAACCGCCGGAGCGGCCTTCGTGAAAACCTCCACCGGATTTGGAAAAGGCGGGGCCATGGTGGAAGATATTGCGCTCATGCGCAGAATTGTGGGGGATGATATGCAGGTCAAGGCCTCCGGTGGCGTGCGCACCAAGGAAGACGCCGAGGCCATGGTGAAGGCCGGAGCCAACAGGATCGGGGCCTCTGCCAGCGTGGCGATTGTGACAGGTAAAAAAGCAAAAGTAGGAAATTACTAATAGGAGATATTATGGGCCAGGGATTTGAATTACGAACACTGACTTTTATTGATAGCTACCAACCTCAGTTGGCGCAGTTTATTGCCAAGGACAACCGGGTCTACGATCCAGCGGAATATGATTCTGCTTTGTTTATCGAAATTGCCCCGGCCATGGAAATTCACCATATGATCGATCTCGCCTTAAAGTCCACCAAGGTGCGCCTTGGTAGCGTGGTCACCGAGAGGCAGTTCGGCCTTTTGGAAGTTCATGGCCCGGATCAAGGAGAGGTGAGGGAAGCCGGCAAGGCCATTTTGCGCGAGGCCGGGTTAAATGAGAATGACCGCTCCGAAGTGAGCATTCTCACCAACAAAATTATCCGCGGAGTAGAGCAGGACCATGCCATTTTCTTTACCGGAACTTCCCGGGGCAATATGGTGCAGGCGGGAGAGTCGGTTTTTATTCTGGAGGCGACACCTGCCGCTTATCTTTCGATTGCCTGCAACGAGGCCCTCAAGGCGGCCGAGATAAAACTCATCAATATTCAACCTTACGGCGCATCCGGACGTTTGATCATGAGCGGGAAAGAATCTGAGATCGACTCCGCTGCGGAGGCCGCGGTTCGGATCTTGGAACAGTTAAATGAAATGAAAAAGAAACGTAGTGGCGCACAACTGAATTAGGCGAGGTTTTCTTGGGAAACCGACAGCAATACCTCATTTCTGAGCTAGTCAAAGTTTGCCAGAAACTCGATCAAAAGGGATTTGTGGCCAATCACGACGGCAATGTGTCCGTGCGCTTTGAAAATTCTTTTCTGGCGACACCCACGGCTGAGAGTAAGGCGCAGATCAATGCGGACATGATTATTACGCTTGATCATGCGGGCAAAAAAATTGCCGGAATAGGCAAGCCGTTTTCGGAAATCTCACTGCATCTGATGGCCTATAAAATTCGCCCCGATGCTAAAGCCGTGGTCCATGCCCATCCGCCTTATAGCACCGCCCGAGGTTTGGTAGGTTCGCCCGTCCTACCTCAGCTACCGGAGGCGATTATTTCTATTGGAGATATCATCCCGGTTGCGCCGTTTTCACTGCCGGGAACCCCTGAGAGTGAGCAGGTCGTCGCCGATGCCCTGCAGGTCAGTGACGTGATTATGATTGCGGGCAATGGCGTTCTCGCGGTGGGTGATGACCTCGAGCAGGCCTGGCTTAGAATCGAACTCCTGGAACATCTTTGTAAAATTGAAAGCTATGCCAAGGCCATGGGTGAGATTAAGGCCATCTCCTCTTTTGATCGCCAGAAATTACTGGAAAAAAGAACCGCCTTAGGTTTAGGCCCCCAGGCCCGTTTGAAGCCGGTGGCCCCAAGCCCAACTCCAAGCCCAAGCATGAATCTTTCCGACAATGACAACCTTCATAAATTAATTGCACAAGAAATTAGAAAAATTTTGGTAGGAGAATCGCCATGAAAAGAACTCCGATGATCGCAGGTAACTGGAAGATGAATCTGACTATCGCAGCGGGAGTCGAGCTGGTCAAGACCATCCATTATACCCATCGTCATCCAGGAGAAGTTGATGTGGTGGTGGCCCCGCCCTTTACCGCCCTTCGCGCCATCGCGGATACCTTGAATGATTCCTATATCAGTGTGGCCGCGCAGAACATCCACTGGGAGACCTCGGGCGCTTTTACCGGAGAGATTTCCGCCGTGTTCGCCAAAGATGCCGGTGCGGAGTATGTCATCATCGGCCACTCCGAGCGTCGGCAATATTTTGGTGAGACCAACGAGACTGTGAATAAAAAAGTCAAGGCCGCCTTTCTCCATGGCCTCACCCCGATCGTTTGCGTGGGGGAAACCGATGCCGAACGTGAGGCCGGTCGCGTCCATGAGGTGATTAATACTCAAGTGGAACAGGGCCTGGCCGGTTTGACTAAGGGCCAATTTGAAAACCTGATCGTTGCCTATGAGCCGGTTTGGGCGATTGGTACCGGCAAAACCGCCACGGGTCAGCAGGCGGAAGAGGTCCATGCTTCCATTCGGGAGCTGCTGGTCAAACTCACCGGCCAGGAGGCAGCCGAAAAAATTCGTATTTTGTACGGCGGAAGTGTGGGGGCCAAAAATGCCAAGGAACTCCTGAGCTTCCCTAATATTGATGGTGCCCTGGTGGGAGGGGCCTCTCTTAAACCCCAAGATTTTGTGGAAATCATTAAGAGCGCCGGCGCACTGTAAAAGAAATGGTCAAAAAAAACCGTAAAATTGTCGAAACTTTAGTCATTCTCAAGACTTAAAGACATTTTTTCTCCCTACATTCCCCCGTTCAAAACTGTCAGAATGAAACAGGGGAAGTATTCAGCGTAGGGGGTATTTTTGTGAGAAGTTTGAAGTTCATCGTCTGTCTCGCCATCACCTGCTCAGCTCAAGCTTTTGCTCTTTCTCCCTGCTCTCAGGAGAAGATGAATGAAATTTTGGCCGAGGCCGACGGGCAACATGCGGAAGTCAAAGTTGACTGCCATGTAAGCTTGGAAAATAAAAATACCGTCATCAGCAAGAAGATCATTATTCAAGGGGCGAGGGCCTCCGGCGTGATTTTTAATTGTAATGGTGGAAGGATTAATCCGACCCAAACGAAAGGCATCAAATATTCTTTGACCGTGCGATCGACCCAGGATTCAAACAATGACTGGTCGAGGCCCGCTGATGTCATTATCAAAAATTGTACCATCGAAGGATCGGTAAGAATTTATGGAATGGCCAAGAATGGAGAAGGCGACGAGCTACGCCTTTCTTCCTATGAGGCCGGCCATACCGCCCGTGCCCAGCGAAATGCGCCAAAAAATATCACCCTTGATAATGTGGTCATTATCGGAAGAGGGACCATCCCACTGTACCTTTCACCGGGTGTGACCAATTCTACCTTGATCAATTCTGAGATTAAAGGCCAAGGGAGCTCCGTTGCCGTTTATCTTGACGCCGAATCTGGTCACAATACGTTGAAAGATAACTACATCCATCTCGACACTGAAAAAAGAGAGCAGGTTGCGCTGGATGGATCGGCCTATAATAAGATCGTGGGAAATCGCTTTGCCGGCCTGAATAACGGCGGCATCTATCTCTATCGCAATTGCGGCGAAGGTGGGACCGTCCGCCATCAGGCCCCCCAGCATAATCAGATGATCAATAATGTTTTCTATTATAACAAGTACGACGGGGGAAATCCCGCCATCTGGCTTGGATCCAGAAATGGTTTTTGGCGCAAGGTTGGGGCCTTCTTTCATCTCACCTATTGCCATGACGATGACGGTTATGATTTTGGGAGTAGCAAAAGCAACCGCGATTACGCCCGCTACAATGTGGTGGCGCAAAATCAAATTTACAAGCTAAGTCCGTCCAAGATGATTGTGAATGATGATGAGTCGAACTTCATTACTGCAAACCAAACGGTCGCCACTGAGATTGAACGTTTCTCGGGCTGCGCCTTAGCCTTGGACGGGAAAAATATTTTTGTGACCCACAATGATTATATTGCCGCCCGCATCTCGGAATATTACGGTCTGACCTACTCATGCCACGACGGTATCTTCAAAACCACCTCCGACCTCGCCATTGAGAAGGTGCCCTTCACCTGTGCCCGCTCCAGCAGCAACTCGGGATGTAGTAAGGCCGTGATCTGTCCTGACAGGAAAAAAATTGTCGGTATGAAAGGTGTTTGTAACTTGGAATTGTCCACATTGGCGGCCACTGAGCTGCAAACGACCTCCCTGGATATGCTCCGAGTGGCCAGACCTTCGGATCGGGTTTCTGAGGGGCGCTGTCAGCTTGGCGGAGTCAGCCTTTCTCAAGGTCAACGTTGGCTGGATATCTCGCTGAGTGCCACCAAAACTATTGAGGTCGGTTGCAAAGAGCATGATAACAATGGCGGGGACTGTATCATTCAAGGCGAAGTTCTCTGCCTATAGGCCTTCACCCACACAGCGTAACTTCGACGAGTGCCAAAGCCCGGTTCCCCCGGCAGGGGCCCCGACTCCTAAAAATGCCAGGAAAACAACGGTGACCGGGCGAATGGTTATCGCCACGCCGGATAAAAGATTGGGGACAAGCATACCGGTCATAATTCCCCCGGCAATCGCCAGGGACATGAGGGTCACTCCGCCGGTCAGCAAGGCCACTCTTTTGAAGCGACAGGCCTGAGCCTTCTTGCCTTCACCCGTGGTCTCAAGATAATCAGCGAAGGAAGGAAATTGCAGGATTTTTTCCCGGATCGACCCTTTGAAATTTTCCTGATATTCCGCGCCGGCGAAATAGGCATAACTGCTTCTCGTATCGCCGCTGGTTTCGATCAGAGTTTCAGGCACATTGTATTTCAGGCCCAATTTGTTTCGTAAGCGAAAGCTCTGGTACTCGACCTCAAGCTCCCCAATTTTTAACTTGCGCAAGTTTTTCGAAACCGCCTTGCTTTGTTTGCTTAAATCTTTTTCAACATGCTTCCAAAAGCGCTCTGAAGTGGCGGCAAAGGCACTACTGAGCAGACTGGAAATAAGGAGGGTAACGATGATTTTATACATGGGCCGTTCTTATATAAATGTGAGGTCGTCTGGCAAGATGAGTGAAAAAATTTTGCACTGGCTTGTCGCTTCGTTTTTAAGGTGCTATCTGGCTGTAAGTCCTTAAATTATGGATACCATCATGAAAAAATTGATTGGCCGAGTTCTTATCGTTGGCATTCTAACCCTGACCCTCATGGGGCAAAGTCTTGCGGACTGTCGCCCAAGCTATGAAGCTGAGATGAAAACCAAGATCGAGAAGTTGCAAAAGGCCAAAAAGATCGGACGAATTATTACCGGAAGCGCCGTTGGTGGGATGGGGGTTTTCTGGGGATTCATGGGAGTCATGCTGGTCGGCCCATGGGGCGTTTTGATCGGGGCGCAGTTTGCCTTGCTTGGGTCGGTGGTGGGAGTTCCCTTTTATGTCAGCAATAAAATTCGAAAGGCCCGACTGAACAAACTGGGGGAAGCTCTTTTTCTCATCAATCAAAGTTACGGCGAAATCACCAGCAACGAAAAATTGCCCATGGAGAAATTGCTCGAGCAACTTCGGCCAAAGCATCCAGAGTTGACCTTGACCGTGCTGAAAGAAAAAGTTCGTGCCTTAAATGAGAGCGACATCTTTTGCAAAGACGGACTGGCCACGCCCCGAAAAATTTCAAGGTTCGTGGAGAATTCTCTAGGCCAGCTTTAAGCTTTGTGGGCCTGTGGCGCCCGTCTCCGAGTCGTGAATCTGAATACAGGTGGAAATATCTGAAGATGTTGAGGTACTCCCCACACTGCCGAGGTATTCGCAGGTTCTAAAATTGGCACTTTTGCTCTCATAGTCGACCAGCCATTGCTTAAAAAACTGCGCTTCCTCATTCTCATAGGGATAGCGCATCTTCGGCCTTTTGTGGCCGCAGCGCCAGGGCTTGGGTGTCAGGCGGGCGCGAAAACACTGTTGCACGCGACAGATTTTGGCGTACATGGGATCAACTCCCAGCTCTTTCATAAGGCCTTGGGTTTCTTTGGCATCGGGAACAAAAAAAGAGCTGGTGATTAAAAGGCGAATCCCCGCTTTGGTGCGATAAATTCTGGCGCCGAAGCTGGGATTTTTTTGACAATAGCTTTCGAGGTACATGAAGATTTTTTGCTCCTGCTTGGAGCCATTTTGGAGCGGTGTTTTGGTCCGCTCTGCTCGCTTGGCCCGGGCCTTTTGGGCATCATCCATCAGGAGAGTTTTTAAAAAATGGATGAGACGGGTAAGCGCGGCGGTTCCAGAAAAGTGGTGTGCCAAATCCACATCGACGAACATAATTTTATCGGTGTTTAAGACTTTTGAACCATAGCCGTTGCGGGTGATCACGAGTCGGGAGTTCTGCAGGGTGTACTCTTTTAAAATTTCTTCCCGGATTGGCTGGGCCAGAGAGTAGTCAGCAAACACCTCTCTTGAGAGATGGCCAACCCCTTTACTTAATATTTGGACTGCCTTGGTTGCCAGGGTTTCCGCGCTCGCGCGGGCCTGTTCCAAGGAATCGTCGGAGTGCCCGTATTTCAAAAGCTCAAAGGTTCGTCCATCGGAAAACTGACCTTGGCGTCTGATTTTTATCCAAAAACGTGGGATTTTCATAGATACTCCGTTGGGTGGACGATAGAATATGTCATGGACAAGAGCATGCCGATTCAGTCGGCCTTTTTTCAAACAGAACTTATTTTTCATCGTTTCAATGGAAAAGTCGAGCCTCGCGATGGGTTTTATAAAATTCACACGCCCAATCTGCCTTCATATTACTGGGGCAATCTTTTATATTTTTTGGCGCCCCCAAAAAGTGGTGACGGGGAAAGATGGGTGCAGCTCTTCAAACAGGAGTTCGCCGAACATCCCGGCGTGCAGCATATGACCTTGGCCTGGGACGGCCCTTGTGATGGGCAGTTGAATGAGGAAGAGCGGACGGAATTTACTAAGTTTATTCAGCAGGGATTTGAAGCTGATGAATGTTTAACGCTGGCCTTGGATCTCGAGCAGGCGGTGGCCTGGGGTCGTCCTCGGAATCCCAGGATCACAACCGCCGAGTTTCGTCCCTTGCGATCGAGCGAATGGGATCAGGCGGTGAAGCTGGCGTTGAGCATTTGGCCCAAGCGGGTGGGCCATCCTTGCTCTGATAAGTTTGTCCTGGGGAAGATGAGAAATTATCAATCCATGTTGGAGGCCAATCTCGGTTGGTGGATGGGAGCGTTTATCGAAGGCCAATTGGTAGGGGGCCTGGGCCTCTTTTTTTCTTCAGAAGTAGGACGTTTCCAAATGGTCCAGATGGATGAGAAGTTTCGCAATCAGGGATTGACCACCGCCCTTCTGATCGAAACCATCGAGCGGGTTCAGCAGGAAAAGCGAACAAAAAAATTGGTGATTGTGGCGGAGCCCGATTCAATTCCCGCCAAAATTTACCAGAATGTCGGCTTCAAATTTGTGGAAAAAAATTTGGGGATTTGTCGGGCGCCGGGGGCAAGCTGATGGATTTTTAGCAAAAAGTGGGCACGTACCTTCCCATACTGTAGTGTCTAATAACATTCCTCAATATACTTTTTCTCTGATTCACTCCAGTATCGTGTCACGCCATGTCCGTCACGTTCTTCACAGGGTTTGTCTGCTCCGCTCCCGCTTCCGGTCCCTATTCTTGTGCCTTTAGCTGCATACATATTTGGTGGTTCTGCTGGTGCTAGTTCGGCCGGCTTTATACCAAGGGCCTTGAGCCAGTTGAAGTCATATTTTCCGCAAAATTCGTTGGCTGGATTAGTTACCGCCCCGCCTATGCCATTCAATTTTGGATCAAACAAGATGTGCTCTGCGCCTTCACGGCCATATTGGAAATAAATAATAAATAATTCTCTGCTTCTATCCGAGAGTGTTAGCTTCCCTTGAATTTGTGTCGGCATTTTTTTCCCGTCATCTGGACGAACAAGCTCGCAAACAAACTTATCATCGCAGCCGATGATATCAAGACCATTGTTCGCTATGAGATAACAGTTTGAAAATTGAAAGACCTTAATGTCAGCGTTCGGACTGGATGGTTTATTACCTTCACTATCCGACTTCGTATAACAAAATTGATCACAGTCATCTGTAGAGCACTTACTATTGTTGCGCGAAAATACGATGTGGCCACCGCTTACGAACTTGTTTTGCCATTTAGCAGGAGGCAGGAAAAACTTCTGTTGCATAAGTGTTGCTCCCTCAGGATTATTTACGCGAATTGGAGTCAACTTGAATTGTTCATATTTCGCACTTTTAATATCTTCGATATGGATGGCAACCGTTTTGGCTTTGAGTTTAAATTGTGGGTCAAATGAATATTCACCTGCGTAACGACATGAGGCTTTTTCAATATCAATCGCGAAATTACTTGTTCCATGGAGCACATCACAAAATCCAAAGAGGTGTGCCTTTTTTTGTGTGCAAAAACACGGTTCACTGTCTTCATCTTTTGATTCGCCTCTGAATACTATTTTAGGGCGGATAACTTTTCGAAAGGTCAGAGGCACAATTTCCCCACTTTCGCTAAACGCATATACTTTTTCTTTATAGTTTTCACATGGGAATCTTAAGATATGTCCAAAATCAAGAAGCACTTTGTTTTTTGTTACATTTCTTATTGCCCAGTAATCAATTTCAAGTCGGCCAGAATCCGAGATCTTTCTACATTCAATTTTTGATGCCGGATCATCCGATTGGGAAGTCGAAGAAGTAGGAGGTATCGGCTGTGCCGTTTCGGCCTGGGAAGAGTTTCCCCAAAAAGCTAGGGTCAGACATAGGACTAGAATTTTTAATTTCATAACTTCGTTACACTCCAATATTTAGCAATAATACCATTCCCATTGGAATCGGAACAGGTTTTGTTGACAACCTGAAGCCTGGCTTGGCGAAGGGTAACGATATTTAGATGTTAGAATTTTTTTTAAAAAGTAAGAATTATTTTTGTTCAACCCCCTCACTTGAGGGCGGCATTCATAAAAAATAATCTGATGTAATACGCAATTAAACGCGTCCGTTTGAGTTTTAAGCGTGGGCAAAAAACTTGGAGCGGGTGAACGATTAAAATATTTTTCCAAGTGGTTTACCTCTCAAATCCGCAAGGGAAATTTCATGAAAAAAACTGTGATATATAGAAATACAAAACAGGAGGCTGTATGAATTTAAAAAATCTTAAGAATGAAGTTCTGGTGCAAAATACCAAAAATCTGATTAAGGAAGAGAATCGAATTCTGGCTAAGGTTTTGGCACATTTTCAGGAGATCGAGGCCCGCAAGCTCTATCTGGAGCTAGGGTATGGAAGCCTCTTTTTGTTTGCGGTCAAAGAACTCGGATACAAAGAGGCCTCGGCCCAGCGTCGGATTGAGGCCATGCGCTTTCTCAAGAAAACCCCCGAGGCGCGGCCCATGGTGGAAAAAGGCGATCTCAATTTGAGTAACCTCTCGCTGCTTGAGCGAGTATCACGGGAGGCCCAGGCGACCCACGCCCAAAGTGTGGCCGCGCTTAATCTGATTCAGGAAGAACCAACTTCCGCTGCGGAGTCAGAAGCCAAGTTGCGCGGATATTTTAAATTGGAAAATAAAAAACGGGTTGTGAGGATTGAGATGGACGAAGAAACGTACCAGCTTTGGTTAACGACCAAGGCCAAGCTCGGCGAAGCTAAAGACGCTGTCGCCCTTAAAAAATTATGTCAGTCTCAAGTTGAAAAACCTCAGAAAAAAGTCAGGCAAGCGCCTACCGCTCGGACTGCGGGTGTCGTTCTGAGACGGGAACTCTTAAAACAGGCCGGGCATCAGTGCCAGTATGTCGGCCCGATCAATGGGCGGCGTTGTGAGAACAGGCACTTTCTTCAGGCTGACCATAAAGTGCCCTACTGCCTTGGGGGAAAAACGGTGCAGGACAACATGCGTATTTTGTGTCAGCAGCACAATGTTTTTGCTTACAAAAAGGGACCTGGCACCGGCTGAGCAACAATTATTTGTCAGCTAATTTACCCTTGTATGTTTTTTTCCCCCCAGATATCATAATTCGCTTGCTTTTTATCCTACTGTAGCTTGGAGAAAGACATGATTCGATATGTCTCTACAACGAGTTTTCTTGTCCTGATATTCTATTCCGTCTTGGCCTCTCAGGCCTGGGCGGCCTTCGATGGGAAGAAATTATTTACCGATAATTGTGCCGATTGTCATACCATCGGCGGTGGTGCGACGGTCGGGCCTGATTTGCACGATCTGCTCAAACGCCGCAATCAAGACTGGGCCATCCATTATATCGAAGAACCTGATGAATTGAGGGAGCGCAAAGATCCGATCGCGCTGGAATTAAAAAAGCAATTTGGCGATTCTGAGATGCCAAATGTTGGACTCAATCATGAGGAAGTGGAGGCCGTTGTCGCTTACCTTGCAAAGGCCAGTGAAGGTGCCGCTCCCGAGGTGCAGGCTCCGGTCGAAGTCAAGGGTGATATCGCTCGCGGCCGTGATCTCTTTATCGGGAGCACCCGCTTTGCAGGTGGCGGCCCGGCATGTTTCGCCTGTCACGCGATCGCAGATCGCAGCAATCCTCTTGGGGGAAATTATGCTCTCGATCTCACCCCGACTGCCAAGCGCCTAGGTCCGGCGGCCCTGCTGAAGGCCATGCAAGAGATACCTTTTCCCACCATGAAGCCCATCTATCGCGATCACGCTCTGACCGATCAGGAGCAAAATGATCTTGCCGCCTATTTGCTGAAAATTTCCACCACCCCTGATGACGGCGTCGATTCGTCAGGCAATAGCTTTGTGCTCACGAGTGTGGGTATTTTCCTGGCAGTCATGATCTTATTCAATTTTATCTGGGCCGGGCGTCTTCGCGGAGTTCGCAAGCCGATGGTTAAGAAAGGAGTCATGTAATGGGCTGGATTAAAGATTTCTTCACCCCGGAAAAACGTCAATGGGAAGAGTTTTATCGCAACCGTTGGCAGCACGATAGAGTTGTTCGCAGTACCCATGGTGTCAACTGCACCGGCGGTTGCTCCTGGGCGATCTACGTGAAAAATGGCCTGGTCACCTGGGAGATGCAGCAGAAAGATTATCCCGCCCTGGATAAAGAGCTGCCACCCTACGAGCCGAGAGGATGCCAGCGTGGAATTTCCTTTTCCTGGTATCTCTACAGCTCGCTGCGGGTAAAATATCCTTACGTTCGCGGCGCTTTGCTCGATCTGTGGCGAGCGGCCAAGAGCGAGCACGGTGATTCGCTCAGCGCCTGGAGCAGTATCATGAACGATCCGGCCAAACGTCGAAGTTTCCAAGAGGCTCGAGGCAAAGGTGGCCTTCGTCGCGCCAGCTGGAACGAGGCGCTGGAAATTACCGCCGCCTCCACCGTGCATACCATTCAAAAATATGGACCTGATCGGATTATCGGTTTTTCACCGATTCCTGCCATGTCGATGTTGAGCTATGCCGCCGGTGCCAGATTTTTGCAGTTAATCGGCGGCGTCAGCATGAGCTTTTATGACTGGTACTGTGACTTACCGCCCGCCTCTCCCGAGGTCTGGGGCGAGCAAACGGACGTGGCCGAAAGTGCCGACTGGTACAACAGTAAATACATTGCCATCGTGGGATCAAATGTCAGCATGACTCGAACTCCAGATGCCCATTTTTTAAACGAAGTGCGTTTTAATGGTGCCAAGGTGGTGGTCTTTTCTCCCGATTTCAGCCAGGTTTCGAAGCTGGCGGATTGGTGGATTCCCGCCCATGCCGGTCAGGACGGCGCTTTCTGGATGGCGGTCAATCACGTCATCCTGACCGAGTACTATTTCAACAAGCAGACCGCATATTTTACCGACTACATGAAAAAATATTCTGATGCACCCTTCATGGTGAAATTAGAAGAGCACGATGGCGAGCTGGTGCCGGCAAAATTTCTGCGGGCCGCCGAGCTGCCCGAGTTCAAGGGAGTAGAAAACGACGAATGGAAGCTGCTGGTGGTGGATGAGAAAACCCATAAGCTCAGGATGCCCGTTGGTACGCTTGGATTTCGCTGGCAAAAAGAAAAAGGCAAGTGGAACCTGGAGCAAAAAGATGCCGACGGTGCGGCCTTTGATCCTGCCCTCACGTTGCTCGGAACTCCCGACACTTCTGTCGCCTGGGTTTCCATTGCCGATCACTCCACCGGGAAGGCCCTGAAGCGGCCGGTGCCTGTGAGATTTCTTGAGATCAATGGAAAAAAAGTTGCCTGCACCACCGCCTTTGATTTGATGATGGCCCAGTTTGGCGTTGCTCGTCCCATGACGGGCGTAAGCGCTGTGAGTAACTATGAGGATGAAAACGCACCCTATACCCCGGCGTGGCAGGAAAAGTATACGGGCGTTGATGGTAAAGCGGTGATCCAGTTTGCCCGTGAGTGGGCCAGCACGGCGGAAAGTACCCAAGGCCGCTGTTCCATCATTATCGGTGCTGGGGCCAATCACTGGTATCACAATAATTTGCTCTACCGTTCCGCCATCACCACCCTCATTATCACCGGCTGCGTGGGTAAAAATGGTGGTGGGCTCAATCACTACGTGGGGCAGGAAAAGCTCGCGCCGCAAGCTCCCTGGGCAAGCTTGGCCTTCGCTCTTGACTGGGCCAAACCAGCGCGCCTTCAGAATACGCCGTCCTTTCATTACGTTCATTCGGATCAGTGGCGTTATGAAGACAACTTTCTGGAATCCATGCCCAAGGCCAGCAAGAGTAAGGCCTATTCCTACGCTCACACCATGGATGCCCAAGTTCAGGCGGTCAGAAACGGCTCGCTACCTTTCTTTCCGCAGTTTAATGACAGCTCCATCAAAATTGTGGAAGACGCCACCAAGGCCGGGGCGAAATCCGAGCAGGAGATTATTTCCGGCGTGGTCAAACGCCTTAAAGAGAAGTCGCTGCGTTTTGCGGTGGAGGACCCGGATGCGGAAGCCAACTGGCCTCGCCTATGGTTTATCTGGCGCGGAAATGCTCTGATGTCGAGTGCCAAAGGGCATGAGTATTTTCTCAAGCACTATCTTGGCACTCATAACAATACGATTGGCAAGGAAACGGCGAAGGGAATCCCGAAAGAAGTGGTCTGGCATGAGAAAGCACCCGAAGGGAAAATTGATCTCGTGGTTGATTTGAATTTCCGCATGGACACCTCGGCGCTCTATTCCGATATCATCCTGCCCGCCGCCACCTGGTACGAGAAAGATGATCTCAATACCACTGATATGCATTCCTACATTCACCCGCTGTCGGCCGCGGTCCCGCCGTGCTGGGAATCAAAAAGCGACTGGGATATTTTTAAGGCCATTGCCAAGAGAGTGGAGGAGCTGGCCCAGAGTCATCTGCCGCGCGAGGTGCAGGATCTTGTCGCAACACCACTTCAGCATGATACTCCGGCCGAAATGGCCCAGGCCGAAACGAAAAGCTGGTACCACGGTGAGTGCGAGGCGATTCCCGGGAAGACCATGCCAGGGTTCAAAATCGTCACGCGGGATTATCACAATATCCACAAACGCTTTATCTCCTTTGGCCCGGTGGCCCGCAAAGATGGGATGGGGGCGCATGGGCTCAACTGGGCGATCGATGACATTTATGACGACATGTTAAAAACTCATCCGACTTCAGAGTGGGGTGGGAATAAGTATCCATCCATTGAGCACGCCGTTGATGGCGCCAATCTCATCCTTAATATGGCGCCTGAAACGAACGGTGAAGTTTGCTTCCGCGCCTTTGAGGCGGAGGAGCACAAGACGGGAGTTTCGCTGACTGATCTGTGTGACCAGAGAGGAGCGCGACTGACCTTTGATGATCTCAAAAGCCAGCCCCGCCGCTTACTCAACAGTCCGCTTTGGACCGGGCTTGTGACCAAGGGAAGGGCCTACTCGGCCTACTGTCTCAATGTGGAAAGAAATGTCCCATGGCGAACCTTAAGTGGTCGGCAGTCACTCTATCTCGATCATCCTGGCTACCTCGCCTTCGGTGAGCAGCTTCCCACCTACAAACCTCGACCGACCCAAAGTGAGGTCGCCGATCTGGTGCAGACGACTGAGACGGGAGAAAGTCTGGTTTTGAACTATCTCACTCCCCACGGAAAATGGCATATCCATTCGACTTACTCTGACAACCACCGCATGTTGACGTTATCGCGGGGAGGAAGTCCCATTTGGATCAACGACCAGGACGCGCTGGCCATTAACCTGATCGACAATGACTGGGTTGAGGCACATAACGATCATGGAGTGGTTGTTGCTCGCGCGGTGGTCAGCGCCAGAATTCCCCGCGGCATTTGTATGCTCTATCATGCCACCGAGCGGACCATCGGCGTGCCTAAGTCTCCACTCAGGGACAATCGCCGTGCCGGCGGACACAATAGTTTGAACCGCGTTCGCTTAAAGCCCCTGCTGATGGTGGGCGGTTATGCCCAGTTTACCTATTCGTTCAATTATTGGGGACCCACCGGGGTCAATCGCGATACCTATATTCGGATTCGCAAGTTAAAAGGGGAACCCCAATGGTGAGGAGAGAAAAAATGATTAAGGTACGTGCCCAAATATCCTCGGTGTTCCATCTCGATAAATGCATTGGATGTCACACCTGTTCGATTTCCTGTAAAAATATCTGGAGTGATCGACCGGGTGCCGAGTATATGTGGTGGAACAATGTGGAAACCAAGCCAGGGACCGGTTATCCGACGAAATGGGAAGACCAGGACAAATACAAAGGCGGCTGGAAGGTGAACGACGCCGGCAAGCTCGTCCTGCGGGCGACCGGTAAAGCGCGCGCCTTCACAAATATCTTCCATCAGCCGGCCATGCCCAGCATGGATGATTACTACGAACCCTTCACCTTCAAGTATGAAGATCTTTTCAATGCTCCCGCCGGCAAAGATCAGCCCACCGCCCGGCCGGTGTCGATGGTGACAGGAAAAACCATGGATATCGAGGCCGGACCGAACTGGGATGATGATCTCAGCGGTTCTCCCATTTATGCCTCCAATGATCCGAACCTCGAGGCGCTTTCTGAGAGTGAGCGCCAGGCCATCTTTGAGATTGAGCGGATGGTGTTTTTCTACGTTCCGAGGATTTGTAACCATTGCATGAATCCCGCCTGTGTCGCCGCCTGTCCGTCGGGCGCTCTCCATAAGCGCGGCGAGGATGGCATTGTGCTTGTGAATCAGGAGACCTGTCGCGGTTGGCGTCACTGTGTGCCGGCCTGTCCCTATAAGAAAACCTATTACAACTGGAAGTCGGGCAAATCGGAGAAATGCCTCTTGTGTTTTCCCCGCCTGGAAACCGGGCAGGCCCCGGCCTGCTTCCACTCTTGCGTTGGAAGAATTCGCTATATCGGCGTGCTCCTCTATGACGCCACCAAAATTGAAGAGATGGCACGAGTGCCTGAGCAAGAGCTGGTTGAAAAGCAGCGTGAGATGATTTTGAATCCCTTTGACCCCAAAGTGATCGAGGCCGCCAAGGAGAGTGGCATTTCTGAGGCCCTTCTCGAATCGGCCCAGCGGTCGCCCATCTATAAATTTGTAAAGGAGTGGCAGATTGCGCTTCCCCTGCATCCCGAGTTTCGCACGCTCCCGATGTTGTTTTATGTTCCGCCTCTTTTGCCTGTCATCGGGAAAGTGGAAAACGGAAATTATCAGCCGAACAGAACGACCGAGATGTTTGGCTCCTTGAAAGACGCCCGCGTACCGATCAGCTACCTGGCCAAACTTTTTGCCGCCGGAAATACCAAGCTGGTGGAGGCGAGCTTGCGCCGGCTCATGGCCGTGCGTTTAATGCGCCGACAGAAGACTGTTGGCGATTCTGCTGACACAAAAATCAGCGAGATCCTTAAAGAGGCCCAACTTACTCATGAGCAGGCCGAGGCCCTCTATAAGCTCTCGACCGTGGCCAGCTTCGATGAACGCTTTGTCATCCCTCCTTCCCATCGGGAGCAGGCGGTTGAGATGTTGGAGGAACCTGAGCTGGTTAAACGCGAGACCGGGTTTGGCCTTCGCCAACCTCCTCGGAGGGGGCCATGAGAAGTGCTCTCGAACATTTTTCAGAGCTGCTTGAGTATCCCCATGGGGGAGCGGGACAGGTCAGGGCCACGGCCGAAAAATTACTGCGCGAGCTGGAACCGGTCGGACTTCCCGCTGTGGGAGTGCGGGCGTTCCTCGATCGAATTGCCGGGCTTTCGACTGAGATGTTAGAAGAACTCTACTCCACAACTTTCGAGCTAAATCCCTCCGTTCACCTCTATGCCGGGCTTATTCTTTTAGGCGAGAGCTACAAACGAGGGGCCCTCTTAGTCGAGCTGAAAGAAAAATTAACCGAGAACGATGTTCAGATAGGCACTGAGCTTCCGGATTTTATTCCCTTTCTGCTGCGTTTACTCGGGCGTCTGGAGAAAAGGCCGGAGGATGCCAGCGAGTTGCAAAGTTATTGCCTGCTCCCAGCGCTGCAAAAAATCGCTCAGGGCCTTTCCAATCCTGAGAATCCTTATTCTCCCTTGTTAATCGCCACCAGAGATTTTCTGGTGCCTACGGAGACACATGTATGACAATTCTACGATGGGCCTATGAAATTTTTCCCTATCTTGCTGTCTTTGCCTGCCTGGGAATTTCAGTTTTGCGCTACAGTCGTTGGGGCCTTTCGGTTTCAAGTCTTTCGAGCCAATTCTTGGAGGGCCAGCAACTGTTCTGGGGATCAGTGCCCTGGCATTATGGGATTGGGTTGGTCTTGCTCGGGCATCTTTTTGTCTTTGCCTGGCCTGGCAGTATTTCTTTACTGGGAATGGTGCCGTCGCGCCTTTTGGCCCTGGAAGTTTTCGCTCTGGTTTGCGGCCTTCTGGCGGTGTCCGGTCTGATTTTTCTTTGCATCCGTCGCCTAACGAGTGATCGAGTTTTTGCCGTGACAACCAAATTGGACTTTGTGGTTCTGGTTCTTCTGTTGTTGCAGTGCTTGTCGGGAGTTTTGATTGCCGTTTTCTATCGTTGGGGGGCCAGTTGGTATGCGGGAACTCTCGTTCCTTATCTTTGGTCATTACTGACTTTGAAACCTGATTCAACCTACGTGGTCAAGCTGCCCCATCTGATTCAGCTTCATGTCATGATGGCCTTCTTAATTATTGGCCTGATTCCTTTCACCCGACTGATTCATTTGTTTTCTATTCCTTTTTCGTACCTCTGCCGCCCGCTTCAAGTGGTAGTTTGGAATCGCAAAAAATAAAAATTCGACTCGCTCCAACCTAGCATTACGAATTCTCACTCGCCTGATTGTCTTTTGCTTTATGGGCGATGGTGAAAAATCATTTCCAAACAACGCCCACAATCTAAAATCTATCATGGTATTTTTGACATGAATCAAATATTCGAGAAGAGTGAAAAGCAAAAAGATTCGGCCAACTTAAAAGAAGTTGAGCTGGGGAGTGAATTTCCCTGGAACGATGAAATTGCCACGTGCCTTCGCGACAACTCAGATTCCATTAATATTGCCCACGTCGCCCTTGAAGGTCGCGATGAAAAAACACAGGCCAACAAGGTCGCTCTGCGCTTTATCGGAAAATCATGGCCGGAGAATCAAAATGATCTCAGAGAAATAACTTATCTGGAACTTAAGCGGCAGTGTCGACGTTTCGCCCACGCCTTAAAAAAAATGGGACATCATAAAGGCGAGGTACTCTTTTCTCTCAGTCCGCGTACCCCAGAGGCCTATATTACGGCGCTCGGGACAATGGGGGCAGGGCTTGTCTTCTCGCCGTTGTTCTCCGCCTTTGGCCCTGAGCCAGTCAAGGCAAGAATCTCCAAGGGGAATGGCAAAATCCTTTTCACTCTGGCATCCATCTACCATAAGAAAATTGCTCCCATCAGGGAACAGCTTGTATCGCTTGAAAGCCTGATCATTCTCGATGACGATGGCAGTGCCGCGAAAATTCCCAACTGCCACGATTTTAAAAAGTTATTGGCCGAAGCCGATGAAGCTGTTTTATTCGAGAAAACTCAACCGGAAGACCTGGCCCTTTTGCACTTCACAAGCGGGACGACAGGGCAACCGAAGGGGGCTATGCATGTGCATCAGGCCGTGGTTTACCACAAGCTCTCGGGGAAGTGGGCGCTGGATTTGAAAGCGGACGATGTCTTTTGGTGTACGGCCGATCCAGGCTGGGTGACTGGAACCTCGTATGGAATTATTTCCCCTCTGTGTAATGGGGTAACAATGATTGTTGATGAGGCGGATTTTGAGGCCAAGCGCTGGTATGAAATTTTGCAAAAATTTAAAGTTACAGTTTGGTATACGGCCCCGACCGGCCTGCGCATGTTGATGAAAGTAGGCGAGGAATTAGCGACCAAATATGATTTATCCTCAGTCCGCTTTGCCGCCAGCGTGGGTGAGGCGCTGAACCCCGAGGTGGTTCTTTGGGCGAAAAAAAATCTCAATATTCTCCTGCATGACAATTGGTGGCAAACCGAAACCGGGGGCATTATGGTGTCGAATTATGCCGGCATGGATGTCAGAGCTGGCTCCATGGGTAAGCCAGTTCCGGGAATCGAGTTATCCTTGGTCAAAAACCAAGATGGCAAGATCGAAGAGATACAAGAAGCGGAAGCGCCGGGAGAGCTAGCGCTGAAAAAAGGATGGCCTAGTATGTTTCGGGGCTACCTTGGCGATGAGGCAAGATATGCCAAATGCTTTGTCGACGGTTGGTATTTGTCTGGTGATCTTGCGCGCAAAGATCAAGACGGATATTTCTGGTTTGTCGGGCGTAGTGATGATGTGATCAAAAGTTCCGGACATCTCATCGGCCCCTTTGAAGTTGAAAGTGCCCTTATGGAACACCCTCAGGTCCTTGAGGCCGCTGTCATCGGCCTCCCTGATCCCGTCATAGGAGAGAAGGTCAAGGCCTTTGTTGTTCTAAGAAAAAACTTCGTCGCTTCAGAGGAACGGCAACTTGAAATTATGGCGTATGCCAGAAAACGTCTTGGCGTTGCCATTGCACCAAGAGAAATATCGTTCATCAATTCACTTCCAAAAACCAAAAGTGGAAAAATCATGAGGCGTCTATTGAAAGCAAGGGAGCTGGGGTTGGATGAAGGGGACCTCTCAACCATGGAGAAAGACTGATGGACACCAGTATGCAGATGAAGATGCTCATGGACATGCGTCGGGTAAGAAAAATGGAAGAGGTCTGTGCAGAGCTTTATACAAAAGAAAAGATCAGAGGTTTTTTGCATCTCTACATTGGACAGGAAGCCGTGGCCGCAGGTGTGATCAATCTGCTCAATGCCAAAGACAATGTAATTGCCACGTATCGCGAACATGCCCATGCGCTTCTTAAAGGCATAAGCAGTAGGGCCATCATGGCAGAGCTTTTTGGTAGAATTGACGGTTGTAGCAAAGGGCGAGGCGGATCAATGCACCTTTACTCTGTGGAAAATCGCTTCTTTGGGGGCGGGGCGATCGTGGCATCCGGCGTTCCCCAATCCCTCGGTCTGGCGATGGCCTCAAAAAGGTTAAAAGAAAGACGGCGTACCGTTTGCTTCTTTGGCGAGGGTGCCATGGCCGAAGGTGTTTTTCATGAGTCAATGAACATAGCGAGTCTTTGGCATCTTCCCGTGCTCTTTTGCTGTGAGAATAATCTCTACGCCATGGGAACCTCTCTGATGCGCTCACAATCGCAAACTGATTTAGTGAAACGTGCACAGGTCTATGTCATGGAGGCGAATCGCGTGGATGGGATGAACATTTTCGATGTGGTGGAAAAAACCAAACAGGCCTTGGAGTATATCGATCGGGAATCCAAGCCATTTTTTTTGGAATTTCAAACGTACAGATTTCGACCGCATTCGATGTATGACCCGGAAAAATATCGCGGTAAGGCAGAAGTTGAGAAGTGGAAAACGCGTTGTCCTATTGAAGCTCTGGAGAAAAAAATGAAAGAGCAAAATATATTATCCGATGAGCAATTGAGGGATATGGATAGGCAGATTGACCAAGAATTGAGGGATGCGGTTATTTTCGCCGACTCCAGCGCTTTGGAAATTTCCTCTGATTTAGAAAAGGATGTCTTTGCCCCCATGAAGGATCAAGCGTATGAAACTCACCTATAGAGATGCCCTAAGACAAGGACTTAAAGAAGTCTTGCTCAAGAATGAAAATACCTTTCTGATCGGCGAGGATGTTGGCGCGTACGGGGGGACCTACGCCGTTTCCATGGATTTTTGGCAGGAACTTGGTCCTGAAAAAATAATGGATGCGCCTCTTTCCGAAGCCGCTTTTACCGGACTTGCTATCGGTGCGGCCCTTGGTGGTTTGAAACCAATCGTGGAAATCATGACGGTCAATTTTAGTCTCTTGGCGATGGATCAGATCATCAATTCTGCCGCCTTTATGCGATATATGTCTGGCGGGCAGATCACAATTCCCCTGATCATCCGCATGACGACAGGGGGGGGCAGGCAACTCGGTGCCCAGCATTCAAATTCCTATGAAGGCTGGCTCGCCCACATTCCCGGTTTAAAAATTCTGGTGCCAGGTACAGTGGAAGATGCCAGATACATGTTAAGATTTGCCATTCTTGATCCCAACCCCGTGCTCATCTTTGAGCATGCCTTACTTTTTAATATGCAGGAAGATTTTAAGGACATTCCGAAGGATTTTTCTCCCTATCAGGCAAAATTGAGAAAGAGCGGAAAAGCGCTTTCTTTAATTTCCTATGGTGGAATGTTGCATAAATGTCTCGAGGCCGCGGAAGAAATGCTAAAGTTTGGGCAGGAAGTGGAAGTCATCGATCTGCGCTGCCTGCGTCCTTTGGATGAGAAAACTATTTTTGACTCAATTCAGAAAACCCATCGAGCTTTAATTGTCGAAGAAGATTGGAAGTCGGGAAGCTTTTCGGCCGAAATTTCGGCCCGCATTATGGAAAACTGTTTTTCCGATCTTGCTGTCCCTGTTCAAAGGTTGTGCAGAAAGGAAGTGCCGGCGGCCTATGCAAAACACCTTGAGGAGTCTGCCATCCCTCAAACAAAAGATATCGTCCACAAGCTTCAGGAGATGCTCACATGAAATACGAATTTACCATGCCCTCACTCGGTGCCGAAATGGATGAAGGCAAACTCATGCAGTGGAAAATCCACCCGGGCGATACGGTAACGAAAGGTCAAGTGGTGGCCCAGGTTGAAACCACAAAGGCGGTGGTGGATATAGAAAGTTTCCGATCCGGCAAGGTTTTGGAGCTTTTGGCCAAGGAAGGAGAGGTGGTTGCCGTCAATCACCCCCTGGCAATTTTTGAAATCGATGAGGATCAGGAAATAGTCACGGGCGGTATAAAAATGGATAGCCCTGCGAAGGAAGCAGAAAAGAACACCCCCGAATTCCAAGGCGTCAATTTGCGTGAGGCCATAGGTAAGGCCATGGCAAGATCAAAAAAAGAGATACCTCATTATTATCTCAAACGACGAGTGTCGCTCGATCTTCTCATGAGTTGGCTGGATAAAAAAAACGCCTTATTATCGGCCGAAGATAGACTTCTCATCCCCGCCGTTTTACAGCGGGCCATCTGTCTAGCCCTTGCCAAGTACCCTGAAATGAATGGTCATTATCGCGACGGAAAATATGTTCCTTCATCGGATGTAAATATGGGGACCGCTATTGCACTTAAAGATGGTGCAGTCATGGTTCCGGCGATCATGCAGTCCCAGAAAATGTCGCACTCTGAATTCAACCGTGCCTATCAAGATTTGGTGGTTCGAACCAGGCAGGGAAGTTTAAAAAATTCCGAATTGATCGAAGGCACGGTCACCGTTACCAATATTGGCGATCTCGGCAGTGATGAGGTTTATGGAATTATCTTTCCTCCTCAGGTCGCCATCATCGGGTTTGGGCGGATTCGAAAAGAAGCGATCGTGGCCGACGAGCAGACGCGCCCGGGTTTTGTGATTGATCTGACTCTCTCTGCCGATCATCGGGTGAGTGACGGTTTGCTAGGGGCCAGATTCTTAAATGAGATCGATAAAAAAGTAAATGACCCGGAATCACTCTAGAAAATCGAGGCGTCAATGGAAAAAGATAAGGTTAAAGAGGTTCTCAAGGACATTTTTCATCAAGTCGCGCCGGAAGTCGCGTTTGACGGCATCAATATGAGTTTGCCGCTTAGGGATCAAGTCGAGATTGATTCTTTCGACTTCTACAACATCATTGTCATGCTTCAAAAAAAAATTAACGTCGTGGTTCCTGATTCAAAATTATCGGAGCTAAAAAATCTCAGCCAACTGATCGATTTTATCAGCGCAAAAGCGGGGGAGTTAAAATGAAATACATCAAATGGTTTGATGAGGTTTCTCACAAGGACCTCGCACTGGTAGGTGGAAAAATCGCTTCGCTGGGAGAAATGGTTCAGCAGTTTCGCGCCAAGGAGATAAAGATCCCCAACGGCTTCGCGATCACGACCCATGCCTATCAGCACTATATAAAAGAAAATCGGCTTGCGCAGGTGATCGTCGATCTTTTAGGTTCCTCCAAACACCTCAATAAAGAAGTTTTGGCTGAGAGAAGTGAAAAAATTCGCAGCGCTTTGATGAATGGCAAGTTACCACCTGATCTTGAGAGTGAAATTCTGGAGGGCTTTCGACAACTCAAAGATAAAGAAGGGGCCCACATTAGCGTGGCGGTTCGAAGCAGCGCGACCGCCGAGGACCTGCCCGATGCCAGCTTTGCCGGGCAACAGGAATCCTACCTCAATATCAGAACTGAAACTGATCTGCTGGAAAAGTGCCGCTATTGTTTTGCTTCTTTATACACCGATCGGGCGGTCTCTTATCGCCAGGATAAAAATATTTCGCAAACGCAGATTTCTCTTTCTGTTTGCATTCAAATGATGGTGCGCTCCGACCTGGCCTCCTCCGGCGTGCTCTTTACCCTTGAGACCGAATCGGGTTTCAAAGACGCCATTCTGATCAACGCTTCATGGGGGCTGGGGGAGAATATTGTAAAAGGGATCGTTAATCCTGATGAATATGTGGTTTTTAAACCGACTCTTAGAGAAGGCCGCCGGGCCCTTTTAAATAAAAAGCGCGGTGGCAAGGAATTCAAGCTAATTTACGATCGAGCGGCGGGAAAATCTCTGCGTAACGTGGCGACCACGGTGAAAGAGCAAACAGAGTATTGTCTGAGTGATGAGGAGATTTTGAAGCTATCCCACCAGTCCCTTATCATTGAAGACCACTATAGTCATCTCAAGGGAGCGCCAGTTCCTATGGACATTGAATGGGGAAAGGATGGAATTACCGGTGAGCTTTATATCCTTCAGGCCAGACCTGAAACCGTACACTCACAGGCGAAGGGAGCCTTTTTGGATCTTTATACTTTAAAGGGCACGGGCCCGACACTACTCACGGGGGACAGCATCGGACAGAAAGTTGGTCAAGGCAAAGTCCGGATTATTCATAGCCTGAACGATCTCCTGGCCTTTCAGCAAGGTGAGGTTCTCGTCTCAGAGAAAACAGAGCCGGACTGGGAACCATACATGAAAAAATCCGCCGCGATTATTACCGATAAGGGAGGGCGGACCTGTCACGCCGCCATTGTGGGGCGCGAGCTGGGCATTCCTGCAATCGTGGGAACCGTTAAGGGGACGTCTCTGTTAAAAACTGGCCAGGAGGTCACCGTCTCTTGCATCAGTGGTGATGAGGGTTTTGTTTATGAAGGACTCATTCCTTACGAGCACAAGACGCTGGCGGTGGATAAAATCCCCCGACCAAAAACCAAGATAATGTTAAATATCGCAAACCCCCATACGGCCTTTAAAACTTCTTTTCTACCCAATGATGGAGTGGGTCTGGCGCGGATGGAATTTATCATCAATAACACTATCAAGATTCATCCCATGGCCTTAATTCATTTTGATGTTATTTCAAAAACTGAGGTAGGGGCGAAGATTGAAAAAATCACCGCTGGGTATGAGGATAAAAAGCAGTTTTTTGTCGATCAGCTGGCCTCAGGCATCGCCACCATCACCGCCGCCTTTTATCCTAAAGATGTCATCGTCCGCCTTAGCGATTTTAAAAGTAATGAGTATGCACATCTGCTGGGCGGTGAGGTTTTTGAGGAAAAAGAGGAGAATCCCATGATCGGGTTTCGCGGGGCCGCCCGATATTATCATGAGCGTTTCGCCCAGGCGTTTAGCTTAGAATGCCTGGCGCTTCAAAAGGTACGAGCGGAGATGGGACTCACCAATCTGAAGGTCATGGTTCCTTTTTGTCGCACGGTCGATGAGGGCAAAAGAGTCCTGCAAGAAATGCGAAAGTATGGTTTAGAGCAGCACCAAAAGGGTCTGGAGGTCTATGTCATGTGCGAGATCCCCAGCAACGCCATCTTGGCCGAGCAGTTTGCTGAAATCTTTGATGGTTTTTCCATTGGCTCGAATGATCTAACCCAGCTGACTTTGGGGGTGGACCGGGACAGTGAAATTCTCTCCTATCTTTTCGACGAGAATGATCCTGCGGTCCTTCAAATGATCCAGATGGCCATCAAAGGGGCGCATAAAAAGGGCAAAAAAATTGGCCTATGCGGACAAAGACCAAGCGACGATCCAACCTTTGCTCGTTTCTTAATCGAGCAGGGCATTGATAGTATTTCACTGAATTCCGATGCCGTTTTGAAAATCACGGAAGTCGTTAATGCGATTGAGGGCAAACACTAAACTTCCTTTGGTGGTGTTTAGGTGCTGATATTCCGAGACTGAAACCAAAGAGATTGAAAAATTGGTTACTTATACTTTCTTTGAAATCCCGCCAATTGCATGCAGGAGAAAATGCGTATCACCTCTGATGCTGATTACTAAGTTGTTTCCAGAAATTACCAAACTTTCTTTCATGAGTGAGAGGAGGAGGGGCGAATTCTTTGGCGCTAGAAAAACCAGTGGTCAGATGGAACCACTCATTTAAGATTTACCGAAGAGGAATTGTTGGAACACCTGATCTCCCTTATCCCGCCTCCGCGCATTAATCTCATCCGCTATCATGGAGTTTTTCGCCCAGACACCGAGAGCGAAGTCTATCGATCCCGCAAAAAAAATCGAAGCGTCGGACCCTTCGAGATACAGAGCGGGTCGAATATCGCACCCCCTGGGCGGTTCTTGTGAAACGCGTCTTTAAAAGTGAAGTTCTGCAATGCATCAGGATCTATACGATAAAAAACTTCCAAAATTTTCCTTGATGTTTGCCTTTCTGATGATGGGGGTTAATTTATGATATTACGGGTACAAGGAAAATCGACCAGCTCAGAGAAAGTATCAACGATCTGATTCAAGAAGTTGAGAAGGAAACGATGGCGATGGCGAAGAAGTAAAGAGGATGACTCATCATTCAAGAAAAGAGCCCATTATAAAATTCTTGGACAGCAATGACGGCATCTGCGCGAACTGTGGCCTCATTAACATCTGAGTGATCTCTACAGAACTGAAGTGAATAAGCCGCTGGGCCTTGGTCTGTTGGTCTCTCAAAGTTAGCTTTCAATTCTTTCAAGGCCGTGTTGATGTAGCCTTTGTTGATTTCATTCCCAAACTTTGCCTTAACCTGAGCTGCGGCCGTCTTACTGCCGCCTGCATCGTTGTGGAGCAGGACAAAGGCCAGATCATGCCAATCTTTTGGTTTTCTTCTTGAATGGGCCGCTGCCGTTTTAGCAAGAAGAAATCCGGCCAGGCCTGCGACGTTCACATTTACTTTTAACCTTTGATCACCGACTTTGGCATGCATCGTCTGGATGGTAAACTCACGAGACGCATATCCTGTCCCACGCAAATTGGCGGCACCTAATTGCTCACAATCCTTAAAGCGAAGGGTGGAATTCGATGGCGTATCTTCTTGATCGGAAAGAAGTTCAAATTTAACAAGGGCCATACCACCGCCGGCACTTTTTGTTTTCCAACGCCATATCCGCTCACTCTCGGGAGTAAACTCGGCATTTTTTAAGGCCAGCTCTAATCTTTTGGTTTGGACAGACCCACTCGAAATTTCAAGATCAACTTGCACATCAATATCACTCGTTCCGGCATGAAGCTGGCCAGAAGAGGCGCAAAGTAATTCTGGAACAAGACCACCAAGAACGACAAACTCAGGCGTTCCTCCATAGTGATGAACAACGCGAACCAAGGCCGCTTCCGCCATGGTTCGCGCGAGGCGTGATCGTTCTAGTTCATCGGCCAAGCATGACCTCCTTGAGATGTTCTGCCGCTTCTTCCCCTCTTACACCAGTTTGCCGAAGGTCTGTATAAACTCTAGGCCAGGGCGCAAAGACAAGGCCTTCTTTTTTGATTGTGAGATCATCACTGATTTTGCCAGAGGTGGTTTTCAAAATCAGTCTCCCACCCTCAATTGGTCTTAAATCGACTAAACGTGCCGCCGCCTCTAGTTCGGCAATAGTCCCTGCATTGAGATAGACTTCGTAGGTGCTGACTTGAGTAGGATAGGGGCCAAAACGTAGGATGCCAGCTCACCCGTCACTGCGCACTTTAGTTTCTCCTGGGTCCATTTCTTGCAAATTTTTGCAAGTTCTTTTGCCGGGTCTTTCCAAGATACTCCCAGTGCCAAGGACGCTTTTGTTGGTAGTAATGATGCATGAGATTCCTTAAACGTCAGCACTACTTCGTGTAACGATAAGAGCTAGGGGCATTTTATCATTGGACTACTGAAAATTATAGATGAAATTATTAGTCAATAAAAAAACTCTTTCTGATCTCCATGACTTGATTGGCATTGTTAAAAACAATCCAACGCTGATCAAAATCGGCAGTACCTGTATCCTGTCCGGTATAATACCAAAAACAAATCTCGGAACACTCCGAGTCCTGTCTCAGCGGTTCACCCAAAATTTCTCGAACAGAACTTGCTGACATCCCCTGTTTAATCTTATTGAAATTGTCCTCGGTAAATCTTGGGGCCCAGACAGTCCCTTCAAAGGGAAACATCAGGGTTCTCCAAAAACCATCGTTTAAATTGTATCCAAAGCGGTGCATGTTTACTGCGACTGCGCAGGCAAATACCGCAGTCATTAATACGAGGTACTTAATTGCTTTCATACCATTCTCATCTGTGAAAAATTATTTAAAGTGTTCTTGTCCCTTTTACTTCGAATATACGGACGTCCTGATTTTGGAAAAACTGGTCTGGCATTATCAATTTCATGAGTGCACGCCATTTCCAAGGTCTTCTCATAATCAAGCCAACCGACATCGGTCACATAATATTCACTGAGTTGATTATCTTTATTTTTTCGAACGTCAACAATTACCCTTAGTGGTTCGCCCCATTTTTCATTTTTGTATTCAACTTTTCCGAAATGGAGTTCATCAACGGCGGTCTTGGAAATTGCGGAAACAAATACTCTTTGTCCGCTTGAATAAACATCGACTGTCGAAAAGTCGTAGAATTTCCACCAGTTCTTGTGTTTATCAATTGACACGCCATCAATTCTTTTGAATGCGTCAACATCAACTTGTTTGGGTGTTTTAAAGCCGGGCGGAAGAATTCTGGCAATAGGTCGGCCATAAGTATCATTCTCTACTACCCAAATCTCAAAAGAAGAATAATTTTTCACTTGCCCCTTAACTGCAAGCTTCTTCCAAATTGATTTCAAAGAATTATACGAGTCCATCTAGATGTTCTACTTTTAGGTGTAACATAAAGAGCTTTCTTCACTCACGATATCATTGGCCACTTAAGAATTATAGTTGAAATTTTCGCAAACTAATCTCTAGCTTTCTTTTGATTCTAGCGACCAACGACTGCTTACTTCAAGTTCTTGCTTAATGAACTTTGCAAAACCGTCGATATCTCCTTCCACAGAAGCTGCCTCAAGGGCCTTGAAATAATTTTTCTTCTCTTTTAGTCTCACAACCGTCCAACTATACCCAGATAAAACTAAAACAGCATTCATGAGGAAACGTGCCGTGCGCCCGTTGCCGTCAGGAAATGGGTGTATGTACACGAGGATAAAATGGCCAAGCAAAGCTTTGACCCAAGGAGTTTTCTCTTCATCCAATATTTGTAAGTATTTCTCCATCACATCACCAATAAAAGAATAATTAACTGGAGTGTGCCTTGAGCCTCTTATGAAAACGGGCTTATTTCGATAACTTGTTAACAATGATGGTTTCGCCAGACCTGACTGAACCTTTGGAGTAAATAATTGGCGGTACCAATTTTGAACTTGAGTATTAAATTCAATTTGATCAATTTTTTTTCCATAGTTCTCTTTTATAAATTCTTTTACTTCCTGAAATGCTAAAAAATATCCTTTGGCCGCCATGGCCGCTTCTTGCTTTTTATCATCTTCATTTGCTTCGGCGTCAAAACTTCCATCAGAAACCTTTTGGATCAATTCTTCTGTTACTGCATAACCTTCGATGGAAAGTGAGTTGTACGCATCATGTACATAGATATTTTCCACTTTCTCAAGCATCCCATCTAAATCTTCATTTGCTAGATTCGGAGGGATGATATTTTTTTTTAGCTCGTCTTTAAATTTTTTCCAGAGAAGCTCTATTCGGGCCACGGCCGGGGACTTAATTCTGGTATGACTCAGTATTGGCGCTTCCCTCTTGAAAGGATTTTTTGGCCTAATCGTATAGGCCAGAATTTCCATATCTTTTTTAATTTGAGTCGCAAAATCTTTTTTACCTAAAAATTCATAGGCACCAGAAATAATATCAGCTTTAACAGGTTGCTCGTTATCAAGGAGGTGTCTTGTTATCTCTCCAGGGGTCTTGATCATCAAAAGGGCCAATTCCGCTTCATTTTCAAAGTTGGCATAAAAACTTTCAGGCACCATTGTAATGGCCTTTGGCAACTCGACGATATTGAGTCCTTTAAACTCCTCAATATCAACTGGGAAATTCTTTTCATCGCGATAGAAAAGTATCGAAGTTTTAAACGGAAGTTCAAGAGTGCGTCCTCCTCCATTTTTTAAAATAACGATTACTTGGGCCGGTATCGCACTAGACTCTGTTTTTAAAAAAATTGAAGAGAGGGGATTAAGGCAATAATCGGTCTTGTAGTTTTCAGTTAGAAAATATTTTAAGAAGGCCCAGAAATTTGCATACCAGAGTGTACTTTCTCCATCATCGGCATCTGGTGTTTTTAGGATGTACCAGCCCTTTGTTATTTCGCTTAGCCACTTGAGCTTTTTTAGCCTTCTAAATGTCATGACGGGAAGATCGCCGCTTTTTATTATGTGTTCACGCGCTTTATCTTTGGCGATCCTCAAGTCTTCAGCTAGTTTCTGGTTCATTTTCGTGGTCTTTTCTCGTCGCTATTCTTATATATTTTCACTATAATTAGGTAAACGTTTACTCTATGATAGAGTAAACTGACACTATGTTCAAACGTAAAATGAAGAGATCGTTATATAGAATCAGTAGGTTAGCACCATTAGGTGTCAGACTGCATAATGGATATGATACTTCTGTCTATTTTTATAACTCTTCCAAGTTCTATTGATTGTTGAGTGGCCCATCCAGACACTTATGTTCTCCAAAGTATGGCCTCTTGAAAGCATGAGATCCGTGAAGTGACGCCTGTCTTGGCCGATTTGTTTAGCTCTTCAATTTTCCAACGGCACTTATAATACTCAACAGCTTTTTCAGATTCGAGGACATTATTAATATTTAATGTCGTGAATATTTGCCAGGTTAATCTCTCCTTCTCATCTTTTTGATCAATTTCTTTTACAAAAACCATACTGAGCTTCATCGGTTCAAAATGTTGATAATCTTAAGAGCGTTTGATTTTTCCACATAGATTCCAGATTTATTTGCAAGTCAAGTATATATTCTAACACGATTATGCCCTATAATCGATGTTACGAGGTAGCATGATTCCTAGTCTTCCTTAGTCCAATTTTCAATTTTAATGCCTGACACCCTTGCGTACTCCTTTTCATTATTAGTTACAAGGATCATGTCATTGGCAATTGCGATAGAAGCAATTTGAAGATCAAAAACACCAATCATGGAGCCTTTCTTTTCAAGTTCGGCCCTGAGCTGTCCAAATATTTTGGCAGATTCATGGCAAAAATGAACGCAATCAAAGGGGGCAGAAAAGTCATCAAGGGCATCCATATTTCTGTCCTTGTACTGACTTTTCTCTACGCCATAAATTAATTCAGCGATGGTGATTGATGATAAATACATTTCTGCTTTTCTCATCCTTGAGAATTTTTTTAAAACCTGCTCTGGTTTTTTCTTAATGATATAAATGCAAATATTTGTATCTAGTAAATATTTCATTCAAGGTCTTCCCTTGTTTGAATTGCAGGTTGTTTTCTCTCGCTCATAAAATCAGAAGAGAAG
>MEPP01000001.1:40981-820890 GCA_001769855.1 Bdellovibrionales bacterium GWA2_49_15 | reverse complement strand
CTCGACTCATATTTTTGACGGTACGATTGCCAACATTGACGTCAGTGCCACGGCGGCGATTACCTTTGATAAGATGGCCAACTTGGGCAACAACTTCGCCCTGGTGTCCAATGGCACAGGAGATGTTTCTGTGTCGGCCGTGACGGCGACGGAGCTTGGATATGTCAGTGGTGTGACCTCGGCCATTCAAACTCAATTTAGTGGTAAACAAGCGACCCTGGTCAATTCCGCCGGGCTTGCTGGCGCCCTCAGTGACGAGACTGGAACTGGGGTGGCCGTTTTTTCAGTATCACCATCCTTTACCACACCAAGCTTAGGTGCCGCCACGGCCACATCACTGACTGTCAATGGGTCCATCACCGGTACAACCACCTTGGCCATTGGCAATGGTGGTACAGCTTCCAATGGCGGTAATGGCTCTATCGCCGCAGGTTATGGGGCCATTGCGAGTGGCTCATCGAGTGCCGCCTTTGGATATAATGCACAGGCGACAGCAGGTCAGACAGTCGCATTGGGTATCAATTCCTTGGCCGATACGAGCATGTCCGTAGCGATTGGGCTCGATGCGAACACCAGTGGTAACTATGAGATTGCCTTGGGTGGAGCTTCGGGAAGCTACGTCACGACAGGAGGAAATTTAACTGTCGGTGGGGACTTATATGTTACGGACGATGTTTCCCTCGGTGGGTCGACCGTTACCTTGATCACCGGCCTTTGCACGCTGCGTACCGCTAACTCTGCCTCTACCACTGCTGATTGGTGGGCAGATACCTTAGTGTGTGCGGCCGGAGAATATATGATCTCCGCCTTTAATAGCTGCCCTAGCACTGGTGAAATGAGAGGCCTTCATACTTCGTCCTTCGGAGTAAGATATGTAGCGACCAGATGTTCTATCACCGGTGTCCATGCCGTACAAGCCATGTGCTGTGGTATAGCCCGCTAAATTTTATACTTAAAAACCCGATCAGAGAGATATGAACTATTTTGTAAAACGATTACTCAGCATGGCCCTTTTGCTAGGATTACCATTATTAATTTCCTGTCAGAAGGCGGTAGACGACAAAGAACTTGAAGAAAGAGTTCGACAGATTATTTTAAAAATTGAAAAAGAAAAAGGCGCAATCTCCAATCCTGCGCTCTCAACAGACAACAGCTCTGAGGTACAGACACCTAAGCCGTTTAATAGAATCATTAAGCCTGCCCGCCAAAAAACTTCGCAGGAGATGGCGAAAATCGAACAGGAAGCTAAAATGGTTTTAAAGGCCAAAACGTATATGGAGTTCAGAAATTTAATTGCTCAGACATCATTGACTCTCAAAATGGATGATTACATTTCTCCCGCGATCTCAAAGGAAGAGTTAGCGAAAATTGTTGAGCGTGGAAAGCCGCACGGTGAGGATTTTTATCTGATCCAAGGGGTAAGGTTCTATGGCCTGAAGCCAACTCAGACTGAAATTCGGCTCATGGAAAAATTCTTTGAGTTGAATGGAAAACCGAAGTAACGAGGTGCCAGGAGCCTTTGCCTAACGAGGTGCCAGGAGCCTTATCAACGGGTAGGGTACGTGATACTTTTCGAGAATGGTGCGTTAGTCAGTCTGGACGTCGATAATCGGATGGCGAAGCTTTCGAATCGTTCGCTCGACTTCTCTTTCGGACAGCCTTTGATTTAACCATGCAATTTTTTCCTGATCATAATTTTTTGAAAGTAAATTGCAATAAGGATAGTCCTGACATCGTTCGACAAGATTGGCCCGCATAGGATTTTGATAGATGTAGCGTAGAACGCTGTCATAGTAACTTTGCGATAAGATCAAATTCCATTTATAACTTGCGCCAAAGATACGATTGATTCTTCCTGCTTTTCTGGAAATTTTTTGGCCCAGATTTTTATTGAAAAAGTGCATGAATTTATCGATGTTGGCCTTGGGAGTATGCACGAGCATGTGATAATGGTTGCTCATTAAAACGAACGCTTCCAGCTTGATATCGAAGTGCTTTTCAGACCGACGCAAAAGATTCTGGGTGATCTCCCAGACCTCACTTGAGGGAATATAAAACCACTCCCGATTATTTGAGCGTGCGGTGACGTGATAAGGGTTTGTCGAACTGCGAATTAACTTTTTCCTTGGCATAGATAAATCCTGAATAAGGTTTCCCTCTCTCTGCAAAACGAGAGTCACAAGCTGTTGGCCAAGCCCTTAATTCTCCACGGGATTTATGCTGTGCTCAGAAAAAGTATCACGTACCCCATAAGGTCGCCGATAAGTGTTTATGGGATTTACTTTGTCTGCCTTATTCGCTCTTGTATTGCTCTTTTCAGCACCGGCCCGGGCGGTTGAAGCGGACTGTTCCCACTTAAGCGGCTGGGAGGGGCTTGAGGCCGTGGGCAATCTTACCACTCGAATCTCCCATGTTCTGGCGGCTGAGGCCACGCCCACGGGGTTGCGCTACCGGACGCCCTGCCAACGTGCTCTCGCCCATATCATCATCGCCTACGAAGCGGTGAAGGACCTGGCGCGCCAAGATTATCAACGCTATCGCGCGCGCACTATGAGCGCTCATTTTTCCCAGCATCCCTGGCATAAAAAATTTTCCTTTTTATCCAAGTACATCTTAAGCGGACAGGTGCAACAGACCTGGGCCGAATACCAGCGCTTGAGCACCGCCCACGATCCCGGTGCCAATGCCATGAAGGCGCGTCTCATGCAATTTATGCTGAGTAAGTATCGCAACCTGGCGCGCGATCAACGTCAACTTTTACCCGATGGCCCCATCATCATTCCCCTCGCGCGGGCGGTGTGTCCCTGGCGTAGCATGCCTTCGAATGAAGATTCTCTGGCCTTCGAGGGCCGTGCGGTCCCCTCGGGAAGCTACTGTGTTCCAAGTAGTCTCGGTCATCTTGATTCCGATCCTTATTCCTATCAGCGCCAGGCCTCGACCATCGGCTTCGAGGTCGCGGGCAATCAAATTATTGTGCGATACTGTGAGCAGGAAAATACGGTGGCCGTCCGAAGTTCTGATTGGTTAATTTTCCACAGCACAAGTCATGTGGTGAGCGCGCAGTATAAATGTGTCACCTATGATTTGGCCTCCACAACTTACCTGCCGTCTGATGCCGATGAAATGGATGTGCGCGGAGAAAATATTGACGAGTTGGCCAACAACTATCAGACCCTGGTGCGGGCCAATCCGAACCTGCCCAACAAAGTTTTGGAAAAAGACGTGTGGTGGCGTCAGCAGAAAGAATCGGGGCAGGCCCCTACCTTTGCCAGCTTTTTTGCCACTCACTATCCGGCCACCTGTCCGACCATTGGTAATAATTTCACGATTCGAAGTGAGGATCAGGCGGAGATGGATCGCCACCCGCCTTTCTGGCATTACGAGGACGCGGGTCTGCCTAGACGGCCTTTTTAGTTTCCTCTGCCGCGACACCCTCGATGAGCGGAATGATCTCCACCTTTAAATCCTCATCCACCGTGATCATGTGATTGGTGGGAATTTCCTTCCAATCTTTTTCAATGCTAGTGAGTTTTTCCGAAACAACCAAGACGGCATGCTCGGGACTATGGGCATCCACCATGTGACAAATTCCGTTGTGGCATTCAAAGCGCGCCCCCTCGGCATAGTAGAGAGTGGAGGCCTTCTCCTTGGTGTCGGAGACATAGCGAACCGCCACCATGTGCTTGCCGTCTGTGAGAGCGCAGTTGATATAGGTGCACCCCTCAGCGCCATTTTCTCGCTTCATCTCGGCGACTCTGGCCAAAGTTTTTTTAAAGGCCGTGACGATATCTTGCAGACCGGGATTTTCACTGACACTTTTTAAGTTGTCGATGAACAAGGCGAAGAAATGCTCGCTATCAGTTTGTCCTCTGATCCAATCATAAATTTCATCCGACAGCTCGCGCCGCATATAGCGCTTAATCACCGAAAAGCCCTCGATATCCCCGTTGTGCATGAACAGAAACTTTTTATAATGGAAGGGATGGCAGTTGGACTCATTCACCTCACCCTTGCTGGCGGCGCGGACGTGGGCGAAAAAACATTTGCTCTTAATCTTCTGGGCCAGATAGCGCAGGTTGCGATCATTCCAGGCCGGTCGAATGGAGGTAAAAAGTCCGGGCGTATCCGAGAGCTCGTGGGTATACCAGCCAATCCCGAAGCCATCGCCGTTAAGGGGCTCTTCCATCTCGTGGGCATTGATCGACTGACAGATCAGAGAATTTTTTGGGCCGTACAGAATCTCATCCATGAGAAGAGGACGCCCTTTATAGGCCAGAAAACGACACATAGGTGCTCCTTTTGGGAGGTACCATGACCCTTTTGGGACCCACTGCAGCTGCTCGCAGCGCAGTGGGTCCCAAAAGGGTCATGGTACCTAAACTCTAATTTTAGCAAAAAGGTGAGGGGGGCCGGGCGCTCAGGTATTTTTTGCCGTTCGTTTTCAAGTATGGCATTCTCATCTCCCATGAGCGCTCTTATCTTTTTGCATTTAATTTTTATCGGTCTTTGGGGTGGGTGTATCGCGGTTGAGATGGTGCTCGAATTTCGAGCGAAAAAAGATCTCGCCCTCACTCGTACCGTGGCCCAGCTCCACGATACGATCGATCGATATGTCGAGCTTCCCTTCGTCCTGGGAGTTTTCATCACCGGGGCCATGCAGGTTTTTCTGATTCCCCTAACCCCGCTCCATTTGATCAAAATTGCCGCAGGCCTAGGGGCGGTGAGCGCCAATCTCCTGTGCTTTGTCCCGGTTTTTAAACGCAAAAGATTGGTGGATGCCAATGCTGACTTTTCCCAGCTTGCCCAATGTTCAGATCGAATCTTTCTCGCCTTCTCTGTGGGATTTCCTCTGGGCCTGATTGCGCTCCTTCTGGGTTTCTATTTGCACTAAGTAAAAGGTTGACCAGTTCCCTCCGGGATAATAGCATCTTGAGTTATGAAACTTGCTGTGATTGTCGCCTTATTGTCCGTTCTCTTTTTATCCCCTCTGGAGTCGTGGGGCAGTGCCGCTGAGTTTCGTGGAATCTGGGTTATCACCTGGGAAATTTTTCAGGAAAACGGAACGATCCTACAGGGCGAAAAGCTCAAAGTCAGGATTGGCAAAATTTTAGATAACGTGAAAAAGGCCGGCCTCAATGCGGTGATCTGGCAGGTTCGCCAGAGCGGCACCGCCTACTATCCCTCAACCTTTGAACCCTGGGGCCGATATATCGGCGAGCGTTCTCCCGGTTTCGACCCGGTGGCCTTCGCCCTGGATGAGGCCCACAAACGGGGCTTGAGTTTTCATGCCTGGTTCAACAGCTTTGAGTCCATGAGTAAGGCCGCCGGTAGCGCCGCCACTCAACACCCCACCTGGATTGCCACGGATAAGGCGGGAAAGGTCATGCCTAAATTTTTCTGCCTCTCTCCCGGCATTGCCGAGGCCCGAGAGTATCTGGCCGAGCTGATTGGTGGTTTTGTTTCCCACTATGCCGTCGATGGCGTGCATCTGGATTACATCCGCTGGAATGAGTATCGCTGGACCGACATGGCGGCCGATTTTGAGAAAGAAGGTGATGGGGGTTACGGGGAATTTCTCTACGATCTCCAGCATCCATTTTCCAAGGGCGTTCCCGCCGGTTTTGCCACCTGGGATGTGTGGCGCCGCGAGATGGTAACGGAAGCCGTGACCCTGATTCGCACTACCATCAATCGCACCCGCCCCAACGTGACTTTGAGCATGGCCGCCATCGGAAAATATAATTGGGGAATCTGGAACGGCTACCATGCCGTTTTCCAGGACGCCGCTCTTTGGCTCAAGCTGGGCCTTGTTGACCAGATCATGGCCATGAATTATCAGTGGACCACCGCTGCAGAAATGTCGGGTGGTCTCGAAGGCAACTGTCCCAACTGCTGGCTTGATTACCTTCAAGACGGCCTTAATTTAGGCGGTAACTTTTCCGCCGGCATTGCCTCCTACCGCCTGGCCCCTCTCAATCTTTGGGCCAACCACCAGCCCCTCGTCATGGCCGTCCGACAGTCCACCTGGGCGGCCGGAATGCAATTTTTCAGCTATGGCATTTGGGAAGAAAAGAATTATTTTGAAGAGGCCCGCAAACTCCTCTTTCCCCTCTAAGTGCCACGCTCTTTATGGTAGAGAAGTGCGTCTAATGTCCGATATCTAATGCAACCACACTAATATCGATAATATAATGGGCGGAACTTGGAGGGTAGGTATCATGGCCTTTTGAGACTAAATACGTCCCGGAAGCGTCATGGAACTTTTGCAGCACTAGGGGGCGCATATACTTGGCGCGGAAGGATTGACCAATTGGCAAGAACACACGTCGAAAGGAACTAGCTGCGTCGCCGTTCCACCATCGCGATCATCAAGCGTGATTAAAAACTCCTGCGAACCTATCGCATCCGCAGGCATGATATCCCAAAACATAAGATGCTTTGTTGTCACATATGGTTGAGACTTTGAGGAATCGTTAGTAATAAGTTAGCAAAGTTTAGAGGGTACCATAAAGTTTATTGGACTAAAAAAACGGCCATAAATGTTGGCAGAAGATTCTTTTCAAAAACTAGACGAGCCATTCTAAAAAATATTCGGCGCTCATAATGTACGTGTTGTCGCTAATTTTGCGATAATGCCCGTGATCGTGAACAAGTTGAATGTGCGGACACTTTAGGACCTTTTGAAAGGCTTGATATTCCGTATCTAGCTGTGTTTGGTTGAGCTTGCATTCAATTGTAAAAAAAGGTTTTTTATCTTTTATGATTAAAAAATCAACTTCTTTTTTATCCTTGTTTCTCAAGTAGTGAAGTGAATACTTCCCTTCTCCGGTATCTTGCCAAAAATGACAGGCCTTGAGCAAATGTCCGGCAACCATATTTTCAAATCTGGCACCATCGTTTGCGACTTCACTCCAATCATAGAGATAGATTTTTGCTTCTTTTTTAAGTGACCGTGCAATTGAGGTTGAATAAGGTGTAACTGGGTAATAGTAGTAAAGCTCCTGAAGATGACCGAGCCATCTTGTTACACTATCATGCGAACAACTCAAATCCTCTCTTAAAGATTGCACTGAAAGTGGAGAGCCAATTCTATCGATCAGAAGTTCTAACAAGACCTCAATTTGACTTATATCTCGCACATTAGAAAGGTCACGAATATCCTCTTTAATGATTTTGTCCTTTCGTCCCTCTCTCCACAGATTTAATATCTTACGATCATGAGCCAGGTAAGGTTCAGGAAAGCCGCTAAATTCTTGTAGACGTGACAAAATCTTTACATTGTCGACACTAATTTTTTTTGGCTCATCCTCAAACAGATTCTTAAACGTTTCATCAGGCATCAGAGGCCTTTTGGCAAGTAGTTCGCGCAATGAAAATGGATGAAGTCTAAAATGATAATATCGCCCCATGAGAGAATCTGAACCTTTCCGGTATATGCTTAGCCTTGCACTACCCGTTACCAAAAAACACATCCGGTCATGGTTGACGTCGTAGAGACCTTTCAGCTTTTGTTTCCAGGTTCTGGATTTATGAATTTCATCGAGAATGGCCAATTTTGTATTATTTGGATTATTGGTAGTGAAATCTTCAATAATTGAATCAGGACTCTTTGCCCATTTCTTTTTAAATTGAGTTTGATCCCAGTTATAATAGTGATGCTCATTAAAACTTCTGCCTATGCTCAACGCTTCCGTCGTTTTCCCTACCTGTCGAGGCCCTGAAATAAAAGCCATTTTGTCTCTTTCTAAGGCCAGTTTTTTTACAAACGAATGAATGTATCGTGCCAGAGGTGCTTTTTTTTGCATGATGTGTCCTTGCGACTATTTTCGCATATATCAGAATAAAGTCAAGACCAAATTCCGATTTGCCGGAATTTGGTCTTGACGAAAATATACTGTGTGGTTGCGCTTTTCTTGCTCCGTTTCCGCGCACCGGTTGCGGGGGAGCGATTGAGGGTGGCTCAAGCGCCAACCCCTTCGTTTTGGGAAAATATCTGCGCTACGCCTACGCCACTCCCGGTAACTACAATATCACCCTGCGTGCCTACGATGAAACCTCCAATGTGGGCGAGGCGACTCAGAACTTTAATATCGGTAACGTAGCGCCGCCCAACCTTGCGCCCGTGGCGATCTTAAACTGCTCCTCGCCTTCACCGCTCACAATTTCCTGTGACCCATGGATGAGTTATGATCCCGATGGATTTATCATAAACTATGAATTTAGAGTGGGAAGCGATGGAGAATTTACTAGTGACACCAACTTTGAGTACTTTTCTGTTTCAAATCCTGGCGACTATGAAATCACCCTCAGAGTCACGGACAATCTGGGGCTTCAGGCAACATCAGACCCCATCACCGTCCACGTGGAGGAGAATCAGGCACCCATAGCGATGATCTCCTGCTTAGTACCCGACGAAGTTAATAATCCATTCACCGTGGAGTGCGATACTTCCGCATCCATCGACAATGATGGCACAATTGAACAAAGAACAATTGACTGGGGTGATGGCACGGTTGAAGGCATTTACGCATTCACCTCTCACACCTATGTTACCGGGGGGCCTAAGCTGATTTCACTCACCGTGCGGGATAATTTGAACGCGGAAGGTTCCGCAGATTTTAGCGTGAACTTAAATGCCCCGCCAGTGGCAGCGTTCACCTGCTTTCACATTAAGGCGCTGACGGTTAAGTGCGATGCTTCCGCCTCAACCGATGATGGAAATATTGTTTCCTACTCATGGAACCTGGGCGGGATTTTAAAAACTGGTGCGGTCGTCACCCAGGAGTTTCTGCAGGAAGAGAGCATCATTATCTCGCTCACAGTCACCGACAACCTTGGCTTAATTAGCTCGCAAGATCAGTATTTTGATGTTCAGCTTGATCCTGATATAAAACTTCCGATTGCAGGATTCGAACATTCCGTTCATAGCGACAAGATTGTGCATTTTGATGCGTCCGAGAGCCTTTTTGCTGGAAGAATTATCACAAGCTATGTCTGGGATTTTGGCGACGGTGAAACTCTTGTGGCCACCCAACCAACCGTGGATCATACCTACGCCAATTTTGGCACCTTCATCGCGACCTTAAAAACCATTAACCAGCATGGGGTAGAATCGCATCTTGCCAGCATTCAGCTGGTGGTCCACACCCCGGCAGTTTCAGACCCGGGAGATTTAGGGGAACAAAGCTTGGCAGGAATTGACACCAACGCCAACGGTCTACGCGATGATGTCGAGCGTTTTATTGATGAGTATTTTCAAGATAACTCCAATAAGCGCCAGGCGATGCAGCAAGCGGCACTGACTCTTGACCAAATTGTGAAATCAAATGCCGACACGACGATTGCCACACCTTTGTTTGCACAACTTGCGTTGGATACACGATGTTTAATTTCACAGTTCCAAGAACCAACTGATGACTGGAGCAGTTTCTTGGCGATGCTAAAACAGAAAACTTTTAATACGGAAGCACGGATTAATGTTTACCTGTCTCTGGATCGCGCCATGAATATTGGCGCTGTGGAAGCAATCGAGCAGACGGATGAGCAATATGCCAGCAATTGTAATTTTGCGATTACGCCTTAGGAAAAGGAATTTGGAATGAAGGTCTTGTTAATTTTGTCGCTTGCATTTCTGACCTCCTGCGAGGGCGGGCAGTCACCTTGGTTTGTAACCCTTGCATGGAAGGGGATCAAGAAAGTTCTCTTCATTGATGACTATGCCCAGCTTCGCAAAGTTGCCGATGGCACGCGCGTCTTTGATGGCGACAAGGAGCCAAAGTTTCCAAAAGACCCGGATGAAACCTTGGAAGGCGTTGACTCTGATTCGGACGGACTGAGAGACGATGTGGAAATCTTTATTAACGAGCGATTTAAAACTTATAACGAGAGGATGGCGTGGAAAGATTGGAGCAAGAAGACGATTGATTTTATGCTGCATGGGGGGCTGGAGAGAGTTCATGCGCGAGGTGACAGCCAGTTTTGCATTGATGTTATTAATGGTTTTGATACCTCCATGAAAACACATCTAGAAATGAAGCAAGTGAAAGAAGTTATTTTTTCGACACATGAAAGAGAAAATAACAATGAGGCACAACTCCGCTATTTTGCAACGAACAACATTTATCTGGGTGATCGGGATGGAATATTATGGCCACAAAAATTTAATGTTTGCAACTTCGAAGTCGCTGACAAAGATATTTTGCGCCAGAAAATAAATAATTTGGATTGGATAAAAGGAATTATAAAAAAACGTCCCGATTTTGCCTACTAAAATGGAGCAGTTTTATGAAAGCTTTGATTTTCGTAATCCTATCATTTTTTAGTGCCAATACTTTTGGAGAACTTGCTTGTTCAAAGAACGGAACGGATATTTATTATTTGAACGGTGTCGATAACACCGAGGATGAGGCCGGCACGTCAACGGACGCATTAAAAAAAAGGATTATCAAACCCAACGGCGCGAAAATCGACAGCAAATTTGAATCGAATGCCGAGGCCGCCATCAAAGTAGACAAGCTCTACAACCAAACCCAAGGCATCGTCGCCGACATAGCAGAGACGATGGGACAAGTCCTTAAGTCGGGCGGGGTTTCCGATAAAGTGCAATCACTTTCAAAATTTATTTTTAAGGTTAATCCACTTTCATTATTTTTCACCAATGCTATTTCCGGCGATAGATCGGTGAAGAATGCTGAGTCCGCATTTCGTGCGAATCTCATCTTAAGCCACAGAGACATCGAATGGTCGACACTCTACAATGCCAAGCAGACGGTGAAAAAAAGCTTCGATGCCGGCAAAAAAGTTATTATTGTATCGCACTCCCAAGGCAATTTTTTTGCCAACAAACTTTACGAAGAAATGTCGAATGACTCTGCCTTCACAGAATTTATGCCACTGTTTGGTAATCTTCAGGTCGCCTCGCCTGCCTCGGTCATGCTCACACCTAATGCCGATTATGTAACTCTTATAGAAGACCTTCTTATCCGCTCTATCCCCGGTTCAATGCTGGCAAATTACGATCTCGATAATCAGATTCCTGGCCTAACCCTCCCTGAATTTCTTGGACACGGTTTTTCCACTATCTATCTTGGTGACTACAGCGCCTTTGAAGTTGATTCCAGTAATTCGTTCACACTGCCGATCAAAAAAGTTATTGCGGATAAACTTATCAAGCGCGCCGAATTTTTCCCCGACAACTGCGACTCCTTCGATCTCCAAGTTGACCCAGATCAAAAAAATAAAACTACCCAAGGCACTCAACGCCTTGAATTTATTTTTACGGTCCCTGAAAATTATTTCCTCCAGCGCAATATCGATTTATCCAAAGTTCGCTTAGATTGGGAGATGTCGGACCCACAACACATGACCTTTACGGAGCTTTCTTACAACTCCATTAAAGTTGTCTTTGAAACGGATATAACTGATTCTTTCCCTGATAATCCCACCAAGCATTACTTCTTTGTCGAAGCTACGCTAGTGGATCTTGTCTCAGGCGCGACTCTGGGGAACGAAAATAAAATGGCATCCTATACCTGCGCGGCCGAAGGCTGCTGCCCCTTGAATACTCGTTATGTTGAGACCGGCACGTATCTAGGGCATCAATGCATTACTCCGCCAGGTGCCCGGATTTTGGGATGTGGACGTTTTAGTCTACCCGAGAGCGATCCACTCTATGTTTTCTTCGATTTTATGCTTACCGCAGGAGGGAATTCGTTTCCTGGGCATGAATCCTCCAGCTCATACACTGGTCCCGATGGAGTACTCAATCTTGTTGAGGGTAATTTGCAAGTGAGTGGCCTTTTTTATTTTCCAACTACCCCTGAAACCCAATCCTGGCAATTTATCCTGACAGGCATGGATGATTTTGGCGGCATTGCCACCGCGACTTGCATTCAGCACAAAGATGGAACTTTTGAATACACCGAAACAAATAATGTTAGCGGCCCACTACCGTAGCGAAGGTAAAGGTTGACTACCCAAGCACCTCTTTCCCCTCTAAGTGCCCACAAACCGTGGCAGTTATCAAAGTCAATAAGTCCCCTGGTCTGCTAACCAACGTGCCGAATTATAAGGGTTTTGACCAGAGTTCTTGCAAGACCCAGCAGAATACCTCATGAAAACGCTCAAGTTCGACGATAATAATTGTAGAGCAGAATTGTTAGGCTGGGGAACTGAGGGTTTTACATATGTTTAAGCGAATCTTTGGACTTGTTGTGGGCCTCTGTCTTCTCACGAATCAGGTGCTGGCCGAAAATAGATTTGCGGCGAGAACCTGTGAAAACTATGAAAATGATTTGTCCACAGTCGATCAGTTTTTGCGCCAACGGGAAGTGGAAGTGAGAGTCGCGACTGATCCCGCTCATCCCGAGGTCACCACTCCGCAAAGAATGAAGATTAAGGATTTGGAAGACCGCCGTGCCAAGCTCTACGCCCAGCGGGCCTTGATTGAAGGTATTGAACTTCTGCGCCAACGGCATCTCAACAATCTTGCCTATCTCAATAATGAAAAGCATTGTGACTTCTATCCAAAGGCCGCCGATCGCGCTGAATGTAATAAGGTCCCCTCCAATCCCGCCTTTCCACCGAAAAGTTTTTTTGAGCTGGAAGATGAGAAGGCCATTGCTCAGCTGGACCAAAAATTGGATAAGGCCAGATCGGATGCCACCAACGTTTACGGAATGGAGCAGACGATCAACAAGCTCCTTGGCTCACAAAATGATCTCAATACGCTCTTGGCCGGTGCCAATCCACCCGCTGATGGTGCCCTGGTTGCGAGCTTGACGACAAAGTGTAATGCCGCAACTTCTGCCACGGAAGTTGCCGGTCTCTGTGCCATCTTGAGAGGCGGTGCGGGCGACTCTACCAATGCCGCGAAATACGCCAAGCTTGTTGAGGTCTTAAACAACTTTGGTAAGGCCTTCTACTATGGCTATAAGTACAAAACATATACCGAAGAAACCGCCCAGCGAGCGGCCAGAGATGAGGCCCAAAGTGCTCTTCGAAATTTTCAAAAGAAATTGGCGGAGGCCCCGTTAAACGGCGGCACTAACTTGCTGACCACCATGGCAGCGTTGGATAATTTTGGAAATGCCGTTAAGAAAAAATATTTGAAGAGTGTGGACTGTACCATCCGCAAGGCCCGCTTCGGCTCAGGCCTGGGATCGGGAACCACAATTAGTCAAATTCAAGCCGACATCCGCGCTTCTGGCTCGGGATATGCCGCAGGAAGTGGCTCTGCCTTAACAGGTGGTAATCCCGGAGCGAGAATCGATCAGCTGCAGGGCTGTGAGGTTTCCGTCACTGACAGAACGGCTGCCGCCAGAGAGGAGGGCAGCTTTCGCGAAACTCTTCGGACCAATCTGCATATCGCCAATGAAGGAACGGCAACAAAATTTTCCTTGTCGAGCGATTACGTGTTAGGCGCCAATGCTCTGAGCTCTCTTGTGGGATTGGCCGATCGGACTACCACGAATCATAGAGAGGCCATCCAAGGTTGGCTGCGCGACCAGCAGGTTTTCGCCGCCAATAGTGGCAATTCCCATCCCTATCTTTTTGATCGAAGTGAGAGCGGAGAGACAGAAAATTCGGCCCTCACCATGAGCGTGATTGACCCCACTCGGCCAAGTTCAGGACCTGGTTCCAATCGTAAAATTTCACAGGGTAGCAACTTAAGACAGCTTCTGGTTCAGACCGCCAATCGCGCCATGTTTGAAAGGAAGCTCAATAGCTCGGGCGCTGACCGTGTGGTGAATTCCAGTGATGTCCTGACCACCGCTGAGCTGGCCAATGATACATCACTGGCCAGACATTTTCTAAAGCAGATACTGCTTTATCAGGGCGATATCTTTGGTGGAGCCCTGACACCAAAGTGCCCCGGCCCGACGCTAATGGGTGCCGGTGCAATTGGCACGGCCGCTTCGAATGTCATCCTTACCGCCTTACAAGACTGCCTGGCGGAGGTGGAAAGGCACTATAATCGAACTAACGATGCCGACAATCTTATCAATAAGAAGGCCAATATTAATTTGGAGCTGGACCGATTAAACGCCGCCTATCCCGAGGCAACCAATCTTCCGGCCATCGGTTCTGCCGAGATTGCCAAGACTAGAGAGCTCAGAAAGAAATTGGCCATGATGGTTCGACTCAAATGCAATAGTTCCAATCTAAATTGTATCGAAAATGGTCGGAGCAGTCTTAACTCTTCCAGTGGCGACCATGCGCTCCGCTATCTTCTGACCTCGAGTGGGAGCATCTTGGCCCGTCTGGCACCTGAAGAAATAACCGCGGCCTCCAGTGAAGCCATGTTGCGCGGCGAGATCTCGACCTTGTGCTCGGAAACCATTCCCGCACCGACGGTCGTTCCTCCCGCAACCGCCCCTGCCACGCCTGCTCCTCGAAATTTACGTGGTCATCTCGCCAGTGTGTGTACGGCCCATGATCCTGTCGCCGGTTCTCCCGTTGTTCCTACCGCTGAATATTCTCGAGAAGACAGAACAAGGACGAGCGAGAGATTAACCTATCTGTCGAATAACCATGTGACTTATCTTCCGGATGGGTCGATTGCCACCTCTTCCCCTGCCGCCGGATGGGGCACCCCAATTCTGCTTGGCACGGCCGGTGCTGTTGGGAGCGTTATTCTCCCAACCCTTATGACCATCCCTGGTATTCAAGCTGAAACGAGGATGTTAGTCGAGGATGCAAAATGGCAAAAGACCTGGAGTGGACTGCAGGTGCAGAATACCACATTCTTTATGAACAATGGCGGTGCTCTTGGTTTTGGCGATACCTTTATTCCATTTGCCGCGGCAGGTGGTGTATCTATCGGCGCCGGCTTTAATCCCGCAGGTGATGCCGGCTACGGAAGTTATTTGAGTAACTACTAGACGCAGCGTCTGGCCTTCTAAGTCCGGCCATGTTTAACTTCCTGTTAATATGGACACGTTAGAGCGATTCAATAAATTGAGAAAAAATGAGGCTGCCCAGGAGCTGATTGAGATTTGCAGTTCTCTTGCCTGGGTAGAAGGCATTGTCAAAAGCCGACCCATTACTTCCGTCCAGGATCTGATGGATAAGGCCAACCGAAACTGGGACAAGCTTTCCATCAAGGCCAAGCAAGAGGCCCTCGAAGATAATGTAGACCAGTGGACGCCCGCAGAGAGGGATCTCGCCTTTGCGCAAAAGCTGCAAAGTATGAGACAGGCCTTGGAAAAATGGGCGCTGACCGGTGATTCCCGCCATAACCTAGGCGCCTAAGCTACTTCGAGCGCGTTGGCCCCCATTCCCGCACCAATTCGATTTTAAAGGCCCGATCAGAATCCGACACTGAGGTACCCCGAATAAAATAGTGATGGGTATACAAAACTCCGCTTCGTTCCCAGCGGTCTATAAACTCGACGTCGATATCATTGCTGTTCTCCGCTGCCGGGCGGTGCACAATCAAAGATTCGTAATAGTCATTCTGGCGACCAAGCGGCGCAGGTACCATGGCTTCGATGATGGCCTTTTCCTCGGCATTGACGGCCTCGCCTGTTTCAAGCAAGGCCTTGGCAACATATTCTAAATCCTGTGCAAAAGGTGAGTTTAAACTCATCGTGACGACATGCTTTTTACCTTCATGAAATTGGCGTAACTCCAATTCATGCAACCCGAGCTGCTGGGCCCGGGCGATGAGCGGATGTTGACAGCGGGCCCCACTGGGGGAAAGGGTCATTCCCAAGATAGCTTTTTTGGTTGTGGAGTTGGTGCTTTGGACTCGGGAGCTGAGATGGGATTCAATGGAGTTGGTGGAAAGTTCATAGGGACAATTTTTGCCCAGCCGGTTGGCCACCCGTAAAATCTTTTGAATCTCCTGGTCACGTTTGGAAGTTCCGTCCGAAGCCAGAGTGAGGGAAAGCTGCAGATAACGGTTTTCCGCAGCATAGAAAGGTAAATCGGCAAGCTCAGGAAAGCGCTTCAAAGTTTCCCGCAAAAAATCCATCATCATCCGATGATGGGGTCCGTCCGCCGAGAGCGGTTTGGTATGGCTGGAATTATATTTGAGAATGGCCAGTCGGAGGGCGTGATCCGAGAGCGCCACCTCTGAAACGGCGGCACGGGTGAGGCAAGAGAGCGAGAGCAGAAATAGACCTATAAAAAATTGCCACATGGAGAAAATCCTAAAGTTTACCCTGAAGTTTAAACATAGATGATCCTGAAAAGGCAATTATCTTTTGCGAATGCCTTGACGATTACAGGCCGGATTGCTTGAATCTGTTTTATGAGATCATTAATAATTTTACATTTTTTCCTGTGCTCTTTTCTTGCGTTCGGCGCCACGACTGATGGTTATCCAGGTCAGGAGCAGGTTGATAAAGAACTCCAGGTCCTAAGCGCTCGTTTTCCCCAGCTAATGAAATTGGAATCCATCGGAAAATCGGTGCAAGGGCGGGAGATCTGGGTGGTTCGGCTGCACGATAAGACCAGTGAGTTGCCTGTCGAGCGTGTGGCCCTCATTGCCGGCATTCATGGAGACGAGATTGTGGGACGTGAACTTCTCATGCGTCTGCTACCGGATTTGCTGGAAGGACAGAAGAAAGACAGACGTATCAAGGAACTTTTCTTAAAACGTGAAATTATTTTGGTGCCCTGTTTGAATCCCGATGGCTGTGAAAACAAAACCCGCACAAATGCTCAGGGATTTGACCTCAATCGCGCCTTTCCCGATTTCACCATTGATGGACCTGAAAATTCACCGGATGGAAGGCCGCCCGAAGTCGTGGCCTGGATGAAATTTCAAAAGGAAAATCCCATCGCTTTTTCGCTCAGTTATCATGGAGGAGAAATCCCTACGGTGAATTATCCATGGGACAATTCTCCGGAAAAATTTCCCCTGCAAAATTTGGCCAGAACCATGGCCTTGGAATACGCCGGTTTAAATCCATCGATGCGCGGCAATCGACAATTTCCCGGTGGGGCGGCCCATGGCAATAGCTGGTATGCAATTCTTGGAGGCATGCAGGATTGGAGCCTTTTTTTCCACAAGAATTTACAGCTAACCGTCGAGGTCTCCCTTTTAGAATGGCCGCCCTATGAGACGATGCCGGAATTTTATCGACAAAATCAGGCCGGTATGTTGAACTTTCTTCTGACTCAGTAAGACAAGGATTGAACAGTGAGAAAAAAAATCTGGAGCGTTTGCTTGCTGACAGGACTGCTCAGCTTTGTAATGACAAACGGATTGAGTAAAACTCAAGAGTGGCAGCTACCCGATGATGCCTTGAAAATCCCTCTCACCCCACAGGCGACCTCGTATAGCTGTGGTGCCGCAGCCATGCTTGCGGTGCTGATTTATTGGCAAGTCTACGATGGGAATGAAAGTTCGCTTTATGAACCCTTAAAAACCACCCCCGAAAATGGCACTGATCCCGTCAATATGTTGAAGTTTGCGCAAGAGCTGGGGCTGAAGGCCGAGCTCAGGATGAGGCAAACTTTAGATGATGTGGAAGAAAAATTTGACGAGGGATACACTATCATTCTCGATTTTCAGGCCTGGGCCGAAGATCGTCGCGTGACACCCTTAACCGATTGGCCCAATCGCTGGGAGGATGGTCATTATGCGGTTCTCGTCGCTTATGACGATTACAATCTCTATTTCATGGACCCCTCAACCCATGCCCGTTACGCCTTTGTTCCGCGAAAAGAATTTTTAGATCGTTGGCATGATTACGAGGAGCGTGATGGGGTTCGAGTCGAGAACTACCAGCTTGCCCTCTATATCAAAGGGAAAACCCCCCTTCGCAATTTTCCTGCTTCTGTGCAACGAATAGAATAGGCGACAAATACCGTCAGACGTCCCCCCGAAAATTTGAATTGCAAGTAATCGCCGGCAAAGTATTATTGTTGAATAAAATTTGCAAATTTGGGGGACCGCATGCCTAAGAAATTAGAAGGCACAATTCGTATTAAGATCAATGGTGAATGGCGCGAGTTTTCACCCGAGAGCGATATCACTCCGAGCATGACCTTATCCTATTTTTTGCGCGAAAAGCTTGGGTACACTGGTCTCAAAATTGCCTGTGATGAAGGGGCCTGTGGCGCTTGCACAATTTTAATGGACGGTAAGGCGGTCTTATCCTGCCTTACCCTCGCGGTTCAGGCCGATGGCCATGAAATCGTCACCATCGAAGGGCTGGCCAAGAATGATCCGGTGGTGGAGGCCTTCGCCGAACAATGCGAACCCGGCCATGGCACGGCCTTGCAATGTGGCTTTTGCACTCCTGGATTTGTCATGAGCACGAAGGCCTTACTGAGTCAAAATCCCCGGCCGACTATTGTTGAGGTGAAAGAGGCGCTTTCCGGACACATCTGTCGCTGCGGATGCTACTCGGGAATCAAGAAGGCCGTGATCCACGCCGGAGAAAAAATTGCACAGAGAGGAAAAAATGAATAAACAATTTAAGCCACGAGTTGAACGTAAATTTATCGGGAAATATCGTCCCAGATTAGATGCGGTCGAGAAGGCTTCGGGCCAGGTGAAGTTTGTCGATGACATCACTCTCAAGGCCAACTTCCCGGATCTGCTCTATGCCAAGGTCCTGCGCAGTCCTTACGCCCATGCAAAAATCAAGAGCATGGATATCAGCAAGGCGACGTCTCTTCCCGGTGTGAAAGCGGTGATGACCTACCAGGACCCGGAGTTTGCTTCGCTTCGGGCCACCAATGCCGGATGGACAGATGGCGTTGACACCGTGACCTGGGATCGGATGATGTGGCGGCATTTTCGCGACCGGCGAGTGCTCGGTGATCATGCCTGCTGGGTGACCGATGAGGTTGGAGCGGTGGTTGCCGCCGAGACCGAGGAAATTGCCGAGGAGGCGCTCAAACTTATCCACGTCGAGTGGGAGGTTCTGCCTTTTGTCCTTGACCCGGTTGAGGCCATGAGGCCGGGTGCTCCGATCATTCACCCGGAGATTGCGCCTAAAAATATTTTACCCAAAGACCCTGTCGGCGGCGCCGATGTGTTTTTGGATCGAGGGAATGTTGACAAGGCCTTTGCCGAAGCCGATGTGGTGGTGGAAGACACCTCGATTCATCATAATGCCACCCAGGCCTCGCTTGATAACTGGTGCTGTTTGGTCGATTGGAAAGATGACAAAATTACCGTTCGTTCAAATTCCTTTGAGACAGATCAGTCGCGCATGCATATCAGTCAGATGCTGGATATTCCGATACACAAAGTAAGAGTGATCAGCTCCTATGTCGGTGGGCAGTTCGGTCGCGGCGACACCGGTGATCAGCCATTTTTTCTTTTTACCGCGTTTCTTTCTAAGAAGACCGGGAGGCCGGTGAAGTTCAAGCATTCGCGACGGGACAGCTTTCACGACTCTCGACAGCCGGCGATTTATCTGGGAAAAATGGGCGCGAAAAAAGACGGAACGATCACCTCGATGTATTTTAAATCAATCGGCAACTCCGGAGCTTATGCCGACCATACCATGTTTGCCCTGAAGTTTGCGCCGACGGAAATTACCGAAGTCGCCCTGGCGCACATTCCAAACATCAAGATGGAGTCGTATGGAGTTTATACCAATAAACTTCCGGCCTGTATGATGAGAGGGGTGGGGAACTCCCAGTTCAATTTAATTTTCGGCCACGTCGTCGACATGCTCGCCGAAAAATTGGGAATGGACCCCATCGATCTTGCCATTAAAAATTTTGGGCACGAGTGGGGAACGCGTCCGGATAAAAGTTTGGTTGCCGTTTTGAAGGCCGGGGCGGAAGGAATTGGCTGGCGAGAAAAACGCCATAAACCGGGTGCTGATCTCGGCATAAAGAAACGCGGCGTGGGGTTTTCCTTTCACCCCGCCTGGCATGCCGAATGGCAGGAGGCGCGTCGTGGAGAAACCCAGGTCGGAATAACCTTGAACACCGACTGTACAGTCATGCTTGAGGCACCCACGGTTGAGACCGGGACTGGTTCAAATACCTGTAACATTTTAGGTTGTGCTGAGGCCTTGGGTTTTCTGGGCATCATGCCGGATGATATTTGCTGGTCCCATGTGGTGGATACGGAAACCAGTTTGAAAGACTGCGTGCAGACGGATAGTGCCGTTTCCTTTTTGCAGTCAGAGGTGCTGGCCCATGCCGCTAGAGATTTGAAAAAGCGTCTGATCGAAAAGGCCGCCGTGATCATGAAGCAAAAAGTGGAAGATTTGGATATTGTAAACGGCCACGTGATTTCAAAAGCGACGAGCATGAGCGTCAAGGAACTTATGAGTCAGGGAGATTTACTTCCTATTGTCATCAGAACGAGCAAGGCGCCAAACAGCGAGAAAACCGGCGTGCCCTACATCGCCACCTTTGCGGAAGTTGAGGTGGATACGGACACGGGAAAAGTTGATCTTTTAAAACTGGTTGTGGTCAATGATTGCGGAACCGTCATGTTTGCTTCCGGGGCCGAGGCCCAGCAAATCGGCGGACAGTGTATCGGAGTGGGCGAGAGCTTGACCGAAGAAATTATTTATGACGAAGAAACCGGCCGGCCGCTCAACTTTAACTGGATTGACTACAAGATTCCCACCATGGCAGACATGCCCGAGATCGACCCCGTCCTTCTGGAAGTATGGAAAGGGGCCGGTGAGTACGGCGCCTGTGGAATTGGTGAGGGGACGGTAACCTGCACTCCCCGGTCAGTGCTGAACGCCATTTATAATGCCATCGGAGTCAGAATTAACGACATTCCAATCAAGCCTGAGAAAGTTCTCAAAGCGCTGGGTAAGGCCTAAGGGGTAGCTATGAAAAATTTTACACATATTGCAGCCACATCTCTCAAACAAGCGGAATCAATTTTGGCCAAGGCCAAAGATGAAAAATCAGTCAGTGTCATCGCCGGTGGCACCGACCTTCTCGGTACCCTCAAGGACCAAATTCATCCCGAGAGTCCCGAAACGGTCATCGATCTGAAAACTATTCCGGGTCTTAGTTACGTAAAAGAAGACAAGTCGGCCCTGCATATTGGCGCGCTGACCACGCTGCAAGAAATTGTGACGAATAAGGCGATTGGCGAGAAGTTCAATGTGCTGGCCCAGGCTGCCCGCACCGTGGCCTCCCCTCAAATCAGAAATATGGGAACAATTGGCGGCAATATCTGTCAGGAGCCGAGATGTTGGTATTATCGCGCTCCGGATAATCAGTTTCATTGCTTGAGAAAAGGCGGCACCAAGTGCGGTGCCATCCTGGGAGACAACCGCTATCACTCCATCTTCGGGGGAGCACGGGTGGCCGCACCGTCTTGTACCTCCGCCTGCCCTGGTAATATTGAGATTGGAACCTACATGGGTCAAGTGCGCGATGGCGAGATCGGCAAGGCCGCCGAAACGTTACTTCTGAATAATCCCATTCCTGCCATGACTGGCAGAGTGTGTCCGCATTTATGCGAGTCCGCGTGTAATCGCAATGGTTTCGATGAGTCCGTTTCCATTAGAGAGGCCGAGCGGTTTCTCGGTGATTACATTCTCGCCAACGCCGCGAAGTTTATGAAAGCGCCAAAAAAACAGCTAGCAAAAAAAGTGGCGATCATAGGCTCAGGCCCGGCCGGTCTCTCCGCCGCCTTTTATCTTCGCAAGCTGGGTTATCGGGTAACGGTTTTTGATAAAATGCCCGAGGCGGGAGGAATGCTCCGGTATTGTATTCCGGGTTATCGTTTGCCCAATGAAGTTGTGGCCAAGCAAATTAAAGCTTTGGAAAAAATGGGAATCACCTTTGAACTCAATACCGATATCGGAAAAAAAGGGAAAACGCTGCGCGATCTTAAGAAAAAATTCACCAGCGTTTTTCTGGCCACGGGAACCTGGCGCCAGAAAACCTTGAAGCTGGAGAAATCTGAACTCCTTACCTCCGGTATGGATTTTTTAGTCAACATTGAGCAGAATAAAAAACAACCTCCCGGCGACAAGGTCCTCGTTATAGGCGGCGGAAACGTGGCCGTGGATGTGGCCATCAGTGCCCTTCGGATTGGGGCCAAAGAGGTGACCATGGCCTGCCTGGAAGATCGTAAAACCATGCCCGCTTTCCCTGAAGATCTGGAGCAGGCGGTGCGCGAAGGAATCAAGCTCATGCCTTCGTTCGGTCCCCATCAGATTTTGGAATCCAAGGGCAAATTGACCGGGATGGAGTTTGTTCGTTGTACAAAAGTTTTCGACGAGCAAGGGCGTTTTAATCCCAGCTTTGATCTTACAAAGAAAGAAATAGTTAAGGCCGACAGAATTATCTTGGCCATCGGGCAGGCGGCGGATTTGGATTTTGCCGATAAAACTTTAAAAACCGATCGGGGTCTGATTGTGGTTGATCCTGTGACCAAGGCCACCAATATGGCCGGTATCTTTGCCGGAGGTGATGTAACCAGCGGGCCTACTTCCGTTATTCAGGCCATCGCCGCCGGTCGCAAGGCCGCCGCTTCAATCGATACTTTTCTCTCAGGGAAAAAGCCAAAAATCGTGCCCATTCCAAGGGTTAACTTGGGCGATTTTATTGAAGCCGATACCAGCTGCTACAGTAAGTGTGATCGGGCCGCGACCTGCACTTCGGGCCCGAGCAAGAGTCTGGATTGTGAGGATCATTGCACCTGGGACGCGGGGGTGATTCAGAGTGAAGTTCAGCGTTGCATGAACTGTGCCTGCGTGGCCGTCAATGCTTCGGATTTGGCGCCGGCCCTTGTGGCCTTGGATGCAAAAATTCGCACCACCAAGCAAGTGATTTCTGCCGCAGACTTCTTTGCCATGTCTCCAAATTTAGATCAGGATGAGATTGTTAAAGAAATTGAAATTCCAAAGCAGAAGAAACCTGCCAAGCAGAGTTATCTAAAGTTCAGAGTGAGAAATTCCATTGATTTTCCCATTGTGAGTTTGGCTTCGCTCCTTGAATTAAATAGTGGCCAGTTTGTCAGTGCCAAAATGGTGTTGGGTGCGGTCGCCCCGATTCCGCTCAGGATCGAGGCGGTTGAAAAATTCTTAAAAGGCAAAACTGCCAGCGAAGAAGTGGCCGAAGAGGCCGGCGAAATTGCCGTAAAAAATGCCAAACCGCTGGCAAAAAACAGATTCAAAATGCAAATTGTGAAGGCCTTGATTAAGAAAGCGATTCTTGAATCCAATAATGAATAGTTAATTTCCCACTATCGTGATCGGTCATTTGCGTCTTACCCAAGAGCAGCAGTCAACATCCCTCTCAGTGTTGTCTAACATCTATTTGCATGGTTAGGTCGACCTTTCGAAATGAAACAATCGGACATCCTTCTATTTCAGAAAATTTTACCTTTCCACTAAGGATAATTACCTGTTTTTCTGAATAAATTCCGAGTTTTTCCGAATAGAACGTATGGAGAACTCCATGAGTTTGTTCATTATGTTTTGGAAATTAATGCTGTAACAACCACGATGGTGAATTGATTTGGTTACTCTAGTCGGTTTTCTCATTGTGACTGTGTGTGTAATCGGGGGCTATATCCTCGAGGGCGGACACATGCACGTTCTTTTCCAGCCCATCGAACTTTTAATTATTTTGGGTGCGGCCATCGGCTCCATCGTCGCCTCTTGTTCCACTAATTTGATTAAGAGCTTGATTCAGAACATCATGGGGATTTTTCTCCCCTCAAAAATTAATAAAGATTTTTATCTGGATCTCCTGCGGCTTTTACATGACCTCATCAAACTTTTTACCGCAGGTCCTCAGGAAATTGAAAAACATATTGAAAATCCCCATGAGAGTGCGCTCTTCCAAAAATTTCCGCTTATTGCCAAAAATCACCACCTGGTTGCCTTTCTCTGCAATACCATGACGTTGCAACTTTCCGTCAGTGTCGAACCACACAACTTAGAAGATCTCTTGGATACCGATATCAAAACCATGCACGATGAGGAGGAGCTGGTACCCAAGACACTCTTCCGCGTCGCCGATGCTCTTCCTGGTTTAGGTATTGTCGCCGCAGTATTAGGCATTGTTATCACCATGGGTAAGTTGGCCCAGGGCAAGGAAACCATCGGACACAGTGTTGCCGCGGCCTTGATCGGAACATTCCTTGGGGTTCTCTTGTCCTACGGATTCTTCCAACCGCTTGCCGCCAAAATTGAAAATAAGCTTCTCGAGGAAGGAAAGTGCTTCGGTGTTGCCAAGGCGGCCTTGCTGGCCTTGGCCCGTGGCTGCAATCCCAAAATATGCATTGAGTTTGCCCGGCGAAGTATTCCCACAGAGCATCGGCCATCGTTTACCGAATTGGAAGCCGCCGTTCGTGGCAGCGGCGGAACCGCAGCACCTGCCAAAAAGGCGGCCTAGGATAAAATATGGCAGCGACCGACAAAAGAGCGCAGATCATTATAAAGAAGAAGATCATGGGGGGGCACGCCGGTCATCACGGCGGTGCCTGGAAAGTTGCCTACGCCGATTTTATCACGGCGATGATGGCATTTTTTATGGTGCTATGGCTCATGGGGGCCGATGAGGAAACCAAGCTCAACATCCAAACATATTTTTCCGAAGGTGCCACGCCCGGTGGGGCCGACACCATCAATAAAAATGGTGCCTATGGCGGTGGCGATAGTAGCATGCGATCTGATGGAGCTCAGGGCCGATTGAGTGAAGAATGGGTTAAGCGCCCTACCACCACCGCTCCCGTGTATATAGAGGAGCAGGAAACGTTGCATAACCTGCAACGCAACTTTGAAGGAACCGCATTTTCAACTGATACATCGAATGACGCCAAGGTTATGTTTAAGGTTCCCGGGGAAATTAAATTTCCGGTAAGTTCCCATACGGTTCCCACCGAGGCCTACGAGTATCTGCGCTCTATCTCAGGGGCACTTCGTGAGCATGATGGCACTGTGGTGATTGAAGGCCGGGGAGACAAGCCGGAAGATTGGTCACTGGCCTTTGTGCGAGCGACTGCAGTCCGAAATATCCTGATTAAAGATTACGCCATCAACCCTGACAAGCTGATCCCTACGGCCGCCTATGACCTCGGTGGTAATGGCCGAGTTATCGCCAGCGGTGAGGTCAAGCGCGGTCAGATCACCTTTGTTCTCAAGAGAACTCGCGAACCCTAAGGTTCGAGACTCCGAGTGGACCACTCGACCATACATAAATATAACATTTTCTTACGGTGACATTTGAAATCCCCCCTAGGAACCTTTAGGCGGTAAAATATCGCTAGGTAATTCCAAGGAAGGAGTTTTTATGCGCTTGCTCATCTGCATTGTTGTGACTATTTTTTCTCACCCTATCTTCGCCGGGTTAGAAAACGCCCCACCCTCCATCAATATGGCCGATAATAGGGGAAAGGCCGTGTTTGTTGATTTTATAAAAGCGGACTATCAAATTGTCTATGACCTGAGCAAAGGTTCGGCCTGGGCCGATTCCACCATCACATTTGAAAATACTGAATCTGGCTACGCCATCTTTGATCTGGTTCCGGAAGCAGCTTCGGCTTCTGTCGACGAAAAGACCGTGACGATCTCGACGTATAATATTTCCGGTGTAACCAAAGTGCGATTCATCAACGCCGTTTTGCTGCCCGGCGTGCACACCTTGAAAATCCGAAATCAGATCAGCGAAAATATCACCTTCAGCGGCCGCCAGGTGAAGAGTGCTTTCTGGACGGATGATTTATCGGATCAGGGATTTTTAGAACAGTATCTTCCTTCCAACTTGGAGTTTGATCAGTACAAAATAAATTTTAACGTAAAAATTGTCGGCACCGATACCGCTCACGAAATTTTCACCAATGGTGAGGATAAACTATTGGCCACAAACGAGTGGTCGGTGGAATTTCCAGAGCACTTTAATACCTCTTCGATTTTTTTCCATCTTACCCCCATGGGCGCTTTTAGAAAGCTGGCCTTCAGCTACCGTTCCATGGACGGAAGAGAAATTCCGGTGGTGGTTTACGGCAATCAAGACTTAAATGGCTTCAAACTCAAAATCCAAAGTACCCTGATGGAGTTGGAAAAAGATTATGGCCCCTTTCCCCATCAAAAGGTCGTGGTCTATGGCGCCGGCAGTGGTGGCATGGAGTATTGTGGCGCGACGATCTCCAGCCTCTGGGCCCTTTCCCATGAGCTGACCCATTCCTATTTCGCCAGAGGCGTGATGCCAGCTTCGGGTAATGCCGGCTGGATCGACGAAGCGGTGGCGAGCTGGAGAGACGACGGCTACCGGCAAAGCAGCTTGTCTGAGCTATCCGTCTCACGGATGGCCGGCCATTCGCCCTACACCCGCCAGACTGATCGGGACGCCTATTCCAAGGGGGCAAGGTTCATGGGATACATGGACCAGCTTTTTACCGCCAAAGGTGGTTTGAAAAAGTTTCTGCGGGATTTTTTCGAAAGACGGGTGTTTAAGCCGTTTCAAACCCAAGATTTTCATCACGACTTAGAATTATTTTTTAATCAGACCTTGGATGCAGAATTTAATAAATATATCTACGCCACGGGACGGGTGAAGAAGATGCAGAATCAGGATGCCCCTAGCCCTTACCATCCAAGACTAACCAAGGCAGAACTCAAGGCCCTCTTGTAAGCGTATCATGAAAGTTTCCGGTCCTTGGCTGGCCCTTCTCTCCGCCGCACTTTTTGGGGTGTCACCCACCTTGATTAAAATGGGGCTTGGAGAGTTTTCCCCACTCCTGGTGGCAGGGCTGCTGTATTTAGGATCAGGCCTGGGACTCTTTCTGGTTCAACTTTTCCGGCGGGCCGAAGTTCTTAACGAATACCGCGCCCTTTCTTCCGCCCATCGACTCAAGCTTATCCTGGCGATCATCGCCGGAGGCATCGGTGCTCCGCTCTGTTTGACCTATGGGATTCAGCTGGCCCCGGCCTTTTTAGTTTGTCTGCTTTTAAATTTGGAATCGGTCGCCACCACCGTGATTGCCGCCATCTTTTTCCATGAGCATGTGGGACGGAGAGTATGGTTTGGCAAGGCCTTGCTTGTCGTGGGAGGAATCTTCATTACTTTCCGCTTCGAGGGAGTGTTCGTGCTTTCCATGCCGGCCCTCCTTATTGTCGCCGCCTGTATCCTGTGGGGAATTGATAATAATCTCACCAGAGATGTGGATCAATTATCGCCGACGACGTTTGCCGCCACCAAAGGCCTGGCCGCCGGAATTTTTAATATTCTGCTGGCTGTTGGCGTCGGTCAGGGCGCTATCAATGTTGGCAACGCTATCGGGGTTTTAGTTATTGGCGCCTTCAGCTATGGCGTGAGTCTTATCTTGTTTATACAGTCTTTGCGCTTAATCGGTGCTTCACGCGCAGGAACCTATTTTGCTTCCGGCCCTTTTCTTGGAATGCTCTTTTCCTTAATTCTCCTGGGAGAGCATCCGCCAGCTTATCACTGGATTGCGGGAGTTATAATGTTACTTGGGGTTTGGCTTCTTTATAAGGAAGAGCATGACCATACCCATACACACTCACCCATGACACACCGACATGCTCACAACCATCGCGATGAACATCACAAACATTTCCATGACCAGGCCGACGAGCGAGAGCACGATCATGCCCACGAGCATGAGACGCTGACCCATTCCCATGGCCACTGGCCGGATATCCATCATCGTCATAAACACTGATTAAAGGCAAGAAGATGAAAAAAAAACCACCCAAGTCCTTCGGTCCGGAAAATTATCAGCATCCCGATAAGTATGGTGAGTGGCTGGGCTATCAAGTCAAAAGTGTGGATCGCAAAAAATTCGAGGTGAAGGTCAGCCTTACCTTGCGCGAAGATCATCTCTCGCCTGCAGGCAGAGTCCATGGCGGAGTGGTTTCAGGTTTTTTTGATTTCACCTGTGGTGTGGCGGTTTTTTCCACTCTGAAGAAGGATGATTTTTGCTCCACCGTCGAACTTAAGGTAAATTATTTTAAACCGCTGGATGTGGGAAACAAACTCACCGGTCATGCCCGCGTGGTCTTTCGTGGAAAACGGCTGTGTGTGATTCATGCCTATCTCTATCGCAATAAGGAAAAACCACCTGTGGCCATGGCCACCGCAACTTTCAACATCGTGACAAAGTGATAAAGCTCGAAAATCATAAGACCTCGACAAGCGCTGGACGTTAAGTTACACCACCCAGCACCCCGCTGAAGCATGCTAGAATGCGTGTAGGATTCGAGTTTCCAGAGGGGGCGACGATGGATGATATGGTCAATGAAGAGCTGCAAATTATGGGCGAAAGTAACGAGGAAGTGATGAGCTTATCTTCCACCACCTTTGAACTTCCCATAAGCACCTTGAAACTTTCTCCACCGGTTTGTGTAAGGGAGACAACTCTGACGAAAGAAGTCTGTGCTCTTATGCAGGCGAAAAAGATTGGCTCGGTTCTGGTGGTTTCGGAACTGAATGAGGTGGTTGGTATTTTCACTGAGCGCGATCTGCTCTTTCGAATTGCCGGAAAGGTGCGTGATTGGGAGACTAAGCCAGTGCAGAAATTCATGACCTTTGAACCATTGACTCTGCAAGCTAGTGACATGATCGCCTATGCCATGAATAACATGCACGTTGGTGGGTACCGGCATATTCCGATCGTGGACGAAACCAATCAGCCGATTGGCGTACTTTCAATCAAGGATATCACCAGTTTTATTCTGGATCAGTTTCCCAAGCACATTCTCAATATTACCGGGCAGCCCTTTCGAGGGATAAGCCAGCGAGAAAGTGCTTAAGGGGTTAGTGAACCGACCGAACCACCGGTCGTGCCGATAGTGCCTTCGATCGCCTGCATGCCGACAGGAGTGCCGATGAGAGGGTCCAAGGCCAAAGCGGCGTCAGGATGGGTCGAGTTCAAGAAACGATAGTTTTCAAAAACGTTACCACCTTCGGCCGTACCGTGAGAGCCGCGCTTGAAGAACTCCATAACATATCGGGTGTTAAAACCAATAATCCCGAAGGTCCTGTTTTGCGCCCGGTGACTCATCTCGTGGGCCTCAGTATCACTATCTCCGGTATTGCTGTCATTCATGAGAATCTGATTCCCGAAAGTAAACGGTCGGTCGTAGAACATTTGGATGATTCCGCCCGTTCTGAAGAAAGTGTCGTCCACCATGAGCTGATCGATATTATAATTGCCGACGCCGACCCCCTCTGAATTTTGAAATTGATTTTCAAGTCTAAGCTCCTCGGAAGTGACAACCGGTTTGTAGCGATAACCATAGATGGCAATTTTCAGTCCCGCCTCACCCAGACCATAGATGAGACCCTTGCCCATCCCTTCAAGCATATCTTCCTTTGTGACCACGCTGACGATGAGACCGTTGACTCCACGATAGACAGAGGTTTCAAGTAATTCGATCAAGGCATTTTTAAAATATACATCTTTCGTCAGACCCGCCAGAGTAGGATGGGCAATCGATCTCGGCAGGAGTCCCAGTACCATCCCCTGAATGGCACCAACGATGGCCCCCACATCCACGCGCCGGTTGATCGCCACGGCCTCGGCTGCACCGGCAAGTCCACCTAAGATAATTTGCTCGGCCACACGGCCGGGGGAAAAACCGGAGCCTAAGATGGCCGCAACTGCCACATTTCGAAGCATGCTGGGGAGAATGTCTTTGAACTTGATGTCGTACTTAATGGCGGTGACCGCATCGCGTACCAAAGAGCCGGCCATGGAGGAAAGCATGGGATTGCCGGTCGCTGCATAAACCAAGCCACCCACGACTAAACTCGAAACGTTTTCAATACTGACCAATTTTTTTAAAAAATCACGCGCCTTCAAAATCATCCGTAGTCCGGCGCCTTTTAGATAAACCGGATTTCCTTTGCTGTCATAGATCACGGGTAATTTTTGATCCCAGGGATGATCCGGATAGATTTGCATCATGATCGAGAAGTTTTCCACCACCTCCGTCACATGAGGCAGGAAAATGCCTCTGTCGGGAATGGTAAAAGGCAGTCCCTTTTGAGTGGCCAATTTTTTGATCTCTTCATAGTGATTGCGCACCCATTTTCGTAAGTGCAAAAAATATTCCATGTCGCCGGTGCTATACAAATAAACATAGGTAAACTCTTTGATCATAGGAATGAGCAGCTTGCGATGGAGGTGAATGAAGCTTGGTGTGAGGACAATATGTTGCAGGCCGAACGCCTTCACCGCCGGCATCTTAACTTTAAACTTGGTTTCCAACTCACTTTTTAAATAGTGAAGCAGGGCCTCTTTGTGGGGCAGATGGTGAATGGTATTGAAAAGCTGGGCGGTTTCAGATTTAAACTCTTTTTCGCTTCCGAAACGGGCGGCGATGAGAAGTGGCTTGGCCCTTGACGCCTTGAAACGATATTTGAATTCAACCTTGGCGGTGGCAGGCAGGGCCTCGTGATCGATGTTTTCCTGGGCCTGAATCATTTTGAAGTATTGCTTGTAAAACTTTTCCTTGTACTCGGTATTGAAGTCTTTTTTATGCACCAGATACTTGCTGACAGTTGGGCGCGTAGTAGGGAAGATGCCCAAATCTTGTTCGCGGTTCAAGTCAGCATGGCGATCCATGGTGATATAGAGAAGAATCTTTTTACCTTCAGGATTGTTATACAATTCGGCAAACTGGCCGGCGCGGCGTTGTCGCTCATAGCGAGAGAATCGTCCTGAGCGCAGCAGATCAAGCTTGAAGGGCATCGGCAGTCCCTCGATGTCATAGAGCTGAACCACCACTTTAGAGAGTGCGCGACGAAGGGTTTTGGATTTCCCGGCCTCACGATCAATGACCGCATTCCACTTCAGAAAGTTCTCAAGGGGTTTGGTGCCCAAGGCCGCCGTCAGCTTGGCAATGAGGGCATACTCATTTTTTTTATTGAGATAAAAATGAACCTGATCAATCACATCTGTCATGATTAAATCAGCGGCATAGTCCTGGCGTGAGTTTGGGGCGGGGTCGCGAAAAACCAGGCGTGCCTGCGTATCTGCATCTTTTAAAAGCTCGGGATGGGCCGAGATCTGCTGCAGGAGAGCGATCATCACCGGCGACTGATGGAGATGATTGAGGGTGGGGGCCTTGCTGTTAAAGAGCGCCTGGGCGCTCGGGGACAAACAGCACAAAAATACCATGAGAAGCAAAAAACTTTTTTTCACACCTGTCTCCTTCTCCCCAGAAGTACCAGGATTTTACCGAAGTTTGGGTGAGATACAAGGAAGTCAGTGCTTGGGGTAAATATTACAGAGGGGTATCTTGTTGAATTCGCTATAGCGCTGGTTTTTTGTGATCCACCAGGGCCGCAATTACCAAATCCCCACTCACATTTATGGTGGTTCGGCACATATCGAGGAAGCGATCAACCCCCAGAATAATGCCAATCCCTTCAGGAGGAATGCCGACCTGGCGAAGTAAAATCATGATGAGGGGGAGGGAACCTCCCGGCACTCCCGCAGTTCCAATTCCGGCCAGGATAGACATCAAGACAACTTGGACCTGCTGACCCAAAGTCAAATCCACGTGATAAATTTGCGCCAAAAACAAAACCGTAATGCCCTCGAACAGGGCCGTGCCATTTTGATTGGCGGTCGAGCCGACAGTGAGAACAAAGCGTGAAGACTCGGGAGTGAGCTGGAGCTTATGTTCTGCACATTCCAGAGAGCGCGGGAGCGTGGCATTACTGGAAGCGGTGGCAAAGGCATAGAGATAAACTTCACGGCATTGGGAAAAGAACTTCCAAGGCGAAATTCCCTTGGATTTCAAAAGCGCGCTGTACACCACAAATTGTTGCAGGAGCAAGGCGCCCAAGACGACGGCCACATAGTATGAAAGTGAGATCAAAATCTGATGACCAAATTTAAAGGCACTGGAAAATACCAACGCGAATACGGCAAAAGGGGCGAGGACCATGGCATAATCCACGATCTTCATACAGGTGGCGTAAATCTGTTCGAGAATTGTGATCAGAGAAAGCGTTTTTTCTCCCTCACGCTCAATGCGCGCCAGAGCAATGCCAAAGATCAGAGCGAAAAACATTAAGGCGAGCATCTCACCGTCCAAGGCCTTCACCGCCGAGCTGAGAGGATTGCTGGGAATGATTTCCACCAGCGCCTGGGCGATCGGCTTGGCACTCTCGGCATTGGAAGCAATTTTTTCGACCTTCTCGCCATTGACCACCAACTCACGGGGAATGGTTATGCCGGCCCCGGGTTTTAAAATATTGGTCAGAGAGACCCCGATGAAGACCGAAGCCGAGCTGGCCAGAACCGTATAGAGCAAGGTTCTTGAGACCACCTGGCCGAGTCCATGATGTTCAGACAGCTGGTAGACTCCCAGACAAAGTCCGCAAAAGACCATGGGCACGACGATCATAAAGATGAGTCGCAAAAAGACCTGCCCGGTGGGTTCAAAAATATTCTGCAGGATAAACTGCGCCACGGGCGAGTCGGCAAAGGGATGACAGAGAACCCCTGCCAGGGCACCTAAAACGAGGGCCAGGATCAGCCAATGATGTCTTTTCATAATAAATTCCTCGGGCGAATTGTAGCAGATTGTAATTGGTAATAATTACAAAAAATAACACTTCAGCGCAGAAATTTGTTACATCCCGGTCCAAGAAAACATTTAAAGAGACATGAATATGAAAAAACTAAGTGCAATTTCCTTGCTCTGCTTCTTCCTCCTCGGTCCAACCGTCGTGTCGGCCGGTTCTGCTGCCGAGGCCATAACCGATGCCATGGCGATTGAACTTGGGATGACGCCGGTGACGCAGCTGGAGCGAACTGAAAAGCGGGGCCAAAACAAAGCTCTTCTGATCGAAGATAAAACACCGGACGAACAAAAGGCCGAGGTTGTGATTATCGTGAACAAGGCCAAGCAAGGTACGGCCACTTCTGCTCAAACCATGCGCGTTTATGTGAAGGGCGACCTTGTGTATACCTTTCCCGTTTCTACCGGCAAGGAGACCAGAGTTAAATCCACCAGTGGCGTTGAGTATGTCGCCACAACCCCGGTAGGATATTTTCGACCGGCCACGATCTGGAAGGAATACCAATCCTCCCAGTGGATCGGCGCTCAGATGAATTACCCCATTTTTTTTATCGGAGGGATTGCCCTCCATTCAACCACGCCTGATCATTTTTCGGCCATCGGCAATCGCGACAGTGGCGGCTGCGTTCGCCTCATGCCTGAGAATGCCAAAATTTTAAATGAGCTGGTCCTCACCACAGGTCTTGATAGCATAGAAATTGTGGCGAAGGATAACTGGGTGGAAAAGAGAAGAATTATTCGCAATCAGGTTGTTGGCGGTGAGGTTCCTGTTTCCCGTGTCGATCGTACCGCAGGCGTGCTTTTTCCCGAGAAAATAGTTAAATCCTGGGATACGATCATTATCGTGAAAGAAATCAAAGACTAGATACTTCTCAGCATCTTCATGTAATTGGCCCGGACAAAGGCCGATTTGTCGGTGACATGATTATAACTCATCGAACCCCTCATCTGCTCGATTGAACTATATTCATGTTCTTCCATCCAATGAGTCATTTCTTTAATAATTCTGGTCGCGCTGGAAACACCTTCTTGATAAAAAAGAGAAGAGATCATCGTGGCATCGGCCCCCGCCATCACCATCTTGAGGACATCTAAGCCGGATTTTATACCGCGTGTGGCACCCAATGAGGCCTTGACCTTTCCATATAAAATGGCGGTCCAGTGCAGAGGCAGGCGGATGTCACTTCTGGTGCTAAAACTTGGTTTCATAGCGGCTTCCAGGTGATCCAGATCAAAATCAGGCTCGAGGAAGCGGTTAAAAAGCACCAGGCCATTGGCACCGGCATCGTCAAAGCGCTTGGCCATGCTGGGCAGAGAGCTAAAGAATGGCGCCATCTTGACCGCAACAGGAATGGAGACCTGGGCCTTGACCGATTTTAAAATTTCGATATAACGATTTTCCACCTCGGTCCCGGTAATCGATAGCTCGGTTGGAATATAGAAAATGTTCAACTCTAAAGCATCAGCACCGGCCTCCTGAATGAGCTTGGCATATTTCACCCAGCCGCCCGCGGTGGAGCCATTTAAGCTGCCGATGACGGGAATCCTGACGCTGGATTTTATCTTGCGCAAAGATTCCAGGTACTCCTCGCCCTCAAAATTTTTAAAATTTTCCGGCTCGGGAAAAAAGCTGGTGGCCTCAGGCCCGACATCATGGGTGGAGTAGCTGAGGAATTGGTCCATAGCATGCTGATCGTAGGAAATTTCTTCCTCAAAGAGTGAGGGCAGAACGATTCCCGCCACGCCGGCCTCTTCCATCTCTTTGACCCGAGCGAGGTCTTTGGTCATGGGGCAAGAGGCCGCCAAAATTGGATTTTTGAGCTTCAGTCCCATATAAACAGTTTCAAGTTTCATAAGGCAGTTCTCCCTTAGTTATTCGTTGTCATCAGTCGAGCCGGTCTTGTCTTGTCCCAATTTGGCCAGGGCATCGTAAAATTTGTATTTCTCGGTCACAAATTGCTGAGCTTTCACATACAGATGTTCGGCCCGCGCCGGATCGATTTTCTTGAGCATTTTAAAGCGCGCTTCCTGATCCATGTAATCTTTCAAAAGAGTTTTGGGCGCCTTGGAATCCATCACAAACGGATTGAGTCCTTTCTGCGGACTATCAGGGTTGTAGCGGTAGAGATGCCAATGCCCGCTGTCCACTGCCATCTTTTGCTGGGTGGCCATGTAGCGCATATTGTATCCGTGCGCGATACAAGGGCTATAAGCAATGATCAGCGATGGGCCGGGGTAGCGTTCGGCTTCGAGGAAGGCCTTGAGAGTATGGGTATCATTGGCACCCATGGCAACCTTCGCCACGTAAACATGGCCGTAGCTCATGGCCAATAAACCTAGGTCTTTTTTTCCTGTGGGCCTGCCTGCCGCTGCAAATTTTGCCACGGCACCAATCGGAGTCGACTTGGACATCTGTCCGCCGGTATTGGAGTAAACTTCAGTATCGAGCACCAGGATGTTGACATCCGCACCCGAGGCCAGCACGTGATCGAGGCCGCCATAGCCGATGTCGTAGGCCCATCCATCGCCTCCCACGATCCATACACTCTTTTTGACCAGATAATCGGCCATGCTCGTCAGGTGTTTGGCATCACTGGTGGTCATCTTGGAAATTTTTTCTTTGAGCACCTCGACGCGGGCCCGCTGGCTAAAAATTTCCGCCTCATCGTTCTGCTTGGATTCCAGAATAGGTGTCACTAACTGCTCGCCTAACTGGGAAGCCATTTTTTTCAGCAGCTCTTCCGCCTGAACTTTCTTTTTGTCTATCGCCAAGCGATATCCAAGGCCAAATTCAGCGTTGTCTTCAAAAAGAGAATTTGACCACGCCGGGCCTTTTCCCGTGGAGTTATTGGTGTAAGGGGTGGTCGGAAGATTGCCGCCGTAAATAGACGAACATCCCGTGGCATTGGCCACCAGCATGCGATCTCCGAAAAGCTGAGTCGCAAGCTTGATGTACGGAGTTTCTCCACATCCGGCACAAGCTCCTGAGAATTCAAACAGAGGCTGCAGAACCTGAGAACCTTTCACCGTATGGGATTTAATTTTGCTGCGATCAAACTCCGGAATGTTTAAGAAGAAATTCCAGTTGGCCTTCTCTGTTTCGCGGATAGGACGCTGAAGGGCCATATTGATGGCCTTCTTCGAAGAGTCCGTTTTGCTTTTGGCAGGACAGATTTCCACGCACAACTCGCAACCCGTGCAATCTTCAGGCGCTACCTGAATGGTGTAGAGGGTCCCGGGACCAAAGTCACTGCCCTTGGTTTTCGTGGATTTATAAGTCGCGGGAGCGCCGGCTAAATCTTTTTCCTCGTAAACCTTAGAGCGGATGACGCCATGAGGACAGATGAAGGCACATTTGCCACATTGAATACAGATATCAGCTTCCCACACGGGAATATCTTGGGCAATGTTGCGTTTTTCCCATTGAGTGGTGCCGACGGGATACGTGCCGTCATTGGGTATTTTGCTGACGGGAAGATCATCACCTTTGCCCGCCATAATGGCACAGGTCACTTCTTTGACAAAAGTGGGGGCGTGATCGGCAACGGTATTTGAAAGGACAAATTTGCTTGTGGCCTTTTGGGGGACAGTAATTTTGAAGAGATTCTGGACCGTCATATCCACGGCTTTATAATTCTGATTAACAATCTCATCACCCTTTTTACCAAAAGTTTTTTTGATGGCCGATTTGATTTTGGCAATCGACTCATCTGCGGGAAGAATTCCTGAGATGGCAAAGAAGCAGGTTTGCATAATCGTGTTAACCCTGCCTCCCATCCCGGTTTCACGCGCCACCTTGACCGCATCGATGGCATGAAATTTTAATTTCTTGGCGATGATTGTTTCTTGAACGGAGCGTGGCAGATGGTCCCACACCTGCTCATGACTATAGGGCGAGTTCAGCAAGAACGTGGCGCCAGTGCCGGCCTTTTCCAAGACATCAAACTGCTCCAGAAATTGAAACTGGTGGCAGGCCACGAAATTGGCGGTGCTGATCAGGTAACTTGAACGAATGGGGCTTTTTCCAAAACGGAGATAGGATGTGGTTACCGAGCCAGATTTTTTGGAGTCGTAGACAAAGTATCCTTGGGCAAAGTTTTCTGTTTCTTCGCCGATGATTTTAATGGAATTTTTGTTGGCCGAGACTGTGCCATCGGCACCCAGACCCCAGAAAATTCCCCGAAAGGTCGTGTCTTTTTCAATTGAAAAATTTTTATCCCATTCTAAAGATGAATGGGAAACGTCGTCGTTGATCCCGATTGTAAAATGATTTTTTGGCCGATCTTTTTTCAATTCGTCGTAGATCGCCTTAATCATGCCTGGAGTAAACTCTTTGGATGAAAGGCCGTAACGCCCACCGAAGATCTTGGGCAAGGTTTTAAAAGGAGCTGTTCCATTTTGGAATGTCTCAGCGATGGCGGTGACGACATCAAGATAGAGAGGATCGCCGATTGCGCCGGGCTCCTTAGTGCGATCTAGAACGGCGAGTGATTTTATGGTTTTTGGTAGAGCGTGAACAAAGTGCTCAATACTAAATGGGCGATACAGACGGACCTTGAGGAGTCCCACTTTTTCTCCGCGCTCAAGGAGCACGTCAACCAGCTCGTGGGCGGCCTCGGCCCCTGAGCCCATCATAATGATCACGCGCTCGGCATCCGGTGCCCCGACGTAATTAAAAAGGTCATATTTACGCCCGGTCAGCTTGGCAAAATTTTTCATGCAGTCTTCTACAATCTGCGGAGTGCGGGCGTAGAATGGGTTGGAGGTTTCCCTTCCTTGAAAGTAGACGTCCGGATTTTGAGCGGTGCCGCGAATCACGGGGCGATCGGGAGTCAGGGCGCGTTTGCGAAAGCTCATGACATCGTCATCACTGATCATGGCCCTGATTGTGGCGTCGCTGACCTCTTCAATCTTTGCCACCTCGTGAGAGGTGCGAAATCCGTCAAAGAAATGCATGAAGGGGAGCTGGGCCTTCAGGGTTGCCGAGTGGGCAATGAGCGCCATATCCATGGTTTCCTGGACGGAATTGGAGGACAGCATGGCAAAGCCAGTTTGTCGCGCCGACATGACATCTGAATGGTCGCCAAAGATCGACAGGGCCTGGGCGGCCAGCGAGCGGGCGGCGATGTGAAAAACGGTGGGGGTTAACTCACCGGCGATTTTATACATATTGGGAATCATGAGAAGTAGGCCTTGAGAAGCCGTGAAGGTTGTGGACAGCGATCCTGCCTGAAGGGCCCCATGAACAGTTCCGGCGGCCCCACCCTCGCTCTGCATTTCGACAACTTTTGGAATCGTGCCCCAGATATTCGGGGTGTCCTCTGCACTCCAGGCATCGGCCCATTCACCCATGTTGGAAGAAGGGGTAATGGGATAGATAGCGATAACTTCACTCACTCGGTAGGCAATATGGGCGGCGGCTTCATTGCCATCAACTAAAATCTTGGTAGATGTGGTCATAACGTACTCCAAAAAAGGGTATCAGTTTGTCTAATAAAGAAAGAAGAATTTAAGCTGTCTAACATACTGCTATTTGCATGAATTTGGCATCCGCTTTTATCATATACTTTTAGGCATTTTTTCAGGTCCGTGATACCTTTTCTGAGCAAAGCAGCATATATATGCTGCTTTGCTCAGAAAAGGTATCACGGACTGAACTAGGAGCAGTTTTGAAGCGCCCTATTTTCTTTTATAAAGAATACTTAACCCAACGTTTTGGAGCACCGGTCTATAAGGTCTCTGTGGATGCCGGGATGACCTGTCCCAACCGCGATGGCTCCCAGGGCGTCGGGGGATGTACCTACTGTTCCAATCCTTCCTTCTCGAAGAATTCTGCCTACGATGTGGAAATTGAATCTCAAATCAAGCAGGCCTTGCTCCGTTATCCAGTCGGCACAAAGTTAATTGCCTATCTTCAGAGTTACACCAATACCTATGCCCCGGTGCCCCATCTCAGAAAACTTTATAGCAAAGTCCTGCAGTTTCCCGGCATGGTGGGCCTCAGTATTGGGACTCGGCCTGATTGTTTGTCCGAAGATGTCCTGCTGCTTCTCAATGAGTATACGGACAGGTTTGAGGTGATGCTGGAAATTGGCCTTGAGAGCTTTTCGGATGACACCTTAAAACGGGTGAATCGCGGGCATAGTGTCGCCGATTTTTATGCTGCTGTGGAACGAGTGAAAAAGTTTGCCCCAAAAGTGAAAGTGGCCACCCATCTGATGATTGGCTTTCCCTGGGAAAACGAGGCCTTCTGGATTGAATCGGCCCGCTTGGCGGCGCAACTGCCAATTAACATGCTCAAGCTTCACAATCTCATTGTGGTGAGTAAAACCGTGATGGGCGAGGAGTATAAGCGAAAGGCGTTTCCGCTTTTATCCAAGACCGATTACATGCGCATTGCCGCCGAATTTCTGACCCATCTTTCACCCCGCATCTCAATTGGGCGGGCCTTTGCCTACACCACCGAGGAACATCTGATTGCTCCGGATTGGGTGACTGATGCCCGCAGCTTTCATGGTGAGCTTGAGCACTATATGCAGAAAAACCAATTGTATCAGGGCAAGCTTTGTATCTTACCCGCATAGGCGGCCTTCATGGCCCGATCAAAGTCGTCATTATTAGCGTAAGAAAACCTAAAAACTTTGTCCCAGATACTTTTTTCTTCCATGCACAGGTAGAAAAAAACTTTCCCATGCCATGGTTGGAACATCTGATAGATGGTGTTAAAAAGCCCGGCCTTGATCTCTGAAGTATGGGAATATTTCCCGGCAATTTCCTCCAGCTCCATCTGTAACACTTTACTTTGAATATTTCTTTTTCGGATGAGACGCATAGTTTTCTTGGTGAAAGTTAGGGTTCCCATGGAAATTGTCGCAACTTGCTCCGGCGTAAAAAGTGACGTCAGCTGGCCGATCAAATTTCGGTAATCAACCTCATGGCCCTCATAAATGAAGAGGGGATGAAAATGAAATCCCACCAGATTACCTTTCGCGCTGATTTGCTGCGCGGCCTTTAAACGAGCAGCCAAGGAACTGGTCATCGGCTCTTCGTTTTTGATGATGATGTCGGGGTTTAAGCTCCAGGTAAAAAGAATATTGCGGGGAATTTGACGATTGAGAAAATAATCGATGTTGTTTGATTTGCTTTTGAACTCAAGAATGACATTGGGATTCTTGCGGGCAAAATCAACTAAGGCATCAAGGATATTTGCCCGATTTCCCCAGATCAGGGAGTCCGACGATTGGCCGGTTCCAATATGATATGTTTTTGTCGGATCAAGCTGGAGCTGACTCAATTTTTCCGCCAGATTATTTTCGATAAAAACGTCATTGTCCGGATAGAAAGAACGGATGCTACAGTAAGAGCAGTCGAAGGCGCAATTTCTGGCCGCATCGAGGGTGAGCAGGTTGCAGCACAACGTTTTTTCCGAGGCGACAGGGCAGGTGCCCATGATCTTATCTTCTGGCGGGAGGGGTTTGTAGGTGAAGACGGGTTGCTTTTCTGTCCGTAACGCCTCCTGCGTATAAGCACGGCCCTCCTTAATGAACTGCTGGTGAATACCTTTGAAGTAGCTCAGCATTGAGTCTTTGCTGGAAAAGGACTCTGAGGTAACCAAAGTCTGGCCCCACATCTTAAAATCCACAAAAATTCCGTGGAGAGTTTTTAATTCCTGGAAAGTCGGGCGAAACTGCAAAGCGTAGTTTTGCAAAAGTTGCAGGTCCTTTTCAGAGAGTGCCGTGGCCACAGGCAGGCGCGACAGATGTTCCTGATATTTATTTCGGTAATCGCTCTTTGGCATGAAGCTCAGTGGGTAAAAGATAAAAACCGGACCATAATGGCCTCGGGAATAACACTAATATGGGCCTTTTTAATAAGCCCAATAAGATCGCCATCAGCTTCGGCCTCAAACGGCTCCGGAGATTCTAAGGTAAAGTGGGCCGACTTGAATTGATGAATACCCGGAACCTCACCTAAATTGCCATTATAAAGTTTGGGTAAATTTGCCGCCACGGTCGAGATGGGCGGCCTCTCAACTAAAGTGACTTCACATTGTCCGTCGCATAGACTGGCATGCGGACCGACCTTCATGCCCCCACCGGCGAATTGCCCTTTGGACACAATGCCTGAGAGTAACTTCAAAGAAATTTTCTCCTCCTCCGTGGTGACCTCCATGGACACAGGCTTGAAAGAAACAATCTGGGACAAAGTGGGGAGGAGATAGCGCAAGCGCGAGGGGAAAAACTTAGGTAGTGAGTTCTTTCCTTTCACGACCTCGGCATTGAGGCACAGCCCGAGTGCATTGATAAACAATATCTTACGGGGGTTCGGTTCGATAATATCAATCACTCCGATGTCCACTAAGCGGTCCTGACCCTGCTGGAAAAACAGATTCCAATCCTTGGGAACGCCCTGGGGATAAATATTCCTGGAGTAGTCACTGCCCGTGCCGCCGGGGATGACCGCCAAGGTCAGTTTCTTGGCCTGCTGGTTGAAAATCAGTTCTGCCAAGCAATTAACGGCCAAATGGAGACTGCCATCACCCCCGACAATGCCAATCAGCTCGAAGCCTGCCTTGGCACTGGCCTGAATGTGCGTCCGAAATTCATCGGTGGTGGCGGTGAGATGGACAGGAATCGGTGTCAATATTTTTTTAAGATGAGCGAAGGTTTTTTGACTGGCACCGCCACTATGCGGGTTGCAAAAAACCGTCGCCTTTTTTCTCACACTCTCATGACCTGAAGAACTCACTGTAGAGCTCATAAAGTTTCCTCTCTTCCTCAATTTTTTCCGGCAGCCAACTCATTTCCTGGGCCAGGATTTTGAGAATCGCTTCCAACGTTTCCGGGGGCAGATTGCCATTTAAAAAATACATATCGGTTCGCCGTACCACAATGTCACTTAAATGCTTTGCCCATTCGTATCGAATTAAATACTTTATTTCACCGGCACTGTAGGATGTTCCCGGAATGTTTTGATAATCCTCCGGCGTGGCAAAGCAGGTTCTCAAGGCATCTCGTGCCCCGTCGCCATAACGTCTGATCAGGCACTCGATAATCTCGACATTGATTTTGAGATATTGTGTTCGCATATCGGCCTTGAGTGTGGCGTAGGCCGTTATCGCCCCAAACAAGGGAGCGCGGGTTTTGGCCTTGACGCTCGGGTAAATCTGATCCACCAGCTTCTCGGCCATGCGACGAAAGGTGGTGAGCTTGCCGCCGCAAATGGCGTACAACCCCTGGCCATTGGTTTTAATCACGTAGTCCCTCGAAATACTTTCTTCTTTGGCACCGGTGTCGCTACCGATGAGGGGGCGGATGCCGATGTAGGAGGACAGGATATCGTGGTCACTCCAGGTCTCGCTTGGAAAGTAAAAGCGCAAAGTTTCCAGAAGATAATCAACCTCTCGGCGGCCGGGAAGCAGGTGATCTTTGTCACCGCTAAAAAAGTTATCAGTCGTGCCTACCAGCACCCGATTTTCCCAGGGTATGAGATAGAGATTGCGATGATCCACCGGATGCTCAAGCGCCAGGGTGTGCTCCAGTGGCAATTTTTCCCGCGAGACAAGGATGTGTATTCCGGAAGTGAGGGCAAGTCCAAAGCGCTCTTTCCAAGGCGTTTGCATTAGGACATTGTCCGACCAGGCCCCGCAGGCAAAGATAATTTTTTTTGTTTTGTAGGTTTTTTGGCAATGATTATGGTGGTCCCAGCAGGTAATGAGATAATCGTCGGGGCGATGTTCAAGTTTTGTAAACTCCATATAATTCAAGCAGTGCGCCCCGGCCTTCTGCGCGGTTTTTAAATTCTCCAAAGTCAAACGGGTATCCAGACAAAAACAATCCCAGTAAGAAAGCGCGCCGACAAAATTTTGTCGGCTGAGTTTGGGGGCGCGGGCAAATAAATCGGCGTCCCTGACTCGTTTGAATCTGCCAATATTGCGGAAGCTGGACAGAAGGTCGTAAGCGAAAAGACCGACGGCCGCAAGCCAGAAAGGGGTCTTCGAGTGGCGATAAAAAGGCAGGTGAAAATTTACCGGACGGGTCAGGTGCGGTGCCAATGTTTTAAAAAGGTGCACGCGTTCCTGACAAGATTCCCAAACGGTTTTAACATGGCCATAGCGCAGATAGCGAAGGCCGCCATGAATGAGCTTTCCTGATTTTGAGCTGGTCCCAGAGGCAAAATCGCCTTTTTCAATCAGGAGTGCTTTGACCTTGCGGGTGGTGAGATCGCGCAAGATTCCGGCACCGGTTATTCCGCCTCCCACCACGACCACATCAAAAAGATCATCCATCACAATATTTTTCCAGGATTCATAATTCCCTCGGGATCAAGCTGGGTTTTGAGAGTCGCCACCATGGTCCGATGAAGGGGAGAGTGAAAAAGATGAGTTTTATGATCAACTCCGATACCATGGTGGTGGCTGATGCTGGCCTTATTTTTGAAGATGACCTGATTGGCCATCTCCTTAAACTCCAGCCACTGGGCCATCTCTTGACCATCCTTGCGGTTGGCCAGAATGGAAAAGTACAGAGCCACTCCGCTGGTGTAGTAGTGAGAGAGGTGGCAAAAAATCTGGCATGAAACATTTTGCCTGGCCGCGACCTGCTTCAGCGCGCTCTTAATCTCCTGATGCAAGTTGTGGAGATTAGACCAAGGTGTGGCGGTTTCCAAGGTATCTACCAGAAGACCGAGATCCAAAAAAGGATCGCGTAGGTAAGGTAAAAAGAAACGATCTCGCGCCCATTTCTTTCCCGGACTTTGGCCGAGCGGCACGCCTCCCATCTGACGCAAGAGCGTATGCGCCGCCTTATAGTGGGCCTTGACATCCGCGGCCTCGCCCTCAAACCCCAGGAGCATGGTGCAAAATTTTTGCGAATTTATTTTCATCCAGCGCAGATAGATCTCACCCATTTTTTCTTTGAGAGTCGGCGCGGGCTTTTTGGCCATGGCCACGAAAGCTTCCGTTTCGTCCTCATCGGAAATGCGCAGGATGGTGATGGGAACTTCATCTTGGACGAGCGCTTTCCCGGCCTTGGCGGCGGAGATAAAATCTGGAAAGGCATACATGCAGAGGTGCTGCTGCTCCGGGCGTTTTTTCACCTTGATGGTCACTTCCGTGATAATCCCGTAGATGCCTTCACTGCCGATGAGAATTTCTTTGAGCGATGGTCCGGCGGCCTCCCTCGGCACCGTGAGAGTTTCAATGCTGCCATTAGGAGTTACCATTCTTAGGGAGAGAACCATCTCCTCAATGCCGCCGTAACCACAGGAGTTTTGTCCGCAGGAACGAGTCGCGGCCCAGCCACCGAGCGTGGAGAACTCAAAGGATTGGGGAAAATGTCCCAGTGTGAGATTTTCCTGTCTCAATAATTTTTCTAAGTGCGGACCAAAGATTCCCCCTTGGGCCCTTACCGTCATGGAATCCATGTCTATAGACAAAAGATGATCCATGCTGCACATATCCACCGAGACTACCCCGGCATGCCCCGAACCTTTTAGGCCATCAATCCCACCAACCACACTTGTTCCGCCCCCAAAAGGAACGACGGCCAGCTTGTGTTCGACGCACCACTGGAAGATTGCCACAATCTCCTGTTCACTTTTGGGGAAGAGAACCACATCGGGAAATTTATCCAGTGTTTGGGTACGAATCAGTATCAAATCGCGATAGCTTTTTCCCAGGGCGTGAGTCAAGCGACATTCATCCGAGCTAGAAAAAAGGACTTTGAGCTTTGCCAGGGACGTCATCGCGGGCGAAGATAGGGTGTGAGGAGGAATTTTCAGCGGTATCGGAAGAAGGTCCGGCTGGGTTTTGGCCAAAATCCCAAAATGCTTGTTCATATAAGGAAAAATTCCCGGATAAAGAGCGAGATCGGCCTTTCGAGTTTTTGTACCCCAGCCCCACCATTTCATTTGAAATTCGTGAACCGGTTCTTGATCAGGATTCTGAGTCATCGCAATTCCTCGAAAATTTATGTTTTATCAATCATATAGTCTAAATCATCAAAAAATAATTTTATAGTGGAGATGCCCCAATTAAGATTTGCTGTACTAAAATGATAAGGATTTTTATCTTGGCGCACAAAAGAAATGGCATATCCATGTCCGAATTGCTATAAATTACGTCATGAATACAACTACAAAATTTGACGCCATTGTCGTCGGAACCGGTCCCGGTGGGGCCAGTGTCGCTCGAGAACTTGTAAAAAAGGGACAAAAGGTCCTGATGTTGGAATGGGGAAATGACGTTCCCTTTGATGGTTCAAAAACCCGGGCCATGGGAATCATTGGAATGCCTGGCAAAAATTATACGATTACATCCGACGGGATGATTGTCGGCAAGGGAACCACCGTGGGTGGCAGTACCTCGATATTTTGCGCGTCGGCCTTCCCACCGCCAGTTTCTATGTTTGAAAAGTACGGGGTGGACATTAGGTCCGAGATCGAGGAAACCAAAAGAGACCTTCCTATCGGAAAACTAAAGGCAGAACTTGTCGGTCCCCATTCAAAAATCATTGCCGAGTCCGCAAAAAACCTTGGAATAAAGTGGGAGCAGCTGGATAAATTTATCTACCAAGATAAATGCCGTCTGGGATGTTTCATGTGCTTTACCGGATGTCCCCACGGGGCGAAATGGACTGCCCGAAATTATGCTCATGAGGCCGCGAAGAACGGAGCCACGCTCTTAAGCCAGGCAAAGGTTTTGGAAATTATTATAGAAAATAACACCGCACAGGGTGTGAAGTATTCCCATCAGGGTTCTGTCCACACGGCCCATGCTAAAAATGTCATCATCGCGGCCGGAGGACTGGGCACACCGGTCCTTCTGCGAAGGGCGGGCATTAAAGAGGCCGGGAAAAACTTTTTTGTCGATCCCATGGTGCTGGCCTTTGGTCTTCTCGACCAACTCCCCGGTGGTGGGGAAGTCCCCATGACCAGCGGAGTCCATCTCTCTGAAGAAGGAATAATGCTGTCGGATCTTCCCTTATATCCTCTTGTCTACACCCTTCTTTCCCTGCAGAAGCTGCATTTTAAAAATGCCTTCAATCACAAGCAGGCGGTGGGAATCATGGTTAAAGGAAAAGATGACCTGTCGGGCGAAGTGACCGATACCGGGGGCGTGAAAAAGGTCCTAACGCCCAATGATCATAAACGACTTAATACCGGCTACCATCTCGCCAAAAGTATTTTGGAAAAGGCCGGGGCGAAAAATATTTTTAAAACCATGATCATCGCCGGACATCCCGGAGGCACGGCCAAAATAGGGGATGTGGTCGATTCAAATCTGATGACGAGGTATAATAATCTCTACGTTTCAGATTGCTCCGTCATCCCGGAGGCCTGGGGGCTTCCTCCCACCTTTACCCTCATTACATTAGGAAAACGACTGGCCAAGCATCTCAATTAGCTTAGGAAAAAAACATTATTTGCTTCATTAATAAGGGGAATAGTTATGTCAACATGGCTCGCAAAGTGGGAACCTGAAAATCAGCAATTCTGGCAGCAGGAAGGAGCGGCAAGGGCCTGGGGAACTCTTGGTGTGACGACCTTCAGTCTTATGGCCTCATTTGCCACCTGGTTTGTGATGAGCGCCGTGGTCATTCGCCTTCCGGCGATCGGCTTTAAGTTCGATACCATGCAATTGTTCTGGCTTGCCGCCATGCCCGGTCTTTCGGGCGGTGCCATGCGAACTATTCACTTCTTTTTGATTCCTATCTTCGGTACAAGGGCCACCCTGACAGTGGCAACTTTCATTAAACTTTTTCCCATGTTATGGCTGGGATTTGCGGTCCAGAATCCCGAAACACCTTACCTACATTTTCTGATTATCTCATTCCTCTGCGGTTTCGGTGGCGGCGACTTCTCATCCTATATGCCTTCATCGAGTCTTTTTTTTCCAAAAAGATTACAGGGAACAGCGATGGGGCTTCAGGCCGGGATTGGGAATCTGGGTGTGAGCCTGGTTCAGTTCGTGACTCCTTGGATTATCGGATTTGCCGTGGTGGGTGCCGCCGGGGCACCCCAGCTCTTTACCAAGGCAACTCCTGTCTTTGATGTGAAGGTGACTAAGGAAGCGGGCCTGATTAAGGACGTTGTTGTTGCCAACGAGGAACTGGCCCACTTTGTAACTGTGATGAAGGATGAAGCAGGAGCGGTGAAAAGTGTCGTGATTACAGAGAGCGAGCTGACGAAGGGCATGATGGCGGTGGTCAAGAAAGATGAGGCCGGCAACGTCACCGATGTTGCCGTCAATAAGGTGGTAAAGAAGGATATCTGGCTTCAGAACGCGGCCTTCTGGTATCTGCCCTGGCTCTTTATCGCCGGTGTTGTTTGCTGGGTGTACTTAAGAAGCGTTCCAATGAAGAAACCTTCGATCGGCAAGATCCTAAAAGATATGACCGATAATAAGCATGGATATCTCTGTACCTGGACCTACATCATGACCTTCGGTTCCTTCGCCGGATTTTCCGCTGCGTTTCCCCTCATGATCAAAACTATTTATGGGAATATTCCGGGAATGGATGCCGCCCTTGCGCCAGATCCGCTTAAATATGCATTTATGGGCCCACTTATTGGATCGGCGGTGCGCTTTTTAGGCGGCCCTTTAGCTGACAAATGGGGTGGTAGTATCTTTACCCAAATCTCGGGCAGTGGAATGATTCTTGGCTGCCTTGCCCTGATCTTTGGAGGATTTTTAACCCCAACATCCCTCGATCAGTTTCCGGCGTTTGTCGGAATTATGCTGTGGATCTTTCTGATGGCGGGTATCGGTAACTTTGCCACTTTTCGCCAATATCCCATTGTCTTTGCCTTTTCTCCCAGAAGAGGCGCACAAAGTCTTGGCTGGACTGGGGCCTGGGCGGCCTACGGTCCGTTTTTGTTTTCCTCTTTGATCGGAAGTTCAATAACTCATTATGCCTCTGCCATTCCATTTTTTACCGGGGCCGCTGTCTTTTATGCCATCGGAAGCTGGTTTAACTGGTGGTACTACACAAGACCGGGAGCTGAGAGAGGAGATTGGGGAGTGGGCAAGACTTGGTGGGATAAAATCAGCGAGAGCGAGCGGCAGCAGTATATAAGCGCTAACCCATAAGGAGCTATTTGCAGATGGCGGTGAGATCGCCGCCATTGGCACCAGCTTTGATCAAGAGGCAGATAATTTGTTTCACCTCGGCTGACTGAATATTGTGATCGCGGGCCACGCGCGCTGGCAGAGTAAGTCCGCTGTTGTCGATATATTTAGCATCAGCACCTTTTGAAAGTAATAATTTTACCATCTCCAGATGTCCGTTTTCCGTGGCCGCAAGCAGTGGGGTCTCTCCCGCCAAATTCACGCGATTGACCTTCGCACCCAGGGAAAGCAACTTCGCGGCAAGCTGCACATGAAAAGGTCCGTTGGGATTGTGAGGAAGGGCAATCTTTGTAAGCAACAGGAGAGGGGAGGTTTCAGAGGCATCGCATCCATCCACCACGGCCCCGGCTTTCAGGAGCAGATCGAGTTTCTTTTGATCGTACTTATAGAGGTTGTACTTATTGACGTGATAATGGAGGGCGCTTCGCCCGTCATTATCCTTAAGATTAACATCGGCTTTATGATCCAAAAGATATTTAACAATCTTTCTATTTTTGCGCCCGCTTAAGGTGAATAATCCCCGCAAGGGGGCCTGGGCCGCGGCCATCAGCGGAGTTTTGCCGTTCTCATCTTGGGCATTGACTCCCACGTCCTTTATCAATTTTTTCACCTTGGAAATTTTTTGGGCCAGAATGGCGCTAAAGATATCCTGCACAGTCGAGCCCTGGGCGGTAACCGTTCCAAGGATGAGTGCTAACAGTATGATTTTTAAGGAGTTGACCATATGCCCCACAGTGTACCTTAATTAGGCATTCTCGCCCAAACTTTAGTTGTTTTTTTGAAATTATTACAGGGAATCGGGCCTCGATGATTACGCGTGATGCGGCGCAACTATTAATGTGGTAGTGTAGGCCCGTTTCATAAAATGGGTTGTTTTTGGAGGCCTGGGAACTTTACTGGAGGAGCGATGTCACGGTCATTAATATCTACGACTTTTAAGCGTTTGATTCTGGCCTGTTTCTGTTTATCTATCCAACTCGGCCATGCTGCCACCGAGGCCAATGAATCCTTATACGGTTATCTCACAAAATTTCAGGGCGAAGTCTATGCATCCTCGAACTGGTATGTAAATGCCAGCATGATCTCTGAGAAAATAGGAACTGTCCTCTTGGAAGATTTTGCAGATTCAAAGTTTGAGCTGGATGGAAATAAACTCATGCTCACTCTTAGACGCGAAGGTGTCAGAGTTGAGGTTGGCACGATAGATGAAAGTGTCATTGCCGGTCTGGTAGAAGGCGAACGGGTCCTGGTGCAAACGCAAAATAATGTTAAGTTGGCTCTTATTGCAAAAAAATCTCGACCATCTTTTGGCCTTGGCTGGGGATGTGGCATAACCGGCTGTGACTTTAAACCTCATGCCGAGATCAAGCGCACCTTCTTGCTGGAGCTGTCCTTAGGTGATGGCCAAGTCCTCTGTGTGAATCAGGGGTATCAGTCTGATCGCGCAAAATTCACGAGCGGGAAATGTGCTAAATAGGTGCGTGTAAGACAATGAAAAAAATCGCCCTCATTAGTGATCAATTGACCTTCCTTGGAGGAATTCGAACGTCGATCTTATCACTTTGCTATGTCCTGCAAAAGGCCGGATACAACATTCAGCTCGGGCAAAATCTCGAAGACGTGCATGAGCCGGATATAATTTGGACTCATTCTCCCTCGAATTTGGCGCTGGTTTTACAGCTCAAAGCTTGGCATGAGCAACATCCCCATTGTCCGCTTATTTATCAAGTCCATGACTATAGAGAAGTTTGCCTGACGGGGCGCAAGTCCTGTGGCAAAGAGCTGGCGCCTTGCTGGCGCGAGATGGGGCTCGAGTGCTTTGCCATTCACTACGGCCAAGGCTGTGGGCCGGCCTTGAATCCGGTTAAGCTGGCCGAGAGATATAAACTCATCAAAGAACAGATTAAATTGATGAAATCGAGCACGCGAGTGGTGGTCTTTTCTGACTACGTCAGGGATCAGCTGGGAATTAACGGAATCGCGACGGAAAAAATCTTTAAAACCTTGCCCTATTTTACCCCGCCGGAAATGAGTGAGGTGAATAACTATCGCCCCAGCTGCGGTACCTCCGTGCTTTGGTATGGCCGTTTTGCACAGGAAAAAGGGCCGTTTCAATTTATCAATCTGCTCCATCACCTCAAGGAATCGAAGGTTCCTTTGGATAAGGCCTTCATGATCGGAGAGGGACCACTGGAAAAGGCCCTCCATCTCCTGGCCCACGAGTGTGACCTGGATGACATTCTTACCTTTATAAATTGGTCCCAACCTCAAAATCTTTGGAAGTATATTCGCGAATCTTCCTTTGTGCATTTTAGCTCACTATGGCCGGAGCCTTTCGGCCTGCTGGGGATTGAAAGCATGGCCCTCGGTGTTCCCGTCATCGGACGCCCGGTAGGAGGGAGCCTTGAATGGCTGCGAAATGAGTTCGGGCATATTGCGGTGAACTCAGATGATCTCGGCCACATCTTTGATGCCGCGGCAACGCTCCTGAGCGAACGTTCATCCTCGAGCACAAGAGCGAATAAATTAAAATGCTCATTTCAAGAACATTTTTCGGTTCCGAAGCAAATCGAATCAATTTACCGGATCTTGAACGGACTCTAAGGTTTACTGAAATCTTTTTTAAATGCCATGGAATTGACCTTCATGACTTGGGCCTTCAGAAAAAGCTCCCAACCCAAGACTGTCTGTTGAGCCGAGGTCAGGTCGGAGCTATAGCGGGGGACCAGAAGATGATGTTGCCCTTTGCTGGTGGTGGTATTCAATAAAACCATCTGGTCATTTTTGGGCAGCTTCTCGAGAGGAAAGGGCCCTTCTTGGAATGATTTCCACAGGTACATAAGATGGAATGTGTGATCAATATGCCTAAATTTAGTTTTGCTTATTGGAACGGTCTTGCTTATCGAAGGATCACCTTTCCATATGGTGGCGGAATATTCTTCCGCCCCGCCGGTTGACTTTTGCCTGAGCACAACGCCACAGGGCCTGCGGATTTGATGGCAAAACGTGGCGAACTCATAAACCCCGGGCAGATTTTCCGCCCATGCCCAACCGCACCCCATTGCTAAAAAGAAAATGAACGCTTTCTTCGTCATATAAATCCATTGTGACAGAAGAAAATCTGAAATGCCACTTCTCCGACTGAATGTCTCAGGAAAAAATGATCATCTGGGTGAAATACTTTGCTCTAGTTACAATAGGGGTATGGCGCGACAAAGATCTGCTCCTCAACAAACGACGCGGCTCCGGTACGAGCAGTTTCGGCAGCTTAATGGCAAGCATCCAATGATGGAGGCCGTGCCGGATTTATGCGTGAACTATAAGGCCCGTTCTCGACATAAAGGCAAGGTGGCCTATTTTAATTATGATCTTGCCAGCGAGATGGGACTCATTCCAAGTAACCATGCTCGAAATATAAACCCTGAGCTAGAAAAAGAGCTGCTTTATACTTTCGGACTTTTTATCATCAATGAATATGACCAGATCCACGATATAAAATATCCCGAGAGTGAGATCCGGCCCCATCAATACATGGCAACCCGGTACCTTCAGCTTCAGCATCCTTCAAAAACGGGCAAGACCTCCGGCGATGGACGCAGTATCTGGAACGGGACGATTGCCCATCATGGGACCCGGTATGATGTTTCCTGTCGAGGGACTGGGGCAACCTGTCTTTCTCCTGCCACGTCACTCAAAAAACGTTTTTTCAAAAATGGTGATCCTAGCATCTCCTACGGATGCGGGATGTGTGATCTGGACGAGGCGGTCGAAGCCGCTTTTTTTAGTGAGATTCTTCATCAAAACGGACTTCGCACCGAGCGTGCCCTGGCCATCTTGGAATATCCGGGCAAGCTGGCGGTGGTGGTCCGGGCCTATCCCAATTTGCTGCGGCCTTCACATTTTTTTCGCTACCTGAGGCAGGGGAATTATCAAGGACTGGAGGCGCTTTTTAACTATCATTTTGCACGTGAGCAGGAGAATGGCGGATTTCCCAAAGGCCATTTTGCCCCTCATGAGAAATACCAGCTTTTCTTAGATAAAATTGTGAAAGATTTTGCAACTGTAACGGCCTCTTTCGAGGATGAATATATTTTTTGCTGGCTTGACTGGGACGGCGATAACATTCTCATGGATGGCGGGATTATTGATTACGGTTCTGTCCGACAGTTCGGGATGTTCCATCATGAGTATCGTTACGATGATGTGGAACGTTTTTCCACCTCGATCACGGAGCAGAAGCACAAGGCCCGATACATCGTTCAGAATTTTGTCCAGATGGTTGATTTTTTAAAGTCCAGGAAAAAAAATAATATTCACAGCTATGCTCACCACCCGACATTGGTAAAGTTCGACCGCGAGTTTCTGGCATGTAAAGATCAGAATCTCCTGAGGAAAATTGGGCTGAGAAAGGACATGGTCCTGTCAGTCTTTGAAAAACATCGCAGGCTGATCACCCAATTCCGGAGCGAGTTTAGTTATTTTGAAAGAGTTAAATCGAAACAAGGAATTTACAAGGTCCCCGATGGAATCACCTGTGACGCCGTCTTCTGCATGCGGGACATCTTACGAGAACTGCCGCAAATTCTGCTTTGTAAGGCAAAAACGCTTTCGGCGGTAGAGTTTATCGATGTGGCCCGTTCTCAGTACGCCAAGAAGCAGGATCTCGAGCTTAATGGGGGGAGAAGCAAGCGGGTGGCCCGTTTCCAGAAGCTCTACATGGAGATTATTGCCAAGGCGGCGGCGCTGGCGAATATGGAGCGTGACAAATTACTTTTGGAAGTGTGCATGCGTTCTTCCGTGATAAATAAGTATGATCGTATCACCGGTAATTCAGTGGCCATTATTGTGCAGAAGCTGATTCAGCAGAAGCCAAAATTATCCTCTGATCAAATTTATCAACTCGTGCAGGATTTCGCCGGCCACCAGTTGCTTGATCCTGAAAAGAAGCAACCTCAGCATGATGGGGGCGCGGCCTACAAGTATAAAAAACAGATGGCCACGTTGATGAATGGCCTATTCAAAATAGTTCGCGATTTTCGCGAAAGTATTTAGAGAGGCTTGGGTGCGGCTGGTTTTATATAGTGGTGGCACGCCCAAAGAAAATAGGGACCTCGATCGAGAGCTTTTAAGATTAACCAAACACAAACATCCCAGTATCACCTTTATTCCAGCTTCATCGTATAATGCCGACATAGAATTTCGAGATTTTGTACTTCACTACCGCCGTTTTCATGTCTCAAAATTTCTTCTCTTGCCGGTCGACCGCCCATTGGATCGAACCATGTTGGAGTTGGCATTCAAGAGCGATATTATTCACCTGGGTGGCGGGAATACCTTTTATTTTTTGAATGCTCTTCGTAAGTCCGGCCTGCTTCCTCGCATTCAGCGATTTGTTATGCAGGGAGGAGTGCTGGCGGGGGAATCCGCCGGAGGCATAATCATCACGCCGTCAATTTACATGGCCGGCCATCCTCCCTTTGATGCAGATGAAAATTATGTGCATCTCAAAAATTTAAAATCTCTCGGGCTTGTGCCTTTTGAGTTCTTTCCCCACTATAAAAAATCTTTGCGTTATGAAAAGGCCTTCATCTCTTACACTAGAAAGCACAAGCGGCCCCTGTTTGCCTGTCCCGATGGCTCAGGAATTCTCATGGATGATAATGGATTAAAGATGCTTGGAAGTATTACCTGCTTTTGTCAGGGGAAGAAAATTACTTTGACTTCCTGGTGATGATAAAAATGATCAAGGCGAGTTCTATCAAAATAAGGGCAATCATCATTCCCAGATTGTGATGTTGAAAATAGATCGGCCAGGCGAAAAGCATAACCACCATTCCGACCGCACCCCACTTGGCTTCCTTTCGAATTATCTTATGCTGCTCCCAATCTGCTAACAGCGGACCGATTTTGGGGAGAGTCATAAGTTTATGGTGAAAGTCAGGATGGCCTTTATTATAAAAATACGCCGCCACGATTAAAAAAGGGACCGTCGGGATGATGGGTAGAAAGGCCCCGATGACTCCCAGACCGGCAAAAAAGTGACCTGCGGCGAGGGTCATCCATTGTTTTGTACTCCGAACGGCATTCATCTCTGTTTATTTTCTCCCGGATTCGGATATTGGGTGTTATGCGTCTTGGAGCGTAGCATAGACTAGGCCAGAATATCTCGTCTATCCATTGAATATCGAGGAAGAGTTTATGCATATCAAATTCCGCATGCTGGCAATTTTGTTGTTGATTTTGGTCATGGGATGTCAAAGCGAAAAGAAAAACTCAATTTGGATTTATACCTCACTTTATAAGGATACTATTGCCGATTTAACACCTCGCTTGGCCAAAATCTTTCCCGGCCTTGAAATTAACTGGTTTCAGGCGGGGTCCGAAGAAATTGCAGCCAAGGTTAATGCCGAGATTTTAAGCGGGTCCATGCAGGCCGATATTATTATTTGCTCAGACCGCTTTTGGTATGAGGAACTGGCGGCACAGGGGCGGCTCCATGCGTACCCCATTCAAAATGCCAGCGAAATCTCGCCTGATTTTAAACACCCCGCCAACTTGTACGCCACTTTGAGTATTCCGGTCATGGTGATCACCTACAATAGCGATGGCATGACACCCGACAAGGCACCTAAATCCTATAAAGATCTTTCCTTGCCGAGTTTCGCCAATCTGGTCTCCTCCGGGTCCCCGCTAAGTTCAGGCACCACCTTCTCCACCATGGCGGCACTCCAGGCGCGCTATGGCTGGGAATATTTTGAGCAGCTCAAAAAAAATAAGGTCATTATGGAAGGCGGGAATAGCGCCGTGATTCGGCGAATTCAGTCAAAGGAGCGACCGGTGGGGATTGTCTTATTAGAAAATGTGTTGCGCCTGATTGATTCAGATAGTCGCCTGAAGGTGGTTTTTCCCGAGGATGGAGTTGTCATTCATAATAATGTTTTCGCCCTTACCAAAAAAGATTCAGACCGAAAAACAGTTGAGCGGCTGGCAGAGTGGTTTTTTGGCAATGAGGGACAGGAGGCCATGGTGCGTTCTTTCATGTACTCACCCAAGAAAGGCTTTCAGGTTCCTGTCGGCGCACCTCCACTCGAGCAGATTACCGCCAAGGCCTTTCCGTTTGATCGGACCTTTTTAGACGCCATCACCAAAAAAAGAAATGAGCTGAAGGAAAAATTCACTCAAATCATGTACCAGTAATCGATGAGACCACGACGATGAAGAAATTTCTTCTCTTCATTTTTTTTGCTTTCTTACTCTATCTCTTTTTTGCACCCTTCAGTGCGCTCTTTAAACATCTTTTAACGACAGAAATTGTTCCTCATCCTTTTGTGGAAACCTTTCGCTCGTCACTCCTTCATACCGCGCTACGGAATACTTTTGGCCTCGGCTTGGCGGTTGCTTCCCTTTCTGCGGTGTTTGCTCTCGGCCTGGCCTTTCTTTTTACTCGCACAGATTTTCCCCTTAAAAGCTGGTGGCGCGGGGCCTTTATCATGCCCTACACTGTTCCACCCATTGTCGGTGCCATTGCCTGGATTCTGCTGGCCAATCCCAATAATGGCTTTCTCAATGTTTGGACCGGTTGGCATCTGAACATCTATTCCTTTATCGGTCTTGTCTTGATCGAAACAAGTTTTCTTTTTACCTATGTTTTGCTGATTTTGCTCAAGGCCTTCGAAGCCATCGATCCCACCATGGAGGAGGCCTCCCGGATGAGTGGCGCAACCACTTGGCAAACTTTTCGCCATGTCACCTTGCCGTTGCTGCGTGCCCCGCTCTTTAACGGATTTCTTCTGGCCTTTTTGGCCACAACCGCCAGCTTTGGGGTTCCCGCCCTGATCGGGACTCCCGGTGGAATATTTTTGCTGACGACCCAAATTTATACTTTTCAGAAGATGGGCAGTATGTCGGGAATTTTGAAGGCCTCCAGTTTGAGTCTGATTCTCATGGGGCTGGCCTTTATCATTCTTCTCTTAAGCGAAGGCCCTCTGCGCATTCGTCAATTTGCCACCATCTCAGGTAAAACTCCAAGACCTCAGATCGCCCCGTTAGGGTCTTGGAAGTGGCCGCTCTTCGTTATTATTGCAATAATTTTTGGCATTCTTTTTGTGCTCCCCCTTTCTGCCATTGTCCTGGCGGCCTTTGCCAAAGTGCAAGGAATTCTAACCTGGTCCAATTTTGGATTCTCAAACTTTGAACGAATTCTCTTCCACACCGATGAAACCTTTCGCGCCTTTGTTAATTCGCTTTTATTTGCCGGCACCGCCGGAATCTTTTGCGTGCTGGCCGGATTCGGTTTGGCCTATGCCCTCAAATATGTATTTTCTCCAAGGCTCAAAGGAGTCACCTCAATCTTGGTTTCTTTACCCTATGTGACTCCCGGAACAGTGCTGGCCTTGGCCCTGCTGGTCGGGTTTGGACCCGGGCTTTTTGGCAGCTGGTTGGCACTCAACAGTACTGGTTTTTTGATCATCCTGGCCTATTCGATTAAATTTTTAAATTTTAGCTATAAGACCTTGGAGGATGGTGTGGGGCAAATTCATCCCTGTCTGGACGAAGCATCCCGATTGTCCGGTGCCGGCACCTGGCAAACCATGCGCTATATTTGGTGGCCACTTCTCAGACCATCCATTATTGCCAGCTTCTTTCTGGTGTTTATGCCCGCGATGTTTGAGGTCACGATGACGGTCTTGCTCACCGGGCCCGGTCTCGAAACAATTGGGGCCTTTATTTTTCACCTGCAAGAATATGGAGATTTAGGCGGTGGCGGGCCGGCAGTGCTTGCCTTGCTCGTCATTATCCCGACAGGATTATTTAATTTTTTCCTAAAATTTATTTCAAAAGGGAAGTACGGTCTATGAGCTCAGTGACCTTAAGCAATGTTCATAAAAGCTTCGGTGATGTGGTGGTGGTTAAAGATCTGTCACTAAAGGTGCCCGATGGCGATTTTGTTTCTCTCCTTGGCCCCTCAGGATGCGGCAAAACCACTGTTTTAAGAATGGTGGCGGGGCTCGAGCGAAACAACTCAGGAGTCATTAAGCTTGGAGATGAGGTTGTCTCAAACCCCGAGGCCAAAATATTCCTTGCGCCAGAGAAGCGACACATCGGCATGGTTTTTCAGAGCTACGCAGTCTGGCCTCACATGAATGTTTTTGACAATGTCGCTTATCCTTTAAAAATAAAAAAGCTGAGTAAAACAGAGATCGATCTGCACGTGTGGGAGATTTTAAAATTGGTTGAGCTGGATGGACTCGAAAAACGCATGCCGGCCCAGTTGTCGGGCGGCCAGCAGCAGCGGGTGGCCTTGGCGCGAGGTCTGGTGATGAGACCTAAACTTCTCCTCCTCGATGAGCCTCTCTCTAACTTGGACGCCAAGCTTCGCGAGAAAATGCGCGAAGATATTCGTAAAATCCAGCAGCAGTTTAAAATTACCTGTCTCTATGTAACTCACGATCAAGTTGAGGCCTTTACCATGTCCGATCTGATTGTCATTTTAAATGAAGGGGAGATTCTTCAAACCGGGCGCCCCCAGGAAATTAGGCAGAATCCCGCCAATAATTTCGTGGCGGATTTTATTCGCTAAGGCATTGTGATTTTTTTGTAATATCCTTGCAAGATCTCTCTAAAGTGCACGCTGAATGGCAGGCCGAGTTTCAAGGCCCTTGAAAAAAAAATTGAGAGGTCTTATATTTTCCCTATGAAATTATTGCTGTGTTTTTGTCTTCTTACCGCTTTCTCCTTGACCGCCGAAGCAGGTGGAAAAGAGAACCCGTTTACTTCCATTGAAAATCTCGGATTTACAAGAGTCTTTACTGAGCCGCCATCGATGGAGTTGGCTGATCTCCAGGGAAAAGCCTACTCGTTGCAAAACTTGAAAGGCCAGTGGGTTATGCTGGCCTTTTGGGCCACCTGGTGCGGCCCGTGCCGCATGGAACTTCCTGAGCTGGAAACCCTTTATAAACGATTTCGTCAGAAAAATCTTGTCATCCTCGGGATCTCCACTGATCAAGTAGATCCTAGCGCAATTCAAAAATTTGCCGAAGAGCTGAAGCTGACGTTTCCCATCCTGCACGATGAAAGCGGCCAGGTTGCCGGTGACTATCAGGCAACCGCGCTCCCAAGTCTTTATCTCATCTCTCCTGAAGGGAAACTGGTCGGCGTGGCCCGAGGGGCCAAGTCCTGGAGCGACAGCGAAACGTTTAACCAGTTTGAAAGTCTCCTAAAAATCAAGAAAATCAGTGAAGCTGAGTTCAAGGATGAGGTGAATCCTTCTGGGAACGCTGGCGGACCGATTCCAGAAAAACTTATCCCGCCTGTTCTTGAGGTGACAAAGTTAGAGGGGATTACCAAAGGGACCTCTGCAACCCTGCAGGTCAAAATTCATTGGAAAGGTGATCCAAATAAATATCGCGTGAAGGTACCGAAAATTACCTTTCCCGAGGGAATCGTTTTGAACGACAATATTTCATCCAGCTCACAGGCGGATGAGAAGGAAGCTGTGCTCAACTATTCATACCCCGCGCATTTTAAAAAAGAAGGGACGTTCCATCTCGGCCCGATTATCATGGCATTTCAGTCTGTCTACGGCGGATCGGAGCAGCTCACCAGACATCCCGGCATTGATGTTGAGGTCAAAAGCCCACCAAAAGGATTTTTGTACTCAATCATTGGCGTTTTTATCGGGGCGATTGTTTTTCTAATTGGTTTTTTTGTTTTACAAAAGAAACGAGAAAAGATTCGGTTACCCGAAAGTGCTGGGCCCGACCGGCAAGATGCTCTGCAGAGCATTAGAAGGTTAAGGATCGAGGGAAGAAAAAAAGAATATTCTTTAGAGTTATTAAAGCTCAATATGAAGTTTGCTGATGGAAAGGGTGATCATTCCAAAAAAATAAATGATCTTGTTGAGCAGGTTCGCTTTGCCGGATTTGAATTATCCGATGCCGAGCTTGATTATTACGAAAAAGAAATTGGCCAAAAAACGTGAAGGAGAAAGACAGATGAAAATGACGGTAGAAGAAATTTCAAGAAAGGTTCAGGCAGAATTTCCCGTGGTCAATCAGGTTGTCGAAGAAGTTAATAAGGTCATGGTCGGCCAGCGCAATATGATTGAAAAGCTCATCATCGGCATTCTTTCAGACGGGCATATTCTGGTGGAAGGCGTTCCGGGATTGGCCAAAACCACGTCCATCAATACCCTCGCCAAAGTCATGCAGGTCGAATTTCGAAGAATTCAGTTTACGCCCGATCTCCTTCCCGCCGATCTAACGGGAACCCAGATTTATTCTCCCAAAGATGGCACCTTCAGTATTAAGAAAGGTCCCATCTTTGCCAACATTATCCTCACCGATGAAATTAACCGTGCCCCGGCCAAAGTTCAAAGTGCTTTGTTGGAGGCCATGCAGGAAAAACAAGTCACTATTGGAGAAACGACCTTCCCGCTGCCGCGCCCTTTTCTGGTCATGGCGACCCAAAACCCGGTCGAGCAGGAAGGAACCTATCCCCTTCCTGAAGCGCAGGTAGACCGCTTTATGATGAAAGTCAAAGTCGTCTATCCCAACAAAGAGGAAGAAATTCGAATTATGAAAAGAATTGCAACGCCTACCGACGTCACAATTAATAAGGTACTTTCCCCTGAAAAAATTTTGGAACTTCGTCAACTCGTGGAGCAGGTATTTTTCGATGAGAAGCTCTATGATTATGTGGCGAATATTGTCTTTGCCACACGAAATCCTGAAAGCTTCAATTTGAAGGATATCAAGCATCTGATCGAATATGGTGCTTCCCCGCGGGCCTCCATCTATCTCGTGAAGGCGGCCAAGGCCCATGCCTTTCTCCAGGGAAGAGGATATGTCACACCCCAAGATATTAAAACAATCGGTGCGGATGTGCTCCGGCATAGAGTGACTGTCTCGTACGAAGCGGAAGCGCAAAACATAACCTCCGATGATCTGATTTTAAAAATATTTGATAAAATTGACGTGCCTTAAAAAGGGGGAGTAACGGGCATGGCGAATAACCTCGAGGTGAAGCTTCTTGATGAAGCCCTCATCGCAAAGATTAAAGGGATTCAGATTCGGGCACGACATCTGGTGAATGATGCCTTTGCAGGCGAATATCTGAGTGCCTTTAAAGGGCGCGGAATGGAGTTTGAGGAGGTCCGCGAATACCAGTATGGTGACGATGTCAGGCATATTGATTGGAACGTCACTGCGAGACATGATAAGGCGTTTATAAAAACTTACCGCGATGAACGGGAACTCACCGTTATGTTTGTGGTGGACGTATCAGGTTCTTCCCGCTTTGGTACCGTGGATAAATTTAAAAATGAAGTGGCGAGTGAAATTGCCGCCCTTCTTTCCTATACCGCCCTTCGCAATAATGACAAGGTCGGTCTCATTATTTTCTCCGATCATGTGGAACATTATGTCGCACCAAAAAAAGGGCGAGGACATATCTGGCGGCTGATCAGGGATATTCTATCCTACAAATCGGATTCCAAAAAAACTGATATTAATGTTCCCCTTGAGTTTTTAAACAGGGTGGTCAAAAAAAAGGCCATCGTTTTTTTGATCTCTGATTTTCAAGGCAAAAACTTTGAGAAAGAAATCCAGATCACCTCGAGAAGGCACGATTTAATATCCGTTTCAATCACTGACCCCCGGGAGATTGAAATGCCGAGAATCGGGTACATCGAGCTTGAGGACGCTGAGACGGGGGATTTTATTATGGTCAACACCTCGAATAAGATTTTCCAGAGAGAGTATTCGCAGCTCGCCAGCAAACGGCTGCATGAGACCCGAAAATTTTTTCGCATGAATGGTATTGATTATATCGAGGTGAACGTGAAGGATTCGTATATTGATCCCATCGTGAGATTTTTTAAGGCGCGTGACAACAGGAAGTAAATATGAAAAAAGATTTTAGGCTCATCATTATTATTGCAGTTCAAATTATCCTAAGCATTGTGGTCATCGCAACCCTAAAATCAGCGAAGACAGTGGCCATAGATGCCAATGCCCTTCGCCATACCGCCGCAAAGCTGGAAAGTGCCGGACTCCTAGATGAGGCCATCGCAAACTATGAAAAATATCTGGAAAGTGGAAATTTAACCGCCAAGGAAAAATCGCTCGTGGCCTTTTCCCTTGGCGAATTGAGTGAGCGGGCAGGGCATTTTGAAAAGGCCGTTAAATGGTATTACGATGTGGAAACTTACGATCCTACTTCGGGCCATCAAGGCGACGCAGGCAAGGCGGTCGTCGCCCTTCTGGAAAAGCTGCAAAAATATAGTGCTGCAAATATGGTGCTGGCCGAGAAGACCGCTCTCAACCCGAAGCAAGGTGGAAAAATAGTGGCCAAGGTGGGGGGGAAAGAATTTTACGATTATGAGCTGAACGAGTTTATGGATACGCTTCCCCCCAATGCGCGAGAAGAGATAAAGGGACCTCAGAAGAAGTCTCAGATGTTGCAGGCCTTCGTCGCCGACAAGATCATTCTTGAGCACGCTCTTAAAATGGGTTTTGATAAGGACCCCGAACTTCGCAAAAAGTTGCAGCAGGTTGAAAAGCAGTTAATCGTGGGGAAAGTCTATGAGACGGAAATTCAGACGAAAATGAAGACCGATGAGTCAGACCTTGAAAACTTCTATAAGGCCAATAAGGAGAAATATAAGAAACCTTACAAAGAGGTCAAGGACATGGTGAAACAGGAATACGTGATGGCGAAGGCCCAGAATTTATACCAGGAGCTGGTGCAAGAAAAGGTTAAAACAGAGAAGGTGGAGCTTTTTCCTGAAAATATAAAATGATGAGAATAATTATACTTCTATTCTTTCTTTCCTTTGAACTCTTGGCCGCAGAGGTAAAGCTGGATGCCAAAGTGGATCGGGCCCTCTTGTCCACCGGCGATCTCGTTATTTTTACGGTAACCCTCGATCTCCCGAAGATGTTATCTTTGGAAATTCCTAATATCGGCGACAAGATTCAAGGCCTTCGGGTCGTGGACTTTGGCATCGTTCCAGAAAAAGAGGTTGATGGTCGAAAGGTTTCTTCGCTGTGGTATAAGCTGCAGGCGGACCTCGTGGGCTCTTATATTTTGCCGGCGGTTGAGCTTCGGTATAAAAATAGTAAAGGTATCGAGGAGTCCATAAAATCATCCGAAATTTTTATCGAAGTCGAGTCCGTCCTGGAGAAGGACAAAACAGCGAAAAAAGATATCCGTGATATTAAGCCCATTATCCTCTCACCCCCCCTGTGGCCGTACTATGTTGCCGCGATTGCCCTGGTCCTCTTGCTTTTGGGAGCGGGCCTTTACTATTATCGAAAACTTCGTACGATGAAGATTTCCGATGTCGCCGTCATTCCGGCGCATACCCAGGCGCTGGATGCCCTCCATCAGATTCCCAAACAACCGCTCAAGCTCTATGCCTTTACCTTGTCAGAAATCATTAGAGTCTATTTCGAAAATACGTTTTTGTTGCCAGTCACAGATCGTACTATCGAGGAAATAAAACGTGAAATTGTCGCCGTGACCTTACTAAGCGACATTTTAAAAGCGCAATTTATGCAAATCTTAGAAAAAACTGATTTGATTAAATTCACCGATACCACCATGGTCGAGGTTGAATGTGACGCTCTTATTCAGATGGCGCGACAATTTGTCCAGGAAACTATGCCACGAACCGCACAACGGGGCATAGAGGAGGACAATATCCTATGAGATTTGCCCATCCTTGGTTCTTTCTTTTGCTGCTGGTTATTATCCCGATCTATTTTCGGGGACATTCCACCGGCGGAAGGTTTCGCTTTTCCAGCTTGGATATCATTAAAAAAATCAAAGGGAACACCAGATTTCATCCGCGGCAGATTTTAATCTGGCTGAGAATCTTGGTTGTTATCTTTTTTGTCCTTGCACTGGCGCGCCCTCAGCAGGGGAAAAAGTTCACTGAAATTTCCTCTGAGGGCGTTGATATCATGCTCCTTCTTGACACCTCAGGTTCCATGCATGCCTTGGACTTTGAGCGCGATGGGAAAAGAATCAATCGCCTCGCCATCATCAAAGAAGTTGTGGCCAAGTTTATCGATAAGCGGCCCAATGATCGGATGGGCCTTGTCGTTTTTGGTGATGATGCCTTTACCCAGTGTCCTCTCACTCTTGACCATGGCATACTTTTAGAGTTGCTGAGTAAGGTAGAAATAGGAATGGCCGGTGAGTCTACTGCGATTGGTTCCGCCATGGGCGTCGGGGCCAATCGGATGAAGGATCTCAAGGCCAAGTCAAAGATCATGATTCTCCTTACCGATGGAAGAAATAATGCCGGCCAACTCCCGCCTGCCAAGGTTTCAGAGGTCGCCAAGTCCCTTGATCTTAAAATTTATACCATTGGAGTTGGCACTCACGGTAAAGCCCCTTTTCTGACTGATACGATTTTTGGACAACGTTATGTTTATCAGGATGTTGATATAGATGAGGATACCCTCAAGAGCATTGCCGATGAAACCAACGGAAAATACTATCGAGCGACGCAAACGGCGGAACTTGAGCAAATTTATGATGAGATAGACCGTCTTGAAAAAACCGAAATAACATCCAAAACATATACAGAGTATAACGAACTTTTTGCGTACTTTGTGCTGCTAGGGATTTTTATCCTGCTGGCGGAGATAGTCTTGGGACAAACCATCTTGAGGAAAATACCGTAATGAAAATTGCAAATGTGCAATACATTTGGTTTCTTTTGGCCATCCCTTTTCTGATTGCTTTCTATGTGTGGGCCTTCAAGCGAAAAGCGGCATTGATTGAGAAATTTGTCAGCGCGGAACTTAAGGAAAGACTTCTGGCGAATTTTCTTCCCCAAAGGCAGAAGCTCAAGGCCGTGGTGCTGATTCTTTCCTTCACCTGCGCCGTCCTGGCGCTCATTGGGCCCCGCTGGGGATTTCACTGGGAAGAGGTCAAAAGACGAGGCGTCGATATTATTATCGCGTTGGATGTCTCAAAAAGCATGATGGCAGAAGATATTTCGCCCAATCGCCTTGAAAGGGCCAAACGAAAAATTGGCGATTTTCTCAATATGCTGCAAGGGGACCGGGTGGGGCTCATTGCCTTTGCCGGTACAAGTTTTCTGCAATCACCACTGACACTCGATTATGGGGCGATTAAGTTATTTTTGGATGAGCTTGATACAAACCTTATTCCCGTTCCCGGAACGGCCCTGGGCGATGCGATCTCCAAGGCCATGGCCTCTTTTGATCAGAATGATAAAAAGTCGAGAGTCTTAGTCCTCATTACTGACGGTGAAGATCATGTGGGTAATCCGCTGGAAGCCGCTAAAAAGGCCGGTGAGCAGCAGATAAAAATTTATACCATTGGTATCGGCAAAGATGAAGGCGCCCCGATTCCCGACAAGGAAAATGGGGGCTTTAAAAAGGATAGCTCCGGGAACCTGATTCTTACCAAGTTGGACGAGCAAACATTGCAGAAAATAGCCCTCGAGACAGGGGGCAGCTACGTGCGCTCTGTGAGTGGGGACCTCGATCTTGAAAATGTGTACAAGGATATAACCCTTAAAGTTGAGGACAAGGATCTAAAGAGCGGCAAGAGACAAAGATTCGAAGAACGATTCCAATGGTTTGTTCTGCTTGCACTACTTCTTCTCATTATCGAATTGTTTATTTCTGAGAAAAAAACTGGCGTTCTACTCATCCTACTCTTGAGTTTCAACTCTTTCGCGGCCTCTCCAAGAGACGGGGAAAGTGCCTATCAAGATAAAAAATACCCTGAGGCGCTCAAGTCGTTTTTAGATGCGCAAATCAGCGACCCAAAAAATGCCACGCTGAAATTTAACCTGGGGAATACCTATTACAAAAATAATGATTATGAAAAAGCGCTCGGCCTGTATGAGTCAACCTCTACTTTGGGAGATAAAGACATGGAGGAGCGTTCCCTATATAATCTAGGCAATACGGCCTATCGAATGGGAAAGCTCCCCGAAGCTATTGAGTACTATAAAAAGGCCCTGGCCTTGGACCCTAATGATCAGGATGCCAAGTACAATCTTGAGTTTGTAAGAGAAGAACTCAAGCGTAGGATGGAAGAAAATAAAAAGCAACAGGAGCAGCAGCAACAGAACAAGCAGCAAAATAAAGAGCAAAATCAAGATCAAGATAAGAATAAGGATAAAGACAAAGACAAAGACAAAAATCAGGAACAAGCTAAAGATCAAGAAAAGAAGAAAGAAGAAGAGAAGCAAAAAGAGCAGCAGCAAGCTAAGCCGTCAGAGGAGCAGAGAAAGGAAGAAGAGAAATCACAGTCGGCCAAGGCATCACATAAAAAAGAATCAGGGAAAATGACGAAGGAAGAGGCCATGCGATGGTTGCAAGGACTCGATGAGAATAGAAAAAAACACCTTAAAGACAAGCTGGAACAGGCCGGTGGGCAATATCAGATTGAGAAGGATTGGTGATCATGAAGTATTTTATTTTACTTTCATTATTACTTGCGCGCATTGTCTTCGCCGGTGATGTTTCGGTACAGCTCGAAGTCAACAACAATAACATTACCACCCAGGATCAAATCGAATTGCAGGTTCAGATACATGGAACCCAATCTGCCTCTGAACCCAGAATCATGGGAAGTGAAAATTTTCTTGTCGAAGAGGCGGGCTCATCCTCACAGATACAGATGATCAACGGTTCCACCACCATCACCAAAACATTTCAGTTTCTCTTTACGCCCAAGCGTGAAGGTGAATTTACGATTGGACCAGCGATCGTTGACGTTGAAGGCACCGAGTATAAAAGTGAAATCATCGTCATTAAGGTGAGCAAAAACCAGGAGCAAGGCAATGGTCACGCGCCCCAGGACAAGAATGTCTTTGTGGAAGCCGTGGTGGATAAATCTTCTCCCTACCTGAATGAGCAATTTATCTATAGTTTTCGTTTCTTTACGCAGGTAGGTCTGGCCAATGCCAATTTAGATTTGCCCGAATTTAACGGATTTTGGAAGGAGCAACTGGGCGAACAAAGAAAATATACAAAAAATATCAACGGTGTCACCTGGCAGGTGCTGGAACTTTCTTTTTTGCTCACGGCCCTTAGACCAGGAAAAATTACAATTGAAGAGGCGCGCTTATTTGGTGAGATCGCCGTTGAGGGAGCAGGACGAAGATATGGGCATTCTCTCATCGATCAGTTTTTTGGCAGCCGTTATGCCGAAAGAAAACGTGTGCAGCTTATTACCAAGGCCCTCAATATTGATGTTCGGGCGCTACCGGGCGAAAAACCTGATGATTTCTCCGGTCTCGTGGGAAATTTTACGCTTGAGAGTCAAACGGATAAAGATACTCTCAAAATGGGTGAATCGACCACCATGACCGTGCGATTGCGCGGCTCTGGGGCCCTGGAGAATGCCACCCTTGCCGCGCAGGAGAACGATGAATTTAAATTTTATGATGATAAGCCAACCTTGGAAAAAAATGTTGGGACCGCGGGTGTTATTTCTACGAAGATTTTTAAACGGGCCATCGTACCCAAAAAAGAAGGTCAGCTAACCTTTCCTCCTGTCACGCTGACTGTGTTTAATCCTTCGGCCGGGGCCTATCAGACAATTCAGTCCCAAAGTTTCCTGCTCACCGTTTTACCAGGCGATAAAGACGATATTAATCATACGATGTTGCAGCCTCTTTCGAGCAAGAAAAATGTTGAGCTCTTGGGACAGGATCTCATGCCTATTCGCTACAGTCTTGATTCTCTTAATAATGTTCCCTTGGGGCAAGCTTCAAAATTAGCTCTGATCTTTATTATCCTTGGTTTACCATGCCTTTATGCGACCCTTCACGTCGTGACGGCTCGACAAGTTCTCTTCAAGGGTAATATCAGTCTCGCAAGAAAAACAAAGGCGGCCAAGGAGTTTCTCTCCAGTCATAAAACACTTATAGATAGTCCGAAATTTATTGAAGACTCCTTAAATATGTTGAAAGATTACCTTGGAAATAAACTCAACCTCGATGGCCGTGCCATCACCCAATTTGATATTGAGAGAATCTTGTTACCCTATGCGATCAGTGAGACAACAATTCGAGAGACAAAAGAAATTTTGGATATGGTGGAAAAATCACAATACGGGGGGCTTATCTTGTCGAGTGACGTGAGAAATAAGATCTCAGACAAATTAAAAATACTGTTTGAAAAGTATGAAAAGGAGATGAGATCATGAGTCCTGACATCTCTACTCTCTTTGTGAAGTCCAATGAGGCCTACAATCGCGCTGAATACGGCGATGCCATTAAAGGCTATGAAGAACTGACGGCGAAGGGGCTTGCCTTGCCCGATGTTTATTTCAACTTAGGCAATGCCCATATGAAATACCAACATCTTGGGAATGCCATCTTCTACTACAAAAAGGCCCTGTCTCTTTCGCCCCGTGATCCTGATTTCCTTTACAACCTGAAGTATGCCCACGAGAAAACCATCGACAAAATTGAAGCAAAAACAGCACTCGGCGATCTGTCCTTTCCCTTTACCGACGGCGAATACCTGGTTCTGCTCGTTTTGTGTTCCCTGTTTATCTGGGGTTCCCAATTTATAATCCTCTATAAAAAATGGACTTGGGCGAAAGCGATTCGAAACATTTTTGCACTGATTTTTATTTTGACCGCCATTCCCTACGCTGCGAGTGTGGTGCGAACTCAACATTTCGGTGTGATCACTCAAAATGAAGCTAATATCTATTCCGCCATAGGGAAGGATAATGTTGTGCTCTTTACTCTGCATGAGGGTGCCGAGTTTGATATTCTCGAAACGATCGATCAGTGGGCCCTGATTCAGCTGGCCGATGGAAAAAAGGGCTGGGTTGCGACAGAAAAAATTCTGGATTCCTCTTTACGCTAGAGAGGCAATAAAGGCGGTCCGCCAAGGTGCCGGATAACCTTCAACCGTGAGCTCCGGATTGCTGGGGTCTAGGTAATCCGAGAGTGAACGAAAGGTGGACCATTCAGTCACCCGTTGCTCTTCCGGCGTAAGTTTGACATCAAAAATAGGCTTAATATCTTTGAAACCCGAACGGTCCAGCCAACTTATTACGGCCTCCTTTGTCGGAACAAACCAAACATTACGCATCTGAGCGTAGCGATCTTTGGGAAAGAGGCAATAATCCGCCGGCCCTGGAATGGTCATGGTCTCCAAAATCAGCTTGCCGCTGGCCTTAAGAGACTTATGAATATACTCGAGCTGGAGCATCGGGTGGGGGTGGTGATAAATCACACCCATGGAGAAAACAACATCAAAGACCTGGCGAAAAAACTGCAACTCATCCACGCCTAAGAGTTCCATCTGAGTAAGCGGGTTGGCCTTGAAATATTGCAAAAACTGGTACTGGGCATAATACTGGTCGACGGGGTCAATACCCAAGGCGAGCCGGGGATGATGTTCCGCCATCTGAAAAAGATAATGGCCGTTGTTGCAGCCAATATCTAAAACGACAGAATCTTTGAGTCCAGGCAGGAAAGGACGCAGCCTCTCCCATTTCAAATCAGAGCGCCATTCAGCATCAATACGTTGACCAAAAAGAGTGAATGGACCTTTTCTCCAAGGGGATAAGGTGCGGGCCATTTCAATACATTTTTTCTGCTCGCTTTCTGACAGGTTTTTGGACAAACCGATATTCACCACGCCATCACTGACATTGCAGGGGTAGGGCCCGGGGACAAAAGAGGACAGACGTTCAAGCAGAGGTCGATAGGGGGCCGGCACGATTCGCTGATCAAAGGCCTCCAGCCTCTGACGCAAAATGTCTTTGAGCGCAGGGATGTTGATTTTTCCGGGAAGATTTTCTAAATAACGGAGCATCACTTATATCCGATAAAACTTGCAAAGTTATACCACTTAAAGAGCATGGAGATATTTTTAAGTCCGGCATTTTTGAGCAGCAAAAGATTTTTTTCTGGAGTCCATGGCATCAGAACATTTTCAAGCGCCTCACGTTTCTGGGCAATTTCCAGCTCGGAGTAGCCGTTGCGCTTTTTGAAATCATAGTACAATTTTGTCGTCAGCTCTTGGATGTGGGAGTTGTTACTTTTAATTTTCTCACTCAAGATGACAATTCCCTTGGGGGCGAGGCCGCGAACAATTTTTTTTAAGAGGGTGGGGCGATCCTTGGGAGAAATAAATTGCATGGTGTAGTTCAGGATAACCATGTTGGCATTTTGGATGGGCACATCCTCGATTTTTGCCTGCATTAAAGTAAAATCGGCCACCCCGTTGGCTTGTAATTTTTTACGGCAGACTGCGATCATCGGAGCTGATGAATCCACCCCAAAATAAGAAAAGTGGCGGTGGAGAGCTTGGGCCTGATGGTGGAGGGAAAGGATGGTATGTCCGGTTGAGCAGCCTAAATCATAGATGCGAGCGCGATCGGGCAGGTCCAGGCCGGCGACATCCAAAATCATCTTGTGAACTTCATTGTAAAAGGGAACTGAACGACTCACCATGTCGTCGAAAACTGAAGCCACCTCATGATTGAACAAAAAGGGTTCCACCTGTTGCTTCTTTTTTGCGAAAATTTTATCTCGTTCCCCCATGGCATGAAGTAGTATAATCGGCGCATCTTATTGTCTAGTCACTTGGAGGCCCTATGGATTTTTTTGTACATGATCCTTTTAGTGGGCAAGTTCTCAATGCTTATGATGCCTGGACTCCCCCTCATCTTGAGGCCCAGATTCAGGCCAGCTGGAAGGCCCAACTGACCTGGCGTGAGCGTTCTGTGCCGGACCGGGTAAAATTTTTAGAAAGAGTTCGAGAATTGATGCTCCAGAGACTCGAGGATTTGGCTTTGACCATAACTACGGAGATGGGAAAGCGCTTGAGTGAGGCCCAGGCCGAGGTCGAAAAATGCGCTGCACTCATCAAACATTATGGGGAAAACGGCCAAAAATATTTAGCGCCACGTTCGATCAAAGCCGACGGCAAGAGACATGAAGTCTGCTTTGAACCTTTGGGACCTATTTTGTCGATCATGCCGTGGAACTTTCCTCTATGGCAGGCCCTCCGCTTTGGCATTCCCACGATTCTGGCAGGCAACACCTTACTGTTAAAACCGGCACCTGAAACTCCGCTGTCTTCAATGAAAGTAGAGGAGATTTTTAAGCAGGTTGCTCAAGAGCTGCAGTTCGGCGAGGACGTTTTTTCAGTCAGCCTGATCCACGTTCGAGACATGGAAAAAGTCATCGGCTCTCCCCTTGTGCGAGGGGTTTCATTCACAGGCAGCACTGAAACGGGAAAAAAGGTTGCCGAGCTAAGTGGCCGGCATCTCAAAAAAGTTTTGCTTGAGTTGGGCGGTTCCGATCCCTTCATCGTGCTGCCCGATGCGAATTTAGAAACGGTGGTGCCCGAAGCCGTTCGTACACGCATGCTTAACTGTGGGCAAACCTGTATTTCCGGGAAACGTTTCCTTCTGCCGCACAACCTTAAGGATCAATTCGTGGAACGGATGAAAAAACATTTTCTCAATTTGAAGCTGGGTGATCCTCGCCAGTCCACGACCACGCTAGCGCCGCTTTTCCACTCGCGCGGGGTAAAAACACTGGAGGCGTTAGTCAGTGATGCGGTAGAAAAAGGGGCCACTCTGCATCTGGGGGGAGGGACCATTCCTGGACATCCCCAGTTTTTTTCCCCCACCATCCTCTCTGGGCTCACCTCGAAGATGAAACTTTATCAGGCGGAGGCCTTCGGACCGGTAAGTTTGATTTTTGAATATGGAGAAGTGGACGAAGCTATTCGGTTGGCGAATGGTACGCCTTATGGACTTGGGGCGAGCGTGTGGGGGCAAGATTCTGTTTTATGCGAGCGCGTCGCGCGGCAAGTAGAATGTGGAAGCATTTTTGTGAATGGTATGGTCAAATCAGATCCTCGCGTTCCTTTTGGTGGCGTAAAGGCCAGTGGGTACGGGCGTGAACTGGGCGAATTGGGGATTTTGGAATTTACCAACGCTAAGAGCTACAACTTCTACTAGGAACTTAGAAACTTATGAAGACAGTCTGGGTCTTAGAAGATAATGAAGGTTGCTTAGATATCTACAAGGACATTCTCGCAGATGATTACCATGTTGAATTAATCCGCGACGTGGCCGGTCTCTTTGAGATGACAAAGACTCACAGCGCACCAGATCTACTTATTTCAGATATCATGCTGCCCGACGGTAAATTTGTGAATCACCTCAACGATTACCGCCAAATTCACCCCGATACTCCCATCATTATTGTCTCTGGTCTCGACGATTATAGTACTATTCGCCATTTTTTTACCGAAGGTGTGATCGATTATCTGACCAAACCATTTCGTCCGTCCGAACTTTTAGTTAAGGCCGAACGGGCGCTCGATTTGAAAACCAAGCTAGGTGGGGCCACTCTTGGGATTGATGGAAAAAATGTCCTGGTCGATGGCATCACAATGGATAATTTAACGACTAAACAAATTCAAATTCTTTCCCTTTTTCTTCAATCAAGCGATCGTCGAGTCCAGAAAGATGTTTTGCTAAAATCGGTGTGGGGCAATACGACGGTTCATCCCAAGGCCCTGGATGTGCATATTTATCATCTCAGGCGTAAGTTGGAAGACTATGGTCTGCAGATAAAGTCCAGTGGCCCGGGCGAATGGCAGCTATTGTCGCGCTATGTGGCACAGACTCCACGATAGGTTATTTTTCCTTCTATTCCCACTATTCCCAAAGATAGCTTTTTTTCGTAGGATGAGTTTTAAAATTTTGCAACTTTTGAACAGAGGGGACTGCCATGAGTCGAGTCTTAAAAGAACTAATTGTCGGAAAAAATAAATACTGGATGTATAGCATTGAGGAGGCCAAGAAACTCGGCCTGAAAAACATTGATAAGCTTCCAAAAAGTATGAAGGTTCTTTTGGAAAATCTTCTCCGCCACGAAAATGGCACAACCGTTGTTTGGGGAGATGTGGAGGCGATTGATAAGTGGGCCACCAATCCAAAGGAAGTGAAGTCGGAGCATGAGATCGCTTACCATCCCGCCCGTGTGGTGATGCAAGATTTTACCGGAGTTCCTGCGGTGGTCGACCTGGCTTCGATGCGTGAAGCTGTCGCGGCCTTCGGCGGTGATGTTTCCAAGATAAACCCCCTGTCCCCTGTCGATTTGGTCATCGATCACAGCCTCCAGGTGGAGTATTTTGGGAATGCGGAGGCCTTTGATAAAAACGTGGCCCTTGAGTATGAGCAGAACGAAGAGCGCTATAAATTTTTAAAATGGGGCCAGCAGGCATTTAAAAATTTTCGCGTGGTTCCTCCCGGAACCGGGATTATCCACCAGGTAAACCTGGAATATTTGGCCAAGGTCGTTTGGACTAAGTCTGACAATGGTAAAACTTTTGCCTTCCCGGATACTTGTGTCGGCACAGACTCTCACACGACGATGATCAATGGCCTGGCGGTTTTAGGCTGGGGTGTGGGTGGAATTGAGGCCGAAGCGGCCATGCTCGGCCAGCCTGTGACCATGCTGATTCCTGAAGTGGTGGGCTTTAAGTTGCTGGGGACCTTGCCTGAAGGTGTGACCGCAACGGATGTGGTTTTAACTGTCACCGAAGCGCTACGAAAACATGGGGTGGTTAATAAGTTTGTAGAATTTTATGGCCCAGGCATGAAGGAACTTTCTCTTGCCGATCGTGCCACCCTTGCCAACATGGCACCTGAATACGGGGCCACCTGTGGCTTTTTCCCCATTGATGAGAAGACGATTGATTATTTACGTTTTTCAGGACGAGACGAGGAAACCATTCAGCTGGTGGAAAGCTATGCCAAGGCCCAGGGGCTTTGGTCTACCAAGGGTGAGGCCGATCCGGTTTTCAGCTCAAGTTTGGAGTTGGACATTTCCACTGTAAAACCATGCATCGCCGGTCCTTCACGTCCCCAAGATCGCATCAATTTGACGGATGTAAAACCTGTCTTTAGTAAGGCCATGCAAACGACCTTCAAATGTGCTCCTGATGTCTTTGAGAAAGAGTACAATGTTGAAGGTGCGAATTATAAACTTAAAAATGGCGATGTCGTTCTCTGCGCCATTACCTCATGTACAAACACCAGCAATCCATCTGTTCTTATGGCCGCTGGTCTCCTGGCCAAGAAGGCCCGTGCGCTTGGGTTAACAGCGAAGCCCTGGGTGAAGAGTAGCATTGCTCCGGGTTCCAAGGTCGTGACAGATTATCTGGTGGAAGCTGGGTTACAGCAATATCTTGATCAGCTAGGGTTCAATCTGGCGGGTTACGGTTGTACAACCTGTATCGGAAATTCCGGTCCACTGCCATTGCCAATCTCTAAAACGATTAACGCCAACAACATGATCGTTGGCGCGGTTCTCTCTGGAAATAGAAACTTCGAGGGCCGTATCTCGCCTGACATTAAGGCCAACTTCCTGGCCTCCCCTCCCTTGGTTGTTGCCTATGCCATTGCCGGCAGTATGAATATTGATCTGACAAAAGAGGCGATTGGAAAAGGTAAAGATGGCAAAGAGGTCTTCCTGAAAGATATTTGGCCATCGAACAAAGAAGTCGAGGAGTGTGTTTTAAAGAATGTCACGAGCCAGATGTACAAATCCCGCTATCAAAATGTGTTTGAAGGGGATTCTCGCTGGAAGTCAGTGAAGGCGCCAACCGGTCAACGTTTTGCCTGGGACCCAAAGTCGACCTATATCAGAAATCCTAGCTTCTTCGACAATTTACAGAAGGGGACAAGTGATACTTTTTCTGTGAAGAATGCCAATATCCTGGCCCTCTTTGGTGATTCGGTAACCACCGATCATATTTCACCGGCCGGAAATATTAGCTCCAAATCTCCCGCCGCCAGCTATTTGAATGAGCGCAAGGTGGATAAAAAAGATTTCAACTCTTATGGTTCTCGCCGAGGCAATCACGAGGTGATGATGCGTGGAACCTTTGCCAACATCCGCATTAAAAATGAAATGCTGGGTGGAATCGAAGGTGGTCTGACTAAGTTTGTCCCCACCGGAGAGCAGCTGTCCATCTATGATGCTGCCATGAAATATATCGAGCAAAAAATACCTCTCGTCGTTATTGCCGGCAAAGAATACGGTACCGGCTCATCCCGAGATTGGGCCGCCAAAGGCACCTGCCTATTAGGTGTTAAGGCCGTGGTGGTTGAAAGCTTTGAACGGATTCACCGCTCGAATTTGGTGGGTATGGGAATTATGCCGCTTATGTTTCAGAAAGGTGTTACCCGTAAAACCTTGAATCTGACTGGTGAAGAAAAAATTTCCCTCCAGCCGAAAGGGCCACTCAAGCCGAAGATGACTGTTGATATGGTGATCGAAAGAAAGAATGGTCAAAAAGAGACAGTTGAGCTGGCCTGTCGCATAGATACGCTGGATGAGCTCAACTACTTTAATAACGGCGGTATTTTACAATATGTTTTACGCCGTTTACGTGGCTAGAGATTATTAAGATGATCTATCTGGATAATGCGGCCTCATGGCCGATACTACCATCCGTGATGGGAGCGTTAAATCGTTCCCTCGAAGATGACTATGCCAATTTATCGGCGGCGCACCGTATGGGCAAAGAGCTCTTCGAGCGTGTGGAGCTGATGAGACAGGGCCTCTTAAAGTTGCTTCATGCTCCCGACGGGTATCAGTTTTATTTCACCAGCTCGGCCACGGAAGCTAATAATTGGGTGATCTGGCAGATGGAGTTTCGACCAGCTGATGAGGTGTTCTTTAGCCGGGCCGACCATCCCAGCATCACGGTTCCTTTGGAAAAAAGTGGTGCCAGATTGCAAAATATTCCCCGTCGTGTTGATGGGCGAATTGATCAAGAAAATTTTTTGGCAAAGCTGTCGGGAGATACGAAAGCCGTTTTTCTCACCTGGGTAAACGGACAGAGTGGGCATCTCGAAGATGTATCGGCTTTGGCCCAGGAAATAAAAAGTCGTCATCCTGAAATTTATGTTCACGTGGATGGTGTGCAGGGATTTGGAAAACATCCCATTTCCCTGCAAAATGGCGCTATTGATTCTTTTTCTCTCTCGTCACACAAAATTGGCGGGCCCAAAGGCATTGCTGGAATTTATTTTAGGCAGGCCCCTCGAAAGGCCTTGCTCCAAGGAGGCGGACAGGAAAATGGAATGCGTGCCGGAACCCCGCCTTTTCCCCTGATTGTCGGAATGTATGAAGCGGCACAATGGATGGAGGCGCATCGTGAAAATTTGCTCAACCAAACGCGGGCCTTAAGCCAAAGCGTGCGCTCTCTTCTTTCATCCAATAGGTTGATCTCGTTTCCCTTTGGAGAGGCCTATACTTCACCCTATATCGTGATGCTGGTAGTGCCCGGCATTTCCAGCGATATTATTCTTCGTCACCTCGAAATGGAGCAGATTTTTTGTGCCAGCACCGCTGCCTGCTCCTCGAAGATCAAAGGGCTCAATCCCACTCTCTTGGACTTGCGAGTACCGGAAGAGCTGCACAAAAATGTTCTACGACTTTCCTTCGGATGCCAAACTTCGTTAGAGGATGTAAAAGCCATGTGTGTTTTACTGACTCGTATTTTGCAGACCATAACCCTTCTTACTCAAAAGCGTTAATACCTTATGCAACAAGCTCTTTTAATCTCGGTGGATGAACTCTGGCTTAAGGGTAAAAATCGTGATGGTTACTTTGAGATGATGCGTGAGCATTTGCGTGAGTATTTTATTGCAGAGAAGGTTGGGGCCTTTACCTTGAGAAACCAGGGGCAGCGGTTTCTATGTGAATTTAGTGAACGGTTTCCATCAATTCCCGAGCAACTGATCCGCGGCCTTCGCTTGTTACCCGGGCTGCACACCATTATTCCGGTGGAGTGCGTGGTGGAGCGCACGCTCGAAGCCATGTTCCTATCGGCCCAACGATCTATTCTCAAGATGAAGGCCAAAAGATGGCCTTTTACCTTCAAGGTGGAAACCTATCGGTCTGATAAAAAATTTTCCATGAACTCGATGGAAATTTCCCGTGAACTCGGCCACCTGTTACTAGTGGCCTTCCCCGAGCTCAAGGTTGATGTTCACCGGCCGGATTTTTTAATCGAAGTGTTTGTTGAGAGTGAGAAAATTTTGGTCGCGACCGAGTATTTTCGGGGCATGGGTGGCTTGCCCATTGGCACTGCAGGACATGCAATTACCCTTATCTCGGGAGGGATTGACTCACCAGTCGCCAGCTATTTCATGGCCAAACGCGGTCTGGCCCAAACCTTCGCCTTCTTTCATGCCTATCCCTATGTGGGGGATGAGGTCAAAGAGAAGATCATAAAGTTGATTGGGCTCCTGGCACCTTCCCATCGCAAAACAAAGCTAGTGGTGATCCCGTTTGGCAAAATTCAAGAGATAATCGGTACGCATGCCTATCCCGAATACCGAACAGTTTTATTTCGTCTCTACATGCTGAAAACCGCAGAATTGTTGGCGGATAAAGTTGAGGCTGGTGCCCTGATTACAGGGGATGGCCTGGGTCAGGTATCAAGTCAAACTCTTGTAAATCTGTCGGTTATTAATACCCTGCTCAAGCTGATAGTTTTGCGGCCGCTCATTGGGCTAAACAAGATTGAAATCATCGACTGGGCCAAAAAGATTGGAACTTACCAAACCAGTATCATTCCTCACGATGACGCCTGCGCACTTTTTGCGCCGAAACGCCCCACGACTCGTGCCAACCAAGACTATGTAAAAGAGTTTTTACTCAAGCATCCGATGGAAGACGAGCAGAAGCTGGCCTTATCCACCGCCCAGATTTATACCTTTGATGTTCGGGGAAAATTTGTGAAAGAGAAGAATTTTTTGTTTGAGTAGAATTATTAGTCGTCTAAAAAGATCATCCAATCCTATTTGGCATCTCGAAGATTCTCTCTTTAATGAATACGTCGAGAGGATTATTATTACTAGATATTAGAATCGAGGGATTATTCATGAATAAGTTTTTTGCGTCGCGAGTTTTGCTAACTTTTGTGCTCCTATTCACATTTGATGTTTGGGCAAAACAGAACACTGATCGTAATAAATTGGTAGGCAATATTATAAAAAATGCCTTGGAATCTTATCACTACCTGGGCCTTAAGGTAGATGATTCCGTCTCTCAGAAGGCATTCAAGGAATATCTGAAGCGTGTCGACTTTGGAAAACAAATGCTTCTTAAGTCGGATATTAAAGAGCTCGAAGCCTACCAAGCTCAAATGGATGATGAGATCGTGAGTGGTGACGTTCTGCTGGTTGATCGTTCCATGCAAATGGTGCGCGACCGAATTACCAAGCTCGATTCATGGCGGACTGAGTTCTTTAAGACCAAGTTTGATTTTGAGCAAAAGGAATACATCGAAGTTGATCCTGAAAAACGAGATTTTTTTGCCAGCGAAGCTGATTTGAAAAATCATTGGCACAAAATATTCAAGCAAGCCGTTCTGATGCGCTATCTCGACTTGGATGAGGAGCAAAGTGATGATCCTTTATCTCCAATGAACAAAAAGAATAAGACCAAGAAAAAAGTTAAGAAGAAAAAGATGACGGATGCCGAGCTATGGAAGGAAGCCTATGAGGCCATCGATAAGAAGTACAAGATTTACTTTGAGCGTATGCTGAAGGAAGTGGCAGATGACTACTTAGAAAAATTCTATAACTCTATCGCCCACATTTATGATCCACACACAGTTTATCTTCCACCCAAGAAAAAAGAAGATTTTGACATCGATATTTCAGGCAGCTTGGAGGGGATTGGCGCCGTCTTGCAAGAGGACGGTGCTTATATCAAGGTTGTCAGTATAGTGCCTGGCGGAGCGGCCTGGCGCGAGAAGGAGCTGGAGGTCGAAGATATTATTTTGTCGGTAGGGCAAGGCGACAAGGAACAGGTCAGCCTGGTGGACATGCGAGTCGACGATGCCGTCCGATATATTCGGGGCCCCAAGGGTACTGAAGTCAAGTTAACGGTCAAAAAGGTAGATGGCACCCGCAAGGTAATAAAGATTGTTCGCGATGTCGTACAAATCGGAGCGTCTTTCGCGAAAAGTTCAATTCTGCAGGTGAAAAATATGGGGGTCCGAGTCGGCTATATTCATCTGCCCAAGTTCTATCGTGATTTTGACGAAAATGCCCGCACCTGTTCTGATGATGTGAAAAAGGAAATAGAAGGCCTAAAGAAGAAAAAGGTGGACGCGATTATTTTAGATTTGCGTAACAATGGTGGCGGGGCCTTGGAAGATGCCCGTATCATGTCAGGCTTTTTTATCGACAAAGGACCCATCGTACAGATTCGCAATCAAAGAGGCGGTACTGAAATTTTAAAAGATGGAGATCCTGAGATTACCTACGATGGCCCACTCATTGTCATGACCAATCGTTTCTCTGCCTCGGCATCGGAAATTGTTGCGGGAGCACTGCAAGACTACGGCAGGGCCGTGATCGTGGGAGGAGAATTTTCTCACGGCAAAGGCACGGTTCAGGCGGTTGTCAATCTTAACCAAACGCCACTCTTGTCCATGTTTGGCCCAACCATGGGTGCCTTAAAAGTCACTATTCAAAAATTCTATCGAGTGACAGGGGCTTCGACACAGTACAAGGGAATTACACCCGATATCGTTGTGCCAGATCCTTTCGGTTATGCCGAAAGCCGTGAGCAGGATTTGGATTTCTCCCTAAAATGGGATCAGGTTGAAAAGCAGACCTTCGCACCATGGAACAAAGGAAAATTTGACATGGAGATGTTGAAAAAACGCTCGAGCATGAGAGTGGCCGCCAGCCCTCGCATGAAAAAAATTGTGGAGAGCGTGGAGTATCTGACCAAAAAAAGGAAGGAAACTCTTGTGCCAATTTCCCTTACCGAGGTTAAGGCCAAGGACGAGGAGAATCAGCAAATGACCAAAAAGCTTAAATTGGAAGAGGTGAATGAAAATATTCTCGTGGCCGAGTATGAGGAATCGCTCAAAAGCTCCGAGGGCAATGCCATTGATATGAAAGATCCAAAATGGAAAAAAGATTTTGAACAGAGAAAAGAAGAATGGGTGAAACAGCTGCGTCAGGACCCAGGATTAGAAGAGGCGATCTATGTTGCTGACGATATGGTGTCCATGACCAAGGGGCAAACTTTAGGTCTAAACAAGTAAATGAGTTAACATCACCAGACTTGGAATGGATTATGACAGCAACATCCGATGATAGCAAAGATAGCGGGAAAGAAGACTGGGACTTCAAACTCAATGATATCGAGAAAGAAGACCGCTTGGACAAAGGTCCAAAAAAAGCGGTGAGCGACACCGGGGTTCGAAAGCTTATTCGGCGAAACAAGAGTGAAGAGTTGAAGTTGGCCCACGATAAGGTGCCCAAGCGTGTATCGCGGTCTGATGCTGACGCCTACATCAACAAAAGCCAGCATACCCATGGCAGCAAGGATACCAGCACACCCTTTTTGGCCGATCGCGGAAAGGCGTTTGCCATTGATGCCATCATTATGGGTGCCTTTTACTTATTATCCCGGAATACACAGATTCTTGATTTGCTTTTTAACTGGGTTGACCTGGCCATGGTGAAGGTCGGTATGGGGGCCTTGCCGGAAGATCCCAGAGTGGACTATCTATTATCGGGCGGGGTATTTATTGTCTTTTATTTTTTCATCTTTGCCGTCGTCCCTGCCTTTACCGCCAAATCACCGGGAAAATATGTGGCCAAAATTTTAGTTGATGATATTGATGGGGGAGATCTTGGTTTTTTTCGTACTGTTTTTCGGGAGATGATTTTTAAGCCAATCTCCATCCTCACAGTGATAGGTGCCCTTATGCCCTTTGCTAATTCGCAAAGGCGCGCGCTTCATGATTTTTTATCTAAGTCAGTGGTTAGAAAAGACTACAATCGTTAGAGCTATTTCTCCACCAGTAACTGCTGTTGAAAGTCGCTGGCCCCTTCCACTGATTCCAGGGCGGTTTCTTTCGAGATAATACCTTTCTTGAATAACTCCATGATGTGTTGCTCAAAGCTCTGGCTTCCGTTTCCGGATGCCCCACGGCCTTCTTGAATAATATCCAAGATGCGGCCCAGGGGTTCTTCGCCCATGATGCATTCTTTCACTCCGGGAGTTGTCAGCATGATTTCCAGGGCCAATACGATATTTTTACCTTGGGCCCCTTTCAGCATGCGCTGTCCAATGGTGGCGTAAAGATTTTCTGAAAAACGTTTTCGGACGTCGGGCTGTTCTTCCGGCGGAAACATGGAAATAATTCGACCGATAGTGGTGATGGCATTGGTGGTGTGAACGGTGGATAAAACCAGGTGGCCGGTTTCGGCGGCCTTGAGAGCGATGCCCACTGTCTCGGGGTCGCGCATCTCACCGATTAAAATAATGTCAGGATCTTGGCGTAAGGCCGCACGCAAGCCGGCCTGAAAACTTTCCGTATCTCGTCCGACTTCTCTTTGAGTCAGACGGGATTTAATCTGTGGGTGAATATACTCGATGGGATCTTCGATGGTAATAATGTGGGCATGACTGAGGTGATTAATATGATTTATCATGGCCGCTAGGGTTGTACTCTTTCCCGAACCGGTCGGCCCGGTAACCAAAATCAGCCCATACTGATGGAGGGCAATTTCTCCCACCACTGGGGGGAGCTGAAGCTGCTCAATGGTGGGAATCGCATTACGTACAATTCGCAAGATGATCCCCATCTTCTCATTGAAATGGAAAAAGTTGAAACGCAGGCGGCAGGTGTCTGGAATGGTAAAGCCGCCATCGAGTTCCTTAATCTGATGCAACTTTGAAGCGGTCTCGTCATTTTGAAAAATAATTTTGCAAATATCTTCGATATCTTCTTTGCCAAATGGGCGTGTTTGTACAGGGACAAGGTCCCCTCTGATGCGCAGGCATGGTGATTCGCCCATCCTCAAATGAATATCACTGGCATGGTTTTGTATCGCGACCTGAACAAGACCAATTAAATTTTTTAATGTGAAAGCCATTTTATTCTCCGGACCTAATTAGTAACGTCAATCGCTCGCAAGGCCATGAGGGCGTGAGGAATTAAATTTTTCTTGACCCAAGCTTCGGTCAGGCAGCCATGACCTCCAGCGCCCCAACCTTCAGACCAGCTGTTACTGATGATGTAACACACGGTCCCTTCGCTTTTATATTTTTCCCCAAGTTTCATGTAGCCGACAATGATAACAGCATGGCCGCTGGCATGGGAGTCTGTTTTCCCCTCGAGATTGCTATCGGCCAAGGTCACAAGCCCCTTCGTGGTATAAAAGTTTGGCGTGAGTGTAAAACCGGCCATGACTGGAATGTTTTGCTCTAAGGTGTTCTTGATTTCTGACTGAGAATTCAAAGGATAGTATTCTCTTGCCTGCGCATATCCATGGCCAGTGCAGGCGTTGCTCATGGGGATTTGGGTCTCATTGCCGGGCAAGCTGGTGTCGACGTATGGGCAATCTTCTTCTTTCGGCAGGGATTTTCCTTTCGCGTGAGTTTGCTCAAGCCCTTCTAAAACCCATGAACCTTTATCGTTACAGGGGCGGGAGGCGCAGTTAGGTTTGCTGGCCCAGTAAAAGTACTGTTCCGAGAGATCAGCATCAATACCATTCTGCGCGAGAAGAAGCTCGTGTGCCCGGACACCTGTAAAGGCGGCACAGGTCGGTCGTTTGGCCTGGTCGCGAACAGGAACCTCAAAGGCGCGGGGAACAAGCCATACGTCTTGAGTATTCACCTTGGCGCCGGCCGCCAGGGAAAGCTTTTTACTTTTGGCAAAATTTCCTTGGGGGGCACTGGACATATTCTTTAAAGGGATCGTATTTTCTTTATAGGTCTTGAGGTTCTTCAAGAACTCCTGCTGCTTTTCTTTCCAGCGCGCGTAGGTGTCCTGTACCTGGGAGCGCATGCTCTTGAGCGTGTCCTGATTCTTGCGTTTTAAGTTGGTGAGATTTCTTAAATATTGATCGCGCAAACTCTCACCAGGCCGCGCGGCATCCTTGCTCTCTTCGGAGCTGTTAGAATTGCTGTTCACAGGTGCATTCTTGGCATCCGTTTTGGTTTTTTCCCGTGCCTTGGCGACCAGGTCGGCTCCGCTTTCCCCGTCCTCAATCTTAAGTCCCTGGTCTTCCGCAATCTTTTGGCGATTCTTTTTGAGCATCTCTTGAATTTTTTGCTCACCCGCGGATAGTTTTTTTGGAGTTGGAGCGGGGGTAGGAGTTGGCTCAGGAGTTGGTCCTGGCGTGGGCTCCGGTGTCGAAACCGGTTTCACGGTAGTGTCATCGGCCTTCGCAGGTGAGGCATCTGGAGTATGAACCACGCCGGTTTCTGCTTCAAGGGCACCCAGGACCGCCATCGTATTTGGACCGAAATCGGCCGTGACGTCGGTCTTGGCCGAGATCGTTCTTGCCCAGCTCCCAGATGGAATTAAAAATACGGTAATGAGTATGAGCACATTTTTCTGGCTTTTACTGAGCATAAACATTCTTCCCTCACAAAATGGTTTATAATATTGTAGTTCTCTCTTCCAAAGAGGCAAAGGATGGAGAGGTGGAATTGTGAAAAATAAGGTAAAATAAGGTTGTTGAAAGTTTTGATCAACTAAAGCGCCTGGAATTTAGATGTGAAAATATTAATTATTCGCTTTTCGAGCATGGGCGATATTGTGCAGGCCATGTCTGTCATTTCGGCCCTGCTTTCGCGCTACCCGGATGCCACGATCGAGTGGGTGACGAAGCAGGAATTTACCGGACTCTTGGAGCTCGATGTCCGAGTCAAAAAAATATGGTCGTTGGATCGTAAAAAAGGATTTCTCGGGCTCATCCAGCTGGCCTGGCAGATAAGGAAAAGCGATCACCAGGAAGGCTACAATGTTATCTATGATGCTCATCAAAATTTGCGTACCTTGGTTCTGAAGTGGGTTTTACGGCCGTTTTGGTTTATTCTTCCCCGAAGAGTTTTTACTCGTTCCAAAGAACGCCTGAGGCGACTCTTTCTTTTCTTTTTCAAAGTGAATCTCTTTCCCAAACCTTTCCGCGGCATGATTTCATATTTAGCGCCTCTGCGAGCGCTGGGGGCACCTGTTGATTATATTCTCAAGGGGCAGTGGAGTTTTACCCAGAATCTTCGCGAGCGAGTGCAGAGTCTCCTGCCGAAAAACAAGCACATCGCCCTGGCCCCATCCGCCGCCTGGGCCATGAAGCGCTGGCCTACTGAACATTGGAAAAAGTTAATCGAGTTACTTCCCGAGCAACAATTTGTGCTTCTGGGCGGGCCCCAGGATAATTTTTTGGCCGACATCGCTCTGGCGGCACCCGAGCGAGTTTTGAATTTGGCAGGGAAGTTGTCACTGGCGGAAAGTGCCTACGCCATCACCTGCTGTGAACTTCTGATTTCCGCCGATACAGGGATGATTCATATGGCCGATTTGCTGGGACACCCTGGAATTTCGCTCATGGGCCCCACCGCCTTTGGCTTTTGCAGTGGCCAGACGATCCGCACGCTTGAGGTGGCGCTTCCGTGTCGACCCTGCACGAAGGATGGGCGTGGTAAGTGTCACCGAGAGATCTATCAAGAATGCATGACGGCCATCACGCCTGAAGTCGTGGCACGGGCGATCAAGCAATCGAAGTTAGAATCCTTCAATATGAATATCTAGAACTTTTAAAAGACCCATGGCCTCGGGGAAACTGAACTTTGCCTTGGATAATTTGACGGTTGAAAGATCAATCAAATAGTTTATGGCCTCTCTGAAATCACACAGCTCAAGATTGCTATTATTGAACGTCGCTTCCAGCAAATCACATTTTCTGAAATCCGAATTTCTTAAATGGCAGCCCGAAAAATCAACTTTTTTCAGAGATGAATTGCTGAAAACGGAAGCTTTAAGCTGCAGCCCCATAAAAACAGAATAATCGAGAATGGACTGATCAAATTTCAGGGTGGAAACGGATGTAGCATAAGTCCAATTTATTCCAATCACTTTGCTTTGTGAAAAGAAGTTGTCACGAAAGGTGGAGGAATCAACTTTAAGATTGGACAGATTGCAATGATAAAATTTACATTCAAAGAATTTGCAATTTTTAAACACCACACTCGGCAGGTCCAAATGGTGAAATTCACAATTGCAAAACTCTTCATCATTCCAGGTCAAGGTGGAAATATTTTTCGGCGTATACGTTTCATTTTCAATATTAAGGGAGTTTGATTTTTCCAAATGAAATCCTGAGGGCTGGCCTAAGCAATGCCCATCGTCTGTTTTTTCATCTTCCACAGGAGATGACTGACATAGGGGCGGCGAGTTTCACGGGTCGCCACCATGAGGAGCTTGGTAATTTTTAAATTTTCTGAGTCGGAGTAGAGGATGGTGAGCAGCTCGTGAATATAATTAGTGCTGAGAGTAATATAGTTATCCGTGCCAATGCCCAGCTGTACCCCTTTCTTTTCCCACCAGGAAAAAGGATGGTCCTTGTAGTCCGGAAAGCAGCCGGTTAATTTTAAATTAGAGGAGGGAAGGGCCACCAGACTCACTTTTTTGTTGATCATGCGATTCAACACGTCATGCTGATAATGCTCTATCTCTCGGGCGGTGTGGAATTTTACCTTAAGAAATTCAAGACGCTCACGCTCGTTAAGTTTTGTCCCTCGAATGAGTTTTTGTCTCACCTTCGTGTCATACCACATCATATCCATGAGTTCTAAATAGTCCTGGGTATTTTTCTCGACTGCGGTCTCCATCGTGTTGATTTCCATCACCCGTTGATAGATGCGGTGAAAATAGTAATTGGGATTGATGCCGAGTGAAAGCCCATGTTCCAGTGTATCAATGTGCCAGATGTTCATGGCATTATCGACTGATTGAATACCCGTTCGCAAAATTTTCCAAGTTTCGCCGTGGTGACTTCGAATTTTGAGCCCATGGTACTGAAGGCGGCGCAATCCTGCGCGCATTTCCTCAAAATGTTTTTTTCGGAAAAGCTCCCTTTCATCACCAACCGTATCGATGTCACATAAATGAGGAACGAGACAGGGGAATTTGTCCAGAAGACCTAAGACGGACTCGACCTGCGCATTGATATGCGCCTGCTTTGTCTTAAATGCCTTACTGTCGAAAAACTTGGCTTCCTTTCTAAAGCTCGGTGAGAGCGTAAAACCAAAAAGAGGATTTTCTTTTTGATAGAGCTTGAAACCATCATAGAGGCCCAGGACCACGTCCTCATCCGCCAAACTGTCGATGCCAGGAATTTGCTCATCGGTTACCGAGGTGACGCGTGAAAGGGTGAATTTCAAGCGAATATTTCCCACGTTGTATTTTTGGTGCAGCTCCTGCGCCATATGGTAGGCCGCCTCCTCATGCGCTTTCCGGGAGTTGAGAATCAATTTTGGCAAGAGTAATATTTTGAGATAGCGATCAAACTGTTCGCCGTCTTTCAGTCGAATGAGCATATCGACATCTTCCGGCGAGCGAATGGGAAGGGCCGTCTCTCCGTAGATCTCGACAATCTTCTGCTCATAAATTTTATGCTGTGGGCCCTCCAGCAATTTTTTTAGCCGGGGAAAAATAAACTCAGCGCTCAAGCTGCCAGTGAGATGGATATGCTCTTCGTAGTAGGTGAGGGGGAAGCGTTTAAAAAATTGAAAAAGACCCGAAGAAATTGGGTGGTTGAGCAGAGTATCAATGTCGACCTCATCTTCTTGGAATCCTTTGATAAGACGGCGAAACTCATTGATGGGTCTTAACAGAAGCGGATCTTTGCGAATGTCCGGGTCCAATGAAAGTAATTCGAGGGTATGATTGAGCGAGACACCATTGGTTTCGCTGATCAGATGAATCAGACGTTCGGTAAGCTCCGCAACCAGATCTTGATCTTTTTGGATCGTCATAAGTTATCCTTTCTCAGTCCCTGCACAATCCTGCAAAATATCGTAGGCCATTTGAATAGTTGTGAAATTTTCAGTCGCAACCTTCAACCATTGCGCGGGAACGCCTTTTGCCATCAGTTTATCGGGATGTTTGCGATTGGCCAGATCTTTGTAAATTTTTTTTATCTCTTCCAGGTTCGACATTTTCTTGAGTCCGAAGATTCGCAAGGCCCCGGCTAGATCTTTTTTGCCATTGATGGGGGCCATGGGAGTCAAGGCATCAAAGACAAAGGCCCACTCGCGAATTTTGCCCAGTATCCGTTCCGTACTTAAAAAATCTTCCTTTCTTTTAGGGATAATGAGTTGCAGAAAAAGTGCCTCGCATCCGCTCGCGGCCTTGCCTTTGTTCATTTGGCCGGCCTTAAGGATGAGGGCCAAGGCTTCTTTCTCATTCTTGCCTAACATACTGGCCCACACCAAATCCATGGCCTTCACCAGAGAGTGGACGCGATAATGAGTCTGATGGGATTGGTGGTCGAGCATTGGGGAACTGCCGGTGTCGATGGCCTGTCCGATGTGGCCCAGGAAGAGATATAACTCTAAAAGATTCATGCTCTCGTCAAAGCTGGGTAGCACTTTGGTGTTTAGCTTGAGGAGTAAATCGTGGGCCAAAATGTATTTCAGGCCGTGCCCAACATCTTGAGTTTCACAACGGATACACCATCGTTGAAGCAGACGCTGCTGCACTTGCGCATACAATTTTCCGTCGCCCCATTGCAGGTGATCAAACAGCTCCAGCATCTTTTTGGCGTTGTCTTGATCGCCGCCTTTTAAAATCAAATTATGATAAGCAGTTTCAGTGGCGCTTCTGGAGGGCGTCGCTTCAGCTTGAGCTTGCGATGACTGACCGATTAGGCCACTTTTGGCCCGTAGAATATCTTTTTGTCGCTCGATCATGCGGTCAAGATCATGAGGTTTGTTTGAACGGCCGGTCGAGGCGCGATTGAACAAGCTCTGCAGCATGACCGCGATAATTTTTCCCACAATAAAGACCAGAAATAGGGAAATCACTCCCCGTGTGATCAATTCTGTTTTCAGCATAAGCTTCATTATAACGAGAAAAGGCTAAAAAGTGTAAACCTCGGGTATAGGAAACTCGTCACGCTTTAGGCCATTTTAGTTTATAATAATCGGATGGCATCTTTCGAACTGGAAAAAATTACTTTACCTCTCAATTTAACCTGGAAAATTGCCCGCAACTCTTCAACTGAGAAAAATAACTTTGTCGTGCGCGCCAAAGGAAATGGAAGTATGAAGAATTTAGTGGGGATGGGCGAGGTGGCCTTTAATATCCGCTACGGCGAAAGTGCCGCCCTGACGGAAGAGGCCTTTAAACGCTTTCAGCAGGAGTGGAACCCCGAGTGGCATACCATGGAAGAGTTCCAGGATTACATGGCCTCCCTGGAAAATATTCCGGCCTCGCTGCGCTTTGGTCTTGAGGCGGCATTCATTCACTACGTGTCTCAGTTTATCGGCAAGGAAATTCCAGCCTTTTTACGCTTGAAGAAGATCAATGCCATCAGCACCTCTTTTTCATTGCCGATCATGCCGACGGAAGAAATTGGTGAATTTGTCACCGGTCGAAAATTAACCCGATTTTCATCCTTGAAACTTAAAACCGACAGTCAGAATGTTTATGAGCGTGTGGCGGCGCTCGCGGCGGTCTACTCCGGATGGATTCGTCTTGACGCCAACGAGGCATTTACTGATCCCCATGAGTTCCTTCGAGTGGCCGAGAGCTTGAAGCCCTTTCGAATTCAGTTTATTGAGCAGCCTCTACCCGCTGATCGCGGGGATGATTATCTACTTATCAAAGGTAAATCGCCCTTCCCCCTTTTTGCCGATGAGTCGGTGACTGATAAGGAAATCACTTCGTATCATAAGGAACGCTTCCACGGGGTCAATATTAAGCTGATGAAAAGCGGTGGCATTTTTAAGGCCATGGGACAGCTTAAGTCCGCCCGTGCCCTCGGGCTAAAGACCATGCTCGGTTGTATGGTTGAAACCAGCCTGGGTATCTCGTGGGCCATGCAGCTGGCCTGTCTCGCCGATTTTTTCGATTTAGACGGGCACCTCTTGTTGGCGGCAGACCCGTTTAATCTTGTTCAGGAAGATCAAGGCAAATTGATCTGGCCCGAATACCACTAGAAGAAAAGTCGAAATTCAAAATCATATCGGGTGTAACTTGGAATATTCTGTCCCCGCAAGGTCTTTTGACCACTCACGCTGAGTGCGATCGGGGCGAAAAATTTATTTTTCTTAAAGAGCTCCACGGTGGTAAAGGCCACTTCGGCCTTGGCAATGTGGGAAGATTTCTGGGTATCTTTGGCCAAGATGCCGTCGGCTTCGGGGTAGGCGGATTCATAGCTCGACTCAAAAGTATAATTGTAGAGGTACGAGAGAGTGGAGCTAAACATGTCGTTAAACTTATAGGTCTCACCGGCGAAAAAATCGATCTTATCTCCCAACTTCTCATAGAAGGTCGCCTTCTTGCTGCCCAATGGATACTCAGGGGAATCCGGAACTCGCAACGTTTTAGTCGAAGGGGCCTGGAAGGTATATCGCAGTGAGGAGTCGCTATACCAGTTGCTTACACCGGCGCGAAAGCCGCCACCAAACTCCGCGAACAGGTCGAATTGCCCATCCCCAAAAGCAAAATCTTGAATAATATCGGGGTCGTCGGTTCGTCCCGTTGGAAGCACAATGCCCAAGGTTGTGGCCAGACCGGCATCGGCCCAATCTGTGAGGCGATAAATGCTGGCCAGTTCAATGTCCCCCAGCCCCTGACCCTGCCAGTCACCAATCGGGCGGTAGCCATAATAATTCACCACCGCAGATTGAATCACGCCCCCGCTCGCGTCAGGTAAACTGTTTGTGACACCCACAATGATAGAATTCACGGTCGACACTGTCGTCGGATCACTGTTATTGACCCTCAGGAGCCGCTGCACTTCCTCATTGTTGTTGCCCTTTGTTCTCACCATGTCGATGTTCACATTGGCATGGAAATAGGGAAAGCTGATATAGCTGGTAAGCCGGTCAGTAATCCCATAGGCCACACCTAATCCTTGCACATCCACCTGGGCGTGGGCGCTAATTTCATACTCACCTAACTGAAGAGCATCATAGGCCGCCGGCGATTGGGCCTTAAGCGCTTGCAGATAGTTGGAAAAAATCGCCTGCGCGCCCTCAAGAGCACGGGCATCTAAGCTCAATTTAAGAAAATACTGCTTTTCCTGCTGATTTCCGGTGAAGGAAGAATTGATATTGTCTGTGGTGACCTGCCTTAGCACCACCGCACGCACTCCTTTTGGTAAGGTGTCGTAATACGAGGCGAAGGCTTCGGGAAGCATCGGTAAAAGGATGAAAATAAAGATCAAAAAAGACCGTTTTTGCATTGCGTAATTATGCCCGAAAAAAAGTTCGTATCCAGTCAAATCGTTTGTGTCTGCAATTTTTTCAAAAACTGCAAGCCTATGGCCAACTACTTGGAATGACATTTGTATTGCGATGTTTACGCTCCAGGTAATAAGTTGTACGATCGTTCAGGAATATTTTTTATGGGGGCCTACTTTGGTGTGAGATTCCTGGTATAAGGGCGTCAGGGAATTTCCGTCAAGTTTTTTCATTTGAGCGAGAGTCAAGCATGGGACAAAAAAATAATGGCTTTGGTGTAGTTGTCCTATTGAGTGTCTTCTTGGGAATTTTCACGATCGGCTGTGTAACACAAGAAAAAATTACGCCTGCATTTCCCATCGAGCGTCTCGAAGACCAGGTGAATCGTGGTGCGCCCCTGACCTTCTTTATTCCTATTCAGCGCGTGCCCGTTCAGGATGAGTTTAGCACGATCGGGAACATCGGGCATATTGGTGGGGCCTTTCGCCGACTGGCTGAAATGATCGCTGACGTCAATATAGAGCGCGGTCAAACAGGTGTCCTCGACCTTGAGCCAATTGACTATGATTTAAAAGATCTGGATGGTGTGGATTTTGCTTTTGTAAAAGAGATCCTACTTCAAAATGTTCACATCGTTATGGACGATGACTCCAGTCTTGATCACGAGGGTGCTGCCGCACCAAACTTCTCCTTTATAAAATCACTGGAAGTTTATATCAAAATTGCTGATGCCAGCGGGGCTACGGCACCCGTCGTAACCACCACGAATGGCAGTGGCAGTCCCGATGGAAAAGAGCTGGTTGATGCAACCACTTTGCCGGAACGCTACAAGGGGGCACTCCTGGCCTTGAGTTACTATAAGGGACTGAGTGATCTTGGCTGTGCCGGTAAATGTTTTGATATGAGCGTGCACCAAGGTAATTGGAAGCAAGTGTTGAAAAATAACAGACGGGTAACTCTCTACGTTCATCTGGTACTCGATCATGCTCCTAAGTTTTCGTTTAGCTTCGGAGGCCACTTACTGTTACGTGTTTTAGTCGATCTAAACGGAATGTAGTAGACAAGGAAGTACTTTGAGAATCGGGTTTGATGCTAAGAGGGCATTTCATAATTTTCGGGGACTCGGCAATTATTCAAGAACTTTGCTAGACGGGCTTTCCAAATATTTTCCAGACAATGAATACATTTTATTCACACCATCGTTCAAGGATGAAAGGGCCATTGCTTTTATGCGCACCCATGCCGCGCTTAAGGTGGTTGGCCCGGAAGGTCTTTTAAAAACTGTTCCTTCACTTTGGAGGAGTGTCCTTCTTGCCAATGAATTGAAGAATCGAGATCTCGATATCTATCATGGTTTGAGTCATGAACTGCCTCCATTTTTTCATGCCCGCACTAAGTGTGTTGTAACCATGCACGATCTCATCTTCTTGAGATACCCGGAGTTTTTTCCCTGGATTGATCGTAAAATTTATCTCCGTAAGTTCACCCATGCTGTCACCAGGGCCGATATCGTTCTGGCGATTTGTGAGCAGACGAAGAATGATTTAATTGAGCTTCTCAAGGCCCCCGCCCAAAAAATTGTTGTGGCCTATCAAAGTTGTGATCCCCTCTTCTATACAGGCCATTCTGCCTTGGAGAATAAAGAGGTGGTGCAACGATATGGTATTCAAAAGGATTTTATTCTCTCTGTCGGGGCGCTTGAGGCCCGGAAAAATCAGCTAGGGCTGATAGAGGCCTATAAATCCTTAGAGGAAGACCTCGATCTTGTATTTGTCGGAAAAGGAAAAGATTATAAAAAATTGATGCAGGAGAAGCTGCGTGAGTATGGCCTGGAAGCGAGGGCCCATTTTTTGGAAAATCTTCCGCTCCAAGAGTTGCCCCATTTTTATCAGTCGGCCGCCTTAATGGCCTATCCTTCTTTTTTTGAAGGGTTTGGCCTGCCGATCGTGGAAGCTTTGTTTTCCGGTTGTCCCGTCGTAACTTCCGAAGGGTCTTGCTTTCCCGAGGCGGGAGGCCCGAAAACAATTTATGTCAATCCCAAGAAGCCTGAAGATTTGGCCCAGGCGATGCATCGAGTTTTAAGGACTCCGGAACTCCGACAGGAGATGATTCAGGCCGGGCGTGATTATGTACAACGTTTTCATCAGGCCAAAACCACTCAACATTTAATGGGCCTGTACCGGGAGATTAGTACTCGGCCGGGCGCTACTTCTTTGTTGTGACCAAATTTAAGTTAAAGAGTTCTTGAGTTTTGAGTAAGTCAAAAACTTTGATGATGCGTTCATAGCGGACATTTTTATCGATTCTCACTTCCACGGGCAATGACTTGTCGGTCACGGAGTGCAGCTCGATCTCCATCTGGGCGAAATCCAGCTTTTTTCCGTTATAGGCCAGATCAGTTTCCGAGAGTTCAACCAGAATTTGTTTTTGCTGGGCCTCTTTAGCGGCACCGGTCTCGGCCTTGGGTAAATTGAGGAGGAGGGCCCATTCATCTTTTTTAAAAACAGTGCTGACCAAAAAGAAAATGAGCAGCAAAAAGATAAGATCGATCATGGGGGTCAGGTCTGGACTAAATGTTTCGCGGCTGCGTTTCTTCATTTTAATCTCGCAAATTAAAGAATTCGGTTGGCAAGCTCACGTTCCAGATGAATTTCCAGGCGATCAAGGACTCCAATTAAATATGTATGCCCGACGTAATGGGGAATGGCGACGATGAGTCCTCCCACGGTGGTGATGAGGGCCAGTGAAAGTCCCTGCGCAAATTTTCCAGGGTCTGACATCCCGGCAATGGCGATGACTTTGAAGGCCATGTAAACCCCCACGACGGTCCCGAGAAGACCGAGGAGGGGAGCGATTGCTGCAATCAATCTGATGGCATTAAGTCCTTTTTCGGCATTGGCCATGTAGCTGTTTAAATCCTGTCTTGCCAACTGCATCTTACTATCGGTATTTCGATCTTTGTCTTGGTTGATGCGATCAGCAATTACTTGGGCCGTGAGAGTCGTGGATTTTTCACAGACATAAAGACTGTAGATTTTAAAGGCCATCAAAGCGAGACCAACAATATTTAAGAAGAGGAGTACGTACATGATAGACCCGCCTTCTTCGATATAACTCCATAAATTCATAATTTGTTCCTTCGCTGTTTTAGACAATCTGTGTATATATTGTGCTTCACGCTGACTTGTCCGGCAATAAGTTTAGTATAAGTTTAGTACGTGATACCTTTCATGAGCAAAGCATTATATGTATACTAGCGGGCCCAAGACAGGTGCCCCATTCGCAGGAGAGATGTTTGAAGCTTCAAAAAAAATTGATTTTTTGCCTGGTATTTATCCTCGGCCTTTATAGTTGTACAACCAGTCGGCCACCCTCTCCAACGACTCAAGCGGTGCCCTGGATTTTTAGCGCCGAACCTTCACTACGTGGTAAAGTTGAGCGAAGTGGACAAAAGTATGGCATCGCCACTCAAGGTAGTGGGGCCACTCAAGCTGCCCGCAAAATGTTCGAGTTAGGTGGCAATGCGGCAGATGCTGCGACCGCCGCCACTTTTGCCATCTCGGTGGAGCGTCCGCAATCGACAGGATTAGGTGGTGGGGGATTTCTTCTTTACTATCATCCTTCCTTAAAAAATGGGCCCGTGGCCTTTGATTTTCGGGAAATGGCTCCGGCCAGGTCTCATGAGAAGATGTTTTTAGATGCCAAAGGTGAAGTTGTTCCTGATAAATCCTTGGTTGGGATCCATGCGGTTGGCGTGCCTGGATTGGTCTCCGGCATTGTTAAATTTCATCGGCGCTTTGGAAATTTGCCCCTTGCCGTGGTGATCGCGCCGGCCATCGCCATGGCCGAGGAAGGAATTATGGTTTACCCCGAGCTGGCTGAAGCAATCGAGGAGGAAGCCGAACACTTGTTGATGTTCCCGGCCTCGAAAGAAATTTTTCTTCCTGGAGGAATCGGGCTGAAGGTTGGCCAACTTTTAAAGCAGCGGGATTTGGCAATGACCTTGCGGGCAATTTCAGCCAAGGGCGAGGCCGGATTTTATTCCGGGAGTGTCGGTCATAAAATTGCAGCTTATTCAAAAAAATTGGGTTGGCCGATTACCCTCGATGATTTGCGAAGATATCTTGTAAAAGAGCGAACGCCGGTTTCGACACGTTTTGGTGATTACACGCTTTATTCTATGGCCCCACCTTCTTCAGGGGGGACGCATATCGCCCAGATTATCGGAATGTCCCATGGATTATTAAGGCCAGAAAAGGGCCCGATGTGGGAGCAGAATATTCATGTGGTTGCCAGTGCCATGCAGACGGCTTTTTTTGATCGGGCCCGATACCTCGGAGATCCGGATTTTGTGAAGGTTCCGGTTGCGACTTTGATCGGGCCAAAGTATCTGCAGGATTTACAGGGACGGATCAAGCTTGATAAGGCACGAAAAGGGGATGATTTTGCGGGCTGGCCGGACGCCTTTCATTTTGAGGGCCCAAAGGAGTCTGACCAGACGACCCATTTTTCAATTTTGACCAAAGATGGAGAGGCGGTGGTTTCGACTCAGACGATTAACGGGCATTTTGGCAGCGCCATTGTGGTACCGGGAACGGGCGTCGTTTTAAATAATGAGATGGATGATTTCGCCACGAAAGTGGGGGCCTCCAATCTGTTTGGCGCTATCGGCGGTGAGAACAATCTGCCTGAAGCCAAAAAAAGACCCCTGAGTTCCATGTCACCCACTTTGGTGTTTAAGAATTCTCTGCCCGTTTTGGCCTTGGGCACACCTTCGGGAACTCGTATCTTAACCTGCGTGGCCCAGACCGTGATCAATCGACTCATCTATGGTCTGGATTTATATGACTCTGTCGCACTTTTACGGTATCACCAGCAATGGATGCCGGATAAACTTTTTGTCGAGGAGCGTGGGTTCCCGAAGAATCAACATGAGGCCTTGACGGCATTGGGACATGTTATTGAGACAAAGGATATTGGCTGTCGGATTCAGGCGGTGGAATTAAATGAGAAAAAAATTAATGCCGTCTCAGACCCCCGAGGGGAAGGATCTTCTTATGCATTATAAACGTCGCTTATCGGCTGCCGGGATGACTCTGGTTGAGGTGATGATTGCCTCATCGATTGGGATTGGAATTTTTCTTTTTTTAAATAGCGCCATGATCAAGTTGCAGAAGACTCAGACGCGTTTTGAAAGAAGAGGGGAAGTGGAAGAGATCAAGTGGATTTTGAAACGCCACCTCTCGGACATGCGGGCCTATGAGGAGAATCCAGAAGCAGAGGTCCCGACTCGCGCCAATCAAAGTAATTTTTACTACTTTGAAAACCGCCGAGCGCCACTGGCTCCACTCACTGCAACAGAAAAGGAGATGCAGTTGGTGAGGAAAGATTTCAAATGCCCCGGCGACATGTTAGGCTGTCGGGTGGCGGCCTTTGATTATAAGGGACAACATATCTCCCTCGAGGGCTTGAAGCTTCCCAATCCTGGCCTGGTGCTGGCGACCATCGGCTTTGAAACTCCTGATGACAAGATCACCCGAAGTTTTTTGCCTGAACTTAAAGTTCAGTTGGTGGATCAAAATGATGATGCCGAGGTCAGAGTCGTTCCCAAAATATTTTACGTTAATCAGGAGGGCGGGGCCCAGTTCGGGACCTCCGGTCCGAGCGAAGCCGGCACTTCATCGCACGCCACCACACTGGTAGACCCGGTTTCCCGCGCCAACTGTTATTTTAAATTCGTGCAGGCCTATCCGGAGCTTAAGGAGCTCGCCAAAGAACTCTGTCTTAAGGCCAAAAATTCTGCTCCGGCAGATTGCTTTATTCGGATGAAAAAAGAATTTACAGTCGACGACATCCTGGCGGTCATCACCTGCTCCCAGGCGGTAAACTCAATGCCCATAGAATGTTTTAAAACAGCGAAAACGGCGGTCTCCATCGGAGATGATGGCCACGCTCTACTCTGCAGTGGGGCCACGACTTTAGAACCCATTAATTGCTACAAGCACCTCAAGGATCACAGTGCCATCAACCTGCCCGACATGCTCGAGCTTAAGGTCTGTGCCCGGGCCTTCGACATTGCGCCTGCCGAATGTCTCCTCAAGCTCAAGGCCATGGACGAGGTTTCGCTCCAAAATGCCCTTTACCTGTGTCCTCACCATAAATAGCCACCGGCCGTGAGACCGGTTGAGTATTTAATTGAGGATACGGGAAACGTAGAGGCGGAAGGATTTATCTTTTGAACGTCGGATGGTGCAAAAACCTGACTCTTTTCGTTCGATCAGGAAAGAGTAGAACTCAGGGTTGGTATCGGCCACTTCGAGAACCGACTTGCCCTCATGCTCTCCAAAATCAATGTACACTTTATCTTCTTCGAGTATACCGGTGAGCGGACTGGTTTCCTGCTGTAGCGCCATTATTCCCTCCTTGGAATGATGTTGGACCCTTTCCTGTGTCGGCAAAATTTTCCACCTTCGCCGAACTCTATTAAAGAGTCTGGCGAAATTTTTTGGAAAAGGGAAGGGGAAACAATTGGAAAAAATTTCCTGCAAGAAAATATTACAATGGTCGACTGATCAGCTCTTGTTTTTGCAATCACTTGAAAGTTTCGTGGGGACAAAGGGGAACTGGCTGCGAACAAGGAAAATTTACAGTGGGGTCAAAGGGCCCCCACTGTAAATCGAAAAGAGCTAAAAATTGTAAGCGTATCCGATCATCATCTTGGTGCCCGACATATTGGTGCTTAGGTCGCGACCGTCATACTCGAGCTCCCCATTCACATCATATTGGCTAACACTGGGGTTCGCACCAGTTGCAGGCGTGCCGTTGGAGGCGGTGACAATATTTCGTTCGATGGGGAGATAGCGCCAGCCGCCTTCGAGAATAATGGCATGGGGGCCCCAAAGAATTTCCACTCCAAGCCCAACGAGGTAACCCAAGCTGGAACCTTCTGCATCCACCGTGAAGGTATCCTCCTTAATAGAGGTTTTTTGACTTCCATAGGCAACGCCGGTTTCAAAGTAGAGCTTCACATCTTGGTTTTCCAAAGGGTAAAGCTTAAAATGCCCTTCCACTGTGTAGCCTGACGTACTGTACTCATAGGCCCCGCTGCCTTCCTTTTGCATAAAGTAACTGGGGCGTAGCTGGAAGGCGAGCAGGCCTGCACGCCACTGGATAAAGGGACCGAACTCATAGGCACGATCGAGATCGCTGGCAGAAATACCACCGGCGCGTTGATTGGCGCGTGCGCGAAGAGTGTTGATGTGGGTCTGTTCACTGTTAACGAAACCACCCATAACACCAACGGCCATTGATCCCCCTGAGCTACTTCGGGCGGCCCAGGCAGAAGTTGAAAGAGTTACAACCACAAAGGAAAAAAAGAGCGCTAACAAGACAAAAACTATTTTCATAAAGCACCTCGCTATAAAACTATCTTCCTCCATTTTAATTTAAAATCAAATTTTAGGGGAAAAAGGTTCAAAAAGGTTCAAAGATGCTCTGTAAAAATTCCAAGCGGTTTTAAGATGAAGCCGATTCATATTTTCTAAGTCCGTAGAACCAGAACTTTGTCATCAATATGTAGAGAGCAATCATGGCCAAAAACTCAAGTAATAAGGGGAAATAGTCAGCTTTGTTAAAAATGAAACGCACACTTGGTGTTCCGATCAGTAAAACAGGACAGAACAAGGTAAAAAATCGTTTGGCCCACTGGCCGTAGACGAAATCGGGCCATCGGGCGACATTCTGAAGCTGCATGCGCAAAAAATTTATGCCATTACCCTCAATCAGCCAAAACATCAGTGTTGAGATGATAATTTCAATCTCCACCATGATGAGGAGGGAGATGATCAGTAAAAAAGGCAGAAGCAAAAAATCAAAAGCATGCAGTCCGGCCTGCGTGCCAAAGTGGATGAGGAAGTACATTACTAAAGGCGTGTTAAGCATGGTGGATACTCTGATACTGCGAAAGAAGATGAGAAAAATGCTGGAGACCGGTCTGATGAAAACGTAGTCGAGCACTCCGCTGCGCAAATCAAGGGCAAAGATCCAGAAATTTTCAGATAAAAAGCTCATGTGTAAATTATCAATGGCCAGCATGAAACTTAAAAAGAAAAGAAACTGATCGCGGTTCCAGCCACCGATGCTCGGGACATGTTGAAAGATAAAATCCACCGAACCCAGCACGCTGGCATAGAAGAAAAGATCCATGATCACAATCAGAAAGAAGCTGGTGCGAAAGGTGGTGGCGCGGGAAAAAGCGCAGTCTAAGAATTTCTTGTAGATGGCCAAATATATTTTAATCTGGTTCATCATGCTCACATTCCTGCACCGGTATAAAGTCGCAGGCCTCGACGCCAGACCAGCACATTGAGAGCGGCGAAGACCAGGGTCCAAGCGGTCAGGATGAGGAAGACCTGTGGCTCAAGCGAGAGCTGGCCCATGGCCACCTTGACGGGATAGTACACCATATAGGGAAAGGGGGAGTAGGCCAGGACTGCACGCAACGCTTCCGGGAAAAGATCGAGAGGGATAACCGCGCCTGATAAGAACGTGGTTGTGATATTCAAAAGTACCCTCAAAACCCATGTTTCTTCCAACCAGAAGGCCACCAATCCGGATAAAAATTGCAGCGCGAATTGCAGGACACTGATAAACATCGCCAACATCAATAGGCCCATGAGGGTTAGGACGGAGGGGCAATGAATGACATTGAAAATGGTCAGAACGCTACCCGTGAAGAAGGCCACGGGCCATTCCAGCGTTTGGAAGGCCAAAAAACCTGCCGTGTGATACTCCCAAAAGTTAAAAGGGTAGATAAGATAGGTGGAGATCTTACCCAGTCGAATATCGGTACTCAGATCAAAGTTGGCATTGCCCTGAGTGAGCATGGAGAACACCAGTATCCAGCCATGGTACTGCAACATGCCGTCGAGGGTAAAACCACCGATGGTGATGGGATTTTCAGGGGTGGCCCCCATTCCTTTATAGATCTCCGTCCAGAGAGAAAATTTGACGAAAAAAAAGACCAAAACAGGGCCGATCACCTGAAGGAAAAAGTTAATTCGGTAGGCGGTGTACTGGCCCCACCAGATACGGATGGTCTGAGTCCATTTTTGGGCCATGACGGCCCAACGGCATTTTTCTACGATCTTCATGATGAAGGCTGGCCCCACTTAGTGAGTGAAGGGTTTTCCAAGATTTTCTTCATGACGCGTTCAATGGGGAGTTTTTCGGTGGAAAACTCACTGACCGGAAATTGATTCAAAATTTGCACCGTAACATCTTTTAATTTTTCCATGGGAACACGCAGGGCCACCTGGGTTCGCATTTCATTCCAGGTTGGTTCAAAATCTGACCATAGATCTAAAGTGTGATCAATCGCTTGGCTGAAGTTAAAAGTTACAATTTTATTTTTGCCCAGAATTTGGGTAAATTGCTCAATCGGCCCGTCAAAATGCTTGGTGCCGCCGATAATCAGAATCAGACGTTTGCAGAGGGCCTCCACATCGGCCATGTAATGGCTTGTGACGACGATAGTGCATTGGTGCTGCCGGTGATAATCGAGGAGGAAATTGCGTATATTTTCCTGGGCCACCAGATCGAGACCGATGGTTGGCTCATCCAGAAAGATAATATCGGGAGAATGGAGAAATGAGGCCAGCAGCTCCAACTTCATGCGTTCGCCGAGGGAAAGTTTTCTGACATGAATTTTCAGCTTGTCTTGCACCTGGAGAATGGTCGACAGCATATCCAGACGTTGTTTGAATTCGTTATCAGGGATTTCATAATATTTTTGCAGGAGAAGAAAGGAGTCCAAGGCAGGGATGTCCCACCACAGCTGTGATTTTTGTCCCATGACGAGGGCTATCTTTTTTCGAAATTGCTTGTCACGCTTCCAAGGGTCATGGCCAATGACCTGGACCTGTCCGCTTGAAGGAACAATAATTCCGGTCCACATCTTCATGATCGTGGTTTTTCCCGCTCCGTTGGGACCAAGGAGCGCGATCATCTCGCCCGATTTAACCTGTAGATTAAAATCATCGACGGCATGGCTTTCTTTATAGGGGCGGTGCCATAAGGAACGAATGGCACCTCTTAGGCCCGGGTTCTTTTCGTAGCTGCGAAAAGTTTTTGATAAATTTTGACTTTCAATTACATATTCCATCATTGCGCCAGACCATTGGAAAAGAACTCAAAAATTTCCATGATAAAGTAATTCAACCTTGGCGGATGAAATAGGTGAGTCTTCTTGGCTTGGCCTTTCTTTACCATAACTGGTTTTTGCCTTCAAATAAAAGGGAAGAGATTTTTCAATTGCAAACTGCTCACCTGTGGGTTGGCCCGGGCGTAAATAATAGAATGTCTCGAGGCCCAGGCCATCAAAATATTTTTTGACCGTGACTTCCTGCCGACCTTCATAAAAGGCCTTTCCGATGACATTGAAGAGATCGTTTTTAAACTCGACTTCTGTTCGATCGGTGCGCAGGCGATAAGAAACTTCCGTTTTCAACTTGTCGGCGATGCTGGCTTCTTCATTTTCACCTGAATCCATCAAATTATTGGAAGCCTCATAGTCGTTTCCATTTTTGCGCCAGGTTCGTTCAAAAATTCCATATTTCTCATTAAAGGCCGTGAGCATCCACTTGTTTACAAAATGCCCCATCCGGCGTTTGCTATCCTCCCTTTCTTTCGCCGTGAGTTCGTTAGAATACGGGAGGTAGGGAGGTTTAAGGTAGCCTCTCTTATCGCGCTTGGATAAGAAACGATTGAGACGGTTGTCTTGCAACTCTTTTTTTCCGGCGTCGGCTTCCAGCGAGGAGAGAAGGACGGGAAAAAAGGATTCGTACTCCTGCTCGACACCTGCGGAGTCAATACTAGGCGGATTCGCCTGCTTTTTGATTTCACCGGCCCGGATGTCATTTCCAAAGAGGGCGAGCGCGAAGACGGCATAGGCAAGATAAAAAAACATAACGCCATTCTACTATGGGTGTATTCTAACGCAAGGTGTTTTCTCTCATCTCTTTATTTGCCCTCATTTTCATTTAGATATTGAAAATTATTGCAGGATTGTGAGGCCCGACCCTTGACGTACGTCATGTCCGCCTCCATATTAAATCGACTTTTGGATGAAAGGAGAAGCCTTGAAAAACGCAGTATCCCTTACGACTATTTATATTTTAAAAAATGGTGTGCTGATTCCACTGCGAAGCAATCCGGTAAAACTTAGGGCCGTCATGCCTAAAGTTACCAAAAAATCCAAGCGAAGCACGAAAGTTACAAAGTCATAATTTCATTTCTGTTAAAGTCGATACCTGGCCAATTCCCTCATTGCCTGAGAGTAAGTATTTTTAAGTATACAGGCCCTCCTAATGTTTTCTATATTTTTCTTCGTGCTTTTTTCAAAGCAGGGAGGATGAGCTTATGCAATGGATGCAAAAGAGATTTTTTGGGTGCGTGCTGTTTCTTGGCACGATGTTAACCGCAGGAGAAGTGGCCACAGCAATGGATAAAACTATCTGCGGGGCCAGTGACGATCGCGATGTCTCTGATAATTTAAAAATTGGGCGAGTTTTGGAACGTGGCGCAATCGCAGGGTGTACGATTACCTTGATTGGGCGTTCCTGTGTAATTTCTGCTGGGCACTGCATTGAAACCTTTAAGCTGGCCGAATTCAATACCCCTCCTTCAAGCAGTGGTCGAATCGGCCATCCTGCCGAGAAGGATATTTACGAGGTTGATCGCGCATCGGTGGTTTATAAAAATAATGGCCAAGGCGATGATTTTGCCGTGTTTCGTTTGAAGGCCAATAGCATAACGGGTCAGTTTGCAGGTGATGTACAGGGCCATTACAACGTTTCTTTTGAAACCCCGCGAGTTGGGGCCAGTGTTCGCATCACGGGATATGGTGCTGATCGCAATCGTGGAGACAGGAACTATGCCCAGCAATCTCATGCCGGCCCTATTGCTCAAATTTCAAATTCGATTCTTTATCATCAGGTCGATACCATGGGCGGAAACAGCGGCAGTTCGGTGATTCTAGAGGAAAGCCAAGAGGTCATCGCCATCCATACTCACGGTGGCTGTGGCACATACTCAGGCTCCAATGCATCGACGTTGATCAGTGCTCACCCCGCGGCCAAGGCCGCTATCCAGAATTGCTTGAAGTTAGACCACTAGAACGCGAGCAATGATCGTTGAGAGAAAAATTAAGACATAAAAGCCGATACCCCTCAGGGCCAGCCACCACCAGTTGCCTAACTTAAAGGCGGCAACGGTGGTAAGCGCGGCGTGAAGATAAAGCCCTACCCCCATTGTCCATGTGTTGGTGATTAAAATTTGGCGAAACCAATCTTCGCGCAAGAGCGCCTTGATTTGCTCCTCCATCTGTTCCGGCGCGAAAGTATTATATTTTTGCATCATGAGCAGGATAAAGGGCCGATCTATGGCAAAGGAAATGATCAGGCCTGTGGCGAAAACGAAGCTCAAGATGGCCGGCTGAAGTTTTAAGAAAATAGGGGTCTGTTTCTTATAGGAAATCAGAGTCATGACAATAACCGAGACTAGGGTGAACATTGTCACCGAGTCTAGCTCTTTGAAAGTGACATAAGTCCAGATGGCTTCGATCACCGCCATGACGACAGTTGTTATTAAGGCGCTCTTCATTGAAAGAAAAGCATCAACAATGACGAAGGCCAGAAGAGGGAGCAGTCCAAGAAAGAGAGAAAAAAAAGTAGAATTGTCGCCCATCGTATAATCTCAACATCAATTTACCATGATGACAACAAAGACAACAATCTGCCAAAATAATGCGATTAGATTTATACATTTTTACAGTTGGAGAAAAATCATGAAGTATTTGTTATTGGCCTTGCTGGTTGTTTCTTTTGTTCATTGCGCTTCTAATCCCAATCAACTTACAGAAGCCGGAAAAAAGGTTCAAATTATGTCCGGGAAAAAACCGATGGAAGGTTGCGAAGTGGTAGACAAAGTTATTGCCGAAAATGAGATTGGCAGCATTCAGGTCTCCACCAATAAAGTCCGCAATATTGCTGCTCAAAAAGGTGCCAACTATGTTCTTATCGAAGACGAAATTTTAAATGGTAGTAAGGCGAAAGTTATTGCGACGGCCTACACCTGCACTGAATGATTAAGCTTGACCGGTAAGTAGCTTCAGGAATCAATGTCCTGGAGCTGCTGGCTGGCATTCTTGCCGAATGATCTTCAGCATCTCAAAATCATCACGCTCGAGAATCGCTCGAACCTGGGTGGTCAGGTCCGGATAGTTGCGTAAGACATTGACGAAACGGCACAGAATTCCCCTGGCTTCGGCCGTCATCATCAGGTCAATTTGAAAGCCCGTCACATTATACTTGGTTTCATAAATGATAGGCGCGATCAACTCCTTATATTTGAGAGTCGTCCGTTGTCCGATAACTTTGGACATCTCGGCCCCCAGCTTGCTGTCCCTGACAGAAAAATCCCAGGTAAGTTTATCGCCACTCCCCAGGTCAAGCGTCCCTTCATAAGTTTTAAAAATCCAACCTTTCTGTGCCAGCTTAACCAGCCGACCGCTGCGCGAGCCGGAGGAGCAGGGATAGGTGAGAACGGCCCAAACCACCAAGAGCGAAAGCGCACCTAGAAAAAAGAGGCCAAAAATAATTTTTCTCTTCATGTCACCCAGTCTATGAGGGCCTACTTTAAGTGACAAGGGCCTTCCTCTTTGGTAAGAACATTTCCGGGGAGAGTGCGATGGGGAATACGATGACTGATGGGGCGGAGGCGGGTAAAGCAAAGAGTGATAAGGATGAAGAAACATCCCGCGGACCGGGCGTCGGGCTAGACCGAAGGTTAATAACTAATATCACCGAACCTAGCTTGGCCATCTTGGCCTTTGTCTGTGTGACCTTTATTCTGGTTTATACAAAAACCATTGCCGTGCCATTTGTTTTGGCCTTTTTCCTCTATAGCGCCTTGGTGCCGCTTCTCAACTGGTTTGTGGCCAAATTTAAATTACCGCGACTTGTAGTGATTGGTCTTTTTGTGGTCATGGGCCCGCTTATCTTATTGGGGATGATTTTGCCCTTAATTAAATCAGTAGAAAGCGTTTTTGGGGATATTGACCTCTATCGCGAGCGGCTGACTATCTTGGCCACTTCATTTAGCTCCTGGTTGACTCAAAAAATTCCTCTCCTCTCCATGGTGAAGTGGAAATCATCAAACATCTGGGCCAAAATTCCCTACGAAAATCTGGCCCACTATATAACCGATTTTTTTATCAACTTTTTTGTCTACATAACCTTGATGTTTATCTTTCTCTTTTTCATGATCATCGGCGGAACAGGCATTGGTCCGAAGGAGGGATTGATTCCCGAAATCCAGCACAAGATTGCCCATTATCTGCTCAATAAATTTATGATTTCTTTCGGCGTCGGCTTGATCAGCTTTATTCTCTACGTCTCCTTGGATCTTGATCTCTCTTTTATGTTTGGGGCCTTGGCCTTTGTCTTGAACTTCATTCCTAACGTGGGCGGTATTATCGCCAGTGCCCTGCCGATTCCCGTGGTTTTGCTTCAATATGGTGTGGGCTGGCAGTTCTATCTGGTGCTTATTTTTAACATGATCTTTCAATTTTTAATCGGGAATATTGTCGAGCCAAAAGTCCTGGGAGATTCCATGGAGCTACACCCCATTGTCATCTTGGTTTTCTTGATGTTCTGGGGTTTGGTCTGGGGACCGATCGGAATGTTCCTGGCGGTGCCGATTACCGCCATCATGCGGATTGTTTTCGCACGAATTGACGTCACCCGTCCAGTGGCCGAGCTTATGTCAGGACGACTTCCGCCTTCCTTGAAACGTTAACATGCCCGCATTATCTCTCGCGATGGCCTCGCGAATGAGCGCCTGATGAATCTGCCTTCGCAGATGATCGCGCGAATCCTGAATCTCACATTTAAAGTGTTCCTGCAAAAACTTTTCCAGATCACTATGGCCCACGTGATTTTGCTGATCCAGACCTTTTAAGGCCCGGGCCACTTCCTCCATTGAGTTAAAGCGCTTGCGATGTTGGACTGCCAGCATCTTGAGGATGATGAGTTCTGTCTGCGGCGAAAGAGTGGAGTCATAGTTTGTGGGGGGCGGGATCTCACACTTATCAATTTTGCGAATGACCTCAATGGTATTTTCTCCCGGAAAAAGTCGTTCGCCGGTGGTCATCTCCCAGTAGACGATTCCCAGTGCAAACTGATCAATGCGGTGATCGTAATATTTTCCTCTGATGTACTCGGGGGCCATATATGACGGCTTGCCCTTCAGAGTTCCAACTTTAGTCTTTTCTCCGGACTCATGCAGGCGTGCCATGCCGAAGTCGATGACCTTAACGTGCCCGTCAAAAGTTACCATGATGTTGTGAGGAGAGACATCCCGGTGGATGAGTCCTTGCTTTTTTTGGGCGAAAACCTGTGCCCCGCTCAGCTCATGAGCGTGGCCCAAGCCTTTAGCGGCTTCGGTGATGATGTGGGCGGTGAGGGCATGGGGGAGTTTGAGCTGTTTTTTAATTAACTTCTCCTGCAGCACCTTTAGATTAAAACCCTCCACGTACTCCATCACGCAGTAGAGCTGTTCCTGCTCCTCACCCGAGGCATAGCACTGGGCGATATTGGGATGAGACAGGCGAAAGGCGGTTTGCACTTCGGAGAGAAACATTTTTTTAAATTCAGCTTTGGCGGAATGCTTGCGTTTGACCACCTTGATGATGACCACTCTCTGAAGGGGAACGGTTCCTTGGCCCATTTCCGAGGCGGTCATCTGGCCCTGGAGTGCGCGGTAGATGCTTCCCACTCCACCTTGAGCAAGATGATCAATAATCATGTAGTTTTCAAAATGTATCATAGGACCTAGGCCATTTTGCCCTGGTCAAAAACAGTCACCAAGGCCTCAGAGGCCTTTCGGAAGACGCCGCTTACAAATTGATTTTTAATCTGCTCAACGACGATGCGACAACGATCGGCATGGGCATCTTCCCGATAGGTTTTGTCAAACATTTGATCCACAAAGTAGTGGGCGACGATGTAAACAGCCGTGAGCTGGGTAATCCGTTGATAGTTAATCCCTTTGGGAAAGCCACCACCACTCGGCATTTCGTGGTGTTGTTCCACAATAGTCAAAGTTTCCTGAGAAAAGAACTTGGATTCCTTGGCCAACAATTGGGCGGTGTTAATGGGATGATAGGCAACTTTTTTAGTGAGCTTTTCCTTGGCCAGGCCACTGTCCTTCAAAAGATCAAAATCTTCAGGCAGGAGCTCAACATCACAGAGCATGGCCGCCAGGGCCACTTTCTCTTTGACGGCATCATTGGCCCAGTTGAACTGGTCAATCATGAGGCAGGCCACCTGCGAGGTCATGAGCGCATAGGTAAATTCGCGGCTGCATTTCTTTTTGAAGTCTGCAAACTTTCCCAAGATATTGCTGAGACGAATGGTTTTAAGGGTGCCAAGGGTGAGCGCTTGGGCCACCGCAAGAGTGTCCTCTTCGGTGTTTTCCCGTAGCAGGAGAGATTTGAGCACGTCATGAGCGCCGGCCAGGAGAGAGACTTCAGGCGGCTTCACAGGCTCCGCAGTCTCGGTAGTCAAACGCGTGGCAATAGCTTTGCGCACGGAAGTGGTGAAATAATCGTAATCGGCGAGAGTTAGGTAGACTTCGGTGACTCCACGATTTTTATATTTCTCTAAAATGCTTTCGAAATTATCACCCTTTTGAGAGACCTTGATGAATTTTTCGGATGAAAGACGTAAATATAGTTCTAGCTGATATTCTGCTCCATAAGAAATTAAGGCATCAAGGCGAATTTTTTGATAAGCGTCAGCCGCTGGCTTGGAATCATTCATTTGCCTAATAGTTTCGTTCTTAGGAGCGAGCAAATCAAGTCAAATAATGGTGGCGGGTTCTTTGCCATTCAATAATGGGAGAAAAGATCGTATCTATCTGAGATCCGTCATAAGGTATGACGTTCATATCTCCGTCGAGAAGTTCAAGGTTTGAGGTAACAAAGAGAACGTCCGCATAGGGATCGAGAGTTTTGTAATGGCGAATAAAGGCCATCTCTTCCATAAGATTGTCAAGAATGAGCATGACACAGAGAACCGAGCCGCTCCCCCGTTTTACAGGAATACGGGGGGCCATGAAAGCGAGCTCTTGAATTTTTGCCTTGAGGTATGACTCTCGCAAATTTTTATCTTCAGGCGCACGGTCATTGGTGATGAGATGAAAAACAATTTCAATTCCAAAACGGGCCATGTCCTCATGAGAGATGGCAAGCAAGGCCAGGGCCTCATCAGTCGTGGTCATCAATTTTTTGCTTATGGGGTCCATAATGGGGCAGAAAATAATTTCTTCCACGATGTACTCATGGCCGTCATGGGGGGTAATTTTAATGGGATTGAGGCAGATGACGGTGGGGTGTTTGGCGTCTTGAAAGCGAGTGATCAGATCCCCCAGCATAAACTGACGGGCGATTTGTCCATGCAACCCCGTCTTGCAATCGGTTTTGGACAGCTCCGTCAAGGTGTGACCGCGTAGAATGCGAAAAATTAACTCGTCTTTGGTGAAGGCCGCGATAAAAGAATGTCCGCTGGAGTCATTCCAGAGGATGGGGGCCCCCTGCTCGTTGACCGGGCACAAAACGAGGTCGTAATGTCCGGGCATCTTTTGGGAATCTTGGGAAGATTGGGTGATAGGCCAGTTTACCGCCAGTGATTTTTTCCAAAATTCCAAATTCCTCTGAAATGCCATGGCATCCATAATTCCTCCCTACATTGTGCTGCCTTGATACCATAACATCCATCCCTTGGGCAGAGGGGAAAGTGGCTTGTGTTTCCAGAAGGTTACAGCATATTAGCGCCGGGATGATCCGTGAGGGGAAGTTCGTCGGTAGAAAGGGTGGGGCAAAGGGCCGAGGCCTCAACATAGAGACCTTCCGTTTGAAAGACATCTTGGATGCATTGATAGGTGACGGCAAAGGCATGGACCTTGGAACATTTACTCAGAATATTTTTTTGGATGCAGTCGGTACGGTTGGCAAGGCCATAAGGGGAAGCCACGCTCAGGGTCCCCGCCGGGAAACGGCCCACGATTTTATCGTAAACCAAGAGTTCAAATTTGGTGGTGAGCAGAATTAAAAAATAGCGCTCCAGGTTTCCCTTCGAAAGGGAAATAACGGCGCAGCGGTCGAGGTGACCGAGCAGCTCGACGGTCTGAGGATCTTTGGGGGCCCGATGCTGAAGGCATCCGCAGAACTCCACATACTCGCCGTAATCAGGAGAGGCCAGGGACTGTCCTAAGGGGTGGGACGTGACCTCTCGCAGGCACTGATCGGTAAAGGAACTTTCTCCAAGTGTTTTTGCAATGGCACTGGCAGGTAGGATCAAGAAAAGCATGGAGCAAAACATGACAAGTCTCATGGGAACAATTATATCAGAAATCGCTGAAAGCCCCTATTTTCCCTAGGAGAGGGCGTTTTTTGCCTCGAGATGAAAATGAGTGCCAAGATATTCAGGCTTAGAGATCGTAATCCATGAAAACCAGGATGTGGCCATTGGCGTCCGGCTCGGCATGGGTAATGCGCATTGGAAATCCGAAGAGATCTGTGGGAACGGGGATCTCATCGCACAGAACCATTCCGGATAAATCCATGCCTGCCAGTGTGTCTTTTGCCGCTTCCAGGACCTTCGGCCATAGAATTTCAAAGCGGGCAAAACGAGCGGCGACATACACAGAATCGCGATCAACCCCATCCACCACAATTTGGGCCTTACCGTTTTTAATGGGGTAGCGGAGCTTGAGATCGAATTCCACCTCAATCGGATTATTAACGGCGTATTGTTTAACACCGGTTACGTTATATTTTATTTTGAGCTTAACAATCGGCGGTAAACCATTGCTCAATCCGGTACGTCCTCCCAGCGCAAACTGCGGGCGATGAACATTTTCATACTGGGTACCGTCGGAGGTCGTGGTGTAATCATAGTAACCGCGACGGTCCGAGAGCTGGAGAAGCTGATTGATGAAACCCTCGTTGAGCGAGACGGCAACATCGAAGGCATGACGATTCAGGGTTCGAGTTTGGACGCCCAAGAATGCTGTCTGGCGGTCGTCGAGAGCTGGCACGGTGGAATATTTTGGGTCCTTGATGAAGGCGTTGAGGAAAAAATGCAGATGATCATCCTTGTAATCAAGTCCGGCAGGAAGCAGCTTGTACTGGAAAGGGGTTACGGAAGTGCTCGGGGCCCCCAGCGGTTTCATGCTTTCGGAAGCGGCAAATTTCAAATTGGCCTTCTCTGTGAGAGTCTTCTGGATTGTGGGGCCGAAATCCTCGTTTAAGTATGTGCTGACGGATTTGGTCAGTCCGGCCATCAGGTCCGTGCGCTTATCCCGCAAAAGTTTTTCAATCTCATCCAAACGGGTGCGCGCTCGCGTGCCGTTGACAATAATTTCCACCACGGGAAGTCGCATTGGCTTTTTGAAATCCAGTGCCAGGCGGAACTGATCGAGATTGGTCTCAGGAGGATACACCGTAAAGTGAAACTTTCCGTTTTGAACCAGCACGTCGACGGGGACTTTAAAGGTCAGAGGGACCGTGCCCGCGGCGCTTCCGAAAATGATTTTATCCACGCCGATAGTTTCCAGGAAAGAATGTAAGCGATCCTTCACATCAACCTTGTCAACCGTGAGGCGGAAATTATTAAGCACTAAATTTAAGGTCAGCCGGGTCGGGGCGGTTGGACCGTGAGTGTGCTTGATGAAGTCGATGCCCACATGATTCCAGTTGGCGGTGACATCAATATTTTTAGCATCAATGATCAGGTGATGTTTGTTGCGGAAAGTGATTTCGCGACTTCTGAAAAATTTTGCAAAGTAGTATTTTGCCTGCTTAATGAGCGAGGTCAATTTAGGATTATCCGGGATCAGCTGGTCGAGGGTTTTTTCGCCCATATCTTCATGCTTGTTACCCAAATTTTGATGGTTCAAATTCACCTTGAAGCGACGGGCCAGATCGTCGGCAGAATTTTGAAAGTAATCGCGACCGGTGGGGCTGACGTAGACCCCGATCCCATGGGGAATGGTGGTTACTGTGCCGGCCAACAGCGAAGCCGACAGAGTCATGCCCAAAATAAACGGAAGGATAATTCGCATAAAATAACTCCCGGGAAAATACCAAAATACAATACTAAGACATGGCATTTTGACAGGTTCCTCGAAAAATACCTCAAAAACTAAGGCAGCATGAAAAAAGTACAGGGGCCGTGTTAGAATATTTCCATGGTTGAAAGTGAGAGGAAGTATTATCAGCTAGTTCTGGAGCAGGAGCTGGCCCGTCGTCAGCAGTTAAATCCGCGTTTTTCCCTGCGCTCTTTCGCCCGCTACCTGGAAATAGATTCATCCACCCTGAGCGCCATCCTGAACGGACGCCGGGCGCTGCCGTTGTCGCGCGCCCATGCCTTTGCCTGCAAGATGGGACTGTCAGGAGAAACTCTGATAAAATTCAGGCAATCTTGTGAGGTCGAGCATACCCGCCTGGCGGCCATCGAGGAGGAAGCGGGTGAGCGCTACACCTCGTTGCGCCTGGATGATGACATTGATTCGCGCATCTTAATTCATTGGGAGTACTTTGCCATTTTTGCCTTTCTTGGTGTGTGCGAGTCGGACGGGGGAGCGGCGGTGGCCAAAATCTCGCAGCGTTTGTTTCTGGATGAAGAAATCACCCGGAGCTGTTTAGAGGATTTGTGCCAGAAGAGGTTGGTGGAAAAGTTACCCGACGGGCGTTATCGCAAAAGCTGTGGGCCGATACACACCCGCGGGATTAAGGAAAAGGATGAGGTTTTTCGCGAGGCCCACCGGAGCAACTTGACCCTGCTCATTGATCGATTCGATTCTTTCAAGGCCGAGGAAAGCATGATGGTTTCCTCCACCATCGCCTTCGACGTGAGAAAGCTTCCTCAGGTTCGAAAATTGATCACGGAATTTCAGAAAAAACTTTCGAGCTTCATGCGCGAAGGGCAGGGCAATCAGGTATACCAGTTTATGGCCTATCTTTTTCCCATTTCCAAAAGAGAAGATTAAAAAGTTTTTTTTCCGCGCTGGTAATTTTCGGTGGATTTCAGGCGAACCTTCTGATCATAGGTAAAAATGGTGCCATCCAAAACATCATTTTTGTACTGACCTTTTTGCACGATTTCGTTGTTATAGTTAAGCAGGCGAAAAGGGCCGTTTCTTTTTCCATGCTCATACTGTCCTATGAAGCGCTCACCGGTGGTGAAATCATAGCTGGTAATTTGGCCGCTCAGCTTACCTTCAATCAGCGCGCCCAAGGTCATGCCATTTTTCTTCTGGATTCGCATCACTCCGGAGGGGATACCATTTTCAAATTTGCCAAAGGTCCCCTCGGTGTCGAGGGCCATGGGAGAGATTTCCCCGCGCCAGAGTTTGCCGCTCCTGAAGTTGCCATGATAGACGAGAAGATTTTTCTTGAAGTTTGCCGAGTGGGCCTGCAGCTCGCCATCCTTGCATGAGCCCTGATTGAGATGATAGTCACCCAGGTAGGGATCATGGCAGGTCTGCTTTTGCATGGGAGTGCTACTCACCAGTTTGCCTCTGGCGTACTGGAGGATGTTCTGATTGCCACGATCCAAATAAGGCCCATTCAAAGTTCCCTGTCCAAAACGTCCCTGTAGGGTCAGACCATTGGCAAACTCTAATGTGCCCAGACCATCAAAGGTGAAATTTTTAATTTCTCCCACATATTTTCGGTATTCATTTTTTCCCAGATATAAGATGGTGCCAGGCCCCAGCTCCCCCTGATAAAGATTCTGAATGATGATCCGCTGATCTCGGGTCAGGATGAGGGAGAGTCCGTGGGCGAAAGCGTTCATGATTCTCAGGCTGGTGCGCTCAGGACGTTTTTCATCCTCATTGAACTCAAGGGTGCTGACATAGAAATCCTGAGTGGGGGGATTTTGGTGTTCCCGGGTAAAAAGACGGGCCGAGAACTTCTGCGGGGTCACGGTAAAAAAATCTCCAAGGGGCACTACCTTGAACTTGCCAACCAGCTTCGCGCCATGATCGAGCAAGATGATGCCGTCCTTTGAATTCAAGGGCATGGCGGTTGCTTCCTGGGCCGCCCAGGTGAGGGGCATCAGGCAAAGTGAAAGCAGAAAAAAGATTGTCGCCGTTTGCTTGGACATGACTAGTAGTTTAAGGGGGCCTGGGAATCCCTGCCACTTTTTTTAGTCGCCCTCAGGCCATGTCTGCCTTTATGTAGAATTGATTTCACCGTTAACCCATTGAAACTAAGTTAGGGAGATGAAATTTGCTCAACTTTTATAGAAATTTAGTCGACACGCCTACAATGGATTCTAACGGTTGTGGAGGCCGTACCATTTTATGCAGTGGTCGTGGAACAACATACACTTAGTCTGGCTAGCGGGGATTCTCACCCTTTCCGCCTGTGTTGGGACCATTGAGGACACCAAAGTTAAAAAGTCTGAAACCATTCCGGTCGCCATCCCCAGCATAAGTTTTGACGGGATCTTTTCTGCCGAACCCGTGGCCCATGACAAGGTCGATGTCAAATTTTTCCCGGCCCCGGGGGACGCCGCCGACCTTGTTTATCTCGTCAACTATGACGGCCTTTCGGCTCCGCTCACTGTTCCCGGACTGTACCTGCGCCCCAATTACCTGGGCCTTCTAGTGTATACCGTCTTGGGACTCAAAACCAACGCCGCCTATAACTTTGAGGTGCAGGTTAAAAATGTGAAGACGGGAGGCTACTCTCAGGCCGAAGGACAGAAATCTGCCACCACCTTTGCCAATATCACCGCTAATTTTTTGGGCATTCAGAATGTGAAAACCATGCCGGGTTTGGCGGGCATCAACTCTGTAAAAGTGGAATGGGCCGAAGCCGAGAGGCAGGGGTCCGCCTTTGTGCCCAAGGATATTGATCCGAATAAATATATCATCACGCTGATTAACGGAGACGTTCTGTCTCCCAGTGATATGCACAACACCGCCTTCTCAGAGCCCTTTCGAAAAGTCGTCTACGTGAATCCGGCCGAGATTAATTCCGTGGTGGGGGGGCTTGCCGCCGATACCCTATACTACGTTTCAGTGCGGGCCATTCATTACGGCTATACCGTTTACGGCAGTGATGTCACTTATAAAAAAGAGGTGAATTCAAAGTACATGGAGATTAAGACGCTGAAGGGAGGCATCAACAATCTGGATTTTAATACCGAAGGTGTAACCGTGGCCCTGATGCCTGGAACGGAAGGGTTGACCTCCATCTCGGCCCAATGGGAAGAGGCGGCGGGGGCCTTTGACAGCTACCGCGTTTACTATTCCGCCAACCCTGCGATTCTGGCCTACCTCTCGGGCACCCCCGATGGCGTGTGTGATGGCCGGGAAACCAATAATATAAATTATTTTTGTAAGCAGGTGGATTACACCGGGACCAGCGCCATCTTGATCGACATGATTCCCAACACCCAGTATTACGTGGTGGTGGCGGTCTGTCAGAGTACTACCTGTACGCCTTCCACCCGGGTTCTGTCCTCGGTTGAGGTGATTGAGACTACCCCTCAGGTGGCGCTCTACTCTGGGGTTATGGCCATCGAACCCGCCCGAGAGTTTAATAAGTTGGATGAGCTTTATCTTCAGGTTCAACCTCCCGATCTCGCCTCCGGCGTTATGGACGGAGTCATTGTGGAATATGTGAATTATAACGGGACCACCATTGTGCCCCTAAACCATCCGGGGGGCGTCCCCAACATCAGTCCGCTCAATATTTTAAGTTTCAATTATCAAAGTGCTACGGAATTGGTCATCACCAACGCCTTTCCTTTCAGTGATGTGCCCTATTGTTTTCAGGCCTTCCCCTACACCTGGGAAAATGGCGTGCTGGTGGAGCATCGGGAGAATGCCGTTCCCAACTGCCTGGTCCCCAAGGTCAATCCTCCTACCGCCTTACAATTTTCTGGTGCCACGGGATGTCTACCCGGCGCCGGACCAGGAGGTGTGCTGGTGAGCTGGGAAAAACCCCAGGGGGGAATCTACTCCCACTTTGAAATTTTCGTTCGGCCCGAAGGGACCTTCAACTTTGGTGATGCCACCGCTTCCGATCCGCCACCGGCCCCCTATATTCGTCGGCTCGTGAACGAAAATACGGTTGAATATACGGTGGAAGGTTTGACGACAGGACAGACCTATCGGGTTGGCGTTATTACCTATGTGAATATCAATGGAACCATCAAAAGAAGTGAATTTAACAGCAATACCTGGTCCTGCACCCCTAACTAAAAAAGTGACCACAAAACTTGTCAGATTTTGCCTTGAAAAGGCCCTCGGCTGACCTCCCAAAATTCTTAAGATAATCGGAGACTTTTTATTAAAACCAATGAATCTCATGGGATAGCTGCGGTTTGAGCTGTCGGGGCGGAGTGGGGAGCGCCCTTTAATCATATAATTAGTCAAATCGGCCATAAGGCCCTGACAAGAAGGATACGATAAGACAAATGGGTATGATTATTTGTAAGACTCAATCTTTATCAAGGTCTATGAGGGCGTGCACCCACATGTGGTTGCGCGCGACCCTTCTTGTGGTCCTGCTGGTGGGGGTTGGGTGCGTCGGAACCATTGAAGATACCAAGCTCTCAAAAACCAAGACGGCAACCACCAAGACGGTCAAGCTGCCTTTTTCCGGCCTGGCCTCCGCCGAGCCCATTGCCCACGATAAGGTGGAAGTTTATTTCTATCCCGCCAAAGGCAAGCCAGAGGATCTTACCTACGAGATTTATGTCAACGGCTCTGAGGCCCCCATCTTTATCGCCGGTAACTCCATGACGCCCAACCCTTCGGGGAAGCTGATGTATACGGTGACGGGACTCCAGGTGAATACCACCTATAGCTTTGCCGTTTCGGCCACCAACAATGAGACCAAGTCTTCCAGTGATTCAGGGGACACTCTGAGCGCCACCACCTTTGCCAACATCACCGCCGACTTTGCCGGTATTGCCTCTGTGCGCACTCCCGCCGGTGTGGCGGGACAAAGTTCGGTTATCGTTGAATGGGTGGGAGCGACCACCACCGGTTCGGCCTTTAACCCGAAGACCGCCGATCCTGTCGGTTACGAAGTTACCTTCATCAGTGATACCGGTGGGGCCAATAATTTAAATAATGCCAGTTATACCGGCAATGATCGAGTGGTGAACCTGGTTCCCAATCCCATTCCCGAGAGCCCCCTGCTGGCCACCGAGCGCTCCCGAACCATCACAGGCCTTGCTTCCGGTAAAAAGTATTTTTTCCAAGTTCGCGCCTACCACAAGGGTTATATTATGTTCGGCGGGTTGAACGGTGATTCCAACTATAAGCGCGAGCAGAATCATAAGTTCTTGTCCATCGTCACCGGCCTGCCCACGGGCATGTTTAACTTTGAGACCTCGCTCGTGAAGGCGATCAATCCTGACGGCAAGGCGGCCCTCACCAATATTGATGTGACCTGGAAACCGGCCACCGGGGACTTTGATCACTACCGCGTCTACTTTAAGGAGATGGGGAAAGAGAAGGTCCTGGGTGACCCGGTGGAAGATCCCGCCACCGTGCTGCCCGTGGATGAGGTGGACTATTTTTCAGAGGCCGGGGGACAGATTGATCGCTTAAATGGTCTGAATAAATACGATCGGGTTGATGCCGATGCCAGTTACTTTCGTTTAACAAACCTGCCCAGCTATCGCCATTTTCAAATCAAGGTGGTGGCCTGCGGAAATGCCGTTTGCGATGTGGCCAATCGACAGGTCAGTGATCCTGTCACCAAAACCACCACCTTTCCAAAGGTCGCGCCCTTTGACGGCATTGATCACATTGATCACCCGCGAGCTGAGACCACCACCAGGCGTATTCACGCCGTCTTCAACTCCCCGGTTATCGCCTCCGGTTATCTCGACGATCTGGGACTCTATTGCTACGCCACGCCTACGGATGCGAGCCCGAAAAAATTGGTCTATGCCAAGACTCAAGTTGGGGCCGGCGCGGCGACTGCTGGCGCTAGCTCTTTGGCCATTGATGATGGGGACTACGACGCATTTCCCACTTCTGGTGCGGTGGTGATTGGAGCGGTTGGAGATGCTGATTATGAGGTTTTCAGTTACACCTCCAAGGCCACTGTTCCCTCCCGTTTAGTGAGTACCAATGACACCTTGGACTTCAGTCATCTGGCCGGGGTCGAGGTGAATTTTTCCATCAAGAGTGCTGACAACTGTAATGGGGTTTATCGCTCGACTCCTTCGCCCACGACCCAGGAGGCCTTTGAAATCTTCGAGGAGGTCAACATTGACGGCATCGAGCCATCGGTTGGCAAGGAGTACTGCTTTTCTTTAGTGCCTAAGGTCGATGGGGATAATACCCACTATTCTGTCGGCCCTCCTAATTACAACTTTCAAGATATCGAGAATATGGGTTCGGCCTTGATAAAATGCATCACTCCCGAGATCAAGACACCCACCTTGGCCCAGTTCCCGGGTAAGGTTCCCACCTGTAGCGTGGCCGGGCGAACGATCAATATGACCTGGTCTCTGCCCACGGGGGGGATGTACAATAACTTTCAGGCCTTCTGGAAACGCAATAACACAGGGACTCCTTTTCAATTCGCTGAAGCCAAAACCATGAGCTTGCCGGCACCCGGCGGCCCGATCTATTGGACCAAAGAAGCGATCGACAAGACGCTGACCGCTTATACCGTTGATCCCACGACTGTTGGCAAACCTCCGCTCATTCCCGGCGAGCGCTATTTTACCGGGGTGTTGGCGTATCTCCAGGTTGGACTGGATCGCTACTACTCGGAAGCCAACTTAAACACCGGTGACTGTTTGATCGCTCTTCCCACCGTGGAATTTCAGGAATGGACCGAAGTTTTTGCCGTGGGCCCCAAGGTGGATGGCCTCACCCCGCCTGATCCTATTACCGGCGCGCGCACCATGATTTTGGAAACCTTGGATGACTCCAGCGTGCCCGTGGAAGTGGTGCTGGAGGGCAGCGGCACCGGCTCCGGCATTATGATAAACGAAGATCCGGCGGATGGTTTTTATCTCTCGCGAGGCGGCACACCTTTTAATGGGGTGTATGGGACCAAAGACGGAGATGTGGCCAATCCAAAATATCAATATTCCAACACCGGGATGGTGCGACTGTCTTGGAAGGACGTGAAATTTTATAGCACACCCAATCTCTATATGGATGACATGATCAGTTCTTATGAGGCGCCCGATGCCGGTCAGAATGCTAATTTTCCTTTCGCCTTTCCCGCCACTAAGGGGGCGCGCGTTTTTGGCTATAAGGTCTATCGCTCTGATAACAACAAGGTGACCTGGACAGAATTGACCCACAAGGATTTCGCCTACCAGAAAGTTTCCAACGGCGGACTGATTCGAGCGCAGAGTCGATTGACCATGAAGCGCAACAACGTCAGTGCCGATACCGATAAGATTGTCACCTTTACCGATTATTCGGTGAAGTACACGGATAATAATGGTGAGATAGAACGGGCGCGAATCTACTGGTACAAGATTGTTCCCGTGTTCAATAACACACCACTGCCCTTGACCGACTCAAGCAATATCATCAAGGTGACTTTGCCTCCGCCCAATATGGCGCTGGTTCATCGCATGATGGCCAATCGAACCATCTGTCGTGAGATGGATCGGCCGATTAATACCACACCCGGAAGATATTACTCCTGCGATTTTAACGGAGTGGGTGCCAGCAGTACCAGCTTCCCATGGCCGGTTTACACCGGACTTCCGGGCGATGCCAAACCTATCTATGACTTAGGCGGCGACCTTCTCGTTGACCGTTTTGAGCTGGGCTGCAATTTCACTCGTGGAGATCCCCGAGCGACGCCCATCGCTGAAAGTGATTACCCAGGGGATTACGGAAATGGCTTGGCCAATTTCCAAGGGCGCACGGTGGCCTGGATGGGGAGTACCACCGGCCGACCTTTCCAAGGTTGTGTGGGAACCGATGACTTTGAGTATGAGCCTATGAATGGGCACACAGGTTCGGGAAGTTCCAATACGGACACCAGCTATCAGCGAGTTCATCAGGGAGATTGTTTTGGTACGGCGGCGACGACCATGACCGGACAGGAATGTGCCGATTATACGGTTGTCCAACCCGCGACCTATGGCTTTCCCGGAGCGATCAACGTCATCCCCAATGATGCCTCGGAAAACTGTCAAACGGCGGACTATGTCTACGGAACTTTTTACGGCCGCGTAGGAGCACCGGATTATCCTAACTATTGGGGTGAGATGTGGGAAGGTGCCGGTGGCAATTCCTGGGACGGATATCCCTTTCAGAAACACCTAGTTCAGTCAGAGCCGGCAGCCGTGTATTATAGACGAAACAAGGGTGGCTATCCCCAAAATAAGTATCCTTCCTCCGCCGGACCCGGATCATATATTACGGACTGGGGCGGCAATAGTATTTCCAGTGGCCAGTGCTTTATCAACCTGCCTTTCGTCAATACTCCTGCCAACCATCCCAATGTCAATCGGCAGGACGGCGACTGGACGGCCCGTTGGTTTGCCATGAATATGCTTTTTAATGATAAGCTGACGGCCCCGGCCCCAACCGGAGCCGTGACCCTTTACAATAAGACGGTCAATGAGGTTTTAAACATGCCGGGCTTTTATGCTACCAATGATACCAAGCCAACGGTCTGGCCAACCACCACCCGTTTCAATCCCGCCACCACGCCCATCGGGAAAATTCTCTCGAGCAATAATGCGAAATTACCGCCTCTAGGGTATCTATCCCAGAAGGCCGCGTACGATCTCTGTGGACTCTATAAAGTTGAGCTGGGTGCCTTCGATCAGGCGGCCGGAAGTGGAAGTGGCGTTTTCTATCAGATTGATGCCCCGGCCAGCAAGCGGATCATGACCAAAAAAGAATTTAACGTTGTGGCCGCCTGGCCGGATATTGACTCCAGCGCCACGGCCGGCTTTGCGGACGTCAATATTTATGATGAAACTATGATTACCACCATTGAAACGGGTAATTATGATCACGTGCAACCTAAGCTGCTGGCCTCCACTCTGACCAAAGGAAATGTGTCAGGTTGCAATACCCAGGCCCGACTTGCAAACAACCTCGGCCAAGATATCTGGTGGAATTTAAAATTTTCCCCCCGCTTTCCTTCCACTTGGGGAGAGACCGATCCCTACTATTGGAGTGGCTCAAGCGCCAATGATGCCAGTGGGGTCAACGCAAATTCTTCCCGCTGCGTTTCCAAGTTCGGTGTTCAGGACTTGGTGGGAAATATGATGGAGGTCGTGGCCGAACAGGTCTTCTGTGACTTTAGTGGTGAGCTGATGTACCTCGGCCCCGTGGCCGACGACCAGCCGAGTTCGATTCGAATGGCCGTGGGTGGGTTAGGATCGGGGACCGTCACCCCCGCCGTTCCTCCACTTCCAAGTGCCGGCACTGAAGTCCATCAAGGCGGCGACCGCACCGTGTCCTGGTGGGGCAGTAACTTAGATGCTTATAAGACCGGCCCCGGCGGCCTGGTTGCCTGGGTTCAGTCCCAGCAAAATACCGGACAATGTTCCACCGTGCAGATGGGCGGGGAGCGAGATCAGGGAACCGGAATGAACTTTCGCTCAGGCACCAATATGGCGTCCATCTTCGATTTCAACACCTGGTCTGGATACAACGATCAGGTTATTGAATGGCATGGTGACGTCGGCCCGGCCTTGGGAGAGTCAGGAACTGGAACCGGCTGGGGGGCCCATAGAACCTTCGGACAGGAACTGGTTCTCGATGACCGCGGTGGCGATGGATATTTTCTGGACTGGGGACAGGCGAACGTCGGCCCACCAATTGCCTATAGCGAAGTCTTTCAAATAAAGGCCCTTGGCTCAAGCAGTATGGGAGCCTTTTTCAACCCGGCGATTGGGATGACGACGGCCTGCATGGAAGGTCCGGGATACCCCGCTCCTTGCGTTGATTCGCCTGACAACAAGGACTTCACCACCACGATCTTGGCCGCGGCCCATGGATCTGGACCGACCTTTGGCAACCCGACGATTCAGAACTTCCCAACCAATAATGGCAATATCCACAATGATGGCTTGCGAGACCTCAACTTCTCGGCCTGGCACGTTTCGCCCAATGCCTGGAAAACTCCTTTTAGATATATTGACAGTGTCGTGGCCGGCGGCCCTCTTCCTGATGACGACATCTGGAATATAAAATACGCCAACGGCTCGACCGACGTGGTTAGCACGTCCTGGGCATGGTGGGTCATCAGTCGCAGCAACCCAATGTACTTTAACGTAGGCGGAGATGTGACCACCTCCGATGCCGGTCGATACTACGCCTATATGAGAGGGGACAGTCCCTACAACCAAGAAAATCATTGGGGCAGGGGCAGCCGATGTGTCATCAAGATCAATACTGCGGACTAGCAGTTACGGATAAAAGAAATACGAGGTACGTATGCGAGCTACATTTCTTTTGCCCATATTTCTAGCAGGGCTTATTGGGCTTTTAGTTTCCTGCGTCCCTAAAACTGGGGAAGATGCCGTCGATGTAAAAACCGATGGTATCTTTGATCCTGTGACATTCACCATCGTCGGGGGCAAAGACCTTGGTGAGATTTTGACCGGCTCCGATCCTCGAACCATTACCATGACGGTAAAAAATAACTCCAAGTTTGAGATTACCAATCTTGATCTGACTCTGTTTGATGACGACACCTCGGATATGGGCATGGTCTTCGCGGCCGGTGAGGATACCGGGCAACCCGGCTTTCCAGGAACCGGGGGAACTTGCGTGACCGCCAAATTGGCGTCTGGGGCGACGTGCTCAATAAAGGTCACTATGAATCCCGCCCGCTCTGGGATATTCAAGCAGAAGATTCTTTTTAAATATAAAAATTTTATCAAGACTGCCGAATACAGTGACACCATGACCGTGTTGATAGGCGAGCCTGCATCATTGGTATTTCCCAGTGAAGTGTCCTTTTACAACTACGGGGTTTTGGAACAAACCGAACCCATCGTGCGAACCGAGGTCATGCGAATTGAAAACCGCGGTGGTCTCTCTGCTCGAAATGTCGATCTCTCCGTTCTGAGTGCTGACCTGCCATCATCTTTTGTTCTTATGGAGCACAACTGTCCCACCGTCATCAAGTCCCTCATGAGCTGCGAGGCCACGGTCTCCTATGTTCCCCTCAATATTCTGGTGACCGACCCGCCAAAAGATTACTCGGCCACCTTTACCGCCAGTTATATCAAGGATGGCAAAAGCGCCACGGGGAATTTGAATGCCTTCTTCTCCTACAAATCCCTCAAAATCCAAGGGGTCTTTGAGACCAACCAGGCGGTGCATGAGTTCACTCCTGATATTATAGTGGGCAATCATGAGAGCAAGAACATCGCCATTATTAATAAGGGATATCAGGAAGGTGTCGTCAAAGAACTTATCTTTAAAAAATCCGATGGCACCCTCATGGGTGTCTGTACAACACCCGCCGGTTCCGGTCCCTTCCTCGACTGCACCGATGGGGCAGACCCTGCCACCCCCGTTGATTTGGCAACCCTGCCTTTTCGAGTGGAAGACCTGTCGGCCTGCATGGACGTCGCCACCCCGGGTATTCGTGGAGAGACGCTGGGGGAGTCATGTATTTACCGAGTCACCTTCTGGCCGTCGCTACAATACCTCACCGACCGGGATTTTACCGGAACCGAGCTGTGGTTTAAGTACGACTCCCGTTGGAAAAATCAAGAGACGATCATTACCACAAAACTTTTCACCTTTAATGCCAACTCAAAGGCGGCAGGAAAGTTGATCATTCAGGATTTCAAGGTCAACAATATTGCACAAACCAATGAGTCCGTGGACGAAACTTCCGCCTGGTTTGATCTTGGTCGTTTGGCGCTGATCACGGATTCGGCCTATCGCTCGTCAGTGTCTATTACGCTCTATAATGCGGGCAATAGTCGCGTCACCGTACTTTCCGTCTTTGACGGGCAGTCGGCCGGCAGTGGACCGCAGCAGATCGATGCAACCCCTCGAAATATTCACTCGCAAAGCGACTCTGCTTACGATACCTATTATGAATCCATGATCACGGGGTGTAACAACGTAGAACCGGCCGAGTTTTGCACGATCTCCGGTTATATTTCTCCTATTCATTATACCGAAGCTTTGGACAATCGTCTCTACTTTGACGAGATTACGATTGACGGGGGCACCGGCAAACCTGACCCTGCATTAAGTTTTAAGCGTTTCCATATCACCTATCGGGATTCTGCTACCTATGAGGATGATGGAACTCCACATCCGGATCGAGCGCTTGAGTCGAAGCATACCGGTACCCTGGTCATGAAAGGCTTTCTAGTGTTTAAGGAAACTGATCCCAATTTCGGGGTGATGGGGACAATGTATCCGTGGCAGACGAAGACCCATCGGGTGGTGCTGAAAAATGTCGGTACCGGCTCCATTCCCTACATCAATATTGATGCGATTAAAAACCTATATTACTTTAACGGACCTTACCCTATCGGCACCTATCGAAATGGAGGTCCCAGCGGATATCCCTACAACATCATTCCCACTCCCGGGGCCCCGTACGATCATGATTGCGTCGATTTTATCAGTGCGCCTGGGGGCGGGTCGGTTCTGGCGCAATTCGAAACCTGCGCGCTCACCGTCTTGGCCACGGCGGACCCTTTGGAGAGAATGGTGGATGCAGATTTTAATACTCCCGCCCTTAATGAAACTCGTCATAACATCTCGGCCCGAAATAATACCGCCGACCTTTGGGAATGGAAAACCCAGACAACGGCCAGTACCGTTACCTTTCAATACTATGACGGTGACTCCAACCAGTGTCCCGTGGGTCCATGTTCAGGCCCTCTGGCTGCTCCCGGTTATGACAATGCTTTGGGTTTTAAAAAGGCCATACCCCGGGATTACATGCTGAACTGCGGTCTTGTGGGTGTGGGCAAACTCACACCCGTCAGCGGGCTTACACCCATCGATAGCGCCATTGCCTATCGGCCGGCCATGAATTATCCAACACTGTCTGACCCTCCTGCCGGCACAGGGACCCAGGCAGGTTATGATGTTGCTCCATTATGGTTTGATACCGTCGGTGCCACCGAACCTGTGTCCAGGCATATTCTGTCAAAAACCCACGTTGCGGCGTTGGTCAGTGCCAGTGATGACTACACCTTTCATGGGGGAACATTTCCCGCCACGGGTGAGACCCATCTCTTCTCTTTCACTCTCGCGAATACGGGAGTGCAGACTGTGACCATCCGAAGCATCACTTTTTCCCCCGGCCTTCCCGCTGGTTTGACCGTGGCCGGTGGTTTGCCGGCCTTGCCTCTCAATATCAATGTGGGAGCGAGTGTCGCCTTCACCTTTAATTTTACCCCGAACACTGTTTTGGCCGGGAATCCGGAAATTTTTAGCACCCTTATGGACGTCACCTACGACGATGGCTATCACAAGGTGTCCACGGCCAACCCTATCGTGGCCCATTATCGGATTATGGCCGAGGCCTTCGAGACGGCAGATACAGGCGGCTTCAGCAACACCGATGCCGATGATGACGTGAAAAGCAAGGATTGGTTTGTCCAGTTCAACAATCCCGGCACCTCGGAATTTTTCACCGGGGCCGAGAGAAATATTCCTCTAAAGACTCATAACTTTGATCCCGCCTTCAACGATACCTATTTTGCCGTTAAGGGTAGTGCGGTCTACGCCAAGAAAACTTATACCTTAAAAAATAACACCGCCTTCCCCTTTAGGCTGAATGTTTTTATCAAGACCCAAATGGGGGCGACGGCCAGCGCCGATGCGGTCAGTGGCTATGAGCTCCTCAGTAATACTTGCAATAAGATCATGAATCCGACCGATACCTGCACCTTTGACATTAAATTTACCGCCAGCGCTTCTACGCCTGCTACGAACACGGCCTATGTGCATTTAAACTACGACCTCCAGGCCAATCAGTTTATTAACAAGGCCTTTAGGGTGACGTTCACCGCCTCCGATCCGGCCAACTTGACGGCCTCCGGGCTTTCAAAATTCCAAACTTTGGAGACTGGCTCGGGAACTGGGTCAGGTTATACCTGGTCGAGTTATTCAGTGTCCTATGGGGCTTTGGCGGCCAATCCTCATATTAAGCAAACGACCTATCCGACCATCGGAGCTTATCCCATGACCGCACCGGCGAATGGGGTCACGATTGCCAATTCCAGCATACTCAAGGCAAGCTTTTTAAAACAACTGGCCAACCCTCCTGCCTGCTCGAACCCACCCACCTGTTCTGGGCCAACGGATAATAAAATTGAAATGTGGAACGGTGGGCCCAATGGGCAGATTCACGTCTTCGCCACCCGTGGTTGTTTCTACGGGGATGACGAGTTTGACGGCGGTGTTCCTGCTGACCAGAAGGGTTTCAATAATGCCACCTCGGTTCCGAATGCCTGCAAACTTTTCTTTGAGTATTGGAGTGATGAAACTTTCACCGGTACCGACCTTCTCCCCGGAAACAACATGATGCACTTAACTTTCTATAACAATCGCTGGTCGAGCTTTGATGTCATGCACTTTCACCTCTCCGGTTTTATCGAACCCGACTTCTCCACCTTATCGGGAGGAACAAACTACAGCAACGTGCAGGCCTCAAGTTCGGGAAGTATCACCTTCAACTGGCCGACCTTTACCGGCGCCAATGCCGTTTGGGGAAATAAGATCGGCTATCGAATTTTCTGGGCCACGGCGGCATCAACTTTGAATAATATCTATCCCATTACTTCAAATTACACGGATGTGGGGCCGACCACTCACACCTTCACGCATAATGGCTTAGTGGCGGGCAAGTACTACTACTACAGAGTGGCGGCCCGACGCCAAAAAGGAGCAAAGGTTTATACTTCGCGCTCCACGGTCTTGGGGACATTGACGGCGGTCGTTCCCCCGGCGAATACTATTTTTACCAATACGATCGGGGCCAATGGCGCGCTGATCGACAAGGGCCTCATTCCGGGCTTTGGCTTTAAGGCCGCCGCAACTTCGGCCTGCGCCGCCCAGAAATATACCCTCAATAACGGTGGTACCGTGTACAAGACCAAGGCCCTGATCAACACTACCGTGTGGAACTTTATCAAATCCGATCCGGACCAAACCAATTTTTCAACTTACTCGAACTATGTCGCGCCGGCCACGCCACATTGGTTGAGCGATGCCGCCACGGGGATTGCGCCGATTTTTACGCCTTATGGATTTAGTACGCTGAATCTCAGTCAGTATGTGCCAAAGGGGCCGCCACCGGCGACACCACTTTTGTATCGGAAGATTTGTACCAACACGTCCTGCGACACCCTCGATAAGATGGTGGGTGGAGATGGAGTGGAAGTACCTTTTGATGCAGTGTTCTACATAAAGGCAGATCAGTCTGCAGGTGCCTACCGATGTTATGCGCCGCTATAACATGCTGTAAATACAGGCTGGCATAGGGCCAGCCTGAGTGGCCAAGTTTTGTTGATTGCAATAAAATTAATTAAGAGCATACTGGCTTTCACAATCATCCCAAGGAGCTATTTTAGGTGCGCGACTTTTCTATCCGTTACGATCTCGATTTGAAAACAGACCTTAACCAAAACGAACAGAATCAACTTGAGCATGGGCTGCAACGAATTTTGCAAAAATGCCCATCTGGGTGTGTGGCCCGTTTGGAGGCCACATCGGTTCGCCATGACATCTGCCTGAACCTGGAGTTAAAAGGATTGCTCATGCCCATCACGGCATTTGCCATCGGTCCGGTTTTTGAAGAAGTGCTTAGCGATCTGGAGATGGAGCTGGCGATTCAGCTCAATCACGGTGCTTCAGCCAGTGCAAATTCTCTGGTGTGGGCGGTTTAGTTTATCTCGATTTTCGCCATGAGCGGCAAATGATCTGAGATGCCCAGATGCCTGAGGGCCCGGGTATCGCTCACAATCACATTTTTGACATAAATTCTGTCTAAGGTCAGCATAGGGAAAAGGGCCGGAAATGTTTTGGCGTATTCCCCGTGGACTGAATTGTGACAATCCTGAATTTGGAGATTTTTTTCCAAAGTCTTTGTGGCCTGTCGACTCCACTCATTAAAATCTCCTGCCAAAATCAGAGGCATCGTGGCATCTGCTTCCTGCATGATTTTTTTTTCTAGCATGGCATACTGACGCACGCGACTTCGGGGAAACAAGTTGAGGTGGACGCAGTAGGTTTGAAGCACGGTCTTGGTTTCGGGGATTTCGATCTTGGCCGCGAGGATACCCCTCTGCTCCCACGAATTAGTGGAGATATCTTGCTTGTGCCATTCTAAAATTGGGTATTTTGACAGGATAACGTTGCCGTGGTGGCCGTGATCGTAGACAGCGTTTTTAGCATAACAATAGTGCTGCCATATCTCATCAGCCAGAAACTCATACTGGGAGGCAAAATCGTTATGCATGCGTTCCCTCTCGCGGAGATTTTCGCCATGAACTTCTTGCAAAAAGACCAGATCGGCCTGTGATTCACGGATGAACTCCCGCAACTCCGCCAGCGTGGCATTGCGCGAATGCCAGGACATGCCCTTGTGAATGTTGAAGCTTAAAATTTTAAGTTCCATAAAAAAAAGCAGGTACGTGATACTTTTCCTGAGCACCTAGTCATGCAATGACTAGGTGCTCAGGAAAAGTATCACGTACCTGGGAAAAGACTACCGAGGCTTCACAATATCAATGGTTGTACGGCGCAGACGACCGGACATGCCATCAACCATGACTGGTGCTACCCGGGCCAAGGCGGCTTGATCGCCGAATTGTTGGAGGCCGCGCAAGGAGGATGTGCGAACAGAAATGTTTTCATTTGTGTTCATAATCATACTTTCAAGGAGAGGAGCGAATTGTTTCAAGTTAAAATGTTTGATCTTGTTTACGACACTCAACTTGGCGCGAGCATCAATAATGTGCCCGCCCTTTAATCTCTCGGCCAGGAGCCCGGCATCTTTCGCATTCAAGAGACCGCGAGTGTCCAGGTCAGAAATGGTGCTGTACTGAACGTAGCCGATTTTCTGGGCACTATGTTTCATGAGTGCCTGCTTTAACCCGTTGGCATCGGTTTTGTAGCGCACATAATCTGCCACCACGTCGGAGAGGAGATCAAATTCGGCACCTTTAACTTCTTGAATGGAATATCCGCCCATGGCCCAGCCGACGATTCCCCGGCGCCCGAGAATTTTTCTCTGTTTTAAAAAGAGCAGATAGCTACCGCCGACGCGTGGTAAAACGCCATTGGCAAGTTCCATTGAGAAGCGAGGGAGAACAATTTGCGCATCAACAGCACCAAGGAGCGATTTGTTAAGTACAAAGGTGAATCGTTCAGCATCTTGTGCTTTCAAGGTGGCGAGAACCACAATGTTGGCATTTCGCATTTGATGAAAAAAGGCATCGGCACCTTCAGGAGTGTCGGTTGCTCGAAGTGGAGCTGCCAGTATGGAAGCCAAAAGCAGAGTGAAAAATAGTGTTATCTTCATTTGAAGTCTCCTTAATTGTGAATGATTTCTAAATAGCTGCGGTTATAGCTATTGAATTTGGGTGATTGAGCGTTTCTGGTTGTGGAATTTTCCAACCCGAGGCGTGCCCAGATAGTGGATTTTGGTCCAGGGTCCATGATGTAGTGTCCATTATCAAAACGGTCAGAGGGATTGGATACGTCATAGGCTTCGCAGTTGTGCATACCTTCACAGCCATGCAAGTTGCTCTCGTCCGTCAGACCAAGGCTATGGCCCAATTCATGAGTTGCGGTTCTGCCGATAAAAACTCCCAGATCGTTCACGCGTTGAGCAACGGTATCGCTCTTCTCAGCTGCAGTACCATTGATCAACCGATTATCATCCACCACAACGCAGTGGAAGGTTCCGATGTAAATACTGGAGGTTTGTTGTTTGGTTTGGTTTTTGTAATCCCCTGGTGACTGTCCATAATAGTCACAGCGATCAGCACCATCAAATTTAATGGTATGAACGTCGGTACCTGCCGCGCCAACCAGAGTCACGCGGGAGCCATTGTAGGCAGCGTTAAAAAAAGTGACAACGCGATTTTTGACATCGGCAACGAAGGTTGTGAGTTCGGCTTCGGTGAAAGTTTTATCCAGCGTTTTCGTGGCCATCTCTTTAATTAAAGTATCAGTTTTGGTATCGCTCCAATCCAGGAAAACTTTTTGTTCGCCACGATTGGACAGGTCAGTTTTCTTTTCGATTAAGATGGAAGGAATTTGGCCGTTCACCCATGTTCCCGTAGCATTTTGAAAACGCACGTCTCCGTTAAAGGTATTGAGACCATTGCTGAGGGCGACTGAGGGGTAGTCCCACACTGTACCATCGGTATTTTTCCAGTCAGAAACAAAAGCACCATTCTTTTTCAAGTGAACTTGACCTGGATAGTTTTTAACAAACTTCCCGGCGTCATTGAACTCGGCAATAGTCCCTTGGAGCTGGACAGTGCCACTGGTTGTTAAATAGTCCTTTTGAACTGGGTTGTAGACGCAGCCTTTGAAGGTGGCGCCAAGCCCACTCAACATCAGCAACACCGCCAACAATCTGGTCGATTGTCCTAGGTTTTTCATGTGTGATCTCCTCTTTTTTTTGTATGAATTGATAAAAACAGTCATAAGTGTGTTGAGCGGGTTTATAGTGGTTTTCCGGACAGGTTGACAAGGATGATAATCGGCAATTTATTTTTTAGCGCCATGCGATGAGGAGGCGTGTTGTTTGTTTCAAAAATGTCTATGACATGGGATAATTGCCCATAAATTTATCAAGGTGGATTCTTATGGCGCAAGAACAAGAATACGACGTGATCGTCGTGGGTAGTGGTTTTGGTGGGGCGGTCTCTGCCATGCGCCTGTCTCAGAAAGGATACAAGGTCGCTATTGTCGAAGAGGGCATGGCCTGGAAAAATACTGAATTTCCCAAATCCAACTGGAGTGTGACCAAATATTTGTGGGCACCCATTATCCGCTGCTTCGGTATTCAACGGATTTCATTACTAAGAAAATTAATGATCATGCACGGGGTGGGAGTGGGCGGCGGAAGTTTGGTTTATGCCAATACGTTGATGCGACCGGAAGAGAATATTTTTCGGGGTCCGACCTGGCCGAAGGCCGTAGACTGGGTGAAGGAGCTCTGGCCCCATTTTGAGATTGGAAAAAAAATGTTAGGGGTGGCAACTAATCCCTATCTGGCCCCCAATGATTTGGCGATGAAAACTTTGGGCGAAAAGATGAGCGCGGCAGAAACCTTTCATGCCACTGAAGTCGGCATCTTTTTCGGGAAACCGGAAGTGGAGGTGCCCGATCCATACTTTAACGGTGATGGGCCAACTCGAACCGGGTGCCATTTTTGTGGGAGCTGCATGATCGGTTGCCCCAACGGCGCCAAAAATACCTTAGACAAAAATTATCTCTACTTCGCGCAAAAATGGGGCGCGAAGATATTCCCCGGACTTCGCGTGGAAAAGATCACGCCCCAGGCCGATGGCAGCTACTTGATCTCCACGGTTGCCTCACGCTCTTACTGTGGTAGTGCCGGGACGAGCTTCAAGGGAAAAAAAGTGGTGCTGGCCGCCGGAGCGCTGGGCACCGTGAAACTTCTGTTGAAGAACCGCGATATTTACCAGACCTTACCTAAGCTCTCCAAAAAGATTGGTGAAGATGTGCGGTCAAACGGCGAGAGTCTCCTTGGGGCGACGACTTTCGATCAATCCCAAGACTTCTCCACCGGCGTTGCGATTGGGGCCGCCATTCATCCCGACCCTTACACAAAGATTGAAGGTGTGCGCTATCCTGCAGGATCGGATTTGCTGCGTTTCATGGCGGTTCCTCTGGCCGGCGATGGCAATTGTCTTGTTCGTCCGCTGAAAATGTTGTGGCGTTTTCTGACCCGACCTTTAAATTATATTCGCCTGCTGTTTACCCGTGACTGGGCCAAGAGCACGATTATCCTGCTCGTCATGCAGTCCGTGGAGAGTAAGATCAAATTAACTTTGGGGCGCCCGGTTTTGAATTTTTTTCGACTGGGATTGAAAGGACAGAGACAGGAAGGCGAGATTCCCAGCTATCTTCCTGTGGCCCAGGATGCCGCGCTCAAGTTGGCTGATATTATCAAGGGCGAGGCCCAGAACATTTTCAGTGAGGTCTTTTTTCAAACCCCCGCGACCGCGCATATTTTAGGCGGTGCTCTGATCGGCAAAAATGCCGAAGAAGGTGCCGTGGATAGCAATCATGAGCTGTTTGGTTATAAGGGGCTGTATGTCAGTGACGCTTCAGTGGTGCCCTCGAACTTGGCGGTTAATCCCAGCCTGACTATTACCGCTTTAACGGAACGATTTGCGGCACATTTTCCAATTAACCCTGCTCTGGGGCCGAATTTCAAACCGCCGGTTATCAAGTTCACCGAAATTGTTGGAGCACAAAAATAATGGGACAGCTAGGAATTCGACTTTCTGAGCGGATGGCCGGGTGGGTGCAGTTTAGCACGCCGGGGATCGCAGGCACCCAGATTGAAGCTGATGCCCAGTATCCCTTCGACTTTACCATTCATGCCTTCACCACAAAATTTTTTCAGTATCCCTTTTGTCTTGGCTTTCAAGGCCACGCCAATTTTCCGGGGTTACCCTTAAAAGAGGAAGCCACCTTTCTTGACCGTCAAGTCCCGATCTATGGCACGATGTGCATTTCTCACCGTGGAGTGGCCTATCAGATTTTCAGTCCGAAATCGCCCTGGGGAGAATGGAAAATTGAAGGGGCGAAATCGTATCTGTGGTGGCCGTTTTCCTGGAAACGTCTGCGTCACTCCCTGGTCTGGCTGCCGGCCGAAATGCAGCAAGATGGCAAGGTGATCGGAAAGTGTGAGTTGGAATACCAGCCACCTCTCTGGCAGTTTCCCTTCGGCCTGCGCATCAAAGATTCAACCTGGGCGCATCGGCCCCATGGTTTTTTGAGTGCGCGTTTTTATGAGCTGGGCCGTCATCTGTACCCGGATATCAAGCAGCTGGGAACGGAAGAGGAGCTGATTCGAAGTATCGAAGCGCAGCTCGCACCGACCCCTTATTTTATTTATCTGCTCCTTTGCTGGGCCATGTATTTTATTCGCATGCTCTCGTGGGTGTTCTTCTTTAATTCCCTTTCCCGACTCTCGCCAACAGAAGGCGAGGAGCTGCTTCAGAAGATCAGAAAAAATTCGGTCATAAAATTGGCCCTGCTGCCTCTTCTGACCACCATTCTTTATCCGCTCTTTGATCAGAAGGCCTATCTCAAGGCGAAGGGGCAAAATATTGTTGAGCCGCCAAAAGCGATAGAGCACGAACCGTGGATGGCGCAAAGTTTTCCACCTCGCACCAGACGGACCTCCGATGAGTCCGTGATCGAGGCCGATTGTGTGGTGATCGGGTCAGGGGCCGGTGGTGCCGCTTTTGCGGCCGAAATGGCCAGAAAAGGCAAGGCGGTGGTGGTGCTGGAAGAAGGGCATTATTTTAAACGTCAGGATCTGACCGGTTTGGCCGCCGATATGATGCGCAAGCTTTACACCCAGGCCGGGATTCAATTTTCCCTGTCCAATGCGCCCCTGTGGATTCCCACCGGCACCTGCGTGGGGGGAACCACCTTTATCAACAGCGGTACCTGTATTCGAACACCTTCGGAAGTTTTGGATCGATGGCGCGGGATTTTGGGACTCGACTTAGATTTAGAAAAATATTTTCCCGCCGTGGAACAGATGTTGGGAAGCACCCCTCCTGTGCCGGAGAAAATACAAGGGGGAGTGGCGCGGGTTCTCGCGCGCGGGCTACAGGGAACGGGTTACACCTACGGACCACTTCACCGCGCTGAGAATGGCTGTGATGGGCAGGGGAGCTGTATTTCCGGTTGCCCCATCAACGCCAAGCTGAGTACCGCCGTCTCTTATATGCCGGAGGCCTTAAAGCGCAATGCCTTTCTCTTCTCTCATATGCGGGCCAAAAAGATTTTAGTTGAGAACGGACAAGCGGTAGGAGTGTCGGCGGGGGTGCCGGGATTTGGGCCGGAGTTTGATATGACCGTCAAGGCCAAGATGGTGGTGCTTGCCGCTGGAACTTTTGGCACGCCCCAGGTTCTCTATCGCTCAGGTCTGCACAGAAGTAATCCGCATATCGGCCGCCATCTCACGATTCATCCGGCCTTTACCATCGGTGGCCTTTTTTCCGAGGTGGTGCGTGAGACCTTGTTCGTACCGCAATCGTTGGGAGTTTTCGGAATTGAAGGCGGCGATTATGTATTGGAAGGTTACACCCTGCCCGTAGATGTGATCCCCGCCGCCATGGGGCAATGGGGCCGCGAGCTGGCAACCCTCATGAGTGAGGTTCAGCACTTTACCAATTTTTCTTCCATGATGAGAGACGTGTCCGAGGGGCAGCTTATTTTAACTCCTTGGGGGGCCTTGCCTTATTACTATGTGACACCGGAGCTGATGCGAAATGCCCAGCAGAGTTTAAAAATGATGGCCAAAATATTTTTCAAGGCCGGTGCGAAAAAAGTTTACCTTCCCATCCAGGGGCGTGAAGTTATCACGTCGATGGAGCCCATCGCCAATCTTGAAAATGAAAGCATTCACCCCGCCCGAATTATTATCTCGGCCCATCATCCTCTGGGAACTTGTCGCATGGCCCGCACGGAATTTTTAGGGGCGGTGTCAAACGAAGGAGAATTGTTCGCTGTCAAAAATCTGGTGGTTGCGGATGGCTCAACCATTCCCGGCCCTCTGGGAGTCAATCCCCAGGTCACCATTATGGCCAACTCGCTTAGACTGGCCGATCTCTGGAGTGGACGCATATGACCTTATCCGTACTTCCAACCCGTATCGAGCTGGGACTGTCAGATAAGACCCGGCGAATTTATGAGTCCTTTTACTTTCGTGGAAACTTGCAGAATTCCCCTTTTTCATTTTGGCTCAAGCATAACCTGATAGGTTTTTGTGATGATCCGGGCGTGCGAGTCGATAATATTTTAATTCTGTTTAATGACAAGACCAAGCAAAGCTGTGTGTACCAGCAAAGCAAGATGCTAACTTTTGAGCAATATCAAAGTGAGGTCTTGAGTAAGAAATCGTGGCGTCAGCTGCGGGTGGAATTTGAAAAAGGCGGATTTTTTGAGCTCTCGGATTCACACCTGTGCGGCATGATGCCGGGACAAATTTCCTGGGATTTGAAGGTTGATTTTTCGGAGATAGTTTATTATCACTTCGATAAGGATTGGTTCTACCGCGGATTTTTTCCCAAGAAAAAAATTCTAACCGCCGACTGTTTCATGAAGTATGACGGCACGATTACCGCGCCATTTTTAACTTGCCAGGGGCAGTTTCAGGGCATGAACGGGCACAACTGGGGTAAGGAACACGCCTATCAGTACGCTTACGCCAACTGCAATGAGTTTAGTGAGGAAGGGAGGCCTCTTCCTGATACCTTCTTTGACGGTTTTTCCGCCAAGATTTTGCTGGGCCCGTGGAAATCTCCCTACCTCTCGGCCGGCTCTCTTTTTTATAAGGGTAGGTGGTATGACTTCAACCGCGTCCTGACCTGCTGGCGGCCGCGGGTGGAAGATCTCACCTTGAAAACCTATCATGTGATTTTTAAGGGCCGAGAGTACGAATTAGATGTCATGATTAATGGCGAGGGACACGCCTGGGCCACCTTGGACTATGATCATCCCTCGCGTAAAGTTTCTCAGGTCCACAATACCAAATATGCCAAGGGAACAGCGAAGCTTACCCGCCTGAAAGATCAGCAGGTCATCGCCCGACTTTTTAGTTCCAGCTTTGAGTTAGAAACACTTATTCCTTAAACAGGATATCTCTATGAAAGATTTTGAATTTAAGACTATCATCGAACCCTTCCGCATTAAAATGGTTGAGCCCCTCGCCCGCCTGTCGCTACCCGAGCGCGAAGAATGGTTGAAGCGCGCCCATTACAATTTATTTCTTATTCCGGCCGAGGCCATCTTGATTGACCTGCTCACAGATAGTGGCACGGGGGCCATGTCCTCGAAGCAGTGGGCCGGCATGATTGATGGTGACGAGTCCTACGCCGGAGCGCGATCTTTTTTTGCCTTTGAGCGCGAGGTCAAGGGGCTGACGTCCCATTCATTTATTTTTCCCACCCATCAGGGGCGGGCCGCTGAACGCATCTTGTTCACCATCATTGGTAAAAAAGGTAAATACATTTTAAACAATAATCACTTCGATACCACCCGCGCTAACATCGAGTACACCGGTGCCGAGGCGATAGACCTGGTGATTGAGGAAGGAAAGAATCCCCGCTCCGATCATCCCTTCAAGGGAAATATGGATTTAGACAAGCTGAAAAATTTTATCCGCGACAAGGGAGTAGAGAATATTCCCATGGTGCTCATGACCGTGACCAATAATTCCGGCGGCGGCCAGCCCGTGGCTTTGGAAAATATCAAACAGGTCAGCAAAATTTGTCGCGCCCATAAAATTCCTTTCTTTCTGGATGCCTGTCGCTTTGCCGAGAACGCCTATTTCATCAAGAAACGCGAGCCCGGCCAAGGCCATCGCACCATTAAAGAAATAGCCCAGGAGGTGTTTTCCTGTACCGACGGCTCGCTGATGTCGGCCAAAAAAGATGCGCTGGTGAACATCGGAGGCTGGCTGACCTTGAATGATCCCGAGCTGGCTGCGCACGTAAAAAATCTTGGCATTCTTACCGAAGGCTTTCCGACCTATGGCGGTTTGGCCGGACGTGATCTGGAGGCCATCGCTCAAGGTTTGCGCGAGGTGGTTGACGAAGATTATCTCCACTATCGGATTGCCTCCATGGAATATTTAGGCCGGCACTTGATCAAGCATGACATTCCCATTCTAACTCCCGTGGGAGGCCACGCCGTCTATCTGGACGCCAAGGCGCTGCTGCCCCATATTCCCACTCATCAGCTCCCTGGCCAGGCCCTGGCGACCGAACTCTATCGCGTGGGCGGTCTGCGCTCGGTGGAGATCGGCAGTTTTATGTTTGGGCAAAATTCTAAGATGGAGCTGGTGCGTCTGGCCGTTCCAAGGCGAGTCTATACCCAGAGTCATATCGATTATGTGGGCGAGGTGATTGTGAAGGTGAGCGAGATGAAAAATCAGCTTCGCGGTTTTAAGATCGTGGAGGAGCCGCCTTTTTTACGCCATTTTTCAGCCAAACTAGAGAGAGTTTAGGTACGTGATACTTATCCTGAGCACCTAGTCATTCAGATGACTAGGTGCTCAGGATAAGTATCACGTACCTAGTAGGGGAGGAGAGAGTATGACAAAAAAAATAAAAGCAGCTTTAATGGGGGGGAGCGGATATGCCGCGGCCGAGCTGATAAAACGCCTGGTTCAGCACCCCGATGTTCACCTCAATCGCATTTCCAGTATTGATCATGTGGGAAAAAATGTCGGCCAGGTCCATCGCTGCTTTGGTGATCGCCTGCCTTATATCCTGGAAGATATTTCGCCCCAGGAGCTGACCAAAGATTGTCAGGTCGTTTTTCTGGCCTTGCCTCATCACGTTTCTTTTCTCAAAGTTCCTGAGCTGATGAAGCTGAATATTAAAATTATTGATTTCTCCGGCGATTATCGGATAAAAAATGCCGCCATCTATAATAGCTACTACAAGGCCACCCACAGCAATCCCGAAAATTTAGAAAAATTTATCTACGGTCTGCCGGAACTTAATCGAGCTGAAATCAAGAAGGCCCAGTATGTTGCCAACCCCGGATGTTTTCCCACCTCGGTTGCTCTGGCGCTTCTTCCTCTCGCCAAAAATGGCCTCCTGAAAGGCAAGGTCCGGGCGATCGGGCCCACGGGCAGTAGTGGAAGTGGTGTCGCCCCCCAGGAGGGAACTCATCATCCCATTCGAGTTAATAACTTAAAAAGCTACAAGCCCCTTAGTCATCAACATCAGCCGGAGATGGAGCAAACTTTAATTGCCGCCGGCGGAAAAGATTTGTCCATCGACTTTATCCCCATTTCGGCACCCCTTTCACGTGGCATTTTGACAAACTCGGTGGTGGATTTGCCGGCCTCGATTACCGAAGCCGAACTTGAAAAAATTTATCGCGAATATTATAAGGGCCATCCCTTCATCCGCCTGGTTTCTCCCAAAGGTCTTCCCGAGGTCGTCAATATCGCCCATACCAACTTTGTTGAGATTGGCTGGGCCCTCAGAGAGGAGAGAAGTGGTAGCAAGAGTTTTGCCGTTGTTTCGGCCATCGATAATTTGGTGAAGGGCGCCGCCGGCCAGGCCGTTCAAAACATGAATTTAATGTTCGGCCTTGAAGAGACCGCCGGACTGGATGATTTTGGCTCGTGGCCGTGAGGTTTTTATGATTGTCATTAAATTTGGGGGAGAGGTTGCCGAATCACCAGAGGGGCTTGGCAATCTGATTCATTCCGTGGCCGAGCTGCACCGCCAGAATCAGGATATTGTTTTAGTGCATGGGGGAGGGCCCCAGGCCACCGCACTTTCCAAGCGACTCAATCTTGGGCCCAAGATGGTGGGAGGTCGAAGAGTGACCTGCGCGGAAACGTTGGAGGTCATGAAAATGACTCTTCCAGGGGTGATCAATAGTAACGTCCTGGCCATGCTTCACAAATTCAAACTTCCCGGTGTCAGTGTCAGTGGGATTGGCGTTATTTGTGCCAATAAGCGTCCGCCCAAGACCGTAAGCGGCAGTGAAGGCAAGGTGGTGGATTTTGGCTTTGTGGGAGACATTGTGGAGATCCGGCCAAAATATCTGCAGTACCTGCTCGCCGGGCGATATATTCCAGTTCTAAGCCCGCTCTGTAGTTCCGATGATGGCACCATTTTGAATATAAACGCCGATACGGTGGCGGTGCAAATCGCCCAGGCCCTCAAGGCGACCAAGCTGGTTTTGATTACTCAAATTGGTGGTGTCTTTGAAGACATCAACAACATCCAGTCAAAATACAAAACCTTAAGTGTGAGTGATGCTCAGGAAAAAATTAAGAACGGCACGATCAAAGGTGGCATGATTCCTAAGCTGGAAGAGGGCTTCAAACTTTTGAAGGGTGGCCTGGATTCTTTTCATATCGTGGGTATCGAGTCTCCCGATACGATCCAAAACGAAATTAACCTGCCCGGCAGTCGAGGCACGGCCATCGTTAGAGGATGAGCATCCTTGCAATCGGAAGTCTGGTGCGTTGGATTTTTTATTTTAAGCAGGTCTTAAGCGACAATCCCAAAGCATGGCAGTAGGCCACCAGCGAGTTATGCACGTCTCTTAGCCCCTGGGCGTAGTTTAGGCGTGAGTTGAAAAAGCGCTCCTGCTCCAGAGCAAAATCTTGATAGTTCAACTTGCCGGCGCTGTAGTGGCCTTTCATGAGATTAAAGAGCCTTTCACCCTTTTTCAAAATGTCTTCCCGTGCCTGGTGGCGCTCCAGGGCCTGGGTGAGAGACTGATGTTTCGCGCGGAAATCGGCCTCAAACTTTTGGTCCAAGGCCAGGAGCTGATATCTTGCCTGGAAGGATTGATATTCACTTTCGCGATAGCTTACATAATTGCTGAGCCTCTCGAAGATGGGAATGGTCACGGTAAAAGCAAAACTTGTTTCATATTGATTTGTTCCGTAGAGCATCTGCTTGGATCGCTGAGCGCGAAAGTCGATGGTGGGAAGAAAATCACCCTTGGCCCGCATGACATTTAAATCTGAGGCCTGCATCGCCAAAAACACTTCCTGAAAATCCGGTCGGCCACTTTTCTCCGGTTTGAGAGTGAGAAGACTTTGCATGGTCAGGCCTTTTAACTCTTTAAGGTACGGCCAGCTCTGCTCAACTTCCCGCTCTCCTGACAAGAGACCGAGGGACCTCTCCAGTTCGGCCTTGGCCTCCTGAAACTCCAGCGTGGCAAAGGTGAGCGTGGACTGGGCATTTTCCAGATCGACCTCGGAGGAAAGCACCTGATGCTCCGGAATGAGTCCTTGGGCATATCGGGCTTTGGTGATTTTAAAGAGCTCCTGACGAACCTCCACCTGGGTGCGTTTGATCTCAATTTCCTGGATGCGCCAGAGATAATCAAAAAGACTCTGAGTGGCGCGGGATTCGGCATTTAAATTTTCAAAGGTCAGGTGTTCCACGGCGCTCTGCTTGGAAAACTCCTGCGCCTTTAGTCCTAAAAGATCCACTCCATTTCGCCACAGGCTGAAGTCCAAAGTTCCTGCGGTAGTCTGGCCGGCATCTTGAAATTCGCTATCGCGATTTTGGGTTGCGGACACCGTGACATTGGGAAGAAATTGGGCGAAGGCCCCGAGCTGTCGCGCCTTCATTCTTTCCACATTGTCTTCGCTTGATTTAAGAGAAAAATCATTTTGCAAAATTAACTGAAGGGCCTGATCAAAGGAGATGGTGTTCTTGGCCGTGGCAGCGGAGGCCATGAAGCAAAATGAAAAAAGAATGAGGGCCGCGCAGGTTCTTATTGCCATGCGGGTTCCTCGCTTGCGAGCGTCTCACTTATCTCTTCCTGGTCCTTCTCCTTGTTCTCGATTAATTTTTTCTTTCGTTGCAGAGTCAGAACCTCGAGACCCGGGACTACGAATAAGGTAAAGGTCATGGAAAACCACAATCCGCCGCTAACCGCTAAACCCAAAGGGCGAAGAATTTTTCCACCTTCACCCATTCCGACGGCCACAGGGATCATGCCGAGGATGGTGGTGAGTGAGGTAATCAAGATCGGGCGCAGGCGCCGTTTCGCTGCCATCAGGGCGGCGTCAGAGGGGGAGTGCCCATCGGCCACAAGGCGCAAGGTTAAATCGGCCAGCATGATTGAATTCGCCACGGTAATACCGCTGAGTAAAATAACTCCCAGGCTTGAGTTGAGCGAGATTGTGCTCTTGAAGACCAGAAGTGAGATGAGAACGCCGGCCAGACCAATCGGGGCGGCGGAAAGAATGATGAGGGCCTGAACAATACTTCCAAATTGCAGGTAGAGAACGAAGAAGATCAGAAGAATGGAAGTCGCCACGCTCCAGTAAAGTTGTTTTAAGGCCGCCGTAATGTCCCGTTCCGCATCCTCAATGGCGATAATCGGAGTGGTTGAGAGTTCTAAATCTTTTTTGAAGGTTTTAGTAAAATTACTTACATAATCTTTGGCTTGGGTCAGACGTGTGGCCTTTTCTTTTTCGGCACCCTTTTTCACTTTTCCAAAAACTTTGGTTACTTCCTGCCCGTCTTCTCGAACGATATCATGGGCCACGGGCCGGCGAACGATATTTCCCAATGCCATAAGCGGGATAATCTTAGCGCCAACTCTGACAGGAAGCGCTTTTATATCCGGAAGTGTCTTTAGGTAGCCGTCCGGAAATTGCATGTTGATACCCATACTTTTCGTATCCTGGGTCAGGGTTCCGATGCTCTTTCCTTCGGTGGCCACGCGGGTTAAATCGGCCAGATCATAGGTCGTGAAGGTGGCCCCGGCGCGCTGGAGTTCCGGCCATAGCTCGGAGTAAGGAGTAAAGACGATGCCTTCAGGCATGAAGGTTCCCGGCTCATTCCACACATTGGGAAAAATTTCTTTCTCAGTCAGACCGGAGTTGATTTCTTTTGCCACCATGGCGCGATCTTCAGGAGAACCGCCCTTGATACTGATTTCTAGACTGGGTGGGTTGGGAATGGGCAGCTCGGCCGGATTCCAGGGGACAACCCAGTAACGAATGGTAGGAGTGTTGGCAAAATTGCCTTCAATCTTTTTCCACATCTCGTCCATGTCAGACTTATCTTTCAGACGGGCCATGATATTGCCGTTACTTTTTTGATGAATTTGCACGAAGGTATAAAGAATTTTATCGCCGAACTTTTTTAAAAGTTCATTTTCCGCTTCATCAATTTGCCCTTCCATCTCTTTGACGTTGTTCATGCCTTGAGCGTTCACGCCCAAGATGATCCAGTCGGTATCAGGCAAACCGATGATTTCCTTTTCCAATTTGGGCAGCCCGAAATAAAGAAGGCCCGCCAAAAGCACCGCAAGCGCCATCGGCGCGGCCACAATCGGCCAACGTTTTGAGATGTATAAGTTGAGCAGGCGCTCGTAAGTTCTCTCCAGCCAGTTGATCTGGCGAGCAATGGGTGGTGCCGAGAGTTGCTCCAGTCCGCCGCGACGAATAAGCAGATGGAGGCGGATGGTGGGAACTAAAAAGAGCGCCACAACCGCCGAAAGGCCATGGGAAAAAACCACCGCCATACTTAAATCACCCAAAACGGCATTGGTCAGATCTTTGGTTAGGGCGAGCGGCAAAAAAACCACCAGAGAAGCAATGGTGCTGCCAATCACCGGGCCGCGCACTTCTTTGACTGATTCTGTCACGAGATGCAGGGCCTCGGCGGAGGTCAGCCGGTGCTTGATCTTTTCCATGTGGGCGAAAATATTTTCCATGACGACAATCGAGGCGTCGACGTTCATGCCGGCCGATAAGGCCAGACCGCCCAGGGAGATAAGATTGATATTAATGCCGGCGAATTTCATGAGGATAAAGGCCAAAACCATGGAGAGGGGAATTTCCAGGGCGGCGGTAATGGTGTTTTGCAAATTGCCCACGAACAAAAAGAGGACGAGCACCGCCAGAAAGGCCGCCAGAAAAACTTCCTGCAAAACATTGCTGACTGAGTTGCGGATAAATTCTGAGGGATCAACCAGCACGCGATACTGAACGTCCGCAGGCATGCGGGCCATGACATCCTTAGTGATTTTCAGGATGTCCTCGCCTAAGTTTTTGACGTTGGCACCGCTCTTGGGTGAGGCGAAGAGAATAAGACTTTTATTGCCGTTGGTTTTGAAAACCTGCTCACCCTTGGAGGGGAGGGTCTGCTCGATAGTTGCCACATCGGAGAGCGGAATTAATTTTTGGGAGGGAGTTTTGATCAGGTGCTTTTTCAAATCTTCCAGCGCATTGATACTTCGCGGGACCTGAATCTGCAATCCCTTGTCCTCAATCTGTATATTGCCGCCGCGAGGGGCGCGCATCCCCTCTGAGATGGCCATTTCCACATCCGACGGCAAGAGACCGGTTAGCGCCAGCATCTCGGGATTGAGGGTGATGCGAATTTCTTTATAATTCGGATTCCAAAGGACCGCTTCCTGGGCATCGGGAATGGCCTGGAGATGGGGAAAAAATTCGGGATTGAGCATCTCGTAGAGCTCATCCAAACTTCGCTTGGCACTAAAAAAACTGATGGCGACAAAGCCGGAGGTGCGCGACCAAAAATTGACCCAGAGAGAGTCGCGAATTTCCTTGGGCCACCTGGAGCTTTGAGCATTCATGATGGCCTGAACCTCACGCAACGCCTCTTTAGGATCGGCACCCCAGGCGAAGTCCACCATGAAATCAGCGCTGGTGGCATTGTATTCGGCCTTGACCTGTTCGACTTTGAGAGTTTTGGTTTGGAGCGCCTTCAGGTTTGATTCAATCGCCATGCCATAGGTTTCGACAAACTCACGGGCCTGCAAGGCCCCGTAGCTGATGCCCGTCTGGACCGTGGGCCGGGTGCTATTGGGGTAGAGCGAGATGGGAAGATCAAGTCCTGCGGCAATTCCTAAAAGTGCGAGGAGGGCGAAGCATAAATAAACCCGGAAATTTGCTTGGTATATGGTCTTCATCATGGCCTACTCCACCGTTTCAACGGTGGCGCCATCAGGGACAAAACCGCTGGCCCGTTCCACCACCATTTCGCCTTCTTTCAGGCCTGAGGTGATGAGAACCTGTCCGTCGCGTTTCTCACCCAGGGTGATTTCTTTTTTGCTGTAGATTTTCTTGTCCACCACTGCCACAAGGGTTTTTTTGCCTTTGTAGTTGAGAGCGACCTCGGGAATGACGATGCCTTTTTGCGCCGGTCCCTTAAAGGTCACTTGGGCCAAACGACCGGGAGTCATGAGCTTGCTCTGGGCCTTATCGCGTAACATGAATTTTGCCTGGGCCGTACCGGTGGCCGGATCAACCTGGGGTGCCAGACCTTTCATCACGATGGGAAGTTTGATTTCCTGATTGGCGAGTCGCAGCTCCCCTTGAGGGTAGTTTTTAAAATAGTCCAGATGGATGGCGGGAATTTCTGTCGTGATGGTGAAAGCATCGGTGCGGGCCACTCGCAGGACGATTTGGTCCTTGCTCACCTCAGAGTGGTCGCTGATCAAAATTTCGGTTACCACCCCATCGAGCGGGGCCACTATCTTGGCCGTCTTGTATTGAAAAAGAGGGTCAGTGTTTTTGATGACGGCGAGAATTTGACCGCGCTTGGTCTCACGGCCCAGGGAGGTTTTAAGCTCCACGACTTCACCTTCCACCGGGGTCTTTACTTGCGCCAAGGTGTCGAATTCAATTCGGGCCGGATAGGTATAACTCTCAAAAAAAACCTGCGAGGTGGCCTTGATAGTTTTGACCGTTTTGGGCGGCGACTTTTCCTCAGCGGCATGGATGCCATGTGCGAGGAGAGAGAGCGCAAGAAACAGCAAGGTCTTATTTTTTAATAACATACTTATACTCCAGGTAACCGCATTTCATCGCAGAATCGCCCTGAATGGTAAAGGGGAGATTGGGCCTGTTGAAAAAAATTCAAGTCGGTTGTTTGGCAGAAGCTCGCGCGGTATGAAGCTCAGTAAATTCACTTTAGAAGGAGCTTTGCCATGGGAAATCTTGTCAAAACTTTGGTGCTTTCTTTCAGCTTTCTGGCCGCAGGAACACTAAGTGCGCGTGATTATACGTTACAAGACATCCCCAATGTCCTGAAGTGCAGGGCCGAAAGTAACAATGAGGCCTTGGCAAAAAGCTTTGAAATCCGCGAACTCAGATCGGAGGTGTGGTTGAAAGATTTAGATGCTCGCGGTGAAGGTCCCGCCGAGATCAGCTACTTTCTAACGACCATCAATGCCAATAACGGCTGTGATAACAACTACGATATTGCCTTCCCGACTGAAGACCTGGTGGCCTTAAATCTGGGTGTGCGAACGGAAGTATTTGGTTTGATGAAATTTTTTAACTCCAGCTCCGAGTGCATGGATTCAGGATGTAATTACGCGGAGACGGCGATCGTTCGGTGTCGATAAGCTATTTGCCTGCCTTCCGCTCAAAATATTGTAGGTCGATAAAAAGCGCGGCCGAAAGTACCAGAACTCTCTCCTCTGCTGTCAGACCGGCATCTTGAAACTCAACTAAAAAATTGTCTTTATCTGTAAGTGCCTCGGCCAAAAGCCCGGACCATTTTTTCGTTACCTGGGCGACCTGACGATCCTTCTTGCGAAATTGGAAAGTCCAAATTTTCCAGATTGGCGATGCCACTTCCAAGAGCACCTGGCCTTTGGCATTTTCCACATCGAAGCGTTTGTGGAAAAAAGCAAAACGCTGCTGAATGGCCCCTAGGGGATTGCCCTCTTTGGTTCTAATTTCCAAACGCTGAAAAAAAAAGCGAAAGGGGTGGTGAGCAATCAGCACATTTTGTCGTGCCTGATCGTAGATATAGATATCGAAGGTGCGCCAGTGGCCGAGCAGTTGGCGCAGAATCAGTCCTAGCAAACCCTTTTGTTGTTCGGCGGCAAAGCCCAGGTCTATGCCCTTGTCGTCCTGGATCTGATACTTATTTCGAGTTTCAAAGCCAACCCATTCGCCCAGCTCATGCACCTGACGAACAAAAACATTTTTGCGATCAACCAGCGCGAGCACTGTTATTGGGCCTTGCTGAGAAATGGTGTGATATCGGGGTGAATTTTGTAACCCGCCTCAGTGGCGATTTTGCCAATTCCGGCAACCGTGTTGCTGGGCCAGGCACTTTGAAAGAGGTTAACCACCCACTTGGGAATATTGCCATTGGGGTCGGCCAAAATCTCCACTTCGATATGAGTGCGAGTGCCATTGTCAATTGACTTCAAGTAATAGCGGCTGGCCTGCAAGGTTCCGCGCACGATTCCTTTTACTGGAGGGGCGTCCGGATGGGTGGCATTCTCAACCAGGATGTCAACTGACTTGTCTTCCTTGTTAATGACAACTTTGACCGAATAGACAAAATCACGATCATCCAAAGGCCATGGGGTTTTAGTATGATTGTATTCGATCTTTTCTAGAACGGATTTTCGTTCCAGCACGCGGCTGTCGGCCAGGTCACTCATCCATTCCTTAATTCTGGACACGTCATGGATCACCGATACAACATTCCCGATAGGAGCATTGATTACTGAAACCCCTCGAAAGGCCACCACGGGACTATTAGGAATAATACCTTCAAAAACTTCCACCCCTTTTCGATCCTTAATTTTTTTCCACTCGGTATTGATGGCCGCACCGGAACTTACGGATAACAGCAGGGATAAAAGCATGCAGACAAGCATCAGTGATCTTTTCATTTTTAAACCTCACAATTAAGCGCTGTTGTTTATGCTCTTTTTGATTCATGCGCCAGCGGCCGGCATTTTTTACAGGGTCAATTGGACCGAGATAAGTCCGCTGATTCCGGTGCAGGCATCAGGGCCATTTTCACCTGCAACATCCTGGTAGGCGGGGTTCCCAAAATGCAAAAAATGTTCTTTGTGCGCGCCAAATCTAGGGGCGTAAAAGGCGCTCAGGTAGTCGTAATATTCCTTAATATTTCTCTGACTATCCGGAATACTATCGCCAGGGTAGGCAAAACGCCAGTTTTTCAGACCGGTCATGGCCTCTACGATTGTGAACATGGGAGTGGGGAGCCCGGCGCAGAGGACGCGAGAGCTGCTTTGGGCCGGGCGAAGAAGGCAACCCGAGCTGGTATCATCAGTATTATCAAAGTCCTTTTGAAACCAATCTGGTTCAACCAGGAGGGCCAGATAATTGGCCACGGAATAATTGGCGCGATTCAGGTAATCTCGCCACTCGGATGAATTGGCGTTGATCATGGAATCAACTTCCGAAAGAGAAAAATAAAATTCTCCATTATTGTGTTTCGCGGTCTCAAAAGCGCAGCGGATACCTTGGCGACTTAAAACCTGACGATTTTTGGCGTCATCATTAATTCCAAAGACAAGCTCGTTAATATGAATGGCCTGCACTTCTGCCGCTTCCTCGAATAAGGTCAGGGCCGAACTTTCGATAAAATCGTGGGTATCTGCCGAGGCACCACCGATGAAGTTGGGAGTATAGACGTTTCGAAAAAACCATTGATGAAGCAGCTCGTGTGTCAGCTCTCGGACCGTCCAGCGCCAGGTCGAGGAACTCAGCCCATCCTCACTGTTCATATGCCAGACGTTCGACGCATCCTTGGAGCGAAACCAATTTCGGTTAATATGCACCCAGCCACCTGGAGGTGAAAAACCAAACTCGGCGGGCCAGTAGAGTTTTGATTTACCCGGATTCAAATTCCATTGGTTGAGTTTGAGATAGAGCTGGCGATAACCCAAGTAGGCCTGGGCCGCGCGGGTATCGCGATAGCTTCGTGCGATAGCGGTGGTCGATGTGTCAGTGGTGTTACTCAGATATTTATTAAGTGTAACCGTGCGTCCGTTGATACTGGTGTTGGTGTGCCAGGTATCAAAGTTGTTAATTTCAATGTCGTAGTCTGTGATGAGGTCCGAGCTGATGCGGGCATAATCACCATCGAGGTAGGCCTTGACCTTGATTCGTCGTGAGCGGGTGCAGCCGGAAGCGGAACTCTGGGCAGGAATGACCGAGACGGAATAATTTCCGGCGCTGTCAGTTCGAGTTGTTCCCCAGTGGGTCCAGAGATCAGCATTCTGGGTGGTCGCCCAAACCTTGACTCGTACATCTTGTAAATTCTTTACCTGCGAAGAGGAGGATGCCACATAGATATTATCGTTGACTGTCAGCTTTCCACTCACTGTCCAGATACAGGTGGCCGGTACGGCCGGTGCTAGAACGAGAAAGAGACTCAAAATAATGAGCATTTTCATAAACCCCTCCCAAGAACCCCTAAGCGATAATATCAAGCATGTTTGATGCCAAATAATTCTCCTGTTATCAGGTAGTTAGCTTAGGGATACTGATCAAGATTTCGCCATTGTCGAAGGAATGACCGGAGGCCTTCTTTTCAGGCAATCAATGCCCATCATTTTTCAAGAACAGAAGCTTTATAATATTGGTTGCTTCGGTGGGAATTTTTCGGTGAAGAAGATTTGCCCTAAATTATTTGAAAATATGATCAGATTTTTGAGATTCGCTGTTATTTCCTTGGCCCTTTTACTGCAGGCCCTTCACCCTGTGGCGCTTGCTGCTGAAGAAGCTGACAATGGCTTAGGCCCGAAGACCAAGGATAATTCCCACATCCATGCCAGCGTGAATCATCTGATTGAGGCGGCGGGGTCTGTGGTTCTCCTGATTGCCTGCAATCCGCGCCAACCTTCATTTTTAACTTATCACATCTCCACCCTGGCCTATGTCACGGGTGTCATCGCTCTGGACATGCATGATCACAAAGAAATGGAGAAAATTGCCCAAGAATATTCCATAAAAGATCTGCAGGATGAGGACAAGCTCAAGAGCATGGTCGATCCTGAAAAACAGGCCAAGGCCTATGATGTGGCGGCACAGATTCAGGATATTGCCGCTGAGAATGCCAAAAAGAAGGCCTATCTAAAACAGGCCCTGGCGGTGGCCAAAGCAATCGCTGCGTACTTGGCGATCACCGAAAATTTCTCCACCGTACAGCCGGATATGACCTGTTTCGGGACTGCTGAAAGTTTTATCGGAAAAGTTCCCGGCGAGATTTTAGGCTACGTGGCCATCGCCATGCAGGCGGCAGATTTTTTGTCTCATAGCTCGTGGAAGGGCTTGGCCACCGGGGCCTCCGCCCTCAGCGCGATCCTGCCCATCTTAAGCGGGACTTCGACCAATGCCGGAACACGAGCGAGCACCTATGCCCTGAGTGCCCTTGTCACCTCAGGCCTGGGTGTGGTGGATGCCATTTTCGCCATCAAGTATAGGGACCAGGCCGAGCAATTCAGAGAGCTATCCAAGAAATTAAAAACGGTAAGTCTTCTGCAGCTATTCAACCAAACCGTCCAGCTCATGATAGATCAGGCCGTGGCCGCGGTGCCTGGGCAGGCAAGCTGCTATACCTTTTCCAAGAATTTGCTTCTGATTGAGGACCCCAGTTGCACGTGCCGAACCAAAAATAACTGCGGCCCGGAACAGTATAACATTCGAACCTCCACCACCGTTGTTCACAATAATAAAAAAATAATTTTGCCGATTCCCGTAGTGATCGAGAAAGGCGCGGCCTATCTTGCCAGCATGAATAAGCAGCTTCTGGCCGGCAATATCCAGAACGCGCTCGGATATGCTCAGAAACTTAATCAGCTTGGGCCGGGGATTTTTAAAAAGGTTGACCAGCACAATCGTTATTTCAAGCTGGACCAGGATTTAGAAAAGGGAAGGAGCGCCGCCTTACGGGTGGACGAGGCACTTTCCCGTGTGAAAAAAACTCCGTCAACGAGACAATTTTTGAATAGTTTGGAGAAAGATTTCTTTCCAGGCCATCTGAAACATGGTGCGAATCTGGAAGATCAGCTATGGCTGCGCACTATGCTGGGAAAGCTTCCGGCACCCACCGCTTCCCCAAGCATGGATTTTTCAGCGCTTCCTGAAACAAAAAAGAATCAAAAAGCCGGCCCAAGCTCTGTGGATAAGCAGGCGGATGAAATAGATTTTGATCAATATGAAATTCCAACATCCGCTGATCCTGTGGATAAAATGGACGAACAGTATGAGGTGGAGAATTCAAATATCCATTTGGACTCTTCGCTCTCTCTTTTTCAAATAATCAGCCGACGTTATCAGAATTCAAAAATATATACTTCTGAAATGCAAAATTTTAATCAGGCCGTGGATCATTAAGGGGGATTTATGAATTTGTTCCTGGTGGTATTAACAGTCTCGGTTTTGGGTATCGGATGTTCACCCATTCCTTCCACATCCGGGAACCGGACTCCTTCTGGCCATGAGGCGAACAGCTCAGGCCAGGGTTTGCGCGAGGTCCTCCTGGAGCTTCAGGATCAGCTGGCCACTCCGGTGGAAACTCATCAGCAATGTTTTACCGGGGCCGAAAGCTACTATCAAAAACTCTTCACCTTGAGTTCCGAGAGCGCTCACCTCTTAAAATATAATGCGGGTGATATCGAGGAGATGATCCAGGCGACCTTTAAGTCGAAGCTGATTATGCGAGAGTATTTAAAAAATCTCGATTTTACCCAAAGTTTTAGCGACAAATGTTATCACTCTGTCCGCGCCTTATTACGGGCCCTGCGCTATGCCGAAGATTATTTGATTGAACTCAACGCCATGTATGACAATATTTCTGATGCCAAAAAATATATTACACTGACAGGCAAGGCACCCTATTTCATGATTAACCCAAGTTTCACTTTTCGTGACTACAACGATCTGCAATCGGGAGATGTCATTTTATCTCGGGGCAACGCCTACACCTCGGCCGCCATCGCGCGGATTGGAGAGGATGATGCGCAATTCAGCCATGTCTCTTTTGTGTATAAGGACCCTCAAGGCAAACTGTGGACGACTGAGGCCCATATTGAGATCGGCTCCGTGATTGCACCCATCGCCACTCATATAGAGCAGGCGAATGCACGCACCGTCGTTTTTCGCTTTCAGGATCAGAACATCGCTCATAAAGCTGCCGAATATATGTTCAAGCTGGTGCAAAAACAATTTTTGGCCGGTAAGAATATCCCCTATGATTTTGGCATGGATTACAAAAATTCCTCGGAGCTTTTTTGCTCCGAAATCGTGTCCAAGGGGTTTATGGATATAGGGAAGATAGACGTTCCCCTGTATAAGACAAAGTTCACTGAGGGTCTTATTCCTTTTTTGCAACAATTAGGGATCAGGGTCAATGAAGGCAACGTACAGGACTTCGAAACTTTTGCACCCGGCGATTTGGAAGTTGATACCCGCTTTAGTGTGGTGGCGGAATGGCGAAACCCGCTCAAGATGAAACAATCACGCATGAAGGATGCAATTTTAACCAAAATGTTTGAGTGGATGGAAAAGCTGAATTATCAATTCCACGCCACCGGAAAAATATCAACCCAGGTTTATATGGGCTGGGTATTACGGCGGATGCCCTTTTTTAAGAAAAAATTGAAGGAAAAGTTTCCTCTCAATATGAAACCGGCCCAGCTTAAACTTTTTATGACACTGGAGAAAGTGGGGGAGCTGATTGAAACGGAGCTCATGCGTGAAGATAAAAAAAGTTCACAGCCGCTTTCTCTCAAGCAGCTTTTCACAGTTATTGAAGAGCTGCGGGTAAGAGATCTCGCCACTTATAAAAAACATAAGCGCAAGGCCCTATTTCATCGATATTTTTATCCTCGACCTGTGAAAAACAAATAGTCCGAGCGATTTTGTCGGGCGACTAAGGTTTGTCTATTGACCTAGGATAGGCCAAGGCCTGACTTCCGTCACGCGTCTGGGCTATATCTGTCATTGATGTGACGCTCGACAATTAGTTAGACACAGTTTAAATTTTTTTCTCTAACAATGCCACGTCAACGGAGGAAGACGATTATGAACGGTCTGAACATCGAAATTGATGCAAACACAATTGCTAAACGCGCCTATGAGTTACATCTGGGCCGAAAAAATGCCGGAGGGGATGCCTTGTCTGACTGGCTCATGGCCGAAGCCGAACTCAAAAACGAACTTATGTGCGAGCTGAATAAGGATTCCGCGCCCCTAAAAAAGAACGGAAAGAGCTCCAAAAATTCAAAAGCGACCAAAAACTAAGGTCCAGCTCATTTCCAGCGAGTATTTTTTTTCGTCATCGTTGACGACCTGTTGTTTTATGATTAAACAGCGCAGCTGAATCATTTTACAAAGGTTTTTTATGAAGAAAATTATCTTCGCCCTCTGCCTCTGCTTGTGCGGTTCCGCTTTTGCTCAGATACGACCCTTGCCAACCAGAATCACGCTCGCGCCCGTGGTTAAAAAGAAATACAAAAACCTGGCCTTTACCGGCTTGATGTTTGAGGCGCAGGGCCGGCTCAGAAATCCCATTGCCTTTATGGTCGATCCTGATGTTAGGTCTGAACTGGATCTAAAAAAATTCTCGGACGATACCCAGAAAGGCATTCGAGAGTTTTTGGCCGAAGTTGTTGTGAAGAGGGAAAATTTCAAGGAAAGGCATTATAAAAATTTATTGAAAGATTTAGGAAAGGAAACCGCCCAAGTTGATATAGAAACTTTGATCATCATAGTGCTGTCCGAACTCGCGAAGAGCGAAAGTGAGGAGTTGAAAACTCTGTTGGAAGAGATGAAAAGCAACAACAAACGCAAGGAAGAGCTGCGAAAATCGGCCGTTAGAATTAAACAAGCTAAGGCCGGTTGCTTTCGAGCAAAATGTGAAATTGTTTCTTTGCAGGATTGGGATACTCTCGAGAATAGTATCAAGAGTCAGCTAGATTCAATCAGTGAAATGGGTGAATTGGAAAGTCTGCGCTTGCAGATAGCCATGGATCGCAGGTCAAAATTCGTTTCGACCCTCTCGAACGTCATGAAAAAGATGTCTGAAACTTCCACCGCTGTCATTGGAAATATGAAGTAGGAAATTATATTTCACTCTCGCCATACCAGGAGTGAAAGTGCAGGCGAAATTCCTGGTAAGCGGCAGTGTGATGAGTCAAGCAGCCTCGTTGGTGATGGGCCGCCCGGCCCTCTGGCATGGACAATAGAAATTCCCAGCGACTGGCACAGCCGATTTGTGATTCGTTAATCGGACCTTTTTGTTTTTTGGTGGCCTCTTCTATCGCCTGGTGCAGATATTCGACTTTCTGTTTTAAATGATCAAGCTTTACCGTTTTGCTCTTGCCATTATAGGTGAATTTAAAAAAATCCTGATTCAGATCGCGACAGAGCTCCCATAGACCATCCTCCTTGATGTACTTGGTCTGATAGTTATAGCTTCCCACCATTGAGCAATCGGCAAAACTCTTAAAAGAGAGGAGCAAAAAAGAAATTAGGAATATCACTCTCACTTTTACCTCACACTACTGGGGCAATAGGCGGTGCGCTCCGGGCGTCGATCACCGACAGGCCCATTATTGGCAGCGATTTCCTGCGTTCGAGCAGGACAGCCCAAGGCGCGACTCAACTTTGGATTGGCGAAGAAGATACGATTAATCCGATCCACCGCCAGCGAATGTTCGTCTTTATTTCGTCGTCCCAAAACTAATTCCTGTGTGGCCGTAAGTTCGCACTGCTTTTCCGAGTCATAGTACTGGCACATGAGAGAAATATAGGGCGCAAAATTGGTGAGAGCGGCCTGGGGATCACTTCCCGTCGGCAGAGTCAGCCCATCCGCCAAAGACTCAGTGGCGATCCAGTCGGCCATGGCCTCTCCGCCTTGCGGTTGCCTAAACTCGCGCTCGGACCTGGTGCCCCCAGCGTAGGAATTACTAATTCCCATACAGCTTGGAGTACTCCTGGTGCTTTCATTGAAGTCCTGAATCCAGGCATTGATGTGTTCTTTTTTCTTTTCCGCCGAGTCTGGTGGAAAAATATTTCCCGGCCTTCCTTCGATCTGCCGCCGGGCCGTGGAAAGGTAGTGGCCCTGCATGGTTCCATCATTGGGATTTACTTTCATGTAGGCCCCCAGACCATCGCCTCGGCTTAAGCATTGGGCCACACCCGCCAATGGATAGGAGGTGTAGGTGGCCGGTTGAACCTTTTTGAGTTTCTCATAGTTGCATGGATCAATAATATGGGCCAGCTCATGGGTCAGAACCTGCTCCAAAATTTTTTCGCCGTCGGGATTATCCACCAGCATGACCATCGACCCGAGGGTAACTCCCTCGGTAAGGCCAGCTTGGGCGTTCCATTCCAGCTCCCCCATATTTTTCTTTTGATTGGCAAATTGCAGCGAGTTCCTCACAGGCAGGAGAGCGATGAGCTTGCTGGCATCGGCGGGAAATTTTGTTCGTAACATGCGGGAAATTTTATCCAGCGCACGATTGTAAATTTGTTTGGCGCTGGCCATTCGAGGTTGAGAGTATACATCTTGTGCCACCCTTGCCTGGGCGGACTTACGACAGGTAGGACTGCAAACTCCATTATGGGAAAGATTCCTTTCCGCCCCGGCCAGAGAGGTTCTGAGATTGTTATAAGTCCTATGCAAAGTGTCCACGGCGGGATTGATGTTTTTATTGCAAACATATTTCGCCGGATTATGGCAGACCTGTCCTTGATTCCAGGTCAGCGCCGGGCTGCAATTCAAGCTACTCCAACGCCCCCCGATCGTGCTCCCAAGCTTGGCATCCTGGCAGTAATTGTGTGAGGGGGAGTGAGTAAAGGTATTGACGACCTGGAGAATTCCGCTCACCTCGCGCGTTGACTCCGTGAGCTCACTGTCACTTTTGCTTTGAACTGAGAAGAATATAAAAAGAAATATGACTAATTTCATACATCGCAAGCTTATCGGCAAATGAGGGCTCAATAATAAATGCCTGATGCATGTGCAACTACGCGAAACTATTGCAATATCTCAGACTTGCGAATAATCGCGAATTCGAGAAAAATAAACTAAGTGAGTTCAGCTTCGAGGTGAGTATTAAGAAGAAAGTAAAAACGAGCAAAAAAAGAGAAAAGGATTGGCTTGAACGGATTCTTGAGGTGGGACTTGTCTCGGGTTTTTTGCTTGGGGCCGTGCTCTGCTTGCTGCTTATTCCTTCTGAAAATGGCATGCAAGTTGTCGAGGCGGACACATTTTTAATTGTCTTGGATCAAACCAAATCGTTTGAAACAGACATAGCATTTCATGTCAGAAAATCACCCGATCCTTTTGTGCTGTCCGGGGGTGAGAAAGAAATTCTAGCGCTGCATGAAAAGATTAAAGTAACTCTTATCCCACCATTGCGTCTGACTTTTTGGATGGCCCCACCCTTTCTGGGATTTGGCAAGAAGCAGGTAATTTTGGGAATTAAATCAGAGAAAGAAGTTGTGTTAAATCCGCATACCTATATCGCCCGCGAGCGAAGTAAAAATCTCGTCGGCGCGTTTTTTTTATTTGGTCTATCCCTGTTATTTATGGCCGCAATTTATTTTGACTGGCAATGGGTTTGGCACAATGCCGATTAAGTCGAATTAGAGTTTGATAATAACGTTATTCCCTTCCACCGTGAGATTGGCTATTTTCGCCTTGGCAATCGCTTTGAGGAGCAGATCTTTGATGGGGAAGATCCAGGCACAGGCCTTGTTGATTTTGAGCACCAGCTTGCGGCCATCATGGGTATCCTCACTGGCCTCTGCCCAGACTTTAAATTTGATTTTGACCAGGAAGCGCACGCTCAACTCCAGATAGGTTTGACCCTTTTCGATCTGCAGGAAGATATCACTAAATTCTTTAGGCATGAGCGACAGTCTTTCTTTCGACATGCCGGCCATCACACCCTTGGGAAAGAGCGAGAGAAAGGTGTCTGAAGATTTGTTGTCCACTTCAATTTTAGAGGCCTTGATCAGTGAGGACTCAAGAAAGGCCTGAAGCTGCTGCTTGCCCAGATCGTTGGCCGGACCGTTGCATTGTAAGGAGAGGTGATTTACGGCCTGCATGCCGTTGCCCATTTCAAAGGCAAGACGCTCAAAGTTCAGCTTGAGCATTTCCTTCGGGGTAAAAATAAAATTGGCGTCATCGATCTGAATCACTGTGGAGCTTCTCAGGATGTCGCTATTATTTTTAAACAGCTCGAGCCGGGTGAAATCATTCTCGGCAATGATGGAGTCCTGGTCGGTGTGAATGGCAAACTCCTGAGTCTTAAAATCAGAGCGAAAAATTCCCACCAGGAGGTTAAATCGTTCAAAACCAATCGCGCCGCTTAAGTTATTGAGATTGGCGCTGAGTTTGCTGATATTGTAATTCGTCGGGATTTTTTCCTCTGAAAAACAGGGCGCACTCAGGCACAAAATTGCGAGGAAGGTGAAAAATATTCGAGAGACTGTCTGTCCATGACGTTTCATATTCAATTCCTTTGAACAAAGTGTGTTTAACTTTCGGCTGTCTGCCGATGATTTTTGATGAATGCTCAAAGTAAGAGTTGTCATGGGCAAACATTACCCTTTACCGTGTTTGGCTGAAGCCTTCTAATAACTTCTTACACACCATCCCAAGTCAAGCAAAATCAATCGGTTGGATGTTTTGTGTGTTGCGCGGCGTCTTTCTGCTGGGGCACTTTCAGCGACAATTAAAATATCTTTTTTTTCTCTAAGGACGGGGGATTTATGCCAAGGAAAAGGTGGGCCGGTGCGGCCTTATTTATTTTATTTTTTACTTTTTTTGCCTCTGTGACTCAGGCACGAAACTTTGCCAGAGTGAATATTCCCGGGGCCCATTGTGGCAACGGTTCTCCGTACAGCGTTTGGCTTGATATGAAGCAAACCAAGAAGCTCATGATTGAGTTTATGGGCGGCGGCGCCTGCTGGAGTGCCCAGACCTGCTTTGGTGTTAAGCTGCGAACCTGGATGTTCCCGATTCCCACCGTTCCGGTCATCAGCTGGATGAGCAACGACATCGGTCCAGAGAATACCCATGGGCTCATGGCCGATTCCAGTATGATCTATTTTCCCTACTGCACGGGTGACGTTCACGCCGGCCGCCACAAGGCCGATTATGGCGCGGTCAAGGCCTATCACACCGGATACAGCAATGTGACTAGGGCGCTCCAGTATTTAAGCGATACCGGGCTTGTGCCATTTTCCACTTTTAAACAGGTGGTGCTCTACGGGGCCAGTGCTGGGGCCATCGGCTCGCTTCTTCATGCACCCAACGTGGAAAAATATTTATCGCCTTCCGCCGATAAAATCATCCTTGCCGATGCCCCCGGAATGCATTTTGGTGAGACCTTCTGGAATAAATTTTCCGATGAGCTTGTCAGTGACTACAAAAAGGCCTTCGCCACGGTGGGGATTAATTTTACCAATCAGGACACGGTGATGGCGCGCTATCTTCCGACGGTGGCGATAGCGCTGAAATCATGGAATGTAGGAATCTTGCAAGGGGCGCGAGATGTTGTCATGAGCCTGGTCTTCGGAAATATCTCACCCAATGGACATCGCGAGCTGGTCTATGGCCATCAGGGACTTTTTGAGATGAGTGTGAGTACCAGCAACATTTCGGTCTGGCTGCCCGATACGCTTCAGCATACTTTTCTCCTCGCGGGAGTGACAGGCAGAATCGATGCCGACGGAGTGAGTGGGATTGAGTTCGCCAAGAAGATCCTGGCACGGGAGACTCAAGTTCGCGTGCGCACCTGGTGATTGATCTTGCACGCCCACAGACGTGGGTGAGATACAGGAAGCAATATTGTCAGAATTGTTTGGCCCTGTGTTGTGCCCTTCCGGTTGAGGCCACCGCCCAAGATCTCGTTCGCATGCAGCTCCTGACCGAATTTGATCTTGAATTAGGGGAAAAACATCTTTCAAAAGTTTTCAAAGAGCTAACCAACATCCGCTCTTATAACAAGAAATCGGCCAAATTCACGCTTGCTCAACGGCCAAATGGTGATTGCGTCTACCTAAATGAAGAAAGGCGATGCTCAATTTACGAATGCCGGCCGGAGACGTGCCGTAACCATCCTGTGATTGGGCCCCGACCGAATTATTGTCCCTATCAACCCAAGTCGCAGATAAAAAAAAAGGCCCCGTGAGAGGCCTTTTTTTTGCTTTTTGTTAACAACTAATTAATGTTGTTCAGCAGGAGCTTGCTCAGCAGGTGCTTGCTCGGCAGGAGCAGCAGGTTGCTCAGCAGGAGCCGCTTGCTCAGTAGTTGCAGGAGCTGTTTCTGTTTTTTGCTCAGACTTCATGCAACCTACAGAAGCGAGAAGTCCAACGATCAAAAGCGCGCTAACAATTTTCATACGATCTCCTTGTTATGACCCTATTGGGAAAACCCAGTTATTTAATTTCCTTGTCCGGATATCCAGTTGGGCATGAAAAACTCACAAACATGCTAATAGAATACTCCGGCCATGGCGTTTCCGTAAATACTTCTGCAAATAATATTTTATGTTCCTGCTCCCGAGGGCAGAAGCGGGGAGAAAAAAAGAAGGCAGTGCTGAGGAGGCGTACTCCTCTCACTGATAAATTTTTTTTGGCCCACTTGAGTAACTTTGGTGGGCAAGCAGCTCAGGCTTAACAAGAGTTCGGAGCGAGCGCCCACCTTTGGCAAAAAAGGTTGATGAACTTCTTGTCGTAATGAGTTAGCTAACTGCTCGGAATTGAAGGGTTATTTTTTGAAAATGGGATAGAGATGGGAAAGTAAAATTGCCGCAGTTGAGGCCACGTTGAGGCTCTCCACGTGATTTGTTCCGGGAATGGTAAGGCGAAGATCGGCACCCTTGAGTGTTTGCTCTTTTAGGCCGGTGCGCTCTTCTCCCAGGAACAACACCATCTTATCTTTGACTTTGGGACCCTTGGAAAGCTCATAGAGCGAAAGGTCGCCGGCATGGGAGCTGGTAGCAATCGTTGTGAAGTGATGTTTTTTGAGAAGGGCGATGACGTTGTCAGCATCCCCGATGTCGACGACGGTCACGAATTCTCCTCCACCCTCGGCCACGCGAAAGGCCGCTCCTGTCATCGCCATGCTGGGGCGATTGGTGAGGAGACCGCTCACGCCAAAATGTGCCGCTGCACGCATAATGGCCCCTAAATTATGGGGATTTTCCACATTTTCCAGGCACAGGCCCAAGACCTTTGACTGCGGACCTACGAGCTTTAACCATTCGGTTAATTTAATAACTGTCGGCCTTTTGGTGATGAGACAAATTCCACCGTGACGGTCCGACTCGGAAATTTTATCCAGCTCTTCTTCGCCCACTAAGTGATAGGCCAGCTTTTGAGCGGCCATATATTTCATGAGATGGGAAAAATTTTTTTTCTCTTTTTGGGCAAGATAGAGGCGAATGATTTCCTGAGGTCGGGCCTTAAAAGCTGCCTGTACGGCATTTTTACCGTAGATACGCATTTCTGCTGATTTTTTCATCTGTCTCCTGAGTCAGTGCCTAAAGTTTGAACTTTTTCTTCAGGCCTTTGAGGACCGCCTTGCCTTTGTCTTCCGCTCCGCCCGTGTTGGATTTAACTTTATCATCGAGGGCGGCCTGGGCCTTGTTTTTGGCATCGTCGATCTGCTTTTCCCGGTCTCCCACAAGACTATCCAGCTTGCCTTTGATCTGGGCGTATTTTCCCTCGATCATTTTGCGTTTTGGGCCGATCTTGTCATCCAGCATCTTGCGCAGTTTTTCCTTGGCCGCGCCGACGCGTTCATTGATCTCGCGCTTTAAGCCGCTGGCCAATTCCTCGCCCAGGTTGGATTTAAAATCCCAGGTCAGCGAGGCCCAGGTGCCGCGGGCCATGGCATCGAGGGTGATCTCAGGGATTCCCCGCAGAAGCGAGCTAAGAATTTCCGCAACCTTTTTGTTCTGTGATTCCACCAGGTAGTCGACCTTGCGAAAGCGATTGCCGATATTCATGAGGATCATCTCCTCACTGTGCTTGAGATTGACGTTCATCACGCCGTGGGCCTGGGCCAGGCCAAATTTTAATTTTTCGCTTTTGGATAAGACAAACTGACTGATGGGGTAATCACCCACCGAGAGAGTCACTTCTTCATTCGCGGTCGGCAGGTGATGGTTTAAGGCGGCATTGAAAGTCATGTCATAAATTTTTGCGCCGGGAAAGTTGCCTGCAATGGTCAGGACCATGGGTTTGCCCACCACCTGCGGGTCGGTGGTGAAGTTGCTGCCTTTGCCCTTGAGGTTGCCTTGGGTGCCTCCCTGGGCATCTTTGGGGGCCTCAGAGCTGATCTCAATATTTTTTAGCCACACCAGCGGATAGGCCCCTCGTTTGGGGAAGCGATAATCCACGCCCCGTGCTCTGGGCCTTGGTTTGGGTTTGGCCAGCTCATCCTTGGCCTTTTCCGCCGCGCTTTTTTTAGGAGGCAGATATTCTCTCGCCATATCCAGGTATTTTTTCGACTTGCCTAGCTTGGCCAGCACAAAGGGGCCGAACAATCCCTGGGCCAGATTTTTGGTATCGAGACTGGGGATCTTAAACCGGGTCTGAAGATTCTTTAAATCCTGCTCAACGAGGTCGTCGATTTTTTTGATGGACGATTCAACCATTTTTACACTTGCGGTAATTTCTTTTCCACCTTCTTTGACCAGCTTGACGGTCTGGTTGAGCTTATTAAAATCGTCTTTGAATTCTTTCAACTGCTTTGCCGCGGCCAAGGGATTACTGTCGAGCTTGGTATCTTTAATTTTTTGAGCGATACTTTCAAACTCTTCCTTGGTGGGGAGGGCCTTGATTTTTTCCTCCCACATCTTTTGCTTGGTCGTCAGCTCCTGCTCCAATCCGGTGATATATTTTTCAGACTCAAGAGTTTCGCGAATCTCGCCCAGCTGCTCTTTGGTGTCTCCGCCTTCCAAGATGGCTGCCAGGTCACCCAGGGCATTGCCCTTGAATTCTTTCTGCGCCTCTTCCAGTGCCGCTGACTTTGCCTCGCCGGCAATTTTACCGGCAGCCGAAGGGGTATTATCGGCAGGTTTTTCAGGTTCTACCGGGAGCACCTTGCCTGGTGACTTGCGCGGCGACTGCCAGGAAATGCCTTTGATGGCAAAGTTGTCGATGACAAATTTTCCGCGCAACAGCCCATCCCATAAGAGCTTGGAGGCGATGGTTTTAATTTCCAAAATATTGGTGGCGGGATTTTCCTTATCGGTGACCTCAAGACCACTCAGCTCAAAGCTGCCGTCGAGAAAGCTGGAGCGAAAATCGCGCACATTGACCTCGGCCCCGTTGATTTTGGTTCCGGCAAATTCCATCACCCAGCGAAGATTGGCATCAAATAAAAACTTGAAATAGAGAAAGGTTCCAAGTCCAATGATGAGAAGTGGCACCACCACGCCGGTTCGGATGGGCCCGGGCGGCCCTTTCACTTTTTTAACCTTGACGGGTTCTGAGGCAGGAACAGCGGGAGGGTTAGTAGAGTCGGTCATATTTTTCATACCATTGAAAGAGGGAAGTGGCCTTCATGGCCTTCCAGATTTTGGTGTCTTTAATTTTTGCCACGATCAGCTCGCGATACTTTTGGATCAGCATGCGACTTAAAATGAAAACCAACGGGAACAGCAGAATGGAAAGAACTCCCGATCCCATAACCACCGAGTTGTAAAATTTGGTGAAGGGAACGAAGGGCAAATTATAGGCCCAGGTAAGAGTCGGGTGCAGACTGTCCATTTCTAAAATGACCTGTCCCAAACGGTCGAATAAAGGGTCGAAAGGCCAGGCCAGGAATTTGAAAAAAAATGCCGCAAGTCCTGCCGCGCCAAATTGCACTCGGAAAATCAGGGCGATCAGTAAAACCAGGATGGTTTGCAGGGAGAAACCCGGTGCCATTCCCATAATAAACCCCAGCGCAATGCCGGCGGCGATCTGATTGGTGCCCGTTTCGGAATTGAGTAATTTAAAGAGGGAAAATATCTGTTTCAATATCAGTGTCATGGTTAAACCTTGAAAATTTTTTATTAGTATAGACGCTGATAAGTCACAGGGCAATTGTCAGAATGCTCGCAGAGCAAATTACTCAAGTTTGAAAGATTTCATGCCCCACACGTTCCCGTTGTACTTGCACAAGAATAAAAGCTGATGGGCCTGTCCCTGAATACTGACGGGGTTCATGGCCTTGCAGTTATCCGGCACCAAGAAAGAATACTTGGCGGGAACCAGGGCCTGGCCGCCTTGGGCCTCTAAAATGTAGGCGCGATTTCCGTTAATTTGGGTATTGTCGATAAACAGGGCCGGCCTGAGTCCGTTGCTTCCCTTGGTGACGATGGGAAAGAAGAGATCGTTTAAAAGCTTGCCGGGGAGAAAGCTAAAGCGCGCGATAGGATAGTCATAGGCGGTCCGTTCGATATTGAGGAGATCTGACGGCCCACGCACCGCCGTTTTTATTTTCTCATCGAGAAAGAGCAGGCGTGACTTGGTTTGGAAAATAGAGATCATTGAGCCCGTACTGTCCTGCTGGTAGGCCCCGACAAATCCCAGAATGTGATCGGTAGACCGGGGATAGTTATAGTAACCCCCGCCGGTGCTGGGGATGGTTTGCGTTCCGTTGGCATTCTCGCGCAGAAGCGCGGTGGTTTTGACCGAGGTGAGGCCCTGGTAACCCACAAAGAAATCCGCCCCGCCTCGGACCGCGCGGTCGCTGGAGAGTTTGGTGGCGGCATAGTGCAGGTCCAGTTCGACGCGACGGCCCTGGAGATTCATCTTCTCCACCTTGGGTTCGCCCAGTGAGGTATAGGTGAGGAGATAATCCTCGCGCAAGTAGCCCTTGCCTACCGAGAGAAGAATGCGCGCCTCGCCTCGTTTGAAGGTGGCGCGATCCGCCGCCAGAGGTGCGATCACCGCAATTTGCTCATTCCATTTAATTTTGAAATCCTTGCGAAATTTTTCATAAAAGGCGGGCGGGTCCAGGAGCTTGGTGGTTAAGGTGATGATGCCATCTTTTTCCTCCGGCACCAGGACGTAGAGGCGGACCACCACAGATTTATCGGGAGCGCGAAAGACACTCGTTTTTTGATAGATCGAGGGCAGGGGGCCGATTTCTAAAAAGGCGCGGGTGGCGACCTGACCAACTCCGGGCAGTGGTGCCGGCACAAAGAAGACATTTTCCTGATTGAGCGCCACGGTGTTGGGGGTATAGCGCCAGTGACTTTTTCCGGCGAAAAGCTCGCGCAGCTCAAAATCAAAGTAGCTGAACTGCAGGAACTCTTTATCGGTCTCGGCCTTGCCGGTTCTGGCAACCGTGGTGATTTCCAAATCGGCCTTGCCGTCATAATTGGTATCGGTAATCCCGAGCGCCAGTGGGCGGGTGGCCCCGCGAATAAAAAGAGATTCCGCGCGCTCGCTCAACTTTCCATCCTTAAGATCAAAGAAAAAATAGCGTATCCCAAAGTTCGGGCCCTCACTTTCCACCCGCGCCAAAGAGTAGAAGGGATGGGAAAGGAGCTGGTGGGGGTCGCTGACGCTCATGATGTTGGGATAAAGAATGCCCCCGCGAATGTCGGCCAGGCGATGATTTTCCTCTTTGAGCACCACCTCGCTATGAGCAATCTGCTCGTCGTCTTTGAAAACGCGGACTAAGGGAAGAATGTGATTGAAGATTCTTTCCGGTAAACCTTCGGCGCTGATGGCAACCTGGATCGGAATCTGGTGATCACCGTTCAGCGACTCAAGGGAGCCAATCATGTGCAAAAGGGCGCTGTCACCCTGAGGCATCTCGGCAATTTCGAAGAGATTTTTTTCCAGCGTCAGGTTGGCAGGCAGGGAAACCTGAACGCGAATATTTTTTGCCGTCTGCCAGTAGTTTTTAATGCGCAGATCGATGAAGAATTTTTTATCTTTGGCCTGAAAGGGGATGTGCGCCAGCTCCTTGAAAACGGGGGTCAGCATGGGGGCCGGCTGGGCCAGGAGACTTTTCTCGATATTGAGTGTCCCAAAAAGAGTCGGCCGTGGTCGACTTAAGGGGCCTAAGGCCTCAACGACAGTATTGGCACCGGCCATGAGACGAGCTTTCAACTCATCCAGGGTTATTTCGGGGAAGGTGGCCTTGAGGATCGCCGAGGCACCTGAGACCAGTGGCGCGGCCTGGCTGGTTCCGTTTTTTATCTCGTAGCCCGTGAGTGAAAAGTTGAGCGGAAAAAAATTCGTCGGATAGGTACTTAAGATATGATCACCGGGTGCCGCCAGATCGACGTGGCCGCCGTAGTTGGAAAAGGACGCCAGCTGGCCGTCGATTTGGGTGGCCCCGACGCAAAGGACGTGATGGTAGGCACAGGGAAAAATGGGTGAGGCGGTATTATTATTACCGGCCGCGGCCACGACCACAATCCCCTGATTAATGGCCTCCATAAAGGCCTGATGCAGATATTGGGTATCGATACTGCGAGGCCATCCCAAACTTAAGTTGATGACGTTGGCCTTCATCTTGATGGCATAGAGAAGTCCGCGCGCCAAACGATCGGTCATGGAAGTCGCCGCCTGATTTTGCTCATCCTGGGCCCCCATAACTTTGATGGGAAGAATTTTAACCTGGGGAAATACTCCGCGGATGCCCAGCGCGTTCGCCTTGGCGGCGATCAGACCGGCCACATGAGTTCCATGTCCGGTATCGTCAAAGGCAAAACGCGCCTCTTTGGACGCCTTATGCGCCATAAAGTTCCAGCCCATGCAGTCACCGTGGAGCGAGTTTTGATCATTGTCGGCCACCTCCGCTTCCGCGCCATCCGCGATGATTCCCCCTTCGGGGGCACATTCAGTCTCATTGCGCTTGAGCTGTCCTTTTAAGTCGGGATGATTGAAATCAATGCCTGAGTCAATCACCGCCACAATCACCTCGCGCTTCAACATCGCCGGGAGCTTGCTGGCGATATTCTTGAGCCCGATATCCACATTGGCCCCGGCCGTCAGGGTATTGTAGTTGATATCGTCAACGTCGATGGTCACCTGGGGGCCGCTTCCGATCATCGGCCATTGATATGGCAGCAGGGGATCGGCCGAGAGGTCCGGGCGCTCAGGAGAGGGAATGAGTCCTTGGGCCTGGATGGTATAAACACCTTCGGCCTTATTGATTTTCACATCGCTTAAGTTCTGGAGCCGCTTCTCCAGAAGATTCAGCTTGCCCTCCGCGCGATAGAGCCGGCGAAAATAATCAGAGGGATAATCGCTAAACTGCTCCAGCGAGGTCTGGCGAATCTCGTCGCTGGTCAGCGGGCGGGAAAGTTCCAACACCCACACTTCCGAGAATGCACTTTTGATAAAAAAGAGGGATAAAAGAATGAGAATTAAAAATTCGAGTGGTCTACTCATATGAGTCTCCCCATCAGCCAGCTTAAGAAAAATTCGCCTTCGCTCATACCGATCATGCGTTGAATCCGAGTCAGGGGGCCACCCATATCCTCCTCACCAAACTCGCCCAGGGAATTTGAAAGATAGGGTGAATCACCATTTTCATCTCCCACGCGAAAGCCTTCCAGCTTGGAATAGACGTAAAGATTTTCGTCGCCGCCCACAAGCTGGGCAAGGCCTTGAAGGGTCAGCTTATCCTCGATCAAGATAAGGGCCCGGGTGGCGGCATTGGCCATTCCGCTCAAGGATTTTTTCTCACGGGCCTTATGATATTTTTTATGCAGCCTGAGGTAGCGCGCCACACCCGACAAGAGCCAGCGTTTTTTATTCTGGTTTTTATCGAAGATGCTGCGAATCTCCTTTTCCGGCAGGTTGAACATGTGCTGAATGCCGTCGGAGTAAACCAGGAAGTTGACATTGAGATTGTAGAGATACAACTTGTCCGCTTCGTTCAAAACTGTTTTGGGATAGAAGTTGAAATGGTAGCGCTCCTTAACATTTTCTAAAAGCTTGAGCGCCTTCTTCTTGCTGGCGGAAAAGCCGTTCCAGATGCGCGACAGTTTGAGGAACGGTTTTTCCAGACCGCCCCCGGTCACCTCACCTTCAAAGGTTGACACCACATTCTCGGCCTTGCCGAAATAGTTATTCCCCGGATTGCCCTCGCTGATAGCAGGAGGAACGTAGCCGCCTCTTATGAAAATGGCCGGTAACGCCGCCAACGCTTCGGTCGCCGCGCCCACCGGATCAGTTCCGAAAGTTTGCCCGCGATATTTGCGATAGAGCTCAACCGCCTCGCCCGTGGGATGGGTGACGGTGAAGCGATTGCTGGAGTTGATGCGGTCATAGCGCCAAATGAGCAGGCCTAAACTTTGGCGGCCTTCGGTAAAGTTATATTTAAGTTTGTAAGGCGCCTCGATTTTTTCAATGCGCTCAAGGGAGTTGTGGAAAAAGACGTGGCGAAGGGCCCCTAGCGTCTTAACGATTTCCGGATTTTCCCGGGCGATATTGACCGCAATGAACTTCGTGCGGGCCATGCCCAAGGTGCTGCGCATCTGGGCCTTAAGAACGGGAATGCCGGCGGTGAAAACAATTCCCAGGCCAAGCTGATGGAGGTTGCCCAGGTCCCGGTAGATGTGAACCACGTTCTCACTCTTGCGCTGGATGTGCAGGCGACTGATCACCACCTCGTTGGCATTGCCCGAGACACCCACCGAGAGAAGGCGCATATAATTGGCGCTGACGTTGGCGCTGATGCCGGCCGAAATGGAGTCGGTAATAATGATGGACTCACCCACCTCCATATTTTCGGTGAAAAGTTTCAGTGCCTCGCTGATGCGTTTTTGCTTTTCTTCTGGAGCGAGCTGATCCAAGTCCACATTGACCAGATCATCAAAGGCGTGGCCGTATCTGCGCTTTAAGAGAGGCACCAGGATATTTTTGAAGGGATATTTGAGCGCCCGCTTGATGCTGGTGATGGGGCGAATATGGGCATAGGTTCGGGAGAGATTGGCCTGGGCACTGGCGCCCACATTCAAGGGGGAAGGAATTCCGTCCAGACCGAGATAGGCCCCGCCCGACACGGAAACGCCAATGGTATCGACGAGCTGAATGCGGTTGTTGGTACCAAGATAGGTTCCGGCCACGACCTTTCGACCCAGGATAAATTGTCCCCGCACCATGGGGAAAACATAGGCCCCGAAGTCCCGGGTGCTGGGTTCGCCTAAGGTCATATTTTGGGCCAGGGCCTGGGCGGCAAGCTGCTCCTCGCGCGCCATCATCTGAGAGTCCAGGTTCAGACCCAGGTAGGGGATGGAGTTCAAGGCGCTGGTAGCGGCCAGCATTCCGTTCGAGATGCCCTCCGATAACACGAAGGAAGTCACCTCACTGTTCGAGAGCGGATTTTCCGGGTCACCGAAGGAAAAACGGCCGGCATACCCGGGCCAGAATTCCTGCTTTAATTCACCGGCGACTAACTCAGTTCCATTGCTGATTTGCGGATTGAACGCCAGCTCGTCAGCATCCATGCGCAGCAACTTGCCCATGGAATTTCGGCGCGCCAGAAGTTTCTCTTTCACCAGCATGGCCACCGACGCGGGGAAGGCCGCGGCCTCGACGATCTCGTCCCAGTCGGCGCGGGTCAGACGCAACAGGCGTCTGGTGATCCACTTGGCGTCCTCGTAGGTACAGTCAAAGTTGGCGGCGTCTTCGTAGGGCAGCAAAACGTTGTTCGAGATAATCCGACCGGCGGTCCAGTCGAAGAGATTGACACTCTCGGGAATTTCAACCAGCGAATAAGGAATGAGAAGCGAGCGGAAAGTCCGGCGTCCTTGGGGAACTTCCGGCGGCATGAATCCGATGCTCAGGTTGTACATGGAGCCGTGGTCATCAATCGCCAGGATATCCTGCAGGGTCAAAATGGTGGGCTCGGCGTCCCGGGTGATCCAGCGATCGGTAGAACCGAAAGTCGATTCGCCAAGCTGGGTGATAAAAAGTTTCTTCTCCTCTTCCGTTTTAAAACGCAGTTGAATTTTCTTGAGGTGCTTGATCGCGGGAACCTGATGGCCCAACTTATACAGGAGGGCCTGGCGCAAAAGAACGTTATGGGCGCGCTTGGAGGCGAGCAGGGTGAGCAGCCGTCCTTCCCCGGTACTCAGATTTTTTTGCACGGTAAAGCGGAAATTTCCGGCGCGGGAAAGCAGCGGGGATAGGTACTGAACCTCGTCGTAATAATCCACATCAACCTTGGAGAGATCGGCCGATTTGAGCGGTCGCCCCAGTTCGTTTTTCCAGATGCCGGAGGCCACCGGGTCGAGGACGGAGTGATCAAAATCTCCCGACTGTTGCTGATAGAGCAGGTTCAGCTCTTCGGGGGAAATTGGCCGGCCCTGATAGAGCAGGTCGTTTGAGGGGCGATCCATGTAGGTAAGCGGGATCATCCCGGGCAACGGGTTGGCTCCAAAGCTGGTTGGCGCGAAAACAAAAAACGGCAATATTAATAAAAATATTATTTTATAGGCCAAGCAATCCTCCCTGTCCTTTTAACCGGCGGAATTTACCAAAATTGCCGGTGGCACGGGGGAAAATTGAAAAAGTTATAGGTGGGAAGGCGGCCTGGAACCTTTTTGGCCCTGCGGAGCAACCTATTGAAACGACTAGTGTTTTTTGGAGCGACGGCCGGGGGGAAGAATAATTCGTCCCACCGCTTCGAGGGAAGGGCGCAGCGAGAGGATAGAAGTCAAATAGACCCGGCTGTTCCAGCTATGGAGAGAAATGCGGTGGTACTTATTGAGGGTGAAAATTAAGGCCAGGGCGATGACAAAACGCAGGCACCCGGAAAGCAAAAAGATATTAAAGTAGGTCAGCCCCGAGCCCAGCAGCTGCGCCCCGATCAGCGAGCCCAGCACGCTAAAAAAGACCAGGACGGTATTTTGCACCGAGAGCAGAAAGCGCGCCTTCCCGTAATACAAATTTTGCACCACCAGGAGCATGGTGATCTCCATTCCCCCCCAGAAGATGCCCGAGAAAATCTGCAGCGCACTTAAGTAATAAAAGTTGGTACTCAACATCCATAAGGGGGGGAGGAAGGCGACGAAAACCGTGGCGATCTGGGCCCCCCAGAACGGTCGAATCCCTTTGGAGGCCTTGCCCCAATTTTGAATGTAGAGCGCCCGACCGATGTAGGGAATGGCAGTGAGGAGCACATAATCGACGGTATTGAGCTTGAGGTCGTTAATCATGTAGGGCATGAAGAAGGGCGAGCTAAGGTAACAGGCCATGCGAAAAAGTCCGCTGATCAGAAAGAAGGTGATAAAGATTTTTCTTCGCTCAAAGGGCAGCGAGGTGTCGGCGTCAATTCTGTTCACGGTCTTTTGCCGGGGAACATTGATGTGGGGGGTGCGCAAAACCAGCCAGGCCTGGAGGACGAGAGAAAGCAAGCGGGCGATCAGGCCGCCGGCAAAAAGCAGGGCGAAGGAATTTTTTTCTTTTAAAAGAAAAGAGCAGGTGACGTAAAAACAAAGCACCACCAGAGTGACGACAATATTCCGTCGCCCCAGATACTGGGGGAAATATTCAAAAGGAATAATCTGGGCCGCCCAGTCCATCCACATGGGCCCCGAGGTCTGCCCTCCCGCCCAGTAGAGCATGAAGTAGAGTACCAGGAGCCAAAAGGGGCCGGGAAAAAGAAGAAAGTGCAGAATGAGGCCGACCCCCACCGTCTGGACCCCAATGGCACAGATCAAGGTCAGGCCCACCGGCCAGCGTTTGGTCAGCCAGGGGACGGCCATCTGGGCACAAGCGCCCACGAGGAGCGGGAAGCTGGCCAGGATGGCAATCTGGTTATGACTCAAACCATTTTTAGTAAAATAATAGAGGGCGTAACTCTCGGTCGTGGCCACCATGATGGCGAAAAAAAAAGCTTCAAAATAGGTGAGTCGACGAATGAGCAAGGACGACATGATTTATACTAACCAAAAAAAACAGAAGTGTCCTCCAGAGCAGAGGAGAAAGTAATTTTGTAGGTTTTGGGCGGTCGCCTAAAATACTTTTGATTTACTGACGTATGCAATCCGGGTGAACCTTCGGCCAGAAGAATCCCGGGAACGGGTGGGCGGCGGCAAAGGCCTTCAGGAACTTGACCTGTATTTCCCCCGGCCCCAGCGTCCCATCCTCGTGGCGGGCCAGAAGAATGGCGGCATCCATCGAGACTCCGTAAATGGAGTAGGCGATAATCGCCAGGGCGGTGCCAGTGCGTCCCTCCCCGGCATTGCAGTGAATGAACATGGGGCAGGCATTGGTCTCGGTGGCGTAGCTCAGAAGCCGCTTGGCCCGGCGAAAATTCCAGGGACCATTCATGCCTCCGCTATCCAGGGGCGTGCCGTCCAGCACAGCGATGTTGTCCTGATAAAAACGAAAGGGACGACTCTCGGGAAATGAGTAGAGGTGATCCGGGTCTTTGAACTGCTCGGCCTCCCACCAGGCGGCGAGACGTTTGACGTAACCGGAATCCTTGTGCCCTTCGTTCGGGCGATGGCCGGTCTCATGAGAGGGGCGCAGATCGATGTCGCTCTTGATGCCAAAAAAATATTTCAACGTCAGCCACTCGTTTCGGAGCGGATTCTCGTGGGCGAAAGGTTGCTGCCCAAAGTGGAACTGCCCGATGCGCCGGAGGTTGCCCGGGACCGCATGCAATTCGGCCGGCCGGTACGGATCGTGAAAGGGGTCGTCAAAGCGCACCACCGTGGCGGTCCTCGGTGCCGTCCCGTCCGCGGGGAAGGCCGGCAGGGAAGAGAGCAGGAACAGGGTGAGAAAAATATATGGGCGTCGGGGCATCATGGCCACATTATTGCCGGCGGGCCCTGGGAGCACAAGAAAAAAATGAGATAGGTTTAGATGATAGAATTTTCTTTTTGATAGAGGTTCTGATAGAGGTTCCATGACACTTTTGGGACCAAGGGCGTCTTAGAAGTGTCATGGAACCTTTTGGGAAGAACCTTTTGGAGAAAAAACTTGTGTAAGAATTTTCTTTTTAAAGTAAGAATTATTTTTGTTCGGCCCGGGCACTTGGGAGCGGCATTCAGGAAAAATAATCTGATGTAATACGCGATTAGACACGTCCGTTTGAGTTTTAATGGTCGCTTGAAATTATGTGGCCGGTGAATGATTCAAATTTTTCTTGAAGCGCTTAGAGCCCAAATGCGCAGGCGAAATTCGACGCAAAAATCTGTGATATATAGAGAGAAAAGATGGGAGGCAGTATGAATTTAAAAAATCTTAAGAATGAAGTTCTAGTGCAAAATACAAAAAATCTGATTAAGGAAGAAAATCGAATTCTGGCCAATGTCTTGGCGCATTTCCAGGAGATCGAGACTCGCAAGCTCTATTTGGAGCTTGGGTACGGCAGTCTCTTTTTGTTTGCGGTCAAAGAACTTGGATACAAAGAGGCCTCGGCCCAGCGCCGGATTGAGGCCATGCGCTTTCTCAAGAAAACACCCGAGGCGCGGCCCATGGTGGAAAAGGGCGAGCTCAATTTGAGCAATCTCTCACTGCTTGAGCGCGTATCAAGGGAGGCCCAGGCGACCCACGCCCAAAGTGTGGCCGCGCTTAATCTGATTCAGGAGGAACAAACTTCCGTTGCGGAAGTTGAAAATAAGTTGCGGGGATATTTTAAGTTGGAGAGTAAAAAACGAGTTGTGAAGATTGAGATGGACGAAGAAACCTATCAGCTTTGGTTAGCAACCAAGGCCAAGCTCGGCGAAGCTAAGGATGCGAGTGCCATCAAAAAATTATGTGAGTCGCAAGTTGAAAGGCCACAGAAGAAAGTTCGGCAGGCGGCCACCACTCGGACTGCGGGCGTAGTTCTAAGGCGAGAACTTTTAAAACAGGCCGGGCATCAGTGCCAGTATGTCGGCCAAAACGGGCGGCGCTGTGAGAACCGGCACTTTCTTCAGGCGGATCATAAGGTGCCCTACTTCCTCGGCGGAAAAACGGTGCCGCAAAACATGCGCGTGCTTTGTCAGCAGCACAATGTTCATGCTTATCAAAAATTGAAAGAGGAAAAGATCTTTTAGGGGCGCTTATCGACAATCAAAAGGCGTCCTTCGGAAATGCATCGCAATTTGATACACCGTTCAGGAAAAGTATCACGTACCTTCAACCGGATGGAAAAATTAAATCAGAAAAGATGGGATGATGGCGCGCTTACTTTCAAAACACCATTTTTTTTAGTGGAATTCTTTGGCAGACAAAGGCTGCGGGGCAAAAGGGGGTAGGGAAGGGGTGGGCAAAAACCCCTTCGGATTTTCATCCTTGTTTGAGAGGAGAGGGGAAGCGAATTTCAGCATGGGCGAAAACTAGTGTTTTGGCCCAGGCGCAGGTGGTGCGGTCTGTGCTGGCGTGGCTGTCGCTGTAGCCTTTTGTTTTGCACGTTCCATTGCATTAAGCCACCTTTGGTCATTCCCGCAAATACTCTCATATGCGATGGCACCACCTAAGGCATTTAATTTTTGATCAAATAAGGCGTGTTGCATGAGAAGATCAGAATACTGATAATAAACAATAAATAATTCTCTTGCCCCATTTTCGAGGGTTAATTTCCCCTGAATCTGATGTTCAAAGGATCGAAAATCTTGTATATGGCCCTCCATTGAGCAAACATTTTTATCATTGCAAAGAATTTGGGCACCAACCAAGTAACAATTGGCAAATGGAATAACTGCAAGCGCTTCATTTGGCTTAGAGTCAGAGATATATAAAGGACTATCCCCCAAAAAATTATAGCCAAACTTGCTGCAATCATCTGATGGGCATGCTACCTTACTTGGCAAAAACATTTGATAAACTACACGTTTATCGTCATCCTCGCGATAGGGCGGATAGAAGAACTTCTTTTGCATGAAAGCCTTGCCTTCGGGTGTATTGGCTTTTAGTGGAATCATCTTGAAATTCTCATATTTTGCACTTTTAATATCTTCAATGTGGATTGCAACTGTCTTGGCCTGGAGTTTGAATTTCGGGTCAAAGGTATACTGACCAATGTAACGACATTTAGTTTTACTAATGTCTAATCCAGTAGTCTCTGTTCCATAGAGTTCGCCGCAGAATCCTGAAGATTTATCTTCTTGGGCAGAACAAAGGCATGTGGTGCTTTCCTCTTTTGAATCCCCTCTATACATCATTTTAGGCACGATAACCTTTTTAAATGTCAGAGGCACAATTTCGCCGTTCTCGCTAAAGGCGTAGACCTTTTCTCTGTAGCTTTCACATGGAAAACTGAGCGAGCTACTGAAGTCTAAATGCACTCTGTCTTTTTCGATGTCTCTTATGGTCCAGTAATTAATTTCGAGACGGGGGCCTGCGCATTTAAGTTTCGTGACAGGATCAACGGCCTGCGGAGATGCAGGTCTTCCCCAAATCGTTAATGTCAGGCAGATGATGACCATTTTAAATTTCATATTTGTTTGAGAGCGCAATCCTTCTCGCCCCTCCACCATGCTATTTACACATGCGTTTCAGAATAACACGGAAATAATTTTCACGCTGATTTTCTGACGAAAAATGCCTGCCCCGTGAGACACAACACAATTTTATGCACCGTTCAGGAAAAGTATCACGTACCCTTTAGGGGGCAAACTGATTGGTGCCTTCATTCCAATCGGCGTTGCAATCCCACCCGCCGGTGGGGCGGGGAGCGGACTGGCAGCGAGTGTCGTAAATTCTGACCGCGGCCTCCTCTGTCTTACAGTCGGTTCGGCGAGGATCGTGCTGGCAAATCTGCAAATTCAAGGCGGCCACCTGCAAATCCACCACCAGGATTTGGAAAGTGGTCATGCTCGCACCGGGGCGATTGTAGGCCATGTCGAGATAATTAAAAGCGCAGTTTTCTGTTGCCTGGAGAATTTGTCGGCGACTGTCCTCGGTGATGAGGTCCTCCGGATCGACCGTGGTGGCAATGTAGGCCTGCTGGGTGGGAGGGGCGAGCAGGCAAAGGCCGCTATCAGTATAGCAACTGGGGTGGCCGTTAAAGGCCTTATTGTAATAGCGCAAACATTTGTCGTTGGCCGATTCTGGGGCCGGCGGATGACCTATAAAATCACTGCAGTGGTACTCCTTATCGAGGGATCGCTGCAAGCAGATCATGGTACAACGGGTCCACAATTTCGTGGATTCTGAGTACCCGGAGACATCGGGATGGTCGTGACTATCCTTAAATTTAGCGCAATATTTTCCGCCATAATCCTTAAAATAATTGGGCGTTCGAGGTGGGGCGCAGTCGACCAACTTGCCTATGCATTTTTGGTAATAGTCACAGGAGAAAAGAAAGTCGCAGTCCTTGGAGGCGAGCAGCAAGTTAGGAGAGGAAGCTCCGCCACTGCCTGTTCCTGCGCCACAGGTAAGATTCACTCCGGGGGCCAGGGCGCCCGGCTTCGAGAGTTGCACGCATAAATCCTGCAGGCCCGCACCACCGGTTTGGGCGGTGGCCTCGAAACAAAGCGCCAGACCGAGGGTGGAGAACATCAACAATCGCCAGCTCATAAACCATCCGTTTTATTTTTCTTAGGCCCTGGATATTGCAGCTTGAGGCGGGCCAGCTCGATTCGCTTTAATCCCAATTTCCCGCGGATATCACCCGCCGCCTCGGCCTTAGTGGAAAGCGCTAAGGCCTTGTCTAAATCCGACCTCGTGCCTTTTCCGGTTTCATAAAGCCAGCCTAAATCGTGATAGGCGGCCACAATGTTTTGACCGGCGGCCTTGGTCAGTAAGCTCAAGGCCTTTTTATAATTCACCTTCAGCTCGGCCTTGCCGCTCATGGACCAGTGGCCAATTAAGTACTGGGCCTTGGGATAATTATTGTCTGCCAACTGGGTCATGGTTTTTATACCGGCAGTGGGATTGTGACAGTCGCTGGCCGGAGATTCAAGCTGGCATCGAGCCGCTTCAAATTGTCGATCGTCGCCGCTCAAAGTTTGCAAGGCGCGATTGATGCAGGGGCATTTTATCGCCGGGGCACCTTGGGAGTACACCAAAGCACCGTCGAGACAGAGGAGCGCAATAAGGATTTTAATAAGGCCCTTCACCATACAATAAGTTTACACAAAGAATGACAATAGAGAAGCAAAACTAAAAATGGCCTATCCAGCGTGGGGGAGAAAGCAAATCAAACCAAGCACTCCATAACGAACTTTTCAAAGGGTAGCACTCTTCCATTCTCGGCCGTTCCATAATCTTTATTTCCAAGATGAACTTGATAAAATTTTGGGATAGGGGTGCGCATTTTAAAATAGTTAATCCAGGGAGAAAGTTGCTTCTCCCCAGTTTTACATTCCACCGCAAAGATTGGCCTTTTGTTCTTTATAACAACGAAATCTACTTCGCGCTTGTCTGTATCTCGCAAAAAGCGCAGCTCCATCTTTTCGCCATGATAATCTTCCAGATAGTGACAATATTTAAGGAGGTGGCCGGCGACCATATTTTCAAAACGGATACCGACATCTTCAACCTGAGACCAGTCCCACAAATAAAGTTTGTTTTCCTTTTTGACGGCACGAATTTTTGGAGCACCATAAGGGGAAATGCGGTAGGTGTAGTAAAGGTTATCAAGAATACCAATCCATGACTCAACAGTTCTGGGGGCCACCTGCAGATCCTCTGCAATCGATCGATAGGAAAGTGGCGAACCAACCCGGCTTGGAACAATGGTGGCAAGCAACTCTATTTGTGAAATTTCCTTAACGTTTTGCAGGTCCCTGACATCATCGTTGACCACGCGGTAAATGCGTTCATTGTGCCAACGTTTCAACTCCCTTTCATCTTGGGCCAGTAATGGTTCCGGGAAGCCACCGAAATTTAATAAATCCTTGAGTGTCCTTTTTTTTGAGAGGAACGATAACTCATCCACCGTGAAGGGATGCAAACGGTAATAATGGTAACGGCCCATGAGTGAATCGCCACCTTTTCGGAAATGATCAAGACGTGCCGAACCAGTGACAACGATTCGAAATTTTTTATGGAACTTATCGTGGTATCCTTTCACTAAGGAACGCCAATTCTTGTACTTATGAATCTCATCCAAGACCAGACATTTGTACTGAGTCGGAAGTTCATTATTTAAAATTTGCTGTCTGTCATCCGGAAAATCCCAGTTTAAGTAGGCCTCATCCGAAGTCAGCGATTTTGCCAAGGTCGTTTTCCCAACTTGCCGTGGCCCGCCAATAAAGACCATTTTTTTGAGCAAGTCTTCTTCAATAGCTTTGGCCAACTGACGAATGTGCTTCATGGAGCCTCATTAGCGATTGTAACATGATGTCAAATTACTCATGAGTAATTTTAAGTCAATCTTAAATTAATAACAAGGAAATTTTGCGATCCCGAGCAAAACTAAAAGTGCCCGCCCAGAGTGAAAAAGAGCGAGTGATTCTGCACATTTTCAAAGGACTGCTGGCCCTTGACGCCCACATTGAGATGGTCGCCGAAAATTCTTTGATTGACCTGTAGGGTTCCGGTGTGCTCGGAGCCTGGAACCCAGAGGGGGAGGTCGCGGCTCAAGGCCCCTTCAGTGCGAAGGGCAACCGAGGTTCCGGTGCGGCGTGAGTCCAGTCCGGCCTCGGTGACATACTGCCAGTAATCGTCGGTGCCCAGATCGCGATAGGTCAGACCCACTCCGAGAGAGCCGTGGACATCCCGGCCCAGGTTGCCGTCAATTCGATGCATCCAGGCGACCGTGGGAGTGCGAAGGGCAATGCCTTGACTGGAGTCCAGGGCATTGGCCTGATCGACAAAAGTTTGCGCCGTCAATGTCGAGGTATGATGAACCGGACCGGTGTAAAATTCCGTGCCCAGGCCATAGCGGGCGCTGACATTATAATCGAAGATGTGGTCATCCTTGTCGCCTAAGGTGGTGTAGGCATAGCTTCCGCGCAGAGACAGCTCGCCGAAACCAAAGAGGCGAAAGCGGTCGCGTTGATAGAGGTTGATATTGGCCCCTTGAGTGGTTTGGGCGTAAACGCCGATGGCATCCTGCTGACCGGCTTCGGTGGGGCGCGTGGCCTGAAAAGCGGCCAGTCCATATTCTCCGTAGAAGACCTTATTATAGTCGACATGAATATTGTAGGCCGCGCCCACGACTTGCTCACCGTTTCCTTGAGCGGCATTGGCGACAAAGATTCTAAAAGTTCCGTAAGGAGTGTTGAGTCCGCCTTGATTAATCGTATTGTTGGAATGGAGCATGAGATCGAGCTGTTGGTCGGTACCGCCCGTGACCAAATTCAAAATGGTCCCGCGATCAGAGGGAAGAATGATGGCGGGGCGGCCGTTGGCATCGTAAATTCTAAAACGGATTCCGGCGTCAGGCAGTGAGCCGTTTTGGGACAAGGCCGAGGGGCCGCCGACTGTTTGCTCGGTCACGTTGCCATAGTTGAGCTGATAGACGCGTCCGCGATTATTGGGGTCGGTGAGAACCAAAGTGCGATGCCCTCCTCCCACCAGCTTAAAGCCAACCGTGAAGGCCTCGTCAATTCCCATGGCACGCGCCAGCTGGGCGGCACCCTGATGCATATCGCGGCAGACGCCGGCGTCGATTTGTGTGCCGGTGGCGAGATTGGTATTAATAGCACCCATCATGGTTCTGAGTGAAACCGCTCCCTCACTGGCGGGGCCGCTTCCGGTGCGGGCCTCGTCGTAGTTATCACTGAAGGCGGCGAGAAAAGTCGCGATCAAACCGACCTTGCGGCCAAAGCTCATGCCGCGAGATTGTTCCGCGATCATGCTGAACATGGCCGATTCCGAGCCGAGGGCGCTGGCGCGCATAATGAGAAGGGCGTTGTCGATGGCATCAGTTTTGGCCTGTCCCTCCAGGCCGCTGGCACCATTGGCCAATACGACTTTTAACTGGGCATCGGTCATGGCCAAGATTTGGGCCCGGGTCATTCCGGTTGAGTTGGCATAGTCGGTTATGACACTGGTAACGTTAATGCGACCGATAGGGGTGGAAGCGATGGCCATTTTGTTATCATTACCCATCGCCAAAAATTGCAGTTCAAAAAATAGCTCTGCTTTTTTCTTCTTTTTGGCGGCATCGGCGAAGGCCTGATCTTCTGCCGGAGTACTTCCGGTGGTTGGACAATTTTTGCCGTTAAGTCCGGGAGCGGCGGCGTTGGCAAGATTGGCGGCGGTCCCGCTTCCAACTGCCGGAACGTTCGGGGCCAGGGCGGCCGCGGCCTTTGAGGCATCGGCAGCCAGCTTGTCAGTGGGTGTTCCGGGGGCGGCGAATACCTGACTGCCCGTCATAAGTGCAACCAAAACGACTGACCAAATTACTTGTTTCATAAAACCCCACAACAAATTAGATATGAGGGACACTGCATTTTTGATGCCATTATTGTGCCGTAATTACAGTATGTTATAGTATTGAAAAAGAGTGTCGAATGGGACCTTCGTAGACAGTGTTGAATATCTAGTCAGCTGTATTATGCTTTTATGAGTGGTGAAGAGAGGAGTCGGGAGATGGATTTTTTAGGGGCGAAAAGAACTGTTCTGATTGTGGATGACGATAAAACCTTTCGCCGTTTGGCGCGCGAGCTGTTGCAGGAAACCTGTGCCCCCATTCAAATCCTGGAGGCGGAGGATGGGCTCAAAGGGATCACCATGATCCATAATCAAAAATTTGATCTGATGCTCTTGGATTTGAATATGCCCAAGGCCGATGGAAAGACGGTCATGCGTGCCATCTATGAGCTGCGGGAGAACCAGAGGCCTTCCAACGTGCTGGTCATCTCCGGCCGTTTTGAGAGTGAAAAAACGGTTCCCTCTTCCTCCGGTATCTTCTCCTTCATGGGGAAACCGTTTAACTCCGAAGCGCTGGTCTCCTACGTGCAAAATTGCTTTAACAAAACCAATGCGCCGGTCAAACCTCGCGGTGTCATAGATGTGAAAATGGTGAATCCTTTCATCGAGTCCACCCTCAAAGTTTTGGACATTAACGCCGGAATTACCGCCGAGAAAAAAAATCTTTATATCAGAAAGGATGATGTGCTCAAGGGTGACGTCACGGCCTTGCTTCCTCTGCAAGGGGCCCTCATCAAGGGCAGCATGGCGCTGAGTTTCGAGCAGCCGGTCTTTCTCAGCTTGGTCAATGCCATGCTGGGAGAAAACTATACCGAAATTAACGAAGAGAACAGCTCCTGCATTGGCGAGCTTTGTAATCAGATTTTTGGTCTGGCTAAAACTCAATTAAATGAGATGGGCCATAAGCTGGTGCATACTCTACCAACCATTATTACCGGGCGGGAACACAAGATTTCCCATTTTGTAAAAGGCGATACTATCGTGATTGAGTTCGCGACCAAAATCGGTGATTTTTTCATCGAAACCGTTTTTACTGACATTCATACATGAGCGGAACTGAATGGCATTTACAGGCCCTGCTTTTAACTTCCGACAAGGAAGTGCAGGAGCAAATCTCGTCGGCCTTCAATAAGACCAGCAAGGTGGTGCAGGCCAAGAATCACCAGGAGGCCTTCCTTCAGCTGGATCAGCGGCCTTTTCAGGTCATGATCGTTGACGAGGTGGAGCTCGAGGTAAAACCTTATTCCGATGAACCCAAGCCGCCTTCAATTTTTGAGATCTGCCAGTACGCCTCACAGCTGAATCAGCATCTGACCATCATTCTGCTGGTGAATAAGTTTCCCTCGAACGCGGGGGATTTTGCGCGAAAAAGCGGTGCCAACTTGATCATGAATCGAAATGAGATTGGCCTCAATCGCATGCTCTACGTTATCCAGATCATGAGGAAGAGAACCTTTCGAACAGTTCTTTGCCGCGACCTCCCTCTGGACGTCCGCGTGCCGGTGGAGATTTGGCATTATCGTCCCATGGCCGATCGTTATTCGGTTTTCCTAAGAGAAGGAGAATCTTTTTCGACTCTACACAAGGATAAAATTGCAAAGTCGAAGGTCTTTCATATCTTCGTCAAGGAACAGGAATTTCCCAAGCTGGTGGGGCAGCTCAACTTGTCGCGCTCGCAGGAGCTGTCATCAATCCGGAATCAATATCGCCAGCTCCTTTCGCAGTTTTTTAATTTTTCCCACGAGGGGCATCTGCATACGGGTATCGAAATGCTCAACTCCGGAATGGAAATTGTAGCGCGTCTGGAAAAGTTGATTGCCAGCTTTCCCAGCGCCTATGAGGCCTTGGAGGAACTTCCCTATCCGCGCTGGAGCGCTCTGGCCCATGGGATAAACTGTGCCATCTATGCCATCATCTTCGCTAAAATTTGCCAGCGACCCCAGGTGCAGGAGCTGGCCTTCGCCGCGCTCATTCACAATGTCGGGCTGTCCGATTTTGATCAGAAACTTCTCAATCGAAGTGAGGCCGACTTTACCAAAGCGCAGCTTCAGGAGTACCAGAAGCACAGTTTGCGCACCATTGAGATGGCCCATGCCATGAATCTCCCCCTGACGCCAGTGATGGAGCTGGCCATCACCCACCATCACGAAAATTATGATGGAACTGGTTTTCCTGCCGGAATGGCGGGAACGCTCATCCCCCCAGACGCAGCCTTTTTGTCAATTATTGGCAGCTTTGATTATTTTAACAGTGTCCATCCCGGAAAACGGGCCCTCGGTCCGGTGGAGGCCTGGGGGCAACTCCAAAAATTCCACCTCACCGCCACGCCTTTACAAAAAAAGTTTGGCCCAACATTGTTGAGTTATTTAGATTCATTTTTTATAAACAACAAGTCCTGATTCTTGTCATTATTTCGCCTTTTTTTTGAATTATTTTTAAAGCAAAGTCGCGATTTTCACGAAACGTGAAGCGGGAATGGAGTGCGCGCATGGATGAATTTGATGAAATCAAAATTTGCTTTCTTGATGAAGCCGAGCAAAATCTCTCGGATACCGAGCAATGTTTTCTGGCGCTGGAGCGTTCGCCCGGGCCGGAAATCCTGGAGAAAATTTTTCGTCTGGCCCACAATCTGAAGGGTAGCTCGAAGGCGGTTGGTTTTGATGGCCTTGGTGCCTTTACCCATGACCTGGAGACGTTCCTTTTAAAAATTAAAACCGGAAATGTTCAACTGCAACCCGAGATCGTGGATCTGCTTCTTCGCTGTAATGATCATTTAAAATATTTTGTTGCCGAGCTTCGGGCCAACTTTAACGCCCAGGTGAATAGTGAGGGGCTGCTCAAAGAAATTCATCAGTATATGGAAGGGAGGCCCGCTCCCAAACCGGTGGAAGCGCCGGTCAAGGAAGCTGCGCCGTCGGCCCTCGATGAGTCCCTCGCTGCGGCCATGGCGGCGTTGGAAAATGCCGATCCCGAAACTTCTTCCCCTTCTGTCCCCGAGCCTGGGCCAGAATTTGCGCCCGAGGAAATTGTCCTGGCACAACCTGCGGTTTCCACACCTGTAGTCGCACCGGCGGCGGATGAAAGTATCAGGGTGAGCCTGACTCGCCTTGAACGCCTGCTTAATCATGTGGGCGAAATGGTGATCCTGCATTCAGTATTAAAGGAGCAGTCGAGCGTCAATACCTCGGCATTTCTAAAAAAGACCATTCATCAGTTGGGTAAGGTGACTCGGGAAGTTCAGGATATCTCCATGGGACTGAGAATGTTGCCGCTTAAGCCCACCTTCTTAAAATTGCAGCGAATTGTCCGCGATACTTCCCGCGCCTTGGGCAAAGAAATTGAGCTGGAGATGATCGGTGATGATACCGAGTTGGATAAAACCGTTATCGAAAAATTAAGTGATCCGCTGGTGCACATTGTGAGAAACGCCGTCGATCACGGGGTTGAGGGACCTGAGGAGAGACGGGCGGCGGGGAAGGTGGCCAGGGGCACGATCAAGCTTAAGGCGTACCACCATGTCGGCCAGGTGATTATAGAAATCATGGACGATGGTCGTGGGCTAGATGCCCGTGCGCTGGTGGCGAGCGCGGTCAAAAAAGGCCTCATTCGGCCCGAGGCAAAGCTCTCGGATGATGAGGCCTACAATCTCATCTTTGCGCCCGGCTTTTCCACTAAGGAAGCGGTCACGGACGTCTCGGGGCGCGGGGTAGGAATGGACGTCGTTCGCACCAATATTGATCAGCTACGCGGACAAACTCAAATTGAAACAAAACTTGGGCAGGGAACTTGCTTTCGCATCACCCTGCCACTGACCTTGGCCATCATCGATGCCATGATCGTTCGCCTGGGTAAGGAACGTTTTGTCATTCCTTTGCATCACATTTATGAGTCGGTCCAGGCCTCTGAGATGAAACTGCAAAGTATCTCGGGAAGCGGAGAAGTTCTGCTTCTCAGAGGCGACAACATTCCGTTTCATCGGCTGAGCACCTTGCTTGGGCGAACGATGTCCGCCACCTCGGAAAGTGGCATGGCCCTGGTCATTCGGGCCTCCCATGGCAGTGCCATGGCGATCTTTGTTGACGAGGTGGTCGGCCAGACCCAAGCGGTCATCAAGCCCCTCGGGCAAGAGGTCAAAAAGATAAAAGGTTTTTCGGGAAGTGCCATTTTAGGTGATGGGCTTCCCGCCGTAATTATAGATATTCCTGAGTTGGTGAAACGTCTCTATCCAAATTTAAGCGCGGCCAGTTCGGGTGCCCGTGCAGGTAGGAGTATAGGAGCATGACAACCACAATCGATCAACGTTATCTGACTTTTTCCCTGGGCGCGGAGAACTACGCCATACCTCTTCTGTCCGTGAGAGAGGTGATCGCGGTTCCCGAAATCACCCCGATGCCTTTTACCCCCCATCATTTTTTGGGGCTCATGAATTTGCGCGGCCAGGTGATTTCCGTGATTGATCTTCGCGGTAAGCTAGGCATTAAGCCCACCACCTCATCCGAGAATGCCGTGATCATTTGCGAGCTACAGTCGGGGCATCTGGGAATTCTGGTTGATTCAGTCAACGCCGTGTTGACCCCCGCCGCCGATCAGATATCCTCACCGCCTGAGGTGAAGGGGAGCTTAAATCGTGAGTGCGTCTCGGGAGTTTTTAGGCATGAACAAATTTTAATTTTATTAATAGATCTGGAAAAAACTTTATCGGGCGAGGATCGCAAGGCGGTAAGCAGCGCCGCTGCAGGCCAGGCATCATCACCCCACAAAGTTGCATGAGAGGAGGAAGACCATGTCTTTTTTAAAATCATTCACCCATCGTTTCGCTTTGGAACCGAGGATTCGGTTATTTGTTTTCCCCCTTATCCTTGGCTGGATTTTTACCACCTGGATTCTCATTTTCCAAAATTATCTGGTATGGAAGACCGGGCAGGAAGTTAACAATGGCTCAGACCCGATGTCTGTCTTGCTGGTCAAGATGCAGGAGATCGAGAGCGAGCGCAACAAGCTGACAGAGGCGCTCGCCAAGGGCGCACCCAAACGCGAGATTGAAACTGACAGACTGCAAGTCGGGTACAAGCTCAATGCCGCAACACAGATGATCACGGAGCATGCCGCGCACATGCGGGCGAGTGCCAGCAGGTCCGCAACTTTCAGCAAATGGCTCATTGCCTTTTGTCTGGTAGTATTCGTCTTTTTCGGCACCATCATCGCGGCGTTCTCCTGGTACGTAGTGCGCGATCTAACTCTGCAGGTTACCGCAGTCTCAAATGAGCTTTCCGGTATTACGTCCGTGACCACCACCTCGGCCCAAGAGGTTTCCGATGCCTCGTCCGCCCTTTCCTCCGGAGTTACCCAGCAGGCGGCGGCCCTGCAAGAAACCGTCGCGTCGCTGGAAGAAGTTCGTGCCATGGTTAATAAAAATGCCGACAACGCCCAAAAGGCCCAGTCAGTGGCGGTCGAAAGCACTCAGGCCTCACAGAAAGGGAAGGAGGCGGTTACCGAGATGATTGGTGCCATGGGAGAAATTCAAGTCGGTAATGAGGCCATTCAAACTCAGGTTGAAACCAGTAATAGTGAGCTGACAGAAATCACCAAGGTTATTTTTGAAATTGCCAATAAGACCAAGATTATTAACGATATCGTCTTTCAAACTAAGTTGCTTTCCTTCAACGCCTCTGTCGAGGCGGCGCGCGCCGGAGAACATGGCAAAGGTTTCGCCGTGGTTGCCGAGGAAATCGGAAATTTGGCCCAGATGAGCGGCTCTGCCGCCAAAGATATTGGCCAGCTAGTCGATGGCAGTATCAAAAAAGTCGATCGAATTATCAAGGACACAAAATCCAAAGTTAGTAATTTGGTTCTGGCCGGGAAAGAAAAGGTCGATGCCGGAACCATGACCGCGCGTCGATGCAATGATGTTCTGGATAGCATTTTGAAAAATGTCGAAGACATGAATCAGATGATCGGCGAGATGTCCACCGCCAGCAGTGAGCAGGCCAGAGGAGTCGATGAGATTTCCAAGGCCATGAATCAGGTTGAAATCGTGACCCAGGGAAATAGCGCCGCCGCCAATCAGGCCACAACGATCGCCCATCAGTTAAATGAGCAAGCGGTCAAAATGGGTCATCACGTCGTGGCCCTGCAATCCATTACCAATGGTACGAAAGGTGCCCGGCATGCCTCCGATTCAGGTGATCATTCCGATGACGACAGTGAGCATGGCGGCAAGGTCCTGCCCATGGGTTCGAGAAAAGAATCAAAGGAAAAAACAGTTGAAGGGACGGCCTACAAGAGGGCCATTGGTGCTGAAAATCCGCCTTCCGAAAATGATCCCCGCTTTGAAGATGTATAGCTAGGGGGCGACTGTGGCCGTTACTAATAAAAAAGCAAGCGAGGCGCATTGGTCCGTCCAAGTTTCGGATCAGACTGTGGCCTTTGTCTCTCGCCTTGTTGCCGAGCTGACTGGTGTTCAGTTAGGGGTCAACCAGTCAGGAATGGTGCGTTCGCGCGTTTTGAAGCACCTGATGGAGCTTGGCCTGACTGATCGCGAGTATGTGGCCTTTTTCCAGCAGAACAAGGAGACAGAAACCCAGGCGTTGGTTTCGCTCTTAACCACCCATCATTCTTATTTTTTCCGTGAATACTCTCACTTCGAGTTTCTGGAGACGGTGACACTGCCGGCCCTGATCGAGGTGGTTCGGCAGAGACCCGATCGAACAATTAGAATTTGGAGTGCCGCTTGTAGCCGCGGACAGGAGGTTTACTCTCTGTCCATGTGCCTATCTCGTTTTCTCGCCACTCATGCTCCGGACCTTCGCTATCAGATTTTGGGAACAGACGTGGATGAGCAGAGCGTGGTGCTGGCCCAAAACGGCGTTTATGTGCGGGATGAAATCAAAGAAGTTCCCATGGCCTATCTTGGTAACCACTGGGCCCGTGGTCAGGGGGAAATTTCACATTTTGTGAAGGCGAAAAAAAGTCTTAGGGAGAGTTGCTCGTTTCAGGTTTTCAATCTTCTTGAGATGGAGCACAAAACTTTCGGCCAGCTGTTCGATATTATTTTCTGTCGCAACGTCTTTATCTATTTTTCCCCGGAGCAAGTCGAAAAATTAGCAAAGGGATTCATGCAGAAACTGACCGCCGCCGGACATCTCTTCGTTGGAATCTCTGAGTCCTTGCGCGGCTTAGGGCTACCGGTGCATGCCCTGGGACCATCCATTTACGCCCATGTGCCAAAGCAGGTGAGCACATTATTGCCCGCGCCGATGGTGAAAAATGTTGCCGCACCAGTCAGAGTCTTATGTGTCGATGATTCACCCAGTATCTTGCTGTTGCTCAAAAAGATTTTAACCCGTGAGTTTGGTTTTGAAATTGTGGACACCGCTGCCAATGGGGTCGAGGCCAAGGCCAAGATGAAAGTGGCCAAACCCGATTTGGTCACACTTGATATTCACATGCCAGTGCAGGACGGTCTTGCCTATTTGCAGGAAAACTTTGGCCCCGGTCATCCACCCGTTGTGATGGTGACTTCTGTATCAAGGGATAATCTTGAGCTGGCCCACAAGGCCATCGCCTTGGGCGCTGCAGATTTTGTAGAAAAACCCTCCCTGACAAATCTGCTTGAGCGGGCGGAGGAGATCAGGACCAAGCTGCGCACCGTGCTGCGGGCCAAGTCTTCGGCCCCTTCGCAGCTAACGAGTGTGGATAAGGCCTTTGAATCATCACAATCCATTCGAAATTTGGAAAATAAATTACGCGTAATTTTCATACAGAAAGCTGATGTGCAAAGACTTTCTTTGATTTTAGAAACGGCAGAGATGATCGCACCGGCCACTCTTCTAGTCATGGATGGAACTCCGGTGGGGTTCGAGAGCAAGAGGTCCATCGAAGTGTTGCATGAGGAGGCGCCCAGCGGCCCTTTCCATCCCAATCGTATCTATCTGGCCAAGCTTTCCCAGTGCCCTTACTTGCTCTCTCGAGTGCAGAGTCTTCATAAGATTTTGCTGACAACATCGGTGATGGTTTTCGGCCGTTTTTCCTCGGACCTTAAGAATATTCTTGAGACCTGGCCCAGATCCCAGGTCCTGCTGGAAGATTGCGATGCCACGACTTCGTACTCGGCCAAGGAAAATACGGTCGGGCATTTGGTGGAAATCATTCCCTGTACCAGCTTCGCTTACGTGGCGAGACAATTTTTCAGTAACTCAGAGAAAAAGAAGGGGGCGGCATGAACGATTTCTCTGCGGCCCAGATTTTTTATCCCAACGAAGCCGGTCCCTACAAGGTCATGCTTGAGGAAAGTGCGCTTATTGTCGCATCTGCCAAGGGTAAAGAGGGTGCCTGTGGCATCGTCATCACACTCGATCAGGTTGTTGATATTCCCCTCTTACAAAATTTTTGTCTTAAGTGCGCTGAGCTTTTTGGGGCCTCGGAGTCTGATCTGGAATGGAAGATCATTGGCAGCAAGATGAATCTCTTTCCGATTGTGGAAACCATCATCTCGCGTCAGGGATCGATTATTAAAGAAATCTCAAGAACGGAGAAAACTGACGTCTGGTTTTGGCCCGCATCCGCAAAACTGCGAATCACAAAAATGGCTTCTGCCAAAGTACGGGTTCTGATTGTTGATGACTCAAAAACCATTCGTGATATCTTGGCAAAAATCATCAAGAGCGATCCTGGAATGGAGGTGGTAGGCCTGGCAGAACGTCCCGGTCAAGTGGAAGAGCTGATCAAAAATACTCAGCCTGATGTCATGACCTTGGATGTCCACATGCCGGAAATGGATGGCGTCACCTTGCTTAAAAAAATTTTTCCCCGCTACAAAATACCCACCATCATGATTACCTCCCTAAGCCCTGATGATGGTCCGTATGTTTTGAATGCGTTGGAGGCCGGGGCGATTGATTATATTAAAAAACCTGAGTTCAAAGAAATTCAAGAAATTGCGCCCCTCATCCGTGAAAAAATTAAAATGGCAGCCGAAGCCAGAATGCAAATGAGGTACAACGGTGAAAAGGTTTCCGTCACCAACTTGGAGATGGATCAGAATAAGCTTATAGCCATCGGATCTTCAACCGGAGGAACTGAGGCCTTGCGTGATATTCTGGTTTCCTTACCTGACCGAATTCCGCCGATCGTGATCGTACAGCACATTCCTCCGGTCTTCTCCGCCGCCTTTGCCCAGCGATTAGACGGGCTCTGTCCCTTTTCCGTGCGGGAGGCCTGTGACGGCGATCTGGTCGTTCCCGGATTGGTTCTTATTGCACCGGGTGGAAAACAAATGTCTATAGTGAAAGTCCAGGATGAGTTGAAGGTCAGCATCACCGATGATCCTCCCTTTAATCGCCACAAACCGTCAGTGGATGTGCTCTTTAGCTCAATCGCCAAGCACTCCGGGGCCTGCACGGTTGGCGTTATTCTCACAGGGATGGGGGCCGACGGGGCGAAGGGCCTACTTGAGCTTCGCCAAAATGGCGCTCAAACCATTGCCCAGGACGAGAAAAGTAGTGTTGTGTTCGGCATGCCCAAGGAGGCCATCAAATGTGGTGCCGCTCAACATGTTGAAGGATTAAATAAAATTGCCAATAAGATAGTTTCACTTTCGGCCAAACGAAGGACGGCAGCATGAAGAAGATAATACCAGTAGACAGTGAGCGAGAATTTGGCATCCATGAGATGTTTTTTTCCACCACCGATTATAAGGGGGTCATCACTTCCGGCAACGAAATTTTCGAGCGCGTTTCCGGACATTCCCACGAAACTTTGATAGGGGCGCCGCATAATATCATTCGCCACCCAGACATGCCGAAGGTGGTTTTTAAATTACTATGGGACACCATTCAATCAGGCAAATCCATCTCGGCCTATGTAAAAAATATGGCGGCAGATGGCGCTTATTACTGGGTGTTGGCCACCGTCTTTCCCATCAATGGCGGGTATCTGTCCGTCAGAATAAAGCCAACCTCGGCCCTTTTTAAAAATGTTCCCGGAATTTACGCCCAAGTACTCGAGGACGAAAAGAAAAATGGTGTAGAATCGTCGGGGAAACTTTTATTAAAAATTCTATCTGACGCCGGATTTTCAGGTTATGATTCCTTCATGAATCGAGCATTGGTGTTGGAGATTAAGGAGCGATCCCGCGGTCTCGTTGATGCGACTGCAAAATTTGCGGACCGAGCTTTCTTGCGGATTTTCGAAAAATTAGAATCCTTTGCCGAGCTAAGTAAAATTTTAACCGCTTCCTTTCAGCAGATGAAGCTCTCTTTTCAGGGACTGCGTGCCCTGTCTCTCAATATGTCGCTGTCCGCCTGTCATTTAGGTAAAACGGCGAACACTTTGGCGGTGGTGGCCGACTCATTCCAGAAATTTTCCCTGGATACCGAGCAGGAGGTGGCCAAGTTCCAAAATATTCTGCAGGAAGTTCGCATGTCCTTGCGTGCCAGCGAATTTAAGAGTGCCTCGGCTTGCCTTCAGCATCAGATGATCGCGTTTTTTGAAACGGAGACCAAGGCCTTAGGTGACAGTTCCAATGATCGAACCAAGCAGCTCCATGATCTGAGTAGTACGTTGATTAGAGAGTGTCGCAAAATGCTTGAGCAGACCCACGATATGCTGGCCACCTTTGCGGTTGCCGCCAATACCACTGAGGCCTCCATCACGGCGCTGGAAATTGTGCGACAAACCGGTAAGGTGGAAGCGGCCCAGGTCATCGGTGCCATGGAGGCGGTGGGGCCATATCTGGTGGATTTACAAAAATTTACCAAGACGCTGCGAATGCCTTTGCGAAAAATTGCAGAGAGCTCTGAAGCATTGATTGGTGATGTCGAGATTATTCAAGAGAATTTGGATTTTGCACAGGCAGGATAGGAGGTTTGAATGTCTGGAGATATGAGAATTTTAGTGATTGACGATATGGCAGTAATGCGCAAAATCGTCGTTAAGCAATTGGAGAACTTGGGATATAAGAACATCGAAACCGCTGAGAATGGAAAAGATGGTCTCGCCAAAATTTTAGACGGTGTGAAGAACAATAATCCAGTTCAGTTCATTATCAGTGATTGGAATATGCCGGAGATGTCGGGGCTGGAGCTTCTAAAAACCCTCAAAAGCAAGAAGCCTCTCGCCGACATTCCTTTTCTCATGGTGACAGCGGAAGGAGAGAAAGATCAAATCATGGCCGCCATTGCCGCGGGCGTGACAAACTACGTGGTCAAACCTTTTTCCCCCAACACCTTCAAAGAGAAGATGGATCTGGTTTTGAAAAAAGTGGGCTTACCCGCGACTCCCGCTTAGCACTGTAGGAATTCTTGTGGATAAAGAAATTTTTCAAGAATTTGTCAATGAAAGCGGTCAGGCTTTAACACAGGCCAGGACCCTGCTTGCCAACTATGTCGCCGCACCCGCTGAGGTTAAAATTCTGGCGGATGTGGGAATTTTGGTTGATCGAGTTTATGGTACCGCCGCAACTCTTCATGTGGAATCCGTGGCCGTGCTCTGTCAAAAGATGAAGGCCATCAGCTATATGGCAGCACAGGTCGACAATCGTATTTTAAATAGCATTGTCGCCGCCACCATGCTTTCCGTTTTGGATTACCTGCTGGATTTGGTGAAGACAAACGGCCTGCTGACTTATAAGAAGGATATCCACAAAGAGATGGCCAATCGGCTGGATCTTCTCATGTCAAAATTTTCCTCGAATTTAAGAAAAACTGTGGCATCTTAAGGATGGGTGTAATTATGGATCAGATAACTTTTAATAAGAAATATGTTGAGTTTTGTGCTCCCTTTGTGAAGGGGCTGCAGAAAATTTATTCCACCATGTTGCATAGTGAGATTAAGCCTCTCAAACCTGAAATAAAAACCAACGTCAATCTTCATGGCGATCACTCTGCGGTAATGGGTATGAATGGTCATTACGATGATGCCGGCAAGGCCCTGCCTTTTCGCGGCTCACTCTTGATCTCCTGGCCGGAGGCCTCGTACCTGAAAACCGCCTCGGCCATGCTCGGCCAGGAATTCAAAAAATATAACGAGGAGATCGCCGATGTGGGGAGCGAAATTTGTAACATGACCATGGGATCGGCCAAATCCGTTCTGGTGGAGATTGGCTACCGAATCGAGATGTCTATTCCCACCGCCATCACCGGCAAGGATCATCAGCTTCAGGCGCAAAAAGGTGTAACCACGGTGCTGCTTCCCTTTGAATGTGCCTTGGGGAACTTTTTTATTGAGGTCAATTTCGCCTTTACCGAGATCTAACCGTACGGTTTCTCTCAAATAACAAATTCTCACATTTGATCTTTGGCATTGATGCAAATTTAGGCGTCACTCACAATATCCCTAATAGGATTTTTTACCTACAACAAGGAAGTTGTTATGTTATGGCGTCCATTTCTGCTCGTGCTTTTTCTATTTTTGGCCTCTTATGCTTTCAGCAATATCGGCCATGCCCACTCCGGCGGTGATTTTTTTGCTCCCTGGTGGCCCGATCGCGAGATCGTCGCCCGTGTGCATGTCCCTGATTATCATCTAAGCATGCTTGAGTTTAGGAGCTCCGACTTTGAGGTGCTGGGTGTAGATTTGAAAAACAAAACCATCGACCTCTATCTCAGTCATCAAGAACTTCGTGTGCTGCGCGAGCGCGGTCATGAGTTGACTCTTTTGGAGGAAAAAAACCTCCTGCTCGCTCCCGATCAGCAATATAAAACGCCGGATGAAATGACGGCCTTTTTACGCGAGGTGAATCAGCGCTTTCCCGAGATTACCAAGCTGGAGTCCCTGGGAAAAACAGTGGAAGGGCGCGATATCTGGGCCATCAAGATTTCTGACAACGCCAGCGTGAATGAGCCCGAAGAGTCGAAGATTTTTTTCAATGGCATGCACCACGCCCGTGAGGTCATGACCCCGGAAATCATGATCGACGTGATTCAGAAGCTGACTCTCGGTTACGGAAGCGATAACACCATCACTGCCTGGGTTGAAAATAACGAAATTTGGGTCGTGCCCATGGTGAACCCAGACGGGAACAATCGCGTGTGGACCAGCAATGCCATGTGGAGAAAAAATGTGGCCTATAGTCAGGGTGTCGACGTCAACAGAAATTATCCCTATAAGTGGGGTTCTTGTAACGGCTCATCCGGTTCGACCTGGTCAGATACCTACCGCGGCCCGAGCGCCGGCTCAGAGCTGGAGACCAAGGCCATCATGGGGCTCGTCTCACGCACTCGTCCTGTCTTCAGCATTTCATATCACAGCTATTCCGAGCTGGTTATTTATCCCTACGGTTGCGATGGAGTCAGATCAGAAACCCGGGCCGTGGTGGAGCCCATCGGGACTGAAATTGGTCGCCTCTTGGGTTACTCACCGGGCACCGCCTGGGAGCTCCTCTATAGCGTGGATGGGGGAGACATTGATTGGCTCTATGGTGAGTTTCAGGTTCTTCCTTACGTCATCGAGGTCAATGGCAGCAGTGAAGGTTTTCAACCCAACTATGCCAAGTGGCGCGATAAGACGGTGGAAAAAAATCGCGCTGGCTGGCGCTATCTGTTGGAGCGTTTGAGCGGGCCTGGGTTAAAAGGTCAGGTGCGTGGTGCCAGTGAGCAGGAGCTGGCCCAAGGCGAGGTGACGCTCAAGGTATTTACCGTACAAGCAGGGGCGCGAACGCTGTTTCAAAATTATCGCGTGAATCCCGACGGCAGCTTCCATATTATTTTAAATCCCGGCACTTTTGACGTGGAGGTGACTCGCGCTGGAAGAAGTGGACCGGCCCACCCCGGCCTGGTCATTGGCAATGGCCGTCTGGATCTGGATATTATCTTGTAACATATTGAAATTAGTGACAAAAAGGGCTGCTTAGGCAGCCTTTTTTATTTGCCGATAAGGATGCGTGAAAAGCATCCTTTTTGTTTTCCTTCTGCTCGGTTTCTTTACGCCCTTTTCTCGCGGGGAAGACCTTTCGTTTCGGCCTTGTCCGACTCGAACTTTTAATATCCTCGATTATATTTTGCCCGGCCGAAATTATTTTCTTGAGACCGGTTATGTTTTTAACTATGAACTTTCGGACCCCGGGGTGGCCAGCTTCCGTCTCAATGATGTTTTTCGCCCAAGCAATCTTTCCTGGGACATTAGTAGACGATTGAAGGCCGAACTCCCGGCAGATGACGACCCAGGGTCCGGTAGTGCCTCAGGTACGGCAGCCGATATCTTTTATGGTTTTTTAGGGCAAACCATGGAGTCAAGCATCTCCCGCGTGGTGGGAGGGGATGCCAGCTTGATCATTGGATACAGTAGCAATTCGGCTTACTCACCGGCCGCAATTAAGGAAAAGGTCAGGGCCAGCTTAAACCAAGGCGCCATGGCCGGGGGGAGTGATCCGGGAATGGGAATGTATGTTCGAGAGTTTTTGGCCTTTAAAAAGGCCGTCACGGCCAAGGCGGAGTCGCGCTTCGGAACTTTTCAAGGTCTCATCTATGATCGACAGATGCGCATTCGGGGAATTAAATTCGCTCACCAAACTTTTATGAAGGTTCCGGGGTCGCGCGGATTTTCCACCAGCGGAAATGCCTTATCGCTTTTTGATTCGGATGGAATCTAATTTGTCACAAATGACGCTTGGGCAAGGTAATGGTGAGCACGTTTTCATGTTGCTCGATCTTGGCCTTCTTTTGATCGGCATCGGAAGGGATGGGGACGGCCTTGGAAAAGCTCGACATGACCAGCGAGGAAGACACGCCCATCTGTGACTCTTCCGTCGTTTCCTTTTTCATCTCGCCTGTGACGTAGAGGTAGCCTTCCCTGATATCCATCTTGAGAGAATTCTGGTCGAGGTTGGCAAGGTCCACCTCAAAATAATAATTTTTATCGTCCTCGCGGGATTCGATATTGGTATCAGGGCGGTCGCCTAAGTTTGCAATCCCGGCATTGGGGGAAGCCCCTTCTTCCTCTAAGACCTGGAGCAACTTTTTGCGCATATCATGGAACTGCGCCATCAAATCTTCATTCTGGTCGTCATCGGCATTTCTAAAGTTACTTTGCATTTTTGCAATCAGCGCGTTCATATCAGGGGAAGTCCTGCTTTTTAGATTGGGTGCCTGAGTGAGAGCGATGCTGTCTGGCGGGTTTGGAGCGGTGGTTGGCCGGCCACCGGGGCTGAGCTTGAAAATGAGAACAGCGGTTAACAATCCCGCAATGTAGATCCCAAGATAACCCAGCCATTTTTTATAATGAGTCATAAGAGCATCACTGTATCATAAAGGCCGAGGCCCTGGAGGCCCCGGCAATCCCTGAATTATCGAAGTGGTACAGCATAACACTTACTAAAATGCTCATAGCAAGTGCTGGTGCCGTAGCCGGTTTGCTTGCAGATTCCCAGCGCCATGGAGCGTGCTTCGAGCTTGCTCGTTCCCAGACCTTGGAAAATTTGTCCGTTGATACTGACTTCGCATTTGTAGTGTCCTGACTCGCTGTAGGCGTCAAGATCGCAGCTCCGGAAATGCTCATTGCAGGTTCCTGAACCGTAACCGGTGGCGGTACACATCGAGACGACATCAGTCTGTGCGGCCTTGACGGTGTCCCCGAAACCCTCGAATGTCGTGGCATTGATTTTTATCTTACAGTTATAGGTGGGAGTATAATATCGTCCGTGGCCGCCACCATTGCCGCCGTTATGTCCTCTCTCTAGGAGCTGAAGGGCCCGGTCAACTTTTTGCTCAATCCGGTCCATCTGCTGGCAAAGTCGGCGAGAATTTTCATTTTGAAATGAGCCGCAATCGCTCAGCACCGGCCCGTTGGCATAGCTCGACGCCATCAACATCAGTCCGAACCCACCAAGAATAACTTTGCAGTACACACCTTTCCGTCCCATAAAACCTCCCTTTGGTCTTTTTAGATTTGCCTCCCAAAAACAATAAAGGGATGATAATGCCGCGTCGCGCTAAATTCTGGCCACTGTGTAAAAAAAAATGAGAAAAGGGGAGGTGGTGCCTTTTTGGCACCGCGGCGTAAGTAGTTTCCAGATGTTAGCTATCTGAATTGGAGATGACATGGGTGCGGGCGATAAGATCATGGAGGGCACGGTGATCTTTTCTCAACAGCATAACGATGAAGCCGATGAATAAAAAGCCGGAAATAGTTTTTCCAATTACCTCGCGCACAAAGCTTCTAAGCGGCCCGATATTGCCACCGTCAGGCACCACGACCACTCTTAGGCCCATGGCCATTTTTCCCGGAGTGGCGCCTTTCACAACGTGAAAAAAAGTGAAGTAAAAATACACCAGAGCGGTGAAGCTGATCGTCATGGCGATCATGAGCAGATAGATTTCCCGCGGCAGTTCTCCTCCTTGTTCGAGGGGAACATCGCGCAGATTGAAAAAGGACCCGAGCAGATTGGAGGTTGGAATCATGAGCACGATAAGAATGGCATGATCAATTAACGAAGCCACGAACCGCCGCCAAATTTTTCCGGGGATGACTTCATCTTTTACATAGAGCGAGTTTTCAGACATGATGGAACCCAATCATAATACTATTTTAATATAATGAGCTTGAGACAAAAATACAAAATTAAAAGCGATTATCTTCATTTAGGAGCGATCATTGAATATTCGAACAAATACCTCCGGGCTTAGTTTTCGCGCCATCTTTAACTGGCGACTGTTGGTGCAATTTTTTCTCGGGATGTCCTCCGGCCTGCCTCTCTTGCTCGCCACGGGAGGAACTTTGCAGGCGTGGATGACCAACGCCAACGTCGACTTGAAGACCATCGGACTTTTTGCTTTTGTCGGTCTGCCTTATACGCTTAAATTTTTGTGGTCGCCCATTCTGGACCGCTTTATTCCGCCCTTCCTTGATCGCCGTCGCGGATGGATTGTCGTAACCCAACTTGCCACCGGCCTGGCCTTGGCCGGTTTGGGGCTGTGTAATCCCGCCGAGTCCACTTTCATCTTCGCCGTCATGGCGGTGATCTGCGCCTTCTGTTCCGCCACTCAGGATATTGTGGTGGATGCCTATCGTCGGGAAGTTTTGCGGGACGAAGAGCTTGGCCTGGGCTCATCTTTTTATGTCAACGGTTATCGGGTGGCGATGGCGATTGCCGGTGCCCTGGCCCTCATGATGGCCGATCACATTCCCTGGAGTACCGTTTATCTCATCATGGGATGTTTTATGGGCGGCATGGTGCTTGTGACCCTCCTGGCCCCTTCGGTCCCGAATGTTGCCGGTGCCCCTCGCAACTTTAAGGATGCCGTCGTTCTTCCGTTTAAGGAATATTTCAGCGCTAAGGATGCCTGGTGGATGCTGGCCTTTATTCTGCTTTATAAGATGGGCGATAACATGGCCAGTAGTATGACCATGCCCCTTTATCTGAGTCATGGCTTTACCAAAACCGAAGTGGCGGTGGTTGCCAAAGGGGTTGGCCTGGCCGCGACTTTGGCGGGCGGCTTTTTAGGCGGGGTGCTGATACTACGTCTGAAGATGAATCGATCCCTCTGGCTGTTCGGTTTTTTTCAGGCCATCAGCACGATTGGTTTTACCTTAATTGAGCTGCTACCCAAAAGTAATGCCGTCCTTTCCGGTGTCATCTGCTTTGAAAACATCACGGCGGGAATGGGCACCGCTGCCTTCACGGGCTTCATGGCGTCTCTCACCGACAAGCGTTTCACGGCGACCCAATATGCCCTGCTGACCTCTCTGATGGGGGTTCCGCGGGTGGTGGCCTCGGCACCCACCGGATACATGGTCGAGCAAATGGGATTCACCGCCTTCTTCGTCTTTTGCACCTTGATTGCCATCCCCGGAATGTTGCTCCTGCATCGCTTTGCCCCCTGGCAGCAAAACTTCCAATCTTCTGCGCAAAGTCAGGAATAATTTAGTAGAAGCTTCAACTTTTTTTGGGCATACTCGCACGGGAAAAAATCCAATTAAAAGGGGAAGCTATGATTTTGCGCAATCTGTTAGTGTCGCTCCTTGTTGTGCTCTCGATGACCAGTTTTGCCACTGATGACTTGGTGAAACTAACACGCGAGGCCTTTGGCCGTCCGGGGATTCGCCCCAACTGGTCAGATGCCAGAAAAGTGCAGTCGGTCACCATTTACGAAGAGGGAGAGGTTAAGTCCCCTCTATGGTTCACAGAGGCCAACGGAATTTTAACCGAAATATTTTTCCCCACCATCGACAAGGGACAAATTAAAGACTCACAATTTATGGTCACCGACCATAAAACCTTTGTCTTAGAAGAGAGCAAAGATTTTGAGCATAACGTGCAGGTGCTGTCACCTTCTCGCGTTCGCCTGGTCAACGTCAATAAGGCAAAAGGCATTACCATTATTCATGAGTTTTTCTCCTTAAAAGATTCGCCCACACTCGTGGATGAGGTGACGATCATTGCCGAAAAAGACGGTGTGGATTTTTATCTCCTCACGAATCCCGCCATCGATAATACCGGCTATTACGATTCTGCCATCGTTCATCAAAATGGCTTTCTTGTTAGCGAAGGCAGCACCCAACTTTTTATTGAGTCGAGTGTTGGTTTTAGAAAACGTTCCGTGGGGTTCGTCGGCTCCTCTGACGGCTATCAGGATTTGGCCCAAGACAAGCAGATGGATTTTGATTTTGAGGTGGCCCAGAACGGCAACGTCGCCACTTTTGGTGAGCTGAATCTGCCCAGAACGAAGGGGGAAAATCGCCTGCATATTATCTATCACTTCGCCCAAAACAAAGAAATTCGGTCTACGCTTGGCACCGATTTCGGCGCTGCTAAAGAGGTCTTTGAGCAATCCTGGCGAACATATTTAAAAGATAAGCTGGCACCTAAGTTTAACAACAAGGGTGAGGCCGATTTGTATTGGAGAAGTTTGGTGGTTCTCAAGTCCCATGAGGACAAGTTAAATCCCGGTGCGCTGATTGCCTCTCTTTCCATTCCTTGGGGGGAAAAGCAGTACGAGACTCCCGGAAATAAAATCGGCGGCTACCATCTGATCTGGCCGCGGGATCTTTACCACACCGCCATGGGCCTCCTGTTGGCGGGAGACATCAAGACACCTATCGGCGCTCTGCGATTCTTGAAGAAAATTCAGTATCAAAAAGGCGACGGTGTTTGGGATTACAATCCTCGCGTCATTCCCAAGGAAGGTGGCTTTCCCCAAAATACCTGGGTGACCGGTGAATCTTACTGGGGCGGATTGCAGCTCGATCAGATCGGATATCCCATCAACTTATTTTGGCAGGTGTATCGTCGTGTCAGTGTCAGCGAGCAAAAACTTCTCCTGACCGAATTTGATTCCATGCTTAAAAAAGGTCTGAGCTTCATTCAAAAGTACGGGCCCTGGTCGGCCCAGGAGCGCTGGGAGGAAAACTTCGGCCTCTCTCCCTCGACCTTCTCCAGTGCCACCTCGGCGCTGCTTATCGGTGGCGAACTCTATAAAGGCACCGAAGCGGGCGATAGCTACTACAGAACGGCGCAAGGATGGTTGTTCAAGCCAGGTGATAATATTGACACCTGGTCTTTCACTCAAAATGGCCCCTACGGTGACGGGCAATATTATCTGCGCGTTTCCGGCTGCCAAAGTTACTCGGCAACCTGGGACCCAAATTCCAAAGACAGCTGCCATGTTGCCAACTCCAGCATGCGCGTGACCCCTCAGGATTTTCTGGATCAGGGATTCTTGAAGTTGGCCCTGCTAGGACTCAGACCTGCGGACGATTGGCATATCCTGAAATCTTTAGAAAAAGTTAATCAGTTCATTCGCGTGAAAACACCCAACGGTTATGGATGGTATCGCTACTCCAATGATGCCTACGGTGAAGATGGCAAGGGACGTTTATGGACCCTGCTCTCAGGTGAGCAAGGACGATTCGCGGTTGAACGCTACTCTGCCGGTAACCTAGATTGGAACCAGGCCGTAAGCCAGGTCAATACCGTGCTCGAATCCATGGTGAAGTTTGCCAATGACGGTCAACTCATTCCCGAGCAAATTTTTGAGCATACCGGCGAAGGCACCGGGGGCGCGACTCCTCTGGCATGGTCCCATGCTGAATTTATTAAACTTTTATGGGCGCGGGAAACTAAGATAAATCCCGAAAATCCCTTTCGCGCACTCTCGACAGTTGTCGAATAATTAGTCGAAATTCGAAGATTGCCTTAGTTGCAGACACATCGATGTCTGCAACTCTTTGAGATAACATCCCACTCGTTGGCACAGATTTTGGAGATACTCCCTCGGGGTTAGTAGGGAGTACAAACATGCAATTTCGATTAGGTCTTTGTGCCTTTGTCGGCCTGTTGTTGGGATCGTCATCCTTTGCGCAAGCTCCGGGTAATGGTAGTGAAAAAGTGGTGGCCCTCGCTCAGGCGGCCGAAGCCGTTACGGTGGAGCGTCGGGATGTTTACAACATGACACCTGCTCAGGGTCAGCTTCTGCTGACATGGGGGAAGATGCGCGCTAACCTCGTTCCTTCAGATGACCCCGGGACTCCCCAGGTGAATTGCCCGAAGCCGGGCGCACCCTTGTCCTCGTCCTCTAGTTCTGGAACAGGTTCGGGGTCAGGTTCGAGTTCGGGAAGTGGGACTTCAATTTCCTATGGTTTGGATATCGAATTTCGCCTCCATGCTGTGAATGGGTTTGATGGATTTAATGGCGAACGAGTGCCTTATACCTCGGCCTCCTTTGATCGTGCCGTTGAACCTTTGGTTCAGAGCAATCGCAATATCCTGGCCGGTAAATCTCTGGAGGATGCCCGACGATGGCTCATCGATCACACCGATTTAGATGAGTCTCAGACAACCGAAATTACCGATGCCCTCTGGAAAGATCGCATTGTGAATGCCGCTCCCGCCGATCGCCGCGCCATCTATCAGAGCATGGGGCGAAGCATGTCCTTTGATGACCAGATTCGCTTCATCTCAAAGCTGGGTGGGGCCATGAATAGTAACTACGATGATTCCCGCGCCGATCAGGCCATTGATGCCAACTCGGTGGCCCAGTGTGATTCGATTTTGGCCGGACTGGCGAGCGGAACTCCCACCGGCGTCTGCCGCGACATCGCCATCTGCCAGGCCACCATCCTTTACCACATGGGCAATAAAGATAATGTGTACGCCTCCAGCTATCCAGTGCCGGGAAATTATCACGTGACCTTGATGGTCACCGATCCCAACAATCGAAATCGGGTTCACAAAATTTCCTACAATCGGGTTTCAACCGAGAGCAACCTGCAAGGCAGCGCCGCGCTTTCCCACGACGAATCCCCCGATGTGGGCACCATGATTCGAGTATGGCGCCCCACTGAGCGTGCGGATGGAACTATTGAGGGACAATTCGCCGGTGTTCTTCCCACCGAGATCGGTTTGCTCTTGGAAGAGGAAACCAGTCCGAACCCCCGCGATGTCACGGGCGGAGGCCGTTTCGATCCGTTCACCACCCGCAGCTATAGTGTCATGCACATGGGCGGGCATTATGGTCCGGCCAGCGGAAGAATTTTTGCCGCGAAACTTTCCAATGGCGATGTGGTCTATGGTGCCGGCGTCAGCGCTCGTTGGGGAAGTGCGCCCACCGGCACTGATGGTGTGTACAATGGAATTGATAATCAGGGCCACGTGGGTCTGGCCTATGCCCATCGAGATTCGACGGTGCGTTTTGTCGGGGCCGATGGCACGGTGAGCACGGAGGAATGGAACCTGAACACTATTTACCTCAGCGTCCATCAGCGGGTGGGAGTTCCTTTGCGCGTTTCTGAGCATTGGACTCTTACGCCATACTCGGATTTTCATCTGGAAGTCGCCGCGATCAATGGAGGCAATGCCGATGAGAGCGGCTCCTGGACGGGCGACGGAAATATCGCGGTGAACGTGGGCGGAGAGGCAGTCTATCGCACCGATGATGCCTACTTCCGCCTGCACGGACATACCCAGCTAACCCTGGGCCTTACCGATATTCGCGGGCTCCTGGGATCAACGGTCGGCGTCTACACCAACTACACGGAGCTTGGCGTGGAAGGGGCCTATGATGTCACCCCCGACGTGCGTTTAAACGCCGCTCTCCTTTGCGCCTTTCGCGAATATGGTGATACCTGCTCGATAGGGGGCGGAACCACGTATACCGATGGCCCGAATTCTCACAGCTTCAATTTGGGCGTGATCACTCCGGTGACGGAGGCCCAGCAACCTTGGATGCCAGGTGGCTCACGCACATCACTCCAGATCGGTTACGAATATCAGCGCCAGCTCAATGAATCACTTCTGCTGGGTGCGGGAATCAACTACACCCAATCGCTGGAAGATCAGAATTTCATGGTCAACAGCGGCCTGGCCCTGCACTGGTATTAGATGCGATTGCCCTAGGCTACTAGGTGCCACACGCCCGGAGGTAGCGACCATGCGTCAATACCTTTGCGCACATTCCATTAATGAAATTTTCAAGTTTCGAAATCGTTATTCCAAGCTTCGCTCATAATTTCTATGCTAAGCCACGCTCATGCCGCGACAACCACTAATACGTTCAGAACACCATCCCTATCACATTACCCAACGCTCAAACAACAAGGAATGGTTTTATCTTCCGATGGATGACCTTTGGGAAATTTCTCAAGCTGCTCTGAAAAAAGCTCAGGACAAGACGAATGTATCCATCCATGCCTTCGTCCTCATGCAAAACCATTATCATTTGCTGTTAACGACACCACGGGCAAATATTGATTTATTTCAGTGGATTTTCGCCAACGCCTTCACTCGAGCGATTCAGGCAAAAACGCAACGAATTAACCATATCTTTGGTGCCCGCTATAAGTGGAATTTAATCAATGACCAAAGATATTTTTACCAGGTCTACAAATATATTTATCTCAACCCTGTGAGAGCGGGCCTGTGCAAAAGTGTCATTGAGTATCGTTTTTCTACCTTGAATTCCCTGCTGAAATTTGAAATTACTGATCCTGTTATCGCCCAACATGGGCGAGCGCGAGTTATTTCTTGGATTGATAGTTCTTTCTCAGCAGAGCAAGTTGGATGCCTAAAGCGGGCCTTTGTGAAGTCAAAATTTCAGATGACCACTGACCGCAGAGAGCGAAGGTACATTACTTTTGACGACCCTTAACGCACATGCACTACCATGGGGCGTGTGGCACCTAAAAGAAGATGGAGGCGGTGAGGAGGGTGCCTTCATTTTTCGCGGCACTGAAAAAATTCCCCGATTGTTCTAGGCGCAAATTTTCTTTGTAGAGCTTTGCTCCCAAGCGCACGAAGGAGAGATCGAGGAAAGCGCCGAAGGTGAGGGCCTCGCCATAAGTGGCATAGGTTTTATCGGTGCCCTTCGTCTTGGAAAAATATTGATAGCGACCGTCGATTCCGAAAAAATTAAAAATATACAGCGTGAGATGGCCGCCATAATAGGGACCGCTAAAGTTGGTAAGTCCGTCCCACTCCAGCTTGCGCATTCCATAGAAGCCTCTGAGATGGGTCGACTGTAGGGAGCTACCGAGAATCATCAGTTGTAGCTCGCCGGCGGTAAATTTTTGGTGAGGTCCTAAACGACCGATTTCTCCACCGATACCCAGCATCTTGATTAGGAACTCGGCCTCATAACGACTCACCTGTTTTTTTGAGACAGGATTTCCGTCGCTGGTTTCTTCCACATCGCCCACGCTGCCACCGAGGCGCGCTTCAAAGAGTGTGGACTTGGAGTTGAGGGCCAGCCATTGGTCCATGAGGGCAATTTTTTTCTTGGTGGCAAGCCAGTCACTCAAGGTCCAGCGAGTACTCTTTTTTTCCTGCTGCTTTTTGATAATGACGGTGTAGACACCTTCCATGTCGTTGGCGTGGGAGACAAATGACAAAAACATAAGGGCCACAAGGGCCCATTGAACTTTTTTTTCCATGCCCCATTATACGGGGGCCCCTAATAAGTATCCAACAACTTTACGCGATTAGCGTTAGACAAGGAGGCGAAGTCTAATTTATTTTCCTTAATGTAACTGGTCTGCTTATTAATCAGAGCAATTTCATTGGAGAGCTTATGGACCTCTTTGGTCTCACTGCTCTCGGACGCTTTCTCGGCCGTATTGGGAGTCAGGTAGATAACATTCGTCGCTGCTGGATACGAATAAACATTGCTAATCTTCATTTTTGCCTCCTGGCAAAAATTAGTACAGACCGAAGCATAGTAATCTAGTCGGATATTGGAAGTGAAAACTTTACTTCATTAACTTATCGAAATTAATGAAAGGGATGCTCTGTCCGCCCATAATGATTTGCGGTAGATTTCCGTTCCACTTTTGTACAGCTTCGTAAGACACCAGATTATTATTGGCCGAAATCGCCTGGGTTTTAATTTTCATGGCCTCAGCTTCCGCCCGGGCCTTCTCGACCACCTGCTTGGCTTCCTCTTGGATTTTGATAGTGCGGTTTTTGGCCTCTTGCGCCTCTTGAATCGCCACTACTTTTTGCTCAACTGCTCTCTCATAGGTGTCGTCAAAATCTAGGTTGGTGACGTCGAGACGTGTGATGGCCACGTTTCGAGTCGCCAGGGCCTTGGTGATTTGCTCTTGGGCATATTGGGTAACAGCTTCACGTTTGGAGACCAGGTCGTCGGCGATGTATTGTCCAATGGCGTCCTTGATTGTTCCGATGACGGCTGGGGCCAAAATTTTGGCCTCCCACCCCGTGCCGAATTGAACAAAGACTTTTCCAATGGCAGAGGGCTCGGGAAAATAAGTGACAACGAAGGTCACAATCACAGATTGCGTGTCCTTGGTGTAACAGCTTGTTTGTCCTTCCAACTTTTGCTCATAAATTTCCATAGGGTAAATGCTGGATGAGATGGGATTGTAGAAATATAAACCAGGCAAGAGCGGCTCGCCTTCCATTTTTCCCCAGACTAGTTTGATACCGCGATAGCCTTCGTTGACCTGTCGGAATCCGCAACTTGAAAAAAGAAGTAGCCCAAGTGCTAAGATAATGACGTGTTTCATGAAAAACTCCCTGCTATTACTTATGATCCGGCCATTCTAAAAGGCCGCTGGCCGAATTACAATCAAAAACAACAAAGTTGGAGATGATTTATGACTGATGGATCACTATTTCCTTATCTGCATGGTTTTTCCCCGAAGGAGCAGGCGCGACTGCGTGCCCAGGCAAGATTTGGTGAGCACGTGATTTATCGCGACGTCAATTTTTCCAGCTGTAAAAAAATTTTGGAGGTAGGTTGCGGCGTCGGGGCCCAGTCAGAAATTATTTTGAGGCGTTTTCCCGATCTCCATCTCACTGGCATAGACTTAAATGAACGGCAGTTGCAGGCCGCCAAAACGCACCTAAGCACCTTACCTTTCGCCAAGGGCCGCTACGATTTGAAGTTGCTGGATGCCGGCAATATGGAATTTTCCTCCAACTCTTTTGACGGGGCCTTTTTATGCTGGATCTTGGAACATGTTCCCGAGCCCTCGCGTATTTTAAGTGAGGTCAGACGCGTGCTGATTCCCGGCTCGCGCATTTATGTGACCGAGGTCATGAATCATTCTTTTTTTCTGGAGCCCTATTCTCCCATGGTGTGGAAATACTGGATGGCCTTCAATGATTATCAATATGAGAATGCCGGAGATCCCTTTATCGGTGCCAAGCTGGGGAATCTCTTAACCGCCGTGGGTTATATCAATGTGGAAACCCATATCAAAACGTGGCACTACGACAATCGCCATCCCGATAAGCGCCGGGAGATCATCGAATACTGGACCGAGCTTTTACTTTCCGGTCAAGAGCAGCTGCTGTCATCCGGCGCTGTGACTTCTGAAATTGTCAAAGGGGCGGTGGAGGAGCTCAATACCGTTCGCAAAGATCCCAATGCGGTTTTTATGTATTCCTTCATGCAGGCCAGTGCCATGGTGGGAGTTTAAGATGAAAATAATTTTAATCATCATGGTGCTTTCCTATTCCTCAGTGCTGTGGTCTTTTTCCCTGACCTTTGAGGGCCAGTGTGAAAAGCAGGATTGGGTCAAGGAGAGCGCCCGCACCCAATGGGGCGGCTGGGTATTTTTCCCGGGCAAGGGCGTGGCCAAGACGGAAGACGAGGCGTGGCTCCGGGCCGAAGGATCGGCCTTGGAAAAATTGGTGGGCGAATGCCAGTTCCCCCATAAAGAAGTCAAGAACCACGAACGCTGTGTGGAGAAAATGGGGGATGATCATATTGCCTATGTTCGCCTCAGCTTGCTTGAGGCCCTGTGCAAAGAGGCCCGTTATGCCAGTGATGATTTAAAAAAGAAAATTTTCAATGAGGCCCTCAACCAGCGCTACAAAAAATTTTCCAAGTTGGATGCCAAGGAAACTTTTCAAACCGTGGATGGAAAAACCTGCGAGGATAAAACCGCCGAGGAATGTTATCAGTGGGGCCGACATGAATTTTTTGCCGGGGATCAGGGGCTCTCTTTAAACTTTTTCGAGACGGCTTGTAAAAAAGGCCACGTCAATGCCTGCTTCAACAGCGGGCTGGTGGCGCAAAAGTTGGGAATGGATAATAAGGCCCGCGGCCTTTTCACCTTGGCCTGTCGTTCCAAGGATGCTCAGGGCTGTTTATTTCTAGGTCATTATGAAAAATCTGCCGGGGAAAAGCGTGAGGCGCTGGAGCATTATAAAACCGCTTGTGAACAGGGTGCCGAGGAGGCCTGCCATCAGGCTTCGGGGGATTTTTTTGAGTCGGCCCAGATGGCCCTGGCGCGTGAGTACGCTGATAAGGCCTGTAAGAAAAATCATGCCAAGGCCTGCTATAATCTCGGTCAGGCCTTTGGGGAGAAGGATCTGACCTTCACCGAGAAGGCCTGTAGCTTAAAGCTGGCCATAGGCTGTTTCAAATTGGGCCAAAGCCGGCCGGCCAAGAAAATGGAATATTATAAAAGGGCCTGCGAGCTGGGCCACGCTGAATCGTGCGCGGAAGTTTCCGCCATTCTTTTTGATTTGAAGCAAGAACAGACCGCGCTTTTTTACACCAAAACGGCCTGCAAGCTCGGCATCGTTAAATCCTGTCACAATAGCGGTTTGTTGGAAATGAAGCTCGGCCGCAAAGAGGAGGCGCGGGCTTTTTTTGGCGCCGCCTGTGACATGGGTCTGACTCAGAGTTGCGATCTTTTAAAAACTTTTTGAAACACCCAGCCCGAGTGTATTGTTACAGACGATCGGCGCCACGATGACATAATCATTTTCCTTAAAGACGTGCTTGCGGTTGTAGTAAATGCCGTAGCCGTAGGCAATTCCCAAAGTCGCACCCGCGATGACGTCGTGGGTGTAGTGCCAGTTATCATTGAGTCGCGTGGCCGAGACAAAGGCCGCCATCATATAGGCCGGAATGCCCCAGGCCTTGCCATGCTCCTCCGCCACGATGGTGGCAAAGACAAAGCTCATCCCGGCATGGCCCGACGGAAAAGAGAGATTATCCAGGCGGTTTGGGCGCGGTTCACGAATCGTGAGTTTGAGCGCCGTGATGACACCTAGGGTGTACAGCGTGGCCTCGGCCATGTGATTGGCGCGCACGTGGGAATTGTAATTGTCGCCAAACCAGTAAGATGACTTCATGGCGAGGTAGTAGGTGGCATTGGGAATCATGGTTCCCCAGAAGTTGCCGATGAAGGTGGAATTTCGCAGCGGATTTTTCTCCCACATCTCCGTTTGCACCGGATCGGAGTAACTGTCTTCGGCCTTGGCCAGCACCACGGTCAAGGTCATCCCGGGCCAAAAGGCATACTTGGCGGGAGTCGTGATGGGCGAAAAAAGATTTTTTTTGAATCGTTCCCAAGGCGTGGGAGAGTCAGTGAGCTGGACGAACTTCGGACTTTGCTTGGAGGTGTGCGTCTGGGCAAACGCGGTCGAGCACACAATGGCTGTGGTCAGAATGAAAAGCTTGATCAGCATCGAGTTACAGGCCTTCCTTCTTGAAGTAACGATCGTAGGCATCTTCCTCATCCCCTTCCAGCGTGGATTTTTTCTTGGGAGCAGGGGAGGGGGCAATGAGCTGGCCGGCCACATTTTGATTGAGCTCGGAGGCAAGCTGAGTCACCGTTTCGCGTTTGCTGCTGGCGTCAGGATCGACCACAAAGCCCTTGCCCGGTTCCAGCTTGAGTCCTTCAGGTGGGCGATAGCTGCCGTCATCATTGATTGTTCCGATCGTCGAGGTGGCCTTATAAACTTTAAGCTTGGTATCGAACACGGCATCCTTGGAGGGAGGAACATACATCCCAGATTCAATATCCACGAGTCCGCCCGGGCGAGGGGCGTAGCTGCCGGTCTTCTCGTCAAAGGTCCCGCCTTTTTCGCTCGAAGGCTTCGCCGCCAGGTCATCAAGATTTTTTTTCAGCTCTGCCTGATAGGTTTTCGCATCAACTTTTTCTTCCGTTGCGCCCAGAGTTTCGTTGAGCTTGAGCTTGGTGAACTGCTCGGGCGAAATTTTTACGGGGGCGGTGGCGACATTCAGATTATCGGAAACTCCGGCATACTCGCCTTTGGTGACCTCGACCGATTTTTTCTGCAAGACTTCCTCAACTTTTGCGTCAGATTGATTCGCCTCGATCTTGGCCATGGCCACGTTGCCTTTAAAAGTTACCAGCGAGGTAATTCTCGACTGAGGATTGTAGCTGGTTTGAAAAGAGGTTCCCCGCACGCCGAGCGCGGCGGTTTTTGTTTTAACGATAAGTTTATTTTTGCGATTAGCTGTCTGCGAACTTTCCACGGTGGCCTTAATCTTTCCGGTGAGCAGGGCAATGAGTGCCTGACTTTTCTCGGAAGTTTCATCCACCACAATCTTGCTGCTGGGCCCCAAGGTCAGTGCCGCGCCGGTTTTATATTTGAGCAGCACAAAGGATTTTTCGGCCGTGAGGATTGAGGTATCTTTAGGGTACCATTCGCCCATGGAGACATTTTTGGCTTCGCGCATACCCGGCCCGAGTTGGGTGGCGGAACCTTTAAATTTTGCAACCTGCACTAAGTTGGCATAGGCGTAGGGAAGTAAAAAAAAGGCGATGAGAATAACTAAACGATAAAACATGAACTACTTCCTTGCTATATTGACCCTGGCCAGGATTATAATGGAGTTTATTTTAGGGAGTAAATCATGAAGGTCAATGGCGTTGCGATTATTGCTATTATTGCATTTCTGAGTAGCGAAGTTTGGGCACAAGACCGAGTAGATTACCCCGAATTACTGGTCACGCCCCGTGCCTCAGATCGCTTGAAAATTGAAAGCGAATCGGAAATGCGCAGGCCTTGGAATTTTCAATGGGCGATCACCGTTTCCGCGATGACTACCTTAGTGGCAGGCCTTATGCAGGACGAGGACCCGAGTAAAGATCCCCAGGGAAACTCCGGAACCGTCGGCATGCTGGTTGGTGGTGGCTGGCTGGCCGTCAATATGTTTATGGTTTACGGAGTTCGCGGATATAAATCGGCCTATGATAAAGTCGCACCCATGCCCGCCCATTCGACTCGCGAAGCGCTGACCCGTGAGCGACTGGCAGAAGAGGAAATTAATCGCCTGGGACGGCTGTCGCGCACCATGAAATGGTTGTCCTTCGCCACTAATGGTTTTGCTTCGATCCAGCTCTTAAGTAATGCCAAAACCGATACCACTTCCAAAGTGGTTGACATGCTCGCTTTGGGCGCGTCTTTTTTCCCCTTGCTGTTTACCAATCACTGGGAAGATGTGGCGCAAGAGCAACAGCAGTATAAGAAAAAAATCTTTGGTCCGGTCGCCAGTACCATGCTTTTACCTGTCATGGTGGGCGAGCGTACCAAGTTCGTTCCGGGGCTAGGACTTACGGCGTCTTTTTAACCGACTTCACCGTTCGCTCAGAGAGCTTTTGGGCGAATTCCACTCCTTGTCCATAAGTCAGTCCAAGTCCGGTGGCACTGGTTGCGAAGGCATACGCCTGGATAAAATTGTCGACGGCATTGGGGCCATACTGGATGGTCTTTTTGCCTTCCTCGATGGCCTTGAGGGTGGCCATCTTCGGGCCCTTCTCGTCGCTGGAGAGAAATTCGAACAACCTGATAAAGGCCTTGGCGACTGAATCTTCCTGCTCTCTTCCCTGGGGAATAACTTTTTCCATCAGTGCCAGACATTGGGCGAGGGGAAGGTCGAGGCCTTTGCGTGAGAGACAAAAATCGCTGAGAATGGTGAAATCCTCGATGACCTTGGAGGGACTTCGTTCAATGTCAAAGGCCAGACTACGCGCCAGTCGCAGGGCCTCGGAGGCGGGCAGATCAAAAAACTTTTCCAGATACACTTTGGCGAAAATTTGGGCGAAATTTTCCGATACCTGATCGCTCTTTCCGCTCATTTCCTGGGCAGTGGTAATGGCAATCCTGGAAGGCAGCTCCGCCTGAACAAGAAGGTTGGTGGTTTTAATAAAACGCTGGGCCGCTCCGGTACAACCTTTTGAGACGAGATCGGCCAGATTGCGAGCGTCTTTTTCTTCCAGACCGAGGGCCTTCTGCTCGCGCAAAAAGTTGAGACTGGTGACATACTCACGAGTGCTCAGACAATTTCGCTGAGGGAGATCAACCGCCAAGGCCGCATAGCTAAGCCAAAAAATAAAAAAGATAAAATTTTTCATGCACTAACTTTAGTGCATTTTGCTAGAGAAAGGCCAACTTGCGCAATCGATTTTCCAGATCACCGGCCATGGTGCGAATTTCTTGAGCTTCCGGTCGCCCGTCGTTTGCCAGGCGTAGCTCTATTTCCTGCAACATTGCTCGCGCCCGTGCCCAGTCGTCGCGGGACAGTTCTTTTTCACGTAGTCCGTGAATGAGATCATTGGCCTCGGAAATCAGGGCATGAAAATCCAGGGCCTTATAAAAGCGGTTCCATAAAGAATTTTCTTTTGAAGACAGACCTTTTTCCTTGGCCTCTTTAATCCATGAACGAAAATCAACAATATTATCCATTCTCTTTTCCTCGTTAGGAGCATGTGTTGGTCCAACTTCAATTTTGGACACATTCGAGGAATATCCTGTCGGATACAAAAAACAAATAGAAATAAATAAGTGAGAAAAAAGTATTAACTCAATGCGCAACAAGGCATGACTAAAAAACGACAGGGTCACGCCCACCTTATCTTTATAAGGTGGCCTTAAATTTTCTCTCACCCTCTTTCACTACCTCAGATAGCTCAGAGATGATTGAATGAATTTCGTTTGGAACATTGGCTGACAACGACTCCTGCTTGGCAGAATTATCTTTCTGCTTCTGCAAGCGGTAGGCACTCAGGTCGACAACATTCGTTGCGGAGAGAGATGCTTTTCCTAGTGTGTGTCCCATATCCATAACCCGTTCTCCAATTCGTAAACAAACTATCAATAACCCGGGCAGGGAAAGGAGCTCAAGGGGTGGGGGCAGAAAGTCGGACAAAATCATTTTTTGTCCATTTGTAGGGTTTACCCTGGTGCCAAAATGATTTTTTGCAAAAAAGAATGAATTTTTTACAGGGAGCAGGACTTCTGATGGTCACACCCTATGGCCATGCTATAGGTATTGCCTATGCAGACTGACCTCAACCGTCCCATCTCTGATAAGGATTTTTTACGCTGGAAACTCGGGCGTGATCTTGAGCGTATTCTCGGGACCTACCGCAATCGTGAAATTGGTCTGCGTCTCTTGGCGGAAAAAACCGGACTTTCGGAAAAAACCCTTAAGCGTATTCAGAGCGAAAGCTCCGATCCCCACGCCAATACTCTGCGTGCCTTCTATCTTTATTTCTTTAAGATGATTCAGATTGGAGAAGAGGAAGCCGCCGACTATCAGCTGATCCGTTCTATCGTGGAAAAAGAAACCATGACCTTTAATGGTCGAAGTGGGGACGAGGACCTTCGTCAGGTGATGGCCTCCGATCCTATTTTTCGTCAGGTCTTTCTGCTGAGTCGAACCGGCCTGGTTCTTCGAAGCGAGATCGAGCGATCATTCGGATTATACGGTCTGAAAATTATTGATCTGATGTTGAAGCATGATGTGATTATCGAAGTTGATAAGCATGTCTATAAGGAAGGCCCGGTTACCGTCAGTAAAAATGGCGAGATTATCAAGAAGGTCATCCTGGAATGCATCTCGGCCAATCTCGATGCCGAGGCCTTGAATGAAAGAGGGATGAATACAGCCTTCTACGCAGTGGAAGGCATCACGCCCGCCGCCCGCGAGCAGCTTCTGTGTCGCATCGATGAAATCAAGCAAGAAATTTTTAATATTCTGGCCGATCCCGCCGCTAAAGGTGAGGAAAGGATTTTTGTAACCATGGCCATGGATACGCTTCAAAGTTTAGGGCAGCCGAATTCCAAAGGGGACTTACAATGAAAATAATGACTGGTGTTCTGGCATGCTTGCTCTTTTTTTCGCTGGGAGTGGCCCAGTCCGAAACGCGAGTCAATGGGGGAAATCCCCGTATCGCCACCCATATCGAGCTTAAGGCGGACGCGGGAACAGTTCAGAAATTAATTTATTTAGAGTCCCTGACTCTGATGGGAGACGTGGGCGAGGGCGGCGGCGGGATCCGCAAGTGGCAGCAAGAATTTCAATCTCGCTATCAAAATCGGCTAAAAACCAACGGCCCGAGAACGATAGTCCAGGCGAATGAAGGTCGACGTTTTTCCTATGTGCGCAGGCGCATGCCGGTGGAAGAGTTTGGCCGCTTTGAGCTAAAAACCATTGTGGAATTTCGCACCCGAAGCCACGGCGCGATTGTGATCAACAATGTGTACAACTATCTTTTAAGAGAACTTCCCACGACCTCGCCTGCCAACCGAGTGGACCGCGTGATCGATCTGATCTCACTGGAAACGATTGAGGGGATTATCATTCCGGCAGAGGAAATTACGGACGTGACTGTGGAATTCAAGACCCGTCCGTAATTGAAGCGAATTATTATTTGGCGTTTTTGCTAAACCAGTTCTGTGAGCCCTTTGGGTCCGGCTTCATGCTGTCTTTTCCTTTGGTCCAGCCAGCGGGGCAAACCTCACCATGTTTTTGGGCGAATTGGAAGGCCTCCACCAGTCTCAGAATCTCATCCACATTGCGACCGACGCTTAAATTGTTGATGGTTGAATGTTGGATCACATCATTTTCGTCAATAAGAAAAAGGCCGCGCAAGGCAACACCAGAGTCCAGCAGAACGCCAAAATCTGAGGCAATCTTTTTTGTCACATCGGCCAAAAGTGGAATTTTAAGCTCACCAATTCCGCCTTGATTTCGCGCTGTTTTCGACCAGGCCAGGTGAGAAAATTTAGAATCAATGGAGCAACCGACCACTTCGCAGTTAAGCTCTCTAAATTTTGGAAGGGCATCATTAAAGGCCACTATTTCAGTAGGGCAGACAAAAGTAAAATCCAGAGGGTAGAAGAAGAGAACTTTCCACTTTCCTTTGAAATCCAGAGAAGAAAGTGTTTTAAATTCCGTTCCGATCAAGGCCTCTGATTTCCATTCGGGTGCCTTGTTGCCCACGAGGCGAGTGGGGGTAAGATTTTGTTCTGCTGTCATACGATGCTCCTTAATTGTAAAACTAAATAGGTCAGTTTTTCACCTATATTGTTGTTCACTCTAGGTGAAGTAAAAAAAAAGAGCAAGTCGACATTTGTTGTAGAGTGTTTCAATCAGGCGTAAAAACAAAGAGATATTGAGCTGGTTTGGTGAAAAGGCCTGCAATCGCCTTCATGTGTTGGTAGGATTTATGCTTAAGATCGGCTTGAGAGATTCCGATAAGCAAAATGGTAACCGCATAAAATTATTAGCGTGGAGGACGCATGTTTGATCCAAAAGCGTATATTCCGAATCCTATTGTCATTGAGCAAACGGCGAGAGGAGAACGGTCATACGATATTTATTCTAGACTTTTACTAGACCGAATCGTGTTTCTCGGAACCGAGGTCAATGACACTGTTGCCAACTTAATTGTGGCCCAGATGTTGTTCCTCGAGCAGTCCGATGCGGAGGCGCCGATTCATTTTTACATCAATAGTCCCGGTGGCTCTGTCTACGCCGGACTCGGCATCTACGATATTATGCAACACATCTCCTGCCCCGTGCACACGTACTGTGTGGGGTTGGCGGCTTCCATGGGAAGTTTGCTTTTGACGGCAGGTCATGCCGGACAAAGACACGCGCTTCCTCATAGTCGGATTATGATTCATCAACCACTCGGTGGTGCTCGAGGCCAGTGCTCGGATATTCAAATTCAAGCAAAAGAAATTCAGAACTTGAAAGATCAGCTCAATCAGATCTACATTAAGCATTCAGGCAAAGGGATCACCAAGGCCAAAATCGAAGCCGCCACTGATCGCGATAACTACCTGACGGCGGTGGAGGCCATTGAACTGGGCCTGATAGATCATGTCATCGAAGGTAAAAAGAAGAATACAAAATAAAGACTAGGGGAATCCCATGACTCGAGAAAAAGGCAGCTTTTCAACGCTCAATTGTAACTTCTGCGGTAAAAGCCAGAAGGAAGTCAAAAAATTAATCGCCGGTCCGGGATGTTACATCTGCGATGAGTGCATTGAGCTTTGTAACGATATTATCTATGAGGATTCGGTCAAGACCAGCACCAAAGCGGCGCTTGATCGGGTGCCTCGTCCCAGTGAAATTAAAAATCACCTGGACAGTTATGTCATCGGGCAAGAGCGCGCCAAGAAAATTATCTCCGTGGCGGTTCACAATCACTATAAGCGCATCGCCCACAAGCCTCGGAAAGATGACGAAGTCGAATTGCAAAAATCCAACATCCTTCTGGCCGGCCCCACCGGCTCAGGCAAAACTTTGATTGCCCAGTCTCTGGCAAAATTTTTGAATGTGCCTTTTGCCGTGGCCGATGCCACCACCTTGACCGAGGCCGGTTACGTCGGTGAGGACGTGGAGAATGTCATTCTCACTCTTTTGCAAAATTGTGACTTTGATGTGGAACGCGCCGAACGGGGCATCGTTTATATTGACGAGATTGATAAGATCGCCCGCAAAGGTGAAAATCCATCCATCACCCGCGATGTTTCGGGAGAGGGCGTACAGCAGGCGCTCCTTAAGCTGATCGAAGGCACCACCGCCAATGTGCCACCGAAAGGCGGGCGCAAACATCCTCAGCAGGAATTTATCCAGGTTCGAACCGGAAACATCCTCTTCATCTGTGCTGGTGCCTTTGTGGGACTGGATAAGGTGATTGAGAAGCGACTCACCAAGCGACCCATGGGCCTCACCGCCGAGAGCTCGGCGCGGGAAAAAAATCAGTTTGAAAAGTTGGGCGCCATCGAGGCGGAGGACCTGATTAAATTTGGTCTGATCCCTGAGTTCATCGGCCGCTTGCCCGTCACCGCCATGTTGGATGAGCTGGACCTTGCGGCCCTCAAGCGCATTCTCGTTGAGCCCAAGAACGCCGTGACCAAGCAGTACTGCAAACTCTTTGAGATGGATGGAATCGAGCTGGAGTTCGAGCCCGCCGCACTCGATGAGATCGCTAAAATTGCCGTAACTCGAAAGACCGGCGCACGCGGACTGCGCGCGATTCTCGAGCAATCCATGCTTGATATTATGTACGATATTCCCAGCAATGAGAAAGTGGCGCGAGTGCTCGTGACTCTCGATACGATTCTGGGAAAGGCCACTCCGGTGATCATTGAGGGAGAACGGAAAATTGTACAAAGTCAGGCCCTAGATTCACGGGCAAAAAAGGCCATCGAAAGCGCGTCATAAAACTAAAAAAAACTAACTTCTCCCACAGTGTTTGTTTACAAATACAAGCCCTTACGCATTCCTGTGCGAAAGCTTGATATGCTCATAAAAACAGGTAGTTAAGAGGCGTCTCCAGAGTGCAAAACCTTGCGTTTTGTTCGTCCTTTTCGAGCTTTGGCCGTTTTTTTCCCTGACATTTTTTTTGACCCAAATTTTAAATTGAGTGAGAATTAAATCAACCTCAACAGTGAAGAAGGCCTACGGATGGGTCGAGATAGTGGTGGGGTTAACCGTTCTTAGTGCAGGAGGTACTATGTCGGAGGCGAAGTCAGAGAAGGCCAAGAAGTTCCCTTTACTCCCGTTACGTGATGTCATTATTTTCCCTCACATGGTGGTGCCCCTGTTCGTGGGTCGCGAGAAATCAATCGCTGCACTAGAAGAGGCAGCAAAAAATGATAACGAACTATTTCTGGTGACCCAAAAGGATGCCAGTGTTCTTAACCCCGATCGCGACGATATCTACGATATTGGTACGGTCGTGAATATTATCCAGATGCTCCGGCTTCCCGATAATACCGTAAAGGTGTTGATCGAAGGCAAGTATCGCGCGCGGATTAAAAATTTCACCGCCGCCCCATCGGGATACTGGGTTGAGGTGGATAAGTGCCAGAGCAAAGAGGGTGATCCCGTTCAGCTTGAGGCGGTCATTCGCTCGATTAAAAATATCTTTGAACAATACGTGAAGTTGAACAAGCGCATTCCTCCAGAACTTTTGATGAGCATCTCGTCCATCACCGATCCTTCGCGCCTGGCGGATATTATCGTCGCCCACCTCTCCATGAAAATTCATGAGAAGCAGGAAATTCTCGAGGCGATCGAAATCGACAAGCGCCTGCAGCTTCTCTTGGAGAAGATGCAAGGGGAGATCGAGATTATCAACGTCGAGCGCCGCATCCGCACCCGCGTGAAAACGCAGATGGAGCGTTCGCAGAAGGAATACTATTTAAATGAGCAGATGAATGCCATCCAGCGCGAGCTAGGCCAAAAAGATGATGGCAAGACCGAGTTGCAGGAATTGGAAGATCGCCTTGAGGCCAAGAAGATGCCGGAGGAGGCACGGGAGCGGACCCGCAAAGAGATTCGCAAGCTCAAAAGTATGTCACCCATGTCGGCCGAGGCCACCGTGGTTCGAAACTACGTGGACTGGATGCTGGCGCTTCCATGGTTTGAGTATACGGTTGATGACAATTCACTTAAGCATGCTAAAGATATTTTGGAAGAGCAGCACTACGGCCTCAAAGAAGTCAAAGAGCGCATGCTGGAATATCTGGCGGTCAGAACGCTGGTCAAGGAAGAAGGCAAGGGAACCATCCTCTGCCTCGCTGGCCCTCCCGGTGTTGGTAAGACGTCAGTCGCCCATTCGCTGGCGGAGAGTCTCGGCCGTAAATTTGTGCGCATCTCTTTGGGTGGCGTGCGAGACGAATCAGAAATTCGCGGCCACCGCCGCACCTATGTCGGCGCCATGCCCGGAAAAATTATCGCCGCCCTGAAAAAAGCAGGGACCAGCAACCCGGTCATTCTCTTCGACGAGATCGACAAGATGTCCTCGGATTTTCGAGGCGACCCCGCCAGCGCCATGCTGGAGGTGTTGGACCCCGAGCAAAATAAATGTTTCTCTGATCATTATATCGAGCTTGAGTATGACCTCTCCAAGGTTATGTTCATCATGACCGCCAACGACCTGAGCAATGTGCCCGCGCCCCTTCGCGACCGGATGGAAATCATCAAGGTTCCGGGCTATACGCCCAATGAGAAGTTGCAGATCGGGAAAGGCTACCTGGTTAAAAAAGCGGTCAAGAACAACGGGCTCCACGACTATGACATGAACATCTCGGACGTGACTCTGATGCATGTGATTCGCGACTACACCAAGGAGTCCGGCGTGCGGGAGCTGGAGCGTCTGCTCAACACCATTGCCCGAAAAATCGCCACCGAGGTGGTGACGGAAAATATCGCCAAAGGTGAGAAGTTCATTGTGGCACCCAAGCATTTGAAAAAATATCTGGGCCCTCAGAAGTACGATCGCACCGATGTGGAGCGCGACCCGCAGGTTGGCTTAGTCAACGGCTTGGCCTGGACCGCGGTAGGCGGCGAGCTTTTGAATATTGAGGTGGTCACAGTGCCTGGAAACGGCAAGATTCAGATCACCGGAAAGTTAGGTGAGGTCATGCAGGAGTCGGCCAAGGCCGCCCTGTCCTATGTGCGATCGATCTCGGGCCGCCTGGGAATTGACCCAACCTGGTATGATAAAAACGACATCCACATTCACGTGCCCGAAGGTGCCACTCCCAAAGACGGCCCATCCGCCGGCGTCACCATGGTGACGGCGCTGGCTTCGGCCGTGACAGGGATCAAAGTTTTCCAAGACGTCGCCATGACCGGCGAGGTCACTATCCGCGGACGCGTGCTTCCCATCGGCGGGTTGAAGGAAAAGATGCTGGCGGCCAAGCAGGCCGGTATCAAGACCATCATCATCCCGTCCAAAAACGAGAAGGATTTGTCTGAGATTCCCAATGACATCAAGGTGGGGCTCAAGATTGTCCCCTGCGAGATGGTGGAAGAGGTCCTACGTCACGCTCTAAACCTGAGCCAGCCAGATTCCTTCATGAAGGTGGTCGGTCTCAAGGTGGTAAGCAACGAAGATACCAAACTCGAAGTTGCCAACTAGTTAAAAAACACACACCGAATTAAATAAGGCCTCCGAATGGGGGCCTTTTTAATTTAGGGCGGAGTCAGGGTCTGAATTTCATCGATATTGCGCGCCAAGGCGCTCTCAGGCAGCCACATGGTGCCTTCGGCCGGGACGCATTCGTTATTGGGATTGGTGCAGCTATTGCCCCAGGAATTTTGAATCTGATATTCAATTTCGCCGCGGGCATTACAGCGTTGACCGATGATCACCACCGAATGGCGACCGCTGTCTCCCGGAAGCCCCTTGCCAGAGCATTTGCGGGTGGCAAATTGCGAATCAAAGCTATTGTCATAAAGAACGCCGGCACAAAGCGAGACCGCCACAGGATGATTGCTGGCGAGCTTGGCCTGGACCGCACTATTGAGCCTGGTCTTGACCCGCGTTTCGCGAACCGCGCGTCCGCTGGGGGTACTGGTAATTCGCCTGACGAAGACCGAATCGATGGCGCGATTTTTTCCGATGGCACCCAAGATCGGGTGCCCGGCCACCGTATTGCTCAACCACTTGGCACGGTCGCGGATGATTTCGGCCCGCCCGGCCACCAGATCAAAGGCGGGATCGGCCAAGGCCAGCATCTCAAGAATCAGCTCGATTTTCTTCTCGTCATTGAGGCTGCGCCAGTAATCTTCTTTCACCGTGGAGCTAAGGCGGTCAATATTATCGCGCTCACAGCTTAGATTATTATAGCTGCTGGCTTGCACCCGCCCCGAGGTGTCGTTCATGCACCCGGGACCGATCACGCCCATCAGAAATTCATCATAAGGCCTATCGATATTAGTCAGAATCTGATCGATCTGCCCGTTGTTGGGAAATTCTCGCTGAGGCCCGAGCCCCAGACTGCGCAGCAACTTGTTTAAGGCCGAGTTGGTTTCCGCAGGCAGGCAGATGCCGCGGCTTCGCAGCTGCGTCGTCACCATGGCATCACTGATTCCCTCGCCCATGAGTCCGCTGGCGGCACACTCGGAGGGGATCATCATGTCGACATCCTGGTAGAGAATGGCCTGAAGCTGGTTTTCCGACATCATATTTCCATTCTGGGCAAAGAGCGCCTGCGGCCAGCTAGAATCGCCGGAAATTGATCCCACTCCCTGAAGAAAGCTTTGAATCACGGGCGTCATGCGGCCCTCGCTTCGGCGAGTACCTCCGTCATCAAAGGGATAGAGCAGCCCCTGCGCTTCGGTGAAGCCCTTGGTGTTAAATTGCTTGTGAACGTTCTTATAATATTGCTTGCGCAAGGTGCTCTTGATGTTGTCGTTGAAAACGCATCGAGGCTTAGCACGGTTGGGAATAGTCCCGGTTGAATCCGATGGCAGGGTGGCGATATCGCCGCCCTGATCGGGCATGCGGTAATGGACCGTGCCCATCGCCTGCACCCGCGCCCGCTGTCGCGCCAGGGAGGCGGTTAGCTCGGTCTGCTTGGTCACCAGCCCGGGACGTTCCGCCGCAGGCGTCCTGACGTTTGCAAGCTGGGCATCCACAATGGCCTTCTCCCGCGCATAGCTGGCCAGCTCGTTGTACTGATCGAGACAGGCCTCCTGCATGTAATCCATAAAAGCATCACTGGCCGTGCCGGAGATATCACCGTCCAGGATAGGTTGAACACTGTCATGGCATTGCTGAAACATATCGTTATTGGCGCTGGTCATGCGACTCATAAGTTGGGTGCGCAGGCCGCGTAGCTCGGTGCCAATGCGGGTGCGCTCGGCAGGCGAAAGGTTGCGCAAACCGGCGGAGTGATCGTAGAGATTCCCGAGGGCGGTGCTGTACTCATTTTGAATATTGTGACTATCGTTGCTCATGGATTCGATGGGCACCTGCTGACGGGTGCACAGATAGGGACGAGTTTTGATGACGCCGTAAGCGCCACACAGTGTGCCCGAGGCCTCAATACTTTCCCCGTTTAAAATGGCGGAAACTCGCGGCCCCGCCGTGCTTGGAGTCGGTACGGTGACCCCCTGCTCGGCCATGCCATACATGGTGGCAATCTGGTGGGCGCTGACCTCTTTGCCGGATTCGGCATAGATCATGACACTCAGGGCGTTGGCATAGCAGGTCCCCAGACCGTCTTGATCCTGGACGACATAATTGTGTAGGGGTTTGCCCGGATCGCGCAAGGAGACGCGGGCGGTGGGCGTGGTGCGACAGCTTAGATTCGCCAGACTGACGGGTACCCAGATGAGAAAAATTAAAATGAGTGCAATCCATGACCAATTATTTTTTGCCATGGTTCACCCCGTAAATAATCAAGGTGTCGTTGGCCACCATGGACTGGTCAGCAAACTGGCAAAAGGTTTTCTGGGTGCGAAAGCGGTCTGTGCCATAGACCACTTTTCCGCCCAGATACTGATCACACAACACGGCGCCAGGATTTTTCCCGCCAATCGTTTTGCGCGAATCGAGCTTGCTCATATCAACTTTGGATAAAACCCGAATGGCCTCACAGCGGGCATGGCCTTGTGAGGTGGGTGAGGGATCATCACCGCAGTAGTCACTCACCGTAATCATTTTTTCCCGATTAACCAGAAAGCGCACCGACTGTTTATAGATCACCCAGTTTTGATAAAAGGTGGTCAAAGTCTTTCCGGCGACCTTCGGCATCCCGGCTTCACTCAAGTTGCCCCAGGGCCAAAACCAGAGTGATAGGCCGATTAACATAAGGAGAAATTTCATTCAAAACCCTCAGATGCTTATCGAACAAAGGGCGCTCGAAGATAACTCTATTTACAATGTTAACGGATTCACTTCGCCCCAAAGAATCTTTCCACAATGACCTTCAGGAGTGACGTAAATTCAAAAGGTTGTCCAAATCCCCACAGTCCAAGACCGACTCCACTTCTGGGCATCCCCCAAGAACAAATTATCACCAGGGCCAGCACAATTCTTGACAAAACCAAGGCCCCCAAGTAGTCTGCTCGGCAAAACCCGAACATTATTGGGCGTTTAGCTCAGCTGGGAGAGCGCCACCCTTACAAGGTGGATGTCACATGTTCGATCCATGTAACGCCCACCAATAATAAAAAAAGAGGCCACCAAACGGTGGCCTTTTTTTTTATTATTTGGTCGGCCAAAACATGGATCGAAGCGAGGAAGCGACCGCAGCGGAGTTGCCCAAAGGCAAGTCCGCTGAGGACAGTCAGCCACGATGGCTGACTGAGCGCCCGAGGGGAGGCCACGCAGAGAGGCGCAGGAGCGCCGACCGTAGGGGCCGATCCATGGTACTCCCGAACCGTCACAAAACTTCCCCGCATTTTCCCGATCCCGAATCCACGATCTCAAGTTCCAAATCCGTCATTAGACACATCGCACTTCCCCTGCGGAAGTTAATCTCACAGAACTTACCGACAAAAAGCCGAATGGTATTGGTATTCGAGTATTTCTTGCTTAGTTTGAAGAAGGATGTCGGGCAAAGGGTGCATTCACTTTCCCCTAAGAAAATCCACAATCTCATTGGCAAGATAGGTTGGCCTTTCACTCTGGATAGAATGTCCCGTATTGGCGAAGATCAGGGCCCGACCGGGAGTGGCGGTCATCTGCTCGGCCGTTTTTTTGGTGGAGGAGCAGATATTGGTAAAATTAAAATCATCGTTCTGCCCGCAGGCCAGGAGCATGCGAACATGATTATCCATATATCGCGGCGTCGTGCGATCCGGCGGGGTTTGATGGCTGAAAATCAACTGCTCGGCCCCCACGCGCCAGCGCCAGAGGCGAAATTTGGGATTGTAGATTTCATGGCGCTCTATTTTTGAGAGCTTCAGCGAGCTCTTGCAACACTCCCACTCCGCGCGACACCACTGCTCAGGTTGGGAAGGCATCACCTGAAAGGGGCCGATTTTGATCGCGCCCGCATAGACCAGACTGAAATATTGGCCACGTTGATCAAGCGTCTCTTCCACATTTTTTTGTTTGCCGCCGGCCCGCTTCCACGCGGTGGCGACGCCTAATTGCTTGAAGATATCATGGCCATCGGCCAGACCGGTCCAGATCGAAGCAGGGGACCAGGTCACGACATTTTTGAGCCAGGGCAGATCAGTTCTGCGGCCAAGGCGAAAAGTTAAATTGCCACCCAAGCTGCCTCCCATCACGGCGACAATTTGCTTTTTGAAATTTAACTTTTGATCGAGCGTATCCACAAAGTTCACCACAAAATTTTCAGTGAAATCTAAAATGGGAACCCGCTGTGTTCCCCGTGCATTAAAGCCGAGCAGTCGCGGTTTGCCTAAATCACTCAAGGGGGAAACATCGCGATGATCCAACATCGTGGCATAACCCATCGTCGGTAAATCCATGGCAATGATGGTCCAATTCTCACCCGTCACCCGCGCAATCTTCTGAAGGGCGGCAAAAACAGATTCAACTTCTTCCAAGCGAGACTCCATCCCGCCAATAGAGATCAGAACCTTGGCATTTTTAGACAACTCGGGAAGCTGAGGCAGCGGCAGCGTGCGCTCGTTCACGGGTGTGGGAACAGGTGGGACTTTGAGAGCTTCATAAATGGCGTAGCGTGTTTGAACTTTATGCTGGCCCACCACGACGTCCAAATCATATTGGGGATATTGGCTGGCAGGAAGGTTGACCGGGCGATAAGGAGAATCATCTTCCCCTGAGACGGCAATCCATCCCAGGCCGCGGCGCTCAGGCGAGTTGCCATAGGGTAAAACATTGGCCACCTTATAGGCGCGGGCGATGGCCCGGGCACTGGCACTCCATAGCTGCTCTTTGGTAAATTTTTTTGCCAAAGGATCTTGGGACAAACTCAGTAAGATAGTCTCCTCATTGATCGCACCCGCCTCATGAAGCTGACGAAATCGTGCGAAAGACCTTCGCCCCGTGACGCTCAGATCGGCATAGGCATTGCCAAAATCAGCGGCCCCTTCCAGATAGCGTAAGGTAGCTTTATGTAAGTTAAAAAGGGGATCGGCCTTGCTGGCGGCCAGGCGGAGATTTTTCTCAAGACGGCCTTCTCCCTGCACCTCCAAAAGAGAGGAAGCGGCCTCGTAGACAAAAGGGACATCGCACTTTTCTTCGCCTTCGGGGTCAATCACTTTCACATTGGCGGCGACAGTATCAGCTCCAGGCGTTTGCGCGAACGTGCTTAGACCCACGGTAAAGGCAAAAACGGCGACAAGGGAATACAGAAAAAAGAGATTCATGTTTGTGTCCCTAAAAAAATTACGGCAGGAGATTAATAGCGCAAAAGGTTTTAGAAGTAAAAGCGCAGTCTCTATCACAAAAAAGGATGATCCCTGCTGAGTAAAAATTACATAGAAATCATCGTCATTGCCTCAAGTTTTCGACTTCTAAAACAGTGAGCTGGAGCATGAAGTCCTCTAGAAATCGGCTGATGCAAGCAACAGAAGAAAACAAACACAAAAAGTAGGCGATTTTGCACCTTTTGCCCACGATTGCTTTGAAAAAGCTTTCCGGTCCGGCTAAACTATCGGCATGTATGCCTATTTTATTACGCTTATTTATCTGATTGTCCCCATGATTCCCGCGGGCGCGCTCTTTTTGAGTTTCGCCAAGTTGAAGTTCTTGCCCATTCTCGGCACACCCATCAATGAAAAACTCTTCGGCAAGAACAAGACCTACCGCGGTTTTACCGTGCTCCCACTCCTAGTGGGCATTTTTATCTCTCTTATGACCTTGCTCGAACCGCTGTTCGGCGACGCCCTTCTTTACCGCTACTCCGAGGTCAACCCGATGCTCTTTGGGATCATCGTCGGTCTGGGCTTCGCCGTCTCCGAGCTGCCGAATTCCTATTTCAAAAGAAAGCTCGGGATTGCCCCGGGCAAGCAGCCTGATAAGCACAAGTTGCTATTTATTTTTCTGGATAGCTTCGATGCGGCCCCGCTGGTGATTCTTATCTATTGGCTTTTTTTCCACGTGACCTTCAGCTTCGTGGCCTTCTCGATTGGGCTCAGCATCCTGATTAAGATTGGGATGAACAATTTGCTTTTTATCTTGGGCATTCGCAAAAATCGGTTTTAGTTCTGATTGGGCGCTCATGCCAATGGGCCGATGTTTACCCTTCCGCATCGGAAGCAATCTGACTTCTGAAAAGTAAGATCACCCGCGCCGGCGCAATTGAGGGGGATGGGGATGTTGGATAGGATTCATTATCCCTACTGAAGTGGCGATGCAAGGCCGGCAGCAACGATGTAAACAATTCCTCTCACTTCCTCAGCAAACCATCATCATTTACCTCGCCTAGCACCTTTTTTTAAACTCACGAGAAACCCGAGGTTCCCTATGAACACAAAAATCTGCCCATTCCTTTTGCTGCTTTTTTTTACCGGTGCCTGCGCAGGCATCGCGGAACGAAACCAACAGCGAATCGAAATCGTCTTAGCGCGCGCGACATTTGACCTCGATTGTCCCAAGCGCGAACTCAAAGTTACCTCTCTCGATGGCGGCCCGGAATACCCCGCAAGTATGTTTGGCGTGAGTGGCTGCAATCAAAGGGCCACTTACCTTTATGACTTAAATAGTGGCACAGCGCTTTTGAACAGTCCTAAGGAAATAAAGAGTGAAGAACTTTGAGCTTTTATGCTTTGTGAAAAAAACTCCTCGGGATCAAGACCAATATGGCGAAGAAAACGATGACGGCCAGGAGAAAGGGCAGCCAGGGAGTCTGGCCATACACCACGACTGGAAAGAGGATGACTCCCGCCAGAAAGTTGCCGGTTTTTTGGATCGTCAACCCTCTTCCGTAGTGAATCTGGCCCAATTTCCCGCCACAATTTTGCAAGAGCAGCGTCTGTGAAAAAACGGCGACCAAGATTTCTCCCAAGGTAAGTAAGAAGGCCCCGAGTGAAAGAACTAAAATTGTCTTAGGTAAAAAAGTCAGCACCAAAGGTCCGAGGATGGTGAGGATGAATCCCACCGTGATCCAAATCTTGCCGGAGCTTAAGTATCTTGCCGCCGGCACGGCGAGGCCACCGCATAAAAAAGTGTTAATAATCATGACGATTCCAAAGGCGCTGATGCCCTGGTCGCCAAAATTAATCTTTGCCAGGGCGGAAAAACTCAAGAACCCTAACTCATAGACAAAAAAGTAGACGGCCATGAGAATGGTATATGTGTAATAACCTTCCGCAATGAAGGATTGGCCAGCGTCGCCACTCACATCAGGTTGCTTCACTGATTTGGGATTTTGGATGGCCATTCTTCCGATGAAAAAGGCCAGAAGAGAGGTGAAGGAGTCAAACACAAAGAGAATCATGAGACCCATTTTTCCTAAGAAAATCGCCATAGCGGAAGAGACCACTTGACCTAAATTGCTGGCGGAACGCAGCCAGGCGAGATATTTTTTTAACTGCAGGGGAGGGAAAGTTTCCTTAATAATACTTCGCGCGACGGGATTATAGATGGTGGCGGCAAAGTTCGCGGTGATGGCGAAGAGGCCTAAAAAAAAAGGCGAATTGATAAAGGGGATAAATCCCATGGTGACGGCACTTAGAAGGAAGGTCGCCAGCAGAACAAATTTGGCCCCCAGGAAAACAATGATATTGCCGCTAAAGAAAGACCCCAAGGGAGCGACTGACTTTGTGGCACCCATAATAAAGCTGGCAGTGGAGACCGAGAAATTTTTTTCAATCAGCAGCATGGGTAAAAGTTGCAGACCCATATTCCCGCACTTATTGACAAAGGTGGAAACCACCAGACCGACGGGAAATTTATCACGCGATTTTGAATACATAAATTCTGACTTTATTGAAATGTAACATGAAAGGCTGTCCAGCAGAAGGCGTGATTATTATACCCGTACGGGTACGATATAGAGCGATTTTGTCATTATAATACCAGAAAGGGTATAAAAAATGCAAAACATTGATTTATATACCCCATCGGGTATAATAATAAATATGAAGGAAATTGCAGAATTCGTCAAAACGAAACGCAAACAGGCCAAGCTCACACAGCCGGAGCTTGCCGAGAGGGCGGGAGTGGGACTCAGATTTATTCGAGAACTTGAATCGAATAAGGAAACCTTAAGACTGGATAAAGTGAATGCAGTTCTAAGATTATTCGGGCACACCCTTGGTCCAGTCCCCTTGAAGAGGGAAATTGAATGATCAAAAGGGGAAAGGTTTTTGTTGATGATATTTTTGCAGGGATTATCGAGCAGAGGGAAGAGTTGTTCATTTTTAAATACGATGATGCTTATTTAGCTCGCGGGAATGCAAGGCCTGTGAGTCTCACGCTTCCCTTGCGAAAAAATGCCTTTGAACAAAAAACGATGTTTCCATTTTTTGACGGTTTGATTCCTGAGGGATGGCTGCTGAATATCATCGAGGGCAATTGGAAAATTAACCCGCGCGACAGGATGAGTCTTTTACTGCTGGCCTGCAAGGATTGCATCGGGAATGTCAGTGTCGTTTCCGCCACTTCCAAGGACGTAGTATGACTGTCTTGCGATGCCTTGGATGTTATGAAGTCTTGGAAAAAGAATTGCCAGGGCATTATCATACCTCTTGTTGTAAAAAACTTTTTGCAACAGAAGTTCCGCCAGAAGTTGACTTCGGTGCCAATGAACTTGAAGCGCTGGCCCTAAAATCACTAACCCAGCACTTGGGATTAACGGGTGTTCAGCCGAAAATCTCACTTCATTTGAAGAAGGCTGAAAACAACCCGACGCATAGATTGATGACCGTTGATCTGTGGGGAAATTTTATTTTAAAGCCACCGACAAAACAGTTTCCCGAGATGTCAGTTGTCGAAGATGTGACCATGCACATGGCAGCGATCTGTGGATTAAACGTTGCCAAACACGGTCTTATAAAACTTAAATCAGGTGAGCTTGCTTATGTTACAAAAAGATTCGATCGGCCCAAAAAGGGGAAAAAAGTTGCGGTAGAAGATTTCTGTCAGCTCAGTGAACTTTTGACAGAGTCTAAATATAACTCATCAACTGAAAAGGCCGGAAAGATAATCTTAAAGTACTCGACTTCTTCAGGTTTAGATGCGGGAAGATTTTTTGATTTAATTTTATTTTCATTCGTGACTGGTAACTCTGATATGCATTTGAAAAGCTTTTCTTTGATGAGAAATGAAGCAGATGAAATCGGCCTTACCCCTTTTTATGATTTACTTGCAACTAAGTTATTATTACCTGAAGACAAAGAAGAAATGGCCCTTGCAATCAACGGTAAAAAGGCCAGACTCAAAAAAGATGATTTCGAAGCTCTTGGCAAAAACATGAGGATAGAAGGGAAGGCCTTGGAAAAAAGTTTTATAAGAGTTTTAAAACCTATTCCTGAAATGAAAGAAACTATTAAAAAAAGCTTTTTGACAGCGAAAATGAAAGAAAAGTATGCGAAATTAATCGAATTAAGATCAAAGATATTGTCGGTTTAGTTTATTCATGGACCTGCTACTTCTAGCATGCTAATTACTTTATTCCTCTACAATAACCAAAGAGCTTAAGCATGAAGAAAATTGCCGTAATCTTGTGGAACTTCCTGGCCTTTTCGCTTGCCGAGAATTCGGCCCTGGCGAATACCTCAACCGCCTCGCTTGATCATGGGAATGGGAATGGGAATGCTAAAAAACTAACTTTGGAATTTGTGCTGGCGAGTGAGCAAACTAAGGACAATAATACCTCCGAAGTCAATGGAACCTATAACAAGCTCGATGTCTCGGCCTTGTATTCACTGGCCCCCGATGATGAGCTTCGGCTTTTTTCTTCTGCACTTTATATTGCGCAGGATGACCCTGCTGCGGAAGATCAGCTTAGGGGGGATCTGGTTGAGCTCATGTATCGTCGCAAAAATCTTCTCAATGAATCTGACCATGGCGTAAGGCTTGAAGCGGAGCTGAAATATTACCAGCTTATTGATTCAGAAACGAAAACGCTGTACGGCTTTGATGGGGCCTTCATCCCACAGCTAATCTTCACGAAGTATTTGACCGACTCTTTTTTAACCGAATTTAAAGCGCGCCATCACTTTAACAATGTCACCAATGACAGGGCCTCGACCTTAAAGCGCGAGACCAGACTCTATCTCACTCCCACCTATGTTTTAACCCGATCCTTGTTTCTTTCCACGACTTTGAAGTATCAGCATAAAACCCGCAACGGAGATTATTATAGCTATCGCACATCTTCCTTTTCTCCCAAGAGCACTGACCACGTGACCGCGCATCCCGGCCTCATGTATCTCATTAATCGACAGTTTCTGATTGAGGGCTACGCCGAGACGGAGTTCCTCACCTCCAATGACCACCAGACATTCAAAGAGAATTGGGAAAAAAATTACGTTCTGGGAACGGCGTTGTACTGGACGGCCTTTTAAATCCTTAAAGGGCCTCAATATTCTTTTGAAAACCCTCAAACGCCAGGCCTAAGTGATAACCGTCTACCAACGCATGGTGGGCCTGCATATTAAGAGGCATGCTGTATCTTTCTCCCTGCTGGGTGACCTTGCCCCAGGAGATTCGAGGTGTCGCGTCCAGCCTGGCACTATGGATGGGATGACTCATCTGGGTAAAAGAAATCCAAGGCAGACAGCTTAAAAAGATCCGATTGTCGTCTTTATTAAAGTCATCTTGAAATGAACCTTCCTTTAGCTTGCGGGCGGTTTCCACCGAACGCTCATGGAAGGTGTGCAAATCATCGGAAAATTCCACGTCACAAAAGAGAAATCGATGATCATTTCCCATGATGGTATAAGAAGGGTGAACCTTTTCCCATTCCAACACCGTCTCCGGCCGCAATCGCTGGCGAAATTCAGGGATCTCATTGACGCATTTTGAAATTATAAAGACGGTGGTATTAAAGAGCGTGAGTTTTTTCTCCTTGCAAAATCCCACAAGATTTGTCACATCCATCGGCGCGGTAATGGTGGTATGGGGAAATTGAAAATTCTCCATAAAAAATTCGTAATGGGCACGCCGGCCCCAGCTCCCTAAAGATATTTCTTTGAATTTTTTCATAAGGCCTCACTGATGAGAAGCGTTGCGTTGTCGGCACAAATTAAATCCTAACAAACATGATCCTATCCTATAATAGGAATGTTCAAGAGGTGCAACAATGCAGACGTTTAAATATCTTTGTCTCTTAGGATTGTTCTCATTTCAAGTCGACTCATCCGAGTTTACCGTCGAAAACCTGCGTGGTGAGGCAAAACTCGAACCCGATGGTCGGATATTGAAAATTAAAGACGAGTTAAGCATTAACCAGGTTATTACCACCTCAAAGAAAAGTTTTGTCAAAATTGCGGATCGAAACGGCGGCGTTATTTCGCTGGGTCCAGAGAGTTCCATTCAGCTTGCGAAGAGTGACAGTGCCGAAATTTCGTCCATCAACTTATTAAAGGGACAGATTCGCGCCACCTTTAAAAAAGACGAGAGTGAAAAGTACAAGTCCGTGATCAAGACGCCAAACGCCGCTCTGGGAGTCAGGGGTACCGACTTTCATTTCATCTATAATCCTGACAATCATATCTCCACCATCTTGGCCTATGAAGGCAAGGTGGATTTTGTCGAGCATGCCACTGATCGGGAGATGACCCTGGAGGAATTTGAGAACAGCGAAAAAGTCCACATTCCGCAGGGACATATCTCAGGCGTGTTTACCGAAGATGCCAAGGCCACCGATCCCATAAAAATTTCACCCATTCAGTTTGAAATTCTGAAGAGCAACTCTGAGTTAAAAGAGGGCACTGGTCAGAAGGTAACACGGGCCAAGGAATCCAAATCCATGGGCGCAAGCGAGCTTGGCGCAAAAGACAGCAATCTTATCCCCGTTCCAAAAAAATTCATCGACGATGAGTATTTTGAGGACAAAGTTAGGGCCAATCCCACCATAAAAAGTGGTGGTTATCTGGATTTAAAAACCGGAATTTATGTTCGTCCTCCGGACAACAGTGACTTCGATGCCGCCAATAATGTCTATTATCCTCCAATCGAATTTGGCGGAATTGACGAGGAATCCGGTGAATACGTGGCACCTCCCGGTCTCATCCTGCACCCATTAAAAGGATTTATGTTCACCACGGATATCATGCAGAAAGGCTTTCATGCCATTACTAGCACGGTCAATGACAAGCTGGTCACGCCCATCGCCAATACCGTTACCAATGTGGGAAGCAAGGGATTGGATGTGCTGAAAAAATCCGCCACCACCATCAGGGATAATACAGGAATTGTCGGAGATACCGTGGGAAAAGGGGTTGGATTGGTAGGGGATGGGGTGGGGGCGACCCTGGCTTTGGCGGAAAATACCTCATCGACAGTGCTCAATACCGTGGCCAATTCCTTGAACTCAGTCGTGCATGATATTTTTCTGACCAGAATCAGTGACCTTAAGGAAAAAACGCCGGTCATAAAATTATTAAAAATAAAATTTGTTCAAACCTTTGAGCAAAGCCATCTGAATGCAGACAAGTACAATATGTTTGATCGCACTATCGAGCGTCATGGTGCCGTTGCCTCTAAGACTAATCTTGATCTGAAATTTCAAAAAAGTTTCTACACCAACTTTTTCGTGCGGCCCCATCTGGAATTTAGAAAGACTTATCTATTTGGGGACAATGTTAATCTCAATGTATTTAATCAGCAGACCTTGTATACCGGAAGTGATTTTGGTTACAGCACGGTGGTTAAAGAAATGAAATATCAAACCTTTTTTAGCGTCGAAAAAGGGAAAAATAGAAAATCAACTCAAGTTAAAGACAATTATTTAACTCATGAAGATTCGTGGCGCTTCGGGTTTAATAAGTTACTGCTGGGGCAGAAGAAATTTTCAACCACCTTAGGCTACCATTTTGAAAAATACGATGGCCCGTTTGATGGGAAAGGGAAGAGACATCAGCTGGATATTTCCGAAATCTTGTCTGCCAGCGATACTCAGTTTATTCGACTACTTTTTAATTGGAACAAGATTCTGCAAGAGCGCTACGGCGATACTCACAACTGGGCGACTAAGTTAAATTTTTTCACCACCACGTTGAAATGGAATATGAATTTCGAGTACTGGGTAGGACTCAGAATGTTGTACGACACCGGGACAAACGAAAAACGCGAGAAAGAGAATAATTATTTTATGGGGACCATGCTGACCAAGAATTTTGGAAATAATTTTTCCGTCCAATTCGGCTATGAGCTTTTAAAACAGACTTCTCCGATTGAGGCCTATAAATACGTCTCGCAGCAGTTTACGGCCGGGTTGAGTTACATTTTTTAGTGTTACAAGAAATTGAAAATTTTCACAGGGCCTGGAAGTTCGCTGGATACCTTGCAACTATCAACTGAGCCACCTTCGTCAAAGTTGAAAGCTCCATCGGCCCATTTGCCAGGGCGTGCAATGCCAGAGAAGTCAGTGATAACTCCGTGAGTTCCATTATCCCTGATCGGGCGGCTGCGCATAAAACTGCCTTCATAATACTCATAATCACATTCGAAAAGCATCGCCTTGGCGTGACCCTGAACAACCCCGTTCACAAATTCGCCCTGCCAGGCAATGAGACCGTTGGGAGTATACATCTTCATCGGACCGTTGAGCACATCATTGCTATAACTTGCATCCAAATTGATCTGGCCATTGGGATAATATATTTTAGTAGGACCATCACGAATGTCAGTTTTGTAGTTTATTTCTTCCTTGAGCATGCCATCTTCAAAATAATAGCGAAAAAGTCCATGTTTACGATCATTGCGATAGCTTCCATCATGCATAAGTGTGCCATTTTCAGCGTATTCCTGTACGGGACCGTGGGCCTTGCCGTGCTTATAATGGGCGATTCTAAAAATCTTGGTTAGCGCCTGATCATAATAAATCTTCATCTCTCCGACAAAAATGCTATTAATTGTCAAACCCTGAAAATAGAAAAAACCGGTGCTGGTTTGTTTTTTTATAAAGCCATAGAAGGCCTTTTTTGCAGGGAACGAATATCCACGACCAATAGTTTCTCCGCTCGGGGCAAGGCATTCAACCTCTCCTATAAATCTACCTTCATCAATTTGGCCTTTTAACAGAGCGGCTGGAATGGCGCCTTGAGGGGTAAGGGTGAAGGTCGATTCCAGGACAGCTCCATGCATTTTTCCCAAGCGGAAGTTTCCTTGAACCACATCTCTAATATTACCTTGGACATATTCTAAAACGCCATTGCCATCGGAAACATAATTCAGGGTTTCGCCTGTATACTGGGAAATAGAATTTTGGTTTCGCTTAGTAATTATGCCGGGACCTTTAAAACCGTATTTAGGCAACCATTGGAGTTGGTAGATGGAAAAATTTAAAAGTTTTTTGTTGGATTCAAAATAAGAAAGAAGGTAGGGGGCGGGAAGTGAGGAATCAATCTTGAGATCAAAAATAGTTTTATTTTCATTTAAGATCTTGCAAAGATCATCCCATTCTTGGGCATTTCTGCTGTTTACAAAAAGGACTTTTAGGTTGGGTATTGTGTTGATCGTTCTGAGTGAGGTGATGGGGTTATGCCCGAGGGTAAGGATTACGAGTGAAGGGTGTCCTTCCAGGGGAGAAAGATCAGTCAGCTTATTGCCCGCGACACTCAGCATTTCTAAGGCGGAGATTTTCTTAATCACAGAAAGATCTTCAAGCTGATTGCCTTCGAGTTCCAAGCGATTGATTCTTTTTAACGCCACCAATGGTGAAATGTCTTGAATGCTATTCCCATTTAGCTTGAGCCCGCTAAAAAAGGATTTAACCAAGCTGCCGCTACTGGCGGTCGTCATATCCCAGACTCCAAGATTAACAAGCCCTGAGAGGGGGGCAACACTGGAAATTAAGTTATGGGATAAATCCAAACCTCTAAGAGAGTGAAGAGAGGCAAGAGGGGTCAGGTCTACGATCTGATTATGTCTACCTTCTATAAAGACGGGCCGAAGCTCCGCCAGAGGAGATAAATCGCTGATATGATTATTTTCAAAGTGAATGGAAACCAATCCCTTCCAGTTTTGTGCTCCCTCCAAGGACGTCAATCCGGTTGAAGAAAGTTTAATTAAGGCGATTCGCGAAAGATTTTGCAAAGACGAGAGATTCTCCAGAGGAGTTCCGGACAAGTCGATCGTATGAAGGTTCGGCAGATTGAGTTGAGGCAAAGAGTTTAACTTCAGGTTTGATGCCATCAGACTCATCAGATGGTGAGCGTCGGCAATGGCCGAAAGGTCGCGGACCTTCGTATCGGAAAGAGTAAGATAAGTAAGATTATCCAGTTGTGAAAGTGCCGAAATGTCTTCGACTGGAGTGGCTGCAAGACTCAATGTTACCAGCGCCGAATTTTTTTCCAGCGGAGAGAGATTGCTGATTTGGGTCCGGTCGAGCCAAAGGATAGTGAGATTATTTTTGGATTCTAATCCCTCAAGACTCTTGATTGTTGTTCCTATGACATTGACTGTGGCAAGATTATTGAGATTACGTACCGGCTTCAGGTCCCTGATAGGGTTCATGGCGACTTCAAGAACTTTTAGCGAAAGTAATTCTGCAAGAGGAGTCAGATCCTCGACGAGATTGTCTCCGAGGAGAATGGTTTCTAACTTTTTTAAATTGGAAAGAGGTTTGATCTCTCGAATGAGATTTTGCCGCAGATTCAGCTCTTTTAAATTTATTAAACCAGAAAGCGGGGAAATGTCGTAGATGGTATTATGAGTAAGAGTCAAAGATTCCAGATATTCCAAATCGCGCAAGGGTGAAAGATCTAGCAATGGGGGATTTTCACAAGGGATGTCGTTCATTCCCTTCTGCTGTTGCTCATTATCGAAAATTGTTCCGTTGATGCATCTGTAGGTAAAAGTTTTGAGATACTTCATATAGCGAATGGCCGAAATATCGTCGATGCGATTATTTCCCGAGATGTTTAAAGTTTCCATATGGGCCATGTTCATTAAGGGAACAATATCGCTGACATCGTTCATGGAGAGATCGAGTCGTTGCAAGAAAAACATATCTTCGAGGGGAGCCAGCTTCGTGATTTTGGTATTGAACGGGCCCTTCGACAGGTTCAGTATCTGTAGCTTGGTGAGTCGTCGAAGGACAGAGAGATCAGAAATATTAGTATAGGTGAGATTCAACGATTCTAAATTGGACAGGTTTGAAAGAAAATCAAAACTTCTGGGGGTGGTATTGGCGAGGCTCAGGTATTTCAGGGAGGTCATCATACTTATCGGCGAAAAATCCGACAGGGATGACATTCCGGGGGAACTATCCAGGAAGAGATTTGCGAGTTTCGGAAATGCTTGAGGTGTAATGAATGAAATATCAACCAACTCAGGTATATCTATTGCCATGGTTGTTAAGTTAGACAGGTTCCTTAGCTTCTCCAAAGGTCCGAAAGGAAAACTGGTCCTTATCCATATTTTTGTTAAGGATTTGAGCGTGGAAAGATATAGGGTATTACTTCTAAAATGAACAACATTCAGGGCCAGATCTGTTAGGCCATTAAAATTCGCGATTTGCTCTTCGTCCGACAAGGCGAAGGCATCAAGGTGAAGAGCTTTGACACCAAACTCAAGCAGCGGGCGAATCGCAAGCGGCCTTTGATGATAATTGCCTAGTAACCGAATGAGTGGCCTTTCAGTGAGAGCTTCATAAAGCTCCTCACACCTGGCCTGGGGCCTCGAAAGATTAAGTCTCATGACATAATATGTTTGCGCCTCATACTGATTGCGGGGTGTTTCGCACTCTTGCACCCAGGTAAGGCGATCGGCCCAAGCCATGCTTGAATAAAAAAAAACAAAAAGTGGTATTAATATTGATTTGATCATTTCTTGTCTTCACTAAAGATATAATTAGGAATTAGACTCGTCTCTTCCAGCACTCTTTCCTGCAACTGACCGGAAGACTTGCCTGAGCTTTTTAACATCTCATGCCAGTCGAGATTGCGATACCATAGAGAGCCTGAGGCGGAATAGATGGCCTTAAGCCCCTGGATTCCAATTTGGGCGTGGGCGACGCTTTGTTTCTCATTAATCCCCGACTCACATGATTCCAGCATCCAGAAGGCGATCTCGGATTTATAAGGAGAAATTCTGGTCAGATAGCCCATCATCTGGCCGAGGCTGGTGTGAAACAGTCCGAATTTATTTTCTGCCTGAAGACCTGTGGTCGTGCCTAAACCATTTGGCCCGCCCACGCCTTCCTGAACTCCCAGTTGATTTTCGCCTAATTGGTTTTCACCCAAACCACTGGATGGATTTTGATTTTTTGCCCCCAGAGAGGAACCTCGAAAGATCTCATCGAGATCATCTTGAATTGTACCCAAACCAACAATGCTACCTGCGCTGGCGAGAATGTCTTCCACTCGAAGGGCAGGGCGATGCTCATCAAGTGTTCGTAGCTGGCAGGCCCTTTTTTCTTCCGTGCTCGTTTCGGTCAAGCCGGTCAACGTCATCTCCACACTGCCATGGGATTTGGTGTGGATAAAGGGAGTGAACTCACCTGGGGGAAATATTTCCCCTCTGACGTGCTCGAAAAGAAGGACAAAAAATTCAGGATGGGCCAGAGGAAAATGGGAAAACGCACCCGCAGCCTGAGGGGGGATTCGTAGGAGGAAGCGAAATAAATGACGTTCTTCATCGGGAAGACCTCTTGCGATACTTTTTCTTTTCGTCTCCAGCGAATAAAAAAGTTCAAGTGGAAGTGGGCGACGTTCTACAATGCCCTCTTTACAAAAAGTCAGCTGGAAGGGTTGTCCCTTGATGGCATCATCCATATAGTGCCCGTTGATGACGGCCACCCAGTTGACGCCAGGGATGCAATTTTGGCGCAATTTTTTTAACTCATAATCCACACTGGCCTGCATGAAGGGTTCTTTGGAATCCAGCACATAATAGAACAGGAAAGGTTTTTTTTCAGGTGCGGCCAAATTGCTTTTTTGTTTGAGAGGCGTAGGGTTGTCGTGGCATTTAGGGAGATCATCTGAGGTATTGGTCTGAACAATAGGGTTGATGTAGCAAATATCGATTTTAGCGGTTTGCACTGAACCGCTGGGATCACAGGTTCGCGTCGAAGCGAGAAGATTGGTGCTCGCCAGTGCAACTAAGCAATAAAGCAGTCGAAAATTCATGGCGCACCTTACATCAGTCAAAATTTGTCAGCAAGCGTTCCTATAATTATTCCCAGATCAATTTTGTGGCTAAGTGTTCTCATTCGAGAATGAAAATTCTCTAGAAAGTATAAAACGGCTCAAAAAAGGCCCTTTTTAGGCCAAAAAGGCCGGCACGGGCCGTGCACATACCCAAATCACAAAACAGGAAATGACCTAACGTCATTCCATATAAAACATCCTTAGGAGGATAAAATGAAAAAGTTAATCTCAGTAATCGCTCTCGTTGCTTCAGCTCAAGTTTTCGCTTCAGGAAACAATGATCTCGCCGACTACAAAGGTGAAATGAAAATTTCTGAAGAGAACATTGCTGCTTTGGAAAGCGCACGGTCGGAAAATAAGATGATGGGCGGATGGGAATGTGAGGCCCGCGGAATTGACGGCGCGGTGGGAGTTGGTCAAGGCTTGGCCCGCGCTCAAGCGGCCATGATCGCATTGAACTTTTGCCGAGGTTACTCCTTTCAACCTTTCAGCTGCCAGGTGATAAGCTGCTTTCCACTTCAATACTAATCATTAGCCAAAGGGGCCCTGACATGGGGCCCTTTTTTTTGACAACAAATTAACCAAGGTGAAAAAAATGAAAACGCTATTTGTATTACTTCTGCTGACCCTCAATTTTAACGCTTTTGCCGATTCCTCCGATCGTTTTCTTGAAAACGTAAAGAAGGGCTGGGTTGATGATGCCTTTGCCGTAATGGAAGAAGGTCAGCGACTCAATTACCGCAGAGTTGATGAGGATGGAATGACGGCCTTACATTATGCCATCCTTTTTGGTCTTGAAGAGTTGGCCTTGGCCATTTTGAAGGATCATCCCTTTGATGACGATGGAGTTGATGTGAATTATAAAAATGGCGAGTATCTTCTGCTGGCCTTAGGGCAACAAAAATGGTCCCTGGCCGATGATCTTTTATTTTTTAAGGGAGCATCAGTGAAGACGAGACATCTGGAAAAATTGTTGTGGTCCTGTTCAGCAAACTCGGCTTCCGATTATTCGCAAGGAACTTCCGTGGCCTGTAGTTCTCACAGTAACTTGTCCTCGGAAGCAAAAGCTATTGCCCGTGAACTTATTGTTGACCACGGGGCCGATGTCAATGGAACTACAGAGTATGGAAAAATTCTGCTGTTTGAAGCCGCAGAATTAGATAATTTGGATTTCATAACCATTCTCGCCGACAATGGGGCAAATCTGAATGTCAAAAATGCAGATGGTAACATGCTGTTATACATCCTAAGTACCACTCCAGCGAAGCTTCCTATTCTGAAATATTTCGCCAATCATTCCCGAGTACGAAAAGATCTTCGTAAGGATGATGGTGTTACTTCTCTGATGATTGCGGCCTGGCTCGGTTTACTTGAGAACGTGAAAATTCTTGTGCAAAGTGGGGCCAAGGTTAATCTGCAAATGCCTGATGGACGAACAGCACTTCAGCTCGCCCAGGCCCAAGGAAAAACCCAAGTAGTTGATTATTTGAAATCGGTCGGTGGGTATTAGGCCCACCAGACTATCCTTATTACACGTTTGCGAGCTTCGAGTGAAACGGGCCTTAACATATGGTAAGTAGAAAGTTTACAGAGGAAAAAATGTTAACAGCAATTAGAAATATTTCGAACCGTGCAATTGGTGCAGTTCTTCTCCTGTTGGTCGGCTCGGCTTTTGTATTTTTGATTTCCTATACCACCGAAACTCGCCAACACATGGCCCAGGATTCCGACGTTCTTCTGACCACCCACGAGGTGCTCAAGGCCAAGATACTTTTTGATGAATTAAAAGATTGTGAGTCCTTTGAGTGTTTTAAAAAAGCCCAGCTTATTGAGCTCCCTAAGTATGATTTTCGCACTCATCCGGATTATCAAACAGGCTTAAGCAGGGCCGAGGTGAATTATCTTTTAGAGATCGCGGTTCCTGAAAGATTGCTTGCCCTCAATGTTCCTTTGAGTCTTTTTCCCGGGTATATAAATTTAAAACGTTATGGGGTTTATCATGATGGCCACCAGATTCTGGCAGGAGATGGGACCTCCTCTGCTGGTGCCATGGCCATAATCTCGTTACCTAAAAGCGCTCACATTCAGCTTCTGATCAAGGGGGAGCTTGCCAGCAATGATACCGGCATTATGTACAAGGGGGCGGGTTACCTGGGCCCCTCTACAAAGTTGAGTGATCTCCTGATTCATAAAGAAAGATCTATGGTGACTTTCTATCTCATATGGCTGCTCACAATGGGTACTCTCTTGGCGCTTTTCTCGGCCTTGTATATTTTCACTTCAAAACGGGATGCCTATGGGGAGATTGTTGGTTTTGCCACCACCGCCATGCTCTCCCTACTGATGAAGAGTGATTTTCTTGGAGCCGTGCTCAATCTGAATTGGAGATTATTCATTCTTTTGATTTGTGAAACTTCAGGGGCCTTTTTCATTTTTAAATTTTTCATGAAGCTGGCGCAGAAAAAACAAAAATATTATCTTTATGTCTGTTGGGCCTTGGCCTTATTTATGTGGGCCTCTCTGGCCTTTGCCTTTTCTCAAGGCGTCGCCTGGATTGGCATTGCCGGGCTCTTTCGGGGATTGGAAGTTCAGTTTGTTGTCCTGCTTGGATTTGGACTTGTGTATTCTGTGATTTATGCCAGGAAACAGAAGAGGTGGGGGATTGTCGCCATCCTTGGCGCTCTGATCGGTTTGAAGGCATATTTTTTATTGCGGAATAATATTTTTTATTCCCCACTGGCTGACCTAAGTATCCTTCTTTATGTCGCAGCCGCTGCCGTCTTGGAATTTGCCGATAATGAAAAGACATTGAAGCGTCAGGAGGAAAGATTAAAATCTCAAGCAAGAGATGTGGCCATTGGGAAAACGGCTGCCATGATGGCCCACGATGTAAGAAAGCCCTTTACACAAATGAAGATTATTCTCGATTCATTTGAAGATTTCAGCAAAAATCTCTCCGGTCTTCACGCCGCTCGCAAAGACGTGGCACGCTCCCTCGGCCAGGTTCAAGCGATGGTGAACGAGATTATGGATTTTGGCAGAGTCGCCCCTTTGAAGCTAAAACCTTACTCGCTCTATAACCTCTTGGACTTTGTGGTAGGGCAGATCGGATATAGCTTTCCTAAAAATAATATTCGTCTCCAGTATTTTTTAGACTCAAAATCTATGCCTTTGATGGATCACGAAAGGATGTCTCGAGCAATTACCAATATTGTCACGAATGCGGTTGAAGTTATTTTAGAAAATAAGATCGAATCTGGCATCATTACCTTCAGAAGTCGTGATGTCGGCCGCACGATTGTTTTAGACATCACCAACGACGGACCGAATATCCCTCCCGGGATCATGGAGCGAATTTTTGAGCCCTTTTATACTTCAGGTAAAAATACCGGAACGGGACTTGGTCTTGCTTCGGCCAAACAAACATTGGAGCTTCACGGCGGAAGTATCGAGGCGGTAAATGTGGCCGGTGGCGTTTCTTTTTCACTGCACTTGAACGCTTCCAGCGAGATGGAATTCAATCGTGATGGATTTTTACCCGCAACCCTCTGTGGACGAGTTGATGATCTGGAAAAGACCCAAGAGCTGGAGCATACCCTCCTCACGCTCAATCAGTTTGAAGGGAAAATCAGAATCTTGATTCTCGAAGACCAGGAACTATATCGGGATTGGGTCAAACGACAAATTGACAGCTGCTTAGAATTAAAAAATAAAGTCACCATCTATGAATCCTTTGATGTTGATCAGGCCCTGGCCTTGACCAAAGAAAAAAATATTACCCATGCGCTGGTCGATTTAGATCTCGGTCAGCGCAAAAATGGCGAAGAATATTTGAAAGCTCTGGCAGGTGATCCGAATGCGCCGGCGATTTTAGTCCACTCCAATCGTCGCCCAGACTTTCTTCCAGAGGGTAGGGAGTTCGCACCAAAACCAATTGTCAGTGAGGACCTGGTGATTTTTATCGCGTCTCATTTGAAGGAAATCCCAAAGACCGTTGTCCAGCTCAAAAAAACTCCTGTGATTTATGTCTGTGACGATTCCGCCATTTTGGGTAGGCATCTTAAAAAAGAAATTCAAAAAATTACCCAAGATAGCCAGGCCAAAGTTGAAGTTTTTAGCTGCGGCGAAGATCTCATTCAGGCCAGTCTGACCATGCCTCCAGATGTGGTATTTTCTGATTACTATATGGACCGTTGCGGGCAGCTTACGGGCCTTGATGTCGTAAAGGAATTCAAGACTCGCTGGCCTGACATACCTGTCTATATGGTCAGTAATCTCGAGGACCCAAGCTTGGTAAAGCAAATTCTTAAGGAAGGTGCCTTGGATACATTGCCGTCCCCGCCCCAACGCTCAAAACTCCAGGCCATTATCGAGCAATCCTTGCAATAGTTGCTCGGGCCCTTGCTAAAAAATTCAAAAAGCATTATTTTTCTTCTCAATTAAGAATACGTTCCCTCTGGAGATTATTGTGGCCAGTAAAATCAATATATTAGTTGTCGAAGATAGCGATATCTTAAGAATGGGACTGGTGAGTAAGCTCAAAAAGTTTGGCCAGGTTTATGAAACCGCCCACACTTCCATGGCGAAACGAATCTTATCTCGGGACAAAATCGATTTGGCGTTTATTGATATGAATATTGATGGAGAGATGGATGGCCTTGAGGTGATCGAAGAAGCCGTCAAGCATGGCATTTACGCTGTGGTGTTGAGTTCTGAAGATCGTGATGAAGTCGTCGAAAAGGCCTATATTGCCGGCTCTAAGGACTATTATGTTAAAGGCGATGAGGAGAACACTATTGAGACGGTGGTTGGGCGATTCCTCATGAACGGTGAGCAGTATAAGATGGATTCATTTTTTGAGAATGAATTCATCACTCAAGATGAAAAAACCAAAAGGGTACTTACTGTCATTGCCGAGGCGAGAAATTCCGATCTTCCCTTGCTTATCTTGGGGCCTACGGGTTGTGGTAAAACTCTTGTCGCAAAAAAAATCCATGCGCTTTCCTCCCGCAAAGGCAAATTGGTGGAAGTCAATTGCTCGGCCCTGACCGAAACTTTGTTAGAGTCCGAACTATTTGGTCATATGAAGGGGGCATTCACCGGCGCAACCGGTGATAAAAAAGGGCTTTTGACGGAGGCCAATGGCGGTACGATCTTTCTGGATGAGATCGGAACAATGCCCATGTCATTACAAATGAAGCTGCTCAAGGCCTTGGAGGATAAGTGCTTTCTTCCTGTGGGCGGAACCGAAATGGTGAAATCGGATTTTCGCGTAGTCTCGGCAACATGTGATGATCTCTTGGATAAAATCACCGTGGGAACTTTTCGTCGTGATTTGTTTTATCGAATTTCCGGCATCAATATAGCTTTGACTCCGTTGATTGAGAGACCGGGAGATATTTCCCTTCTCATTAATCATTTTTTGAAAAAGGCGAACCGGCGTATCGTCCTGAGCAAAGATGCACGCAAGAAACTTGAGGCGCATGATTGGCCGGGCAATGTCCGAGAGTTGGAAAAAGTTATTGGGTTTCTTGTTCAGAAGAATCGAGGTCTGATTGACATGATCGATATTCCTACCTATATCGTTGACGGTAAATCAGACAGACCGAAATCTGAAAAGGAAAGCCTCCTGACTGATCTAATTCGCAAATATTGCATAGCGCATGGACTTTACGAGCTGCTGGAGCAGATCAAATTGGAACTGATCCAGGAAACCCTTGGGGAAAACAGTGGCAAGGTTAATCAAACTATTTCTGAACTCGGAATATCCAACAACACATTTTATAAAACGATTTCGAAGGTGAAACAATCCCATGCTGTACAGTGAAGATTTCTATAAAAACTTTCATGATTTAAAAAATCGTGGCCAGGAACTTTGCGTCGGCATGGATATTTTAAAATCCATGTTGAAAGATGGAGAAGACCCAAAGGAATTGATGGAGAAAATTGATATTTCCGTCCAAGAGTTGTGTAAGAAATGGAATGAGCTTCGTAATAGAGTTAAGAAGTGAACGTAAAGATGGATCAACGCTTAAGAACTAAGCGAAGCAAACGTGGGTGATTTTCACCCTGAGAATCGAGGGATTTCATCATCACCTTGAAACCAGCTTCCGAAATTTCGTCCAGGACTTTTGCTTCCGGGTAGATTCTTCTTTGCGCGCACCAATATTGGCCGTCGATTTCAATAACTCCGCGGTCTGAGGATGTGCTCGTCTTGTGCCAAAGGATATAGTCAGTGTCAAAGCGAAGCATTTCAAGACCATCAGCAGGATTTACCTTATCCATTGCGATCATCGTATCTAATAAAAAGATTCCCGAATCGGTTAGAGCATTCCTTATCCCTTCTAGAACCAGGCGACGATCCTCATCGAAGACGATGCAGTGAAGACAGTGACTATCATAGATCAAATCAAATTGTTCATTCAACTTATCAAGTTGCAGGATATCTCCGACTTCAAAACGTATTTTTAGGTTTTGCTTTTTGGCAAGGTCAGTGGCCATTGCGATGGCCGTTTCAGAAATATCGATCCCTCTTACGGAAAATCCTAATTTTGCTAATGTGAATGCGGTCGTGCCACTACCGCACCCAAGATCGAGGGCCATTTTACCTTCAGGATTTTGAATCCATCGTTTAGTTGAGGATTTTAAGAACTCATGCATTTCAATGTCGCCCAGTTCCTCAATCGTTTTGGCATTTCCCCAACCAACAAATCCTTTGGATTTAATTTGTTGATAGGCCATTTCGTGAGCGTGATAGTAGGATTTTGGTTTCATGTTATTGAATGCGTTATAAGGTGTAGCGAAGTCGAAAGGCGGCGCTGGCCCCCGGTGGGATTTCGGTAATGGGTTCAAAGGAGTGCGCTGGCGTCAGCTCCAGGTTTTTCTTAACCCCTTCGGTGACCAGAATTTCCCCCTGCTTGGCGATATCTTCACCTAGCTTGCTGGCGGCATTGACCTCGGGGCCAAAGACATCGCGGTCGCCGATTCGAAGCATGGGACCAAAACCGATTCCCAGGCACAGCAGGATTTTCTCCTCTTCAGGCAGCGACTTATTATAAACCTTAAGGGTCTGTTGCATCTCTATGGCGCACTCGATGGCCTTTTGGGTGCGACGGAAGATGATGAGCAGGCTATCGCCATCAGTTTTCAGAAGAATCCCATCATGCTTATCGATGATGGGAATTAAGATTCGCTCCGACTCAAAAATGACCTGGAGAAAATGAATAATGCCAAACTCCGCCGTTTTGCGGGAAAAGCCTGACAAGTCGGTAAACATCACTGCCCATTGCTCTCCAAATAAATCCCAGATGCGGGCGTCGACCTTGGCCTTATCAGCACCCGGTTTGAGCCGTTCCATGATCAGCTTTTCCAGACGATCGAGCGAAGCGCTGGTACCGACTTGTAGTGTATAGGGCACGATCTTTCTCTCCTTACTTCTTCCGGGCCTTCGCTGGTGCTTTGGGGGCCTTCATTTCCTTGAGCTCCTTTTGCAGGAACTTCAGAAAATCATTTCTTTCCTCGATGATATTGGCCAGGACTTGAATTTCTAATCTCACGTCCCCAATTAGGTTCTCTTGATTTTCTTTGGTCCAAGTTTCTTTTTTCATTTTTACCTCGTTATTTACTTTTACGCCTATGATATAATTGAAGGATAGGTAAGAGCAACTTAAAGTTGAACCACATGGACCTCCGTAGCGAAAAATATTTTTCCGGAAAAAATATTATTATAACCGGGGCCTTCAATGGCATTGGCTTGAGTCTGTCTCAGGCGTTACTGCCCCTCTGTCAGAATCTTTTTTGTATCGATAATTCCCAGGAGTCCTTGAAAAAATTTAGGCAAGCGGTGAGTGCTTCCAACAAGACTCCTTCGATTTATCTTTTAGATATTACGGATAAGGCGAAGCTGGAGGGGGCTTTGCAAGAAATTTGCGGCAAGGTGGAGGTGGATATTCTGTTCGCCAATGCCGGAATCAAGGGCACCAACTCTTTTTTATCCTACGACCAGGCGCTCGCGCAGCAAGTTTTTGAAGTCAATTTTATCGGGTTTTGCAACACTGTGATTCCGGTATTAAATCACATGCTAAAAAATAAACGCGGGCATATTGTCGGAACTTCCAGCCTGGGTGTCTATCGCGGAATGGTGAAAGGCGCGCCCTATTTTAGCGCCAAATCGGCCGTGGCGGTATTTATGGAAAGCCTAAGATTAGAGGTAAAAAACCAGGAAATTTCTGTCACAACGCTCTTTCCTGGCTATGTCAAAACCGCCATGACTGAGCAAAATACTGTGCCCCCGCTCTTTATGATGACTCCTGAGGTTGCCGCCCAAAAAATCCTGACGGGCGTTGCGAAAAAAAAGAGTACTGTCGCCTTTCCCTGGCAGATGCGAATTGTGACCTTCTTCAACCGGTTGCTGCCAGACTTTCTCTACGATTACCTGGCACGAAAACTGGCCGGGATTTAATCACTCCTTGATGGAACTCAAATCATATTCATAAAACATAATTAATTTTAAAGAAGTCCTAATATTCGCAAGCGAGAACCGCCGGAGGTTTCTGTGGAAGATCAGATTCAATTTAAACTCAATGGAAATCCAGTCAAAGTCCCTGCTTCAGAGGGAAGTGGTAGCTTGCTCGGCGCCCTGCGGGGAGAACTCGGTCTGACTGGCACCAAATATGGCTGTGGCGAAGGTCACTGTGGTTCCTGCACCGTACTTATGAATGGCAAGGCGGTGCGCTCTTGTGTTACCTCGCTCAAAAATGTCCAAGACCATGAGGTGCTTACGATCGAAGGATTGGCCAAAGGTGATTCTTTGCACCCGCTTCAGACCGCCTTTATTGAGCATGGTGCCCTTCAATGTGGCTACTGCACCCCTGGCATGATCATGAATGCATATGCGCTTTTGCGTCAAAATCCAAAGGCCTCTCAATCGCAAATTGTCCAAGGTATGGAAAATAATTTTTGCCGCTGTGGCGCCCATACACGAATTGTTCGCGCTATCGAGGTCGCGGCGCTGGAAATGAAGAGAGGAAAAACAATATGAAAACTAAGATAAGTCGCCGTGGTTTTTTACAACTTACCGGCAGTGGAATTTTTCTTTTTTTCTTCATTGGTGAATCTCCCGCCCTGGCCCAGGGTGGTCGAACTCGAAGACCACTACCCACCGATTTCAACGCTTTTCTTAAAATCGACGCTGACGGCAAGGTTCATTGTTTTACCGGAAAAATTGAGATGGGGCAGGGGATTTATACCGGACTTGCGATGATGCTGGCGGATGAACTTGATGTTCCGCTGGAATCTGTAAATATGGTGATGGGTGACACCGATCTTTGTCCGTGGGATATGGGAACCTGGGGTTCCTTAAGCACGCGTGTCTTCGGGCCGGCCTTGAGAGGGGCCGGCTCTGAGGCACGTCAGGTTTTGCTGCAGCTCGCTTCGGAAAAGCTCAACGTTTCCACCGCTGATCTATTTGTGAAGAACGGGGTGATTTTCCACAAGAGCAATAAGGCGCACAAGGTAAGCTATGGTGAGCTTGCTCAAGGGCGAAGAATTGAGCGCCGTCTTTCAGGCAAGGTCGGCCTAAAGAAGAGTGCCGATTTTAAAATCATGGGCAAGATACATCCGCCCCGTGATGCACGGGAGAAGGTAACCGGAGCGGCCAAGTACACCGGCGATATCCGTCTGCCTGGTATGCTCTATGCCAAAATACTCCGGCCGAAATTCCATGGTGCCACCTTGCTTAAGGTGGATCTCTCCGAGGCCCAGAAAGTAAAAGGCGTTCATATCGTTCGGGAAAATGATTTTATCGCGGTTCTGCATGAGAACTCTGAGGTGGCCGAAAGCGCTCTCGGAAAAATCAAGGCCACCTTTGCGGAAGCCAAACCGTTCTTCGGTAACCTTGCGCTCGATGATAACAATGTCTTTGATCACTTGCTGAAGGTGGCGATAGAGGGAAAGGTGATTGAAGAGCAAGGCAATCTGGCGGCCGGTGCTCAGCAGGCCAGCGTCACTTTTGAGCAAACGTATCTTAACGATTATGTGGCTCACGCGGCGATCGAGCCGCATACGGCGGTCATACAATTTAATGGGCAGCAGGCAACACTGTGGGCCTCGACCCAGACGCCTTTTGCCGCGCGGGATGAGGTCGCAGGCGTGCTGGGGATTTCCTCTGAGCAGGTGAGAGTCATGCCCATTTTTGTGGGAGGAGGATTCGGCGGTAAATCACAAAACCTCCAGGTGACCGAAGTCGCCCGCTGCGCGAAATTACTCAAGAGGCCTGTGCCAATTCAGCTGGCCTGGACGCGCAAGGAAGAATTCTACAATGACACTTTTCGACCGGCGGCCATCGTAAAAATCAAATCTGGGTTGGACAGTAAAAACCAGATCTGCTCCTGGGCCTATGATGTCTATTATGCCGGCGATCGGGGAGCGGCGCACTTTTACAACATCCCTCACTCTCGAACCCGCGCCTATGGCGAGCTGTTCGATAGCGCCTCAACGAGCGCGCAACATTTTCATCCTTTTAAAGTTGGAGCATGGCGGGCCCCGGGAAATAGTACCAATACGTTCGCCCGGGAATCGCAAATTGATATTATGGCGGCCAAGGCGGGAATCGACCCTGTTGAGTTTCGCCTGCGCCATTTCGCTGATGCACAGATGCAAACACTTTTGAAGATGGCCGCAGATAAATTCGGTTGGAAACCGGGCAAAGGGCCGAGTGGGAGGGGGTATGGGGTGGCGTGCGGGCTCGACGCCGGCACTGCGGTTGCCATGATCGCGGAAGTCGCGGCGGAGAAAAGCACCGGACAGATTCGCGTGAAGAGAGTGGTGGTGGTCCAGGACATGGGCCAGGTGGTCAACCCTGAAGGGGCGGCCATGCAGATGGAAGGTTGTATTAACATGGGACTGGGTTATGCCCTCACTGAGCGCCTGACTTTCAAGGAGCGCGAGATTCTCGATACCAATTTTGACACCTATAAGATTGCCCGTTTTTCCTGGGTACCCAAGATAGAGACCTTTACCGTGGCAAACCAGAATGCACCGGCACAAGGGGGAGGCGAGCCGGCGATCATCACAGTAGGGGCCGCGATTGCCAATGCTCTCTATGATGCCACGGGTGCCCGACTTTTTCAGCTTCCGTTAACGCCAGAGCGGGTTCTCCTCAATCTCAAATCCAATGGAACGAACCGCGCGTTTAATAGTTTTATTTAACTTGTTCTTAGAAGTTTGTTGCTCGGTAGCCTGGTCGTTTCCTTTTTCATAACTGCGCCCGTCCAGGTAATAGTGGCGCAGGCGTTTTTGAAAAACGGATATGATGAAAATCGACTAATGAAATTAGGGGATTGTCTTTGAGCATTCATGTTTTTAATTGAACTGTTTTAATTACTTTAATATATTTTTCCAAATTTTTGGACACAAAACGGACACAGTCACAAAAATGTTGGTTAGATGGCCTTTTTAAGAACGTTGTATTGAGGATCAGACACTCTAAAGGATCGATTCTCAAAGGCCAGAGTTTTTAAAAAATTATAAGTCTGAAAACTTGGTTGCTTCCGACCACTTTTTACCTCGGATAAATGCTCTGGGGATACTCCAAGGTGAGCGGCCAAGTCTGCTTGCTTGCAGCCCTCACGTGTTAGAATCATTTCGATGAAAGTTTGAGTCTGTTCAATCACTGTCTCTTGAAGAAGTTTACTCAAATTTGCGACATCGGCCCCGGACTCAACAGTGTTTCCACATTGAGCGCACTCTAACACTTTATAGTCTTTACTTAAAAAAACAGCAGGGTAATCTTTCCAAGGATAGGGTTTCCCTATCTGACTCTTTAAGTCCAAATTCTTTGAACCGCATTCTCCGCAACGTTTTGTGCTCATTTTAATTCTCCCGCAGGAATTTTCATCCCACTAATAGTAATCATTTCTTTTTCTGCCACATGGAACGAGATTTCTTGAAGCCCATCATCGTCGACCATAAATTTTATATACCATGAATATCCATCGTAAATTACGCCATACACATCCGCACCAGAACCCCATTGTAAGACTGTCTGAACAAAATTTCTTTCGGTCAGTGTCTTTATTCCGGACAAAATGAAGGCCACGGCCTCATCTGGTGTCTTTGGGGTCTCCGTTTTTGCAAAGACATTCATCACTGAGCGATAAGACCTGCTTGGCGCTGAGAACCAATAGTTTCCAGAATCAATAAGAGCAAACACATTTAAAAGAGGGTATTTAGGTTTCATGTCGATAAAGTATACTTAAGCCCAGCTTAAGTGTCTAGAAGAAATATTTTTATGCATAAACAATAAGATAAGCAGGCATGGTCAACCTCCAAAAAGCCATTCACCCAACGAAAGGAGCTGATGTATCGGGTGATCGACGAAAATCAAAAGACCTGGATTCATAATACTGGCATCTGTATTTCTAAGTTCGTAATGTACATGTGGACCAGTGGAGCTACCAGCACTTGGTGTGGCAGAGAAGGTTAATTAAGCAGTCTGGTTTGACCTCATGTTCGATGAGTGATGATTTGCCTGTTCGACGGGGGCCTAAAAGGAGAATGCTTTTTTCTTGTAAGATCGCTGTAGAAAGGTTTTCCCCTCTTTCCGGCCAGGTATCAGCAAGTAGCATCAAGAATTGCGATCTTTTGTTTTACGCTCAGAAATTTTTCCCAAGGATCGGTTCTTCTCCTTTTAATTTTCTGTAATGCTTTCTCAAGGGTGAACTGGTCGGAACTTTTAAGCCTGGGCAACTCGCTCCACGAAATTGGCAGTGCCACAGAGCTGAATTTTCGATTTCCAAGCGCTCTTAAAGAGTAGGGGGCCACCGCCGTCGCATCATAATCGTTTCTTAAATAATCCACAAAAATTTTACCGCCTCTCACCTGCTTGGACAGGTTTGAGGTAAATTTCTTGGGGTGTCTCAAGGCCATCTCATCGGCCAAGACCTTACTGAAGGCCTTGACTTGTTCCCAGGAATAGATAGGCTCAATGGGAATGTGGATATGCAGGCCTTTTCCCCCTGTAACTTTGACAAAGCTTTTTAATTTTAACCTATCGAGAGTTTTTTTCATCGCCAAGCAGCCCGCGATGACGCTTTTAAAGCTCACACTTGGATCAGGGTCAAAGTCCAGGACGATTTGATCCGGTTGAAGCAGATTTTGATAGTGGCAATTCCAGGTATGGATTTCAAAAGCATTCATCTGCACAAGCCCTTTGAGTCCAGGTGCAGATTCTAAGGCCATATAACGACTTGTGTTTGATTTTTTCCTTACCTTAAAGCTTACCAAATACGGAGGAACCTTCCCTTCCCCGGGGTGTTTTTGATAAAAACATTTTTTGTGAGCACCACTCGGACAGCGAACTAACGAAAGGGGACGATTTTCAATCAACGGAAGCATGAGCGGGGCGACCTCGTCATAATAATCCGCAATCATTTTTTTAGTTATCTTCTCGGCCGGAAAAAGAATTTTATCCGGATGGGTAAGATGCACCTGTATCGCCTTTTCCTGCACAATTTGCTTTGAAGGTTTATCCTCCCTAAGTCCGAGAAAAACGGGTGTGCGAAGAAGTTTATCGGCGGTCCATTCGGAAAAATTGACCTCGGCCACAAGCTTTGGTTTGACCCAATGGATGTTTTTTTCCTTTGGAACATTCGTCCCAAAAGGCGATGACCCGACCTCGAGGCGCGCAAGTTTTTGCTTAACTTCTGCCAGCGTTTTAAAGTCAAATCCAGTTCCGACTTTGCCGGTATAACGTAGTATTTTTTTTCCCCTTATGCGGTCATAGACTCCGAGGAGTAATGCCCCTGGCCCCGAGGAACGGGCCCCTTTTCCTGTCGTAAAACCGGCGATGACAAATTCCTGCCGCTGACCGCATTTTGACTTGCACCATATCCGGCTTCGTCCTGACGTGTAGGGAGCCTCTCGATCTTTAGAAACGATTCCTTCAAGATGATACTGACAGGCCCTCTTTAAAAATTGCGATCCATGACCTCGCACCTCCTCGCTATAGAAGAGGGGGGCCTGAGCTTTCCCAATGAGCTTTAACAAAAGTGCTTTTCTTTCCTTCAGTGGTCGTGGTCTCAAATCTTCTCCATTGAGGTAAAGAAGATCGAAGAGATAAAGTCTGATCTTGTTATGATCATGGGACGATAAAGCACTTTGCAGACCGCCAAAATTGCTTCGCCCACTCGCATCCATCACCACCGCCTCACCGTCGAAAATGGCCGAGTTCGCCTTGAGAGAGGACAGCGCGTTGGAAAGGGTGGGGAAGCGATCACTCCAATCCTGCGCGTTTCGAGTGAAAATTGTGACCTTTCGGTCCTTCAGATGCAGCTGCAATCGATAGCCGTCAAGCTTGATTTCATGAAGCCATTTCGCCGAGGTGGGGGGCGTCTCCACCAGGGTGGCCAGCTGGGGAAAAATAAAGCCAGGCATTTGAGCAAATTTCCCATCGGCATCCTCATCCATTCTCTTCATCAGGAGCCAGTTTTTTTTACTGGATTTGCTATCGAGTAGGCGAACCAGCACAAACTTTCCATGGAGCTTGCGCCCATGAAGGGTAAATTCTAATTTGCCATTTCTTAGCCCCGCGTGGGGGTCTTTATCCATGGTCCAAGTTCCCCTGTCCCAAATAATGACTTTGCCCGCGCCATACTCGCCCTTGGGAATGGTCCCGTGAAAATTGGCATAGGCCAGAGGATGATCTTCAACCTCCACCGCAAGTCTTTTGTCTTTGGGGTTAAGTGAGGGGCCCTTGGGAACGGCCCAGCTTTTTAAAACACCATCTAACTCCAGCCTGAGATCATAATGCAGATGGGAGGCATGATGCTCCTGAACCACAAAGATGGGCACCTTATTTTTTCTCTTTTTTAGGACGCCGGAAGGTTCGGACGTTTTGCGAAAGTCCCTTTTCTTATGATAGGCCCTGAATGCATTTTTCATGCTCGTTTTTTCTTTTTCTTCTCAAGACTGGCCTTCAAGAGCGGCATTAGATCGATGATATTGGTGGCCTTGGCCGCTTTAGGCAACTCATACTCTTGAACCACCTTGCCTTTTCCACTTTTTATTTTTTTATCGATAATATTTTTCAAATCGTCGTAGTAGGTATCCTTGTAGTGCACAGGATTCCATTTTTCCGTCATGTCTGAAATCAGCTGCATGGCCATGGCCAATTCTTTTGCGGTGAATTTGGCCTTTTTAATGGCATTAAAATACTCGACCTCATTGGTATCCAGAACCTCATGGGCAAAGCGCAGAAGTTCAAGGACCAGAAAATCTCCTCGGACCATGATCAAGGCGAGATGTTGCTTGGTGGTCATGACAATCTTTGCTAAGGCCACTTTCTTGCTTTTCTTCATCGCTTCGCACAGGAGAAAATAGCCTTTCTCCGCATTCTTTTCGGGAACCAGGTAATAGGGTTTTTCCACATACATGAGATCAACCTCTTCCTGATTCACAAAACTGCCGATATCGATTGTCCCCGTTGCCTCAACATTGGCGGCCTTAAAATCACTTTCGGTCATGACCACGTATTCATTTTTCTTATACTCATAGCCCTTGACGATTCGGTCGTAGGGAACCTCTTTTCCTGTGATGGCATTAATTTTTTTATATTTAATAGGGGCAAGATTTTTTTCGTCCAGCATGGAAAAATGCAGATTCTTTTCCTCTTCCGCCTTCGCCAGTCGCACCGGAATGTTTAACAAACCAAAACTCAGTGCCCCTCTCCAGATATTTGCTCGCATGATAAAATATTACAAGTGCACAAAACATCTGCCGCTTGAGGAAGTCACTCGGTCACATGATAAAGGACAGGAGCGCCGAGATCTTTCGCGCGATGGCAAGAGAAGAGGTCAGACCGGGAGAATCGATACCCACCGCGTGAATGCAATTCGGATATTTTTGGTCGGCCTCAATGATAAAATCATTATGACCTTTCAAATTTGCCATAATGCCCGAGAAATCTTCCTGCAAATCATCTTCCTCAAGCTCGGGAAAAAAGCGTTTGGCAAACTGATGGAAAAAAGATTTTGCCTTCCGTCCTCTGGCAAAATCCTCTCGGTCATCCACATAAACGAACTCCGGTCCCACCGTCACAATATCCCCCAGGGCGTAACGGCCATCGAGCAACTCGGTAAAGGTGGGCGTGAGGTGGACACCCACCACTTCCACCTGCCGATTGCCTATTTCTACCCGCGCGGGCACCGGATAGACGTTGTATTGGTTGAGCCAAATTCCGTCTCTCTTCCTGCGATTAAATTTATAATACTCACCACGCAGCGGTTCTATCTCCACCGGCCAATCGGGGTTGATCATTTTGGCGACTCGATCCGAGTAGAGTCCGGCGGCATTGACAACGGCTTTGGCCAAAAAACGCTCTTCTTGTCCGTGATGGAGGCCGGTGATAAGAAGGCCCCCGCCTTCAGGAGTAATGTGGGTGATTTCAAAACTTGTCAGAAGGGAGACGCCCTTATTAGCGGCCAGTGAGCTCAGGGTTTGAACATAGGTTGCGGCATCGACGATGCCTGTTGAAGGAACCAGCAAGGCCTGTTTGGCTTCCACATTGGGTTCATATTTTTTAATCTCTTGGGTGTTGAGCAGTTTTACATCCGGGACCCCATTGGCCCTGGCCACAACAAGCAGCTTCTCAAGGCGCACCACCTCCTCATCAGAGCAGGCCACCACCAGTTTGCCCACTCGCTCTGATGGCACAAGGTGCTGTCGGCAGAAATCATAGAGAAGTCCATTGCCTTCGACGCACAGGCGGGCCTTGAGCGAGTCAGTCCGATAATAGATGCCAGCGTGTATGACTCCGGAATTTCGCCCGGACTGGGCATCCCCGAGCGCTGACTGCTTTTCAAATAAAAAGATATCGTCGGTTAGGCCTTGGCGCGATAACTCATACGCGAGGGCACAACCGATCACCCCACCGCCCACGATGGCAACATTGATCTTTTCCATGGCGGCATTATCGCCATTTTAGGTGGAAGAATCAAACTCTATTAAGCTCTCGCGTATCCTATCAATGTTGCGGCGGATATTATCCAGGTTATTAAATAGTTCCTTATAGCTCTCCTGCTTCAGGGCCTTAACCCCGTTCTTAAGATTCTCATCGCTTGAGAGACTCTCAAATTCATCCGGAATTTTGGCAAAAAACTGCATCTTTTCCTTACCGGGGATCTGATAACCTTCCGGCCAAAAGGAATGCCCGAGCGATAGGACTTCTGGCTCCTCACTGTAGACTGTTCGCTCGGTGCAGGCCGAGATATCGGTGAAAGAGAGAATAAGAAAGGGAGCGACAAACTCTGCGACGCTCATAAAAATCTCCTTAATAAACATGATTACAGGAGTATTTTAACAGAACGGCGGGGCCATAGAGTTGGACATCCGATGTGCAAACCCTCTACAGGAAGTGCTACTTTGCAGGAGCTGTGGTGGTGCCGCCAAAGGTACTTGTGCCATAACCCAGCATCCGGGCCACCTCAGTGGCATTGGCGATATAGGCCCCGGCAAAATGGATTTCAGCTTCGGCGGCGATGCCGGCATCATATTGAGCAAGAAGGAAAAAATACTTAAATTTATTTTTGGAGGTGAGCTCAAAGTCGGTCAGTCCGGCCTTGATGTTGCCGCCCACCGGCCCCACCGTTCCTGAGGCCGAAAGACCTACCGTGAATCCTGAAAAATCCGCGGCCTTGTTGAGATTACCCCAAATTAAACCAACGCCCAGGCGACCGCGTCCTCCGGCCCCGGCGCCAACGCCCAAATCCAAAGACGGCCATCCGATCAGCGACCAGTCCAACTCATAATAGTGAGTGGATGCTTTGGTGATTTTGTTGATGCGATCAACTCGCTTGGGCACGAAAACCAGTCCCAACGTCATGGAACCGCCGATGCCGACAAAATAATTTCCCGAAACTTTGGCGCCACCCACGATCATGAAGCCATTGGGAATGGCATCATGGAGACGGATGCCGCTGGAGATAGAAATTTCCCGACCCATCTCTTCCATCCGGGTGAGAAGACCGCCGATTTCCTCACGGTTGATTTGCAGCCGATCCAGCAAAGTGGTGTCCAGATATAAGGACTTGAGTGACTTGCTCAATTTTCCTTTTAAAATTTCAATCTGCTCGGCCACAATTTCCTGGTGATCTGCGGACGAAGTCTCGGATAAATTTCTTTTAATATAAATATACTTGCTATCTTGGCTTACTTCATAAGCGCTCACTTCGATTACCTGCATACACAGCAGTCCTAGCAATACTAATAATGCCCTCATAACTCCCCTCTGAACGTTTGCAAACTTGCTAACATCTTTGTGCTGGCTTTGGCCCGGGGATAAAATTAAGAGAGTAATTTTTTCAAAGAGATGAGCTAGTGAAGTTCCGCGCATGCCTTTTCTTTGAACTGAGCATTGTCCTCAGACTTGCAGACCTCTTGGAAAAGTTTCTTGGCCTTTTTGACCTTGTTCAAGGCCCGATAGGCGAGGGCGCGATAATAGTGGTATTCGGCAATTGTGGACTTGTCGAGGTCGCTTTCGTTTTTGGTCCAGGGTAAAACTTTGGCCCAGTCTTTTAATCCCACCAGGGATCGCAAAATTCCCGCCGGGGCGGCCTTCTGTAAAATGGGTGCTTCGGCATGCTCATTAAAAATACGCGCATAATAGGTGAGAGCTTCGCTATACTGTTCAACTTTTAGCGAGAGACCGGCAATCTGATTTCTGAGTATCGCCAGATTGTGTCCATAAAGATATCCGGGCACTTCCTGTTCGATACGCTTGAACAGCGGCAGAACTAGAAGTGCGCTTTCCTTGTTATGAGATGTTTCCAACGCGAAGGACACGCTCATGGCAAAATCCAAAGTGACGTTGTTTTCAATCTCAAGACCTTCCCTAACTTTTTGTAAAAAATATTCCTCGGCCTTTGGGCGCGTCCCGGGGGCCCCCCATTCTTTGATCGCGGTCAGCATGGCGGCCGAGAGCTCACTCTTGCGTGCCTCTAAGTGCTGATTGGCATATTTTCGCGTCTGGAGGAGCAGGTCATTCTTCGCCAGACCAGTGCTTTCCGTGACGGCCTCATAAATATTTTTTCCCTCCAGCACCTGCTGCAGTACCGAGATAGCAGCCTCACTATCCTGCTGGAAAAATTGGAAGGCCAGGGCATCTTCAAAACGCTCATCATTATTGTGCTTTCCTTCATCCAGCCCATTGATCACTGGCGCGCCATTGACAAACGCGCGATATAAAGCGCGGTATTCGGTCTGAGCAAGTTGTCCGCTCAAATACACGGCGCTTCCTTCCCGCGCCCAACGTGGCAGACGAACATATTTGAAGAAACTCAGCTGGTAGCGAAAGTAGGCATGCACGGACTCGTGACAGACGGCGGTTTTAAGATCAAGGTTTCCACTTAAAAATGGATAGGGATCAAAGTTCATTCGAATAAAAAAATGCCCGCGAGTGGCGGCGGAATCGGATACGAGCGCGGCCTCAAGTGCGGACATCAGACTGACCTGTAAACGCACCGGCCATCCCGATGCTTGACGTTTCCAAGGCCGGTCAAATTTCCTTTCCAATTCATCGACACAAACTGGCACGAGCTGTTTAATTTGCTTTTCAAGCTCCTGCAACTTTTGCTTGGTGACTGTCGGCAGGGGGGATGGGGGATATGAGCTTCGCCAGTCGGCATGAGCGATCGCGCTGATCAGTAATAAGATTCCCAAAACGGCGCGAAAAAACGGCATAAAGGCCTCCTGACAAACGGTGCATTATCGTGAAGCACCCATCCTTTGCCAGGCCAATATGTAAAAAAGACACTCTTGGAAGCGGTGCCACGTTTCGCCACTGTAAGTGCTTTAAAAGATATGTTTGATAAACACATAATCACATGTTATTATCGCACTCAAACTTGCATTTTGAAGAGATTGTTGCTTGGGTCGAGGCCCAGGGTTGGATTAATCGGGGTTAAAAAAGTTCTGAGGGATACGTAATGGGAAAGGCCTGGGCAAAGTTCATACTTTCTTTACTACTGACTATGGCAGGGCCCATTTCGCCTCTCGCAAAAGCACAATCACCTGACCCCGTCGCAACCGCCATTTCCGCACCGATGCGCTCGCCGCAAGATATGTTTTTTTCCTGTGCTCGCTGCCACTCGATCGGGAAGGGAAAATTAATCGGACCTGATCTTTCGGATGTCCAGGCCAGGCATGAGGAAGCATGGCTCATTGAATTTATCCAATCCTCGACGTCGATGATCGAGAGGGGAGACAAGGTCGCGCTTGAACTCTTCTTGGCCAACAAAAAATTACCCATGCCGGATCATGACTTTACTCGTGAGGAAACTCAGGCGCTCCTAAGATATATTGCGGCCGAGAGTAAGAAACTAAAAGCAAATCCGAAATTTCTGGACAACGATTTTAGCCTTGCCCCTCACTCAACCAACTGGCTGGCCATTCTCGCCATCTCTCTTTTGCTCTTGGCCTTGGTCGATCTCTTTTTCACAAAGTTTTTAAAATATCGGGGGCTTCATTTTCTCGTTATTCTGCTATCCCTCGCGCTCATCGGCAGAATACTCAACGAAGAGGCAGTGACTCTCGGGAACAGCTTGGGGTATGAGCCGGATCAGCCTATAAAATTTTCCCACAAGCTTCACGCTGGCGAAAATAAAATTAGCTGTGCCTACTGCCATACCAGCGTTTATGAAAGCAAACACGCCTCAATTCCCCCCGCGACCTTATGCTTAAACTGTCATAACCTGATCAGGACGGGGGCCAACACCGGCGAAGCGGAAATTGAGAAGATTCATGAGGCGGTGGAGTCCGGGAAGTCAGTGAAGTGGGTTAGAGTTTATAATTTGCCAGATCACGTATTTTTCAGCCATGCCCAACACGTTCAGGTGGGAAAAGTAAAATGCGATAAGTGCCATGGAGATTTGACCCAGATGGGCCGAGTCCAGCAGGTCACCGACCTGAGTATGGGCTGGTGTGTGAATTGCCATCGAGACACCAAAGTCGACTTTGATAATAAATATTACACCTCCTATAAACAGCATGAAGCTTTGAAGTCAGGTGGTCTTGCGCAGGTGACGGTTAATGATATTGGTGGAAACAATTGTCAAAAATGTCACTACTAGAGACGCGGAAATTGGGAAGAGGGCGAAATTAACATGAAAAAATACTGGAGAAGCATTGAAGAGCTTGAGGTCATGGCGCAGGGACCGACTTCAACTGAAGCTGAATTTTCGGACGAAGGTATCACTGATGAGGAGGCCAAAAACCAACTCTCTCTAACTCGACGCGGTCTGATTAAGATGGGATTTAATCTTGCCGCCGTATCCATGCTGTCAGGTTGTGAGACCCCGGTTCATAAGGCCATTACCTATCTGGTAAAACCTGATGGAATTGTTCCCGGCAACGCGAATTACTATGCCTCCACTTTTTTTGATGGAAATGAATATTGCAGCATCCTGGTAAAGACGAGAGAAGGGCGGCCGATTAAAATTGAAGGCAATGAGCTTTCGACCTTAACGGGCGGAGGAACTTCCGCGAAGGTTCAGGCCTCCGTTTTAAGTTTGTATGATGATTTTCGGCTAAAAACACCGCTGAAGGCAAAAGCTAAAACGACCTGGGATTCCATCGATTCTGAGATCGTGAGCGGATTGAGTGAGATCAGCAAGAAAGGCGAAAAAATTGTTATTCTGACCTCCACCATCATCAGTCCCACCACCCGAAGTGTCCTGGAAGATTTTGCTAAAAAGTTTCCCACCACGGAAATTATCGCCTATGACGCCATCTCGGCCTCCGCCATTATTGAGGCCAATAAGCTGACAAGCGGGAAAGAATATCTTCCCTCCTATTCATTTGCCAAGGCCGACTTAATTGTGAGTTTTGGCGCTGATTTTCTTGGAACCTGGATTTCCCCGACGGAATTCACCAAGCAGTACTCCGGCCGCCGCAAAATTACAAAAAATAATACGAACATGGTGAAACATGTTCAATTTGAGTCCACCTTAACTCTGACTGGCAGCAATGCTGATTTCAGAATCCCCATAAACCCTTCTGAAGAAGGGATTATTCTTTTGAATCTCTATAATGCGCTGGCCGGGAAGATCGGCAAACCCCAGGTTTCCGCGCCTGACTCCCAGATTATTGTGAGTAGCTTGGCCGAGGAGCTGTGGGCAAAAAGAGGGCATGCCCTGGTTGTTTCCGGATCAAACGATCTCGGTAACCAGATAGTGGTGAATAAGATTAATGAAATAATTGGGAGCTACGGAGCGACAATTGATAACGACACTCCGGTGTACGTTAAGCAGGCCATCGATGGCCGAATGGACAATCTCGTTGATAGGTTAGAGCGCGGTGAGGTTAAGGCAATTCTGTTGTATAATGTAAATCCCGCCTATGATTATCCCCGGGCCGATAAATTTATCAACGGACTCGGCAAGGTTAAGTTATCCGTTTCTTTTTCGGAAACGCTGGATGAAACGGCCGCTCTTGTGACTTATGTCTGTCCTGACAACCATTTTTTAGAATCATGGAACGATGCTGAACCAAAAAAGAATCATTTTAGCTTGTGCCAACCCACCATCAATAGACTGTTTGATACCCGGCAAGCTCAAGAAAGTTTGCTGAAGTGGAGTAGTGATCCGGCGATAAAAAAAGATGCCGCCAAAGATGCAGTAAAGGAAAATCCTTACTATCTTTATCTGCAAAAATATTGGCAGGAGAAAATCTTTCCCTTGCAGTCAAACTCTCTTTCTTTTCACTCTTTCTGGACGGATGTCCTGCAAAAGGGCGTCTTTGTTGCCCAAGATAAAACAAGTTTGAAAGGCAATTCTTGGGCGGCAAAGTTTGGGGAAGCGGATTTTGCCCAGGTGGCCTCCGCTATTGTCACAACCAAAGTGGAAGGGTTTGAGTTTACCGTTTTTGAAAATATCGGCATCGGCAACGGCAAGCATGCCAACAATCCATGGCTACAAGAGCTGCCGGACCCGGTTTCCAAGGTGTGCTGGGATAACTATCTCGCCATCCCCGATTCATTTGCCAAGCGATACCATCTCAAACTTGGTGATAATGTAATCGTAAACGATCTTTTTGAGCTGCCCGTTCTGATCCAACCCGGACAGGCCAGCAATACACTCTCGATTGCCCTGGGTTACGGGCGTACCAGCGCCGGAAAGGTGGCGGAGTCAGTTGGAAAAAATAGTTATAAATTGGTCACCTTAGGCAAGACAAAAAATTACAGCGGCAGCAATCTTAAAATATCACCCACGGGTGTCAACTATATCTTTGCCCTGACTCAAACTCACCACACCATGGAGGGGCGAAATCATGTGCACCATGCCGCTCTTCATGAGTATAAAAAGAACCCCGCCGCCGGCAATGAGGCACACTTTGAAAATGTTAAGAAAGAGATCTCGCTTTATAAAACCCGAGAGTTTAATGGTCACCATTGGGGCCTGACGATTGATCTTAATCTCTGCACCGGATGTAGCAACTGTGTCATCGCCTGCCAGGCCGAAAATAATATTCCGGTGGTGGGACGAGATGAGGTTCGCAATAAAAGAATCATGCACTGGATGCGCGTCGATCGATACTATTCGGAGCAGATCGACCGTCCGGAGGTATTTTTCCAGCCGGTTATGTGTCAGCATTGCAACAATGCTCCCTGCGAGAATGTCTGCCCGGTCGAGGCCACTCAAAATAGTCACGAGGGCCTAAACGAGATGGCCTACAATCGATGCATAGGCACCAGATACTGCATGAATAACTGTCCCTACAGAGTCAGACGCTTCAACTGGTTTGAGTATAGTAAGAATCCCAAATTCGACTTCAACATGAATAGTGATCTGGGGACCATGGTTTTAAATCCCGATGTCGTGGTCAGAACTCGCGGCGTGGTGGAGAAGTGCTCCCTGTGTGCGCAGCGAATTCAGGAAGGCAAACTGAGAGCTAAATTAGAAAATCGACCGCTGGCAGATGGTGATATTCAACCGGCCTGTCTCCAGTCTTGTCCGGCCAGTGCCATGATCTTTGGAGATTTAAACAATCCAAATTCTCAGATCTCGGTCGCCTTTAAAGATGAAAGAAAATATTCGTTACTGGAAGAGTTAAATACCGCGAATGCCGTAGGCTATATGACAAAAATTAAAATAGTTGAGAAAGACTATGTATAATACAAATGTGAGAGGAGTCCTGGTTGAAGGCGATAAAACCTACTCTGAGATCACCGCCGATATTCTAAGGCCCATGGAGCAGAACAAGCCGCCTGTTTGGTGGTTCGTCGCCCTCGGCGTCAGCCTCTTGGCGATTGCCTTTGGCCTATGGGCCGGTTATGAAACCATTACCGTGGGAATCGGTAGCTGGGGGCTTAATAATTCCATGGCCTGGGGCTGGGATATTATTAATTTCGTCTGGTGGATCGGAATCGGGCATGCCGGTACCGCTTTTTCCATCTTCCTTCTGATCCTACGTCAAAAATGGAGAACCTCGATCAACCGCGCCGCTGAGGCGATGACGGTTGGCGCAGTCTTATGCGCCGGTATCTTTCCCATGATTCATATGGGCAGAGTTTGGATGGCCTTTTTTATCTTTCCTTACCCAAATTCAAGAGGCCCTCTCTGGGTTAATTTTAATTCGCCTTTATTTTGGGACGTTATTGCCATCAGTACCTATCTCATGGCCTCGGCCATCTTCTGGTACGTGGGGATGATTCCTGATTTTGCTTCCATGCGAGACAAAACAACGTCAAAGGTCAAAAAAGTAATTTACGGCACTTTAAGTTTTGGCTGGGTCGGCTCCGCCCGCGGCTGGTTGAGATATGAGGCCTTGTCGCAAATCCTCGGCGGGCTAACAGCTCCGTTGGTAATTTCAGTCCACTCGATTGTTTCCATGGACTTTGCCACCTCAGTTATGCCCGGCTGGCACACCACTATTTTTCCACCCTATTTCGTGGTGGGGGCCATCTTTTCCGGATTTGGCATGGTGCTGACACTGATGATTTTCATTCGAAAATATTTTAATTTCCAGGCCTACGTCACCGAAAGTCATATCGACGCCATCGCCAGAATTTTAGTCTTCATCAGCCTCATCATGGGAACCGCGTATGCCACGGAAATCTTTATCGCCTGGTACTCTGGCAGTGAGTATGAGTTCTATACTTTTTTCAAAAACAGAATTACCGGCGATCACATGATCGGGTTTTACGGGATGGTGTTTTGTAATGCCCTCATTCCCCAGCTCTTCTGGTTTAAAAAGATCAGAAGGAATCTGGCAATCGTCTTCGCCATCTCCTTGTTTATTAATCTGGGGATGTGGTTTGAGCGTTATGTCATTATTGTTACCTCACTTTCGAAGGACTTTTTGACGTCCAGCTGGACAGATTATTCTCCCACCGTGGTGGAGATCGGGATCTATATAGGAACCATAGGCATTTTTACCTTGTTCTTACTGCTCTTTTTTAAATTTATTCCCATGATCGCGATCAGTGAGGTGAAGGGGATTATAAAATCAACAAGCGGCCATAAAGATGTTTAAAAGAATTGAAAGTAACAATATAGTCGGCACCTACGATAAGGAAGAGATTTTTGTGAATGCCATCCGAAGCATTAAGCAAAACCACATTTATATCAAAAATGTTTTTACCCCATATCCCATTCATGAGGTGTTTCATGAGCTTGAGCTTACCACTCGCTTTCCCTATCTGGCCTTCGCCTATGGACTGGGAGGCACCGTGGTAACCTTTCTCTTTTTATATTGGACCTCTGTAATCAATTTTCCCATCGCGATCGGCGGAAAGCCATCCCTCTCTCTTTCGTTCATCGTGATCATGTTTGTTATGACAATTTGTATTGGCATTATCCTTTCGGTGGTGACCTTCTTTGCGCGTCAGCAACTTTTTCCAGGAAAGGAACCGGTGCTCGCTCACGCGCGCAATACCAATGACAAATTCTCCCTCGTGATTGAGATTCCTGAACATATGTCCGAGACTGAGCGCAGTGGGATTATTCAGGCGCTAAAAGAGAGTGGTGCCGCTGAGATAGAAATGAAGAAAAACATTGAAAGCATTTAGGTGCAGAACGTGAAAATGAAAAGTTTTAAAAATTTACTCCGAATCGCCCCCTGCCTGCTGGCCTTAACTGCGGCATGCAGTCGGGATGATCGAAATAACCCCGGCCACTCCTATGTCAGCGACATGGCGCGAGCGATTCCCTATGAGTATTATTCGGAAAATCCAAATTATGCTGATGGAAAAACCGCCCAGCTCCCGGTGAGAGGTGCAATTCCCCGAGGCCACATTCCCTTTCAGTACAGTAAGACCATTGAGGAGCAAAAACGGGCCGGCGTGGAGCTGGTCAACCCCGTAGCCAATTCGTCTAAGCAGATAGCTGGCGGAAAAGAGAAGTACGAAATGTACTGCTCCATGTGCCATGGGCCCCACGGTGAGGGGAATGGTTATTTAGTGACCACCAAAAAAATAACCAAGGAAGTGACCTCTTTGGTTAAGGACTACGTACAGAATAAGCCAGATGGTGAGCTCTATCACGTCCTGACTCTGGGGTCCGTGTCTGGATTTATGGGCGCATATAACTGGCAGCTCAAACCTGAAGAGCGCTGGAGAATTATCAGATATATAAAAAGTGATTTGAAAAACAAATGAGAAAAGAATTTGAAATGAAAAAGACATTTATTATTCCGAATAAGACCATGATTCTGTCCATAGCATTTTTGCTGGTGGGGATTCTGGCCAGCGTGTTTGGCTTTTATCAAAATCCGGAGCGAACCTGGGGCAATTTTCTCGTTTGTAATTATTACTTTCTTTCTTTGGCCATCGGGGCCGCATTTTTTTCGGCGATTCAAAATATCACCCAGTCCGGTTGGTCCGCGATGTTTAAGCGAGTGCCTGAGGCCATCACGGCCTATCTACCCTATGCTGCGGTACTGATAATCTTAATGACCATCTTTGGCAGTCATAGCTTGTATCATTGGTCCCATGAGAGTGCGGTTCAGAATGACCTCCTGCTGCAACACAAAGCGCCCTATCTGAATATCCCTTTTTTCATAATAAGAACTGTCGTGTTTCTCGTCTCGTGGCTTTTGCTGACATTTCTCCTCAGAAAGTTTTCGCTTAAGGAGGACAGAGAGGGCGGTTTGGAAAATTTTATCAAAAGTGAATTTTACTCCAAGGTTCTTATCTTTGTACTCGCCTTAACCTTCTCCCTTGCGACCTTTGACTGGATCATGTCGATTGATTCCCACTGGTTCAGTACGATTTTCGCCATCAAGAACTTCGTCTCGGCCTTCTTACACGCCTCTGCAGCGATTGTAATTATTGTATCCATCCTTTATAAGCGAGGTTTCTTTCCTCAGCTCAATGATTCGCATCTTCAAGATTTTTCCAAATATCTATTTATGCTTGCCATGATCTGGGGATACATGTGGTTTAGTCAGTTTTTTCTCATGTGGTTTTCCAACATCCCTGAGGAAACGGTGTACTACTCCGTCCGCATGAACAGTGAGTGGAAGGCACTTTTTTTTACCGACCTCTTTTTAAATTGGACCTTCCCGTTTCTCTTTCTGCTTTATGGAAAAATTTCTAAAAATATGAGTGCCTTAATTTTAACCTCAGTTATTTTGTTAGGCGGATTTTGGCTTGATATTTACATCCAGGTGGTCCCGGGACTTTCAGGCGTACCGTCGTTCGGAGTGATCGAGGCGGGAATGTTTGTGGGCTTCTTGGGCGTTTTTATTTTTGCCGTTGCGAAGGCCCTGAGTAAAGCAAGTATCATTCCGCATAATCATCCGTACATTAATGAAAGTATTGCTCATGAACTGCATTAATATATTTAGGAATTAGAACTATGAAGTATCTTACACTGATTGTTTTTATCTTATTCTCTGGAATATTAGCGGCCCAAGATGGGAAGGCCCTCTATGATAAAAATTGCAAGGCCTGTCATAAAATTGGTGGCGGAAAACTAGTTGGACCGGATCTGGCCGGTATTACCAAAAAAAGAAGCGTGGACTGGCTTTCTAAATTTATCATGTCGTCGGCCAACATGATCGCTGCCGGCGACAAGGAGGCCATCAAAGTTTTTGAAGAGTTCGCGAAGATGCCCATGCCTTCTCATACGTTTGCGCCGGCCGAGCTCAATGCCTTGCTGTCTTATCTCAACAATCCGGTCGGGGGCGCTGGGGCAGAGCAAGGCTCCGAGGTGCCGCAGCTCTTTACCCCCAACGCGGATCTCGGGCGCGACCTATTCACCGGTAAAACCCGTTTGGTGAACGGGGGGGCCAGCTGTATTTCCTGTCATAGCGTCAAGGATGAGAAAGTCTTTTTTGGCGGAACCTTAGCGAAAGACCTCTCCACCTCTTATAATGTGGGTATCGTCGGAACAATGGCGACCTCCATGCCGGCCATGATCAGTGCCTACAAAACTCATGAACTTGCGCTTAGTGAAAAGGCCCATCTGGAGTTATTTTTAAAGACGGTCAAGGAAAATCAGCTTTTCACTCATTCAAGACAGCTTCAAAGTCTGGTGTTCCTTGGCGGAATAGTATTTTTCTTTGTCTTGGTGCTGGTAAGCGGTTTTTTCTGGAAGCAAACAAAAAAAGTAAGCGTGAAGGATGAAATATTTAAACGGCAAAAAAAGGTATTGCAACAATAATTGACCGTTACATTTAACAGTAGAGAGTAAAAATATGAGTTGGATTCAAGACATTGTCAGTCCTAAAACCCGCAGATGGGAAGAATTTTATCGAAACAGATGGCAGCATGACAAGGTGGTCCGAAGTACCCATGGGGTCAATTGCACCGGTGGATGTAGCTGGAATATTTATGTCAAGGATGGGATTGTGGTTTGGGAAACCCAGGCGCTGGATTATCCTGAGTTAGAAAAATCCTTGCCTCCCTACGAGCCTAGAGGCTGTCAGCGCGGAATTTCATTTTCCTGGTATCTCTATAGTCCCATCAGAGTGAAATATCCTCTTATGAGAGGTGCCCTTCTGGATCTGCTCAAGGCCGAAAAAGAACTCACCGGTGGCAACGCTCTTAAGGCCTGGGAAAATATTCAGGCCAATCCGGTAAAACGAGCGCGGTATCAAAAGGCCCGAGGCAAGGGTGGGTTTAGACGCGTGACCTGGGACGAGGTGCTGGAAGTCGCGGCCGTGGCCAATCTCTCAACGGTAAAAAAATACGGTCCCGATCGCATTATCGGATTTTCACCCATTCCCGCCATGTCCATGGTGAGCTATGCCGCCGGTTCCAGATTTTTACAGCTCATGGGCGGCGTCAACCTGAGCTTTTATGATTGGTACTGCGATCTTCCCAACTCGTTCCCCGAAATATGGGGAGAGCAAACCGATGTGGCGGAGAGCGCCGATTGGTATAACGCAAAATTCATTGTGGCGATGGGGGCCAACCTTGGCATGACCAGAACGCCCGATGTCCATTTCTTTTCAGAAGCACGCCACAATGGAACAAAAACAGTGGTGCTTTCTCCCGACTTCAGTATGGTGGCGAAGTATGCGGATCAGTGGCTTCCCATTCACGCCGGCCAGGACGGGGCCTTCTGGATGGCGGTCACGCACGTTATTTTAAAGGAGTACCATGTTGATAAGAAGGTCGATTATTTTATCAACTACACCAAGAAGTACACCGATAGTCCTTATCTGGTTGAGCTGATTGAAGAGAACGGCGTTTTTGTTCCTTCGAAGATGCTACGGGCCAATCGTATCGCAAAATATAAAGAGATTGAAAATGGTGATTGGAAATTCTTAAACATCGACTCCGCGACGGGCGAGTTTGTTTGTCCGGGCGGAAGCTCAGGTCATCGTTGGGGCAAAAAGCAAGGCCTCTGGAATATGAAGTTTGAGGATGCCGAAACCGGAAAGAGTTATGACCCGGTTCTGACTCTTCTGGAGAATCATGAGCAGGTTATTCCTGTTGAATTTACCGAGTTTGGTCTAGGACATAAGGCCAAGCGCGGAGTGCCGGTCAGATATATCGAGACCGTTACAGGCGAAAAAGTTCCCGTGACCACCGTTTATGATTTGATCATGGCCCAGTACGGGGTAGCGCGCGGGCTGGCGGGGGAATATCCCTCGTCCTACGATGACAGCAAGGCCGCCTACACGCCCGCCTGGCAGGAAATCTTTTCCGGAATTGGTAAGCAAACTCTTCTTCAATTCGCTCGGCAATGGTGTCGTACCGCCGAAGCGACAAACGGTAAGTGCATGATCATTATTGGGGCCGGGATTAATCACTGGTACCACAATAATTTAATTTATCGCGCGGGCACGATGGCACTCATGCTCACCGGCTGTGTCGGTGTCAATGGCGGGGGAATCAATCATTACGTCGGCCAAGAGAAGCTCGCCCCTATGGACTCCTGGGCCTCGGTGATGTCGGGAAGAGACTGGATGCCTGCCGGACGGCTGCAGCAGGCCCCCATTTGGCACTACATCAACTCCAGCCAGTGGCGCTATGACAGCAATCAATCCGATTACAATACCGTGCCTAAGAACAGCTTATCTGTGCAGCATACTGCGGATCTGATCGTGAAATCGGTCAAAAATGGCTGGATGCCTTTTTTCCCTCAGTACACCAAGAGTAACCTGGATATTGTGAAGGATGCCGAATCCGCCGGCGCCAAGAATGATGAGGAAATCAAAAGCTACATTGTCAAAAAAATCAAGGCCAAGGAAATTGTCCACGCCGTCAGCGAGCCGGATAACGAGAACTGTTTTCCGAGAGTCTGGTATATCTGGAGAGGAAATGCGCTTAGCTCAAGTGCCAAAGGCCATGAGTACTTTTTAAAGCATTATCTGGGGACTCACCATAATGTTATTGCCGACGAGGTGGCGGATAAATTTGTCAAAGACCTGGAATGGAAAGAGGACGCCCCACAAGGCAAAATGGATCTTGTCATAGACCTCAATTTCCGAATGGACACCTCGGCGCTCTATTCCGATATCGTGCTACCCGCAGCTTCCTGGTACGAGAAAGCGGATATCAACAGCACCGATATGCACTCCTTTATTCACCCCCTTTCCGCCGCCATCAAGCCGGTATGGGAAGCCAAAAGTGACTGGGAAATTTTCAAGGAAGTCGCCAGAGTGACCAGCGAGCTGGCGAAGGTTTATCTCCCGAATCCAGTTAAGGACGTCGTGAACGTTCCTATCATGCACGACACCGCGGGCGAGATCGCACAAACTGAAATTAAAGATTGGAGCAAAGGGGAGTGTGAACCCATCCCCGGCAAAACCATGCACAATCTTGTTTTAGTGGAGAGAGATTACACAAAAATATACGATAAATTTATCTGTCTCGGCACCAATGTTAAAAACGGCTTGGGCGCTCATGGTAACTCGTATTTGTGCGCTGATTTCTACGACGATCTTCTCGAAGACCCCAACCATGTCCAGAAGATGAATGGAGTTTCGTATCCCTCGTTAAAGCAAGACGAGGAGGTGATCAATACTATTCTTCATCTCTCCTCCCTCACCAATGGGGTGCTAAGTGATCGCGCCTATGAAACAGCGGAGAAAAAAACCGGCCTGAAGTTGCGACAAATTAATGCCGGAAGTATCGACGTGAAGCTCGGTTACAAAGATCTGCAGGCCCAGCCTAAACGCTACAATAATTCTCCCTTATGGTCAGGATTGATGAATAACGGTCGGGCCTACGCCGCGTTCACGTATAACACGGAACATCTGGTAGCTTGGCGCACGCTCACGGGGAGGCAGCATTTCTACCTCGATCATGAGGGTTACATTAAATTTGGCGAGCATCTTCCCACCTATAAGCCTTCACCAAAGCCAGAGGTGTACGGGGAGTTACGAAAGACGATCGTGGAAGGGAATGCCAAGGTTCTCAATGTTCTTACGCCTCATGGGAAATGGCATATTCACTCCACCTATGGCGATACTCTGCGCATGCTAACCCTTTCACGAGGAACGGAACCGTGCTGGTTGTCAGAGATCGACGCCGAGGGTCTGGGAATCCAGGATAACGATTATGTTGAGGTTCACAACGATAACGGGGTGTACTGCACGAGGGCCTGTGTCAGCTCGAGAATTCCACCGGGGGTATGCATCGTTTACCATGCTCCGGAAAGAACCTACCAGCTGGCAAAATCCCAGGTGCGGGGAAATAAAAGAGGTGGCGTGCATAATAGTTTGACGAGAATTCATCTCAAGCCAAACTTGCTGGTGGGGGGCTATGGCCAGTTTACGTATCACTTTAATTATTGGGGACCTGTTGGGGTAAACCGAGATTCCCATGTGGTGGTTCAGAAAATGAATAAGGTCGTTATATAGGGACAAAAAAATGGATATAAGATTACAAATTGCAATGGTGTTTCATCTTGATAAGTGTATCGGCTGTCACACGTGCTCTATCGCCTGTAAAAATGTTTGGACGGACAGAAAGGGCGCTGAGTACATGTGGTGGAATAATGTGGAAACCAAGCCGGGAACGGGTTATCCCACGAAATGGGAAGATCAGGAAATTTATCAAGGAGGATGGGTAAAAAAAGGTGACACCATCGCTCTTAAGAGTGCGGGCAAAATAAGCGGCATGAAAAATATTTTTCATAATAATAATTTACCGGTTCTGGACGATTATTACGAACCTTGGACCTACAAGTATTCTAATCTTTTGGAAGCGCCGGAAGGGGACGATCAGCCAGTCGCCCAGTCTGTGTCCCTCGTCACCGGGAAACCTATTGACGTCAAGGCCGGTCCAAATTGGGATGATGATTTGGGCGGCTCCATGGACTATGCCCGCAGGGATTCCAATTTTAAAAATCTCAGTGAGTCAGAGCAGAAGGTCATGTTTCAGCTGGAAAAGATGGCGATGTTTTACCTTCCTCGCATGTGCAACCATTGCCTCAATCCCGCCTGCGTCGCCGCCTGCCCCTCAGGTGCCTTATACAAAAGAGGCGAGGATGGCATCGTCCTCATCAATCAAAATAAATGTCGCGCCTGGAGAATGTGCGTTTCCGGCTGCCCCTATAAGAAGAGCTATTACAACTGGAGTGCGGGGAAATCCGAGAAGTGTATTCTCTGCTTCCCTCGTCTGGAGACGGGGCAGACCCCGGCCTGCATGCACTCCTGCGTTGGGAGAATCCGATATCTGGGTGCCATGCTTTACGATGCCGATAAGATCAAGGAAGTTGCTTCCTGTGATGAGAGCGAGATCGTGAACAAGCAGCTCGGCATTTATCTTGATCCCTTTGATAAGGAAGTGATTGCCGCCGCCAAAAAGAATGGCATCGCCGACTCCACCATCGATGCCGCTCAGAAGTCGCCGGTCTATAGGTTTATCAAAGAATGGAAAATCGCCCTACCCCTTCATCCGGAGTATCGAACACTTCCAAACTTATTCTATGTTCCGCCTCTTCTCCCCACCATGGGCTCGGTCAATGACGCCATCTATGATTCAACCACGGAAACACTCTTCGGAGATGTGGACGACTCACGATTGCCCCTCAAATATTTGGCCAGCCTTTTTTCTGCCGGAGATACCGCTAAGATTCGAGAGGTCTTAAATAAACTCATGGCGGTTCGAATGCACCGTCGCGATGTCACCGTGGGTGATGAGGATAAAAAGCAGGTGGCGCAGCTCTTGGAAAAGGCGGGTATAAATGCCGAGACCGCTGATGCTATCTTCCGATTGACCTCGTTGCCGAAGGTTGAGGATCGGTTCGTGATTCCCGACATGCACCGGGAAGAGGCCATCGAGATGATTGAAAATACCGGCGATGCCAAAGGCAGCATCGGTTTTGGATTCAATTCCAAGACATAAGGAGTCACGTGAAACACTATTCAAAATTTTCCGGTCTGTTTGTCTATCCCAGGAAAGAAGCCCTGATCACGACTGTTTCTCAAGTTCAAGACATTTTGGTCCAAGGATATCCGACTCTCGCTGGCGGACTCGATGAGTTCAGCGCCTTTGCTCATGCCCATTCGGATGACGCTTTGAGTGAGTACTACATTAAAACCTTCGATGTCATGGCCTCCTGCTATCTGGATATTGGCTATGTTCTTTTCGGTGAAGATTACCGTCGCGGAGAATTTTTAGTTAACTTACTTAATGAGCACATCAAGGCCGAAAACGACTGCGGAAAAGAGTTACCGGACCATCTTCCGAATATGCTGAATCTGCTGCCTAAAATTGCCGATCAACTTTTTGCCCAGGAACTGGCCTATTCGATTATGATTCCGGCCTTGAAAGAGATGTTGAAAAATTTCATTGATGAGGTGAATGTTTATAAGAAGCTGCTGGAAGTTCTCATCAAGGTAATGGAAATCGACTTCAAGGATTTAAATTTTAAACAGTTCGAATTGCTCAATAATGATAAGACCAATTTTTTAAATAACATTAACTGTAAACCTTAGCTAACTTAAGAAGAGTAAAAACTATGAATCTTTTTTTATTTGTTGGATTACCTTATGCCTCCATCTTCATCATGCTGATAGGCTCGGTTTTTATCTACAATAACCGGGAATATCGTTTCTCCTCCCTCTCGACCCAGCTCTTGGAAAGCAACGGCCTTCATAAAGGGGCCAACTTATTTCACGCCGGCCTGATCTTCTTATTTTTCGGCCACCTCACGGCCTTCGTCTTTCCCGCCTCTGTTCTGCATTGGAATGCCGATCAATTCCGCCTGATTGTTCTCGAGGTGAGTGCCACCGGTTTTGCCCTGGCTGCGCTGTTTGGCGTGATCGTCCTGGCGGTTCGAAGACTAAAGAATGAGAGAATCAGAGTTGTTACCTCTAAATTGGACATTTTAGTTTATGTCCTTTTAATTACGCAAATCATCTCAGGACTTGTGATCGCCTATTACCACCGCTGGGGTTCCTCCTGGTTTGCCTCTACTCTGACGCCTTATCTCTATTCCCTGTTCACCTTATCACCGGATATAAAGGCAATTGAGATCATGCCGATTTCTGTAAAAATCCATATCGTTTCCGCCTCCCTCATCATTGGTGTCATCCCGTTCACGCGTTTTTTGCATTTTTTGGTTTACCCCATCGGATATTTTTTTAGGAGACCGCAGGTGGTCATCTGGAATCGAGATGCCAAAGAAAAGCGTTCCACGAAAGACATTGCCGGGCAAGGTGTCCGGCCGAGCAATAATTAAACTCTATGATGACCTCAACCTCTGTCAGTCAAAGGATGGCCAATCCATCATTTCTAAAAAGCTATAGCGATCGCGAGAGCTTTTTCAAGAATGCCGATGATCGTTCTTTTGCCTATGTCTATGAGGTTCCTAAAACTTTGGGAATAATTGAACTCTTCGGCCAAGTTGTCGCCCATAAGGTGATTGAAATTCATTATATAACCAATATCTCGGGTGTCTCCCTGGCATTCTTAGATACGTTAATCGAATTTATAAAAGACAAAAGCTTTGAGCAGCTAAAACTTCTTTCGCCCCGGGAAGTTGAGAATTATCTGCGCGATGATAATGCGACTGCCGCTTTCACAGATGAAACAAAAAGCATACAAAGTATTTTTGGTCTTGTGCCCTTACTTGAAAAATATTTAATTGAGCGTTTCGGCAATACCAAGAAATTAAGTTCACCCGACCTTAATCTTTATTCAAATACTGGTGCGCCTCTTTTGAACGTCAGCGAAAGAGGGCGTTTTTTAGAACTCCCACTGATAGAGCAAATGGCCGTCATCGATCAGGTGATGGAAAGATTCATTTCTCCGGCTTTACAAAAAGATGACGGGGATGTGGAGTGTGTACAGGTGAGCAGCAACTGGATCATCGTGGCCTTCCAGGGTTCATGCGAATCCTGCGGGATGTCGCACACCTCAACCCTGAATTTTATCACTAAAATCTTGAGGCGCGAGCTGTGTGAGCCCTCACTGCTGGTGATCACAGATTCAGAATAGCTACTTATGTTCTGCGATAATTTCTTTCATGGTCTTTAAAAAGAGCTCGGACTTGGTGGCATAATTCTCACACACACCGGGCCAAATTGAGTCCGCACAGGCGGCATTTTCCCGATCTCCGCTGGCCCCCGAAAAATGCACGCCTACGATGTAGGGGCTGCCGCCTACATAGGTAAATAGAGGCGAACCTGAGTTGCCAGGGCCGGTGTCACAGTTGTGCACCAAGGCCCGTCCCAGCAGGGTGGGTCTAGAGACTTGGCAGGGCTTAGCGTTCACCGCTTGGGTTGTAATGATGGCGCTGAGAAGGCCGAAGTTTGATCCGTAGCCCGCGACATAGAAACGATTTGATCTGTACCAGGATAGCTCCATGGTCCTGACGCCTAACCAGCCAGTCCTGTTTCCGACCGGCTCCTCGAGTACCAGAAAACCATAATCGATATCCGTCTTCTTGGCCTGAAAGCTGGTGGAAACATAGACTTTTTTAACTTTAATTTCACCCAGTGGTCCCGGGGAGGTTTGATACCCGGGAGAAAATGTAAACTTGCTGTAGAATTTTTGAGCATCCTGGTCGAAGACACAATGTCCATTCGTGAGCACCACATTGGCGGAAACCAGCGAACCGGTACATCCGTACTGATGTCCGTCACCTTCAAAGCTAATGTAACCGACGGCGGTGAACGGGTACTTGCTCGTATCCGACTCCTCTCTCCCTTCTGAACCGATAAGGACCTTATTATCTGAATCGGTTTTGAAGTTCGCATTTTGTAAATTATCTGGTTTAAAACCTTTGTGAGTTTTTGCCAAAATTGAACTGCTGACCAAAAGGCCCAGCAGGATGCAAGCTATTTTTTTTCCAAACATAAAAAAACCCCTTCGACAAAGTGACAACCATGATTCTTATAAAGAATCTGCGCGACGTTCAAAGGAGTGGGAATTTTATACATACTTCGCTAGACCAATTTACAGTTACTTATCCTCAGATGTTAATGAATGTTAGAAAATGAAGAAAATGAAAATGCCTTGAACACAATTTTTTTATGCAAGACATATTTCTGGATTTAAGTAGCAAAAATTATATTAAAAAAAATTTTCTTTTTTCTTTACGATCAACCACAAAATCTTAATACTCTCAACTCACAAAAAAATGCTACCAACATCCTGAGTGGGGAAGTCATGCTCGATAATAGAGAATTAGTCCAACTTCTCAATACCGCAATCATTAAAACAAAAGAGAAAAATCATACCAGCTATGAGGAGCGTCTTAAGGAGGCCTGCAGTCGTCCGGCAATCAAGGCGCTTGGTGTGGCCGTGGCCCACCTTTCAGAAAGTGAGAAAATTTCCTGCGATCAAGCGGCGATTTTAATCATTGAGAACATTAAAGAGCTGGATAGAATTTGGGCCGACTATGTAACGATGGAAGGAATTCATAATTTAAAGACCATATTAAAAAGCTCGGAAGGCCCACGAGCGCATGCCTAATGCATTTTCGATAAGATAGGGCGGGCATCACCTCCGCCTCTTCCCAGATAATTTTTCTCTTTCAATTCAGAATAAAGATAGCTAGCATTTAACTAAACAGAGGTGATTTATGAAATATATTTTTGTCCTTCTTGCGTTTTGTGTCTCTATCGCGGCCATTACTCTTTCATCATATCTCTTAAATTAGCTTATCCGTTGCTCTTGCGGTGTCATTACTTTGGACAATGTCTGATTTCACACACCTCATTCACTCTTAACTCACTGTTTTATTGAGCATTTTCCCCAGTGCCTTGGCCTTGGAATTGCAAATTTGATTTCAGGGGTTTATGGGAAAAGTCCTGCTTTTATTTTTTTGTCTGAGCGCTGTTTCGTTTGGCGCGGAAAATGTTCTGCTCATTGCCGGCGGATATGAAGGGAGCGACCGCAACTTCATTTTTAACAATATCGCTCATGCTCTCGCCCGGACCTTGAGCGCTCGCGGTTGGGAGGCCTCGGCCATCTATGGTGAGCCAGGCCACGCTGATCAGCACCGGCGCGAGTTTGCCGCTGACGGACCGGTCAATCATGTTCCCTTTTCCCTCGAGAGTTTGCGCGCGCGAATACAAGAGTTGGTGAGAGGCGAAGGCCCGGCGCAGCTGCTCCTTCACCTGGGCGGCCACGGAACCATTGAAAACGGACGCTATCGAATTCAGATTGGCGCGGATACCTATCTCAATGCCTCCGAGCTGGCGGAGCTGCTTCGGCCTCTGCTTGCCAAGGGAGTTAAGGTGGCCATGACCTTGGATTCCTGCTCATCGGGGCAGCTCATCGAAAATCTCGCGGACTCTCTGGGAGCGTTGACTCGCAACCTATGCACGGTCGCCTCCACCAATCGGCAGCCGTACGTTTCCAGCAGAGGAATTCTCGGCCCCATGATGGGTCTCCTAAGCGAGACACTGCCGGAACAGCTGATCTCGCTGGAGCAGCTTTTCCGACGAGTGCGCCAGTCGGTGCACTTTGTGCGGCCACGAGAAAATCTTTTTCCGCAGATTTCAAGTTTCCCGGCCGGGATATCCCTGGGCTCTGCATTCCCGAGGCAGAGTCGCAGTCCTGAGATTCCCGTCCAGTGCACCTCGGGGCTCAAAAATAATTCTCTCACGTTGCCAAGCATGGACATCGTGTCACAGCAACTGCAAATCACCTGGGCCAATGTTAAGCGAAGCTGTATTCGAGATGTGCGCGAGGCGGGCGGGATCATGAGCTATCGGGGACAGTACGCCGATCAGTGCCGGGATTCTCTGCCGGAAACTTCCTTTGGAAATAACATTGCGATCAATCCCGCCACTTATCCCGGTTTATTTGAATGGCGCGAGGGTAGAATGAGTGGTGCCCGTTCGGGGGCCTTTGAGCAGCATGTGCGTTTCTTTCCCGATTTTGATTCGGCCTCCAACATCCTTCATATTTCTCCTGCGGGAATTTGCCTGTCGCTCCTGGATGATCGCATCACGCTTACAAGCCGGGAGCGGCAAGGGCTACGGAATTTGATCGGAGAAAAGTTCTTCCAGCATTGTCGCAAAGACCTGGAACGCGGGTGCTGCCATTACAATTTTCAAAAATTTGTGGACCTGGAGCGCTCCGTTTATGAAACGCTTTTTGCCACGACTCCCCCTGCGGAAAGTTCCTGCGAAAGTTTCAACTTATAATCTCCAACTTAAGTGCCGCCAGATACTGCCTCATCATCTCAGCTCTTCTTCGCCCTTCGGCCAGGCCGGATGGGGTTTTCAAAGTTTCGGCAGTCTTAAACAATTTTTTATAGAAGTGATCCACGGTAAATTGTGAATCATCGGGCGGACGCTTTTCACAAAAGGGATCTTCCGGTGCATAGAATGGCCTTTTTATAAGGCCGGCGGTGGCAAAGCATCGTGCAATGCCAATGGCCCCCAGGCCGTCGAGGCGGTCGGCATCCTGGACAATTTTTGCCTCGAGAGTTTTCGCCTCAATATTGGCGCTAAAGCTATGGGCCATGATGGCATGGGCGATTTCCGCCAGGTGTTCCTTGGGGAAATGAATGGACTCTAAAAATTCCCTGGCCTTTTCGGCCGCCAAACGGGAGGCCTTTGCGCGCAGGGGACTATCTTTAGGGACGATGACAAAATCATGAAGCCAGGCCGCCGGAATAACAATTTCCGGTTTCCCACCTTCACGTTGGCAAAGATCTTTTGCCAAGTGAACAACTCTTTTGAAGTGGAGCAGGTCATGGGCCGGATCATCACCGAGGGCAAGGTGAGAAATCTTTTGCTCAAATATTTTTTCCCAAGCCAATAAATCCATGGGGGCTCAACATTTTTATTTCAGGCGTGAACAGATTTGAACTTTCGGTATCGATTCAAGCGCAGGATCGTCATTATAGACGTCTGTGAGATTGTCGTACAGGAAAAGAGTTTTGGTTTGATTAAAATCCTTAGGTTTCGCTAGGGCAATTTTAAAACCGGCCTTGGGATTGATTTTTACCACTTTTTGTTTGGGAGGGGAGGCATACTTCAAACTACCCAACTCATCCTCGCTTTTGCGATAGGAAAAATGACTGGAAGCTTCATCAGGTAACATGATCGTTGCAAGATTTTGTCCGATATTTGTGAGGACAAAAATAATTGTTTCCTTTTCCAACGATACTGTAAGCTCCAGGCCGTTCTGGCGTTGCTTGGGATTGTCGAACGCTTTTTGAACCTCCAGCAATAACTCACTTCTCAGCTTCATCGTGTCGGGGCCGAAATTGGTGATAGTGGTATGGCCCATTTGCTCACCGAGCTCCACTGACAACTGGGGGCCTTGCTCGTAAGCACCTCGGGCGGCGGCGGGAGTGGCCTGATTTTCGTTATAACTTTTTAAGGCCAGCTTGATAAGCGCTTCACGACGGCCCTCCTCCAGCACCGCGACGGCATCTCCGCCACGGCCAGAGCAGTCGTCATAACTCTCTCCGAAGTAAATTCCACTGGCATAAAAGTATCCATTGGGATTGAGTCTTCCCGACCAGCCGACTTTTTTTCCTGACGCTGATCTCTCGCTATGGGAGTAGTTGAGGCCCGCGGAAATTTTTGTAAAATCAATTTTTTCCGGTACCTTGATTGGCTGCGCCTGGGCCAGTCCGAGAGACAGCACACCTGCTATGAGAAACTTAAAAAAAGACATAGGACCGTTCTCCATTCGAAGCTCTAAGGTTTTGGGCACAATCGCGCCGGCCTGGTTATCTCCAGCAAATGTCTTGCGTAGAGCTGATGACAACTTCCCCTTGTGCTGCCCATGGTGGAATTGCAACTTACCGCTCCGTTTTCCGCCGTGGGATGAGCGGGATAATAGTCTGCCACATACTCATCGGCCAAACTTAAGTTATGCCCGGTTTCATGCATAATCGTGGCATCGGCCATGGAAGTTGTGAAGTTGCCGGCATCCTGCCAGTTACTGTATTTTTTAACTCCATCCTTGTACCAGCATTTGTGGGCGTCCCAGGTCTTGCCGGGAAAGTCGGTGGCAAAGGTCGCCGGTGCGCCACCACGTCGATAGCAGGTAGAAACCGCAACTTTTGGCTTAACCGTGTCTCCACAGGCCGCACAAGTTTCAATCTTAAATTTCACCCTCGGATCAGGCACCGATCCCGTCATCCCGTTATACCAGGTGGTCGCCTTGGAAACCCAATCGGTCGTGCTAGAAATAAAGGCGGCCTGCTGTAAAGCTTCGGTCTTGCGAGCGGCTTCGGGAACATTTGTATCACCGGCATAAGAGGTGGAACTTGGATCGACGGAAGGATCATACTTGAATCGATAGTTGATTTTGGTCGCCACTTCGAGAGAGCCATCGGGCAATTTGGTTAACTTATAATTGGAATCATTGGAGAACGGAAAACCATAGTTAGTGCGATTAACAGTCATGCCTGCGGCGGAGTTGGCGTCTCCGGTTACACCAGAGCAATCCTGAGTCTGGTCGTCGGCCTGAAAGCGCTCCATAAGGCCCTTACTGCACATCAAGCGGGTAAGTCCCTCGCGGGAGCGGGGGTCATTGTGATCCATGACGGCCTGTCGAATCGCCTGTGGTTGAAATTGAGCGATGGCCTTTAAATTGCTTCGGGTGCATAGCAGGCCAACCTGGTTGGCGGCACTGACCTCCTGCACATGATTCATACTGGTAGCGGCATTGGTAAAGGCGGAATAGGAGTTAACCATGCGCGGGTCCACCGGAGTTCCCACGCCCCGGGTGGCATCGAAGCCCGCCTTGCGTGCCAGAGAATAAGCGCCTTTATTGTTGGAAACTATTTTGGGATAACCGTCATCAAGCCTGAAGGCAGTATCGACGGTGTTTTTCCCGCGAGTGATGGCGGCATTATTTTGGTCCGAGCTGGCACATCCCGCGCCCACTCCCGTACCAACTCCGGTTCCCGCTCCAGGGATAGGAGTGGCAGCACCATTGTAGCCCATCATTTGATAAATTGATTTCTCAAAGCGATTGTAAGGAGTGGTGCCGCAGAAAACAGCGCCGGCGACAGTTGCCGATACAAACTTTTCTTCAAAATTTTTCCTTTGCTCGGGGTTGGCATAGGCCTCCAACTCGGCAAGGCCGCCCCCAAAGACAGAGGGAAAGGCCTGGCGCATGCGATCGCGATTTTTTCTGATGCTCATACATTTGCGGGGAATACCTGGAGACGGGCAGGTTCTGGCCTGGGCCAGGGCAAGCTGTTTGTCTAATAAGAACGCCTGGGCCATGCGATCGGGCTTAAACGATTCCTTGACCGCTTTCAGCTTGACCGCCATTAAGTTCTTTCTCTTCAGTTCCTCCAACTGAATGCGCTCATCAGTGGTGCGGGAGGCCTCGGGTTTATCGGTAATTGCCTTCATCTGGGTACCGAGTTCCCGCAGGTAGGTATTGAGTTCCATCTCATTTTTACTTTTGATGCTATTGATCTCGGCCTTCATCACGGCAATTTTTTGGCTGTCGGCGATACAGCTAGGTGTCGCCCAAGGCTTCTCTCCCGGCGACAGGGCCGCCTGTTGCAGGTACAAATATTCAAAGGCATTTTCCTGGGCCATGCGTGTGAAGGCGGCCTCTATATTATTTGCGGCAAGATGGTAGGCGGCCGCCAGGGGGGACTTGCTGGGAAAACAGATCGTGGTATTTCCAGAGGCATTGGGCCGCGGACATTCCTGGCGAAAAAGAGAGTCGGCCTCGACCTCACTGGAGGCGTTCAACCAGCCATACCCGGCGCGGTTTTGCTCGACGCTATTGGGAACTCCCGGAACCACATCGACGGGGGGCTCGCTCTCTGAATGGGGATAGGATGGGGAACTGAAAAAAAATAGGGGAGTTAAAAGAAGCGCGAGAAAATAGTTAAAGCCAATCTGCACGAAGTACCCCCACCGTTCTATTGTACAAAACAATGGTGCGCATCCCTAGATGCAATAATTACCCCTTTAAATTTCAATGGGTTACGCCTTTGGGCGAGCTACTTTTAGTGCCAACTTCCTGGTTCATAGGTACAACTTGAGGTGCCCGGGCCACTGCAGGTAAAACGGCCGACTTTTTCACAGGCGAGCTGGTTACAGATATTCACGCGAAAGTGCATCGCCTGAAAGCTGTAGGCGTTATAGAAGCTCGTGTACTCACTCTGGGCCTGCCTTTCGAGCTGTACGAAGTTGTTAAGATTCCCACTCCCTAACTCTTCCAACGCCCGATTATGAGTGGCAAGCCACCCGCGATAATTGGTGCTGGGTTCAAGAAAGAGCGGCACGGAGTAATTTCCGCTGGTGCGTTTAGTGTTTCGCGGCAGCTTGATCATGATGGGATTATAAAAATTTTCTTCGTTTTCAATCCGGAGCTGACTTTCGTAAACAGCGGCGGGGCTTTCCGTGCTCTTGTGTACTCTGATTTTCAGATAGGAGGGACGATACTGGTAAATTCCTGCGAGGGAAATGAAGGTCGGATTGTTCTCCTGGCCCGCCTGATGGGCCTGAGTCAGCTGAGCTTTGAGGGCATCGGTTCCAATTTCCGCCACCTCGGCGGGAATCCCTGTCTGGTTGGCGATGGATTCAGCCAGATAGTCAGAACCCATTGAGAGGAGCTGGTCGCTGTTGGGGATTTCGGGCGGGATACCCATGGCAATGGCACTGTAGCTAATCAGGGCGCCTATCACGTTCTGACAGGCCTTATTAGTTTCACAGCCGATCATGGTCGCCACCCAGGAGGTGAGGGTGGCCTTAATCGAGTTGTAGATGTTGGCGATGTAATCGACAAAAGAAGTCAGGGCCGCCCAGAGATCACTGAAAAAGCCAGTGATGCTTCCCCAGAAACCGCCATCGGAATCATCACAGACGTTGCCGATGCTTCCTTTGGCGAAGAGAACGTTGCCAAAGGCATCTTTGATGTCCTTGTGGAACTCCACAAAGCAGTAGAAGTTGAAGTGATCGGGTCTCATGCCCGTGAAGTTTTCAACTCTGATATCGGGAAGTCCGTTATAGAGAACGGGGGTGGGATTTGGATCGGCGGCATAGAAGAGCACGGCACTGGGAGAAATTTTGGCAATAGGCCGACGGGCGAGGGCATTTTTGATCGGGATGACTCGGATGAAATAGTGTTTTGTATCGAAAAATCCGAACAGATCCTGGGAATGATTGATTTCAAATCGCGTGACATACTCAAGCGGGAAACCGGGGCCTGGGGCCGGGATCGAAGGCATGCGCAAGTCGATCGGGCGATAGAGGCCCATGCGGTTCACGGGGTTGCCTGGCATAATGACAAGCGGCTTATAGGAAAAGGGCGGGTACTTCTCGAGATGAGCAAAATCCAAGGCCGGAACATAGTGCCAGCCATCAGCTCTCTTCGGTTGGCACGAGCTGGTTTCCGCCACCAGATGGGCGGGAGAATTCCAGTCAACACTGGCGGAAAATTCCCGAGCGGCAATCTGTACAATCACACAGTCCGTGACAGGCAGGCCGGTTTTCCAGCGAAGAGTGCGCATGAAAAGGGCGGAATTTTTTGGTTGCGTCCATTTTTTTTGATAAAAGTTATTTTCAGTCAGACTGGCATTCAGGCCTAATTCCACCGTAGTGAGATTTTGAATATGGTCGGCAATGTTATTGAGCTCCGATTGCGATACAATCTGGCCGTTTTTTAGGTAGGGATTTTTTTCCAAGGGAATTTTGCCGACTCGAACGGGGTCGAGCGCGGGGGGATAGTTTCGCGGAGTAAAGCTGGTTTGGGCGCACAGGTCTAGAGCGAAAATTGTCAGGATTATGAAGAGCACTGTATATTTCATATCTTGGCCTTGATAAAATTGGGCGTAATTTAGGCCAACTTCGTATTGCTGTAAAGTCGTCACCTGGAGTATGAAGTTGTTTCATACTCCAATTTTGGGTAGAGTTACAAACACATGGAAATAGCTTTACAGCACGCCCGGCACATCATTTTACAGGCGCAAAAGTTAACCGCTCCGATGAATCCCAGTACCTTGCAGGTTATTCGCGATTTAGGGCACATCCAGATTGATACGATCTCTGTGGTTCAGCGCGCCCATCATCACACCCTTTGGTCGCGAAACCCGGATTATAAACTCAGCGAGCTGGGGGAGCTTCAGACCCAAAGAAAGATTTTTGAGTACTGGTCCCACGCGGCTTCTTATCTTCCCATGGAGTCTTATCGTTTTTGTCTTCCGCGCATGCACCTTTATCAAACCGGGAAGAATCATTGGTTTGTGGCGGATAAGAAAATCAAGAAATACGTGCTGGATAAAATCACGGCAGAAGGACCTAAAAAGGCCAGTGATTTTAAATCTCCCCGGAAAAAGACCGGCTGGTTTGATTGGGCCCCTTCGAAAAAAGCGCTTGAGCTGCTCTTTATGGAGGGAACTTTAATGGCCACCAGGCGGGAGGGATTTCATAAGGTCTATGACTTAAGAGAACGTGTTCTTCCGGCAGAGCTCAATACCAGTTTCCCCACCGAAAAAGAGTATGCTGAATTTTTAATCTCGGAGCAACTTAAAAACCAAGGGCTGGCCCTGTCGGATGAAATCGCTTACCAGCGAGGCGCGCGGGTCAAGGCATTGGTGAGACAAACTCTTGAGGAAATGGTGGAAGACAAAAGACTCATAAGCGTGAAGATCAAAAATCAAAAAGGCCCGTACTACATAAGACCACAGGTCCTGGAAACGGGGCTAAAACCTTCGGGCATGGCCATCCACATTCTCTCGCCCTTCGACAACCTGGTCATTCAGCGAAAACGCCTGGAGTTTTTCTTTGATTTTAACTATCAAGTCGAGTGTTATGTCCCTGCCCCGAAAAGAAAATTTGGTTATTTTTGTCTTCCTATCTTGGCCGGGGATAAATTCATCGGACGCATGGACGCCAAAGCCGATCGTAAAAATGGCATCTTTCAGGTGAAAAAAATATTTTTTGAAACTCCCAAGTTGCAGAAAAAAATTAGCAGACCCTTACAAAAAAAAATCGAGGAGTTCGCTCAGTTTAATGAGTGTCCGAAGCTGGAATTTTTCTGATATATTTCGAGACGGCGCTGGCCTCGATGCAGAAATAGTGGAGCGAACTCGGATCGGGCTGCCAGCCGATACCAACCCGAATGTGCGAGTAGCGAAGCTCGCTGGCAATACACACCAATTTTCCCTCATCATCAAAAATGGGCCCGCCGCTGAAACCCGGACGCACCGGCACGGTGATCTCCAGTCTTCTGGCCCCTGCCTCCTGCGGTGCCGATGGCATGAGCAGACGGCCCGCCAGAATGTCAAAGTCTTTGCCCTCCGGATTGCCTATCAGGTAGAGGGCGGTATACGTCGCAGGCAACTTGATCTTGAGTGGAAACCAGTAATGCGGGCGGGTGTCGAGCTTCACCACACACAGATCAACACCCGGCTGGTCGTCGCATTTAATAAAAGTGGAACTGTGTAAAATAGTGCCATTTCTCAGAGTATAAGTGACTTTGACCTTGGGATTGTCTCGGAGAGGCTGCAGCACATGCATATTGGAGATCAGATGCCCTTTCTCAGAGAGAAAGGTGCCGGTTCCGAAAGCTTGCTGGCCATTTTCAAAAGTCAGGCCGATCTTGACGACTCCGTGCATCTCGCGCGCCAGAAGCTGGTTGAACTTGGAGGTCGAGATATTGGAACCGGGGCGCTTAAGAAAGTTTTCCGGCAAAGGTGGAGGTGAATCGTCAAGGCCCTCGGCCTGTGCGATGGCGAGGAGGCAGGATACCACAATGATGGGTAAGCGGAAAAATTGCATAAGCACAATTATAGAACATATGGCGATTTAATCAACGTGTGGCCAGGTCAAGTTTTTTAAGAAGTTCCTCAAGCGTTTGCTTGCTCGCCGCCATTTCGCCAGGCAAGGTTCGAAGCTGCTTGAGAACGCCGGGCAGTTCGTCTCGGTTTAAAAATTGTTGGGTCGGATTCCAAGGGAGCTGATCAGGACGGTAGGCCTTATTGTCGGGACCGTTGAAGCGAAAGGCCTTGTTTTCCGGTTTACTCATGCCATTCCAGTGCAGGCGCAGAGTTTCCCCCTGCTGTGTTCCTGAATAGCGATACCAGCATCCGCATTCTTCACTCCACCAAAAAAAACGAGCGGCACCTTGCTCGTCCACCACACTCACAAGATTTCGACGAACATTTTCCAGATCAACCTCGGCATCCGCTGGTAAGGGCGTTTTGCGCCGACTCTTGGCCTCAAACCATTCATGATGTTTCGAGTGATCTATGTCTGGAGTTCGTCCGTGCACCTGCGTCTCCTGACTAATCTTCTGATACTCATCCAAGGCCTTCTGATACTTAGATTCGGCGGCACTCAAGGCTGCAAAATCGCGCTCGATCGCTGCAGCGGCATTTTCAAGACATGAACTCCATGCCGGAAGCGCAAGCAGCAGGAGCAAAATGGAAAGCACGTAGCTCATAAGTGGCATGCCTGCTTAATTTTTTCAAAATATGATTCTATCTTGGCACGGGGAACTTTTTGTTTTTCAAGAAACTCAATCAACTCTGCCGCCCGGGCGCGCGGGGCCCCGGCGAAATCGCGAAGCGCGCTGGTATATCGATTTTCAACCTTGATGGCGTTGGCAATTCCGGCACGCGCACTTAAGGATGCTGTGACCGCAACTGCCGAACCGGCTGCACCCAGCAGACCCATAATGATTTGATCGCTCAGCCTATGTTCACATTCAACATAGGCATTGGCATCCCCGCCTGTGAATGAGGCCACTTTGAGGGAGCGGCAGCGCTCACGTGTTTCATTGATCTCGCTTACGGTCGAGGCCAGCATCAGTCCCTCAGTCGCGACAATTCCGCCCACCCTTGCTGTCGTGGCCAAGCGCGCGAGGGCAAACTCCGAGGCAAGTCCCATCGTGGCGACCATGGCCAGCGCATTAAAACCCAGCATTCTCAGCTCTCCCACTGCTTTATTTCTCAGGATTCGATTCTCTATCCGGCAGCCCGCATACGTCAGGACTCCGAAGCCCTTGAGTCGTGATGGGTCCACGCTTACCACCAGTTCTTCCAGAAGCTCTGTATCGTGAGTCAGCTCGCGCAAATAATTTCGATAGCGCTCGGCCCCCTCTGGATTATTCACCAGGCGTGCCAATCGACCTTCTTCTTTTTGCAAGTTATCATACTGATCGATTTTCTCTTGGACAGATTCAAGCACATCATTGATGGCCTCTTTTACACCAGTGTGAAATTCCGGTCGCTCGGGGTGAAAGCGATCATACTCGGCATCGGTGACAAAGCGGGCCAGCTTATCATGCGCCAGGAGTGGGGTCTGGCGCACGAGCTCGGTGCGCGCTGCCTGGAGAGTTTTTTTCTTCTGTTGCAGAGAGGCAACTCGCTGAGAGCTGATCACCTGACCTGCCGAAGCCTGTACTCCAAGGTAGTTGAGGTCTCCTTGAACGTGAGAAATCATCTTATTAATCTTGCCCATCATTGCTATATTTTCTGAAAGTCGTTTGAGCTCTTGAGCAATCGTGGCGTTGGCCTGATCGCGGTAAACGGTGCCGGTGAGAATCGCGACGCGCACAAGACTGAGATGGCGATAATTGGCATAGAGCACCTTGCGACGTTCGTTAACGGCCTGACTGATCCAAATATATTCCTGCGCTTCGGCCATGCGAACACCAAGCTCTTGAAAGCTATCCACACTTAGTCCGATGCCTTGTATGCAGCCCCGCTGTGCCTCGGGTTGATGTGATGGACCTTCCGTTCCTCCCGGGCAATTGGCCTCAAATCCCCAGACGGATTCACCCATGTCATTGGTTAAATTACGAAACCCTGAAAGCACCCCGGCATGCGCCGACAGGCAGCTCAAAATAAAAATAAAAATCACGCCATGAAATCCCGGGCGAATATCCATGTGAAATTCTCGGTTAATCACACACTATTCTAAAAGATATTCACCTGTGGATCAATCTTGTAACAATTGGGCGAAATTGCCTATGAGGCAGCGGCCTTCACAAGCTCCAGCTCGGCAAATTTCTGGATAAAGCGGCGAACCTCGTTCCAGTTGGTATACTCATAGTCTTGCTTGAGATTGGTTTCCGCCCCGGCCTTCTTGGCAATCCATCGCATGATTAATTTTAGTGGCCAGCTATATTGTGAGTAGGCAAGTGCACCAGCAAAGGTGGACCATGTTTTGGGATGCCAATCCGTTCGCTTAAAAAAATCGTTCACAATTTTTTGTGTGCTTTTTCTAACTTCCTCACTCTCTTCCATAATCCCGAGGGACACGGAGAAAAAGGCGCTAGGCATTTTAGATAGGCTAAGATGATTTTTTTTAACCCATTGAATGAGGGGCCGAGGATAGCTATACATATGCACCGAACCGCCCACAATCGCAGCATCATAAAATTCTGGTTGAATTGTACCCGGAATTTCCCGTGCATCAAAGACATCCGCGATGTGCCCGAGCTTGGTTAACTCATCCAAAGCAAATTTTGAAATTTTTTCCGCCTGTCCATACTTCGTACCGTAAACAATTAAAAAACGAGACATATAAAATCTCCTTGATATAAGGATTTGAACAGTTTGAGCTCGCGCCTGCAATGATCTGCGATATCTCCAATGATTATCTTTTGAAGACTAATGCGTGGGCCGGGCACAGCTCCAATGGATGATAGGAAAGCTTTGTCTTTCTTAGTCCTTCAATGCCCAAATCCTCTTCACGATTGATGTACTTGTAACCTTTTTTCAAAATTATTTTTGCGGTTTCTCGGTTAACTAATTGATACAGACCTTTGTACTGCCTTATGGCCTTTTCAAAATGAACCACAGCAGTTGACGAATTAAGATGCTCAAATATAGAAAACGCCGCAGGTTTAGCGTTTATACGAATTAAAATTCCCATTTCTTGAAAACGTGGAAAATGAGTTAAGATAAACGTAAGCGCCCGCAGCTCAAAGGCCAGAAATGAATTTGAGTCAAGCTCCTGCTGACTGTAGATGGTATTAATGACCTCAAGGCAGGCGGGTATATTCTCAACTGAAATGTTTTCGCTGGTCCAGGTATGATTCTTTTCGAATTGATGAAGTAAGTTCCGCTTGGCCTGATATTTTTTTCCCGGAAGCAGGGCAAGGTCTTCAGCCAAATAGATATAATTATCCATGTCTCGATGTTCCGCTTGCACAAAGTGGGAAGCAAATTCGGAATATTTGGCCAGAAACGCATTAGAGATACCAAAAATGGTGAGCGCATAACCTAAAGATTGAGCGTGGTGAATGATTTGTTGCTGCAAATTCGGAGGAAACTCACCAAGGGGTTGCATGAAATGCTCCTGCTTTTTTTCCAGTGGAACAAATTTAATAAGGAGAGTGTCCTCCATGACGGCCCATTGATAATGAAAGATGCTCTCCCAGGCCACCAAGCTGGAAAAGGTAAAGGCCGACAAGCAAAAAGTGGAATATTTATGCAAGTAAAATTCAATCGCCTGCTGATCCTCAATGGTAATTTTTTTAAAGCTGCTTTCTTTCATGTCTGGTGATAATGCATGGGAGTATAATCAATCATCTTCTGGAACCCCGCCTTTTCATAGAGGCCAACGCTCCCGGGCGCCGCGATCAAGGCCACCCAGTCAATATTCTTTGAGAGGCAATAATCTGTCAGACGACTTATTATATTTGTGGCCATTCCTTGCTTGCGATAGTTCACATCAACGAAGATATCCTGTAGATAAGCATCATCGCTGCCATCCGAGATGGCGCGGCCCATACCTACCAGCTTATCGTCTTCCCAGACCGAGATAAAACAAAAACTGCCCAGTATTAGTTTGGAAATTTTTTGGGGCGTGCAAGATTCTCCCTCATCCCACCAACCAGCGCTTTTATAGAGATCGCAAATCTTGGGGAAATCTTTTTCTTCTAAATCATAAACATATTTTATCATTAAGTAATTCCTGCGCTCATTATACTAGAATCACTCGAATTTCCGGCTGATAACAGTCAGCGGATATCAGCGCAGAAGGCCTCTGTACTCTCGACGCAAATCATCGTCCAGATCCGCGAAGGGAATTAATATTTTTGTGTATGAAACTAGCTACCTTGACCGTGATGCTGGGATTTGCAGGTTATGGTTTTTTTTATCTCGCTCCAGTTCAAAAGATTGCAAATCCTCCCGAGAATCTAGACGTTCCCGGATATGTCTATCCCCCTTCATATCAGGAAGGAGGGAACGGACTGGTTTTTAATTGTAATGAAAAGTTTTGGGCCTGTGTGAATAGCGAAGCCTATTTTCAGTGTCGCGATAATATGAATTGGAATGCCGCCCACGGAAGACGGCATGAATGTTATATTGCCAATGTTTATGCCACTGAGCTTGATTGCGAGGCCATACAAATTTACAACACCAACACCGACGTCAAAACGGATTTTTGTAACTATTGAATTTTCGCAGGTGAGTGAGGCGTCACCAAAATCTGATGAGGAAGCGGCAGAGACGGAACAATCTGTTCCGTTTTCAAACTCAAAACAGCATGCTACCGTTGCCCGTTATGGGAGTGTTTATGAATGGATCTCGTCATTGTCAGGGCGTCCTTCAGCGCGAATATCTGAAAAGAAAAGGTAAAAACCCCGCCTACTCGCTCAGGGCCTTTGCCAAATTTCTTGGAATCGGCGTGGCCTCGCTTTCCAGTTTTCTTGCCGGAAAGAGAAATCTCTCGAAAAAAAATATGATGAAGATTGCCACACGTTTGGGGCTGTCGCCGATGGATTTGGAGTTCTTTACAAGCGAGGCGGGAAAGAAGGGTCCGGAGGATATTGAGCGTCTTCAACTGCAGCAGGATGCCTTTCATCTGATCTCTGACTGGTACCACTACGCCATCCTGGAACTGTCTTCCATCAAGTCCCATAAAAATTCTCCCGCTTGGGTGGCGTCAAAACTTGGGATCTCTGAGATGGAGGCCAGCTTGGCGATCGATCGTTTGGAGAAGATGGGGCTGCTTTCCAAGCGTGGAGCAGGCTTTGCGCGCGAAACTCCTCCCGTCACCACGAAAACGGATATTCCCGATGGCGCCATTCGCGCTCGCCATCTCCAAATTCTGGAGCTGGCCAAGGTTTCCCTTGAACGCGATCCCATTGATAAACGTCATTTTTGGGAGACGACCTTCGCGCTCTCTCCTGAGAAATATGATCAGGCCAAGAAGATGATTATCGCTGCTTCTCGAAAGATTGTTAAATTATTGGAATCAGGAGAACCAAAAGAGGTTTACAGTCTTGGCATTAATCTTTTTCCTCTTAAAAGATGATCGATCCGTTTGACGTCAAATTGACATCAGGTGTAAAGAGACTTTCTATGATGAAAACAATTTTGATTTTTTTGTTTCTGGGAGTTTTCTCTTCTTTCGCAGACGAGAACACGTTTGTGCTGGATTCCTCTGTATCGAAAAGGGCCCTGCGCTTAAAAATCACCACGGTGGCCATGTTTGAGACAAGCTGCGAGCTAACCAGTGCCCGCCTGTCCATCACCGGGGCCCAAGGTTTCAGGCCCGGAGTCATTGATATTGTGGTTGGTGTGACGAAAAAGTGTGTTGATCTTCAGGGGCCGCACTGGATGATCCTGGATCTTCCAAGGGGAAAGGAGCTTCCCCTTCTTCCCAGTGGCTTTTATCAAATTTATATCGACGGAAAATCCTACCAGACGATCGACGTCCTCCCCGATCGCGGAAGCGAAACGGGCAATGGCTAATACCCTCAAAAGTGATCAGCACCTGAAAAATAGGCATTTTGCAAATCTGTTAAAGTAAAATTTTCACCAGCAATCATTGGAATGGCCTTTTCTCTCGGCACCAAATCGGCGGTCTTGAGTTTTAAATAGTGGGGAAGGTGCCAGCCCCGCACTTCCTTGATATTTCCCTCCTGGCAAAACTTCCGCACCGTCGCCCAAACCGAATCCTCGAATTCCGGTGCGGTCATCCACTCCTCAATCCAAAGATATTCTTTGTAAGGCCCAAAAGAAATGCTTAAGAAACCTTTCACCTCATCTTGAGCATGAAGGATGTACCGCCCCAATGGGCATGGCTTTGCTCAATATGCTGGGAGATTTCCGAAGTACCGAGTATGGGTAGGTAATTCATCTTAATTATCTCAGGTCCGCTTTAGCTCGCGGGCGCGATCTTTTTTGCTCTTGCGTTTGCCCTTGATCGGTGGAAGGCCGCGGACTTTCTCCGGGATGTCACCGAGCAATTCAAAGCCCGCGATTTCTTCCCGATCCAGGCGTATCTTGGCGCGCTTTTCGATCAGCTTAAAATGTTCCTGATCCTCAAGACCGATAAAGCTTATGGCCAGGCCGGTTTCTCCGGCGCGTCCAGTGCGACCAATTCGGTGGATGTAATCTGCGGGAGAGCGGGGAAGATCATAATTTATGACTAGGGACAATTTCTCAATATCAATCCCGCGCGCCGCCACATCCGTGGCCACCAGAAAGTGGGTCTTCTTTGTTTTAAAATTGGCCAAGGCCTTATTCCGTTCAGGTTGGCTTAAGTCCCCATGAAGAGCGTCCGCATTGATCCCGGCCTTTCTCAGTTTTCCACACAGATTATGTGCGGCGATTTTGCTGGATACAAAGACCAGGCCATCGCGCCAGCATTCTGCTTTGATAAGATGGCGAAGCAGCATGCCGCGTTTCTCCTTATTCACCAGAATAACTCTTTGGGAAATTGTGTCCACGGTGGGGGCCATATCATCAATCTTGAGCGGCACGGGATTCTTGGAAATTCGCTTGGCGATTTCTAACACCTTGGAGGGATACGTAGCGGAAAAAAATAAATTCTGTCGCGTGTCTGGAATTTTTTCTAAAATCAACTCAAGCTCGGCGGCAAATCCCAGATCGAGAATTTTATCCGCCTCATCCAGCACAAAAAACTTAAGATGGGCGAGACTCAAAATTTGCTGGCCGATTAAATCCAGCAGGCGTCCGGGAGTGGCGACCACAATATCCACGCCAGCAGCTAGCGTCTGAGTTTGCTGCGCAATGCTTTCGCCCCCGATAACCGTGAGGGCAGAAACTTTTTTGCACAGAAATTCACCAAACTGCGACAGGGCCGCGGAGACCTGCAGGGCCAATTCTCGCGTGGGTGTTAAGATCAGGGCCTGGATAACCTTCTTGCCGCCGCTTTTTTGGGCCGCGAGCTGTTGCAGGATCGGCCAGGCAAAGCAGGCGGTCTTACCGGAGCCGGTTTGCGCCTCCACCAGTAAGTCAGTGCCGTCAAAAATTTGTGGAATCGCCAAGTCTTGAATGGGTGTGGGCGCGGTGAACCCATGCTTTTGGATGGAGCGGAGAATTTCCTCAGAAAGGCCGAGCTGTTTGAATGGCATAAGAACCTAGCGAATGTTATCTACCTTGGCCTTGTATCATAGGAAGAAACGGAGCGCAATTTAGTGGGTAAGGTCCAGGTCCTTGCAAGATTTGAACAGAGAACGGTATAGTTTCGTCCATTGAGAGGTGACCTATGAATGAAGCACAACGAGTGATTCAAGATTTGCGTGAGCTGGCCCGGCTAACTTCAACTCCAGAGGGCGCGCAGCGCGTCGCGTGGGGGCCTGTTTGGCGTGAGGCGCGGGCATGGTTTCGGACGAAAGTGGCCGAGTTAGGTTTGGAGACGAAACCCGATGCCGCCGGCAATCTCTGGGTCACCCTTCCTGGCGAGTCTGCCCGAACGATTATTATGGGAAGTCACCTGGACTGTGTTCCCAATGGCGGCTGGCTGGATGGCTGCTTCGGCGTGGTGGCGGGAATAGAGGCCCTTAGACGATATTCCAACGGTCAAAAACCACCCGTCACCCTCAAGCTGGTGGATTGGGCGGATGAGGAGGGTGCCCGTTTCGGCCGAAGTCTCCTGGGCTCTTCGGCCGCCGCAGGTTCCTTGCAACTCAAAGATGTGGAGGCGCTCAAAGATCGCCAAGGAACCCGACTGGTGGACGCCCTGGCCGAAAATGGCGTGGAGCTCGCCCGCGTGCTTGAGGCCAACAAGACTCTCAAACTCATCGATGCCCGTGCCTATCTTGAGTTACATATTGAACAAGGCCCGGTGCTTGAGTCCATGAAGAAGCCCACCGGCGTGGTCATTGGAACCTTCGGTGTTGAACGCCATATGATGAAATTTACCGGCCAGGCCGCTCACTCGGGATCGACACCGATCCCCATGCGACGAGATGCTTTTCTGGCGGCGGCGCAGACGGCGCTCGCCTGTCGTGAAATCGGGTTGCGCTATTCCAAACCGGGGGCAGGCGTGGTCTGCACCGTCGGCGTGGTGAATGTGGAACCGAAGATTGTGACGGCCGTGCCCGGCGTGTGCGAGATCTCGCTGGATCAGCGCGCCCTCGACGCCAGCGTTTTGGCCAGCATGAACCGCGAGGCGCGTGAGGCCTCCGAGCGCTTTGCCAAAGAGAACGGCGTGACGGTGGAATGGAAACACCTCTGGCATATCGAACCGCGCCCCTTCGATCCGAAACTTCTCGCCTTGTGTGAGGAAGCTGTTCGAGAAGAAACCGGCGAGGCCACCCGACTTCCCTCGGGGCCGCTGCACGATGCCGCCGAGATGGTGCCCCACATGCCGGTGGTGATGTTGTTTTCCTCGTCCTCGCGCGGGCTTTCCCATTGCAAGGAAGAGGACACGCCTGAGTCTCACCTCGAAACCACCATCCGCTCCTTTCTGCGATTGCTGGATAAGACGGTGGCGCATGTGGCGAGCTTAAAGTAATGGCCGGCCGTCCATCGAAAGTCTAAGCCAAAATTTGCTAATGTCGGCAAGGGCCTTTAGTCTATTGGAACATACTCAAAGGAAAGGAAATTTTATGGAAAATACCACACCCGCGTCAACCTGCTGCTGCCCTTGTCACAAGATGAACGGCATCCTGGTGACCCTCCTTGGTCTGGCCTTTCTCCTCGGCAATCTCGAGGTCATTAGTGCAAAAGTTCTGGGAATCAGCTGGCCGGTTCTTGTAATTCTGCTGGGCCTGAAGAACATCTGCTCCGATATGTGCAAATGCTGCAAATCTGAACCTAAAGCTTGCTGCTGATCGCTTGCATAAATTCTAAGATTTCGGCCGGTCCGCGACCGGTGATAATTCGGCCGTCGCTCATGGCCGGGACATCATGAAAATGCGCGCCGGCATTCACCAAATCAACTTTGATCGAGCCTGTCCCCGTGAGCTGAGTGCCTGAGGCAAGATCGGCATCAATCAGGATTTGCGAACCAGAGCAAACGGCGGCAACCAATGAACCGGCAAGGTAATTTTGTCTGATCAGTTTTATGGCCTCATCGTCTTTTCTCACCACCGTGCTATTCCAGGCCCCGCCGGTGAGTACAATGAGGTCGTAGTGTTTACTTTGGGCAGATTGGAAAGTTTCATTGGCCGTCACCCAGAGGGTTGGCCTTAAAAAACTCACCGCCAGAATCCGGTCACTCGTCCATGCTGGAACGACGATATCAATTTGCGCCCCGCGGGCCTTTAGATACTGGTAGGGATAGGTCAGCTCTGATTCCTGCACCCCATGGGAAGCCAAGATGGCAATTCTCTTATCTTTGAATGCCAAGGGATTGGATGCCGGGGGAAGGGGGACATTGTAGGTGAGTCCGGCAGGAGCATCATTCGGGTCGGCGGGGGTGAAGATACCTTGAGCGTTGACGATCTGCATATTTATTAAGCTGGCCAGCAAGAGTGCTAATAATTTCATAGGACCTCCATCAGGTTTTGGGTTTTGACTTGGGGCTATTTATCTGTTTAATTGAATAAAGTTAAATTATGAAATATTATAAATAAGATAATATAAAATTATGGACATCAACCCGACATTTTTGAAAACTTTCCGGGAATTAGTGGAATGCGGTGGCTTTACCAAAACCGCTGAGAAGCTGCATATGACTCAGCCGGGAGTCAGCCAGCATGTCAGATGGCTGGAAGAACACCTCCAAGTGAGGCTCCTACATCGTCAGCGAAAATCCTTCACCCTGACCATTGAGGGGGAAAAGCTTTATGCCTATATCTTGAAACTGTTTAAAGAGCATAAAGATTTTTTAACCACCCTCGATATTGATGATGCTGAATGTGGTTTTTGTCGTATGGCGAGTCCGGGTAGCTTCGGCATGAGGATGTATTCGTTTTTGCTCAAGTTAAATCGGAGATATCCCAAGCTGGTCATTTCGTATTTCTATGCTCCCAACTTAAGAATTGAACAGGACCTGATCGAGGAAAAGTTAGATTTGGGTTTTATGTCGGTGAAACCCCGGAACCCTCAGCTTTCCGCGGTGGCGATAGATAAAGAGGCCCTGTGCCTGGTTGTGCCCGGAAAATTTACGGGAAAAAGTTTTCTTGAGCTCAATCGCCTGGGGCTGATCAACCATCCTGATGCGAGTCTGATGGTGGGTGAAGTTTTTTCTCTGAATTTTCCACAAGAGTTTGAAGATTTTGAACAGCTCAAAATTTCCGGAGCTTGTAATCAGATCGGAAGAATTTTAGAACCTGTGGCCCTGGGACTCGGCTATACGGTGTTGCCGGAATTTGCCTGTCATGCTTTCCCGGACCGGAAGAAAATTAAAATCTTGAAACTCAAACATGGGGTGATCAATACTCTTTATCATGTCCAAAAGAAACACAAGGTCTTGCCCGCCAGATATCAATTTATTTTAAAAAAGTATCATGCTACTTTGGTGGCGTCCGAACGCTAAACGGTTTTTTTATGGCGTCAATGGACTCACCTTTTACGGTGATGCTAGATAAGTCTATCCCCCGGCTTTTTGCCAGCTCGGTCAAGTAGAGGACCGACCCTGGATTGATCACCATCACCCGCGCCGCCACGTGATCGAGGGCAATGGGCTCTCGACTGGCCAAAATTAAGCGCATGTTCATCTCATCATTTTTCGATGAGGGAAGGGGACCGTTTTGGGTTCCTTGAAGCCCATCCATGATGGCGAAGTCTGCCGGCCGACATAGGTAAAAATCATGAATCCACTTGGACAGTGCAGGCCTGGCGTGATCGATGGAACTTCCATGGTAGGCGCTGCCTTCCTGTTCAGCGTACATGCTTGGCGGGGCCGCCCCGATGGCGAGATTTTTTATGGCCCCCGTGAGGATGGCATCCCAATGGGTTTTGAGAACTGGGATGCTGATGACCACGTCCGCTTCTTTAAAGCGTCGATTTAAGTAATATTCTTTACCAAGTAGACCATTGGGTAATGGGACGCGAATCAGCTCCGGGGATTGGGGCGTGCGCCACGCGCCGCTACTGTTTTCCAGACTGATAAACTCATCGACCGCCGGCAATGCCTGCGCCGTGTAGTTATAATATTTCATGGTCTCGTCAGTGGAATTTTGCGCGCTTCCCTCCATCAGCAAAATTTTTCCCTTGGGGTTAATGTCTCTGATCATCTCCGAGAGAACTTTTACGATGCGCCAATCTGTCGTGACTCCATTGACCTCTTTTGCCAGTAGCTGGTCATTGAGATCGCGCGTGGCCACCAGGTTGGGTTTAAGAATCACCGTGTGGCCGTTCTTAATGAACGACCGCAGTCCACCCGCAAGCTCAACCGCACTTTGCACCATGAGGCGTATCTGCTTTAGCTCCAGATCGGTTGCCTGGGAGACGGGGGAAGCGACGATTGAAACCACCGAAGGAGGTGAGGCGAATGCCAGGGTCTCAAGCATGCTCGACAACACAAAAATTGCTCCCGCTTTGTACCATGTTCTTGATTTCATTTAATAGGCCCCTGCTTAGAATAAGTGCATGACGATACACGATCTCTGGCCCGTTCCATAATGACGATGATCAATGCGCTCCCTGTTTTGCCCCAATGAAAGGATTTGAAAAGACCTCCTTTTGATGCTAACAAAGTACTTCAGAAAAATTTGGAGATAGTTAATGAAGCAGCTATTTATTCTTGGTGCAATCATAATCCTTTCGACGGCCCTAAGCGGCATGGCCAAAGAGAAAATAGTTGGTGGTGTGCCCATCAATTCCCCCGGATACTTTGTTTCGCTCGTTGACTCATCAGTTCGAAGCGATAGCTCTGTTGAATACTATCCTGTCTGCGGAGGGTCTCTGATTCAAAAAGACGGGATTTTTGTCGTCCTAACCGCCGCCCACTGTGTGGAAAATCTTACGAAAAAATTATTTGTAACCATGAAGGCCAGCAAGAGCGGTGACGTGAATTTGAGCACGTTGGTTCCCGTTAAGGCCATTGTGGTTCATCCCGCCTACGATAATGACAACATCGTCAATGACCTCGCCCTGCTCATTCTTGATGAAACGTCGCCGCTGTTGCGAGACCCTGCCATCACCACCATTCCCCTTCATGCCACTGATGAGGTGGTACCCGGCAGGGCCTTGACCGTGATTGGCTTTGGAAATATCAGCTCCTATGGCGAGCTCTTCTTGGATCAACTTCAATCAGTGGTCTTAAACGAGGTCTCCTTGGCCGAGTGCCAGAGCAGTGGGGATGATTATGAATCCGTCGATGAAAGACAGGTCTGTGCCGGCAGTAATAAGCAAGGAAAAAAAGATTCCTGCTTTGGAGATTCCGGCGGCCCGCTTATCTTAGAAACGGTCAGTGGCCCGGAGTTAATCGGCATCGTCAGCTGGGGCGTGGACTGCGCGCAAATAACAACTCCCGGTGTGTACACCCGCCCCTCGGCCTTCAGCGCGTGGATTAATCAGCAGATTGATTTATTTACTTCGAACACCGTTCGCGTCTTCAACACTGCCGAGATGAAAACCTTCTCTAATGCCTACTGCTATTTTAACAACCCTGCCGCCAGTGATAGTGCGGTGGAATCCGGTTTGATAAAAGAAATGAAAGCGCTGTTTCTTCTGGACAACGCCAGCTATGAGGCCTCCGGCCAGGCTCCTGATCCTGACGATTTGAAGCTGCCCATCGATGCCTGCACCTTCAATCTTCCCAGCGGCGCGAGCGTGGCCCGCTCGGTTTCCCTCAAGACTAACCGCGAAGGCACGGGTTATGAGTACGAACACATTCTAAAATTGGGTGAGCAGTTCTTTGCCTCATCTTCCGTTTTGAAAATGGAATATGAAATTTCCTGCATGAAAGAAGATGAAACGGCGGCCCTCCTGACAAGTGTGCATGCTGATAACAGTATCGAGATCGTTCTTGTTTCTGAGGACGTCAGCGAACCTGTTCGCTATCAATCCCATGATGAGTTAAGAGAGGCGCTTCCGGCAGGAAGCAAAGAAATCCAGGGATGTAGCTTTAACGGCAGTGAGGTTAACTTTTATGCTTCTGCCGATGACAAGCGCTTTTTTGCCAAGCTAACAGGTCCGGTCTTTAGCTACTCATACAACAAGTTTTACGAATTATCCCCTGTCCGCCCCGAAGAGGTGCAGGAGATCGTAATCACGATTACGCCCGACCTGCAAAATCCCATGGCCGGGAAAATGACCTTCACCAACCACACCAAGGTTGACCTGCATAGCTGGCAGCTTGAGTGTGAAAATCTTAAGTTTGCCATTCTGCCCCAAACGGAGTTAAAAAATTACGGCCCGGCATTTTTGGTTTTTAACTCGGCCATAGGCAGTATTGCCAAAAATGAAAGCTTAACGGTGGAGGCGAATTTTGCTCAAAATCCAAGAGAGTTGGGCGAAATCCGTTGCGCCATTAATCGGGAAGCGGCACCGGTATCGGTTGAATAGCTTAAAAAGTCTGGAGTAGGCGGAATGCGAATTTGGCTGCCATCGCCTCGCAGTCTGCGATCATTTCCGTGGTGAACTTGCCTTTAGAAAAATCATTGAGCTGAAAAAGGCCAAAAGTATTTTTAGTGGTCTTGATGGGAATCAAGGCGACCGACTCATACCCCGCCTTGTTGCAATAATTGCGTGTGTTGGTTTGTCTTTCCTCTGGCGATGTGGTGGCGATAAGGTCCGTGGTTCCGTTACAGATAAAACTGCCCCAAGGCGTGAAGAAAGGTAGCTTGGGATCAAACCTTCCTTCAATGACATTTCCGCACATACATTCCAAAAACTGTTTTCCGCATTCATTGGTTCCCAGGAGCGATTTTTCTCTCATGATGAAACTATCGGCAAAACCTTCATATTTGTAGTATGGGAAATCCAGGCCTTTTTGCAGACGAATGCCGATGGACTGACATTGTGATAATTGCTTCAGCTCCCGGATAAGTTTTTCAGTGGTTTTTTTGAGTAAGACTACCTTTTGAATTTCAATCGCCATCTCAAAAAATTTGAAAGGCTTCATGAATAATTTTCGTGCACCCAGGAGCTGAGATTGCTCTTCCGTTATCATGGCCCCGCCGGTCATAAAAATAACATCGGGAGTGACGAGAGTTTTTTGGGCAAGAAGAGAAATGAGTTCGGTCCCCCGTGCCAGGCCTTTGAGCTGAATGTCCGAGATAATAATTTCCGGTTGGAAGTCGGAAAAATAGATCTCCAAACCGTTTGAAATATTGTCCGTGGCCCTGACAGTGTGGCCAAGGTCCTGCAAATTCAGGACAAACAGTTCCTGAAGTTCAAGTTCATCCTCTAAGAGAAGAATATTCATGGCAATAGTTCTATCTTGTAATTCTTTTTTTTTAAATGATGTTTTTAATCAGGTAAATGGCTCAGGGGTGCAAATCGGACCGGGCGAATTCGGGAAGAATTTCCGTGGGTGGGCCAATTCGATGGACGCGTCCGTGCTGTAGCCACAGCACCCGGTGGCAGGATTTAATGGTCGAGAGTCGGTGAGCGATGATAATTTGCGTTTTGTGCTTAAAAATTTCTTCTGTGGCACGCACCATAATCTCCTCTGAGCGCGGGTCGACCGAGCTGGTGGCCTCGTCCAAAATCACGATGGGGGCATCCTGTACCAGGCATCGGGCCATGCATAGGAGCTGGCGTTCGCCTGAGGATAAATTTCGGCCCTGCTCTTCGATTCGCTGATCAAGGAGTCTCAGGTACTCTTCTTCCGTCGCTCCATCGTGCAGGAACTGAACTTGGGCCATGGCCCGGGCAAGTTCGGCATCGCTTTTTTCTCCGGCCACAGCCAGGTTATCGCGCACATTTCCAAGAAAGAGCGCCGGTGCCTGAGTGATATAGGCCATCTGCTGACGATAATCTTTCAGAGGGATGAATCCTGGCGCCGGTTCTCCACTCTGCTCACTTAAGTCCGCCTCCAAGTCCCCGATCTGCACGGTCCCTTGCATGAGCGGATAGAGATGGAACAAGGCCTGAACCAAACTGGTTTTCCCGCTGCCCGTGCGCCCGATCACCGCCAGGCGCTCCCCCGCCGCCACCTCCAGATTGATACCACACAGAACCGGTGGTATCTCTTCTCGGTACCGCATCCACAAGTCGCAAATCCTTATGCTGGCACCTCGCTTGAAGGCGACAGGCACCGTTGAGACTTCCTTGGGATGGCCAGTGGAGAAGGTGGCACTTGCAGGCAGACGCTCACCCGGTGCCAGGGGCATGCGAAGATATTCCTCCATGCGCTCAAGTCCAGTCATGGCCTCCTCAAACTGCCCAAGCCATTCGAAGAACGCCTGTAGCACCGTGACCGACAACCCAAAATAGGCGAAGGCCACGCCCAAAGATCCCACGCTCATTTTTCCCTGCTCATAGGCCCAGACCCCGAAGAGTCCCAGGGCAAGAAACGAGATGGCGGTGGCGATATTCATGGATAGGGAGAAACGTGTGAACACATTGACGCTTGAGAGACGTTGCGCCAGATAGGCATCATTGAGATGGGAAAAGCGTTCTTGAAAATTGGCTTCCTTGCCATAGGCCCGCACCACGCTGCGACCTTGGGCGGTTTCGGCAAAATGGGCGATACTGGGAGAACGCCTCAGCGCCGTCTCCCGGCGTGCCTTTCGGAGCGACTGCAAATTTAAACGGTAGGCGAGATAGTTCAGGGCCGCCATGCCCAGCCAAAAGGGAAGGAGCCAGATGTTCGCCATTGTGATCAGCACGGTCATGGCGAGGATGTCGAACACCAGTCCCAGAAACTCGGCCAAAGGCCCGCCAAAAATTCTGAAGACATTGTTGTAATCACTGGAGAAACGGGTCACTACGCGGCCCGCGGGATTGCGGTCAAAAAAACTCATGGGCAATCGTGAGGTGCGCATGGTGGTTTCATCGTAAATGGTGCTGACGGCGTCGGCGGAAAGGCGCGAGATGGCGATCCGGAAAGTCACTGTGAGAAGGATGCCGATGAGCGTGGCAAGACAGAGAAGGCCAAGGGGGCCCAAACTTCCGCTCCCAAAATAATGGAGAAAGGCGGGCATGGGACGACAGGGATTCGGGGGCAAGCATAACGAGTCCACCCACAGTCCCACAAGATTGGCGTTGCTGAGCAGGGCCGCCCGTCCGAAGAATCCAAGAACCAGGAAGAAAAGAGTTCGACCGAGAAAAGGGCGGTAGGCCTGATAAAGAGTATTGCCCACACTTCGGGCATAGCGGCCCTTAAACCGAGTTTCCTGCGCCATATAGGTTTTTTGGGAAAGGGTGGACATCATGCCATCTCCTCTTCCGTGGGGGCATCGGCATTGAGGGGAGCCGTCTCTTCAAGATCGGGTAGAGGTTGGGGCTGAGTCGAAACAGGTGCAGGGACAGTTTCCTTAAAAATAAATTCCCGGAAGGCCGGGGACCGTTCCAGCATCTGCTGATAAGTTCCTTCCATGGCAATCTTGCCGTCTTGGAGAAACAGAAGTCGATCGCAAAGGGGGAGAACCGCGGTACGGTGAGTGGCCAGCAGCCGAGTGGCGCGGGCCCAGTCACCTCGCAGCAGTCGGTCGATAAGTTTTTTCTCGGTATCCACATCGACGGCCGAAAGACAGTCGTCCATTATGATCAGCGGTCGGTGGGTGAAGTGGGCCCGTGCCAGTCCGATGCGTTGGCGCTGGCCGCCTGAAAGGTTCACGCCGCGTTCGCCGATTTCGGTTTGAAGTCCTTCGCTCAGGTGCTCTTCTTCCGGGTCAAATTGGCAAAGTTTAAGCGAGCTGCGCACCTCCTGTGTGTCTGCCCGGGCCCGATCTCCATACTCAAAAACCACATTCTCAAACAAGGTGGCACTGACGGTCACCCCATCTTGGGGGACATAGGCCATGTGTTGGCGCACTTCTTGGGAATCCGGACCGGCGGTGTCCGCACCGTTTATAGCAAAACGTTCGAAGGTGACCCCCACCGCGCCGACGAGTGCCTGAAGCAACAAGGATTTTCCACTGCCGACCTCGCCCACAATGCCCACCAGCTCTCCCGGGGTCAGCGCCAGATCAATATCGGAGAGCAGCTGTCGACCTTGAATGTTGAGGTTGAGTTTGCGCACCTCCAAGGCGACGGCGGGGGTTGGCCGATCGAGGGGGGCATGCCCGGTGAGGCGCGGGGGTGACAGGGGAGCGTCGAAGGCATTCTGCAGTCGTTTGATAGAGGACAGCGAGTCCAGCACGATGACTAAAGTCCAGGGAAGCTGGCGCAGTGGGCGCGCCAGGAAAACAGCGACGATCCATAGGAGAGAAAGCAGCTCTCCCGCCGTGGGGGGGGCATGATTTCCGCGCAGATTCAGCAGCATCAAGACTGCCAGAATATTAAGCAGGTAGGTCGAGCTACCGGCCAGCGTATTCATGATTTGGCCGTTGGTCACCATCGCCTTGCGGTTGTCCGTCTCCTTTTTGCGCATCTGGAAGATGTGCCTTTCAGCCGTGGCAACCCGACCTAAAATGCGCAGTGGCCGGATGTTTTGCACCCATTCGGAAACCAGGCCGGTGCGTTCCGCGGCCAGCTGTTTAAAGCGATAAAAAAAATAGGACTGGCGTCGGGCCAAGAAAAAGTTAAGCCCGGCCAGGCCCGTAATCGCCAACCAGGAAGCCGGGGCGGGAATGCCGTAAAGCGCATGGAGGGTGAGTGGAGCGATCAGGATGGGAAAGAGCATGGCAAGTCCGGAGGCCAGGGCCTGATCTAAAATAGCGGTGGCCCCAGGCACATCAACCGCAAATAAGGATACGGCCTCACCCACCGGACGGTGGGCCAGAAAACCTCCCGGGCCCTCCAGCACTCGGTGATAGAGAGCATCCCCGAATTGCTTTTGGGAAACAATGGATTCTCGCGAGGTCAGCCATATGTTCAACTGCACCAGAGCTTGGGAGAGGAGACCCAAGGCAAAGGCCATCCATAATGCGGTCGCGACGGGATTTCCGGACAGGAGCCCGTCCACAAAATTTTTTTGGTAATAAGGGGAGAGCACGCCTGAGAGCGCCGAAGCCAAGGCACAGGCCAAAACTAGTAGGCGCCACGGCCAGCGTTCGAGTAAAAGTTGCTTTAAAAGATTGGGAGTGGAGTGCGATGTCGCCTGCATCGGCCAAGTATAGGCCAAAATTCCTAGAGAATGAATTGGATACTGTTAATTTTCTTGCCTCCCTGAAATAATTGGTCCTTCCGGGTCTTCAGGTCTTTTCCAGGGGATGTCGGCGTCTGGCTCTGTTGGCTTCTCCGCCGGTTGCTGCCAGGGAGCATCGGCATCAGTTTGTGTCGGCTCCTCTTTTGGTGGCAGGGTCGGTTGCTCTTCATCGGAAGGAACTTTTTTTTTCTTGGCATGCATAAATAAAATCCTAAGCAAGGCCCCCGCGTTTTTTGGCCAAAACGCGAGGGCCTAAGGTCTTATTGAAGGTGATAGTTAAAATATTCCGCCCAAAGCTTGCCGCGGAACTCCTTGCCTTTTCCCCAAGAGGTTTCCTTGCGTGTCTCGCAGGCAACACCGAGATCGGCCGCGGTGGCCTGACCGATGAGTACCTGCTGCTGAGCGCCTGAACTTGTTTTCGGATCAAAAACGATGGCAACAATCTCTTTACATCCGGGGACAAAATTTTCACCCAGGGCCTTTGCGTTCGTGAGGATTTCTTGTACCCGTTCCTCGTTATACACCCCCAGGCTTGAGGTTGAAGTTTCATCGTCAAGCAGAGTCCAGATGGCCTTTTGGAGATCTCCGTAAGTGTAAACTCCCTGACCGCTGGCCGAAGTTTGATCAACGTAATGTTGATTGAGAATCCAGTTGACCAGATCAAAATTTTGCGGGAAATCAACCGTCCCCTCTGGCAGCGGTTCATAGCTGGAGTAGATGCTTGCCGTCAGGGGGAAATTGCGAGAGATCGTGTTGGCACTGTCAACACACCATCCATGATAAACACCATTTAAAAATGCACCATCGGTGACGGTGAGCGCGGGAAAGTAGCTTGGTCCGCCCGCCACCACGTTGGAGACATGAATTGTTGCCGTGTCCGGGAGGAGTGAGGCGAAACCTTCGAGTCCGAAAAACTGGGTTCGCACCTCCGCATGAGTCGCAATGACAAGCTTTTTACCCGCTCGCCGCTTCATGGGAATTTGGTAGGTATAGTCGGTGACACAGGGGGTATGTTCGGTCTTGTGATGAAATTTTTCAATCTTGGGGCTGCCGGATAGGGTCTGAGGAATTGTCAACGCAAACCTGGCAATATGCATCTGGGTTTGACTCAGGCACAAGTTATCACGTTGGTCCGCAGGAGTCTGATCGACGATCTGATAGCGAACAAAGAGTGTCGTGGCATTGTTCCAGACGCTGACATCACCCACATCAATTTGCGTATCGGGGCTGCCTCCGTTTGCCATCAGGTCCGTGGTAAAAGGATTTGAATCTTCCTGAGCGAGCGCTCCGAAAGTGAAAAGTAGCGTCAGTAACGCAAAAATAGTTAAATGACATCTCATAAAGACCTCCCAAGTTAAATCCAAGTTAAATTCTAAAAGCTGGCCCAATTGCCCGCAAAATTTGCATAAGCTTATGCATTTTAATTTATAATTCAATTTGAGAGTCATCATCGACGGAGGTGAATTAGGTCATCTGCTAAATGGCTTTTTTGCTTATCTTTGTCAGGATACCGCACAGATGTTTTTTGCTGAATGGCTTATTGATATAGGCATCTGAACAGGTCTTTAGATATTGGCCGTGCCCTTCAGCAGAATCGGTATCGACGGCACCGGTGATAATAATGATCTTTTCTCGTCCTCCGAGTTTTTTGATTTCGCTGATTAAAACCTCGCCACTCATCTTAGGCATCCGCAAATCTGTAAGGATATAATCATATTTATTTTTTTTAATTTTCTCCAAGGCGCTGGGCCCGTCCACCGCTTCATCGACTTCGAGGCCGAATTCTTTTAAGTCTCGACGCACAAGATCTCTAATGTCGTCTTCGTCATCGATGACAATGGCCCTGCCGTGCAGTGTGCCGGTATCTTCGGCTTTTTTAATTTCCAGGATTGGCCGTCTCTTGTTCTCCGCAAGGGGAAGGGTAATGGTAAAAGTTGTCCCACGACCGTACTCTGATTGAACGCTTATCGTTCCCTTCATTTCGGCAATGATGGTCTGGGTAATGGCAAGCCCCAGCCCTGTCCCTTTTCCCACCTCTTTCGTCGTGAAAAAAGTATCGAAGATTCGAGGCTTGTGCTCTTCTTTTATGCCTGAGCCGTTATCTGAAATTGTCATGATTATTTTTTTTTCTTCATTTTTGGTTTCAACTAGAATCGTTCCCGGTTTGCCGGCAAAGGCGTCTTTTGCATTGGAAAAAAGATTAATGATCACCTGCTGCATTTTTCCAAAATTCCCGCTAACCGTGACCTCCTCTGCTTGGTGTAAGGTGGTCATATTTACGTGCTCATTTCGATAGATGGCTTCGGTGAGAGCGATTGAATCATCAATCATCTTTTTGATATCGACATTTTCCACTTGATTGGTATCGGTGCGGGCAAAGGTTCTCAGCCCGTCGACGATATTTCTTATTCGGGTAATTGATTTTTCAATTTTGTCGAGAGTTCTCCCCAGCTCCGGTCTAGCTTCCGCGAAATTTGTTCTAATTTGTTGGGTGTAGCCATAAATGATGGCCAGTGGATTGTTGATCTCGTGCCCCACGCCTGCGGCAAGCTCGCCGATAGACGCCATCTTTGCCGATTGGAAAATATTTTTTTGAATCTCATCTTTTTCTTTTTGCAATCGATCTCGTTCCGTATTATCTCTGAAAATGCCGACATTGCAGGGGACGCCCCCCACGGTTACTGCAATGGTATAAATATCGGAATAAAAAATACTTCCGTCCTTTCTGAGACAAGGAATGTTTATGGACCAGCGTTTTTCACCTCTGGACTGGGCCTCAAAGTCAGCGACGACATAATCTAACTGATCTTTGGGATGGATCTCCAGAACGCTAATATTCGTGAGCTCTTCTCTTGAGTATCCAAACATTTTGCAACTTGCAGGATTGGCATAGTTAAAGCGCATTGTTTTTTGATCGGCAATAATGATTCCATCAACGGTTCCATTAAAAATGGCCTGATATCTGGCTTCACTCTCAAGGTGCGCCTCCTCGGCCAATTTCCGCTCGGAAATATCGTGGGCGACTCCCTCTACCGCGACCACTTGTCCCCTTTCATTCTTCACAGGGGCTTCTGTTACCTCAAAGCAGCGCTTAGCACCCGTCTTATCGTATAATTCGACTTCGTACGGGGGCTGTGGAATTCCCCGAATGCTGAGCTCCGTATGCTCACGCACCTTGGCATTCATCGGGTGATCGGTCAGATAGGTGGAAAAATGTTTGAGGAATTCTTCCTGTGAGTAACCAAGCACTTTCCTGATGGAAGGTGAGATATAGCTAAAGACTCCATTAATGTCGTGGCGGTAGAGGAAAGTGCGGCTTAAGCTGCTCATGAGGCGTTCGTGGACCATTTCATCTTCTGTTGTTTTTTGCCGTTTGCTGAGTTCAGCTATCAAATCTTCCCGAGTCATTTTTTCAAAATTCATAAAAAAATCACGGTCCTCAAAATGGCGGTAGGAAATTATTGTATGCTGTATTCGGAATATAAAATATAGAATATGAGAAAAATTTTTATTTGAATGATTCAAGCAGGATATAGGCTCCAGATTTCTCCCAAAGCACTTTGACCGATTTCCCGAATCTCGACTTAAATGGTGTGATCTTCAGCGGGTCAGTGATCCCCTAGACCCGGGTGCATTTCAAAGCTGATTGTAATACTAAGCATTTGAAATGAAAGGAATGTTCAATCTCCTCGCGGCAAAATCCGATACGCTCTTCGGAGTCTTACTCTTCAACAGCGTGGAGTTGAGAGATGAAAATCCTGATAGTTGGGCTGACGGCACTCGCACTCAGTCTCCAGGCCGTCGCCGGGGAGGTTGCTCAGGCCGGCGATGTCCTCAAGTATTATCTGGTCGGCCATTTTGCCGAAGCGGTTGAGAGCGCCATCAAGGATGAAATTGAAGAGTACCATAAAAACAGAATCGCCGGGGTGCTGGTACAGAAGGCCGCTCTTCGACTCGATCCCCAGGACGCCCAATACCTTCTTTCCTTGAGCGAACAGGCGCTGCCGGAGTTAATTTGGAAAAAGGGAAAGTATCGCGCCGTTCTCCACGGCGTTGAAATTAGTTTTGGCCCGGAGGATATTTTGCGAGGCCAGATTTTAATTGCTGGCAAGGCCTTTAACATCAATGCCGATAAATCTTTGAGCGGGATTCAGGATGATCTTGAGGCCTTTATGGCCGCCCAAAAGATTGTGAGTAAGAGCGCGTCTGACTCACAATTTATTCGAGCTGTGACCTCGCTCCTGGGAATCTCTCCCGCCTATGCCGGCGGCCCGCTGTTGGTGATTGCGGTTGTTTTCCTGATTGCCGTTATTGGAGTGAGTTTTTGGTTAAAATCCAAAAGTGCCAAGTTGACTGCGGTTAAAGCGGCGCTACGGCAGGCAAATCTCGATATCGCACAAAAAACTGAGGCCTGCGAGAGGAGCAATTCGGATGCCGCCTACGACTCGACGTTTGATTTAATGGCAAGTGTGTTGGCAAAAAAGACTGAGAAAACTGCCGCCGGGGCGTTTTACTCCACGTTTTTACAACCCGGCGCCGAGGGGGCGCAGCCCATCGAAGATTGTCGTACCATGGTCAATGATTTTATCCAACGAACTTTGGGTAATGTCGGGAGCATCGTGACGACTGGAAGTGAAAGTGAACTTGGCGAGTTACGAACCCAACTGTGCGGAGGTTCGCTTTACGGCGATATGGAGCGAGTGGGAAGTTATGTGCGTCTGCGAAACTGCCTGAGTGAGTTCCATCGCGTCCATCAGAGCATTACCGATGGAAACCGTGGCTCCGTCTGGGTGGATGGGGAAAGCGGTCTTATGAGGAATCGAAGCTACTATGATCGCGCCGTAGGTCGATAGTAGAAGATCAATTTATTTTGCCCGATTAATCATTTTGGTTGATGAAGAATGGTGTGATTCGTTATATTGCTGTTAGAGGTTTTCATGCTAACAGTGGTCGTTCCGGTTTATAACGAATCAGGAAATATCAAAGAGTTATTTCATCAGGTTTGTCGTGAGCTAGCTTCCGAAAAATTCGAGCTCATCTTTGTCAACGATGGCAGTACCGATCATTCTTTGGAAGTGATAAAAGAAATGGCCGCTCTCGACTCTCGGGTTCGCTTTGTCTCGCTTTCACGAAACTTCGGCCATCAGTCAGCGCTTCGGGCAGGGCTTGAGCACGCCAAGGGTGACGCCATTATCTCCATGGATGCAGATATGCAGCATCCTCCTAATATTATGCCGAAGCTGATCGCCAAATGGCGGGAGGGAAATGAGATTGTCTATACCACCCGACAGGATTCACAAGACAGCGGCCTTCTGAAGCGCCTGCTCTCGCGCTTCTTTTATACTTTTGCCTCGAAAATTTCCGGAATTAAGCTGGAGCCTGGCACCGCCGATTTTCGACTGATTGACGCCAAAATCTTGAGCGTGCTCAATAACTTCAAGGAATCCAATCTTTTTTATCGCGGGATCATTCCCTGGATTGGTTTTAAAAAGGTGGCCGTGCCCTACCAGGCCGATGCGCGATTCTCGGGCAAGTCCAAATACAGCTTAATAAGAATGTTCAGGCTGGCCTTAGTCGGCCTTTCCTTTCATTCCGTCCGGCCCCTCTATGTCGCCGTGGCCTTAGGTCTGATGATGTGCTTTTTTTCTCTGCTGTATGCCGGTTATGCGGTCTATATGCACTTTGTGATGAAGGACACCGTGTCCGGATGGACCTCGCTGGTTATTCTCCATACCTTTCTGGGCGGGGTTCAGCTTGTGGTGCTGGGCTTTGTGGGACACTACATCGGGCAAATTTCGGAAAATATAAAGGCGCGGCCAAATTATATTGTGGCGGAAAAAAATTTCTAAATGAAAATAAGCGAGCAATCTCAAGTCAGGCTGCAAAAAACCTATCTCACTATTTGCGGGCTTTTTATTCTCTCCATTATCCTCTGCAATTTGAAGAGACTTTCCTTTCTTTGCATGAACGCCAATGACTTCGGGATTCAGCTCCAAGCGGCCATGGAACTCTCGACACTCAAGTCCTTCAACCCTTTTAACACCATCATGCAAATTCATATTTTTAATGATCACTTCGATCCGGGGATGATCTTACTGGCCATCCCCATGATGATCTTCGGTCCGCATCCCGAACTGGTGATGATTGTGGAATGGCTGGCCTTTGTTTCCATCTTTCTCTTTCTCTTTTTTACCCTGCGACCGACAAGATTATGGAGTCTTGATTTTTTGATTCCCGTGACTCTGGTGGTCTTCTCCCGAAGTCTTCTCCAAGGGCTGGAGTTCCCCGTTCATCCCGGAACCTCAGTCATGATTGTGCTGTTTGCGACAACTTTTGCCATCATCAAGGACAAGAATCCTTTTCTGATTTTTGCTCTTGCCCTTCTGGCCTGCTCCTTTCGCGAGATTCTTTCCCTCATGTTTGTCGGGATGGGAGGGGTTTATCTTTTGCAAGGGCGCTTTAAGGTCGGACTATCGACCTTGCTTGCCGGTCTGCTCTGGCTTTATCTTTTTCTCGTCTTGCGCCCCCAAATCCTGGGCGAGGGCGCGAATTATGGGCAGACCATGCTGGCGGGGTTCAGCGGCCTACCCCTGAGCGGACAGCTGGCCCTCCTCTTTAAAAAATTGATCGCCTTTCAGGTCTTGGAGTGGAAGCCATTTGCGGGACTTTTATTTTTATCTTTCCTGACACTTTGGAAAGACCGACCAAGCTGGCGACTGCTGCTCAAGCATCCTTTAATCCCAATTTATACCGCCATGCTCATCGGAACGGTCATTCATTTATTTGCAGGCAGATTGGCGCATCATCATAGTATTCCCATCGTGACCCCGTTGCTTTGCTATCTTTGCTATTACCCTTTTATGGAGCGCTCTCTTTTCTCCCGCCGATGGGTGATTGTGGCGACCTTGCTACTCACCATTGGAACCAGTATCGGTCGCTATACAAAGTTCATCAATAATATCATCCTGGCGCGAGGCCCCCGTTGTGACATGAGCAGGGAGAATGCCCAGGCCGTTCGCGAATTCAAAACCTTTATGAAAGGGCTGCCCGTAGAGGCGACCTTCATGGCCACCGAGACGGCGGCCTCGGCGATTCTGCTCCCCGGCCGCAAGGTCTATGAGTATGCCTTTTACCGTCAGCATCCTGAGTTTTACGATTATGTGGTGTGGGACCGCAATCCCGATGCCGATTACTGGCCGCTCAGCTTTGAGGAGGCCCAGCGCATTTTTAACAAATGTAAGGATCAGGGAAAGCTTATCTTTGAAAATCGAAGTTACGCGATTTTATCGGGGAAAGTTTCGGATGCATGTCTTGAGACAAGCCGGCTGGCCCTGTTTCGAAGCTTGCACATGTACTGAAAGTTGCTAATTCAATTCCCAGTTCACTCATCTTTAATTTAATTTCGGGATCGACCAGCGCCGCCAACTCACCTGACCAGTTGTAGGTTCCATAACTTTGCGGCAGGAGTTCTCGAAGTGTGGCGCTATCGTGTCCCGGATGGGCCATGATTTCCGCCACCTCATTCTCTTGGATTTGGGGGAGAAAACCTAAGATAAGATCTCTGGTCAACGCACCTGCATTGGTGAAACCAAAGGCCAGATCAGGAGCGCGAAGGGAGGTTTTCTTTCTGAGTCTCCGCGAAAGGGACTGAAGGAGTTCGGCTTGAATTTTTCGTGAGTTTAAGCGGGCACCCCGATCAATCGACTTGGGCAGGCGAATATTTTTGATGCCATACTCTTGGCATAGGGAGACGACCAGCTTGCCAATAGGAGGAAGGCAGTGGAGGTGTTGAGTCGAGTTGAGAAACGGAATCGGCCCGATTTCTGTCAGGAAGGCCTCAATTTGCATGCGAAATTCCCTTTCCAGTTCCAGCATAGAAATTTGCCCGAGACAAAATTTTTTCAAAAACTGCTTCCAATTTCGATGCAGGCAAGGGCGCTGTGAAAAATAATTTTCTGGATCGAGCAGACTTTTGGATAATTGGCCGCTGAGACAATATCCCTCAACAATGCTCAGATGGAGTCCGACCTCCAGGTCGGGGGCGTCTTTACTCAGCTCAATGGCAAATCCTGTAAAGGGGGCATTCATGAGCAGGGCGGTGGAGGTGATAATTCCCTGGGTGTGCCCATAGACAATACCGGTGCAGATGGCATGATCTATCCCGAAATCATCAGCACAGACGATAAGCTTTCTTTTTAGTGGCATGCTGAAAATTAGCATGGATTTGGTGATGCACAAATAACAATTTCCTGAGTGTAAAGAAATTATTGACTGAATGCCTTTTGCGCCAGGCGGTGTATTTCCAGGTAGTTTTGCTAGGTCCCCTGGGAATTTTGCAATAGAATTAACTGAATTTACTGAACTAATAGGTCATTAATGAAATTTCTGTACATTGAGCCAGATCAGGATATTCGCGACATCTATACGATGAAGTTGGAGGCGGATTTTTCCGCCGAGATTTTTGGGGTGGCGAGTGAAACAGAGGCGCTTGATCTCCTTGGCATGACCCTTGATCGACCTGATTTTTCCCTGGTTTTAATGGATGCGGCCATTGCCTCCCCGGCCTTTCCCGCCCTTTATGCCTATTTCAATAAGACCCATCAAATTCCCTTCTTCATCCTGCACGATGGAGAGTCGCTACGACAGTTAGCAGGGATGGATAATTTTCTTAATGATCATGCCGGAAATCGGGCCCTCAAAAAGCCCACTCAGCCTGAGGTCTTTAGGAAGACCGTTCTTGAGTGCCTGAACATTAAGAATAACAATCTCAATTGGATTAAAAATGCCGAGCGTGGATACAACAAAGTCAAAATCCAAAATTTTTTAAAGTTTAACTCGCTTCCTTGTGACGCCTTTATCCGGCTGAATGATGTAAAGTTTGTGAAGCTTCTTCATGCCGATGATATGTATGCCACTGAGGTGATTTATAAATATATTGAAAAAGACGTCGGCCATCTCTATGTTCATCAGGAAGATTATCCCGTTTTGGCCAATACCGGTCTGCAGACCCTCATCTCTCTTTATGATCGCAAGGCCGAACCCCAGTCTGTTCAGCAGCTCAATCTTGAATCATTGGAAAGCATCCATCATGCTATCCATGAAATTGGTCTGACCAAGGATGCGGTAGAGCTGACCACTAAAACCATTGTTTCCTCGGTCAGTCTCGCCCGGCGAGTTCGAAGCATTGCTGATCTTCTGAACAAAATGAAAAGTAGCGGCAGCTATATCTACGATCATAGTATGAAGATGAGCTACATCTGCACCGCCATCGCCAAGCATACCGAGTGGGGCTCTGATTCCACCGTTTTTAAGTTGAGCTTGGCGTGTACCATGCATGATATGACCTTAGATGACGATGACCTGGCCCGGATTGAATCGCTGACGGACCCCCGCCTGGAACTTTTTAGGCCGGAGCAGGTCGAGGCCTTTAAAAATCATCCGCAGGAGGCCGCCAAGTTGATCAAAGACTCGAAGGAATTTCCCGCCGACGTGGACTTTATCGTGGCCCAACATCATGAGCGGCCCGATGGTTCGGGGTTTCCGCGGGGCCTGATGAAATTGAGAATCGCCCCGCTCTCGTGCGTCTTTATTTTGGCCCATGAATTTGTAAATAGGATTGAGGAGATGGGAAACGTTTATAATCAGGAAAATCGAGATAAAGTCTACCAGGCCTTGAGCCAGGAGATGTATACCATGGGCAATTTCAAGAAGCCCTTCGCCGGTCTTCGGCGCGCTTTCAATCTGACGCCCAAAGGGGCGGACGGCCTCTAGTCCTTATCGACAAGCTTATGGTTAAAAAGCGTAAAGGAGGCAATTTCGTCCCGTCCTTGGGGCTTTGCTTCCAGCCAAAACAACTTTTCTACTCTAACTCCCAGGGCCTCCGCCAGCTTGAGCGCGACCTCCACACTGGGGATAGACAGCCCGTTTTCAATAGCATGCAAGGCCTGACGGGAAATACCGACAGCCTCAGCAAGGTATTTCTGGGAAATGTCCTGGTCGGTTCGGTTGTCTTTCAATCTGTTCTTTATCATGATGTAAAGTATACTTTACTTAAAAATAATGTCAAGTTAAGTTTACTTTATTCCGATATGGTAAAGGTCTGTGCTAGATTGAGCACAATACCAATATCAATCTGAGGAGGTTGTTATGACAGCAAAAGCAAAAGAAAGAATTCAAGGGGCCCTTAAGAACATTGAAAAAAATTTTCAACAGTTATTGAACAATGAAGATGTTAAAAAAGTTCTTACGGACATGAAAAAATTAAAAAGCAAACGCACCAAGCAAATTGACAAAATGTTGAACGACTCATGGGATGACATTAAACAAGGTTACACCAATGAGGCGCGCGGCTTGGAAAAACTTTTTGCCAAAGAGAAGAAAAAAGTAAACAAGGTTTTCCAAGAGCAGTTGACCGAGCTGAAAAAAATCAAAAAGGCGGTCGAAGACCATATCGCCTCGGCTCGTGGCCAGAAAGTGCGCAAGGTCGCTAAGGCCAAAGGCACTCGCAAAACCGCCGCTCCTCGCAAGAAGACGGCCGCCAAGCGAACTCGCTCTACCGTGAAGGCTTCGCCTGTTGTGATCAATCAGCCCGCAAATTAAGATAATTTTTTCCTCGTGGGGCCCTCCTCACGAGGAAAATTCTTTAGTTTCAAGCACCTGGAAGGGTGCTTTTTTTTACACGCTAATTGATACTGCGCAATAAAAAGAGTATAAAACCCCAAATTTAGAAAAGGGGTTTGGCATGTTTAAATTACTGGCAGCACTGGTCCTGGTTGGAAGCGCTCTGGCCCACAGTTCCGAGTGCAATTTTGAACAGGGGATGACCTCAAAGCAGCTCAAGGTTCTGCGCAGTGCGGACGCCATCAAGCGAATCGGCTTGAATAAGGTGATGTTTGGTCGGGAGGTTTATGATGTGGCGATCATCCGCAATCCTGAAAGCAATCAGTTCGTGGCCTTTTTAGGCGAGGCCCACATTAAAGGCCCGCGTTCCGCCGTCGTAGGCAAGAAAGTCGTGAACCAATTTCCCGTTCGTCTGGTAGAGGGAATTCCCAAATTAGAGTCTGAATATATGGCGCAAAATTTGCCGGCCATGTCCAAATCTATTGGCTGGCAGCGGATCTTACTCAGCTATCTAACCTTTAATCCTTTCGGCAGCACCATTACCGCGGCCCAGAGACATGGATATACTTTTCTTCCCGGATACGACCTGATTCTGCTTGATAAGAAGCGGCTGGCGCGCGTCCCGACGAAAACCTCAGAGGAAATTGTCTCTTATGTGACCCCGGAAATGCTGGCCTCGGATGATTTCATTAACTTGCCCATGGAGTCAGGAGCTTTTATTACACCTTCCTCGAATGATAGTTATATTTTGGATGCACGAAACATCCGAATGGCAAAAAATATTGCCTTTTACATCGACGAGCAAGTGGTGAGGAAAACACCGCTGGTGGTGGTGGGCGCCGCCCATTTACCAGGGCTTTTGGAACTCCTGGCCGACAAAGGCTATGAGAAATGTAGCAACTTCTAATTTGCCGGTACCGGCGTGAGTAGAATTTCCGCCGCCCCTACTGCCGGTGGAAGGAAAACTGTTCCGGCAGTATTGAGACGATGCTCCTGGGCCACAACCATGCGGAAGGCCCGTTCCATAATTCTTCGTTCCTGATCCGTGATATTGCCTCCCAGGAAGAGATTGAATCTTCCTGCGCCGGCGATATTGGTAGGATAGAACTCCACCGCCGCCATGAGCTGATTGGCCCGGGTGGGGGGAATCAAATGACTGCTTCCCGAGCCTACAAACATCTTGCGCATGCTTTTTTCTAAATTCTCGGCCTTCACCACCATCTGCGAATTTAACTTGGGTGGGATAGGGGTGCCGTCAGGAAAGTGGGACTCGACGAAGGTCACCCGAAATTGTCCCGGATTGGTTCTGCCCAGCTCTGATACCAAGGCGTGCCTCTGGGGTTGGGAGAATGACTGGGTGGGAAAGAACATGCCGTCGTCGCCGCTAAAATAAGTGGAACCTTCGCCGCCAATTCGGCGGGCCGTTTGATTAAATGAAATTTTCGCGGCCTCCACTCGACTGGTCACCAGATCTTGGGCCGCCTTGGCATCTCTGAAGGCCGTGTCGACCAATGGACCGGCTTCAACCCCTTTGGATTCAACCCGTGCCAGGGCCCGCATAGTTTCATAGGCATTATCAGTTCCGAGTCCTGCAAAATCCACTGAGACAATCCCCCTGGTTGCCTGATCAAAAGGCATAGGGGTGCGCCCGGCAGAAAAAATGGGAGGTGAGAATCCATCAATGCCGTCAAAATATCTGGTCATGCCATCAATCACGTGGTCTTCGATTTGTACGGCAAATAATTTTTTCATGCGAGATTGAATGGCGGTACGATAGGCGGATTCTGAGGCGAAATCGGCACGTCTGATTTTTCGCAGAACCTCAATCGTCTCTCGTGAGAGAATATGTTTTCCGCCTTCCACTGCCTGCATGATCCCTTTGGTCTTGAGAATCTCGATCCCTTCGAGAGTTCCTCGCAAATTTTCCATCTGGTGAAATTCCTGATAGTAACGGGCAAGCTGATCGCTGAAGTTGGCCATGGGAACGTGCGGCTGAACGCGGGCTTCGGCGCGTGCCGCTCGTGCCGCCATATTGGCTTCAATCGAGGTCTGGCCGGAACCCGCTAAAAACCAGGTGCGCGGGTTACCAAGTGGGCCTTGGAAATTTTGCCACAGACCGCCGAGTTTGGCGGCTTCCAGAGTGCTGCTGAATTCCGCCACGGTGGCGCTATAGGTTTCGCTTAGCAAGCGGCGAACCAGCGCCGCCTCGTCACCATCAGTGGCGGCGAGCATGAGTCGAATGGATTTGTAGTCGCTATAGGTTGCGCTCAGCTTCGAAGCCAGTTCGGGATTTTTCGCAATTCTGTCCATAAAGCTTTTATAGAACAAACCATTTACAGCATCGGCGAGACCTTTATCCTCCAGCACAAAGTCGTTCAGCGGCTTGAGCACAGAATTTTCCACATCAAAGAAAATGGCCTTCTTGCCGGGAGGTAAGGGCGCATCCATAAGGCGGAGAAATTCCTCATTATTGCTATTGACCCTGAAATGCTGATAGGCCTCCTTGAAGGCGTGGGCCTCGGGAGACGTTCGCAAGGCGATCCGTGCTTCCGTCGTCAGGGCCCGGGCACCACGGCGCAAGGCCACCCGCTCGACGGTGGAGTCCACCAAACTTTCCCCGGCATGGAAAACGGCGCGATGGAGCCGGGTGTGGGCGGAGTTAAGCTCACTCATAAGGCGCACCACGCGGGTATTTTTAAACCACTGGACTCGTCTCATGGTAGCGGCATAGGCGCTGGTGTTGCGCAGATTGCGCATGCGTCGGGAGACGGCACGAAAGCTGCGTTTCAAAAGATTGAGGGCCGGCTCCACCACAAAGCGAACCACCGTGCGGGTGCGCGTGATGGTTCTGGTGACGGTTTCCCCAATGCGGGCCATGGTTCGAATGGCCTTGAGGTGTGAGAGGTCATCCACATGGGTCACGACCGTGCGAAAGGCCTTTGAGGCCTTAATAAATTTGGCGAACCCACTGGCACCTTTCGAGCCCCATTTAACGGCTGCCAGGCCACCACCGGTTAAGAAACTTGGAACCACCTCGGCGACAATTACGCCTGCGGCGGCGCAGGTGCCGGCGATCATGGTGCGACAGCTCATGCAATCAAAATCGGTATAGGGTTTTACGCAAGTTCCAAAGTGGGGGGCGCCTTGCCACTGTTCACAGAAAATATCGGTCTTGAGCCATTCTTTGATTCCTTCCCAAAGAACGTTGAAAAGATTTTTGAAGAAGGCCACGGGGTCACGCTTGATCTGGTCGAACTGACTTTCCGAGAGCTGATCGACGGCCAGCTGAGCGTTGGTGGTGGCGTCTTCCGCGCCCACCGCCCAGTGATAGAGATCGACGATGCGATCTCCTGCCCATGAGCCCGCCATCTTGATGAGATCCCAAACGCCGGTGATCAAGGACCAGACGGATTTCAAGAGGGCCGTCACAATATGGGTCATGCAGTTGTTGTCGCTATTGATGCAATCAGTGGGGAGCGAGGGAATAAATTGGGCCAGCAGCTCGTAGCCGCTGGAGGCGACGCCGAGAAGACTCGAGCCCACCGCACAGCCTACCTCCTTGGCGCAGCTGGCGCTGGTGCGGGCCTTTTCTTCCTCGCTGCAACTTAAACCATTGACCGCTCGGGCCGATTCCGTCACCAGCTCATCGTAACTTTCAGTGGCCTCGACCCGTTCGCAGTTGACCATGGGGTTGAAGTGGGTGCGGATACTAGCTTCCAGTTCATTGAAGCGTTGTTCTTCATTGGTGATTCGGTTCGCGAGAGTTTTGCATTCTTCGACGGCACTGACCTCCATATGGGGGGCACAGTTGGCTTCAAATTGATTCAGGTGCTGACGCAATTGTTCGGCCACACTTTCATACTGTGAAAACAATGCCTGATTGCCCGCCGCCCAGACCGGAGGGACACTGAAGAGGAGTATGAAAAAAATGAAAATTTTTATCGCTCGCATGCAATCTAACTTCTCGGAATTTCTGCAGGAGAAGGCGAGGTTTTTCTTATACCTGAGCATCGCACTCGGGACCTACCCCTTGCATGGGAAAACGGTGGTTCCGGGAATGTTGGCCATCATGCCGGAATGGGAAATTGTCCAACTCAAAGATCCCCGTGGGCCAGTCGAAATCAAAAGGCCCAAGAATTGGGAATATTTGCAGGGGGCCTTTGGTCTAACCCATCTTTTTGTCACCCATCCCAAGGTGAAAAACCGCACCTCAATTTCCCTCACTGTCACGGGAATCAATAATTTAGATTTTGGGGCCGTGGCCGGAGAGCGGGATTATCCCCAGTACAAGGAAGGCCGACTCCGTTGGGCAAGTAAGATGGGGGCCACCATTTCGCAATTTGAGCCCTATAGCTTTGGCAAGAATAACTATGCCAATCCCATTCACAAAGGTGGTGTGGCCTACAATTTATCCGGCAAGCACTATCAGGAATTTTCTTATTTTATTATGTGTTCCGGGAAAAAAAGTAATCTCATTCATTTGAAGGCGGTGTCGCGGGATAGTGCTGAAGCCATTCGACCTATCATGGATGAGATGGCCTATAATTTGAAATGTCTTTAGCTTAGATTTTTTCCATTTCTTTCATGGTCTGATTCATGGCCCGCTGAACTTGGCGCATCATCTGAATCTCTTGCTTCACTCGAAGCTGCTCAATTTTTCGGCGAATCATAATCTCATTGCGTTTTTCCAAGGCGACTCGCATTTTTCTCAAACGCTCTGACTGCTTTTCGGAAGAGTTGCCGGCCGGCATTTCAAGATCACCTTCAACATTCATCATGTCCATTTCTTCGTATTGCATATCATCTTGGGCACGCACAGGGGTCATGGTGAACATGGTGCTAAGAAGTAGGCCCACAATAAGAACGAGAAATTTCATAAGTAACCCCCAAGAAAAATAACCAAAGAAAACCTTTGGGTATTGTATACAAAAAAATGTTGCTCTTTGCCAAGGGCCCAGACGCATGGAGGCGATAATGTCTAGCGAACCCGTCTGGTCGCAGTTCCATTCACTACGACGCAGCCGTTCAATTCCAAATAAAAAACGGCATTGGTAATGTAGTCGGCACCAGATTTATTTTGAGCACTGCGAATGACTTCATCCATGAGGCCCTGGGGCCCCTGATCTTTTGCTGCGCTTGGGCAAAATTTATCTTCCACCGGTCCGATCTCTTGCAGTTTTTCACCTTGGTGCAGAGAAGATTCTGTCATGGAAACAGCAGCGGCATCCATGATGCGCATTCGAGTGGCGCAGCTAGTTAAGCAAAGAAAAAAAACGGCCATGGCGAAAATGTGAATTGGTCTCATAGATAACCTATCCCAATTACAGTAATGCACTGCTTAGACAGGACCCCGGCATTGAAACCGGCCATGACACTGTTCACATTGTTGAGATAGCGAAGTTGTTTGCCGTCGCCACGATTTCGCGTACTCTGAAAGGCCCGTTGCACTGTCGGCAGCTCGCCGAGCTGCAGGCCGAAAATGGCCCAGGAGCAATCTTGTCCTTCAATGGGGCCCATTGAAGTGCCTTGGAGGAAATTATTATCGAAGGAAACCATCTTGATCTGCTGGGCATACTGGTAGGAAGCACAGCTTTGTAAAAAAACAATGATTGCCATGAGCAGGAATTTTTGCAGCATAAGCGGCCCCTCGAATTGGACCCACCAATTCTATGAGAAGCACGGGCGAGTTGGAAATGACTAAAGATTTTCGGTGCTAAAAAACTGACAATCCGACATTCCGTCACTGACGGTTGGGTCGAAGATATATTTCTTTTGACCGTGATTGTAGTAGAGGAAGGTATGATCCCAGCTAAAACCGGCGTTGGTTTTAATGTCCATGCGCTCGAGCATATATTTGGTGGTCAGCATGAAGTGGCGGCAAAACCCCTTGCCATCGGCAACCGACATATCCATGGAGGTGGTGGGAAATACGTCCTCGTCTCCCTCCATGAGGTTATTGGTTACACAGCTTGCCAGGCAGATGAGCTGGGGATTGGTGAGCCCTTCGCGCAGCTTTTTGGCCTTGAGCTCCCGAGCAAGTGAATGCAGATTGGGACGAACCGCGAACTCATCTCCGCCCGAGATCAAACCTTGTAAAACGCTTCCGAACTCATCGAAGATGCCGCGATAAATAGGGAAGAGGGCCCACTGAGTGGTACTGGCGCGATAGTGGGATACCATGCCGGCCGGGGGATTTTTAAATTCTACCGACAGGCCACTTTGGCGAGGAGCGATGCACCGCTTGCGCGCCTGTTCCACGCGGTAGGCGAGATTGCCCGCCAGAGCGCTAAAGGAAGTCAAAGTCAGCAGGAGCACGGCCAGCGGCTTTAGGGTCATAGGTTCCTCCAAAATGATGAGACGCGGCACCTTATGGCAGATTGCGTTGCGAAAATAGGGGGAAGGTAAAAAAAATACACACTGGCCAGGCAAAAACGGCGCTCTGTGAGACAAGCTCTGGGTTGATAACACAAAAGGGGTTTTACTATGTTGAAAACATTAAGTTTCCTTGCCGCTCTCACAATTTCAAATGCTTATGCTCTGAGCCTCCAGACCGTGATGTGCTCACCTAAGGCAGGGACTGTTAAAGATGTGGCCTTTGTGGTCGCTTCTGAGGCCGGCAAAACGTCGGTCACTGGTCTTATCCAGCGCGATGGCGATTCGCTTTTACCGGCCGATAGTTGTTTTTCCTATAAGCAGGCGCCTAAAGAAGTAAAGGCCAATATTAAAAATAGCGCAGGCATCGTGGGTATTTGCGTGTATATAACCAGTGACGATGGCTCGGGTGATATGGCCGTGCTCAAGCGTGAAGGAAAAGAATTTCGCGCTTACTTAAAGCAAGTGGTGATCGATTCCCCCAACACCGAGATGGGCGAACTGATTTCTTGCTACTAGAAAAAGAAATTTTTTAAAGAAGTAACATGACAGAAAAAAAAATTCATCGGCCCATGTGGGATGGTGCTGTGGGCATTATCGCTCAGATTATGCTGCAAGGGCTACCTCTCGATCAGACTCTCAAATCGGTCTATAAAAAGAATCCCAAATGGGGTTCGAAAGATCGGCGCTTGATCGGGCAGATGGTATTCGATTGTGTGCGCTACTGGCGCAAGTACCTGGCCATGAGCGGACATCCATGGAGTGACGACACCGTTTGGACCAAGGAGCACGTGACTCCCGTTCTGACGGCCTGGGCCCAGGAACACGACTATCTGGAGAAAGTGGCAGGTCCCGCGCTGGCCTTTAACGATCAGGAATCTTTTCCCGATTGGATGGCGGGCGAAACTTCCCCTGAGGTTCTGACGGCCTTGAATGAGGAGGCGCCCATTTTCCTGCGCGCCAATACCCTGCAAAATTCGGCCTCGACCATCGGTCGCATTTTACAAGATAAGGGGATCGCCGTTGAGGTGATGGGCGATGCCATAAAAGTGTTAGATCGCGCCGCCTTTAAGAAGGCCGCCAATGAGAAGCTCTTTCCCGCCGGATTATTTGAGGTCCAGGATTTGGGGTCTCAGCAAATCGCACCCATGTTACAGGCCAAGGCCAATGATCGGGTGCTGGATGCCTGCGCCGGCAACGGTGGAAAAACTTTGCACCTCGCCCAGCTTATGAAAAATCAAGGGCAAATTACCGCCACCGATATCAGCGAGCTTAAGTTGTATCAGCTGGAGGCGCGCTGTCGGGATGCCCGCTTTTCCATCGTGCGCACTCGACCGGCCCCGATTAAAGATTTGATCTTCGACGCCGTTTTGTTGGACGTCCCCTGTTCAGGTTTGGGCGTCATTCGCCGCCACCCCGAGCGCAAATGGCAATGCACCCCTGCCATCATTCGTGATCTGGTGCAAGTGCAAAAAGATTTGCTGGAGAGTTATAAAAGTACCGTCCGCCCCGGCGGGGCCTTGCTGTACGCCACCTGTACTTTTGTCAGTGCCGAAAATCAGCTTCAGGTAAAAGCTTTTTTGGAGCGCAATCCTGCTTGGAGTTTGGAAGAAGAGAAAAGTTTTTTAAGCGGCCCCAGAGGTTGGGATTGTTTTTACGCCGCCCGATTGCGACATCAAGTTTTGCCCTCATAACCAATGCCAATTTTTCTGCGATTACCCGGTAAGCGGGGAGTGATCTGATCTTCGATTGAGTCTAATCTTTCAAACACTATTTTAAACATCTTGCTCGTACCTTCCTCCAGCTTATCTTCTCGATTCCGCCACTACCTAATTTTGAAGTACCAATTTGGCACTTCAAAATCCGATATTCCTCAGAGGATCACATAGATCATCTTTTCAACTTTCGAGATTGTCACATTGCTCATAACTCACCCTCTGAGAATGGCATGCAATTTAATCGCAAACTGATTTTTGTACAATGAGAGTTAAAATTAGAGGGAGAAAAATTCATTTGTGAAATTTCGGCCACCGCTGCGGCAGTTGTTTCATATTTCAAAAATTCAGAGATGGGTTAACGAAAAGGACCTGGCACTTTACGGCAGTGCTTCAGTGTGAAATACTGAAACCGCATGTTTGTCTTTTTTTCAAAAATTGTTAATTTACTTATTTCACCTTTTTTTATTCTCATGGTGTCGTGCCTGATTCCTTTCCTGGCCGTCATGAATATAAAAAAACGTTGGCCACGTTTCGTTCTTTGTGGCGCGCCTATCTGGGGCCTGGTCATGATGAACTCCCCCTTGGGGCCGTGGCTCACTTATCAGATTGAAAAGGATTCGCCTTCTTTGAGTCGGGCGCAATTTGAAAGTTCCGTCGCAGAGGCCGGCAACCGCCCCGTGGCCGTGGTGGTTTTGTCAGGCGGTGTCGCCTTGTACCGGTCAACTGCGGAGCGCTTTCGCTTTCTCTCCGAGTTCCCGCGTTTTGCCACCCCGTTTATCTGGGGCAAGTCCCACTCCAATGTGCACTTTATTTTTTCCTTCGGTCAGCCCGAAGGGCCGGGGCAGGATTATTTGAACGAAGGCCCCTCTATGGAAAAGTTGGCCCAGGCCTTTGGCCTCGAAGCTTCGCGCATGCATGTGACCCGGCCCTCGGTGAACACACACGAGGAGGCCATGGCGGTTCAGGATGTGCTGAAAGAAATCAAGCCGGCCCTCACCTATGTCTCAACCTCGGCCCTTCATCTCCCCCGCGTGATGGGCGTTTATCGCAAGCTCCAGATTTCGGCAGAACCTTTCCCCGCCTATTACTACAGTGTGCCGGCCAGCTTTCAGTTTTTCTTTTTTAAGATGTCCAACGCCGAACTGCTGCGCCAGTCGTTGCATGAGCTGATTGGGAATGTGGCGTATAAAATTACGGGGAAGATGTAGGGACAAGGAATTTTCTGGAGCTACAAACAAAATGAGAAGGCGGGATTTAAAATATTCGCCAGCGTGCCATTCTCATCTCCTTCGTAACCAGGCCCGCCGGGGGACCCCGATCCCGTTGGAGGACTATCGGGACCACCGGCCCCACCTTGCGTGTTAAATGTCGGAGCGGAACCTCCCCAATAACAGCTCCTCAATAAAATTCGGCCGCCTCCTCCACCACCACCGCCTGCGCCGCTTCCCCCTCCACTCCCTCCTCGACCCGAACCGCCCTGCGCGTTCATGTCAAAAGGGCGGTTGAGATATTGCGTGAAAGCGAAAACACTTCCGCCAGCGCCACCGCCGCCACCATTGGTTAAGCTTGAGTCGCCCGAAATACCTCGTGCGCTCACAGTGAAACTTGCTGTGCCTGATCCAATGATAATCTCCCGGGCGTAAAGGGCGATAATCCCTCCGCCCGCAGCACCTCCATCGCTCGCTCCGAGGATAGTTGCCGATCGGCCATGCCCGCCTGAAGCACCCATGTGGATTGCAAGAGTGGGTGAGATGCTCATGCCCCCTTTCCCTGCCATAATACCACCGCCGCCGCCATTGTTCTTTCCATCACCGCCACTCCCCATATGGCCGCCCCCACCGCCACCGGCCATTCCCGCGGCCCCGGTACCGACACCGCCTCCCATGCCAAGAGGAAGGTTGCAACCGATCACACCACCGCCTATCCCACAACTCAAAGTGACCCCATATCCCGTCGTGAAACCTCCCGGACCGACCCCTTGAAAATTTCTAAAATCGGCAACGCCGCCAGGCACGTGCCCCCAGGGATATCCTTTTCCGTCGGCGGATAGAGTGAGGGTGACGTCATTATTGATGGTGAGTTTATTTTTAATTCTGATGGGGAAAATACCGCCATATCCTTCGCCGATTCCGGTTCCACTTCCCAACCCAAAGGACAGTGCCGAGATAATCGAACTACCTATCACATTCACATTGTCAAAATGGGGGACGCGAATAATTTGAAGATCACAGACGCCTGTCGATGGGTCATTGGTAAAGCGCAATTCCGCTTGCAATCCGGCGAGACTTAAGAGAGGAAAAACGTAGTCCACGGTAATAATATCACTACTAACTGCGGTGACCGTGGCAAAACCATAATCTCCTGCCTGTAAGGTGTTGGCTCCGCAGCCCGACGCCGGCCTTTCCATCGAGATATGCCACATTATTTCATCTTGGATCGCAAACGGAGCAGCTCCGCCAGTTGGAGAAACGGTCAGAGCACTGGTGCCGGCGGCCACATTGGGAACGAGATTACTTATTTTGCGCGCGCGGGCCTTCACTAGAGAATCGTCCTGTGTCATGTTGCCATTCCACGTGGCATTCCCATCTGAGCCATTGCCAAACATCGTGAAATCCTTTCCACCCACGGCAATTCCATGTTTGAAAAATAAGACGGAGTGACCTGGACCTGGGAGTATCTTCCCCTCAATCCCTTGCGCGGCCTTGAGGCCAAAGGGGAAGGGCGTAAATTTGGGTGCGCCGGCACAACCAAGCTGATCGAAGGCCTCAATGTACACCCTCGGTGATTCGGGCGAATCATTGCCCACGGGAATATGCATGTTCGTCGTTTTAGTATTGGCAGGGGTCACGTCAAAACAGACGCTCTTGAGCGACTCTGGTGCGAACGGACCAACTTCATGGGCCGGGCGGGGGAAGTAGGAAGGTAAGATCACGCGAAATGATTTCGTGACTCCCAGATAAGCATTGGGGCAAGAGTATGTTCCATCAGATGCAACCGCGCCGAGCGAGCGGCAGCTGACAAAGCGAAAGGGCTTTACCACATTTCCTGTCCGAAACTCATCTGGCCCGACGAAGGGATGGATGCAACCATCTTGATTGAGGTGAATCGGCACATCTACATCACCACTTTGAAACGCGATATCGGGACTTCCGCCACAGCGAGTGATGCCCTCAAACATATTGGCCCCATCCCACGCCATAACTTTGAAATTCCACACGCCTGGTTTTAAGGGGAGTTCAAGCTCGCGCCCATTTCCGTAGAGATGCGCCCCGAAAGTTAAACCAAAAGTTTTGTTGAAGCCCCAGATATAGGCGGCGGTAATAGGTGGCCCGGCCTCGCCGATTGCGCCCAAGTTAATCCGCAATTTGCCTGTCGGAGTAGACTTTCGGGCACAACCTCCCAAGGTGGAAAATAAGGTCAAACTCACTAGGATTATGCAGATAAAACGCATAGATAAATTGTAGTACTCCTATGGCGTTCTACCAGAAAAACTTAAATAGGAATAAACTATCCCGTTGTAAGAGGTTGAAATTATAGACTTTTATCCTTGCTGATTTTCTTATTTCATTGCGCAGAAAAGAAGGGATTGTTGAAAGGTGGCATAAAGGATGGGCAGTGGCCAAAAAAGGACGATTAGAACACAAAGTGCACTTTAAGGGGTTCCATGACCCCTTTGGGACAAAGTGCGTTAGTAATCTCGTACCGTAGGTTCCTTAAAACGCGCCTTATGAAGTCCCTTTTTGATTTGCTGTTCTTGTTGTGTCCCAACTCTTTGATTGAGGAAATCCATCATCTCTGGTCTTAGGGAAAAGAGCTCATGGGTGGGAACGGCAAGCTCAAGTTTTTTAGCGCGAAAATAAAGACAGGAATAAGGATATTCCTCACATTTTTCATGAACACCTGCCCTCAGAGGATTTTGATAAACATATCGATACACATTTAAAAGGTGTCTCTGGTTTTCTATGAGACTCCACTTGTAACGGGAGCCGAACATCCGATTGATATGGCCAGAAGCTCTTTGAAGTTGCTCGCTAAAATTCTTGTTAAAGATGTACATGAATTGATCGAGATTTTCATTAGGTGTGCGAATCAGGAGGTGGTAATGATTGGCCATTAAGACATACTGATAAATCTCTGCTGGATAATCTCGATTGGCCTTGGCCAGTGCCTTTATCGATAATTCCCAGACGTGTTCTAGTGGTAAAGCGAACCAGCATTTGTCATTTGATCGAGTCGTCACGTGATAGAAATGAATGCTCGATCGGATGAGTGGTTTCCTAGGCATGTCGAGTGATGTAACCGCAATGGTTTTTTTCTGCAATAGTCGCGAGGATGTTTGAGAGAATAATTTCATCTATGGAATAGTTCTCACGCACCTAGTCCCAAAGGGGTCATGGAACCTCTTAGGGGCAAAAAGAGTGGGTGGCATTGGTGTTTACGGTCGCAGACCCCGGTTGACCTGGGTCGGCCAATGCCCCTAAACAGGTGGCACCGGTACCCTTGATTCCGCCAGCAACAATGGGGGCATTGAGGCCGGTCAAACTAAGGCAGCTTTGAATGAAGGCCCGCCCGCCGCCGCCGCCACCGCCACCGCAGCCCGCTGTTACTCCGTTCACGCCGGGTCCTCCTACGACGTAGGAGTCTATTGTTTGTAAGTCAGAAAACTGAGTACGAAGAATGATGCTTCCTCCGGCACCGCCACCGGCACCATTGTTAAGTACTGAGCCCCCAGTTGTGAGGCCGCCATTAACGCCACTGGCGGTCAAGCTCGCGCTTGCCGTGGGGCCGAGGATTTCACGGGCCGAAATGAAAATGATTCCGCCGCCGTTGCCGCCTGATTGGGGAATCGTGACGATGCCGTCCGTGGACCCATGGCCTCCGGCCGCGCCCATCATAACAAAATTGGGAAAATATCTTGGCCCCGAAGGGAAATCGGCCACGGTGAGCCCGCCCATTCCAAACATTTCGCCATTGTTGTCCTGGCCATTTCCGCCGCTTCCTATATGGCCCCCTCCACCTCCACCCAAGTTGAAGCCGCCACTGCCCACACCACCGCCCATCGAATTGGGTAAATGACAATCTCTTGGTACGCCTCCATTCCCGCTACATTGGGTCTGGGTAAAACCGCTGGGGCTTACTCCCCGCATATACGTGGCATTGGCCGTTGAATCATTGTCGGGATAGCCCTTGCCAGTCATATCAACGGTGAGATTTTGCCCTGGACTGATCACAATGCGATCTTTGACGCGAATAGCGAGTATCCCCCCAATTCCGGAGGTTAAACTGGCCGCAGGGCCAAGAGAAAAACCCGATGCGGTGAGGGTTAAGTTTCCAGTAACGGTGAGTTTTTGAAAGTTGGGTACCCTTATCAGTTGCATCACACATTGTTTGGCCCCAAAAGCATTTGCCTTTACCAGATTGCCCGAGGTGCTACCGAAGAGGCCATCACTATCAACTCCATTGGGAAAAAGATGGTCGATTTCAATTTGAGCAATGCTCCCGTAAATGGCAGTCACGTGGGCAAAACCATAACTGCCGCCCGTCAGATGATCAGGGGCAGAAGTATTGCCATCACAGGCATCATCCATGTTGGCCACGGCCACATGCCACATGACCTCATCGCCGACTTTAAAATCTAGATTATCAGTGAAGGCCTGGGCCAGGCCGAGGCGTGTCGAGCTGGCCTGGGGGATGGTGCCGACGATCCGCCGACGTGCCGACCAGGTTCTCGTCTCGCCGGCAGTATTTGTATATGTCTCACTATCCACTAAGATTGGGTCTACTCCGAGTCCTGCGCCACTTCCATGTCCGTCTGCTCCATTACCAAAAATAGACAGATCATCGAGGCCTTGATTAACCCCTTGTTTCATGAAAAAAACGGAATGGAGTACACTGGAAAAAAGTGTGCCCTGGGGAGGCTGGGCCCCTAGTAAGCCAACGGGATAATGCTTCACAATAGCTGTTCCACCACACCCGGGTTCGGGAAATGCTTCGATGTAGACTCGCGGGGATTCCGGGATGCCGTTGCCGACGGGAATGCGAAGATTGGTGCTCGCGCCGGCCGCTCCAATGTTGATGCACGCGCTTTTCAGTGAGTCGGGTGCATAGGGGCCAATTTCCCACTCGGGACGCGGCAAGTAGGAAGGGAGGACAATACGAAAAGATTGCGTTTCTCCAGCATAGGCATGATCACAAAGGCCGTCCCCATCAGTGACCGCCTTTAGAGAACGACAGGTGTGCAAGCGCAGCGGCTTTAGTTGATTGGGGTAAGCATTGGCGGTGTGGAGATATTGAGCGTCGGGACCGGCGGCAAAGGGATGGCCACAGTTGGGAGTTAAATGTATCGGTACATCCACATCACCGCCTTGAAAGGAGATATCGCCATGCCCGCCACAACGGGTGACGCCTTCAAACATATTGGGCCCATCCCACGCTATGACTTTAAAATTCCACACCCCTGGCTTTAGGGGTAGGTTCGTCTCGCGTCCATTGCCCGGAATATGAGCACCGAAAGTTAACCCAAAAGTTTTGTTGTGCCCCCAGATGTAGACGCCGTTGACGGTTGGACCGCCCTCGACGGCCCCCAAACTGATGCGAAGTTTGCCCGTGGGGGTGGACTTGCGGGCGCAGCTACCCGCTACAACCAGCAACATCAGAATTATGAATAAGAACCTGACTGACATACGGCCTTTTTTTTATTTTCAATAGGGCAATGCATAGGGATGATATATTTTCCCATCGTTCTTATAGATACCATTGTCTTGACCGCCCCATACGATAAGCTCCTGCCCTGTCCAGATCACACTATGCTCGGCCCGACCTAGTGGTTCGCCGGTTGAACTTAGATCATTCCATTCATTCCTTACCGGATCATAGGCCTTGCCATTTGTTAAATAGGTTGAAGGAGGATTAACCCCGCCAAAAATAATCAGCTCTTTTCCGGTCCAGACTCCTTTGGCTGAATATCGGGGAATTGGAGGGGCCCCGGTGGCCGTGCTCATGTCTGTCCATGTATCACTTATTGGGTCATACCTTTTACCATCAGAGAGTGGGACTACTCCATCACTACCACCCCAGACAATCATTTCACTGCCGGTCCAGACGGAGACCGCGCTTCCTCTTGCCGCAGGAGGAGTTCCTCCCATCGCTTGCCAGGTCGCTCCATTGAAGATGGATCCATCGGCGAGAGGTGATACTCCGCCAAGGTCTGTGAATCCACCCCAGATAAGCATATGAGTGCCGGTCCAAACTGCCGAATGATTATGGCGGGCTGGGCCATTACTGATATAACTCCATGAGGTGCCATTAAATTTGGCACCGTTATTTTGTGCCGATGATCCGTCGCGACCACCAAAGATAATAACTTCTGATCCAGTCCAAAGTGCGGAGTGTCCGAATCTGATGGTGGGGGCATTAACTCCGGTCGTAGCGGTCCAAGAATCACTTATGCATGGGCTTAGGCATTGCCCGCCAGAATTAAGCGGACCGGCGTTCTTTCCACCCCAGACCATTAACTTCCCCCAGGCCCATACTAATGGGCCTGGGATTCTGCCGACAGGCACGGCTCCAATAGAACTCAGATTGAACCAACCACTGCCTGGAATGTAAAAGCCACCATCTTGTAAGTACGCCCCATTTACACCACCCCATATCATCATTTTATTATCCGCCCAAACAGCGCCGTGACTTGATCGAACTGTGGGAGGGGCACCTCCGCCACTCATGTCAGACCAGTACTGGCGGAAAACTTTTTTTGTAATCACTTCCACATTTGCGTCCCCATCCTTCAGGTACACCGAAATGGTGTGGGCCCCATCGGGGACGGTCACGCTCGGGTGAGAACTGTTAAAGGGAATCCAGTCTCCCCCCGAGCAGACTGCGGCATCGATCTTGGCGCACATATGTGTCACAGGAGATGGATTCATCGTTGAACCAATGAGAGAGGTAATAGGGAAACTGGCCATCGCTTGGGTGTAATGGTCGTTGTAAAGACGAGTGCCAGGGATGGCAAAATCAGGTGAAACATTTCCGTGCTTCATAAAAAATACGCCGTTGTTGGCGTTGTGCAAGAGTTTGCCATGGGGATATTTGGCGCCGAGCAGACCAAAGGGGTAGTGCTTGAATACGGTGGGCCCTGAGCAGTCACTCGTGGAAAAAGCGGTGATATTAACGCGCGGAGATTCAGGACTATCATTGCCCACAGGGATATGAAGGTTTGTATCTGCCGGAGTAACATCGACTGTTTGGCATTCACTTCTGAGTGAGTCGGGGGCAGCCCCTCCAAGATCCCCTTCAGGGCGAGGAAGGTAGGAGGGGAGAACGACGCGAAAAGACCGGGTATTTCCCAGGTAAACATCGGTGCAAAGGTCGCCCGGAGCTTGCGCCAGAGCGAGAGAGGTGCAGGTGACGAGCCTCAGAGGTTTTATTTGGTTGGCCGTAGGAGGGGAGGGGTTGGTGTAGAGAAAATTCGTTCCCCCGCCAGAAACAAAGGGATGACTGCAGTCGGTGGTAAGATGAATCGGGACATCGATGTCGCCGCTTTGGAAGGCGATATCGCCATGCCCCCCACAGCGCGTGATACCTTCAAACATATTTGCGCCACCAGACCATGCCATGACTTTGAAGTTCCACACCCCAGGTTTTAAGGGGAGTTCAATATCGCGCGCGCCGCCTACCAGGTGGGCGCCGAAAGTAAGACCAAAAGTTTTATTATGCCCCCAGATGTAGACGGCATTGAGCACAGGGCCTCCGTCGATGGCACCTAAATTGAGACGAAGTTTCGCATTGGGCGTTTGTTTTCGCGCACAGCCGCCCACGGTCGTGAGCAAGGCCAAGCTTAAAAGAAGCACACTACTAATACGCATAACTCACCCCAGACTGAACAACGTATTCGTCATAGGAGTAAGAGGCCTTTTCTTTGGAGATTCTTTTGCGATAAAAAATATTGGTGTTCCAGGCCCAGCGCTTGCTCAAGCTGCAGTCCAGGCTCATGCCGGGATTCAAGACACTTTCCCAGCCCCGGATGTCCTGCTGGGCCATGGAATCTTGAATCTGGAGAATGAAGTAGGGGGAGACGCGCCAGCGCTTTCCCGGAAAGGTCACCTGGAATTGGTATTGGTAAATGCGGGTGTCGTTGTAAGGGTCCTCGGCAAACTGGTTCTGCATCTCCACCGCGTGATACCACTGCGTGCCTTTTTTAGCGGTGGTCGAGTAGGCCAGGCTGGGAGTGACAATTTGCAGCTTACTGCCTTCCTGATAATTCTGATAATGCTGATACTTGATCCCGAAATAACCCTGAGAGTTCTTGGAGAGCTCCATCATCTCGGTGATGTTCACTCCATAGTCTCTGGAAAAATATTTTAGCTTCTGCTTGGCTTCGTAATCTTCAAGTGAGTAGTCGGTATAGAACTCATAGCGGGCCTGGGATTTTTGCTTCAAGAAAGAATGGTGCCAGATGATACTCTCGGAAAGCCCAAGCTGGAGGGAGTCGTTTTGATAAATGGTTGGTCGAGTGCGATCAGTATAGCGCGTGTAGCCGGCGGTCAGGCTATGCTGGAGCGCCGTGAACTCGGCCAGACTTTTGAAATAGCCCTGGCGCAGATTGGTGGTGGTTCCGGGGGAGGCCTTGTCAGAGGCACTCACCTGACTTTCGGGGCCACTTTTTAACACGTTTGAGTCATAGAATATTTGCTGACTGAAGCTGAACTGATGAGGGGAGATCGTGCCCTCACCGGTCTGGGCCTTGATGTCTTCCAGCTTTTTTTGAATCATGGTTTGGATGAACGGGTCTTTGGTGTTGGCCAGCAGCCTCTGATAGTAGGTCGCCGCCAGATCATAATAGCCATTTTGAAAATAGGTGTCGCCCTGATCCATCAAGGCCTCTTCCACCAGACTTAAATCCTGGGACAGAACGCTACTACTCGCCAGCAGGAAGGTCAGGGAAAGAATTCGTTTATATGTTCTGGGCCACTGCATATTTATTCTACCGTAATATGGATGCGCGCTCGTGGAAGTAAGATAGTTCCAAGTCCGCCATTATTAATCAGATCTTCACCGGGTGCTCGGGGAATGCAGGGGAGTCCAGGGGTACAGCCGGGCATGCTGCCGGGGCGGGGCTTCTGCAGCGGTGGCTTGGCCGCAGGTTTTTCTTCTCTGTCCGGGCCACCTTCGCCGGTTCTCACTGTGACAAAGCGATTAGGGTCTATGGCACGGTCAGGCGTTTTCTCCTGAGTCATCTCAAACTGGCCAGTGGGTTTAAGTTCCCATCCTTGAGGTGGTTTGTACTCACCGGATTTAAAATCCACCTGTCCGATATCTCCCAGAGGCAGGTAGTGGCCGGTTTTTGGGTCCTTGATGGCCTGTCCGTTGGGTTCGACGTAGAGGGAGGTTTTAAGGTCCAACATTCCGCCGGCCTTTGGTCCGCCGCCCTCGCCTTCAAGTTTGGCCATGGCCCCTGTGACCTTCGCGCCCTGGCCATCTTCCTGAAGGGGAGAGTTTTCTAGGAGCGAGAAAAATTGCACCCGATTTATTTGGGTTGGCATGGTGGCGGTTTTCTTGTTGGTAAAGGCCTGGGAGAGCTGTCCCTCGCTAATGACTTTGGAGAGAGTGTTGTTGTCGAGCCCCTTCACCATCAGATCGCCGCACTTGCCGGGATTCTGAGCACACATATCATTCCAGCGCTCGGGGGTTTTCATAAAAGAGACGTGACCGGAAAAGGTAACCGCAGAGGAAACTTTATTCTCGGGATTGTAGGCCATGAGAAAATGCGTCCCGCGCACCCCGAGTGCCGCCGTATGGGTTTTAACCACGGCCTTGTAATCGCTATTTTCCCCTTTGGAGTAACGCGACTGGAGCTGGCCTTTAATAAGCGAGATCACATTGGCCTTGCCGTTTTCCATCTTGTCCAGCTTCATGCTGGAGTCAGGGCCGACAAAGATCGTGCTGTTGTTGGAGAATTCGATTTTGACCAAACTCCCGGGGCCGGTCGTGATGATATCGCCCTCCTGAATCGAGTCACCCTTCTGGAGGGGCGACGAAGGCCGGGCACTGGAGTTAACCACACCCTTCAACATCACAACTTTGCCTGTGATGGCGTTATCGATGCCAAATCCGATAGCAGGGCACGCTATCCCAATCAATATGATAAGCATTAAACCAACACGCATAAATAAATTGTAGTGCCGGTCAGAATTTCTGTAAAAAAAAAGAACTGGGCATTAATGATCAGGGGGGTAGGGCCTTGAATTCATAGAGGATTGATATCTTATTGATTTTCTTGCTCATTTAAGGAGAAAAAAGGGGATTTGGGAAAGTGCCAAAAAGAGCGGGCGGCCACCACAAATTAAGGAATTGGGACCTCAAAGAAGATCGACAGAGGCCATAGGATAAAGGCCGATGTAATGGGAATAGTGAGATTATCATCGAGTCTCAAGGGCACCTGTTCAAAAAGAGTCATGAGGGCTGCATGCCAGAAGGCCAAGGCGAGACGGGCCCCAAAAGGACCTTGATCAAAAATCAGCATGACGGCAAAAAAACACGCCACAAAAAAGGCCCCGCTGCCTTCTAAACTTTTGCCGCTGGCCAGGCGATGGGTTCCGTACTTGATACCGACGATGGCCGAAAGTGGATCGCCCAAGGCCAAGATCATGATCGAGGCCAATGCCACAGGTTTGGGAAATGACAGGATGGTCAGAAGAAGCCCCATGATAAAGGGCAACGCCGAACTCTCTTTTAATTCCTCCTCCGCTCGCAGGAGTGAAAAGTTGATAAAGTGACTCCGCTTGGTGAGATCGGGATAGTTGATACGGATTTGCTCCAAGATATACACCAGAGAGGAAACCCCACCAATTATGTAGACCGCTTCCTGGTGAGCGAGAAATTGTCCGTAGACCCAGGCGACAGTGAGTCCGGCGCTCATATGCCAGAACCGTCGGGGCAAATGAAGGTCGGACCGAAGATGGGTCGGACGCTCGCGCTCAGGATTTAAATTTTGTTCTTGCTCCACTCAGTGATCCGTAAAAAGGTTTAGTTGGGCAACGCACAATGCCGTGCGTTCTCCACAAAAAACGTCTATAAAACGCCTTAACCCAAGTAATATAGAGACGAATAGTATGGGACAGAATACCCCCTATCATTTTAAAAGCAAAAACATTTTTCAAAACTTGCTCCACGAGGCCGAAGCTTTGCAAGGTCTGGAGCAAATAGAGCTCCTGGTAGAAAGTGGGGCACCCCTGAGTCATGTTCCTTTGCAACCTTTGTACATGGCCATGCGGCAGCTTACGCCGGAGCAGGTCGGACCGATCCTTCCGCGCTTGAGTTCGGAGCAGCGGCAGGCCTTTCTCGATATAGATTTATGGAAACGAGATGAGCTGGATATTGAGCAGTTTGAGTACTGGATTCACGCTTATAAAGCTTGTGAGGAGGATGAAGTCCGATTGGAATTCATCAAGTCTTCCGAGTTCGCGCTTTTTATGAAGGCCCGTTTTAATGTGTGGACCTTCGACGTGGAAGAGCCCGAGTATCCGGAGCACGATAATTATTTTCTCACGGACGATAGCTTGCTGTTATTCGAATTTGATGAGGATTGCGAGTATGTGAGTGAAGTTCGGCGTTTCATCATCGAGCTGTATGCCGATCTGGGAATGGAAAATGCCTACTGCTACCTCTTCAAAATGGTCTCTGAGCCCATGAGTTCCATGCAGGAAGATGAGTACCGGATCAAGAAGGGCCGTCTCCTGGATTTCGGTTTGGTGGATTATTACGATGCCTTGGAGCTGGACAATACCTTCTCCACAGTTGAGTTAATGCACGGGCATTTAAAAATGAAGAGGGTGGCCCACGGCCAAATCGATCCCATCTCTGCCACTCAGGGCCTCTATCATGCCGCCGTTTCGCCCTTCGCTCGGGTGACTCAAGAGTTTCAAAACGAATTGCAGCGAGTGCAGAGTGATGAGCGTCTGGCCTTCTTGCAGTTCAATTTTATCAAACTGGTCAACGGTCAGGTGGCCTTGAGTGATGCCGACAAAGAAAATAATTCCGGCATCGCGCAGGTAGGGCAGCTGGTGAGGCAAAAGCTGGAGCTGGGATTTTCTTACCTTTGCTATTTGCTTGAAAATAGACCCGAGATTTTATCCCTGGACGCAGGAGAGTCACTGTTTGAGACCTTTGACCTGACGGATGTCTATCGGGTAGGGCTGACCTTGTGGAGAACCAATCAGCGCGAGTTAAACCGCCACCTTTTGCAATATGAATTTAATGAAAATAATGAAACTTTTTTAGGCCAATACTGGAATAACTTTCTTGATGATGTCTTAAGCAATCCGCCCAAGTGGTATAACTATGAGGGGCCATCTATTGATGTTACCAACGCTCAGGTTTATCTCCTTTGGGTAAAATGGTCGCGGGTGTTGCAGAACCTGTTGCCTTTTATTAAAAGTTTTCATGACAGCTTCACCACTCTGGTGGAAAGCGGGCGATTGAATAATTCGTTTTATATGAATTATGAGATCGCGGACATGGATTTTGAGGCCATTATTTTAAGCAGTCTGGCCAACCATTGGCTGGGCGTCTTACATGACCAATCCAGCGGCAAGATGGGCCTTACGGTCGACGAGTATCGCAAGTTTTTGGAAACCGCCTTGCACCCTACGGGCGTGCTCCGTGAGAAAGAAAAGATCATGGGTCATTTGCAGGCGTTTACCAAGCAGTTTGGACTGGACATTGTGCCTGAGATTGAAGATTACCTGTATATCTTGCTGAAGATGCAAATTGAAGGCAACCAGGTCAGTACCCTCAAAGATGCGGACTATCGTCATGTGGGCGGGCCGATTATTTTGAATATCTTGTAGCTGATCTCATCAGGATTCATCTTTAGCAATGGCGGTATTCCATAAATGTTCCAGGCGACGCATGAAGGGCGAGCTGGGATTTTTAAGCAAGCTGACAAGGGTCTGGCGGGTCTGCTCGAGCTTGATTCTTTGCAGATCAATGAGCTGCTGGGTCGGGGAGTGATTTTCCATATTGGAAATCTTCACGGTAAAAAAAACATCAAGAGCATTCAGGCGCTCGATCTCGCTCTCCAAATAATTGTATAGCTGGTAATTGTCGTTTCCCCTGTCAGGGGTAATGCCCCCTTTGGCCTCATGCAGGTCCACCGGCTCATCCAGCAGATCCAAGGTTTCTTCAAAACCTTTCAGGGAACTCATTTTATCCGGGGTGAGAATAATTTTTTTTACCATGGGTTTACTCGCTGGCCTTCTGCAGTTGCTCAAGAATTGTTTCATAGCTGGCAAGCTCGTGACAGAGGGTGGCCAATTCCCGATTGAGAACCGCCTGGCGGCGTAAAAAAATTAGCTTTGCCGGCAGATCCACATTATTTATTTTTTCTCCGGTGAAAACCACCTTGGAGAGAAGAAGTTGCTCTTTGGGCTTTAGACGTTTGGCCTTTTTAAAATAATGCAGCGGCAAGGCCTCCACACTTTTTGCCATAAAAAAACGTGGGTGGGTGCTGAGGTGGTCAGTGATAATATAAAGAGGGTAGGGAAAACGCTCCGACAGATTGAGCTCGTCAATCGCTTGACCTAAAAGCTTGAGAAAGGTCAACAAGTCTGTCAAATCCAACTGGTGAGTGGCGATATAGGAAGGAGTCAATCCAACTTGGGCCTTCTCTAATACCTTTTTGATATCGTTCAAATTGAGTTGGTTACAATCTTCAAAAGAAACTTCTGTGTAGATTGGAATTTTCATTTTTGCATCTCACCTTGAAATCGAGTTACAATGTTCAGATATGACGACAAAGCTATCATTACCCTTTATTCATCTGCCTCAGTATTATACCAAACTTTTGATGGGTAATAGCCATTCGAGTCCGGATTTTTTTAACAAGACGATGCAATATATCTATGACACTCCCGTGTTGCTTGGGCTGGTTCGTGCTTTTATCATGGACCCTGCCAGTCAAATTCCACTGGATGCCCAGCTTAAGGCGATGGGGTGGTTGGGAATACGAGATCGCTTAACTCTGGTTTTCTTAGAACGCGAATGGTCGGGAAGATTTTGCCATCCCACCGATCAAACGCGCAATGCCATGGCCGAGATGCTGGAGTTTGAAAAGCGAGCGCGGGACATTTCAGTCGAAGGATACTCCCGCTCATTCCTCCTGGCGTTCTATTTCAAGGTGATTCAAATTCGCCAGAAAGGGGAAATGTCCGGAGGGGAAAAAATTTTTGGCATGATTCCGAGACCCCTGCTGCAAATGCTTTTAGAGGTGAAGGCCCGTGCTATTCGCATCGACTGGCTGTTCCTCTTTTGCCTCCACCTGTATCAGTATCGTGGGCCGGAAAAATTTAAAGAGCTGATTAAAAATAGCGGGACCAGGCAAAATGTCATTGGGACAGTCTTTACCAAAGTATGGCCTGCCAGCGAGAATGAGCTGACGGATGAAATTATCCGCAATCTACTATGCTACGGAGCTTCGATAGGCGAACAGGATTTTTTCTGCAGCTCTTTGGTCGGTGGAACACAAAGGAGTCGAGAAGGTGACACAGCCAGCACATGATAATCCCGTCTGGAAATTTTTAGATGAGATTGCCACCAAAAAAGGAATCACCGAAATTGTCATCAATTCACCCAAGTCCGTGTTCGTGGAACGTGACGGGAAATTCATTCAGCTCAATGTAGGCTTTGAGAAAAATGAGGTGATCACGTTTATTCAGGAGATCGCCAAGTTCAATCAAAAATCTTGCGATGCGGATAATCCAATTCTCGATGGCAACTTGCCCGATGGCAGCCGCATTAATGTCATCGTGGAGCCATTCAGTACCGGCAATCCTGCCATCACCATTCGAAGGTACCTGCGCAACATCAAAACTTTTGCAAGTTCTCCCGGTGTTTTCTGCTTGTTTGATCAGTGGATTGAATTTTTTAAGTCCGCCGTGAAGGCCCGCTGTAATATTGTCGTGGCGGGAGGTACAGGAGTGGGGAAGACAACTTTTTTGAATCTTCTGCTGCAGGAAATTCCCCATGACGAGCGTGTGATTACGATTGAAGATACGCGCGAGCTCAACTTTGACCATCCCAATCTGGTCAGGCTGGAGGCCGCGCGCAAAAATTTGGCCAGCGATAAGCTGGTCTCACTGCGCGATCTGGTTAAAAATACTCTGCGAATGCGGCCAGACCGCATCATTATCGGGGAGGTTCGAGGCGGAGAACTCTTTGATCTTCTGCAGGCCATGAATACCGGGCATGACGGTAGCATGACCTCCATTCACGCCAGCAGTACCGGCGAGTGCATTCAGCGCATGGAAACCCTTTTTCTTCTGGCCGGATTTGATGTTCCCCATAAGGTGGTGCGCCAGATGATCAGTACCGCGGTGGATTTTATTGTGCAGCTTTCACGCTCCAAGGATGGCAAGCGCATCGTGGCCGAAATTATAGAGCTGACCGGGATGGATGGGGATACCATTCTTCATCAAACCATCGCCTCGTTTGATGCGGATGATGGCGGGTTAAAAATGGCGGATGTAGCGCCCCAGTGTCTTGCCAAGCTCCATGAGCAGGGGGGACTTCCTCTCGCCTTTTTTCAGGGTTAGGGAATGAGCAGCGCGGCTCCGATCACACCGGCCGAGTCCCCAAGCGTATTTTGATAGATGCGCGGCCTTGTGTCGGGGATGAAGGTCTGCTTCCAGACCCGCTCCTCAAGCCCTTGGTAGATGGCCGGCTGCAGGCTGACGCCTCCACCGAAAACAAGAAAATCCGGATCAAAAAAGTTAATCAAGTTAAGTGTGAACTGATCGAGATAGCGGCGGTAGATTTGCACCGCCTCCAGCGCCTTTTTCTCCAGCATCTCGGCGCGATCGAAAATTTGCATGGCGAAGAGTTTCTCGCCGAAGCGGTCGGCATACCAGGTTTCCATCCCTTTCCCGGAGAGAAAAGTTTCCGCGCAGCCCTGACGGCCACAAAAGCATTTCGGGCCGCCAGGATCAAGCTGGGTGTGGCCAATTTCTCCCGCGCCACCGTGGGGCCCTTCCAGCGCCCGGCCTTTATAAATAAGACCGCCCCCAACACCAGTGCCAAGAATGACTCCAATAGAGGTTAAATGTTCGGGGGTGGTTCCCAGCTCCTGGGCATGTCTCAGGCCCACGCCGAGCAAAGCTTCCGCCAGGGCAAAGCAGTTGGCATCGTTGGCCACGGCGATCGACCCCGAAAATTCCAGATCATGGGATAAAAGCGCGGGCAAATCTTGGCCGACAAAGATGGCGGTATTACCATTAAGCATCTGCTGGGTTTGGGGATTTATGGCACCTGGCAGTCCGATTCCAATTCCGTCCAGATCGGAGATCGATGTTCCGTTCTGATTTAAAACGGTAGAGATAAGTTGCACCATGCGCTTATAAACGCTGGCAAAACCTTCCTCGCGTTGGGTGGGGACGCGTTCCCGCGCCAGGACCTCATCGCGTCCGGAATGAGTGGCCAAAATCGCGGCCTCCATTTTGGTGCCGCCTATGTCGAGTCCAAGTCGCAAGCGCATCTCCCCAGTCTAATATCTTCTGGTTTGCTCAACAAGTATTTAAATTCTGGTGTCGTTTTGGCCCTGCAATTTTCGCTCTGAAAGCTGAGAAATATTTGGGGTGCTCAAGATCATTATGGTTTGACACAATGCCTGTTTCGACCTAAAAAGAGCGCTTAAATCAGCCCACAAATACGCAGGTTATACTTTGGAAACAAAAAATATTTTTCTTGATTTGAAGTCCCCCCTTAGTGGAATCACGCTACCGATTGAAGATGTGCCTGATCAGGTTTTCGCAGGAAAAATGGTGGGTGATGGAATTGGCATTGACCCAATTGAAAATATCCTGACCTCTCCGTGTAAAGGCAAGGTCGTTCAGCTGCACTCGGCCCATCACGCCATCACGATTCAATCAGAAAATGGCAACCAAATTCTTCTCCACATCGGCATCGATACCGTCAACTTAAAAGGGAAGGGTTTCCGTCCCCTGGTCAAAGTTGGCGATCATGTTGGTGAAGGTCAAGAGCTGATCGAATTTGATCCGGACCTCATTGCTGCCGCAGGGATGTCCCTGGTTTCCGTCATGGTGCTGATTGATGATCCCAAGGTGACAAAATTTGAATACCGTTTTAATCATACCAGCAAGGCCATTCGCGGCCGATCCTCGCTTGCCACCTTGAACTTTAACCAGAAGAGTGGGGCCGTGGTCATGTCCAAGCCAGATGTCCACGCCTTGGCCTTTGAGTCCGTGCATTTCTATGTGAGACTTCCCGTCGGGATGCATGCTCGCCCGGCGGCTCGTTTGGCGGAACTGACCAAAAATTTTCGCTCTGAAATAGATCTTATCAAGGGCAATAAAAGCGCTCCGCTTGCAAGTATCGTTTCCGTGCTCGCTTTAGAAATCGGCAAGGATGATGAGATTATTATTGTGGCCGTCGGTCCCGATGCTCCCCAGGCGGTCAAAGCGGTTCTCACCTCTCTTGTGGAAATTGAAGAAAAAGAGCTTGAAACATTTCAGAAGGAGAGACTGTTACAAGGCCCTAAGACTCCAACTCACATCAACAGTGATGCAAAAACCTTTCTTGGCGTCAGCGCCTCTGATGGCATCGTCATGGGGAACATCGCCCATATCAAACAGGAAAAATTCAGCTATGAGCAAAAGGCTTCTGATTCAAAAAATGAATTGAAGCAGCTTGAGAGCGCCCTCGAAAGCGCCATGCTTGAGCTCCAGAGGCTCGAAGAGGAAATGCATCAAGAACCGGCTAATAACAATAAGACGGCCATCTTTGGTGCTCATCGTGCCATGCTGGGAGACCCTGAGCTGTTGGATGAGGTGGTATCGCTCATCAATCACGGCCACTCCAGTGCCTATGCCTGGGATCATACAATTCAAAGCAAGCGTCAAAGACTTCTCGGTTTAAAAAATGAACTCATTGCCGGCCGGGCCAATGACCTGAAAGATATCGGAAATAGAGTTTTGCGAACTCTTCTGGGGATCAAACCAAAGAATCTTTCACAGATGGAAAATGTCATTCTCATAGCCGAGGACCTAACACCTTCGGATACGGCGCAATTTGATAAAAATAAAATTCTTGGTTTTGCCACCACCACAGGGGGAGCAACTTCCCACGTCGCCATTTTGGCGAGATCAATGGGGATTCCGGCCATCGCCGGAATTGAAAAACGGGCGCTTGACATCCCAGAAGGAAAGCTGGCCGTCCTCGATGCCGATAATGGTGCGATCTTTCTTGATCCTTCGCCGGCCTTGCAGAAAGAAGTAGAGCAAAAGCAATTAATCCGTGAGCAAAAAAGACTCGAAGCTTTGCGCGACTCAGGTCTGCAGGCGAGTACCTTAGATGGCCATCGAATCGAGGTCGTGGCCAATATCAGCGGCCTAAGTGACGCCAAAAACGCTCTTGAGGTTGGGGCCGAAGGCGTCGGTCTCCTGCGCACAGAATTTCTTTTCCTGGATCGCGAGCATGCGCCCACCGAAGAAGAGCAGTTGGAAATTTATCAAAGTATCGCCGATGCCATGCCTGATCGTCCGCTTATTATTCGAACCATGGACGTGGGCGGAGATAAGGCCTTGGCCTATCTCCCGATGCCTCATGAGGAAAATCCTTTCTTGGGTGTCCGCGGCATTCGTTTGAGCTTGAAAAAATCGGCCCTTTTCAGAGAGCAGCTACGCGCCATCTTAAGGGTAAAAGGGCACTCCAAAATTCATATCATGCTCCCTATGATCGGCCAGCTTGAAGAGCTGCTTCTATCCAAGCGAATTCTTGAAGAGGAAAGGCAAAAGTTAAACGCCCCTCAGGTTAAACTCGGAATCATGATCGAGGTTCCTTCGGCGGCCGTGATGGCATCTCAATTCGCCGCCCATGTGGATTTCTTTTCCATCGGAACCAATGATCTCACTCAATACACGCTGGCCATGGATCGCGGGCACAATGAGCTTGCCTCCCAGGTCGATGGACTTCATCCCGCAGTTCTGCATCTTATTGAGATGACCATCAAAGGTGCCCATGAGCATAAGAAGTGGGTCGGTATTTGTGGTGGAACCGCCAGTGAATTGAAGGCCGTCCCCATTCTGCTAGGACTCGGGGTGGATGAGCTGAGCTTGTCAGTGCCCAATATTCCCCTCATAAAGGCTTTGATTCGAAAAATTGATAGAAGAGAATGTGAAAAGGTGGCCCTCGCCGCCCTCAAGTTAACCAATGGTAAAGAAGTAAGAGAATTGGTCAATCGTCATTGGCCGGAAATAATTTAAAAGGGAGTCAGTTATGGACATTGGAAAATCATCGTTTTCCTTGCTACAGAGCATCGGGAAGGCCCTTATGCTTCCAGTTTCGGTGTTGCCCGTTGCAGGCATTCTGCTCGGAGTTGGTGCCGCTAAGTTTGGCTGGATGCCAGGAATTATTTCCCAGCTTATGGAGCAGTCAGGAGGGGCCGTCTTCGGTTCCATCCCCTTGATCTTCGCCATTGGTGTTGCTCTCGGCCTGACAAAAAATGATGGCGTCAGTGCCCTTGCGGCCACCGTCGGCTACTTTATCCTTCTCTCCACCATGGGAGTGATGGCCACATTTATGGGGAATCCCACAGGGGCCATCATGGGTGTCCAGTCTATTAACACCGGAGTGTTCGGAGGTATTCTCATCGGGATGGTGGCAGGATTTCTCTTTAATCGCTATTACAGAATCCAGCTTCCGGCCTATCTGGGCTTTTTTGCCGGCAAGCGTTTCGTTCCCATCGTGACTTCCTTTGCCGCCATTTTGCTGGGCATCCTCCTCAGCGTGGTCTGGCCTCCCCTGGGTCTCGCTATCAAGGCCATGAGCTTGTGGGCCGCCAATGAGAGTCCGGGAATTGCCTTCACCGTGTACGGGGTGGTCGAAAGGGCCCTCATCCCATTGGGCCTCCATCACATCTGGAACGTGCCATTTTTCTTTGAAATTGGTCATTATCTTGATCCAGTTTCCGGCAAAGAGATTACCGGTGAAATCGCCCGCTACCTCCAAGGCGATGCGAGTGCCGGAAACCTGGCCGGTGGATATCTTTTCAAAATGTGGGGTCTCCCCGCCGCCGCCTTGGCCATTTGGCATCAGGCAAAACCAGAAAAGAGAAAAGTGGTTGGTGGCATTATGATTTCCGCCGCCCTGACCTCATTTCTAACCGGGATCACTGAGCCCATCGAATTTGCCTTCTTATTTGTGGCCCCGATCCTTTATGGTTTTCATGCTCTGCTCTCGGGCGCGGCCTTTGCTCTTTGCGTGGCCTTAGGTATCAAGCACGGAACGACGTTTTCCCATGGATTGATCGATTATATCGTTCTCTTCTCACGCTCAAGTAATGCCTTGTGGTTCTTGGTTATCGGGCCGATCTGGGGTCTGCTCTATTACGGTCTCTTCACTTTTGTCATCAAGAAATTTGATCTCAAAACACCGGGGCGGGAAACTGATCTTGGCGCTGAGGAAGTCAGCGAAGAGGGGACAGAGCTCACTCCGCTCCTCGTCCATGCCTTCGGCGGCGCAGGTAACATTCGCACGCTTGATGCCTGTATCACGCGCTTAAGAGTTGAGGTGGCCGATATGAATCTGGTTAACTCAGAAGCACTCAAGTCTCTGGGAGCGTCCGGAGTTGTCAAAATAGGGAACGGAGTCCAGGCCATTTTTGGCACGCGTTCAGAAAATCTGAAAACAGATATGGAAATTTATCTGGCATCCACACATACCACCGCCAAGCCTGTGCAGCCTGTCTCGACTAAATTTGCGGTCGCGGATGCGGCCACCGTCGATGTTAAAAATATGGCGGGTGAAATTCAGAAGGCCCTGGGTGGAACTCATAATCTCAAATCCTGTCAGGTGGTGGCCAAGACCCGCCTCAGAGTTGAGGTCGCCAACGATTCCATGCTCGATCTGAAGGCGCTTGAGAAAAGTGGCGTTCAGGCGGCGGTGAATATCCGTCCCGGGGTTTATCACCTCATTGTAGGAATGAACGCACCTGCCATTGGCGAGTATTTCTAGTCACGATCCTGTCCAAAAAAAACCGGCCTTAATTCTAAGGCCGGTCATTGAAAAATAAATCGAAGAAAATTTTATGGTCGCAAGGCCCCCGGAGTAATGTTCTGGAGTACCCAGTCCGGGGAGAATTGCACTCCGCCAGCTGCACCGCTACCGTTCGGCCAGTGAACCTGTCCGTAGATATTGGCGTTATCAACACTCAATCCCGTGCAATCATCCGTCCACTTCTTGGTTGTGGGATCAAAGCAGTCAATGGCATATCCGGCACCGGTACCGCTGCCGGCGCTTGTGATGTTATAGGTGATGACTGTTCCGCCACCGCCTCCAGAACCACCACTGCCCGAGCCAGAACCACCGCCTCCACCGCCAGGGCTGTAGACCATCATTGGTTGATTGCTTATACCACCACCTGACCCAACACCCAATTGCGCATATGCATTGTCACCCCAACACTGAACTTCAGTGCTGCCTAAGATCGCGCAGGTGTTAAACTCGGTTGCCACAACCTTTGTCACTGAGCCATTAAGGCCCGTTACCATGGTCGGTGTAACTTTGTCTGTGGTCGTCCCATCGCCCAGCATACCGTAGAAATTGTAGCCCCAACATTTGAGGGTGCCGTTGTCGAGAGCGCAAGTGTGGGTCGCTCCGAGAGCAAGTCCCATTCCGCTTCCTATGCCAGAAACGGGTACGTTTGGCATATCGCTGTCACTGCCAGAACCAGTGCCCAACTGGGCACTACTGTTTTTTCCCCAGCAGGTAACACTACCTGTATTTGAAATGGCGCAAGCATGACTACCGCCTAAGCCAATGCTTGTGATGTTTGAGAGACCGGTGACGGTGGCCGGAGTCCAGCTATCGTCGAATCCTCCGCCTGTTCCAATCTGACCAAATACACCGTTGCCCCAGCATTGTACTGTGCCGGAGTTCAGCAGCGCGCAGTTTGTCTCTGTGCTGGAAGCAATGGCGCTGACGCCGCTCCCGAGCCCTACGACTGAGGCGAGGCCGTTTAATGGCGAATTAGTTCCATCTCCAAGTTGTCCGGACATATTGTAGCCCCAGCACTGGACTGCGCCTGCGCCAGTGAGGGCACAGTTCGTTGCACCACCGGCAGAGATCGCCACCACGCCTGAGAGCCCCACGACGGCAACAGGGTTGGTGCGAATCGTTGTGGTTCCATCTCCCAATTCGTAGTCCCCGTTACTACCCCAGCACTGGACTGAACCAGTACCTTGAAGTGCACAGGTGTGGAGATTACCGGCGGCAATATCAATGACATTGGCCAAACCTGTCACCTGGGTCGGTATACTTTGCGGGCCCCCTGAACCGTTGCCTAATTGTCCGGAGGAATTGTCACCCCAGCAGAAAACGTTTCCTGAGCCGGAGCCTGAGCCTACAAGGGCGCAAACGTGGCTTGCACCAACGGCCAGATCAGTAATGTTCATCAAGTTACCACCACCGCCTGACCCCGATCCTCCGCTACCTGAGCCTGGGCCACCACTACCACTCATACTCATATCGTAGAAACTGGCGGTGAAAGTTTGTCCACCGGAGAAGGAGCCGCTGTGGACCCAGACCCGGAATTTGTTGGGGCCAGAATTTTCAATCACGGTCCCGAGACCGCTGCCCCCACTGGTCGGGCCAAAGAGCATGCCTTTTTGGATATACTCCATGCCGTATCCGGTTCCTGCGCCCCCCGTCCCTGAGCCCGAGAGGACAATTTCAACCACGCCCGTTCCCACGAGATTGTTGAGAGTGGCAAAAGAATTTTCGGACATGCCCAAGTTATAGCTTGTGCCACCTGAGAAACCTGTGCCCACCACGCCGACCACCTGGAAGGGGGTTCCGCTGCCGGAGTTGTAGGTGTAACTGCCGTTACCATTACAATGATTGCCATAGCGATTTGTGATCCAACCGGGATTTCCCGCTGGAGCAAAAATTTGCAGCCCCTGGTAAAAGTCATCATGTGGGTCAGAGTTATTGATATAACTCACGGAAGGATATTGGGTATAGTAGCTGATTCTAAAGTTCCCGTCCGTGCTCATGATCTGGTTGGCATTCTTTCCGCCGGACAGATAGAGATGATTACCAACAAAACCATCGTTGTTACTGTAGTAATTGGATGACGGGCCGCCCGAACCATAGCTGGAGCCATATCCGCCTGAGGTGTCGGAAACATCCCACGCCATGGTGAAGTCACCTTGATAGCTGTTAAAAGCAGAGATAATATCTTGATACGTTGATCTATCTGAGCTGCCTGAGCCCATTCCATCAAAGCGACCTGTTAACCAACGGAGGTTAGGATTGGAACCACTGCCTGAGCCAGTCATGGTGCCGGTGCCTGTTCCACTGCCAAAGATTGATATTTTCATTCCGTTGTAGGCAGCTCCCACACCACTGGCATCAATCCTGAGAGGCACGCCGCCAATATAGGCAGAGGCGGCCTTCGGCAGAGTAATATCTCCATCACGGTTCCCTTCAAAAGTTGCCAGACGAACCTTGGTACGACTGCCGGTGGCCATGATATTTTGGGCGTGCCATGACTCCCCAGACCCCGTTCCCATGCTCTCGTCCCATCTTGAGACTTCCGTGGACCACAGTTGAAAGTTCGAAGAAGAAGATTTTTTGAACCCTTGCAGCGAGTGGCGGATAGAGAGATTGCCGCCCCAGGTGCCCGATGAATAGCCGGCCGTTTCAAACTGGGTGTCGGTAGGTGAGTTTATTCTGTAGTATGTTTCTTTCTCGCTATAATCTTCTGTGCTTTGGTGAAAATCATATTTGTAACCTGACTTGAGATTGCTCAAACAGTTGAACTCCATGACCACATCGGGCATTCCGTTGACGTCGAGAGTCACGCGCTTTTCAAAGGGAACCCCACTGCCTGAACCTGTGCCCGCCCAGGATGGCATGATCTTTTGGCCTGGCCCAAATTGCATACTGAGAGTGATACTTCCGCCATCTTCCGGGGAATACATCGGCATTGCAAGACTGCCTGATGTGGGAATGGATGTGCAGTCGGTGTAACCGGCTCGATATAAAATACCGCCGACACCGGCACCCATGAGGTCGGCCCGGAGATATCCGATGGTGCCGAGTTCGCGGTGACCGTCACTATGTTCCATGTCAGGGTCGTCGAGGCCAAATAGGTCACTTTGGATTTGATAAAATTCAGAATATTTATTTTGGACGCCCATGCCTCCTTCATGATCATATTCCATGCCCTTCTCATGATCTTTCAGACCGGAAAAGCATCCCTGGAATCCCGTACCACTGCCAACCGTACATTGGATTTCGATTCCCTGGGCGGTGAGGGCGCTATTGCCAACGCCAAACTCATTATCGATCAGGTAGAGGGAAGAGTAGATGGGGGCGGGATTTGCTCCGCCATTCCAACCGCAGGATGCGCTACCGCCACAGTATCTGACATCGTTGGTCTGGGTGCACTCGATATTGGGGTAGTAATCCTTATTACAGTTGATGGTGACCGCGGTAACATAGCCGCTGTCGCAGTTGGGACCTTTACTATTTGAGTAATCCGATTTGCAGTGGGGAGGCTCATATCCGCCACCCGTACACTGAGTGCCCGTGCAAGTCCAATCTTGTGTCTGGGGACAATTCTTATTGCCCATATATCCCCCGGGAAGCCCCGAGAGACTGACGGCGGTGGTGTCACAGCTTGGTCCTGAACCACTGTCGTAATCATATCCGTATCCGCTGCTATAGCTGTAGATGACTCTGCTGAAGGTGAGATCGCTCGATGGGGTGGTTGAGTAAATACCACTGCCTGAGCCGGAGAAGGGATTTGTTGTGAGCCACAGCTGGTAGTCAATTTTATCTAAAGGATCAGCTCCGTAGGTGGCGGTATAGCTTGCAGCCGCCACAAGATTGCCTGGGCCGCCAAGACCCTGTGGAAAGGGGTAGGGGCGAAATTCTTCAGTGCAGTTTTCGTCCATGAAACCGTGGATGGTGACAGGAAAGGGGAAAGCTGCTCCCACAGGAAGACGGATGTCGCTAAAATAGGTCGAATCATTTTTGCGATGGTTGACCAGACCTGCATGAGTAAGACATCGTGACCAGTGACCGTCTGAGAGATCGCCACTTTCTGAGCCGCGCATTTGAATTTTGAACGATTTTGAATTTCCCATGTCGACGCTGGGGTGATCGCACACACTGGAACCGTTGGTCACTTTGACAAAGTTATTGCAACTTACCAGTCGAAGTGGAAGGAACCCGTAACTTGCATCATGATAGCTGGCATCCGCAAATTGGGCGGTATTACAGTTGGCGACGCTGACGTTCAGGGAAACATCGGCGGCAGCACCATCAAGATTGGCAGCGGCGGTACCACAGCGAACAGGCCCTTCAAATATGCCAGGGCCTTCCCAGATTAAAATATGGAATTCCCACGAACCATTGTTGAGGGTTTTGTCGACGCCCGCCGCACCTTGGGCAAGGGCCATGCCCCACTGTTCTCCACCCCCGGTCAGTCTGCCGTAGATCATCCCTCCACCGGCAGTGGCCTGGGACGAAACAATCGCCCCCAAATTCAGGGATAATTTAACTTGATTTCCCTTCGGGCCGCCACAGGAGGCCAGGCACAGGGTCATAATCAAGAGAATAACACCAGAAACGTTCGTTTTTTGCATAAAACGCCCACTGTTAAAAAGAAACTCCGTAACTATTCGGGACAATAAGTTCATTTCTATAGGAGTAGTTTACGGTGCTGGGCGCCAATCAGTTAGTATGGATTTCGATGGTTTATAGTGACATGAAATTACAGGTCTTTTTTATAAAATCGCAAAAATGCGTCTAAATAAAATGTATTTTGCGTGGCAAGAATCTGTGCCAGCCCTTGAATTTAAAACTCGGCCTTTTTGATTCTCACATGCAGCTTGTTAGTCTTCTGAAGGACTTTTTCCAAGGCCCGTTCTACCTTGTCGTGACCGGTAAGCTGTTGCTCAAATTCAAGCCGTTTGGCCCGGGTATCAAACTGGATAACCGAGGAGTAGGCGATGAAGAAGAGAAGAAACGAGGGAAGGATATATTTACTGTGCATACGTGCCTCCTATGGACGATGTGCCGATCACAACAAAGACTGAGCAAAAGCCTTGCCAACTCTAAGGGCCAGGAATCAGATAAAAGGTGTCGCCTTGGCCCTCTTAAAGAGATAATTAGAGACAATAAGGTGGTGGCATTATGCCTTTTCGCGGAGCGTTCATATTTTGGTGGCTGATTCTCGCACCTAGTGCCTGGGCGGCCGATTGCCGTGAGTTTCAGACCGGAGCGAGCTGGCTGCTTCCAAAGGAACTTCGGGAGTCTAGCGGGGTGGCCTATGACGGAGAACAAGGAGGCCTGTATCAGATCAATGATTCAGGCAACGATGCCGTTATTTGGAAAACGGACCTCTCGGGAAACAAGTTACAAAAAATTTCCCTTGAAGGGGTGAAGAATATCGATTTTGAGGACGTGAGCATCGGAGGTTGTCCGGGTAGAGGGCATGGTGAAGAGAAGTGTTTCTTCCTGGCCGATATCGGAGATAACAGACAGTCGCGGCGAGATGAGGAGATTCACGTCATTCATATTTTTGATCTGAAGAGCTTGGGCACTTCCTCATCACTCAAACCCATGAGCAGTTTTTCTCTCCTCTACCCTGATCGCATCCACAATTCAGAGTCCTTTGCAGTCCATCCCCGTTTTCCCTATGCCTATCTTTTGACTAAGGACTATGAGGGCATGTTGTTTAAGAATGTAATTCCCGCCAAACTGTTTAGAATCGATCTGAGCGCCGTCACAAGCGGGAACCCCATCACCTTGATTGAGGTGGGCGCTCTCAACATTGAGATGCTGGCGGGGAGTCGGAAGGCCTTGCCAACCTCGATGGAATTTTCACCCGATGGCGAATGGCTTTACATCCTTACCTATAAGAATGTGGTGGCGATTAAAAATACCGGATGGGCCAACACCCGAGCGCCTTTTCCCACTGTCTGGGAGCAGGGTAAGAATTATTTTGTGATGCAAATTGACGAGCAAAAGCAGATGGAGGCCTTAACCTTTATTTCCAATGATCAATTTATGGTGACGTCTGAGGGACGAAACATGAAGGCCATTATATATAATTGCCGTCCGAAGGCCCTTCCCCGCCAATAGTCCGGAGCATCTTTTTGAAATTCTGCTGAGGGTAGCGCTCCTGAGCTTCTGTTAAAAAGATCTTGAGTGAGTAGTTGTCTTGAAAGATAAAATTCTCCACAAAGTCATGGGCCAAGATGAAGAGCATGGACAACGGGGGCATCTTGGTGAAATTTATTTTTTTGGGGAACCCGCTGCCGTCAGGCCGCTCATGATGCTGCAGGATAATCTCGGCGGTGTCGTGGGGGGCCTCTTTAAAATGTTGTGCCACCAGGCGTGAGCATTCCTCCGGATGATTGAGGAAAAGTTCCTGATCTTTGTCGGTGAGGGTCAGCCTTTGAGCGTTGAATTCCGCCAGATTGCGAATTTTGGCCAGATGGGGGCGTGCCGCCAGGGTGATGTCATGCAGAATCGAGGCGAACACCAGCTTGTCCTTTGTTCCCTGTGAATACCAGCCCAGCTTGTGCGCCCAGGCGCTGGAGATGAAACATAACAGAATCATATGTTCGGGAAGAAAACGTTCGGTGGAGCGAAGGGAGGAGAGCTGCTTGAGGAACTTGATGGAGTTAGGTTTCTTCTGCAGATAGCTCAACGTTTTTTCCACCGCACTTTCGATCTGCTGCTGGAATTCACCGTCAATAATAATTTCATCTTGAAAGCGCATAATCTTTTGCTCGAAACGCTTATCCAGCGGATCATCATCTGACCGCAACACAAATTTAAAGCCCGAGTAGGAGGCGAAGAGAGATCGTTGGGCATCAATTTGGGGGAGAATTTCTTTGATAACATCTTTCTCCAGGTAGACATGCTTGAGTCCTTTCGACTTGTAGATGGCGATTTCATCTTTGGCCAGGATACTGCCGCGACGAAAAAGAGAATTATAGTGACCCGTGGCCGGGTCTTTCATAAAAACATCTTTCTCCAGACCATCGACAAAGCTCAACGTTTCAATTTCGATTTTGATGTAGTGATCATCAGACTGGGGAATGTTGAGACCTAAATCTTTGACCATGATCTTGCTAAAGTTCTTGAGAAAATCATCCTTGCTGTAGATGCGGATATAAGGGAAACGCGCGAGCTGATTATATTCCGATGCGGTGTGGCCGGAAGTGATGATGACCAAGGTAATCTTGGGCAAACTTTTGTGTACTTTCTCTAAAATATCACTGAAGTTATAATCATTCTTTTCCATTGTGAAGATAATGGCCTTAATATCCTCTGCATTGGTTGTTAAAAAAGTACAGGCTTCGTGACTGGTTTTATAGAGATGGACGGTGTTATTACAAGAGAGATCAAAGGAAACTTTGACCACACGCTGGAACTGGGGATCGGCAACAACCACCAGCAGATCTTCGCCGGCAGTCAGGTCCGGCTTCGAGTTGGATGGGACATTCATACAGCCTTATTCTACCAGGCCTTGAGTTTTTGGCCAGGACTGGCCATGCTTTGTCTTTGTTCCTGCCTATCTCCCGCCTGGCCCGGGGAGTCTCCGCCCCACCATTCCCGAGCTCAATGTTTTTATGGGCCTTGGCTGGCCTTGGAGCAACATAAATCCCAGAACGCCTGTGAGTTGACCACCTTGCGATTTTGGCCGGAGTTCTATCTTCGGACTCTTTCACCCCAGTATTATGAAGACAAAGTTTACGCCCTGGCCGACAAGGCCCAGGCCCGTCTGATGAATATGGATTTAGAAGATGTTTTTTCACTCCTGCCGGAGAAGGCCCCCAGCAATCGCGCCCATCTGTGCTTACAGGGAGATCAACTGTTATCTCAACATTTTCAAGTTCATTTTAGCCCCTACCAAAAGCAGCTCGATCATCCAAATAATTTTGGGGATTTTATTTTTTACTTTGGTTTGCAACGGGAGGATGGTGCTCGCAAACAATATTTTCCTGATCTCCACCTGGCTGCAAATGTCGGGCCGCACTCTCTGAGTGTGCTTCATGAGGTCTGGCACTCACATTTAAAAATTCTCGCCCAGCTGGACGGGCCGCAAATCCTGCAGAATCTCAGACAAGACTTTCCCACCAGCATGGCCCTGCTTGAGCGCCATCTGCTCATTGCTCTTTCCGTGCAAGGCGAGACCCGTAAAATTTTTAACTTAGAGCTGAAGCTCAAGAGTGAGTCCTGGCATTCTTCTTTTCCCAAGGTCGAAAAATATTTGTGGCGCTTGAGCGATGTGCTCTGGGGAAAGGTTATCCTGATGGGAGAAGGGGAGAGGCCCTGGGCCGAGTTTGAGATGGACACCCGAGCTCTTACCTTTCGCAGTAAGTTTGCCTTCGGGGCCGAAGGATTTTTCCCCCTCATCGGTGAGCCTGGCAAAGCATGGAAAATCGGCCAAGATTCCTTCAGCGGGTACCTCGTCGCGGACCTTGCCATGAAAGTTCAAGGGGTGAAGCCGATTATTCAAGGACACAAAATTCCCTTGAGTTATCATCCTTTGCAGAAGACCGACCAAGTGTCGCTTACCGCAGGTGAGAAACCGACCGTGAAAGTTGAAGCTAACTTTTTTACCTATGTGCCGGTGGCCTTTGCCAAAATTTTCATGGGCCTTGAGGCCGACATTCATCGTTTTTTTATGGAACTGGGAGAGTCTAGAAATGGCGGCAAGGGCCAGCTCACAGTCACCCTGGCCGATGTGGGGGCGGAAAATCTGCAGCATAAGGCCCTGCTTTCCGTAGACGGAAATAGTAAAATCTCCAATAATCTCTTTATAAAGCTGGGGTTTCAGATGATGGCCTATCGGCTCATTCCCGATGGTGAGACCAAGAACGAATGGCATCGTTGGGGGACGGAGTATCTCAATGCCGTGATCAGCGATATCCATCAGTTTAGTACTCTTTGCAAAGGAAGGATGCATGAAAAAAATTGAATTTTTAAGCCATGTGCCGGTGTCGATTGAGGTGGTGAAAGAGCATTTTACCGAAGAGCTTTTTAAGTATTTACTGCCTCCCATTTTGCCTGTGAAGGTGGTGCGATTTGAGGGAGTGGAAAAGGGAGCTAGGTACGAATTTGAGCTGCTGCCCATTCATCTGCCCCCGCCATTTTCCACCACCTGGAGTGGAAAAATTGTCGATTCCGGAGATGTTCAAGGGGGATTTTATTTTGTGGATGAGGGAACAAACCTGCCTTTTCCTCTGAAGAGCTGGCGCCACCTCCATCGCATTCTTCCCAATCCGCAGCTCGGTGGCATCGATATTCTGGATTTGGTGGAATATAGCTGCCACATTCCGCTCCTGGAATATTCACTTTACCCCAGTTTTTTTTCCCTGTTTGTTTTTCGTAAACAGAGATACGCCGAATACTTTCGCCGACATCTTCAAAACTCGGCGCAGAGTGCCACCTCTTGAATGGGAATGCTTTTATCGGCGCGATTGAGAACCTGACCGTTGCTGTAGCGAACCTGATTTATTTCGTTGAATTTACCCCTGAGTAACAAAGAATAGCTCTTATTTTTCTGTGTCAGGTGGATCGTCGTTCGCCCTGGTTTGGCGGCATAGGCGGCATCACGGCCGGGACCGAACATAAATTCATCCGGGCGGTTTTTGGAAAAAAGCAAATTGAAGGGGCCATTTCCCAAAAGTTCAAATTTTACCTGAATGTCACCTTTGATCCGAATGGCGGTCATGCTGACCGCTTTTGTGGGCCTTAAACTTCTCTTAACTTTCATCAGGGTATCATAAAATTCCTCAAAGCTTGTTCCACCCTTTGAGATGGTTGCTTTGGAGGTCTTTCCGTTCTGGATAAGATAGATTTTTGCCTTGGACTGGCGTTTCGTCATGATGCTTGTTTCATCCTTGTTAATGGTGGGGCCCTGCTCGCCGATGGACGTGAGGGCCAAGGTGCTGAGCGCCTCTTTCACTTTCTCATCCACCGTTCCTGCAAAATTCCCCGCGATCGAGGGGCAGAAGGCACCTTCTCCAGTGGTTTCCCAAAGCACGTTATTATCGGCGCCGATTTCAAAACGTGAATACTGCCTGTCGCCCTCGGTGGAACGGCCATCTTCAACAAAAACGATGGTGGTATCAGGAGGACCGGCCCAAACTGCCAGGGCAAAAAAGCTCATGGCCAGCCCCAGGAAAGAGGGGAAGATCATTCGTCCTCCTCAGAACACTGCAGAGGCGCAAGGATCTGATCGAGATGGCGGGGATAGAGTCGGGCCATGGGATGTCGGGCGTTTCGCATAATTGAATTGTTTTCACCAATGTGTCCATAGGGTCTTCGGTCATCTTGATATTCATCCGGCAGGCCCAGTGCGTGCAGCACCTCATGGCGAACCGTGAGGGGGGAATCGGTAAGACTGTAGTTACTTGAGTTGGCGCGATTGAGCTGCTCCGGGGAGGTGATGCTTCGGCGGGCGATCTCGGCCCGGCAATTTTCCGCGGTTCGGGGAACCGATAAGGTCCAGCTAGTCAGGCAACGTCTCATATTCAGCTGATCGACTTTGTGGCAGTTGCCCTTGTCCTCAACATCTCCGTTGATGTTGGAGTGAAAACAGCGGTGAATCATGACCTTGGGTTCAGGCACATTGTCCGGCGAAGCATGGGTTTTAAAAGTAATCTTGAATTTTACTCCGGGAGTTCGCTGCAGGCCCGGATCGACCGGCTCAGGGCAAGGGACAGCGCGGGAATGGCTGGCACTTTGCCACAGGTTTGCGCTGGGAATTTGCCCGGTGGAGCAGTTTAAAAAGCCATTGACGTCTGAGCCCCAGGCACTGACTAAACTCTCAAGGCAATCAAGCACGCCATTATTATTTTGATCGGGACAATGATCTTCCAACTCCGGCCCCAGCACTAAATTCACCTTGAGGTTCACCTCACGAGGGGCCGAGGCGGTGGGTTGCGTAATGCTCATCTTCTGAGGACTGCCATAGGGCCAATCGAGGACTCTCAATCGATTGACCAAGACAGGTCGTGTTCCTGGCAGCGGGCCCCCGCTCACGCCCTGACAGCTATTTGGTAAACGCAAGTTTGGCATAGCGCCGGCCTCACATAAGGCCGCCTGGGCCAAGGCCCTTTCCGGTCTCGACATATCCACCAGGGCCTGCCGGATGACCGAGGGATAATTTATGGCCAGGGCCTGGAGGTTGCGAGAAATCTTCTGTGATTGAGTGAGGCCGGATGGCATCAGATTGCCACTATTATTAGGATTGGAGTAAGAGCATAGATTGCTGATCTGGGCCCGGGTGCGGGTTTCTAATTCCTGGGCGGCATAATTTGTTCCATTCTGAAAACGGGCAAAAGTCTGGCCCATCGGGGTGTTGGGAGAGGCCGCAAGACCCTCAGTAAAGGCCTTATCAAAGCGTTTCTCAAGTTCCAGATAGTCATCATGGTCTGAGGCCTCAACCCCATCGCGGGTGATTTCCCGTCCATAACCATAGGCGCGTCCGATCATCTCATCGACTTCGCGCTGGGCCTGTGGCCGCGTCTGGAGATTGGCAAAGTTTTGATTCTTATCACTCATGGTCGACATCCCAATCAACTTATACATCTGGCTTTCAAAGGCGGAGAAGCGAGGGGCATCCAGTCCCCACGCGGACCATAGGAGAGGATATTGATGGGCCAGTCTTTTTTGCTGATAGTTAATGCTGGCGCAGTTCCCCGGTTGATAATCAAAATGGCCGGGGTGCTGACAGCTAAATTGTTGGCTTGCATGCTTAAGACGCATCATCCATAGCAGTCCGTGCGCCACATTTTTTGGATCGACACTTTCTTTGACCGCTTGCAGACGACCGCGGAAGTTATAATTTCGAACTCCATGGGTAGGACTCAGGAGATTGGCCTGAATCATTCTCCAGGTCGGAGAGTCCTGGGAGATGCAGGGGGGCCTTGTGATCTTCAGAGGATTTTGTTTGGAAACTGAAGCGACTCGCAAGGCCAGATACTCCATGGCCTGCTCTTGGAAACGGGTGATGGCCTGTAGTTTCATGGTTTCGCGAAGCAGATTCTCGGTGGCGATTTCCGGCCTGAGTTCGATGCCTCCGCAGTGAGTGCTGATGCGCTCTCGCTGAGAGTCTGAGTCACAGTTAAACTCAGTGGCGGCGGAGGCCTGGGCCTCGCTCTCACTGCCTTGAGGAGAGGAGAGATACCCATATCCTCCGAATCCGTCGACGATATTACTTTGATTAACGCTGGGAGATAGATAGGCCGGCCCGGCAGCTGGGAAGGAGGCAATCAGAATAAAGGCGAGCCAACGTTTCACACAAAACCTCTAGGCTATTTCCTTGTGCCGGGAATTTTCCAGCATCCCCATGATGGTTTGCTTGATGTTGGAAGGGATCGTCTGGACATTCCAGATAAAGCGCAAAGCATGATTAATCATCTCGTCGGGTAAATCCTGAACTTTGATGTGGATAATATCTTCAGTCTCGCAGTTCGCATCTTCAATTAAAAATCCGTACTCGATGTGTCCATGATCATCCATCTTGATGGTATTCCCCATCATGGTGATATCCACGTGGGTGATCTTTTCATTTTTTTCAACAAAGCTGAGAGCAAAAAAACTATTACTTCCGATGTACTGATGAACGACCCCGTCGATATTCACGTTTTTGGGAGATTCGACCTTGGCCAGTTGCTCCGCCGCCATCTCATTAATGAAAAAATTTTCCACCAGCTCGCGAAATCTGCCGTCGGCATTTTCAATCCGGCAGCCGACCGCTGCATCCAGGTGCCGGACATTGAGTTGCAGGGGAATGATCTGGCCGTCGAGTGTAATCTCGGCCTGTAGTTTTTGATTCTTCTCAATTGGGAAGTTTGACTCATTGAGCTCGAAGGCCAAACCATGGGAGGACAAATTGATCAAACGACACTTGAGCGTACGCTCCTTGCTGAGTCTCACTTTGAACTGCGCATTATGCAAACCAGAAAGGGTAAAACGTTCGGGGCGCTCAACCAGCGAACGAGTATCAACTTCTTTAGGTGTCATGGTACTCCTCACGGCCTTGAAATTTTTAGCTAGGGAAAGACTCAGGGACTCATCGGCAATTCACAGACTTTTCTTTAGGCAAATCAAGGCCTTTCGGCTACTTAGCTCATCATTTTTACAATTATTCCAGATTATTTGGGCCTGCTCCAGGCATGATTCAAATTTCGCCTTTTCATTTAAGGTGGTGCGGGCCGAGCAATGAAAGCGAATCTTTTGGTCGGCGATAATTTCAGACTCGGGGTCTGGAGTTTGCACCACGGGCGAAACGGGGGCCAAAGTGGGCAGGGGCGTGGGGGTGGATGTGGGCACCTCTCTATCCGGCTCCACATCCGGGATTGTCACCTGGACTGGTTCCTTCACTGGTGCCACGATTTTGGGAGGCCTTGCCGGTTTTTTCTTTTTGACGTACTTTTCCCATTCTTGGGCGCGCAGCTCCTGATAGCGCTGAAGTGCCTGCTCCTTTTCAATCTCTTCCACGGATTTTTGTGTTGTCCCTGGGAGACTCTTCTCCGGAGGAGCGGTGGGGATAGCGGACTTTTGCACCGTCGCGCAGGAGCAAAGCAGAGCAATGAGGAAAATTCCCAGCAGTCTGTTGAACATGTTCTTTATTTTAAACTTGGTGCAATTTGTTCGTGACAACCTGGGCGATATACTCGCGAAACTGGGCGATGATGGTGTCATTGATCCGGTCAATGTAATCGGGATGAGTAGGAATGAGGTCGTAGAGAATGCGTTCCAGACCAGAGTGAATGGTTTGAACTTCCAGATACAACTTCACAAAATACTCTAAATTGGCCTTATGCCAGTTCACCAAAAGAGGGGTTAGATCGCTATGGCCTTCACAACTTGTGCAACCGGTACACTCACCGTCATGCAAAATATAATTCATATGATTTTGAGTATGAATATTCACCAGCTGGTCTCGATCTGTCTGTCCATCTGCAAACTTATCCAGAAGACGGAGGGCCACATCGGGATGTTGCTTCAGCGTGAGGAAAAGCTCCTCATAAATGGTGGTGTAGAGGGCGGTGAAAATGATGTCCTCCATGAGGTATTCCATCAATTTCTTCGGGGTGTCGGCGGTTTTTTCAACCTTCGCCAGGGCCACCAGGGCCTGATTGTAGGCGTAGTTTGTGGTTCCCTCAAAGGAGTGGAAAAAATGCACAAAGCTGTTGAGGGTTTCCTCGTCTTGATAGACTTGGCGTTTGCTGACTCTGTCTTTTTCGATTGTCATAGGTGGACCTCGTCCTTAAGGCCAATGTTACGTTTTATGCTAACATGCAGGACTAATGCTGTCAGAACGATCGCGAAAGCGGAAGGGCTTGCCTAGCGGAGTGATTTGATCAGGTAAAGTGGCGGCATACCGCGGTCACTGTGCTTAGGCACACTGACCGTCCTGTACATAAAAAAGGGGGCTGTGAACCCCCCGCACCAAGCATCATTTCCGGAGAAATTTGCTTGGCGATAAACATTTTATTCAAATATTTTCGGCCCGAAGGCCGGCATTTTAACCACAGTCAATATGAGATCATCCGTGACGACAAATAAATTTTAAAGTAGGTGTCACTAACGTCCTGGAGGTGCACCAAGGAAGAATTCGTGGATGGGAAAGCTCCTCATCACACGTAAAACAATCATCGGGGACTCCCTGGTTAAAGTAAAAAACACAAAACAAAACAGAACTAAGCAGCAAAAAAACAGAACAAAAACAAACGTATACGACTAGGGGCCAAGCGCGCTTTTAAAGACGGAAACTCGAACAACCCCTTGCGGCATACTCAAACAATCATCAAAGCAAGAACAAAAACAAATCAATCAAACTCGCCGCTTTGTGATTATGGCACAACTCATTTTTTTGCTGGTTAGAAAAAAACTAACCGAGCAAAATATTTTTAACATGTGGATTTCCCGTTCCGGACTTCCGTAACTTTGGTTTTTTGTGTAAAAGTTAGACGGTCGAAATGTCATGGGATCAGTCACGAGTTACAAAAGTGGGCACTTTCTATAAAAAATGGCCTTCTGTTGGCAAGAAAATGACAAAAACGCACAGGCATATTGCTAAGGTCGTTGATAGGGTGTGAAGAATGAGGGCCTATGTTGCGCTTATAGGAGTGGCGGTGTTGATGGCCTTTTTGGCCGGCGGCACCCTTTTGCTCATGAGGACCAATGAGCGCATGGTTTCTGGTCAGGATATTGCCGCCATCTCAGAGTTGAAGATGTCCTTTCAGCGGGACGTGGGTCCTCTGTCGATCATCAATATTTCTTCCTATTACTACACCAACCATCACTTCAAGCTAACTTCGCCGATCTATGCTTTGCCGGAGTTTGATCGAACCGATCCGAGTTTTTACGCTCACCCCGGCGACTGCTTTAAAGGGGTCCCTGAGCTACAAGGTCTCTTCGGCCACCGCAAGTTGGTAGTTTGGGAAGAGCTTCGCTGTGGCATGCGAACTGGCCTGCCTGAGGAGTTCTTTGAGGAGCCGCCTTTTCTCCATCCCTCGGGCAGCAGCTTTATGTATTTGGCCTATCTAACGGGCAGTCCTCGGTTTCGGGAGATGAATTGGATCATCGACCGATTGCCCCTTTTTCACGTGCGTGAGTTGAAAAATATTACGGAGTTGAAGGGCCGGCTTCGGGGGGTTTTTTTGATTTTATCCGAGCTCTCAGAAGAGGAGTTGGAATCCATCGCCCGCGGACAAGGTTCCGTTTTAACCGGCAAATATCTTCTGGCCAGACTGATCTACAAGCATGCTCCGGGGAATCTTGAGTACCGAGTTTATGACCGTGCCGATCTCGATCAGTTTTTAAGCGAAGCTGATTATACCTTGATGAAATATAACAACAAACGCCTTTGCTTTTTTCGCGACGAGGAATTGTGCTGGTCACCCAATTCAAAAAAAATACTGGAACGGCTCAATATGTCCCAGATATTCCTTTTTATCGGCTGCCTTTTTTTGATGGGGGTGGCCTTGGCCGGACTGCGAAACCGCTTAAGGGACGATCGTTCTGAGGAGGAGAGCAAGCGGTTGGCACTTCAGACCTTAACCCATGAACTGCGCACTCCCATCACCTCTCTGGTGTTGGAAAGTGAAAATGTGTCCCGCGACCTCGAACAGCTTCCCACTGATATGCAAGATTCTTTTTTGCGCATGAGTAGCGAAATTCATCGCCTGCAACGTCTGACCGAAGCCTCCAGGCAGTATCTCAATGTGGGAAGGGAAAAGGGCAAAGTTAAATTGCACCCCGTTCAGATTCCTTCTCTCAATGAATTTTTGTTGGATGTTGCGCGCCCGTTTTTAGAGAAGGGATTAATCTTCAAAAGCAACATCGAGGACAGACCCTTCATCATGGATTCCTACTGGCCGTCGATCGTCTTTAAAAATTTATTGGAGAATGCCTTTACCCATGGTGTGCCACCAGTTGAAATGTTGGCCGAATTCTCCGCAGGCAAATTGACAATTATCGTGCGAGATCACGGGGATGGAACGGAGCTATCGTCATTGAAAATTGGCGATGAATTTCAGAAAGGCCTCAAGAGCTCGGGAACCGGGCTTGGACTATCGATCGTCAAGCGTTCCATCTTCGCCATGGGAGGAGAGTTGAAATACAGTCGAAATCCCACCACCTTTACCGTTATCTTAAGAGAGTTGAAAGTTTCCACATAAGGAGTTTTTATGGCCAAAATTTTATTAGTTGAAGATGACGCCAGCCTTGGGGCTTCCCTGGAAAAATATTTGCGCGCCGAGGGGCAGGTGGTGATGTGGGCCAAAAATCTTCAGGCCGCCCGTGAGCTGCAAAAGGAGTCTCCCACATTAATTATCTTGGATTGGATGCTGCCTGACGGACAGGGCATCGATTTTTTACGGGAGAAACAGGCCCGTCACGATCCCACCCCTGTGATTATGCTAACCGCAAAAACTGACCTGATCGACCGGGTTTTAGGACTTGAGTCGGGGGCGAATGATTATGTGACAAAACCCTTTGAGCCGCGCGAGCTCCTGGCACGAATCCGTGTTCAAGAGAGAAATGCCCTCGGCCGGTCTAAAGAAGTCCCCACCGCCAAAATTGTTGAGATCAACGGCATTCAGCTAGATTTAGTGCGCCATGAGGTCATTTTTCAGAGCAACCTGATTGAGCTTACCAAGATGGAATTTGAGTTATTGCGTCTTTTAATGGAACACCCCAACCGGGCCTTTGGGCGGGAAGAGCTTTTAAATAAAGTGTGGGGATATGAAAATTATCCCACCACGCGAACAGTGGACACCCATGTCCTGCAGCTTCGGCAGAAATTCTATGATGACCTGATTGAAACAGTCCGTGGCATTGGCTATCGCCTGCGTTCAAATGATGGCCAAACAATGACAAAAAGTTTTCCGAAGGCCGACACATGAGCAGAAAGAGGAGAGTAAACTGCTAGGTATTAGATGGAATCTAATCAAATGAGACCCTCGGGATGGTGTAATTTTTAGTCATTCTCCCTTTGAAAACCCTAGTACTGAACTCCCACACTCCCATCCGAACCAATTCCGAGGGTCTCAATTTTGAAACTCTTTATTCCGATATATCTCTAGAAAAATTGCCAAAAACATGAGTAAAACAGTTTGAATTCAAAGCTTGTTCATATGCAGAAGGGCCTGAGGATCACGGTCGTGGTCTTTGGGGTAATTTGGGCCTTGGGCATTTTTGCGCAAACTCCTCCAACTTCAACTCTCGCTGCCGAGTCAGGCAGCTCATCCATGATGGGTCTCAAGGTCGAGGACTCGGAAGATTTAACTGATGCCGCCAAGTCCGAGCTGCGAGGAAATGGAGGCGGACAAGAGGAAAGTGCTTCAACCGAAGTGCAGCCTCTGCTGCCGGAAGAAAAACCCGATATTGTGATCATTCGCCCCCCTACTCTGGAGGAGCGCGCCCGAATCGAGCGGGAAGAAATTGAGATGGAGAAGGCCCGGAGAATGTTGGCAAAAACAGGTAAAACAAAAAAATGGAAAGAGGCAAGTCAAGTTGGTCAAAGCACCGACGCCGACCATGTGGGGGCCACGAATCCCGGCGGCGGTGGAGGGGATGACGGCACCGGATGGAATGAGGCGGATAAATTATCGTACACAAAACCGCCGTGTCTTGAGGATCAGGCGAAGATGGCCCTGGCCGAGATCGAGCTGGCCAAGCGAAAAGGCCGAGGGCCTGGTGAAGGCGGCGGAGAAGGGGGAGGATCGGGTGAGGGGACAGGTGAAGGAGCAGGAAATGGAATGGGCACTGGGCCTCATCGCACGGTGAAGAAAATCTGCAAAAGTAAAAATATGTATGAGTGTCTGGCGGAAGAAGCTAAAGAGCGGGCCGAACTTGAAAGAAACAACTCCGATTACACCGAAGGCCACGGCGGAGAGGACGGAATCAGTGATGGAAGTAGCGGTGAAGCTGAGGTTAAATTTAAACGTCCCCCGGTCCGTTTCAGAACGCAGAAAGAGTTAGAGCTGGAAGCGCAGAAAATTATAAATGAAAGTACGACACCGGCAGTCGGGGAGCAGGCCATCCAGAGTGATCAAGCTGAACCCGTCTCAACCGTGACCGTAACCATGCCCAACATTGAAGAGAGTGCCCGTTCTGTTCAAAGTGAAATTGCGGCCGACAAAGAGTCGCGCGAAGCAGGCGCTGGTGGCGAGGTCAAAGCTCCCCCGACCAAAGATTTAGAGTAAGACCGACTGGCCTATGTACAGGATGAGCGTGCGCCGGCAAGCTGTCCGCAGGCCGCGGCAATGTCACTACCTCTGGCAACACGTTCCATGACCCGCACACCCCGCTTCACTAATGATTTTTTGAACTGATCAACCGTCTCTTCGCCGGGGCGCTGGAAGAGAAATCCCGCCACGGGATTGTAGGGAATGAGGTTAATGATGGACTTCAGATCTTGCGACCAATCGGCCAGGGCCTGGGCATGTCGCTCGCTATGATTCACATCTTTGAGAATTAAATATTCCAAGGTAATAAACTGACGAGGGAGAAGGGGCATGGTCTTCAAGGCCTGCTTAATCTCGCTGAGCGGGAAACGCGCCTCCACTGGAATCAACTGCCGTCTCTCCTGTTCAAAAGGTGAGTGGAGGGAGAAGGCCAGGTTGACCCGGGGAAGTTCGCGAAAGCGGGTAAGCCCCGGCAGATACCCGACAGTTGAGAGAGTGATCTGGCGCGGGCCCAGATCCAAGGCCCAGGGATGAGTCAGAATTTCCAGCGCCCGCTTCACCTCTTCAAAATTGTGGAGCGGTTCACCCTGGCCCATAAAGACGATATTGGGACATGGGGCCTGCAACGATGTTTCCTGCCAGATCTGCTTGCGCAGGATTAGGTACATGCCGACAATCTCATGGGCCTCGAGGTTGCGCCCAAGGCCCGCTTCGCCAGTGCGACAAAAGGTACAGCCCATGGCACAGCCAACTTGTGTGGACAGACAAACGGTTAACTTGCGGTGATAGTTGAGAATAACCGATTCCACTCTTTGGCCATCGCCCAGGGCGAAGAGAATTTTTTGCGTCCCATCGGTTGAGAGGTGCCGCTCTATAATCGCAGGCAGAGTCCTGGGTAATTTTGCCAGGTCTTCCAACAAGCGGGGAAAGAGGGGAGGGGCCTGCTTTTTATAGGCCCACGCCATCACACCTCTGGTCTGTGCGGCGCTGTGCTCGTGCTCGACCAACCATTTGGCCAAGTCATCAGGCAGGAGTTGATATAAGTTGTGGGTGTCAGTCATTTTTTCTTACTGTTCGGCAACTCGAAGGTGGCCCAAACCGGATAATGGTCACTACCGTTTTTGCATTCCACATAGTCCGCGTTGACGAAGGCCCTTTTCTCATGGCCCTGCTCTTTCACCATCACCTCAACCATGCCATTGGGGGCGGTGTCCGAGGGAGACTGAGGAAAGGTAATATTGGCATCAGGGTGGTAGATTCCCCCTTCGACTTTGAGCAAATTTGGCGAGAGAAAAATGAAATCCAAAAGGAGGCGCGTCGGTTTCAAGCGCACCCCATCGCCGTCATTGGTGTAGTCGGGGGCCGGTGTCCATAAGGTCCATTTCTTTGCCAGACGGGACAAGACCTGGGCACCTACCTGAGTGGGGTCGGCACTGTTAAGGCCTACATTGAAGTCGCCAACGGCAACCGCGGAGGAACCTTTTTTGAGCGGGGTAATCCCCGGTAGCTCAACGGCAAGATCGGTTTCACCGGTGAGATACCACTCCAGGAATCGGAGCTGATCGGCATTGCGCTGAAAATTAGGCGAGGACATATTTCCAAAATGATAAGAGGGGACGGTATGGAGAAGGATGAGGTGCAGCTCCTGGCCGTCCACATCCAAAACCACGTCGGTGAAATTTTTATCGAAGAGGCCCATGTCAGTCGGCAGGGGTGTGCCGTTGGGTTCCTTGAACTTGCTGAGATCAATATTTTTGTTGAAGTCCTTCCATCTGAGATCGTGGATCTCAACTATCCGCTTCTGGGGAAAGCGAAAGAGGGCGCCGGTAGAATATTGGGCGGGAAAGCTGCCAAAGTTCACCTGATCGGCCAGGGCCTGGGCCTCGGGGGTATTGGGATTGGTGGCATAGGTTCCATCCGGTCGTTTTCTGGCATTGGCACCGGTATTGGCGGGATAAAAAACGTCCCTGAACTCCGCTTTTCCCACAAGGCCGGCAAAAATCCGCATATTTTCCCCGCGGGAGCCGTAGTCACCGCTGGGAACTCCGGGCAGATCAAATTGCATCTCATTGACGGATAAGATGTCAAAGTTCCACCTTTTGAGAATGTTTCGAACCGAGCCAAGCTGGAGACTCATGGGAGTGCTTCGCAATTTTGTGCTGTCGAGTTCTTTAATATTGTAATGAACCAAGGTAATCATTTTGGCTTCAACTGAGAAAAGAGGGAAAACACAGAAGCCAAGAAGGGAGATAATCGTCAAGAGAGGGCCCCACATAGTGAATCTCCTTTTTCTGAAAATTATTGTTGATGCTTGTACCCATTTTGCTGTAATGATTAGACCATGAAAGTCCAAGAGTAAAGGGGTACTAAAGCATGGAAAATGGTGCTGGAACCGAAGTGTCGAGTGATCTGAAAAAATGGACCACCCAGGAAGCTGATTCGATCTACGGTCATTCTCGTTGGGGAGAGGGTTTTTTCGATATCAATGATAAGGGCCATCTGGTGGTCTTACCCAATAAAAATTCCAAAGATATTCAAATTGATGTTTATGAAGTTATTGAAGAGATGAAGGCGCAAAAGCTGGCCTTTCCGGCGGTTATCCGTTTTCACGATATTTTGCGATCACAGGTGAAGAACTTAAATCGGGCCTTTCGCGAAGTTATTGAGGAGGCCGAATATGAAGGGCGCTATATTGGCGTCTATCCCATCAAGGTCAATCAGCTGCGTGAAGTGGTGGAAGAGGTTGTGGATGCCGGGTCACCTTATGATTTCGGTCTGGAGGCCGGTTCTAAACCGGAATTGTTGGCGGTTATGGCCCTCAATACCAATCACCAGGCCTTGACCATTTTAAACGGTTACAAAGATGAAGATTATATGCGCCTGGCCCTGCTGGGGCGCCAGCTGGACCGAAGTATGATCGTGGTGATCGAAAAAACCAGCGAGCTACACACGCTCCTGCGCCTGTCGAAGGAGATGGGCGTTCGCCCCCTGATCGGAATTCGGGGCAAGATGTCCATCAAGGGCTTCGGAAAGTGGGAAAACTCCTCAGGGGATCGCGCCAAGTTTGGGCTCACCATGGCCGAAATTATTAATGTGGTGAATACCCTCAAGGCCGAAGGATTGGGCGATTGCCTAAAGCTTTTTCATTTCCATATCGGGAGCCAGATTTCCAACATTCGCGCCGTCAAGGATGCCGTGAACGAGGGTGTGCGTATCTACAGCGAATTGTACAAGATGGGCATTCCTTTTGAGTACTTCGATGTGGGGGGCGGCCTGGGCGTTGATTATGATGGCAGCAATTCCACCAGCATCTCATCTAAAAACTATTCCATGACTGAGTACGCTTCCGATATTGTCTACGGCGTAAAGCAAGTTTGCGATCTGGCAGGTGTGCCCCATCCCAATATTGTTTCGGAAAGTGGGCGCGCGATCACCGCTCACCATAGCTGTGTTATTACCAACGTCATCGGTAAAATCGACCCCGCCAACGTGGCCTTTTCCACTCGCAAGGTAACGGGAGAGCATGTGCTGGTCGCCAACATGCGCGACCTCGATGAGTATCTGAGTGAAAAAAATATGCAGGAAGTTTGGAATGATGCCAGCAAGTTGAAAGATGACTGCTTGAATGCTTTTCAGCTTGGGGTTCTAAGTCTTGAGGAGCGGGCCAAGGTGGAAACACTCTATTGGCAAATAGCTAAAAAGATCTACTTATTGGCCAAAGATAAGGAGCAGATTCCTGAAATTTTTAGCTCTTTATTTGACCTGATTTCCTCTCAATATCTCTGTAACTTTTCGGTCTTTCAATCTGCCGCAGATTCCTGGGCCATTCGCCAGCTGCTACCGGTTATGCCGGTGCATCGCTTGGATGAGAAACCGCTCTCCTCAAGCGCTCTGGCAGATATTACCTGTGATAGTGACGGAAAGATTGATCAGTTCATTGGTGCCGATGGAATTTGTAAGACGATTCCGCTGCACGATCTCAAAGACGGTGAAGATTATTATCTTGGAATTTTCATGACGGGTGCCTATCAGGATGTCATGGGCGATATGCATAACCTCTTTGGCCGTTTAAATGAGGTGCACGTTTTTGCTGATGATGACGATCCCACGGACTTTTATATCGAGGAAACTATTCGCGGCAGCTCTTCCCGACAGGTCCTCTCCACAATGCAGTACAATCCTGATTTCATGGCGGCGACCGTGAAAAGATCCATCGATGGTCAGGTGAAGCGCGGGAAAGTCACCCCACGGCAGGGAGTGAAGCTGGTGGATTTTTACGAGGAATGTCTGGATAGTTACACTTATCTTTCCATGCAATATAACCGTCAAAATCCCTAAATGGCGTCCAGTTCGCGAACCAGGCTCAGGCCCATGACAGGAGAATCTTCCTCATCCTTTTTGTTCTGCTGCAGGTGTTTGTCGAGCATTCTGCGCCAATCTTCCAGAAATTTAGCACGTTCATCGTGAGTGGCCATCTCGGGTGCATCCGTCGAACCCTCATGCCTCGCATCTCGCTCGGGAAAGCTTACGACTGGATGGTCTAGCGGTTGGTAGGCGCGAATGTTGAAGGACATCGCAATTCTCCTTAAAAATTGAGAATTAACTTCTGGGTAACGACCATTCTAGGGGACATGCCTTTTGGCAGGAAATGGTGGCTTAAGTCATTAAAATATCGAAAGGTTCCTTTTGCCGCGATCAAGGAAATGCGGCAAGATATATGGGCATACCCTTCACCTTACAAGGAGTTTCTTCAATGATACCCCTCACTTCTGGCGATTGGAGTAAATATGTCAGGCCTGGATCGCGCATCTTCATCGGTTCAAACGCCGCCTGTCCGGATACCTTAATCCAGCATTATCTAACTCACGCCACTGAAATAATTGATATTGAAATGGTTCACATTCTAACCATCGGTAAAGGTGTGTGGACCTCCCCCAAATACAAAGATCGCATTCGGGTCAACGCTCTTTTTTTAGATCAGAATAGCCGTGTCTCGGTCAACCAGGGACTTGCCGACTACACTCCCTGTTTTCTCTCTGAAATTCCGGGACTCTTTCTAGAGGGCGTTTTACCACTCGATGTCGCTCTCATTTCCGTTACCCCGCCGGATGAAAATGGTTACTGTTCCTTTGGCGTGTCGGTGGATATCGTTTCGGCTGCCTGTCGAGCTGCCCCAATTGTCATCGCGCAGGTTAATCCGAAAATGCCTCGGACCCTCGGCCAAAGTTTTATTCATGTCTCGGAAATTGATGCTTACCTTGAAGTCGACGAGGCCATGCCCGTGGTGAGCAGTGGGGAGATTGACGAAGTTACGCTCAAGATCGGTGAGTACGTGGCCTCGCTGATTGAGAATGGGGCCACCTTGCAGATGGGGATTGGTAAAATTCCTGATGCCGTTCTTCGCAATCTCACCAATCATCGCGATCTGGGCGTGCATACTGAAATGTTTAGTGACGGCATCCTTCCGCTTCTAAAATCCGGTGTGATCAATAACTCTAAAAAAATCATTCACCCGGGAAAAACCATCACCTCTTTCTGTATGGGATCGCAAAAACTCTATGACTTTATTCACAATAATGCCCATGTGGAGTTTCATCCCAGCGAGTACGTCAACCGGCCTATGGTGATCGCCAAAAATAAAAAAGTGGTGGCCATCAATAGCGCCATCGAGGTGGATCTGACCGGCCAGGTGGCGTCGGATTCCATGGGACGACGTTTTTATAGTGGCATCGGTGGCCAGGTGGATTTTATCCGTGGTGCCGCCATGAGTGAGGGGGGGCGTCCCATTATTGCCTTGCCTTCCACCGCCAAGGGGGGGGAGGTTTCGAAGATCGTGACCTCCCTTGCGGCCGGGGCCGGGGTGGTGACCTCGCGGGGAGATGTCCATTACGTCGTTACCGAATATGGCGTGGCGACTCTTCGTGGGCGTAGTATCCGCGAACGTGCTCTGGAGCTCATCCAAATTGCCCACCCGAAATTTAGAGAGGACCTTCTCAAGCAAGTCAGAGAATATGGCTGGCTCCCGGCCTATCATCAGCACGGGTCTGTGCTCATTCCGGAGCTTGGTTCGGTTGAGCTGCAAAAGCTGGCGCTGAAGGATGGGAAAGAATATATCCTGCGGCCGCTTAAAAGTTCGGATGACCGGCGCCTGCAAGAATTCTTTTATTCCCACACCAAAGAGACCCTCTGGCAGCGATATAGAAACATTCCCAAGCTCATGACGCGAGAATATGCTCACCAGCTGGTTAATGTCGACCAGTCAAAGGATCTTGCCTTGTGTATCGTCGAGCGCCATGGCCCGAGGGAGGTGATTTTTGCCGTCGGCCGATATTATCTCGATGAGCAAAAAAAATCGGCCCAATTTGGCCTGGTCGTGAGCGAAGAGAAGCGCGGAGTAGGCATGGCCACGAGCTTGATGAGGTCCATGATGGGAATCGGCAGAAAGCGTGGTGTGGTGGAAATGACGGGAATGGTACTGGCCAGTAATCTTGTGATGATTCGTGTTTTCGAAAAACACGGTTTTACTCAGCATCCGACCTTGGACCCGTCAGAGATTGAAATGAGGCGCTCGCTTTAGATTCAATTCACAGATAAGGTAACATATCTGGAATAGCGATCATGTTTTATTAAGAGGAGAAGACCATTGGCTTTGGCGGTTGCGGAAATTGCCGAATCAAAGGCCGCGGTGTTTGTCACCCTTTTCCGGTTGACCTCCAAAATCAAATCTCCTCTTTGTATGCCTGCCATCGCCGCGATGGAGGAAGGATCGACATCGGTGACAACCACGCCCTCCTCGAAAGTGATTCCCAGATCTTTGGCGGTGTTTTTATCCAGGGTTTGCACTCTAAAGCCGTAGGTTTCATAAAATGAGCTAATGGGTTTGGCAGGAGAGGCTTTTTTTTCTGGCAACTTACCAATTTTAACTTTAATTTTTTCTTCCTTGCCGTTTCGGATGACGACAATTTCCTTAAAATCTCCTGGCTTCATTGCAGAGACACTATTTCGAAAAGTCCCCACATCATCAATGGGCCGGCCGTCAATGGCAATTAAAACGTCCCCGCGCCTTAAACCATATTTTTCGCCCGGTGAGCCTTTGCTGACGTCTGCGATCAGGATTCCGCGTTTTCTTTCCAGCTTGAAAGATTTTACCAGCTCATCCGTCAGCTCTTGAATCATGATTCCAAGATAACCGCGCGTGACTGTCCCATGACTCAGAAGCTGATCTTTGATATTGATGGCCATGCTGGCGGGGATGGCGAATCCCACGCCCATATAGCCCCCCGTGCCGCTGATGATGGCGGTATTCATTCCCACCACCAGACCATCTAAGTTGACCAGCGGCCCCCCGGAGTTGCCCGGATTAATGGCGGCATCTGTTTGAATAAAATTTTCGTACTCGGTGATTCCCACACTACTTCTACCTTTGGCGGAGACCACTCCGGCGGTGAGCGTATGGGACAGACCGAAAGGGTTACCAATGGCCACAACCCACTCGCCGACCTCAAGCTGGTCTGAATCTCCAAAGGCGATGCCCGGGTAATTGTTGCCTGGAATTTTTATGAGCGCGATATCTGAAAACGGGTCATTGCCTATGAGCTTGGCCTCGAACTCTCTGCCATCCAGTAATTTGACATAAATTCGTTCCGCCTCTCCCACCACATGACTATTCGTCATGATCAAACCATCGCTGGAAATGAGAAAGCCCGAGCCTTGGCCAATTACCTTCTCCTCTTTTTCGCGAAATCTTTTATCAGAATGCGGGCCACGGAAAAATTTTTCAAAAAAGTCATCGCCGAAGGGAAAGCCATTTCTTCCGAAGGGGGAGAAACCCGGCCAGCCTGAGATGGTCTGATGCATTTCCACCTTGATATTAACCACCGCGGGGGACACTTTCTTGGCCACCGAGGTAAAGGCCTTTCCGATTAATTTTGCCTGCTGCAATCCTTCGTCTGTTGCCAGGATAGGGAGAGAGCTGAAAGTAAGAGACAAGGACAATAGTAAATTTAAAAAAGATCTCATAAGAGCTATTTAAGCGCAGGGAGCGTAAAGCGGTAACGATTTTAAACGGCCGGGGCGGTGATGTGGCACAGTTTACATCATGAGCAGGGTTGTATTTTGAGCAGTGCCTTTTTCCAGGCCAAAACAAGTCCTATCGCCAAAGTGGTGAGTCCAATCGTTAGACCCAGCCACAGGCCCTGGGCCTTCATGCCAAACTGAAAGGCCAGCTGGTAACCGAGCGGAAGGCCGATTAACCAGTGGCATAAAAGACACATGACGAGGGGGGCCCGGGCAATTCCCAAACCTCTGAGAGAACCCCACATGGTGATCTGCAAACCATCGGGAATTTGAAAAAGTCCGACATAAAAAAGTAGCGAGCTGGCAACCGCGATCAGCTGAAGATCCTGAGTATAAAGGCCGATGATATAAGAAGGAACAAGGAAGTAGGTGGCGGCGGTTAAGATCATGAAGCCCACACTAATGGTGGCGCAGCTTAAGCTGTTATAAACAATGCCCTCATAATCTCCCTCACCTTTGGAATGGGCCACTTTGACAGAGGCGGCACTGGAGAGGGCCAGGGGCAACATAAAAGTCAGGGAGGCCAGGGTTAAAACGAGATTGTGAGCGGCGGAAAAAATAACTTCCATTCTTCCGATGAGCAATGTCACGGTACAAAAAACCAAGACCTCGGTAAGGACTCCCAGCCCAAGGGGAGAGCCTAATTTGATAATGGCCATCATGGATTTCTTATCCAGCGTGAATAAAAATTTTTTCTTAATCCCAAAAATTTTTATCGCATAAATGAGAACCACCGCGGCCATGAGGAAGCGGGTCAGGAAAGTCGCCAAGGCCAAACCCTTGACTCCCATGGCCGGGAAAGGACCTTTTCCGAACATGAATAAATAATTGAGAGCGAGATTGAGAAAATTAAAAAAAAGAATGGTGACGTTGGCAAAAACATTATGCCCGTGGGCCTGCAAATATTCTTTGGCCGCCTGAAAGAGAAAGGCAAAAATGATCGAGGGCGCGCACAGTGTGAGGTAGTCCCGCACATAGGGCAGGAGGGCGGGATTTAAACCGAGGACATTGTAAAAACTCAAGCTCAGGAGAGTCAGGGGCCATATCAAAAGGCCTAAACACAATGCCGACAAAATGGCGGCGGGAAAAAAATGGTGACCAAGAATACCCTGTCCCTTGTCGTGGGCGGAAAGGGGGCCGATAGCATTGAGAGCGCCAATTCCAAACATAAAGGCCGGTGACATAAGTCCGCTGGAAAGGCCTAAGGCCGCCAAGGCTTCATTGGAATGGTGACCGGCAACAAAGACGTCGGCGACGCCAAAAAGCATCTGCCCAATTTGTCCTGCCACGATGGGCAGTGCAAAAATTAGGTTTTGTTTAGCGAAGGTAAAAAACTTTTCTTTATTAAGCATAATTATCCTAATAACTTCATGCTATCATATTATGTACAGGATGTACCGAATGCCGGCGTTAGCAGGAGCGATCGCCGGCACTTCGCATGTTGATCATAAGGAGACCTTGTGGCCACGAAAACAAAAAAAGCGCGGGCCGTAGCTCAATCCTCGACGGTGCCGAAAGGCGAATTGGGAACTCGCACCCTTGCCATGCCAGGCGACACCAATCCCAATGGTGATATCTTTGGTGGATGGGTTTTGTCGCAAATGGATATTGCTGGCGGAATTATTAGTAAAAAATTGGCGGGCACAAAAACAGTCACCGTGGCCGTGGATGCCATGACCTTTTACCTGCCGGTTCTGGTGGGCGATGTGCTGGGCTGCTATGTGGATGTGGTCAGGGTAGGTCGAACCAGTATCACGGTCAAAGTTGAGGCCTGGGCGGACCGGGAGTTTTCCAGTAATCGGGTCAAGGTTACCGAAGGTCTGTTCACTTATGTGGCGATTGATGCCACTCGCCGGCCGATTCAAATCCTTGCCGAATCATAGGCCGTAAAAAAAACCACCGTTTTGCTTGGCCAAATTGAAGAGAAACTGAAACTTCGGATGTTTGGGATCGTCGATAAATTTTCGTCCGATACCAAGCCCGCTGATTTGAGTTCCCTCGCGATTGAGGAGCTGCACCGTTCGAAGAATGCCGCCGATGTCATCCCCATTATAACTCATGCCAACCGTAGGCGCGCCATCTGTCAGCAGGACAATATCGGAAGCGCCTTGGTAATGAGTGAGGGCAAAGGTGAGGGCCTCGCGCGTGGGGGTCGGTCCCCGGGGTTCGATCTGATACAACATCTTAAAAATTTGGGTCTTCACATCCGGGGTAAATTTTTTCAGCTCCCCAAAGAGAGGATGATAGATTTCTCCCGCCGGCCCCGGGTAGTGAATAAAGTCAATTTGGTATTCGTCAGAGAGGGAGGTCAGGAAAAATTTAAGGCCGGCCTTGACCTGGCCCATGCGCTCCTCTTTTTCCATACTGCCGCTGGTGTCGAGAATGAAAACAATTTTTTTCCCTTTGAACTTAAAACCCAGGTGGGCCGGAACCACTTCCTTCGGACTTTGCTTCGACGAGGTGGTGTGGGGGGAGATCGTGCTTTGCTCGATGAGATTTTGCTTGGCCTTGGGAACCGCGATATAAAGAATCATCATCGCGCCCAAGGCCCCCGAGAGGAGGTCCAGCATGGACAAGGAAATGGTGGCAATTTCACGCTTCCGGGACATGGGCCGAACCTAAGCGAGGCACAAGATGGGAGAAGAGCAGCTCCTTGGTTTCGGCATGATAGAGATCGGTGAGCTCCTCTAGCTCCTGCATGTGCCACATGAGGATGAGACCTAATACCAGGGCGATGAGGGTCGTATCGAAGGCCGTTCCCAGGCCGATCGCAATTCTTTCCATGTCACCGGTATGGGCGATCATCATGGCATCGGAGAGACCTATGACGGTGCCAATAAATCCCAGAGATGGAATAGCAAAATTCAAGTAGCGGATAATATTTTGCGCACTGAAGGCCTTCTCTTTGTAAATTTCAATTTGGACATTGATGACCTCCATCACCTCAGAAACGGAGGGTTGCAATTTATATTTATGGCAAGCCTTTTTAATCAGGTCTGAGAGGAGGGATTTTCCATTTTGCTTTTCGAAATTGATCGTCTGGGTTTCAATATTGCGCAGCTCTACTGCGCTGAGGGATTTTTCCGACTTATTTAAAATATTAAGCATGGGGGCGGCGTAGGTTATATCAAATTCTTTCTTAAAATAGAGGGTCTCCAAGATGGCCCAAAAAAAAGCAAAGAAGGTGCAAAATTGGATATACCCACCCGCCATGAATCTTCCTCCGAGCATGACACATCCGCGGGTAATGAAGTGGAGCGATTCATGACCACTGGTGAACTTAACACCTAAAATGGCAAGGAGACCCACCACCCCAGCAAATAACAGTGCGCTGGTGGCACGCTTCCAACGGCCCCATTGGTGGTCCCGGGAGAGAAAAGTTTGCTGATGCATGAAGTATTTGTCGGCAGATCAGGCAGGTTGCATAAGTAGACTAAAAAAATCAGAGATAACCTCAAGATAATTTGAAATCGTGAAGGCAGAGGCAGGGTCCAATTTTTGGTGTGCCGGCCAATGAATAAAAAGGCACGGAACAGGCCGTGGCCGCTGGGCAATGGCGAGCAAGGTTTTGTAGTAGATGAAATTACACAGGTACCGTCCGGGATCGTCTGAGAGCTGCACCGGATGTCCGCGGCGATTGAGTCCTTCGGAGAGTGCCTGGATTTGTGACCGGGAAAATGATGAACTGAGCGACCTCTGGGCACTGGGGTGAATGCACTGATTTTGGATAATGGTGCCCCGGGTGTCAGGTTGAGGAGAGTCAATTTGGTTGTAGGCCTGAGTTTCAAGCGAGATGGAAGTACGTCCCGAAGCAAGGCCGTTGAGTATAATAAGTTGGTAATTCTCAAGCGGCCCCAAGGCCTGCTCGGCCTGTGCATAGTCGACGGGCAGGACCTTTGAGCTTATCTGGTAATCGCCGAAAATCTTAGCATCCAGCTCACGGGCCAATTCTTCAGTCGGGTTGGCTGAATAATCGAGAAAAGATGTAAAACCAGTAAACAAGCACGTCTTCATAGGATAAAATTATTCTAATAGATTTTTAGGCGCTTGTTACCTGAAATTAACTCTTAACCAAAGAGGATCGCAATGCTTGAAGGAACGGAAGTGACTGCAAAAGACCAGGAATATGCCATCGAGGCGCACGGAGTACACAAATTTTATGGCACGACAGAGGCCCTCGCCGGGCTTGATTTACAGGTGCGCGCCAATTCAATTTTTACCCTTTTGGGACCCAACGGTGCGGGCAAGACGACATTTTTAAAGACGATTTTGGGTCTGGTCCGTTTCCAGCGTGGCGATATCCGTGTTTTTGGCAAGCTGACCCTGGAACTTGAGTCCCGCGCTCAGGTAGGATATCTGCCGGAGCGCTTTTATTTTTATCCCTACTATACGGTCTTGGATACCGTGACCTTCTTTATGGCCTTAAATGGTGTGCATAAGAAATCCAGCTCGGAAATGATAGAAAAAACTTTGGAGCTCGTGGGCATGAATGCCCTGAGCAAACGACGGCTCTCCACCCTTTCGAAGGGACAGCTCCAGCGAGTTGGAGTGGCGGCCCTTTTGGTGGGGGAGAAAAAACTTTTACTTTTAGATGAGCCGTTTTCAGGCCTTGATCCTCTGGGAACCAAAGATTTTAAAGAACTCATTCACAAGCTTAAGGTGGCGGAAGGTAAGACCATCTTTATCAACTCACATGGCCTGGCGGAAATGGAAAAAATTGCAGATGATTTTGCCATTATAGATAAGGGAAAATGTCTGGCCCAAAATTCCATGAAATCGTTGCTTCCCGGTGTGACGCTGGAAGATTTTTTTACAACTACCATTCGCGGGAAAAATTAATTTTACTAGGGAGTGAGTCTATGCAATATTCAGTGCAACCTTCTGTCTTATATGCCCTCTATACCAATACCATCAAAAAAGAAATTCGTAGCAAGACAATCATCTTTGTTTTTCTTCTCAACCTTGGGCTGATTTTTGTCGTTAACTCCGGCATTGATCTGGTCATTAAATCGGTGGAAGAGCAAAATTTAATGAATCTGTCCGGACAGAAGGCCGCGGTCTTTTATTTTCTAATCAACATCTGGTGCACCGTTCTTTCAGTTATTTTTGGCGTGGACTGTATCAAATCTGATTTGGAAAGCGGAGTCGCTTCTGTGCTGATGGCCCAGCCCTTGCGCCGTTGGTGGTACCTGCTCATGCGAATTTTAGGTGCGGCGACGATTGTCTTTGGGCACTATCTGCTCTCTCTGCTCCTGGCCGGGATTATTTTTTACCTTACCGATGGAACCAACCAGCTTAATCTCCAGGTCATTGGGGCCTTAGGTGCCACCTTGTTGGTTAACATTGCCGTCATTACCCTAAGCGCCGTGATCTCTTTATCGGTCAATAAGCTGGTGGCCTTTATCATGACGATGGTGGCCTGCACGATAATCAGTTTGTCCAACCAGGCCTTTATCGCTGACGATTTGATGTATCACTTGAAAAGTTTAGGTCTGGCTAAAGTTGTAGGATTAACCGCCCACTATCTGTTCCCACGCATCGGAATGTGGTCAACGTTTGCCAGTGGTTTAGTCACTGGAAAAACGCCCGTCATAAATTATATGTGGGAACTCCCCCATTACGGAGTTACCTTGCTGGGATTATTCTGTCTTCTCGCATTTTTATTTTCCCGCAAAGAGCTCTAAGAGTTTGGTGAGGTTATGTTTACAGTTTTACTGGTCGAAACCAATGGTGCGGTCATCGATGCGCTCGTCAAGCAGCTTGATGAGCAGATAAAGGCGCAGGTGAGCGTGGTGCCCGGCTTGGACCAGGCCAAGAGTTTTCTCACTGAGAATCAAGGGAAGGGAGTTCCTGATCTTGTTATCGTTCGCGCTGTCTTGGATGAAGTTCCCGTGGCCCATGGACTTCTCAACTTTGTGTATGAGCAGCTCAATCGCCCGCCCGTGATCGTTATGGGAAATGTCGAATTTAGCGGTATAGAATTTAATTGCCTCCCTGATCGTTTCAAGATCAGTGAATTCTCAAAAATCGTGACAAAGGCCCTACATGTTTCTCGAAAAGAGTTAGAAGCTCTTCATCGGCCTCCTTACACCGGCATTAGTATCAAAAATTTTTACGGAATGGATAAGTGCGAGTGTGATGTCTTTATTCGAATTTCCAAGAAAAATTGCGATGATCAGTATGTGAAACGCCTACACACCGGGGATAATTTTGATGCGGTGACGTTGCAAAAATATGAATCCATGGGGCTGCTTGAATTTTACGTTCGAAGTGATGACCTGAGCCTGGTCTTGTCGGCCTTTGAGCAAAAGGCCTTGAAGCAGCTCGATGAAAAATGCGTGGTGGCTGAACTCGTGCAAATTGGCTCGCACCAGTTTGAGGTCGGTCAGGACTTACTTTTGAAATTGGGTGTTTCAGATGTCACCATGAGAATTGTGGATACGAACATCAAGGTCATGACCAACGCGCTCGTGAGTGGGGTGGTCGCCCCCCATAACTTTGGAGAGTTATTGAAAGCGCTCCTCGCCAACAAGGGTGGCTACAATTACAAGCACAGTTTCCTTTTGGCCTTTCTTTGCTCAACCATAATTCCCAAGATGGAATGGGGAAAGAATGACCAGATGAAATCGAATATAGAAAAAATGATTTACGTTTCTTTTATGCACGATATTCATTTGCAGGAAGAAAAGCTGGTCAGGATTCATAGTAAATCAGCATTTGAGATGATGGCCTTGACTCCGCAGGAACACGAGCTTGTCGAGTATCATGCCAACAAGGTGAGTACGTTGGCCCTCAGCATGCCCCGCATTCCCGCCGGCGTTGATATTATTTTAAGGCAACATCATGGGACCACCAACGGCGTAGGTTTCGCGGATGGAGCGAGTGGCTCGCTCTCGGGGTTGGCCATTTTATTTATTGTGGTCGAGACCTTTACCCACATGCTCCTTGATTTTCAGGTTTTGCAGCTTGGCCCCAAGGCCATCTTGAAAAAAATGGAACGCGATTATACGCTGGCTTCGTATCGCAAGGTGATTGATGCCATGGCCGAAATGCTAAAGGTGTAGGCACCCATAATGAGTGAGGTCTTCACTAAAGATGCCTTTGATAAACCGCTTGCAGACATGAAGCCATCACCGGCTTCCTGTCTGCAAGATAGTGCCACCGTGGCCGATGCTCTGGCGCGCATGCTTGAGAAAAATATAGGTTCAGTATTAGTGTTTGATCAGGAGGGAAAGCTTTCGGGCATTTTTACCGATCGCGATCTTCTTTTAAGAGTGGGGAATGCCAGCGAAGAGCTGGATAAAATTCCCCTCAAAAATGTGATGACCAGCTCACCCCTGACCTTGTCTTTTAAGGCCCCTATTAAACAGGCCTTTGAACTGGTCATCAAAAAACATATCAGACATATGCCGGTGTCTTTGAGTGATTCTATTTCGCCCGACACCATTGCCATTATCTCTGCCCGTGACATCCTGCGATTTATTGTCAACTGGTTCCCGGAGTCGGTGGCATCGATGGGGACAACGACGGCCGATGAGGTCATGATCAGTGACGCCCATGATGACGCTTTTTTGGACGAGCTACAGGAGGCCGGCAGCCAGTATCTGACCGGCGCCGTTTTTTCATTGCCGCTGGCAAAGGTTATCGCCAATCCGCCCCTCTTTTTGCCACCTACAACTTCCCTTGATGTCGTCTACGAGAAAATGGTCAGAGAGAAGGCGGAGACGGTCTTAGTGGTAGAATATGATACCCAGCTCCTGGGAATTTTGACTGAGCGTGATTTTATGACCAAGGTCATTGGGAAAAAATTGTGGGGAAAGGGAGTTGCTGTGAGCGAGGTGATGAGCCCGAGACCCATGGCCTTGATGCCGAGACATAAGATTGCCCATGGGATTAATAATATGTTTAAGTACGGGCACCGCCATGTGGTGCTGGTTGACGAGGAGAAGTGTCCTGTCGGTTCCATTTCAGTCTTGGAAATTTTGCATTTTATCTATCATCGAATCTATGGCTCAAGCGCGCAGGTTCGAAAAAGCGTCTAATACGGATTTAAAACTTCCCAACGAAAAGCGTTTTATCAATTCCTCAAAAATTTTGTTTTGCTGATCGGGATCAAAGTCTAGCTCAAGATTTTTTTGAACGAAGGCATGCGCCACGATAAAAATGCACGATAGGAGCGACAGCTTGGAATGATGAAGTCCATTGGGAAAGCCGTCGCCCTCAGGCGTCTCGTGATGCTGAAGAATAATGCTGGCAACCTCGGGCGAGATGAAGTCGACCCCTGTAATTAAGAGGGAGGTTTCCATCGGGTGAGCAAAAAAGGCCTTTCTTTCTTGCGTCGAATAGGACTGCAGCCGGGTGTCCAGAGAGCTGTCGATCTTGCAGATATTGGGATCACTGATCTTGATATCGTGAAGAATGGCGGCCATGACTAATTTTTTAACCTTATCTTCAGTGTTCCAGTGCATATGCTTGAGAATCTCGCAGCAGACAATGCTGGTGAGAAAGCTATGATCATAAATGTAATCAAGGCGAAGTTGCATATTTTTAAGAAGCTCGGCAAGATCCTGCTGCTGATAGGCCAGATTGACTATCTCATCAACGCTCTTTTCCGCCAGGTCCGCAATCTCACGGGTAATGCCAATTTCCAAAATCATCTCTTTTAAGATGGCATGGGTATTCCCGAGGCATTTTTGCAGATCGGCCTCAGACATTTTGTCACTTTGAAAGGTGAGGAATGGGGTCTCATGAATGGTGACCTGAAAGCGTTCGAAATCATCATTCCTGATATAGAGATGGGAAACCTTCTTCTCGCGGTATTTTTCGATATCATGCCGATCAAAGGTGCTGCCGGCATTAATAACTTTGACGTACTTGTGATTGGAAAGTTTGACATAAACATTACAAAGCGCCTTGCTGAATCTTAGAAAATGGATGAGGCGAACTTTTTGAAATGCCGGAATGACTCTTTGGCCGTATGAGGGGGAGAGAGATTTCAGGATGATTTCGCGAAAATCTGTCGGCGCAATGGGCAGTTGGACATAATCATTTTTGGGGTTCTGGGATTGAAATCCTTCCATCCCTGCAAAGGTACTGAGGGAGTGCTCGCTCATGAGAATGAAGGCAACCCGAGTCCCTTTCTGCTGGGTTTGTTGATACAACTCAAAAACCGCAATGCTGGGAGGGGCGACCACTAAAACCAAATCAAACGGCGTATGGTGTTCAAGCTTTGCCAGGGCACCCAGAGGACCGGCAAGCTGAGAGGCCACTTCCACCTCGACCTCATTTAATATATTTTCAAGGTAAACTGTTTGAACCTGTCGACGTTTGTCATCCGGGTCGAAATAAAAAATCCGCATACCTCATTATAGACGGGATTTCAGATTCTGGAGGGCCTTTTCGAGGGTTTCATTTTTTTTTGCAAAGCAGAAGCGAATATATTCTTGTCCTTCGCGGGATTTTAAATAAAAAACAGAGGGAGGGATGGCGGCGACTTTTTTCCTTTCAATGAGCTCCATGCAATGGCCGACGTCATGGAGCCCGGTGAGGTGTCCAATGGGGGCGACGGTAAAGTATGTTCCTTGGGGAATAATAGGAGAGTAGTTGGCCAGAGTTAAACCCTTACAAAAAAAGTCTCGTTTTTCTTGGTAAAGCGAGCGGAAGGTTGGAAGGTACTCGTCAAGTCTTTGCAAGGCCTGATTGACTCCCCATTGCATGGGCGTGCAAACAGAGAAGGTGTTAAATTGATGAACCATTCTAATATGATGGGAAATTTGCCCGCGCGCCAGGGTCCAGCCAATTTTCCATCCGGTGACTCCAAAAGTTTTGCCCGCACTTGAGATGGTAATGGTCCGCTCAAGTGCCTTGGAGATTGTCGCTGTGGGTAAATGTTTGGCACCATCAAAGGTCAAAAATTCGTAAACTTCATCAGACAGGAGATAAGCATCAAACTGCTCCGCCAGGCCGACAATGGCCTCCAGTTCCTCTCGGGTAAAGACCTTGCCCGTGGGGTTGTGGGGATTATTGAGAATCACTAACTTGGTCTTGTCGCTAAAAGCTTTTGCCAGCTCGTCAACATGCCAGCGAAACTCATTTCGATAGAGAGTCACAGGGACAATCTTGGCTCCGGCCAGGTTGAGTGTCGCAACATAAGAGTCATAAAAGGGCTCAAGCACAATAACTTCGTCCTGAGGATTCACCAGGGCCATGATGGTGCAAAAAATCGCTTCCGTGGCACCATTCGTAATTGTGATCTCGTCCACTGGGTCGAACTCAAGGCCATAAATATTCTTGTAGAGCTGGGCCAGGGTGCGACGTAGCTCGGGGACACCGTGGGTGGGGGCGTATTGATTGTGCCCTTGGGCCATGGCTTCGGTCACTAAATCCATCAACCAAGATGGCCCGTCAAAATCTGGAAATCCTTGGGAAAGATTAATTGCCGCATTTTTTTGTGCCATCTTGGTCATGGTGGCAAAGATTGATTCTTTAAAGTTAAGAATTGAATAATTAGCTGTCTTCATCAGAACTAGTTATGGCCTGATCTAAACTTTTTGTAAAGTAAACGCTGAAAAGTCGATCGGCTGAGTTGGCAAATAATTTAAGCTCGCTTCGGTTGATCGCCTTCTCGCTGTAAAAAGTTTTTAAAAAAGTATTCGCCACGTTCGGCCATTCCTTCTGATAAAGGCCGGGAGGAAAATCGGGATAGATGATGTAAGGCGGACAAAAAGGTTTGTCGGTTACCAAAGAAGCATGATTGGCTTCAGCCAAAAGTTGATAGGTTTCAATGATAAAAGTTCTCGGGTCCAGCTTTCTCGCCAGAAGAGTCTTCCATCTTTTTTTGAAATTCTCAGTCGAAACATGAAGAGAGGAATCTTTGTCCTGAGACTTTGCTTTTTTCTCAAACAGCTTGGCCAGCAATAGGATAAACAGAAAAATGGCAACTTTGAAGAGGAAGTTTTTATAACGTTCCCAATTCTGCTGGGCCTTTTTTTCCTCCGGGACATTTTTAGAGGGAGGAGTTGCATCCGAACTTTGCTTCGATTCTCGGCCTGACCCCTGTCCTAAATCTTGCGATAATTCTTGTGATAGTCGTTGAAGGTCGGCTTGAAGCTCCCGGTTTTGCACTTCGATAGTTTCGCCCGAACTCTCGGAAGAATTTTGAGCACGCTCCAGCTCTTGTGATATTTCTTGGAGCCTCTGGGATAACTGCGCGGGCGAGACGGCCTTCTGGTCGATCAGTTTCGCCAAGTCCTGGGCCTGGGATTGCAGCTCTGAGAGTCGCTGCATTTGGGCATTGATATTGGAGGATGAAGCCTCAGCCATTTGCTTGGCAAGAGCTTGTGATAACTGCTCGAGGGATTGCTTCGCCTGTTGTGAGGATAAAGAGGAAAGGGGGGGCGAGGTCCTGCGCTGGACAAAGAGCGCGTTCATCTTGTGAAACTGCTTCGTGATGGATTGAAATAATTGATTTGGGACGATGGAGCCCATCAGTAATAGACACAGCCACCAGACGGCACAAACTTTCAGACAATAGCTCCAGCTCGTGGCCCACAATGCCGGTGCAGATTTCTCTCTCTCCTCTTGTAAAAGGTGAAATGAGAGTACGAGATAGATGGGGATGGCCATGATCGCCACTGACATCGGGGCCTTGGTGAGTAAGGCCACCCCGCACCAGTTTGCGAACATCACGAGCTGGAATTGACCTTTGCGCCAAACACGAAAAAAAATCCACAGCGTCGCGAGACAAAGCATCCCACTGCCGATCACGTTTAGGGAGGCCATGGCAGGGTTTTTCTGGGCCAATCTTTGAACGAAAAAAATATGCGCGGCACTCAAGGACAGACTGAAAATGATTCGTTGTAACTGAATGTTAGGGATGGCCAGAATGATGTATCGTTCGTCCGGAGTTAGCGCGGCATTTTTACCGGGCATCGATTCTCCTTTGATTTCTTCTCCAAGAAAGATGAACGGATGCCGGCCGGTTTCAGTCGTTTCTTGCAGCTTTTTGGCCGACTGCTGGAGCATTTTATCTTTGAGATAGGTGGCGATGGCAAATAGGAAAAAGTCCACGAGGGAGAGAATGACAAAATCATCGAAAGATCGCACCGATGCCAGGGCGGTGCCAACGGCCATAAAAAGCACGATTGTCCGCTGCTTGCGCTGAATTGTGTGGCGTTCGTTTTCATCTTCCACTGGGTGCCTCACCTCGTATGGACATAAAAGAAAACGATTTATTGGCGGGGATAGTGAGAACCAGGATATTGAAAGGATATTTGCCCTTGTCCGCCATTAACTGTTTGAGGTTTTTCGTTGATATTTCTACCAGGGCCTTCATCCCGATATTGCCGGTTTCGAGATATTCGCTCCAGAGAATGGTCAACGCATCGACCAGCACAAGCGTTGGGCGATTTTCAAGGCGAAAGGAGAGATGGGATAGCTCCTTGATATTCTCGTAAAATATTTTGGAATGGATAAATGGTGTGAGATAAAAAAGGGCGTCGCCCGCACTGAGAAGCGGGGAGGCCTTTTTTAAAATCGGAACCTTCTTGGCGTCGACCAGACCCAGCTTGGGCAAAATCATCTCCAGCTGATTGAGGAAGGTTTGTCCCCGGCCCGGCCCGATGATGCCATTTTGGGTTATGCCCATGATGGAGTTGGAAGACTGAAGCTGCTGCGAGGCAAGTGCCATGGCATAATCTTTGAGAATTTCCCAGGTGCTCCGGTCGCCGCTACCAAAATGCAGGGTCTGATCGAGATCAAGAATGATTTTGACGTTGGAGTTCACGCACTTCTCATATTCATTAGTATGGAGCTTGCGAAACTTTGCCGATTTTTTCCAGTTAATGTGCTTGTAGGAGTCGCCAAAACGGTACTCCCGAATGGCCCGGAAAATTTGTGAGTCCCCTCGTTTAATCACCTCCTGTGGCCCGGGATAAAAGGAATAAAGATCAGGGGTGAGTGGTTGAGGGCGCATTCGTTCTATCTTCGGGTAGACGGTCATGCTTTCAGGGTGTTCGAGGGTTGTCTGCATCTGCATAATTCCCAGCTGGTCAAAGAACTGTAAATCGAGCTGGTAAAAACGATGAACGCCCATGCCATTATTCAACTCTATTTTATGTTTGTGGGAAATTGAGCTTTGGCCTAAGGAAGTATTAAAAAGCAGGTCGCTATGTTTATCCCCGCTAAAGTGATCATGGACTTGAAGTTCAATCTCTTTTTGACCTGTGGGGACGGTCAGGAGGTAGGTCACGTGAGATGTTTGTTTTTCCCGCCCGGTTTTGCTGAACTGTCTTCTGAGACGAAGGCCATGGGTTGAAATTTTTATCTTATAATACAAAGAGGCCAAAAGAATGAGGATGGTGATCAGCAAGGCACCTCTTTCCAGACTGTGAGTTAGAATACTGCTGAGAAGAAGAATAAAGCTGAGCGCGCAGATGATCGCGAGAGAAGAAAATTTGGCCCCTTCATAATAAAGAATCCGGTCAGAATCATATCCAAAACGAAGGGCCTTATTGATTTTTTTTAACTCCGGCCAGAGTGGTGTTAGTTCCAGCTTCATCTGGCCGTGGCCCTGACTTTCTTCAAGCACTCATCAATGATTTCTTCATTTTTAATTCCCTCAAATCGTGCCTCGGGCTGCAACATCAATCTGTGGGCCAGAACCGCCGGCGCTAACTCGTACACAAATTCCGGACGAACAAAATCTTCTCCCGCAAGAAAGGCCCAAACCATGGAGAGTCTGAGAAGTTGGATGCCGGAGCGAGGACTTGGGCCCAGGGCGAGCTTGGGATGTTTTCGCAGGATTGTGAGAAGACCGATCAGATACTGGGCCAGAGCAGGGGCAACTTGGATGCGGCCGATTTCCTGCTGTACCGATTCTAATTCTTTGGCACTGACAACTTTATCGATCTGGGCCAGGGGATCTGCGGCGGTTCGCGCCAGGAGCATTTTGGTTTCATCTTCCTTCTCTGGAACACCGATGGCCAGGCGAACCCAGAAACGATCGAGGGCCGCTTCCGGCAAGGGAAAGGTGCCCTGTTGCTCGATGGGATTCTGAGTGGCAATGACGAAGAAAAGGGGTGACAAAGGGGCGGTGACTCCCTCGGCGGTAATTTGTCGTTCGGCCATGGCCTCGAGCAAGGCACTCTGGGCACGAGGGGTGGCGCGATTTAATTCATCGCCCAGAAAGAGGGTGGTAAAGAGCGGACCTTTCCTGAAGATAAAGCGCTTGTTGGCCTCATCATAAAATGAATGTCCGGTTAAATCAGAAGGCAGTAAATCCGGGGTAAACTGCACTCGCGTAAAGGGAACATCCACCGATTTTGAAAACGATCGGGCCAGCATTGTCTTCCCGGTTCCCGGAACATCTTCGAGAAGAACATGGCCTCCCGCCAGCCAGGTGGCCAGGACCGTGGTAATCTGCTCATCTTTGCCAATGATCACCTTGGCAACATTGCCGTGGATCGCCCTGGCGATTTTATTTTTTAAGTCCATAAGTGGTTGAATACTTTTCGGATAAAAGTATTAGGAATCGAGGGCTTTATACAGGAGAAGATTACTCGGTAGCGATACAGGAGAGAATGAAAGAGCGCTGTTGTTTCTTTTTGAACATATCCAGCGACCAGAAGCGAAACCTCTGGGAGACTTTCAGCTCCATTCTTTGTGTATCATACTCCACTTCACTAATTTCACGTGCCTTATGCCTATAGCTGAGAATTCCCGTGCGTTGATCCTGCTTGTACTCTGTAGTGGAGAGATCCAGTCGAACTTCCTGGTCATTTCTTTTTTCATCAAATTCCTCAAGCCTGCCCACCACACGAATCGTCGTCGGCTTGTTGGCTTCTGTTTTTTTCAGGACACACAGATGGGCAAGTTCGGTGGTGTATTTGTAGGCCGTAGAGGTTTGGCCATTGACCACCTTTTGACAGCTGGCAAGGGAGATAAAATTAGTTCCCTTGATGAAGGTGAGACAAGGGTTTTCTTTCGGCGCTGTGATGATCGGAATGTCGCCGGTATTAATCGGGGTGGGGGCATTGACTGAGTTGAGATTCCAATCAAAGGGCAGAAAGGAAATATTTTCGTAGGTGCGAAGGATGCCGTAAACTTGCATAAAAGGTGCGATTCCGCCCACCTTCGTCTGATCAAAAATGCTCTTGTTCCATTTGAAGAGCTGGTTTAAATTGGTAATCTTGTTGACATGATCATTGGTCACCATGCTGGTTAGTCGCATGCTTAGTCGCGTGATCTCATTGAGCTGTTCCTCCAACTTCTTCTCGCGATAGGCCTCATCCAACAACACGGCACAGTTATTACATCCCTTGGAGAGCGCAAAAATGACCCGAGCGTCTTTGGTGCCGGTTGAGTTCGGTGGCGAGATTTCTAAAATTTTACCTTCCAGCTGCTCAAAGCTCAAAAGATTGCCCGCAACCTTGAGGAGATCTTTTTGCTTGAAGATGGTGTTCTGGTCAAAGTCCATGCGGCCGCGGATATCGCGAATGGATTCTATCTTCTTTCCATTTTTCATGAAATTCCGGACGATAATCTGAATGACATTAAAATTGTAGGCGTTGATCAAAAAGGCCTTCTTGAAATTTTCCGTCTTTCCATCCAGCGCCGCCGGATTTTCGATCTTCAGACGAATGGCTTCCACCATCTTCATGTACTTTGAATCGAGACCGTTGCGCAGCTGATAGAGTCCCTCGTAGTTTACTTTGGTGACAAAGGTCTGACCCTCTTCAACCCGAACGCCCATTTTATAAAAGCGATCCAGAAGATCATCCATGTTTTGGGCCAAAATCAGGCGGTCTTCAGGATTGTTATTATCCAGGACACCCGAGTCGCCATTGGTATTATTGGAATCGTAGGTGAGATTGGGCAGCTTGGTGGTGGTTTGGATCGGGGTGACATCTCCGTAGTCCGCTGACTTTTTGCCACAACCTCCTAGCAGTAAGAGGACTGAACAAACGCCTAGGGAAACGACGGACTTTCTGCCAAACTTCATCATAATTGCTCCACACTAAAAAGTGAGTAATTATGGCAGAATTCGTGGAGACAGGTAGCGATAGGGTAGTTTTTATAGGGTCCGGATAAAACGGGTTACAAAAGGCCTTTTTGCGACTGGCACCGGCCGGCCTTACCGCGGTCGTAGGTATAGATTAAAAAAGGCGATTGATCGGATGACCAATTTTCAAGAGTTTGGGTAAAGTGTCCTTCTCCCCCCAGGCACATCATGCTGACCTGCCCGCAGGAAAATTTATCAGTGACCTCGCAGTTTTTAAGAAGGTGGGATTGGCCTTTGGCCTGAATAATCAGATCCAGGACAAAAGTCATTTCGCCTCTTTGCTCGATCTTCGGGCGACCGAAGGAGCCTCGATACTGAATGCCTTCAATGCTGGGAACTAAACGGTGTTTTTTAAAGTACAAAAGGGCCTCTTCGAAACGCGTTTTCTCAGAGTCTGAATGCTGTGCTCGCAACAGTCCTAAGGAGAGGGGGGTGACGAAAAGAATGATGAAGACTGTAGGCCCAAGCAGGCGCATACTTATACCTCATCAAACTTGTCGGCTTTCATGGGGAAAACTTGAGCTATTTTATATCTTGCCTTTCTCAGCAAAGAAATTGAGGGGTTGGCGGACGTCGACGACCCCACCACCTTTGGGTTTTGGAAAGTCGATGAGCTTGAGGACCTGGGCCATGCAGTCTCGGCCATTTTTTGAAAAGCGGGCATCGTGGGCCTTGATGTCGGTGGAGCCGACCTTGCCGTTTTCACCAATGCGAAAGAGCAGATCGACGACACCCTTGATATCCTCATTGTTTTGCGCCAGCTCCTGCTGATAACAGTGACGGAATTGGGGCAGATATTCTTGCAGAATCTTGCGTAAAAGATCGGGATCCATGGACCCAAGCACCACCGTTTTTGGTTCAACATAGAGAAGGTCGCTGCCATTTTTATTGGAGAGTCCTTTGGTGCCGGAGCTTCCCTTGGCCGCACCATAAGCATCACTGCCAAAGTTCCCAATTTCGGCCGCGGCCTTGCCGAGCGCCGTGCTGGTTCCGGTGCTCGTGGAACCTGAATCATGGTTGATGGCACTGCCGCTGGAGGCCCCCTTCATATCGGTCGGGACGTCGGATTTGGAATGGAGAAACGAGCTCAGTCCGCCGCTGATTTCTAACTTGTAGGTTGGCACTGGGGCCTGGGCCTGCACCTTCCCGGCCTGGGCCTTGTTCTGGACCACGGGAGCTTCTTTGGGACGGCCGGCTTTGCTCATGACATTTTCGGGTTTTCCCTGATCGGCCATTTTATTGCCCCGGTTATCATTGATCGTGCTGTTGCTGGCCACCGTCTGTTCGGCGACGGCCTTCACTCCGCGTTTGTACACCACCACGGCGATCTTTTCTTCCACAATTGGCTCGGGCGGGCGGATGAGTAGCATCAAGAGCGAGAGGCCCATGCCAATCCCAAAAAATTTTGCCGCCTGTTTTTTGAAGTGGGTATCGCGACCAAAAAATGGAGGAGGAGTAACCTTGTCGGGGGCCGCGGTCAGACGGATAAAAATCTGGACCGACTTTTTGGAGTACACCACCAGATCGTTCTCGGCCAGCTTGTACTGGCCTGCTTGGGCGGTTCCTCCTCTTACAATTTTAAAATCATGCTCCGCCAGCTCATGCAAAATGACGTCGCCGCTTTTTACGTGAGCAAGAACAATATCTTCAGCGTACTCATCAAGCGTTCCCGGAACGATATACTGTGCGCCTTTCTTCTTGTGACTCAGAATGACCTTCCCAATTTTTAGCGGGAAGTAGTCAATCGACAGAATGCACTGCGAGCTGACGACTGTGACCTCAAGAGCGCTATGCTGGCACTTCTTAAAGATATTCAAAATACTCTTATCTTCGGCGGTGACCCCATCGTTGGCCTCAATGAAGAGATCCTTAATGTTGAGGGGATTTTCCACAATCGGCAGCTCGCGAGACGGCCGATAGGAAGACTCATCGAATACGATGTCGGCATATTCACCATCGATAATTTGCAAACCGTGCACCGGGCGCAGCTCGACGGGTTTCTGCTCCACCACCGTCGGACTGAAAACCTGAACCAGCCCGGCGTCCTGATCGATGAGGTGTTGACCGAAAGTTTCCTCGATATAAAATTCCACCATGCCAAACTGTAGACGATCTCCACTATGGAAATGGCCTTGGGATGTTTTCTCGCCGGAGATGTAGCATCCGTTCTGAGAGTTGAGGTCGATCAGGCTACCGGCTGCCTCGGCATCCAGGATGATCACCGCATGATAAAAACTGATCGACGAATCTTCCAAGCGAATGTCGGCCTGAGGGGAGCTTCCCACCAGAAGTTTCTTTTTGTTAAAGACAAACTCATGGATGGCCTTTCCATCTTTGTAAGAAACGCCCTTGAGAACCACCTGGCCTTTGTTTTCGAGCGCAATATTACTTTTTGAACGGGATAACATAAAAATCTATTGTCCTTTTACCAAAGTTGTAAGCATTTTCCATTCAGGGTCCTGGGAGAGTTCTTTGGGGGCCTGTGAGATAATTCCCTCGGCCAACGCCAGCTGATTTCTGGCCACATACAGGCTGCATAGGTTAAAAATAGGGGATAAGAGTGTCGCTCTTTTTCTGGCCTCAAGGAAATGCGAGACTGCATCTTCATAGTTCTTCTTTTTCCATAAGAGAACGCCAAGGTTGTTATAGACGCGGGCCTCCTCAGTTTTGTTTTTGGCCTTGGTGAGAGCGAGCTTGAAAAAGTAGTAGGCACGGTCAAAATCCATGTTCTGAATGGAGCAATTTCCAAGGGTCAACCAGTAGGCACTTTTCATCTCATTATCTTTGTACATTGTTTGGAGTTTATTAAAACCGGATGTCGTATCACCCAGGCGGCAGTCAATTCCCGCCCCCTCGGTCTTCTGAAGAGCGCTCAGGCGTTCCTCGCTGAAACGATCCTTCGATTCGTGGGCCAGCTTATCATCGTTAGGATTTTGAATACTGCGCGTCCGCACCTGAGACTGATGGGCACAGCTCACCAAGGTGAGGAGCAAGATCAGGAAACAAAAATAAATCTTCTTCATAACGTTTAATCCACTAAGACAGTGAGCTCGGCCATGGGAGAGGCCGGGGCCCTGGAGTGTTCCAAGTTGAGAGTTAGGTTGCCGGCATAAAATCCGCTGGCACGGAGCTTTTTAAAGGATTTAAAATAGGATTGCCCTTTTTCATCGATCATACGGGATAATCCTTTCATTTCTTTCTGGAAAGCTTGCTGAAACTCGACCGGACTGCCGACCGGATTTAAGGCGGAAATTTTTGCGGCATTGCCTGAATAGATCGTGGCGAGCTGGTAGGTTAAATAAAAGGCATAACGGGGATTATTGTTCTTAAGAAAGAGTTCGATTTTGCCGGTTAGCTCTTTTAAACGCCCCAGTCCTTCGCTCAATTTGCGATTAAACAACTCCTGATTAAATGGAGCAACGTAGGACTCAAGCTCGAGCTTAAAGGGCTCCTGAAGTTCAGCATAGAGTTTTTCAAACTGCGCCTGCTGGGTCAGGGCCTGGCGAAAGTGGGAGACGATTTCCGGAGAAGACGCCAGCGCCACCAGACTTTCTTCGAGGATCGTCACGGCCATCGTCTGCATGGGCCGATTAGCGGGAAAGGATTCAAGGTAGAGGTAAAGGACATGATCGAGCATCTCGCGTTTTTGCTTCATGCGCGATAAGTGCTGTTGCGCCACTAATTTTTTAACAAACTGCAAATATTCGGTCTGATAGTTGAGATAGCGATAGGTGCTGGCAATGAGTTGATCGGCCTTCTCGTTAAATTCGCCCGCAGCCAACTTTTCGGCTTCGGCAAAATGGTGCGAACTTAAGTTCCACTCGATCATTCCGATGGTCATCTCCTGGAGCATGCCAACGTACTGCGGGTTTTTTGGGGTTACCTTGAAGAGCTGCACCCCGAGCTTGACTGCCTGATCAAAAAACTGACCGTAGGCGAGAAGGAAGGTCATTTTTTGAAATTTAGGCAGATAGTTGGCATGTTCTTTTTCCGGCATGAGATTTAAGGAAGTCATTGCCAGTCGAGAGGCCTTTTCTCCCTCCATCTTGCTTAAATAAATCAAAGACCCATTGTAGGCGGCCTTTGCTCTGACCACCGCAGGGAAAATTTCCTGATGGGCAAGGGCGTCCAGACCGCGGGCGGCCTCATCCTGTTTATTTTGCTTTTCCAGCACAATAAATTGCTCAAAGAGAATATTGCCCAGAATGCCCATGGCCTTTTCCGTCTCCGAGAGGGCAAACAAGAATGGTGGCTTGGGCATCAGCGCGATCAGGCGATTGATCTCTGTGATGGCTTTGTACTTAATATGATGATCTAAGATTGACAGGAACTGCTTCTTTTGGATTTCCAGGTCCTTTGGAAAATTGAGCTGGTAAGTATGCATGAGTTTTTCCGCTTCGGTGATCCGCTTATCTTGGACATACAGCGCGAAAAGCTCACGATAGGCCGAGGGAGCTTTTTCTTCTTTTGGGTAAAAGGTTAATAACTTCTCATGGCCCAGGTAGGCCATTTTGCGCCATTCGCCCTTTGGAAAGCTATCCTCACTGATGGCGGCAAAAAAAGAGTTTAGGATTTTTTTCAACAGAACCAGGTCAGGGGCGGCCTCTTTTTGCAAATGAATGGCCTTTTCATAGTACTGCGCCGAGCGTTCATAGCGTTTTAAAATAAAGAGCGTTTCCCCAGAGTAATAGGCGTAAGCACTGGCTTCGCCGGGGATAACATCAGCAATCATCTTAAAAAAATCCAGGACCCGGGCCAGCTGGGTCTCATTGATTCTTTTATCGTGGTTAAAGCGTTTGCTCAGCTCCATCTGATACTGGCCGGCCAGAGATTTTGTTTTGTCGACGAATTCGTCTTTCTGCTCATTCTGGATGGCTGCTGTTTTGGCCAACTTCCAGAACGCCTCCGCGGCCTCAAAGAACAGATCTTCCTGCTTGAAGTTACGATAAATCTCCAATTCCTTCAGACGGGTTTGGGCCAGCTTGGCGGCATCTTTCTCTTTTTTGAGGGCCTCGGTTAAGGCGAATCTGGCCTCCTTAAACTGGCCGTTTTCTGCCGCCGAATGGGCCAGCTTGATCAGATAAGTTGTAGGTTCGGCAACTTCTCTGGTGAAGAACTGAACACCTTCCATCCCCCTGTTCGCCAGCACATAAAAGATCGACATGGCCACCAGGACCTGGTCGGTGACCGAGATATAAGACACTCCATTGCTTGGCCTTGCTCCGGCCCTGCTCAAGTTGAAGGCCAGGATGAGGTTGTCGATGGCGGAGTTGAAATCTTTGCTTTTGAGCTGGCACCAGGCAAGATTGTAATTATGCTTGGCCAGCCATTCATCTTTATCATTTTCCACCACTTTGCGATAAATCGCCGTGGCCTTGGCAAACTCTTTTTCATTGTAATAATGCTCGGCCAGGCCCACCCGAATGGAATGGGCCAGTTTGGATGAGGCGGAGACATGCTGGAGCGCTTTCAAAAAATAAAACTCGGCCATTCTGTCTTTGCCGTAGTCCCGCGAGTTGGTGGCAAGGGTGAAAAAGATGGGGCCGGTTTCGGGATGTTTCGGATAGTCGGCCATGATCTTCAGTCCGAAGGATTTCACCTGCTGATAAATTTTTAATGATTCCGTAAAGTAGCTATCTTTGCTTCTTTTCCCTCGGTCGGCCATGGTCGCACCCAGGAAGGAGGCATTTTCTTTTTCTTTGATCAGGCCGAGTCGCTCGGACTGAAGTTGAAACAGACGATACTCCAGATCGGGGCCACGTTTTCCCCCCAGAGTTTCAACCGTTTTGATTTCCTCGTTAACGAGTAAAAAGAGCTGTTCCCAACGAGTGTTTTGTCCTTCGCTGGCAACTACGATCGTGGTGAGAAAAACAAGAAGAATCATGGCTGCTTTCATTGACCCTTCCCCTGGACAATGAATTTGAATTTGCTATGTCCGCTATTCGCGGCGTAATGGAGCACATTGCCCACGACTTCATAGGGAAGCTCTTTATCAAACACCAAATTTATCTTTAGCGGAAGGATCTGAGGTTTACCGTCCTTGTCCAGTGGTAGCTTGGTATGGGAGGCAGGTTGGCGTGCCATTTCTTTGCGCTGATTTTCAGCTTCTGTCGCCAGCAATTTTTCCAGCTCCGGGCCACCTTTGCCTGAGGCATCCAGATGGGTGATGAGTTTGTTGTTAAAAAATAATTCACGATTTTTGTTCACTTGCAGAACGATGGCATAGGAGCCAAGGTCCAGGCTTTCGGCGGTGGGAAGGGTTACTCCCTGGGCAACATCCAGTTTTAGATCGGTGGCATTATAGCTGCGCAACAGGAATACCAGGAGGATGGTCAAAATATCTAGTAGCGTCGTAATATCCAACTCTACGGGAGATTTTTTTCTGCGACGAAGTTTTATTTTCTTGGCAAAGCTGCTCATAAGTTACATCACCGTCTCAAAAATGAGTTGAGGAAAGAGCGTCTTCGTCTTGATCAGCTCCCCTTTGTTATTAGTGCCACTAATTTCTCCCACTTCCTTGCTTACAGAACGGATGGAATCCATGATCACCACCAGCCTGCCGTAGGGGAGTGCCTTGGCCGGCTTTAAAATGACAGAGTCCTCATCGATGTGATTGGCCTTTAATTGCGAGAGAACCTTATGCAGCTCCACCAGCTGATCATCGAAGGCAATTTTTTTATAGGAGTGTCCGTCTAGACCGATTTTCACATTAATGGAATCTTTCTCAATTTCCAGTACCAGATTGAGCGGTTCTTTTTTGAGTTTAGAATCTTCAAAGTTGGCAATAACCGGAGCATCTCCCTGTATCTCATGAATATCCACGAATTGAGCGGACAGGAGCAAAAAAAAGATAAAAATAAAAACCGAATCCATGATTGGAACGAGATTCAATTTAGGAATAGACTGTTTTTTTCTCAAAGCTCGCATGAAGCATTCCCTCTCAATTACGCGGCAGAATCTGTTTCTTCATTGGTTGCAGGATTGGCCGGGGCCACCGGAAGATGTTTCTTTGTTCCCAGGAGATCCACCAGCTTGGACGAAAACTCATCGACCTCCGCTTGGATCTTCTCTCCCTTCGATACCAAGGTTTGATGCGCCACCAGGAGTGAGATCGCTGATAAAAGACCGAGGGCCGTCGTGTTCATGGCGACTGAAATCCCGATGGCCAACAACTTTGCCTTGCTGGCGGGATCGGCATTGGCAACGGCACCAAAAGATTGAATGAGACCTTGGATTGTACCGAGCAACCCAAAAAGAGTTGAGATGTTTGAGCACAAGGCCAGCTGGCCCATGCGTTTTTCCAGCTTCGGTGACACTTCTAAAATGCTGGATTCCACCGCGTCTTGAATTTGCTCTTTATTTTGATTGGCGCGCTTCAGGCCGCTTTTCAAAACGTAGGCAAGAAGTGATTTGGAATTGGAACAGGCCTGAATGGCCTTTTGAACCTCATTCATAAGAACGTTGCGCTTCACCATGTCCATGAGTGACGGGCCATCCACATCCCAACTATAAAAGGCCTTGAATCTCTCGGCCACAATCACCAGGCCAAAAATCCAAATGGCCAAAATGACATACATGAAAATCCCGCCATCATTGAAGAAGGCGATCACTTCAAAGAAAAAACTCGGATTTGGTGCAGCTGGTGCAACAGTTTCTGGGCCCATAAGCTATATCCTCCATATCTGAACAAAAGTATCGGTTAAATTTGGGGCTAACTTGAGTAAATGTATTCAGTATAAGGAGGACGGACATCCTACCTTAAATCAAGGACATCGGTGCGCATTTCCTTGTCAAAGTTGTTCCTGATGTAGAGATTGCGATCCATGAGATGGGCCCCTTGATCTTTGACCGAGAGGTCGCCCGGGGCAATCAAGTTACCCTGAACTTCCAGGTCGCCCAGGTCGAAATGCTCATATTTTTTGTACTGATAATTTACCTTGGCCGGTTTCGAAGTCTCGGCGGCGAAGCTGATCTGGCACAGGAGTAGGATCGCAAGAAGTGTTCTCATGGTTGGCCTCCGGTCGAGGTGGTGCGAGTTTGCAGCGTCTCGCAGTTGCTCTTGAGTCCAAAGGAATACTCACCCAGCTCATCGGCCCAAAATTCGCCGATAAATTCATAGTAGTGCTGGTCAGCTCGGCGCTTCACATTTTTCAGCTCGCCGCGGGCCCGATCGGCGACTAACTTTTCACCCTTATAAATCAGGTTGCGTTTTTTGCTTAGAATGTCGAGCTTAATATTAAACATCTCATAGCTGGTGCGATGAATCTCATTCACGAAGCTCACCATTCGCTCCATGACGTAGAAGTTCATTTTCTTTTTGAGGTGGCTGATCATTCCCATGATTTCGTAGGTGACATCTTTTTTCATGGGGTGATCCGGCCATTTGAGAACGGACTGTAACTCCTCCTCGGCACGGCGAAGCGTGATCAAATCCAGATTGAATTTGACCTCTTTTCTGATTTGAATCGCCAGGCCGGCCACATAGGGTCCAACCTTCTCCCGCTCGCTGCGCTCTTCAAACATCAGGTTAAGAAAAAAATCGAAGGTATCCTTGTTTTCCTTGAGCGCTGTTTCAAGCGCCTCACTTTTCGGCTTATAGTTTTGATAATAATTTTCGACCACCTGAAGCGCATCATCATAGAGGCAGAGGCGATGGTATGAGACGGCCTTCACAATTTCGGCCTCGGGGAAGAAATAACTTTCTAAAAGGGGAGAGCCATAGGTGGCCACCAGGCCGAGTGCGCGATTGTAGTCACCGAGCTTGAAACTGGTCCACGCGCGTTCGAGCAAAATGTAAGGCCAGCGATAGCTTTGCTTGGTAATTTTCTCATAGGCATAGGTGGAATCATTGAACTTTGTTTTGGAATAGGATTGTCTTGCCAGGTGAATAAGACAATTTTCACGGATGAGCTCATAATATCGGCGCAGCTTTTCATGGGAAGCATCTTTGGCCATCTTCTCCGCTGATTGGGAACAAGTCTGATAGGTTTGGATGATCTTGTCCTCCCCACTCCCCAGGAAATAGAGAGAGGGGCCGATCACCATCAGGGCCTCGGGATAAAAACGACTATAGGGAGAGATGGTTTTGAGGGCATCAATGGCCGCCTGATAATGTTTTTCACGAAAGCGGCGCAATCCTAAAACCAGGGTCATGGTTGCGCCACTGGTCTTCTGCATGACTTCATCGGGTAAGTCGCTGAGCGCCTCAATGCCCGCCTTGGTGGCAATGGTTTCAAGCGCCTCCTCAAAAATAGTGGAGTGCTCGCCCTGACTTAAAATATGTCTCTTGGCAAAAATGGAGGCGACAAAGAAGTGCTCGGAGGTCATCATCTCGTAGGCGATCCATTCTTGTTTCTGGGCCTTGTTCGACAGATAAAGATCAAAGGCCTTGCCGAGCTCGGCTTCGGCCCGCAGACTGAACAGAAGACAGATAATGAGCAATTGCTTCATCACGATTGACCCCTTATCTCATCAAAATGAAAAACCGATACCTAAAAAGATATCAGTGTTGGTGTTAAGTTTTTTGGGCGTGCCCGGAATCGGCCCGTGGGCCTTGAAGTAGGTATTTTGCAGTTCGAGGGCAAGGTGCCAGTTGCGACTGGCATGAAATTTTACACCAGTTTTGGCCATCGCGCCGACGAACTCCTCATCTTTGAAGGCGTCGGAGTTGGGATTGGCGGCACTCTCGGCATTGCTATTGGCCTTCACCGCGAGAGCACCGATACCAAAGTACCAGTCGAAGTAGAAGATCTTATTGAAGGTGTTGATCTTCCCGTAAAAGGGCGCCCAGATGACGGCGCCCCCGTAGGATTGTTCTATCTTTCGCATGAACGGCACGACGCCATTAATGCGCTGAAGATTTTCAAAGGTGGCGTTATTTTTATTATTGTAATCCGTGAAGGAAAGCTCAAAGGCCCATTCTTCCGTGAAATAGTGGCCGGTTCGAAGTTGAAAACCTGAGGTGTCCTGATAGTCGGAGCTGATGCCCTTTAACAAGGAAAAGTCTCCATAGAAGGAGCCTTTCTTGACGTACTCCTTGTTTTGGAGAACGTAAACTTTCTTGTCCTGGTCAAGCCACCTAAAGTCGTAGAGGTCTCGCTCAGATGAGCGAGACCCCACGGCGAGAGCAAAGGACAAAATAAAGGCCAGGCAGGCGAGAAAGAGTTGCTTCATGGATTGACTCCCTGACATGCTTGGTAATTGAGTTCAACCTGCGCACCAGGTGCAGGAACGTAACTACTTTCAAATCTTACCAATCGATCGGCAGCATCGTAAGACCAGCCTTGATTTTGAACAACTCCATTAATCGAGACGCTGAGTGAACCACTGATTGGATTTTTGGAGGTGGCGAAGTTCTCGAGAAGGTCGAGGATACTTCCGCCGATGTTTGTCAAAATCTGATAAAAGTCTTCATGGATACTGCTGACGATGCCTGCGGTCTGAGTAGACATGTTCATGTAGCGATTGCCGATTGTTTCCCACTGATTGCCGATGAGTTCGGTTGTGACAATCGAGTAGGCGCGAACACCAGCAACGGTGCCTTTGAAGCCACTGATACCACTGAGAAGTGTATTGACACTCTCAACTGACTGGTCCTCTTCATCAGAGATATAGACAATGACGAGTTTGGCATCCGGGCGAAGGAAGATGCCGCCACTTTTTTTGAGGAAAGAAAGGGATGTGTGTAACCCTTTCTCAATTCCGCTGCCGCCTGTACCAACCCTGATATAGGTTTTGAAGTCGTTTTTGAATGCGGCTTCATTGGCCAGGGCGTCTGCCGAAGTGAGCACGCGACCGATCAAGCGACCATCGCGCGTCGAGCTGCTGGCATCCGTTGTTGTGATGGCCATGCGGAAGTCGATACCTCGTGAGAGAAAACCATTGATGAAAGTATCAAAGTTGCGGGCCAAAGCTTCTTGCTCGTTTTCCATGGAGCCTGAGTTGTCCATAACCCATAAGATGTCCACTTTACCGACTTGCTCGGTATTCTGGGTGTAGCGGTCGATGAACTGAGCGGAGGTGCATGAGACGCCAGAACCACTTGAGCTGCCTGAACCCGAAGAATTATCGCCAACTTGATCTCCAGAGGTGTTAGACCCACCCGAATTTGAACCAGAGTCGCCCGTAGAATCGGAGGAACCCGATCCTGATTGAGCATCGGCCAGAGCGGCCTTGTCGTCGGCAGTAAGATCGGAATCTTCTAAGTTCTGTGCAGGTTTGCCAAGCGGTTCCAGATATTCTTTCTGATAGAACTCTTCTTGGTTACATCCTGAGAGACCTAAAGTACCAACCAAAACCAAAACCAAAATGAAGCTGTTCCTTGCGGAAGACTTCTTGCAATCCAAAAAAACCATGGCCGTGTCCTCTTTGGGACGGCATTCCACGCGTCTAAGTGATCAGGCTGAAACCTTACTTTAAAGCGAAACTCTAAAGCACACTTAAACAATCATGGGAGTCCGGTGTTTTTCAGATTTTTGATTTGTGCTTACATGCCACTTGAGCGTACGTCCTACATCACATCTGAAAAGACAAAACGAAGTAGCGACATCCTAATTCACAAGCCATTTTGACGCAAATTCTGTCACTCAGTTTTGCCTGATTCCGGAATGGTCCCGCGCAGTTAATGCCCTTTTTATGGCCCTCGATAAATTTGCTGGGATTCTACAGATTTCGTCCGAAAAGTGCCTTGAAAAATTGCCACAGGTCAATTTTTGCACCATCGGTCTTCCACAAAATTTTTTAACCCAATAAAAACACGTAGGAATATAATTTGAAATTCTTCTTAAGTGTCGTGGGACTTTTACACAATTGTGATCCCATGAGTTTATCTGCGCCGGTCAGTGCTTCGATCAGTGTTTCATTTTTGAAACATTTTATCTTCTTGAAAGATTTTCCTTGCGAGGTTCCCGCCGTGGGTTTCGTGCAAAAATCTTTGTGTGCGACGACTCTGCGTAAGGCGCATCCAGCGCGCTTTATTTTGCCTTTACGCTTGTTCAGGAATTTTCTTCAGCAAGCTTGGTGTTGAGAAATTTTCGACGCTTGCCATGGGGGTTTTTGCGAGAAAAATTTGGTGGAAATTATCGTGTTATAAGAGTAAAAAATAAGGAGGCCCTTATGGATTTACGTCACATCGTCGATCAGGTTTTATTAAACGACACCAAGGTTTTGGTGGAGCGCGAGCGGGAAATTATGTCGAAAGTTTTGCATCATCTGCGCGAGGTGGACCGCCGCAAGCTCTATGCCGAACTTGGATATTCCAGCATGTTTGCCTATTGCACCGACGAGCTGAAATACTCCCCCGACCAGAGTGGCCGGCGCATTTCCGCCTGCCGGATGCTGGCGACGCTGCCTGAAATTGAAGAAAAACTTGATCGCGGCGAACTGAATTTGACCGTGCTGGGCCTAGCGAAGAGTTATATTAAGGAAAACAATCTGACGTTGCCGGAGCAGCGGCAACTGCTGGAAGAGATTTCCAACAAACCCAAAGGGGAGGTGGAGAAAATGCTGGCCCCGGATTTTCTACCCGCGCCGGCGCATGCTTCAACGCAAAAAATATCCAAAACGCAAACCAAGGTGACGTTGGTGCTTGATGACGCCGTGATGGAGAAATTGCAAGAGCTTCAGGCCTTATTTTCCCACACAAAAAAACGCGAGCTGCCGGAGTTGATCGAATTTCTTTGCACCCAGGAATTGGAGAAGCGAAAAAAATCCTGCGCAACAGTCAAATCCGCGCCGGCGCAGGTTAAAAATCAAACTCGCGCGATTCCGACACTGATCAAAAAAGCGCTGTGGGCAAAAGCAGAGGCACTCTGCCAATATCCCGGCTGCCACTCTCGGCATTTTTTGCAGATTCATCATCGCGTACCGTATGCCCAGGGGGGGACGCACGCGATAGAAAATCTCCGCTTACTTTGCCACGCCCATCACGCGCGGGGGCATTTCTCCTGATGCCATTCACCTTTTTTGATGAAGAATCCATGGCGCAGATAAAAAAATTTGCCCTTCTCTCGTGCCCATTCTATCCTTTCCCCTATGAAAAAATCACATATTCTCCAAGGCCTTCTTATGACCTCACTCCTTTCTACCGCCTGCTCCCATTTGACCGATAAACCCGACGACCCCTATCTTTGGCTTGAGGACATTTACTCCGATGCCTCCTTGAACTGGGCGCGCCAGCACAATGAAAAGAGTGTGGCCATTTTCACCAAGCAACCCATTTACCAAGAAATCGAACCCAAAATTCGCGAGATCCTCACCGCTAAGGATCGAATACCTTTTCCCAACCATCAGCATGGGCAGGTCTATAACTTCTGGCAGGATGGTGAGCATGTGAAAGGTCTGTGGCGAACCACCTCCATGGCCGACTACGCCAGCGCTCATCCCAAGTGGAAAGTGCTCCTGGATGTGGATGCCCTCTCCAAAACGGAAAATGAAAGCTGGGTTTTTCACGGCGCTGATTGCCTCCCGCCCAAAGGCGAACGATGCCTGATGCAGCTTTCCCGCGGGGGAAAAGACGCCGCCTTGTATCGCGAGTTCGACCTGGTTCGAAACACTTTTGTGGCGGACGGATTCGCGCTGCCGGAGGCCAAGTCCGATATGGCCTGGATTGATCTGGATACTGTGCTTGTCTCCACCGACTTTGGTCCCGGCTCACTGACCAGTTCGGGCTATCCCAGAATTGTGAAAAAATGGAAGCGAGGCACTCCTCTGGAACAGGCGGAAACGCTCATGGAGGGAGAGCCGACCGACATGAGTCTCTCCGGCTGGACTTCTCATCGGCCCGAGGGCATTCACTCGTTTATCTCCCGTCGCAAGTCTTTTTACGAAGGGGAAAACTTTCTGCTTCAAAAAGACGGCACGCTTTTCAAATTGCCTTTCCCGGATAGCGCAAATTTTGAAGGCGTCTTTCATGGATACGCTTTGGCCATTCTGCGCTTCCCATGGCAAGTGGGTAAGAAAACCATTCCCGAGGGGGCCCTGGTTTCTCTGCCGCTTGATCGACTGACCAGGCCGGACGAGGCCTTGGAGATTCTTTATGCGCCCGGTGAACGGGCCTCAATCCAGCATGTTTCATTAAGCAAAAATTTTATTCTGGTTGCCACTCTCGATAACGTGAAGGGGCGCCTGCTGCGGGCCCAGCGAACTCAAAAAGGTTGGGCCACCGAAACGCTTCCGTTTCCTGATCATGGGGAAATTTCCATCGTGAGCATTGATGCCTTTGATGATCAGTACTTCGCCCAGTTTCAAAGTTTCCTCATTCCCACCTCTTTATATTTGGGAGATTTGCAGTCCAAGCAAAAGCCCCGTGTGGTTCAGCAGCTTCCCCCGCGTTTTGATGCCAGCTCGATGGTGACGGAGCAGAAAGAGGCCGTCAGTCGAGACGGAACCAAGGTGCCGTACTTTGTCGTTTATAAAAAAGGTCTTAAGCTGGATGGCTCAAATCCTACCCTCCTGTATGGCTACGGCGGCTTTGAGATCGGCCTCACGCCCTGGTACCTCAGCACGGCGGGAAAAGTGTGGTTGGATAAGGGTGGCATTTACGTGGTCGCCAATATTCGTGGCGGAGGGGAGTTTGGGCCCAAGTGGCATCAAGCGGCGCTCAAAGAAAATCGGCAACGGGCCTATGATGATTTCATCGCAGTGGCGGAAGAGCTGATTCGCCAAAAATTGACCTCGCCCAAACATCTCGGGATTCAAGGCGGCAGCAACGGCGGGCTGCTGGTTGGTGCGGTTTTTGTCCAACGGCCGGACCTCTTCAATGCCGTGATCTGCCAGGTTCCCCTGCTCGATATGCTTCGCTATCATCATCTGCTGGCGGGCGCGAGCTGGATGGCCGAATATGGAAATCCTGATGATCCTGCCGATGCCCAGGCGATCCTGGCCATTCGCCGTTACTCCCCCTATCAGAATGTGAAGCGCGGGGTGAAGTATCCCCGCATTTTCTTTTACACCTCGACTCGCGATGATCGGGTCCACCCCGGGCATGCCCGCAAGATGGTGGCGCGGATGGAGGAGCAGGGCCACGATGTTCTCTATTATGAAAATATCGAGGGAGGGCACGGTGGTTCTGCCGATCTCGACCAGCTTATCCGGCGGATCGCCATGGATTTCACCTACTTATTCATGCAGCTTGATAATAAAAACTAAATGGCCGATAAGATTAGGGGGCCAGATTATCTATGCGCATTGTTGTGCTCGTGAGCATTTTATTTTCCCTTTCTGCCATGGGCGACAGTGCCGATGAGCGCATTCGTGCCGCTATTTTTGATAACAATATTCCGCGCCTGCGGACCCTGCTTAACGGAGTGAATCTCGCCGAGCGCGGATCGGTTTATATGCATGAAGCAGTTTTTTTTCGTCGCTCGAACGCTATTCGTGTTTTAGTTGAAAAAGGTGCCAGTCTTGAAGCAACCGATTCCGCCGGCCGCACCCCCCTGATGGATGCGGTGGAAGGGCCTGATGTGGATCTGGCCACCGTGCGAGTTTTGGTGGAGGCGGGGGCCGACGTCAATGCTGTCGGTGCCGAGGGCGATGTTCTCTCGCGCGCCACCAAGAGTGGTTCTGCCGCCTTGATTCGTTACCTCATGGATCACGGCGCTGTTATTCGTGCCCCCGAGTGCACCGGCGGCATGAATCCGATCATGTCCGCTTCCGGAGGCGGCAACTTGGCCTTTCTCCAGCGCGCGGTTCTGGACGTGCGACGTTTTATTAACAATCGGGGCACGCGCAACCAGACGGCGCTGATGATGGCGGCCAAGGAAGGTAAATATTCCACCTACCAATTTCTCCTGCAGCAGGGAGCGGATTGGAATCTGACTGATGAGGAAGGTAATAGTCTCTTAATGATGGCGATTGACGGGGGTGACATTCGCATCGTGCGCGATCTCCTGGCCAAAGGTATGAATGTCAATCATCTTAGCAATCACCGCAACAACGCTCTCTCCCGCGCCATCTGGAAAAATAATCCCGCCATTATTAAATTACTTATGGAAAAAGGCGCCGATGCTTCCATCCCCACCGGGCCGTTTAATAAGCTTCCCATCGTCGATGCCATGGGACCTTTCGGTCGCCGGGCCTTTGATGAGCTGGTGAAGCATTTAAACCAAGACCAGCTCTGGCAAGGACTTGAGGCCGTCACCACAGGAGTTTTTCGCGAGCGGCATAACTGGGATGAGCTGGTGAAACGCATCGAGGCCACACCTGCGCGCAGGAATCGCATCATGGCCGAGGCCGGCGGCTTTGGCGATTTGAACACGATCAAAAAATTGAAGGCCCAGGGCGTGGACCTGGACGCCACAGACGGGCGCACGGGAGAAACGGCCTTGATGAAGGCCATGAGGCGCGACCAGAATCAAATTGGCCAATATCTCCTGCAGAACGGCGCTACCTTCGACCCCCGCAATGCCGAAGGGGACAATGCCCTTCTGGTTGCCGCCGCTTCCGGTAATGCTGCCGGGGCGCGGATGCTTGTGCGCGCGGGGATGAATGTGGATGTGCACGATATGAACGGCAATACCCCCCTCATTCGCGCCGTGATTAAGGGGGACCGGCAGACCGTGCAGGCCCTTTTGCAGGTGGGGGCGACGGCCAATAGTCCCGGAAGGGCAGGTCGCACGGCCCTTTATCACGCTCTTGCCAACAAACAGGTCAATGTCGCCCGCGTGCTCCTGGAGGCCTGTGCTCCCTTGACGGAGATAGATAGCGGGAATACCCAACCAGAAACGTTGGCCAATGGCGGATATCGCCGGGAGGAGTCAGCGGCCTTATTGCGATTGATTCAGCAGCGGCGAAATAATCCTCGTTGTCATTGACATCCCGATCCCAATATAAAATTCTATTACTCAGGTTTATTTTTTTCCAAGGGGTAAAGAATGGGAAGAGTCATGATTGGTATCTTTGCATTGTTAAATTTGTCCATGGCCTTCGCCGGTGCAAATTACAATGATGTGGCCCACGACTATTATCGTTTTAAGGCCGCCAAATCAACTCCTGTCGACCCCTGCACGCCTCGCACCAGTTGTTTCAAGACCGCCTGTGACCTGATTGATCGTTTTGAGTGTGACGATATGAGTGAGCAGGAAAATATCAGGAACGCCTGCCGCGGAGTTTGGGGCGGCGAATGTATCACCGTGGCCTCCCAAGTCCTGGGCCGGTTGGAATACGATGACAACGAGGAGATGGTTCAGCTGGTGACCTCTTGTCGCGGCGTCTACGATCTCGAGTGCGTCCGCTACTCCTGTGGCCGTCTGGGCCGCATGGGCTGTGATGATTTGGAAGAAGTTCTTCAGGTGAATCGGAGCTGTGCCTCCGCTTACCCTTACTATAATTGATGCTTCGAATATTCTTACTGCTACTTTGCCTTTTTCCCAGCTTGGGATACAGCAAGGCCGAAGTTGCCCTCCTAAAAGGCAAAGCCGTTCTTATCGATTCCAAAGGAAGCAAAACCTTATTGCAGCAAGGAGATGTTTTTCAAAACGATGGCTTTATCGCCACTGATAAAAAAAGTTTGCTGCGCTTGAAGCTGGATGACGGCTCGGTCCTGTCTTTAGGGCCTGAATCTAAAATGACCATCGGCCAGGTTCAGGCAGGTAAGCCGAAGGTGATCGAGCTGCTGGCGGGAAAGTTGCGGGCCCAGGTTAATGAAAAAACGCCCGTGCCAGAGGAAGGTCACAAAATGTACGTCAAAACGCGCACGGCGGCCCTCGGGGTGCGCGGAACGGATTTTCTCATCGTTCACAATCCCAAAAATCATGTGACCTCCACAGTCACCTTCAAGGGCGATGTCAATCTGTTTAAAAAACGTGATGAGGATGTGCATGAATCGTTGCGCGAGGAGCTGAATCGGAAAAATTCCATGGGGCACATCGATCAGGAAAAAGATGTGGTGAATTTAGAGGATGATCTCCGTCACCATAGCGCCACTGCGGTGGCCCCCGGCCAGCTAAGCGGGGCCTTTCCCAGCTATGAGAAGGCGGCCGCGCCGGTTAAACTTTCTCCCACCCAATTTGCCTTACTGGCCCAGAATTCAAATTTAGAACTGGGTGGCAAGGGCAAGGTCTTGAAGGGGCGTAAAAATAAAAAAAATCCCGGGCCAACCAATGAGTCCCTGGTTCCCGTTCCCCCTGGGGATGAGGCGGTGCCCGAAGAGGAAAAGGACTTTGATAAAAAAAATGCGGATGGCGTTCGCTCTGGGGGAATTTTAGATTTGGAGACCGGCTTTTATCTGGCCCCTCCCGCCGATGCAACCTTTGACCCCAAAACCAAGACCTATGAGATGCCGGCGGAGTTTGGTGGTGTCGATGCGGCCACCGGAGAGTATATTCCCCCCGATGGTCTCAAGCTTGATCCGCTTCACGGCCTTGTTCCCCTCTTAGGCCTGGGCCCCGATTACAAGGAACACGACGTCGCCAAAACCATTGCAAAATTTAAGAATTTAAACGGAAGTTTTAACGATCGGGTCTATAAGGCCCTGCGTTTATTTAAGGAGCTGGGGCGTTTTGATGTGTATTCCTATCTCAACTATCGCTTCACCACCAACGCAATGGAAAATTATTACGGTGAATGGCGCGCCATCACCCAGGCCCCCACCATGATCTGGGATTGGAAAATCCAAGGTGGCTTCCAGCTTTATCACAGTCCGACCTGGTTGCATTATCCCAAAGGTCACTTCTACTCCGTCTATCACGAGCGGGATGTGGCGGAGATAAAACGCAATGACATGATGGAGATGATGTTCGGCTGGGAATCCCATTACAAACATTATCTCTTCAAAAAGAAGGCCCGACTGGTTTTTGATTTTCAATTTAAAACAGAGTATCTCGATTATAAAAAACGCCAGCAGTACGATTATTATACGGAAGATTCAGGGTTAAAAATTTCCGAACGGTTTCAGTTTAATCGCAAACATTTAAGCGAAGTCTATTATCAGATTCGTGCTTTTCAGGGATATAACAAACCGGACCATGGGAATATTCACAACGGTGGACTGACCCATCGTTTTTTCATGGGGCGGTTTTATGATCTCCAGATGAATTACGAGCACTCCGTGCGCAAGGAGCAGTGGACCGGGAACCGTTACAAAATTGATCGCCTGGGCGGCCAACTTATCCTGCTTGATCTTCTGCCCAAAACAGATGTCACCGGCGGGTACACCTGGGAATGGCACTATTATCAGTTTCAACCCAGCACCCTGCCTCAGCGAGCGGGTGACCCCAATCGGCTGGAAGAAAATATGAAAGATGGATTCTTTTATCGCGCCAACCTCTTTCTCAACTATCGCCTGGGCGAATTTTGGAAGTTGAACGGTTTATATGAGTACTCGCGCCAGCGCACCGGTGCCGGCGGTTATAATAAGGCCTTTATCCAGCAGACCTGGGGTGGCGGCCTGGTTATGTATTTCTAGACTATTTTACTACCGCAGTAATTTTGCCGATAAGCCGCCTATGGGATGGCCTAAGTTTTTCTTAGTGGCAGTATTGGGCATGAGCTGGGGGCAGGTGCGAGGCACTGAGCTGGATGAGTTTCACCATCTGTACGCCAACGAGATTCAAGAGTACGGAACCCTCATGCAATCTGTCGAGCGCATGGAAGGGGAGCTGGTCTTGGCCCACGAAACCTACCAGAACGAACAGTGCGATTCGCCCTATTTTACCGCCGCCCCCGAGTGCCGCAAGGTCAGGGCCGAAATTCAAAGGCGCACCCTTTTGATCACGGATCAGCGCAGACAGCTCTCCAAGTTAAAAATCAAACTCAAAGATTATCTCGGTTTTACTCATGGAGTCTTAGAGAACGTCACGGAGCGATTGCAAGGCAACAGGAATTCAGTGTCGCAAGGCCTGACCTGCCTGGAATCATTAGGCGCTCTTACCTGGAGTCCGGAGATTAACACGCTTTATGTGCAAGGAATGACGATCTTGCTGCGACAGAATCGGCAGCTCTATTTTGAGCACCTCCGCTCCCTGCCCGGATTTTCCCGCGAGGAATGTAGAGATGACGATCAGGTCGAATGTTGGCGCCAGGACAGCGGCGTCTACTACTACGTGGCCCGCGGCCATATTCAGATTAGTGAGGGCTGCCTGACCCGACAGGCCGCCGGAACGAATTTAGATTGGAGTACCTTTCCCTCGCGCCCAATGGATTATCTCGAGGCCGCGCGCCAGGTCGCCCAAACAGTCGCGCCGAAAAAAGGTTGCTACACTGGCATTAACAAGGACAAAGCTGAGGACCTGGCCTTCTACTATAAGAACAAGCATCCCCGTATTCAATGCACTCCGGACACACTTTCCGAGCGAAAAACCTCGGGAAGTGGAGAGCGTTGTGCCTACACGTTCTCCGGTGCTTTGGATTTATTTTTGACCGCCCCGAATCTTTGCGGCGGCCTGGCCCGAACCGTTTTTCACGAATCCTTGCATGCGGAAGGACGAATCGACAACCTGCAAACTCAGCATCACAATAATGGAGTCTGTCGCGCCTACGATGCGGTCTATCACTGCTCCTTTCTGTGCTTCCCGGAAAAACCAAGGCCAAGATTTTTTCATCGCCGAGGTTGCGAGAGGTGCGTCTCCGATGACAAGGTTGAAACTCTCTGCCGCGGACTTCCCGAAGAGTTAGGCCCGAGTTTTCAGTCTTGTGGCTGGGGGCGTGAATGAAAATACTCTTGCTCCTTCTTTTTTCCTGCTCCCTTGTTGCCGCGGCCGGCGACGGCAAATATAAAAAGATAACTCCAGGGTCTGAGGGGCAAGAGCGGTTCCAGTATGATCGAGATGGCGACGGAATCTTTGAAGAGGAGAGGGAGCGAGAATATTTTCAGGGGCGCCTCTCAAGAGAGGTTGTAACCCGGCCCCGTGAACGCCAGACGAGTACCTACCTGCACAGTAAAAATAAAATATCGGTGTCTATTGAAAAAGATGCGGATCAGGACGGAATTTTTGAAAGTTCCGTTCATCTCCTCAAAGATGACCTTCCCTCCCACTAGGGGATGCGGAAGTCCATCAGCTCCATCTCTTTAATCATGACAGAGGTTTTTCCATTAAGGGTACTGGGAATCTGCATGATGGCCTTGGCCTGAAGACGAATCTTGAATTCCTTGGTCAGCCAGTTTTCAAAGAAGGTCTCAACTGATTTATCACCCACGGTCACGGTGGATTTAATTTTTACATATTGAGTATCAAAGGTTCCCGCGATCACGCTGATGAACTCATCCTTCTGGGCCAGAATCTCGCCGCCGACCTGAGTGCCACTGGGAAGGGGAAGACCGTTCGTTCCCAGCTTATTACAAATATCCAGGAATTTACTTTTTTCATCCACCTTGATTTTGGTGGTGCTGGAATTTCCGGGATAGGTGGTCCTGAAGGTCACGCGTTTGGTGATGGTCTCACTGGTGGCATCGACAATTTCCACTTTCTCTTCGGCCGACATGAGAAGGGTGGTTCTGCCATCCACCAAGGTTTTATCGTCCAGGCGATGTTGCTTCATCAGCCCTTTCGGTTGGTTTCGCAGCTCCTCTTGCCAGAGTCCTTCGCAGTTCAGACCGCCAAAACATTCGGGAGTCCCGGCCACACAGGAGAATGCGCCACCGCCACCGCCGCTTGGCCCGGCCACGTCATTCTTGTCTGACTTACATCCGAAAAAAGCGAGCATGAGTACGAGCATGAGTATATGCATAAAAACCTCCGCCGGTAACCATCGAACAGGTCAGACTGAAAAGTCAACGAAAGGGTAAATTTATCCATCGGATTGGGAAAAGTGGTGTCACTATTGCACCGATTGGCTTTATCTTTTTATCATTTTTTTGTATTTCCGGCGTGGATCAGGTTCGGACAGCAAGTCATCTCCCTTTCGGCCTATGGTGGAATTGAGAAAACTATTTCTCGCAAAGTCGTTGCCTCTGAAGCTGAATATGTATCCTATCGAAGGACCGACTCGCCAATCTTCGGTGTTGTGTTTAGCGCTGGATTTAAGATCAATGAAGTGTACCCGCAGCTTTTCCGATATTCCCTGTGCGCAAGCGATGGCAAAAGAAATTCCGCGCAATCTTGATTTATTATTTTTAAAAATATTTTTCAAGTGACAGCATTTTTTTCTTAACGTCTCTCCTCAAGACTTCAAGCCCCGTCAAAATCCCTCGCTACACTTCTTGATTTCCTTTATATACTTCTCTTGAAAAATATCGAAACATTTTTTTTATTTTTCACTTTTCGTCTTTCGTATAAACGTTTAAACGTCTTACACTTCTGCCATGCTCACGCACCCTTGATTTTTTTTCTCCCTGTGATAGAACTCACCCATGAAAACTTCAACACAAAATCTGCACCAAAAATTACTCACGCTGGTCAAGCAAGAACGCGTGCTCCTGACACAAATTCTGGATCACTTGGCGGAAATCAATCGTGGCAAACTTTTTCTGGAGTTTAAGTGCGATTCTCTTCTGAAGTATTGCATCCAGGAACTCGGCTACTCCGAAAGCGCTGCTTATCGCAGGATCAAGGCCCTCAGAATCACGGAGGAAATCCCTGAGACCAAGACCGCCATCCAAAATGGCGAACTGAATTTGTCCCAGCTTTCCATGGCCCAAGGGTTGTTTGAGAGCGCGCGCAACTGAATATGCCTAAAAAAGAGCACAGAATAATAATCGAAGCAAACGACGAAACCCACCAGGCCTGGATCAAATTCAAAGGCCAAATGGTGCATAAGAACTTCAGTGATGAGAAACTTCTGGCCCATCTCCTGGACCTGGCCGAGAAATTGCGTCTGGGCGAAATGGCAAAACCTTCTCTCAGAAGAAACCATGCAGCACCGATGGAAAAGCGCACGCTCAAAAATCAACGGGCCATCGCCGCTCATGATCGCCGGGCCGCCGTGTCTCGGGCGCGGCACTGCCAATACCCGGGCTGCATCTCCACTTACGCCCTCGAACTTGATCACATCCGACCTATTTCTAAAGGCGGACAATCCGGTGGCGAAAATTTGCGCGTCTTATGCCGGCACCATAATCAATATCGAGCTTTTCAGTAATGCCACGGAAATTTGGAGAAATCTTTCGGCCGTTTTTCCAAGAAGGCGTTGCGCCCCTCTTCCGCCTCATCGGTTCCATAGGCCAGGCGGGTGGCCTCACCGGCAAAAATCTGCTGGCCCACCAAACCGTCATCCAAAAGATTAAAACCAAACTTAAGCATGCGCATGGCAGTCGGGCTTTTTGAGTTTATCGTCTGACCCCACTGGAGGGCGGTGGCCTCAAGCTGCTGGTGCGGAACCACCAGATTGACCATTCCCATCTGAAAGGCCTCGTCGGCGGTATAGTTATGACCTAAGAAGAAAATTTCGCGCGCGCGTTTTTGCCCCACCTGGCGGGCGAGATAAGCGGAGCCGTAACCGGAGTCAAAGCTCGCCACATCGGGATCGGTTTGCTTGAAAATGGCGTGCTCTTTGCTCGCCAGCGTGAGATCGCACACCACGTGAAGACTATGGCCGCCGCCCACCGCCCAGCCATTCACCACCGCGATCACCACCTTGGGCATGAAGCGGATCAGGCGCTGGACCTCCAGAATGTGCAGCCGCCCCAAGGTTGCCGAAGGAACATCGGACTCATACTTATAGCCATCTTTACCGCGAATGCGCTGGTCTCCGCCGGAACAGAAGGCCCAGCCGCCATCCTTGGTGGATGGCCCGTTGCCGGTGATTAAAACAGTGCCGACGTCAGTCCACTGGCGCGCATGCTCGAGCGCGGTATAAAGCTCATCCACGGTTTTGGGACGAAAGGCATTGCGCACTTCCGGCCGATTAAAGGCCACCCGCACCGTCCCTTGGGCCTTGGCCCTGTGGTAGGTGATGTCGCTGAATTCAAAACCCGGAACTTCTTCCCATAATGAGGCATTAAAAATGCTTGAAACCATGGCCACTCCCAATCTTAATAAGTGGGCCAACATAAGGCATTTAAAGAGGGGTCGTCAAACGAACCGGATTGACACAGGTCTAGGGGCTTGATAGGGATGGGGTTGCCGTCTAGGGTTTGTTCATTATCGATTGAGAGAGGACGTGGCAGTATATGGGCAAGAAAAAAAATCAGATTGTAGGTAGTAACGATATGAAACTAGAAAAATTGGAAAAACCTTTTAATAATTGGCTGGGGCGCGAAATGGCCAAGGCGGAAGACCCCATTGCTCATCTCGATGAACGGCTCATCGATATTCGCAAGCGGACCTTGGAAATGTTCGAGGCCCACAAGCTCATGGCCTCCGGCTACAAGACGGTTTTGCAGGCCCTGAAAATGGCCTATCCCGCCTTTGATTTGAACGATCCGAATATCACCGACTCCCACAATCGAATGGCGCGGGCCCTTTTGGAAATGTGCTCCGGGCTTGGTGCCACCAATGGCGACACGGTAAATGCCACCTTCCCCAGCGAAAAATACAATGAGGTGATTCTTCTCAAAGACATCGATTTTACCAGTCTTTGTGCCCATCATTTTATTCCTTTTACCGGAGTGGCCCACGTGGCCTACCTGCCTGATGTGACTCAACAGGACGGCCGGGTGGTGGGTCTGTCCAAGCTGGCACGAATTGTCGATGTCCATGCCCAGCGACCGCAGCTGCAGGAGCGCATGTGCTACAGCATTATGGAAGCTTTGAAGAGTGAGCTGCGTCCGGCCGGTGTGATGGTTGTGGTGCAGGCGGCCCATGGTTGCCTGACCTGTCGAGGCGCGAGAAAGGCCAACGCCATCATGCTGACGTCTGCCTTAGATGGTAAGTTTAAAGAAGACCCCAAGCTGCGCCAGGAGTTTTTGGCGCTCATTCATCCCTAAGAGAAAGGTTTAGCTCAATGGAAAGTTGTGCTCGAAGAATTCATTTTTGCTATGGCCACCGGGTGATGCACCATGAATCCAAGTGTGCCACCCTCCATGGTCATAATGGTGTCATCTGGATTCACGCCACCCCTGTCGAAGGGCTCGATGCTTTGGGACGGGTGATTGATTTTTCGGTCTTAAAGGCCAAGGTGGGTGCCTGGGTGGAAGAGAACTGGGATCACACCATGATCCTTTTTAAGGACGACCACAAAACCCTTGAGCTGGTGGCCCAGGCCCCCTCATATAAAAAACCTTTTATCTTTAATGTGAATCCCACCGCTGAAAATCTGGCCAAGTATCTTCTCTGGGAAGTTTGTCCCAAGGTGCTCAAGGGGCAAGGGGTGATTGTTCACAAGATTACTTTCTTTGAGACGGAAAATTGCCAGGCCGAGCAGTCCCTTTCTCCGGATTCTCCGGAAGTTCTGAAGCTCTACGGCCTCCCCTCACTTGGTAAATGATTTGGAAATCAGAGGGCCTCTGGCACATTCAAATTGCTGAGGTTTAATCGGTGTATTGTCTTTGGCACTCAGTCCATGGGCGACCATCACAAAGACTTTTCCGTCGCGCATTTTCATCATGAGACGGCGGTTTTTTAACTCGCCGGGTTTGTACAAGCTGGTGCGCATATTGGCTTCGCCACTCACCAGCAGCTCGAAGATCAGCTCATCTTTTTTAGTGATAAATTGACTGACAAAATATTCGATGCGCTTGGCCTCTGGATCATCCCAGATGCCTAGAATATGCGGGGCAAAGGCGTAGACATAGGCCTTGCCATTGGCGGTGTCACAGGTCAGAACGTATCCCACAATATCTTGTAGAGAAGTGAGCTTGGTATTTTCGGCGGCCGGGGTCTGAACCTCCACTGTCACGGTGGGAGTGGGCGGTGGATTTTCACAGCCCCCAAGCAGAGTAAGAAGCAGGGCCCAAGCGGCCAGGAATTGCATACGTTAGAGCCCTTTATCGCGCATCGCCTGCTGACAGGCCTCCTGCACCTTTGGCGAAACTTTTGGCCGTTTGGCGCATTCGCGATAAAAGCGCGCCACTTCCTCCTCATGGGCGGGCTGGGCGCGGGCAATCTTATCCATCTCTTTTATAATCGCCAGGGCGGTGGTTTCGTCCTCCGCCAGCTCGTCCAGTGCGGTGGTGATAAAGTCCTTGAAATCTTCCTTGGACACGGGCTCGCCGTAATCTTCCTCATCATTTTCCTCTTCCGTACCGCTGTCACTGGTCACGCCGTCGCCAACTTTATGGCCCTCAACTTTGAGGGGTGAGGTTGGGCCGCCGGCGGCGCTATTTTCCACTGCGCCAGCATTGGTGGTAGTGGTGGAAGAAGTCCCTTCGGTTAGCTGTGATTTATTTTCCGGGTTGGTGGAATCAACGCTCTCGGTAGTTTCAGGGCCTGGGTTATTGCTAAAAACGTACCAGGCAATCAGCCCACCTAAAATCAAGGCCACTGCTCCAATGCCATACTTCATCATGTGCGCATCCTTATAAGTATTTAGAAGTTAAGGGCATTTTACACTAGATAGGGCCCAAGGTGTAGGGAGGCCCTTGTGGATTTTTTTTGCCCTGATATAATGCATATAGTCGTTTGCTTATACCGCCCTAAATTCTCCATTTCTCCTGTCATCGAGGCCCTCAGTGCTGAAAAAAAGAAATTTTATCAACCTTTGGGATTTTGGCACGCGAAAATTTGCCCTCCAGCTGGAGGGGAAGGTGAATTCCATGCCGGAATCCCCCGAGCGTTTTGAGGTTTTGTTTCATGGCCTGAAGACTTTAGTGGAACAAAATTTTTCCTTTTCGGTTCTGGATCAATACCCAAAACTCTTGGAGGCCACCCTCGAGGCCGGGCCGGACCTCATGCGCATGGGAAGCCGGGGCATCTCTCAATATTTCTGGCTGGGGATTTTTTTTGAGCTGAAGTGGCCGGAAAAAAAACGTGAGGGCGCCTTCTATCAGCTTTTACTCAACATTATTAAACGGATCAAGGGGCGGGTGTGGGCCTGGGGAAAAAACCTCAAGCACAAGCTGGCGTGGCTCTTGTGGCAGCACGGTCCGGCGGATTATCTGTCTTATCGCAAATTGATCGAGCTGGAGGCCACGGACGTGGATCTACCGGCGTGGTCCGGCGGTTGACTTCTTCCAGGGAAATTGTCCCCGTTCTTTTAAATTCTGCTCCACCATAATGCTGAAGTTTCTAAAGAGGGGGGCCATCTTTTCCTCACCTTCGATCACACTGAGGGCGTGGGCCATGGCCTCAAAGGTGGACATGCCATCGGCGAAGTGCTCGCGCCGCAATTTGTACTGGGAGGGGGGCATGTTTCGCAGAGAAAAACAGGGAAGAGTTTTGAGAATCTTTTCCCGGTCAATCACCTTGCGCGCCTGCCGCCAGCTGCCATCGGGCAGAATCAGCTGAATGGGGTGCTCTAATTCTAAAACCGCCTCGCGGGTCAGGGGGCGAGAATTCTCAAGCGGGAAAAGATAAATGGGAGTATATCCCGCGCGAAAGATTGAGCTCACATCCAGTCGTTTTTCCGGTTCCTTAAGCCCGCGCACATGCACCCGCGCCATGGGCAGACTGAGCGGCGCCAGATTGGCGGAGTTGCTGGTCAGGGCCAGCTCCTTATAGTGCATAATAATGTCCACCGCCGTTTCGGTTTGAACCGTTTCCATGACGGCACAAAAGCAAAACTCAAGGTTGACTTTGCAACGCGGACACTTCGTGGCCATTTAAGCTCCCCTGTGGTGAATAATCAGTGTAAAATAAATGAACTTGCATGGGAACACCAGTGCCGCCGATCTTATTTTTTATTCTTTCTTTATTGCTCTTTGGGGGGATTCACGCCTTCTATATGTATTATCACAAAAGAATTTTTGGTGATTACACCGGCTTGAAAAAATCCCGCGACAGAAATGCCAGCTTGATCTTCTCCATGGCCTTCTCAGTTTCCCTTTTTTTCACTCCGCTCTTTTTGATTGATGACCTGTACCTTTGGGTGCAAGGGCATGAGTGGCCGGAAGAGCTGATTCCCCGTTGGTTTTTTTCCATGAGCTACACCCTCCAGTACGTGGGCATCGCCACCTTTCTCGGACTTCGCGAGTACCAAAAGCGCCTTAGAAAGTAGGCATGGATTTCACTCAGATATGTGAAAACCAGCTTTTGCCCGGACCCAAATTCGGGACCTTATTTTACTATCGTGAAAAAATTAAATTGGGCCTACAATCTACCCTATGACTAATTCGGGACTTACCACATTGAGCAGACAGTCCAGCGTCTTTCAGGTGCTGATCGCCGGGGGCATTGTGGGGCTCGCCATGTTTGCCTTTTCGCATATTTTTGAGGCCCCCATCCAGGCGCAATCAGAGCTTAAGCTGGATGTGGTCCAGGCCATTACCGTTCCTGTCACGGACGTGAGTGTGGTCAGTGTGGCGCCAGATTACGATGTTCCACCCGACGCCATCGTACAGTCCTGGCTGCCCGAGACGCTATTAGGTGACGGGCCATTTCCGCCCTTGGACTTTCTCGATCAACATTTGACAGCGGTGGGTTTAAGCGGGGTAATTCCTCCACCAGGTTTGGCATTTATTTTTCCCGCCTCTTTCTCCCGCCTTTCACCGTTCACGATACAAAATCAAATATTAAAAGCAACTAATGGAATTATCTTTTTGGGTTCCACGACGTATGGGGGAATCCTATGATTCAGGGGAGCAGAACAATATTATTTTTCCTTCTGATGACAAGCAGTGCATTTGGTTTGACCGAGCAAAAAATTGATAACATTTTGGGCAAGGCCAACGGTTTTCAAGATAGAAATAGAGAAAAACTGCAAAATATTTTTGATGAGATCGAGAAGCCTGGGTATAAAAGGCCTACGAATCCCCGCGTTCTGAAACAGTGGCCGAGCAAAGAAGCATTTATTGCAGCCGCCAAATCACACTCGAACTCGAAAAATGATTCCAAAGAGACAGGACAAACTGAAGCAATGAAACAGAACTCGCAAGCGCAAGAGGGAGAAGGCGATAGTGTGGGCGAGCAGTCGACTTCGGAAACAGGTGGTCAAGCGAATCAAAAGAGTGGTGAAGGGCAAGTTAGCTCCCAGTCAACCTCGGCTAAAAAAGCAGGCTCCGCCACCTCCAAGGACGAGACTCAGTGGCAAACGGTTGGACCCTTGGGTCCCAACATAAGAAAGGAAACTCAGAAGGTAAAAACTCCTGAGGAAATACAATACGAGAAAGAAAAAGAAGAATATTTGAAAAAATTTAAGAGTAAACAGCCATGAAAAGGCCGAAATTTTCAGTGAGGTTCATATGAAAATGTCGAATGTTAAGAAGTCACTTTCCTCCTTCCTGCATGGTTCGCGAGGCTTTTCCTTGGCGGAAATTATGGTGGCGGCCGGAATGCTAGGAGTTATTTCCGTCGGCGTCATGCAGATGATGTCCAATATGCAGAAGGGACAAAAGTCCATTGCCATCAACACGGAAAAAGAGAGCATTTTATACAACGTCAGAATGGCCCTTCGAGATAAGCTGGCGTGCGAGCGCACCTTTGCCAACGTTTCTGTGGGTGGTGTGGCCCCCCAGAATGGGACTATTGTGGGAAATGTCGCCGGGGCGGCCGCTGTAAATATTCCAAGAATTTTTTCCGGGGGTACAGTCGCGCGAGTTATCGCAACGACCCTCCCCAATGGTGATCCCAATATGCCAGGCACAACCGAGGACAACCTCTACGGCAAGGGAACTCAGGGGCGCATTCTTCTAGAGACGATGCAAATTGTTGAGTTTGGGGCACCCTATCCTGGAGATAATAATCGCAACTGGTTTAAGATCCGCTTGACCTTCTTAAAAGGCGGCGAAATTACGACGGGGGGGGCTGTCGCCGATAAAAGTAGCTTCGGCGGAGCTCGCACGGCCCAAGATTTTGATGTGCAGTATGTTGTTACAGCCTCTCCTGCCGCAGCTCCAAGCACTCCCAATATCGGTGAGTGTTTCGTCGAAGAAGCGCAATATGTTGATGCCGCTTGTTCAAGCTTGGGGGGCACCGTGAACCCGTCTGGCGAATGTACAAATATTGTCATTCGCAAGCAGCCTTCGGGACCAAGCCCCACTTATCCAGAGTTGGCAATTATGAATTTAGGTGACATGCAAGTAACTCGGGGATTGGTAGTGGGTGATGGCACAAATGATAATACGGTTCTAAATTATCTTACCCCGATAGTTATGAATGGACTTCCAGGTGGTGTTGGGATTGGCGAAAATTCAACAGGTGAAGGAAACCTGGATATCGCTCACAACATCTCTGCGGGTTCCAATGTCAACAGTTCGACCATGTCCGGTGGGGCAGGAAGTGGAAATGCCGCTTTCGGGGGAAGCTTGGCCGTGGGAACGGGGGCCATGAAGGGCGGTACCGGGCATGTTAGATTTACCGGTGATTTAAGTGGCGCAGGATCAGGTTTGTTTGGCCAGCTCGTCACGGCTGAGAATTTTGTCAGTATCCTGGACTCTTCAGGGTCAGGCGGACAAAATTTACGGGTTGGCGATGATACTTTTTTTACCGATATTGATGTCGCCAATTCAATTGGTATTTACGGAATCCAAAACCCTGATAGGATGCACCTACAAATTGGAAGTGGCGGTGGTCAGAAAATTACCGGCAGAAGTGGTTCAATTGGTATTAACAAAACCAACCCAAATCTGGCCTCCTTTGGAGTCACTGATTTGCAGCTCGATGTTAATGGCTCTATACACTGGGGTTCCTCAATATCTGTTCTTAGCTCCGACCAAGGCGGTTCCCTAGAACTCGGTGGTGTCCCTGCTCAAACGCCCTATATAGATTTTAAAAATGACACGCTTATCGATTACGACGCCCGGATTATTTTAGGCAATGGTACTGAGGGAAAAGGTGATGGGTACGTGGGGAGCGCAAATGATGGATTATCAATTCAAGGAGCTTATCTGTACGTTCCGGAAAGTGCTGGCTGGGGAGGAGGTGGGCTCGCAGGCGCAAGCCATCGAGTTGCCACGCGGAAATACATTGAAAATTTACTTGCGGCGAATATCGATGATACGAAATGGTCAAACATGATGCAGGATATCTCTGAAGCCGTTACCGGCTTGGCCTTAGACGAAAGCAACATGCTCGAGGCCATTGCCCAGTATGTTTGCGATTCAATAAGACATCAGCCGGGGGCGGGCGTGGATTCTGGGACAAACTTTGGCACCACTGGTGCTAATACTGCATGGGTTGCGGGTGGTGCATACTGCAATTTCACCGATTGGTATGATAAGGTTCCAACTGTTAGCTGTGGCGCCGACGAATTTATGTATTACAACAACTCAGGGGCGGGCGGCTGTCGGAAATTACCAACAATCACCAATGCGACAACGGTGACGATTGTTTCTGGCAACAATTGGGTTTTTCGATTATGCACTCAAGTATTGTCACAAGCTGATGGTGATTTAAAGTGTGCAAGAAAAAGACTCTTTTCAACTCAACTTTCTGGTTCGTCTTGTTGCACAGGCACCTCTTGCTGCGGGGCCAACTCAACTTTGTATGTATGCTCTGCTGGATGGACTGATGTCACTGGCGAACAACAGACTTGTAATGTGGCGTCTGGTAATATGGGTACTGCACTTATTGACACCGTCATCGGGCAATACAAGCAAGTGTTTAACTATAGTGGGGGGGTTTACTGTGTCAATCCGGCCCACTTTCTGCGTGTGAAATGGAGAGACTGTGTAGAGCAAGCGGATGCTTTTTATAACGAATAGTCCATCATGTATGAGGGAGTTATGAATTTTATATTAGCAATGATAGTTTTCTTTATGACAATTTTAACCAATTCTGCTCAGGCGGAGGGAGAGATCACTTGTACAATGACTCCCCTTGGCGGCTATAAGTGTTCAAATGGCATGCACTTATTATCTAAAGAAGAAGAAGAGGCAGAGAAGGCCAAGCAACAGGCCGAGAAAAATCGTCAAGCTGGAAGGCCTGACGTTCCAAGTGGCGCGGCACTATCGAAGGGAGAGCAAGTCAAAGGGAGTGGCGACGATAATCGTCATGTGAAAACAGAGCGTGAGGACGAGCTGTGAGATGGTGTTTTTTTTTCTCCTTTTTATGGATCTGCAGCATCGCTTTTGCCGATTACTTTCCTGGAGATAGTGAAAAGGATCGGGTCGAATATATATTATATTATGAGATTATGTTGGAAGGTGATCCGCCTATCGCCGTTGGTGTGGTGGGAGCTGAGGGATATAAACCCCGCCCCCCAAAAAAAATTATCAAAAGCAAGATAACTTCTCCGCCGATCCATTTGATATCCAATGACGGTTCACAATCATTGGAATTGAATAATAATGGTTTTTTTTTCAACAAGAAGCTTGTTTGCACCTGGTCCAAGGGCGAGTACAATAGCACAACCAATCCTGCGGGATATGGAGTGATGTTGAAGGCCTGTCCATCTTGGGTGCCTTTTATTACTTACGATGCCGGTCATGAATTGGGAGAAATAAAGAAAGTGCTTTCGATACCCTATACAAGAAAGGTGGGAGATAAGATTTCTGTTCAAACAAATATAGGAGTGGAATTTTCGGGGTTTTTACCGAAGCTGAAAAAACCATGGCTAGAGAAATTGGCCCGATCAAAGACCGAACGTCGCAAAATAGATTATATTTTTGATAAAGATAAAACATTTTCAATTTTTGCATCATCACTCAATAAGTGTACAAAAAAAACCTGGTCTAAGAATTGCCTTCCGGATTTTTTTGATAAAAAAAATGCTCTAGAGCCTAGGTATGCTCTATGGGACCCATCATCCAAGATTTCTCCCATCTTCTGCCCTCCAAACAATGGATATAAGGAATTAAACTTACAAGATTATTTGAAGTGTTTAGATGATAATCCAGATTTAAAAAAAGAAATAACGACATGTTCTTCTCGAAAGGCCAGTGACTACAAAGATATTTGGATTACAGGAGAGGCGAGCAGAGTTTCTCCGCGAGAGTGGGAAAAGCTAGTGAATGACAAAAATCAAGAGATTCAACTCACCATAAGAGGAGAGTTTTATAAATGTAATTTTTCTCGCGGGCAAAATCAGTGGACGTTACTCACTCTTGAACCAGATATGTATCGTCTATCCTCACTGCAGGCCGATGGGGTTTTGGCCGTGATTGGACCGGCGCTATGGCCATTTAAAAAACGTGCAGCTTTGGATATAGGGATATCGTTGTATAAATTCTATATTATGAGGGATCGGCAAGAAGTCTTGAGAGAACTGAGTGCTAGGTTACCTGGCTATTTGAACCAACGAAGGAAACAAAACCCATCGACAATCAACCAAGGCTCCGAAGAATAAGTCGATAATGCACGACTGGCGCAAAACTGTCGGGCCGTTGGCCTACCCCCGTAAACTCCATCAGGCGCAGTCCTGCCCGGTAACCCACTGAAAAGAGGTAGCTTAATTTTACAGAACCCCTTCTGGGAGCACCCTCCCTGCGCCACCTGGTGCACATTTTTTGCAATTTCCCAGAAAAGATTTGAACAAACCTGACCTACTTAGTACGAGTAGAAAGTCTTTGCATCAGGATTGGGCAAAACGTGGACATTTTAATGTCGTGGGGGAGTGCTATGAAGAAAATTCCAGTTATTTTGATCTCTTTATCTCTGTTAGGCGGGTGCCAGAGTAAGTGGAATGCCGCTTTCGAGGAAGGACGCCAGGTGGGGTATGGCAGTGGTTATGGTATTGGCCAGTCTTCCGGTTATGGTTCGGGATTTGCCGCCGGTCAGTCCGATGGCGAAGCTCGAGGCTATGCCGACGGGGTGCCGATAGGCTATGCCCAAGGTTACTCAGACGGAGAGGCCCAGTATAAAACTCCTGATTACGTCAATGGTTACAATGCCGGACGTGCCGCCGGAAATACCGAAGGTCACGCCCTCGGCCTCGCCGATGGAAATACCGACGGCCAGGCGGTGGGATATAACAATGGTTTCGCCACCGGGCAGACCGCCGGATATAACGCCGGATTTACCAACGGCTACAATGCCACCTATACACCGAATTACAACAGTGCCTATACCGCCGCTCATGGCAGCGGGGTTGCCGCCGGAACGATCGCCGGAACCAGCCGCGGAAATACGGACGGGTACAATGACGGGCATACCGATGGTTTTAACGACACCTACGATCCTACCGCCGTCAATAATGCCTATAACTCCGGTTACAATGACGGACACGTCGACGGTTACGCCGATGGCGATGCCAATGGACACACCGATGGCGTTCATGATGGTGGAATCGCCGGACGAAGTGACGGCCTTGCGGATGGATATAATGACGGTTATGTCGACGGTGATGCCGCCGGATACAACCGAGGCCATAATGACGGTCACGCCGACGGAAGTTTTGACGGAGTCACCATCGGCTACAATGACGGTTATGCCGACGGCCACAGCGATGGTTATACCAGCGGCTATAATGCCGGCAACAATGATGGCTTCGATGACTTCTTTGATGTGGGCTTTAACGGTGGCTACAGCGACGGTTACGATGATGGTTACTATGATGGACAGAATGGTCTCTCCGATGACGAAGCGGTGAAGAGAAAAATGAATCCCGCCGTGCGCCTGGCCTCACTCTTTCAACAGGAGCTGGTCAATTATTCAAAAATTAAAAAGTTTGGAGCCGGCCGAAGCTCCGCCGGTGCCATGGCGGAAGAAGGCAGCTTGCGGGCCCGTGATCTTGAGCAGAGAGCGGCCCTGGAAGAGGCCTATAAGATCGGCCAGATCACTCGCCAGATCGTGGAAAAGTTCGGCCTTTCAGTCAGTCGTGCCGAGCGCGTGGCCATGGTTGCTGATCAGTGGGCCAAGCTAAAAGGCCGTGAGCTGACTGAAAAAGATGCCAACGCTTTCTCACGGGATTTGATCGGGGTGAATTTAAACGAGGTGCAGATCGCGGTGAAAAAATCCATGCAAGGAAACTCAGAAGACCTCAAGCTCCTGATGGAGAAGGCCGCCAAGGCCAATGAGACAACGCCTGAGCAAATTTCAAAAATCATGGGTAAAATCTTTTTCTAATAAGAGGAGCAGTATATGGTGAACACAATGTTAAAAAAATCTACCTCGCTTCTCTTGGTTGGAGCGATGTTGAGTGTGACGGCCTGTAATAACAAATATGACGAGGCCTTCAAGCAAGGTGAAGATGTCGGATTTCAGCAGGGCCTGAGTGACGGTGCTCGCGATGGTTATGCTGAAGGGTATACCGCCGGTGATCGCGCCGGTTATCAGACCGGCCTGGCCAATGGTCAAACCGCCGGCTACACCCAAGGTTACAATGAGGCCAAAACCTATTTTCAGTCGGCCACCTACAATACCGGCTTTACCGCCGGACACGTGGTCGGCCTGGCCGAAGGTTATACGGTTGGTTACAACTTAGGATTCTCACAAGGCGAGACGATCGGCTTTGGCCGCGGTCAGACCGATGGATTTAACTCAGGTCTGATCACCGGTTCAGGTGCCGGTGCTGCTGCCGGGACCACCGCCGGACGCAATGACGGTCGTACCGCCGGATACAACGACGGTTTTGCCGAAGGTGATGCCGCCGCTTACGGCACGGCCTATAACAATAGCTACAATAATGGTTATGGCGACGGACTGGTGGACGGGGCCGATCCCGCCCATGTGACCAACGCCTATAACAATGGTTACAGCGACGGCTACACCGTGGGATACGGATCAGGCGATGCCGCTGGCTACACCCGTGGTTACAACGGCGCTTACACTGCCAATTACAACGGCAGCTACGGCTCCGGTTATAACTCGGGCTATGTCGATGGCGACACTCACGGATACAATAGTGGTTACAACAATGGATATGATAGCGGCGTGGCCAGCACCTATACCTCCGGCTACAACTCCGGTTATACCGCCGGCAATGGGGATGGTTTCAACAGCGGCTACGGCATCGGATATGACGATGGCTCGACCACCGGCTTCAACTCCGGTTACGACTCGGGATACGATTCCGGTTATAGTGACGGACACTATGACGGTCAGTACGGCCTTTCCATCACCACTGAAAAACCAGGACAGAAAATCAATCCAAGCGTGAAGCTGGTATCCATGGTTTACAACGACATGTTTGACTTCAAACGAGTTCGCTCTTTGAAGCAGGCCGGCCTAAAATTCAAAGGCCACGCTTTGGAAGAGGGTTCCATTTCTTCCAAGGACCTGGAACTTCGCGGCGCCATCGAGGAGTCCTTTGTGATTGGACAGTTGAGCCGCCAATTAGTTGAGCGTTTCGGATTGTCGGAAGATCGTTCCCAAAAAGTGGCAAAGATGGCCACCCACTGGCGCAAGCTCCAGGCCCGGGAACTCACCCGCGGCGATGCCGATGCCTTCTCTGAAGAGCTTTTGGGCGTCAACATGGATCAAGTGAGAAAGGCCCTGCAGCAGCAAAATGACGGTAATTTCGCTGACATGAAGAGCTTGATTAAAAAGGCGGCCGAAGTGAACAAGACCTCGCCTGAGCATATGACTAAAATTATGGGCCAACTTTTCCTGTAATAATTCCTGCCACACACCGATTTTGAAAAGGGGCCGAATGGCCCCTTTTTTTATGCTAGGGGCCGAGGCATAATTAACTTTATGAAGATCTTCGGATTCATCCTTTGTTTTTTGGTTGCGAGCTGTGGAATGGATTCCTCCCAGAAAACTCAACCTGTCTCGGCCAACGTGGCGGGCCTGGCCAAGCTGGGTGCCGTTTATTCCGGGTACAATCTCTCCGGGGTGGAAACCACCTGTTCCAAACCTCCAGAAGAGCTTGCTTGCACCATGGTTTATACCGAGGGCGAGCAATTTTCCGCGAAATGCAGCACTGAGGGAGGACAATCCTTCACCTGCGGATGTCACCAGTACCTCTGTTCCACGAAAATTACTTTCCCATGACAGCAGACTGGCAGCTTCAACTTAAAGCAAAGCTCGCTCCTGTGACCCTGGAGCGACCGGGTGAGGTTGAGCAATCGGCGGTTTCCCTCATCCTGCGCCCCCACGCCCAAAGTGGCGCGCCGGAGATTTTATTTATTAAGCGGGCCGAGCGCTCGGATGATCCGTGGTCCGGGCATATGGCCTTTCCCGGCGGACGCAGACATGGGGAAGATCAGACGATTGCCCAGACCTCGGTGCGCGAGACCTATGAAGAGATCGGCCTGCGGCTGGGGGCCCATCAGACCCTCGGCGCACTAGAGGCCTATTCCCCTCGGGTGACGCCGGAGCTGACCGTGCACCCCTACGTTTTTTACGTCAATGATGTGCCGGAGCTCTTCCTTGATCCCAATGAGGTGCAGGAGGTTCACTGGGTGCCGGTGGAGCTGGCCTTCAACGCTTCGTCTTTTAGCGAGAGGCCCTACACCTTTCGCGGAATATCCTTAACTCTTCCTACCTTTTCCTTTTTGGGCCGCCACATTTGGGGCGTCACCTACGTGATCTTTTTGGATTTTTTATTTGCGCTGGCAGAGACCACCTGGGGCCAGGAGATTTTGCGCCAGCGAAATTTTGATCCCAAAGAAAGATGGAAATATCACCCCTATAGATGAAGATGAGTCTTGGCCCGCTCCAGGAAAAGATCAATTTCCGTGAATAAGATTTGCATACCGTGTTTTTTGTACTCCTCATAAGGGCGGTCCTGGATAACCGTGTAGTAGCTCATGATGGTGCCGAGCAGGTTGGAGTAGATAATATTGGCAAAATCTTCCATATCACGCATGGGCACATTCAAATTTTCGGCCTCGGTAAGGGCCTTGATTTTGCTTTGAATGCGAATGATGATTCGCCTCAGGATGCGGGTGTTGAGCTGCTTATAGTGCTCATGCACCGAGGCCAGGTAAAAGCAGTGCAGGTAGCAGTGAAAATAATGGGGATAAGTTTGAAAATAATCCATATAGGCCGAGATCAAGTTGAGCAGGTCCTGTTTTTCCTGTTTTGGGGCGGGGGAAATTTTCGGGCGGGAGGGAAGGTAGCTGCGCCCAAACTGCACCATAATGTGTTTCATCACGTGGTAAAAAATATCTTCTTTTTTGGGAAAGTGATAGGCGATAAGTGAGCGTTTTAACTTGGCCTCGTGGGCAATGGCGGTGATGGAGGTCTTCTCTGCGCCAATTTTGGCCACACAACGGGCCGCGGCCTCTAAAATTTTTACCGCCGTTTTTTGGCCTTTGCTCAGTTCTCTGTCGTTCATTGCTGGCCTCGTATCATGGGGGGCCTCTTTTTTCAATAAATGAGGATAGAGGCTCTTGACGCAACGTGATGAATCCGGCATATAGAGTCCTTCTGTTTATACCAAATTGGAGTGCCCTCATGTCGGCCCAAAAATTTATAACTTTTCTCTGTATCCTGCTTGGCCTTTTTTCCGAGGTGGTTTGGGCCGGGCGTTTGCCCAAGGGAATGCGGAAAAATAGTGAGTCGGTCAAAGAAATTTCTAAAATTTTCGCCTGTGCGCGGAGTTTTATTGAGCAGGCCAAAGGTGGCGATGAGGCCGTTCTGGTGGCGCTTATCTATGTCAAACGGGTGAGTGAGATTGTGGATGATGGCCAGCTTTTAACTGAGCTACGCAAGGCCTGCTGGTTGGAGCTGAAAGAAAAAGCTCCCATGAGTCAGGTTGATCGCAGTGCCATGGAACGAAAGTTGGCCGAGCTTGCGCCAAGCTATCCTGTTCCTGTGGTGAATGTGGTGTCCACTCTTCTCAATCCAAATGGAAGCTGTCGTTTTGTGAGCTTAGGCTTTTCAGTCGGCCTGGGACTTTCTTTTGGTCTGGGCCTCAAGGCCTTTCGTTGTGAGTCGCAAGACGGCCGGCGTTTTCTTGCTCTCGCCCCGGAAGTGGCCAACGGTATCGGGGTTGGCGCCACGGTGACGGCGGGCATGGGAGATCTGGAACTCAAAAAGCTCACCAAAGGTTCTCCGCTGGCAGGAGTCTATGCCCACCAGAGTTCGGAAACCGGGGTGATTGTGGTTGTTCAAAGTGCTGAGGGCGGACTGGGCGTTCCCTATATGCTCAAGGAAAAATCCTTTGGCTTAGGCCTGGGAATCTTCGATATGCGAAAACAATTTCCCATGCTGCGGGTGATTGAGCAGACCGATCAGTTCTATGCCCTGCTTAATCTTTTAGTTCACCCTTAGGTGTGAAAAGCCTGATCGCCGCATCCAGAAAATAAAGATCAAAAATCATTCCCAGAAAGATGCTCATCACGAGGACCAAGGCAAACTCGCGAATGGGCAGAAATTGATTCATAGCGAGGATGGCAAAGCTCAGAGTGAGAACGAGGGTGCTGGCCCAGATCGGGTATTTTACCGACGGCCAAATTTGCTCACGGGGCAGGTGGGCGTGGGCGTGCTGGAGGTGAAAGGTGCCATCCACCACCAATCCCAGTGCGATACTAAAGGTCATCACCGTGGCGATGTTGAAAGACAGGTTGAAAATTTTGATAAACAGACAGGTGGTGAGCAAGGGAAACAGATTGACGGCGAAGAAAATCAAGGTCGGACGGATTTTGCGCTGAAGACTGATGAAAAAGGCCGACAGAGTAATGACAACCAGTGAGCTCAAGAAGCTCAGGGCCAGAATACTCACGAGGTTGAGCTGGGAGCGCTTTAAGTTGTACGAGGTTCCGGTGAGCTGATATGAAATTGGCCCCCATGGTTCTTCCGCCTTCAGAAGCTGCGCCACCAGCTTATCAAAGGCGGTAAACTCCAGAGTCCCGAGAGTCGGGCCCATGAGGGTCATGCGGTAGAGGTGATCCTGGTAATAAGAGGCGTTGGTATCCCCTAGAATTTGTCCCAGAATAATGGGGTAAGAGAGCAGAGAAGAGGGCAGTGATCTGCCGACTCCGGAGATGGCGTTGGCCTCGAGCAGAAATTGATTGGGAGAGAGAATTTTATAATGAGGGCCTAGGGCGGAAAGAAGTTTATTTTCCAGCTGATGAATTTTTTCCAAATCCGCCATGCTCCATGGGGCTGAAGTTTTTTCCAGAATAATGTCCATATTGGGATTTCCGAAGATCGTCCCGCCGATCTCCTTGATGCCCTGACCGACAGGGTGCTTTTCCTGATTAAAATAATGGGCGGCCTCAGTTTCCAATCGGATAGACGGAATCGCAAGAGTGCCTATGACAGTGAGTAGAGTTAAAACCCAGAAGGTGAGGCGGGTGGGAGGCAACAGACCTTGCCAGCGATTGAAAAGCTGAAGAGGCCGGGCCTGTCTGGGGGTGTTGGGAAAGAGGGCGTAAAAGGCCCAGGCGAAGGCAAGATGAGTGACACTCGTAAGCACAGTCAGGCCTGCGGCCAGGAGGGCAAATTGGCGAATGATGGCGAGATCGCTGACTACCAGTGAGATCAGTCCGATAAAGGTGGTCCCCATCATAAGACAGATGGGCGTGGTCTTGAATTTGATCATGCTGTTAAAATTTTCGGAGTACGCCAGGGAAAACAGCAGATGCAAGCCGAGGGAGGCGTTGATGGCAAAGGTGAAGAGGGGCAGGACGGAATTAATCATATTCATGCTGCCAAACAAAAGATAAATGCTCAGGAGAGACAATCCGCTGGCCATGAGTGAAGGGACAAAAATCACCAAAGTGGGAAGCATTTTTCCTGTCATTCCCCAGAGGAGAAAAAAGCACAGCATAAACATCAGCGGGAAAAGGCGATTTTTTATTTGATTGGATTGTTCGTTGAGTCCTTGGTTGATCACGGTCGGGCCGCTTAAAAAGTAGGGGTTGGGGCCTTTGGCATAAACCGTCTTGATATGCTGAAGGATGGAATTCTTGTCGCGCAAGGTGAGATTCGGCACTAAAACAAAAAGGTGGGCGATATGTTTCTGGTCCAGCAGGGGGAGTAGCTTGGCCTCACCAACAATTTTCTCAATCTTTTCTGAAAGCGCGAGGGGATCGATGGTCGAGCTAAACATTTTACCAAAGAAGGTGCGAAAGGAATGAATCGTCACCTGTTGATCTGATAAAACATCCGCTAACTGAGCTGCAAGATCATCGGAAAGCTCTAGGTTTTGCAGAAGAGATTGCTGGGATTTTACCAGGCCCACCACGATCTCACGCTCTTCAATCTTTTTTGTGTAGAGTTCAAAGTCTTGAAGTTGCTGATCTCTTAAAAATAGCTTCTCGGGATTTTCCTGGGACATGGGCAGCGTGAGGATCAGTGAGACGAGCGTCACGACGATGCATGCACACACAGTGAACCAAGAGACTATTTTTTTCATCCTTCTTCCCTCCGCATCATTCTAGCATAATATTTGATTTATGTTGGTGAAAGGGAGAGAATCCCAAGGTTGTGAGGTTTGCTGTGACTTATATTGTTGACGTTCGCACTACATTTCCAAAAAATCACTATCCCCAAGGGCAAATTTTAGACGAGCTGAAGAAATTTTGGCAGGCCAATTTTTTTAACTATGAACGAATTTTGGAAATTCAAAAAAACGCCGGAGTGGAATTTCGCTCCTTCGCTCGGCCATTATCCGAATACGAGAAAATAAATAACTGGGAAATTCGTCAAAAAATCTGGTTAGAACAGGCGCTGGAGCTTGGCACCACTCTTCTCACCGATCTCTTCCGCGATTTTAATTTAGATCCGGCCGAAGTGTCGCTTTTTATGAGTAACTCTGTAACCGGTTTCGCCGTACCCTCGATTGAGGCGCGACTGATGAATCGTTTTGCCTTTGCGCCCTCGGTGAAACGGGTGCCGGTCTTTGGCCTGGGCTGCTTGGCCGGTGCCGCTCTTTTGAACCGCGCCGCCGATTATCTGGTGGGGCACCCAAAAGAGGTCGTAGTGCTCTTATCTGTGGAGCTATGCTCTTTATGCATGCGAGTGCAGGAAAGTGAAATGGCGAATGTGGTTTCGGCCGCCTTATTCGGCGATGGTGCCGGAGTTGTTCTGATGTGTGGCAGGGAACATCCTCTCCACAACCGTGCCCGCTTTCGACACCTGGGAGGGCAGTCGGCCTTCTTTAAAAATACGGAACGAGTCATGGGATGGGATATCGCCCAGGACGGATTGAAGATCGTGCTGAGTACCGAGGTCGCCGAGGTGGTCAGTCGAGAAATTCCACCTCTGTTGAATAATTTGCATAAGGTATTTTCCCCCGAACTTACCCCTGACTTTGTGGTGGGCCATCCCGGGGGGCCCAAGGTACTCCAGGCCTTGGGCGAAGCCTTTCCCCACCTGCAGGCGAGTATCGCTTTTAGCTGGGAGAGCTTGCGCCAGCATGGCAATTTGAGTTCTGTTTCAATTTGGAATGTCTTAGAGCTTTTCAAATCATCACCTGAGTTCCGTGCCAATCGGCGCGGCTTCTTCTTTGCCCTAGGCCCTGGTTTTTGCGCCGAAGGCGGAGTGATAGAATGCTGTCCCCGCTAGGATATTCTCTGGCGGTTGGCGCCATCGTGATCCAGCGTCTGGTGGAGCTGTCTCTGTCCTCATCCCACGCCAAAAAGCTGACTCAAAAAGGGGCCTACGAGATCGGTGAGAAAAATTATCTCACCATGAAGATCCTGCACACCTTATTTTTTTGCGCGCTGGTGGGTGAAGGCTTTTGGCATTTTGCTCCACCGGAGAAAAATTTGATTATTCTGGGCCTGGTCATGATCTTTCTGGGACAGGCCTTGCGCCTCTATTCCATGGCGATCCTGGGAGAACGCTGGACCACCAAAGTCTTTGTAGTTCCGGGCCACCCTCCCATTCAAAGAGGACTTTATAGCTTTTTTAATCATCCCAATTATCTCGGCGTGGTTTTGGAATTATGGGCCCTGCCCATGCTGGGCGGGCTTTGGTGGACGGCCGGTTTTTTTTTGCTGGCCAATTTTTATGTCCTGAGGCAGCGGGTAAGCTTGGAGCATAAGGCGCTGGCCCTGTCGGAGAAACCTTGATGAAAACTTCCCAGGAAATGATGCTGCTTTTAAAAGAGATTCTGGAAAAAAAATTGGACAAGGTGGCCCCTGACAACTTTGAGACGCTCACCTTAAGTGAGCTAAATTTGGATAGCTTGGAACGACTTACTTTGATGGTGGAGTTAGAAAATACCTTGAAAGTTACCATTGATGCCACCTGGGCCTACGATTTAAGGTCGGTGGGTGATCTGGCAGAGGCCCTGGTCAAGCTGGGAGATCAGACGCGTGTATAATTTTTGGAGCTACTTCGAGCAATTTTTAAAGGAAGATAAAAGGGGACTCTCTTTTGTCGAACGGAACGGGCAGGCGACCTTTTGGAGCTATCAAACTCTGGCCGAGAAATCTTTGGCCACCGCCCATGCCCTCCAGCAGGCCGGGGTGCGTCCAGGTGATCCTGTGGCCCTGGTGCTTCCCAATGGGCCGGATTTTGTCCGCCTTCTGCTGGGCGCGATGCTTTGTGAGGCCGTCCCTTGTGCCTTGTATCCTCCCCTGATCTTGGGAAAGATTGATGAGTATTTGGCCCATCTTGAAAAGCAACTTCTCCTGCTTAGACCGAAAATTTTGATCACGATGAAGGCCTTGAAAGCGCCTATCTATGGACCCGTCGAGGCCCTGGGCAAGGTCGGTCATGGTGCCAAGGTGATGACCCCCGATGAATTTGAAGGCACGGAAAAATTTAATCCGGACTGGCGAAAGGGTCGCGATTCACAGCGACCGGCGTTTATTCAATTTAGCTCCGGTACCACCGGCACCACGCGTCCGGCGGTTGTCACCCATGCCAACCTGGCCAGCAACTTGCAAAGTATCAGTGAAGGTCTGAAGGTCGTTCCCGGAGTTGATTCGGGGGTTTCTTGGTTGCCCCTCTATCACGATATGGGGTTGGTGGGTTCTTTCTTTTCGGCCCTGTGTGTGAAGTCAAATATGGCGCTGATTCGTCCTGAGGAATTTTTGGCCAGGCCGGCGCTTTGGCTGGAGACCATTTCAAAAAACCAGGCGACGATTACGGTGGCCCCCAACTTTGCCTTCGGTTTGACCGCCAAGCGGGTGAGTGAGGAGGACTTAAAAAAACTGGATCTCTCATCACTGCGAGTCGCCCTTTGCGGAGCGGAGCAGGTATCCCGTGACACGATTGATTTTTTCATTGAACGCTTCAGAGGCGCGGGACTGCGCCCCGAAGCGGTGCTTCCGGTCTATGGAATGTCCGAGGCCACCTTGGCGCTCACCTTTCCCAAATTGGGAAGTGGGGCTAAGTTTAAAAAATTTGAGAATGAGGTTCTGGGTCTCGCCGGGGTAACCCTGGCGTCTGTGGGAGTTCCGGTTAGGGATGTGGAGATCAAAATTCTTGATGAGGAAGGGGAGCGGTTACCTGAAAGACAAGTCGGCCATATTTGGGCCCGCGGGCCGGCCGTCATTGATCGTTATCTGCATGCTCCGCTGGAGAAACGGGATGGATTTTTTTCAACCGGCGATCGTGGATTTTTCTTTGAGGGAGAACTTTATATCGCCGGCAGGGCCAAGGATATTTTGATTGTTCGCGGTCGCAATATTGATGCGGAAACGGCCGAGGCGGTGCTTTACGATTTTAAAGAGCTGCGGGTCGGCCGTTGGGCCATTCGCGCCACGCTGTCTGAGGAAAACTATCTTCTGGCCGAGATTCGTCGCCCTCTTCCCCCAGCGGAGGAGGCAAAACTTAAAGATAAAATCAAAAACCGGCTTCTGGAGCAACTCTCGCTTCCCCTTGCCCGCATCGCCTTCGTGGCCCCCGGCAGTTTACCCCGAACTTCCTCGGGGAAAATTCAGAGGGAAAAGGCCATGACTCTCTACCTAGAGGGAAAATTGCGCCCCCCCAAAGACGGACTTTGGGCCTCGATACTTTTTTTGTACTACTCCCTCAAGGGATTTCTGGCCTTTAAGCTTGGCCTTCGACGTTTTTTGATGTCAAAATAGAAAGACTCAGGAGACAAGTCATGAAAGAAAAAGTTGTCGTCTATCCCATCTCAGGCAATCCACCGACCTGGGGACACGCCGATATCATGATGCGGGCTGCCCAGCATTTTGATAAGGTGTACTGGCTCGCGGCCATCAATCCGCAAAAGGGCGCGATCTTCACCATGGACGATCGAATCGAGATGATGCGCTCCTACGTTCGGTATTATAAATTAAACAATGTCATGGTCGAGGGCCATTCCGGCGCGGTGGTACGCTTTGCTGAAAAGGTTAATGCCAACTTCCTTCTGCGCGGATTGCGCAATACTTCCGATTATCAGTTAGAACATGATCTGGCGGCGGGTAATCGCGGAATCAATAAGCAGATTGAAACTATCTGTATGTTTACCAAACCCCACTTCGCCACCATCAGCTCCACCTTGGTGCGGGAGCTGGCCATGCTGGGAGAAAGAATTGATCAATATGTTTTGCCCTCCATCTCGCAGTTTGTGATTGAGAAATTGAAGGGGAAGCTGGAAGGTCATCTGGTGGAAAGCTCTATAAAAACCACGTAAGGCCGAGCGAGTAGTCTTGCAGCAGGTAATAGTTGTGAAAGACACCCAGGATAAGTTTATTTTTAAAAGAGTACTGCAGGCCTAAAAAACTCTGATTCTTCTCTCTCACATAAGTAAATTGCTGAGTCTTAAAATCGTACTCGGGTCGATAACTATCTTCCGTGCGCGAGGCCCAGGTGAACATCCAATTGCGCCAAAAAAAAGTCGTGGAGAGGAGCTTGATGGTTGTTTGCAGATCGGTGGTGGCGGTGACATTGAGCTTGTTTTTCACCGTGGAATAATCGATGGCAAAGTAGGGCACCTTCATACCGAAGGTTACGACGGTGGCCTCATAAGGATAGGTTGTATTGGGAATGAGGGTGGGGTACGGGGAGACGTAATAATACTCGTCCTTATATTTGGAATAGCCGATGGAAAAAATGCCGAGCTCCACGGCACCGCCCACGCCCGATTTAAAATGCTTGGTGTATTTGTTATAGCGTCCGGCCAAACCTAAGTTGACCTTTACCGGTTTTCTGTTGGCCCCGCCGCCATAGAGATTGACGGCCCCGGCCAGAACGGTTTTTTGCGACTTATATTTTTTCCCGGCCAGCATCCGTGTTCGATATTCGTCGTCCGCCTCAATGGCCATATTGCCAAAAAAAGAATCATCCACCGAATTCGGCCCCACCGCCGCGCCCACTTTGCCTGTGCCGGTAACCAGGCCAAAGTTATAATCGCCATCGTCAATAATGGTTTCGATGCCGACGCCTTTCTCGGTGGGAATGGCCGAGGGGTTCATGCGGAAGGCACTTTGCTCCGTGGGCATGGAGGCGTTGGAGCGGCGAGAGTAGTTGCGCTTACTGCAGATTTCGAGCTTTAACTGCTCACACAGCAAATCCATGTCCGCCAGACACTCGAAGGAGGTGCACATTAGGAGGATGAAGACGTAGTGGAGTTTATTAATTTTCACGATATTTATTGTAACGCCAAATCCCAGTAGCGCAGCAAATTTGGCAAAATATGACCTTTTATGATGTGTAAAAGATTCTCATCCTGGGCCCCCTGTTCGGTGGGGAGTAAAATAGACGGGAAATAGTGTTCCAGGTAATCGGGCCTTTCAATCCCATTATTTATCGCCGGAGCTTTGCAGACTGAACGGATGACCAGTCCGTAATGTCCGAGTGTCCCTTGATTTATTTTTCTGGCATCAGTGGTGTTATGGCCCCTTTCTTTAGGGCCCGAACGGTAGTCGGGCATGGGAATGATCTTCACGGTAAGGCTGATCTTTTTGGTCTTGTACTTAAATATCCGATCATCCATTTTTGTCTCCAGACAAAAATTAAATGGTGTTTCATTTGAACATGTATTTTGAACCTTGCTAGAATAGATGACAAGGTGAGGTTTATATATGAATGAAGAAAGTACCAGCAAACGAATTCTCGTCAACAACGAAACGGCCAGCAGCGAAGTGCCCCACGATATTTTAGTGGTGGCCAGTAAGCTGAAAAATTATATTAAGGCCCGTCACGGACTTAATACTTCAGCGGATGTCATCGAAAGGATTTCTGATATCATTCGCTCGCGCTGTGATGAGGCGGCGGTTTGGGCCAGATCAGACGGCCGCAAAACCTTGATGGATAGGGATTTTAAATAATGGCTGAAACGCCGACCTTGCAACATGTGCTCATTGTCGCTCTCCTGCCTGCTCTCGAGAGTGATCATCTTGAAATTCTCTTAGTGAAAAGAAAATTTCCTCCCTTTGCCGGAGGCCTGGCCCTGCCCGGCGGTTTTGTAAAACCGGGTGAAACCCCTCTGCATGCCGCGGTAAGAGAGATTCATGATGAAACGCATCTGGTCCTGCGGGAGGAAGATTTAATCGAGTTATCCCCGCGCCAGGCCCTTGGGCGCGATCCGCGCGGGGCGGTCGAGTCGAAGGTATTTCTGACGGTCATGAAGAAGGATTTTAGCGCGACCATGCAGCCCGGGACCTCGGTGGAGAGTTGCGGGTGGATTAAGGTGCTCGCAATTCCCGAGCTGGTGTTTGACCATGGGGCCATTGTGTGTGAGGCCTTGAGCTATGGCTGGCCGGTTTTGGCCCCCGTGACCTGGCGACAGAAAAATCAGACTCAGGTCTGGCAGCCGCTTTTTGAGTTACCCAAAAGCTTGGGCCCAAAAGATGTCTTCGCGGGAGCCAATTCCCATGAGGTGATTTTTTTCGGAGGCTCCTTTCGCCCCTGGCATCAGGGACATCGCGCCTGTCTTGAGCTCTGCCCGAATCCCCACGTGGTGGTGGTGCCGGATACAAATCCATGGAAGCTGAGAGCAGTGGGGCCGACGGAACAAAAGCGATGCTTTCTTAAATCCCTTCTGGAGCTGGCGCGCGCCCTTAAAGGTTTACCCTGTGCCATTTATCCCGGGTTTTGGGGAGCCGAGACAGAAAATCCCACGGCCGAGTGGCTGCTCACGATTCAGGGTGTCTCCTGCTCGCTGTTAATTGGAGAAGATAATTTTTATTCATTATTAAAGTGGAAGCGGGCCCCGGAATTAATCAAAGGTCTCCACGCCCTTTATGTGGCCCCGAGAGACTGTGCGGTTCGCGATGAGGGAATCACCCAGGCCCTTCTCGCCCATAATCCAAATCTTAAGATTATCAAATTGTCCGATCATCCCTACAAGCACCTGTCCTCGACGGAGATGCGGCAAACGGTAAAAAGTTAGTTCGAGCATCTTTTTTTCTTGAATATGTCTGCAGACCTTGAAAACATATCCTTATGCGCAGCAGTTTTTTTCTTTTGGTCCTTTGCTTTTTCTTCGCCGAAGAAATAGGGGCCGCCACGCAGGTGCGCGGTGACAGTACCACCTCCCCAACGGTTTACGCCTCGAAAACCGGTGCAACCTATCTGGGAATGGTGGCGGAAGGTCCGGGGTCTGGTTCTGGCTCAGGGTCTGGTGTTGGTGAAGTTGAGTCAGAACCGTACAAGACGTATATCCCCTTGGGCTCGACGGCGACTCAGCAAGTTTGTACCACTGTTACAGATGGGACACTTCTGCCTGAGCGACTGCCGAGTTCCAATAATCTCATCAATATCACCCTTAAGCTTACCAATGATTCTGGAAGTACTCAGACCCTTTATGCCGCTGTAAAAGATGGGTCGAACTATGAGGCCTTTACACTGTCGAGTACCACTTCAGTCGCCTCTTCGGCCGGTACCGTCACCTCTCATGGTGCAATTTTCACCTTGGCCAGCTTATGTGCTGATCAGAGCGCAAGCTGCTCAACCATTTCTGCCACGACGGCCGATGGACAGCGGGAGGGGGAATTGCTGGTTTACTTCTTCCTCTCCGCCACCGCTCCGACCGTAGGGCAAGCGGTTACCACCTCTGAGAATGGAGTTTTTTATTCACTCAAGATCTCGGACAAGCTGCCTGCTGGGAACTATGACTTAGTGGCGCTCCACAAGGGCGATGAGCGGCTCGTGGCCGAGATAAAAGATGGTGATCTTATTACTCAGATGGGCTCCAATCTTTATCGCACGATGGTGTTTAAGTACACCGGTGCCCCCACCGCGGATGAGTGTCCGGGAACGGCCGTCTCTGAAGTGCGCGGAGCTTTCTATTCTCAGGAAACGGCCGTCTTAAATGGTCTGCTCACGATCAAAGGGCTGACCAATGAGACTCCCTATACCTTCGCCATGGTGCTGGTAAATAAGTTTCAGTTCACCACCGGTTTGAATAACGCCATTACCGAGACTCCACAGTCGATTGAGGCCCTGCTGAAGGCCAATGGCTGTTTTCTTCTGACCGCAGGTTTTGAGGGCAGTCATCCCACCATCGAATATTTTCGAAGATTTCGTGATCAGGTACTCTTGGGGGATGTCTGGGGAGGGAACCTAGGCAAGCTGGCGGTGGTTCTCTATTATCATTATGGCCCGGGGCTTGCTCGAAAAATCATGGCCCTGGATTCTCATTCAACCTTCGATTTGAAGTCGTTCATCCGCACCACCGCCAACGGGCTTCATGACGTGATGAAACATTTTTGGCGCTAACTGATTTGAATATGAAAAAAAAGGCCAGACAACATAATCTTCTCTCGCATTCTAAGGCGAGTTCGCATTAAAGTCCCAGATATGAGTATAGATTTAGGACATTGGGCACTTATTGACCTGGAAACCAGCGGGCTCGATGCTAACTACGATTCCATTATCGATGTTGGCTTTCTCCAGTTTGAAGGCACCAAACTCACTCGGAGCTATCAATCGTTGGTGCGTTTTCCCATGGCGCCTGATCGCCACAGCAACTATTCCCACTACATTCAGAAGCTAACCGGGATCAGCCCGGAGATGTTGAGGCGCGCTCCCCTTTGGTCTCATGTTCGTCCGGAGGTGGAAAGTTTGGCGGCGTGCAAGCTGTTGGCCCACAATGCCGCCTTTGAGGAGAGCTTTCTTGACTCCTATTTCAAAGCTCTGGAAGGCCCCGATCGCCCCGAGTTTTTGGATTCTCTGCCCTATCTGGCGTTGGTTTTTATGGGCAAAGGGAGCTTAAGCCTAGAGTCTTTCATTCTTGACTTCGGCCTGCGCGAGAAAGAATCCCATCGCGGTCTGGATGATTCCATTGATCTCCTCAAGGTCATGCTGATGGCGGCCTATCATTTACAACAGCGGCCCATTTATCGCCAGGCCATGTTAACCGAGCTGCTGAGGGCGGGACTCGGCGATGAGTTTTTTGCTAAGTGGTTTTCTCTCACGATGGCCGACTTAGAGGAGATGGCCAGGCAAGTTGAGTTGAACATGGAGACGGCCTACGACTATTACCTGGCCCATAAACCCGACTCGCTTGAAACCTCCGGCCCCAGTGCCCAGGCCCCACGCTATCCCGTGACTTTCTCAGGTGAAAATATCAAAAAGATTTTACAAGATGAAGCACAGGTGCAAATGACTCTGCCCAATTACCACTATCGGCCCTCGCAGGAGGAGCTGGCGGTTCGTGTGGGGCAATCCTTCAAAAATAAAGTGCACGCCCTGATTCAGGCCCCTACGGGTACGGGAAAGACCATGGGGTATCTGCTCCCTTCCATTCTTTTTTGCCTGAACGAAGGTGAAAAAGTTCTGGTGGCCACCGGGACCAAGGCGCTTCAGCATCAGGCCATGCATAAGGACATTCCCGAGATGCGGCAGCTTCTGGGATTGGGCGATGACAAGCTCAAGGTGACCCAGGTGATCGGGTCCAACAATCATCTGTGCGAGCTCCTTTTCAGGCAGGAAGAGGAGCAAGATTCATTGCTCTTTCGCTCGCGCTCTTTTGAGGAAAAGTACGCCCAGATCTTTTTTAATTTGATTTTTCTCCATAACGTTGATTGTAAATATGGCGAGAAGGTGGTGCGAGGCGATCTGCCTTATGTGCTCAAAAAACATTTTCCCAAGATCAACGAGTGGGAAGAGAAAGTTGCGGTGGATTTTCGCACATGCACCGGCCAGAGATGTTCTTTTAAAGGCAGTTGTTCCTACCTGACCGGGCTGATGGAGGCCCGCGACTCACATGTGATTGTGGGCAATCATGCGCTGATGTTCACCTGGCCGAAGGGAGTGCCGCGGCCGCTTTACGTCATCGTGGATGAGGCGCATAAGATCGAAGGTGAGGCCACCCGCGCGTACTCGCTGGAGGTGAGCGAAACTCAGTTGCAGGGTCTGGAAAAGATGCTCAACTCATCACAAGGGTTGGGCCCGCTTTTTTATCTCCTGGGGTCTATGGCGGATGGGGATAGTGAGAGCAATGCCGCCACCGTGGGAAAGCTCCGAACCGCCGCCAGCGATACCGCCAGGATGCTGATTGATCATCTCGCGCCTTTAAGTGAGATGGTAGGTTTATTTTTTAATAAGATGCCCCGCTACACTCCCGAATATTGGAATGAGCAGGCCTTTGAAGGAAAAATTTTTGAGGCCGATCCGCTGGGAAAATCGATCAAATTTCATCTGGAGAGTCTGAAAAATATTCTCCATCATTTTTTGATGGAGCTGACTCCCTATATTACGCGTTTTCGCGAGGCCCTGCCCGGAAGTGATCAGGGCCTGTCGGCCTTCGCCAAATTTGAAACCTTCTACAGCACCATCCTGGATGCCCATCATACCTTGGAAGAAAGTTTGGATTTAAGTCCCGAGAAGAATGTGTGCCGCTCCCTTTGGTATGTGGAGCGGGAAGGTTTTAAGCTGGGGGTTTCCCCCGTGGATGTGGGCAAGCTGATTCATGAGCAGCTGCTTGAACCGGCCCACAGCGTGGTGTTCACCTCGGCCACCTTGGCCAATGAGAAAGGTGATCAGGGGCCGCAAGGGATTGAGTGGGCCACAGGCTATACCTATCTCGGGCCTGCAAAACGTTTCAAGGGCGGACTCTACCTTCCACCGGTTTTTAACTATACCGACAATACCAAGATCTTTTTCTGTGACGATCTGGTGGATATTCATCATGACCAGTTTGCCCAGAAGGCCATGGACTTTATTATTCCCCTGGTGCGTGAGCTAACCGGTGGCTCACTCCTCCTATTTTCCTCGCGCAAGCGTTTCGAGGCCGCCCGTGAAATTCTTCTGGAGCAGCTGGAAGGGGAAATTCCTATTTTTATCCAAGGCATGGGCAATAGTGTGGTCCAGGATTTTAAGAATGCCGGTCGTGGCGTCCTCCTCGGCATGGAAACCTTTGGGGAGGGGATCGACGTGCCCGGAAAGGCCTTGCAATTCTTGTTTGTGGATAAGATTCCCGATCTGCGCATGGACTTAGTCACCGATAAGCGGCGCAAATTTTTTGACCGTCAGTTTGGCAACGAGTTTAGCGATTATTATCTGGCCCATCGCGCCCGCTCCCTTCATCAGAAACTGGGAAGGCTGCTTCGATCGAAAAATGATATTGGGAGCGCCCTGATCGTGGACTCGCGTATCAAGGGTTGGAAGCCCGCCACCACCGAGAAAATGTTCAAGCTGATGTCGCCTTATAAAATTGAACGGCGGTCATTCAAAGTTGCCTGTGAAGAAATTCAAACCTTTTTACGTCAGTCTTAAAGCTACTCTTCTTCCAGGTTATTCAGAAATTTAATATTGATGGTTGTGCCGTCATCCGAGACCAGCGAGTAGGGAATGGCCTGGTGGCGGCTGAGGTATACCTGAATGGTGGGTGCGGGAGGTGAGCCCTCTTCCTCCTCCTGATTTTTGACATCTTCGGTTAAACGATAGTGGATGGCCTGGAGGTCGGTGCCATTGACGTTGACCGCTTCGGTGGTGAGGGATACCCGCTCCAGGGCGACCGTCCTGATTTTTAGCTCATGCTCATATTCCCACTGGTTGGGGCTGGAAATCACCGAGTAGATATTTTTTGACGTGGCATCGAACTTTTTTGAGAGGAAAAAGAGCATACTGGTGCAGGCCGCGGGGGTGAAAATATGAAAGCGGGGACTGGTGTTGATTTGGCTTCGATGCTTGCTGCGCTTATTTTTAAAGGTGTAATTAACCACGTTTTTTTTGCTGTCGTATAAGTAAATTTCTTCCACCTTCTCGCTGCCCAAATCTTTTTTAACGCTGACTTTAAGCGGAACATAATCTTTACTTACCTTATAATCCACCATCAACTTCAGAAACTCACCGGTGGAAACCCGGCTCATGATGGAGCTGATGAAATTTAAAGTTAACTCTTTCTTGTCCTTATAAACTTCAAAGTGTTCCTCGCAATAGGTGGCGTTGTTTTTGATATACAGAAAGGAACCACGATAGATTTTTTTTGGTTTGGCCCCGCCCCAGTCGATATCAAACTCAAAGTCATCGGTGTTTTTGCCCTTGGCATTCTTTGCTGCCGCCGGGACTTCCTTGCTCTTGCCTTTTTCAATTGCTGCCATAATTTTTTTTATCCTGCTTTATTGTAGTGGACAATTCTCCCCCTGCCTGAGCGCGCGATGAGACCGGCCTCCTCCCAATCGTTGAGCCACTGTTTGGCGGCAGAGGCCTTTATTTTGAAGGTGGTCTCAAGAAGCTGTCGGGTTAAAACCTTGTTCAAAGTCAGCAGGTAGCTGATGGGGCCTCTGAAAGTATGACTCATGGACATGATGACGGCGGTGTTTGCGGGCAGGTCCAGGAAAAAAAGATTATTATCGCGCATCACCTCAAGTCCTAATTTTTTTAAGGCCGAGATAAGTTTTTTAAGACGCTCTTCCCCGCTCTTGGGATTGAAAAAATCTTGACGATAGAGAAAGTCAATCAGCGCCCATTTGGAGAGACCGAGGGTGCCGGCCCCCATCAAGGCGGAGATCGCCACACATTGCAGAGGAGTCCATAGGCCCTCTGGGCCACCCTGTTTACTGATATGGATTCCGCTGACCAGATCATAAATTGGCGTGGTACCGACTAACGATTTGATGGCCTCGGGGTAGGTGGCCGCCTCGACTGACTGTCTATTGATGACCCACACGTCATGGCCTTTCGGGATGTGAGCTGTGCCGAAAAAAGTTCGAAGAGGAATTTCCGTATCTTCGGGGTAAGATTTTCCCAAGGCGTGGGAGTAAGGAGAATAGGTCAGGTGGGCCCTTGCCCCCAGCCTTTCCCGCACGGGGACCTTGATGCCTAAGAGTGATTCTTTCCAAAACGAAATCGACATCCGGATCAGGGAAGCGATCTGGGAATAGTGAGGAAAATCCTCGCACTTTTGCAGGGCCGCCAGGGCCTCGGATTGATGGCCTTTTTTGATGTGGAAGATGGCCAACGACCGGTGAATAAAAATAAAATCAACCGCCGTGGTCACCTGTAAGAGGGGAAGAGCTATTTCGATATGTGAGTGGGCCTGATCCAGCCGCTCCTGCTCGAGATAAAGATCTGCTAATCTTTGGTGACATTCGCCAATGAAGACAGGGTCCCCTGAATCAAGCTTGATAAGCTGCTGGAAGTGTTTCTCGCATTCGTCATATCGCCGGAGCGCAAAAAGGGCCGCCCCCACATTGATCGCGGTGGCCTTCCATGACTTGAGATCATTCTTGAGCATCGCCATGGCCTTCTCACCCGTGGCGATGGCCTTCTGATAATCATTGCGACCGAGGTGATGGCCGGTGAGATAGCGATAATAGAGCGGCACCAGCTTTTCCGGTTTCAGGTGGCGCTGCTTGGCCACGGTTTCAAAGGTCTTGAACATGCGTTCGGCCACGTAGCGGACGCCTAAGTATTGCAGCATATACGCCAGACGAATCTGAAGGCTTAGCTCCTGTTCGGAGATCTGGGCCATCTCATGCTGGGAAAGCTCCTCGCCCAGAATTTTGAGCGCCTTCTCATTTTCTGAAAGTGAACGGTAAACCTCGGAAAGGCGGATCCGCTCATCAATCGTGAGCTTGGACTTCTTAAGGAAAACCTTGATCTTCTGGTGTGCATCCTTAGGCCGGCCGAGGGAAATATTTTTTTCAATTTCAAGCAGAAGGTCGCCCATTAGTTGGCCTTGCTTTTGGTGAAATAATTTTTAAAATAAGTGATCAGGAGCTTGAACTCCTGGGGATGCTGATTGGAAATTAGCTCACGAATGAGGTCCAGGGATTGAAACAGGCTGGTGGCCGGTCGGTAAGGGCGTTCAGAGATCATGGCGGCAATAATATCGGTAATCGAGATGAGAGTGGTTTCTATGCCGGAGATGAGCTGCTGAGGTTGCTCCGGTGTAAAATGCTCGAGCTCACGGGTAAGGGTGCTGAAGGTGTGGTGGTTTTCAATAATTTTAAAGCAGTTGGAGCTGATGGGAATCCGATTGAGTAAGATGCTCACCGAATTTTGGGCGTGATTGACCAGGAGTTGTTTATCGGCGACGTCCAATTCTTTCTGACCGTATTTTTCGAACGGAATGCAGGACATTCCAACGTCCTTAAAAAAGCTGGTGACAAATAAATTCTCTATATCCTTATCACTGAAAATTCTGGCCTGTTTTAAAACGCCGATTAAAAAGAGCGAAGAAAGGACGGGCTGTGAATGAATATAGTGATGTCTCTGGCGGGCAAAATCACTGTAGGTCATATGATGGATTTTCATGTGGTCGGTCAGGAAGTGGGCAAAGGATCGGACGCTTTGGTAGAGAAGGCTTAGTAATTCGTCATTGGAAGTGTCTTCGTAGAAAAATTTAAGATGGCTGGCGAGTAAGGCGGTTTGGCGGCGGGCCTTTTCGAAGGGCTCACCAACCGAAAGCGAGCGGGTATTGGTTCGTAAATTGTCATTCTGCTTGGCAATTAAACTTTTATGCTCGCGGGCCTTGATAAATATTTTTGTAATTCCCGCTTCGACCCAATCGCGCATGGTTTGATTATTGAGGACGATATTTTTTTCATGCAGGCGATAGGGTAATCCTTCGCGCAGAATGTAGAGATCACAGGGGGGTTCCTCCACATTCAGCACCTCCCGTAAGAAGATCTGCTTATAATCAAGAACAAAGCTGTTGAGCTCAAGCGCCCTGTACGCCCCCGGCAAGAGCGATGAGGAGGTCTTGGTTTCATTTTCTTTGTTCATAGACCTATTATAATGAACAATTGGTCATTACCTAAATATTATCGTTAGTTAGACTAGACGGCCGAGAAACTGCCCAGATTTGTAGGTTATATTTTTGAGGCCCTCTTTTTTTTCGGCCAGTTTTCTGGGCACCTGAGAGTGTCCAATTATCTGTATCTTCTACAACCGGAAACATCCAAGCATTTATCTCGGACAATTTGTATAATGGTCAGAATCGATCAAGAGTCCTTACCAGCTCTGATTCACGAAAAAAAATGAGGTCAAGCATGAGCACAAAAGATGTGGACAATTACTATAACCATCTTATCGATCTCAACTCCTATCTCAAGGGGTCCGCCTTCCACGAGGTGCTTAAGCTGGATGATCTGGGCCTACTTTCCTTTCATTGGGCCGACTGTCAAACCACCTGTCTCCTGGAGCGCGCCGAGGTAATGAATTCAGAGCGAGGCCGCGCTCGCCTAAGCTGGCTCGATCACAATTTGAAAAAATTAAAAGAGATTCCGACCTGGCTGAGAGGCCCCATGTCCACCTTGCATAGCAACCTCTACGATACCTACGATAATTTTTTGGAGATGCCTTTTCGTCATGCCCTGGACGCGGGCAAAGATGTGCTGATCTCCACTGTGGGTGAGGCCGGTCCTTACCTGCCGCTTATGTCTCATCGCTGGCAGGACAAAAAGGTGTTCAAGGATTTTGTTAGCAAGAAGATTCTCACTAAAAATATGCCTCTGCGCCATTTCAGGCTTCGCGCCAACCTACAGGGGGTTGTCTACTTTCAGGGTGCCGACATTGATGCTTTTCCGCTCACACTGGTGCAAATGATGTCGTCAGGTTGCCTCTTTAGATGGAATTCCCCCATTATCTACAGCAAGCTGGTGGAGGAAAGATTGGCCTCTTTCCAAATTAATATCCAAGATTTAAAAGAGGTTCATGGTTTAAGAACCAAAAGCGCGGAGAATTTGAACTTTTGTGTTCATAACTACAAATTTTTCAGGTCCGGGGTATCAGGCCCTCAGCACGGTCCCAGCAATGAAATCTTCCTCTTTGTGAGATACAAAGATATGCATCCCATCGGTAGGGGCGGCAGCATGGAATCCGTCGAGGAAGTGTTTAAGCCGTTACTGGAAAAATATTTTCATGAGATCAGCAAGGTTTGTATCGAACTGAGTGCCGGTAGCGCCGCCCCCATTCTGGTGCCCGCCGCGGCCTAGCTTAAAAATTTTGTTTGAGCTTGTCCGTAAAGTGACAGGCCACAAGGGTTTTTCCATGTGGCAAAAGTTCCGGTGCCTTTTCACGACACATTGGTTCAGCATAAGGGCAACGCTTGTGGTAGCTACAGCCACTGGGGGGATTCATGGGCGAAGGCAGCTCCCCGAGCGCCAATGCCTCTTTGGCCTTGGGTCGATCCATGGAAGGTGAGGAGGCCCAGAGGGCGCGAGTATAGGGGTGCATCGGCGCACGCATCAGCTCTTCCTTGGGACCTTGTTCCACCGCCTTGCCAAGGTACATCACCATAATGTCATCCGAGACGTGACTTACCACGCCCAGATCATGGGAAATAAAAATATAAGAAAGACCGAGGGTTTCCTGCAAATCCAAAAGCAGATTTAACACCTGCGCCTGAATGGAAACATCCAAGGCGGAAACAGGCTCGTCACAGATGACCGCCTTGGGGCCCAAAATCAGCGCCCGCGCAATGCCCAGTCTTTGCCTTTGTCCCCCTGAGTACATGTGAGGGTACTTATAGGCCTCAGAGGGGGCGATGCCGACCTTGAGGAGAAGTTCCAGCGCCCGATCGACGATTTCCTGTTTGGATAAATTAGTGTTCACCTGCAGTGGGGCGCAGACGATATCGATGGCGCGCTTTCGGGGATTGAGCGAGTTGTAAGGGTCCTGAAAAATCATCTGAATATTTTTTCGGTAATTATTTTCACCAATCTCGGCGATGGATTGGTTTTCCCAAAGAATCGCACCGCTGGTGGGAGTTTCAAGGTGCAGGAGCGTGCGCGCCAGCGTGCTTTTGCCGCAACCGGATTCCCCCACAACCCCGAGCGTTTTGCCCACTGGTAAATGAAAGGAGACTCCATCCAGGGCGCGAATGGTTTTGGCCTCATCAGGCCATTTTTTCACGAGATAGTATTTTTTTAAATCTTGAACTTTCAACATATCTTAGAACTGCCTGGTAATGGGTAATGACAGCTCACCTGCCCTGTGAGTTTGGGCGCCTCCAAGCGGCACTTGTCTTGAGCATAAGCACAGCGAGGATGAAACTGGCACCCTTGCGGACGCTGGCGCAGATTGGGAACCATGCCTTGAATGGAAGGCAGGCGCGCCTTGTGGGTTTTATCCGCCGACTGGCGTGCGTCGGGATGTCCTGCCAGGAGACCGGCCGTGTAAGGGTGTGTCGAATGATGGATCACGTCCCGGGTAAGTCCCGCCTCCACCAATTCGCCGGCATACATGACCTGGATGCGGTCAGTATTTTGGGCCACCACACCGAGATCGTGAGTCACCAGCATCAGTGACATCTGACGCTTTTCCTGAATGTCTTTTAAAAGGCGCAAAATCTGATCTTGGATGGTGACGTCAAGGGCGGTGGTCGGTTCATCGGCGATGAGGAGCTTGGGATTGGAACTGATCGCCATGGCGATCATCACTCTCTGGGCCATGCCACCCGACAGCTCGTGGGGATAGGCCTTGAGACGTTCACCCGGGGCCGGAATTCCGACCTGCTCCATCAAATTTAAAGATTCCAGTCGGGCATCTTTTTTGCTCATGTCCCGATGGACCAGAAGCGTTTCCACCAGCTGGTCGCCCACAGAGTAGCAGGGATTGAGGGCCGACATGGGGTCTTGAAAGATCATGGCAATATCTTTGCCGCGCAGGCGTTGCCACTCCCGCTCGCTCAAGCTCAGAAGATCTTTTCCTTCCAGACTTAAACGCGTGGCCGAAACAATTGCCTGGGAAGGCAACAGTCCCATGATGGCCAGGTTGGTAATGGATTTTCCGCAGCCAGATTCCCCCACCACGCCCAAGGTTTCTCCCGTCTCCATTTGGAAAGAGAGATCCCGTACTGCCGTGAGCAGACCATTTTTTGTGTTGAAGGTAATGGTGAGATTTTGGACATCTAATAACATTATTTTTTTAACCTCGGGTCGAGGGCGTCGCGCAGACCGTCTCCCACCAAGTTGAGGGCCAAGACCACCAGTAAAATGCACAGACCGGGAAAGGTGACCATCCAGGGAGAACTTTCTAAAAAAGGCCGGGCATCGGCCAACATGGTTCCCCATTCCGGGGTGGGGGGCTGCGCCCCTAGGCCCAGGAAGCCCAAGGCCGCCGCGTTCAGAATGCCTTCACTGAGCCCCAGAGTCGCCTGCACGATAATCGGGGCCATACAGTTGGGAAGAATTTCTCCCACCATAATTCGGATATGCCCGGCCCCGTAGGCCTGGGCCGCCATCACATAGGCGCGCTTTTTTTCTGCCATGACCAGGGCCCGGACCAGACGAATGTAGTTGGGGATGGCCACGATACTCACGGCCCAGACGGCGTTCACCAGACCGGGGCCCAGGATTGCCGCCACCACGATGGCCAAAAGAGTGGAGGGAAGGGCCATGATAATATCTGTCAGGCGCATGATGGCGCGATCGACGCTTTTTTCAAAATAACCTGCCAGCAGTCCTAAGATTGTGCCGGAGAACAGACTCACCACCACAATCATGAGACCCACTCCCAGAGAAAGCGCGGTTCCATGGATCAGGCGTGAAAGGATATCTCTCCCCACGTCGTCGGTTCCCAGAAGAAATTTGGTGCTGCCGCCGGTGACAAAGGCGGGAGGTAAACGGTAGGCCCCATCAAAAAGCTGGGCCGGATTATAAGGTGCTAAAAACGGCGAGGTGATGCCGACGGCAAGGAAAAATATCAGGACCACTAAGCCGATCACGGCCCCCTTATTTTGGGCGAAGCTCTGGCGAAATTCCTGCCAGGGAGTTTGGGGCGTGAGCTCTTTTGGTTGTGCCGCTTCCATCTAATGCCTCATGCGTGGGTTGGCCCACAGGTAGAGGATATCCACAATTGTATTGGTCAAAATAACCAAGGATGCAATCATCACGACGCCTCCCTGGATGACGGGGTAATCGCGGGCGTTGATACTGAAGACGATCCACTTTCCAATTCCCGGCCAGGAAAAAATCATCTCGGTCAAAATCGCCCCGGTAATAATACTTCCAAACAAGAGTCCTAAAATGGTGATGATGGGAACCATGGCGTTGCGAAGAGCATGGACAATCACCACGCGGGTGAATGGCAGGCCTTTGGCCCGGGCGGTGCGAATGTAATCCTCTCCCAACACCTCCAGCATGCTCGACCGAGTCATTCGTGCCACCACCGCCAGCGGAATTGTTCCCATGGCCAGCGCAGGCAGGAGCAAATGCGAGAGGGCGCTTTTAAACGCCGCGAATCCGCCATCCGGAGACATCCATGAGTCGATCAGCAGAAGTCCGGTGACCTTATCGATCTCATAGAGGACATCGATGCGCCCGCTCACCGGCGTCCAACCCAATTTGACGGAGAAGACGATGATCAGCATGAGGCCCCACCAAAAGATGGGCATGGAATATCCCACCAGGCCGGCCCCCATGAGGGTAAAATCAAAAAAAGAATTGCGCTTGATGGCGGCGATAATCCCGAAGGGAATGCCCAGGGTGATGGCAAAGGCCATGGCCATCATCCCCAGCTCCAAGGTGGCGGGAAAGCGATCAAAGAACTCTGTCAGGACCGGTCGCTTGGACACGATGGAGTGTCCGAAATCACCTTTGAAGATATTGCCAAGAAAGCTGAAATATTGCTCGATCATGGGGCGATCCAGGCCCATGTTGCGTTTCATCTCCGCATACATCTGAGGATCGGCACCACGCTCTCCCAGGAGGAGCATGACCGGATCGCCTGGCACCAGTCGTATAAGTAAAAATGCCAGAACCGACACGCCTAAGAGAGTGGGAATGAGATTTAAAATTTTTTTTAAGACGGCCTTTAACATAAGCCCAAGCTACTCAAAGTAAACTTCACGAAAAATATCTCCACCTAGCGGATCAATTTTATAGCCTTGGACGGATTTGGCCATGGCCCGGTAAATCATGGCATGGGCCACGGGTACCCAAGGGGCACGATCGTGAAAAATTTCCTGTGCTTCTTTGTACAGTTTGGTTCTGGCCTTCACATCAGAAATTGATTTTGCCTTGACCACTTTGGCGTTGAAATCTTTTTGGCACCACTGGGCCACGTTTGAGCCGGCGGTCATGCCACTGCATCCCAGAAGAACATTTAGAAAGTTATCTGGGTCTCCATTGTCCCCGGTCCAGCCCAGCTGAATCATCTGGTGTTCTCCATTTCGACTTTTGGCCAGGTAGGTCGGCCAATCGTAGGTGACCAGGGTGATTTTGATTCCAATTTTTGCCAGGTCGGCCTGCATCATCTCCCCCATTTTCTTTCCATTGGGGTTATAGGGGCGGGTGACAGGGAGGGTCCATAACTCAGCGGCGAAGCCATTGGGGAAACCAGCTTTGGCCAGGAGGGCCTTGGCCTTTTCCAGGTTGAAGGGATAATCCTCGGTTTGGTCGTTATAACTCCAGATGGTGGGGGGAAGAGGGTTTTTTGCCAGGATGGCGTTCCCCATATAGATGGCGTTGATGTAGCTGGCGCGATTGAGAGCATGATAGATGGCGCGTCTGACATCCAAATTTTCAAAGGGTTTTTTCTTTACGTTGAAGGCCAGGTAACCCACATTGAGTCCTGCCGCTTCCATGACTTTGAGTTTGCTATCTTGCTTCATGCTATTAATATCGGCGGGAGCAGGTTCGATAATGAGATGGCATTCGCCGGTTTTAAGTTTTTGATAACGAACATTGGCGTCGGGAGTGATGGCGAAGACCAGCTTGTCAATTTTGGGGGCCCCCTGCCAGTAGGTGGGGTTGGCCTCGAAACGGATCAGCGTATCTTTTTCGTAAGAGCGAAAGACAAAAGGTCCGGTGCCGATGGGGAAATTATCAATATCCTCTTTTTTATTTTCCTTGATCAATTTATCCCCGTACTCCTTGGATAAGATGCTCATAAAGCTCATGGCCATATTGGTGATGAAGGGCGATTCCGGCTTATTTAATTTGAACTCAACCGTATAGCTATCGATCTTTTTGACCGTGCTGATCAGGGAGTCCACTTCCATGGCCTTGAAGAACTCATAATTCCCACCGTTCACAGCGTGATAGGGGTGAGAGAGGTCTCTTTGTCGATCCACCGAGAAGATGACGTCCTCGGCGTTAAATTCGCGCGTTGGGGTAAAATATTTAGTGCCTCCGAATTTAACTCCTTTGCGAAGTTTGAAGGTATAGGTTTTTCCATCGGGGCTCACGGTCCAACTCTCGGCCAAACCGGGAACAGCTTCGGTGGTGCCATACTTGAACTCCACCAGTCGATTATAAATTGTATGTCCTGCCGCATTATTGGAGGTCCCGTCGGTGGTGATCTGGGGATTAAAAGAAGTCGGACTTCCCTCTGAGCAATAGACAAAAGTGCTGGCCTGAGCATGGGATAAAAAGGTTAAAATAAGACAGAGCGGAAAGAGGATTTGCCATAACTTCATAGAAGACATCCTTGCTGGAAGATTTTAGGATTTGAGCAGGCAAAGCGTAGCATAGGCCGTACAATTCATCTATGGCAAAGTTGTAGTCAAGAAGTAGGGGATAAAAATAATGAAGCCGAGTCCAGAAAGTTTTACCGATATCGAGGCCATCAAAAAGCGCGCCCATCGACCAAAAAAGGCCGTTATTACCGCCGCCATGACCTATGCCAACGGGCCGATCCACCTCGGGCATTTGGCCGGTGCGAACATTCCGCCTGATGTCTATGCTCGCTACATGCGGATGTTAATCGGGGCCGAAAATGTTTTGTTTGTCAGCGGGAGCGATGACCACGGATCGACCAGCGAGCTTGCGGCCTTGAAAGCGGGAAAGACGACGCGTGAATTTATTGATGAAATTCATCAGAAGCAATATGAAACTTTGAAACGATATAATATCAGCCTCGATGTCTATTCTGGGACCTCACGGCCGGAGTGTTTCCCTATTCATAAGCAGATGGCGCAAGATTTTTTACGCAAGCTCAACAACAACGGACTTTTAAACAAACGAATCAGCCAGCAGTGGTTTGATCCTAAAGTAGGGCGTTTTCTGCAGGATCGCTTTGTTCAAGGGAAATGCCCAAACCTCAAATGTGATAATGAAAATGCTTATAGCAACGAATGCGATAAATGCGGTACGCAGTACCTGCCAACCGAACTGCTCAATCCTCGTAGTGCCATCAGTGATGCGACTCCGGTTTTAAAAGATACCGTGCATTGGTTTCTTGATATGTGGAAGGTTTCCGAAACGCTGCGAGTTTGGATTCAAGGAAAAGAAAAGAGCTGGCGCGCCTCCGTCTTTAACGAGGTCATCCATACGGTTCTCCCCTCCCTTGCCTTCAGCAATTTGCATGAGCCAAAATATAAAGAAATCAAAGCAAGTCTTCCCAAGCACAAGAGCAAATATGCCGCCGGAAAAAAAATTCAAGTGCAGTTTGAAAATAAAGCGGATTTAACGGTTGGCCAAGATATCTTGAAGGCCAATGGAATTGAAAGTGAATTGCTGGATGGTTGGGCGCATAGATCAATTACCAGAGACGTAACCTGGGGGATTCCACTTCCTGAAGAGTGGGGTCCGGAAATTGCCGGCAAGAGTCTTTATGTATGGCCGGATTCCCTCATCGCTCCCATTGCGTTCACCCAAGTGGCCTTGAAGAATAAGGGTTTAGACCCGGCCAAGTATGAAGAATTTTGGAAAGATCCCGAGGCCCAAATATTCCAATTTTTAGGCCAGGATAACGTCTACTTTTACGTGCTCATGCAAGGGGCATTCTGGGTTGGGTCGCAAAAAGATCCAGGCCAGCAGCCAGCGGCAGGTGACTTTCAACTCACTGACATTTTTGGCAGCTTTCATCTCATGGTCGATGGGGAAAAGATGAGCAAATCCAAAGGCAATTATTTTACCGGAGACCAGCTGTTAGATGAAAAAGGATATAGCGCTGATCAGATTCGATATTTTGTAACTCTCTTAAGTCTGCCGGAAAAAATGTCCAATTTTGATTTTGAAAATTTCAAGGAAAGAAACCGATTCCTGGCCGGACCCATGAATGCGGCCTTTGAGAAACCCATCTCGGCCTGCCATTCCAAGTTCGGCGGAGTTGTTCCCAAGGGCGTCTTGATTGATAAGGTGCAACTCGAAACCGCCAAGATTATTCAACGCTATCTCCGCTCGATGGAGCGGGCCGAATACTCCACCCTTTTGTACGCGGTGGAAAATTACGCTCGCCTGGTGAACAGCTTATTTGTTCAGTGCAAGCCCCATGATGATCGCTTTCCTGAAGAGGAGCGCAACAACGGCCTTTTTTCCTGCTTTTATATTTTAAAAAACATCATGATCATGCTCTATCCCTTTGTTCCGGGAACCATGGATAAGCTGCGCCAGTCGCTCAATTTGCCCGCCGATGTTTTCAAGGTGGATGAGCTGGGAACAGGACTGGCCCCGGGGCATGTCATCGGTGAAAAGCAGGAATATTTTCCCGCGGCGCTCTAGCGACGAAGCTAATTTGTATTATCCTTTTTTTAGAATTTTGACATAAAAGCACCTGATATTTTCGGCATTCCTGCGGAAGTCATAGTAATTTCAAAATTTGCCACTCATCCTGCCAGTATGCAAAAACCACGATTCAAGCACAGCCTTTACACTCGTGCCTTTTTATTTACCTTGATTGGGAGTGGGTGTTTGCTTGGTGCCATTGCCGTGCAATCAGTTGTCATGGTCAGCAATTCGGTTGATCGGCTGCTTGATGATCGAATCACTCTGGCACGAACGACAGGCAACTATATCGAACACGTCATCTACCGCGATCTGGAGCGCATGGCCGGTGCCGCCCTGGACGTTATGCGACGGGCTCCTGTTGATGATGACGTTCAACTTTTGCGCACAACCTTAGGAAGTATCTATCCGACGACATTATTTCGGGAGGGTGCCTTTATCCTGGATAAAGACGGTGAGGTGCTCACCACGGTGCCGGATACTCTGGGGGAGATCCGTGAGCAGGTTGACCTGAAGAAACTTGCAGGCAAGTCCAGAGTGGCCCATGGAGTGGTAACCTCTGATCTTATCCGCCTCCCCGTTGGAGATCGGCGCATCTTAGTCTTACTCATGCCGATTTTCGACGTGAGCAAACGACTCTTTGGATTTGCCGGAGGATTATTTCATCCTGCCGCCTCGAATCTTCTGGCCTCATTTGAGGGCGCGCGAACGGGAACCAGTTCGGTTCTGCAGCTGGTTGATACCAACGGAGTGGTGCTTTCTGCCACGAGAGCTGCGGACCTCTATAATGTTACCGATCACGGCAGTCTCATCGGCAGTGCCATTGATGCCAAGAAAGAAATTCGCGGTCGATGCCATGCCTGTCATGCCTCCCCCGAGAAAGATCGGAAAGTCGAAATCCTGGCCTTCAGTCCCTTGCCCTCTTTGAAGTTAGGCATCGCTGTACGACAGCTGGAAAATGAGGCGCTCGCCCCCGCTTTCTCGCTGAAAAAAAAGCTGCTGGCCTTGGGGGGCACTTTCGTTTTGCTCTATCTTTTTTTCACCGCGCTGGCGGTTCATAGTGTGGTTCGCCCCATCAGGCGTCTTACCCGCGCCGTGGGTGAGATTGAGAATGGCGATGCTCATTATCCTATTCCCCACCTGGGAAAAGACGAGATCGGGAATCTGGCGAAAGTTTTGGATCATTGGCGCAATCAGGTGGCGGAATCCCTCAGCAGCGCTAAGCTCCATCAGGAGGCGCTCTATGCGGAGATGCACATCACCCAACGTCATATCGGGACGCTGGAATCAATCGCCGAGTTGAGCTCCCAAAAGATGGATCTCCAGGAGATGGCGGTGCAAGGCCTGGAACATATGTTGAATTTTTTTGGGGCCGCTCAGGGGGCCATTGCTATCCGGCACGAAGCTCAAAGTTTTTCGGCGCAAAAGGGACTGTCTTGCTCGCAACAGCATTCGATTCTTGAGGAGACAGATCGTTTCTTTAACAAGAACTCTGCGGGCGTTTGTCAAATTCGGGTGAGCTGCCAGGAACCCCATATTGGAGTGATCGGTCGGCTCGGCTCGCCGGGCGGAATTGAGGTCACCTGTCTGCTCGCCAATATTCAGCGCGAAGAGATTCAAGAACGGCATCTCAAAACCTTTCTCCATCATCTGATCATAAGCGCCTCAAGCCGTCTTCTTCAGGAAGAGGAAATCAAGCGAAGTGACCAGACCCGTGAGTTTATTCACCGCGTGCTGGCGGCCCAGGAGGAAGAGCGGCGGAGAATCGCCCGGGAACTGCACGATACTATCGCCCAAGACCTGGCGGCCCATCGGCTGGCGATCGAACGGCTGGAAAAATCACAGTCACCGGCTTTGCAGGGAAAAATAAAGAGCTTGGAAGAAAATGCTCATTCGATGCTGCTTACCGTGCGCCAGCTCTTGGTGGATTTGCGTCCTGCCGTGCTGGATACGATGGGTTTTTTGCCGGCGCTACAATGGTATTTGGAGCGCACGGAGCGCGAGCACCACATCCAGGGAACTTTCAACGTTGAGGGCCCCGAGCAAAAGCTGGCGCACGAAAAATCAGTCACGCTGTTTCGCATCTTTCAAGAGTCTCTCCAAAATACGGTCATTCACGCCAAGGCAACGAACATCTTGGTCAATGTGATTTATGATAAGAACAATCTCGAGATGACCATCGAAGATGACGGCCAGGGTTTTGATTCAAAGCTTATTCATGCAAAGGAACTCAATCCTGAAGGACGGGGGCTTGGTCTAAGAGGAATGGAGGAGCGAACTTTGCTTCTCGGCGGAAGATTGACAATCGAGTCCACTCTCGGACAGGGAACCGAAATAAAAGTTAACATCCCATTAGAGGAAAGATTATGAATCCCATTAGAATGGTCCTTGCCGATGACCACGTGGTTTTGCGTGTAGGTTTGAAATCTTTTTTTGAGGAGCAGTCTGATCCTCGAATTCAAGTCGTCGGTGAGGCCAGCTCTGGGGGCGAGGCCATCGAGCTGGTGGAAAAATTGCGGCCGGATTTTCTTCTGCTGGACCTCTCGATGCCCGTGATGGGCGGGCTCGAGGCGACGATCGAGCTGAGGCGTCGTGGCCACCCTATTAAAATTCTTATCCTGACTCAGTTCAATGAAACAATTTATCTGAGGCGGGTGCTGGAATCAGGAGTCAATGGATACATCTTAAAATCCGCCCGGGGCGAGGAACTTCTTTCAGCGATTCGGGCCATTATGACGGGGGGAACGTATATTGAACCCAGTATGGCGGCGGGGCTGGTTTCAAAGGCCTTGGACATCCACAAAGAACTTCCGGCCGAATCAACGGAAGAATCTTTTACCAGACTCACGCCCCGCGAGCGACAAGTCTTAAAGCTTGTTGCCGAGGGTGCCAGCAATAAGGAAATTGCCGACTCGCTGGAGTTATCGGTCAAGACGGTCATGACTCATCGATTGAATCTTATGGATAAGTTGGATATCCGCAATCGCTCCAAGCTCATACAGTTCGCGATCCAGATGGGATTGATCCAAATGCCATTGCGCGAATCACAGTCTCAGTCCTTCTAGAATTCTCTTGGCCTCAAGCATGTCGATTTTAGTCAGCACGTAAATCACCCGACCGTCGGACAGGCGAGTGGACAGCAAATGCCATCCTTCCGGGCATGAGGATTTTTCTTCAAAGCATCCGGCGTAGGGGGCCAGCGCGTTCGGCAGCGGCGCGCCTCCAAGGCCCAGCCAAAGATTTTCGCTTCCAAGCCACCACCCGGGAGTCGGTATGGCGCGATAGAGAATCTGCCCAGGAGGCCAGACCACGGCGTTTGGCAGGTAAGGCGGAGTTATAAGCTTTCCGGCACTCGGAGGAACTTCACGGAGCTGGCCGGCCTTCAGCCATCCGGTTTGAATGAGCGGACCTTGCACTCCTCGATCAATGATAAAAAGTGCCGACACCAAGAGCATGGTCCAGAGAGAGGCCTTTAGTTTATTGCCCAAAGGATACCTCCTAGTACGATCGTGGCAATGACTCCTGGGATGTGTGAAATGGGGACCGAGCGCGAGGCGAACTGGAGAGCGTGGATTCGCCTGGCGGTGGAAATCTTTTCACCGGGCGCGGAGTCCGTCTCGCCATGGACCTTGAGCAGGACCCCTTCGAGGGCGCGGGCATCGCCCATGATCCAAGTTGCAAGACTATCACAGGCCTGCTCATGGGCCTCAATCAGATTTCTAAAAATCACCAGGGACGCCGGACTCAAACACTGTACACTTCTGAAGCACCATAGGATCAGCAGCATGCCATTGGCCCCATAGTAGAGGTGGGCCAACTCATGCGCCACCACGGCATCCAACTCCTCATCCCGCAGTTCCCCGATAAGCTTTCGGGATACCAGCAGGACCGGTCTAAAAAAGCCACTGACCGCGGCGGTGGAGGTCTCCACCTCCAGACAAAGCGCCAGGCAGGAGTGAATGCGCCAGGTGTTCTTTTTACTTGCCGCGTATCTGGAACTCACCCGCAGAAAGGACCTCGTGAGTCGTTCATCTATGGTTCGCGAAGCCGTGATCCTCCCTCGGCGCATTTTCCAAATGGGTAAAAATTCTTGAACAATGAAAATCATGGCAGTTCCCAAAACCAGTAATGCCAAAAGACCAAGGCCTACCATTCCGGAGCGGGTAAAACTCTCTATCCAAAGATTGATGCGAAATAATACTGGGTGCTGAGAGGTCAGCCAGGAGAGTTGCATCACGGGGATGATCACGGGCAGAACGAGTGAAATGCCAAGGAGCTGAGACAAAAAGAGGGGAGGCAAGGGGCCGGAAAAACGTTGCAGACCTAAAACCCAAACACCGGCCACAGTGCTTTGGATCAAATTATGCGATAGAAGAGAGATGAGCAGCAACATTGGTAAAATTTTGTCAGGGCCGCCGTCTCTTGGCCAACCATTCAATCATTTCAGTCCAAGAAATTCGCAAACTCAGCACTTTTACCTAGGGGTCCTCAGTCCAAGGCCCGATATGGGACCTTCTGAAAATCCCTTAGGATGAGTTCATCGATAGGAACTTTAAACCTTGGGAGGCGACAGATGAAATATTACAAGAGCGGTGAGCAGGTGAGCTACGGACTTTATATCTCCGCAAAGGCCATGGATATGTGCTTCATTGGGGCCGAGGATGAAACGTTGGAGGGTGTTCCCGGTGCGACTTATATCAGGTTACCAGTCCTGCTTATGTTACTTCTCTCTCCCGCTTTTGGCGGCGTGTTTGTGATGACCTTTCCGGTCATTGTGCTTGCCATGGTGGGCATCGTTTTTCTCCAGAGTGTCGCGCACCTGATCAAAAATATGTTTCATCGTCATGCTGACTTGGTGGTGATGCGGTGGGAGCCTACGATCGCCTATTTCAATAAAAAAAATAGGGAAGCGGAAGATTCAAAGAAAGAAAATCCTGAGAAAAAATAACCAATAATTTAAAAGGTGAATATTATGACTAACCTGATCTTAATCCTTATCTTGAACATCGCACTGGCCTACGGAGGAGGTGGCCAGAGTGAAGAGGCGGGTGGTTGCCTTGACTGCCATGGGCAAAAGGGCGAGTCCCTGCGCTTCCAAGACGGCAGTCGAAAGGAAGTTTTCGTCAATCCTGAGGAATGGGCCCAATCCGTTCATGGTGGCATCCTGACCTGCACCGACTGTCACCGCGATATCTCGGATGTTCCCCATGGCCCAAAGAAAATCCCAGATGCCCGTGACTACACCTTACAGCAAAGCAATACGTGTCAGCGTTGCCATTATGCCTATTTTACGCGGATGCTGGATGGGATTCATTACGAGGTTCTCAAATCGGGGGTGCGCGAGGCCCCCACGTGCGTAGATTGTCACGGCTCACACAATATCAAAAGTCCCAAAACTCTCAGGGCCGCGCTTAACGGGCGATGTGGTAGCTGTCACAATCAAGTTTTTGAAACTTACAAAAAATCCGTCCACGGAAAATTATTCATGGCCGGAAACAATGAGGATGTGCCCGTCTGCACTGATTGCCATGGGGCCCATGCCATCGAAAACCCCAATAAAAGCAAGTTTCATTTAAACTCCTATCAGATCTGCGCCAAATGCCATGCCGACGAAGATAAGATGAAGCGGTACGGTTTGAATCCCAATGTCCTCACGACCTATCTCGAAGATTTTCATGGAGCTTCGACAAAAGTCTATGCGGCGGAGGCCCGGGACCCCAAAAGGCCGATTGCCACGTGTACGGATTGCCATGGCATTCACGATATCGTTTCGTTTAAGGGTGGAATCGCGCGACAGAATATTCTCAAAGCTTGTCAGCGCTGTCACGCCCAGGTGCCGGCGGCCTTTACTGATTCCTGGCTTTCCCATTACCGGCCGTCGCTGGATAAGTATCCCGCGGTCTGGGTCGTGAAGTGGGCCTATCGAATCTTGATTCCGCTTATTATTCTCGGACTCGTGCTTCACATCTTACTTCACCTTTGGAGACTCGGCACACGCCGATAGGAGATTTTTATGACAGCAAAAGTTAAAATTAGACAACGGCAGGATGGAACTTTTGAAGTGGAACGCTTTACTCCCCTTCGTCGCATCGAACATCTTATGGTGATTCTTACCTTTGTGATTCTTGTGCTCACGGGCTTTCCGCAAAAATTTTACGACACGAGCTGGGCGGCCTGGGCCCTCAACATGTGCGGGGGGTTGGATAGCGCACGACTCATTCATCGCGTGAGCGGACTGATTTTCTCCTTCCATCTCTTTGCGCATCTGGCAGGAATTGCCATCGGGACCCTGGCCCACAAGCTCACCTTGAGTCTCTTGCCCACCACCCGTGATATTCGAGATGTCTTCGCCACGCTCGGATATTATTTGGGCAAGCGCTCCACTGCGCCGGCCTACCCTAAGTTCGATTATCGCCAAAAATTTGAATACATTGGAATTGTTCTGGGCGGGCTGGTGATGGTGTTTACGGGGTTGATGCTTTTATACCCCGGTATAGTGGCGGCGATTCTCCCCGGCCAGTTTATTGCCGCCGCGAAGGTGGCGCATACCAATGAGGCGATGCTGGCCTTTCTGGTATTGCTCATCTGGCATGTCTATGGATCGCATTTTTCCCCCGAAGTCTTTCCCATGGATAAGACCATTTTTACCGGCTACATTACCAAAGAGGAATTGAAGCATAGGCACACTTTGGAATTCGCACGTCTCTTTCCCGAAGAATCCCTGGATTGAAAGATTAGAAGACTAAAAGTCATAATGCTTTAGATAAACGTCATCGCCATTCAAGTCATTGTCAAGCATAAGGACATGAATGGCGCCCTCAACCCCCGCCGTCTTGTGCTCGGCCTTTCGCCAGATGGTGATGCCTTCCAGCTCTTCGTAATTGGGAAAGCCGGGCCGATAATCGACATAGTGGGCGTACTTGAAATTTCCCGTATCCATGTCAAAGGCCAAGATCCCCCCGTCCACCCGATCCGACACGAGGAACAAAGTTCGCGTTTCAAGATCAAATTCTCCGCCCTGGATGCGATGGACTTTGACCGGCCTGTCGCCTTTGGCATTTTTCAGCACCAGTCGCGGCGCATGTTCAAGGCGAAAGCCTTTTTCATCGTCGATCATTTTATAGCCATAGAGGCCGACCTTCTTATTTGGTGTGAACTCGGAGGTGTAGAGAATTCCAGTGGTGGGATTGATGGCAACATAGGGAGCGTGCTTTTGCTGCTGCCAAAAATTCGCCACCCCTTTGAGCTCCATCGTGGCGGCGTCAATTTTGAGAAGTTTAAAGGGGCGATGACGGCCTTCCACCGGGACGTAAATATGGCCCTGGTAATAATCAATATCGCCCATATGGTAATATCCCTGGGCCCGTAAATCGGCGGGAATTTCCACTCGTGCAACGCCTAAGCTTTTTTCCCTCCCGGAAAAAGAGGTGTTGAGATTCAGATCGGCGGGAATTCGCCACAGCCCGTTTATTTGCGAGATAAACCAATTCTGCTCGTCATGGGTTATGCCTTGAACTTCATCAGACCAGGAAAAGGATCGGTCGCTGGGAAAATCGGCCTTATTTCTCAAGGAATGGCCGAACAGGCCGGACCGGGCCTCCTGAGCACTCAGCCAGAGAACACAGATAAAGATAATTTTGAGCGCACCCACAAGAACTCCCGAACCCCGCAAATATTGTAGCTGATCCCTGGGAAATAGGTGGGAGACGTAAAAAAATTACAGGTTCTGACAAAATTTAGGTGAGGTGCATGGGACGCAATAAACTTCCAAACAAAGTTTTACGACTCGTGTTCGGTAATATTATACTTTTGTCTCAAGCCACGTCTATTAAAGTCTTTCAATCGGGGCCTCTGTTGTTTAACTCGTTTTTGCGAATTTTTTTTGTTACGGCGACGTGCCTTTTTGCTTTCGCCACTTTGGCCAATGAGTGTGGCAAACATCTGGATAATTTTAATTCTCCGGTTTGTACCGATGCCAAGTATATTTTTTGGAGCGGGACGGCCCTGACGATTGGCTTAAGACTTTTTAAAAAAGATTTTGAAACGCAGGTGCAAGATCAGGTGGTTCAGAAAAACCATTTAAAACAGTGGGGTGCGATAGGCGATCTTATCGGTTATGGTTACCTCAATGGTGCTTATGTCTTGGGCCAAATACTCTTTGGGGGCACCAAGGGAAATGCCAGGGCCGAACACATGTTTGAGTCCTCTTTTTACACCGTCGGTGTCACCTACGGGCTCAAGCAGATGATTCACGAATCTCGTCCGGGGTTCCGTGAGGACCCTGAGTCTTTTCCTTCGGGCCACTCCTCCTTTTCCTTTACCTTCGCATCCGTTGTCACGGCCAACCACGGTTGGCTCTGGGGCGGCCTCGCCCATCTTACCGCCTCCTTCATCTCCTTTAGTCGCATCAACGATAACTGGCATTATCTCCATGATGTCGTCGCCGGCATGACCATCGGCATGAGCTATGGCTGGGGAGTTTATTTTAATCACAAAAAATATCACAAGCCCTATTGGATAGGTTTTCTACCAACCGAGGATCTCAAGGGCGCACAGCTCGCCTTAAACTATCGTTTCTAGCTACAGTCCCTGAAGGAGCGAGGCCCACACGCCGCCTTGTCCGGCACCGGCATGGGTGAAAAAAAGTTTTCCCATTTCAAAGTCTCCGTTCTCGGCAAACCATTCGGGCGCATGAGTTCTGAGTCTGCCGATGGCATTGGGTTCGAAGTGGAAGGGCGAGCGTGAGCGATAGACCAGGGAGGCGTCCCAGCTAATCGGGTAAGGGGTAATGGAGAGATAGAACCATCCGCCCCGCTCAAACACGAAGGGAGATTCAGAATAAGCACTGTTGAAGGCGCGAGTTTCCGGCCCAAGCGCCAGGGCCATGGCGGGCGCGCTCCAATGAATCAGATCAGAGGAGACGCGGTAGGCGACGCCGCTGGCGCGATTTTCCTTGGAGACGCAGCGGGTGTAATAGACCACCCAGAGGGTGCCGAGACGAAAGAGCATGGGATCGCGGGCGACGCACAGATCTTCAAAACCACCTGGCAAGCGGGTCCATTTTTCCAGATCGGGGGAGGTGGCGAAGAGAATTTTTGAGCGGTCATTATCCGGGCCCGAGGCGCGAAAGGCCATGACGTAGCGGTGCTCATCTTTGAGAATATGAGGGGCCCAAATTTGCGCCTCTCCAGGTAGCGCCTGCATCGAGACATGGGGATTTTGATAAGGCCCCAGCGCGCTTTCATTCTCAGCGGTGGTGGCGTGGACAAAGTCGCGCTCCTCCATGGGGGTGAAGGGCTCGTGATGAAAAATTCCGAAGAGGTGGAAGAGGCCTTCTCGGTCTTGAATGATGGTGTGGTCGTTGACGTAGTGAGCGCCCGAGGGAAGGTCGCGGACATTTAAAATTTGCGACTGGGGTCCCTGCGAAAGCACGGGGCGCGGCGGGCCGCTTAAAAAGGAAACCTGATAGGCGCTTTCGCTAAAAGGCACCGGCGATTCGCGGGAGTCGATCTCCAAAATAATTTTCCCGTCCTGGCAGTCGTTGGGTTCGAGCTCGAAACTCTGAAGATCTTGCGCAATCGAACGCATGCTATTGGCATAGGCCTCAAACCAGACACCTCCCTCGCGTCCTTCAATTCTTAATCGTGCGAACTGGCCACCTTTGGCGGCCGAATAGGTGCGAGTGAGGATGACGGAGGAGGCCTGATCGGGACAAACCGCTGTGATGTGAGTGACCCCGCGCCCTTCTCGCACGGAGAAGTTTTCAGGTTTACTTTCTCGTTCAGCATCCAAGGTGGCCTGGATATTTTTGCTGTCACTGAAGGTGAAACGCTGAGGCGTTCCCTGGGGTTGATAATCATCGAAGGTGTAGGCCAGACCCAGCGATCTCACCCGAAGGGGAGCGAACGAGCCGGTCTCACCGGATTCAAAACCAAAGCGCATCCCACCGCGCGAGACGATGGGATCGGCGATATGCAGACGATAGAGCTGATGCTCATAGATGGCATGGCGCCAGCCATCCTCAGGATCGTGAACGATGAAGCCGTGCTGTCCTGCAAAGGCATTGGCGTGGGGGCCGAGAAAGTACCAGCCGCCATTATAATAGTCTTCGGTTCCGGTTCCCAAATTCAGCGGGTAGCGCATGCCATCGGTGCGAATCATCTCATCGCCTTCCAAAAAAAGGCGCGAGCCGCGCTGGCCATCGGTTAGGTTTTCAAACAAGGCCACGAAGTTGAGGGCCTGATTGGATTCAAAAACCGCCATGGTGGTATCGGTGCCCGGGGCCTTCTGATCACGGTATTGGGCCATGAGGTGAACTCCGGGGCGGGCGGCCGCCAGCTCTGTCGCCGCCATAATGCCTTCGACGACGAGGTCAGGGGTCTGGGTTTCAAGCGTGAGCGTCTCACCTTCCGCCAGGGGAATGGGCAGGCGAGTCGCCAGGTGGCCTGCGGTATTTGCAAAGTGGGTGGCACTTTTGAAATCAACCCACTCGCCACTTAGGCCGAAGAAAAAGGTCGCAGGCACGGGGGCCTGATTTCCAATTCTAATTTGTAGCTGAGGCAACGATTCGTGGGGGAGCTGAAGATGCAGGCGCGCCACCGTGGTCGGGCCGGTGGCGAGAATCAGCGGTTTGCCAAGGGAGACACTGGCGCGTTCGGCATTTTCGGGGAGGTTTCGGGTCCAGTCCTCACTCATAAACTGGGCCAGCTCTTCGGCACTCGGGCCGGTACTCGATCCCGCACCTTCGCGATAGGTAATTTGATAATAGTTTGGGTCGCCTTTAAAACGAATCTTGGCCTCTTTACTCCAGGCGAAGGGCACGTAGCTGGTAAAGGCCCCGGAGCTTTGCTGCCAGTCTAAGACCAGAGGAGCTTTCCAAGGACCCCGACCCTCAAAAAAATCCCGCGGCCGGCCTTTAAAGACGGTGATTCCGTCCAGCTCAACCCATAGTTCCTGGTATTGGGTATCGATTTTTTCTTTGGCGGTGGTCATCCACAGGCGGGCAATTCGACCTTCACCACGATCATGAAAAAGCACGCGGTAGTCCTGGCCGCCAATCCGCTCAGTACTCACGCCTTGGCCATGGCCGTCGCCATTGCCCCCCAGATAGTCGTGGGTGGTGTGGGAGCGCGTGACCCAACCTGAATGGAAGCTCATCAAGGCCGCCAGCACGTTGGTAATAATAACGGTTGAAATTGACATGGAGCATTAGTAACACGAATCAGCGTCTTTCGCACGAAAGCATGAAAAAAATTGCCATCGCCTAACTGGTTAATTTGTGGGAAGTTTCCCCGCTTTCACAGGAAAGAAGAATAAAATAATTAAGCAAATCAAGGCCCCCGCGGCCCCATACAAAAAGGTGGCGAAGGCACCGAACTTGTCCCATAAAAATCCCCCCACCATACTGGCAAATAAGGTGGCGATTCCCGTAAAGGTTCCCACGTAACCGACCGCCGTGGCCTTTCTGTCTTCGCTTAATAAATCGATGGCGAAGGCCTTTCCCACGCCCTCCGTGGCCCCCATATATAAACCATAGCTGGCAAAGAGCAGCCAAAAATAAATTTCCGAGGTGGCCAGCATGAAACTTAAGTACACAAAGGTAAAAAAGAGTAGTCCGCCCATCAGGACATTTTTTCTGCCAATCTTGTCGGACAACCCACCCAGGGAGGGACTGGAAAGCGCATAGATCAGATTAAAAAAGCAATACATTAAAATGGTTTTGGGCGTGCTGATCCCCGCCGCCTGAACCTTAAGTAGTAAAAAAACATCGCTGGAGTTGGCGAGGGAAAAGAGGGTCCAGGCCAGCAGATACCGACGAAAATTTTTGGGCAACTTGGAGAGGGATTCCCATTCAGGTTTTGGCGGCACAATTTTCACTTCCGCCACTTTGTCCTCGGCAATTCCAAACGAAATGAAGACGGCGAGGATGCCGGGAATGAAGGCCAAAAAATATATGGGTCGTAAATTTGTTGAGTAATTCAAATACAAAATGGCGATGAGCGGGCCGATGGCCGCGCCCATGGTATCCATGAGACGATGCCAGCCAAAGGCCGCACCACGCTGATCCTGCGAGACTGATTCGGCCAACAAAGCATCCCGCGGGGCCGTGCGAAGTCCTTTTCCCAGACGATCGAAGGACCTTGCGAATAAGACCTGAGGCCAGCTTCCTGATGCTCCGGTCAATGGTTTGGCCAAGGCGGCAAAGAGGTAGCCCACACAGATAAAAGGTTTTCGTTTTCGAATGCGATCTGACCACGAGCCGGCGAAGGTTTTCATTAAGCTCGCCATGGCCTCCGCCGTGCCTTCGATAATTCCCACTGCGGTGGCGGAGGCGCCCAGGACAGTGGTCAGAAAAATAGGTGTGATGGGATACAGCATTTCGCTGGCGACATCGGCAAAAAAAGAAATGAGTCCTAGCTTGATCAGCGTCGGATTTAAAACCTTGCTGCTGGATTCGTTCTTTGGATTAGAGTCCGGATGGTTCATCCACATCGCCCGGCTCTACCTCAGGGTCCATGCTGTCGGAGGTCCTTTGCAATAGATCTTTAATGAGGTTTTGATGGGCAACTTCCTCGGCCTTGAGTTCGGTAAAAAGTTTTTTGACCTCGTCATTTTTGAGTTGCGGTAGCGCCTTGGCGAAAAAGTTATAGGCCTTCACCTCGCAGGCCAAGGCGACTTCCAAGGCATGTTTTTTAGACATGAAGCTTCTTGCCTGACTATACTCGGGGGCTTCCACCTCGCTGACTTCATCAATCATATCGATGGTGACAACGCTGGGACGAGTGCCAAAAATATTTTTCCTTTGGGCGGCAAGCTCCCGACCATGCTTGTCCTCATTCTCGGCCATCGAGGCAAAAAAGCTTCCGGCATCTCCCGTCCTGGTGGAGCCAATTTGCTTGGCAAATTCTTCGTAACGTTCTTTGGCTTCCTCTTCGATCAAAATGGCGAGATCGAGGGCATCTTGTAAATTAAGATTGGAAAAATCAATTTTTTTGGCCATGGGAACCCCTCATTTAATGATTTAATCAAAGCCAAAAGAGTAGACTAATTCAAGAACATTTTCAACAACGCACAAGCTGACCAGTCTCAGACTATTTCCTTGAAATTACTCTTGCGAATCCCTATAATCTGCCCATCAAAGGAGTCAGGCATGGCGTTCAAGATTACCTACTCGGCCGTTTCGGCCGATGCTGCTGAAATTGATAAAAACTTCGAGGCGGCGGTTGTCAAAACCAAAGCGATGATCGGCAAAGAATATCCGGCGTACTTTGGTTATAAGGAAATTCCGCCCGAAGGATATCTGGATAATTTTAATCCCGCCGATACTCGCGTGCTGCTGTCACGGCACGGCAAAACTCCCATGGGAAAATTTGATGAGATCATGCAGCTTTCGGCCAAGGCGCAGAAGTCCTGGGGCATGACCCCTTGGCAGGAGCGGGCCAAAATTTTAAATCAGGTTGCCAATAAAATTCGCGAAAATCGCTGGGAATATTCCGCGCGCATGGTGCTTGAAGTTGGAAAAAATCGCATGGAGGCCTTGGGCGAGGTTGAGGAATCGGCCGACCTGCTTGATTACTACGCCGGTCAGCTTGAAAAATCCAACGGCTTTCTGCAAAAGATGGGCCAGCTCTCGGCCGGCGAAAATGCCATCAGCGTTCTCAAACCTTACGGCGTTTTTGCCGTGATCGCGCCCTTCAATTTTCCCATGGCCTTGTCGGCCGGAATGTCGGCCGGTGCCTTGGCGGGCGGCAACTCGGTGGTGATGAAGATTGCCTCCACCACCCCGTGGACGTCTCAGTGCCTGTTTGAGGCCTATCGCGACGGCGGCGTGCCGGAAGGTGTATTGCAGGTGGTGCAGGGAAGTGGAAGTATCATTGGAGATGCCCTGGTCAACCATCCGCTCACGAAAGGAATTGTCTTCACCGGCAGCTACGATGTTGGAATGGGGATGATCAGAAAATTCGGCACCGGCGGAAAATGGGTCAAGCCCTGCTTCACCGAGATGGGCGGCAAAAATCCGGGGATCGTGTGCAAGTCGGCCGATGTGGACAAGGCGGTGTATGCCACCTGGAAATCGGGCTTCGGTCTCTCCGGCCAAAAGTGCAGCGAGCTCTCGCGCGTTTATGTGCAGAAAGATCTTCGAAAAGAGTTTCAGGAAAAACTTATTGCCGCGATCAATAGCTTTGTGGTGGGCGATCCCACCCGAAAAGAGGTTTTTGTCGGCCCGGTCATTGATGAGCGCGCGGTCAAAAAATATCTCTGGGCGGTGGAAGAGGCCAAAAAAGATGGCGGCAAAATTTTAGTCGGCGGGGTCGACCTGCGGGAAAAAGCGGAATATAAGCATGGGCATTTTGTCGCCCCGACTTTGGTTGATGTTCCGGATAATCACCGGCTGCACAGTGAGGAACTGTTCCTGCCCTTTGTGAATATCTACTCCTTTGACAGCATCGAGGAGGTCATTCCGCGCGCCAATGATTCGATCTACGGCCTGACCGCCGGAATCTTCAGCAAGGATGAGCGCGAGCTGGAATACTTTTTTAACAATATCCAGGCCGGCGTCACCTACGCCAATCGGCCCACAGGAATCACCACGGGTGCCTGGCCGGGGGTGAATTCCTTCTGCGGCTGGAAGGGCTCGGGCGGAAGCGGGAAAGGTTTCTGCGGTCCGTACTATGTAAGCCAGTTTATGCGCGAACAATCTCAGACCAGACATCCCTATTAACAGGAAAAAAACATGAGCAAATTATATCCGGAAATCAAAGTCAAACCCCCAGGCCCCAAGGGCAAGTTTATCATCGCCAAAGATCGGAAGTTCTCTTCGCCCTCCTATATCAAGGCCTATGATCTGGTGGTGGAGAGAGGCGAGGGGCCCTGGATCTATGACGTCGATGGAAATCGCTACCTGGACATGATGGCGGGAATTGCCACGGCCTCCACCGGACACGCGCACCCGCAGGTTGTTGAGGCGATTAAAAAGGCGGCGGATAAATTTTTGCACATCTGCGGTACGGATTTTTACTACGAAAGCATGTCTGATATTGTGGAAAAGCTGGCCGGTTATGTGACGGGCATGGGGCCCAAAAAAGTTTTTCTCACCAACTCCGGCACCGAGGCCATCGAGGGCGCCATCAAGCTGGCGCGCTTTCATACCAAGCGTTCCAATATCATTGCCTTCAATGGCTCCTTTCACGGACGCACCACGGGAGCGATCGCGCTGACCTCTTCCAAGATCAAGTATCGCGCCCACTTCGGCCCGCTCATGCCCGGAATTTATCACGTGCCGTTTTGCAATCCCTATAGTGACTTGCGCGAAACCGAAAGTGCTTCTCCGGCGATTCAACACATCGAGGAAGAACTTTTCGCCACGCTCGTCTCGCCTAAAGAGGTGGCCGCCATTGTGCTCGAGCCGGTTTTGGGCGAAGGTGGCTATGTTCCACCCACGAAATTTTTCCTCAAGAGTTTGCGCCGTATCTGCGACGAACATGGAATCATGCTGGTGTACGATGAGGTCCAGTCGGGCGTCGGCCGCACCGGTCAGATGTATGCCTCAGAACATTACGGCGTCTATCCCGATATCTACTGTACCGCCAAAGGTCTGGCGAGTGGCATGCCCCTTGGTGCTATCGTGGCGAAAGAGAGTGTCATGACCTGGCCCAGGGGAACCCATGGATCAACTTATGGAGGCAATCCTGTGGCCTGTGCCGCGTCCCTGGCCACGCTTAAAATTGTGGAAGGTCTTCTTCCCACGATCCGCCAGAACGGCGATATTTTGATAGCAAAACTGCGCCAGCTGCAAGAGCGTTTTCCCGTGATCGGAAGCGTGCGAGGTTTTGGCTACATGGTGGGTGTGGAATTCAACGATCCAAAAACTAAAGCGGCGGCCCATGCCTATATGGAAGACCTGGAACAATTGAGCTTTCAAAAAGGCGTCTTGCTCCTCGGCTGCGGCGCTTCGACGATTCGTCTCGCTCCACCCTTGATTGTGGGTCAGCACGAGTTTGATATTATGCTCGGGACGTTGGAAGAGTGTATGGTCGAACTGAATAAGAAGCACAAATACTAGCGCAACACGCGAGAATTAAAGAGTGACTTGTTGCAGTGTGATTGTGTGTCACTTATTCAGTATAACCCCCCCTGTCCAAACAATTTCTATCGGAGGATTTCTATGAAATTAGTAACACTGGTGTGTGTACTCTTTGTAAGTTTCGCGGCATTTTCCGCTGACGTCGTCGAGCTGATCGGTAAAGATGCCTCAGTCGGACTCATTGCCAACAAAGATTACGCCAAGGCCTCAAAGACCTTTTCTTTTAAGCGAACGGCCAAAACAGCTTCGAAGGTCACTGTAAAATTTGACTTTCTCTTCGTGCAACCCGGCTGCGTTGAGTATGCCATTGAGTATACCGCCATTCCGGCCCTCAAAAGTACCAACTGCGTCGCCAGACTTGATCTCGGCCACGATTGCGAAGAGGTCACTTTTGAAGGTTATCAAACCGCCAAGCGCGTCTGTAAGAGAGACGGAACGGTTTTAAATACCGCCCACAACACGCTGGTTTTAAACTTTGAAAAGGCCGTGGTTCTTACCGCAACCGCTGATGAGCTTTTTGAAGTGAATGTTTCTCAGGATTCCATGCAAGCTGGCAAGGCCACTTTGCGCGCTCGCCCCCTCGACACGGATTCCGTGTACAAGGTCAAAGTGAGTGGTGATGAAGTAAGTTTTAAAGCTGAGTAATTAGACCATCGGGTGCCATTTTCTGGATGGCACCCATTTTCTCCTCAAAAAGTTGGCAGCCCTAAAATTAGCTCCCCGATCTCTATCTTCTATAAACTCTGTTTGCCTAGTGAAATTAGGTGGTTAGCTCTTGTTTTGGTTCTCCCAAAAAATACCGAAGAGCAATGCTAGGATATAGGTGTGAAGACGAAGTATTTCAGGCATTTAAGCAAACAATTGAGTTCGCTTTTTTGGGCGTCGTTTTCACGTCTTACTTTTTTGATATTTTTATCCCTGCTCTGGAGCTGTACTCCGGAGGACAAGCCAGCGACTGCCACGGCGACGGGATCGGGAAGCGGCACTGAGGGGCGAGTTTTCGGAGGCCCGCTCACGCCGCGCAGTAATACCTGGAGCATGACCATGTCCTCCCACAATGCGGGAGAGACTTACAGCTCCACCTCGTTATTTTACGGGCTGGTCGAGGGCACGGCTTCGGCTTCCGGGGGAGTGAGCGGCTTCGTTCGTCTGAAGTGGGAAACATCGGTCGATGGGGTTTTGAAGTTTTCCGGAAATGGTGGCTGGACCCTCACCCGAAAACCCGGGGATACTTTTTTCGGCGAATGGGTGGCCTTCTCCATCAAACTCACGGACGGAACTCTGAATAAAATTCGAATTATCGCCGAAGATCAGATTGGCAACAGCATTTCCAAAGAATTTTTTGTTTTTGCCGATGGCACCGCTCCCTATCTGACTCTGGATGCACCCTACAGTGTGGCGGCGGCCTATTGGACCCAAAGCGCCTCCGTCGTGGTCTCAGGTACGGCCACCGACAACGTGGCGGTGAAAGAAATTCGTTGGGCCAATGTCACCACCGGTTTAAACGGTCTTGCCACGGGCACCACCACTTGGTCGCAGAGTATCGCCCTTGATCCCGGGCCTAACGTGGTCAACTTGACCAGCGTGGATTTGGCCTTAAACACGCGTTTAAGCACAATCTCAATCGGGCGCGATAACGCTTCACCTGTCATCAGCATCGCGACTCCGACGGCGACGGGGCGTTTTATCAGCACCACCACCGCGCCTGTGGATTTGACGGGGACGGCCAGCGATGCCGATAGTGGATTAGAAAAAATTATCTGGAGCAATGCCGCCACCGGTGGCTCGGGGACGGGAAGTGGTCTCGGCACCTGGTCCATTAGCGGTATTCCTGTGGTCCAGGGCACGAATGCCATCACTGTCACGGCGGTGGATCGAGTCGGCCTAGTTCAAACTGCCGTAATCAATTACATTGTAGACCTGGTTTCCCCCACCGTGACGGCGGCGTCCTTTGCTATCAATGGTGGCGCGGTGAGTGTGGGGAATAATCCTGCCCCGTACACGATTTCCGCCACCGATGCGGAGACAAAAATTACTCATATTTGCCTGCGCTACAATAACACGCTGGAGCCACCGGCCAATGATGGCTGCTGGACGGTGATCGGAACTCCGGCGCAAAATCTTACCCACACCTCGACCTTCCTGATCGGAACAGCGCCGGGATTATACAACGTCTACGCCTGGTTCAAGGACGAGGCAGGACGCCGCAGTGGTCTCACCAACTCAGGCGCTGGAACCGCCGGAAGAGACCTGGAAAGTGTTCAGTATAATCCTGGAAATCCACCTTCCGTTCTGGGAGTCTTGGCCTCCAATACCGATGCTCCGAGTGATCCACCCACTGAGGCCCAGAGAGCAATCGGAGCTGGTGGGACAGTTTACATCAAGTGGCGCGTGACAGATGTCGAGGGGCTGTCGGCCAATCCCATCTCGCTGCAATTTACCACCAATGAAAATACCTGGACCGACATCGCCAATAATCAAAACAATAATTCTGGAGCGGGCTGTGTCGCCGACAACGCCGGCACCACCGCCGATAACGGTTTCACGGGTTGTTATAAATGGACCGCCCCTGCCGTTCCGGGCACATATTTTAAAGTGCGAGTGACGGCAAAAGATTCCCATGGCCTGACTTCCTCGGTGGCCATTGCGCCCTTGAACGCCGGCAAATTCACCACCATTGCGGGTAATACCGATACGGGAATCAATGGCAGCGCCAGCTCCGCCATCCTTTTTCACAATGTGCCGAGCTCTCTGTTTCCCGATGGCAGCAGCATGGCGGTGACCAACTCGGGCATTATTTATATTCGGGATTTGAACCGCGGTATCCTGGTGGTCAAACCTTCCGACGGGCTCTTAAAAGTTTTGGTGAAGAAGGACACCACTTTAGGTTCCAATAATGGCGATGGAGGCCCGGTCAGCTCGGCCACGGTGAGATATCCCATCGCGATAGCGCTGGATGAAAATGAGAATGTCCTGATCATGGATTACGGCAGAATAAGGCGAATCAATGTCAACGTGACTCCTAATACCATCGAAACCATTATCGGCGGAGGGGCCAATACGGCGGATACCGTGGCCGATCCCAGGCAAGTCAGCATCTCCCTGGCCCCTACTGATGGTGGCACAGGCTCCCCACTCTATTCGAGTATCAAGATGCCCTTCATCGCTCTGCCTAATGGCGATATTATTTTTACCGATCGCGATTCATTTTATGGGGCGACTCCGGCGGGGGCCCATCGCGTTCGCTATTATGACAAGGGCACCGGGGAAGTGACCACCATCAGACCGTCGGGAATCGGAACGAAAAATAATGGCGTGCAAGATATTTCCCTGTGCGGTATCTATGCTTTTGGTTTTCGTTTCGATTTGAGTAGCAGTGAACTTACGTCCTTATATTTTAGCTGTACCAGCACGGACATCTTTCGCGCCAACCCGCAAACATATGCTTCGGAAGGGCCTCATCCCAATGTGGTTGGCTATGATCTGAGTTATCCGGCCCATGTTCGCACTTTTCAGAATAACTCCATTTACGCTTTCGGCAAGCTTGCGGGAGTTGCACGAAGGCTCAACGCCGACGGGACTTGGACGAATATCCTCGGAACAGGGGCCGAGGGTGGCGACTGCCCTGATGGTACGTTGGCGACCGCCTGTCCTGTTCAGCTCCTGGATTTTTACGTGGCCAAAAATGGCAAAATTTATTTTATGGAAATGGGTCGGATTCGCATGTTCGATGAGGCCGGCAAAATCGTGACCGTGGTAGGCCAGGGTAATGATTACGGGGATGGGGGCAAGGCCATCAGTGCTCGACTCGGCAGCACCGACTTTCTGGGGCAATGGTTAAATGCCGGGACTCCGACGATTGATTTTCTCGATTATCAGAGTAAAAAAATTCGTGAGTTTCCCATTGGTGGCAATATCTCCAAAATGGCCGGTAATGGAGGAGGAGCGGGGCCGGCCAATAATGCGGTCGCGGCCACATCCGGGATGGTGATCCATTCCGCCGGAGCCTTTTGGACATCGTTGAGTGTTAATTATAACAATGGAGAAATTTATTCTTCCCCCAACGGCTCCTCCATCGCGAAACTGAATCGCGCCACCGGGCAGTGGAATTATGTGGTGGGAGGCGGGGCGACGAATTACTATGATCCGCTGGGAAATGGAATGGTCGGTACCAATATCTCGATGCCCGGATATCCACCGAGCCTGGTGGGCTTTGCCCCCACCACCAACAAGGTGCTGATGTACAAGCATCTTTGGACTGGGGCCCTCCATTACAATACCTACTACAAAATGTTTGATACCTCGGCGGCATTTACCATGTCTCATTTGGCCGGCAGCAACGCCAACGACTCTAACGGTAGTCATCAAGATCTATGGTGCGCGGTGGGAACTGCTCTCTCCGGATGTTCCGTTCCGTTCACGCATGGCCGCTTCGTTTTAAATTCCTATGATTCTTTCAGCGGCCGGTGGGCCATTGCCGACTATGGCAGCAATACTATTTATGCCTTGCCGCCTGGTGGAAATCTCGCTCTGTTAAAAACCTTACCTCGCGCCATGTATAACTTTGCCTACAGACATGATGCCGGTAATGACGTGCTTTACTACTGCGCCACCAACGGGAAGCTCTACAAGTACAATATTACCACCAGCACTGAAAATGAGCTTGTGGTCAATCTTCCCAATTATATTTGTGTGGGTAGGGCCATGACCTATAACCCCACCAGGAATTCGGTTATCTTTTTGTATAAGCAAAATGGCCTAAACGGCATCGGCGAGTACGCGTCCCCATAATAATGGGAGTAGGAGCTGCTGCTCTTCTTCCTCTTCATCCTCCGACTCAACTTCCTCGGAAACAAAATGTCCTCCGACGCCGAGAAGTCTTACCGCCCGGCCAGGCCATTTTAAAAAGGCCTCCTGGATTAGCTTAAGAAAGGTCGAGTTTAAGTCAATGGTATCCGTGAACGGGACGGCCAAGGTGTGGGATTTGAAATCGCTGAATTTGAGTTTGATAAAAATATTTTTAAGCGGGCGGGGGTCCTCAGAATCCAGCCGGTACTGGGCCAGCCGCTCTTTCCAATCCTGGGCAAGATCGAGAATGGCCATCTCCCATTCGGGCGCGGTCTTGAGGTCTTGGATGAAAGTGTGCTCGATGGATAGCGAACGACGGGCGCCTTGGGTAAAAATATCCCGAGAGTCGACGCCCCGGCAAAGTTCCCATAAGACTTCCCCGTATCTCCCGAAATGTTGAGTGAGCCAGGATTCGCCTTGGCGTCTGAGGTCGCCGGTTGTTTTGGCCCCGAGACTGAGGAGCCGCGCCTCGGTCACTTCACCCACGCCGGGCAGGGTGCGCACCGGAAGCTGCTCGACAAACTTTTCCACCTCGTGAGGATGGAGTACAAAAAAACCATTGGGCTTTTTCCAATCGGACGCAATTTTGGCCAAATAGGGATTGGGGGCCAGTCCGGCCGAGGCCACCAGACGGGTCTTTTGAAAAATCTGGAGTTTGATATTTTGTGCCACGGTGGTGGCCTCTTCAAAACTCAGATGGGAAAAATCCAAATAGGCCTCGTCGAGTCCAACGGAGCTTACCCGCTCCGCGTGCTGGGCAAAGACCTCATGAATAATATTGGACATGGCCTCATATTTTGAAAAATTATGATTGAGCAGGACAAGGTTGGGGCATCGTTGCAGGGCGATTTTACTGCTGAGAGCGGAATGGACGCCCGCCCGTCGCGCCTCATAGCTGGCGGTGGAAATCACCCCGCGCTCTTCGGGACGTCCGCCCACCGCGACGGGTTTGCCCGCGAGATAGGGACGGCTTAAGAGTTCGCAGGCGACAAAAAAACAATCCATATCCATATGAAGGATAGGACCAGAGCTCATTGAAGCGACCGAAAAATTCCCACCAAAATTCCGGCAAGTTTAAATTGCGGATGATGGGAAGAGGTGGATTCGACGACGATGGGAGAGTAGCGAGCATTGGCCGGGCGGAGTTCGATTTTGGCCCCGCTCTTGTGGTAGTGCTTTAGAGTTGCCTCACCATCCACGATGGCCACCACGGTCTGGCCATTTTGCGCCTCCTCTTGATAGCGCACAATCGCCACATCGCGATCGAGAATGCCATCTTCGATCATTGAGTCACCTTTGACTCGAAGGGCGTAAAAGCGGTGCCGGCCTTTTAAAAGGGACTTGGGCACCTGAATGGTTTGATCGGCCTGCTCGATGGCCAAAATAGGATTGCCCGCCGCCACGTTGCCAAGCAATGGAATAAAACCCTCGCTCTCCTCCTCATCGGATTGAGAATGGGATTGAGAACGGAGTTGAGAATGGTGTTCAGGGGCGGGGGCATTTTGGACTTTAATCCCACAGCGGGCGTTCCAATCTGTTTCCAAGAGACCTGCATTCGCAAGATACTGGATGTAGCGTTGAACCGAGCCGAAAGATTTAAGTCCAAAATGATCCTTGATCTCTTTTTGGGTGGGCGCACGCCCGTTTTTCTCCAGGTAGTCCGAGATAAACTGGTAGACGTCCATTTGTTTTTTAGTCAGACCCATGGCAAAAGTATAGAGCGTAAGTTATGCGTAAGTCAAGGGGTCTTAGAAAAAATAATAAATCTGGTGAGCATTATTGAACACGAAGGGATGAAAGACATCATTGGCACCCGGCTTAGGCCCGCGCACGCGCTCGAGCACCGTCTCGGTGGTGAGTTCTTTTAAATAATCATCGGGAATACTAAAGTGAGCGAAAAAGTAGACGGTATCCTTGCCCAGAATCTCGACTAACGCCGCCAGCCCGTAGGGACTATAGGCCGATTCCGAGAGGTAGGTGATCTCTTTAATGGCATTCGACAAGGCCCGTAGCTGTTCCACCGCCTTGGGTTTATGCTGGTACTTCGCCAGCGATTTCAGAAAGGCGCGCACATTCTGGGCGACACGCAGAAGATGTCGATTTTTCCACAGATCTTTTCGCAGGACTCGCCGTCCTTCCAAGTTTGCCATTTTTGGTTGAGCGGTGACCAGCGCCACATGCTTCCAAATTTCCTCGCTGGAAACGGTTTGCAGGCGTTTCAAATTGTGCTCGGAAAAATAGACATCAAATTTTAAGTTGGTGGTACCCCAGTGGCCGTTCTTTCCCAGATATTCAAAGTTCAAAAAATTTTTCTCACGGGTGATGGTGTCGATCATATGCAGATAGCCCGGCCCGATTTCCCGCTGATTGGTTTTGAGGTCCTGGATGCGAAAGGAGACCAGCATACTCGCGCGCTTGATCTCTCCGGTGGTTTCCGGCTCACCAGTCAGCACCACGTTTTTATATTTTTTCTCACCTGAGGTCGGCCACATCCACTTGGCGGTTTTGTCGTGGTAGAGCTGGTAGTGCTCGTAGACGCCAGGGTCAGGTTGGCCGGGAACGGGAATGGTTTCAGTGAAGTGATCCTCGCGATTTCTGGCCTCCACGTAGGCCAGGCCGAAGATGGTGTAGCGATAATATTTTTCGATAAAGGTATCATCCAGCAGGCGCAGAGTTCCGAATTTTTTAATGCCCGCCAGGTTATTTTCCCACATGCCGAGCGAGATTGAATCGGCGGCGGCGGTGTTCTTGTCCAAGACGGTGCGGGGAATTCGCACATACTGACGATTGAGTTCGCCGCTTTCCAGCGAGCCGTTAAACATCGGGAGATTGATACTCGAAAGGCCGGCGTAGAGCTCGGTGGCCACTTTGGTGGAGCGGGACTGATCGTCGAAAATCAACATGGAGTCGCTGTCTTTGGCATCGTAAAAGGTGCGGTGGAGATGGATGGCGGAAAGCCGGGTATCGAGCCCCACCGGGAAGTTGATGAGACCTCCAATATTCACGCGCCCGCGGCCCTCCAGAGAGTCCTCGATCAGAAGAACGTATTTGGGAGGGAGCTTATTTTTGGCCACGTGATAGGGGAGAAAGAGGTTGGCGATAAATTTGTTGTGAAAGGCCCCCTCGCGCTTGGTGGCCACCGGGTAGATCAGGGAGTACTGGCGGATCAAGGCCACATCCCCCGAGACGACGTAGCCAAAGCCGAGGCGCATGCCGATTTTTAAAGTGTCGCGCACCAGAAATTTATCCGCCGGCCCGGTGGAGTTGTCATTTTTTTCCACCGAACGATTGACGGTAAAGATGACCTTGGCGATCAGCCCGTCACTGATTCCCAGCTCCACTGAATCAACGCCCCAGCTTTCGATATTGCTGATGCTTTTGGTGATCAGGTGAATCAGGATATTATTTTGAATGGCCTTGGTGTGGGAATTTAACTTCTTCCACGCGGCGGAGGATTCCAGTGCCTGCACGGTGGTCTGGGCATCGGTTGCGCCCAAAGAAGGCACCGTCGCACCCATCAGCATGAATGCCAAAAGTAGGGAATAACAGGACTTTAAGAACATGGCGCCTCATCATTGCAGGTGAAGTCCTTATGTTGCCAGAAAGAGGCATCGGGCTCAATCGGGTGGGTGCTTTTTATAGGGTATGGGAGGGTGTGATTTTATTACCTTTCTGGGAGATTTCTTTTGAAAGTTTGGCGTGGCCTTGGTAGCCACAGGACATGGCATCTTTTTTACTTAAAATTCTGTTCTTGTTTCCACTCTTGGCGCAGGCCTCGGAGTTGGATTTGGCGGATTGCAAATGGCTGAGCGTGAGTGGGCAGGAAAAGGTGGAGCAGCTTCCGCCTTACTCTGAGCTTAAGGCCTTGGCGCACAAGCTGGGCAGCAAAATTGAGTGGGTTCCCAACGTGTCCCGGCGGGTGCGCCAGCTACCTTTTCATCCGGCGCGAATGCCGGTGTCCGCCAGCGATGAGATTGTGGGATGGTTTGATGAGTACACCACTCCGGCCCTGATAATTCTGGATCGGGAAGCGGGGCCAGTCACTTTGCTGCATGAGCTCCGGCACGCCATTCAGCTAGGGCATCGGCATGGAGTGGCGGGTGATAAAGTCGACTGGGCAATTTGGAAGGCCAAGGTTTATGAAAGCGGCAAGAACCGAGACACGGTGACGGAGTTTATTGAGGCGGCCTCTGAGATCAGCGCTTATTCGGATGAGTTAAAGATCGCCAAAAAGTGTGGCGATCGCGAACTTTATAAGACCGCCTGGGAACTTCGGCGCGAATATGTGCGGGAGTTTCAGCGGCACTACAAAATCTTGGGCCAAGATTCCCCGCCACCCGCTGAGCTTCGGGAGCTCTATCTGCTGCTTGGGCCAGGTGCCAGGAGCCTTGTCCGCTGAAAGGTGCTAGGTCCATTTCATTAACGAATAGAGATAACAAAATGGACCTGGCACCTTTCGGGAAGGGAAACTGTGTAAGAATTTTCTTTTTAAAGTAAGAATTATTTTTGTTCGGCCCGCTCACGTGAGAGAGGCATTCATGAAAAATAATTTGCTGTAATAGGCGCTTAGACGTAACAGTTTGAGTTTTAAACGTGAGTGAAAATCGAGTGGCCGGTAAACGATTAAAATTTTTTGCAAATGATTTATGGCTCAAATGCGCAAGAGAAATTTGGCGTTGGAATCTATGGTATATAGAAAGAAAAATGGGAGGCGGTATGAATTTAAAAAATCTGAAGAATGAAGTTCTGGTGCAAAATACCAAAAATCTTATCAAGGAAGAGAATCGAATTTTGGCCAAGGTTTTGGCGCATTTTCAGGAGATCGAGACTCGCAAGCTCTATTTGGAGCTTGGGTACGGGAGCCTCTTTTTGTTTGCGGTCAAAGAACTTGGATATAAAGAGGCCTCGGCCCAGCGGAGAATTGAGGCCATGCGCTTTATAAATAAAACGCCTGAAGCGCGGCCAATTGTGGAAAAGGGCGATCTCAACTTGAGCAACCTATCGCTCCTTGAACGAGTATCAAGAGAGGCCCAGGCGACCCACGCCCAAAATGTGGCCGCGCTGAATTTGATTCAAGAGGAACCAACTTCCGGCGGTAGCGGAAACCAAGTTGCGCGGATATTTTAAGTTAGAAAATAAAAAACGGGTGGTTAAAATTGAGATGGACGAAGAAACGTATCAGCTTTGGTTGGCGACGAAGGCCAAACTAGGCGAAGCTAAAGATGCGAGTGCCATCAAAAAATTATGTGAGTCGCAAGTTGAAAGGCCACAGAAGAAAGTCCGACAAGCGCCTACGACTCGGATTGCGGGCGTAGTTCTGAGGCGAGAACTCTTAAAACAGGCCGAGCATCAGTGCCAGTATGTCGGCCAAAACGGGCGGCGCTGTGAGAACAGGCACTTTCTTCAGGCGGATCATAAGGTGCCTTACTTCCTCGGCGGAAAAACGGTGCAGCAAAACATGCGCGTGCTTTGTCAGCAGCATAATGCTCTCGTTTATCAAAACTTGCGAGAGCAAAATCTCTTCTAAGGTGGCCCCTGCCTGCCTCTTGATCCTAATTGCTTTATTTGGCATCCATAAATCTTTTCAAATAGCGGTTGGAAATAATTTGAAAGAGAGACGCTGCTTTATCTTGAATAATGTCGCTCTCTTGAATCTCATATTCTTCCAAGGTGTCCTCACCGGGCGGTGCAACTCCTTCACTGTCAACGACCCCGGCGTCGGACCAATCGACGGCGGCAAAGTCTGAGAATACTTCATCGCCGTTGTGATCTTTCTTGCCTTTGGCCTGACTTGGGTAGCGTTTTTTTCCTAGTGGGCCAAGAGAGCTCAAAAATTTCGCCAAGCTCTTGATCCCCTTGGAAAGCAAATTATCTTTGCGTGCCAAGGCCTCTTCGGTTCCCTTAGGCGGAGTCGAGGCCCCCGACATTATGCCCAGAGCACGATTGCGATCTTTCGCAGGCAAACTATTGACCTTCTTTTCAAACTGCTTCTGTAGATGTTGGTTCAGATTTTTTGCATCGGCTTCGATGTTAATGCTTGGTTTTTTCTTGGCCGCCAGAGACTGATTGAGGACTTTGTTTAAGTAGACTTGTTCTTTCTTGAGAGAATCAATCCGTTGGGGGAAATTCTTGGTTAAATGTTGCACTTCGGCCATTCGATCTTGAGATAACAAATCCATCGCCTTATTGACATCGCGATAAAGTGAAACGTGATTTTTCATCCCTTTGGGATCAATGCGCTTATCGATCTTGAAACTTAAGGTATTCGGTGTGAAGCAACTTCCGGTTTGACGACAGTCACATCCATAATCCGGCTGAAATTTATTGTTGGTGATACAATAACTATCGGTCCTCTTACTTTTCTGTTTCGGGGTTTGCGCATAAGCGCTTGAGACAAAGTTTTGCCCCATCAAGTCCTTGATTATTGCGTGCCATTTTTCGGTGAATAAATTACGCCAGGGTCTCTGCAAAATATTTTCTTTGCCGTCCATGCCAGGCCATAAAAAACTACTACCCGGCGGTGTGGGCAATCCGGGAGGAATGGTCGCGCCAGGAGGGATTGTCGGCCATCCACCCGGGGGCGAAGGTATGGGAGTGGCCGTCTGGGTGGGGTTATTGTCCAGGGCCTTTTTGGTACACGGATCAAATTTATCGCGGTCCTCTGCCTTCATATCCTTAACACCCAAATGCTCTTGGGCCTTTGTCCAGTCTCCCGACTCCAAGCTGACTCCTTCATTCCGCAACGTCCGTTGCATGGCACGACGTAAGATTGTGAGCTGATCCAAGAGATCCGAGGTGTACGAATAGGCCGACCATAAAAAACCCATACCGATAATGGCCTGAATCGCTGCGGCCCCCAGGAACAAAGCACGCATGGTTCCAACATTGACACCATTAATGGCACTGGTAATCACGGCCGCCGTCAGGGTCAGCCATACGCCCGCCGCGGCCAAAATGATGAATAACCAGTTAAATCCGGCACTGCTAAATTCCTCTTCTGCATTTTCCATGCCGGCAAAAGCCTTTTGCATTCCCAAAAAATTTTGCATGAATTGAGTAAACATTTTCTTGTTTTCTTGGGGCGCGGGCGGAACGTATTGAGCGACACAAGAACCAAAACCAGTGGTTGGATTGACCGCCTCGGCGATGGCAAAGCCCGCTGAGACTCCCCAGGCCGCGGAGATGACGGTGGTACTTATCGCCTCTGTCAGAACCAACGTTTTCATGGTTTTCATGACCTGATAGACATGATCAATCATGGCAAATTGATCCGCAGAGGCCTGCTTAACTCGGTCCATTTCGCAGTTGAGCCATTCCACTCCGCGATTTTTCAAGGTCTCGGCGTCAACACCAAACTGGTTCGCGGTATTCACGCAGTTGGAGATTTGTGCGGCATCATACCCCATGCTCTTGCACATGTCGTACAGGTCCTCTCCACGATCAACCATCGCTTCTCCATCCTTGGCAAAAGCTTTGCCTTGCTTGATGGCGCGCTTATATTCTTCAATCCCGGCCTTGAGCTGTTCCGCCGGCTTGCCTTCCATGGTGTCGGCAATAGTTGAAATGGTATCAAGATAGGTCGCCAAGGTTGCCAGGACTTTTACGATATAAACCATTGAAGAGGTAAAAAAGATAATTGATGAGGGCATGGATTTACAGCGCAGAAAAATGGGCAAGGCCCCAAAGACCGCGTACGCGATGACCAGTGCGACTCCGAACAAATAGCCCCCGGAATAGCTAATGGCCATTCCCTTGACGTTCTCATATTGCTCGCTGGCATACTGATTCAAAACCTCATTCAGGCGTTCGCCTCCGGGAGGCAGCTTTTTTAAATCTTCCTCAGTAAAACCCAATGCCAGCAAGGCCTCACGCTCTTCAGGGAAATAAGGATCAATTCCTGGCGGGACGTTGCCCATGGACAAATCTTTCGCCCAGGACGGCCACTGGTCGGGCGTGATTTTAGAAACCTGATTGTTCATGATCAGTCGGCGTTGCAATGACTCGGGAAGTTCAAGCTCCGACGGTGGCTGCAACTCGGGTGGTAGTGGCACTGGATTCATTAAGCACGCCAGCTTTTGTGCCGTAACCCCAGGGTCGTTACAAATTTCTTGCACCTTGGCCTCAATCACATTGGCAGGTTCTCCTGCCAACAAAGCGCGCACGTCGGCCAGCTGCTTTTGGGTGACACCGTTCGCACAGGCCACAGGTCCTGTATCAGGAACGCAAGTCGCTCCTCCCGGGGGAATTGTGGGAATACTTGTGGGGAAGCTGGGCGGTGGCGTCGGTATTTGCGCCAACGCACGATTCGTTACCGTCAAATTCAAACACCAAACACAAATGATGAGTAGGGTGGCATTGAGGGAACGAATGACAGAAAAATGATGAGAAGTCGTCATGCTGCGTCCCTCGCTTCAGGCGTTTTAATAAAGTTAATGTTAGTTAATTTTACCTGATGAGAAAAGCCTTAGTCGAGATTCATGAGCGTGATGGCGGACATCATGACGTCGGTGGGCACAGCCAGATTCATGGCGGTGTTGATGTTGTACTGAACATCAATGCCCATCTGTCTGGTAAAAAAAGTGTACTGATCTTTTTCGGCGACGTTGACCGCGACCACCTGAGGCCGGCTGTTCACGAACATTAAGATCGGACCACCGCTGGCGCCTGGGCGCATGTCACAATCGTGAGTGACGACCTTTCTCGCATCATCGACCTTGAGCTGGGCGCGCAACTGGCAATCCACATCGACCCCTGCTGTTTGGCCTGACAAGAAATCGGTCGAATAGCCGGCTAGGGTGACTTTAGACGGAGCAAAGTTCAGGAAGACGCCGGTATAGCTCACCACAGGCACGAATCCATAGATCTTGCCCAAGGGGGCTTCCAATTCGGCGACCGCCCAATCAGACCAACGTTCATTTTGGGCGTCGAATGTGCCCACCCAGCTGCGCACGACTTTAGCGCCATGACGGGCCTTACCACCCATGTAGTTGGGATAGAAAACCACATTGGTGATATCTTGTTGCAGACGTTTAGTTCTGGCATCCACCAGGCAATGGGCAGCGGTCAGAATAAGTCGCGGGCCCACTAAAGTAGCCGTACAAACTCCGGTATTACCGATGGCCAAAAGGCCAATGGCAGTCCAAGGATATTGGGTGCTGGTCATGGGTTGACGGTTGTCCTTGCCAAGGATGGTGGCATGCACGGCCGTGGACAAAAGCCCCAGAAGGGCCAGTAATTTGATGAGTGTATTCATGCGCCAGGACTATGCCCAAAATTCAGAATGTTTTCCACTGCAAACCCGGCGCTATGTAAAAATGATTAGGCTCCTGGCACCTTGTTCAGCAGCTTCGCAATAAGATCCGCGACCTTTGCTGCATCAAAGGGTTTGGGGATGTACTCATCAAATCCGGCTTCGAGGGCCCGCTTTCGGTCCTCGACACCGGCATACGCCGTGATGGCAACGGCGGGAATATTGCATTCGGTCTGTGATTGTAGCTGGCGCACCTTGCGGATTAGGATGTATCCATCTTCCTCGGGCATGGCAATATCGCTGACGAGTACCTGGGGTTTGAAGGCGGGGATGGCCACAAGCGCCTCTTTGACTGTGGACGCGGTGTGAACCTCGGCGCCATAAGTGCTGAGGGCCTCCTGTATGACCTCTCGGGCGTTGGCCTCGTCATCCACCACAAGAATGCGGACATCTTGTAGGTCGGGCCTGGGATTTTGAGGACTCGCTTCGTCTATTTTGTGGGATGGCCCAATAACTGTTTGCTGCTCTTTTGTGTCAAGCGGGAGTAGGACCGTGAAGGTCGCGCCTTTTCCCAGGCCTTCGCTTTCCGCCTGAACTATCCCCCCGTGCATTTCTACCAGACCGCGCACAATGGCAAGTCCGAGCCCGAGGCCGCCATGTGTGCGGGTGGAGGAGCTGTCCTCCTGGCTGAAATGCTCAAAAATGTGAGGGAGAAATCGGGGAGCAATGCCTTTGCCGTGGTCCCTCACCCGAATCCGGTAACACTTCCCAAAGGAGGCCTTGCTCTCGTCAACTTGGACCTCAATCTTTGTTCCTCTGGGAGAGAACTTAATCGCGTTAGTGAGAAGATTGGCCACAATCTGTTTCAGGCGCACGGGATCGGCATAAAGAGGAGCATTGGCCGCCGTAAGCTGAGTTTCTATTTGAATAGATTTACTTTCGGCCGACGGACGGAGGTCTTCCACTGTTTCCCTTACACTTTTACAGGGAAAAATCATCTGCCGTTCCAGCGTCAGTTTACCTGAATGAATGCGCGAGACATCCATCAAGTCCTCAATCAGGCGGGCCAGGGCCTTGCCGGACTGCTCGATGAGGCCCACCGCGTGGTCGCGTTTGTCCTCTGCAATCTTGCCCGTTCTAATGAGCTGCGCCCACGCCAGGATAGTCGTCAGTGGCGTTCTTAGCTCGTGGGAAAGGGTGGCAAAGAAAATATCCTTGGTCTTGCTGGCCGTCTCGGCCTCCTCGCGCGCCGCCTTTTCCCGCGCCAGGAGATCGATGCGCTCTTTGCCGGCCGTCACTCGCTCAGTGATGTCCTCAAGAGCGAGGAGGGCAATCTTCAACCCGCTTCCCACCATCTGGACCGGTCTGGCGTTCAAGAGGATGATTCGCTTTCCGATCTGGGGAAACTCATGCTCAACCTCGAAGTCCTTGAACATTTCATTGCGGGTCAGGGTGGCATCAATCAGCCTTAAAAGGCGCGGGATATTCCACTGGCCTTCGCCTAAGTTAAAAAGAAAGCGCCCGGTGGTTTCCTCTTGGTTAACCCGAAAGGTTTGGTAAAAAATTCTGTTGGCCAGTCGGACTTTAAGATCCTGTCCAATCACCAAAAGCGGAATTGGCATGCTCTCGATAATCGTTTGGGCGTCATCGCGGGACTTCTGTAAGTCCAGTGCCGCATGCTTGAGGTCGTTAATATCAATAAGAGCAATCACCGCGCCGTCGACTTTATTTTCTGCTGTCCGATAAGGCCGTACCACCAATTTATAAAAGATGCCCGCCTGGTCTTGAGTATCAATTTCCTTAATGCTCATCGACTCGATGACCTCTGCCACCAGCTCCTCCAGCTCCAGGTTTTTAATCTTGGGTCGGATGTCGCCAATCGGGCGTCCGATATCGGAGGGGATGAGATTAAAAATCCTGGCGGCATTGGGAGTGAAACGGCGAATATTTTTGTCCTGGCCCACCATCACGATCGGAATCTCCACACTGGTGAGCAGATTACTGAGATCATTACTGAGACTGAGGATTTCGGCATTTCGATTTTGCAACTCCTCGTTGACCGTCGTGAGCTCCTCGTTGCCTGACTGCAGCTCCTCCTTGGCAGTTTCAAGTTCCTCGTTAGTGCTCTGCAGTTCCTCATTGGTGGATTGAAGTTCCTCGTTGGCGGAAACCAGTTCCTCGCTGGCGGACTGATACTCACTCAGTAAATGTTGGTGTTCGTGCGAAAGGATTTCGCTTGGTCTTGCCTTCTTTGGGATTTTCTTCTGAGGTCGCCTTGATTTGCCGGTGGCATTTTCAAAGACAATGGAGAAATAGTACTCCTTTGAGGGGGCCCGCATTTTAATCGGGGTGACCTTGAAATTATTTTTTCCGCCTTGATGTTCGGCCGGAGAACCCGTTTTTTTTGCCTGACTGATGGCATGGCGAAGCTCGGCCGCGAGCTCTGGCCCGGCCATGCTGATGAGATTTAAGCTCGGTCTGCCGGCCTCCAAGCTTAAAAAAGGTGCCGTGTTCCCTCTTACCTGCAGGATTTCCAGGGCCTCGTCCACCACCACGCCGGGGGGAGCGTATTCTTCCAGGGCGAGGCGCTCGGCCTCCCGCTGAACGGCGATTCTATGGTCCACGGAGGGGCGCTGTTCTGAAGGAGAAATTGCACCTGAGGGCAGGATGGAAGAAGGACGAAAGTGTAGGGCGGCCCGATGGGCCGGGCCTTGCCTTTGATAGATTTTATATTTCTTGCTCACCTGCTGAAACAGCTCGGGAAAGGCGGTAAGGCCCTCGGAGCGACCAAGCCAGAGAAATCCTCCCGGATTCAAAGCATAATGGAAAATCGGGATGACCTTTTTCTGCAGGTCCTGGGCAAAGTAGATTAGGACATTCTGGCACGAGATGAGGTCCATTTTTGCAAAAGGGGGATCGCTGGTGACGTCATGATGTGAAAACAGGCAACGCTCGCGAATGGATTTCCCAATCTGATAACCGCCCTCCACCGGCAGAAAATATTTACTGAGGCGTCGTGGGGAGACATTTTTACTGATGCTCTCGGGGTAAATTCCCCGACGGGCGATGGTGATGGCAGGGTCGGCGATATCGGTACCGAAGATCATAAATGGAATCTGAGCGGAAGTTGTTTCCATGAATTCCAAGAGCGAAATGGCGAGAGAATAGACTTCCTCACCGGTCGAACATCCCGGCACCCAAATTCGTAAGGGAACTCCTGGCGAATGATTCTTGATTAGCTTGGGAAAGATCACTTCTTTTAAGGATGAAAAGGTGTCGCGGTCGCGAAAAAACTCCGTGACATGAATAAGAAGATCGGCGGCAAGGGAATTGGTCTCTTCGGGATTGGCCTGAAGGAAGCTGGCATAGCTCTCCAGGTCGGCAATCTTGTGCAGGTTCATACGCCGCTTGATACGCCGGCCAATGGTGCCTGTCTTATATTGCGAACAATCAAGGCGAACAGTGTCGCGAAGGAACTCAATAATTTTATCGAAGGGGTCTTTGGCACTGAACTCAAAGCTGGCTTTGTCCGGCATTTTTTTGCCTGGACTCTCAATTTTTCTGACGTAACCGGGGCGATTAAATTTTGCCAGCTCAAGGGCGATTTTTTCGGGAGCGAGAATGAGGTCGACAACTCCCGCCAAAATGGCACTTCGAGGCATGCCATCGTGTTTGGCCGAGGTCGGCTCCTGTGCGATCGCGAATCCTCCCTGGGCTTTGATCGCCTGAAATCCCCGCGTGCCGTCACTCCCTGTTCCCGACAAGATGATTCCCACGCTGGCGCTCTTTCGATCCTTGGCAAGGGAGCTAAAAAAAAAGTCGATGGGCATATGGGGACCAGGCGTGGTGCCTCTTGTCTGAAGCCGCAGCTCCTGACCCTTAAGCGCGACGTCGGAATTTGGTGGAATGACATAGACCTGGTTGGCCCGCACGGGCATGCGATCCACGATCTGCGCCACTTTCATCCTGGTTTTTCGGCCGAGAATTTCGCTCACGGTGCTGGCATGAGTGGGATCGAGGTGTTGAATCAGCACAAACGACAGCCCAGTGTTGTCCGGCAAGACCGAGAAAAGCTGAGTCACCGCTTCAAGACCGCCCGCCGACATCCCGATGCCGACAACCATCGGATGGACGTTTTTTTTACGACGTTGTGGTGTAGTGGGCTTTAGTTTCTTCATCGTTGTCACACGCCATAAATATTAGGTGAATTTGGCTTTTTCGACAATGGCCTGAGTTTAGTCATTGAGCTGGCCCAGCTCGCAATTCGATAAAGCGCTTTACCTCTCGCAAAAAATTATCGATCTCCAAGGGTTTTCGGATAAACCCTCTGGCCCGACTGGGAGGAACCGTTTCCGATGCTGTGAGAAAAACAACCGGGACAGTTTCAAGAATCTCAGGTTTCTTTTCCTCCAATACGGTTAAAAATTCAAGACCGGACATTTCGTTCAGCTGCATATCAAGAAGAATTAAATCCGGCCGACTGATCTTGGATAAAGTCGCCAAAGCTTCTTGCCCGCTTTGGGCGGTGAAAACCTCATAATCTCCGCTTTCAAGAATGGTTTTATCCAGGAACAGATGATCAGCATTGTCATCAATGACAAGAATTCTTTTCCTGGGCATCACAGGCATCATATTTTTTCTTTTCCGTTCTATGGTCGTCGAAGAATCCATTGTTGAGCGACGAACCTGAACGGGCAATGATGACTCTCACTCTAAAAATGATTTTTCTTGCTTCGCGCGGCAGGGTATGTTGCCTTTTAGCGTGGAGGAGATTCCTTATTATTAGCAATGCAATGTAGAATTAAATTGCGGTATTGCTCTTTTCATATATTTATTAAAAAGAGGAACGGTAAAACCATTGTCACCATGGTGTGGACTATAAATCATTCCTTTGTCGCTAGCTTATAACCTAAAAAACATTTTCCCCCTTCAAATCTTGATAAACCAGCTGATTGTGCTGCCGACAGAGTACTCGCATATTTTGCTGCACCGTTTTTCCCCCGAGGAAGTATGGAATTTTATGATCACACTGAAGAAAATGTTGATTTTCACAGCGCTGGCCGTTGATAGGATTGACGTACTCGCAGCGATGCTCGGCCTCCTTTAAGAGCTCTCGTCGTAACACGACTCCTGCCACGCGGGTCTTGGGATTTTGCCGAACTTTTTTCTGTGGTTTCTCAACTTGCGATTCACATAATTTTTTAAGGGCAGCAGAATCTTTTGCTTCGCCAAGCTTTGCCTTTGTCTCCAACCAAAGCTGATACGTTTCCTCGTCCATTTCAATCCTGACAACTCGTTTTTTTGTTTCCAACTTAAAATATCCGCGCAACTTAGTTTCGGCCTCCAGAGCGGAAATTGGTTCCTCATGAAGCAGATTGAGTGCGGCCACATTTTGAGCGTGTGTCGCTTGGGCCTCTCTTGACACTCGCTCAAGCAGCGAGAGATTGCTTAAATTGAGATTGCCCTTCTCCACCATGGGCCGCGCCTCAGGTGTTTTCTTGAGAAAGCGCATGGCATCAATTCTTCTTTGGGCCGAGGCCTCGCTGTAACCCAGTTCCTTGACTGCAAATAAAAACAGGCTCCCATAACCCAGTTCCAGGTAGAGTTTGCGTTCTTCGATTTCTAAAAAGTGCGCCAGAACTTTTGCCAGAATACGATTTTCTTCCTTGATTAAATTTTTGGTATTTTGCACCAGAACTTCATTTCTTAGATTTTTTAAATTCATCGCTCTCCCCATTTTTTTATCCTTCATACCACACATTTTTAGGTCGAAAATTGAAGGGCACATTTGAGGGATAGGCTGTTTTTTTTAAAATTAAGTCATTAACTGGCGGGGTAATTTTTAAACAAGCTCATAACGTAAATGCTCAAGCCAATTTACAGATAAGCGAGAATATTTTTTCAACAATGCTCACCTCATATGAATGAACTGATCAAAAATAATACTTACATCTGTAAAAAAATCTTACACCATGGCACGCCGGTACAGAATTTCCATGGGCGCATTTTCACTCTTAAATGACTTAGACGCTAGGCCGCTCGCTTTTCGCGGTCTGCATGAACGCTGCTTTTCTCCAGGAATTTAGCCTTCACCACACAGGTGCCTGCTATTTTATCGTGCCAGCCTTGTTTTTTATCAGTGAAGCCCACCCAGAAATATCCCAGGCCTAGAATCATGGAGGATAACCAGGAAGCAAAGTAGCGACCGATGCATTGGCCGAAGCTGGCCGGCGTTAAATCCGCCGCGACGATCCTGAGACCCATGATTCGTTTTCCCGGAGTCCCGAGCATGGAGGCCTGGAGAATTCCGAAGTAGAGAATGCTGCACAGGATTTGAAAAAACATATTGAGGAGAAAAATGAGGGGGTTTTCGTTCATGATCGCCGGGTCTGCGGTGTTGCCGAAGAGTAAGTACGAACCAAGGCTCACGATGACCATAAATGCGACACAATCAATCAACAATGCCACCGCTCTAATCCAAAAACCGGCATAGACCTCGTTTCCTTTGACCATAATTTATCTCCTCATTCGTCAGCCAGAGTATGAGTATCGGAATATGACAAAAAATCTTAAAAAAAGAAATTTCTGACAAGAGTCAGGATTTGCTGAGATTCACAATATGCTTATAATGAATTCAAGCAATTCATCTTAGGGGGAGCTGTCGTGGTTTTTTTTAAACTAGCCTTTATCTTTGTCCTTATGTTTGGTTTCAGTCAGCAAACTTTCGCCACTCCCGATAAGGTCGGCTGCGCTGACCATCATTTATTTCCCACACGTATGCCGGATTACTACCTTCAAAATTGTGAAACCAAAGAATATGACGGCTACGATTTTTATGTGCGAAAAGGCCCTAAACAGCACCAAGAGGGACGGTTTACTTTTCTGACCTACAAGCTTGAGCAGGGGAAGACCGACCAGAGTGGCCTGGCAGTGGTGAGAAATTATGAATCCGCCCTGACCAAAATCGGAGGGACAATCGTGAGCAGCGATCCGCAGCGCTGGGTAAATGGCAAAGTGGTGATCGATGGGCGGGAGATTTGGGCCCAGGCGGAAAAAGGCAATGGCGCAATCTGGCTGAGGATTATCGAGAAGAAGGCGATGGTGCAACATATCGTGGCCGACGCCGCCTCTTTTGAAAAAGACCTCAAGGCCACGGGGCATGTGGCGGTTTACGGTATTTACTTTGATACCGGGAAGTCGGTGCTCAAACCAGAATCGACGCCGGCCCTCCAGGAAGTGGTCAAGCTGCTTAACAAAGACCCCTCGCTGAATCTTTGGGTTGTCGGCCATACCGATTCTGTTGGGAAGGTTGAGGATAACATGAAGCTCGCCCAGGCCCGTGCTGAGGCCGTGGTTGTGGCCCTCACCACCACTCACGGTATCAAGGCGGCCCGTTTAAAAGGCTACGGCGTCGGCCCACTTTGCCCGACAATATCCAACGAAGATGAGGAAGGGCGCGCCAAAAACCGCAGGGTCGATCTGGTTAAGCAGTAGGCCTAACCATGCCCGCCCTCCATAAAGTCATCGTCGGGCACCTGACGAAAGTCCGGGCCGGTTTTCAACTCCTGAAAATACTCTACAATTAACGTCCACAAAGTCGGGAGGTCGGGGCAGGCAAAAACCTGGGCGCGAAATTGTGAGGCCCCCGGCATTCCGGCCACCATCCACACGGCGTGCTTTTTGATTTGAGTTTCAATCACCCGGGGAAGGGAGACATGAGCTTCCAAATAATGGCGATAGCGCACCAGCACTTCCAGATAATCCCGCGGGCCAAAGATAATGCTGTCATCAAGGGTCAGATAACTTTCCAAAAATAAAAAGGGCGAACGCAAAGGCCCTCGACCCAGCATCAGGGCCTTGCAGTCGGTCCTGGACAAACGCTTTAAGATTTCTTCCGGGACAACCAGATCGCCGTTGCCAATAATGGGCAGGGGGGCGGCCTTGGCCACGCTTTCAATAACATCCCAGTTGGCCTTGCCCCGGTACTGCTGCTTACTGGTGCGGCCGTGAATGCTGACGAATTCCAGGCCTTCCTGGTGGGCGATTCTTGCCACCTCAAGGGCATTGATGGATTCCTCATCCCAGCCGGTTCTGATTTTCACCGTGAGAGGCAGCTTAATGGCCTGGCGAATGGTGGAAAAAAAAGTCGCCAGCTTTTCGGGGGTGCGAAGGAGCGCGGAGCCGGCGCCCTTGGTGACAACTTTCCGAACCGGGCAACCCATATTGATATCGATAAATTTGGGGGGACGCTCAAGCTCTTCCACCCGTTTGGCGGCCAAGGCCATGGCCTCGGGGTCCTCGCCAAAAAGCTGGATGCCCACATTTTTTTCTTGGGGCGAGATGCTCAGCATCTGCAAAGTCTTCACGCCCTTATAGTTAATTCCGTGGCACGAGATCAGCTCACTGATCGTGCCCCCGGCCCCCAGGTCCTCCATCAGCAGCCGATAAGGCGTTGAGGTGATGGCCGACATGGGGGCCAACAGGAGCGGCCCGGCAAAAGAGATTCGGCCCAGCGAAACAGGGACGCGACGACCTTTAAGCACGTCGATTTTGTTCTGCAGCTCCGGCGAAAATGGGGGAATCGATGTCATGGTTGTTCCTAAAATTCAGGCGCGATGTAGACATCAATTTCAGGATTAAATTCTTCTTTCAAGATAGCGCGGATGGCCTCCAAGGTGCCGGTGGTGGAGCTCGGGCAGGTGCCGCAGGCCCCGGCATAGCGAACCAGAAGGACATTGCCATCGAGGCTTAAAGTCTGAATGTCCCCGCCATCACCTTGCAGGCCCGGGCGGATGGTTCGGTCCAGAATCTCCTCGATCTTTTGCAGTTCCGGTGAGAGATTTTTGCGCCGATCGGCCTCAGGGTCCGGGTCAAAGTAATCGGGGTTATGATTTTCAATCAGGGCCTTAATGGTCAGCGTGGCGTGCCCCTCAATCGTCTCCCAGTCCGCATAGCTGAATTTGGTGATGGTGATGGTATTATCAAAAAAATGAATCTGATCGACCCCGCGAATGGCAAAGAGCTGGCGCGCCAGCTGGTTATCGCCGCACTCCATGGGGGAGCGATAGGTGGAGTTGCCTTCTTTTTTGACCGGACGGCCGAGAATAAATTTCAGCGCATTCGGGTTAGGGGTTGGCGCGATTTCAATGTCGATAGCAGTCTGGGTTTCCATTACAGTAACTCCTGGGCCTTCACAAGCGCTCGGATAAAACGGTCTATATCTTCAGTTGAATTATAAAATGCAAAAGAGGCGCGCACCGTTCCTGGAATTTTATAAAATTGCATGAGCGGCTGATTGCAATGGTGTCCCGTGCGGACGGCAATTCCCTGCTGATCAAGCAGCGTTCCCAGATCATGGGCATGGGCCCCTTGGACGGTAAAGGAAACCAGCCCGCTGCGCTCTTTGGGATTGCCCAGAATATTGACCTTGGGGATTTTGCGCAATTTTTCCAGGGCGTATTCCACCAGCGCGTGCTCGTAGGCGGCGATCTTACCCAGGCCAATCTCTTGCAGGTATTCCAGCGCCGCCTTGAAGGCAATGCCCTCAGCGATCGGTGGCGTGCCGGCCTCGAACTTATGGGGAAGATCATTATAGGTGGTTTTGGCGAAGGTCACGACATCAATCATGTCGCCGCCTCCCTGGTAAGGAGGCATTTTTTCCAGCAGCGCTTTTTTTCCGTATAAAACACCGAAGGCGGTTGGGCCCAGCGCCTTGTGAGCGGAAAAAACGTAGAAGTCACAGTTCAACGTTTGCACATCCACCGGGATATGAGAGATGGCCTGGGCGCCATCCACCAGAAATAAAGCTCCGACCTCATGGGCCAGGTCGATCATTTCCTTAATCGGGGTCACCGTGCCGATGCCGTTACTCACTTGAGTGATGGACACCATTTTAACTTTGGGGCCGTGCTGTTTTAAAATTGCGCGATAGGCGGGAAGATCAATTTCACCCTCGTGAGTGATGGGCACTTCCACAATCTTGGCCCCGATTTTTTCCACCGCCAGCTGCCAAGGCACAATATTGGAGTGATGCTCAAGGGTGGACAGGAGAACGAGATCGTCTGCCTTCAAAAAATTGGTGCCCCAGGAGTGGGCCACCAGATTAATGGATTCTGTGGTGCCCTTGGTAAAAATAATTTCCTCGGTACTTGCGGCATGAATAAAGGAGCAGACACTCTGGCGGGTTTCCTCGTATCGGCGCGTTCCCTCTTCACTTAAGAAATGCACGCCGCGATGAATATTGGCGGTATCGTGGGTGAAATATCTTTCCAACGCCCGAATCACCGGCCAGGGTTTAAGCGAGGTGGCGGCATTATCCAGGTAGACCAGATGCTGATCATGCACTCGCCGCTCCAGCACGGGAAAGTCTTTTCGGATGGTGGCGAGGTCGAATTCTATCTTCATGATAAAGTACCAACGGCGGTCTGGAAGTAGCTTTGCACCGCCTTTTCTAATTCAATCCTGGCCAAAGGCACAGGAAAATTCTGGACGATCTCTCCGACGAAGGCCTCGAGCAAAATATGACGGGTTCGCTCGGGAGAGATGCCTCGCGAGGTGAGATAAAAGGATTCATCCTCGTTGAGCTGGCCGACCGCCGCGCCGTGACCGCATTTCACATCGTCATTGTAAACCTCGAGCTGAGGGCGGGTGGAAAAATGGGCATTTTTACTCAGCAGCATGCCCAAGGCCTTTTGACCGGCATTGGAACCGCTGCATCCCGGATGAATGACGACTTTCCCGGTATAGACGCCGTGGGCCTCATCCTGCACCACCGCCTTAAAGAGCTGGGAGCTGGTGGTGTTGGGGGCCAGGTGGTGAATCATGGTATGGATGTCGGCATGCTGTTTCTTGCCCAAGAGATAGAGTCCCTGTACGGATGCCGTGGCGCCTGTTTCCAAAAGATGGGCCTCGAACTCGTGGCGGGATGGTTCGCCGCCCACCGTGAGGACCATCGAGCTTAGGCGCGAGTCGCGCTTTAAAAAAGTGCGCCAGCGATGAAAGGTGAGGCGGTCGCTGCTGGGTGAGGTTATGACGGCCACGCTCACCTGGGCATTTTCTCCCGCATGCAAATCCACATGGGAGAGGGACAGGCCGGGCCTGGCGACGTTGCTTAAGATAAAAATTAAATTGAGCCGGCCGTGGGGGGCGATGTCAAATTTGAGGCGGGCCGGAGTAATGGCACCTGCGGCGTTCTCGGATTCTCCCAGATAGACGAAGAGAGTTTCTTCCGTGGCATTGGTGGCAGTGATAAGGTTGGTGTGCGCCTCGGGGCGAATGCCATGCAAGCAATCGAGACCGTCAATAAAGCTATCGTGTTTTTGGGGCACCTTCTGATGGGAAATGTCCTTGGGCAGAATATACTCGACCACTCTGCCATCTAGGAGAGCGAGGCCCTGGCGACCCTGCAAAGTGAAGGCGCGCTCCACCGGTCGGCCCGAAGCATAGAGCGGGCCGGCCTTGCTTAGAGCGCTCAAGGTTTTTGTATAGGCCCATGGCTCCAAATGCTGGTCGGGAAGACCCATTTTTATAAAGGCCTGGAGCGCTTGCCTCTGCTCCGGTGCCTGACATAGCGGGCCCAAAGTTTTGGTCCAGCTTTGAGTGATTTCTGATATCGTCTGCACGAGCAATCCTTATGAGTCGTAACCGCGAGCTTCTAACTCGAGGGCCAATTCTTTATTTCCAGTCTTAATAATTTTTCCATCTTTTAAAATATGCACAAAATCGGGAACGATATAGTCGAGGAGACGCTGGTAATGGGTGACCAGGATAACGGCGTTAAAGCGGCTCTTCAGCTTGTTCACGCCATTGGCGACAATGCGAAGGGCGTCGATATCCAGGCCTGAGTCAATCTCATCCAACATGCCGATGCGCGGATTTAAAACACTCATCTGCAGAATTTCATTTTTCTTTTTCTCGCCCCCGGAAAAACCGGCATTCACCGAGCGGTCAAGAAAGCTCTCATTCATCTCCAAGAGTTTCAACTTGGGCGTCAGATGCTGGCGAAAACCTTCCTCATCCATCTCAGGGGCGCCCTGAAATTTACAAACGGCATTAAAAGACTCGCGCAGAAAGTTGATATTGCTGACGCCGGGGATTTCCACCGGATACTGCATGCCTAAAAAGATTCCCCGCTGGGCCCGCTCATAGGCGGCCAGGGGTTTAAGCGAGAGCGCTTTCCCATTGTAGTGGTACTCAATATCGCCGTCAGTGATCGTGACCGCGGGATGGCCGGCGATTGCCTTGGAGAGGGTACTCTTGCCCGAGCCGTTGGGACCCATGATGGCGTGGACCTCACCCGCCTTAACAGTCAGGTTGAGGCCTTTCAAGATATCCCGTCCGGCGACTTTGGCATGGAGATTTTTAATAACTAGCATAGCGTTTCCCTTTATTAACCGACAGAGTTTTCTAATTTCATCTCAATTAACTTCACCGCTTCCACCGCAAATTCCAGCGGCAGCTCCTTAAAGACGCGATGACAGAATCCATTCACGATGAGCGAGATACTTTTCTCGTTATCCAGCCCGCGGGACTGTAGATAAAAAAGCTGATCCTCGGAAATTTTCGAGGTGGTGGCCTCGTGCTCGACCACCGAGGAGGCATTTTTCACATCGATGGTGGGAAAGGTATTGGCCCCGCACTTGTCCCCGATCAGCATGGAGTCACACTGGCTATAGTTGCGGGCGCCGGTGGCACTGGGGTTGATTTTGACTAGCCCGCGATAGCTGTTGTCCGAGGAGTCGGTGGAGATCCCCTTGGAGATAATGGTGCTTTTAGTATTTTTCCCAATGTGAATCATCTTGGTGCCGGTATCGGCCTGCATCTTATTGTTGGTCAGCGCCACCGAAAAAAATGCGCCCTGGGAGTTATCGCCAATGAGGTTGCAGCTAGGATACTTCCAGGTGATGGCCGAGCCGGCCTCGACCTGGGTCCAGCTGATGGTGCTGTTCACGCCCAGACAGTTGCCTCGTTTGGTGACAAAGTTGTAGATGCCGCCCTTGCCTTCCTTGTCTCCCGCGTACCAGTTTTGCACGGTGGAGTATCGAATGGTGGCATTGTCCAGCGCCACAAGCTCCACCACCGCGGCGTGGAGCTGATTCTCGTCCCGCTGGGGGGCGGTACAGCCCTCGAGATAATTCACGAAGCTGCCTTCCTCCGCCACGATCAGGGTGCGTTCAAACTGGCCGGTCTCCTTGGCGTTAATGCGAAAGTAGGTTGAGAGATCAAGCGGACAGCGCACGCCCTTGGGAATAAAGGCGAAGGAGCCGTCACTAAAAACGGCGGAATTTAAAGCGGCGTAATAGTTATCCGAGTGAGGGACCACGCTGCCAAGATATTTTTTGATCAGCTCAGGATGCTGCTTCACCGCCTCTGAAAAAGAGCAGAAGATGACCCCGGCCTTTTCCAATTCCACCTGATGGGTGGTATGCACCGACACACTGTCAAACACCGCATCCACCGCCACGCCGGTCAGACGTTTTTGCTCCGAGATGGGAATGCCGAGCTTTTCGAAGGTGGCCAGGAGATCAGGATCGACCTCGTCCAAATTTTGCATGGCCGGTTTTTCCTTTGGCCGGGAAAAATAGTAAAGATTTTGAAAATCAATTTTGGGAATTTTGAGTTTGGCCCAGGCGGGATCAGTCATGGTGAGCCAGTGCCTATAGGCCTTCAGGCGAAAACTTAAGAGCCACTCCGGCTCCTCTTTCTTTTTTGAGAGGAGGCGAATGATCTCCTCGTTCAATCCCTTGGGAAATTCCTCCGACTCGATGTCGGTATAGAAGCCATATTTATACTCGCTGCTTACAGGTAGATCCGTCATACATGAAAACTCGATTGTTTTTGATTGGGGGTGGAGCTGAAGGCCATCTCAAAAAGTTGCTTGATGGTCAGCTGATTTAAATACTGATTGAGAGTAACATTGAGGCGCTCAATGGGGGCCACGATATTACAGCTTGAGATTAGCTCGCAATTTCCCTCGGACCCTCGGCACAGAGATTCGCCCATTTTCTTTTCTAAAATTCGCGCCAGCTCCATATAGGTTAAGGTGCCGAGGTCGCGCGCCAGGACGTAGCCACCTTTGATGCCTTTTACCGATTGCAGAATGCCGGAGTTATTCATCGCCTGCATGACCTTGGCGGTGGTGTCGAAGGGAGTATTGAACTTGTCGCAGACCTCCCGGGCCGACGCCAGTTCGCCTTGACCTTTTTCGTCGGCCATAAAACGCAGGGCCATGAGCGCATATTCGACTTTCTTATTGATTCTCAACATATGGAGCTACTTACCTTAAAATAGGGCAAAAATAAACCTATTTGTGCGCATCCTATCATGAAAATAGGTCAAAATCTGCCTTATTTCCTTCATTGGGGAATTAGACAAATAATCGCCAATATTAAGAGTCTGCTCAGATTTTCAAATTCTTTTCTAAGTCCTTTGATTCACGGCAGGAGGACAGGAAAAAAGCACCTCCATTTGGTTGAAGTCCTTAGTCCGCTATAATTGTTGTTTGAGTGGTGTGAGGGGTTAATCGTAATGACAAAAATATTTTTCCTTCTTCTGGTGGTGCTTGCTTTCTCCTCCTTCGGTCAGGCCGGTGAAACCCTGACAGATTTAAGTTCCAAATTGGCCAATGTTGATACCGACGGTGATGGCAAGACCGACCTGTGGCGAAGCTTTTCTCCCACGGGAGATTTGAAAGAGGCCAAGTATGATTTAAATGGCGACGGCAAGGAGGATAAGTGGGTCCTCTACGGAGTGGGCAATACTCGCAAGGAAGCGGACACCAACTTCGATGGCGTCAAAGATGAGCGCGAGACCAAACTCTATAACGATGACGGCATGATCAAATCCACTCTTGAAAAATTGAATCAAAATAAATGGGAAGTGGTGGAAGAGGTCGAAGTGAAAAGAAGCGGTCAAAAGGCCCAGAAATTTTTAGTGAAAAAGTTTAGCGCCGGTAAACTTATCGAGGAGAAATTGCTTGATACAATTATTGATTAGTTTACTCCTTATTTTTTTCTTTCAGAGCGTGCAGGCGGCGGGATATTGGAACGATTATCGACAATGTCTGATTGACCTGTGTCCCACCAATGCAGTTCAGTGCCGAACCTACGCCACCGCCCGCAGCGCTCAATTCAACAACCTCACCGCCAACCTGGCCGCCCTCAATCCGGGCATTCCCTGTCAGCGCGGCGATAGTATCTTTCTCGGCAATGGGGCCATTATCGATGCCAAAAGCTGCGGCCCGCGCCCGACTTCCACCGGGTGCAATCAGGTGAGCCCTCATCTCACACCCAGCGATGAACCGGCCCCACCGCGACTTGCCTCCCAGTGTCCCTTCACCCAGGCCAATGATGGATCGGGTTCTGAATCGGTTACCTGGAATGCCAGTGGGAGCGCGTGCACACCGGCGGCCACCTGTCGCTTATGCGGTTCCCGCGCGTCGGCGATTGAAACTGTTTCCAATAGTGTTTCTGAGGGAATTAGCGGCCTGCTTAAATGCTTCGCCGCCAATGGCCCATTTCCCCACACTTCCCTTCGCTCGGCGGTGGTGCAAAGTTACAACGATCTGATCGGTGAGGGCGGCCTCAAGCTGGCCTGCCCCAATGACAAGGTGAGTACCGGCCGCGGGCATGCTGCCGCCGATGCTGAACGATCATCCCGTACGATCAATGTCTACTCGGGAGGTCTGAATGCCACTGGTTCCACCTTCGGACACGAATTTTTACACATGACCGGTCATCCCCACCATGCGGTGGATGATTACAATAGCCATCTCACCCATAACAACCCTCAGGAAACCCACGCCCATGAGGGAAGTGGCGATTCATTTCATCCCGCCACGGCGGAAAATCCCAATGGTCTGCCCAACCGTTATTTTGATCGCGTGTACTCTTGTCAGTCCCTATGTTTTCCAAACCAGTTAACCTCCCGCGAGCAGTGTGAGCGCTGTCAGGGCTATCCGAGTGGAACGCTGTCGACCTCTCAGAGGGCCAAGTGTGCTCGGATGATTCCCCTGGCCCAGTTGGCGGAGATGCAGAAGCGCCAGCGCCATGGCGAAGAGGAAATCAAGAATATGTGTGAAACCCAGTACGATAATATGCAAGGTGATTTCCTCGCCCGCATCAATGGCCTGGCCCCATCCCATTCTGGTGGTTATAGCCGTTGGGGCAATCGCGACTCTGGCGGCAGCTATGGAGTCGAAGGCGAGCGGGCCTACTACGGCATCTATATGTCCTTTCCAGACAATCCCCAAAGCGGCGCCTCAATGATGTCTTTTTGGAATGCCGAGCCTCCCAATAACGAGGAGAGTGATCGAAAGGAAGGCGCAAGGACGCCGGTCGAGCGTGAGGCCGAGGAGGCCAGACTGGCAAACTGGAGTGGCCCCGCACTCACAATTACCCCGCGCAACGTGAGCTTTGGTCAGGTGTGGCGTCGCTGCCAGCAGGCCTATGCGGATGCTTTTAATCAGGCCAACAATATGGTGCGGGATTTCCCTAACGATCCAATTAACAAGGCCCATCTCGCCCAGCTCCAGAAAAAATATTATTTTGGACTCGAGGAGTTTCGAATGAAAAGGACCTGCAGCAAACTCGAGGCGGTCAGGGCCATGCAGAGGGCCTGTGAGCGCACCGCCGGTACTGATCCCGACAAGCGTAGAGTGTGTCGCATCGGATTTAGCAGCGGACCAATCTATAATGACAGTATTCGACCCATGTTGAGGGAGTTAAAGAGCAAGGCGCAGGATTGGAACTGCAAGGCCGCCCAGATGGCCGATTATGCACCAGGCTTCGGAGGTGTGAGCCAAAGGGTGCCCACTAAAACCTTCGCGAATCCTGGTTCCTGCGATGCCGACGGTGCCGCTGTGGTGGAAGGAAATTTTTCCATGGCCGAGGCAACCACCTATTGTAATGCCCCACCTAAGGTTCGAGAGACGTTTATCCTGGGCGATATGAATGTCACCGCGGGCCCGTAGCGCCTAATCGATTTCTTTGATCCTCATTCCAGCTTGCTTCAACCTCTGAGTGAACACCCCGTCGCCTTCGATCAAAGTGCCGGTGTGGGAACCATTATAAATTTTCCCACAACCACACATGGGTGATTTGGATTTGAGCCAGGCCTCAGAGACGCCGGCCTTGAGTGCCAAGGCCAGGGCGGCGTCGGCACCGGCGCGATAGCTTTCAGTGAGATTTTGCCCCTTTTGAGTGAGGACTTGTTTGTCGCTGATCTCGGCCGCCGCTCTGGGCGTGGGCAGGCCGCCCAGCTGTTCGGGGCACACGGGCAGTGCCAGGCCTTCACGAAGAAGTTGCAACACCTCCGACCGTTCTCGCGCCTCACCGTCATAGCGGCAAGGCACACCTGCTAAGCAGGCGCTGACAAGGATAAGTGGTTTCTTCTTTTTTTGCATTATAAACAGTTCTCTACCGCAAGGGAAATGCCCTGGCCAACGCCGACGCACATGGAGGCCAGTCCGCGTTTTAACTTAGCGTCCTGTTTCATGATATGGGCCAAGGTGGTCACCAGGCGTGCCCCGGAGCAGCCTAAGGGGTGGCCCAGAGCAATGGCGCCGCCGCGGATATTCACTTTTTCGGGGTCCAGCTTCAGCTCGCGCATACAGGCGAGAGATTGGGCGGCGAAGGCCTCGTTTAACTCCACCACATCAAACTGCCCGGCACTCATGCCGTAGCGTTGGCACAGCGTTTGGGTGGCCACCACAGGGCCCAGGCCCATGACGTTGGGATGCAGTCCGCGGGAGGCCGCGCCGGTTATTTTAAGCAGTGGTTTTAAGTTGTGCTGCTTTAAGAATTTTTCCGAGACGACTAACACACCGCTGGCCCCGTCATTCATGGGCGATGAGTTGCCGGCGGTCACGCTGCCATTGGGCCTGAAAACCGGTTTCAGTTTTTGCAGCTTCTCGAAACTGGAATCCTCTCGCACGCATTCATCGCGGGTGATCAGCAGGGACTCTTTGCCTTTTTGCACCTTGACGGGAATGAGCTCGTCTTGAAAGAGATTTCGCTGATAGGCGGCAGCCGCTTTCTGGTGGGAGTTCATGGCAAAACGATCCTGATCTTCCCGGGAGATATTATGTAAAGTGGCCACCTCCTCCGCCGTCTCGCCCATCCCCATAAGGGGAAACAGTGCCGCCATTTTGGGATTTTGAAAACGCCAGCCGAAGGAGGAGTCATACATTTTTTGGCCGCGATCAAATTCGCTCTCGGCCTTGGAGAGGACATAGGGGCCGCGGGACATGGACTCCACACCACCGACTAAAACACAGTCGGCGATCTTGGCCTCAATCTTGGCGAAGGCATCGGTGAGGGCCTCAAGGCTGCTACCGCACAGGCGATTGACGGTGGCCGCGGGGACCTCGAAGGGGAAGCCTGCCAGGATCACGCCCATGCGGCCGACGTTGCGATTGTCTTCGCCGGCCTGATTGGCACAGCCCACCACCACGTCATCAATTTCTTTTAAATCAAATGGCGCCCATTTTTTAAAATCTTCAAAGACTAAAGAAAGGAGGTCATCGGTGCGGACTGAGGCAAGACTGCCGGTCAGCTTGCCCATGGGCGTGCGGCGGGCCCAAACAATATAGGATTGACTCATAAATGACCTCCAGATTTTCAGGTGCCACGCTCCTTTTGGTAGCTACAGAGCGCATTTCAAATGCCGCTCTGTAGCTACCAAAAGGAGCGTGGCACCTTATGTTCCTTATGTTGCCAAGGGGGGGGACCTTACGCAAGGGCCATGAGTAAGTATTTTTAAGAAAAAGAAGATTCGCAATTGAACTGTGGAAGCTGGAGAATAGGAACGTAATTTTTATCAGGAAGTTATTATGAAATCAGTTCAGTCAGTTTTCTTTTTTCTTTTTCTTTTTTCGACTCAAGCGTTTGCCGGAAATCAGGTGCACCTGGCAATTTCCAATGTGGAAGATATTACCGAGAAACTTAAGGATCTGTTGGCCTTCGAGCTGGCAAGACCCATCAGCTTTCCCTCCACCACGATTAAGGAATGTGAAAAAATTGAACTGCAATGTCTGCTGGGCGAGGCCCAACTTCGTCTCGCCAGGTCGGCGCAAGATTTTAATTTCAAGATAGAGGCCATGCCCGGACAGACCTTCATCTATACGCTCGAACTTCCCAAGGCCACGGGGGTGGTGGATTTCGTGGTCAGAGGAAAAGTGCTCGGCCGTGTTTATGACATGAAATTTAAAATTGAAGCGGCCTCGATCTCAACCATCAAGGAGCAGCTCGACGGGCCGGATATCGAATGGCTCAAAGGCTCAGGAAAACTTTTCCTGGAAATCAAAAATAATCTCTTTGTGGCCAGCTCGATTAACTTTCCCCGCTGGCACCTTGATCATGTGCAGATTACCCCGATGGATCGGCTGGCGCAGATCTTTATGTCCACCTTCGGAAGATTTGCCGACCTGGAGAAGATGGCCCTGGTCTTGTTAAATTCCCAGATTCAAACCTATCTGCAAGATGCCAATATGCATCTGACCTTTGCCAAAACCTTAAATACTCTCTTTGCAAAAGCGCCGACCATCTTAGCGCCTTTTAAAAATTTTGGGGTCAATGCTTCCCTGGCTCCCACCTCCTTCAGCACAGAGCAAAGAAAGGTCAGTATTGCGCTGTCTTCCCAGCTCGAACCCACTCTGGAGGCGCATAGCTGCGCGGGCAAGCTGCAAGCAACCAAGAATCCTCTGAATCTCAAATCATTCATGATGAGGCGGGATGTTGGTGGCACTGAAGAGTCAAATGCCATCAAAGTGTCCTGGCCCCTGGCCTTTTTTGAACATGCTTTCTATCTGATGGCCAAGTATCCCTTTATTGATCGGCGAGGCAAGCCGACGCCACCTCTTCTCTGCCAGAGTGGCGAGAGCGAGATTTCCATCCTGGGCAAGAAACAAAAGTTTGCCTATAACTTTGTCCCGGTGAAAACCATTCACCTCAAATCCGAAGAGGATAATTCCGGTAACCTGAGCTTAAATTTGTGGGCCGAGCTGCGCGGGCAATCGGATCAATATCCCAAGCTGACCCTGCGACGATATGAGAACAAACAAAAGATTCCGAGCATTTTAATTAATATAGAGGCCAGACTTTTGCTCGCCCTGACCGACAAGGGATTGATGTTTGAACTTAAAGACCTGAAGTTTAATGAGGTCATTGGTAAGGCCCGGCTCTCCTGGCGGCTGCCTCTCTTGGGGATTTCCATTCCGCTGTCAAAGATTAAGGCCGACTTGGAAAAGGTCGTCATCACCTATATTGAGAACAACATGGGCCGCATGATTCTCCTGTCACCCACCATCGAGATTTCCGAAGGACATTCGCTGGTCCTCAGCAATGTAAAGCTGAGCAATCAGGAGATTACCAGCACCTTGATTTTAAAATAAGTTAATCTCTTATCAGAGTGACATTGTCCTTGAGCGGAAGGGTGGCCGGCAAAGTTTCCTTACTGATCAGCTCACCTTGGGCATTATAAAGTTGATAGGACAAGTGAGTATCTTCAACACTAATTATGACATAACCATTGGGAGAACGCTCGGTTGCGCCGGGCAGATGACGATTGGCCGCGCCGATACAGGGAGTGAAGAGGACGTGCAGAGGATTTTTTTCCGGCCGATCTTGGTGCTTGATGGTGGCGGGATAAAAGGCATGGGAGTGGGCGAAGATGGTCAAGCTGACATTCCCGTCGATCAGGATTTCTTCCAGGGTCCCCGCGGTATTTTTAAGCATCTGCTCACGACTCAAAACCTCATGAAATTTTCCGCCACCTTGCGGTTTCTGATAGCGGGCCGGATCGAGGACGGAATAGAGCGGAACATGCCCATAGACAATTCGCGCATCGGCGGACTTGGCCTCTGGTGAGGCAAGCTGCGTCTTAATCCACAGTTTCTGTTCGAGGTCCTTGGACTCGGGCAAAATTTGAATTTGCGGGTTGCTCATGGCCTCCAGGTCGGCTTTGAGCTTGAGAGAGGCGGCCGCTGATCCTAAGGAATGGGGATGGGGGAGGACTCTGCCGACCGTCACATCGTCCATGGCAATAAAAAAAATATTCTTAACAATGTAGGAATAATAGAAGGGAAAATGAGTGGCATCCACCAGGTCGACCTGGGGAATTCCCTCATTCTTAATCCAAAAACGTTTGTACTCCACTCGATCTCGAATCAGGCCCGCATCGTGGTTACCCGGGGCGGGTGCCAGAGGAATGTTCATCTTTTGGAACTGACTCAAAACGGTTTTATCAAAAGAATCCCACATGGCCTGAAGATGGGCCTGGGTGAGGGCACTACTTTCACCCGCCACCAGATCGCCGGGTAAAATCACCAGGTCCGGCCGAGCGGCGATAATCTGTCCCACCGCACTGGCGACTTTCCAACCGTAGGTGAGGGAACCGGCCTCGCCGTTTAAATCATTGATGACGGCAATTTTTGTGGTGCCAAAGGCAGAGAGACTAGAAAGGAAAACTAAAATGAGAAAAATCCGAGATATCATCAGAAATTCTTATCAGAGTCACGATACTTAGTCACATTTTCTGTAAAGAATCCTAGTCGTCTTGAGTGAGGCGGTAACCCACACCCGATTCAGTATAGATGATTCGTTTTCCCAAGGGGCCTTCAATTTTTTTTCTCAGTTGCGCGATGTAAACGCGCAAATAGTGTGAATTATGAGAGTTATTGGGCCCCCAAACATCTTGCAAAAGTTGTCGTTGGGTCACGACTTTGCCGGCATTTTGCGCCAAGACTTTGAGCAGGTCAAACTCAGTGGAGGTGAGCTTGATCTGCTCAAGGCCCACTTTAACCAGATGGCCGGCACAGTCGATATTAAGCTTACCTAAGCTGATGACAGGATCAGGGATACTTTTTTCGGCATGGCGAATCGCCACGCGGATGCGCGCTAAAAGTTCCGGGGCATGAAAAGGCTTGACCAGATAATCGTCCGCGCCCATGTCGAGCAAGGTAACCTTCTCATCATCGGCTTTATTGGCGGTTAAAATAATAACCGGGGTTTTGCTCCATTCACGCAACTTGGCGAGTAAATCGGTTCCGGAGATGTCGGCCAGACCAAGATCAAGCAAAATAACATCGGGTTGGTGTGAGGCGGCGAGCATGAGGCCTTCTGATCCAGAACATGCCTCGATGGGTTGGTGCCCGGCGCTCTCTAAAATAAAATGCAAGAGCTTGCGGATGGGTTTCTCATCTTCAATGTATAAAATTTTATGTTTGATGCTCACACAGATTCCTTGGGGAGCGAGGGCTGCTCAGTCATCGGCAAAGTTATTTGAAAAGTTGCACCTAGCTTAGAATCAATGATTTGAATTTTGCCATGATGAAGTTCAATAATACTTTTCACGATAGAAAGCCCAAGTCCCGTCCCGCCCATCTTACTATTGGGAAGGCGATAAAACTTTTCAAATACCAAATCTCTTTGATCTTTTGGGATACCGGGCCCCTCATCCGCAATCTGAAATTGCCATTCTTTTTTTGCTGATTTCGCTGATAGATGAATGGAACTTCCTGCGGGTGTGTATTGGGCGGCATTGAGAAGCAGGTTGGTTAACACTTGTTCAAAAAGTCTCCCATCGACGTAAATTAAGGGAAAGTTGGCAGGGATATCGACGTTGATGCGAAAGGACTGGAGCTGGGGACTTAAGCGCGCAACCACTGTTTGGGTCAGGTCGAGGATATCATTCCAGTCTCTTTTCAAATCTAGAATTCCGGATTCAAGGCGAGACATATCTAAAAGATTTTCCACAACCATCTTGAGTCGCTGCACGGATTCTTTCAAACTCTGCTGCATCTGTCCTTTGGTTTCCTCATCCATTTTTTGTTGATCATAAAGGGCATCAACAATACCTGCGATGGCCGTCAGGGGTGTTTTTATTTCATGGGAGACTGAGTTCAGCAAGGTTTGGTGCAAGCGTTCGGCCTTTTTTAACTGCTCAGTTTCAAGGAATGATTCCTGGAAAAGCTCTCGCTGTAAATAGAGACCCAGCTGAGACGAGACGGTGAAAAGCATTTCTCTTTCGCTTATATTGAGAGGAGCGTTTAAATTATCCGGTCGATAGCCCAGGATTCCCACCACCTCACCCTTGGCGGTGAGCGGAATAAAGAGAGACTCGGTGAGAGGAAGGGTGGTCGTTCCGAACCCCGCCGCCTTCCCGGTTTCAAAGGCCACCTGGGCCACTGCCCAGTCTTTGGGTCGATTGAATTGCCACTCATCCCCGCGCTTAAAAAACTCCAGAATCTGATGTTTGTCTTTTAGGGTGATGGCGACTTTGCCACGAAAAATCTCAGCTAAAGAATAACTGATCGCCGTTAAGCAGGCCTCACGACTTTCGGCCTCCACGATCATCTTGGAAATTTGATAGAGGGTACTGGTTTTTTCCTCTTGTTTGCGCAGTAAAGACTGGTTGCGCTTAATAATGCTGGTTAAGGCGCCCGTGATTGAAGCCACCCCTAGAAAGCTTAAACACAAAGCAATGTCATCGGTGGATTCTATATGAAAGGCAAACAATGGCGGTATAAAAAAGAAATTCCAAACTTGGGACATGACGATGGCAATAAAAATGGTCATGCGCAAAGAGAAAAAGATACCGGCGACACTGACGCCCAAGAGAAAAAGCATACCGACCGAGCGGTATGGCAATAAATGAAGGTTGTGGTAGAGAAAACTGTTTATTAACCCAATGGCGACAATCCAGGAGAATGCCCAAAATAATTCAGGGAAATTAAAATTTCGAACCGCTTTAATAAATCGTTGAGCAAGAGTGAGTTGTGATAGGGTGTTATTCCTCACGATATGCAGAGAGACAGAAGATTCGAGCTGATTCAACCTTTCGATGATATTGCCACCTTTGATAAAATCCTTCCAAAAGTGTTTGCCAGGTCTGCCGATAATCAGTTGTGTGATGTGATACTGACGACAAATGCGGTCAATTCCGCGTACCAGGTCAGCTTCTGAAGTCGTATGCACCTGGGCACCCAACTCGCGGGCCAAATCGAGATTCTGAGTTAAAATCTGCTGCTCTTCCGTTGATAAATTCTCCCCTGTATCAACATAGACGGCAAACCAAGGCGCCTTAAGTCTGCGCGCAATCTGCTTGGTGGCGCGAATCAATTTTTCAGAAAAAAGGCCATGGCCTACGGCCACGAGCAGCTTGTCTTGAGTTTTCCAAACGGCATCTTTGGGATCGTGAACAATTAAGGACTCGAGCTCCTTATCAACCTTATCCGCCGACAGACGGAGCAGAATTTCTCGCAAGGCGGTGAGTTTATCTTCTTTAAAAAAATGTTGCTCGGCCTTGGCGGCCTTGTCACCCAGGTAAACTTTCCCTTCCCGCAGGCGCAATAATAAATCCTGGGGAGAAATATCGGCCACCTCAATGCTATCGGCACGCTCAATAATAGAGTCAGGAATAGTTTCGCGGATGGTGACTCCGGTGATCGCCTCCACATCATCTTTGCGGCTTTCAATGTGCTGCACGTTGACGGTGGAATAAACATCAATGCCATTGGAAAGGAGATCAAAGACATCTTGCCAGCGTTTCGGATGCTTGGAGCCCGGGACATTGGTGTGGGCCAGCTCATCGACCAAGATGATGTCCGGACGGGCGCGAATGATGGCATCGGTATCCATCTCTTCCATCACGCTGCCGCGATACTCGATTTTGGCTTGGGGTATCCAGGGAATATCTTTGGCGAGGGCCATGGTTTCAGATCGGCCATGGGTTTCAAGCGCCCCAATCTGGACATTGAGGCCTTGCTTAATTTTACTGTGGGCCTCACTCAACATGGCAAAGGTTTTGCCCACTCCGGCCGCCATGCCGAAGAAAATTTTTAAACGGCCCTCATTTTTTTTGTTGGCCGTTCTACGAATGGCACGCATGAGCGCATCAGGGTCTGGGCGGTTTTCCATCTAACTATCCTACATTCCTGATTGATCCATCGCAAGGTTGAGGGTCAACACATTGATGCGTTCTTGGCCTAAAATGTGATGCCATGGGCCCTCTGTTAATATTTGAATTTTTTGCTTGAGCTGCTCCTGTTGAGAGTTGTTTAAGTTTCTCGCCTTAATGACCCGCGGCAACTGCACCATGATGGCGGTGACACTGACATGTGGGTCAAGTCCCGAGCCGGAATAGGTCAACATCTCCGGGGTGTTTTGATATTCGGGATGCTCTTTGATCCAAGCTTGAACTTGCTCCAGGTGATTCTTGGAGGTGGGAGCGTAGTTACTGGCCAAAGCGGGGAGCGTGGAAAAATCACCTTTGGAGGGGCGGGGGGAAAAATATCTTGAATCTTTAAACTGCTGGGCAATTAAACTGGAACCGCGCACCTTGCCGTCAATCATCAGCAAGCTGCCGCTGGTTTTTGCAGGAAAAAAAATACTTCCCGTGATGCTCATGAGAATGGGATATCCAAAACCCAAAATGACGGTTGATAACAAAAGAAAACGCAAGCTCATAAGCATAAAATTTTCCTTCCTAAATAAGCCCCAGGTTAGTGATCAGCATATCGATGAGTTTAATCGCGACGAAAGGGATAATGACCCCGCCGACGCCAAAGATAAGAACATTGCGTTTCAAGAGCTTCTCCACCGGCAAGTTGCTCGATTTTACCCCTTGGAGCGCGAGAGGCGTAAGAGCGATAATGACGAGGGCATTAAAAATTACGGCACTTAAAATAGCGCTTTGAGGTGAGGTGAGTCGCATCAGATCAAGCTGCTGCAAGATTCCATGCCCCTCACTCACGTAGATTGCACTAAAGATTGCAGGAAGAATAACAAAATATTTGGCGATATCATTGGCAAAGGAAAAAGTGGTAAGGGCACCGCGCGTGATGAGTAGCTGTTTTCCGACTTGAACGATGGTGATAAGTTTGGTGGGATTGCTGTCGAGATCAACCATATTTCCCGCCTCATGCGCCGCCTGGGTGCCGGAGTTCATGGCCACCCCCACGTCGGCCTGGGCCAGCGCCGGAGCATCATTGGTCCCATCGCCCGTCATCGCCACTAGATTACCCAGCATCTGCTCGCTTCTGATTTTGGCCAATTTACTTTCGGGAGTCGCTTCCGAAATAAAATCATCGACCCCGGCCTCACTGGCGATGGAGGCCGCGGTGAGGTGATTATCTCCTGTAATCATGATGGTGCGAATGCCGATGAGCCGAAGCTCCGCAAACTTTTCTTTGATATCTTTTTTAATAATATCTTTTAAATAGATGACGCCAAGAAGAATACCGTCGGCGGCCACCGCCAGGGGGGTGCCACCTTCTTTAGAGATTTTAACCACGATCTCCTGGACATCTTGAGGTATGAGACCGCCCTTGGCCTGAACATGCTGGCAAATGGCATCGACGGCGCCCTTTCTAATTTGGGCCACATGATCGCCGCGGTCAATATCCACGCCGCTCATCCGCGTTTCGGCACTGAAGGGAATAAAAAAAGTTTTATGGCGATCGGTTTTTGGAAAATCGCCGCGCAGATTTTTTTGGCAAAACTCTATGATACTTCGCCCCTCTGGTGTTTCATCGGCGATGGATGCCAGGAAGGTCTTTCGCAATAATTCGTCATAGTGAGCTTCACCAACAGGATACATTTCGAAAGCACGTCGACTGCCGTACGTGATCGTGCCGGTTTTATCCAGGAGAAGCACGGAAATATCGCCCGCCGCCTCAACTGCCCGCCCACTTTTGGCGATGACACCCTCTTTCACCAAACGGCCCATGCCTGAAATTCCTATGGCACTGAGAAGTCCGCCGATGGTCGTCGGAATAAGGCAAACAAAAAGGGAGGTCAGTGAGATTAAGGACAGTTCATTTAACTGTGTCATCCCGGCGTCCTTGGCGATCGCATCACCTTGAAACTTGAGAGATAAAACGACACATAATAAAATCAGAGTAAGTCCGCTTAAGACCAAGGTCAGGGCGATTTCGTTAGGCGTTTTTTCCCGTTTAGCGCCTTCGATCAGATTGACCATGCGATCGACAAAACTCTCTCCTTTTTCAGAAGTGACTTGGATGATAAGCCAGTCACTTTTGACCATGGTCCCACCGGTTACCGCGCTCCGGTCTCCGCCACTTTCACGGATGACCGGTGCTGATTCACCTGTGATGGCCGACTCATCCACGCTGGCCACGCCTTCGATAACTTCACCATCTTGGGGAATAACATCGCCGGGGTGGCAAATAATAATATCGCCTTTCTTTAAGAGTGAGACGTCGATTTCTTTTTCTTGCTTAGTTTCTACATCGTACAGGAGGGCCTTTAAATTTTGGGTACTTTTTTTGAGTCCCGAAGCCTGTGCCTTGCCCCGGCCTTCGGCCAAGGCCTCTGAGAAGTTGGCAAACAAGACGGTAAACCAAAGCCAGGCGGAAATTTGGATAGAAAATGCGTCCGGCGCCTCGATCATTGCCAGAGTGGCCAAGGCCGCGCATAGGGTCGTGGCGAAGATAATGGGGTTTTTAAACAAGGCCCCGGGATGTAACTTTTTAAAGCTCATGCCCATGGCCTCGGCCACGATATCTTTTGTCCAAAGTTCTAATTCTTCCGCCTTTTTTTTCCGACTCATGGAGAACTCCTTACATCACGTGGGCGCGTAGCATGAGCAAATGCTCAAGGACGGGACCCAGCAAAAGGGAGGGGAAAAAGGTGAGCGCTCCCACGATAGCAATGATGCTAAAAAGTAAAAAGCCAAACATCCACGATTCGATGGACATCTGTCCCGCATTGCCCGCCAAGATTTTCTTTTTTGAAAAAGACTGGGCGAGCCAGAGCACGGGAAAAATCACGCCAAAGCGGCCAATCAGCATGGCAATACTCAAACCTACATTATAAAAAATTGTATTGGCATTAAGGCCCGCAAAGGCCGAACCGTTATTATTCGAAGCCGAGCCCCAAGCATAGAGCACCTCTGAAAGCCCATGCGGCCCGGATGTTGAGCGCGAGGACAGTCCGACGTCGGTGACCAGGGACAGCAGGGTTCCGATCAAAACCGTGCAACTTGGCGCGATCAAGGCCAGGAGTACGAGCTTCATGTCATAGGCCTCAATCTTTTTTCCCAGATATTCCGGTGTCCGTCCCACCATGAGACCGCATAAAAAAAGCGTGAGTAAAATAAAGATCACCATGCCATACATGCCTGCGCCCACGCCGCCAAAAATAATTTCTCCTAGTAGGATATTGAAAAGGGCCACCATTCCCGCTATGGGGGAGAGAGAGGAGTGCATGGCATTGACACTTCCATTGGAAGCCGCTGTCGTGGCAGTAGACCAGAGGATGGAAGCCGTCTTGCCAAAACGCCATTCTTTGCCTTCTAAAAACGGCATGCCTTGCAGAGCTGGGTTAGAGGAATGCTCGGCCAGAAGACTCACAACAATCCCTATGCCATAGATTGAGGCCATAACAGAAAAAATAGTCCAGGCATGTTTGCGACGGCCCAGCATTTCTCCGTATGTAAACACCAGGGCGATTGGTAGAAAGAGAATCGCTACAAGCTGAAGATAGTTCGAGAGGGCCGTGGGGTTCTCAAAGGGATGGGCCGAGTTGACCCCGAAGTGGCCACCGCCATTGGTGCCAAGCTGCTTGATTGCCAGCTGTGAGGCGACCGGGCCTAACTGCAACTGGGCATGCTGACCCTCCAGCGTGACATAGTTGATAACCGAGTCGAAAGTTTGCACCACGCCTTGGGACATAAGGATAAAGGCCAGGAAAATTGAAAGCGGCAGGAGTACATACCCGATACTACGAAAGAGATCGAGCCAGTAGTTTCCCACCGTGTTGCTGTCCTTATTGCGCAAACCGCGAATCAAGGCGAACATGACGGCCATGCCGGTTGCAGCCGATAAGAAGTTTTGGACCGTGGGTGCCAGCATTTGCATCAGCGGTGCCAGGGAAACTTCACCCGAGTAGGCCTGCCAGTTGGTATTTGTGATAAAGCTTACCGCGGTATTGAGGGCGAGATGCCATGACATTGGTTCTGTGGCAAGCCGAATTCCGTAGATGATAAGGAAAAAGGCCAGCAAACCGAGCAGATGAAAGATGAGCAGATCTTTAAAATACTCTTTGGCGGTCTGAGGCCCGAAGCGGAAGCCAAAAAATTTAAAAAAGTTATATTCAAAATTCGTGGGTTGTTCTTGATCGAGCCGGTGGGCCAACCAATAACCAAAGCGGGGTGCCAGCAGCAGAAGGGGGAGAGCGAAGAGTAAAATTTCGAGAATATCTTTCCATTGCATAAAACCACCAACCGTTAAAACTTTTCGGGATGCATAATGGTATAGACGAGATAGACAAACAGCCCAAGAGTTGCCAGCAACGCAAGATATTCCAACATGCTCTTTCTCCAATCTTTTATGCTTTGTCCCAGGTTATGGGAAAAAACATTAAAGCAGCATCAAAAGAGCAGGATAAATGTCAAAAAAACATCAAGAATTGGTAAGTGGTCTAGGTGAGGGAAAAGGTGTACATTTGAGTCATGTCACAAATTACCCAGGCCGTATCCCTCATTCTGGTGGCCGGCGGCACAGACTTTTTTCTGATCAAACGCCGCAAGGATTTGCCCATCTATCCCGGTTTTAGCGCTTTCCCAGGAGGGAAGCTCGATCCCGCGGAGGAGAATTCGAAAGGTAAAGACTTTGCCAGCTACCTTGAAGAAGGCCTGAAGCCGGCCCTCAGGCGGGAAATTTCCGAGGAGTTAGCTTGGGATATTCCCACCGAGGTCATGCAGAAGGCCCGCTACTTTGGCGCGAGCACTACCCCTGAAGTGTGGCCCTTGCGTTTTTGCAATCACTACCTCGTCTGCCAAATTGACGAACCGCTGGAATTTAAGATTAATAAAAATGAACTGTGCGAAGGCCGATGGTTGAGCTTTGCGGAGTTTCAGCGCCAGGATATCTTCGGCCAATTTCTCATGGTGCCGCCCACGCGCAAGGCGATCTTCGCCCTTCCTGATTTTTTGTCCTCGCCCCAGGCGTCTCTGCCCGATCTCGATACCCATAGTGATGTCTTCCGCGAGGTTCCCTGCCTGGAATTTGTGAAAAATGTTTGGATGCTGCTTCCCCTTTCCAAAACCTTTCCTCCCGCCAATCGCACCAATGCCTTTGTCCTGCAGAATCTCGACGGGGATGGGCACCTCCTGATCGATCCCTCTCCGCAGGATGACGGCGAGTTTGTGAAGTTAAAAAATACCCTAAGAAACTTTCAGATAAAAAAAATTCTCATCACCCATCACCATCCCGATCATCATCAGTACGCCCCTGACCTGGCGCGGGAGTTGGGCGTGCCCGTATACCTGTCAAAGACAACTCAAAATTTTTTGCTCAAAAAATATGGCGAAGGCTATCTTGCCAACTTGATCGTGTATTTTCTAAGCGACGGAGACTGGCTCTCCGGCCATCGCATCTATGAGGTGCCGGGGCATGATGAGGGGCAGCTGGCCTTGGCACCGCCAAACTTAAGCTGGTTTTTAGCAGGCGATTTAATTCAAACGGTCGGCACGGTGGTGATCGGCGGGGCCGAAGGAGATATGGCAAAGTATATGCTTTCCCTTCAGCGGGTCTTGGAGCTGGACCCCTTGACCGTTTTTCCTAGCCATGGACTTCCCATGGGGGGCACCGAGCAAATCAAGCTCACCCTCAAACATCGAGTTGAGCGGGAGGCCCAGATTTTGGAATTATCCTTGGCGGGCAAGAAGAATGAGGAGATGCTGGAAATTGTCTATAAAGGTCTTCGCCCGGAATTAAAGAAGTACGCTCTTAAGACGCTTGAGGCCCATCTCATCAAACTCAAAAACGAAAAAAAAATTTAGCGCAATTTTCCCTTCACAATCTCATCCACCACCTCAGGGTTCAGAAGAGTCGAGGTGTCCCCTAAGTTGGAGACATCACCTTCGCCCACCTTGCGCAAAATCCGGCGCATGATTTTGCCGGAACGGGTTTTGGGAAGTCCGGTGACAAACTGAATGAGGTCGGGCTTGGCAATCGGGCCGATCACCTTGTTCACGGCGGCGATCAGCTCCTGCCTCACTTGCTCGGGACTCTCAAGGGCGTGGGGGCAGATACAGAAAGCATAGATGCCCTGGCCCTTAATTTTATGAGGGTAGCCGACCACCGCCGATTCCACGATGTCGGGGTGAGTGTTGATGGCATCCTCAATCTCGGCCGTCCCCAGGCGGTGGCCGGAGACATTGATCACATCGTCGACTCTGCCGGTGATGCGATAGTTGCCCCGGGAATCTCGCCGGGCCCCGTCGCCGGTAAAATACATTCCCGGATAAGAGCCAAAATAAGTATGGCGATAGCGCTCATGATCTCCCCAAACGGTGCGGGCAATTCCCGGCCAGGGCGACTTGATACAAAGATTTCCTTCCGCCTCAATTTCGGTAATTTCCTTGCCGCTACTGTCGACCAAGATGGGAGAGATGCCGGGAAGCGGATAGGTGGCGTGGGCGGGGATACATTCTGTCACGTGGGCCAGGGGACTAATCATAATGCCGCCGGTTTCCGTCTGCCACCAGGTGTCCACGATGGGACAACGGCCCTTGCCAATATTGCGGTGGTACCACTCCCAAGCTTCCTCGTTGATGGGCTCACCCACGCTGCCTAAAACTTTGAGGGAATCAAGTTTATATTTACTCACAAACGACAGATCCATGGCCTGGAGGGCCCGGATGGCGGTGGGGGCGGTGTAAAAATGGGTGACCTTGAGCTGGTCAATAATATTCCAGAAACGTCCGGCATCGGGATACACCGGAAGGCCTTCGTACATGACCGTGGTGTTGCCATTTAACAGCGGGCCGTAGGTCAGGTAGGTATGCCCGGTGACCCAGCCGATATCGGCGGTACACCAGAAAATATCTTCGGCCTTCATTTGGAAGACATTGCGAAAGGTGTGATAGGCGTACACCATGTATCCGCCCGTGGTGTGCATTAAACCTTTTGGCCGTCCGGTGGAACCGCTGGTGTATAGAATGAAGAGCGGATCTTCGGACTTCATGGGAGTGGCAGGCAGGACGGTGGTGGCGGTGGTCTCCAGATCATGCAGCCAGAAATCCCGATCCTCGGTCATCGAAATATTATTCTTTGTGCGCCGATGGACGATGACGGTTTTGATAGACGGACATTCTTTGAGGGCCTCATCACAAACTTGTTTGAGGGGAATAATCTTGTCACCGCGATGTCCTCCATCGTTGGTGACCAAGAGCTTTGCCTCGCAATCTTGAATGCGCCCGGCGAGGGATTGGGCGGAAAAGCCGCCGAAGACCACGGAGTGAATGGCGCCGATTCTTGTGGCGGCCAAGATGCCGATCATCAGCTCGGGCACCATTCCCATATAGAAGCAGATGACATCACCTTTTTTGATTCCCAGATTGGTGAAGACCGAGGCCATGCGACAAACTTTTTGGTGAAGCTCCAGGTAGTTTATCTTGAGCGGGGCCTGCTTGGGGTCATTGGCGACATAGATAAGCGCGGTCTGGTGTCCCCTGGTTTTCAGGTGGCGGTCCAGGCAGTTGGTGCTCATATTGGTGGTGGCACCTTCAAACCATTTTATATTTAGCTCGGAAAAATTGCCGGATGAGACCTGATCCCATGGCTTAAACCATTCCAAATCACGGGCCACCTCACCCCAATATTGGGTGGGATTGGCTTTGGCCTCTTCAACTTGGCGTAAATACTCGTCGAAATTGTGAATAGTTTTCATACAAAAGACTCCTTCGTTAACCCTCTGGAATGGTGTGGGAAGTGTGCAATGAGTGTACGGCCTTTTGTAAAACCTCAAAAGCGTTGAGTGTGAGACTTTTACATGACAACTTTTTCTGGCAATTCAAAACCCGCCCTCAGACTGTCCAATTTTTAGACATCTTATCTTGAAAATCAGAATTTTCAAATGGTTGGGGCCCAAGCCGTTCGAACTCTGGACGCTTGAAAAATAAATTATGGAAAAAGATTGATCGTAAAAGGGCCACCCCTGACAATGGAATTAGGAGATAAAAATGCTCAAGTTTATGGAAGATTGCCCGAAAAGAAAGATGAATAGAGGTGTATATATGGAAAGAACTTGTACCCTGTTTATCTTTGCGCTGCTATTACTCCTTAATACAGTTGATCGGACTGTCTATGCGGCGGCCTACATGGCTTCCGGGCGTATTGCAACGATTATGGGGGCGGACCCTGAAGCCGTTGACGGCGATGGGATTCCCGATCCGGTTGTTGGCTGCGATAGAGGTCCCAATCCTGCCCTGAATGCAGGTCAGGGAGTGGTCATTACTGCCGCGAACGGATTGACCTGTAGCGCTGATCGAAACACTCCTGGGCCCAGTGCTTACGGCCGATTTTGTAACTGTATTCGTGAGGTGACCGCAAGTGGCGCAAATGCCATGTATCCTAAAATTAGCCCCGCCCGATTTGCTCAGTTAGAAGAACACGCCATGAAGGCGGCCGTCGCCATGAAGGTCAATAGCTTGCGCGGCCCGCTTCGCCATATCGCCCGCGGTCTGACCTATGCCGCCTTTAATCGACATCTGCGTCCTACCATTGCTCCTATGCAATCTGCGGAAGGAGCGGCCATCACTCAACCTCCTGCTCGCGACGGTTTGGCTTGCGTTCCAGGCAATATGGGAAATTATATCGAAAAACTCAAAACGGACGGTGCCTGTAATCCCCAGGCCGTCAGGCGTCTCAATGAAGGGATGAGGGCCGTGCAGGAGCCCAAGAACAATGCCGCCTTTGCACCCGAGACTGGCGACAGAAACTTTGGAGATATTCTCGATCGCGCCTACACCCGTACCTTCAGTGAAGGTTTTGGGATTCCAGGTCACGATGCGGAACACCTCCATTCTGGTTTTCTCCAAGAGGCCAGACTTCTCGAGGCCGTGAGCTTAGATACACCGGAACAGGTTGAGGGAGCCGAGGATGCTCCTTCGGAAGCCCCTGCATCTGAGGTTGTTCAGACAGGTGCGGACGATCGTCGCTTAAGTGGCATTCTCTTTGCCGCTCTCACCACCATGGCATCGGGAGGTGTGGTCAATATTCCCGCGAGTGATTACCCAAAACTTAGATTAAATGGGCTGATTGCCCCCCACGTGATGGACGCAAGTGAGGAAGTCCGTCCTGCCAAGATTGCAGAATTTTTGGCGAAGCTGAAAGACTATGTGAAAGAGGCCAATGGTGCCATGCCGACGCGAAGAAATTTTATGCTAAAGTTCCAAAGATTTTTGAAGTCGGAGCTGACCCGGAATCTCACTGAGTGTGAGGAGCGCATTTTAAAGCCTTTAAAAGACACTCTCTGTCCTTTGATCGGTGAAAATAAATTTTCCATCACCTCGCTCTTGGGTGTTTTGAATACTCCTCAGGAGCGTCGAAATTTCAGCGATCTTATGAATACCATGGGAGGCGCATCGTCGGCGACCCAATCGGACCAGCTCCTCTGCTTCGCTTACAAAGGCCCGGACGTATCCATGAATGAGATTTTTAACTATACCACCGGAGTGCCCGTCAGCGAGCAAAGTTTGGTTTTCACCATTCCTGAAACCATTCCCGATCACCCGCCTTACTACTCGCCTGAGCATGAAAATAGTGCTGATCGAACTTTGATCGCCGGTCAACGCAATCAGGGCAGTGCCATTCGAAATGGGCAGATTACGGGAGAGGTTGTGATCAATCTGCCCCGTTCTGCGGAGATCACACGCCAGTACAGTCGCCGAAATAATGAAGCGGTTGCCAAAAACGGTGATCCGGTCGCGAAGAGATTGCCTGAAGGAACCGGCGAGCCGGTGAACAATGCTCCGGCCAATAACGGCACCACGCCGAACGGAAATACGGCCTATGGAAATACCAGCGGAAACTTTGGCAATCTAGGTGGAAGTGCCGCCTTGCTCCCCGGTGGGGGAGGAGCTGGATTAGGTGGTGGCGGTTCCAGTGCTCTCGGTTCTGGAAGCGGTTCCGGAGGTCAGGCCCAAGGTGGTGGCGCGGGTGCCGTCGATTATGCCACTCGAATTGCGGAACTCCAGCGCATGATTGAAGATCGTGAGAAGAGACTGCGAGACGCCATGTCCCGCCAAGGTCGTGAGACTGGTGACTCCTTGACTGCGGCGGCCCGTGATCGTGAGGCCGAAATGCGCGGCCTGAAAGATGAGCTCAAACGTTTGCGTACAGATTTAACCACCGCGCGCACACAGGCCGCGGCGAGTGGCGTGGTTCTGCCAGCTTCTTTGGCCACAGGCACCCCCGCTGCTGGCCTAGGTGCTGCTCCGACGCCGAAAGGTTCGGCCGGCCCCGTCGCTCCTCCACCACCATCCGCTCCTGGTGCCGCAGGCGGAGGCGTCGCTCCAGTTGCAGGCCCGACAGGTGTGGGTCCCGGTGCTCCTCTTGGCCTTTCTTCCGGCGAAACTCTGAGCGGCTACGATCTATATTCAAGTTTTGGTTTCGTCTCCAATGTGTCGGGAATGGGCCTGACCTTAAATGGTGCCAGCTTTGCGCCCAATGCCGGTCAGCTCATTATTCCTCGTGCCGAATTTGATGCCGCTGATAGTGTGAAACGACAGCAAATGTATGCTCTCGCCAACGGTGCTCCGATCTATGTGGTGAATACAGATCAAACGATTACAGTCTACGTCGCCCAGAATAATGGTGAAGGTGTGATCGCCTATGTGCCCGATGGAACCGCCGCGCCTGCGGCAGGTGGAAAGAAGAAAAAAGGCAGAGCTATCGCCTCAGTAGGGGCGCCGGTTGTCGCTCCGACGGCGACGCCGACACCCGCACCGGAGAAACGAGTGCGCCATCAGGATTTACTGAATTTAATGAACGGACAATGAGCCAGAAATCAGCTTGAATAATAATCGTCCTGCAACTCTTGGGGAGGAGAAGTAGGACCGCGATAAAGGAGTAGCACGTATGTTAGACACCACAAAAAAATGCCTCCCTATGCGACCATCATCGGCAGAGCGTGAGAAGCTTATCTTAGAGCATCTTCCTTTGGTGCAGCTCTTGGCCAAAAAGCTCAAACAAAAATTGCCCCAAAATGTTGATTACGATGATCTCGTTTCAACCGGAGTGATCGGGCTCCTTGAGGCGGTTGATCGCTTCGATCATAAACGTGGTGTCAAATTTAAAACCTATGCCGAGTTTCGCATTCGCGGTGCCATGATCGATGAGCTGCGCGAGCTGGACATTTTGACTCGTGGACGGCGCAAGCAAGTTAAGGAAAGTGAAGATCAGGCCTTTCACTCTTCTCACAGCGCCACCGGACCGAGTGAGGGCGAGTGCGGGCGCGTGCTTTCCTTTGAGGATGCCTTGGCAAAACGTCAGCTGAAAAATAATACCAATCAGAACGTGCTCTTGGATTCGGCCATCACCAAATCCAATAATCAACTGGTGGCCAAGGCCATGAGTGACCTGGGTGATCGAGAGGGCAAGATTTTGCACATGTATTATTATGAGGGACAAACTTTGCGCCAGATCGGCCGGATGATGGGACTCTGCCAGGCACGCATTTCGCAGCTCCATGGTGAGGCGAAGGCAAAGTTAGAAGATTGGTTGAGCTATAACTTCAGCGAATCCACCGAGACAGCTTCCTGATCGTGCTACGGAAGTTCCTGTACCTTTGAAGAATTAAAATTGTTGTGAATTTTTTCCTTGTTATTCTTGAAGGTCAGCTGCTTGTGTTTAATCAGGCAGTTCTGATTGAGATTGAGGCCAAAGAGGCAACCCGCCATGGTCACCGTGCGCAAGGTGGCCACGGAATCTTTGGCCTCGATGCAATTGCCCGTCGTCAGCTCGAAATTGGTTTCCTCCAAGGTGAGGGTGCTCTGACGTTCCAGGGTGATGCCCGAAATGGTCGCGGCCTGCAGAGTGGACTGGGACAGCGTGCCCACCGCCCCTTGTCTGAGATGGAGTCCGCGTTGGCCTCCCAGGAGAGTGACCTCTTGGCCCGAGATGGTGCTTCCCGCACCAAGGGCCAAGATCGCGGTATGCTCGGCGGTGATCGAGACATCGTTCAACTGGGCCGAAGCCCCATCGGATATTTCCATGCCATTAATGGTGAGGCCATCGAAGATGATAGACGTAAGAGTGGCTTTGGCCTTATTTCCCAAGTAGACTCCCCCTTGCCCATGGTGGAATTCCACATTTTCCAGTTTTAAATTGCCACCATAAATCATCAGGCCATGGGCCCTGGAATTGACAATGTCGGAGTTGCTGATGGAAATATTGCCCTCAAAGTTGTTTACGTGGGTGCCCACCGCCACCTTGTGATCCTTGAAATGACAATTATCAAGATCAAGCTGGGATTTTCCTTCCAAGAATAAAGTATCGAACTGATCGCCGGAAGAAAATTCACACTCGCGTCCCACCAGCTTACTGTTGCGCGAGAGACTGGCAAAGAACTGATGGCCTGAGCTTAGGAAGCTGGTTTTATAAAGCCCGACCTCAGCGTCCTTGATGGTTAAAAAAGCGTCATTGTAAAAGGTCTGGCCCACGGCCTTGATGGTGAGCCCTTGAAATTCAACTTTTTTAATTTTGGCGCGAAAGAGGTCGATTTCACTCTTTTGTGAGATTTCAATCACGACATCTTTGGGTCGAGGGCCCGTACCCTTGATCAAGATAGGATGGTTAATGACCAATTTATCCAGTTTATAGGTGCCGGGCGAAATTTCCACCACATCCATCTCTGCGGCATTATAAAGAATCGCCGCCAGTTCTGGGCCGTCCGACCAGTCCTGCTGGTTATCCGAGACCCTCCAAAGTCCGGGCGCTTTGGGCGCCATCTTGCGCAACCCTTTTGGGGACCAATAGTCTTGGCCGCGTTTAATCTGGGCCTGGGTAATGCTGGACCTCATCGAGGGAGTATTGAAGAAGCCGTCCAACCGTGCCAAGAGATCGCTGATTGGTTGTAACCGGGATAGGGAATAAAGCCCGATCAGGGCCAAAATACCGATGATGAACCTTTTGGCCAAGTGCCACCAATGATCTTTATTCATGATTTTTCCTGAATCGAATTTTCATCCCTGGCATAAAATCGCTTGGTTGTATTCCCTAAAAGGATAACATAAAATGCCTCAGGAATCATAATTACCTTTGTTAGATGAGTATTTTGGAGTCGCCCATGAACGCGTTGAATTCCAATGTTGATAGCAATTCTGATGAATTCAAGACCCGGCACGCCCACCATAAAAACTTAAGCAAAGTCTTGGCCGCCAAGTTGGCCGAAGTTCGAAAGGGCGGGGATGCTCACTCGGTAGAGCGGCATCGCGTGCGCGGGAAAAAATTGGCGCGAGAGAGAATCGAGGCCATTGCCGATCCCGGTTCTCCTTTTCTTGAGCTAAGTGCTTTGGCCGCCAATGGAATTTACGATGACGAAGCCCCGTCTGCCGGGGTGGTGACCGGAATTGGCCGCGTTCACGGTGTGGAATGTATGTTCGTCGCCAATGATGCCACCGTCAAAGGGGGAAGCTACCTGCCGCTGACGGTGAAAAAGCATGTTCGCGCCCAGGAAGTTGCCCTTCAAAATCGCCTTCCCTGTGTTTACCTGGTGGACTCCGGCGGGGCCTATCTTCCCCTCCAGGACGAAGTTTTTCCCGACCGCGATCACTTCGGGAGAATTTTTTATAATCAGGCGCAAATGTCGGCCCGGGGTATTCCTCAGATTGCCGTGGTGTGCGGTTCTTGTACCGCCGGTGGTGCCTATGTGCCGGCGATGAGCGACGAATCTATTATTGTCAAAGATAACGGTACCATTTTTTTAGGCGGTCCACCTTTGGTCAAGGCCGCAACAGGTGAGGATGTGACCGCCGAAGAGCTGGGCGGCGCTAAGGTACACTGCTTTGAAAGTGGCGTGACCGATCACTATGCTCACGATGAAAATGAGGCCATGGTGATTGCGCGCAATATTCTCGCCAATATCAATGATCAGGCCGCCCGGATTCGCGAGGGGCAGGTTCGTCGACTCAAAATTAAAGAACCTCTTTATGCCGCCGAGGAACTCTATGGTGTTATTCCGGCCGAGGTGAAAATTCCCTACGATGTTCGCGAGGTTATCGCTCGCATCGTCGACGGCTCTCTCTTTCATGAGTTTAAAGAAAATTATGGCAACACCCTGGTTTGCGGCTTCGCCAATCTCTATGGCTATCCGGTGGGGATTGTCGCCAACAATGGTATTTTATTTTCTGAAAGCGCGGTGAAGGGCGCCCATTTTATCGAGCTGTGCGGGCAACGCAAAATTCCCCTGATCTTTTTACAAAATATCACCGGTTTTATGATCGGCAAGAAGTACGAATCCGAGGGAATCGCCCGCCACGGCGCCAAGATGGTGACGGCGGTTTCAACCGTGAACGTTCCCAAGCTTACCCTTATTATCGGTGGCAGCTTTGGGGCGGGAAATTACGGCATGTGCGGCCGCGCCTACAATCCACGTTTTCTCTTCATGTGGCCGAATGCCCGAATCTCGGTCATGGGTGGGGAGCAGGCCTCTAAAGTTTTATCGACGGTACGCCAGGGATCGCTTAAGGCCCAGGGCAAGACTCAGATGAGTGCCCAGGAGACCGCCGAGTTTGAGCGGCCCATCTTTGAAAAATATGAGAAGGAAGGAAGCCCTTATTATTCCACCGCTCGTCTTTGGGATGACGGCATCATCATGCCCCACCAGACGCGGGAAGTTTTGGGCATGGCCTTGGAAGTGAGTCTGCGGGAGCCGATGGGTGATCCTAACTTTGGTATTTTTAGAATGTAAGAAATTGGGGAGTATGTATGGAATGGAAACATCTGGTCACATCAATCGATAAAAGGGGCGTGGCCACTGTCACCCTGAATCGACCCGAAATTCATAATGCCTTTAATGACGTGATGATTACCGAACTCACCCAGCTCTTTACCGAGTGGGCCAAGCAAAGCGAGATCCGTTTAGTGATTATTACCGGCGCCGGCAAAAGCTTCTGTGCCGGAGGCGATATTAACTGGATGAAAAAGATGAAGGACTATTCCTTCGACGATAATGTCCGCGATGCCAAAGTCATGGGGGCCATGTTTTGGTTGATCAATCGTTTTCCTCGTCCGGTGATTGCCCGCGTGAACGGTCCCGCCATGGGAGGCGGAGTCGGCCTTCTCTCTGCCGCCGATTATGTCCTGGCGGTTGACTCGGCCACCTTCGGCTTGACTGAGACGCGACTGGGCCTGGTGCCCGCGGTGATTTCTCCTTTTGTGATTGCCAAAATCGGGCATAGCCATGCCCGCGCCACCTTTTTGTCAGGGAGCCGCTTTGATACTAAGCGGGCGATGGAAATGGGATTGGTGCACCAGATCTGCAATGGTGTCGAATTGGATGAGTGTCTGGAGAAAACGGTCGGTGAATTTCTCAAGGCCGGACCGATTGCCCAAGGTGAGGCCAAAGATCTGATTTTCAATGTTGCGGCCTTGCATACGTCAGAGGAAATTTTAACTTTGACCGCCACGACCATTGCGCGCGTTCGGGCCAGTCGCGAAGGGCAAGAGGGCATGGGGGCACTTCTGGAAAAAACCACACCGTCTTGGGTTGCGGAGGGCCGATGATTCAGCGAGTTTTAATTGCCAATCGCGGGGAGATTGCCGTTCGTATCATGCAAACCTTGCGGGAGCTGGGGATGTCCTCTGTCGCCCTGATGACCGATGAGGAAGCCGGTCTTCCTCACACCATCTACGCCGATCTGGTGGTCTCTCTCGGTACGGGGACCCTGCGAGAAACCTATTTGAATCAGGAAAAGATTATTGAGATCGCCCGGCAAACCAAGGCCGATGCCATTCATCCCGGCTATGGTCTTCTCTCGGAGAATGCCGAATTCGCCCGGAAGGTGGAAACCGCCGGACTCATTTTTATCGGGCCAAAGTCGGCGAGCATCCAGGCCATGGGTGATAAAATTGAATCGAAGGAACGTTGTCGACGTCTGGGAATCCCGCTGATTCCCGGGCTAGAGGCCGAGGGCCTGAGTGAGGAAAAACTTTTAAGCGAGTCGCAAAAAATCGGTCCACCTGTTTTAATCAAGGCCTCCGCCGGGGGCGGTGGGAAAGGCATGCGGATTGTTGAGGACAGCGGAAGCTTCAAGGAAAGATTTGTCGAGGCCCTGGGTGAGGCCCGGCGCGAGGCCAAGGCGGCCTTTGGCGATGATCGCGTTTTGGTGGAAAAATATATTCAAAATCCTCGTCACGTGGAAATCCAGGTTTTTGGCGATCAGCATGGCAATCATGTCCATCTCTTTGAGCGCGAGTGCTCCATTCAACGACGCTATCAAAAAATTATCGAGGAATCGCCCTCACCGGTAATGACGGACGCCTTGCGCACCAAGATGACTGAGGCGGCCCTGAAAATCTGTCGCGATATTAATTATGTCGGTGCCGGCACGATTGAATTTATTGTTTCCGAAAAGGGCGAATTCTTTTTTTTAGAAATGAATACGCGCCTCCAAGTCGAGCATCCGGTTACGGAATGGGTCACGGGCCTTGATCTGGTGGCCTGGCAGATTTTAGTGGCGCAAGGTGGGTCTCTGCCGCTCAAACAGTCGGAGATCATTCAGAGGGGGCATGCCATCGAAGTGCGCCTCTGTGCCGAAGACCCTGATAATGCCTTTCTTCCCTGCATTGGAACCATTTACAAAGTTGCCCACCGGAACTTAGGTCCCGGGCAACGGCTCGATACCGGCTACCACGAGGGCAATTCGGTTTCGGTTAACTTCGACTCACTCTTGGGTAAGTTGAGCGTTTATGCTCCGACTCGCGATCATTGCATTAAGCGTATGCGCCAGGCCCTCAAAGATGTCTGTTTTCTCGGGGTAAAAAATAATCGCGATTACCTCGCTCGGATTCTGCGGCACCCCGCCTTTGCCCAGGGCAAAACCTTTACCAGTTTTGTACAAACCTTTGCGAAAGATTTACAAGCCGAGGCCTTATCTCCCGAAGAAGAGGCCTTGATGCTGGCCTTGCCTGCCTTGGCTTCAGAGCTCAGTGTGGGGGGAGATAAAAAGGGACAGAACGCGGATAAGATTCCCGACGTCTTTGAACTCGTCCGTAGCAAACTAGGATAGGCCTATGGAAAAGAAAATTATTTTGGATGGAAGAGAAATTGTTGGTGATCTGACCAGTAATGGAAAGAGCGTCGAGATTTCTTTGAAGAATCAAAGTTATAATTTTGAGCTCGTCTCTCTCCAAGGCGACCTATTGGTGGTACAGACCAAAGACGGTCAACGTCGGCACCTCCATGTCTCCCGCTCCTCGACGGGCCAGATGCTCATTGATTTTGAAGGCCGCAATTTTGCTCTCGAAGAGTCGCAAGGACGAATGTTGCAGCCAAAGCACCACGATATTCGTCCCCGCGCCCCCATGCCCGGTAAGATCATGAAAATTCTGAAGCAGAAAGGCGAGCTGGTAAAAAAGGGCGATCCCCTGATTATCATGGAGGCCATGAAAATGGAGCATACCATTCGCGCCGGTCGCGATGGTAAGATCAAAGAAATCTTCTGCCGCCCGGGTGATTTGGTGGCCGGTGGCATGGATCTGCTTGATTACGAAATTGAGGTGCCCGGTGAAACCTAATATTCGCATTGTTGAGGTCGGCGCGCGCGACGGCCTGCAAAATGAAAGGCGCTGGGTGGAGACGGCGGACAAAATTAAATTTATCCAGCTTCTTATTGAGGCCGGACTTACCACTGTCGAGGCCGGCAGCTTTGTTCGCGCCGATAAAATTCCCCAGATGAAGGATACTCCCCAGGTATATGAGGGACTGCCAGACGGCCTGAAGAAAAAATATTCGCTCCCATGTCTCGTTCCGAATATGAAAGGTTTTGAAAGTGCCATGAAAGTGGGGGTGCGGGAGATCGCCCTGTTTACCTCAATCTCCGAATCCTTCAATGCCAAAAATATCGGGGCCTCCATTGAGGAGTCCTTGGAGCGGTTTCGGCCGGTGGCCTTGGCGGCGTTGGCGCAAGAGGTGAAGATTCGGGGTTATATCAGCACCGCCTTCGGCTGCCCCTATGAGGGGGCCACCTCTCTTGAAACTTTAAAGAAAGTTGCCAACCGTCTCTTCGATTACGGTGTTTATGAGATTTCCTTCGGAGATACCATTGGAGTTGCCTACCCTGATCAGGTGAGAACGATCGTGCAAGAGTTGAAACATCATTTCGATATTCATCAGCTCACCATGCACTTTCATGATACCTACGGTTTGGCCATGGCCAATGTTTGCGCCGCTTACGAGGAAGGTGTTCGCTCTTTTGATGCCTCCGCCGGTGGGCTCGGTGGTTGTCCGTTTGCCAAAGGTGCCACGGGAAATGTTGCTACGGAAGATGTCCTGCATCTCTTTTTGAAAATGGGGCTCACCACCGGTATTGATATGCAGAAGTTGCTGGTGGCCAGTGAGTTCATCTTCAGCAAGCTCAATCGCCCCTCTCAATCCAAGGCCCATCAGGCCTATAGGAATAAGTATTCTCTATGTTCAGATTAGCCACCTGCCTCATCCTGTGTTGCATGTTGGGATGTACCACTGTCCATTTCCGCTCCAGCGGACAGACCAAAACTTTGGTTGGGATTAAGCAAGGACATTATCATCGGGCCCAGATTGTGGGTGAGAAAAAATTTTTTCTATGGGGGCTGATTCCGAACTCGCACATCGTCTGGACTGACCATGAGGTGATCCAGATGGGATTTCAAAGTGGCTCCAACATTTCCATCAGAGAATATCAAACATGGACTAATTTTGCTTTCACGGTGCTCAGCTTTGGCATGTATATACCCAAGAACTACGAAATTACCGTTTATGGGTTGAAGGCCAAAAATGACCAGTAGACTTTGGCAACTCCTCTGCATTCTGTTGGTCATTTATATCGCCGGCTGTGCCACGGATGTGAAGATCAATCCCCGTGCCTGTCGCACCAGGGCGGAGTGGTTTGTGCTTCCCGAGGATCAATTTAAATATAAAGAGATGTTTGAGCCCTATCGGCCGGTGGATAACATCGAAGGCAAGCATTTTGTCAAAAAAATTACTCTCTTTGCCCCTTTTTCTTTTTTTACCCCACAGGAATTCATGCTTCGGGATATTTTAGAAGATGTGGGGCTTTCCTGTGACCAGATTAAAAGTGTAGGGATGACCTTTAAGGAAGGATTTTGGGATGTCCTGCTCAATTTTATTCCTCCTTTATCTCAAATCACCCTCGTGCTTGAGGGGGACCTTAAAGGTTTGGAAACGGAAGATGGGCCTGGTGCCAAAATGCCCCCATCAGAATTGGATGACGATGATTATGAATTTGAGGAAGAGAAAGATTTCGATTTAGAGTAAAAAAAGATCAGGAATTGTCGCTACTTATTCCGGTGTCCCCAAAAAAAACCAAAGATATTCACCAATTAGACAATTCTTCTTGAGTCCGAAAAATTTACATGGTAGATAACGGCCCGTTGCATCTTTTGCTAAACAACGCCTATTCAAAAGTGCTTTTTTTTTTGAACTGGGAATATTTTTTAAAGGAGAATCTCTATGAAGAAACAGTTGTTATCGCTTGCACTGGGAGCCGTGCTGGCCTATGGCGCTTATGCCAATGAGGAAGCCGCTCAGCTCTGGACGAAGCGAGGGGAAAGTAAGGAAAACGCTCTTAAGGCCGCGAATATTGTTCGCGATCTTGGCGCGTCAGAGCAAAATACTGCTCTGAAAGCTGATCTTAAGACTCGCGAAGCTGAATACATTTATTATGTCGGCGTTCGTGAAGGTTCTAAGGATGCCAAGAAAAAGGCCCATGAGCGCGGACAAGATGCTGCTCAAGTTGCCGTTAACCTGATGGCAAATGCAAAGACTCCTGATGGAAAAATTGCTCTCGCTCGCGCGAACTATTTCTTCGCCATCAACCTCGGTAAATGGGGCGAAGCCAATGGCGTTCTTTCGAGCTTAGGCCGCTGGGGTGAGCTCCGCGACCGTTTGGACGTGATCGATTCACTGGATAAAACCGTTGAAGATTACGGTTCTTTAAGAACTCGCGCTCGCGCTTTCCACAAACTTCCTTTTGGTGACAAGAAAGAAGCCGAAGCTCTGTTGGCCGAAGCTTCTGAAAACACGCTGGCCGATGGTTTCAAGATTTCTCGCAACTCAACAACCGTATTCTTCTACTTAGATATTTTGGCAAAGAACTCCAATGCCAAGAAATTTTGTGAAGTCTACAAGGAATTTAAAGGATTGGCTGAAGTTTCAGACGAAGAGTTGGCAGAGTACAATGCCGTTCGCGTTCCAGAAACAAAAACTGACCTTGAGAACTTTATTGCGAATCGCGATTTTGAAAGCGATGTTAAGAAATATGCCGTTGAAAAATGTAAGTAGAACGGAATTATTTTGAACGAAAGGGGAGGGCGACCTCCCCTTTTTTAAAAACATTTATTTGATTTGACAAAACTAAAAAGATAGACGAGGAGCAAGTCATGAAAAAAACGATTGTGATTGGAATGTGCCTTGGAATAGGAGCGGCATTCGCCGGTGACCTGAAAGCTCCTTTTTCATTACCCAGCGCACGTGTCCTTCCAAAAGGTGTGCGAAACTTAAGCTATAAAAATGTAATGGCCACGGCCGAAAACAAATTTGCCTCGAACGGTGAATCTGTTTCCATCGCCGATCCATTCTTTAAAAATATTACCTTCGCTGATGTGATCAAGGGGAAACTTGATCCGGTTGATAAAGGTGCCGTGAAGCAGGCCATGCTGTCGATTGGCGCTTCAGAAACAGATAGTTTCGGCCAGACCACCGGCCAAATTAATATCAATGCCACCGCCCACGTGCCGGTCTTCGCTTGGGGTTTAACCAACAAGCTGACAACCGCCGTTGCCGTGCCGATTTTGAAATCGTCTCAGAACGTTTCGACTGGTGTTATCCAGCAAAACGAGTCTCTGCATAACTCGATGAAGGCGGCCTTGACCGCCAAGGGCGTCGATGCCAAAGTTGCCGAGTTTGATAATAAGATGGTGGACCCCGTTCAGTCTAAGCTAGAGGACTATGGTTACAAGCGATTGGAGAACGAAGATAAGACCCAGCTCGGTGACATCCGCCTTGTGGCAAAATATCTTGCTCTTGATACCGGCGCGAATCGAATTGTGGTCAGCAGTGACCTGACGGTCCCCACCGGTAAAGATAGTGATGTCAATGAAGTTGTGGACGTCGCCTCGGGTGATGATCAGTGGGACGTGGGCGCCGGTGTTGCCTACGATTACGTCTTAAATGACTACTGGACACTCTCAACCGATGCCGCCTACACCTGGCAGCTTCCCGATCGAAATCCTGAGCGTATTCCCATGTACAGTGATTCAAAAGTGACTCCCGATGTGGATGGAAATACTGAGCGTGATTTGGGTGATATTGCCGTGGTCAATGCCGGCGGAAAGTGGCGCCTTGAAGGCATTAACTTGGGGGCCGGTTACTCGTACCAGTATAAAGGTGCCGATCGATACAATGGCAACGCCTACAGCGGCGCTCGATACGATATGCTTGAGCAAGATACCGTTCAGCATATGCATGCCGCTGTTGTCACTGGTGGTTACGATACTATGTCATTGTTTAAGGCCAAAAAATTCCCCGTTCCTCTTTCGCTGACTCTCAGTCACACGCGAGTAATCAGTGGTATGAATGTGGGCAATGATCCAATAACCGCCTTAGACTTTTCCATGTTCTTTTAGGGGGACGTATGAAAAAAATAATTTTAGCAAGTTTAGTTTTACTAGGTGCCTGTGGCAAACAAGCCGCGATCATTAAGGCCCCGTCTCTGACATTCCAAAAGAGAACATTTTCCGGCTTTAGTGTCGATGTGCAAAATAAAAAATTTGAAGAAGAGGCCCGGGATATTACGGTGTTGACGTATCCCACCGCTGCCGACGTGGAGAATTTTGAATTTAGTCCGACCGCTGAACGTGTGGCGAGCTGGGAAGATATGCAAGCTCAACTTTCCGACCGTTACCGCAGCCAGATGAGTTCCCAGCTTCCTCTTTCCATGCCTGCCGATAATAAGGTGGCCGAGATTGTGGCCTGGATCAATACCGGTGGTGAGGTTCGGGACAACAAATTTCGCGTAAGAATCCCGCTGCTGGGTGAAAAAGAGCTAAATTTGAAGCGAATTGCTGTAGAGGATATCAAGTATCGTCCTGCTATTGAGCAGGCCTTATCAGAGTTTAGCTGCTTTTATAAAGCACGACCGGCGCGTGGCCAAAAGTGGGACTGTCGTACGCTCGCCGATGCTGATTATAAAAGGTTGAAAAAACCAAGCGATTGCTTAGAGATGGATGGTTTCGCTTTTGTCTATCCGAGTGCCGAAGTGGAGACCCAGTATCAAGCTGTGAAGCAGACCTGTAATCAAAACCAGGATGCCTTGAATGTCAGCACCCGTCCGCTTATGGATCGCAATGATCAAATCGACCTCGATGTTCAGGTCGCCAGCAACACCCGTGATGCCGCTAAGTCAGTAGTTCTGGATATCCTTGAATCATTGGAAAAGGTAACCGGACAAATTTTTGTTTCGGCCGCTTCAAGCCAAGATAAAAAATTGGATTGCCCAGGGGACAATGCCGGTGAGAAATGCGTTTCCAAGTTGAAATTCGGCGAGAAGAATCAAACCATCGAAGAGCTGGTGGTTTATGCGGACTTCGGCGTCTACTCTGCCGAGAAGATGCAGACCCAGGAATACTCCTTGGCCAACGGCAGGATTCGCGATCTCAAATTTTATACCGATAAGGACAGTGTAAAAATGCTTGAGTTCGTGATGGTCACTGACCTGTTGAGTATTAAGGCCAAGTTGAGCATGACCGTTCAGGATGATCTGCAGCTTCGTTTCGTAGGTGAGACAGACGTCACCTATAAAAATGGCAGCAAACGTCGTGGTGTTATGAAATTTGAATTCAACGAAGTGAAGGCAAAATAAATTTTCTAAAAAGCTTCTAGAATTGCTTTAAAACAGGCCCATTTTTGGGCCTGTTTTTTTTGCGGATAGTGTACAATGGAAGTTGAAATGGAGAGCAGGTTATCAAAATATTTCACACCATCGGCATTTTCACTTTCCTAATAGCGCTGGCGCAGGCGGATGAGTCCCTGATCTTAACCAAGGCGCGATTGCGATCATCCGAACTTTTCATAAAAACTCTCGAGAAGCATATTAAAGATAATTACGAAGCGGAACATCCCACTGACATGTCACTCATTTCCGAACGGCTGGATCAGTGCAATCCCAAAAGAAGCTTAAAAATGCCCGCATCGTACCGCGGTGGATTTACGGTTTGCATGGATCTGCTTGTTTTTGATCTTTGGGCGGGCCTTGGGAAGTTTTCCATTGAGAGTACCGATGCCCGTGGGCGAAATTTGATTCTCTCCGGCACCGCTCCCTTTGTGGGTGGTCAGGTGCTCTTTCCCTACAGGCTGGGTTCTAATGTCATCTTGGAAGGGAAATACTGGTATCTTCCCTCTTTCGCCAGCGGGACATCGGCGGATGGAGATCTCGCCACCTCCTCGATTTTGGAAGGAATGCTGATCTATCAGCGACGCATTCCCCTGACCTCCTGGAGCTGGAGATTGGGAGCGCTTGGGATGAAGCATCCACTGGGCAAAAATAAAAGTGTGAGTTCACTCTTGGCCCAAACCGATATCGAAATTCGCACCATCCTGCTTGCCGGTCCTATAGTGGGAGTCAAGTTTGCGTTCAATCGGGAAGAGGGTATCCGGCACCTTTTCTACGGTGATGTCGTCCCTCTGCCATACTCCGACAATCAGTTATCCTTCGAGTTGCAGGAGAATGTCCTCCTCCGTTTTGGTTATAAGTGGTTTTTTGATAGCCGTTGGGCGGCGACCTTAGATGGCGAATACATGCGTTTTCAAAGCAAGTATGATGACACCAGCACGACCATGATCGGCGGGCTCGGCGTTCAGGCCTTTCTCTTTTAGCAAAAGTCGATTATGGGGCGCAGGTGGCGCCACTGAAACGAGATCGGAAAGCGCGGCAGTTTTGAGAGACTTCAGCGGGTGTCAGGGCCCGGTTGTACATGCGAGCGGCGGTCAGTGAGCCGGCCAGAGCATATATTCCGAGCGCATCATATCCTCCAACTGTGAGTGGTGCCGGCCCCCATTGTCCCCAAATCCCTCCGGCCTGGGCGCGAGAGTTATCCATGGCCCCATTGAGATAGATAACAGAATTTGCTCCATCATAAGTCCACACGGCATGATACCAGGTATTCGGGTTCAGATTAGCGGTACTCAGCTGTATGTTGCTGCCGATAATATTTCCACCAATGTTGTAGTCGATGGAGATTTTTCCAGCGGAAATGGCCATCCGATACCAGCCCGACACATCAAGGGCAATTTGTGTCGGGGCAACATTCGTTAAATTAAACCACGCTTCCAGGGTAACCTGCACTGTTTGCCTATGGTCAGAGTGAAGACTAAACGCGACGACGTCATTTTGTCCGCTGGCGCCGTCGAAGTTCAAGCGGTAGGGATTGGTTGGTATTCCTGCTCCATTCCATCCGCTGGTGGGCCCGCAGGCCGAAAATTTACGGAGATTGCCGAATTGCATATTCGTAGATAGGTCAGACCATACTAAATCACTCGTCGAGCATCCGGACGGGTATGGTGCAAGACCTTGTTTGGCATTTGCGGCATCGAGGTCGAGCACCAGGCCATTGCTGACAATCTCGGGCACAGGTTCGGCCCGGAACTGATTGGCAGTGACGTTGAAATCATTTTTGATCGCGCTGGCGGTTCCGGGCGAACCTGCTCCTGACGCCCCATAAATTTTCAAGTCGGCGAGACTGCCGGCCCAGTTTTTCGTCGCGTTTGGACTGGCACCGACGTAGGTGTTGGGTGAGGTTCCTGGGGTAAAAGTCACACCGGTCGGGGTGATCTTGCATTCCTCCCGGCCGTTTACAAATAGCGAAAGCGCCGTACCATCCCACAGCCCAGAGAGAAATTTCCAGGCACCGTTGGTAAAGGTTGTTTCAGTTTGGCATTTGGAAAAGCTGCCTGAGGAGTAGATCTGCGCCACCTGTTTGGCGGTAAGAACGTAGTTGAAAATTGCCAGCTCATCGAGAGAGCCGTTGCTTTTATTGATGCTGACTTGGCCATTGTTAGTGGCCAATATTCCAGGCGCGGCAATGGAGTTTACTTGGGTACCATTGACGTAAATAATTCCATTTCCTGTGGAGTCGTAAGTCATCGCGATATGCGTCCAGGTATTGAGGGGAGGAATGACGTAACTCGTGATCTCCGTATAAGCTCCGCCAGCATTGGCATGGAGCCGCAGCCATCCATCGCCACCTGAGGTGTCGCCATAGTAGTAGAGAACATAGTTGACTGTGGCCCCTCCGCCGCCGCCCCATTTGGTTATGAGTGTTTCGCCAAAGCCCACGGGAATGGAGTTGGGTTTGAACCAGAATGCCAATGAAAGTTTTGTCGCCGAGCTTAGAGAGGCATGATCGGGGATCGTGACCCCAGCACTTTGAAATAAGGTGGCGCTGTTGGTGTCATTGGCCAGCGCTCCAGCAGCATTGAGGGTATAGGTTCCTGCATAGGTGCCATGATTGGCATTGGGAGAAAGATCGATAAGCGAATTGCCTGCCTTTTCATCGAAACGCCAAAAGGCACTGGGCCGCCAGGCCAGAATATTGTTGGGATAAAATATTCCAACACCGGCATCGTAGTGAGCGCTAATTTGTCCGGGGGAGAGAGCGTAGTTGTAGACTGCTGCTTCTGCCATATTTCCGTTAAGGTTTGTGATCCAAAGGTCATCGCGGGCCCCCAGGTGTAGAGCGCCACCACTGGTTGTTATGGCACCCGTGTAAGCCGCGGTCTGCTTGAGAATTCCATCCACATAGACTTTGAGGTTGCTGCCATCATAGGTTCCAACAATGTGATGCCACAGACCATTATCGGGAAAGGCCCCATTCGCCCCGGCCCAGTTGGAGTTCACGGTAAAGCGTATGGCGCTCGCCCCCTCTGAATCAATGAGGTAGTCTCCATTTTTTCGAAGGTATGTCGCATCTGTCCCAATCGTTTTTTTGACCCAAGCTTCTACGGAGACCTGGCCTGTCGGTGCCAGCGCGGCCGTATTTGTGACGGTAACATACTTTACGCTTTGGCCTAAAGCGCCCTGTAATCCATCGAAGTAGGCACTTGCCGTACCGCTGCTTGCCAGTGGGCCCGCTTGTCCTAGGGTAGGTCCATTAACATAGGTGCCGTCATGCACACTCAGGCTACTGTCAGTTGCAGTTGTACCCACGGTCTCGGTCAGACGCCAATATCCTACAGGTGAATCGGCGAGAATGAGATCGCTGTATCTTTTGTTCCCTATGGCCAATTCAATTTTTCCTGCCACAGTTTGAGATTGTTGAAGCACAAAACCATTTCCACTGCCGCCACCATTTCCGAGAATAATTTTATCTTTTAAGCTCGCGCTTGCGGGATTTATCCAGGTGTTGAACATCATCTTGGTATTGTTCCCAAGCACCGCATCCACACTCATGGCATCGTTCGTGCCGTTTAACGTTAACTGGTAAGGGTTGCTATAAGTTCCCACTCCCGCCCAGGGTGTAGGGGTCGTAAAACCTGCCAGGGAGGCGGTGATATTGTTTAGGGTGAGATCGATCCAGGCGGTGGCATCATCGTTTGCACCTCCATCCAGTCTTGGAATGCTCGGCAGATCAGAATAGGTGGCATCAAAGGCGGCAAGAAGATTCGTGGTGGTAAAGGACTCTCGCACGGTTAGGGAGAATACTTCCGTGTCCGCACCTGCGTTGGAATCGGTGGCGGTGATGGTGATCTCATAAACGCCCTTTTGACGATTGGTGGGTTGCCAGACGAGAGCGCTCGTGGTGGTGGAAAAAGTTGCGGTTCCCGTTTGTAGCACGCCACCAACAGTCACAAGAGATGGGAGGGAAGTGCAGGGAGTGCCGGCAGCGGCGTAGTGCATATCGGTGGCGGCGAGATTGGGAGTGGCGTAGGTGCAAGTATAGCTGATGGGGTTGCTCTCCACATCAGTGGTGCTGGAGGTAAAAGTATATTGGGTACCTTGAATGATCGGCTCATCCGCGCCATCAAGGGGATAGCGGCGATTGCTTGGCACCGTGAGCACCGGCGCATCGTTAACCGAACTTATGTTGAGTGTTGCCGTCGCCGTGTTGGAGACGAGACCACCGGCCGTGACGGAGAATCCAAAACTGGCAGCACCAAAATAGTTCGCTGTGCCCTTTACTTTGACAGTACAAATTCCGCTCCCACTGCAGGCACAGGCTTGTGTGACAACGACGTTGCTTAAGGCGGTGAGCGCGCAGGTGGTGGCATTCAGACCCCCGCTCTGATTGTAGGAGAGAGTGATGGCGTTACTCTCAAGGTCTTCGTTAAAGGCGGCGGGAGCGATGTTGCTGGCGATCGGGTGCCACGCCGTTCCGGAGATCTTTACTGACAGAATATGGTCGAGGCCTCCGTCATGATAAGTTAATTTCAAGGTCTGGGTATAGACGCCAACGGGTGTGGCGGTGAAGCTGATCACCAGCAGACAACCTTGGGTCGGTTTAAGGATCTGAGCGGTGGCACAGGTTGTTGCCAAAGCGAGCTGCATGGGGGGCGACAATTGCAAGCTAACGTTGCTGATTGTGCCAAGAGTGATATCGGTACCACCGTTGTTGGTGAGAGTGATTGACTGACTGGTTGTATTGCCAACGGCGATGCTACCAAAAGTAACGGGGGCAATAGTGGCAAACAAACCAGGCGAAGTGGCGGAGTAACCTTCCAAGGTCATTTCTCCACTCGGTTTACAGGACGAAAAAAAAAGCACGAGGAGTAGGCAAAGTGTCGCACTCGTAAATATTTTTTCTGTGAATAGGTTTTGCCTTAACATTTTCAAACTATTGAACCTCATCAAAGACAAGTAAAACCTAAAAAACGGGCCTCGAGGGCCTTGCAATTCTGACGGACCTGTGCCTGAGTCAGGGGGATGTTGTACACCGCCACTTTGGCCACTGATCCGTCGATGGTGTCTGCCGGGTTGCCAAAGTTAAAGCCAGTCCACGGGATGGGCGCGGCCTGGGCCCTCGGTCCGGCGATCAGGGCACCATTCTTGTAGAGATTTCCCATGCCTGTGGAAGAGTTGTATGAATAGACAAAATGGTGCCATTGACCGACCACCACTGTGCCCGCCGGAATGTCGGCCGGTGAGAAAACGGCGGCGAAACTTGTGCCACAGTAGAGACTGCCAGAGGCGGTGGCGTGAAACACGAATTCTCCCCAACCACCTTTCGCGGCGAAAACCTGATTGTAGTCGATCAGGGATGCTGGATTGACCCAGAATTCAACCGTGAACGAGCCTGAGAGCCCGGCCAAATGGTGGGCGGTCACATAGGGTTTGACAGCGCCATTGAAAACCAGTCTGTAGGGATCGGCCGGAATGCCGGTTCCCTGCCAGCCATAGGTGGTACAAGTGCTAAATTTTTGAAGTGTGGCATCGCCTGAACCATCAGATAAGTCGGGCCATACCGATAACGGAGCAGGGCCCGCGCATCCGGGAAATCCTAGCCCGGCGTTGGCATTGGCGGCATCTAAGTTGAGCAGTAAACCGTTGGTGACAATGTCGGGAACCGGCACGGCACGGAACTGATTGGCGGTGACATTGAAATCATTTTTTACCACCGTCGCGCTGCCGACAGAACCTGTGCCCGAACCCCCATAGATTTTTAAGTCGGTGATGCTACCTTGCCAGTTTTTACTGTTACTGGGGCTGGCCCCCCCATAGATATTGGGAGAAAGTCCGGGACTGAACGTCATTCCAGCGGGAGCGATCTTGCATTCTTCGCGCCCATTTACAAAGAGCGATAATGAAGTGCCATCCCAAAGACCGGAAACGAATTTCCAAGCGCTGTTTGCAAAAGAGGTTCGTGAAACGCATTTCCAGGCGGCACCATAGCTGTAGATGTTGGCAACTTCTCTTGCCGTGAGAAGGTGATCATAGATGGCGATTTCGTCGAGTGAGCCATTGTAAAATTCGTTCAGTTCAGGATCGCGACCGAAGTTTGCAATGGTCGCGGCACTCGCCGTTCGGGCAAAAGCGCCGGAGCTTACCATATTGCCATCGATGTAAAATGTTGAGGTAGTGGCATTGGCAGTCCAGACCAGATGGTGCCAGGCCCCATTGTTGAGTCCCGCTCCTCCACCAAATCCGCCGGTCTGGTTATCATAAATAAAGGCGGACCCTCCACTCCTTCCAAAGTAGGTGGCATGATTGCCTGAACGGTTACTGAAGATTGCGGCCTGCCCGCCTGCGGTCGTTTTGAGCCATGCGGAGATTGAAACGGTGAGTGGAAGGGTGACGGCCGCCGTTGTTGCGACATAGGAAGATGTTCCATTGACGGTGATGGCCGTATCATTGCCATTCGTGGCAGGGCCGGCAACGCCAAGGGTAGGAGCGCCCACATAAGTGGCATTATTACCATTTGATCCAAGATCAAGGGCGACAACGCCGCTACTTTCACCCAGAGGCCAGTAATGAATAGGCCGAGCGGCCAGGGTTGGATTGGGGTAGAAAATTCCACCAGCGGCATCGTAATGGGCGCGGACTTGGGCGGGTGAGAGCGCATAGTTATAGAGAGCGAATTCATCAATCAGGGTGTCCCCGGAGTATCCAAGAGCACCACCGTATCGGTTGAGATAAAGGGGTGATACAGGGACCACCAGTGGCAGAGTCTGCTGGGAATCGAGCACACCGTTAATGTACATGGAATTTATCCCGCCAAAATCGCGGGTGACGACAATATGATACCAGATATTGGCCGTGGGAAACTGATAGACACTATCCATAATGACCCCGGTATAAGAACGCAGGCGAATACTTCCGCTGCCGGAGTTATAGACTGAGACCGCATTGTTATTGCCCGCACCTGAGTCAAAAAGCATCATGTTGATGGTGCTGCCCGAATTGACGATCGCGGGATTGATCCACATTTCCACAGAGTGAGTTGAGGAAAGTCCCGGAGGCGGTGGAAAAGTGATGTGACTATCCAAGGCCTTGGAAAAGCTGGCGGAGGTGTTCGTGACAACACCTGCGGCGCCCAAGGTGACGTTACTCAAAGTCCCCGTGCTATTCCCCATCGTATCGGCAATGGTGGCAGATCCACTTCCCTCGTTTAGCTGGTAGTAGACAGAAGGCGCATCAGAAAGAATCACGTCCTTGTAGGTCTTGGCCCCCACCGCCAGCTCGATTTTTCCCGCCACCGTTTGGGATTGCTGGAGGACAAAGCCATTTCCGCTTCCCCCGCCGTTGCCTAAAATAATTTTATCCTTGGCCGCCGCATTGCCGGGACTCAACCAGGTGCTGAACATCATCTTGGTATTTGCCCCCAGCGCGGCGTCCACGCTCATGGAGTCATTGGTGCCGTTAAAAGTTAGACGATACGGATTGTTGAAAGTACCCACACCGGCCCACGGTGCCGAGGTGGAGAAGCCGGCGAGGGAAGCGGTGATGTCGTTTGGCGTGAGATCAAGCCAGGAATCCATATCGTCATTACCCGTTCCATCCAATCTCGGATTATAGGTGACATCGGAGTATGCTGCGTCGTAGGCGGCCAGCAAATTGCTGGTGGTAAATGGCTCACGCACGGTCACGTAAAAAAAATCGCTATCAGTGCCGGCATTGGAATCAGTGGCGAGGATGGTAAATTTATAGATTCCCTTTTGACGATTGGTCGGCCGCCAAACCAGCGCACTGGTGGAGGTGGAAAAGGTCGACGAGGTCAGCGACGTGCAGGCCGTGGCGGGAGCGGCATAGTTGACGTCACTGACGTCGAGATAGGGAGTAGTGTAAGTGCAAGAGTAGGTGATGGTGTCATTCTCCACATCCGTGGTGCTGGAGGTGAAGGTGGATTGAGTGCCTTGGAGTATCGGCTCGTCACTACCATCCAGCGGGTAGAGGCGGTTGTTGGGGACCGTGAGAACGGGATCATCGTTGATGGAGTTAATGGTGAATGTTGCGCTGGCGGTGTTGGAGGCAACACCGTTCGCCGTGACGGTGTACCCAAAACCGGCCGCGCCAAAATAGTTGGCGGTTCCGGTGACTTTAACCGTGCACACGCCGACGACGCAGGCACAGCTTTGAGTTACGGCAACATTGCTCAATGAGCTGAGAGCACAGCTGCTGGCGTTCGTCCCGCCATTGTAGGAGAGTGTGATGGTGGCACTCTGAGTGTCTTCATTAAAGGCCGCAGGAGTGATGTTGCTGGCGATAGGCCTGGCCGTTCCAGAAATGCTCACGGCCAGAATTTTGTTAAGACCGCCATCGTGATAATTTAATTTTAATGTTTGAGCATAGGCCCCAACCGGAGTGGCGGCGAAGGCGATCACAATCAGACAACTGTCCAGGGCCTTGAGTATCTTTCCCGTCGCACATGTGCTGGAGCTGTCAAGCTGGAGAGGGGCAGTCAACCCAAGAACAGCATTGGTTATCGTTCCAAGCGTAATTTCAGCGCCGCCGCTGTTGGTAAGGGTGATGACCTGAGTCCCTGAGCTACCTGCGGCCACCACCCCAAAGGCAATAGGGGTGATGGTGGAAAAAATGCCGGGCGAGGTTGCGGAGTAACCTTCAAGCGTGATGTCACCAGTCGGTTTGCAGCCGGAAAAAAATATTGCGAGGAGGAGGAGACAGAGCAAGGCCTTGGTAACGGCAACGCCGATACACTCATCAACAGGCGTCTGCAACACGGGCCCTTTTTTGGCCAAAACATGGCCCCCTTGATTGTCGAGTAAGTCCCTGATTCTATTATACTATTCGGCACATTTTTGGCCTGAGATGAGTGAAAAAACACGGACATACGGAAAATCGCTTCAGAGGGGAAGCACAATTTCGCCATAGGGGATGGGCGCTTTTTTCAGTGTTTTTGTAACCCGTTGAAATTATATGTGGGGGAGTGGAAACTTAGTCCTGGCAACTCAGCTTATAAAGAACAGCGGGCGCTCCATCAACCGATTCGCTGCTAATAAGAAAATCTTGGCCCAAGGGAATGTAAGTCATGGCCTCCTGCTGAGGTAAGAGTCCGCGCAGGGGAATGATGTGATAGTCAACTCCGTCAACCAACTTGCGCGTATCAAAGTTTGATAAGGCGGAAAGATCAAGGGCAAATTCCACTGCGTTTTCATAAGTTAAAAGAATAAATTTTTTCCCATTATCGGTGATGCTGGCCGCGGTAATAATTTGGCCAAAGATCCCAAAATCATAATTAATCCAGGGGATGTCCAGTTCCGCCACGAACTCAAAAACGACGGGAGTCTTTGACATCAGAACGTCCTTGGAAAGTCGGAAAATGCTAGCGCTGCTGGCCCGGCGACTGACGAAGGAAATTTCTTTTGTGATGACAAATAAATCGCCATTGGGATGCAACACAAGGGCTTCGGCATTGTGGGCGCGATCAGGGTAGGTGGCCACTAGTTTGTTGAGTGGGGTCACCGGCTGAGCAAAAAATTCCTCTTCCTTGATGATAACAATTTCAACATTCGGTCTGACTTCCTTATTGTCTCCTATGTCGGCAAGAAACAAGCAACTCTCATTTGTCTGGCATGGGCCGAGGGCCACCTCTTCCACATCCCGCGGGGTAAAGTCGGCAACAGCAATTTTTTGTGTTTTGGCGCCCTCTAAATCAGTGAAATAGAAAAAAGGTCCATCGCCAGAATCGTTGTTATGATAGAGGCGGTTGGGAAAAATTTTTGAGTAGGCAAGTCCGCTGGCCTCAGGAATCATGGTAATGTCCAAATCACCGACTTTTTCCGGAGCGCTCCACTGTGAGCAAAGCTGGGCCATGGCAGATAGAGAAAAAAAGCTCGAAAACATCAAGGTCAACAACATTTTCATACAATCCCTCACTCGACGGCTCAAAAAAAGCTAACCTAACTGCATCTGAATGGATTGTCTAGCTTGGTCAAAAGAGGGTTAATCCCTTCTCCCCCTGCCAAGTCACCATCAGCAAAGTGGAGAAGATATTCTGATGCTGCAAATTCTTAAACACGCCTGAGGCCAGAAAGTATTTCCATTTGTCCCACCCATATTCTCCAAACATGAGCAGCATGTTTGAGGTGTTGCGGTGATAATGCATCTGACTGTACTGATTTAAAATTCCCACGGACCAGTGATCGGTGATGCGCTTTCCCAGTACCGAAAGGTTTTGAGTTAGGTAATCGTATCTTTCCCGTCCAATCAAGGTTGCCTGCTCGTCGGCAAAGGGGCCAGGCCTTTTTAAGACGCGATCTTTTTCAAAACGATAATCATTCATGAAAAAATAGGTGCCGAACTGCAGGCCCATTTTCGCGCCGACGTAATGGCGTTCAAGCTGTCCTTCACAGACGATCTCGGCACAATTAAAGTCGCCCATTTTTTTCAGGGAACGATAGGTCTTTGCGCTTCCAAGGTAGAAGCTCAGAAATGAGATCGGGGCGAGATCGAGTTGAACTTTGCCAGTGTTGACCATGCCATTGGTCTGAAAGGCGATCGATGGCCTGGCGTATCCATACAGATAGGATCGGGCGGAGTCCTCGCTATCCCAAATTTTTTTTCCTGTGCCCATGGAGCTGATCAAGAGGAGTCCTACCGGGTAGGAGCGCATCACCTGCCTCACCTGGTAGTCATATTGCGCGCTGATCGCCCAGGACCAGGATAGGAGAATGAGTGAAAATATTTTTTTACGAGACATCTTTAACACTGTTATTCACCGGGAGACTCTGATCAAACATACTGTCCATGATGTTTAGGACCAGCTTCTCCACATCCCCTTGCGTCTCGATGGAGGTCAGCATGCCATACATCGGGGCGGTTTTCTTGGGGATAACTCCACCTGACTGACGAATGGCGCGAACTTCTTTTTTCACCAGCGCACTGATAATACCTTTTGGCATTGATCTGATGAGCGCTTTCTTGATCTGGGTTTGGGTATGGGACATTCGATTGGAAAATTTTTGTACCTCGAGAATGGAGGCCTGGAGATCGGAAAAAAAACGATCGATGGAATGGGCATGGCCGGCCATGACGGTGAGGTGGAGTGAGGGAGGGAACTGCTGGCGGTCCATATACCAGCCACGCAGACTCATCTCATCTCCGATCTGATAGATGTCGTGCTGATCGGAGGCCAAAGCGATAAGGCTCATCTCAGGTTTGACCACCGTTTTCACTCCGTCCAGCGCTTCAATTCTGCGGTAAAATTCTTCCGTGGTCTGCTTGATGGTTCCCACCAACTCGAGGTAACCCTCCTCTCCGAGAAAATGCAGCATGGCCCAGGCCGAGGCAATAGCACCGCCCGGGCGAGTTCCCGTCATGCTGGGAGAGGCATAGATTCCGCCCGGCCAATCGGTGGTGATAAAGAACTGATGGCGGCGGTACTCGGCATTTTTATAAAGCACCACCGAGGCACCTTTGGCGGCGTAGGCGTATTTATGCAGGTCCACCGAGAGCGAAGTTACGCCGGGAAGGGTAAAATCAAACGGGGGGACGGCCTGCCCTAACTTGCGATAAAAAGGCAGCAGGATTCCCCCGATGCAGGCATCGACGTGGCACCATAATCCATGATCCTGAGCAAGTTTGGAAATCTCACCAATCGGATCAATCACGCCAAAAGGATAATTGGGGGCCGAGCCCACCAGCATGATGGTTTGCTCCGTAATCGCATTTTTCATCAGCTCAATATTCACACGATAGTTGTCGCAGAGAGCGACCGTGACCACCTCGATGTCAAAGTAATGGGCGGCCTTGTGAAACGCGGGATGGGCCGACACCGGCATAAGGATTTGAGGTGTGCCGGTGATTTTCAAATTTTGCCTGGCCCAGTCGCGGGCGGCCTTGCAGGCCATGAGGATTGACTCGGTTCCGCCCGAGGTCATGGTTCCCGTGACCTCGCCGGTACTGCCGAGCTGGTGGGCGAGAATGGAGACCACATCATTTTCCATCTCTTTTAAGCTGGGGAAGGCGGATGGGTTCAGGCCATTTTCGGACATATACAGATTATAGGCGCGCTTGTTGACCTCGCTGATTTCCTTTCCTCCGTCATAAACCAGGCAGAAAGTTTGTCCTTCCCGCCATTTGGTATCCTGATGTTTCATCTTTTCCATCAGTGCAAATAACTCCTCCTGATCAGTTCCTTGGCCCGGCATCGTTCTCATTTCCCAGTCTCCTTAACGATTGATGATATTGGCCAGCACCAGCCCGATCACAAAGCGGGATGCGGTAATACCTTTTTTTTGTCCGAAAATATGAAACATCAGCAGCTCAGATTTTTTTGGAATTTTTTTATGTTTTAAAAGAAAAAGGAAAATGGATTTCACCACACCATCTTGGTCTGGGCCGATTTTGGAAAGGACCGCGATGATATTTTTAAAATGGAGATAACCGGAATCTATCTCGGTGGAGTCCAAGAAATTATTACGATTCTTGTCAAAACGAATGAGCATTGACTCGGCCTGGGAGAAGGCCGTGAGCAGGCGATTAATATCGGTTGCGGTCATAGGTAACTTGTCATCGTCAAGGATGCGCGAGTTTCCCTCGAGATTGAGCAGATGGTGGAAGCTTTCTGTTGTCGAGGTGGATAAGTAGTAAGCGTAGAGCTTGGGAAAGTAGCGCGAGAGCTGAAGGTCATCAAAGAGCACTTTGTAAAAGTTCTCGCGATAGCAGGGCAGATCAAAGCCGCCGCTTCTCCCCGGCAGCAGGTAGCATTTTGTGGAGAGCTGCTCCATGACCTGCTTCCCCATTTTATTTGAGGCCAGAATCATGGCGATATACTCCGTCATCTCATCCTCGTTCATGGCAAAGTCATCGTCAGAGTGGGCCTGAAAGAGATCGGAGCCCATGCTGATCTCATTAATGGTGCGTTCAAGATCAGCGTTGAGAAGCTTCGATTCATAAAGAAACCCCTGATACTGATACATAAACTGGCGCAATCTCTTTTTATCCAACAGAAATGGATACCTCTCGCTCTCGCTGTCAGAATTTTGGAAGCCATAGGCCCGAATCATCCTGGTAAAAATCAGCCTCATGATGGCCATGCGGTTGACCCCTGCCAGATGGCGATCATAAAAATCTCCATAGATCTGGCGGGCCGATCGGTCGGTAAAAAAACGATAGCGGGTGAGCATGTGATGGAACGTGCTCCAGTACTTCAGGATGCGCGACATGGAAATTATTTCATACTGCGGAAGATTGGGGCGCTCAAGATCATGGATGGCATTCGGCTGCTCAAGGAGTCCTCTAAAATGCTCATAGGTAACGGAATTAAAGAAAAGCGTTTCCAGGACCTCTCGTGCCATATCGAAGACCGCATTCAGATCCTGCTGATTGTAATCATCCGCATCACCACCCACCATTCGTTGCTTAAATTGGATAAGGGCCTCCTCGAATTTGGCGACATTATATTTATCGCCTATGAGGTGAGTGAGGAGGGCCATCAGCTCCCGATGGGTGAGGATAGTTTCGGAAGGAAAGTTGAGATGCTGCAATTGCCTGAGGTTTTTGAAGGCGCTGAGATATTGATATTGAGTGTCACTATTTTCCCAGATGCCTTCAGCATCAGACAGAATAAAATCAAAGACCGAGACTGTCATAAGCGGTGCTTTTTTTAAAAAATCACGAATATTTTCCAAGCTCAAAAAAGCCGGGTCTCCGCCGAGGAAAATTTTCTTCACAAATAAAACGCTGCGGAGAAATTCCAGATCAAGACCGATTAATCTTTCCTGAAAAATCCCCTGAGTTTCCTGGGCCAGCGCCATAATATCGAGCTGGACCTTGGTCGTCGGACTATCGCTTAAAAGAGCAAGAAAATTTTCTGAAACATTACCAAGCATGGAGGCAAGTCGGCTTCGACGACTTAGATAGTTCTCCTTCGTAAGTCTCTTGATCTCGTATTTTAACAGGATGCCATCACGGTTGAGGATGTGAAAAAGCTGAAACATTTTTTCCAGACTGCGAATATGGATTCTTTCCTCCGTATCACCAAAGAGCACGGCGCTGATTTTTAAGAGAAAGACAAGAACCTTTTGGCCCATGGCGAGGTCTTTAGGGTGGAATTTTTCAACAAATCGTAACAGCTCTTTAAGCTGGATATAATTGGCATCCTGCCTTGAGACAAAGCTGACATAGGCATCAAGATTTTTTTTAAGACAGTCCATCTCACTTTTTAAAGACTGGTCCAAAAAATATTTAAAGCGATGCATATCGAGCTTGCACTGAGTTGCGAAGTTTCCAATGTCAAAGGTCTGTCCCTCTTCAGGCTGCTTGTCGTTGAGAAAATTACATGCCGTGATGCATAGTGCACAGGTGATGAGAATGAGTTTTCGAATTTGAGTGAATCGCATCCATGCTCCCGAGCTATGCAAAGCAATCTTGAGTACAGTATAACTATACAAAATTATTTAAGAAAAAATGAACAACATTTCATGACAGTTGAATAAAAATTCAATAATCTTGTATAATTAATTAGTTAGGGGATGGGGTGACCATATGCATGACGAAAAAATTGCCCTCGAGCAGATTCAGCTCAATGAGAAGCAAGGTCAAATTCTTGAGGCCTATCTTAAGTTAAGTGAGCGTTTAGGAGTCGAGCAGATTACCATGCAAAAGGTGGCCAAGGCGGCCAAGGTTTCGCTCGGAATCGTCCACTATCATTTCAACGGGAAAAGTGGCCCAAGCCTGATGGACGCGGCGATCCGCTACGTTGACCAGGAGAGTATTCGTTTTATTAACTTTGAGTTGGAAAAACTCAACCTGAGCAACAAGTTTTCGGGCGTGGATGATTATATAAAAATTCTGTTCCTCTGGATTAAAAGCAAAACCCATCACAGCAAGTTTTACCTTTACCATTATTACCATGCCTCAGTTCACCGCTCACACGATGAGCTGGCGCGTTTTTATATTACCTTGATGCTCAAGCGGCTTACCTCACTGCTTTATCTAGGAATTGGGCGCGGGTTTTACCCCAAGCTGGTGAAGGTGGAGGAGCTGGCGCGGGACCTGCACGCTCAGATAACTGGGGCCCTCATTCTCACCGCCTATGATCCGCGCAAGGACTCTTTGACGTTTTATAGCAGTAACACCATTCGGGCCTGCCATCACCTCATTAAAAGTCATCACGCCGACTGCGACGAATAATACTTGTAAATCAGATAGGTGGAGAGTCCCGCAAGAAAGTGCCAAAGGGCATGGCCTTGAAGTGCAAAGGCGGGATCGCATAACACTTTCGTAAGATCCAGGACCCAGATAGTGACGCCGGCGAGAAAGCTTGCGATGGCCTGGTAGAGATACCGATGATTGAAGGATGCTTTTATCTTTCTTGCCGCGTACAAGATGCTTGCCAGAAGGATCAGCACGAACAGGCCAAAGAGATAGCGGCGAGACCAGGCCTGGGCGTACAAGACATAACCGAGACTGGCATTGGTGCAAAAGAATAGAATGACAAAAGTTTGAAGCTTCCATTGATAGATTCGATAAAAATTATATAAAGTGAAAAAGGTGACTGCCAGATACATGCCCAGCACATCTACCCATTGTCCCACAAAAGTTAAGGAGGCATGGAAAAAGAAAGAGCCTAGACCCACCAGCAGGCAGCTCGCGGCGTAAAGGTACGGCAGAGTTTTAATCCTGGTTAACGGATTCTCCCCTTCTCTCAGCCGTCTTGCCTGGACCGCGATGACGGCGGCAAAAAAAATGAAGCTCAAGTTCGACCAGGTATTGCTTGGCTGTCGGATGAGATCGCCAAAGTGAATGCCTTCACAGAAACAATGATCCGGCATGCAGGAGGCCTGCTGCCATGTCGCCCATACATCATTCATCTTTCCCTCGCGTCCCTATATATTTTGCCATAGCAGAATAACTCCTATAACGCCGACAAAGACATTGATAATTTGATGAAATAATCTGCCTGAAACATTTCGGGCGATTTTTCCGCCGCACACGAGAGCAAGCACGACCGCTGGCAATGAAGCACCGTACAAGATAAAGACCTCTTTGGTCCATAACCCCGAGGCCCCATGCCCCAGTAAAATAGAAAAACCATTTAAGAAAAAATATCCTTGCAGTGTCGTATGAAAATCCTTCTGCTCCCAGCCGCGCAGAGTGCCATAGACGACAATCGGAGGGCCATTGGTGTTATAGGCCCCGCCTAAAGCTCCGGACAAAAATCCGAAGAGATAAGAGCTTTTATCCGTGCGCAGCCGAAGCACCCCGGGACGCAAAAAACTTGAGGCGGTGAGAAGAAGGAGCGTCCCTCCTAGGAATATCTTGATCAGTTGGTCATCAAATGTTTTTAAGTAATAAATTCCGATGGGAACTCCCACAAAGGAGGCCAGCACCAGGCGCCAGGTCGCCTTGAAGTCAATATCCTTGTATCCGCGGATCATCATGATGATGCCAATCGTTCCGCCGGTTAAGGCAACCAAAGGGATGGCGACCTGCCCTGGCAGGCAAAGCATCAAAAGTGGCATGGCAATGACCGCATCTCCAAAGCCGGTAAAGGCACGGAGGAAATTGGCGAGAAATAAAATAGCGATGATAATCATGATCACAGCTAGAGGGTAAGACCGGACGGGCATTTTTGTCAATTGAATAAAAATTCAAAAAGCTTGACTAAATATTCAAAATGGGCGAATCGTCCCCGTATCAGTTGGAAAACAGGAAAGGGGAAACGATGAGACATATCTTTATTTTTGCCGCACTCTTACTTGTGAGCACGCGCCTGTTCGGATCGGAGAGAATCTGGGTGCCCCAGGTAACCGAATCGGCCCATCCCTATCATCATTTGTCCCCGCAGGTTTGGAAGGTCCACTCTCTCGATGCCGAAAAGCTGACCTTGGTCTTTGAGCGCTTGGCCTTGGCAAAAGGTGATTCCCTGGTTTTGACCAACGAAAGGGGAGGACTTCTCGCCCGATATGACGGTCCCATGGATTTAGCGGATTTCGCGAGCGAAGAATTTCCAGGCCATCTGGTTAAGCTGTCCTTGGTCTCGGATGAGCACAACAATCAGTGGGGGTTCAGGTTGAAAGGCTTTTTTTATACTCGCGAGCGGCCGGCGACTCCCCAGATTATTTTGAACTATCCGCTCAAACTGCAAAATCGTGCCTTCTTGAAGGGTTTTTTTCTCTTTCAGAATGGGACGTTGAATGTGCTGGAAAGAGTTTATCAGGAAAATGGCTTGCCCATCACCGGTAAGATCGCCCGCCTCAAGTTCTCCGATGCCGGAGTGGAGTCCCTTCCCGAGATCTATACCAGTCATGTGGCGGATGGGCCGCTGGCCACCATCGACGGGGCGCTTTTTGGTGGTTTCGAGGGAAGTATCGCCAAGCTTCCCCGCGGATTTTCCTTCGAGATGTATCGACCCTTCGCCACCGTTTCCCAGCTCTTCACGCAAGATAACCTCGTCGTTGCCCTTGCGGGCGGGCGCGTCCATCTCATCGACACTCAAGGCGAGAGTGGCTGGCAGTATACGTTGGAGCGAAGTGCCCTTCCGTCCGTGATTCTCGAGGACAGCGATCGAATTGCGTTTAAGGATAAGATGCTGGTGATCAATAGGGGATGGACCGCTGGCGAGATTGCACTCATCGATTTAACCGATCCCTATGGCCCCGTTTCTCGGCCAAAGATTCAGCTCAACTTGTCCGAACAGAATCGCCTGATATTTTCAGGCCATGTGCCCACCATCGGGAAAGGGCATGTCTATCTTCCTAACGGAAATAGTGTCAGCGCCTTTTCGCTAAAAACAGGCAATGAGGTCGGGTATCTCCTGCTCCCCGAAATTGCTGGTAGCAGGGCAAATTCTTTTTATTTTGAAAATGACATTTTATATGTTCCGGGTCATTCCAAAATATACCGTGTCAATGTTGCTGATCCCAGCGCCCCGGAGCTGATCGATGAGATTGAAGTCACGCGCGAGGTCCGCTCTCAGGGGATTCATACCCTCTGGGTGGAAGATAAAAGGCTCTATGTCTTGCGAAAAAATCAAGGCTTCCAAAGTCATGGTGAGAATGGCTTTACCTTGACCATTATAAGATTGCCTTAAATCCGACGGAAACTTGACTCTACGCAGTTATTCTTAATATGATTGGCCTCACCCTGTGAGGATCTATGAATTCAATCGAACTGCTTCGAGAACTTAGCACCGCTTTCGGCCCGTCCGGCTTTGAAGACGATGTTCGGGAATTGGTTAAAAAACATCTTGGCGATATTTGCAATTTTTCCTTTGATAAAATGGGAAGCGTTATTTGCAGCTATCAAAAGGCGCCAAAGGCCATTGTGCCCAAGGTTCTGATCGCCGGCCATATGGATGAGATTGGCTTTTTGGTTCAAAACATCACCAGCGACGGTTTCATTAAGATGCAAAATCTGGGAGGATGGTGGGAGCACACCCTGCTTTCCCAAAAAATGATTATTCGAGGACGAAAAGGGGATATCACCGGAGTCATCGGCGCCAAACCTAAACACCATCTTTCCGAGGCAGAGAGGAATAAAGTTCTTCCTTTGAAAGAAATCTTTATTGATATTGGTGCCAAAAATAAAAAAGAGGTCACTGACGTTTTCGGGATTAACCTGGGCGATCCCATTATTCCTAAAACGGAATTTGAGCAGATGAAGCACAAAAATCTGATCATGAGTAAGGCCTTCGACGACAGAGTGGGCGTTTCTCTCATGGTTGAGGCGATGAGGCATCTCGCCCACGCAAAACTACCCTGCGAATTGATCGGGGCGGGTACGGTGCAGGAGGAGGTTGGGATCAGAGGCGCGGAGACCACCGCCAGACTGGTTGTGCCTGATCTGGCCATCATCCTGGAAGGCCCTCCCGGTGATGATACCCCGGGATTCAGCAAGGAAGACATTCAATGTGGCCTGGGTCTTGGTCCTCAGGTTCGCTTCTATGATCCCACGGCCATTATGAATCGGAAGCTGTGCCAGCTTGTATCGGCCACGGCGGTTCAGAAAAAGATTAAACATCAAATCGCCATTCGAACGAGCGGCGGTACCGACGCCAAGGCGATCCACCTGAGCAAAATTGGTGTCCCGACAATTGTCTTCGGGGTCCCGGTCAGATATGCCCACGGCCATGTCGGCATTGTTGACATGAGCGATTATGAGGCATGTTTGGAGCTGGTTATCAGTGTCATTAAAAAGCTGGATGCAAAAACCGTAAAAAGTTTTACCGCCTATTGATTCATGGTGTAAAGTTGCCTATCTAAAAGGAGATTCTCATGGCAAAGCTAGGACTGGAAACCCATATCGTTGATAAAAATACCTACGTTGATACGCTAAAGCGCTTTAAAGAGCGGAAAATCAAACTGCCCACTTTTTCGGAGCTTGCCAATCCGACCACCATTCCCGCCAATATTCGCGAGGCCCTGAAGAATATTGATGTCAACGAGGCCCATCCGCTCAATTTGTTCCGCATTCATTGGTACAATGATCCTAAGTCAAAAAGCTTTAGCAGTGTTCCCCATCACCTTGTTTTGGGCAAGGAGATCACCGGGGTTGACGCCCGCATCGTCGTCATGATCGGTGCCAATTTCCCAATGATCACCGCCCATAAGGTTTTGGCTGCGTATTCATGTCTGGCCCCGCGGATTGTGACCGGCCAGTTTAACCCGGTCAAGCACCGGGCGATCTGGCCTTCCACCGGGAACTATTGCCGCGGCGGTGTGGCGGTTTCCAGGATTATGGACTGTCACGGGGTGGCCATCCTTCCCGAAGAAATGAGTCAGGAGAGATTTGACTGGCTCAATAAATGGACGATCGATCCCAAAAAAGACATTATCAAAACCTATGGCTGCGAGAGCAACGTCAAAGAGATTTATGATGCCTGCAACGCCCTTGAGAAAAATCCTGAAAATATAATTTTCAATCAGTTCTGCGAATTCAGTAATGCCTTGGGACACTATACCTGCACGGGCAAGGCCATGAATGATGTTTTTGAACACGTTAAAAAGGCCAATCCCAATTTTAAGGCCCGCGCCTTTATTTCCGCCACCGGTTCCGCCGGCACCATCTCCGCCGGAGACTATTTGAAAGAAAAGCATCCCGGTTTGAAAATTGCCGCTATGGAAGCGGTTGAATGTCCCACCCTTCTCAATAATGGTTTTGGCGCTCACAATATTCAAGGCATTGGCGACAAGCACGTGCCCTTTATCCACAACGTTATGAATACCGACTTTGTGGTTGCCGTTTCCGATGCCAACACCGATAACCTGGTGACTCTGTTTAACCACGAAACCGGAAAAAATTATCTGATGAAAGAGCGCGGAATTTCCAAGGAAGTGGTTGATTCACTTTCCTATCTCGGAATTTCCTCCATCGGAAATATCATCGCCGCCATCAAGCTTGCAAAATACTATAAGCTTGGTAAAGACGATGTACTGCTGACCGTGGCCACTGACCCCGCCACGATGTACTCGTCCGAGATCAAGAAGGCCTTGGAAAAGTATTACAAAAATAACTATTCCACCGTCAAGGCCGCCGAGGCCTTCGGACAATATTTGATGGCCGTGACGACAGATCATATGGAAGAGCTGACTTATTTAGGCAGGGAGAGAATCTTTAATCTGGGCTATTACACCTGGGTTGAGCAGCAAGGTGTTTCGCTGGAAGATTTCAATGCCAGAAAGGACCCGGAATTTTGGAATTCACTTCGATCTTATATCCCGAAATGGGACAAGCTCATCGTCGAGTTCAATAATGCTTGCTAGGCTTATTTGCCGCGGCTGCGGCCAGATCTATGAGCTTCAAAAAGATCTCATTCTCGCCTGCGAAAATAGAGGCGATAACAAAGATACCAATCATATCCTGGAAAAGGTCATTGATGTGGTTATCTCCAAGCGTGAGCTGATCTCCAGCAAGGAGTTAAACCCTTTTATAAAGTTCAAGGATTTTTTTTACTCCCACGATTTGGCCAAGAAGCTGAATCTCAATTACAACGAGATCGTCAAAAAAATTGATCCCGGCTTTATGCAAACGCCTTTAATCAGAGATGAGAATCTGTTTATCAAAAATGAAACCTCGAATGTGGGCGGCTCTCACAAGGCCAGACACCTCATGGGCACGGCCATTTACCTGGAAGTGCTGGGGCAAAAAAAACCGGAACTGGCCATTTATAGCTGTGGCAATGCCGCGATCGGAGCTTCTTTCGTGGCCAAGGCGGCGGGCAAGTCCCTCAGCGTTTTTGTCCCGCCCGATTTAGACGAAACTGTTTATAAAATTTTGCGGGATAATGGGGCCCATATTAATACCTGTCCGCGCGTCGCCGGTGAAGTCGGCGACCCCTGCTACAACAGATTCCAGGAAAAGCTGGGCCACGGTGCCTTGGCATTTTCCTGTTCGGGAACGGATAACTGGAGCAATATCGAAGGAGGGGAAACCCTCTATTTTGAACTTTTGACCGAGTTGCTGCAAAATAATATCGAACTCGATGCCCTTGTTATTCAGGTCGGCGGCGGGGCCTTGGCCAGTGCCGGCGTGCAGGCCTGTCAGGAATTTTACAAGGCCAGGTTGATCACCAAGTTGCCGCGAATCTATGCGGTTCAAACGGAAGGGGCCCATCCGCTGGTGCGGGCGGTGGAAAAAATTAAAAATAAAAAAGACCTGGAAACTGTCAATCAGAACATGACGAAGTACATGTGGCCCTGGGAGACAGAACCCAAAAGTATTGCCCATGGTATCTTGGATGATGTGACCTATGATTGGTTTAAAATCGTTGAAGGTGTTTTCACCACCCATGGCGATGCCCTCACGGTGTCTGAAGAAGAGTTAAAAGCGGCCAACACGCTTGCCAAGGAAAAATATCAAATCCCGGTTGATCACACCGGAAGCTCAGGATATGCGGGGCTTTTGAAGCTGTATGAGCAGGGCGAGATTTCCAAAGAGGAAAAAGTCGCCGTCCTTTTCACCGGTGTTGAACGTTAAAATTATCGAGAGCCGATCGCCCTTGACCTCGGGAAATTCTGGCACAAATTCTCATCCAGGTATTTCTTCATGGTCTTGAAGCGCTCAAAGCGGAAGCGAGCATTGCTGAAAGAGCTTTTCACACATTTGCTTTTGGTGGCAAAGCAGCTCTTTTCTTCCCTTGCGCAGCTTTCGACCTGAGGGGCCAATCGAGTATTACAAACCTCGAAGCTGGCAAAGCCCTGTGCCCTGAAGTCCTTACATCGCAACAGAATGTCCTCACAATGCTTGCGACATTCTTTGTCCATGAAAGGTTCGCAGCCCATGGGATAATCACTGGCGGTACACTCTCTTTCAAAGTTGTAACACTTCCCAATGCGCTCTCGCTGGTATCTGCAATAGTCGCTAGGATCATTTTGATTTCTGCAGGCGGCACTTGGCGCAGGACAATCCCCCACCTCATGCTGGGCGCAGGATGTTCTTTTTACATTTTTGAAGCAGGAATCTTTTCTCAATCTTTCGCAATCGGCTTCCCCCTCATAGCAGCCGGTCTCGGCGATGGTGCCACAGGCCGATTCAATTTTGATATTATTGATCATGTCTGAGGTTTCCTTGTAGTAGCTGTTGAAGCTGACCAGACGGTGATTCCAGGTGGCGAGATCAACCGAGTAATTGGCGCGCGCCTGCTCACTACGCGCGGTAAAGGAGGCATAGTTATCAACCGCCAATCTGACACATTTGGCTTCAAACGGGCCCTCGACCTTATTATAGATGGCGCCTGTGGCCACCAGATTTTTGGCATAGGTGCCCAAGAGATAGCTGTAATATTGAGGTTCGATACTGCGCATGGGGCCCGATTCCACGCTCGGATTGGCGTGGGCACTGATCCCGGGCATGCCGCATTTTCTGATTTGCCCGAGATTGGTAGGGGAAAATGGCAGGTAGTCATACCATTTTTTATTTTGATCGGAGCAGTCCTGGGCGATTTTGAGTAACACGCGTTTGCAGTTAACTCTTTCTTCCCGGTTGGTGTCGATGACCGGGGGAAAGAGGCGATTATAAAATTCCATCTGGGCCGCCTCTTTTTCCCTCCGGAAGTTTTCCATCGGAACAAGTTCCTGCTGGTCCCTGGATTTTTTTGCGGCATCCTTCTGCTCCACCCAAAGGTGGGCGGCAAAATAAAGTCCCATATTACTGCGTGCTTTTTCAATCACCGCCTCTTTGGCAAGCAGTGTCCCTATCTCCCGCGACATGGCGGTGCAGGCGAATTCAAAGTTATTATTTTTCTTTTTGAACTTATCCAGCTGATCACCCAGCACGCCCAGTCTGGTCAGCTCTGCATCGGCAGCCTTTTTGAGCACGTCGGTGGCAATCAGGCATTGCAGAGTTTGTTCATTATCAGTCCTCTCATACTCTCTTTGCATCCTATCAATCTGGAATCGTAGTCGACTCGACTCGCGTGATTTTTTCTGGCTTTCGTCTCTGACACTTTTTAAGAAATCTTCCAGGCCAAGACCCGAGGCCTTGACGACTTCGAGTAATTCCATGGATGTGTCGATGGACTCTTCCACCTTGCCCAATTCTCCATTGAGCTTTTCCCAATCATCTTTGGCCTTGCCAAAAGCATCGGCGCGAAGACGCATGAGCTCTTCCTCATTTTGGCCGGAAATTTCTCTATATAAGTAGGAGAGTCCTTCGCCAATTCCCTGGACTGCCAAACCGATGGCTCCTGTGGCGAGGGTACTGGCCATGGCCCCGAGGGCCGCCACACCGGCCATGTGAACCGGATCGGTGAGGCGGTCGACCACATCAATGGCACGATCGACCTGGCCCAAGAAGCGGTCGACTCTTGGCTCCTGGCCGGCAATTTTTTGGTCCATCCAGGTTTGAAGATTATCAACCTTGGTGCCCCATTTATTGCTTTCGCAGTTAATATCCTGTCGCAAACCACCAATCGTTCCGTTGGCGGTATTGAACATGGTGGTCAAATTTCCCTGCTGGCAGTTGGCAATGTTGGCGAGACAGGTGGCCTGGGCGGTTGGAAATAGTCCGGCACAGGTCGACGCTGTCGGGCAGGCACCAATGGGAGGTGCCCCGGATGCCGTGGGAGGCGGACACGGTAGCGTTGTTTGAGCGTGGGCGGTTGGAAAAATAGACCACTCAAAATTATCCAGATTAAAGCGGGTGGTTTTCACCGCCTGCTCTTGTTCCAGATGTCTTTGCATAATTTTATTTTGAATCCACTGGGCCTCGACCTCGGTGGTTTCAAGATAGGCATTTCGCAAAACCGAGGTGGAAACGGCGTAGGATTTTTTTCCCTTTGTAAAATAAAGCCGATAGAAACGGCCCCCTTGTCTCTGAGGTCCCTGAAAAACCCAGGTGTGATTTTCAATTTTCCATTCTCCCACCCATTTTAATTTATGCATTTTCATGAAGGCCTTTTTTACGGCCTCGGGCGTATCATTTTCAGGATTCTTGCTATAGGGAAATGAATGGTAGTGAATCGTGCCGATTAAAAAAGGCGCTTCAAATTGGGCATATCGAAAAAAAACCTGCGATTTACCAATTCCCTCGACCGTATTTCCATATTTCAGGGGAAGCTCAGTTTCTTTAAGCGGGGACTTCACCCACATTTTCGATGGAGCGGTAAAGGTCGCGTCGTCCTCCGTGCCGAACTGGGGCGCAGGCGTTTTGGCCATGGCGGATGACAGAACAAAACCCAAAAATAAGGCGCATAACTTTGACATGTTAAATCCCAAGAAAAGGTTGCTCTCAAAACCCACTTTCTTATCGGATAAAGATGCTTTTTTAATAATTTATCTGTTAAAAATTAAGGGGTTATGCCCGACATGGTTAGTCGGGAAAACAGCCTAACATGCCTACATGTCGTCGATCAGACCCTTAAAAAAATTCTTTTTATAGTCCTTGGCCTCCTCAGGTGAAAGGTGGCCGAAGGTGGTGCGATCTTGTTCAATAAAGAGACCGGGTTTGAGCACCTCCAGGAAGCGCGATTTGTGCCGGGGGACCTTTTTCCCATAAATCGTTCGCTCCTTGCAGTAGGTGAGAATAAGCTTCTGGCGCGCGCGCGTAATCCCCACATAACAAAGACGCAACTCCTCGCTGATATCAGTTCCTTCCGTCACGGTTTTTTTATGGGGCAATAAATCTTCCTCGGCCCCGACAAAATAAACACGCTCGAACTCCAGGCCTTTGGCCGAGTGAAGGGTCATAAGTGAGATCTCATTTTTTTGCGCGGCCTTCTCCTCGTCCTGGTTTTTTTCCTCGTCCTGGGAATCCTGCAGAATAATTTTCTCAACGAAAAGATCCAGAGTGGTGTTTTGCTTGTGATAATTGTAAAAATGCTCCGCCGTCTGGATGAATGATTCCACATCCATTCTCTTGCGCTCCGCCTGCTTGGGGGCGTCCTTGTACTCATGATTGATAAACTCATAGTAATCGAGATTGGCAATCAGCTCCGCGATGGCGGTATGGAGTGGCCTTTGGGCAAACGCCTCTTTGGATTGATGAATGATTTTGGTGAAGTCTGAAACTCCCGTGGATTTCGCCGGCCCCAGATTAGGATTGCTTTCCAAGGCGGAAAAGAGATCGCACTTATTGCTTTCTTTGAGCGCCAGATATTTATCCAAGGTGGCCTGGCCGATTCCCCGGTGCGGTACATTGAGGACGCGCCTCAGCGCCAGCTCATCGCGGGTGTTATAGATCAGAGTCAGATAACTCATGATATCTTTAATTTCTTTTTTATCGTAGAGCTTTTGGCCGCCAATGATGTTGTAGGGGATCTGCGACATCCTAAGTTGCGCTTCAAAAGGTTCGACCTGGGTTTTCGATCGGTAAAGAATGGCGACCTCATTTAAATGTTTTCCACTGCGCCAGTACTGCAGAATATCTTCGGTCACCGCTTGGGCCTCGTGCTCCGTATTGCCACAGCCCCAGAGAATGGGCAGCTCGCTACTTTGCTTCTGACTAAAGAGAGTTTTCTGCTTGCGCACTTTATTTTGCACAATCACGTGATTGGCCAGCTCTAAAATAGGCTGGGTTGAGCGGTAATTTTCCTCTAGCTTAATCACCTTGGCAGGGGAGAAGTGCTTATCAAAGGAAAGAATGTTGGTGATATCGGCGCCCCGAAATGCATAGATCGACTGATCGTCATCACCCACCACGCATAAATTTTTATGGGCGCTGGTTAAGGCCAGGATCAGCTCAAACTGGAGGGCGTTGGTGTCCTGATACTCGTCCACCATGATGTAGCGAAAACGATTGGAGTAGGAGAGCGCCACTTCCGGAAATTTGCGAAAGAGCGTGGCGGTTAAAAATAAAATATCATCAAAGTCGATGGCATTATAAAAGCGCATTTTGTCGCGATAAAATTGGAAACAATGCTGAGTCACCAAATCATAGGGAGAGTCATGGTCAAAGTGCTTGGACTTGGGAAATTCTTCGGGAGAGATGCCGCGATTTTTTAAAAAGCTGATCCTGGCCTGGATGGTTTTGCGGTCAAACCCTCCATCCTTGTCGCTGCGATATTGATTGAGGGCCTCGCGGATAATCGACATCTGGTCACTCGTGTCATAAATATTAAAATTGGGATGATACCCGAGCTTCTCGATATGTCTTTTGAGAATCGAAACGCAAAGAGCGTGGAAGGTGGCCAGCGTCATACCTCGAGAACCGTCATGACCAATGAGAGAAATGACCCGCTCGCGCATTTCCCGCGCCGCTTTATTGGTAAATGTCACACCTAAAATTGATTTTGGTGGGATTTTTAAATTCGCCACCATATGGGCCATGCGATGGGTGATGGTGCTGGTCTTGCCGCTTCCGGCTCCGGCCAAAATAAGCACCGGGCCTTCCACCGTTTCGGCGGCAAGTCGCTGCATGGAATTGAGCTTGTTTAAGGAAAACATGAATTCTATTTTTATAGTTAAAGGTTAACGAAACTGGGATGCTCTGCTACCATAGTGGAAATCAAATTCGTCCGTCAACTCAAGCAAGTAGAGGAATATCTATGGCCAAAAAAAATCCGCCAAAAAAAATTACAAAGAAAATTACAAAGAAAAAGGTTGCCAGTTCAAGGAAACGCAAAGTACCCGCAAACGGAGATGTTTTTTCATCTCTTCTGGAGTTACTTAGGCGCACGTCTGCGGAGCTGCCTGATGATATTCAAAAAGTTATTCTCACTGCCCTAGAGCGGGAAGAGAAAAATACCACGGCTGAATATGCCATGAAGATTATCCAGGATAACATTGCCCTGGCCAAGGCAAAGTCTCAGCCTTTATGTCAGGACACGGGAACGGTGCTTTTTTATATTTCCCATCCCGCCAATTTTGATCAGCTCAAATTTATGGACAAGGCGAAGAAGGCCATTGTGAAGGCCACGGAGCTGGGATATCTACGACAGAACAGTGTGAATTCAGTCACAGGAAAAAGTGAGCCCACAAACCTAGGCCCGGGCCATCCCTCTTTTCATTTCCATCAGCATAAGTCCGCCAATGTGGAAGTTCGAGTCATGCTGAAAGGCGGAGGATGTGAAAATGTGGGCATCCAATATTCCCTTCCCTACGGCCCGATCGAGGCCGGTCGGGATATGGCGGGTGTTCGGAAAGTTATTTTAGATGGCGTGGTCAAGGCGCAAGGGCAAGGCTGCGGTCCGGGCGTGCTGGGAATTTGTATCGGAGGCGATCGCTGCTCCGGATATTTGGAGAGCAAGGAGCAGCTCTTACGCAAGCTTGATGATAAAAATCCCGATAGCGAGCTGGCCAAGATGGAAGAGGATATCGTGCAGTCGTGTAATAAGCTGATGATCGGGCCCATGGGATTCGGGGGCAAGACAACTTTGCTCGGCTGCAAGATCGGGGCCCAGCAAAGGGTGCCGGCGAGTTTTTTTGTCTCTATAAGTTATATGTGCTGGGCCTTTCGTCGCCAGGGAATCCAGCTATCGAAGAACGGTGCCATCGCCAAGTGGCTTTATTAAGAGGAGATGAACAATGAAGACATTAAAGTATCCCTTTTCTCAAGCGATGGTGCGCGAGCTGCACGTCGGAGATATGGTCAATATAACCGGCAAAATTTTTACCGGCCGGGATTCTGTGCATAAATATCTGCATGAGGGCAATCCCTCACCGGTCAACTTGCGCAATCAAATTATTTATCACTGCGGTCCGGTTGTCTTAAAAGACAAAAAAACCGGCAAGTATCGCGTGGTCGCTGCCGGCCCTACTACTTCGAGCCGCGAGGAGCCCTATCAATGGCAAGTGATCCGCGACCATGGTCTGGTGGGGGTGATTGGAAAAGGCGGGATGGGGCCGAAGACGCTCAACGCCTGTCGTGAGTACGGTTGCGTCTATTTTCACGCCATCGGCGGAGCTGCCCAAGTTCTGGCCGAGCGGATTAAGTCGGTGGACGGCGTCTATCTTGAGCAATTTGGCTCGCCTGAGGCCATCTGGGAATTGACGGTGGAAGATTTTCCGGTGGTTGTGACAATCGACTCCCATGGCAACTCTTTACATCAGCAGGTTTTGGAGTCGAGTCAGTCTGTGCTTAAAGAACTTATTGGCCAAGGCCACTAACTTAAGGGAGAGGTCATGTTTAAGAAAGTTGTGAAAGATGCACGCGAAGCGGTCGGTGATATTCCCGATGGCTGTATTATCGCGCTGGGGGGCTTCGGCCTTTGCGGAATTCCCGAAAACAGTATTGGCGCCTTGGCCGAGAAAGGCATCAAGAATATCACCTGCATTTCCAACAATGCCGGTGTCGACGATTTCGGACTGGGACTTCTCCTGCAAAAACGCCAGATCAAGAAGATGATTTCAAGTTACGTCGGTGAAAATAAGCTTTTTGAAACGCTGGTGCTTTCCGGCGAGCTGGAGCTTGAGATGACCCCCCAGGGAACGTTGGCGGAGAAGCTCCGTGCCGGTGGTGCCGGAATCCCCGCTTTTTTCACGGCAACCGGTGTTGGAACCATCGTGGCCGAAGGGAAAGAGGTGCGGGAGTTTGATGGCCGCAAATATGTTTTAGAGCGGGCCCTCAAGGCCGACTACGCTATCGTGAAGGCGTGGCGTGGCGATGCCATGGGAAATTTAATCTTCAGAAAAACCGCGCGCAATTTTAACCCCATGATTGCCACCTGCGGAAAAATCACCATCGCGGAGGTGGAGGAGCTGGTGCCGGTCGGCTCACTGGATCCTGATAACATCCACGTCCCGGGGATTTATGTGCAGAGAATTTTCCAAGGTGTTAATTATCAGAAACGTATTGAAAGAAAAATGATTCGAAAATAAGAAGAGGATAGATATATGGCACTAACACGCGAGCAAATTGCCCAACGTATCGCTCAGGAGCTAAAAGACGGATATTATGTGAACCTAGGAATTGGAATCCCCACGCTGGTGGCGAATTACATTCCCAAGGGGATCGATGTCGTCTTTCAAAGTGAAAATGGTCTGCTTGGAATGGGGCCGTATCCCACCGAGCAGGAGATGGACCCCGATCTCATCAACGCCGGCAAAGAGACGGTGACCGCCATTCCCAGCGCCTCGTTTTTTTCCAGTGCCGAGTCCTTCGCCATGATCCGAGGAGGCCATGTGGACCTCACGGTTTTAGGAGCGATGGAGGTGGATGAAGAGGGGAGTCTTGCCAACTGGATGATTCCCGGAAAAATGGTGAAGGGGATGGGGGGGGCCATGGATCTGGTTGCCGGTTCTCCCAATGTCATCGTGGCCATGCAACATGTGGCCAAGGATGGCTCCAGTAAAATTTTACCCAAGTGTACCCTGCCGCTGACCGGTGTGGGTGTGGTGAGAAAGATCGTCAGCGAGCTGGCGGTCATTGATGTCACTCCCCATGGGCTGGTACTACGCGAGCGCGCGCCCGGCGTTTCCGTCGAAGAGATTGTCAAATCGACCTCGGCCAAGCTGACCGTCCCGGCCCATGTTCCCGAAATGAAGTTTTAGTCTTTAAGTTTTATTCTTTATGCTGGGTGAATTTAATCGGCGTCACGCGCTCTGAGTGGGTCTGATCCCAGGTATCGATGAGCTGGCCTGTCTCGGAGTCGGCAAAGGCCCGAAAGGCGGTGTTGCCATTTACCGGATTGAGATAATTCACCACGATCAGCTCCATGTAACGGCCTTTTCCCCCTGAAATACTGAGATAGCTTTGCTCATGGGCCAAGGCCACTTTGACGCCCTCGGGTTGAAAGCGCAACAGCTCGTGTCCCAGCCTTTCTTTCCAGTTTTTGGCCGGGGTGTTCACCGTGGGCAGGTAGATTTTTTCATCCGCAAAGCGTTCCAGATCTTCACCCCGAAGCAGGCGGTCGGCACGTTTGAGCGGCGTGGTTTTTTTTACCTCAGGGACTTTCAGGCGCAGAGAAATATTTTTCAGTTCTGCCGTCGTACTTTGGTGCAGATCAATTTTCTTGTCATTTTTTTCCAGGGTCTCATAGACAACTGTTTTGGGAGGAGTCACTTCAGGTGGAAAGTTGAGTGGTTCGGAAATCATGGGCCGAAAATGAAGGACTCCGGCGATAAAGCCAATGGCGGCCACGGCGGTGAAACCTAATTTTACTTTAAAGGCCTTGGAAGTTTTCGTCTTCGTCTTCATCTGCTTAATCTAGTCAATAACTGTAAATTGAAAGTGAATGATTTTGAAAGGCTGAGGACCGGAGTATTCGAAATCCAGCCAGTCGTCTCCGTTGACGTCTGATTGCTTGGTGAAACATTCGGTACAGTTGGTAAAACGCACTCGGAAGCGACAGTCGAAAACGGTGCCGGGAGGAATGTCGGGACTTGCCTCAAACAGCAGGATGTTGTTGCTGTTAAAATTGGGAGAGCCTGTTTCATCGGGGACTGATTTCCCCCAGCTCATCTTAGGATTGATCTTTGAATACCAGGCAAAATCGGCCCCGCGAATGGCGCGGAAGTAACAATCTTTGCGATTCCCTGTTCCGCCCAGGCACTTATTCGGATCGCCATTCTGACTGATGCGCAAAGCATCCTGGGTGGCCCACTTGGTGGTGCCCCCATCTTTGACCTGCACAAAACATACCGGGTGGAGATATTCGCCGGGCTCACTTTGGGCCGCTCCGCCTGCGGTTCCGTTCATGCGGGTGACATACTGACATTGTCCGAATGAGGAGGCCACAGGGTCTGCCGGGGCCGCGCCTTCAGTGGAAAGCGGCCAGGCATCCTCAAAGGTGTTACACGGTTTTGGAACACCCGCATCATCTTTGATGTGGTCCCAGTCATTGGCCAACACCTCTACGCCGGCCATCGTGGAGTTGGAATCGTTATAAAGGTTGAGAGCGATCCCCACAACTTCCCCCGGACTGATCTCACCATTGCCATTGTTGTAATCCAGCTGGGCGGGAATCTGGCTGGAGATCTGAGTGATATTACCACGGGCCTGCAAGGAGGCTATGGCCGCAATAAGATCAGTGCGTTTATCAAAAACAAAGAAAGGAGAGGAGTCAGTTGCCGGATCGAGCTTGATCAGATTTTTTGAGATGAGAACTGACTTCAGACGATTGGCTGCCGTCACGGTCTTATTGGTCCCTGAATTTCCATTGGTATAGTTATTGCCATTTTCATTGTAGGTTTTGAAGAGGAGTAGCCCGTAGGAATCCAGAAGTTTTTCCAGATTGTCGAGAGGATAATTGGTGCCGTTGCAGCGAGTGGAGAAATTTTTATTTAAAATCTGATAGGCGTACTTAGCGAATTTTTGAAAGAAGCTGCGGTAGTTTATCGGCGTCACCTTCATCAGCCATTCTTTTGAGATTTTGATCCCTGAGGCATCTAGGTCAGAGCGATGATTGATGGTCGGTTCCGAGAGCCCGACTCCGGCGCTATGATCGCTGGCAGAGCTCGTGAGATCGCCCAGCTCGGCATAGGTTTCCGTCAGAAGATAGAGCACGGTATCGGTGGCCTGGGTGAAGCTCATGGCGCAGGATTCCTGCAAGTCACGAGTAAAGGCGGTCAGGAAGTGAGAGGCAATTTGCCCGGCATAGTGGACATCCTCAATCGTGGCGGTGGGATCGGTGCTGTCGTAGGAGAGGTAGTCGGGATAGCGCAGCCGTTCTTCCACATTCCGCGAAATCCCCGGCGCATGCATAGAATCGTTCTCATCGTTGGGCCTGCCGGCATTACCGAAACGGATTAGTCCCCATTCACCGAAACGACTTCGCCCATTCATGGCATAGGCATAATAATCGGCAACGCCTTCCTGAATGGCGCCGGCCTCATCATAAAAGGTGTAGCTGATATTAGAGCGATCGACGATACCACCGGCGATATTGCGAAAATTCATCATCATCTGGGATAGGGCATGGCCTAACTCGTGATGCATGACGCTTGGGTCCTGGGCCATTTTTACATTGGCGAACTCCGGAATGGAGCCAAAACACAAGGTGAAGTCGCTGGGATTAAAGTTGGCGTTGCCGGGCAGATCACAGTCGGCATAGGTCACCAGGCTCTGACCTCCATACCATTGGGCGGTGGTGGAGTACAAGGCCCGCGGGATGGCCGTCTCATAGAAATTGAAGGGAGGGGCATTATTAGGAACGGCCTTGGTGGTATAAATATCGCGAATCAGGTTGTGATAGCGGTCGAGGTATTTTTTGATGTGCCCGAAGGCATTGACTTGGGCGAATTCGGAGGTCGTGACGGGAAAGGCCCAGCGCTTGGAGACCGCGGTCAGGGGAAGGGAGGTATTGCGATCTTTGCGAACCTCATAGCAGGATTCAATATTTCCCTGATTACCGGACCCAAGACAGGATTCCATCAGGCTATTGTTGTAAGTAATAAAATCCGGAGTGGTTTTTAAATAGCGCGAGAGATCGGCCGTCCCATCCAAGTTGACATTGCCCGAGAGGATGATGGGGTTGTCTTGGAGTAGACGGCCATAACCTTCAGGAACGGACATGGTAGAGTTCGTCACCGCCACCTCACTGGACTTGCGTGCCCCGGATTGTCCACTAGTGGAGAGACACCCCGGCAACGCCCCCGTGAGAAGCATGATGATGAAGAAAATGTGCTGGGGTAACCTTATCCCCACAATTCCCCCTTCGTAACGTTAGCGAATCGCATTCATTCCGCCGCCCATTGTGTTCTGATCGAAGCGGCGGAGCATTTCGGCGAATTCTCCTCCACCTCGCGCGCCGTTCATGCCGGCATTACATGCGCCGCTTGAGCGCTCACCAATGCGCGACCACAACTGATCGTTATTGCCAGTGGTGGTGGTTCGGGCCGCTTCTAAGACGCTGGCAATTCTGCCATTGATCCCAGAGAATCCTGCGGGGACACGGCGTCTGGCATTAGTCGTTTCGGTTGTTCTGCAAGCTGATGCGCTCGTTTCTGGGCCGGTACAAGCGGCAGCTGCTTCTCTCACTGTTGCGGCCTCCAGTGCTGCACAAAGCTCCCCAGTGTCTGTCGGGGTGGCTGCCGGAGTAGAGGCGATTGGTGTCGTGGCCGGTGTAGTTCTGGCAGTGATTCGTGCAGGCATGGCCGCAAGTTTGGTCGCACACTCTGAGGCCTTAGTTTTTGCGGTCTCAACTTTAGTCACCACATCTCTTAGTTTTACACAATGAGCAGGGCTAGTACTGGTTGGTGTACAAGTGTTGAATCCCGCCTGCCCTTGCAGTGCCGTCAGGCATCCTGACATCGTTGTTAGCTGAGTATTCAAGGTATCGGTGGCGGTTTTTGCCGCCGCTGTTCTCGTCGTCAAGGCCGTCGCTGGTGTCGTCGGAATGGCCGTTCCAAGACCCGTGTCCCCCATAATGGTGTCTGCGCTTGTACGGACTGGGTAAGCGACTGCGGCATTGGTGCCGTTCCCTGCATCACCATCAAGACAATTTCTAACTTTGGTTAGCTGAGGGTCTGTGAAAATGGCACCGAAGGGGAGAGTTGTACCGGTGCCGGCATCTGTTTTGATCGCTGTCACATTGGTGCGACATTGCCCCAGGAATTCATCGTTGACTGTTCCCGATGTCGTATCCGCGCCTGTTGCCGGTGTCGCTGCCACGACTGGTGTCGCAGGTGCTGCACTAACAGTGGGCACGGTAGGGTTTTGCAATCCCTTAAGGTCATCGAGGGTGGCCGAAAAAGCAGCATTAGAGATCTCGGGTTTGCTACCAGTCCCCGTGAGCCAAGTTCGAATGGCCTCTCTTTTACTTAAATCAGAGGATGGAATGTTGCTCAACACACGGGTGGCCAAGCGACCATAGGCCACATTCCAAGGTCCACCACTCTCGCAAGCATCACGCAATGGTATAGCGGAACTTGAACCCGATCCGGCGGCGGCGCCGGCCGTTCTCTCATTGTTATACTGGGCGCAGAGATTGCTGTATTCATTTAAGTTGGCATTAACCGAGGCATCAAGATTGGCGACGATGCGTGTGGCCTCACCCTGTAGTTTGGAAGGGGAGAAGTCACCGGCACAGCCGGCCATGGGGTTTGAGTTACGGAGGTTATCATATTTTTGGCAGAATTCTCCCACCTTGGAATCGGTTTCGGCCTGGGTCTTGGCCCCGGCCTCATTGGCGGCGGCCACTTTCGCACGGAGCCCCTTGGCGGCAGTCTCGCAGGTTGTTTTAAGGGCCGCCCAGTCGGCCTTATTTTTCAGCAAGGCGGCCTTCTGCTCTTCTTTATAGGCATTGATGGCGGTATTGACGCCTCCTTTTTGCTCTTCTAACGAAGCTTTCATCTTATTGAGCTGGGCGGGGAGATCTTCAGATAGATATTTCAAGTCCAGATCTTTTCCGCCAATAAGTTGGACGCCAAATTCTGAATCTTCCATGGTCGGCATCCCGACAAAGACGTCCTCGGGAAACTTATAGGTTGCACCGGGGAAAAAGCGCTTCAAAAATTCCTGATCTTGGACCACCTGGCCCTTGATTCGAGACAACATGCCTTCCTGGGCGGCGATCAGACCACGGATATTTTTATTATAGTTATCGGCCCGGGCCTTGAGCAGAGTTTCTTTCTCTTTCACCTTCTGCTCGACTTTGGCGTAGCATTTTTGAATGTTATCAGCGCAGCTGCTGGCGGTGTTGATACAAAAATTGGCGTTGGCCCCCGGGTCCATGGTGGTCGAGCCACATTGCCCGGCGCGAGTCGAAGCATTCTCGCCACAGTTCAAAACTTTGTCCTTGATGGTTCCCACCAGGCGGTCAACAAAACCTTGCTCCAATTTTTTGGCATCCTCTAAGTATCGCTGGGCACGTTCAATTTTTTCTTTCTGACTGACACTGCCGAGACCCATCCCACCGCCTTGAGTTGAGAAGGTCTGGTCCTGAGAATAAAGCTTCTCGCAGTTAGAAACTTGCGTTTGATAGAGCTGATAAGGAGAGACGAGTTGTTTCCTGGCACCGGCATCCACAAATTCGACGCGGATGGAACCGCCGTACTGCTGCTCCAAGGCGCGAATCTGGGCCATCTTATCTTGGATAAATGAGTCAGTGCTGAGAATATTGGTTAAGGCCACCTTGAAATCGCTGAGGGTGGTGCCAGCTTCATTATTGGTCATGCGCAGACCGGAAAGAATCTGATCTGTGGTCAGGGCGACCCCGGTGGAGTTGGAACCACTGACGCAACCACTGACGAATTTCTTTTTAAAAAAGCTCTTGGCCCCGTTGGCGAAGCCCTGAATATTTTCCTGGAAGTGACTGTCCATCTTGGGAATTTGAAACTCACTTCCAACCACCGCTTGCAACTCACCTTTAATCTTGGTCAAATCGGTATTGAAGCGAGTGATCTCATTTTTCATGGCCTCGCTCATTCCTTGAAATGGCGTAAGACCCCCACGGCGAATGGTACTTAAGCGCGCGTCAGCCTGACCGACCCAGTCTTCCAGTCCAACCTCGCGCACATCCCCGATCATACGGGTCATCTGGGTTTCAAGATGTTGCTTTAAGACGGGCACATCGCGCTGAAAATTGGCGGCGGAAGTGCGCAATCCCTGTCCGCCTTCTCCCGGAGTATTAAAGACATCGCGCAGACCGCGCAGGCCTTTGCCACCGGCCACCATGGTATCGGTGAGGACTTCGTTACAGGCAGCATCTTTAAATTGATCGCGCAGCGTGGTGGGACGATTGGCATTCCCCAGCGTGCGGTTGCCCTGAGTCCCGTTTAAATCATCGCTGATGTTGCGCATATCTTCCGTGATCGCCTTGTTTTGATCGCGAAAGAGCTGAGTTTCCTTTTTGATTCGCGCGATCGTGGCGGTGAGTGAGTTGATTTTATCCGTGATCTGAGACTCGACCTGTTTTCTGGATTCCTCAATACACTGAACGCCCACGGGGAATGGTGTATTTTGCGCCGTGGATGTCAGCTGCTCATAAAACTGATTATAGTTGGTGGCCATGTTCACCAGGGCCTCGGCCATCTGCAGAGACGCGGCATCGCTGACGTTGCTACAGGCATTGGCGGGAAAATTTGGATCGGCCTGGGCAATTCGACACTGGGGAAAATAGCGCGCGGGGATAATTTTCGGTTGCAAAGTTTGCATCATGGCCGCCGCACGCTGGGCCGCCTGGGCCGCTTGCATGGACTGCATAAAGGAATTTCCAAACCCCGTAATGGCGCCCATGGCGGTTGCGGCCCACTGGGAATTATCAGGAGCGGGTCTTGCCGGAGGTGTGGCCTGGGCACGCAGCTCCACAGGGCCGGCGGTAACCAGCAAGCCAACGGTGGTGAGAAGGGCGAACCCCTTGTGAATCATGGCGTTTAGTTGAGGCATAATTTTTGGCATTTTCCTCGTGTTTGTTTTGCGCGTTTTGACCATGGTAATACCTTTATTTAAGCAGACTTCTGCGATTCTTATCGGCCTTTTTAAGGCCAGTCTTAAGGCCAACTTTTGAGGCAGGTTTCGAGACCCTCTCGACACCCTCTCAAAAAGGTCCTTTTCTCTATTGTAAAATCAGACTATTAAGGTCACCAACGACCATCTGCATTTTGGCCATTTTTCTTGTGAAGACGCCGGTCAGTCTGTGCTAACATATTGAAAAAGCGTCTTATCCTTGGGCCTTTTTGAAGTCTCAGGGACAAAAGAGGTTTTGCTAATTTGCCACGTTTCGTAGGCATCGAGGAGTCATGAGAGCGTATCTCGGGGATAGGGCCTTTGGACTATGTTCTTTCGTCGGGGATTTAGGCCTCGGGGCCTTCCTCTTTGCCATCCTGGTGGGGCAGACTTCCGGGATCTTCGGACAGCTTTTTAACGAGATCTTGGCCCTGCTGGAGACCTTCGGAGCGGAGCTGGGGATAAAGTCCCTCAGCGTCCATCTTTTTTTAATCTATGCGCTCACCTTATTTTTGCGCGCCCTTTTTATCCTCATCCTGGGGCGTGGGCCGGGCGACATGGCGATCGGGCGACTGCCCTTCGGAACACTCAAGGAAAGAGGCAAATATCTGGGCCAAAATCTTCTGATGGTGCTCTTGCCGCCCCTATGTTTTTTACCCGACTCTCGACGGCGAATCTCAATTTCATGGACTGTGACCATCCTGCTTTTGGGCCCCTGTCTATTATGGCCCTGGCCCATGCTTTGGAATCTAAGCAGTAGCTCAAACTTTTCCAAGAATGAATTTCTGCCTATCAGTGAGTTGAAATTGGATGCGGCCCAAGGGAATTTTAGCCAGTACGTGGTTTTTGAATCCCGCGCCTTCGGCCTGGAGGCCCTGACCGAAAATCCTGAAAATCTTCTCACCTTTCCTTGTTCAAGTAACACCCACGGGCCAAGGACACCTCTGGTGGCTGCCGTATGCTTTTTTGATGTGGCCCAGAAGCAGTGGATTGTTCTTTCCATGCCGGGCCTTTTTAGTCTGCAGGACCCCCTGAAGCGTTATCTGGAATTCTCCCGGCCTGTGACCCGCCTCGGAGCTGATAACCTGCCGGCCCTCGTGGTTCAGGCCATGGAGCTGGGACCGTATGATGGAATTAAGGCCGTTCTCAACCATGGACCTTTTCTGCAGGGAATTTTGCATTTCAAATTATTTCTGCTCCAGCTGATTGAAAAACCGTCAGACGCCAGTTCCCTGGTGAAAATTGGGGGGCGTGATTTTTTTCAAGTGAAGAGTGAAAATTCCGAGGAGTGGTCAGTCAGTTTTTTTCCTTTAGATACCCATCCCGCACCCATGTTGAAACTGAGCGGGCCGGCGCGAAGTGGTGAGCTGCGCGAACGTTTTTTTAAAACATTTTTGGCTTCAATAAAATGGTCTGCAGTAGGGGAAAGTAATACAAACAGTTTGGGAGCGCTTTGTGATTTTGCTTTTCAAGTGCAGGAAATCTCCGACGGTGGCGTGACAACGGATGTGCCCAAGGAAGATGCCTTGGTAAAGTTGTACACTTCGGTGGCGCAAATCGCCTTACGAGAAAAGAGTGTGGCCCTGCGACGTCTGCTCCTGCGATCCTTGCAGCAATTCAAGTCCTCCAAGCGAAGAAAAATATCCGCCCGTTTGGAAAAGATGCTGGATGGTGTTTTTCTTGGTTTAAATCATTGATCTACTGATTGCAACGGACCACCAGTCCACCCTGCTGGATGATGGCATTGACAGTCCCATTATCCGATGGAATGCAGTAGATATGGTTATTCCAGCGGAGCCCCGCCTTGAAAAAGGGACTTAGACCGCTCTCCTCATCATCGGCCTGGATAAAGCGGTTGACCTTACAGAGGGTGCCAGTGCAGCTGGAGGCGAAGGGAGGGATATTGTAAGGTCCCCAGGCCACACCAGTGGCCACCGTATCACCATCGCATAATTTAAGGGTACAGGCCGCAGCGACAATCACGTTGGTATCAAGAATATATCCGGTTTCCTCATAGATTCTTTTATTGTCAGCACTTAGCGAATCAACGATGTCTAAGTCTTTGATCGCCGAACTTACATACTTATTCGTGTACAAGGTGACATCTGACCAGAAGGGAAGAGCACAGCGCCGCAAGTTGGCGTTGTTTCCGCTCACAAAACCGGTACAACAATTATTACTGTCCTCGCCTGCGTCCATGATGGTGCCGGCCGGCTTACAGCAGCTTAAGGCCTCAGGAGCGAAGATCGGGCGCATGCCATTCTGCTCATCAAAGTCATTCATGTCGGCGGCCGAGTAATATCTCTTGGCAGGGGCCAAAGTTTTCTCAATATCTGCTGCGGATGTACCCGAGATTAGGTTAGGTAAGATGATGCTGGCGGTGCCCGCTATCGTCTGATTTTCCGGATCGACGCGACATTGCAAGTAATTGGAAGTCCCGTTCGGATCTTGCGCGGCATCCGTTTTCCTGAGTATCATGACTTGAGGAACGCCGAGGAGATCAAGGCGACCGAGGTAATCAAAAATTCTGTTCGCTTCTTCCGAGGAACTCGACTTAATAAGACATTTAGTATCCGCCGCATCCGTCACATGGGAGCAGGTAAAACCACCTTCACTGGAAGCCAATCCATCTTCGCTGCCACAACTCGAACCCGTGGGGGAACATTGCTCCCAATTCATGCACCGGAGAGTGGTGGTGGGAAAATTTTGAAGCTTACTTGCGTCCCATTTATGGCCGCCGCCATTTTCTTCATGGAACTGACGAACCCAGTGCCCGCTACAGCACATTTTCGAACCCAGCGTTTGAATTGTATTGAATTGGCTTTTGATATCATCATATTGGGCACACGTGGCACAAGGAGTCGTCGCTTTCGCCGGGTATAAGAGGGAGGGGTGTCCCGAGCCACTGGCGACGGTGTAGGTCTGCATCTCCTTGATGTAGGTTCCCATCTGCGTGTTCCGTTGATTGGCGACGCTGCCCGTGAGGTCTTGAGTAATCGGTGCAAAGGCGGTTTTGCTTGTCTGTATATTGGGTTCAAGGTTTGTGAAGGAGGCCGGTGCCGGTGTCATGCCATGAGCAATTTTAAATTCTTTGCCCAGATCGCGGCAGCATCGATTTTTCTTCAGGTCATAGGTTGGATTGGTTTTGGCGACTCCCTGACTACAAACCAGCTCAGTTTGCCAAAATCTCAGCTCAAAGGAGTTGAGACTGTCACCAATTCCTGAGTCGCCGTTAAAAATCTCTTGCTCGGGATCGGCTTCCGATAGGGGGGTGGCAATATCGCGATTGGCGACGCAATCTTGGTCGGAAAAACACACGCTTCCCGGCATGCGCAGGCAGCGATTGGACTGATAGGAAAATGACTCAATCAGATTGGCGCTAAAACTTTTTGAGAGCTCGACGGAGTTGAAAGTTAGGTTGTTAAAAATGTCCAGCATATTGGTGGTGGTCACTTGCGAAGCGGCAAGATAGGGTACCATGTGATCGGCAGCGATATCACCCATTGTCCAGGTGGGATTGGCCTTATAAATATAATTTTGGTCTTCGTTCAAAATGCCGCAGGCACTTAAATAGCTGAGCGTTTTTGCGCCGCCTTTGGAGCTCATGCCGATATTGAGAACCTGATCCCCCTCAAATTTCTCGGCCCCGTTTGTGGTGGGTTTTTTGTAATTGTTATCCTCAAAGTTGGTGATCGTGGTCCCGGGGTCCTTGCCAGGAATGCAGATGGCCACAATATTATTGCGTGCCATACTTGAACGGGCGCCACCGGAGTAGATGATCTCGGTGCCATTGTAGCGGTAGGGGCGGCCGATGAGTCGGGCGGCCAGTCCAAAGGTATCCATATCCGTTTCGGGAACATCGGAACTTAAATTCTGGGCGGCCGGCGACTTGGCAAAACGTGAGATGCGATTATTAAAGAGCGCCTGATCCGTGCCATCCAAAAACCTCTGGCAGTAGAAATTGGGGGCGCAGGCCAGCAGTCCGCCATTGCCTGTTGTGGCGTCATTTCCGACCTGGTTATAGGTCGTGGTTTCATTGATTGTGGCATACTTTGTATGGCAGGGAGCGCCTCGCCCGCGATAGACGCATCGTTTGGCGGCAATTTCTCCCCCCAGCAAGCTTGTCAGCGGCACATTGGCCCTTTCATCATCCGGCAACTCCACACCGTTGCTGTCAAATTTCGGCCAGGTGGTCTTGATCAATCCCACATTCTCACAGGAGTATTCCCAGCCAAGCTGGGCGATACAGTCACTGTCTGTTTCGCACTGGTGATATTTGCGGCATTCCGCTCCGTCACTATTATCATCGACGGTGATTTGTGAGCCGGAACCGAGGGTCAGGTTGGCCTCATTGATCGTGATGGTAAAGGTGCTATCGAGGGTCTGGTCGCCAAAATAGGCATTCACCGCCAGATAGAGGCGATTGCCTGTGGCCTTAATTCGTCGCTGGTTGCCCACGGCAAACCAGGCGACTCCATCAAAGGAGGCAATGATGGCACCGTAATCGAAGCCATACCAGTCACGCTGATACCCATTGGCAAAGAGGAAGTGCTGGGCCGCCAGACGATTGCGTCTCTGGGTTGTGCCGATGGCGTTTTTGGCGTGGCTCCACGGAATCATGGTGGCGGGAACAAAGCAGGCCCGGCCGTAGAGTAAATCGTCCGCGCGATAGGTAGATATTTTGAAGCGATCAGTTTTGTTAAACTCCGGGCGGTAGCCGCCACCTTTTTGGGCGAAGTTTGTGGGAAAGATTTTTGCCAGGCTGGCGTAGTAATCAGTGCCACAAAGGCTACAGGTCGAGAAGCTACCGTAATCAATAAAGATATCGTAAGTTTTTCCACTTTTTACGAAAACTTCACGGGCCGGTCTGGCGCTGTTGGCGGCCGAGCGAAAGCTTCCATAAATTTCGTTAAATCCCACATACTGGGTGAGATTGTTGGGTTTTAGGACGTTCCCACCGGTGTACTCAAAAGCAGCACCGCTGGTACTATTTTCCTGCTCCGGCGTATCAAAAGCGACGGTGGCATGATGGACCCCAGACTTGTCAAAGTAGCGATGGGGGACCGTTTGAGACGAGAGATAAACTGTTTGCTGCATGGGGGCTTCGACGGTTGCGGGCTGAGGATACACGCAGGTGTAATCCACCACTTTGGTTGCGCCATTATTTATTTGAGTCACAGGTTTTAGCGTGCAATAGGGGCCGCCACAGTTGCACAGCTGGTCGATGCTGTTTAAGGCCGTGAGTTTGGATTGCAGAACTTTGTGAGAATCAAGATCGACGAAGAACTCAATCATGACATTTTGAGTGTCCTGAACCTGCATGGCGGTGCCAAGAAACTGAATGTAGCTGGGGGCACCCTCGACCACTATCCAGTCAACACTTGCCGTCTTGAGAGTGCTATCGACTTCAACTCTTATAGAGCGTGAAATATCGGCATAGAGCGGGAGTGAAAATTTATTGGAGGCCGGATAGTGGTCCGTCAACTGGGGAGTGGCATCCACATCTCCATAAGGTTGCCCTTGGACGTAATACTTGGAACATTTGGCCAGATGACTATTGACGTAGCTACAGCTTCCATCAATCATGTATTTAATCTTAAGGTCATCATGGGCAGCACTGACCGGCTTTTCCCGGTTCAGAACAACCCGCGCGTAGCTGGTGAGATCATCATTCCATCCGCCTAAAAAACTACCACTGCTGGATTGAGGGATATCCAGATAGGAGGAGGAGCCCGAGCCGCTCTTGAAGATGGTCGTTCCGGCGTGAATGACCTCATAGATGCTATGCTTGGCGATGGGAATGAGGCCCTTATGTGTTGTTTCAAAGCTACGATCATCAAGGGCCGTCACGAATCCCTTAAAGTCAGGGAGAACTTTGTTTTTATTAGCGTCGTTGTAGGTGATAGTGCAAATTGACATTTCTCCCAAGACTGGGGAGGTACATTCATACAACTCTCGCAGCATCGTCAGACGTGCCGCCGCTGCATCGTAGGGATTTTCTGTCACCACTGGTGTCGGTGTCGGGGTGATCTGCTTGGAGCAGATGTGATAGAAGTTAGGGTAGTTGTAAATGCTCGAGGGAGAAAGGGCGATTTCACTTTGCGCCTGAATGAACTCAGTCGAGGTGGTGTTCGTCCCGTCCTTGAGCGTCAGATCTTTCACGCACTGGCCGCCGGAGCAGCAGTCAAAGCCCTTGTTGGTACACTCGCTTGAATTGATACAGCCGATGCCGGAGCTTGACGTAACCTGAGTCCCCTGAGTTTTAACTCGCAGATCGAGATATTGAGTTTGAATATTTTTAATTAGCTTGCCCCCCGAGGAAATGAGTTCCAGCGGAGACGAGTCGAGGAGAAAGCTGGAGCAGTTTGTGCAGATTTCCCCCAAGGAGTAGTAAACAGTCGAGCTTGGAAAGTTGAGGCCTAGGTAGTTCAGAGGCCCGGGAGTCTGGCAAAAAGTGGAGTTCAGAGATTTATTGGCCGGCTCAATCAGAAAATAATTTTCTTTGACCTTGGAGGTGAAATTAAAAAATGAACGCGGGTTCCCTGCCAGCACGAGGGTTTTAGAGCTTCCATCAATGCTGGGAAAATTAAAGGCCAGACAGGCCACCTCGAGATTTCCCGCCGCCAGGTACTGATGCACCTCGGCCCCTCGCAGGTAAAAGCTATCGCTGAAAGTGAGATCAATGGTGAAGCTGGCCGATGAGATCACTGAACCATTTTGAAAAAAGTTTAGCGAATCCACAAAATTGGGATTGGTGGTTGTTCCACTGCTGGAGCCTGACCCGGTGGCCTCCGAGGCACTCTTGCTTTTGCGGGTATTGTTTCCACCGGCACTGGGCACACAGCCGGCCATCCACGCCAGCATCGTGATAATTAAGGCCGTGAATGTGAAGAACCGAATATTAAATACCATCATAAAATCTGGCACCATCTCTTCGGAAACATTTGCTTTTTAATGAAACGCTTCCCTCTATTCTTTTCTTAATTTTAGGCCCATGGCCGAGTTGGGAACTCGTCTTTATTTTATGCCGGTGAAATTCCAAGCTTTTACAGAAAAATGGAGAGTTAGCTGGCCTCTCGGACTGACCATTTTTTGGGCCACTTCCGGCGGACAAGGAGGACAATTACACGGGACAAATGCTCAGGTTTGGCGAATGTTTGTCGATAAGAAGATAATACCCGAGTATTATGGGTGAGATGCCAAATTCGAGGAGTCAACCATGGTGCGTGTAATTGTGGTGAGTTTTTTCTTTGTGTGCTCCAGCGCGTTCACACTTGCTTACGCAACCGATGAGGATGATCTCGGCCTGGGCGAAGGTGCCGAGGGATTTGAGATGAAAATCGATAAGGCGCAGGTGACCCAGATGTTGGAGCTCATGCAATCCCAAGGGCAAATTTCCGCCGAGGATGCCGCTAAGGCAAAGCAGGAATTAAATCAGAAGTCAGACGCCGATATGGAAAAGTTGCAGAAAAATGCCATGGATAGCATCAACTCGGGAAATATTCCAAAGCTTCCGCCACCGGTCTCAGAAACCACTCGCGCCCCGGCTTCGGTCCCCTCGGCGACAAATCCCACTGTCCCTGTCGCTGCTGCCGTTGCCTCACCAATCGCGCCGGCCACAACCACTGCCTCACCGCTCGCGCCCAAGCCGGCCGACGATCGTACAAAAAAGCTGCAGGATGCTTTGCAATTTATTAATAAGTAGGACTGTTTTCCACGCGTAAAATGAGATCGAGCAGGGCCCGATCACTAAAACGTTCTTTCAGTAACGCCCGGTCGCCTTTCATGTGGTAAATTTTTGCCTCCGCCAAATCTCGGGTGCAGGTGGCAATGCAAACCATGCCCACCGGTTTTTGCTCCGTGCCTCCCTCTGGTCCGGCGATCCCGGTGGTTGAAAGGGAAAAATCGGCCTTGAAATTTTGCAGGATATTTTTGGCCATCTCGCTGGCCACCTCGACGCTCACGGCCCCGTAAGCTTGAAGAGTCTGGGACCGCACCTGGAGAATTTCTTGCTTGATCTCATTATCGTAGCTGACCACCGCACCTAAAAAAACCTGGCTGGCCCCGGGTACCATGGTAATCTTGTGGGCCAGCAGGCCTCCCGTGCAGGATTCCGCCACGGCGATCTTAACATTTTTTCGGGCACATAATTCGATTAAATATTCCTGGAAGGTGAGTGGACCCCATTGCCAGATATTGGGCAAAAGCGGAGCAAGAGAAGGCAGCGCTTTGAGGGCCTGCTCTGTCTCATGTTTGGCCAGACCTTCTTTGAGTCTGACGATGATATCGATCCCGACGGTGTGAGGCAGGGAACTCACCTCGCCGAACTTTTCCAGGTCGTCCCACAGCTTGGGACAAAGTTGGAAAAAAATTTTCTCCTCCGGAACTCCATAGGTTCGAATGGTGAGATAGTCGATCGTTGCTTTAGAAAAAGCGGGATGCTGTTCAACCAGAGGTAAGGTGCTTTGCTCGAGCATTTCCTTAAATTCACGGGGGACACCGGGCAGACAAAAAAGCTGACGTCCTTCCCCGGTAAAAAAGAGTCCCGGTGCCAGACCGGCAGGATTTTCCAAGGGAATGACTCCCCTTGGAATAAGATTGTAGGCATTGGTCTCCCGGGTCCAGGTGCGACCGTAGCGTTGGTAATGGAGCAAGGCCAGCTTTTCGGCCTGCTGGTTTTCTTCCAAGGGAACACCGGCCAACTGGCAGAGGGCCTGCTTTGTCATATCATCCCGCGTGGGGCCCATGCCCCCCGAACAGAAGGTCCACTGGAATTCCTGCATAAGAGCGCGCATATTTTCCACGATGGTGGCGATATCATCCTTGATCACCACCACTTTACCGATAAGCATCCCTTTGCCCCTGAGGGCGGTGGCCAAGGCCTCTATGTTTTTATCCGGAGTGCGCCCGGAGAGAATTTCGCTGCCAATGATAAGAAGGCCTGCGCGCATATTAAATTCCTTTAAATAGATGGTAAGATTTTTCTTATGGTGAGTGCAACAAAATAAAGACTATGCTAAACAGTGATCTATGGGCCGCTCAATCCTCGACATTATTCTCAATTTTGATGAATCCCTAGACAATCATTTGAAAGCTCATTTTCCCTGGGTGGGGGATTATCGCCTCCTCTCCCGTTCGCTGGACGCTCGGGGTGCCAACAAGGGGAAAATTCCCCGCTACCATTACCAGCTTGAGGCCCTTGGAAAGGGGGAGCAATTTGAGCAACCCAAGACCACCTATGCCCAACTCACACCGTTGACCCTTCCGCCTTTGATCGTCGGTGCCGGCCCCGCCGGCCTCTTTTGCGCTCTCAGATTATTAGAACATGGTGTACCCTCGATCATTCTGGAGCGGGGTTCGATCGCCCCCGAGCGCATGCGCAAAATCGCGCGCTACTGGCGACAAGGCATCCTTGATCCCGACGACAATGTCTGTTTTGGAGAAGGCGGGGCGGGACTTTTTTCCGATGGTAAATTGCTCACGCGGGTTAAGTCCCCCCATATCTCATACGTCATGCAACGCTTGGCCGATTTTGGAGCGCCCCCCGAAATTACCTTTGTGGCGGACCCCCATCTGGGCTCGAATAAAATTCGCGCCATCATCGGCCGTCTTACTCAGTTTCTGCAAGAGAAAGGTGTGCAAATTTTCTACAACGCCAGGGTCGAGGAATTGTGCTTTGATAAAAATGGCCGTGTATCAGGTTTGGAATACAGTGAGCTGAAAAAAAACGGGCAGCGACGGCAACTCCAATCCGAGCATGTCATCTTGGCCTTCGGCCACTCCGCCACGGATTTCTATCGGCACCTGCACAAAATTCAAATTCCCATGAGTGCTAAAGATTTTGCGGTGGGGGTGAGGATGGAGCATCCGCGCCGCCTGATTGACCAGGCCCAGCTCGGGAATTTTTGTCTTTCCCCGCTTTTAGGTTCGGCCCGTTATCGTTTAAGTTTTCATTCCAAAAGCAGCAATCGTGGGACCTATAGTTTTTGTATGTGCCCGGGAGGCCATGTCCTCTCTTCGGGAACCGAAGCCGATGGCCTTGTCACTAATGGCATGAGCAATATGGCAAGGCGTGCTCCCTGGAGCAATTCGGCGCTTGTGGTGGGGGTCCGCGCAGCTTCAGACCTTGTTCCCGAAAACGTTTTGGCGGGACTGAATTTCCAACGTTCAATCGAAGCCAAGGCCTTCCAATTTTCCAAAAAATTTGCCACCGGCCGTGAGCTGCCGGCACAAAAGATTGTTGATTTTATGCGCCGAAAGCAGTCTCCCGTTTTACCTCAATCATCCTGCCCTTCCGGCCTGGTGAGCGCCTCGCTGGATGAATTATTGCCCGCCTTTGTGTCCCAGCATTTGCGCGAGGCCCTGACTCATTTTGAGCAGCAGATTCCGGGAATACTTGGGCCCGAGGGACTTCTTCTCGCACCCGAGACCCGGACCTCCTCGCCTCTCAGAGTGCTTCGCGATGAAATGACCTTAGCTTCCCCAGGCCAGCCGGGCCTTTACCCGTGCGGCGAGGGGGCCGGTTATGCGGGCGGCATCACCTCTGCGGCGGTTGATGGCGTTAAGGTTGCCTTAGCGCTTCTTGCTGCGACTCATGGGCATCAGACTAATTAAAGACGCGCTTGCAAAAGGTCCCGATGTTAATTTCCGAGGGATGTCTCAGGAGTTCAAATAATTCGTGGAAGCGACGTTTTTTGATCAGCTCCAGCTGAGCTGCCGAGAGGGTCGTTTGCTGGGGAATTCCCATGGGCTGAAGCGCTTTCCAGAGGTTGTCCAGGGCGGGTAAATCGCGATAGTTCGGCGCTCGCTTTTCTGCCCGCGCCTTCATCAGCTCTTCCAGCATGGCCGCCATCATCTCTTTATGGCCCTGGGCCCCAAGCTTTAAGATTTTTTGGTATTCCGTAATGTCAGTCATCAAATCGAGATCGGCCAAAAAAGAATAGGGGATTTCGAATACCTTGGCCTCAGCATGGGCGAGATCATAATAGAGCCGAGTCACGCGGCCGTTAAAATCTTTAAAAGGATGAATGCTGACAAGATCCATGAGGAATTGCACCGACTCACCTTGAAAGCTTACCGGGCGGCCATGCGTTGACTTAAAAAGATTCTTCAGCAAATCGGTGACGATGCGCTGATTATACTGCCTGCGCAGCTGAGTATTTTTCCACACGCGTGCCGGGTCCAGGGTTTCCAACTCGCGGTAGAGTTCCGGGGAGAGCTTATCTTTCAATTTTTTATAATGGAAAACATCGGGGTAATAGTAGGCAACTAAGAAACCGTTGCCGGATGGATGGGGCGTCACTTCTATTTCAATGTAGGGATTTTTTTTCATGACCTCCACCTGGGCGGCGGTGGCCTTAAAGGTTTGTCCCTCAGAGTTGCCGCCAGCGCGAATGCCCTCGTCTCGAAAATAGTTGCGCCCAGGATCGCTTTTCCCCGAGACCGATTCGAATACCAGCGGCAGGACCTCGCGAAGCTGCTTCTCGGCCCAGGCATCGGTCGTCGTACTTGCGGGGCCAAACCTGCCATCCTGGGACATGCCGAGATTGCCCTTCAAGGCCTTTTCCAAGAGGCCCCGTCTGGCCTTGAGATACTGCTCAAAATTTTGCGGTTCAAATTCACGCCAAGGATTCCCCGGATTGACCTTAAGCGCCCGGTAGAAGGAAATTCCGTCCATGTAATAGGAGAGAGTCAGGAGGGCTTCGAGATGCTTGGCCTCGCCATCGTTACGCGCGGCCTGACGAAGTTCCTCGAGAATTTCCACCGTGGTCATCTCGTTCCATTTCGCGCTGGCGCCATGAACGCCCCCAAAAACTACTTTGGAGACATTGCGTGGGTGATGGGTAATCCACCAGTCCGAAGTGACATTGCGAACAAAGGGAAGCAGCTTTCCAAGTTGAGAAAGCTGCAGGTCAGTTAGATTTCTGTGACCAAAGACCTCTGAGACGATGCGCTGATCAAAAAGGAGGGTTCCGACAGGCATGACAAAAACCGCGGCGGCCTTGCCAAAGCTACTGCTCGACGTGGCGGAGGCCGCCATATAGATACCCGGCCCATAAACTTGCTTGGAACCACTGGCCCGATTATAGAAGTCCACCTCACCTGAATCTATACGGCCATTTAAGCTCCACCGAAGAGCGGTTTGCAGCTGGGTCCAGTGATAGTAGCGGGTTTCAGTGGTTGTTCGGGGCAAACGGCGAGCGAGCTCCTGGATCTGCGAATCGGTGGCACTTAGGCCTTCGCCCAAATCGTAGACCTGGCCTCCCCAAAGGGACCGGCAAAGCAGGCAAAGTATGAGAAGTAGACCGTATTTCATGGGGCCCGAAATCTATGCCACGCAGGCAAATCTCTCAACTGTCTGTGTAAAAAAGAGCTGGGTTTTTGTCAGAAACTAAGCGCAATTCCCAGGTGATCACTGCCGATGTCTTCAAGACGTTGAATTTTGGGAGGGCGCGAGTTGAAAAAATTCCCCCAGAAACCGTCGTAGGCATGACGGGGCACCTGGGCCGGCCAAGTTGGCCCGGGAAAATAGGCCTGAAACCGGTGCGCTAAAAACGCCAAGGCCTCACGGGACTCGGGACCGGAATTAAAATCGCCAAAAACCATGGCCGCTTGCGAGGAGTATCTTCTTGCTAAAAAATCCATCTGCTGAAAGCGGACTGCCGAGGCCTCGGCCTCATGGGTGAGGTGAGTGTTCACATACCAGATACCGCCGGCGTGAATGCTCAGATAACCTCGCCGCAAAGGAGAGTCAGGAAGATTACCTTTCTCCGCCTCGGCCACCTCGAGCCGAGAGAAGATTGCCAGCTCTTCGTCAAAATGATCATATCCAAGATGGGTAAAGTGCCGGTCAAAAAATTTTAAGCCAAATCCACGTTCCTTCAGTCGCTGCTTAATGAGCGCGACCACATCCAAACTTTCATCCGAGCAGACTTCCTGCAAGGCGACTATATCGGCATTTTGCCTGATGACCTGCTCCACCAATTTCCCCACTCGTTCCTGAATTTGACTATGGCCACATTGGAGGTTTTGGGAAATTATGGTAGTGGCATTGGCCACACCGGTTAAGGCAAAGATGAGGGCGGCAAGAGTTGCTTTCATAAGTGGCTGCCATACTGACATGAAAAACGATAACTAAGCAATAATTTACAGGACCGTTTTAGATGAAAAATAATTTTAAAATCACCATCCCCCTCGCCATTTTAGTCACCTTGCTCTTCGTGACTTATCAGCGGATGACGGGACCGACCTATCCGAAAAAATTCACCCTTGAAAAAGGCCAACAAACTCTGAAGGTCAAACTTTTACGCAGCCATAACACCGACGCCGGTGCCCCCTTGGAGATCCCGGTTTTTTCTGACACCGGGAGCATGACCGGAACTTTGTATTACAAACGCTTCCCCACCAATGATGAATGGACCGCCATCCCGATGTCGTTTAATCAGAAAGTCCTGCAGGCCACCTTGCCCCCTCAACCTCCTGCCGGAAAGTTGCAGTACTATGTTGAGCTGGCAGAGGGCGATTGGCACCAGAGTTTGGGTAACCGCGAGGAACCGATTATTATTCGCTATAAGGGAGCTGTTCCGGCCTCTATCCTGGCACCCCATGTATTTTTTATGTTCATTTCCATGCTCTTTTGTATCTGGGCCGCCTTCGAGGCCAAATATAAAACCCAGGCCTTCCGGACCATCTGTTTTATTGCCACGGGAACACTGTTTGTGGGCGGCATGATTCTGGGACCCCTGGTGCAAAAATATGCCTTTAATGTTTACTGGGCCGGCTTTCCTTTTGACTGGGATTTGACCGATAACAAGCTCTTAATTTCCATGATTTTTTTGGCCTTCGCCAGCGCCGTGAATCTAAAAAGCTCCAAACCTTGGGCGGTGATTCTCGCCGCGGTGGTTTTATTTGCCGCCTACGCCGTCCCCCATTCCCGCATGGGCTCCCAGTTCAATTATGAGAAGGGCAAAATCGTCACGGATAAATAGTTTCCCCTGAACTAGTTGACGGTGATTATTGCCATGGGCTAGGTTTCTAGCTCCGGTTATTTTCAGGAGTCACAATGCAAAAATCATTTTTCGGCCTCTTGGTCAGCTTCTTCCTTCTTGGAACCCTTCAGGCCGGTTTAAGAGAGAATGTTGAATACCTCGCCAGTGACGGAATGGAAGGCCGCCATGCCGGGACGCCGGGAGGAGAATTGGCGACCCAGTATCTTATCGCGAAATTAAAAGAGGCCCAGGTTTCTTCCCTGGGACAATCCTATCAGCAAAAATTTACCATCTTTACCGGAATGGAAAAGAACGGCACCAATACCGCCTCCTTCGCCGGTGAAGAGCAGCACTCTAAATTTGAGCCACTCTCTTTTTCCAGCTCCGGTGAATTAGAGGGGAGCGTGGTTTTTGCCGGCTATGGCATCAGTATTCCGCGAAATGAGCCCCAGCTTCAGTATGACGATTATGCCGACCTCGATGTTACGGGCAAAATTGTGATTGTGTTAAGTGGTGACCCCGGTATCGGAAACCAAGGCTCGCTTTTTCGCCGCCCGGAATTTATTAATTATCGCTCTCTCCACTACAAGTTAAATAACGCCATTAAACATGGTGCCAAGGGTTTTCTCTACGTCCAAGATCCCCTGGGCCTGCCCGGGCAAGACGAAAATGATCCCCGCTTTAATCCCCTGGAAGGGGGAGGGAATCGTTTTGATATTCTCTCGGGGCAGGTGCTCAATCGCTGGGCCAACCAGCTTCTCGCTCCCATGAACTTGACCACGCTGGACTGGCAAAAAAAAGTTGCCGTCACTCAGCTACCATTTTCCCTGAGCTTGAAAGAGAAGGTTCGCCTGGCCGTTTCATTGCAGAAAAAAGTCGGGCAGATTTCCAATGTTTTGGGTTTTGTCGAAGGGATGGATCATGCTCTTAAGCGCGAAGTCGTGGTCATTGGCGCTCATTTTGATCACCTCGGTTACGGCACCAGCTCTTCGCGGGAAGGCACCACTTTGCCCGTCATCCACAATGGTGCCGATGATAACGCCTCCGGGACGGCGATGGTTTTGGAGCTGGCCGAGCGGATAAAGAAGCATCCCATGAAGCGCTCCTATCTTTTCGCTTTTTTCAATGCCGAGGAGATTGGCCTTTTGGGCTCAAAATATTTCGTCGAAAGCTGGAAAGGGTTTGAAGCGGATTATGGAATAATAAAATCCATGCTGAATTTCGATATGATCGGCCGCTATCAAAATGACCTGGAGATCATGGGAGTAGGCTCCAGTCACGAATGGGGGCCGGTGCTGGAAAATCTCGAGGCCTATAACCTCAAGATCAATCGAGTGGTGAAGAGTATCGGCTCATCTGATCACGCGTCCTTTCTCAACAATCGTATCCCGGCAATCTTTTTTACCACCGGCACCCATGACGACTATCACCGCAGTAGCGACGACACTGCGAGAATTAATTTTGCAGCACTGGGCCTGATCGGCGACCTCGCCTTTGAGGTGATCCAGCGTGCTGATCAGCTTGCCGACATCACCTACAATCCCGATTTTCCCAATGATGATAACCAGGGAGGCAATCGGGGCTACGGTGCCCATCTGGGGTGTGTGCCTGAGTTTGGCCAAGGTGACGAGATTGTGGGCGTCCAATGTACCAAGGCGACCGTTGGCTCGCCTGCCGAGGCCGCCGGAATTCTTCCGGGCGATGTGCTGATTCATCTCGGCGAGATTGAGATAAAGAATATTTATGATCTGGTTTTTGTGCTCAAGTTTTACCGTCCGGGTGACCGCTTAGAATTGAAATGGAAGCGAAATGGGATCGCGATGTCGGCCTTTATTGTGCTGGCGCCTTCGCCCCGGAAAAGTGGTGACAAAAGGACTCCATAACTCTGCATTTAGCATTCGGATTATGGATAGTTGACGATTTCTTGTGGAACTTTTTGACAAGGTGCTGAATTAACGGTATTTCCCATTGCTTGCATTAAATAAACAATTTCTAAAAGGATAGTGACTATGGAACGTGTCATTTCGTTTATCGGACTTCTGGTAATTGTAGGCTTTTGTTTTTTGCTCTCTCCCAATAAGAAAAAGATAGACTGGCGGACGGTGGTAAGTGGAATCCTCCTTCAAATCGTCTTCGGACTCATTATTTTGAAAACCACGCCGGGAAGAATGTTTTTTGATGGTGCCAAAGATGTTATCGGTGCCATTTTAAATTATACCAATGCCGGTTCTAATTTCGTCTTTGGCCCCCTGAATGATGCGGCAAAGCTGGGATTTATTTTTGCCACCATGGTGCTGCCCACGATTATCTTTATGTCCGCACTGATGAGTGTTGGGTACCACATAGGGATTATGCAGCTTGTTATTAAGTTCGTGGCCAAAGTGATGGTGAAAGTGATGGGCACCTCAGGTGCTGAGTCCCTTGCTGCCGCTGCCAATATTTTTGCCGGCCAGACTGAAGCTCCACTTGTCATTAAACCCTATATTGCCCTGATGACCCGTTCAGAGATGCTGGCCCTGATGACGGGAGGAATGGCGACCGTTGCCGGTGGTGTTTTGGCTGCCTACGTTGGTCTTGGAATCGATGCCGGTCACCTTCTGGCCGCGTCCGTTATGTCAGCTCCCGCCGCCTTAGTCTGTGCCAAGTTGATGTTGCCTGAAACGGAACATTCTGTAACGAAAGGGAAGGTCGAAATAACCTTTGAAAAAAATGCCGCCAATGTGATTGATGCTGCCGCCATGGGTGCATCAGAGGGACTCCAACTGGCCTTCAACGTCGCCGGAATGCTCTTGGCCTTTATCGCCTTGATTGCCATGTTTAACGGCATTCTGAGTTGGATGGGCGGATGGTTTAACTATTCCGGCCTTAGCTTGGAACTTATTTCAGGGTACATTTTAGCGCCTGTGGCATGGATTCTCGGAGTGCCTTGGAATGATTGTATTGCCGTAGGCTCACTCCTGGGCAAAAAACTTATTCTTAACGAATTCGTGGCGTACCTGGATTTACAAAAGCAACTAACAACCCTCTCTCCCCGTGCCGTTATTATCAGCACCTACGCACTTTGCGGCTTCGCCAATTTTAGCTCTATTGGCATTCAGCTCGGTGGAATTGGTACCCTTGCTCCTTCACGGCGGAAAGATTTGGCAGAGCTGGGAATCAAATCCTTGATCGCCGGGACAGCGGCTTGCTTGATGACCGCTGCCATTGCGGGATTGATGATTTAATAGGTAAACTCCTGCGCTATGTTGCTGTTTAAAAAAGACCGCCCCCAAGGGCCATATGACGTCGTGGTGATCGGCTCCGGTCTCGGAGGTATGACCGCCGCCAATATGCTCGGGCGTCAGGGGCATAAAGTTCTGCTCCTGGAAGCGCATAACAAATTGGGGGGCCTTGCCACCTGGTTTCGACGTCCCGATGGCAAAATCTTTGATATCTCCCTTCACGGTTTTCCCGCCGGCATGATTAAAACCTGCCGGCGCTATTGGAATGCTGACATTGCAAACCGGATCGTGCGCATTAAAAAAGTCCGCTTTAAGAATCCCCAGTTTGATTTAGAGACCGATTTTACCGAGGAAGACTACAAGCGAATTCTGCATGAAAAGTTCGGCCTAAGTTCTCAGGTTGCCCAGGGCTTCTTCGACGCCCTTCGGGAGATGAATTTTTACGATCGACCCGAGACCACTATCGGGGAGCTGTTTAATAATTTTTTTCCCGGGCGAAACGATATTGTGCGCTTTCTCCTGGAACCCATCACCTATGCCAATGGCTCCACCTTGGAAGATCCCGCCATCGCCTATGGCATTGTCTTTTCCAATTTCATGAACAAAGGGGTTTACATTTTTCAAGGTGGCACCGACCTGATGATTGAGCTGATGAAGACCGAGCTTTTGAAAAATGGAGTGGATATCAAGCTCCACTCTGAAGTGGAAAAAATATTAATTGAGAATGGCAAGGTGGTCGGGGTTCAAGCCGGTGGTGAAACCATTGGCAGTCGCGCGGTTGTCAGTAATGCCCATCTTCTGTCCACCATTTTTAAACTGGTTGGCCCGGAACACTTCAGTCCTGATTTCCAGAAAACTTCAGAGCAAGTTCGCCCCAATACCTCGAGCTGCCAGGTCTACATGGGGCTCAAGCAAGGGGAGAGCATCCCCTATATGGGAGATTTAATCTTTTGCTCGAAGGCGCGACAATTTTCCACCGAGATGCTTTTGAATCCTGCCATCGAAGGACAAACATTTTCCTTCTACTATCCCGAGATGCGGCCACACAGGGAGCAAACCTACGCGGTCGTTTCCTCTTCCAATGCCCGCTATGAAGACTGGGCCAATCTTTCTTCAGAGATATATCAAAAACGCAAACAACATCTGATTGACCGCGCCCTCGCAGACCTGGAAGAACTGGTGCCCGGCGTGGGCCGTAAAATTGATTTTGCTGAAGCCGCCACGCCTCTTACGTTAGAACGCTTTACCCGTCATCCCATGGGCGCAAGCTTTGGAACAAAGTTTGAAGGGCTGGAGGCCAGTAAAAAATTAAGTGAGGAGATTGCGGGCCTTTATCATGCCGGCTCCGTCGGCATTATCATGTCAGGCTGGCTGGGGGCCGCCAATTATGGCGCGATTCAGTCCCACGCCGTAAATACCTATTTGTCCCTGCAAGAAGGAGTTTCCCATGACACGATTTCATGACTGGAAGGTGGTGGTGACAGGAGGAACTCGTGGCATCGGGCGCGGGATTGTCGAAGCTTTTTTGCAGCAAGGGGCCTACGTCATGGCCACCTATACCAAAAATGATCAGGAGGCGAACCTCTTAAAAGAGGAGCTGTCCCAGTTCGGCGACAAGTTATTTTTAGAAAAATTTGATATCAGCAATTCTGAAGAGGTGAAACAATTTTATTCTCGACTTGAGGAGCGCTGGGACCGCCTGGATGTCCTGGTCAATAATGCCGGCATTAAAAGTGATCAGATCACCGCGCTCATGAAAGATGAGGAGTGGAAGCGAGTGCTGAGTATTAACCTGGATGGTACTTTTTTTATGAGTCGAAGCGCGATTCCGCTCATGATGAAAAACCGCTTCGGTCGCATCATTCACATCAGCAGCATCAGCGGCAAGATGGGACTTAGTGGCCAGGTCAACTATAGTGCCACCAAGGCCGCCCAGGTCGCCATGTCCCAGGTCATGGCCAAAGAGGTGGGGAAGAAAGGCATTACCGTCAATGCCGTTTGTCCCGGTTTTATCGAAACGGACATGATTGCCTCCATGACCGATGAGCACAAACGTGAAATTATATCCGAGATTCCGGTTCGCCGTCTGGGGCTCGCGTCGGACGTCGCCCATGTGGTGACTTTTTTGGCCACCCGTGAGAGTTCCTATATCACCGGGACAAGTATTGATGTCTCGGGGGGGCTTGGGTCATGAACGACCTTGCCGAAATTTACGCCTTAATTCCCCAGCGCCCTCCCTTTTTATTTGTGGACAAGATTGTAGAGCGCGGGGATAAGCGGATTAAAACCTGGAAGATGCTGACAGGCGAGGAAGATTTTTTTAAAGGGCATTTTCCCGGCCGCCCTATCATGCCGGGCGTACTTTTGCAGGAGGCGCTCCTACAATCGGGAGCGCTGCTCATGTCACTGTCCAGTCAGTCGGCCGGTCTGGGGGTTGTCACAAAAGTGGAGCAAGGTCGTTTCCGCGAGATGGTTATTCCAGGCGCGCCCATTGAGATGGAAGTCTGGCATCTTGAAACAGTCGGGAACGCCTATTATTTTAAAGGCACGGTCACGCAAAAGGGAAAGAAGGCCCTGGATTTGCATTTTACCTGTGCCGCGGTTGGGTAACAGATGAGCTTTCTAAATGTCTCGGGCAAAAATTATTTAATAACCGGCGTCGCCAACAAAAAAAGCATCGCCTTTTTTGTCGCCCGAATTTTATCCGAAGAAGGGGCCAATCTTTTCTTTTCTGTCCAAAGCGAAGTTCAGCAGGCAAAAGTGCAGGAACTTTTTCCCGGACGACCGGTTTATCTCTGTGATGTGGTCTCGGATGAGCAGATAAAATCATTGGCGGGCCACCTTAAAAATGACGTCTCTGAACTGCACGGTCTGCTTCACTCCATTGCCTTTGCCAACTTAAAAGATGGAATTCGCCCTTTTCATGAAACTTCCTGGGAGGATTTTTCCCAGGCCAGTCACGTCTCCCTTTATTCTCTGGTGGGCCTTGCCCGCCACCTCAAGGAACTTTTCCATCCCTCGGCCTCCGTGGTGGCCTTGTCTATTTCCAATACCCGTGCCACCAACTATGGCTATCTCGGTCCAATCAAGGCCGCCCTCGATTCTGCCGTGGCCTTTTTGAGCAAAAGTTTTTCCTCCTTTAGCGAGGTTCGCTTTAATGCCCTTTGTGCCGGTCCCTTGAAGACCTCCGCTTCCGCTGGTATTCCCGGCTATGTTAAGAATTATCTTTTTGCGGAAAAACTCACCTTGCGAAAACGTGCTCTGGCAACTGAAGAGGTTGCCAATGCGGCGGTTTTTCTTCTTTCGGAACGCTCCAGCGGCATTACGGCGTCAAGCATGATTATTGATGCTGGCATGTCCGCCAATTACTTCGATGAATCCGTGGTAGAAAAAACCATGCTCTAGCGCAAATGACCGTACATAATATCTAAAAATTCCATTCGCGGGTGGACATTGGCGTCCAGCATCTTTTTTAAGGCAAAGGTGGGGAGATTGAGTTCGGCGAAGAGAATCTTTCTCAGAACCGGATTTTTAATCTCATCCGCGCTGATCGAGACAGGCAGATCGGTCAAACGCTCCAGCCGAATGATATAGAGAAGCGCATGTTCCATCAGAACAGTTGGCAGATGGGGAATCAGATTGCGAAAGGATTGGAGTAGGGCAGGGTAGAGATCGCGATCCGGCTCATTATGAAACTGATAGACATGGAAATAAAATTGCGCCCAGTAGGATTCGGGATAGTCGGCGGCATGGTCGATGCACATTTGCAAATGATGGTAGGTGTGCTCGATTTTTCTTTGATCTGCATTTGTTTGCGCCAGCATAAAATGGCGCATCGATTTATGCTGGGGATGCGGGACAATACTTTTATTGCTGTACTGAATTTCAGGAATCGTCCAAAGATTGACAAAAGAGTGATGAACGCCCTGGTAATATTTGGGAGCCGGCCCGGGAATCAGATGGAGGCGGCCCTGAGTCGCATTCATGCAATGAGCACCGAGTGAAAAAGGGGTGATACAGTCCATCTTGGATTCTGAGGCCTTTCCCTCCCGCTGATCAAGGGGGAGGGACATGGCCTTCAGGAGTTTGACGTCATTGATGCCTTTTCCATGCTGAAGCTTCAGAATTTTTTTATGCGCCATCTTTTTGCGCATTTCATTGAAATCATCAATGCCGTAAGGGAGAAACTGGCGCTGGTCGATACTTTTGTCTTCCAGGGAGTTGTTGAAATAGAGCACTTTTCCTTTCGTCAGACCGTCCTCGTGGTAGTACATCCGATCACCCAAGAGATCGGCGCGCAAAATATCGCCATCCGCAAAAGACATATAAAAACACCAGGAGGAAATACTTTGGGATTTTTTTAAAAATTCGATGGCCTCGTGCTTGTTTTTTACTGAGGCAAGCAGGTTGAAACCCAGCTCAAAAATGGGAGTCCCCAAGGTATTAAAGATGTTGGTATATTTTTGGTGGAGGGCCAGCGTCACACCGTATTCGTTCATGCCCGTAATGCCGGCCGTGGGCATACCGGGAACATTGATACCGATCATCTTGGGCAGGCCTTTTAACTCATAGTAAACCACCCGCTCATAGGCATCATAAGAACCGCCGATCGGTCCATCCATAATGCGCCCATGGAGTGGTCCATCGTAGTCCTCATCAATGGTGAAAAAACTGGAGCAGCCGATCCACGAGGTCGGGATAGCGGGAAACCATTTGGACATGCACGACATAAGTTCCGGCAAAATAATGGCGCCATAGTAAGCATCTTTGGACATCCCCAGCCCTTCAATATAGGCACCCATGGCCTTTTGGTAGGGGGAATGACGGCTGAATGTTTTGCTCAGATAAAGGTTTAGGATGGTTTTGAAAGGAATATTGAGCCTGTGGGAAGGCAGAGCAAAAATTGAACTGATATGGTCGACAATAATTTTTGCCGGCTCACGGTCCTTGACCCCTAATTGATACAAATTTTCTTCGAGGTCGCCGACCAGTCTTATAAAGGGGGTTTCCATGGACACTATTCTAGCGGGGGCCAGTGAAGGAAGCAATCCAATCTTCACCGCTGTTCTCTTTCTCTTGGCCGGTATGCGACTCTATATGGAAATGATGGGCTTCAAGCTGGCCGAGCTGCCAGTTTCTAAAGCGCTGTTTGGCGAGCGTGCCAAAAATTTTCATCGTTACGGACTTTATGTGTCGATTGGATATGTCATTCTCTTCGCCCCGGCCGTTCTGCTCGGGTACGGTAGCTAAAACTATCTTCCATCGTAGAGTGTCAAGATCGGTGCAACTTCCTGCAAGAAAGAGGGAAGCTCCAGCGAGGTTTCGCTGCCTTTTTTTCTTATGAAGATAGAGATTTTTGGTACATTCGTTGAATTGATGGAAAAGTTTTTAAGCGCATTTTTTAACTGGAAAAGCTTGCTTAAAAAGATCGTGTCCTGACGCTTGGACAGCTTAAAAGATTCGAGTGTTTGTATGAGGTGCCATAATTTCCATGGTTCAATTGGGGTGCTTAGAAAAAGTGCCAAAGTGAGATAGATCAAGGCATCTGACTCAAAATTATCACCCATCAGGACTAGCTCATCGGGAATTCCCGTCATGGCGAGAATATCGAGGAGATGGTTAAGCTTATAGAGCCCCTGGATTTTGAGGTCCTTGGGACGAAGTTGGCCTTCAAACAGCGATAGCACATGACGATAATCTTTAAGGAAAAGAACGGCGGTATAGATTTTATTTTGGTAGAGCCAGTCACGGATGGAGTTTTCAAAAAAATGGGGTGAGGCCGACAGGATGAAGGGGTGGTATTTTTTTTCGATAAACTCTTTATAAATTGAGATACTCTTCGGGACGGTGGGAAAATACTGGAGTGGTCTGGTTAGGGCATCAAAGACGTCGCGTCCGGTATGATGGCGGGTATCAACCAATGTCTTGTCAAAGTCGCTGATGATTATCTTGCTTGGACGTGTAATTTCCATCGGCAAAAAATATCCCAGGTGAAGCTCAACCCCGGGATGACTGAGCAGTTCATACAGTTCTAAAAATTTTATTGTGGGCCAGCTTTTTTCCTTGGGGATTTTGATGGCAAAGTTCCCAAAACTATCTGAGTCAAAAATTTTTTCAAAAATCTTCTGATGGTTTTCGTCCAGGCCGATTATCTTTAGCTGAAAGGCCCGCCCGGCGAGCAAGCGGATATTTTGCAGGGGATTGCTGGGCGCAAGCAAGGCCATTTCTTCGATACTGGCGGTAATCGTCCCGGGGCCCTCGCGCTTTAAGGCGAGCGAGGCCTTGATGGAGAGTAAAGACTCACTCATGATGGGCCAGAAATGAATAATGTAAGGACGCTTGGACAGGCCCAAATTTACCTCGCATGGACAAAAGAACCTTGGCCTTTCATAATAATCATAAAGGTAAAAAAGGATTTCGCCTATGGCCATGCCGGCCACCATGAGTATTGAATTTTTTGGCAATATTAATCCTTATGTAGGGATGGGGATAAAAATTATCACCTCTCTCATCTTGGGTGGCTTGATCGGCTATGACCGTGAGACCAAGATGAAAACCGCCGGCATTAAAACCAATATTATGATTTGTCTGGGGGCCACTCTTTTTACCGCCTCCTCATTTCTGAATCTTGCCGATCACCCCAACTCTGACCCCAATCGGATTGCCGCTCAAATTGTCAGCGGCATCGGTTTTTTAGGGGCGGGGACCATCTTTCACGGCCGAGGATTTATTTCCGGCCTCACCACCGCCGCCACTATGTGGGTGGTGGCCGCGATTGGCGTTGCCATCGGTTCCGGTTTTCCCATTACGGCGACAATTTTTACCATCACAGTCCTGGTGGTCCTGTCGGCCATCTCTCCCATCTATAATCTGTTTGGCCGCCAGAAAGATTTTCATATGGAAGTCCTGGCAAGCGGTGATCTGCATGATTCCGTCAGAGAGATGCTGCTTAAAGATAATTTTTATATTCGGGAAATCTTTGAGGAGATGCTTGATCCCATTACCAGCCTGCGCATTATTCACGTGGTGGTGCGGGCCCAATCCAAGCTACTCAGTAACTTTGTCACCAAGCTGGTCAGGTTGCGCAATGTCAGGCGTGTGCATTTTTATGATCATGATGGTGAGTCTAAAGGCAGTCTAAATCGAGCTACACAACACAATGGTGATGATGATTCCTGATCAATTATTTTAACTTCTCGGCGGACCGCTGACTTGCTGTCCGGTCTTGAAACTCCGATACAGTTCACCGTCGATCGTGGGAAAAGAAAGGATAGGAACGATCGTTTCGGTAAGGTTCTCTTCATCAACGTTAACGATAACTCCCACGACGATGTAGTAAAAGTTATTACCTTCGCGATTGCAGGCCTTGAAAAATTTAAAAATCTGGTCACCTTCCGTATCGACCTCCGAGAATACTTCATCAGGATTTTCCAGAGTTTGGGCCAGGTGATCCTCATATTTGGTAAATTCCTCGAAGGGAATATCCATCGGTGACTGGCGTTCCAGCAGGACGGCCATGAGCTGAGACTTTTTACTTTCCAAGCTGGTGGCTGTCTCCTCATCGACAAAGACATCGGCTGGGCCCTGATCACTTTCTTCCGGCAGCTTTTCAGGAAGGAGCTGATCCAGGAGGTTCTGACTCTGGGACAAAACCGTGTGCAAAATAAGAAATGGCTTATCCTTTTCCTTCAGGCAGTAGAGGACAATTCCGACTTTGCCGTAATAGGGATGCACATGCCATAAGAAATGCAGGTAGATAGTTTCGCCTAATCCGTTATCTATACTGTGAACCTCATCCGGGCGCTGGAGGGCCACTTCCAATAGTTCCTGGTCCTGAGCCAGGGCAGAGCAGGCCTCCGAAGGAAGCTTAAGTTCCACCCGCAATTTTTTCTCGCTCAAGGCCAGCTGGCCCATCAACGCCTGATAGAAATTGCTGGTACATGTTTCACTACAAAATACTCGGAAGTTTTCCTCGCTGAAAAGATAAAGTTCTGTCTTTCGACCAAAGAGCTGGTGACAACCGCAGCAGATGTAAAAATCATTCAGGAATTTCACTAGAAGCTGACGCCAATTCCGGTGTAAATAGTATTTCCGTAAGCTCCGGGCAAGCTCCAGAGTCGGGCGCTGGCCAAAGATTCCGGGGATTGAACGCGTTTTGTGCTAAAGCGCGCCCCCAATTCAATGGCGAAGATACCTTGCGGACGCAAGGTGAGGGAGGTGGCGACGCTGCTGAAGCTCAAGTTGTTTTCAAGATGATTGGCGCGCGAGGAGCCGCTCTTGGCCCCAACATTATAATTATCCGCCATCACTCCCACGGTGATGTCGGGAGACAATTCAAAATCAAATCCACCGTAAATATGATGGATATTGCCAATTTCCATTTCTTCCTCTAATGCGGGGTTACCAACGAGATGGAGCTCGTAGCCCAATCCCAGACCGAAGGAATAGAATCGTTTGGTCGTTTCCAGTCCCACAATTTTATCGGTGCGTGAAGAGCCGAGAGTTGAGTTCCTGGCGGCCAAACTTGCGCCGGCAATGAGCGTGATCGTGGTACGGTCCTGAGCGCCTCCCAGGTCAAGCCAGTCAATTCCGACTTTCAACTCGGGGTTGCCCTGCTGGGTGCTGGTTTCATTGGACAGCTCCTCATCATCCGTTGCGTACATGGCGTATTTCATATCAAGGTGGAAATTCCAGGGGGAGTTAACTCGGGCCTCAAGGCCCGTGGCGCGCACCTTCGATTCATGATTGCTTTTCTTGACGGTAATGACCTCATAGCGAGGAGCAAAGGCGAAGATCAGGGGGCCGCGACTGTCACCTCGTGCGCTGGCGGTGCTGCTGGCCGCTCTGCTGGGAGTCGAAGGGGAGGTGGACTCGGAGGATTTGGGAGTAAAGGTGCGCTTGGGGGCTGCAGATGTTTCATCGGAATAATCCACTAACGCTTGGGATTGATGGGGAAAAAGAAATACAAAAGATGAAACAACAAATGTGGCAGCAGACAAAAAACATTTACGGTACGCGTGCATCTTTGACCTCCATGTACATCTCTTATTATAAAGGGAAGCAGGCGCGCTCATGGGAAAAAGCGCAGAGAGGCAAAATTTTCTTGTAAATAACTGCTTAAAATTAGGAGGATAACGTCGCAACCCTTTGATTAGGACAGAGCATGGATATTTTTTGCTCCCTTCGATCATTGGGCCTCTCAGTTTAAGATAGAACAAGTGGTGCGTAAGAAAATATCACTATCAGGAGGAAGGGCGTGACACTTTGCTTGGTTTATAAGGATTCATCACTATATTCACTGGTCGAATTGGGCATGAACGGTCACTTCCCTTTGTTCATGGAAGATTGGATCAGCGTGAGCTCTAAGGGGCCTAAGAAAAATCTTACAAAAAAAGATCGCCTCAAGGCCAAAGAGATCATCACACGTCTTGATAAGCATAAGGGGCTTGAGCGCAAGAAAACGGTTTTAACCGCCCTTTCCGATGACGATCGCGATTTATTTGTCCGGGTATTTCTTGAGATTGTGGAACATAAGATCATTGATTCAAGGCCTGGTCTTCATTGAGCTATGAGAAAGTTGTTTTTTAGCACACTGATTTTGGTTTTACTCATGACATGGGTGATGCCTTCCCATGCCGAGTATCGCGTCTATCAGTACTATGTGAAAGCCCAGGTTGATCTTCCCTACGACGCCCAATCTTATATTACACTTTCCACTTTTGATCCGGTGGCCTACCTGGCCTATCACGGAGGACGGGATTCCATTCGCGTGGAGCTCTTGAATACCTGGATGTGCAAAGGCCATACGGGAGGTAAGGAACTCTGTCCTTCTCCCTATGAACAGAATTCTGGCACCAGCGTCGGGAGCAACCCGTGAAGATTGAAAAGAACGGAAACAAACAGGAGCTTGATTCCTTAAGGCAACAGAGATCGAAGCTGGTGGATGCTGAGGCCACCGAAATAGAGACCTTAAAAAGCTACTTTCAGGGACAAAAGGAGAAGGCCCGCACCGGCCATGTTGAGGAACTCGGGTCTCTGCAAAATTCCCAGCGAAATGAGTTACTGGCGACGATTGACCAATTTCAGGAACGACTCCATCAAAAACTTGATTCTTATAAGGCCCAGGAGTCAGATTTGGAGAAATCGCGTCTCGCACTCATCGAAGCTAATAAGCGAGAGCTGCAAGATATTCGTGCCGAGTTTTTGAATAATCGTGATTCGCAAGTCAAGGATACTTTGGCGCGCACGGAAGATTTACGCCACAATAGTGATCAGACCGTAAAAAAGGCCCATACTGATGCTTCCCGCGCCGCCTCCGACGGTCAACGTTATTTTGGATTGGCGTTGGATCAGCAAACTCGAAGTAATGAAGCTCATCTGCGTCGAAATGAGGCCCATTTCAAACAGGAGGAAGCTGAGCGAGAAAGAGAAAAGTCCACCGCGCTTCAGAATATCAGTGAGCAAACGGGCAAGGCCGTTCAGTACGAAACCAATCGCTCGCAAAACATATTAGAGGGGCAGCGTCGGGCCTACGAAACCCAGATCACAGTGGAGCAGGAAAAGTTTAAGGCCTTATTAAACCAGCAGCGAGAAAATTTTCAGCAACGTTATGCCACATTAAAGGCGGCCAATGATCGAGTTATCAATCATGCCTCATCCCAACTGTCGCGAGGGGTGAATGAGCTGCAGGCCAAGTTCATCAATGACAAGGAGCTGATCGCCGAAAAAAGCAAAGATTCCTTTTACCATCCCACCGTTCTTCAACCGAGAGTGGAGGATGGAGGAAGATTTTATCTTGTTCATCTGGACATTCCCGAGCATGAAAAAGAGTTTGTGACCTTCAATGCCAATCAGCGGATTCTGAAACTCAGCTTTACCCGAAAGATGGCTGAAAATTTTGAGACTGCGGATGGATCGGTCAATAAATCAAATCGATCAGAGCTTATGACCAAAGAAATCTCGGTTCCGGAAATCGTTAATGCCAAAACGGTCAATCAGAAATATGAAAATGGTGTCTTAACTTTTCGAATTGCCAAGGCCTGATACTTCTTAGAACTGATGATAAACAAATTTACCGACGGTATTAAAGGTGTAGCAGTAAGAGCTGTCGCCGGTTTGTGCCAGGTATTCAGCGCAAAAGAGATAGGCATCCGGGACAAGCAGATATTGGAAGTAGGGGCTTGGAAACCATTCATTTTTATCTCGCATGATCATGGCACCTGTAATGCTATAACCGCTGTAGCCAGTTCTATTTTTGAGAAAGGTGATTTTGTAGATCGTCTTCGCGTTAGTGGCCATCACGCAACGGGGTTCACCGACGTACGTTGATAAGCTATTGTTGTGAGTTGTCGGCACCATACAAAGATAGCTGTCGGTGATGGGATTTTTAACCTGAATAAACACATTGGTTTCCGAGCTGTTCGACTTACAAAGTGTGTAGGGGCCGATGGTGGCGTGATTGGAGGCGTATCCGGAAATCCCATCCGTGGACCAAGAACAATGTGCCACTTCGGCAGGTATGGCCGAACTTCCTGAGCCGCTCCCGGTGGTTCCACTCGCTCCGCTTCCTGAGCCAGCGGTTGTGGGAGTGCCGGTGGAAGGAGGGCCATCCACGCTGAAGCCGGAAAATGTCGGAAAGGAATTTAAGCTTGTTTTATCGCGAAAGGCCGCCCGCCTGTCCCGAGGAGCATCACAAGAGATTGCCCACAAGGCGGTAAGCCCAAGCAGACTGATCGTTAAAATTTTGTTTCTCATCATAAAGCAATCCCCTGTCACTAGGACTTATCGGCAGTTACGCCAGATATTTGAGTTAAAAGTAAAGTGCAGACCCACTAAAGATTTTAAGCATTTATGACGAGTAGGAGAGCGTGAAACTCAAGATATTGTTAATATCCATCTTGCTTCTCGTGATCGGAGGAGGGTTCCTGCTGGTTTTGTGGGCCCCTTATCACTTTTACAAGACCGCCGTCACGGAGGGCATTCGCTCCGAGTATCTAAATTTGGGACATCTCTCGGAACCGTACTATAACGGCAAAATTGAAGTTCTCGGCCCGGTCGTGGAGCTAAGCGAGTCTCATGTGGAGCAAAAACTGTGGCAAATCTTTCACTTTAGTGATTTTCAAATTCCTCTTCCGCTTCATCACCCTGAGGTTAATTTTTATCCGTGGATCGAGGAAGGAGACGGGCATCCTCTGATCGGAGGACGTTTCGTGGATCAATCGCAAATCGAAGTTTTTACCTTTACCCTTCTGGGTGGTACTCCATTTACCCTTCGGGCCGACAAGGAAAAGCTCTTCTCACTGCCATCGGTAAAGCAGTTAATCTTCAGAAGACCAGCGGCGCAAATCTGGGGAGATTTATTCCGCAAAAGCATCAAAAATGATTTGGACGATATGGCGCCCTGGCACTATCTGACCAGGGGCGGGCACTACTCGCTGGACGAGATGTTTTATAATCTCTTTCTCCTGCATATGCGGCCCGAGCTTCTCAAGCAATATCAGATTGAGAGGTTGAAATATTTGGAGACCAATAAACTTGGAATCGCTGAAGTCTACGATATAGATGAACGCTATACCTCCGAATACGTCTTCATGTTTGTCAACGGGATCGTTTATAAAATCCGCTTAAGAATCAAAAAGAACAATGCGCTGGGGAGAAGTATTCGGGATGTATTTCTGCACAATTTGAGTTTTGAGGAATCCACGGTTGACTCGTCTCAAAAAATCTACGCCGCCTTTCGCAATTTGCCCTATCGAACCAGGGTAGAGCAGGAGGGGATGGTGTATCTTTATGCGGCATGGACCCATGTAACCGACCGGGTTGAGTTTCTTCGGGAGATGATTCAGTTTTTAGAGAGAGGCCCTGAAAAGTTGCGCCATCTGCGCCCGCTCTATGAATATGCCTATAAAAGATTTGGAGATTTATTATCCAAGGATTCTGACCCGAGCATAAAGTTGAAGAAGAAGATGCAGGAGGAGCTCGAGCAGGAACTTGAAAGTGCCAAAGTCACTTCGCCAAATCAGCAGGAAGACGCCGGCGAATTGTTGCACGGACGAGAGCGGGAAGAATATCTCTTGAAAAAGGCCAAGTTTAATAAAGTCGATCAGGATAAAGAGGAAAAACGTCTTGAGCGATGAACCGATACGCGATCAGAAAAGATAACTTACCGACACACCCATTTCCATTCCTGTAATGCGGTTCAGGGGGGCACTGATGCCGGTGAGCTGGGGAAAATCTTCGAAATTCATGGTTTGATAGTAAAGGTGCCCCTTGAAACTCAAGGTGCTATAGGGAAACAGCACGGCCTCTCCTCCAGCACCATAGCCCCACATCGCACAATGTTTGTCTTCGCCAGTGGATTGCACTTTGACCGTCGCTTGCAAGGAGACCATGCCTTTAATACTTGCCTCAATATTGAGAAAGTTATTTTTTAAAAGAGCATAGTTATAACTCATGTCGGCCATGGGGGTTATCATTTGGAGCTGCTTCTGTGAGATGAGATAGACGCCCAGTCCCGCACCCCACGCCACCTTGTAAAAGGGTGGGCGGTGCTCAAAGGCAATTTTAAACATGGTGGCATTGGAGACAGAATCTCCAACCTCGTTAGACATGACCTTCCAATCTTTTCCAGGAATCATCTGGCCGGCCGAAGCGATGAAGTGATTGTTTTGCTTCAAATCATCCATGAAGCTATCACTTGCCTCATAAAAGAGATCAAATTGACGATTGAACTTATGACCATCGCTAACGGCCTCCTCGGAGTTCATAATTAAATCTTTGGTGTAGACGTAGGCCACCTGACCATTAACTGCGATGGGGATAATGGCCCCGTACTGTCGAGGAACATCTGAGGCGCGGATTTTTTTCCCCTGACGAATCTTGCCGATAGGTGAAAGCATCTGCTTGTCAGCGTAAACGATGGCCCATTCAGATTTCACCCAGACGTCCTGGGCGGCCCGGAGCCCCGGACTCAGAACAAAAAGCAGTCCCAAAATTATGATCTTCATTATATTAAGATGTTATCAAAAAAGCAGAGTTAAGAGCACGGGAAAAAAAGGCCGTCTGACATAAGACAGAGCAATTGAGCGGACGACGGAATAGGATTAAGTAATCAAACTGAATTTCAGGAGAATCGTATGAAATTGTGGGCCATCTTAATTTGTCTTTTTCTGTCAAGCTTTGTGGCCTTTGATCTCTCGGCAAAATCAAATAATTTATATCTGATCGACAAAGATGATTCTTCAGGATTTGCCATCTATCGCTACAGCAAGCCATCAAAGAAGGATGTGGGCATGCTCTGCGATCTTGGTATCGACGAGGTGATGGTGCTCAGTGGTACCGCCGGCGAGCATGAGATGAGGTATAACCAGGAATGTCCAAACTTGAAGGTCGTTTACGATGTCGCCCAAGCGGCCAAAACACCTGTCACGACAGATTTTTTAAAATTCTTCGATCAATGGGTGCTGGAGGCCCGTGCCTCGGGCAAGCGCATTGCTTTTCGCTGTGAATGTGGTTGCCATCGCACCGGACGCTTGGCCGCCTACTATCAGATGAAATATCAGGGGCTCACGGCCGCCGATGCCATCGCGGTCATGCTGAAGCACGGAAAATATATGATCTTCCATCCTGAGCTGAAACCTCAGGTTCGCGATCTCCGCGATGTCATTGATGGCCTTCCCTGTCGGCAGAAAGGAAAATACTGCGTGATCCGTTAGCTCACATCATCTCGGCGATATCTGCCAGACGTTGCAACCGTGTCATTCTTTTGTTCGTCATCTTTTGGATTTGGTTGATCGCGTCCTCAGAGAGATGTTTAAAACGACCCTGCGGCTTCAGATACTCGGAAACTGGCACCACCTGTTCGGGTGTATAGGTAATCCGATAATCGCTGCCATCATAAACTTCGTACAACGGGAACACCTGGGAGTTGACAGCCAATCGCGCTAACTCGATGGCCTTCTGACTTTCGATCTTGTGGCCGGGAGGACAGGGAGAGTAAAAATGAATAAAGCGAAGACCCTTCCCTTGAAAGCTTTTGGCCCGCTCAAGCTTTGCCAAGAAATCCATCGGAAAGGCAGCCGAAGCCGTGGCACAATAAGGAATATTATGTCCGGCCATGATCGCCATGATGTCCTTTTTCGATTGTGCTTTGGACCCCTGCGCCGGTGTCGTGGTGGTGGCAGAGCCAAAAGGCGTGGCACCACTGCGCTGGATGCCGGTGTTCATATACGCTTCATTGTCATAGCAAATGTAGATGATGTCTTCCCCTCTTTCAGCGGCACCAGAGAGCGCCTGAATACCAATATCGAATGTGCCACCATCTCCGGCCCAGGCCAGGACGGTGGTATCGGCCTGCTTCAAACTATAGAGCGCGCGTGAGATGCCGGTCGCCGTCGCGGCAGCGGTGGCAAAACCACAATGATAAACAGGAACATTGAGCATCCGCGTCGGCGAATCACCCGTGACAATCGTGGAACAGCAGGCCGGAATGGCCATCATGGTATTGGGACCCATGACTTGCAAAACTTTATCGAGTCCCCAGGCCGCGCCACAGCCGGGACAGCCTCGGCCTCCCGGATTGACCAGCTCACAGCCCTGGGGTGGTTCATATTTTTTGATTTCGAGTTCGGTTTGGCGCAAGTCGCGAAGGCCGGTCCAGGTGGATTCAGCCTTGGGCGTGCTTTCCGACATGACTTGCTCATACAGATTTAAAATAACTTCAGGGCCCACATCGCGGCCACCGATCCCCGCAACGTAGGAATAAATCAAAGGGCGTACCGGCAGGTGATAAAGAGCATTTCGGATCTCCTGGGCGAAAATTCCCGTGGCACCGTAGGAGAAGTTGCGATCAATCACGGCAACGCGTTTTGCATGTTTGAGCGCCGTGGCCACTTCCTCAAGTGGAAAGGGGCGAAACAGACGAACCTTTAGCAGCCCGACCTTATGCCCTTCTTCCCGTAGGGCCTGCACCGCCGCTCGTGCCGTGGTGGTAATGGTGCCGGAGGTCACCAAAATAGTTTCCGCATCCTCGGTCATAAAGCGGTCAAGCAGACCGTACTGTCGACCAAAAGTTCGCTGAAATTCCTGGTCAACCTCTTTGGTCACATTCAAGGCATCGAGCTGCGCCTCTTGAATTTCGTAGCGCAGTTCCATGTATCGCTCGGAATCTTCCAAGGCCCCGAAGGTGATCGGCCTCTTGAGCTCCAGCTTCACCTCGCGGTGATAGGCAGGCAAAAACTGATCCACCAGCTCTTGGAGCGGAATCGTCACCGGCTCGGCGGTATGGGAGAGAAAAAAAGCGTCGAGGTTGATGAGGGAGGGTAGTCCGACTTTTTCTGAGATCTTAAAAGCTTGGATCACCGTATCCAAAACCTCCTGAGCGCTTTCGCAGTAAAATTGCAAAAGTCCGGCGTCCCGCTGGGAGAGTGAATCATTCTGGTCGCCGTAAATATTCCATGGTGGTGCCAGGCTTCGGTTGACATTGACGATGACAATGGGAGTTCTGGCCCCGGCCGCCCAATGGAGCATCTCGGCCATATAGACTAGGCCCTGGCTGGAGGTGGCGGTAAAGCATCGTACTCCTGCCGCCGAGGAGGCAATCAAGGTGGCCAAGGCCGAATGCTCTGACTCGACCGGAATGTACTGACAGTCCATCTCTCCTGAGGCATGCATCTCCGCGATGGCCTCCACAATTTGCGTCTGGGGAGTAATAGGGTAGGCACTCACCACTTTCGGACGACACAGCTTCGCACCGATTGCCGCGGCCTCATTTCCAGTCAATATTTTTACATCGCTCATCTTTTACTCCTTTGCCATATCCATGGCACAACGTGGACACTCGTACACGCAGATGCCGCATCCCTTGCAGTGATCATAATCGATGCTGAGGGATTTTTTGAGACCCGATTCTTCAAATTTAATTGATTTATCCGGACAGAACAGCTCACAGTTTCGGCAGTAGTTGCAGACACCGCAGGAAAAACAGCGATGGGCCTCTTGGGTATAACTGCTTTTTGGAAGAGCATTAATCACCGGAAAAAAATCTGACTTTCTTTCCTCGTGGGAACGTTCCGGTGTTTTATGGCGAGGTGATTTTTGAAAGTAGGCCTTATTGAGATCGTCGTAGCCCACGCCTGCCCCGAGGTGTTCAGCAGTTGGCAGGGCCTTTCCATTTAAAAAGAGATCAATTATTTTCGCCGCCTTTAATCCTTCACCCATGGCATGGACGACGGTTCCTTGGGTATCTTGAACGGCATCGCCGCCTAAAAAGACATTTTTCATGGAAGATTTAAAATGCTCTTTCTTAATAAAACGCCCCCATTTGTTTTCCAAGGGAACGGCCAGATCGCCCATCTCGGCGTCTTCTCCGAAGGCGGTGAGGAGAAAATCGGCGGAGATTTCAAAGTTTTTTCCGTCGATGGGGAAGGCCTTTTGGCGGCCCGAAGCATCCACGTCCCCCAGCTGCATTCGCTGAAATATCACACTGCTTAAGTTGCCATTTTTCCCACGACACTCGATGGGATTCACCAGGAATTCAATATTGATTCCCTCCTCCATGGCCTCGCGGATTTCGTCGGGGTGGGCCGGCATTTCATGCATGGTCCGTCGGTAATAGATGGTGGGCATTCCTCCAAGTCGGAGGGCCGTGCGGGCCGTATCTACGGCGGTATTGCCACCTCCGACAACCGCCACCGTTTTCCCTTTGACATTGAAGCGAGAGGCCTCGGACTCGTAGGCGTGGGCAAGTAGAAAATTCAATCCGGAGCTGACTCCGTTTAAATTGCTGCCGGGAAGAGCGACATCTTTTGGGCGGTAGGCACCAATCGCCATAAACACCGCATGGTTTGCCTGGGACAAATTCTCCAACTCTTTTTTGGAGATGGGGAAGTTGTATTTTATCTCGATGCCTAACGCCAGGAGACGTTGAATTTCACCGTCGAGAATATATTTGGGGAGCCGAAATTCTGGAATTCCATGGCGGAGCATGCCGCCGGCCTTGGAGCGGGATTCAAAAATAGTAACGGTATGGCCGAGACGCCGCAGGTGGTATGCACAGTTGAGGCCGGCGGGGCCTGAACCGATGATCGCGATTTTTTTAAGAGTATTTTTTTGTTTGGCGCTATGATCAGGCACAAGGGAAAGTTTTTGCTCAAGGGCATAGTCCCCGACCACTCTTTCCAGCGCACAAATATTAACGGCATCATCGTACTGCACTCGATTGCAATGGCCCTCGCAGGGATGATAGCAAACCCGCCCGCAAATGGCAGGAAAAGGCGTGGTCCGAGTCAGAATGGCAAAGGCCTCTTTTAAATTGTCCGCGTTGATGGCCTGGATGAAACCCTGAATGTCGTTGGTGTTGGGGCAACCCAGATTGCAGGGAGGGGCCTTGTTTTGATAGAGGGGCTTAATAAAACGCCAGCTCCCGGTGTAGTTTGCCTTGGAACTTTTGTAGGAAAAGCTGGGGGCCAGTGTCCGGCCTGCTGGTTTTTTCATTTTACACTTCCCGATAAAATTTGCTCGTAGGCCTCGCGGGCCGCCAGCGCATTTTCTTCTTGCTTGCTGGGAATCATCTTGCAGATAGCTTTTTCCAGAGATTCAATTTTGGGGGCCTGGAAAAGTTTGGCAAAAGCACCCAAGATGGCACTATTCACAATGGGTGCCAGCTCTGTGCCCAGTTTTCTTTTGAGGGCAATGCTGGTGACGTCGATTGTGGCGACTTTAAATTTGGAATTGAGCTCCTTAAAGGCGCTGGGCGGTTTGGTGGAGTTTACAACAATCCAACCACCCTCGACGAGTCCGGCCAAAGTGTCGGGGAGCTGCAAAAGTGTTTCGTCGAGAACAATGAGGTGATGGGGATGGTAAATTTCGCACCGGAGAGGAATGAGCGTGTGACTTTGGCTCAAGCGCACGAAGGCCGCGGCCGGCGCTCCACGTCTTTCAACTCCGTATTTAGGAAATGTTTGCGGACAAATGCCATCGGCGTGAAAGGCCAAGGCCAAAATTTTGGAGGAAACAACTCCGCCCTGTCCGCCTCTTCCGTGAATGCGGATTCCGACAATATCAGATTCCAGTTTCTTTAAAATGCGTGATCGCACATCTGGGGATAATTGCATTTTCCAACCTACTCTAATTTGAAGTCATGGTTTAAAGATTGTCGTAATTGAGACAGATCGTCCAAGGCGCTCTGACAGTCATGACAGTCAATTTCCGGATGCAGACAGGGAGAGCCATCGGCTTGATATTCATGACACTGGCACTCGGAGATATGAGCAAACAGATGTTCAAGTTTTTCGAACTCTTTTTTTTCAATTTGATTCTTTAGCCGAGTGAGCATGTCCAGAATTGCTGCCTGCTCCACCTTAATTGATTTTCGCAAGTCTTTTAGCGCAGGGCGTGCAGGGGACTGTTTCATAAGGAACCTCCCGATAATTTCATCTAAATGAAGAACATTTAACTAGTTCTAAAGAGCGCCTATATCATGCTTGTGAGGGTGTCCATTTACAATAGTTTTACATCAAGAAATTCACCCATATTTCTCTTAGTGGTACACTTTAATAGAGAAAGAGGAGTTTTTATGGCCGTGCCTTCTTCGACATACCACACAATTGTTGTCAGCGATTTTCATCTGGCCGATGCAGAGCCGGCCCATGGGGAAAATCCTCTGTGGAAAAAGTTTCGCCGAAAAGATTATTTTATTGATCAAACGGTGGCGGATTTCTTGAAAAGCATTGCCAATGAAGTAAAAGGGGCACCAATCGAGCTGGTCCTCAACGGTGACACTTTTGACTTCGACTCCATTACCGCCCTGCCGCTGCATCGTGATTTTGACATCTCCTATACTGAAAAACGCATCGGGGTTGACTCCACTCAGGAAAAATCTCTTTTTAAAATGGAGCTTATTCTGCGGGATCACAAGATTTTTTTCGAGACCCTCTCTGAGTTTATCAAGGACGGTAATCATGTCGTTTTTGTGATCGGCAATCATGATGCCGAGCTGTACTGGCCCAAAGTTCAAAAGGCCATCCAGGAGGCACTCAACTTACCGGACAATTTGAAACACCATATCCGTTTTTGTGAATGGTTTTATATCGCCCAAGGTGACACATTAATTGAGCATGGGCATCAATACGACCCCTATTGTTTAATTCTTGATCCTATTTATCCGCTGGTCAAAAAGAAGGGGGAATTTAAAATTCGTTTACCCTTTGGTAATTTGGCCAATCGTCATATGGTCAATCAAATGGGTTTAAAAAATCCCCATAGCGATGATTCGTTTGTCAAAAGTGTGCGCGAGTTTGCCAATTTCTTTGTTGAATACGAAATGAAAACTCAGCCCTTCATGATCGTGACCTGGTTCTTTGGTGCCCTTCGAACCTTATTTACTTCAATAAACGAAGGGCTGTACCCAACCATCAAAGACCCCCTCACGCTGGAAGACCGTCTGAAGCAAATTGCGCTTAAGTCAAATTCAGAGGTGAGCGTGGTTTTGGCACTAAAAGAGAATCATGCCCATCCGGCGGTTTTGCGCCCACTCATGGTGCTAAAAGAATTGTGGTTAGATCGCGCCTTTCTCTTGATCATGATTGTTTGGGGATGCTGGCAGATTTTTACCACATCCAATGTCTTCGCCCACGTTTCCCTTTGGTGGTTTTTAGTTCCCCTCATGGCCTCTCTGCCTTTTTTCCTCTACTACGCCCATGGGGTGAAATCTGACGTTCGCAAAAATGCCGGCAAGGCGCTGAAGCGGGCACCGCTTTCGGCGAAGATGGCCAATGTAAAAAAAGTTGTTCATGGGCACACTCACCTGGAGGGACATCTGTTCTTAGAGGATGTTGAGTATATCAATACCGGAACATGGTCCCCGCGCTTTAAGGACGCCGAGTGTGAATTACCCTATGGCGACATGCATTTCGCCTGGATCAACGGCGAAAAAAATCGTGAGATGGGCCTGTTCGTGTGGAAAAATTCACACATTGAAAACAAAGAAATCACCACGGTAACTGATTACAAGGATATTACTCCCACCCCCACCCATACTCAGCGCGAGTTTATGGAATTGCCCTTATAGGCGGCCCGGAGCTACGGCAATAATTGTTGGCATTGGCGTAGCGATTTTTTAATAGAGATACAAGCAGTTACCCAGAAGAGCGGGCCATTGAATAAAATTTCGTAATTTTAAGCTAAGTTATTGTAAAATGGATTATTATGAAAAAATTAATCCAGCTTGCAATCCTCGTTATGGTTCCCTTTCTTGTCTTCGGCGGCGATAAGAAACCGAAAGAATTGTGTGCTGTCGGACTCTCTGAATGCGGTGAAAATCTTAAATGCATTCCTTCCCTATTTGATCAGAACAGCTATGGAAAATTTTCCAAGCAGGGGCTCTGCTTGGCGCCAAGGGCGAAGCAAGAAACATGTGGCCAGCGTTCCTTGGCCCAGAGCTGCGCCACTGGTTTAACCTGTGTTTCGCCGACAATGGATGCCGCCGCCCGTTTGGTGGGGACCTGTCAACATTTGGAGCGCCTCTCCCTCGAACAGATGATAAGCTCCGGGATCATTGCCAAGCCCACTTCGTCGAATCCGGTGAAGAAATGTAAATATTTGCCTGGTAATTACTACCATTCCAACGGGCGCGATGATGCCGACTGCTGTGGCCTCACGAGACAGATTTCCAATCCCAGTGCACCTGGGAAAAATATCGTTGATATCAAGTACTGCGACTGGGTTCCGGTAGGAGATTCCAAGCAGGTGACCAGTCCTTCCTTCTGTGGCAAAACTCAAAATGGTGATTCCCTTGAGTGGAAAGGCGTCATGATAGAGGGGGCGCCGGCAGGTGAACCCGTCTATGGAACGTGCCAAATGCCCACACCCCGCGATCCCCGCGTGGTCTTGAGCGAAGATCCTGAGTTCACCTTCGACCAGGTTCAATGTTTGCCCATTTTTAAACCCGATGATTTGGAATCACGAGTGGGGCTCATGAGCGACTGGGAAGGGGTGGGGGATATGAGGTACTGGTTTACCTCCCTTCCCACTCAGAATTTTTATCGCGTCGGTGATGAGCCCTTCATCATGGCCTATATCTGGCTTTTTAAAAATACCGATCAGGATAGCTTAACCGGAACCAATTTCAAAGCGCGAGACCTGGCGAAAAAACTCTATGACATGTTCGCCTTGCACTACTCTAAAGGCTTCCAAGATGGGTTTGAATTAATGAAGGAATTGGACAAGATTAAAAACTGTATTTTAATTCAAGGTCCCTTGGCCTTTCAGCTTCGCTATCAAATGAGTCTGATTATGGAGCAAGCACTTCTAGGCACCATTCGCGCTTATCAGTGTGGCGGCGTGGAAAACTTGGACCCGAGCAACTTTAATTGTAAGCAGGAAGAGAATGCTTTCTTTGCCAAGGATTTTGCAAACATTACCTCCTCCGCCGAGGAAGAATTCGCTCGCTGCGCGGACCCTTTTATTAACGGCTGTCAAAAAAATTATTACCTCTATGACTGGGATGATAATCAAAGAAATGATTTTATCGTGAATACGGTCAAGGCCGCCACGGGCCAAGATCTCTGGCTGTATAAGGCAACGCCCTTTTTTGATGACATGGCGATGGACACACTCATTGACCCGCCTGTTAATACGAGCTGGATTCCGCTCAAGTTCAAGGATGATTTTAAAACTTTGCTTAAAGATTTGAATGCCGCAAATCCCAATGTGCAGATTGTGATGCCGACAGAAGGCGGGCGTGATCCCAATTTCCATTGGCAGATCATTTTGCGCCCGGAGATCTTAAGCGAAGTCTTTCCGGAGAAGCCGCCCTATGAGGGGAAATCGTTTCTGCATTACCACGAGAAAATGCCTTATATAACGGAGGCAAGTAAAGTGTATCAGAATACACTTCGAATCAATCCGGGGGCGACTGAAGGGGAATACTGGAATGGGCCGCTGACGATAGCTTCGGAAGGCGTTCGTATTATGGAGCATTATAGCTGCTCAGACGAACCGATGCCTCTCAATATCCGAGGTGCTGATTTGCAGGCCCATTTACGACAGCTGCACTTCGCCTACCACAGAGATGTCGTGCCTCAGCGGCTCGCCCGACTGATACAATATTATGTGAAAAAATTAGAATCCATTAAGCTTGAGCAAGAGTGTTTAGTCGAAAAAATCAAACAGCTTTCAAAGATCGCAGGAATTGACACGACGGCCGCTGATTACGATCCGGCCGTGATCACCCTTGATATGTCTCGCCACAGTTGTCCAGGAACTGGTGGTGGCGATGGCAACGGTGATGGAAAAGACAGGGCCGGTGCGAATTTGCTCACCGGGAAATCGGTCACCTTACCGGGACAGATTGGAACCTCGGCCGGGGCCCATTCTGTCATCTCAAACAATCGTAATGGCAACGTCGGTTTTGTCGATCCCGGCCTGCAGGTAGCGCCGATTTCTGAGTCAACGATGCTCGGTTCTAATAAAACCCAGTCCATCAGCCTGGCTTCCCTTGTAAAAAATAAAGCGACATTCAATGTAAACGGCCGAGATGGTGCGATGGCCTCGGCGAAGTTGGGACTAAAAAAACAAAAAGACGCTTCGCTTTTAAAGTATAAAAAGGCCACTGAAAATGGACAGACGGACCCTGAAATGATCAATGATGACTCGTTAAATAAAATTGCCAGGCAGGTCTTTAAGAAAAATTCACTGGCCAGTCCTGTCTCCATGAGCAACTTAAACAATGAAAATGTGTCTCATGCTCCGGCCACTCCTGAAGAGGTGGCCGCCAAACTGAATGTGGCCATCGGAGGCAGGCCCGCTGAGAAACAGCTCGGAGTCATGCCGGAGGAAAAAATCAAGATCGGAGGAGGAGTGCAAACCAAGTCGATTGTTGCAAATTCCGCCGCGGTTTCCTATACCGGCCTCTCATCCGAGCATGAGGAGGAGATTTTAAATAATATTGCGAAGGAAGATTTGGCGGAAAATGAAAATGATAGCTTATTTCGCAAAGTGACTAAGGCGTATATTAAAAATTATAAAAAATTATTTTCGTCCAAGACCAGATAAAGGGTGCAGGAGTTATTCCGCTTCTGAACCGGGATCAAACAGATAGCCTCGCATTCGAACACTGATGAAATGTTTGGGCTTTTTTGGATTTTCTTCAAAATATTTTCGTAAACGCACTATAAAGCTATCCACCGTTCTGGTTTCCAGTCCTTTTTCGTAGCCCCAGGCCATGGATAGGAGCTGGTCGCGCGAGAGAATCTCTTTGCTATGTTTAATAAATACGACAAGAAGTTTGCGTTCCTGTTCGGTCAACAGGATGTCTCCTGCCGGACCATGGCCCTTCCCGTTTCGCAGATCGGCCCAGGATTGGCCAAAGGAGAATACGCCCAGCTCCCCACCTTCAATTTCATCACCGGTTAAACTCCAACTCGAGCGCAGCAGCAGCCGGTCTGTTCGCAAGAGCAGTTCATCGAGATTAAAGGGTTTGGTCAGATAATCATCCACCCCGAGTTCCAGGCATCGAACCTTGTCGATTCCGGCATCCTTTGCGGATAAAATTAAAATAGGCACGCGGGCGTTGTATTTTCTTACCTCGGCAACAACTTTAAAGCCGTCAATCTTTGGCAGCATCAGATCAATCAGGAGCAGGTCAAATTTTTGCTTTTTAAACTCGGTAATGGCCACTTCGCCGTCTTCGGCCACGAAAACGTTGTGCCCATGAAGAGTGAGGTTGAGTTTGAGGCCTTGGGCCAGATGCTGCTCATCTTCAACAATCATAACATGGGCCTGTTTCTTTGGGTTTGCATTCATAGGGGGTGGGGTCTCTGGGGTAAAATAATTTTAAAGATACTTCCTCCCTGAGGAGAATCATCGATGTGAATCGTCCCTCGGTGGAGCTTGATAAGTTGATGGACCAGAAACAAACCGAGGCCGGTTCCCTTAGGGGCGCTGCCGATCTGGTAAAACTTTCGAAAGATTTTCTTGCGCTCATTTTTAGGGATGCCCAGACCATTATCTTCTATCGTGAGTAAAATCTCGCCGCGGTCGCCGATCTCATATTTGATAAGGACCAGAGGCGTCTTGGAGTGATTGTGGGTGAGTCCATTTAAGATCAAATTCATCAGCATAATTTCAAAGGCCCCGGGCATGGTGGGATAGCTATAGGGGGTTTTGTCCACCACCGGGAGCAGCTGCACTTTCCCCGGGGGAAAGATATGGGGATTATTTTTTAACACCGCGTCGGTGAATTCATAAAGATTGATCGTCTGAACTTCATCCAGATGTTTCTGATCTTCGATTTTTGCCAGATTCAGAATGCGTCCAATATTTCCCGAGAGGCGTTCGACATCTGAGAGCATATAGTCGATATATTGAAGCTGGTCTTGGCGGGAAAGTTGATGCTTCTTAAAGGTGTCAAGGTACAACTTGAGGCTGGCCACGGGAGTTTTCAGCTCGTGGGTAAATCCATTAATAAAATTCTGCTGCTGCCGATAGAGCCCAATGACCTTTTGATAATAGATAAAAATGAGCAGCATCCCGAAGAGAATAATGCCCACCAGGATAGAGAGGGTCAAAATGACCGCCCAGGTTTGGCCGGCCATGATCTTCGAGGAATCGAGGCCGTACTTAGCGGCAAAGGCCTCGAAGGTGTCGGTGGCCTTGAGGTACCAGTGGATATACAAAAAGAGTGACATCCCCAGCGCCACGATGGACAAAATAAAAATGGTGATGGGATGAAATAAATGTCTTAAGCGCACCTAGACCTCGTGCGGTCTTTTTACCCAAAAAATATGAAGTTGACCACTTCTGCTTACACCGATTCGTAAGTGGGGCTTTGGCCGAGGAATTCAACCTCGGGTGAAGCCGGGACGATCGGTTTTCGGCCGAGATAGGAGAATACACGAGTAAAGGGATGCTCATGCAGGTTCAACTTACTGTTAATCCAGGTAAAGGCCGCGGCACCAAGCATGACGGGAATTCCCAAGAGATAGCGCTTTTCCTTGAAGCTACTCATGCCTAAAATTTTAATAAAAAGTTTGCTGTACGCCAGGCGGTGCTTCCAGCTAATTTTCGGGCCTAAAATCCCACAAGGAAGAATGGCCAGAAAGGTCATAAGTTTTTGCCTGAAGCATTCGGCCTTCTTGCGCAAAAGTGGGTTGGCATGATTGCGGTATTTCAGGTAGCCGTTTAACTTGATTTGAGCAATTCTGAAAATGGAAGGGCCGAGTTGCTCAAAGTCCCGTTGATAAAAATCACGTTGCAGCTGTTCGATCTCATCTCTGCGCAAAAAGGGGTGCTTCATCATGGCGTAGAATCCCGTGCACTGCTTATAGAACTGGCGGCGGTCTTTAATCAGATCACCATGCATCAGCTCTTCCTTCATTACCTTTTCATAGAAAGGCGTGCCGGGGATCGGGCCATAAATCAAAAATTGGGAGAGGCTAGGATTAGTTTCCATCAGAGCGTCAAACTCCGCCCGGGCGATTTCGTCACTCTGGTAAGGGATGCCTAAAATCATGGACGTCAGAACGGTAATTCCATGGGCCTGAAGATTTTTAATAAACTCGTCGATGTTGACGCCGCGATGCTTTTCATAACCGGCCGCCTTTCCCTCATAGCCCACCCAGACGCCGTCGATGCCCATTTCCAGCAGCTCATCGCAGGTGTACTGCTTGAGCGCCTTGACCGAGGCGAAGCAAAATGTTGAGAAGGCCACTTGCTTTTCGCGACAGAGCTCCAAGAAATCATGGGCGCGGGTTTTGGAGAGTAAAAAATCTTCATCCAGGATGGTGTGGTCGCAGTCGGGATATTTTTGCCGCTGAGTATGCATAAGGTCGAAAATGCTCTTGCCGGTCGGGAGCAGGCGAATATGCTGGTTCTTAAAATAGTGGGAGGTACAGCAAAAATCGCAGGCATTCGGACAGCCAAGCCCTGCGAACACCATGCCTGTAACGGAAACCGGGATTCCAAAGATGCGCATGCGACTAAAAATATGGGGGTGGACGTAATTGTCCTGATCTAAGGCCGGCTGACCTAAATACTTGCGCATAAAAGTCACACCCTCTTCGCGGCAGATTGTATCGCAATAAGGCAGCAATTCCTCATCACTCATCACCGTGCCATAGCCCCCTAAGATAATTTTGGTTTTAGGTGCCACTGAACGAATTAGCTGGCACATGGCAATGGCGTGATGGGAAGTGGACAGCACGAAGGCAATCGCCACCACATCATAATTATTTTGCAATTCCCGCCGAAGTCTGGCCTTTGAAGGGTAGTGGAGAACTTTGGATGGGGTATCAAGATTTTCGGCTATATAATCTAGAGAAAATTGCTTGTGGACCACGCGCGGGGAATAAATACCCTGGGCCCGCGTTACCTGTCCGTGCAAAAGTTCATAACCCACGGACTCACCATCTCCCACACTTGGGCCGATAGGGCGCCATACTGAGGTAAAGAGGATTTTTTTTGTCTGCTGTTCTCGGCCCATAGATAACTCCGGTTAAATCATATTTCTTCTTCAGCATAGGCCTAGAAAGGCAGAGGAGAAGCCTTTTGAGACTCGTTTTACAATTCTTTCACACACAGCGGCAGTAAAACCGCTCCAATAAAGTTCTTTTCTCAAAGATTGAAATCCTCTATGCTTTATCCCTATGTTGCATGACATGACTTATCTCAACGATCTTCTGAAAACCTGGGGATATTTGGCCCTGTTTATCGGGACCTTTTTAGAAGGTGAGACTATTTTGATTGTGGCCGGGATTTTAGCTTCGAGAGGTCGCCTCAACCTTCACTATGCTATTTTAGCGGCCTTCGCCGGTAGTATGTTTGGCGACCAGTGCGTTTTTTTATTAGCGCGTTATAAAAGTTCCTGGGTGCTCAAAAAATTTAGCAAGTTCGACAATAAAATTTCCAAGGCCCTAAGACTTTTGGAGAAAAACTCTATTTGGCTTTTATTAAGCTTTCGTTTTTTTTACGGCCTTCGCAATGTCATTTCTATTGCCGCTGGTTTGAGCCAGGTTCCCAAGAAAAAGTTTGCGCTTTTAAATGGGATCGGTGCCATGACCTGGGCCTTGTCATTTGGCTACGGTGGTTACTATGTTGGACGGAAATTCGAGAAGTATCTTGAGAGTGCCAAGGAATACGAGATTAAGGCCCTGATCGCAATCGGTGTCGTTGTTGTGATTTACTGGGTGTATAAGAAATTTCGCAAGAAGCCTACTGACAATCCATCCTGATCGGCAGGTGGTCGCTGATCAGTTGTTGGAAAAAATTGTAATAGGTTTCATCTGACGTTTGTGAATCGAAAACCCTCTCTTTGAACTTACCCAAATCACCTACCAGATTTTTCTTATCAAGAAGACGCGACTCCATCTCACTCATGCGCATCGCTATTTTATTTTCGGCATCAGAGGACAGAAGGTAGGGGCCTTTGTCGGCTTCTTCCCTTACGAGGTATTTATTTTTCACTTTCTGGGCGAACGTGCCTTGCAGAAAATTAACCCGAGCATATTCGGTGCACTCACGCAAAGTTTTATCGTTCACCAGGAAGTGGTCGTAGTTGCTGCTGACTCCATGGGTTTCCTTGCCCTGGGTAAAACGGGTCACCGAAAGACTGGTTTTCTCCTGAATAAGAAGATGCAGACCTGAAGGCAGCAATTTCTGCCAAAATGGATTGTCGCCTTCGAGATTAAAATCGCCCATGACAATAATGTCCTCAAGAGCATCGTCTTTTAACTTTTCGACTAAATTGAGCATCATTTTAACTTCCACAAAGCGGGCGAAGTTTGCCTTGGTAATTCCCTGGCCGAGTTTTGCAACATCCTCAACACCGAACGCTTGTTGAATCATATTTTTTCGAGTGGCATCACTTTTAGGGGCCTCAAAGATGACGTGACTGGCGAGAAAGGTAAAACTTTTCTCGCTGCTCTTGAAGCTGGCCAGAAAGGGGCGGCGAGAAAAGAGATTGGCGCTGTCACTGCCCATAAAATCAGCATAGAGATTGGGATAACAAGCACTGGAGTCGCGCTGAAACCGAGCACGGCAATGTGGGTTTGTCTGAGGTCGGAGGCGACTGGCGCGATAAAAGTAACCGACCATCTCTTGCGTGTTGGATTCCTCCTGGGCATCGCCGTGGGGAGTGAGAATCAAGGACCAGCTGCTATCCAGTTCTTGCAGCTTGAGAAGGAGCTGAAGGTATCCCGGAATTCGATACTCCTTGGAGGCCAGAGCGAAGGCCGCCTGCTTGTTTTGGAGATCCTCTGAAAGCTTCGGGAGTTCGCTCTTCAGATGGGCCAAATTTTCCCCATCCTCAGGGTTCACTGTTGCCGTTGTTTGACCGATGGCCTCCCATCGTGCCAGCTCACTCACCAGATTGTCCTTGAGAAGTTTCATCGACTGCATATCACGAATGAGTTTTTCTTTTCGTTGGAGGTCGTAGGACAGGCGCACGAGACGACGTTGTTTAAAAACTTCCCAGCCAAAAAGAGTAAGGCCTGGCCGACGGTTGAGCTGAATCGACCTTTCGATCTCTCGCAAACGGTGGTCCTGTTCGGCTGAGCGCTGCTGAACACTTTCCAGTTGGCCCCTTAAGGCAAGCAGAGTTTGCTCCACTATTGAGGTGTTAATTTGGTTGGCAGAGGCGTCATGGATTTTTTTTTCTAATAACTTTATTTGCTCTTCGGACCTTTGCACCAAGGCCTGTGCTGCCGTTAAGGTCTGATACTTTTCCTGTACACCGGTCTGGATTTTCAAGTTATTGGCCCGGCCATCGGCCAAAACTTCGACCAGCTCAAGTCCTGCCATCAGATCAAACTGACCATTGATAAGATCGGCAACCAGGCCAAAATCCTTAAAGAGGGTTTTATCCGTTCCAGGGTGAAGGAGATTAAAATTTCCAATGCTTACTTTGGCATTTTCACTGACCATCGTTGCCGACGGATGGGAATAGAAGTGCTGGTTATCCTGGCCGCAGTCGACATGAAGGTTGCCGAGCAGCCGCCAATCGGCAATTCTTTGGCACTCGGATTGGGTTTCAAGAGTTTTGGCCAAATCGAGTTCGGGCGATTTTGCCGCCCAACTATTGGAAACAAGGGCGGAGACAAGGAGGCACAAGGCGACTTTAAGAGTTGTTTTTTGCATAATAGGAGAGATTGTACAGTGCGGCGCATCATTGCTTCATAAATTCCATTTACTGTGAAAAAAATACAGGCATCTTAAGGACAGGTCGCTCGAAGAGTCTTTATATGGAGAGTATTTTGTTGTGCCTTCCCGGTAAAGTCCCGTCCGATGTCGCGAATGACGATCGTTCCCCGCAAATTTTGTGAAATGAATTGAGTGAGTTCAAAAAAGTTAGGCAAGGCCCGTTCTTCGACACCTCTTTCGATCGGAGCAACCCTGGCCCCTGCCTGAATACTCAGACGCAAATCATCAGGAAAAAAATGTTCTACATGACTTTCAAAAATGCTTTCAATCAGGAGTTCATTTTTAACGAGTGTTACAGTATACGGAATCTTGAGCACTCCCTGACCAAGGTCTGGAATCGTGAGATCCTCACCAAGGGGTAGAGTTGAGGAGACAAGTCGAACCTGTTTTCCGGTCAAAAGTTTGAAAGTGCCAAAGGTACGTTGGGCCCCATCCTGATAGAGGGTGGCGGAAACTTGCAGCGCGCGCCCACAGGCGGAGGCCTCGGCAAAAATGGAATAGGGAACGAGCAGGGAATTTTCCCGGGCGGCAATGGGAAATGAAAGTTGCTTGGCCTGACTGGAAGTAAGAATCAGCTCGCCCGGAGTATTTTGGGCAGGGAAGGAAAAACGAATTCCCTCTTCTATAAAGCTACGCTGAAAGGGTGTTCCGCTCTTTTCAAATCCATGGCGCGCGAGCAACTCATGCAGCCACAGCTGCAATCCAGGCCTGGTCTCAACCTCGGCGCTTGATAAAATGAGGTCGCTCAAGGCCCCTGGCGCATTTTGCAGAGAGGGGCCCGACAGGTATGACAATCGCTCGGGCAGAGCAAAATAGGCCTGAAGGAACATCTTGAGTGACTGTGCTGGAGGAAAATTCTCTTTCAAAAGTTGATACACGGCAAAGCCGAAGGTGGATAAGATAAGCGCCCCGGAATAGGTGCCTCGCCAGTCATGAGGATGAGCAAAAGGTCTTTCAAGGGTGCGAAGATAATTAGGGGAGTATCCTTTGAAAAAGTTTTCGCCAATAATGGGATCACCGCTTAAGCTGGCCGCCAGCAAATCCGCCATGCCTTCATTGTAATCAGTTTCCAGTCTTGCCCCGGCGGGTTTGAGATGGTCCAGGAGAGCATGGCCCAGCTCGTGCACCACAATGTCCTTGATATAAACGCTGGCCTGGCAGTTCTTATCGCCCTTGTGAAAGAGCAACTTGCTTCCGTCCCATCCGGCGTTGCAACCTTCATCAAAATCGACCATGACAGAAATAGGAAAGTTTACTTTTCTAAAGACCTCGCGTCCTAAGATATTTTGCATGTTAATGACAGCGGCGTGGAGGGTTTGCCAAACCGTCAGGGCCCGATTCTCTGATTCCGAGGCGGCGGTAGCTCTTTGACCTGTCGTGATTTGACGTAGGTAAACAGGAGCATCATCAATAGTAACTTCAAAATACGGGCCCTTGAGTTCAAATTTTCGCGCCTTATCCCTGCCGGAAGAGATTTCTCCTTGCCGCCCGCTGATCACCGTGGCACCGGTATTGAGATGAACGGTGGCATAGGGTATCGCCTGATTGGCTAAAAAGCCACCCGCCCAGGCAGAGCTGAAGCAAAGAAGAGTGATGGAGAGTGAGACATAACTCCACATAGGTGAAGGGAGATTTAGCATGGCCACAAAAAGAGGGTGAAAAAAAGGTGCTGCCTTGTAAAGCTTACTTACCCGGCCAAGGAGCAGGTTTCCTGAAATCGCTTTAAACGTAAATCCTTGTCATAGAAGCATCGAACCACCCATTCTTCCAGCTGCTTATCGGTCTCAGGCAGAGTGCTCATGGGAAAGCGTCGAATGTGAAGATGCAGTCGGCGGGCCTTGCCTTGGAGAAGATCGTAGAGACTTGGCACCTGGCCTTCATAGCCGATGGTGACATCAATCACCGATTGCAGATGCCCGCGCAGCCCTTGGACTGAGGCGATAAATCCCTTTGGCCGTGGCAGCAGCACGTGGGTGGTTTCCGGCAGGGATTTCTTTCTGCAGATCTCCTGCACTCTTTTGAGCTTATGGGGGCGCATGCGCGTACCCTCGGGAAAAAGCATGGGCCAGATGGGAATATTGTGGGTATAGAATTTTTTGAAGGTGTTGTGAATTTTGTCCTTGTCAGCATGCCAGTTGCGTTTGACAAAAATACAATCCAAAAAAAGCATGCCCCATCCCACCCCGGGGACATATTTGAGGACGTCCTTCACAAACCATTTCATATCGCCAATACGTCCTGCACTCTTGGCGGTCTTAAAAAGCGCCGGAATATCGGCCATACTCTGATGGTTGCAAATGATCAACGCATTTTCCTCAAAGGGAATGGAATCACCTGTGATCACCACATCAACTTTTCGAACGCGACGAATGACCGTCTCACACAAACTCCACCACCCGCCGGCGCAGCGAGAGTTGATTTTGCGAAAGAGCTTTTGATGAAAGGGGAAGATGAGCAAGCTGCTCATTTGTATGACATTGACACCCATAAGAAGGGTAAACAGGATACTTCCCAAGATTAAAGAGCAGAGATGATTTCCAATTATGAATAGAGGAGATGTTGATGGTTTTTGCATAGAATATTAAGCCAAACTATCACATAGACAAAAAAGATTGTCACGTGCACTTATTTTCGTTGGTAAGCAAAAACTATTTTGCGCACATGACTGCTGGCATTCTTGGCCATATTACACGTACTACTTTGGTCCTGTCGCGTTTCACAGTCGGCGGTAAGTTCATCAGCATTTAGGATGACATAATCCGAAGGTCGCACGACCGTGGCGATATATTGAGGCGTGAAGGTGACACCAGCTTGGTCGGTGTTGACGGTCAACTTTAAAATCAGCCCCACATTTTTAGGAAAGCTGGTTTGCCCCGAAAAAAAATTACCCAGACTATAGTGAATAAAGCCTGGTCTTCCATCCTTGGTGGTGACAAATTCGTAGGGCTGTACGACGTGCGGATGATGGCCGACAATGGCATCGGCACCCATGTTGAGAATTTGGCGGGCGTTATTTTTTACCGATTGAAGAGGAAAGTTTTCATACTCGGCACCCCAATGACATTGCACGATCACCACATCAGCACCACGCTCTCGCGCTTTCTTAATATGCCTTTCAATCAGTGAGAGATTTCCGTTCGACTCATTGAGGTTAATAAGATTTACCAAGTGTGAGGGACGAAAAGGAATGCCATTAGTGGAAAAAGTGTAGGAAAGAAAAGCGATATTGGTACCGTCAGGAGCACGCCAGATTGGAAAACCCTCATCCCTTTCCTCAATAGTGCGAGCACTCCCGACATGAAGAAAATTGAGACTATCCAGTTCATCTAAAGTGGCCAGTACTCCGCTGGATGTCTGATCCGCGGCATGATTATTGGCGGTGGTGAGCAGATCAAACCCCATATCTTTTAGGGAGTGCAGATAATCGATCGTACCGTTGAATTGCGGGTAACCACTGGGGGGGCGGGAGCGGATGACGGGAAATTCCAAATTAGCGCTTAGCAAATCCTGCCCGGTTAGTTCGTCAACGATCTGGGCAAAAAAAGGTCTATAGTCTGGCCGTTTCCCTCCGTGGGCCACCGCTCGATTGTGCTGAGTTATGTGTTGCATAAGATCGCCGACAAACACCAGAGTTGTCGAGGCCCAGGCCTGAGACGAGAGAGCGGCAAAGCATAAAAAAAAGGACCAGTATTTGCTAATGTATGGCATAAAATTTCCTTTTAAAAAAAGTGCCGCACTATACCTGAATTGAAGTCGGACAGGAGAAGGCCTATAAAGATTTCAGTCGCACCAACCGGTTGCAAAGTTGCACCGTTTGCAAAAATCAGGTGAGGGGCTCTGTTAGATGTCATGCCTAAATTATTTTGTGCTCATTATGTAAGTAGCTAAAAACAAACACAAAAAATCACTTCTTAACTCATGTTACTGTGCTGTTAGAAAGTCTATTTTTTTTACACACCTGCAGAAAGCGATGTTTGTCTTGTGCCCATCTTGTTAGCTTCGCGGCAACCAAATTCGTAATGATGGAGTGTTTATGAAAATGTCTGCCCTGCTTTTATTAGTGGGCGTGTATTGCTTTGGCGCTGAAATGGCGCAAGCACAATGCCGTCCCGGAATGAATTGCGGTCCCGTTGTAAGACCGACTCGACCACAGCCGCCAGTGACTCGTCCTCAACCACCAGTCACACGGCCACAGCCGCCCGTGACTCGTCCTCAACCACCGATCACACGGCCACAGCCGCCGGTGACTCGTCCTCAGCCACCCGTCACTCGCCCCCAACCTCCGGTTTATCAACCAGGGCCAGTGACCAGACCACAACCTCCGGTTTACCAACCAGGGCCAGTGACCAGACCACAACCTCCGGTTTACCAGCCAGGGCCAGTGACCAGACCACAACCTCCGGTTTATCAGCCAGGGCCAGTGACCAGACCACAACCTCCGGTTTATCGTCCAGGGCCAGTGACTCGACCACAACCTCCAGTTTATCGTCCAGGACCTCCAGTGGTAACTCGTCCGTTGCCACCAGTGACAAGGCCAGCTCCTTCCGTGAATTATATTCCGCGACCCCGCGTGCCTGTCATGCCACCAAGGTACACAATTTTTCCGCCAGAATATCATTATATGCGCGTGGTTTATCACGAACATTACTATCACCGTCCTGTCGCTTACTCACCCTGGGCGACCTATCACGATTGCATGCACGTGCCCTATTTGAACATCCACATCCATTCAGGAATGTGGTCATCCGCCCGATACTACGGATACACGCTGCCCTACCGTTCCATCTACTGGGACAGCTGGGTTCGTGACCGTTTCAACTATCAGGATGGCTACTACTACGATAGCTACCCGTACTATATGTACAACGGATACCGTCATCGTTACTCCAATGTGGATCGCTGCGATTATGAGTTAGTGGATGGGTATTCGAACCAGACGGTAAGCACGTTCCACAACTACAGCTGTAACGTGGGTTATGATGCCTGTGCTCAAATGCGCGATCAGTACAACCGCAACGACAGATCATACCGCTACTTTTGCTCCGAGCGTTTTGATCGTGATGACAGCTACGCCTACAACTGGGACATGAATGACAACTTCTACAGCGACTTGCCCCCGGTTCAATATCAGGATTACGGCAGCTACCGTGACGACTATTATGGTCAGCAGGATTCTGATTACTACGACAGCTATGGTGTCGGCGGCACCTCTTCCAGCACTGACGACTGGAATAACAGCTGGAATAACGGGTTTTAATAACTAATTAAAATTGTCAGTCATTTCGCGAAGGCCAGGCATTATGCCTGGCCTTTTTTTATGGACCCACGGTAATCTTTTTCTATGAACAAGATTGTGATTAGTATTTTTGCCTTTGTCGTCTTGCTGAGCCTTGGCCTGTATTACTATCGGGAGCGGGCCGCCGGCCCAGATGAGTTGGCCCAGGTGGACGAGGTCATCAACCATGTGGATTCTGACACCTCCGGTAGGCCGGTGGAGCAGGCCACCGTGCAAACCGCAACACCACCAAGCCACGAAAAAAATCATCCTTCAGAGCGTGAGGAAAAGGAGCAGGAGGACGACCTGGCCGAAGATATGTTGGGCGCCAGTGGGCAGGGGAGTGGCAATCCTCAGAATGAAAAAAGTTTGAATGAGGAGGATGCTGATAAAATGACCGCTTACTTTGAGGCAACGGAGAAGGCCTGGAATGAGCGCATGGAGCATTTTATCATTGATGAGTTGCACATGCCTGTAAGCGCTTTGAAAGAGTATAAGGTTCTGCGTGAGGGTTATGATCGCGACAAAATGGAGGCCTTTGAAGATTTTCATAAGTACATGCGCGATAAACACGGCGACAACTATAGTTATAATCCCACCAAAGATGAGGAGAAATTTGCCAATAAGGTGAGGGATAAGTATGACGCCAAGATGCGACAGCTTTTCGGGCAGGAGCATTATCCGCAGTATCGAGATGTTCTCAGTGAGTTTAACAAGCAACGAAAGGCCGAACAGAATCCCGAAATTGGCGTCTTGTATATGGACCTTTGATGATCAAAAAATGGAACCGAACTAAAAAAGAATTGGTGTATAAGGCCCATATCATGCGCCATTGCCAGGTCCATTCCCACTCGACTACTACAGATAAAAAGGGCGTTTTTGATGTTATTGAATGCCTCGACTGGGTCAATGTGCTTGCGCTCACTCATAACGATGAGGTTGTCTTAGTTCGCCAGTATCGACAGGGAACAGATGCTGTAACCATGGAGTTGCCCGGCGGTGCCGTTCATCGTGGCGAAGACCCGCTTCTCGGTGCCAAACGCGAGCTGGAAGAGGAAACAGGCGGAGTTGCACGAGAATGGATCAAGCTCGGTCACTCTGATGTCAATCCCGCTTTTATGGAAAATCGTTGTCACTATTTTCTGGCGAAAGGAATTGAACTGGTGAAAGAGCAATCTCTCGATCCTCAAGAGGAAATTGAGATTGTAAAAGTGCCTTTAAGGGATGTGCCAGGAATGTTCCAGCGCGGTGAAATCACCCACTCACTTACTCATGCTGCCTTTTGTTTTTTTTTCGCGACTGACCTTTTTCCGGCAGGGAAAAACGATCCTCTGCCGTAATCTCATGGTAGTAGTCGGCCTCCTCGATCAAGACTTTAGAGGTAGTCTGTAAGATAGAAGCAATTTCAACTCGAACGCCCTCTGATTTGAGCTGGAGGACGAGCTCAATATAATCAGAGTCTCCGGACAAGATAATAATGGCATCGACCTTGCTCGCCAGCTGCATGGCCACAATGGTGAGGGGGATGTCAGCGCTTTTATGGCAGGCCCTGACTTGCCCATGATAATTTTCGTGCAACCGTTCACTTAATTTGGTGCTGATATTCTTCCCTTCGCGAAAATACACCAGCCGATTGAGGGATCGGTTGCCCAGAAGGCGCGGGATGATTGAATCAAAATTGAGCATATCACCCGGATTGCCGGTTAAAGAGTGAATACTGCGTTCAATATTGTTGCCGTCAACTAAAATGGCGACGCTTTGACTAATTGTTACTTGCTCAGACATGAGATTTTCTCCTAGTATATACCCTTGCACTATGCCCAAAATAACAGTTCTTGGCCAGATGAAATACAAGCACTGCATCAGGAGAAAGTCATTGAGAGCATTTGTACAACCCGCCCTGCTAATTATTTTTATCGTTGCGACCGCACCGGCCTTCGCTGAATTTTCCATTCAGAGTTTGAAATTTGAAGACCAAAGAGAGATGAATGGCGTGAAGCTGGAAACGGCCAAGGTGGACGATGCTCGCATCTTTCACGCCACTTTGGGGAAAGTGATTCAGCGGCCTTTTTCTGATGTGGTCTCGGATATTTTGCATTTTGAGCAACGTTGCAATAATGACTATCGCGATAAACGTCGTTTTTCCCCTAAGGACTTTAACTGCCAGCACCTCAACAAAAACCTAGTCGAGTCGATCATCATTCGCGATATCAAACTTCCTCCTGCAAAAATGGAAAATGAAAAACAACGTTTTTTGATTTTTCGCAATATCTATAATCGGGAGGCATTTCAAAACTATGACCTGGTGGTGCACACAGAAAAAATAGTCGCTTCGGGCAAGCGCCTCGCTCTAATCACGTATGGGATGTTGAGCGATGAGGAAGTCTTACCATACCTGGCCACCTCTGAAAAAAAGAAATCAGTGTTTGATGTCATTCAGGGAAGCTATGAGGTTGAAGAGCTGGAACCCGGAAAATGCCGTGTTGGCATGACCTACACCACCAAAACCTCTTACTGGATGATGACCAATGGCTTTGCGGTTGCGATGGTGTATAAGTCGATGGCCGAAGGCACCATGTCCACGCTCGTTTCTTTTGAGCATCCTTTGGCACCCGTTGCAGTTGTGGAGAAGCAAAAATGAATATACAAGAGTCTATCCCTCTTACAGTCGGGAAGCCTGGCTTGATGAGACGGATGTATGATTGGTGTCTGAAATGGGCCGACACGCCTTATGGTGTTCCCATGCTCTTTGTCATCTCCTTTGCCGAGTCGAGCTTTTTTCCCATTCCTCCTGATGTCTTGTTGCTGGCCCTCTGCTTTGCGACACCGCGCAAGAGCTTTCGTTTTGCCTCCTGGTGCCTGGTCGCCTCAGTCCTTGGAGGAATGCTGGGATATTATATCGGTCATTCCCTGTGGGAGCACCTGCACGATACCTTTATTCCCTTGGTTTTTTCCCAGGCCTCTTTCGATAAAGTGAAGCAGCTCTATATCGACAACGCCTTTAACGTGATCGTGGCCAAAGGTTTTACCCCGATTCCTTTCAAGATTATTACCATCACCGCAGGGGTGGCCAATGTCCCCTTTGGCGAATTTTTTCTGGCCTCGGTAGTTTGCCGTTCCATTCGGTTCTATCTTTTAGGCGCACTCGTTTTTAAGTATGGAGTGAAGATTCGACCATTTGTCGAGAAGTACCTCAGTTGGCTGATGCTGGCATTTCTGATACTTCTTATCGGTGGCATTATCGTGATCAAATATCTTCGTTAAATCTAAAGAGCTTAAAATGATTTGTGCAAAAAAAATAAATTGTTGTCAGGGCAATTTTGCTTTCACTTTGATGATTGGCTCCCTCATGATCGGGACCGGGGTGATGTTAGGCGCAGTTGGGGCCCATTGGCTGGCCAGTTTTACCCCACCACCTCTGGTGGAAACTTTCAAGACGGGGGTGCACTACCAAATCATCCATGGGCTTGGCATTTTATTTCTCGGGGTTTTAGAATTCATGGCCCAGCTCGCTTCGGATGAAAACAAACTTCTTTTCCCGCTGAAACATTTAATGTGGGCCAGGAATCTCATGCTGTTGGGGATTTTTCTGTTTTCTGTTCATTGTTATGTTTATGCACTCACGGCAAACAAGTTTTTCGTGGCCCCGGTTCCAGTTGGCGGCCTGTCCTTTATCATTGCCTGGTGCTATCTGGCCTACGCTTTTTTCAGAGTCGTTAATCAAAAATAAAGTGAAAGGACTGTGGAAGATCGAGATAGGGTTTTGCCGGGTTTTTCCAGGGAAAATCGTGAATAATCTGTTCCAGACGCTGGCCGTTGTAGGTTAACCAAAAGAGTGTTGTGGGGATTTCCTCTCCGCGTTTGACCTCGGCCTCAACCGTTTGCCGCATGGCCAAAAAGGCCTTGCCTGAATAGGTCCCATCCAGCACCAGTCCTTCTTGAGTTTGCAACAGATCCATGGCCAGAAAGACCGCAGGATTAGTCGCACCATAACCTGGCTCCGAATATTCCTTCAGATAAGTGAAATTTTTCTTAAAATCGCAAACCGGCAGACGGGCCAGGTCGGCCTTTGAGAGGTGTTTCCGAATAAAATTGTAGGTTTTCCGCGCCAGTGACAGAACCGATTTTCCGTTGGAGATCGGACTGTGGGAAATTCCCACCGAAACGATCTGAACTTGGTCCTGGACACCTGCCAGGCAGCTGCCCACCAGGAGTCCCGCGGAGGTGCCCGCAGTTCCCATGGGAAGAAAGATGCGCTTAGGCAACGGTTTGCCTTCCAGCTGCTCCTGAAGCTCCAGGAAAGCATTGACGTATCCAAGAGTACTCAGGGCGTTGCTTCCGCCAGGGGGAATATAGAAGATTTTTTTTGACCATAGCGAGCGGAGAAACCCTTGGGCGATGCCCAGCCCTAACGAAAGTTGACCGCCATGGAAAACCAACTTGGCTCCGAGGGCATGCATGGCCAGAAGCTTTTTTCTGACATCAGGGGTGGGAGGTTGAGGGCCGAGATGCAGGGTCACGCCAAGCTGTAACGCATGGCCCGCGATGGCCGTGGCGAGGGCGTGATTTGAGCCCCACATTCCAAAGGTGATCAGCTCACTGGCATTTTCCCTTTTGGCTTCGGCCAGAAGATACTCTAACTTGCGGGCCTTATTGCCGCCAACCTCTCTCGAACTTAAGTCATCGCGCTTGACCCATAATCGGCCATGCTCTTTCCCGGTGAGATAGGTCTCAAGATTTTTAAGAGCATGATAGGGAGTTTCGCCATCCAAAATGGGAGTTCTGGCAATCGTCTCCAAACTTGGAAACTTGCGCGTGAGTGGTGTCGCTGATGTGGTGATGTCGTTGGTGAGAACCATGGGAATGGCCTCCGAGGAAAAAGGCCCGAAGATGAAAAACGAAGTGATTATAAAAGGCCATCGCCAAAATAATATTTGTAACATACGCTTATACTTTAAACGTTACATCACAGCTCGACAACTGATTGCGTCGAGGTTTAGAGGATTATTGATGTTGAACAAAACAAGGATGTTAGTCATCGCGGTGAGCATGATGTTCTCACTTTCCGCCCCCGCCTTTGTGGAACTTCATTCTCATGCTTTCATGAATGAAGGGATGGGAGCGATCTTTCGAGGGGACTTTAACCATAAGCTATGCGCCCATTCATGGCGTTGCATGCTTTCTTCCAAAATCAATGCCGAAACTTTGGCCAAATCCGGTGTGCGCATCTTCGTAGCGGCCTTATACGCTCATCCCGCCTTGGTTTTAAGACCCGGACTTTCCTGGCGTGAGTCTGTCAAAGAAAGTCTCAGGCGGCAGATCAGACAGGCCTATGATTATGTGGCCCAGCACCCGGAGTGGATTTTGGCCAAGAATGCCAGACAGGCCCAGCGCGCGTACGCTCAAGGGAAAAAGATTTTTCTTCTTTCGCTCGAGGGGGCGCATGGGATGTTTGAGAGCCCTCAGGATTTTGTGGAATTCATTGATGAGGCCGGGATTGCCATTGTGACTCCCATCCATCTCATTAACAACTCATGCGGTGGTGCGGCCTACATGCGAGGCCTTCGCAAATCAATTTTTACGCTGAAAAATTTTTATTTTGAATGGAAGAATGGCGCGCGAATGAATCCCATGGGCCTGACCCCGGAAGGAAAAGATCTTATCTTACGTTTAATGGCGCGAGGAGTGTGGATCGATTTGACTCATATGAGCGATCGATCCATCGATGATGCGCTTCCCTTGCTCCTGGCCTATGGTCAGCCGCTCCTTTTTACCCATACGGCGCTTCGCAAATATTATAAAGACGAGCGCGGCATTAGTCCCCGCCACCTGGATTGGATTCGACAAAATCGCGGTTACGTGGGGCTCGTGCCTTCAGAAGAAATGCTGGTGAATACCAAAGTCGACAATGAGTTTTGTCCCGCTAACTGCCGTCCATGTCGTGGCGGAGTCGAGGCCCTGGCCCAGCATTATTATGAGATTGGAACTCAGATCGGCTTTACCCGCGTGGCCTTTGGCTCGGACTTTTCCGGAGGCATTTCGCATTTACGTCCGGCCCGTTGTACCACCCAAACCTCCCTTGATCGCGTCGGTCTGATCTCGATAGATCAGATGGCGGATTTACAGCTCTCTTTGGAAAAACGCCTGCAGAAAACCTTATCTCAGGATGGGATGGCCAATGAATTTTTGGCCCAATGGGAGCTGGCGCAAAACAGGAGTGGGGAATGAGTGTGAAAGGGGTTGTTGATCTCCACGCCCATATTGCCTCTCACATTCCTTTCGGCTTTATGCTTTTCGGAGGAGACCCCGAGTGTCCGGCCTGCACCAAGTTGACCTATCGCCACGGGCAGCAGCAAGTCATGAATTTGGAACTTTTGAAAAAAAGTGGCGTGAAAATTTATGTCCAGGCCACCCTCGTCAACAGCCTGGGATTTACTAAGTCGATTGCGAAAAAACAGGTCCTCCAGCAGCTTGAGTATGTGGAAAATTTGGCCAAACGACATGCTGCAGATTTTGGCGTGGCCCATAATCCAGCCGAGGCCCGCGACCTTATTGCCCAGGGGAAAATTGCTTTTATACATGCCTTTGAGGGAGCGGAATTTTTAATTGATACTTTAGAGGATGCCCGCAGTTGGCGGGATCGCGGTGTCGCCATGATCGCGCCGATCCATCTAGGGGATAACCAGTACGGCGATTCTGCCGTGATGAGAGGGAAGCTGGTGGTTGTCAATTTGATCGGCCAGTTGAAGCGGACTTTTTGGCCGTCATCCAGAAAAGGCTTGAGTGCCTTGGGAAAAGTGGCGATTCAAAATATGTTTAAGGCCGGGATCATCGTGGATACCGCCCATATGAGCGACCTCTCCTTCAACCAAACTTTACAAGAGGCGAAAACAGCTCAGTTACCCATCATCATGTCACACGGGTATGTGCGAGAGATTCGTGATGAGGAGCGTGGTTTGACCAATGAGCAAATCAAGGGGCTTTATGGTTTAGGAGGAATGATCGCGGTCACCGGCGCGGTGGAGATGCTCCATCCGCATGGTCCTCTGAAGTCGCCATTGCCTGCGGACCATTGCCGAGGCACCATCGACGATTATCTTTTACATATCCGACACCTGGAAAAGCTCATGGGTAAAAATGGCGTTCCCATTGCATTGGGAACGGATTTTAACGGCTTCGTTCCCCATTCCCGTCCCAAGTATGGACCCAAGGGATACCTGCCCGAATCCGCCTTGAAAGAAGCTCCCTTGGCCTTTGATGTGCAAGGTTTGGCCGGCCCCCATTTACTTCCCTCCATGTTCGAATACTTAAAAAGACAATCGATCGGGGTCGATGCTTTTGAGCAAAGTGCTGAGCGTTTTTTGCAAATTTGGGAAAAGGTGCTTGCGTATGAACGGTCTTGACAAAACTCTCGGTGGGATTTCTTCCTACCAGATTGGCGGGATGATCCCGCTCGATTCGACCTTGCATTTTATTGTGGGAACGGCGCTGACAATTTTTCTCATCAGAAGGGGATGGGCCCTGTGGAAAATCTTTACCTTAATCACGCTCGTTGCGATCGCCAAAGAGTCCTACGATTATTTTTTCCATCTGCCTCGGGAAGTTTGGGAATTTGTTTCTGATATCTTTTGGTCGCTCTGCTATTTTTTTCTTGTAATGGGAACCCGTTGGATGAAACGTCGACTGCGCGAACATGAGCGTCGATTGGCGGGCGAAGAGTGATCTTTCGCGATTTATTTTCTTTATTTGACCGGCTGGACTTTGATGATCTTGGGTGGGCGAGCAGTGCCAAACGTTTAGTCCACGGCCGCGGCAGGCAATTTCCCGGATTTGAGAATGTGACGATAGAGTGGTTTCCGCCTTATCTGATCATTTTTCTTCATCGCCCTTTGGCGCCGGAGATCACCGCGAGCATAAAAGAATACTTCGCGCAATTGGACAGGCCTCAAATTCATGGCATTTTTATGCAGACGCGTGATTTGGGAAAGGCCTTCTGGGAGATTCTCAAGGGGCCTATGCCGGATAAACCCGTGGTGGTGCGCGAGGGGCCTTTTCAATTTCTGATTAAGCTAGGACGAGATCAGAACATCGGATTATTTCTTGATATGGCACCACTGCGCCTTTGGCTCTTACTCAATTCTTCCGGCAAAACAGTGCTGAACCTTTTTTCCTACACCTGCGCCCTTTCAGTCGCGGCGGCGAAAGGCCAGGCCAGGCAAGTTCATAATGTCGACATGCGAAAGAACTTTTTAACCTGGGGGAGAGAAAATCACACCCTTAATCAATGTCAGGGAAGTTTTTTTTATCATCCCCTCGACATCCTGAAATCCTTTGGTCGCTTAACCCGCTTAGGTCCTTTTGATCTAATTATTATTGACCCTCCATCCCATCAGGAGTCTTTTTCCCTTGAGAGAAATTATGCTCGTATTTTAAAGCGCGTTCCGGAGTGGCTGTCCCCCGGGGGGACCCTTGTTCTGGTGGCCAATGACCCCGTCCTGGCCCGGGACAATTTCAGAAGCATGGCAGAACAGGCGCTGGGACCACTTTTTCAATTTCTTTGTTGGGGGGATGGGCCTACTATTCCCCTGGGGACTGATGCCAATTTTCCAGTGAAAGTTGCTTTTTATAAAATGAACTGATGGGCAAAAGTATGACGAATAAAAAAATTTTTTTGGTGGTGTCTGCGCTGGCCATTCTTTTTGTCGCCAGTGCGGGAATTTTTAGAAGTCGCAATAATTTTGAAAAAATTGAAGTTCGTGCTGGCCAGCTCTACGAGGCGATCTACGGCATCGGCAAAGTCAAATCGCGCAAGCAGTATGAACTAAAGTTGGGAATCACTTCCAGCGTGTCAAAAATTTATGTCAAAGAGGGAGATGTCATTAAAAAAGGCGTGCCGCTGATGGATTTCAAGGATGCCGCCACTTTCTCCGCTCCTTTTGACGGGACCGTGACCTATATCGCCGCCGATCAAGGGGAGATCGTTTTTCCACAAACTACTTTACTGACGCTCACGAATCTAGAAGAGCGATATATTGAGGTCTTGCTCGAGCAGGAAGGGGCCCTGCGGGCGAGAAAAGGCCTGACCGCAAAAATCGTTTTCGATGGACAAAAGGGTGACAGCATCGCGGGGATGGTGGAATCACTTTACCCTAGAGGCGATGAGTTTGTGGCCAGCATCCGTGTTGATAATTTGAGTCCTGGCATTTTACCGGGGATGTCGGCCGACGTTGCCATTGAAGTCGGTCACCGTGATAACGTCCTGCTTTTTCCGGTCAGGGCCGTTGCCGGGGGAATTGCGCTCTTGGAACGTGGTGGGAAACAGCATAAGGTGAAGTTAAAGCTGGGCGCTTCGGATGGTACCTTTGCCGAGGTTTTGGAGGGCGATATCAGGCCCGGGGATTTTGCCTTAGTGAAGTGAGCGTATGTTATATTTAGCACTCAAACAATTATTCGCGCGAAAGAAACAGACCGCCCTGATTTTAATCGGCGTTAGCTTCGGCACCATGATCTATGTGGTCATCGCCGGTGTACAGCTGGGATTGAGAGAGTATATCTCCGGCCAGCTCATGAACAACACCTCCCATGTCCGAATCTCCGGCTCCGACCGGACGATTGATGGCAAGGCCCTGACAGAAAGTTTTTTTCCCGGAAGGAATCTTGTCCATTGGCTCATTCCCCCTCTGGGAAAAAGAGGTGAGGCGCGGCTGGAAAATTATCTCGGCCATGCCCATCGTTTGGAAAATGATCCGGATGTTTATAATTTTGCGCCAAAACTTACCCTCCCGGTGCTGGTAACTCGGGCGGCGCTGCGCGCCAACTCAGAGCTGATTGGAATTATTCCTTCCCGCCAGATGCAAGTTACCGCCTTGGCCGATTACATGCGCGAGGGGAAGCTGCAAGATTTAGAATCGGCCGGGAGCCGACTGGTGCTGGGGAGTGGGGTGGCGGAAAAGTTGGGGGTGAGCGTCGGCGGCACTGTCATGCTTACCTCTGGCCGAAATGAGGGGCGTCCTTTTAAAGTTGTGGGAATTATCCATTTAGGCAATCATAACTTTGATGACGTCGTCGCCTATGCCCACCTGCGAGATGTGCAAACTTTGGGCAAGGCCTATGGAAGAGTTTCTGAAATTTCCATTGCGCTGGTGGATTCTTCCCAGGCCTATGCCAAGGCCGAGGTCTGGTCGCTCCTGGGCCCAGACAAGGTTGAAGATTGGGAGCGCGCCAATGCCGCTTATATGCAAATTGTAAAAATCCAGGATATTGCCCGCTTTGTGATTACCGTTTCTATCCTCATCGTGGCGGCCTTCGGCATTTACAATATTTTGACCATCATGATTTCCCAGAAAAAAAGAGAGATTGCCATCTTGCGATCCATGGGGTTTGGCGCCTGGGCGGTTTTCGAGTTATTTTTTATTCAGGGTTTTGTGATTGGCGTCCTGGGCGGTCCACTCGGGCTTTTGATCGGGTATACCCTATGTCGCATCGTGGGCAATGTGGATTTAGGTTTTCAAATTGGAAGAGGGAATCACCTGCTCATCTCCTATAATCCGGATATCTACTTCACGGCCTTAGGCTTCGCCCTTCTTTCAGGAGCGCTGGCCAGTATCTTACCGGCGGTACACGCCGGTCGTATGACTCCGATGGATATCATCAGGGAGGACAGATGATCGAGGCGGTGCAAGTTTCCAAAGATTTCGGCCATCCTCCCACCCGCGTTTTAAGCGGGATTGATTTGAAGATTGAGAATGGAGATTTTGTCAGTATTCATGGCCGTTCCGGTTCGGGTAAGAGCACGCTCCTTTATATTTTGAGCACCCTGGATCACCCCACACAAGGGGAGGTCTCCTTTGATGGTCAAAAAGTCAAAGAGATGAGCGTTCGCGATCTCGACCATCTTCGCAATACCCAGATAGGTTTTATTTTCCAATTTCACTATCTTTTGCCCGAGCTTACCGCCCTGGAAAATATCCTTTTACCGCCTCGGAAAACCGGTCAGCAGGAAAAATTTCGCGGGCGGGCGCTTGAGCTCATTTCGCAATTTGGCCTGAAAGGGCATGAGCATAAGTTCCCCGGCCAGCTCTCAGGGGGGCAACAGCAGCGCGTGGCCATTACCCGGGCCTTAATCATGAACCCCAAGTATCTCTTTGCAGACGAACCCACCGGCAACTTAGATTACCAAAATGGCCTTATGGTTTTAGAAATTTTGAAGGAAGTAAATGCCACACAGGGTGCTACCGTGGTTTTGGTCACCCATGAGCGTGATTTTTCGTCCATGGCCAAACGGGAAGTGCTACTCAAAGATGGTTTTGTTGTTTAGATTTGCCAAACCCTTTTCTTCTAGGCCTTAATACGTTGCATGAAAAATTTGGGAGGTTCTATGAAGGGATTGATTTGCTTTGCATGGATATTTGCCAGTGTCTTGATGTTGAAAGCTGAGGCCGCACAAAGCTATACCTACGTTCTCGATCAGTTTCCGACCTACGCCAGTATGTCCATCAACGTTCAGGACCCTGCTCCCACTCCCTTCTATTTTGGAACCCGAATTGCCACGGTTAAAATGAGCGCGAGCTACCTCGGAATGAAAGTAGGGGATTTAACTGAAATTTCCGTTATCAATGATCAAGGCCAACCACTCTTAGATTCCCGCTGCCGCAATCCCAAGGATACTGGCCGAAGCTATAACTGTTATTCCTCACGATTTGAAGAAAGTGAGTTGTGGTACAAGGGTTTCAATGGCACCAGGCCGCTCTTCATGGAAAATATGACAGCGGGCGACGCCGGGGTCAAAGTTTTTAAGTTCGCCGATATCTTTACCTCCCTGGAGCAAGAGTATTTTCTAACCCCTGAGTTCCATAACGCCTCATCACTTTTTTTAATTCTCTTTCGTCCTGATTTTGGATTGGATTACAACGGTCGAATTTTTTATGTCGCAGGAAATGAGGATTTTTTCAAGATTCGTTTCAAGGTAACCCGGCTGAATGCCAATACTTTGGATATTAAATTTGAGCCACTGACAAACCGTCCAGATGGCGGTCAGGTTGCCGCAACGTTTCCCGGCAGAATGGCCTACGACACCAACACAAAAAAGGTTACCAGAATTTATATCACCGTGAAAAATAAAGAGTACGTTCTTCTCGCCAAATAAAGTAAAATATGCATAAAATCCTGACCTTGATCAGGGTTTTATGCTATTATTCTCCATTCAAACACCGATTATTCTCCTCATGAGAATCTTGAAAAAGGGAAGCTATGTCTAATTTTAAGACTTTTCTAAAGGCCGGACATCCGCCAACTCTGTTCTCTGCCTTCTTATATTTTGATTTTTGTTTTGCTATTTGGGTTTTGAATGGAGCCATGGCCCCCTTCATTAGTGAGCAGTTCAACCTTTCTCCTGCCCAGAAAGGTTTCATGATTTCGGTTCCCATTCTGGCGGGTGCCATTATGCGTTTTCCCTTGGGAGTCCTTGCCCAGTATATCGGACGCAAAAATGCCGCCCTGGTGGAAATGAGTATGATCTTTCTGGCCATGCTCTACGGCTATTTTATGGTGCATACATATAACGACGTTCTTGTTATGGGCGTCCTCTTAGGCATTGCCGGAGCGAGCTTCGGTGTTGCACTCTCCCTTGGTTCGGGATGGTTTCCCCCCAAGTATAAGGGCCTCGCCATGGGAATTTCCGGGGCAGGAAACAGCGGAACTGTCTTGGCGGTGCTGTTGGCCCCTCCCTTGGCGACAAAATTTGGCTGGCAGGCCGTTTATGGTTTTGGCGCTATCTTCATGCTCGTTCCCATTATCGTCATGATTATTTTTGCCAAAGAGCCACCTGATATTGAGCACCAGAGTTTGAAAGATCACCTCAAATGTTTGTGGGAAAAGGACGGTTGGGTTTTCAATCTGGTGTACATCATTACCTTTGGCGGCTTCATCGGGCTTTCCAATTTTCTTCCCACTTATTTTTATGATCAGTTTGGCGTAACCAAGATCGAAGCGGGACAGCTGACAATGCTGGCGGCCCTCATGGGAAGTGGCATTCGCATCCTCGGCGGGTACGTTTCTGATCGGCTAGGTGGTATTACCACCCTGACCGCTATCTTTGGCGTTGTCATCGTGGGAGTGGTGGTCACAGGATTACAAGGGTCGGTTTATGTTGCCACAGGACTCTTCATGCTGTGCTTCGCGGCCCTCGGTGCCGGTAACGGTGCCCTCTTTCAGCTGGTGCCGCTGCGTTGGCCTACGACCACCGCCGTGGCAGGGAGTATGATCGGGGAGATCGGCGCTCTCGGTGGCGGTTTCATTCCAAACGCCATGGGACAGTCTAAGCAACTGACCGGTAGTTATTTTGGTGGATTTTTGGCCTTTGCCATTCTCGCCTGTATCGCCTTCATCGTCCTTCGAGTGGCCCAGAAAAAATGGACTCAGTCCTGGGTGGACAAGGGCGGAAAGGTGCGGGTGAAGCTTGGCGGGGCAGGTAGTGAAATGGTCTCCTCGACTGGATTTGCCTCGACCACTTATCCCGAAATAAAGAAGTCTATTATTCTCCCGGTGGGAAATTCCGAGCTGGCAGAGAAGGCAGCGCAAACCGCTTTTGAGATGAGCACCGCTTTGGGGGCCAAGGTCGTCTTAGTTTATGTTGACTCTGAATGGCAGAACACCGAAGCGATGGCCACCAATTCGGCGGCATGGGACAAGGTGCGAGCGGGGCTCGAGACTGAGGGACAGGAAATTTTGGAGAAGGAGAAGGAGCGCCTAAAAGCGCATAAAGTTAAATATATGGAAACAGAAATTCGTCATGGTGAGTTCGGCCAGGAAATTGCCACCTGTGCCTCCCAGCGAAATGCTCTGATGATTATCTTGGCCAGCCAAAGTGTTTCCCCACTGGGGTCACTCCTTATGGGGCACCGAACATATAATTTATTTAAGAAAACGACTGTTCCTATCTTGCGTATCGTCCGCTGATGAAACAAATGCCTAGGTAGTATTACGTAGTATATGCCCCCCGTAGTTAAGCTACAATAATTGGTAATGGGGGGGCGATGTCCGAAAGACCTGCTGATGCCAAAAACTTTGACTTTAACGATCCTCTCGCGGGACTCACGGAAGATCATTTCCAGGGAGTACCCGCTGAGATTGTGCAGAAGGCGAAGGTTTCCTGCCTGAGTGTCTCAAAGAATATAAAGTATAACGGTGATCTGAACAAAACAATTGTGCTCTGGGATCGAGAGTCGCCCTATCATGAAGTTCAGCAAACTCGCTTGTCGGCCTTTTATGCCGCTGCGATTTCACAAAAAATTGATTGGATGGGAGCGAAATCTTTGGAGCGTTTACTCACCAGCTGTTTTCTCAAAGATCTCGGGATGATGAAGCTCCCTGCCTTGATCAGGGGGAAAAGCCCGGCCCGTATGACCCCTCAAGAGACAACGCTTTTTCAGCAGCATCCCAGAGAGGGAGTTAATTTTTTACTGCAATTTTCCGCCTTAGAGGAAGCCGTGAGACAGGTGGTCTATCAGCATCACGAGTGTGCCGATGGGTCAGGATTCCCAAACGGACTGAGCCGTGTCAAAATCTATCCGCTGGCGAAGGTGGCGGCCCTGGCCGATTTCTTTGCCACCAGACTGATTGATGATAGGATATCGCCTTTGGATGTACTTAAACGTTTTATGTCAGATAGGACCGTCATCACAAAATTTGATCCGGATATTGTGCGTTCGCTTGTAAAGGTTTTTATCAAGACAGGTGATAGCAAGAAATGAGGGAGTGAGAGGGTGAAGCAGGGAAATTTGTTAATCATCGATGACGAGGTCGAGATACTGGAGACTCTGGCCGTCTTCCTTGAGGATGTCGCCTTGACGATCACTGCGGTCGACAATGGGCACAAGGCGCTGGAAGTTTTAAAGCATCAAAAAATCGATTGTATTGTCTGCGATATTAGAATGCCAGAGATGGACGGACTGCAAGTGATCAAGGCCGTCAGGGACCTAGGTCTGGAAACTCCGTTTATTTTTTTTACCGCCTATGGTTCGGAAGAGATTATCATGGAGGCGGTGAAATTCGGGGCCTTTGACTTTATCAGCAAGCCGAAGTTTGAGGCCCTCACTGAGATCGTGGCCAATGGGCTGAACGCTGGCATTAAGATGAGAACGAAAGTGACAACCTCGGTTGATCAGGTGGTGCAGGAGTTTAAGGAATTACTCGGAGGAAACAATTCCAAAGCAGATTGATCCTGCTAAGTGACTTTATTCGAATCTAAACCAAAAATTTCCAAAATACCTTTTTTCCAATCGATAATTTTTATATCACCTACTAATCGTGGGTATTTTTCCTGACATAACAGATATTTTTCAGCATTTTTAAAGTCATTTCCAAGGCCTCTCAAGGCGGATAGGTGATCGTCATGAACTGATGTGGTCGATTTAATTTCTATGAGCACAAGATCTTTTTTATTCTTTTCGATAATCAGATCGATCTCTACTCCAGCACCTGTTCTGATATAGGAAAATTTCCAATTTCTTTCATAATAGTTGTTTAATCTGATAAATTCACAAATAACTAACTGTTCAAAGAGTTTTCCATAGCTATAGGTTTGAGGCAGTAATTCTTGGTTGATCTCATTGGAAATCGCACGCACGACTCCACAATCAAAAAAATAAAACTTGGGAGATTGCTTCTGTCTTGCTCTGACTGATTTTGAATAGGGTTCAAGAAAATGCCCAAGAAGAGTATCACTTAGAATGGAAAAATATCGTTCAACATTTTTGGATGAAATTCCGGCTTCTTTGGCGATTGAAGTGTAATTTATCACCTCGGTGTTAGATTGGGCGGCGACCTCCAGGAAAGCGCGGAAGGGGTCGATATTTCTGACCAACTGCTCAACTAAAATTTCTTCCTTCACGTATGTTTGTACATAAGCTAGCAAAAATCTTTTTTTGTCTTTTTCGTTGTCGAAATTATAAATCGCAGGGAGAGTGCCGAAGGATAGTATTTGCTTCAAATCAAAATGATCATTTAACTCTATAAAGGTTAATGGATAAAGATAAAAATTAAAGGCCCGTCCTGCCAACAAATTTGCCGCCTCTCTTTTGAGTTTTCTGGCCGAAGAGCCGGTTAAGGCAAACTTGATTTTTCTTTCAAAAATAATTTTATGTGCGACATCCAGGAGTTTGGGTATTTTTTGAATTTCATCAATGATAATCCACTCTGGTAATTTTTTTCTAGCGGCCAGAATCTCCAGTAGTCTTTCTGGCCTTGTGGCCAATTCCTTTTCTATTGCCGGGTCCAGTAAATCAAAATACATCACCTGTGTGTTGTCATCGAAGCTAAAAAGTTCTTTTAAAAGTGTCGATTTTCCCGTTCCCCTGGGACCAAAGAGAAAAAAACTATGTGATTTCGATGGGATAAGTGTTCGTTTAAACATATGTCTATATTGTCGTGCATTTTAGACGTAATGTATAGAGAAAGGTCGCCTGGAGCGACTAAAAAAAGGCCTCCGATTGGAGGCCTTCTCAAAAAGTCTTTCATTCGAAAATCTAGAAGAAGAAGCGCAGGTCAGCGGAGTAAATTTCGCTCACTTTCACGCCATCAACATCTTTGGCCAGCGGAGTTTTTGCCATGAGTTCAAGATGCATGAGCCATAATTTAAAGCGGGTGGCGAAGGTGAAGTGCTCTTTATCTGCCATGGTTCGAAGAGTGACCCCGAGGCGATCACCCCAAACGTGGGCACCCCAGTCCGCACCAAAGTAGTAGGCATCCCCAAAGCCGTAGCCTGAACGAGCGTGCGTACCGATAAAGGGTTGGGCCGAGAAGAGCCACAGACGATAGTTGGCCTGGCCCTGCAGTCTTATGAGCGGGTCAGTACCGTAAACGGGCTTGGTCGTTTCACTTTTAATTTCCGCAATTTTAACTTCTTCCAGGGCCGCAAAGGCGGAGTAGTTGCTGTTTTTATAACCGAGCTTATAGTCAAAAACGGCATTGATCTGAGTATTGGGTTCCCCAATGTCGATACCACCGCCGCCGGCGATCATAAGAGTGGCATCCAGCTTTTTGCGAAGGTCGGCGCGGCCCAAGGCCAGCAAGGAGAACGAACCAAACCAGTGCTCATCTTTGGTGTAATCGACAACCATCCCGGCCTTGGCATCAATTTTAATATAGTTATCAAAAACGGGGAGATTAGAAGATGAGGCGACGATACTATTTAAAAAGGGGATCTTCGAAATGCCATAGGTCGCCTTGATGAGATCGGCCTGGACTTGCGTAATCGAGCCGTTACCCACGCAGAAGGCCAAAATATCGTCACCATCATTGAGTGGTGGTTGGGTCGGATTACAGGCAATCAGGGCGGTTCGTAGCTCGGCCGGAATCTGGTCGAGGTTATTGACCAAACTGGTATAAGTCACACTTTCTCTTTTCACATTAATAAGTGCGGCGAGACCGGCATCTACGCGCAAGTTGGGTTGCCAGCGAATACCAAAGGCGGAAAAGCTGAAGATGGGCATTCCCAGATTGACCCGGGCACGTAAATATTTTTCTGTATTATAGTGCTTGGACAAAATAACATCCGCCTGATCAACCTGCTGCTGAGTGGTTCCTGTCAACGACCCAATTTTATCCACATCATCCAACAAAGACTGGGTGTCAGAGTTAGCTGCGGCGGTGATATCCAATAAGAAGTCGTGTCCATAAGGTCTGAGCATGTCCTGGGTTTTAAAACGATCGTCCATCAGCTTCATTCGTTTTACGAGATCATAAGCATGCCCCTGAGTCGCAATGAAGCTTAATAAAATAAGCAGTAGACCGCTAAGGCCCGTCTTCTTGAATCCGTTCATGATTCCCTATCCTTGGTATGTGGTTTAAGCTATGTTGAGCTGTCGTGTTGATTAGCATAAGAGATAACGATCTTTTTTTAAATTAAAATTTTAAATAAAGTCTTTCGGTCGGAAATTATCTTCGGGGGCGACTATGTGGGAAGCTGGAATTGGGGGCTTGTTTGGTGGGGGAGCACTTGGCTTGGCGGTGGGCTGGTTTGTGCGTCACAAAAGTGCGGAAAAAGAAAAGGCCGAGTTACAGCAAAAAATGCTCGACGTAGAGAGAATTCGAATCGGTCTTGAGCACGATCTAAAAAATCTGCGCGACTCCCATGGTGAGAAAGAACGCGTGAGTCAGTTACAATTTGAGCAGCTGGCGCAGAAGATTTTTGAGGATAAGCAAAAAACATTTCAGGAGATTTCAACCCAGGGTCTGCAAGGCTTGCTCAATCCTTTCAAGGATCGCTTGCAGGAGTTACAAAAGAAGGTAGAGGAAACCTATGAGAAAGAGGGGCGGGAGGTTTTCTCCCTACGCCAGGAAATTCTGCGCATGATGGAGATGGGCCGCAAGATGGAGGCCGAAACCAAAAATTTGACCATGGCCTTAAAAGGCGACGTCAAGGCCCAGGGAAATTGGGGAGAGCTGGTGCTGGAAAAAATTCTTGAGCACTCTGGCCTTCGTGCAGGTGAGGAATTTATCACCCAGGCCCAAGGCATGAATCTAAAAAGTGAGGATGGTCGGGTGCTTCGGCCTGATGTTATTATTAAGTTGCCCGAAGGAAAAAATCTCATCATCGATTCCAAGGTGTCCCTGGTCTCCTATGACCGCCTGATCGGCGCGTCGACGGAAGAAGATCGCAGCAAGCATAAACGCGATTTTCTGGTCTCGGTCAAGGCCCATATTGAAATTTTATCAAGCAAGAATTATCAGGCCATCGAGGGACTGACGACGCCTGATTTTGTCCTGCTGTTCGCCCCCATCGAAGGGGCGCTTTCCATGATCTTAGAGGGAGAAAAAGATCTGTTCACCTATGGCTGGGATCGCAAAATTATCCTGGTCGGTCCGACCACACTCCTGGCGACGCTGCGGACCGTGACCGCCATCTGGAAGCAGGAGCGCCAACACAAAAATGCTCTCCTGATTGCCGAGGCCGGGGGGCGGCTCTATGACAAATTCGCCTCCTTCGTGGATGATTTTGACAAAATGGGTAAGCACATCAAAGATTTGCAGACCCAGCATGATAATGTGACGGGAAAACTTAAAACCGGGCGTGGAAATTTGATGGTTTCGGTGGAGAAGTTGCGCGAGCTGGGCGTCAAGTCCACCAAGGTTCTCAAGGATGTGAGCAGCGAAGAGCTGTCTTAGAATCAATGCCCAAAATAGGCCAAGACCTGATCGCGCCGGGCCAGAATCTGGTCAATCTCACTATCGCTGAGATGGGGGCGCAGAGTTTCCAGCTGTCTTCTCTTTAACGCTCGCAGCGCCTCCAGGGTACGCGGCCGAATTTTGCTCACGGCACCTGAGTTAAAGGCATCATTGCCGCGCAAAACATCAATAGTGGCATTACCCTTCAGACTGGCCGCCTGGTCGATCAGGATTGGTCGATAAACGCCATCTTTCCAATGGCGTCCGCGTAGAAAGTTATTGATATGGCGGTCGGGATTTTGCATTAGAAAATCAAAAATTCGGACATCACTTAAAAAATATTCTTTTTCCAGAGGAGTAAAAGTGCGGTCGGACTCCCACTCCCGCACCGGAACTTTATGCAGCTCATGGGCGTCTGGGACCATGTAAAGGGCGGCGCCTTCTGCAAAGGTTTCACCATTGATGGTGACCGGGTTTCCCTGCGCCTTGGAGCGATAAGAGACGGGGGGAATATAATCCATGCCCAGCAGTAAGTTTATTTTGTAGGCCACCCATTCCATGGGCACGCGGTTCCAACCAAAGCCATCACCGAAAGGGCGGGGTTTAAAAAGGGCATCCCGCCCTTGGCCGGTTCGGGGATTGAAAATTTTGATTTTAAAGAGCGCATTGCGATTATTGTTGGCGCTAAAAGGCTTGCCTTCGACCACATGGCCTTCCACCAGATCGCGATGAATGGACTCATGGGCCAGTCGCTCCCCACGGGAGGGGTAGCGGGTCTCGCTGAGAAAGAGGTGGTGGGGGTCTCGAAAAACAGGGCCGCAATCGCTTCGCCAGGCGAGGGTTTGAAAGGACAGGAGTCCTAAGGTCAAAAGGATAAAAAGATGCATCGTACGCATGGTGGGCACTATACGAAAGTTCTTGGAAAAATGGTGCCCTTATGTAAATATTCCACGCCGTAGTCACGCATAAAAACAGGGATCAATTATGAGTAAAATCGGTATGTTGTTGTGCTTCTTGGTCTTAATCATGGCCTCACCATCCCGCGCCCTCAATATCGCGATCTTCGGGGATGCTGGACGTAAAACAGAATCCGTCGCGCAGGTCCTACAATCCATCGTAGATTCTCAAGTGAAAGATGTGGCACTCGTGGGAGATAACCTCTATGACATGAATGTTTCCTACGGTGATGTCTGGGATGATTGGTTTTCGAAAGACCTGCGCTTCCCCGTGGTTGCCATCGGCAATCATCGCCTCTCGTACCTGCATGAGCGGGAATATTTTCGCATGCCCGCAGAATACTATGCGCAAACGGTGGAAGACGTGCGTTTTATTGTGCTCAACTCTGACAATGCTGAAAATGTCATGGCCCAGCGGGATTTCTTTTTAAAGGAGATGGCGAGGCCTGGCAGGAGTGAGGTGCCCTTTACCTTCATCGTTTTTCACCATCCACCTGCGACCTTAAGTGAGCGTCACCAATGGATAGAGAAAAAGCATTTTCATGACACCTTTCGCCCGCTCCTTCTGCAATATCGAAATCAAATTAATGGTCTTTTTGTAGGGCATGATCATGTCGCGGCGATTTATAGCTTGGCCGATATTCCCTTGGTGGTGTCGGGGGCGGTTTTTGAATTTTTTCCAATCAAAACAGTCACCAGCGAAGTCGTTCCTGGATTTAGTGTCAAGAGCTTATGGACCTATCGCCCCGGCCCCCATTGGGTACGACTTGAGACTTATCCCAAAACCCATGAGGCCTATGTGCATTTTATCAAGGTTGAGGGAAAAGAGAGCAAAGTAGTTTGCTCGGTTCTTCTGAAATCCCGGCAAATTGCGCTCAAGCGCAACTGTCAGCAATAATTCTTTAGCTTCACATTTCTTTACTCCGAATTGAGTTTGAGACTTTTTTTGAGGTGAGAAAAATGAAGACCCAATTACTTTTTGTCCCGCTTCTCCTTTTAACCCTGGCATTCGAAGGACGCGCTCAGGGGATTAAGGGGGCAGACCCCGAATCTTCACAGCTAATCAGCAATCTGGTTGGAGAAATTATTTTAGTCAAAGGCGAGGTCACCAAGGTTCGCGCAGATAATAAGAAGGAAATAAAAATCGGTGCCGCCAATCAAATTGTCCAGGAGGGAGACACCATCATTACCGGGACGGGGGCCTTTGTTAAGTTGAAGATGATTGACGACAGCATTATTTCCATCGGCCCTCATTCGCGCATGGTTTTTGAAAAGTTTGCCTTTAAGAGCAAAGATGACCGCCAGAGCGTCTACGGTTTTATTTCGGGTAAAATTCGCGCGCATATTCCCAACAAGGCCAAGCCTGGCGATATTGTGGTCAAAACCAAAACCGCGTCTCTTGGAGTCCGTGGGACTATTTTTGTGGGCAACTTAAACAGCAACAAAAAAGGCAACGACGTCACTCAGTTTGCGGTGGTCGAGGGAAGTGTACGGGTTAAAAATGCCGTCAGTGGCGAGGGCCATAGCGTCGGCAAAAAAGAAAAGCTCATCTCCATTACCCAAGGGGGGGAGAGCGTGGTTGACTCCGGGACGTTGGCCCTCAATGATCAGGAGTATACCAATCTGGCATCCTATGATGATGACAAAAGTTCAGATGAGCCGGTTTTTCTTGACGACTATACCGAGGACCACTTGCCGGGCCGTCATATCAGCTCAACCGGGAAACCTGAGTACGAATCCGGTGAAAGCTCCAAAAAGTACAACTGGCGTGAGAAGCAAGAGCAGCTCAATAAGCGACTCCATGAGTACAATGCTCACTAGCGTTTGAGTTCGAGCGCGCGGAGGAAGTCGGCCAGCGTTTCAGGGGCCTCCTCCAGCAGAGCGTGCCCCAGGTTAGAAAATTCCTCCGTGGCAAATCCCAGATTTTGATAGTCCAACGCAAATTTTTTGTATTTTGAATCCAGTCCTCCGAAGCAGTAGCATCGGCGACCCAAATGCTGCTGGGACAACTTTAGGAGAGTTTGTTTGAAGCTGGCATGGGTTCCTTGTCCGAACATCCGCATGCTCATGCTCCACTCCTGGTGAGGCGTTTCGAGACGCTTATTAACCAGTGAGTCGTAGCCGCTCTCGCGGTTAAGGTTGCCCCACATGGAGCCGCTATACCAGGTATGGAGGAAATTTCTTTTTTCCTGCTGAGTGATAAAATTTAAATTGAGAGTGGCGTCCTGTTCACATCTCTGGCGATTTTTTTCTTCATCATCATTTCCCGGACCAGTCGAGAGTAAGATGAGATTGTTTAAGTTAGAGAGCAAATCTTTTTTCAGCAGCTGTTCCACCATCCCCAGAGCGATACGTCCTCCCATGGAGTAGCCAAGCAGAGAAAATGAGACTTTGGGGAAAAGGGCTTGATACCACTGAACCAGCATCTCACACCCATGCTCAAAATGATGAAACTGGCCGATCGGGGTGCCGTGTCCCGGAAGATAGGGTACGATCCAGTGAAATTGCGACAGGCGGGTCGCGATGGGGTGAAAATCCAGGGGACTTCCCATAAATCCATGCAAGGCCAGAATTTTTGGACCGGTAGGATTTCCCCAATGCTCAAAACGGAATTTTTCGTACTCGGTCACCCACTGGACGAGCTCTTGTTGCGAAGGCTTAATCCCCTTTATTCGATGATTCGGTGGAAAAGGAATGATTTTTCGCGGTCTCTTGAACGATGGTAATTTTTGTAAGGCCTGGGAGATTTGGTTTTCAAACTTTGAATCGGTAAAAAATAAAACAGGAATTTGTCCCAGACGCTCATCGGGCAGAGCGGTGACGGTACACCCTGCCGCCAGAAGAATGGGCCCTGGAAGTGTTGCCAGAACTTCGGCAAGATCAATATTTTCTCCGCCACAGATGATCACCTGGTCACGACGTCCCAAGATGGTAAGGGAGCCGTCACTGGGGTTGAAAGTTCCGCTATCAGGCGGCACAAGGGACCGGTCAAAGGCATGCCAGATTTTATCTTGAAAATATCCCAAGGCCACTGTCGGGCCAAAGATGGCGAACTGATGATCAGGCAAGGATTCTAGCTGGCGATAGGGATAGGGGCGCGCCTGCCTGTCTCCTCCGAAGGAAGTCGCCGCCACCGTACCGCCCGTTTCGGTCAGACCATAACTCAAGGAAAGTGAAAGTCCCAATGAGGGCGGGGGGGCGAGGTGCTGTGAGGCCGCGCCTCCTACTAAAAAATGAGAGGTGAGGGAAGTGCGCCCGTTGAGTGCTTGAATGATGTCACTCATTTGCGTGGGTACGACGGAGGCCACGTCCACATGAGTCCGCAGGGCGAATTCTTCCGCCCGTTCGACATGGATCACCTGGGCATTGAGAAGAAAGGCCCGCAGGAGAACCATAAATCCGCCAAAATGATGCCAGGGCAGGACCAGACCAAAGGTGGGGATAAAATCATCCCGCCAGTCTAGCTCCTCCTGCCATCGAGTTAACACACCCAGTACATTCCAGAGCAATCCCTCGAGTCCATGGAGCACGGCCTTTGGCGTTCCGCTGGTGCCCGAGGTGAAAACGCCTGTCATCGGGGTGTGGTGCCCGGGCATATCGTCAACCACGGCGATCGCACTCAACAGCTTGGCTTTGTAGACTTCATCATATTTATGGGAGAAGAGGAGAGGCAATTTCCCATCCATCAGGGCCTTCAGATACGAGGCAAAAAAATGCGCAGGGTGGGCCGAGGCAATGGGCATTAAAGTCCCTGTATCCGTTTTTGGCTGTGCTTGGGTTAGCTGAGAGAGCTGGAGGTAAGTCACCGTGCCATGGGGACCTTGGTAAAAAACCCGATCAGGATATTGGAAGCCAAGATGCAAAAAAGCGTCGAGAGGATTAGCCTTGGCCTTTAAGATATTTTGGATGGACAACAAGTTAGCGAACATATTGTCCATCCATTTAACATTATCAGCTAGTAACCGTAAACACCCTCATGACTATCGTATTCCAGACCGTAATCTTTTGCCATCTTCTCAGGATTCGACATCCGCGGCGAAGCGGCGTGAGTTTTATTGTACTCATCTATTTTGTCCTGAGCATCTTTTCGAAATTGAATACGAAATTCTTTGTTGGCCTTGTACTCATCCGCCTTGGTTTTTGAATCTGACATAAATTTTGCAAAACGTGCCGAGTAGGCCGAATCGTTGCATGAAAAGAGTGAGGGCATGTAGGAAATGGCGCGTTCCAAGGTCCCCTCACCATTGAGGTTCTTTCCTTGGGTCAGGAGTAAGGCCCCCAGCAACTTTTGAATATCGGAAGCGCGGTCAAGGTTCAGTCCAGTTTCCTTTTTCAAGGCGACAAGATTGTCTTTGGCCGCAGGCTTACTGCTGTTCGAGTTATTGGCCAAAGAATCTTGATTGACCAACCCCTTCTGTTCACTGAACTTACACTGGTCAGAACCTTCGAGCTCACGCAAAAAATCTGAAGAGGCAATTTTAATTAGAATCTTACCGGGTTCCTCGCCCGATGCACGGAGTGGCAACACATCACTGACGCCAGTGACCGCGCCTGTGCTGTCTTTAAGCACTAACTCATTGAGGCCTTTGAAATAACGAGGTAGAACCTCAAAAGGAATTTCAGGGTTAAAAGACTTCAGATATTTCACATTGCCGTATAGTGGTGAACCGGTGATCACCACCAGGTTGATATCCCCGGCCGTGGCGGTAACTAAATTGGTATGGGGGTCGGCCTTGTTTTCTTTTACCACAATGATAGAGGCGACGGCATCGGCCACCACTTTTCCCGCACCGTGGTGCCCATCTCCGGCCTTCTCTTCCAGCTGATTAATCATCTTTGCCGGATTTTCAGTCACCATTCGATAGAGATACTCGTCGGTAAAAATTTTGTTCATCCCTTCTTGCTTTAAATAGTTTCGGGCAATCTTTAGTTCTTCCAGTACTGACTTCGAGCCGGTGGGAGTCCAGTCTGAGCCAAGCGCCAGCATGACACCTGCCTTATGGGCGGCGGCGATATCGGCCGTTTGTCCGTAAAGGAGGAAGTTGGAGAATGGTGACCAGATGATTCCCATGCCCTGCTTGGCCATATGTTTGAGGCCTGCATTATTAATGCCCACAGCATGAATCAGGTTCACATTTTTTTGATCAAGACCGATAATTCGAAGAAGATCAAACTCAACTTGGTTGTACGGATCAATTCGCCGTCCTTCTGTCAGGTGCCCAATAATGGACGAATGATGAGGATGATTGATGTAGTAAATTTTCCCGGCAATGGTGGGATGAAAGAAAGACATGTAACGCAAAAATTTTGGGTGAACATCCGAGCAGGATTTTTCAAGCAAAGGCTTATCGGTGATGATCTTCAGCACTTCCTTATCCATCATCACTTCTCTTTTTAACTCGTACTCGGCAATTTCCAAGGCGGCCATAGTTTTGGCATCTCGCTTCTTGTCGAGCTGTGCCTTGGCAGCATCGCGCTTGGCGGTGAGCGCCTCGGTCTGCGTCTTATAGGCCTTTTCAATCGGCTCTTTTAAGCTTGGACATTTATTAAATAACACTTTCTGCAGAGCTTTTGAGAAGCTGTCACCCTTATCAACCAGGGGCTTCACTTCGGCCCAGATAAAGGTAAAGGAATCCGGGTCGACAACGTCGGTGGGGGCCTGAACGTTGAGCTTTGCGATGACCGGCTCGCCAGCGGCATTTTTCTTGTCATACAGAAAGCCGTCTCCGCCTTCAACATGATGAATGGCAAAATTCGACACACATGAGCTTGGGCCTTGAAGATAAGTCGTACCGAGAACCATGGCCTGTAGCTCGGACCATCGGAAGGCGGCACATTCCACCACGGTACCATAGTCCTTGATCCAGGGATTCATATTTTGGCTGACAGCTTCTGTATAATGAGACCAGTCACGCCATTCAAACCGATTGGCAAATTGACCGTGGGCCTCACCCCAAAGAGGCAGCATATTTTGCTTGGTATGGTTGTGCAGGTCGAAGAGACCGGGGTAGATAACGTCAAACTTATCTTTGGCGGCCTGTCCCAGCACCACCACTGGCACCTGCGCACCACTCTGAATTCCGGCGATCTCACTTTTTGTTATGGGAGTGACTTCCTTGATAATTCCATTCTCAATGATCACTTTTGAGAGATAGGATTTATTGATGGCCTTCCCGGTTAAGTAACGACCAGGAACCTTTCCGATCAGGATGGCATTCCCAAGTTCAGCGAAGGCCGAGGTGCTGATGATACCGAAGAGCCCGGCCAGACCACAGGCCTTTAAAATTGTATGGACGCGTTTGGAAGTCTTGGACATAGTAATCCCCAGTTAAAAGTATTTGGGGCCAGTTTAGCGGCCCCCAGAATTCGCGCCATCTTCTTGAATTTTTTACACGGTTGAAAGCATGAGGTATGCTGGAAGTTGTAATGAATACATCCCATGTCCCCCAAATTCTCTATCAAGACGAGCATTATCTCGGAGTCTACAAGCCGGCCGGCCTAAGCTCACACCCAACCCGTGATCCCAAGCGCCCTTCTCTTTTTACTTGGGTGGGAGAGCACTACCCCGAGCTGGCCTCGGCCACTTTGTCCCATCGACTGGATGTGGAAACCTCGGGAGTTCTTCTCTTTGCCAAGACGCGGGAGGCGCGACAATGCCTCGATCAGCTTTTTAAGCAGCATCTGATTCGGAAGACCTACTTTGGGCTGGCCTACGGAAAAGGGTGCTCCGAAAAATCCGGGACGTGGCAGGATTACGTTCGGGAGAATGTGCAGAGCAAGTTGTCTCGCATGGAAATCGTGAACACCGGGGGGGATCTGGCCATCACCGACTATGAAACCATTGGGGAAGGCCCTGGAGTGAGTTTGCTTCGCTTCTCGCCCCATACCGGCCGCAAGCACCAGATTCGTGCCCAGGCCGCCTCTCATGGCCATCCGCTCGTGGGAGATGCCTTGTACGGCCCTTTTAGTCAGGATCAGGGACTGCCGACATTCAGGCATTGGTTGCATGCTGCCGCGCTGGAATTTACCGATCCCCTCGGAAAAGGGGCCATTAAAATTGAATCACCTGTTCCTCAGGATTTTTATGAGCTGTTGCGAAAGGGAGTTCACAATAAGTATTTACTGCTGAACAAACCTTACGATGTCGTCTCACAGTTCTCAGGCGAGAAAGAGGAAAAAACTCTTGCCGCGATGGGATTGCCCGAGGATGTTTGGCCAGTGGGGCGGCTGGACAAGCGAAGTGAAGGGCTCCTCATTCTCACCAGTGATCGTCTCTGGCGGCATCAGATCATGAGTCCGGAAAGTCATAAGAGTAAAATTTATTGGGCGCTGGTGGATGGTCAACCATCCTCGATTGAACTTGAGACCTTGAGGGCCGGACCGGAACTGCGGGGAAAAAAAACCAGAGCATGTGAGGCCCGACTTTTGGCCGAGGACGAAGTGCATAGCAAAATCATGAACATGTATACCTCCGGTGTCCCCGTCCGTGAGCGAAAAAATATTCCCACCACCTGGCTGGAAATCATCTTACAGGAAGGCAAAAACCATCAGGTTCGCCATATGACGGCCGCCATTGGCCATCCTACCTTGCGCTTGCTCCGTGTAGGTTACGGTCTCTTTAAACCGACTGATTTATTACCGGGGCAATGGCGACCTCTTACGATCCAGGAAATTGTGCGACTAGGACAGTCTATTTCCCCTCAGTAAAGCTTCTCTTATCAAAGGCTTGGTTATTTTCGTTCAGCTAAAGTTTCGAGCAGAAATTTCCGAGAAGCAAGTGTGGAGAAATATTGTCGGACAAAATTTCGCCGGCGAGGAGAGGAGCATGGCCGATAATTACATGGGGCGCGTACGCGTCATTGAATTTGAGGACGAATCCGTCGAACTCAAACGCAAGCGGGAGATGAGGCTGAAGGCCCAGTGGCTGATCTATGATTTTGCCGCTTCCGAAAATGTGCCTCTCATCGATATTCTTAATTTTAAAAGTACCGACGCCTCTGGCGAGAAGATTCCGGTTGCCACCTTTGGGGTAAAAGATTCAGTATTTTCAGTCGCCGCTTGCTCAGATCAATTCCCGGTCACCGTCAATGGTGAGGCCATCGCCACAGGTCAGGTGGTGGGTCTGCAGATCAAAGATGTGGTGGAATTTCTTGAATGTAAATATCTTGTGAACGCTGATCCCGATTTAGAGGCCGACGAGGCCCGGCGAATCTTGGGCCAGCAGGTTATTGTACGAACAACTTTAGGGTTGAAACGTGGCTCACAAAATAAGGAAGAGCAGTATAAAAATTTGCGTCGTGAGCGGGATGATTGCAAACAGTTGCTGGAAATATCCAAGATGAAATTGCGTGATGCTGCTAGCAAGAAACAGCTTATGGCCGCGATTATCGCTAAACGCGAGGAATTGAAGCAGCAATTCATGATGTGTAAGGTCCAGGTCGCCGAGATTGAGTCACAGAATTTAGAGAAGGTCATTCAAGAGAATAGTGTTATTTTGCAAGATCTTGAGGATAAGGTGACGAAGACGGAAAAAGATCTGGCGCAGATGAAGGAAGCACTGGAGCGCAGAGACAAGATGGAAGCTGAACGCAAAAAACAAATGATGGAACGGGACCTCGAGCGCGAGGAAGAAGATTTGCGAAAGAAACTCGACGAATTACAAAAGAAACGCAAGAACGTTGCCTAGCTTTCAGTGCCGTGAAATTCTCCAGAATACGATAGAATCCCCACTCAAACTCTCTCATGTTGAACACTCCCAAATGCCATGTAAACCTTACAAAGGTGAACAAACTTTGTGCACCACCAGTAAATCAGCACAATCATTGGAGAAACGGCGGTCCGCTTTCCCTTTTTTTCTGTAGAGAAGTGTGTTCGCCTCAGCGGGAGCAAGAATGCTATAGACCTGTGCTATAGTACGCCTCAGGAAAAGTAGGGAGATATTATTTTATGAAAACACTATCGGCCATCTTATTACTGCTCTCATTATCACTCGCAAATTTCACCGCATTTGCCGAGGATCACGAAGGTCCTGCGAACGAGATGACGATTGAAGAATCCCTAGATCAAGAGAAATCCACCACCAAGTGGGAAGAGGAAAATAAATTTTTAGTCGAAAGCACTCGCACCACCTCATCCATCAATGAGCAAGATTCGGATCAGGTTGAATACGAAGTTATCGAGCAGTAAGCCGATTAAATAATAAAGGTAATTTCTTTTCCACCACAATTCCTTCCGGACCAAGTTTGCACGAGTAGGGCAGAATAGCGATTCCCCTGTCAAACACCCGCTTGAGCAGATCACTATAAACTGGATCAATATGCGAGGCCGGCGAAAAGGCCTTCACATCTTCTCTCGTAATAATAAATAACATAGCTGCATCATTGCCCTTCTCCGCAAAGGCCAGAAGCTCATGCAGATGCTTTTGCCCTCGCACGCTGACGGAGTCGGGAAAGTAAGCAATCCCGTCTTCCTCACGCAAGCTGACGTTCTTAACCTCGGTCAAGCATGGAGGAGCTCCCTCCTGCTCAAGGTAAAAATCGATTCGAGAGTTTCCAATTTTAAATTCGCGCTGAATTTTCTGATATTGCTTCAGCTCCCCAATGTTTCCCTCGGTGAGGGCCTCGTAGGCAATCTGATTGGTGAGGGAGGTGTTCACTCCAATGTAACTTTCACCGTTAAAGGTCATTTCCAAGGTGTAGGGAAGCTTTCTGGTCGGGCCTCGCCTTTCCGAAACCAGTCCTACCATGCCTGGGGCAAGACAGGTGCGCATGCTCCCGGTGTTCGGCGTGTGGGCCGTGATAACTTCGCCGCCATCCAATTCTAAATCGGTAAAAAAACGTTTATAACGTTTGAGAATTTTTCCCCGTATCAGTGTTGGAAATTGCATCTACTCGATTTCTAAAATGAAGAATGTTGCCTTCGGCGCTACTCTCTCGAGGACATTTTTTAAAGTTTCATCTTGAATATAGGATTCGGCCGGTTCAGTGGCACGGGCCCAAGTTCCTATTTGATTGCGAAAACGACGAGCGTAATGGCAAGAGCTCGAGTCCTCTACCAAGGCAACTGTACCATTTAAGGTTTTTAAATAGCTTAAGCAGATGTGCAAACCTTCTAGCGGAAATTCCTGAGGGAAGAAGACCTGAGTCACTTCACCTTCTAGAGTGACAGTCTCTTCGTTAGCTTGTGCGCTCACGGGGCCCACCCAAAAGAGGGCAGTGATGGCGATGAGTAAGATAAATGCTAGATGCGTCTTCATAGTAAGGCGGTTATAATACGTTCTTACTCCCTCTGACACTAGATTAAAGTCATAGAGGCAATCTAATAAACAGATAGGTGATTTTTATGAGTGACTCCCGATCAACGATGGCCATGGCCGATACCTTGATTGCTCTTGGGTGCGTGAAATTTTCTCCCCATGAGCCATTTCTTTACGCGTCGGGCCTTAAGGGCCCCATTTATTGTGATAATCGAAAAATATTAAGCCATGTGGCCGCCCGAGAGCTAGTGGCCCAGCTTTTCACCGATATGGTCAAAGAGTGGCAGTCAGAGGGCCTGGAGTTCGATGCGGTTGCCGGTCTGGCCACGGCCGGAATTCCCCATGCCACCCTGCTGGCCGATCGCCTGAAATGCCCAATGATCTATATTAGGTCCAGTGCCAAGGAACATGGGGCGAAAAATCAACTTGAGGGCGATATAAAACCAGGCATGCGCCTTCTGCTGATTGAAGATCTGGTCAATCAGGCCAGTTCCTTAGAGAAGGCTTGCCTCGCTGCCCGGCAAGTGGAAACTGTACCGGTGGGGGCCCTGGCGATCGTCGACTACAAGATGCCCCAGGCCATTAAAATTTTAAGCAATCAGGGCCTGGTTTTGAAGTCCCTGGCAACTTTCGAAGATCTGGTGCTTGCTGCAGAAAGACAACAGATGTTTGATCAAAAAGCTAAGGATATCCTCATGGCTTGGCATAATAATCCCACACAATGGTCTTCAGATAATTCACAGAGGCCTACCTGATTTTTTTTAGCTTTGCTGGACTCAGCTTTTCTTTAGCTGAAATGTTGTTAGAATACTCCAACATTACATTTATCAATCGTGGCAAATATTTTAGGAGGATTTCATGACTGAGACAGCAAAGATTATCGTTGCCGGCAAAACCGTTGAGTATCCTGTTATTCAAGGTACGGAAGGTGAGAAGGCCATCGATATCTCAAAACTTCGCGCGGATACAGGTTGTATTACTCTTGATAATGGACTGATGAATTCTGGCTCATGTAAGTCGGCGGTTACTTTCCTGGATGGGGAGAAAGGCATTCTTCGCTATCGTGGATATTCCATCGACGAGTTGGCGGAAAAGGCCATCTTTCGTGAAGTGGCATACCTCTTGATCTATGGCGAATTGCCCAACAAGGCCCAGTTTAAACAATTTTGCGATCGCGTTCACAAATATTCCAGCCTGCCCGAAGGTGTTTACAAAATTCTGGATCAGTATCCCCTGGATGCTCATCCCATGGCGGTGGCAAGTTCGGTCCTCGCCGGTCTTTCGGCCTTTTATCCTAAGTATCTCAAGAGTGACTTGAATTCTGAGGATAAGGACGAGGTCATGGCGCAAATTTTTGCCCAATTCAAATTGATCATCTCTTACTTCTATCGCCGAACAAAAGGGATTACCGAGCGCGTTCCCACACGACAAGATCAGACTTATGCCGGCGATTTTATCAATATGATGTTCCACAAGCCGGGCTTTAACATCGATCCTGAGATTTCCCGCGCTCTTGATATTCTTCTTATCCTTCACGCCGATCATGAGCAAAACTGCTCGACCTCCACAGTGCGCGTGGTTGGTTCAAGTAAGGCCAACGTGTTCGCGGCGGTGTCTGCCGGTATCGATGCCCTCTGGGGACAATTACATGGGGGGGCCAATCAGGCCGTGCTCGAAATGTTGGAAGAAGTCCGCCAAGATGGTGGAGATGTCAGCAAGGCCATTGCCAAGGCCAAAGATAAAAACTCCGGTTTCCGCTTGATGGGATTCGGCCATCGCGTTTACAAGAACTTCGATCCTCGCGCCAAAATTATCAAAGTGGCGTGCGACACAGTTCTTAACCGTCTTGGTGTCAAAGATCCATTGTTGGATATCGCCAAAGGGATGGAGGCCGCGGCCTTAAAAGATCCTTATTTCAAGGAGCGTTCACTTTATCCGAACGTGGATTTCTACTCAGGTATCATCTATCGTGCTCTTGGTATTCCGACAGAGATGTTCACCGCCATGTTTGCCTTAGGCCGCATTCCTGGCTGGCTGGCCCAGTGGAAAGAAATGACTGAAGATCCAATGACAAAAATTGTGCGTCCACGTCAGATTTACACCGGTGCTAATCAACGTCCCTTTGTCCCAATGGAAAAGAGATAGATATAAATCGGTTAATTAACGAAGAAAATGTGCGGGCCTCACTCTTGGAACCAACCTTGAGTGAGGCCCGCCTACTTTCGCTGGTGGGCAAACTTTCTTCCGGGTTTACAACTGATCGCCATGATTTAGATTCTTATGGGCTTTCGGCCGAGCAAGTTTCCGCCTACACTTATTTTTACTTCCCCACCAACATTCCCGCCTTGAGCTATCTGCTTGATCGACTTCCATCATCGTTACGCCACGAGCTCAAGACCTCGATCTTCATGGATTGGGGCACCGGTCCCGGGACCTACCTGGTTGCCTGGGCGCGCTATTTTTCATTGGAAAAGGGCGCCAAATTATTTGCAATTGATCAATCACCCTTGATGTTAAAGCAGGCGCAAAAAGTTTGGAGCAATTTTGGGGCGGGCGAAATAGAAGTTTGCTGGGAAAACCCGCAAAATATTTTAACTTCCAAGCGAACACAGTTGGTCGGGACCGAAAAGAAAATGACCCTCTGTTTTGGCAACAGCATGAATGAAATGGGATGCCAAAAGACCTTGCAGATCATTCAACATCTGGCACCCGATTTCGTAATTTTTTTAGAGCCTGGTACGCCGGCGGTGTTCAAGGAGATGCTTGTGATCAGACGCGAGCTTACCCAGCTGGGCCACAAGAATGTGTTCCCATGCCCGGAGAGTAAGCTGTCTTGCCCGATGGATCAGTCGCAAGGGCACGACTGGTGTCATCAGATTATGCTCACCACCCATGACCCGAGCATTGAACGACTCTCCCAAAAGCTGCATCTTGATCGCCGTACTCGACCTTTGCTGGCGCATGTTTATCATCGGGCCGGTGATCTGGAAAAATCCGCATCAGCGCGGATCGTGCGATCATTCCCACCCACCAAGGCCAGCTATCGTTTTCTGGTATGTCGGATGGGGGAGGAGTGTCTGGAAAATATAGAAATCGAATTTCTGATACGTGATACTGATTCCCCGATGAGAAAAAAATTAGACAAGCTTCGATCTGGTGATATTCTCAACTTTGAGATGAAGGAAGCGCTGACAGCGCAAAAAATTCGGGCGAAAGGCCTGAGATAACCAGGAGACCTCATGGAAACGATGTCACTTGAATCCGCCCAAAAAGTCATCGGCGCGTGTCTGCGCACCGTTCTCCAGGCAAAAAAAAAGCGCAACCAGGAATGGGCCTCTCGAGGTAGCGGAGTTTCCAAGAGCACGATCTCCAATTTACTGAATGAAAAAAGTCTCCTCGGCCCTGCCCCCCTCCTGAACATCGCCCGTTTTTTATTAGGAGACCTGAACCGGCCGTTTTTAACACCGCAAGAAAAAACATTTTTGAAAAAATTTTTGACCGACTTTGAAAAAACACCTTTGTTCAAGACTGACGAACAGTTTTCCCTGAAGATTGAGCGTTACCTGCTTGAGCATGATGATGTGGCCTTGCGCACTTTTCTTCTGGCCTCGCATCATGCCGGAGTTTCAGCCAAAGAACTGTTTGACCTGGGTCAGGGATACCTGGATCATCTGGGGCGTTTTTTGACAAAAAAATGGGTCTATGAGGATAGCGGTCGTTATCATGCCACCTCGAAGCAGTTCTATTTCAAATCACATCAACTGACGAGGCGTCTGGCGATTTTGGCGGCCAGCTCCATTCGACCGGATTTGTGGAATAAGGCCACCGAATCCGGTGCTCCAAACTTTTGTATGATTATCAATGAGTCCCTGACCGGCGAGGCGGCAAAAGAAATTGTCGCAGACCTGGTCAGAGTCACAGACAAGATTGAAAAATTTATTCAAGACCCTACTAAAAAGGGGCCCGTTCATCTCGTCTTCCTTGGGCTGCTGGAATCCCTGACCCATGGGCGGGAAAAAAAATAGAATTTCTAGGAAGGTGCCAGCGCCCGATAGAAAGTCCCGCTTGAAATTTTCAGATCCTGCAGGGTTTTTCTCACGTGCCGCTGATTTTGCTCATAAATCGCGCGGACAAGAGTCTGTTCCAAGTTTCTCAGAAATTTTCGCAGTCCCTGCTTCTGCAGCTTTTGCCAGGTGATATTGTCCAGCGGGCCATCGTGATGTTTGGGAGGCCTGAATAATCCCTCCCAGTCGTTGATATGCGGGTACAGGGGATGATTTCGCAACCCGCTGAAGAGATTGGCAGCTTCACGCACATTTCCCGGCCAGGTATGCTGCTCGAGACTTTGTAACGCGGTTTTATCGAGATGCAGATCGGCCTTTATGAGCGCCAGTTTGCTCAGAATATTCGGGAGCTGCTCCGGTAGCTCTCGCAATGCCTTTAAGAAAATACTCTGACACTTTAGCCGTGAATAGAGATCTCCCCTGAACTCGCCTTTGATGACTTTCTTGGCCAGCGATATCTGAGAGGTGGAAAGACTCGTTACCCGATCATGCTTTATAAACTGGTAAACCTTTGCCTGAAGATGCAGGGGAATGAGCTCAACTCCATCGAGGAGAACAAGAATTTCCATGTGGTGATGTCCCGTCATTCCAAAGCTGTGCTCGAGTTGCTCGCTCGTGAGACCCCCACAATCCAGACATACCAGATGCAGTGGCTTGGCCTTTTTTTTGTGGGAAGCCAGGTGATGGGCCAGGTTAGTTTTGCCTGTCCCCTTTTCACCTTCGATGAGAATCGACTTGCCTAAACGTACGGCCTCTTCCAAAATTTTTTGCTCATTGGCAGAGATAAGCGGCGTATAAAGTTGCATTCCAACCTCCCGATGTTCTGTGAATTATGCTTGAACTTCAGAAGGTGAGGCATGAAAAGGGGCCTGTTTTGTACGGATTGTGTTTTTCAAAAATTAAAAACTCGGTATCCCATTTCTTAAAAAATGATTATCACTGTAACTAGTTGAATTTGTGGCTGAACTCGCCCTATGATGAGGACTTATTCAATATACACAGCTCATTTCCCGATAAGAACACGGGTGAGGTGGCATATGGGTAAAATATTTTTTTGCAGTTTTATTCTCCTGTTCTCCCTGATGTGGCAACCGGCCTTTGCCAGTGGCCCCAAGTGTGAGGAGGCCTTGAGAGATGCCGATCTCTTCGTTCGTGATGTGCGGTTGACATGTGAAACATTAAAGCAATGTCTGGTTCGACGGGACACCTGCGTATCAGATGGCATCCCTAATACCCAGTCGAAATGTGAAGCGGTAGACGAGTGCATGGGGAATCGCGATACTGACTTTGGCGATTCGGCCCAGTGTCGCTATCAGTGGACTAAAACCGCAGATCAATTTACATGTAGTTTAAAGCGAAAATTATTCGCCTCCCAAGAGCGTTGTCCCGGTCGAACTTTGACTGGAATGGGTTTTGTCGGCATGGTACTTCTGCAAGGGGATGTGATCGATTATGCGGTTGATTCTGGTTTTAATTGTGAAGCGGTCAATCTGCACTTCAAATCCAGGACCAAGAGTCTTGAGAGGGCCAGGCAAAAAATTATAAAATTTTGTGTCCGTGGCGGTGAACGCGCCCAGGCATTCACAACCCCTGCGTGTATCGAATCACGAGATTTTAAGGCCAGATCAGACGGTCAGCATGCACTTCCGGCCGGCGCAAGCAATGCCACTCGTGTGAATGATGGCAGAGATGGCAGTGGCAGCGGTCATGAGGGCGGTGGCGAGGAATCAGGTGGTGGTGGTGGACCCAAGGCCACGTCCCGATAAGTTAATTCGGAGCTGATTCGATCAGTGTGAGAGAAATCCCCTGATGGGCCATTTTGATAAAATCTTCCTCAATTTCATGTTCCTCGGCCTTGAGCTTTTCAAGTTGTGTCAGCGCCGTTAAATAGGATTTCCATGCATCCTCCACTGGGCCTGGGAGATTGTGAGGCATATCATCTCCGATGGAGAGGCCTTGAAGATGATGGGCTTCGAGGAGGCGGGCCAAGATTTCCAGCCGTCCCATATACTTTTCTTCTAATCGTTCCAATTTTTCTTCAAAATGTTGCAGCTTCTGCGGGGCGCGAGTCGTGGGGGCCGGTGAAAGCTGTCTTTCCAGGGGTTGGATGGAGGACGAGATTTCTGCCACGGCATCTTCCTCAACCACAATCGGTTGCGATAAATATTGCCATATAGACCAGCTTAATAGGGGAAGAATAATAAGGGCCGCAATCACCTTTTTCATGGGCGAGATTTTAATCAGTAGTGGAATTTGGTGCAATAGGATAGGTAAAAGTCACAGGGCAAGTGACTTATTTAGCTGGCTTGCCACCTGCATAGGCGTTGCCAAATTTCTTCCTAAATTTTTCAATACGTCCTTCGGAGTCAAGGATTTTTGCCTTGCCAGTATAGAAGGGGTGAGTGGCCGAGGAAATGTCCACTTTTACACAAGGATATTCCTTACCGTCTGCCCATTTCACAGTTTCCTGAGTTTTAATTGTCGAACGGGTTAAGAACGCAAAATCGCCAGATACGTCCTGGAAAACAACAGCACGATATTCTGGATGGATACCCTCTTTCATACGAACCTCTCGCTTGGATAGATATACTTATAAGCGCGGTAATTTCCCAAAAAGGACCCGATTCGTCAAGAATTATTAAGGGGTTGCAGTCAACTAAGAACAATAATTTAGTGGGCGTGGCAAGTACTACACCCCGATTTCGGAACGGTCAGATCGAGAAAAGGCCAGTGGCCATAGGTTTGATTTAAAAATGTGATGGCATCCGCAAGGTCGTGAAAGGCGCGCTGATAGATCTCCTGCCCCTCTAGCTCGGTTACTGTGGCGAAGTAAACAAACTTTATTTCTCCGCTTTCGGCATGTTCGCCCCCCATTGAGATAAAGGCGCGCTGTCGTGAAGTCTGGTAGCAGCAAAAATTCCAATTTTCTAATCTCACTCTATTCAAGATGAACCTCTCGTTAATAAAGACTATAAACGTAGCACCCACCCTATTGTCAACGTGCTTTTAATTGGTTATGTTTCCTCCCCGTGAATAACTGATGGCGTTGCTGGAGGATTGTATGGCAAAGGGGCCCCGAGTGATTGTGACTTTAGAGTGTACTGAAGCAAGAAAGGATGGGAAAACTCCATCACGCTATACAACTACCAAAAATAAAAAGACGACTCCCGATCGTTTGGAAATGAAGAAGTATAATCCGCACCTGCGTAAACATACTTTGCATAAAGAAATTAAGTAGGTTTCTACCTCTTTAATCAAGTCAACTATTCCTCAAAATAGGTCTCAGACAGGCCTACCTGGGTTGTATTTTTTCCTAAGCCCTGGCTTCGTAAATCCCGATAAAATATGGGTAAGTTGCCTTGTTCAGGGAGAATCCTCTGGCCTTAAAGATTCTATTGGCGGACCCATCAAATGAGTGGTTGGACTCAACCGCGGCGTATTTAAAGCAAAATATGTACGAAGTTGAAGTGGTGAATAGTGGCAAGAAGGCCCAGCTGTCACTTTATAACCGCCAGTTTTTTGCTGTCATCCTTAACCTTGCCATCAAGAATCACACCGGACTAGAGGTTTTGAAATTTGTTCGCGCCAAGCATGCCGGTCAGAGAGTGGTGGTCATGTTGGACAGCTTGGAGATGCTCAAAAAGGACGATTTGGATGTTCAGAAACTGGTAAAGATGGGGGCCACAGAGGTGATGGTCAGGCCCTTTACCATGGAGCAGCTCAAGGATGTTTTGGAAGGTCAGCAGACGATTGATGATTTAGTAAAAAATATTCCCAAGCCTACCGGGTCGACTGCGGAGATGGAGGTGTCCGAGTCGGACGCCAACTTTACCAAAGTCAAAATCGAAGAGTTTTATACCGGCAAGGCAATTCTTTTTAATGTCTATATCCAGCTGGGTTCAAACAAGTATGTCAAAATTCTGTATGCCGGCGACACCTTTTCCCTGGAGCGATTAAATCGATATAAAAATGAAAAGGGTGTTCAATTTTTGTATTTCCACAATGCTGATCGACAAAAATATATTCAGTACTGCAATTTTCTGGCATCAAAAATTATTGCCAGCGAAAAAGTAAGCGGGCCTGCCAAGGTGAAAATGATGAAGGCCACCGCCGAAAAGCTCATCGAGGAAGTGTACTCGGTGGGACTGAAGCCCCAGGCCGTAGAGGAGAGCAAGCAGCTGGCCCAGAATATGTATCAGCTTCTGGAAAATCAAACCGACCTTTATCAGGTGTTGCGAGAATTTCAGGAGTTCGATCCTAATGCCTACACTCATTCCTACTCGGTAACTCTTTTTGCCACGGCCATCATCAAGCAGTTTGAATGGCAATCAAAGGTCATGATTGAGACTACCGCCCTGGCCTGTCTGCTCCACGATATCGGCAAAGTAAAAATGCCAAGGGAGTTGGTGGATAAAAGGCCCTCGCAGATGTCTCAGGCTGAGTTAGAGATTTATAAAAAACATCCGGAATTTGGTGATAAAATTTTGAGTAATAATTTGATGATTGGGCAGAATATTCGCCAGATCATTTTGCAACATCATGAGTACTTTAACGGCACCGGCTTTCCCAATGGACTCAAGGGTAACAAGGTTTTGAGTATCTCCAATATCATCTCTCTGTGCGATGATTTTGTGCATTTCATGATCACGGATCAAACCGCGCCACCGGAAACTTTGAAAAGGATTTTAGTTAATACCGAACTCGTGAAGCGCTATAATAGTGTCATTTTGGAAAACTTCATCAAGATCTTTGTCGATCCGGAAAAGATTACGAAAAACAGCTCCCTGCCCAGCAATTCCCGCATGGTTCCGCACAAGCGTGCGGCATCCTAGGTCGCTTGATCTTTAGTAAAATAATTTTTTGATTGGGAGTTTTTTTAAGCGTTGGGCCGACAGCTGCTCCCATATTTTGAAGTAGTCCTTTGCTACCAAATAGGGGTACTGCAGGTGTTTCGCGCTAATTAAAAAATGTGAGCGCTTATCAATTTTAAGCTCAGGCATTGGTTTTTCCATAAGATCGCTAATGGCGTACTCAACAACCGTACCGCCCGCCAGTTCGACTTCCATCGTCCATTGGGGGGTGGTTTTGGCCTTGGTGATATTGGCTTGGGCACTTTCCGGGATAACATCCAAGATGGCCTGGGCCTTGATGGAGAGAAAATCTTTTAAGAGCTCATTGACCAGGTCCTCCTGCAATGGATTGCCGGCACTGTCTGACCATTCCTTATTGCCTTTTTGTACCGCCTTAAGAATCAGATTACTGTCGCTTTTCAGGGCACGGTAAAAGGCAATTGATTGCACTCGCTCCGGCAGATACGGTGCGACTTTTGATTCAATAAACTTGGCCAGATCCATGGTTTCTAAATTTTCACTAATCCCGTCGATGTGAAAAATAGCGTTTTTGGTATTAACGGAAATATAGGTGGAGTTATCGATGGAGTTGCTCAAGCCAAAACGGATGGCCCAGGTTTTTCCGTCTTGGTTCTTTAAGTCCAATTCCAGGACGGGTGAATCGAGGGAGAAGTTATAGGTGTTAATGGGTTCAAATTCGTAAATTTTGCGAATCTTGAGCTTATAGAGCTGTCCTAGAATGGTGCGAATGGGGGCGCTGGAAGCCGGAAACATTCGAGGTTTGGTAAGCTGCCATTCGAAGGATTCTGAGCCTGGTCGATTCAGGAGAAAGTCACCCAATCGATTTTTAAATCGCATCTCAACGATATTTTCAAAATCTCCTTCCTTAAAAACCAGCTGGGTCTCCTCAATCGTCGACTGGCCAATTTTGGGGGCTTGGTAAAAATCAGTATAGAGGGCCACCGTGAAAGTGAATAAAACAAAAAAGAGAAACAGAAAGGTTGAGAGAGTATGGGATTTAACCATGGAACGATATGCTCGCTTTTTGTAACTTCCGTTGATACGATAGCGCCAATTTTAGCTTGGGCCTTCACGGCCGTATAGGGGATTCTCTAAAACGCAATTTTTCACAGAAAAATAATGCGGAGAGACGTTCCGGAGGTAAAGATAAATATGTCCAACTCAAGTATTGATCTCATGGCTTCCCTCAAAACGGGCGGCCTGATCATGGTGCCATTGTTAATCTGTTCCCTTCTGGTTTGGGCGGTGGCCTGTGCCAAATGGCTCTCCATTCGTAATTTCAAAAAAGAGTTAGCGCTTGTCAGTCAAAAAATCCCAACTCTTCTAAGTGAAAAGAAGATTCACGAGGCGAAAGGCCTGTGTCAGATGGTCGAGTGCCTGGGCCCCTCGATGGAAGCCATGCTACAAGGTCCCGGTGACAACACTGAGATGTGGAAATCTCGAGTCGGTCGTCGACTGGCAGACGCCTTTGCTGATCTGCGGAGTTCCATGTGGATATTAGGTACGATCGGCCCATCAGCTCCGTTCATTGGTTTATTCGGGACCGTCGTGGGGATTATTAAATCCTTCGAATCGATTGCGACGACTGGGAAAAGCGGTTTTAACGTTGTCGCGGGGGGGCTGGCTGAAGCTTTGGTTGCCACGGCCGCCGGTATCATGGTGGCGGTTATGGCGGTTGTGCTCTACAACTATTTTCAAACCCGTTTTGGCGAACTGCAGGCCCGCACCCGTCATCTCCTGGAAGATTTTATGGATGTCATGCAGGAAAATAAACAGGAAAACACATCAAGAGAACAGGTGAGGTGAGCGTGTCTTTCAACTCATCATTAAACGATCACGATTCTGAACAGGGACAAACTCCTATTCAGACCGAGATCAACATGACACCTTTGATTGATATTATGCTCGTGCTTCTGATTATTTTCATGGTGACTTCCTCCGTCTCTCTGGACTCCGGGCTTGATATCGATCTTCCCAAGACCCAAAGTGTCCGCGCTAAAAATGAAAGTAAGTCCGTGCTGGTATCCCTCGACCGCGACGGGGCCTTATTTGTTCAGGGGAAAAAAATCGATTCAGACCAATTGTTTGCGGCCATCCAGTCATCGCTGGCCGCCGAGTCTGCTAATTTAGTGATCTTTCAAGGTGATGAAAATGCCAAGCTAGGGCAGGCCATGGCCATCATGGATACCGCTAAGCGTGCCGGTGCCCAAAAATTTGCCATTGCAGCGGAAGAAGAGAAACATTCAAAATAAATTTTAAATTACACGTCCAGGTTGGCAAGGTCGTCGAGCCCATCGCCTTCGCTGGCGGGCTTTTTCGGTTTGACTTCCTTCTTTACCGTGGTGAGATCGGGCTCAATTGATTCGAGAAATTCGCGAAGGAGGGTGCGCTCTCCAGGTTTCAGAAACGTAAATTTGACACTGATCCTGTAGGGGAGCTTCTGGCCGCTGATAATGCGGCTCTTCATACTATAGTGACGACAGTAAACCACATCAGCATTGACGATAAATCTTTTGGGGATAAGGAATTCAATAACAATGGCTTGTCCTTCGGAAAAGCGCTTTCCAGCAAAGAAGGACATCTTATCCATATAGATTTCGCCCAGCATAGTTCGTCCGTGACAAAGCTTGGCGGCCTCAATCGCCGGTGTTTTTTGGCGAATCACAATCGGGGCGTCCGGGTCGGGTTGGGGAGTGGTTGGTTCGGCCATTGCCGCCTCTGCTCCTGCCTCCGTTGGTACGACTTCAACGGGTGCTGCACCTTCCGGTGGGGCCTGGTCCTCAAGGGCCGCAGGATCATCGGTCGGGGGAGCGTCTTGTCCGCCCTTGATGAGATTAAGTGCCGGCTTGCTGTCTTCAGATTTTATGTCTGAGGAGCCAGAGGGATGGGGCGTATATTCGCTGATCAATCCTTGCAAGTAGCTGGTGACTTCCTCGTTCGCGGTAGATCCATCCGGCCCACTTTCCTGTGCCAGATGCTCTTTGATCCGGGCCTCCACTTCGTCCCGAAGGGACCAAACTCGAAGGGAGATTTTTTTAACGAGGACGGGATCGTTTGATTGTCGATGAATCATATTATTATTTTAAGCTAACGCCTGGCAAAAATGGAGGGGGAGTAAAAAGGGCAATTCTTACCAGGATGGGTGAGCAGTGCAGCAAACCAATACGCTTTTACTATTAGTAAAAATTTATCGAGGCCATGGAAGGCCTTGATTAGGCGTTGAAGGAGTAACAACATGAGAAAGGCCGTGAAAGGAATTGGTTTGTGTGCCTTGGCGTTCCCGTTACTGGGGATGGCAACGGTGGATTTGCAGTCTCCCCATGTCCCCGGGGAACTTATTATTAAATTGAAAGACGGGGTAAACGTATCCCGTTTTACAGAGAACAAGGGGTTGGGGGCCCAATGGTCCAAATCTTACCACGTGGGATTTGGCGAACTTGTGCATATCAAGGTGAGCGATAAGGCCGATTTAGGTAAGACAATTTCCAACATCGCGAGTATGGAAGGAGTTCAGTACGTCGAACCTAACTACATTTACACAGTCGGAAATCCGATTCACCACAATAACTTTGTATCACAAGGAGAGGACTCACCTCTTGCCCCCAACGATCCGCGCTTTGGGCAGTTATGGGGACTCAATAACACTGGAAACAACTCACCCGATGGAAGTCGCGGTGTGGCCGGTGCCGATATTCAAGCTTTCCGCGCCTGGGATATAAGCAAAGGTGATCGCCGGGTGAAGGTCGCCATTATTGATACTGGCATCGATTATAACCACGAAGATATCAAGGCCAATATGTGGACAAATGAGGCCGAAGCTAATGGTAAGGCCGGCGTTGACGACGACAAAAACGGATATATCGACGATGTTCACGGATATGACTTTGCCAATAAAGATGGAGATCCTCTCGATGGCCACGGCCACGGGACTCATTGCTCCGGGACGATTGGAGCGGTTCATGACAACGGTATCGGCGTTGCGGGCGTAATGGCCAACGTGACAATGGTGGGAGTGAAGTTTTTGACAGATGCCGGATCAGGAACAACGGCCGATGCCGTACTCGCGATCGATTACGCCACCAAGTTAGATGTGGATATCATGTCCAACTCATGGGGCGGCGGCGGTCGTTCAGAGGCCCTGTTTGATGCGATTAAACGGGCCAGTGATAAGGGAATCCTCTTCGTTGCGGCGGCCGGCAACAGCAGCAGTGATAACGATCAGACTCCCAACTATCCTTCAAACTATGAAGCACCCAATGTGGTCGCGGTGGCGGCCCATACAAATGGGGATGGATTGGCTTCATTCTCTTCCTATGGCCAGCGAACTGTGCATGTGGCAGCGCCCGGACATAAAATTCTCTCGACGGTAACCAACAATGGATATGACGTTTACTCAGGAACATCCATGGCCACACCTCACGTCTCAGGGGTTTTAGGTCTGCTTCTCTCGAAAGAGGGCGGTCTCACGGTTGCTGAAGTGAAGGAGCGTTTGCTCCGGACATCAGAGCCGATCAGGGCCTATCGGAAAAAGACGATCTCTGGTGGGCGTATCAATGCCTACAACCTGCTGACAAACACCCGCCCGGTCAGTCGCGAACCGGACCCAAGTGCCTGGCATGTTGTAAGATTGGAGAAAAAATTTGAAACTGATCATCCCTATCTGCACGGCCAAAATGTGGCCAGGGAGTTTGTGGTTCCGGGGGCAAAGTATGTACGCGCTAGAATCAAGCGCTATGATTTGGAATCAGGCTATGACTTCTTAAAGGTGACGGGAAAGGCCAGAAATGAAATCGAGTCCATGTCCGGTGCTGGGGCCGACTACGTAACCGACTTTGTCGATGGTGATACGTTACGCCTGGAATTCACTTCTGATAGCTCGGTATCGAAGTGGGGATTTTTAGTGGAGGAGCTGGAAGCTGTATTGGAATAGTCTTTCCACTGATGATGTTGTGACATCCTCATTAATAAAAAGGGCCGCGAATTCGTGGCCCTTTTTATTATTAAAAAATGAAGAGAAATTAAGATTAAACAAATAAGCGTTTGTTTTTCTTCAGATATTTCGACAATCCCCCAACTTTATCAAGGGAGCGAATGGCCTTGGCAGAGACCCTTAACCGTACTGTTTCACCTGATTCTGAGTCGAAAATTTTCTTAGTTTTAAGGTTAATCTGTGAGCGTTTTTTAGTTTTAATGTTTGAATGGGAAATCTTGTGTCCAACGAGTCTTTTTCTTCCGGTTAACTGGCATTGCTTTGACATGATCTGATCCTTGTTAGTACATAAAGAGGCGGAACTATATCTAAAGTCAACTTATTCGACAAGTCTTTACTGCCCAATTAGGCCTTTTGCCCTTTGAGCAATACCTTGGGCGTCGAATCCATGTTTTTTATACAGATGGGAAGCCAAGTAGGCGGATTGTCCAAAGTGTCCTTCAATCCCTAGGCCCGCTGCCTTGCCTTGCCATGAATTAACCACGAGATTGTGGATGAGTGTGGCACCCATGCCCCCGATTAACTGGTGATCTTCGACTGTGATCAGAGTGTTTTTATTTTTGGCCAGGAGCTTCTTAAAAGTCTCGGTTTCCGGTCGGTTGATAAAGATATGGTTGTACACCGATGCTTCAATGCCTTGCTTGGCCAAGAGCTCAGCGGCCTCGATGGCCAGTTCAGTCGTGGGACCAGTCCCCACCAGGAGAATGTCTCGCCCCTCTCGCACCAGCTGTCCTTGACCCCACTCATACTTTGTCGTGCCGTTGTTTTCACAGAAATTTTCCCGGCCATAAAAGAATAGGGTGGTGGCAGGAACCCGTCCGGCCAGGCGTTCTCGTTCAAACTGCAAAATGGCTTGCTCTAAATAATATTCTGCCTCGCTTGAGGTGCTGACAGAGAGAACCTGAATGTGGGGGATGCAGGCCGTGGCGGCAAAATATGTGGTGGCCTGGTGACTGGCACCGTCTGCGGCATCCTGAAATCCGGTGTGGGAGAAGAGCCCGATGACCGGGCCCAGTGAGAGGCCAGACATCATGAGAGGAAGATTCCCTTTTGTAATGCCAAATTGGGCGAAGGTGTCGACCACCGGGATATGGCCCGAGCGAGACAGGCCCACGGCGGTGGAGACCATGTTGGCTTCGGCAATCCCCACATCAAAGGAGCGCTCGGGAAAATTTTTGTGAAAGTCGGCTACCCCTGTGGAGCCCTGCACATCTGAGGCAACTGAAATAATGGGAAGGCCTTGCTTGGCCATCTTAATCAGGGCCTTGGAGAGTCCTACCTGAACTTTTTCACGCTTGGGACCGCTACTCGCACTCGCGTTGGACTTGGTAGGAGCGCTGGCCAAAATTTCCTTGGCCCAGGAGTCAAATTCCTGAGGAACGCTTTCGCCTTGATAAATTTCTTTTAAAAATTCTCCTAATTTTGGGTCATACGCTTTGAGGGGATAGCCGTGGCCCCCGCTGGCGCTTTGCTCAGTGGCTTGAATTCCCTTGCCCTTGATGGTGCGGAAAATTATTGCTACCGGAGACTCGGCTTGGTTTTTAAGCTTCTCAAATCCAGTCTCAATTGCCTGATAGACCTTTTCTAAGTCGTGACCTTCCTCCACAAAAGTGACATTCCATCCAAGGGCGCTGAGTGAGTTGAAGGTTGGACTCATGCTGTAACAGTCTTTATCAATGCGACCGCTTAACTTGGTGTTGTTATCTGAAATGAGCAGGAGAAAAGGATTGAGAAGGCCTTTTTTGGCCCAGCCGGGAATGGCGGCGAAGGCCTCACGCGCTTCACCTTCCATGGAGCCCCCATCAGAGATGGTGCAAATCGTAAGTCTGTTTTTGCCGGTAATTTTATCAGACAAGGCCAGGCCCTGGGCCTGAGGGAGACCCGAACCAAGCGGGCCATTAGAGATAAGGACACCGGCGGGATTCAAGTGGGCCTCGCCATGACCTGTGAGCCGAGACTCCAGGGAGCGAAATTTTTTTAACTCAGGCAAGGTTAATCCACCCATCTCGTAATTAGCGCGAAGGGCGTACAAACCGTTTTCGGCATGCCCGGCATCATTCACAAAGTTGAAATTATCAAACCACACTCCTGGAGAGTTAAACATAAGACCGTGGACGGCACTCATCATTTCGGCAAAAGCCGCCGGCCCTCCCCAATGGCAGGCGGCGCCACCAATGACCGCATGCTGGTTCATGAGCGCCACCAGCGCTCGGGTGGCCCTGGGGTCTCCCAGTGAAACTGCTTGTCCCGCTTTATTTTTTATAGTTTTGGCAAAGATCGGAGTTTTACGTTCCGGGTTAGGGGCAAGTCCTGCTTTGAGTGGAAATGGCCTTAGAATCGCACGTTCTGAAGTCATACAGCCCCCTTTTGGAAAAAAATGTTGTGGTATCTCTTGAGACGGTAACCTACCCAATTCGGGACAGTTTAGTCAACGAAACACGTGCTAAAGAATGATCGTGGGATTTGTCTTTCGACTCTACCAGTTAAACAGCTTAGATTTAAGATTGTTGTAGGCCCCGGTGAGCTTGCGGGCCACCCCTTGCCACACACCTTCCGGCCGTGCTGGTAGTGTGCCCAAGCTGGCAGGGCGCCGATCAGCTTTGATGGCCTTGGTTGCTTGCATTCCCAAAGGAAGTGAAGAAGGGACCGTGGCTACAACGCCAACTATCGCAGCACGTCTTTTTATGGCGGCCTGCTGTGCTTTGTGGGCCAGTTTTTTTCCCATTTTTGCCCATAGTGAGAGGGCCTGCGGACGTTTAGGCTGATGTTTGAAAATTTTAAACACCGGCCGATCCAGCGACGCCAATGTACGAGAAACTTCTGTCCCTTGCGCCGGTGCATTCTTGGCCGCCTGGGCCAGGGCCGCCTCCTGATATTGGGCGCGTGCGATTAAGGCCCGCGCTTGATTGGCATTCCCGGCCAAAAGTGATTTTGCCTCGTCGGAAACAAGCTCCATCGATTGCTGGGCGATAAAAGTGCGTTCTGCTACCGCGCGATTTTGCTGGGCCACCTGCTGTGCGCGGTATCGATCAAGAAATTTTGCCAGACGTTTTGCATACCAGATGGCTTCCTTTTTCTCACTGGCATATTGGGCCTTGCGCGCCTTCTCGATGGCTTCCTTATCTATGTAATAGGGTTGCGGACCGTTGTTTTTTTCCTCCAGCGAAAATTCCACGTCGGTGTCGTTGGCAGAGTGATATTTCTGGGCGAAGGCGGTGCCAGGCGAGAGGTTTGTCGCAATAAAAAAAGTAACTAATGAGAGCGTGCATAGTCTCATGGGTGAACTCCTGGAACCATCTCAGCTGGCCAACTTTGAAGCCAGATAAGTATTGTTACGACCTTGCTCTTTTGCTTTATAAAGGGCCCTATCGGCCTTTTCAACCAGCGTCTGACCTACCGCCATACTGGCATTATACTCTGAAACCCCAAAGCTGGCCGTGACCTTGAAGGTCTTGTCATTCATTTTAAAAGTCAACTTTTCCAGTTTACACCTCAGGCGCTCGGCCAGGAGATAGGCGTCCTTTTCGTTGGTCTCAGGTAAAATGAGTGCCATTTCCTCACCACCGTATCGAACCGCCGTATCCTCAACTCGCAGGGCCTCCAAAATAATCTCGCCCACCTTTCTGAGCACCTCATCGCCGATCACATGCCCGAACGTATCATTAACTTTTTTAAAAAAATCTATGTCCAGCAAAATAAAACTTAAGGGACGTTTGTAACGCTGGGCCCTTTTAAACTCAAAGTCGAGATGACCCATGAAAAAACTTTTACCCAGAAGGCCGGTGGTGGCATCTTTCTTGGCCAACTTATATAGGAATGTTTCCAGCTCAATTTCCTCCGGGAACTTGAGATAGAGGCCAAAAACGTTGGGGCCAATTCTTATGTGGTCACCATTTTGCAGAAGGGTGGGGGTTTCGTCTATTTTATTGCCATTGACACGAATGCCATTGCGGCTCTGCAAATCTTCGATGGTGATTTTAAATTCCCCGCGCAAAGCACTTCGATAGCAGATGGTAATTCTGCAATGACGGCGCGAAATATTAGGATCTTTCAAGGTTATTTGGCATAAACTATCCCGCCCAATTTCATTGACCTCACGGTTCAGCAAAAAGTGCTCGCCAATGTAAGGCCCACTGATGGCGCGAAGGACAGGTATTAAATCTCTTTTGGCTCCGGCAAGTTCGTTGCGATTGCGCTTACTGCTCATCTCATCAAAGAGACGGTAACTCGCCTCCGTCTTATCCCGAATGATTGTTTCATCTTCAAAATGTTTTATCTTCGTACTCATAAATAAATAATTATACGACACCTGTATGTGGAACTCTTCGGAGCAATGCCGATAAAACTTGAGGGAAATAGTCTGATGGACAAATAATTAATGATTCTATGTGATTAGCTCGGCATGATGGCCCGGCATTTTGCACAGTAACCATAAAAAACGATAGAGAGATTGGCCTTGGCAAACCCATGAATGTCTTTAAGCGCCGTTTGAATTTTATCAAATAATTTTTTATGACCTATGCTGGCCTTACCGCAGGACTTGCAAATGTAAAAGTGGTGAACCTTGCAATCGAGAACATATTGAAAAAAATTGCCACTGGGTAAGGAGACCTCTTGAATTATATCTAATTTTTTAAAAGTCTCAATATTGCGGTAGATGCTGGAACGGTTCACCCCAGGCAGGATTTTTTCCATAAATTGGGTGATGGTTTTGAGTGTGAATTTGCCCGATTTTTTATCCTTGTTATCAAGAATAAACTGCAAGAGAAAACGTCTTGCGGGGGTGATTCGCATATTATTAGCTTTTAAAATTTCTAATAAGTCCTTGTGTTTTTTCATGCTTTTTTCATCACCGTGCTATTGCAAAACGTTGCAATAAAAATTAGCATCTAAAAGGAACATTGCCAATGGGTTAGGAGATCGTGGATGTCTAAACGCTACAAACGGAATATAAATAGTCTTGTGCCGTTCGTGAAGCTGACTCCTTTTTTAGCTCTTCGTGAGAGATTGCGGGAGGGATATGGCTTAGATAATTTTAAGGCCGATGTCATGTCTGGTTTGGTTGTCGCGATTGTGGCCATCCCGCTCGGCATGGCTTTGGCAATTGCCAGCGGTGTACCCCCTCAGTATGGTCTCTACACTGTGATTATTGGCGGGGGGATTGTTGCTCTTTTGGGGGGATCGCGTTTTCAAGTTACCGGACCCACGGCTGCTTTTGTTGTGATATTAGCGCCGATTGCTCATAAGTTTGGATTGGGTGGTCTCCTCGTTGCTGGCCTTATGGCCGGAATTATGTTGCTGGGCATGGGATTAGTCCGTATGGGGAGACTAATTCAGTTTATCCCATATCCGGTTACCACTGGATTTACCACAGGTATTGCCGTTGTCATTCTTACTCTTCAGCTAAAAGATTTCTTTGGCCTTCAGGTGGCTGAGATGCCGGAACGCTTTATTGAAAAAGTACTTGCTTTATTTCGTGCCAGAGGGAGCGCTAGTTTTATCGAGTTTGCCATAGGGGCCGGCACCCTCTTTATTCTCATCTTTTGGCGTAAAATCAACAAAAAAATCCCGGCACCATTAGTGGCATTGACTATCGCATCTGTCGTTACTGCTGTTATAAATAATCTCTTTTCTTCCCTGCATATTGCAACGATAGGCAGCCGTTTTACTTACAATTTGAGGGGAGTTATCGGCCACGGAATTCCTCAGGCATTGCCTCATCTTGATTGGCCATGGCGGTATTTTGCGCCTGGTGAGCAGATCTTTAAGCTTACGCTTGAATCCTTTGAATCATTACTAGCATCTGCCTTTGCCATCGCAATGCTGGGAGCCATTGAATCATTACTGTCAGCGGTGGTTGCCGACGGCATGGCCCAAACCAAACACGATCCGGATGCCGAACTGGTGGCCTTGGGTATGGGGAATATTCTCTGTCCCTTCTTTGGAGGGATTGCTGCGACTGGGGCCATCGCACGTACAGCAACTAATATACGCTATGGTGCAAGTTCGCCCCTTTCTTCTGTGTTGCATGCCTTTTTTACGCTAGTGATTGTCTTACTCTTCGCCCCTTATGTGTCTTACCTTCCTATGGCGGGGCTGGCTGCCCTGCTTATGTTAGTGGCCTACAATATGTCTGAGATGCATCACTTTTTCCATATTTTACGTGTTGCCCCCAAGAGCGATGTAGTGGTTCTTCTTTTGTGCTTTTTCTTGACTGTGGTTTTTGACATGGTCATCGGGGTTACGGTGGGGGTTGTGCTGGCTTCGCTTCTCTTTATGCGCAGGATGGCCTCTATCAGTTCGGTCCAGGCATACACAGGGAGCAGCCATCCTCATTTGGTGGATTCTTTACCAAAAGAAATTTTGCTCTATGGAATTGCGGGGCCACTCTTTTTCGGGGCGGCGGAAAACGCCGCAGAAGCCTTAGATGATATCACCGATGGCATCAAAGCCGTCATCTTTTCATTGGAAGATGTTCCGGCCATGGATGTCACCGGTATGGTTGCGTTGGAGAGTGCCATTAACAAGCTGACAACGCAAAATCGTTATGTCTATCTTGTGGGTGTCCAACCGCAACCGCAGAAATTATTTGATCGAGGTGATCTGTTTCAGAAAAATAAGCGAGTGTTTATTTGCAAAGACGTGGCAGAGGGAATCAGAAGGGCAAAGGAAACACTCGCTTCAACATAGTTATTTTACCAACGTCTCAACAATGGCCTGCATCTGTTCAGGCGTCACCTTATTGAATGCTGCGGCCTTATTGATCAAACTATCGAAGCTTGAGGCGTCACCTTCAGCGCGGGCCAGAAGAGCAGCTTCAAACTCGTGGAGATCAGAGCCCACAAGCTCTTGGCCTAAATTTCTCAAGTCATTTTCGGTCAAGGAACGATTGCGCTGAATGCGGCCAAACTGAAACAGGACATTGGCAACGGCATGTCCGCGCTCTTCACTTAATCCAAACTCGGCCACTGCTTGTTCTGCCATTCGATTAATTTGAACCCCATCGATCAAGGCCTGGGCCTTTTCCAGGTCTTTAGAAGCGTTCTCAGTAACTTCATACAGCTTACCGTCGGCCCCACTATAGTAGCCGTGGCCGGCAGGAACAACCTCTTGGCGGTTTTCCATGTAGTAGGCATAGGCATCTTCGTCAGCGGCGAAGAGGTGACGATTGCCATAAAGCTTCACGACGTAGAATTTACTATCAATTGAGTCCCAGACCACAATTTGGTTATTAACCTTGGTGGGGTCTTTTACCAAATTGATCGTCTCGCCGTAGAGACCACCTTTAGAATTGATTTCGTTGACGAATAGTTCGGCCTTGGTGGAAAGGCGGCACGACGTAAAGAGTGCTGAGAGTAAGAGTATGCTCAAAACCACGGATATTTTCATAAATTCCTCCAAATAAAACGTATTGTGCAGCGGCTTTTACACGCACTGCGGGTGGATTGCCAAGGGCATAATGGATGGGAGGGCACCCAGCGTAAATTTTACCTAAAAACGGTGAGTTGCTATAAATTCGAGAAAAGGGTCTTTTGACTCTTGAACAGGGATTTTATGGGGTATTGCTTTTCACTGCCATACTCGATTCCCGCCTGATGAGTCGTCAGGGTCTCGACTAGTTCCCAGCTGGTAAGGAGAGGGACTTTTCTTTTGTACAGTTTTACCGTCATGTCGCCGGTTAAGGCCTCATAATCGTGAAAAATTTTACCCTCAGGAGTCATGAATTTGAGATCTAAGAATTTTGACATAGGCGCATGGGCAGAGACCTCAATTTTGTGGGTCCGATTAACACCCACGACTTCCCATTTCCCGAAGCTGATATCAATTTTAATTTTATCCAAATCGCTTGGGCGCCAACTGTATTCAACGCCCTTATGCTTGAGACCGATGGCGACACTTTCGATGAGATGGAGGCGTCCAAAAAACTTCGGTTTACCACCGCCAATGGCCAAGGTCGTATTAGGATGTTTATCAAAGGAATTAGACACTATCCAGGTCCACCACTCAGGAAAGGAGTTGCCCCAATTGCGATCTTGATAACAAGGGGCCTGGCTAAATTGATAGGTTTTACCTTTGCTCTGAATAGTTCCTGAACAACGGGCACTGGCCTGGGCAGGGTACCATTCAATGTTGGTGACGCCTCTTCCAGTCGCCCAGCTCGTGGCATTGAAGGCCCAATCTTTTTCCACGTTCATATCCCAGGCGAAGAGCTCCCCTTGCTCATTGGTGATCTGGCCTTTGACAAATTTATCAGTGGCCACATTATCTTTAATCGTCACCAAGGTTTCATCGTAACTGGCATTGAATGTGTCCAAAGGAAGATTCTCTTCTGCTTGAACCATGGCCGCAAAATCCCCGAAGATTACAGAGGCCCGGGTACCTCCCAAGGTTCGCTGCTCGTCCCATGGGTTAACGACTCCGTAGACCAGGAAAAAAGCCTCATTGGTTTCTGGCAAGACAACTTTGTAATACCACCATTCAAACCAAGGTTTTGTATCAACCTGTCCTCGGCCGGTCATGGCGTTGGAACGATTCCAGCGATAGGTATTAAGAGGATCAACCTGTGCATAAACACTTTGAGAGACGAGGCTCACAAGCATCAAAAGTGCTAAAATTATTTTCATAAGATTCTCCCTAACTTGGAAAACTAGTTGAATGGGGAGTTTACGTCAAAAAATTAGACAGTGTCTGTAAAATGTTTAGTGTCCTTCGGGTAACTATTCAGAAATACGTCTGGAAGATTGGCATCTTCCCTGCAATGTTCAAAGTGGGTTGTTGTTTGGAGGGGTTTTATGTCTATATGGAAAATCATTATTTTTATCGTGTACCTCGTGTTCATCCAATATGTCTTTGCCGATGTAGTTCCGAAGAATCCGAGGGCCGGTGATCGATACATCAAAGTCACGAAAGTTGAAAAAAACGAAAAGTTCTGCAACTTACCCAAGAAAAAATATACCTTTATGCGCTTTGAGGTGTGTGAAATAGATAAGGTCGAGAAGGACGCCAGCAATAAAAATATTATCACAGACCGCATCTGTCGACCGGTAAATCAGGGGAGCGAGAGGACGCTCTATCTGCCTCATCGACTAAACGAGCTACGTCGCAAGATGGTGGATGGCTCACAAATCAGTATGTTTATGGGAATTTTCATGGTGGGTACAACGTGGGGAGATGCGGTTCAGCGCCATCGAATTGGCAAGGCCTTGCGACGTCAGATTATTCAGGACCAGGATGTCATCTTCCATGACTCCGCAACTCTGTCTTACGATGAAGAAAAAGCACTTGAGGGCAATCCCAACAATGAAGTTTCCTATTTCGACTATTTTTTGGAAAGCATGCAAAATTCGTTCAAGGCCTATGACAAGGATTATAAAAACATCTGCGCCATAGAAAAAGATCCAGCGCCCGTACTGCCTCCGCCGGTCATCGCCCCATCTTTGGCCTCCCGTGACTCCTCTCAGGAAGTCATCAGTCTGGATGCTCAGGGACGAAGATCCTGCGTACTCCAGTAGCTTTAGGTTATCTTGCGATTCTTGTTGATCAGCTTGCCGGTGAGCTGCTTTTCGATGGTGCGATTAAACTCAACCAACAGACTTGGATTTCTGCGTAACAGCTCTTTTAAGTCCTGCTGACGCCAGATGATCAGGGTTGAAAGGACCTCTGTGCGCACGGTGGCGGAGGAGAGATTGCCACTCAAGAAACTCATCTCACCGATAAAATCCCCATTCTTCAGGGAGGCGATCTTCTGATTATCGACGATCACGCCGGCGCTGCCGTCTAGGATACACATGACGAAATCCATGACTTCGCCTTGCTTGATCAGGAGGGCCCCGTGGGCCTTATTTTCAATGGTGCCAAGTTCCATAAGCTGCTTGAAGTTGGCACGGGAGAATCTTTTAAAAAAATTATAGTAAAGAATTCGATGTTGTTCGTTCAGCGGGAGAAATCTCAGCCAGGCAGCGTGGAAGAGAAAAACCGTGTTAATGACAATCATTCCAACCCAGAAGGTTTCGTTGGGAGAGTTGAGAAACTTGGTTCCCTCTAAGATTTGCTTGGTGGGGAGTAGTGCCCACGCCAGCGCACCTCCCGCTAAGGCCAGGGTGTGCCGGTGATAGCGTTTGCCAAAAAACAGTGAGCTAAGCACTAAGGCATAGGGTGCATAATCAATATATTTTGCAATATCCATATGTTACTCATTCATTCTCCCATAAGTGTGTCTTTTTTACAAAATCTTGTCACAAGACGTTAAGAGTGGCATAAACGCCCAAATTCTTGAGGTTGCTATGGAATTGAAATTGAACAAATTCTTGTCCCTGTTCGTTGCCGTTTTTCTTTTATCAGTAGGCATGGCGGAAGAACCGAAGCCGGCCAAGATAACCGCCAAAGAGCAACGGCAGGCCCTGAAAATAATTTGGGTGCAAAATCATCGTCAAATCCTTCAAACCAATCGCAAGTACGCCCGACGGCTTGAGGAAAAGCAAAAGCGAGGTGAAATTATCGGCCTCGAGCTGGTCGTCGCCAGCTCCACAAGCCTGCGCTTTGAAAGTCAGTGGGGCCATGCCCTCTTTCGGTTCGTGGATAACGTGGGTGACGCTGAAAATGATGTAGGCCTGGGATTTGTGGCCGATCTCAGCTCCACCAGCGTGAACTACCTTATGGGTTTAGTCGGAGGATACCCCGTTTTTCCGGTGATCAAGTCACTGCGTTTGTACAACACCCAATATGTTAAAAATGAAAGTCGGCCCCTTGATCGTTACGTGCTGCCTTCCAACCAAAAGATTCGGAATCAATTGGTGAATCTTCTCTTAAGAGAATGGAAGGAGTTAGATAAGAAAAATCAATTTGTGTATGAGAACGCGCTCAAATTGGCCCGTCGCCAGGTCGAGCATAAGGCCAAGAAAAAATGGGGTGCTGAGAAGTATAGGATTGAAACCATGTCGGATGAGGAGTCGGGCGATATTTTTGCCTTCGTTGCCACACCCAACACGGAGCCTGACGGCGATGATGATAGCTTGGAAAAGAACAATGAACCGAGCAAAAGCAAGAAGAGGAAGAGGATTCTCTATCCCGTACACTATCGTCCCCAGTTTCAAGATGACTTCGGGCGCTACACCTTTGCCGGCAATAATTGTGCCGGTGCCTTGGTCCATTTCCTAGAGCAGTCCGGTATTCCCAGCAAGCGGATCCACGGAATATGGGGCCGGCTTCCCAATAAATTGCCTAACTTTTATCGCCGCTCGCTGGTGAATCCATTCCCACCTTATCGCGCCACTCGCGCCGTGGATGTGCGAGCTGAGGTCGCCAAAAGTTTTAATATGTCGGTGGCCGATATGGAGAGCGGTGAGAAATGGCCCAAAGATGCCGACGCTAAACTGCTATCACTTGAGCTGAAAGACAAACTTCTCATTCTCGATCAGTTAGAAAATATGCCCGAGGAGCAGCGCGATTCGCTTCTTGCCTCTTTGCCACCTCTGGAGCAGCGTCCTTCCTATGGCGAAATCTATGATTTGAACAATCTGCCCAATGACCTGTATCAGTTGTGTGGAGATCAGGCCTGCCTTCACGCCCAGGTGGGCACGGCCATTGCACAATTTGGTGAAAAGCGTGTAAGAGACGGCTTAACAGAGTGGAAACAGTACCGTCGCGAATATTCTGCGCGTGAATTGGCAAAACTGGTTGAAAAGCAGCTTGATTTTCTGACACATATTGAACTATTAACAACGCTTTAGAAATTGACACTGGAGGAACTATGAAGAAATTATTGGCCCTGATCATGATTTTGGGAATGATGCTTGCAACGGCACAAGCCGATTGTTTGCCCATGTATAAAAAGTATAAAGTGAAGGCCGTGGTGAATTCTACCTTACTTACAACTGGCGGTGCGGGGGGAGTGGCCTTAGGTGCCGTGGCCGTCTACGTCGGTGCCATCATTGGAATAACTGCTTCCAGTGAAGGTATCATGTTGCTCGGTACCGTTGCCGGTGGATTATCGGCCGCAACTGGAGTTGTTTTAACCGTAAGTTCTGTGAAGAGTGCTTCGCGCTTCGTATCACTTTTCAAGGCCCTGAAACTTATCAAGGAATCTCAAGTCGGAAGCGGCGACCATTTGAATGAGTTGGCCGATGATCTCAATGATCAATATGATCTCTCTGGCGAAGCCGCCGTGACTCCCCAGAAGCTGGCTGCGTTAATTGCCGAAGGCAACAACGTCAACCAATTCTGCTTGGACAGCAAAAATCTTTATGGCCGTAAAGTTATGGTTGAATATCTCGTAACAAAGCTGGGACTACGGTAGTCATTTTAGCCCTAGTAACTCGACCATCAGCTCGACGACATTTTCAATGACGTAGGGTTTTGGAAGAAAGCGTGTGAGTGGGAGGGACTTCAAGTCCCTCTCCATCTGCGGATCAAGGGCCACCGTAGTGAAGATCGCAGGAACCATCGAATTTTTAGTTTCTGGCCCATGACGAAGATCGTTCAGTAATTGAAATCCCTTTCCGTCTGGAAGATTATTATCAAAGATTACTAATCCAAAGTTTGTTTTACCAAGGGCCGATCTACCTTCCTGGCAGTTCGTAGCTTTGACAATGGTATCGAACAGCCCGGTAATTTCGAGGGCAGTGCTCAACATCTCTGTGATATACGGATCATCATCTACTATTAATGCATTCGGGTGGGAAACTAAACTTTTCATGGGCGGGGATCAATTTGTCTAGTGAACAAACACCATTCCTAGTCCAGAAGCGTATTCTTGATTAAAAGGCAGGACAGTATGAATGTTATATTTGGCACCTTTCAGATTACATTTCATAAACTTTACATTGGTCATATTCGAATTGCAGAAGTTGACCTTACTTAAATTCGATTTAACAAATGCTGCACCTTCAAGATTGGCCCAGCGAAGGTCTGCATGAGCGAGAGTGCACTCATTAAAGGTACTATTGCGAAAAGAAGTGCATTGTAGATTCGTTTTTCTGAGCGCTGTGCGAAAGAAAGAATTTTGGGAAAGGTTAGAATACTCAAAGTTGCATTGTTCCAGATCACTGTGGGCAAATCGGCTACGAATGAGGATGCATTTTTTTAAATTAATTTTTTTGAAAGTTGAGTGACGAACTTTGATGCTCTCCATATTCGTGGCTTCAAAACTACTGTCGACGAGATAGGAGCTACGCACCATTTTTAGCGTATTCACGTGAGAAAAGTCTAAGTTGTTGATTTTTTTGCGGAAGATTTGATATTTTTTGGGGGCAAAAGCCATAATGGAATTCCTTTTCGCCTTGGGATGTGTTCGTCAAATTATGCAATGCATCCGTTGATAAACAAAATTATTATGTTGGATTATGGCCAATTGACGACAAGTGCGCAAGTTAGAACTCGTTATGCGCTGGGTAATTTAAATTCTTTATCCCATTTGCTTGAGAGCTGATTTTTATTAGGGGCCCATCAAATGCTTCTATCTAATTGTATTTCCTCATAACGTGATGTTATTATTTTTGCAAAAATATATTTCAGGATCTGGAGATCCAATATGCATTCTATTAGTCAGGATTTTCTGGCTTACGCCGGCGTGTTTGTTGTTATCATAATATCCCTCGTGCTCGCTTGCGCTCTGTTAATCTTGAATAAAATTCTCGGGCAGCGACCAACTGAAGTGACCAAAAGGAAAGGGGAGCCCTACGAATGTGGTGTGGCGTATGTCGGCGATGCCCGGCAACAGTTTTCCGTTCGTTACTATCTGGTCGGTATCATCTTTCTTTTGTTCGATGTGGAAGTCGTCTTCATGTATCCCTGGGCCGTTGTCTATAACAAGTACCTCTCCCAAGGTGCTTTCATAATGATCGAAATGGCTTTTTTTGTAGCAATTCTACTCGGCGGCTACGTTTATTTGCGCAGACGCGGCGCTTTGGATTGGGACTAGGAGAATTAATCATATGAGTAAAGATGGAAGTGCAATGATTTTTCCCTCATTGATGTCGGAAGCCATCAAGTGGGCGCGCAAAAACTCACTGTGGCCGATGCCCTATGGGACTTCATGCTGTGGTATTGAGCTGATGTCAACACTCTCGAGCACCTACGATTTATCTCGCTTCGGCGCGGAGGTTGTGAGGTTTTCGCCCAGGCAAGCGGACATGCTCATTGTGGCGGGCACAATCACGACTAAGATGGCGCCGGTATTGCGCTCCATCTATGACCAGATTTTGGAACCCAAATGGGTCATTGCCATGGGGGCATGTTCTTCCTCAGGGGGAATTTTTGATACCTACTCGGTGCTCCAAGGCATTGACGAAATTATTCCCGTTGATGTGTATGTTCCCGGATGCCCTCCGATTCCAGAGGGCCTGATCCACTCTATTTTACATCTGCAAAAGGTCATCGATAAAAGTTTAGAGCGTCGGCCAGCGGTCAGACCAAGCCCCGAGGACGCCTTGAACGCCATGACGTATAGCCAGTGCACCCATGCTGCTCTTGTAAAGTCCGCGTACATCGTGACGAAGGATGGAGTCGCCCAGAATGTGAGCGAGGACGATTCCAAAAAGCCGTAATCGGAGGAAAGAAAAATGGGAAATGCGATTGCAAAAAATGCTGAGTTTGTTCAAAGACAGGTCCTGGCCACGGCCAGAATTCAGGAAAAATATTGTGAGGGCAGAGAGCTTACCGTGGATGCGGTGGCCGAGCCCATCTTGTGGGCCCGGTCTGTCACCGATGCCTTTGAGTTAGTTCAAAGGTTGCGCGCCGATGACGTCTTAAAATTAGACTATCTCACCGATATCACCGCCTATGACAACGTAGACGGAAAAGATGGGCCCAAGCGATTTGTGGTCATCTATCAGATTTTTTCTACCACAACACATGTAAGACTTCGGATTAAGTTGGGCGTCGATCTCCAGGAAGAACCGATGAGCTGGACTTCCTTATGGGATGGGGCGAATTGGTTGGAGCGAGAAGTCTTCGATATGTTCGGGATAAAATTTAAGGGTCATCCCAATTTACGCCGCATCTTAATGGATGAGAGATTTACCGGGCATCCGCTTCGAAAGGAATATCCTCTGAAGCAAAGGGAGCAATTTCCCGATAATGTGCCCCTCCATCTCGGGGCCCATCCTGTACCATCGAACACATAGAATTAGGGGAATCATTTATGGGTAAGGACGACATTAATCACTTGGAGATATCAGCTGAGAAAAAGAATCTCTCTGATTTCTATAATCCAAATGTTTTAATTAATATTGGACCAGCACACCCGGCCATGCACGGCACTTTGCGGGTGATGTGTCGGCTTAATGGTGAGACGATTGAAGATGCCGCCTGTGAAATTGGCTATCTTCATCGTGCCATAGAAAAGCTGGGCGAAGATAAGACCTATCACCAATGGATCGTGTATACCGATCGTCTCAACTATTGCTCGGCCCTCAATAACAATATTGCCTACTGTATGACCGTTGAAAACCTGATGGGGATTTCCGTGACGGAACGGTGCATGTGGGTGCGCATGATGCTGATGGAACTCTCCCGCATTATCGACCACATTATTTGTGTCGCCATTAATGCGCTGGATATGGGCGCTATGACGGTGTTTTGGCTCATGTACCATTGGCGTGAAGAGGCCTACACCATGATCGAGTCTTTGTGTGGCATGCGCTTGACCACCACGGCGACTCGTGTTGGAGGGATGGCCTACGATTTACCGGACGATTTTATTCCTCGCATGAAGAAATTTGTTAAAGAATTTCCCAGCTGTTTAACGGAAGTTCATGGTCTTTTAACTGGAAATCGCATCTGGATTGATCGCACCAAAGGTGTCGGCAAGTTAAGTCGGGAAGAGGCGCTTAAGTTTTCCATCACCGGCCCATGTTTGCGCGCTTCAGGGGTGGATTTGGATCTGCGTCGCGATCGACCCTATTATGCTTATAACGAAGTTAAGTTTGATGTTGCGATTGGAACTCACGGTGATGTTTTTGATCGATATTTAGTGCGCATGGAAGAGATGCGACAAAGTGTGCGCATTATAGAGCAGTGTATCGACCGTCTGCCCGGTGGTTCTATCTGGGTTGATGATCCCCGTGTCAGGATTCCCGATAAAATCGACGTCTACACCAAAATGGAAGTTCTCATTCATCATTTTAAGATCTTCATGGAGGGCATCAATGTTCCGCCGGGAGAGGTCTACAATGCGGTGGAAGGTCCCAATGGAGAGCTGGGCTTCTATATCGTGAGTAGAGGAGGCCCGAAGGCCTGGCGGATGCGTGTTAAATCCCCATCATTCATGCTGTTCCAAAGTTTCGAGCATTCAGTTGTGGGTGATAAGATCCCTGATGCCATCGCGGCCTTGGGAAGTATCAATATTATTGCCGGTGAACTTGACCGGTAGTTTTAAATAAGGTGAGAAATATGGCCCTATCAGAAACCGTAAAAGCAAGACTTGAAAAAATGCGCCCTCAATTCCCAACTGAGCAGGCGTTGCTGATTCCGGCTTTGCATTTTGTTCAGGAAGAAAAAGGTTGGGTGGCGGGCGAATCAATCAAAGAAATTGCAGAATACCTCCATCTTCCGTTGGCAAAGGTGAGAGAAGTGGTGACCTTTTACACCATGTTCAACCAGAAGCCTGTTGGTAAAGTTCATCTCCAGGTTTGCACCAATGTTTCGTGCTGGCTCAATGGTTCGCCAGAACTTTTGAGTTGTCTTGAGAAACGTCTGGGAGTTGATTGTGGTGAAACCACCAAAGACGGACGTTATACCTTATCTGAAGTTGAATGCTTGGCAGCTTGCGGGACCGCTCCGGCCATTCAGGTCAATGAAGATTATTACGAAGGTCTTAATGTTGAACGTCTGAACAAGCTTCTTGATGAGCTGGACAAGCAGTTGGGCGCAGGGAAAAAAGACATCGGATGTGCCTCTCGGGAGGAGTTTAAATTATGAACGATCTAGTGATCACCAAACATATTCATGAGAAAGATAGTTTTAAAATTGAAAATTATTTAAAGCACGATGGCTATAAAGCTTCGGCCCGTGCCTGTACCACCATGACACCTGATCAGGTTATTGATGAGGTCAAAAAATCAAACTTACGGGGGCGCGGTGGGGCAGGTTTTCCCACCGGTATGAAGTGGTCATTTATGCCCAAGGATGCCAAAAAAACTAAGTATCTCGTCTGCAATGCGGACGAGGGTGAACCGGGAACTTTTAAAGATCGTCTGATTATCACCAAAAATCCTCATGCCATGATTGAGGGAATGATCATTGCCTCTTACGCCATTGGTGCGCATGTGGGGTATATTTACATTCGCGGCGAATTTTTTCGCGAAGCCAGAATGCTGGAGTTCGCCATTGCCGAGGCCCGGGCCAAAGGGCATTTGGGAAATAATCTCTACGGCGGGCAGCATGCTTTTGACATTTATGTTTATCGTGGTGCTGGGGCCTATATTTGCGGCGAAGAAACGGCGTTGTTGAACTCTCTCGAGGGGAAGCGGGGAGAGCCGCGCCTTAAGCCACCTTTTCCCGCCCAGGTTGGGGCGTTTGGAATGCCCTCTTGTGTTAATAACGTTGAAACCTTTGCGGCCGTTCCGTACATCATTAATGAGGGTGCTGCCAAGTTTGCGTCCCTGGGAACTGAAAAGTCAGGCGGTACGAGACTCTATGGTGTCTCTGGCCATATTGAAAGGCCAGGGGTGTACGAACTGCCGCTCACCATCTCTGGCCGAGAGTTGATTGATCATTGCGGGGGAGTGCGGGGTGGGAAAAAACTCAAGGCCATCATTCCCGGAGGCGCATCGGCTCCCATGCTTTCCGCTGCAGACATTGATGTCAAATTAGATTTTGATTCTCTCATGAAGGCCGGAAGTATGGCCGGATCAGGGGGCGTGATTGTCATCGATGAGTCTGTCTGTATCGTTGAGATGACCTGCATCTTACTAAAATTTTATGAGCATGAGTCCTGTGGGCAATGCTCTCAATGTCGTGAGGGAAGTCACTGGCTGTCTCGGCTGTTTCAGCGAATTGAAAATGGCGGAGGAACCGCCGCCGATCTCGATACCATTGCGACGGTTTGTGGCCACATGGCCGGTCAGACGATCTGTGCCTTTGCCGACGCGGTAACCGGGCCGGCGCTCTCGGCCGTGCGTAAGTTTCGAAGTGAGTTCGAGCAGCATATTCATAACAAGGGTTGTCCTTTCAAAAAAGGTCATGAGCACCGTCATGGCGAGAAAGTTCCAGGAGTCGCCCATGTCTAATCAAATCTCTAAAACTGAAACTGATTTAAACTACTGCTCCGATAAAAAAATGCCGGTCCCTCCCACCGGCCCAGAGGCAAAGCCATTGCCGAAAATGACTTTGGACGGCAAAATCGTGGAGTTTGTCCCCGGTGATACAATCATGCAGGCGGCAGAGAGGGTTGGCAAAGCGTCGCAGATCCCGCGCTACTGCTATCACCCCGGGTTATCCATCGCTGGAACCTGTCGGATGTGTACTGTCGAGGTGGAGAAGGCACCCAAGCTCATGACGGCATGTTCGACCCCGGCCGCTGACGGCATGGTGGTTCATACGCGCTCGGAAAAAGTATTGAAGAGTCGCTCGGGTGTGTTGGATTGTCTTCTGGCCAACCATCCTCTGGACTGTCCCGTCTGTGATAAAGCAGGGGAGTGCGAGCTGCAAGACTACGACTATGAGTACGGGCCGCGATCGAGTTCGTTTGCTGAGGAAAAAAGGGTGTTTCCCAAGTCCAGCACCCGGCACTTTTCCGAGAAAATTGTCTTTAACATGAATCGTTGCGTCGCCTGTGAGCGTTGCGTGCGTTTTACCGACGAGATTACCAAAACGAATGATCTCGTCATGCTGAATCGTGGCCGCAAGAAAGAGCTGACCGTTGGTGATGAGCAGAAAGGCCTTTACAACGACTATCAAGGTTGTTTAAGCGATTTTTGCCCGGTGGGCGCTCTCACCTGGACGGATTTTCGTTTTCAAAAGCGCGTTTGGTTTTTGCGCCATGATCCTTCGATTTGTGATGGCTGCGCCAAAGGATGCAACATTGAAGTGCACTCGGAAAAAGAAATTATTTACCGTTATGCTCCCATTTACAATGCTAAGGTCAATGGACATTGGATTTGTGATGAGGGACGACTTTCCTACAAGATGGTGATGAATCCCAATCGGATTATCGCACCGTTGGTGGATGTCATGGGGCATGGACCGGTGGCAACGACCTGGGAAGCGGTTGTTCCCTTTGTCGCCTCGACACTTAAGAGCAGTTCCAAAGTCCTGCTGGTGGTGGGGACCGATGCAACTCAAGAAGAGTGCGAAAGTTTGAAAAAGTTTTTGACCAGATTATCTCCCAGTTTAGAAATTCGATATTTCAATGGCACGGGAGTTAAAACCTCTGCTGAAAATAAGCCACTGGATCATCTGCTTCGTCAAAGCGATAAGACCCCGAATACGAAAGGGGTTGAATCACTCGGGATTAAGCCCCTCGACTCAGGTGCCATCAGCGGTTTTGATACGGTCATTGTATTTAGAAATGGACGCGCCGGAATTCCCTCTATTGCCTCGGCCAAAAATGTCATTCTCTGGGGTGTGTTCAGTCTTGAGGAAGTTAAGGCCCTGAAAAATGTCAAGGCCTTGATGCCGGGACTTGCGACGCAGGAAAAAAGTGGCACGTTTGTTAATAGTGACGGCCTTGCGCAGTCTTTTAACAGAGCGGTTGTGCATCGTGGATTTGGACTTGAAGTGGCCAGGATTGTGGAGAAATTTTAACTTTGGGTAGCTTATGGATATTTTTACACTAGTTCAATTGTTGGCAAAAATTGTGTTCGTCTTTGCGGTGAGCCTCGGAGTCATTCCTTTTTTGGTATGGTTCGAACGTCGGGGATCGGCTTGGATTCAAGGTCGGGTTGGCCCAAATCGAGTCGGACCCTTCGGCTTGATTCAGCCTTTTGCCGATGTGGCCAAGTTTTTCTTTAAGGAGTTCTGGACGCCCGAGCATGCCAACAAGTGGTACTACCATCTCGGACCGATCTTTGCCCTCGCAGCGCCTCTTGCCGCTTTGACTATCATTCCCTTCGGCTCGTTTTTAGTGATTGGCGATCAGATTGTTAATCTTCAGATCGCCCACATTGATTCAGGCGTTTTGTTTATTTTGGCCTTCGCTGGTCTGGAAGTTTACCCCATTATCATTGCGGGCTGGGCCTCCAATAATAAGTACTCCATTCTGGGTGCCCTGCGCGGTTCATCCCAAATAATCTCTTATGAAATTTCCATGGGGCTGGCGCTGCTCTCGATGCTGCTGGTGTATGGCACCTTTGATTTACATCTCATGGTGGACTGGCAGAAGCAAAAGTTCTTTGGTTTTCTGCCTGCCTGGGGCGTTTTTATTAACCCAATTGGGGCCCTGATCTTCTGGATTTCGACCTTTGCCGAAACCAATCGTTTACCCTTTGACCTGCCGGAAGGGGATGCCGAGATCGTCGCCGGCTATCACCTTGAGTATGGTGCCATGAAGTTCGCCCTTTTCTTCATGGCCGAATATGTGGCCATGATCATGGCTTCGGCCCTTTTGGCGACACTCTTCTTTGGCGGCTATCACCTTCTGCCAGGCACGGGAAGAATCTTGAATACGATAGTTTCCATGAATGGCCTGTCGGAAGTTGCGGCCCAAAATTTGAAGGCGCTTTTTCAGTTCGTAAGCCTGTTTTTGAAAGTCAGCTTTTTTATGGTGGTGATGATCTGGGTGCGCTGGACCTTCCCGCGTTTTCGCTTTGACCAAGTTATGCATTTGGGGTGGAAAATATTATTCCCTCTGGCCCTGGCGAACGTGGTGTGGATGTCTGTTGTTGTGTACCTCATGAACTAGATGAGTCTTTAAGGAGAAAGCATGGGAACAATCAATGTCTCAAGAGAATATTCTGCCAAGGAAAAATTTTTTCTAGCGGCGGTCGTTCAAGGCATGATCATTACCCTGAAGCGATTTATTCAGGGATTCGTTTTTCACAAGAAATATACCATCATGTATCCCGAAGAAAAACGCAACTACTCTCAGCGTTTTCGCGGCATGCATTTTATTTCTGTGGATGAAAATAAAACCGAAAACTGCACGGCATGTTTTCTCTGTGAAACGGTCTGTCCCGCCGACTGTATCCATATCGTGGCCGATGAGAGAGACGCGGGCGCCAATCCTTACGGTGTCAGAAAAGAAAAGCGCCCGTTAAGTTTTGATATCGATGCTTTGAGATGCTGCTTCTGCGGCTTCTGTGAAGAGGCGTGCCCTAAGGATGCCATCAAATTGTCCCGCAACTATGAATTGTCCGTCCTCACGCGACAAGATGCTATCTATGATTTAAACCATCTCAAACGGGAGGTAAAAGGCCGTGGATAATTTAGATTTTTTAAATTGCGTTATTACCATATTAGGAATCTTTGCCGGTCTCAGCGGTCTTGTTCTGCTTTTTTCCAAGCAGCCACTAACCTGTGCCCTGGGGTTATTGGGCGTTTTAATCTTTACCGCCGGTATCTACGGGATGATCGGAGAGCATTTTATCGCCACGATTCAGCTGGTGGTTTATGCCGGTGCCATTATGGTGCTGTTTATCTTTTCCATCATGCTTTTTAATATTAAACATGATGGCGAAAAATTTGACTGGAAAAGTCCCTTTTTTGTGGTCTCGTTATTGCTCGTCGGTGTTATTTTTACCCTGCTTGCCCGCACCGTGCTGCAATCTTTCGATATGCCGGTCATCGAATCCCAGCGTGGGATATTCACCCGTTCAATGATCGCTGAATTGGGAGGAAATTCCCAGGTGCTGGCCCATTCATTGTTTACCCAGCATTTTATTTCCTTTGAGGCCATCTCGTTGGCCCTTTTGATTGCTCTTGTTGGTGCGGTGGTGTTGGCAAAACGTAAGTTTGACTGATTAAAAATTGGCGAAGTTTGGAGAGAAATATGGAAACCACGATTCAAGTCCTTGCTGCTTTTTTATTCGCTCTGGGGCTTCTGACAGTGATGGTCAGGCGGAATACCATCATCATCCTGATGGGGATTGAGATGATGTTGAATGCCGCTAACTTATCTTTGGTCGGCTTTGCTCAATATCTTTCGCAAGTCGATGGTCAGATTCAAGTTTTTTTTACCATCACGATTGCCGCGGCTGAGTCCGCCATCGGCCTGTCCATTTTGGTTAATCTCTATCGCCATTTTAATTCTATAAAGACCGAGAATGCTGCGACCTTAAAAGGATAATGATATGACCGAATCAAATCTTCCAGTCCTAATCTTGCTTTTGCCTCTCGTTGGCTTTTTGATCAATGGTGTTGTGTTACCACTTTTCCATCGAGGGTTTGCCAAGGCCAGTGCCCTAGAGTCCGGTTTTGTGGCCACCTTCGCGATCGGCACGGCCTTTGTGCTGGCCGTGGTGGCGGTTTGTGGCATTACCGGACACGTGGAACCGGGCGAGAGTCCTGCTCTTGGCAGCACTGTCTATCAATGGTTGGAAATCGGAAATTTCAAGATTCCCTTTGAACTTCGCATCGATAGGCTTTCGGGGGTGCTGGTTTTGATTATCACTGGAGTCGGATCCCTCATCCACCTCTACAGTATTGGGTACATGTCCCACGAAAAATGTGTCGGCCGATATTTCAGCTATTTAAATCTGTTCTGCTTTGCCATGCTCCTGCTGGTCATGGGAAACAACCTGGCCTTATTATTTTTTGGCTGGGAGGGTGTCGGCCTCTGCTCCTATCTCCTCATCGGTTTTTGGTATGCGGATACTGAGAAGGCCAATGCGGGAAAGAAGGCATTTATCGTCAACCGGATTGGCGATTTAGGCTTTCTGATCGGCATGTTTTTGATCTATAAAACCTTTGGGACTTTAACCATTACTGAGATTCGCAGTGCCATTTTAAGCGGTCCAGGTATTTCTGCCTCGCTGGCGACGGCCATTTGCCTGGCCCTCTTTGTCGGGGCGACCGGCAAGTCGGCCCAAATCCCACTTTTTGTTTGGCTTCCCGATGCCATGAGCGGCCCCACACCCGTCTCTGCCTTGATTCATGCGGCCACCATGGTTACCGCCGGCGTCTACATGATTGCGCGCTTAAATCCGCTCTTTGACTTATCTCCTGTCGCCATGTCTGTGGTGGCAAATATTGGCGCCTTCACCGCCTTAATGGCAGGGACGATTGCCATCGCTCAAAAAGATATTAAAAAAGTGTTGGCCTACTCCACCGTTTCACAGCTGGGCTTTATGTTTTTGGCCTGTGGCGTGGGTGCCTACCAAACTGCCGTTTTTCATCTTATGACCCATGCTTTTTTCAAGGCCCTCTTGTTCTTGGGTTCAGGCTCAGTCATTCATGCCTGTAGTGGCGAACAGGATATGACCAAGATGGGCGGGTTAAAAAAACATCTCCCTCATACTTACCTCACCATGCTGGCCGGCTCACTGGCGATCTCCGGTATCCCGATCTTTTCTGGTTTTTTTTCGAAGGATGAAATTCTCTATAGCACCATCGCTCTTCCCGGCGGGCAGTCCCACCTCTTTTTTGTCGGTGTGTTTACCGCCGCCCTAACGGCCATCTATACCGGACGGATGCTGGCGATGACTTTTTTTGGTTCGGAACGACTCGATCATGAAAAACTTCACCATCTTCATGAGTCACCTGCCACCATGCTCATTCCTCTTTATGTCTTGGCGGTGTTGGCAACCTTTGGCGGTCTGTTAGGTGTTCCGCATTTACTGGGGGCGGCTTTAGGGCACATTCCTCATGTGCTGTCTCACTGGCTTGATCCGGTTATTCAAACTCGCAATTTACCCCTGGTGGGGGTGCAGTTAAGTCTTCACGAGGGCCTGGTTATGGGAGGTTCCATCGTCTTGGCCGTGAGCTGTTTTATTCTGGGGCTCAAATCCTTTAAAGAGAAGTTCAATATCTCCCAATTTATTCCCTCAACTGCCGGCCTGCAAAAGCTTTGGGAAAATAAATATTATGTCGACGAATGCTACCATCTTCTGGTTGTAAATCCCTTGCGGAAGCTCGGAGATTTTAGTGCCAATATTATTGATAAACTTGTGATTGATAATGTGGTGGTTTCAGTCGGGCGTGCCACTCGAGATCTCGGAAAACGAGTTCGGACGATTCAGACAGGAGATATCCAGACCTACGCTTTAGGTTTGGGAATCGGATTAATTGTGCTGTTGTGGATGGCCTATAAGATATTGCCTTAAGTTTGTTGAAGTTTTTTTGAGCTTTGTGAGGAAGTTATGACATCGTGTTTACTGAGTTGGATTATTTTTACACCAGTGTTGATGGCCGTAATCTTGTTTCTGCTGCCGAAAGCTTGGGAGGCCCACTTTCGTTCTTGGGCCCTGGTGGCATCTCTTGTGAATCTCTTATTGGCCTTAAAATTATGGTATAGCTTTGACGGACAACTTGCCGAATTTCAATTTGTCGAGCTGACAGCTTGGCTTCCGTCCTTCGGAATTTTTTACGCCTTAGGGATTGATGGAATTTCGCTTCCTTTGGTGATGTTAACGGCGGTGATTTCACCCATTGGAATTCTTGGAACATGGCCTAAGGCCGGGAACCCGCTTAAAAAAGAACGCTTTTTTGTCGCCATGGTGCTGTTGTTACAGAGCGGAATGTACGGAACATTTTTGGCCACAGATTTGTTTCTCTTTTACTTCTTCTGGGAAATTGTTCTGATTCCCATGTTTTTCATGATCGGTATTTGGGGGGGGAAAGAACGAGTCTACGCCACCGTGAAGTTTTTCCTGTATACCATGGTCGGCTCCCTCCTTATGTTGGTGGCGATTTTTTATCTCGTGCGCACCCAGCAACAAATCACCGGCATTCCCTCCGCTCTCATGAGCAATTTTAATGCGATCAACCTTCCGCTAGACCAATCGTCTTGCTGGGCGGCCTTGAGCAGTCCTCAGATGTTACTCTTTTTGGCCTTTGCTCTGGCCTTCGTCATAAAGGTTCCCATCGTGCCGTTCCACACTTGGTTGCCGGATGCTCACGTGCAGGCCCCCACTCTTGGCTCGGTTTTTCTAGCAGCGGTGCTCTTAAAAATGGGAACCTACGGCCTGATGCGAATCGCGATTCCCTTCTTTCCTGAATCTGCGGCTTTGATGAAGCCTTTTTTCTATGGGGTAGGGGGTGTCGGCATCATCTATGGTGCTCTCTGTGCCTTAGGGCAAACAGATTTTAAAAGACTGGTGGCCTACTCGTCTGTCTCACACATGGGGTACATCATCGTCGGACTTTTTAGCTTTGAGAAAGTGGCCTTGTCGGGTTCACTTTATCAAATGATCAACCACGGTATCTCGGCCGGTGGACTCTTTTTGATTGTCGGTTTTTTGTATGAGCGTATGCATACTCGAAATCTGGCCGATTTTGGCGGGTTGGCCAAGGTTGTTCCCATGATGGCCGTGGCCTTCATGATCATTACTTTATCCTCTGTCGCCCTGCCCGGTACTAATGGTTTTGTGGGTGAATTTGCCATTCTGCTTGGCTCCTTTCAGGTGGCCCCGACCGTTGCCGCAGTATGCGGATTGGGTGTGATCCTTGGTGCCGTTTATGCCCTTAAGGCCTACCAGATGGTTATGCTCGGGCCGGTCAGTCAGCATGAAGGTGTTCATCATCTCACCGACATCAGCAGTAAAGAAATTACCGCCATGGTGGGACTGGCCATTTTAGTTTTCGGGATTGGATTTTTTCCAGAGTTTTTCTTTGCAAAATCCAAGGCGACTCTGGATCTCTATGCCAATGGCCTCGTACCATTCCTAAAATAAAGAATTGGAGATAATGATATGGATCGATTAACCGAACTCTTTAAATATACCACCCTTGGGTCGGCAGAACTTTGGGATTTGGGCCCGGTGATAGCTTTGGCCTTTCTGGCGGTGATTTCTCTGATCATTGCCGCCGCCGCAGGAGATAAAGGGCACCGTTGCTCAATTTGGCTATCATTAATAGGCACTCTGGTGATTATGATCTTTCAGGCGCAAAACATCGATGCCCCTGAAGTGAGCATTCTTGGCGATATTTTAATTTTTAATCCCTTTACCCGTGTTTTATCTTTGATCGTCATGGGCATTGGTTTCTTGTCGCTGTTACTTGTGACTGGACAGTCGAAGCGTGAAGGTCTTTTGCCAGAAATTTATCCGTTGGTGCTTTTCTCCCTGGCCGGGATGATCCTTTTAGCGCAAACCAATCATCTTCTATTCATGTTCATCGCAATCGAGATTATGTCACTGGCGGTTTACGTTCTCGTGGGAATGCAACGAACCGCTTCCTATTCTATTGAGGCCTCTTTGAAGTATTTCATCTTAGGCGGTGCTGCTTCGGCCATGCTGGTCTACGGTTCAGCTTTGGTCTATGGGGCGACCGGGACTTTTGGTTTGCGTGCCATTTCACTTTTGCTCAGCTCCGACTCTGTTGCGGCCCTTGCCCTTTTGTCTGCGGGAGGCCTGCTCATTCTCGCCGGTTTATTTTTTAAAGTCGGTGCCTTTCCTTTCCATTTTTGGATTCCGGACGTTTATCAGGGAGCGGCCCATTCCATCACCGGTTTTATGAGTGCCGCCGTGAAATTCGCCGCTTTTATTCCTTTAATCAAAATTTCTCAGCAGCTGTATTTTATGTTGCCGGGTAAGTACGGACAGCTTTTTTATGTAATTTTCTGGTTATTTGCCGCCGTGACCATGCTTTATGCCAACCTGGCGGCCCTGGCCCAGCATGAGCTTAAGCGTCTTTTGGCCTACTCTTCCATTGCCCATACCGGATATCTCTTGGCCGGAGTGTTGGTGTGTGCGGAAGGGTCGACGGGAGCTGCTCCTATTATCGTTTATCTAACCTTTTATGTTTTCAGCGCTCTGGGGGCCATGGGCATTGTTATTTTGCTGGCCGACACCCATCAGCGGGATGTCAGTTTCACCGAGATTGCGGGAATTGCCGAGAAGCGCCCCTATCTGGCTTTGGCCCTCTCCGTTTTTATGTTGGCCATGGCGGGCATTCCCATGACGGCAGGCTTTATTGGTAAATACATTCTTCTGAGCAATATCGTGAGTCAGGGCGGGACGCTCCTCGTGGTGATTGCCGTTTTAAGCTCGTTAATCTCCGTTTATTACTATCTGCGGGTGATTGTGCTTATGTATATGGAACCTGCCACAGAAGGCCTGGAAAGGCGGCAAACCGGCCTGCTCATGGGGCCCATTGCCGTGGCTGGTATTATGTTCGTCATGACGCTTCAATTCGGCCTGTTTCCCCGGGCGGTGATTGCTTATATCTACAAAATCTTACATTAGGGGAAAGTGAAGAATCGACGTTGCAAAATCCATTTTTTAACGTCGATCACATTGTGTGATGTCTCACTTACTTTCATTCTAAGAATGTATTTGAAAAATTAAAAGTCTTTTTTCTAACATTTGTTCACAGTGCGAAAAACAATTCTACAGATTTGTGCAAGTGTCCGAAACCTAATAGATACCAAACTGAGCAGCTCAGAAGGTGCGAAGGTTTATTGTTTAGTGGCCAAAAATTATTTTTTGGATTCGTTCGATTTTTGTGGCGTTTTCTTTAATGCTGGGTTCGAAAGGTGCCATCCCTTGATAGGCCTGTAAAATGTACTGGCGATATTTCTCGGCCAAAGTGGGAGAATGTTTGGAAACTGATTCCACGTGCTCTCTCATGGCATACAAGGCCGCCACCGTTTCCTTTTGAAAAATTTTCTTAATCATTCCTGCAAACAAACTTTTTGGCCGCACAAAGGTTTCGTAAGTCATCCAGGTTCCTTCCGGGTGAGTCACGAAGGTGGCGCTGCCCTTGGCATCATGGGAGTCCGGATTGAAGACCTGGTACCAGGTCACCCGATGCCCATGGGAGACCTTTTCCAATATTGTTCCATTGACGTAAATTCCCTTATCAAACGGCCATGGCAACTGTCTCTCGTAGTAGGTATGCACCTCCGTCGGCGAAAGATGTTTGATCGGCAGCGAGACCGGAAGATCCGGGATGTAGCTGTGCTGGTTATCGAGATCATAATAGAGGGCCACTGCCGTCAGAGGATCAGCACTGATCGGGCCTTCGATAATCAACTTTGGCCAGACCTCATCTTTGATCTCGACCACGGTTACTTTAAATTCACGATTCGTCGCCAAGGCCAGTGAGGAGATCGGAAGGAGTATGATTGAGATGAGTATTAGGGTTGAAAATTGCATTGGCCTCATCATGCCATTAATTGGCCATAACGGCCAATTAAGTCCTGTCGAGGTTTACAAAAATGCTCGCATCCATTATCTTTTCGCTTCGATTTAAAAGGACCCGTTATGAGTAAAGAGCATGTTTCTATACGCCTGTTTAAAAATCCTGTCTTAGAGGCCATGACCCATATTCATCCGGCTATCCCGGCGATACTTTGGAGTCCGATTATTCTGGCCCTGTTTTACCAGAGTCATCAAATCCACCATCACTCCTTGAGTACTTATTTCCTCTGGGCCTTGATAGGTTTGCTGGTTTGGACCTTGACCGAATATGGGCTTCATCGTTTTGTCTTTCATTATGAGGCGGCAAGTTCTTTCGGCAAGAGACTCGTTTATCTCTTCCATGGCCTTCATCATGACGATCCCCAGGATGGTCGACGTTTAGTAATGCCCCCTGTGCCCGCTCTCCTTATTGTCGGGGTGCTTTATTTAGGATTCAAGCTGGTGATTGCGCCGAAATTTTTGTCGCTTTTTATGGCTTTCTTTTTGATCGGATATCTTGCTTACGATTATATTCATTATGCCACTCACCACTTTCCCATGACGAGTCCGGCGGGACGTTTTTTGCGTGCTTATCACCTCAAGCATCACTATAATCATCGGCCATGTAAGTATGGCGTTAGCTCGCCTTTGTGGGATTACATCCTTAAAACTGTTGATTAAGAATGAAAAAATTCGTTTTCTTGTCATTTTTTCTTATCGCATCCGCAAGATGTTGGGCCACCGAGGAAAGTGTCTCCATCGAAAGTTCCCTATGGGGGGCGGTGAAGGATACCGGTCGATACATGTATGCCGGTGCGGGGCTGCAGTTTACGCAGCAAGCTAACTTGTGCTGGGCGGGGATGGCGACACCTTCCCTTTGGTATTCTTTCCGTGAAGATAAACGGATCAGTCATCATTACATGCGCGGGGACGTGGCCTGGCATCTGGCGACGATCGGCAATTTCGGCATTATCATGAATATGCCCTTTTTTCATATGGGGGTTTGGTACACGGGAACATACCTGCAGGATGAAAAATTGGTTCAGTTCAGCAAAGAATATGCCGCCACCGTCTACATCGCCTTATTGGAAAGCGGGGCCTTGAGTTATGTGCCTATCCATCGTCGTCCCAATGAGGCCAATTTATCAAACTGGGAAACCGACTTTCGAGACACCTCCAGCTTTCCCTCCGGACATGTCATCCCATATGCCGCGCTTTTCTTTAAAACTTTGCAGTTTTATGGGCCGCTATGGAGTGTGGCACCCCTGGCCTTCACGGTCATGTCGGCCGTCCATCGAGTCCAGGATGGAAAACATTATCTTTCTGATGTGGTCGGCGGCTTTTTCCTGGCGGGCTTTGCCTCAGAGGGAGTCCGCGCCGCCTCGAATTACCGCGACCATCATCCCTTCTACAAGTGGTGGGCACAGCATGACCTTAAGGTGTCACTCATGCATTATGAGAAAAGAGGCCATGAGGCCATGGGCCCCTGGGTGTCGCTGTCATACTAAAAAAAATGGATCTGCTACGGGCGCCGTAGCTCACTAATGAACGCGCAAGACCTTTTCAAAAATGCGATAGCGCTTGTACGGAGTTGCCCCCATCAGCTGGAGCGGGCGATTCATATTAAAGTTGCTCTCTAAAATCCAGCTCATCTCGCACTCACGATAGGTCTTCCGGGCATTCTCATAGGCCTTGACGTACATGAGTGACGCCAAACCAAGATTTCTGAATTTCTCCTTGACCCCCATGGTGAGGACGCGGAAACGAGTAATTTTCTTTTTCCCGGTCAGGAGTTTAAAAAGTCCTGTGGGGAAGAGCTTGCCATTGGGAATGGTTTTGAAAATCTGGTTGTAATCGGGAAGGCCTACGATAAATCCTGCCGGCTCATTTTTCACATAAACGAAGAGAACCAAGTTGGGATCAATCACGGTTTTAAGATCTTTGGCGGTATGGGCGAATTCATCTTCGGTCATGGGAATAAAGCCCCAGTTCTTTTCCCAGGCGGTGTTGTAAATTTCACGCATGAGCGCCACTTCGCTCGCCCAATTTTTCATATTGATGGTTCGATAGGTGATGTTGGCCGACGCTTCAACTTTTTTAGAAATTTTTGAGATTTTTTCGGGCATTACAAAAGACATATCGAACTGATAGGCCAGGAGGTCCATGGATTTTTGATAATCAGCACCCTCAATCAAATTTTGAAAGTAGGGGGGGTTATAGGTCATCATGATCTGGGGGGCATCATGGAATCCTTCCACCAAAAGCCCGCATTCGTAATTACTTGAAGGACTGAAAGGGCCGCGCACCATTTCCATCCCTTGGGCCAGGGACCAATCTTCCACCTTCTTTAAGAGGGCATTGGCGACTTCGCTATCGTTGACGGCTTCAAAAAACCCAAACTGGGCCGCTTTCTCATTGTGAAATTGATTATGGTGATGATTGACCACGCCCATAATTCTTCCACAGCATTGACCGTTTTTATAGGCCAGGAATAATTTCACGTCACAGGTTTCGTAGACGGGGTGTTTGGGGGCCAGGAGATCTTTCACCGCCATTTTTAGTGGCGGAACCCAGTTGGTGTCATTTTTATAAAGGGCCCAGGGCAAATCAACAAAGGCGGCAATGGCCTTCTTGCCATCCACCTCTCTGATTTGCACCGAAGACGTTTGAGTTGACTGACATTGGCCTTTGGCACAGCAGGAGCTTGATTGTGTTTCCATAGGTTCCTATTGTTTGGTTGGTATTTGAAAAGTTTTTTTGGCGCGACCAAAGATCTCCAGGACGTAGGTGAGATCCTCTTTCGTATGAATGGGCATGTAGCTGGTTCGAATCAGGGCCTCACCCTTGGGGACTGCTGGTGGAATCACGGGGGTACAGAAAATGCCATTATCCTGCAGGAAGGCGGTCACCTGCATGGCCTTAATATCATCGCCAATGAAAATAGGAATGATGGGGGTCTGCGAGTTATAGGTGTAGAAACCTAAATCTTTGAAGCCCTGTTGCATGAATTTCACATTGCTCCAGAGACTGGCATGAATATCAGTGTCTCGCTGAACGACCTCCAAACATTTGAGAACGGTGGCGACGGCCGAAGGCGGCATCGAAGCCGAAAACATAAAGGAACGGGCGGCATGGCGAACGTAGTCCATGACGTCCTTGGGGCCGGAGACAAATCCTCCAATACTGGCGAAGGATTTCGAGAAGGTTCCCATGTTGAAGTCGACCTGATCGGTCAGCTCAAAATGGTTCAAGGTTCCTCGTCCTTGGTGGCCCAGCACTCCAAGGCCGTGGGCGTCGTCAATATAAATAGCGGCGCTATACTTTCGTGCCAGCTTCGTCATCTCGGGCAGGTTGACGATGTTGCCGGTCATGGAGAACACACCATCGGCCACTATGGTTATATTTTTAAAGCGACCAGAGGACTGCTGAAGCTGCTCCTCCAGGCCTTCCATGTCATTATGTTTGTATTTAAAAGTCGCTCCCATGGCGAGTCTGGTGGCATCCACCAGGGAGGCATGGTTTTCGTTATCAAAAATAAGACAGTCTTTTGGGCCGGAAAGGGCCGGCAGAGCACCTAAGTTGGATTGCATCCCGGTGGAGAACAAAATGGCGGCCTCATGGCCGATATAACGGGCCAACTTTTCCTCAAGCTCCTCATGAATGGAAAGATTGCCATTTAAAAAGCGCGAGCCTGTGCAGCCGGTGCCGTATTGCATGACGGCCTTAATAGTTGCCTCGATAACTTCGGGATGGTGGGTGAGTCCGAGATAGTTGTTAGAGCCGATCATGACCTGACGTTTCCCACCAACCGTCACGGTGGCCCCTTCAGTGGCCTCTATGGGTCGTAAAAAGGGGTAGAGCTTCATCTGGCGAAGCATATTGGCCTTTTGCAGGATTTTATTGTCCGAATAAGAGTAAGTATTGCTCATGGGCCCTCTTTAGCGTTCAAACTTGAAGGATTTTGTTCTGGAAACCAGCATTTTTTATGCACCATGCATACCCATCTGGGCCCAGTTCGTCAATTTGAAAAGTGATTTTGGGGAGAGTGTTTTTAGGTAGTTAGCGAGCTACTTCATAAAAAATTTTTTTCTAATTTCTTCCCCTCGCGCTTCGCTGTTGACGTGCTGGACGAGGGCCTCTTCAACTTCTTTGGCGAGATCCAGAAACTGGACTCCTATTTTGAGCTCAGGCAGAAGGTTGCCATCTCGGTCTTTTTGCTCCCAGACCGCGGCGATGAGGGCCTTGGGGATGTTGTAATTTTTTTTATTAAAGCGCAGGATGCAGGCATCAATAATTCTGCCCTTCTTAAAACGGTTTTGTTCCGCAAGGGGAATGATGGTGGAAATTCCTCCGGCGCTAATGTCCAGCGCTTCAAAGACAGTCTCGTCCATCTTGAATTGCACCGAGATATGCGGCCCAGTGGCGAGGCGGTAGTTGGTTCGTTGCTGACCTTTAAACACCTCATTGCAAAGGTTGATAACATACTCTTTTGATTCATCATCTTTTAGCAAGATACCGGTGGACAGGTAGTTGAATTTTTCAAACGGTATTTTAAAGAAAATATTTTCACTGATGAGAGTCGTCGGGATGAGTTTGACGAGGAGACTGCCTTTTTTTCGGATGAGAAGTTTATTTCGCAAGGGGAGATAGTTGAAAACCTCAAAAACCTCGATATCTTCCTCTTCATGGCCCTTTTTCCATAAATGGATTTCGGAATTTTGCTGCGCCATTTTGGGGAAAACCTGTTGTACTTCCTCGAGTGAAACCGTAGTAAAATAATGCTTTTTATTCGGGTCCTTACTGCTCTCTTTTTGATTACTCTCTTTACTACTCTTGTTTGACATTCTATTTTGCCATGGTTGTTTGATAATTTTCGTGTCTGCCCTGTATCATTTTAGGCCAGGCCCGAAATACGGTCAACGTCATCTTGTGTTTTGACTAAATTAATAAAGAAGGATCAGAAATGAAGACTGCGGGACCCAAGGCAATTTTTCTTAAAGACTACCGAGAACCTGCTTTTGAGATTACGGATGTTTTTCTGACGTTTAACTTACATCCTACGGAGACCGTGGTTGAGTCCAGGCTCAAAATTCGCACCCGTCCGGGCAAGAAGAAGGTGCCATTAATTTTAAATGGTGAGGAGCTGAAGTTTCTGGAAGCGAGTCTTGATGGGAAGAGCTTGCCCGCCAGTGAGTATTCAGTCGGGCCGGAGCATTTCACTCTCCATCGACCACCCAAAAAATTTGAACTAACCATCAAGAATATGATCAATCCGCAAGGCAATAGCGCCTTAGACGGCCTCTATCTGGCGCGCAATTTGTATTGTACCCAAAATGAGCCTGAGGGTTTTCGTCGTATCACTTACTTTCTAGATCGCCCTGATGTCATGGCCCGATATACAACGAAAATTATTGCCGACAAGGCCGCCTATCCGGTCCTGCTCTCGAATGGCAATCCCATTGCGTCAGGCGAGCTGCCCAGTGGCCGGCATTTTGTGGAGTGGCACGATCCTTTTCCAAAACCTTGCTACCTGTATGCGTTGGTCGCCGGTGACCTGGGCATGATTCAGGATTATTTTACCACTAAGTCTGGGCGAAAGATTGCTTTGCGTATCTACTGTGACAAAGGGGTAGAGTCGCGTTGTCAGCATGCCATGAATTCCTTGAAAGAATCGATGAAGTGGGATGAGGATACCTTCGGGCTTGAGTATGATCTGGACATTTTTATGATCGTGGCGGTGGGTGCCTTTAATATGGGCGCCATGGAGAACAAGGGTTTGAATATTTTCAATTCCGCCTTCGTTTTGGCCGATACCAAAAGTGCCACGGATGATGATTTTCATTCCATCCAAGGTGTCATCGGGCATGAATATTTCCATAACTGGACCGGGAACCGTGTCACCTGCCGGGATTGGTTTCAGCTCACTTTAAAAGAAGGTTTGACGGTTTTTCGCGACCAAGAATTCACCTCTGATTTAGGGGCGCGGGCGGTGGATCGAATTCACCAGGTGGCGCGCCTGCGTGCCGCTCAATTTCCCGAGGATCAGGGGCCCAACGCCCATCCGATTCGGCCGGCAAGTTACATTGAGATTAATAACTTTTATACCCCTACTGTTTATGAAAAGGGCGCTGAAGTCATTCGCATGACCCATACCATGCTCGGGGCCGGTGGCTTTCGCAAGGGCATGGATCGATACTTTAAACTTTATGACGGGCAGGCGGTGACGACGGATGATTTTCTCCATGCTCTAAGTGTGGCCAATCGCGGTTATGACTTCAGCCAGTTTAAGCGCTGGTACAAGCAGGCGGGGACTCCCAAGCTTAAGGCCAGCTGGCAGTGGAAAAAAGCGCGATCAACTTTTGAGTTGACCTTGGAGCAATCCTGCGCGCCAAGCAAAGGTCAACCCAAAAAATTGCCGCTGCATTTTCCCTTGCGAGTGGGCCTCCTGAGTGGTGAAGGTGCCGAGATCCCGATCAAGCTGGAGACCTTACATGTCCGAAAGAAAAAAGAAACTTTTGTGTTTAAGAATGTGAAAGAAAAACCCATTCCTTCCCTCAATCGTTCCTTCTCCGCCCCGGTTATCCTTGAGGCCCCCTATGCCTTTGATGAACTGGCCTTTCTGATGGCCAACGATACCGATGCCTTTAATCGCTATGAGGCCTCCCAGGTGATGGGAACAAAAGTCATCATGGATCTGGCGCAAAAAAAACTTTTGCTCAAAAAAATTCCCCAGGCCTACTTCAGTGCCTACCGGAAGCTTTTGCTCGACAGCACTCTCGATGACAGTCTGAAGGCCAAGGCCCTTACTTTACCCCCTGAGGGAGTACTGCATCTCGAGGGCAAAACCGCCCTCATTCATCCCATCCATCAGGCCTCAACCGAACTCCATCGGGAGCTGGCCCGGCAATTACGTCCTGAGATGCAGGAGCTTTATACGGATTTGTATCTCAAAAATCAGGTGGCCTATTCCCTTGACCCGGTGTCTGTGGGACGGCGTGCGCTTAAAAATAAAATCCTGCACTATCTTGCTCAAAGTGGCTCCGATGGAATTGCCCTGGCCTTCAAGCAATACCAAACGGCCAAGAATTTTACCGACCAGTTTGCGGCCCTGCAGGCCTTGATATGGTGGGGGAGTGAGCAGGAGAGAAATCAGGTGAGCGGTGACTTTTATGGGCAATGGAAGCACGATAATCTCACCATTCAAAAATGGATTGGCACGCATGTTTCAGTCCCCGCTCCCGACGCCTTGAAGATGGCGCGCAAGCTGGAGCAAGATCCTGTCTTCGACAACAAGATTCCTAATTTTGTTCGCGTGCTCTATGGATCTTTCCGGCAAAACCATGCCCAATTTCATCGTCTCGATGGTGAGGGTTATCAGTTTATCTCTGATCGCATCACCCAGATTGATAAAATTAATCCTCAGATGGCCAGCGGTCTTGCCAAGGGATTTTCCCTTTATCACCGACTGCCTCCGGAGCTGAAAAAGCATATGAAGGTGGCCTTGGATAATATTCTGGCCGTCGGCCCCAGTAAAAATACTTTTGAGATTGTGTCAAAGACCCGTTCTATCTCTTGAGTTGAACCTCGATGGGGGCACTCCATTCAGAGAAGGCCAGGGCCGAGTCGCGGTATCGGGCGCGCACAAAAATTGTTTTTAGCGCCGCCGCTCCGGTAATTTCCGAAAGGGCAAGAGCGGTCAACGTCGGCTTCAGATCCGTAAAGGTGCCCCCGTATTCGTTGAAGGCGTGATTGGTGCGACTCCAAAAAACCTTATCCATGGCGCTGGTGGCAGAGGCCTGCCACTGGGTGGTGAGGTGGGTGTCGCCTTGCTCCTCTTGAAAGGCGCTTGCCATAATTCCGGCGGTCTCAAGTTTAAGTGTGGGAACCTCGGGCGCTAAATTATTTTTCCGTAAGATAAACTGATCAACAATTCCTTGATCCCTAACATTTCCATCTTTACCAAAGCTGTATCGTTTGAATGACATGGTGGCATTGGCCCCGAGTGTGACCTGGACCAGGCACCAGCCGTGCTCATCCTTGCTCATGACATAGTTTAAATAATCCATCTGCTTGAACTCACCCCAGTTGTCCGTATCCCCGCCAATTGATCCGTTGATGAGTTTAAAGAGTGACGAGTCCGCGTCTTGTCCTCTGGAGTAACCGTGAGTGTGGCCGGCAATCGCCACCACGGGTTTTCCGCTCTTGCCGCTCCACTCGCTCAATTTGGTGTGAACTGTTTTTGCAAAGGCGGACTCCCCCTCAAGCCACAGCTCCGACTCCGCCGGATGGTGAAGCTGGACAACCACAAAATCAAAATCATCGCGCTGTTCGGTGGCCATGAGTAGGGATTCGAGCCAGGCGAGCTGATTTTCGTTGGTATAAGGGGGATTGGAATTCAGAGTGATAAAGCGCACATTTTGATAGTCAACGCTATACCAGTGGCCCAAATTCTCGGGCGAGCCATTTTTGGGAAGATCAAAATAGGAAAAATAATAAGGGGTGTTCTCCTCATGATTGCCGATGGCCGGATAGAGACTTAAGCGAGTGAGCAGCGGTGCCAAGGGTGCGAAGAACTCCTCATTCCAGCGCTTGTACTCGTTGCCTTTTTGCACCAGATCGCCGGTGAAGAGGGCCAAGCTGATGGGAAAAGTGCGCTCATCTAAATAGCTGGCAAAGGCATACTTCATCACGCTCTGATTTATCACCTGGGAGGTGACCTTCTGTCCATTTTGGGCATCACTAAGGGCCAGAAAGGCAAAGGCATGGGGTTCTTTAAACAAAGTCTTGAAAAGAAAGAGTCCGCTCTTTTGTGTACCCTGCTGAATCTGATAGAGATAGCGGGCACCACTGACCAGGCCCATCAGCTTGGCCTGATAAAGGGCCGCCTTCTTGTCAGAGTGAAATGGCCGTTCGATCAGCATGGCATTGACCGAAAAATTTTCCGTTTCGCCTTCGCGAAAAAAGATAATCTTGGGTGTGCCTTCGAAATTGGCTTCCATTCGGATGACCGCCGAATTGGAGGTCACGTTTTGCATGAAGGGGCCGGCCTTGAGTTCAAAGGCCTGGGTGACTCCCAGCAGACAGGAAAGAAAAAGCAGGATGAAGAATTTCATAAGGCCTCGTTTAGGAATGAAGGAGTGATGTGCCTTCCGCCTTCAAATCAGTAATACCCTGGTAAATTCGCTCGGTCATTTTGTTTTCGGCGGCCTTGAGCCAGGCACGGGGATCGTAGAATTTCTTGCCGCCGACCTCACTGTCAACCTTGAGAACCTGATCATAATTTTTAAACATATGATCCACCACCGCGCGGGTGTAGGCATACTGGGTATCGGTGTCGATGTTCATCTTGACCACCCCGTACTGGAGAGTTTCGTGAATCTCGGATAGCTCAGAACCGCTGCCGCCATGGAAGACGAGCTGGTGACGGGCCTCTTTTCCAAGAGCTGCCACCACGGCTTCCTGGCCGCGCTTTAAGATATCGGGGCGCAATTTTACATTGCCTGGTTTATACACCCCGTGGACGTTGCCGAAGGTGGCGGCGTAGAGAAAGCGACCGAGAGGGCGCAGTCTTTTGGCCACGGCCACCATTTCTTCCGGAGTGGTATAAAGTTTTGAGCTTGGTGCACCTTCGTTATTGTGGCCGTCCTCTTCACCGCCCACCACGCCGGTTTCAACTTCCAGAATAATCTGGGCGCGGGCACAACGTTCCAAGAGTTCAGCCGATGTTTTGAGGTTTTCTTCAAGGGAAACTTCAGAGCCATCAAACATGTGGCTGTTAAACAGGTTGGGCATGCCTTTTTTACGACGGTTTTCAGTTTCAGTAATCAGAGGGGCCAAAAATTTCGTCAGATACTTGGGGTGGCAGTGATCGGTGTGGAGTGCGTATAAAACATTATATTTTTCGGCCATCAAGTGAACGTGCTGGGCCAAGCTGATTGAGCCAAGGGCCATATCCTTAACCGCCTGACCGGACATAAATTCGCCGCCGCCGGTGGACACCTGAATAATTCCATCGCACTTCTTGTCAGCGAAGGCCTTCATCGCGGCATTGGCGGTAGAGGGTGAAGTGACATTGATCGCAGGATAGGCGAAGCCGCCTTTGTAGGCGCGGTCGAGCATTTTGCAATATTGGTCGTAGGTCGCGACTGGCATAGAAGTCTCCTTGGATTAATGGAACAATTTCGTTAGCGCGCGGATTCTAGCACAGTAAAATTTAAAGCTGCCACCGTGCCGTGCGCCATTGGGAATTACTGTTCGTAATGATCTTCGGGGACTTCCCGTTCGAGGAGCTTATTGATGATCTGTTCGAGAATAATCTGCACCTTAGACGGGATCAGATTGACCGGATTCTGCTTGCACGCCACCTGAATTTCCCGGGAGCAAAAGCGCGGGTCCTGGTTGGTTTGGGTGCCGGAGAAATATTCTGCCAGATAGGTGCCACGCCTCTCACCATTTTGCGCCACAATTTGACTCAAAAATTGCCGAAGGAGTTTGCGTGTTGCCTGGGTGGCCGCCTCCCGCGCTTGGACATGGTAGCGATGAGTGGGGTAATCCTTGTTAAGACTGGCGTGGGAGCAGTGTCTGTTGTCGAGATTGTCCCGCTTCCAGTAGCCGGTGGTTAGACCGAAGTTCGAACACTGGGGCAAGGCCATATCGCGACAGCATTTGGCGGGAATAGAAACACCGCTTTGAACGCGAGTGATCTCCTGTAAATTCATGAGATCCATGTCCGCATTGAGATTGCCGAGGTGATTTTCCACCCAGTTGGAATGGGCGTAAAAGTCTTGCAGCGTATGCAGGGCCATCCCAAAAGATTTGCGGGCATTGGCCACGTCACAGTCACCCAAGTGCTCAAGGGCCTGATTGAAATTGGCCTTGATAAACGCCGAACCGCCGGCAAAGGTATCGCTGTCAAAGTGGGCCGCGCGGGTATTCTCCAGCAGCCCCTTGTCCACGGATAAGTTGGCCTCCTCAATCTCTGTCATGACCGGGCCTGAAAAACCCACTAATCCTTCGCGCGTTGCCCCCCGATGCGCCGGAAAGGAAAAACCCATTGTGAGACCGAAGATAACAGGCCACAGGAACTTAAACATAATGAGTCTTATCGTCCTATCGAGCATCCGAATAAAACGGAGTAATATCGGAGAGTTAATCTCATTTATAGTTCGCCATAAAAAGGTCCGATAAGAGACCATGGTGTTGTTACTTTTTGCCGTCCTTTTGTCTTCCTGGGCCAGCTCGGACGATGTTGAAACAGAACATCGCAACTCCCACCGTTATCAGATGTTGATGAACGATGAATATGCGGGTGTGGAAACTCAGGCGGTTTTTCCGGCCGGGGATGACGAAACAAGGAGTGATGTTGCCGATGGGGATGGGGGAGGCGGACCGAATCGCTCCGAAGCGGCCTATGTTGATAGAGTCAAAGAGGGTTCCGCGACCAAACTCTATTACCGAATCGGGCCTTTGCGCGTGCCCGTGCCAGGCAATGTTTTTAGAAACGATCGATATAATTTAAAAGAGGCCATCTTAAAAATTGATCGCGCTTCGTTTCCTAAATTTTATCCCAAGTACGAAAAATTTATCGCCGAGATGAGGAGCGCGGTGAACGATGCGCACTTCAATCGGGATTTACGACGGGAAACGGTGGATAGCATTGTCTCAAATGAGATGGCACTGGATTATAAAAAGGAACGTTTCCATTACTTCATCCAGGGGATGGAACGTCGGGCGAAGCTGGTTGGACATACTCCTACCACTTACGGGGAGCCGCCAAAGCAGGTGGCATCCTGTGCACCCAATAATCGATCGGGTTATGCCTTTTCTTTGATTCCCTTTAAGACTGGGGACCTGGATGCCAAATGCAAGGAGATGGTTGATCGAGGTGTGGCCTCCGGCCATGACAAGGTGACTTTGCATTTTCCCATTCACTACTCTGGCGGGCACTCAGGCGGACGGGTGACCATCGCCGGCAATCGTCCTATGAGATATGGCTGGGACTATCAGTATGAGGATGGGGCGGGGATAGGGAAAGAGGAACTGCACCGCTGCTTGGATTATGTCATGAAGGCCGGCCTCAAACTTAATTTTATCCCCCATGCAGAGAGTATCGTCACCATGAGCGCCAACGGTGAGGCCGAGTGGCGAATTCGGTCGGATCTGCCTTTGGATGATAAATATTACGATAAGGCCTATGGCCCGCTGCTTGAGTACATGAATAAAAATAAGGCCGCTTTGCGGGGAAGAACGATTAATGTTTCGGCGGCGGCCGAGTTAGACCCGAGCTTTCTGGGCGATCCGCACACCAGCCTGGGCACTGTGGGCAAGTTGAAAACCGCCTTGGCCGGCATGGGGACAAAAAGTGAAGTGATCTGGAGTCCCAACGGTGATTTTTTTGAAAACAACGGCTGGTTTAAGTATCCCACCTCGCGCATGGACTGCAGCAAAGTTGTGCCCCTGCTTTCTTCAATCGACCGAATCTCGCCTTCCATCTATGAGAATTATGGCCATGTGGTAGATGGTTCTTTTCATAAGACGAGGGAGCTCTTTTTAAAGAGGCTGTTTGAAAGACTGGATAAACACTGTCCCAAGCAGATGGGGGCGATTAAAAAAGAAGTAACCCGCAAGCGTTTTGGTATTACCGAATTTGCTCTAGATAATTCCGGGGAGTACGAAAAATTTCATCGCGAGATGAAAGAGCATGGACGAAAAACCGGTGACCCCGAGATAAGTGCCGCCTTTTGGAATAGTGGCCAGTGGGACCATTCGGGCCTGGCCGACGCCTCAAGGGCGAGACCGGTTTTTAAAAAATCCATTGATACCACCTTGGCCGCCTGCCCGGCGGGAAGAAATCCTGCTGCCATCGTGCCGACCGCCCCACACTGTCCTGCTCCAGACCCCTCCACCTCACCGGATATGCGTCGCCTGGAGGATCACGCCGAAGGGGCCACCGCCATCATTCGCAATCTCCCGGATTAATAGCTTACTTTGGTGCGCAATTTTTTGACCTGGCCCCGGCGAGTTTTACTTTCCTTTTTTCGCACAGTCGAGGCATAGGTTGGTTTGGTTTTTTTGCGGGGCTTGGGGCGGTGGAAGGCAAGCTTGAGCATGGCCTCCAGCTTTTCCAGACAGCGCGCCTTATTTCGTTCGAGATCGCGAAACTCATCGCTTCTGATATAAAGCAAATTGTCGTTGTTGATGGAGTTGGCCAGCTTATTGCGGATCAATCCCTTTTGCTCGGGAGTGATGGCGTGTGAATCTAAAAAGGCCCAGAGCATGGATGCGGCGGACGAGACCTTGTTGACGTTTTGTCCGCCCGGGCCACGTCCCCGGATGGCGGTGAAGAGGACCTCTCTCGCTATGGCATCGAGGTGCATGTTATGTATCTTTTTTGATGATAAATTTTCGCAGATCTTCAATCTGCTGACGGGAAAGGAGCTGAATAATTCCCCGATAGGTGCTGCGACGGTTGGCAAACGGTGAGGTGCTGGGAATAGGGGCAATGGTAAAGAAAAAATGCACGGGGTTGACGGCCTTAAAGCGACAGCGCTGATCGAGGGCCAGGTCGCATTCGAAGTAAAGTTCAAACTCGGAGATATTCAGGAGCTTGATTCCGACAGGGCGATTACAAAAAGACAAAGGGTCGCGCTTGGAAAAAAATAATTTCAAGCTTTTGGTATCTTTGAAAAAGACGCTTTTTTTATCAAAGGTTTTTGCCATGTCCACCAAGGTGTGGGTGGAAATAGGGCCTTGGGCCACAACGACTTTGGCATAGGTATATTGGGTCCGGGCCTGCTCTGAGGAGAGATTATTTTTTCCAAAGAGCACCAGGATGGGGGAGTAATTGGGAATTTTCTGAATTGCCGATACGATATTTCTGATCGCGCTATCATCCAAGGGCGGAATCAGAAAGTCCTGCTCAAAGGGAACCGCTTTCGGGTCGGGTTTGGCGTTATTTTGCGCCTCGGCCGCCGCTGGCATCGGAGGCGCGTAGGGTGTTTCGCAATACTCCATGGCGATAAAATCGGGAAGGTAGCTTTGTAACTCAGCATCCGGTTTAAGGAGGTGGGTTTGAATGCGAAAAGAGAAGGTGGAGTCCCATAAGAGTGAGTCTCTCTGGGCAATGGTATTAAAGGTCGGGTCGATGATCAAAAGTTTGGTACGTTTAGGCACGGAATCTTTTACTTTTTCCTCCAGCCACTTGAGGTATTCGACTTTGACTTTGGCCACCTCGCCTTTTCTAAGTTCGATGGCATCCATAATTCTGGCCTTCTCCATCTTATCGGCCGAGTTCTTCTTGGCCTCATCTATGGTATTAATAAATTCAAAATCCAAGGAGACCCCAATTTTAGAATCATAATAGAGGGGACCGGGGTCAATGCTTTTGACCTTGAGCTCGTCGGATTTGACCAGATCGCGGCAGACATTGTGGGGGAGCTTCACGGACTCGGAAGGTTTAAAGGGAACACAGCATTCGAGATGCAGGCCGGTGGCATGGGCAAAGTTGACACGACAAATTTCAAAGACGGTATAGTCTTTTCCTTTTACCAGATTAAGATTGTAGGTCCCGGGTTTCTTGGCCAGCGATGGGAAGGCCGAGAGCACACCGGAGTAGATGGCATCCCGGGTTTCTTCGCTGGATTTGAGGTGCAACGAGGTGAGTCCGATAGGAAAAGCATTGACTTCCATCTTGGTAAACTCATTCATGGAAAACATGCCGATGATCACCATTTTGTTAAAGCAGTTGAGACGCTGAAGTGTGGTGGACAATTTTAAAATCAGGTCGAACTGGTCACTGAAATCAAGGTAAAGAATATGACAGGGGCGATCCAAAATGGCCTTGATAATGGCGGGAAAATCTTTTGTGTCCAGATGCTCGTACTGATAAAAGGACGGCTCTAAAACTTTACTGTATTCATCCGTGAAGTCGCCTTTAAAACGGCGCCAGTACCGTTGATCCAGTCCGATGTAGCCGACATGTGTTACCTGTGCCATCTAATCACCCAAGATTAAGGCCAGGGCGTCGTAGGCCTTCCTCATTCCGCCCTTGGTATAGGTACTTTCCAACGTTGCCATGATCTCCGCTTTCTTCTTAAGATCAAATTTGTAGTCAATCATGAGGGAGATAAAGTGATCTGCCACAATGAGTACGCAGGACAGTGGCGTGATCTTGGAATGGGAGAGACCCAGAGGAAAGCCACTTCCGTCCTGGCGCTCATGATGCTGCCGGATAAGGGTGCAAACATCCTGAGATAGCCAGCGATTTTTATCCGCCTCGAAGAGGGCTGCGGTATTAAGCGGATGATTGAAAAGTGGTTCCGGCAGGTCTGTAAACTTGCCTTTTTTTTCAAACTCCTGGATGAGGGCAAAGTCTTTAGGTTGGAGCATGACATCGCGTAACATGCAGGCCAGGGACATTTTTTCTTTGATGCTCTCAGAGCTCCAATCGAAAGTATCCAAGAGTGAAAGAGTGGTGTAGGAAACTAAGGTGTTTTTGACATACTCCTCGCTGCACTTTTCCTTGAAGTCGGCGAAAAATTTGAAGATATTAGGCCGCGCCGAGACGATGGTCAGGGATCTTTGTGTGACCTCCTTGGCCATGCGAATAGTTTCGTCATTCATGCCTATCTTTTTCATCGACTCCCGCACCATCTCAAGGCCGGCATTGAGGTCGAGAATATTCTCTTCCTCCGGAATACTGGGGTCGAAGAACTTGGAGGTGAACCCCTCGCGAAAATTTTTTATGCAGGTGAGGTAATCTTGCTTCTCGGCATAAATGAGATCGACCCCTTTATCGACATACTTCTGTACGATATCGTGAACGTCGCCATCCTTGTTGCTAATTTTCACCACTTTGCTGTCGGAAAGTTTGAGATAAATATCAAAGGGAATGCTATTCCCGTGTTTTCTAATAAACTGAAGGGGAACTGTGCAGAACTTATCTAGGGTGTCAGCTTTCATGGTAATGAGATATTTTACCACACTCTTTGGATTTAGGTGAAGAGGCCAGCTTGACAGAAGGGGCCGAGCATGGAAAAAGGCAAAACATGTCTATCCAAGTCATCTTCTTCTTTTTTTTGTTCTGGGGTAGCGCTACCCATGCCATTGAAATCGGGCCGACGGATTACTATCTTCCAGAGGGATATTTACGCGACATAATTACTCGGCAGGCCCATCCCGCCAGCGGACACGCCGAAGCCCTCAAACGGGCCTTCAAGGCCACCATCTTTTTGCCCCAGCGGGGAACGGCAGCTTTGGTCTCTGCCCAGGGTCTGGTGGTGACTGCGGCCCACGTCATCGCCCATAAGGTAATCGGTGAAACCAAAGATTGCGGTAAAATTGTTTTTCATCTGAATCACCAGCTCGACCAGGACGGCGGACTGGAGCGTCCGATTCTTTTACCCTGTGAAGAGGTGCTGGTTTATAACTACAATGCAGATTTTGCCCTGCTTCGGGTTCGATCGCCGGCCGAGCTTCCGCAATTGCCTTACGTACCTATGGCGAAGGATGGCGAGAGTTTTGAAGGCCGTTTTGTCCTGATCGCCGGGCATCCCCACGCCATGGATTACGCCAAATCGTTTAAGGTCATCTCTGAGGGGCGAATTTTTTTCAATGGTTCTGAAGACCCCGATCTGCCTCATTTTTTACATCTGGTGGATACTGAAGGAGGTCACTCTGGTGCTCCCGTGTTCACCGTTAGCGGGGAGCTTTTGGGAGTGCATTTTAGGGGCGTGCCAGACTATGGCACAGGTGTGACTGGTTCGGTCGATGGCGTAAGGCAGACCCTGCATCGTTTTAATGTCGCCATCTTTTTGCCCTATTTTGTCAAAAAATATGCCGAATGGTTCGGGCCATAGTTTATTTACCGAGCTTGAGAGTCTTTTGGATTGACTCTAGGGCCGTCACGGTTTCCTTATAGTGACCTTTATTGAATTTGATATTCATCCCCGCAAGACAAACTTGGGCATCAAATTTCTCCCCTTTAGGAGTGGCAAGAATTTGATCAACCATATATTCCACCACCTGGAAAACGGCGGCGAGGGGAGAGATTCGCGAGGTCAAATCTACGGCAAAGCCGATACCGTTGGGCATCCCATGATGCTGAAGGATGATCTCCGGTGCGCCGAAGGGCACTTTGGGATAATCCTGAATGAGCTGTGAGGCGCGAAACGCGTGAGTTTCGATAATTTTCTTGTTCATTTCCGAAAAGCTACTTTCTTTGAACATGCGTGCGTTACTGATCTGGGCATGGACATCATCCAGCAGGGTGATGTCGTGGAAGAAGGCCACAAAGCAGATCACCTCCCGTTGCTGAGGCGTCACCCACTTGAGAAATTTCACGCAGTGGTGACCCAAGGTTGCCGCCAAGACAGAGTGCTTGTAGAGGTAGCCGGCGCCTGAGTTTTCCAGCAGGGCCAAAAGCTCCGCCAGCTCGTCTGTGCCTTTGGCAATGGTCACGAGGGAGTTGATGGCCTCGGTGGCAAGGGCAAAGGCCTTCTCATCCATGCCAACGTCGCTTAGAAGCATTTTGGATTCTTCAAAGACCGCCTGGGTTGCACTCACTCGCTCGCTGCGTTTGCTGGTACTCGAACGAATGATCCCGATGGCGTCAAGGGTGAGATGATTGACAAATTTCAAGCGATCGTACTTATTGACGTGCAGGGTGGTCTTCTTATCAATGATCCAGTTATTGACCATCTCGCGCGTAATCACGGTGCCTTTGGTGACCTGGGGGACTGGTTTCTTGTCTGTGGTCAGATAAAAGATGTCACAGGGAGCTTCCGATATGAGATAAAAATGATGAGTGGAGATGGGGTAGTGATCCTCGGTGTCCATGAAGGCCATCATCTCGGCCGTGATGGATAATTTCTTTGCCGCCCAACTGATGGCACCTTTTAAGTCATTGGCAACATCACCCACGATCTTGACGTTCTTCTCCGATTCCAGCTTAGAACATTCGCCTAAGCAGATCAGGGGAATATCCAGATTGTTGGATTTTATGAAGGCAAAAGTTTTTAGGACCGTGTAATCGGTGCCGATATTATTTTGGCAGACGATGATGGGCAAGTTGGGATATTTTTTCAGATACTCGACCGCCGCCTCCTGGCTCGTTACGGGCTCCAAGATCACATCGAGATAGAGTTCAAAATTCAATGTGATCATCTTGCGGCGGCTGATGTTATCGTCCAGAATGATGCCTTTTGCCATTAGATGAACTCCTAAATTACTCTATAAAGAGATGATATATTTTCTTGTAAAAAGAACAAGGGGGAATTAGGGGCGACTAGGGGAAGTTTATTTATTGCTGCTTCGCTTAGCATTCTTGTTGGCCCAGGCGACGAGAGTTTCGGCCGAGACCATCGTTCCGTCTTGAAAGGAGCAAAAGCTTGCAACATTGCCATCCTGATCTTTGCCTGTGAGCACGTCTGCATTAAGTAATTTTTGACATAAAATTGCACCCGGATTTTTAGCGCCGGTGAGATCGGTTTCGGAAAGATCATTCATGTTAACTTCTTTCAATTTTACCGCCGCCAAACATTTTGAACTTTCCAACTTGGCACCGCATGATCGGGTAATAGTGACGTTCTTTCTTTTGTCTACTGTAAAGGTATGGGATTTTGTCCCGAAATAATAAGTTTTGAAATTACTGGTGACCTGATGTTTGAGTTTGGATTTGAGCTGGATATTGGCAAGTGAGCTGGGGGTGGAATCTGGTTCTCTCTCCTGGGCGCAAATGACCGAGATGGTGATTGAGAGCAGGAAGAAAATAATTTTCATCCAGTGTTCCTATGGCTATTGGTTCAGAATCGCGGCCTTCTCGTCTTTCATCGAGGTTGAATAGGTATAGGCCTTTACGATACCATTGGCATCAAAGGTAATGACCAGGTCTTTCGTCTCACTTTCGCCGATCATACGATACAGGTATCGGCCATAGGTCCATCGTAAATCGCCGTTGTCATAACCAACCCTGAAAGGCTCCCCATAGGCCTTTAACAAATCGCTGCGGGAGGTTTTTCCCACCTGGATGGCCTGAGGCCCCGTGAATTCAAAATTGTTGCCCATGGTGGCGCAGGAGACAATCCCGAGTAAAAGTAACAAAAACATTCCAAATCTAATTTTGATTCCCATATTAAATCCCCCTAAGCCTACCATCATGACAAACAAGTTTTAGGGAGGCAATGATGCAAAATTTTCTGAGCAGAGGGAGGTTGTATGACATGTATCAGCTTTAGCGCTGGTTCGAGTCGGTCCGGTCTGTAATTTATGCAGGGTTCTCCCGCTAAGATTTCCTCAAAACGCCGAGGCCGATATAACCAAACTATGAAAACTATATTATTTGCCATCTGTTTGTGTTCAGGTCTCATCCTCTTGTCGGCCTCAGGCCGGGCCGAGCCAGTTGAGGAAAATTGTCTTACATGCCACTTTACCGGGCAATCGAATCCCCTTAATCATACGCCGGCAGCGGAAAATATGTGCGATGCCTGTCACGACAAAAATGATAAGCATTACAGCATCAACTATTCGTCCGAAGTATGCGCCAACTGCCACGATGTCCGGTCCGATTTGCCTTTCAAGCATAAGGCCCTCGATCTGACTAAGCAGTGTGTTACCTGCCACAATCCCCATGGTTCCGTGAATAAATCTTTTCTAAAAATGCCGATTACCAATTTATGCACCAGCTGCCATAGTGATCAGAAGGACAAAGGTGCCAAATCCACTCACGACGTGGCCTACTCTGAAGACGGCTGCGTGAAGTGCCACCTGCCCCACGGCGGCCAGAACGAAAAGATCCTTAAGTTACCCAAAAAAGATCTGTGCTTTAACTGTCACAATAAGGAAATTGAATACGTCGGGCACTATCCCACCAATAACCGAGTGATCAGAAATATGCAGAAGGTGGTGGAAACCTCCACATACTCTCATCCTCCTGCTAAGGAAAAACAGTGTAGCGTCTGTCACCTGCCTCATCAGAGTGACAAGTGGTGGCTGCGCAAGCTTGAGATTCCTGCCGATCCGAAAAATGTTGGATCAAAAAACTGGAAGCAGCTGGATGACCAATTTAAAACCTGCTTTAAATGTCACAACATTAATATGTTGAATGAAAAAATTTCCACCACGGAAACAAATTTCAGAAATGATGAGCAGGTTAAAAAACCCTGGTATCTGGGCGGCAAAACAAAAATCGTCAGAAAAAATTTACACCGTTCCCACAGTATGTGGTGCAGTATGTGTCATGATATGCATGGTGGCGAGCGCCAGCATCTCATTCGATTGCAATGGAAGAGCATGCCGAAAGGTGGGACCTGCGGCGGTGGATGCCACGGCGATCTGGATCGCTATGAAACCGGAGTGGTCTACAAAAGAATCGACTAATCCCTTCCGTTTACTCTTTTTGATCGAGCAGGTGCCGCTTCAAAGCGCGCCCGATGAAGCGTACCTTTTCTCCCAGAGGAAAGCGACTCAAGTTGGTTGAAACGACGCCCTTGGTGAAGCAGGTTTTGCGGGAGTAATCAATATTGACATCCACCAGAACCGGTCGGCCGGTGGCAGACACGCGCAAGGCCTCGTCAATCTTGGCATCGATCAGGTTATTCTGGGACAGGCCGATAAAGTGGGCCCCGGTTGCCAATGCCAATCCCTCAATCTTGATATCACCCAAGATGGTGCATGTTTTCCGATTGAGCGGAATCTTTTGGAACTGGCTAATCTGCCCCAGCTCCCCGTCGTGAAAGACAAAAATGATCACCCCGAGCTCCAGAGTCGAGGCGGTCAGGAGTTCCATCCCGGTCATGAGGAGCCCGCCATCGCCCACAATTCCAATAACCTGTTTGGTGGGATTGCTGAGCTTGGCCCCAATGGCCGCGGGAACACAGTATCCCATGGCATTGAAGTCGGTGGGTGAGACCAGGTGGCGCGATTCATAGCTGGGAAAAAGTTCCGCCGCCAAAAAGGTGTGATTGCCATCATCCAGGAGCACAAAGGCGTCCCGCGCCAGCTTGTGCCTCAGCGAACGAAAAAAAAGATAAGGATTCACCCGCGCTTGGGAGTCGTGCTGCTCCCACTCTCGAAAATATTCGGCCTTTTTATCCTGGATCCGTTTGGGAAGACCAGTGGAAGGTTTGGGAAGCTGGCCTTGGGCGCTTATCGCCTTTAATTTCTCCAAAAGTAACTGCAGTCCTTCCTGGGCATCGGCGCAAAGGCCGATGGAGCTGGGATAATTTTTATCAAAGACCTCTGGATTGATATCCAGATGAATGAGATTGGGGGGGACGGGGAGGCCGTACGAGCCCGTGGCAAGCTCACCAAAACGGGCACCTACCGCCAGAAGGCAGTCGACATCTGCAAAGGCCTCGCGGGTGGCCGGGACTCCGCTCTTGCCGAAGCCCATCCCCGCATGGAGAGGATGGTCGTGGGGGAAAACGGAGATTCCCTGCATGGTGGTGGAGACTGGCATCTGCAGGGTCTCGGCCAACTCGATCAGCAGGTGAGTGGCGTGGCGTGCCCCCCAACCGACATAGAGACCAGGTCGTTTGGCACCCAGAAGCGCCTGGGCGGCCTGGAGAATTTTGGTGGCGTCAGGAACGGGATTGCGAAACGATTTTGCATAAGTGGGCAGCGTTTCTACCGGCCCGGCAAAAAGTAAAAGGTTCGAGGGAATTTCCACAAACACCGGCCCGGGAGTTCCTTGGATGGCCATATCGTAAGCGCGATACAAAGTCGGAATAATATCGGCGTGAGTCTGCACCAGATAATATCCCTTGGTGATTCCCGCAACGATAGGGCCTTGCTCAAGCTGGTGGAGCTGAAATGATTTTCCACTGTCGCGACGGATTCCGCCCGAGATCACCAGCATGGGGATGCCGTCAAGGAAGGCCTCGCCGATGCCACTAAGCGCATGGGTGGTTCCCGCCGCAGGGACGATCACCAGAGCGCCCACCGTATCGGAGGTGCGACTCACTCCCTCCGCCATAAAGGCCGCACCCATCTCATGGGTGACTAAAACCGGAGTGATGGTTTCGCTGTTATTGAGTTCATCGTAGAGTTCAGTGTTGTGCACGCCGGGGATCCCAAAGGTGTAGCGCACACCGAGCTGTTCTAATGCAAATCGAGCTAGATAAGCTCCGGTATATTTCATTGTTGCCTCCTAGTTTCCGGCCAGAATGGAATTGACCGCCATCTCGGAATTGTAAACGCAATTACCTAAAAAAGTTCCTTCCAAGGCGCGCAGGCCGTGAATACTTCCGCCTCCAAAGCCCGCCGATTCTCCCACGGCATAGAGTCCCGGGACAACCGAATTATCGGGGCGCAGGGCCTGGGAGCGAAGATTGGTTTTGACGCCGCCTAGACTTTTTCTGACCAGAATATTGAGTTTGACCGCGATCAAGGGGCCGGCGGCAGGATCAAGAATTTTTTGAAATTTGCAGGTGCGCAGACGATCGCCTTTGTAATTTCGAAGTTGAATCAGGCGCCTGAGCTGATCGTCGTTAAAATAGGTTGGCCCACGCCCGATCATTTGATCGTAGGTCTCAATTTCACTTTTGAGCAGCTCGGGCTCAATAATGTAGGGTTGGTTGATGGCATTCATCTTTTGCACCAGCTCAGCTAAATTCGGCGCGGTCACAAAGTGGGCGGAGTCTTTGAGGAAATGATCGACGAGCTTGTTGTTGCCCAAGAGGACGCTCAGGAGAAAGGAAATTAATTTCTCATCGCGAATGGCGGGATTGTGCTCTGACCCCGAGACCGCCAGCTCTTTAACCGCAATCTTGCGATTCATAATTTGCCAGCTATATCCCGCCGGGGCCTTGCAGATGGCCGAGACCATGGAGCGGGTATCGAAGGCGGTCACGAGAGGAACGGGCCCGATTCTTTTGCCCAAGGCATCCATCCACAGCGCCGATTTTGGCGGCACAAGCGAGAGTCCGTGGCGCTCGCGCTTGGGATGAGGATGGGGAATTCCGGCGGCATAATTCCACATGCGGTCAAGATTGATGACGTCGCCGCCTAAGTGCCTGACCTGCTCGTGTAACTGAGCGTCGTTAAACTGATTACAACCCACCAGTAAATCTTTGGGTGGTTTGCTCCAATCTCGGTGCCAGTTTTTTCGAACCAAGTCGAGGTTGGCCCCATAACCTCCTGCCGCCATAATGATATTGTCGCCGGTGGCCTTGAAGGTTTCCTGGTCGGCTTCACAGACGCCCTCAATCCCCACGATTTTCCCCTGCAGCTCGATAAAGCTTTTCACATTGTGCTGAAAGTGGATTTGGAAATTTCCCTTTCCCTCATAGGCCAGAAGAGCGGCGGAGAGGCGCTTCATCAGGCCAAAACCTGTGCCCCACACCATGTGAAAGCGTGGTACGGAGTTGCCGGGAACAAACAGGCCCCGCTCAACCCAGTGGACCACCGGAAAATAAGATACATGATATTTTTTCAGACCGTCATAAAGGAGCCGTGTGGAGTTTTCAATAAAACCCCGGGCCCACGCCCGGCCCAGCTCATCGGCCCCGGTGAATTCGGCAAAGCTGCACCAATCCCGATAGGCCAGATCGAAACTGTCTTTGATGCCAAAGCGGCGTTGCAAGGGTGAGTCGGCCATGAACACTCCACCAAATGATTCAACCGCCTGGCCTCCCATGTGGGCGCGGGTATCGCGGTCGAGCAGGATAACTTTCTTCCCGGCCTCGAGAAGTTTGAGGCAGGCATAAATACCTGCCAATCCGGCACCGACAACGACACAATCGGCCTGATAGTTTTTTGCGCCCATAGCTTTATCTCCAATAATCTTTTTAAATATTTTACCCGGAAAAATGAACAATTGTTCAAGAAAGATAAAGTCTGAGCATTTTGCTCGTTTGACTTCTGGTCGGTTAACCGCTTATAGTCCGCTGATATTTTACAGGTATTTCAGAAGGAATCTGGTGTGAATCCAGAGCTGTGCCGCAACGGTAATCCCATTTGGGTAAGCCCGGGCGACTGAGGTACTAATTTCCCGAGCAGGAGAACCATGATGTTACGCTATCTTTTTCTATTTTCTTTTTCTCTTTTGGCAATCCCATCCCATTCTGAAACCATCGTCGTTCAAGCCGATCGGGTTCCGGTGGAAGAAATGATGAACAAGGTGCGCGCCGATCGCATTATTACCGCCGAGGACATCAGTGGCAAAGGATATCATTTTTTACACCAGCTCTTAAGCGAGGAGGCCGGGATTCATGTGGTGCAGAGCGGGCCCCAAGGTGGGCAGACCTCGCTTTTTTTGCACGGGCTTAAGTCTGAACATGTTTTAGTCCTGATCGACGGTGTGCCCATGAACGATCCTTCCTCTCCGGGGCGCTCCTACGATTTTTCCCATCTCTCCCTTCTCAATGTCGAGCGGATCGAAATCGTCAAAGGCCCGGACAGCGTTCACTACGGTAGTGATGCCCTGGCCGGTGTGATTAAGATTTGGACGAAGTCGGGTGAGAAGGCATGGCATTCCGCCTTGCGCGGCGAAGGGGGCAGCTTCACCACCAGCGGTGTGCAGGCCGATACGCGAGGTCCTGTGGGGCAGAGTTTTTTGCTCAATCTTGCGGCCGAGCAATATAACACGGGAGGATTTTCCGCCGCCAGCTCCCAATATCCAGGCAATGAGGAGGATGATGGCCTCACCCGACAGTCCGCCCAGATAAAAATAGAAGGTCGACCGGAGGGTTTTGCTCATCTGACGATGGGCGGGAAATGGGAAAAAACCAAAACAGAACTGGATCAAGGAGGGGGCGCGTATCAAGATGACCTCGATTATTCTTTGAGGCAGCAGAACCGATCTTGTTTTTTAGCAATAGATAAAACCGTCAATGATTTTTTGGCCCCGACCTTCAAGATGCAAGGTGCCTTTCACCAAAAAATTGCCAATAATCCGGGCACACTGTTTGAGCATTATGAGGGACACAATCGCCTCGTCTCTTTGCAAAATACCAGCTTACTGGGGGAAGAAAGCAAATTGTCGGCGGGAATCGAGGGGGCGCGCGAGTCCATGGAAATCCGGGGGACGATGCCGGAGAAGACCGCTGACAGTCAGGGCGTCTTTGTGAGCATGAACCAGCGCTGGGGGCGAAGTGATCTTTTGCTGGGCGCGAGGAATGATCACCATGAAATCTTCGGTGATTTTCAAAGTTACTCCATCCGGCCGAGCTATACCTTCGACCTCCTGCCCCTTGGCCTGAGTGCGGGATGGTCTTCAGGCTTCAAGGCACCGACTCTGTATCAGCTCTACAGCACCTACGGTCGCAGCACTCTGGGGCCGGAGCGGGCGCGGACGCTTCAGCTGAAAGCACTTTTGACTTTGGCTGCTTGGGAAATGGAGGCACAAGTTTTTCAAACCAAGGTTGAGGATCTGATCGATTTTGATTTTGTGAGCTCAAAATATTCCAATCAAGGTGCTCTGAGTGCCAAAGGCGGCGAACTGGCCCTGCGAGGCCCGCTTTCCTCGTTCTGGGCGGGCGAGGTGAGCTATAGCTACACTCAAAGCTATGATCAGCTCCGGCAAAAGGCCCTGCGCCGTCCCACCCATCAGGCAGAAGTACAAGTAAGCTATAAGGCTGATCCTTGGTCGGGGCGATTGAGTGGGCATTTTGTGGGAAGAAGGGAGGATATTCATTCTACTAATTTCACGCGGATAACCATGCCCTCGTACTTCTTACTGAATTTGTTTACCTCCTATAATGTAAAAAAGAACCTTAAGGGGGATCTGCGAGTCGACAATGTTTTGGACAAACAGTATGAAGAAGTCCACGGACTTGGCACGGCCGGACGATCATACTTTGCTGGACTGTCGTATGACTTTGAGTAAATACCTCTTCTTTTTAATTCTGTCAGGTCTGCTGCATCTGAGCGTGATCATGATTTCGGTTAAGCTGGCCGGAGTGCCGGGTGATTTTATCTCACCTCGGGTCCGTTCGATGAGTGTCAAGCTTACCGTGCCCCAGGCCCCGGTGCTAAATAGTAGTCGCAGAAAAATCAGGAATAATGGGCCGAGAATCTCTCCTCCCTCCCCAGAAGAAACTGCACCAACATCGTCCGTGGCCAGTGGGAACTCAGGGACTGTGCAAATCCCTATTACCTACCCGGAGCTTTCTCGCCAGCGAGGAGAAGAGGGAGTGGTGGATCTGCGAATAGCAGTTAATCAATCCGGCTTGGTGGAAGAGGTGATTATTTTAAAGAGTAGCGGGTTCAGGCGTCTTGATGCCGAAGCCATGCGGGCCGCCCAAAAGTTAGAAGGGGCGAACCCGGGCGCCCGAGATTTTAGTGTCCGCTTTAAGCTGGAAAATTTGTGAGTCCAATACCGCATATTCTCTTTCAAAATTCCTATCTCGTAGCGGTGCTTAAGCCCGCCTGCACGTTGAGCGTTCCGGCGCGGGAGCAAGATGATCCCCGTCGGGTACTGGGGCGGGAGTTGGAAGAGCATTTACGCACCAAGGTTTATCCCATCCATCGTTTGGACTTTGAGGTGGCCGGGCCCATGATTTATGCCCTGGACCCCAAAACCCACAGCGAATTTTGTCAGGCCTTTGAGGCCCATGCCATCAAAAAAGTTTATCAGGCCATCGGCCTGTGTGATTCCAAGACTCGGGCACACGGTTTGCTCCCCGGCAAGGAAGAGACGTGGTGTTCTAAATTGGTTCGCGGGAAAAGGCGCACCTTTGAGGCCCCCCATGGAAAAGAATCTTATACCCTCGCCAAATTGTTGGAGCAGAGAGAAACTAAATGGGGGATTTTGACTTTAGTGGAATTAGGTCCAAGGACTGGCCGTCCCCACCAGCTGCGGGTTGAAATGATGAAGCACCACATGCCGATTGTGGGGGATAGCTTGTACAGCTCGAAGTTAAAATATGGAGAGAGCATTGCCTTGCTTGCCACAAAACTTGAATTGTCCCCGGAACTCTCAAAGAAGTGGGAAGTTCCCTCTGCCTTCGCTGGCCCGGGGCCCTGCTGGGATCTGGTGGGTGAGTAGAGTTCTTCTCCTTCTCTCGTGTTTTATTTCGTGGGAAATTTTTGGTGACGGTCCGACCTTCCAAACACGACCGATCAAGCGCTTGGGTATTGCTCTTTATGACAGTAGTGAGTATCTCATTCCTGAATATACACTCTCAAATATTCACCGCAAACTTGAAGTGATCTTCAATTATTTCGGTTACTATTTGCAATACTACGATGTTGCACGGGGGGTGCCTGCGGAACTTTTACGAGATGAAACTCTCGATTCCGCTGCCTTTATCGTCTCATGGTTTTCTGATGACAGCATGGAGACCCCGGACGCCTTCTCGCGTTTTTTGGAAAGGGCCCAGAAAAGAGGAGTGAAATGGATGGCTTTTGGCCATCTCGGTTTCGCCTTTGATAAAAAAGGTCTTTTAGTCTCGCCTGCCATTGTGAATCAGGCGCTGCTTCCGCTCGGCCTTGATTATAATGGGACCTTTGTGGACAACCCCATACTCCTGGAGAATGCCATCGTTACGCCCTACACTTCCTATGAGTGGAAGGGAGAGGTGAGGCCATATCCCATGCCGTTGTTAAAAGTGGTGGCCCCTTTTGAAATTTGGTTATCATTCAAAGATCGTCGGAGTAAGAAGGATTTTCCAGCGGTTGCCGTGAGTCCGCGTGGGGCGCTGGTATTAAGCGGTCAGGAATTGGAAGAGAACACCTACAGCGGACAAAGCAAGTGGAAGATCGATCCCTTTAAATTGGTGGAAACCGTTTTGGCCAAAGCATTTCCCGTTCCCGATCCCACGACCCTGTGTGGAAAGCGGCTCTTATTTGTGCATATTGATGGGGATGGTTTTATCAATATCTCAAACACCGATCGCAAATCCTTAAGCGGACAGGTTATTATCGAGAGAATCATCAAAAAATATAAGCTCCCCACCAGCGCCTCCCTTATTGGGGCCGAAATTGATAAAGATTATTTGGGCGGTCCGAGTGTTGATCATGTGGTGCAAGAGCTATTTGCCATTCCCTATGTGATTCCGGCGGGCCATACTTTTTTCCATCCCTTAAGCTGGGCCCAGAATCCCCCCGACTTCGAAAAGAAAAATTACTTAAACACCACCCTCAGAGATAAAAAGCATAAAGGTCCCATTCTGGCCTATCAACCCAAGGACAAGCAGCTTTCCTATGAAAGAGAAACTGTGCAATCTCTGGCCTTGATCGGGGATAAATATTTGCAGGGAAAAATGCCCGCCCTTTTATTTTGGAGTGGGTCTTGCCGACCTCCTGTGGAGGCGCTCGCCTTGCTGGAGAAGAGGGGGGTGCTTAATATCAACGGAGGGGATTCTCGCTTCGATTCAGTCTTTGACTCTGTTTCCCACCTGGCTCCGCTCTATCGCAAAGTGGGCCCTTATACTCAGGTGTATGCGGCGGGCAGCAATGAAAATGTTTACACCAATTCTTGGCAGGGACCCTTTGATGGTTATAAAAAGGTTATTGAAACCTTCATGCGAACTGAAACGCCCCGCCGGCTAAAACCGGTCAACATTTACTATCATTTTTACTCAGGCGAATTTGAACTATCATTAAAGGCGCTCGATGAGGTTTACAAATATGCCTTGCAAAGTGATCTCAATCCCGTCCATGTGGAAAGTTATATTCGTCTTGTGCGGGATTTTGAAGCCGTGACCATCACTCAAAGTGCGCCGGAGACCTTTGAAATATCCAATCAGGGTAGCTTTCAAAACTTTCGCTTTGATCAGTCGGGGGTTTTTCCCGATTACCAAAAGTCGAAGAATATCCTCGGCCATCGTGTCATTAATGGCGCACTCTATCTTATCACCGGCCCGGGGCCGCAGAGTAAACTAGTTTTGACCAGGCTTCCTAATACGGGGCCCTATGTAGAATGGTGTGTCGGAAAACCAAAGGCCTTATTTTCCCCTCTGATGAATGGCGAGTCGGTACCTCGGCTTGAAGGAGATGCAGGACAAATCCTAGATGCAAAAATAATTCCTGTGCTATGAAAATCCAACCATCCTTAATGGTATAGTTATTAAGTATGGCGCTTTATCGACCAATTTATCTTTTTCTTTTTGTTGTCTGTTCCGGGGCCCTGATCGTGGCGGGTCTGCCCAGTAATCTAACCATGGGCAAAGCACTTTTTGAAAGTTTTCAATATGACGAATCCTTAAGATATCTGACCAAGGCCGAGGGAAGCGATCACTCCAATCTAGAGGCGTTAAAAAAGCTCAAGCAATATTATCTTCTCCAAGGTGATCTCACCGCACCCATCGAGATACAGGAAAGGTTAGTCACGCTACGGCCAAAAAATTTACACTTCCGTGAAGATTTAGAAACCTTGTATAGCTGGTCCAACAAGACCTATAAGCGTTTGATTGCCATGAGGAATCGGGCCGAACTTCTTCCGCTAAGGCAGCGTGAGGTGCTTCTTCTTGAAGTTGCGGAGGGCCTGCGCTGGATGGGTAGGACGGAAGAGGCGGAGGCCATTTATCAACGCTTGCTTGACTCACAGAACAGCGAAGTTCTCAACCCGACCCTTAACTTTTTCCTGGGACATGGGCAGGTGAGGAAAGCACGTAAGGCCTTGGAGCGCCTTCTACCCCAGGAAAATTTTGATAATGAGAAACGCGGTTACTATGCCGAATCTCTGGAACTCGAAGGCGAATGGGAGAAGGCGATCGTACAATACATTCGGATTGTGGCAGGCGTTGATCGGCCCTGGGAAGAATTTTTGCAAAGCTTGAAAACTCAAAAAATATCTCCCAAAGAGCGTGCCTATCTTGAACACATCCAGTTAATTTTCTTTAATCAGCATGAGTATGGCCGAATGGATCAGCTCTACCAGGTTCTGCGCGGGAGATATCCTGAAAATATCGAGTACCTCTTTTCCCATGTGGAGGTGCTTTTGGCCTTAAAAGAATTTGCCCGAGTCTATGCCGACTTGCCTCGCCTGGAAAAGGCCCGTGTGCATCGTCATAGCGTCGCCAGGTTTTACTATGATTTAGGTTATAAGCAAGATGCCCTGAGAGTTTTCGAAAGGCTCATTCAGGATTACCCCAACGATCTGGCGCTCGCCAAAGAGCTGGCGCAGCTCTATGAGGAGCTGGGAGAAAAGCGCAAGGCGCTGGAAATCTGGTACAAGGTTTTAAAGCGCGCACCTCAAAGTTCCATCCCCGTTCAGTGGGGGGCGCTCTACGCTCAAAATTCGCCGATCAACGATGTTTCTTTCAAGAAAAAAGTTCCCTTGAAACGGGTTAATTCTGAAGAGGCGGCTGCCAATATCAGTCGTCTGCATGAGGAGCTCGGTGAAAATGATAAGGCCCTGGAGAAGGTTTTGGAACTTTTGAATGGGAATCCCAATAATCCAGAGGCACGTAAGCGCGCCATGCGGTTATTTATGCAAAAAGGTGAATTTGATAAGGCCTATAATCTGATCCCCGGCACCGATCCTGATCGAGAAGTTCATGCGTTGTCCGCCGAAATATATTTTCACCGTCAGGAATTTCTCAAGGTGGTGGAGAGTATTGATGCCATTCCTTTTGAAGAGCGGGAAAGCTATCTCTTTATTATGCAAGAGGAGGCCTTGTTCAAGTCCCATCAGGACGAGCGCTATCAAAATTTTTGCCGGCGGCTAGAGATGCAAAGAAGCGAAGTCCCTGTCTTCTATTTGGTTTTGGCCCATTGTTACACCCGTCAAAAAGACTTCAAAAGTGCTCGGGAATATTACCTGAAAATTTTGTCGGCCACTCCCGCTGATTCTCAGCTTGTGCTCCGACAGGAGTTTTTTTATTTTCTCTTAGAAAATACCGCCCTGGCCGAGGCCAAAGCACAGCTGCGCCTTTTGGAGAACGCTGAGGCCAAGGAGCAGCTGCGCCGGGATTATATTACGCGCTACCAGGAAACCAGGCTTGAGCGAGGTCTCTTTCTCAGTCTGGAAGGTCAGTGGCAGGAAGTTGTGGACGGTGAGCTGTTTAAAGAAAAGTTCGCCGTAAGTCGTGGTCTGGGACATGGTAAAAAATTGGGAGCCCAGCTCGAAAGAGGCCACAGCGGAAATCAGTCGGCCGACCTCACCCATGTCTATCTCTTTTATGAGCGCAACTTTTTCTTAAGTACCCACGAGTTTGAAACCAAATTTAAAGTGGGCGATGATCTGCACTTTAAAAAAGAAGGCACGCCTTTATCTTTATCACTGAGTCCGATTTTGAGCGGCAAACGCTATCTCAGTGCCTCAGCATGGGCGACCCGTCCTGAGGCATTTTCCAAGGCCCAATGGCAGGCCCCCCGTGCGTACTCAAATGGTGTATCACTCTACGCTGAGATGGAAAATAACTGGGCGCTGTTGGTCTGCGATCAACGTTTTACCGGAGAATGGCAGCACCTGGATTATGCAGGTGAGACAGGTAAGCAAACCAAGGCCGATCTTAATTTGCTTTTTCATCTCTATGAGTGGCCCTCCTCCGCCTGGGTTTCGTTTGGGCCGGGGTTGGCCTATGCCAAAATGCCCAGCCAGAGCGTCTTCCTGCGCAATATTTATGTGAGTGATTCCTTGTATTACTATGCTTCAGGTGAATTTCATTCCAATTTTGGCCGCAAAAATCTGAATGCCTTGAACGGAGGGGCACGGGTGGGAGGGGATTCAAGACGGGACTTGGAGTTCGCAGATTCCTGGGGCGTCTGGGCCGAATACTTAAGACCGCTGGGAGTCGGGCAGGCGGTGAGGGCGCGAATAGAATATTCCACTGAAGGGCCGCAAAATTATAAGGGAAAACAATTTTCTGCCATCATTGCCCTGGAACTTATGCCAAACCGGGAGACCGATTTGTGAGGGAAAGAAAATCAACGGTGGAGGAATGGACGGCGTTATGAAAAAAATTATTTTAAATTCTAAACTGCGTTTTATCTTTATTCTCGTGGCCTTTTATGCGGTCATCGTGGCGGTGGCCTTGATTCTCTTTCCCGAGAACCTGGCCTTCAAGGGGCCGAATCCAAATCCATATTTTATTATGGCCCTTTTCTTTGCCGCCTTTTATGGCATCGCTGAAGCTGCCACGGCGGGCCTCGTCGCCAATATTCTTTTCTTTTTCCTGATTCATTTACAGACAGATTACGAAGCTGTTGAAACAATTTTTGACCTGGAGACCGTGCTCACGGCCTCGCTTTTTAGCGTGCTGGCCATCTTTATTGGTGAGCTGAGAACCATGGGCAAAGGCAAGCTGGCGGCGACGCGGGAAATTGTGGCGCAAAAGGAGAAGGTCCTTCAACTCTTGACCAGTGAGTTTGAAAATAACATAAAAAATAGCGAGGAGCTGAAGGCCAAGCTGCTTTCCAAAACAGACACCTTCGCCATATTGTATCAGGATTCAAAAAAGTTAAATGCCTTTGAAAGAGAAACTATCTTTGAGGGGCTGGAGTCAATTTTAATCAAACACCTCTCCGCCACACGATATGGCATTTATTTTTCCCAAGACGGCAATACTGAGAAATTTCAGCTCGTGCATGGGAAGGGGGAGCGTTTGTCGCCTGAGATCGATCTCTCTCAATCGCGAGATGAACAGCTGGCAAAAATACTGACTGCCAAAAAATGTCTTATGCCTGAGGAGGTTTGGTCAAAAACCGATTTTAACTCACACCAGGGAAAAATTCTTATGGGTGCTCCTCTGACGATCAGAGGTCTGGTGAAAGGCCTGGTTCTTATTTATGAACTCCCTTTTTTAAAATATGTACCTTACAATTTCAAACTGTTTGAAATTTATGCCAGCTGGGCCTCGGAATCTTTGGAGAAGGCCCAGCACTTTCAAAATGTGGAACAATTCAATATTGTCAATCGGGACTATGATATCTATAAATGGGAATACATCTGCGGCCGTTTAGAAGAGGAGTTCCATCGGTCCAAGATCTTCGACCTACCGCTTACGATTGCCAAAATTGATGCCAGCGGCATGCCCCCTGATACTCAGGAAATTGTCTTGCAGGGGCTGATTGCCGTGATAAAAAATCTGATGCGAAAGATGGATTGTGTCGCCCAGGGCCCGTCACTGGGAAATCTGGTTATTCTTATGCCAGTTGCGGATCAGCATGCCGCTTATCGCAAGATTGAAGAGATTCAAGGCCATTTTCCGGAAGATGTTTGGTCGAAAATAAAAGTGGATGTTGCAAGCTTCACGTCGGAAATGGAAAATTCCGGGGAGCTTCTCAAGGGTTTCACCGACCCCGGAGTTTCTCCATGAAACACTCCTGGCCCCTTTTTCTCTTTTATTTTCTCATCAAACTTGCATTGGAAATTTTCCTTCTCATGAGGTTGCACGATTTTAGACTGTTTTTTCTTCACCTCGGTTTTTCTCCTTTTTTATTTCTTATCCTGCAACGGATGCCTTTTTCTATGCCTCTGAAAATGGCCGTGTTTGTCTTTGATCTATTGTTTCCCGTTATCGGGCAGCTGGGCGGTATTTTGTTTTTAATCCTGTTATATTTTGTTCGCCCTCTCTATACCAAAAAAGGAAAAGAGCTTTTTGAGCTGCCCCATGGAGACCGGGATTATAACAGATATATGGTTGAGAAAAAGATTATCAACAAAACTCTCGATAATCTTGGAGAAGAAGAAACCTATCTGAAATTTGTTCATGTCGATTCAGTGGTTGATGTCATGAGGGGAGAGGACAAGACCCGGAAAATTAGAAGTATTCAGGAAATTGCGCGCATGAATCCCAAAGACTTTATTCCCCAGCTTCAGCATGCCCTGCAGGACGAGGTTTATGAAGTTCGTTACATGGCAAAACATATTTTAGAAGGCATGGAAAAGAAAATTATGGATGAGCTGGAGGCCATGCACGCTCAGCTACAGCTCCACCCGACTGATTACCAGGTCCATAACTCCATGGCCCGCGCCTATATTTCCGCGGCCCGCTCGGGAATCTTTGATCAGGTCTTGGCCAGAAATTTTTTGAACAAAGCTTTTGATAGTCTCCATGTTTCTCTTCAAATCTTTCCAGACCAGAAGGCCTTGTACGTCCGGATTTTGGAAATATATATTCACCTTGAGGAATATCAGAAATGTGCCGACTTAGGCCCAAGTGTTTTGACGATGCCCATGCCGTCGGAAGAATGGTGCAAGCTGGCTTTCTACTATGCCGAGGCGCTTTTTCATCTGCAGGACTATGAGTTATTAAAAGAAATTTGTGATAAAATTTTGGACAAAAAACCCAAGTACGACAAGATCAAGGATACCGTCAGATTTTGGAGTCGATTAAGTCATGACGCAGTTTGAGCAGGCCTTAAAAAAAGTACAGTCGGCAAATTGGCACGATAGATCTGAGGCTTTGCGATACCTGCGCAATGTTGATGTTCTTTTAGAGTGCAAGGAAATAATTCGCCTGATTGTCCTCAGTAATAGTGTCGAACTGCTGCTCCTCTTGATCAACCTCTTTACCTTTTGGTCTGGCAAATTTAATTTGGAAATTTTGAGTTTGTGTCTGGCGCGGGCCTTTGAGCTACAGGATCATGGAAATCGAAAGGTGAAAAATAAAGCGGCGACCTACACGCAAAGTTTTTTGGAGGCCCCTGACATTCCCACCTCCCTGAAGTATGAATGCATGCGACTGGCCTATTCGAAGATCCACTCCAAACATCTCACTTCTTTTCTCAAGTCGGTTGCGCGATATCGAATGTCGCCGTTGGTGCCCGTGATTATTGATCAGGTTGATAAGGACAGTAATGTTGAGCTGTGTCTGGAACTCCTGATTCATCTGGAAGACCCTCGCGCCTTGCGCGCCTTTTACAAGGAAATCAATGCCATCGATAGAAAGCGCGTCGCTTTTGCAATCAAGGGTATTGGGGCGGTTGGCAATATGTTAAATGGTTTGACCTTGATAAAATATTTTGATCATTCCGATGAGGAAATCCAGGCCTGCGCTCTGGCCGGAATCGTCCGTCTTTGGAAGCGCTATTCATTGTACTATCCGAAGAAATATTTTATCACCACTCAAAGTCTGAAAGTAAAAAAGGCCATTTTAGATGCTTTCTCCCACTCCTTTGTATTTTTGCCTGCAAGGCAGGTGATAGAATTTTTAGTTGAGCAATATCTTGCGGAAGAAAATCCCGATGCGATGGCCCTTATCTTTAATGGTCTGGTCAGTTTCCCTCGGGAGTCACGGGCCCTGGTTTTAAGAAAATATTCAAAAAAGATCAAAGGAAAAGCAGGGTTAAAGTTCATCAATCTCTTGCAGGTAACGCCTCATCCGATTTTAAAGCCGATCTTGCTTAAGTGGGCCTTTGACGTGACCGCTCCAGTTTCGGCCATATCTGCCATGCAGATTTTGGCGGATCATGATGATCCTGAAATCGCAGAGCAGCTTAAGCATGTGTCCCGAGATCACAAACACCCACTTTCCTTGATGGCCTTCAAGGCACTTCTGGCGCATCCCCATGTCAATCGACCCGCAAGCGTTGAAGAATTTCTGAGCGGCGATGTCGCCATTTCCGACGAGCGTCATCGAATAATTCTGCACGCACTCAAATCATTTCCTGCCAACTGTTCTATTTCATCAACTCTGCTCGCGTACTTACAGCAACATTTGACTGGCCACGATGATGAACTCAAGCTGCTTTGTATTGAGTCCATGCGCTATGTCGCCGACGAGAAAATTGTTCATCAGATCGACGGGATGCTAACGACTGAAAAAAATAACATTCTCATTCAAGAAATTGAGCGGACACTATCTTACGCCATTAATAAGTCTCCCTCCTTGGCACGATCAATTTTAAATTGCTGGGAGCGCGAGAAATTTGTGAAGTCCTTTAGTCATGGTCTCTCACATGACCTAGTCAGGCATATTATAGGCCTTGCATCGCTCACGGGGCACAAGCTACGGCCGTTTTTTTTGCATCATCAAATGGAAATATCCCTCAAGGTTCAGGAACTCTTGAAACAGCCGTTTCGGCCAATTCTTTTGCATGGAGTTTTGTCCTGTGTGCAGCAGAGGTTGGTTTCCATGAACCATGTGCTACTCGATTATCTTCAGCATCTGGATTTTTCCGAAATCCCATACGCCACCGCCCTTATTATCCTCGAGCAAATGGCCCTTTCAGATAACCCAAATCTCAAGCGACGTGCCTTAAGGGAATATTGGACAATGGCCCATGATCCTGTAACCATAAAGGTGAATTTCAAAAATTTAGTGGCGAAGTCCCTGGTGATTCATGAGTGACGTATGTCTAATTTTAGAGGGAACCTATCCCTACGTGACCGGGGGAGTGTCGGCGTGCGTTTATCAGCTGATCAAAAACACTCCGCAGGTCACTTACGATTTAATTTTTATTGGCGCAACCAAGAACAATAATCTCGGATTAAAATATCCAATTCCTGAAAATGTTAAATACTTTCGCGAGATCTACCTCTATGAGTATTTTATTCCTGAGGGCCCAATTGATCTGAATTTTGAAATCGATCACACCTTGATCGCCGATTTTCACCAGGCCTTGACCACTCATAATATGCAAAAATTTGAGGAACTTTTTCTTAAAATATTTCAAAATGAGCACTTTCCCTCACCCGAAGATTTGCTTCGTTCCAGACAGGTCTGGCAATATCTTGAGCAGGCCTATCGTCGTCTCTTTCCCGGACAATCCGGCCCGTCATTTATTGATTACTTTTATACCTGGCGTTTTTCCCATTTTCCGATTTTTAAGTTGCTGACGACAGAAATTCCCCATGCGCGCGTTTATCATTCTTTTTGTACCGGCTATGCCGGCCTGCTTGCCAGCATTGCCAAAATTAAAACCGGCCGTCCTTATGTGTTGTCCGAGCATGGCATTTACTCCAACGAACGGGAAATTGAGATATCCCTATCCGAGTGGATCTATCGCGATCAGGCGGTGGATATTCATCCTGAAGTTTCACAATATTTCAAAACCTGGTGGACTCGTCTTTTTTTATTCCTGGGCAAACTTTCCTATCACCATGCCGATGTCATCACCACCTTGTTTCGTGGTAATCAAAATCGCCAGGTCGAACATGGAGCTTCGCTTGATAAAATTCAAATTATACCCAACGGAATTGAGTTGGAGAAATTTTCTCCCGGTGCTCCCTCGACAAAAACCCACTCCCGTCCGGTTATCGGAATGGTGGGAAGAATTGTCTCTATTAAAGATGTTAAGACCTTCATCAAGTGTCTGTTGGTGGTCAAGCAAAAGATTGCCGATTTTGAAGCATACCTCGTCGGCCCTTATACCGAGGAGCCGGATTATTACGAAGAGTGCAAGAAGCTTGTCACCTTGCTCGAACTGGACAGTCACGTCATCTTTACCGGTAAGGCCGATGTTCGTGACTACTACCCTAAATTCGATGTCCTGGTGCTGACCAGTATCAGTGAGGGGCAGCCCCTGGTTCTTCTTGAGGCCATGGCCATGAAAATTCCTCTGGTCGCCACTGATGTCGGCGCCTGTCGCGAGCTGATTGTGGGCCGTGATTTTGAGGATCAAATGATCGGTCATGCAGGAATCACGCTCCCCATGGGAGATGCCGCGCGAACTGGCGAAGCCGTTTTGAAAATACTTTCTGATAAGGAACTGGCAAGACAGTATGGAGAAAATGGCCGGGCGCGGGTGCTCAAGTATTATACCGAGGATCAAAATATCAGGAGCTATATGAGCTTGTATAACCATTATATGGCGATATAACCATGGCAGGTATCGGTTTTCGCTTACAGTCCTACTTCAGTTCCCATGATTTACTAAGAAATCTGCGCGGTGCCGTTTATTCTGTTTTTATTTCGAGCGGCCCCTGGCTCATCACCATCTTCTCCCTTGCTTATATTAATTCCTTTTCCGCCACCTATCTCGGTGACCCGGACAAATATCTCTACAAGGCCATTGTCAGCTATGCCTATGCCTTTTCCTTAATCGTCTTTGGTGCCATAGAAATGCCTGTAACCCGTTATCTGGCGGATAAACTTTTTCTCAAAGACCTGCATGATATACGACCCCTGTATTATGGCCTCTGCTTCTGCTTGATGATTTTCAGCTTGCTTTCGTGTTTACTGTTCTTTTCCTTTCTGCCGGTGCCCTTCTTTCTGAAAGTCGCCAGCTTTTTCTTTGTCACCTTGACCATGTTGATCTGGCCGGCGATGATTTTTCTGAGTGCCGCCAAAAATTTTCAGGTCATCGTCATTGGCTTTATTATCGGTGCCTTGACCATGGCCTTCGCCGGGAAGTTCGGTCTCCTCTATGGGGGAGTGGGCGGTCTGATTGGTGGGATGGCCTGCGGTCAGCTCCTGATCTTTTTGATTCTGTCCGTATGTATTTTTTATGAATATGAATCGTTTGATTTTACCAGCTTTGAAATTCTGACGTACTTTCGACGTTTCAAGAAACTGTCCCTGGGGGGCCTGTGCTATTATTTAGGTGTCTGGGTTGATAAATTTATCTTTTGGTTTAGCTCAAGCGGCCAGCAGATTCTGGGACCTCTTTATACCAATACCGAGTATGATACCGCGATGTTTTTGGCCTATCTCACCATTCTTCCCGCCCTGACAATCTTCGTCGTGCAGATTGAAACAAACTTTTATGTGAAGTATCTGTACTACTTCAAACTCCTCGATGAGAAAAGTCCTCTGAGTATGTTGGATTCGGCCCATCAGGACATGATGATCGCCCTGAAGCATGGGCTGAATGCCATGATCAAGGTGCAAAGCCTGCTCTCTTTGACCATCTGGTTTTTTGCCGCCGATATCATGCTTTTTTTAAAACTTCCCACCATCATGATTTCCATTTTCCGTTTTGGGGTTTTGGGAACATATTTCCAGGCACTCTTTATGATCTTTAATATTATTTTACTCTACTTCAATGCCCAGAAGCCGGTGCTGATTAATTATGCCATCTTTTTTATCACCAACGCCGGTCTGAGTATGATGTCGGTGTATGCTGGGAAAAAATATTATGCCCTCGGCTACGCCTTGAGCTCTTTTATCACTCTTTGTATCTCGTACTATAAGTTAAACTATCACCTGCAGCACACCCACGAATATGTCTTTATGGGACAATCGCTGCATCAAAAACATGTCTACTCCTAAAGCAATATGCCTCTGCCTTATTGTGGCCTTTCTCGGATGCACAAAGACAAGGCAACCGCCCGTTCGCTGGTACTATCAGCTACAAATGTTGCAGATCGAGGTGCTCGAGGCCTTGGCCGCCGGTCCTCCCACACTTTTTGTGCTGGAGCCCTTTGAACTTCCTCTGGCCACCTTTCGAGATTTGGCCGGGGCGCTCAAGAAGGGCGGGCATACACTCTTGTGTTATATGAGTATCGGGGAGACGGGGACGTATCGTTACTATTACCAGGCCTTAAACAAGAGGATAATTAAACATGAAAATGCTGTATGGAAGGGAAGCTATCGCGTGGATTATGCCGATCCTGTCTGGCAGAGTGTCTTTCTCACCAAAACGCCTGAGTTCGGTCCCTCTTATGTTGAACGGCTCATCAACCTTGGCTGCCAGGGCGTCTACCTCGATACGGTTGATGCCTTCTGGGATGATCCAGCGGCGGTCAAGAAGAATGCCCAAATTATGGCAGATTTTGTCGTGAAGATAAAAAAACACGGAGTCAGTCTGCTGCCTTCGTTTCTTTTGTTTACTCAAAATGCCACCACCATCTATCAGTTTTTGGCAGCTCCTGAGGTTTTTTTCGCGGCCATTGACGGCATAGGAATTGAAAGCGCCTATCATGTCGGCCCGAGCTGGTTTGACAATGTCTATGCCCCCAATAAGGAGGTGCTGGGCGAGTTTAAAACCTATCAAAGTCACGGCAAAACGGTCTTTTCCATTGAGTACATTCAGTCGGGCGCTAAAATTGAGGCCTATTTTTGCCAGGCCCAGACCCACGGCGTGATTCCGCTGGTGGCCGATCGGGAGCTAACCGGCAAGAACACCCTCTACGACGAGAAAACATCCTTTTGCAAAAAATGAGGCCTCACTAAACGAAACAAAGGGATTATACTCAGACGCATATGCCGACGTAGCTCAGGTGGTAGAGCAACGCTTTCGTAAAGCGTAGGTCGCCGGTTCGAGTCCGGCCGTCGGCTCCAGTAGTTCTCAATTAACATCACAATAAATTGAATTAAATTAAACCATGTTAAAAGCAAAAAGGACTCGAAGCGAGGAAGCGACCGCATCGGAGTTGCCCTAAGGCAAGTGCGATGCGGGCAGGCAGGCAGGATGCCTGACTGAGCGCCCGAGGGGAGGCCACGCCGCATTTTGGACAGGAGTCTAAAATGCCGTCTGCCCACAAGGGCAGTCACGGAGCCGGAGGCGTAGTGAAGGAGGGAGCGTGAAGCGACCGACTAAAGTGGCGGAGCTCCGGCCGTCCATTGCACCAAGTGCGCCCGGTACCCGCCCCCAACCCCTCTCCCAACCCCTCCGTACATCAAGGAGTATCTTTGAATAAATCTAACTCGCCCTCTTTCATATTATCCAGTCTTGTCTTGACCAGCAGTAAGGTGGATAAACCTCCATCCTGAGTCCTGTTAGCGAAAGTAGAAATCAAATTGCGCAACATATTCAATCTTATTGAGCGCGGTCACATTTTGGGTGTGAGTCGCTTGGACCTCCCATTTTTTTAGCTATATACCATAATTTTTTACGTCGAATTTCTCTCGCGTATTACATCAGATAATTTTTCATGAATGCCTCTCTCAAGTGAGCGAGTTGAGCGAAAATAATTCTTACTTTTTTAAAAAAAATCTTACATGGAACCTTCTGAAACTGGACACTTACTTCTTTCCCACCCCCTAGACAATCTCCCCCCAAAAAGCCTATATCGACCCCCATGAAAACACTCACCATCACCCTCCTCACGCTTGTCTGTTTCACCCTCTCTCTCACCGCCCAGGCGCAGCCAGACCCCGAAGCTGAAAGAATCCCCACGCGCCTATGGACCTACACCGATACTCCGAATACCAATCTTCGCGTCTGGTATCAGAGAGACAACTTTGAGGAAGAACGGATCGCGCTCTTCATTATGGCAACCTTGAGCAACGATATTATTCCTGCGGAAGAGAAGCTGATGGGCCGGCGTCACGGTGATGATAGCGGACAAGAGCTTCCGCCAGACGTCACTGACAAAAGTAATCCTATCTGGCCCAACGGCGGAGACGGCAAGCTCGATGTTTATCTTTTTGATTTTCCTCCGCCACCACCTGGGAAGCAGATGCCCCACGCCTGGACTAAGGCGTATCCTGCGGACCTCAATCCCAATATGGGATGCCCGAAATCACCCGCCTATATGGCGGTCAACCTTTTATGGGCCAGGGGCGCGAGTCAGGATGAAGTCTCGGGCATCTTGGCGCACGAATATTTCCACGTTCTGCAGAGTACCTATGACATGCGAGGACAGTGCAAGTTCTACCGAAATATGATCGAAGGTTTGGCGACTTATGCCATCCACTACGTCTATCCAAAATCCAATGTTGAGCACAAGTGGTTTAGCTTTTCTGAGGATGCCCGTTTGAGCGCGTTGACCGAGGCGTATTCGACCTGGCCGTTTTACCTGTATCTCGCCAACACCTTGGGCGAAGAAAGCATTCCGGCGCTGCATGAGGCCTGGGCCAGCGATAGTGCTTTTGAGGCGCTCGATCGGACCTTGGAGGGCGGGCTAAAAAAACACTGGCTTGATTTTGCCGTGAAGGCATGGAATCAGGAACCTCTTAGCGACAGTTTTCTACAGTGGGACGACTATGCGGCCGTGCCGGGGCGGGGAATCCCGGATGCCCAAGGCCATCTGCCTGAGATTAAACCTGAGAAAGTTGTCTTCGATGCCAACGGTCAGTATCGCTATGAGATGAACATGCTCCTGCGCCCCATGTCCCGGGATTATTATGCCTTTGATGTCTCAGGGGAAGACGTGCGCTCCGTCTCCATTGACAACCCTGTCTTGGGCAATCTGGACAAAATGAATGTCAAACTTCTGGTCAAGCGCCGGGGCCCGAATAGGTTCGAAGAAATTTTATGGGAAGAGCCGTTTCGCAAGGAATATTTGTACTGCCTGGATAAAAAGGATTATCAGGACCTGGAAACGATCGTGCTCGTGGCCGCCAACTACCAGCATACTCGCATTGACGAGGCCCTTACCCCCAGTCCTTCTTTCAAGGCCACCAATCAGGGATGCCACTCCTTTAAAGGCACCGTCCGCTACCGCCAGGAAGTTCCCAGCGCAGGTAACAAGCTGGTAATTGAAGTTGAGGTGAAGGACTTCACGGTGCTGGAAACCGGGCGAGATGATGATAGCGTCTACAAGAATAAATTTCTCACCGTTGATGGTTCCGTGACTTACAAGGTGACGGGCAAGATGGGGGAGTGTGAAGCCAATGCGGCCGGGTCGCTCACCTTGCTTAAGGGCCCAAAGGCGGTCGGACTGCAGCTCGACTCTTATCAGATCGCTCCCTTGCCCTGGGGCACTTATAATCTCAATGTCAAGATGGTGGAAAAGGAAATTGCCGTGCCCTTGATTTGCGCTCGGGGCGGGTCTCCCGTCTACAGAACTCCCGTCCCTATTACCACGGTGATTCGTACGCCGTACCCCCATCACGGAGGGAAGACGGACCTGATCGGGGAGACCAGTAATTTTGGCATGTTTGTGAGTTGGGAGCTCAGACCAATCAAAGAGTAGGCCTGCTTCAATTCACCTCACAGACGAAATCCAAAACTGACAGTCAAAGGGCAATTTGGAAGCAGGATCAATCAGAACCTTTTCAACCCCGGGGATTTTTAACTTCTCCCAATAGGGGCGCAAAATTTTCTCAACCCACATTGAGGGCAGCAACTCATTCAACGCCTGCGTGGCAAAATTATTCTCATGCCCTTTGACGGGAGCGCCTTTTTTTAGATTCCACTCACGAGACTCTGAGGCCAAGGTTTTGAGTGCCTGGGAAAAACTTGGATATTCCACCAGGCGACCCATGGAGAGGCCGCTGAAGGGGAGGCGTCCGTGATGGCCGGAAGAAACCGTGCTCAATATTTGCTGGAAGAGCTTGGCGACAACCGTTTCATCGCTGCAGTTCATGGGGCGCAATCGCGCCGTATCTTTGTTCACGCTCTCGGCGAAATAGGTGGTCACGCTGACCCGGCATTCACCTTGCTGGGCCGAGTAGGTCGTTTCCAGATACTCTTTTTTACTCTCAATTTTTACCGCAGGTGCAGGCGCTTCAAGCTTGCTGCCGATTGCACTTTGGTGGGCGCAAGACAGCAGCAAGATAAGGAGCACGATAAGAGGGAAAGTCGGCCCGACCATCCTTACGGACGCTCCAGAATCGCCGTAACTCCCATCCCCCCCGCGGTACAAATACTTAAGAGGGCCCGGCCTTGACCTTTTTCTCGCAGCATTTTGCTGGCGGTGCCGATCAAGCGGGTGCCTGTGGCACCAAAGGGGTGGCCAAGGGCGATGGAACCGCCTTTGACGTTTAGCTTGGCGCGATCGATTTCACCCAGAACGTTGGGCAGGTTGAGTTTGTTTTTGCAGAATTTTGGGTCTTGCCAGGCCTTCAAGGTGCACAGAACCTGAGCGGCGAAGGCCTCGTGAATTTCGTAGAAATCAAAATCTTGCAGTTTAAGTTTGGCCCGATCGAGCATGGCGGGAACGGTATAGGCAGGGGCCATGAGCAGACCCTCATCTTTGCGGTAGTCGACGGCCTTCGACTCGCAGTAGGTGAGATAGCACTCAATCTCCAGACCATGCTTTTTGGCAAAATCTTCCGAGCACATAAAGACCGCGGAGGCACCGTCGGTAAGAGGGGTACTGTTGCCCGCCGTGAGCGTTCCTTTGTCACTTTTTTCAAAGCACGGGCGAAGCTTCGCCAGGGCCGCGAGCTCCGTATCGGGCCGCAGGTTATTATCTTTTTCCAGTCCCAAAAATGGAGTGATCAAATCGCGAAAAAAACCTGACTCATAGGCGGCGGCGGCCCGTCGATGACTTTGATAGGCCAGCTCATCTTGATCTTTTCGCGAGATGCCCCACTCCTGGGCCATCAGCTCGCAATGCTCACCCATGGTGAGGCCGGTGCGCGGCTCTTTTACCGCGGGAATTTTGGGCAGAATATCTTTGGGCGAAAGCTGGGCCAGGGTGCGCGCCTTGCCCAGAAAATCTCGTTCCTTCGAGGCCATCACCAGCTTGCGCGAAAGGCCGACGGAAAGTTCAATGGGCACATCCGAGCTGGTGTCGGTGCCGGCGGCAATCCCGCACTCAATTTGTCCGGTGGCAATTTTTGCGCCGATAATAAAGGCGGCCTCCAGGGAGGTGCCACAGGCCTTTTGAATGTCGGTGCCGGGAGTTTGAGGAGAGAGTCCGGCCTCAAGCAAAGTTTCCCGCGCCAAGGAAAAATCTTTGCTGCGTTTTAAAACGGCCCCGGCGCAAACCTCACCGATGGTATACGAGTCGAGCTTATATTTTTCTTTTAAGGCCTTCAGAGTGGCCGTGAGCAGCTCAAAATTTCCGACCTCTTTATAGGCCGTCACGGAGCGGGCAAAAGGGATTCTTGTTCCACCGATAATCGCAATTTTATTCATATATGAGGTCCTCCTGTAAGGTATTTGTCTAGCATGTTCCTTCAATTTGCGGTTTTCGTAAAGGTGCAAGGCTCTTGACACCGTTCGATAGTTCGAATATTGTCGAAGTATGAAACAATATTTTTCACGGAAAAATGATAAAAGCGCGACGGCCAGGATGGCCGTGTACCCTGCCGTTCTAATTTTTGTCAGGAGACAAAAATGAAAGTAAACATTGCCCAAATAGTGAAAGTTTTTAAGGCCCTCGCCAACCCGCATCGCCTCGACCTTTTTTTAAAGATCAAAGAGGCGCACGAACTCAATCTTGCGGATGACGAAAAGCAAGATGGTTGCATCGGCAAGGAATGTTTTTTGAATAAGATCATGGGGAATCTCGGCGTGGGACCTTCCACCCTGAGCCACCACTTAAAAGAGCTGGTGAATGCCAATCTTATCGAAACTGAAAAACGCGGTAAATTTTTAATCTGTCGTCCCAATCTGGAAACCATCGAGCAGCTTAAAATGATTTTTCTGCCCCAGGTTGATCGGCCTTCAAAAAAGCGCAAAAACTAGCCAAGGAGTTTAAGGTGTTTCAGCAAATTTATATTCGAAAGTATGGTGCGGCATCGGTGCTGTCGTTTGAAGAGCAAAAAGAGGAAACCACCCCTCTGGCCCCTGATGAGGTGACGGTGGAGGTTTATTATAGCGGCATCAATTTTGCGGATATTGTCATGCGCCTGGGTTTTTACAAAGATGCCCCTCCAAAACCCTTTGTACCGGGGTACGAGTTCAGCGGCGTGGTGACACAAATCGGTTCAGAGGTTAAAAATCATAAGGTGGGTGATAAGGTTTATGGCGGCTCGGTCTTTGGCGCTTACTCATCCGAGATCCGGGTTAAAAGTTGGATGGCCATTCCGCTGCCCGAAAATTTTTCTCTGGAGGAAGGCGCCTCTCTGCCGGTGGCCTTTATCACCGCCGATGCCGCCCTTTTTGAAATGGCACGCGTTCGTGGCGGCGATAAGGTTTTAATTGACTGCGCCAGCGGAGGGCTGGGAACCCTCAGTCTCAAAATGTTGAAGGCGGTTGGGGCGAACGTGACCGGGCTGACCAGCTCGGGCAGTAAAAAGGCCCTGATCGAATCTTTGGGGGCCCGCGCCCGCACCCATAACGAGTTTTGGCAAGATTCACAGGATAACCGTTATGATTTTATCTTAAACTCGCAAGGTGGCACCAGCATTATGCGCCACTATGATCGCCTGGGGCCTACCGGCCGAATTGTTTGCTTAGGCCTGTCTGAGGGAATCAGGGCCGGCGGGCGCAACTTTGTCGCCATTGCCAAGGCAGCCATCTCCATGCCGCGTTTTAGCGTCATCAAGATGTTCGATCAGAACAAGGGTGTTTATGCCTTAAACGCCCTTAAGCTGATGGAAGACAAAATCTACATCAAGAAAAATTTAGAGCAGTTCAGTAAAATAACACAATGGAATTTAAAACCAATTATTGGCAAGATTTTTCCCGCCAGAGATGTGGCCTTGGCCCATCAGTTTATTGAAGAAAAACGCGGACAGGGAAAAATTCTTTTGGCTTGGAGGTAGCTATGCAAGGACAACTGGAAAGAAAAGGAATGTGGGCCATTATCACCGGTGCGAGCAGTGGGATCGGCGAAAGTATGGCGCGGGAGCTGGCGCGTGATGGCGTGAATCTCGTCTTGGTGGCGCGACGCTTAGACCGTCTGCAGACCTTGGGGGCCGAACTCAAAGAGAAACATCAGATAGAGTCTCTGGCCATCGATGCTGATCTGTCCTTACCCAATGAGACCAAGCGAGTCTTTGAACGTGCCACCGCCAATGGTCGCATGATTCAGGTGCTGATCAATAATGCAGGGATAGGGACGTATGGCCCTTTTATGCATTACGAATTGGAGCAATACTCAAAAACCATTCAGCTTAATGTCACGGCCCTGACCGAATTGACCTATTATCTGGTGGGGCACATGCAGGCCCATGGAAAAAAATCCTACATAAGCAACGTCGGCTCCATCGCCTCGTTTTTAAGCGTGCCCTACTTTTCTGTTTACGGGGCCACCAAGCATTTTGTCAGAGACTTCACCCAGACGTTGAATTTCGAGCTGCGAAAAAGCAATATTTCGGTCTCGCTTATTGCTCCCGGAGGAACCTATTCCGAGTTTACCGAACACTCCGGCCAGGTATTAAGAAAGAGCGCCCACGGCAGCATGATGACCTCAGAGCTCGTGGCGCAGATCGGGATGGATAGAATGTTTAAAGGTCACCGTTCCATTGTGCCGGGATTCTTGAACAGTCTGATGGTGCATTTCCCCCGCTTTCTTCCGGTGAAATGGATGCTGGCGTGCAACGACCTGGTCATGCGCATGGCCGTTGATTACAAAAAATAAGCGGACTAAAACAGTTTTCTTGCTTGAAAAACCGCCAGTTGCGGTACCATAGTCACATTGTTTATTTATTACAATGGGGCATGCATGAAAATTCTGCAGAAGTGGGATGCCTGGGCCGAGCAAAAGCGCTCGCCCTATATCTTGCTGGCGATTCTCGCCGTGATCAACGTCCTCTATATCTTGCTGGTGGATATCTTTCCCTTCCAGGATATGCCCCAGCATCTGACCTATGCCAAAATCATCGGTGACTATGGAAAAAGTGGCAATCTCTTTGAGCGCTACTACGATCTCACGGCCCATTTTACCACCTATCATACCTATCACTGGGTGCTGTCCTTTCTTGGAAGACTATTTGGGATTGAGGCGGGCTTTAAGGTTCTCCTGCTACTTTACTTTGTGAGCTTGAGTTGGGGTATGTCTTATTTGATGGATGCCTACGATCCTGATTTGAAGGCCTCGCCTTGGAAGAAGCTCCTCATTCAATTGTGTATCTGGAATGCCACGATCGGGATGGGCTTCATGCCTTTCGTCCAGTCGATGCCCTTTTTTACCATCGCCATTGGGGCCTTTCTGCGCCTGCGCACCGGCCGCGGGGATCTGGTCAAAAATTGGGTGGTCTTTTGGGTGGCCCTTGTCCTGCTCTCACTCACTCACGTGGTGACCGCCTGTGCGGTGGTTTTCTTTCTGGCCCTTTATACTTTGTTTGATCGCGCCGAGCGCCCCTTCTTTATCCTGCTCGCCAATGTTTTATTTTTTCTGGTTACCTCGCGCCTGTACGGCGGCCTGGGGCGAGGAGGTCTGACCGAGCACCAGACGATTCAATGGAGTGAGTCCTTTGTTCACAGCTATGACTTTGAATTTGTAACCTCGCTTTTTAATGTGACCTGGAGTCCGCTGCCCGTCACTATGAATTACGTTTTCTGGAACTTTATCGGCCCCTATCAGCTGACCACCCTCATTCCGCTGGCGCTTCTCTATGCCGTGCTGGTCTTTATTCTTTATCGTCTCAGTGCCCCCAAAAAGGTGTCTGGCGGCCCAGGCGAAAAAAATAAGAAAAAGAATGCTGAGGTCGTTACCAGCGTCCCTGAAAAGGTGGAGAAGAAATTTCAGTATGCCTATAAAATGGCGGCAAAAATCTTTTTGCTTTTTGCCATTTTTTTACCATGGGGAATTTACATTCCCTCCGAAATTACCTTCATCAATTATCGCCTTTTGACTCTGGCACTCTTTTTAATCATCGGGCTTTGGCCCTGGAACTGGTTTGAGCATTCCCGTCAGAAGTTAATCGTGACCTTCATTGCTTTTTTATCCATCGGCCTCTATAGCTATAAAACCTATCTGTATCAGCAGGAAACCAAGGTTCCCCTCCGGATGATTTCCCGTATCCCGAGTAATCGCATCGTCGGCTCGGTGGTCTTTGGCAATCGAAGTGAGCATTTCACCAGAATCCTTCGACTGACTCATTTCCTGCCCATGTATTACACCCTTCGGAACAGTGGTATTAACGGCCAATTTTGGGCCTGCTATGCCCCCCATTTACCGGTGTGTTATAAGCCCGGGAAAGCGGTCAGCAATACACCCGACTGGCATCCTTGGAAATTTAAGGCAGAAGACTTAAATGACGTCGATTATCTCTTATATTCCACCATGTATTATGCTAATAATCCGGTTGAAACGGGGATCAAACAGGCCATCTTGGAGCGTATGAATGCCCTTGATTGCGAAGCTGGTTGGTGCCTGTACCGCAAAAAATAGTTGAGGCAAGTCGGTGGAGATCGCTCAAAAAATTCAACAGATGGTTGTGACCTTTACCGCGCTGAAGACGTGGGAAGATCGTTATAAGAAGTTAATTGAGCTGGGCAAGGCGCTGCCTGCCATGAGTCCGGAGCAGCAAATTGAAGCCAATAAGATTAAGGGATGCCAAAGCCAGGTGTGGCTATCCGCCCGACACGCCGAGGGAAAGGTTTTTTTCTGCGCCGACAGCGATGCCTCGATTGTGAAGGGGATTATCGCTCTTCTCCTGGAAGTTTATTCCGGCGAAACCCCGGATAGCATTTTGGCCAACAAACCCAACTTTCTGGAAGAGATCGGATTAAAGCAACATCTGTCCATGAGTCGTGCCAATGGCCTGAATGCCATGGTGAAACAGATAAATCTCTATGCGCTGGCCTTTAAGGCCCAGGCGCAAATGCAAAAGGGGAGTTAGTCATGATCTTAAACAAGCGCACGCGACGATTGAGAACGAGTGAGGGAATTCGGGCCATGGTTTCGGAAAATGCCGTGACCGCCAAGGACCTTCTGGCGCCCTTGTTTATTATTGAAGGCAACAATAAAAAAGTTCCCATTCTTTCCATGCCGGGCCAATCGCGCTTCACCCTTGATCTCATTTTTAAAGAGGTTGAGGAGCTGCTGACTCTCGGGGTGCCCTCGATCTGTTTATTTCCCGCCCTTCCGGAGGAGAAAAAAAATACCCAGTGCACCGAGGCCCTCAATGAAAAAGGGCTGTATCTCACCGCCTTGCGCGAGATTAAAAAGCGTTTTCCCGAACTCATTTTGATGACGGATGTGGCGCTCGATCCGTATTCCAGCGATGGCCACGATGGTTTTGTCGATCCGGTAAGCGGAGAGATCGTCAACGATACCACGGTGGAGATGCTGGCCAAGATGAGCGTGCTTCAGGCCGCCCAGGGGGCCGATATCATCGGGCCGTCGGATATGATGGACGGCAGAGTCGGTGCCATTCGCGGGGCCTTGGAGAAGAGTGGTTTTTCCAACACCATGATTATGTCCTATACCGCCAAATATGCCTCAAGTTTCTACGGACCGTTTCGCGAGGCCCTGGACTCAACTCCTAAAAAAGGCGACAAGAAAACCTATCAGATGAATCCCACCAATGGTCGTGAGGCCCTGCGCGAGCTGCGGCTTGATGAGGAGGAAGGGGTGGATATCGTGATGGTGAAGCCCGGCCTGCCCTATCTCGATATCGTTAAAACCTTACGGGACAACACCCATCTGCCGGTGGCGGTTTATAATGTGAGTGGCGAATACGCCATGATCAAGGCCGCGGCCCAGCTTGGATGGCTGGATGGAACGAAGGCCATGGCGGAAATGCTGACCTCATTTAAGCGGGCCGGTGCCGATATTATTCTGACCTATTTTGCCAAAGAGATGGCCCAGTTACTGCGCGATTAAAAGAGGTTCCATGACACCTTTGGGACTCACTGCTGCACCTTCGGTAGCGCAGTGAGTCCCAAAGGTGTCATGGAACCTTCAGAATTTTCTTTAGATTTTTAATTTGAGTCACGCGGAAACTTTTTTCCGAAGCCGCCCAGTGGGTTGGAGCGCGACGAGCGGGGATGAGGCATTGCTCTCCCGGGGCCGGCACATAGTCTTTGGCACCTTGAACCAGAATCCCTTCCACCTCTCCTGTCTCCTGATTAAAGACTGGACTACCGCTGTTGCCGGCAAAGGTATCGAGGTCGGAGTTAAAGTAGCTGTTCCTTCGAACCATTGAGCGAATGGGCAGCAACATTTCCATAATATTAAACGAACGGATTTTGGCATTGTCGGCAATTTTCAGCGGCAAACCGGTGGGGTGTCCAATGACCACCACAGGTGTACCCACACGGACCTTACCTTCCAGACGCAGTTTGAGAGGCCTGCGCTCCGGTCCCGCTTTGCGATCAAGCTGGATAATGGCGTAGTCCCGCATCTTGAAGAACGAGGAGCTGAGTTCCTGCTGCACGATACGAACACAGTTATAAACATTTTTCTTTTCTAAATATTCAGTTTGAGGAAGATAGTCAAAAATCCAAGAAGACGTGTCGCAGTCCATTTGATTTGTGACGCAATGACCGGCGGTCATGATGAGGTCAGGCGCAATCAAAAATCCCGTGCAATGAGGCAGGGTATACTGGTCGGCATAGCGCTCCTTGGAGCATACATTCTGTGAGTAGCTCAGCATGGTGTGGGGAAAATCGACAAAATTCTCACCGAAGCGGGACGATTGTAATTTGAACTTGCGAACTTTTCCCGCCACCGAGAGGGCCATCTCACGAAAACGCGCATCTGGATATTCCCCGATTTCCTGGCGGTTATCCACACCATAGATGACCTTGGGGGCGGAGGCCTGGGCGGTCGAAACGAGAGTTAAGAGAGATAAAATGCCGACAACCAAATTAAGCTTTTTCATGGAGAAATCCACCTCAGGTTAGTTTAAGAACAGGGCAAGATAGAGCGAGGCCAGCTCTTTTACGAGGGACCGAGAAATTTTTTCCGGGCAATATCCCTGAGAGACAAGACGTCTTTATGGGTAGTTAGGCTATTTTTTGAACTTAATCAGTAAAAAAGCATAATCCATCGCCTGCTGAACTTTGGCCTGCTGACCGGTGATGGCATTTTTGAAGGCAATGTAGGCATCGAGGAACTGGGGAAATTTTTTGAAGGCCATGACCATCATGCTGAGCAATCCCTTTTGGCCCATGGGTTTGGCCTGGTCATTTCGCAGTTCATAGAGAGCGGGGGACAGGATCAGCAAAATATCCTGCTCCTTAAAGGTCATGGTTTTTTCCTGGAAAGTGGAATCAACTTCCTTCCCGATAGAAGGCCCTGGGGTGAGATTTAAGGCCGCCAACTCCTGAGGGCGGGCCAGGTTAAAATGGATTGGGCCAAATTCGGAACCGGCGGAGACGTAGGAAAGCTGCTGCTGGCGCAAGTTGTACACCCCGAGAAAAAGCGTGCTGACAATCTTGCCCTTATAAATCTGGAAGAAGCTACGGTTGATATAGTTGACACATTCCAGGGCATTTTTAGGTGGGTGCGAGTTAATGGTTAAGATGATGGACTTGAGGGAAGTGGTGGCCAAGGCCGCCAGGTGTCCATTTTGCTCAGAAATTTTGCCGATGGCAAAAATCAGATTGTCCTGATGGAGGGCATGATACCAAAAATTTCCGCCATACACGACGGAGGGACGCAATGAGCCGGCAATTTCGATGGGCCCGTAGGTGGCACTTTCAAAAGGTGAGGCAAAATCTAAAATGGCGCGCGCGAGCTCCTTCTCCTTGTCACTGCGGGCCTTGACCACCGCGGTTTGAACTTTGCCGTTTATTTGTTCAGCCAAATTGAGACGGAGCTGATTGAGCTCCATGGCAAACAAGGCGGTCTCATCATTTGAGACACTTTCAATTTCTCCCGGGTCTTTGCCCTCCTTCATCACGCTTACGGCGTTGGCCAGATTATCGAGGGCCAGCTTGAAGCGCTGACCGAAGACGAAGGCGATGAGTACCGCGACACTTAAGAGGCAAAGACCGAAGAGCAGACTCTTGCGATACAACTCTCGCATGGCGGAGAAGGCGCGGGTTTCAGGCGTGTACGAGAGTACCATCAGGCGGTATTTCTTAAGCTTCGAATGGCCGATGATGAGCTTTTCACCGTCTGTGGTGTGAACCAGATCGGCCCCGGAGGTTTCGCCGGATTCAAAAAGTGCCGGTATGAAACCAAAGTGTTTGGCCTTCTGGGAGCCAATCAGGCTATGGCCGCCTTCCTCCCACAAAATATTACTGTAGAGATAGTCGTTGGCGAATTCATTACTGATCAGGTCGAGGCTGATACTCAGGGCAATAAATTGCGGGCCCATTTTTATTCTTTTCACAAAAATGAGTGAGGGGACCTCTAAGATATAATCAGTGGCATAGAGTGCCTTGGGCTTATCCTGAATCTGCGATACCGGGTAAAGAATGCGGGGGGGAATGGAATTGATTTTTTCCGGAGACTGAATGCCGAATTCAATCAAATTTCTGGAAAAAAACATCTTCTGTAGGGAGAGCTGCCGCGTATCGGCGTCCGGGCCGTCCTTGCTGGCATTCTGCCGTTCCAGCACCGATACAAAAATAATTCCGCGATCTGTCTCGATCATCTTTTCTATCAGATCGTGGCGTTTCTCACCGTGTAACAGGGCAATTTGGTCGGCCAGAAGCTCATAGTGCTCGATGGTATTTTTAAACTGGTCCATCAGCGAGTTGGCACGGCCCAGGACTGATTCATACAAAAAATCCCTCTTATCATCGCGGAAAATTTTATCTGATAAATAAAGGGAAATGCTCTGCCCCGCGAGCAGAAACGCCAGAAGGATAAAGACGATCTTCAGCTTGATGGGGAAAATGAATTTCCCGGTCATATTCTTATTAATTGCCATGCTACTGATCAGTATAGCAAAAAAAAGAAGATCAGACGGCAATATCAAAATCGAGAAAAATTCGCCCACTATTAAGACACTTTTAAAAGGCATAAAAACAGGGCAGAATTACAGTAATGAAGTATCTCGACAGAATAATTATTCTCCTCGCCCTCATCGGTGGTGGCATCACCGCCTATCTCATTTTCCGCCCTACCACCAATGACCGGCCCAAGGAAGTTGCTGCGCTGGCGAATGTGGGGGAGCTGATGGGGGAGGCCAGGGTGCGGCGCGAAGGTCTGGTGGGCTGGCGCAATTTGCAGGAGGGAGAAACGCTCTATCCGAAAGACTCCATTATTTCCCTGGACGAAACTTTTATCCGTCTGGATGTGAAGGGCGGAACTTCCTTTAACCTCACCCCCAACACTCTGGTGTATCTGGTACAAGATGCCGATGCCATCGATATTGACTTGCAGCGCGGTGTCTTAGGGATGAGTTTAGTGAACTTAAAAAATCGACTTTTAATTAACGTGGGTAAAAAGAAGATTGAGGTGAAATCCAATAACGCCAAAATGCATGTCAGCTTGGGAGATGCCAACGATACCAATCTCACCGTGATTGATGGTGTGGCCTCAATCGTCTACAAGGGGAACGCCATCGACATGAAAAAAGGTGAAAGAGTCAGAATCGATGAAAATACCACCAAGATGGATGTGACCACCTTTGGTATTGGCCCTCAGCGCCCGGGGATGGATAAAATTATTTTTCAAGAGGAAGGCAAGTCCATCGATTTTGAATGGGATTCAAGAGATGCCTCGGTGGAAGAGTTCAGTGTCACCACCGCCCGCGATCCCCAGATGAAGTCCATCGTGAGTCAGGTGACCACAAAAGAGAAAAAGGCTTCTCTCGATATCGCGGAGGAAGGGCGCTACTACTGGCAGGTGCTTGGGATGGCCCAGAATAAGGTTATGGCCGAGGCGCCTGTCTATTCCTTTTTAGTCAAAAAAGAGTCGGCTCCCGTGTTGGTTTATCCCGGGTCTAATTCAGTGATTGAGCTGAGTCCCGACGAGGAGACCACCAATGTCACTTTGCGCTGGGAATCTCAGAGTGCCGAAAAGTATGAGGTTGAATTTTTTAAGTACGGCATCGAAAAGGAAAAAGGAGAGTTACTTTCCTCGGATAGCTCTTATGTCGTGGTCAGTAGCTTGGACCCCAAGGAATATAAATGGCGGGTGCGGGCCATTGACCGCCAACGTACTGATAATGAGTGGAGCGAATTCAGAAATTTTGTCGTAGCCGAATTTAAGGCCTCGGACGGCCAAAGTCATTCAGGGCCAAGGCGTCGGCGTGAATTTTACGAAGAGTCCACCGGTGAGTGGAAGAAAAAAGAACGCTAATGTTCACGGCGGATTAATGTTCTCGGCCTCCTGGCCTCGACCCTTCGGGCCGCTGCGCGGACTTAATTGGCCATCATGGCCAATTAATCATGCCCCGCGTGCTTTGAGAGTAGTTTTTTGATCAAATCCAGGCGTCGGGTGACCGCCGGATTGCTGGTTTTAAAGCTTTCCAAAATTTTATTGATTTCAGTTTCCAGCAGCAAGGCCTTTTTTTGATAATGGGCCTTGACCTTTTCCTTAATCATCTCGGCCTGGTCTGCATTGAGCGCCGCTTTAGGAACGGTGATGGCCCGCGTGGCGTCGCCGGGAGTGACGGTGGAGAGCTGGGCCTTCATCGCATCGGTCATGGTGAAAACTGTCGTGGCCGCAGTAAATTCTATTCCCTCATCCTCTTTCGTGCTTTTTTCGATGACTTCACGGGCGTGGAGCAAAATCTTGGTATGTTTTTCTTTTTTTTCTTCGTCCTGGCGATTGGTTTTGATCACGGGATCAGTTGATTCGGGCGAACGCGCCTCTTTTAGCTCCTCGGCCGACGGGACATCCTTGATTTCCAAGGTTTTTGTCGAGGTTTTTTCCTTTGGAACTTCTGGCATAAGTCTCTTCTAACAAAAGTGATCTTTAACCACTTGTCGTCTAAATACTGAAAAGTCTTGAGACGAAGATCAATCAAGGCCTGCGAGGAGTTGACCAATAAGGTCGGCAATCTGTGCTTCCTGACCCGTACGTAGGGAAGTTGTGACAATTTGCTTGGGATAGATAATCGAACTGATGCCCTCCTTGCAAAAACCTAGACAAGTGGTTTGATTAATGAGGACGTGTCCTTTAGGAAAGCGATGCTGGCAAATTTTTTTTAAAGTCCGGCGAAAGTTTTTGGCCAAGGTGGGGTCCACCGGCCCGTCTTTTTCATCCTCTGTCTGATAGCTACACTGAGTGCAGATAAAACAATGCACCTTGGGAAAATTCGGACTCTTTTTGTTAGCATTACTTGTCGCCATTTGGCACAACCCTGTATATTTGTAGCTAGGATAGCATTTTGTTCAGGAGGGAGAACCGGCCTGGTGCTAGACATCTCTTAAATGGGACAAGCGAGTAGAAATATCTATGGGGAATTATATCCAAGTTTTAAGCGCCAAGCAGAAGGCCCTGCAAATTAATCTCGATAGCACCATGTACGGTGCCTTCGCCGAGATCGGAGCAGGACAAGAGGTGGCACGACATTTTTTTCAGGCCGGAGGTGCGGCCCACACAATTGCCAAAACCATCTCGGCCTATGATATGGCCATGAGTGATGCTATCTATGGAAAAGAGGAATCCGGTCGCTATGTTTCCGAGGGCCGTTTAACTAAAATGCTTCAGCGGGAATTTTCCATTTTGCTGACACGACTCGAGGGAACACGGGCCGCCAATACCCGCTATTTTGCCTTCGCCAACACGGTCGCGACTCGTAGTCATGCCAGTCCGGGGTACGGTGTGATGGGCCTGCGTTTTCAGCACCAGGCCGGAGGCCCCCATAGCGATGTCATCCTGCATGTGAGAATGTTGGACAACCAGGCCACCAACCAGCAGGAATCCCTGGGCATTATTGGGGTGAATTTAATTTACGGTTGTTTTTTTCTGCTCGATGATCTCGACGTTTTTATTCAATCGTTGCTGGACAATTTGTCAGTTGAGCGCATGAATATCGAGATGATAAAAGTCACCGGTCCCGCCTTTCAGGGGCGCGATTCGAGGTTGCTCAACTTCGCCCTGATTAAACGCAATTTTTCTCCCGGCGTGATCTTTGATGAGAAAGGCCAGGTGCTTCGTCCGGGAGACGCCCTTTACAATAAAAATGTGCTGGTCTTACGCGGTAGCTTTCGACCTCCCACCTTGCTCAATCTTGATATGCTGGAAAAGGGACAGCTAAGTTTTAAGCGCGATCTTCCTGAGGCCGAGCAGCAGCATCTCCTGGCCTTATGCGAGATAAGCATGCATGAGCTTCTGGAGCGTGGCGAAGTTGATGACTCCGACTTTTTGGCCAGAGTTGACCTCCTGGCGGCGCTCGGTCAGAAGGTGCTCATTTCCAATCATGAAACACTGTGGTCACTTAACAATTATCTGGAGCCCATGTGTAAAAAGAAAATGGCCTACGTCTTAAGCGTCTACAGCGTGGAGGCCTTTTTAGATGTGGATAAGCATCTGGGACATCCTCAAGGGCCTCTGGCCGCCATCGGACAAACTTTGGGACAGAAGGGGCGCATCTATGTTTATCCAATTAAAGACGAGAAAACCGGCGAGATCATAACCGTGAAGAACTGCCATGTCTCCGAGAAGGTGCGCGGTCTCCTGGGATACCTCATCGAAATGGGCTCTTTTGTGGATATCGAAAATTATAATAAGGATTATCTCGAGATTTGGTCTCGCACGGTTTTAAGAATGATCGAAAACGGCGAACCAGGTCTGGAGAAGATGCTCCCGCCCGTGGTTATCAAGGTGCTCAAAGAGAAGAAGCTTTTTGGCTACAAGGATGCCGGAGTAAAAAGCTAAGCTTCCTGCCGATGATGTCAGGACTAATTTTACCTAGACTTTTTATCGAGCAGGCAGAGTATAATAGAAAAAAAAAGACGAGGTAGGGATTTATGGGTAGCGATACAGTGGTCATTACAAAAGGCGATTACCTGGTGCGGGAAGGTGAGGAAAGCACCCAGATGTGGTATCTGCAAAAAGGCAGCATGTCGGTTTTGAAAAAAGTGGGTGACACTGAAAAACAGATCGGAACTATTTACGCCGGTGAGGTCGTTGGAGAGATGTCCTTCCTCGATAAGCAGCCGCGCTGTGCTTCGGTGAAGGCCATTAATGATTGCGAGTTGGTTGCCATTCCCAGTGCCAAGTTTGAAAAGTTTTTTGAGGAGTTACCGGTCTGGTACAAGGCCCTGGTGCATACTCTGCTCGAAAGACTTCGTCGCGCCAATGCCCGCATTCGAATCTAGTTAAATATTTAAAGTTCCAATCACGCGCAAAAAATGATTTTTGCATTCTTCGCGCGCCACCTGTTTTAAATCTTTTCCCTCGGCATTTCGCACCCTGGGATCGGCACCGGCGGCAAGCAGTCGGTTGAACACGGATAATTGTCCCGTTGCCATGGCCCAAAAGAGATAGGGATTGCCTTCCACCTTATTGTCGAGTTTGGCTCCATGACTAATCAAAATATCGGCCATGGCATAATCACATTTTTTTATGGCCGTGAATAAAGGGTCTTGGTGATTGTTATCACGCACATTGATATTGGCACCCGCACCAATGAGCAGCGTGAGGATTTCCTTGCTGCCGCTGGCAACCGCGTAGTGGAGGGCGGTCTGACCTGAGAGGGCCCTGCGGTTTGGGTCAGCACCCAAGATCAGCAGCTTTTCCACCAGATCGACTTTGGCCTTCAGGCAGAAAATCATCAGGGTGCTTTCACCATCTTCATTTTGGTAGTTGATATCATCCTGGGCCATGACCGCATTATTGACTTTATGCTGCTCTCTGGCCTCCTCCACATGCACCAGGCGGTCATCGATCCCGTGTAAATTATGGGACGAGGCAGGCACCGACTCGGCCAGGAGCTTGGGATCAATGGGAGTAAACAGGCCACTTTTTAAATCATCCTGGAGCTGCAAAATAATTTTGGAAATCTGGCCCGGCCGAAAAGGTTTGGGAATGGCCTTGTAAATATTGATCCCGCGCTCTTCGATCTTTTTGGCATACTCGGGATTCATAAAGGCGCTGGTAATGATCAGCGGAGTTTTGCGGGCACTTTCGATCGGACCTTCTTTCAAAAATTGAACGACCTTCTCAGAAGTTTTATTCGGCCCCAGCACAATATCCACGACCGCACAAAAGTACGCTTGCTTCTGCAAAAGGCCCAAGGCCTCTTCCACATCCTTGGCCGGTTCGACCGTGATGCTGTTCTTTTTAAATTCGTGAGTCAGAAAATTGATGATATCGGGGTCATCATCTAAAATTAAGACCGGACCTACCTGGGCCATTCATTCCCTCCAATCTATGGAAAATTCTATCACCAGATCGTCAGTACAGTAAGATGCTCTCTCGCCGACCAAGGTATTCATCCATACCTTCCGCTTCAAGCTTGAGGAGGGTGCTCAGTTGTCCATCTGTCTCGCACCAGCGTTTGATCTTGTCGCTGCCGTTAATTAAATCAATGGCCAGGCGATCATACTCATACTCGTAGGCCTTGGTACTCCATTCAAAGTCAGGGCCCAGCTCCTCAAAGAATGTGCGCACCAGCATCTGACCAAAACGCCACGAGTAAAATCGGAGTGGCTCAGTCGGATGAATCTGGAGACCGCCGCAGGAGATATTGTGATATTTGTGGAAGGTGGGCCTAAAGACCAGAGGTCGAACTTTGACCCCTTCGAGATTCCACTCCTGCATTTTTTTTTGCAGCTTTTGACAGAAAGCAAAGGGCTCAATTTTTGGATGCCCGATGATTTCCAGGGCGCGGGTGGTGCCTCGCCCCTCACTGATATTGGTGCCTTCAAACAGCACTGTCCCGGGATAGACGTAGGTACTTTCCGGGGAAGAAAGGTTGGGAGAAGGTAGGACGTAGGGGAGCCCGGTCTCATGAAAAAACATGGAGCGCTTCCACCCCAACATGGTGATCACTTCCAGATCGCAGTCCGAGCCAAAGAAGCGTTGGGCCATACGGGCGACCTCACCTATGGTCATCCCATGGCGCTGCGGAATGGGCTGGCGACCGACAAAACTTTCAAAACCCTTTTGCAGCACATTGCCTTCGACCATGCTGCCCCCGATGGGGTTGGGCCGGTCGAGAATCACAACCTTAATACTTTTCTCACGACACTTTTCCATGAGCAACGTGAGGGTGTGAATGTAGGTATAGACCCGCGTCCCCACATCTTGAAGATCCACCACCATGGTGTCGAGGCCAGCCAGCATCTCATCCGTCGGGATACGCGTTTGCGAATACAAGCTGTGAATCGGCAGCTTGAAAAAGGGGTGAACATAATCTGGTGACTCCACCATATTGTCCTGGACATCAGTCACAAAACCATGTTGCGGGCCGAATAATTTTTTTAACCGCGCCCCTAGAATTTTTTGCAGCGGAAAGATCGACATGGTGTAGTTGCGGTCAATAGAAGCGCTATGGCACAAGAGGCCCACATTTCCCTTCAGTATCTTTTGTAAAACGACGTCGTTTGTCAGACGTTCTAAACCAGTAATAACTGCGGGCAAGGGGGCCTCCTCACGGATGTTCATTATTCTTTGTAATTCTCTCATTGATTGTTTATCGCTTCAAGCGATAGGATAGTCCACTTCAGGAGATATTTTTTGAGACCCTATTTAGATCTCATGCAACATGTCTTACAAAACGGCGTGCCCAAGAGCGATCGCACCGGCACGGGCACCCTTTCCGTTTTCGGCCATCAGACCCGCTATAATTTGGCCGACGGTTTTCCAATGGTCACGACAAAAAAGCTCCATTTGCGCTCCATTATTCATGAACTCTTGTGGTTCCTTCAGGGTGATACCAATGTGCGCTACCTGCAGGAGAATAAAGTTTCTATCTGGGATGAGTGGGCGCGCGCCGACGGCGATTTAGGCCCGGTCTATGGTGCTCAATGGCGCCGCTGGAAAACCGCCGAGGGTGCCAGCATTGATCAGATGAGTGAGCTCCTCAAGCAAATTAAGGAGAATCCCGATTCTCGCCGTTTAATTGTGAGCGCCTGGAATGTGGGAGAGCTGAGCAAGATGGCCCTTCCCCCATGCCACGCCTTTATGCAATTTTCTGTCTCTGAGGGGAAACTCTCATGCCAGCTCTATCAGCGCTCTGCCGATATTTTTTTAGGCGTGCCTTTTAACATCGCATCCTACGCGCTCTTAACCATGATGATTGCCCAGGTTTGTGATTTAGGATTGGGAGAGTTTATCCATACGCTGGGCGACGCCCATCTCTATCAAAATCATTTGGAGCAGACCAAGCTCCAGCTATCCCGGGCCCCTTACCCGTTGCCCACCATGAAAATTAATCCTGACGTAAAAAATCTTTTTAATTTTAAATTTGAAGATTTCGAACTTGTGGGATATCAGTCCCATCCAACCATCAAGGCACCCATTGCGGTATAGGAAAAATGAAGATTTCAATTATTGCGGCCATTGGAAAACAAAATCAAATCGGGAAGAATAATCAGCTGCTGTGGTATATTCCTGAAGATCTGAAACTTTTTAAGAAGCTCACCATGGGCCACCATATGCTCATGGGACGCAAGACCTTCGACTCCATAGGGAAGCCCCTGCCCGGCCGCAAGATGCTGGTCCTGACCCGGGATATGCAATTTCTCAGTCAGTTTCCGCCTGAGTCCGAGGTCAATGTCCACGCCTTCTCCAACTCTCTTGAGGCCATGATGTTTGCCCGCAGGAATAATGTGCAGGAGCTGTTTGTCTGCGGCGGTGCCCAGATCTACACCATGATGCTGCCGATGTGTCATCGGCTTTATATCAGCCATGTTGATTACGATGGTGAGGCCGATGCCTTTTTTCCTCCGGTGGATTTTTCACAGTATAACATCTTGGAAGAACAGGCCTATCCCGCTCAGGGGCTTTCCCTGAGCTTTACCTTTCGCCTTTACGAAAAGAAGCTCTGAAAAAAGTACCTTGCTGTTGTGCCTCTTATCCCATTCCGCTAGAGTGCCCGCCTATGAAAACGATCATCATTTTCTTCTTATTTTTTGTTCTTTCAGTGAATGCCGGCGAAGGTAAGAAACGCATCTTGATTGTAGGGGACAGCCACACCGCCCAGTCCTATGGGACCCTCATTCATGCCCATTTCAGCTATGATGGCAACGCTGTCGCCACCTACGGTTCCTGCGGCTCCTCACCCCTTGGTTGGTTTTCCACTGCCGCCTGGGCCACCACCAAGTGCGGACATTTCGAGGCCCACCCCAGCGACAAGGTGGTGCGCGCTACCGAGATGAAGACCCCATCCTTCACCGCTCTGTTAAAAAATATGAGCCCAGAATTTTCCACGCCCACTCCTCCCGAGGTGGTGGTGATCGGCCTGGGTGCCAACCAAATTAACTCGCTTGAGACCCAGGCCATGTTTAACAGTCAGAAGGCCACCGTAGTGAAAATGGTGGAGGCCGCCCGGGACGCCAATGTGCGTTGTTTTTGGGTGGGGCCACCAGACGGAGATTTCAAAAAGAAGCCCAAGGAAAAGCAGGATCGACTTTATCAGATGCTGAGCGCGGCCATGTCGGAGACCGCCCAGTACTGCACCTTTCTTTCCAGTCGCGCCGATCAGGTTCCCGGCGGGATGGAATATCCCTGCGCCACGGACGGGGTGCATTTTGATTCGTGCTCAGAGGGGAAGATCAAGGCGGCCCGCTGGGCCCGTTATATCTATGAACGCGTTTCCAAGACATTGCTGATGGAATAGAAAAGGCCACGCAGGGTGGCCTTCTCGCAAAAATTTTTTTTAAGCTCAATTCTACTCAACAAAGAAAACGCCTTCCATAACGGTGGCATCGGCATTGTTACATTCTTGACTTTGCACCACTTCGCCAGCTTGGAATTTTAGTCCGCAAGCTTTGCTCAGTCTGGTTCCAAAAACTCCGCTCTTTCCGCAAACGGTTAATCCGCTTTCGCTTTGGAAGAGAACGGTTTTGAAATTCTTATCCCAAACCAGGTTTTTTACCGCAAATCTCTGAGTGGTTTGCACCATGCGACCTTCAATTGTCGTAGGGAGAAAGGCCACGCGAACATATCCTTGATAATCCGGAACGTCGTTCGTGATATTTCCACTTTTTTCAAAGGTCCAATATTGAATGCCGGCGACTTTGCCGCAGATTTCTGTTTTGAGAGTTACAGTTTCGCTGGCGAATGCACAAACGCTTAAACTCAGACTCAAGGCCAAAATGAGAACATGTTTCATGGTCTTCTCCTTCAAACGGTATAGTGTGATGTGGGCGGCACTATAATGTTCTTGGCCCAATTCGTCTACAACCCCGTCAAGGTGATTTTTTTGAGGAAAAATTTTGGGGGCCTCCATCTTGTCGTGAGGCCGTATAAACTAGGTCATCAGTGTGGTGGGGGAATAAAAAAATGGGCCTCAAAAAGTTCCTGCATTGGCTCAATGAACGGGAAGAAAATCAAGAAAAACAGCTACTAGACGCGCTGAACGATTCGGCAGAAAGTGATTTCGAAAACTTGCCGCCCGAGCAAATTGTTACCGAATTAGAAAAGCTCATTATTAAAACAAGTAATCGGCCCAAAATGCGTGATTTCAAAAAGACCGGTTAGGTTTGGATATTCCTTATTTTTTTATAAGATAAGATTTCAACATGTTAACGTCCCCATCAATTTTTTCAGTGAGTTCAAGGCCGAGTATGGCCGCCACAAACGGATAGAGGTTGATGTTGGGAAAGGCATCCACTACTCCGCTTTTAATCTGAGGCCCACGGGCCAGAAAAATCCCACTCATATTTTTGACTTTGGCAGGGTCATAACCATGGGTTCCCCCGGTGGATTTCTTTTTATCAGTATCCTGTGTCAGGTAAGCTCCTTGATCGGCCAAAATGATCACGTCACCGGCCAGGGCACTGTCCATGTGCCATGCCTTTGGAGTCTCCTGGCGTTTGTAGGCCTTAAGATGGGGGATCTGTTTCAGAAGCCGCAAGGCCTCCTCTGTTTTTTCGGGAGATTTCGTATAGATCATACTAAAGGCTCCTCGCCCGGTGATGATGTACTCCTTCGTCAAAAGTTCCTTGGGAAAGCGCACGACTTTTTTTTCCTCAATCTTCTGCATTCCGTGGTCCGACACAACGATAAGATTGGGGTTCAGCCCTCCTTGTTCTAGCCCTTGCATCAGCTCGCCAATAGATCGATCAACTTCTAAAACAGCTTGGCGTACCTCCTCGGACTCAGGTCCAAACTCGTGGCCGGCAGAATCCACCGCGCTATAGTAGAGGGTTAGAAAGTGGGGGCGTTGCTCTTTGGGCAGTCGCAGCCACTCTAAAATTTGCGCCACTCGGGTGTCGTGGGGGACTTTGGTATCGTAAATTTTGTAATAGTTGGGAAATTCCCCGTGAATATTGGCATCCGAGCCCACCCAAAAATAACTGGCCGAAAGCATGCCCTGCCGATTGGCAAGTAGCCACAGCGGAACACCGTCATACCATTTTCCGTTGAGCACTTTGGAGCGATCACTGATCTGGTAGCGCTCCTCCGTGGTGCGATCATAAAAATCATTGGAAATGAGACGATGATTGACCGGATAGAGGCCGGTGATAATGCTGTAATGGTTGGGAAAGGTCAGAGAGGGGAAGACCGGTATAAAGGCCGGAGCGGAGAGACCGTTTTTTTTCAACTCAAGTAAATGGGTGGCCTGGTAGCGCTCAAGATAGTCATGGCGCATTCCATCGATGGATACCAGCACGACGTAGGGAGCATCAACCCAACGTGCCTGATTTTGGGGGAGGGCACTAACCTGGGGTATTTGACTTATCTTATGCTGGCAGGCAAAGAGTGCCAGAACCAAGAGCGCAATGGATAAGAAGGCGATCTTTCGGCGGAGCAGATTTTTCATAAAATACCTTTTGTTATTGGGCCAATCCATCATGAAGAAATGGGCGAAATTTTGCAAGAGCTGTCTTGGATTATGGCCGGTTTTTCTAAACTTGAAACGGCCCGGAGGGCAGAGTGATGACAAAGCAGGTATGGGGTGAGCCTTCATCCAGCCTGATCGTTCCCTTGTGGGCATCGATGATATTTTTAGAAATACTCAGTCCAATTCCGGTGCCTTTTCCCACTTCTTTGGTGGTGAAAAAAGGTTGAAAGATTTTCTCCGCCACATGGGAAGGAATGCCATGTCCGCTATCGTAAAGTCTGATCTCGATTTGCGCGTCTTTTTGCGCCGTATGGATTCTGATCCAGGTATTGGGGATGCCCGCATTCGCATCGATGGAGTTGGAGATAAGATTAAGAAGAACCTGCGAAAGCTGGATAGGATTGCCGTGAATGGTGGCCGCCTCCAGCTTGTTTTCAATGATAACTTCCACACCCATCTTTTTACATCTCTCGGCACACAGAATCATGGTATCTTCAATGAGCCGTGTAACGGGGACGTTGTCGTACGGGGCGGCCTTATCATTTCGCGCGAAGGTGCGCAGGCCCTGAATAATTTTTGAAATTCGAGCGATGGTACTATTGAGTGAGGTTAAGCTGTCATCAATTTTGGACAAGTCCAGGGGAGACTTGGCGCAAACTCTTCTGATCTTGTCGCCTAAAAGTTGAATGATGGTCAGAGGAGTATTGATCTCGTGAGCTATGCCGGCCGCCATTTCGCCCAGGGCCGCCAGCTTGGCACTGTGAAAGGCGATGGCCTTCTCATTGGCCAGGGCGATTTCCATCTGCTTTTTTTCCCGCAGGTCAGAGGCCACCATGATCATCCCGCGAATCTGGCCTTGCTCATCCATGAGAGGGGATAGATTGGTCATGCAGGGGATGGCCATCCCCGACTTACTGAACAGGACAATTTCGGTGTCAATAAAATCGGACAGCATATTGTTGTGATTGGTGAGAATGCTGATCTTGCATCCTTTCAGCTCGGACTGACTGTACCCAAGAATCTTTGTCACAGAGGGGTTGATCAGCTCGATCGTTTCATCGGTGTCCATAACAATCAGCAGCTCTTTTAAAGATCGAAGAATATCGTTGAGCTGGTTCTTGCTCACGGTGGTATTTTGGAGCTTCGACGACATGGAGTTGAAGGCCCGCGCCAGCTCCCCGATCTCGTCTTGTCGTTCGATCTTGACTTGAGTGGAGGCATGGCCTTGCTCAACCGCATTGACCGCTTGAGATAAGATGCCCAGGTCCCGCGTAATCTGAAGGCCGAAATGAATGGCAACTCCCGCAATCACAAAGAAAAGAATCCCCTGAATCAGGAGCATTGAGTTCATCATGCGACCAATGTCGCGCTTAATTCCGGACAGTGTGGTGCCCAGATGAACGGCCCCAAGTCTGTTGGGCAACTGCCACTGCAGATGGCGCAAATTTTCTTGCCCAAAACGGACCTCTTGCGTGATCACTGGGCCATTTTTCTTCTGAAGCTGCTGCATCAGGGCCACGAGGTCAGTGGGAATACCGTCATGAAAAGTCTGGGCGACAATTTTTTGATGGGCATCGGTTAAGACAATATAACGGATATCAGGAAAGGTTTTCATCTGGCGTTCTAGTTGAAGATGCAGCTTGATGGATTCTCGGGTGATGATGAGATCGTAACTTTCCTCGCTGATGTCGCGGGCGATGGTAATGGCAAATTGACTGGCCCGCTCCTCTAAGTTTTTGGACATCATATGTTGGATGAGAAAAAAGCTGGTCAGGATACCGGTCGTGATCAATCCGATGATAAAAAAAATGATCTTATTCTTGAGGCCATGGGAAAGAGTTTGCATTTTAATTTTGTTCCCGTAGAAATTTTTTCATGGCCCGAATCGAGTCATAGGCGCTGTCTTTTTCCAAAACAAATTTTTCGATCATCATGCCTTTGAGGATGGCCCGCCCTCGTACATCCATGTGCAGGTTGAGAAAAAAGTGCTGCAACTCTTCCTTAAGTTTGGGATCAAGGCCTTTGGGCACCACCACGGGCGGAATGCCATAGCGAGGGGACTTCCAGATAATTTTGGTGTTGCCGGTGACCTCAGGTTCTGTGGTGTGCAGATAGTCCCAGATCAAACTGTCCACCGTGGCGCTATCCACCAGCTTTTGGGCCACGGCCTTAATTGAAAGGTCATGGGCGTAGGTGTAGGTGATATTGCTGAAGAAGCTTTCCGGCCGGAGCTTCATCCGTGCCAGCTCCACGGTGGGGACAAGCCAGCCCGAGTTGGAATCGGGATCGGTGAAGGCAAAACTTTTTCCCCGAAGATCGGCAAATCCCTTGGCGGGGCTATCGGTCGGGACGATAAGATAGGATTGGTAACGGGCGAAGCCCCTCACCTGAGGCACCACCAGGAGCTGAACCCCAGTGGCGTCATGGGCATCCACATACGGTTGGCCGCAGATAAAGGCCAGGTCAATTTTCTCCGCATTCAAGAGCGCGTTCAACTCGGCGTATTTTTCTCGGGTGAGCAGGGAAATCTCCCGGCCCAACTTTTCGCCCAGATACTCTACCAGCATTTTGTAGTAGGAATATCCGGCGCGGGGAGTGATGACCGAGGTCAAGGCCACTCTGAGGGTGTTAGGATTGTGGACGGAAAGAACTTGCACCGTCGGGGCGGCGGTTTTGGCAGGATCAATGGTTACAATCGACTGCTCTTTTTGAAGGCAACCGAGGAAGCAACCACACAGAAGGGTAAGAAGAAGAAAAATATTTCGAGACATAAAAACCTTATAATAAGTTAAGCTGGGATTTTTTCTTCGTCGAGACAATTTTTCCCATCTCGCCTATGCTTCCAAATTCTTCTGTGCAATAATAATGTATCGAAAAGGGGCAGTATGGGCAGTGCCGTCAACGTCGTCATAGTTGATGACGATCATAGCTTACTTGAGTTATCGACTGAACTGCTGGAATCAGAGGGATTTACCGTCAATCCTTTTTTGGGAGCCCATGAGGCCTTCAACTACCTGCAAGGGCACTGGGCCAGCGTGACACTGATTATTACGGATGTTCGCATGCCCAAGATGTCCGGCGCTGAGCTTGTGATTAAAGTTAGAAAAAATTCTCGAACCTTACCCCTGGTTTTATGTTCTGGAGATGAGTCCGTCATGGAGGAAGGATATTTTAAAAATGATTCCAACCTCCACTTTCTCAAGAAACCCTATCTGCCTGGAGAGCTGATCAACCTCGTGAAGAAGGTCGCAAACTAATGAATCCCTCATCACAAGAAGACTCTCTGAAATTACTGATGCTTTCACAAACTGTGGGCGTGTTAAGCCATGAGATCAGTAATGTCGTGGCGATTTTGGGATTGCGGGTAGGCCAGCTTGAGCTTCTGTCAAAAAACGGCGGCCTCGATGATGCCGAGCGCGTCTCCAAGCTTCTTGCCTCCTTTAAAAATGACTTGTGTCGATTTGATTCCATTATCTCCGGGATGTCCCGCCTGAGCGGCGTGACCGATCGTAAGCAAGTGCAAAAGGCCAGCATCAAAGGGATCATCGACAAGGCCCTGGAACTTGCACCCCTTGAGCTAAAAACAGGTGAGCTTTCAACCACCCAGATGTTTCATGGCGATGCTTGGCACCTCACGGCGCTCTTTACTTTTCTTTTTCGTTATCTTCGAGGTCAATCTACCACCTTGGCATTTGAGGCTTTTGAAAAACAGCTGGTTTTCACCCTCAGTAGCGAGAATTTTATTCTCTCGCCAGAGGAGAGTAACAAAGTTTTGAAACCCTTTCTGACGGTGCCGTCAGAAGAACTCTGGGGAGTCGAGGCCAGTGTAGCGTACCGAATTGCTCAGAAATGCGGATGGACTTTAAATATCAATGATGAATACGGGTACTTACGTTTTATCGTAATTTTACCCATTGATTAATATTACTTATTCAGATTAGACTCGTATCATCTCATGGAGGAGATACGTGGCAATCAAAAAAATCTTATTTGTCGATGATGAGCTGGAAATGCAAGAGCTGATCGGAGATGCCTTAGAGTCGGAAGGCTTTCATGTTCGGCTGGCGGGATCGGGCAACAGTGCCGAGCAACTTCTCGCTCGGGAACAATTTGATCTTGTGATCGCCGATCTGCATATGCCGAACGGTGATGGGCTGAGCTTGTTGGCCAGTATCGTTGCTGTGAAAGTTAACCGCCCCTATGTTTTTATGTGCACCGGCTCTTCCAACTTGTCCCATGAGCATCTCATCAATCTTGGCGCTACCTTGGTCGTGGACAAACCTTTTCGGATTTCCACTCTGGTGGACAACATCAACGCTCTCAAATAGCTTTGCGTCCAGGAGGGAGGCTAAGGAATCTTCACGTTTGTCGCCAGGACACAGCGGGTGAGCCCCGCCACGTTGTCAATTTTGAGTTTCTTCATGATCTGGGTGCGATGTTTTTCCACCGTGCGTACACTGATTCCAAGATGAGTGGCGATGTCCTTATTGCGGGATAGCTTAGTGATGAGATGCAAGATTTCCTTTTCCCGTTCCGAGAGAGTCGCAAGACGGCTTCGCGTTTCCAGGTTCTCTGCCGCAACCTTCTGGTCAATGGGACTGGGAAGAACGATCCGCGAATCAACATAAATCTGTTTTTCAAAAATCTTTTGGATGGCCGTCCGGATCTCGTCAGGGGGAGCATCTTTCACCATATACCCTTTGACGCCGAGAGAGAGGAAGCGCTCGACGTACTCGTATTGATTATGCATGGTGAGAACTAAAATCTCACTTTCGGGATGGTTCTGCCGCAGGATCTTGGCGGCCTCAAGCCCGTTCAGCTTAGGTAAGCTGACATCCAGAAGAATGACATCAGGTTTTAGGGCAGCCGTCTGGGCAATGGCCTCCAGGCCGTCACTGGCTTCGCCCACCACCTCAAAATCAGGGCGATTGGTCAGGCTTGCCTTGATACCCTCACGAAAAAGGGGATGATCATCAACCAGTAAAACTCGAATGCCGTTTTGGGCCATTACGCACCTTCCGATCTAAAGGGGATGGTCACCAGAATCTTGGTGCCCTTTCTGGGAATGGATTTTATGAGGGTCGCTCCGCCGACTGAAAGGGCCCTCTCGCGCATGTGAAGAAGTCCCAGACCTTGGCCCTTGCTGAGCTGAAAGCCCCGGCCATTGTCCTCGATCTCCAAATGCAAAGATGAGCTGTCCGTCCATAGTCGAACCTCGATCAGTGCGGCGTCAGAGTGTTTTTCAATATTGGTCAGGGCTTCCTGAGTGATGCGATAAATGGCCAGATCCACCTTGTTATCCATCGGAATGGTGAGGTCTTCAAGTTGTACCTTGACCGCCTTTTTCGTGCGCAGCTCAAAATCGTGGCATAGCGAGCGAAGAGCGGCGGACAGGCCAAGGTCATCCAGGATATTGGAGCGCAGGCTGTGAGAAATTCGGCGAACCTCATCAATCGCTTTCACCAGAAGTTCCTGCGGGATTTGCGCCGAGGCATGATCTGTGGGTTCGCCGCGCAGGCGGTGCAGTGTCACCCCCAGAAGCTGAATGACTCCATCGTGCAGCTCTTGGGAGATGCGGCGGCGTTCAACTTCCTGCGCCTCGACCACCGCACCGGCGTACTGTTGCAAGGTATCTTTCAAAAGTTTTTGCTGTGTGATGTCCCTTCCAACAGCAAAGAGCAGCTTGCGGTCCTTGGCCACCGTTAACTTCCAATCAAACCATTTGATCTCGCCGTTCTTGCATAGGATGCGATTAACCAGGGTTTTGTGGGGAGTGCCGATGAGCTCGCTTTCGATGGAACTCAGGGTCCCCGCCAGATCATCGGCATGAATAAAATCCGCAAATGGTCGAATCAGTAACTCATCGGTGGAGTATCCCAGCTCTTTTTCCCAGTTGGCCCCCACCCGTTTAAGGTGGCCGTCGATGGAAAGAATACAGGCCAGGTCGGGAAGAAGTTTGAAAAAGGTATCAAACTCATCTCTGACCTGAATAATTTTTTCCTCGCTGTGCCGCCGTTCGGAAATGTCCCGCACCACGCTCATGGTCTGCCAGCGATCATCAACGCGGATGCTTGAAAGGGAGATCTCCATGGGAAAAGGCGAACCGTCTTTTCTCTGGCCGTCGATCTCGAAGGTTTCTTTGCGCGGCATTTTACTGGGCAGCTCAAAAAAACGTGAAGACGAGATAAATTTGCGGGCATCTTGTCCGATGGCCTCCTCCGCTGTACGGCCAAAAAGTTTTTCGGCGGCAGAGTTCCAAAAGGAGATATTGCCATCATCACCCATCATAAAAACTGCTTCTTGGGCAGAGGTGGTCAAGGTTCGCAGGGCCTTCTTATTTTCCCGAAGCCGCTTCTCGGCCTGGACGCGTTCGGTAATATCAAGCCAGAAACCGATAAATTCCTGGGGCCGTCCTAAATCATTCTTGAGAATGTGAAACTCATCACGAATCCATCGGAAGGTGCCGTCCTTTCTGCGCAGGCGATACTCGATGGAGTGGGTGTTTTCGCGAAAAACTCGTTTCAACTGAGAGATGACTCGAGCCTGATCTTCGGGATGGAGGTGCTTTACCCGAAAGTTGGCGTCGGTCATGAATTCTTCGGGGTGATATCCAAAAAGATGCCAGACATTTGAACTGATAAAGGTTGTCGGAAAATCACCGTGGCCCTGGCAGCAATAAAAGACCATGGCCTTCGAGGGCATGAGGCCCTTCAGCTCGGCTTCAATGAGCTCAGATTCATTTTGGGAGCCTGTCGCAATGGTTTCCATGGATGGGCAAAAGTGTAACGTGAATCTATGAACAGCGCAACATTTGACTCTGAGCTTACCCTGAGACAAGATAACCAAGATGAGTATTCATAACTTAAATTTGCTGGTGGTGGATGATGAGGAGGAGCTGCGCAATCTCATAATTTCCACCGTGCAAGATAGCTTTGCTGAAATTTATCAGGCGGGAGATGGCCTCAGCGCCCTCGATATTGTGCGCGAGAAACGCATCGACATTATTTTCTCAGATATTAAAATGCCTCGTATGGGCGGGATGGAATTTCTGCAAATCCTGCGACAGGAAAATTATCATATGCCGGTTCTTATTATTACCGGATTTGCCGACAAGCATAGCGCCATCCACGCCCTAAGATTTGGGGCCTTTGATATTATCGAAAAGCCTTTTGATGAGGTCGCTTTGCAGGCAACTCTCAGACGTGCCATTGTTTCCCGAAGCCTGGAAGTTGAGAATGACCGGCTGATTGAAGAAATTTTAAAGCAAGAGCGCACCGTGAAAGAGTTACAGTCAGAGGAGATGCAAAGTCTTCTAGGTCTCCGAAAAATCACCGAAAAGCTCGTTTGCCTGAGGAAGATCAGGAATCTCTAAGGCGGCATAAATTTCACAGGTATTTTTACCCATTGTCGAGCTTGAGGCATCCGTCGAAAATATGTTTAGCGCAGCATGTTGGGACTGGAGAATTATGACCCATGCTCTAGATACACAGAGGAACTCGTTTTTTTACAAGGTGGCCAATCACTCGGAGCTTTTTCGCGTGGGGGGGAGCTATCTGGAGGATTTCAAAAAAGGCGTGAAGTCCTTTGCTATCACGTCCCTGGGCCAGCCGGCCTCCCAGCAGAAGACCATTCTGGGTCTCGCCAGCTTCTTTGATCACCAGCTCGATCTTAAAATTGGTATTATTTCCGACAATCTATTCCTGGGACCTTTTAAAACTATCGTCCAGGCAAGTTCTGCCACGGAAATGGAGCTCAACAATGGCCAAGGCAAGATTGCGGTGCACCGATTTCATGGGCATTTTAGCTTTATTGATTTAGAAGATCTGATTGATCAAGCCTATGTGCCTGAGAGCGATTTTCCTCAGACCCTTAAGGCCCTGATAGCGCAATTTGACCTGGTGTTTTGGGATGTGCCGGAGCTCCATAAAATTCACAGCGCCCGCGAGGACTATGATGCCATCATCAGCTGCTTCGAGGGCCTGTCCATCATCGTGGCCAAAGGACATACGCGCAAGGAAGACATTGAGCGGGTTCATTCTTTTTTTGAAGGATATGGAATACCGCTTAAAGGATTTCTCCTGGAGACGCCGAAGATTGCCGCCAAAAAAAGTCGCTGGTGGCAGGGGTGGTTCGCTTGAAAAAGTTAAGCGTCATTCTGGATGAGACCACCATTTTGAACTTCCCCTTTTTGTGGCTACTGCTTCGACGATATCGGTATATCAGTCTGGGGATTCCGCTTTTAGGCGTGGTCCTGGCGTTCTATTTCTATTTTACCCAAAATCTTATCTCGACTTTGAGCATAGGTTTTAGGAGCGTAAGCAACGATTCCAGCTCACCTAATAACGCCCTTTCCAAAGTGCTGGGCGAAACCAACGATACTCTGTCGCCCCAAGAGATTGTCGAGATGGCAAAATCGCTGGATTTTTTGCATGTGGTGGCCGCCGCCCTGGTCAGGCATCCCGGTTATCCCAAGCTCAACCTAAATAGCTTTGAGGCCAAGAGATTACTGTCGACCAAGGAGCTTTTCTCCGAGTGCCGGGATGATCAAAAGTGCCAGATTGAGGAAGTCAGCAAAATTTTGCCGGATTTGATCAGCATCAGGCAGCACAATCTGGTTAAGAATAAATTTTATGTAGATGTCAAGGCCCTGGATTCGTTTACCTCCCATCTGCTCCTCAACATTGCCAGCGATGTTATTGTGGCATCGCGAATTGAGAACATGCGCCATCAGTTTAGCGAACAGCGAAAGATGACCAACGAACTGATCGAAAAAAAGAGTGAAGAGTTAAAAAGTACAAACTTTGCCGGACTTTCGGCCGAGAACAAGGTGATCACCGCCAAGCTTGAGGGGCTCGAACAGGGACTTCTTTCCATGAGCGCCATGTATCAGAGCAAGCAGTTTGAAGTCAATCGCATGGAGATCACGCTGCAACAAACGGAGCGGACAATTCAGGGGGGGAAAAGCGAAAATGATCGTGAAAGATTCAATCAGCAAGAAAGTCTAAAAAATAAGATAAAGCAGATGGCCCAGGATATTCATGCTCTGGAGATGAATAAGGAATCATTGGGGCCCTCAGATCGCGTCGTGCTTGAGCAGCTAACTTTTGATCTGAAGGTCAAAAAAGAGCAGCTCAAGAAACTGCCGGCGGAAAAACGCTCGGTGATTAATGCCGATAAATTTGTCGAGGAAAAAGACAAGGCCGCAAACTTTACTTTCTTCGACTACATGGTGGCCAAAAAAGAGCTGATGAATTTGAAAGCGAAAAGCGAACTCATGGCGGCGGAAAAAAATGAACTTGTGAGCAAAAAACACGAGCTGGAACAGAAGCTGGAGCAGATGAGGCCGGTCTTGGAGTACTTCAAACTGCTGGAGGCCAAGCTGGTGCAAATTGAGATGCTTGAGTCCACCATCGTCTCCGATTTGGTTTTTGATCAGCTACCGTCGGGAGAGATTTATTTTAAAAGGGCGGAGAAAGAAAAAATCGGATTGTTTTCCCTCCTCTTGTCTTTATTCGTCATGTTCGTCGTTCTGATCGTCCGCTATCTTTTGGACTCCCGAGTTTTTAATGAAATTGAACTTGAGCGCAACTTTGAAGGCCTCGAAGTTCTGGGCATCGTTCCGGAATTTGATAAATAATGTCATGCTAAAATAATCTTCTTTGATTGAGTATCGCGTAGTTGCCTCCGCAGCGAATCCTTCCTACGTATTACTACCTATTGAACCGCATTCGGGCATCTCCGAGAATAAACGAGATAGTTTTGGCGAAAAAAATATGGAAACGAAATAAATGACGGATGAAGAATCATTTCTTATTGAGCTTCAGGAAAGTTTTTTACAGGAGGCATCGGACCTTCTGGTGATGATCGAAGAGAGCTTCATGCATCTAGAAAATGATCCTGCCGATAAAGAGGAGCTGGAAAAGGTCTTTCGTCTCTTTCACAATATCAAGGGGACGGCATCGGCGGTGGGGTTTGATGACCTTTCGAAACTGTGTCATACCACTGAGAACCTGCTGAGCAATATTCGCACCGGAAAAACATCCACCGGTGCGCAGGTTCTCGAGGTCCTGCTCAAGGCCTGCGATGCCGTCGTGAAAACGGTGGATGCTCTCAAAAAAAATAATACCGGCAAGTTTGATTATTCGGAAATTACCGCCGAGCTCAAAGGTTTTATTGAGGCCGGGGCCCCGAAGATTGAGGCCGCAGCGCCAATCATCATGGAAATTGATGACAAACTTCTGGAAGATTTTCTTTCCGATGCCAATGACCAGATGGATTCCATTGATGCCAGCTTGCTCGGGCTTGAGCACCACCCCGAAGATCATGCGCTCATCGATGCGGTCTTTCGCGGCTTTCATACCATGAAGAGCGGCTCCAGTATCATGGGGTTCAAGGATCTCGAACAGGTCGCTCATATCGTGGAGAGTATTTTGGATGAGATGCGCGCCGCTAAGGCCGGACTCGCCCCGGACAAAAGTTCAATCTGTCTCGATGGCGCCGCCCTGATGCGAAGGATGGTGGGCGAGGTCAAAACTAAAAACTACCAGCATCTTGAAAGCTATCAAAATGAAATAAAAGAATTTATCGGCAAGGTGAAAGGTACGCCCATAGTGGCGTCCTCCCCGATGAAAACCGAGGAAGAGTCCAAGATCGTCGCCAGCACGGGGGGCGCGGTTCGCGAAGGCATCAAGGTGGATGCCGATAAGCTCGACCGCCTGATTGACTGTATCGGCGAGCTGGTGATTTCCGAAACCATGGTCTCCCAGTCGGAGGAGCTGGGCGAGATGCACTCCGGACGCCCCATCAGAAGAAATTTAGATCGCATGGGGAAGATCACCCGAAACCTGCAGGAAATTGGGATGTCTTTGCGCATGATTCCCATTCGCCAAACCTTCAAAAAGATGAATCGGCTGGTGCGCGATCTATCCAAAAAAATGGACAAGGAAATAAACCTGGAAATGACCGGGGAAGACACCGAGCTGGATAAGAATGTCGCGGATAAAATTGGCGATCCCCTGGTCCACATGGTTCGAAATGCCATTGACCATGGAATCGAGAAAAGCAAGGACGATCGCTTAAGGGCCGGTAAAGCGGCCGCGGGAACCATCATCCTCCACGCCTTTCACAAGGGTGGAAACGTCTGCATTGAAATAAAGGATGACGGGCGCGGCCTTGATCCCGAAAAGCTCCTCGCCAAGGGCCGTGAGAAAGGCATCGTCGGGCCCGAGGAGCACCTTTCTCAAAGTGAAATCTTTGACCTCATTTTTCATCCGGGATTTTCCACCGCCGAAAAGGTCACCGACGTTTCAGGGCGCGGTGTAGGCATGGATGTGGTCCGGCGAAATATCGAGGAAATTCACGGGCAGGTGGAAATTGATAGCACCACCGGTGCCGGCTCGACCTTTACCATTAAAATTCCCAACACCCTTGCCATTATTGAGGGCATGGTGATCACGGTGGGCAACGAGCGCTACGTCATCCCGACCTATTCGATCATTCGATCTTTTCGTCCCACCGGGCGGGAGATTTCCACCGTGAGTGGCGGGCAGGCCGAGATGCTCAACTTAAGCGGAGAGTCCATCCCGCTTTTTCGTCTGGGCACCTTTTATCGCATCAGTAATGCCATTACCCAGGCCTGTGAGGCCATTATCCTGATCGTCGAAGATGGGGGGCGAAAAATCGGTCTGATGGTCGATCAGATCATTCGCCAGCAGCAATTTGTAATCAAGCCCCTAACGGGAGTCCTAAGCAGTGTGCCGGGCATCTCCGGAGGCACTATCATGCCCGATGGGCAGGTAGGATTAATTTTAGATGTCACTCTTTTATTTCAACATTTAATCGAAAAGAACAACCACCAACAAGGAGTCAGTCAACGTGGAAGCACCAAGCAAATTATCCAGGACGCGGGCCAAGGCGGGAAAGTATCTCACCTTTAGACTTGCCTCCGAGGAGTACGGCCTGGAAATTCTCAAGGTTCAAGAGATCATCGGGATGATGAGTATCACCAAGGTTCCCAAGATGCCCACGTTTATCCGGGGAATTATTAATCTTCGCGGCAAACTTATTCCAGTCATCAATATGCGCGAGAAATTTGCCCTTCCCACCATGGCCGATACCGAGAAGACCTGCATTATTGTGGTGCAGATTGCGGAGAAAGACTCGGCCATCACCATCGGCATTTTGGTGGATGAGGTTTCCGAGGTGCTGGATATTGTCCAAAGTAATATCGAACCACCGCCCTCCTTTGGCTCCAATGTGGACACCAACTTTATTCTCGGCATCGGGAAAGTTGGGGATAAGGTCGAAATCCTGCTCGACATCGACAAGATTTTGACGGACATGGAAACCAGCACGGTCCTGGCCGCGACTGGAGACCATGACACCTCATCAATCGCAAAAGCAAGCGCTTAAAATATAAGGAGAATTATCTATGTTTAAGAACATGAAAATTGCCACAAAAATTATTTTCTCATTTGTCGTCATCGGCCTCCTGGTTGGTCTTATGGGGGGGCTCAACTATAGAGCGCTGAAACATGCTGAAGAGTCTGATAGTGCCCTCTATCACCTCAACACGGTTCCACTCGGGCATGTGGCCGAACTCAATGGAAATTTCCAGCGTCATGCTGCTAACGTTAGGGATATGGTCCTGGCACATAAATCCGAGATAAAAAAAGAAATTCGTGAACATTTAAAGACGCAGGTTGAAAAGGTTAAAGAAGATATCGTGGATATTGAGAAAAGTATCAATGCAGAAGAGGTGAAGCAGATTATGGCCACCTTTGAAACTCAATTCGCCCACTATCTCACGATTTCGGAGAAGGTCGTCGCTTTGGCCGATCAGGAGAAAGATGGTGAGGCAACCTATATGATTTTAGAAGGAGAGTTTCTGGCGGCGCGCGGGCAAGTTCAAAAGACCGTGCAAAATTTTGTTGAGGTGGTGGAGAAACGCGCCGAACATCGTTCAGAGGCCAATGCTGATGATGCAGAAGCCGCCATCAAGATGAGCCTGACCATCCTTGGTTCCATCGTCTTTTTCATGGTGATATTAGGTGTGATCTTTGCCCGCAATATCGGCAGCACCGTGAATTATCTCATCAATGAGTCCAGGAAATTAACCGAGGCCGCCGTGGGCGGAAAGCTTGACACCCGGGGCGATGAGGCCGGAACGAATTTTGAATTTCGGGATATCGTCGTTGGCGTCAACAAAACCTTGGATGCGGTTTTAAAACCCATTAATGAGGCCGGCGAAGTTCTTCAGAAAGTGGCCGATCGGGATATGACAGCGCGAGTGGTGGGAGAATATCAAGGGGACCATGCTAAGATTAAAAATAACTTAAACAATGCCGTGGTCAATCTTCACAATGCCCTGGTGCAGGTTTCGGAATCGGTGGAGCAGGTCGGCTCCGCCAGCACCCAGATTTCCAGCGGCGCCCAGAACCTCTCCCAAGGGGCCAATGAGCAGGCCTCTTCCTTGGAAGAAATTTCCAGCAGTTTAGAAGAGATGACCTCCATGGTGAAGCAGAACTTAGACAACGCCAATCAGGCCAACACCCTGGCCGAAACCGCCAAGAAAGATGCCGAGAAGGGCAACCAGTCCATGGCCGCCATGGCCGAGGCGATCAACAAGATCAAAACCTCCGCCGATCAGACCGCCAAAATTATTAAGACCATTGACGAGATCGCCTTCCAAACCAACCTGCTGGCCTTGAATGCGGCGGTTGAGGCCGCCCGCGCCGGTGAGGCGGGAAAAGGTTTTGCCGTCGTCGCCGAAGAGGTGCGCAATCTGGCCCAGCGAAGCGCCCAGGCCGCCAAAAATACCTCGGCCTTGATCGAAGAATCCCAGGGCAACGCTGCTAACGGGGTGGCGGTCTCGACTCAGGTGGGAGACATTCTAAAGCAAATCGTGGACGGCGCCCGCAAAGTGGCCCAGCTCATTGCCGAAGTGGCCGCCGCCACCAACGAGCAGTCCAAAGGCATTGACCAGATCAACGGTGCCGTTTCAGAGATGAACAAGGTGACTCAGACCAACGCCTCCTTGTCAGAGGAGTCGGCCAGCGCTGCGGAGGAACTCAACGGGCAGGCGGAGGAGCTTGCTCAGATGGTCGGTCAGTTCGCCCTCGGGCATGACACCAATCGCGCCCAGGCGAAGCAGCCTCATTTGAAGCTGGCCCATGCCGCCCATCATGATGCTCCCAAGGCCGCTCCGAAGAAAAAAGAAACCGTTTACAAAAAAACCGCCGATGAGGTCATCCCTTTGACTGAAGCGGAGTTAATGAAGTTTTAACTATGCTTGACTCACAAACGTTTACCGTATTTAAAGATCTCATTTATGAAAAAAGTGGGATCAATCTGAAAGAGGGAAAGGAGTCCTTGCTCGAAGCGCGTATCGGCAAAAGAATGCGTGAGATCGGACTCTCTTCCCCTAAAGATTATTTTGAATTTTTAAGTCGGGACCAGGATGGTTGTGAGCTGGTTTCCTTTCTCGACGCCATCTCAACAAATGTGACCCAATTTTTTCGGGAACCCCAGCACTTCCAGATTTTAGAGCAGGTTCTCAAGCGCTGGGCCTCGAAAGGGCAGACCAAGTTTCGGATTTGGTCGGCGGCAAGTTCCAGCGGACAGGAGCCCTACTCCATCGCCATGACGGTCGCCAACACCCTGAACATGGCAAATTATGATGTGAAAATTCTGGGCACGGACATTTCCACTAAAGTGCTGAGTAAGGCCAAACTGGGAATCTATGACAAGAAGGAGTTCGGCGACCTGCCACGGCACTATCAGCTGGCCTACACCCATTCCGCCCTTGAGCCGAATTATTTTGAGGTCGACCAGAAGATCCGCTCCCTGGTGACCTTCAGCCGCATCAATTTGTCGACGCCGCCCTTTCCCATGAAGGGCCCCTTTGATTTTGTTTTTTGCCGCAATGTCATGATTTACTTTGACTCGGTTGTTCGAAATAAGCTGGTGGCGGATATTCACCGTCTTTTAAAACCAGGGGGAATTTTATTTATCGGACACTCTGAAACACTAACCGAATGCCCGGTGCGCTATACGACGATTAAACCGTCAGTGTACAGAAAAGAGGGCGACGAAGATGGATCGTAGTAAAAATATCGTGGTGGTGGGAATTTCCGAAATGGCCATCTCCCAAGATGAAAATGATATTCTGGTCACGTACTCGCTGGGCTCCTGCGTGGGCGTGGTGTTGCACGATCCGGTGACCCGTCTCACTGGTCTGGTTCACTGCATGCTGCCCTCGGCCGGTCAGGATGCGGAGAAGGCCCGAGAAAAACCTTGTATGTTTGTGGATACCGGAATGACCGAGCTCCTGCAGGGAATGTTTAAGCGCGGGGCCGAAAAAAAGAACCTCATTTGCAAAGTCGCCGGTGGCGGCCACCCCATGGATGATAAAAATCTCTTTCGGATCGGAGAGAGAAATTATGCCATCTTAAGAAAAATTCTCATGAAAAATAATATGCTGATTAAGGGCGAGCTGATCGGCGGGAAAAGCGCCAAAACCGTTTTTGTCAGCGTGGCGAGTGGGGTGACCACGGTCAAACTCAATGGCCAACAGGAACACGAGATATAAGGGGTTGATGTGAATATCCTAATTGCCGATGACTCACTTTTGAGTCGCAGCTATGTGAAAAAAGTTCTGACGATGGTGGGGCTTTCCGAGGCCAAGATCTTTGAGGTTGGAAATGGCAAGGATGCTCTTCCGGTGCTTGAAAGTCACAGCATTAACTGCCTTTTTCTGGATATCAATATGCCTATCATGACCGGCACGGAGCTGATCGATGCCATGGCGGAAAAAGGTCTGGGCACAAAAACCCACGTTATCATCACCTCCTCGGTGGTGGACGAGGCCAGAATCACTCAGCTGAAGGCCAAAGGGGTGAGGTTTTTTTTGAAAAAACCTTTCACGCCGGAAGGGCTGAAAAATATCACCGACCTTCTGACAGGGGCACTATGATGGATCAGAATCTTCAGGTCGCCCAGGAACTCCTGCAGTCAATTCTCGAACAGCATCTCTTTTTATTTGCTGATCCCGTGGAGGATGTCGTCCGCCCCAGCGGTGAGATCGCTTATCTGAAAATCAAAATGGGCTTTTCAGGCGATCTTAACGGAAGATTTGTGATGCTCTTTCCGGAAGAAATTTCCAAGGAAGTCATCGCCAATCTCCTGGGCCTTGAACCCGATGCGCCGGAATTTCTTACCATGACGGCCTCGGATGCGGCGGCGGAGATTATGAACATCGTCGGCGGCAATATCGTATCTCGCCTGTTAAACGAACAGGGCCATTATGATCTGCAAATTCCCAATGCCGAAAAATTTGATGCTCTCGAATGGGAAGCCTTTCTCGAGGAAAACCATCTCATCAGCTTGAGTATTGATGGTAAGAATATTTATTTTCAGGTGATCGTAAACTAATATGCTGGACCTCACGAAAAAAATTAAGGTACTCATTGTCGACGATTCGGCGGTGGTGCGCGAGATCTTGAAGCGGACCTTATCTGCGGATAAGGAAATTGAGGTCGTCGGAACGGCGCCCGACCCGTTTGTGGCGCGGGATATGATCGTGGCCTTGGCGCCCGACGTCCTGACCCTCGATGTGGAAATGCCCCGCATGGACGGCATCACCTTCTTAAAAAAGCTCATGGAATATCATCCCCTGCCCGTGATTATCGTTTCCTCCCTTACCAAAAGAGGCGGGGAGCTGGCCCTGGAGGCGATGGATGCTGGGGCCGTCGATGTCATGAGTAAGCCAGGCGCCGCCTATACCATTGGCGACTTGGCGATTGAACTTATTGATAAGATCAAGGCCGCCCGCAACGCCAAGATACTCAAGCGGTTACCGAAATCATATTCAAAAGTCACCCATAAAAAACTTTCCCTCAGTGAGACCACCCATCAGGTGGTGGCGATTGGTGCCTCAACGGGAGGTGTGCAGGCCTTGCAGGAGGTGCTGACCCAGCTTCCCGCCACCTCGCCAGGAGTGGTTATCGTCCAGCACATGCCGGAGCATTTTACCGCCTCCTTCGCCGCGCGCATGAATGACATTTGCCAGGTGGAGGTTAAAGAGGCCCAGGACGGGGATCGGGTAAGCCCCGGACGGGTGCTCATTGCTCCGGGAAATTATCACATGGGCCTGGATCGCTCCGGTGCGGTCTATTATGTCAAAGTGAGTCAGGGTCCCTTGGTCATGCGCCATCGCCCTTCCGTCGATGTCCTCTTTGAGTCAGTCGCCACCTACGCCGGGAAAAATGCCGTGGGGGTGATCTTGACGGGCATGGGCTCTGACGGAGCGCTGGGAATCAAGAAAATGAAAGAGCAGGGTGCTTTGACCATTGCTCAGGATGAGGCCAGCTGTATCGTCTATGGTATGCCCAAGGTTGCCATCGAGCTGGGCGGAATCGACTTTATCGTCCCTTTACCGCAGATTACAAAAAAAATTCTCGAGCTGATTGAAAATAAAAGGAGAACGTAAGTGAAGACCAACGATTTTTCAGATAGCACCATCCTCTTTGTGGATGACGAACATGATATTCTTGAACTGATGCAGTCGTCTCCCATCAGTCAGGACGTGGGAAAAGTCCTGGTATCTGATCATCCCTTAAAGGCGCTGGAGCTGATCAAAAAAGAGCGCATGGATTTGGTCATCTTGGACATTGCCATGCCCCAGATGGATGGCATCACTCTTTTAAAAGAAATGCGCAATATTATTCCGGGCCTTGCCTGTATTTATCTCTCGGGACATGCGGACAAGAAATATGTCCAGCAGGCGTTGCGGTTGGGCGTGCACGAATTTCTGGATAAGCCTTTCGGAGTGGAATTTCTCCAGGTGCACATCAGGAAGGCGCTGGAGGTTGTGTATTACGAGCGCTTGCTCAAAGATATTCTTGAACTTTTTATTTGTGAAAATACCACCTTGGATTTTTCCCGCTACCAGCAGCTTTCCCACGCCGAGAAAGATCATGTCATTCGGGCGGCGCTGGCCACCACCAAACTTAAAATTGCCAATAGGAGAGAGCGGGCACGTTAGCTTAAGGTCGGACGTTCCTGCCCTCGGGCAGAGCGCAGTTTGTTTGAAAGTAAACTGAGAGCGTCGGGATGGCCGCTGGCCAAAAGGGCCAGATCGTCGTTGTCCAGCAGTTGTCCATAGCAGCTCTTAATATAGTCAACCATTTCGTCTTTAAAGTTTCGCTCGGGATGCTTTAGAAAATCTAAGGAATAATGAGGGGGGTCTTGCTGCATTTTTGCCTCCTGTTTTAGGATTAGCGGATGAGGCGATTTTCAGTGCATGAGGACTATCCGTCAATTTGTTTTGCGCAAAGATAGCATGGGTAAAACTACCTATTGAAAGGTTTGAGAATTGCCCGAGAATGGTCTTAATTTATAGGAGATCAACGATATGTTAGCAGTACAAAAATTAATGCTTATCTGCTTTTTATTTGTCTTCCTCTCTTCCCCAGGATGGGGCGGCGTGGGCAGTCAGCTTTCTGACCTGGGCATCGATGTCAGTCTTGTGGTGAAAGAGGAAATCAATAAAACCTTATCAGGCGGTGTCAAAAAAGAAACTGTTTATCTGGATAACATTGATCTGAAGTTCGCCTTTGACGGTGACAAGCTCGCAGGCCTGAAAGGAAGTAGCGCTTTCTTGTACATCCTTGCCGATCATGGAGGAGACCCCAGCACCAACGTGGGCGACGAGCAGGGGACGAGTAATATTGAAACCAATGCCGATACTGCGCGCATCTATGAGCTGTGGGTTCAGCAGCTTCTCCTCGAAGACAAGGTTTCCGTGCTGTTTGGGGTGCATGATTTAAACAGTGAGTTTTATGTTACCGACACTTCGGGACTGTTTTTCAACAGCTCCTTTGGCGTCGGCCGCGAGCTGTCCCAAACCGGCGTAAACGGCCCTTCCATTTTTCCCATCACCGCACCTGCTGTTCGCCTGCGGGTTGACCCCACAAAATCTTTTTATCTCCAGGTCGGGGTCTTCAACGGTCAGTCGGGTGATTTGAATGATCCCAAGGGGACTCATTTCCGCTTCAACCGCGATGACGGGCGCCTGCTCATCTCCGAGGCGGCCTATCTTCGCGAGAAGGGAAAATACGCCATCGGGACCTGGGCCTACACGGCAACCTTTGAGCATCTGACTCTGGCCCCGGAAAGGGCCACCAGCTACGGAACATACTTTTTGGCCGATCAAGAGGTGGCAAAAGATATTTCGGCATTTCTCAGATATGGTGTGGCCTCGGCGGAGGTAAACTCCGTCCATTCAAACCTAGGAGCGGGAGTGGTGTTCACCGGACTTCTGCCGTCGCGGGAGAGCGATCGCTTTGGCCTGGCCCTGACCAAGGTGACGGCCGGGGATGAAATTCGCCAGGCCCAGGAGGCCGCAGGGGAGCCGATCGAAAAGGCCGAAACCACCTTTGAGGCCAACTATCGAATTGAGCTGTGCTCAAGTTTTGTGATTCAACCTGATCTCCAGTACGTCACCAATCCGGGCCTGAATCCCGCCTTGGACAATGCCTGGGTAGCGGCCACTCGACTGGAATTCAACTTCTAGAGTGGAGTTTAGCATGTCAGCTTATTTTTTTCTGGGAGTATTGATCTGCTTTTCATAGCGAGCAATTTCTTCGGGAGAGAGGGCCTCACGCTCAATGGTGCGGACACTGCTCAAGCTTCTCTTCATTTGTTCGCAGGAATGGACTCCTCCATCTGAATTGAGGGGAACATTTTTACGTCCCTCCTTAGTCCAAGTGATTTCCTTGCTACAAAATTTACACATTGCCATGGGTGGAACCTCTTCTAGAATTTGCGCGAAAGAGGATTATTACTCGTTTTGGATGACTTTGTCGATCTCTCCGAAAACTGGAGTATCGTCGTCTTCTTCCACCATTTTTTGAAACTCTTTGAAGCGTGCCACATCCTGCTCGTCCACGGCCGCGATTTCCCGCTGGGGAGTGGATTTGGCGAACTCTGCCCGGGTGGCCTGAGATCGTTCCAGGAGATTGCTAATTTCCTCGTCGCGCTGCTGATCTAAGGCGTGAGACTGAGAGAGTGAAAAAGCTGAAAAGACGAGAAAAGTGATGAGAAAAAACGCTTTGGTCATAATCCCTCCTTGGATCAAGCGACTCAGGCATTATTATTATACGTCTTTTTTATCTTTCGGCATCAGGCAAAAAAACATCTTTTTCTGACAGGCATTCAAAATTTCGCAGGGTTAGACGACCTATGTAAAAAGGGATTGTAGACCACTGGCCGCCGCGCTTAATTTTTGAGAATCCCATGATCCGACCTTTTTCTTGCTATCTTGTAGGCATGGACGCACCCCAATTTCGTCTCTATCTGAAGGCCCAACTCGCCGAGCGGCAAGGGCGCAACCCTCGTTACAGCTTGCGAAGCTTTGCCCGTTTTCTAGAAATAGACAGCTCGGCCTTGTCCAAGATCATGAACGGCAAGCGCGCCCTGGGCCAAAAAATGATGCAAAGGATGGGCGAGAGGTTACAAAAAGGCCCTCAAAGTGAGGGCCTTCCTGCATTACGAACTTTAGAAACAGACGAACCTAGAGAAGTCGGGTTTTCTTTATAATAAACTCTTGCTTGGTCGGAGGCACGGGGTTGTTCAGGACCTTTCCGGTGAACTCCACTCGCAAATCAACACTGATGATGTAGGCGTGGGCCCAGGCAAAGGTAAAACCGAGTTTTTCGGTGTTGATCTTGACCAAGGTGGTGGCCCCATCAGGAGACAGCTGGAGATCATTGGCATTCAGGATTTTATCTAAGGCAACTCGTCCTTTGCGCTCAATCTTCAAATGCAAGCGCAGGAGATCTGGGCGGGTGACCTGCCCGATGGTGAAACTTAAGTAAGATTTACGAACTTTGACTTCGTTAATCGGTGTCGAGACGGCCGACAAGATGGCCATGGGGAGAACATCCACATGGAAGAGCGCCTCAATTGAATCCACTTCCCCTTGGGTGGTGCGGGCCAACTGGCGAGTCGCTACCCAGAGATGCTCGGGTGACATGGTTTTGGCGGCCAGGTCAAGCTCTCCGCGGTCCGAGAGGTCCACTTTAAAGTTGGCCTTGGCGCTTTGGTCCCGGGCGGCTTCAAACTGTACCGCCACTTTGGCTTCGTAGCGTTTGACCACGACACTATAGGGAACCTGAATGGTGCGCGTGCAAGCATAAGGCTCATTTCTATAACGAGTCTCATCCTGGCAAACTCTTTCCTCGTAAGGAATCTGAGTACAGACTGGTCGCGGTGGAATCCACTGGCAGATGCGGCGAGGGACGTTTTGACATTCGCGATCATTATAAGCGACCTGACGGCACACGGGCGCACCTTGCTCGTCACGACAGACCTGAGGTCCGGGAACTGTGCGGCAGATATTGGGTCCGGGCACCTGATGACAGACGTTCTGTCCCGGAATGGTATGGCAGATCGGCTGTCCGGGAATCGTGCGACAGATTCTTTCTCCGGGAACATTGCGACAAATTCTTTCTCCGGGGATATTGCTACAAACTTGTTGGCCGGGAATCGTACGGCACATTTGCTGTCCGGGAACTGTTCGACAAATTTGCTCTCCAGGTACTGTTCGGCAAACCTGAGGGCCGGGCACATTACGACATTCGCCCGGAACGGACACGTTTTCGCAAACCCGTTGTGTCTCCTGGCGGCAGATGCGTCGGCCGGCGACAACTTCACACACGGGAACTCGGCGATCTTCACAGCGCTGTTCGGTACGAGCAGGAGAGCAGACCTGAGTCGAGGGGCCGGGACGGCAATCTTGTCTTGCGGGTCCTGGATGACATTCCTGGCGGCTTGGACCGGTCGTACATTCTTGTCTTGAGGGAGTTGTATGACATTCTTGGCGACCTGGGCCGGTCGAGCATTCTTGTCTTGGGGGACCCATATGGCAGTCTTGCTGACTGGGGCCTGGTCGGCACTCTTGACGATCAGGCGTGCGCTCGCACACTTGACGTCCGGGGCCGGGTTGGCAAACTTGCTGGTCTTGTCCGGGATAGCAAACGCGACGAACGGGACCAGGCATACATTCCTGGCGATAGCGGATGACGTCGCGGCATTGCTGCTCATCTTGCATGCGACAGTCTTCATATCCGGGCTCGGTGTGACACTCTTCTCGCGAGCGGGTCACCATCCGACAGACATTTTCAGTATAAGGAATCTGGCGATTGCAGGTATCAGGCACATCTTCCGAACGATAACGGGTTTCGGATTGCTGGTTGACCAGCTGGGTGTTTTCCTCGCGTTGGCCTTGGAAAAGAAACTCATAAAAGCTGGTCAAATTATCTGCATAAGCGAACCCGCTTACGACCGTGCACAGACTGACCACAATAATTCCGGCGCAACGACGCGCCTTTTGGTTTAAGATCGCCATACTCACTCCCTTTCAAGATGGTTCTATTTACGCAGGCCCTTTAAGCAATTTCTAGGCCACAAAATCCCTTGAGACCTTGTGCATCAAGTACTTAGAAGCTGTCAAATGCAGACGCACCGCGCTGAAAAAAAATTCCCAAGTTGGCCCTCGCCAAAGGCACCTGCTTAAAAAATTGGAGTCATTTTGCCCCCAGGCCTGTGAAAAATGTCCACGCTTTTTCTTAAGAGTTGCTATTTAGGGATGGTGCTAAATTCAGGCCTGCTTAGAATATTGTTCATGCGAATATATTTATTTATTTTCTTTTCACTTCTCAGCGTTCAAACCCAGGCCCGCCTGTTTGAGGCGATCGATATTCCCGGTGCCTTTTGCGGCAGGGGGGAACCGTATTTTGTCCTGGTGGATGTGCGCAATGTGAAGAAGTTTGCCTTTTTTTTCGAAGGCGGCGGTGCCTGCTGGGATCTGCTCACCTGTGCCACGCAGGTGACCACGCAGCTGGATCAACCCAGAGATTTCTCTTTCAGCGACGCCATTTTCTCTGACGACCACCACATCTCACCCTTGTCAGATTACTCCATCGTCTACTTTCCTTATTGCACGGGGGATTTGTTTGCCGGCAGCTTCAATGCCAACTATCGGGGAATGTATCAGGTTCAGCATCAGGGACGTAAAAATTTTCTCTCAGGCCTGCGGGCGGTGCTGGGAATTTATGGCGGCGTCATTCGCCATGCCGAGGAGGCGGTCTATTATGGTTATTCCGCCGGGGCGTTAGGGCTCATGCTCAACTTTACCGATCTGGATTTTGAAGTCGGGCGATTTATCCCGCGCAAAACGGTGCTGCTGGATGGCATGGGGCTGCACTGGGATGAGAAAGTTTGGGATCGCTTTCAACCACCTTTACTTGAGGCCATCAAGGCCGGATTTGGGCGCATGAATGTGGTGTTTGATCCCAAAGAGTGGCCCCTGGCCAAAAAGGCCATTGAGGTTTGTCGTCAATATCCTCAGTATGAGTTCGGCCTTCTCCAGGGCAGTATGGACCTGGTCATGGGCAGCATTTTTGGCTTCATGAGTCCTTTGACCCATCGAAAAAGGGTGTATGGGAGTCAGGGGATTTATCAAAGCTTGATTGATCCCAAGGATAATTGCGCGGCGTTCGTCCCGGATACCTTCAAGCACACCTTTTTAGAAAAAAATGGTTCCATGGGGCTTTTAACCAGAACCCGGTCCGGGGTGACGGCCTACCAATTTGTTCAAGAACTCCTTACCCAAGGTGCCGGTGCCAGCTATCGCTAAAGCTTATTGACACTCTCGAATCTGTCCGGCAAAAATAGCTTTTTTGTATAACACCGAGGAAGTGTATGGGGTCCATGAAAGATGCGCTACTTAAGGCCGGAATTAAACCTGTCACGGTTGAAAATGAAAGGCCAAAGCGGCCGGTAAAAGAGGTCGTCACCAAGTCGGTGGCCCACCAGATGGCGCGTGATTTTTGCGAGGTGTGTGAGATGATCATGCCGGATGTGGAAAAATACCGGCATAGAAATCCCACCACCACCGCCGAATGGATCTGCATCGGCTGCGCCGATAAAATTGAAATTCACGATGACACCCGTCAAACATGTCAAAGTGAGTATGCTAAGAAGGGAATTTTTAAGCGCTTTTTCGGCCCTACGAAAAGATTTCCACCCGGAACACAATCCCCTCGCTAGTGTGCTAGACCAAGGGCAAGTGGAGTTACTATGAAACTATTGGCCGCTATTTTATGTGTTTTAAGTATGGGAGCTTTGGCCGAGGTGAAGTTTGGCCCTATCGTCACCACCGAAGGCGTGCGCAAGACCTTTTATGAGTCCCACGGTGAATACTATCTTACCGAAGGCGATATCCTGGTGGAGCCGGCCTTGAAGAAAGGTTTGAAGGGGACCGCCCGTCGCGCCGGCCGCTGGAACAACGGCGTTGTTCCCTATGAAATCGACAGTGCCATTGCCGACCCCGCGAGAGTCGAAGCTGCCATCTCGTACCTCAACACCCAAACTTCCATTCGCATGGTTCCCCGTACCACTGAAAGTGATTATGTTTTTTTCAAGGAAAATGGCACCGCCGACTGCAGCTCCTTTGTGGGCCGCATGGGTGGCAAGCAGAATATCAATGTTCCCAACTGGTGCGGTTCGGGGAGTTTGATTCACGAGGTGCTCCACGCCTTGGGGTACTACCATGAGCAGAGCCGGCCCGATCGCAGCAAGTGGATTAAGGTTAAGTGGTGCAATATTCAGATGAAGAGGTGGTTTAATTTTTTCGCCGCCCCTTTCGCTAAAAAATACGGCGAGTTCGATTTTGATTCCATCATGCTTTATCCATCATTCAATGGTTTTGCCCGAGATGCCGACAAACCCACCATGACCAAACGTGACGGCAGCACCTTCCAGGCGCAACGAAACGGACTTTCCGCCGGTGACCTGGCGGCCTTGAGGCAGATGTATCCCACTCCCTAAAATTGAAATTGCACTGACAAAGGAATGTGATCTGAGGAAGTGATGTAGCTTAGATCTTCTTTTTTCACCAGTGTGAGTTGGCGATAAAAGACGTGATCCAGCGGATGCCCCAGCGTGATTCGTCGTTCGCTATCAGTAAAGGGCACTCCCGTCAGATGCTGGCGTTTGGCCAGCTTGCTCAGCATGCTCATGCGCGAGCTACTCCAGGTATTAAAGTCGCCCCCCATAATGATAGGACCCTTATGTTTGGCCAGGCGTTTTTCTATTCGCAGTAATTCAATGAAAAAGGTGAGATTGCTGACAAAGTTAATGGCGTGAATATTGGCCACCAGCAAAGTTGTCTCAGTTTTTTTACCCTGCCTGTTGGTGGGGTAGGTGGTGTAGAGAGAAACTTTGGGCGTGCCCACAATGGGCTCGGTATACACCGTGGTGACGACGTCTCGAGTATTCGACTTGGTCCTGGCGGCGGTGGCGACCCCGGTTCGCGCCAGGTCCTTATTGATCAGACGAAAGCTTGAGGCCATCGCCCACTCGAAGCTCCCGAGCTCCTTAAAAAAATCGGTAATCTCCTGGGGATAAACGGCTTCCTGAAAGAGTACAAAATCCTTATTGCCCACCAGATTTCTAATGTCGGTAAACCACTGGATGTCTTCGGATTTGTGAACATTCCACACCAGGATATTAATTTTCTCGGAGTTGAGGAGGGCCCTCTCTTGTCCCTGTCCCATCACCTCAAGATTGCGAAAGACCGGGATCTGCGCCTGGGCGGTATGAAAAAAGAAACAGAATACAAAGGACAACAAAATAACTCTGGTCATGCAAAGCTCCTGCAAAGGATCAAACGTCTAAGATTATAAAGGGCTTTACTTTGCCGTTGGGAAAACGTGAATTTTTTACAGGTCAATTTTGCCTTCTGTAAGATAATAAGGGCCCAAACTTCAATTTAGATCGGCCTTTCCGAAGAAGTGAATATCCTTATTTCGGAGAGTGTGCCATGGAAGGCCTTCAGCAAATCAAGCTATTTACTATTCTATTACTCCTGCTTGCTCCCCCTTTACTGGGCGCAAACGCAGAGGCGATTCCCCTCTGCCGAGGCTTTCTCCCGCCTAACTCGTTAAAAATACCCGTCGGCGCAGAATCCATCAGCAATGGCGTGGCGGAGGACGACTTCAATAAGATTATCGCCAAAATTGAAACGCTCTATCGCCCCCGAGTCGCCCATTACGGAGGCACTTTGCAAATCAGGGGAGAGTGGTCCAATAGTGAGGTCAATGCTTACGCCCAGAGGGAAGGCTCCAATTATGTGGTGCGGATGTTGGGCGGTCTGGCCCGTCATTATGCGATGACGGTCGATGCCATGGCGCTGGTTTTATGTCACGAGATCGGGCATCACATCGGAGGCGTACCCCGCTACTCCAAGGCCGATGGCCAGTGGGCCTCGGTGGAAGGACAGGCGGATTATTTTGCCAACTTAAAATGTATGCGGCACGTTTTTTTAGAAGATGACAATGAGGCCATCATTAAAAATAGAGTAGTGCCGAATGAGGCGCGCACCCGCTGCGAGCAGCAGTTCACCCAGAGAATTGATCAGCTCGTTTGCATGAGAACCGCGGTGGCCGGCCTGGCTTCGGGGGCGATCTTCGCCGCTCTTTCCCAGGCCCCGGTTCCAACCCTTGAGGGGCGCGATCCCAGTGTGGTCTCGGCCACCTTCGAGTCCCATCCCCGTGCCCAGTGCCGGGTGGATACCTATTTTTCCGCCTCACTTTGTCCCGTGGATGAGGAGGTTGAAATCGGTCAGAGCGATGCTCGGGTGGGCGTGTGCTTAAAATCCGCCGGGCAGGAGTTCGCCGCGCGACCTTTGTGCTGGTATAAGGAATCCGATGGCGGGACCAATCCCCCCACAGGTGATCGCCCCATTTCACCCACCGTTGGCGGGCAGAGTACCGTCACCATGTTACGGCCTGATGTGCTCCTACCCATCTCGATTGATGTGCGCAATGTAAGTGGTGCGCAGGGATTTTTACTTGAGGTCTCCAAACCCAATCAGGTTTTTGGCAACCCCGATGGCAATGCTCCCGATCCGGCCAATAGTTTGGGATATGAGGCGTACCGCAGTACCTTTGGAACTTATAATCTGCTCCCCATCAAGCAATTACCGGGCTGGGGAACCTATCAGTTTCGCCTTTTGGGTCTCGACCAAAACGGCCGGCCGGTGGGAAGATTTTCCCAGGTCCTGACTCTTATTTTGCGCCAGAACTAACTCAGGTTTTATTTTTGAAATATTCGTTCAGGCCTTTGCCCAAGCTGGTGAGATTCGGCCCCAGGACTTTGGTCAAGATGGCCTCAATCCCCGGCAGGATAGTTCGCGCCAGAAGCTTCGGCACTCCGGGAACTTTTTCCGGATAGAGCGTGATATCGCAGGAAATTTTCAACTCGGTTTTATCCGCTCCCATAGCGGTGAAGGTGTTGATGCCCTTGGCATCGAAGAGATCGTTGGCGAGGGAAGATTCCAGCCGATATTCGACGCAATGTTTGTCATTATGCCAAAGGGCAAAATCTTTCCAAGAAAAAAGCTCGGGTTTAATAAACTTGGAAAGCATGGCGGGAATATCAGCGCGGGCGTACCAATGGTTGATCACCTCAATTGTCTCGGCATCCTTGGGGGCGTGCTTTTGCACTTCGATCTTGGACACGTTGGGCATATAGGGAACCAGCTTCGCCAGATCATCGCGAACCAGCTGATACACTTCTTCGAGTGGACGATTGATAATTTCTTTGCTTTCAAGATGCATATAAAACTCCAGACAAAAAGTTCGGTATATACTAAATTATAAGGGAATTCTGTTGTTTGGTCCAAGGAGCAGCGCTCATGAGATGCATAATTTTTATTTTACTCAATATGTCCGTGGTATTTGCTCAAGATGCTTACTTTCGCTACGTCAAGGCCCCGGTGGTGATTGTTTCCCGCGACGGTCAGGAAGAGCTGGCGACCAAAGAAAGTATGGGCGAGGTGGGAGATACCATCAAGGTGAAAGAGGGTGGTCTGGCGATTGTGGAGCTGGAGGATCGTTCGACTTTGAAAATTGAGGCGGGCAGTGAGCTTGCTTTGGAAGAGCTGATCCAAGAGGAAAAAGAGGATGAGTATGTGGGCGCATCTAGCGTCGTGTTGAAAATGGGGTCGCTCTTTGTCGAGGTGGCGCAAAAGTTTTCCGATGCCCCGAGCTTGAATATTAAAAATACCAAAAGTGTGGCCTTAGGCGTCCGTGGCACGGAGCTGTTTGCGGGCATTGATGACGAGAATGGGGACTTTTACACTTCCGTAAAATCGGGAGAGGTGGAAGTGTACGACGTGGATCAAGATGACTCAGATTCCATCAAGGCGGGAGAGTCCATGGTGGTTGAGCAGGGAAAAAAAATCACCCGCGCCGCTAACTTTGAATGGGCCAAGCGTTTGCGCTGGAGTAGCGGGGAAGAGGGCGGTTCTGATTTTCGAAATTTGAAACGCCAGGCCCGTCAGGAATTCCTGGGCCAGGCGGCCAATCTGCGCAACCGTCAAAAACGACCGGTGGCCGAAAGGTTTCAGCAGTGGCAGTCGCGCCGGATGGAGAGACGCCGCCCCAGTGAAAAGCTGAATAATTTACTGGATCGTCGTCAGTGGAAGGAGCGACCGATGCAGCTCAAGCAGGCCCGCCGTGCCATGAGAGAGACGCGACGACAACCGCGCCAGCAACCAAATCAACAAATACCCCAGCAACCGCGTCGGCAGAGGCCCGTTGACCCAGGCAAGCAGCCCAGGTTTCGCCGGTAAGTTTTATCTGAAATTTAAATCAACCATCAGAGCATAGTGATCGGAAAAGAGATTGCCGTCATGGGAGCCATCATAAATAATTTTGGATAACTGGGTATCCGCGTCTGTCTCTCCCAAGGTAAAGACGTAGTCAATTTTTCGACCAGGAAAGGTATTTCCCAATTTTTCCTTCTCTGAAAGCTCCGGATGGTGCGCGACATAGTTGGTATGGGTATCTTTCAAGGTGCCTTCCGAGATGATGTATTGAAGATACTCGGAGCCGCGATCGGTATTAAAATCTCCTGCGAAAATGGCCTGTCGGCCGGATTTTAAATGATCTTTCACAAACTGGATCAGCTGCCCCCACTGGGACCATTTGACCTTTTTATTTTTCCCGGCATTCATATGGGTGTTAAAGACGTCGATCTCGCCTAAAGTTGGGTGCCTGACGGTGGCCACCACAATGCCCTTGCTGGCAAAGCAATCGGCCCCGGTGCATTTTTTGTAAACTAGAGTTTCCACGTGGGAGATGGGATATTTGGAGGCGATGATCAGACCGGAGTTAATGATTTTACCTTTTTTAAACGGCCCCTCCACCACGTAGCGATACTCGGGCATTTCCTTTAAGACGTGGGCGCGCTTGGTGAAAGTTTCCTGAAAGCAGATGACATCCGCCGCGAAACTGCGGATCGATTTGGCGATAATCGGCAGCTCCTTATGTTTCAAACGAAAGGGCACCGGCAGCCCCTTAACATTGTAGGTAATGAGTCTAAATTCCCCCGTAGGCCCGCTATCGAAGGCAAAGACATTAAGACACAGGAGGAAAGCGAAGAGAGCGAGCAAACAGTAAAACGTCCTTGTTTTAATCCAGTTTTCCATGGCACCATCCTTGGCGTTGAGAAGAATATGTTTCACCGCTTAACGGTGAGATTCGACGGGCATTTTAGAACAGCACGACGAATAGCTTTCTTCCTGCAAATCTTGCGCCTTACTGTTTAATAATTGACTAGGATAATCGGTTGTAGGCCTGAAGGAGCAGCGCACTCCATTCGCCGGCCTTTTCCTGGACACTTTTTTGATACTTACGATCGCTGGCGGTGTTCTCCATCTGCCAGGGTTGGTCCGAGATGACCTTAACAGAGATGAAAGGTAGGTCGTAGAGCTGGGCGGCCTGGGCCAGGCCATGGGCCTCCCGGTCCACCATTGGGGCCAACTTGGCCAGCTCCAGGGCCTCACTGCCCGAGAGGATGCGCTGATCGGCGGTGAAAAGATTGGCCGATAGCTCCAGGCCGGTGGCGGGAGAACATTTCAAAGCGGGCACCTGAAAGGCAAAAATCTGATCCACCAGATACACTGATCCAAGAGGTGGCCCTTGCCCGAGGGCCCCTGCCACGCCCAGATTGATGACCTTGGAGAGATCCTTTGCCAGCACCTCCAGCACCTCACCAAGTTTCTGGCAGGTTCCCACCCGCCCTTCTCCCGAGAGAAGAAGAAAAAATTCCTTCGCCTCGAAGAGCGCTATCTTTTCGAGACTTGGCAGACGGATAGGGGAGGCCCTAAAATGCGTCAAAAATGCCTGGGCCTCTCCTTTGTGGGCAAAGACCAGAAGGGGACGAGGATTATTTAATTTTGGCATGAGAAGAGGATAAAGTATGACCGCAAATTGCAAAAGAGTTTTCTCACAATTTAGTCAGCTGCCGCTGGGATTTGGGGGCGGGGCCCTCTCCGGCGAGGGGGGAGGCTATGGCTTTGGTCCCATCAGCGAGCGCGAGGCGGAGGAGCTGATCCATCATGCCTATGAGTATGGGGTGCGTCTCTTTGATACCGCGCCCATTTATGGCTTCGGCCTTTCTGAAAAGCGTCTGGGCAAGGCGCTCAAAGATCTGCGAGAGAAGGTTTTTCTGGTGAGCAAGTCGGGCATCACCTGGCACGACAATAAGCGAGTTAATCTGACCAACGATCCCAAGGTCGCCCAGAGCATGTTGGAGCAGACCTTGCGCGATTTGCAAACCGAGTTTCTGGATTTGTATATGGTTCACTGGCCTGATCCCCAGGTGGATATTCGCAGGCCCTTAGAAGTTTTAAGCAAGGCCCAGCGTGAGGGAAAGATTCGCCACATCGGTCTGTGCAATACTACCGCCGACGACCTCGCCCTTGCTCGGGAAGTGGCAACCATTTCCGCCGTCCAGTCGGAGCTGAATCTTTGGAATACCCAGTCCCATCGGCAGATCGTGAAAACTCTGACCGCTCAGGATATTTCCTTCATGAGCTGGGGAACTTTGGACAAAGGGATTATTACCGGGACGGTCAAGCGCAAGAATCAATTTCATGCCGACGATAGCCGCTCCCGCGCCCCTTGGTGGCGCTGGGACGTGGTGGAAAAAAAGCTGGCGATCATGGAAAAGCTGCAACCCGTTTTGAAAGACCATGCCATCTCTCCCTTGCAATTTGCCCTGGCCTTTAACTTTTCCTTTGAAAACGTGGACCTGGTTTTAGTCGGGCCGAAGTCCCTGGCCCAGCTCGAGACGCTGCTCGAGGCCCTGCGCACCTATCCTACGGGAGAGAAGTGGGCCCAGGTCAAAAAGGAAACTGCCCCGATCCTGGCCGAGTGGAGCGACACCTGACAGTCACCGCCATTATTC
>MEPP01000001.1:0-40971 GCA_001769855.1 Bdellovibrionales bacterium GWA2_49_15 | reverse complement strand
TCGCCGTGAACTCATCGAGCGGTCCCTTCGCTCGGTCTTGGCACAGACTCATCCTCCTCAGGAACTCCTGGTGGTGGATGATGCCTCAAGGGACGGAACGGCCGAGGTGGTGCGCGGATTTTTTGCCCGCATCCAGACCCAGACCAAGGTAAGCTGTCGACTCATTCTGCTACCGGTAAATCGCGGCGTGTCCCATGCCCGCAATGTCGCCGCCCGCGAGGCATCGGGAGAGTGGCTGGCCTTTTTAGATTCGGATGATGAGTGGCTGCCCAACAAGCTTGAGTGGCAGAAGGGAAAGTGTGGGGAAAATCCCGCCTGGCCTTTGATCCACGGGGAGGAGATTTGGATTCGAAACGGCAGCTTCCTTAATCAAAAAAAAATTCATAAAAAAGGCGGAGGCGATCAGTTTGAGCGGTCCCTGCAACTTTGTCTCATCAGTCCCTCGGCGGCCATGATTAAAAAAACAGTGTTCACCGAGCTGGGCGAGTTTGACGCTGATTTTCCGGTGTGTGAGGACTACGATCTGTGGCTGAAGCTGACCTCTCTTTATGAGGTCGGTTTTGTGGAGCGGCCCATTTTAAAAAAATATGGCGGTCACCCGGATCAGCTCAGTCATGCTTTCCCCGCGATGGATTATTGGCGAATCAAATCCGCCGCGCGTCTCTATTCCTTGCGTCCCCATCTTTGTGAGGAAAAGAAGCTGGCGATCTTAAATAATGTGATCAGCAAGAGCGAGGTACTGTTAAAAGGTTATCAGAAACATCAGAATTTCAAACACGTCGAGGAGATTTCTTCTCTCAGGCAATGGGCGCTCAAGCTGCGATCAGCGTTTACCCTCTAAGAGATGATAGTCGGTCATATTTTTCGCCAGGACCTCGGCGTCCAGCCACAGATTGCCTTTATCGCACTGCCAGTCAGGGGAATATCCACTACAACCTTCTCCCCAGGAGTTTCGAACCAGGAGCTGGGTGGTGTTGCCCTGTTCGCGCACGCCGATAATGGCGGAGGCATGGTAGCCACAGGTGGCCGTTTTGAACGGGTCAAGAAGAGTGTTTCCGAGCCCGCGGTACTTGCGCCCTTGTGACAGCACATTGCCACAGTAGCTGATCATGACTGGCTGGGCGTTCTTTTTACTCAAGCGAGCGCGAACTTCCTTAATTAATTTTGTCAGACCGCGTTTTCCGCGCAGCCACAGATGGTGGTTTCTGCATTTGGTATCGTTCAGGCGTACCCGCGGAGTATGCTGGCAAAGATGGCCAAAGAACTTATGGGCGAATTGCAAATTGGTGCGAGAATGGAGGGCCCGGGCCACCTCTTCGGCGCTGGGAAGCTCCGCCGCCAAAGCTCCGGTTTGCGTAAGAGCGGCCAGCAGCTTGTCGGCCCCTTGGGAGTAGGCGGCTTCGCCCAGATCGCGAGATAATTTTTTTGTCTGATTAAAGCTCAAGGTTAAGTCGGTAAAAATTCGGGCCACCCGGTAGGATCGTTGGGTTCCGGTGTACATTTTATCCAAAAGTCCTTCGATGGTGCTCTCGTCACAGGCGCCATTTTTTTTGATGGAGCGGCGATAGGAGGTGCAAACATAGCCGCCCTCGATGTCGCCATTTTTGCCAAAGATATGGGTGATGAAGTTATCGCGATATTCCGTCCCCAGCATGGTGGTGGAGGTATGCCAGTTTTGATTTCCTCGGGAGAAGGTATGGATGTAGGCATCGGTCGCCTGAGAGGCGGCGTGGGCATAACAGGTACCAAGATTTCCCTGATGGTGAACGGGAACATTGCTCATGCTGCCGTCTTTGTCCAAGCGCAACTCGGCGCCGAGGGCGGTGGCCATCAAGGCCATTTGCGTTCCCATGATCGCCAATTTAAACAAAGATTTCATACCTCCCCCCAGGTCAGACAAACCGAAGCAGTATGGCCCGAAAAGACGTTTTCCAGTAGGCCTTGGGTAATTATTACCTACCGGGGGCTGGCCGCTACCCAGGGTATTGAAATTCCAGGATAACAAAGTGGGTGGCGGGCACCCACATCTCATCCACGGGGTTGCGATATTGAAGGCGCATGCCGTAGCGCAGGTGCAAGATGCCCCAGGTAATCTCAGGGGTGAGGTTAATGGATTCATTGGAGAGTCGGGTGCTGAAATCCAGTCGAGGTGTACCGTGGCGTGTGATTCCCGCCTCGGCGTAGAGACCATTATCGAGGGAGTAAAAGCGCCGATAGTGCAGCCCTCCGCCATAGTACCAAAAGGTTTGGTTGCTCCTCAAATTCAGATGGAAGAGCGGGCGAAAACCGTAATGGGTCTCCACACTGGCGGGCAGGGGCGCGAGCTCGCGAACTTCGGCGGTGAGCTGCTTATTTTTAAAGTTCCAGGTATTGGCCAAATCCACCGCGTAGCTCTGGGCCTCAATATTGAGAGAGTCAAACTCAATGAGTGATTTATTTTCCACGATATCCGCATAGGTCAGGAGCGACTTAACATCGCTTCTGGTAAGCTGGTAGAGGCGAAAATACCCCTGATATTTTTCATGGCGATACTCGGAACTCAAGCCGATGGCCTTTTCTTTTTTTAAATAAGTCTGGGCGCGGGGATTGGTGACGTCGCCAAAATTGGAAATAGAGAGCTGGGCCCCGAGATTAAAAGTATAGAAGGCGTGGGGTAAAAATTGAACCTCCCTAAGACGGAAGTAGGGAAGTGGGATGTTGGCACTGGCATTCAGATCAAGGTAGCGTTCGGTATTGAGATAGCGATTGAGCAGCGCCATGACCTGAAGATTTTTTTGGATGGGATTCGGCTCCTTGGTGGCCTCGCTCATTTCAGTGATTAAGGATTTTGTGCCCGACGAGATATGCGCCTTGATGCTCAAAATAGATAAATTTTCCGGTCGCTCCAAAATGGTGCGATCGCGCAGCAGGGTGTATCGCGCCAGCTCGTCGCGAACCGTGGTGGTGGGAACGGCCCCTTGCCCTGAGGGAATAGGTAGAGTAAAAAGAGATAAAACGAGCAGGCAGCTGTACAATCGCATGATCTAAAAATTATACCACGGCCGTTTGGAGGGCCTATGATTTTTTACCACCCCAAGGCCCAGCGCGATCTCCAGGATTTTGGGATTAAAATTCCCCTGCTGTCTTTGCGAATTGAGCAGGTGCGGTTGCATCTCCTGCAAAAATTTGGGCCCCCATGCCTAACCGAGCTGACGCAAACGGACCAAACCTTGGGCCGAGAAGATTTGGCGCGCGTGCACACGCCGGAGTACGTGGAGAAACTTTTTTTAAGTCGTACAGGCCTGGAGCAGGCGCTGCTGGAATGCTACGAATGTTTGCGGCCCGATGGCGGCCCGACCGTGCGATACGACCCGTCCCAGGCCAAAACCTCTCTTCTGGAATTGTTTCAAGATCTCTTGGCCGAAGGGTATGGCACCTATAAAGCTATCGAGCATGTGCTGCAAAAAAAGGCGCAAAAACCGGACTCCTTTGCCTGGTCATTTTTTTTGGGCGGAGGCATGCACCACGCGCGGCCCAACGGCCCCGGCGGCTTTTGTCTTTTTCATGACATCGTCGTAGGGCTAGCGCGGGTCAAGGAAACTCAGCGCCTCTCCTCGGCCTGGGTCATCGATGTGGACGCCCACATGGGGGATGGCACCGCCTTCTTTTCAAAAATCTTTCCCTGGCTTAAAAGTTTGAGCATTCATATGGAAAACGGCTGGCCCCTGGGTGTTCCCGATCAAGATGGGGCCCGGCCGCACATTATCCCAAGCACGTTGGATATTCCGGTCAGCTATCAGGATTCCCGAAAGTATCTAGCGCTCCTGAGGGCGGGTCTCGAGCAATTTAAACGGCAAGAGATCCTGCCCGATGTGGCCGTGGTGGTGCTCGGGGCCGATCCTTTTCTAGGCGACGTTTTACAAAGCACCCGGCATCTCCAGCTCACCAAAGCGGAGATGCTGGCGCGAGATCAGTTCCTTTTCAACTTCTTCAAAGAGCTGCAGATTCCCGTCGCCTACGTCATGGGCGGAGGCTATGGGCCGCATATCGCACCCATCTACGAGCAGTTTTTAGATTTTGCTCTCTTAAGTTAGAAAGTCCCGCTCATGGGGCAGGATGCGGCGGTTGGGGCGAAAATATGTTCGGGGAGAACATTTCAAAAGGTCCGTAATTTTTTCCATATAGATACAGGCGTACTTTTCCATCTGTCCGGCGAAGCGACTTTCCTCCAGACCGGCGCGCATCAGCTCACCCCAATACGAGTTAAAGTGTGTCTGGTACTGCACCACTTTTTCGGACATGAGATGGTTGATCTCTTCGACTTTCTGATAAAGGCCATTTAAAGCTTCCCGTTTAAGTCTTCGCCCTTGCTCGTGTTCCTGAGTATAGAAGCTGATAATTTCCGTTTCAATTTTTTCCTTCTCGATCATCAGGCGAGAAAGCTCCAGGCTGATAGGATGGGCACGCTTTAAGCTGTCCAGCTCCTCTGACAGCGGCTCCATCACCAGCGCGGTTCGCCAGTTGCAGGTCTTCTTGATGCTCACGACGTCGCCATAGATATGATCGCCCAGATAGAGGATCTCCTCGCCATCGAGGCCCAAATCTTTCTGCAGGCGGTACGAGTTTCCGCCTTGGAAAATGCCCTGATCCACTTTGCCGTCATAGTTACTCATGAGACTGGTCTCAGGGTCAACTTTGAGAAAATGATTTCGCTCGATGAAAAAGCGCGGCTTCATGGAGAAGGTGATCACCACGTCAAACAATTCCTGCCAGTCTTTATGCTCTTTGAGATAGGGCGTAATGCTGTAGTCGAGCAGCGTCTTGCAGTAGGAAAAGTCCGAGTTGGTGATGATGATAAGTTTTTTATCGTAAGCTTTGTAGCGCTCCAGAAGGAGCGCCAGGTTGGGATCAACGATAATATATTTCGACAAATGATTTTTGACCTCATTCTTGAGCGTGCCGTCCCGGTGAACCACATCGATCATCTCTTTGACATCATGGGCGATCGTTTCATAGCTGGGAATATTCGCACCCAGGTCTTTGAGCGCCACCAGCTCGGCGTAGAGGACGCCATTGGCAATGGAAAAGTTGGTATCCAAGCTTTGAATATCTTCGCTGCCAAGATCAATCACCTGCTGCTGATAAATCCGTTGCATGTCGCCGAATTCCATATGGTGAGTGCCGTGATAGGCCTGCTTAACCTTTCCAAAGCGCGAGAGCTTCAGCACGTTGCCGTGCTTTTTGTCGATAACCAGCCCCTGGATGGCACGGGCATAATCAAAGGGGAGATTTAAAACCTTGTCGGGATATTTTTTGATGCTGACCAATTTTTCCTTGACCGCATGGTAGGTAAATTCTTCGAAAACTTTGGTGTTGTATCGGACCAGGGTGTAGTCCACGTCAAAGCCCAGGGCCTTAATTTTCTTCAAATTCAAAATACGATTGATGTACACTTTCATGGTGCTGCTTTCCTCTTTGTTATTAACAATATAGCACCATTTGAGCTGAAATTAAAAAAAAGAGGAGATGAAATCATCTCCTCTGGAAAAGCAATAAATTTAAAGGGGACTTTAAGCCGCCCAGACCTCTTTGACCCAGGTCGAGTGGGTATCAACCACCCAAGGTTTTGCACGCAATTTCTTATGCACAAAACTTTCCAGTTCCTCAGGGCCTTTCACATCCACCCAGAGAGTCAGATCCCAGTCACCCATAGTACTGCCGGCCCAGCTTACTTCCTTCCACTCTTTGAGCCAGTCCCAGTTGTCCATTTTAGGAGCGTCTTTCGCCCACTTCACCATCACCTGCGCGCGCCACTTATTCATACTTACCCCTTTCTTAGAATGCCGATTGCCAACGTTCACCCGGTCACTCTGATCGGATGCCCAACCTATTTTAAGGAGAATTTTATGCAAAAAAAATAGGAGCAAAAATTGCTCGGCCATGAGTGTTAAAGAAAGGCAATTATATTGACCAGTTAGGCAATTTAAGGGCAAAAAGAGCTTGCCACTTTTAGTCAATCTTACTAGACTCGTCCCAATTAATTGCAAAAATGGGCGTGTAGCTCAGTTGGGAGAGCACGAGCATGGCATGTTCGGGGTCGCAGGTTCGATCCCTGTCACGTCCACCAAAATACGTTAGGCCCGCGCAAGCGGGCCTTTCTTTTTTCACCTGAATCAAGAAATTGCCAGTTGTCATCATAACCAAGACTTAGGAAATCAAACAGTTGATTAACGTTGATATCCTGGGCCTGTTCCACCGCTTCGTCTGAACCAAAGAGCTGTTTTGTGACCTGATGTGACTGGAGTTGGCTATTCGTAGCCAAAAACTTGGCTACGAGGGATAGCCTTCCTCTAGTGCATCAAGTCTGAAATAGCCTTAGGTCGTCAACCTTCTGAATTTGCAAAGTAATTTTAGTGGTCGTGTGCTGGCAGAGCAAAGCTATACCGGCACGAAAAAAAACTGCAACTGAAGGAGAACAAATGCAAACCAAGAGACAAAGAAGATTCGACAAGAGGGCCATTACATCGGACCAGCTCGCGATTAGAGAGCTTCGTCTTGAATTAGGAATGACACTGAAGGAGGCCGGAATCAAGCTTGGCCTTTCAGATAAAGGCATCGGCGCTATTGAAAATGGCCGCATCAGTCTTGATAGAAAAAGGATTGAGGACATCGTTTTATCTTATGGCCTCTCCTATTTAGATTTTATCAGGGCCAAGAAAATAATTGAGAGAAATGGCCCCAAAAAGTCGGAGCGAAAATATATAAGGCGCGTATTCTCAAATTCCGACCGCCGCAGCTATCAAAAAATTATCACCAAGGAGTGCCAGGTTTTGCGTTCCATGAGAAGAATAAAAAAAATACCTCAACACAAGGGCTCGGCCTTATGTGGGTATCCGCGAGCGACAATCGGGCATATTGAAAATGGCAGGATTGAGCTTTCAAGTGAACGCATCAAGCATATTGTTGAATGCTATGGATTTAAAATTGATGACTTCAAGGCCAACATTGGAAAGGTCCAGCTTCGGGATATTGTCATTGATAACTGCCTCGAAAAAATCGAACACCTCGATGATACCAAGCTTGAAATTGTGAAAAACCTTCTCGGGAGCTTGTGATCATGGAAGCCCTTATGCTTATTTTTTTATTTTTCATGTGGGGGCGAATTCTAGTTCGCTCCCTGCAATTATTGATTCCCTTGCTTGCAATTTATTTCATTTGGCTCTTTTTAAAGCTCGTGATTTTGATTGTTTGATTGCCAGCGTTCACTTCGCTTCCTTTGAACTCAAGGAAAAAATCGGTTCCCCCTGGTGGTCTCCCCCAATTTTTGTCCTTGAGTGCAGGAAGACTTCGTTGCCTCTTTTGGCACGACAATCAATCACTTTTAAAAAGGAAACCACGATGAAATTGCTTACACAAGAAATCAAAAACAAATTGCCCAAGCTGTATGAAACAGAGTCCGTCCCGCTCAAAGAAAAAGAAATCGTCTGCAAATTCTTCAATCCTTGCGGTGCTGGAACCTGGTATGTGGTCGAAGGCCAGCAAGAAGAAGATAACTTCATTCTGTGGGGCCTCGTCGATCTTCATGAACAGGAGTTTGGGTACTTTTCTCTCAAAGAACTTGAATCAATCCGACTTCCCTTCGGCTTAAAAATTGAACGAGACCTCCACTTTACAGACTCACAAGTCAAAGACTTTTGGGATCGGGCCTGGCCCAAGTCTCTTCTTCGTGGGCTATGAGAATGGGGTGTTGAAGGGGAGGCGTAAGTGAACTCATTTAGACTGCACACAACCAGGGAACACTGCCAAAAGAGATTCGGGCGGAGGATTTGGCGCAAATCGAATGAATTGCCCCTGTGTCGTCAAAAAGTGATGCTCTAAAATGGCCTATGAGCAGTTCAAATATACTGGCCCATGTCTGATGTCGGGGCGAAAAGTTCACTTTTCGTGAAATGCAACTTCTGTCGGGACACAGGCTGGCCGTCTTTTAAAATTCGGTATTAATTCAACCGTATTTAATCTCAGGCCTGCATTACCGACCAATGGGCGTCACCAGTGAACCGCATTACCAGGTTGTTTCAAGAAATTATCAGAGCTTCTTTCATGAGCGCGCGGTCTAGGGCAAACTCTTTATACAAACCAGGAAGATTCACTTGACACGAGGGCCGTCTACACGAGGAAGAATTAACCACATTTTTTCTCCGTTAAAATCTCCATTCTAGGGTAGAATCTAATCGGAATAAATAAATACGTGGCAATATCGCGGGATTTTATGTGGGAATCTCAGACGCTCTTAAGATTATATATTGCGTGATCGAGAATACAAGGTGAATACTGATGAGAAGAACGACTATTGTTAAGCGCTTTATTATTTTAATGTCCCTCTTGCTTTTGACGAGTGTCGTTGCATCTTCTGCAACAAAGGCTCCTACGTATGATAATTTGTACTCCGAAGACGAAAACTCTTTTATAAATATGACATGCAAGGCATCTGATCTAGATAAAGAAAAATTTAGGGAGTGCTTTTTTATTCAAAATAAGATTAGAAAAATTAACACTAATGAAGTGGGGTTATCTGCCCAGATAGCAAAATTAACTGATGATGAAATATTAAAAGAAGCAAAGTCTAAAATTAAAAACGATTGTTCCAAAAATGAATCTACAAGAATAAAAAGCAAGGGACATTCATTCATAGGCAAAACAAAGCAAGACAAAGAAGAGCTTGAACATTCTTTTTGTGAATGTACGTCAATTAAAGGCAGCGAGGTTAAATGTTTAAAGAAATTAGCTCTCGGTATATCTGATTTATTAGAAAATACTTGCATAATTGAAACTGAGGTAACAAATAGATTATTTCGGAAAGAGTCAGAATCTAAGTGGGTAAGCGACAGAAAACCTGATTTTGCCTGTGGTTTAGTTAGCCAAATAACGCTTGAGATTGATGAAAATAAGAACTGGAAATATACAAAGATAAACTTCTCGCAGGCAAAATCTGAAGGATGTAATTTTGAACTAAATAAACCTTTTATTTATAAGCTCTTATATGGGGAGAAAACATTTAAGGCGGACTGCAAATATTTAGACTTTGAATAAGATTAATTTTTAATAATCATAAGAAGTTTAATCCTCTCGAAAAGAATCTCGCAAAATTTAAAAATCTACAAGGGCTATTCGCGGAGATTCTTCCCCCGCCAGTTGTATAGAATCTAAAAATGATGGCCGAATCTGCCTTACCCTTATTGTGTAAACATCTTTATGACTTGGTATGAAAGTCAAAAGATGCTCTCATCAGGAGAGCAGAGAAAAAATGCGACCAACTTTCATGAACGTGCAGCTCATAATGCACGCTCTTATTTTGTTGTTATCAATGAGAAGCATGGCAAATCCTTTCAATGCTACTGCAATACTTCCACTTTTGGACTCGGCTCGTGTATTTTTTATTAGGTTTTAAAAAATTTAAAATTCAGTTTATCATATTAGAGAGAAATTAGGAAAAAGGCATTTATGAATAACAAAATTTTTTGTCTTCCGCTTTTTGCTTGCGCCTTTTTTATTATCTCATGTTTATAAATTGCATCTACTCCTTTCTCATCTTTGAAGTTAATCAATACTATGAATATTTTTTTAAGGAATCATACCCAAGAGATATGGCCCTACTTACAGCTTTTTGAGCATCTGCAAGTAACTCCTTGTTAACTTCACGACCCCGTGAAAGAAAGTAAAGGGCATTTTCAAGCTTTCGTAAAAGACTGATCTCGTATGAATTAGTCATGCGATTTGCTTTTTTGTTCCATTCGAAAATATTAAGACAAAGTTCAGCGGTGATAGTTTGACTATTCTTTATTGGTTGAATACTGCATGGCTGAGGGGGCACGGACGCAACTGTTATGTGCGGTGGCTCTTTCGGAATTTCCAGTGTTTTGTTTTGCTTGGGCAGCTCTTGTTGTGTAGGTTTCACTGGCAGTTTTGGAGCGGTCAAAATATCGGACTGTGCCAGACGACTCTCAATTTTACGAATTAATTTTTCTGTTTCTGATTTTGGGTCTCTAAACCAGTCTGTGGACCATATCCTATAAATGTGCCAATTAAGACGTTCTAGATTCTCTTGGCGGAGACGATCACGATCTCTAGCACATTTGGCAGAGTGATATGTCCTTCCATCGCATTCGATCCCAAGGACAAAGCGACCTGGCATTTTGGGGTCTCGCACTGCTAGATCAATAAAATATCCCGCTACTCCTACTTGAGTCACAACATCGTAGCCATGGCCTTTAAGTGCACTTAGAACAAAGTCCTCAAATGGACTGTCAGTGCCACCGCCTGTCGTAGTGACAAGTTCAGGTAACAATCCTGTCTTTGCATATTCTAAAAAACCTCGAAAGGTTCTTACACCTTGCGAACTCTGATTCTCAACCACGATTTGCTCAGGGTCGATAGATGAAAAAATACTTACTTTGCATTTCGCGCGTGTGAACAGAACATTTAGCCTCCGATGGCCAGTGGGACGATTTATTGGGCCAAATCGTTGATAAAAATTACCATTGGGATCATTCCCAAAAACGGTTGAAACAAGAATAACATCACGCTCATCGCCCTGCACATTTTCAAGATTTTTAATAAAAAAGGGCTCACGTTTTTCAGAGGCATCCCATTTCGCAAGAAAGGCTTGCATTACCGGATCACTTTTTAATTCAGATTCAAAAAGGTCTCGGACAAGCTCTTTTTGCTCCCCATTCATAGTGACTACGCCTAGACTTCTTTCTGGATAGTTCATCATGTGCTGAGAAACGGCACGCACAACTTTATTGGCCTCTATTAGATTGCGTCTTTTATCATAGACTCCTTTACATGGCACATACTCGAATCCCAAGTCCGGGTGAATATCAAACGAAGATGGAAATATTACAAGTTCACGATTGTAAAATGCATGATTTGAGTATGCAATTAGACTTTGATGGCGAGACCGATAGTGCCATTTCAAACGCCTTGCCGGGCGATAGTTTTTAATAGCAAGATCAAGAACAGATTCGCAGTCCAAGCTGACATCTTGCTCCTCTTCTACATCCTCGTCATCTGCAAAAAAATCAAAAAAGGAGGTAGGGGGGAGCTGATGAGGATCACCGACGATGACGGCTTGGCGGCTTCTTAGAAGACTACCAATAACATCTTCGGTTCGGAGTTGGGATGCTTCATCCATAATGATGAGATCAAATTTCGAAATGTGTGCTGGTAAAAAATTTGCGACAGAGAGTGGACTCATCATGAAACAAGGTTTAATAGCTCTTACTGCAGCAATCGCACGATGCATTAGCTCTCTTATTGGTACATGCTTTGTCTTTTTGGCAATTTCACGGTCAATTAGCCCAAGCTCTGTCAAATCCTTAGCCTTTTTACCTTTGGAAATGCCTGGGGGGATTTTAGTGCTAAGGAGCTTTTTCCTCAACATTTTACGATATTCAGCCAGCAGAGTTGTGTCATTCTTTTTGAATTCGTCTCGAAGTCCCGTGAGATGAGAACCAACTTTATTGCTGATTTCAGGGAATTTGCTTAGCGCTCCGTCAAGAAGTTCGCGGATCATTAATGCCTGAAATGCTAGTGGAAGGTCAACAAAAGAGTAACCATGCTTCTCCCATTTCTCCATCAGCTCTGATGTTTCAGAGCACTTTAGTTGCTTACAGTGACAGTTGAGATAAGAGTAGAAAGACGCTAGGAGGTTTGTTGAAGCAAGCGCATCTTGAAGCATTTTTTGCAATTGCAGCAAATCAATTGAGGCCACAGTAGCGCATCCAAGCCTTTTAATTAAACCACCACGGGTTGAGTTGGTGACAAAGTCGTCAATTTCTTTTTCTAGCTCACTCATTATCCCGAGCTGCTCGCAACACAGTGAATGGATTCGATTGAAATGAGATAATCCTTCATCTGACAACAGTTTGGTGCGAGTATCTTCAGAGAATGATGCAACTGTAATAAGAGATTCGTAATCAAGACAACTTCGAAGATCAATTAATTGAGTTTGCGATGTTTCTTCAATCTTTTTTATAATTTCGTTCGTATTTCTAAGATTCGAAAGAAGTTCCTCATTTGATTTAAGTTCCTTGAATAATTCTCTAGAAATACTAAGTTGTGCAAAACTCGTAGTTAATTTTATTTGGCACTCTTTCCCCAATTTGAGAATCTTTTCTGACTTTGATATCGCGAGCTGGCCTGCCTGATATATACCCTCAAGATTATTTGTGCGAACATTGAACTTGCACAAATGTTCTACTAATTGAGGGAGACCACTTTTAAAATGGTTTAACTGATTGAAGATTTCTTCGGGAAGTTGTGCAAACCATTTTTTTACTGTTTCGCACCATTCTTCCGACAAGGCCCGTTGAGTATTAATCGCATTAATTACGGAAAGGCATTTTAATATATCTTTGATGGGGGTATTAATTCCTTGGAATGTGCGGCCGCACAAACTTTTTAGGTTCACTGATGTTTGAAATTGATGTTTCAGCTCTAAGAACGATGCATATGCGTCTAACCAATGAGCAATTTCATCACGATTAGCACTAAGAGAAATGCATGAAATTTCCTTAACTAAAAGCTGCGCTCGTCGATATTCACTATTCAGAAAACGCCAAAAACCTGCGCGCCTAAAGACTTGTGCTGTCTCCCTGACTATCACTGGATTATCGTCCTGATCTAATCTAAACGTTCCGCCAAGAGTATCTTGCAACTCTCTGAGTGTGTTGACTTGTTCTTGCGCGGCCTTAAGAATTTCTTCAGAATGAATCGTAAGATTAGGGAGATTACGATATTTGAAGTAAGCATCGGCCCCATCTTGCACAGCATTTATTAAGTTGATGGTATCAAGGAGCTGATCAATGCTAACAACATTGAGTCCGACTTTGGCCAGTACCTCACAGAATCCCTTGGCGCGATTTAACACTTCTAGTGTAGTTTTTAAGGGTTGAATTGAGGCGTGTAATTCTTCAAAAGTTTTTGCATGCACATAATTTCCGGAAACCTCGTTTGCAAGACTACTAAGAAGGTCTAAGTTGGTGCATGGACTTATGTCATTCGATTCAAATAAATGACTCAGAGTGATTCTTGTTTTTGCCACTGCTTCTTTAGATGTTATATACTGCTCAAGAGTAGTTCGACTGTCAGCGCTTATAAGTGCTTGCCGACAGAGCGTAAAAACCTTTAAAGGTGGTGGAGAGATTTTTACAATCTTCTGAAGCGTATCGCAAATTTCATCCGGGGTACGATTTTTACTAGCATGACGAAACAGTTCCATAGAATCAAGAGCGTTTAAAAAATCGCTTACGTGTGTGAGCAGTATTCGGGTTCCTTGAATTAATGTTTTTTCAGTTAATGGATTGAGTGAATCATGTGCTAAACCAAACCAAGGGTGTTCGCTGAGTTTTGCATAATTGGATGATAGCTCGGCCCTCATTTTTCCTAGTTGGGCCAAATCAACAACAATTCCATCATGCCTCTCAAGGGAAATTTCCGAGACTTTCGCAATTTTGATACCATGAATCTTTTCGAATATCTCTTGGTTGTCTGCTGAGATTCTCGAATAGAACCAAATTAAGTCGCGGCAATTATGGCCAAGATTCCCATGTTTTGAATGGAGGCCTGTAAGATACCGTCCAATCTCACTTCTAATTTCGTCTTGTCGTTTAACCAGTGCATCGATTTTAGAATCTAAGTAATGACTTCCTTTCAGTTTCATTGTGTCTTTAATTGATTTCAAAACATCTGTTCGGCGTGCTTTTCTCGAATGAAGTTCTAGGCAAAATATCCCAAGCTCTGCATGGTCTAAATAACGCTTCACTGCTTCGAGAGCAGCAGTTTTCTCCGCTACAAATAAAACAGTTTTGCCTTGTGACATTGCCGCTGCAATAATGTTTGCTATCGTTTGAGATTTGCCCGTGCCGGGAGGGCCTTCTATGACAAGATTTTTTCCACTCATCACATCAATTAAAGCGCTGACCTGAGAGGAGTCAGCATCAAGTGCAAGCAAGGGAATTTTGCTGCTGAATTCAGGTTCATCTGGATAGTAGTCTTCCGCGAACATGGCAGTCCCGCTCTCTTTTCCTTCAAATAATTTTGATACGAGTGATTCGCTCTCAAAATTCCATGTAGGATCAGCTAAATCTTCATGCATTACAAGTTTTGAAAATGCAAAGAATCCAAGCGTAACAAAGCGATGAACTTTCCAATGTGGTTCGTCTTTTATTACATCTGTAACTTTTGCTAAGTAAGAATCAAATCCTTCGTCATCATCTGGAAATGGAAGAAATAATTCGAAGTCTTGTTTTAAACGTTCACGCAAGCATCTGTTTGGTACGACTTCTTCCTCTCGGGCCTCAACAGTATAAACGTAAGTGCCATCTTCGATTTGTCGTTCCACTTGAGCAGGGAAAAGAAGTAGGGGAGAGAAAATTGACTTCTCAGAATCCTTGCTTTCGTACCATTCTAGAAATCCTATGGCCAAATGTAGGGTGCTTACACCTGTCTCTGACTCCGTGAGATGTGATTGTTCGTAAATCGTGCGAAGGCGACGCTCAAGTTCCTGTGGGAAATTGAGTGTTTGAAGAATGTCGTCAGTGTGTTTGGAAGATAAATCCTCGTGGTATTCAAGCAACTCATAGTCAGGATTAATGCCAAGTAACTTTGCTGCGGCGATAGGGTCGGGAGCTTCATTGCGAGTTATTGGGGGAAGTCCTAAGACTACGCGTAAGCGGTCTCGTAGTTCGGCTTCGATTCGTTCTTCCGCTTTTGGTGAAGGAGCATCGCCTAATTTTTTGAGATCATGTAAATATTGTTCGTCCGTCGTTTTTGCCAAATCCAAACGACTTTGAAACAGAGTGGTTTTCTCATCGACGGGGTCTGTATTAGGGCGCGGTAACGGGGCAATTCTTAGCTTTTTCCCATCTTCTAGCTTTTTCAAAATAACTGCTGGCACTTCATCGATCACGCGAACGTAGCGTTTTGATCTGGCAGAGTGTCGAAAAGAAATCATGCTATTGCGGCCACTTAAATCGAGAAGTCTCTCGCGAAGCTTAGCAATTATATCTTTACATGCGCCCATGCTTGAATGTTGTCAATGACATCGCTGTAATGCTTTGCCATTCCTTTTGAGTGAATTAATAAACGTTAAAGTATTATTCGGTATTAACTATTGAAATGATTAGGAAAATCGTTCATATTATTTTCTCCGATATCTTTGGTCTTTGGTCACTAGAGTAATATCAACAGGTCCTGTTTTGGTTCGTTTGATTGCTTGTTAATGACTTGAAAAATATATTGAATAGAGTGAGTTCAAATATAATAAAGCAAACATGTCAGATATATCCTCGCATATATTTTGGAACATCTCGCGCAGTTTCTGGCCAGTTTTCTGTAGGATTTTACTCGGGGTCTGCGAACACGGAAAGTTTGGGAATAAGTTAAATCTTGATTTGCCGGGATTTAAAACAATGCGGAAGAATTTCTCAAAGATGAAATAATTGAAGCGAGCATGCAAAAAATGCGGAGTCTTCCAGAAGATAAATTGAAGCTTATCAACAATCTCCTCGGGAGTTTTTGAATATGAGCGCACTCATGCTGATGTTCGTAATTATATTGTGGGGGCGAATTTTAGTTCGCTCCCTGCAATTATTGGTTCCTTTGCTTGCAATTTATTTCATCTGGCTCTTTTTAAAGCTCGTGCTTTTGATTGTTTAGACCAAGTGTTCACTTCGCTTCCTTTGCACTCAAGGAAAAAATCGGTTCCCCCTGGAGGTCTCCCCCAATTTTTGTCCTTGAGTGCAGGAAGACTTCGTTACCTCTTTTGGCATGACAATCAATCACTTTTCAAAAGGAGCTGTACGATGAAATTACTGACCTCAGCAATCAAAAACCAACTGCCCAAGCTTTACGCCACCGAGGCCATCGCCCTCAAAGACAAAGAGGTCGTCTGCAAGTTCTTCAATCCATGCGGCGTTGGAACCTGGTACGTTATTGAGGGCCAGCAGGAAGAGGATGACTTTATTTTCTTCGGCCTCGTTGACCTTCATGAAAAGGAGTTTGGGTTTTTTTCGCTGAGGGAGCTTGAATCGCTCAAAGTACCCTTTGGTCTCACCATCGAACGAGATATTCATTTTTCACAAGCCAAGGTTCAAGAATTTTGGGATAGGGCCTAGCGCCATCCCCAGGTGAAAGGTGAAGACGGATAAAGACCTTTTTTTTGACCAGAATACGAGGCTAGGGGACAATGGTGTTCGATAACATGAATATCTACTAACACAATAGTTTGTTCAAAACTTTCTTAATCTCTAGTTCTTTTATCACCGGAGGAAAGTAAGTAATATAGCTAATTAATTCAAAGAGGCTAACGACTTTAACGAAGGGATCTCTTTCCTCTGTGGTTTGACCTGTCATCAGAAGAACACTTCTTACAGTTATTTTTTTTGACTTAGAGAACAATGAAAATAGGCCATTCGTTCTTGGATTAAGATAGCAATAGAGGGCAAAGTTAGTTCGCTTCACTTGGTCAAATGCGGTAAAGGTAGTCGTTTTTTTTATTGTACCATTGGACCAATTCTTAGTCTCGATAAGAAAGACACCCGATGGGCCAAGCACTACGTGATCAGCTTGTATAGTATAAATTCTTTGTCGAGACCTTGGGTTATAAATAGGTTTCGAAAAGCGCAGTTGAACATTGTTGATTACGTTGTAAGAATCAGGAAGCTTCCTTAGTTCATCTAGGGCCTGCTGTTCTCCAGAGGCACCTTGAATCAAAGCATAATTAGAATCGAGTAGACATTTTGCCTTAAAAAAGGACCCCGCCATTTGAGAAATCTTTTTGTGAATGATCTCCTCTGACTTTCTCTCAAGTCTGTTCAATTCTCTTTTTAGCCTAAACAGTCTGAATCCGGAGACCATAGATTGAAAAAGCTTCCGCAAATACGATTCTGTTGATCGAGCGATCGTCCGCTCCGCAATATGCTGTGTAATCATTTCCTTTTGTCGGGTCAGTTTAAGATGGTGCTCGTGTCGTGCGGTAGCTTCGGCTTTTTTGACTTTATCATCGCAAACATTCTTGAACGTAATGATATCGTCGAGCGACTTTTTGTCGTTAACCCCACTAATCTTCAAGATATCGATCAAATTTTTTAAACAATCAATTTCGCCAAAAATGATCGCCATCTTATTCCTCTCAGTCCCAGGCCAACTTCCAATCTTGCTATATTATCGTTGCCATGCTCTTCTGTCACAAGGAGATGCACTCTAGCAGGTTCCGCCAACAAAATCGTTAAGAAAAGCATTCTGATTTTGCCGGTGGAGCGAACAGAAATTCTCTTTAAAATTTATTGCATCAGTGAGTAATTTTTTAAAACATTAAATACATATTGATAGTGTAGTCTCCCTTTTTTATGTCTCTTGAATAGTGATAATGCCCTTCAAGATCAAAAAGAATACTTCGCCCCAGGTTCTTACTGGTATGGGCCCAACCAACACCAAGACCTCCACTTGCCCCTGTTCTTTCGAAAAAAGTCTTCTCATCTTTATCTAAACTGTAATTTGAAATTCCAAGTTGGTATTTTGCAAAAATCCCTTTGCCAATTTGCCCACCATAATATTTGTAGAAAACGGCACTCAAAAGTCGAAACGATGAAAACCAGAGACCTCGATCCTTCGTTTCAAAAGATTCCTGTGTCTGCGAAAGAGAAGCTCCCAGCCCTGAAGAATTTCCACGTAAGGTTTTCAAATACTCAACACCAAATTGAACAGTTAACAGATCATCATATTCTGTCCCTGTAAAATTTTGGATAGCGTTAATTGAGTTCCTTGAATACCTACTATCTCCGAAGCCAAATCCAAAAAGGATAAACCAAGGTTCTATTACTGTCGGAGTTTCAATAATCGTCAAAGCTTCAGGTCGATCAATTATTTCTTTAATGGCCCTGCAATTTTTATTTTCACTGCAATCTTTGGCAGCAATCGCCTTGCATCCTGTGACTCGCGCAACGAAATACTCATATTTTGGAGGTGTAATATATTCAGCACCATTTTCTGCGGCCATATTTCTCAACGAATTATTGCAATCTTGCTTATCAGCAGATTCTTGTACTTGCCCGATGATTTCATATTGTTCACTCTCGATTTCATCGCCGTCCAAGGTAGTAACTTTGGCACCATTTTTGGTCAACGGAATATCCGAGCACGCACTAAAGATTAACGGCAATATGATTAATAGTTTTTTCATAATCACAAGATTTTTTCTTCTTTCATTCTATTAACAAGCTCTCGCATGGCATTGACAACCACTGCAGACTTTACTTTTTTAATAGTGTAGTAGGGGGCAACGGGAAGCAAAAGGAAGTAGGACCAAATATTGTAGGAATCTTGTATGTGATATTCCGCCAATTTGTTTCCCGCTCTGTTCAAAATAAATATTTCGAAATCCCAAAAGTAAGTGTCTTTAATTGGAAAAAGAAGCAAGGCAAGACTCTTTAGCATCATGCTAGGCTCTCTATGCCACCACGAGATAGAATCTTTTTTAGTAACATTAATGAGTAAAATTAAATCAACACTTTTCTTGTCGGCCTCAGCAGCGGTGAAATATCCGGAGTTCAATAATTCCTTGGAAACAATATCATTTATTATTAAACCATCATGCTCCGGATCGACAAACTCATATCGCCTGTCACCAATATAAATATAATTTTTTATATCGACAAAAAATCCTATGGTTTTTTGTGTAGAGGCCTTCCCGGTTTTGCTTGGGTCAAGAGGAGGCAATAACCTATTATTGAATGCAGCACATCCATAGGACATGAATAAAATGCAAAACAACAACTTCTTACAGGAGTCCATCATTTTTAATATCTCTTAGAAAATGATCAAACATATTGCGATAAATGAAAGATTGTTTTTCAAAAACACTAAGATTCATATAAAGGAAACGGTAATAATAAAAACACCCCTCTCTTGCTTTGAAATTAATTCGTTCGGCATATCGGTAACGCTTAAGTAGTTTATTCTCCCTGCTGCGAACTTTAATCTCCATACTGATAATCGCCTCAAGTTCTTCTGACACGGCCCCAAAAGTAAAAATTCTTCCAACCAGATTCCAGATCGTCCTTGAAATCACTTTATCCGAAGCCTTTATTCGAATGCGATAATCTGCCAGGTCCTTATCAAAATCAAGGGATGGTTTCGCCTTGTATTGATCTAACGCAGATCGGCTGCCGACTGAAATAATATTCAAATAATTAGTTCGCCTTAAATAATCAGCGGACATTGCTTCCAAATACTTTTCTCGAAAGCGAGCTACGTATTTGGTCAAAGAACTATCTTCCCGATCTCCTGGCTCCAAATTATATGAAATGCGCAAAGATGCTGACTTTTTTGCTGGGCCAACTTGCTTTTCTAAGCTGATAACGGGAAGTTCATTTCTCGTTGTGACATGCTGAGCACAACCAGAAAATAAAAGCACTGTAAAAATCAACCTGCTTATTTCATTTTTCCCTATATGAATCACAATTCACTCTCTACGCCACCTATTTCAGGATACATGTCGCCTCCAACATTTATATCGCACAAACGATGTATGAGTTATTCACATAGAATCCAGGAAAATTAAAATATCTCCACCATTTTAGCCTAAAACTGTTTATAATTGCTATGATAAAGAGAATATGCACATAATCTGCCTTCCCTCGTTGAGGGCTAACAGCGTGGGTTGATTAACACAGTATGAAGACATTTTTATTGGCAGTAATACTTATCGCGTGTTTATTGGCATATCCAGTAATCATGTATTTCAAAATTAAGGAGCCTAAAAAACGTACTCGGATCGTTCAGTATATATCTATCGCCATCGTACTCACGATGGCGGTCACTTGGTCATACCTAAAAGTTACTTTCGGCAGTGGCCCATGGTGGTAAAGATTCCGAACGAGTACCTGCATAGGCCAGTGTGAGCTGATGAAAATGCGCAAAGGATTATCTACGATAGCTGTATGTGGGACTATCGTCTTTTTTATTCTTCCAAGCTTTAAAAATCCAACTGCCATTTTGCCATAGGCAGCTTTGTTTTCGGATGTGTAATAATTTTTCTTGTTATTTTCATTAATTTCTTGAAGAAAGGTTCAGCTCGATACAAAAAGAGTAATGCTCTGCCCGATTTTGTAGAAGATGACTGGGATTTTATGATCTCCACTTTTAGGAACATTAAAGAAATAATCCCTAATTTAACATTCGCTAAGTATGCTGACCGTATAACTGTCCATGGTTCTAAAGAAACAGGCTTTGATATCGATATCTTTTTTACAAACGATGAGGTTACCGTATCTGTGCCTAACGGATGGCATACACACATTGGAGAATGGTCGGGCTGCTCTAATAAGAATCAAGCGCTAGTACAAGCAGTAGAGGAAGTATTAAGTCTATTAAGTGATAGATGTCGAATTAGGCTCACGTTCAGAGGTGATAGAAGGATTGCTAGGACATTTTAAAGAAATTGACCCAGACTTTAATTTAGAAATAGGATAGCTGTAGCGAGTGCCAAGTCTTCGCTCTTGATTAAGACAATGGGAAGGTCACTACCTGCCCTCAGAGGAAGGCAGATAGGATGAGAGTTTTAAAATCTTTGAAATGTACTCTCTTTCAGGATGTCGAAAGATTTTCGTAATTAAGCGTTAGTTTAATATTTGCATAATTTTCATCAAACTTTTCAATTGCTGTGACAGCAAACTCCTGATGGATTGTATCTTCAGGATTTGCGAGTTCTTCGAGTGAATTGATAAACTCACCAAGACTGAACTCAAAGTCCGCATCGACAGTTGCAGAATCGTCGCATCCCTCAAGGGCCTTCCTAATTTCGCCAACCGTCATACCTTTAACTATTTCATCGTCGTTAGTCGTCCTTGCCCTTATAGATGCCAAAACTTGCAAACGTTCAAAGGCAGAAATTTCAGCTTTAGCAGTATTCCAGTCTTTAAAGCCAAATAGCTGTGAGATCAATTCCATACAGTGGCCATGAGATATGTCCAAACTGTACTTTTCGTTGAGGAATTTCCGGATAACTTTTGCCTTCTTTTTAAGGCTCTCTGGGGTGGGCGTAGCAGACAACATAACAACTCCTTATGGACTTTATTTCTTTGCTCGCATTAAGAAGTCCGAAAAAGTTGTTTCGACTTTTAGAGACATTACAGAAATTTTCACCTTGGCCTATACGGCCGCGAGCGGCTGGATATTTCTTTAAACCGTTTCCAGATTATTAATTTATTAACTTTGTGTCAATATCAAATGAAATTGGTCGCCATCCTGAAGAACGTTCAAAAAATGTTGGGGCTTCCCGAGGACAAGCTAAAACTGTCACTTTACTGCTGCAAAGTTTCTAAAGTGAAAAATAGCAAAGCTTGGGCACATTTTTAGTGTATCCAAGGTTGTTTTGTATTACGTCTGCCCTTTGAAATTGGGCCATTTTCATTATGTGAACTCTATCATCCACTTCGCTCACTTTCATTTCAAGAACAATCACGGTCTCCCCGAGGGAGCCCCTCCGAGATTCTTCTTGAAATGCGCTCGACTTCGCTCCTTCTGGTTCACAACAAAATGAAAATCAATTTCCAAAGGAGACGTAAAATGAAATCTGAAATCCAACAAAAACTTGAACAACTTGCCTTTGACCGCACAATTCCATTCTGCTACGGCTGTTACATCAAAGCCCCCAAAGGCGTATGCCCTGGGTGCCGTAGTGACGATCTTATGCGCCACCTTGAAGGTGTTGGATGCGAATATGGTACAGATTGGATCATTAAGCATATTCTCGAAGAAGAACTTACACCAGTCCATATTGATGAAGCTTTTGAAGATTCTATCCGCTCCTGCTATCCCGAAGAAACTCAAGTTGGCTGGATGACCTTTGATACCGTTGAGCTTATGAAGTCACAAGATCCACTCTCGTGGAAATTCGCTCGTGATGAGTATGAATCAGAGCTTGAATCTGATGAACAGATTATTTCGTTTGATAACGGAGCAACTTATTACTGGGGGCATGACTTGGAAACACTCGTTGAGTGATTCCAAGTCATGCCATTAAATCGTTAATTCTTACAATCTCTTCAACCAATGAATTGATTTCAATTTTTTCATTTAGAATTTGAAAAATGCAAGAATCTAAATAATAGCCTCTAAATATATGTTGAGGGATACCGTCGCTCTGTTCAAAAGAAGCGACTAATTCAGGGAAAATGTGCCCAGCGATAGGAATTTGTAAGTAACGATCAAGTTTTTCATCAAAGTGCTCAATATGATCTCTTACAGTTCGGGATTTTAAAGGGGAGTTTTGTTGAACCTTGAAAATTTTCTGAAGATATTCACCACGTTTTTTATGCAATGATTTTTCTCCATCACGAGGTGGCCAGAAAAATTTAGAAATTGCTCCTGCTTGAATCACAATATTTTGCATTTCATCAAGCAAAATTCTTCGCCAGTCAGCGGGGAGATTCTCTTTGTTTGGCAATGTCTGGATTATGCTATTAACTATTTCAACTGAGTTTAGAGCAGAAGTTATTCTAGAGCGAAGACTTTCTTCATAAAATGCCCTGTAGGGAGGCCAGATTGCAAAATCTTCACTTGTTGTCATGTTGAACCTCAATTTCAGTGTTCTCAGGAACAAGCAAAGCTCTAACTGCAATATCTGTAAGTTTGCTCTCAAGTTCTTTCTTCTTCTCCTTAACTTTCAAAATTATTTTTTCGATATATCGGGAAGTCTCGTCAATATCTTCATTGCCAAATCCTGCAATCCCGATCTTAAAAGCTACGATACCAAAAGAGATTTCTCTAGGTAATGAATTACGAAGCATAGGTGCTTGTTGCTTATCTGCTACAACATCTGTCACAATGGATGTTTGACATAATCGATAAGGAGAATGACCTGAATGAGCAATGAGCTTATGCCTAAAGTCCATCAATTCATTGTGCCTCTTGATAGAATTATGTTCACTTCCAACCCAACGTGCAGTTCCCTCAAGTTTTATTCCATTGCGGCCATCTGCTGAAGCAAAAACTCTACCGTATGCCATGATCGCATTAACAAATAAAGCAGAGTGAATCTGAACATCTGAAATAAATTCCGTCGTTCTTATAAAAGAATTTCTTGAGTCTTCTAACTCCCACTCGATTTCAGAGTAAGCAGCATGCTGATTGGCCAAATGCTTGTCAAACTGAGCTGCTATAAATGAGAGTAATGGCTCTTCTTTATTGTTTAACATTCGATGCTCAATCCGATCTCCTGCCTTGGCATGTAACATCGAATGAAATCTTAGACTGTTATCATGTTTTTTCGTCATAACAAATGCTCACATTCTTTCGTATTAGGGAACAGCAAATCTTTGACAAGCATCAATCGTTTCTGAGTCGTTGTAGTCATACACAAAAGCTACGCTGAATCTTGCGCGAGTTATTGCTACATACAATTTTGCTCGGCTCAAATCAGCTAGGTTGCTATTGTGATTTTTGAGCCAATTAATAATTGGCCTTGTTGGGTAAATTAGAACCCTATCAAAAGTAAGTCCCTTGGCCGTGCCGAAGTTCATAGCTGGTGCTTTTGAACTCACCGCAGTTGTTTTGTTATCCCTAAGAATTATTGGCTGATGATCTGCGATATATTTTTCAACATCATTTTTCCTAACTAAGAAGACTCCTAAGTGTCCTTCCGTAGCTGTATTGCCTGAAGCAGTTTGAGGAAATTCTGGAAAGAGCTTATCGGCGAGACCACAAATACTTTTGATGCTACGATGATTTGTAGTCAATAACGAATCTTGAATATGCAGATGCGTTATCGGCTTGTTATTAAAATAGCTCAAAATTTCATAGCGACGATATTTTTTATTTTTAGCTGCATTATTGGTGGAGAACGTTCCTTGCCGAGGATCGCCGACAAGAATAACTTTTATACTAGAACCACAGAACAGCCGAATTAAGTCTAAATCATAACCAGCTAAATCCTGTACTTCATCTATAAAGATGTGGCTATAAATACGAGACAATCTTGACATGACCTTGCCCTGAGATTCGTTATTACACTTAATAACAAATTTAGAAAGCTTGTCAGAGTACATCCTCAAACTTGCATCGCAATAATGCTTGATGTCGGCCTCTTTGATATATTGGGCAGACTGGCCCTGAACGAGAAGCATTCCAGTGATATTTTTTTCAATAAAATATCCTTGATAAGGTCGAACTCCATGCTGAAGCAGCATCGAAAACCATGTTTGAATAGTTACATTCTTAGGGACAAATCCGTTCTTTTTTATGAACTTTTGTATTATTTCGTTATCGTTTGCTTCCGTATAAGTAGTAATAAGCACATTCGTATCATGGATTTTCAATGCTTCATCAATCAAGTATGTAGTCTTCCCAGAACCAGCCGCTGCAACAACAAATAAATGATTTAGTGAAGCTGCGTCAGATGGCATTTGTAATATAGTCTGGGAAATTAACGTTTTCGGTAGTGTCAAATATTTTTAAAGCACATGCTGTTTTATGGGCAACCATAAACGAACACATCTCATCGTCAGTGGCATAATTGGTTTCAAATATTCTATTAAGCAATGCACGATCATTTGCTTTTAAGAGCTTTGGTTCAAGAGTGTTATAATTAAAATCCTGAAGAGCGCCAGCATCTATAGTTTCATCAAAGCAAATATCAATATGGGTCTTCTTGTTTCCTCCAATGTAGGAAGCATATTTGTTATTCAGGGCCTCAATATTGCCATCATTATCTGTTACCACTGCAACCGTTTTATTTATTTTTTCTGAAATTTCTAAAAATCTTAAAAAAGAAGTTCCTACAGAAATTACATCCACTCCATCTACAATCGGAAGCTTCCCATTGCTTCTTAAATAGGCTTTTTGAACTATCAATTCGTCTGAGTCACCTTCAACCAGGATTGCTTTTTTACAAAGAATCAATCGAAGAGTATCGTAGCCGGCTAACTTTAAAAAAAAATCTTTTGTACCCGGAGTAAGCTCATTCAAACGAGTACATTTAGAATCGTTCAAGAAAAGCAATGAATTAAGGCCAAGCTTATTTGCTACAAAGCTACTATGGGTAGATACAATAATTTGCTTCTCATTATTCGCTGATAAAATTCTATTGATTAGTTCACTTAATCTCGTATGCGAAAGATGATTCTCAGGTTCTTCTATGAGAAGAAGGCTTGCTTCCTGAGCTTTCCTGTGGCTAAGAGCTAAACTTGTTTTGATAATACTTTGCTCACCTTTGCCAATATAATGAAAAGGAATATTGTCGAGATAAGTCATTAAGCTCATCTCCCAAGCATTCTGGGTTGCCATATCCACAGAAATTTTAACTTCTTTGTCAGAAATCGCTGCCCCTGCATTGATTTTAGTGTTGATCGCTTGAACTGAGGGAGCAGTCATGAAAGCTTCTCTCATCTGGCGGTGAGCTTGTGATATTTCAACTCTCTCTTTATCATCCAAATTTTCTCTGATAATACGAGAGACATAAAGATCAGATCCATTTTGAACTCTTGTCCCAGAAGAATCAATTAAGGCTGATTTAAGTGGGATACTTTTGGCGGTAAGAGAATCTCGGTCAAATGATTTCCATGATACTTTGTAGTATTCGATTGGCAGACTTTTAATATTTCCAGCGCGTAATAATTCTGCGTATTCTGGTTGATACGTTTCATCAAACTCAATTCTAAATGATACCCCTCTATCATCAACTCTTTCAGAATTTCCGTTGCCCTCTAACTTTGCCAAAGCAGGAGAATCTTCATCTGATGTGATGAACAGTTCGATTAAAATAAATGGTGGAGAGACCGGAGTGTTATTTGCGAGGCTTGCAATATACTCATTTTCAATCTCTCTATTAAAGAGATATTGACTCAATTCACTTTTGAGCGGACGGCCATTCAAAAAACCAGTTAATCCAAGGTGAATTGCTTCTAGAATAGTTGATTTTCCTGCTTCATTATTTCCAACGAGGATATTTGTTCCTTTGTTGAGTTCGAGCGTGAAGGAATTCTTGAAGCGTTTAAAGTTTTGAATTTTTATTTTGCTAATATGCACTTACACCTCACTCATAGTTCCCCTGCAAATGCTTTTTTTAGAATAGATTGCTTAAGAATATTTGCATTTATCAAATTATTTTGAATTTCAGTGAAAATCTTCTTGGATAATTCAGTGTATCTCAAAACATTATTACTGATACGGGCTTGTTCATTGAGAGGGGGCAACGGAAAGACTAGATTTTCAATATCTTCTCTTGAGAGTCCAGGTATTAATCCCTGTGCATTATCAGCTAATTTTGTAAAAGATTGATTCAAAAAAAGTTCAACGTAGTTTCGGTTTAATTCGATACTTTCTACTGCCATGAGCTGTCTTGAGATACAAATTGGTGTGGATTCAAGAGTATTAATTTTACCAACGCCTGACCCTTTGACGGTAACTAAAATTGAGTTGGGTGGGGCAATTACTTTTGGTTTTGTTGTCCATTTCGTTATGACAGGATGTCTTTCGGCAAAGTCAGATGGACCAGTTAAATACGGTGTTCCTTTCTTGGTGCTATTGTAATCTATAGCTTCGATATGTTGGCCTGAATATAGTTTAATAACCTCACCAAGCCTTATCCATACCCATCCAACGGGAATCTCAAACGGAATGTCATCGTCGCTGATTGGGGGAAGAGGTTTTCCTTTTTTCCTTTCGTTAAGGAGCTTTTTCTTCTGAATATTGTCAAGGAGTTTAGAGGCAGGTTCATCATTGGAGTCTTGAGGGACAAGTTTTCCTCGTATGGCTGAGTTGAGGATAGATTGTTTAAATAAGCTTATGTCTGATAAGCTTTGATTCATTAAGGTATTAGCATCATCTATCTTTCTAAATAGAGAATCTATTTTTTCAGCGATTTCCTTCTGCACACCTCTAGATGGAATCGCAACATTTGATTTTTCGATATGGTGAAAATGTCTCGCATAGCCCTTGCTGGGAAAAATTTGGCTTAAATAGAGAGTCAGGAAATAAAGAAAACGAGGACAGTTCTTATTCACAGGAATAAAAGCTTTAACTCCATCTGCTCCGGGAACAAATGGGAAATCTAGGTATTTAACATTCCTAGTATGATCTCCAAATAAGATAACAGGAGAATCCTCATTAATAACATTCGCTTTGTTGTCAGAATATCCAGAGATGAATTCCTGTCCTTGATCCACAACAGGAAAGTTTCCTCTTGCGTTATATTCTTTGCTCTTAATTTTTTTGTTTGTTGTTGCAATTATTGAGATCAAATCTCCAAAGGTTTGTCTCGACCAACCAGAAGGCAAGGGTAATGTTAAATACATTGCTTCGCTCGACTCTTTCATTCTTAATTTCTCGGATTTAATTGTTGAGCTATTTCGTTAAACAGAGCGAGAGATTGCTTTAAAGAATCAGCGATTTGAGTGGAAATATCCTCTGGTTCTGGCAGGTCATCGGCATGAGTGATTGATTCATCTCTTAGCCAAGAAATATCTAAGTTGTAATCACGCTTTTTAATTTCATCTATGGAGAAGCATCTGTAACGGCCAGTTTCACCCTCGTCTTGTCTCTTTGATTTTCCATTCGGGTCTTTGCCGTAGGCCTTTTCAAATTCTTTAAAGTGTTCGCGTTTAAGTGGTGATGTTTTACCAAACGAAGGCATATTGGCCCTGAGGTCATAAAACCATGTTTCTTTGGTATTGCCAGTTTCCTTTTTACCTCTTGTAAAGAAGAGAACATTTGTTTTTACACCTTGAGCGTAAAAGATACCTGTTGGTAGCCTGAGAATGGTGTGAAGATTACATTTTTCCATCAAGTCCTGACGAATCTTTGCTCCAACACCAGATTCAAAAAGTACGTTATCAGGGAGTACGACACCAGCACGGCCACCAACTTTAAGGCTTCGATAAATGTGTTGTAGGAAGCTCAATTGCTTATTCGATGTTCCAAAAGTAAGGTCAGTTCTTGTTGAGCCTCCATCTCCCTTCGCTGTACCAAAGGGGGGATTGGTGAGAATAAGATCGGCAGGTTTTAAGCTGGCACCAGCTTCGCCAAGAGAATTTCCTTGGATTAGTGTTGACTCCATATCATGGAGCATGAGGTTCATTAGGGCCAATCGGTGGGTGATTTCGACTAATTCAACTCCATAAAAGGCATCCTTGATTTGGAATTCAGCCTTTTCCTCAGAGAGTTTTGCCAAACTGTTTGTTTTCTTTTTGATGTATTTATCGGCGTAGATGAGAAAGCCACAAGTGCCAGCGGCGGGGTCTTGAATTTCTTCTCCGGCCTGGGGCTGGAGAAGTTCAACGATGGATTCAATAAGAGGTCTTGGTGTGAAATATTGTCCTGCTCCGCTTTTTTTCTCAGTTCCCACTTTCTCTAGAAGTCCTTCATACATATCACCAAGATCATCTCTGTCGTGAGAATACCAATCGATCTTATCAATTTCTGATACAATGAGCGCCAAATGCTTTGGCTGCTTTAGAGCGGTATTAGCATTGGAGTAAATTTCAATAACCCGAGGGTGTTTTTTTAAGGTACTTTTTTGTTTTCCAAGCTCCAGCAACATTTCTCGATAAAAGTTGAACTGATCCACCCCGTTTTTAGTTGTAAGGTCTTTCCAGCGATAGCCATTAGGAAGCCACTTTTTATCAAGGTCTTTTTCTTCCAGCATTTTAGGAAATAATATAAAAGTTAACTCGTTGACGTAACCCATATAATCCACGCCGCCATCTCGAAGGATGTCGCATAGATTCCAAAGTTTTTGCACGATGTGATTTGTGTTTCCCATTTCTCTATTCCTTAGGCAGTTTGCTGCCAGATTAATTCATTTATCTCATGTAAAATTGCTTCAATATGGCCTTCAAAAATCTTATTGGCCCTATTAAAACCGCCGTCTATTTTAAATGTGCCTTTATCTAGCGATTCTGTATCGACGACATATTCTTTTTCAAGTTGTTGTTTAATTTTATCAATCCACTTTAATTGAACAGGGGTGAAGTGGTGGGTTGATTTTATGGTAGATATTGCTTTCTCTAGTCTTTCATTAAAGGGAATGAGCGCATCACCTATGGCCTCTCTTCTCACAAACCCAATAAGACTTGCGGCAATATCTTTACTTGTTTGGGTTTTGTAGGCCTGTTGAAGGGTATGTTCTTTATATCCTTGAGCATCCAGAAGAAGTTTCAGCTCCCGAAGCTCTTTCTTGGTTAAGTCCCTTGGCCTTTTTGCCACGATAATCAACGCCTGCACTTTGTTGACATTTTCCTTAATGAATTTGGAAAAGCCTTCAAGGTAATCTTCAGGTCTTCCAACTTCCCCAAAGCCTTGTTCTACTCCCCGTGATTCATCCTCGTGCTCTGAAATGAAAAGTTTTTTCTTTTGCTCCTGAAGACGATCTAGCCACTTGGCGATCTGATCAAAGCGTAAGGCCCAATCTTTTTCTGTGAGCCCCTTAGTTTTAACTTCCTCAACATATTCGTCTGGGGTGAGTCCACCGCTTAGGGTCTTGAACTCTTCCAGATTTTCGCCTTTTAAACGACGCTTTCGAGCATTAATTTTGGCGGCGATTTGATCGAGAATACTTTTTTTGGTTGTTTCTTTTTCAGCCTTTTTGAGTTCTTGGGACAATTCTTCTAGAGTAATCGTTGGATTTGGCGTAACAGGCTTCATGGCCGAATATGGTTGCAAAGTTTCATAGAGATTAACGGCATCGTAAATTTGAAAAAAATCTTTTTGGATTTTCTCGCACAACCGAGTTGCTCGGCCGATCATCTGATCATACAAAATACGGCTTTTTACTCTTCTTATAAAGACGATGTTGCAAATTTCAGGGACATCAATACCAGTCGTGAGCAGATCAACCGTAACCACGATTGAAGGAAATTTTTCATTTTTGAAAAGTTTAATTTGTTCTATAGGCCTATCTACATTTGCGGTAATTTTCTTAATGGCCTGGTTGTTAATTTCCCCAGAGGCCTTTTCGTAGGCTTCATTGAGTAGTCTGACAACCATGTCGGCATGGTCATCTCGGGCACAGAAGATAAGCGTTTTTTCGTAAGTATCCCAATCAATATGCTTTACAAGTTCTTCGCAAACGATCTTGTTAAAGTTCTCAGTGATAACTTTAGTATTGAAATCATCGACTTCAAGTGCCAATTCATCTTTGATGTTGGCCAGCTCCTCAATCGAAGAGGATTCTGGATCAAAGTATTTAATGGTTTCACCTTTTTTCCACTTTATACCTTCTTCGCTCAGTTTTGTTTTAATTTTAAAGGGTTCCTGGTGATCAATGAGGTAACCATCAATGACGGCTTCTCTGTAGCTGTATGTGTAAACGGGTTTCCCAAAAATCTCGGTGGTATGCAAGGCAGGTGTTGCGGTTAAACCAATTTTTACCGCATCAAAATATTCAATAACTCGACGGTATTTGGAAATGTAATCAGCTTCATTTCTATAATCAAATTCTTCATCAGTTAATTCTTTATCAAGAGTATAGCCCCTATGGCACTCGTCAATGATGATACAATCATATTGATCTACGGGAATAACCGTTTCATCGTTTGTGGGATAAAGGAGTCTCTTAACCAAGGCCTGAACAGTAGAGAAATGAACTTTGGTTGCTGTTTCTGGATTAATGGCATCCAGTCCTCTAATGTCATAAACTTCACTGAAGGACTTATTGTCCTCAATCTTCATTTCTTTGAAGTTATCTTCCGCCTGTCCCCCAAGGGAAGTTCTATCAACGAGGAAAAGTATGCGGTTAAATCTTTCCGCTTTTACGAGTCTATAAGCAAGGCCAATGCACGTTCTTGTTTTACCTGTACCAGTTGCCATTGCAATCAGAATTTTTCTTGCCCCATTGGCAATTGCGTTTTCAGTTTTTTCTACGGCCTTTTTTTGATATTCGCGCAGAGGAAGGTAATCAGTTGTTTCTTCTTTGAGTTTTCTTAATGCGTTGCTTTCGTCCTTCTTACTTAAATCAAGTAGGCCTTCGGGTGAATACCACCCGACAAGAGGCCTCGGAAGATTTGTTGGGAGGCGGGCATCTAAAAACCAAATACCACTTTTTTCTTTCAGTTGCTCGATATATGGTCTGCCGTTGGTGGCAAATAAAAACGGGACAAAATATTTGTCCCATTTTCCAATGACTTCAAAATCTGAATCTAATGCTATGCCCTTTGAGTAGCGACAGGCCTGATCTATGTCGCTTTTAACATCTTTGCCTTTTTTCTTCGCTTCGACGACACCTAGTAGTTTAAGACCACAAAATAGGGCATAGTCTGCTGGCCCACTTTCTGTGGGCCACTCTGCGATGGCGATATTTTTATTTTTTTGCGGTCTGCTACCCTTGCTATGCCTGATTGTTGCAGTATCAACTTCCCAACCAACGATCCTTAGTTGTTCGTCGATAAGTTTTCGCGTCGTTTTTTCATCTAGCTTGAGATCATTACTTGCATCAAAAACGCTCTGAAGACTTTCTTGGATATGACCACTACTTTGGGCCTGAACATTGACCTCAATTAGTTTGAGTTTACCTTTTAAAGCGGCAATTTCTGTATCAGCTTCTTGCGCTTTTTTTTCAAGTTGCTGGGAGCTTTGAAGAACTTTATGGTACTCGTCTCGAAAATCTTTTTCAGGTTTTGGCTCAACGTACTTCGCCACAAATTTTATATCTTTTGAAAAGCCGCGATGGAAAATAAGGGATAATTCCCAGGCCATTTTCAAATGAGCGAGGGCCTCATCGGCAGCACCCTTATTATCGTGAACGGCTTTATTACCTGCCTTCCTGATACTATGAAATAGATTAAGGGCAAGTTCCCCAAAGACGCCTTTACGTTTAAAAACACTGAGAAGCTCTGTCTGATTGGAGGCCTCCCATTCAGCGATTCCAACCTTGACGGCAGTATATTGAGCCAGCATTTCCGCAAATTGCCGTGTTTTGAAAAGTGAAGTCGATGGGTCCGAAAAAACATATCTTTCGGCCTTATCAAACACGTCAACCAACGACTGCTCGTAATTTTTTAGAAAGGCCACGTTGGACATTAGGTTTTCCCTTTTTAGGTCGGTGGGGGATTATATCTTTTGAGACATGTAAACGCCCGACAATTCCTGTTGCAGATAGTTATTTTGCCTCTATAAATTATTTATTGAATAATTGTTAGCGATCGAGTGTGACAAGTAAAGCCAATGAATTGATACGGGGCGCAAAAGCAAGCGAAGATGAATGCCACTGCCTCTAACTTGACTGCTCTCTTTGAAATTAAGCGTCTTTGTTTAGATATTACATAATAAAAATGCTTAAATTCAGAGGACTTTAAATAACTCAATGGTTTGATGGCAAGAAGCATATTTTTAGACAGCACATGGAATAGAAAGCACCTAAATATAATAAAAAATAGGGCGGGGGGCAGGTATACTCCAAAACTTAATATAGAACTGCCAATTTCCGAATGCTTTGACGGCCTTTCGCGCACCAAAGAATTTATCCGTAAATTTAGAAAGAACAAGGGGGAGCTAAAGAAATCATTCTTAAGAGTATCGAGTTTTTTCTCTCAGGAGGATATTAACAGCGAATATTTAAAACTCAAAAAAGAAATAGAAAAACTCTTAACAGTCCTGGATGCTGTAAATGATTATGACAATAAAATTATAGACTATAAAAAGATAAAAAAATGTACAACCGATTCACAAAAGCTGATCTGGAATCTTGTATCAGTTTTGCAATCCGAAAAAGAAAAAGCAAAAGAAAAACCTGTTGCCTCAACTACAATTAGAAACGGATTTTCTGAAAGAGAAAGGTTTGATCACGATATTCATTTTTTATATGAAACTCAGAGTAAGATAAGAGATTTTGAAAGTTTTTCTGAAAGCACAATTAGCCAACTCTCAAACACACCCTATTGCCTACTTACTGGTCTTGCCGGAAACGGAAAAACGCATCTACTTTGTGATTTAATTGAAAAAAGACATCAAAATCAATTACCAGGAGTTTTGGTTTTTGGTGAATTATTTGAAGCAAATGATGAGCCTCTAATTCAAATAAACAGACAATTAAAGACATTTCTTACACCAAAACAATTTCTTAAAAAGCTGGATGAATCAGGGAAGAAAACAAAATGTAGGGCCATTCTGGCAATAGATGCGGTGAATGAGACCAGAAATGACAACTACTGGAGAAGGCATTTAATAAAATTAATTGAAGAAATAAAAGACTATCAAAACATCGCTCTTGTTGTTTCAGTGAGAACCGGGTTTGAAAAAAGTACAGTTAGCAAAGCTGCGCAAAAGTTACTGATAGAGGAAGAACATCAAGGTTTTAAATTTAAAGAATGGGAGGCCGTAAATAAATTTTTTACGGAATTCAATCTCCCTATTCCCGAGATACCTATTTTGACACCAGAATTTCAAAATCCACTCTTCTTACTTCTTTTTTGCAAGGCATTTGAAAAACGTTCCAAGTACAAGGATAAGAGGCAGATATTTAAAGGTCATGAAGGTGCAACTTACATTTTTGAATCCTTTGTTGACAATGTTTCTAAAAAAATTGCGAAAGTGTTTAGCATAAGCGAGGCCCCCGGGAAAAATATTTGGGATACTGTTATAGAAAAAATAGCAGAAGCGATGGTATCTCTTAATAGTGACCGTTTAAGTGAAGAAGCCGTAAAGAAAATAATTCGTAACAACCAACCCTCGGTAAATTACAAGAAATTTTTAAACGAACTAGAAAGGAATTTAATTCTAGTTAAGTCGCCAACATTCTCTTTAGGGAAGAAAGAGTATGACGGTTTTGAATATAGATTTCCATTCCAGAAATTTAGCGACCATCTCATCGGGCGATACATATTTAAAAAGTATGAATTGGAATTCGGCAAAACCAATAAAAATATGGAGACCGCAAAAAAGTTTTTTTCCAGGAGAAGAAAACTGGGAAGATATCTTGATAAAGGTTATAATCAGGGTATCGCCGAAGCCCTCTGTATCCAATGTCCAGAACATCTTAAGGGGATAGAGTTTTTTGAAGTCGCACCATATTTAACACAAAAACATTTTTTCCGTGGAGCCTTCATAGAAAGTCTCGTATGGAGAAAAACCAACGCCTTTACTATTGACCGCAAGAACACACTAAAATTTATCAACCAAGTGATCGTGAGAAGTACTGATGGTTATGATCAATTGGTAAATGCATTTATTTCCGTCGCACCGATTCCTGACCATCCCTTTAATGCAGACTTCCTACACAGACATCTCTCAAGGTTTTCAATGGCGAAAAGAGATTCAGGATGGACTGTGTTTTTACACAATCATTATGGTGCAAGGAACTCCACAGATCGATTAATTGCATGGGGATGGTCAAATAGCGACAAAAGCAAAATCAGCGATGATTCGAGAAGACTTACCTCTGTTTGTCTTACATGGTTTCTAACATCTTCAAATCGTTTTGTTAGAGACATGGCAACGAAATCTTTAGTCACAATCCTTTCTGGTAACCTTCATGTAGTTCAAAGTCTTTTAGAAAAATTTAAAAATGTGAACGATCCATATGTGGAAGAAAGATTGTATGCAGTTGCTTATGGTTGCAGCATTAGGTCCACAACAAAAATCAACGAGTTGAAAAATCTTGCTTCTTGGGTTTACCAAAATAAATTCAAAAAAAGACGGCCGCCCATAAATATATTAACCAGATGTTATGCAAAAGGAGTTATTGATACTGCATTGTCGAATGGAATAAAGTTGAAATTAAACAGCGAAGTTTTTAATCCACCTTATAAAAGCAAATGGCCCAAAAAAATCCCTTCGCTTAAAAATCTCAGAAAGAAATACGGCATCGACGCTTTCTATTCGGACAAAGGTAAATCAAGAGGATTTATTGATATTTGGTCATCTCTAATGTACCAGGATGGAGGAATCGCGGACTTCGGAAACTATGTATTAAATTGCGAAGTGCGGCAGTGGACTAGTCGATCATTAAGCAATTCTCCAAAGGACAGGAATAAAATCTACAAAGATTTCAAAGATACGCTCAAAGTTAAACAGATAGAGCTTTTGGGACAAGCCACCGAAAAATTCTATGGCTTCGATTTTTCTGAATTTACTAAATTAATGCAAAATAAAACAGATGATGAATTGGAAGAGATGCGTACAAAATATGATGTTTCCGATGAAGCGCTAGATCGCCGTGATAAAGATTTAAAAAAAGAAATGATTGCGGCAATGAAAAAATTTAAAAAGACTCTAACTGAATATCAATTAATAGATTTTACTGACAATATTGAGCCGTTCTTGGATGACAATGGGCGAATACAAGACCCGACAATAGATTTTGACGCTAATCTTGCTCAACGATGGGTATTTGAAAAAGTTGTTAAACTTGGATGGAAAGAGCACTTACATGGTAAGTTTGATTCAATGTTGAGACATCGGTCTGATCGAACGGAGAATAAGCCTGAAAGAATTGGAAAAAAATATCAATGGATTGCTTTGTATGAGCTTTTAGCAAGACTCGCGGACAACTTTCAATTTAAAGAAGATGGTGTCTCAGATGAAATCACAAATTATGAGGGGACCTGGCAAATTGGTGTAAGGAATATTGATCCGACCTGCATATTGAAGAACGATAATTTCGAAATAATAGAGCACCTACCAACATTTAACACTCATCAAAAAATAAATAAATATAATGCATGGGCCAACAACCTTACTAATCAAGATTGGCTAAAAAAGAGAAATGATTTACCTGATCCTAAAAAGTTTATCGAACTTGTTGATGATAAGGACGAAACATGGTTAGTCCTTGAATCATTTATTGAGTGGCAAGATGAAATACCTCCAGAACAAGAAAAATATGATTCACCGACAAGAAGTCTTTGGTACATGTTTAAAAGCTATTTCGTAGAGGGAAATAGCAAAGAAAGATTTTTCAGATGGGCAAAGAAACAAAATTACATGGGGAGATGGATGCCAGAATCAAGTAGCTTTTACGATGTATTTTTAGGCGAATACCCATGGGCAAAAGCATTTTCATTTAAAAATGTGCCATTTTACAGCCGAGATGGATGGACAGATGGTAGAGGAAGTACAAGGGGCATTCCTGCAAAAATTCTAGTAACTAATGATCAATATCAAAGCAGTGGTTCAAGCTTAGATTGTTCAACCGAGGGAACTGTCACCATCAAATTACCAGGAAAATACCTTGTGGATTCGATGAATATTCACCAAAAAAAATTTGATGGTGTTTTTTATGATTCTAACAATGAAATAATTGTATTTGATCCACACGTTTTTGATAAGCAGACCCCATCATGCGTGTTGATAAAAAAGAAAGCTTTATTAGATTTTCTAAAAAAAGAAGATCTTTCCATTGCTTGGACATTCTTGGCCGAAAAAAGAATGATCGGTGGTGATCACAACAAATATGAGGGAAGATTAGATTCAAGTGGGGCGTTCAGCTTTGATGAAAGTGGTCACTTAGTTGGTCGCAAGAAAAACATTTTCACGGCTCCTAATTAGAAAATATTGTAGTAGATCGAAAAGAGGTGGGGAAGACTTAAAGAATCCGAGGAACTTGATTTTATCTCATTACATTTCAGCAGTGAAATAACTTTCCATGTACATTCCGTTTATTGCAAATCTTTCGCTATTTAGTTTTTCAGCTAAAATGAAAGCTTCGGCGACTGTCAAATTAGCTTCGTAATCTTGAAAGGTTGATGAGTTTTCAATCTGGGATTCTTTTACGACCTTCCAGATTAATCCTCCTTTGAAATCGCTAATCCAATTTCCAGTTTCAGAAATTGACCCACCACCGCCAATTCCTTGGAAGTGATAAATTATTTTATTCCAAATCTTGTTGTACTCATCCCAGATGATTGGCAACGTATGTGATTCCCACGGGGCATCAATTCCAATACTTTCCAACTTATCCATAAGTACATCAAATGAATTTACAGCTTTTCCAATTGGATATCTACCGGCCCAAGAAATAAATTCTGTAAGAATATCAAGTTGTTTTTGTTGACGTTCATCTAATATTATCCCCGCATACTCTTTTAATTTGATAAGATTGTGGATGTAATGCTCCTGAGAAAGAGTACTGTACCTTTGGAGGATGCAAGCCTTTATTCCCAATTCAATTGAGAGCCCTGCATTCATTGCAAATGTTCTTGGGAGAGCAGATTGTAAATGTATGCCCATTTTTTGAGAATAATTTTCAAATTGAGGTATGTTTGAGTTGTACGCTTCCCATATTATTTTTGCTGAAAGATGTAGCTCGCCAGCACTCATAATCCAAAATATACTTTCATTTTGAACTTTTTTTGAATAATCAGTTCTCATAATAAAAATCCAATTTTAGCGGGGTGAAGATGTTCATTCGGAAAAATATTTATTGATGAAATTCGCGAATGAAATTTAAGCAATGATGATAAAATATTAACCCTGAAAAGAAAGCATATATCGAGCAATTTCCTTTTCAAAAAAATCTCCAGTGCTTGCTTCTACATTTTTTAGCCATATTTTCCTTTCTGTCGTGGGCAAGATTTTTGAAGCATAAATTATAGCCCTGCGCTCAGGCGCACTGAAATTTTGCCAATTCTCCTTGTATGGCATGAAAAGTGCCTTATGATCCTTTCCGTGTTCAGCAAGAAGTAGCATGAAATCTCTTTTACTCACTTGTTTTACTGCCTCAAATTGATCAGAAGCATCGAATCTTTGCTTTGGTGAGAAATAGTAATAGTGCGACCAGGCTCTCTGGTACGGTAATTTTTTGTAGCAACCCATTTTCATAATTCCGAGAACCGCAGCCTCAATTTTGTTTTTGCAGCCATCGTTTTCTACGGCAAGTAAATACTTAATAACATCTCTGTAAACTGGCATCAGTAGTTCGAGATTTGTTAAAACAGTATCAAGGATGGAGCGGATTCTCCCTTTAGTTGCTAATCGCAATAGGGCTTTAAAATAACCAATTTCATGTGAACTTAACGATAGGCAATGATCAAATACTTGCTGAAGACTCTCGGATTCTAATTCAAATCCGTGCTCGTCTTCTATGTCTTCTTCAGTAGCGCCATATCCTGTTTCAGTCACCTTTTCTTTTAAGGCATCTAGATATTTCTCTTCTTTTTTTTCTTCAGGATCATACAGATTACTTTCAAGAAACTTTTTGGTTGTTAATTTTTTTACCTTATGAGTTTGTAGAGTCAGTCGAAGGCTTGAATAAAGATACTCAGATACATCATGAAGTATTCTTTCGGCCTGATTCGAGTTTCCGCAAAATATTCGTATATCATCAACATATCTAACATAATCAAAGCCAAGCTGTTTTATAAAATAATCCAAATCATTTAATACCATTTCCGCAAGTATAATTGAGAATACTGGTCCTACTGGTAAACCAACTGATTTTTTCGCATTTAGATTAATTAAAAAGTTTTCTATGCTGGTTGCTCGAACAATGTTCACTCCTGCCGATTCGAGTTGATTGTGTACTCCATGGAGATAGATTTGGTTGTAGAAATCAGCAATGTCTAGTGTCAAAACATGCTTATTTTTTTTAGCGAGTTTTTGTGAAATTTGATAGAACATTTTCCAGCCATCATCTCGATACATTTTGAAATTTTCAGAATCAATTTCAATTCGATATGAGCAGGCAACAGTGTCTTCCGATCGTGATTTCTCCAATATTGGGGCAATCTCGTGAATTGCTGCCAACATCATGATGTTATCAATTGGATCAAGCTGTCTTGCTACCCTATATCCATTCTTCTTGGGGACCAACAAGTTGAAGGTATTTTTAGGTTGATACTCTGCAAAATCTAAGGTTTCCAAATGTTGCTTAATACTTACCCATCTATTTTTAATAGCAATATATTCAAACGGGACTGGGAAAATATCAGTATCACCAAATTTTGTTATATGGTTCATTGCCCATTCAAGTGAGGCGGCAGATAGAAAGTCATTATTAATTTTTTTCATAATTCTGCTAATTTAGGCGCAATCCAATTGGAAACCGTTTGTTGTAAATGTAATTAAAAAACTAATTTCATCGCACAGAAAGGTACTAGGAGTCGCGCACATTAGCCGCCCCCATCAACACCAGTCGCCTTAAGAATCATTCGATGGGAATCAAGAAGCTGAATCGAGCGAATATCAGTACGGTCAACGATTTCACCAGAGCGAAGTTCAAGAAAGTCAATTTTGTTATCAAAGAGATGAAGTTTTTCAACTTCCTTTTGAAAATCCACTTTTCGGCCATCGAAAAGCTTGGCCTCTTTAATGGTCTTGCTGAGTTCAATGGTAGTATTGCTCAAATCTTGGGCGAATGAAGATGAGGCAAGTAATGCTGTTGTCACAAATGTAAAAATCATCTTTTTCATTGTATCACCTCCGCTGATGATACCAAATCTTTGAGGAGCGAGTCTGCCACCATTGCGATGAAGACTTTATCATTCCCAAAATATTCTGGCGAGTAGAGGATTTCCTCTTTGATTTCCTTGTAAACTTTTTGCAGTTTGGCCCGAATGAGTTTGAGGGCCTTTTCTTTATTCACTGACTCGGTTTGAAAAGAGAGCCAGTTTTCGCCGGTGCCATATTTTTCAGGGTTGTAATGCTGCTCAATACTGCTTAATACAGCACTTTTCAGGGCCTCTTGGTCGAAGGTGACCTTTTCATCGTCGGCCTTGATAATGCCACGGCTTTCTTTCAAAATATTGTCTTTGAGAAGTTCCTCAAGTTTTCGCAGTCCTGAATTACCATATTCACCCTGAATTTCAGCGCGGGTCGTACCTGAACGAGTCATGGCAAGGAGCATGATATTTCGGTGCTCGACTTGGCGGAAATATCGGACGAATTCACCACCTAAAATGGGAGTTTCGGCATTATGAGAGAGATTTTCTTTTATCATTGAAGCCAGGTTTGGGTTCGCGATTTCAATGGCCTGGGAAATATAATGAGATTTGCCAAGGCCTGAGAGCAGTGTGCTGATAGTATTTAAGCTTGGATTTGATTGGCCATTTTCTAATCTCGAAAAGGTCGGCTGGCTCATGCCAATCATTGCGGCAATCTGGGAAGAACTGAAGTTTGGGTGCTTGGTTTTAAGCTCACGCACACATTTGCGAGCTAGCTGCGAATTGGATTCGAACTTATTTTCTTCGCCCATTCCCGGCCCCTGTTCAGTATAAAGAGATTCTTACATATCGAGTCCGACGTGGTTCGTCAAATATTCATGCTGTCAGCGCGTGAATGAGTTATTCAGGCCGAATAATTCATGCATGAATAGGTGCGCCAGATTCTAGCAAGTTACAAATGCGTGAATAACACGGCCATTATTCATGAATAGTAACCTTTTGAAATCACTCATCTTTTTCTTGATAAAAGGAATCACGTCGAATTAGGTTCCTTCCACCAAAATATTTGAACCTTGAACAGGAGGAATGAAACATGGAAGCACTTTCTTTGGCCCTATCGGAAGAAAAACGGCCAGGCACCACGGACTATTTAAAGAACATGGCCAAAAACATGATCAGGAAGGACCTCGAAATTTTCCGCATCCAAGACACCATTTATGACGTTTTCAACTGTACAGAATTTTACTCACGTAATGATGATGAATTTTTGAGCATCGACCACTCAATCCAGCTTGCCTACGGAAAATCACTGGAATCCCTGGACCAGATATTGGTTGATGTGTTCCACGAATGCACGCTGGCCCTGGCCTTTGATTATAGGTCCGAAAGGAAGGATGTTTTGTCCTACATTGAACGGGCAGCCTCGTTTTTGGGCGAACAGATTTTTGACGCCAGCAAAAGGGAAAATGCCAAGGAAGCCATATTAAATCTTTTGTCGTGTTTTGAGGAAAAGTTTCCTCACCTGAAAATCAGGGACCGGGCCAGCTATTTAAACCAAATTGCGTGTCAGTGAAATGAAAGGAGGTCAAACAATGAAACGTATGAATTGGCGAATTTATAA